>NZ_AP048545.1:3180000-6772500 GCF_059730225.1 Pseudomonas sp. UTLPPB19802
GTACGAAAGTAGGTCTTAGTGATCCGGTGGTTCTGTATGGAAGGGCCATCGCTCAACGGATAAAAGGTACTCCGGGGATAACAGGCTGATACCGCCCAAGAGTTCATATCGACGGCGGTGTTTGGCACCTCGATGTCGGCTCATCACATCCTGGGGCTGAAGCCGGTCCCAAGGGTATGGCTGTTCGCCATTTAAAGTGGTACGCGAGCTGGGTTTAGAACGTCGTGAGACAGTTCGGTCCCTATCTGCCGTGGACGTTTGAGATTTGAGAGGGGCTGCTCCTAGTACGAGAGGACCGGAGTGGACGAACCTCTGGTGTTCCGGTTGTCACGCCAGTGGCATTGCCGGGTAGCTATGTTCGGAAAAGATAACCGCTGAAAGCATCTAAGCGGGAAACTTGCCTCAAGATGAGATCTCACTGGAACCTTGAGTTCCCTGAAGGGCCGTCGAAGACTACGACGTTGATAGGTGGGGTGTGTAAGCGCTGTGAGGCGTTGAGCTAACCCATACTAATTGCCCGTGAGGCTTGACCATATAACACCCAAGCAATTTGCGTCGAATGAGCAGATTGCGGTGTATGAAGACGAAGTGAACCGAAAGTTTGCAACGCACAAATACCTGAATCACATACCCGAATTTGCTGGAGCGTGACCCGCAAGGGCTACGAGCTGGCTACCGAATTTCTTGACGACCATAGAGCATTGGAACCACCTGATCCCATCCCGAACTCAGAAGTGAAACGATGCATCGCCGATGGTAGTGTGGGGTTTCCCCATGTGAGAGTAGGTCATCGTCAAGATTAAATTCCAAAACCCCAATTGCGAAAGCAGTTGGGGTTTTGTTTTTGTGGCGTTGGCAAGTCCGGTGCAGGACTTGAGGGCCTCTTCGCGGGCAAGCCCTGCTCCTACAGACGGGTGTCGAGCACAACCGGTATGGACGACGAAGTATTGTAGGAGCAGGGCTTGCCCGCGAAGAGGCCGCCACAACCGACACAAGACCCAACCCCCTCACCACAAGCTCCACAGGGCTAACGCCAGACATAAAAAAACCACCTCTATCGGTGGTTTTTTCAGGCTCGGGATTTACTCCCCGCGATAGATGCATCCGCTGGTGCACGTCTCGTGAATCCGGATCGCCGACAGCTCTGGCAACAGTGGCTTCAGTTCCTGCCAGATCCACTTCGCCAGGTTCTCGCTGGTAGGGTTTTCCAGCCCGGGAATATCGTTCAGGTAGTTGTGGTCCAGGCGCTCGTACAGCGGCTTGAAGATCGCCTTGATCTCGGAGAAGTCGCGAATCCAGCCGGTATGCTGGTCGATCTCGCCGCTCAGGTGGATCGCCACCTTGAAGGAGTGACCATGCAGGCGGCCACACTTGTGCCCTTCCGGCACGTGCGGCAGGCGGTGGGCAGATTCGAACGTAAACTCTTTGAAGATTTCCACGGTATTGTCAGCTCTGAAGAATGCATGCAGTACGGCAGTTTAACAGCTCCGCCGCGGGATGACCGACTCAAAGCGCCAGCAGGCGCTCGCCAAGTCGACCGTTATCGGCCAATTCGAGGAATTCGTCGCCCAGTCGCCGGCTCTCGGCCATCGCTTTGCGCCAGTAGGCCTGGCGGCCCCTGTCGTCGCCCATGTAGCGCTTGAAGTCATTACGATCTGGCAACTTGCCATGGGGCAGTCGAGCCAGGTATTCCCGCGACGGCGCCAGCAGCAACACGTTCTGCAAGCGATCCGGATTACCGCGCCGCCAGGGCAGGGTCTTGTCGAACCAGCCGGGAATGACCTTGTCGGTGAAGTGCGGATACAGCACCACATCGTCGCCGCCGTAGGGCAGGTCCAGGTGGTAGTCGAGCAGCCCACCGTCGCGATAGGTACCATCACCCACCCCGACGATGTCGCGCACGCCTTCCATGACCATCGGAATCGAGCCGGAAGCCAGCAAGCCCTGGCGCAGATTCTCCGTTGCCAGCGGCAGCACTCGCGAGGGAAAATCCTTCAGCGGTAGCAGGGGAGGGCAGAGGCGCGGGTCATGCAGGATCACCCGCTCGAAATGACGGGCCAGGCGCGCACGTCCCAGCAGATTGTCGGCGATCACCGAAGACAGACCCAGGCTGAGGCGGCCGCGATGATCGTCCGCCAGCAAGCCATGGCTTTTGACGATGACGACGTTCAGTCGGTAGCGTTCGTTGCTGAGGATCGACGCGTCCTGCCCCTCGAGCAGGTCATGCAGCATGCGCTCGCAACTGCGACTGACCTCGGCCATGGTCACGCCCTTGGCAAAGCTCTGCTCGTTGTAGAGCTGCCCAAGCCGTTCGATCCCCTGCGCGGCATCCGGCAGGCAGGCGCTGGCAAACCGCCAGGCGCCAATCGATGCACCTATCAATGAGCGCTCTCGCGGACTGGCCGGCAACCAGTGACCGAACAGTGCCAGGTCCAGCCCCTGGATGCCCAGGGCTTTCGGTCCACCAGCCGCGCCGGGCAGGGTACCGACGTCGGCGGCGTTCAGTCCGCCTTCGCGGATGCGCTGGTAGGCACGCTTGCCGGCCTTGAGGGTCAGCGCGGGATACTTGATATGGATCGCAGTCATACAGCTCTCGTTCTCTGGATAGCTGGATTATAAGGAAGGTTGTCGCGAGTGGCTGCCAGCGTGAGGAAAATGGAAGGCATGGAGATGGACTGGCAACTGCCGGGGAAATTCAGCTTCGTTTAAGTTGGGGCAGTTACCTTGAGCGAGAAAATGGCCAATTGCCATGGGCTGGATCAAGGGTGCCCAAGTGCAAGAAGGCTCCTACATTCATCGGGTAGAACTGCGTGATACTCAGGGATTTGAGTGGGAGATTGAATTGGACGCCAGTAGCGCTCAGGTTCTCAAGGACCATCAGGACAGGTAATGATCTTCAATTTGCGCGTCAGCAGTCTGTTGATGCTGGCAACTCTCTGCTCCCTGGCCTCGGCAAGGGACCTGGACCAGGACGAGGCGCTGCGCCTGCGCCAGCAAGGCACGATCCTGCCACTGGAAAACCTGCTGCAACGGGCCATGGGGCATCACCCCGGAGCGAAGTTGCTCGAGGCCGAGCTGGAAACCAAGCATGGTCACTATATCTATGAGGTCGAGTTGTTGACCCAGGCTGGTGTGGTCCGCGAGCTCAAGCTCGACGCCAGCAATGGCGATCTGTTGAAAGACGAGGAGGACGACTGATGCGCCTGTTGCTGGTAGAAGACAACGTGCCCCTGGCTGATGAGCTGCAAGCTGGCCTGGCACGCCAGGGCTATGCCGTCGATTGGCTGGCGGATGGGCGCGATGCGGCGTACCAGGGCGCTGTCGAGCCCTATGACCTGATCATTCTCGACCTTGGCCTGCCTGGCTTGCCCGGTCTTGATGTGCTGCGGCAATGGCGCGCCGGCGGGCTGACGGTGCCGGTGCTGATCCTCACCGCGCGCGACTCCTGGGCCGAGCGTATCGAGGGACTCAAGGCCGGTGCCGACGATTACCTGACCAAGCCGTTTCATCCCGAAGAACTGCAACTGCGCGTTCAATCGCTGTTGCGCCGTGCCCATGGCCAGCCGAACCAGCCGACCCTGAATGCCGCCGGCCTGCATCTGGATGAGGGCCGCCAGTGCGTCAGCCGCGACGGCGAGGCGATTCAACTGACCGCTGCCGAATTCCGCCTGCTGCGCTACTTCATGCTGCATCCCGAGCAGATTCTATCCAAGGGGCACCTGGCCGAACACCTCTACAATGGCGAGACCGAGCGGGATTCGAATGTCCTGGAGGTACACGTCAACCATCTGCGCCGCAAGCTGGGCCGCTCGGTGATCGAGACCCGGCGTGGCCAGGGTTATCTGTTCGGCGGAACCAGCGGGTGAGGTCGATTCAGCGCCGCTTGAGCCTGGGCCTGGTCAGCGTGCTGCTGGTCGTCGGCCTGGTCGTCGCGCAGACCAGTCTCTGGCTGTTCGAACTGGGCCTGCAACGCTACCTGGAGGATGGGCTGCACGCCGACAGCGAGAACCTGCTGGTCGCCCTGGTGCGCGGCCCCGATGGCTTGCAGCTGGATGAGCGACGCCTTTCGGCGGCCTACCAGAGGCCGTTTTCCGGGCATTATTTTCGAATCGACTTCGGCGACAGCCACTGGCGCTCCCGCTCGCTCTGGGACCAGGAATTGCCGGTGCCGGAGCAACCCGGACTGCACGCCAACCTGCAACTGGGGCCCGAGGCGCAGATGTTGCTGGTCTTGCGCTCGGATTACCGGCGCCTGGGGCAGGCGATCAGCATCAGCGTGGCCCAGGACTACACGCCGGTGCGGGAAAGTTTCCAGCTGATGCAACGCATCGGCCTGGGGATCGGCCTGGCGGCGTTGATCGTGATTCTGTTGTTGCAACGGCTGACCGTCCGCCGGGCACTGCGTCCCCTGGAGAACGCCCGCGAACAGATTGCCCAGTTGCAGCAGGGGACGCGCTCGCAACTGGAAGCCCAGGTGCCACTGGAGCTTGAACCACTGGTGGCGCAGATCAATCACCTGCTGGCCCATACCGAAGACAGCCTCAAGCGCTCACGCAACGCCCTGGGCAACCTTGGCCATGCGCTGAAAACCCCACTGGCGGTACTGCTGAGCCTGGCCTCTGATAGCCGGCTGGATGACCATCCCGGCCTGCGCAAGGTGCTGCGGGAACAACTGGAGCAGATCGAGCAGCGCCTGAGCCGTGAGCTGAACCGGGCACGCCTTGCCGGGGATGCCTTGCCGGGCGCGTTGTTCGACTGCGATTCGGAGCTGCCGAGCTTGCTTGCGACCTTGGGAATGATCCATGGCGAGCATCTGGCCCTGAGCCATGTGGCGCCGCCCGGCCTGCAACTGCCCTGGGACCGCGAGGATCTGCTCGAACTGCTCGGCAACCTGCTGGACAACGCTTGCAAATGGGCCGATGCCGAGGTACGCCTGGGTATCGTCGAAACGGCGGGTGGCTATCGCCTGAGTATCGAGGATGATGGTCCGGGCATTCCCGAACAGAAGCGGGACGAGGTCGTCAGCCGCGGTGCGCGGCTGGATGAGCAGACCACCGGACATGGCCTGGGACTGGGCATCGTGCGCGACATCGTCGACGCCTGGGGCGCACAGATGCGTCTGTTGAGCAGCCCTTTGGGTGGGCTGCTGGTGACGATCGACCTGCCGCGCAGAAGCTGACGCCCTGCGCGCAGGTATTCATACCCGGAACTGATCCATCAGGCCCTGTTGCTGGTTGGCCAGTTGGTTGAGCGACTGGCTGACCCGTGCCGACTCGTTGGCCTGCCCGGACAGCGACTCGGTGACATCGCGAATGGTCGCCACGTTGTTGTTGATCTCTTCGGCCACCGCGCTCTGCTCTTCCGCCGCGCTGGCGATTTGCAGGTTCATGTCGGTGATCACCGTGACCGCGTTGCCGATCTGCTGCAGGGCCGTCACGGCCTGGCTGACCTGCTCGACGCTGCCCTGGGCCTGGCGATGGCTGTTGCCCATGGAACTGACCACTTCGCGGGTGCCGCTCTGCAGTTCCTCGATGACCTGGCGGGTCTCCTCGACCGATTCCTGGGTGCGCCGTGCCAGGTTACGCACTTCATCGGCAACCACCGCAAAACCCCGGCCAGCTTCACCGGCACGAGCCGCCTCGATGGCCGCGTTGAGCGCCAGCAGGTTGGTCTGCTCGGCAATCGCCCGAATCACTTCGAGGACAGAGCCGATCTTCTCGCTGTTGGCCGCCAGCCCTTCGACCTGGCCCATGGCATCGCTCATGTCGGCGGCCAGGTGACCGATGCTGGTGGTGGTGCGGTCGATCACGGTCAATCCCTGGCGGGTCGCCTGGTCGGCATCACGGGCGGCTTGGGCCGCCTGTGCCGCGCTGCGGGCGACATCCTGGGCGGTGGCGCTCATTTCATGGGAAGCGGTGGCCACCTGATCGACCTGGCGATACTGCTGCTCCATGCCGGCGCTGGTCTGGGTGGCGATGGCGGAGGATTGGTCGGCAGTACCGCGGGCATCCTGGACCGAACGCTTCACATCGGCGATCACCGGTTGCAGTTTGTCGAGGAAGCGGTTGAACCAGCCTGCCAGTTGCCCCAGTTCGTCCTGCTTGGCGTAGTGCAGGCGACGGGTCAGGTCGCCTTCGCCACTGGCGATGTCTTCGAGCATGTGGGCCACGGCGAGAATCGGGCGGGTCACGCTGCGGGCGGTCAACCAGACCAGCAGCAGGCCGATCACCGCCGCCAGCAGGCCCAGGCCCGACTCGATCAGGGTACCGGCGGCACCACGCTCGTCAAGTTCCGCCTTGAGCGCCTCGGCCGGCCCCACCAGTACTTTCTCCGGCACATCGAGCAACACGCCCCAGGGCTTGCCGCCAGGGATCGGCTGGAAGGGCGCGAGGATCTTCAGTTGCTGGTGGGTCCGCAGGACCTGGGTCTGGGTGCTGCTGGCCAACTGCTGGATCAGCCTGGCGCCGTCGCGGCTGTCGACCTGGTCCAGGCGCTGGCTGAGCTTGCTGGCATCCGGGCTGTAGCCGGCCAGCAGGCCGACCGGGCTGAGGATGCTGACGCTGGTCTGGCCGTCGTAGAGCTTCTTGCTCGCCTGTTGGCTGACCGCTTGCAGGCTGTCGAGGTTGATGTCCACCGACAGCGAAGCGACCACCTTGCCCTCGAACTGCAACGGAAAGACGATGCTGGTCATCAGCACGGTGTGGCCGTCGATCTCGTAGAAGTAGGGTTCGATCACGCAGGGCTTTAGGGTCGTGCGCGGGCAGGTGAACCAGGTGTTGTTCGGTTGGCCGCTGGGGCCGGTGCTGGTGTCGCTCATGTCGCTTTCCGGCAGCGGCATGGCGGTCAGCGTGCCTGGGGTCGGTTGCGACCAGTAGAGGGCAAAGCGGCCCTTTTCGTTGCTGCCGAGTTCCTTCTGGCCGGCAAACAGTTCGTCCTTGCCGTCCAGCGCATTGGCCTCGAATACCAGGGATAGGCCCAGCAGGTCGGGATTGGCCTGCAGCGCAGCCTTGACCTGGCGGGTCAGGTCTTCACGCAGGTCGAAGGCGTCGAGAAAGCGCTTCTGGGCCTGTTCGCGCAGGAACAGCACCTGGCGGGCGAAGCCGTTGCCGTACTGGTAGGCATCCATGAATTGGCGGCGGATGACCAGCGCCTGGACTTCACCCTGGGCCTCGATGCGTGCCTGGGCCGCTTCGTTGAGCATCTGCATGCTCGACGCCTTGACCAGCTCCGAGCTGTGTTCCATGCGGTACAGCGAAAGGCTGACCAGCAGGGTGACGATCCCCAGCAGGCAGAGCCCGGCGAGCAGGGTGATCTTCCATTGGATGGAAAGCTGTCTGAGCGACATTGAGTGACGTCCTTATTCTTGAAATGCAGAGATTTGGAAGTTTAACGGCGTGCCGGAGATTTTCTTTATTTGAATGTTCAAATAAAAAACAATGACCTGCGTCAACAAAGGGTCGCTTTATCCCATCGAATGGATGTCGATGAAAATCGACAATACGTCTTAGACGGTCGATTTCCTGCCGGAAAAGCCGAGAATCTTGCAGCGTTTGCCTAGGTTGTACGGCCGTGCCGGTTGCTCAACTTTCCGCGTTCCGGGCCGTTAACCCGATACCTGCCTAATAACAAGAGAGCATCCCATGCGCCTGAGCCTCAAGGCCAAAGTCCTGTCCCTCGCCGTTTTGCCGGTTCTGCTGTTCGCGGTCGTGATCAGCCTCACCACCGTGTTCATCCTGCAGAACCAGGCCCGCCATGAAGTCGAGGAAACCCGCCAGCGGCTGATCGCCAATGCACGGTCCACCCTGCAAAGCTATGTCGCCGTGGCGATGACCGCGATCAAGCCGCTCTACGACGCGGCCGCGCCGGGTGACCAGGCCTCGCGCGACCAGGTCATCAAGTTGCTGTCGAGCATCAAGTACGGCAAGGACGGTTACTTCTTCGGCTACGACTCGCAGGTCGTCCGGCTCTTCAAGAGCGACAGCCCCGAGGGCTTGGGCAAGAGCTTCAAGGACACCCGTGATCCCAACGGCGTCTATGTGAACCGCGGCCTGGTCGATGTGGCCAAGGACGGTACCCATTACCTGGAATACAGTTCGCCGCTGCCGGGCAACGAATCGGTGCTGGTGCCGAAGCTGGGCTACACCGAATACCTGGCCAAGTGGGACATGGCCATTGGCTCTTCGGTCAACCTCGACGGCATCGACGCACAGGTCGAGGTGGTCCGGGCCAAGGTCAACGAGCGGATGGAAGGCGTGGTGCTGAGCATTGTCGGTGTTGCCCTGCTGGTGCTGGTGGTGATTGCAGTAGTGGGGATGCTGGTGGCCAACACCATCCTGCGGCCGCTGCTGCTGATGAAAGCCAACCTGGACGATATCGCCGCAGGCGAGGGCGACCTGACCCATCGCCTGGCAATCACCAGCCAGGACGAACTGGGGCAACTGGCGGGCTCGTTCAACCGCTTCGTCGAGAAGATCCACGGCCTGGTACGGCAGATCACCGAGATGACCGGCCAACTGACCGGGCTGGTCAGCCAGGTTTCGGACCAGGCGAACCGTTCGGAAGAGGCCATGGAACGCCAGCGTCACGAGACCGACCAGGTTGCCACGGCGATCAACCAGATGTCCTCGGCGGCCCAGGAGGTGGCGCGCAGTGCCCAGGGCGCCGCGGTCGCCGCCCAGCAGACCGACGCCGAAGGCCAGGCGGCCAAGCGCGTGGTCGATGGCAGCATCGAGCAGATTCACGCGCTGGTGAGGGATATCCGTAGCAGCGGTGTGTCGCTGGACAGCTTGCAGCAGGACGTGTCGTCGATTGTCAGCGTGCTCGGGGTGATCCGCTCGATTGCCGAGCAGACCAACCTGCTGGCCCTCAACGCAGCCATCGAGGCGGCACGTGCCGGCGAGGCCGGGCGTGGCTTCGCGGTGGTGGCTGACGAGGTGCGGGCGTTGGCCAGCCGGACCCAGCAGAGCACCCAGGAGATCCAGGGCATGATCGACCGCCTGCAGTCCGGGACACAGGCGGCGGTGGAAGCGATGCGGCGTTCCAGCGAGGCGGGTGACGGTACTTCGGTGAAGGCCAACGAAGCAGGCTCGTCGCTCGATACCATCGCGCAATTGATCGGTACCATCAACGCGATGAACGCACAGATCGCCAGTGCCGCCGAGGAGCAGACGGCAGTGGCTGAAGAGATCAACCGCAGCGTGCACCAGATCGCGGTGGCGGTGGATAACGTGGCGGACCAGACCCAACAGGGCGCGCAGACCTCCCGCAGCCTGGCGGACCTGGGGCAGCGTCTGGGCAGGCTGGTGGGGCAGTTCAGGATCTGAGTAATCCCGGTGAGCGGCGGGCTGCGGGGTGTCCCGGGAGGCCGTCGATACGGGCTATAAAGGGTGGCTGTGCAGTCCTTTCTACGACGGCTTCGCCGCCGAGCGCGGGCAAGCTCGCTCACCACAGGGGTTACTGACGGTCGCTGATGTCGCGCATCAACAAGCCGAACTCCAGTTCCACCTGGTCCGGAATCGGCAGGTACACCGTGTGCCCATCCCCCGGTGCGACCTCGATCGACTCACCGTTGCTGTTACGCAACTCCCCCAGGTCGAAATGAAAGTTGCCCTTGGGCGTCATCAGCTCCAGATGGTCGCCCAGCGCAAAGCGGTTCTTCACCTTGACCTCCGCCAGCCGCTCGCGGCGTACGCCGGTCAGTTCACCCACGAACTGCTGGCGTTCGGACACCGAGCTGCCGTTCTGGTAGTTCTGGTATTCGTCATGCACGTGCCGGCGCAGGAAGCCTTCGGTGTAGCCGCGCTGGGCGAGGGATTCGAGGTTGGTCATCAGGCCGCGGTCGAACTCGCGGCCTGCCACCGCGTCGTCGATGGCCTGGCGATAGACCTGGGTGGTCCGCGCGCAGTAGAAGTGTGACTTGGTCCGGCCTTCGATCTTCAGCGAGTGCACGCCCATGCGCGCGAGTCGCTCGACATGCTGCACCGCACGCAGGTCCTTGGCATTCATGATGTAGGTGCCATGCTCGTCCTCGAAGGCCGGCATCGATTCTTCCGGGCGATTGGCTTCCTGCAGCAGGAACACCTGGTCGGTCGGTGCCCCCAGGCCGAGGGTCGGCTCGGGTTCGAAGGCCTGGACGATCTCGCCGGTGAGGTTTTCCTCGGCCGGCTGTGCACTGTATTTCCAGCGGCAGGCGTTGGTGCAGGTGCCCTGGTTGGCGTCACGCCGATTCATGTAGCCCGACAGCAGGCAGCGCCCGGAATAGGCCATGCACAGCGCGCCATGGACGAACACTTCCAGCTCCATGTCCGGCACCTGCTGGCGGATTTCCTCGATTTCCTCCAGGGACAGTTCCCGCGACAGGATGATCCGCGTCAGCCCCATCTGCTGCCAGAACTGCACGCTGGCCCAGTTCACCGTGTTGGCCTGCACCGACAGGTGGATCGGCATCTGCGGGAAGTGCTGGCGCACCAGCATGATCAAGCCCGGATCGGACATGATCAGCGCGTCCGGCGCCATCTCGATCACCGGTGCCAGGTCCTTGAGGAAGGTCTTGAGCTTGGCGTTGTGCGGAGCGATGTTCACCACCACGTAGAAACGCTTGCCCTGGGCCTGGGCTTCACGGATGCCGAGGGCCAGGTTGGCGTGGTCGAACTCGTTGTTGCGCACCCGCAGGCTATAGCGCGGCTGGCCGGCATACACGGCATCGGCGCCGTAGGCGAAGGCATAACGCATGTTCTTGAGGGTGCCGGCCGGAGCCAGCAGTTCGGGAGCGGGAAAGGACATGGGCGGACCGTCGGCAAAAAAGTCGCGAGATTAAGTCTTCCGGTGCCGGGTTTTATTGATCTGGGTCCACACTTTGTGAACGAATCGGCGCGTTCGCCTGACTAACCCGCTGAGGGAGCACCTGCCCCTGCGTTTTCCCGACATGGACCGGACATGAGCGAAGCTTCCCTGCACAACAAATTCCTGCTGGCCCTGCTGGTGCTGGTGACCATTGCCTTCCTGTGGATTCTCCAGCCGTTCTACGGCGCGGTGTTCTGGGCCGTGATTCTCGGCATCGTTTTCGCGCCCTTGCAGCGCCGCCTGCTGCTGCGACTGAAGGCGCGGCGCAACCTGGCCTCGCTGTGCACCCTGGGCGCCTGCCTGCTGATTGCCGTGTTGCCGGTGATCGTCATCGGCGTCCTGCTGGTGCAGGAGGGGACTGCGCTGTACAAGAGCATCGAAAGCGGCCGCCTGGATATCGCCGGCCATGTGGAGCACTTCAAGCAGTTGCTGCCGGGCTCCTTCCAGCAGTTGCTCGATCGTTTCGGCATGGGTGATCTTGAAGGTCTGCAGGCCAAGGTGGTCGCAGGCGTGACCCAAGGTAGCCAGTTTCTGGCCAGTCAGGCGGTCAGCGTGGGGCAGGGCACCTTCGAGTTCGTGGTGAGCTTTTTCATCATGCTCTACCTGTTGTTTTTCTTCCTGCGCGACGGCCCGGACCTGGTACGGCGGATTCGCACGGCAGTGCCGTTGGCCGAACCGCAGAAGCGTCGTCTGCAACTGAAGTTCAACCGCGTGGTGCGCGCCACGGTGAAGGGCAACCTGGTGGTGGCCGTGACCCAGGGCGGCCTCGGCGGGCTGATCTTCTGGCTGCTGGATATTCCCAGTGCGTTGCTCTGGGCGGTGGTGATGGCGTTTCTCTCACTGCTGCCGGCGGTGGGCGCGGGGATTGTCTGGGCGCCGGTGGCCGTTTACTTCCTGTTGAGCGGGGCGATCTGGCAAGGCGTGGTGCTGGCGTTGTTCGGCGTGTTCGTGATCGGCCTGGTGGACAACCTGCTGCGGCCGATCCTGGTGGGCAAGGACACGCGCATGCCCGATTACCTGATCCTGGTCAGCACCTTGGGCGGGTTGTCGGTATTCGGGCTGAACGGTTTCGTCATCGGGCCGTTGATCGCCGCGCTGTTCCTGTCCAGTTGGGGCATTTTCACCGAGAGCAAGAAACGCGTGAGATTGCCCTCCTGAGCGTGCTGTCGGCGCGCGGCTCCTCCTGTAGACGCCGCGCTTGCCCGCGAAAGGGCCCTCACTTCGAACACATCACCTGAAACTGTACGAGACCCCGGCGTACACCCCCATGCCTTCGCCCGGCACCGAACGGGCGGCATCAGCCCCCTTGTCGTCATAGCCAGGCACCACCAGCGCGGCGTAGTGTTGGTTGGTCAGGTTGCGCAGGTCGAGCCAGGTCTGCCAGTCCTGCTTGGGCGAGGCGTAGCCGAGGGTTGCGCCAAACAGGGCATAGGATGAGGCGTAGCGGGAGTTGGCGTAGTCCACGGCCATGCGCGAGGCCACCTGGGTATTGAGACCGACGTAGACGCCGGTCGGATGGTCGTAGCGGATCTCCGCCTGGTAGTAATGCTGCGCAATGCCGGGCAGGCGGTTGTCCCCAAAGGCCCGGTCGTCGCGGTAATGGAAGTCGCTGAAGGTGTAGGCCTGGCGCAGGCTGACCTTGCCCAGTGCCGGTCGCTCCCACAGCAGGCTGTCCAGGCCGGCTTCGATGCCCTGGTGCACGGTGGGGCTGGCATTCACTTCGCCGGTGATCGGGCCTGTGGTCTGCGTGGCGGCCTGCATCTCCACGGTCAGCAGCTCATGGCGTACCGCCGAGTAGTACCAGGCCAGGTCCCACTTGCCGAGCCAGGACTCGCCGCGGCTGCCCAGTTCCAGGGTGGTGGCGGTCTGGTTCTGCAGCTTGATCGGGGTGCTTTGCAGACCGGTTGAAGCCCCATTGCCGAGGCCGAAGCGAGTTCCCGAACTCCAGATCAACGACCACGGATGGGGCGGCTCCACCGAGCGGCTGAGGTTGCCATACACCTGCAACTGCGGACTGAACTGGTAACGCAGGCCCACGCGCGGCGCGTAGTCCCAATCATGCTGGCTGACCTTGCCGCCACTGGCCGGATAACTCACATCGCTTTCTCGGCGGGTGTAGATCATCGCAAGGCCGGTGGTCAGCCAGAGGTCGGGCATCAGTTCCAGGTCATTGCTGGCATGCAGCACGTTATCCGAACCCTGGTAGCTGAAATCACGGGTCTTGGTCCCGGTCGGATAGCCTGCGGTGTTGCCGACGGGGATTCGCACATATTCCGAGGCACCGCTGTTGGGCAGGTGTTTGGTGCTGCGCCAGCCTACAGTGGTCTTGCTCTCCAGGCCGAACAGCGTGTCGCGACGGATATAGTTCAAGGTGCCGCTGACATCGGTGTAGGCCACCTTGAGGCGGTTGGGGCCTTCGCGCAGGTCCATCGGGTAGTCGTGATAGACCAGCCCCACCTCGAGCTTCGAATCGTCGTCCAGGTACATCGTCGTCTTGCTGCCCAGCCAGGTACTGCCCGGTTGCGGACGGTTGTAGTCGCGGCTGATGTAAACCGGATTGGCTGAACGCGGATGGTGCTTGATCTGTTCCTGGGTCACCCGTCCGGCCAGCTCGTTGTCGGTCTCGCGATAGCGCAAGTACAGGCGCGTTTCCAGTTCCGGGCTGAAGCGATAGCCGACATTTGCCGCGATGCCCTTGCTGCTGCCCTTGGTATGGTCCTGGTAACCGTCGTAGTCCGAGTCGGTCAGCGACACGTAGTAATCCAGGTCGCCCAGCACCTGGCCGGAACTGATCTGGCGCTTGCGATAGCCATGGCTGCCGGTTTCGTAGCGTACCTGCAGGGGCGCGGCATCTCGGCCGGTATGGGTGATGTAGTCGATGGCGCCACCCAGGGCCAGCGAGCCCTTGTCGAAACCGTTGGCCCCGCGCAGCACCTCGGCACGGCTCAGCCACAATGGCTCGAACAGTTCGTAGGGCGTGCCGCCGGGGCCGGTCAGGGGCAGGCCGTCGAACATCGTGTAGACACCCGAGCCGTGGGCACCCGGTGCGCGGTTGATGCCCGAGCCGCGAATCGACACCTTGGTGCCGTCGTTGCTGGCCGACTGGGCATACACCCCTGGCTGGTAGGCGAGCACATCCTGGTTGCTGGCGACTCGGCCATTCTCGACCTTGCCTAGGTCGACCAGGTTGCTGGCGCCGGGCACCTGTTGCAACTGCTCGCGGGCCTCATCGATCTCGCTGACCTCTTCGCTGCGTACTTGCACTTCGCCCAACTCCACGGAAGCGGGGGCAGCTTGCAACGGTGTGGCGCACAACAGTGCGAGGGGCAGCAGGGAAGAGGGGAGGGCGGTGCGCATCGATAGGGGCTCGGCGGAACAGGGCGGGCCAGCCTATAGAAGTCGAGAATGGTTCGCAACGGATTCGGCAGGCCCCTTAAAACAAAACACCCCGCCAGAGTTGCCTCGGGCGGGGTGTCGGGTGTGGCTGGCCGTTTGCTTAGCTGGCCAGTACGGCGTGTTGCACCAGCTCCAGCAGCGGTTGTGGGTATACGCCGAGGAAGAAGGCCAGGATCGCGATCGCCAGCAGCATCACGCCACCAGCACGTTGTTCCCAGTGCAGTTGGGCATCGTGACGACGCAGGTTCGGCTCGATCAGGTACAGGGTGACCATCACGCGCAGGTAGTAGAACACGCCGATGGCGCTACCGATCACCAGGGAGCCGATCAGCCACCAGTGCTGGGACTCGACACCGGTCGCGATGATGTAGAACTTGCCGATGAAGCCGGCGGTCAGCGGGATACCGGCCAGGGACAGCATCATCACGGTCAGCACGGCGGTCAGGTACGGACGGCGCCAGAACAGGCCGCGGTACTCGTACAGGGCATCCATGTCGCGACCGTTGTACGGCGAGGACATCAGGGTGATCACGCCGAAGGCACCGAGGCTGGTGACCACGTAGGTGACCAGGTACACGCCCATGGCTTCCAGCGCCAGGCCCTTGCTCGCCACCAGGGCGATCAGCAGGTAGCCGAAGTGGGCGATGGACGAGTAACCGAGCAGACGCTTGAGGTTGCTCTGGGTCAGCGCCAACAGGTTACCGACCAGGATCGACGCCACGGCGATGACCGCCAGGACGTTGCTCAGTACGCCACTGCTGGCCACCGGCGAGATCTGGAACAGGCGGATCATCACTGCGAACACGGCCACCTTGCTGGCTGTGGCCAGGAAGGCCGCTACCGGTGCCGGGGCACCTTCGTAGACGTCCGGGGTCCAGAGGTGGAACGGTACCAGCGACAGCTTGAAGCCCAGGCCGACCAGCATCATGCCCAGGCCGAGCTGGGCAATCGGGCTTGGCAGGCCGGTGGCCGCCAGTGCCTGGCCGATCCCGCTGAAGCTCAGGGTACCGGCTTCGGCGTACAGCAGGGCCATGCCGAACAGCAGGAACGCGGAACCGGCAGCCGACAGCACCATGTACTTGATACCGGCTTCCAGCGAACGCTTGTTGAAGAACGCATAGGCCACCAGGCCGTAGACCGGTACCGACAGCAGTTCCAGGCCGATGAACAGGCTGGCCAGGTGTTGCGCGCTGACCAGCACCAGGCCGCCGGCGGCAGCCATCAGGATCAGCAGGTACAGTTCTTCACGGTTGCCCGGGTAGCCCGGACCGCCTTCACCCAGGTAGGCGTGGGCGAGGGTGACGCAGGCCAGGGTGGCGACCAGGATCAGCGCCATGTACAGGCAGGCGAAGTCGTCGACCTGGATCAGCGACGTCACCGCCAGCGGGGCGACTTTCAGGGCTGGCAGGATCGACAGCAGCGCCAGGTTGAGACCGGCACAGGACAGCAGGAAGGTCTGTGAGTGGTTACGACGCCAGGCGATCGCCAGCATCACCACGATAATGGTGAGGCTGGTGATCAACAGCGGCGCCAGCGCGATAAAGTGTTGAATCGTGAATTCCATAGCGCTCTTACCGGGCCGAAGCGAGTTGAGTGAAGGCGGTGCCGAGCCACTGCTGCACGCCATGCATGGTGGCGGCAGAGGTGTCGAGGAACGGTTGCGGGTACACGCCGAGGTAGATCAGCAGTACCGCAAGGCCGAGCACCATGGTCAGTTCACGACCGTCCATGCCGTGCAGCACTTCATCCGACTTGGCCGGGCCGAAGTAGGCGCGGTGGATCATGATCAGCGAGTAGACCGAACCGAACACCAGGCCGGACGTGGCGATGGCGGTGATCCATGGCGCGCTGACGAAGGTACCGATCAGGATCAGGAACTCGCCGACGAAGTTGCCGGTGCCCGGCAGCCCCAGGGAGGCGGCGGCGAAGAACAGGCTGATGGCCGGCAGGTAGGCGATCTTCGACCACAGGCCGCCCATTTCACGCATGTCGCGGGTGTGGGTGCGCTCGTACAGTTGGCCGCTGAGGATAAACAGTGCCGCTGCCGACACGCCATGGGCCAGCATCTGGATCACCGCGCCTTGCAGGGCCTGCTGGCTGCCGGAGTAGATGCCGATCAGCACGAAGCCCATGTGCGAGACGCTGGAGAAGGCGATCAGGCGCTTGATGTCGGTCTGGGCGAAGGCCAGGAAGGCACCGTAGAAGATCCCGATCAGACCCAGGGTCATGGCGATCGGCGCGAATTCGGCCGAGGCATTCGGGAACAGCGGCAGGGCGAAACGCAGCAGGCCGTAGGCCGCGGTCTTCAGCAGGATACCGGCGAGGTCGACGGAACCTGCGGTGGGCGCCTGGGCGTGGGCATCCGGCAGCCAGGAGTGGAACGGTACCACCGGCAGCTTCACCGCGAAGGCGATGAAGAAGCCGAGCATCAGCAGGTACTCGACGCCGTGGGACATCTTGGTCTTCAGCAGGTCGGCGTAGTTGAAGGTGATCACGCCGGTGTTGTTGAAGTTCACCAGGACCAGGCCGAGGATCGCCACCAGCATGATCAGGCCGGAAGCCTGGGTGAAGATGAAGAACTTGGTTGCCGCGTAGATCCGGGTCTTCTTGCCATCGGAGGAGCTGTGACCCCAGAGCGCGATGAGGAAATACATCGGCACCAACATCATTTCCCAGAAGAAGAAGAACATGAACAGGTCGAGGGCGAGGAACACGCCGACGACACCGCCCAGGATCCACATCAGGTTCAGGTGGAAGAAGCCCACGTGGCGCTGGATCTCTTTCCACGAGCAGAGTACCGAGAGGATACCCAGCAGGCCGGTCAGCAGGATCATCAGCAGCGACAGGCCGTCGAGGGCCAGGTGCACGTTGATGCCGAAGCGCTGGATCCAGACGTGCTTGAACTCGATGGCCCAGGTCGGATCGGCGCCAGGCGCCGGTGCCAGGTGGTAGTCCCCGTGGGCCCACAGCCAGAGGCCGAGGGCGAGTTCGAGGGACATGGTCAGCAGCGCAATCCAGCGGGGGAGGGTGGCGCTGGTGCGCTCACCCAGCCAGCACAGCAGGCCGCCGATGAAGGGGATCAGGATTAGCCAAGGCAGAATCATGACGGGCTCAATTCCTTTCGCAATGTCGCAAGGTTCATAGTCAGACCGCTACCAGTACGATGGCGCCGAGCACCACGACTGCACCAGCGGCGATCGACGCGGCATACCAACGCAGTTGACCGGTCTCGCTACGGCTCAGGGCGGTGTGACCACCCTTGGCCAGGCGCGGGATCAGGCCGATGGTCTGGTCGAGCGGGTCTTTGCGCAGCACATGGCTGATCGCCAGGTAAGGCTTGACGAACAGTTTGTCGTAGATCCAGTCGAAGCCCCAGGCAGCGAACCACCAGGCCGAGAGGATGCGTCCGATGCCGCTGTTGGCGACTGCGCTGACGAAGCGGCGCTTGCCGAGGAACAGCAGGGCGGCCAGCAGGATACCGGCCAGGGCAATGGCGCCCGAGGCGATTTCCAGGCTGTGCTTGGCTTCGCCGCCAGCATGGCCGGCGCTTTCCGGCAGCACGCCGGCCAGTGGTGGATGAATCCAGGCACCGACGAAGGTCGACAGCACGATCAGCACGCCCAGCGGCAGCCAATGGGAAATCCCGTGGCCGGCATGGGCTTCGGTCTTGGCTTCGCCGTGGAAGGCGATGAAGATCAGGCGGAAGGTGTACAGCGAGGTCATGAACGCACCGACCAGGCCAGCGTAGAGCAGGCCATGGTTACCACTGGCGAACGCTTCCCAGAGGATTTCGTCCTTGGAGTAGAAACCGGCGGTGACGATCGGCAGGGCGGCCAGGGCGGCACCACCGACGATGAAGCTGGCGTAGGCCAACGGCAGTTTCTTCCACAGGCCGCCCATCTTGAAGATGTTCTGCTCGTGGTGGCAGGCAACGATCACCGCACCGGAGGCAAGGAACAGCAGGGCCTTGAAGAAGGCGTGGGTCATCAGGTGGAAGATCGCGCCTTCCCAGGCACCGACGCCCAGGGCCAGGAACATGTAGCCGATCTGGCTCATGGTCGAGTAGGCGAGGATCCGCTTGATGTCGGTCTGCACCAGGGCGGCAAAGCCGGCCAGGACCAGGGTCACGCCACCGACGATACCAACGAGATGCAGGATATCCGGTGCCAGGGCGAACAGGCCGTGGGTACGGGCGATCAGGTAGACACCGGCGGTCACCATGGTCGCGGCGTGGATCAGTGCCGAAACCGGGGTAGGACCGGCCATCGCGTCGGCCAGCCAGGTCTGCAGTGGCAACTGGGCCGATTTACCGACCGCACCGCCCAGCAGCAGCAGGGTTGCCAGGACGATCCAGAAGTCGCCGACCTTGAAGTGCTCGGGTGCCTTGACCAGCAGTTCCTGTATGTTCAGCGTGCCCAGCTGTTGGAACAGGATGAACAGGCCGATGGCCATGAACACGTCGCCGATCCGGGTGACGATGAAGGCTTTCAGTGCCGCGTTACCGTTGTTGCGGTTGCTGTAGTAGAAACCGATCAACAGGTAGGAACACAGGCCCACGCCTTCCCAGCCGAAGTACAGGAACAGCAGGTTATCGCCGAGCACCAGGAACAGCATGCTGGCGATGAACAGGTTGGTGTAGGAGAAGAAACGCGAGTAGCCGTCCTCACCACGCATGTACCAGGAGGCGAACAGGTGGATCAGGAAACCCACCCCGACCACCACGCCGAGCATGGTCACCGACAGGCCGTCGATGTACAGGGCGAAGTTGGGGGCGAAGCCGTCCACCGACATCCACTGCCACAGCACCAGGGTGTAGTGGCCGCCTTCCGGCGGGGCGACGTTGAACTGCCAGATCACGTAGGCGGCAACGATCGCCGACAGGCCGATGGAGCCGACGCCGATCAGGGCCGAAAGGTTTTCCGAGAAGCGTCCACGGGAGAACGACAGCAGCAGGAAACCGATCAGGGGAAATACGAAAGTCAGAAAGATCATGTTCATCCGCGCATCTCACTGGCAGCGTCGATATCGAGCGTGTGGAAGCGGCGATACAGTTGCAGCAGGATCGCCAGACCGATACTGGCCTCGGCGGCTGCCAGGCTGATCACCAGGATGAACATGATCTGTCCATCCGGCTGCGCCCAGCGTGCGCCCGCGACGATGAATGCCAGTGCGGCGGCGTTCATCATCACTTCCAGGCTCATCAGCACGAAGAGAATGTTGCGGCGGACCATCAGGCCGACCAGGCCGAGGCAGAACAGGATGCCGGCGACGGCCAGGCCATGTTCCAGAGGGATAGCAGGCATCGTATTACTCCTTCGCCTCGTTGCGGCCCAGGTGGAAAGCCGTGATGGCTGCAGCGAGCAGCAGCATCGAGGCCAGTTCGACGACCAGCAGGTACGGACCGAACAGGCTGATGCCCACGGCCTTGGCGCCTACGGTGGTTTGACCGATGGCCACGCCGCTGCTGTGGCTGAACAGCACGTACACCAGTTCGGCCAGCAGCAGGGCGGCGAGAATCACCGGCCCGATCCAGATCCCGGGCTTGAGCCAGTCGCGTTCCTGCAGCACCGAAGCCGGACCGAGGTTGAGCATCATCACCACGAAGACGAACAGCACCATGATGGCGCCAGCATAGGCGATCACTTCCAGGGCGCCGGCGAACGGTGCGCCGAGGCTGAAGAAGGTCATCGCCACGGCGATCAGCGAAATGATCAGGTAGAGCAGGGCGTGCACGGGGTTGGTGTTGGTGATCACGCGAAGCGTGGACACAACCGCGATACCCGATGCGAAATAGAAAGCGAATTCCATCGTTCTTCCTTAAGGCAGCAAGCTCTTCACGTTGATCGGCTCGGCTTCGTTCTGGGCGGCACCTTTCGGCTTCCCGGCAACAGCCATACCTGCAACACGATAGAAGTTGTAGTCAGGGTTCTTGCCGGGGCCGGAGATCAGCAGATCTTCTTTCTCGTACACCAGGTCCTGACGCTTGAACTCGGCCATTTCGAAATCCGGTGTCAGCTGGATCGCGGTGGTCGGGCAGGCTTCCTCGCAGAGGCCGCAGAAAATGCAGCGCGAGAAGTTGATGCGGAAGAACTCCGGGTACCAACGACCGTCGTCGGTCTCGGCCTTCTGCAGCGAGATGCAACCGACCGGGCACGCCACGGCGCACAGGTTGCACGCCACGCAGCGCTCTTCACCATCGGGGTCGCGGGTCAGGACGATACGGCCGCGATAGCGCGGCGGCAGATAGACCGCTTCTTCCGGGTATTGCAGGGTGTCACGCTTGCGAAAGCCATGGCCGAAAACCATCACCAGGCTTCGCAGTTGGGTACCGGTACCCTTAACGATGTCGCCAATATATTTGAACATGGGTCAAATCCTCACTGAACCGCGCCGGCAGGCGTGTTCAACAACACGACCGCAGCGGTCACCAGCATATTGATCAGGGTCAGTGGCAGGCAGAATTTCCAGCTGAAGTCCATCACCTGGTCATACCGTGGGCGCGGGATCGAGGCGCGCAGCAGGATGAACATCATGATGAAGAACGCGGTCTTCAGGGCGAACCAGACGAACGACAGTTGCGGCAGGATGCCGAACGGACCGTGCCAGCCACCGAAGAACAGGGTGACCAGCAGCGCCGAGATCAGAATGATGCCGATGTATTCACCCACGAAGAACATGCCCCATTTCATGCCGGCATATTCAATGTGGTAACCGTCGGCCAGTTCCTGTTCCGCTTCCGGCTGGTCGAAGGGGTGACGGTGAGTCACGGCCACGCCAGCGATGAAGAAGGTCAGAAAACCGAAGATCTGCGGGATGACGAACCACAGGTGCTGGGCCTGGTACTCGACGATGTCGCGCATGTTGAACGAGCCGACCTGGACCACGATGCCCATCAGCGACAGGCCCATGAACACTTCGTACGACACGGTCTGGGCCGAAGCCCGCAGGCTGCCGAGCAGGGCGTACTTGTTGCTGCTCGACCAACCGGCGAACAGCACCGCGTACACCGACAGGCCGGCCATGGCGAAGAAGAACAGCAGGCCGATGTTCAGGTCCGCGACACCCCAGGTCGGGGTGATCGGGATGATCGCGAAGGCGATCAGCAGGGCGCTCATGGCCACGACCGGTGCCAGGGTGAAGATCACCTTGTCGGCGAACGGTGGCGTCCAGTCTTCCTTGAAGAACATCTTCAGCATGTCGGCAGCGATCTGGAACATGCCGAACGGGCCAACGCGGTTCGGACCGTAGCGGTCCTGCCACCAGCCCAGCAGGCGACGTTCGACGAAGCTCAGCAGTGCGCCGCAGACCACCACGGCCAGCAGGACCACGATGGCCTTGATGACCGTGAGGATCACGTCAATCACTTCAGGTGTGAACCAGGTCATTGAGCTGCCTCCTGCAGACCGTCAACGGATTTGCCGAAAATCGCCGGCGGGATACCGGCAAGGCCAGCCGGCAGGGCCACCAGGCCAGCGCCCAGTTCTTCATTGATACGCAGCGGCAGGCGCAGGGTAGTGCCGGCCACGTTGAGGCTCAGCAGTGCACCGTCGTTGACGCCCAGGCGGTCCGCTTCGGACTTGGCCAGCGCGACATAGGCGGCCGGGATACGTTCCTGCACCGGTGCGGCTTTCGAGGAATTTTCCTCGCTGCCGAACAGATGATAGAACGGTACTGCCTGCCAGGTGCCGCGCGATGGCGAGAATGCCGCTGGAACACTGGCGAACCAGCCCAGGTTGTCACCGCGGCTTTCGATCAGGCGCACGCCCGGGTCACCGGCACGGATATGCCCACCGACTTCGTCCTGGAACTTGTTCCAGGCCTGTGGCGAGTTCCAGCCCGGCGACCAGGCGAACGGCACCTGCTGGCGCGGTTCGGCGGAGCCCGAGTAGCCTTCCATGGAGAAGGCGAACGCGGTGTCCTGGTCCTGCGGGGTCCGTGGCTCGTGCACGCTGATGTTGGCGCGCATGGCGGTACGACCGGAGTAGCGCAGCGGTTCGCGCGCCAGTTTCAGGCCCTTGATGCGGAACGCGGCGGATGGCGCGGCGTCGACGATGCCGGCCAGTTGCGGCGCGTTGGCAGCGCAGGCCGCCGTGACGTGGTCCAGCTGGGTCCAGTCCACCGGCTTGTTCAGCAGGGTGGCGCGCAGGGCATGCAGCCAGCGCCAGCCTTCGTGAACCAGGATGCTGGCGTCCATGTATTGCGGGTCGAAGACCTGGAAGAAACGCTGGGCGCGACCTTCCTGGCTGACCAGGGTGCCGTCGCCTTCGGCAAAGCTCGCTGCCGGCAGCACCAGGTGGGCGCGGTCGGTGGTGGCGGTCTTCTGGTGGTCGGCGACGATCACCACCTTGGCGGCGCTCAGTGCGGCGTCGACCTTGGCGGCATCGGTGCGGGTGAACAGATCGTTTTCCAGCACGACGATGGCGTCGGCACGGCCAGCGATCACCGCGTCCAGGGCGGCATCGACGGACTCGCCACCGAACATGGCCAGGCCGAGGCTGTTGGCCTCAGGCACGACCAGGCTGATGGAGCCTTCCTTCTCGCGCAGTTTCAGGGCCTTGGCGATGTTCGCCGCGGCCTCGATCAATGCATTGGAACCCAGGGAGGTGCCGGCGATGACCAGTGGGCGCTTGGCCGCGAGCAGGGCGTCGGCAATACGCTGGGCCAGTTCGCGGGCTTCGCTGTCCAGGCCTTCCACTGCTGGCGCGCTGGCGTCCAGGGCGTGGGCCACGGCGAAGCCGATACGAGCCAGGTCATCGGGAGCGGCGTGTACGCATTCTTCGGCGACGTCGTCGAGCTTGGTTTCAGCCAGGCTGGCGATGAACAGCGGGTTCAGCGCGTTCTGGCCGATGTTTTTCACCGCGGCGTTGAGCCATGGCTGGACGCGCATCGCGTCGGCCATCTCTTCGGCCTTGCCCTTGACCGACTGGCGCAGGGCCAGTGCCAGGCGGGCGGCGGTCTGGGTCAGGTCTTCGCCGAGAACGAACACCGCGTCGTGGTCTTCGATGTCGCGCAGGTTCGGCACGGGCAGCGGGCTGTCCTTCAGAACCTGCAGCACCAGGCGGATACGCTCCAGCTCGGCGGCTTCGATACCCGAGTAGAAGTGCTCGGCACCGACCAGTTCCAGCAGCGCGTAGTTGCTTTCCAGGCTGGCGCGGGGCGAACCGATACCGACGATGTTGCGACCGCGCAGCAGGTCGGCGGCCTTGTCCAGGGCGTTGTCCAGGCTCAACTTGCTGCCGTCGGCCAGCAGTGGCTGGCGTGGACGGTCGGCGCGGTTGACGTAGCCATAACCGAAGCGGCCACGGTCGCACAGGAAGTACTGGTTCACCGAACCGTTGAAGCGGTTCTCGATGCGACGCAGTTCGCCATAACGCTCGCCGGGGCTGATGTTGCAACCGCTGGAGCAGCCATGGCAGATGCTCGGGGCGAACTGCATGTCCCACTTGCGGTTGTAGCGTTCGGAGTGGGTCTTGTCGGTGAACACACCGGTCGGGCAGACCTCGGTGAGGTTGCCGGAGAACTCGCTTTCCAGGGTGCCGTCTTCGACGCGACCGAAGTACACGTTGTCATGGGCACCGAACACGCCCAGGTCGGTACCGCCGGCGTAGTCCTTGTAGAAGCGTACGCAACGGTAGCAGGCGATGCAGCGGTTCATCTCGTGGGAAATGAACGGGCCGAGGTCCTGGTTCTGGTGGGTGCGCTTGGTGAAGCGATACCGGCGCTCGTTGTGGCCGGTCATCACGGTCATGTCTTGCAGGTGGCAGTGACCGCCTTCCTCGCAGACCGGGCAGTCGTGCGGGTGGTTGGTCATCAGCCATTCGACGACGCTGGCGCGGAACGCCTTGGATTCGTCGTCGTCGATGGAGATCCAGGTGTTGTCGGTAGCGGGGGTCATGCAGGACATGACGATACGACCACGGGTGTCGTTCTCGTCGTTGTACTGCTTGACCGCGCACTGGCGACAGGCACCGACGCTACCAAGAGCGGGGTGCCAGCAGAAATAAGGAATGTCGAGGCCTAGCGACAGACATGCCTGTAACAGGTTGTCTGCCCCGTTGACTTCGAGCGCCTTGCCGTCTACGTGGATAGTGGCCATGGTTCAAAGTTCTTCGTTGGCCCGCGTCTGCGGGCGTGGCTAATGGAATCCTGTACTCGCCTGGCGCATCGAGGTGCGGCTTCAGACGAGGAAGAGGGCGGCACGGACCGCCCCCCTTCGATACTTGTTATGCGCCGACTACGATCGGCCGTGCCAAAGGCGGGACGGCAGCACCTGCGGGGGCGATGCCGGCCTCGAACTCCGGACGGAAATATTTGATTGCGCTGCCCAATGGCTCCACGGCGCCCGGTGCGTGAGCACAGAAGGTCTTGCCTGGGCCGAGGAAACCGACCAGACCCAGCAGGGTCTCGATGTCGCCGGCCTGGCCCTGGCCTTTCTCCAGGGCGCGCAGCAGCTTGACGCTCCACGGCAGGCCATCGCGGCAAGGGGTGCAGAAACCGCACGACTCACGGGCGAAGAACTCTTCCATGTTGCGCAGCAGCGAAACCATGTTGACGCTGTCGTCGACTGCCATGGCCAGGCCGGTACCCATCCGGGTGCCGACCTTGGCGATGCCGCCGGCGTACATCTGGGCGTCCAGGTGTTCGGGCAGCAGGAAACCGGTACCGGCGCCGCCAGGCTGCCAGCACTTGAGCTTGAAGCCGTCGCGCATGCCGCCAGCGTAGTCTTCGAACAATTCGCGGGCGGTGACGCCGAACGGCAGTTCCCACAGGCCGGGGTTCTTCACCTTGCCGGAGAAGCCCATCAGCTTGGTGCCGTGGTCCTCGCTGCCTTCGCGGGCGAGGGACTTGTACCAGTCGACGCCGTTGCCGATGATCGCTGGCACGTTGCACAGGGTCTCGACGTTGTTCACGCAGGTCGGCTTGCCCCAGACGCCAACGGCGGCGGGGAAGGGCGGCTTGGAGCGCGGGTTGGCGCGGCGGCCTTCGAGGGAGTTGATCAGTGCGGTTTCTTCACCGCAGATGTAGCGCCCGGCACCGGTGTGGACGAACAGCTCGAAGTCGAAGCCGCTGCCGAGGATGTTCTTGCCCAAAAGGCCCGCGGCCTTGGCTTCTTCCACGGCACGGTTGAGGTGCTTGGCAGCGGTGACGTACTCGCCGCGCAGGAAGATATAGCCACGGTAGGTCTTCAGCGCACGGGCGCTGATCAGCATGCCTTCGATCAGTTGATGGGGCAGTTGCTCCATCAGCATGCGGTCCTTCCAGGTGTTGGGCTCCATTTCATCCGCGTTGCACAGCAGGTAGCGGATGTTCATGGATTCGTCTTTGGGCATCAGGCCCCACTTGACCCCGGTGGGGAAGCCCGCACCGCCACGGCCCTTGAGGCCGGAGTCCTTCACGGTCTGGACGATATCGTCGCCAGCCATGTCGGCAAAGGCCTTGCGCGCGGCGGCGTAGCCGTTCTTCGCCTGGTACTCGTCGAGCCACACGGGCTCGGCGTCGTCACGCAGGCGCCAGGTCAGCGGGTGGGTTTCTGCTGTGCGCGCGATGCGGTTGGCAGGGCCGAAGGAAGTCAGGGTCATACGTAGCCCTCCAGCAGTTTGTCGACGCCGGCGGCGGTCACGTCGCCGAAGGTGTCGTCATCGATCATCAGGGCCGGGGCCTTGTCGCAGTTGCCCAGGCAGCACACCGGCAGCAGGGTGAAGCGGCCGTCGGCCGTGGTCTGGCCGAGGCCGATGCCCAGCTTGCTCTGGATTTCGCTGACCACCGATTCGTGGCCACCGATGTAGCAGACCATGCTGTCGCAGACGCGAATGATGTGGCGACCGACCGGCTGGCGGAAGATCTGGCTGTAGAAGGTGGCCACGCCTTCGACGTCGCTGGCCGGAATGCCGAGGATCTCGCCGATGGCGTAGAGCGCGCCGTCAGGCACCCAGCCACGTTCCTTCTGGACGATCTTCAGGGCTTCGATGGACGCCGCGCGCGGGTCCTCGTAGTGGTGCAACTCGTGCTCGATGGCCGAGCGCTCGGTTTCGCTGAGGACGAAACGGTCTGTCTGGATGAGCGTGCTGTTCATGCTTAGCGGTCCACGTCGGCCATAACGAAGTCGATACTACCCAGGTACGCGATCAGGTCCGCGACCATGCTGCCGCGGATCACCGAAGGGATCTGCTGCAGGTGCGGGTAGCTTGGCGTACGAATCCGGGTGCGGTAGCTCATGGTGCCGCCATCGCTCGTCAGGTAATAACTGTTGATGCCCTTGGTCGCTTCGATCATCTGGAAGGATTCGTTGGCCGGCATGACCGGGCCCCACGAAACCTGCAGGAAGTGCGTGATCAGGGTTTCGATGTGCTGCAGCGTGCGCTCTTTGGGCGGCGGCGTGGTCAGCGGGTGATCCGCCTTGTACGGGCCTTCCGGCATGTTGCGCAGGCACTGGTCGATGATCCTGATGCTCTGGCGCATCTCTTCGACGCGAACCATGCAGCGGTCATAGGCATCGCCGTTGGCCGCCAGCGGCACTTCGAACTCGAAGTTCTGGTAGCCGGAGTACGGACGGGCCTTGCGCAGGTCGAAATCGCAACCGGTGGAACGCAGGCCGGCACCGGTGACGCCCCATTCCAGGGCTTCCTTGGTGTTGTAGGCGGCGACGCCGATGGTACGACCCTTGAGAATACTGTTCTGCAGGGCGGCCTTGGTGTATTCGTCCAGGCGCTTTGGCAGCCAGTCGACGAATTCCTTGACCAGCTTGTCCCAGCCGCGTGGCAGGTCGTGAGCGACACCACCGATGCGGTACCAGGCCGGGTGCAGGCGGAAGCCGGTGATGGCCTCGATCACCTTGTAGGCACGCTGGCGGTCGGTGAAGGTGAAGAACACCGGGGTCATGGCGCCAACGTCCTGGATGTAGGTACCCAGGAACAGCAGGTGGCTGGTGATCCGGAAGAACTCGGCCATCATGATGCGGATGGTGTCGACCCGGTCCGGCACCTTGATGCCGGCCAGTTTTTCCACCGAAAGCACGTACGGCAGGTTGTTCATCACCCCGCCGAGGTAGTCGATACGGTCGGTGTAGGGGATGAAACTGTGCCAGGACTGGCGCTCGGCCATCTTCTCGGCACCACGGTGGTGGTAGCCGATGTCCGGTACGCAGTCGACGATCTCTTCACCGTCCAGCTGCAGGACGATACGGAAGGCACCGTGGGCCGACGGGTGGTTCGGGCCGAGGTTGAGGAACATGTAGTCCTCGTTGGCACCGGAGCGCTTCATGCCCCAGTCTTCCGGATTGAAGCGCGCGGCTTCCTCTTCCAGTTGCTGCTTGGCCAGGGTCAGGCTGTAGGGATCGAACTCGGTGGCGCGGGCAGGGTAGTCCTTGCGCAGCGGGTGGCCTTCCCAGGTCGGCGGCATCATGATGCGCGACAGGTGCGGGTGGCCTTTGAAGTCGATGCCGAACATGTCCCAGACTTCGCGTTCGTTCCAGTTGGCGTTCGGCCAGATGCTGGTGACGCTTGGCAAGCTGAGGTCGCTTTCGGACAAGGCCACCTTGATCATCACGTCACTATTACGCTCGATCGAGAGCAGGTGATAGAAGACGCTGAAATCGGCAGCCGGCAAGCCCTGGCGCTTGGTACGCAGACGCTCGTCCACGCCGTGCAGGTCATAGAGCATGACGTACGGCTTGGGCAGGTTGCGCAGGAAGGTCAGGACTTCGACGAGTTGGGCGCGGCTCACCCACAGTACCGGCATGCCGGTACGGGTGGCCTGGGCGGTGAAGGCCTCGGCGCCAAAACGGTTATTCAGTTCGACGACCACATCCTGGTCGTCAGCCTTGTAGGGCGGGATGTACAGAGCACTGCCTGTAGTCATGGTTTTTTATCGCTTTCGGTCAACTAAAGAATGAAGCCAGGTACACGTTTCTTTATAAGAAGCAGAACTGGATCAGACTTCGTCGGGGCTGCGCAGGTTGGTCACCTGGATACGCTGTTCGCGGCGCTGTTCCTTTTGCGACGGCATCTCGGCACGGTAAATGCCCTGATCACCGACGACCCAGGAAAGTGGGCGACGCTCCTGGCCAATCGACTCTTGCAAGAGCATCAAGCCTTGCAGGAAAGCCTCGGGGCGGGGCGGGCAGCCGGGCACGTAGACGTCCACGGGCAGGAACTTGTCCACCCCCTGAACGACGGAGTAGATGTCGTACATGCCACCGGAGTTGGCACACGAGCCCATGGAAATCACCCACTTCGGTTCGAGCATCTGCTCGTACAGGCGCTGGATGATCGGCGCCATCTTGACGAAGCAGGTGCCGGCAATAACCATGAAGTCCGCCTGGCGTGGTGATGCCCGGATAACTTCGGCGCCGAAGCGTGCGATGTCGTGAGGCGCCGTGAAGGCGGTGGTCATCTCCACGTAGCAGCAGGACAAGCCGAAGTTGTACGGCCACAGGGAGTTCTTGCGCCCCCAGTTCACCGCGCCACTCAGCACGTCTTCCAGCTTGCCCATGAAAATGTTCTTGTGGACTTGATCCTCTAACGGATCGGCAACGGTTTCCCGCTGGCCAATCGGATATTGCTCGTTAGGAGCGTCCGGGTCGATTCTGGTGAGATTGTATTGCATTGCCAAAGCCTCATTGTTTCAGCTTCGCTTGCCTCTTGTGACGAGCTTCCGGAGCCCAATCAAGCGCCCCCACCCGGTAAAGGTAGACAAGACCTGCCAACAGAATTGCTATGAAAACGAGAGCTTCGACGAATCCGGTCCAGCCGCTTTCGCGGACGGACACAGACCATGCAAAGAGAAAGAGGGCTTCGATATCGAAGATCACGAACAGCATCGCGACCAGATAGAATTTGGCGGAGAGCCGCAGTCGGGCGCTACCGGTGGGCAGCATGCCGGATTCGAACGGTTCGTTCTTGCTGCGCCCCCAGGCTTTTGACCCGAGGAGGCTGGAAAGACCGAGCATGAAGGCACAGAGGCCGACGACGCCGAGCAGGAAAATGGCAAAGCCCCAGTTGTGGGCCATGAGTCCGGTCGCTTCGGTCATGCGGGTAATCCTTAACAGAGAGCCAGGTTCTCTGAGCTTGAAAAAAGTAACAAGGCAGTGACGATATGTCGCAGCGCCATCAATCCGGGTGATTTTATGGGTAAACACCAGGCAAGTAAATTTTCTATGGCGAAATTATTTATTGGAATAAGGACATAGTGACCTCTTGAGGGCCTGCAGGGCCTGTACTGCGGGCATTGGCCGGGTTTTTGTTAATTATGTTTTATCCAGGCTGTAACGAATAAAGCTATTTCTAAATGATAATCAATATTGTTTGTATTTGGCTGTAACAGCTCGCATGAGCGCGGCTGTTTCTAGTTGCAATATGAAGACTAGTTGAAAGTTGCGGGAAGGGCGGACGTTTTAATCGATTTGTCGTGAGCGAAGCGTGCGCCAGGTCAATGTTTGGGCGTTGTGTTGGTCATTCCGGCCCCTTCGCGGGCTGGATTTGAGGATTGTCACAGTTGAGCGTGTTGTGAGGTGGCCTTGTGGCGAGCGGGCTTGCCCGCGCTGGAGCGTAAAGCGCTCCCAAGCCTGACCACTGCGGTGTGCCAGGTGCATCGGGTTGTCAGGTTTTGCGGCTGCTGTGCAGCCGAGCGCAGGCAAGCCTGCTCGCCACAAGGGGATACTGTGCTTTTGCCATGGCCCGTTCGTGTCGCACGCAGTTCCCGCCGGCGCCCCCCCCCTGTAGGAGCCGGGCTTGCCCGCGAAGGGGCCCGTCAGCATTACGCAGTCATTACAGGCAAAAAAAATGCCCCGAACCAGTCGGGGCATCAGTCTGTCAGGCATTCCAGTTAGGTCTTACACGGTCTGGAATGGCCGCTTGCTCGGGTGACTCAGTGGAACTGCTCTTCTTCGGTCGAACCGGTCAGCGCGGTCACCGAGGAGGCGCCGCCCTGGATCACGGTGGTCATGTCGTCGAAGTAGCCGGTGCCCACTTCCTGCTGGTGCGCCACGAAGGTGTAGCCCTTGGCGGCGTCGGCGAACTCCTGCTCCTGCAGCTTCACGTAGGCGGTCATGTCGTTGCGGGCGTAGTCGTGCGCCAGGTTGAACATGCCGTGCCACATGTTGTGGATACCGGCCAGGGTGATGAACTGGTGCTTGTAGCCCATCGCCGACAGCTCGCGCTGGAACTTGGCGATGGTCGCGTCGTCCAGGTTCTTCTTCCAGTTGAAGGAAGGCGAGCAGTTGTACGACAGCAGTTGGTCCGGGTATTCCTTCTTGATCGCTTCGGCGAAGCGGCGTGCTTCGTCCAGGTCCGGCTTGGCGGTTTCGCACCAGATCAGGTCGGCATACGGCGCGTAGGCCAGGCCGCGGGCGATGGCCTGGTCGAGGCCGGCGCGAACCTTGTAGAAACCTTCCGGGGTACGGGTGCCGGTGACGAACGGCTGGTCGTACGGGTCGCAGTCGGAAGTCAGCAGGTCAGCGGCGTTGGCGTCGGTACGGGCCAGGATGATGGTCGGTACGCCGGCGACGTCAGCTGCCAGGCGCGCAGCGACCAGCTTCTGGACGGCTTCCTGGGTCGGCACCAGTACCTTGCCACCCATGTGGCCGCATTTCTTCACCGAGGCCAGTTGGTCTTCGAAGTGCACGCCGGCGGCGCCTGCTTCGATCATGTTCTTCATCAGCTCGTAGGCGTTCAGCACGCCGCCGAAACCGGCTTCGGCGTCAGCCACGATCGGCGCGAAGTAGTCGATGTAGCCTTCGTCGCCCGGGTTCTTGCCCGCCTTCCACTGGATCTGGTCGGCGCGGCGGAACGAGTTGTTGATGCGCTTGACCACGGTCGGCACGGAGTCGACAGGGTACAGCGACTGGTCGGGGTACATGGATTCGGCGGAGTTGTTGTCCGCGGCCACTTGCCAACCCGATAGGTAGATCGCCTGGATACCGGCTTTTACCTGTTGCACAGCCTGGCCACCGGTCAGGGCGCCCATGCAGTTGACGAAATCTTTATCCGGACGGAAGGACGGCTTGGCACCCTGGGTGACCAGCTTCCAGAGCTTCTCTGCACCCAGGCGGGCCAGGGTGTGCTCAGGCTGGATCGAGCCACGCAGACGAACTACGTCAGCAGCGGTGTAGGTGCGAGTCACGCCTTTCCAGCGCGGGTTCTCAGCCCAGTCTTTTTCAAGGGCTGCAATTTGCTGTTCGCGTGTCAGTGCCATGGACATAAACCTCGTCGCGTCTTCTGTCAAAAGTCGATCCTGGAGGGATCTCTTGTGGAAAGTTCCTTGCTCCACTGCATACCTGGCCTGGAAGGGCCTGGGCAGAGGCTGCGCGCTGACCAGAAGCTTAGGCGGTCGAGTCGGGTCTGGCGGGAAATGCGACGGGTGAACGATAGGCTCAAGGGGGAGACGAGCGAGGCGAGGGCGATCCCTGGGGCGCAGCGAGGCGTCGTGGGCCTGATGCTGGCTTCGGGGTTATTGCCGTTCTACCTGATTACGCTTCCGTCCCTCGGGACAACTTCGTTCCAGTCGCAATCTCGTCAAACACGCCTTGTGGGCGGTACAGACACGAATCGGCTCAGGTGGGTGGGTTAGAGCGGCGATCCGAAGGCCCTTGCCAGGGCCCCTGATTAGCGGGAGCGAGGCCATCATGCCTTCGGTTTCTGGGCACGTCAAACGTTTTGTAGTGCTTTTTTCAAGGCACTACATATTTGGTCTGATACGACTAGTCAGTCAGTTTTTGGTGCTTTAGTCCAAGCTGTCGACTTTCACCCGCAAGGTCATGTCATTACGGCTAGAGGTAGAGTAGCTGCGGGTTAGCGCCTGGCGGTCGGCCTGGCTCTGGCCATTGACGCCGGCCAGGGTGATCCATTCGCCGAGCGGTCCGCTGACGGTTGTGTCGGTACTTTGGACGTTCACTACATCCTGACGTTCCTGGCTCATCCGGTCACGGTTGGTACTGATAGCCAGGTGAACGGTGTTTCCGGTGACGCTGGCGGTGACGTAGAAGCCCTGGGTGACGTTGCGATATTGGGTCTGGGTTTGTGGGCGGCCGTAGGCGTCGAGCTGGCCGGTGCTGCTGGTCATCGGCACGCTCTGGCCAACCTGGATCAGCGCTGGCGTACCTTCGCTGGCCTGCACCTGCTGGATGCCGCCATCGCGGCTGTCGGTGCTGCGGCTGATGATGCGGGTCTGGCCCTGGCCGTTGATCGAGTAACCCTGGGCGCCCTGGTCGTTGTTTTCACTGGTGTCGACGCTGATCAGCAAGCGTCGGGCCGGTTTGTCCAGTTGCCCGATGAACTCACGCAGTTCGCCGATCTTGCGCGGTTCGGCATTGACGATCAGTTGGTTCTGGTAGGCGCTGACCTTACCATCCGGGCCGAGAAAGTTCTGTGCGACCGGCAGCAGATCGCTGCTGGTGCGGTAGTTCAGGGGAATGATTTCGGTAGCCGCTTGGACGCTGAAGGCGCAGGCCAGCAGCAGGCCGGTGAAGAGGGTGCGTAGGGACATGTCCGTTATCTCCGCGTATGACTGGGCGATACATCGAGTGTGATGCATTGAGTTTGACAGTTTCTCGGCGGTGGGGGAGGCAAATTGAATGGCAGACAGCAAAACGCCCCGTCATCGGGGCGTTTTGCCGGTGGGGCAGGCCGTGCCTGTCTGGTGGGCGGACCCTTTGTGGCGAGCGGGTTTGCCCGCGTTGGGCTGCAAGGCAGCCCCCAAACCATCCGCCTCGGTCCAGCTGACGTGCCAGGTACTCAGGCTTTAGGGCTGCTGCGCAGTCCAACGCGGGCAAGCCCGCTCGCCACAGAAACCTGCAGGCCCATCTCAGGCCGCGCCGCGCACCATGTCGACGTGGGGAATTCCCGCTTCGAGAAATTCCTCGCTGACGATGCTGAAGCCATGCCGTTCGTAGAACGCCGTGGCCTGCACCTGGGCACTGAGCATCTGCTGCTTGAGGCCGCGCTTCTCGGCTTCGTCGATCGCTGCCTGCAGCAGGGCGTCGCCGACCTTCAGGCCGCGCCAGTCACGCAGCACCGAAACCCGACCGATCTGCCCGTCGGGCAGCAGGCGGGCGGTGCCGATCGGAAAGTCGCCTTCGTGTGCCAGAAAATGCACGGCACCAGCGTCTTCCGCGTCCCACTCCAGCTCCGGGGGTACAGCTTGTTCGGCAATGAACACCGACTCACGAATGCGCCGAATCTCGGCGTTATCCTTTTGCCAGTCCGCGACACGTACGTGAATTCTATTCATCGGCAAATCCTACGCTTCCTTGTTTGACTAGCTCGCACAGCAGGCCGCGTCCGTCCTCGTCGTCGAGCCACGGGCCGAGGTTGTCGATGTGCAGGGCTTCGGCCGCGCAGATCATTTTCAGCAACTCGCGCAGCTTGCCCGGCAGGTAGCGGCTCTGGCCGCTGGCGAACAGCAGCAGGTCGTCATCGACTTCCGACCAGGCCAGGCGTGCGCTCGGGTTACGGATCAGTATGGCACCGTGCTGCAGGCCGGCGAGCAGGTCTTCTTCTTCCAGCTCCGGGCCGACCACCAGCTCAGGGTAGCGTGGCTCGGTCATGAACTGGCCGAACCAGGTCAGCAGTAGGCGTTCGTCGCTCATGTGCTCGGCGAGCAGGCTCTTGAGGCGGTCGAGGGCGTCGTGCTGGATCTGGTGCGGGTCGGCGGCCGGTTGGGCGTCGGCGTCGGTGTAGCGATCCTCGTCCGGCAGGAACTGGCTGAGGAAGTCGGTGAAGTGAGTCAGTACTTCAGCGGCGCTTGGCGCACGGAAGCCGACCGAGTAGGTCATGCAGTCGTCGATGGCGACGCCGCAGTGGGCCAGGCGTGGCGGCAGGTAGAGCATGTCGCCCGGTTCCAGTACCCAGCCGTCGGTTTCCTCGAAGTCGGCAAGAATGCGCAGGTCGGCGTGCTCCAGCAGGGCGCTGTCAGAGTCGCACATCTGGCCGATCTTCCAGTGACGCTTGCCCTTGCCTTGCAGCAGGAATACGTCGTAGTTGTCGAAGTGCGGACCCACGCTGCCACCTGGGGCGGCGAAGCTGATCATCACGTCGTCGATCCGCCAGCTTGGCAGGAAGCGGAAGTTTTCCAGCAGCTCGGCGACTTCCGGCACGAACTGGTCGACCGCCTGCACCAGCAGGGTCCACTCACGCTCCGGCAGTTGGCTGAAGGAATCTTCGGAGAACGGGCCGCGACGCAGCTCCCACGGACGCTCGCCGTGCTCGATGATCACGCGCGATTCGACTTCTTCTTCCAGGGCGAGGCCGGCCAGTTCGTCGGCATCGATCGGGCTTTCGAAGTCCGGGATCGCCTGGCGGATCAGCAGGGGTTTCTTTTGCCAGTAGTCGCGCAGGAATTCCCGGGCGGTGATTCCACCCAGAAGTTGCAGAGGAGTATCAGGATTCATGTGTAACCTATTGAAAAAACGTATTTTTCAGACTGGAATAAAAACGCCCGGCTCAGCCGGGCGCTCAGAGCGGGTGCCGTACGATCAGATACGCTGGGCCTGGGCCACGGCGTTGCCGATGTAGTTGGCCGGGGTCAGCTGTTTCAGCTCGGCCTTGGCGTCGGCAGGCATGTCGAGGCCGTCGATGAAAGTCTGCAGTGCTTCAGGGCTGATGCCCTTGCCGCGGGTCAGTTCTTTCAGTTTTTCGTACGGGTTCTCGATGTTGTAGCGACGCATGACGGTCTGGATCGGCTCGGCCAGGACTTCCCAGCAGGCGTCCAGGTCGGCAGCGATTTTCTGTTCGTTGATCTCCAGCTTGCCGATGCCCTTGAGGCTGGCTTCGTAGGCGATCACGCTGTGGGCGAAGCCGACACCGAGGTTGCGCAGTACGGTGGAGTCGGTCAGGTCACGCTGCCAGCGGGAGATCGGCAGCTTGCTCGCCAGGTGCTGGAACAGCGCGTTGGCGATGCCCAGGTTGCCTTCGGAGTTCTCGAAGTCGATCGGGTTGACCTTGTGCGGCATGGTCGAGGAGCCGATTTCGCCAGCGACGGTCTTCTGCTTGAAGTAGCCCAGGGAGATGTAGCCCCAGACATCACGGTCGAAGTCGATCAGGATGGTGTTGAAGCGGGCGATCGCGTCGAACAGCTCGGCAATGTAGTCGTGCGGTTCGATCTGGGTGGTGTAGGGGTTGAACACCAGGCCCAGCTCGTCTTCGATGAAGGCGCGGGCGTTGGCTTCCCAGTCCACTTGCGAGTAGGCCGACAGGTGGGCGTTGTAGTTGCCCACGGCACCGTTGATCTTGCCCAGCAGCGGCACGGCGGCCACTTGGGCGATCTGGCGCTCCAGGCGGTAGACGACGTTTGCCAGTTCCTTGCCCAGGGTAGTCGGCGAAGCCGGCTGGCCGTGGGTGCGCGACAACATCGGCACGGCGGCGAAGCGGTGGGCCAGCTCGCGGATCGATTCGGCGATCTGTCGCATCAGCGGCAGCAGCACGTCGTCGCGGCCTTCGCGCAGCATCAGGGCGTGGGACAGGTTGTTGATGTCCTCGCTGGTGCAGGCGAAGTGAATGAATTCGCTGACGGCAGCCAGTTCAGGCAGCTTGGCGGCCTGCTCCTTGAGCAGGTATTCGATGGCCTTGACGTCGTGGTTGGTGGTGCGCTCGATCTCTTTGACGCGCTCGGCGTGCTCCAGGGCGAAATCTTCGGCCAGGGTGTTGAGCACGGCGTTGGCTTCGGCGGAAAACGCCGGGACTTCGGTGATCGCCGGGTGGGCGGCCAGGCGCTGGAGCCAGCGGACTTCCACCAGGGCGCGGGCACGGATCAGGCCGTACTCACTGAAAATAGGGCGCAGGGCCTGGGTTTTGCCGGCGTAGCGGCCGTCAACAGGGGAAACCGCAGTGAGCGAAGAGAGCTGCATGGGGTGTTCTCGGACAGTCAGGCAACGAAATGGGGCGCGTATCATACATGAAAAAATCCGCCGGTCCGTTGCGAACTGACCGGCGTATCGCGCTTTTTAAAGCTCCGTTGATGGCCTCAGGCGCTACGCATCAACGGATAGAGTTCCTTGAGCAGCTTGCGGCGGCTGATCACCAGCTGCCAGCGATGGCCACCCAGTTGGCGCCACAGGCGCGCCGAACGGATGCCCGCCAGCAGCAGGGCGCGAATTTTCGAGGCATTGCTCGGCTGCTGCAGGTTGCGCATGTCGCCATGCACCTGGATGCGCTGGCGCAGGGTGCTGAGGGTGTCCTGGTACAGCGCACCGCAGGCCGCCACCACGTTTTCGTGGGCCGGACCGAAATGTTCGACTTGCGACTGGATCTGCGGCAGGCGTTTGCCGATGGTTTCCAGCATGTCCTCGCGCTTGGCCAATTGGCGTTCCAGGCCGAGCATCGATAACGCGTAGCGCAGCGGCTCGCGTTGCAGCACGCTGGGGTCGCGCTCGAGGGCACCGATCAGGGCGCGATAGCCGTCGCGCAGGTTGATGTCGTCACCGCCATAGACTTCCAGGGTGTCCTTGGGGTCGCGGATCAGCAGGCTGCCGAGCATGCAGCTGACCCCGGCTTCGCTGGACTGGCCGGTCTTGGCGATCCGGTCCACCAGTACCGCGGCGAGAAACACGCCGCCCAGGGCGGTCAATTGCTCCTGGGTCGGGCTCATGGGCGCGCTCCGCCCATTGCGGGCTCGGCTACCTCGATGACACCGCCGCCCAGGCAGATTTCGCCGTCGTAGAACACCACGGACTGGCCCGGGGTAACGGCGCGCTGAGGCTCGTCGAACACCGCGCGGTAACCATTGGCGGTCTTTTCCAGGGTGCAGTGCTGGTCGCCCTGGCGGTAGCGGACTTTCGCCGTCAGTTGGCGCGGGCTGCTCAGGTCGATCGGGTTGACCCAGTAGATTTCCGAGGCGAGCAGGGCGCTGGAGAACAGCCAGGGGTGTTCGTTGCCCTGGCCGACGATCAGCTCGTTGTGCTCCAGGTCCTTGCGCAGCACGTACCACGGCTCGTCGCCGGCGTCCTTCAGGCCGCCGATCCCGAGGCCCTGGCGCTGGCCGATGGTGTGGTACATCAAGCCGTGGTGGCGACCGATGACTTCGCCGTCGGTGGTCTTGATCTCGCCGGGCTGGGCTGGCAGGTATTGCTTGAGGAAGTCGCTGAAGCGCCGTTCGCCGATGAAGCAGATACCGGTGGAATCCTTTTTCTTCGCGGTGGCCAGGCCGTGTTTCTCGGCGATGGCACGGACTTCCGGCTTTTCCAGTTCGCCGACCGGGAACAGGGTCTTGGCGATCTGCTCGCCGCCAACGGCGTGCAGGAAATAGCTCTGGTCCTTGTTCGGGTCCAGGCCCTTGAGCAGCTCGGTGCGGCCATCGATATCGCGGCGGCGCACGTAGTGGCCGGTGGCGATCAGGTCGGCACCCAGGCTCAGGGCGTAGTCGAGGAACGCCTTGAACTTGATTTCGCGGTTGCAGAGGATGTCCGGGTTCGGCGTGCGTCCGGCCTTGTACTCGGCCAGGAAGTGTTCGAACACGTTGTCCCAGTATTCGGCGGCGAAGTTGGCGGTGTGCAGCTTGATACCGATCTTGTCGCACACGGCCTGGGCGTCCGCCAGGTCGTCCATGGCGGTGCAGTACTCCGTACCGTCGTCTTCCTCCCAGTTCTTCATGAACAGGCCTTCCACCTGGTAACCCTGCTCCATGAGCAGGACTGCGGAAACGGAAGAGTCCACGCCGCCGGACATGCCGACGATGACGCGCAGGTTTTCTGGGGCGGTGGCAGCTGGATCACGCATAGGGATTCAATGAGTGTCTTCGAAAAAGGACGCGATTCTAACAGGCCCGCGCCCGCAAGGCTAAAGGGAAGGGCGGATCAGTTCGAGACTGTGCAGGGGGCCGGCGAGATAATCGTCGACACAGCGGATGATCAGCTCGCTACGCCATTGCGGGCGCAGGGCCAGCAATTCGTCGCGGGTCAGCCAGCGCGGGCTGATAATACCGTGGTCCAACTGGTAGTCGGGTCGATGGCGTAGCGGTTTGCCAGCGAAGCATACGCGCTGGTAGGTCACGCCGTTGCTCGGGGCGGTGTACAGGTAGATGCCGATCACGCCACTGAGTTCGACGTCCCAGCCGGTTTCTTCCAGGGTTTCGCGCAGGGCGGCCTCGATCAGGCTTTCGTTTGGGTCGAGGTGGCCGGCCGGCTGGTTGAACACGGCCTGGCCGTCCTGCAATTCCTCGACGAACAGGAAGCGGCCCTGGTCCTCGATGACGGTGGCGACGGTGATGTGGGGTTGCCATTCCATAGAGTGAGCTTCTCCTCGAATGTGGAAACGCCGCCCCGACAAGCCCGGCTCCTGCAGGGGGCGGTTTATTTTGCCTTTGTGCAAACACAAACCCCGGCACGGGGCCGGGGCTTGTGGTACTGCCGGAGAGCTTACACCAGCGCAGCGATAGCCGCGTTCAGGGTCGTGCTCGGACGCATGGCCTGGCTGATCAGCTCGGCGCTGGCGTGGTAGTAGCCGCCGATGTCGACCGGCTTGCCCTGTACGGCGTTGAGCTCGGCAACGATTTTTGCCTCGTTCTCGGTCAGGGTTTTTGCCAGTGGAGCAAACTGGGCCTGCAGTGCAGCGTCCTCGGTCTGGGCGGCCAGGGCTTGAGCCCAGTACAGCGCCAGGTAGAAGTGGCTGCCGCGGTTGTCGATGTTGCCGACTTTGCGCGATGGCGACTTGTTGTTGTCGAGGAACTGGCCGGTAGCCTGGTCCAGGGTCTTGGACAGTACCAGTGCTTTCGGGTTGTTGTAGTTCACGCCCAGGTGCTCCAGGGAAGCGGCCAGGGCCAGGAACTCACCCAGGGAGTCCCAGCGCAGGAAGTTTTCTTCCAGCAGTTGCTGAACGTGCTTCGGCGCCGAACCACCCGCGCCGGTTTCGAACAGGCCGCCGCCATTCATCAGCGGGACGATCGACAGCATCTTGGCGCTGGTGCCCAGTTCCATGATCGGGAACAGGTCGGTCAGGTAGTCGCGCAGCACGTTACCGGTCACCGAGATGGTGTCCTTGCCGGCGCGGGTGCGGGCCAGGGTGGTCTTCATCGCGTCGACCGGCGACATGATCTGGATGTCCAGGCCATTGGTGTCGTGGTCCTTCAGGTAGGCCTGGACCTTCTCGATCACCACGCCGTCGTGGGCGCGCAGTGGGTCGAGCCAGAAGATCGCTGGCGTGCTGCTGGCGCGAGCGCGGTTGACGGCCAGTTTGACCCAATCCTGGATCGGCGCGTCCTTGGTCTGGCACATGCGGAAGATGTCGCCGGCTTCGACGTTCTGTTCCAGCAGGGTGCGACCGGTGCTGTCGGTCACGCGAACCACGCCATTGGCCTGGATCTGGAAGGTCTTGTCGTGGGAACCGTATTCTTCGGCTTTCTTCGCCATCAGGCCGACGTTCGGCACGCTGCCCATGGTGGTTGGGTCGAAGGCGCCGTTGGCCTTGCAGTCTTCGATGACCGCCTGGTAGATGGTGGCGTAGCAGCGATCCGGGATCACGGCCTTGGTGTCGTGCAGTTGACCGTCGGTGCCCCACATCTTGCCGGAGTCGCGGATCATGGCTGGCATCGAGGCGTCGACGATGACGTCGCTCGGCACGTGCAGGTTGGTGATGCCCTTGTCGGAGTTGACCATGGCCAGGGCTGGGCGAACGGCGTAGACCGCCTGGATGTCCGCTTCGATCTGTGCCTGCTGCTCGGCTGGCAGGGTCTTGATACGGGTGTACAGGTCGCCGATACCGTTGTTCAGGTTGAAGCCGATCTGTTCCAGAACTTCGGCATTCTTGGCCAGGGCGTCCTTGTAGTACTCGGCAACGATCTGGCCGAACATGATCGGGTCGGAGACCTTCATCATGGTCGCTTTCAGGTGAACCGACAGCAGTACGCCTTCGTTCTTGGCGGCTTCGATTTCAGCGGCGATGAAGCTGCGCAGGGCGTTCTTGCTCAATACGGCGCAGTCGAGGATTTCGCCAGCCTGGACGTTGGTTTTCTCTTTCAGGACGCTGGTGCTGCCGTCCTGGGCGATCAGTTCGATCTTGACGGTGCCAGCAGCCTCGATCAGTGCAGCCTTCTCGCTGCCGTAGAAGTCGCCGTTGCTCATGTGGGCAACGTGGGACTTGGAGTCGGCGGCCCAGGCGCCCATCTTGTGCGGGTGCTTGCGAGCGTAGTTCTTGACCGACAGCGGCGCGCGGCGGTCGGAGTTGCCTTCGCGCAGAACCGGGTTCACGGCGCTGCCCTTGACCTTGTCGTAGTGGGCGCGAGCGTCTTTCTCGGCGTCGTTGGTCACGGTTTCCGGGTAGTCCGGAACGTTGAAGCCCTGGGCCTGCAGTTCCTTGATCGCGGCCTGCAGTTGCGGTACCGAGGCGCTGATGTTCGGCAGCTTGATGATGTTGGCTTCAGGGGTGATGGCCAGTTCGCCCAGCTCGGCGAGGTGGTCCGGCACTGCTTTGGCGCCCAGCTGCTCGGGGAAGCTGGCGAGAATGCGTCCGGCCAGGGAGATGTCGCGGGTTTCCACGGCGATATCAGCCGAAGCGGTGAAGGCCTCTACGATAGGCAACAGTGAATAGGTGGCGAGGGCAGGAGCTTCGTCGGTGAAGGTGTAGATGATCTTCGAGCGGGTGGGCATATTCGGATTAACTCTCTTCTTTGCTAAAGCATGCGCAGAAACTAACTCGAGGTGCGCCGGATAAGCGCGTTCGTTCAAAATCGTCCATGAGCCGAAAATCGAAGTTTCTTCGCGGTGATGTTGGGTGCATCAGTCGAGCGTCAAGCGGTCGGGCTACGGTAGCGGCCCGGCTTTGGGCGCCAGTGCCTGGCTACATATCCTGTAACAGAGGCATCGGCCAGCGTGACCCTGTGGTCAGCGGCGCGAGTATACATAGGTTGCTGGCAAAACGCCGAGGGTTCATGCCGAACTCTTTTCGTCCATTGGTCTAAAGGTCGCACCCGAAAGGGTGGCGATACGCCGCATGTCGTGCTGGAGATTGGCGCTTTTACCTTTGATTTCAAGCTTGTACGCCGCGAAGTAAGCGCTTTTCAGGGTAAATGGGTGGGGGCGAGGTTTCCGTCTACATTTAACTGGGGTACGCTCGAACGCAGCCAGATGTTCAATCCATAGATGGAGTACAACATGGGATACAAGAAGATTCAGGTTCCAGCCGTCGGTGACAAAATCACCGTCAATGCAGACCACTCTCTCAATGTTCCTGATCACCCGATCATCCCTTTCATCGAGGGTGACGGGATTGGCGTCGATATCAGCCCGGTGATGATCAAGGTCGTCGATGCTGCTGTCGAAAAGGCTTACGGCGGCAAGCGCAAGATCTCATGGATGGAAGTCTATGCCGGCGAAAAGGCTACTCAAGTCTACGACCAGGACACCTGGCTGCCCCAGGAAACCCTGGATGCGGTCAAGGACTACGTGGTGTCCATCAAGGGCCCGCTGACCACGCCGGTGGGTGGTGGTATCCGCTCCCTCAACGTGGCCCTGCGCCAACAGCTCGACCTATATGTCTGCCTGCGTCCGGTGCGCTGGTTCGAAGGCGTGCCGAGCCCGGTGAAAAAACCAGGCGATGTCGACATGACGATCTTTCGCGAGAACTCCGAGGACATCTATGCCGGGATCGAGTGGAAGGCCGGCTCGCCGGAGGCGAACAAGGTCATCAAATTCCTCAAGGAAGAAATGGGTGTGACCAAGATCCGTTTCGACCAGGATTGCGGTATCGGCGTCAAGCCGGTGTCGAAGGAGGGCACCAAGCGCCTGGCGCGCAAGGCCCTGCAATACGTGGTCGACAACGATCGCAAGTCGCTGACCATCGTCCACAAGGGCAACATCATGAAGTTCACCGAGGGTGCCTTCAAAGAGTGGGCCTATGAAGTGGCGGCCGAGGAATTCGGCGCGACCCTGCTCGATGGCGGCCCCTGGATGCAGTTCAAGAACCCCAGGACCGGCCGCAACGTGGTAGTCAAGGACGCCATTGCCGATGCCATGCTCCAGCAGATCCTGCTGCGCCCGGCCGAGTACGACGTGATCGCCACCCTCAACCTGAATGGTGACTACCTGTCCGACGCCCTGGCGGCCGAGGTGGGCGGCATCGGTATCGCGCCGGGCGCCAACCTGTCCGACACCGTGGCGATGTTCGAGGCGACCCACGGTACCGCGCCGAAGTACGCCGGCAAGGACCAGGTCAACCCTGGCTCGCTGATCCTGTCCGCGGAAATGATGCTGCGCCACCTGGGCTGGACCGAGGCGGCCGACCTGATCATCAAGGGCACCAATGGCGCCATCGGTGCCAAGACCGTGACCTACGACTTCGAGCGCCTCATGGACGGTGCCAAGCTGGTGTCGTCGTCCGGCTTCGGTGATGCATTGATCGCGCACATGTAGAGGGATCGGCAATAAAAAACGCCCGGCTCAAGTGATTGAACCGGGCGTTTTCTTGCCTGGACATTCCAAGGATTCGAATCAGGCGCTGACGTTGCGCACCTTGGTCTTGGAAGCCAATGCTTTTTCGTCGGTTGGGGTCACTACGGCAGCGCTCTGTATATTGACCGCATGCAGACCTTTGGGGCCCTGGATGATCTCGAAGCTTACTGCCTGGCCAGCCTTGAGAGTTTTGTAGCCGTCCATCTGGATGGCTGAAAAGTGGGCAAACAAGTCTTCATCCTTGCCTTCTTCCAGGACGAAACCATAGCCCTTGGCGTTGTTGAACCACTTGACCTTACCGCTCGGCATGCTCATATCCCTCTGCGAACGACCCCATCACTGGAGTATCATCCAGTTCATCCTGCACTGCGTGAACCAGAAAAATGGTTGACGATATGGACCTTTATTACCCAATCTGGTCTCTATTGGTTGTAACACCGATTCGCCGATAGTCAAGGTGACCTCCTGGTCAGTATTGAAATGTGCCGAATCGTCCCCATCACTGTAACTGCTCAACTGACGAACCTTTCTTTCCATGCATGCAATCAGCCAGATTCGACTAACATTCAATCAGGACCGCCCGGAGTTCCACGACGACGATTCGGGCGTTGCCATGCAGGAGGCGAAGCCAGCGCTGCAGGCGCCACCGATGTACAAGGTGGTTTTGTTCAACGATGACTACACACCGATGGATTTCGTCGTCGAAGTGCTCGAGGTGTTTTTTAACTTGAATCGGGAGCTGGCCACCAAGGTCATGCTGGCGGTTCACACTGAAGGACGGGCAGTATGTGGAGTGTTTACCCGCGACATCGCCGAGACCAAGGCCATGCAGGTCAACCAGTACGCCAGGGAAAGCCAGCATCCGCTACTCTGTGAAATCGAGAAGGACGGTTAACGCCGACCAGTTGGGTATGAGGTGAACTATGTTAAACCGCGAGCTCGAAGTCACCCTCAATCTTGCCTTCAAGGAGGCCCGTTCGAAGCGTCATGAATTCATGACCGTCGAGCATCTCCTGCTGGCCCTTTTGGATAACGAGGCCGCCGCTACCGTTCTACGGGCTTGCGGTGCGAACCTCGACAAACTCAAGCATGATCTGCAGGAGTTCATCGACTCCACCACACCCCTGATCCCCGTGCATGACGAAGACCGTGAAACGCAGCCGACCCTGGGTTTCCAGCGCGTCCTGCAGCGCGCGGTGTTCCATGTGCAGAGCTCCGGCAAGCGTGAAGTGACCGGGGCCAACGTGCTCGTCGCGATCTTCAGCGAGCAGGAGAGCCAGGCGGTGTTCCTGCTCAAGCAGCAAAGCGTTGCGCGTATCGATGTCGTCAACTACATCGCCCATGGCATCTCCAAGGTGCCGGGGCATGGCGATCATTCCGAGGGCGAGCAGGAAATGCAGGACGAAGAGGGTGGTGAGTCTTCATCTTCAGGCAACCCGCTGGACGCGTATGCCAGCAACCTCAACGAGCTGGCCCGCCAGGGGCGTATCGATCCGCTGGTCGGGCGCGAGCAGGAAGTCGAGCGCGTGGCCCAGATCCTCGCGCGTCGGCGCAAGAACAACCCGTTGCTGGTGGGTGAGGCGGGTGTCGGCAAGACCGCCATCGCCGAAGGCCTGGCCAAGCGCATCGTCGACAACCAGGTGCCGGACCTGCTGGCCAGCAGCGTGGTCTACTCCCTCGACCTGGGTGCCCTGTTGGCCGGTACCAAGTACCGTGGCGACTTCGAGAAGCGCTTCAAGGCGCTGCTCGGCGAGCTGAAGAAGCGTCCGCAGGCGATCCTGTTCATCGACGAGATCCACACCATCATTGGCGCCGGTGCCGCGTCCGGTGGTGTCATGGATGCCTCCAACCTGCTCAAGCCGCTGCTGTCGTCGGGTGATATCCGTTGCATCGGCTCGACCACCTTCCAGGAATTCCGCGGTATTTTCGAGAAGGATCGGGCCTTGGCCCGGCGCTTCCAGAAGGTCGACGTGACCGAGCCGTCGGTCGAGGACACCATTGGTATCCTGCGCGGCCTGAAGGGGCGTTTCGAGCAGCATCACAACATCGAATACAGCGATGAAGCGTTGCGTGCGGCGGCCGAATTGGCCTCGCGCTACATCAATGACCGGCATATGCCGGACAAGGCCATCGATGTCATTGACGAGGCGGGTGCCTTCCAGCGCCTGCAGCCGGCCGACAAGCGCGTCAAGCGTATCGACGTGCCGCAGGTCGAGGACATCGTTGCGAAAATCGCGCGAATTCCGCCGAAACACGTCACCAGTTCCGACAAGGAGCTGCTGCGTAACCTCGAGCGTGACCTCAAGCTCACCGTGTTCGGCCAGGATGCGGCCATCGACTCGCTGTCGACTGCCATCAAGCTGTCCCGCGCCGGGCTGAAGTCGCCGGACAAGCCGGTCGGTTCGTTCCTGTTCGCTGGTCCCACCGGTGTCGGCAAGACCGAAGCGGCACGGCAGTTGGCCAAGGCGATGGGTATCGAGCTGGTGCGTTTCGACATGTCCGAATACATGGAGCGCCATACCGTGTCGCGCCTGATCGGTGCGCCTCCGGGTTATGTCGGTTTCGACCAGGGCGGCCTGCTGACCGAGGCCATCACCAAGCAGCCGCACTGCGTCCTGCTGCTCGATGAAATCGAGAAGGCTCACCCGGAAGTCTTCAACCTGCTGCTGCAGGTCATGGACCACGGTACCCTGACCGACAACAACGGGCGCAAGGCCGACTTCCGCAACGTGATCCTGATCATGACCACCAACGCCGGTGCCGAAACCGCAGCGCGGGCGTCGATTGGCTTCACGCATCAGGACCACTCTTCCGATGCCATGGAAGTGATCAAGAAGAGCTTCACGCCGGAGTTCCGCAACCGCCTGGACACCATCATCCAGTTCGGTCGCCTCAGTCACGAGGTGATCAAGAGCGTGGTGGACAAGTTCCTCACCGAACTGCAGGCGCAGCTGGAAGACAAGCGCGTACAGCTGGAAGTCACCGATGCGGCCCGCAGTTGGCTGGCCGAGGGCGGTTACGATTCGGCCATGGGTGCACGTCCAATGGCGCGCCTGATCCAGGACAAGATCAAGCGTCCGCTGGCCGAGGAGATCCTGTTTGGCGAGTTGTCCGAGCACGGCGGTGTGGTACACATCGACATCAAGGATGGCGAGCTGACCTTCGATTTCGAGACCACGGCTGAAATGGCTTGAGGTAAGGCAGTGATACAAAAATGCCCGGCGATGCCGGGCATTTTCGTTTGTGTTGGGTGTTTGTCGGGTGTTGCTTGTGTCGGCCTCTTCGCGGACAAGTCCGGCTCCTACAGGAATGTGCCGTACGCGAGTGCGGGCACGACGATGACTGTAGGAGCCGGGCTTGCCCGCGAAGACGCCAGTGGCATCGACATTGGTTTCAAGGGTTGGCCACTATCCCGATCCACACAAACAAAAACGCCCGGCAGTGCCGGGCGTCTTGTATCGACCTGATTAGCGAGCGCGGTAGGTGATGCGCCCTTTGCTCAAGTCGTAGGGCGTCAGCTCGACGCGCACTTTGTCACCGGTAAGAATACGGATGTAGTTCTTGCGCATCTTGCCGGAGATGTGCGCGGTTACGACGTGCCCATTTTCCAATTCCACGCGAAACATGGTGTTTGGCAGGGTGTCGACGACAGTGCCTTCCATTTCGAAGCTGTCTTCTTTCGACATGCAGTAAAGCCCTCGGTGTCCAGTGAATGGCCCGGTGCAACTGCGCCAGGCAAAAGCGGCGTGCATTGTGCCCGAAAAAGCACCTTCACGCCAAGTGGTTAGTGCCTTGCGGCGAAAATAACTATCTGATTCCAGCGCGCTTTGTCGCTGGAATAGAGGTGTTGCGGGTCGAGGAAGGGCTCAGTTGAGCGTGACCCAGCGTTGATTGATCAGCAGTTCGATTGGTCGGTACTGGGTCTTGTAGTTCATCTTCTTGCAGTTCTTGATCCAGTATCCCAGATAGACGGCGTCCAGGCCCAGGCGCAGGGTTTCGCCGATCTGCCAGAGAATGGCATAACGTCCCAGGCTGCGCCGTTCTTCCTCCGGCTCGTAGAAAGTGTACACCGCCGAGAGGCCGTTTGGCAGCAGGTCGGTTACCGCCACGGCCACCAGTCGGCCCTGCAGGCGAAATTCGTAGAAGCGCGAGAACGGCAGGTCGCGCACCAGGAAGGTCGAGAACTGGTCCCGGCTGGGCGGGTACATGTCGCCATCGGCGTGGCGCAGTTCGATGTAGCGCCGGTACAGCTCGAAATACTCTTCGCTGAAGTGCGGTTTGGTCGCCCGTACCTCAAGGTCCATGTTGCGCTTGAGAATGCGTTTCTGCTGGCGATTGGGCATGAACTGCGCCGCAGGGATGCGCGCCGGCACGCAGGCGTTGCAGTTCTGGCAATGAGGCCGGTAGAGATGATCGCCACTACGACGAAAACCCATTTCCGACAGGTCTGCGTAGACATGCACGTCCATGGGCTGGCTAGGATCGAGGAACAGCGTGGTCGCCTGCTCCTCGGGCAGATAGCTGCAAGAGTGGGGTTGAGTGGCATAAAACTTCAAACGCGCCAGCTCGGTCATGATCAACCCTCGGGATAATCTTTGAATTGCATTGAATCAAGTGTAAGCCAGCCTGGGAAAACACGCCTAGGCGCTGTATGAAGGTTACTTGATCATCGTGTGATTTTCCGGCTTGCCATCTCTACGGCGTGGCTTGCCACGAAGCGCTGTTGGGTTGGTCCAGGTGTTCCTCCAGGTATCGGGCGAATTCGCTGCGGGGGATGGCCCGGGCGCCGAGGCTGTGCAGGTGAACGGTGGGCATCTGGCAATCGATCAGGACGAAACCCGCGTGCTTGAGGTGGTCGACCAGAGTGGCGAAACCGACTTTCGAGGCATTGTCGGCGCGGCTGAACATGGATTCACCGAAAAACAACTGGCCCATCGCCAGGCCATAGAGGCCGCCGACCAGTTCGCCCTGGTCCCAGACTTCGACCGAATGGGCAAAGCCGCGCTCGTGCAGTCGCAGGTAGGCGGACTGCATGGCCTCGGTGATCCAGGTGCCGTCGGCATAGGCGCGAGGTGCCGCGCAGGCGTGGATCACGGCGGCGAAGTCGCGATCGAAGGTCACCTGGTAGCGTTGCTGGCGCAGCACCTTGGCCAGGCTGCGGGAAACATGCAGTTCTTCGGGGAACAGCACGGTGCGCGGGTCCGGCGACCACCAGAGGATCGGCTGGCCTTCGGAAAACCACGGGAAGCAGCCGTGACGGTAGGCCTGGACCAGGCGCTCGGCGCTGAGGTCACCACCGGCTGCCAGCAGGCCGTTGGGTTCGCGCATGGCCTTGGCCAGCGGGGGGAAGCTCAGGTTGTCGCGTTGTAACCAGGTCAGCATGGCAATTCTTGGCTTGAAGAGAAGAGGGGAGGGCGGTATTGGTTATCAATCAATGGCCGCTGTTGCAACTCCGCGCTGTGAATGTGGTCGTAGACGATCTCGCTCTCGAAACGTTCAACGTGTTTCAGATCGGGTACGAATGTTCGTGTGAACACCTCATAAGCCTTTGTCACACAAGAGAATGCATGCTCAAATTGAACAGTATGAGCAGTGCTGCCGGTTATGCTACACCCAAGCGGTAACGGCGTGGCTTCAAGCGCGCAAACCCGTACAATGTTCATCATGTAACGATGATGGTTTCCGGGTTGGCAACTACCGAGAACAAGAGGCTGATATTCAAAATAGCCGCGGTTTTGCCGGATAACTGTTCACTTGCCCTGAATGGGCAGTATTTTGTCGTCAATCAACAGCTGGGCGCGCCTCGGGCGCAGGAAAAGACGCGTTTTGAAGAAATCCACCGCAACACCGCCTAAAGCAGTCGTGCCGCTCTGGCGCCAGCAACTGCATTATCGCCTCAAGGAGGGCGCGCTGATTGCCATCGGCGCTTTGTGCCTGTTCCTGATGATGGCCTTGCTGACTTATGGCAAGGATGATCCGGGCTGGAGTCATAACAGCAAGATCGATGACGTGCAGAACTTCGGCGGGCCCGCCGGTTCCTACAGCGCCGATATCCTGTTCATGGTGTTGGGCTACTTCGCCTATGTATTTCCATTGCTGTTGGCGATCAAGACCTATCAGATCTTCCGCCAGCGCCATGAACCCTGGCAGTGGAGCGGCTGGCTGTTTTCCTGGCGCCTGATCGGCCTGGTGTTCCTGGTGTTGTCCGGCGCCGCGCTGGCGCATATCCACTTTCATTCGCCGACCGGCCTGCCCGCCGGCGCTGGCGGTGCGCTAGGCGAAAGCCTCGGTGACCTGGCGCGCAACGCCTTGAATATCCAGGGCAGCACACTGCTGTTCATTGCTCTGTTCCTGTTCGGGCTCACGGTATTCACCGACCTGTCGTGGTTCAAGGTGATGGATGTCACCGGCAAGATCACCCTCGACCTGTTCGAGCTGTTCCAGGGCGCGCTGAACCGCTGGTGGGCGGCGCGCACCGAGCGCAAGCAACTGGTGGCGCAACTGCGTGAGGTCGATGACCGAGTCCACGAAGTGGTTGCCCCGGCGGTGCCCGACAAACGCGAGCAGGCCAAGGTCAAGGAGCGCCTGATCGAGCGTGAGCAGGCCCTGAGCAAGCACATGTCCGAGCGCGAGAAACAGGTGCCGCCGGTCATCATGCCGGCGCCGGTCAAGCCGCCGCAGCCGAGCAAGCGGGTGGAGAAAGAGAAGCAGGCGCCGCTGTTCGTCGACAGTGCGATCGAAGGTACCTTGCCGCCCATCTCCATCCTCGATGCCGCGGAGAAAAAGCAGCTCAATCACTCTCCGGAGTCCCTGGCGGCCGTCGGCCATCTCCTGGAAATCAAGCTCAAGGAGTTCGGGGTCGAGGTGTCGGTGGATTCGATCCATCCGGGGCCGGTCATTACCCGTTACGAAATCCAGCCGGCAGCCGGCGTGAAGGTCAGCCGTATCGCCAACCTGGCCAAGGACCTGGCGCGTTCGCTGGCAGTGACCAGCGTGCGGGTGGTGGAAGTCATCCCTGGCAAGACCACTGTCGGTATCGAGATTCCCAACGAAGACCGCCAGATCGTGCGTTTCTCCGAAGTGCTGTCGACGCCCGAGTACGACAACTTCAAGTCGCCGGTCACCCTGGCCCTGGGGCATGACATCGGTGGCCGGCCGGTCATCACCGACCTGGCGAAGATGCCGCACCTGCTGGTGGCCGGTACCACCGGTTCCGGTAAGTCGGTGGGGGTCAACGCCATGATCCTGTCGATCCTGTTCAAGTCCGGTCCGGATGATGCCAAGCTGATCATGATCGACCCGAAGATGCTCGAACTGTCGATTTACGAAGGCATTCCGCACCTGCTGTGCCCGGTGGTCACCGACATGAAGGATGCCGCCAACGCCCTGCGCTGGAGCGTCGCCGAGATGGAGCGACGCTACAAGCTGATGGCGAAGATGGGCGTGCGCAACCTGTCGGGTTTCAACGCCAAGATCAAGGAAGCCCAGGACCGCGGCGAGCCGATTCCGGACCCGTTGTACAACCGCGAAAGCATCCACGACGAAGCGCCGTTGCTGACCAAGCTGCCGACCATCGTGGTGGTGGTCGACGAATTCGCCGACATGATGATGATCGTCGGCAAGAAGGTCGAGGAACTGATCGCCCGTATCGCCCAGAAGGCTCGGGCTGCCGGTATCCACCTGATCCTGGCGACCCAGCGGCCGTCGGTGGACGTGATCACCGGCCTGATCAAGGCCAACATCCCGACCCGCATGGCGTTCCAGGTGTCGAGCAAGATCGACTCGCGGACCATCATCGACCAGGGCGGCGCCGAGCAGTTGCTGGGCCACGGTGACATGCTCTACATGCCGCCGGGCACCAGCCTGCCGATTCGTGTCCACGGCGCCTTCGTTTCCGACGACGAGGTGCATCGGGTGGTCGAGGCCTGGAAGCTGCGCGGCGCGCCGGAGTACAACGACGACATCCTCAACGGTGTCGAAGAGGCCGGCAGTGGCTTCGAGAATGGCGGCGGTGGCGGTGGTGAAGATGACGCCGAGACCGATGCGCTCTATGACGAAGCGGTCCAGTTCGTCCTGGAAAGCCGCCGGGCCTCGATTTCCGCGGTCCAGCGCAAGCTGAAGATCGGCTACAACCGGGCTGCCCGGATGATCGAGGCGATGGAAATGGCCGGCGTGGTAACCGCCATGAACACCAACGGTTCGCGTGAAGTGATTGCGCCCGGACCGATGCGCGACTGATCCTGTGCCGCATGAGATCATGCGGCATCTCCTTCAAACGAATTCCATGAGGACTCCCATGCGTGTTATTCGCATGCTGTTGTTGCCGGTTCTGGCCCTGACCACCTTGTCGGCCCACGCCGATCAGAAGGATGTGGCGCGCCTGACGCAGTTGCTCGAAAAATCCCAGACCCTGACCGCGCGCTTCTCGCAGCTGACCCTGGATGGCAGCGGTACCCAGTTGCAGGAAACTGCTGGCGAGATGTCCCTCAAGCGTCCGGGCCTGTTCTACTGGCACACCGATGCTCCGCAGGAGCAGACCATGGTCTCCGATGGCCAGAAGGTCACCCTGTGGGACCCGGATCTTGAACAGGTGACCATCAAGAAGCTCGATCTGCGCCTGACCCAGACTCCGGCCCTGCTGTTGTCCGGTGACGTGTCGAAGATCAGCGAAAGCTTCGACATCAGCGCCAAGGAAGCCGGCGGCGTGATCGACTTCGTGCTCAAGCCGAAAACCAAGGACACCCTGTTCGACAGCCTGCGCCTGTCGTTCCGCAACGGCCTGGTCAACGACATGCAGTTGATCGACAGCGTTGGCCAGCGTACCAATCTGCTGTTTACCGCGGTCAAGGCCAACGAGCCGATCGACGCCGCGCGCTTCAAGTTCGACATCCCCAAGGGTGCTGACGTCATCCAGGAATAAAGAGGTTTCAAACGCAGCCCATGGATCTGTTTAGCCGTGCCCCGATCGCCCAGCCCCTGGCTGCCCGTCTGCGGGCGACCAACCTGGATGAGTACGTTGGCCAGGAACATTTGCTGGCCCGGGGCAAGCCGTTGCGCGAAGCCCTGGAGCAGGGCGCGCTGCATTCGATGATCTTCTGGGGGCCGCCAGGGGTGGGCAAGACCACCCTGGCGCGCTTGCTGGCAGAGGTCTCGGATGCCCACTTCGAAACCGTGTCGGCCGTGCTGGCCGGGGTCAAGGAGATCCGCCAGGCGGTGGAGATCGCCAAGCAGCACGCTGGGCAATACGGCCGCCGGACCATCCTGTTCGTCGACGAAGTCCATCGCTTCAACAAGTCCCAGCAGGATGCGTTCCTGCCCTACGTGGAAGACGGCACGCTGATCTTCATCGGCGCGACCACCGAGAACCCTTCGTTCGAATTGAACAACGCACTGCTGTCGCGGGCGCGGGTCTACGTGCTCAAGAGCCTCGACGAGACGGCGCTGCGCAAACTGGTACAGCGCGCCCTGAACGAGGAGCGCGGCTTGGGCAAGCGCCAGTTGAGCCTGGGCGACGAGGGCTTCCAGATGCTGCTGGCAGCGGCGGACGGTGATGGCCGGCGCCTGCTCAACCTGCTGGAGAACGCCTCGGACCTGGCCGAGGACGGCGGCGAAATCGGCGTCGACCTGCTGCAGAGCCTGCTCGGTGACACCCGTCGGCGTTTCGACAAGGGCGGCGAAGCGTTCTACGACCAGATCTCCGCGCTGCACAAATCGATTCGTGGTTCCAATCCGGATGCCGCGCTGTACTGGTTCGCGCGCATGCTCGACGGCGGTTGCGATCCGTTGTACCTGGCGCGGCGGGTGGTGCGCATGGCCAGCGAGGATATCGGCAACGCCGACCCGCGGGCCCTGAGCCTGTGCCTGGCGGCCTGGGACGTGCAGGAGCGCCTGGGCAGCCCCGAGGGCGAGCTGGCGGTGGCCCAGGCGATCACCTACCTGGCCTGTGCGCCGAAGAGCAACGCGGTATACATGGGCTTCAAGGCCGCGATGATCAGCGCCGCCGAACACGGTTCGCTGGAAGTCCCGCTGCACCTGCGCAATGCGCCGACCAAGCTGATGAAGCAGTTGGGTTACGGCGAGGAATACCGGTATGCCCACGACGAGCCCGATGCCTACGCCGCCGGCGAAGACTACTTCCCCGAACAACTGGAGCCGCAATCCTTCTACCAGCCGGTGCCACGCGGCCTGGAACTGAAGATCGGCGAGAAACTCAGCCACCTCGCCGCGCTGGATCGCCAGAGCCCGCGGCAGCGGAGAAAACCGTGATCCGTACCGTACTCGCCGTATCCGTCGCCGGCATCATCGGCACCCTGGTGCGCTTTGCCACGGGCAACCTGATCAACGCCAATTGGCCGAAGCACTTCTATACCGCGACGTTGGCCGTTAATATCGTGGGCTGCCTGGTGATTGGCGTGCTCTACGGCCTGTTTTTGCTGCGTCCCGAGGTCCCGGTGGAAATCCGCGCCGGCCTGATCGTGGGGTTCGTTGGCGGCCTGACCACATTTTCATCCTTTTCACTGGATACGATTCGCCTGCTGGAAAGCGGGCAGGGGCTTGTGGCCCTGGGCTATGCGGCCCTGAGCGTATTCGGCGGGCTGCTCGCAACCTGGGCTGGCCTGTCCTTGACAAAACTCTGAATAACGAGAAACCGACATGCTCGATTCCAAACTGTTACGTAGCAACCTCCAGGACGTAGCGGATCGTCTGGCCTCCCGTGGCTTCAGCCTCGATGTTGCCCGCATCGAAGATCTGGAAAGCCAGCGCAAGGTGGTGCAGACCCGCACCGAACAATTGCAGGCCGAGCGCAATGCGGTTTCCAAGAGTATCGGCCAGGCCAAACAGCGCGGTGAAGACATCGCGCCGCTGATGGCCAGCGTCGAAAACATGGGCACCGAGCTGACTGAAGGCAAGGCTGCGCTGGACGCCATCCAGTCCGAGCTGGACCAGATCCTGCTGGGTATCCCGAACCTGCCCCACGAATCGGTGCCGGTCGGTGCCGACGAAGACGGCAACGTCGAAGTGCGCCGCTGGGGCACGCCGACCGCCTTCGACTTCCCGATCCAGGACCACGTTGCCCTGGGCGAGAAGTTCGGCTGGCTGGATTTCGAAACCGCCGCCAAGCTGTCCGGCGCCCGTTTCGCCCTGCTGCGCGGCCCGATCGCACGCCTGCACCGCGCCCTGGCGCAGTTCATGATCAACCTGCACACCAGCGAGCACGGCTACGAAGAAGCCTACACGCCTTACCTGGTACAGGCTCCGGCACTGATGGGCACCAGCCAGTTGCCGAAGTTCGAGGAAGACCTGTTCAAGATCACGCGCGAGGGCGAGGCCGACCTGTACCTGATCCCGACCGCGGAAGTGTCGCTGACCAACATCGTCTCTGGCGAGATCCTCGATCCGAAGCAACTGCCGCTGAAGTTCGTCGCCCATACACCGTGCTTCCGCAGTGAAGCCGGTGCATCGGGTCGCGATACCCGCGGCATGATTCGCCAGCACCAGTTCGACAAGGTCGAAATGGTCCAGGTGGTCGAGCCGTCGAAGTCGATGGAAGCGCTGGAGGGCCTGACTGCCAACGCCGAGAAGGTCCTGCAACTGCTGCAACTGCCGTATCGCGTACTGGCGCTGTGCACCGGTGACATGGGCTTCAGCGCCGTGAAGACCTACGACCTCGAAGTGTGGGTGCCGAGCCAGGACAAGTACCGCGAGATTTCCTCGTGCTCCAACTGTGGCGACTTCCAGGCCCGTCGCATGCAGGCGCGTTTCCGTAGCGCGGAAACCGGCAAGCCGGAACTGGTACACACCCTGAACGGCTCCGGCCTGGCAGTGGGCCGTACCTTGGTGGCGGTGCTGGAGAACTACCAGCAGGCCGACGGTTCGATTCGCGTGCCAGAGGTGCTCAAGCCTTACATGGGCGGCATCGAGGTCATCGGCTAAATGGAATTTCTGCCGCTGTTTCACAAGCTGCGCGGCAGCCGTGTCCTGGTGGTTGGCGGCGGCGAGATTGCCTTGCGCAAGTCTCGCCTGCTGGCTGATGCCGGTGCGGTGTTGCGGGTGGTTGCTCCCGAGATTGAAAGCCAGCTGCGCGAACTGATCGACGGCAGCGGCGGCGAAATGCTGTTGCGTGGTTATGTCGAGTCCGACCTGGACGGTTGTGTGCTGATCATTGCCGCGACCGATGACGAAGCACTCAATGCCCAGGTGTCTGCCGATGCCCGCCAGCGTTGCGTGCCAGTCAACGTGGTCGATGCGCCAGCCTTGTGCAGCGTGATTTTCCCGGCCATCGTCGACCGCTCGCCGCTGGTGATCGCGGTCTCCAGTGGCGGTGATGCACCGGTGCTGGCGCGGTTGATCCGGGCCAAGATGGAAACCTGGATTCCGTCGACCTATGGCCAACTGGCCGGGCTGGCGGCGCGCTTCCGGCATCAGGTCAAGGCGCTGTTTCCGGCGGTGCAGCAGCGTCGTGCGTTCTGGGAAGAAGTGTTCCAGGGGCCGATCGCCGATCGGCAACTGGCCGGCCAGGGCGCCGAGGCCGAGCGGCTGCTGGTGGAGAAGATCAACGGCGCGCCGCCGCATGCACCGGGTGAGGTTTACCTGGTGGGGGCGGGGCCGGGTGATCCCGACCTGCTGACCTTCCGGGCCCTGCGCCTGATGCAGCAGGCGGACGTGGTGCTCTACGACCGCCTGGTGGCACCGGCGATTCTCGAACTCTGCCGTCGCGATGCCGACCGCATCTACGTTGGCAAGCGCCGTGCCGATCACGCCGTGCCCCAGGACCAGATCAACCAGCAACTGGTGGAACTGGCCAAGCAGGGCAAGCGGGTGCTGCGCCTGAAGGGCGGCGATCCGTTCATTTTCGGTCGTGGTGGCGAGGAAATCGAGGAACTGGCGGCCCAGGGCATTCCGTTCCAGGTGGTTCCGGGTATCACCGCGGCCAGTGGCTGCTCGGCCTATGCCGGGATTCCGCTGACTCACCGTGACTACGCGCAATCGGTGCGTTTCGTTACCGGGCACCTGAAGGATGGCAGCACCGACCTGCCGTGGGTCGACCTGGTGGCGCCGGCACAGACCGTGGTGTTCTACATGGGCCTGGTCGGCTTGCCGGTGATCTGTGAGCAGATGATCAAGCATGGCCGTTCGGCGGACACGCCAGCGGCGCTGATCCAGCAGGGCACCACGGTGAACCAGCGGGTGTTTACCGGCACCCTGGCCAACCTGCCGCAACTGGTGGCGGAGCATGAGGTTCATGCGCCGACGCTGGTGATCGTCGGGGAAGTGGTCCAGCTTCGCGAGAAACTGGCCTGGTTCGAAGGCGCCCAGTCTCAGTATTGATCAGGCGCTTGTGGCGAGCAGGCTTGCCTGCGTTCGGCTGCGCAGCAGCCGTAAACCCGGTGACCGCATTCCCTTGGCTGGAGTGCGGTCCTGGATTTTAGGACCGCTGCGCGCCCCAGCGCAGGCAAGCCCGTTCACCACTTACTTGCCCAGCACCCCACGTCCTGCCAACCGCTCGCGGTCATGGCTGCCGCTGAAATCCTGTTCTGGCCCTTTCGGCACAACCCCTGTCGGGTTGATAGTCCGATGGCTGGCGTAGTAATGCCCCTTGATATGGGTAAAGTCCACCGTCTCGGCCACGCCCGGCCACTGATACATTTCCCGCAGCCAATTCGACAGGTTTGGATAATCGGCAATCCGCCGCAGGTTGCACTTGAAGTGGCCGTGGTACACCGCGTCGAAGCGAATCATCGTGGTGAACAGTCGCACATCCGCTTCGGTCAGGTATTCACCGGCCAGGTAGCGATGCTGCGACAGGTGCTGCTCCAGGTGGTCCAGTTCGGCGAACAGCCCGTCGAACGCCGTTTCATACGCCGACTGGGAAGTGGCGAAGCCGGCCCGGTAGACGCCGTTGTTCACGGCCGGATAGATCCGCTCGTTCCACTCGTCGATCACCGGGCGCAAGGCTTCGGGGTAGAAGTCCAGCTGGTTGCCGGTCAGGCCGTTGAACGCACTGTTGAACATGCGGATGATTTCCGCCGATTCGTTGCTGACGATACGCTTCAGCTTCTTGTCCCACAGCACCGGCACGGTCACACGGCCGGTGTAGTCGGCGGTGTCGGCGGTATAGCGCTGGTGCATGAACTCCAGGCCATCGAGATGATCGCCCGTGGAGCCGTGGCTCTTGTCGAAGGTCCAGCCGTTCTCGACCATCAGCCAACTGACCACCGAGACGTCGATCAGGCTTTCCAGGCCCTTGAGCTTGCGCAGGATCAGCGTGCGGTGGGCCCAGGGGCAGGCCAGGGAAACATACAGGTGGTAGCGGCCGGCCTCGGCGACGAAGCCGCCTTCGCCGCTGGGGCCCGCTTCGCCATTGGCGGTCACCCAGTTACGGCGCTGCGCCTGCTCGCGCTGGAAGGCGCCGTCTTTGCTGCTTTCATACCACTGGTCGTGCCAGCGGCCTTCGATCAAGAGACCCATTTGAAAAAACTCCTTGGCAGTGATGCGTTGGAGCCCAGTCTAAAGAGAATCGTTCGAATAAATAGCGCAAATCCTCGGGTGAAATGATCTACTAAATCGATCTATCGCGTGCGGCCCAGTAAACCCGCGCTTGTTCGAATGCCTGCTCGCGTGGCATGCCCAGGCCACGCAGGGCCAGGGCGATGGTGGACAGCAGGGCCAATTGCGGATAGCTGTCCTCGACCTCACCACGCCAGATGGCCTTGAGATGGTCGGGCTCCAGCGATGCCGGCTTCACATGGCGCTGCTCGGACAGTGCCGGCCATTCCTCATCCCAGTTTTCGCCGTTGGCCGTGCCGTACAGGTGGCTGGCGCTGTCGGGATTGACCTCGATCTCGCCGCCATCGCCCTTGATCACGATGGCGGTATCGCCCAGCAGGCGGCTGGCCTCGCGATGCACGGCCTGGTAGCCGGGGTGGAAGATACTCTGCAGGCCACAGCGCGCGCCCAGCGGATTGAGGATACGGGCCAGGGAGTGGATCGGCGAGCGCAGGCCGAGGGTGTTGCGCAGGTCGATCATCCGTTGCAGTTGTGGCGCCCAGTCGCCCAGGGGCGCAAAGGCAATGTTGCCGTCGGCCAGGGCCTGGCCGACCGCCTGCCAATTGCGGCACAGCGGAATCTGCAGGGTTTCCAGCAACTGCTCGGTGTACAGCCGGCCAGCGGTATGGGCGCCGCCGCCGTGCATGAGGATTTTCACGCCGTTCTGGGCCAGGCACTTGGCGGCCAGCAGATACCAGGGCAGGTGGCGCTTCTTGCCGGCATAGGTCGGCCAGTCCAGGTCGACCTGCAACGGCGGGGCATCGAGCCGTGCGCGCAGGGCTTCGGTGAAGCCGGCGAGTTCCTCCGGGCTTTCCTCCTTGTGCCGCAGCAGCATCAGGAAGGCGCCGAGCTGGGTGTCCTCGACCTTACCGTCGAGCAGCATGCCCATGGCTTCGCGGGCTTCCTCGCGGTCCAGGCCGCGGGCGCCACGCTTGCCCTTGCCGAGAATCCGCACGAACTGCGCAAAGGGGTGTTCCTCGGGTGTTTCGGTGATCAGCGGCGTGTAATCGGTCATAGACAGTTCGTCGGCTTGGGCAGGCCCGCCAGCTTGGCGGCCAGTTTGGCGGGAGTGCCATTGAACAGGCGGTTGAGGTGCAGGCTGTTGCCTTTTTCCGCACCCAGTTTCAAGGCGGTGTACTTGATCAGCGGGCGGGTGGCCGGTGACAGGTCGAATTCCTGGTAGAAACCGCGCAGCAGTTCGAGGATTTCCCAGTGATCCGCGCTCAGCTCGAGGCTTTCCCGGGCGGCAAGGGCGCTGGCGACCTCGGGCGACCAGTCGTCCAGCTCCACCAGATAGCCGTCCTTGTCCAGGGCGATGTCCCGCCCGTTCACAGTCAGGATACTCATAGCCAGGTGTTGACCTTGTCATGCTGGACCGACAACTCGACGAAGCCCGGATAATCCACGCGCGTGGCCCAGCTCGGGCACTCCAGTCCGCGGGCCAGCAAGTCTTCGTCGAGAGCGAACAGGCGCAGGGTGGCGGCCCGTTCTTCCAGGGCCTCCAGCGGCAGGCTGCGCGGTTGCAGGGCGTACACCGCGTCGCCGCAGAGCAGCAGCGCGTCCTCGGCGCCGAGTAGGCGCAGGCAACTGCCCAGGCGGCTGTCGGTGAAAGGGGAGTGAGACAACACTTGCAAGGTCGACATCAGAGGGTGATCACCTGGTCATAACGATTAACGAGCGCGGCGATTTCCTCGGTCGCGAGCAGGTTCAGGTCTTCGCCAGCCACCTGGTCGGCCAGGATGCCGCGATCGGCCAGGCTGTCGCGACAGGCGAACAGATCCTCGACGCCAAACAGCGACAACGCCTGCAGGTTGGCGGTCAGGTCCTTCTGCTGCACGGCCTTGGCCTTCTGCCCCGGCAACAGTTGGAAGACACCGTCATCCATGAACAGCAGGCCCACCGGCAGGTCGAAGGCGCCACCGGCCAGGACGATATCCAGGGCTTCACGGGCGCTCGGCCCGGACCATGGCGCCTGGCGGCTGATAATTAACAGCGACTTGGCCATCTCAAGGCCCTCCGAAGCAGATCAGGCGGTCGGCGGCTTGCACCGCATCGTGCAGTTGCCCCAGGCCGGACAATTCCCAGCCTGCGCCCAGGTTCACCGCCTGGCGCTCGTAGCGCTTGGCTTCCTCGTCATTCAGCACACCCCGGCGCAAGGCTGCGGCAATGCAGACCACGCCGTCGAGCTGGTTGTCACTGACAAAGCTGGCCCATTCCTGCGGCAAGTCTTGTTCGTCCTGGGGCGTGACCACGTTGCTCGACGCGCTGTGCACGCCGTCCTGGTAAAAGAACAGCCGGACGATTTCATGGCCGCCGGCGAGCAACGCCTGGGCGAACAGCAGGGCCCGCCGGGAGGAGGGCGCGTGGGGCGGGGAGAACAGCGCAATGGCAAACTTCATGGAGGGCTCGGTCAGCAAATCTGTTGCCATGATAAGGCCAGAGCTGCCAAGAAGCTAAATCGCGGTCAATAAAAAGCCCGCCGAAGCGGGCTTTTTACTCACTGGAAGTGATCAGTCGTCGCGGCTCATGATGCCGAAGATCTGCAGCAGGCTGACGAACAGGTTGTAGATCGACACATACAGGCTGATGGTCGCCATGATGTAGTTACGCTCGCCGCCATGGATGATGGCGCTGGTCTGGAACAGGATGCACACCGACGAGAACAGCACGAAGCCGGCGCTGATCGCCAGTTGCAGGCCGCTGATCTGGAAGAAGATGCTGGCCAGGGTGGCACCGAGCAGGACGAAGAAACCGGCGGTGATGAAACCGCTGAGGAAGCTCATGTCCTTGCGCGTGATCAGGACGTAGGCCGACAGGCCGCCGAACACCAGGGCGGTCATGGCGAAGGCCGAGCTGACCACTTCAGCGCCGCCCTGCATGCCCAGGTAGCGGTTGAGGATCGGGCCGAGCAGGAAGCCCATGAAACCGGTCAGGGCGAAGGTCGACACCAGGCCCCAGACGGAGTCACGCAGTTTGTTGGTGAGGAAGAACAGCCCGTAGAAGCCGATCAGCACCACGAAGACGTTCGGGTAGCGGACGTTCATCTGCTGGGCGACGAAGGCCATCACACCGCTGAAAGCCAGGGTGAGGGCCAGAAGGCTGTAAGTGTTGCGCAGGACGCGGCTAACCTCTAGCTGCTCAGCCTGCACGCTGTTGTTAACGGCGTAATCCTGTTCGCGCATGGCGAAACTCCTTCGGTTTGAAATGTTCAGTCGCAAAGATCATAACAGAGGCTCTGTAACAAGCTATCACGAGAGTTTGACAGTGTGTTTCATTCCGGTATTATGGCGCCCGCAATGCATGGGAGGTGTGGCCGAGTGGTTTAAGGCAGCAGTCTTGAAAACTGCCGACTGTAACAGGTCCCAGAGTTCGAATCTCTGCGCCTCCGCCATCTTGCACACTGTCAAAGCCCCGAATTTTCGGGGCTTTTTCGTTTCTGGGTGATGCGCAGCGTTGTCTGTGGGGCGCCGATCATCTCCGCAACCTTTTCATCGTTTCCGCAATTACTGCCGAACGCCCTGTCCTCTCGGCTCAACGGCAGTAATGGCAAAGCCCACTCAGTCGCGGGCTTTTGGAGAGTTTGTTTCAGGAAAAATTGCCAAGCTCATGCGGCGATGGCCTCTACCCAATGATCTCCTTCAAGAGCGAATGTCGCTGTTTCTGACGGAACTGTAGTTTTCGGTGCTTTGTAGGGGCCGTACTGGACGTGACAGTAAGCAGAGTACAAGCCCCTCATTGCGATGTCGGCCGGGCCAGGCACCTCTTGCGCGCCTTTCTTCTCCCAGTTCGCCACTGTCTGGACATCAATGCGCAAAATCGACGCGAGCTCTGCCTGCACCAAGTCTTGCTCCTTTCGTAGGAAGCGGAACTGATGGCCAGTCATCGGCGATCTTTGCTTGATGATGTCTTCCGCGATTGCTCGGTGCAGATCCTCGATGTTGTCGATGGAGACACCCTGACCATGGTCGGTCTCGACAATCCGGTACCCGTTTTTCAGGTAGATGCCCTCTAGGCCGCTCCCTGTGTACTCGTACATTCAGACCTCCCAAACCGTGATAGTGAAGAGCATGTTTGGTGCAGGGGGTAGGCTTCACCGCGACCACTACACAGATGATATCCCGCGGAGGCGGTTCGCTCATTCTGAACTCGAAGCTCTTGTGGTCTTTGCTATAGCTGGGGCCGCGAATGACTGACCCGCGCTGAAGGCAGCGCAAGACTTCAATCGTGGAAACTTCCCTTTGCCTCATGCGCTCCAAGCAGTGCTCGGTGAAAACAACCTTGGCCGAATCCCGCGCCAAGACGTGAACCAAGTCTTCCAGCTGTTGTGTTGTCCATAAGGGTTGAATCGGCTTCATGTCTACCTATAAAATTTATAGGTCATGCCATGCTAAAGCACAACCTCCGTTAGTCAACCCACTCAGCGCCACGAAATGATGAATTTACATTTCGCGGTGCGAGGGTCATGCATTCCTTGCATTTCAGATCAAAAGCACCTTGATGTGAATGGTTGCATCGCCGACGCGTGCTGTATGACTCTCCTAATACAGGCTGTCCGATATGAGTCGGAATTGCTCTTGCCCCAGGAGTTTTCTGTATCCGTCCGGCGATTGTGTGAAGGTGATGCCTATAAGCTTCAATTTTCGCTTTTGGTTCAGGGACTTAGTCGCTAAGTAAGAAGACATAGCTGTTTTAAGGCCAAATCATTACAGGGTGCCTTAGACAAGGGTTCGAATCTCTGCGCCTCCGCCATCTTGCACACTGTCAAAACCCCGAATTTTCGGGGCTTTTTCGTTTTCGGGTGGTTTACAGCGCCATCCAAGACTTTTCGTACGATATGCGTTCGTTTATCCGATATCTCTGACCGTCTACTGGGCGTTAATGTCAAGGGAGGCGCTGGATTTCAGCGATACAGGATTGGCGTCCTGGCTAGTTGGGAAGACGCAAAGCCGTCACTGCGGCTTTAAACATGACTAGTCGGACGTATCCACATGAACGAACACTTCGAATCTACCCGCTTTACCCGTCACAACCGCTTCATCCACGGCCTGATACTGGAATCACAAGCCTGGTTCAGCGTGACCGACCTTGGGCGCCTGATGGGGCGCTCGCTGGACGAACGCCTGACTCGTAAGCTCGACAGCGATCAGAGGCGCATGCTCTGGCTGAACTACCACGGGGTCATCCAGGAAACCTTGATGGTCAGTGAATCGGGCGTCTACGCCTTGATGGTTTATCACCACATCCCGGAAAACCAAAACCTGCGCAAATGGCTGACGCACGAAGTCATTCCAGCGTTGAGAGGTGTTCAGGCAGGCATCGCCGAGCAAGCTCCCAGCCTCAGTTCGTTGCACTGGGCAGGTCATGCAGTCAGTCTGCTGCACTGGCAGAACGAGGCGTGGATCAGGTGGCGAGATATGCCGGTGTTGGTGCAGTCGGTTGAGCGTTTCCCAACTCAGTAATCGAACCGGTTATTAAAATCACCTCATCGCGATGGCCTGTGGCGACCGGTGGGATGATCCGCTTGTCGTTGGGCGCCGGGCGGCACGTCAGCGCATGGCGGCAGTAGAGCGTTGCCACGGTCTCGTTCAAGCTCTAGCTACGAGAGAGCTGAATGAGCTCTGGAGGCATTGATTGCAACTGCCCAATCACAGGTCTCGCAAACAGATAACCCTGCATCAGGTCAACGTCCAGGTCCAAAAGGGCGTCTCGCTCCTCAAGGGTTTCGATGCCTTCGGCAATCACGGTAATGCCCAGACGTTTCGAAACCAGAACGATACCTTCGACTATGGCGCGGCGTACTGGGTCGTTGCCGATGTCTCGCGTCAGGGCCATATCGATCTTCAACACCTGAGGCTGAAACATTGCCAGGAAGTTGAGGCCGGAATAGCCTGATCCGAAGTCATCGATGGCCGTGGTGAACCCCTGGCGTTCGTATTCCTGGAAAATGGATTTGAGGTGATCCGGATCATCCACGCGCTCGCCCTCGGTCACCTCGAATATCAGGCGTTCGACTGGAAACTCGAAGACCCGGGCGGCTTCCAAGGTGGCTCGGATGCACGTTTCAGCCCTGTACACGGCATTAGGCAGGAAGTTGATGCTCAGCTTGCAGTCAGGAATGGCGTGGAGGCCGAGTTGTGCCGCAAGCTCGATAGCTCTCACCCGGCACGCCTGGTCAAAGCGGTATCGGTTGGTGTCGTTCACCAGTCCCAGAATGCTCGCAGCGGACTCACCGTCAAGTCCACGCACCAGCGCCTCGTAGGCGTAGGGCGCTCCCGTCCGGACATTGAAGATAGGTTGGAAGGCCATCGTGAATTCGAAGCCGAGACCTTCAAGGTTTCGGCACTCGGCGCATCCGAGAGATTTGAAGTTCGCCGTGGGTAATGCTGGCGTCATTGCTGGTCCCTTGAGAATTCGTCGTTTGGTAGACGCATCAATGGGTACGTTGTACCTCGATATCGGCTCGGCGTGCAAAGACTGTCAAACGGTGTTCACTTTTGGTGCTTGCCTGCGGCTCAAGCCTATGTCCGGGCGGCCTTCCATTCGCCTGAACGCCAGGCAATAAAAAACCCGCCGAAGCGGGTTCTTTGCCATCAAATCCATCCAACATCCTGTCGGTAGCATTCCGAGCAGTGGCAGATCATCCATGATCTCCGAGGTACATCATGTTCCTCAGTTGATGGGTCTAATTTATGGTTTTGCGCTTGCCCCGTAAATGGCTGGTTCACTCGTCGTTATGTACGCTTTTTCCTACACGAAGCCGTAGCGCGTTCTGTCTGCTTCCAAGGGCGTACATCAGTGAGCGCCAGCCGCCCGTTGAGCATGGGCGGCTTTTTTCAATCCGCTGTCTGTTCTGCAACGGCTTCGACGGCGGGCGCCAGGGCATCGGTTTTGGGCTTTGCACGATTTCGCCGGTCCTGGCTTCGTTGCCGTGAGGCTTGCTGCTTCGCATGAAGCGCCTGGGAAGCCGTCACGACGCCAGCTGCTTGACCGTTCAAGTCCAGGCGCGGCGCATTTTCCACCATGCAGGCCCAGTACCGGGTGCCTCGGCACCAGGTGGAGATACCCAGTTTAAGTTGCTCGCGGGTTAGCCCGAGCAGTTCCAGGTGTTGCTCCGCGTCCTTGAAAATCCCTTCCTTGAGTGGAGCCTTGGGCGCCGGATTGACCGGGAAAGCCAAGGGGAAATGCTTCTGCAATGGCCAGATCGCTTCCACGGCCGGATCTTGCGGGCGGGGCTTTGCCTTCGGGTAAGGCTTGCGCTTGGGAGCAAGCGTTTTGTCAGTCTGTACCGGCGCTTTTTCAGCGCGCAGGCGGTCACGGAGCTCAGCTAATTGTTCAAAACCCATCGTCTAATTCACAGATTCATTGATTACGTGGCGCAAGGATAAGCCATGCAGCACTCGGTGGCAGCAGAAACAAGATGAGCGCGGCTGATTGCACGGTCTCGATAGCAGCCTGCTCGGGTGCTCAAGGTTGTTTTGAACACCGGGTTGATCCGGCCGCATGAATCTCTACAGCCCGTTGATCGAACGGATTCCCGAAATCACCTCATCCCAATCGTCTGCCTGATCACCTCGACAAAAGCGCTGACCAGTGGGCTGCGCTCTCGCTTGCGGGTCAGTACCAGCAGGGGCGCGGTGGCCTCGGGTTCGGCCAGGGGCCGATAGGTCACGCCGCGCTTGGCCAGGGTCTGGGTGCACTGGGGTACCACGGCGACGCCACGGCCGGCGGCGACCAGGGCGATGATAGAGGTGATCTGCTTGCCGGTGGGCGCCGGGCGGCAGGTCAGTGCGTGGCGGCGGTAGAGCGTTTCGACGATCTCGTTCAGGCCTGAGCCGTAGTCGGCCGGGAAGGCGATCAGGGGATAGGCGCTGAGTTCGGCCAGCGTCACCTGTTCCTGGCGGGCGAGGGGGCTGTCGCTGGCGATGGCTGCCACCAGTGGTTCGTTGTCCAGGCAGATGGCCTGGACGTCGATATCGTCACCGGGTGGTTGCATGCGGCTCAAGCCGATATCCAGGCGGCCTTCGATGATGTGTGCCCACTGGGTGCTGGAGGCGCCTTCTTCCACGCTCAGCTGGACATCCGGGTACGCGGTGCAGAATGCCTGGATGGTCTGGCTGAACACGTCCGAGAGGGCGATGGAGCTGGCATAACCGACGGCCAGGTGGCCTGCGGAGCCAGCCGCCAGCTTGCCGGTGATGGCGGTGGTCAGGTCGACCTGCTCCATGACGGCACGGGCGTAGGGCAGAAAGTGACGACCTTCGGCGGTGAGGGTGACGTTGCGGGTGCTGCGGTCGAACAGGCGAAAACCCAGCTCCGCTTCCAGTGCGGAGATCTGCCGGGTCAAGGGTGGCTGGGCAATGTGCAGGCGCGATGCCGCGCGGCCGAAGTGCAACTCGTCACTGACAGTCAGGAAGTAACGCAGTCGGCGCAGATCGATCATGTTCATCCTTGGGTATCAATCGGTCGGAAATAGGTATTGGAACCATTCGTCGCCTATCTTATAAATTGTTTAAAAGCATTACGAATTTTCTTATGAGCCCTCGAACCGCCTTGTTTCTGGCTGGGTGCGCCGCATTTCTCAACCTGTATGCCACCCAGGGGCTGCTCACCGAGCTGGCCGGGGCCTTTCAGGTTTCCGCCAGGCAGGCCGGCTGGAGCATCACCGTTACTACCCTGGCCGTCGCCATTACCGCGCCCTTTGTCGGTCGCTTGACTGCCGGTGCGGCGCAACACCGGGTGATTGCCGTGGCGGCGATGTTGCTGGCGCTGCCTGCGCTGCTGGCAGCCTGGGCCAGCGGTTTCGGTGAGTTCCTGTTCTGGCGAGGGGTGCAGGGCATGCTCATCCCCGTCGTGTTTGCCACCAGCGTTGCGTATATCGGTGTGCGCTGGAGTGGTGGCGCGGTGTCCGAAGCTACCAGTGTGTATGTCGCCGGTACGATCCTGGGCGGCTTCTGTGGCCGTTTCCTGACCGGCCTGGTGACCGAGTATGCCGACTGGCGCCTGGCACTGACCCTGTTGGGTGCGTTGAGCCTGGTCATGGGCGCGCTGATCCTGTGGCTGTTGCCGCGTAACCCTGCAGTGGCTGCGCCGGTCTCGGTCGATCGTGCGGCCGCAGCTGGCGAATTGTGGCGCAGGCCGTTGCTGGCGGCCTATGCCGTCGGTTTCTGCGTGCTGTTTTCGCAGGTGGCGACCTTTACCTACGCCGGCTTGCACCTGAGCCAGGCGCCGTTCTCACTGGGCTCGGGTGCGCTGGGAACGATTTACGCGGTGTTCCTGCTGGCGTTGGTGGTGATTCCCATCGCCGGGCGCCTGAGCAAGGCGCGGCCGCAGGGCGAACTGGTGAAGGTGGCGGCCTGGCTGGGCGTGACCGGCTCGTTGCTGACCCTGGCACCGACGTTGTGGCTGATCGTGCTGGGCCTGGCGCTCAGTTCCACCGGGGTGTTCCTGGCCCAGGCCGCGGCCAATGCTTTCACCGCCAGTAACGCGCGGTACAACAAGGCCGGCGCCGTGGGGCTTTACCTGACCAGTTACTACCTGGGCGGCAGCTTTGGTGCCTGGGTGCCAGGCGCCCTGTGGGAGCAGTGGGGGTGGCCTGGCTGCGTGGCATTGATCGTGGTCTTCCAGTTGCTGTCACTGCTGGTCGCCTGGGCCTACTGGAAGCCTGTCGCGCTGCCGGGGTATCCACTGCCGCGCCCGCGCGCCTGAATACGCTTGATTCATCATCATCCAACAAGGAAAAAAATGAGATGACCGTGAGCAATTCGCTGACCCGCCAAAGCCAGTTGTTGTACGTCGTGGAACCGGTGCTGGAGCTGATGCATGCCGGTGTCCTGCAGCAGGCCTTGCAGGATGCATTTCGCAGTCAGGAGGCGGCGCTGGTGGATATCGAGGAGGCCTTTCACGCGCTGACGGCCCGGCGTCACGGTGCCCAGGCGCTGCGTCGCTTCTTCGCCAGTTGGTCGAAGACCAACAACTCCGCCGCCAGTGTGTCCGGGCTGGCCAACCGGATTACCTTGCTGGCGCGCTCCGAACAGAACGGTGCGGCGGCGCAGCGCTTGTACCGGGTTTGCAGCAACCTGCAGCGGATCACCGACGAGGACCTGGGGGCGCTGGGCAACATCCTGCATGCGGATCTGTTCTACAACATGGCCACGCCGCTCTGTGGCGATGACCAATGGTTGTTGAAGGAAAACTGCCTGCCGTCGGCACAGGCCTTCAAGGACTGGACGGACATGCGCCGCCTGCGTGACCGTGACCTGCTGCAAGGGTTGTTGACGACGCTGGTGCATGAGGTCTACACCCATGGCGAGGTGGAGTTCATCCACCCATTGTTCAAACAGTGGTTTACCCGTGACATGGGGGTGCCTGCCGAAAAGGTCAGGTCCACGGTGGCCTGGGTCACCGTGCATACCGGTGGCACCGAGAGCAATCATTTCGCTCACGCGGTCGCGGCCGTGGAGGAGTTCGTCGAGGTGATGGACGTGGCGGTGGTCAAGTCGGCTGCGCAGGAAATATTCGGTGAGTACCTGCAGCGCAAGGCGGCGGTGATGCGTGACTGCGTCCAGTGCCTGGCCCAACCCCATGAATGAACTCGTCCAGCCGTCGCCGGCACCGGCGATGACCGCCGAGGACACCAGCCGGCGCCGGCGCACGCTGTTTGCCGGGTGTGGTGCCCATGCCATCCATGACGGGCTGACGGACGTTATCTACGTGCTGCTGCTGGTGTGGCAGGCGCAGTTCGCCATGAGCTACGCCCAGATCGGGCTGCTGCGCGGCGCCTACTCGGCGATGATGGCGGGCTTTCAATTGCTCGCCAGCCGCGCGGCCAAACGCTGGGGGCGCAAGCGGCTGCTGGTGGGCGGCACGCTGCTGGCGGGGCTGGCCTACCTGGTGGCGGGGTGCGCCGGTGGGCTGGGGGTCTTGCTGTTGGCGCTGATGATGGGCGGACTGGGTGCCAGCACCCAGCACCCCTTGGCCTCTTCGCTGATCACCGATGCCTACGAGTCCGGCGGCGGGGTGAAGCAGGCGCTGTCGCAGTACAACTTCGCCGGCGATATCGGCAAGACCCTCGTGCCCGGCCTGGTCGGCTTATTGTTGGCGGTGATCAGCTGGCGTGCCAGCGTGACCTTGGTGGGCTTGCTGGGGCTCGCGGTGGCGCTGTGGTTGTGGTGGTTGATTCCGTCGGCCACCAGCAGCGGGCAGGCAAAAAAGACCAAGGCGGTTGGAGGTAAGGGTTCGGCCAGCGGGCTGCGTGCCATGATCCTGACCGGCACTCTGGACAGCGCGGTGCGCATGGGCTTCCTGACGTTCCTGCCGTTCCTGCTCCAGGCCAAGGGTGCTGGCACCGCCGGCATCGGCCTGGCCCTGACGATGCTGTTTGTCGGCGGGGCGTTCGGCAAGCTGTTGTGCGGTTACCTGGGCGCCCGCATCGGCATGATGAAAACCGTGTGGCTGACCGAGTTCACCACCGCCACCCTGATCGTCCTGGCCTTGTTCCTGCCGTACCTGGGGCTGATGGCGGTCTTGCCGTTGCTGGGCCTGGCCCTTAATGGCACTTCGTCGGTGCTGTATGGCGCGGTGCCAGACCTGGCCGGGGAGGGCAAGGTCGACCATGCCTTTGCCTTGTTCTACACCGGCACCATTGGTGGCGGTGCGTTGGCGCCGGTGCTGTTTGGCGGCTTGGGGGACATGACCGGCATTCCGGTCGCGGTGGTGGGCCTGGCGGCACTTCTGTTATTGACCCTGCCTCTTTCGTGGTGGGTGCAGAAAGGCCTGGATTCAATCCACGGCAAGTATCAATAACGACTGAAAGAGTATTGGCCTGCGCGTCAAGTTGTCATCAAGCTGTAACTGCACCGAAGTAGGGGGCACCTGATGACAGTGATGAGCATACGTGCAGGTATACGATGAATAATAATGAATTATCCGCTCCTCGGTTTTGTCTGTCGCAACGCGCGCTGCAACTAACTCCTCCCGGCACTTCCAGTATGCGCAGTAAGGCCAACGCCTTAAAGGAAAGTGGCGTGCATGTTATCAACTTCGCTGCCGGCGAGTTGTCATTCGATGCCAGTGCGCAAATGAAGGCGGGGGCCCTGGAAGCCATCCAGGGCGCACGCAACCGCTATACCCCACCACTCGGCCTGCCGCGCCTGCGCGAACAGCTGGCGCAGCGGGTGTCGGAACGCACCGGGGTAGCGTTCGCGGCCAACGAGGTGGCCGTCACCGCCGGGGCCAAGCAGGCGCTGTACAACGCCTGCATGGTGTTGCTCAACCCCGGGGACGAGGTCATCGTGCCGATCCCGCATTGGGAGACGTTTCCGACGCAGATCCGCCTGGCAGGCGCGACCCCGGTGGGGGTGGATACCCGACCCGACGACTACCGCCTGACGGCCAGGGCCGTGCGCGCCGCGCTCACGCCGCGTACGCGGATGATCGTGATCAACTCGCCGAACAACCCCACCGGCACCGTGTATCAGAAACAGCAACTGCTCGAGATCGCCCAACTGGCGGTCGATCATCAGCTCTGGGTGTTGTTTGACGAGTGCTATCGCAGCCTCACCCGCACACCCTTCGAACATCACAACATCCTGTCGTTGTTGCCGGCACTCAAGCCCCAGACGGTGTTGATCGACTCCTTCTCCAAAAGCCAGGCCGTCACCGGCTGGCGGGTGGGGTATGCCTGCGCGCCGGCCCAGGTCATTTCAGCCATGCACAACCTGCAAGGCCACACCACCTCGAACCCCAGCAGCCTGTCGCAGTACGCCGCACTGGCCACGCTCGCCTCTGGCACCGAGCCCTTCGTCGCCCAGCTTGGGCCCTTCCTGCAAGGGCAACTGGAGACGGCGCGCAGCTACCTGGACCCGGTTCCGGGCATGACCTATGCGCCGCCGGAAGGCGCCTTCTACCTGTACATCGATGTCACCCCATGGCTGGGTGGGCTGTATCGCGGCGAGCTGATCAGGGACGTCGACCACCTCAGCGACCTGTTGTTGACCGAGGCACATATCGCGGTGGTGCCCGGCTCCGGCTGTGGCGATCCCTCCAGTATCAGGATTTCCTATGCACTTGAGCACGAAGAGTTGGTCGAGGGGCTATCTCGTTTCGTGCACTTTCTGTCGTCGGTAGAACGCTTGAGTAGCCACTGATTCAATAACAATAACGTCAGGAGATAACATGGAAAGTTCAAACGGGGCATTCATTGATTACGTGCATCAGGCACTGGTGGAAGTTGAAGACGGCAACCTGGTGGAAGCACTGCTGGACGGATTTATCAATAACGCCGACAGGCTGGTTGATTACACCCGGCGTTATGAAGAGATGACGGCCCAACCCTGGTCGACGTCTTCGTTGTGCACGTTCTTTTGCGGGTGGAGAAGTCCGGATGGGGCGGCCCATGCCGTCGCCAGTATTATCGTGCGCCTGCTGCAACTGTCCGAGTCGGTGCCTGAGCCGCAGGCCAAGTTGGCCTTGCTCGAAGCCGCCAGGCATTGCGGCGAAATCATTGTCGAGGACGTCGGCCTGGGGGAGATGCATGGTCATCCCCACCACTCCAAGCTGTATCAGCGCATGGCGACGACGATCTGTGGTTCCGATGACTGGCGTCTGCAGGACCGCTACCTGAACCCGATCACCAAGGAGTTTTCGGCCTGGGTCGGCGAAAAGCGTCCGCTCGCCCCGGACCTGACCGAAGCCCTGGAAATGATGGCGCTGACCGAGCTGTTCAACACCGGCGAATACAACGTGATGACCCCGCTGTGGAAACGCTGGCTGCGCGAGTCGCGTGGTTACCCGGCTGGTGAAACCCATCGCATCGCCGCCTTTCTCAGCGTCCATTGCGGCAGTGTCGAGGCGCGGCACTTCCGTCACGCCACCGATGCCCTGGCGCTGTACTGCCAGGCCACCGGCCAGTCGATCAACTACCGGCGCATTGCCGCACTCTCCAATGAATATGTGATTCGCGCCTGCGAGCACCTGGGCAAGATGGCGTCGGTGCTTGCAGCCTAGGCAGGTCGACAACCGTTGCGATAATCCATTGATCACGCTCATCGACATGATGACAGGAGAACCTGATGCGTCTTGAATCCGATTCCATGGGCTCTGTGCCGGTAGCGCCCGACAAATACTGGGGCGCGCAGACCGAGCGCTCGATCCATCACTTTCCCATTGGCCGTTCGCGCTTCCAGTGGGGCGCCCCCATGATCCGTTCGATGGGCATTCTGAAAAAGGCTGCGGCGTTGGCCAACCTCGCTCTGGGCGAACTGCCCGAGTCGGTTGCCTTGCCGATTGTCCGGGCCGCCGATGAAGTCATCGATGGCAAGCTGGACGAGCATTTTCCGCTGGTGGTGTTCCAGACCGGCTCCGGTACCCAGTCGAACATGAACGCCAACGAGGTCATTGCCAACCGGGCGATCGAGATGCTCGGCGGGGAGATGGGCAGCAAGACTCCGATCCACCCCAACGACCACGTCAACCGCGGGCAGTCTTCGAACGATACGTTCCCGACGGCCATGTACATGGTGGTGGTGGGTGAAGTCTTCGAAACCCTGTTTCCTGGCGTGACGCTGCTGCGCAATACCCTGGCGGCCAAGGCCGAGGCATTCGCCGACGTGGTCAAGGTCGGCCGGACCCATTTGCAGGACGCGACGCCGATCACCCTCGGCCAGGAGGTCGGTGGCTGGGTCGAACAGCTCGACTACACCCTCAAGGGTATCGAGCAGAACGTCCAGGGGTTGTATGACCTGGCCATCGGTGGCACGGCGGTGGGCACCGGGCTCAATGCTCACCCACGCTTTGGGGATGAGTGCGCGCGGCATATCGCCGAATTGACCGGCTACCCGTTCAGGGCGTCGTCGAACAAGTTCTTTTCCCTCGCTGCCCATGACGCCTTGGTGAACACCTCGGCGGCGATCCGCACGCTGGCCATGGCCTTGCTGAAGATCGCCAACGATGTGCGCTGGCTGGCCAGCGGGCCGCGCTGTGGCATCGGCGAGATCGACATCCCCGAGAACGAACCCGGTTCGTCGATCATGCCCGGCAAGGTCAACCCGACCCAGTGCGAGGCACTGACGATGGTCTGTACCCAGGTCTTCGGCAATGACGCAACGGTGGCCTTTGCCGGTAGCCAGGGCAATTTCCAGCTCAACGTCTACAAGCCGGTGATGGTGCACAACGTACTGGAGAGCATCACTCTGCTGGCCGAGTCGTGCCGCGCCTTCAACGATTATTGCGCCGAGGGCATCACCGCCAACCTGCCTCGAATCGAGGCCAACCTGCAGAAGAACCTCATGCTGGTCACGGCACTGAATCGCCACATCGGCTACGACAAGGCCGCGATCATCGCCAAGACCGCCCACCACGAGGGGAAATCCTTGCGCGAGGTGGCGCAGCAGCTGGGCTTCGTCTCCCCCGAGGAGTTCGATCGATTCGTCGTGCCCCTGGACATGACTCACTCATGATCAGGGCCAACCGAGAGCATTGCCTATCAGACTTTGAGAGGTTTCATATGCAGGAAGCAGACGTTCGTCCAGGCAACCTTCGCGCCCTGTTGGGCACCCTCCGTTGCTTGCGGGTGCTGGAGGTACACAGCCCGATATCCGCCTTGCTGGCGGAACAATCGCGCCTGGAAACAGGCCCTGGCCAATGGGTGGCGTATGACGCCATCTGGTCCAGTTCGCTTACCGACTCGACACAACGTGGCCTGCCCGACATCGAGATCCTATCGCCGAGCAATCGCTTACAGGGGATCCGCGAGATTTTCGATGTCTGTGACTTGCCGATGATTTACGACGCCGATACCGGCGGCAAGCCCGAGCATTTCGCCATCCACGTCAAGATGCTGGAGCGCGCCGGGGTCGGGGCGGTGGTGATCGAGGACAAGTGCGGCCTGAAGAAAAACTCGCTGTTTGGCACCGATGTCACCCAGGCCCAGGAGTCGATCGAGGCTTTTTGCCAGAAAATCCGCCTGGGCCGGGCGAGCAGGGCACCGGACGGGATGATGATCATTGCGCGTTGCGAGAGCCTGATTCTGGACCGCGGCATGGACGAGGCCATGGAGCGTTGCCTGGCCTATGCCGAGGCGGGGGCCGACGGCATCATGATTCACAGTCGCAGGAAGGATGGCGAGGAAGTCCTGGAGTTTGCCCGGCGGTTTCGCGTGCATCACCCCGATGTCCCGCTGGTCTGCGTTCCGACCAGCTATGCGCACTTGAGTTTTGACCAGTTGCAGGAGGCGGGATTCAACGTGGTCATCTATGCCAACCACATGTTGCGCAGTGCCTACATGGCCATGAAGGAGGTGGCCACGGGGATCCTGGCGCATGGGCGTACGCTGGAGGTGGAGCAACGCTGCCTGGGGATCGATGAGATCCTCGATCTCATCCCTGGCACCCGTTAACGCGCCAACAAGGGGCAACGGGCAGTTGGGAAGGCTGCAGCTGGCGGGGGCCGATCCGGTCCTCGCCGCGTCCTGTTATTCGCCCGCTCCCTGGGCGACAGGTTTGTAGCGCTTACGGTTGCAGTCCGGCCGGTGTCACTCTTCCACTTCCATGAATTCCTTCGCCCAAGCCACGTAGCTCTCGGGGAAGGTGTAGGTGTGGGTCAGTTCCGTGGCGCTGAGGTTCGAGGTGCTGTGGGTGATCTGGCGCTGGGCCCGCAGGCTGTCGTAGGTGGCCTTGATCGAGGCGAAGTAGGCACCGTGGCCGGCGACGATCACACGTACGCCCAGGTCGGCCAGGCGTTGGCTGTCGTTGAGTTTCGGGTTGCCGTAGGTCACCAGCATCAGCGGCACGCTGAGGTTTTCGGCGATCTGCTCCAGGTGCTCGAAGTCACTGATACCCACCATGCAGATCCCATCGGCGCCGGCCTTTTCATAGGCCTTGGTGCGTTCGATGATGGCTTGGGTCGGCAGCACGCCGGCGTTGGTCCGGGCGATGATGGTCAGCTCCGGGTCGACACGGGCTTCGAGGGCAGCCTTGACCTTGCCGATGCCTTCCTCGATGGAGATCAGGTCGGTGGACTTGCGACCGAATTGCGCCGGCAGCAGGGTGTCTTCGATGGTCAGTGCTGCAACACCGGCACGCTCGAGCTCTTCGACGGTGCGCATGACGTTGAGGGCGTTGCCGTAGCCGTGGTCGGCGTCAGCGATGAAAGGGAGCTGGGCGACACGGCCGATCCGCGTGGCCTGTTCGACGAACTCACTCAGCGTGATCAGGGCGAAGTCGGGGGCGGCCAGCACCTGCAGCGAGGCGACCGAGCCACCGAGGATACCGACCTCGAAACCCAGGTCGGCGGCGATGCGCGCCGACATCGGGTCAAACACGGAGGCGGTTTCTACGCAGGTCGGTTTGGCAAGCAATTCACGGAAGTTGCGACGAAGAGCGGTGTGGGAGATTTTCGGCATGATCTTTCCTGGTTCTGGCCATCGTCAAATACGATCTATGCCTATTCATTTGTCCGGCGAGACTACCACGCGCAAACATAGGCGGTTATGACGTTTGAGAATAGGCTATGCGCCATGCACATACGCTTGACGCATTACCCAGGCCGCACCTGCGGACTCTATCGGGCAAGTGCGCCGACTTTCCTGGCGATCGCGTCCATCACTGCCTCTTGCGTTTTGGCGATGATCAAGCCTGGGGTCTGTTCATAATTCCGTCCGCCCCAATCGATGTTGGTATCGAACTGGACGCCATAGAACTTGTTGTCATAGTTGACGATATTGTAGCGGTACGTCTGCTCCACCTTTACCAGTATGGCGGGCGGCACTTGGGCTCCTGAAGCGCTTTCAGCGCTTTTCCGATGGATCGTCTGGCTGACCGCCTCCTGAGTATCGGCGATGATCAGGCCCGGGGTTTCTTCATAGTTCGGAGCACCCCACTCGATCGGGGTGCCGAACTGGATGCCATAGAACTTATTGGCGTAGCTGACGATATTGTATCGATATTCCAGTTCGGCTTTCACAAGCGTGGGGGAAGGTCCTTGTACGGGTACGGGAACTGGCGTGTTACCGGCTTTACCATGGATAGCTTCGCTGACGGCGTCCTGGGTCTTGGCGATGATCAGTCCTGGAGTCTGCTCATAATGACTCTTTCCCCACGTGATCGCCGTACCGAACGGAACGCCATAAAACTTATCGTCATAGCGGACGATATTGTACTGCTGCGCCGACTCGACCTTCACCAGGACGGCGGGAGGCGCTTGCCTCGAGGTATAGGCGGTCAGCCAGGCAATGTAGAGGCAGGCTGTAATCGTGGCGGCCCCGGTCCACGCCAATGGCTTGCGCAAGCCGGTAATCAACGTGGGAGATCGCGGCGTGACGATCTTGCGCTGCCGCCATTTATTGAATGGCGTCTCAATGGCGACACAGGCAAACCAGGCAACCAGGAGCGAAATTCCGATAATAATTGCCTGCGTCGAGTAGGTTCCGGCAGGCAGGCCGAATTCCCCCAGCATCATTCCGATAACCAGCCCATGAACGATGTAGACCGGATAGCTGAACTCGCCTAGCCAGCGATCAAGGCGATTGTCCTTCCAGAGCACGAAAACAAATGGCAGGCAGAGGGCAAAGGTGCAATAGAACAGCCATAGCGCCACCGTATCGTAGCCGGTCGTCCTGCTAACGAGGGGATAACCACCGGAAAACAGTATGTAGAGCGTTCCGCCGAGTACGACGAGGTTGACCGGTATGGCCGCGTTTCTCAGTGGTGGCCACACGATCAGGCGTCGGTAGACGTAGTAGCCCAGGCTCCCCATGAGGAAAAAGCACAGGACCGAGGGCAGAAAGTAGTATCCCCACCCATACGGGTCGAATGAGCCGCGCATCTCCCAGAAAACCCAGCGTACCAGCAAGCTGGCAATCAGCAGAATGATGATTCTGCGACGGCTGTGAACGATGAAGGGGGCCAGGAGGTAAAAGACAAACTCGATGGAGAGAGTCCAGGCCTGGCCAATGAGCATGACATTGTCTGCAAAATAGGACTTGTCGATGTGCGAGCTGATGAAGCTGGTGTAGCCATTGATGTCATTGTGAAGGAGAACGTAGGACGTAAGCTGGTGCCAGTCTTGTCCGAGAATGAACAGGTTCATTAAAACCAGGCTGAGCTGGCCAACGAAACCATGCCCCAGGTTGTCAGTGAAGACGCTGGGCGTGTCGGTGCAGGCATACCAGACGGTCATGAATATAAGCATGGCCAGGTACACCGGGAATATCCTGAATATCCGCGCCAAATAAAATTTTGAAATCCACGGGGTATCGGATTTCAGATACTTCTCATTGATGACCAGGGTCATGTAGAAGCCCGAGATCATGAAGAAAAACATTACGGCGATCGAAGCGTGCAGCCAGTGGAAAGGCGCTTTCGGGGTATGGTGTACGAGCACCGATAAAGCGAGAAACAACCGAAGCATTCCCATTTATGCCGAGATCCTTTGCTGCCAGCGTGATTTTTTTCGATCCGAAGAGGATGAGTAGTACGTTTTTAATCGGAAAGTATGTCAACGAGAAAAACGCGGAACAACAATTCGGCACACGAAATTTTCGCACCGGTGGTGGGGCTGCATGCAGACAAATGCTTCTGCGCAGATATTCGAGCTACTCAGGGTAGACCAGTGTGAGTGAAGTGGGTGTTTTCGTGAGGAGGGGTACCCTGCATGGGGGGGATTGCAGGGTACCGGTTGCAGCGCTGTCGCGGGCAAGCCCGCTCCGACAGAAGACGAGGGATCAGTGCTGCGGCACGCTCACCCGCGAGTACTGGTCCTGGCTGATCCAGCCCGTGAAGGTGCGATCCTTGGCGTTGGTGAACTCGACCTGGGCCGCGCCGTTCTTGTAGGCCAGCACGCCGACCACGTCACCCTTGACGATGTACGGGCCCTTGGTGGCTTTGGCGTCCGGGGTCTTTTGCAGCAGGGCCTTGTCGGCCGAGATCGTTACCAGGCCGATCCAGTTCTTGCTGGCGGTCTGGGTCAGGTCCAGGCCGGTGGCGATTTCCGGCATCAGCACGTTTATGCAGCCAGGGTGCTGCTGGCCTTGTTCGACTGTCAGGGTGACGCCATCGGCCGAGGCCTTCACGCTGCCAGGGTAGACGTCATCGAGCCAGGTCGACAGGGCTTCGGGCTTGCCCTGCAGGTAGAAGGCACAGCTGAAGCTGTTGCCTTCGCCGCGCTCTTCGGCATAGAACCCCTCGACCTGGTGGTCCGGCGTGACCGCCAGCATCAACTGTTCGTACTTGCCCGAATGCAGCCCCGCGGCGAAGGTTGGCGTCGCGGCACACAGCGAGATCGCCCCGGCAAGCAGCCAGCGGGAAACGGAAAGGTTGCGCGTCATGTCATTTTTTCCCTTCAAGTTTTTCATAGGCCTTTTTAATGCGCGAGTCATAGTCGCCATAATCCTTGCCGTTATAGTTGAACGCCATGCCGACATAGTCCTTGTTCTTCATCGCCTTCATGAGCGCCGGGCTCTTCAGGCAAAAGCCGACGAATGCCTTTAGTTGCGCGCCAGCATTGATTTTCATGTCGGCGGTGAAATCAAAGACGTTCTTGTAACCACAGGCGGCGAAGTTGAAACCCATGACTTGGAACATGCCCCAGGACGCCGACATCAACGCCGCTTCCTGGTCCAGGCCGAACGCCGTGGCCATGGTTTCCCAGGCCTTGGTCTGGTCCTTGTTGTTGACCTGCCATTGCGGGCCGGCCTTTTTCACATAGGGGTACGACAGCAGCGGGTGGGTCTTGTCGTATTTGCTCTTGGTGTACTTGCGGAACGTGTGCCCTTCGAAGGCGATCACCGGCAGCTTGGCCGGGCCGAAACCGGAGCGCCCGCCGGATTCAACCGTGGCGAAGGCCTTGATGATATTGACCGGAATGCCGTTGCCCAGTTGGGTCGCGGCGTTCTGGAAGTCGGTGTCGGTCAGGGTCATGCCGCCGTCGCACGTGGCCTGGAGTACCAGCTGGCGGTTGCGTCGCTCGGCTTCGATCATCGCGCGCATGCGGTCCAGGTAGTGGTTGACGGTGGCCTGGACCATGTCGCCGCCGTTGTTGCCGAACACATTGAGAAAGGTCGGCAGGCGCAAGGTCGGGTGCGGCTTGACCGGCACCTTGATCGCTTCCTCGATCAGGCTGTTGAAGGTCCGGCCGGTCGGGTCGACGACGCCGTCGGGGTGGGCATACTTGAGATGCCGGAATTGATACTGGCTGATGCACTGTACCAACTGGCCATCGCACTTGCCGTTTTCCTGCAGCGGGAAACCCAGCTTGGGAATGATCAGGTTGAACAAGTACTGGATGCATTGAACATCGGCGGGCAAGTTTCGCGCCTTGCCGGGAGCACCTACTGACGCACTGATAAGGCTAGGCAAACCCTGCAGATTTTTCATCATCGACATCCTTGTTATGGTGTAGAGAAAGATAGAAAGTGCTATCACTTTAATATCATTTCTATCGCTCTATCATACGTTGAAACATTTGGCTGGCGGAAACTAACAAGCAGCTTTTGGGTTGTCCAGAGGCTGTCTTGAAAGTTGTGAAATGCCCATCATCCCGTCAGCCGGAACAGAGCAAATGTCACGAATCTTCTCTACGCTCCGTGCTGGCGATCTATCGCTGCACAGGGCGGATGAGACAGCACATGCCTGCAATCGCGCCCGGCGGGTTGCAGTGATAGTAGGGCGCACGAGCAAGCCGCTGGCTGCTCGCGGGTAAGCCAGTCTCCCGGCTTGCCATCTTGTCTGCTTCAACCAACGACCCACAGGAGTCTTTATGAGCACGTTCGTGACACGCGATGGCACCGAGATCTATTACAAGGACTGGGGTACCGGCAAGCCGGTACTGTTCAGCCATGGCTGGCCGCTGGATGCGGACATGTGGGAATACCAGATGGAGTACCTGAGCAGCCGCGGCTACCGCACCATCGCCTTCGACCGGCGCGGTTTCGGGCGTTCGAGCCAGCCATGGGAAGGTTACGACTACGACACTTTCGCCGACGACCTGGCTCAACTGATCGAACACCTGGACCTCGAAGCCGTGACACTGGTGGGCTTCTCCATGGGTGGCGGTGATGTCAGCCGCTACATCGCCCGTCACGGCAGCCAGCGCGTTGCCGGGCTGGTCCTGCTGGGTGCGGTGACCCCGCTGTTTATCCAGACTGAAGATCACCCGCAGGGCGTGCCCCAGGCGGCGTTCGACGGCATCAAGGCCGGCCTGCTCAAGGATCGTGCGCAATTCATCGCCGATTTCGCTGCACCGTTCTATGGCACCAACCACGGCCAGGTGGTTTCCCAGGGCGTACTGACCCAGACCCTGAACATTGCCCTGCTGGCCTCGCTCAAGGGCACCGTGGACTGCGTGACCGCGTTTTCCGAAACCGACTTCCGCGCGGACATGGCCAAGATCGACGTCCCCACCCTGGTGATCCATGGCGACGACGATCAGATCGTGCCGTTCGAGGCCACCGGCAAGCTGGCTGCCGAGCTGATTCGTGGCGCGACCCTCAAGGTCTACGCTGGCGCTCCCCACGGTTTCGCGGTGACCCACGCGCAACAGCTGAACGAAGATCTGCTGGCGTTCCTGGCCGACTGATCCATCGTCTGGTGATCTTGTAGGAACTGGCTTGCTGGCGCGGACGATATTGCCTGTTCCAGGCGATGTAGCGAATCGCCAGTCAGTCGGCTCCTACAGATTCTTGGGGGTGTGTTTTCCCGGTACATGACTTAATCTCGACGGCGAAGCCCGGAGAGCGATTGAGGAAACCGGGATCTGACGGCAATGGAGGCCGTAGCGCATGTTCAAGGTCAGGCGAAAAATCGGGATTTTGCTGCTGGTCTACGTCGTGGGTGTCAGTGGCTATATCTATTATCTTCACGCCCAGGCTCAACGCATTCTGACCGACAGTATCAACAACAAGCTGTTGCATGCGGCACTCGGCGGGGCGGCGATTCTCGGCGACCGATACCACAACGCCCTGGTCGACAAGAACTCCAAGTCCGAGGCCGAGGACCTGGATGCCATCCGCAAGCTTTCCCGTTTCAACGAATCGATGGGCACTGCCTTCGTCTACACCGTGATCAAGCGGGGAGGCGAGGCCATCCTGGTCAGCTCCAGCGCTTCGGCGAAGGAGGTCCAGGAAAAGAACTTCGTGCGCTTCTTCGACCCCTATCCCGACGCCAGCCAGACCCTGCTCGACAGCTTCGACCAGACGGGGCCGAGCTGGATCGACTACACCGACCACTGGGGTGATTTTCGCGCGGTCTTCATACCCATGACGTCCCAGGACGGCACGCCCTTTGTCGCCGGGGCGGAAATCACCCTGGCCGACTACTACCACGAGCTGAACCAGGATTCCCTGCACCACATCGTGTTGGCCATCCTGGTGTTCCTGTCGTTCAGCCTGCTGTTCGTCATCGACTCGGTGCGCATGCGCACCCACCTGCGCCAGTTGCAGACCAACGAACAGGTCCTGAAGCAGGCCAAGATCGCCGCCGAAGAAGCCGACCGGATGAAAAGCCAGTTCCTGGCAACCATGAGCCATGAGATCCGCACGCCCATGTACGGCGTCATCGGTGCGACCGACCTGCTGTCGGCCACGCCCCTGAGCCTGCAGCAGAGAGACCTGCTGAACACCATCCACACCAGCGGCAAGACCTTGCTGGCACTGATCGATGACATTCTCGACCTGGCCAAGATCGAGTCGGGCAAGCTCGATCTCAGGCCGCGGGTATTCGAGCTGCGCAGCCTGGTGGCATCCAGTGTCGAAATGGTCCGGCAGAACATCCAGGACAAGCCGATCACGCTTGAGGTCGCGGTCTTCCCGGACGTCCCGGCCCTGGTCAAGACCGACGCCGATCGGCTTCGCCAGATACTGATCAACCTGCTGGGCAACGCGATCAAGTTCACCGAGACGGGTGAGGTTTCGCTGACCGTCTCGCTCAGTGACGATGCCTCCGGGGCCCGTCTCAATTTCTCCATCCGCGACACCGGCGTCGGTATTCCCTCGGAGCGCCATGGCAGCCTGTTCAAGCCGTTCACCCAGTTCGAGGGAGCGAACAATCAACGTTTCACCGGCACCGGCCTGGGGTTGTCGATCTGCAAGAACCTGATCGAGGCCCAGGGCGGCATCCTGTCCTTCAGCAGCCTGTTCGGCGTGGGGTCGACCTTCAGCTTCTCGCTGCCGATCGAGCCTTTTTCGGAGCTGGAAATTCCCACGGCCGGTGACTATCCGTCGGTGGAGTTCGACGCGTCGTTTGCCGAGCATTACCCGCTGGATATCCTGCTGGTGGAGAATCATGAGCTGAACCAGAAGGTCGCCATGGCGATGTTGCAGACCCTGGGTTACCAGCCGGGCTTGGCCTGCGATGGCCTGGAGGCGCTGGAACGATGCCGGCAGGCGCTGCCGGACGTGGTCCTGATGGACATCAATATGCCGGGCATGGATGGCCTGGAGGCGATTCGCCGCATCCGCGAACTGCCGTTGGGCGATGGGTGCTACATCGTCGCGTTCACCGCGAGCGCCTTCTCGAACGAGATCGAGCGTTTCCGGGTGGCCGGTGCCAACGACATCCTGACCAAGCCGGCCAGTTTCCAGGGTTTTGCCGAAGTGCTGCGTCGCTCGGCGGACTACCGGAAGCCGTTCAAGGCCGGTGCTCCGGTAGTCGAGGGCCTCTGAGCCGGGGCGGGATCAGGGGGCGAAGGCCATCACCGAGGCCGGTGAGCCGGAGCCGTCCTTGAGCTTGAGTATGCCGATGACCAGTGTGGCGCCCTTGGCGGGCAACTGGTCGAGGTTGGTCAGGCATTCCAGGATGATGCCGTTCTTCGCCAAAACCAGGCTGTTGGTGGCATACACCGTGTCCTGGCCCGGATCGGCGCCATGGGTGTCGGTGCCGACGCCGGCGATATGCCGTTCGTTGACCAGGAACGCCGCCGTGTCGCTGCCCAGCCCCGGGAAGTGCAGGCCGCCCTTGTCATCCTCGTTGAAGAACCGCTTGGGATCGTTCCAGTAGTTCTGCCAGCCGGTATAGAGCAGTACCAGGGCGTCTTTCTCGATGCGCCCATGCCGCTGCTCCCAGTTCTTGATGTCCTGGATACTGATCACATAGTCGGGATTGGCCTGGGCCTGGGAGCGCACGTCGATCACCACTGCCGGGCGCACCAGTGACTCGGGTTTGTAGGTATCGATCCCGACGCCGTCAGGGTGGAAGCCGTTGGGCGCGTTCATGTGGGTCGCGCTGTGTTCGCCCATGCTGAAGTTGCGCAGGTAGTAGCCGTCCTTTTCCTGGCTGGCCACCACATCGAACTTGACGGGAGGGTCGTGTGGCCAGAGCGGTATCGAGGGGGCGACGACGTGGCTGAGGTCGACGATCTTGCGAAACTGGATACTCTGCATTCCCTTTGCTTCCTTTTCCCCGGCCAAACCCTGGGCCGCTCCGGTTGCCAGCCATGCCGCCAGCAAACCGAAAGACACCCGCCTGAGTCGCGCCTTGTGTTGTGTTGAAAGTTCCATGACCTTGTGCTCCTTGGGTATCCAGGGTCTTGGGCCCCGGCTCCAGGGGAGTCTATCCATTCTGCCTGCCAGTATGCCAAGGGGATTTGGCCGGGAATTGGGCCGGCGTGTGCAATTCTCCTTGGCGGGTGCGGTGCTTTTCCCAGGCGCTATTGGGTAACGGCCTGCTCATGCTGTCGGCGATACGCTCCCGGCTGCACCCCGACCGCCTTGGCAAACGCCCGGGTGAACGCGGCGATCGACTGATAGCCCACCGCTGCACAGACCTGCTCCACGGTCTGGTTGCTCTTGAGCAGTTGGCAGGCATGCCGGATGCGCAACGCCAGCAGCACCTGGCCCGGCGACTGGCCGGCCAGTTCGTTGAAGCGCTTGAAGAATGCCGAGCGCGACATCCCGGTGCAGGCCGCCATGCTCTCCAGCGACCAGCTTTCCCCAGGGCGTTCGATCAGTTGTTCCAGCAGCGGCGCAAAGCCCGGATGTCGGGCCAGCGCCACCAGGCCGCCGAGTTCCTGGCTGTCGCTCACTTGCTGGCGCAACACATACAGGAACAGCAGGTGGCTCAGGCGCTCCAGCAGGGCCGAGGAGGGTGCCGGCTGGCGCTGGCATTCCTCCAGGATCAGTTCGAACAGCGCCCGTGCCGCGCTCGACGACGGATCGCCCGCGCGCAGCACGATCCAGTCCGGCAGCCCGTCGATGATCAGTGACGACAGCCCCGAGCGGAAATGAAAGAAGCCGCAGACCAGGCCGACGCCGTCCTGGGCTTGGTCGTCGAGTGCGTTCATGGCCAGGCGTGGAAGATGTTGGGCCTGGGGGCCGTCCTCGGCGCTGGACAGCCGATAGTCCAGGTCCCGCAGCAGGAACACCGCGTCCCCGGCATCCAGGCGCACGCCGCCTTGCGCTCCATCAATATGCAGCCAGCAGTGACCCTGCACGATGAGATGGAAGCTGGCCCGTGCCAGGCCATGGGTGCTGGCGTGCCAGCCCCCGCAGTAGCGGCCCACGTGAAACAGGCGGGTGTCTAACTCGAGGCTTTCTAATAACCAATCAACCAGTGGGCTGGACGAAATCATCTAATGGAAACACTCAGGAGCAAGTAATCGCTACTTTTGAATATGGATCGAAATTCTTATAACCAACAGACTTGTCGCACACCCAATACAGCAGGAGTCCACTCCATGTCGCGCGTCACCCTACACACGCTGCAAAGCGCCCCTGAAGCGGCCAGGCCTTTTCTGGAAAACGCGCAGAAGAACTCCGGGTTCATCCCGAACCTTTTGGGCGTGCTCGCCAATGCCCCGGCGGCACTGGAAACCTACGTTACGGTATCGGGCCTCAATGGCAAAGCCGAACTGAGCCTGGCCGAGCGCGAAGTGGTGCAGTTGATCGCCGCCACCACCCACGGCTGCGACTTCTGTGTCGCCGGTCACACCGCGGTGGCGCTGAACAAGGCCAGGCTGCCGGACGAAGTGGTCGACGCCCTGCGTGGCCAGAGTGAATTGCCAGAGGCAAAACTCGAAGTACTGGCTACCTTTACCCGTGAAGTCATTGCCACCCGTGGCAATGTCAGCGACCAGACCTTCAATGCCTTCAAGGATGCCGGATACACGGAAGGCAACGCCCTGGAAGTGATTCTCGGCGTCAGCCTGGCCACTCTGTGCAACTTCGCCAACGTGTTCGCCCGCACGCCGCTCAATCCGGAGCTGGCCAAATACAGCTGGCAATCGGCGGTTCAATGATTCAACGGCGCCGGCAGTGGTCCGGCGCCGTGCTCAAGGAGAACATCACATGCTTGATCCGGCATTGAGCCAATGGCTGGACGAACACGCCCAGGCCCTGGACCTGGGGCAGTGCGACCCACAGGGCGTGCTGTCGCAACTGGCGACGGCCGGGGTGCTGCGGGTCGGCGTCGACGAGGCAGCGGGCGGCAGCGGTGGCAATGTCACCGACGCCGTCGAGACGCTGGCCCGTGTCGCCAGCCATTCCCTGGCGGCGGCCTTTGTGTTCTGGGGCCAGCGCGCCTTTATCGAATACCTGCTGCACAGCCCCAACGCCGCCCTGCGTGAGCGCCTGCTGCCGACGCTGCTCAGCGGCGAGTTGGCTGGGGCGACCGGGCTGTCGAACGCCATGAAGTTCCTCTCGGGCATCGAGTCGCTGCAAGTGCGTGCCCGTGCCCAGACCGAGGGCTGGCAGCTCGACGGCCGGCTGCACTGGGTGACCAACCTGCGCAAGAGCGGTTTCGTCGTCGCCGCAGCGATCGAGCGCGAGGAGGGTGGAGGGCCTTTCGTCCTGGCGATTCCGGATAATGTCGCCGGTTTGCAGCGTTCCGATGACCTGCAACTGATGGGCCTGCAATCGAGCAACACCGCCGCCATCGATCTGCGTCAGGTCAATGTCAACAGCGACTGGCTGCTGCACGAGGACGCCAAGCGTTTCCTGCCGGCAGTCCGGCCGGCGTTTCTCGGCCTGCAATGCGGCATGTCGATCGGCCTGAGCCGCCGAGCGCTTAGTGAAGTCGAACAGCATCTGCAGGACGGCCGTTCGATTCTGCGCGAACCCCTGCTGGAGCAACGCCACGTGTTGGAACAGGCGGTGGAGGCGTTGAAGAGCGGTCTGCTCGACGGCCGTTTCCTCGCGCATCCCGCCGAACTGTTCAAGATCCGCATCACCCTCGCCGAAGCGGCGGCCCAGGCGGTGCAACTGGAGTTGCAGGCCAGTGGCGGCAAGGCCTACCTGAGCGAGTTCGGCAGTGGCTTCGCCCGCCGTTGGCGCGAGTCGGCGTTCGTGCCGATCGTCACGCCGAGCCTGGTGCAACTACGTGCCGAATTGCAGCGCCAGGCGCGGGAAGCGGCGGCATGAGCGCGGCGCTGCTGGAGGCCCGGCAGATCAGTCTCGGCTACCCGCGCGAGCAGGGTTGGCAGGCGGTGCTGGAAAACTTCGACCTGCAACTGAAACCGGGTGAGGTGGTGTCGATCCTCGGCCCGAGCGGCGTCGGCAAGTCGAGCCTGCTACGCGTCCTGGCCGGCTTGCAGGCGCCTCATCAGGGCCAGGTGAGCCTGTACGGCGAAGCCCTGGAGGGGCCGCATCCGCGGGTCGCGGTGGCCTTCCAGGACCCGAGCCTGCTGCCCTGGCTGAGCCTGGAGAAGAATGTCGCCTTCGGCCTGGATTTCGCCCGGCAACCGCGACTGAGTGCCGAGCAGCGCCAGGCCCGGATCAATGACGCCATTGGCGAGGTCGGGTTGCAGCACGCCCGCGAACACTACCCGGCGCAGTTGTCCGGTGGCATGGCCCAGCGTACGGCCCTGGCCCGTTGCCTGGCTCGCCAGCCGCAAGTGCTGTTGCTGGACGAACCGTTCGGCGCGCTCGACGAAATCACTCGCGCCGACATGCAGCAACTGCTGTTGCGGGTGATTGCCGAGCATCGCACCGCCGCGGTGCTCATCACCCATGACATCGATGAAGCCCTGCTGCTCTCCGATCGTATCCTGCTACTGGGTAACAGCCCGGCGCGCACGCTCGGTGAATGGACGATCGACCTGCCGCAGCCGCGTGCCGAACTGGTCGACGAACTGGGTGCCCTGCGCATCGAAATTCTCAAAACCCTTCGGCGGGCAAGCCGCAATCCCCTCAACTCAACGCAGCCCGAACCGTCGGAGATGGATCATGTGCCTGGACGACTTCACCCACACTCGTCGTGACTTCCTCAAACTCAGCGCCCTGCTGACAGCTGGAGGCGCCTTGCCGCTGCTCAACAGCCTGCAGGCCCGTGCGGCGGCGGAGCCGGATGCGCCGGTACGCATCGGCTACCTGCCGATCACCGATGCCACGCCGTTGCTGGTGGCGCATAACAACGGCCTGTTCGAGGCCGAGGGCATCAAGGCCGAACGGCCGGTGCTGCTGCGCAGTTGGGCGCAGGTGATCGAGGCGTTCATTTCCGGCCAGGTCAACGTCATTCACCTGCTGTCGCCGATGACCGTCTGGGCCCGCTATGGCAGCAAGGTCCCGGCCAAGGTGGTGGCCTGGAACCATGTCGGCGGCTCGGGCCTGACCGTCGCGCCGGACATCAACGAGATCAAGCAGTTGGGCGGGCAGACAGTAGCGATCCCGTTCTGGTACTCGATCCACAACGTGGTGGTGCAGCAACTGTTCCGCGACCACGGCCTGGAGCCGGTGAGCAGGCCGGCCAACAGCGCGCTGGCGGCCAACGAGGTCAACCTGGTGGTGCTGCCGCCGTCGGACATGCCACCGGCCCTGGCCAGCAGGCGTATCGCCGGCTACATCGTCGCCGAGCCGTTCAATGCCCTGGCCGAGGAACTCAAGGTCGGCCGGGTCCAGCGCTTCACGGGTGACATCTGGCGCAACCACGCCTGCTGCGTGGTGTTCATGCACGAGCAGGACCTGAACAACCGTCCCGAGTGGTCGCAGAAAGTGGTCAACGCCATCGTCAAGGCACAGCTGTGGACACGGGACAACCGCGCCGAGGCGGCCAAGCTGCTGTCCAAGGACGGCAGCAACCGCTACACCCCGCACACGCCGCAGGTGCTTGGCCGGGTCCTGACGCCGACCACTGCCGACCGCGACGCCTACCTTGCCAGCGGCGCGATCCGCCATGGCAACTGGGACGAGCAGCGCATTGACTTCCAGCCCTATCCGTTCCCCAGTTACACCGAGGAACTGGTGCGGCGCCTGAAGGGCACCCTGATCGAGGGCGACAAGGGCTTTCTCGCCAACCTCGACCCGGCGCAGACCGCCCGTGACCTGGTGGACGACCGCTTCGTGCGCAACAGCATCGCGGCGGTGGGTGGGCTCAAGGCGTTCGGCCTGCCGGACAATTTCGAGCGCAGCGAGGAGTTCAGCATCTGATGGGCAAGCCGTTGTGGAATTGGGCGCTGGGTATCGCCGGGCTGCTGGGCCTGCTGTTGGCCTGGTGGCTCGGGGTGCAGCTGTTCGGTAGCGCCGATGGGTTGTCGGCGCGCTTCTCGCCGCAGGCGACCCTGACCAGCCTGGTCGAACTGCTCGGTCGCGCCGAGCTCTACGAGCATATCCTGGTCAGCCTCAAGCGGATCCTGGTCGGCCTCTTGCTGGCCTTGCTGATTGGCGTGCCCCTGGGGCTGCTGATCGGCAGCTACCGCCAACTGGAGGCGGCGACCACGCCCGCCTTCCAGTTCCTGCGGATGATCTCGCCGCTGTCGTGGATGCCGGTGGTGGTGATGCTGATGGGGGTGGGCGACCAGCCGATCTACTTCCTGCTGGCCTTCGCCGCCGTCTGGCCGATCATGCTCAACACCGCGGCCGGCGTGCGTCAGCTCGACCCACGCTGGTTGCAGTTGAGCCGCAGCCTCAGCGCCACCCGCTGGGAAACCCTGCGCAAGGTCATCCTGCCGGGTGTGCTCGGCCATGTGCTGACCGGCGTGCGATTGTCCATCGGCATTCTCTGGATCGTGCTGGTGCCGTGTGAAATGCTCGGGGTCAGCGCCGGCCTGGGTTACTTCATTCTCGACACCCGTGACCGCCTGGCCTATTCGGAGCTGATGGCGATGGTGCTGCTGATCGGCGTGCTCGGGTTTGCCCTGGATGCCCTGGCGCGTGGCCTGCATCGGCGCTGGGCCCATGCCTGAGTCTGCCCGAATGAGCGAAGCTCGTTGGCGGTTCGGCACACAGGCCTGAGCCGCCGACCGCGGGTGCCGAAAGGCCGGGCCTGGGCAGGCCGCAGAATTCATGTGGAATTTACATTTTCGTAATATTTTGAAATATATACTCGCGCCCACGCAGCGATACCCACGGCCGTCCGGCCCGTGGGCTCCCTCCGATGTTTTCCCTGTTGGTTCTGCAAAATGTGCTGTGCTTAGACGGCCTGGATCTGGCGCGATCGTGCCCGTGCGCGCCGGACAGTGCTGATCCGTAGTCTCGTCTCCCGTGTGGAGCGCTGTTGGACGCATCGACCATGAACAAGGTTTTTCGCCACTACATCCCGGCCAGTACCCGGCGCCTGCTGCCCAACCGCTGGGACCTGATGGCCATGCCGCTGGTCGTCGGTTTCCTGCTGTTGCTGTCGATCGGTGCACGGGAAACCTGGGCACCGATTTCCACCCTGCAAAGCCAGGCGATATCCCTCGACCCAGGCAACCTGCCCGAGTATGCGATTCGTACCACCTTGCGCATGCTCGCCGCCATGGTCGCGGCGCTGGTGTTCACCTTTCTCTACGGCACCCTGGCGGCGAAGAGCCGGCGTGCGGAAAAACTGCTGGTGCCGGTGCTCGACATCCTCCAGTCGGTGCCAGTGCTGGGCTACATCTCGTTCACCGTGACCTTCTTCCTGCTGCTGTTTCCGGGGCGGGTGCTGGGCGCCGAGTGCGCGGCGATCTTCGCGATCTTCACCAGCCAGGCCTGGAACATGACCTTCAGCTTCTACCAGTCGCTGCGCATGCTGCCCCGTGACCTGGTGGAAGTGTCCAGCAGCCTGCAACTGTCGGGGTGGCAGAAGTTCTGGAAGCTCGACGTGCCGTTCGCCATTCCCGGCCTGGTGTGGAACATGATGATGAGCATGTCCGGCGGTTGGTTCTTCGTGGTTGCCTCGGAAGCCATCACCGTTGGCGACAAGACCATCACCTTGCCTGGCATCGGCTCCTACCTTGCGCTGGCGATCGACCAGCGCGACCTGTCGGCCGTCGGCTATGTGATCCTGGCCATGATCGTGGTGATCCTGATCTACGACCAGTTCCTGTTCCGGCCGCTGGTGGCCTGGGCGGACAAGTTTCGCATGGAGGACACGTCGGCCCAGGGCGGTACCCCCGAATCCTGGGTGTTGCGCCTGATCCAGCGCACTCGGGTGATCCAGCGCCTGATCCGGCCGGTGGTCCGGGCCGTCACCCGTCTCGGCCATCTGCGCCTGAGCCTGAACCTGGCGCCGTCTCGCCGCGTGGCGGGGCAGGGCGGCCAGGCTGCCTCGAAGGTGGTCGACTGGGTCTGGGGGGCCTTTATCGGCGCGCTGACGTTTTATGCGCTTTACCACATCGTGCAGTACGTCGGCACCGAGGTGACCCTCGGTGAGGTCGGGCATGTGCTGTGGCTGGGGGTGATCACCCTACTGCGGGTGGCGCTGCTGATCGGCGTCGCTTCGTTGATCTGGGTGCCGTTGGGCGTGCTGATCGGTCTGCGTCCGCGCCTGGCGGAGAAGGTCCAGCCGCTGGCGCAGTTTCTCGCGGCGTTTCCGGCCAACCTGCTGTTTCCGGTGTTCGTCATTGTCATCCTGAAGTTCCAGCTGAACCCGGACATCTGGCTCAGCCCACTGATCGTACTGGGCACCCAGTGGTACATCCTGTTCAACGTGATCGCTGGTGCCAGTGCGTTCCCCAACGACTTTCGCGAAGCCGCGGCGAACTTCCACATCCGTGGCTGGCAGTGGTGGCGCAAGGTTATGCTGCCGGGGATTTTCCCGTACTACGTGACCGGTGCGATCACCGCGTCCGGCGGTGCGTGGAACGCCAGCATCGTTTCCGAGTTCGTTTCCTGGGGCCAGGACAAGGTGGTTGCCCACGGTCTGGGCGCCTACATCGCGCAGATGACCGCGGCCGGCGACTTCCCCAAGATCACCCTGGGCGTGGTGGTGATGTCATTGTTCGTCGTGCTGTTCAACCGGCTGGTCTGGCGCCCGATGTACGCCATCGCCGAAAACAAACTTCGTATGAATTAACCCGAGTCGGTCCCATGAACAGCCATACCGAATACACCCATTCCGCCCGCGAAATCTACTCGTTGACCAAGGTGACCAAAGGCTTTGGCAAGGGCAAGGACGAACGCCAGGTGCTCAGCGAAGTCGACCTCAACCTGCACGAAGGCGAGATCGTCGGCCTGCTGGGGCGTTCCGGCTCGGGCAAGTCGACCCTGCTGCGGGTCATCGCCGGGCTGGTCCAGCCGACCTCCGGCGAAGTGCTCTATCACGGTGAACCGCTGACCGGCCCGGCGAAGGGCGTGGCCATGGTGTTCCAGACGTTCGCCCTGTTTCCCTGGCTGACCGTGCTGGAGAACGTCGAGGCCGGCCTGCAGGCATTGCAGGTCGAACCCAGGGAAGCGCGCAAGCGTGCCCTGGCGGCGATCGACCTGATCGGCCTGGACGGGTTCGAGAACGCCTATCCACGCGAACTCTCCGGCGGCATGCGCCAGCGGGTGGGATTTGCCCGCGGGTTGGTGGTCAACCCGACCTTGCTGCTGATGGACGAGCCGTTCTCCGCCCTCGATGTGCTCACCGCGGAAAACCTGCGGACCGACTTGCTGGAACTGTGGAGTGGCGGGCAACTGCCGATCAAGTCGATCCTGATCGTCACCCACAACATCGAGGAGGCGGTGCTGATGTGCGACCGCATCATGGTCCTGTCCTCGAACCCCGGCCGGGTGGTGGCGCAGATCAAGGTGCCGTTCGCCCATCCGCGCAATCGCCTGGACCCGATCTTCCGCAAGATGGTCGACGACATCTATGCGCTGATGACCGACCGGCGCAGCGCCGACGCTCACAGCGGCAAGCCCGAACTGCAACTGGGCAGCCGCCTGCCGGAAGTGCCGACCAACCTGATGGCCGGTCTCATCGAGGCGCTGGCGGCCGAGCCCTATCATGGGCGCGCCGGCTTGCCGAATGTGGCGGAGCGTCTGTTGCTGGAGGTCGACGACCTGTTCCCGGTGGCCGAGATGCTTGAGCACCTGGGTTTCGCCGAGTTGCGCGGCGCCGATATTTCCCTGACCGACGCGGGCAAGCTGTTCGCCGAATACGGCACCCAGGAGCGCAAGGTGATGTTCGCCGAGCACCTGCTGCGCCAGGTGCCGCTTGCGGCGCGCATTCGCCAGGTCCTGCAGGAGCGTCGCGGGCATTGGGCGCCACGGGTGCGTTTCGAGCAGGAACTGGAAGACTCCCTCAGCGAGGACTTCGTCGAGCAGACCCTGGAAAGCGTGATCAGTTGGGGCCGCTACGCCGAAATCTTCTCCTACAACGATGCGACCGAAACCTTCAGCCTCGAGGACGTGGAAGGCGAGAGCTGAGGCGCCGAATCCGTTGACCGGCGCTGTTCTTGTGGCGGGCGCTCAGAAAACCAGCGTGGCCGGTGCTTCGCTGGTGCGCTTGAAGCGGTAGCCCAGGGCGCTGATCCCCAGCACCTGGCGGCTGACCGTATCGCCCAGGCCAAGACTGTTGCCGGCAACGATCGCATGGGTGTTGTCGATTGGCGTGAGAATGAACTCTGTCAGTGGCTCGTTTTCGATCCGTCCGCGAATCAGCAGGAAGCCGTTCTCGACGCGAATGCTGACGCCACTGAGGGCCGTCTCCGGCTCGTCGGAGTTGATCACTTGGTAGTCGCCCACGGTATTCAGCCAGCCCTTGGGCAGGGGCACCGGTTCGATCCGTTCGCCCAGGGGCATCATCTGTCCATGGTTGCGGCCGATGAGGATCGGCCGGTCTTGCACCGTGACCAGTTCCAGTTGCAGGCGGCCCAGTTCGCCGAGGTCGACCGGCCAGAGCCCGAGGTGTTTTTTCTCGGCCCGCAGCCAACCCTGTTCATCGCGGCGCAACTCGAAGCGCTCACCGCCCAGCTCGGCGTACAACCGCTGGTGTTCGTCGCGAATGCGCAGTACGCCGGAATAGGTGGCATAGAAGCCCGCCAGGCGTTGTCGCTCGCTGGCGCTGGGCACTTCGCGGGTATCGTCGGCAATCGCCGGTTCCTCTTCGCATTCCTCGGTGCAGGCCATTTCCCCGGCGCTGGCCTGGAGCATCATGCGCAGCGAGCGGGTGGTCAGCGAGGCGACCAGGTCGGCGCTGCTGCTGGAATTGGCCATGATGATCACCGCGAGTTTCTGGTCCGGCAGCAGGCTGACCTGGGAGACGAAATCATCACCGGCGCCGCTGTGCTGGAAGGTCCGCACGCCTGGGCTGATCGCTTCGTCGCCGCAGGGCGAGAGGAACCAGCCCAGGCCCATCGCGCAGTCGAAATCCAGCGCATTGCCACGATTCTGTGGGCGGAACATTTCCCGTACCGAGTCTGCCGCCATGACGCGCCGACCCTTGTAGGTGCCTTCGGCGAACAGCATCTGCACGTAATGGCTCAGGTCTCGCGGGCTGGTCCACAGGCCGTTGGCCGACAGGTCGCGGACCGCGCTGTCGGGCTGGGGGGAGCCGTCCCGGTAGCCGCGGGCCCGGAACGGTTGCAGCTTGTCGTCGCCGATGAAGCTCGACTGGGTCATTTCCAGCGGCTGCAGCAGGCGCTTCTGCAACTGGTTCTCGAAGGTTTCGCCACTGCTGCGCTCGATGGCGGCGCCGACCAGCGCATAGCCCAGGTTGGAATACGCCACCTGCTGCCCTGGCGGATTGCTCAGCCACAGGCCGCCGACCCGTTGCGGCAACTGGTCGAGGGGCGACGGTGTGCGCTGGTCGCGCGGGTATTCGCCGGGCAGGCCGGATTGATGGCTGAGCAGGCGGCGCAAGGTGATGGCCAGATCCGCGTCCTGTTGGTGCTCATGGAAACGCGAGCGCACGTGAAATTCCGGGAGCGTGTCCTGCAAGGGCGCATCCAGTTTCAGCCGTTGTTGCTCGACCAATTGCAGCGCGGCACTGGCGGTCAGCAGCTTGGATAGGGCGCCGGCCCGGAACGCGGTGTGATTGCTGACCCGCACGCCGCCGCCCTTGTCGGCGTAGCCGAACCCGCGGGCCCAGATCACTTCCTGGTCGGCGACCAGGGCAATCGACAGGCCGGGAACCTTCTGCTCGTCCATTTCCTGGGGAATCAGTTCCTTGAGGTAGCGGATGATGCCGCTGTAGTCGCCTTTTTCCAGGGTCGGTGGCGGCACCGGCGGCTGGCCGTTGCATCCCACGCTACCCAGCAAGGCGCCGATCAGGGGAAACAGACGAAGCAAGCGGAACATGGAACACCCGGCGGGATCGAAAATGGACGCCCTATCCTAGGTTCGAAGAGCTTGCAGGTCTGTGAGCGGATTGTCGAAAAAATGTCAAAGAGTGTTAAACCGTGCCTGGCTCGCGGCGAGGCGGGGGGCAGGCATGCGAACCTTTGATCTAGGGCATTCCCTGAGATGTTCATCGGCGATAGGCTGGTGGATTATTCGACGTGGTTCTCAATAATGCCTCGACGATCAGCGTTTTATGTCAGTTTCATGGCATCATGCCACTAATGTTTTCCCTGATGCCCAACATGATGAGCGCCGGTCTGTGTCAGTGATTCCCCTACTTGTGTGTGATGACTCCACCGTGGCGCGCAAGCAGGTATTGCGGGCACTGCCGGCGAACTGGCCGGTCTCGGTCACCGAGGCCGGCAATGGGCGCCAGGGGTTGGAGGCGATCCGCAAGGGGTTGGGGCAGGTGGTGCTGCTCGACCTGACCATGCCGGAGATGGATGGCTACCAGGTCCTGGCGGCCATGCGGGCCGAGGGGCTCAAGGCTCAGGTCATCGTGATTTCCGGTGACGTGCAGGAAGAGGCGGTGCGCCGGGTTCGTTCACTGGGCGCGCTGGCCTTCCTGAAAAAGCCCTTCGACCAGGACGAACTGCACCGCACCCTGGCCGACCTGGGCCTGCTCGATGCACCGGGCGAAGCGCCGCAGCGCCTGGCGCTGGACGCCGACGTCAGCTTCCGCGATGCGTTTCGCGAGACAGTCAACGTCGCCATCGGCCGGGCGGCGGCGCTGATCGCCAAGGTACTCGGGGTGTTCGTGCAATTGCCGGTGCCCAACGTCAACATCCTCGAAGTCGGCGAACTGCACATGGCCCTGGCGGACGCTGGCACCTGCCAGCAGCTCACTGCCATCTGCCAGGGCTTCATCGGGGGTGGTATCGCCGGCGAAGCCCTGCTGATGTTCCATGATTCGGAAATCGCCGACATGGCCCAGTTGATGAAGCGCGAGGGGCCGGAATACTCGGACCTGGAAATGCTCCTGGACCTGTCCAGCGTGCTGATCGGCGCCTGCCTGAGCAGCATCGCCGAACAGATCGACGTGGTGTTCTCCCAGGGCCACCCGCAGATCCTCGGGCAGCACGCGGCCATCGAGGACCTGATCCGCGTGAACAGCCAGCGCTGGAAAAAGACCCTGGCGGTGGAGATCAGCTACAGCCTGGAAGGGCACCACATCCACTTCGACCTGCTGTTGCTGCTGACCGAGGACTCGATCGAGCGCCTGACCCATAAACTCGCCTACCTGATGACCTGACATGAGCGATCACCTTGATCTGAACGAGTTTCACTGGTTGCTGGCGATCGTCCAGAGCATCGATGTCGGCGTGGTGGTACTCGATCGCGACTACTGCGTGCAGGTCTGGAACACCTTCATGGAGAACCGTTCCGGGGTGCAGCCCAAGGATGCCTACAACCACTCCTTCTTCGAGCTGTTTCCCGAAGTGGACCGCGAGTGGTTCAGCCGCAAGGTCGAGAGTGTCGCCACCCTTGGTACGCCGGCCTTCACCATCTGGGAACAGCGGCCCTATCTGGTGCGGTTCAAGAACTACCAGCCGATCACCGGCCAGGAAGACTTCATGTACCAGAACACCACGCTGCTGGCGCTGCGCTCGACCGACAGTGCGATCCATCACATCTGCCTGGTGATCTACGACGTGACCGACGTGGCCACCAACCGCCACCAGTTGCAGGCGGTCAATGCGCAGTTGCAGACGCTTTCCAGTACCGACCGGCTGACCGGGCTGTACAACCGCGGGCATTGGGAAGAGAGCCTGAAGGTCGCCTATGCGCGTCACCAGCGCCATGGCAATCCGACCAGCCTGGTGATGTTCGACATCGACCATTTCAAGCGGGTCAACGACACCTACGGTCACCAGGCCGGCGACAGGGTGATCGAGCGGGTGGCTGAGGTTGTACGCGAACACGTGCGCGACAGCGACGTGGCGGGGCGTTACGGCGGCGAAGAGTTCGGCGTGGTGCTCTCGGACACCGATAAGGCCAGTGCCCGGTTCTTCGCCGAGCGCCTGCGCAAGGCGATTGAGGCACAGGAGGTGGTGCACGAGGGCGTGACCATCCGTTTCACCATCAGCCTCGGCGTGGCCGACCTCAGCCGGCCTTCGGTCACCCACGCCGACCTGATCGCCTGGGCCGACCAGGCGCTGTACCAGTCCAAGAAGGCTGGGCGTAATTGTGTGACGGTGTATGAGTAGGGGGATTCCCAGTGCCTTCAGCGCTCGGCCCTGGCGATTGAAGGCCAGGGCTGTCTGATTAAGCCCGGTCGAGTGCGTCGCGCACCTGCATGAGTGCGAAGCCCAGCAGGTTCAGACCCTGCCAGGTGTTGGGATCGTTCACCCGTGGATCGTCCTGGGCCAGGCCGATGCCCCAGATGTTGTCGACCGGACTGGCCTCGACGAGGATGCGTGAGCCGGTTCCCCGGAGAAAAGTCTCCAGTTCCGGGTTCTGGGTGAACTTGGCCTGGTTGGCGCGCACGACGATCCCGTAGCGATGCTGCAACCATGTCGCGTTGTCGAAGCCGCGCACCTGGCGGCCCAGGGCCTTGGCGGCGCCGGGTGTCGGGGCCAGCAGCACCTGGGCACGAATGTCCTGGTCGTCGAACAGCGCGGCCTTCTCGGCCATCATGAAATGTTCGGCGGTCGGATAGCGTTGCCCGTCGACGGTGAATTCGGCTTCGTACCACTGGCTGAAGCAACTGGCGGTGATGGTGTCCTTGCTGCGCTGGTGGCCCCAGAAAAACACGTATTTCATGGGCTCGCCGGCGTTGAAGCGCGAGCGCAGCGCTTCCAGGTGATTTGAATCGGACAAGAGGGCCTCCTTGGCGGCAGAGTCTTGAAAGCCGAAGATTACCACGATGCCGTCAACTCGATGGCTGGGGCCGTGTGGGGGCCGGGTCAACTCGGATAGGGTTTGCTATGGTTGGCGTTTAGTTTGCGAGCCTGAGACTTCGATGCCAGCCATTCGCCCTGCACGCCCTGACGATATCCCTGCCCTGGCCGAGATTGAGCGCTCTGCCGCGTCCATTTTTCGCGAGGTTGGGCTGGCCTGGGTGGCCGAGGGCGAGCCGTTACCGGCGGACTACCTGGAGCAGCTGTGTCGCCACCATAGCCTTTGGGTGGCAACGGATGCCGGTGATCATCCGGTGGGTTTCCTGGCGGCGGAAACCCTGGACCGCTCGTTCTTCATCGTCGAGCTGTCGGTGCATGCCGGGCATCAGCAACTGGGACTGGGTGCTGGCCTGATAGCGGCGGCCATCGCCCATGCGCGGGCCGAGTCGTTCGCGACCGTGAGCCTGACCACCTACCGCCATTTGCGTTGGAACGCGCCGTTTTATGCCCGCCTGGGTTTTGTCGAGGTCGATGCGGCGAGCCTGGGGGAGGCGCATGTGGCGCAGTTGCAGCATGAGCTGGAGGCGGGACATGAGGCAGGGGTGCGGTGTGCGATGGTGCTGCGGCTGAAAGGGTAGAGGCCGGTGTTCGATCCGGCGTGGGAAGTCTGCAACGGAAGTTTACCGCTGTAGAACTGACTGACCTGAAACAACGACTATTGCTGATTGATGAAGGAAGTAGGGACATGGTCCGTCAACCAGACACCGTTGTCGGCCTGGAAGAACTTGAAACCCTGCTGATGCATTTTCAGCGCATCAATGTGTAGTACCACAGGCTTTCCATAGCGCTGTCCGACCGCGACGGCGGTGTTCACTTCCTGCGAGAGGTGCACATGATGGCGAGAGCCCGGGATCAGGCCTTTCTGTTGAATCGAATCGAGGAAGCGGGTAGCTGTTCCGTGGTACAGAACGGCGGGAGGTTCTTTCTCGATATGCTGGATGCTGACCGTTTCGGTGGAGTGGCCCTGCACGGCGCGAATGCGGCGGGCGTCATCGGAAAGGGCAAAGCGTTTCTTGTCGTTGCTGCTGACAACGGCCTGGATCAGTTCGTGGTCCAGGGTGCGGCCTGACTTGGCTGCGCCGGCGATCAGGGCGTCGATGTCTGCCCAGCCTTCGGTGTCCAGTTGAAGGCCAATGGAGTGGGGCTCATGTCGTAGAACGTAGCTGAGGAATTTGCTGGTTTCGGTGAGTTTCTTACTGTTCATGGTTTCCGTTTTGGTGTTGTTTTGAGTGAAACATGTTTCTTTTTAAAACTATCACATCGAACTGGGGCGAGCACAGAGTAGTGAGGTGCGTGGGCCAGTGAAGCAGCCCCTGACTATCAATCTGGCTGCTGATGAGGAGGAGGCTTGAATGTCGCCCATCTCTCCGTGAGAACGGGAGGCTAGGCTTCCCGTTCTGTTGAACATCAGGCTTATCAGCTACCGGCTCCGGCAGTCGGCTTATCCAGTACTGAATCCATCCTTTCGGCAGTTGCCAGCCCCAGCTCACCGAAGCCAGACCTAGTGCAACGCAAGCCATTGCGGCCAGCAGTGCCGAGGTCACCGGGGGTACGCCCAGACGCCGGGCGATGATCGCCTTCGGCGGCGAACACGGCGGTACCGGCCAGGTCTGCAAGCAACACCACGTGTTCGACTCGGGTCTTCAAGGAGGTAGGGCTCCTCTTTGGCCGGGGCGGCGGTACGACAGCACTAGCCGGTGCGCAGAAGGTTGCAGGCTGAATCGGGAGTCGGTTCAGCGGCTGCTATCCCGTTGTTTGCGTATGGGGCGGAGGATTGTTGACGCCAGAATGATGGCAAATTAACATTGTGATATTACTTTAATATCATTCATGCGAAAAACGGGCTGCCTGTCTCTTCATCGAGACGACTGGGCGGCCCGTTTTTTGTGTGGCGCGCCGAGATTCCTGACATGGACATTCGTCACTTCGCCTTCCTCGCGAATCAGCCTTCTGCGTCCCTGAAAAAACGTGAGCACTTTTGGGGACTGCCGAAACGTGGGTTGGCCTTCCTGCTGGCCAACGTCATGTTCTGGCAGCCGCTGTGGGTGCAGGCGGATGGAATCGTGGTCAGTGCACCGGGGACGACGCTCGGTCAGGCGGGCAACGGCGTGCCCATCGTCAACATCGCCGCACCGAACGGCAGCGGCCTGTCGCACAACCAGTTCCACGACTATAACGTCGGGAGCCAGGGCGTCATCCTCAACAACGCCACCGATCGCACCCAGTCGACGCAACTGGGCGGGATCATCCTCGGCAACAGCAACCTCAACGGGCGTGCCGCCACCACGATTCTCAACGAGGTCAATGGCGGTAGCCCGAGCCAACTGCGCGGCTACACCGAAGTGGCGGGTCAGTCGGCCCATGTGATCGTCGCCAATCCCTATGGCATCACCTGTAACGGCTGCGGCTTCATCAACACGCCGCAGGCGACGCTCAGCACCGGCAAGGCGGTGATTACCAATGGGCAGGTTTCGGGCTACCAGGTCGATCAGGGCAGTGTCTCGATTGAAGGCGCAGGCCTGAACGCCAACAACCTCGACCGCTTCGAGATCATCACCCGCTCGGCCAAGCTCAATGCCGAGATCCAGGCGAAGAACCTGACCATCGTTGCCGGTGCCAACGACGTCGATGCCAAGACCCTCAAGGCCACTGCGCGCGCAGCCGATCCGGCCAGTGCTCCGCAACTGGCGATCGACTCCTCGGCCCTGGGCGGCATGTACGCCGGGGCGATCAAGCTGGTGGGTACCGAAGCGGGGGTCGGGGTCAAGCTCGACGGCAAGATGGTCGCCAGCGGTGGCGACATCCAGCTCGATGCCAACGGCCACCTGAGCATGGTCGACGCGGCGGCGACTGGTGCGGTCAACGTCAAGGCGCAGAGTCTGGAAGCCAAGGGGCCGGTCTATGCCGGCACCACCCTGGACGTGAAGACCACCGGCGACCTGACCAGCCAGAACAACCTCGTGGCCAAGGACCGCATCACCCTGGGCAGCGGCGGCCAACTGACCAACAACGGCATCATCGAAGCCGGGGTCAACGCCGATAACAGCCGCAACACCGCAGGCGACGTCAGCGTCACCGCACAGAACTTCACCAACACCGGCAAGAGCGTCATCGCCAGCCGCGACCTGACCATCACCACCCCCCAGGCGCTGACCAACCAGGGCGGTACCCTGAGCGGCAAGCGCCAGGTCACGGTCAGTGCCGGCACCCTCGACAACCAGAACCAGGGCCGGGTCCTGAGTTCGGACAGCCTGAACCTGACCGCCGATACTGCGCTGAACGGGCAGGGAGGCCTGATCAACAGTGTCGGCCAACTGACAGCGACCCTCGGCCATCTGAACAACAACGGCGGTGAAGTCTCCAGCAAGGCCAGCAGCACGCTGATCCTCGGCACGATGGACAACCTCACCGGCCTGGTGATGGCCGAAAACACCCTGAGCCTCACCGCCACCGATGCCATCAATAACCAGAACGGCGTCCTCTCCGGCTGGCAGGGCCTGACTGTCACCGGCACCCGCCTGGACAACCGCAACAACGGTACCGTCTCCAGTCGCAACGGTGATGTCGGCGTCACCCTCAGCGGTGCGCTGCTCAACAGCCAGGCCGGTGCCGTGGTCAGCCAGAAGGCCCTGACCGTCACGGCCGACAGCCTCGACAACAGCGATCAGGGCGTTCTCTCCAGCGGCGCTGCCCAGAAGCTGACCGTCACCGGCCTGCTCGACAACACCCAGGGCGGCTCCATCACCAGCTCGGCCACCCTGACCCTGCAAGCGATGGCCCTGAACAACGCCGGCACGATCAGCGCCGATGATGCCCTGAGTTTCACCGGCACCGACCTGGACAACAGCCACGGCACTTTCACTGGCAATGCCGGTGTCACCCTCGACCTGCTCGGCACCCTGACCAATAGCTACGGCAAGCTCTCCAGCGCCGGGCCGTTGCTGGTCCAGCGCAGTGCGCAGATCAACAACCAGCACGGCGGCATCAACAGCAAGGGCCTGCTGACCCTGCTCACCGGCAGCCTGGACAACAGCCAGCAGGGCACCCTCGGTGCCACTGACACGCTGTTGATTACCGCTAGTGGCAACGTCGACAACAGCGCCGACGGCCTGATCGCGAGCCGCAATGCCGACCTGCAACTCAACGCTGCCAGCCTGGGTAACGCCAAGGGCTCGCTGCAGGGCAAGGGCGCAGTCACCCTGGATGTCGCGGGCGACATCGACAACCAGAGCGGCAAGGTCATCGCCCAGGACGGCGACCTGACCGTCACCGCAGCCAACCTCGACAGCCGCAGCGGCCTGTTGTCCAGCGTGAAGGGCGCCTTTGAAAGCCACATCGTCGGCGTACTGAAAAACGGCTACGACCTGAGCAACAACAGCCAGGGCGGCACGATCCAGGCCCAGCGCCTGGCGCTCAATGCCTTTGGTGGCATCGACAACAACGGTGGCCGCATCGCCGCCCAGGCGGGCGACGCGGTGCTCGATGCCCGCAGCGGCAACATCGACAACCGCAACGGTGGACTCTACGCCACTAACCTCGTGCAGGTCAGCGGCAACGACCTGGACAACAGCGGTGACCAGGGCGGCAAGATCAGCGCCAGCGAGATCAGCTTCTCCCTGTTGGGCAAGCTGAACAACCGCAAGGGCATCATCGAGAGTGGCAGCACCCTGTCGACCACGGCGGCCAGCCTGGACAACCAGAATGGCCAGCTGCGCTCGTTGGGCCGTAGCCTCAAGACCGTCTTCGCCATCGGCGGTTTGCTCGACAACAGCAACGGCACCCTGGAAACCGCCAACACCGATCTGGGGCTGGACGCTGGCAGCTTCCGCAACCAGGGCGGTAGCCTGCTGCACGTCGGTACCGGGGTCTTCGGTCTCTCCATGGCCAACCTCGAGGACGTTGGTGGGCGCCTGGTCACCCACGGTGACCTGACACTCGATGGCGACAGCTGGACCAACAGCACCTCGATCCAGGCCGAGCACCTGACCGTCAACGTCAACCACCTGACCCAGACCGACGGCGCTCAGCTCCTGTCGACGTCGGGCCTGAAGGGCCGGGGGATCGACTGGACCAACGATGGTCTGTTCGGCACCGACGGTGCCCTCGATATCGACCTGAGCGGCCACTACGCCGGCAAGGGCCGCCTGAGCAGCCTTGGCACTCTGGATTTCCACGCGGCGCAAGCCGAACTGCAGGACACGGCGAGCATCGCCGGTGGCGGCGATACCACGATCAACATCGATGCCTTGCTCAACAGCGCCGGGCGCGTGACCTCCAGCGGCAACCTGAAGCTGACGGCGACCGGTGTGACCAACAACGGCACGCTGGGCAGCGGCAAGGACCTGCTGGTCACCACCGGGGCGCTGGTCAACGACCAGGGCCTGATCTCCAGCGGCGGCGACATGCAGTTGCTGGCCAGTAGCTTCACCAACCGTTACGCGCAGGTCTACAGCCTGGGGACGGCGTTGATTGCCCGCGACACAGCGGGGACCAAGGCCGATCTGCTGGATAACCGCTCGGGGGACATCGAGAGCATTGGCAAGCTGACGATTGCGGCGACCACCGTCAATAACGTCATGGATGTGCTGGAGTACACCGAGCATGAAAAGAGCGCCACGGGTATTACCCGGCTCTCCTGCACGCTGATTCCCGGTGCCGGTTGTGATGATCGGGGTGGTGGCCGTATCAACGGCCTGTGGGAACTGGCGGAAACCGATCGCCTGAATGTCACCCGCAGCACGGCGGCCGCGAGCCTGACCAGCGGCGCCGACCTGGCGATCGACACGCAAACGCTGAACAACACCAGCAGCACCATTGCCGCCACCGACAATGTGCAGGTCAACGCCAGCACGATCAACAACAAGGGCTTGCAACCGCAGGAAATCAAAACCACGCGCCGCTACTGGAGTTTCGTCAACGAAACCGGTGCCGCGGCTGGTGCTGCCGCCACGTTCAACGCCAGAAACAACCCGACGCCTTCGGCCTCCTACGGTTCGGACCTGGGGGCATTCTTCCGCTGGGCGACCGTCGACCTGGGGGGGACTTCAGTCACCACCAATACCAGTGACAAGTCCTACGATGCCATCATCCAGGCTGGTGGTAATGTCACGCTCGATGCCGATAACAAGATCAACAACAGTGTGATCCGGCCCTTCTATGAATATGTCGCAGCCGGCCGCACCGCCGCCGACACCGGAACGGGCAACGGTTATTCGACTGCGGTCTATATCAACGCACAGCTCCCGCCAGATCTGGCCCAGCAACAGATCAATCCGGTGTCTCTGCCTGGCTTCAGCTTGCCGACAGGCCAGAACGGCCTGTTTCGTCTGAGTGGGCAGGGCAGCACGGCCCCGGCGGCCAATCAACCGCACGTGCCGGGCCTGCCCGACACTTCGGCCAGGTCCAATCCGCAGAAATACCTGATCGAAACCAACCCGGTGCTCACCGACCTCAAGCAGTTCATGAGTTCGGACTACCTGCTGTCCAACCTGGGGTATGACCCGGACGCCAGTGCCAAGCGCCTGGGCGATGGTTTCTACGAGCAGAAACTGATCCAGCAGGCAGTGACGGCTCGTACCGGCCAGCGTTTCATCGATGGGCAGACCTCCGATGATGCGATGTTCAAGTACCTGATGAACAACGCGGTCGCCAGCAAGCAGGCGTTGAATCTGCAACTGGGCGTCAGCCTGACCTCCGAGCAGGTCGCGGCGCTGACCCACGATATCGTCTGGATGGAAAACCAGACCATCAACGGTGAGCAGGTCTTGGTACCGGTGCTGTACCTGGCCAATGCCAATAACCGCCTGGCGGACAATGGCGCGCTGATCCAGGGCGCTGATGTAAGCCTGATCGCCGGCAAGGACCTGGAAAACGCCGGCACCCTGCGGGCCAGCAACAATCTGAAGGCGACCGCCAGCAATGACCTGGTGAACAGTGGCCTGCTGGAAGCTGGTAATCGCCTTGATGCCTTGGCGAACAATAACCTCAGCAACAAGGCCGGCGGGATTATTGCCGGGCGCGACGTGAGTGTGGCTGCTGTCACGGGGGATGTGCGCAACGAGCGAACGGTGACCACGCATCAGAGCTCTGACGGCCTGGTCAGCAATCGGAAGGATTTTGCGGACAATGCTGCGCGTATTGAGGCGAGCAATGACCTGAGCGTCAAGGCTGGTCGTGACGTAGCCAGCCTGGGCAGTGTGCTGCAGAGCGGGCGCGACACGCAGATTACGGGCGGGCGTGATGTCAGCATAACCTCGGCCGAGCAGGCCAGCAGTGTCCGCTATGACAACTACGCCAGTGCCCAGGTGACTCAGTTGAGTTCGACCCTGAGTTCCGGGCGCGATGTGTCCATCAGCGCCGGGCGCGATCTGAGGAGCACTGCGAGCCAGATTGATGCCAAGCGCGATGTTGCCATGGGCGCGCTGAATGATCTCACACTGTATTCAGCCGCGAATGAAAGTAGCTACAGCGGTTGGAATAAGAAGTATCGGGGGGAGGAGAACCATAGCAGCCAGGTTTCCAGCTCGGTCAATGCTGGCGGCAGCCTGATGCTGACGGCGGGCAACGATCTGAGGTTGGTGGCCAGCCGAGTGACATCGGGTAATGAGGCTTATGTTTACGCAGGTAATGATCTGACGCTGGAAACGGCAGCAAACAGTGATTACTCCCACTACTCCAAGACAAAAAAAGGCTCTTGGGGCAAGAAGTCATCGACGATGACGGAAAGCGGCAGTGAGCAGGCTGTTTCTTCGGTTATCGAGGCGCAAGGGAAGACCACGATTGCTGCTGTTAATGACGTGAATATCACGGGCTCAACCGTTAACAGTGAAAAGGGTGCTCTGGTTGTTCAAGCTGGCAACGACGTCAACTTGAGCGCAGCGCAAAACAGCCAGTTCAACGCTTCGGCCAAGTCGAAGTCGGGTGGTTTCGGATTCTCCAGTACGAGCAAAAAAAGCAGTGACTCTTCCAGCAGCACATCGCTGACAGGGGCAACGCTTAGCGCGGATACGACGCTGATTCAGGCTGGGCATGATCTTGTCGTTTCCGCCAGCAACGTGGTTTCTACAGAACAAACCGATTTGCAAGCCCGCAACGACATCCGCATTGAGAGTGATACCGAAAGCTTCAGTGCACAACATAGCCAGTTGACCAAGAAGTCTGGCTTGATGAGTTCTGGCGGTGTAGGCGTGACTTTGGGGTCTTCCAAGAATACCTATACGCAAAGCACTGAAACCAAGACAGAAAAAGCCAGCACTGTTGGGAGTGTGCTGGGTAACGTCAATATCACTGCTGGCAAGGACCTAAGCATCAAGGCCAGCGATGTGGTCGCTGATAAGGATATCAACCTCGCTGGGCAAAACGTCCACATCACTGATGCTGCCAATACCAACTCAACTCGATCCGCTCAGACGAGTAGCAAGAGTGGTTTGACGCTGGCGTTGTCCGGTGTTGTTGGAGAGGCGGTCAATACGGCAGTACAAACCGTCCAGGCCGCCAAACAAGAGGACGACTCCCGTCTTGCGGCACTGCAAGGTATCAAGGCCGGTTTGTCCGGCTATCAGGCTTGGCAGGGAGCCCAGGCACTGGAGTCTGGTGCACAGACCGGTAGCTTTGTGGGCATTTCCCTCTCACTGGGAACGCAGAAATCCAGCTCCAAGCAGCTCCAGGAGCAGAGCGTCAGTCAAGGAAGCAGCCTGACGGCTGGTAAGGACCTGACCATCATTGCGACAGGGAACGGGCAGCCGGGCTCGACTGCTGGAGATATTTCGGTCGTCGGAAGCAAGCTGCAGGCCAGTCATGATGTATCGATGACTGCCGCTCGGGACATTGAACTGGATGCGGGAAGTAATACACAGAAACAGGAAGGCTCCAACAAGAGTGGCGGTGGCGCGGTTGGTATCAGTCTGGGAGTGAGTTCCAGTGGTGCGGGGCTAAGTATCTTTGCTAGTGGAAACAGTGGTGTCGGCAAGGAGAAAGGCAATGGGACTGCCTGGACAGAAACCACTGTCAATGCTGGTAATCAACTGACCCTGAAAAGTGGCCGTGATACTACGTTGGAAGGCGCGCAGGCTACGGCCCAAAAAGTGGTTGCCGATGTTGGTCGTAATCTGGCCTTGACCAGTCTGCAAGACTCCGATCGTTTTGACTCCAAGCAGACCAACGTTAGCGGTGGCGCCAGCTTTACGTTTGGCACCATGTCTGGCAGTGCCTCGCTCAGCATCAGCCAGGACAAGATCAAGTCGAACTTCGACAGTGTTCAGGAGCAAACCGGTCTGTTTGCTGGTAAAGATGGCTATCAGGTTACCGTCGGGGAGCATACCCAGCTCAATGGTGCGGTAATAGCGAGCACATCCACTGCCGATCAAAATAAGCTGAGTACTGGAACACTGGGTTGGACCGATATCGGTAACAAGGCTGACTTTACCAGCCAGCACCAAGGAATCAGCGGCGGGACGGGTGGCAACACCGGTTCGATGTTCATGGGCAACATGGGCAGCATGCTGTTGGCTGGAGCGAACCACAGTGGTCATGACAGTAGTACAACCTACTCGGCGGTCTCGGCGGGTGAGATCAACATCCGTGACAAGGACAAGCAAGAGCAGGATGTCGCCACGCTGAGCCGTGATGTCGAGCACGCGAACAATGCTCTGAGCCCGATTTTTGACAAGGAAAAAGAGCAGAAACGTTTGCGCCAGGCCCAACTGATCGGAGAGATCGGTACCCAGGCAGCAGACATCATTCGTACTCAGGGAGCGATTGAGACAGCCAAGGCGCTGAAGGATCCTCAGAAGATCGAAGCGGCGCGCCAGCAATTGGCCGATAAGGGCAACACCAATCCTACAAACGAGCAGATTGCCAACCAGATTACCAATGTTGTCATGCGTGATTACGGGACGGGGGGTAATTACCAACGTGCCGCGCAGGCTGTTACGGCTGCGATTCAGGGGCTGGCTGGTGGCAACATTGCTCAAGCGTTGGCGGGTGCTTCGGCTCCGTATCTGGCCGGTATTATCAAGGAGAGCACCGGCGATAACCTCGAAGCCAGAATCATGGCCCACGCGGTTCTTGGCGCGGTCTTGGCCAAGTCCCAGGATGGTTCGGCGTTGGCTGGAGCCGCTGGCGCCAGTATAGGTGAGCTGCTTGCAACTCAGCTTTATCCAGGCAAGAAAGCCAGTGAGCTGAGCGAGGTTGAAAAGCAGAAGATCTCGGCGTTGTCGACGCTGGCCGGTGGTTGGGTGGGTGGCCTGATTGGTGGCGATTCGACCAGTGCCATCGTGGCAGGCAACACGGCGAAGAACGCTGTTGAGAACAACGAAATATCTTTCCCGCTGAGTGATAGCTTCGGTGCGGCCGCAGCTAGTTGGGACACCTATCTGGTTCAGCAGGGAGCGACTCCAGAGGAAAGAAGCGAAGCTCAACGAGCGCTTGCGAGAGGTGATGGGTACAGGGGGCCAGGTCACGACTTTGTCGAGGGCTGGGCGTATGCTTCTGGAGCTGCTGGCGTTGCTTTGGTGCTTCCAGAATTGGCCATGGGGTGTGGGCTTTCTCCTGCGTTGTGCAATGAAGTGGCTATCATTGCGGCAGAGATGGGAGCAGGGCAGGCAGCGCTGGGCGGTACAGTTCTAGGAACATCTGGTCTTGGAGCTTTGGCGCTTAATAAGGAAAGTCTACTTGAAAGTGCAAGTCTCAAGTTAAGTCAGTACATTGGTGGGCTTGGTAAGTTTAAGCCAGCCATGGCTATCGGGGCTGCAGATCCTTTGACCGGATATGTTGTTGTTGCAAGTAATGGGGATGTTCCTGCTAAAGTTGCTCCAGAATTGATGGCTTATGCGGAGCGCTTGGGGGGATTGGGTGTTAAGACCTCTTGTGGTAATGTGCTTGGTCGTTGCGCTGAATTTAGAGCGGCTAATGATTTGATGCTGCACAATCCAGATCTCAAGGTGTCGGATATTGTATTTACGCCAGCTATTCGTCCTAGTAAGAATGAAGTTCGTCCTCGTTGCGAGAATTGTGTAAATATTTTTGGGGTTGAATGATGGAAATGGATGATGATTTTCTGAGTGATCACGACTTGGATTGGTTTGCTTCTAGTTACGATGGTTCTATTTTTCATTTTTCTACGGGAGGAAGAGGAGTCGTACCGTTGGAAGTGAGGTCATCACTTTCTAATTATGAAGCCCTTTATGAGTATTTTGAATCGCTGCCTGAAAATTTTGATGCTGAGGTTATTGAGTCGAGGCATCCTCGGTTTAACGGTGATGGGCAGCGTGATTGCTATTTGAAGGGCTTTGCTGCGATGGCGAAGAAGGGGTTGTTTAGCTATGATGCTGATTTGGATGGTGAGGTTGGCGATAGTGATGGTTATGTTTTAATGGCAAAGCCCAATGTTGGTATTCGCTACCTCGACTTACCAGATAGCATAAAGGATATGATCTGTGTTTTACCCTTGGAAATCTCTCTGTATCTCGGTAGGGATGCTTTTTTAAAAGAGCGTAGATAGGCGAAGCGGGGGGTATTTTCTGAGCCCCTTGCTACTCTAAAAGCTTCAACGGAAGGAGGCTTCAGGTATGCCCAGGATGGGACGTATTGTTTTACCAAACTACCCGCACCATGTAGTACAACGCGGTCATAACCGTCAGATAGTGTTTGGGAGAAATGGGGACGGATTTATTTTCTGCTGCTGGGAAATAAATCCGTCCCCGTTTTCAGATCTGTCTTTTTTTTGGGATTATTCCTTTGGTGAGCCATTTCCAAATAGTTGCTCAAATGTTCGTAATGAGGACGGGGTTGACTTGCTGTCGAGTCTTTTGGTGGATGGTGGTGGAGTCTCCTGTATTGAGACTGTTCCGTGGATTGATAATGGTCTTTTGGCGATAAAGCAGGTGCGGTCTGGAGATTTGAAAGAAGGTGACTGGATACGAGAATGTTGGGGGGCGGTTTTTAGTATTGAGGGAGTCAGGATATATTTTCTCTATGATGAAAATTGTTTCGTGGATATGAGCCTTGATAATTTTGAGAGCGCTTTGTCGGAGTGGAAAGAATTTATTGTCTCCGGCTGCCCTTCATCGGGGCAATAGCTGCTTTTCTGCATCAAGCCATCCCCAGCTTTGTGCAGTTTTCAAGTTTCTGATTTGATCGATGCTACTGCGAGAATCTACACCGTCAGTTATCGGTCGACGGCGTTAGTTGCGTATATTCGTGAGGGCGGGGGATCGAGACGCTAGCTGTCTTTCATCTGTGATAACGGTCTGGTCACGTGCTCCAGCGACCGCCGTTCCGCCGCCACCCCCAGATCGCCTGCACCCCCGCCGCCGCAATCATCAACGCCGCCCCGATCAGGTAGCCATACAGCACATTGGTCCGTTGCCCGGTTTCGATCAGTGCGCCGAACAGCGTCGGACCGATCAAACCGCCCAGGCCGGTGCCGAAGGCGTAGAACACGGCGATGGCCAGCGCGCGGATCTCCAGCGGAAAGGTCTCGGCTACGGTCAGGTAGGCCGAGCTGGCCGCCGCCGAGGCGAAGAAGAAAATCACCACCCAGGCGATGGTCTGCTGGGTGGCGTCGATCAGCTGCTGCTGGAACAGGTAGCCGCTGAAGCATAGCAGCACGCCGGAAATCAGGTAGGTGCTGCTGATCATGATGCACCGGCCGACCACGTCGAACAGACGGCCGAGCAGTAACGGCCCGCAGAAATTGCCGAGGGCGAAGGGCAGCAGGTACCAGCCGATATGGGCCGAGGGCACGTCATAGAAGTCGGTGAGCACCAGCGCATAGGTGAAAAAGATCGCGTTGTAGAAGAACGCCTGGGCGGTCAGCAGGGTCAGGCCGACCAGCGCCCGGCGGCGGTGGTCGACGAACAGGCTGTGGAACACCTCGCGCAAGAACAGAAACGGGGACGGATTTATTTTCTGAACCGTTGAGGGAAATAAATCCGTCCCCGTTTTTCTTTTGCTGGGGGCTGCGGTGGTATGGGGCCGATTGGTATTGGTTGCCAGCTATCGATGGCAGCTGGCGTGGCAAACCCGGTGACGGGTGCCGAGGCGACCACAGGGGAGCGGATTGGTTGGTTTGCGCAGGCTCTGTTGAACATCGTGGGTCTTAAGAGCACCATTGTTAGTGCTAGTACGAAAGATGCGCTGGCAGGTGCTGGTGGAAACTGGAATGTTTTAGATGAAGTTGTTAATCCTAGTGTCGTGAAGCAGGTCACTCCTACATCCTGTGGTGCTGCATGTGGTGAAATGCTGTTGAAAGATCGAGGGGTGTTCGCTTCTCAGGTTGATTTGGGGACCGAACTCACTTCTATGCATTCATTGGCAAATAAGCTAAATAAAGTTGATTCTGGGTGGGTTGGTAATGCTGTGGATAGCTCTAGTTTTAATGCGCTCAATAGGACCGGTACGTGGAGTGCTATGATGTGGGACTCTGGAAGCAGAGTTGGGCACTGGGTCGTGGTTAACGGGGTCGATGATGTGGGGCGCGTAGTTGTCAAGGATCCATTTAATGGTGCCCAGTATAAGATGGAGGTAGATAAATTTAAGGAGGTCTGGAATGGTCATGCAGTTTATAAGCAATAGTGTTGTTGTTCGCGCCATTGTTATTTTTGAAGCTGGCTCGAAGGTAGTGTATTCTTTTGATGTGGATGGTGTTGGATGTGAATTTGTTGGGAAGTTGAAGGGCGAGGGTGGCATAAAAGGTGTTGAATATAGTGAGGAATTAGAAGATTTTTTGATGGGGCTCATGCCTGTTGATCAAGGAGTCTCTAAGAAACTTGTGGCTTTGACTTGGGCTTGTGCTGAAGGGGGGAGGGTTGAATTTCCTGTGCCTCTCATTTAATTGTAACTTTTTGTGGGAGCGGTGACTGATAGAAACGGGGCACAAAAGAAACGCAAAAGAAACGGGGGCGAACAGAAACGGGGACCAGAAACGGGGACGCAGAAAAACGGGGACGGATTTATTTTCTGAACCGTTGAGGGAAATAAATCCGTCCCCGTTTTTCTGTGGGGGCGATTGGCATTGGTTGCCAGCTTTCGATGGCAGCTGGTGTGGTAAATCCAGTGACGGGAGCCGAGGCGACCACAGGGGAGCGAATTGGTTGGTTTGCGCAGGCTCTTTTGAATGTGGTTGGTTTGAAAGCAACCGTTTCGGCAAATGGTATAAAGTCAGCATCGGAGGCCGAGAGAGGACTTGGTGGTACCAGCGGTCATGAGTTTGCCGAGACCGTTACAGAGGGGGGGAGTGGACAGGCGCTCGCTGGCCACGGTGTGATGAACGGCAGTGGCGTGTCAATGCAATATGTTTCTCCTGAGGGCACATTTGTTATTTCTCCACGGCCTGGCATAACTATCTCTGATTCAACTGGTAAAATTTTGGAGCAGCTTACATCGGTAGAACAGTTGGAACATACTATTAAGAGTGGGGTGGCTCCAAATGGATATATTCTCTCTGATCGAAATTATGCGGATCTTCGGAATTATCAGGTGACAAAGCCTGGTGAGGCTGGATATAATTATACTTTGCTTAGCCCAGGTTTTCAGGGTAAGCCTCTGAATATATTGAGTAATTCAACTACAACTAACGCGCCGACTCAGCTTTCAGAGTTTTTGGAGCCAAATATGGGTTGCGTTTTCTGGGCTGCTTGCACTCAGCCCGTTCCATACATACCGTCGAAGTAGTGATTATGAATAAATTCAATGTTTTTCCCGACTTGACTGAATATTCTTATGGGATAACGCCTTGTATTTTAAAAGGGGTGAAAAATGTTGGTTGGATTGATGTTGGGTCTGAGTTTTCGGTGGGAGATATGCCGGCTTCAACTTTTAGTAAGTTGAAGTCTCTTGTCGATGGCGCTGGTTGTGTTAAGCCTCTTGTGGAGCCGCTTCGGGAACTTCCTGTTTGTGAATTATGTGGTGAGATTAAGCTGTTTGGGTCTTCTGGGAGATTGATACCTGATTCTGGGCTTTGGATTCCTGGGCGTGAAGTTGTCTATGCGTCTCCTGTAACGATTCTCCATTATATTGAGGTTCATGGTTATCTTCCTCCTGTAGAATATATTTCTGCAATTGATGCGTTGGATGAAAATATTCCTTTTGTTGCAGATGACGTATATAGAGAAAGGTTGTGGCATAGCGAGTGGGGTAGGTTATCGGCTGAGGAGAAGATGAATATTGCTAAAGTAAATAGCGAGCGAATGTCTGGCGGAAAATCAAATTAGGCTGGCCGGGAAGGGCGGAGGAGCTGGGGCAGATTTTTTTGGGGTTTATGTTCAGCAGTAGAAACGGGACGGGTTTATTTTCTGACCCATTTGCTACTCTGAAAGCTTCAATGGAAAGAGGCTTCAGGTATGCCCGAGATGGGACGTATTGTTTATCAAACTAACCGCATCATTTAGTACAGCACAGTAATAGTCGTCAGATAGTGTTTGTGGGCGCGGGAGATTATCAGTGTTGGCATGCAAGCCTTCTACCGCTAATGAAGACTTCTCATCGCCAGCAATCCCTTGGCAGGCCTTTGATCTGTGCAGCAGCGGTACTGAATATGCTCATGGCGATAATCGCGGTCAGTAGCACCGGCACGGGTTCTCAGTTCCACGGCTCGTAAGCTGCCGTGTTGATCGACAGCGCAGCGATCACCTACACCGTCAATATCTCCCGTATCCGACTCTCCAGGCTATCCAGCACAAACGGCTTGGTCATCACCTGCATGCCGCAGGGCAGCTCGCCGTCGCTGATCGCCGAATTCTCGGCGTAGCCCGTGATGAACAGCACCTTGCGTAGAAACGGCGTAGAAACGGGGACCGTAGAAACGGGGACGGATTTATTTTCTGACCCCTTTGCTACTCTGAAAGCTTCAACGGAAGGAGGCTTCAGGTATGCCCAGGATGGGACGTATTGTTTTACCAAACTACCCGCACCATGTAGTACAACGCGGTCATAACCGTCAGATAGTGTTTGCGGGTGCGGAAGATTATCGGCGTTATCTCGCGAATCTGCGGGAGCTCAAAGAAGCATTCGGCGTGAAGGTTTACGCCTATTGCCTGATGACCAATCATGTTCATCTCTTGCTGGCCCCCGGTGAAGCAGTCGCAGGGTTGGGCCAATTGATGAAGGCTCTGGCAGCACGGACGACACGTTATCGCAATCGGTTGGAGGGGCGTTCGGGCACCTTGTGGGAAAGCCGATACAAGTCCAGTGTCGTGCAATCGGATGCTTATCTGCTGGCGTGTTGTCGCTACATCGAGCTGAATCCTGTGCGTGCTCGCATGGTCGCTGACCCCGTGGATTACCCATGGTCGAGCTACCAAGCTCGTTTGAATGGGCTTGAAAATGACGGTTTGCTGGATTTTGACCCTTGCTTTGCTGCTTTGGGCGAAACTGCGAAAGAACGAGGCCGTCGTTACGAGACCTTTGTACGACAAGTTGTTTCAACTGACGAGATCAATTTGATCCGCGATGCCCTGCAACGAAGTCAGTTGACGGGGACGTGTCGTTTCGTGGACGAGGTAGAGAGGATTATTGGTTTAAGGATAGAGAGGCGAGGTCCGGGGCGTCCAGGGAGGGATTTGGGAAAGTAAATATGGGAAAATAAATCCGTCCCCGTTTTCCCGGTAGGGCGGGTGATCAGTAGTGTTGTCGTGGATAGCGTCAACACTATCCGTAGCGCGGTCAAGGCGGCGAACAATGCCGATGATCCGAAGCTCAAGGCCGTGAAGCTGGCTCAAGCGGCCTTGGCTGTCTCCAACATGGGAGGTATGGGGAGCTCGTTATCCGAGAGCACTGTAGTGGTCAACAATTCCCGGACACAGAATTGAGTTTTTCTTCCGCCACCGCCGGCGGTACGAAACCGTTGTGCTGATGCGGCCTTATCCAGTTGTACCGCTGCATGAGGTAGCGGCCGATGTCCTGCTCGGCCAACGCGGTCGTCATGTAACCCACCGTCGGCACCCACTCCGTTTTCAGGCTACGAAACAGCCGCTCCATGGGGGCATTGTCGTAACAATTTCCTCGTCGGCTCATGCTTTGGGTCATCCGATAGCGCCAGAGCCGCTGGCGAAAACTACGGCTGCCATATTGACTGCCTTGGTCGCTGTGAAACAGGACACCCCGTGGTCTGCCACGCATCTCGTAAGCCCTGTCGAGCGCCTTGATGACCAGTTCGGCATCAGGCTTGGCCGACATCGCCCAGCCCACCACTCTGCGGCTGAACAAGTCCAATACAACGGCCAGGTAATTCCATCGACCCTGTGCCCAGATATAGGTGATGTCACCGCACCAGACCGTGTTCGGCGCTGCCACGGTGAACTGCCGATCAAGGACATTGGGAATGTCGGGGCGCTCAACCGTGGCCTTCTTGTAGGCATGAGAACCAGGCTGTTTGCTGATCAAACCCTGCTCCTTCATCAATCTTCTGACTTTGAAACGCCCGACCTCGACGCCTTCATCCCGGAGCATGGCAACGAGACTGCGGCTACCCGCTGAGCTACGGCTTTGACTGAACAGCTCGTTGACGCGGCTGCGCAGGCTCACTCGGCGCACATCGATACGACGGCGCCGGGCCAGATGGGCGTAGTAACAAGATCGGGGCAGTTCGAAGACCGAACACAACAGTTGAACAGGGTAGTGTCTTGCCAACTGCCGAATCGACTTCAACGTCTGCGCCCGTGTTCCTCGGCCATCAAGAGCGCAGTGGCCTCCTTTAAGATTTTCTTCTCAAGCTCCAGCCGGTTGATGCGGGCCTGAAGCTCCTGGATCGTCTGCTGCTCCGGCGTGAGCGCCTTGGCAGTGGGGGTAATGCCGCCGCGCTCCAGTTGCAACTGGGCGACCCAGCGACGCAACAAGCTCTCACCCACGTCGAGGGATCTGGCGGCCTCGGGGCAACTGTAGCCTTGATCGAGCACCAGGCTGGCAGCCTCACGCTTGAAGGCGGGGGTGAAAGTACGTCGTTGTCTGCTCATCGAACACCTCTGTATGGCGATCATTCTCGCCTAAAAAGGTGTCCGGGGTTAGTAGACCACTACAGTATAGGCAGCTCAGAAATGGCTACGATTTGGTTCCAGCCGGTTACAAGGGTTCACTGCCGTATAGGCAGCTCAGAAAGGACGCCAAGTCATCGAAGGGTTGAGGCAGGAGTTCACTGCCGTATAGGCAGCTCAGAAACTCATTTGCGGAGACTTCAATCAATGAAACGCGTTCACTGCCGTATAGGCAGCTCAGAAAAGCGGGTGCCAGGCCACCGTCGCAGCTTCAATGTTCACTGCCGTATAGGCAGCTCAGAAACCATCCGCCCAGGTTGCAGCCAATGGCGTGGAGTTCACTGCCGTATAGGCAGCTCAGAAATTCCGAATGGCCTCGTTCTCGACCTTTAGCCTGTTCACTGCCGTATAGGCAGCTCAGAAATTCAGCTTGTGCAGGCTGCCTGTAGTCAAGATGTTCACTGCCGTATAGGCAGCTCAGAAATGAACTGACACTTGGAAATGTGTCTTTGGGCTGTTCACTGCCGTATAGGCAGCTCAGAAAAAACTGGAGGCAGCGAAAGCTGCCTTCTTCGCGTTCACTGCCGTATAGGCAGCTCAGAAATTGTATGCGCCGCTCGGGTGGCAGGACTGGCCGTTCACTGCCGTATAGGCAGCTCAGAAAAGGGATCGGCGATTCCAACACAGGTGGCTCCTGTTCACTGCCGTATAGGCAGCTCAGAAAATGCCGTTCGGGAGTACCCCGGCGGCGCTTCTGTTCACTGCCGTATAGGCAGAAGGTATTTCCGCGAGTGGGTAGAGCGGATTAGGTTCGGCTCACATGAAGCACCAGATCGAGAGAGTCTTCCTCGAACGCCTGCAGGAACTCAATCTGTGATCTGCTGATGAAAAATAGGGAGCCTGGCTGGGTTTCAGCGGGCATCGCGAAGTAAGAGGAAAATGGATTTCGTAGCCGTTCCGGGTAGACGATAGCGATATCATCCCCTCGCACTCGAATAGAGCCGTCCCTAGCGGCGCAGTGGATACTCAACGAGGCAAAGCCATCCTGGTTTTTTCGAATGGCAATATAATCACTGCGCCCGGCTTACATTTTCGAATGGCTCGAGAAACAGAATTGAAGTCTGCCGGCACTCCAAAAAAGTGGGCTTCATTGCCTTCGATTTTTACGATCACGCCACCTTCCTCTCAATCCGACGCTGATTACATTTCGATTGAGCCCGTGAAGCCCAAGGTTCTCGGCTGATGCATCGCTGCGCGATCATGGGCACCTTCATGACCGGTTGGTTGTGGGGTGAGTCCAATCGCGGAAGTATGCTGCCGAGTAGGCAACTCAGAAGAGCGCGAACAAACGTTCCAACACCACGACGCAGCTTACCGCCGCTTAGGCAGGGTTTGATCATGCTGGCTTGTTTCGCGTGATATCCGGTGAAGGCCAGATGGCGAGGTTTCTAACCTTTACCTGGCACGATATGAACACCGATACGCTCAGCCAGCTCAAGCACGGCATCGTAAGTGTTGCCGTCGCTCACGATACTGGTCGAAGGGCCAGAGTGATGAATGGCGTCATCCTGAATACGGTCCCCGAACAGCACCACGGCACGTGCTGAATCATCCTGACGTGAAACCCATGACAGCCCCTGTGCTTCCGGGCACTGGCTATGTATCGCTTCGGCCCACTTGCGGGTAGCGGGATACTGGTCTTTCTCGGTATCGATGAGTTGCTTGCGTGTCACACCCAGCTTGCGCAGGGGAACGCTCGCCAGGTCGACCAGTCGCAGTGGCTGGGTAAGCTCAACAGTTGAATGAACCTGGTCCTCCAGTTTGCCCTTTGCGAAGCTTTTGAAGCCTGCAGTGTGAGGCACATCATGGAACACCGTTTCCATCAGGGCGCACTCCAGCGTTGTGCCGGCGTACAGGGTTGGAATCGCCTTGCCTTGTTCATTCAGTATCGGACTGAAACGAGCATTCCCCTGGACGCCAGGGTTGAATTGAGTGGCCCGATATTTGCCCTGGTGTACGCGATGCAGGGCTTTTCCAGCGGGCAACTCAGTGACGGTGATATGCAGCTTGGCAGGTGGTGTGGGTGTCGTGGTGGCGTCCTCACCATCATGACTCGGCACATCGTCTGCAGATTTGCGCCTAGCCATGGGCAACACCTTGGACCTCATCCTGGGCGGCAGCGATCACTCGATCAGGAGCGCGAGCCAACAGATCCTGAGGCCGTTTACCGCCGAGCATGCTGTTGTCGGAGCGGAACCAGTAGGCCATGCCCCAGCTATCCTTGTGACCAGCAAATACCTCGATGACCTGGAGCATGGCTTTGACTGGCCGGAAGTCCGCATCCGGATCAAGCCCGTAACCTGGGAAGTAGTCTACCCCGGCGTGGCTGATTGCGAAGATCTGCCCCTGTTTCTTCCATTTGTTCGGCTGCGCACTGGGGTTACGAGTGCTGAGGCCTGCCAGTTGGGCCACCTCGGCAGCGGTCAGCCAATCACCGCTTTCAAGCACCGCCTTGCGTGCCTGCACAAGCATGGCCGCTTCCTTGAGCAGGCGAGGAGAAGGAGGCGTGCGGGGCACCAGCACTTCTGCCAGACGCTCCAAGGACTGCCGATACTGCTGCTCACGCAGGATCTCGAACATGGACGATGTAACGTTGGCGATGTTCTCGGCCAGTGTCTCGAACATTGCGGGCTGGACATCATCAAAGGTCAACGCCAGAACACGACTGGCATGTGATTTACCCAGGCGAGCCTGTACTTGCTTGGGCGTACCGACCAGGGTGGAGACGCCCGGATGGTCTGCGACGACGCTCATGGATGTTCTCCTTGGGTTATCAGGGTTATCAAATCATACCATAGCTCTAATCGTGAGGCTGATCACCTTTGTTGGCAAGTTGAGAGAGCATTTGTCAGGAGTTGTGGGTATGCCCGTTGCAAAACAGATCTTCTGAAACGGGGTGGGTGCCTGCGCGGAGGACTCGTCTCCGCTCGGGCCTTTTCTGATGCGCTGGCCGTGCTCAGGGACCTGTTGAGACTCCTTTTTTCTGACCCTCTTTTTTGGGGAGTGATGGACGCCCTTTAAAAACAAGTAGTTACGAAGACGCGAAAAAAGAGGGGTAAACTGAGAAAAGGAAGACATTTGTCTTTATGGACAAGGTCTTACCGAGCAAAGCGTCTAGTTCACTGCCGTATAGGCAGCTCAGAAATTGAAAGTGATCCGGTTACCAAGTTGATCGAGGTTCACTGCCGTATAGGCAGCTCAGAAAAAACAGCGCAGAACCACAGGCACCGATAAAACGTTCACTGCCGTATAGGCAGCTCAGAAATGTACGCTGAAGGGGACGGCGCGCTGAACCATGTTCACTGCCGTATAGGCAGCTCAGAAAAAGCACTACGAGCTCCGCGTCCGCCCCGTCCGGTTCACTGCCGTATAGGCAGCTCAGAAACTTGACCGCTTCCCACGTCGGCACGTCGCCGAGTTCACTGCCGTATAGGCAGCTCAGAAATGAGCCATCTGCCGAGGTAGCGTCTTTGTTGCGTTCACTGCCGTATAGGCAGCTCAGAAAATCAAACTGATCAGGTAAGCCGCCAGCAGTGAAGTTCACTGCCGTATAGGCAGCTCAGAAAGCTCCGGTGCCGGCGGCTGCCCGCGCGGATAGGTTCACTGCCGTATAGGCAGCTCAGAAAGTTAGACCACCGTTAGATTTTGTTTCAGGACCGTTCACTGCCGTATAGGCAGCTAAAAATGGAGAGAGTACAAATGTACTCCTCTCGCTGGTTCACTGCCGCGCAGGCAGTATCAGCTCCGCTCCCTGATTTTTGACGTTCCCGATCGCGGTACCGACGGTGTACCACTCGAATTCGTCGACAGGCAGGCACAGGTTCTTGGCAATGTCTTCGGCTCGTTCGGGGGAGAGGTCGGGATCGATCCATTCGCGGGCGTGTTCTGGTGACAGCACCAGCGGACGTCGGTCGTGAATGTCCACCATGCCCTGGTCGCTGGCGGCGGTGATGATCACGAAGCCGTCGCCTTCGTGGGGTTCAAGTCCAGGGTGCACCTGGGCCAATGCAGCAAGGAACATCGGCGCCTGGCTCTTGAGCCGAATGAAATATGGCTGTTTCTTCTTCGGGTTATCGGGATCCTTGACCCACTCATACCATCCATCAGCAACCACCAGCGCCCGCCCATTAGGCCAGAGCTGTTTGAAAAACTTCCCGGTGGTGACGGTCTCGACTCGGGCGTTGATCGGGTCAGGGCGTTTGCCTTTGGCCCAGAAGGGCGCCCAGCCCCAATGCACCGGATCAATCCGCAGACCTTCCTCCACGCTGTGCAGGATCAGTACGCGGGTAGTGGGGGCGATGTTGTAGCGAGCGATCAGTTCGTTGTCGTAACCGCTGATGACGTCCTGCTCGGCCTGTAGCTCGCGTAGGTAGTCGGCCATGCCCTGGTACTGCGCAAATCGTCCGCACATGCCGACCACCTCCGCCTGTCGCAATCACACTCATTTGAATTGACCGCAAGATGCCCACAACGTTAACTGTATATTCGTACAGGTATTTCGGAAGTCGTGCGTCATGAGCTTTACCATTCTAGGTCCTCTGGTTGAGGGCGGCGTTGCGCTGCCGTTCTGTTCCTTCAAGGTGCCGGCGGGATTTCCGTCACCGGCCGCTGATCACATCGAGCGGCAGATCTCATTGGACGAGCTTTTGAACATACGGGCGCCCCACGTGTACCTGGTGTCGATCCAGGGCGACAGCATGCAGGGCGCGGGCATCTTCGACGGTGACCTGGCTGTGGTGGACCGATCCCTTGAGGCGCAGCACGGAAACATCGTCGTTGCGCTGCTGAACAACGACCCGGTCTGCAAGCGACTGCGCAAGCAGGGGCCTCAGGTGATCTTGATGTCGGAGAACCCGCAGTACCCGTCCCGCTACGTCATGGAAGGCGATGAGCTGTCGATCTGGGGGGTAGTGACCTTCAGTGTGCGCAGTCATGGTCACTAAGTCCCTAGCGCCAGCCTTCGCGCTGATCGACTGCAACAGCTTCTACGCAAGTTGTGAGCGCGTGTTCCGCCCCGACCTGTCCCATACTCCCATCGTGGTGCTGAGCAACAACGACGGCTGCGTGATTGCCCGCTCCGCGGATGCCAAGCCGCACATCAAGATGGGCGAGCCGTACTTTCAGATTCGGGACAAGCTTCGTCAGCATGGGATTGTGCCGTTCTCCTCGAACTACGCGCTGTACGGCGACATGAGCCAGCGGGTCATGACTGTGATCGAATCCATGGTGCCGGCGCTGGAGGTCTACAGCATCGATGAGGCCTTTGCTGAACTCACCGGCATGACCGAGCCACTAGAGCCATTGGGACGCCGTATACGCGCCCAAGTGCTCAGGAGTACCGGCATTCCGGTCGGGGTGGGTATCGCCGGTACCAAGACCCTCGCAAAGCTCGCCAACCATGGCGCGAAGAAGTGGCAGGCGCAGTTGGGCGGCGTCCTGGATGTGCGGGCACCACACCGCCGGGAAAAGCTGCTCAAGGCCTGTGATGTGTCAGATGTGTGGGGCATTGGCCGCAAGATGACGGCGTACTTGGCCGGCATGGACATCAGGACCGCCTGGCAGCTCTCCCAGGCTGACCCCTGGATGCTGCGCAAGCACTTCAGTGTGGTGATCGAGAAAACCGCTCGTGAGCTCGCCGGCACGCCTTGCCTGGAACTGGATGAGCCGGACGTCCCTAAGCAGGAGATTTGCTGCAGCCGGATGTTCGGTCAGCGCCTGCAGACCTTGCCGCCAATCAAGGAGGCGGTCGCCACCTACATGATGCGCGCCTCGGAAAAGCTCAGGGCCCAGCAGTCTCTGTGCAAGAAGATTCGGGTCAGCATCCGGACGGGGATGTTCAATCCGGAGGAGGCCAAATACGCAAGCGGAGTGGTGATCGATCTGCCGTACCCCACGGACGATGTGCGCCTGCTGACCAAGATGGCCGTTGACGCCCTCGATCAGCTTTTTCGACCCGGCTTTCGGTACAGCAAGGCCGAAGTCCTGCTGCTCAATCTCTGCCAGCGCGGCGAGTACACCGACGACCTGTTTGCTGAATCGCAGCCGGCCGAGGCCACGAGGGTGATGACCGTTCTGGACCAGATCAACCAGCGCTGGGGTAGGGGCACCCTGCGCGCCGCCAGCGTCCCGACCAACCCCGAGTGGGGCATGCGCCGGGAGATGATGAGCCGTAGCTTCACGACGCGGTTGGATCAGTTGTGGAGGGTATCGTGTGTTTAAGGTCGCGAATCGGGAGCTCTACAGAGTCTTGAGCGCGGGGGAGGTGATGGGGAGGCTGGGTGGTTGTGATCTGGATTTTGGCGGCGATTAACCACTGTCCTGAACAAACTCGCTCGATATTCAGGTCGGGAGGGATTCCCTCCTTTCCTGGAGTCGTTTTTACTGTAGATTCACCGAAAGCGGTATTAGGCTATCGTGCTCTCTTAACGGTTTTTTAAAGTGTTCTCGTTCCGTTAGTATTGTAAGGTCGAACTCTATCGAAAGTTTTTCACCTAATGTGGAGAATTTTTTCGTGAGATCAATGTGTAGGAGTCCTAGATTTTCTGAGTTGTTCGCAACGACCAGAAGAAGGTCGCAATCATTTGCTTTTGAGTTCCTAAAATATGAGCCGAATCCATATACTGCCAATAACTCAGGGCTGTTTGTATGGATATGTAGGATTTCCGTCATCATCTTTCTTGTGGTAGGTCCAGAATTCATCTTTGAAAATTGCCCCTGATAACTCGCCGGCATTGTATAGTCCAATGCCTTTGGATAGGCATATTTCTTTTGCTTCTGGTGTGTACCCATTCCAGTTTCCTCCAACGTAAATAAAATTCACCGTTGGGAACTCTTGCATGATCCTGCTTACAGCCGATTCTCCGAGTGTATATTCGTCAAGGCATATGACTACAAGCGGGGCCCCTCTATTTCGACTTACTTCTATGATTATGTCGTCATGACGGCGAAAGCTAACGACGTTGTCATGACTCTTGATGACGTTTTCTAGCCAGGTAATTCGGCTATAGGATACATTCCATGAGTTTGAGCCATTTTTCATAATGAGAATATCTCTGAAAATTCTTCTGGGAATTTTTGATATGAGTCCAGCCGGTGATAAACATGCCTTTCGTAGGATTCCGCATGTGTGCGGAATTTTTCTATGGCATAGATCGCGGGAGTATCGGTAATTAGTTCAATGTTTGCATCGATTATATTTAAAATTTTCTTGTTGTTCGGAATAATACGGTCAACCCGCCTAAGCTCCCAGATTAAATATGCATTTGAACTGGGGTCGGATGAAGCGGTAATGCTGCCAGGGCCATAATTTTCGAAGATGGTGTTGTTGGAGATTAGTAATCTTGCTATTGCGGTGCGAAGTGCATCGAAGCTTTCATATATTACAATTTTTCCTGCGTTACGGATCTTGTCTTCATGAGCTTGTTTCCAGTTATGGAGCAACTCGGTCGGGTATGTGCCTTCGGGGGACTTGTCAATGTGTGTGTGATGATTTGGGCAGAGCAGGATAAGGTTCTCGTACGTATCTTCACCTCCTTCAGGTGTTCCTCTTGCAGCAGTGGGTTTGCTACCAATAATGTGAGCCATCTCACCGATAACATAACGCCCTTGCGCAACTAATTCTGTTAGGTCTTCATTGCACTCAGGCGCAGAACAGCGGCCACCGGCTCTTCCCCATAGCATTTTTGTATCGATTAAGCCTATTGTCATAACTAATTCCTCCTGATGGTAGGAAGGGCGCACGCCCTCTTGAACTTAGTAGGGGTGAAAACTTGACCTAGTCAGATTATATAAATATATCCAAGATCTAAGCTAATTACTTTAGCTTCGCGAAGCGGTGTATGGCTCAAGCTCTGGGTACTCTCACGGCGAACTCACCCTCATTGGCCATGAAGCAACATCCCTAACAGCCAATGTCCTTTGCTAACTGCCCACGAACCGGCTTGAGCGCCGCCTGTTCAGCCGCCGACAACGTCGTCCAGACCTTCAGGCCGGATCGCTGCTCGATCTCTTCAACGGTGACCTGGTAGTTGCAGAAGTTGGCAGCCCGAGGCGTGTCCTGATCCATGATGAAGGCTGCAAATGTCCCCTGTGTTGGCGTGCTGTTGGTGAAGATGATCTTCCAGTAGCCGCTGGGGATGGTGTGCTGTTTGGTGGTACTGGGAAGTGTACCGATGTAACGCTCGTACAGCGTGCCGGTCAGCACGTACACCGACTCAATCCCCGCCTGCTTCACCAGCGTCCGCTCCTTGTCTTCCAATCGCGCCCAGGCACCCTGGTTCAGATCACTCTTTTGCGGGGTGATGTTGGACAGGTAGTTCAGCGTCTGCCAGTCACTGACACCAGCCATGGAGGCGAGGTTCGCCTGGTGCCCGCGGTCGGTCTTCAGCGTCTCATTCGCCAGCTTGTAGTCCGCATCGTCCAGCGTCTCGCCAGCCGGAATGTCCGGATCGGTTTTCCAGTTGCGCGGGCGATTGGGGTAGGGCGTGTCCTTGGTCACTCTGTACGCCACCCACTTGGCAAACTTGGTCTGCGCATCGTTGTTCAGCGTGTAGGCGGCTCTCACCAGCGTGACACTGCTCCCACCGGTAGGGCAGCCCACCGAGCAATTGTCGATCTGCGGCGCTGCCCCCGTGACCTGAGGTAATGGGGCGGGGACAGGTGCTGACTCGGTAGGGCGACGTGTCTCAACGGTCGAACAGGCGCTGACCAGCGCCAGCAGCAGGTAGAGGCCGGCTTTGTGTAGATTCCGATTCACGATGAAGCTCCATTGATTTGAGATGCAGGAAACCATTCGGCGATGCCCAGGACAGGGCTGCGCGATAGTAAACCAACATCGTCAGAATATTGCCTGTCGGTGTGTGAGCAGGGGTGTCACATCAGCGGCGACCCCCTACGGACCTTACCGGAGCTGCGGCCCAGTCCTGGACTCCCGAGGTAAATGCGGCGGCGCCTGTCCAGTTTGAACCACGCAAATGCCAAACGAGTCTGATAGAGTTCGTTAGCCCCCTAAACATAAAAACCATTCCGTAATTGAGACACCCGCAATGAGCACAGAACTGAGCGAGGAAGAAATGCGACTGGCGCTTTTCGGTTCCTCCACACCAGTCGCTGAACCAATCGTTTCATCAGTACCTGAAATCGAGTTCATCCTAGCATCTCCGGCCCCGGTCCCGGCGCCAATTGCTGCCCCCAAACGCCGGCCCACCTCCAAGCCGCTGTCTCCGAAGCTGCGCGTGATCCTGCACGCCTCGAAGGAGTTCGAAGGCAAGGTCGAGGTCCTCACCTACGACGCCAACACCCTGAGCACCCTCATTGCTGAACAGGAAGCCAAAGCCGAGGCGAAAAAGAAGAAGTTCCGGTACTTCGAAGTCGAGTCGATTAAGCCCGTTTAGGCGTTGGGAGCCTAGGCTATGTACGAAACTGCTTGAAACTTGGTTATGCGGTGTTAAAAACCGGCTCGGAATGCTCATTTACTCCAGTAAACTCCGCTTCCTCACCGATTTTCGCCTTGCCTAATCTGCGTTTCAAACAATTTCGTACACAGCCTATAACAGTGGGCATTGATTTAGAGAGAGCAGGTTGTTGTTCCACTGCCCGTCAGCATAGGTTCGAAGATATGCTGCTTTGCCTTGTTCTCTAACTACGCCAATGTTGGCTCTTTTACCACTATTAGGGTCCAGGACATAAAATGTGTACGAATTCGCATCGATGCTTTGAATAACTTGTTCCCTTGTCCACCTCCAGCCTGCTGCTGGATTTCCAAGATGCGTTATGTGTTCGTGGGTGCTATTAACGTTTGGCTTGGTAATACAAGTTACTAATATATCTACCATTATGAGTTCCTTTCGTGGTGGAGTAACAATATAGATTTAGTTGCGCCTTGCTTATAATGGCTTTTTGCTATTCAAGTCAATGGTCGATAAGAGCAATAAAACTGACGTCAATTTGTTGACTTTTTTAGAATTTTCTATATTCATTCGAATTTGTTTTCATCTTGCTGGAGTCCATCTGAACGGTCTTTTCGTCGAATAATGCCATTTTGGCATGATTCGCGTAGTGTCCGTTTCGCACTAGGATCTCAAAGAACCTGTGGTTGCGGATCTCATACAGGTGCTCGATGCCAATGACCCGTAATGTGAAGCGGCCATTCGGATTCATCAAGCAATATTGGGATTGTCGATTCTGGTACGTGGGAGGGGCGGAATCGTTCTCAATCTGATGTAGGCATAAAAAATACCATGAAAGGTGGCAACATCACTTTAAGTATGAGCAATATATGACGGGTCTCGTCGGCATCACCCGGCAGTTTTCCATAGACCCTGAGTGCGTCGTAGAGTCACCCGGTAAAATTTAAAGTTTTCAGCCCTTTCCAAACCGTCCGTTGAGATGGTAAAGAACCCCACCTTGCCACATTGCGGTTAGATACTTTTTGGGCGAGAGCGGGTCTCGGTCGATAGTCATGAACGCTTTCCGACGGCCCGCACAGTAACAGTCATTTCAATCACCAGCGCATTAGCTGAATCCTATCTACACTCTTCTCTCTGTTCCCTCTGAGCGCTGTAGTGACCTAGGAGTTGAATCCATGACAAGGATTGTTTGCGCTTTTTTCGGGCATCTAATAGCCCTTGGGCTGGTCGGGGGACTAGCCAGCTGTAGCTCAATTCCCGAGCAGTGGGCCGAAGGCCGAAAAGGACAAGCACCGGGCGTCAAGCCTCTGCGCCCCTTGGCGCAGATATCCTTGGAAACCTTGAATGAAGACTACGCTGACGAACCCCAATCCGGTGCCCCAGTTGCAGTGGGCCTTGCGCTCTCAGGTGGAGGGACTCGCGCGGCCATGTTTGCTCATGGCGTCTTACAAGGGTTGAACGACAATGGAGTGCTCACCCACCTCGATGCTATGTCGACTGTGTCCGGTGGTAGCTATACCGCATTGTGGTACTACACCAAGCGGCTGGAGTCGCAAAGATCCGGCGCAGCCTACAGCGATATATTTGACGATTGCGTCCCGCTTTGGTGACAGGAACCGCCCGCTCTCGACGATCCTGACTTTCTAACCAAGCACAGAATACGAAAAGCGCTTGAGCTTGCAGGCCAAGGTACTGATGGATTCAAAAGTATGAAGCAGTGCAAGCAGAGTCGGCATTTCCGGGAAGGCGATCCATATAGGTGGCAGGTTCACTTGTCTCGCTGGCCGGACATCTTTCGGTATTCAGAGACCATCCCTACCGGGGACATGCAAGGCGCCCCATGGTGGGAGACCACTCGCCTAGCTGTTACTAGTTTGGGCGAAGTCCTCATCTCTCCCCTAATCAAAACCGGCGTCGTGCCTTCTGCATATCAATACGGCATTGAACGAGCCTGGGCCATGAACCCAAACCCCCGAACCAGCGCTTATCAGGACTTTAGTTACACGAACGATACCGGCAGCAAGCCGCAAACATCCGGCTGGCACTTGGACCCGGAAAAAGCCACTTGGCAGCAATTGAGAGACTTGTATGAAAATAAGTCGGTAGGGAAGCTGCCGCTATGGATTCTCAATGCTAGCAGTGCCCCGCAAGGAGCTGGTACTGATCAAAGTCGAATCTTCGAAATAACACCCTTTGGGCAAGGTTCAGAGCTCACTGGGTACTTACGCGAAGGGGCGCCCAGTATTCCGGATCTTGGTACCTCAGTTCGAGCCTCGGCTGCCGCACTGGATGCTCAGGGCGCAGGGGAGAAGTACGCCCAATCGCTGTCTCCGCGCAACTTTCTGTTTCCCCTGGCCGAATGGGGTGAGTCAGTCAGGAACCAGTTTCAGGATTCTCCGAGCCGTTTTCACCTCAGCGATGGCGGACATTCGGAGAACTTGGGCGTTTACAGCTTGCTGCGCCGTGGAGCACGCGATGTGATCGTTGTAGACGCTGCAGCTGACGTCGAAGGGCGCATGGCCGACCTCTGTTCCCTGCGCAGCATGCTGCTTAAGGAGAAAGTCACGCTGAAATTCCCGGATGAGTTGTCGAACTTTGACGCAGTGTGCGAGGGCGCGATTGGTTCGGCGAATACCAAACCACTTGGCTACAACACATCTGCATGGCTGAACCCCGTAGTGCCTGGACAAGTCATTTGGCCTCCAGAGAGTGGCTTGCCTCCGAGCCGCATCTGGCTAATCAAGCTTGGCTGGGATCAACAAGCGGTGCAGCTTGCTTTCAATGCTGAGAAATGCGAAACACCTGAGCATCCGGTTAGCTGTTTGATTACGGCTTACTACGGCCACAACGCCACCACTATAAGACCTAAGGACCAGTACATGTACTTTCCTCAGTTGACAACTCCGGGCGCAGGTTTCAGCAGCAGTTCATATCTGTTTTGGGCTTACCGTGAGCTGGGAAGGACTGCGGCATCCGCTCTGAAGGTTCAGCCAGATGGCACGCTGGCTTTGCAGCCGCAAGCAATACTCCGTGCCCAGCCTGCGCTGTGTGTTCGTGCAGGATTACGCCCTGAGCATTGTAACTGAAACGGGCTTTGAAACTAAGAATGGCTGCGTCAGGTTTGATACCGGTGACCCTGTGCGCCCTTTTATAAATCATGTCGGTCATGTGTTTGCGGCATCGTAAGGACATGGCGTCTGAATGGTTTTCACGTTCAGCGCGTGGTAGGCACTCAGATGGATTTAGCAATGTTGCCATCATCATGTATTTCAGGATGATGGTTAGAAATTGGCATCCGTGGAAACGAAACTCGGATTGATTTTATGTTGAAAGAACCAATGCATTAAATGTTAGGTTCTGTTACAGGGGGTGAGATTGAAGACTATATATGCTTGCGTGGATGAGGATCGTTGGGAGAGTGAGGCCAATGCACCAATAGTCTTTGATGGGGTCGATGTGCAATCATTTAAAGGTGCTCCCAAAACCATTTTTTCGAATGAGGGTAGGTGGGAGCCGGAAACATGGATTTTTTCGCTTGATCCTGGGTCGCCCAGTTATAATAAGGTCAGCGGATTACAGTCCGATAATAGAGGGGAAGTTATATGGTATGAGGTTAGGTTTGAACTAGATGATGGGCCCGATAGCAATGGGCTCCTGCTGCCGCTGCGAGCAGTAGCTGATGCGGGCCCTGGGAGGGTCCGCGTAACAGGGGTACAAATGTTGACCAGCATTAGTATACTTAATAAGTTGAATCGCTTTGCCAGGTTGCGAGGTGCTCCGAGGTCAACGAAAGCACAAATCAAGTTGTTGTTAGATCAGGCAGTAGATGGTATCAGAAACCCCATGATAACAGTCTATGACGTTGGTCAAGCAAACTGGAATGCCTTGGTCGATACCCACAACTGCCCTCATTCACCGCCAACGGTGCACATGTTCTTTGATTTTGGTGTCCCGACGGGTTGGAATTATAAAACATTACCTACGCCTCCCCTCAAACCTTTGGGTGCCTCAACTGTTCTATCCGGCGCTCCGGTGATCCTCTCGCATTGGGATATGGATCATTGGGCTGGCGCAGCGCTAGGACAACCTTTATATGGGTCATCACCATATGGATCACGCGGTTTGACGATTCATTGGGATCTTGATGCAATTAGTAATCGAAAATGGCTAGTCCCTAATCAAGGAAGATCTAGCTCAGGTCAACGGATTTCCCCTACCTCGTGGCGCCTTGTGTTGGCACTGTATCGTCGTGGTAATTTGATGATTTGGCCAACATTGCTGAATACCGTTAAATCGTCGAGGGGAGATTGGTTTGTAAAGTGTGTGCCTAGGCACGGTATCAGATCTAACAATAATAATACGGGGATAGCTTTTTCAGCTCTTCTGCACGAAGAGTGGAACGGATATACCTTATGCCCCGCTGATGCAGAGTTCTCGTCTGTTTTTTCTCATCTCCCTGGGACGCTAAAGTTTTTTAATCTTATCGCCAGCCATCATGGTGGGAATCTGCAGCGCCCTGGAAGTATTCCTCCTGCGCGCTATGGCAACTACTCAAAGCTTGCTATCTCACATGGTGCTATGTATGGTCATCCGACCCCGGCAGCAAAAGCGGCTTACGCTGCAAAGAACTGGCCTACTCCGTACGAGACGAACTCCAGATTTTCTCGAGTTGGATTGCAAGATAGTGGAACGATTGCACTGTCGGGTTGGCCCAGTGGTTTCAAAAAGCATTGTGCGACTTGCCTCGCCAAAATCGATACCTGCCCTGTAAGTTAGCTTAAGATGTGGGCGTTTTTGTTCCAGTTACGTCTTGGGGTGTGCATTATCTAACAGTTTAATTTTTTGCTTTTTTTTACCTGAAAAGACGGTCTCTGAGTTGGAGTCCGGCTTTGCTCAGGGAGTGGCCACCAATAACTTTTGTATGGATAAAGCTATGTTCAGTGCATCTTCTGCATGACTCAGTTCAATGACTCCCACCCCATGCTCGGCGTGAAAAGCAGGCTCCTTCAGCGCCTGCACCTGGTTGGCATTCGGGATAAGCAGCAGGGCCAGATCCGGCTTGCGGCCTTTCCATCGCAAGCTGTCGTGATACAGGTGAGCGGACTCCATCGCGTTCAGCACATTGGTGCGTGACGACCGGTACTTGGCATCCAGAACGATGAAGCGTGCCGGCAGCCCTTGGCGAGTCAGGGTAAGGACAATGTCAGGGCTTCGCTCGCGAGACAGGCTGGTAAACCCTTGCCAGTGAGGTCGATCGACCGCCGGGCAACGCGCCTGAAGCCAGACCTCAATAACTTCCTGTTCGTCGGCACCTCGCCAGAAAAATCGATCAACCTTCATCGAAGGGCAGTGTTGAGTCCAGCGCATCTGCGGGTAGCACAGGCGCAACTGCTCAAGGATCTTCACATAGCACCAGCGTTCGTAGATCTCCCAGGTGGGGCTGATCCACAACGACTCGGCTGACGCTTGGCCTTGAATTCCTGCCCGCAAGGCATACCAGGTGAAGCGGTAGGCGCGGGCATAGTCAGGGTGAGCAGAGATGGCATTGAGGCCTGCTGCCGATAGCCGCCGGCGGCTGAGTTGACGAAACAGTGGGGCGTTGGCGAGACGCTCCAGGCGCTGGCGCAGTTGATTCAGAAATTGGATACGGCGACGCAGACGCGGCGCCAGGGGCGTACGGGTATCGCTTGCTCGTTCACTGCGCTCCAGCTCCGAGAAGTCAGCAATGACGCTGTTGCAGCGGCGCAGCACCTCATGCAGGACCAACCCCAGCGCCTGGTTGGCGGGGTTGTCCAGCGTTTCATGGGCCAAGGAAACGTCCAGGCTGACGGTGTTGAGGGCCGGGCGCGTTCGAACATCAGGGTGGAGCAGGGCAAGGCCATTGGGAGAGCCCATGGCCTTTCGGACGGTGGTGGCGTCCATGCGTTTGACCTGATGGGCAGGCGCTGACCTGCGCTCGCGGTGCAGGGTAGTCAGCGGCTTGCGCAGGACCTGAGCGTAGGCATTGATAATGGGCTTCCAGTACCGACGTAGCCTAGCGTATTGCAGATGAGGATTGGACAGTATGCCGTCGGTACCGATCAGGCTCTGGGCCTGCTCCGATCCGTACAGTAGCTGCGGATCGAAGTCGGCGATGTCCTGCATCATGCCGGCAAAGATCTCTGCGCCCAACTTGCCTGGATGGGGCGACACGTCCAGGCGATAGATCGCCAACGGGTTGCCCTCGGCATCGACCAACTCACCCACGACCTCACCCGCGTAGTACCCCACCGACCAGCACCACGCCTGCGAGCCGCGGTGGAGGACGACCTCAAGAGGCTGATCATCAATGTACAACTGCGCGCCAGGATGCACCGATATGAAGTACTCACCCTGCTCGATGAATCCCGCCGTGAGCTCGTCGGGGACCAGCTCCAGACGCGTTGCATTGCTGGCGCAGTGGCAATGAAGTCGCATCCGTCGTTACCGCCAGAACCGCGTTGATCCACTGTGCAGAAGGTCCTGTAGCATGTCGCTAACCTTCATTGCAGAGCGCGCTAGCTTGAAGTGCTCCAGAGAGTCTTGAAGCTCCTTGAAGACCTTCTGCAGGCGAGGTGAGTCCTCACCCCGCAGCTTGGGCAGGATCTTGGAGTAGATAGCCTGGTCCAGGGCTTCCTGGAACTCGATGATTCCACCCTGTTGAGTCTGCTGCAGGTAGCCGATGATGTCGTGCAGGGTTCGCCAGCCGAAGTGCAAACGGGCAGGGCGCAGAACCGTCATCAGTTGCTCCATCAGCTCGCGCAGCGTCGCCAGTTGCTCCGTGGCAAGGTCCGCCTTGTCCCAGCCGGGATAGGCATGAACATCAATGTCCCAGAACTCGATCACCGAGGCCCGGTCTAGCACCTTGTCACTCAGCCCATAGGTGGTCTCGTCCATATTGACCGTGCCGATGATCACTAGGTTGGACGGATAGGCGATGGCCGCAGGCACGCCATTGATGGCTTCGGCCTGGCCATGCAGGTCAATGCATTCGCCGGTCTCCATCGCGGAAAGGAAGGGAGCCAGATACTGCTCGGGATGGGAGAGGTTCATCTCGTCGAGCACGAGGGTATAGGGACGAGTGGGGTCCGAGGCTGCTTGCAGGACGAACTCCAGAACGCGGGTGCGCACATAGGATTCGCTTTCCAGCGGGTTTACGTAACCCAACAGGCTTGAGTAGTCGTGCCAGCCGGGCTGAACCGGGACGATCAGCAGACCATCCGATGGCTGTTGCTCCCCCTGCCAGAGGCTCAAGGCATAGCCGCGGGCCAGTTGTGTCTTGCCGGCGCCGCTCAGGCCTGTGAGCACTGCAAAGTGCCGGCGAGGATGACTCCAGAGCCCGGCATCGAGCTGGCCGATCAAGCTGGGCGAGAAGGGCAAGCTCGAGTCGAAACCGTTGATGATGTCCGCAAGCGCCGGGCGTTCGGCTTCTTCTCTCGACGTTGTTGTTTGCGGGTCTGCGACCAAGGGGTCGATTTCTTTCTCAATGAACAGCGGTTTGGGCGTCCAATCAATGCGCTGGGTCCATTGCTCTCCAAGGTCGGTCAAATGCACCCACTTGTCGTTGAGTTCAACCAGTTGCAGCGTGCGCAGCCAGCCGAAAAGACTTGTTAGGGCAAAGTCAGATTTCCAGTTGGGATTGGCCTCGCGCAGCTTGAGCAGTGCGTCGCGACGACTCAAGCGCTGGACACTGAGCGCCTTGAGCAGATAGTCGAAGCCCAGGATGCGGGTAATCATCCAGTCGATGACTTCGTTCTGGTCGCCGGACTCCAGCAGCGCTTCACCACGTGGGGTCAGATACAAATTGTTCTGATCTGCCCGAACAACTCCCCACTCGGCTATCAGCGCATTGAGTTGAGTGTGAAGGGTCGAGCGCTTGGACTGTGGACTCATGGACTGCAGATGTTCAATGAAGTCGTCCCGAGTACTGCCCTGCACGAGGAACTCGGTCATTGCCAGGATCGTCGCCAGGCCGCCGCCGATCGCCAGCATGCCACGTCGCCTACGCTCGGGAGGCAGTGGGTTGAGGCGTACAACACGGCTATCCGGATCTGACACTTCTGTGGACTCCTGCTCCTGGTTCTGCACGTGGGAGGCGTACAGGAGCCAGGGAAGGGTCAGTCGAGTAATGCCTTCATGGGTCAGCGTATCAGGGGCCGAGCCAAGGACCTCCTCAAGGCGTTCGAGCACCAGCCTATGCAGTGGGGGATAGGGCCCGTTCGAGTACTTGAAGCCCATTTGGGTGGTGAGCTCAAGCAGCTTGCGCACGTCAGCGATGGTGGTGAAGGAGCCAGGGCACAATAGCGCGAACAGGCGGTACATCTTCAGTCTGGGACGACGTTTGGTGAGCTGAGCGACCAGGCCGGAGATCTTGGACCAGGCGTTATTGATCAGCACTTCGCGGCCCAGCGCAGTGGGGGTATTGGCATAGTCGAGTTTCAACTGCCAGAGCTGTTCAGCCACCTCTGCATCGGTTGCCACTCTGGAGATGTCGACATGGCCCATTCCCGTGGCTGAAACGGCCTGGTTGTTCCAGAGCTCAAGCTGGAATTGTTCACTGACGAATTCGTCGTGACTTACATCCCTGATGCGCTGCATCCAGGTAAGCAGCTCGCTGATCCAGGCCTGATTACCTGGGAGTGACACGACGTTTTCCAGCAGACTTTTGCAGGCAAGTCGGAGCTTTTCATCATCCATTAGGTTAAGCACGGCGTCCTGGCTCTCGGTTCCGAAATAGTGGCCGGATGATGCCAGCTATAGCTGATTGGCCGCCAGCGCTTCCTTGGCCCTGCTTGAAAAAGCCAGCTTGGCAAGGCTACTGAAATGCTCCTCAGGGGCTCATGGCTACAAGACCTTCGACCGGGTCGCATGCCGAAGGCGGGTGAGCAGAGGCGTGGACGCAACGCAGAGGCTTCTGTAGCCTGCTTGGAGCATGGAACCGAACACGGACGACAGCCCCGCAATGAACCGCCTGACCATCGTTCACCACACCTCCAAATACATCACCACACCTCCAAATACATCACCAAACCATACCCGACGTTCGCCATCGATGGCGTGCCGTTTGAGGTCTGGCTACCGCAGCAAGATCCCAGTACGGAAATGAATCTGGTCAGCGCGCATTGGGGAGTCGATCTCGATCATGATGTCGAGCTGATCTGGGACCGAAGCTATTCAACAGCCCCAGGCTGGAGAACGCTGGTTCCGCTGCTGGTGTGCTCGGAGGATCTCGATTTCTGCTGTGCTGTGGTGGTGACAGAGCAAGTTGCGGATCAAGACCGCATTCATTGGCAGCGGTTCGGGGTGATGCGCGGCTCGATACATGACGCTGACCCCGAGGTCGGTTGGTTTGAGAACGTTGCACCAGTTTCGTTCGATCGGGCGGAGTTCATGAGCGTCCTGGACAGCTTTCGCAAGGTCATCGGCCTCAAACTCGACTGGTACGACTAGAGCGGGAAGCTCTGCTCCGGCTTCCCGTTTTTCCTTGAGAAGCCAGCGCGATCAGTTGTTGGCGCTGACTGCCTGCCCACTCAGGACCTGATCCATCCTCAACTGCGCCAACTCAATCAGGTGCACCACGCCCATCGCCACCTTGCGATTAGGGCCGGCCTGGTTGTCGGCGTTCTCATAGGCCGTGGCTGCGGCCGACTGCAGGATTGAGTGGATGTCGACCAGAGTCTCCTCCTGGTTCAGTGATGGGCACACGCATGGCGGTGTCGCAGCAGGCGGAGGAGGCGGCAGAGGAGTGGGAGCCGGGCCTGCATCCGGACCCAGGTTGTAGTGCGATAGCGCCCGGTCGGCGATACGGGAATCTATGTTTGCCGCATTGGGGCGCGGCGGCGGATTGGGGGTGACCTTGAACATAATCGTGCATCTCCAATGTTAGATGGAGCTGCCTGTATCGCGACTAAACGAGGGGGAGGCAGCTGTACGCAGGTTAGTCGTACCGGAACATTGGGAACCCGGCGCGCTCGAAAGCGCCCTGCGCACAGCCACCATCAAGCAGGGCACAGAAATGCCCGAATGAAAGGTGACGCTTGTGCGCCCAATGTAATATTTCCAGGCGACTAAACCTGGTCACTGATGAGCAGTGACGAGCCGAAGACTATCGGCGAGATTGGGTGCAAACAAGCACTTGGAATTCTCTCGGAAATTTCACTCAAGGGAAAGAGAGTTGTCTTGCCGCTGACCGAATGATCCGCGTTTTATTGCTATTGCTGCCGAATCGATTACTGTTTTGGAAAATTCCTACAATTCCTTACCGTTTCCACAATGTCCGATAGCCATTTTTGTTTGGTGGCCAAACTGAGGCCGAACGGGGTAGACAAAGCAAGGTTATTACGTACTCGTATTGTTCAGACTGTATTTTCATCTCTCGCAAGGTGGTGATGTTCTCGGCATTTGGGAACCAGATGGATGCAGGTAGTTCAATTCCCTTCCGTTCTTGACTAATGCTTGTCGATGCAGCGATGGATCCTGATGGGATAGGCACGGCGCTCTTCCGCGTAGCGAAATACGCACCATTTTTTACTGCAGCCTTGCTGGAGTAGGCCCATTTCATATAGCCATCTCTAGACAGGATGAACACGGCACTCTCGTCAGTCTGATTGATCCATTTCAGGGCCGCGGCTGTGAGCGAAACGCCATAGCGGTTAGCACAATGGCGCAGGTTTTCAATGTCGATATCTGCAGTCAATTGTTGACGAAAGTCGTTGAGCGGCATGAGGAGGAAGGAGGCAAACATGTCTGCCTCCGCCTCGATGGTCTTGTCTTCCCAAGAAAGCATGTCGTCTCCACTACACCGAAACTCATCTCGTTTGAGGCGATGCAGGATGTAGTGACCTAGCTCGTGCGCTTGGGTAAAACGAATGCGCCCTTGAGAGGAAAGTGTCTCGTTGTACAGCATCATCCAACGGGTGCGTGACTCATTGGGGAAAAGCGCGCCATCAAAGCCCTTGATGTCGACGGCTTCCACCTTTGCAATCGGATCGGACCAGTTGAAAACTTCCGCAGTTTGCAATGCCAGCTCGCTGACATTGACCGGGAACCTAGCTACGCTGTGCGCTTCGCTGACCAGGTCGCAGATTTTGGTCAGGCGTATTGCTGCTTTTTGCGGTGTCCATACCGCATATTGAGACTTCATCAAAAATCCTTTTTGAATGTATCTAGAATCCTCCTCAGTTGCGCTTTGGCGTCCGGTTCGAGATTCTTGTAGCCTCGGAAAAAGGCTTCATCAAGATGCCTCTCCTCTGGTGCACGCAAATCATCCTCGAAAAAGTACGCAGTTGCTACTCCTAGAACGTCCGCCAGCGCCGTGAGCTTTTCGGCTGATGGCCGCTGTGACTCACGGTTTTCAAGCTCCCATAGGTAGCTCTTGCTCAGTCCGGCCATCTCCGCAAGCTTTTCCAGCGTTAGCCCGCGTTGCTTGCGCAAGTCCCGGAGCTTCTCGCCGAGACGTGTAGTCATCGTCGTGTCTCCTCATAAATCGGCAAAAAAATTATACCACGATTCCGAACAAAACGTTTGACAAAAACGATAGCCGCATGCAGCCTTTGTGAAAAGTTCGTTATTCCGAACTTTTTTTCCGGCTGGTCGAGGAGCTGCTTGCGCCCATCGTCAAGCCTTAACAGCGTGAGACCTCTGCTAGGAGGACTATATGTCCAGAGAACATGTGGACCATAGGGATATCGCGCGGTTCGCTGAAGAGAAAGTGAACCTGCCCAAGGAAAGGGCGCAAGAGTACCGTGAGCAGGCTCAACGCTTGCAAGACAAGGTGGAGACCTATCTGGCCGAGCATCCAGATTTTTCACTAAAGCGCATGATGCTGTCTGGCAGTCTGGCCAAAGGCACAGCATTGCGTTCGCTGAATGATATCGATGTGGCGGTATACATCGCCGGATCAGAGGCACCAAAAAATACTCGGGAGTTGCTCGACTATTTGGCCGAGCGGTTGCGTAAAGCTTTTCCGAATTTCCGCCCTGAGCAGGTTCAACCACAAACCTATTCGGTAACGGTCTCCTTCATGGGGTCTGGGCTGAATGTCGATGTGGTACCAGTCCTCTACTCAGGATTGCCGCAGTGGCGTGGCAATTTGGTGAGCCAAGATGATGGTTCATTCTTGGAAACCAGCATCCCGCTGCATCTTGAGTTTGTGAAGGCGCGTAAGCGCGCAGCTCCAACGCATTTTGCACAGGTGGTGCGGCTGGCTAAACACTGGGCAAGGCTGATGAAGCAAGAGCGCTCAGATTTTCGGTTCAAGTCATTCATGATTGAGTTGATCTTGGCCAAGCTGTGCGACGACGGAGTCGATTTTTCTGACTATCCGGAGGCATTGCAGACGTTTTTCACTTACCTAGTGACCTCTGAGCTGCGGGAACGAATCGTTTTCGAGGACAACTACGCTGCGTCTAAAGTAGGCCCGCTGGATGACCTGGTACAGATCATCGATCCTGTTAACCCTAAAAACAATGCGGCCCGACTTTACGACCAACGCAACGTTGATGCGATCATCGATGCCGCTTTGGATGCCGGGGATGCGATCGATTCAGCGCTTCGCGCTCCGAATAAGCAACTGACGGTTGGGTATTGGCAGAAAGTCTTCGGATCGTCCTTCCAGGGGTAAACACTATGTCTTCATCCAGTTTTACCTTCTCGGACTCTCAGACTTTTACCGTCGTACATGCGCGCCATATGGCAGCCAAAGTTGCAACGGATTTGCACCGGATGCAGCGGCTGTATGGATATCCTAGTGATACCGAGATTCAGGAGTACGAGGCTGAGCTCGTGGTTTTGCTCAAGGCGGGATATTTGGGAGAAGTGAGCTACGGTTTTAAGCGCAATAATGATTGGATTGAGCCGACGTTGCGCTACACCTCATCAGATTTGAGTGGTTCAGGCGCAGATGACGATCCAGGCCGAATTCGTCCGAATCGCGATGTTTCTGAGGCCTCTTTTTATAGCTACCTCACCTACAACGCTAAGTATTCGAGTGCCTCCTCAGCAGATAGGGAAAGTGCGCTGGAAGATTTGCCGTTCAAGCGTTCAGGTGCTTCTGCACCCGGCATTAACGGCTATCTCGAAAGCGATAAAACCTACTCTGCGGGTGGCCGCGCCCTCAGTCGTGCCTGTGTGAGGAGTCTATAATGAATACTAAGCCTTCAATAGATGAGCTTTTCGAGCGCCGTTCGACCTTTCCTGACTTTGAGCCGAGGGAGCGTTTGGCTCGGTTGGTGGGAATGGATGAGCATAAGCAGCGACTGACAAAAGCATTGGGTCTATTGGTGAACCCAGCTGGCTTGCAGGAGTGGGCCAATAAACACCATCCAGAGGCGCAAGCTGCCATAAGTACGGTCCTGCGACGGCCACCGTTGGTAGTGCTAGCAGGGGATGTCGGTTCAGGTAAAACTGAGTTGGCCGAAACCATCGGTGATGCAGTGGCGCGGCAACAGGATATTGATATCACTTTGTATCCGCTGAGCTTGGCTACTCGTGGGCAGGGGCGGGTGGGCGAGATGACTCAACTGGTCTCAGCGGCTTTCGACTACACGATTGAAGCCGCTGAGAAGCTAGCAAACCGCAATGGCAAAGCTCGCGGTGCCGTGTTGCTGCTGATTGATGAAGCCGATGCGTTGGCCCAATCCCGGGAAAGCGCTCAAATGCATCACGAGGATCGGGCGGGGGTTAACGCGTTCATCCGAGGTATTGATCGGATTGCTAATCAAAGGCTGCCTGCGGCAGTTATCATGTGTACAAACCGGCTTAAGGCATTGGACCCAGCAGTTCAGCGTCGTGCGGCAGAGATACTGACATTTGGGCGCCCTGATGAAGCCCAGCGACGGTATCTGCTTGATCTCAACCTAAGAGGATTGAATCTTCCTCCCCAGGCTATCGAATTGCTTGTAAAAGTGACCGGTCCCCGCGACGATAAAACACCGGGGTTTACCTTTTCCGATCTCAATCAGAGACTGATCCCATCGATCATCCTAGGGGCATACCCGAACGCTGCTGTGGAAGCTCGTCAGGCTTTGCTAGTGGCGCAGTCGATGTCTCCAACGCCAGAGTTCCAGGATCGTTGATCTATCCCTATACCTTGCCCCGCTAGAAATGTGGGGCCAGATTAGGTGTTTGGTTCGAATGGCTGAAGGAGGTCAACATGACCCAGGCGGTAGTCACTCGTCGAGACGGCGATGTGTTTCAAGCTCGGATGTTCTGGTTGCATGCAGCTCGTTTGTTGGATGACGAAAGCCCGATTGTTCGAGTCGGATTCGAATCTGGATTGAAAGGGTTCGATGATATCTGGATTGAGTATGATCCGGCGCGTGCACCCCAGAATAATTTGGGGTGTTCGCTTCATATAGAGCGCATGCAGTGCAAATGGCATGCAACACCCGGAGTCTTTTCTCACAGCGATCTAATTAGCCCTGAATACATAAATGCCACCACAACTTCAATGTTGCAGCGTGCTCTGGATGCTCATCGACATGATAGTAGCAACGGCATCGTTTCCCGTTTAGTACTAGTGACCAATCATATGGCTGATCACTTAGATACTCTTCATGGCTATATACGTTCCAAAACGCTACAGTTGGATGTCGATGGGCTTTTTCAGGGAAAAACAACTCGTAGTGCCAATGGAAAGCTGCGTAAGCTGTGGTGTGATCATCTAAAAATTGATGAGGTAGAGCTTCGGGCGTTATGTGGCAATCTGGGGTTTAACCTGACGCGAGACTCTTTAGATGCCTTGCGAGGCCTTCTTGATGAGGCATGTAGAGCCAATGGATTGGTTCGGCCAGATCCAAACTCCAGCACTATCATCTACGATGCAAATATCTTTGAGTGGGTCGGCCAACGTAGGACTGTGTTCGATCGTGAGAGCTTTAGGGATAAGTGTTCTCAAGAAGGACTTCTTGCATCTCGCTCCACCCGAACTCCCAAGGTTTTTGGGGTTAAGTCGTTTGAACATGCTCTTGACCGTTTGGAGAATCGTTGTGTTCAGGTCCTCAATTTAGTGGGGAGTTTTGACGGGCGGATGATCAAGGAGGAGGCTGCTTGGCGTAATGAGCTTCTACCCAAGTTGCGTGAGTTTTTGCTGGGAGTCCCAACAGAAGAGGGACGTGTTAGGCTGGCGATTGAGGCACACGCGACGCTAGCGTTTGCAGCAGGGGTTGTACTCGATACTAAGTCTGGTCGGATCGCCGAGTTGGAACAGCGGACTCCAGTATTGAAAATTTGGGCTCCAGATGATGAGCCTATTTCGGATAGCTTGCCTACCTGGGTTTTTGAAGAGTATGAGCTCAATACCGCTGGTAGTGGCACAGCTTGTGCTGTCAGTGTTACTCGAGAAACTGAAGCGGCTGTGCGGCAGTATGTTGCGGAGTTCCTGCCAGAGGTCCGGCGGTTAATTGTTGCGAAGCTTCCCTGTGGAGCTTCCGCTCAAGCTATCGGCTCTGGGACGCATGCAAACAGACTAGCTGAAGAGCTGGCTACGAATCTGATCTCTGCGCGTTTGGGGGATGGGATAGGACGGCGAGAACGGTTTCATTTATTTATTTCAGCTCCTAACGCGTTCACCTTTTACTTGGGGAGGCAAACTCCTATGTTGAAGCCGTTAACGCTCTATGAGTTTGATTTCGAATATCAGGTCGACGGCTGCTATCGCGCCTCACTGTCATATCCTTAATAGTTACTATTTGATCTAAAATCTTCGCTGGATTCTGGCTTCTAGTGCTTTTGGCGGGAGGTTAGCATTAGGTGAAAGAATTACATGGCTATCATTCAGGTGAAATATGGATTTTCTGATTAAGGCTTTTAATGATCCACTTGTGCAAAGTATGGTGATTAGCCCTGTAGTGGGGCTTTTCCTGAGCCTGATATTTGGAAGTTCGACTAAGGCGCTGGCGATTCAGGGAGAGGCAGTTGGTATCAGCGTACAGCAGACAAAGAATGTGTACATAAAAAATGTCAATAACTATTATGGCGGAAGGGCTCCTGGTGGAAGTGATGATGCACCACTTTTCATAGCGTTCGCTGTGGCGGTGGGGTGGGTGATTTGGAAATACGCAACTATGCCGTTTCAGATACAGCTTTGTATTTTTAATTTGCTGGTTGGTTTTTTTAGTTTTAGTGTTGTTTCTATTATTTTCTCATGGTTTAAAGGGCATTATACCTCTGGGGGGTGGTGGTTTTACACTGTAATTCCTCTCGTTCTACAAGTGTGTGCGGCAGTGGTTTTGCTAAAGGCGGGTGAGGTTTTTCCTTCATGGATGGTCGAACGTGCCCAGCAAATGAGATTTTTTGATTTCTATATGCATGGGCTGAATGATTGGTGGCGGCATTTCCTATTTTTGCATGTATTTGGAGTTGTGTTTATTTTTATTATGATTGTTTGGTCGTTTGGGATGTTTCTGCACTACTTGGCTCTTATGAATCAACGTGTTCTAGGTGGTATGCAAAGATTTTGGTTGCTTCTTGCTAGCCTAACTAAAATGTTCTCTGGTAATTCGGGCTTTCTAGTTGCGTGTGTTTTTCTTTTTATTTCAGTGGTAGGGATTTATCCTCAGTATGCCATGTCTTGGTTAACGCCTTGAGGAATTAAGGTCGGCCATGGATGGCTTTATAAGCGTCGCTTTGTCATGCAAGGGGTGCTAAGGGTTTGATAGCATATTTAATTTGGTTGGCTGGGTAGTGGCTAAGTTGTAACGTTTTTTATTTTTTTGCTTTGTTTTTGCTTTGTGGGGCATTCGGAATTGATAGTGCATGGTGTTGATGTAGAGAAATTTCTCAGTGGCTCGCTTGATATTGTTTTTAGCTCGGTGACTCTTACTCAAAAGTGTGCAGAAAATCCTTTGGTTTACACAGGCCCGGGGAAGATATTTTCAGATGACGGGGTGATTAAATACGAAATGTATCATAGGCACTCTGGCGATGAGTTTTCTCGGAGTATGAGGCTGGGGTTTAATGGGGTCGCAGGAGCCTTGGTTGGATCCGATACACTTTTTGATTTCGAAGGTCAGGACTCACGTGGGGTCGTGTGGAAGGCGCAAATGATAGATGTGCGCGGTGAGCACAGTGCTGCACTAGGTTTTCTGAAAGGTGAAATTGATGTGTTAATTACCGAGTCGACGATTGATAAGCCTAGGTCGGATAGCATTCATCAGATCTATTTTTTCCATGATAACTTTCCAGCTAATCCATTTTTTACTGAGGCAGGTTATGAATTTGTGTCATCAGGTGTCACCATAAAAATTGATAGTCATGAATCAGGAGGAGATGTTTCAGTCACTGGGTGCGGACTCTCTGATGGTTTATCAAGTTCGATACGACGGACGTTGAATGTAATGGCGGGAGCCCAGCTTGAATTGGCTGTGGTTGAGAAAATATTGAATCAAGAAAAAACGATAGAGCTATACTCTAAAAATTTGGGTATGCCAAATCGCTCACTGCCTAAATCTGTCGATTGTAGGTTTTCTCGAAGAGTTGATGTGTTTGAGTCTTTGTTCGTTTCTTTATTTTCTTTCCTGTCGAAAGATGAAGGTAAAGTTTTTTATGATCAATGGTATAAGCTAAATCGAGCTTGGCAAGGAGGTATCGAGTCTACCGCGCTCAATGTTTCAGTCTGTATAGAGGGTTTGCTGGGAAGTTACTTCCGAAAACTGGGGGAGGATAATGAATTTTCGAGGCTTTCCAAGGCGGCTGAAGCTAAGCTGAGAGAGCTTGAGCTGGACGAGCGGGTAAAAAAATCCTTGCTTGCGCACTTAAGTAGTGCGGGGGGCTTTAGGGCGAGAACCGCATTGCGCGCGCTTGCTAGAGATGGCCTTATAACTTCAGGTCTTGATGAGGTTTGGAGTCGACTTCGAAATATGATGGCGCATGCAGCCAAAACAGCAGAGTCTAGAGATAAATTGCAAAAGTTGGTTGACTTGACCTTTTCATCTATAAAGCTTTTTTATGAGCTACTTTTTTCGATAATTGGCTATTCGGGAGAGCGGGTGGATTATGCGGTACGCGGATTCCCTTCCTCGGAATACCCAGCAAAGTCTTCTAGTTAGGCTGGCGGAGAGCTGCTAGATACGCCGCCAGTGATGCAAATTGATCACTACGCTTCGGCATAATAGATCGTGTCCCGAGAAGTGGTGTAACTGAACCAGCCGAAGGTGCCCAGTGGGCAAAAGAGGATGGTCATCGTGGTTCTTGGCTAACGTTGAGTTTGCGGACTTAACCTTCACCAGAGAAACCACGATGACCAAGCCCACTATCGCATTGACCGAGCTGGTTGAGAAAGGGGCAGACGCCGATCTGCTCAAGCAAATGATCCAGTACGTTGCCCAGCGCATGATGGAGTTGGATGTCGAAGGCCTGTGCAACGCTGGCTTCGACGTCAAAAGCCCCGACCGGGTAAACAGTCGCAATGGCTACCGTGATCGCCTCTGGCAAACCCGCGCTGGCGACGTTGATCTGAAGATCCCAAAACTGCGACAAGGTAGCTATTTTCCGGGCTTCCTGGAGCCGAGACGCACCGCCGAGAAAGCCATGGCAGCCGTCATCCAGGAGGCCTACATCCAGGGCGTATCGACGCGCTCGGTTGATGAACTGGTCAAGGCCATGGGCATGACCGGTATATCGAAAAGCCAGGTATCACGACTGGCTGGCGAGATCGACGAGCGCGTTCATGCCTTCCTCGATCGTCCGCTGGAAGGCGATTGGCCCTATCTCTGGATCGACGCGACCTACGTCAAAGTGCGGGAGGCCGGGCGTATCGTCTCGGTCGCCGTCATAATCGCCGTGGCCGTGAACACCAATGGTGGCCGTGAAATCCTGGGCATGCGGGTTGGCCCATCAGAGGCCGAGCCGTTCTGGACGGACTTCCTGCGCAGCCTGATGCGGCGTGGGCTACGCGGGTAAAGCTGGTGATTTCCGACGCTCACGAAGGCCTCAAGGCCGCCGTTTCCAAGGTTTCCATGCCACCTGGCAGCGCTGCCGCGTGCACTTCATGCGCAACGCCATGGCCCATGTCGGCAAGGGGCAGCGCACCATGGTGGCGGCGCTGCTGCGCACGGTCTTCGCTCAGGACAGCCGCCAGGAATGCCACCAGCAATGGCGCCTGGTGGCTGACCAGTTACGTGAGAAATACCCAAAGATCGCGGCGCTGATGGATGGCTGCGAGGACGAAGTGCTGGCGCACATGGCGTTTCCCAAAGCGCACCGGCAGCAATTGCACAGCACCAACCCGCTGGAACGGTTGAATGCAGAGATCAAGCGCCGCACTGAAGTCGTTGGCATTTTCCCCAACGATCCGGCCATTACCCGACTGGTTGGCGCGATGCTGCTGGAACAGAACGACGAATGGTGCCTGCAACGGCGCTACATGCAGTTGGAGGCTTTCGAAGCGGTCAGCGATAATCCGCAGGCCAAGCTGTCGGCCGTGATCAACTAAACGGCAAACTCAGTGGCCAAGGCCACGATGAGTTACACCACTTCCTGGGACACGATCGCATAATACGTCTCTTCAAGTACGGCTGCGGAAAAGGCCCGACAGAGTCGGGCTTCGGTGAAGTGCTGCTACAGTAAGAACCCAGTCATTCCTCGACCGGTTCTCCCTGCAACGACAGGAGCAAATACGGCACTCCTTCAGGTGAATCCATAAGCCTCAGCGTCAGCGCCAGAGCACCTTCCTTGTGCCCTGGCGAGGACAGGTCAAAATGCACCTGCCTCGCCCGAGGACGCTGGTTGTGAGCCTTGGCCACTGCCTGAAACAAACCCATCAACCGGCTCTCGTAGCTCGAGCGCCGGCGATCGGCCGGATCCAGCAGCACCTGGTCCCACACCTGTGCAGTAATCGCGATGCCATATTCCATTGCCTGGCCAACGCGTTGTTTTTTCATCTGGGGCATCTGATTTCTCCATGATTGTGAGAAACCACCAGCCCCAACCGGGAAGTGGTTTCCCGGTTACAGCGACTTCAATTACAGCATCAAGCGGTGCAGCAGGTAACGCCTGTGTTGGTGAGTGCCTGCTGGGCAAACCCTCGCCATCTGGGTGGAATCAGAAAGCCCCTCAATTCCTTGGCTTCCCGCCGGGCCATCCTGGCCGATTCATAAGCCTCCTGGTTCAAGTCCTGGTGCGCCTGCTCGTAGAGCGCTGCCATCTGCTGTTCAACTGCCCCAACCTCTGCAGTCGTACTACAGGGACGTCGCCAAACGATCCCCGATGCCCCAATGACCCCGGACAGCACCCGTTGTACATCGTCGCCGGCGCAGGTTATGGGCTTGCGCCGATAGACCCTGACCCGCGTGTCGTAGACCTCCACCGCGCAGGGATCGAACGATGCCACGGCACTGAGCCTCGGATACGCATGCAGCTCGTAGAAGCGCGATATACACAACGCAATCGCCTCCTCAAGCAACCCGCGATACCCAACCACATACTCACCGGGCACCTGGTAGAACCCCACATGCGGTTCGTCTTCCGGCAGACGCAGCACACCGGTACAGACAATCGTGAACTGTCGTTGAAACCGATCCAGCCGCAACGCCGAACCGGGTAGGTAAGGGTTGCGAATGAACGGAAACGGCAGCCGTAAAACATTCATAGATCTTTCCATGCAGCACTCCTAAGGGCGGGACGGACCTCGCCCCATAGGGCAAGGAAATCCCTATGGACGGATGTCAGGTTCAAGCCGCGGCCAGACACCGGCGCAGGCGCAAAGACACCCGAAACGCAAACCGCCAAAGCGATCAGCAGCCGGCACAACTAGGCAGCGAAGTGAGGTATCTGCCACACCACAAACCTGATGAAAAATCAGGGGGCAGGGCAGTGAGTGTCAGGTGGGCGTGCCGATCAGCAGCACACCCATTAAGTGAAAGCCGATGAACAACGAACCTCACGAGAGGCCGGCATCCGGATCAGCGAGTCAGCCCAGGGCCGACGAAGTCAAACAGGAGCGATCAACGCTCGAAGGCACAACAGCAGGGCTTCGCGATTCTCCTGATTCAGAAACAGAATGCGGAGAACACTTCGCCCGGCGGGGAGTGATCCCCGCGTGGGTAGGTAAAGCAGATGGTCCTACTTGAAGAACCTCAGTGCAGCAAATAACAAGCTCCCTGCAATCCCTTGCAGTGCGGTCATGACAACTACCATGCGCACGGTGAGCGTGGTGTTCAGGTGCGCCATCTCTTTCAGTAGACTTTGCTCCACGGTCTTTAGGTCGTTAGCCACTTTCGTGATCTCTGCCTTCAATTCGGTGCGAACCTCCGAGAGGTCATTTTTGCTAGCCAAGACTGAGGTCATTTCTTTCTCCATCGCATCAATGACAGCAGTAGCATGTTGCTCCGGTACGTTGGACGCTACGAGCGCCTTGTATAGAGCCATATCCAGTTTCATCAGACCTCCAGTTTCATGAGGAGGGCCTGCCCATACGGGCGAGGCCCGTAGGGGGAAACATCATGTCCAGCAGCGCTTCCACCGACCGCAATGGCTGTCGATTGGTCGCATCACTGGAAGCTTGGCGACCTGAGGATTGGATCATGCGCAATGGCGCATCGTAGCCCTTCAGATCCCAAGCTACTGTGCATGTGCCGACAATGTCAGCAGTTCGCCCCCACACAATGGATACCCTGGCTACTGCCTGTCAAAGCTCCATCTGCAACAGGTTTTTTCCGGTGGAGCTGACCTGTATGAGATCTGGAAAACGACTGCATGTAGTGCTCTGCTGCAGGCGTAGGACGCATGCGGTAACTGCTGTCGGGCTCCGCTGCGTCTGCTGTGTGAAGTAGGTCTCACCAGCTCACTTCTCGACGCCGCTCAGCTTTGGCTAGCCTGTTTCACCGAGCTGCTAGGCCAACGCCCAGGCAGAACGGGAAGTGGTGCTTCCCGTTTCTCAGCAGAGTGCTGTCAGCCGTTAGCGCCGATGGCCTGCTTCTCCAGCATCGAGTCCATCCGCAACTGTGCCAATTCGATCAGGTGCACCACACCCATCGCTACCTTGCGGTTACAGCCGGTCTGGTTATCGGCGTTCTCGTAGGCGGTGGCTGCGGCTGACTGCAGGATCGAGTGGAGGTCGAGCAGAGCGTCTTCGTGGCTCGACGAGGCCGGCGGCTGACTTGGTGGCGCAGTTGCCCTAGAGACTACTGACGCTGGAGCGGATTTCGAAGTCGCTTCTGGCCCCAGATCATAGTGGGAGAGAGCTCGATCGGCGATGCGTGGATCGATGGTTCCGGCCTTGGGTGTAGGCGGTGGATTGGGGGTAGCTTTGAACATGGTGTCGCTCCTGTGATGAGTGACTACCTCCCACTGCTGTCAAACAGTAAGGGTGGCAGCTGTACGTAGGTTGACAGACCGGACACAGGATACCCGGCGCATCCGAAGATGCCCTGCGCACAGCCGCCATAACACCGAACCGCCGGCATAGGGAGAACGCCAGCAGGGTGGTTGGGGCTGTTTGTGCCTGTGTATTTCAGTCTGTCAAAACCGAGTCACCGCGTGGACGATGACGTTCCGGAGACTAGTTCACTAGAATTAGCAGGCGCAAGCGCTCGAGATTTTCTAGGAAATTTCACTCAAGCGAAAGGGATACGTCTGCTCAGGCGCTGAGTTGCGTTGACCGGTTGAATCCACAGCCATAAGCGGCCATTGGATGCGGGCATTTCCACGTCAGATTGACTCATACGCATGCCAAACACGACCGCCTTCAGATCGTCTGGGTTGAGTGCCTTGGCCGGCTCATGAGGTTCAAAACCACCCACATGTCCATGCTGTTGGGCAGCATCTTACGCACACATCTCACACTTGGTTACGTTGCTCACGTACATGCCCGGCTCACGGTGGAGGTCACGGATGCGCTCAGGATGGTAGTGATCCTTGATGCAGTCAGCTGGGATATCTCCGTGGATCACGTAGCAGGGGGATGAGTCCAGTCCGAGATCCTTGCCTGTCACGTTTTGTCCCCATGCAGACAGGATCATGTTCGCGACTTCAACTCGCTGCCCAGGGCGGATAAGGGCAAATGGGATATCCACCTCTAGGACAGTGGGCACACCAATCTCGCGAAGCCTCCAGCGATAGTCCTCGCCATATCGGTCAAAACGGGTCAGCCTGGCAGCCAGCGATAACAGATATTCGCTGCCATTGATCGAGTAGTGGCCGAAGCCATCAAGCATTTCGCGATCGTCCCCGGTCAACCAGATTTTCCCTTTCTCACTGGTGCTCCGGTTCCCCAGCTCATCGATAGCTTTCTGGAGTTGGTCGGGAGCGACATCGTGGAACAGCTCTCGAAATCTGGCCTGGATACGGTCTGCCTGATGCCCCTGCAGGCCGTTCTCGTAATAGGATCGGATATCCTCGGGCCGGCAGCCATGAAACGCTTTCGCATGGCTGTAGTAGCTCGCCAGCTTGTCACAGAAAGCGGGAACGAGTTCCTCATGGTCAGGCAGCCAAGACAAATCATCTGACCAGCATTTTGGGCGTTTGCGCTCAAGGTGCCGGCGCAGGGCGGGATCCAACAGCTCGCCTGCGTAGAAGCGTATCGAGCCGAGCCAGCTGCGGCGTTTACGCCAGTCGAGTGTCCGTTGTTTCATCTGCTCTCCTTGAGTCGGTCCGGTGGCTTGGGTGGTTGGGTGGGCGCAAGGGATCCAGGGAGCCGAGGGTAGGGTATTTGCGCATCGGGGCAGCGAAGACCTACTCATGGGTGCAATCCAATCTCAGCGCCTGGAGACCGTGCCGGAGAAGCACGGTGGTGGTATGTGGGCAGATCACATCACGAAGCTTGGGCAATATCTTCCTCAAGCTCCCGAACAGCCTTGGTTACTTTGATCGCGAAGAGCCGTTCAGTATGAGCGTCGGGTAGGTTTCGCGCCTCATCGCCAATCCATATAGCCAGCAGCGCTCGCTTCTGGCCGACGTCCAAGGCATCCAGATTGGGGATGTAAGAGTGACTTTCAGGTCGCCCTCGTTTCAACTCATAGAAGGTCTTGATCAGCGATTTCGTTCGAATCTCACCTTGCAGTGAAAAGCGCCGAGTGAGCTTGTCGATGGTGTGATTAACCGACCGCAGTTGAGCTGTTGAGGTGATCTGAGCGAAGTAAGAGGCCCATCCCCGTCTTTTACCTTCGAAAAAACAACCGGTGATCCGCAGATTGATCTTCCATTCACAGTAAGCCTTGGCGCGCTGTAGATCCTTCGGCGATTTTGCGGTCGCGACCTTGTGCCGGTAGGCCGTGAAGATCTTGGCCAGGGAGGACTCAAACCGAAGAATGCTCTCGTGGCGGATTTTTATCTGGCCACCCTCGATTTGATACCCAAGGAAGCTGAAAGGATCGGTGAGCTCCGCTACCTTTGATTTGGAGTCGGGGCCGAAGTCATGGGGGCTGAGGCCGAGGCTTTTCAGGGCGGTGATCAGTTCATCGGCCACGCGCTTGGCTTCGCCCTTTGGCGCCAGGATCAGGATGTCGTCGACATAGCGCTTGTACCAAATATGCTGGCGAGTTTTGAACGATGCGTCGATATCCTGGAGGGAAATCTCAGCCAGCAAGTTGGATACCGCAAGACCCTGCGGTACCCCGAGGGTTGAATCAGGCGAGTCTTTTCTGCCCTTGGCTTCGGGTACCGTGGGCGTGGAGATCGCTGATTCGATCAGGTTTCTGAACTGCGCCTTGCGCACCTTCCTCCAAATCGTTGATTTGATCAGCGAGTGCGGGATCGAGGGGTAGAAGTTCTTCAGATCGATCTTCGCATACTCTGCAAAATTGCCCGAATTCAGTCCGGCCCTCAGGTCATCGATGACCTCCTGAGGCAGCGAAAGCTTTGCTGCGGGGAACACCTCTGCCAAGCTTTCGCACAAGGCGCGTAGCACGATTCTGTCTCTGGCCGTTGGAATCGAGATCTGGCGAGGGTGGGAGGTAGCCCCTTTGAGGATCAGCTTTTCTTTGTAGGCAGTGAATCGATATTTGCCCTGGTGAACTTTCTGAATGATGAGATCGAGTTCATCGCTCAGATAAGCGTCCAGGGTGGCGGGCCGAGTACGATCCAGGCCGATTGCGCCCGACGTCTTAATTTTGTCGGTGTAGATTCGACGCAGCGGTTCGTGCGCAAAGTGCTTTTTGAAGCTGCGTGCGGCGCTCATTTCCCTGCCCAATCGTGTACGCCCGCTACCAATGGCAGTGCGTAGAGCGCTACGGTTACTACCAGGCGAACACTGAACCAGCAGAATACGTACACACTTTCATACACTGTTGGCTGTCGGCTTTCGAGTTTGCCGGCAAACACACGAGCGATCCGATCATCAATCTCTCGGTGATTTTCGGATTCGGCCAGGAGGTCGCTATACTTGCTAATTTGGCCCGGCGTAGGAGGGGTTCCAGCAACTGTCTCAGCAGCCAATACGTTGTACAAGTTCTGCAACTGCAGGTAGTTGTTACGCATTGCCATGGCTCGACCTTTGAAGTCGCGGTTGGTCACAGCGAGGGATACCCCGAGTAATGCAACCGAAAGCACGGCGGCCAAGACATCGGTGTCAGGACCAATGATGTGGGAGTAGCGAATGGTCAGTACGCCCAGGATGGTACTGAGGATGGCATACCAGACAAGCAGCATCTGCGAGTGGAAATCCAACCACTCCAGGCGTTTCTGTGCCTGGATGCGTGCCTTGTAGGTAAACCAAACCTTGTCCTTCACTCGCACCTCTCCTTTGAAATTAGGGGAAGAAGGCAGGAGTAATTGAGTACATTGAACATCCCCAAAGGGGATCGGTGAGCATGCGCTCAACGGTCGCAACCGTTCATTATCAGAACCACCCTCGCTCGCACGAGAGGAAGAACCTGCCTCTTCCGGGTGGTGATTCTACAGTGCCATTATCCGCGCTGAAAAGATGAGTCTTTCAGTAGGGGGGATCTGAATCAAAAAGGGGGGATGTCATTCTTTCCACAAGTCTGCAGCGCTCGACTTGGGTACGCCATCCAGTTCATCGCCTCAGATGGAATGACCGCAATGGCGGCAACTGGCGAGGTTGGAGGGGGGGGGAGGCCGGTACCAAAACCAGAGTGTCGGCGTCGATGTTTCATTAGGCTTTCTGAGTGACACTAAAATGCTATCATGTGAGTTCCGATCAAATCAGATTTGGTGACCACATGGAAATAAGTGATAAAACAGCAGCGGGTTCTGCTATCGCCACTGGCGCGGCAGCTGGCATAGCCAACGCTTCGATAGTTTATGGCGGGGCTGTTGCTGCAGCGAATGCGGCAGGCTTGACCGGTGCGGCCGCAACCAGCTCCGCACTAGCCACCCTCGGTGGAGGTGCCGTTGCTGCGGGCGGTGGTGGAATGGCAGCAGGTGTGATGGCTGTGGCTAGCGCAGCAGCTTGGCCTGCGGCTGCAATAGCAGTTGCTGGATATGGTGGTTATCGTTTGTACAAGTGGTTGAAGTAAGCAGTAGATCCTGTAGGTTTATCAGGCTAGAGTAAGCAGATGACTCGATCATCTGCTTTAAACCTCAGGTTTACCCATTGAAAAATCGAATCATGGTGCGGTGCTACTGGTACCTCAACCTCGTAATATCGCGACCGACTGCAATGGGTCGATACCAGCCCCTAAAAACTATCGATTCAGATGTTTACTCAGTAAAGCAGAACTCGGCCTGCGGAGTCGGCATCGTCGAGTTCGTGGCCCGAGGTCTGGCGCGGCGGTCATAAACCCGTGGCTCTTCACCCAGTGAAATCTGCAGTTTCTGGAGCACTCCGGACTTTGCTAGCTCCGTCACCTCCCGCTCTATCTGACTCACCAACCCCAAGATGGGCTCGCCGCTCTGCGCCCCCTGTGTGATCGCCGTCAGCGTCAACGGGCTCACCTTCAGCGGCACACTCAACGCGGTGATCATTTCCAGCGTTGGGCAGCACTGACCCCGCTCCAGCTTCGAGATGTAGGTACGGCTGCTGACTTCAGCGAGTTTTTTCTGCGATATCCCACGCGTGGCACGCATGGCCTTGAGCACCGCAGCAAAGGTGGTTTTGAGCGACATGAATCGGTCCGTGAAAGAGGGCATTGCTGTGCCAGCCAGGAGGTTCATACAACCGGTGCCAGCAGTCCAAAACCGTCAAAACTATCACGGCGCGATGACCGACCGCTTGAGCTGTTGTGCCGTGACGAAGGGGAGAGTATTCCCTGGGCTGCAGTCCATCGACTCAACCCTGGCCCGCCCTCTCGGCCAGCAACAGCACCACCCGCCGAGGCCCGGGCACACCACCCGCGACACCCAAGAAAAAGCCCGACAGAGTCGGGCTGAGGTGAGGGTCTTTCAAATGGCTAGGCGAGGCGCCTGGCCTGAGTGGTTATGCAGTGGCCTGTTCTCAATAGCCGCTGCTGTACGGGTACTCCTCCGGCGTGCAGGTCACACCGGTTTGATCGAGAGCCCTGAGCACGAAGTTCTTCCATTTCAACGAATCGAAGAACCTCTTCAGCTCTGCGGCTTCCCGGCAGACGCTTTTGGCGATATCCAACTCGCCGGCGCAGGCCTGCTCACTGACCTTGCGATGAAACGTATCCAGCCAGATCTCCAGCTCGAAGATCTCATTCACAACGGCAGCAGGGCGGCACCAGACGATTTCCGCCTCCTCGACCGTACCGGAGAGGATACAGGTAGCGCCCTGAGCCGAGGCTTGAGCGGTGGGTTGGTAAGCCTTGGCCGCGGTGTAGTAGACCTCCACTCGCTGCGGTTCAAACGAGGAACCAGCCTTGATCTGCGGGTGGGCATACAGGTCCAGAAACTTCGTGGTACAGAGCCTGATGGCATCCTCGATCGAGCTACGGTAGCCCAGGATGTATTGCGCTTTGACCTCGCGACATCCTACGCCAGGTTCATTGAGTGGCAGCCATGTCACGCCTGAGCAGACGATGGTGAACTGCTTGTGAAACGCATCCAGCCGCAGAAACGAGTGGGGTGCGTAGGGGTTACGAACAAACGGGAAAATGAGCTGCAGAACGTTCAGTAGTTTTTCCATGATGATGCTCCTGATTCACAAAGGCGAACACGGAGAACCTCTCGCCCCGGCGGGAGAGGAGTCCCCGCGCGGGTGGGTTGAAACAGTGGGTTAGCTTGGGCAGTCCAGGTTCAGCACGATCACTGCACCGGCCACGGTTGCCAGGGTCATGAACGACAGCAGCTGTACGATCAGCCAGCCATTCAGGGCGCCCAGCTTGGTGTCGATCTTGCGTAGCCTGTAACACAGCGTCGAGGTGTCGATATGAAGCCGTGACAGGTCGAAGATGGCTTGAGAACGAAGCATGGAGATATCCAGCTTCAGCTCATCGAGGTGTTGGGCAATACAAGCCATGCTGGCGCAGCATGAAGGTGGTTCGTCCTCCATGGGCTCACCTGCACTGAGTAGGTTTTCCTTACGTCCATCGGTCGCGATCCGCGACGGGTGGCATTTCACATCCTGTTTCATCAGACCTCCAGATTTCATAGGGAGGGCCTGCCCATACGGGCAAGACCCGTATAGGGGAAACAACAGAACAGCAACGCTTCCATCGACCGCAATGGCAGTCGATTAGTCGCATCACTGGAAGCTTGGCGACCTGGTGTTGGACCCTGCGCAATGGCGCAGCGTAGCCGTGAGGTCCCAGCTACCTTGGCATGTTGCTGACAAGGCCAGCAGTACGCCCCTGCACAATGAATACCCAACCCCAAGACTGTCAAAGCACCCACTGCAACAAGCTTTTGCCGACGCTGGCGCCGTGTATGAAATCAAAACTTCCCCGTCGCGCTACCCCCTCAGCGGATGCAGGAGCCTTTGCATTGCACCTGTCAGGCATCGCTGAATATGGTTGTCCCCAGTGAGCGCATTCGAGGCTGGCCTCTTGGTTCAGTACTTCAGTTGAGGCTCACCACATCATCCCGCCGGCGCCGCTCTGAGCAGTGAACCATCGACGGCAACCACCCAGCAGCTAGCTGCAGCCTCACAGCAGGTGCCTGCTTTTCCCCAGTGGCACGCCGCGTCGTCCTACAGATAGACCTGGGCCCAGCAACTACATATTCATGGGCAACACCACAATCGAGTAGCAGGAGCGAGCGGTGTTCGCTTCCAGGAACCGTTCTGGTACTCCCTGGAGGCGCTTGCGATCTGCTCATCCATCAGACCTGTCGCAGCCTTGCTGCGACAGTGATTACAGGGAGTACCGCACATGCACTTGAGTTCTGATCACACCGCTGGCGAGACCTGCCAGATCCTGCTGCACATCAACGTCGAGTCCCTGCGACGGGACGGTTTTCTGCTCGAGCTGGCCGGCTTCGTGGACGGCTTGCCAGGCGTCGATATCCTCAGCGTCGAATTTGGCACCGGCAGTGAGCACGGTGCTTACCCAACGACCCCCTTTGCGTGAAGCACACCGGCCCGCTCGCGGGCCCTCACCTGACCATGGAGTGGTTTCCTATGCACCCGCTGAATCTGGCTGTCGCCTTTCAAGTCATGAGCAACATCAAGAACGGTCAACTGCGCAATTGCCTGGCCATGGGGTTTAAGGAACGGGACCTGGAGGCCCTGAGCGATCCCCGTTGCGTAGGCGCGCTGGTGAACTCACCGGCGCCCTGGTTCACGCTGTTGGTCGATAGCGATATCGTCCAGCGTGTCCTGGCCCATGCCAGGGGTACCGAGGAGGAGGACCTGATTCGTCGAGCGCTGTATCTGGGGGCCAGTTCTCCCATGCTCCAGCAGATATTCGGGCTGCCTCCCAAGGAGGTCGCCACACGCCGAACGATGCTCGGCATCGAGTACCGCAAGGGCCGCTGGCGCCAGGTCAGCTTCGATGAAGAAATGCGCCTGTGGGGGCATTGGGCGCTGATATCGAAAGAGCAGGGCACCAACCCGCAGGACCCACGCTCGGTGCTGCTGGCCGCGATGCTGATGGCCGAGCGCGAACCGACCCTCAACCTGGCCATGATCTGGAATCAGCTCCAGTACTGGATTACTGAAAAACTGGTGTAGGTGCCGGCAGAGCGCGCCAGCATCAGGTCGCTGGCACTGACCCAATAAACCACCGGCTCACCTGGAAGGGTGAGCCAATTCTTCCCAGAATTGCCTGCACGAGGCCTGATAACGGGCGGCAGGCCAGTGCTGCCAGCGAGCTGTGCGCCGATGGAGGGTGGAGGGCAATGGTCAGCTATGCAACAGTGGTGAGGGGCATCAGCGTGTAGCCGTTGAGTCCTGCTCTGGAGCGTGACGAGTTCTTCCCCAAGAACCTTCTGAACATCAGGAAACGGACCGCCAGAGGCGCTTCTGTGATTCTTGATTTTATGAGCATCCTTGGCTGCTTTATGAGGAGGCGGGAGTACTGCTCGTGCTGTCGTCGGGCTTCAAGCGGAGCCACCGACGGAACTGAAGTTGGGCGAGCATGGTGGGTCTTCACCACCGCACCTTCAGTCGCCGGCAGCTGCGGTCCTGCAGCCACCGGCCTGCGGCATTCAGTTGGCCGCAGATGCCTGTTCAAGCAGTGCTTCTACCACGGTTCGTGAAAGAGCCACTGAATGGATCATCCCCATAAGCAGATCTCGCTCGAAGCCCTCCAGTCGCGGACAGATTTCATCGGCGTTCAGCTCGGCGCACCGGAGTAACTCCGATACCTGGTTCAGCGCGACCTGGGCGGTGACGCCTGGTTGAACAGAGAACAACGATGGTGCGAAGGACGTATCAGGCTCGACAGTCTTGAAGGCTGTCGTGGTGAGCGTGTCGAGCAGAATCGGCGCCTGGCTATCAGGTGGTGCCGATTGAATCTGCGCCAGTGATTCATGTATGACCTTGCGCAGGTAGGCGGCTTTATCCGCCAGGCTGGACGTACTGCAGGGTGGTGGGTCGGGGGTGACTTTCTTGACCATGGTGAATCTCCTATTACGTTCAGGGGACTCCTCCACTCTCGCTGCGACACAAGGGTGGCGAGCTGTACGCAGGTTCGCAGACCGGTGAATAGGAAACCCGGCAGGCATAAGCCTCCTGCGCACAGCCCGCCATGACGCGGACACAAAAAAGCCGCTTTCGCGGCGCTGTGCGCCTATTCATCGCCGGGCTGCGAAACCCGCATCGCTGAATGTGCAGCGACCCTCGGACTCTAGTCACCACCGTTGACGCACACAATATTCTCCCATGCCCATAACACGTAGGAAACCGGTGTATTTTCGGAGGGCCATTTCGTGTCTTTCCAAGTGTGTCGGAGATCAGGAGACGCCGTCTTGTGGCCGGCAAACAACTTGTAACGCCACGACACTTCGAGCCTCATACCCGCAGCGGTAAAGTCGATCAGTAGCCCCACTGCATAACTGACCAAGGCAAGGAGTGCCTGCGCATGGTGTATGAGCGATTCCCCGTCGTCATTGACGGCAAACCCTTCTCCACGACTTTCCAGACCCAGGACGAGTTCGCCAGCGCCTGGAAGGCCGTGCTCGAAAAAGCCTATGGTCGCACCCACGCCATCTGCCGCTGCCCAGGCAAGGGCGAGCGCAAACTGGCCATCAAGCGTCGTGACGACACCGATGGCTTTCACCTGGCCCGCTTCGCCGGCACAGGACCTGAACACGCCAACGAGTGCCGCTTCTATGCCCCCGCTCCTGAACGTTCAGGCCTGCAGGGCTATGAGGTGGGTGTGGTCGAGGAGGGCGATGACGGTACCCTGCGGGTTCGTCTGGCCCGAGGCCTGATTGAGTTACCCGCCAGGGTAGGCGGCGCTCGCGACGATCGTCTTCAACAGCATTTCAGTGGTACCCGCAAGCGCACCATGACGCTTCTGGGGCTGCTCTGCCTGCTATGGCAGGAAGCCCGGTTGAACATCTGGTACCCCGCGATGGAGGGCAAACGCAACAGCGCACAGGTTCATGGCCTGCTCCGAAAAACTGCTAAGCGCATCAAGGCCAGTCGAGTGGCCCTCGACGAGGTGCTGATGGTGTCTGCCGCGCCACGCTCCAGGGCCGAGGCTGCCAACATGACGGTAGCGCAGCAGGTGAGCAAGGCTGGGCGCAGGGCGCTCGTTATCTCTCCTCTGGCACGCTTTGACGCCGGCAAGCACGGTACCTCGATGTCCAAGCTGCCCGTTGCGGGGCCTTATGGCATTCCGTACCTGAGCATGGCGCCTGAGGTCTGGGAGGACGCCCTGAAACGCTTCCACACTGAAGTGGCGGCCTGGAAGCGCGGCGAGCGCATCATGGTGTTGGCTCAACTCAACCTAGAGGCTGACAAGACCCAGGTGCGGGCCCAAGTGACTGACCTGGCGCTCATGCACATCAGCCAGCGCTGGATACCGCTGGACTCCGACTACGAGTCCATTCTGGAGTCGAGGCTGGTTGCGGACGCTCGCAGCTTCGAGAAGCCCCTGCGTTACGACGCCGCCGAGTGTGAGTTCTTCCCCGATTTCTGGCTCCTGGACATGAAGTGCGACTTCCCTCTGGAAGTCTTCGGCATGGACTCTCCTGAGTACCTCGCCCAAAAGGCCCGCAAGACCGAGTGGTACAACCGGGTCTACGGCTCTGGAGGTTGGTGGTATTGGGAGGCGGCGACCGTGGGCAAAATGGACCAGATTCCAGAGCAACTTTCATTCCGGATTGGCTCCTGTGGACTCTCCTTGAGTCGACTTTAATCGATGCCAGATCTTGGCCTAGTAGATAAGAGTCAGGTTGCTAGTGGGGGGAGCCTCAATGCACGCATGCTTACCGCTTGGGACGTTCGTGCCAAGCGCCTGCCTGGGTAATAGCTCTGTTGAAAAAAACTGAAAATCTCTCCATGCCATACGTCATTGTGCTTGGCGTAGGAGGGTGTGTCCCTAGCTGCTCGATGGAGGGGGAGAGAAAGTAGCAGCCTACGAACGATTGGCTGTTTCGCTCATAACCTCACGAGGATCGTGCGACTCGCTTCATCCTGGGCCTTCTTGTTGTTGGAATAAAGAGTCGTATAGACCTTGTGCTGTCTGTTGAGGAGTAGGTTATGAGTGATGGGGATGTGCGCGTTATTGGTAATGCAACTTCGAGCGGCGGAGCGCTTGAATTGCCGGATCTTCCCGTTGAGGGTGAAATCAGTACGTTTAGGGTTTCCATTGACGGGTGTACGTTCAATGCGGATAGCGATAAATATATCCTCGATTCAGCGGAGTTATCAGGGGTGATACTGCCGTCTTCTTGTCGTGCAGGCGCATGTTCAGCCTGTGTTGGGAAAATCGTCAAAGGTTCCGTAGATCAGTCAGAGGGGGCCTTTCTGAGTGATGAGCAGATTAGGCAAGGGTATGTTATGCCATGTATTGCATACCCTAATAGTAATTTGATAATCACAGACGCACGGTGGGAGTTTGATCGTTGAACTGCTCATTTTTAGCGTCTAGGCGCTCTATTCTTAAATTTTTGTCGTTGGCTCCAGCTGCGGCCTTTATGTCAGTCAGTGGTGATGATTCGGTAAATAATTATAAGATTGTGGCTTCGGGGGTTGAGCCAGGTTCTGTTGCAGATAGGCTAAAGGGGTTTCTTGAGAAGTATTCTATGAGTGACGACTCAGAGTATGAGCTGGGTGACCTCGATGTGGAGTTAATTTTTTTCAATGCGTTTGGTGAGGTTGTTTCAGATGGATATGTGTACTTGGTTCCTCCAGATGTATATCGTGCCACGTCCAAACAAATTGCCCCTGGCCTGAAAGTAGCAAGACTGGAAGGTGGGAGAGTAAATTTTAGAAACAGTTTTCCTGTCCCTGTAGTTCGTAGTGGCTATGTTAATTTCGGGCCAATGACTGCGGGTTCATATATTGATTTTTTTGTAATTTCGGATGGTAGGTTTTCAGGTGTAAGGATGGAGCTTGGAGAAGGTGTATGTGCAAGTAAGTATGCATTGACTGGTCGCGATTATTTTTTGGGGGCAAAGACGCTCTCTGATTTATATTTTGACTCTGGCGTAGTAGGGTCATTGAATTCTGGGGTTTGTCTGTCGCCGGTGCAGCTCGATCAGGTTGTCTCTATAAAAGCAAACGTTATATTGGTTTCGTGAGTGATGCTGATGAATTCGTCGTCTACTAAAAAAAGTTCGATACTATCTTGCTTGCTATTTCTGATTTCGGGAATAACCTATGCGTCCTGTGAACCCGTAGCCCCGGCGCAGTTGGATATGGGGAACCCATTCCCCGATCAACCAAAAATACCGGATCCAGATCCCGATTTGGATGGTGGCATAGCACCCTGCGCATTTGTAGGGAACCCCATCAACATGATGAATGGGGTGAAGGTACAGGAGGAGGTTGACTATGTACCGGGTGGTGCTTCTACACTCGTTTTGCAGCGATTTTATAATAGCACCGATGGGCTCTGGCGGCATAATTATTCCGATAATTTACTAATAGGTGTCTATACTATTACTTTTACCGATTGGACGGGCTATAGGGTTAGCTTTGATTCTAAAAGTCTCGCATGGCTTAGCGGCGGTAGGGGGGTATTAACACGTTCAGGCAACCAGTTGGTCTTTCAGGGCGTGGATGGTGTTAAAAAGACATTTGATGATTCTGGTCGGCTGATTTCTAAAGTTACATTGAATGGCCGATCGCAAAAGCTTTCTTATGGTCCTAATAATAAAATCTCAATTAGTGACGATGCTGGTGGTCAGCTGGTGTTGGAAGATGCCGGTATAAACCAGATAAGCAGTGCCACGATCAACGGCTTCTCAGTAGTATATGAGTATGATGCTGGCATGCAACTGGTTGCTGTCAAAAAGACAAATAAAGGCGTCACGCTGACAAGGCGTTACCTTTACGAGGATCCACGGCATCGCTTGTTAACAGGGATTGTCGATGAGGCGGGCAATAAATTTGCCAGTTGGCGATACGACGCGGAGCACGCTAGGGCTATTTATAGTGAGCACGCCGGTGGCGCAGAAAAAACAGCGTTGGAATACAAGGTTAGGCTCTATCAGGAGACTTATGTTAATCCAGTTTTTGAGTACACTTTCATTCGTGAAGACCCCGAGGTGACAACTGTCACAAACTCCTATGGGAAGAAAACCGAGTATCACTTTGCACGGATTAATGGGCAGAACGTCATAACGAAAATTGTGGGGCAACCCTCGCCAAATTGCCCGTCTAGTGATTCAAGCTATGTCTATGATTCTTTGGCTCGAGTCGTTTCTAAAACGGATGCTAAAGGTGTGACGACAACATTCAAGTACAATGACCGTAACTTGGTTGTGGAAAAGATAGAGGCAGTTGGGACTGCGGTGCAGAGAAAAATTATTACTGAGTGGCATCCAACATACTTAGTGCCTTTGAAGGTAACGAAGCCTGACAAGTTGGTAGAATACACTTATTCACCTCAAGGCTACATGCTGTCCAAGAAAATCACGCCAATTTAGCTGCATTGAAAACGTCACAGGCCTAGGGCTTGGCGACAATTTTATGGAGTTGGTACTTTTTCTCACTGGAGCTGAACATGCAGCATGCTTCCTTTCGTTTTGGTGCTCTGGCGCTGGTCTGTAGCCTTGCTTCCTTGCCGGTGCTTGCCTCGACCACCAACTACACGTACACGCCATTGGGACAGGTGGCCTCGATCGACGGTCCTCGCACCGACGTGTCTGACATTACCCAGTTTGCTTATGACGCCCAGGGCAACCTGACCACCATCACTAATGCCTTGGGCCAGGTTTCAAAGCGTGCAAACTTCGATGCTTACGGTAATCCCCAAAGCGTCACTGATCCCAATGGTGTGGTCACTACGATGACCTACACATCCCAGGGCTGGTTGGCCACGAGTACGACCGCAGGCGCAACGACCCAGTACGCCTATAACCCTGTTGGAGATCTGGCCAAGGTCACCGCTGCCGATGGTAGCTTCCTGGCCTATACCTATGACGATGCTCATCGACTGATTGCTGTCACCAACATGCTTGGCGACACTCAGAAATACACTCTGGATGCCATGGGCAATAGGACCTCTTCCCAGGTAAAGGATGCGAGCGGGAACTTGGCTCGTCAGCAGCAGCGTACCTATGATGAATTGGGCCGCTTGCTGACCCAAGTGGGTGCTGGTGGTCAGGTCACTCGTTATGCCTATGACCTTAATGATCAACTGACCCAGCAAACTGATGCGCGCAGCAACGCGACTTCTCAGGCTTTTGACGCTTTGGGGAGGATCGCCCGCATTACTGATCCGCTCGGGGGCGTCACTGCTCTGACCTACAACACTGACGACCAGATCACTCAGGTAGTGGATCCACGTGGGGTCATCACCCGATATACATACGATGCCGAGGGGCGGGTGCTCCAGGTTAAAAGTCCTGACGGAGGAACATCGAGTTTCTCGTATGACGAGGCCGGCAACGTTAAGCAAAGAGTCGATGCCCGGAGCGTTGTCACCACATACCAATATGATGCGCTGGATCGTCTTATAGCACTGCGTTATCCCGCAACACCCGCGTTGGACGTGACGTACACCTACGATCAAACCGATTCGGGCAACAAGGGTGTGGGCCGACTCACTACGATCAAGGATGCGAGCGGAACGACGGTCTACAGCTATGATGGGTTTGGCCAGCGAATCACCCAAAACCGTAGCTTGAACCTTGCGGGTCTGGACATCAGTGCCCCCTCGACCTACAGCTATGACAGCGTTGGTAGGGTCGTCCAGCAGGGTTACCCGGACAATATTTCTGTCAGTTACGCCCGCAACGCTGCCGGGCAAGTCAGTGCGGTTACACTGTCGCTCAATGGCCAGAGCTTCCCAATCGCCAGCAACATCGCCTATGCCCCTTTTGGCCCACTCAAGCAACTGACCTGGGGCAACGGGCTGACGCTGAGTCGGACGTTCAACCAGGACTATCAGATGACGGCTCAAACCGTCGGTGTCTGGCAGAACCAGTATGGTTTTGATCCGGTGGGCAATATCAGCAATCAGCAAAGCACTCTGTGGGGGGCAGTGCAGTACCAGTACGATGCGTTGAATCGTCTGACGCGCGAGCAGAACGCGGCCACCCAGAAGGATTACGCCTTCGATGCCACGGGCAATCGCACAGAACGCAAGACCACAGATATCAATACCGGCGCCGTCATTGAAACCCAAACGGCTACGGTCGCAGCCGACAGCAATCGTTTGGAAACCCTTGATGGACTGACGCTGCCTTATGACGCGATAGGTAACCTACGGCAGCACACCACAGGTCTGCGTTATGCCTATGACGATAGCGGTCGCATGAATGCGGTTTACCAGGCTGGCTCCCAGCGTGTCGCCACCTTCACTTACAACAGTCAGGGTCAGCGCGCGCTCAAGGTGTCCTTTGACCCGGTGAGTGGTGCTCTGCTCGGTGGCAGTACTTACCTGTACGGACCTGGGGGGGAAATCATCGGTCAGGCTGATTATGCAGCCAACGGCCAGCGCTTGGTGACGCGCTACTGGGTCTGGATGGATGGCATGCCATTGGCTCAAGTCGAGCTTCATTATGCCAATGGAGTTTCCGGTGGCTTCCAACTGGTCTTTCTGCACTCGGACCACTTGAATACCCCGCGCCTGGCCAGCACTCATCAAGGTATCGTGTGGAGTTGGGCCAGCGATGCATACGGCGCAGCACTGCCCAATGAAGATGTCGCTGGCAGTGGCAAGGCGACGCATATTCCGCTGCGCTTCCCGGGTCAGATCTATGACGCTCAGGCGCAGTTGAACTACAACTACTATCGCGACTACGACTCCAACCTGGGACGGTATGTACAGAGTGACCCGATCGGACTCAAGGGTGGGCTCAATACTTATGGGTATGCCAGTAGCAATCCTTTTAACAGAATCGACAAGCAGGGTCTGAGCTCAACCGGTGCCATTAATGTGTATGTACCAGGGTCTGGTGGCTCGCTTGCTGCTGGTACAGGCGTGTTTGCCGGAGTAGGTGTGGGCGCCGCCATCAGTAATTGGCTTTCTCAGCCCATGTTCGCTAAACCAAAACCTGGTTCTAAGCCCAAAGGTTGCCCTTCAGGGACGATTCCAATTGATCAGGTGCCTGGTTTGGATAAAGATGCGTTACACGGTGTTAAGGATGGCGTTGGTGCAGGTCCGCGAGATTGGACTGGGGTTGCTCCAAATGGTGATGTCTACACCGGCGATGCTGACGGAAATGCTGTCAACAATGGCCCAATCGATGATTACTTGCCTTAATTGAGTGAAAGATGAATCCATATACTTTTAGTGTGTCCTTGAGGTTCGCCGGCCCTAATTTCGATCCGGATGCAGTTGCTCGATCTCTCGGGGTGGAACCTAATACGATTCATAGAAAGGACCAGCCTAGGGTCTCGCCGAGCGGAAAGCTTTTAAGTGGTGTTTACGAGAAAAACTACTGTTCGTTTACGCTTTGCAAGAGTCATAGTGGAAGTTTGAGTGAGTTTCTTTTTGATGAGGCTCGAAAGCTTGAAGGCCTCTCAGGTGAGCTAAGAAACCATGTGCTGGCTGGGAATTCAGTAGAGTTTTTTATTGGATGGTTTGGAGATAGGAATATTGGAGAAACGTTTGGTAGTGGTCTTCTTGAAAAGGTAGGGCGGCTGGGGTTGGATATTAGTTTTGATATTTACCAAAGCTAGCGGCGTGAGGGTTTAATAAAAGGCGTCTAGGTCGTTCAGTTGATATTTTGAGTGCCGATTTTTTCAGCTGGCTTAGGCGTCTGGGTTTGCGATTTTCTTATCAAGGGCATCTTCGAGAGTTTTTTAATGCTTTCAAAGACGAGCAGGTGTCTTGATCTGTTTTTGAGAATTTCGCATATGTAGTGGTCTACTAGGCCCGAACAATATGTATGCAGTCGACCAGCAGATATGGTTTTCCCTTTGATTCAGATGAATCATGAATGGCTGTTAACTGATACCAAAGAAGCCGGTATGGGAGCAAATGCATGAGAGATTCCCGCACAGGATGGAAATAGTACCTTCCATTTTCCCCTGTTCAGGTGGTTGATCACAAAGATCAGTAACCGCTCCATGAACCCCACATTCAAAGCGGCCAGATGATCTTGGATTCTGTACTCCCGATTCCCTCCGGAGCCAGCACCTCATGATGCGACCCGACGCCAAAGTCGAAAAAGTCTACCTCTACCCCAAGCCTATCGACTTCCGAAAATCCATCGACGGCCTCGCCGCGTTGGTCGAGCTGGATATAAAAGTCGCGGTATTCGACCCCGTGCTCTTCGTTTTCCTCAACAAATCCCGTAACCGAGTGAAGATCTTGTATTGGGAACGCAATGGCTTCTGCCTTTGGCTCAAGCGCCTGGAATCCGAACGTTTTAAAACATCGCCCGATGCCTCGGACGAGGCGATTATGCTCAGCGTCCAGGAGCTGAACTGGCTGCTCGACGGTTTTGATCTCTGGCGCAACCGCCCTCATCAAGTTTTGACCCCGCGCTACGTGGGGTGACCCGGTATAATCCGGGCCATGATTTCTCTGCCCGATGACCTTCCTGATGACCCGGCCTTGCTCAAGCAACTGCTGCTTGAGGCACTCAATCGTCAGGAGCAAACAGCCCAGGCTTATCAGACCCACATCGTCGATCTGAAAGAACAGATCAAGCTGTTGCGTGACCGTCTGTTTGGACGCAAGTCCGAGCAAACCGTTGAACCCAATACGCCGCAACTGGCCTTGTTCAACGAACCCGAAAGCGAGCCGATGCCTTCGGTGGGTGACGCTGATGAGGAAGTCGTTGCACCGACAGCGCGCCGTGGCAAACGCAAGCCGTTGTCCGCCGATCTGCCGCGTGTCGAAGTCATCCACGAACTGCCCGAGCATGAACTGACCTGTGCTTGCGGTTGCCGCAAACATGCCATCGGCGAAGAGACCAGCGAGCAACTGGACATCGTGCCGATGCAGATTCGGGTCATCAAACACATCCGCAAGATCTATGGTTGCCGTGGCTGCGAAGCGGCCCCGGTCACGGCTGACAAGCCTGCCCAACTGATCGAAAAGAGCATGGCCAGCCCGAGCGTATTGGCCATGTTGCTGATCACCAAGTATGTCGACGGTTTGCCGCTGCATCGGTTTGAAACGGTGCTCAGTCGGCATGGCATTGATATTCCACGCCAGACTCTCGCACGCTGGATCATCCAATGCAGTGAACACTTCCAGCCGCTGCTTAATTTGATGCGTGACCGGCTGCTGGAAAACCCGTTGATCCACTGCGATGAAACCCGCGTCCAGGTGTTGAAAGAACCGGACCGAGACCCGACCAGTCAGTCCTGGATGTGGGTGCAAGCCAGCGATCTGCCGGATCGAAAAGTCGTGCTGTTTGATTACACCTCCAGCCGTGCGCAGGACGTGCCGTTGCGCTTGCTGGACAGTTATCGCGGCTATGTCATGACCGATGATTACGCCGGCTATAACGAGTTGGCGTTGCAGCCGGGCGTGGAACGTCTGGCCTGCATGGCCCATGCACGCCGCAAGTTCGTGGACGCGCAAAAAGTGCAGCCCAAAGGTAAGACCGGACGGGCCGATGTCGCGCTGACGATGATCAACAAGCTGTACGGCATCGAACGCGAACTCAAGGACGTCAGCGATGAACAACGGTTTATCGGTCGCCAGGAGCGAAGCCTGCCGATTCTGGCGCAACTGAAAAGTTGGCTGGATAAAACCCAATCGCAGGTGACACCGCAAAGTGCACTAGGCAAAGCCGTGCATTATCTGGCGAACAACTGGAGTCGGCTGGAACGCTATGTCGAAGCAGGTTACTTACCTATCGACAACAACGCGGCCGAAAGAGCGATCAAACCGTTTGTCATCGGGCGCAAGGCCTGGCTGTTCAGCGACACTGTCAACGGAGCCACCGCCAGCGCGCATATCTACAGTCTGGTCGAAACCGCGAAAGCCAACGGCCAAGAGCCTTATACGTGGCTGCGCCACGTACTTGAGCGGTTGCCACATGCCTCGTCGGTAGAGCACTACGAAGCCCTGCTGCCGTGGAACTGCTCGCCAGAAATGCCACGGTAGACCGTTAACCCACTGTTGGGCAGGTGGGGTTTATGGATCGCATACAAAGATCAGTCGTTACAAGCCAATGCGCAATGTGACATCCAGCCCGATATAGATGAAGCCTGTGTGAATGTAGAACTTGAGATTGGCAGGGCTTTAGGGCGTTGGGGACCGTTCAATCAGTGCCAGTCTTTTGTGAATGAGGTCATTAATAAGTGTAGGAGATGAGGCTTGTGAAAGTCGCGTTCTGGATTTTTGTTTGTTTTTTGTGTGCGGGTGTTGCGTTATTGTATTTTAATAGTGCCGTGTATAATTTTTGGCTGTCATCTGGTCCGCCAATACCAAGTCCAGGCTTGTTTCTGGATAAGGCAATTAGACATTTGCTTTATTCTATTATCCTCTTTACTGCTTCAGGGGTTAGCTTCTCCCGCTATCGAAGGTTAAGGACTAAGAAGTAGAGATTTGAGTCTGTTGAGCTCGATTGTTATTTGCCGTGGTCTACTAGCTTCGGGCTCTTTTAAGGCGAAAATGTTCGTCTTGCAGAGATGTCCGGAGTAAGTAGACCAGCTAGGCTCAAAAAATTAAGGTTTATACGCTGTTAGGATTTCTTGCAGAGACTCTTTAAAGTCTCCGTATATGTCAGGGTCTGCCTCGTAGGAAAGTTGATTATTCGCTATTTCCCGAAGTGTGGGTAGGAGCTCATTGAATATTGGTGTCAAATGTTCTGGGTGCTCGGTGACTCTGGCTTTTACTATTTCAATGAAACAGCTGGCTGCGTCCGGTTTGCTGAAAGCGTCGAATTTTCCAGATGTAATATGGTCGCGAAAGGAAAGAAGGTAGTACTGGAAAGGTATCGGTGGCATCCATCTTAAGTCTGCGCAGCGTGCAATAACATTTTCATAGAATAGCTGTTCTGCTTCTTCGCTGTCCTTTCCGTTAAACGTTTGATAGGCATCTCGAAGGTCAAGGAAACTTTCCACATCACCCCAGTCACTCTCAAGCGGAATTGTTTTCATTTTTCTGCCTCGATTATGCAAAGTGTTTGGGTGTCAATCGCAGTCCAATGGTTCATCTTTGCAGCTCCAGGAGTTTTCATATATTCTCGTCAGTCGCGCAATACTATTGTTAAGGTTCTTGATATCAGCTTTGTGTCTGTCTGGGAACCAGCGATCATCCCAGTCTTGCCTCATGCCTGCACACTGTTTTAACCACTTGATTCTGTTTCTCATATCTGCACAGGCGTTGCCTGTAGGGGGCGGAGGAGTATTGCACACATTCTTATATGTAGTGGTCTACTAACCCCGGACACCTTTTTAGGCGAGAATGATCGCCATACAGAGGTGTTCGATGAGCAGACAACGACGTACTTTCACCCCCGCCTTCAAGCGTGAGGCTGCCAGCCTGGTGCTCGATCAAGGCTACAGTTGCCCCGAGGCCGCCAGATCCCTCGACGTGGGTGAGAGCTTGTTGCGTCGCTGGGTCGCCCAGTTGCAACTGGAGCGCGGCGGCATTACCCCCACTGCCAAGGCGCTCACGCCGGAGCAGCAGACGATCCAGGAGCTTCAGGCCCGCATCAACCGGCTGGAGCTTGAGAAGAAAATCTTAAAGGAGGCCACTGCGCTCTTGATGGCCGAGGAACACGGGCGCAGACGTTGAAGTCGATTCGGCAGTTGGCAAGACACTACCCTGTTCAACTGTTGTGTTCGGTCTTCGAACTGCCCCGATCTTGTTACTACGCCCATCTGGCCCGGCGCCGTCGTATCGATGTGCGCCGAGTGAGCCTGCGCAGCCGCGTCAACGAGCTGTTCAGTCAAAGCCGTAGCTCAGCGGGTAGCCGCAGTCTCGTTGCCATGCTCCGGGATGAAGGCGTCGAGGTCGGGCGTTTCAAAGTCAGAAGATTGATGAAGGAGCAGGGTTTGATCAGCAAACAGCCTGGTTCTCATGCCTACAAGAAGGCCACGGTTGAGCGCCCCGACATTCCCAATGTCCTTGATCGGCAGTTCACCGTGGCAGCGCCGAACACGGTCTGGTGCGGTGACATCACCTATATCTGGGCACAGGGTCGATGGAATTACCTGGCCGTTGTATTGGACTTGTTCAGCCGCAGAGTGGTGGGCTGGGCGATGTCGGCCAAGCCTGATGCCGAACTGGTCATCAAGGCGCTCGACAGGGCTTACGAGATGCGTGGCAGACCACGGGGTGTCCTGTTTCACAGCGACCAAGGCAGTCAATATGGCAGCCGTAGTTTTCGCCAGCGGCTCTGGCGCTATCGGATGACCCAAAGCATGAGCCGACGAGGAAATTGTTACGACAATGCCCCCATGGAGCGGCTGTTTCGTAGCCTGAAAACGGAGTGGGTGCCGACGGTGGGTTACATGACGACAGCGTTGGCTGAGCAGGACATCGGCCGCTATCTCATGCAGCGGTACAACTGGACAAGGCCGCATCAGCACAACGGTTTCGTACCGCCGGCGGTGGCGGAAGAAAAACTCAATTCTGTGTCCGGGAATTGTTGACCACTACACATTTAGTCACTGCATGGATAGCATGATACCTCTAAGTTTAGGCCGGTTTCTGATATCTTTGAAAGCAATTCGTTTGATAAGCTTATTTCTAAAGTGCTAGTTTCGTTGATGTTTTAATAAAGCCCTGTGCGCAAAGTGGCTTTGCTGTTGGATGGAGGGGGTGAAGTAAGTACATGTAGCCTTTGAAGGAATTCGGAGGCTCTTTTGTTGAAGTCTGACCACTCTGAAAATTCAAAATCTTCTATGGGTACGCTGGCTGTACCGTTAGTCTTTCTGATTGTGTGGTTCTTATCACCTTCATAAGCCTCCAGAAACCGTGCGGAGGTTTCTTTGGTTCCAATTATTGAGAGGCTGTATTCTAATATGGTTATTTTCGCTCCTAGGTTTAGCACATTGGAATTTCTGGTTTGGGACAACCGAGCATTGTGGGATTTAGCTCGCACGCTTCCTCGAATCCAGGAGGCAGAATAAATTCCAATATATCATTGAGTCGGCCTTTTGAATCTGGTTTAGGTTTGTCTTTTTTCTAGCCACTCTTTATAGTATTCTTCAGTCGTTTATTTTGTGACCTGCCCGTTGGGCCCTTTCAGATCATTCATGTCGCCTTGTTTGTGAAGCCATTTCCAAAAAGCTTTTGGCAATCCAAACAGTTTGTCGCCAGGGTGAAGGTCAAAATGATTTATGTATGATAATGGGTACACATTTGCATAACCTAGGTAGGTGAAAATTTTCGGCTATTTTGTTGGGCTTCCACATTTATTATTTCCGCGTTGAAACCACGCAACGGAAAAATTATAAGAGCTAAGAGATGTGTTGTATTGGATCTCCGCTTCAAGCTCTCCTTTGCAATAGGAATCAATGAGCGCTGTGTCATTGGTGATATGGCGCCACCCAGCTGCCCCTAAGGTTTTTTTGTAATGCTCGAAAATCTCGCCTTGGTTTAGCGAGGCTTTGTATTTTTTTGAAACGATTGCGGAACTGGTTTTATGGTTCTTAGATATTTCAATAAGAGAGGCCCCATTTGGTAGGGCGATTCTTCCTGCTTCATCGACTAAAGTGGATAATGGTACGTATTTTTTGGATGGAAGTTTTTCGTCTGCCACAAAAATACTGCTGCAACTGCAATGACCAAGGCTGCAATTGCCTTGGCCATGATGGATAACTTGTTACTGGTGTTTTTGTTAATTTTCTGTTTATTTGATTATTAACTGAGCCAGGCGTTGTTGTCAGCGCCCTATTTCCAGAGTTTCGATGTGAGCAAGCTGGCGAGCTTGGTGCTAGAGGAAAGCCTAAGCGGAATTTTGCTATCTTTCCTATGCTGCTCTAAATTGATTTTCCAAGTCATGTGGAGGGTAAATATTTTTTTTAGATCTGAGTCATTGGACTCAGATCGTTTTGTGGTGGCTCTAGTACTTATCTGGTTATTTCGCAGTCTTCGCCAATTTTCTTCAGCTTTCCATTTTCAAAATAGAAGGCGGTCTGATTGAGCCAGATAATTTCATTTTCTTTTTTCAATACTATATTTTTGTCTTTATTTTTTTCGGCTTCCATCTGTAGTCGTTGAAAGACTACTTCCTTGGGTAACCCTCTCCAGGTACTTGTTAGTAGGCTGCTCAGTTGGCAGGCTGTACGTGCAGTGGTTTCGATGCTCTGATTTGAATAGCTTAAGGATATGGAGCGATCGATTACCAGGTAAGACAGATAAAGGCATCCTCCTAGGGATAGAACTAGTGCTGTTTTGGAGACGGATATTTTCATTTTTCTTCCTTGTGCCCTGCGTTGAAGGCTTTCTGTGAGAATGTCCGACACTGATTCGCGTTCCATGGAGTCCAGTTATATTTGGGGCGTTTATCGTTGTTGGCGATGCTCATGGCGTACTCATAGACTTTCTCTTCGTCCGCTTTAGCGTCGCACGTTAGATTTGCAGTGGTGTTTTTTCCTGCGGCGGAAGATAGAGATTTTTTAAGTTTATCCATGGAGTCGGCTGTCGGTTGCCCGTCAATACCTATTTTTAGATTCGGGATACTAACTTTCCGAACATTGCCATCATCAGAGCTTAGTTTTTTTCCGACTACGCCAGAGGAGTTTGGGTTGTACCTTCCATATTCATAGTACTGAGTAACACCTTTCGAATCGTATCCCAAGACACCACCGTGTCCGCCAAGCCAAGTACTGGTCTGCCCGTCAGCATATTCAATGGGATAGTCAGGGAACAGTACCACGCAGGCTGCAAGTCCATCAGGGTCGACATTGTTGACGGGATTGCTATCGGCATAACCGTATGTATTGAGCCCACCGTTCAAGCCAATTGGATCGCTTTGTACATACCGTCCTAAATTCGGATCGTAGTCCCGGTGGTAGTTGTAGTTGAGCTGTGTTTGGGCGTCGTAGATCTGCCCTGGGAACCGCAGGGGTATATGGGTTGCTTTACCGGTTCCTGCCACATCCTCGTTGGGGACGGCTGCACCGTAAGCGTCGCTGGCCCAGCTCCAAACAATTCCCTGATGTGTGCTAGCTAGGCGTGGAGTGTTCTGATAGTCCGAATGCAGAAATATCAGTTGAAAACCGCTGGCGGCGCCGTTTAGATAGTTGAGTTCCACTTGAGCTAAAGGCATGCCGTCCAGCCAGACCCAATAGCGAGTGAGCAGGTGTTGGCCGTTGGCCGCGTAGTCGGCCTGGCTAATGATGTCTCCATCAGGAGAGTAGAGGTATGTGGTGCCACCGGTTAGAGAACCGCTTGCAGGATCAAAGCTTACCTTGAGGGTGCGCTGGCCTTGGCTGTTATAGGTGAAAGCAGCTACTCGTTGAGCACCTGCTTGGTAAACCGCATTCATTCGACCGCTATCATCGTAGGTGTAGCGCAGGCCTGTAGTGTGCTGCAGCAGATTTCCGGCAGTGTCATAGGGAAGAGGTAACCCTGCCAGTGTCTCCACACGGTTGCTGCCTGCGGCGATAGTTGAGGTCTGCGTTTCGATGATCGTACCGGTGGCTAGGTCAGTGGTCTTGCGCTCCGTACGGTTTCCTGTCGCGTCAAGGGTGTAGTCTTTCTGTGTGGCCGAGTTTTGCTCCCGCGTCAGTCGATTTAACGCGTCGTATTGGTATTGCACAGTACCCCACAGGCTGCTCTGCTGGCTGCCTAGGTTACCGACCGGGTCGAAGCTGTATTGGTTTTGCCACACGCCCATGGATTGAGCTGTCAGCTGGTAGTCTTGGTCGTAAGTGCGGTTTAGGGTCAAGCCATTGCCCCAAGTCAGTTGCTTGACTGGGCCAAAGGGGGCGTACTCAATGTTACTGGCAATGGGGAAATTTTGCCCGTTGAGGGTAAGTGTGACGGCATTGACTTGTCCCGCACTATTGCGAACATAGCTGACCGATATGTTGTCGGGATAACCTTGCTGGACGAGCCGACCAGCGCTGTCGTATTTGTAGGTTGTAACGGCGCTGACATTAAGACCAGCCAAATTTAGAAGTCGACTCTGACTAGTTCGCTGACCATTGTCATCATAAACATAGGTCGTTGTGCCGCTGGCATCCTGAACTGAAGTGAGCCTGCCAACACCCTTGTTACCGTCTTCTGTCTGATCGTAGATATAGCTCACGTTCAGTGCTGGGCTAGCTGGATAACGTTGGGCGGTTAATCGGTTCAGAGCATCATACTGATAGTCGGTGACCACTCCGCGTGCGTCGGTTCTTTGCTTGACGTTTCCAGCATCATCGTAAGTGAAGGAGGCCGTTCCTCCGTCAGGGCTTTTGATCTGCAGTAGAAGCCCTTCAGCATCATAAGCGTACTGCGTCGTGACACCTCGCGGATCAACCACTTGGGTGAGCTGGTCGTCGGTGTTGTAGGTCAGTGCAGTGATACCACCAAGCGGATCAGTGACTTGAGCCACACGACCTAATGCGTCAAATGCCTGATTCGTCACATTGCTGCGCGCATCAGTTTGTTGGGTCACTTGATCGTTGAGATCGTACGCGTAATGAGTGACCTGACCGCCAGCCCCAACTTGAGTCAATAGGCGGCCGAGTTCGTCAAAGGTGCGCTGCTGCTGGAGTAAAAGGCTTCCAGAAGGGTCCTTAATTTGAGCTGAGGTCCGATTGCCCATAGCATCCAAGGTGTAGCTCTGTGTCTCCCCTTGGGTGTTGGTCACCGCAGTCAGACGTCGAGCGCTGTCGTAGGTGTAAGCCAAGAAATTCCCATCAGGTGCGGTTATCTTAATGAGGTCCCCAACGGCGTTGTAGGCGAATTGAGTGGTGGCGCCGGCGGTCGTGCTCGAGGCCAGCCAACCTTGAGGGGTGTAGGTTAGTGTGGTGACTACGCCATTGGGATCAGTGACAGTTTGCGGGTTGCCGTAGGTATCGAAGTTCGTGCGGGTCGAGATTTGGCCCAGCGCATTGGTGATGGTGGTCAGATTGCCTTGAGCGTCATAGGCAAAGCTGGTGATATCTGACACATCAGTACGAGGACCATCGACCGTGGCAATCTGGCCAAGAGCTGTGTATGTGTAGCTGATGGTCGAGGCTGAAACGGGCAAGGCCCAGAAGCCGCAAGCGAGTGCGAGAGCGCTAAAACGGAAGATCGTGTGCTGCATGTTCAAATCCTTGAGAAAATGAGCCAGGTTCAGTTGGGCGTGGTCTGCTGACTCAGCGACCTTCCTTGGGCGTCATAGGTGTATACCGTGGTGCGGGTGGGCTCCACAACCTTGCTCTTGAGGTACCGTGCAGGATCCCACTCAGTAACGGTGGTTCGGGCGAGCGGGGTGCCGCTGGCCTCGGTCCGACTGGTCTCCAAGCCTCTATCGTTGTAGCTAAATGTAGTAACTAAGCCCTCGCTATCTATTTTGCTCTGGAATTGGCCGTTGTCGGTGTATGTATAGCTTGAGTTGTTAGCCGAACAATTTGCAGACGCCTCTCCTGCGACGGAGGTGATTCGCCGGGTACCTTGGAATGTTTGGAAGTTATAAGTCGAGCGCTTTCCGAGCGCATTCGTGACCTTGACGGCTCCCTCGCTGCTATAATCGTATGTTACTCGATTGGTTTCGCCAGACAAGCTGCTAGTCAGTACTCGCCCTTTGCTGTCATATGACCAAGAATGACTCCGCACACCGCGTTCATCAATGATTCCTGTCAAGAGCTTGTTATTGGCTGTATCTTCGTAAACATAATTTATAGTTGATGTTTGCGTGCCTTGGATGTGCGTTTCAGATGCTAGTCGCCCGTTGCTGTCATACACATAATCTGTGATGAGTTCAGGTGAGGAAATTGATGTTACCTGGTGCGCATTATTTTCAGTCAGCGTAGTGCTCTTTCCGAACTCATTAGTCACTACACGCGCTAGACCTGTTCGCTGGATGGTTAAGTTTGACCCTGGGCTTACGCCCTGTGTTCTAATTAGTGTCCCTTGCTCATCGAAAATCAGGTCAGGTTCGTTAGGCGTTTCAAGTTTCCACCCTTCAAGATTTTTTTGTAGAGACCCTATGACGCCTTTAATCGCAGTGGCTGTGTTTTGGCTTCTTGAGAACGAAAGCTCTTGACCATCACTCTTGATAACCAGTATGTCGCCATTTGTGATGTTAAGTCTGTCAGAGTAGTTGTCGTTCCACGCAGCGGAAGAGCTATTGTAGTGCATTGATACATTTGGGATGTTTAAATTGACGCTTGTAGTGCTCGGTTGAGTGATAGATAGGCGCTCACCCGTAGCGCTCACGCCAGGGCTAGCTGAGCAAAAGCTATCATTGATTGGTCCAGCTAAACATCGCCCAAACTGCGGGTCATGGATTTTACCTACTGGGCATCCATCGCCACGACGGTCTACGCCCATGCCCATTTCAATAGCTCCGTCAGATAACCTTTTGTATCTACACCACGCTAATATCTCACTCCCCATTTCGATGGTTAAGGTATTATTTTCGTCTAGGTAAATGGCACATGCTTCATACGCCGATGGGAAGTGGACGTTTGGTCCTAAAACCCAGTAGCTCCAATAGTAGTCTTCGGCCGCCGCAGTGTTAAGGCACATAGCGGAAGTCGCAAGGCTTACGAGTACAATACTTCTTCTTAGGAGTGAGTGAGAAAGTAACCTGTAAGGTTTTTCCAGGATTTTTGGAGATATCATTGTCAGATCCTTCTATAGAACGATTAGGCTCAGTTGGGTGATGTCTGCTGACTCAGCGACCTTCCTTGGGCGTCATAGGTGTATACCGTGGTTCGGGAGGGTTCAACAACCTTGGTCTTGAGGTACCGCACAGGATCCCACTCAGTGGTAGTTGTACGGGCAAGCGGGGTGCCGCTGGCTTCGGTTCGGCTGGTCTCCAGGCCGCGGTCATTGTAGGTGTACGTGGTGATCAATCCCTTCGCATCGGTTTTGGTCAGCATCTGGCCGAGGGTGTTGTACGTGAAGCTGGAGTTGCTTGCTGGGCAGTTGGCTGAAGGTTCTCCCTCAATCGCACTCACGCGTTTGACATTGCCCACTGTCACGAAGCGATAGGTTGTGTTCTTACCCAGCTCGTTGGTAACCGTCCTTGAGTCATCGGCGTTATAGGCAACGAGCGTTTTCTGGGCACCACCGGCATGTTCACTGGAGACCGCACGCCATTGAGCGTCATAGCTCCAGGTGGCAAAGCGGACGCCACGCTCATCAATAATGCCCGTTAACAGGCCATTGTTGCGGGTGTCCTCATAAAGATACTTTCGCACGGTGGTGGCACCGGCTGCCGTGCGTTGGACTTGGGAGAGGTGCGCGCCGTCCTCGTAGACATAGGCAATGTTCAAGTCCCCCGCTGAAAAGCTCAGAGGTTGATGCTGAGCGTCTTCGGTGAAAGTGAGTTGACGGCCACTACTGTCAGTGACGATCGACTGACCGTTTACAACAGTAATTTTTTGCTCGGCGCCAGCAGTACTAATTATCCCAATCAACCCGCCGCCAGAATTGAATTTGTATGTGTCACCTGTTTCTGATACCCATTCCCATGTGTCGCCGACTTGGTTCAAGCTACTTCCGCCAGAAAGAGAATAGCGGAAGACTGTATGGAAGTAATGCTCCTTACCATCGGGTGCGATCAGAGCCCATTTATCAAGAGAGAATCTGAGATATGCCGAGTATGTGTGTCGCCAGAGCCCATCCACACTGTTGTAGTATCTAGAAAAGCCTCTGCCGTTTTGGTCCGGTGAGACATAATCGTCTTCTTTTTCGTACTTGTTGCCAATCGCTATATTGATAGGATTGCCGACACAACTTAGTGCAGGCGGTGTTCCTTTTTGCTCCTGTGCATCACAATCAGCGGTCGCATCAGGTCCGCAGGTATCACCGTATCGATAAACAAAATACATTTGCCAGCTTTGTTCGTACCAGTTTCCGTCAAAGGGTTGATACCAATCCCAAGTGCAATGGTAGGCGACATCTGTATATGGGCTTACTCGTGGGTTTCTAGCGGGTTGAATTTCGCTGAACGCATACATAGTGCCGTTGCAGGCCGCCTGCGCCGATGAAAATTTGGCGGTACGGTCATTGTTGTACCAGTAGTAGGGTTCTCCAAATGCCTGGCTTGCACCAATTAAGGTCAGCATTGTGATTGCTGCTGTACTGTAGCGAGGTTTCCGAGGGGGCTTCCTGCTGCCTGAAAAATAGTGCGCTAGGCAGCTTTTCTGTGAATTTGCTAGCTTCATGTTCAGTTCCCTCTGCAACAATTAGTTAGATATCTGTCATTGTGCTCTTCATCGGCGTCATCAACTGCATCTTCTGCCGATACTCATCCGTGACATCTTTAGCTTCACTGCTGCCGGTGATCACCCTCGGAGTGATCAAGACAATCAGCTCAGACCGGCCGTTCTTGCGCTCGGTATTGCCGAACAACCACTGAAGCCCCGGAATCTTGCCCAGGTACGGCACGCTGTTGTCGGTCTTGGAGTCGTTCTGCTGAATCAGCCCGCCCAGCAGGATAGTCTGGCCACTCTGCACCGCGACCTGGGTCGAGACCGCCCGCGTCGAAATCGTCGGGTTGCCGTTGGCATCGACGGCGTTGCTGGCGTCGCTGACCTGTTGCTGAATGTCCAGATACACCAAGCCACCCGGATTGATGCGCGGCACCACGTCCAGGATGACGCCGGTCTGCACGTACTGCACGGTGCTGGTGGTCAGGTTGGTGCTGCCGGTGTTGATGGTGGTCTGGTTGATCGGGATATTGTTGCCGACCTGAATCTGCGCCTGTTGGTTGTTCATGACGACTAGGGAAGGTGCGGACAGGACACGCGTGTTGCCTTCGGTCTCCAGGGCATGCAGCGCCACCTGCAGGTTTTTGCTCACGAAGGAGTAGAACAGCGAATCGGTGGCACCGAGCGCTGCACCGCCACTGCCGATAGCCCCCTGGCTACCCGAAACGTTTTCGATGCCCTTGGTGGTGGAGTTGCCGGCCAGGCGCCCCAGGTACCACTGCACGCCCAGGTTCAGCGAACCGGTGAGGCTGACCTCGAGGATGCGGGTTTCGATCTGCACCTGCATGGGCATGGCGTCGAGCCGCTGAATGGCCGACTGAATCTCTGCCCATTGGTTCGGGCGGCTGCGCACCAGCAACTGGTTGCTGCTCTTCTGGGCGGTGATGCGTACCGCATCCGTGAAGCCGCCCTTGAGCCGGTTGCTGCTGTTGTTGCCATTGCCGAATGAGTCTTCCTGGGTGCCGTCCTCTGGGTAAGTACGCTGCTTGTCGCTGAGACCACCCAGGTTGCCGCTGCCCATGTTGTTCGCACCGCCGCCGAGGCTGGTCGGGCCGCTGTTGGCACCATTACCAAATCCGCTGCTCGACAAGGTCACCGTGCGCAGGCCTGGAGCAACCTGGGCCGGCGCGTCATCGGCCACCGCCTCGTCGCTGTAGATCTGGCGCAGGTACTTGGCCAAATCAGTGGCTTTCATGTTGCGCACGTCATAGACGTACATCTGCGGTTCGTTGCCACCGCCCTGGTCGATGGTATCGATCCAGCGGGCCACGTCGTTCAGGTATTCCGGCTGCGGGGAGATGGCGACGATGGCGTTGGTGCGCTCGATTGGCAAAAAGCGCAGCATGCCGGCCAGTGGCGTACCGCTTTGAGGGCCGAACAGTCGATCCAGCTCCGGCATCAGTTGGCTGACATTGGCGCGTTTCAAGCCGAAGACACCGATCGACATGCCCTTGAGCCAGTTCACGTCGAAGGTGCTGATGGTCTGCTGGTAGTTGTTCAGCTCGTCGGGAGTACCCGCCATGACCATGACGTTGCGCGAAGGGTCGACCATGAGGAACGCGCTTTCACGGGCAAAGGGCTTGAGCAGTTTCTGCATCTCGACAGGCGACATGTACTGCAACGTGAAGAAGCGTGCGGTCAGGCCGCTGCCAGGCTCAGGAATCGACATGCTGGGGGTGAGCCTGCCGGCGACGGCCTGGTTGGCCGGCAGCACCAGGTAGCGATCGCCCTGACGGATAATGGCGTTGTTGGTCCAGGACAGTAGGGTTTCCAGAATGGCAAACGCCTGTTGCTTGTCGACCGGCTTGGAGGTGGAGAAGGTCACGTCACCCGTCACGCCCTGACCAATGCTGTAGTTCTCCTTGAGGACATCGCCCAGGATGGTGTTGACCACCGCCTGGATCGAAATGCTCGAGAAGTTGAACATGGTGCCGGCTTCACCGGGCGCCGCAGTGGGCTTTGGTTTGACGGCAGTGCCTTTGGGGGTCACCAGGCCGCGGGTGCCGCGGATGATCTGGTGTTGTGGCGCTTGCGCCACCGTGGCGGCACTGATCGGCAGCGGCGCAGGGCTTGCTACCGGTGCACTTGCAACGGGCTGGCGGTCCGGGCCGGTACCGGCCAGGCCTGCCTGGAGAATGCTGTCATCCCGTGCTTCGTCGGTGGAGCTGGACATGCAACCAGACAGCAGAAGAAGACTGGTCATGCATGGAAAGGCGAAGCGTCTGATCACGTTGAGCAATCCTGTGGCGGTCTTGGCAAAGATAAAGAGGTTCTTGGGAGCGTTGGCGTGTTTAGCGCAAGGCCGATTCCGGGAGTTTCAATACAGGGAGCAGCAGGTCCTGGCGGACGGACTTGAAGCTCAGCGAGACTTTCTCGCTTTCGATCTTTTCAACGACCCAGCCGTTAGGCAGCTCTTCACCTTCATTCAGGCTCAGACTCTTGCCATCGGCGCTCTTGAAAAAAGCTTTATGAAGGGGCGGTGAAATCAAGACTCCGGTCAGTGACAACCCTGTTAGAACGGGCGCAGCGGTCTCGACTTTAGCGGCAGGCGCCACGGGGTCCGCTGCCCGGTCCTGATTGAACAGGGAGTGGTTCCAGATAGCGCTGTAGTTCTGCAGGGGCACCGCTGCTGGCGCCGCGAGAGCTGCTGACTGGGGCCGAGCGGCTTTGGGCTCGGCGCTGGGGTGCCATTCGATTGCCGTTCCCCAGCCACCGAGCATCGCCAGTCCTGCTGCAGCCAGGAGTGCGATGAACACCACCATCGCCAGGTTCAAGCGGCCAAAGTCTTTGACGGTCACTGGGCAGCCTCTTTATTGGCGGGGTGGCGCACATAGGCGCTGACCAGAATCTGGGCCGTGAGGCGATGGTTTTGCTCAGGTGACTGTTGTGAGCCTCGACGCAGGCTGAGCACATCCACAAACAGCGAGACCCGGTCGTTTTCCAGTTGGTAGAGCAGGGCAGACAGCGGCTGGATCGTGCAGTCCAGGTTGATGCTGACCTTGACCTGCTTGTAGGGCCCTGACTCGCTGGCGGCGATTGGCATTCGGTTGGTGATGTTGCAGTCGTTGCCTGAAGCGGCTACGGACTGAAGCTTCGAGGAGACCAGTTGCATCAACTGCGCGGTGGCCGCGCCCGTGTCGGAGTCAGACAGCAGGCGTTCGTTGTTCTGCGGTGTGTTCCTGGCCTCGGCCAACTGCGCCTCGATGATCGGGCGCTGTGCCTGAAGGGCCTGGTAGCGTTGCTGGTTGGCGCGCAAGGTGTCCATGTCATCCGAAATGGACTGCAGTGGCGCGGTAAACCACCAGTGAATCCCCAACCAGTAGGCACTCAACAGCACGCCGGCAGCCAAGGCCAGGGCCGCGCCTCGTTGCTCACGGGCTGTCAGGCGCAGACGCATTGCGATCATCCTTGATACGGAGTTGGGCAGTCAGGTTGAAGCGGTCCAGGCCGGTGTTGCGGTCAGGCTGAATGATGCCCTGAAACTGCAGGCCCTCCAAGCGCGAGCAGGCTTTCATTTTCTCGATCAACTCGCTGGCCTGGCTGCTCTGTCCGCTCAGGCTGACGGTGCCTTGCTGGCTGATGTCCAACTGTTCCAGCCAGGTGTTGTCAGGAATGCAGGTGGTCAGCTCCTGTAACAAGGCGGCCTTGGAGATGGCCTGGGTCTTTTGGTCCTCGACGAAGCGCCCAGCATCCTGCAGTTCGCTGAGCTGCTGCTGTAAGGCCTGGATCTGCTGGGTATCGCTGCGCAGCACCTTTACCTGGCGCTGCATCTCCTCCAGCGCGCCCTGGCGGTTATGCACCCACAGCAGCATGACCGATATCAGCAGAACCACACCCACACCGGCCAGGACCTGCTGGAGGCGGCGCACGGGATGCTGGCGCTTGGGACGCTGCTCGGCGGGCAGCAGGTTAATGTTCAGGCGCGTGCCTTGGTCGCCATAGGCATCGACGGCATCAATGGCTCGACCTGCCTGGCCGGCGGCTTCCAGTACGGCGTTGAGCCGCTCACGCAGAACCACGACCAACTGAAAATCCAGGAAATCAGGGTGCGAGTGAGAGCCCCGCACGCGCACCTTATCGAAATAGACGTCGCCGGCCTTGAACGGGGTGTACTTGTCCATCTCGAACGCGAGCGCAGCATCAGCGTCTGGCGAGGCTGCCAGCGGCAGTTGCACCGCGATCACCAGCACCTGTTCACGTGGCAGCACGAGGGTATGCCGGCGTTGCTGACCCGACGAGAGGGGCGGTAGTGGCTGCGGTGTGCCTTGAGGCATCCAGGTGCCATCGACACCTTGCACCAGCAATACTTCCTGCTCAGAGGCCAGCAAGGCGTCGCGCCATGATTTGGGCAGGCAGGCCATCAGCTCCCGTCGCCACCACTGGAAAAAGGCAGGCAGCTCTGAACTGCGCCACTGGTGCGACAGCCGACTTTTCAGCATCCGCAGTGCCGAAGCCCCATTCCCTATTGCTGTCTTCATTCTTGCCAACGCAGCACGCGGTAGAGTTGCGTGCCGTCTCCTTGAGGGTTGAGGATAAAAGCCACGTTCAGATCTGCTGACGTCCCATTGGCAAGCACGGCTCGTATGCGCGCGCTCAGGGCGGTGCCGGGGTTTCTTCCGGGCACGGCGGGCCCAAGCCTGAGGGCTGAACGAACTGTGTCGGATGCAAACGAGGGATCAGGTTGACCCAGTCCTGTCCACAGCGTCAAGTCAGGTATCAGGCGCTCATAAAGCGATGGATCCATGCCGGCAAACTGCTGCAGTTCTTCAAGGGCCCTGAGGGTTTTGCCGTCTGCTCGACGGGTCGTCAGTTGCGCCGTGAGCTGCGCGGTTTGATCAGCAGAAGCGCCCAGGTAGCCGGCCAGGCGCGCGAAGTGTTCAGCGTTCGCAAAGTTCAGGTCCAGCTTGCCGCGCTCGCTGTACACCCGCAGGGTCAGTTGGGCGTCTTCGAACGGCAACGTATAGGGGCGTCCATCTGCGACCATGCCGGCCGGCGAGGTACTCATTGCCTGAATCGCCAATGCCAGTCCCGCTTCGGCGGCAAGCTGCGCCTGGGCGTGCTGGAGTTCGTAGGCACTTTGACGATTCTCCAGGCGTATGGACTGCACCACGGCGCCCATCAGCAGGCTCAGCAGTGCCAGCGCCCACAGCGCGATGATCAGGGCCGCGCCACGTTGATGCTTCATGGCGTTACCCCGCTTGGGTTCACCGCCGGACTCAGGTGTATGGCGACCACCAAGGGTGGCCAGTCGATCGGCCCTTGAGCCGAGAGCTCAACGCGTACGTATTGCGGGAGTCGTTCCGGCCACGGCCAGCGCTCCAGCCAGTCGGTTACGCGCAGGTTGTTGTCCAGCCCTCGATAACTGAAGCGCAGGTGGCCCAGGTGCTGCAGCAAGCGCTGGGGTTCGCCCCATGGACGTGATCCGTCGCGGGTGATCTGCGAGAAGCTCACCTGCAGATCATGAGCGGCGTTGTCACTGTCCACCAGCGTGAAGGCGTGCAGTTGAACGCCTCCTGCCAGCTGTGAGGGCAGGGGCGCAACAAAGCGCATCGTCTCGCGTTCCCCTTCGAACAACACCCAGCGGACATTCTTGCCATCCTGCAAAAAGGGAACAGGGAGGCTTTGCTGTATGGCACTGCGTAAAAAGCGTTGTGCGGTTCTGACTTCGTTCAGGCGATCGGAATACCGCTCACTCATTTCCAGCGTGCGGTTGCCCATGCTCAAGGCCGAGGCAATGAGGACCATCAACAGGCCGAGCAGGCTCAGTGCAATCAGCACTTCCAGCAGCGTGAAGCCCCGATGACGTGATCTCATCTGGCCGATCCAAGGGCTTTGCCCTGCGCCCGCAGCGTTGTGAAGCGTGCCTGGCGGCTGCCTTGCTCCAGAGACAATTCCAGCCGGTACAGCTGTGCCATGGATTGGCCGGGGAGCAAGGTCGACGTCAGTTGCCAATTCACATCATCAACCTTGCCCTCCCAGCGTCCGGACTTGAGCAGGCCGGTAGTCTGCTCATCGAGCACCGACTTGGCCAACAGGGCGAGATGGGTGGTCTGGTTGCTCTGGGTCAGCGTGCGGGTGGCGTATCCCATGGCGTTGAGGAAAACCGCGAAGCCAATGCTCAGCAGCACAATGGCTGCCAGCATTTCCAGCAGGGTGAATCCTTGCTGAGCAGAACGCTTGAGCGGGGTCATGGCTGGTCGACTGCCGTCCAGGAGACCCGGCCGGTCAGCCAGGCAATGTCCAGCCGCCAGGCCTGTGTGCCTTTTTCCAGATAGAGGTTGCCGCCACTGGAACTGCCATTGGGGTAGAAGGCAATTGCACCTTCTTGCGGGGTCAGGTTGGCGGCGGTGGTCAGGCGCATTTTCATGCCTTGTGGCAGTAGGTGTTCGGCTTGGCCTGGCACCCGGTAAGCGTTGCGAGTCAGGTCAATATGCAGCAGCGTCGACTGGCCGCTCACGATGGCCTGGGTACGTGCACTGCGCAAGGCAATGGCCAGGTCCGTCTTGGCCTGGCGATCACGGCTGTTCTGCAATCCCTTGGAAACCCCGAAGGCCAGCAAGCTGAAGCCGATCGCGATGATGACGATCACGACCAGCATCTCCAGCAGGGTAAAGCCCTGCTGGGCTTGATGGCGGTGCCTCACTGTTACTCCCAGTTGCCGACGTCAGCGTTGTAGCCGTCGCCGCCGGGTTGGCCGTCTTTACCGTAGAACGTCAGATCAAATGGGCCGTGTTCACCCGGCGCGCGATAGCCGAAGGCATTGCCGAACGGATCGGTCAGGTCGCTGGGTTTGGCGTAGGGGCCGTTCCAGTTACGGGCATTGGCAGGTTTGCTGGTCAGGGCACTGAGGTCCTTGGGGGCAGAACCTACGTCGAGGTTGTAGCTCTCGATTTTCATGGAAAGGCTCGCCAGTTGTGCTTTACCGGCGCCGTACTTGCCTTTGTCGACGTTTCCGCCGACCTGGCGCACGACAATCGTCGCGACGATGCCGAGCAACACAATGACGGCCAGCATCTCAAGGAGCGTAAAGCCGCGCTGGGAGGAGGAGAGGGAGTGAACACGTTTCATGGTGGATTCCATTCAGATGCTGCTGGTGAGGTTCATCAGCGGGAGCATGATAGCCAGCATGATCATCGCCACCAAGGCAGCCATGACCAGCGTGAGGGAGGGGACCAGGGCCGCGAGCAGACGGTCGATACTGCGCTTGGCATCTTCGTCATACACCGCGGCCACTTTGAGCAACATGGTGTCGAGGGTGCCCGACTCTTCGCCGACCTGAATCATCTGTATCGCCAGGTCAGGCAAGACATTCTCGGCCTCCAGCGCCTTGGAGAGGCGAGTGCCGTCCTTGACTTTGATGATGGTGTGCTCCACCGCGTTGCGGATCGCCTGGTTGCGACAGACCAGCAGCGCGATGTCGAACGAGGCAATCAGCGGCACCCCTTGGCTGAGCAAGGTGCCCAGCGTATGTGCCAGGCGGGCGGTTTCCAGGCGCAGCAACAACGGCCCGACAATGCGCCAATGCAAGATACGTGTGTCCCAGGCCTGGCGCCCAGCCGGGCTGCGCAGGCGGCGATTGAACAACAGCAAGGCGGCGATGAACGCGAGCATCAGGTAAAGGCCGTAGTCACTCAGCATCTGGCCAACGCCCAAAATCGCTTCGGTGATCAGCGGAACCGGTACGCCCAACCCGGCAAAGATGGGCACGAACTGTGGCACCACATAGGCCAGCAGCAAGATCAGCGAGCCCAGCACACCGATGATCAAAAAGGCCGGGTAGATCAGTGCGTTGATGACTTCGCTCTTCACCTTCTGCGCCCGCTCCAGGTAGGCGGTCAGTTGGGTGAGTGTTTCGGCCAATTCACCACCGGCTTCGCCGGCCTTCACCAGGCCCAGGTACAGCGCAGAAAACTGCGCGCCTTCCAGTGACATGGCCGAGGACAGCGTCTGTCCACCCTTGACGCGATCACGGATGCGCTCCAGTAACAGTCGGGCCTGCGGTTTGCCGGGTTGGCGCACCAGGGTATTGAGGGCCCGCTCCAGCGGCTGGCCTGCGCCCATCAAGGTGGCAAGCTGCTGGGTGAAACGGGCAAGTTCGACGGCGCTCAACGGCGGGCGCTGGAACCAGTTCTTGAATCCAGGAGCGGCGTTGCCGGTGGAGGACTCAATGTGCAGCACCAGCCAGCCGCGTTCCTGGAGCTGGCTCGCGGCTTTCTCCGTACTCTCGGCATCGAGCAGACCGCTCTGGGCGGCGCCGTTTGGGTCGAGCGCCCGGTACTTATAGGACTGCATGCTCACTCGCTGCGGGTAACACGGAGGACTTCCTCAAGGCTGGTGATACCGGCCAGCGCCTGGCGCAGCCCGTCTTCGTAGAGCGTGCATAGTCCAGAGGCTCGTGCCGCGGCTTCGAGCGTTGCGGCGTCGGCTTGGCGCATAAGTAACGAACGGAGCGTCTCGTTCATTACCAGCAGCTCGGTCAAGGCACTACGTCCCTGATAGCCCGTTCCAGGCGCATCCGGTTTGGGGCGATAGAGCAGGATCGGCCTTTCATCCGTGAATCTGTCGAGCTGGTGCTCGGCGATCAGTTCAGGCGGCGCCTCGAAAGCCTCGCGCCACTGCGGCATTAATCGACGCACCAGGCGCTGAGCCAGGATGCCGTTCACGGTCGAGGCAATCAGGTAACTCTCGACGCCCATGTCCAGCAGGCGCGTGATACTGGCGGCCGCACTGTTGGTATGCAGGGTTGAGAGTACCAGGTGACCCGTTAGCGACGACTGGATCGCGATCCGGCAGGTTTCCAGATCGCGCATCTCACCAATCATGATCACGTCTGGGTCCTGGCGCACGATCGAGCGCAGTACGCCGGCGAAATCCAGGCCGATGGTGGGTTTGACCTGGATCTGGTTGATGCCCTCCAGTTGGTATTCAACCGGGTCCTCGACAGTGATGATCTTGCGCTGCGTGGTGTTGAGCCGAGACAGGGCGGTATAGAGCGTGGTGGTCTTGCCAGACCCTGTCGGGCCTGTGACCAACAAGATGCCGTGGGGCCGCTCCAGCACTTCCAGAAAACCGTCCAGGCGCTCGCCGTCAAAACCCAGGCTCGGGAAATCGAACGTCACCGTCTCGCGATCCAGCAGGCGCATCACCACCGATTCGCCAAAGCTGGTGGGAACAGTGGACACACGAAGGTCGAGTTCCTTGCCCTGGATACGCAGCATGATGCGTCCGTCCTGAGGCAGGCGCCGCTCGGCGATGTCCAGTTTGGCCATGATCTTGATGCGCGAGATGACAGCTGCCGAAGAACTGACAGGAGGGGCCTCTGCGACTTGCAGCACCCCGTCGATGCGGTAGCGGACCTTGAGCTGGCTTTCGAACGGCTCGATATGGATGTCGGAAGCGCGTTGCTCGACCGCACGCTGCAGGATCAGGTTGACCAGGCGGATGACGGGGGCCTCGGAGGCCAGGTCCTTAAGGTGTTCGATATCAGCCAACTGATCGCTGGTGTCTTCTTCCAGGTTCTCGATCAGCGTGCCCATGGCTGTTCTGCCACGGCCGTAGTAGCGCTCGATCAGTTGCTCGATTTCGCTGCGCAAACCGATCGAGATCCGAACCGGACATTGGCAGGCGTAGACCAGCGCTTCGATCGCACTGGTCTGCGTCGGATCCGCCATGAGCACATGCAGCTCGCCTTCGACCGCTGACAATGGCACCAGTCCGTGGTGCTTGAGAAAACGCACGGACAGCTCTGGAAAGTTGTCATTGAGCTCAGGTGCGTCGGTGGCGAGTAGCAGCGGGGCATCCAATACCTGTGACCAGGCCAACGCCAGATCCTGCTCGGACAGCAGCCCCAGACGCGACAGAACCTCGGTGGGGGCCTGTATGCGCGGCCCTGTCTGCAACTGCTGGGCACGATCGACATCGGTACGCTTGAGGCGGCCTGCACTGACCAGCCAGTCAACGGCGCTCTGCGTCAGGTCCGGGGGCGACAGGGTATTCATGGTTGTGCGCCCCAATAGCTGGAGGATTGTTCTGCGCGTGCTACTTCATCAAATACCGATCGGCTGTTGGAGTACCCGATGGAGCAGCGCAGGGGCATGGATTCAGGTCCTTCTAAATCAGGAGCAATTGAGGAGGGAAGTGTATATCGCATTGGCTTTCCTTCCTAATGATGCCGTGTATCAGGTGGCCTGAGCACAAAAAAATGCAGCTCACAAATCAACGCGCAGGCGTGTTTGGAGCACCTTTGGCGATGGTTTGTAGGGGAGGAACAGCGCCGAGCAGGAAGCATCGGCGCTGTTTATGTTGGCGTTATGGTTAGATGTCAGGTAAACCATGGAACTTGCGGTAGATCTATTTGGATACGTTAGTCGGACGTTTTTTCTCTGTAACTTTTTTGCCTATAGCCACTAAGTAAGCTCCGTAGGAAGGCTCTATTTCTAAAATGATAAGAGAGCCTTCCTCATGTTGTTTGATTTTCTTCTCTAGGAATGATGCGGTTTTTGCATTGTGTTGCAAGTTGGCATCGCCCAGTTCATAGGCGTACTTAAGCAATGAGGCAGCTGTGCTTTCGCTATTGCTAGGTTGCTTTGGGTGCACTATGCGAGCGGCGCTTATTATGTTGCCTTCCTTGAAGTCGGAAACGCGTAATTTTTCCAGGTCGCTGACGATAATCCGGTAAACGCCATTTTCGGCGGATATCTCAAGGGTGAGCGTGTCATCCGTCGCAGTAATGGATATCAATTTTTCGTCATGAAAATCTCGGGATAACATGGTGTATTCACCTTTAGGCTGCGGGTAGCAAGAGTGAATGATATTGTTGTCTTTGGATAGGGCGGACCACTATTCGCTGGTATACCAGCCTCATTGGAGGGCATCATGGTCGACTTCCGTATAATCATCACTCACCGCCATCCTACCACAGGCACTGTGCAGAAACGGCTATTAGCGTTTAGGTATAGGGAGGTTGGGCTTGTTAAGCTTCTGGTAAGTGGGGAAGTGATTTCTCCCATATGTATTTTAAAGTGCCGCCTCTTGTTAGGAGAAGGCACTCCAGGTTCTCGTATTTAATTGAGTTTTAAATATCTTTAAAATACTCATCATGCAGCTTTACCGCAGCGATGAGTGACGGCGCCCAGTCGCACCGAGTCAATGGGCTCTCCTCCATGAAAAGCTCCATTGCGTTTTTACGAGCCTGCCAATCTCGCTCATTGCTTAGGGGTAATCTGTAAACCTCCATATTTTGAACGCAGTATGTGCTATTTTCCATATCCTCGAAGCAGTAGTAAACGGCGACCGTGCTCGAGTCTAAATTCTTCCAAAGCTCATGAATTTTAAACATATACTCTCCTTTAATCTGCCGGAGTCCACTTTCCTCTGGATACTCGGTCATTAGTGTTGGCTCTGGAGTTTTTAAATTGTGATACTGTATTTCCCCTATCGTCAGTGATAACCACTCTATCACCTTTGACATGCACGTTGTGCCCTGTATCGTTGTCTACATAGTGGCGGCCACCCTCTACGACTTTATTTTTGTCTCCAACCTGACGGTTCGCGTCGGTTTTTGCTTCCTCGGCCCGTTTGTTCCCGTGGTCAATACGACCGTCTGTGATGTTCTTGTTGTCTTCAGAACTCTCTTGTAGATAGGGTCTGCCTGTACTCCATGTTTCAGGACTACCAAAGCTTTTCTCTGAATTAGAGGGGGTGCTCATGCCAAAATCGTTGGAAGCGGTATTACCACCTCCACTCATGGCTGTTTTCACTGTGAACGCGGCGCTTAAAGCTGTCAGCAAATAGACGGCTGGCGCGATAAGAAACGCATACTGGCCATCAGGATCCACGTACTTGTACGGGTTATTGTTCGCATAGGTGTAGCGGTTGAAACTGTGTAGGTTGTCTTCTTGGTAATCGACTGGGTCGACCCCCATGAAGCGTCCTAGCACAGGATCGTAATAGCGAGCCCCCATGTACGAAAGGCCGGTACCATCGTCATAGGGCTTGCCATGAAACCCGATCTTGTTCTCGCCACTGCTGGCCGACCGATTGATCTTTTCGCCGTAAGGCTGGTAGTTCTCCTTCCACAGCAGGTTGCCCGCCGAGTCGGTGGCCGCCATAGGGCTGCCCGAGATGTCGTTATGGAAGTAGGTGACGGTGTCGGCAAGGGCAACATTGCTCAGCATCACTGACAGCAGTGTGACGCTAATCCACTTGCTCATTTTTCTAAAAGCATCCATGTGTGTATCTCCTGTGCGCCAAGTCAAGGACTGACCTGTTGGGCAATGCGCTTGTCGCCCAGGTAGAAGTATTCGGTGAGATTGCCGGCATCAAGCTCGATCAGTTGCTTACCGTTGGAGTCGTGCATCTCGTAAGCCTTGCCGCTGGCCTTGGCCACGGCGCTGCGCTGGTTGAGACCGTCGTAGCTGTACTCGACTTTGGTGGCCGGCGTTGCGCAGTTGATGCAGACGAGGTTGGGCACATCGTTGTAGGTATAGGTATTGCCCTGGCTGCTGCTGATGTTGCCGTAGCTGTCATAGCCGTAGGTGCTGTTGCGCGCGCCGCTGACGCTGCTCAGTCGGTTGTTGGCATCGTAGCTGTAGGCAAGGCTGGAGGGGCCGAAGGTCTGGCCGGTGAGGTTGCCACCGCCGTCGTAGCTGATGCTGCCAGCACCCCATGGGCCGGTTGCACTAATCAGGCGATTGATGTTGTCGTAGCCTAGGGTGCGGTTGAAATTTGTGCTGGTGGCGTCACTGATGGTGGTCAGGTTGCCAACTCCATCGTAGGTGTAGGAACTGCTGAGGTACCACACGCCGTCTGCAGTTTTTTGAATACTGAAGCTAGCGGGCCATAGGCGCGAGTTCTGGTCATAATAGGTGACCGTACCGTTACCGTAGGTGATCTGCTTGATCAGGCCCGAAGGCCAGTACTGCACGTTGTTGACATAGCCCGAGACAGTGGTGGGACGCCCCAGCACATCGGGGTTGTAGTTCACGACGCGATTGGACTGCGGATAGGTTGTGCTGCTCAGTTGGTCGTTGGCGTTGTAGGCATAGCTTGCCGTGAAGACCTTTCCATCCAGTGCCAGGCTCTCTTGAATCAGGTTGCCTGCGTCGTCATAAGCGAAGCTGCGGTTCCCTCCGGCGGTGTTACTGGTCAGCAGTTTGTTGAGCTTGTTGTAGGTGTTGGTGATAGCCGGGGTGGTACCGGAGTAGACCGTCGAAACAAGGCGGTTCAGGCCATCGTACGTGTAGTTCGTTATATTCGAGGCGCCTACCTGTTTGGAAATCATGTTGCCTGCGATGTCGCGGCCGTACATCGTATTGCCTGTTTCCGGATTCGCGACGCTGGTCAGATAGCCGTTAGCGTTGTAGCCATAGGTACGTGTAAAGGCTCCCTGTTTGACCGAAGTAACGCGGTCCGCTGCGTCCCGAGTAAGGGTGACACTGGCGCTCGGTTCGGGAGCGGTGATGGCCATCAACTGCAATTTGTCGGGTGTACCATAGCCACGGTAAGTTTCGATGCTGGCCTTGCCCCGCTCGTCAGTGATGGTGCGGCTCGCCGCACCATAGGTAATTTCTTGATGGCTATTATCGGCGTTGGTCATGCGGATGGCACGGTCAAGGGCGTCGTACTCATAGCGGGTACCAGTGGTCGCTCCTGGAGCAGAAACGAATGTGCGACGTCCTAGACCGTCATATTCATAACTGGTTGTGATACCACCAAGAGTGATTTTGGCGACACGGCCAAATGGGTCGTACTGAGTGGTCTCGACTAGGTTGCCGCGGCTGGTGATTTTGCTAGTAGGTGTATAAGAGGTGATTTCAACGTTACCCTGAGGTGGTGTTCTTGAGGTGACGCGGCCCAACCCGTCGTAAGTGTAACGAGTGGTCTTACCCTCACCGTTGGTTTTGGAGATGATGTTACCGGCGTCGTCGACCACACGGGTTAAGGTGATCCCCTCTGGCTGCACCTCTGTTTGCGGTATACCGCGCTTGTAGTTGGAGTAGGTGTGTACGCGGTTGCCGGGCAGGGTCATGCTGGCCACGTTGCCCTGAGTGTCGTAGGTGTAGCTGGTGGTTACGCCGTCTTGGGTCTCGCTGAGGATGTTGCCGTTGGCATCAAAGCTACGATTCATCGAGCCGGCCTGGGACGTTTTACTTTTGACTTTGCCAATAATCCACTTGTTGGTGTCATTCAGGTAGCTAAGTTGAGTGGTAAGGGAGCCACCATTAGGACCACTCTCGACGATTGTCGCTGGGTTGCCGTAAGCATCATGACCCGAAAACACACTACTATAAGTCGCACCGTCACGATTGATCGTACGGGAATTCAATAAAGGCCCCCAGATCTGGCTATCGTAGACTGCACCCATCTCATACCAAATGCGTTTGCCGGCAGCAATTGTGCGTGGTTGCCAGTCATAGATAATGCTGTTGCCGTTTGGTATGTGCTCTTCCATGGGTGATCCGGCTTTCCAACCAACATTGCCGAAGATTGAGGCGGGGATAGTGAGGTTAGTGAGAATAGAATGACCTAGGCTGAAGTATTTAAATATACGTATACCGTCGGGGCCGGTGACTGTTGTCTGATTCATTTGACCCGGTCCGCCTCGCAAGTAGCTGTAACTCCATGAGCCGCCAGAGGATAGGGTGCGCGTGCCAATACGCTCTTCACGAAGCCACATTGGTTGCTCGGATTTATATCCGCGACTTCTTGTATATACCTGTGCTCCTTGATTGACAAAGGTATAGCCGTAAGTGATTTTTCCACCGCTTGGGTAGTGCAGAGCTATTATTTTTCTGTTGGCTGCCGTGGTATTGTTTAATGGTGATATTGGAGCATAGTTCTCACTCGAGTTAAAGAAGCTAGGTTGGTAGTCATAGCGCCAAGTGTCGCCTGTAGGCATTGTTGCTGATGTCAGAAGAGCATGAAAAGTATTCTCATTTATTTCTGAGTATCCATATTTTATGGTTCTTCCGGTATTGTCCGAGATACTTTGCAATCGACCGCTTGTAGGATTGTATTGGAACGTAACCTGCCGACCATCACTTGACTCAATTTTTCTCAGAAGGTTGGTAGTGCCTTCCATCATGGGTCCAGTCTCTGGATCGGAATAATATGGAATGCTGGAGAATGCTGGATTGTTCCAGGTTGGGTAGCGGTGTCCCTGAAAGGCATAAGTGTAAGTCAACCAGTTTCCGTTGGTGTCGGTTGCTTTTAATGCTTGCAGGTAGGTCTCGCTATTTTCCACCTGCTTCCATGCAATATTGTCACTATTGAAGATACCTATATTGCGTTGGGCATGATAGTTGCCAAAATCGTAAATTATTCCGCCGGGAGAATTGACAGTAATAATGTCGTTAACGCATCGAAGTCGCCAATTACTTTTGCTACTGGCAGTGTGATTGCCAGTGTAGAATAATTCTTCATTGCCGCCGTTAGGTAATCGTAGCTGAATCATTTTGGCCCACTGAGGGAGGGGCATGTTCCTACAAACAAAGTCGAATGTGTTCTCAACATAGTACGCTGGAGGTGCTGTTTGAGGATCCTCTTCGCTGGGTATATATTGATTTTGCACCGAAATTGTTGGGGCAGTATCTAGTCGCCACCCTAGGCCCAGCGCAGTCCAGTTATGTGAGACGTTATGAGTAAGGCTTAGTCCCGCAGATGTGCTGCGCATGTCGTAATTTCGAAAAATTTCAATGGGCAGCCCGTTTCCAGGTATCCTCAGATCCATATGACGAATGCTTAAATTACCATTAGAAGGGTCAATGGTATCTACATATGATGTTCTCTCGGGTAACGGGTCCTGGATGCGATTGGGAACTTTATCCAAATTGGTTAGTGGTTCTGCTGATGTTGCAGTGGTGGAATAAAATATGGCTGTAAAAACAGCGGCATGGCCGATTTTAATGTATGGCATTTATGTTCTGTCCTTTGAACAGATTGTGAGGGCGGCTATGAGTTTTAAGTGGAAGCTAGCTGCGTTTTTTTGAATTAACTGGGCACCCATTTTTGAATGAATTGAAATCGATGAATTGTTTTTATACTTTCAAGTATGGTTTCGAGAATTCGAGATATGGAAATCGACTGAAAAGTACTTCTGGAGGGAAAAAGAAATCGGGATAGTTGGTAGCAAAAATCTTCCCTCCATGAAAATTTTTCAGATTACTTCGTTAGCGTCATGCGGCTTGCGCCAAAACAAGATTGCATACTATTTTAAATGATAGGCATTTGCAACTGCGATTGTTTGTCATGTGCACCCTGGGCGTGAAAGGATTTCAGTTGTCATGACAATGGTCAGATGCCTCACCCTTAAATCTGCAGCAGAGGCACCTCTGCAGATTGGTTATGCCTCAATGTGCATGGCGTGATGCTTGGCGTGGCGGTCATGGTCGTGATAGTTGATTGAGTACAGTAAGGTCGCGCTCGCTACCTAGGGATTGCTCTCGCTAACAAGGTGCCTGTCACCGCCAATGTAGAACTGAGTCCTTGGAGGTGCGAACGTTTTCTTGAGCTGACTATGTTGTAATTCCCCGATACTAGCGGTACTCCAAAGGGCTCAAACCACCGAGTGAGAGTTTGAATCGATGCTGGTCATACCCTCCGGTGTAGGATGCCACTTGCCGTACATCTCGTTTCAGTCGTCCGGAGCAACCCTCACAGGCTGCGTTGTCCGGTGAGCACCTGTTGCGAGATATGGAGCGAATGAGGCGCACCTTGTGCATTCACGAGAGCTACGTAGGCCAGCGGTAATGGGCCGCCGCGGTCAGAGTGTACAATCGGTCAATCGGGACTTTCAGTAATTGTCTCGATGTCGGTATCCATCATGGTGTTTACAAGCTCAGCGTCTGGAAGAGTACCCTCGGACCAGATGATCAGGAGTCCGTCGAAGCAGTCGTTCATGGGCGACAGGTAGTCCTTGCCCGCCCGCAACTGGGATTCTGTGATATCGGTGAGCTATTTTTTGTTGGCGCATCAGACTTGAAGTCATTGTTGACTAGGTTCTCCGGTGCGGCGCCATGCTCCCCATGGTAGGAGCTATACCGGCGGCGGCTCACCGCAGCGACGATTCGCTATAGATGGGCCGCCTACCTACCCAAAAGGGCAAGTAAGCGGCTCATGAGCCTCAGCCAGGCTGGGGCAGGGGTATTAGTACTCCGACGGCAAGAGCAGCGTAGTGCTGCTTCTGTCCGCTTCAGTGATGATCCAGAGCTTGTCTTCTCCTCCCGCTTGGATCTTGTACCCAGAGAACAGCCTTAGGCCATGCTCCAGCGCGTGTTCATTGCTCTGCCAGGCGTCATTGCACACGTCCCCCCAATCGCCCACCAAGTGACGATTGAGGTAGGTCGACGCGCCCAGCAGCCCTTGTATCATCAAGGCCTGCACACCGTTCGTTGTCACAAGGCAACCCGGTGGGAAAAAGATCCCAGGGATGCGCAGTGCAGGGTCATGGACCTCATCCCTGAGCATGATGCGCAAGCCGCAGGGTTCATCCCGTTGCCGCACTACGACAACACGCAGCTTCAACCAATGCTCCTCAGACAAATCACCAGTGGTGACGTCGCAAGGCACCTCGATGTCATAGAACGCTTGAACCTCAGGCGAGGCGCAATACGCAATGGTCATCAGTGCGATGTGGATCGTGACGTTTCTGCGCTGGAACATCTGCGCAGGCTCGGCCTGTCCTTCTAGGTTCATTGCTTGCTTGGCGTTCTCGGAGAAAACGATTGGCAATCTGAGCAACTGAATATGCTGCTCGTTCTGTGTATTCGACATCATGGGCTCTCCAGATAATCCCATCACGGAGAGACACCTCGCCCGAACGGGGAGTGTTCCCCGCATGGGCAATACGTTTCAGATCAAAGCGTCAGCAATGCCAGCGCTCCAACCTGTTTGAATGACAGGCTCACGCCCGCCGACAACACTTTCAAGAGGCGCCTGAAAGGGGCGCTTCGGTAGATCAGAGCCAACCCTGTTCAGCCATGGACAACGGCTTGCCAGCGCCGACGATGACGTGGTCCAGCATCCGCACATCCACTACTTCCAGAGCCTGTTTCAGGCGCTGGGTTTGCCGGCGATCTTCATCACTTGGCAGCGAACACCCTGAGGGGTGATTGTGAGCCGCGATAATGGCTGCAGCGTTGTGCTCCAAGACCCGCTTGATCACCTGCCTGGGATGAATTACCACGGCATCGAGACGCCCATGAAACAGCACCTCAAACTTCAGGACTCGGTTGAGGCTGTCCAGAAAGACCACCGCGAAAACCTCATCCTCCATCGCCGCCAGCTTCATTTTCAGGTAATTGCCGATTGTTGAAGAACGCTGCAACGAGGCTCCCCGAGTAAACAGTCGGCGATCCAGAATCTGCATCGCTTGCTCGATCACTCGATCCTCCTCGTCACGCTCCATTGCCATAAGCACTGGGGCGTTGCGCAACGCGTTGGTGACAGCCATGGTTACGACCTCCGTCCAATTCCACGAAGACGCAACCATCCCGAGGGACGGCGCTCCCTCGTGAGTGAAACAAGGCGCCGGTAAGGGCGCCTCGGTTAACTGAATGATCAGGCCGCTTCTTCAACGTCTGTCAGGGGTAGTGCAGCAGGTGCTCCGCTGGGAGCAGGTTCATCAGGAGGCAGTACCGGATCGGTGGATTCATCCTCATCAGCTTGCGCCGGTGGCTCAGAACCCTTGTTCTCCTCCTTCGTCGGCGCGGTGTAAAACACCTCGCCGTTGATCATCACCATCAATACCGAGAGCAGGTTTGCTCGAATACTGGCTCCAGGTTGTCCCGCATTCTCGCCTTGTTGGAAGGTGAAGGGTACGACCCAGATGCCACTCAGCAGGAACCGTACAAAAACGGTTTCTCCCGAGTTAACGGCTTGCGCGCACTTTTTGAGGACCTCTTTGGCCAACGTGCCGCAGACCCGACAATCGAAGTAGGTGTAGCTGTGGTCATCAACGGGACCGTACAGTGAGGCAACTCTGACCACCATGTACGGATCTCCTTTGGGAGGCGTAATGGTACGGACATTGTTGATGTAACCAACGCCGTAGAGGTGCTGGTTGAAATAGTCCTTCTGGACTGGATCGTTCTCATTCATGTGCTTCTCCTTTCTCAACACGGAAATAGGGAAGCACTTGCCCCAAAGGGAAGTTACTTCCCCGAGGGTTGTCCAGCATGCGTTCGCTCACCCAGATGGCTGGGAGAGTGACCGCATTTCCGAACGCTTCAGCGGCCTTCATCAGATCCCGCGACTAGCACGGAGCAGCCTCTCAGATCATGGCTACCTGTAAATGCCGCCGACAATGTCAGCTGAACACGTCTGCAGCATGGAAAAGTAGATCAGGCCGGTCCAGTCCACTTCTTCGACCGCCGCTGTAGGAGAACTCACTTCGAAATCTTCGCAACCCATTTCTCAACTCACCTGCATTCGCCAGAAAAACGCGCCAGATGCTGTCCTGTTTTTCCCTCGAAATGCCGGCGCGAAAGGGTCATAACGCAAAGGGAAAAGGTCAAAAGGAAAGGGCCATCAAGGGAAACAAAACGAAGGGTAAAAGGCCTACCCGAAAAGGCTGTCGAGCTCCCCAAAGGAAACGCTTTTCCACGACAACGCACACGGACGACACTGCATGCTCTGGCGCTGGATGCTAGGAAAAAAGACTGCGACGCCCACCACAGACGAAGACGAACCGCCGCCTCAATACACCACGCCACAGTCGGCCAGTGAGTTGCTCGCCACCCCGCGCCGAAAGAAGCTCATGGCGCAGATCTGGCAACTTACCTCGCTGTCACGCCAGCAGTTCGCCGATCTCTACCTGTATCCCATCGAGCGATACGCCGAGCTGGTTCAGCAATTGCCCGCCTCGGAAAACCATCACCATGCCTATCTCGGTGGTATGCTCGATCATGGCCTGGAAATCATCGTGTATGCCCTGAAACTGCGACAGTCGCATTTGATGCCCACTGGCTCCGGTGCTGAAATCCAAGCGACTCAGACCGAGGCCTGGACCCTGGTGACCGCCTACGCTGCATTGCTGCATGACATGGGCAAAATCATCGTCGACGTCGAGGTGCAAACCTCCAACGGTGCCTGGTGGCACCCCTGGAAAGGCCCGCTCAACAAACCCTATCGCTTCAAGTACGTCAAAGGCCGGGAGTACAAACTCCACGGCGCCGCGGCAGGCATTCTGCTGACCCGAATCCTGCCCGAGTCGACACTCGACTGGCTGACCACCTACCGGGAGCCCTGGAGTGCGCTGCTGTATGTCCTGGCCGGGCAGTACGAGCACGCCGGTGTCCTGGGCGAGTTGGTCGTTCAGGCCGACCAGGCCTCGGTCGCCAAGGAACTGGGAGGCGATCCCACCAGGGCACTGGCCGCTCCGAAGTCGTCTCTGCAACGACGTCTGGTGGAGGGGCTGCGCTTTCTCGTGACCGAGCAGTTGAAAATCAACCAGGTCAAAGCCTCTGACGGCTGGCTGACTGAGGATGCACTCTGGCTGGTCAGCAAAACGGTCGCGGACAGACTCCGTGCACACTTGCTGTCCAACGGCGCTGACGGCGTGCCATCGTCGAACGCAATCTTGTTCAACATCATGCAGGACAACTCGCTGATTGTGCCCAACGCCCATGGCAAGGCTATCTGGAATGTCACGATCCAGAACGGCAAATGGAAGAAGACCCTGACCTTCTTCAAGGTCGCACCGGCGCTGATCTGGGACACCGCAGAGCGACCACCTGCGTTTACCGGCTCGGTGACGGTCGAGCTGGACTCAGAGGCCAGCGAGGAGGGCGGACAGTCGCAAGCCAGTGAGCCGAACCTGATAAATCCAGAGGACAATGTCCCTGCATCGCCTCCACCACGGAACCCGCAAACGCCTATCCAGGGCGCATTCATCCTCGAACCGCCACCGCACCACATCATGGATATTCCCGACTACGGTATGGGAGAGTTACCGCCTTGGGAGCAGGCAGAGGACAATTTCACAGCCTGCAACGCTGGCTCGGATATGAGATCCGTCTGGGACGAGGATGCGCCAGAGGGCCAGACGATTGAAGCAGAGCCAGACCCTTCACTCACGCTCAGTCGAAAGTCACCACCTCCATCCCCGAAAGCGCCCAGTTCTTGCGCACCAGTCACCCTCAAAGCCAGATCTCGCCCCCCTCAACCTCAAGCGGAAACCAATGACCTAGGCAGGGCATTCATCAAATGGCTACGCCACGGCATTCTGACCAACAAGATTCCCATCAACGACGCGACGGCCAAGGTTCACTGCGTAGCCGGCACGGCCTTTCTGATCTCGCCCGGCATCTTCAAACGCTACACCGACGAACATCCCGAGGTTGCCCAGCTTGCCAGGTTACAAGGCACCAGCGACTGGCGCTGGCTGCAGCGCAGTTTCGACAGGCTGGGTGTTCACCACAAAAGCGAAGACGGCCAGAACCTCTGGAGCTGCGAGATCAAAGGCCCCCGCAAGACCCGCGACATCAAGGGCTACCTGCTCAAGGACCCGATGCTGATTTTCAGCGAGCAACCCTACGACAATCCTTTTCTGCGGTTGAAGGAGTGAGTACAGGTGAGGCTCGTAGAACGTCGTACAGGGCAGCAGACCGCATCAGTACATGGTTTCGTACCGCCAACTTTTGCTCAGGGAAAAAGTCAATTTTGTGTCAGAAAATTTTGATCACTAGACTTTATAGAGTGGTCGATGTTGTGAGTGTGAAGTGTTTCTATTTGTGAGTTTTTTGTTTTCTAGCTTGGCTGGCGCAAGATTCAAAGTGATAATCTGATTTTCGTTGTCCGGCGATCTTTATGAAGTGCTTGAAACTAATAATAAGAAGCTTGTCTTTTGTTTTTGATGGGGTCAGTACCCCGCAAAAAGGGCACCGTGACCTCAACTTGGGATCACGCTTTCTCGCACCTTAGCCCAAAGCCAGAAAACCCCTTACTGGTTGCCGGTAGTCCACCCAGGCTAGTAAAGTTCTACACTATGGACTGGCCAACGTGAGGAGACGATATGGATGATGAATCGCTACCGATGCTCGACCCGGAGCTTGAGGCCATCCAGTGGCCGGCAGACTTCTCCGGCCAGCAGCTGTTTATCCAAGGTGAGGACTGGCAGTACAACGCGATGCTGAACTGGTCTCACTTTCGTGCCGACCTCTATGCTTTTGCATACAAAGACGCCGCTGATGGACTTGTGGAGGCTATGGCGAATCGTCAGGTGCCATTGGATAGCGGCATTTACCCTTTGCTTTTTCTATACCGCCACTCCTTAGAGCTGCTGTTCAAACTGATGTTAAAGAGTGCTCGCGCTCTGACAGGCAAAGAGCCCAAGAACTACGACAAGCATCCGTTGATGCCTCTGTGGTCGGAATTGCGGCATCTGCTCAAGGATTTGGGTCTGGAGCGCTCTGACGCGAATGCTACCGCTGTTCACGAGTTCATTCGCCAGTTGGACAACGTTGACCCGGACTCGATGGCATTTCGGTATGCGACGACCAACAGTGGTAAAGACCATCTCCCAGACGTTACGCACATCAACATCCGGCACTTGCGCGAGGTACTCAACAGCGTCTTCGTTTGGCTAACCGGCACATACAGCTGGATTGGGGAGATGGAGTAGGGTCAGTCTGGGTACTAACCTAAACGGTACGTAGCCATAAGTATTAGGGTTTCTGGCTTTGTTGGTAGGTGCTCAAGCTAATTTTATTTATAATCAGATTTCCTGAGTGGCTGCTTACAAGTCTTTGTGATAGCTTTAGGGGGGTAATGGCTTATAATGGATTGTATGGGCTCAAGCTGAAAGTGTTTTAGTTTTCAGGTTTTATATTTATTTATAAGTTTGGTCGCTTTCAAAGGCTAGGTTGTGTTTCGGGGAGTTCATTCTTCTCGTATGGTTGTGAGATTTTTCAATTTCAATAATTTGTGCTTTTCAAATTTTGGATGGCGCGATGCATCCTGTGACGTACTTTGGGTTATATTGGTAGGCAGGTGAAAAGATTCAGGTTTATATAGGTCGCCTACAGATTTTTCCAGTTTAATCCGACATCGGGAAATGGGGGCGGATTAACTTTTAGCGCTGTGAATTGTGAAAATTAACAGGTCTTCGTTTCGGCAATGCTGATGGCCGTAGCGTTTTGTGACAGCACCCCATCTGTGCCGTGGCTTCGCACGGCGTCTCCTCAGCGTCCAGGAACTGAACTGGTTGCTCGACGGTTTTGATCTCTGGCGCAACCGCCCTCATCAAGTTTTGACCCCGCGCTACGTGGCATGACCCGGTATAATCCGGGCCATGATTTCTCTGCCCGATGACCTTCCTGATGATCCTGTCTTGCTCAAGCAACTGCTGCTTGAGGCACTCAATCGCCAGGAGGAATCGGCCCAGGCTTATCAGACCCACATCGTCGATCTGAAAGAACAGATCAAGCTGTTGCGCGACCGTTTGTTTGGACGCAAGTCCGAGCAAACCGTGGAGCCCAACACGCCGCAACTGGCCTTGTTCAACGAGCCTGAAAGCGAGCCGATGCCTTCAGTCGGTGACGCCGATGAAGAAGTTGTTGCACCGACATCACGCCGTGGCAAACGCAAGCCGCTGTCGGCTGATCTGCCGCGTATCGAAGTTATCCACGAACTGCCTGAAGATGAGCTGACCTGTGCCTGCGGTTGCCGCAAGCATGCCATCGGTGAAGAAACCAGTGAGCAACTGGACATCGTGCCGATGCAGATCCGTGTCATCAAACATGTCCGCAAGGTCTATGGTTGCCGGGGCTGCGAAGCAGCCCCGGTCACGGCTGACAAACCTGCGCAACTGATCGAAAAGAGCATGGCCAGCCCAAGCGTATTGGCCATGCTGCTCACCACCAAGTATGTCGACGGTCTGCCACTGCACCGGTTTGAAAGTGTGCTGAGCCGCCACGGCATTGATATCCCGCGTCAAACCTTGGCGCGCTGGGTGATCCAATGCAGCGAATACTTCCAGCCGCTGCTTAATCTGATGCGTGATCGATTACTGGATAGTCCGGTCATCCACTGCGATGAAACGCGCGTGCAGGTGCTGAAAGAACCGGATCGCGACCCAACCAGCCAGTCCTGGATGTGGGTGCAAGCCAGTGGCCCACCGGATCGAAAAGTTGTGCTGTTTGATTACACGTCCAGTCGTGCGCAGGATGTGCCGCTGCGCTTGCTGGACAGTTATCGCGGCTATGTCATGACCGATGATTACGCCGGCTATAACGCCTTGTCGTTGCAGCCAGGTGTGGAGCGCTTGGCGTGCATGGCCCATGCACGACGCAAGTTCGTGGACGCGCAAAAAGTGCAGCCCAAGGGGAAAACCGGACGGGCCGATATCGCGCTGACGATGATCAACAAGCTGTACGGCATCGAACGCGAGCTCAAGGACGTCAGCGATGAACAGCGGTTTATCGGCCGTCAGGAGAAAAGCCTGCCAATCCTGGCGCAACTGAAAAGCTGGCTGGATAAAACCCAGCCGCAGGTGACGGCGCAAAGTGCGCTGGGTAAGGCAGTGCATTATCTGGCGAATAACTGGGGCCGGCTGGAGCGCTACGTCGAAGCAGGTTACTTGCCCATCGACAACAATGTCGCCGAAAGAGCGATCAAGCCGTTTGTCATCGGGCGCAAGGCCTGGCTGTTCAGCGATACCGTCAACGGCGCCAGTGCCAGCGCGAAGATCTACAGCCTGGTCGAGACCGCGAAGGTCAACGGCCAAGAGCCTTATACGTGGCTGCGCCACGTACTGGAGCGACTGCCGCATGCCTCGTCAGTAGCCGACTACGAAGCCCTGCTGCCGTGGAACTGCTCGCCAGAGATGCCACGGTAAACCGTGAACCCACTGCTGGGTAGGTGGGGTTTATGGATCGGTTACGAAGATTTTGCGCAAGGCACGCAGACCATCGACAGCGGCAGCCGGCTGCCCGGTGTGCCGCTCAACAACCTGTACGGGGAATTGGTGTGGAAACCTGCTTCATTCGTCAGCATGGGAGTGGAAGGGCAGTACCGCAGCCAGGTCTACGTGGAAGACAGCAACACCGCAAAGGCGGCACCGGCCTATGCCGTCTTCAACTGGAGGACGCGTTTCGAGCAGCACTACGGCCAATGGACGTTCCACCAGTTGCTCCGCCTGGACAACCTGCTTGATCGACAGTATGTCGGCTCCGTCATCGTCGGCGACACCAATCGACGCTACTACGAGGCCGCCCCCGGCCGTTCGTGGTACGCCGGGGCAGGGCTCGAGTACCAGTTCCAGTGACACGTGCCTGTCGCGAGCCGCCGTCTTGCTCGCGACAGGCGACCCGCTTCAGGCCACCGCCTGCGCTCCGGTGATCTCGACCAGTGAGCCGCACATGAAGGCGGCTTCATCCGAGGCCAGGAACGCCACCAGCGCGGCCACTTCCTGCGGCTTGCCGATCCGGCCCAATGGCACCATCCGGTCGAGGTCGGCGATCGTGCGTCCCGACTTGAGGACGCCCGCTTCCAGCATCGGCGTGTGTATTTCGCCAGGGCATACCGCGTTGACCCGGATATTCTGCGGGGCGTAGTCCCGCGCCAGGTTCTGGGTGAACGACGCCACGGCGGCCTTGGTGACGTTGTAGGCGATGTGCCCTGGCGCCGGGTACAGGCCCCACTGCGATGCGGTATTGACGATGGCCCCGGCACCGGCCTCGATCATGATCGGCAGCACCGCGCGGCACAGGTGGAACATCGAGTCCAGGTTGATCGCGAAGCTGCTGTGCCAGTCATCCTCACTCAAGGCCAGCAGGTTGCCACGGCGGTTGATCCCGGCGTTGTTGACCAGGATGTCGATCCGTCCCAACTGCGCCATGACGTCTTCGACCAGTGTGCGGCAGGCGTCACCGGCGCCAATGTCGGCGGCCAATGCCAAGGCCTTGCCACCCTCCGCCTCGATGCCGTGCACCACGGCCTGCGCGGCTTGCAGGTTGACGTCACTGACCACCACCGTGGCTCCTTCCCGTGCCAGCCGGGCGGCGATGGCCGAACCAATACCGCCGGCCGCACCGGTCACGATCGCTACCTTGTTCTCGAATCTGTTCATCGTCGACTCCTGTGGTTTTTGTAATGCGCAATGTTCAGGATTTAATGTGTGCAGTTCTGCATGCAATGTAATCGGCGACGAGTGAAACCGTCAACTGCCGGCGCACGCAAGGGCAGCTATCGGTGGGTTCTCAGAGGTGGCAAGCAATGCCCCCTGGTCCGCGTTGGCGGCCAGGGACATCATCAGGGGAGACGGGAGAGGGGAGCAGGCCGATCAGACCACGGACATGCGGGCCGTGAGGTTCTGTTGCATGTAGTCCAGGAAACGGCGCTGGAACAGCATGGTGTGTTCATGGGCGGCGGCTTCGGCGGCATCGGCATCGCGCGAGGCAATCGCCTGGATGATTTCGTCGTGGTCGCGGCCCAGGCGGTGGGCGCTGGCCGAGCTGACGACATGGTCGAAATGCAGGTGCAGCAGGCGCTGGCCTTCGCCGAGCAGGCGCTCGTAATAGTTGATGAAGTAGGGGTTTCGGCCGGCCTGGGCGATGGCCATGTGAAACGCCTTGTTCAGCTCCGACATGGCCTGGAAATCGCCGCTGGTGACTGCATTGAGGTAGGCGGTGTCGGCCTTGCGAATGGCCTCCAGGTCTTCGGCGCGATGCTGGGTGGCGGCCAGGCGGGTCACGGCGCGCTGGATCAGGTCCAGCGCCGAGATGTAGTTGGGGAACTCCTCGATCTCGAACGGCGTGACCAGGGTGGTGCGGTTGGGCAGGATGACCACCAGCCCCTCGGTGATCAGGCGTGCCAGGGCATCGCGCACGGGCGAACGGGACAGGCCGAACTGCGCCGCCAGCGAGACTTCGTCGAGCTGGACCCCGGGCTTGAGCTTGAGGGTCAGGATCTGCTTGCGCAGTTCTTCGTAAATGTAGCGTCCGCTGTGCCGACGAGGGCCGCTTTCGGTGTCGTTGTCTTTTGCCATCATCAGGTCTCGGTGGGTCTGGCTCATATCATACAGGCCAGCCTTCGTTATATTGCAGTCGATTGCCAACTGTGCGACCCGCAGCATGGGAGGAAGACGGCTGCTACGTCAATCGTTACCCATCCATGGGTCGAGCTTTCCAGGAGACATCGCGGGCGATGCCTGGGCCGGAACCGGGCATCGTCCGCGATGGGTTACTGGCCCAGGCCGGCGCCCCAGGTATCGCTGAGCATGAAGCCGGCGCTCAGCGGATCGTCCGGGTCCACGCCCATCTGCTGCAGGCCGTAGAGCCAGGCCCGTCCGGTGACCCGCGGGAGCACTGCGGGGCGGCCGGCCACCTCGGTATGGCCGAGCAATGCCACCTGGAACTGCCCGCCAATGGTCGAGCGCGACACCAGGTGGTCCCCCGGATTCACCAGGCCGCGGGCCGCCAGCGTCGCCAGGTTGGCGGAGCTGCCGGTGCCGCAGGGCGAACGGTCCACCCGCCCGGGGGGCAGGGTGGTGCAGGTCTGGTAGGTGCGCTCATCCAGCCGGTTGCGGAACATCACATAGGCAACCTCATTCACCGTCGGCAGCAGCGGGTGCTGGATGTTCAGTTGCCGATTGATCACGTCTTTCAACGCCACGCCGGCGTCCGCCAGGGCACGGGCATTCTGCGGAGCGATGGACAGCCCGGTCTGTTCCACATCGATCAGGGCGTAGTACACGCCCCCAAAGGCGACATCGATGTGGAGCGTGCCGAACGCCTCGGTCTCGATGGCCAGGTCCAGGTGTTCGACGAACGACGGCACCATGTCCAGCGACACGCTCAGGCAGCGCCCGTCCGCGCACTGGGCGCGGGCGGTGACCAGCCCGGCGGGGGTGTCGAGCACCACCGTGGTTTCCGGCTCCTGCATCGGCACCATGCCCAGTTCGAGCAGGGCGGTGACCACGCAGATGCAGTTGCTGCCCGACATCGGGTGCGCCTTGTCGGCCTGCAGCACGATGAAGCCGGCATGGGCCTCGGGCCGGGTCGGCGGCAGCAGCAGGTTCACCGACATCTGCAGGCAGCCGCGTGGTTCCATCGTGACCAGCCGACGCAGGCTGTCATCGACCTCGTTGATATGGTTCATCTTGTCCAGCATGGTGGCGCCGGGTATGCCCAGCACGCCGCCGGTGATGACCTTGCCGATTTCGCCCTCGCAGTGCACTTCGGCCAGTTGCAGGGTCTGTTTCCAGCGCATGGTGTTACCTCACTTGATGTACCAGCCCCAGGGCTGCTGGCTGTCGTAGCGGGTGATCTGCTTGGTTTCAAGGTAGTTGTTCAGGCCCCATTCACCCAGCTCGCGGCCGATCCCGCTTTGTTTGTAGCCGCCCCACGGCGCTTCGGTGAAGGTGGGCTGTGAGCAGTTGATCCAGACGATGCCGGCGCGGAACTTGCGCGCCACGCGGTCGCACCGCTCCAGATCCCTGGACATCACTGCGGCACCCAGGCCGAAGCGCGAGTTGTTGGCTGATTTTACCGCTTCTTCCTCGCTGTCGAACGGGCGAATGCAGACCACGGGGCCGAAGATTTCCTCGTTCCAGATCCAGCTGTCTTCCGGTACGTCGGCGAACACCGTCGGTTGCAGGTAGAAGCCCTTGTCCAGGTGCGCCGGACGTTCGCCGCCGCAGACCAGGCGAGCGCCTTCCTCCAGGCCGCGGGAGATGGCCTGCAGGGTGCCGTCGTATTGGCTCTTGTTGACCAGCGGGCCGAGCAGCGCACCGTCTTCCATGCCGTTGCCGATCTTGATCTTGCGGGTTTCCTCGGCCAGGCGGGCCAGCAGCGGTTCGTAGGCCGAACGCTCCACCAGCACCCGCGAGGTGGCCGAGCAGACTTCGCCCTTGTTCCAGAATATCCCGAACATGATCCACTCGACCGCCTGCTCGATGTCGCTGTCGGCGAAAATCACGAAGGGCGACTTGCCGCCCAGCTCCAGGGTCACGTTCTTGATGTCCTGGGCGGCCGCCTGCATGATCCGGCTGCCCACCGGCACACTGCCGGTGAAGGCCAGCTTGTCGACGCCGGGGTGCGCGGTGATCGCCGCGCCGACGGTGGAACCCGGGCCGGTGACGATGTTCAGCACGCCGGCCGGCAGGCCGGCCTCATCGGCGATACGCGCCAGCTCCAGGGCGGTCAGCGAAGTTTGCTCGGCCGGCTTGAGGATGATGCTGCAACCGGCGGCCAGCGCCGGGGCGATCTTCCACGAAGCCATCAGCATTGGGAAGTTCCAGGGCACGATGGCACCGGCGACCCCGATCGGCTCCTTGCGGGCCAGCGAGCTGAAGCGGTCATCGGCCAGGGTCACGGGTTTTTCGCGCTGGGCGTCGAGTTCTTCGGCCAGGTTGGCGTAGAAGTCGAAGCAGCCGGCGGTATCCCCGATGTCCCACATCGCTTCGGGGAACGGCTTGCCGTTGTCGCGCACTTCAATCGTTGCCAGCTCTTCCTGGCGGGCACGGATGCCATCGGCGATCTTGCGCAGGTAGGCGCCGCGCTCGGCGCCACTCAGGCGTGGCCACGGGCCTTCGTCAAAGGCGGCGCGGGCGGCCTTGACCGCGACGTCGACGTCTTCAGCGGAGCCGGACGCCACGGTGGCGATCAGGCTTTCGTCGCTCGGGTCATGGGAATTGAAGCTGCCGCCCTTGATTGGGCTGACCCACTGGCCATTGATATAGAACTGATCGTAGCGGTTCATGCAGATGCTCCTGGTAGCACGGGTGTGCGCAGGGTCGGGACCCTGATTGATTCATCACCTGCCAGCCGCCCGGAAGGCGTGCCAGCAGGTTGGCCGCTGGATTACCGCTGCGAAGCCTCGAAGACCTTGCGGAACTCGGCTTTTTCCTCGTCGGTCAGCGGCAGCAGCGGGGCGCGCGCATTACCGACCTTGAAGCCGGCCAGTTCGGCACCGTACTTGACCTTCTGCACGAACTTGCCGCTTTCCAGGTTGGCCATGGCCGGGAACAGGCTGCGCATGACCTGCTGGGCGCCACGGATATCGCCGCTGGTGAAGGCCTTGTGGAACGCCACGACCTTCTCCGGGAAGATGTTGGCCGGGCCGCAGATCCAGCTGTCGGCGCCCCACAGGTAGAAGTCCAGGGCCTGGTCGTCGGAACCGCAGGACAGTTGGATGCCCTTGTACTTCTCGCCGATCTCGATCGCCCGCAGCAGGTTGCCGCTGCTTTCCTTGATGGCGATGACGCGCGGGTGCTGGTGCAGTTCGGCGATCACGTCCAGGCCGACTTCGACGTTGGTGCGGATCGGGTAGTTGTACAGCACCACGTTGATCTCGGGGAAGGTCTCGAGAATGGTCTTGTAGTGGGCCAGCAGTTCTTCCTGGGACGGCAGGGCGTAGTACGGCGGGGCGATCAGCAGGTTGGTGTAGCCGGCGTCGACAGTCTGCCTGATCTGCTCCAGCACCTCGCGGGTGCACGAGCCGTTGGCACCGGCGATCAGGGTGCCGCGGTCACCGACCACTTCCTTGACGGTGGCGAGGATCTGCCGGCGTTCGTCGTTGGCCAGGGCGTAGTATTCGCCGGTCGAACCCAGCGGCACGAAACCACTGACGCCAGCGGCCAGTTGGTGTTCGAGGATCGAGGCCAGGGTGTCGTGATCGACTTTGCCGTTGGCGTCGAATGGGGTGACCAGGGCAGGCAGGATGCCATTGAGTTTCATGTGGGTTCTCTCCTTGGGTGGGTAAGCTTCAATCGGTTGGGTTTCAGTAGGCGTAGCGGCGCAACAGGCGCCCTTCGACCACGCCAACCAGACGGGTCAGCGGGAAGGCGACGAGGAAGTAGATGACCGCGACCGCCGACAGGAACTCGACCGGGCGCGCGGTGCTGTTGGAGATGTTCTGGCCGACGAACATCAGGTCGGCGACCCCGACCGAGGAAATCAGCGCGCTCTCCTTGAACAGGCTGACCACGTTCGACAGTAGCGGCGGTACGGCGCGCAGCAGGGCCTGGGGGAAGATCACGTAGAGCACCTTGACCCTGGAGGTCAGGCCCAGGGCGGTGCAGGCGTCGTGCTGCTCGCTGGCGATGGACTTCAGTGCGCCGCGGAAGGTCTCGCTGGTGATCGCCGCCATGTACAGGGTCAACGCGATCAGCACCGACACGTACGGCGGGATGTCCAGGTGGAACACCACCGGGAAGCAGAAGAACACCCAGAACAGCTGGATCAGCAGCGGCGTACCGCGGAAGAACTCCACGTACAGGGTCAGCGGCAGGCGCACCAGGGGCGTCTTGACCTGGCGCAGCAGGCTGACCACGAAACCGAACAGGCTGCCGAGCAGGGCGCAGATGCCGGTGAAGGCCAGGGTCAGGGCCAGGCCCTTGAGCAGCACCGGCCAATAGTTCAGAACAACCGAGAAATCGAGTGGCATGGCTGTCTCCTCAACGCTGGCCGGCCAGGTCCTGGCGCCGCTCGAACCACTGCACCAGCTGCGCGATCGGCAGCGACAAGGCGAAGTAGATGAGGGCGATCAGGGTGTAGGTTTCCAGTGGGCGATAGGCCTCGGTGGCCAGGCTCTTGCCCACGTACATCAGGTCGGCGACGGCGACGATCGCCACCAGCGCGCTCTGTTGCAGGGTGCCGATGCCATTGGTGATCAGTACCGGCAGGGCGCTGCGCAGCGACTGCGGCAGGATCACGTACAGGGTTCGCTGCCAGGGCCGCAGGCCCAGGGCCACGCAGGCGTCCAGGTGTTCGCGCGGTACCGCCTGGACCCCGGCGCGATAGGCTTCGGCGTTGAATGCGGTGAGGTTCAGGCCCAGGGCCAGGAAGCCCATGGCGATCGGGTCGATGAACACGTTGAACAGCATCGGCACGCAGTAGAAGAACCAGACGATCTGCAGCAGCGCCGGGGTGCAGCGGAAAAACTCGATGAACAACTGCGCCGGCCAACGAATGAAGAACCAGCGGCTCAGGGTCATCAGGCACAACAGAAAGCCGCAGGTCAGGCCGATCAGGTTGGACACCAGGGCCAGTTCCAGCGTGACCTTGAGGCCATCGAGCAGCGCCGGCAGGCTGCCGCTCAGGAAGTGAAAATCGAATTGATAGTTCATCGCCACGGCCTCAATCCAGGTGCAGGACTTTTTCCAGGAATTCGCGGGTACGCGGCTCGCGGGGGCTGGTGAACAGCTGGTCCGGATGTCCCTGCTCGACCACCTTGCCGTTGGCGCAGAACACCACGCGGGTGGCGATGCTGCGGGCGAAGTGCATGTCGTGGGTGACGATGATCATCGCCATCTTCTGTTCGGCCAGTTGCATCATCACGTTCTGCACCTCGATGACCATCTCCGGGTCCAGGGCCGAAGTGACCTCGTCGAAGAGCATCAGCTTGGGTTCGAGCATCAGCGCCCGGGCGATGGCCACGCGTTGTTTCTGGCCGCCGGAGAGCTGGCTGGGGTAGGCGTGCAGCTTGCTTTCCAGGCCCAGCCGGGCGAGGTAGGCGCGGGCCCTCTCGGTCGCCTCGGCCTTGCCCAGGCCATGCACCTTGACCGGCGCGAGGATCAGGTTGCCCAGCACCGACAGGTGCGGGAACAGGGTGTAGTGCTGGAACACCATGCCGATCTGCTTGTGCAGTGTTTCGTCCAGCGGCTTGCCCAGCTTGCGGCTGCCATCGATGTAGGGCTTGCCCTGGAACTCGATGCTGCCGCCCTGGATGCCCTCCAGGCCCATCAGCACGCGCAACAGCGAGCTCTTGCCACTGCCGGACGGGCCGATGATCACCAGGCGATCGTCGGCGCGCATGTCCAGGTTCATCCGGTCCATCACCACCAACTGCTCGCCATAGGCCTTGCGCACGTCATGCAGTTGGATGAAATCGCCACCCTGTGGCGAATTCGGGGTGAGCGAAGCCTGTGGCTGGGTAGCCACCAAATGAGGGATGTTCATTACCGTCGTCTCCGCGGGGCTGCCCTGAGCCGGGCCCCCGGCATGTCAGCTGGAGTTACTGGGCTTTTCCGCCCGCGAGGATCTCGGCGCAAGCCTTTTCCACCAGCGCCTGGCGACGCTGGCTCAGGTGGGTATCGAGCTGGGCCGGTACCGAGAAGGCCACGGCCTGGTGCACGTTTTGCCCGGTTTGGGTTTCGGCTTGAGCGTAGGGCTGTGCCAGCAGTGCCCAGGCTGCAGCAAGGCCGACAACGCCACCACCAGCGTGGCGGGATGTCTTGCGGGAAAGGAACCGTGCCATTTTGAATCTCTCCAGTGATTTGTTTTTGTAGACAGAAGAGCAAGCAAAGAAACGTGTCTGTTTTTTTGGATGCTGTGTTGTGCACAGCAATGCATTCAGGCTATTTCGATATCGCCGGAGCTGTCAACACGCCGTGAAGATTTTTTGCAGGGAGGGAGATTTCGGGACTGTTGACAGCTTCCTTGGTAGTTTTTATTGTGAATACAAACATGCACACAAAACAGCATGCAGCTCGATGTCTTACCTTTCTGCCAAAAACAATGACTATCAGTGAGGTTCAAAAATGGTTCTTTCCCGCTCGTCCTCCCTCAAGGCTTTCCTGGTCGGTGCCGGCTTGTGCGCTGCCCTGCTGGCGCAGTCGGCTGCCCAGGCCGCCGACACTTCGCTATGGCAGGACGTTCAAAAGGCCGGGGTGTTGCGCTGTGGGGCCGCCGTGGCGGCGCCCTATGTGATGCGCGATGCCAAGACCGGCGACTACAGCGGTTACTTCGTCGACCTGTGCCGCGACTTCGGCGAGAAGGTCCTGAAGGTCAAGGTGTCCTTCGTCGACACCAACTGGGATAACCTGGTGGCCGGGCTGCAGAGCAGCAAGTGGGACCTGGCCATGGCCCTCAACCAGACACCGGAGCGGGCCCTGGCGGTGGCCTTCACCGTACCCGCGACCGACTACCAGGTCTCGTTGCTGGTGAACAAGGACAACCCCAGGCTCGCCGAGGTGAAGGACGATCTCTCGGCCTTGGACAAGCCCGAGCTGACCTTCGCGGTGATGTCGGGCACCGCCCAGGACAAGGCGATATCCTCGGTGATCCGCAACGGCAAGATCATGCGCCTGCCGGGCATGGATGAGGCGCGCCTGGCGGTGATGTCCAAGCGGGCCGACGTGCTGGTCGATGCCAGCGACACCAACCACCTGTTCGCCCTGGCCAACCCCGGCTGGACCCGCGAGATCCTGCCCAAGCCGGCGCTGGCCAAGCAGGGTGTGTCGTTCGGTGTCCGGCGTGACATCTCGCCGGCGGACCTGGAAGTGCTGAACATCTACCTTCGGCAGAAACGCGACACGGGTGATATCCAGCAGCTGGTCGACAAGGCGTCGATCGAGGCCAATGCCGCGAAGTAGTGCCGGGCAAGTGAACAGGCCGCCTGCTTCTGCGGGGCAGGCGGTATCAGTGAGTCTCAACACAAGGAGCAGAGCACAGATGAGTGACTTCAAGCGCCCCCTGGCCGGGCAGACCATTCTGGTAACCGGTGCCTCGGGGGGGATCGGGGCGGCGATCGTCGAGCAACTGGCGGCCGAAGGCGCCCGGCCGTTGATTCACTACAGCCGTGACGCCCAGGGTGCGCAGCGCCTGCTGGAGCGCATCGGTGGCCACGGCTGGATCGTCCAGGGTGACCTGAGCGAGGAAACCGGGCCGGACCAATTGTGGCAGGCCGCACTGGAACGCAGTGGCGGACGCATCCATGGCCTGGTCAACAACGCCGGTATTCGCACCGAGATTCCCCTGGATGCCCCGGCTTCGCAATGGCGCGCTGCCTGGCGCCGTGAGTTCCAGGTGAATTTCTTCGCTGCTGCCGACCTGTGCCGTGAAGCGGTCAGGCATTTCCGTGCCCACGGTGGCGGACGCATCATCAATATCGCCAGCCGCGCGGCCCAGCGCGGTTATGCTGCCGAGGCGTTGCCCTACGGTTCCAGCAAGGCGGCGTTGATCAACCTCACCAAATCCCTGGCGCGCAGCGTCGGCGGCGAGGGTGTCGTGGCCGTGGCGATTGCGCCGGGGTGGGTACGCACGGACATGGCCGAGCAGTTCATCGCCCAGCATGGCGAAGCCGCCGCCGTGGCCGACATTCCGGTGGGGCGCATGGCCAGCCCGGCGGAAATCGCCGAACTGGTCGCCTTCACCCTGCGGCCGTCCCAGGCCTCGCTCAATGGCGCGACGCTGGACGTCAATGGCGGCAGCTACATTCGCTAGGAAAGCGTTGCCGTCCCCGCAGACCGACACCTTCTGTGCCAGGCTTGCGGGGCGCTCATTGCGGTTACTCCACAGTCTCCACCACCCCCAGGTCCTCGCCGAGGAATCCACCACTCTGGTGCTGCCAGAGCCGGGCGTAGGTGCCGTTTTTCTCCAGCAACTCGCTGTGGGTACCCTGTTCGATGATGCGCCCATCGTCCATGACGATCAGCCGATCCATCGCCGCGATGGTCGACAGCCGGTGGGCGATGGCGATCACGGTCTTGCCCTGCATCATTTCATCGAGGCTTTCCTGGATCGCGACTTCGACTTCCGAGTCCAGCGCACTGGTGGCTTCGTCGAGCAGCAGGATCGGCGCGTTCTTGAGCATTACCCGGGCGATGGCGATGCGTTGGCGCTGGCCGCCCGACAGCTTGATACCGCGCTCACCGACCAGGGTGTCATAGCCGGTATGGCCCTGGCGGTCGCTCAGTTGGCTGATGAACCCGTCGGCCTGGGCGTTCGTCGCGGCGTCGCGGATCTGCACCTCAGTGGCGTCGGGCCGGCCGTAGGCGATGTTGTCGCGGATCGAGCGGTGCAGCAGCGAGGTGTCCTGGGTGACCATGCCGATGGCGCTGCGCAGGCTGTCCTGGCTGACCTGGGCAATGTTCTGCCCATCGATGCGAATCTCGCCCTTGTCGACGTCGTAGAAACGCAACAGCAGGTTGATCAGCGTCGACTTGCCCGCACCGGAGCGACCGACCAGGCCGATCTTTTCCCCCGCACGGATCTGCAGGCTCAGGCCATCGAGCACCTGGCGCTCGCCGTTGTAGTTGAAGCTGACGTTGTCGAAGGTCACCGCGCCGCCCGTGGTCACCAGCTCGCCGGCGTTCGGCGCATCCTGCACCTTGGGTCCCTGGGTCAGGGTGGCCATGCCGTCCTGCACGGTACCGATGTTTTCGAACAGCGAGGTCATCTGCCACATGATCCAGTGCGACATGCCGTTGACCCGCAGGGCCATGGCGGTGATCGCCGCCACGGCACCGGTACCGATCTCGCCCTGGTGCCACAGCCACAGGGCATAGCCGCCGGCGCCGAGGATCAGGCCGACCACCAGCGCCTGGTTGACGATCTCGAACTGGCTGACCAGGCGCATCTGGCGAAAGCCGGTGTCCTTGAAGTCTTCCATGGCCGCGCGGGCGAATTGCGCCTCACGCTTGGAGTGGGAGAACAGCTTCACCGTGGTGATGTTGGTGTAGGCGTCCGACACCCGGCCGGTCATCGACGAACGCGCATTGGCCTGTTCCTGGCCGACCTGCCCCAGGCGCGGCACAAAATACACCATGGCCAGCCCGAACAGGGCGATCCAGGCCACGAACGGCAGCATCAGCTTCAGGGCAAAGCCGCCGGCCAGGGCAATGATCGCGATGAAATACACGCCGATACCGGGGGCGATCTCGATCAGGGTGAACAGCACCTCGCGCACGGCGAGGGCGGTCTGCATCACCTTGGTGGTGACCCGGCCGGAGAACTCATCGGAAAAGAACGACAGGCTTTGCCGCAGCATCAGCCGGTGGAAGTCCCAGCGCAGCCGCAGCGGCAGATTGATCGCCAACACCTGGTGTTGCAGCATGGTTCGCAGCGCCACCAGCCCGATGCTGGTCAGCAGCACGATGCCGATGCCCCACAGCACGCGGCTTTCCTCGGCGCTCACGCCATCGCTGGCCTTCCAGTGGGAGAGCAGGTCCACCACTTGCCCGAGAAAGGAAAACAGCCAGGCTTCGTAGATCGATACGCCGGCGCTGAACAGCGCCAGTGCCAGGATGTAGCCGCGGGCGCCGCGAGTACACGCCCACAGGAACCGCAGCAGGCCCATGGGCGGTGGTGGCACCTCGTCGGGCGGGAAGGGGTCGAGCCATCGTTCGAAGGTTCGCAGCACAGTCATCTCCTAGTCGTCAGGTAAAAGAGATTCTGCCATACCCCTCGCTTCAATCACTCACCAACGACAGCGGCCTGGCCACATGCTCCAGTGAACGGCGCTCGGCGGCCACGCCCCACAGCGCCTGGACCACTGCCGCGATGATCATCAGCGCCGCACCGATCAGGTAGCCGTACAGCACGTTGGTGCGTTCGCCGGTTTCGATCAGGGCGCCGAACAGGGTCGGGCCGACCAGGCCACCCAGGCCGGTGCCGAACGCATAGAACACGGCGATGGCCAGGGCGCGGATTTCCAGGGGGAAGGTTTCGGCCACCGTGAGGTAGGCCGAGCTGGCCGCCGCCGAGGCGAAGAAGAAAATCACCACCCAGGCGATGGTCTGTTGGGTGACGTCGATCATCTGCTGCTGGAACAGATAGCCGCTGACACACAGCAGCACGCCGGAAATCAGGTAGGTGCTGCTGATCATGATGCGCCGGCCGACCACGTCGAACAGCCGGCCGAGCAGCAACGGCCCGCAGAAATTGCCGAGGGCGAAGGGCAGCAGGTACCAGCCGACGTGGGCGGAAGGCACGTCGTAGAAGTCGGTGAGCACCAGCGCATAGGTGAAGAAGATCGCGTTGTAGAAAAACGCCTGGGCGGTCAGCAGGGTCAGGCCGACGAACGCCCGGCGGCGGTGGTCGACGAACAGGCTGTGGAACACCTCCCGCAGCGGCGTGTGGTCACGGGCATGCAGGCGCAGGGGCGGCTCTTCCACGGGCGGCACCTCGATGCCGCGCTCGTGGTAATGGCGTTCGATCCCGGCAACGATGCGTTCGGCTTCCTCCGGCTGGTTGTGAATCATCAACCAGCGCGGGCTTTCCGGAACCCACAGGCGCATCAGCATGATGATCAAGCCGAGTGCCGCGCCAATGCCGAAGCACAGCCGCCAGCCCAGTTCGTTGCCGGCCACGTCGGGATCGAGCAGGATCACCGAGCCCGCGGCGCCCAAGGCGGCGCCGATCCAGAAGGTGCCGTTGATGGTCAGGTCGACCCAGCCGCGATAACGGGCCGGGGTGAACTCCTGGATGGTCGAGTTGATTGCCGTGTATTCGCCGCCGATCCCGGCGCCGGTAAGGAAGCGGAACAACAGGAAGCTCCACAGGTTCCACGAGAAGGCCGTCGCTGCGGTGGCGGCGATGTACAGGAACAGGGTGATGAAAAACAACTTGCGCCGGCCCAGGCGGTCGGTCAGCCAGCCGAAGAACAAGGCGCCGAGCACCGCGCCGGCGATATAGGTCGCCCCCGCCACGCCGATCTCGGTATTGCTCATGTGCAGGCTGTCCTTGAGCGCCCCGGACACGGCCCCGGCGAGAGTCACTTCGAGGCCGTCGAGCAACCAGGTGATGCCCAGCGCCAGCACCAGCAGGGTATGAAAGCGGGTCCACGGCAGGCGGTCGAGGCGGGCGGGGATATCCGTGCTGTAGCAGCGCTCGTCCGCTGAAGCGCCTGCCGTGCTTTCCAGGGTCTGGGTTGTCATGGTCACTCCTGTTCGCTGACGGTGTTTCTCTTAGCGATGGAGTTTTGTGCGGGGGCAGGAGTTCAAAATTCTGTTGGGTGCGGTTGACCCAGTGCCTACGGGGCGCTGCTGATCTCGATCATTCCCCTAAGCAAATTAGCCATCTCATCGAACAGAATCTGCACCGAGCGTAGCGACAGGTTATCCGGGCGCGTCAGCAGCCAGATATCGGTATCGTAGCCCTCCAACGGCTCGCTCCGTAGTTCGACCCCTTCAAGGCTTTTGACCTTGATTCGGGGCCGGCTAATGGGCGTCCACTGGGGGCGCCCAAGGAAGCAGCCTCGATGAGACTGCTTCCTTGGGCGTATTGAATGAACGGCAGCTTTAGATCGAGGGCCTAGCATCCGCTCCCGCCAACAGCGAATCCACCACTGCTCGCGACAGCTCCAGCGAGTGCATCAAACCGATGAACAGATCGCGCTCCACACCACCCAGGCGCGGCCCAATCTCATCTCCATTCAGTTCAGCGATTTTCAACAGATCCGAGACATGAGCCAGTGCCACCTGGGCAGTAATGCCCGGCTGAACGACAAACAACGGCGCCTGAGTGGCGTTAGTGGTGGCGGGATCAAAAGCGGTGGTCACGAGGGTATCAAGCAGCAGCGGCGCAGGTGGGTCTGAGTTGATCTGGTCCAGGGCGTTACGCAGGACGCGGCGTAAATAGTCGCCTTTTTCAGACAGGCTGGATGTACGGCAGGGTGGTGGGTCGGGCGTGATTTTCTTGGTCACGAGTAAAACTCCTTCCGAATTACTGAGAGGAGTTCGTCAGTCTTTTCCTGTCCAGTGAAAGGGTGGCGAACTGTACGCGGGTGGACAAACCGGGGGATTAGGACCCGGCACACACAGAGTGTCCCGCGCACAGCCCGCCATAACGCGGGCACAACGACACCGTTCATCACGGCATTGTGCGATTAATCCTAAATAAACCACGGGTGTCCAGTCCGCATCGCTGATTTTGCAGCGATAGCCCCACAGTAGGCGGCTAACCGGGTGCGTTCAATGCACGTCTCGTAGGAAAGGACGATCAAAAACCGCTCTGTTTTCTCAATGTTCTGCCAGAAAAATACCCTTCCGATGCCCTGTACTCTGCTTTCTCCTCGGAAACGGGCGCAGTTGCATTTTTCACGATTTGCAACGCTGATAAAAATAAAGTTGTCCGCATTTTCCCAGGCTCCTTGAGCGAGCATTGATGTGTGCTGGGCAATGCTGGAAAATGCAGCACTTGGCGCTAGCCTGACGGGTTCTGTTAAAGCTGCGGTGACACAGACATAGTGGCGCCGATTGGATGGTCTGTCGGCAAAGCGGATATGACTTTAAAAACACAAGGCTGTGGCCGAGGCGACTATGTATATCCGCTCCCTGCACATTAAAAATCTCAAACGTCTGCGCGACCTTTCCCTCGACTTCACCCATGCCGACGGCAGTCCACGCATGTGGACGGTGCTGATCGGTGAAAATGGCACCGGCAAGACCAGCATCCTGCAAGCCATTGCGCTGACCGCTGCGGGCACGCTACGTGTCAACGATCTTGCCGGAAAGTCCTTCGCCCACTTGGTGGATTTACGGCAGAAGTCGACCATGGAGGTCCGGGCGCGCTATGCATTCACGCCCTCGTCGCTGCTTGATGCCAAGTGCCATCCCCTGCACAAGGGCGAAAAGAACGACCTGCGCCTGACTTCGCATGTCAGCCTCAAACCCAAGGAAACCTCGCTGCGCGCTCAGTCCTGGTATGGTGAGAGCGACGAGTCGCCCAAAGGGATCCCGGATCCGTTGGATAATGCGCGCGCAAGCGAAGCGCACCTGTGGTTCGTCATCGGCTATGGGGTTCATCGCATCCTGCCGGAGTCTGCTCGTATGCCTGAGTTGGCGCGGTCGTCGGTTGATCGGATGAAGCCATTGTTCGACCCTGATCATCGGTTGGCGAGTACTGGCTTCCTTGGGCACTTTGGCCGCACCAAGAAGTCCCGTACCTATTCATCGATCCTTCGCAGTGCGATCGTCAATACGGGTGTGCTGCCAGAAGACATCAAGAATATTGAATTGCGCGGGCAGGGCGGCATTGCGCACGCTGCGCACTTCGTAGACAGCAACCGGTTTCATCAAGTCATGGGCGGCAAGGCCGAGAAGGTGCCGGCGATAGCCCTCGCACATGGCTACCAATCCACCATCGCCTGGGTTGCGGATCTGGTCGGACATATCCTGCTGGAGGCCGATAGTGATATCGAACCACATGACTTCGAAGGTCTGGTCCTGATCGACGAAATCGACCTCTATCTTCACCCGCGTTGGCAGACGCGCCTGATCCCGGCCTTGCGCAAGACCTTCCCCAGGCTTCAGTTCGTTGCCACCACGCACAGCCCCGTGGTGCTGGCGACGCTGTCGCCGGAAGAAATAATCCGCGTGCAGGCCAACCCGCAGACCGGCAACGTCGAGCGTATCACCCCGGATGCCTTGACCGGAGAGTGGGACCGTGTCGAACGTGAAGAGGACCTGCACACCCAACCCGATCCTCGGGCAATGACCGGTACCGAGCTGTATCAGGAGTACTTCGGCCTCGACCGCCTGACGCTCAACGAGAACGGCGAAGCGATCAGAAGCTACACGGCCTTGGCGACCAACCCTCATCGCACCGCGCACCAGCAGGAACGCATGGAGGCGCTTCACCGGCAACTGACGCAGTCGTTGGTTAGCGACTTGGTCGAACCGGTACAGGGTGAAGACGATGATTAAGCTTGCGCTGGGCAAGGAGCCCGCGGAACTCACCGCGCAGCGAAACAAGCACCTGCCGGCTGCCATTGCAGCCTTCAACCGGTTAGGGGTTGGCCATGCGGATTTCAAGAAGCTGCTTGATCGTGGTTACAGAGTAGCCCGTACCGCCTTGCACGAGCGCCAATACGGTAAATGCGCGTTCTGCGAGCAGAAGGAAGATGCGTTCAAACGCCCCGTCGAGCATTTTCGTCCCAAGAAGATCGCCCAGGATTTCGTCAACAACGTCTGGGTTGGGGTCGATACGCATTACTGGTGGCTGGCCTGGACCTGGGAGAACCTGCTGTTCGCCTGCGACCACTGCAACATGACCGGCAACAAGGGAAGTTGCTTCCCCATCGAGTCAGGCTCGGTCCGCGTCACCGCACCTGTTGTGGGGGCAACACATCCGTTGCCGGACGCATACTTCGACACCTCGGGCGAGTCGCCCTTATTGGTGAACCCTCGTATCGATAACCCGCTGGACCATATTCAATGGCTCCCGGTAGACAGGAGCAAGCCCAAGCGCCGCTGGAAATGGACCGTCGTGGGCCGCGATCGCAAGGGTGACATGACCCTCGAGGTGTTGAACCTGGGCTTTCGCCTTGACGACGTGAACGATCATCTGGATTCGCTGCTGTCGAGCTGGCACCACGTAGAAGGGCATCTCAAGGCCGGCCGCTGGGTAGAGGCCCATGAGGGTTGGAACGATTTGATCAGTACCTACGTCAGTCATCCTCGCAAGCCGTTTCGCAGCGCCGCGTGGTGGGCGTTGGATGCTCTGTGCTCGCGCAAGGACCGTGCGGCTTATGGCCTGAAGCACCCCGCCGTGCCGAGCGTTACTGGGTGGACCGTCGTGCCCAAGCCTTGTTCTCCAAGGCACATGGTGCTCATCGGCCGCCCTTGAGCGCAGAGTAATAGATCATCGCCAACCACATGGTCTCCATACGGATTTCTGTCTATCTCTCTCGACAAGGGTGGCGAGCTGTATGTCCAGCCCTGTCATTTGGTTGACGTGCACACCACCCAGCTCTACCGTCCACTACCGTTTTCAATCATCCCCCGCAGCAAATTAGCCATCTCATCAAACAAAATCTGCACAGAACGCAACGACAAATTGTCCGGCCGCGTCAGCAGCCAGATATCGGTATCGCAGCCCTCCAGCGGCTCGCTCAGCCGTTCGACCCCTTCCAGGCTGTCGACCATGAAGTCGGGCAGGGCGGCCACGCCCAGGCCCGCGCCGACCAGGCCGCCGACCGATGACATGCTGCTGCAGCGATAGCGCGGCACCAGGCCGGGGTAGGCCTGTTGGCGCCAGACCACCGAGAGGTGGTCGGCCAGTGAGTCGTTCGGGGCGATCCACGGCTGGTCGGTCGGCGATTGCCGATAGCCTTCGCGATAACTGCTGTGCCCGCAAACGTAGTAGGAACTCTTGCCCAGCCGGCGTCCCACCAGGTGCTCCGGGGGCGAGTTGGACAGGCGCAGGGCGATATCCGCGTCGCGGCGGCTCAGGCTGGCGAAGTTGTTGGAGGTGGCAATCTCCAGGGAAATCGCCGGGTAGCGCGGCATCAGCGTCGAAAGGCCGGGCAGCAGCAGGCTGCGCAGTACCGCATCGGTACAGGTCAGGCGCACCGTGCCACTGATGACGTTTTCGCCGTGGGCCAGGGCAATGCGCGCCGTCTCCAGGGCCTGCTCGGCCCGTTCGGCCTGCTCGGCGATGGCCTTGGCGCTCTCGGTCGGCGTGTAGCCGCGACGGTTCTTGTCGAACAGCGCCACTTCCAGGTTGGCCTCGAGCTTGCGAATCGCCCGGAACACCGTCGAAACATCCACCTGCAACTGTTCGGCGGCTCTGGCCAGGGTGCGTCCGCGAACCAGGGCAAGCACCAGGTGCAGGTCACTGTGGGTGACTTGATATTGCATCGTTGCAATCTTCCTTTGCCAGTTTGCCGATGTGGCTTGCGCTGGTGCCATCTTATACTCGGCGCGCAACCTCGAATCAATGGCACATGGAAAGGTGCGCCGGTCCCCGCAGGATCGCCGCCCGCAGCCACCCCACTACAAATACGCTGCCCAGGCTCGCGAAGTGTTTCGCTCGAGCGCGGCAGCACCAAGGATGTACCCCCCATGAACTCCCCAGTCTCTCCCCGTGTCGTGCAGCTCAACGAAGCGAATATCTTCCTCAAGGACCACCCCGACATTCAGTTCGTCGATCTGCTGATCACCGACATGAACGGCGTGGTGCGGGGCAAGCGCGTCGAGCGCGCCAGCCTGCACAAGGTCTACGAGAAAGGCATCAACCTGCCGGCTTCGCTGTTCGCCCTGGACATCAACGGTTCGACCGTCGAAAGCTCCGGGCTGGGCCTGGACATCGGCGATGCCGATCGCATCTGCTACCCGATTCCCAACACTCTGAGCCCCGAGCCCTGGCAGAAACGGCCCACCGCGCAGTTGCTGATGACCATGCACGAACTCGACGGCCGGCCATTCTTCGCCGACCCGCGGGAAGTGCTGCGCCAGGTGGTGCAGAAGTTCGATGCCCTGGGGCTGACGATCTGTGCGGCGTTCGAGCTGGAGTTCTACCTGATCGACCAGGAAAACGTGAACGGTCGGCCGCAGCCACCACGCTCGCCGATCTCCGGCAAACGGCCGATCTCGACCCAGGTGTACCTGATCGACGACCTCGACGAGTACGTCGACTGTCTGCAGGACATGCTCGAAGCGGCGAAGGAGCAGGGCATCCCGGCCGACGCCATCGTCAAGGAAAGTGCCCCGGCGCAGTTCGAGGTCAACCTGCACCACGTCGAGGACGCGCTCAAGGCCTGTGACTACGCGGTACTGCTCAAGCGCCTGGTGAAGAACATCGCCTACGACCACGAGATGGACTCGACCTTCATGGCCAAGCCCTATCCGGGCCAGGCCGGCAACGGCCTGCACGTGCACATCTCGCTGATCGACCAGAAGACCGGCAAGAACATCTTCGCCACCGAAAACCCACTGGAACACGCGCCGTTGCGTCACGCGATCGCCGGCGTGCTGGAAACCATGCCGGCGTCGATGGCCTTCCTGTGCCCGAACGTCAACTCGTACCGGCGTTTCGGCGCCCAGTTCTACGTGCCCAACGCGCCGAGCTGGGGCCTGGATAACCGTACCGTGGCGGTGCGGGTGCCCACCGGTGGCTCCGACGCGATTCGCATCGAACACCGCGTTGCCGGTGCCGACGCCAACCCGTACCTGATGATGGCCTCGATCCTGGCCGGTATTCACCACGGGCTGAGCAACCAGCTCGAACCGTCCGACCCCATCGACGGCAACTCCTACGAGCAACTGGAGCAGAGCCTGCCGAACAACCTGCGCGACGCCCTGCGCGAGCTGGACGACAGCGAAGTGCTGAACAAGTACATCAGCCCCGAGTACATCGACATTTTCGTGGCGTGCAAGGAGGCCGAGATGCAGGAGTTCGAAACCACCATTTCCGACCTCGAATACAACTGGTACCTGCACACCGTCTAAGGGGCCGGCCCCGTGAGGAATTCAACCATGAACAACCACGTTGCAAGTGTCTACGCGGCATCGCGCAGCCTCGACACCCGCTACCCACGACTGAGCGAGTCGGTCGAGACCGATGTCTGCATCATCGGCGCCGGCTACACCGGGCTGTCCACCGCGCTGTTCCTGCTCGAACACGGTTTCACCGTCACGGTGCTGGAGGCGGCGCTGGTCGGCTTCGGTGCCTCGGGCCGCAATGGCGGGCAGATCGTCAACAGCTACAGCCGCGATATCGACGTCATCGAACGCCAGACCGGCGCCCGCCAGGCGCAGTTGCTCGGCGAGATGGCCTTCGAGGGCGGGCGGATCATTCGTGAGCGCGTCGCCCGCTACGGCATTGACTGCGACCTGAAGGACGGTGGCGTTTTCGCCGCCATCACCCCCAAGCAGCTGGCGCACCTGGAATCGCAGAAAAAGCTCTGGGAGCGCTACGGGCACACCCAGCTCGAACTGATGGACGAGCGGCGCATCCGCGAAGTGGTCGGTACCGACCGTTATGTCGGCGGCATGCTCGACATGAGTGGCGGTCACATCCATCCGCTCAACCTGGCCCTAGGTGAAGCGGCGGCCGTTGCCTCCCTGGGCGGCGCCATCTACGAACAGAGCCCGGCGACCCGCATCGAGCGGGGCGCGAACCCGGTGGTGCACACCTCGCACGGGCAGGTCCGCGCCAAGTTCGTCGTGGTGGCCGGCAACGCCTACCTCGGCGGGCTGGTGCCGGAGCTGGCCGCCAAGTCGATGCCCTGCGGCACCCAGGTGCTCGCTACCGAGCCGCTGTCCGAGGACCTGGCGCGCAGCCTGCTGCCCCAGGACTACTGCGTCGAGGACTGCAACTACCTGCTCGACTACTACCGTCTCACCGCCGACCGCCGGCTGATCTACGGTGGTGGCGTGGTCTACGGTGCGCGCGATCCGGCGGACATCGAGGCGATCATTCGGCCGAAGATGCTCAAGACCTTCCCGCAACTGAAGAACGTCAAGATCGATTTCACCTGGACCGGCAACTTCCTGCTGACCCTGTCGCGCCTGCCACAGGTCGGTCGCCTGGGCGACAACATCTACTACTCCCAGGGCTGCAGCGGCCACGGCGTGACCTACACGCACCTGGCCGGCAAGGTGCTGGCCGAGGCCCTGCGCAGCCAGGCCGAGCGTTTCGACGCCCTGGCCGGCCTGACCCACTACCCATTCCCCGGCGGGCGACTGCTGCGTGTGCCGTTCACGGCCATGGGCGCTGCCTACTACCAGTTGCGTGATCGCCTGGGTGTCTGAGTTCCTGTCGTCGGCCCGGCGCTGACGGCATTTCCTGGAGAATAACCATGTCCCGCGTGCCCCTGATCGGTGTCACCGCCTGCCGACAACTGCTGGGTAAGTACGACTCCCACACCGTCGGCGACAAATATGTCGAAGCCGCAGCCCATGCCGGGCTGCCGGTATTGCTGCCGGCGCGCAGCATTCCCAGCGATCCACAGGACTTGCTGGAACACCTGGATGGCCTGCTGTTTACCGGCTCTCCTTCCAACGTCGACCCTTCGCTCTACCAGGGCGAACCGAGCCTTGCGGGCACGGCCCACGATGCGGCCCGCGATGCCAATACCTTGCCGCTGCTACGCCTGGCCATCGACCGGGGCATTCCGGTGTTCTGCATCTGCCGCGGCTTCCAGGAACTCAATGTCAGCCTCGGTGGTTCCCTGCACCAGCGCGTGCATGAGCTGCCCGGCTTTCTCGACCATCGCGAGCCGCAGGGGGAAACCCTGGCCGAACACTACGCGCCGCAACATGCAGTGCAGGTGCAGCCTGGCGGGGTGTTCGAGCAGTTCGGCCTGCCACCCGAGTTTCGCGTCAATTCGTTGCACAGCCAGGGCATCGACCGCCTGGCACCGACGCTACGGGTAGAGGCACTGGCTCCGGACGGCCTGGTCGAAGCCGTCTCGGTCCGCGATGCGCCGGGCTTTGTCGTCGGGGTGCAATGGCACCCGGAATGGCGCTTCGCCGACAACCCCGAATCACGCACGCTGTTCCAGGCATTCAAGGATGCCTGTCAACGCTACGCCGAGGTACGCCGAGCGCGATGAGTCCGCTCTGACCCGCTCCAGCGGCACTGAAAATAATTCTAAAAGGTGGCAAAGGCTTATGAGTGAATACATCGAGGCCGCCCAGGGCCACGAGACGACTGGCACGGGCGACACCGTCAACTCCAAGGGCCTGGCCCAGGGCAAGGTCGGGTTGTTCGCCTGTGTCGTACTGGGGATATCGACCATCGCCCCGGTCTACACCCTGACGGGTGCACTGGGCCCCACCGTGCGCGAAGTGGGGGTCTACCTGCCGGCGGTGTTCATCGTCGGCTTCCTGCCGATGTTGCTGGTCGCCCTGGGCTATCGCGAACTGAACGCGGCCGAGCCGGACAGCGGCACCTCGTTCACCTGGTCGGCGCGGGCGTTCGGCCCGATGATCGGCTGGATCGGCGGCTGGGGGCTGGTCACGGCGACCACCATCGTGCTGTCCAATCTCGCCGGCGTGGCGGTGGACTTCTTCTACCTGTTCCTCGCCCAGCTCACCGGCATCGCGGAACTGGCGGCATTGCGGGAAAACCTGCTGGTGAACATCATCACCTGCTGCGTGTTCATCTGCGTGGCGGTGTGGATCAGTTGCCGCGGCATCGGCATGACCATGCGCGTGCAGTACGCTCTGGTCGCCCTGCAATTGCTGGTGCTGATCGGCTTCTCCATCGCGGCGTTCCACGCGGCGCCAAACTCGGCCCCGGTGGTGTTCCATGCAGAGTGGTTCAACCCGTTCAATATCGAGTCGTTCTCGGCATTCGCCGCAGGCCTGTCGTTGTCGATCTTCATCTTCTGGGGCTGGGACCTGTGCCTGACGGTCAGTGAAGAATCGGTCGGCAGCGAGAAGGTGCCGGGCCGCGCCGCCACCCTGACGGTGCTGGTGATCCTCGCGCTGTACCTGTTCACCGCCGCCGCGACCCTGCAGTTCGCCGGTATCGGCGAGACCGGCTGGGGCCTGGGCAATCCGCAGATCCAGGAAAACGTCTTCGCCCACCTGGCCGGCCCGGTGATGGGGCCGCTGGCGATCCTGATGTCCGTGGCGGTGCTGGCGAGTACCGCCGCGTCCTTGCAGTCGACCTTCATCTCGCCCGCCCGGACCCTGCTGGCCATGGGTTACTACGGGGCGGTCTCGCAACGCTTCGCCAGCATCTGCCCGCGCTCGCGCACGCCGCGCTACGCGACGATCGCTGCGGGCATTGCCACCGGGGCCTTCTACGTGACCATGCGCACCCTGAGCGACAACGTACTGGCCGACACCATCACCGCCCTGGGCATGATGATCTGCTTCTACTATTCGCTGACTGCGTTCGCCTGCGTCTGGTATTTCCGCCACAGCCTGTTCTTCAGCCTGCGGCATTTCCTGATGCGCGGCCTCTGTCCGTTGCTGGGGGCGTCGATGCTCTCGGTGATTTTCTGGCAGACGGCCTACGACAGCATGTCACCCGAGTTCGGCAGTGGTTCGCATATCGCGGGCGTGGGCCTGGTGTTCATCATCGCCATGACCATCCTGCTGCTTGGCCTGGTGTTGATGCTGTATGCCCGTTGGCGTACCCCGGCGTTTTTCCTGGGCGGGACGTTGTCGATGGTGACAAGGAACTGAGAAGAGCGCAGCGGCCCCCGCAACAGCTGTTGCTGCGAGGGCCGGCTGGTCAGTCACGTCTCAGCGGCGGGGTGCGTGGCGGGATGACGCGTTTCGAACCGGTTGCCTCGTAGGCCGAGGCCAACTGCAACAACCGGTTGTCGTCATAGGCACGGCCAGCGAAGGTCAGGCCGACCGGCATGCCGATATCGGCCATCACGCCCATGGGCACGGTGACAGTCGGCACGCCCAGGTGCCGGATCGCCAGGTTGCCGTTGGCTACCCAGACACCATTGCTCCAGGCAATGTCGGCGGATGCTGGATTTACATCGGCATCGGCCGGGCCGACGTCGGCCACCGTCGGGAACAATACGGCGTCCAGTTGCAGGCCTTCCATCCAGTCTTCCAGGTCAAGCTTGCGGGTCTGCTCCAGGCCACGCAGGCCGTCCGGCAAGGACGGCAGCTCATGCCACGGCTTGATCCCCTGTTGCGCCATGCGCACGTATTCGGCCATGCCGGCAGCGAGGTCGTCCTCGCGGTTGGGCAGGGTGCCGGGGTCGTGGGGGAAGATGCTCGGTCCGTCGACATCGGCCAGGCGATTCAACGCCGGGTCGCCGTTGTCCCGCAGGAAATTGTCGAAGCCCCAGGCGGACAGCTCCCAAAGTTCCTCGTGCAAGAATGCCTTGGTGACCAGGCCTCGGTTGTACACCGTTGGGGCGCCGGGGCGGTCGCCCTCGCAGTTGGAGACCAGCGGGAAGTCGACTTCCACGACGGTAGCACCCGCTGCTTCCAGTGCCTGGCGGGCCGCTTCCCACAGGGCGATGACGGACGGGCGGGTGTGAATGCGCTGGCCGGTCGGGCCGCCGATTCCGGGTTTCTCGCTGGTGCCGGCTTCGAGGTCCTGGTTGATGAACATGCGCGGCACGCCGAGGCGCTTGCCCGCCAGCACGCCCGCACCGGCGGCCAGTTGCTGGTAGGACTCGGGGCGTACGGACGACGTCTCCGGAATTGCCACCCAGGGCTGCAGGCGCCAGAGGTCGCCGGATGTGTCCGGGTCGTCGGCGACCACCACGTCGAGGATTTCCAGCAGGTCGGCCATGGTCCGGGCATAGGGCACCACGACGTCCATCGTCGGCGTCAGCGGCCAGTTGCCGCGTACCGAAATCACCCCGCGCGACGGCGTGTAGGCGCACAGCCCGTTATTGGAGGCCGGGCCACGGCCGCTGGACCAGGTTTCTTCGGCCAGGCCGAAGGCGGCGAAACTGGCCGCCGTGGCAGTACCGGCGCCATTGGACGAGCCGGAGGCGAAGGGTGCGGTCAGGTAGGCGGCGTTATAGGGGCTTTCGGCGCGGCCATAGACGCCGCGCTGCATGCCGCCATTGGCCATGGGCGGCATATTGGTCTTGCCCAGGCAGATCGCCCCGGCAGCGCGCAGGCGCTCGATGGTGAAGGCGTCGCGCTGGGCGACGAGGTCCTTGAAGGCCGGGCTGCCCGAGGCCGCGGTGAGTCCCTTGACCAGGTAGCTGTCCTTGGCCGTATAGGGAATACCATCCAGTGGCCCCAGGCTTTTGCCCTGGGCCCGACGCAGGTCCGAAGCCTTGGCCTCGTCCAGCGCGTGCGGGTTGCGCACCACCACGGCGTTGAGGGCGGTGGCGGTGTTGGGGGTGTCGTAGGCGTCGATGCGCGCCAGGTAGGCTTCAACCAGCTGTACCGCGGTGGTCCGGCCGGATTCCAGTGCATCGCGCAACTCGGCGATGGAGAGTTCGGTCACTTCGATCATGGTTCTCTGCCATTTCTGGTTTATCGATAAATCCTCGGTCAGGCAGGATAAGTGCACGGCGGGCGGTACAACATCGGCAAACCAGAAAAGTGACCTTTCAGCGTTGCAAGCTTTCGCTGGGAGGGCGTCCCATCATCGATCCGCCCGGTCGCCAAGCGTCGGCCCCGAGCTTCATTGATCAGCCCCGGCGAGGCGAGCTGGCCTGGCGAAGCCGTTCGCGAATGTTGCTCAGGTGGATGTGCATCGCGGCCCGCGCGGCAATCGGATCGCGGTAGGCGATGCTGTCGTAGATGGCCTGGTGTTCGCTGTGCAGGCGTTGGCAGTAGGTCGTGTGGTCAGTGCCATCGAGGGCGGCGCTGTCCACTCGTTTGCGGGGGATCAGCTCGGTCCCGAGGTAATGAGTGATGTCGACAAAATGACGGTTACCGGTGGCCAGTGCGATCTGTCGGTGGAACTCGTGGTCGGCTGCGGCAGCGGCATCGCGGCTGTTGGTCGGATTGGCGAGCGCGACCAGGGCCTCGGCCATGCACGCCAGGTGCTGCGACGTCCTGCGCTCGGCGGCAAAGCCGGCGGCTTCAACTTCGATGCTGATACGCAATTCGATGACCGCAATGACGTCTTCCAGTGACTCATCCGGCCTCGGGGGCGCAGAGAAGGGTGTTTCACTGACGAACGAGCCTCGCCCATGGATGGTGACGACCAGCCCACGGGTACTGAGTTGCGAAATGGCTTCGCGCACGACCGTACGGCTGACGCCGTGCTCGGACATGAGGCTGATTTCGGTGGGTAGCTTCTGTCCCGGCTGCAGCTGGCCATCGGTGATGCGATCGGTCAGTACCTGGGCGAGCAGGCAGGAGAGATTCTTCGAGTGTTTGCTGCCATTCAGCGCGGAACGGCTGACTAGAGGTTGCGTGGTCATGGAACCGTCCATTATTGGCCTGGTAAAACGGGTGGCAGGCGCAAATGAACAGGGGCACTGATCGTGCCCCCGTGTTACCTGGAGATGAAGCTGAAGCCCCCGGCCCGATGGTCCGGAACAGGCTCAGCGCACCATGCAGGGTTTCTTGTTGTCGAACTTCCAGTTCGGGATCAGGAACTGCATCGCCACGCTGTCATCACGGGCACCCAGGCCCATGTTCTTGTACAACTCGTGGGCCTTGGCGACGGCGTCCATGTCGATGTCCACGCCCAGGCCCGGCTTGCTCGGCACCTGGACGAAACCGCCTTCGATTTTCAGCGGCTCACGGGTCAGGCGCTGGCCGTCCTGCCAGATCCAGTGGGTGTCGATGGCGGTGATGTCACCCGGCGCGGCTGCGGCCACCTGGGTGAACATCGCCAGGGAAATGTCGAAGTGGTTGTTGGAATGCGAACCCCAGGTCAGGCCCCAGTCGTTGCACATCTGCGCGACCCGTACCGAGCCCTGCATGGTCCAGAAGTGCGGGTCAGCCAGCGGGATATCGACCGATTGCAACTGGATCGAGTGGCCCATTTCACGCCAGTCGGTGGCGATCATGTTGGTAGCGGTAGGCAGGCCGGTGGCGCGGCGGAATTCGGCCATGACCTCGCGGCCCGAGTAGCCGTTTTCGGCGCCGCAAGGGTCTTCGGCGTAGGCGAGCACCTTGTGCTGGTCACGGCACAGGGCAATCGCTTCCTTCAGCGACCAGGCGCCGTTGGGGTCCAGGGTGATACGCGCCTCGGGGAACCGTTCGGCCAGGGCGGTGACTGCCTCGATTTCCTCTTCGCCGCGCAGTACGCCACCCTTGAGCTTGAAGTCGTTGAAACCGTACTTGGCCTTGGCCGCTTCGGCCAGGCGTACCACAGCCTCCGGGGTCATGGCCTCTTCGTGACGCAGGCGGCTCCAGTCGTCGCTGGCGTCCGGCTCGCTGCGGTAGGCCAGGTTGGTGGCGCTGCGGTCACCGACGTAGAACAGGTAGCCGAGCATCTTCACCGCGTCGCGCTGCTGGCCTTCGCCCAGCAAGGCGGCCACGGGTACCTCCAGGAACTGGCCCAGCAGGTCGAGCAGGGCGGCTTCCATGGCGGTCACGGCGTGGATGGTGATGCGCAGGTCGAAGGTCTGCAGGCCCCGGCCAGCCGAGTCGCGGGCGGCGAAAGTGGTACGCATCTGGTTGAGGATGCGCTGGTAATGGCCGATCGGCTGGCCGACCACCAGGCTGCGGGCGTCTTCCAGGGTTTCGCGGATGCGTTCGCCGCCGGGCACTTCGCCCACGCCGGTGTTGCCGGCGCTGTCCTTCAGAATGACGATGTTGCGGGTGAAGAATGGGCCGTGGGCGCCGCTGAGATTCATCAGCATGCTGTCATGGCCGGCGACAGGGATCACCTGCAGGCTGGTGACGACGGGGGCGTTCTTGATCGATGCAGTGGTCATGGGCGTTTCCTGTTGATCAGGTCAGTCGGCAATCGGGAAGTCAGTGTGTTTTGCCCAGGGGCGCCGGGCTGGGAACGGAGACAGCGTCGAGCACTGCCGGGGTGGTTCCGGGTTTGGTCTTGGCGAAGAACACCAGGATGGCGGCGAGCACCGAGGTGCCGGCCAGGCCGTAGAGGCCGCCCTGGATGGAGCCGGTGCTCTGCTCCAGGAAGCCGAAGGTGGCCGGTGCGACGAAACCGCCGAGGTTGCCGATGGAGTTGATCAGCGCGATGACCGCGGCGGCGATGCGAACATCCAGGTAACCCTGTGGGATCGGCCAGAACAGCGACGAGGCCGACTTGAAACCGATGGCGGCAAAGCACACGGCGACGAAGGCGAAGATCGGCCCGCCGGTGGTGGACAGGAACATCCCCGCCGCGGCGATCAGCAGGGCGGTCGCGACCCAGGCCTGTTGAAACTTGAAGCGGCCCGAAAGCGCGGCAAAGGTGTACATCGCGATGATCGAGATCAGCCAGGGGATGGAGTTGAAGAAGCCCACCTGGATGTCGCTCAGGGCGCCCATCTTCTTGATGATGCTCGGCAGCCAGAACGTGGCGGCGTAGATGGTCAGCTGGATGCAGAAGTAGAGGGCGCAGAACAGCATGATCTGCCTGTCCTTGAGCAACTGGCCGATGGTCGGCTTGATCGTGCTGAGGGCCTCGCGCTCGCGTTGTTCCTGGTCGATGGCGCCTACCAGTGCATCCTGTTCTTCACGTGTCAGCCACTTGGCATCGTGGGGCTTGGAGTCCAGCCAGAACCAGACGAAGAAACCCAGCACCACCGAGGCCAGGCCTTCGATGGCGAACATCCACTGCCAGCCGTGAAGACCCAGGCCTTCGATCTGCAGCAGGGCGCCGGACAACGGGCCGGAGATCAGCGAGGCCACGGCCGAGCCGCTGAGGAAGATGGCGATCGCCTTGCCGCGCTCGGCACCTGGCAACCAGCGGGTAAAGTAGTAGATCACGCCGGGAAAGAAGCCGGCTTCGGCAAAGCCCAGCAGCACCCGCAGGATGTAGAAATGGGTTTCGTTCTGGATGAACGCCATGAGCGTGGCAACCAGGCCCCAGCTGAGCATGATGCGGGTGAGCCAGATCCGGGCGCCGACTTTCTGCAGCAGGATGTTCGAGGGGACTTCGAACAGGGCGTAGCCGATGAAGAACAGTCCGGCTCCCAGGCCGTAGGCGGCAGCCCCGATACCCAGGTCGTGTTCGAGGTGCGTACGGACGAAACCGATGTTGACGCGATCGATGTAGTTGACGATGAACATGATCACGAACAGTGGGAGTACATGGCTCTTCACCTTGGCGACGGTTCGGGCCAGGATCGCATCGTTGCCAGGCGCGGCAGACGCATTGCTTGAATGGGTCACAATTGAAATCTCCCACTGATTATTTTTATGCGGGTTGGGGGTCAAGATCAGCAGCATTGCCGCTTTCTTGATAGACATCATACAAGTAGGTCTTTTTCTGGCAATGATGCTTCAGAGAACTAATTCGAATGGTTTTGCCTTTTTTACGTATTTTTGGTTATTAACATTGATTTTTAAGGACTTTTATAAGTTCTTTGGTGTGATTTTGGATTTTTTGAGGCTCTAGGGTTTTGGTTTGGTGGGTGAGAGTCAGATTTACAGGTTGCATGTCAGACAAGTTGATTCGCCTGTTGGCTCTCGAATGGATACTGCCGCGGTTGTTTTCGGTGTTGGGATTGAGGAGTGTTAAGCTGGCTGCTGTTCTATCTTGGTGGATGGTTTTTGCATGCAGACTGACAGCGCACCGACCGGGCGCAAACGCTCCAACGGCCTGGCTCATGAACTGGTGGCGTTTCTCACCCAGCAGATATTGCTGGGCAAGTTCGCGCCGGGCGAAAAGCTGCCGTCGGAACCATCCATCGTGCGTGAGCATGGGGTCAGCCGGACGGTGGTGCGCGAGGCCATTTCCAAGCTGCAGGCCTCCGGACTGGTCGAGACCCGCCATGGCATCGGCACCTTCGTGCTGGCCCGGGAGTCCCGGCTGGGGTTGCGCCTGACGGTCGATACCGCCGCCAACGTTCGTCGCGTCATCGAGTTGCGCCTGGGCCTGGAAGTGCAGGCGGTGGCCTTGGCCGCCTCGCGTCGCAGCGACGAGCAGTTGGTGCGCATGCGCCAGGCCCTGGATGACTACGATGCCTCGTTGGCCAGCGGCGACAGTTGTGTCGAGCCGGACCGGCGCTTCCACCAGATCATCGCCGAGGCGACTGGCAACAGCTACTTCACCGAGATCATGCAGCACCTGGGCAGCTCGGTCATTCCACGCACCCAGGTCCGGCCCGATGAACGTGCGGGCGTGGACATGGCCCGTTACGGCGGCTTGGCCAACCTCGAGCACGAGGCCATCTTCAATGCCATCCGCAGGCAGGACCCGGATGCCGCCCGCGCAGCCATGGTGTTGCACTTGACCAACAGTCGCGACCGGTTTTCCGCCGACGAGCAGTGATCGCCTGGAAAGGCGACGCCAGCGTGGGCGTGGCTGATGATTTCGCGGCGATCCTGCGCGCACGTTAGCGGTTTCGCCAGGCCAATCCTGCCGACTCCGGCGAACGATTACCGCCTGCGCCCCTCTGAATCCTAGGTATGGGCAAATTTCTTCAGTCAGGGAGAAGCAGGCTATGTCGAAACAGGATGCAACCCACGTGGAGTGGCTGGTTGAGCAATCCATGCTCAAGGCGGCGCAGGACAACGCGCAAGCCTACTCGGGGCAGGCTCGCCAATGGATGAACCCGTATGCCCAGGTACGGCCACGTGACGCCACCGCCATCGCCTCGGTCTGGCTGACGGTCTACCCCGACTCCATCGTCACCGCCGAGGGTGGTTCGGTCCTGCAGGCGCTGGGTGATGAGGAACTCTGGCGCAGCCTGTCGTCGATCGGCGTGCAGGGCATTCATACTGGGCCCATCAAGCAGGCCGGCGGGATCACCGGGCGGCAATACACCCCGAGCATCGATGGCAACTTCGATCGGATCAGCTGGAACATCGACCCGCTGTACGGCAGCGAGGAAGAGCTGATCCGCATGAATCGCGTGGCCGCAGCGCACAACGCGGTCACCATCGACGACCTGATCCCCTCGCACACCGGCAAGGGCGCCGACTTTCGCCTGGCGGAGCTGGGCGTCGCGCCTTATCCGGGGATCTATCACATGGTCGAGATCCGCGAGGAGGACTGGGACCTGTTGCCGCAGATTCCTCCCGGTCGCGACTCCGCCAACCTCAGCCCGGCCCAGTGCGACCTGCTCAAGGAACGGCGCTACACAGTCGGCCAGTTGCAGCGGGTGATCTTTTTCGAGCCGGGGGTGAAGGAAACCGACTGGAGCGCGACAGCGGTGGTGGTCGGGGCCGATGGCAAGGCGCGCCGCTGGGTGTACCTGCACTATTTCAAGGACGGGCAGCCGTCGCTGAACTGGCTCGACCCGACCTTTGCCGCGCAGCAACTGATCATCGGCGACGCCCTGCATGCCCTCGACCGCCTGGGCGCACGGGGCCTGCGGCTGGACGCCAACGGCTTCCTCGGCGTGGAGATCCGCCACAATGACACGGCCTGGTCGGAAAGCCACCCGCTGTCGATCAATGGCAACCAGTTGCTCGGCGGCATGATCCGCAAGGCCGGTGGTTTCAGCTTCCAGGAACTCAACCTCACCCTCGACGACATCGCGCAGATGTCCAAGGGTGGTGCAGACCTCTCGTACGATTTCATTACCCGGCCGGCCTACCAGCATGCCTTGCTGACCGGCGATACCGAATTCCTGCGGCTGATGCTCAACCAGATGTATGCCTTCGGCATCGACCCGGCCTCGTTGATCCACGCCCTGCAGAACCACGATGAACTCACCCTGGAACTGGTGCATTTCTGGACCCTGCATGCCCACGACATGTACCTGTACAAGGGCCAGACCCTGCCGGGCAGCATCCTGCGCGAGCATATCCGCGAAGAGATGTACGAACGCCTCAGTGGCGAGCACGCGCCCTACAACCTGCGCTTCGTGACCAATGGTGTTTCCTGCACCACCGCGAGCATTATCACCGCGGCCCTCGGGCTGCGGGACCTGGCCGCCCTGACGGCCGACGATGTGCAGCGGGTGCAGAAAATCCACTTGCTGCTGGTGATGTTCAATGCCATGCAGCCGGGGGTGCTCGCGCTGTCCGGTTGGGACATGGTCGGCGCGCTGCCGCTGGAGCGCGAGCAGGTCGAAGAACGGATGGGCGATGGCGATACCCGCTGGATTCATCGCGGCGGCTATGACCTCGGCGGGCTGAATCCGCAGGCGACCGAGTCGGCCAGGGGCATGCCGCTGGCGCGGTCGTTGTATGGCCCGTTGTCCGAGCAGTTGAAAAGCCCGGACTCGTTTGCCAGCCAGGTCAAGCGGCTGGTGTCGGTGCGCCAGGCCTATGGCATTGCCAGCAGCCGGCAGTTGCTGGTACCGGACGTCACCAGTCCCGGCTTGCTGGTCATGGTGCATGAGCTGCCGGCCGGCAAGGGCATCCAGGTCACTGCGCTGAACTTCAGCGGAGAGGGCATCAGCGAAGCCATCCACCTGCCGAACGTTCAGCCCGGTACCGTGGTGGACATGATCAACGAGCGGGTCGAGGGGGAATTGGAGGCGGAGGGCGTGTTGAACATCGACCTCGATCCCTACGAGGCCCTGTCGCTGCGGATCGTCCAGAGTGGCCCGGGGCTGTAGTGACTACGACCCCGAGGGGTTTCACTGGCAGGGGGTAGAGTCCGCCGCCCTGTCAGTGAATACCTGGCCTGGCGCTCAGTTCGCCGGGCTGGCCGCCAGTGGCTCGCCGCGCTCGCGAAGCTGGCCCAGCAGGGCCTGCAACGGATGCAGCACCACTTCACCGGCCTGGCGCTTGACCTGGCTGCGGCAGGAATAGCCGTCGGCCAGCAAGCGGCCGCTGGGCTGGTAGCGCTCGACCAGCGGTTGCCAGGATTGCGAGTAGATGACCTGCGAGGTCTTCACGTTGCGGGTTTCGTGCCCGTAGGTACCGGACATGCCGCAGCAGCCGCTGGCCAACACCTGCAGGTTGAGACCAAAGCCGTCGAAGACCTTCTTCCATTGGTCGACGCCTGCCGGTTCGTTGGTGCGTTCGGTGCAGTGCGGCAGGAACTGGTAGGTCTGCGGCGTTTGCGGCTTCTCCAGCTTCGGCAGGGCAGTCGCCAGCCATTCCTGGGCCAGCACCACGCTTGGTGCGGCGTCCTGTTCCAGGGTCTTGGCGTATTCCTGGCGGTAGACCAGGGTCATCGCCGGGTCGAGTCCCACCAGCGGAACGCCATGGGCTTCCAGCGCCTTCAGGCCCTTGGCGTTGTGGGCCGCGGCCTTCTTGAACGCACCGAGGAAACCCTGCACTTGCAGCGGCTTGCCGTTGGGGGCGAACGGCGCTAGGTAGATGTCGTAGCCCAGGCGCGCGATCAGTTCGATCCACTCGGCTGCCAGCGGGGTTTCGAAGTAGCGGGTGAAGGCGTCCTGCACGATCACCACGCTGCGCCGACGCTGCTCCTCGCTCAGTTTCGACAGCTTGTGCGCGGTGGCCGTCTGCACGTTCCAGCGGGCGCAGACCTGGTGGAAATCCATCAGGCTCAGCAGCGGGCTGTCGACCATGCCGACCACGTGCTCGAGCAGGAACTTGACCGGCCGTGCGTTCATCATCGCGTTGTACAGCCGCGGGAAGCGGGCGATATAGGGAATGCTGTATTCCAGCGAGCCGATCACATAGTCCTTCAGCGGCCGCAGGTAGCGGTTGTGGTACAGCTCGAGGAAGCGTGAGCGGAAGTCCGGCACGTTGACCTTCACCGGGCACTGGCCCGCGCAGGACTTGCATGCCAGGCAGCCGGCCATCGACTCGTACACTTCGTGGGAGAAATCTTTCTCGCCCAGTCGCTTGCCGACGGTATTGCGCACCCTGGCCAGCAGGTTGCCGACACTGAAGCTGCTCGCCACGTTGCCCTGCAGGTCGACGCCCTGGGCGCCCTGCAGGCGCAGCCACTCGCGCACCAGCGACGCCCGGCCCTTGGGCGAATGAATGCGGTTACGGGTGGCTTTCCACGATGGGCACATCGCGTCATCGGGGTCGAAGTTGTAGCAGGCACCGTTGCCGTTGCAGTGCACGGCGCTCTGGTAGCTCTGCCAGACCCGCTCGTCGATCTGCCGGTCGAGGTCGCCGCGCAGGACCACTTCGTCGACCTTGGTCAGCTTGGCTTCGCTGACGCTCGACGGCGTGGCGATCTTGCCGGGGTTGAGCTGGTTGAACGGGTCGAATGCCGCCTTGATCGCCTGCAGCGATGGGTACAGCGGGCCGAAGTAGGCCGGGGAGTACTCGGAGCGCAGGCCCTTGCCATGCTCGCCCCACAACAGGCCGCCGTACTTCTGGGTGAGCGCCGCGACGCCATCGGATACCGGGCGGATCAGCGCCGCCTGGAGCGGGTCCTTCATGTCGAGGATCGGCCGCACGTGCAGCACGCCAGCATCGACGTGGCCGAACATGCCGTATTCGAGCTGGTGGGAGTCGAGCAGGGCGCGGAACTCGGCGATGAAGTCGGCGAGGTTTTCCGGCGGCACCGCGGTGTCTTCCACGAACGGCTGCGGCCGCGCCTCGCCCTGGACGTTGCCGAGCAGGCCCACCGAGCGCTTGCGCATGGTGTAGACGCGTTTCACCGCTTCGTTGCCGACCGCCAGGGTATGGCCCAGGCGCACCACGCTGGTGTCGGTCTTCAGGTGGTCGATGAAGTCATGGACGCGGCGTTCCAGTTGCTCCTGGTCATCGTCGCTGAACTCGATCAGGTTGATGCCCAGGGTCTGCTGGCCGGGGATCGGCGGGAAGTATTCGGCAACGCCGTGCCAGACGATGTCCTGCATGGCCAGGCGCAAGACCTTGGAGTCGACGGTCTCGATCGACAGCGGCTTGAGCGCCATCAGCGCCTTGGCATCGCGCAGGGCATCCATGAACGCGGTGTATTGCACGTTCACCAGGATGCTGTGGCGCGGGATCGGCAGGACGTTCAGCCTGGCTTCGACGATGAAGCCCAGCGAACCCTCGGAGCCGCAGAGGATGCTGTTGAGGTTGAAGCCGCCGTCCTCTTCGCGCAGGTGGGCGAGGTCATAGCCGGTCAGGCAGCGGTTGAGCGGCGGAAAGGTGTCCCGGATCAGTTGCGCCTGCTGGTCGGCGATGTCGCGGGCGCAGCGATAGACGCTGCCGACCAGGTCCTGCCGGGCCGCTTCGCGGTCGGCCTGTTCGCCGGGCAGCGGCTGGCTGTCCAGGCGCTGCCCGCCGAGCAGCACGGTAGACAGGGCGAGCACGTGATCGCGGGTCTTGCCATAGGTGCAACTGCCCTGGCCGCTGGCGTCGGTGTTGATCATCCCGCCGATGGTGGCGCGGTTCGAGGTGGACAGCTCGGGGGCGAAGAACAGGCCGTGGGGCTTGAGGGCGGCGTTCAGCTGGTCCTTGACCACGCCGCTCTGGACCCGCACCCAGCGCTCCTCGACGTTGATTTCGAGAATGCCGTTCAGGTGCCGGGAAAGGTCGACGACGATGCCGTCGGTCAACGACTGGCCGTTGGTGCCGGTGCCGCCGCCGCGCGGGGTCAGCACCACGGAACGGTACTGCGGGTGGGCGGCGAGTTTCGCCACCAACTCGACATCGGCGTAGGTTTTCGGGAACACGGCAGCCTGGGGCAGGCGCTGGTAGATCGAGTTATCGGTGGACAGCACCGTGCGCGAACCCAGGTCGGCGGCGATTTCCCCCTGGAAGCCTTCGCTGCCCAGTTGTTTGAGGAAGCGTTCGTACGGGGCGGTCTGGCCGTTGGCCGGGGCGAGGCGGGCGATCATTCGTGGCGGTTCCTGCAGGCTAATTCGTTTTTATATTCGCTTAACGTATGCTCAAGTCTGAGTCGGCGTCGGGGCGAAGCGGTATAGTTTCGATTATTCGTGGATGAAACGCCGCTTACAAACGTAAAACACGCAGCCTTTGCATGAGCTTTATGAATGAATCCTAGACGTCTCACTCCCTCCATGTCGGTACTCGTGGCCTTCGAAGCATCGGCCCGGCACGGGAGTTTTACCAAGGCGGCCGACGAGCTGCTGCTGACCCAGAGCGCTGTAAGCCGGCAGGTCCAGGCACTGGAGACGCTGCTGGGGGTCGAGCTGTTCATGCGTGATGGCCGGCGCATCGAGCTGACGGCTGCCGGGGCGCTGTACCAGCATGAGTTATCGGCAGCCCTGGGGCGGATTCGCAGCGCCACGCTCAAGACCATCGCGTTTCGCTCCCAGGAGGGTGTGTTGCACCTGGGCGTGTTGCCGACGTTCGGCTCCAAGTGGCTGCTGCCGCGAATGAATGACTTCTACGCCAAGCACCCGGATATCGTCGTGCACATCCATTCGCGGATCATCCAGGCCGACCTGGCCAGTGCTGCCGGCGAAATGAACGCGATCATCTATGCAGGCTCCGGCTCATGGCCGGGGTTCATGTCCCACAAGCTTTTGACCGAGGAACTGGTGGTGGTGGCCAGTCCGTCGGCCTTGCCCGAGTACCGCTCGACGACACCGGCCGAGATCGCGGTCAGCCATTCGCTGCTCAATGTCGTCTCCCGGCCCAATGCCTGGTCGGACTGGTTCGAGCATAATGGCCTGGACCATCGCCTGATGCGCCCCGGTCCCGGCTTCGAACTCACCAGCCACCTGATCCAGGCGGCGGTCGCCGGTATCGGCATCGGCCTGGTGCCAAGGGTGCTGGTGCAGGACGAGATCCGGGCGGGCTCGCTGGTGGTGTTGTTCGAGCCCATGAAAAGCGGCAAGAGCTACTACCTGGCATATGCCAACCGCTACCAGAACCTGCCGTCGCTGATTGCCTTCAGTGAATGGTTGTTGAGCCTGTCGTTTCCCGAGGGGGAGCGCTGAAGGGGCTATCGCCGGCGGTCCTGTTCGACCATCTGCTGCAGCGCCAGCAAGGTGCGAAGCGCCGGGCTGGGACAGCCGTCCAGGCGGATGTGCTGGTACAGGGCGGCGAGTTGCGCGGTGTCGAGCCCGGTCAGCAGAACCGGGCCCTGGCTCATGCAAGGGTAGAAAGGCTCGCTACACACTCTCCAGATGCAACAGTTGCCCGTCGAACTCGGCCATGGCATCGAGCACGGCTTCCCTGAAGTACGCCAGCGAGGCGCGGTCGCAGAGGATCTGGAACGTCGGCTGGGTATTGCCGCCGAGGTTGACCACGATCACGTTGATCCGCGCCGCCGAGGTCTGGGCCACGGCGCCCGGCCCGAAGGCCTGGGCACGCAGGTCGACGCCACACAGCTTGGCCATCACCTCGGCGATGCACACGCCACTCAACTGCAGCCAGGCATGACTGTCCTGGCGTGGCAGCAGGTAGTTGGCACCGTGGTCCAGCGCCCAGCGGGCTTCCTCCTCGGCGATGCGCTGGCCACGGTCGGCCAGGCTGCCGAGGATCAGGTACTCGGTCTGTGACAGGCGCGCCACATGGCTGCCGTCGTCCTGAGTGACGGCCCGGTTGGGCGCCTCGGGCAGGGCGAAACCACGGTGCTGCAGGTAGGTCGCGCTCTGCGGCCCCCGAAAACCGACCCGGGGCAGGTCGGTCAGGTCGGTCAGGGCACACTGTTGCAAGGTGCTGTCCGCCAGTCGGGCGGGTGCGCTGGGGCGTTCGGTAATGAGACTGGACATGTCAGAGCTCCTGGCGCTGGTTTTCAGGGTCGAAGAACGGCAGCTTCACCACCGTGGCCTGGACGATCACGCCGCCCTCGACCCGGATCGGAATCTGTTGTCCCGGCGTTGACTGGTCGAAGGCGGCGTAGGCCAGGCCGATGATCCGGTCGAGGGTCTGCGAGTATTCGCAGGAGGTCACGTTGCCGCTGATGTCCGGCCCCTTGAGTACCAGGTGGCCCTCCAGCGGCTGCGGGCTGGCCTTGGGCAGGGTGAAGCCGACCAGCTTGCGCTTCTGCGGCTGGGCTTCGAGGATGTCCACCGAGCGACGGCCGACGAAGAACGGCTTGCTGCGACTGACCGCCCAGCCCATGTCGATTTCCCCTGGGTGGGTCATGCCGTCGGTGTCCTGGCTGATGATCACGTGGCCCTTTTCCAGGCGCAGCAGGCGCTGGGTCTCGACGCCGAACGGGCGAATATCGTGGGCCTTGCCGGCGGCCATCAGCGCGTCCCACAGTTTCAGTGCATGGCGGGCCGGGACGTGAATTTCGTAGCCCAGTTCACCGACGAAGCCGACCCGCAGCAGACGGGCCTTGATCCCGGCCACCGTGCCCTGGCGCACGGCCAGGTAGGGGAAACCTTCGGCCGACAGGTCGAGGTCGCTGCAGACCTGTTCCAGCACCTTGCGCGAGTCCGGCCCGGCAACGTTGACCGCGCAAATCGCCGCGGTGACATTGGCGATGTCGACGTCCAGGCGCCACTGGGCATTCCACTTGAGCATCTGCTGGTAGATGCGGTCGACGCCGCTGGTGGTGGCGGTCACGTAGAAGTGGTTGTCGGCGAAGCGCGCACAGACGCCGTCATCGATCACCACGCCGTGTTCGTTGGTCATCAGCGCATAGCGTGAGCGGCCCACCGGCTGCTTGAGGAAGGCGAAGGTGTACAGGCGGTTGAGCAGTTCGGCGGCGTCCGGGCCACGCACGTCCAGGCCGCCGAGGGTCGAGACGTCGATGATGCCGACCTTGCTGCGCACATGCAGCGCCTCGGCCTGCATGCAGGCGTCACGCTGGCTCGGCTTGCCGTAGTAGGCCGGACGCTGCCAGATCCCGGCGGGCATCATCTTCGCGCCGGCGTCGAGGTGGCGTCGGTGCATCGGGGTCTGCCGGTACGGGTCGAAGGCTCGGCCGGCGACGTGGGCGAGTTTTTCCGCCTCGAACGGTGGCCGCGCGGTGGTCACGCCGGTCTCGCTGACGCTGCGCTGGGTCGAGGCCGCCACCAACCGTGCGGTCGGCAAAGCCGAGTGGCGGCCCTGGGACGGGCCCATGCCGACCGTGGAAAAGCGCTTGACCAGTTGCACGTCGCGGTAGCCGATGCGGGTGGCATTGATGATGTCGCGTACTTGCAGGTCTTCATCGAAATCGACGAAATCCTTGCCCTTGGGGTGCGGGAAGATCGGCCAGGGGAAGTTGACCTGGGCTTCGGCGCGCAGCGGCAGCGGCTTGGCGGTGGACGTCAGGCCCAGGGCGGTGACGATTTGCGCCGCCGCCTCGGTGGCATCGGCCAGCACGTTGTCCAGCGCGTGGTAGCCATGGGCCGAGCCGGCCACGCTGAGGTGCTGCGGCAGGCCGCTGAGGCTGAACTGCGCCAGTTGATCGTCGTAGGCCAGCTTGCCGCCGGCCTGGCACATCAGCTGGTAGACCGGCATGTAGCCGCCGGACATGCACAGCAGGTCGCAGTCCAGGACCAGGCCGCGCGGGGCGACCTGGCCTTGCCCGGTGATCTTGCGGATGTCGGCGCCGCTGACATGGCGCAGGCCTTTTTCGTGCAGGGCTTCATACACCGTGCTGCCGGCGTGGCAGGGAATGCCACGCTTTTCCAGCTCCAGCAGCAGCTCGCGACTGGCCGGGTGCGCACGCATGTCGACCAGCGCGGCGACCTCGACGCCCAGGTCGTCGAGGTCCAGGGCGGCGAGGTAGCCGTCGTCGTTGCCGGTCAGGACCACGGCACGTTTGCCCGGCTTGACCGCATAGAGCTTCATCAGCCGCTGTGCGGCACTGCTGAGCATCACGCCGGGCAGGTCGTTGTTGCGAAAGATCACCGGCTGGTCGAACGAGCCGCTGGCGATCAGGCACTGGCTCGCGCGGACCTTGTACATCCGCTTGCCCTGGATCACCGGCAGGTAGTTGTCGGTGAACCAGGCGTTGCAGGTGGCGTTTTTCAGCACGCGGATATTGGCGTGGCGCTCCACTGCGTCGACCAGTTCCTGGCGCAGGCTGTCGGCACGGCGGCCGTCGAGGTCGAAGCGGGCGTAGGTCAGCGAGCCGCCGAGAATCGGCTGTTGCTCGATCAGCAGTACCTTGGCCCCGGCATCGGCCGCGCCCAGGGCCGCCTGCAGGCCAGCGGGGCCGGCACCGATCACCGCGAGGTCGGCGAACAAATAGGCCTTGTCGTAGTACTCGGGCTTGAAGCCCAGGTCGAGTACGCCCAGGCCGGCCTTCTTGCGGATGACCGGCTCCCACAGCTTCCAGGCGCCCCTGGGCTTGTAGAACGAGCGGTAGTAGAAGCCCACCGGCATGAACCGGGAGAACTTGCCGAGGTAGGCATCGCGGTCGTTGTCCAGCGAGCCGCTGAAGTTCTGTCCGCTGACCTGCTCGCCATTTTCCAGCAGGTGGGTATCGGCCAGCACGTTGGGTTCGCGCGGCAATTGCACCAGGGTGTTGGCATCCTGGCCGGCCATAGTCAGCGGCCCACGCGGGCGGTGGTACTTGAACGAACGCGACAGCAGGAAGCGGCCATTGGCGAGCAGGGCGCTGGCGATGCTGTCACCGGCAAAGCCCTGGTAGGGCTTGCCATCGAAGCTGAAGTCGAGCGGCTGGCTGCGGTCGATCAGCAGGCCCATGGGCACGGGGAGGCGGTTCATCGCACGGTCTCCTGGGTGGTCGCGGCAGTGAAGTCAACGCGGGTGTCGAACAGTTCGCGGGGATCGAAGGTGCGCAGGATCTCGTCGCTGCCGGTATGACGTTCGGCCAGGAACCAATAGCTGGACGGGTTGTGCAGCCACCATTCGCGGACGACGCCGAGGGTGTCCTCGCTGTTGAACACGTAGTCGGCCCATTCGGCATCGCTGCAGGTCTGCGGATCGGGCATCGTCTTGAATTCGCCGCCGTAGGTGAATTCGCTGATATTGCGTGGCCCGTTGAGCGGGCAATTCATCACTTTCATGTGCCGCTCCTCAGTGGCTGGCCGCTGTCGCGCCCATTTCGTTGACTTGCTGGAAGGTGGAAAAACGCTCCAGGCCGAACGGCTTGATCAGCTCCGGCACCTGGCCGCCGCTGGCGACCAGTTCGGCCATGGTCTTGCCGCAGATCGGCGTGGCCTTGAAGCCCCAGGTGCCCCAGCCGGCGTCCAGGTAGTAGTTCTTCACCGGCGACAGGCCCATGATCGGGCTGTAGTCGGGGGTCATGTCTGTGATCCCGGCCCACTGGCGCATCAGCTTGGCGTTGGCCAGGAACGGGAACATCTCGATGGCGTGGGCCAGCAGGCTTTCCTTCAGGTCCAGGGTCGAACGGGTGTTGAACAGCGGGTACGGGTCGGAACCGCCGCCGAACACCACCTCGCCACGGCTGGTCTGCTGCACGTAGCAGTGAAGGGCCGAGGAACTCACCAGCGGGTCGAGGAACGGCTTGAACGGCTGGGTGACCATGGCCTGCAGCGGGAAGGTCTGGATCGGCGAGCGGATGCCGGCCTTCTTCATCAGTTGCGAGCTCATGCCGGCCACGGCCTGTACCGCGCAGCCGCAGCGGATGGTGCCGCGGTTGGTCTTCACCGCCGTGATCGTGCCGTTGTCGATGACCAGTTCCTGGACTTCGGTGAGCTGGTGAATCTCCACCCCACGCTTGGCCGCCTGCTTGGCATAGCCCCAGGCCACCGCGTCATGGCGGGCAGTGGCGCCGTCGATGTGCCAGAGGCCGGCGAGTACCGGCAGGTGGCCGGGATCGAGGTTGAGCGTCGGCACCAGCTCGCGGATCTGCTGGCGATCGATCATCTCGGTACGGCCGCCGAAATGCTTGTTGACCTCGGCGCGCTGGCGGAACGAACGCACGGTGGCATCGGTGTGGGCCAGGGTCAGTTGACCGCGATGGGAGTACATGATGTTGAAGTCGAACTCGTTGGACAGGCCCTCGAACATCCGCACCGACTCGGCGTAGAAACGCACGCCCTCGCTGGTCAGGTAGTTGGAGCGGATCACCGCGGTGTTGCGCGCGGTGTTGCCGCCGCCCAGGTAGCCCTTTTCCAGCACTGCGATGTTGCTGATGCCGTGATATTTCGACAGGTAGTAGGCGGTAGCCAGGCCGTGGCCGCCACCGCCGATGATCACCACGTCGTAGGACGGCTTGAGTGCCTTCGGCGCGGGCAGGTCGACTTCTACCGGGTACTCCGAGCCGAGCCCGTATTTCAATAGATTGAATGGCATAGGACCTCCAGGTGACGACGTTGGGCGTGGGCCTGCTGGACGGCAGCGGTCACCGTGTTTTTCATCAGGAAGGCGATGGTCATCGGGCCGACGCCACCGGGCACCGGGGTGATGGCCGAGACCTGGGGCAGGGCGCTGTCGAAGTCGACGTCGCCGACCAGGCGGCTGCGACCGTCGTCGTCGATGCGGTTGATGCCGACGTCGATCACCACCGCACCGGGCTTGAGCCAACTGGCGTCGATCAGGCGCGGGCGGCCGACCGCAGCGACCACGATGTCGGCCTGGCGGCACAGGGCCTGGGCATCGATGCTGCGCGAGTGGACCACGGTGACCGAGCAGTGGGCCTTGAGCAGCAGGGCGGCCATCGGCTTGCCGACGATGTTCGAACGGCCGATCACCACCGCGTGCTTGCCGGCGAGGTCGCCGCAGGCGTCTTCGAGCAACTGCAGGCAGCCGCTCGGGGTGCAGGGCGTCAGCACGTTGCGGCCCTGGCTCAGGCCACCGACGTTCTCGCTGTGGAAACCGTCGACATCCTTGCCCGGTGCGATGGCCTGCAAGGCAAGGGTTTCCTCGATATGGGCCGGCAGTGGCAACTGCAGCAGGATGCCGTTGACGCTCGGGTCCTCGTTCAACTCGGTAATCAGGTTGAGCAGCACTGCCTGGGTCGTGTCGGCGTTGAGGCGGTATTCCAGTGAACGAATCCCGGCCTCTTCGGCGCGCAGGATCTTGTTGCGCACATAGACCTGGCTGGCCGGGTCCTGGCCGACGAGAACCACCGCGAGGGCCGGCTCGATCCCCGCTTTTTTCAGTGCCTGGACGTCGGTCTTGACCTGGGCCAGCACCCGCGCGGCGGCAGCCTTGCCATCGATCAGTTTCGAGGTATTCACCGGAAGATCACCGTTCTGTCGTTATTGAGAAAGACGCGGTGCTCCAGGTGGTACTTGACCGCCTTGGACAGGGCCACGGTTTCAGTGTCGCGCCCGGTGGCGACCAGGTCGTCCGGCAGGTAGACATGGTCCACCCGTTGCACTTCCTGCTCGATGATCGGCCCCTCGTCCAGGTCGCTGGTGACGTAGTGCGCGGTGGCGCCGATCAGCTTCACGCCGCGCTCGTAGGCCTGGTGATAGGGCTTGGCGCCCTTGAAGCCGGGCAGGAACGAGTGGTGGATATTGATCGCCCGGCCCGAGAGTTGCTTGCACAGGTCGTCCGAAAGGATCTGCATGTAGCGGGCGAGCACCACCAGTTCGGTGCCGGTTTCGTCGACCACCTTCATCAGCGCCGCTTCCTGCTGGGCCTTGGTTTCCCTGGTGACCGGCAGGTAGATGAAGCGAATGCCCTCGCGCTCGGCCATGGGCCGCAGGTCCAGGTGGTTGGAGACGATAGCGGTGAGGGTCATGTCCATCTCGCCCTTGTGGTAGCGGTACAACAGGTCGGTGAGGCAATGGTCGAACTTGCTGACCATCAGCAGCACGCGCATCGGCTCGCGGGTGTCGTGCAGTTCCCAGTGCATGCCGAAGGCCTGGGCGACCTCGGCGAAACCGGCCTTGAGCTGGGCGATGTCGCCGCTATGGCCGTCGTTGAAACGGAACACCGCGCGCATGAAGAACTTGCCGCTGAAGTCGTCGTCGAATTGCGCCATTTCGCCGATGTAGCAACCGTTGCCGGCCAGGTACGAGGACACTGCCGCGACAATGCCGGACGTCGCCGGACAGCTGATCTTGAGAATGAACGGGGTCTTTTCGTGTTGCATGGCATGTCCTCTGGAAAGTGACGGCAGCTCGGCGCAAGGCGAAATTCAGGGGTGGACGGCAATTTTGTTGGTGAATAAAAATTCCTGTGAGGAATTAAATATTCTTTTTGCGGTTTTATAGGCGAAAGGAAATGCAGCGTCCAGAAGTTTCTGGAAACTTTTTTAACTGGTGGGAAATTTTCGGGAAGAGGGAAAGGCGCCGGCCTTATTCCCCCGAGGTGCCGTAGTTCATGATCGACAGCAGGCGGATCGGCACCTGCACCAGTTTTTCCGGGCCATGGGGAATCTCGCCGTCGAAGGTCAGGCTGTCGCCGGCCTCCATCGGGTACAACTGGTTACCGTGGCGGTAGACCAGTTCACCTTCGAGCAGGTGCAGGAACTCGGTACCGGGGTGGGAGAAGGTCGGGAATTCCTCGCTGGCATCGTCCATGGTCACCATGTACGCCTCGAAGCTCTTCTTCGGCCCGCGGGTGTGGTTGAGCAGGTGGTAGGTGTGGCCTTTCTCGGTGCCGCGGCGCACCACCTCAAGACCCTCGTCGTGCTTGACCAGCAGCGCACTGCCGCCTTGCTGGTCGTACTGGCTGAACAGCTTGGACATCGGCATGCCGAGCACGTCGCACAGGCGGCTGAGGATATCCAGGCTGGTGGACACCTGGGCATTCTCGATCTTGCTCAACATGCCCTGGCTGATCCCGGCGATGCGCGCGACGTCGGCCAGTTTCAACTCCTGGGCCTGGCGCTGGCGCTTGATCTGGATCCCCAGGTACTGCTCGAGCTTCAACTTCGGTGGTTGTTCGTCAGGCATGTTCATCGGCTCTGCACGGTTTCTGTTCAATAATTTTAAATTCGCACCAGGAATGTGCGTTCGGGCTTCCGGCTGTTCGTTCGGCGCCGGATATTCCCTCGGTGAAAACAAGTTTCCCATATATACAGAGGAAATGCCGCAATCCTGACGATAACGAGCGGGGTGGACAAACTTGGCAAGGCCATTGCATTCCTATTGGGAAAGTAAGTTTCCTGATTGGAATATGTTCTGGCCAGGAAGCGAAACGATGGTTTCAAACACAACGTCTTGCCTTTCGCCAGGAGTGAACGCTCATGTTGCCACCCGAAACACAGCGACTGATCGAGCAGCACGGGATCAAATACGTGCTGGCTCAGTTCGTCGATATCCACGGTTCATCCAAGACCAAGTCGGTGCCGGTCTCGGGGCTGGAAATGGTTGCTGAAGAGGGTGCGGGGTTCGCCGGGTTCGCCATCTGTGGCATGGGCATGGAGCCACACGGGCCGGACTTCATGGCCAGGGGCGACCTGGCCTCGCTGACCCCGGTGCCGTGGCAGAAGGGTTACGGCCGGGTGGTGTGCATCGGTCATGTCGAGGGCAAGCCTTGGCCCTACGACAGCCGCTATGTGCTGCAACGCCAGGTCGAGCGCCTGAGCGATCGCGGCTGGACGCTCAACACCGGGCTCGAGCCCGAGTTCAGCCTGTTCCGCCGCGACCCCAGTGGCGCCCTGCAACTGGTGGATGCCAGCGATGCCCTGGACAAACCGTGCTACGACTACAAGGGCCTGTCGCGTTCCCGCGAGTTTCTCGAACGCCTGACCGAAGCCCTGCAGCCGGTGGGGTTCGACATCTACCAGATCGACCACGAAGACGCCAACGGCCAGTTCGAGATCAACTACACCTACAGCGATGCGATGGAGTCGGCGGACCGCTTCACCTTCTTCCGCATGGCCGCCGGCGAGATCGCCAACGACATGGGCATGATCTGCTCGTTCATGCCCAAGCCTGATCCGAAGCGCGCGGGCAACGGCATGCACTTTCACCTGTCGATCAGCAGCGCCACCAGCAAGAACCTGTTTCACGACCCCAGCGACCCGAGCGGCATGGGCCTGTCGAAGCTGGCCTATCACTTCGCCGCTGGGCTGCTGGCCCATGGCCCGGCGCTGTGTGCGTTCGCCGCGCCCACGGTCAATTCCTATAAGCGCCTGGTGGTCGGCAATTCGCTGTCCGGCGCCACCTGGGCGCCGGCTTTCATCGCCTTTGGTGCCAACAACCGCTCGGCCATGGTCCGGGTGCCCTATGGCCGCCTGGAGTTCCGCCTGCCGGACGCTGGCTGCAATCCCTATCTGGTCAGTGCGGCGATCATCGCCGCGGGCCTGGATGGCATCGACCGCAAGCTGGAAATCGACAACGTCTGCAACGAGAACCTCTACAAGCTGAGCCTGGAAGAGATCGCCGCCCGTGGCATCAAGACCCTGCCGCAATCGCTGAAGGAGGCCTGCGATGCGCTCGAAGCCGACCCGCTGTTCGCCGAAGTGCTGGGCCGCGAGATCGTCGGCGAATTCATCAAGCTCAAGCGCATGGAGTGGGTTGAGTACAGCCGCCATGTGAGCGATTGGGAAGTGCAGCGCTACACCGAATTTTTCTGACCCATCCGTTTGACCAACCGTTTCCGGCGCCCTGCGAGTGGGTAGGGCGTCTTCTGCCCAGGAGATTGTGATATGTGTGGAATTGTAGGGCTTTACCTGAAGAACCCGGCGCTGGAGTCCCAGCTCGGCCAGCTCTTCGAACCGATGCTCGAGGCCATGACCGACCGCGGACCGGACAGTGCCGGGTTTGCCATCTATGGCGATGAAGTGGGCGAAGGCTGGGTCAAGCTGACCTTGCAGGCCACCAGCGAAGGCTATGACTTCAAGGCCCTGGTCGGGGCCCTGGAAGCGCGGCTGGGTGCGCCGCTGGACTGGTTTCAGAACGCCAGCGCGATCGTCCTGAAGATCCAGGCCGAGGAAGCCGCGGTACGCAAGGCACTGGCGGAGTTGGCACCGGGCGTACGCATCATGAGCGCCGGCCAGAGCATCGAGATCCTCAAGGGCATGGGTTTGCCTCGGGAGATTTCCGAGCGGTTCGGCCTGGCATCGATGAAGGGCAGCCACATCATCGGCCACACCCGCATGGCCACCGAAAGCGCGGTGACCATGGAGGGCAGCCACCCGTTCTCCACCGGTGCCGACCTGTGCCTGGTGCACAACGGCTCGCTGTCCAATCACTCACGGCTGCGCCAGAACCTGCGCCGCGAAGGCATTCACTTCGAAACCGAGAACGACACCGAGGTGGCGGCCGGCTACCTGGCCTGGCGCCTGCAGCAGGGCGATTCGCTCAAGGCGGCGCTGGACAAGTCCCTGGACGACCTCGACGGTTTCTTCACCTTTGCCATCGGCACCCGCAACGGTTTCGCGGTGATCCGCGACCCGATCGCCTGCAAGCCGGCGATCCTCGCCGAGACCGACGACTACGTCGCCATGGCCTCGGAATACCAGGCGCTGTCGAGCCTGCCGGGCATCGACAAGGCCAAGGTCTGGGAACCTGTTCCCGCCACCCTGTACATCTGGGAACGTCAGTTGGCCCAAGGAGCACGCCCATGAAAACCATCGATCTTTCCACCGCCAGCGTGCGTGACCTGAACCAGGCGCTGCACGACCAGGCTCGCCAGCTTGAAGAGCGCGAATGGCTGGTGACCCACCCCAACGGTGCGCACAACCTGGCCGTGGGCGTCAACGAAACGGTGTCCGTGGATATCCAGGGTCACGCCGGCTACTACTGCGCCGGGATGAACCAGAAGGCCTCGATCACCGTGCACGGCAACGTCGGTGTCGGCTGTGCCGAGAACATGATGTCCGGCCATGTGCGGGTCAAGGGCAGCGCCTCGCAGGCGGCTGGTGCCACGGCCCACGGTGGCCTGCTGGTGATCGAGGGCGATGCCGGTGCCCGTTGCGGCATCTCGATGAAGGGCATCGACATCGTGGTCGGCGGCAGCATCGGCCACATGAGCTGCTTCATGGGCCAGGCCGGGCGCCTGGTGGTGTGTGGCGATGCCGGCGATGCACTGGGGGACTCGCTGTACGAGACGAAGATCTTCGTCAAGGGCAAGGTCGAATCGCTGGGTTCGGACTGCATCGAGAAGGAGATGCGCCCCGAGCACCTCGAGGAACTGCAGGCCCTGCTGAACCAGGCCGGGTTCAACGAAAAGGCCAGCGACTTCAAGCGCTACGGCTCGGCCCGCCAGCTCTACAACTTCAAAGTCGACAACGCCAGCGCGTACTGATCCAGGAACCAGAACATGAGTGAATCCACTACCCCGAAAGCCGCTCCGGTGCTGCGCGAGTCGGCCACCTTCGATCGCCTGACCATCCAGGAAATCCAGCGCGCCGCCGAAACCGGCATCTATGACATCCGTGGCGGCGGCACCAAGCGCAAGTTGCCGCATTTCGATGACCTGCTGCTGCTCGGCGCCAGCGTTTCGCGTTACCCGCTGGAAGGCTATCGCGAGAAATGCGGCACCGATGTGATTCTCGGCAACCGCTTCGCCAAGAAGCCGATCCACCTGAAGATTCCGGTGACCATCGCCGGCATGAGCTTCGGCGCGTTGTCGGCCAACGCCAAGGAAGCCCTGGGCCGTGGCGCGACCATCGCCGGCACCAGCACCACCACCGGTGACGGTGGCATGACCCCGGAAGAGCGCGGCCAGTCGCAGCACCTGGTCTACCAGTACCTGCCGTCGCGCTACGGCATGAACCCCGATGACCTGCGCAAGGCCGACGCCATCGAGATCGTCCTGGGGCAGGGCGCCAAGCCGGGTGGTGGCGGCATGCTGCTGGGCATGAAGGTCACCGAGCGGGTCGCCGGCATGCGCACCTTGCCGATCGGTGTCGACCAGCGCTCGGCCTGCCGCCATCCGGATTGGACCGGCCCGGACGACCTGGCGATCAAGATCGCCGAGATCCGCGAGATCACCGATTGGGAAAAACCGATCTACGTGAAGATCGGTGCCAGCCGCCCGTATTACGACGTCAAGCTGGCGGTCAAGGCCGGCGCCGACGTGATCGTGCTCGACGGCATGCAGGGCGGCACTGCCGCGACCCAGGAAGTGTTCATCGAGCACGTCGGTATCCCGATTCTGCCGGCGATTCCCCAGGCGGTGCAGGCACTGCAGGAGATGGGCATGCACCGCAAGGTGCAACTGATCGTCTCCGGCGGCATCCGTAACGGTGCCGACGTGGCCAAGGCCATGGCCCTGGGTGCGGACGCGGTGGCCATCGGCACGGCGGCGCTGATCGCCCTGGGCGACAACCACCCGCGCCTGGACGAAGAACTGAAGAAGATCGGCTCGGCGGCCGGTTTCTACGACGACTGGCAGAACGGCCGCGACCCGGCGGGCATCACCACCCAGGACCCGGAACTGTCGAAGCGCCTGGATCCGGTCGAGGGGGGACGCCGGTTGGCCAACTATTTGCGTGTGCTGGTGCTGGAGGCGCAGACCATGGCCCGCGCCTGTGGCAAGTCCCACCTGCATAACCTCGACCCCGAGGACCTGGTGGCCTTGACCGTCGAGTCCGCCGCCATGGCCCGCGTGCCGCTGGCCGGGACCTCGTGGATTCCGGGCCAGCAGTACTAGGACGTAGGAGCACTACTGCCATTGTGGGAGCCGGCTTGCTGGCGAACCGCCGAAGGCGGCCATACAGCGAGAGCTGTATAGCCTGATCGGCCGCTCAAGCCGGCTCCTGCAGAGTTTGTGTAGCACCCGAACAAGAGGCCCGCAGGGCCCGACGCGCCACCCCATCGCTTTCTGCCAGGCATTTTCCCCTTCACTGCAGGAGCTTCGACAATGGTCAATCGTCTACCCGGCAAAACCCTTCTCGCCTTGCTCGCCCTCGGTGCGAGCATTCCCCTGGCCCAGGCGGCCGACGCCCCGACCCTGAACACCGGTAGCACTGCCTGGATGGTCACGGCGGCGGTCCTCGTGCTGTTCATGTGCCTGCCCGGCCTGGCGCTGTTCTACGGCGGGCTGGTGCGGGCCAAGAACATGCTGTCGCTGTTCACCCAGTGTTTCGGCATCGCCGGCCTGGTCGGCGTGCTGTGGGTGATCTTCGGCTACAGCCTGGTGGTCGACACCAGCAACATGGTCGAGGGGCAGGTCAGCTTCAACAGTTTCGTCGGTGGCCTGGGCCGGCTGTTTCTTGCCGGCATGACTGCGGACAGTCTGGTCGGCGACATCCCGGAAGGCGTTTTCGTGACCTTCCAGATGACCTTCGCCATCATCACCCCGGCACTGATCGCCGGGGCGTTTGCCGAGCGCATGAAGTTCTCGGCGGCGCTGTGGTTCATGGCCCTCTGGTTCACCCTGGTCTACGCGCCGGTGGCGCACATGGTCTGGGGCGGCGCGGGGGCATTGATGCACAACTGGGGCGTGCTGGATTTCGCTGGCGGCACCGCGGTGCACATCAATGCCGGTGTGGCGGCGTTGGCGGCATGCCTGATGCTCGGCAAGCGCAAGGGGTATGAGAACGCGCCGATGCCGGCCCACAACCTCAGCCTGACCATGGCCGGTGCGGCGATGCTCTGGGTTGGCTGGTTCGGTTTCAACATCGGTTCGGGCGGTGGCCTCAACGGCCTGTCCGGCATCGTCATGCTCAACACCCAGCTGGGCGCTTGCGCCGGCATTCTCGGCTGGATGTTCACCGAGTGGTTCAAGGTCGGCAAGCCCAGTGCCCTCGGCCTGGCCAGCGGCGCCTTGGCCGGCCTGGTCGGCATCACCCCGGCCTGCGCCTATGTCGGCGTCGGCGGCGCCTTGGCGATCGGCCTGCTGTGCGGGGTGTTCTGCTACCTGAGCGTCACCGTGCTGAAGAAACGCCTGGGTTATGACGATAGCCTGGATGTGTTCGGCCTGCACGGCATTGGCGGCATGATCGGCGCCGTACTCACCGGCGTGTTCTGCGTGCCGTCTCTGGGTGGCCTGGTGGAAGGCGTGACCCTGGGCGGCCAGGTGCTGGCGCAGATCAAGGGCGTGCTGTTCACCACCGTGTACTGCTTTGCCGTCAGTTGGGTCATCCTGAAAGTGGTCAAGTGGCTGGTGGGCTTGCGGGCCGACGAACACGTCGAAGAGATGGGCCTGGACCTGGCCGAGCACAACGAGCGCGCCTACAACCATTGAGTGGCGGGGCGGCAGGGCCTGCCTGCCGCCCCTGCCGGTCCATGGCGATCATCGTTACGCCTTGTTTTTAAGCACGGAGTACCCGGCAGAGGCCTTCAGGGAAAAGCTGTCGATCATGGCGATGATCGCGATGCCGCTGACCAGCAGGAAGGTCAGCTGGAAATCGGCCGTGGTCGCCTGCCCGGCATTGCCATGCAGGGCCATCGCGCTGCGCAACAACAGCGCGCCCACGGCGACGCCCAGGCCCATGCTGAGCTGGAAGGCCATGCTGAACAGGGTCGAGGCATTGCTCATCTGCGGCTGCGGGACATCGGCGAAGCCCAGGGTGTTGTAGGCGCTGAACTGCAGCGAACGGGACAGCCCGCCAATGAACAGCAGGCCCATGATCAGCGCGCTGCTGCTGCCGGCCTCGAACAGCGCGCAGGCGCCAATCGAGAGGGTACCGACAACCCCGTTGACGATGAGCACCTGGCGAAATCCCCAGCGATTGAGGGTGTCGGTGGTAAACCATTTCATCGCCAGGTTACCGGCAAACACCGCCAGCACCAGCAGGCCGGCATCCAGGGCGGAAAGACCGAAGGCCAGCTGGAACATCAGCGGCAGCAGGAACGGCAGGGTACTGATGGCAATGCGAAACAGCGACGCGCCGATGAAGCTCACGCGAAAGGTCTGAATACCGATGACATCGAAGCTCAGCAGCGGCTCTTTACTGCGCCGCATGTGTCGGATGGCCCAGCCCATCAGCGCCACGCCCAGGGCAATCAGCAGCAGGCCCGGCAGGTAGTTCGCCAGGTCGGCCCCCAGCCGCTCGAAGCCATACAGCAGGGTGAAGCAACTGCTGCTCAACAGGACGAAGCCGAGCCAGTCGAAGCGCCGCGTGCGGGTTTCGGTATGGTCGGGAATCAGGTACCAGGCGCAGATCAGCGCGATGAAACCCAGCGGCAGGTTGAGGAAGAAAATCCATTCCCAGGTCGAATGGGTGACGATGAACCCACCCAGTGGCGGGCCGAGTACCGGCGCAACCAGGGCCGGCGTGGTGATATAGGAAATCGCCTTGACCAGGCCTTCCTTGGGCGTGGTGCGCAACACCGCCAGGCGCCCGACCGGCACCATCATCGCCCCGCTGAAGCCCTGCAGTACCCGCGCGGCGATGAACTCGCTCAGGCTGTGGCTCATGCCGCACCAGGCCGAGGCCACGCAGAACAGGGTGATGGCCGAACAGAACACCTTGCGCGCCCCAAAGCGGTCGGCCAGCCAGCCGCTGATGGGGATGAAGGCGGCCAGGGCCAGCAGGTAGCTGCTGATCGCCACGTTCAGGTCCACCGGCAGCACGGCGAAACTCTTCGCCATGTCGGGCAATGCGGTGGCGATGATCGTCGCGTCGAGGTTCTCCATGAAGAACGTGGCGGCGACCAGCAGGGCAATCCGGGTGGAACGGGACAGGCTCATGAACGGGCTTCCTGGAGCGGGTGCAGGCGTCGGCGCAGCGACTGATTCAGCGTATTGTCGAGTTTATCCGGTAACGCCACGATCCTGCTCGCACGTCACGGATTAGTGAAAATAACTTAATTATGTAGTGATTCTGAGTTAACCGCCGGCGTTCGAGTGTTCCCTATAGTCAGCCCACGCACCTGTTGCTCTCCCTGGCAGGTGGACAAAAACAAACCAGTGGGTGTTGACGATGAAGACTTACAAGATTGCTGCTGTTCCCGGTGATGGTATTGGTGTTGAAGTGATCGACGCTGGTGTCGAAGTGTTGCAGGCCCTGTCCCAGCGTTCGGGGACGTTCACCCTGGACTTCAAGCACTTTGACTGGAACTCCGACAACTTTCTCAAGCACGGCCACTACATCCCCGAAGGCGGCTTGGCCGAACTGAAAACCTTCGATTCGATCTTCTTCGGTGCCGTGGGCGCGCTCAACGTGCCGGACCACGTGTCGCTGTGGGGCCTGCGCCTGCCGATCTGCCAGGGCTTCGACCAGTACGCCAACGTGCGCCCGGCGCGCGTGTTGCCGGGGGTGAAAAGCCCGTTGCACAACGGCCATGAAATCGACTGGGTCGTCGTGCGCGAGAACTCCGAGGGCGAGTACTCCGGCAACGGCGGCCGGGTGCACCGCGGCCTGCCGGAAGAGGTGGCGACTGAGGTCTCGGTGTTCACCCGCGTCGGCGTCGAGCGCATCCACCGCTTCGCCTTCGAACTGGCCCGCAGCCGGCCACGCAAGCACTTGACCCTGGTCACCAAGTCCAACGCCCAGCGCCACGGCATGGTGCTGTGGGACGAGGTGTTTTATGAAGTCGCCAAGGACTTCCCCGACGTGCGCATCGACAAGGAACTGGTCGACGCCGTGACCACGCGGATGGTGCTCAAGCCGGCCACCCTCGACGTGATCGTGGCGACCAACCTGCACGCCGACATCCTTTCGGATCTCGCCGCAGCGTTGTCGGGCAGCCTGGGCATCGCACCCACCGCCAACCTCAACCCGAGCCGCAGATTCCCGTCGATGTTCGAGCCCATCCACGGTTCGGCCTTCGACATCACCGGCAAGGGCGTCGCCAACCCGATCGCGACGTTCTGGACGGCGGCGATGATGCTCGAACACCTGGGCGAAGCCGAAGCCGCACGGCACCTGATGTCTGCCATCGAAGCCGTGACCGAAGCCGGCGTGCACACCCCTGACCTGGGTGGCACCGCGACCACGCGCCAGGTGACCGACGCGGTCATCGAACTGATCCGACACTGACCCGCGACAGCGTTCCCACCTAAAGCGTCACCGTGCCTTGGAGGCGGCCTGTTTCAGGCTGCACTCCGGGGTATTCCCTACAACAATAAGAACATAGGCCTGTCATGAAACGCATAATTGGCAAACTCTACGTACAAGTCCTCATTGCGGTGGTGCTCGGCGCCATTGTCGGCGTGCTGTTCCCGGAAACCGGCACGGCGCTCAAACCCATCGGTGACGGCTTCATCAAGTTGATCAAGATGCTCCTGGCGCCGGTGATCTTCCTCACCGTGGTCAGCGGCATCGCGCGCATGGAAAACATGAAGGAGCTGGGCCGCGTCGGCTTTCGCGCGTTGCTCTACTTCGAAGTGGTGTCGACCCTGGCCCTGGTCATCGGCCTGGTCGTGGTCGACCTGTTCAAGCCCGGTGCCGGCATGAACATCGACCCCAAGACCCTGGACACCTCCAGCATCGCCACCTACACCACGCAGACGCCGCATCACTCGTTCATGGATTTCATCCTGAGCATCATCCCCGACACCATCGTCGATGCGTTCGCCAAGGGTAACGTGCTGCAGATCCTGCTGTTCTCGATCCTGCTGGGTGTCGCCCTGGCCAACGCCGGCCCACGGGCCAAGGTGTTCATCGACGTGCTTGAGAGCCTGATGCGCGGCATGTTCAACATCGTCAACATGGTGATGCGCCTGGCGCCCATCGGTGCGTTTGGGGCGATTGCCTTCACCATCGGCAAGTACGGCTTTGGCTCGATGTTCTCGCTGGGCAAGCTGATGGCCTGCGTCTACCTGACCTGCGTAGTGTTCGTCATCTTCATACTCGGGCCGATCTGCCGCTATTGCGGGTTCAGCCTGTGGAATTTCCTGCGCTTCATCAAGGAGGAACTGCTTACCGTGCTCGGCACCAGCTCCTCGGAATCGGTGCTGCCGCAGATGATCAACAAGATGGAGCGGGCAGGGTGCTCCAAGCCGGTGGCCGGGATGATGATTCCCGCGGGCCTGAGCTTCAACCCGGACGGGCAGGCGATCTACTACACCATTGCGGCGATCTTCATTGCCCAGGCGACCAACACGCCGCTGACCCTGACCGACCAACTGATCGTGCTGGCGGTGCTGATGTTCACCTCCAAGGGCTCGGCGGGGGTGACGGGGTCGGGGTTCATCATCCTGGCGGCGACCTTGGCTTCGCTGGGGAACATTCCGGTGTCGGGGATGGTGTTGCTGCTGGGGGTGGACCGGTTCATGTCCGAGGCGCGGGCGATCACCAACACCATTGGTAATGGGATTGGCACGCTGGCGATTGCCAAGTGGGTCGGGGCGCTGGATACGGCGAAGTTGAAGCGGGCGATGGAGGGGAAGGAGGAGCCGCTGGAAGAAACTGTAGCGGCCAAGCCGGCGACGTTTCATCTGCAGGGTGACAAGGCGCATTCGTTGGGGGGTGTGAATGCGGTGACGCGTAGCTGATTCAGTCCCGGAAACCGTTCGCTGATCGTTCCCACGCTCCGCGTCACTAGTCCGGTAGAAACCGAAAGGGGAGCGTGCTCCCCCTTTTGGCATCTGTCTCTCAGCAATAATCGATTCATTCCGACTTGATTATCTGACCATGTTCAGCAGTACAGGAAGAACGGGAAGCCCGGGATGTCGCTAAACCCACCGACCTCAAGCCGCACCACGGACCAATGTGGCGAGCAGGCTTGCCTGCGCTGGGGCGCAAGGCGCCCCCAAGAACCAGCCAACGCGGTGCATCAGAAAGAACGAGGAGTCCGGGTTTACGGCTGCTTCGCAACCGAGCGCGGCGATGCGGCGTCCCGACAAGCCCGCTCGCCACAAAGGCTGCGGTGTGCCCCTTTCGATTTTTACCGGAAACTAGTGACGCAGAGCGCGGGAACGATCAATGTCGGAGCTCCCGATGCGGGAGCGTTGGTCACGGGCTTGTTGCGCAACCCGTAGCCTTTTTTGTGCTCGTCAGTGGCTGCCAGACGTGTTCAGGGCTTGGCCTTCTCGCGCTCCTGAATAATGGCCTGAGCTTTTCTTACCATCACCCGAAAGCGCCTGACCTGGACCATCTTGCGGCGCATTCTTCTGTGGCGGTTGCTGTTGAGGACAAGCAGTCCAAGCAATGGAAAGAGAACGCCTAAAAACCAGACATAGGGGTTATGTCTAAAGGCACTCGGCGTCAGCAGGATCACCAGACAAAACGCAAAGACGCCGACCATGACCCGGACCCACTGAGGTCTTCCGTACAAAATCATGGCGTTGCTCATGCCAACGATCAGGGAGCAGGCGATGCTGATAACGAGAAGATACGCGGGACTTTCTCCTGGAAAATAAACAATCGCAGCCGTGGTGATCGAGCAGCCAACTGAAAAAAGCGCTAAAAGAAGACCGGAGATAAAAATAGGAAAATGGCGTAGCAGGAACCGAGGAACATTAACCAGAATCATCATGATTGGATCTCCTCGTACAGCCCGACTGCGATTGTTTTCACATTCCCTGAAATGGCGCTGCTGACAAAGCTGGCTGATGCTCCAATCGTATCGACTATCTGAGTGATCGTTGCCTGGCGGATTTGCGTGGACGTGAATCGCTTGGGAAACTCACCAGACAGTTGTCTCAGCTTGATCATCTTCGACGTCAACCCTGGATGCTGGATACTGAGCAACTCCCTGGTCAATTTGGCTCGCTCCTGGCGGCTAAGCCCCCTGAGTACTTCGAGTGTGCCTTTGCCTGTAGCCGCCTTGGTGATGCCTACCCACCTGACGGTCGTCAGTAACGATGTTCCTACACCTGCCAGCGATACAGCATCCAACGCCATCGTCGCGTATCGATACCATTCACTGTTATCTAGCCAGTCATTGAGTTGAGGCTGTGATGCTTCAGATACAACACGAAGGACGCCAAGCCCGCATTGAGCACTACTGGCTAGCGCAGCCGCCATGCCGACACTGGCAACCACCAAGCTGGCGCCAGCAGTGAACGGTGTAGCGATCGTTCCACTCGTTACCACGATCCAACCAATCACCGCCCCCGCACAGGTAAACGCCGTATTCACCGCCTCCATCACCAGCCGCGCTTCCCGAGGCTGGGTCTGCAACTCCCGCATGAACTCTGCGAGCGCGATATGCCGTGGAGCCTCGCGCAACACGATCTTCTTCGGCGCAATGCTGCAAACCGGCTGGAACTCGCGCAGTGTCACCATCGAGAAGTCACTTTCGATATAGACCACGCCAGCCCCGACGATCGCCGGATCGGCATCGATTGCCTGGAACAACCGTGGGATATCAATCAGCCCCGCCACCCGCTGGCGGGTATTGCGATGGGCACTGGGTACACCTGTCTTCGCTAACTCGGAATTCACTGCGCCACTCCCTGACTTTCATTCAGAAGGAACGCAGCATAGGCAGCCAACCCGATAGAGGCGGTAGGACGCGTCAGCAGTGAAAGTAGGACCACTCCCGATAACGGTTCAACGCCTTGTCACCACCACCTCGTTGATAAGAACGTGCAGGCCGACGCCACTTTCAGCGGATATCAACGACAGGGAGTTACCATGGCAACCGACATGTTCTTGAAGCTGGGCGATATCAAAGGCGAGTCCAAGGATCAGCAACATCGAGAGGAAATCGACGTCACCACGGTGCGCTGGACGATGAGTCAATCCGGCACCATGCACACCGGCAGTGGCGGCGGCTCTGGCAAGGTCAGTATCGGCAACCTGAACATCGGCAAGCTGATGGACAAGTCGTCACCCAATCTGATGGCCGCCTGTTCATCGGGCAAGCATTACCCCGAAGCCACGCTGTCGGTACGCAAGGCCGGCGGCAACAGTCCGGTGGAATATGTGGTGTTCAAGCTCAGGGAAGTGATGGTGTCGAGCTATGAAACCGAAAGCGAGCCCAGCAGCGACATGTTGCGCGAAGTGGTCTCGCTCAATTTCGCCAAGGTCGAGGTGGCGTACCAACCGCAGAATGCTGATGGGGGCAAGGAGGGCGGGGCCATCAAGTATGGGTGGAATATTCGCGAGAATGTGAAGATCTGACGGCCCGTTATCTTCCGGAAGGGGGTGTGCGCTATCGCAGAGCTACGCCCCTGGTAGATGGCAGGACAGAGCGGGTGACTTGCCCGGCATATCACCGGTATTCCTGTACCGATTGAAATTTTTCGACTTAAATACGCACCGCCAGTCGCATTGCGACCTCTGATGGTGCGCGCTACCTTTTCCCTGTCGTTGCCAATTCAACGACCGGGCTTGGAAACCCGACCAGATACAGGCGCAACTGGCGCCCATTCATGAATGCAGGCGCTTTTTTGTGTCCGCACATTCGTGCAATGGCGGCTGTGCGTGGGAGGGCTTCGGCCCTGCCGGGTTCCTGTATCTCCGGTTTTCCAACCTGCGCACAGCTGCCACCCATTCGCTTGGAAACGAACGTGGCAGCTCTCACTTTGATACGGGAGCTTTATCCATGCATGCTTTCAGTACGCGTATAAGTCTCGCTTTTCGCTCGACATACCACTCCTCGCAGCCCTACAACCATTTCATTGTTGACGCGGGAGGTGCGCAATGAGTGATCTATCCAAGACCCTCGGCGTCACCACCTTTTCCCAATGCGGTTCCCAAGGGCGTGAGTTGTTTCGGGTAAACCCGGATGTACCTATCCTGGAAGCGATGGAGCACGCCTCTGTCTTGCTCCACTGCGCCAAAGCGCTGTCCCTCGATGCTGCTCTGGAGAGCGATGGTGAACGCTATGCCTGGGCCGCGCATTACTTGAGCGAAATGGGCAAGGCGATCATCGATGATCTGACACAGGGGATGCTGGTTAGAGCGGTAGTTTAGGGAAAAGGAAGCTACGGAAAAGGAGACGGATTCATTTTCTCCCGAGCCTGGGAGTTGAAAAAAGTGCAGAAAATAAATCCGTCCCGTTTTTCGACCGAAATCAATCCCAAAAGAATACCGGAGATAAATATAGGAAAATGGCGTAGCAGGAATCGAGGAACATTGACCAGAATCATCATGATTCGATCTCCTCGTACAACCCGACTGCGATTGCTTTCAGCGGATATTTACCTGTAGCGATCCTGGTCATTTTGCAGCTACTCAAGATTGGCGGTACAGTCTCAGACTTGTTCATGACCTGCCCCTCTCGCGCTCCTGAACAATGTCCATGGCCTTCCTCACCATCACTCGAAAGCGCCTGACCTGAACCATTTTGCGGCGCATTTTTCTGTGGCGTTTGCTGTTGAGTACAAACAGTCCCAGTAATGGAAACAGGACATCGACGAACCAAAGAAAAGGGTTGAGCCTATAGGCCGCTGGTGAGAGCTGCATCAGCAGACAGAACACAAAGACACCGACCATGACCCGGACCCACTGGGGACGGCCATAGATGATCATGGCGTTGCTGATGCAGATAGCCACGGTAAGTGCGACACCCATGAAAAAAGGGTATGCATAACTCATCTTGGAAAAGAAAATATTCGCTGCTGCGTTGATCGAGGTGGCAGCAGAGAGCAGTCCCAGGAAAATACCGGCCAGGAATATCGGAACATGCCGCAGTAAAAACTGAGGGAGATTCACCAAAAAAATCATGAATCGAACTCCTCGTACAATCCCACCGCGATTGCTTTTATGTTCCCTGAGAGAGCACTGCTGGCAAAGCTGGTAAAGCTAACAGATGCTCCAATCGTATCGAGTATCTGAATGATCGTTGCCTTTCGGATTTGTGTTGGCGTGAATCGCTTGGGAAATTCACCGGACAGCTGTCTCAGCTTGATCATCTTTGACGTCAGTCCCGGATGTTGGATGCTTAGCAATTCTCTAGTCAGCTTCGCTCTCTCCTGGCGATTGAGCCCCCTGAGGACTTCCTGCGTGCTTTTGCCAGTGGCAGCCTTGGTCGCTTTTAGCAGACGGATGGTGGTCAGGGTCGATACCCCAACACCGGCCAGTGATACGGCATCCAATGCAGCCATGGCATGTCGGTACCAATCAAGGCTATCTAGCCAGTCGTTTTGCTGGGGGTTGCGGATTTCATTGTCTATACGAACCAGCCCAACCAGGCATTGCAGGCTACTGGCACTGGCGGCTGCCATACTGACTGCACTCACTACCGCACTGGCACCCGCGGTAAATGGGATCGCGACCGTTCCACTGGAAACCACGATCCAACCAATCACCGCCCCCACACAGCTCAACGCCGTATTCACCGCCTCCATCACCAGCCGCGATTCCCGAGGCTGTGTCTGCAGCTCCCGCATGAACTCTGCCAGCGCGATATGCCGTGGAGCCTCGCGCAACACGATCTTCTTCGGCGCAATGCTGCAAATCGGCTGGAACTCGCGCAGCGTCACCATCGAGAAGTCACTTTCGATATAGACCACGCCAGCCCCGACGATCGCCGGATCGGCATCGATTGCCTGGAACAACCGTGGGATATCAATCAGCCCCGCCACCCGCTGGCGGGTATTGCGATGGGCACTGGGTACACCTGTCTTCGCTAACTCGGAATTCACTGCGCCACTCCCTGACTTTCATTCAGAAGGAACGCAGCATAGGCAGCCAACCCGATAGAGGCGGTAGGACGCGTCAGCAGTGAAAGTAGGACCACTCCCGATAACGGTTCAACGCCTTGTCACCACCACCTCGTTGATAAGAACGTGCAGGCCGACGCCACTTTCGGCGGATATCAACGACAGGGAATTACCATGGCAACCGACATGTTCTTGAAGCTGGGCGATATCAAAGGCGAGTCCAAGGATCAGCAACATCGAGAGGAAATCGACGTCACCACGGTGCGCTGGACGATGAGTCAATCCGGCACCATGCACACCGGCAGTGGCGGCGGCTCTGGCAAGGTCAGTATCGGCAACCTAAACATTGGCAAGCTGATGGACAAGTCGTCACCCAATCTGATGGCCGCCTGTTCATCGGGCAAGCATTATCCCGAAGCCACGCTGTCGGTACGCAAGGCCGGCGGCAATAGCCCGGTGGAATATGTGGTGTTCAAGCTCAGGGAAGTGATGGTGTCGAGCTATGAAACCGAAAGCGAGCCCAGCAGCGACATGTTGCGCGAAGTGGTCTCGCTCAATTTCGCCAAGGTCGAGGTGGCGTACCAACCGCAGAATGCTGATGGGGGCAAGGAGGGCGGGACCATCAAGTACGGGTGGAATATTCGTGAGAATGTGAAGATCTGACGGCCCGTTATCTTCCGAGGGGCGCGCGCGCCATCGCAAACTGCGGCCCTCGGTCGATGGCGAGATAGCGCTGGCTAGTTAGGAAAAAATTGGGATAACCTGCAAATCTTAGGATTTTCTTGGTCCGCTTAAGAAAAACTGTGCGGATTGATCAAAAATGAGGATTTGCACCATGAACACGGCTGGATATGCCTGGCTGCAGGACAGGTTGCGGCTCTCCGCTTTTCCTTTGCGCCAGCCGGCCAGAGTCCAGCCCGTCACTCGCCTTGAAAGAATTGGTGGAACGCTGGCCGTTCCTCCAGGAATAGCACCGGCACCAGACGATCTGTTGGGACACGTACTATTCGCCTTGAAGCATGAAGGTGTCAATCTCGCCATCCTGGCCCAGGCCTTACCTCAGATCCCCGCCGCGGAGTTGGAAACCGAACTGCGCAATGCCCCAAATGGAATCTACATTCGCAAGGCCTCCTTTCTCTACGAGGCCTTTACCGGCGTTGAGCTGACTCAACATGCACCCGTGAAAGTCGGCATCGTTCCTTTGTTCGACCCAGAGCAGTACGTGACGATGCCTGGGGAGAGCAACTCTCGCTGGCGTGTGAAGTTCAACGGTATTGGCACATTGAGCTACTGCGCCACTGTCGAGCGCACACCTCAAATCCTGGAACTGCTTGGACATGACATCCTTGCACGTGCACATGAGTTCATCGCGAGCCTGCCATCCGGCATGATGGATCGTGCGATCAACTGGGCCTACCTGCATGAAACCCAAGATTCATTCGCGATCGAAAAAGAGGCCCCTAGCGAGGACAAGTCCCGACGTTTCATCCAGTTGCTCAGGCAAGCACATGACCGTGCGCCATTGAGTGAGGAATACCTGGTAGCCCTTCAGAATGCGACGCTCTCCAATCCTTACGATATGGCTGCCGCGTTCCGGCATGAACAGAACCATCTGGCAAACGGCCTGCAAGGTGCTGCCGGTGTCAGCTATGTTCCACCTCCACCCGAACTGTGCCGGGAGTTGATGGAACAATTGATGGCCTTGGGAAATGATGCCGCTGCACAGATCGACCCATTGGTCGCTGCCGGAATCATTTCGTTTGGTTTTGTGTTCCTGCACCCCTTCATGGATGGGAACGGTCGCCTTTCCCGCTTCCTGATTCACCAGACGTTATGCCGTGCCGGCGCCTTGGAAAATGGCCTGATACTGCCGGTTTCAGTCGCAATGAAGCGCGAGGAGCGCCTGTACCTGGAAACCTTGCAGGCGTTCTCCCGGCCTGCGCGTGAGTTCTGGGATGTGCGCTGGATCGATCAGGGCAATCTGTCGTTCAACTTCACCGGTCATTCTGCTATCTATCGCTTCTGGGATGCGACGCCTGGCGTGCAGTTCACTCTGGAGATGGCCAAGCGTGCCCTGGAAGTCGAGTTGCGAGAGGAGACGGTTTTCCTTGAGCGCTACGACAGGATTATCAAGGCTGTGGACGAGCGCTACGACGTCCGGGGTAGTGACCTGTCCAACCTCGTGATGATGTGCTTGTCGCAAAACGGTACGGTCTCGAAGCACCGCCGTAAGCAGTACAAGTATTCGGTTCAGGAAGAAGTGTTCGATTACATTGAGCAGGTCACGCAAGCTTTTCTCAGGAAGCAAGAGGAGTAACCCTATGGCGCAGGCGTAGGCAGCCGATTGAAATTTCTCGACTCAAATATGCCCTGCCGGCCGCATTGCAGTCAGTGACTGCCATCCCGATCCACAATGTTATCAATATGCTTAAACCGCTCAATCAGAAAATCAATCAAACTCCGCACCCGCGCCGACAGGTGCAACTGCTGCGGGTACACCGCATACACGTCCGCTCTTGTCGGCGTGTGTTCCTCCATCACCAGTCTCAGGCGCCCACTGCGCACGTACTTCGCAATATCCCACTCGGCCCGCAGCAGCAGGCCGTAGCCTTCCAGTGCCCAGTTCAGGGCGACCTCACCGTCATTGCAGCCCAGGGCACCGTGGACCTTGATGTTCTCGGTACGTGAGCCGGTATTGAAGGTCCACACCCCATAAGGCGCTTCGTTCTGGCGAATGAAAATGCAGTTGTGGTCCTGCAGGTCGGCGAGCTTTTGCGGGGTGCCGTATTTCTCCAGGTATAGCGGCGAGGCGCAGAGCAATCTTCGGTTGGAAGCGATCTTGCGCGCGTGCAGGGTGGCGTCCGGCAAGGTGCCGAAGCGAATGCCCAGGTCGAAGCCATGGGCGGTCAGGTCGAGCGGGTGGTCGCTGATTTCCAGCTGGATTTCCACCTCGGGGTATAGCGCGTAGAACGCCGCCAGCGCCGGGCCTATATGACGACGGCCAAAGCCCAGCGAGGCGTTCACCCGCAGCAGGCCCTTGGGCGTGCCGCGGGTGCTGCTGACCAACTGCTCGACCTCGTCGATCTGGGTGAGGATGCGCGCGATGTGTGCGTAGTACAGCTCGCCTTCGGCGGTCAGGCTCATCGAGCGGGTGGTGCGGTTGACCAGGCGCACACCCAGGCGCGCCTCCAGTGCAGCAAGCCGTTTGCTGACGGCAGGCGGCGTGACCCCCATCTCCCTGGCGGTCGCGACAAGGCTGCCCTGTTTCGCCAGCAGGTGGAAAAAGGCCAGGTCCTGGGTGTTGTTCATTCGTTCCTCCAGGTTAATTGTTTCGTTGTTTCAGGGTAGCCAACGCTTTTGGTTCACTACATATACTCCACGCGGGCATCGGTTGAATATCCTGGCAACTGTAAAAGACAGGAGCAGGTATTAGGGAATGCGATGCTCGTCGTCGTACGCGGGCGTTGTCGTAGGTGTCGTTTGGTTGTGGGCTGGAGAGGGCTTGGCGTCGCAATAGTTTGTGCATGCGGAGTATCAGGGATACCGCGTTTGCGGGTTTTGCGGCTGCTGTGCAGCCGAGCGGGGGCAAGCCCCCTCGCCACAGGTGGGGGCTCACTGCACGAGCAGGCTTGGAGTGGGGTGGGCAGCCATGCCGCGTCAGCGCTGCGTGGGCGCTGCCGTGGCACGGTGTGGCGCCCACGCAGCCAGGGCCTCGGCGAGACCGTGGCTGCCGGTTCGACTCACTTGATGAAGCGCACCTGGGCGTTGATCTTCTCGATGATCGAACCCTTGCGCTCGTTGAAGCGCGCCTTGTTCTGTTCGAACAGGTTGTTGCCCTTGGTGTCGATGGAGATGATCAGCGGGCCGAACTCGCGCACGCGGTTGACCCACAGGGTCTCCGGCATGCCCAGGTCTTGCCATTCGGCGCGTTCGATTTCTTCCACCTTGGTCGCGGCCAGTACCGCGCAGCCACCGGGGAATACTGCATGCACGGCCTTGTTCTCCAGGCAGCCGGCGGTGGTCTCCGGGCCCATGCCGCCCTTGCCGATGATCATCTTGACGCCGGTTTCCTCGATGAACTGCTTCTCGAACTTCTCCATGCGCATGCTGGTGGTCGGGCCGATGGAGACCATTTCGAAGCTGCCATCGTCCTTTTTGCGCACGATGGGGCCGGCGTGGAAGATCGCCCCACCGCGCAGGTCCACCGGCAGCTCGCGCTTGAGTTCGATCAGGCGGCGGTGGGCCACGTCGCGGCAGGTCACCAGTTGGCCGGTGAGGTACACCACGTCACCGACGTTGAGTTCGGCCAGGTCCTCGTCCTTGATCGGGGTGTTCAGGACTTTGATCACAGTACTACTCCTTCATGGGAGAGGATGTCGTAGGAGAGGTCTGCGTTGATGCGGATCTTGCCGCGGCGGTGCGCCCAGCAACCGGTGGACACGGCCACGCCGATGGTCGACGGGTGGCGCGCCGAGGATTCGATGTTCACGCCCATCACGCTGCTGTTGCCGGTCAGGCCTTGCGGGCCGATGCCGACTTCGTTCAGGCCTTCTTCGAGCAGTTGTTCCATCAGCGCCGCGCTTTCGTTCGGGTGGCTGGAGTCCACCGGGCGCAGGATGGCGCGCTTGGACAGGCGGGCAGCGGTCTCCACCGAAGTGGACACGCCGACACCGACCAGCAGCGGTGGGCAGGCGTTGACGCCACGGGAGGTGATCACGTCGAAGACGAATTCGGTCACGCCTTCATAGCCCTGGCCTGGCATCAGGACCTTGGCCGAGCCGGGCAGGGTGCAGCCGCCACCGGCCATGTACACGTCGATCAGCGCGTAGTCGGCGTCGGGAATGATTTCCCAGTCCAGCCAGGGGATTTTCGAGCCGGTGTTGGTGCCGGTGTTTTTCTCGACGAAGGTTTCCACCGCGTTGTGGCGCAGCGGGCCCTTGATGGTGGCTTCGCGGGTGGCGTTTTCGAGGATGTTTTCCAGCTCGCCCAGCAGCGGAAAGCGCGCGCCGGCACTGATGAAGTACTGGATGACGCCGGTGTCCTGGCAGCTGGGGCGGTCCAGCTTGTCGGCGTATTCCTGGTTGTCGGCCATCGAGTCGTAGACCGCGATCGCCAGCGGGTTGGTTTCGGCGGCACGCAGTTGGGCGGTCTTTTTCTTCACGTCGGTCGGCAGGCGCTTGCCGATGTAGGCCGTGAACTTGGCCATCACATCGGTCAGCGAACTCACGGCTGATTCTTTATCCATCTTGTTTTCCTCAGTGCTTCTCAAGGCTTGGTTTTATCTGTCTGCCGGTTTGCGCAGCGAAACCTTTGGACGGAACAGCAAGTACCGCGGTCTTGGCGCGGCCTGTTTTTCGGGCGCACGCTCCCGCGCAGGGCCGATAGCCATGCGTGTGTCCTTGGGGCGAAGGTCGGGCCAACCCGCCAGGGGCCAGCGCCTTGCGACGATTGATCCGTGTGTTCGGGGGAAGGTGCGCTGGATTGAAAATTACCAGCTTTCCAAAAATGATTTAATTGGTTGCTGGTTATTACACTAGTTCCTACAGGTTAATTATTTGTCCAAGGTTTAACTCGCTAGCGGCCCTGTTATCCGGGGCAGGACAAAAGGCTCTTCTTTAAATCTCTTTTTGGGAATATGATTTTCATATGAATCTCAAATAGAGAATTGAAATGGACCTGAGTTCGCTGGAAATCTTCCAGGTAGTGGCCGCGGAGCTGAGCGTGACCAAGGCGGCGGTCGTCCTCGGTCGCGCGCAATCGAATGTCACCACCCGCATCCAGGCGCTGGAGCAGCAGCTGGGCGTGGACCTGTTCGTTCGGGAAGGCCGGCGCTTGTCGCTGACCGACCAGGGCAAGCTGTTTCTCGGCTACAGCCAGCGCCTGCTGGCCTTGGCGGAGGAGGCGGTGCAGGTCCTGCATCCGGCTCATCCGCAAGGCACCTTGCGCATCGGCAGCATGGAAAGCACCGCGGCTGCGCGCTTGCCCGGCGTGATGACGGCCTTCCAGCAACGCTGGCCGCAGGTGCGCCTGGCGGTCAGGACCGGCACCAGTGAGGCACTGCTGGATCAGGTGAGTGATGGCCTGGTCGACTGTGCCTTGGTGGCGCTGACGGCGGAGGTGGGGGCGACGGTCGAGGACGACCTGGCCCTGCGCGGATTGGCCGGTGTTCCGGTCTTCGAGGAACAGTTGGTCGCGGTTATGCCGGTGGGGTCGGGCGAGGCGCCGCTGTCGCTGGCGGCCTTCGCGGCGGGCTGCACCTATCGCCGCATTGGCCAGCAATGGCTGGCCGAACACGGCGAACGGGCGGTGTCCCTGACCCATGAGGTCGCCTCCTACCATGCCATGCTCGCCTGCGTGGTCGCCGGGCAGAGCCTGTGCATCGCGCCGACCAGCCTGCTGGCCCTGCAGCCGTTGTCGCCTGCAGTGACGACCCGGCTGATCGCCACCGTGGCGACCTGGCTGGTGCACAGAAAAGGCGGCCGGACTGCCGCTGTCGATGCTTTCAAGGATCTCACCCTAGCTTCGTAGATACAGGTGGCGCCATGCTCGCTTCACAGCTCGATACGTCTGCTTCAGCGCATCGCAACTTCACTTCTGCCCTGGCTGCCGCCGCCGTGATCGCGGTGGGCATGGGCTTTGGTCGCTTCGCCTTTACCGGGGTCTATCCGGTCATGGTCGGCGAGGGCGTGCTCTCGGTCAGTGACGGCACGCTGGCCGCGTCGGCCAACTACCTGGGTTATCTGGTCGGCGCATTGCTGGCCGCCCGGCTGGAGGCGTCGAGTGCCCGCCGTTGGGTGCTGGTTTCGGTGGTGGCGACGGTGATTTCCCTGGCGTTGCTCGGTGTGGTTGCCAACCCCTGGGCGATCATTCTGATTCGTGGGGCGGCGGGGGTGTTCAGTGCCTTGTCGATGATCGCCGCGTCGCTCTGGCTGCTGCAGCACCGCGCACATCCGGAGGGCGCGCCGATTCTGTATGCGGGGGTCGGGGTCGGCATTGCCTTGTCCGCCGAACTGCTCGCGGTGGGCGAACGCTTTGCCCTCGACTCCTACCAGCTATGGGGCGTGCTGGCGGCCGTGTCGCTACTGCTGGGGTGGGGCGGTTCGGTCATGCTCGACAAGCGTCCGGTCGAGTCGCGGCAGGTGCAGGCGGGTTCGTTCCGGCTCGATCATCTGCCCTTGGGCGCCTGGCGTCTGATCGGCCTCTATGGCCTGGCAGGACTCGGCTACATCATCACCGCGACCTACCTGCCGCTGCTGGTGAAGGATGCGCTGGGCTCTATCAACCCGGTGCACCTGTGGGCGGTATTCGGCCTGGGTGCGGCGCCGTCCTGTTATCTCTGGCACCGGGCCCATGTGCGCCTGGGCGCCCGTGTGGCGCTGCGCGGCAATCTCATGCTGCAGGGCATCGGTGTGGTGCTGCCGGCTATCAGCCAGACGTCGCTGGCCTATATCGCCAGTGCGCTGGTGGTCGGCGCGACGTTCATGGGCACGGTGACCATCGCGCTGCCGGCGGCCAAGCGGGTCTCCTCGGCCTTGCGGATGAACATCATGGCGGTGATGACGGCTGCGTATGGTATCGGCCAGATCCTCGGGCCGCTGATCGCCGGTGTCCTGTATGCGCGGACCCACTCGTTTGCGCCATCGTTGTGGACCGCGGCGTTGGCGCTGTGGGCGGCAGCGACACTGACCCTTGGCCGCACCTCGCGCGACTGAGCCGGGCGGGCCGGTTCCGGCTCGTCGACGAGGTCGCGGTTTGCCAGATTCCCTCCCGCGTGGTTCATTGGCGCCACGCGACGAATCGCGCCCAGTCCTCACGCGGGTTTCGACATGCACCATCTGGATCATCTCTCACTGCACCTGTTCATGCTGGTGTGCGAGGAAGGCACCATCGCCCGGGCCAGCGAGCGGGCGTTCATGGCGCCTTCGGCGGTCAGCAAGCGGATTTCCGATATCGAGCTGCGCTTTGGCACGCCGTTGCTCAAGCGCAGCAAACGTGGCGTCGAGCCGACACCGGCCGGGCAGGCGCTGCTGCGCCATGCGCGGATGCTGACTCGCGCCATGGAGCGGTTGGACAGTGAACTCAGCGAGTACGCCGACGGGGCCCGCGGGCACGTTCGCGTGCTGGCGAACATTTCCTCGATCATGGAGTTCCTGCCCGAAGAACTCTCCGACTTCATGCTGGAGCACCCGCGTATCCAGGCCGATATCGAGGAACGTTTCAGCCCCGAGGTGGTGCGCGGCGTGGCCGAGGGCAATGCCGACCTGGGCATCTGCCGGCGCTCCACCGCCCTCAGCGGCCTCGAGTTCATTCCTTATCGCCAGGACCACCTGGCCGTCGTCGTGGGCGTCGACCACCCGTTGGCGAACCGCACCAGCCTGGCGTTCGAGGAAACCCTGGATTTCGATCACCTGGGGCTGTCGGCCTTCGCCACCCTCAATACCTTCATGCGCCAGCATGCCGAGGAGCGGGGCAAGGAGTTGCGTTGCCGCTCCTATGTGTCTTCGTTCGACGCGGTGTATCGGCTGGTGCAGTTCGGGCTCGGGCTGGCGATCTTTCCGCGCGAGGCGGTGGAGCGCTATGTGCAATTGTTCGACCTGCGGGTGATCCCGCTGACCGATGATTGGGCGCTGGGTGAGTTCGTCATCTGCCTGCGCGACCGTGATTCGCTGTCCCTCTCGGCCCGGCGCCTGCTGGACCATCTGCTGGCGCGGGCGCCGGAGCGACAGGCACTGCCCTGAGCCTGTGCATCTATCCATCGTCGTTGACGATGGATCAGGTCGTGAATCACGTCTTTTCCGGGTCGTGGCGACCTTCTAGTCTGGGCTCACGCCTCAGCCTGCGAGAGAGCTTCATGACAACAATAACGATCAACGAAGTCGGCCTGCGTGATGGCCTGCAAAGCCTTCAGACGACCATGCCCACCGCGGCCAAGCGCCAATGGATCGACCGCGCCTATGCCGCCGGCATTCGCCATATGGAGGTCGCGTCCTTCGTGCCCGCCCGGTTGCTGCCGCAGATGGCCGATGCCAGGGAAGTGGTGGCCCATGCCCTGGATTACCCAGGCCTGGTGGTGACGGCCCTGGCGCCCAATCTGCGCGGTGCCAGGGACGCGCTGGAGTCCGGTGCCCACCGGGTCATCGCCCCGGTCTCGGTCAGCGCCGCCCACAGCCTGGCGAACGTGCGGCGCACGCCGCTGGAGATGGTCGAGGAGCTGGGCCGCATGTGCCAGTTGCGCAGTGAAATGGGCTTGCCCGAGGTGCAGATCATCGCCGGCATGTCGGTGGCCTTCGGCTGCACCCGCCAGGGTGACGTGCCGCTGGCCGACCTGTGTGAGCTGTCCCGGCATGTGCTGGAGGCGGGTTGCGACCTGATTTCCCTCGGCGATACCACCGGCTACGCCAATCCGGGCCAGGTGGCGACGGTGATCCAGGCGGTGCGGGCCATTGCCGGCGACAAGCTCAGGGCCGCCCATTTCCATGACACCCGTGGCCTGGCCCTGGCCAATAGCCTGGTGGCAGTGCAGCAGGGTATCACTGAACTGGATGCGTCACTGGCCGGCCTGGGTGGCTGTCCCTTCGCGCCGGGCGCCTCGGGCAACACCGTGACCGAGGACCTGGTGTTCATGCTGCAGAGCATGGGCCATGACACCGGTATCGACCTGCCGGCGCTGATCGCCTGCCGCGAGGTGCTGAGTACTGCCTTGCCCGAGGAAACGCTCTACGGCTGCATTGCCCGCGCCGGCCTGCCGCTCAACTACTCGCAGGCCTCTCGCCGCGCCTGACTCGCCCAATCGAGGAAACCATCATGTCCAGACTGCCCTTGGACGGCATTCGTGTTGTCGAAATTTCCCATATGGTCATGGGTCCCACCTGCGGCATGATCCTGGGGGACCTCGGTGCCGAGGTCATCAAGATCGAGCCGCCCCGTGGCGACGGCACCCGCCGTCTGCTCGGTGCCGGTGCGGGGTTTTTCCGTACCTTCAACCGCAACAAGCGCTGTATTGCCGTCGACGTCGAAAGCCCACGGGGTCGTGATGCCGTGCTGGAACTGATCGACACCGCCGACGTGTTCATCGAGAACTTCAAGCCCGGGCGCATGCAGGCCCTGGGCCTGGACTACGCCGCGCTGAAGCAGCGCAACCCGCGCCTGGTTTACGCCTCGCACAAGGGTTTTCTCAGCGGGCCGTATGACAACCGCCTGGCCCTCGACGAGGTGGTGCAGATGATGGCCGGCCTGGCCTACATGACCGGGCCGGTCGGTCGGCCCTTGCGCGCCGGCAGTTCGGTGAACGACATCATGGGTGGCATGTTCGGCGCGATCGGCATTCTCGCCGCGCTCAATGATCGCCAGGTCACTGGCGTCGGTCATGAGGTGCAAAGTGCACTCTACGAGAACTGCGTGCTGCTGGCCGCGCAGCACATGCAGCAGTTCGTGGTGACCGGCCAGGCCGCGGCGCCGATGCCCAATCGCATCAGTGCCTGGGCGATCTACGATGTCTTCGAGTTCGCCGGTGGCGAGCAGATGTTCGTCGCGGCCACCGGGGAAGGGCAGTGGAACGCACTGTGCCAGTTGCTGGGGCAGACCGCCTTGCTCGACGATCAGTCGCTGGCCACCAACAACGACCGGGTGCTCCAGCGCCCGCGGTTGCTGGCGCACCTGGCCGAGGTGTTCGCCGGGCTGGATGCCCAGGCACTGGCGGTGCAACTGGAAGCCAGGGGCATTCCCTTTGCGCCGATCCGCCGGCCCGAAGAGCTGTTCGACGACCCGCACCTGTTGCAAAGCGGCGGCATGGCCAACCTGCAACTGGAGGACGGCAGCTTCACCCCGATGCCCTTGCTGCCGCTGTCGCTCGATGGCGAGCGCCTGCAGCCGCGCCAGTCGATTGCACGGATTGGCGAGCATACCCACAAGGTCATGCGCGAACTGGGCTACAGCGACGAGCATATTGCCGAGCTGTGCGCCGCCGGCGTGCTGAAAACCGACGACCAGGCTTGAGAGGGCAGTCCATGGCTATCTACCGATACGACACACTTACCCCGGCCCTTCACGCCGAAACCTTCGTTGCCGAGGATGCCAGCGTGATCGGCAACGTCACCCTGGAGCAGGGTGTCAGCGTCTGGCCCCAGGCGGTGCTGCGCGGTGACAACGAACCCATCGTCATCGGCCAGCACAGCAACATCCAGGAAGGCGCAGTGCTGCACGCCGACCCCGGCTTCGCCCTCACGGTCGGCAGCGGCGTCACTGTCGGTCATCAGGCGATGCTGCATGGCTGCACCATCGGCGACGGTTCGCTGATCGGCATCCAGGCGGTGGTGCTCAACGGCGCGGTGATCGGCCGCAACTGCCTGGTGGGTGCCGGCGCCATCGTCACCGAGGGCAAGGTGTTTCCCGACAACTCGCTGATCATCGGCGCGCCGGCCAAGGTCCTGCGTGAGCTGTCGCCGGAGGCGATCGCCAAGCTGCATGAGAATGCCGCGGACTACGTGACCAAGGGCCAGGCCTACAAGGAGAAACTGGTTCGCCTCTGCTGACAAACCGTTGAGCCGTGCCCCATGCCGGCACGGCCTCTCTCCGATAATTACAAGAATGGAGAAACATCATGACTGCCTTGACCACCGAGTTGGCTCATGAGCGCACTGACGCCAACATCGATGAACTGCTGCTGTACCGCCGCGTGGCCTGGCGCATCATGCCGCTGGCGATCATCTGCTTTCTGTTTTCCTACTTCGACCGGATCAACATCAGCTTTGCCAAGGCCCAGATGCAGCAGGAGCTGGGCCTGACCGACGCCGCGTATGGCCTGGCGGCGAGCATGTTCTTCATCGGCTATGTGCTGTTCGAGGTGCCCAGCAGCCTGGGGCTCAAGCGCTACGGTGCACCGGCGTGGATCTGCCGGATCATGGTGTCCTGGGGACTGGCGACGGCGGCGCTGGTGTTTGCCTACACCCAGTACACGCTGTACTTCCTGCGCTTTCTGATCGGCGTGATGGAGGCTGGTTTCGGCCCGGCCATCCTGTTCTACCTGGCCTGCTGGTTCCCCAGGAAACACCTGGCGAAGATGAACGGCCTGTGGTTTCTCTCGGTGCCGCTGGCCGGGGCGATGGGCGGGCCGGCTGCGGGGATCATCCTCGGTACCATGGACGGTGTGTTCGGCCTGGCGGGTTGGCACTGGCTGTTCCTGTTTTCCGGGTTGCCCTGCGTCGTACTCGGCGTGCTGGTGCTGTACAAGCTCGATCGCGATATCGAGTCGGCAACATGGCTCAGCAGGGCCGAGAAGGATCGGCTGACCGCCAACCTGGCCCAGGACCAGGCCAGCCAGAAGCCGTTGCTCGGCTCGCTGTGGAAAGTGCTGCTGACCCGCGAAGTGGCGATCATGGCGTTCATCTACTTCGTGGTGAAAAGCGCCGCCTATGGCCTGAATTTCTGGATGCCGCACCTGATCAAGTCGTCGGGTATCCAGAGCCTGCTGTGGGTCGGCGTGCTGTCGGCGTTGCCGTATGGGGTGGCGTGCATCGGCATGATCCTGCTGACCCGCCGCTCTGACCGCACCGGCGAACGCAAGCGCTACCTGGTGTACTGCCTGCTGGCCGCTGCTGTCGGCTACGTGCTGGCCTGCCTGTTCTCGGATTCTTCCCTGGCGATGATGGCGGCGCTGGTACTGGCGACCGCAGGCACCTTCATCGCCATCCCGATCTTCTGGACGATTCCCCAGTCGACCTTCTCCGGGCTGGCCATCGCCACAGGCACCGCCGCGATCAACTCGGTGGGGCAACTGAGCGGCATGGTCGCGCCGGTGATGGTCGGCAGGATCAATGACCTCACGGGCAGTACCTACATGGGCATGCTGTCGATTTCGCCGCTGATCCTGGTCGCCTGTTTCGTGGTGGTGCGTTATGTGAAGAATCCCAGGTCCTGATGGGGCAGGGCCTTTGAGTCGAAGGGCCCTTGCCAAAACCCTGGATCGGACGGCATCATGCTCTCCAATATAGGGTAGGGGGGTATGCTATGGGTCACGTCAAGTCCAACAAGGATGACCTGCTCAAGCGGGTCAAGCGCATTGCCGGCCAGGTGCAGGCCATCGAGCGGGCGCTGGAGGGCGAGGCGGACTGCGCCAAGACCCTGCACCTGGTGGCTGCCACCCGTGGCGCGATCAATGGGCTGCTCGACGAGATCATCGAAGACCACGCCCGTGAGCATGTCGCCAAGGCCGGCCTCACCGACGAAGAGCGCACGCAAGGCGTCGAGGAACTGCTCGAAGCCATCCGTCGTTATTCGAAGTGAGGGAAACCGACATGAGCACCACGGACTACCGGCACAGCCACGATTTTCTCGGCGCTGGCCACGATGACAACGCCCGGCGTACGCTCTGGGTGGTGATCCTCACCGTCGTGATGATGGTGGGCGAGATTGCTGCCGGCTACATCACCGGCTCCATGGCCTTGCTGGCCGACGGTTTTCACATGGCCACCCACGCCGGGGCGTTGGGTATCGCGGCGGCGGCCTACGCCTTTGCGCGCAAGCATTCCGGGAATGCCGCCTACAGCTTCGGCACCGGCAAGGTCGGCGACCTTGGCGGCTTCGCCTCGGCGCTGATCCTTGGGCTGATCTCGCTGGGGATTGGCGTCGAGTCGGTGATGCGCCTGCTGGAACCGACCCAGGTGCAGTTCGGCACGGCGACGCTGATCGCGGTCATCGGCCTTATCGTGAACATCGTCAGTGCGCTGCTGCTGGCGGGTGGTGTCGGTCATGATCACGGCCACAGCCATGGCCATTCCCATGATCATTCTCACCACGGGCACGCCCACGGGGAAGACAACAACCTGCGCTCGGCCTACGTCCACGTACTGGCGGATGCGGTCACCTCGGTGCTGGCCATCGTTGCGCTGTTGGCCGGCAAGTACCTCGGTTGGGTCTGGCTCGATCCGGTGATGGGCATCGTCGGCGCGGTGGTCATTGCGCGCTGGGCCTGGACGCTGATGCAGGACACCGCTTCGGTGCTGCTGGACAAGACCGACGAACACGTTGCCGAAGAGATCCGTGAACTGCTCGATCAATCGGGCCAGCTCAGGATCATCGACCTGCATGTCTGGCGCGTCGGCCCGGATGCCCGTGCCGCCATCGTCAGTGTGCAGGGCTCGGCGCAGTGGTCGGCCGACGATGTGCGCACGGCCTTGAAGCCGGTGCATGAAGTGACCCACTTGACGGTCGAATACCGGGCGGCTTGATCCATGGCAAAGGACATTGAAAACCCCTGCGTTTCACTGTGTCAGTTGAACAGCGAAATGTGCGTGAGCTGCGGTCGCACCCGCGAGGAAATCCGCAAGTGGCGCGGCATGAAGCGCCCGGAAAAAATGGCGACGGTGCAGAAGGCCAGCGCTCGCATGAAAAGCATCACCAAGAAGAAAAACAAGGGCTAGTCGCCAGCGGCGAAATTGCACTCCGCTCCAGTAGGTTGACGCGAGAGTGGGGCCACTATAGGATCGCCAAACCTTACGACCGACCGGTCGGTAGGTTAATCTGGAGGTCTGAAATGAGCAGTTCTAACGACAATGCCGTGCCGGTGCGCATTGCCATTGCCTTGGGGTTGATCGGCGCGCTGGGTCCGTCAGCCGTCGATATGTACCTGTCCAGCCTTCCTGAAATCGCCCGGGCGTACCGGGCGAGCTTTGCCAGCGTGCAGCTCACCCTGACGTTTTTCCTGTTGGCGATGGGCGCCGGGCAACTGCTGTTCGGTCCGGTGGTGGATGCCTATGGCCGGCGCAAGCCGTTGCTGGTCGGCCTGGCGATTTTCACGGTCTGCTCGCTGGGCGCCGCCTCGGCGCCGACGCTGGAGATACTGATCGGTTTGCGCTTCGTGCAGGGGCTCGGCAGCGCGCTGACACTGGTGGTGATCATGAGCATGGTGCGTGACCTCAGCCACGGCGTGACGGCGACCAAGCTGTTCGCCATGTTGATGACCATCGAGGGACTGGCGCCGATCCTGGCGCCGGCGGCGGGTGGCTTCATCGATACCCACTTCGGCTGGCGGGCGGTCATGCTGGTGTTGGCGGGCCTCGGCCTGGCGGTGTTGTGCAACAGTTGGCTGGCGCTCCCGGAGACGCTGCCCGCGCACAAGCGCGAGCCACTGCATCTGGGCGCAGCCTGCCGGACCTACCTGGCGATTGCCGGTGATCGCAAGTTCCTGATGCCGACCCTGGCGGTCGCCGCAGTGTTCTTTTTCCTTTTCGCCTACATCGGTGGTGCGCCGCTGGTCTACCAGGAAATCTATGGCCTGGGGCCGCAGGATTTTGGCCTGGTCTTTGGGGCCACCGGGGTGACGATCCTGCTGGGGGCGATGCTGGCGGGTAAATGGGTCAGCCGCCTGGGGCTTGGCCGACTGTCGATGCTCGGTGTCTGCTGCATGGCGGCCGGTACGCTGGTTGTCCTGGCATCGACGATGCTGGGGGCCGGGCTGCTCGGCGTTGTCGCCGGCATGGCCGTGGCGTTGTTTGGTCTGGGTATTGCCGAGTCGACCTTGATGTCGCTGGTGATGTCCTCCCAGGACAAGGCCCTGGGCTCGACGGCGGCATTGCTGGGCGCGTTTCAACTGTCGGTTTCCTCCACCGCCACGCCGCTGGCCGGCCTGGTCCTGGAGCATGGCGCGGTGGCGTGGGCAGGCTTGCTGGTGGCCAGTACCTTGCTGGTCTGCGGGGTGACCAGAATCAGCGTGCCCGCTGGTGCGTCGCAGTCTTACAATCTGGCCGGACATTGAATGGAGGGTGTATGACTTCGAACGATTTGAGCCCGGCAGCGGGGCGTATCGCGCAACTGGCCCTGAGCCATTTTGCCGAGCACGGCTATGACGCGGCCTCGATGAACGACATTGCGCTATTGGCCGGGCTCAAGAAAGCGTCGCTTTACGCTCACTTCGCCAGCAAGGACGACCTCTACCGGGCAGCGCTGGGCCTGGCACTGGAAGCGGAGACCCAGCATGTGCGCGTGCAGTTCGGGCCTCGCGAGGATACGGCAGGGTTGTTGGGCGAAGGCTATTGGTGTCGCTTGCGGGACCGTTATACGGAAAACGATTCCCTGCGGTTTTTGTTGCGGGCGGCGTTCTATCCGCCTCAGCCACTCAGGGAGGTGGTGATGGGGGGATTCAATGACTACCTGGCGTTCCTGCGTGGGCGTTTCGAGGACGTCTTCGTCCTGGAGCATCGGCACGTGGCGCAGGACCTGCGCAGTTGGCTCGTCGAAGCCTACATGGCGGTGATCGACAGCCTTCATGTCGAGCTGATCTACGGCAATGACGAGGGCTATTTCCGGCGTCTTGAGGCGTTTCGGGGCTTGTACTCGCAGTTGTTCAAGCGTCTGTAGTCGGGGGAGCGAAGATGGATAACAGTCTGATTGGCTATGCCATTGCCGGTGGCCTGGTTTGCCTGGGGCTTGTCCTGCATTACCCGTGGAACAATCGCAGGAAGTAAAAGGTCGCCAGGCATTGTCCGTCATCAAGTTCGCCCGGAACAACCACCTTGGCCCCGCCATCAATCTGGGCGAGCCCGAGCAGGCCTGTCGTTATCTCTATACGCCGGCGATGCACCTGGCGGTGTCCACCTGTGACCAGCACACCACCACCGCCGCGCTGGAGTGGATGTGCACGAAGATTGGCGAGGGCAAGCACCTCGAGTACTTGCTCAATGACCTGGTCGAGGATGAGGCGATCAGCAGCAGCCAGTTGGAAGGTGCAGCAACGACGACCAAAGCCGCCAAGGAATTGTTGAAGAGAAAAAAGTACCCCGTTCAGTCGACGAGAACATGATCATCGGCAATTTCAGGATGATGAGTTTTGCCTGGGAAAACAGGGACAGGGATCTAAGCCCGGCGCTTATCCAGGAACTGCACCAGATCGGTGTCGAGGGCATCGATGACGACAGGTACCATCCGGGAGCATTCAAGACCACGGATAACGTGGTTGTTGAGGGTAATGGCGAAATCATGCATCAACCTCCACCGGTTGACGGCTTGCCTGACAGGATTGCCGCCTTGTGCCGCTGGGTGAATCAACATCATACGGATGTGCTCAGCAAGGAGTACATGCACCCGTTGATCAAGGCAATCATCCTGCACTTCGCAATCGGCTATGAGCACCCGCTTCAGGATGGAAATGGTCGGGTGGCCCGGTCGTTGTTCTACTGGTTCATGTTCAAGAAGGGCTTCAGTACCTTCAGGTACATCGCTATCAGTACGCTGCTCAAGGCAGCACCGCTTCAGTACGGCAAGAGCTATCTCTACACTGAGACGGACCAGATGGATCTCACGTATTTCCTGGACTATCAGTGCCGGATCATTACCCGATCGATCAGCAAATTCAAAAACACCTACGAGCAGGCGGTTGAATCCATCTCGCAGTTCAACACGTTCCTGTACAAGTCCGGGCTTTACTCAAAATCGTCCGAGAGGCAGCGGGTTGTATTCAACGTGGCCAGGCAAGGGGTCGAGACGGTATTTACCGTGACGGATGCAAGGGAAAACCTTGGCTGTGCCTACAACACTGCCGCCAGCGTTCTGAATGGCCTGGTTGACCTGGGCCTGTTCCAGAAGGAAAAGCACGGCAGTGAATGGTCGTTCAGCATGTTTGACAGCGACCGGACCATGAAGAACTGGAAGAGTGGTTCATAGGCGAGGTTGCTTTTGGCGAGAGGATTTCGCCTTCCTGGCATGTGATGTTTCAGGGCTCGCATCGTGGTGACTCTACCCTGCAGCGGTTTTTCATTTCGGTGAGTTGCCGGTTTATTGAGTGATGCACTTATTTTGGGCTTCACTCGAAAATGAAAAAAATTTCATCTTATAAGTTTCGGAAAAATTATTATCTGTATATAGCAACAATTATTCCAGTTTAAGTGCTTGGCCAGCAAATTTCATCTGTTTTTCCCATTCTGAACCCTGGCTGAATGGGAATGTTAAAAAGTGTGCTTGCGAGAAAAATCGAAGGAAAAGCACCGTGCGGCCTGTTAGAAATATGGCGTTTTGATAAAACTCCAAACCTGATTGGCACAGGTGGGCGGAGGGCATTTCAGGCGCTCTTTCGGCTGGCTTGTTCATCCAACAGCATTGAAGCGCTATTAAGTATCTGGCTTGTTACGAAGTCTGGCAGGAATGCTGGCCTAGGGAATCTTTGTGTCAGGAAGCGCATCAATGGACAGGGCCCCCAAGCCCGCTCAATCCAACCGGGTCGACAGTGGCCTTGCCTCTCTGGTGGTCATTGCCCAGCTCTCTGGCGTGGCGGTCAGTGTTGAACGCCTCAGGCACCTGTCCGGCCTGTCCACGCCGGTCGATACCCTGACCCTGGTGCGCCTGGCCCGACAGGTCGGCCTCAAGGCACGCGCCACCAGCACCCCGATCAGCCGCTTTGCGCAGACTCCACTCCCGGCCATTGTCGAGATGAGTGATGGCCGTTATCTGGTGTTGGCCAAGTGCGTGAACGAGCAGTTGCTGCTGCACGATGAAGTGCAACAACGAACCTTCCAGATCAGTACGAGTGACTTCGAAAAAGTCTGGTCCGGTCGTTTGATTCTTGTCACTTCGCGGGCGGTATTGGTGCAAGGTGGTGGGAAGTTTGACCTGTCGTGGTTTATTCCGTCGATCGTCAAGTACCGCAAGCAATTCGTGGAAGTGTTGACAGGGTCGTTCTTCCTGCAGTTGTTTGGCTTAGTTTCGCCATTATTCATGCAGGTGGTCATCGACAAGGTGTTGGTGCACAAGTCGATGTCGACCCTGGATGTTCTGGTGTTTGGCCTGATCACCATTTCCGTGTTCGAAGCGCTGTTGGGTGGTCTGCGTACCTACGTCTTCAGCCACACCACCAACCGGGTCGACGTCGAACTGGGCGCGCGTCTGTTCAACCATCTGCTGGGGTTACCCTTGGCCTATTTCCAGGCCCGGCGAGTAGGCGACAGCGTGGCGCGGGTACGCGAGCTGGAAAACATCCGCAACTTCCTCACCGGCAACGCGCTGACGGTGGCGATGGATATGTTCTTCACCCTGGTGTTCTTCGCGGTGATGCTGACGTACTCGCCTTGGCTGACCCTGATCGTGTTCATTTCCCTGCCGTGCTATGTCGCCTTGTCGGTCCTGGTGACGCCTGTGCTCAAGGCCCGGCTCGATGAGAAGTTTCGTCGCAGCTCGGAAAACCAGTCGTTCCTGGTCGAGTCGGTGACCGGTATCGAAACCCTCAAGTCGATGGCCGTCGAACCCCTGATGCAACGGCGCTGGGAGGAGCAACTGGCCGCCTATGTCTCCAGCGCCTTCAAGGCCTCAAACCTCTCCAGCTCTGCCAATCAGGTGGCCTCCCTGATCAGCAAGCTCACCACGGCGGCATTGCTGTGGTTCGGGGCTCGCTTGGTGATCGGTGGCGACCTGTCGGTCGGCGAGTTGATCGCCTTCAACATGCTCTCCGGTCGCGTCAGCGGGCCCATTCTGCGCCTGGCGCAACTGTGGCAGGACTTCCAGCAGGTACGACTGTCCATGGCCCGGCTGGGCGACATTCTCGACAACAAGGCCGAATCCGGAGCGTCTGCCGGACAAGCGTCCATGCCGCCCGTCAAAGGCGAAGTGGTGTTCGATAGAGTGGTGTTTCGCTACCGCGCCGATGGCCCCGAGATCCTGCGTGGACTCTCACTGACGGTGCAGGCCGGCGGCGTGATCGGCATCGTTGGCCCCTCCGGGTCTGGCAAAAGCACCCTGACCAAGTTGATTCAGCGCCTGTACTCACCGGAACGCGGGCGGGTGCTGATCGATGGCATGGACCTGTCGGTACTTGATCCCGCATCGCTGCGTCGGCAGATCGGCGTGGTCCTGCAGGAGAACATGCTGTTCAAGGGCACGGTGCGCGACAACATTGCCTTCGCTTCGCCCGGTATGGCCTTCGAGCAGGTGGTCGAAGCTGCGGAATTGGCCGGCGCTCACGATTTCATTCTGGAGCTGCCCCAGGGCTACGACACCGAACTGGGCGAGCGGGGCACTGGACTATCCGGCGGGCAGCGGCAACGCATCGCGATCGCTCGGGCCCTGGCGACCCAGCCGAAGATCCTGATCTTCGATGAGGCGACCTCGGCACTTGACGCCGAGTCGGAATCCATCATCCACGGCAACATGCACCAGATCTGCAAGGGGCGCACGGTGTTCATCATCGCCCACCGCCTGTCCGCCGTCAGGATCGCCCAGCGCATTATCACCGTCGAGAAGGGCGCCATCGTCGAAGAGGGCAGCCATGAGGAACTGCTCGAACAGAACGGCCGCTATGCCTCGCTGTGGCACCATCAGACGGGGCATCTCCATGTCGCTGCTTGATCGCTTGTTCCCCCGGTTGCGGCATTACCGCGACATAGTCCGTGCAGCCCTTGAAGTTGAGAAAGCCCAGGGCAATAGCGTGCAGCGAAGGCGCGATGAGGTTGAGTTTCTGCCCGCAGCGTTGGAGGTACTCGAAACGCCAGCGTCGCCCATTGGGCGTGGCTTGATGTGGATGTTGATGCTGCTGTTCGCAATCGCCCTGATCTGGTCCATCGTCGGCAAGCTGGATGTGGTGGCCGTGGCAGAGGGCAAGGTGGTGCCCAATGGCAACAGCAAGACCATCCAACCGCTCGAAGCGGGCATCGTCAAGGCGATCATGGTCGACAACGGCCAGCACGTGACCCAGGGGCAGGCGCTGATCGACCTGGACCCGACCGAGGCCACCGCTGATGTCAGCAAGTCCAGGATGGCCCGAATCGACGCGATGCTGGTGATCAACCGTGCCCAGGCCCTGCTGGACACCCAAACGACCAACCGGGCGCCAATGGTCGAGGTGGTTCAGGATGCGAGCGAGGATCGCCAGCGCGATACCCAACGATTTGCCGAGAGTGCTTTCTACGAGCAACGAAGCAAGCTCACCGGTCTGCGTTCTGAGCTGCAGAAGCGCCAGCAGGAACTGCAGACCACCCAGCACAAGATCAGCAGCCTGCAGCAGACCTTGCCCATGACCCGAGCGGAGGAAGAGGACTACAAAACCCTGCTGCAGCAAAGCTACGTGCCACGGCACGCCTACCTTGAAAAGGTGCAGGCCCGTATCGAGCAGGAGCAGGAGTTGGCCGGGCAGCAGAGCTACGCCAAGGAACTGCAAGCCACCATCCAGGAACAGCGCGACGATATTGATACGGCGATCGCCCAGTTTCGGCGTGAGCAACTCGACCTGCTCAACCAGGCGCAACAGCAACTCGCCCAGGACCAGGGTGATGAAACCAAGTCCCGCCAACGGCAGGGTCAAACCCACTTGACCGCTCCGGTGAGCGGGACTGTCCAGGAACTGGCGGTGCACACCATCGGTGGGGTGGTGACGCCGGCCCAAGCCTTGCTGGTGATCGTGCCTGACGATGTTGGGCTGGAAGTGGATGCGCAGATTCTCAACCGCGACATTGGCTTTGTTCGCGCAGGGCAGGAGGCCGAGATCAAGCTGGACGCCTTTCCGTACACCCACTACGGGACGATCACTGGGAAGGTCATGTCGATTTCGCAGGATTCGGTGAAGGACGAAAAGCTGGGACTGGTTTATCCGGCCCGTATCCAACTTGGGGCGCATGAGATTGTCGCCGATGGCAAGCGCATTCAGCTGGAGCCGGGGATGACCAGTTCGGTGGAGGTCAAGACCGAGCAGCGACGGATTATCGAATACATGCTGACACCGTTGCTGAGGTACGAGAGCGAAGCGTTGAGAGAACGATAGACCTATCTTATCTGAAGATGTTTTGGGTGAGCGGTTTTCTGATTAATGGATGGTCGGGATTTGAGGGTTGGTCATGCCTTTTGTGAATGAAGTAGCGAGTTCATCCGACATCTTGGACTATCGATCGTAGGCGAAGAATGTTCATTTGGCACATTCAGGCGCCGGATATGGCTTGTCGGCATCATAGATTTGGGGTGTATTGGAAGGGTGAAGGGAATATTAGAGTAAATGTGCTTGAATCTCTAAGGTTCGGCCCGATGGGGAAGTCTCGATATGACACTTTTTGGAGTTTGGGAAAAGTTCAAATGCCTAACGAGCTAGAGACTGAGAGAGAAAAGATCGAGAGGTTCGTTAAGGTAACTTTTGAGGTTTGTTCACGCAGAAGCGGTCGATCTGGGAGGGTGGTTGTTCGTATCCGCTGAATTGATCGTTGCCTGCTTTCGACTTGCTAGGGTTTGGCTGTGTTTGAGGTGGATTACTAAATGAAAATCACCAGAGGTATGAAGTTTACGCTCGTTTGTGTTGTTTCAGTCGTCTTGATATGGGCTGTATTTTTTCGTGAGTCCGATGAAAATTCGGTTGAGGTGGCGGGTAGTAGCGAACTTCAGATTAGGGGGCGAGAGTTCAAGGAAGAAATACAAGGCGAGTTTAAAAAAATGGTAAATCAGGAGTCCCGGCGCACCTATATTTTAACGGATGTCTGCAATAAATATTTTCCAGCAGGAATGCTTTTTTCTGATATTGAGACGGTTATGAGGGCTGCTGGCTCGCGCGCGCGCCACAAAGGAGAGAGTGTCCTAGTGCCGGATTACAATCACAATCTACCAGCGGATAGTCCTGATAGGCAGGACATGGGAAGTGGTTTTTTGTTAGATGATTCTCTGATATCGAATACTGTGTTTGAAATTACTTTCAGGCCAGACCAGAGCAGTGGTGAGCCCAAGAGGCTCGGGAAAATGATGTACTGCTTTGCAAGATCAACGCATCTTTAGGTGAATGGAGGTTTCTATGTCAGGTTCTGGAAGTGGATCTTCAATATCGGTGGCATTCGTTCCTGTAAAATCTTTGTTGGGGGTTATGACATATCACCAGACATTGATATATACAACCCCCCAAGGCTCTTACTATATTTCGGCAGGGCCTACAACAGCAAACGCCAAGCTGGATATGAACCCGGTCCAGACGGTAGGGAACATTGCGCTGGCTGCGAATGATGTAATTTACAATACTCCTTCTGTTTGGGGCACTCTAAAGGTCGAAGGGAATGGCGCATTCAACCCCGGTGACACAAGCCCTACTGGAGGCGTGGACGTAGTTCCTAAAAACGATCCTGTGACTGGGGGGGTTAATGCAGATGCAGGTACTCCTTATAAACAGCAAGTCCTCGCTACTGGGGATGATCTGAGCGCCCAATGGCAAAAAATTGTCTCGACGTATCAAGATATTGAGGCGCTAGGACTCACCTATTCACCTGCCACACAGAATTCAAACAGTGTCGCGAATACTGCACTGGCGGCTGCCAATATACCGCTACCAACGGATGTTGGCGTATTTGGTACTGAGACGCCGGCAAGTGATAACGTATTGCCGACTACGCAGGATCAGTTAAACAGCTACTTGCAATCGCAACAGGATGCGATGCAGGCACCAGACGGGTCTGGACTAAAAAATACAATAGACAGTTTGGGTGACTCGACAACTACTATTCAAGATAACACCCTCCCAGGTGACCCCACCGTCGCGCTTACCACTAATCAAAGCGGCACTGGCGCTATGGAGCTAGACACCGACGGGGACGGCAAGCAAACGGCTACAGTCGCTGGCCAAGGAATGACTACGTCGCTTGATGATGCTCAAGTAAATCTTGAGCCGAATAGCTCGCTGACGCTCTCCGGCTCTGGCAATGACGTCTCGGCGAACAATGACAGTCTGATCATATCGACCCCATCAGGTGACGCGCCTGATGTGTTAACAGGCGATAAAAATCTCATTTCGGCCACTAATAGCACGCTGACAGTGATGGGCTCTGGTGAGTCTCTCGTTGGCGGGAGTAATATTTTTGAGCTGTCTGGTATCAACGAGTTAGTCTCAGGCAACTTCAATACCATCCATCTGGATGATGGTGGCTCTGCCACGCTGCACACCTACGGCTCCTCGATCACCTTAGGCGATGGTGTGGCCCTGATCAGCGATGGCGACGGCTCCAATACCATTACGGCGACCTCTGACGACAAGCTGACCATCGGCAACGACTCGTACTACACCGACACACTGATTGTCTCCAACAACCAGGACATCGCGTTGGACGGTGGCGTCTATCTCAATCTTGTGGGGACGGGCAACGCGCTCACAGGTGCCGGTGGAGACACTATCTCGGGCAGCGGTGATGTTTTCACGTTCCTGGGCTCTGGCGACTCGGTGACCGGCTCCGGCGACACGATTTCTGCCAGTAATGGTTCTCTGTTTATTTCGGGTGGAACCAGTGATGCTGCGGATGTAGTGATCGGTGACAACAACTCTATCTCGGCCAATAGCAGTGTGCTGACCCTGGATGGCTCGGATGAGTCCCTCGTTGGGGGGAGTAATACCCTCGAGTTCTCGGGTAGCAACGAATCGGTCTCAGGCAACTTCGATACCATCCACCTGGATGATGGTGGTTCTGCCACGCTGCACACTTATGGCTCCTCGATCACCTTAGGCGATGGTGTGGCCCTGATCAGTGATGGCGACGGTTCTAACACCATCACCGCCACCGCTGACGACAAGCTCACTATCGGCAACGATTCCTACTACACCGACACCCTGATCGTTTCCAATAATCAGGACATCGCCTTGGACGGCGGCGTTTACCTCAATCTGGTGGGGGCGGGTAACGCGCTCACTGGCGCCGGTGGTGACACCATTTCGGGTAGCGGTGATACGTTCACGTTCCTGGGCTCCGGCGACTCAGTGACCGGCTCCGGCGACACGATTTCTGCCAGTAACGACTCACTGTTCATTTCGGGGGGAGCCACTGGTGCCGCGGACGTAGTGATGGGGGATAACAACTCCATTTCAGCCTACAGCAGTGTACTGAGCTTGCAGGGATCGGGTGAGACCGTCACCGGGAGCAGTGACACCGTTGAGCTCTCTGGTACCGGCGAGTCTGTCTCTGGCAACTTCGAAACCATCACTCTGGACGACGCTGCATCGGCTGTCTTGCATACCTACAGCGCTTCAATCAGCCTGGGGGCCGGTGCGACGCTGACCAGTGATGGTGACGGTTCCAACACCATCTACGCGACCTCTGACGACAGGGTCACCATCGGCTATGACTCTTATTACACCGATACGCTGAACGTCTCCAACAACCAGAACATTGCTTTGGACAGCGGCGTCTACGTCAATATTGTCGGAGCAGGAAATACGGTTACTGGCGCTGGCGGTGATGCGGTGTACGGCAGCAACGATACGTTCACCTTCCTGGGATCGGGCGATGCGATTTCGGGAGCAGGCGATACCATCAACGCCAGTAACGACAGCCTGAGCATTACAACAGGGTCTGGTGGCGCGAGCGATATTGTCGTGGGAGATAACAACTCTATTTCGGCCAATAACAGCTCGCTTACCTTGGATGGATCGGGTGAAAGCCTTTCGGGTAACTATGACGCGGTGAGCATTGGGGAGGGAGATACCGCTTCTCTCGATACCTATGGGGCGACGGTCACTCTTGGCGCCGGTTCGAGCCTGGTCAGTTCCGGTAGTGGTTTCAACTCCATCTACGCAGCGTCCGACTCCACGGTGCTTTTGAATGCGGTGGCGAACTGGGGCTACTACTTCAGCGATACGCTGTACACGGACGATAACCAGGACATCACCTTGGGCACTGGCGCCTTGGTAAACGTGGTGGGTAACGGCAATACCCTGGCGGTGGATGGCGGGGATGTTGTCACGGCCAGCAACGACACGCTGAACATTCTGGGTAGCAACGACTCCATCACCGGTGGTGGTGATGCAATTTCCGCCAGCGGCGACAGCTTGTCGATTTCGAACAATGGAGGGGCAAGCGACGTCATCACCGGTGACAACAACACTTTGTCGGCTGACCACAGTGCCGTGATCCTTGAGGGCTCTGGCGAGTCGGTTACAGGCACCTTTGACACACTGTCGCTGGCCGGTACGGACGAAACCGTTGCTGGCAACTACAACTCGGTCACCTTCGGTCCTAACACCACGGCATCGGTGACGAGCTACGGGGATACGATCTCCTTGGGGGCAGGGTCGAGTCTGAACAGCGTCGGTGATGGCTTCAACGCCATTTATGCGACCTCCGATGACATCTTGTCTATCGGCGCAACGGTGAACTCGGACTACTACTTCACCAATAGGCTTTATGTGGATGACAACCAGAACATCAGTCTGGCCAGTGGTTCATCCCTCAACGTTGTGGGTAGTGGCAACACCGTCACTGCCAACGGTAGCGACAACATCATCGCCAGCAACGACACGCTGGACCTGGTGAGCGGCGGCGATGCAATCACCGGTGCAGGTGATGCGATCTCTGCCAGCGGCGAAAGCCTGTCTATCTCCAATACCGGTGGTGGTGCCAGCGACGTCATCATGGGTGACGGCAACACGGTGTCGGCCGATAACAGTGCCGTAACCCTGGTGGGCTCGAACGAAACCCTCTCGGCTAGCCATGCCGCTGTATCCATGACCGGCGCAAACGAGAATGTGGTCGGTTACTACGACTCCTTCAGCTTCGGAGATGGCAGCTCAGTCAATCTCAATGGCTATGGCCACGGCATCACACTGGGCAAGGATGTCACGCTGACCAGTGACGGCTGGGGCGCTAACACCATCAATGCCAGCACCGGGGATCTCATCCACGTTGGGACCACCGGTGGCAGTGAGTTCAGCACCGATACCATCAATGCCACAGGCAACCAGGTCTTTCTCGACACAGGGGCAGCGGTCAACGTCGTAGGCGGTGGCAACGATATTACCGCCAGCGGCTCGGACAGTATCTCCACCAGCAACAACAGCATTAGCGTCCTGGGTGATGGGTCTGTCATCACGGGGTCGGGTGACGCGATTTCGGCCAATGGGCAGAGCCTGACCATCAGCAACCGGTATAGCAATGCCACTGATGTCATCACCGGCAACAACAACACGATCTCCGCGATCAACAGCAACATCACGCTCGATGGCTCTTCCGATGTGCTGTCCGGCGGCAACAACACCATTACCGTTACCTTCGGGAAAGCTGTCTCGATCAATGGCTCGGGGAACGTGATACAGGGCTCATCGGATCAGATCACCCTACAGGGCGATAACAGCACGATGGTCGTTCAGGGCAACAAGGATAATTTCTCCGCGACCGGCATCAATGACCGGATCATCGATGACCGCGCTGATGGCACCTCGGTCGTTTATAACTGGAGTGGTAGCGGTGTTGAAACCGACACCGTCTACTCCGGCGCTGACGGCTCGGGCAACATTATCGGTGGCTACGGTTATACCGGCACTGGACCAGGGGAAGACCTGCCGGGCAGCTACGGCGGCGGGGATGATGGCGGCGGGTACGGTTTTGCCGGCACGCAGTCGCTGGTGTCCTCTCGTGTGGGGGCCAACATTGGTTCTATCGCGCAATACGACCTGAGCCACGGCAATTTCTCCGCCGCCCAATCAGCCGAGGCGGCCCAGCACCAGGCAGCCAGCATTGCAGCGTTGACGCCCACCGCAGGCTCGGGCTCTGTCGTGCTTGAGGGCGTCAAATGGGACCAGCAGGTCATCACCTGGAGCTTGGCCGATGGCGCGGGCACAAAGGCTGCCCCGTTCTCCGGCTACATGGGCAGTGCCGAGGAGTCTGTTGTGCAGGCGGCCTTTGGCGCTTGGGCCGATGCGATGCCAGGCGTCACCTTCGAAGAGGTGGCTGACTCCTCGCAGTCGAACATCCGGATCGGCTTTGGCGATTTCGATACCGCCAATACTGGGGTGATTGGCTACACCAGCTATCAGGCCAAAGCTGGCCAGCTGGAGTCGAACACCATCATTCGTGTTGAAGACACGGCGCAGGATGCACTGACCACGGGCGCCGATGGGCAGCAAATCTACGCCGGTACCGAGGCCACGCTTTCCCAGGTGCTGCAGCATGAAATCGGTCACGCGCTGGGCTTTGCCGACAACGCTGACCAGAACTCGGTGATGAACTATCAGCTCACCGCCAGCAACCGGACGTTGGATCAAACAGACCTGGCTGGTATCGGGTCACTCTATGGCGCGGGCAGCAACACCTCGCCCGTGGGCGGCAGTGGCGTGAGCCAGTTGATTCAGGCGATGTCCACGTTTGGTGCTGACGGCGGGGTAGCGGATACCACCTTGCTGCCGCCTTCTCTGGCGGACCAGAAAGTGACGCTGAGCGCTTCTTCTCACGCGGCTTGATTACCGACCCACGTTACTTTCATCAATCTATTCGATACCCCTGACGGCGATCAGCCGCCAGGGGTATCGCCTGTCAGCGCACGGTGATTTCGGCTTGCCGTCTTGAAGCCGCAAACACCCAAGGAGTGCCCTTGGCTACTCAGTTTCATGCAATATCGGGTTTACCGCGTTCGGGATCGACGCTCTTGTCGGCCCTGCTGCGCCAGAACCCACGTTTTTCCGCCGCGATCACCAGCCCGGTTGCCGCTTTGGTGGGCGCCACACACACCAAGATGTGCGGCGGTGAGTTCGGCGGCTTTTTCGATGACCGCAAGCGCGCGTCGATCCTGCGCGCCGTCGTCGAGTCGTACTACACCGATCAGGTTTCCGGGATGCCCGAGGACCGGGTGCTCTTCGATACCAACCGTACCTGGACGGGGAGGGCGGCGCTGTGGGGAGCCCTGTACCCCCAATCGCGCATCATCTGTTGCGTCCGCGAGGTCGGCTGGATCATCGACAGCATCGAGCGCATGCTCGCCAAGAACCCCCTGCAACTGTCGCGCATGTTCAACTTCCAACCGGGCGCTTCCGTCTATGCCCGGGCCGAAACCCTGATGAACTCAGACACGGGGCTCATCGGCCTGGCCTGGAGCAATCTGCGTGAGGCGTGGTTCAGCGAGCAGGCCAAGCGCCTGATCCTGGTCCCTTACGATCACCTGGTCAAAGAGCCGCGGCGCACCCTCGAGCGGCTCTACGCCGAGTTGGGCCAGCCTTGGTTCGAGCACGACCTGCAGAACGTGGTGTACGACGAACCTGAATACGATGCTCAACTGGGGATGCCCGGCCTGCACTCCGTGCGCAAATCCGTCGAGTACCAGGCCCGCCCGCTGTGCATTCCGCCCGACCTCTTTGCGCGCTATTCAGCGACCAGCTTCTGGAACCATGCCGAGCTCAATACGCGTGGCGTGACGATCATCTGAGTGAGAAGTGAAAGGCTAGGGTGAGTGCGCAAAGCATGCTGAAAATTCGTAAGGCGATGTCGTTCAATCTGGGCGTGTGCATCGCTCTGGTGATCGGAATGGGGCCGGTATCGGCGGCTGGATTTTGGCCGTCCGATCCGTTGCGCCAGTTCGATGATGTACCGGCCACCGCCGCCAATCATATGTTCGATTCATCGCCCACGGTGGATGGCTGCATGGACAACTCGAAGGCCGATCTGAGCCTGCTGGACATCGTCTCCAGTGCCTTGTGCCATAACCCGAAGACGCGTGAAGCCTGGGCGAACGTCAAGGTTCAGACCGCCCAGGTGGGTGTGTCCAAGGCCGCCTACCTGCCGACCCTCAGCGGGACGCTGCAAGAGGCCAAGGACAGTTCGACCAGCCACGGCACCTCATCCAATCCCTTTGAGGTCCAGTCCAACAGCCACTTCCAGAACGCAGTCATGACCCTGAACTGGGTGCTCTACGACTTCGGTGCCCGTTCGGCGGGCGTCGACTATGCCCAGAGCAAACTCGCTTCGGCTTTGGCCGAGCAGGACAGTGCCCTGCAGACGGTCTTTGCCAGTACGGTGAAGGACTACTACGCCGCACTGGTGGCGCAGCAGGACCGGCAGGCGACCCAGCAGATTGAGGCGGATGCCAAGCAGGTCCTGGACGCCGCCACGTTGCGTGTGCGCCATGGGGTGGCAGCGGTCAGCGATCAATTGCAGGCCCAAACCTCCTACTACCAGGCCACCTTCAATCGCAACAAGGCCGAAGGTGACTGGAAGAGTGCAATGGGGCAGGTGGCGATCGACATGGGACGACGTCCCAACCTGCCTCTGCATCTTCTGGGAGAGGAGGGCATGGCTCCCCCGGACATGGCATTTGAAGAGTCCGTCGATGATTTGCTCAAGACTGCTCAACAACGACACCCTTCTCTGATTGCTGCCCGCGCCGAGTTGGCGGCGGCTCAGGCCAATGAACAGGTGGTCCGTGCCCAGAGCCGGCCGACAATCAGCTTCGTCGGCAAGTACAGCTACGACAATCAGCCACAAAGCTCCGGCGCCGGCCAGCAGTTCACGGGCGAGACGGTACGTGACCGCTCGGTGGCGCTTGAGGTGAACATTCCTTTTTTCGAGGGGTTTACCCGTACCTACCAGGTCCACGTTGCACAGGCGCAGATCGAGAGCAAGGAGGCGGCCCTGAGCGATGCTGAACTGCAAGTGGCTTCCAGCGTCTGGTCGGACTACCAGGCCTTGAAGGTCGGCACCGAGAACGTACGCACCAGTCAGGAAGTATTTGGAAGCGCCAGGCAGTCTTTCGAGGCGGCGCAGGCGCGTTATGCCAAGGGGGTGACCGGCATCCTCGAAGTGATCACCACCCAGACGGCCCTGGCCAACGCTCAACAGCAGCAGATCAGCGCCGTGGCAGGTTGGCAGAATGCGCGGATTCAACTGGCATCGAGTTTGGGAGGTCTGGACTTGAAGGTTATTTACCCATAACTGGAAACACATCTTCCATCAAATATTTGCGTTTCGATTGGTATTGGTGAGTGCGCTGTTTGGTGTTGATTGGTTCCTACGGCTACTTTGAAATGGGTAAAATTTCCCAGGGGGAAGTGAAGGTGTCCAAGGGATGGAGAACCAAAAAGGCTTGGAGTAGTTATGGAGTGCTTTGCAAGACCAACGCATCTTTAGACGGGGAAAGGTATTGGATGAACATATATATGAAGGTTGGAGCGCTAATATCTTTCAGTGCGCTTGGAATGATCTATTGTTCGGGTGTGATTGCGGAAGAAGAGACTTGTTCTCTGAACAATACGTTAGGCGTGGCACAGTGCTCGGGAGAGAAACTCAAGATACTGGAGCAACAGTTGGACTCCAGCTATACGGCTGCCCTTGATAAGCTGCCCGAGACAGATAAGTGGGATACGAGGAAAACCAGAGGGCAGTTGATGAAGGCACAGATTGCATGGAAAACCTTCAGAGATGAGCACTGCAGCTATGTCGGTGGACTGCAGGGAGGTAATAATATGATGGTGAACGTGTTTTCTATCGAGTGTGCGATTGAGGAGACAAAGAAACGAATCGATTTTTTCAGCAATCTACCTAGGGGAGGTTGAGAGATTTTATATCGTGAGGTGAGTGTGAGGCGTTGCACAAAGCACTTCGGCTCTTATGAGGTGCTCGAGTGCGCCGAGGGTATGGAAACAGGTACTTATACGGTAGCCATGGAGTGAGCCAGCAGCGGGTGCTAGCCTGACCATATGTGTCGCGCTCACTTCGCACCTATGAGGTCTGATTCTCTACTGCACTTTTGGCGATTTTCTGACTATTTCTTGCGTCCCATAAAATTACCAAGGCTATAGGAAGCAAAATAATTTCAAATATAAAGAATAGGGCTAAATTGAACGTGAATGCTTTGGTTGTTAATAAAAAGCAGGCGAATGGGCTGCTGATGAGGGTGTAAGCGATTAGTCTGTTTCGCTTTAGTTTTTTCAGTAATTTCTCAGCGCCACCGGCTCTCTGCAGGATGTATTCGGACCTGGATATCCCTTTTTTTTGGGCAGATCGGTACTTGATGCATTGTGTTGCTGCTCCAAGCAGGGCTGTTAATCCAAAAGCAATTTGAACGTAGTGCTCTGACATGAACGAATATCCTTTATCCCGATCGAAGCCACGCGCCAATATGACTCAATAGAGAAGGTGGATCGTAGCGAGGCGGTCTCATACTTTCAAATGAAAGGTTTGACTGAGCTGCGGCCATGTATTCCAACATCGAAAAGCTGTCTGCCTATAAAAGGTGTCGAGCGGTACGCAGGTTGAACGACCGGTGAATGGGAAGCTGGCAGGCCGAAGCCTCTATGGCACAGGAAACCGACGCAATTTCGATAGGTCGTTTCGCGCCTTGTCGCAGAAATCGCTCAGGCGTTTATGAGCATGCCCCCTTGCGCAATGCAAATGATTCGCGTTAACGTAATGTTATTACATATCGAAGGAGGTCCCCATGCAAGTCTTGTCATCCCTCAAGCAAGCCAAGAATCGTCATCGTGACTGCCAGGTGGTCAAGCGTCGCGGGCGGATCTATGTCATCTGCAAAAGCAACCCACGCTTCAAGGCGCGCCAGGGAGGGGTCAGGAAGAAGCGCGGGTAAGTGGGGCGTCGAGTCGAGCTTCGCCAGATACTGGCCGCGGTTACTGCGCTGGAGTTTCGACTGGCAGGCCGAGCCTTGCCAGGTCCTTGCGCAGTTGTGCAGCGCTGGTGAAGCGAACCGCCTGCAAGCCTTGGGCGATCGCGGCATCGACATTTTTCTGGACGTCGTCGACGAAAACCGTGCGTGAAGGGTTCAGTTCATGGCGACGGATCAGTAGCTGGAAAATCTCTGGCTCGGGCTTCATGAGTCCCGCCTTGCCCGAGACCAGGATGCCGGCGAATCTTTTGAGAAACGCGAAACGCTCTTCGGCGTAGTGGAAGGTCTCTGCCGACCAGTTGGTCAAGGCGAGCAGCTTTACGCCAGCGCCATCGAGCTCTTCCAGCACCTCCACGGTGCCCTCCAGAGCGCCATTGAGCATCTCTTCCCAGCGCTCGCGATAGGCCCTGATTTGCGGCTCATGGGACGGATGGCGAGCAATGGCCTCACAGGTTGCCTCGGCCCACGGGCGTCCCCTGTCCTGGCGCTCGTTCCACTCGGTGTTGCAGACGTCCTGCAGGAAGGCTTCCATCGCCGCGTCGTCGTCCACGAAGATCTTTCGATACAGATGGCGAGGGTTCCAGTCGACCAGCACTCCGCCGAGATCGAAAACAACCGCTTCAATGCCCTTGGACTCGTTGTGCATCGGTGGTGCTCCTTCCGTATTGCAAGCGATGATGGACCCGGCAGCCACTTTACAGGTGTTGCTGCGATCGGGCACTGCTCAAACTGTCACGTAGGCGGGTGCCGAGCGTCTCTGCCGAGAACGGCTTTGCCAGCACGCGCATTTCGCCATGGAGGTTTTCACTCCTGATCGCCGCCTGCTCGGCATGGCCGGTGATCAACAAGGTCTTGAGTCCTGGCCTGGACTCAATGCCTGCTTCAGCCAGTTGCCTGCCGTTCATGCCGCCTGGCAAACCCACGTCAGTCAACAAGAGATCGATCCTGGCGCCTGAACTGAGCATCTTCAAGGCGCCAGGGCTGTCCTCGGCTTGCAGAACGGTGTACCCCAGCTGGCGTAGCATTTCGGCGACATGGCTGCGTGAGGTGGGCTCATTATCGACCAGCAGTATGCTTTCGCTCTCTCCGGCGGCAGCGATCGCTTGTGCTGGGCCTGGCGGGCATTGCGGGTGTTCGGTTTCCTTGAAGCGCGGCAGGTAGATGGAGACGGTGGTCCCGGCATTTTCCTGGGACTCGATTCGCGTATGTCCTCCCGATTGTTCCGCGAAGCCGTAGATCATCGACAGCCCCAGGCCGGTGCCCTGGCCGACCGGCTTGGTGGTGAAAAACGGCTCAAACGCATGAGCCAGGACTTCAGGGGGCATGCCCGCGCCGTTATCCGTCACGCTCAGGCGCAGGTACTCGCCATTAGGAATCGCGTGGCTCCTCAGCGCGTCGTGGGCGACCAGGTCGTTGGCCACCTCGATCCGGATGAGCCCACCATGGGGCATGGCATCACGGGCGTTGATACACAGGTTGAGCAGGGCGTTTTCCAACTGCCCGGCATCCGCATAGGTCGACCATGGATGAGCTGGCGAGGTGGCCTCAAGGGTGATGCCCGGACCGATCGTGCGCTTGATCAAATCCATCATGCCCCTGACCAGCCTGTCGACGTCAATGCGGTCAGGCTGCAGCACCTGGCGTCGGGAGAAGGCCAGCAGGCGTTGGGTCAGGGAGGCCGCCCGCGTCGCGGCGCCGTGAGCGGCGGTGACGTACTTGTCCAGTTCGTCCATGCGAGACTGGCGGATCCTTCGGCTCATCATCTCGAGGGAGCCGAGAACACCGGTCAGCAGGTTGTTGAAGTCATGGGCCAGGCCGCCGGTGAGCTGACCCACGGCTTCCATCTTTTGTGACTGGCGCAGTTGTTCCTCGGCCTTGAACAGCTCGGCCGAGCGCTCGACCACCCTCTGTTCGAGTGTTTGGTTCAACAGGCGCAGTTGTGCTTCGGCCTGGCGTTGTTTCTCTTCCGTTTCCTTCAGGGCCTGGCAGGTTTGCGCAAGCTCCTGTTCGCGTTTGCGCAGCGCTTCCTCGGCGGCGGTTCTTTCCAGCAGGTCGGCCGCCTGCCGGGCCAGGATGTCCAGCAGGCGCAGGTCACGGGCCGAGGGCGTATGGGGCACGTTCCAGTGCGTGGAGATCATCCCGAGCAACGTGCCGTTGCGCGAGAGCAGGGGGGTGGTTTGTGCCGAGCGTATGCCGGCCCGGCGAAACGCCAGCAGATCCTCAGTGCCAGCGATGGTGGCCCAGCGTTCAAAGTCGGGAATGATCGCGCGCTGGCCGCATTTGAGCGCCTGGGTGCAGCTACTGATGGCGGTGGGGGAGACCCACTGCCAGAAGCAAACAGCCTCCGGCGACAGGCCGTGGGCGTACAACAGCCGCAGCTTGCCGCCGTGCCCTGACGGATCGTCATCGGGGCAGAGTTGCTGCATCGTGCCGAACTGCGAGCCGGTGATCGTGACGGCGGCGTCGACGATCTTCCCGTACAGGACTTCCAGGTTCTGTTCACTGATCAGCTCGATACTGATGCTGTGCAGGAGCTCGATATCGTTGGATATGACGGGCTCAAGCAGTGGTAATGCGAGAACCTGGGACAGGCTGGCGTTGTTTTGAGCGGGCATGAATGCTCCTGGGGAGCGTGGCGATCTGGTGGGCAGCCTAGCAGTAAAAGGTCACTATGAGCGACAGGTGTATGCGTTGCGCAAGCCGAGGGCGTCTTCTCCCTGGATCAGGCTTGATGTATCAGCATCTCTTGAACCCGAGCGACCAGCGATTCCAGCGCAAAGGGTTTGGTGAGCACCTGCATGCCGGGAGGAAGGTGCCCGTTACCGATCGCTGCATTTTCTGCGTAGCCGGTGATAAACAGGGTCTTGAGGCCTGGACGCAGCTCTCTTCCGGCTTCAGCCATCTGCCGGCCATTCATGCCGCCGGGCAGGCCGACGTCGGTGATCAGCAGATCAATATGCACATCGGACCTCAACAGTTTCAGGCCGGCGATGCTGTCGGCGGCTTCTATGAGCGTGTAGCCGTTTGCGCCCAGGGCTTCGGTGAGCAGCATGCGCAGGGTGGGTTCATCATCGACGACCAGGATGGTCTCGGCTTTTCCTGTCCCCTCCACCGGTGAAGCCGACACCGGCTCATCCATCTGCAGTTCCCCGTAATGGCGTGGCAGGTAGATGCACACGGTCGTGCCCATGCCCAACTCCGAGTAGATCCGCACTTGCCCTCCGGACTGCTTGGCGAAGCCGTAGATCATCGACAGGCCCAGGCCCGTGCCTTGTCCCAGGGGTTTGGTGGTAAAGAAGGGTTCGAAGGCCTTGGCGACCACCTCGGGGCTCATGCCGCTGCCGGTATCGGTCACGCTGAGCGACAGGTACTGGCCTTCGGTGATTTCGTAGGCCGCCGCTGCCTTCCGGTCGATCCATCGGTTGGCGGTTTCCAGGGTGATCCGACCGCCCTCTGGCATGGCGTCCCGCGCGTTGAGGCAAAGGTTGAGAATGGCGTTTTCCAACTGGCTGGCATCCACCAGCGCAGGCCACAGGCCGGCTCCGCCGACGGTTTCCAGCTGGATGCTCGGTCCAACCGTGCGTTGCACCAGCTCACTCATGTCATGCACCAGGGCGTTCACATCGGTGGGCCGGGGGTCGAGTGTTTGCCGGCGGGAAAACGCCAGCAGCCGATGCGTCAAGGCGGTAGCGCGCCTGACGGCGTTCTGGGCGGCGATCAGGTACTTGTCGGTTTCCGCCACCCGGCCCTGGGCCAGCCGGGTCACGGTCATTTCCAGCGAGCCGGAAATGGCCGCCAGGAGATTGTTGAAGTCATGGGCCAGGCCCCCGGTCAGTTGCCCGACCGCCTCCATCTTCTGCGACTGGCGCAGTTTTTCTTCCGCCTGCATCAGCTCGACAGTCCGCTCCTCCACGCGTTGTTCCAGCGTGTCATTGAGGGCGATGAGTTCCGCGATGGCGTGGTCACGCTCATCCTCGACGGCCCGGCGTTTCTCGATATCGATGAGAACGCCGGGCAGGCTCAAGGGCGTGCCGTCGGCCGCGCGGTTGACCCGGCCATTGGCCTCGATCCAGTAATACTGGCCATCGTCACGCTTGACCCGATACTGGTGTATGTAGGCGCCGCCATTGGCGATCACCTCGTCGATTGTCGCCGTCAGGGCCTCCTGGTCATCCGGGTGGACCGTGGAGACGATCTGTTCGTGCTTGAGTCCACGCTGCCCCAGCGCCGGGTCCAGGCCGAACGCACGGGCGAACGCGGCGTCGATGCTGAACAGGCCTGTCAGCAAGTCCCAATGCCAGGTACCAATGATTGCACCGGCTTCCAGGGCCAGTTGAACCCTCTCGATGTTTTCGCGGGCAAGCGCTTCGCTTTCCCGCAGGCGCTCCTGATCGCGCCGGCGCTGGGTGACATCGCTGAAGAACACGGCTATCTGGCGGTCTGCCGGATTGCCCACCTGTACCGCCCGCACGTCAAACCAGCGATCGAAGGTCGTCGCATAGCTCTCGAAGGTGGCCGGTTCGCCGGTCTTGGCGACATGGCCATAGACCTCGAACCAGAAGGGTTCCAGGTCGGGTGCGTATTCGGTGACCCACTTGCCCCTGAGGTCCACGCCTGATTGCCGCTCGAACGCCGGGTTCGCATCGAGGAAACGGTAGTTGATCGGGCGGTCCTGCTCGTCGAACTTGACTTCGGCGATGGCGAATGCCGCTTCGATGGTGTTCAGGACGGTTCGTAGGCGTTGCTCGTTCAGGCGCAGGGCCTCGACCGAAGAGGGGATCGCATTCAGGTCGACGGCGCTACCGTGTCGCACGGCTTGATCGGCAGTCCCGGTGTAGCCACGCCAGCGCATCACTTCGGCTTCCAGCTCTTCGCGCGTCAGGTGTTGCAGTGAATTGCTGTCGGACATTTGTCTACCATCGCCGCCTGTACGCCGGATGCGCAGGGCTGTTGAGCTAAAGATCTGGAGCCGGCCGAAGATAACAAGGGCTGGGTTCCAGACACCTTGGAGCCACAGGCTGTGAAAAAATTACACGCGATGTTGAAAATAGTTTGGAACGATCTCGTTTCCATATGACCAAATGGCCACTTTCCCTTGGGTGCCCGACCATGTCCCTGCTTCAAACCTCCCCAGCGCTCACGATCGTCATTGCCGAGGATGAGCCCATGCTGCTTGACCTGATGGTGGAGCTGGTGGCCGAGCTGGGGTTCGATCCGCGTCCCTTCACCTCGGCGGACGATGCCCTGGCGTTCATCTCGACGGGGCACGGCAAGACGCGCCTGGTGATCACGGACTTTTGCATGCCGGGACAGATCACTGGCGGGGATCTGGCACTCACTGTTTCGGCAAGCTACCCGCAGATTCCGGTGATCCTGACCTCGGGATACATGAATGCGTCTCCCCAGCTCGGCCCTGGAGTCACGTTCTTTCCCAAGCCGTGGTCCCTGGAGAAGTTCTCGCAATTGATTGCCGCAAAGGCGGGCAACCCGCAGTAACCCGGCAAGTGTTGAGCGATTGAACCCTGCGAAACCTTGCCTGTTTCCGCTCCAGGCGTGTCTTCCCGGATGAACGATAGCAGTCCCGGTGCAACGCAGCGCTCGCAAGACGTCGTCTTGTGGGGCTATGATGTAATTCCATTGGCGCCAAAATATCGACGTGACGGAGTCGCGATGCCTTTGCCTTTGAGCGTGAAGCAACACATGGAGCTGAGAAGGCTCCAGGCGATCAACCCTGCGCTCGGAACCCTGGCCTTCGAGATCGCCGGTGCCTTTGATGCTACGCGGCTCGACAACCCAGAGCTCGCGGCGGTCATGCTGGGAGCGCTGTGCCGCAGAGTGGTTGAGGCCGAGCCAGGCGCGATTGATTCACTGCTCACGCATTTGCAGAACTTCGAGCGCATGGGTTGCCTGGGGGTTGCCGACTCCAGGAGTTATCAGGTTCGCCTGGACACGCTGCGCAAGAGTGTTGCCTGAGCCGATCCAACCCGTACAGGTTTACGCAAGACGGCAAGCGGCGCTTCCCGTTCCTCCACAGAAAGTGGTCAGCCGCTGGTGCCAGCGGCGCGCTCCTCCAGCATGGGAAGAGGGCCTGCCGGCCTGACGGCGATGTGCATGTTGTCAGCCTGTCCTACATTCCTACGATCTGGACTGGGTTTATGGCCTTGTGACATCATATGAAAAAATAATTTGTGCTTGGCCGATGACCTCTTAACTCATTTGTTGCAGCGCCTCAGGAATGGCGCTGCCCGCGTTCTTGACGCCTGCCTGCTTTCGTCAAGGAATGTTCGATGCTGTTACGCAATATGAAAATCGGAAAACGCGCAGCGCTGCTGTTTGCTCTACTCGGCGCCGGTGTCCTGGCCATGGGCCTGCTCTCGCTGAACCAGACCCATCGCATGGACAGCGCCACCGACGCCATTCGCGAGACCTGGATGCCGGCCGTGGTGTCCCTGAGTGAAATCAGCAGCGAACTGGGTCGTTCTCGTGCGGTCACCCTGCGCGCCATCCTGGATGAAAGCCTCGACGGCCGCCAACGCAACCTGGGCATGCTGCAAGAGACTGCCGAGCGGCTCAAGACCAGTCTCAAGGACTATGAAGACCTCATCATCGAAGCCGATGACCGCGCGTTGTTCAACACCTTTACTGTCGCCTACCAAAGCTACCTGACGCAGCAGCAACCCGTGCTGCGTGCCGTGAGTGAAGGCCGTACGGCGGATGCCAGGCAACTGATCGGCGGGCCGATCAGCCAAAGCGCCGACGCGATGATGAAAGCCATGAACGCCCTGATCGTCTACAACAGCAAGGGCGCTGAAGACGCATCCAATCAGAGCAGCCTCGTCGCTGAGCGCGCCCAGATGATTATCTGGGTGATGTTGGTGTTGATCATCCTGGCGCTCGTGGTGATCGCCATGTTGCTCACCCGCAGTATTGTTGCGCCCCTGGCCGAGGCCGTTGCGGTGGCGCAGCGGGTAGCCGGTGGCGACCTTAGCCGTGGCATCCAGGTCCGCGGCCGGGATGAGCCGGCGCAATTGCTTGAAGCCCTGAACCAGATGCAGAACAGCCTCAAGGATACGCTGCAGCAGATTGCCGGCAGCGCCGACCAGCTCGCTTCGGCTTCGGAAGAGCTGCACACCGTGACCGAAGATGCCAGCCGCGGCCTGCACCAGCAAAGCGCGGAAATCGACCAGGCGGCTACCGCGGTGAACCAGATGACTGCTGCCGTGGAAGAGGTGGCGAGCAACGCAGTGAACACCGCAGAGGCCTCCAAGGACGCAGACCAGAGCACCCAGGCAGGGCGTGATCAGGTGAACCAGGCGCTGGCCTCGATCCAGCAGTTGGTCACCGACGTCACCCAAACCAATGGCGAAATCGAACAGCTCGCCAGCAACGCCAACGAAATCAGCCGGGTGCTGGATGTGATTGGCGCCATCGCTGGGCAAACCAACCTGCTGGCGCTCAACGCCGCCATCGAGGCAGCTCGTGCCGGTGAAGCCGGGCGCGGCTTTGCCGTGGTGGCCGATGAAGTACGGGCCTTGGCCCACCGCACCCAGCAGTCGACCCAGGAGATCGAGCAGATGATCGCCGGTATCCAGACCGGTACCGAGCGCGCCGTCACCGCCATGCAAAGCAGCCAGGACCGCGCCAGCAATACCCTGGGTGTGGCCCAGGGCGCTGGCCAGGCATTGGAGGTGATTGCCGAAACCATCGCCTCGATCAACCAGCGCAACCTGGTGATCGCCAGCGCCTCGGAAGAACAGGCGCAAGTGGCGCGTGAAGTGGACCGCAATTTGGTGAACATCCGCGACCTGGCGATGCAAACCTCGGCGGGTGCCAACCAGACCAATGCCGCGGCGCAAGATCTGTCGCGCCTGGCGGTCGGGCTGAATGGGATGGTGGCGCAATTCAAGCTGTAGTGCACGCAGTATGGGCGTAGGCGATGAAGTCGACTCGACAATTGGCGAAGCACGACCCCCGCTGAGCCATAGCATGGCTCGGCGGGCTCCGCTGTTGTGTGGACTCGGCCAGGATTTTTGTGCCCTTGACGTGTCAGGCCTGAACAAGGCCTGCTTCAGGCTCGTACAAGCAATCACCTGGCGTCCGTGTTTAGAATCAGCGTTTCGACGTGACGCAGTGCAGGACCCTGCCAGTTGCATGCGCTTTTCCAATCAGTTCCGGGCACTGCTCGGTTACGTTGCCCACGAGCTGCCGGAGGGCTGTGATGCCCAGGTCGGCATCACGCATCCAGAGGACTTGCCGAAAATCATGGCAATCTTCGACCGCGAGACTCTTGGCAGCCAGGGGGAGGGGGAGTATGTCTTCGAGTACCGGATGCAGCACAAAAAACGGGGCTACATCTGTTGTCGCGAGCGGGGGCGTGCGGTGCGTGATAAGCAAGGCCGCCTGACACGGGTGATTGGCGCGGTACGCGACTTTCCATATGCCTTGCCAATAGAGTCTTTCAATTTACAGACAGTTCAGAAGAACTCCGGGCGGAGAGCAGGGCGTCTGTCGAGGTGGTATGGCTGTAGAAAGTTTAGGCGCCGAGGAGTGACTTGGCATCCTGGATGAGGATGAATTCCATGGGGCTGGACTTGAACATGGTTATGCTAACTTATACGGAAACTGAAGTGATGTGAGGTGGCGGGAGTCCAGCAAGGTCGAGTGGACAGAAGCTGCTTCAACCTGAATCAGTCATCAACAGTCGTGATTCATGGTGGGCGGTGACATCTGCAGCCTTCGAGGGTTGATGCGATGACCACGACACGAGGGGAAGACAACAGCTGCTTGAGCCTGGTGAGCTGACGCAGGGATTGATCGCTTTGGCGATCGATGGGGGGGCTGGTCAGGCCGAGCGATACCGCTTCACGCTGTTGCCCATTCGGTTGCTCAAGCATTCGACGGGTGCGGGGATTTTTTGTCGCGTTGGCGCCGAACAGACCGTTCCCGGATGAACGCCAATCTATTGGAGGGGTGGGTTTTTGACGAGCAGATGCCGACTGGCCTCGGTTCACGTGAAGTACCAGATCGATAGAGTCATTCTCGAAGGCCAACAGGAACTCAATCTGTGATCTGCCTATGAGGGACATGGAGACCGGTTGAGTTTCAGCTGACATCGCGAATCACTTGAGTAATTCCCTTTCAATTTTCTTGGGGCAAGGCGTATAACGTGAGAGCGTGGTTGAGACTTGGCTTGTGGAGGCAAGCTGGGATTTGTACTTATGCTTGCGTAGAGCTAGTTGCTATTTTTATAAAATAGGGGCAGGGAAATGGAAAAACTGGATATTCAGCCGGCTCAAAAATCCGACGATGATGTTGTGGGGTGTCGGCTAAACGCTACTGGGAATATTTTTATTTCTACGACTAGCTTCGATGGTCGGTTAGGGGATGATTCCAGATCCTTGCTCAAGGGCGCAGCTGTCATGCTGAGTGCCATGACCGAAGCGATGCGTAAAAATGGGAAGGATCTGTTTGACTATGATGCATGGTTGAGGATTATTAGTGGTTGTGGTTATTTTGTTGAAATGCAAAGTCATGAAAAGAAAATTGAAATCAGGGGCGGTCAGGATGTTGTAGGCGATCAAATAATTCGCCAGTTGCTGCCGGGATTGAAGGACCATTCATCCATTGGTGTCGCGAGAAATGTACTGTCCGCTGTTGGTGGAAAACTCAGGGCTTTGGGCGTGGATGGAAACTCCAGAGTTGGTCACCTGATGCTTTTATATGAAGAAATCATGGGTAGCTCTTCTGTGGTTCTTCGCGTTTTCCATGCAACAAGACAGACACATGCCGGGATTGTCGGTATTCCTTGTAATCAGACGGCGACGAGTTACCTTGTCCAAAATCAATCGGTTGGCACTTATTTGTTTGTTGACTCAAATTTGATCAGGCGTTTTTCGGGTATTTATGACTGCGCAAGTGAGTCGGTAGAGTATAGGAAGTTGGTTGACTTTCTCGCTAAGTTTTAATGTATTGATAATTCCCGGTAACTCACCCTGATTTTTGACGTTCCCGACTGCGTTTTCGATGGGATTCACGGCGAAGCCGGCATCGGCAAGGAGGTCGTTGCGTGCCTTCATTGCCCGAAGGGATGGTGCGCTCGACCGCGAGCAGTTGGCCCGCGAACTGGGCTAGGGCCTGTACGAAACGCGGCAGTTGGTGGGGGCTCGATCCTGGGTGCTCTCACGCACCACCAGGTCGAACCCTACATCCTCCACTTAGGGCTCTATCACCCGCCACGATCAGATTTTCAAGGGTTGGCGGCGCGCGCTCTTATTTGCATGGCGGATTTCGCGGAGCGCTGCAACAAGTCGGGTAAATCGACCCCCTGAAGTCTGCCGTCCTGTTTCACGACGCGCCCCTCCACCACTACAGTGCGCACATTCTCCGGCCGCGCTGAATAAACCAGCAGTGCTGCAGGATCGCCTCCGCTAAAACCGGCAAGGTTGAGTTCATCAAGTGTGATGATTTGAAGGTCGGCGCGCTTGCCGGGCGTAAGCGTACCGATTTCATCGGCACGCCCCAGCGTCTCGGCGCCGCCTTGGGTTGCCAGCCGTAACAGGGCGCGTGGGTCGGGAGCAGCCTCATTGTGCAGCCCACCACTCCAGGTCAGCGCCGCCAGACGAAGGCTGGTGAACATGTCGGCACTGCCTGCCAGGGCATTTCCATCGATGCCCAGTCCTTGTCGGGTGACTGCGCTGAAATGATCAAGACGGGTCAGGCCGTACCCCACGCGATGTTCACTGACAGGTGTCAACGCCAGGCTGCCACCGGCCTTTTCCAGCGCCTGCAACTGTTCTGGGGTGGCGTCGGTGGCGTGGACGACCGTAAGGCCCGGATACAGGAAATTGCGCTTGATCAGCGCATCGAACATCGGCTGTGCTTCGCCACTGACGTGAACCTGGATCGGTATCTGGAGGTGGCGCGCCGCGTCATACTCGCGCTGGCGTAGCGCCCAGTTGCTGGTGTCTTCGCGGTTGCGCGGCAGGCGCCATGCCAATCCCATCCTTACCCGGCCATCGGCACCTTGTTGTTGGACCAGGGCCTGGAGCTGCTTGAGGTCGATGATTGTCCGGGTAGTCTTGTCGGGCCCTCCGTAGAACAGCGTTGCGCGGATACCCGCGTCTTCCAATGCCCGTACCCCGGCTTCGCCATGAGCCGGTGAGAGCACGTTGTCGAAAAAGTCGCCGGTGGTCGTGATCCCACCGGCGAGGAGCTCCCATGCGCCCAGGTACATGGCAGTGTAGGTATCGTCCGCAGTCATTTGCGCAGCCAGACGCGAGCTGACCGGGAAGAACGGGCCTTGCCGGTTTCGAAACTGTCCCCGCATCGTGGTCACGTAAAGGTGGTTATGGGTATCCACGAAACCAGGCAGCACGAACTGGCCGCGAGCGTCGACACGTCGTGCGTTCCCCGGCTCCAGATTGCGGCCCACTGCAACGATTCGGCCTTCTCTGATCAGGATGTCGCCGCCCTCAATGTCACCGATGGCCGGGTCCATCGTCATGATCCGTCCACCCTGTATCAAGAGCGCATCGGAGGGTTCTGTGGCGGATGTGAATGCCACAGGAGAGCAGAGCAGTAGCAGGAGAGCGGCCATGGATGATTTCAAGAGCGTCTACCTCAATCAGTATGAGCTGTGCAGAGGCGGGGTCGCCTCCAGGGTTTTCCTCGCTGCTGCGACCTGTTCCGCCCCAATGGCAGGAGCTGCATTGCCCCAACTGTTACGTATATAGGTCAGCACGGCGGCAATATCTTTATCGCCCAGTTTCCAGTCGAACGACGGCATGCCGGCACCGGTCACGTTGTGGTCGGTGACCACGGCCTTGCCGCCCTTGAGGACCGTGGCGATCAGATTCGATCCGCTGGGTGTGCGGATCCCCGGGTTGTCCGCAAAAGCGGTCACCATGCCGTTGATCCCTTCACCGGCCACGTTGTGGCAAGCCATGCAGTTGTATTCATAGATTTTCTCCCCCCGCTGCATGATCGGGTCGGAGGCGGCCAACGCCTGCGGTCGAGGGGTACGGGATCCGGTCAGGGATTTCAGGTAGTCGGCAATCGCCGCCAGATCCTGGTCGTTGAGATGCTGGGTTGAGAATTCGACCGCTTCGCCCATCGGTCCCGAGGCAATCGCCTGATGGTTGGCGCCAGTCTTGAGGTACGCCTGGATCTGCTCGCTGCTCCAGTTGCCCAGGCCTCGGTACGAATCCCCTGTGATCTCCGGGGCGTAGCTACCCAGCAACTCAGCGCCCTGAAGGTAACTGCCGAAGTCGCCACCGAGCAGGTTCTTGGGCGTATGGCAGGCCGCGCAATGGCCGGCGCCGTCCACCAGGTAGCGCCCGCGGTTCCACTGCGCGGACTGACCAGGCTGTGGCACGAACGGTGTGTTGTCGAAGAACAGCAGGTTCCAACCCAGCATCGCGTGGCGGATGTTGTAGGGAAAGCCCAGGGTGTTGCGTGATGAGGACTGTTCGACGGGCTGCAGCGTACGCATGTAGGCCCACAAGTCGTGCATGTCGGCGTCACTGATCTTGACGTAGGCGTTGTAGGGCATCGCCGGGTAGAGCCGTTGCCCGTTCTGGTGCCGGCCATGGCGGACGGCACGGAAGAAGTCCCGCTCGGTCCAGTTGCCGATACCGGTCTTGAGATCGGGGGTGATGTTGGTCGAGTAGATCACGCCAAAGGGGGTCTGCAACCCGTACCCGCCCGCGAAGGCCCGGCCGCCTGGGACTGTGTGGCATGCCGCGCAGTCGCCCTGGAGTGAAACGTAGGCGCCCCGCGCCACGGCTGCCGGATCGGGTGCGGGTGCATTTACTGCCGTCACCTGGTCATCGGCGACGTTGTCGGCCGAGGTATTGCCATTGAGGTACAGGGCGATGCCCAGGGCAGCCGACACCGCGCAGGCGAGGGCTGTCAGTTTCGTTGCTTTTGTCATGACAGTTCCTTTCACGCTTGAACCAGTGGGCCGGGGTTCTTGAGGTATTGCTCGATGATGGCCTTGGCTGTCCACAGCGCCAGGGCACCAATGGTCACGGTTGGGTTGTAGCCGCCGTTGTTGGGGAACGACGAGGCGCCCAGTACGAAGACGTTGTGCGCGGCCCAGCACTGCTGGTAGCGGTTCAGGGCGCTGGTGTTCGGGTCCGTGCCCATGACCACGCCGCCATTGGTATGGGAGGAGTCATTGGCACGAAAGGGGCTGTAGTGATCAGCGGCAAAGTTGTAGGACTCGATATGCCGGCCGCCTACCGCGTTGGCAATCTGCTCGCATTTCTGTCGGATGAATTCCCCCGAGCGCTTGTCGTTGAGGTTGTAGTCGAAGGTCATGCGCATCAGCGGGCGACCGTAGTTGTCCTTGTAGGTGGGGTCGAGGTCGAAGTACATGTCCTCGTGGGCGTAGCTGGTGCCTTGGCCCTGGATCATCGCCCAGTTCTGGTAGCTGTGCCGGAAGGCCTTTTTCCAGCCCTTGCCCCAGGTCGGCGCGCCCTTGGGCAAGACACCTGCCATGCCGATGGGCAGGCCGCTGTTGGACAGCGACTGAATGCCGGCGCCGCCGATGAAACCCAGGCCGGTATGGTCGAAGTTGTCGGCGTTGAAGTCATCGATCTGGATGGCCAGGCAGCCGGTGTTCATGAATGGGTTGAGGTGCTCGTTCTCGAACCAGAGATAGGCGTAGGAAAGCGTCTGGAAACTGTAGTTACGCCCGATCACGCCGCGGCGGGTACGCGGGTCGTAGGGTTCGCCGATCCCCGAGAGCAGCATCAGGCGCACGTTGTCGAGCTGGTAGGCGGCGACGATGACGATGTCGGCGGGTTGCTCACCGACCACGCCGTTCTGGTCGATGAAGCTCACGCCGGTGGCGGTCTTGCCGTCCGCCGACTTGTTGATATGCAGGACCTCGGTCTCGGTCAGCATTTCGAACGTCGAGTGGCGCATCAAGGCCGGCATGACGCAGGCGTTCGGGCTGCTCTTGGACCAGTTGCCGCAACCGAACAGTTGGCAGTAGCCGCAGTAGGTACACGGGCCCATGCGCACGCCGAGCGGGTTGACATAGGCCTGTGAGATCGTGCCGGCAGGCACCGGGAAGGGGTGGTAACCCATCTGCGTGGTCTTCTCGGTAAAGAGGTCGTTCCAATGGCTGGGTACCAGCGGGGGCGTCGGAAATTCACGGCTGCGCGAGCCCTCGAACGGGTTGCCACCCGGCATCACCTGGCCCTGGATGACCCCGGCCTTGCCGCTGGTGCCAGCGATGCGTTCGAAGCGGTCGTAGAAGGGTTCGAGTTCCTCGTAGGTCACGCCCCAGTCCTGAACCTGCAGTCCCGGCGCCAGTTGCCCCTTGCCGTAGCGTTCGAGGGTCTTGCTGTAGGGCTGGAAGTCGAAGGGATTGAAGCGCCAGGACGCGGCGGCCCAGTGGGTGCCTGCTCCGCCGACATTGTTACCGAGGGTCAGGTTGCTCCACTCGCGTACCGGCAGGGCTTGCTGGCTGGCGTTGTTGCGCACGGTGTAGGTTTCCAGCCTGGGCGCTTGCAGAATTTCCTTGCGGGTTGCCCAGCGCAACTCGTCGGTGTCTACCGAGGGTGGAAAATCGCTGGCGGTGTCGCGCCAGGCACCACGCTCGATGGCCACCACCTTGAGCCCGGCCCGGGCCAGTTCCTCGGCAATGACCGAGCCTGACCAGCCCAGGCCGATGATGACCACGTCCGCTTTGGGTCTTGCTGTTTTCATGGGTTTTCCTTGGTACGCACGCAGCCGGGTGCCGGCAGATGCCATGGCCGCCTCGCGGGAGATAAGTTGTTTTACGTGGCTATCGAGCGGTCAGCCGGCCCTGTCGAGCAGGCTCACGGGTTCCAGGTCCAGCGCCATGCCCTTGCGGTGGATATAGGGGCGGTAGTCATAGCGAGCACCAGGGAAACCGATCAGCTTCCAGCCAACCATGTCGCGGTTGCCGCCATACATCGGGTCTGCCAGGTAGCCTTCGCGGACGTTCTGCAACATGAGCGCGAAGAAGTCGCTGTCGAGTGCAGCTGGAAGGTTGTTGCTCCCGGCTTCCATGGCGTGCAGCAGCTCATCCTGCTGGCTGGATGTCAGCCCGCTGAAGGCGCTGGAGTAGTGGCTTTGGCAGTAGTCACCCAGGTGTGCAAGGCCTTCACGGTAGCGTTGTGCAGGTGTCTGCCTGAACTGCGGACCCTGTTCTGCGGTGCCCTTGGTGTACGGGCCGAGGCGGTAGGTGCTGGAGGCCTGGCCGTAGGGGCCGGCCAGCTGCCGATCGAGAAACACCACGCAGCCCGCTTGGCTGGCGCTCATGCCCAATTCATCTTCGGGAATCAATCTATCGAAAATGGCGGCCACTTCCTTGGCTTCGGCTGCGGTGAGGTATTGCAGTTCACCCCGGGACGGGGGCTTGGGCAGGGCGTCGGCGTGGGTGCCGATGGGGAAGTGGGTATCGGTCCGTATCACGCCAGCACTGGCGCTGCCGATGACGCCCGCGGCGCTCAGTTGAACAAGCGATATCAAGGCTTCACGTCTGTTCATGTCCATCATCCTCAGGACGTGCGTCATCTGCGAGCGGTGCTGTCACACCGCGTCGGGGGTGACGCTTGCGTTATTGTTATTTGCCCAGGCGCAGTTCCCGCCGAACATGCTGCATCGGGTCGGCAGGGCGGTAACGGCCTGTGCGAAACAGGGCCGAGAACTGCGTGGCTCCAGGCGAGGCGAGTCTAGGGGGGCGGTAGAACATCACGCCACGAGAATTTTGACGGGTTTCCTTCAAAATTTTTGCAGGCTACTCTTGCTCGACTTCAGCATTGGCGCATTCACGGGGTAGGGCGGATATGTCTTCAGACGGTAAGGGGCAGGGTCGAGCGACGGTCACCTTGAGTGACGTGGCGCGACTGGCTGGTGTTGCCCCCATGACGGTTTCCCGCTATCTCAACCAGCCTGAGGCGGTGCGTGAGCCCACTCGCCTGAAGGTTCGCCGGGCGATCGAGCAGACCGGTTACGTGCACAACCGACTGGCCGGAGCATTGCGTTCCAACCGTACGCGATTGGTGGCGGTGGTGTTGCCGATGGTGACCAACCCGATTTTTTCCGACACCTTCCAGGCCATCAACGACCGCTTGGCCAAGGCCGGCTACCAGGTGTTGCTGGGGGTGTCGGGCTACCAGAGTGAGCAGGAGCAGGAACTGCTGGAGGTGATCCTCAGTCGTCGTCCGGATGGCATCATCCTGACCGGTACGATGCATACGAACACCAGCCGTAATCGCCTGCGTGCGGCGGGCGTGCCGGTGGTGGAAACCTGGGACCTGTCCGCTGAGCCGATCGACATGCTGGTGGGCTTTTCCCACGAGCAGGCAGGGCGCGATGTCGCTCGTTTGCTGGCTGGGCAGGGGTATCGCCAGTTCGCCCTGTTCGCCGTCGATGACCCGCGGGGCATGCGCCGTGCCAACAGTTTCATCCAGGCCTTGGCGGAGCAGGGTATCGATACCGTGCATCGACAAACCTGGCAGGGCCTGCCCACCCTGGAGCAGGGACGCCAGGGGTTGAGCCAGCTCCTTGAGGTGCAGGGACTGGAATCACCCGAGCCCTGCGTGGTGGTCTGCACTTCCGATACGATCGCCCATGGCGTACTGACCGAGGCGGCTGCCCGCGGCATTGCCGTGCCGGGGCAATTGGCGGTCATGGGGTTTGGCGACATGGCCTTCGCCGCCCATACCTTCCCGGCACTGTCGACAGTCAGGATCGATGGCGCCACCCTGGGCGACACGGCCGCCAGGCTGCTGCTGGAGCGCCTGCAGGGCGAAAGCCAGTCGCCGACCACCGTTGATATCGGCTTCAGCCTCATACAGCGTGCCAGCACCGGGCCGGCCGTCTAGGTCGGTCGTTTTCGCGATGATTGCGCTACTGGATAGCGTTATCATTTTTCCAGGTTGTCAATATTTTTCCTGATTTATCTTGTTCTGTTTCGAGCGATGCGCTAGGTTTTTATTAGAAATGGTAACGATACCATTTGCGCGAACGGATTCAGGATAAGAACAATGTCGAAGATTACCTGCGTTAGAACCCTGCGCCTGCCCGAACGACCGAAGCTGATCTGGCTGGAGATCGAAACCGATGAGGGGTTGGTCGGCCTGGGGGAGACCTTTCGAGGCGCGGCCACCGTTGAAGCGGCCGTGCACGAGTTGATTGCCCCGGGACTGCTTGGCCGGGACTCCCGGCACATCGAGGCGATTTCCCTTGAACTCACCACGCCCTATGTCGGTTATCACAGCGCCAGTGCGGAGATACGGGCCGCGAGTGCCGTGGACATCGCGTTGTGGGACCTCAAGGGGCAGCGCCACGGGGTTCCCATTCATGAGGCATTGGGTGGTGCCTGTCGGGAGCGGATTCGGGTCTACAACACCTGCGCAGGTTACGAATTCAATACCCAGCAGGGCGCGCGTAGGGAAATCACCGCGGCGGATCGTGCCCAGGGCCCCTATGACGATCAGCTGGCATTCAGTCGTGACGCGGGCGCCTTGGCGGTCAGTCTGGTGGAGGAGGGGTACACGGCCATGAAGATCTGGCCGTTCGATCAGTTCGCCCGCCAGCAGGGCGCCAACAGCATCAGCCTGGATGAAGTGCGCAAGGGCTGCGAGGCGTTCCGCCAGATTCGCCAGGCGGTGGGCGACCGAATTGAAATCATGTGCGAGCTGCACAGCCTCTGGGACAGCACGGCGGCATTGCGCATCTGCCAGGCGCTGGAAGCCTTCGATGTCTACTGGGTAGAAGACCCGCTGTGCAAGATGGACGATGCCCAGGCACTGGCCGACCTGCGCAGCCGCACCCGCGTACCGATCTGCGCCAGTGAAACGCTGGGCGGCAGTACTGCCTACCGGGACCTGCTGAAGGCGGGCAGCCTCGATTACCTGATGCTGGACCTGGTGTGGTGTGGTGGCTTTACCGAAGCGCGCAAGATTGCCGCGCTCGCACAGGCCTACAACAAGCCCCTGGCGCCCCATGACTGTACGGGGCCGGTGGCGCTGTTCGCCGGGCTGCACCTGGGGCTGCATGCGCCTACTGCGGTGCTGCAGGAAGTGGTTCGGGCTTCCCTGTCGACCTGGTACGGGGAGTTGGTGACCCATCTTCCGCAGATCGATGCCGGCTCTGCATTGGCACCCGTACTACCTGGCTTGGGTACGGCGTTGCGGCCTGAAGTCCGACGTCGCGCGGACGCGATCATTCGCGAAACTCGCGGCTGAGTGATGCCTGTGGGGCAACCGTGGGTTGCCCACCTTTGCAATCTGCTCTTGAGAATACAATGAAAAAAACATTTTCTCTGCGCCGCTTCATGGCCGAACACCGGCGCTATGAAGTGATTGCCCTGCTGTTCGTGATGATGATCATCAACCAGGGCGACCGTGCCACGCTGTCCATCGCCGGCGCCAGTCTTTCGGATGAAATGGGACTGGGCCACGCCCAGATGGGCTGGTTGTTCTCGGCTTTTGCCTGGGCCTACATGCTCCTGCAACTGCCCGGCGGCCTGGCCATCGACCGTTTCGGTAGTATCCGTGTACTGGGGCTGGCCATCGTGGCCTGGTCGGTCTTCACCGGCCTGATCGGTACGGTGGCCATGATGCCGGTAGGCTTCGCCTTCGTTGCGGTTTTTGCCTTGCGTTTTCTGGTGGGCGCTGCCGAGGCTCCCTGCTTTCCGGCCAACAGCAAGATCGTGTCGATGTGGTTTCCGACCGCCGAGCGTGGTACGGCAACAGCCATCTTCAATTCCTCCCAGTATTTTGCTGCCGTGGTCTTCACTCCGCTGTTGGCATGGGTGTCTACCCGATGGGGCTGGCCGTGGGTGTTTTATGTGATGGGGGCGGCCGGGGTCGGCATGGGAGTGGTGTTCATCCTGCGGATCAAGGCCCCAATCGAGCATGGCAGGATCAGCCCGATGGAGCTTGAGGCCATGCGCCAGGGCGGCGCCAGCTTGCGCGAGCATGCAGCCAGCCGAGCGCCGGCACAGGGTTGGCAGCAGACCTGGACACGCGCCCGCAATCTGCTGAAACAGCGTATGTTCCTGGGCATCTACCTGGCGCAGTTCTGCATCAGCACCCTGACGTTCTTCTTCCTGACCTGGTTTCCGGTCTATCTGGTACAGCAACGTGGGCTTTCGTTGCTCAACGCCGGACTGCTGGCGGCCGTCCCTGCGCTCTTCGGCTTCATTGGCGGTATCAGCGGCGGCATGGTTTCAGACTGGATGCTGCGTCGAGGCGTATCGCTGACGCGCGCGCGCAAGCTGCCGATCTTCATCGGCATGACCCTGTCGATGAGCATGATCCTGTGCAACTACGTTGAGACCGACCTGCTGGTGGTGCTGTTCATGGCCCTGGCGTTCTTCGGCAAGGGCATGGGCGCACTGGGCTGGGCCATCATTGCCGACGTCTCGCCCAAGGACAGCATCGGCATGAATGGCGCGATCTTCAACACCTTCGGCAGTCTCGCCGGCATCGTCACGCCGGTGGTGATCGGCTACATGGTGCAGTCGATGCACTCCTTCAACGGCGCCCTGGTCTATGTCGCGCTGAATGCCGTGGGTGCGTTCGTCAGCTACCTGATCATCGTCGGCCCGCTGCAACGTCCGGACGATGCCGCAAGTCCCCAGGGTGAATGCCTCCCTGAACCACCGTTGAACCCCGCAACCGCACGCTAGTACTCGCACTGGCCATACAACTGAAAAGGACAACAATAATGAACGCATCAGGACATTTGACCCGCGCCCTCAGGATTGCCTTCTGCGCTGCAGGGCTGGCGTGTGCCTCCCTGGCACAGGCAGGCAATGTTCCGGCGAACGGCCAGCCGTTAACCGAAGTCGCCCGCCTGGACTGGTTGTGCAACGCCGTGGCACTGACCTCTGACGGCCGCCTGTTCGTCGGCCTGCCACGCTGGCCGGGTTTCGAGAACACACCGTCGATTGCCGAGGTCATGCCCGACGGCAGCCTGAAACCCTTCCCCGGTGGGCAATGGAATGACTGGGCACCAGGCAAGCCCAGTTCCGCCGCACTGGTCAAGATCAACACCATCCACATCTTTGACGACGACACGCTGTGGGCGATCGACCAGGGCGAGGATGCGGGCCCCCAGGGGATCAATCCGGGGCAGAAAATCCTCCAGTTCGACACCCGCACCGGCAAGCTGCTGCGCAGCATCAGCCTGCCGGCCAGCGTGCTGCCGGCCGGTGCCAACCTCAACGACCTGCGCCTGGACAGCGAGCATGCCTATGTCACCGACTCCGGGTTGGGCGCAATCATCGTGGTCAACCTGCGCACGGGTGAATCGGTAAGGCGCCTTGCCGGACACCCGTCGACCCAGATGAGTCCCGAGCGGCGGCCGATTGGCGAAAACGGCCAGGTGCTGTTGCTGGCCGATGGCAGTGACCATCAGGTGCATTCCGATCCCATCGAAATCAGTCCGGATGGCCAGTGGCTCTATTACCAGCCCCTGAGCGGGCCGCTGTGGCGGGTGCCGACCCAGGCATTGCGTGACGCCCACGTCAGTGAGGAGGCGTTGTCCCGGCAGGTGGAGTTCGTCTATGACACCAGCCCGCTGACAGGGACGGCGATGGACAGTGCCGGCAACGTCTACATGGGTGAGTACGACAAGCCCAGGGTGACGGTCTACTCGCCAGACGGCACGTTGCGGGTGGTCGCCGAGGATCCGCGTTTGTGGAACCCGGACGCCATGATCATTTCCGACAAGCGCGAGCTGTACATCCCCGTGCCACAGAGTGCGCGCATGGCCTCGAACCGGGGACCCGGCGGCAAGGACGCCATCGAGATGCCATTCAAGATCTACAAGGTGCAACTGCCCACCAGCCTGGGCGGGCGCGAGAAAGTCCCGGCGGTCGTGGGCAAGCCGTTGAAGGCGGCCGTCCGGTAACTGTCGGCTTCAGGTGGTCGTCGACACCTGACCCTTTTCACAACGAAACCCCTTTTCCTGCGAGCGCTGCGGCGATTCGCGGATCGTGTTCGGCTGCGCGAAAAACGCCAGCGAACGACTTCATCAGGCCTGTGCAACAGCGCACAGGCCATCAACCCAGGAGATGTACCAATGAAAACAACAATGACCATGGCCGCCTTGTCCCTTGCCCTGATCGCTGCCGCCTCCTCGTCCGTCCAGGCGGCTGCCGGCACGAGCACGTCAGTCGTCACCCAGGAAAACCTGTCGACGACGGCTGCCCTGCAACTGGCAGGGCGCGCGACCGAAATCGCCAACAGCCGAGACATGAACATCTGCATCGCCGTCACCGATGCAGACGGCCACCTGCTGGCGTTCACCCGGATGCAGGGTGCCTACGCCGGATGTGTCGAGGCCTCGATCGCCAAGGCCCAGTCCGCTGCACGATTCGCGATCAACACCATCACCTTCTACGACCTGGCCCGCAAGGAAAACCTGGCGATCGGCACCATCCCCGGCATCCTGCCGGCAGTGGGCGGTGTGGTGGTCAAGCATGACGGCCACGTGATTGGCAGTGTCGGCATCAGTGGGGCAACGGATCTGACCGAGCAGAAGCTGGCCGAGGACGTGGCGGCCACGTTCCGCTGATGGCACTGGCCTTCTGCCTTGCCGCTAGCGGCGCAAGGCAGAAGGCTGGGTTCTGCAACCCTCTCTTGGAAAGGAATCACTCATGAGCTTATGTTCCGGGCTCCAGGCCTCCGTGCGCCTGCTTGTGCCTGTCACCTTCGCGATGCTGGTCGCGTCCTGGGCCACGGCCTCTGAAAACGGCTCGGCGTTACGTGCCACCGCCAACTTGTCGCTGGCCGGGGCCACCACGCTGCTTGATAACGCAGTGGCCAAGGCCCTGCGCGAAGGGGTTCATCCCTGCATCGCAGTGACCGATGCCAATGGCTACCTGCTGGCCTTCAAACGCATGGATGGCGCTGCTCCCGGCTGTATCGAGGCGGCGATGAAAAAAGCCAATTCGGCGGCGATAAACGACGTCGACACGATCGTGTTCTATGACCTGGCCCGCAAGGAAAATCTGCAGTTGGGCAGCATCCCCGGCATCTTGCCGGCGGTCGCAGGGGTGGTGATCCGTCAGAAGGAGCGGGCAGTGGGGGCCATCGGCGTTGCCGGTGGTGCCGGCGATGCCCAGGAGCAGCGATTTGCCACCGAGCTGGTGCGTGCCTTCGAGAAAACCTTGCCTGCCACCCATCCTTGATCGAGGCCCGCCATGAACAGTCCTCTTGTGCTTTCTGCTGCTGTTGTCGAGGGTGCCTATGCAAACGACTACGGCATGCTCAAACCCTCCACCGTACCCAATGCGCTCAGCGTGGCCGGGCTGGCGGCAACCTTGCTGGCATCTGTCTACTGCAGTTGGGGCAATCACTCGCTCCCGGATTTCGCCGCCTGGTCCAGCACGCTCTGGCTGTGCGTCGCTTTGCTCAGTGCCGTGCTAGTCACGCCCAGGGCATTCGCTCCGGGGTTCCTCATGTCGTTGCTGCCTTTCCTGATTGCCTGGCGCGTGGCGGCGATGAATGACGCCAACGTCATGGTTTGGGTCGCCAGTTTCGCTGCGGTGCCGTTGTTGCTCCAGTTCATCGACTGTGTGATGGGCGACCTGCGTCGTGATCGTGGAAAGTCGGCGGCCTGGCTCGGGACATTGCTCTGGCAGGCGACGATTGTGCGCCTGTACTTCGGCCTGAACGAGCTGTGTCACAGTTCGGAGAAGATTTTCGCCGGGTTGGGCTGGTTCCATAAGCTGGAGGCCGGATTCCAGGGTTTTGGCCTGGGTGAGGCCGCGGCAGCATTCGTGGTCCTGGGCGGGCTGATCGAATTCGCCAGCGCCGTCAGCGTCGGGCTCGGCCTGTTCGCCAGGTTGGGCGCGCTCATGAGCCTGGTCTACTTCCTGGTGGCGACGGTCGGTTTCGGCGGCGAGTGGAGTCGCGGTTATGCCTGGGCTTCGCCAGGAGGCGGCGGCTGGGAGTATGTGATGCTGTTGCTGGTGGTGTTCGCGGGGGTGATGGCTACCGGGGCAGGGAAGTTTTCCCTGGATGGCTGGCTATTGAGTCGAAGGCTGTTACCGCGTTGGCTGATTGCGCTGGCGGTCAATGCGCGCGGGGTTCGTCACGACTGACCAGCCTTCAGGGTGGAGTAGGCGAAATCTGCGCAAGCATGGCAGACTCCGCCCTTTTGGTAACTGGGTGGTTGCAGGTGGACAAGATTGACCGTCGCCAAGGCATGGCTGATGTCGCCCAATTGGCGGGTGTCAGCCTGAGTACTGTCGACCGCGTTCTCAACGAGCGCGGCAGCGTATCCGACCGCAAACGGCGCAAGGTCCTCGAGGCTGCACGCGAGCTTGGCTTGCGCCGCCTGCTGCCATCCCCCGTGCATGGGCTGCTGCGTTTCGACCTGTTGATGGTCGACAGTCCCACCGATCACTTCCAGCGCCTGGCCGAGGCCTTCTCCCGGCAGGCCGATCTGCTGCGCTCGCGCCTGGTACTGCAGCGCCAGCTCTGGGCCGAGGCACACCCGCAGCAGTTGCTGGAACTGATCCGCAATCCACGTACACCCCGTCAAGGGCTGATCGTGGTCGGGCAGGACACCCCGGCGATCCGCGAAGCCCTGGCGGCGCAACTGGCCCAGGGCGTGCCGGTGATCCTGCTGACCAGCAGCCTGTCCGACCTGCCCGGTGCCATCTACGTCGGTATCGACAACCAGCGCGCCGGCCGCAGCGCCGGACGTCTTCTCAGCCAGTGGCTACGTGGCGAAGCCGGGCGGGTGCTGCTGGTCACCAACTCCCTGCTCTATCACGCCCACCAGCAGCGAGTCGGTGGCTTTCTCGACGTGCTGCGCGAGCAGGCCCCACAACTGGAAGTGATCGGGCCGGTGGAGTGCCAGGACGATAATGCGCGTACGGCCGCGGCGTTGCGTGCCGCCCTGCAGGAGGGGCCACTGCTGGGACTATACACCACCGGCAGTGGTTCAACGGGTGTCTGCCAGGTGCTGCGGGAGCAGTCGGTGCGTCCTGTCTGGATCGGTTACGAGGCTACCGAGCAGCACCATCGATTGCTTCGCGAGGGACTCTTGTCGCTGGTCATCGACCAGGACCCCGAAGGCCAGGCCGAAGCAGCGGTGCAGCACCTGCTGCATGCCAATGGCGACCTGGATACACCGCCACAGGTACAGGCACAACTGCGCCTGGTGATCGACGAAACCCTCCCGGATTGAAAGGCCTGCAGGCGGTTTTGACGTAAACACGTCAAAACTCCGATGGCGTGGCGGGTTGTCGCACCCTAGACTGGCCGCGCCGTGACCGACAGGTCGCCTGGCCGCGTTTTTTCGCCTATCCGCCTCTTATTTTCCCTTGCCCGACGTGCCTTCGGCCCATCGTCGCGAGCTTCTGTGCGCCCGAAAAAACGCGCCTTCGCGTTCTGCCGATGCCCACGGCACCACCGTGATCAGCAGGTGGCCGCATGACGGTCGCCGAAGGAGAAAAACATGAGACGAAGGGACGCCTTGCGTTCTTTGGGGGCCCTGGCAGCCACCATCGGTCTGGGCAAGGTCACTGCGGGCGAACTCAAGAGTGTGCCGCCGCAAACCGGTCTGAATCCCGAGATGCTGCCGACGCCGGTGTTTTCCGGCGGTCGCTCCGAGGTGTTCAAGGGCCAGGCGCGGGCGACCCTGACCGCTGTCTTCGACCGCCTGATTCCCCATGACGAAGCCGGACCCTCGGCCAGCGAAGCCGGTTGCGTGGACTTTATCGATGCGCAGATGGCCGGCCCCTATGGGCAATCCAAGGACGTCTACCTCGACCAGCCGCTGCAGGCCGACGAGAGCCAACTGATGGGCCTGGCCATCGACCTGCGCACCCGCCGCGAGTACTACCTGGCGGGCCTGGCCTTCCTCGAACACTACGCCCAGCAAAAGCACCAGCGCGCCTTTGCCGAACTCGATGGCCCAATCATCGACGCCGTGCTCGTCGAAATGGAGGCCGGACGCCTGGACTGGAGCGGCGAGGGCAGTGGTGTACGCCTGTTCGAAGCGCTGCTGCAGAGCGTACGCGAGGGTTACTTCAGCGACCCGCTGTATGGCGGCAACCGCGACATGGTCGGCTGGAAGCTGGTCGGCTTCCCCGGTGCCCGCTACGACTACCGCCAATACATCGAACGCCGTGGACAGAACCTGGGTCTTGAGCCCATCAGCCTGATCCCTGTGAGCTGAGCCGAGGAGACTAACGTGGCAATACAACGCAAGAAGGCCGACGTCGTCATCGTCGGCCTGGGCTGGGCCGGCTCATTGATGGCCGAAGAACTGACTCGCGCCGGACTGGAAGTGGTCGCCATCGACCGTGGTCCCTGGCTCGATACCTCCACCGATACGCCGCCGGCCGTCGATCCCGACGAGCTGCGCTGGACCCTGCGCCGCGAGCTGCTGCTGCAGCCCAGCGACTACACCCTGACGTTTCGCAACCACGCCGGACAGACGGCGATTCCGACCCGTGAGCTGAAAGCCTTCCAGATGGGCAAGTCGGTCGGCGGCGCCGGTTTCCATTGGGCCGGCATGGCCTGGCGCTTCACCGAGTGGGACTTCAAGGTGCGCAGCGCCACCCTGGAGCGCTACGGCGCGAGCAAGCTCAAGGGGCTCGACCATGTGCAGGACTGGGGCATCACCTACCAGGAACTGGAACCCTTCTACGATCGCTTCGAGCGCATCGCCGGCATTTCCGGCGTGGCCGGCAACCTCAACGGCGAGCGCCGTCCGGGTGGCAACCCGTTCGAGGGGCCGCGCAGCCGCGAGTACCCGACGCCGGCGCTGAAGGACTCGCGCCTGATGCAGATGTATCGTGACACCACCGCGAACATGGGCCTGAACCCGTTCTACATCCCGGTGGCCCACGTTGGCGCGGCCTATGTGAACCCGCTGGGCGTGAGCATGGCGCCGTGCACCTATTGCGGCTACTGCATGTTCCATGGTTGCGGCAACTACTCCAAGTCCTCGCCCCAGGCCTGCATCATTCCGGCACTGATGCGCCGCAAGAACTTCACCCTGGTCACCCAGGGCTATGTCTACCAGGTGCACAAGGCCGAGGACGGCAAGACCGCTACCGGTGTCAGCTACTACGACGAGAAGGGCCAGCAGGTGTACCAGCCGGCCGATATCGTCTGCCTGGCCTCGTTCACCTACGACAACGCCCGGCTGATGATGCTCAGTGGCATTGGCGAGCAGTACGACCCGGCCACCGGCAAGGGCACCTTGGGCCGCAACTACAACTACCAGACCTGTTCCGGTGCGCATATCTGGTTCGAGGGCGAGACCCTCAACCCGTTCATTGGTGCCGGTGGCCTGGGTATCCAGGTGGACGACTACAACGGCGACAACTTCGACCACAGTGCGCTGGACTTCATCGGTGGCGCAGGCCTGCTCACCGTGTCCCGCGAAGGCATGCCGATCGGCCGTGCCGGCCTGCTGCCGCCGGGCAGCCCGCGCTGGGGCAAGGACTTCAAACGTACCTACCAGAAGTACTACCAGAACTACGCGATCATCTTCGGCCAGGGTACGTCCATGCCCGATCGCGGTTCGTACCTCTCGCTGGACCCGAACTACAAGGACCGCTACGGCGTGCCGCTGCTGAGCATGACCTTCGACTTCAACCAGAACGACCGCAACATGGCGCGTTTCATCGAGCAGCGGGCGGTGGAGATCGGCCAGCAACTGGGGGCCCGGCACCACGTGACCTTCAACTCCGCGGCCAAGACCTGGAATCCCTACGACGAGTATTCCAACCACACCCAGGGCGGCATGGTCATGGGCGAGGACCGGCGTACCAGTGCGGTGAACACCTACCTGCAGAGCTGGGACGCGCACAACGTGTTCGTGGTCGGCGCCTCGGCGTTTCCGACCAACGCCGGCTACAACCCGACCGGCACCGTCGGCGCACTGGCCATCCGCACCGCGCGGGCAATCCACGAGAAGTATCAACACAATCCCGGCCCGTTGGCGTGAGGTGAGCATGAACAGAAAAAACATCGCCGGCCTGGCCGGCGGCGTGGTGCTGGCCGGTGCCCTGGTGGTGCTGGGGCTGGTGATTCACGCCAACTCCACCCAACGCTCGGGCGTGGCGGACGACAAGGTGCGCCTGGCCGACTGGCGTTCCAGCGATGCGGCGCTGGTCCAGCGCGGTGAGTACGTGATGCGTGGCGCCGACTGTGCGGCCTGCCATACGGCCCATGCCGGTGACTTCGCCGGGGGCTATACCATCGGCACGCCGTTCGGGCAGATCGTGTCGTCCAACATCACGCCTGATCGGGACACCGGTATCGGTCAATACACCGAGCGGGACTTCTTCAACGCCGTGCGCCATGGCCAGGGTCGTCATGGCCTGCTGTACCCGGCCATGCCGTATACCGACTACACGCGGATGGAAGACCAGGACCTGCACGCGCTGTGGGCCTACTTCAGCACCCTCACCCCGCGCCGCAACACGGTGGATGAACTGGCCGGGCTGCGTTTCCCGTTCAACCAGCGGCTGCTGATGGCCGGCTGGAACTGGCTGTTCTTCGACAACCGACCCTTGGTGCCGGACCCGGCCCACGATGCCACCTGGAACCGTGGCCGCTATCTGGTCGAAGGCGCCGGTCACTGCGCTGCCTGCCACAGCCCGCGAAATGCCCTGGGCGGCGCGATCACTTCGGCGCACCTGCAGGGCGGGGCGGTGGGCACCTGGTTTGCACCGAACATCACCAACGATGCGCACCAGGGCCTGGGCGATGCCAGCGTCGAGCAGATTGTCGACTACCTCAAGACCGGCTCGGACGGTGTTGCGGTAGCCAGCGGCCCGATGGCCGAAGCCATCGAAAACTCGACCCAGCACCTGACCGATGCCGATCTGACCGCCATCGCCACCTACCTCAAGTCGCTGCCCGGCAAGCCCGTGGCACCGGCTCCGGCCCTGGCGGCCAGCGATACGCGGATGAAGGCCGGCGCCGGCCTGTATGAGGTGCACTGCTCGGCCTGCCATGCACCGGCCGGAGAGGGTGTACCGCACATGATCACCGGTTTCGCCGGCAACAAGGCGGTTCTCGCCGACAATGTCGATACCCTGACCAGTGTGGTGCTGGGCGGCTCCCATGCCGTACACACCCACACCAACGTCACCGGGGCCGGCATGCCGGCGTTCGACTGGAAGCTCGGCGACGGCGAGATTGCCGACATCCTCACCTACCTGCGCAACAGCTGGGGCAACTCGGCCACGGCCGTTGACGCCAAAACTGTCGGCGCCATGCGCAAGCAACTGGAGCTGCGCGAGCCACTGCGCGCTAGCGCGAACTGATCGGCAACATCTCGGTAACGGGCTGCCAGGACTGCCTGGCGGCCCGTGTCTATCTCACGTTTCAGCACCTTGAATTCAACGAACATGCCCAAGTACGGACACTTCATCGCGCACCCTTGCGCACTTCCCCTGGCCTTTGCCCTGAGCCTGGGCGCTGGCTATGCCAACGCCGCCGACGCCTTCGATCCCGACTCGCCGTGGATGCTCGGCGACTGGGGCGGTACCCGTAGCGACCTGGTCAAGCGCGGTATCGATTTCGACCTCGAATACGTCGGCGAAATCGGTACCAACCTCGGCGGCGGCTACAACCACGACCGCACCGCTCGCTACAGCGACCAGTATTCCCTGGGCGCCCACTTGGACCTGCAGAAGCTGCTCGGCTGGCCGGACGCCGAGTTCCAGCTCAGCATCGCCGACCGCAATGGCGACAATATCTCCAACGATCGGGTCGGCGATCCACGGGTCGGTACGCTCAGTTCCTCCCAGGAGGTCTGGGGGCGTGGCTCCCACTGGCGCATGACCCAGGCCTGGTACCAGCAGAAGTTCCTCGACCGGCGCTTGGATATCAAGCTGGGCCGTTTCGGCGAGGGCGAGGACTTCAACAGCTTTGCCTGTGACTTCCAGAACCTGACCTTCTGCGGTTCTCAGGCCGGTAACTGGGGCGCCATCTGGTACAACTGGCCGGTGCAGCAGTGGGGGCTGCGGGTCAAGTACCATCTGGCTCCAGAGCTCTATGCCCAGGTCGGTGCCTTTGAGCAGAACCCGTCGAATACCGAGCCGGGCAATGGCTTCAAGCTCAGCGGCAGTGGCACCCAGGGTGCGGTACTGCCGGTGGAGCTGGTCTGGCATCCAACCCTCGCCGGTCTGCCAGGTGAGTACCGTGTCGGTTACTACTACAGCACCGCCAAGGCCCGTGATGTCTACAAGGACCGCAACGGAGAACCCGCGGTACTCAGTGGCGAGGCCTATCGCAGCGCTTCCAGCAAGCACGGCCTGTGGTTCGGCGTGCAGCAGCAGGTCACCGGCAAGGGGGGCGACAGTTCGCGTGGCTTGAGCCTGTTCAGCATGGCCACCCTGCATGACCGCAAGACCAACAAGGTCGACCGCTACGTCTCCGTTGGCGCGGTGTACAAGGGGCTGTTCGATGCACGCCCGCAAGACGACATCGGCCTGGCCGTTTCACAGGTTCACGTCAATCCGGACTACCGGCGCAACAGTGAGGCGCTCAACCGTGCCAGCGGCGTGGACGACTACGACGATCCGAACTACCTGCCGATCCAGGACACTGAATACAACGCCGAGCTGTACTACGGCGTGCATGTCAGCCGCTGGCTGACAGTAAGGCCGAACCTGCAATACGTGCGTCATCCGGGCGGTGTTTCGCACATCGATGATGCCTGGGTGGGTGGATTGAAAATGCAAGCGGCCTTCTGACTTCCCGACTCATGTCAGGGGTTGGAGGCGCTGTCCGGCATCGTCACGGCGCTCGCGAACGAACAACCCGACCGCCAGTGCTCCGGCCACGCCCAGCACCCCGGTCACCACGAACGCCGCGCTGTAGGTGCCGGTCGTCTGGATGATGAAGCCGGTGAGGGTGGGGGCGAACAGCCCGGCGCAGTTGCCCATGCCGTGCATCAGGCCACCGGCGGTGCCGACGTAGCAGCTCGGCACGGTGTCCTGGATCAGTGCCCAGTAGGCCGAGGCGGTGAGCATCAGGAAGCCGATCGCGATGGACATGAAGAACACCACCAAGTGAGTCGACTCCGAGCGGCCACTCATGCCGATGCAGGCCGCGGCGATGGTCAGGCAACTGACCAGCACCACTTTGCGCGAGAACAGTTGGCGCCCGGTCTTCTGGTAGATACGGTCGATCAGGAATCCGCCCGCCGCCATGCCGCAGGCACCGACCAGCCAGGGGAACGCGGTGATCCAGCTCATCTGCTGCAGGCTGACGCCCTTGGTGTCTACCAGATAACTGGGGAACCAGGTCATGAAGAAGTACAGCGTGTAGTTGTAGCAGAACAGCGAGAACCCGGTGCACAGCACCGAAGGGCGTAGCAGTACGCGGAGCAGGCCCGGCCTGTTCGCCGCGTCATCGGCTGTGATGGCGGTGTCACGCCCGGCCTGGATATCGGCCAGCTCATTGGCACTCACCCGCGGGTGCTCGGCGGGGTGGTCGGTGGCGATCAGTTTCCAGGCGAGCGCCCAGACCACGCCGATGGCGCCGACGATCACGAACGACCACTGCCAGCCCAGCGACAGCGCCAGTACGCCGATCACCGGCCCGGCCAAGGCACCGCCGAGGGGACCTCCGGCCTGGTTGATACCGACTGCCCTGGCCCGCTCGCGGATCGGGAACCAGTTGTTGACCACCTTGTTCGCCGTGGTCGGTACCGGGCCTTCGCCAATGCCGAACAGGGCGCGCACGATCAGCAGCGACCAGAAGCTGTAGGCGGTGGCTGTGAGTGCGCACAACCCGGACCAGATGCACATTGCCCAGAGGAACACGCGTTTGGGCCCATAGCGGTCGGCGAGGTAGCCACCGATGAAGTTGAACGCGGCATAGCCGATGAAGAAACCACTGAACACCATGCCCTTTTCACTGGGCGTGAGTTCGAAGCTCTTGGTGATGAAGGGCATGGCCACCGACAGGGCGGCACGATCCATGTAGTTGATGACCATGGCGATGAACAGCAGGGTCACGATGAACCAGCGGTATTGGCTTTTATTCTTGTTCATGAAGGTTCGCCTGTGCAGGCACGCGCAGGCCTTAGAAAGCCTGCGCGTCGGGTTGGGAAGGAGAGGGACCTCAGCGTTTCTGCGCGGCCACGGCTTCGTCGACCATGTCGAACAGGCTGTAGCGCGGCACCCAGCCGAGCAGGGCACGGGCCTTCGCCGCCGTGCTGTGGGGCTGGCCGAGTTCGGCCGGCAGGCTCGCCTCGACGTAGCGTCGGCCGGTGGCCTTGGCCAGGTAGGGGATGAAGGTGTCGAGGCCGACCAGGCTCGGTGGTGCCAGGTTGAAGGTCTCGCCGATGGCCGCCGGCTTGTCGAGCATCAGCAGCAGCGCGTCGACGATGTCGCGCACGTCGGTCAGCTCCTGGGTATGGGCATTGCCGTGGGCATCGCGGGCGAGCAGCAGTGGGTCGTCGTCAGCGGCCAGGGGTTCGAGGATATCCAGCAGGCGTTGCACATCGCTGGCTGCCGAGTTGGCGTTGTGGCTGTTGGCGGCGCGCAGGCTGTCGATGCGCCCCTGCAGGGAGAACGCCGGGCGCGAGTACTCGCCATTCGGGTCGACCACTTCCGTCGCCGCCTCGATATGTGAGAACACTGCGGTGGTGACGTTCAGGTTCGGGTGGGTGCGGGCGAAGAAGTCCAGCAGGTCCTGGCCGAGCAGCTTGGTCATGCCGTAGAAGCTGTAGGGCTCGCGCGGGTGGTTTTCATCGACCGGACGATAGCGGGCGAATCGCGTCGGGTAGACCTGGTCGCTGGAGGCGAAGATCAGTCGTACCGGACGTTCGGTTGACTGTTGCGCGGCGCTGTCGAACACGTTGTAGCTGCCGGTGACGTTGGCCTGCCACAGGCGATCACGATCCTCGCTACGGAACGAGATCAGCGCCGCGAGGTGGAACACCGCCTCGGCACCTTCCATCGCCCGGCGCACGCAGGTGCGATCGGCGAGGTCGCCGGTGATGCATTCGATACCGGCGGCCTGGGCCGCGGCCAGGTTGCGATCGCCCGGCAGGACCACTGTGATGATCGTGTGGCCGCGCGCCATCAGCGCCTTGGCCACCTGGCTGCCCACGCGCCCGCTGGCGCCGGTGATAAATACTTTCATGCTGCATTCCCCTGATTATTTTTGGATGAAGTGGAATGCGTGCAGGGTGTGCAAAAGCGTCGCAGGCAGCAATCGCGTCGGTCCGGTCGAGGCGATTTGCGTCCCGCACTGTGGGAATCGTGGCCGCACGACAGCGCTACACGGCGTGCTACAGGGTGTCGCGCACAGCCTCGGCCAGAGCGTCGTAAAATGCCTCTACCGCCGGTACTGCGGCGGCCCGGAGGCTGGCGTGCACCAGCCCACGACCGATATGCAGGCGTGCGGGCACACCGGCCTGTTGCAGGACCTGCGCGTACTGGCGGCCCTGGTCGAACAACGGATCGTACTCGGCAACGCCGATGAAGGCGGGCGCCAGGCCAGCGGCTTGATCAATCTCCAGCGCCAGGGCGCGAGGGTCGGCCTTGCGCTCGGCATCCGGTACATAACCTTCCAGTGATACCCGCAAGCCCGCGGTGGTCAGCATCGGCGCGTGAGCGTGGACCTGCATGGAGTCCAGTGACTCGTCCGTCGTGAGTACCGGATAGACCAGCCCCTGCAGCAGCGGCTGCGGTAGGCCGAGTTGCCTGAGTGCCACGCACAGGCCGGCGGCGATCGAACCGCCGGCACTGTCGCCCGCGACCAGCAGGCGCTCTCCATCGAGTTGTGGCCAATGCCCACGCCGCAGGGCAGTCCACACACTCAGCGCATCTTCCAGCGGTGCCGGAAACGGGTGCTGCGGCGCCAGCCGATAGTCCACGGCAACGATAGCCACCGGCACCCGTTTGAGCAGCGCAAAGGCAAACCAGTCGTGGGTGGCGTGGCTGCCCATGTTCCAGCCGCCGCCGTGCAGGTAGAGCAGGGTGGGCCAGCCGCTTGCCGGCTCCGGCTGTTCGGGGGTGTAGATGCGCACGGCCAGCCCGTCGATATCATCGTCCTCGACCCGGATGTTCGCCGGCTGCGGTGGGGTGAAATGCCGGCAGGCTTGGGCAAAGGCTTTGCGCCGGGCTGGCAGGCTGTCGTTCTCGGGTACGAAGGTCGCGCTTTGCGCCACGTAGGCGGCGAGGTTGGGATCGAGTGTGTACGTGGTCATGGCAGGGGCTCTGGTGAAAAGTCCTGCACAGCCTAGTGGCGCGCGCTTTCCCGAGGTTTTTTTCCGCCACTGTCGCCAGGGGCGATTCTCGCGATGTGAGACATGCGGCCTGTTGGACGGACGATGACATTTTGTCGCAGCCAGGCTTGCCCCTAGGATCGACCTCCAGTTGCCGGCTCGCCGAGCCCGCCGTCCCCTTCAGCCTGGAGAATAACAATGGCGATCCACCAATACGCCGAAGACTACGACAACAGCGCCAACCGCAAGGTGTCCGTCAGCGATGCAACCCTCGAAAAACTCTCCCGCTGCTCCAGCGGTTCGCTGACCACCCAATTGTTCAAGCGCGGTTTTCGCCAGCCGGCGTTCGTTGGCCTGAAAGCCATGAGCCGCAACGCCAAGCCGTTCGCCGGGCGTGCCTTCACCATGCGCTTCATCCCGGCCCGCGAGGACATCGACACCTACGGCACCATGACCACCCGCCCCAATGGCGACAACCTGCAATGGCAGGGCGTCGAGCAGATCCAGCCCGGCGACGTGCTGGTGATCGACAGCCGCAACGACCCGGCCGCCGCGTCCGCCGGCAACATTCTGGTGACTCGCCTGCTGGCCCGTGGTGCCCGCGCGATCGTCACCGATGGTGCGCTGCGCGACGGCAGTGAGATCGCCGAGATGAGCCTGCCGGCCTATGCCCGCGAGATCACCGCGACCACCCGTATCTCGTACCACCATGTGGCTGATCTGCAAGTGCCGATCGGCTGCGCCGGCATCGCTGTCTACCCGGGCGATGTCATCGTCGGTGACGCCGATGGCCTGACCCTGGTGCCGGCCCACCTGGCCGAGGAACTGGCCGAAGTCTGCCTGGAGCAGGACGACATCGAGAACTACCTGGCCATGCGCATCGCGTCCGGCGAGCCGCTGTGGGGCGTCTACCCGCCGAGCCCGGAAGCCATTGCCGCCTACCAGGATTGGGTCGCTTCCGGTCGTCCGGCTATCCCTTCGATCATCAACAAGTAATTGAGGACCCGGATCATGGCAGAGCATAAGCACGCCCAGACCATCCGTCGTTATTTTGCCGCCTGCAACGAAGGCGACTACGACAAGCTGGTGTCCTGCTTCACCCCCGACGCCGTGCACTACTTTCCGGCCGGCCTGCCGGACGTGCCGTGGCGTACCGCTGACACCATCGCTCGCAAGTGGGTCTGGTGCGTCGAGAACCTCGGCTCGCAGTGGACCATCGACAAAATCCTGGTCAGCCACGACAGCGACGAGGCCGTGATCGAGTGGACCCACTGGAAAAGCAAGCTGGGCACCGCCCTGCGCGGTGACGAGTGGTACATCTTCGACAAGGACAGCGGCCTGATCAGTGAAATCCGTGCGTTCTACGCCTCGCCGGCGGACAAGAACGTCACCATCAACGAATTGGTCGACTTCGACTACGCCGGTCGTGGTTATCACCTTGAGCCGCAGTCGCGTGGAGGCCAGGCATGAGTCAGGACAACGCTCATCAATCAATCGACCAGGCGGTCAGCCTGGCGGTGCAAGCCGCTGCGACCTGGGCCGAGGCCGGCGTCGCCGTGCGTGCCAACCTGCTGCGCGGCCTGGCGGCTGCCCTGGAGGCTCATCAGGCCGACCTGGTGGCGATCGCCGACGAGGAAAGCCATCTCGGCGCCGGGCGCCTGAACGGTGAAGTGGGGCGTACCGCGTTCCAACTGCGCGGTTTCGCCGAACAACTGGAAGCCGGTGCCGCCCATTTAGCGGTGGTGGACGAAGCGGTGGCAGGTGCCCCACCAGTCGGTCGTCCACGTCTGGTACGCGTCTTACGCCCGCTGGGCCCGGTAGCGATGTTCTCGGCGAGCAACTTCCCGTTTGCCTTTTCCGTGCTTGGCGGCGATACCGCGTCGGCACTCGCCGCGGGCTGCCCGGTGGTGGTCAAGGCTCACTCCGGCCATCCACGCCTGTCGCGGGCGGTGTTCGACCTGGCCCGCCAAGTGGTGTTGGCCCAGGGCCTGCCGGAAGGCGTGCTGACCCTGGTCGAAGGCGCCTCCCGTGGCGCCGGTGGCTACCTGGTGCAGCATCCGGGGATCGCCGCCGTGGCCTTCACCGGCTCCTACCAGGGCGGCACCGCGCTGTGGCGCCTGGCCAATGAACGACCACGGCCGATTCCGTTCTTCGGCGAGCTGGGTTCGATCAACCCGCTGGTGGCCCTGCCGGCCGCGCTGGAAGCCGACAGCCAGGGCCTGGCGACGACCCTGGCCGGTTCCATCACCCTGGGCTGCGGCCAGTTCTGCACCAGCCCCGGCGTGATCGTGCTGCTCAAGGGCGAAACCAGCGAGCGTTTCCTCGTGCAACTGGGCGAAGCGCTAGGGCCGGTGCGTACCCATGCGATGCTCACGCCGGCCATGCGCGAAGGTTTCGAGCACGCCAGTTCAGTGGTGGCCCAACACGCCACGACGCTGTTCGAGGGTAGTGCTGCTGCTGGCCCGGCCCAGCGTCTGTATCGCGCCGACGCGGCGGCGTTCATCGCCAACCCGTCGCTGCGCGAGGAAATGTTCGGTCCGGCCGCGCTGGTGGTGGTCGCTGACGATGCAGCCCAGGTCGAGCAGGTGCTGGCGGCCATCGGTGGCACCCTGACCACCACGCTCTGGGGGGCCAACGACGACACCCCGGCCAACCGTTCCCTGGCTCGAACTGCAGGGCAGGTTTCCGGTCGCGTACTGTTCCAGGGCGTGCCAACCGGTGTCGCGGTTTGCGCGGCCCAGCAACATGGCGGTCCATGGCCATCGTCCACCGCGCCGCAGACCACCTCGGTTGGCTACGCGGCACTGGAGCGATTCCTGCGTCCGGTCGCGCTGCAGGATGCGCCGGCCTGGGCTCAGGCATAAGGGGAGGGCGAAGCCATGATGCGTCATCTCGTGATGTTTCGCCGCCTGCCGGATGTTCCCGTTCAGCCCGAGTTCGAGGCTGAGCTGGTCGAACGCATGCGGATTCTTCCGCAACAGATCGACTTCATCCGTGGCTGGCATGTAGCGGCCAACGAGCTGGATCGTCCTATCTGCTGGGACTACCTGCTCGACTCCAGCTTCGATGATGCCGAGGCGGTAGCGCGCTACCTGCCTCATCCGGCACACCAGGCGTTGGTCCAGGACTTGAAGCAGTACTTCGAGTGGGTGGCGGTCGACTACACCGCCTGAACACTCGCCGCAATAACCGTAATAACAACAGACGCGCCCCAACGAGGGCGCGCGGAGACACCGATGAAGAACAAGAAGTCCTTTCGCTGGACCATCCTGGCGATGCTGTTTCTCGCCATGGTGATCAACTACGTCGATCGCGCGGCGCTGTCGATTGCCATGCCGTTCATCACCCAGGACTACCACCTGACCCCAGCCGAGAAGGGCCTGATTTTCAGCAGCTTCTTCTTCGGCTATGCGCTGTTCTGTTTTGTTGGCGGCTACTTTGCCGACCGCTTCGGCCCCAAGCGGGTGCTGACCTGGTCGATGTCGTTCTGGTCGGTGCTGTGCGGCTCCACCGCACTGGCCTTCAACTTCTGGTCGCTGCTGGTCGTCCGTGCGCTGTTTGGCATCGGCGAGGGCCCGGTCAGTACCACCGCGAACAAGGCCATCAACAGCTGGTTCCCGATTGCCGAACGCGCCCGCGCCATCGGTATCGCCCAGGCTGGCGGGCCATTAGGTGGGGCACTGGCGGGGCCGATCGTCGGCTTCCTGGCCATCTGGCTGGGCTGGCGCGTGGCGTTCATCGTGATCTCGGTGGTCGGCATCGTCTGGGCCATCGCCTGGTGGCGTATTGCAACCTCGACGCCACAGGAACACCCTGAAGTGAGCCGCGAGGAACTGGCGCTGATCAACGCCGATCGCGAAGTGCCGGTGCAGGCCGCCAGCGATGTGCCGGCGACGCCGGTGATCGAGGTCATCCGCCAGCGGGCGGTGCTGATCTCGGGGCTGTCGTTGTTCTGCTACAACTACATCCTCTACTTCTTCATGACCTGGTTCCCCAGCTACCTGATCGATGCCAAGGGCGTCGACCTCAAGTCCATGAGCGTGGTCACCGCGCTACCCTGGCTGGTCGGTACCTTCGGTTTCATCGGCGGCGGCCTGCTGATCGACTGGGTGTTCAAACGCACCGGCCGGCGGCTGTTCTCGCGCAAGGTGGTACTGGTCTGCTGCCTGCTGGTCGCCGCCACTTGCGTTGGCCTGACCGGGCAACTGGAGAGCATCACCGGCGCGGTGGCGGTGATGACCGTTGCGGTCGGCTTCCTGATGTTGTCCGCCCCGGCGTACTGGTCGATGATCCAGGACGCCGTGCCGGATCACCAGGTCGGCACCGCCGGCGGTTTCATGCACGGCCTGGCGAATCTGTCCGGTATCGTCGCACCGACCGTCACCGGGCTGATCATCCAGTACACCGGCACCTTTGCCAGCGGCTTCGCCCTGGCCGGCCTGCTGGGGATCATCGGCGCGCTGATCGTGGCGATCTTCGTCACCGAGAAGACCGTGGCCAACCCGGCCCTGATCGCGGCCTGACCATTCAACGGCCGTGCCGGCCCGCCCGGCATGGCTGACTAGGAACGAGGACTTCATTCCATGCAAACCCTGTTGATTACCGGAGCGGCAGGCATCGTCGGTACGGCCCTGCGTCCCTTGTTGCGCAAGCATTACCAACTGCGCCTGCTCGATCGCCGCCCGGTCGGTGACCTGCAGCCGGGCGAGAGCGAAATCGTCGGCGACCTGACCGACCCCGCGCTGGTCGAGCGCGCGGTCGAAGGCGTCTTCGGCATCCTGCACCTGGCCTGCGCCCACGGCACCGATATTGCCTTCCAGGCCACCGTCGAGCCGAACTACCACGCCACGCTGTACCTGCTCGAAGCCGCACAGCGCCATGGCGCCAAGCGCTTCCTGTTCACCAGCAGCCACCACGTGGTCGGCCAGTACCGCACCGACGCCGCCCAGACTTTCGATGACTTGCCCGCCGCACCGGACAGCTACTACGCGATGAGCAAGGTGTTCGGCGAAGCGGCCTGTGCCACCTTCAGCCAGCGCCACGGCCTGGCGACCTTCGTCATCCGTATCGGCAACGCCGACCCGCAGGTGGCCGACGCTCGCCGGTTGCGGATGTGGACCAGCGCCCGCGACCTGGCGCAACTGGTGCGCATCGGCCTGGAACACCCGCAGGTACGCCACGAGGTGGTCTACGGCGTTTCCGAGAGCCCTCATCCACTGTTCCACAACCGCCGCGCCCGCGAGCTGGGCTACCAGCCGCAGGACAATGCCGAGGATCACTTGGCGCCGGGCTACCTGGCCTACGAGGCGATGGACCCGGCTACCTCCGGACGTGACCATGTCGGCGGTGCCTACGCTGGCGCCAGACTGGTCAGCCTGCTGGAAGCACGGCCATGAAAATCGCCAGCATCCAGACGTTCGTCGTCGAGATCCCGTTCCACGACGGTGGCCCGGCCAAGGTCATCACGCCGATGACCTGGCACACCCTGGAGAACGTCCTGGTTCGCGTCGAGGACGAGCAGGGCAACGTCGGCTGGGGCGAGGCCTTCGGCTATTTCGTGGCGGACTCGGTGCGTTCGATGATCGACCGGCTGATCGCGCCGCTGGCCGTCGGCCAGACCATCACCGACATCCCGGCCTGGAACCTCGACGCGCAGTTGCGCCTGCATATTTTCGGTCGTTACGGGGTGACGATGTTCGGCCTCTCCGGGGTCGACATGGCGCTGTGGGATCTGCAGGCCAAGCGTGAAGGGCAACCGCTGCACCGTCTGCTCGGCAACGCCACCCGCGAGGCGATTCCCGCCTATGCGAGCCTGGTGCGCTACGGCGACAACGGCCTTGCGCCGGCAACGTGCGAGCGTGCGCTGCGCGAAGGCTTCAAGCATATCAAGCTGCATGAGAACACCGTCTCGCCAGTGGCCGCCTGCCGCCGGGCAATCGGCCGAGACATTCCGCTGGCGACCGACGTCAACTGCTCCTGGAGTATCGGTGATACCCGCGAGTGGCTGCCGGCCCTGGCGGAACTCGAACTGGCCTGGCTCGAAGAACCGATCTTCCCGCCCGAGGACTTCCCGGCCCTGGCCAGCCTGCGCGGTCACGGCGTGCCGATCTCGGCGGGGGAGAACTGGTGCACTGCGGTGCAGTTCGAGAACGCGGTGCTCCAGGGCGCGGTGGACTCGATCCAGCCCTCGGTGACCAAGGTCGGTGGGATCAGCGAATGCCTGCGCATCGCCGAGTTGGCCAGCCGGCATGACACCCTCGTGCTGCCCCACAGCCCGTACTTCGGTCCGGGGCTGCTGGCGACCCTGCATCTGGCGGCGGTCCAGCCCGACGTGCCACTGGTGGAATTCCACTATGTCGAAACCGACGGCTGGCTGCATGACGTCAAGGGCCTGCTGCAGGACGGCATGATGCAGGTGCCGACCGGCACCGGGCTCGGCCTTGACCTCGACATGGACGTGTTCGAGCAGTTCCGGCGCAGCTAGCCCCCGGAACTCACCTGAAAAACCTGCCCACCGGCGCGCGAGCGTGCGCCGGGCGGGACTCTGCATGCCGCGAATCTGGAGCTGTCGATGAAACGTATAGAGCTGACGAACGCGACCTGGTCCCTTGCGCTGCTGCCCGAATGGGGTGGCCGTGTGGCGCTGTTGCAGGCCGATGGCTTGGACATCATGACGCCGATTCGGGCCGAGGCCTTCGATCCGCTGGCTTGGCCGCGGGGCGGCATCTACCCGTTGCTGCCGTATTCCAACCGCTTGCGCGAGGCCCGGCTCGGCCATGGCGGCGTTACCCATGCCTTGCCCGCGCACCCGGCGGCGCTGCCCCACACCCTGCACGGCGTGGCCCAGACGCTGGCCTGGCAAGTGGTGGAGCAGGGCGCCGAGCATGTCAGCCTGGCCTGCGAATACGACGGTGAACACTGGCCGTGGCCGGTGCGCTTCGAGCAGCGTTTCAGCCTGGTTGGTCAGCAACTGCGCATCGACCTGGGCCTGACCAACCTCGGCCACTCGTCGATGCCCGCCGGGCTCGGCCTGCACCCGTATTTCCAGCGCCATCCGGGCATGCGTGTCGAGCTGAATGTCGGCCGTTCCTGGGCGATCGACGCGGCCTACCTGCCCACCGGTCACTCGCGAGCCCTTGAACAGCCAGTGGTCATCGACGACAGCCTGCAACAGGAACTCGCGCTGTATGGCTCGCAATGGGACGGCGCGCTGCGGGTGGAGTATCCGCAGGGCCGCCTGCTGATGGAGGCCCAGGCGCCGCTGACGCATTTCGTCGCCTTTGCCCCGGTGGACGCCGCCTACCTGTGCCTGGAGCCGGTCTCGCACCTGGCGGACGCCTTCAACAGTCCGCCCGCCGAGTGGCCCGACCAGGGCACGCAAGTGCTCGAGCCGGGACAGCGCCTGGGCAGCACCCTCGTATTCAACTGGCAAGCCCGCTGAATCCGCACCGGCTGCATGGGCCGGTGCTGCAACATCACTCGACCGAAGGAAAATAATAACAATGCAATTCCGTCCGCTTCGCCCCTCGTCCGTCCCCGTTTTCGCGCTGTGCCTCTCCGGCCTGCTGCCGGCCTGTGCCCGGGCGGATTTCCTCGAAGACAGCAAGGCCAACCTGACCCTGCGCAACTTCTATTACAACCACGACCTGCGCGACTCCAGGCCGCCTGCGCAATCGAAGATTGAGGAGTGGGCCCAGGGCTTCATCCTCAAGGCGCAGTCCGGCTATACCGATACGCCAGTGGCCCTTGGCGTGGACCTGTATGCCGGCCTCGGGCTCAAGCTCGACTCCTCCCCGGACCGCAGCGGCAGCGCGTTGCTGCCGGGGGCCTACAACCGGGCCGGTGGTCCGCGCAATGCCGATCCCAGCTCGGAAAACCAGTACTCCGAGGCCACGGCGGCGTTGAAGATGAAAATCTCCAGGACCGAACTGAAGGTCGGCGGGTTGTTCCCGAAAATCCCCCTGGTGTATGCCGGCGACTCGCGGCTGCTGCCGCAGTTCTTCGAGGGGGCGATGCTGGATGTCAACGAACTTGAGCACTTCAGCTTCAGCCTCGGCCAGATGCGCCAGGTCAACTACCGCGAATTCAGCGGTTCGCGCGACATGCAGACCGGCAACTACCTCAACGTCACCAGCGACCGCTTCAACTACCTCGGCGGTACCTGGACGCCAGACCCGAGCCTGTCCCTGGGGATCTGGGGAGGGCGACTGGAAGATGTCTACCAGCAGACGCTGTACACCGGGACCAAGTTCATCGACATCGGGCGCTGGCGGCTCAGCGGCACCCTCAACTACCTCGACAGCGGCGAGAGCGGCCAGGCCCGTGCCGGTGTGCTCGACAGCCGCATGACCTCGGGGCTGCTCAGCGCCGCCTACGGTTTCCAAAAAGTGACGATGGGCTACCAGTTCAACGCCGGTGACAGTGCCTTGCCGTTCCTGCATGACACCGACCTGCCGGGTGTGTCCAACGCCATCCAGGTGCTGCGTTTCGACCGTGCTCGCGAGCGCTCCTGGCAGGCGCGCTACGACATCGACTTCGCCGGTCTTGGCGTGCCGGGGCTGAGTGCCTTCACTCGCTACGTGTATGGCGACAACTTCCAGGTCAACGGCCACGCCGGCAAGGAGTGGGAACGCAACCTCGACGTCAGCTACGTGATCCAGAGCGGGCCACTCAAGGACCTCGCGCTGCGCTGGCGCAACGTCGAGATCCAGGGGGATGCGACCAAGCATCGTGACGAGAACCGGGTGATCCTCAGCTACACCTTCGCCCTCAAGTAACCTCAGGCGGGGCCCCGGGTGATCGCGGCCGGGGCTCCACGGCTGTCCACCGGGGTACTCATGACGGTACCCGACCAGGGCGCGGTCTTCAGCGCCTCGCGGCTGACTGCCTGGCGCGCCGAGGTGATGTACAGTGTGGCCCCGTCGGTGCCACCGAAGCACAGGTCGGTCGGCGAGGCGACGGGTACGCCGACCATGCGTTCGAGGTTGCCGCCACGGTCGAACTTGACGATGCTCCAGCCGCCCGAAAGCGCGGTCCAGACACTGCCGTCGTGATCCACCGCAAGACCGCTGAGCAGTCCCGAACCCTTGGGCAGAGTGGCGAAGCGGCGTACCTGGCCGCCCTGTTCCAGGCGAAACAGCGTGCCCGAGTCGGCGCCCAGGGCAAACAACTGGCTGTGCTGGAAATCCCAGCACAAGGCGCTGATCGCCTCGTTGAACTGCCAGTGACTGGCCAGGGTACCGTCGCGGTGCACTTCGCCGACCTTCCAGTGACCGCTGCCCATCCTGATCGCCGCCCACAGCCGTCCCTCGCGGTCGCTGCACAGGCAGGTCGGGACGCCGAAACCCCACTGGCCACGGGCGCGTATCCGGCCTTCGGTGACGAAGAAATACTCTTCATCGAGGGCGACGAACAACCCGTCGGCGGTCAGCTCCATGCCGAGGATCGGCCGCTCGCAGCGGAACACCTTTTCCGTGCCGTTGGGGCCGTGCCGGTAGACGGCCGGGCCGAGCCGGTCGGTCCAGTACAGGCAGGCCTCGCGTTCGCTCCAGCGCGGTTGGCCGCCGAGAAATGCCCAGCGGTCGCCGAGGGGTTGCAGGGCGTCCGCGCTATCGGCGGTGTGCCGCACGGCCAGCTGGCTGCCGACCCGTTGCGCCGAGGCGGCGACTTCCGGGCCGAGCAGGTCCAGGCGCTTGCGGGTCAGACGATAGGCCGGCCCGGCGATGCTCAGGGCGCCGCGTACCTGTCCTGCCGAATCGACCACCGGGGCGGCAACGCAGCGGATGCCCAGGGCGATCTCCTCGTCGTCGATCGCGTAGCCACGGGTGCGAGTCACCTCCAGTTCAATCAGCAACCGGTCGCGGTCGGTGATGGTCAGCGGGGTGAGCGGCGCCAGTTGCATGTGCTTCATCAATTCGCGGCGTTCGCCCTCGGGCATGGCGCTGAGAATGGCCTTGCCCTGGCCGGTGCAGTGCATGGGCTTGTTCTGGCCCATGGCCGCGGCGGAGCGATGGCTGTGGGCACCGTCGCAACGCTCCAGCGACAGCACCTGGTCACCCTCGCGGATAGCCAGGTAAGTGGTTTCGCCGGTGAGGTCGCGCAGGGCGCGCAGCTCGAAGCTGGCGGCGGCCACCAGGTCTGGCTCCAGCCAGGCGCCGCGGACCATTTCCAGGTAGCGAAAGCCCAGGCGGTAGCGTTTCTGCGTGGCATCGCGGCGGACCATGCCACGTTCGACCAGCAGACCGAGCAGACGGTAGAGCGTTGCGCGCGGCAGGTTGACCTGCGCGCTCAACTGTTGAGGCTCAAGGCCCTCGGAGGAAAGCCCAATGGCTTCGAGCAAGTCGAAAGCCTTTTCAAGCGCTGCGGTACCTTTGGCTCGTTCCATGACAACCTCGTTTTTTTTCAACGAAGTATCATTAAGCGAGAGTGAATTCCATTTATTCGAATTTATTCCGTGGAAAATTCTCATGATGTGAGAGCGTAAAAGACCTGCTCTGATACCAAGCCGTTGTTAATGGAGTAGGCAGATGACGGCTGCGTTAGGCACAGCTGAGTAAATCGAGGGAAGGGGCCACCGTCGGAGCAGCTACTCACCATGAGGCGCAGGTAGCGGCGGGTACTGCCCTACAGGACGCTGAGCGTCTTGCTGTTGTCCAAGATCAGTTCGGTTTTTCTCCTGGCATAAAACCACCGGGTCTCGATTCTGTTTTCTGGCTGATGACCGATTCGTTCCTGATGACACTGGGTGCTTGATACCTCAGCCAGGAGTCATCCATGTCCGGTTCTATTCAAAGCAAAATTGGGCCGCTGCGCAGTGTTACGCATCTGACGTCGCACACCCATCATGCCGTGCGTATCTGGCAGGGCAGGCCTGCCAGTGAATACAAACCACCGATCACGAGTTTGGCTCGTTTCATTGGGCTGATTTGCGCGCAGGATAACTTCAGTGTTCGGCCCGTCACTCTGCCCATGTTGGTCGGTTCTAGGCTCGGTTTCTTGGCCGTGTACCTGCTGATTACCTATGACGAGATCGTGCGCCGATTGCTGCATGTTCATCATGTTTCGTTGATTGGCCGGCGGGCGATGGAGAGCCGCATTGATGGCGCCAGCCATGTATTGCGAAGGCTGTCTGGACTGGCGCGTGGTGTTTCAGCGGCTGGGGTGGGTCCGGGTTGTGTGGGGCGGTGCTGTTCCTGGGGATACTTCGGTGCAGATGACATCTGCGGCCTTGGAGGGTTGATGCGATGACCACGATACGAGGAGGTGACAACGCTTTAGGCTCGGCGACGTCGGGAGAGGGGCCTGAACACAGGGCTTTCCAGCCACTGGAAAACACTGCTTTCCATGAGCTGGAACACACTGCTTTCCCTAAAGGGTTTTTAAAGCCCTTTAGGGGACAGGGGGAGCTGCTTGAATTGGGTGAGCGGTGTGGTGAGCTGACGGAGGGATTGATCGCTTTGGCGATCGAGGAAGTACTGGCCCAGGCCGAGCGATACCCCTTCACGCTGTTGCCCACTCGGTTGGTCAAGCAGTCGACAGGAATGGGGACTGTTTTTCTACGTTGGCGTCGGGCAGACCGTTCTCGGATGGGCGCTGATCTATGGAAGGAGTTGATTCTTGATGAGCGTACGCCGATCAACTTGATCTCCGACCTGTATGCGTTGGAGGTACAGCGGATCGTGATCAACATGCAGATCGGTCTATTGCACAGCATGGGGCGCCAGGCGTTCTTGTGTGCCAGTAAGGTAGAGGCGGTCGATGAGGCGTATCAGCAGCGAATACTTGAACACGCCCGGCTTCACTCGGGAGGGAAGTGAACATGGCTACCAACTTCTGGGGTGAAGGTAGGCGAGAGTGCTCACCCTACAGAGCTGTCCGGGTTGGTGGACGGGACTGTCAGATTTTTTGTGTGCGGGCCGGTTCGCGATATTTCGTTGACACCTGGGAAGCCTCTCAGTAACGTCCGCACTCCCTCCTTTGCGGCCAGCTCTGCCGTGAACCGCCCAGGCGTTGACTCGCGAAGCGGTCATACAAGTTGCCGACACTTATACGGTCGCTATCCACTAGCGCGCCTCATTTCCGATATCAAGTGTAAAGGATGATTCCATGATCATTCGTCAGGCTACTCACGCCGACCATCCGCAACTGCTCAACATTTGGCTGCGCTCTGTTCGCGCCACTCATCACTTCCTGCAAGAATCCGATATTGAGGCATTGCTTCCTCAACTGCGCGATATGTACCTGCCCGCTGTTCAATCCTGGGTTGCGGTAGATGCCGAGGACTGCCCGCTGGGCTTTATCGGGCTCAATGAACACCACGTCGAGATGCTCTTTATCGAGCCGGATCTGCGAGGGAAAGGTATTGGTCGCGCGCTGCTGGATCATGCTCGCCGTTCGCGCAGCCAGATGAGTGTTGATGTGAATGAGCAAAACCCTGAAGCGATAGGGTTCTATCTACATTACGGGTTTGTTCAAACCGGTCGTTCTCCGCTGGATGGCGAGGGCCGCCCTTTCCCTTTGCTTCACCTGAGCCTGCCCGCCTAGGGCTGTAATCGTGAATCGCTCCCAGGCTTCTGCTTCGGGGCGATTCATTACCCTTGTCAGTACCGATGCAAAACTGACCCACCGGGGGTGCGGACAAAAACCTGGACTGGTTATGCCGCGAGGCCCAGTGAAAACGGAAAGCCAGGCTCTCCGTTTCATCGTCAAGTGTCGGTCAACCGCTGGCTCCGATGGCGTGGCTTTCCAGCATCGAATCCATGCGCAGTTGTGCGAGTTCGATCAGGTGCACCACGCCCATCGCCACCCTTCGGTTCGAACCGGTCTGGTTGTCGGCGTGCTCATAGGCCGTAGCCGCGGCTGACTGCAGAATCGAATACACATCGATCAGGGCTTCTTCCTGATTCCCAGGTTCGTGCAGACGTCGGCCAGTCCCTTCAGATGAGGGTGATTTCGAGCCCACATCCGGACCCAGGTTGTAGTGAGACAAGGCCCGGTCCGCGATACGCGGATTGATGCCTCCAGCATGGGAGGAGGGCGGGGGAGTGGGGATGATTTTGAACATAGGGTGGTAACTCCCGATCGGTTTTGGGAGCCGTCACGTTCGCGACTAAACGAAGAGGTGGCAGCCGTACGCAGGTTAGTCGACCGGTGATCAGGAAACCCGGCGCACCGAAGTGCCCTGCGCACGGCCACCATAAAACGGAGGCTGCAAAAAAGCGCCTCGTAGAAGGTGGCGCTGTGCGCCTGATCAAGCTGGCGGGCGACTAAACCCGGTCACTGAATTGGCAGTGACGAACCCGAGCCTAGCCCCGCGATCAGGCGCAAACAAGCGCTCGGGATTTTCTAGGAAATTTCACTCAATGGAAAGGGAGCTGTCTGGCTACGGTCAGTTCAGATAGGCGTTGAGGTCACGCAGGTCCGTGTAACCGAGGGCGCCCACCGAGGATTTGAGTTGCAGTTGTGATATGAGCGTGTCGTAACGCGCTTGGGCGAGCTTGCGTTCGGCCTCGCTCAGTTTGCCGAGTGCATCCAGTACATCGCTGCCGACTCGTTCCCCCAGTTGATAGCCCAACTGGTTGGAAGCCACTGCCGCTTGCGCCGAACGTTTGGCGGCACGTAGGGCCGCCACCTGGGCAACACCGTCGAAGACTCCTGACAGCGCTTGATGGGCTGCATGTGCTGCAGCGCGTCGTGCATCTTCAAGGTCATACTGGGCTTTATCAGCGAGAGCGGCGGCTTCCCGTGCCGCCGCCGAGAGTCTCCCGCCACTGTAGAGCGGCAAGTTCAAACGCAAGGCAATCACGTCCGAGTCGCTGCGCAGGGTGCTGACGTTGGGGTTCTGCTGCATCGAGTGACTGAGCACCAGATCCATCGTCGGTAGGTGTTCCGAACGTCGACTGCGCACCTCACCGTCGGCGATCTGTGCCGTGATCTCCTGCACTTGCACATCCAGATTGCTTCGTTCGGCCGCTCGCACCCAAGTGGTGGAGTTCTCGGGTTGAGGTGTGCTGACCTGCAAGGTTTCGCCCAGCACTGCCAACTTGCCCGGCTCACGACCGATGAAACGCTCAAGCGCATGGTGTGCCACTTGCAGGTCCCCTCGGGCCTTGATGCCCTGGGCGATCGCACTGTCCAGGCTGGCCTGCGCCTCCTGCACGTCGATGATGTTCGCGCTGCCCAACTCGTAGCGTTTACGTGCACTGTCACGTTGCGCGCTGGAGGCGATGCGCAGCTTTTCGACCGATTCGACGACATCCTCTGCGGCCAGGACCGCGAAGTAGGCTTGCGCCAATCGCAAGATCAGGGCCTGGCGCTCCTTTTCCAACTGCGCATCGGCCAGCACCTGTTGCAAATTACCTTGCTGATAGGCGATCCAGTTCTGCCAGCGGAACAGCGGCTGTATCAACTGCACGCTGTAGCTGCGGTTGCCCTGGTTCTGTGAGAGATGGCCGTAGGTGACTTCGTATTGGTTTTCGGTCCAGCCCACCTGGCTGCTGGCGGAAATCTGTGGCAGCAGCCCGGCTGCGCCCTGGGCCTGGCGTTCATTGCCGGCACGTTGCTGTGCCTGGGCGGCAGCAAACCTGGCATCGTTCGTCAAGGCCAGTTGGTAGAGATCAAGTAGGTCGGCGGCATGGACAGGCGCCAGCAAGGTGCCCCATGGCACAAGTGCGCACAGGCAGATTTTCAGGCGAGTCATGCCGGCACCTGCTCTTGATCCAGGCGTACATCCTCGATGATTGCACCCTCCTTGAGGCAGATCAGGCGTCGGGCAAAACCGAGTGTCTCGCGGCGGTGGGCGATTGTGATGCGCGTGGTCGACAGGCCGTGAAGTGCCTGAACCACATGATGTTCGCTATGTAGATCAAGATGGCTGGTGGCTTCGTCCAGGGCCAGGATGCGCGGCTTCTTGTAGAGGGCACGGGCCAGGAGGATCCGTTGCTTCTGCCCGCCGGACAGGCCGCTGCCCATTTCCGAAACGAGGGTCTGGTAGCCCATCGGCATGCGCGAGATAACCTTGTGTACGTGGGCCACGCGCGCGGCTTCCTCGATCCGTTCCTGGGAGGCATGCGGGTCGAAGCTGGCAATGTTTTCCGCCAGGGAGCCGGCCAGCAACTGGTCTTCCTGCATGACGGTGCCGACCTGGTTGCGCAGCCCTTGCAGGCCAAGTTGGCGCAGTGGCACGCCGCCGACCAGGATTTCCCCCTCGGTAGGGGCAAGCAGGCCAAGCATCAGCTTGAACAAGGTACTCTTGCCACAGCCCGAACGACCGACGATGCCCACCGAGTCGCCGGCCTCGATCACCAGCGACAGATTGCGCAGCACCCAGGGCTCGCCTTCGGCATAGCGGTAGGACACATCGCGAAACTCGATGCGCGGCTCCAGATGATCAAAATCGAGGGCCTGCATCACTTGTGGTTCGGGAGCTTCCAGCGCGATGTCTGCCAGGCGCTCGGCATGCAATCCCAGCATGCGTATTTCGATCGCCAGGTCGACCAGTTTGCTGGCCCGCCCGGTGAATTGGCTTTTGTAGGCCATGAAGGCCAGGAGCATGCCCAGCGACAGCTCGTTGTCGAGTACCGCGGTTCCGCCCACATACAGCAACAGCATGCCTTCCATGCCGAAGATGAAGGTGTTCAGTGCCGAAAACGCCAGCACGATCTTCTGCGTGGTGACGTCCCGGTTCTGCACATCGGTCACCAGGTTCTGCCAGGTCGCCAGGCGCATGGCGGTGGTGTTGTACAGTTTGAGCGGCAGGATGGCGCGCAGCGTCTCCAGGAAATAGGTGTTCTCCCGCGCAGCCATGATGATGCGCTCTTGCGAGGCGTTGCGCAGGGGTTGGTAGAACAGCGCACGCAGTAGCATGTACAGCAGCAGCGCCGCGACTACCACACAGGTCAGGATGCGGCTGTACACCAGCATCATTGCCAGTGTGACCAGGGTCATCAGGCCGTCGATCAGGGCTGTCAATGCGCCGTTGGTGAGCACGCTGCGGATGTTGTCCAGGGAGTGGAAGCGGGCGGTGATGTCGCCCAGTTGGCGCTTTTCGAAGAACGGCCAGGGTAGGCGCAACAGGTGTGCGAACAGGTTGCTGCCCCACTGCAAGGTCAGTTGCTGGTTCAGGCGCAGTTCCATCCAGCCACGGGCCAGGCGTATCAGGAAGTCGACCAGCAGGAGCAGGCTGCCGCCGAGTACGGCGAGCAGCAGCAAGTGTCGGTCGTCACTGACCAGGGCGCTGTCGACCACCCATTGGGTGACCTGCGGTGACAGTAGCGCCACTACTTCGAGTGCCAATGCCAGGGGCAGAATATGTGCCAGCGCGCGCTTGAGCCCGGCGGTGGTACCCGTCAGGCTGCGCAGGCTGATCCGCGAGCGTTGCTGCACCGGTTCGAAGGTGGCGCTTGGCGTCAGCTCCAGCGCCACGCCGGTGAAATGTTCCGAGACCTGGGCCAGGGGCAGGGTCCGTCGGCCACGGGCAGGGTCGAGCAGATGCACACGGCCCTTGGCGACCTTCTCCAGCACCACGAAATGGTTCAGGTCCCAGTGCAGGATGCAGGGCAGCTTCAACTGCGTCATTTCGTCGAGGTCAAGGCGCAACGGTCGACAAGTGAAATCCAGGTGCTGGGCGTACCTCACCACCTGGGCCAGGTCCGCGCCCTTGAGCGAAATCGAGAAACGTCGGCGCAGGTGCATCAGGTCGAGGTCGGCGCCGTGGAACTGCGCAATCATCGCCAGGCAGGCGAGGCCGCATTCCTGGCTTTCGGCTTGCAATACGAGTTTCATCATGGCCGATCAGCTGGCGTCGGCAAGGTGCAGGAGGTCCTGATGGCAGAGTCCGGCCACCAGCTTCTGCAACTGTGCAGGCGGGATCAGTGGGCACTGTCCAGCCAGTTGAGCGAGGCGAATGCCGGGCTGCCTGGCCACCGCCTCCAGCAGTTGCTGGCCTGCCGCGTCGAGGTTGAGTCGGGTGCCATTGGCGATGAGGTAGCCCTGTTCGAGCCCGTGAGGGAGGTTGCCGCTCAGGCGCAGTCGACTGTCCGGCGACAGCGCAGGACCAGCGGGCACACCAAAGGTCTCGATGGCCAGCGGCGACTCGACACGCACCGCGCCATGGAATTCATCGAGGAAGCGTCGGTAGCTGTGTTCATCCTGGAGCAGCACCGTCAGGTGCTCGGCCACCTGCGCCATCAGGGCGCGATCCTGTTCCCAGCCGCGCAGCGACTGTCGTGCGGCGGCCAGCTCAGGCAACTGCTGGGTCGCCCAGCCGACATAGTCCACCGCGTAGGCCGGGAAGGTACCCAGCGCCAGGTGGAAAGTACCTTCGCCGAGCGGTAGCGGGTTGTGCCACCAGCCGCGTGGGACATAGAGCACGTCACCAGGCTCCAGCACCACGTCCAGCCAGGCTTCCTCCGGACGCGGGTAGCGGGCTTCCAGGTCACGGCTCTGCTGCATGTACAACGGCGCCTCGAAGGAGGGCGGGTGGAGGATCCAGCGTTTGCGCCCGATCAGCTGGATGGCAAACACATCGCGGGTGTCCCAGTGGGCCTTGTACGAATCGCGGGAGCCGAACGCGGCGTAGGCGCTGCTGACCACCTGGCGTCCGGTGAACTCGGCAACCTGTCGGGCGAACGCATCCACCAGCGGTTCGTGCACCAGCTTGTTGGCGATCAGGGTGGCACCCTGGCGCAGGTAGTCGTAGATCACCGGCTTGATCAGACGATGACGCAAGGTGCCGATGTCCCGGTATTGCTCGACGTATTCATGCTTGGGGCGCAGACCGTCGCACGACAGCTTGAAATCCTCGCTGGTCGGGTCGCAGCGTTGCAGTAGTTCGTTGACCTGGCGCCAGGTCCAGTCATGCCGAGTCACTGCGCCCCTGATCAGCAGTGGCTGGCGTTCCTGATAGTGTTCGGCGAAAGCTTCGGCACTGGTGCCGAAGGCGATGTTGTTGCGTGGCTTGATCATGGCGTGTCTTTTTATGAGAGTGCGGGCTGGCACTGGCGATCGGTGGGCACGAAAAGCCCCCGAGCAGGTGCATGGCCCGGTCATTCGATTAGGGAAAAGGGCGAGTGGGCGCCCGCTGCCCTGCGGGGTAGCGGGCGTTGTTGTCGGATCAGTGGTAGTTGGTGCCCGCTGCGGCGTTGTAGGCTTCGCTGGCGGCGTATCCACCAAGGCCTGCACCGATCGCGCCGCCGATGTAGTTCCCTGCGGCTCGGCCGATCACCACGCCCGCGGCGGTACCCACCGGGCCTGCGAATGACCCGATCAATCCACCGACGTAACCACCCACGGTACTCCCCGTGATCTTGCCGGCAGTGGTGCCCAGCGCACCGCCCACGCCTGCGGCCGCCGCTTGGCCGGCACTGCTGTCACCTGCGCCGACCAGCGTCAGCTCACTCATCTGAAGTTCTCTCATGACCACTCCTTGTTCATCAGTCTGGCTATCCATTTGTAAGTGACCAGCAACCCTCCGCCCGCCAACAGGGCGCCGAAGGTCGTGGCGGTTCTGGTGGCGGCAGGCTCAATGGAAACCTGCAGCAGACTCCAGCCGCCAATCAGCAGCAACAGCGAGAGGATCGATCCGAGCAGGGCCCGGCCGTTGCCCGATTCATTGCCCTGTGTGTTGCCGGTGCCGGTAGGCGCCTTGGCCGCCGCCATCACCAACAGGACGAAGAACGTCACCGTGCAGGTGGCCAGGGCCATATCGACGATGGCCAGCCAGGGGGAGTCGGCCTTCAGGTCGCGGCCGAACCAGGCGAACAGCACTGCACCGCCTGTGCCCCAGCCGGTGATGACTGCCAGTTTGCTCTTGAGTAGTTTTTCCATGCGTATCCCTCGTGGTTGAAAGTCCCTGTACCCGGCTACCTGCCGGAAATCGAATACAACGGCTCGAATGCCCACTCGTAGAGGCGCCGGCGGTCGCGAACGATGTCTGCCTGCAGGAGCATGCCGGCTTGCAGTGAGTGGGGTTTGCCGTAGAGGCGGATGACCTGTTCGTCGAGCTTGACCTTGACCCGGTAGAACAGTTGGGCCCCCTTGGGCTTGTCCTCCACGACACTGGCGATGTGCGCGGGTAACTCCTGCAGGGCATAGGGGCTTTTCGACAACTCCTCGACGATGCCGTGGGCCAGGCCGAATTTCTGGAACGGGTAGGCGGCGTAGCGCAGCACTACCGGCTGGCCAGGCTCTATGAACCCGGCCTGGCGTGGTCCGACATACAGGTAGGCCCAGAGCGTGGCGTGCTCGGGGATCAGGCTCGCCAGCAGGGCGCCGCCCTGGACTTGCTGGCCGGGTTGTACACCGACGCCGGTGATCGTCCCCGAGAACGGGGCGACGATGTTCTGTCCCTTACGCACGGTGTTCTCGGCCTGTTCCTGGCGCAGTTGGGCAACATGGCTGTCGACATCGGACAAGTCGCTGCGCTGGCGCAGCTGGGCTTCCTCGCGCTGGGCCTGCAGTGTCGCCCGCTCGCGCCGCAGGCTGGTCCGCCCGCGCTGCTGGGTACGCTGCTGGCCTTGCAACGTCAGCAACTCGGTTTCGGCCTGTTGAAGTACTGCCCTGGAGACGAATCCGGCCGCGACCAACTGTTGCTGGCGATCCAGATGAGCCATGGCGAGTGCTTCCCGGCGCTTGAGCAGATTGCGTTCTTCCTGGAACTGGAAGAGCTCTTCGTCGATGGCCCGCAAGCGCTGGTCGAGCGTACGCAACTGCTCTTGCAGCCGGTCATTGGCCAGTACACGATCACGCTCCAGAAGGTGCAGGCGCTGCTCCAGTTGTTCGGCGATCAACTGCTGGGTAGCGCCTGCTGCGCTGAGGCGCTCGGCGGAAACTGCGAACAGGGTATCGCCGGCCTGGACGTGTTGGCCTTCGGACACCTGCATGTGTGTGATCACACCCGCTCCAGTGGCCGTGACGCGCAGTACGCCTTCGTCAGGCATCAGCACGCCATCAACCCGAGCCTTGAGGGTATAGCTGGCGAAGTACAGAAAGGCCCCGATCAACCCGATGAAGAACAGCGCCAGTGCACTGGCGAGCGTGTAACCGAGTGGCTGGTGAACCAGTACCCGGCCCATATGGCGGGTCTGTCGAGCAGACACCGCCTGCTCGCGGAAAAGCGCTTCCTGCGCCTTTGAAGGTTGCGACATCAGATGAACCCGATTCCTTTTGTCATCAGCTACTGGCCCTGCATGGATGAGCAGGGCGAGGGTGACGCGAATCAGTGGTAATTGGTGCCGGCCGGGTCTGGCAGCATATTGGCGATGGCCTGTTGGATATTCGTGTTTTCGTTCAGCCAGGTGCCTGCGGCATAGCCCAATGCGCCGGCGGCGGCCAGCCCTGCACCTGCTGCGGCACCGATGCCGGCCAGGCCGGCGGCGGCTGAACCGGTGGCGCCGGTACTCAAGGCATAGGACACGCCTGCAGCGCCGCCCAGGGCTCCACCGACCGCTGCAGCATCAGCCACATCTCCAGCTCCGGCAATCAACCCCATCTCGGCAATCGACAATTCACGCATTCGGTATGACTCCTATTTTTTTTTCTTTCCAAACAGAATTTCAGAAATAAACTTAGTTTCGGCAGGATTTTTCATGTACTGCTCGATCAAGTTTTTATTGATGTAGGCATAGGTGAACACTGCCAGAACAGCGGACAGGCCAAAGCCTACCCAGATGGGCAGATGTTCGCGCCAGTCAGCATCATTGGCATGCATTATTGAAATGACCGAACCGAGAGCGATGGCCGAGAAAAAACTGGGAACTAAGAAGTATCGCAAGATTTGCTCCTTGCTGAGTTGTCTCAGAGCCGACACATGTTGTTCTAGGCATGGCGTCTGCAATAGTTGTTTTTTAGCGCGCCCAGAAAGAATGGACGGAGCGGCTCGTTGCAGGGCACGCTAACGCAAGCGACAAAGCGATGGCATGCTATCGGAATCACTCCGTTTCGATAATCCTACAGATGTAGGGGGTGTGGCATCTTTGTGGCCAGCTTTGCGATGAGTTGTGATCTGGTGTTTACGTTCAACTGGCGCAGTAGTGACGACACATGGTCTCTGACTGTGTACTCGCTGATTTCCAGTTGCAAGGCGATTGCCTTGTTCGTTTCTCCCTGTACCAGTAGTTGGAGAACATCCCGCTCTCTTTTTGTCATGTGACAGAAACTCATCGATGGAATTGACTCAGCAGCCGGCAGCGCGACGACATGGATCGTGCACTCAAGGGCTGCTGGATGAATACCCGGCCGATGGGGCTCGGCGGCGGGGCAAGCGGTGCTTGCTTGAGGATTGGCGCGTCCTGCGCTGTTGAAGATTGCGACATCTACTGAATCACGTCCCTGTGATGAAAATGCGTCGCAATTCTAATTCTGGTAACGCTGGCATGCGAACTTATTGCATTACATTTCAGTGTGCTCTATTGCAAAAAACGGTCTAGACGCGATCTCGAATAGATGGTATTGGACGTCGCGTGCTGGTCGAGTCTGCCAGTGGTGTCTTTTTGCCGTTACCCATTCGGTTCATCCGTTAAGGCTTTTCTTGCCCCGGTTAAATTTTAAGAATGACGCTGGCGCAACCATTTATTCGCACATGAGACTCCAAGATTGCTCAATAACGGGAGTTATGTGAGTGCTCCTGCGTGGAACTACGATTTTTAACATAGAGTAGTTTCTCCCGATCGGTGTCGTCTCTCAGATAAACTGCCCGGCAGAGCGGGCAGAGGTGATCGCCAAAGGATCCCCGTTCACTCATTCGACCTCTCCGTCATAGTCAAAGTAGCTATAGACGCGTTCAGTTGCCATGGTCTTCCCTGCTTCATGAATATCCGCAACAGCCCCCGAACGGACACCCATCCACGTCAGCCCAGGGGCGAAAGCGGCTTGCTCCGCTATCGCAGCGGAACATACACGTCTGTCTGCCATTGATCCTGCGGTGTCTCGGGATAGACGCTCAGGTAATGGAAGAACAGTGGCTGGTCACGAAGTTCCTCTCCACTGGAAGGAAGCCAGTCGCGGTAAATCGGATAGATCGTTTCGCCGATGTGGTCCGGTGATCCCACGTGTCGCACTACGACGCAGCGGCCGCCTGGAATGACGATCTCGCGCACACCGAATTCATTGGGCTCCACCGCCTCGTGAATCTCGCCGCAGATTGCGAAGCGGAATGCCTGGGCAGGGGTTGTATCGGGGTTGCCATAAGGAATGCCAAAGGTGCGACTCGAGGCCACGGGTGACTGTCCACTCTGTTTACGCCACTCGATGAACTTGCGCACGCTCTGGTCGACGAGCCCGGCTGGGCCGCAGTGTTCAAGCGCTGCGACCCTGATTTCAGGGAATTCCACGATTCGTATTTGCATGATGATAGTCCTGGAAAAGTGAGGGATTGCAAATACCGCATTCCAGATCTGCCAGTTCGGTTCCTTCCTGAACGCACTCGGCGTCGTACCAAACGCCCGCCTGAATGCCCTGGAAAATGCCTCGGGACTTTCAAAGCCGGCACCCAGTGCTGCATCCAGCACCGAGTGATCAGCGAGGGATGCCAGGCGATGCGCCGCGCGTCGTAGTCGCATCAGTTGCACGTAGCGTGAAACTGGCACTCCAACGAAGGCGGTGAACTGTCGATGGAAGTGAAACACCGAAAAATTCGCCACATCGCTCAACGCCTTCACCGAGAGGTCACCTTCGAGATTGGCATCGATGTAGGCGAGGACGGCGTTGAAGCGCTTCGTGTAAGCGAAATGGGTCGGCATGTCAGACACTGGGCAAAGCTCCTGGAAGTACGGTCGGCAATAGAATCGACTATAGCGGTGCGAACACGCCTAGCCGTGATTGCTCAATGGACATTTGCCGAGTGGGCAGAGGCCGTTGTTTTACTCGCTTACCTTGCCGGCCACATCCGCGCCTATCACCTTCTGTGCAACACTGCCCAGATCTTCCCCTACGCCGGCTGACCGGATGTCGGCGCTACCCGGTCGGGCAGGCACACACGCAACCGGTGCCCATCAGGATCGAGTGCCACGAATGTCAGCCCGAACGCGGCGTTATGCAGCGGCTGCTCGATGACGGCTCCCAGGTCGATCCATTGCTGTTGAAGTGTCTCGACCTGAGCTTCTGACTCGGCCAGGAAGGCCACCTCGCTTCGATGGCCGCTGCCGCCGCTCTTGTAGTCCTGGGCGCTGGTCGACCAGAGGCCCAGGGCCACACCGCTTTTCAGTGAAAACGACACGTAGTTGGGGAAGGCGGCCTCGGGCTCCACGCCCAGCAGGTTCTCGTAGAAGGCACGGCTCTTCTGTGGGTCTTGCACGTAGAGCAGAAACAGGTTCGGGTGATTCATGGGAGCTTCCTCGTGTGTGGGAGCCCGGATGTTATTCGACACCGGTGTCAGAACCTGTCAGCAGTCTGGTGCCTGTACGGGAAGAGGGCCGCCAAACTCGACGTCCTGTCCGCGTGAGTTGATCACTACCGCCCGCCTGAATCCGTGACACCTCACCTACCCAATGCGCCGGACAAGCACGCCCCAAGCTATAAGATTATCTGATCAATAATATAATAAATGAGACTTTTACCTTATGTGATGCCCTCCGTAATCTTGGCTTCAACAACCCGCGACATTGAGATTGAAGCCATGAAAGACATCATTGACGGTTTTCTGAAATTCCAAAGGGACGCCTTTCCTGAGCGGATCAAGCTGTTCAAGGACCTGGCCACCCAGCAGAGCCCGAGGGCTTTGTTCATCTCCTGTTCTGACAGTCGGCTCGTCCCCGAGCTGGTCACCCAGCGTGAGCCAGGCGATCTGTTCGTCATCCGCAATGCCGGCAACATCGTGCCTTCCTACGGCCCGGAGCCGGGCGGTGTGTCGGCCTCGGTCGAGTATGCCGTCGCCGCGCTGCAGGTGGCCGACATCGTCATCTGCGGCCACTCCGACTGCGGTGCGATGACGGCCATCGCCACCTGCAAGTGCCTGGACCACATGCCTGCGGTGGCCGGCTGGTTGCGTTACGCCGACTCCGCCCGAGTGGTGAATGAGGCACGCCAGCACAAGGACCAGCCGACTAAGGTCGCGGCCATGGTGCGCGAAAACGTGATCGCGCAACTGGCCAATATCCAGACTCATCCGTCGGTGCGCCTGGCCCTTGAAGAGGGGCGCGTGACCCTGCACGGCTGGATCTACGACATCGAGAGTGGGCGTATCGACGCTTTCGATGGCCGCACCGGGACCTTTGTGTCCCTCGCCGACAACCCCGAAGTAAACGCCGTTTCCCAACAAGCCAGGCAAGTTGCCTGAACCCGATATCCAGCGAGGAAATAACCCCATGATCCAGACCCAAGTCACCAAAAGTGTTCGCCAGGCCCTGACCGAAATCATCGTGATGGCCAAGGCTCGCAAAGGCCTGTCCTATGAGGAACTCACCGAGGGTACCGGCCTGTCGGAAGCCTTCGTCACCGCAGCCCTGCTGGGCCAGCATCCGCTGCCGGCCCATGCCGCGCAGGTCGTGGGTGAAAAGCTCGAGCTTGACGCTGACGGCATTGCCTTGCTGCAGACCGTCCCGATTCGTGGCTGCTTCGAGAACAGCGTACCGACCGACCCGACCATCTACCGCTTCTACGAAATGATGCTGGTCTACGGCACCACCCTGAAGGCTCTGGTCCACGAAAAGTTTGGCGACGGCATCATCAGCGCCATCAACTTCAAGCTCGACATCAAGAAGGTCGACGATCCGGAAGGCGGCTCCCGCGCCGTGATCACCCTGGATGGCAAGTATCTGCCTACCAAGCCTTTCTGACTTCGCCGTGAGTCGGCCCGGCGCCTGATGGCGCCCGGGCTACACCCAACCGCTATCGATGACGCATCACGCCTGGCGTGATGCCTGGCCCTCTTGTGCCCTCAAAACAGGTGAACTGCCATGAAACTACTACTCGCTTTATTCCTCGCTGGCCTTGGTTCCGTTGCCGTGGCTGATGAACTCACTGCCCAGGCCACACCGGTGACCGTCGAGCCCTACACCTATTCCCAGGACCTGGATATTGCACATGTGATCTCGAGTACCGATGTACCCGACGTCTGCGGTGTCGTGCCGGTGCAGATGACTTATGACGACTCCAACGGTATTCGACACACCCTGGAGTACTCCGTCATGGGCAATGGCTGTATCAATTGATTCCGCTCCCGCCAGCCTGGCTGGCGCCCCGACGCCGGGCGCCAGCCAGGTAGGCTTGACGCTGTAGCCGCCATCGCGGCCCCCGATTCCCAGGCGCAACGCCATCCCTCGCTCCCTGCTCATCCCAGACCGCCTGTTCGCGGTTCGCCTCCTTTCTCTTCTGGCGCGACTCTGTGCAATCGAAAATAAACCACGGGTGGGTTCCTGAAGGGACCGATCTTCTGCGTGAATGCCGGTGTGCAGTCCGGGTTGTCGGCGCCGTGCACTCGGCGGATTGGCAAGTATCCTGCGCACAGCGTTCACCTCTCGCCAGGCTGCTGGGTTGTCGCAGTGTGAACACCGTGCGGTGAACACGGCAGGGACTGATCGAAGCTGGCGAACCACCGATGTGAAAACCACTCCGAACTTCCCTGCGCAGCTCCCGGTCGTTGTTCGCATCGTCACGGCCCAGGTGCAGGCACCCACCGTCCAAGCCCGAAATCACCGTGCGCTGCTTGACCTCAATGATCCGGGGGCGAGCCTGTGTGGGCCATGGCCGTGGCGTCGTCGCCCAAAGCGATGCGATGGCCGTCCTTGATGGCAACGGTGGTTGTTGTGGTTTTGTGCGGTCAACGCTGTGCACCCTTGGGCAGGATGCAGTGAGCACCTGTCGGCGGTGGAAGCTGGAGGTTGGAGCAGCGCGTCGCCGGCTTTGGGAAGGCTGCGCGCACGTCGGCCACCACGGCGGCGATGATCAGTTACTTCATACCGATGGTTTTCATGGCGGGGATATTTTGCGTTGATGGGCGAAGATTGGAATCATCCCGTTTGGATGCTCGTCTTGCCTTTGGCGTGCTGTCTTGGAAATGATGGGGCAGGGGGGACTTACGCATCAGACCTGACCCTTCGCAGAGAAAGGATCAGGTCTGTTGGATACTTACAGGCCCAACTCGGTCAAGCCTGGGTGGTCATCCGGACGGCGACCCAGCGGCCAATGGAACTTGCGCTCGCTTTCCTTGATCGGCATGTCGTTGACGCAGGCGAATCGACGGTGCATCAGGCCATCGGCCTCGAATTCCCAGTTTTCGTTACCGTAGGAGCGAAACCAGTTGCCGGAGTCATCATGCCATTCGTAGGCGTAACGGACGGCGATACGGTTATCGGTAAAGGCCCACAGCTCCTTGATCAGGCGATAATCCAACTCCTTTTTCCACTTGCGCGTGAGGAAACCCTTGGCCTCTTCGCGGTTGGTGGCAAATTCAGCGCGGTTACGCCATTTCGTGTCCAGGGTATAGGCCAGCGAAACTTTTTCGGGATCGCGACTGTTCCAGCCATCTTCAGCGAGTCGAACTTTTTCAATCGCCGATTCGCGAGTGAAAGGTGGAAGTGGCGGGCGAGTTTGGGCATTGGACATGGTAATACCTCCAGTCTAATTGGATGAAACAGTATGGGCAGTATCTTTGAAGCTCAGGCTTTTATGGCGAAGCCTCTTTCAGCAACAACTGTGCAACTTCCCTGGCATTGTCGGCCGCGTGATGGTCACCCATCACGCGTGCCATGGTGATTGCGCCTTCTATCAAGGTCATCAACTGCCTGGCCAGGTTCAACGGCTGCTTGACGTTCAATTGCTCGGTCAGTTCAAGCGTATAATCCAGTAGTTTTTGCTTATGCAGTTTTGCGATCTGGCGGATGGGATCCTCGGGATCTCCAACTTCTCCCGCGGTATTGATGAAGGCACAGCCACGAAAACCATCCGACTCGAACCAGCCTTTCAGCACGGTGAACATATTAAGCAGGCGATCATGCGGTGTATCCGCTTTATCGCATTCAGTCCTGAACCACTGCATCCAGCGAACGTCACGCGCATTCAACGCCGCAGCGGCCACATCATCTTTTGTCGCGAAATAGCGATAAATGCTCTTTCGGGCCACGCCTGAGGTCTTCACCAGCAGGTCCATGCCCGTGGCATGAATACCGTGCTCGTAGATGAGTTGCTCGGCGGTCGCGAGGATTTTGTCTCGGGTATCTGTCATTGGTTTGTTCATGGGCTCAATGTAGAACGATCGTTCTCCCTGGTCAAGCGCCCTCTGGAGAATTTTTTGATTGCCTCGATCGTCTGGGAAGTACCTGGTCCAATCCATGGCGGACGGCGACGACCGACTGATCAATGATCAGTGTGATGACACAAAGGGGGAGGGGGTCGTCGGTGCCGGCAACGCATAGGTCCGCTTCATCCACGCCACCTCCGCCAACGGCGTGCGGCCGAACAGGCGCTTGAAGTCGCGGCTGAATTGCGAGGTGCTTTCATAGCCCACCAGGAAAGCCGTCCTGGCGGCCGTCAGGTCGTTGCGCAGCATCAGCAAGCGCGCCTGGTGCAAGCGTGTCGACTTGAGGTACTGCATGGGCGAGGAGTCGGTGACCTTGCGAAAATGCCGATGAAAGTTGGGCACGCTCATCTGCGCTTCCTGTGCCAGGGCTTCTACATCCAGGTGCTCGTGATAGCAGCGATGGATTTTGTGAATGGCGCGCGTCACCTTGCCGAACTGGCCCTGTTGGGCGATGGCCGAGCGCAGGGTGCCGCCCTGTTCGCCGGTGAGAATGCGGTAGTAGAGTTCGCGCAGCATCGCCGGGCCGAGAATCCGTGCATCGGTACCGTCCGCCATGATTTCCAGAAAGCGCAAGGTTGAGCGGCGCAACGGTTCGTCCATGGGCGAGGCATACATGCCCATTGGCTGGGCGGCCGCGAACCCTCTTGCTTCATCCACCTGCTGGATCAACTCGCCGGCCAAGGCGAAGTCCAGGCGCAGGTACACCGCCAGCATCGGCTCTGTCTCGCTGGCGTCGGTCTCCATCGTGAACGGCACGGGTACCGACACCACCAGGTAATGCTGGGCGTCATAGACGAAGGTCTCCTCACCCAGGTAGCCGCGCTTGCGGCCCTGGCAGAGGATGACGATGCCCGGCTCGTACAGCACCGGTGTGCGCGTCAGCGGTCGGTTGGAGCGTAGAAAACGCACATCATCCAACGGGCTCAGGTTATAGCCCTCCAGCGGAGCCAACTGACCCATCAACTGCACCATGCGCAGGGTGCACGGATCACCGGACCTGGCCATTTTCTGCACGTCTCCCAGCGTTATGCGTTTCAGCCATCGGTCGAACGGCTGAGCGCCTCCCATTGCTCAATACTCTCCAGGGTTTGGCGCAGCTTGTCACGCACCAGGGCCAGGGCGTCGCTGCCCAGCAGCAGGTGAGCGGGTGGGGTAGGGCTGTCGATGATGGTCAACATGGCACGTGCGGCCTTGTGCGGATCGCCCAGCTGACGGCCGCTTTTTTCTTCACGCGCTTGGCGCACCGGGTCGAAGAGCGCATCGTAGTCGCCAATACTGCGCGGGGTTCGCCGCATCGACCGGCCGGCCCAGTCGGTGCGAAACGACCCCGGCGCCAGGGCCGTGACATGGATGCCAAAGGGGGCAAGCTCCTTGCCCAGGGTGTCGCAAATGCCTTCCAGGGCAAACTTGCTGCCGCAGTAATAGGCAATCCCCGGCATGGTGATGTATCCGCCCATGGAGGTGATCGTGAGGATATGCCCCTTGCGGCGCTGGCGAAAATACGGCACGAACGCCTTGGTCACCGCCACGGCGCCAAACACATTCACGTCGAACTGGCGGCGCATCTCCGCCAGCGGCGACTCTTCGAATATCCCCTCGTGGCCGTAGCCGGCGTTATTGACCAGCACATCCACCGGACCGTACCGCTGCTCGACCTCGGCGACCACCGCGTCGATGGCATCGAATTCGGTCACGTCCAGCACCACGCCGTGGGCACGCTCTGGCGAGAGCGCGGCAAAGGTCGCCAGTGCGGATTCACTGCGAAGGGTGCCGACCACCCGATGCCCTTGGGCAAGCGCTTCCTTGGCCAATGCCAGGCCGAATCCGCTGCTGACGCCGGTGATGAAGATCGTTTTCCCTGCATTCATGTGGCGGTACTCCTGAAAATTGATGACCAGGCCATGCTAAGGTCAGGGGGCTCGGCAGCCTATGCCAGATCGAATTGGAGTATTGCCTATTCCTATCAGGTTGAGTTTCAAGGGTTGCCTGTCTGCAAGGTCCCGCACTCGCTGTCGATGGTCTGACCTGGACGTCTGACCGCACAACGCTCCAGCCAAGAACCCATTCGGGTGGCCAGTGTCAGATTCTGACTTGTGAACACAACGCCGGACGATGTAACAATGCTGGCCGCCCGGTCAGCAGGCGTTGCCCTCCACGAACAACAGGACAGGAACACATGCCAAACCCCTCATACGGTGAGTCCTCATGCACCGCCGCAGCCAGTGGCCAGGTGGAGGTGCGCGGCGCGCGGGAACACAACCTCAAGGATGTCGATGTCTGCATCCCACGCAATGCGCTGGTGGTGTTTTCCGGAGTCTCCGGCTCCGGCAAGTCCTCGTTGGCGTTTGGCACGATCTACGCCGAGGCGCAGCGGCGCTACTTCGAGTCGGTTGCCCCGTATGCGCGGCGACTGATCGACCAGGCGGGCGTCCCTGAAGTCGATGCAATAGACGGCCTGCCGCCGGCGGTCGCCCTGCAGCAACAGCGGGGTGCGAGTAATGCGCGTTCTTCGGTGGGCAGCGTGACCACTCTGTCCAGCCTCATCCGCATGATGTACTCGCGCGCTGGCACCTATCCGGCCCATCAGCCGATGCTCTATGCCGAGGACTTTTCGCCGAACACCCCGCAAGGCGCCTGCCAGGCCTGCCATGGTTTGGGGCATGTGTACGAAGTGACCGAGGCAACCATGGTGCCCGATCCCTCGCTGAGCATCCGGGAGCGCGCCATTGCCGCCTGGCCGCCGGCCTGGCACGGGCAGAACCTGCGCGACATCCTGGTCACCCTGGGCTACGACGTCGACGTTCCCTGGAAGGATTTGCCGAAGAAGGAACGGGACTGGATTCTCTTCACCGAAGAGACGCCCACGGCACCGGTGTACGCCGGTCTCACGCCTGTCGAGACCCGCCAGGCGCTCAAGCGCAAGCTCGAACCCAGCTACATGGGCACCTTCACCGGCGCCCGGCGCTACGTACTGCACACCTTTGCCAACACGCAAAGCGCATTGATGAGAAAGCGCGTATCGCGCTACATGGAGGGGCAGCTGTGCCCGACCTGCCATGGCAAGCGACTCAAGAGCGAGGCGCTGTCGGTGACCGTTGCCGGTCTGGATATCGGCGAGTTCATGCACATGCCGCTGGATCGATTGGCGGCGTTGCTCGAGCCTATCGCCCAGGGCGATTTCCACGCCCACACCGAGGAAAAGCGTCTCGCCGCGCAGCGCCTGGCCGGCGGCGTGATGGCGCGCCTGCGTCAGCTACGCGGATTGGGCCTGGGCTACCTCTCCCTGGACCGGGCAACGCCGACGCTGTCGGCTGGCGAGCTGCAGCGTTTGCGCCTGGCCACCCAGCTGAGTTCCATGCTGTTCGGCGTGGTCTACGTGCTGGACGAGCCGTCGGCGGGCCTGCACCCCTCTGACAGCCAGTCGCTTTACGACTCCCTGGACACGCTGCGCGATGCCGGCAATTCGGTGTTTGTCGTGGAGCACGACCTGGACCTGATGCGTCGCGCGCAATGGTTGGTGGATGTCGGACCGGATGCCGGAGAGCGCGGCGGCCGCGTGCTCTACAGCGGTGTGCCAGAGGGTCTGCGGGATATCGCCGAGTCGCGGACCGCCGGTTATCTGTTCGACGCGATTCCCGCGCCTGCCAGCCGTGAGCGCGAACCCGCTGGCTGGCTGGAGCTACGCGGCATTCGGCGGCACAACCTGCAGGGCGTGGATGCACGCATTCCGTTGGGCGTGTTGACGGCGGTGACGGGGATCTCTGGCTCGGGCAAGTCCAGCCTGGTCGCGCAGGCCCTGCCCGAGTTGTTGCTGCTGCACCTCGGGCACGAACCCCAGGACGATACGGCCGAAAATGCCAACGGTGAAGGCCCCAGCGTGATCGAGGTCACGGGAGGTCATCTGGCCGGCGACCTGGACGTGGTCCAGCGCCTGGTCCAGGTCGACCAGAAACCGATTGGCCGCACGCCACGTTCCAACCTGGCGACCTATACCGGCTTGTTCGATCATGTGCGCAAGCTGTTCGCCGCCACGCCGGATGCGCGCCGTCATCGCTATGACGCCGGGCGGTTTTCCTTCAACGTGGCGAAAGGGCGATGCGAGACGTGCGAAGGCGAGGGCTTCGTCAGCGTGGAGCTGCTGTTCATGCCCAGTGTCTACGCACCGTGCTCGACCTGTCATGGCGCGCGCTACAACGAGGCCACGCTCGCCGTGCGCTGGAAGGGGCGCAACATCGCCGATGTGCTGCACATGACGGTGGAGGAGGCCCATGACTTCTTCGCGAGCGAAGACGCCATTGCCCGGCCGCTGCAACTGTTGCGCGAGATCGGGCTGGGCTACCTGCGGCTGGGCCAGCCCGCCACTGAATTGTCGGGAGGCGAAGCGCAACGCATCAAACTCGCCACGGAGCTGCAGCGAAGCCAGCGAGGTCGCAGCCTGTACGTACTCGACGAGCCAACCACCGGCTTGCACGCTTCGGATGCCGACCGCTTGCTGGTGCAGTTGCAGCGGCTGGTCGATGCCGGCAACACGGTGGTGATGATCGAACACGACATGCGCGTAGTGACCCAGGCCGACTGGGTAATCGATGTGGGACCGGGAGCCGGGGATGCGGGTGGTCGTATCGTGGCGACCGGTACGCCTGGGCAGGTGGCGATGGCCTCGGAAAGCCGGACGGCTCCGTTTCTTGCCGAGGCGCTCAGGCGCGCGCAGTAGGAGGGGTATGTGGTCGGGGTGTCCTGCTGGGGATTACCTTCGATTGCAGTTGCCCGTTCAACGGTCTGAACGGGCATAGAGCAGTCGTTGCATCAGGCATTGGAAACCAGCAGTTTCACTCCAGCGGCCCCAAACACCAGCGCCAACGTGCTTTCGATCCAGCGACGTGCCCGGCGGTAGCCACGGACCATGGGCGCTGTCGAGAAGACGATCGCATAGCTGCAGAAGATGGTGACGCTCAGCACGGCACAGCCGGCCAGGATGATTGCCACCGTTTTCGGTGACGCCTGTGGCCCAAGGCCCAGCGTCATGGTTGCGACCCAGCCCAGCAGCGCCTTTGGATTCGTCAGGTGCATGAACAGCCCGCGCTTGTAGAGGTTGAAGCCTGTGATGGAAGGGGCGGTTGCCAGCTCCTTCTCCAGTCGTTCGTTGGACGTCAGGGCCGACTTGCCGGCCTTGAAGGCCAGGAACAACAGGTAGGCACCGCCCACCACCTTCAGTACGGTCAGGGCCTGCGCATACTGCGTCAGGATGGCCGAGACCCCGGTAGCCGCCATCGAGCCCCAGAACATCGAACCACTGATGACGCCCGCCGCCAGCAGCAGCGCCGGCTGCCGACCCTGTTGCATCGCCACACCCATGATTCGCATGTTGCTGGGACCAGGACTTGCCGCGCCGACGATGTAGGCGGTGAACACGAGCAGGAGGTGGTGATAATCGAATGACATGCATGGCCCCTTCAAATAGTGCTGCGAAGGTGAATAGATAGGGCAAAACCCAACCCGATATCAAGCTTATTTCTCGTGACCTGTTCAAACGAGCATTTCGCTCTCGTTCGCGAGCATTTTGCTCGCAATGTCGAGCGGGCTGCCAGCTTGTGCCGCTCGGTCGTTGGCGTAGCATTTTAGTTGTGCAGCACGATGTTTCGTGTTGCCGGTGACCAGGCGCCAACAAGAGGGACAAGTTGGAGGGAGCCATTCTGTGCCGCTTGTTTGAGTCCAACCCTGCATCAAGGTCGAAACCGGCCACCTCGCTGCGCCCCGCTCAAGGACGAGGCTGTAAATCATTATCTGCCCTGAATTCAATTACAATACCTAGGGAACCACACATGATTTCACTCCGTAAGCTTTCAGCCCTCGCTGTTATTCCCCTGTTCGCCACTTTCGCTCATGCCAAGGACTACAAGGAAATTCGTTTCGGCGTAGATGCCAACTATGCCCCATTCGAATCGAAGGCGCCGGATGGAAATATCGTCGGCTTTGACATTGAACTGGGCAATGCCATTTGTGCTGAACTTAAAGTCCAATGTCTCTGGGTGGAGAGTGACTTCGATGGTCTTATCCCTGGACTGCGAGCCAACAAGTTCGACGGCATTCTTTCGTCAATGACCGTGACACCGGCCAGGGAAAAGGCCGTTGATTTCACCCACGAGCTTTTCTCGGGGCCCAGCTCGTACGTGTTCAAAAAGGGCTCGGGTCTGAATACGGACCCTGTGTCGCTTCAGGGCAAGCGTGTCGGCTACTTCCAGGGAAGCATCCAGGAGGGCTATGCCAAGGCCGTTCTGAAGAAGGCCGGCGCGAAGATTCAGTCCTATCAGAACCAGAACCAGGTCTACTACGACCTCGTCTCGGGGCGACTGGACGCATCCATCCAGGACTCACTCCAAGCCAAGGTGGGCTTTCTGAGTTCGCCCCAGGGCGCCAACTATGAGATGAGCGAGCAGATTGAAAGCGATCTGCTGCCCTCGAAAACAGCGATCGCGGTGGCCAAGGACAACGACGAGCTCAAGGCGCTGCTGAACAGGGCCGTCAAGGCCATTCACGACAATGGAACCTACGCCCGGATCCAGACGAAGTACTTCGGTGATTTGAACCTCTACAGCGGCAAGTGAGCCACGGCGCCTATCGACGATAGGCGCGTCATTTCATCAAGGGTTTTCGACCATGATTGAGCATTTCCTCAAGGCTGCCGGGCTGTCCGGGCTCAGCTTGCAGGGCTATGGGCCGCTGTTGCTCCAAGGGACCTGGATGACGATCAAGCTCTCCCTGCTGTCACTCGGTCTAAGTGTTGTCCTGGGGCTTCTCGGCGCCAGTGCGAAACTGTCGGTCATCCGTTTTGTCAGGCTTCCCGCGCAGTTGTACACCACGCTGATTCGTGGCGTGCCAGACCTGGTGCTGATGCTGTTGATCTTCTACAGCCTGCAGACCTGGTTGACCGGCCTGACCCAGGCCCTTGGCTGGAGCTACATAGAGATCAACCCCTTTGCGGCCGGGGTCATCACGTTGGGATTCATCTACGGTGCATATTTTACCGAGACGTTCCGGGGCGCGATGCTGGCGGTACCGCGAGGCCAGGTCGAAGCGGCAGTCGCCTATGGTCTGGGCCGGTCCCAGCGCTTCGTACTGATCACCTTTCCGCAGATGATGCGCTTTGCGCTGCCAGGGATTGGCAACAACTGGCTGGTCTTGCTCAAGGCCACCGCCCTGGTGTCGATCATCGGGCTGGCGGACCTGGTCAAGGCTGCCCAGGATGCAGGCAAGAGCACGTTTCAACTCTTCTACTTCCTGGTGCTGGCCGCGTTGGCCTACCTGATGATCACCACGCTGTCGAACTATGTGTTGCGCAGGCTCTCTCGCAAGTACGCCGCCGGCTCTCGTGAGGTACTGCAATGATTGAACTCATTCAAGAGTACTGGAGAGCCTTCATCTACAGCGATGGGACGGGCATCACAGGGCTTGCCATGACACTGTGGCTGCTGACGGCCTCCATTGCATTGGGGTTTGTGGGCGCTATCCCGCTGGCGATTGCCCGAGTTTCACAGCACGCCTCTGTGCGCTGGCCCGTAGAGTTCTACACCTACCTGTTCAGGGGCACCCCGCTCTATATCCAGTTGCTGATCTGCTACACCGGGATCTACAGCCTGGCCGCGATTCGTGCCCAGCCGATCCTGGATGCGTTCTTCAAGGATGCGATGAATTGCACGATCCTGGCGTTTGCCTTGAACACTTGCGCCTATACCACGGAGATCTTTGCGGGGGCGATCCGGAATATTCCCTACGGCGAGGTCGAGGCGGCCAAAGCCTATGGCCTTCATGGGTGGCGTTTGTATGCCTTCGTGGTCATTCCTTCTGCGTTGAGGAGGGCGCTGCCGTACTACAGCAATGAAGTGATTCTGATGCTGCATTCCACCTCGGTGGCGTTCACGGCCACCATCCCCGATGTGTTGAAGATTGCACGAGATGTCAACGCCGAAACCTTTCTGACGTTCCAGTCCTTTGGCATCAGTGCACTGATTTACCTGGCGATTTCATTCGCTCTGGTCGGCCTGTTTCGTCTGGCTGAGCGGCGTTGGTTGTCGTTCCTCGGGCCTGCCCATTAATCGATCATGAAGGACTTGGTAACGATGACCCGTTTTGTAGATTCCCGCAGCCTGAACGAAGAAGTGCAGTCTGTGCCGGTGGGCGATGACGTACACAAACTGTCGGTGGAGAACCTCCACAAGAGCTATGGCGATCACCAGGTACTCAAAGGCGTATCGCTCAAGGCGAATAAGGGGGATGTCATCAGCCTCATTGGCTCCAGCGGTTCAGGCAAAAGCACCTTCCTGCGTTGCATCAACTTTCTGGAGACACCCACCGAGGGGCAAATGACCCTCGATGGCCAGATTATCCGCATGGTGAAGGATCGGCACGGTTTGCGCGTGGCCGACCCTGCCGAGCTGCAACGGTTACGCACGCGGCTGGCCATGGTCTTCCAGCATTTCAACCTATGGAGCCACCTGAGTGTGCTGGACAACATCACACTGGCTCCCCAGCGGGTGCTGGGGCTCAAGAAACCGCAGGCTGAAGAGATTGCCCGCCGGTATCTGGACAAGGTCGGGCTGCCTTCGAGGGTCGCGGATCAATATCCGGGCTTTCTCTCGGGCGGCCAGCAGCAGCGGGTAGCCATCGCCCGGGCGCTGGCCATGGAGCCTGAGATTCTGCTGTTCGATGAGCCGACCTCAGCCTTGGACCCGGAGTTGGTCGGGGAGGTCCTCAAGGTGTTGCAGACGCTGGCGGAAGAGGGTCGAACCATGCTGATGGTCACCCATGAGATGGCATTCGCCAGGCAGGTTTCGAGTCAGATCCTGTTCCTCCACCAGGGGCTGGTGGAGGAACAGGGCAGTGCGGACATTCTTGCCAATCCGCGTAGCGAGCGGCTGCAGCAGTTCTTGTCCAATGGGCTCAAGTGACTGGCGCCGCGCCCCAGCAGATCAATCCATCGATCAATCGACCTGCCGGGGCCGGTGCTTGCTACAGGGCTGTCTTGAGGTCCTTGGCGAAGGCTGCTACCCAATCATCGGAGAGCTTCGAGGCGGTGACCCGGATGGCCTGCGGGCACTCCTGGACCGTGAAAGCACTGCCCAGGCGCACGAGCCAACCGCGTTTGGCCAGCTCATACGCCACATCCTTCATGTCCTTGCGCAGGGGTATCCAGACATTGAATCCGTCCGAAGGGCGGAAGGGCTCGATATGCTGATCCTGCAACGACTGTCGCAACGCGTCACGGCGCTGGCGGTACTGCTGGCGTACCCGGGCCAGATGTTCGGCGGTAGCCGGGTCGTTCAGGCAACGACTGACGATGATCTGAAGGATGTGGCTCACCCAGGTCATCCCAGGCGCCAGGCGTGTGCGCAGGCGTTCGGCGGTGCTGGCATCGCAGGCCAGGAAGGCTATGCGCAAGTCCGGCCCCAAGGCTTTTGAGAAGGAACGGATCAATGCCCATCGGGTGGACGATTCAGGGATCACCGAGTGGTAGGCCGACTGCGCAAGCAGCGCAAAGTGGTCGTCGACAATGACCAGCACGTTGGGGTACCGGGCAAGCACCGCCTTGATTTCCCGGGCCCGGGACTCGGAGAGACTGCACCCCGTCGGATTGTGGGCCCGAGGTGTGATCAGGACCGCCCGCGCACCGTTTGCAAGAGCCGTTTCGAGCGCCTGCGGGAGCATTCCCTCTTCGTCGATGGCCACACCGACGGCCTGCATGCCGCCGAGCCTCAGGGCATTGATCGTTCCCAGAAAGCAAGGTTGCTCAACCGCGACCCTGTCACCGGTCACCAGGTGAGCCACTGCCAACCGTTCGATGGCATCGACGGCCCCATGGGCCAGCTCAAGTTCGAATCCGGGTGGGCAGTCAGGGGCCAGCCATTGCTGCCCCCAGCGCTGCAACTCCGGCAGGACGGTTTCGTCTCCGTACAGGAAGGGTCGAGGCCACGCGCCTGTGGTGTAGGCGCCGATGTCAATCAGTGCAGCCGGATCGGGATTGCCATCCGCCAGGTCGATCAATGCCGTGTCTGTGCTCAGGCCTTCCTGTTCACCTGCCTGTGGCTGCTCGCAGATGGAGGTGCCGTGTCGGCCCTGGGTCAGGGCAATGCCGGCTTTCACCAGGCGCTGATAGGCCGCCGCCACGGTATTGCGGTTGACGCCCAGTGACTCGCCCAGCTCACGAACGGGCGGAAGAGTCTGGCCAGGCTTCAACGTGCCGACTTGCACGGCCTCGCGGATGCATTCGTAAATTTCGGCCGCAGTGCTACCTGTGATCTTCACTATTGTCCTATGCCAATGTATGCTTTCGGTTAAGACAATTCTATCGCGCCTTCATCCCAGGTTGAAGTGCCGCCCCAAAAAACGGGCTGCTCGCTGGGACGGACTCGTTCGCGCCGGAAAAAGTGAGTTTCTATCAATAGGAGGTTGTAACCATGTTCACTGGACTCAGTGCTTTTCCATTGACACCCATGGATGAAAACAAGGTGGATGAAGCGGGCTTCGTGCGCCTGCTGGCTCGCCTGGTGGAGGCGGAAGTGGACTCCATCGGCGCGTTGGGCTCGACCGGCAGCTACGCCTATCTGTCCCGGGCCGAGCGGGCCAGGATCGCCCAGCTTGCTGTGCAGCACGCAGGTCATGTGCCAGTGATGGTGAGCATTGGCGCGTTGCGCACCCGGGATGTGCTCGATCTGGTGCAGGACGCTCAGCAGGCCGGAGTGAAGGGGGTGCTGCTGGCACCCATGTCGTATCAGAAACTCAATGATGAGGAGGTCTACAGCCTCTACAAGGCGGTATCGGAAAACCTCTCGGTGCCGCTCTGCGTCTATGACAATCCGGGCACCACGCATTTCGAGTTCACCGATGAGCTGCATGGCCGCATCGCTCACCTGCCCAATGTCCGCTCGATCAAGATTCCCGGCGTGCCATCATCGACTACCGAGGCCAGGGCCCGCGTTGATCGATTGCGCGCCCTGGTCCCTGCGCATGTCACGGTGGGCGTCAGTGGCGATGCTTCAGCCGCGACCGGCCTCAATGCCGGCTGTGAAGCCTGGTATTCGGTGATTGGCGGGCTGTTCCCCAAGACAGCCCTGGATATCACCCGGGCGGCCCAGCAGGGCTACGCCGCCGAGGCTGTCCGGCTCTCTGAGCGGTTGCAGCCGTTGTGGGATCTGTTCAATCAGTGCGGTGGAAGTCTGCGCGTCGTCGCCGCAGCGGCTGAAGTGCAGGGACTGGTCAATGAGCATTGCCTGCCGCAGCCTCTCAAGAGTGCCACTGGCGACATTCGTCAGCGGGTGGCTGTGCTGATCGATGAGCTTGAGCTGGCCTGATGAAGAAGAGGGCGTCCTTGACGGGCGCCCTTGTCTTCGTTGGGGCTTCAGTGCTTGAGAAAGGTGCTGTAGTGATCCTTCCAGCCTGCTGCTGCGGCATGAGGCAGCAGGCCACTGACCATGCCTCGGTGCAGCAGCCCGTGGGACAGAACATGACCCAGTATCTCTGATTTGCTCATGTTGCCCGGTTCGCCGTCAGCGAAAACAAACGCCACTCGGTGCTCAAGTTCAGCGTCAGTCACGGTCCGGGTGTAGTGGATGAACCACTCATTGGCTTGCTCGAATTTCACCCGAAGCGCACAGATGTTCTGTGGTGCCTCGGTGGTGGTCGAAGTGCAGGGCATGGGGGCGTCCTGTAGTCGGCCAATGAACAGGGTGTCGACGATGTGGATATGGGCCAGGTGCCACAAGGCCTCCGTCAGGTTGGCCTGAGTAGTCATGTTGGGCGATTGCATCAAGACGTTGAACAGCTCGGCTTCAGACCAGGCCTTGTACTGGTACATCGAGTGGAACACGGTGCTGGCGTTCATACCCTAATCCTCGGTTTCAGCGGGGAACTCCATCGGTGGAGCCTCTCTGTTGACTGGTCAGGTGATCGGACTCAATGGCGGTCACTCTCGACTACCTGGCGGTCATTATATTGACTTTTGTGGTCGATGGCGTAAAGCTGGAGTCACTCTGGTTTGCCTCGCGAGTACACGCCAGATGGCACCCTGTGCATTGCCCTATGCGATGGAACCGGTGGTGCCCGAATAATAATTTTGCTTTATGAGTGATTGCTCTACGCGATCCGGAGAGGGCGATGAAACGCACTTTGGACAAGGTCGATGAACGGATCATCGAGGAGCTGACCAGGAATTCGCGTCTGGCTCACAACGATATTGCCGTGAAAGTCAATTTATCCAGGAATGCTGTTCGCTTGAGAATCGAGCGGCTGGAACGTGACGGCTATATAAAAGGTTACACCATCGTAAAAGGCTCGGCGTCGGCGGAACATCCCCCCATCCGGGCGCTGGTATTCGTTTATCGACAAGACCGGATGCGTGGCGCTGAAGTGGTGCGCTCTGTCGCGTCGATCCCTGAAGTTATCTCCTGCAATGTCATGAGTGGCGATCTGGATATTGTGGCGACGGTCGAAGCCTCTTCGCCTGACAGAATAAACAAGGTCTGGAGCGATATTTCCAGTTTGCCGGGTGTGGTCAATACCGTGACGTCTTTCGTACTTTCAAGGACGAAGTAGGTGCATATGCAAGGTGATATGATTTACGAGCATTTTGACAGTCTCCGCGATCTGTTTGGCATATTCGAATAAGCACAGTTGCAGCTTACGATTTCCTCCAGTTTAAACAACAAGACGAGGCCGTTACTGTGACTGAATACAAGATTGCTTTGCTGGGTTTTGGTGGGGTAAACCGGGCACTGGCTCAACTGGTCGCTGAGAAGAACGAAGCCTGGGCTCAGGAGCTTGGGTTCACCCTGAAAATCGTCGGTGTCAGTGACATTTTTCTGGGATCGGTGATCGACAAGAACGGCCTGGACGCCAACCAGCTCATTGCCGTGCCTGCCGCCAAGGGGGCCTTCTCGGCCCTGAGCAACGGGACGGCCGAGTCGGCCAACGAGACCGTGATTCGTTTCTCGGGTGCGGACATCGTCGCCGAGGCAACCTTCACCAACCCGGTAGATGGCGAGCCTGCCACGACTTTCTGCCGCTGGGCCCTGGAAAAAGGCATCAGCGTCGTGACCACCAACAAGGGGCCGGTGGCACTGCATGCCGCTTCCTTGAAAAAGCTCGCCGCAACCACAGGCGCAGCGTTCGAGTTTGAAGGCGCGGTCATGAGCGGCACCCCCGTCATCCGACTGGCTCAGGAAGCCTTGGCCGGTTCGGAAATCAATGGCTTCAAGGGCATTCTGAACGGCACCTCCAACTTCATCCTGAGCAGCATGCAAACCGGTCTGGATTTTGGTGATGCGCTGGCCAAGGCCCAGGAGCTGGGTTATGCCGAGGCTGACCCTACTGCGGACGTGGAGGGGCATGACGTGCGCTTGAAGGTGGTCATCCTGGCCAACGAGCTGTTGGGGGCGAAGCTCACCCCGAACGATGTTCGTTGCGAAGGGATTTCGAACATCACGGCCCAGGACATTCAAGGGGCTGCCCGTGAAGACTCTCGTTGGAAGCTGATCGGCAGTGCCCAGCGCAGCGCCTGCGGTGCTGTGACAGCCTCGGTCAGTCCTCAGCTGTTGCCCATGACCGACGCCCTGGCCGGAGTCAGCGGCGCCACCAATGCGGTCACGTTCGAAACCAATGTCCTGGGCCCCGTTACGGTGGTGGGCGCAGGGGCTGGCCGCATCGAAACGGCCTATGCACTGCTGTCGGACATCATCAGCATCCACAAGAAAAAAACCAAGCAGGCGGTCTGACCATGAACAGCTTGAGTCTGGCTCTTTCTACCGACTACCAGGAAATCACTGTATTTAACCCGTTCGACGGCTCCGTGATCGGTGAGGTAACCAAGGTGCCGGCAACGGCGGCTCATGTGGTTATCGATGTTGCCAAGCATGGTGCCGTAATTGCCCGGAACCTGTCTCGCGCCGAGCGCTCGCGCATCCTTGAGCGTACTGCGGTGCTGGTTGAGAAGGACAAGGATGACTTTGCACGGTTGATCAGTGCCGAGTCTGGCAAGACCATTCGCCAGGCTCGCAAGGAAGTGCTGCGCTGCGTGAACACCCTCAAGCTGTCGGCTGAGGAGGCCAAGCGCAATGCCGGCGAAGTTGTCCCGTTCGATTCCTACGCAGGCTCCGAGCAGCGCCAGGGCTGGTTCACTCGCGAACCACTGGGAGTGATTCTGGCGATCACGCCCTACAACGATCCGTTGAACCTGGTGGCCCATAAACTCGGTCCGGCCATTGCCGGGGGCAACTCGGTGGTGCTCAAGCCTTCAGAGCTGGCGCCGCTGTCCGCTGTGAAACTGGTCAGCTACCTGAACCAGGCCGGCCTGCCGGCTGAAGTGGTCTCGGTGGCCACCGGTGATGCCGAGCTGGGCAAGGCGCTGGTGGCGCACCGCGCCGTGCGCATGATTTCGTTCACTGGAGGCTTTGCCACCGGCGAGCAGATCACTCGTACCGCGGGCCTGAAGAAAATGGCCATGGACCTGGGGGGCAACGCACCGGTGATCGTGATGGGCGATTGTGACCTCGATGCCACGGTTGAGTCCTGCGTCTCAGGTGCCTACTGGGCCGCAGGCCAGAATTGCATCGGTACCCAGCGCATCCTGATCGATTCGAAGATTTACCAGGCATTCAAGGCGAAGTTCGTCGAGCAGTCCCGCGCCCTGATCGTTGGCAACCAGTCGGATGAGTCCACGGATGTCGGTCCGATGATCTCCGAGGCTGCGGCCAGGCGGGCAGAGGCGTCGGTAGAGGAGGCGATCGGCAAGGGTGCCAAGCTGCTGCTGGGCCAGGCACGCAAGGGCACGCTGTTCTATCCCACCATCCTGGAGGACGTCAGTTTCGAGTGCAAAGTCTGGCAAGAGGAGGTGTTCAGCCCGATCGTTGTTCTGCAGGAGGTCAGTACGCTCGAGGATGCCCTGATTCTGGCGAACGAGCCCGAGTACAGCCTGCATGCCGGCATCTTCACCAACAATCTGAACACCGCCATGAAAGCTGCCAAGTTGCTGGAGGCGGGCGGGGTGATGATCAACGACTCTTCCGACTACCGTTTCGATGCAATGCCATTTGGTGGTTTCAAGTACGGCAGCATGGGACGCGAAGGTGTTCGCTTCGCCTATGAAGACATGACCCAGCCCAAGGTCATTTGCTTGAACGGCCCCAGTGAGTAATGACGTGATCGTCGGTCACTAGCCAGTTGCTGCTCAAGTAAGGACTCGTGTGAAAAACGAGTTCTTACCGAAATACAATAATAAGGTGTAAGTGTATGAGCGTTAAAGAGCGTGTGCCTGCGTCCGCCGTTTCTGAAAGTGCGGGTGTAGGAAAATACATCGGCGCAGAAGATGCAGGTTATAAAAAGACACTTCGTGCCCGCCAGATTCAAATGATTGCAATTGGTGGTGCGGTTGGAAGTGGCTTGTTCCTGGGCGCGGGTGCAAGGCTTTCCGAAGCCGGCCCATCCCTCGTATTTGCCTTTGCCGTGTGCGGCGTATTTGCCTGGTTCATTATCCGGGCCCTGGGAGAGTTGGTGTTGCACCGTCCCTCTACAGGGTCATTCGTGTCCTATGCCCGGGAGTTCTATGGAGAAAAGCTGGCCTTCGCGGCGGGCTGGATGTACTGGACCAACTGGGTCACCGTCGCCATTGCCGAACTCACGGCCACGGCGCTTTACCTGAACTTCTTCAAGGCCTACGTACCCTTTCTGGGCGATGTGCCGCAGTGGGTCTCGGCGCTCGGAGTGCTGGCAATCATCACCACCGTGAATCTGGTCTCGGTCAAGATCTTTGGCGAGCTGGAGTTCTGGTTTGCCTTCTTCAAGGTCGCTGCACTGGTGATCTTTCTGTGCGTGGGCGTCTACATGGTGGTGTTCGGCACACCGATCAACGGAGTCACTCCGGGCTTTGAGCTGATTTCCGATCACGGCGGGTGGTTTCCGTATGGTGTCATGCCGGCGGTGATCCTGATCCAGGGCGTGGTGTTTGCGTACGGCAGCATCGAGTTGGTCGGGACCGCAGCCGGTGAAGCCAAGGATGTCGAGAGGGTGATGCCCAGGGCCATTCGGGCAGTCGTGTTTCGCATTGTCGTTTTCTACGTAGGCACGATTCTGCTGCTGTCGTTGCTGATGCCCAGTACGGCCTACCTCCCAGGCGTGAGTCCGCTGGTGACGTTCTTTGGCGCCATTGGCGTGAAAGGTGCGGATGCCATCATGAACATGGTGCTTTTCACCGCCGCCATCTCCTCCCTGAACGCCGGCATCTATACCACCGGACGCATTCTTCGTTCGCTGGCGGTGAGCGGGTCGGCGCCACCCGTGCTGGTGAAGATGAATAGCAATGGTGTGCCGTTCGCGGGAATCATGTTCACCACCATTGCCTCCCTGGCCGGCGTCGCCATGAACGCCTTCCTGCCGGACCAGGCCTTTGAGATCGCCATGTCACTCACTGCCATCCTGATGTTGGGGGCGTGGGGCGTGATCATTCTCTGCCAGCTCAAACTCTACAAGTTGGCAGGGCAGGGGCGTATCGAGCGGCCCCGCTTCAGGATGATGTTCGCCCCCTACAGCGGCTACGCCACGCTGGCCTTCTTCGTCCTGGTCTTCGTGCTGATCGCCTGTGACTACCCGGTGGGGACCTACTCGGCCGCGTCGATTCCTTTCTACGCCGCCGTCCTGGTGGTGGCCTGGTACACGGTCCGCGGACGCGTCCACGCCATCGCCAACGGTGACCTCAAGTTCGATGAAAACCAGGAGCTGGTTTCCACCCAGGCGACTGGCTCTGCCCATGGCTTGAACATCAAGCCCCCATTAGAAGAAGTTCGATAAGCAAGAGGGTCAATAGATGCGTCCTGACAAAGAAAACCTGGCTACCCTGGGTGTGGGCAGTCAAGCGGTCCACGGCGGCAACGTCATGGATGTCACCACCGGTGCGGTGCGCACCCCTCTGGTGATGGCGAACTCTTATCGGCTGCCGGATGATCCCGAGGACATGGACTGGTCGAGTCCCGATGGGCTGGTCTATACCCGCAACGCCGGACACAACCAGGTCTGCCTTGAGCGCAAGCTGGCGGCCATCGAGGGAGGGGAGGCCGCCGCTGCGTTTGCTACCGGTGTCGCTGCGCTGCACTCGGTGTTTTTTACCTTTCTCAAAAGCGGTGATCACATCGTCGTCGGTGACGTGACTTACGAGGCGGTCTGGCGGCTGTTCGCCGAGTTGTTGCCCGAGCGCTATGGCATCCAGGCCACCTTTGTGAACATGGGAGACCTGGCCGCGGTCCGCAAGGCCATGAAACCCAACACCCGGTTGATTCACACCGAATCCATCGGCAACCCCACCACCAAGGTTGCGGACATCGAAGGCCTGGCTGAAATTGCCAAGGCCAACGGGGCGTTGCTGTCGGTGGACGCGACCTTCACCCCACCGCCGTTTTTCCATGCGCTGAGCAAGGGTGCGGACCTGGTGGTGCACTCGCTGACCAAGTACATCAACGGTCATGGTGATGCGATGGGTGGGGTGGTCATCGGCAGCAAAGAGCTGATCGGCAAGATCAAGCACGATGCCCTGGTAGACCTGGGGGCGGTGATTTCTCCGTTCAATGCCTGGCTGATCATGCGCGGTTCGGTCACGCTGCCGCTGCGTATTCGCCAGCACCTGGCGTCTGCCGAGAAAGTGGCGGCGTACCTCGATTCGGATGACCGCATCGCCTATGTCTACTACCCAGGTCTGGCATCGCACCCGCAGCATGAGCTGGCCCGACGTCAGTTCGACGGCAAGGGCTTTGGTGCAGTGATGGCGTTCGCCGTTAACGGCAACTCAGAGCTGCAGAACCGTTTCGTGGCGAAGCTGAAGGTGATCACCTCGGCTGTCTCGATCGGTCACGATGAGTCGCTGATTGTTCACGTCGGTCCAGAAGCTCGCGGAGGCTCCGAGCATTATCCCGTCGAGTTCCTCAAGTACGGCCACCTTCGCCTGTCGATCGGCCTTGAGGATGCCGACGACCTGATCAAGGACATTGCTGCTGCCCTGGACGAAACGCTCCGCCAGTAACACAGCCTGGGGCAGGTCGGTCTCTGCCCCAGGTTTACCGCTCTTCGTAGTCAACCCTCTTTGGCCTCCCTTACCAGGAGGCCTTTTTTATGCGCGAAGATTGGCTAGTGCAGCTCGGCAACCGTCATGGTGAAGACCAGGTGATCGTCACTCGTGTTGATGTACTGGTGCGGCGTATCGGTTTTGGCGATGGCGGAGCAGCCGGCCGTGATGATCAGTTCTGTGTCATCTATCAGCAGTTTGAGGGTGCCTTGCTCGACATGGAAAAGTTCGAAGGTCCCGGCGGGATGGCCACTGGATTCGAAGGTCTCCCCTGGATGGAGTTCCCAGCGCCACAACTCGATCATGTTGGGGCCACTGGTGCCGGCCAGCAAACGGGCGGTGCCGCCGTGTCGTCCGGTCCACAGGGTCGGAATCTCATGGGTTTCGATGAGGCGAGCCGCCGGGGTGCTGGCGACATTCACGATGTCGGCGACCGAGAGGCCCAGCGCTGCCGAGATTTTGCAGAGGATGGCAATGCTGGGGTTGGCGTTGCCGTTTTCGATCTCCACGACCATGCCTTTGCTGACGCCGGCGCGACGAGAGAGCTCGTCCAGGGAAAGCTTTTGCCGTTTGCGCTCTTCCCGCAAGCGACGGGAAAGTGCGTCATTCACCCGTTGAACGTCGGATCCAGGGTCGGTCGATATATTGACTTTCTTGGTCATTAGTCGATAAAATGCACTAAAATGGTCATTAGGAGATTCTCCAATGTTTTCTGTCGATCCGTCAATTGACCCCAGGGTTGCCGAGTTGGCCCCAGGCTTTCGCGCCGTCAGTGTGGTGGTCGAGCCTGCTCCTATCGTGAACCCTGGCGTTGCCGTGCAGGCCATGGAACGAGCCTGCAAGGTCGTCGAAACGGGCGCCTGCGAATGGGCTGATGATCATCTTCTGGCATGGGGGGAAGCCTTCCGCAAGTTCGGCGCCAAGCCGCAACGTACCCCTTGCTCGGCCGAGGCCCTGATCAAACGGGTGAAGAAGGATGGAGCGCTGCCGGCGATCGACCCTGTGGTCGACCTCTACAACGCGATCAGCATCCAATACGCCATTCCGGTCGGTGGAGAGAACTTCGCGGCCTACGTTGGCATGCCCAAGCTCACCCTCGCCAATGGCAGCGAGGCGTTCGACACCATGAAGAATGGCGAGCCAGCCCACGAATCTCCCGATGTGGGGGAGGTGGTCTGGCGCGATGACGCCGGTGTCACCTGCCGTCGCTGGAACTGGCGCCAGGGGGTACGTACCCGCCTGGATGCCGAGTCAAAGCAGATGTGGTTCATCCTCGAAAGCCTCCCACAGATGCCACTGGAGGCGCTCAATGCCGCCGCCGATGATCTGGTCAACGGCCTCAATGAAATGATGCCGGGTGCCGTGATCACCACCGAATTGCTCGAAGCCTGAAGGTCGCGTCCGACCTGAGCTTTGATGGCTGGATCTGCCCTGGGGACGACCCCATGAAAACGGGCTTGTTTTGCCGGGACGACCCGGCTTCTATCAAGGAGCCGTTGATGGCTTGGGTTAGTTTGATCATTGCAGGAGTTCTTGAGGTCGTCTGGGCCTTCTCCATGAAGCAGTCCGAGGGTTTTACCAGGCTTGGTGCTTCTGTCGTGACAATTGTTGCGGTTATCGCCAGTTTCGTTTTGCTGTCCTATTCCATGAAGAGCCTGCCTTTGGGAACCGCCTACACGATCTGGACCGGGATCGGTGCCGTGGGCGCGTTCCTGGCCGGCATCGCCTTCCTGGGTGAGCCTGTCGGGATGATGCGCATCCTGGCGGCGATCATGATCATTGGTGGCCTGTTGCTGATGAAGCTGTCGTCAGCCGCCTGAAGGCGGTCGGTCGATCAAGGAAAAGGTCGCCCTTGGGCGGCCTTTTTCGTGGCCAATCGGAGTGCGATGAAAGTGCTTCAGGCAGGGCACGAGCAAAATGCTCGTTCGGTGGGCGTTTTGACCAGTAAATAGTGCAAGTCACCCTATTTGGTTGTGGCGGTGGCCTGCATACAGTGCGGGTAGGGCTGTTGGTTTCCAGCGCGGCCGAAGAACTCGATGCTTCGGCGGTTGGACGTGGCCGTTATTGTTCATGCTGACTTTGGAGTACTTATGGACTACGTGAGCACCCGTGGTTCTGTTGGTGTTGTCACCTTTCGGGATGTGGTTTTGTCTGGTCTGGCAGAGGATGGCGGGCTGTATGTTCCGCAGCAACTGCCGCGCTTTAGCCAAGAGGATATTGCAGGTTGGTCCTGGCTGCCGTTTGATGAGCTGGCCTGGCGAGTCATCTCGCCCTTCGTTGGCGATGCGATTGGGGAGGCGACTTTGAAGGCCCTGCTCAAGGACTGCTACCGGAGCTTTGGCCATCGGGCCGTGGCCCCTCTGCAGCAGATTGGCCAGAACGAGTGGGTGCTTCAGCTTCATCATGGTCCCACCCAGGCGTCCAAGGATTTTGCGGCTCAACTGCAATCCCGGCTGGTCGCCCATTTCATGGCACCTGATAGCCAGGCGATTGCCATTGGCGCGACCAATGGAGACACAGGGCTTGCGGCCATTGAGGCGTTCAGAGGCGCTCCCAATGTCCAGGTCATTGCGTTGTACCCACGTAATGGTGTGCCCTTCGACCGCCTCAGCGGGCTTCTGGGGGCAAGCAACATGCAGATCCACCCGGTAGAGATTGATGGCAGTTTCGACGACTGTCAGACCCTGGTTTCCCGGGTATTACGCGCCTGGCCCGCGCACCAGGCCATCCCGATCAGTTTCAACTCCACCAACTGGGTGGGCGTTCTGGCCCAGATCGTGTTTTTCTTCCATAGTGCCCTGCAGTTGGGCGGCGGCGTCCGGCCCGTGGGTTTCAGTATTCCAGGGGCCAGCTTTGCGGAAATCTACGCCTGCTATGTGGCCCAGAAAATGGGCTTGCCGATCAACCAGGTGATTGTCTCGACCAACCCGAATGACGCACTGCATCGCTTCATCAACCAGAACAGCTACTCCACTCGAGAGGCCAGCCACACGCTGTCACCCTCCATGGATTTCTCGCTTTTTTCAAACCTGGAGCGCTTCATCTGGGAGTTGTATGAGCATGATGGTGCGATGGTTCGACAGCTCATGGCCCTCTTCGAGGAGTCCGGTACGCTCAGTATCGGTAACAGACAATGGCTTCACGCACGCATGCTGTTCGATTCCTACGCTGTTGCTGACGAACAGGTGGAGGAGGAGCTTTTGACGCTCTACAAGGAGGCCGGTACGGCCGTTGATCCCCAGACAGCGACCGGGGCGCTGGCTGCGCGGTTGCATCGACGCAGTATTGCCAGCCCCATGGTCACGCTGGCGCAGTTGGCGCCGGCTAAATCGGCGCTGTTGCTGGCGGGCATGGGCATGTGGAACAGTGACGTTGCTATTAGCCCGATCCCGTTCGTTGACCATTTGATCCTGCGAAATGATGATGTCGATGGCCTGTCCCAGTTCATACATGGTCTGTAGGGATCTGTCATGAAACGTCTGCTTGACCCTCAAGATGAGCGCATCCTGGCTGAGCTGACGGCCAACGCCAGGATCTCTCATGCCGAGTTGGGTTTGAAAGTGAACCTGTCCCGCAATGCAGTGCGCCAGCGCATCGAGCGAATGGAGCGCGATGGGGCAATTCAGGGTTACACCATTCGCATCGGCGGGGGTCGAAAACCTTCGCCGCCGATCAGTGCGATCATCTTTGTCTACCGCCATGACCGCATGCGCGGTGGCGAGGTGGTCAAGGGGATCCGGTCCCTGCCGGAAGTGACCATGTGCGAGGTCATGAGCGGTGAGTTCGATCTCATGGTGCGGATCGAGGCGGCACACCCCGAGCGTGTTCACCTGGTGTGGCAGATGATTGCCGCCATGCCGGGTGTAGAGAACACTGTGACGACTTTCGTCCTGAGCAAGTTGATCTGATGGTGTTTAAACAGGGGACGACGGTATCAGCCCCTACCGCTGGATAATACGGAAATCTAGAGAATGTCTGAGTTCAAGCTACATTGCTTCGCGCTTTCGGGTAACTCGTACAAGGTTGCCCTGTTCCTCGAACTGGCACGGCAGAAGTGGGAGCCGGTATTTGTCGACTACCTGAATGGCGAGACTCGAACCAAAGAGTGGCGCGAGACGGTGAACGAGCAGGGCGAGGCCCCGGTACTCGAGCATCAGGGCAAGACGCTGACCCAGTCGGCGCTGATTCTCGAGTACCTGGCGCAAGCCACCGGAATGTTCGGGCCCGAGAGTGAAGAGGAACGCCAGGAAATCTGGCGCTGGATGCTGTTCGACAACCACAAGTTCACCAGCTACTACGCCACCTTGCGGTTCATGTATGGCCTGCAGAAATCCGGCGAAACACCGGTCGCCCAGTTCTTTCGTGAACGTGCGCGAGCGGCCTATCAAATCGTCGACGCCCACCTCGCCAAGACGCCATTCCTCGTAGGGGAGCGATTGACGATCGCCGACCTGTCCCTGGCTGGTTATGTCTTCATGCCCGAGGACACCGGGATCTCCAGATCGGAGTTCCCGAACATCGAGGCCTGGAAGTCGCGCATTCAAGCCATGCCGGGCTGGAAGCACCCCTATGACCTGATGCCAGGGCCAACCGGCCTGTAGTTTTTTCCTCCACGTTGTAGCTGTTGGAGTGGTCAAAACAGATTCGAACTCTGGGGGCAGCGTAGGAGTTAATCGGTTGACGCTTTCAACCAGTCCTGTGTTTAACGTGGGAAATCACGACTCGTTTGTTTTCTCGTAGACGATCTATAGAAGAGGCTACTGAATGAGATTGGCAAAATCGCCAGAGAGGAAGGGCTTCTCGTCTCCAAGGTGGAATCCCCCGAGCGTGAAAGCCTGGCGCGACTTCTTTACCCCGAAATGCGCAAGGTCATGCGTTCGCTCTCCACCGTCGAGGCGGCTAAGCACATTACAAGCCGCGGTATGAAGGGTCTACGCAGTTTTGCATCCATCTTCAAGATCAATATTGGTGGGGTTGAGATCGGTGTAGAGCCGGAACCTGGTTTGGCTGATAGTGGGGACCTGCAATACGATCTGCCCGACATCTTTACGCTAGTCGGCCAGGCGGCGCAGGCAGCTGGGAAGGGATGGATCCTGCTCATTGATGAAGTCCAGTACTTGACGGAACAGGACCTCTCAGCATTGATTGTTGCCGTCCACCGGATGTCTCAAGAGGGATTGCCGGTGTTGCTCGTCGGCGCCGGGTTGCCGCAAGTCGCTCGTTTGGCAGGTGAGGCAAAGTCCTATGCCGAACGGTTGTTTCTCTATCCACCTGTGAACGCGCTTTCAGGCTATTCAAAAACCCATTCTGGAGGAGGAGGTCTCGATCTCGCCGTTAGCCTTGGAGCGCATTGTTGATCGAACACGCGGCTATCCCTTTTTTCTTCAGGAATGGGCATCCACCGCTTGGAATCTCTCCGAGGGGCCGGAAATCACTGTGGAGGATGTTGAACACTCTTATCCTGAGACATTGGCATCTCTGGATGCGGGTTTTTTCAGAGTTCGAATTGACCGTCTGACCCGTTCGGAAGTGCTGTTCGTAAAAACCATGTCGGAGTTGGGGGACGGCCCTTATGCCATGGCCGATGTGGCGAAAGCGATGGGGCGAACTCAATCGTCGCTGGGGCCAACGCGGGCCAATATCATATCCAAGGGCATGATCTACAGCACCGATCACGGCTATCTGAACTTTACAGTCCCACTGTTTGCAGAGTTCATGCGCCGTCAGGGTTAGCGGGCCAGGCCATCCCAATAGGGCAGGGAATTAGCAAGACCATGAATCGATGGCGATCGGGCAGGTTCTGCCCTTGCTGGTCACCCACAAGCCGAATCACGACCGCCCCGGTCGTTCGAGCGCACGCCCAGGCAATGGTGTCGACATCACGATTGATGTGCGGGTCTCACCGTACAGGTTGATCCGCTCGATCAACCGCTCCAGGTCGCCCATGCTCTTGGCCACCAATCGCATGAGGTAGGAATCCGCGCCGGTGACGTGGTTGCATTCGAGCACCTCAGGAATCGTCTCCAGCAGCTTGAGAAACCGAGCCTTGGCCGGCTGGGGCACGGTCATCGCGATCAGCGCACTGACCGGGTAGCCAGCCGCCGTCGGGTTGACGCGAGCCGTGTAGCCCTCTATGACCCCCATCTCTTCAAGGCGCCTGACCCGCTCGCTCTATGGGTTGCTTGGCGTGATCGGTGTAGCAGGGGTGATCATGGCCTCACCCTCGCTGGCGACGGTTCTGAAAATCGGCGGGGGTGCGTTTCTCCTCTGGTTGTCCTGGAATATTGCCAGGGACATGCTCAAGCCTGTGCCGGAGTCGAAGGAAGTGGTATCCGCCGCGGTGGCCCGTGACTTCCTGACGGCATTCGGTTTGACGCTTTCCAACCCGATGACTGTTCTATCCTTCATCGCCATCTTTGCAGCCCTTGACCCACTTGCAGGCAGTCAAGGGCAGGGCGGCGGCACGATGTGGCTGGCGACCCTGACAATGTTGGCAGGGGTCTTCACAGGCTCCGCAGCCTGGTGGCTGTGCTTGAGTGGCACGACTTCCGTCCTGCGGCAACGGATGCCCACTTCGTTGATGCAGGTTATCTCCTGCGTGTCGGCGCTCGCCATCGGCGTCTTCGGACTGATACAGGTGGTTAGCGGACTACGCACATTTTTGTGACCCAACGCCGCTGATGGAACGGGCAAGGCAACATCCCAACATCCGTCCTGTCCGTTCTATCGGCGCCCGCGCAATCCAACAAACATGGCAATTGCTTACACCCAACCAACGCACTCACAACCAATAAAAAGGAAGCTCGCGTATGGAAAAGCAATTGACCACCCTGGCGCTCGCCTTGTCGCTCTGCTCGCTGGCGAACGCCGCCGACGAAATGACCGTGATCTCGTACGGCGGGATCAGCAAGACGGTGCAGACCGAAGTCTTCTACCAACCCTTCGAAGCCGCTCACCACGTCAAGCTCATCGCTGGCGAATACAACGGCGAAATGGCGCGGATCAAGGCCATGGTCGACACCAGAAGCGTGAACTGGGACGTCGTCCAGGTCGAGTCCGACAAGCTCGTGCGCGGCTGCGAGGAAGGCCTGTTTGAGCCGCTTGATCCACAACGCCTGGGCAAGCCCGCCGATTTCGTTCCTGGCACCTTTTCCGGCTGCGGCGCCGGCTTGCCGGACGGGGACGTCACGGTCGTCTCGGCAACGGGCAAGCCCCTGGGCGCCGTGACCTTCCGGCGGCTGGCCGAAGCCATGGTCAATGGCCAGGAGCAGCCGAACCTTCGGGAGCAGGGGATGGCGCTGGTCCGCTGAAACCCTGCATCGGGACCTGGCGACGAGAAACGGGAATGAAACCGGGCGGATCCGGGAGCATAATGCTTCGGATTCCTGGCGGCGCAGGCAGCGGCCGTCCCTGTTTCATTCCATACAGGAGCCTTACCGATGCTCGGCGTAACCGACTATGGCGCATTCGTGATTGCCTTCATCATCGTCCTGGCCATTCCCGGGCCCGGCAACTTCGCCCTGATCACCGCCACCGGCAAGGGCGGGATCCGGGCGGGGCTTGCGGCCACGTGCGGGGTGATCCTCGGTGACCAGGTGCTGTTGTGGCTGGCGGTGGCCGGTGTGGCGACCCTGCTCACCGCCTACCCGGCGGCCTTTCACCTGGTGCAGTGGGTCGGTGCGGCCTACCTGGCCTACCTGGGGTTGAGAATGATAATGACCAAGCCGGGCGGTGCGCCGCGCCAGAGCCGGATGGATAATGGCCACTACCTGCGCCAGACCATGATGATCACCTTGTTCAACCCCAAGGCGATCATGTTCTACATGGCGTTCTTCCCGCTGTTCGTCGACCCGGTCAGGCACCAGGGGCTGCTGACCTTCGGCTTCCTGGCCGCCACGGTGGCGGTGGTGACCTTCCTCTATGGCCTGATCGCCGTGGTGCTGACGCACCTGCTGGCCGAACGCATGCGTGCCAACCCGCGGGTCAGCAACCTGCTGGAGCGTCTGGCGGGCGTGGCGCTGCTGGGTTTCGGCATCAAGCTGGCGGCGATGCGCTAGGCTGGCAAAGCAGCCAGGGGCGCGACATCAGGGGCCAGGGGTGAACCCCTTGTAGTTGGGGTCCCGGTAGAGCTCCATGAAGTACGAGGTCTTGCTCTCGTTGCTGCCCTTGGCATAGGTGACATCGGGGTTGGGGCTCAGGTGCCAGCCCGGGCCGTTCGCGTCGCGCTCGATCAGCCTGGGGTACATCGTGCATTTGCCGACGCCGTCGCCCGAGGTCATCAGGAACTGGTAGTAATGCCCGGCCTTGGGCGTGAACCTCGCCGACACGGTGCAGGAGTCGGTGCGATCGCCGATGTAGGTCATGTCGACATCGGTCTCCAGGCCTGGTCGTACCTGCGTCTCGTAGTAGTTGAACGTCAGGTCCTGGCCGGCCTTGGGCATGCCCTTGTCCTGGGTATGGACCAGCACGAACTCGTTGCGGCGGATCAGCCCGCCCGAGCGCACACCGTTCTCGTACTGGAAGATTTCCGAGTGCTGGGTGTAGTTGACGATCCGCACCCAGGCCGGGTTCGGCTCGTTCTCCGGTGCCTTGAAGAATTCATGGTGGGGCAGGAACTGGCAGCCGCCGAGCAGCGCAAAGGCGGGCAGCCAGACGGTGGGAGATATACGCATGGTTGGGTCGTCCTTGACAGGGGTGCCAGAACAGACCGCAAAAACCGCCGGATATTCCCGAGTGACTGGGGCGAAGGCCGCGATCGCTGGCAGATGGGATACACAGGCCCCGAATGGCCTGTGAATCCCGCTGCGTTTCATGTGGGGTGTCGATGCTTGCTCAAGGACGCTTGCCGAAATCGGCCACCTGCGCGGTCCAGCCCTGCACCTGTTCGCTCAGCGACAGCCCCAGGCCGGGTCGCGTTGGCACCAGCATGCGCCCGTCGCGGGTTTCCAGGCGTTCGTTGAACAGCGGCTCCAGCCACTCGAAATGCTCGACCCACGGCTCGGTCGGGTAGGTGGCCGCCAGGTGCACGTGCAGTTCCATGGCGAAGTGCGGGGCGATCATCACGCCGGCCTGTTCGGCCATGGCCGCGACCTTCAGGTACGGAGTGATACCCCCGACTCGCGGTGCATCCGGCATCAGGTAGTCGGCACCGCGCAGCCGGATGAATTCGGCGTGCTCGGCGACGCTGGTGAGCATCTCGCCGGTGGCGATCGGCGTATCGAACTGCCGGGCCAGGTCCGCGTGGCCCTCGGCGTCGTAGCAGTCCAACGGCTCCTCGATCCATACCAGGTTGAACTCCTCGAAGCGCCGGCACATGCGCTGGGCGGTGGGACGGTCCCACTGCTGGTTGGCGTCGACCATCAGCGGGAAGCTGTCGCCCAGGTGCTGGCGCACGGTGCTGACCCGCTGCAGGTCGATCGCGCAGTCCGGCTGGCCGACCTTGAGCTTGATCCCGCCAATGCCTTTTTCCCGCGACAGGTCGGTGTTCTTCAGCAACTGGTCGAGTGGCGTGTGCAGGAAACCGCCGGAGGTGTTGTAGCAACGTACCGAGTCACGCTGGGCACCGAGCAGGCGGGCCAGGGACAGGTTGGCGCGCTTGGCCTTGAGGTCCCACAGGGCGACGTCGAAGGCGCCGATCGCCTGGGTCGACAGGCCGCTGCGGCCCACCGAGGCCCCGGCCCAGCACAGCTTGGTCCAGAGCTTGGCGATGTCGCTGGGGTTTTCCCCGAGCAGTGCCGGGGCGATCTCCTTGGCGTGGGCGAACTGGCCGGGGCCACCGGCACGCTTGGAGTAGCTGAAGCCAAGGCCCTTGTGGCCGTCCTCGGTTTCGATCTCGGCGAACAGGATGGCGATCTCGGTCATCGGCTTCTGGCGGCCGGTGAGGACCTTGGCGTCACTGATCGGGTTGGCCAGCGGCAGGAACACCGAGGACACCTTGACGTAGGCGATGCGGTCGTTGTCGGCACTGGAGCGTTGTTGTTCTGGCGCGTGCATGGGGTTTTCCTTTGGATGGGATGGAATACGGTTCAGCGAGCCAGGTGGGAGGTCGCCGGCTGGGTCGGTTCGAGTGAGGCGGGTGGGTCCTGCAGGCCATCGACTTCCAGGCGCTTGAGTGGCCCGACGATGACCAGGTAGGCAAAGGCGCCGAGCAGGCCCATGGCGGCGACGTAGACCAGCGCGGCGTCGAACGAGCCCTGCGTGACCAGCAGGCCGATGGCGATCGGGGTGACGATGCTGGCGATGTTGCCGCAGAAGTTGAACATCGCGCCGCTGATGCCCATGGCGCGCTTGGGCGACACATCACCGACGATGCACCAGCCGAGGTTGCCGACGCCCTTGGCGAAGAAGGCAATGGACATCACCAGGATCACCAGCACGGTCGACTGGGTGTAGTTGGCGACCACGATGCTGCTCGACGCCAGCAGGCCGCAGATGATCGGGGTCTTGCGCGCGGCAGTGAGGCTGAAGCCCTTCTTCAGCATCCAGTCCGACCAGACGCCGCCGAGCATTCCGCCCAGGCAGCCGGCCACCGGCGGGATTGCCGCGACCAGGCCGACCTTGAGCAGGGTCATGCCCTTGGCCTCGATCAGGTAGGTGGGGAACCAGGTGAGGAAGAACCAGGTGATCGAGGTCAGGCAGAACTGGCCCAGGTAGATGCCGGTCATCATGCGGTTGCCGGCGATGCTGCGCACGTTGGCCCAACTGAACGGAGTCTTGATCTCGCCCATGTCGGGCAGGCCGCCGCCGGCTTCGATGTAGTCCAGCTCGGCTTGGTTGACGCGCTTGTCCCGGCGCGGCTCCTGCACGCACTTGAACCACAGCAGGCCGATCAGGATGCCTGCGGCGCCGGTCCAGAAGAACACGTGCTGCCAGCCGAAGCTGTTCAACAGCAGCACCATCAGCGGAGTGAACGCCGCCAGCGCGAAGTACTGCGCCGACTGGAAGATCGCCGTGGCCAGGCCGCGCTCATGGCGCGGGAACCACATCACGGTCAGGCGGTTGTTGGCCGGAAACGCCGGCGATTCGGCTACACCCATCAGAAAACGCAGCACGAACAGGGCAAGAAACGCCGAGCTGAACAGGTCGACGAAGCCCTGCAGGAAGGTGAAGGTCGACCAGATGACCAGGCTCAGGCCCAGCACCAGGCGCGAGCCGAAACGGTCGAGGATCACCCCGCCAGGCAATTGCATGGCGGTGTAGGCCCAACCGAACGCGGAGAAGGCGATGCCCAGGGTCACGGCATCGAACCCCAGGTCGGTGCGCATGCTCGGGGCGGCGATCGACAGGGTGGCGCGGTCGACGTAGTTGAACACGGTGACGATGAAAATCATCGCCAGGATCAGGTAGCGGACGTGGGTCCTGCCTGCCTCGGAGGTTGAAGTGATCACTGTTGTTTTCCTTGTTGTGATGTTCGGCGTCGTGTGTCGATTGCCCGATGATTGCGCAATCATTTCGGCTCGAAAAAACAGCCACGGGCAAGCCTGAGCCGATGGCTGTGGGTTCGATCTTACAATGATTGCGCAATCATTCAAGCGTTCATTCGTCGCCCGATGGGAAAATCCTCAGGTGCTCTGACGATCGATCAGGCTGAAACCGGTGTCGATGCGCACCGGATCGGCGCTGCCGGCCGGGTGGCTGAAGCGCTCGAGCAGGGCCTTGGCGATCTGCTCGCCGATGCGGGTGCCGTCGACGCGCACCGTCGACAGGGGCGGATGGACCTGGGCTGCGCTGCTCAGGTCGCCGAAGCCCATGACCGCAAGGTCGGCCGGCACGCGCAAGCCGCGGCTGGCGGCTTCGGCCAGTACACCCTGGGCGATGGTGTCGGAGCTGCAGACCACCACATCCGGCTGGTGCCCCTCGTCGAGCAGTTGGCACAGTCCGCTGCGGCCGACTTCCAGGGTGGCCGGCGGGGTGAGAAGGCGGGTCGGAATGTCCTGGTGGCCGTGCCGGGCCAGTTCAGCGAGCAGGCTGTTGCAGCGGCGCACACCCCGGGGATCGCCGATGCCGACCACGGCAAAGCGCTGGTAGCCCTTGCCCAGCAGGTGACGGGCGATCGCTTCGCCCACCGCTTCGTGGGAAAACCCCACCAGCATGTCCAGCGGGTCGTCGCCCAGGTCCCACGACTCGACCACCGGGATGCCCGATTGCGCCAGGCGCTGGCGGCTGGCTTCGGTGTGCAGGGTACCGGTCAGGACGATGCCGTCGGGGCGACGCCCGAGCAGGGCTTCGATCAGTTTTTCTTCCTGTTCGGCCGAGTAGCCGGTCAGGCCCAGCAGGGTCTGGTAGCCGGCGGCGGTGAGGCGGTCCATCAGGGCCTGGACAGTGTCGGCGAAGATCGAGTTGGCGATGGTCGGCAGCAGGATCGCCACCAGCCGGCTCTTGTTGCTCGCCAGGCTGCCGGCGAGCATGTTCGACACATAGCCGACCTCGCGAACCGCCGCCAGCACCTTCTCGCGCGCCGCCTTGCTCACCACCTCGGGGCGATGCAGGGCGCGCGAGACGGTGATCGGCGAGACACCGGCGACCTTGGCCACGTCGATGAGGGTCGGGTTGAGAGGTCTTTGCGCAGTGCCGGAGTGTGGGGTTGAGGAAGAGTCGCCAGATTTCTTTGCCATGCCGGTTCCGCGTGCAGGATTGATCGGCGGCTCGCTGCCGCCCGTAGCGCGAATCTACCAAAGCACCGTGCCCAGCGCACGGTATTGGTGGGCCGCGCCATCCTTGACTCGGTGACCGGTAGGGCATCAGGCCGTGGCGTCCGACTCCAGCGCCGGGCGCGGTGCCCGACCGGCAAGCCAGGCCAGCACGGCGGCAAGCAGCAGTACCAGCGCGCTGAGTTCGAAGGTCGCGCGATAGCCGCTCAGGTCAAAGGCCAGGCCACCGATGATCGCGCCACCGCTGATGGCCAACTGCACGATCGCCACCAGCAGCCCACCACCGGCTTCGGCGTCATTGGGCAGCGTGCGCGCCAGCCAGGTCCACCAGCCCACCGGCGCAGCCGTCGCCACCAGGCCCCAGAGCGCCAGCAGCAACGCGGTCAGGGTGGGCGAGCGGCCGTATTGCAGCAGGGCCAGGGCAACGCCGGCCATCAGCAGCGGAATCACCGTCAGCGTGCGATACAGGTTCCGGCCGAGCAGGCGTTCAATCAGGACGGTGCCGATCAGCCCGGCGCTGCCCAGGGCCAGCAGCATCAGCGAGAGCAGGGTTGCGTCGACCTGGGGCACCGCCTCCAGAAACGGCCGCAGGTAGGTGAACAACATGAACTGGCCCATGAAGAACACGCTCACCGCGACCATGCCCAGGGCGACCGGCCCCTGTTTCATCAGGCTCAGCGCGCTGCCGCCCTTGCGGCGCTGTTCGGCCTGCAACCTGGGCAGGCTCAGCATCAGCCACAACGCGGCGAGGGCCGCCACCGGCACGACGCAGAAAAACGCCCCGCGCCAGCCGATCAGCGCGCCGAGGAAGCTGCCCAGTGGCGCGGCGATCACGGTGGCCAGGGCATTGCCGCCGTTGACGATGGCCAGCGCCCGCGGCACCTGGTCGGGCGTGACGAGGCGCATTGCGGTGGCCGCCGATAGCGACCAGAACCCGCCGATGGCGATGCCGATCAGCGCGCGACCGAGCATGAATGAGGGGTAGCCAGGGGCGAGGGCGACCACGCTGCCGGAGACGATCATCAAGACGGTCAGGCCCAGCAGCAGGCGCTTGCGCTCGACCCGTGCGGCAATGGCGGCGATGACCAGGCTGGTGATCAGCGCAAATGCGCCAGACACGGAAATTCCCTGGCCGGCCTGGCCTTCGGTGATGTGCAGGTCGGCGGCTATGGGCGTCAGCAGGCTGACCGGCATGAACTCGGAGGCCACCAGCGCAAAGGCGGCCAGGGACATGGCCAGCACCGCGCCCCAGTGACTCCGTGCTCTTGGTTGGGCGGTCATTGGGCGGCCTGCAGGGTTTGAGTCGCGAATTCGCGAGGGGCAATGGGCATGGATTCAAGTGGTTCGTCGCCCGCGTGGGCTCCATGGGCAAAGGCTTGCATAGGGCTCTCCGGTTTCAGGGCGGCCCATTCTTGCGGGGGAACACCTGTCGTCGTAGCTCAATCCAATCGAATACTTGCCTGATCCTCTGGACTTGCAGGGTGATGGATAGGAAAGCCTGCGCCTGCGAGCTAGAGTCTGGAGGGAGGAGTACACCGCCATGAACCAGCCCCAAAGCCGCCAGCTATCGCCCCTGGCACCGACTATCGATCGGCACATCCGCCAACCTGGTGATTGCCCCACCGCGATCCCCGGCCTCGTGCTGTTTCGGCGCGATCAGTCGTTGCCGCCTTCGGTGTGCATGGTCGAACCGAGCCTGATCCTCGTCGCACGCGGGGAGAAAAGCCTGTGGGTCGGCGGCGAGGGCTATGCCTATGACCCTTCGCGTTTCCTGGTCACGTCACTGGACCTGCCGGCCAACTCCGAGGTGGTCCTGGCCAGCCCGGAACAGCCCTGCGTCGGGCTGGTGCTGAAACTGGACGTGTCGATTCTTGCCGAGCTGATCGCCAAGGGCGGCCTGCCGGCGACCCGTGATCGCGCCATGGGCACGGGGGTCGGCATCGCCCACATGACCCCGACCTTGGAAGCGGCCCTGGGCCGCCTGCTGGCGCTGCTCGATGAGCCGGAGGCGATCCCGGTGCTGGCGCCGCTGGTCCTGCGTGAAATCCACTACCGGCTGCTGCACGGCGAGCAGTCGGTGCGCCTGCGGCAGATCACCGCCGTCGACGGCCAGGGCTACCGGATCGCCAAGGCCATCGACTGGCTCAAACTGAACTACACCACGGCGCTGCGTATCGAAGACCTGGCGGCCCGGGTGCAGATGAGCGCACCGACCTTTCACCACCATTTTCGCCAGCTCACCGCCATGAGCCCGCTGCAGTACCAGAAGTGGTTGCGCCTCAACGAGGCGCGGCGGCTGATGCTCAGCGAGCGCCTGGACGTGTCGCGGGCGGCGTTTGCCGTGGGCTACGAGAGCCCTTCGCAATTCAGTCGCGAATACGGCCGGCTATTTGGCACGGCGCCCCGGCAGGACATTGCGACCTTGCGTGGCCAGGGTCCACAAGCAGCGCTTGCCGCGGAGGCAGTACCCGGCTTTTGAACCATGCGGCCTTGGCCGCATCGGTGAGGCGTCCGTCGGCGCCTCACCCCCTATAACAACGACATATCAACCGATGATGAGCGGGTGAGCCATGGAACTACGAATCAACCAGAAGAGCTATCAGGTCGATGCCGACGCCGACACGCCCCTGCTGTGGGTGATCCGCGATGACCTGGGCATGACCGGTACCAAGTACGGCTGCGGCCTGGCCCAGTGCGGTGCCTGTTCGGTGCTGGTGGACGGCAACGTGGTGCGCGCCTGCGTGACCCCGGTGGCTGGGGTGGTGGGCCGCGAGGTCACCACCATCGAGGCGATCGAGGCCGATGAGGTGGGCAAGCGCGTGGTCGCGGCCTGGGTCGAGCATCAGGTCGCCCAATGCGGCTACTGTCAGTCGGGGCAGGTGATGGCGGCCACCGCGCTGCTCAAGCACTCGCCCAAACCCAGCGATGCGCAGATCGAGGCGGCGATGGTCAACCTGTGCCGCTGCGGCACCTACAACGCCATTCATGCCGCCGTGCATGACCTGGCCGCGCAGAAGGGGGAAGCCTGATGAACAGTCGTATCGAGGGTGTTGAAGAAACCTTTGGCCCGGACCCGGTCAACCTTTCCCGCCGCCGGTTCCTGACCGGCACCGCAGTGGGTGCCCTGGTGCTGGGCTTCGGCCTGCCCCTGGGCTCGGCACGGGTGCAGGCTGCTGCGGCGGCGACCCCGGCAGCGCGTGGCACCCAGGTGCCGGCGTTCCTGGAGATTCGCCCGGACAACACCGTGCGCCTGCTGTGCCCCTTCATGGAAGGCGGGCAGGGCACCTACACCGCCATGGCGCAGATCGTCGGCGAAGAGCTGGACGCCGACCCGGCGACCTTCCTGGTCGACAGCGCACCGCCGGGCGAAGCCTACGTGGTGATGGACAATGGCATGCGCATCACCGGCGGCAGCATGTCGGTGCGCATGAGCTACCCGACCATGCGCCGCCTCGGTGCCCTGGCCCGGGCCATGCTGTTGCAGGCCGCGGCGGAAAAACTCGGCGTCTCGGTGGCTGAGCTGTCGACCGAGCCGGGTCGGGCGATTCATGCGGCCTCCGGTCGCTCACTGGCCTACGGCGAATTGGCGGCGCGGGCCATGGACCTGTCGGTGCCGGACCCCGCCAGCGTCAAGCTGCGTGACCCCAGCCAGTTCCGCTGGATCGGCAAGCCGGTCAAGCGCGTCGACGCCTATGACAAGTCCACTGGCCGGGCCACCTACAGCATCGACCTGAAGGTCGACGGCATGCTCCACGCCGCCGTGCAACACGCACCGCGCCTGGGCATGACGGTCGGCAGCCTGCGCAACGAGGCGCAGGTCAAGGCGATGAAGGGCGTGCACTCGGTGCATCAACTGCCGGGCGCGGTGGCGGTGGTCGCCGAGCGCTGGTGGCATGCCAAGCGCGCGGTGGAAGCGATCCAGGTCGACTGGCAGGAGCCGGCTGCCGACTCGCCCCTGCGGGTGATGCCGGCGGACTTCTCCAGTGAAGCCTACGTGCAGCGCCTGGCCAGCGAGCAAGGCGCGGCCCGTGACGCGGAAAACGAGGGTGATGTCGCCAAGGCACTCGCCGGCGCCAAGAACACCGTCGAGGCCAGCTACCACAACCAGTACCTCAACCATGCACAGCTGGAGCCGCCGTCGGCCCTGGCGCGGTTCAACGCCGACGGCTCGCTGGAGGTCTGGCTGCCCAACCAGGCACCGGACATGTTCCGTGCCGATATCGCCAAGCTCACGGGGCTCGATGCCGCACGGATCACCCTGCATTCGCCGCTGCTCGGCGGTTTCTTCGGTCGGCATTTCCTGTATGGCTCGGCCAGCCCCTATCCGCAGGCCATTGCCTTGGCCAAGGCGGTCGGGCGGCCGGTCAAGCTGATCTGGAGCCGCGAGGAAGAGTTCCTGCGCGATGTGCTGCGGCCGATCGCGTCCGTGAAGTTCCGTGGTGCCCTGGACGACAACGGCCTGCCGGTCGCCATCGAGGCGGTCAGCGCGACCGAGGGACCGACCGAAGCCCTGGCGGGCAAGCAGGGCGACAAAATCGACCCCACCGCCCTCGAAGGGCTGGCGGGCAAGTCGTATGCGATCCCAAACAAACGGATCGCCCAGATCTACGTCAAGGGCCCGGCGATGCTCGGCTACTGGCGCTCGGTGGGCAACTCGCTCAACGACTTTTTCTACGAAGCGTTCCTCGACGAGCTGGCGGACAAGGGCGGCAAGGACCCCTTCGAACTGCGCCTGCACCTGCTGCGCGACAACCCGCGACTGACCACGCTGCTCAACGCGGTGGGCGAGCTGGCGGGTGGCTGGAAGCGTGGCCCGTTCACTGCCGAGGACGGCAGTCGGCGCGCCCGTGGCGTGGCCATGGCCTCGCCCTTTGGCACGCAGACCGCGGTGATCGCCGAGGTCTCGATCGAGCAGGGGCAGGTCAAGGTGCACGACATCTGGCAGGCGATCGATCCGGGCAGCATCGTCAACCCGGCGATTGTCGAGGCCCAGGTCAATGGTGCCGTGGCGCTGGGGTTGTCGCAGACGCTGGTCGAAGAAGCGGTGTGGATCGATGGCAAGCCACGGGCGCGCAACTACGACCTGTACCCGATCCTGCCGCCGGCACGGATGGCCAGGGTGCATGTGCGGGTGGTCGAGAGCGGGGAGAAGATGGGGGGCATTGGCGAACCGCCGCTGCCGGCGGTCGCGCCGGCCGTGGCCAACGCGGTGTCGAGGCTGACCGGGCAGCGTATTCGCAGCCTGCCGCTGAGCCACTACACCTTCACCTGACCTGAGCCGGAGTGCCCATGAACAACAGCCGATTCGCAAGAACCGCTGGCTGGCTGGCGTTGCCGTGCCTGGTCGCGGCAGGCCTGCTGGCCTGGTATGTCACCCGCGAGCCTGCCTCGCGCCTGGAAAACCAACCGATCGCCGTGGCCGACATCGACCCGGCGCTGGTCAGCCGTGGCGAATACGTCGCGCGCCTCAGCGACTGCGTGGCCTGCCACAGCGTGCCGGGTGGCAAGCCCTTCGCCGGTGGCCTGGAAATGGCCACGCCGCTGGGGGCGATTCATGCCACCAACGTCACCCCGGACCGCGACACCGGTATCGGAAACTACAGCCTGGCGGACTTCGACCGCGCCGTGCGCCACGGCGTGGCACCGGGCGGCCGGCGCCTGTACCCGGCGATGCCGTATCCGTCCTATGCCAAGCTCAGCGACGATGACGTGCGGGCGCTGTACGCGTTCTTCATGAAGGGCGTGGCGCCGGTGAAACAGGCAAATGCCGAGAGCAGTATTCCCTGGCCGCTGAACCTGCGTTGGCCGATCGCCCTGTGGAACGCGGTGTTCACCGACAGTGCACCCTATGCCGACAAGCCGGCCCAGGACCCGCAGTGGAATCGCGGTGCCTACATCGTCCAGGGCGCCGGGCACTGCGGCAGTTGCCACACGCCACGGGGCCTGGCCTTCAACGAGAAGGCCCTGGACGAGTCCGGCACACCGTTCCTTGCCGGTGCCTTGCTCGATGGCTGGTATGCGCCAAGCCTGCGCGCCGATCACAACACCGGCCTGGGGCGCTGGAGCGAACCGGAGATCGTGCAGTTCCTTAAGACCGGTCGCAACCGGCACGCGGTGGTCTTCGGCTCGATGACCGAGGCGTTCAACAACTCCACGCAGTTCATGAGCGACGACGACCTGGCGGCGATCGCCCATTACCTCAAGTCATTGCCCGGCGACCGCCAGCGCGACGGTGCACCCAGGCAGTACCAGGCGGTTTCCGCCGCAGCGCAATTGGAGCGCCCCGGTGCCCACACCTATGTGACCCGCTGTGCGTCCTGCCATGGCCTGGACGGCAAGGGCCAGCCCGACTCGATGCCGCCGTTGGCCGGGGCAACCTCGGCGTTGGCCGGTGAGAGCGCCTCGGCGATCAACATCACCCTCAACGGTTCGCAACGGGTGGTGGCTGCCGGCGTGCCGGACGCCTACCGCATGCCGGCGTTCCGCGAGCAACTGTCGGACCAGCAGATTGCCGAGGTGCTGACCTTCGTGCGCAGCACCTGGGGCAACCAGGCGGCTGCGGTGCAGCCCCAGGCGGTCGGCAAGCTGCGCGGGCATACCGACCCGGCCAGCAGCAACCCGATCATCCTGCAGATGCGCTGAAGGAGGCTTGATGGAAAGCATCGACTTGCTGGTCCTGCGCACGGCCCGCGACTGGCTTGCCGCGGGTGAGCGCGTGCTGCTCGCTACCGTGGCGCGGACCTGGGGTTCGTCGCCACGGCCTGTAGGCTCGATGATGGCCTTGCGTAACGATGGTCGTGTGGTGGGCAGCGTCTCCGGTGGCTGCATCGAGGACGACCTGATCCACCGCTACACCACCGCCCATGGTGGCAGTGGCCTGGCCGACAGCGCGCCCCAGGTGGTGCGCTACGGCGTCAGTGCGGATGAAGCCCACCGCTTCGGCTTGCCCTGTGGCGGCACGCTGGAACTGATCCTCGAGTTCAGCCCGGACTGGCGGTCGCTGGACGAGTTGCTGGCACAGCTCGATGCCGGGCGGCTGGTGCGCCGCCGCCTGGACCTGGCTGCCAACGCGGTGAGCCTGGTGCCCACCGCGACGCCGGAGCAGTTCAGCTTCGACGGCGAACAGATGCTCAATACCCTCGGGCCCGGTTATCGGCTGCTGATGATCGGTGGCGGCGCGCTGGCCGAGTACCTGGCGACCATGGCGCTGTTCAACGGGTTCAGGGTCTCGGTGTGCGATCCGCGTCCCGAGTACATCGAGACCTGGGCCGTGGCCGGGGTGGAGCGCATCGTCGGCATGCCGGACGATGTCGTGCGGGACTTTGCCGTCGACCTGCGCACCTGCATCGTCGCCCTCAGCCACGATCCCAAGCTCGACGACCTGGCGTTGCTCGAAGCCTTGCACAGCCCGGCCTTCTACATCGGTGCCATCGGCTCACGGCGAAACAGCCAGGCACGGCGCGACCGGTTGATCGAGCATTTTGGCGAGACCGAGGCTTCCCTGGAGCGCCTGCACGGACCGATTGGCCTGTACATCGGCAGCAAGACACCGGCGGAAATCGCGGTGAGTGTCATGGCACAGATACTTGCGGTCAAGAATAGCATTGCGTTGCCCGGCAACCTCTGCGTGGCCGGGGCCAAGCAGGCGCAGGAAAGCCTGGGCTGACGCCGGCAGGCAGGCTCAGCCGTCAGGGCGGAGCCAGGCACTGTCGATCAATGAGGGCGAGCGGGCACGACCCGTTGCCGTTGCTCACCGAGGCCCTCGATCCACAGGCGCAGGGTGTCGCCAGGGTTGAGGTACACCGCTTGCGGCTTGATGCCCATTCCCACGCCGGGTGGGGTGCCGGTGCAGATCACGTCACCAGGCTGCAGGGTGATATACCGGCTCACGTAGGCGACGATTTCGGCCACCGTGAAGATCATGGTCCGGGTGTTGCCTGTCTGGCGGCGCTCACCGTTGACGTCCAGCCACATGTCCAGGTTCTGCGGGTCGGGCACTTCGTCGCGTGTCACCAGCCAGGGGCCGATAGGGCCGAAGGTGTCGCAACCCTTGCCCTTGTCCCACTGGGAGGACTGCAACTGGAAGGCGCGTTCGGAGACGTCGTTGACGACGGCGTAACCGGCAATATGGTCCAGGGCATCCTCTTGCGAAACGGACCGTGCCTCGGTGCCGATGATGATGCCCAGTTCCACTTCCCAGTCGAGCTTGGTGGAGCCGGTCGGCTGGATGATGTCGTCGCTCGGGCCACTGATACAGCTGATGGCCTTGGTGAAAATCACCGGCTCATCCGGAATCGGCATGCCTGCTTCTTCGGCATGGTCGCGGTAGTTCAGGCCAATGGCGATGAACTTGCGCACACCGGCCACCGGCGTGCCGTAGCGCACACCTGCCTCGACCTTGGGCAAGGTCGATGTATCGATGGCGGCGAGCTTGGCCAGGTTCTCCGGCGACAGGTTGTCCGGGGTGATGTCGCCCAGGTGCGCGGACAGGTCGCGCAGTGTTCCGTCAGTATCAACCAGGCCGGGACGCTCTTGGCCTGCTGGGCCGAAACGGCAAAGCTTCATCTATGACGCCTCCATGGGTTCAGGGAATGCCAGCAACGCTTGAAATCGGCAATTTTCCGGGATCGCTGAACCCGATTCGGGCCCAGGAAAAAGGGATGTTACGGACCATGAGGTTGAATGACTTCGATCAATTCCACAACCGTGGGTTTTGTATCGTCAGGGCAGGGGACGAAGAGGGGACGGGGCCGTCCCCTTGTTCTCTCTTGGCGGTAGCCCTAGCGCTCTGCGGCCTGGACCGCTTGGCCCGACAACATGCGCTGGGTCAGGTCATCAATCACCGCCTTGCCCATTTCGCACAGGTAATGGGAGGCCCAGGCGTAGCGTTCTCCGTCTTTCTCCATGGCGGCATCGAGGGCCAGGTGCTTGGCGCAATGGAACAGGTTGGAGGCGTGCTCCATGGCATCCTTGATCGGGATATCCGGATTGACCCGGAACAACTGCTGATCACCCGCGCCGCAGGATGCGAAGGTAATACTGCCGAGGGTCTTGATGGGGGGATGGTCGCTCATCGGGTTGCTCCTGTAGTCAGGCGGCTTTCCGAGAGCTGAAGGTCGAGCAAAGCAATTGCGTTCATCTGCATAGCTCCTACGCGGGTGAGAGCTGCCGGGCTCGCTCCGAGCGAAGGGTGGCAGCTGTACGCAGGTTGGAAACCGGGGAAACATAGGAAAACCCGGCAGAACCGAAGTCCTCCCGCGCACAGCTGCCATAGACAACATTGCAGATGAAAACGCCGCAATTGTAATCGATGGTGCTGCCCATATGTTCTGTTCGGGTTTCCAAGCCCGGTCACCGAATTGGCGGTGACTTCTGGAGCCTATTGCTCAAGCGACTGGGCGACAAGGCCAGGACTGTTACCTGTTGTGGCGAAGGCATTGCCGTCCTGCTTCCAGGCCATTTATCTCAAGCGCAACTGCTCCAGCACCACCCGGAACGCCGCTGTCTGCTGGCGGCTCGGGTAGTACAGGTGATAACCGGGAAACGGCTCCGACCAGTCCGCCAGCACCTCGACCAGCGTGCCGTTGTCCAGGTACGGCTGTGCCTGCACATCCGTCATCTGCGCCAGGCCGACCCCGGCCAGGCAGGCGTCGAGGATCTGCAGGGCGCTGTTGAGGATCAACGGCCCCTTGACCCGCACCCGAAATTCGTTGCCGGCGCTGGAGAACTCCCACGGGTAGAGGCCGCCATGGGTCGGCAGGCGCAGGTTGATGCAGCGGTGCCCGGTCAGTGCCTCGGGGCGCTGCGGCGCGCCGTGCCTGGCGAGGTAATCGGGCGCGGCGACCGTGACCATGCGCATCGGCGGGCCGATGGGCACCGCGACCATGTCGGCGTCGATGATGCCGCCCAGCCGCACGCCGGCATCGAAGCGTTCGGCGACGATATCGGTCAGCCCGTAGTCGGTGACCAGTTCGAGCGTCAGGTCCGGATACTCCTCCAGCAGCGGCAGCAGCCTGGGCCACAGCACCTGGTGGACGGCGATTTCATCGGCGGTGATGCGCACCGTGCCGGAGGGGCGCAGGCGCAGGTCGGCGACGGCGGTCAGATGGGTTTCGATCTGGTCGAGCAATGGCGCGATATCCCGGAGCAACTGCTCCCCAGCTTCAGTGCGGGTCACGCTGCGGGTAGAGCGGGTCAGCAGGCGCACGCCCAGGCGAGTCTCCAGACCGCGGATGGTCTGGCTCACCGCCGAGGGCGACACGCCAAGCCGGGCGGCCGCGCGGGTGAAGTTGCCTTCCCGTGCTACCGCAACGAATACGCCCAGGTCATCCAGGCCGTTGATCGACATTGTTAAGCCCTGCTTCATACCGATTTCAGTATTTTGCCTCTACAGCAATCAATCAGCCAGCTCTACAGTGCCTTATCTCTTATCGATCGAGGAACACCACCGTGACTGGAAGCCACTTGGCTGATGCCGACATGCAAGTTCACCGGGCCGGTTCGAGCCCGGCCATCGAAGGCCCGTCCGACTGGTTCACCGGGCAGGTACGCATCGACCGGATCTTCACCGCCCCAGCCCCGGCGCGCATCGGCATGGCGGTGGTCAATTTCGAGCCGGGGGCCCGAACCCACTGGCACACCCATCCGCTGGGCCAGGCGCTGCTGGTCACCGACGGCGTGGGCTGGACGCAGTGTGAAGGCGGGCCCAGGATCGAGATCCGTCCCGGCGATTTGATCTGGTGCAACTGCGGTCGCCGTCACTGGCACGGCGCGGCCCCGACCACGGCGATGCAGCATGTGGCGGTCAACGAGTTGCTGGATGGCAAGGCCGTCGAGTGGTTTGAGCCGGTCACTGACGAGGTGTACCTGGGCGGATCGCTTGCACGGGACTGAAGCCTCTGGCGAGCAAGGAGCAATAAGCGATGAACCCTGCAAGGGAGCGCAGACACACCAAGGCAGGCTTGACCCTGGGCGCTATCGCTCTGGTGCTGGCCTGTCACACCGCGACAGCACAAGAGCAACCCGCCATGAACCAATCTGAAACACCGTCCGAAACCCGCCAGGCGCTCGACGCCAGGCAGCAGGCGATCATTCCGATCGCCGCGTTTGCCGCCGTGGGCGACCTGGCGCATCTGGGGCCGGCGCTGCACCAGGGCCTGGATGCCGGCCTGAGCATCAGTGATGTCCGGGAAGTCCTCGTGCAACTCTACGCCTACGCGGGATTCCCCCGCAGCCTGAATGCCCTGGGCGAGTTGATGAAGGTGCAGGAGGCGCGTCGGCAGCAGGGGATTCGCGACCTGCCCGGCAGCGAGCCCCAGCGACCGATACCCCAGGGCAATGCCTTGCTGGCGGCAGGAACGGCCAACCAGACCCGGCTGTCCGGTGCTCCGGTGCAGGGCCCGCTGTTCGACTTCGCGCCCGTCGCCAACGAGTACCTGCGCACCCATTTGTTCGGCGACATCTTCGAGCGCGACAACCTCGACTGGCAAAGCCGTGAGCTGGCCACGGTGGGCATGCTCTCGGCGTTGGATGGTGTGGCCCCGCAGCTGCAGGCGCACCTGCGCATCAGCCTGAACACCGGACTGAGCGTGGCGCAGTTGCGGCACCTGACTCGGGTACTGGCCGAGCGGGTCAGCCCCGCTGCCGCCGAGCGTGCCCGCGAGGCGTTGGCTAAGGTGAGTCCTGGTTCGGATAAGTCCTGAGCGGTTGAGGTCTTCGCTGACACTTGATGTGCAGCTGCGACAACATCCCCGCCTGTCGCAGGCCGAGATGTTGTCGCAGATCGAAGCCTGGCGGTGCCTGAGACGCTACTACCTCGGCGAAAGATGAATCCCCGCGATCATGCAGCGCACCGAACCACCGGCCATCTCGATCGTCGGCACGTCGAGCGGCACCAGTCGGGCCGAGCGCTCGATGCGGCTGCGCTGCTCCTCGGTGAGGCTGTTGCAGGCCCGGCGTGAGAGGGCGAGGATGCGCCCATCGCGTCCGGAGAGTTCGATGGCATTGCCGGCGAACTCGTTGATCTGCCGGTTGCTCAGGTCGATCACGTCACGTCCCGACTCCATCAGCCGCATGCGCACTTCCTCGGCCCGGACCGGGTTGGTGAAGGTGCCGAAACCTACCAGCGCGAACTCCGTCGCCACGCACATCAGCACGTTAGTGTGATAGATGGGCGTGCCTTTCTCGTCGGCGGTGTCGAACACCATCGGCTCGAAGTTGAAGTGCGTGCTGAACCGCTCCAGGGCGATCGGATCGGCTCGGTTGGAGCGGGCGGTGTAGGCGACCCGGGACAGGTGGTCGAACACCATCGCGCCAGTGCCTTCGAGGAACAGTTTGTCCTGTTCCAGGCCCGAGTAGTCGATCACGTCCTGGACCCGGTACTGGTGCTTGAGCATCTCGATCACGTCGGCGCGCCGCTCACGCCGACGGTTCTTCGAGTACATCGAGTAGATCGCGACATGGCCGCCGGGGTGGGTGGAGAACCAGTTGTTGGGGAACACCGAGTCGGGGGTGTCGTGCTCGCCCTGGTCCTCGAACAGGTGCACGCGGATGCCTTCGGCCTCCAGCCGTCCGGCCGCCAGGGTGACTTCGTCATAGGCGACCTTGGCCAGGGCCTGCGCCGTGAGGTCGGGGTTGGCGCTTTGGAACGAGTTGTCCGCCGCCGTTTCCGGGTTGGGCGTGAAGGCGTGGGGCCTGACCATCACCACCGCGGCGGGCGCTTGAATCGAACGTGTCGGGAATGCCATGTGTGAGTACCTTACGCAACGCGTCGGATGCGACGCTTGGCGGCGCGGCCACGGGTGTGGCTGAACAGGTCTTTCGGGTCGTCCTCGACCCACGGTACCAGGTCGATCTTGCTGCCCATGCCGCGTTTTTCCGCCTGCTCCAGGACGTAGCGCAATACGGTGTAGTCCTCGAGGGCAAAGCCCACCGAATCGAACACGGTCACCTGGCTTTCGCTCTGGCGGCCTTCGGTTTCACCGCGCAGCACGCGCCACAGGTCGACCACCGGGAAATCCGCCGGCAACTGCTGGATATCACCCTCGATACGGGTTTGTGGCTCGTACTCGACGAACACCCGGGCCTGACGCAACACCTCGGCGTGCAGCTCGGTTTTGCCTGGGCAGTCACCACCGACGGCGTTCAGGTGCATGCCGGGTTCGAGCATGTCCGGGGTGATGATGGTTGCGTAGGCCTTGTCGGCGGTGACGGTGGTGATGATGTCGACGCCCTTGACCGCTTCGGCAACGGAGTTGGCCTTGGTGATGCTCAGGCCGGTGTATTCCTTGAGGTTGGCGATCAGCTTGGCAGTGGCCAGTGGGTCGGTGTCGTAGGCGACGATTTCCTCGATACCCAGGTGCTGGTGGAAGGCCAGGGCCTGGAATTCGCTCTGGGCGCCGTTGCCGATCAGTGCCATCCGGCGCGAGTTCGGGCGGGCCAGGGCCTTGGCGGCCATCAGCGAGGTGGCGGCGGTGCGCAGGGCGGTGGCGATGGTCAGTTCGGACAGCAGCACCGGGTAGCCGGTGTCGACATCGGCCAGCACGCCGAAGGCCATGACCGTGTGCAAATCACGTGCGGTGTTGGAAGGGTGTCCATTGACGTACTTGAAGGCATAGCGGCTGGTGTCCGCGACCGGCATCAATTCGATGACACCCACTTGCGAGTGACTGGCGACCCGTGCGGACTTGTCGAACTCCTGCCAACGCTTGAAGTCTTCAGCCATGGTCACGGCCAGTTCGCCGATGAATTCGCCGACGCCGATATCATGCACCAAGTCCGACATGGTCGGAACATCAATGAAGTAAGTCATGTTGTTGTACCTGCCTAGTGCGCTTTTATCCTGCGGATGCAGAAAGTGCGCTTGAGATTGTTTGAGTTATTGCCAGCAGGAAAATAGTGGGCAAGAGTCGAGTCAAAATGAAGAGAGCAGGTTGCCAGTTTTGTGGTCTTTCTGGACAATATGTCAGGTGCAAATAGCAATCTGAATAGTGGGCAGGTCTTATGGACAATATCGATCGGGAACTTATCGCTCTGCTGCGGGATAACGCGCGTACGCCCATCCTGACCCTGGCGAAGAAATTGAAGGTCGCCCGGGCGACGGTGCAGAACCGCCTCACCAAGCTCGAAGAGCAGGGCATCATCATCGGCTATACCGTGCGGCTCAGGTCGGACGCGCTGGAGCAGGGCGTGCGAGCCATCACCAGCATCGGCATCAGCGGCCATCACGCCGCCGAGGTCAAGCACGCGCTGCGCGGCCACCCGAACGTCGTCGCCATCCACAGCACCAACGGCCGCTGGGACCTGATGGCCGAGCTGCGCGCCGACACTCTGGAGGCTTTCGACCGGGCGCTGAACAGCATCCGCACGATCCCGCACATCGAGAACACCGAGACGAGCATTCTGCTCTCTACCTTCAAGATGTGATCAGTGGGCCAGCTGTCTGGTCAGCTTGGTTGCGCAGATTGTCACCACGATTTGGCACATTGCCAGAACTGCGCTTTCGAATGTGCAGTTTGTAGCGTTCCGCTTGACCGGAGTGGCTGGCAGAATGAATCCGCTCCAGTGCATCTAGATGCAATGGCCGCAAGATGAAGGTGAGAACTTAAATGGAGTCAAACAGCCGGATGAGATAGTTCGTCGGGATGGATTCTGCTGTTCGCGTATTTATCTGTATCTCTACTTTCCTGTTTGCTCAAGAGAAACTTGCACACCCGTACTAGTTTGGTTTGGGTGTAAGAGAGATGCTGCAAAAAAACAATAAGAGGTCAAACTATGCATCCAACGTGCAACTCGCAAGAGGCGACTTCCAACGCTGGCCGCACGCTCAAGCGGCGGCTGGAAAACCGGCACATCCAGCTCATTTCCATCAGCGGTGCGATCGGCACGGGGCTGTTCATGGGCTCGGGCAAGATCATCGCGCTGTCGGGCACCTCGATCATCCTGGTCTACGCGATCATCGGCTTCTTCGTGTTCTGCATCATGCGGGCGATGGGCGAGATGCTGCTGGCCAACCTGGAGATGGAGTCGTTCGCCGACCTCGTCCACAACTACCTCGGGCCACGGGCCGGCTTCATTCTCAGTTGGTCGTACTGGCTCAGTTGGGTGGTCGCCGCGGTCGGCGATGTGGTCGTGGTGGCGGGCTTTTTCCAGTATTGGTACCCGGACGTGCCCACCTGGCTGCCGGCGTTCGCCACGATGTTCCTGCTGCTGGGGCTGAACATGCTCGCGGTCAAGGCGTTCGGTGAGGTCGAGTTCTGGTTCGGGCTGATCAAGATCGTCGCGATCGTGCTACTGGTGGTCACCGGCCTGGTGATGGTTGCCACGTCCTATACCTCACCGGCGGGCGTGACCGCTTCGTTCAGTCACCTCGTGGCGCCGGGCGTGGTCATGCCCCATGGCATCCTCGGCTTCCTGGCCGGCTTCCAGATCGCGATTTTCTCCTTCGTCGGAACCGAGCTGCTGGGCACGGCGGCGGCCGAGGCGAAGAACCCGGAGAAGACCCTGCCCAAGGCGATCAACACCATCCCGATCCGGATCCTGCTGTTCTACATCTCGGCGCTGGTCTGCATCATCAGCGTGGTGTCCTGGGCCAACGTGCCGGCCAACCGCAGCCCATTCGTCGAGCTGTTCCTGCTCGGTGGCCTGCCGGCAGCGGCGGGGATCATCAACTTCGTGGTGCTGACGTCGGCGGCCTCGTCGGCCAACAGCGGCGTGTATTCCGGTTCGCGGATGCTCTACGGCCTGTCCCACCAGCGGCAGGCGCCGACGGCGTTCGGACGGTTGTCCGGGGCGGGCACGCCAGTGCGGGCGCTGATGTTCTCCGGCGTGTGCATGGCCATTGCGCTGACGTTGCTGTTCGTGGTTCCGGAGGTGATGACGGTGTTCACCCTGGTGTCGACGATTTCAGCGGTGATGATCATCGTCACCTGGTCGCTGATCCTGCTGTCCTACTTCGCCTATCGCCGGCAGAACCCGCAGGCCCACGAGCGCTCCACGTTCAAGCTGCCCGGCGGCAGGTTCACTGCGGGGCTGTCCCAGGCGTTCCTGATCTTTGTCCTGTGCCTGCTGGCACTGGAGCCGGACACCCGCACTGCGCTGTACGTGATGCCGGTCTGGTATGCGGGGTTGCTGCTGGCTTACCAGCGCCGGGCAAAGTCGGCGGCCCGGCCACTGGTTGCCAGCGCTTCCTGAGAGGGGAAGGGCGCCTTCCGATTGAGAGGGCGCCCATGTTGCTGCAAGGGCCTCAGTGCCCGCCCTTCATCCGCCGGGCCACCAGGTAGATCCCCAAACCGACCAGCGCCGTGGCGGCGCCAATGTAGCCGGTGCTGGTCCAGCCCATGCCGGCGGTGATCGCCATGCCACCCAGCCACGGGCCCAGGGCGTTGGCCAGGTTGAAGGCGGCGTGGTTCGAGGCGGCGGCCAGGCTCGGCGCTTCATGGGCGATGTCCATCAGGCGGATCTGCAGCGGCGCGGCCAGGGCGATCATGGTGCCGACCAGGCCGATACCCAGCAGGATCGACCACAGCGAGCTGGCGGCGAAGGTGAAGAACAACAGCACGACGATCGACCACACCAGCACCAGCCCCACCGCGCGGAACTGCAGGCGATCGAACAGCTTGCCGCCGACAATGTTGCCGATGATGCCACCGACGCCGAAGGCCGCCAGGCCGAACGGAATCCACTGCGGCGAGACCTTGGTCACTTCGAGCATGGTCGGTGCCAGGTAGCTGAACACGCAGAACATCCCGGCGAAGCCGATTGAGGCGATGGCCAGGGCCATCCACACCTGTGGCAGGCGGAAGGCCTGGAGTTCCTTGCGCGGGTCGCTCCGGGGCTCGTCGTGTGGTTGCGGCACGAAGCGCCAGACCAGCGCGATGGTGCACAGCGCGATCGCGCCGACCAGGACGAACGCCGAGCGCCAGCCGAAGAACTGCCCGAGGTAGGTGGCCACCGGGTTGCCCAGCAGCATCGCCAGGGTCAGGCCCATCATCACCCGCGCCACGGCCCCGGCCCGCTGGTTACTCGCCACCATGCTCGACGCCACCACCGCCGCAATGCCGAAGTAGGCGCCATGGGGCAGGCCGCTAATGAAACGGAATGCGACCAGGCCGCCGAACGACGGGGCGAAGGCGGTGGCCAGGTTGCCCATCGCGTAGAGCGCCATCAGCAGGAGCAGCATGTGCTTGCGCAGCAGCTTGGCGCCGAGAATCGCCAGGGTCGGTGCGCCGACCATCACGCCCAGGGCATAGGCGCTGATCGCGTGGCCGACCTGGGGTTCGCTTAGTTGCAGGTTGTGGGCAATGTCAGGCATCAACCCCATGATGGCGAATTCGCCGGTGCCAATGGCAAAACTGCCCAGGGCCATGGCGGCTTCCATTTTGGCGACCGTGCTCTTTGAGTGGGTCGGCGGTGGCGCTTGATGAACAGACATCCGGATCCTTATTGAAATACGCTGAAACGATAAAGGTCCGATCTTAGACAATTGGCGACCGTAACGTCGAGGGTTGATGTCCGGCCCGGACCCACATTGCAGCGCGATCACACCGGGCCCCAAGCGCTCAACTCAGCTCCCCAGAAGCGGCAGCCGGGCCAACATGTTCTTGAGATTGATGGCGTCCCAGGGCAGGTGTTCGGCGATGCCCAGCCCGACGATATCGGCGACTTGCGCGAGGTCGTTGGTGAAGGTGATCACCTGTTCCATGGTCAATTCACCCCGTGCGACACCTTCCAGGTACTGCGCGGGGTTTTCGGGATTGGCGAAAAGCAGCGAGCGGAATCCGGCCGGGTCCAGCACGTCGAGGTCGAAGTGGATTGCCAGGTGCCGGGCGCCGGTCGAACGGAACCAGTCCAGCAACGGCGCGCTGCCTTCGCGGGCCAGCTCGTCGGGGCTGACCACGGCCAGGCCGAGGCGCTGCATTTCCCGGGCTTCCCATTCAGAGGGAGCGTGCACGCCGACATAGAGCACGTTTTTGGCCTTGATCGGGACGTTCACCTCGGCGGCCAGCACGGGGTCGCTTTCGCCCATGAGGTTGGCCAGGACCATGGCGTGGGCGTGGGGCAGTTGTGCCGCGGTCGAGATATCCGGGTGGCTGTCGATCCACAGCACGGCCAGTTCGCCGTCGTAGCGCTCATTCAGATAGGCGAAGGGCGCCAGGTCGACCAGGCAATCGCCGCCCAGCACGACCAGTCGGTCGGGCTGGTGTTTTTCAATCAGCGCACGGGCGCTGCGTTGCTGCTCGACCAGGACGCTACGGGCGACCACGCCGTCCTCGACGGCAAGCGGGGCGTCGGTCGGTGGCGCCACCGGAACCTCCTCGACCGGGCCGTTGGTGGCGGGCGCAAGCCAGGCCAGGAGCTGGGCGCCGAAGTGGTAGGGCGGGTTGTTGCCGCCTTGCCATTGGGGAAAGATCAGTCGCAAGGTCTTTGAGTGGGAGCGGGTCATCGGGTCATGGGCCTCTGCTCGTGGGGAAGGATCAATCATGGAAGGTCACGGATTCCTGCAGGTCGGCCCTGCCGAATCGTACCTGCGCAGACAGGGCCTCGGTGTTCTCGTAGCCGAAGGCGATACCCATCAGCAGCCGGTATTGCGCACCGATCCCGAGTTCCCTGCGGATGGTCGCCGGGTAGTTCGACAGTGAGCCTTGGGCGATGCCGGCAAAGCCCCGCGAGACGAGCGAGAGCAGGAAGGTCTGGGCATACATGCCGATGTCGCCGGCCACGACCACGTCGCCCTCCGGAACGGTTGGCACGAACAGCAGGGCGACATGCGGCGCGTTGAAGAACGCCAGGTTGCGCCGTGATTCGCGTAGACGGCTCGCGCTGTCCTCGCGGGCGATGCCGAGGGCCTGGTAGTAGCGGGCGCCCTGGGCGTCGCGGCGTTGCGCGTGGGCACCCGAGTAGTGGCTGATGTCGTAGCCGAAGTCATGCCGGTCGCTGCCTTCGTCTGCACTGCGCAGCAGGGCGGCGCTCAGCCGGTCACGCGCGGGGCCCGAGACGATGTGCACCATCCAGGGTTGGGTGTTGCAATTGGAGGGCGCCCGTTGGGCATCGGCTAGCACCTGCTCGATCTGCCGTTGCGTCAGGGGCGTAGGGAGAAAGTCGCGTACGGAGCGTCGCTGCGTCACGACCTGGTCGAAGGTCAAAGTCATCCGGGGGGCCTGTCGTGTGGGTCTGCTACCTGTGAAAGCAGCAGACATGACGCAAAGAACACCATCATAGGAGTGCGATTTTGTTGTCGGAAGGCCGTGGTAACGTACTTAATCGTTATATAAATTGATAACAATCTACAGGGGCCGCCACCTGGCTGGGCTCCGTCGTTCCAGGAACCCCATGGATTTCATTCAAAAGCTGCAGGTCTTCGTGGCCGTTGCCGAACACCAGAGCTTTGCCCGAGCGGCGGAATCGCTCCGGCTGACCCGGCCCAGCGTGACCGTTGCCCTTAACGAGCTGGAAAAGGAACTCGGCGCCAGGCTGTTGCAGCGCACGACGCGGCGCACCACGCTGACCGCCGAGGGTGCCGCCTACTACGAGCAGGCCATGCTGACCCTGAATGTGGTCGGCGAGGCGCGCAGCTACTTTGGCGGCTCACTGGCCGAGCCCAAGGGCAAGCTGCGCGTGGACATGAGCAATTCGATCGCGACCACGGTGATCATCCCGCGGATCCGGCAGTTCCAGGCGCTCTATCCCCAGGTAGAGCTGGTGCTGGGGGGCAGCGACCAACAGGTCGACCTCGTCGCCGATGGCGTGGACTGCGTCCTGCGAATCGGCGAATTGCCGTCCACCAGCCTGGTCAGCCGCCTGGTCCATCGCATTCCCCTGCTGATCTGTGCCTCGCCCGACTACCTGCGCGAGCACGGCACGCCGCAGACGCTGGAAGACCTCAAGGACCACCTGGGCGTGGTGTACTTCCATGGGCGTGATCGCAAGGTCAAGGCCTGGCAGTTCATGGTCGATGGCAAGCCACAGTCGATTCGCATGAAGCCGGCGATGATGACCAACGACCACGACGCCTACGTGTCGTGCGCCGTGAATGGCCTGGGCCTGGCACAGATCGGCCGTATCGGTATCGAGGCGCAACTGGCGGCGGGAACGCTGGTGCCAGTGCTCACGGACCTGGACGCCGGGCACATGCCGCTGTCGATCCTGTACCCGGCACGCAAGCACCTGCCGCCCAAGGTCACGGCCTTCGTGAACTGGACGCTGTCGGTCTTTGCCGAATACGCGCAGCAGCAGGGCTAGCCGGTATTTTCAGTAACGGATCATCACCGACTTGAGCTCGGTGTAGTCCTCGATGAAGGCCTCGCCGAACTCGCGGCCGACGCCGGAAGCCTTGCTGCCGCCAAACGGCACCGCCGGGTCGAGCAGGGTGTGCATGTTCACCCACACGGTCCCTGCCTGGATGGCCGGCACCATGCGCAGGGCCTTGCCCAGGTCGTTGGTCCAGAGGCTGGCACTGAGGCCGTAGGGGCTGTTGTTCATCAGCTCCAGCAGTTCTTCCTCGGTGTCGTAGGGGAGGAAGGTGGCGATCGGGCCAAAGGTTTCCTCGTTGAGCAGGGTGTCGTTGACGCTGTTGGCGAGGATCACCGTGGGCTCGACGTAGCAGCCGGGCCGATCGATCAGCTTGCCGCCGTGGATGATGCTGTTGTTTTCGGCGCGAGCCTTGGCGAAGAAACCTTCGAGCTTGAGCTGGTGCTGGCGGTTGGTCACCGGACCGAACTCGGTGCGCTCATCCAGCGGCGAGCCGATGTTCAACTGGCCCAGGCGCCGGGACAGTTTCTCCATGATCGGTTCGATCTGCGAGCGGTGGGCGAAGAAGCGCTCGGCCGCAGCGCAGATCTGCCCGGAGTGGAGGAAGCCGGCCTCGATGATGCCGTCGACCGCCTTGTCCAGGTCGACATCGCGCAGGAAGCCGGCCGAGTTCTTGCCGCCCAGTTCCAGGGTGGCGCGGGTCAGGTGGGCGCCCATGGCCGCCTGGCCGACGGCGATGCCGGTCGGCACCGAGCCGGTGAACGACACCTTGTCGGTGCCGGGGTGTTCGATCAGGCCCTTGCCGACCAGGCCACCTCCGGTCAGCACGTTCAGCGCGCCCGCCGGCAAGCCGGCCTCGATCGCCAGTTCCGCGATGCGCAAGATGGTCAGCGGAGTGAACTCGCTGGGCTTGATTATGATGCTGCAACCGGTCACCAGCGCCGAGGCGAGTTTCCAGATGGCGATCATGGTCGAGAAGTTCCACGGCACGATGCCCACCACCACGCCGACCGGCTCGCGCAGGGTGAACGCGCTGTAGCGTTCGCCGGCGAAGGAGGGCAGCGACGGGGTGATGGTCTGGCCGCTGATCTTGGTCGCCCAGCCGGCGTAGTAGCGCAGGAAGTGTGCCGCCTGGTCGACCTCGAAGGCCCGCGCCACCTGGATGATCTTGCCCGATTGCAGGGTTTCGATCTGCGCCAGTTCCTCGCGGTTGCGTTCCAGCAGGTCGGCCAGCTTGAGCAGCACGTTGCCGCGCACTGCCGGAGCGGCCTGCGACCACTGGCGGAAACCGCGCCGGGCCGAGTCCACCGCGGCGTCGATATCGGCCTGGTCGGCATCGGCCACCTGGGCAATGGCCTGGTTGGTGGCCGGGTTGATCACTTCCAGCGTACGGCTGGAGTGGCTCGGGACGGCCTGGCCGTCGATGAACAGGGCAGGGCCTCGGCGCAGGAAGGCTTCGACTTGGGGCAGCAGTGCGATATCGCTCATGGGGTTTTCCTGTGGGAACAGCGGAAAAACCCGAGGGTATTCAAGGAAGGTCGGCTTGGCTTGACTGTGCCTGCCCGGCGGCTTGTCTGTGGCTGCCGGGCGACTGCGGCGCTGCCTGGGCAGCGCCGGGGTGACCATCAGAACGGGACGGCCACGGTGAGCTGGCTGTAGACGTTGGTGCCGTTGCCTGCGACCTGGTTGCCGCCGTTGCTGGCGTCCTTGTCCGGCTTGTACAGGCCCAGCAGCGGGGTGACGATCAGGTGCTCGCTCACCGCCCATTCGGCATACAGGTCCAGTTCGCGACCGTCCAGGTCCAGCATGTCCTGCTTGTGCAGGGTCTTGTAGTCGAAGAACAGCACGCCGAGGGTCAGCGGCTCGACGGGCTTGACCTTGAGCGCCACGTGCTGGATCGCCGTGTTGCTGTTGAACGGCCCCGCATAGTTGGCGGTGACTTCGCCCTGGAACCAGGTGCCGTAGCCACGGCTGAAACCGTTGAACATCGAATCCCAGTTTTTGGAGTAGCGGCTGTAGCGATAGGTCAGGTCCGGCGACCAGGGCAGGTCGGCAAAGGTGTAGCCGGCTTCGATGTACCAGGCTTTCTCCGTGCGAACATCCTTGTCCTGCCAGGCGTATTCGAAGCCGAAGTGCGCGTGTTCGATGCCGGCGTTACCGGCACCGCGCAGGCTGTAGATGTTCATGCCTTCGCGTTCCTTCTGGAAGGCGCTGGCATAACGATCGTCGACGCTGATGCCATGGATGTAGGTCAGCCCAAGGGTGCCGGGTGCGGCGGTGTATTCCAGGGTGCCGGCGGCCATTTCGGTCTTGGCCTGGGCGCGATTGTCGGACTTGATCCACATCACGCTGCCATGCACGCCCTCCTTGCCGCCCAGGCGCAGGACCGCCGTCTGGTCGAAGGCATGGCGCGCCGCCAGGTAGTAGGCGCCGCCGCGGTTGAGTTCGCCGTCGGCCGGGCCCTTGCCGAAGTTCAGGCCATCATCGTTGATGATGAAGCCGTCGCCGAGGGTGATGATCTGGCGCCCGAACGACACATCCACGCCGTCCTTGCCGAGCAGCGGGAACAGCTCGCCCGAGCGCCAGCCGGCGAAGACTTCGTCGAACTTGGTGGTGCGTTCGCTGCCGGTGCTCAGGCCGGCCGGGTCGCCATCGCCCCAGGTGCCGGAGCTGACCAGGTTGGCGGTGCCATACACGCTGCCCAGGCTGCCCAGGGTCTGGTCGATGCTCAAGCCGTACTTGATGAACCCTTCACGCCAGCTCGAACCGCCGGTGGTACCGTCGTAGTTCTTGCGGCTGTTGAACATCCCGTAGACTGCCAGGAAGTTGCCGGTGACCTTGGTGTCGCCATCGGCATACAGTTCATAGGCCCCCGCCGACGAGTCGACGAGCAGCAGCGCCATTCCCAGGCCGACGGCCTTGGACAGCGACCGTGTTTTCGGTGTTTGCTTCATTATTGTTTTCCCCGGTCTTGTTGGACAGCTCAATGGATCGAGTGCGCATTAGGGCGACCGGAAAGGGCAAAGTCTTTCTCCTGCGTGCCAGGTAATTGATCCTGTCGGCCAGGCGTCGCGTCGTGGCAGGCAGCAACAAGACCAGCGGCAGACAGGGGCAAGACGGTCAGGGTGGGAGCGGCGCACAGTGCCTGGGTACAAGGCGCCGTTTGCTCAGGGATAGGCAGGGAGGAGTGATCGCCGACTCCTCGAACGGTTCGCGAAATACACAATAACAATTCGCTTTCGAGGATCTGCACCATGTCGATCAACGACAGACTCACCGAGCACTTGAAACGTGGCACGGTCGGTTTCCCCACTGCACTGGCCAGCACCATTGGCCTGATCATGGCCAGCCCGGTCATTCTCACCGCGACCATGGGCTTCGGCATTGGCGGCAGTACCTTTGCGGTGGCCATCCTGATCGCCGTGGTGATGATGCTGGCCCAGGCGACCACCTTCGCCGAGGCCGCGTCGGTATTGCCGACCACCGGTTCGGTCTACGACTACATCAACTGCGGCATGGGCCGCTTCTTCGCGATCACCGGCACACTGTCGGCCTACCTGATCGTCCATGTGTTCGCCGGTACCGCGGAAACCATCCTGTCCGGCGTCATGGCACTGGTGAACTTCGAACACCTCAATACCCTGGCCGAGTCGGCTGGCGGCTCCTGGCTGCTGGGTGTGGGGTTCGTCATTGTCTTCGGTGTCCTCAATGCCTTTGGCGTCAGCGTGTTCGGCAAGGCCGAGATCATCCTGACCTTCGGCATGTGGACCACCCTGATGGTGTTTGGCGTGCTGGGCCTGCTCGCCGCCCCGGCGGTCCAGCTCGATGGCTGGTTCGGTACGTCGCTGGTGGGCACCGACCCGGCTACGGTGCTGTCGCTGGTAGGCATGGCGATGTTCATGTTCGTCGGCTGCGAATTCGTCACGCCGCTGGCGCCGGACCTGCGCAACTCGGCCAAGGTCATGCCACGGGCGATGATCCTCGGCCTGCTCGGCGTGGCCACCTGCATGTTCATCTATGGCGCGGCGATGAAGCGCCAGGTGGAGAACGTGCTGCTCGATGCCACCGCCGGCGTGCACCTGCTGGATACGCCGATGGCGATTCCGCGTTTCGCCGAGCAGGTGATGGGGCATGTCGGGCCGATGTGGTTGGGCCTGGGCTTCCTGTTCGCCGGCGCTGCGACCATCAACACGCTGATGGCCGGGGTGCCGCGGATTCTCTACGGGATGGCGGTCGACGGCGCCTTGCCCAAGGTCTTCACCTACCTGCACCCGCGCTTCAAGACGCCGCTGCTGTGCATCCTGGTGGCGATGCTGATTCCCTGCCTGCACGCGCTGTACCTGGGCGGCAACACCGACAACATCATGCACCTGGTGCTGGCCGCGGTGTGTGCCTGGAGCTTCGCCTACCTGCTGGTGACCCTGTCGGTGGTGATCCTGCGCATTCGTCGTCCCGACCTGCCACGGGCCTATCGCTCGCCGCTGTTCCCGCTGCCGCAGATCGTCTCCAGCGCCGGCATCCTGCTGGGCATGTGGTTCATTACCCCTCCGGGCATGAACCCCGCGGATATCTACATTCCGTTCGGCGTGATGCTCGGTTGCACGGCGGCCTATGCGCTGTTCTGGACACTGGTGGTACAGAAGGTCAATCCATTCAAGCCGGCGTCGGTGGAAGACGTGCTGGCCAAGGAGTTCGCCAATGAGCCCGGACACACCCACGGCGGTTATGTCGACCATGCTGCAAAAGCTGTCTGAACTGTTCGGCGCGGGTCGTGCGCCGACCGGCTACCGTCCCGGCGTGACCCTGGAGCATCTGCGACGCAACCTCGGCATGGCCGGCTTCGAGCTGAGCGGGCCGGCGACGGCACGGGTGACGCTGGAGGATGACTTGCAGCTGGAGGTGGTCGAGCGCACCGAGTCGCAGTTGTTGATGCACCTGGTGATGACCGAGTTCGTGTTGCACGTGCCTGCCTTGCAGGAGGGCACGGCGAGCTTCGAGTTGCACCATGGCGGGGCCGTTCGACGCACCGGCATTCGCTGCCGGCAGCGTTCTGGCGACCGCTCGCTGCTGGCCGGACTGGAAACCGCGTTGCAGGGTGACGGAGCCTTGCACCAGGCGCTGATGCCGCTGGACTTCAAGCGCCTGCGCATTGATCTGCACCAGCGGCAGTGGTGTGTGCGCCTGGAACACATGGGCGGCAGCGAGGTGGTCAACCGGATGCCGGCTTTTCGCCGCTACATCAGCCTGGGCCGCGAGCAGCGCGACCACCTGTTCCAGGCGCTGGCCGGGCTGCAACGGCTGTTGCGCAGGCTCTGATCCCGATACCGATCTGGCACTGTTAATGCTTGTGCACAGTGGCACTCACGTACTTGTTGCGCCTATATAGATAACATGTTAACTATTGCGCAACAAAAACAAAAAGCCACTATGGAGAGCCCCATGAGCATCCATCAATCTGTGCCAGACGGTCTGGAAACCTGGAACCGGGACCTGCGTGCCGCCTGTGGTCATTTCGAAACGGAGTTGGCCTGCCACCGTGCGCTGTTCATCGGCGAGGTGTCGGAGTTTTCCCGGGGTGGCTTGCCGCTGGCGACCTTGCGTACCAATGCCGGGATGATCCGGCGTGACCGGCCCAACGCCGACCACGACAACGAGCAGGATTGCTTCCTGGTCAGCCAGCGTGGCGGTTACTGCCAGATCACCCAGCACGGCCAGAGCATTCGCCTGGCGCCCGGCGACCTGCTGCTGATGGATTCGGCGGCGGCCATCGAGATCAGTCCGTTCGGCCTGATCGAACATGTTTCCGTGTCGTTGTCGCGCAACGAGGTGTGCCGGCAGCTCCGCGGCCAGTCGAGGACCTTCGGCAAGATCTCCTCGAGCAAGGCCTGCGGGCGGATGCTGCACGTACTGGTGGACCAGTTGTGCAAGGACACCGGCGTGGGTGCAGGCGTGGCCGCCGAAGGCGAGGCGTTGCAGTCGGCCTTCGTTTCGTTGCTCGGCTCGGCGTTCGAGGAGGACCAGGAACCGGGGGATGAGGCGCCGCCGTTGCAGGGCAGCAGCCTGCGCAGCTATGTGCAGAAGGTCATCGACGAATCCCTCACCCAGCCGGGCCTGAGCCCGTCGGGCCTGGCCAACCGCCTGAACATTTCGGTGCGGCACCTGTACCGGCTGTTCGAGGAGCAGGACGACAGTGTCTGCCGCTACATCCAGCGGGCCCGGCTCAAGCGCAGCGCCGATGACCTGACCAACCCGTTGCTGCGCAGCGAATCGATCACCTCGATCGCCTACAAGTGGGGCTTCACCGATTCTGCGCACTTCAGCCGCTCGTTCAAGAAGCAGTTCGAGCTGTCGCCCAAGGATTTCCGTTCCAGCCGCTTGCAGCAGGCGTTGGGCGCCGCATGATTCCGCAGGCATGAAAAAGGGGCTTTCAGCCCCTTTCCTGTTCCGGCAAACGTGTGATCACACCTCCGGCAAGGTCGCCCCTCCATCGACCACCAGGGTCTGCCCGGTGATGTAGCCAGCCAGGTCCGAGGCCAGGAACAACATGGCTGCGGCAATGTCGGCCGGCTGGCCCAGGCGCCCCAGCGGCACCCGGCTGGCAATCGCCTCGCTCTGTTGCGCATCGCCCAGGTTGTCCATGGCCGGCGTGGCGATCATGCCCGGTTCGACTCCATTGACCCGTACGTTGTCGGCGGCCAGTTCCAGGGCGGCATTACGAATGAAACCGTTGACCCCGGCCTTGGACGCCGCATAGTGGCTCAGCCCCGGATAGGCCACCCGTGGCCCGGTGACCGAGGAAGTCACCAGCACGCAGCCCCGGCCCTGGCGGCGGAACAGCGGTAGCGCCGCCTGGGTCAGCCAGAACAGCGCCGACAGGTTGACCGCCAGGGTTCGCTCGAGAATCGCCGGGGTGATCTCGGCAAACGGGGTCAGCGGGAAATACCCGGCGTTGTGCACCAGGATGTCCAGCCGGTCCAGTTTCCCGACCAGCTCGAACACCGCCGTGGCGTCCGCCAGGTCGACGCCCACGGCTTCAACCTGGCAGGCCCTGGCCTGCAACTCACTGGCCAGCGCCTGGGCCTGTTGCAGGCGCAGGTCGGCGATCAGCACGTGGGCGCCACGCAGGGCGAAGGCCTCGACAATGGCCCGGCCGATGCCCTGGGCGCCACCGGTGACCAATACCTGGCGACCGCTGAAATCCAGGTCTTCAGGCATGGGCGGGCTCCTTGCGGACAAAGGCCAGTGTCGGCACGTCGACGATGCTCGACCCGCCGTCGGCGACCAGCGTCGCCCCGGTGATGATCGAGGCTTCCTCGGATGCCAGGAAGCGGCACACCCTGGCGATCTTCTCGGCGCTGGCCGGGCGGCGCAGCGGCACGTCGGCGCAGACCCGGTCATAGGCCTGCTGCAGGGTTTCGCCATGCAGGTCCATCAGCGGCTGCATCTCCTGGTCGGCCATCGGCGTGCGCACCCAGCCCGGACACACGGCGTTGACCCGCACGCCCCGTGGCCCGTAGTCCCTGGCCAGCGAGCGGTTGAGGCCGAGCAGGGCATGCTTGGCCGTGGTGTAGCCGCAGACTTCCGGGCCCGCCGCCAACGAGGCGATCGAACCGATCAGGACGATATTGCCGGCGGTTTCCTGTAGCAGTGGCAGGCAGGCCCGGGCACTGTAGAAGGCGCTGTCGAGATTGCTGCGCAGTGCCGCCTGCCAGGCCTGCGCACTGGTCTCGGTGGCGCTGCCCAGGCCGTGGCCACCGGCGCAGGCCAGCAGCACATCGATGCGGGCGTAACGCTGGCGGATGCGGTCGATGAAGTCCTCCCAGGTGTCCGCGCAGGCGGCATCGCCGACCAGGACCAGGCCGCCGGTTTCTGCGGCGACCTGCTCCAATGGCTCGCGCCGCCGGCCGATCAGCACCAGGTTGTCGCCCTGGGCGGCGTACAGCCGCGCGCAGGCGGCACCGATGCCGGTCCCGGCGCCGGTGATGACGAGGGTCCGTGGCTCAGGCATCGGGGTACTCCGTGCGGTTGAGGACCTGGCAGTAGGAACTGACTGGGAAGTTCGACAGTTCATCGAAGGAGGCGCCGGCATAGCCGAAGATCTTGCCGTCGCTGCGGTGTTGCTGCAGGTCGATCAGCACCAGGCCGAGGGTCGGGACGATCTTTTCGCGCCAGACGAACAGGTAGAGTTCGTCGGCGATCTTGTAGTAGTGGCAACGATCGGTGTCGCACAGGCCCTTTTCCACGCCTTCGAGGCACTGCCAGGTGTAGAACTGGTCGTTGAGGTAGATGTGCTCGTAGACCTCGCTCGGGCTGTAGCGGTAGTGGTTGCGCAGGCCGCTCAGCTCGCTGGTCGGGGCATGGGGACAAAAGCCTTCCTGCCACGGGCGGTCGAGACTGCCATGGAGGAACTCGACTTCCACCGAGGTCAGGCTCTTGCCGGCCAGGGCGCGACCGTAGAGGCCTTCGCCGGTCTGCTCGGCGCTCGGCATGCGGCCGATCACGGCGGTGAAGGCGGCGTTGCGAGTGTCGAGCACCAGGCTGATCGACCAGGCCTGACCGCCTTCGTGCTTGATGAAGTCCACCAGGTACAGACCGGGGCGAACGGAGGTCGCGCGATAGTGGGCGGTGCCGCTGGAGTGGCCGTCGGCGGCGGTCCAGGACAGGCTTTCACGGTCGAAACGATGCTCGATCCGCCAGCCGTTGGCGAAGTGCAGGGTGAAGGTCTTGCCTTGCAGGTCGGCCAGGTTGGGCAGGATGAAGGCTTGCGGGGCGAAGCCGTCGGCCAGGGCGCCCACGGTGATCCAGTCGTTATTGTTTGCGGTCATGCTGAGACTCCGGTTGGGTGGGTAGACCAGCCTGATCATGCCGCTGGTGCAGTTGCCCGCCTATCAACCGGATGGTTGAGATGAACTACAGAAACAGGCTGACCACCAGTTCGGTACGGTTGCTGACGCCGGTCTTGCGGAACAGGTTGATCAGGTGGGTCTTGACCGTCGCCAGGCTCACCTCCAGCTCCTGGGCCAATTGCTTGTTGCTCGCGCCCTGGCGCAGCAATTGGGCGATCTGGCGCTCCTTGGGCGTCAGGTCGAGCAGTGGGTCGTCGCAGGGTGGCAGGTTGGCGACCGCCAGTTGCAGCAATGACTGCAAGGCCTCCAGCCGGGCCAGTTGCTCAGTGTCGAAGGGGCCCTGTTCGGCGGTGCGTAGCAGTGAGATCGCGGCCTGGGGCTGGCCGCCACGATGGGCGAGGATTTCCACCACGTCGACGATGCCATGGCGTTGCAGAAAGTCCTGGTAGCGCTGGTTGTCACGCCTGGGCTGACACGCCATGGCCAGCCCGATAGGGACCACGGCCAACCCGCTGGACAAGCAGTTGCGCGGTTGCAGGGGATCGAACTGGCGGTAGTGGTCGAGGTAGTCGCGGTGCATCTCGCCGGCCATGCCCAGCAGGCGGAAATCACGTGCTTGCAGGTGCCGGTCGACACGGTAGAAGGCTGCCCGGCTGGCCGGGACCAGTTGCGTGAAGGCGTGCAGGCAATGCTGGGCAACTTCCGGGAGGGGAATACTGTTCATGCGTGCCCAGCCTCGCTGATGGGCTGCCGGGCAAACCGGCAGCCGGGGTGATCAGGCGACAGCGAAGTAGTGCTTGACGAAGCTCTCGCTGACGACTTCCCAGAGCACCGGGGTGCCCTTGGTCACGAACCAGCTGTCACCGGCCTTGTAGCGGGTGCTCTGGCCGCTGTTCTCGTCGGTCAGGATCACTTCGCCGGTGACCACGGTGGCCTGTTCGGCGAAAGGATAGACCATGCGGAACTTGCCCTGGGTGGTGCCGAAGTAGGCGCTGCTGACCGGGTCGGTCGGTGCGCCGAAGGTCATCTTGCCGAACGCGCGGACTTCGCCTTCGAGGATCTGCGAGCCGAGGTCGGCGACGGTGCCCCAGGCATCGAGTTCGGACAGCTGGACGTCTTTCTTGACGGTGGTAAGGGTCATGGCAGTTGCTCCTGATGAGTGGAAATGAACGGGAAGGGCGCCTTGGCCATCAGCGGCGCCCGTTCCAGTAGCCCGAGAGTTGGTGCCAGGATTTGCCGCCGGTCAGCAGCAGTGGACGAATCACATCCTTGCCGATGATGGTCGGGCGCGGGATCGAGCTGACCAGGTCATAGCGTGCCGAGCCTTCGCTCATGCCCTCGGCCAGGACCTTGCAGATGATGTGGCTCGGGGTCACGCCGAAGCCCGAGTAGCCCTGGACGTAGAATGCGTTGCGCCGGCCGGGCAGGGTGCCGATCTGCGGGAACAGGTTCGGGCTGCAGGCCATCGGGCCGCCCCAGGCCAGGTCGATCTTCACGTCCTTGAGGTAGGGGAAGATCTTCAGCATCAGGTTGCGGTTCCAGGCCTTGAGGTCGCGCGGGATATGCTCGACCAGCGGCGTGGCCGCGCCGAACAACAGGCGGTTTTCGTTGGTGACGCGGTAGTAGTCGATCACCGGGCGAATGTCGCTGTAGGCACCGCGGATCGGGCTGATGCGGTTGATCAGCTCGTCCGATAGCGGCTCGGTCATCATCTGGAAGGCGTAGGTGTTGATGGTCGAGCGGTGCAGTTCCGGCTCCAGCTTGTTGAGAAAGCTGTCGCAGGCCCAGAGCAGCTTGCTGGCCTTGACCGAACCGCGTCCGGTGCGCACGGTGATCTGTTCGCCGTAGCGCACTTCCAGGGCCGGGCTGTTCTCGAAGATGCGCGCGCCATGGCCGACCAGCGCCTTGGCCTCGCCGAGCAACAGGTTCAACGAGTGCACATGGCCGCCGCCCATGTGCAGCAGGGCGCTGCTGTAGGCGTCGGAGCCGATGATCTGCCTGACCTCGGAACCGCCGAGAAAACGAATCTCGTGCTGGCTGTTGATCGACTTGAAGTCCTTCTCCCAGGCCCGCAGGGTCTTTTCCTGGCGGGCATTGAAGCCCATGTAGCCGTAGCCGTGGCAGAAGTCGGCATCGATGTCGTACTTGGCGATGCGGTTCTTGATGATGTCGGCGCCCAGGTCGCTGATCTCGAAGATCTGCCGCAGGCCATCTTCCCCCACGTCATTCTTGATCTTCTCCAGGTCGTGGCCGATGCCGGCCATGATCTGCCCACCGTTGCGCCCGGTACCGCCAAAGCCCAGGTAGCGCGCTTCCAGCACGACGATGTTGGTGATGCCTTTCTCGGCAAGCTCCAGGGCGGTGTTGATGCCGGAGAATCCACCGCCGATGACGACAACGTCGGCTTCCACATCCTGTTCCAGGGTCGGGAAACTGAGATTGTATTTCTTGGTGGCCGTGTAGTAGGTGGGCGTTTCGATATTGATCATGGCGCAGCCTGAAAAAGTGAAGGAAAGCTCAAGGCAGGGAGTCCGGGAGACTCTGTCGTCGATGGCTCCCATTAAGGGCCCTGGCGCGGCGGATGTCTTGATTTTCCGTGCCGGTTTTTTTGATTCAGCGCGCCAGGCTGTACAAGGCCGCCAGCCACCTGCCCGGTGCCGACAGGGGACCGGACAAGGTGCGCGAATCCTTTGGAACTCCCGCCGAGCCCACAGGCTCCCAACTCAGGAAGGCCTCGTATCGCGAGGATACTGACAGGAGATTGGCATGGCGCGTGCTATCTGGAAGGGCGCGATCAGCTTCGGGCTGGTGCATATCCCGGTGTCGTTGAATTCCGCCGTCGCCAGCCAGCGGCTGGATTTCGACTGGCTGGACAAGCGCAGCATGGAGCCGGTGGGCTACCGGCGCATCAACAAGGTCAGCGGCAAGGAAATCGACAAGGAAAACATCGTCAAGGGCATCGAGTACGAGAAGGGCCAGTACGTGGTGATCAGCGATGACGAGATCCGCAAGGCGCGCCCCGAAGCAACCCAGACGATCGATATCTTCTCGTTCGTCGACGCCGACCAGATTCCCTTGCAGCACTTCGACACGCCCTATTACCTGAGCCCCGACCGGCGTGGCGGCAAGGTCTATGCACTGCTGCGTGAAACCCTGGAAAGCACCGGCAAGGTGGCCCTGGCCCGGGTGGTGTTGCATACCCAGCAGCACCTGGCGCTGTTGCGTCCGCTGCAGGATGCGCTGGTGCTGATCACCCTGCGCTGGCCCGATGAGGTCCGCAGCCTCGAGGGGCTCGAACTCGATGCCAGCGTGACCGACGCCAAGCTCGACAAGCGCGAGTTGCAGATGGCCCGGCGGCTGGTGGAGGACATGAGCGGCGAGTGGCAGCCGGAGGAGTACAAGGACGATTTCAGGGACACCATCCTGGCGCTGGTGGACGAGAAGGCCCGCAAGGGCAAGATCGCCGTGGTGCCCTCGGCCACCCACGACGCCGAGCAGAAGGGCGCGGATATTCTCGACCTCACCGAACTGCTCAAGCGCAGCCTCGGTGGCGGCAAGGGCAAGCCTGCGGCCAAGGCCTCGGGGAAGACGCCCGCCAAGCGCACCCGTCGCAAGGCCTCGTAGCCTCTCGCAGGTAGCCCCTCGCAGGGAGCACTTCACAGGTAGCACTTCACAAGGAGCCCCGACATGGCCAAGGCCCTATCCGAGTACCACAAGAAGCGTGATTTCGACGCGACGCCCGAGCCGTCCGGTCATGCGTCGCGTCGAGGCCCGGCCAGGGCGCTGCAGTACTGCATCCAGAAGCACGACGCCAGCCACCTGCACTACGACTTTCGCCTGGAGCTGGACGGCACCCTCAAGAGCTGGGCCATCCCCAAGGGGCCGTCGCTGGACCCTACGGTCCGTCGGCTGGCAGTGCAGGTCGAGGATCACCCGCTGGACTACGCAATTTTCGAGGGGAATATCCCCGAAGGCCACTATGGCGCGGGTGATGTGATCGTCTGGGACCGTGGGGTCTGGCTGCCCGAGGGCGATCCCCATGAAGGCTATGCCCGGGGCAAGTTGCGCTTTCGCCTCCAGGGGGAAAAGCTCGGCGGCGCCTGGAACCTGTTTCGTACCCGCCTGGCCGGCAAGAAGGAGCAGTGGTTGCTGGTCAAATCCGAGGATGACCAGGCCCGCGCCGAAGCCGAGTACGACATTCTGGAGGCCCAGCCCCACAGCGTGCTCAGCGAGCGCACACTGGCCCTGAAACCCAAGGCTGCCGGCAAGGCCAGGGCCACCAGCAAGCCCAGGACGCGCGCGACCAGCAGCCCGGTCATGCAGCCGACCGCTCTGCCGGCCTCGCTCAAGCCGCAACTGGCAACGCTGGTCGATTCGCCGCCCCAAGGTGACTGGAGCTATGAAATCAAGTTCGACGGCTACCGCATGCTCGCGCGGATCGAGGGCGAGCGGGTGCAGTTGTTCACCCGCAGTGGCCTGGACTGGACCGCCAGGATGCCCCGCCAGGCCAAGGCCCTGGCGGCGCTCGGGCTCGAGTCGGCCTGGCTGGACGGCGAGATGGTGGTGATGGACGAGAACGGCGCCGCGGACTTCCAGGCCCTGCAAAACGCCTTCGATACCGACAGCGACCAGGACATCACCTATTACCTGTTCGACCTGCCATTTCTCAATGGCGTCGACTTGCGCGAGCGGCCCCTGAAGGAGCGCCGGGCCGCGTTGCAGGTGCTGCTGGAGCGCAACCGGGAGCCCCACTTGCGTTACTCGGAAACCTTCGACGCCCCGGCCGAATCCCTCTTGGAGAGCGCCTGCAGCCTGGAGCTCGAAGGCTTGATCGGTAAACGTGCCGACAGCCATTACGTGGGGCGCCGCAGTAATGATTGGGTCAAGCTCAAGTGCAAGCAGCGCCAGGAGTTCGTCATTGTTGGCTACACCGAGCCCAAGGGGACTCGCAAGGCGTTCGGCGCCCTGTTGCTGGCGTTGCACGACCAGGACAGTGGCGCATTGCGGTATGCCGGCAAGGTCGGTACCGGTTTCAGCGGTACCACCTTGCAGCACATTCACGAGCGGCTGGAACCGTTGGCGGTGAAGCGTCCGACGCTGAAGATCCCCGCCGGCGGCATACCGGAGCACGACGTTCATTGGGTCCGGCCGCAACTGCTGGCCGAAGTTGCCTATGGCCAGATGACCCGCGATGGCGTGGTGCGGCATTCGGTGTTTCATGGTCTGCGCGAGGACAAGCCCGCCCAGGCCATTGATCACGAACGTCCGGCAGCGGCTGCCGCCGCTGATGTGCCTGACAAGGACACACTGCGCATCACCCACCCGGACCGGGTCATCGATGCGAGTGTTGGCGTCACCAAGCTCCAGGTAGCTGAATACTACGCCGAGGTGGTGCAGTGGCTGCTGCCGCACCTGCAACAACGTCCGGTGGCGCTGGTACGGGCGCCGGAAGGATTGGCGGGCGAGCTGTTTTTCCAGAAGCACGCGGCGCAGTTGTCTATTCCGGGATTGAAGTTCTATAGCAAGGACGAGGCAGGGCAGGCCGCCATGGTCATCAACCAACTGCCGACCCTGCTCGCCGCCGTGCAGATGAACACCCTGGAACTGCACACCTGGAATGCCACTACCCGGGACTTCGACAAGCCGGATCGGCTGGTGCTCGATCTCGACCCGGACCCGGCGTTGCCCTGGAAAGCGATGGTCGAGGCCTGCCAACTGACCCTGACGTTACTGGACGAGCTGGGCTTGCAGGCATTTCTCAAGACCAGCGGTGGCAAGGGCATTCACATTGTCGTGCCGCTGGTGCGCCGGACGGGGTGGGAAGAGGTCAAGGCATTCAGCCAGGCGATCGCCCAGTACCTGGCGGGACTGTTCCCACAGCGGATTTCGGCGGTGTCGGGGCTGAAGAACCGGGTAGGCAAGATCTTCATCGACTATCTGCGCAACGCCCGAGGCGCTACGACGGCTTGCGCCTATTCCCTGCGGGCCCGTGAAGGCATGCCGGTCTCGGTGCCGATTCATCGCGAGGAATTGCAGGAGATCAAGGGGGCAGGGCAGTGGACGTTGTTCAACCTGTTCCAGCGCCTGGCTGAAGTCGACGACCCGTGGGCCGACTATTGCGGCACTCGCCAATCCATCACTGCGGCGATGCGCAAGCAACTCGGGTTGGCCGGCAAATAGTGCTGGCCGGTTCCGGTGACCGGCATTTCAGGCCGGTCACCGGGCTCAGGAGGAGACTTTCTCAACCGCCTGCGCCACCACCAGCACCACCACCCGCGCCGCCTGCACCGCCCCCGGCGCCACCTCCTGCACCTCCGCCAGCCGCCCCGCCGGAGGCTCCGCCCGATGCACCACCCGAGCCCGAGCCTGAACCGGTCCCGCCGCTGCCGCCGTTGCCAGCACCACCGTCGCCTTCGCCACCGCTGGTACCGCCGGTACCCGGATTGGTACTGCTGCCGTTGGCATTGCCGCTGCTACCGCTCTGGGTGCTGCCGGGCGAGGTGCCGGGCGGGAGCGCCGAACCCGAGCCGGTCGAGCCCGACGTCGAGGACGCACCGTTGCCGGTATTGCCCATGGTGCCGTTCGTTCCGGTCCCGGTGGTGCCCGCGGCGAGCACTGACGTGCTGAAGGCACATACCAGGCCGGCTGCTGTCAGGAGTTTTGCGATGGATGATTTCATCGGATGTTCCTCGTGCAAAATGGATAGTGTGTCCGGCGTCCCGTGCCGTTGTTCCTCTCACGCAGGCGGCCTGGCCGACGGGGTTGGGGCAAACGTGTCGTCCCTGATGGTTGGAAGAAGGCGAGGAAGGCAAAGTTTGAATAATCTGGAAAAACAACGACGAATGGCGTGGAGCTGATATGAAGATTGGCGTGATTTCCGATACCCATGGCCTGCTGCGTCCCGAGGCCCTGGCCGCGCTGCAGGGCTGTGAGCGGATCATCCATGCGGGCGACATCGGCAAGCCCGAGGTGCTTGAGCAACTGTCCGCCATTGCGCCGCTGTCCGTGGTGCGCGGCAACAACGACCAGCACCTGCCCTGGGCCGGACATCTGGTCGACGTATTGCGCCTGGACCTGGATGGCTGGCCGGTCCTGCTGGTTCACGACATCGCCGATGTGCCGGCGCTGCTGGACGAGACGACCAGGATCGTGATCACCGGCCACTCGCACAAACCGCTGATCGAATGGCGTGGCGAATGCCTGTACCTGAATCCAGGCAGTGCCGGCCCTCGACGCTTCAAGCTGCCAGTGACGCTGGCGCTGCTGGAGGTGCAGGGCAAGTCCGTCGAGCCGCGGTTGGTGTCGCTGCTGGAATGAGGTCATACACCTTCTGAGCAGTGACGTTCTCGGTCAACGGGTTTGGGTGGTTCTGTACTCCTCCACCAACTTGTCCAGAAAGACAAACAGCTTCTGGTTCATCTCCTCCCAGTCATTCGCGCGCAAGGCCGCCGGTTGCTGGACGAAGCGGCGGTCGAGCAGGGTGGCCAGTTCGCGTTCCGAGGCGGCGATCAGCAGCTCGATGAGGTCGCGGGTGAATTCCATGTGGCACTGGAAGCCATACACCAGCTTGCCGTACTCGATGATCTGGCGAGGGCAGCCCTCGCTGGTGGCGATGATCTTTGCCCCTGCGGTCAGGCCGGGCATGTCGTTGTGCCAATGGCCCACCTGCAGGGCGTCGCCGAAATGGGCGAACTTGGCGTTCGCTCGACCCTGCGCCGTGAGGTTGATTGCAAACTTGCCGATCTCCTTTTCCGGGCTGTGCTCGAACCTGGCACCCAGTGCCTCGCCGATGAGCTGCGAGCCCAGGCAGATGCCGACGACCGCTTTGCCGGCGTCGATCGCCTGGGTGATCAGCCGGCATTCGGCGGCTGCATCGAAGTGCGCGCATTGGTCGAGGGTGGTCGCCGGGCTCTGCGGGCCGCCAAGGATCACCAGCAGGTCGATATCGTCTGCATGGGCCGGCAGCGGCTGGTTTGCGTAGACACGGGAATAGCTGGCTGCGTAGCCGCGTTGCCTGACCCAGGTTTCATAGGCCCCCGGTGCTTCGAAGGCTTCGTGAACGATGAAGTGGACTTTCATGGGGATTCTCTTCAGTGACTGGCATGCAGGACGCCCGGCGATTGACTGGCGCCGGACGTCTTCCAGCTGGACTCAGCGGGCGACCGCCAACTCGTCCAGCAGGCCTTTCAGATAGGCGCTGCCTTGTGGGTCCAGGGGTTGCAGCGGCAGTCGCGGGGCACCGACGTCCAGGCCGAGCATTTTCAGGCCGGCCTTGATGGTGGTCGGCAGGCCACGGCGAGTGATGTATTCCAGCAACTCGTACTGGCGGTAGAAGAGGCTGCGGGCCTGTTCCAGGTCGCGATTCTGCACCGCGTCCCACAGGGCCAGGTTCAGTTGTGGAATCAGGTTCGGTGCCGCGGTGCACCAGCCGGCGGCACCGGCCACCAGGGCTTCGAGCGTCAGCGGGTTGCAGCCGTTGTAGAACGCCACCTGGCCGCCAGTGGCCTTGTACAGGCGGTGCATGCGCTGGATGTCGCCGGTGCTCTCCTTGACCATGGTGACATTCTTCACTTCCTTCAGGATGCGCAGGATCAGCTCCACCGACAGGTCGGTGCCGCTGGTCCCCGGATTGTTGTAGAGCATGATCGGGATATCGATTGCCGCACCGACCGCCTTGTAGTGATCGACGATTTCCGTCTCGGTCAGCTTCCAGTACGAGACCGGCAGCACCATCACCGCCGTCGCGCCGCAGGCCTGTGCCAGCTGCGCCCGTTGCACGGTGCGTGCGGTGGTCAGGTCGGAGACGCTGACCACGGTGGGCACGCGCCCGGCGATTTTCTCCTGGCTGTAGCGCACCACGGATTCCCACTCGCTATCGGCGAGGTAGGCGCCTTCGCCGGTACTGCCCAGCGGCGCGATGGCGTGCACGCCGGACTGGATCAGGCGCTCGATGGATTGGCCCAGGGCAGCCAGGTCGATCGAACCGTCTGCTGCGAAAGGGGTGATGGTGTAGCCGATAACGCCGCGAATCTGGGGGGTGGACATGCAAGGCACCTTTTACTGTTTTCTAGGAATGAGCATCGCTTCGATCAGCCCAGGCACTCGCCATGGGCACGCAGGGCACGGCGCGCGTAGTAGCTGAACGCGGCGCCATGACGCTTGGGCGTGGAGATCCAGTCGTGGGCTTCCTTGCCGAGCGCTTCGGGGATGGGGCGGATTTCGCCGGCGCTCATGGCCAGCAACTGCATCTTCGCGGCGCGTTCGAAGAGCAGGGCGAGGACGCAGGCTTCCTCGATCGAACCGCCGGCGATCAGCAGCCCGTGGTGCGACAGCAGGATGGCGCGCTTGTCGCCGATGGCCTTCGAGATGATCTCGCCTTCCTCGTTGCCAACCGGGATACCCGGCCAGTCCTTGAGGAACGCACAGTCGTCGAACAGGGGGCAGAGGTCCATGTGGGACACTTGCAGCGGTATTTCGAGCATCGACAGCGAGGCGCTGTGCAGCGGGTGGGTGTGGATGATGCAGTTCACATCCGGACGGGCGCGGTACAGCCAGCTGTGAAAACGGTTGGCGGGGTTGGCCATGCCGCGGCCGTTGAGCACATTCAGGTCCTCGTCCACCACCAGCAGGTTGGACGCCGAGATCTCGTCGAAGCCCAGGCCCAGCTGTTGCGTATAATAGGTGCCCGGCTCTTCTGCCCGTGCGGTGATCTGCCCGGCCAGGCCCGAGTCATGCCCGCCGTCGAACAGGATGCGGCAGGTCAGGGCAAGTTTCTGCCGCGCAGTGTAGGTATTATCGATCAGCGCAGTCAGCATCTGCTTCTCGGCGAGCTTGACGAGCTGGTCCTTCGGGGTCTGCATGGTCGTGGTCACGGTTGGTACCTGAGCGAGAAATAGGTGATCTCTACCTGGCGGCCGCTGCAACGGCGCCAGGACACACGAATGATCTTAATGACACTTTGTGTCATATACAATACTTGTGTCATTAATTTGAAGGAACGACGTTGGATGTCGGTGCAGCTGAGAATTTTGCGGAAGAAGATGGGCATGACCCTGGAGCAGCTGGCCGGGCATACCGGGCTGACCAAGAGCTACCTGTCGAAGGTGGAAAGGGGCATGAGTTCGCCCTCCATTTCGGTGGCGCTCAAGCTGGCCAAGGCGCTCAAGGTCCAGGCCGAGGAGCTGTTCAGTTCCGAAGCGGTGCCTGAGGAAGGCTACAGCCTGGTTCGCCGGCAACAGCGTGAGGCGTCTGGGGACCAGCCGGCGCCGACCCACGTGCCCCTTGCACGACACATCGGCCAACGGGCGCTGCTGCCGTTCCTGGTCTATCCGCCGCGTTCGTTCGGGCATTCGGCGTTCAAGGAACACCTGGGGGAGGAGTTCGTCTACGTGCACCGTGGCAGCGTCGAGGTCGATTTCGGTACCGAACGCCTGACCCTGGAGGAGGGCGATGCCTTGCACTTCAATGCGCAGCGGTCCCATCGTATCCGCACGGTTTCGCCCGAGCAGGCGGAGCTGCTGGTGGTGGTGCACAGCTCCGAGTGAGGTTATGACCCGCTCGAAGGGTCACTTCCCACGCCAGCCCTCGAGGAAGTTCAGCAGCAGTTCGTTGACCTTCTCCGGTTGTTCCTCCTGTGGCAGGTGCCCGCACTGTTCGATGGGATAGGCCTGCAGGTTGTCGGCCATCTCCGCCCAGACGCTGGCCATGTCGAACAGCTTGCCGACCGCGTGGAAGTCGTTGCCCCACAGCGACATCACCGGGCAGGCGATCTTCACCTCGGCATCTTCGAGGTCCTGGGCGATGTCCTCGGCGTTGGCCCGATAATCCGCCATGGCGCCTCTCACCGCGCCCGGCGCCTGGTAGGCGCGCACATAGGTGTCGAAGGCTTCGCCGCTGATGGTGGACGGGTCGTAGGTCCAGTCCGAGAAGAAATGCCGCAGCCAGATATGCTCGCGGCCGGCGATCAGCGCTTCCGGCAGGTCCGGTACCAGGTGGAACAGGAAGAACCAGTAGGCCTTGGCGATCGAGGCATTGAGGTCGCGTGCGACGATCCGGGTCGGCACGTTATCCATCACCGCCAGGCGGTCCACCAGTTCCGGGTAGTCCTTGGCGAAGCGGGTGGCCACGCGTGCACCACGGTCGTGGCCGACCAGCGCGACTTTCTCGATGCCCAGTTCGCGCATCAGCTCGCGGATGTCGCGGGCCATGTTGCGCTTGTCGTAGCCGCCAGCCGGCTTGTCGGTTTCGCCGTAGCCGCGCAGGTCCGGCGCGATCACGCGAAAGTGCTTGGACAGCACCGGGATCTGGTAGCGCCAGGCGAAGTTGGTTTCCGGAAACCCGTGCAGGAGGATGACCGGCGCGCCTTGACCTTCCTCGACCACGAACTGGCGGATGCCGTTGGCATTCACGGTATAGCTTTTCATGTTGCACCTGTCTTTCTGTGACTGAAGGGATGAGGGGGTTATTTCAGCAGCGGGACTTCGGCTGCACGGGTGTAGGGGCCGTACAGGGCCGGTACCCAGGTGAAGTGCCTGCCGGCCTGGGTAACATGGCCGATGCCCGGGAACGGCAGGTGGGCCGCCGCCAGCCATTCACCGTCGGCTGCCAGTTTGAATAACTCGTCCTGCCGCGCCTTGACCGCCTTTTTCGGATCGACGTCGAAGCGGATGGCGACCTCGGGATGGTCGAACTGCACCGCCGCGTTGTGGATCAGGTCACCGATGAAGCTGATCGCCGAACCGTTCGAGGCGAAGCGATAGACCGTGCTGCCAGGGGTGTGGCCGCTGGCATAGGCCGCCTGCACCTCCGGAATCGGCGAGGCGGGTGGGGTGAAGATTTTCAGTCGACCGCTGTCCTTGTAGGGCGCCAACGAGTGCTGGGCGATATCGAAATACTCCCGGGCATTTTCCGGGGCGCTGGCTTTGCGTTGCGGGTCCAGCCAGAAGTCGGCCTCGGCCTGGGCCACGTAGACGGTCGCGTTGGGGAACAGCGCCTTGCCATCGGCGTCGACCAGCCCGCAGACGTGGTCCAGGTGCAGGTGGGTCAGGAAGATCGTGTCGACCTGTTCCGGCTGGTAGCCTGAAGCCCGGATGTTCGGCACCAGTTGCCCGGCGGTTTGCGGTACGCAATGGCCAGCGCCGCTATCGACCATCACCAGGTGCCTGCCGGTATTGATCAGGTAGGCATTGAAGGTGGTCGGCATCCGGTCCGGTCCGATCGCCTGGCGTTTGAGCAGGCCACGGACCTTCTCCGGCGACAGGCCCTTGAGCAGGCCGGGGGACAGATCGTTGTAGCCGTCGAAGATCGCGGTGACTTCGTAGTTGCCGACGGCCTGGCGGAAGTAGCCGGGGACCTGCTGGCGAACCTGCTCGGGAGCATCGGCCATGGCCTGGTTGATGAGGGTGAGGCTTGCCAGCCCGATGATGCGTGTCAGGTTTTTCATTTTTAAGCTCTTCAAGGTCGTTTGTATGGGGCGGATTCGGGTCTTGTCATTTGGCGGCTTCAGAGCGGGCTGCGACGGCGCAGGATGGCGCCGAGTTGTACCAGGGTGGCGACGACGGCCAATGCCGCGCCGAGGACCGAGATGCCGAACCAGCCGCTGGTTTTCCAGACTTGTGTGGCGGCCGCTGCACCGAAGGCACCGCCGAGGAACATCGAGCCCATGAAGATCGTGTTCAGGCGGGCACGGGCTTCCGGCTGAAGCGTGTAGACGATGTGCTGGTTGGAGACGAGAACGCTCTGCACCGCGAAGTCGAGCAGGATGCAGCCGATCACGATGCCGGTGATGGAGGTCCACAGGCCGAACAGGATCCACGAGGCGAAGGTCAGCAGCGTACCGACGATGATCACCTTGTGCGGACCGCGACGGTCGGCAATGCGGCCGGCCATCGGGGCGGCGAGGATGCCGATGGCACCGATGACGCCGAACAGGCCGGCGGCTTGGGCATCCAGGTCGAAACCGGGCTCCTCCAGGCGCAGGGCAAGCACGGTCCAGAAGGTGGTGAAGGCGGCGAACAACAGCGCTTGGGTAATCGCCGCGACACGCAGCTCACCGTGGGCGCGCCACAGGTGCACCATCGAACCGATCAGGCGGGTATAGGAGGTTTTCGCGGTCGGCAGGCTGCGCGGCAGGGCCACGGCCATCAGCGTGCCGGCGAACAGCGCCAGCGGTACGCCGAGCCAGAACATCGCGCGCCAGCCATAGTGCGCTGCGACGAAACCGGACAGCGTCCGGCTGAGCAGGATGCCGCACAGCACCCCCGACATCACCGTGCCGACCACCGCGCCGCGTTTTTCCGGCTGCGCCAGTTGCGCGGCGAAGGGGACGATCTGCTGGGCGACGGTGGAGGTCATGCCGAGCAAGAACGAGGCGATCAGCAGGACTACTGCGGTGGGCGCCAGCGCGGCGGCGATCAGGGTGGCGGCCAGCAGCGCGAACTGGGTCATGATCAGGCGACGCCGCTCGATCAGGTCGCCCAGGGGTACCAGGGCGAACAGGCCGATGGCGTAGCCCAGTTGCGTGGCGGTCGGCACCAGCGCCGTGAGGCTGCCCGGCAGTTCGTTCTCCAGGATGCCCAGCATCGGCTGGTTGTAGTAGATGTTCGCCACTGCCAGGCCGGCGGAGGCGGCCATGGCGAAGGTGAGCCCCGTGTTGATTTTTGGCGGGGCGTTGACCGCTGCTTCGAGTACGGTTGTGCTGTTCATGATTTGCCCTTGCGTGAGCACCCGTTCCACTGGCCTCAGACATTGAGGTGGTGAGGGCGTCGTAATGCGTGGGCAAACTATGGCGCTATAACCAAAATTAGTGTAGATATTAAAATCGTTACGGCAATCTAACGGAAAGCGATGTAATGAAGCTTGAGGATGTCGAGGTCTTCGTCGAAGCGGTACAGGTGGGCAGCCTCGCCGGGGCCGCCCGCCGGCTTTCCCTGACGTCGATGGCCGCCTCCAGGAGCCTGGGCAATCTTGAGGCCGAGCTCGGTGTGAGGCTGGTGCACCGCACCACACGGTCGCTGTCACCGACCAGTGATGGCGAGACCTTTCTTCCCCATGCGCAGGCGTTGCTCGAAGGCAGGGCCAATGCCCTGGCGGACCTGCGGCCCCACGGCAATGCGCTGTCCGGACACCTGCGCATCACCGCCTCGGCCGCCTACGCCCGCAAGGTGGTCGCGCCCATGCTGGCTTCGTTCATGGCCCAGCACCCTGCGCTGCGGGTCGATCTGCTGTCCACGGACGAGCAGGTGGATATCGTCGCGCAAGGTATCGACGTAGCGATCCGTATCGCGCCGTTGCGGGACAATCGGCTGGTAGCGCGACGCCTGGCCGACAGTCCACGTGTGCTCTGCGTGGCACCGGCCTACCTGAAGGCGCACGGGCAGCCCTGTTTGCTTGCGCAGTTGGCCGCCCACGACTGCCTGGTGATTTCGGGGACTTCGCACTGGTCGTTCGTGGCCGAAGAGAAGAGTGTCAGGCAGCGGGTGGCCGGGCGCTTCGCCGCCAGTTCGATCGAAGCATTGTATGAGGCGTGCGTGGGTGGGCTGGGGATCGCCAACCTGTCTCGCTGGTACGTCGAGCCCGCCCTTGCAGCCGGTGTCGTTGAACAGCTCGTGCTGGCGGATGCCGAGCCGGAGCCCCTGGGCATCTGGGCGGTGTACCCGACGTCACGTCTGGTGCCGCTCAAGGTGCGGATGTTCATTGATGCGCTGGAAAGCTACATCCAGGCACCCCCGAGCCGCGATGGCGGTCACTCCCACAAGCCGATATCGAACCATTCCCCGTCGGTGCCGGCCTTGGGATGTTCGTTCAGGGCTATTGATGAATCTGGTTCCTGTGATAAGTGAAAACATACCGTAAATCGGACAAAAAATAATAAATAGACTGTGCCTCCATTCCCACTGGAGGCACATTCTGATGTCCGCATACGATTCATCCATGCCCGCCACTTCCGCCGTCAGGGGCGTCGGATTCAGCATTGCGATCCTGGCGTTCTCGGCGTTCCTGATCGTCACCACCGAGTTCCTGATCGTCGGACTTTTGCCGGCCCTGGCCCGTGATCTGGGTATCTCGATTTCCCTGGCGGGCCAACTGGTCACCCTGTTCGCGTTCACCGTGATGATCTTTGGTCCACCGTTGACCGCCGCGCTTTCGCATTTCGACAGAAAGAAGCTGTTCATCGCCATCCTGCTGCTCTTCGCCGCCGCGAATGCACTGGCGGCCGCCTCCACGAATTTCTGGGTGCTGGCCGTTGCACGTGTCATTCCCGCGCTCATGCTCCCGGTGTTCTGGGGCACGGCCAGTGAAACCGCCGGCAAGCTCGCCGGGCCACAGGCCGCCGGGCAGGCGATCTCCAGGGTCTACCTGGGGATTTCCGCGGCGATGCTGCTGGGCATTCCGCTGGGCACGGTGGCGGCCAATGCCATCGGTTGGAGAGGGGCCTTCTGGGTACTGGCCGGCCTGTCGCTGATCATGGCGGCAGCCATCCTCGCCTGCATGCCATCGGTTGAACGGACGGCCAAGGTCGATTTCCTGAAGCAGGCGCGGATCTTCAGGGAGCCGTTCTTCCTCGCCAACGTAGCGCTCTCGGTGGTGGTGTTTACCGCCATGTTCGTCGCCTACACCTACCTGGCGGACCTGCTCGAACGGGTGGCCGGCGTTGAGCCGGCCCGTGTCGGCTGGTGGTTGATGGGCTTCGGGGCCATCGGCCTGGTCGGCAACTGGATTGGCGGCAAGACCGTCGATAAATCGCCGATCAAGGCTTCGGCGCTGTTTCTGGTCCTGCTGGCGCTCGGCATGGGCGCCATCGTGCCCCTGGCGCAGGCCGGTATCGTGTTCTGCCTGGCCCTAGGGCTGTGGGGGATTGCGAATACGGCGCTTTACCCGATCAGCCAGGTGCGGGTCATGAGTTCGGTGAGCCATTCCCAGGCGCTGGCCGGGACCACCAACGTTTCTGCTGCCAACGCGGGGATTGGGTTGGGTGCAATCATTGGCGGGATGACCATTACCCATGGGGGAGTGGAATCGCTCGGCTACGTGGCGGCTGCCGTCGCGGTGATTGCGCTGCTCCTGACACCACTGGTGAGCCGGCTGGCCCCACGCCCATGACGTTTCGGTGCCGGTCTAGGGAATGACGTGGGTGCCATGGGTGCCGAGGCGTGGCAGCAGGTAGTCCAACAACGCTCTCACCTTCGGCAGACCCTCGCGACTCTTCTGCCATACCAGGTTCATCGGCATGCTGTCGAGGGCCAGGTCGGGCAGCACTTCCACCAGCGTGCCGGCATCGAGATGCTGCTGGATCAGCCAGGTCGGTAGCTGGCCGATGCCATGCCCTGCGAGGATGGCCGAGACTTCACCCTCGCCATCACCCACGGCGATCCGCGCCTGGACAACCCTGCGCTCCACATCGCCAGGCAACCGGCCCTTGAAGTACCAGGGGCTGACCAGGCCGTCGGCAAGGCCATAACCGACGCAGTGGTGGTCATCCAGCTCGCGTTCGGTTTTCGGGGCGCCGTGGGCCTTGATGTAGGACGGGGAGGCACAGAACAACATCCGCTGCGAGCCGAAATATTGGTGGCCCAGCGCCGGTGACCAGGCGTCCGGCCCACCGATGCGCACCAGGATATCGATACCTTCATGCACGGGATCGACGAACCGGTCGGAGAAGGAAATATGCGGCTGCAACAACGGATGGGCGCGCAGGAATTCCAGGATCAACGGCAGCACATGCAGCCGGCCATACGAGGCGGGAAGGTCGATCCGGATCTTCCCGTGGGGCTCATTGCCCTCGGCCAATAGCGCGTGTTCGACTTCCTCCAGGTCGGCCAGCACGCAGGTGCAGGTCTTGTAGAACACCACCCCGGCCTCGGTCAGTGACAGGCGCCGGGTGGTTCGGCTGAACAGGCGCGTACCCAGTCGGCTTTCCAGGCGTGCCACGCTTTTGCTCACGGCCGAGCTGGTCAGGTTCAGGCGCTCTGCGGCGGCAGTGAAACTACCCAGGTCCGCGACCACCACGAATACGTCGATGCCCTTGAGCCGTTCAGACGAGAACATTGAACCTCCGCCCTTGATGAATGCCTGCCAATCCTACACTCCTTCGCGGCGCGCCCAGTCACGTACCGCCTCGGCAAACAGCCGCAACGCCATCGGCGGGTGGCGGTTGGCCGGGTAGTACAGGCACAGCCCCGGATACACCGGGCTCCATTGCGGCAGCAGTTGCACCAGCCGTCCGGACTGCAGGTGTTCCTCGACCTGTTCCAGCGGTACCCAGCCAATGCCGATGCCGGCCAGCGCGGCGTCGATCATCAGGTTGATGTTGTCCAGGGTCATCGGCCCGTCGACATCGATACTCGCGCGCTGCTCCAGGTACTGCAGGTCCCAGCGAAACAGCGCGCCGCTGGCGAAGCGAAAGCGGATGCAGCGATGTTGCCGCAGGTCGTGGGGCGTCTGCGGAGCGCCTTGGCGTTGCAGGTATTCCGGCGAGGCCACCGCACCGATGCGCATGTCCGGGCCGAAGCGCACGGCGATCATGTCGCGGGGCACGTCGTCGAAGATGCGGATCCCGGCATCGAAGCCTTCGCCAACGATGTCCACCAGCTTGCCATCGGCGACGAACTCGAGGTGGATCTGCGGATACTTCTCGAGGAAATCCGGTACGACATGCCGCACCAGTGGGCGAAAGGCTGATTCCGACGCACTGATGCGGATCGAACCCGAAGGCGAGTTGCGCGTCGAGGTGACGTCGTTGACCACTCGGGTCAGGTCGTTGAGCAGCGGGCGCACGCCCTGCAGCAGTTGCTCGCCGGCTTCGGTGAGCGCCACCGAGCGGGTGGTGCGGTTGAACAGGCGCATCTCCAGGCGTGCTTCCAGGTTGCGCATCGAATGGCTCAGGGCCGATGGCGACAGCCCCAGCACACGGGCAGCGCCGCTGAAGCTCTGGTGTTCGGCGATGGCGATGAAGGCGGTCAGCTCTGGCAGATCGGCACGCATCATTTGTGAATTTTCCTCACGTAGCCATGCAATGTGTAGCGCATTGTTGAGAACGGCACAGGAATATACCGTATGCAGACCCTATTCGAGGAGACTGCAATGCAAACGCGCACACTCGGCAACAGCGGCCTGGACGTATCAGCCATCGGCCTGGGCTGCATGGGCATGAGCTTCGGCTACGGGCCGGCGATGGACAAGGCGGCAGGTATCCAACTGCTTCGCAGCGCCTTCGAGCGCGGCGTGACCTTCTTCGACAGCGCCGAAGCCTACGGCCCGTTTACCAACGAGGAGCTGCTGGGCGAAGCGCTGGCGCCGTTTCGTGACCAGGTGGTGATCGCCACCAAGTTCGGCTTTCGCAACGGTGAAGTTGCCCAGGGCCTGGACAGCCGTCCGCAGAACATTCGGGCGGTGGCCGAAGCCTCGCTCAAGCGGCTGAAGACCGATCGCATCGACCTGTTCTACCAGCACCGCGTCGACCCCAACGTGCCGATCGAGGAGGTGGCCGGCACCGTCCAGCAACTGATCGCTGAGGGCAAGGTCAAGCACTTCGGCCTGTCCGAGGCCGGCGTCGAGTCGATTCGCCGCGCCCATGCGGTACAGCCGGTGGCGGCGCTGCAGAGTGAATATTCGCTGTGGTGGCGCGAGCCGGAGAAAGAGGTGTTGCCGCTGCTGGAACAGCTGGGGATCGGCTTCGTGCCATTCAGTCCGCTGGGCAAGGGCTTCCTGACCGGTGCCATCGACGCCGGCACCACCTTCGCCGAGAACGACTTCCGCAACGTGGTGCCGCGCTTCAGCGAGGAAAACCGCAAGGCCAATGCGCAACTGGTCGAAGTGCTCGGCCGCCTGGCCGGCGACAAGGGCGCCACCCGCGCACAGATCGCCATCGCCTGGCTGCTGGCGCAGAAACCCTGGATCACGCCGATCCCGGGGACCACCAAGCTGAGCCGGCTGGAGGAAAACATCGGCGCCGCGACGATCGAGCTGAATGCCGCCGACCTCGGCGCCATCGAGTCGGCGTTGCGCCAGATCGAAATCGTCGGTGAGCGCTACCCGGCTCATCTGCAGAAGAACGTCGATCGCTGATCCGTTCGCCCCAATGGCCCGCCGCAGGTTTGCCGCGGCGGGCAGCCCTTTTCGAGACCCTGCACCGTATGCCTCCCACCGAGAGTTACACCGCTGCTTCGCCTTCCGACCGTCAAAGCCTCTGGACCCTGGCCATCCTCAGCATGCTGATGGCCTTTGCCTCGATCTCCACCGACCTGTACCTGCCGGCCTTGCCCGCCATGGCCGATGCCTTGCACGCCAATGCCGGCCAGGTGGAGTTGACCATCTCCGGCTATCTGATCGGCTTCAGTCTGGGCCAACTGGCATGGGGGCCGATTGGGGATCGTTATGGTCGGCGTTTGCCGATCGCCCTGGGATTGGTGCTGTTCATCATCGGCTCCGCCGGTTGCGCGCTGTCCAACGGGGCCGGGGTGATGATCGCCTGGCGTGCGGTGCAGGCCGTCGGCGCCTGCGCCAGCGTGGTGCTGGCGCGGGCGATGGTGCGTGACCTGTACAGCGGCCATCGGGCCGCGCAGATGCTCTCGACCCTGATGACGGTGATGGCTATCGCACCATTGCTCGGCCCCAGCCTCGGTGGACTGATCCTGCACCTGGCGTCGTGGCGTGCGATCTTCTGGGCGCTGGTGCTGGTGGGATTGGGTACCCTGGCCTTGCTTGGCACGTTGCCGGAAACCCTGTCGATGCAGCGCCGTAACCAGGCGCCGTTGGTGCAGGCCTTCAGTCGCTACCTGCAATTGCTCGGTGATCGCCGCATTCTTGGCTATATAGGCGCCGGGGGCTTTCTCTACGGGGCGATGTACGCCTACATCGCCGGCACGCCGTTCGCCTACATCACCTATCATCACGCCTCGCCGCAGCAGTACGGCGTGCTGTTCGCGCTGGGCATCGTCGGCATCATGCTGACCAACCAGCTCAATTCGCGCTGGGTGGCACGCCATGGCAGTGACCGCCTGATGCGCCTGGGCACCCTGGGCGCGGCGTTGTCGGCCATGCTGCTGATGGCCGCGGCCTGGACCGATTGGGGCGGGTTGGCGGGGCTGGTGGTGCCACTGTTCCTGTTCGTGGCGGCAACCGGCTTCATTGTCGCCAACTCCATCGTCGGCGCCATGGGCGCGTTTCCCGAGGTGGCCGGCGCCACCTCGGCGCTGGTCGGCTCGCTGCAGTACGGCACCGGCATCCTCGGCTCCGGCCTGGTCGGCACCCTGGCCGACGGCACCCCTCGGCCCATGGCGGCTGTCATGCTCGTCTTCGGTATCGCCAGCCTGCTCTGTACCCGCTGGCTGGTGCCTTCGCCGCAGCCCGGCTCAGGCGATTGATTGGCAGGTCGCGATTAACAGTTCTCGAACCCACTGCTGGCCCGGATCGCGATCGGTGCGCTCGTGCCAGGCCAGGGTCTTGCTGAAACCCGGGATCTCGACCGGCGGCTCCATCATGCGCAGGCCGCTGAGGTTGGCGGCGAGGCGGCGGGGGACGACAGCGATCAGGTCGCTGGTCAGCAGGATGTCCGGCAGGATCAGGAAGCTGGTGACCGACAGGGTGACCCGTCGGCTTCGTCCGATGCGCGCCAGGGCTTCGTCGGTGACGCCGCGAAAGGCTCCGCCCGAGGATGACACCAGCGCGTGGTCCAGCGCACAGAAGCGCTCCAGCGACAGTGTGTCGTTGCCGGCCTCTGGGTGATCCGCACGCATCACGCAGACATAACGCTCGTTGAACAACGCCGTGCCATGCAGGCCAGGCACGATCTGGTCGGGAGTGACCAGGGCGAGGTCGATATCGCCGCGGTCCAGTTGCGTGTGCAGGTTCTGCGAATCGACGGGTTTCACCGCGAGATGAATGTTCGGCGCCTGTTCGCGCAAGGCGCTCAGCAACGGCACCACCACCGCCCGCAGGGCATAGTCGGTGGAGGCCAGCTTGATCGTCATGCTGGCGGTGGCGGGGTTGAAGGCCTGGGGTTGCAGCATGGCCTGGACGTTCGCCAGCAGTTGCTTGACTGGCCCGGCCAGTTGCTCGGCCCGCAGGGTCGGGACGATGCCCCGTTGCGTACGCACGAACAGCGGGTCGTCGAAGCTCTCGCGCAGTCGGTTGAGCATGCCGCTCACTGCTGGCTGAGTCAGCGACAGTCGATCCGCCGCGCGGGTGACGCTGCGTTCGTCGAGCAGGGCGTCTAGGGTCTTGAGCAGGTTGAAGTCCAGGTTTCTGATATCAGAATTCATGATGCGCTGGATAAAATATCGCGATTGGTCTTATGTCACGCTAGCACCCATGATGGCCCCAGTCCATTACTCCAGGTGCACATGCCCATGAACGAGATCATCTGGCCGCAAGGCTATCTGCCCGGTTTTACCGAAAACTTCGTCTCCAATGAAGTCATCGTCGCCGGCCTCACGGCGGCGGACATCTGGCCGCTGCTGAGCCAGGCGGCGTTGTGGCCGACCTATTACGCCAACTCGGCGAACGTACGCCTGCATGACCATGTGGGGCCGGAGTTGCAGGAGGGTGTCCGGTTTTATTTCGAGACCTTCGGTTTTCCCGTCGAGGCGCAATGCAACGAATACCTGCCGCCCGCTGCCGGAACGCCGGGGCGCATTGCCTGGCACGGTTGGGCCGGTGAGGGCGAAACGCGACTCGATGTTCACCACGCCTGGCTGATCGAGGATCTGTCCGGAGGACGGGTGCGCATCCTGACCCAGGAAACCCAGAAGGGCAGGCCGGCTGAAGAGCTGGCCAAGACCAGGCCGAACCCGATGATCAATGGTCACCAGGATTGGCTGGACGGTTTGGTCGATGCTGCGCGCCAGGCGGCTCGCTGAGCAGCCTCAGGCCGGCGCCGAGAGGCGTTGGCGCAGGTGCTCGATCGCGCGCCGGGCCCGTAGGGCCAGGGGCCACTCGGCACGGTGGATAAGCCAGAGCGTATCGACGATCGGGCTGCCGCATTCGATGACCTGGATCGCCTGCTGGCGGGCAAACGCCTGGCGGGCGAAGCGGGGCAGTACGGTGAAGCCCAGGCCCCGCGCCACCGGCTCAAGGATCAGCCCGACCTGGTTGCTGAAGCCGCGTATCGCGAACTCCCGTATGCCGGGCTGGCCCGGATAGCGCCGGCTCAGCAGCCGCGTGGCCATGCCGACCCCATCGGGGTGATCGATGAAGCCCAGTGCCTGCAAGGTTTCCCAGCCTTGATAGGCGATCCCGGCCGGAAGAATCAGTTCGAGCGGTTCTTCCATGAAGGGCTCGGCGTTCAGCCGCGGCTCATCGGGCTTGAAGGTCAGCAGTCCGACGTCGTAGCGATTGTCCAGTACCGCTTCCAGTACCTCGCGGTCCGGGGCGAAGCGATGGCGAATGACCAGTCCGGGGTTCTGTTGCTGGTAGTCCAGCAGCAGCGGGTACACCGTCAGGCCGATGCTGCCGGGAGTGATCAGGCCGACCTCGCCGTGCTGTTCGTCAGCGTTGCAGAGTCGTGCCTGCAGTGCCCGGTTGGCGGCGTCCAGCTCGCGACCGTAATCGAGCAGGGCTGCGCCGGCCGGGGTCAGTTCAACGTGCCGGGGGCGGCGTATCAGCAATGGGCCGAGCTGGTCTTCGAGGTACTTCACGTGCTGGCTGACGGCCGCCTGGGTCAGCCCGAGCCGTTCGGCGGTCCGGGTGAAGTTGCCGAGTTCGGCAACGCCCAGGAAGGAGCGCAGCCATTGCGGATTGATCATCACAAACTCTTATCAAGGCCATAATCCGGCGATAGTACTTCTTATGGCTGGCTGTCGCTAAGGTGGATTTCCGATTTCCTGGAGTGTCGTCATGCCCGTCTATCCTCGCAATTTTTCCCATATCGGCCTGTCCGTCACCGACCTGGACGGTGCGGTGAAGTTCTACACCGAAGTCCTTGGCTGGTACCTGATCATGCCACCGACCACCATCACTGAAGACGACAGTGCCATTGGCGTGATGTGCACCGATGTGTTCGGCGCCGGCTGGGGCGAGTTCCGCATTGCCCACCTGTCGACGGGCGATCGGATCGGGGTGGAGATCTTCCAGTTTCGCAATGCACAGCGGCCGGAAAACAATTTCGAATACTGGAAAACCGGGGTCTTCCATTTCTGCGTTCAGGATCCGGACGTGGAGGGCCTGGCGGCGAAAATCGTCGCTGCCGGCGGCAAGCAGCGCATGCCCGTGCGCGAGTACTTTCCCGGCGAAAAACCATACCGCATGGTCTACATGGAGGATCCGTTCGGCAACATCCTCGAGATCTACAGCCATAGCTACGAGCTCACCTATTCGGCGGGGGCCTACCAGGCATGATGTCGACCTCTCATCGCGCGTGGGCCTGGGAAGGCAGTGCCGATCCCGCCGAACTGCGGCTGGTCGAACGGCCCCTGCCGTCACTGCAGGCCGGTGACGTACTGGTACGCAACGTCGTGGCGGGCCTGAACCCGGTGGACTGGAAAGTCCTCGGCGGCGAGCTGGTCGCCTGGCAAGCGGGCCATGTACCGGGTGTCGATGGCGCCGGGGTGGTGGTCGCCGTGGGCGATAGTGTGTCGCCGGCCTGGGTCGGCCAGCGGGTGGCCTATCACCAGAGCCTGGCGCGTGATGGCAGCTTTGCCGAGTACACCGCGGTGCAGGCCCGGGTGCTGATGCGTGTGGCGCCCGGTGTGGGCTGGGCCGATGCGGCCAGTTTGCCATGCCCGGCGCTGACCGCCTGGTTGGCCCTGGAGAAGCTGCCGGCAGCTTGCAGGCAGTTGCTCATCAGTGGCGCGGGCGGATCGGTGGCGCATCACCTGATCCAGCTGGCCCGCCAGCGCGGATTGAAGGTCACGGCCATGTGTCACCCACGCCATGCCGGGCGTTTGCTGGCGCTGGGGGTGAGCGATTGTCTCGACGGTCCGCTCGAGGGCCCGTGGGAGCAGGGCACCCGTTTCGATGCGGTGATCGATACGGTCAACGCCCGGCATGCCCGACTGCTGGCGCCCGCGTTGCGTGCCAACGGCCATCTGGTGTGTGTGCAGGACCGACTGGATACGCCAGTGTGCCCGCCGTTCAGTCGAACTCTTTCGGTCCATGAAGTCGCCTTGGGCGCGGCCCACACGTTCGGTGATGAGCGCACCTGGCGCGAACTGGTGGCGGCGGGTGAGTCGATGCTTGCGGCGCTCGGCGCGGGGCAATGGCAGCCCGACGCGATCAACGCGGCCCTTTTTGAAAACCTGGCGCAGCACCTGCACGGGCTGCAGCACCGGACCTACTCCGGCAAGGCCATCGTGCGCCTTGTCCCATCCCTGGATCGAGACGAATGATCAAGCAGAACAAACGCATTTTGATGGTACTCACTTCCCAGTCGACCCTCGGAACATCCGAACGGCCTACCGGCGTGTGGCTCGAAGAACTGACCACGCCCTACTATGTTTTTGTCGATGCCGGCTATGAGGTAGTGCTCGCTTCGCCCAAGGGCGGTGCGATTCCTGTCGACCCCCATTCAAAAACCGAGGAAGTCTGGAGCATGGCGCGCTTCCTGGCCGACGAGCAGGCTTTGTCGTTGCTGGAGAACTCCGAGCGTCTGGAGACGGTTGCCAGTGATTCATTCGCCGCCGTGTTCCTGCCGGGTGGTCACGGGACAATGTTCGACCTGCCGGCTGATCCGCACCTCGCGTCTCTGCTGAGCGCCGCCTGGCGCCAGGGCAAGGTCATCGCGGCGGTGTGCCATGGTCCGGCCGGCCTGCTCGGCGCCGTCGATGAATCCGGCAAGCCGCTGGTGGCCGGTCGCAAGGTCAGTGCCTTCAGCGATGCGGAAGAGGACGCCGCCGGGCTGACGCAAGCGATGCCGTTCCTGCTAGAAAGTCGCGTGCGCGAATTGGGCGGGCTCTACGAGGGCGCGCCGGTCTTCGAGCCGCATGCTGTCCGGGACGGTCGGCTGGTGACAGGGCAGAACCCGATGTCTAGCGAGTGGGTCGCAAAGCTGACGATCGAGGCGATCTCCGCAGCCGTCTGAGACCCGGCCGATGCGGGCGGACAGGGAACGATCGATCGCCTCCCGGCGCTCCCGTTCCCCGTGCCCATCGGGCCGCCTCAGGCGGCCAGTTTCGATGCGGTCAGACTTTTCTTCAGCGATGCTTTCAACACCTGCATCTCTTCACCGAGCATCTCGAGTTTTTCCTTGCCCAGTACCTTCTCGGCTTCCGGGAACATTTCGCTTTCCTCTTCCTCGATGTGGTGCTCCAGCAGTTCCTTGACCACTTTCACGCGGCCGGCGAATTCGGGCGTGGTTGGCGAGGTGTTCTTCAGGTCGGGCAGTACCAGCGAGTCCACCGTGCGATGTTCCTCCTTGGCCTCGTAGTACATTTCCTCATCCTTCTTGCTGCCGGCTTCCTTGAAGGCGGGGTAGAGAATCTGCTCTTCAAGCTGCGTATGGATGGTGACTTCCAGTTCCAGCTTCTGCAGCAGTTCGGTGCGCTTCTTCAGTGCCCGGTCGGTCGATTCGCTCAGTTGGGTCAGGATGGCCTTGACCTTTTCATGGTCCGCTTTGAGCAGTTCAATGGCGTTCATCTGGGATGCCTCGCTATCACGTAGGGAAGATCTGCCGATCTTTGTCGGCGCCGTGTATCGAGGGAGTAGGGGCATTTGTCGTGCCAATCGCGCGGCGCTGGAAACTTCCCTGTTTTCAACGGCTTGTCATCCATGATGGCGAATGGAACTCATGCAGCCTGCACGAACAGCGCAGGATGGGGATGCAGATAGCCCTATCGCCTGCGCTTGGCAGCGTCTCATGGTTTTGACGGTTGTTTCTCTTCGTCGTCCTGCGCTGGGATGGCCGTGGACTGGTCGGGCAGGCATGTCGGATCGACGGTCTCACTGGCGCCCATCTTGCTGTACTCCTTGCGCAGTTCACGCAGTTGGCGATTTTCCAGCTTGTCCAGACACAGCATGGCGTTGTGGGCTTCCTTGGTGGCTCGCAGCAGCTCGTCGATCTTGATGTGCAGGATGTCATTGTCGCGGTTCTGGGTGTTCTGGATCAGGAACACCATCAGGAAGGTAATGATCGTGGTCGACGTGTTGATGATCAGCTGCCACGTATCGTTGTAGTGAAAGTAGGGACCGGTCGCCGCCCAGATGATGATCAGCACGATGGCGATCATGAAGGTCCTCGAAGCACCGGCCCATTTTGACAATGACTGGCAGAAGCGTGCGAATCGCATGACGGAACTCCTTGTTGTAGGTACTTCGTTGGACAATGAGTTTTCATGAAATTCTTTGTTACATCTGCCGGTTTTCTATTTTTTCGAGCGCTCGTAGCGGGCGAGCATCGGCTGCGTACTCAAGCCATGCACCAGGATGCTGAGGGCGACCACCGACAAGGTCAGGTTGACACAGGTCGAGGCGGCCTCTGCGGACAAGCCGTGGTTCAGCCCGTAGAACAGATAGTAGAGACTGCCGATCCCGCGTATGCCGAACCAGCCGGTCAGCCATCGCTGGGTGGGGCTCAGCAAGGCTCCCCAAGGCAGCAATTGCACGCTCAAGGGTCTGATCAGCAGGAACAGCAGGGCCGCGATTACCAGGGCGCGCCAATCCCAATGGGGCACGAGGACCAGCCCCAGCAGGGTCACCAGGAATACCTCCATTGCCCGTTCCACCAGGTTACCGAACGCCAGCATGTCGCCCATCATGATCCCGGCGGCCACCTGGGTATCGTCGAGGTTGTCCACGTCACCGTGCAGGGCCTGCCGGGGCTCGATGTTCTGGTGCCCGACCAGGGGCTGCACCAGGTGCTCGGCGGGTGTCCGGGGATCGGCGGTCGATCTCACCTCTGCCTGGCGCAAGCCCAGGGCGGCGGCGAACACCGAGAGGAAACCGTAGCCGTGAAGTCGTTCCGCTACCACGTAGGCCAGGGCAATCAGCGCCAGGGTCAGGTAGTCATTGGGCGACAGGGTGCTGTCCCGATGGTGGGTCTGCATCAGCAAGGTCAGGCGCCCCAGCCCCCGGCCCATGGCATAGCCGATCAGCAAACCGGTCGGTACCGCCCACAACAGGTCCCGCGAGAGCCAGCCGAGCCATTCCAGCGCCTGGCCGTGCTCCTGGCGCAACAGCAGCAGGCCAAGCAGCACGAAGGGAAAGGCGATGCCGTCATTCAGTCCGGCCTCACCGGACAGCCCGACGCGCAGGCGATCGCCATCGCGCGCATCGCTGACCTGGACCATCGAGGCCAGCACCGGGTCAGTCGGTGCGAGCATGGCGCCGATCAGTAACGAAGTGCCCCACGACAACCCGAGCAGGTAATGCAGCGCCAGGCAGGCGCCGCCGATGCTCAGCAGCATCACCGGGCCCGCCAGGCCGAAGGCGACACGCCAACTGGCATCGCGCAGCGGCAGGCGCAACTTGAGGCCACAGACGAACAACGAAAACAGCACGGCGACTTCGCACAAGTGCTCCATCCACAGCGCATGCCGATCCAGGTCCAGTTGCAGCCAGCCGAGGCCCGCCGGACCAATGGCGACGCCCATCAGCAGGCACACCGCCGACGTGGTGATCGGCATCCAGCGCAGGTAGGAAGAGGTCAATGCCAGGATCAGCAGGATGCCACCCAGCACGGTCATCCAGAGGATGAAACTCATGGCGATACTCCCGCAGTGGCGACCGACAGCCGGGCAAGCGACGGATCGTCGAACGGCATCCTAGGTCCACCGCTCGATGCGTTCACGCCAGTGTTGCGGCAGTTGCTGCAGGAATGCCTCGAACAACGCTTCGTCGAAGCTGAAGCTGGGCGGGAATTGCCAGAGGATCGGGCCGAGCTTGTGACCGCGCTGGAACGGCACCGACGCCATGAAGTTGGCCAGCGGTTCCTCGATCTCGCGCAGGCGCTTGATGTGAGTGATGTAGCGCGGCGCCTTGACGCTGAAGATAAAGTCGTCTGGCACCGCCGCAGCCCAGCCGGCATAACGCTGGGGTGTCTGCAAGGCGTAGAACGAGCCGTTGATCTCGATGCTGTTGACCGCCCTGGAGGTGAACGCCAACTCGTGTTTCTGCACCCGTTTGCGAGGGTAGAAGTCCCCCCGCCACCCTGAAATACCGATGCGCACATCACTGCTCATGATCGTCGTCCTGTTCGCTGCCGAGACCGGCAACACCGGCACCTTGTCATGTGGAGGCCGGCGCTGACCCACGGGTTCCAAGTTTTATCGGCTGCTCGGACACAGGGTGCAAGGATGGCCGGACTGTCCAGGGAAGATGAGGCCAACTGCACGGTGCAGCGGGCGCTGAGGGTGTTCAACCCGAACAGGGTGTGTCCTTCTTCAACAGATCAGCCGCATCGAAGGTTGGTTCAGACTGCCTTGCGTGCTGTACCCAGGGAGTTTTCGGCCTGGGTCAAAGCTCGCCCAGGACGCTGTCGAGCGTTTCGAGAAACAGGTCCGCATGCTCGCGCTGGAAAATCAGTTGCGGGCGGATTTTCAGGATGTTCTCCCCGGCGCCAGCGGAACTGATCAGCACGCCTCGTTCGCGCAAACCGTTGACCAGTCGGCGTGCGGCAGTGGCGTCGGGGTTCTTGCTCGCCCGGTCCGTCACCAGCTCGACCCCGAGGAACAGGCCCGCACCGCGCACGTCGCCGATGACCGCGTGATGCTGGGCCAGTGACTCGAGCCCGGCCTTGAAGTAGGCGCCGACCTCTGCGCAGTTGTCCTGCAGGTGTTCTTCCTGGATCACCTCGAGCACGGCGTTGGCAGCGGCGCAGGACACCGGGTTACCGCCAAAGGTGTTGAAGTAGCGGGTGGTGTTGCCGAACTCCCGGACCACTTCCGGGCGCATGACCGCAGCGGCAATCGGCTGACCGTTGCCCATCGGCTTGCCCAGGGTGACGATGTCGGGCAGCACGCCGTGGCGCTGGAACCCCCACATCTGCGAGCCGGTACGGGCGAAGCCCGATTGCACTTCGTCGGCGATGTACAACAGGCCCTCCGCCTGGGCAACGGCCACGGCTTCGCGGGCGAAACCGGCCGGGTCGGCCAGTACGCCGTCGCTGGCGAAGATCCCGTCGAACAGCAGCGCAGCAGGCTTGATGCCGTGGCTGCGCAGATCCGCGATGGCTGCGCGGACATCTTCGGCGAATACCCGCGAGACGTTTTCCGCGCCCAGTCGGTAGGCATCGGGGGCTCGGACCTGGCGTACGTGCGGGCTGGCAGGGACGCCGGTACCCAGCGATGGCGAGGCACAGGCCAACTGCCCGGTCACGCCGTGATAGGCCAACTGCGTGACGATGATCCCGGTGCCGGCAGTGCACTGGCGGGCGATCCGCAAGGCCAGGTCGTTGGCCTCGCTGCCGGTGCAGGTGAACATCACCTGGCTGAGCTGCGGCGGGAAGGTCGCCAGCAGCTTTTGCGCGTAGTCGAGGATGCCTTCGTGCAGGTAGCGCGTGTGGGTGTTGAGCTGCCTGGCCTGGGCGCAGATCGCATCGACCACCCGTGGGTGGCAATGGCCGATCGAGGCGACGTTATTGTAGGCGTCGAGGTAGCGCCTGCCATCGGCATCGTACAGCCAGACGCCATCTCCCCTGACGATGTGCAGGGGCCGTTCATAGAACAGCCGGTAGGCCGGGCCCAGGGTCCTTTCTCGGCGCTCGATCAGCGCGCGTTCGGCGCTGGAGAGTTGTTGCGCGTCGGCGGCGGTGAAGCCGTTGATCATGGTCATTTACTCGGTCTCCTGCTGGCAGGCTCGGTGGATCTGGTCCTGGGCATCCTGGCGCGACAGTTGGGCGAGGCGTTGCAATGCACTCGATGCCGAGGGGGCGTTGCGCAGGATGTAGTCGCGGTTCTGCGGGTAGAGCGAGGCGCGCCAGTTGGTGATGACCACGGTCAGCACCAGGCGGGAGGCAATCAGGTCGAACAGAATCTCCTGTTCCACGGGTTCCAGGGGGCAAACCCGATGGTACGCGGCGATGAAGGGCAGGGCTCGTTCGAGGGGGTTGCCCGAGGCGCCCAACTGGTAGGCGGCGCCGACCGCCAGGTCGTTGATCAGCGGCGCATGCACCATGTCGCCGAAGTCGAGGATGTTGCGCAGTGCATGGGGCGCCTGCGCATCGACGATGACATTGTGCAGGTTCAGGTCGTTGTGGATTACCTGGGCCCGCAGGCGTGGCAACCGGGGCAGGGCATGGCACTCGAAGCGACCGAGGAACTGACGGACCCGCTCGCGGGCCGCGCGGTCTTCGATCAGCTCGGTCATGGCCTCCAGGCGCAGGGCATGCTTGAGATCCCACAGCAGTTCGTGCCCTGCGGCCGGATGAAAAAAGCCGCGCAGTGCCAGGCCCAGGCGTGCGAGGTTTTCCCCCAGGCTCCTGCGAAAGGCTTCGCCGGGTTCGGCAACCTGACTCAGCGAGACACCGCCGACGAAGGAGAACAGGCGCACCAGCACCTGCTGGTCGTCGATCGATACCCGCGTTTGCAGGCTGCCGTCATGGGCGGCGAAGATGCGCTGCACCGGCAACTGCGGGTCACACTGCTGGATGTGCCGCAGTGCCTGGTTCTGGAAATCGGCGACGCTCGGGTCCTCAGCCGGGTTGGAAACCTTCAGCAGGAACTGGCCACGCTCGCCACAGCCGAGGTGAAAGTTCAGGTCGCGTTCACCGGCCAGCAGTCGGGCGCTGCCGTCAAGACCATAGAGTTGTGCCGCCAGCGCGGCGGCCTGGTCGGTGGAAACCGTGGCCGGGGCGGCGGCAAGAATGTCGTCGGCGGCGAGCGTGGTGCGGGACGTCATGAGACTTGCCTCGGGTAAAGGGCATGGGGACTGGGTGGGGCCGAACCAGCGTTGGACTGAAGATAGGTCAGTAGTGGAGCTATCTGTTAGATCCGGATAGGATTTATCGATAAGGCCACTTTCCAGCGGCCTGCTCTTGATGAATCGACCTGTTCGAGGCCACCCATGGCGCTACAGCTTCAGGAACTGCTGATGGATTCGCTTCGGCGCGGTGGTCCGTCCGGCCTGCAGCGGCAGATCTACGAGGCCCTCCAGGCGGCGATCCTGCAGGGCCACTTGCCGGTCGACGCGCGCATGCCCTCGACCCGATCCCTGGCCGCGCAATTGAACGTGTCGCGGGTCACCACGTCGCTGGTGTACGAGCGACTGGTCAACGAGGGCTACCTGTTCACCCGCTCGGGCAGCGGCACGTTCGTCGCCGATACCTTGCCACGCGGCGACCGGCACGACGGTCCGGTCGACCAGGTCGAGGCGGTCGAGAGCCTGTTGTCGTCGCGGGGACTTGGCATCACCGCGCGTGTCACCGCGTTGGCCCGTGGCGCCGGTGCGTTTGTCCCCGGGGTCGCGGATGCACAGTACTTTCCCTTTCACCTCTGGCGGCGGTTGCAGAACCGCTATCTGAAGCGCAGTCATGCCGAGCTGGCCGGCTATGTCGAGCTGGGTGGCTACCGGCCCTTGCGCGAGGTTTTGTGCACCTATCTGTATGCCTCGCGGGCGGTCCGATGCAGCCCCCGACAGATCATCATCACCCAGGGCACTCATCAGTCACTCGACCTGCTGGCCAAGCTGCTGGCGGATCCAGGTGATACGGCACTGGTGGAGAGCCCCTGCCACTGGGGGGCTCCGGTGGTGTTTTCCGCCGCCGGTCTGCACTGCGTACCGCTGCAACTGGACGAAGAGGGCGCGCGTCTCCCCGAGTTGGAGAGCCGGGCGCGCCTGGCCTTCGTGACACCGTCGCACCAATACCCCACCGGCCATGTCATGAGCCTGCAACGGCGACGGGACTGGCTGTCCCTGGCCAGGGCCGAGCGGCTCTGGCTGGTGGAGGATGACTACGACAGCGAGTTTCGCTACGACATCGATCCACTGCCGGCCATGCAGGGACTGGACAGCGGGAGCCGGGTGATCTATCTCGGCACCTTCAGCAAGGTGACGTTCCCCGGTTTGCGACTCAGCTACCTGGTGGTTCCCGAAGGGCTGGCGGATGCCTTCGCCAAGGGCCTGACCCAGCTCTATCGTCCGGGTTTCCTGGCGACGCAGGCGGCGATGGCCGATTTCATCCGCGAGGGCCATTTTTCCAGCCACATTCGCCGGATGCGCGCTGTCTATGCCGAGCGTCGGCGCCTGTTGAAGGCGGCTCTGGACACGCACTTCGGCGACGCCATCCACTACAGTCGCGGGCAGGCGGGCCTGCATCTGGCCGTGCGCATCGGTGCCCCCGGCACGGCGAGGAAAATGCTCGAACACGCCGCCGCATTCGACCTGGCCCTGCGCGGCGCCTACACCCTCGACCCGCAGGCCGACGACGGCAATCTGCTGGTGCTCGGTTACGGTGGCGTCAAGGATGGCGAGGTGGAGGCCGCGGTCGTGCGGCTCAAGGCGCTTTATGAAAAGTGCCGTCGGTGAGACATGCGATGGTCAATCACCGAGGGCTCCAGCACTATGTGAGGCCCGATACCCCAAGGAGTTGGCATGTGTATTCTCTACATGGCGTGGCCCAGCGACGCCGAGAAATGGCGGGCGGCCTTTGCCAGGCAGGCCCCGGAACTCGAGTTTCGCCAGGCGCCCGAGGTGGGCGACCCGGCCGATGTGCGCTACCTGATCGCCTGGGAGTCCTGCGCCGACCTGATCGAACGCTTCCCCAACCTGCAGGTGCTCTATTCGGCCGGAGCCGGTGTCGATCAGTTCGACCTGTCGGTGCTGCCGGAGCATGTGCCACTGGTTCGGCTGGTCGATCCGTCGATGGCGACCATCATGACCGAGTACGTGCAGTTCGCCGTCCTCGCCTTGCACCGGGACATCCTCAGCTATCGCGCGCAACAGGCGGCCAGGGTTTGGGCAGAGTTGCCGATCATCCCCGCCGCTGGCCGACGTGTCGGCGTCATGGGCATTGGCAACCTGGGGCTTGCGGTGCTTGACCGTCTGCAACCATTGGGCTTTCAGCTCAGCGGCTGGAATCGCAGCGAGAAGGCCGTGCCGGGCGGGCGCTGTTTTGTCGGCATGGAGCAACTGTCGGCGTTCCTGGAGCAGTGCGACATCCTGATCAACCTGCTGCCGCTGACGCCAGAGACCCATGGCATTCTCAATCGCGCACGGCTCGATTGCCTGCCGATGGGTGCCGGCTTGGTCAACGTCGGTCGCGGCGCCCATCTGGTCGATGACGATGTTGTTCGGGCACTGGACGAGGGCCGCCTGGGCGGGGCGATCCTCGACGTGTTCGAACAGGAGCCGCCCCCGCCCGAGCATCCGTTCTGGGGCCATCCCAAGGTACTCATGACACCCCATGTCGCCAGCACCGTACAGGTCGACGGTGCCGTCTCGGTCATCCTCGAAAACCTGCGGCGTGAACGCCGGGGCGAGGCGCTGCTCAACGTGGTCGATCGTTCCAGGGGCTACTGAGCCCCTGCGGTTTCAGGCGCTGAACTCGAAGCGGGTTTCCCGCGATGGCGAGTGGTTGACGACGTCGCTGAGTTTCTTTGCTTCGCTGGGAATCCTGCCGTGGGCGGTATCCGGTTAGGACCTGCTGGTCGATGTCGCGTGGAAACATGGACGCGACGCAATAACCGACAACAGCAAACCCCACGGAGAGACCAATGAGCTGCAAGGAAACAGGCCGCAATGCTTATGCGCGAGGCATGGATGTATCACGCTGGCAGGGCAGTATCGACTGGGCCAGAGTCGCGGCGACCGGGATCACCCAGGCGATGGTGAAAATGACCGAGGGTGGTACCTACGTCGATCCCCGGTTCGTCGAGAATTTTCGTGGCTTGCGCAGCCATGGCCTGCGGGCCGGGGTCTATCACTACTTCAGGGCGCTGAGCAGCACCCCCTGCGAGCAGTTGGCCAATATCCGCCGGCAGCTTGCCGAGGTGCAGTTCGAGCCGGGACGCGACCTGCTGGCGATCGATGTGGAAACCCAGCATAACGAACAGGCATCCGCGCAGCAGATGGCCGACAACCTGTTCAGCCTGGTCACTTCGGTGAGGCAACTGTTGGGCGGGGCCTACCCGTTGATCTACACCTCTCCCACGATGTGGGACCGCGACGTGGCGTGGGACAGGCACGATTTCAGCGAATGCCCGCTTTGGGTCGCCCATTGGCAGGTCGAACAGCCCTCGCTGCCGCAAACCTGGAGCAGCCGGGGCAAGAGCTGGAGTTGGTGGCAGCACAGCAGCAAGGGCCTGGTCGACGGTATCGAGGGCGAAGTGGACCTGGATTGGGTCAAGGCCTGAGACGGGCCTGCTTACCCCCGGTCATGCAATCTGTCGAGGCCCGGGAGGTTTTCTTGGGCACGCTGGCGGAGCCGGTGTAAGGTAGGGGGAAAATTACCTGCGAGGCCCCTCATGTCCGATCAACCTGCGTCCGGAAGCGTAACCGACGGTGATCGTTTCCGCCTGCTGGTCGATGCCCTGACCGATCATGCTATCTACATGCTCGACCCACAGGGGAGGGTCAGCAGTTGGAACCAGGGCGCGCGACACATCAAGGGCTACACGGCGCAGGAGGTCATCGGCAAGAACTTCTCGATGTTCTACACCGACGAGGACCGTGCCAGCGGCGAGCCTGCCCGGGCGCTGTCGATCGCTGCCACCGAAGGGCGCTTCGAGAAGCAGGCCTGGCGCTTGCGCAAGGATGGCACGCGGTTCATGGCCCACGTGATACTGGACCCGATCCGTGCCGAGAACGGCGAGATTCTCGGCTTTGCCAAGATCACCCGTGATATCACCGAGTCGGTACTGGCGCAAAAGGAGCTGGACCAGGCACGTGAAGCACTGTTCCAGTCGCAGAAACTGCAGGCCATCGGTCAGCTCAGCGGTGGTATCGCCCACGACTTCAACAACCTGCTGACGGTGATTCGCGGCAACCTCGAATTGCTGAGCAAGCGTGTCAACGGCGACGCAAGGCTTTCCCGGCTGGTGGGGAACGCCTTGCAGGGTACCGAGCGCGGCGTATCGCTGACCCAGCGCATGTTGGCCTTCGCCCGGCGCCAGGAACTGCGGACCGAAGCCGTGCGCCTATCGGACCTGGTGGACAATCTGCTCGGCCTGCTGCGCAGTTCGGCCGGGCCACAGGTGGCGGTCCTGTCGCAACTGAGCACGGCCCTGCCGGCGGTGCATGTCGATATCAACCAGTTGGAGCTGGCCTTGCTGAATCTGGTGAGCAATGCCCGCGATGCAATGCCGGCCGGTGGCAGTATCCGGATCAGTGCCGGCGTGCACGCCAAGGTCGATGCGCTGCCCCATGATGAGTACGTGTGTCTGGCGATCACTGACGATGGTGAAGGCATGGACGAGCATACCCTGGCCTACGCGACCGACCCGTTCTTCACTACCAAGGGCGTGGGCAAGGGGACCGGCCTGGGCCTGTCGATGGTTCACGGCTTGGCCGAGCAGATGGGCGGGCGCCTGGTGCTGAAAAGCAGCAAGGGCCAGGGTACCACCGCCGAACTCTGGCTGCCGGTGGACAACGAGGTCGATCCGGGACCACATCTCTTCGTCGACGGTGAGCCACAACCGTTGTTCAAACCGCTGACGGTACTGCTGGTCGACGACGACAACCTGGTGCTCGACAGCACCGTGTTGCTGCTCGAGGACCTCGGGCATCGGGTGATCTGCGCGACTTCCGGCGCCCAGGCGTTGCGCTGCCTGGAGCAGAATCCTGCGGTCGACCTGATGATCACCGACATGATCATGCCGCAGATGGACGGCGCGCAATTGGCCGAGGTGGTGCGCAAGCTGCATCCCGAGTTGCCGATCATCCTCGCCACTGGCTATTCCGGCCATCTGGAAGGCCCGGCGGTGCAGTTGCCGCGGATTCTCAAGCCCTATAGCCAGTCGCAACTGGCGGAAACCCTTGCACTGGCTCTGCTCAGGGACACGTGACCGGATGCCGTTGCGTGCCCAGCTTCGTCGTGAACGAAAAACGCCCCGAACCGCAATGGCCGGGGCGCTTCTGTTCACGCAGACCTTATCGAAGGTCCGGGAGGGGAGCTATCAGGCGATAGCGTCCCAGGCGCGGTCACCGCGCTCGTCCTTGATGCGGGTCGGCAGGCCCATCACGTCCAGCGCCTTGAGGAACGGCTCGGCTGGGAGTTCCTCGACGTTGGCCATGCGTTGCACGTCCCACTCGCCACGGGCGACCAGCAGGGCCGCAGCCACTGGCGGTACACCGGCGGTATAGGAGATACCCTGGCTGTCGGTCTCGGCGTAGGCGTCCTCATGGTCGGCCACGTTGTAGATGAACAGCTCGCGCGGCTGGCCATCCTTGCTGCCCTTGACCAGGTCACCGATGCAGGTCTTGCCGGTGTAGCCCGGTGCCAGCGAGGCAGGGTCGGGCAGTACGGCCTTGACCACTTTCAGTGGCACCACTTCCAGGCCTTCAGCGGTCTTGACCGGCTTCTCGGAGAGCAGGCCAAGGTTCTTCAGCACGGTGAAGACGTTGATGTAGTGCTCGCCGAAACTCATCCAGAAGCGCACGTTGGGCACGTCGAGGTTCTTCGACAGCGAGTGCACTTCATCGTGACCGGTGAGGTACAGGTTCTGCGAGCCCACGACCGGCAGGTCGTCGGTGCGCTTGACTTCGAACATGGTGTTGCTGGTCCACTGGCTGTCCTGCCAGCTCCACACCTGCCCGGTGAACTCCCGGAAGTTGATCTCGGGATCGAAATTGGTGGCGAAATACTTGCCGTGGGAACCGGCGTTGACGTCGAGAATATCGATCGAGTCAATGCGGTCGAAATACTGTTGCTGTGCCAGGGCCGCATAGGCATTGACCACGCCTGGGTCGAAACCTACGCCAAGAATGGCGGTGATGTTCTTCTGCTGGCATTCCTCGAGGTGCTTCCACTCGTAGTTGCCGTACCATGGCGGGGTCTCGCAGACCTTGCCCGGCTCTTCGTGGATGGCGGTGTCGAGGTAGGCCACGCCGGTGTCGATGCAGGCACGCAGGACCGACATGTTGAGGAACGCGGAGCCGACGTTGATGACGATCTGCGATTCGGTCTCGCGGATCAGCGCCTTGGTCGCTTCGACGTCCAGGGCGTTCAGTGCAAAAGCCTTGATGTCGGCGGGCTGCTTGAGGCTGCCCTTGGCTTTGACGCTGTCGATGATGGCCTGGCATTTGGAGATGTTGCGCGACGCGATAGCAATACGACCGAGTTCATCGTTGTGCTGCGCGCACTTGTGGGCCACCACCTTGGCGACACCTCCTGCACCAATGATAAGTACGTTCTTCTTCAATTTGCTCATTTCTCCTTTGGACAGCCAGCTTACGAGAGGCTGGACAGATAGTCGTCGTAGCTGAACTCACGAACCGTCTCGACGCTACCGTCGAGTTGTTTCACTACGATGGACGGCATTTTCAGACCGTTGAACCAGTTTTTCTTGACCATTGTGTAACCTGCCGCGTCGATGAACGACAGTCGGTCGCCGATGGCCAGCGGCTGATCGAAGGTGTACTCGCCGAAGATGTCACCGGCCAGGCAGGACTTGCCGCATACCATATAGGTGTGGCTGCCGTCGTTCGGTTCCATCTTGGCATTGAGGCGATAGATCAGCAGGTCGAGCATGTGCGCCTCGATGGAGCTGTCCACTACCGCCAGGTTCTTGCCGTTGTACAGGGTGTCGAGCACGGTGACTTCCAGCGAGGCGCTCTGGGTGATCGCCGCTTCGCCCGGTTCCAGGTAGACCTGGACGCCGTACTTCTGCGAGAAGTCCTTGAGGCGGGCACAGAACTGATCCAGCGCGTAGCCTTCACCGGTGAAGTGGATGCCGCCGCCGAGGCTGACCCACTCGACCTTGTGCAACAGGTGGCCGAAGCGTTCCTCGATGGTGCCGAGCATCTTGTCGAACAGGCTGAAGTCGCCGTTCTCGCAGTTGTTGTGGAACATGAAGCCGGAGATCTGCCCGATGACCTGCTCGATCTTAGCCGGGTCCCATTCGCCCAGGCGGCTGAAGGGGCGCGCCGGGTCGGCCAGCAGATAGTCGGAGCTGCTCACCTGCGGGTTGACGCGCAGGCCACGGGTCTTGCCCGCCGAGGCCTCGGCAAAGCGCTGCAACTGGCCGATGGAGTTGAAGATGATCTTGTCGCAGTTTTCCAGCATTTCGCCGATTTCATCGTCGGCCCAGGCCACGCTGTAGGCGTGGGTTTCGCCGGCGAATTTCTGGCGGCCGAGCTTGAGCTCGTAGAGCGATGACGACGTCGTGCCGTCCATGTATTGCTGCATCAGGTCGAACACCGACCAGGTGGCGAAGCACTTGAGTGCCAGGAGCGCCTTGGCCCCCGATTGTTCGCGCACGTAGGCGATCTTCTGCAGGTTGACCAGCAGCTTCTGCTTGTCGATGAGGTAGTACGGCGTCTTGATCATTTCGAGGCCTCCGGCAGGGCTAGCCAAAAAAAGGACGCGCATTGTGCCTTTAGTTGGTTCATATCGAAAGGTTAGCGGGCGTATTTCGCCCATTGAATGAGCCGCGCTGCTTACCGGGCGGCCTGGGCGTATCGTGGCGAAAGCCTGTTACACCCTGATTTTCGTCAGTGCGAACAGCATGTTCAGGACGTGGGGCCGGGCACTGGCCCGAGGCATCCGTTTATCGGGTGCGTAAAAAGCGAAAAGCCCGCCTGATTAAGGAGCGGGCTTTCAGCAGATGGGTCAAATCCCTTTGACTGCGTTCATTTTGTCCGGGGATTGTGACGGTATCATGATGGAAGGGTGGCTAAATGATTGCAGTCTCGGCGAGGAGGATGCTTCAGGACTCGGTGCGCTCCTGCTGCTCGTTCCTGGCGTCTGGCAGGTTGCCGACGCGCACAAGGTTGGCCGCGGCGAAGAAACCCTGCACGGTACGGTGCTTGGCCTGGTACTCGCAGTGCACCAGGGTGGTATCCGGAAACTGGCTGGCATGGGACGTTTGCTTGACCACCATCCGGATCCCCCCCGAACGCAGTCTTACATGTTGGCCCGGCTCGAACTTGCTCATGGTTGTCGCTCCAGTAGAGACACCGTAGTCACTTCCCGCCAGGGTGCAGGGCGGCTGCAGTATAGGGACGAGGGTAGCTATCCGGCCTCCATCAGGCCTGCATGGGCACCGGGGTGCCGACCATCCATTTGGCCAACCCATGCCGGCCACTGACCCCCAGCTTGGCGGCAGCGCGCTTGAGATAGGTTTCGATGGAGCTGTTCTTGACGCACAGCTTTTCTGCCATTTCCGGCACGGTGCCGCCGTTGAGCAACCCCAGGCAGACTTCCTGCTCACGAACCGACAGGGTGATGTCACAAAGTGCCAGGCGCTCCTTGAAGTCGCGCTGCAGGGAGGTCAGTTCGTTTTCCGCGCCCGGGTTGGGCAGCCAGGTGCCCAGCTTTTGCAGCGACTGGCGGGTGACCTGGGCATGGCACTCGATCAGCGGCAAGAGGGTTTCCGAGAGATTCTTGAGGAACGACAGTTCCGTCAGGGAAAAGGCTTTCTGGTGTTGCGGACGGTACAGTGAGATCAGGCTGCGGCGGTTGTTCTTCAGCGACACCAGACAGCACTGGTGGTACTCGGCATGGCTGCGCGGCTTGCCGGGTACGGCGGGCTTGGCGTTCATCTGGATCAGCAGCGGGTGATCCATCTCGATGATGTCCTTGCCTAGCGGATGCTCGCTGGCGTGCCTGATGTTGCTCGGCGGCGGAATATCCTCCGGCTCGCCGGCCCCACCCACCAGTCGGACATCGACGACGCGGCTCTGGCGGTCGTCAATGGTCCATTCGCTCAGTTCCAGTGCGTTGACCGGCACCAATTGAGCGACCAATCGATAGAGGCCCTCGGCGAAGTGCTGCTGACCCACATTGAGGACCAGTTCGCCCAGTTCGTGATAGAAGCGGGCACTTTCCACATCCATGATACTGCTGGTTCGGTTCATTCCTGTTTACCTTTTCAGGTGCAGCGGCACGGCAACCTTCCGGAGGCGGCGGTCACGCGGCGCTAGCCCTAGATTCAAACGTTTTCGAGAAGCGATTCAGCAAGTGCGATGAATTTGAATCCATACCGCAAGCGAGTGTCTGTAGTGGAATTCTGGGACATAAAAAGATACAAAACAGGCGCCGAAAAATTGACTCTTTATATGACAGGCATATTCAAAAGCGTGAAAACGGCCGCAGAAAAATGTCTGTGAAAGTTCAATCTATTGATTTAAAAGTTTATTTTCTGCCGGAAGGTCACGGTTGAATCATGACAATTTGATTGCACAGCTGATTTTGTAGGCTATTGCTTACATTGAAAGTGGTCATTTACCCTTTCTGTTGTGTGGGCACACCTACAATTTTCCGGCAAATATATTTGCCCAATCACCTGTAATACAGGCTGGTATCGTACGAGGTTGTACGTTATTGGATGGTGTTGCACCGAAGTGACCCTCGTCACGCCGGCGGCGCATCCAGGGTCGACAAAGGTATCGACCCGGCGATCGATGCGGGTGAGCGTGTGCCGCTCACCGGGATCTCGAGTTTCTGTCGTGGAACAGGTCTCAGGCGATCTCGTCGAGTACGGGCAGGCGCTTTTCGCAGGTCTTGCGTACCGCCTGCTCGAAGCGTTCGAGCACCTGGCTGATGTCGGCCTCGGTGATGTTCAGCGGCGGCAGGAACCGCAATACCGCACCGTGGCGGCCACCGGTTTCGACCACCAGGCCGTTCTCGAAGCAGTTGAGCTTGATCTGCCGTGCACGCTGGCCATCGCCCAGGCCGACATGCTCGCCGACGCCGGGGCGGATCACCTCGACGCCAAGCATCAGGCCGCGCCCGCGCACGTCGCCGATGAAGTCATGACGCTGGGCAATTTGCCTCAGCCCATCCTCAAGCAGTTGGCCCATGGCCGAGGCGTTGGCCTCCAGGTGGTTTTCCCGGATATGACGCATGGTCGCGGTGCCGGCGACCATTGCCAACTGGTTGCCTCGGAAGGTTCCAGCGTGGGTACCTGGACCCCAGGTGTCGAGGTGCTCGGCATAGACGATGACCGATAACGGATAGCCACCGCCGATGGCCTTGGACAACACCAGGATGTCCGGGACAATGCCCGAATGCTCCAGGGCGAAGGTGGTGCCGGTGCGGCCGAGGCCAGTCTGGACTTCGTCGATGATCAGCAGGATTTCCTGCTCCTGGGTGATTGCCCGCAGTTCCCGCAACCATTGGGCCGACGCCGGAATGCAGCCACCTTCGCCCTGGACGACTTCGACGATCACTGCCGCCGGCTTGGTTACGCCACCCTCGGGGTCGCACAGGACGTTGCGGATGTAGTCGATGGACAACTGTTCGGTGTGCTCGCCGCGGGTGCCGAAAGGGCAACGGAAACGGTAGGGGAAGGGCAGGAAGTGAGTGTCCTGGGCGATGATGCCATGGCTGCTCTTGGGGCGCAGATTGCCCATGGCCGACAAGGCGCCGGCGGTCATGCCGTGGTAGCCGCCCTGGAAAGCCATCAGGGCCGAGCGCTGGGTGTAGTGGCGGGCGAGCTTGATGGCCGCTTCGACGGCATCCGAGCCGCTGGGGCCGCAGAACAGGATTTTGCTGGAGTTGCGCATGGCGTCGGGCAGCAGTGAAAACAGCTCCCGGACAAACATGTACTTGGCGGGCGTTGCCAGGTCCAGGCCCTGCTGGAGGTGATCGCCAGCGAGGAACTCCATCACCGCTGCCTTGACTTCGGGTGGGTTGTGACCCAGCGCCAGGGTGCCGGCGTTGGACAGGCAGTCAAGGTATTCCTTGCCATGGGCGTCCCTGATTCGCATGCCCTGGCCGCCGACGAACAGTTGCTGGAACGTCGCCGCATACGTGCGTGCATTCGACTCGACTTTCCCGAGATAGCTGAGTTCTTCCATTACTTGATCACCCCATGACGTTTGGCGAAAAACAGGTTGATAACAGCCAGAGCTGTTGGCGAATGAACCGATCCCGAAGGAAGGTCCAGTCGAGTGATATAAAGTTGTGTCTACGGCAACTATCCGGCGACCGCTTGATTGCTGCAGGTATCAATTGCGCCGGGGCTGATCCGGAGCCTGGCGGGTTTTGATCAACAACTGGCGATTGATGATCTTGCGATGGCATGGGAGGACGTGCAAATGTTTGCACGGCAACTTGTCCCGGTATTGGATGGCACTTGCTCAGTTGTTTTACATGAGCCGGAGGGCGGGGGTTGCCAGGCTCTCGAGTGTGCTGCCCGATCGGCCCGGGGATATGCTGGAATCACCATCGGCGAGATACATTTTTCCGGCCGGGAGGTGGCCCGAAAAGTTTATTCCAGAGAGAGAGAATTTCTCAGCCGAAGCTCATTGTTGAAGTTATAACGCAATCATTCTGTCAGTTGATGCGGTGCCGCCTCGAAAGGACAATTTCGAGCCTTCCGCCGGTACCCGACAGGGCCCCGGCGGGATGTCCCGCCGGGTTGGCCTGCACGCGTTACCCGGCGCTGCGTTCGCTGGCGTGCATCCAGCGGATGAGCGAATGGCGACCACTGATCCCCATCTTGATCGCGGCCCGCTTGAGATAACTTTCCACTGTATTGACCCCCAGGCCCAGGTGCTTAGCCAGCTCTGGCCCGGTCAATCCGGCCAGCAGGCCGACGCAGATTTCCGTTTCCCTCGACGACAGCTTCAGGCCGGATTGAGACAGGCGTTGGTCGAAGCGCTGGCGCAGGCTTTCGATCCCGCGGCTATATTGCCCGTCCAGGTGGAAAGTCGTTTCCTCGCGGCGGCGCACTGGCTGGCGAATGGTATTGATATGTTTCTCCACCAGGGGCAGTAGCAGGTGGGAGAAGTTCTGCAGGGTCGAGCGTTCTTGTGCTGAAAACTGTTGTGAAGGGTTGCTACGATAAAGGGAGATGACGTAGCGATAATCTTCCTTATTGCTGCTCAAATGCAGTTCCGCGGCATTGTCCACAGAGAAATTGGATTGCTGGGGTGCAGTTTGCAGGGTTGTAGTGAAACTTGCTGGATGCTGTGTCGAGTCGTGCCAGGTAAGCAGGTCGTCGGTCAATGAAATGGGTGGGGAGGTTTCAACTAGGGTTAACTTGTTTTCGCGTTTTTGAGTTCCGGTCGGCAGGTTGTAAAGTTTGCCTGGAGGGTTGTCGTCGTGTTCGACAGGGAACTGGGTAATATGGGTTGCATCCACTGGAAGACGGGTCAGGATCAGGTCGTGGAGCAAGCGTGGAAAGTGGCTGCTGCCGGTGCTGGCGATAACTTTTCCAATGTGCGGGAACAACTTCTGTGCATTCATCGATTTTACCCGTGTGTCGCCATTAGTTTGTTTGGGGCGCAAGGATCAATTGCCAGTAAAGGAGCCATGAACAGGGAGTAACTTTCGCAACGGCATGGACGAATCTGTTCAAGCCGCAAGCGATGTCAGCTGATTCTCCAGCCGTGCATGGTCAAGGTCCGTTGCATTCATGCCGGGCTCACCAGCGTCAGTCGCGGCTTTTGCTTGCGCACTGGCTCAGGTTGTTCGGTGGCCAGGACGAAAGTTCTTTGAATCCAGCGATCGCGTCCGTCGAGTTGCGCGGAAAAGGCGCTGCGGGCGTGAGAGGTTTTGCGATTATCGATCACCAGCAGGTCGCCGGCTTCAAGTGCCACCGGTTGTGCCGCTGCCCAGGCCACGCTGCGCAGGTGCTGCATCTTGGCTTGTGCCAGGTCGTCCTCGGCGATCATGAAGTGTGGGTCGAAGCGGAAGGAGGGGAATTGCGGGTTGCCATACAGCACAGTCTGCTTTCTGTTTATGTCGATTCGGCAGTTCTTTTCTTTCACTCCGTAATCTGAAAGAAAGTTATATTTTTCGGTTTGAAAGAATTCGATGTCTTCAGCACTTAGTCGATCCAGGATGTTGCCGACTGAAGTGATATAGGTGAGGGCCTTTGCCTCAGGGTCCTGACGTAGGCAGAGGAGAATCAGGTAGTCTGGGGATTGATCGTGGAAGGCGTTTTCGGTGTGCAGGTCGAGTTCAGTGTCGTAGCTGTCGGAAGTTACATCGTGGGAGAAATTTTTTTGGGGGAAGAAATTGTTTACGAGAGCGCCATTTGACTCTTGAACATAACCTATTGGCTCCCCTAGTATGCTAGTTGCGGTTAGAATCGTGTTCTCGCTTATATCGCAGTTTTTATTTAGTTCGTCGCGATTCGATGGAGTAGGGGGGATGTTGCCGATAGGTTGGTTTTTGAGGACTATATAACCGTTTTTGTTGCCGTTCAGACGGAAATCCTCCAGTCTGTGTCGGCTTTCCAGGGACATCTTTTCAGCCGGGACGGTAGGGGGCAGTAAAACGGTGCAATTTTGCATGGCGAGTATTCTTCAGTTCGTTGAGTATTTTGGAGGTCGCAGGCCGATAACGGAGATTCATGAGGCTACTCACTGCGTGCAGGTGGATTTTTCTGCACCGCTTTTTATAGTTAGGTAGTTCTCTTATGTACGTTCGGAATTATCCAGTAGTTCTTTATCTTGAAAAAACAGAAAATAGGGATGGGTAAGGATGAGTATTTATCATGATCCGTCTGGTGAAGTTCTAAAGCGACTGCCGCCGCTTTATGCGTTGCGCGCTTTCGAGCTGGCCGCACGTTTCAGTTCTTTTACCGCTGCGGCGGATCATTTATGTATTACCCAGAGTGCCGTGAGCCGGCATGTTCGAACTTTGGAGGAACATTTCGGTTGTTCTTTGTTCGAGCGTAAGGGACCTAAGATTTTCCTGACCGATGCTGGCCGGTTACTGGCGCAGGAACTGAAAATCGGTTTCAGGATCATTGAGCAGGCCTGTATCTCCACGGCACGTCAGGAACAGACGTTGCGACTCAAGGCGCCGTCGACGTTGACCATGCGCTGGTTGTTGAATGTATTGGACGGGTTCAATGAGTTGCATCCCGATGATCAGGTGCAACTGACCAGCGAATGGATGGATGTCGATTTCGTCGACTTCGAGGCCGAACCTTTCGATTGCGCGGTATTGCTCGGCTCGGGTGTTTTCCCGGAAGACTGGAACTACGTGAAGTTGTTCGACGAGTGGCTGGTTCCAGTCTGCTCCCCGCAATTGATCGAACGTCTTGAGTCAAGGGGCGACCAGGTTTTTTCTGCCGGGTTGATTCATCCGTCCAGGGATCGCCGCGACTGGCAGCGTTGGCTGGAGAGTGCCGGGCTGATCGGCTCGGTCTCCTGGCAGAAAGGCAAGATACTCGACACGCTGGAGTTGGGCATTTCCGCCGCGATCCAGGGACACGGCGTTTCAATTGGCGACCTCGCGCTGGTCGGCGACGAGTTGCTCAAGGGGGCGCTGGTGTTGCCGTCGAAAAAAGCCGTGCGTACTGGCGACAGTTACTACATGGTGTGGCCCGATCGGGCCCGGGATAACAAGATGCTCGGTATGCTCAAGAGCCATCTCTGTGAGAACGCACCGAAAATCGATCAGCAGGATATGGAATTTCTCGGCTGAGGGGCGGGGCCGTGACCCGGCCCGCCTGCGGTTTCAGTGTGGCGAATCGGACAACGCCAGGTCGGCCGGTTGTGCCCAAGCACCTCCGAGTGCGGTGTACAGGTTGACCTGGGCGACCAACTGCGCCAGTCGGTCGTTGATCAAACCCTGCTGGGCTGTGAACAGGGAACGTTGGGCATCGAGAAACACCAGACTGCTGTCGACACCGGTGCGATACCGACGCTGGGCCATGTCGTAGTAGGTTTGCGTTGCATCGACCAGGTCGCGTTGGGCGCTGAGTTGTTCGTTGTAGGTCTTGCGTGCCGCCAGGCCGTCGGCAACTTCCTGGAAGGCGGTCTGGATGGATTTTTCATACTGCGCCACCAGGATGTCCTTCTGCAGCTTGGCATAATCCAGGCTGGCCCGCAGGTTGCCGGCGTTGAAGATCGGCAGGCTGATCTGGGGCTGGAAAGTCCAGGCGCCAGAGCCGCCCTTGAACAGGCCGGACAGCTGGTTGCTCGACGTCCCGGCAGTGCCGGTCAAGGTCACGCTGGGGAAGAACGCCGCCCGAGCCGCGCCGATGTTGGCGTTGGCCGCCTTGAGCTTGTACTCGGCCTGGAGGATGTCCGGGCGCCGCTGCAGCAGGTCCGATGGCAGGCCCGCCGGCACCTGCGCCACCAGCTCGTTGGCCAGGGGCAGGCCGGGCAGGGTGTCCGGTACCGGCCCGCCGACCAGCAGGGCCAGGTTGTTCAGGTCCTGGGCGACCTGGCGCTCGTAACGTGCCACGCTGGCGCGCGCACTTTCGACGCTGGTCCGGGACTGAAGTGCATCGAGCGTCGACATCTTGCCGGCGTCGCGGCTACGTTCGGTCAGGCGCAGGCTTTGCTCGTCGGCATCGAGGGTCTTGCGGCTCAGGGCCAGCAGTTCCTGGTCCGCTCGCCAGGTCAGGTAGGCATTGGCGACGTTCGCCACCAGGCTGATATGGGTGCTGCGGCGGGCCTCCTCGGTGGCCAGGTAGTTGGCCCTGGCCTGTTCGGTCAGGCTGCGCACTCGCCCGAACAGATCCAGTTCGTAGGCGCTGATGCCGAGGTTCGCCGAATAGGTCGAGGTGATCGCCGACTTGCCGGTGCCGGTCAGGCTGCCGGGAACGTGCTGGCGGGTGCCGCTGCCGTTGGCGGAAACCGCCGGGAACAGGTCGGCCCGCTGCAGTCGGTATTGCGCCTGGAAAGCTTCGACGTTCAACGCGGCCACGCGCAGGTCGCGGTTGTTGTCCAGGGCGTTGGCGATGAGTTGGCGCAGCGATGGATCCTGGAACAACTGCTGCCAGTCGGCGCCCGCCGCGATACCGGTGTCGGTTGCGGACAGCGGCGCGTAGGCCGGTCCCGACGGATACTGTGCGGCACTGGGGGAAGCGGGCTGGTGATACTCCGGTATCAGCGAGCAGCCGCCTAGCACCAACATCATGCCCAGCAGGGCGATCGGCAAGTGCTTCATCGGCTTGCGCCATGGGCGGACCAGGCGGGCGGCCGTCCGGGTGAAACTCAAGGATGGAGGGAAGGGGCGGTTCATGCTCTGGCCATCCACCGCGCGAGTCCGTGTCGGCCACTGACCCCCAACTTGCTCGCGGCTCGCTTGAGGTAGGTCTCGATTGAACTGTTCTTGACGCAGAGCTGTTCGGCCAGGCGTGGAATGGTGCCGCCGCTGAGGAGGCCGAGACAGACTTCCTTTTCCCTGACCGAGAGCATGACCTGCTCCAGCGTCAGTCGCTCGTCGAAGGCCTGCTCCAACGGTTTGTGTTCGAGGTCGCCTCCAGCGCTGGGCGGGGTATTCATCTCCGCTCTCGCGGCGGTGTGCCGGCTGATCCAGGCGTGACGCTCGGTCAGTGGCAGCAGGGTATCGGAGAGGTTCTTGAGGAACGACAGTTCACTCAGGGAAAACACCGGCCGCGCTTGTGGGCGGCAAAACGAGATGACCCAGCGCCGGTTGGCGGTGCGCGATACCAGGTTGCACTGGTGACGCGTTTCCCGGGAGCCTTGAAGGCGGGCGTTCATCTGGATCAGCAGCGAGTCGTCCATCTCGGTCATCCGTTCCAGCAGCGGGTTGTTGTCGGGATGGTGCAGCGCAGGCGCCGGCGGAGGGTCCTGCTCGAGGGCGGCGCAACCCAGTGGCTTGATATCGAGCACGCTGGCTTGGCGCTCGTCGAGTGTCCACTCGCTGAGTTCAACCAGGTCCACTGGCACCAGTTTGTCCACCAGGCGCAGCATGTTCGCGGCGAAATGATCGTTACCGGTACTGGAAATCAGCTCGCCCAGTTCACAGTAGAAATGGGAACTTTCAAGGTTCGTCATGCTGCTGCCAAGACTCATATCGTCATCATCCTTGAGCCGGACCCGGGCGGGAGCGCTCTGGCGTCCGTGTTTGCAAGCAACCCCTTCTCCCTGAAGAGGACTACAGACCGGATTTAATCTTATACATCTGCCTTGCGTCTGTAGTGGAAAACCGGGACACAAAATGACATGGAAAAATGCCGGGTTAAGCGGGCATTTCTCCGGGGAATCGGCGCTTACTCAAGGTTTACGCTGTCTTGCTGTGGTTTGTAATGCACTGTTTTTTAACGATTATTTAAATTTGTCTGATCGTCAGACAGAATCGCCTCACCCAAGTTGTAGCTGATTTCCTACAACAATTCGGGTTGATGTACTCGGAAAATTCGAGCAAGCCGTGGTTGGCGAATCCGTCCACACTGGCTCGGATGGGTGTGTCAGCGATCTGCTCCCTGTCGTGTTGTCCCCGCCAACAGCGCGTTGTGATCGAGTGATCGGCGCCTGGGTTTTTTCGAGTCAATTCAACGAGAAGGATCTATGGACAGGTTTTTTTCAACGGCCGCCGCCGAGGCTGCCTGCCCGGCTTCCGTGCCTTACCCGCTGACCGCAGCCCAACAGGATATCTGGCTGGACCAGTCGAGCCGGGGCGATTCTCCGTTGTACAACATCGGTGGCTACGTCGAACTCGGTGGCGCGGTGGATCCCGAGTGTCTGCGCCAGGCGATCGACAGCCTGGTGCAGCGTCACGATGCACTGCGCACGGTGCTACAGCCCGGTGCCGACGGCCTGCCGCAGCAGCGGTTCGTCGAGCGGCTGGCGGTGCAGGTACCGCTGTATTGCTTCGCCGACCATGCCGAGCCGCTGGCTGCCGCCCGGGAACTGGTCGAGCAGCAGATGGCCCAGGTCTATCCGCTGGATGGTTCGCCGCTGTTCCGGTTCTTCCTGATGCGCTTGCGTGATGACCACTACCTCCTGGGAACCCAGGCGCACCACCTGATTCTCGATGGCTGGGGCTTCGGTCAGATGCTCGCTGACCTGGGGCGGATCTACAGCGCCCTGATGCAAGGCGAGGAGGTCGGCGAAGCGGCGGCCTCCTATGTCGATTTTATCCAGGAAGACCGGCTCTACCAGGCGTCGCCGCGTTACCTGCGTGATCGTGACTACTGGCTCGACAAGTACCGCACGCTCCCCGAACCCATGCTCCAGCCTCGGCATCACGAGCGTCCGGTTGCCGGTACCCCGCCTGGCGACAGCGTGGTACAGGCCGTCCCCACCGCACTGCTCCAGCGCATGAACAACCTGGCGAAGGCCTGCCAGGCCTCGACCTTTCATGTCTGGCTGGCCGCCCTATATGTGTGTTTTACCCGCAGCCACCAGCGCGACGAGTGGGTGGTCGGGTTGCCGATCCTCAATCGTACCCATGCCCGGTTCAAGGCGACCCTGGGGTTGTTTGCCCAGGTCAGCCCGGCGCGCCTGGCATTCCCCGACAGCATCCCCTTCGGCGAACTGGTCCGGGGTATCGGCCAAGTGCTGCGACAGGACCTGCGCCATCAGCGTTTTCCCCTGAGCGAACTCAACCGCGGCCTCGGCCTGCTGCGCGAGGATCGGGCGCAACTGTTCGAGGTATCGGTGTCCTACGAGCAGGATGACCATGACTACCGCTATGGTCAGGTGCCAGCCCACACGGTGAAGGTCTCCAACCGCCACGAATCGATGCCGCTGGCGATTCACCTGCGCAGCAATCGCTTCAACGACCGGGTCTGGATGCACTGCGTCTACGACGCGGCGTACTTCGACGCGGGTGAGGTCGAGGCGCTCGCCGGGCGCATCATTCATGTCCTGGAACAGGGCCTGGCCGCTGTCGAAATGCCCCTGTCGGCGTTTTCCCTGCTACCGCCGCAGGAGGCCCTGCGCCTGGCGCAGTGGAACGACAGCACCGCCGAGTACCGCCACGACGCGACCATCCACCAGCGTATCGAGGAGCAGGCCGCCGCCCGTCCCGAGGCCGTGGCGGCCGTGCACCAGGGTCGTTCGCTGAGCTATGCCGAGCTGAACCGACGGGCCAATGCCCTGGCCGCCCATTTGCAGGCGCAGGGCGTGCGCCCTGACGACCGGGTTGCAGTCGTCGCCCGACGCGGGCTGGAGACGCTGGTGGCGCTGCTGGCCGTCCTCAAGTCCGGGGCCGCCTACGTCCCGGTCGACCCGAGCCATCCCGACGAACGCCTGCGTTATCTGCTCGAAGACAGCGCGCCGGTGGCGGTACTGGTCCAGGCCGAACTATTGGCGCGCCTGTCACGGTCATCGGTGCCGCTGATCGAACTGGACAGCGATCGCTGGCAGGCCGGCAGCGAGGCCAACCCGCAGGTGGCCGGACTGGGCTCACGGCACCTGGCCTATGTGATCTACACCTCCGGCTCCACCGGGTTGCCCAAGGGCGTGATGGTCGAACACCGTACGCTGTCCAACCTGGTGGACTGGCACAACCGCGCCTTCGACCTCGGTTCCCACAGCCAGGTGTCCAGCCTGGCCGGGTTCGGCTTCGACGCCATGGCCTGGGAAACCTGGCCGACGCTGTGCGCGGGCGCGACCCTGCACCTGGCGCCAGCGTCCCAGGGCGCCGAGGACATTGACGCGCTGCTGGCCTGGTGGTGCGCGCAGCCGCTGGACATCAGTTTCCTGCCCACTCCAGTGGCGGAGTACGCCTTCAGTCGCGGGCTGGAGCACCCGACCCTGCGCACCCTGCTGATTGGTGGCGACCGCCTGCGCCAATTCAACCAGGCCCGGCGTTTTGCCGTGGTCAACAACTATGGCCCGACCGAGACCACGGTGGTCGCCACCTCCGGCACCCTGTCGCCCGGTCGGGTACTGCCGATCGGCCGGCCGGTGGCCAACACGCGGATCTATCTGCTCGATGCGCACCGGCGCCTGCTGCCGATCGGTGCCACCGGCGAGTTGTACATCGGTGGCACCGGTGTGGCGCGGGGCTACCTGAACCGCGCCGAACTGACCGCCGAGCGCTTTCTTGACGACCCCTACGGCGACGAGCCGGGGGCACGCATGTACCGAACCGGCGACCTGGCGCGCTGGCGCGAGGACGGCAGCCTGGAGTACCTGGGGCGCAATGACGACCAGGTGAAGATCCGTGGGGTACGGGTCGAGCTGGGCGAAATCGAGGCAGCGGTGTCCAGTCATCCGGCGGTGCGCGAGGCGGTGGTGCAATTGCGCGAAGGGCGGCTGCTGGCCTGGTTCATCGCCGACGAGGCGCTGCCAGCGCAGGCCCTGCACGGCCATCTGCAGGGCCATCTGCCAGGTCACTTGCTGCCGAGCGCCTATGTGCAGCTTGAAGCCTGGCCCCTGACCGCCAACGGCAAGCTTGACCGTCGGGCCCTGCCGGCGCCGACTGCCGATGCATTGGTCAGCCGCGAGTATCAGGCGCCCGAAGGAACGGTCGAAGCCACCCTGGCACGGATCTGGGCCGAGTTGCTGCAGGTCGGCCGGGTAGGGCGCCAGGACCATTTCTTCGAACTCGGTGGCAATTCGCTGCTGGCCGTGGCGCTGGTCGAGCGCATGCGCCAGGCTGGCCTGCAGGCCGATGTACAGGTGCTGTTCCGCCAGCCGACCCTGGCGGCGCTGGCGGCCTCTGTGACAGAGCACCAGGCCATCGAGGTGCCGGCCAACCGGGTCGCCGCCGATTGCCGGCACATTACCCCGTCGATGCTGGCGCTGGCGGAGCTGGAGCAGGATGCCATCGACCGGATCGTCGCCGGTGTCCCCGGTCTTGCGGCCAACGTGCAGGAAATCTATCCGCTGGCGCCGTTGCAGGAAGGGCTGCTCTATCACCACATGACCGCCACCGCGGGCGATCCCTACCAGCAATATGCGTTGTTCGCCTTCGATGACCGCCAGCGCCTGGAAGCCTTTGCCCAGGCGCTGCAGGCCGTGATCGCGCGGCACGACATCCTGCGCACCAGCCTGGCCTGGGAAGGCCTGGAACAACCGATGCAGGTGGTCTGGCGCGAGGCGCCGTTGCCGTTCGAAATGATCGGGCCGATGGCCGGAGAGGGCGATGTCGCCACGCAGTTGCTGGCCCGCTTGCATCCACGCCAGCAGCCGCTGGATATCCGCCGCGCGCCGCTGCTGGCGCTGGCTGGTGTCGAAGACCCCGGCCAGCGGCGCTGGCTCGGCCTGCTGCGTTTTCATCACTTGGTCAACGACGCCACCTCCACCACCTTGCTACTGGCGGAGATCGAGGCCCACATGCAAGGCCAGGCGCAGCGCCTGGCGCCTTCGGTACCGTATCGCGACTACGTGGCGCAGGTCCGCCTGGGTGGCCGGGAGGCCGGGCATGAGGCGTTCTTCCGCGAATTGCTGGGCGATGTCGATGAGCCGACGCTGGCCTTTGGCATGCAGCGCCGCCAGGACGACAGTCACGACCACGAACGTATCGAGCGTGCCGTACCGAGCGATCTCGGCCAGCGCCTGCGCCACCAGGCGCGGCAGTTGGGGGTGAGTCCGGCGAGCCTCTATCACCTGGCCTGGGCGCAGGTGCTGGGCGGCCTCTCGGGGCGCGACGACGTGGTTTTCGGCACCGTGCTGCTGGGGCGATTGCAGGCCGGCGCAGGCGCCGGGCGCGCCTTGGGCATGTTCATCAACACCTTGCCGCTGCGCATCGGTCTCGGTGGGCGTAATGCGCTGGACGGCGTCCGCCACACGCACGAGCGACTCAGTGCCTTGCTGGCCCACGAACAGGCGCCCCTGGCCCTGGCGCAACGTTGCAGCGTGGTGGCGGCCAATACACCGCTGTTCAACAGCCTGCTCAATTATCGCCACACCGCTGAACTTGGCCGGGGCGACAGCTTGCCAGGGGTCGAACTGCTCGACAGCGCGCAGATCATCAGTTACCTGGTGATGCTCTCGGTCGACGATCTGGGCGACGACTTCCGCCTGGCCGCCAGTGCACCGGCGAGCCTGGGCGCGGCGCGGGTGCTGGACTATCTGCAGGCGGCCCTGGAAGGGTTGGCGGATGCCCTGGAGCAGGCACCGCACACGCCGCTGAATCGCCTGTCGATTTTGCCGGCGGTCGAGCGTCGGCATCTGCTCGAAACACTCAACGCCACCGCCTTCGACCACCCGCTGGAACAGTGCATCCAGGCGCTGTTCGAGGAGCAGGTACGGCGGACTCCGGACGCTGTCGCCCTGGTGGCTGGCGAGCGGCACCTGAGCTACCGCGAACTCAACGAACGGGCCAACCAGTTGGCCTGCCATCTGCGCCAGCATGGCGTGCGGCCGGATGCGCGGGTGGCGATCTGTGTCGAACGTGGCCTGGAACTGGTCATCGGCCTCTGGGCCATCGTCAAGGCTGGCGGTGCCTACCTGCCACTGGACCCCGGCTACCCTATCGAGCGCCTGGGCTACATGCTGCAGGACAGCTCGGCGGTAGCGGTGCTGGTGCACCAGGCGACGCGGGATCTGCTGGGGCCGGTGAGCATTCCGCTGATCGATTTCGACAGCAACACCTGGCAGGACCAGCCGGTGGAGAACCCGTGTATCGCCGATCTCGGCCCATCGAACCTGGCCTACGTGATCTACACCTCCGGCTCCACCGGCACGCCCAAGGGCGTGGCACTCGAGCATCGCGGGCTGTGCAACCTGGTGCACTGGAGCTCGCGGCTGTGCCCGGACATGGGCAATACCGGGTTGCTGCAGAAGGCACCGTTCAGTTTCGACGGTTCGGTCTGGGAGTTCTTCTGGCCGTTGACCACCGGCATGCGCCTGGTGCTTGCACGGCCTGACGGCCATCGCGACCCGGATTACCTGGTGCGGGTGATCCGCGAACAACGGATCCGCGTGATCAAGTTCGTGCCGGCGATGCTCCAGTCATTCCTCGAGCAGGAGCAGGTCAGCCAGTGCACCAGCCTCACGGACATGTTCTGCGGTGGCGGTGAATTGACGGCGGCGCTGGCCCAGGCGGTGCGCGCCCGGTTGCCATGGGTACGGCTGCACAACGTCTATGGGCCGACCGAGGCCACCGTCGACAGTACCGCCTGGACCCTGGAGCCGGACACGTCGATACCGGCGCTGCAACTGCCGATCGGCAGGCCGATCTGCAATACGCGGGCGTACGTCCTCGATGCCCATGACCGGCCGGTGCCGATGGGCGTGAGTGGGCAGTTGCACATTGGTGGGGTTGGCGTCGCCCGTGGCTACCTGGGCCTGGCGGAGCTGAATGCCGAGCGTTTCATCGACAGTCCGTTCGTGGCCGGCGACCGCCTGTACCGCACGGGCGACCTGGTGCGTTACCGTCCGGACGGCAACCTCGAGTTCCTTGGCCGCGACGACTTCCAGGTGAAGCTGCATGGCCTGCGCCTGGAGCTGGGTGAGATCGAGTCGGCGCTGCTGGGGCATGGGGCGTTGCGCGAAGTGGCGGTGCTGATGCGTGACGAGCGGCTGGTGGCCTACTTCACGGCACGGGTGCCCGGCCAGGTGCCGACTATCGAGACCTTGCGCGGCTACCTGCTGGGGCATCTGCCGGACTACATGGTGCCTTCGGCCTACGTGCAACTCGACGCCCTGCCGTTGAGCCCCAACGGCAAGCTCGACCGCCGGGCGTTGCCGGCGCCGGGCCAGGACGCGGTGATCAGTCGGGACTACGAGGCGCCCCAGGGCGCCGCGGAAATCGCCCTGGCCGAGATCTGGGCCGAGGTCCTGAAGATCGAGCGGGTGGGGCGCAATGACCACTTCTTCGAGCTGGGTGGGCATTCGTTGCTGGCGGTCAGCCTGGTGGCCCGGATGCGCAAGGCGGGGCTGAACGCCGATGCACGGGAGGTATTCAACCAACCGACGCTGGCGGCGCTGGCGGCCAAGTCCGTCGGGCACATGCAAAAGGTTGAGGTGCCGGCAACCACCATCCCGACCCTGAACCGCAAGCGCCGCCTCTAGCGGCGTGATCGAGGCCGCTTCCGCTCGGTGGGGGTGGCCTTGTCGTGGGCGACATCCTGGCGATCCGCTACAGGCAGCCCATCCCTTTTTGCCGAGCGCCCGACAGCGTACGGGACGTGTCCCCGCTTCCCGTGTCAGACACCTCCATTCGGATGTTTTAGCTTTTCAAATCAGTGAAGAAGTAATGGCTTAGTGCCTCTATTTTCATCCAGACCCGCTGTGCAGAGCCGCCTCCAGATGCCGCTCCGCCAGTACCAGGGCGCGCGATACCGGTACCACGTTGCCTTTGAAAATGGACTTTCTCGTCAACCGTTTCCGAATTAAAAGCAGGTCTCACAATGCAGTTCAGTGAATTGATGGCAGTTATTTCCACCCACGCGATCCGTCTCCAAAGGGAAGATGACGATCTGGTGATCCAGGGGAACGACGACGCGCTGGATGATGCGTTGTGGGACCAGTTGAGCCACTACAAGGTTCAATTGCTCGAACTGGTCGCCAGTCATGGCGGCGACTGGCTCAGCCCGGCCTTTCGCATCACCCCCGAAATGCTGCCGCTGGTGACCCTGGACCAGGAGGCGATAGACCGCATCGTCGCGACCGTACCGGGGGGACCGGCCAACCTCCAGGATATCTACCCGCTGGCGCCGTTGCAGAACGGCATGCTCTACCACCACCTCTCTGCCCCCCAGGGCGATCCCTACGTGCTGCAGGCGCAGTTCACCTTCGACAGCCGCGCGCGCCTGGATCGCTTCGTCGAGGCCTTGCAGTGGGTGATCGATCGTCACGATATCCTGCGCACCGCCATCGCCTGGGAGAGCCTGGACGAGCCGCTGCAAGTGGTCTGGCGCGAAGCGCCGCTGGTATGCGATGAGCACCGGCTGGAGGACGCCGAGGGTGATGTGCTGGGCCGCCTGCGCGAGCTGTACGATTCCCGGCACTATCGCCTCGACCTGCGCCAGGCGCCGCTGCTGCGCCTGGTGTTCGCCAACGATGAGGCCAACCAGCGAGTGGTTGCGTTGTTGCTGTTCCACCACATGGCCATGGACCATACCGCGCTGGATGTGGTTCGCCAGGAAATCGCCGCCTGCCTGCGCGGGCAGAGCGAGCAGGTGCCGGCGGCAGTGCCGTTTCGCGACTACCTGGCACGGGCACGGATGAGCCTCGACGAATCGGCCCATGAAGCCTTCTTCCGCGGCATGCTCGGCGATATCGACGAGCCGACCCTACCGTTCGGCCTGCGCGAAGTGGCCGAGGGCGGCCCCGGCATCGAAGAGGGTCGGCTGACCCTGGACCCGCGTCTGAGCCTGGGCCTGCGCAACCAGGCGCGGCAGTTGGGCGTCAGCGCGGCGAGCCTGATGCACCTGGCTTGGGCGCGGGTGTTGAGCGGCCTGTCGGGGCGCTCGGCGGTAGTTTTCGGTACCGTGCTGCTGGGGCGGATGGATGCCGGCGAGGGCGCCGAACGGGCCCTCGGCATGTTCATCAACACCTTGCCACTGCGGGTCGATGTCGACGCGCAGGGCGTGCGTGCCGGCGTACTTGCCACCCATGCCCGGCTGACCGCCTTGCTCGACCATGAACAGGCCTCCCTGGCCCTGGCCCAGCGTTGCAGCGGCGTCAGTGCGCCGACGCCGCTGTTCAGCTCGATGCTCAACTACCGTCACAGCGCTGCTGGCGATGCCGCCGAAGTGATCGAGGTGGCTGAAGGCATCCAGGTGCTGGGCGCCCAGGAGCGCAGCAACTACCCGCTGAGCCTGAGCATCGACGACCTCGGTGAAGACTTCCGCCTGACCGCCCACGTGCTGGCTTCGGCCGGCGCGCAGCGGGTCTGCGCCATGATGAACAACGCGCTGGAGGCGCTGCAGCAGGCACTGGAACAGGCCCCCGAAACGCCGCTTGACCGCCTGGTGATCCTGCCGGCGGCGGAGCGTGAGCAGGTGCTGGTGGCGTTCAATGCCAGCACGGTCGACTTCCCGCGCGGACAGACCGTCCACGGCTTGTTCGAGGTCCAGGTCGAGCATCGGCCCGAAACCCTGGCGGTGGTACAGGGCGCTGACTCGCTCAGCTACCGCCAGCTCAACCGGCAGGCCAACCAACTGGCCCACCACTTGCGCACGCTAGGTGTGCAGGCGGACGACCGCATCGCCATCAGCCTGCCGCGTGGCCCCGGGATGCTGGTGGGCTTGCTGGCGATTCTCAAGGCCGGTGCCGCCTACGTCCCGGTCGACCCGGCGCTGCCTGGCGAACGCCGCCGCTACCTGCTCGAAGACAGCGCGCCGGTTGCCTTGCTGACGCACAGCGAACTGCGCGGGCAATTGCCGGAACTGGCAATTCCGGTGCTGGAGCTGGACCGCGTCTCCTGGCAGGAGCAGTCGCCGGACAATCCCGTGGCTGCTGGCCTGACCCCGGCGCACCTGGCTTACGTGATCTATACCTCCGGATCGACCGGCCTGCCCAAGGGCGTGATGGTCGAGCATCGCACTGTCGAGAACCTGATCCACTGGCACCGTACCGCGTTCGAACTGAAGGCCGGCGACCATGCCTCCAGTGTCGCCGGTTTCGGTTTCGACGCCATGGCCTGGGAAGTCTGGTCGGCACTGTGCGTGGGCGCGACCCTGCATCTGCCGCCGGCGGACATCGGCCACCAGGAGATCGACCGCCTGTTGGTCTGGTGGCAACAGCAGCCACTGGACGTCTGCTTCCTGGCGACCCCGATTGCCGAACATGTCTTCACCCAGCAGATCGAACACCCGACCCTGCGGACCCTGCTGATTGGCGGCGATCGCCTGCGCCAGTTCAACCAGGCCCAGCGCTTCGCGGTGATCAACAACTACGGCCCGACCGAAGCCACGGTGGTTGCAACTTCCGGACAAATGCACGCCAGGCAGGTGCTGCACATCGGCAAGCCGATCGCCAATGCCCAGGTCTATCTGCTCGATGAGCAACTGCAACCGGTCCCGGTCGGCGTGACTGGCGAGCTGTACATCGGCGGTGCCGGGGTCGCACGCGGCTACCTGAACCGCCCGGAGATGACCGCCGAGCGCTTCATCGACAACCCGTTCAGCGCCGAACCGGACGCTCGCCTGTACCGCACCGGCGACCAGGCGCGCTGGCTGGCCGACGGCAATCTGGACTACCTCGGGCGTAACGACGATCAACTGAAGATTCGTGGCGTGCGTATCGAACCGGGAGAAATCGAAGCGGCACTGGCCAGCCACGAAGTCATCAATGAAGCTGTAGTCCTGGTGCGTGATGGGCGCCTGGTGGCCTGGTTCACGGCCAGCGAAGCCCTGGCGATCGAAGCCCTGAATATCTACCTGCATAGCCGCCTGCCGGAGTACATGGTGCCCTCGGCCTATGTGCAGCTCGATGCGTTGCCGTTGACCGCCAACGGCAAGCTGGATCGCAAGGCACTACCGGCACCGGACCAGGAGGCGCTGCTCAGTCGTGCCTTCGAGGCCCCCCAGGGGGCCGTGGAAGTCGCCCTGGCAACGATCTGGGCGCAAGTGCTCAAGGTTGAGCGGGTGGGCCGTCACGATCACTTCTTCGAACTGGGCGGGCACTCGCTGTCGGCGGTGATCCTGATCGAGCGCATGCGCCAGGTCGGGCTCAACACCGACGTACGCGTGCTGTTCAGCCAGCCGACCCTGGCCGCACTGGCAGCGGCGATCGGCAGTGGTCGCGAGATCCAGGTCCCGGAAAATCGCATTCCCGCCGATTGCCGGCACCTGACCCCGGACCTGCTGCCCCTGATCGACCTCGACCAGGCAAGCCTCGACCGCATTGTCGCCGGCGTGCCCGGCGGTGCGGCCAATGTGCAGGACATCTACCTGCTGGCGCCGTTGCAGGAAGGTATTCTCTATCACCACATGAGCGCCGAGCAGGGCGATCCCTACCTGTTGCAGGCACAGTTGGCCTTCGACGGCCTGGAGCGTCTGCAGGCCTTTGCCGCTGCGCTGCAGCAGGTCGTCCAGCGTCACGATATCCTGCGTACCAGCGTACTTTGGGAAGGCCTGGAACAGCCGGTCCAGGTGGTCTGGCGCCAGGCCGAGCTGCCGCTGTGGGAGGAGCGTTTCGATGCGGCCAATGGCGAAGTGCTCGAGCAGTTGCTGCAACGTTTCGATGCGCGTGCCTATCGCCTGGACATCCGCCAGGCCCCCCTGATGCAACTGGCCTATACGCAAGACCCGGCGCAGCAGCGGGTTGTCGCGGTGTTGATGTTCCATCACCTGGCCATGGACCACACCGCACTGGCGGTGGTGGTGCAGGAGATCCGCAGCCTGCTCGCGGCGCAGGGCGAGCCCCTGCCGGCGGCGGTGCCGTACCGCAACTATGTAGCCCAGGCCCTGCTCGGTACCAGTGAGCAGGAACACGAGGCATTCTTCCGCGAGATGCTCGGCGATATCGACGAGCCGACCCTGCCGTTCGGCCTGCAGGACGTGCAGGGTGATGGCCGGGATATCGAGTCGGCGCTGCTGCCGCTGGCGGATGACCTGAACCTGCGTCTGCGTGAACAGGCACGGCAGCTCGGCGTCAGTGTGGCGAGCCTGATGCACCTGGCCTGGGGCCGGGTGCTGGCCGCTACTTCGGGCAAGGACACGGTGGTCTTCGGCACCGTGCTGATGGGCCGGATGCAGGGCGGCGAAGGCGCCGACCGGGCCCTGGGGATGTTCATCAACACCTTGCCGCTGCGGGTCGAAGTGGGCGAAACCAGCGTACGCGCCGGCGTCAAGGCGACCCATGCGCGACTGACCGCGTTGCTCGGCCACGAGCATGCGTCCCTGGCACTGGCCCAGCGCTGCAGTGCGGTGGATGCCTCGCTGCCGTTGTTCAGCGCCTTGCTCAACTACCGTCATAGCGCCGCCGATCGCGCGGAGCCAGGGCAAGCGCTCTGGGAGGGCATTCACTCGATCGGGGGCGAGGAACGCAGCAACTACCCGCTGACCCTGAGTGTCGATGACCTCGGCAACGGCTTCGAGTTGCGCGTGCTGGCTTCGGTGTCCGTCGGCGCGCAACGGCTGGGTGACTACATGGGCGTTGCCCTGGAGCAACTGGTGCAGGCGCTCGAACAGAGCCCGGAGTTGGCCCTGGGGCAACTGTCGATCCTGCCCGCGGTGGAGCGGCAACAAGTGTTGCACGCGTTCAATGCCACCCAGCGAGCCTATCCTGGGCAGCAGACCCTGCACCGGCTGTTCGAAATTCGTGCCGCCGCCCAGCCGGACAGTCCGGCGGTGGTGCATGGCGGGCAAGTGCTCGGCTATGGCGAACTCAACCGGCGTGCCAACCAGTTGGCTCATCACCTGCTCGGCCTCGGCGTGCAGCCGGGGGACAGCGTGGCGATCCTGCTGGAGCGCTCGGCAGAGCTGCTGGTCAGCCAACTGGCCATCAGCAAGTGCGCGGCGGTCTATGTGCCGCTGGATATCCATGTACCGCTCGAACGCCAGTGCTTCATGCTTGAAGACAGCCGGGCGGTGCTGCTGCTGACCCGCAGCGACCAGCCGGACGCCCAGGGGCTGCGCCGGGTGGAACTGGACCGGCTCGCCGAGGACTCACTGGCCGCACATGATCCGGGCCTGGCCCAGTCGGCCGAGGCACCGGCCTACATCATGTACACCTCCGGCTCCACCGGCACGCCCAAGGGCGTGCTGGTACCGCATCGTGCGGTTGCACGCTTGGTGCTGAACAACGGCTATGCCGATTTCAACGCCCAGGACCGGGTGGCGCTTGCCTCCAACCCGGCGTTCGATGCCAGCACCCTGGAGGTCTGGGCGCCGCTGCTCAATGGCGGCTGCGTGGTGGTGGTCGAGCAGGACGTGCTGTTGTCCCGCGAAGCCCTGGCGGCGTTGCTGCGCGAACAGGCGGTCAGCGTGTTGTGGATGACCGCGGGCCTGTTCCACCAGCATGCCGATGGCCTGATGGAGAGTCTGCGCGCCTTGCGCTACTTGATCGTTGGTGGTGATGTGCTGGATCCGGCGGTGATTGCCCGAGTGCTGGAGCAGGGGGCCCCGCAGCACCTGCTCAACGGCTACGGCCCAACCGAAGCCACGACCTTCTCGACGACGTTCGAGATCACGGCGGTCGATGGCGACAGCATTCCGATCGGGCGACCCATCGGCAACAGCCGCGCCTATGTGCTCGATGCCCGCCAGCAGCCGGTACCGCTCGGCGCGGTGGGCGAGCTGTATGTCGCCGGTGCCGGTATTGCCAAGGGTTATCTGAACCAGCCGGAACTGAGCGCGGAAAAATTCAGCGCCGATCCGTTCGCCGGTGGCTCGATGTATCGCACCGGTGACCTGGTGCGCTGGCGTGCCGACGGTAACCTGGAATACCTGGGGCGTAATGACCACCAGGTAAAGATCCGCGGCTTCCGTATCGAGCTGGGTGAGATCGAAACACGCCTGGGTCGTCATCCGCAGGTGCGCGACGTGGCGGTGCTGGTGCGCGAGGTCGCGCCGGGAGACAAGCGCCTGGTGGCCTGGTTCAGCGCTGCGGTGGCGGGCGAGTCGGTGCAGATCGAGGCACTGCGTGATTATCTGCAGGCGCAGTTGCCGGACTACATGGTGCCGTCGGCCTATGTCCAACTCGACACGCTGCCGCTGACCGCCAACGGCAAGCTGGACCGCAAGGCGCTGCCGGCGCCAGGCGACAGCGCGCTGCTCAGCCGCGGCTACGAAGCCCCCGAGGGCGAAGTGGAAACCCGGCTGGCACGGATCTGGGCCGAGCTGCTCAAGGTCGAGCAGGTCGGTCGCCACGACAACTTCTTCGAGCTGGGCGGTCACTCGCTGCTGGCGGTGACACTGATCGAGCGCATGCGCCAGGCCGGCCTCAGTGCCGACGTGCGCACGCTGTTCAGCCAGCCGACCCTGGCGGCCCTGGCCGCGGCCATCGGTACTGGTCGTGAAGTGCTGGTACCGGCCAACCGCATTCCCGCCGATTGCCAGCGCATCACCCCGGACCTGCTGTCGCTGGTCGAGCTGGACCAGGCGCGCATCGACCGTATCGTTGCCAGCGTGCCGGGTGGTGCCGCCAACGTACAGGATATCTACCCGCTCACGCCGTTGCAGGAAGGCATCCTGTATCACCACCTCAGCGCCGGGCAGGGCGATCCCTATGTGCTGCAGTCGCGGCTGGCCTTCGACAGCGCCGAGCGCCTGGAGGCTTTCGCCGGGGCCTTGCAACAGGTGATCGAGCGTCACGACATCCTGCGTACCACTTTCCTCTGGGAAGGCCTGGAACAGCCGGTGCAAGTGGTCTGGCGCCGGGCCGAACTGGTGGTCCAGGCGCTGGCGCTCGACCCGGCCGACGGCGAGGTGCTGGACCAGTTGCAGGCGCGTTTCGATTCGCGCCACTATCGCCTGGACCTGACCCGGGCGCCGCTGATCCGCCTGGTACACGCCTACGATCCGGCGCTTCAGCGCACGGTCGCCGCGCTGCTGTTCCACCACCTGATCCTGGACCATACCGCACTCAAGGTGGTGCTGCAGGAGATGCAGGCGACGCTGCTCGGCCAGGACGCGGTCCTGAGCGAGCCGGTGCCCTATCGCAATCATGTGGCCCAGGCGCGCCTGGGTGTCAGCGATCAGGAACACGAAACGTTCTTCCGCGACATGCTCGGCGCTATCGACGAACCGACCCTGCCTTTCGGTTTGCAGGACGTGCAGAACGATGGCAGCGATATCGAGGAGGTTGCCCGGCCGCTGGCCGATGACCTGAGCCAGCGCCTGCGGGCGGCTGCCCGTGGGCTCGGCGTGACACCGGCGAGCCTGTTCCACCTGGCCTGGGGCCAGGTGTTGGCGGCCACCAGCGGCCGTGAACAGGTGGTGTTCGGCACGGTATTGCTGGGGCGGATGCAGGGCGGCCAGGGTGCTGACCGCGCCCTGGGGATGTTTATCAATACCTTGCCATTGCGGGTCGGGATCGATGCCACGCCGGCCCGTGCCGGGGTCCTGGCGACCCATGCACGGCTGACCGCGCTGATGGGCCACGAGCATGCCTCGCTGGCCCTGGCCCAGCGCTGCAGCGCGGTGGCGGCACCGGCGCCGTTGTTCAGTGCAATGCTCAACTATCGCCAGAGTGGCAGCGATACCCAGGCGGCCTGGGAGGGGATCGAAGCGCTGGCCAGCGATGGCCGTACCAACTACTCGTTGAGCCTGAGTGTCAACGACCTCGGCGAGGGCTTCCGGCTGATCGCCCTGACCCTGGCGTCGGTGGGCGCATCACGTATCTGCGAGCTGATGGAGCAGGCGCTCGTGTCGCTGGTCCAGGCCCTGGAACAGGAGCCAGGGCGGGCGCTGGATCGCCTGGTGGTGTTGCCAGCTCGGGAACGTGAGCAACTCTTGTTCGGCTTGAATGCCCAGGTCCTCGACAACGGCTCCGACCAGGCGATCCATGGCCTGTTCGAGGCCCAGGTCGAGCGTACGCCAGAGGCGGTGGCACTGGTAGCCGACGGCGAACAACTGAGCTACCGGGAACTGAACCAGCGTGCCAACCGCCTGGCCCATTACCTGCGCGAGCAGGGCGTGGGCGCCGATGCGCGGGTGGCAATTTGCGTCGAGCGCGGCGTGCCGATGCTGGTGGGCCTGCTCGCCATCCTCAAGGCCGGGGGCGCCTATGTGCCGCTCGATCCCGGTTATCCGCAGGAGCGGATCGCCTACATGCTCAAGGACAGCGCCCCGCTGGCGGTGCTGGCGCAGGACGCGACCCTCGCGCGCCTGGGGCCTGTCACCGTGCCGCTGGTCAACCTCGACCACGCGGTCTGGGGCGAACGCTCCACGGCCAACCTGTCGCCGGCGTCGGCCGCCGACCTGGCCTACGTGATCTACACCTCCGGTTCCACCGGCACGCCCAAGGGCGTGGCAGTGCCACACCGTGGCGTGTGCAACCTGGTGCAGTGGAGTTCCCGGCTCTGTGCCAACGCCGCCCAGGGGACGCTGCTGCACAAGACGCCGTTCAGCTTCGATGCCTCGGTCTGGGAGCTGTTCTGGCCGCTGAGCAGCGGCATGCGCCTGGTGCTGGCGCGTCCGGATGGCCATCGCGATCCGGCCTATCTGGTACAGCAGGTCCGTGAGCAGCAGGTCAGCGTTATCCAGTTCGTGCCGGCGATGCTGCAACAGTTCCTGCACGTGGAGGACGTCGGCGAGTGCAGTAGCCTGACCGATGTGTTCTGCGGCGGTGGCGACCTGACCCCGGCCCTGGCCCAGGCAGTGCGGGCACGGCTGCCCTGGGTGCGCCTGCATAACGTCTACGGGCCGACCGAGGCCACGGTGGACAGCACGGTATGGACACTGGAGCCGCAGGCGCCGGTACCGACCACGCAACTGCCGATCGGCCGTGCCATCGACAACACTCGCTTGTATGTCCTCGATACCCGCGACGAGCCAGTGCCACTGGGCGTCAGTGGCCAGTTGCATATCGGTGGCGTTGGCGTGGCACGCGGTTATGTCGGCCTGGCCGAGCTGACCGCCGAACGCTTTATCGACAGCCCGTTCGTTGCCGGCGACCGGCTCTACCGTACCGGTGACCGGGTGCGCTACCGCCTCGATGGTAACCTCGAATTCCTCGGCCGCAACGACGACCAGGTCAAGCTGCGTGGCCTGCGTATCGAGTTGGGCGAGGTCCAGGCTCGACTGGCCGAACATCCGGCGCTCCAGGACGTGGTGGTGATGGTTCGCGAGGACGAGCCGGGCGACCAGCGCCTGGTGGCCTACTACACGGCCAGCACAGCCCCGGCCGTCGATGAACTGCGGGCGCATCTGCTCGGCTACCTGCCGGAGTACATGCTGCCGACGCTGTTCGTGCACCTGGAAAGCATCCCGCTGAGCCCCAACGGCAAGCCGGACCGCAAGGCCTTGCCGGCCCCCGACCAGGCCACCTTGGCCAGCCGGGAATACGCGGCGCCGATCGGCGAGATCGAGACCACCCTGGCCGCTATCTGGGCCGAGGTGCTCAAGGTCGAACGGGTCGGCCGTCACGATCACTTCTTCGAACTGGGCGGCCATTCGCTGCTGGCCGTCAGCCTGATCGAGCGCATGCGCCAGGTCGGCCTGAGCGCCGATATCCGCGTGCTGTTCAACCAGCCAAGCCTGGCGGCGCTGGCCGCGGCGGTGGGCGGTGGGCGGGCGGTGACGGTGCCGGACAACCGCATTCCGGCCGACTGCAAGCAGATCACTCCGGACCTGTTGCCACTCATCGAACTGGACCAGGCCGCTATCGACCGGATCGTTGCCAGCGTGCCGGGCGGCGCGGCCAATGTGCAGGACATCTACCCGCTGGCGCCATTGCAGGAAGGCATTCTCTACCATCACCTGAGTGCCGGGCAGGGTGATCCGTACCTGCTGCAATCACAGATGGCCTTTGACCACCCGCAGCGCCTGGAGGACTTCGCCGGCGCCCTGCAACAGGTGATCGAGCGTCACGACATCCTGCGCACCGCGATTCTCTGGGAGGGCCTGGACCAGCCGGTGCAGGTGGTCTGGCGCCACGCGCAACTGACGGTCGAGGCCGTCGCCCTCGACCCGGCGGCCGGCGATGTACTGGCGCAGTTGCAGGCGCGTTTCGACGCCCGCCACTATCGCCTGGACCTGACCCAGGCACCGCTGATCCGCCTGCTGCATGCCTACGACCCGCTGAATCGGCGCACGGTGGCGGTGCTGCTGTTCCATCACCTGGTGCTCGACCACACCGCCCTGGAGGTGCTGGGCCAGGAGCTGCAGGCCGGCCTGCTCGGGCTGGACGAGCCGCTGGGCAAGGCAGTGCCTTATCGCAACTACGTGGCCCAGGCGCGCCTGGGTGTCAGCGAACAGGAACACGAAGCGTTCTTCCGCGAGCAATTGGGCGATATCGACGAACCGACCCTGCCATTCGGCCTGCGGGACGTGCAGGGCGAAGGCCATGCCATCGAGGAAACCAGCCAGCTCCTGCCGACCGAGCTGACCTTGCGCCTGCGGGCCCAGGCCCGTCTGCTCGGCGTCAGCGCCGCCAGCCTGTTCCACCTGGCCTGGGCGCGGGTGCTGGCGGCCACCTGCGGCAAGTCGGCCGTGGTCTTCGGCACCGTGCTGCTGGGCCGCATGCAAGGCGGCGAGGGCAGCGACCGGGCCCTGGGCATGTTCATCAACACCTTGCCGCTGCGGGTCGACATCGATGCCACCTCGGTGCGTGACGGCGTCAAGGCGACCCATGCGCGCCTGACCGACCTGCTCGGCCACGAGCATGCCTCGCTGGCCCTGGCCCAGCGTTGCAGCGGGGTGGCGGCGCCGTTGCCGCTGTTCAGCGCGATGCTCAACTATCGCCACGGTCATCTTGGCGAGCGTGACGCCCAGGCCCGGCAGGCCTGGCAGGGCATCGAGGTACTCACCAGCGAGGAACGCACCAACTACCCGCTGAGCCTCAACGTCGACGACCTGGGCGATGCCTTCCGCCTGGTGGCGCAGGTCGCCGAGGTCGGTGCGCAACGGATCTGCGACTACATGCAGGTGGCGCTGGAGTCGCTGGTGCAGGCACTGGAGTTCGAGCCGGAACTGGCCCTGGAGCGCCTGCCGGTACTGGGCGCCGCCGAGCGTGAGCAACTGCTGGTGGACTTCAACGCCACGGCGGTCGACTACAACCTCGAACAGACCCTGCACGGGCTGTTCGAAGCCAGGATCGAATCGGCACCACAGGCCCCGGCGGTCAGCGCCGGCGACCAGCACCTGAGCTACGACGAGCTGAACCGGCGTGCCAACCAGCTGGCCCATTACCTGCGCGAGCAGGGCGTAGGGCCTGACACGCGTGTGGCGATCTGTGTCGAGCGTGGCCTGGAAATGGTCGTCGGCCTGCTGGCGATCCTCAAGGCCGGCGGCGCCTATGTACCGCTAGACCCGGCCTATCCGGCGGAGCGCCTGGCCTACATGCTGGCCGACAGTGCGCCGCTGGCGGTGCTGGTCCAGGCCGGTACCCGCGAGCTGCTGGGTGAACTGGCGGTGCCGGTGATCGACCTTGACCGTCGCGACTGGAGCGGGCAGCCGCAAAGCAATCCGCAGATTGCCGAACTGAGCCCACGGCACAGCGCCTACGTGATCTACACCTCGGGCTCCACCGGCCAGCCGAAAGGCGTGATCAACGAGCACGCGGCGGTGGTCAACCGCCTGCTGTGGATGCAGGACGAGTACGGCCTGACGCCCGAGGACGCGGTGCTACAGAAGACCCCGTTCAGCTTCGACGTGTCGGTCTGGGAGTTCTTCTGGACACTGTTCACCGGCGCGCGCCTGGTCATGGCGCGGCCGGAAGGGCACAAGGACCCGGTCTACCTCGGCGAGGTGATCGAGGCCGAGCGGATCAGCACCTTGCACTTCGTGCCATCGATGCTCGACGTGTTCCTCGCCCATGGCGATAGCGCATTGTGCGGCTCGGTGAAGCGGGTGATCTGCAGCGGCGAGGCGCTGCCGGGTAGCGTGGTGCGTCGGTTCAAGGCTCAATTGCCGGGGGCCGAGCTACACAACCTCTACGGCCCGACCGAGGCAGCGGTGGACGTGACGGCGTGGAACTGCGCCGGCCCGATCGAGCAGACCCCGGACAACACGCCGATCGGCAAGCCGATTGCCAACACCCGCATGTACCTGCTGGATGCGCAGATGCAGCCGGTGCCGCTGGGGGTGGTTGGCGAGCTGTACATCGGCGGCGTGCAGGTGGCCCGTGGCTACCTGAACCGTGCCGAACTGACGGCCGAACGCTTCCTTGAGGACCCGTTCAGTCCGCAGGCCGAGGCGCGGATGTACCGCACCGGCGACGTCGCCCGCTACCTGGCGGACGGCACTATCGAGTATCTGGGGCGCAACGACGACCAGGTGAAGATCCGCGGCCTGCGCATCGAGCTGGGCGAGATCCAGGCGCGCCTGACCGCCTTCCCGGCGGTGCAGGAAGCGGCGGTGGTTGCCCGCGAGGATGTGTCTGGCGACAAGCGGCTGGTGGCCTACTACACGGCGACCGAGCATCAGGCGATCGACGCCTTGCGCGCCCATCTGCTGGAGCAGTTGCCGGACTACATGGTGCCGATGCTGTTCGTTCACCTCCAAGTGCTGCCGCTGAGCCCCAACGGCAAGCTGGATCGCAAAGCGCTGCCGGCGCCGGACCAGGCGGCCTTGCCAAGCCGGGTCTACCAGGCACCACAAGGCCCGGTGGAAACCGCCCTGGCGCAGATCTGGAGCGAAGTGCTCAAGGTCGGGCCGGTCGGGCGCGAAGACAACTTCTTCGAACTGGGCGGGCATTCACTGCTGGCGGTCAAGCTGATCGAGCGCATGCGCCAGCAGGGCCTGGCGGCCGATGTGCGGGTGCTGTTCGGCCAACCGACCCTGGCCGCCCTGGCCGCCGCCGTGGGCGGGCAGGTCGAAGTACAGGTTCCGGCCAACCGCATCACCGCCGACTGTTCGCGGATCACCCCGCAAATGCTGCCGCTGGCCGAGCTGGACCAGGCCGGCATCGACCGGATCGTCGCGAGCATCCCTGGCGGCGTGGCCAATGTGCAGGATATCTATGGCCTGGCACCGTTGCAGGCGGGCATCCTCTACCACCACCTGGCGACCCGCGCGGGCGACCCCTATGTCATGCAGGCGCAGTTCGAGTTCGCCGGCCTGGCGCAGGTCAAGGCCTTTGTCCGGGCGCTCAACGTGGTGATCGAACGCAACGATATCCTGCGCACCAGCGTGCACTGGGAAGGCCTCGGCGAGCCGGTGCAAGTGGTCTGGCGAGAGGCTCCGCTGGCGCTGGAACGGCTCGACAGCGACCCGCTTGCCGGCGCTGCCCTGCAGCAGTTGCAACAGCGTTTCGACCCACGCCACTATCGCCTGGACCTGAACCAGGCGCCGTTGCTGCGCCTGGCCTATACCCGTGACGAGCAACTGGACCGCTGGTTCGGCGTGCTGCTGTTCCACCACATCCTGCTCGATCACACCGCGCTGGACGTGCTGGTGCATGAAATGAGCGCCAGCCTGCAGGGCCAGGTGCAGCGCCTGGGGGCGGCGGTGCCTTATCGCAACCACGTCGCGCAGACGCGCCTGGGCACCAGCGAGGCGGAGCACGAGGCCTTCTTCCGCGAGATGCTTGGCGATATCGACGAGCCGACCCTGGCCTTCGGCTTGCAGGAGGTCGCGGGCGATGGCCGCAATATCGATGAACTGCCGGTGGCGCTGGATGCGGCGCTGTGCCTGCGTCTGCGCGAGCAGGCCCGCCAGCTCGGGGTGAATGCCGCGAGCCTGCTGCACCTGGCCTGGGCCCAGGTGCTCGGACGGGTCTCGGGGCGTGACGAAGTGGTGTTCGGTACCGTGCTGATGGGGCGGATGCAGGGCGGCGAGGGCGCCGACCGGGCCCTGGGCATGTTCATCAACACCCTGCCACTGCGGCTGAGCGTCGGTGCGGTCGGGGTTCGCGAAGCCCTGCGGTCGACCCATGGGCGGTTGTCGCAACTGCTTGGCCACGAGCATGCGTCGCTGGCCCTGGCCCAGCGTTGCAGTGGCGTACCCGCTTCGCTGCCGCTGTTCAGCAGCCTGTTCAACTACCGCCACAGCAGTGCTGCCGAAGCCTCGGTCGAGCAGGCGGCGACCTGGGATGGCATCCAGTTGCTCCAGGCGCGCGAGCGCAGCAACTACCCACTGGTGCTCAACGTCGATGACCTCGGCGAAGGTTTCTCGTTCAAGATCCAGGCGCCGGCCGAGTTGGGGCTGGAGCGGATTGCCGGCTACCTGTGCACGACCCTGCAACACCTGATCGATGCGCTGGCGCTCGCGCCGAATACGCCGCTGCATGACCTGGCGATGCTGCCCGAGGCCGAGCGCGAGCATCTGCTGCAAGGTTTCAACGCTACCGAGCGTGCCTACCCGATCGACCAGACCCTGCACAGCCTGTTCGAAGCGCGTGCCCTGGCCCAGCCGGAGGCACCGGCGGTGATCCATGGCCAGCAGGTGCTCGGTTATGGCGAACTCAACCGGCAGGCCAACCGCCTGGCCCATTACCTGGTCGGCCAGGGCGTAAGGCCCGGGCACCACGTGGCGATCCTGCTGGAGCGCTCGGTCGACCTGCTGGTCAGCCAACTGGCGATCAGCAAGTGCGCGGCCGTCTATGTACCGCTGGACATCAATGCCCCGGCCGAACGCCAGGATTTCATGATCCGGGACAGCGGCGCGGTGCTGCTGCTCACCCGCAGTCGTGAAACCCTCGGCTACCCGGCCCGCCGCGTCGATCTCGACCGCCTCGACCTGGCCGACCAGCCGGCCCATGACCTGGGGCTGCGGCAGTCCGCCGAGGCGGCGGTCTACATCATGTATACCTCCGGCTCCACCGGGACGCCCAAGGGCGTGCTGGTGCCGCACCGCGCGGTCAGCCGGTTGGTGATCAACAACGGCTACGCCGATTTCAACGAACACGACCGGGTGGCGTTTGCCTCCAACCCGGCGTTCGATGCCAGTACCCTGGAAGTCTGGGCACCGTTGCTCAATGGCGGCTGTGCGGTGGTGGTCGAGCAGGATGTGCTGTTGTCTCGCGAAGCCCTGGCGGCATGGCTGCAGGAGCAACAGGTCAGCGTGCTGTGGATGACCGCCGGCCTGTTCCACCAGCATGCCGATGGCCTGCTGGCAGCATTCCGTGGCCTGCGCTACCTGATCGTCGGCGGCGATGTGCTCGATCCGGCGGTGATCGCCCGGGTCCTGGCGCAGTGCGCGCCACAGCACCTGCTCAACGGCTATGGCCCGACCGAGGCGACTACGTTCTCGACCACCTTCGAGATCACGGCGGTCGAAGACGGCAGCATTCCGATTGGCCGGCCGATCGGCAACAGCCGTGCCTATGTGCTCGATGCCCGGCAGCAGCCGGTGCCGGTCGGGGTGGTTGGCGAGTTGTACATTGGCGGTACCGGGGTGGCCCAGGGTTATCTGAACCAGCCTGGACTGAGTGCCGAGAAGTTCCTCGCCGACCCGTTCAACCCTCGCCCCCACAGCCTGATGTATCGCAGTGGCGACCTGGTGCGCTGGCGCGCCGACGGCAATCTGGAATACCTGGGACGCAACGACAGCCAGGTGAAGATCCGTGGCTTCCGTATCGAACTGGGCGAGATCGAAACCCGCCTGGGCGGCCATCCGCAGGTTCGCGACGTGGCGGTGCTGGTGCGCGAGGTCACGCCGGGGGACAAGCGCCTGGTGGCCTGGTTCACCGCCCGCGATACCAGTGTCACGCTGGACATCGAAGCGTTGCGTGATCACTTGCAAGAGCAGTTGCCGGACTACATGGTGCCGTCGGCCTATGTGCAGCTTGACGCGCTGCCGCTGACTGCCAACGGCAAGCTCGACCGCAAGGCGCTGCCGGTGCCGGACCAGCAGGCGCTGCTCAGCCGGGAGTTCGAGGCCCCGCAAGGCCACGTGGAAATTGCCCTGGCGCAGATCTGGGCCGAGGTGCTCAAGGTCGAGCGGATCGGTCGCCACGATCACTTCTTCGAACTGGGCGGCCACTCGCTGCTGGCGGTTACGCTGATCGAACGCATGCGCCAGGCCGGTCTCAGCGCCGACGTGCGGGTGCTGTTCAGCCAGCCGACCCTGGCGGCGCTCGCGGCGGCGATTGGCAGTGGCCGGGAAGTCGAGGTGCCGCGCAACCTGATCACCCCCGGTTGCCAGCAGCTCACGCCACAGTTGCTGCCGCTGGTGGAACTGGACCAGGCGAGCATCGACCGGATCGTTGCCGGGATTCCCGGTGGCGCGGCCAACGTCCAGGATATCTATCCGCTGGCACCGTTGCAGGAGGGCATTCTCTATCACCACATGAGTGCCGAGCAGGGCGATCCGTACCTGCTGCAATCGCAGATGGCCTTTGACAGTCTGGCGCATCTGCAGGCTTTCACCGGAGCCCTGCAGCAGGTGGTCGACCGTCACGACATCCTGCGCACCAGCGTGCACTGGGAAGGCCTGGAACAACCGGTCCAGGTGGTCCGGCGCGAGGCCGAACTGCCGGTGCAGGAAGTACAGCTCGATCCGGCCGCCGGCGATGCCCTGGCGCAACTGCAAGAGCGCTTTGAAACCCGTCGCTATCGCCTGGACATTCGCCAGGCGCCGCTGATGCAGGTGGTGCATGCCCATGACCCGCTGCAGCAGCGGATCGTCGCGATCCTGATGTTCCATCACCTGGCCCTGGACCACACCGCCATGGCGGTGGTGGTCGAGGAAATGCATGCGTTGCTGCACGGGCAAGCCGACCGGCTGCCGCTGCCGGTGGCCTACCGCAACTATGTGGCCCAGGCGCGCCTGGGTGTCAGCGAGGCGGAGCACGAAGCGTTCTTCCGCGAGATGCTCGGCGATATCGACGAGCCAACACTGCCCTTCGGCTTGCAGGATGTGCAGGGCGATGGCCGCGATATCGAGGAAGCCCCGCTGATGCTGGCCGAGGCCCTGAGCCGGCGCCTGCGCGAGCAGGCCCGCCAGCTTGGGGTCAGCGCGGCGAGCCTGATGCACCTGGCCTGGGGGCGGGTGCTGGCGGCCACGTCCGGCAAGGACACGGTGGTGTTCGGTACGGTGCTGATGGGCCGGATGCAGGGCGGCGAGGGCGCGGACCGGGCCCTGGGCATGTTCATCAATACCTTGCCGTTGCGGGTCGAGGCTGGCGCGGTGGCGGTGCGCGAAGGGGTCAAGGCGACCCATGGGCGGCTGACCGCGCTGCTCGGCCACGAGCATGCCTCCCTGGCCTTGGCCCAACGCTGCAGTGCGGTGGATACGGTGGCGCCGCTGTTCAGCGCCTTGCTCAACTATCGCCACAGCGCCCATGACGAGCTGCCGGCAGACGCTGGCGGCATCTGGCAGGGTATCCACCTGCTGGGCGGCGAGGAGCGCACCAATTACCCACTGACCCTGAGCGTCGATGACCTTGGTGTCGATTTCCGGCTGCGGGTGCTGGCCTCGACCTCGGTCGGCGCGCAGCGCGTGGCCGAGTACATGCAAGGGGCCCTGGAGCAGTTGGCCGATGCCCTGGAACACGATGGCACGACGCTGCTGAACCGCCTGGCGATCCTGCCACCCGCGGAGCGCGAGCAAGTGCTGGTGGCATTCAATGCCAGCGCGGCCGGCTTCCCTCGCGGGCAGACCGTCCATGGCCTGTTCGAGGCCCAGGTCGAGCGCCTGCCGGATTCCCCGGCGGTGGTGCAGGGCAGCGATTCCCTCAGCTACCGCCAGCTCAACCAGCAGGCCAACCAGCTGGCCCATCACCTGCGCAGCCTCGGCGTGCAGCCGGATGATCGGGTGGCGATCAGCGTCCGGCGTGGCCCGCAGATGCTGGTCGGGCTGCTGGCGATTCTCAAGGCCGGTGCCGGTTACGTGCCGGTCGATCCGGCGTTGCCGGGCGAGCGCCTGCGTTATCTGCTCGAAGACAGCGCTCCAGCGGTGCTGCTGACACAGAGCGAGTGGCGCGGGCATCTGCCGGCACTGGCAATCCCGGTGCTGGAACTGGATCGCGCCACCTGGCAGGAGCAGCCGCTCGACAATCCGGCAGCGGGCGGCCTGACCCCGGCAAACCTGGCCTATGTGATCTACACCTCCGGTTCTACCGGCTTGCCGAAGGGCGTGATGGTCGAGCACCGCACCGTCGAGAACCTGGTGCACTGGCACGGCACGGCGTTCGACCTGCGCGCCGGTGGTCACGCCTCCAGTGTCGCCGGCTTCGGTTTCGATGCGATGGCCTGGGAGGTCTGGTCGGCGCTGTGCGTCGGGGCGACCCTGCACCTGCCGCCAGCGGATATCGATCACCAGGAAATCGACCGCCTGCTGGGCTGGTGGCTGGAGCAACCGCTACAGGTGAGCTTCCTCTCCACCCCGGTGGCCGAGTACGCGTTCAGCCGGCAATTGCGCCATCCCACCTTGCGTACGCTGCTGATCGGCGGCGACCGCCTGCGCCAGTTCAACCAGGCTCAGTCTTTCGCGGTGATCAACAACTACGGTCCGACCGAAGCCACGGTGGTCGCGACTTCCGGGCAAATGGCGGCCGGCCAGGTGTTGCATATCGGCAAGCCGATCGCCAATGCCCAGGTCTATCTGCTCGACGAGCAACTGCAACCGGTCCCGGTCGGCGTCGCCGGCGAGCTGTACATCGGTGGTGCCGGGGTCGCACGTGGCTACCTGAACCGCCCGGAAATGACCGCCGAGCGCTTCATCGACAACCCGTTCAGTGTCGAACCGCAGGCTCGCCTGTATCGCACCGGCGACCAGGCGCGTTGGCTGGCCGACGGTAATCTCGACTACCTGGGGCGTAACGACGACCAGTTGAAGATTCGCGGCGTGCGGATCGAACCGGGTGAAATCGAAGCGGCACTGAGCAGCCACGAAGCGGTCACCGAAGCCGTGGTACTGGTGCGCGACGGGCGCCTGGTAGCCTGGTTCACCGCCACCGAGGCGTTGGTTGTCGAAGGCTTGAACAGCTACCTGCACGGCCGCCTGCCGGAGTACATGGTGCCTTCAGCCTATGTGCAACTCGATGCACTGCCGCTGACCGCCAACGGCAAGCTGGACCGCAAGGCGCTACCGGCACCGGACCAGGACGCATTGCTCAGCCGCGTCTTCGAGGCGCCGCAAGGCACTGTCGAGATCACCCTGGCGCAGATCTGGGCCGAGGTGCTCAAGGTCGAGCGGGTGGGGCGTCATGACCACTTCTTCGAACTGGGTGGCCACTCGTTGCTGGCGGTGACGCTGATCGAGCGCATGCGCCAGGTCGGGCTCAACACTGATGTGCGCGTGCTGTTCAGCCAGCCGACCCTGGCCGCGCTGGCGGCAGCGATCGGCAGTGGTCGCGAGGTCCAGGTGCCGGAAAATCGCATCCCCGCCGATTGCCGGCACCTGACCCCGGACCTGCTGCCCCTGATCGACCTCGACCAGGCAAGCCTCGACCGGATCGTCGCCGGGGTTCCCGGCGGCGCGGCCAATGTGCAGGACATCTACCCGCTGGCGCCGCTGCAGGAGGGCATCCTCTATCACCATCTGAGTGCCGAACAGGGCGACCCCTATCTGCTGCAGTCGCAGATGGCCTTCGACAGCCTGGTGCATCTGCAGGCCTTTACCGCTGCCCTGCAGCAGGTGATCGACCGCCACGATATCCTGCGCACCAGCGTGCACTGGGAAGGGCTGGAGCGGCCGGTACAGGTGGTTCGACGGCAGGCGCCGCTGAGTGTGCGGCCGATCGGGTTGCAGGCGGCCGATGGCGACATCCTCGCGCAGTTGCACGCGCGTTTCGATGCCCGCCATTACCGCCTGGATATCCGCCAGGCTCCGCTGGTGGAGCTGGTGTATGCCGAGGATGCCGCACGGCGCCGCATCGTGGCGATCCTGTTGTTCCATCACCTGGCCGTCGACCATACCGCCATGGAAGTGGTGGGCCGGGAAATGCGCGCCTTCATCGAGGGGCGTGCCGAGGCGCTCAGCGCACCGGTGCCGTACCGCAACTACGTGGCCCAGGCACGCCTGGGCGTCAGCGAGGCGGAACACGAGGCCTTCTTCCGCGAGATGCTGGGTGATATCGACGAGCCGACGCTGCCATTCGGCCTGCAGGATGTGCAGGGCGACGGGCGTGCCATCGAGGAAGCCTGGCAGCGCCTGCCGCTCGAATTGAGCACGCGGCTGCGCCAGCAGGCCCGGCAACTCGGGGTCAGTGCCGCGAGCCTGTTCCACCTGGCCTGGGCCCAGGTGCTGGCTGCCGCATCCGGCAAGCAGAGCGTGGTGTTCGGCACCGTGCTGCTGGGACGCATGCAGGGCGGCGAGGGCGCTGATCGCGCGTTGGGCATGTTCATCAACAGCCTGCCGTTGCGGGTCGATATCGATGACACGCCGGTTCGTGCCGGGGTCAAGGCGACCCACGGCCGCCTGACCGCCTTGCTTGGCCACGAGCATGCCTCGCTGGCCCTGGCCCAGCGTTGCAGTGGCGTGGCCGCGGCCTCGCCGCTGTTCAGCGCGATGCTCAACTACCGCCACAGCGATGCCCGGATGTTCGACAACCCGACGCCGGGTGCCTGGAGGGGTATCGAGACCCTGTCCAGCGAGGAACGCACCAACTACCCGTTGAGCCTGAACGTCGATGATCTCGGCGAGGGTTTCAGCATGACCGCGATGACCCCGGCGCGAATTGGCGCGCAGCGGGTCTGCGGCTTCATGCTGACCGCCCTGGCGGGCCTGGTCGACGCCCTGGAGCAGGCGCCGCGCCGAGCGCTGAAGTGCCTGCCGGTGCTGACCGCGCAGGAGCGCCAGCAACTGCTGGTGGACTTCAACGCCACGGCGGTCGACTACAACCTCGAACAGACCCTGCACGGGTTGTTCGAGGCCAGGGTCGAATTGGCGCCACAGGCCCCGGCGGTCAGCGCCGGCGACCAGCACCTGAGCTACGACGAGCTGAACCGGCGCGCCAACCAGTTGGCCCATTACCTGCGCGAGCAGGGCGTAGGGCCTGATACGCGCGTGGCGATCTGTGTCGAGCGTGGCCTGGAAATGGTCGTCGGTCTGCTGGCGATCCTCAAGGCCGGCGGCGCCTATGTGCCGCTGGATCCGGCCTATCCGGCGGAGCGCCTGGCCTACATGCTGGCCGACAGCACGCCGCTGGCGGTGCTGGTCCAGGCCGGCACCCGCGAGCTGCTGGGTGAACTGGCGGTGCCGGTGATCGACCTTGACCGTCGCGACTGGAGCGGGCAGCCGCAAAGCAATCCTCTGGTTGCCGAGTTGAGTCCACGGCACAGTGCGTACGTGATCTACACCTCGGGTTCCACTGGCCAGCCGAAAGGCGTGATCAACGAGCACGCGGCGGTGGTCAACCGCCTGCTGTGGATGCAGGACGAGTACGGCCTGACGCCTGAAGATGCAGTGCTGCAGAAGACCCCGTTCAGCTTCGACGTGTCGGTCTGGGAGTTCTTCTGGACGCTGTTCACCGGCGCGCGCCTGGTGATGGCGCGACCGGAAGGGCACAAGGACCCGGTCTACCTCGGCGAGGTGATCAAGGCCGAGCGGATCAGCACCCTGCACTTCGTGCCGTCGATGCTCGATATCTTCCTGGCCCATGGCGATGTCAGTCGCTGTGCCAGCGTCAAGCGGGTGATCTGCAGCGGCGAAGCGCTGCCAGGCAGCGTGGTGCGTCGGTTCAAGGCGCAACTGCCACAGGCCGGGCTGCACAACCTCTACGGCCCGACCGAGGCAGCGGTGGACGTGACGGCGTGGAACTGCGCCGGCCCGATCGAGCAGACCCCGGACAATACGCCGATCGGCAAGCCGATCGCCAACACCCGCATGTACCTGCTGGATGCGCAGATGCAGCCGGTGCCGCTGGGGGTGGTTGGCGAGCTGTACATTGGCGGCGTGCAGGTGGCCCGTGGCTACCTGAACCGTGCCGAGCTGACGGCCGAACGCTTCCTCAAGGACCCGTTCAGCCCGCAGGCCGAGGCGCGGATGTACCGCACCGGCGACGTCGCCCGCTACCTGGCGGACGGCAATATCGAGTACCTCGGGCGCAACGATGACCAGGTGAAGATCCGCGGCCTGCGCATCGAACTGGGCGAGATCCAGGCACGCCTGACCGCCTTCCCGGCGGTGCAGGAAGCAGTGGTGGTCGCCCGCGAGGATGTGCCAGGCGACAAGCGCCTGGTGGCCTACTACACGGCGACCGAACACCAGGAGATCGACGCCTTGCGCGCCCATCTGCTGGAACAGTTGCCGGATTACATGGTCCCGGCGCTGTTCGTGCACCTGGCCGCTTTGCCGCTGAGCCCCAACGGCAAGCTCGACCGCAAGGCGCTGCCTGCGCCGGATCACGCAGCCCTGACGGCCCGCGAGTATGAAGCGCCGGTAGGCGACACCGAAATATTGATGGCCCGGCTCTGGGCGGAGTTGCTCAATGTCGAGCGCGTGGGTCGCCACGACAACTTCTTCGAGCTGGGCGGGCATTCGCTGCTGGCCGTCAGCCTGATAGGCCGTCTGCACCAGGAAGGCATGGAAGCCGACATGAGGGCGCTGTTCGAACAACCGACGTTGTCCGGATACGCCGCAATTACCGAAAAAATGGAGATCGCCTTGTGAACGTGACGCAACTGTTGGCCACATTGAAGGCCAAGGGCATCCAACTGGCTGTCAGGGACGATCAACTGATCGTGCAGGGTAACAAGCAGGCGTTGACCGAACCCGAATTGATCGCCCGCTTGCGTGAGTACAAGCCGGTGCTGATCGAGATGATCCGCGATGGTTCCTATGCGCCTTCGGTGAGCGGCCAGGTGGCGGTACCGGCCAACGGCATTGCCGTCGATACCCACCGGATCACACCACAGATGCTGCCGCTGGCGAGTCTGAGCCAGGAGCAGATCGACCGGATCGTCGCGACGGTGCCCGGTGGCGTGGCCAACGTGCAGGACATCTACCCGCTGGCACCGTTGCAGGAAGGCATCCTGTTCCATCACGTCAGCGCGACCCAGGGCGATCCCTATGTCATGCAGTCGCAGTTCGCCTTCGCCGACGAGGAACGCCTGGGGGCGTTCGCGCTGGCCCTGCAGAAGGTCATCGACCGTCACGACATTCTGCGCACCGCGGTGCTCTGGGAGGGGCTGGAAAGTCCGGTGCAGGTAGTCTGGCGCAAGGCCGAGCTGGTGGTGCAGGAAGAGCGTCTCGACCCGCGCGACGGCGAAGTGCTGCAGCAGTTGCATGAGCGTTTCGATGGCCGCCACTATCGCCTCGACGTCACACGTGCGCCGCTGATTCGTCTGGTCCATGCCCGCGACGAAGCGGCGGGACGGCTGGTGGCCATGCTGCTGTTCCATCACATGGCCCTGGACCACAGCGCGCTGGATGTGGTGCGGCACGAGATGAGCGCATTCCTGCAGGGGCAGGGCGCGCAACTGGGCACGCCGGTGCCGTTTCGCAACTACGTGGCCCAGGCGCGGCTGGGCACCAGCCAGGCCGAGCACGAAGGGTTCTTCCGCGAGATGCTGGCGGACATCGATGAACCGACCCTGCCGTTCGGCCTGCAGGATGTGCAGGGCGACGGCACGGCGATCGCCGAGTTCGACCTGCCGTTGGAACCGGGCCTGAGCCAGCGCCTGCGGGGCCTGGCGCGGCAGCAGGGGGCGAGTGTCGCCAGCCTGTTCCACCTCGCCTGGGGCCAGGTGCTGGCGGCGCTGGCGGGCAAGCGCAGCGTGGTTTTCGGCACGGTGCTGATGGGCCGCATGCAGGGCGGTGGCGACGGCGACCGGGCACTGGGTATCTTCATCAATACCTTGCCGGTGCGGGTGGATATTGGCGGCCTGACCGTACAGGCCGGGGTTCGCGCGACCCAGGCCCGGCTCACCGCGCTGATGCGCCACGAACATGCGCCGCTGGCGCTGGCCCAGCGTTGCAGCGGCGTGCAGGTGCCGACGCCGCTGTTCAGTGCGCTGCTCAACTATCGGCACAACAGCGTTGCCGCCAGCGCCGGCGGTGTGTCGGCCTGGCAGGGCATCACGCCGCTCAGTTCCGAGGAACGCACCAACTATCCGCTGACCCTGAGCATCGACGACCTCGGCGAGGACTTTCGCCTGGCCCTGCTGGCGAGTACGGAGGTCGACGGGCAACGGGTCTGCGACTACATGCGCACTGCCCTGGAACAACTGGTGCAGGCCTTGGAGCAGAGCCCGCAGGCGCTGCTGGAGCAGTTGTCGATCCTGCCCGAGGCTGAGCGCGAGTTGCTGCTCGAAGGCTTCAACGCCCATCGTGCCGACTACCCGCAAGGGCTGACGCTGCACCAGCGCATCGCCGCCCGCGCCGCCGAGCAACCGCAGGCGCTGGCCGCGGTATGCCTGGGGCAGCAACTGACTTATGCCGAGCTGGACCGGCAGGCCAATGTTCTCGCCCACCACCTGGGCGAGCTGGGCGTGTGTCCCGATGACCGCGTGGCGATCGTTGCCCGGCGCGGACTCGACACCCTGGTGGGGCTGCTGGCGATCCTCAAGGCCGGTGCCGGCTACGTGCCGATCGACCCGGCCCACCCGGCTGAACGCCTGCGCTACCTGCTCGACGACAGCGCCCCGGTCGCGGTATTGACCCAGGACGACCTGCTGGTGCGCCTGCCGGCGCTGGCGGTACCGGTGATCAACCTCGACAAGCCGTTCTGGCAGGAACACACCGTCGCCAATCCGCAACTGCCAAGTCCCGATCCACGGCACCTGGCCTATGTGATCTACACCTCCGGCTCCACCGGCCTGCCCAAGGGGGTCATGGTCGAGCACCAGACCCTGTCCAACCTGGTCGACTGGCATTGCGCGGCCTTCGACCTGTGCCCGGGCCGGCACACTTCAAGCGTCGCCGGCTTCGGCTTCGATGCCATGGCCTGGGAAGTCTGGCCGGCCCTGTGCGCCGGCGCGACCCTGCATCTGCCGCCAGCGGTCGCCGGTGGCGAGGACGTCGACGTACTGCTGGCCTGGTGGCGTGGGCAACCTCTGGATGTGAGCTTCCTGCCGACGCCGATTGCCGAACACGCGTTCAGCCTGAACCTTGAGCATCCGACCCTGCGAACCCTGCTGATCGGCGGTGATCGGCTGCGGCAGTTCAACCGCAACCAGCGCTTCGAGGTGATCAACAACTATGGCCCGACCGAAACCACGGTGGTCGCCACCTCCGGGCGGGTCGAGGCCGGGCAGTCCCTGCACATTGGCCAGCCGATGAGCAATGCGCGGGTCTACCTGCTCGATGCACAACAACGCCCGGTGCCGCTGGGCGTGGCCGGTGAGTTGTATGTCGGCGGTGCCGGCGTGGCGCGAGGCTACCTGAATCGCCCGGAACTGACCGCCGAGCGTTTCCTGCGCGACCCGTTCAGCGGCGAGCCGCAGGCGCGCATGTATCGCACTGGCGACCTGGCGCGCTGGCGCGAGGACGGCACGCTCGAATATCTGGGGCGTAACGACGACCAGGTGAAGATCCGCGGCATGCGCATCGAGCTGGGTGAGATCGAAGCCCGCCTGAACCAACTGGCCGGTATCCAGGAGGCGGTGGTCGTGGCCCGTGAGGATCAGCCAGGGCAGACGCGGCTGGTGGCCTACTTCACCGGACAGGACCAGGTCGAGCCGCTGGAAACTGGCGAATTGCGCGCCTGGTTGCAGGCGCACCTGCCCGACTACATGGTGCCGGCGGCCTACGTGAAGCTGGCGGCGTTGCCGTTGACGGCCAACGGCAAGCTCGATCGCCGCGCCTTGCCCAAGCCCGAGCTGGAGGCGTTGTTCAGCCGCGAGTACGAGGCGCCGGAGGGCGAACTGGAAACCACCCTGGCGCAGATCTGGAGTGAGGTGCTGCAGGTCGAGCGGGTGGGGCGGCGTGATCATTTCTTCGAATTGGGCGGGCATTCCCTGCTCGCCATGCGCATGGTGGCCCAGGTCCGCCAGCGCCTGGGGGTGGAACTGGTGCTGGCCGAGCTGTTCGCCAATGCCGAACTGGCGGCCGTGGCCCAGGTCCTTGGCCAGGCCGCGCGCAGTGATTTGCCGCAGATCCTCGCGGTGCCGCGTGAGGACGGCCTGCCGCTGTCCTTCGCCCAGCAGCGGCTGTGGTTCCTGGCGCAGATGGGTGCCGCCAGCAGTGCCTATAACATTCCCGTCGGCCTCGGCCTGCGTGGTCCGCTGGACAGCGCCGCGTTGCAGCGGGCGCTGGTGCGCATCGTCGAGCGGCATGAAACCCTGCGCAGCCGTTTCGTCCTGCACGGTGATGAGCCGCGAGTGGAGATTGCGCCGCCCGAACAGGGCCTGCTGTTCGAGATCGAAGACCTGCGCGGGGCGGCGGATGCCCAAGGCAGCCTGCAGGCGCGCCTGCGCGAGGAAAGCGCGGCACCCTTCGACCTGCAACTGGGCCCGCTGATACGCGGGCGCCTGCTGCGCCTGGCCGAGCAGCACCATGTGTTGCTGCTGACCCTGCACCATATCGTCTCCGATGGCTGGTCGATGGGCGTGCTGACCCGCGAACTGATGGCGCTCTACGAAGCCTTCCGCCATGACCAGGCGGATCCGCTGCCGCCGCTGGCGGTGCAATATGGCGACTTCGCCGTGTGGCAACGGCGCTGGCTCGATGGCGAGTTGCTGCAGCAGCAGAGTCGCTACTGGCAGCAGGCGCTGGCCGGTGCCCCGGCCTTGCTGATGGTGCCGACCGACCGGCCACGTCCGGCGCGCCAGGACTATGCCGGCGCCAGTGTCGCCTTCGAGCTGGATGAACGCCTGAGTGCCGCGATCAAAGCCCTCGGCCAGCGTCACGGCATCACCCCCTACATGACCCTGCTGGCGGCCTGGGCCGTGCTGCTCGGGCGTTTGAGCGGGCAGCACGACCTGGTGATCGGCTCGCCGGTGGCCAACCGTCAGCGCGCCGAGGTGGAGAGGCTGGTCGGCCTGTTCGTCAACACCCTGGCGATTCGTCTCGACGTGTCGCCGCAACAGAGCGTCGAGGCGTTGCTGGCCCAGGTCCGCGAGCGGGCGCTGCAGGCCCAGGCCCACCAGGACCTGCCGTTCGAGCAAGTGGTGGAACTGACCCGGCCGCAACGCAGCCTGGCCCACAGCCCGTTGTTCCAGAGCATGTTCTCCTGGCAGAACCACGATGAACCGGCATTGCAGCTCGGTGACCTGCAGTTGGAAGGGCTGTCCGGCAGCGGCCAGTTCGCCAAGTTCGACCTGGCGCTGGACCTGGGCGATGCCGGTACGCACCTGGCCGGTTCGCTGACCTATGCCACGGCGTTGTTCGACGCCGGCACCATCGAGCGTTATGTCGGTTACCTGCGTTGTGTGTTGCAGGCGATGGTCGACAACGACCAGGCCAGCCTGGGGCAGGCCAACCTGCTCGATGACAGCCAGCGCGTGCAGTTGCTGGAAGGTTTCAATGCCAGCCAGGTCGATTACCCGCGCGGGCACACCCTGCACGGGCTGTTCGAGGACCAGGTCGTGCGGACACCGCAGGCCATCGCCGTGCAGATGGATGGGCAGGCGCTGAGCTACCGTGAACTCAACCGCCAGGCCAACCAGCTCGCCCATCACCTGCGGGCGCTGGGTGTGCAGGCGGATGAGCGGGTGGCGATCTGTGTCCGCCGCAGCCCGCAGATGCTGGTGGGCCTGTTGGCGATCCTCAAGGCCGGTGGCGCCTATGTGCCGATCGACCCGGCCCATCCCCAGGAGCGCATCCGCTACCTGCTGGAGGACAGCGCGCCACGGGCGGTGCTGGTCCAGGGCGATACCCGCGAACTGCCCGGCCAACTGGATGTGCCGCTGATCGATCTCGACTTGCCGGGCTGGCAGCAGCAGTCCGAGACCGATCCGCAGGTCGCGGGGCTGGACGCCCGCCATCTCGCCTATGTGATCTACACCTCCGGCTCGACGGGGTTGCCGAAGGGGGTGATGGTCGAACATGCCACCCTGGAGAACCTGGTGCATTGGCATTGCGCGGCTTTCGACCTGGGGCCGGGCAGCCATACCGCCAGTGTCGCCGGGGTCGGTTTCGATGCCATGGCCTGGGAGGTCTGGCCGGCCCTGTGCGTGGGTGCGACCCTGCACCTGCCACCGGCACGCCTGGGCAGTGGCGAACTGGATGGCCTGCTCGACTGGTGGCGGGCCCAGCCGTTGCAGGTGTGTTTCCTGCCGACACCGGTGGCCGAGTATGCCTTTGGCCAGGGTGGTGGCCATCCGACCCTGCGCACGCTGCTGGTCGGCGGTGACCGGCTGCGGCAGTTCGCCGAGGAGCCGGGGTTTGCCGTGATCAACAACTATGGTCCGACCGAGGCCACGGTGGTCGCCACCTCCGGGCGGGTCGAGGTTGGCCAGGTGCTGCACATCGGCCGGCCGATCGCCAATGCGCGGATCTACCTGCTGGACGAGCAATTGCGACCGGTACCGGTGGGGGTGGCCGGGGAGTTGTATGTCGGCGGAGCCGGCGTGGCGCGAGGCTACCTGCACCGTCCGGAACTGACCGCCGAGCGTTTCCTCGACGATCCGTTCAGCACGGCGCCGCAGGCGCGCATGTACCGTACCGGCGACCTGGCGCGCTGGCGCACCGACGGCACCCTGGAGTACCTGGGGCGTAACGACGACCAGGTGAAGATTCGTGGCGTGCGGATCGAGCTGGGCGAGATCGAGGCCAGCCTCAACCGTGTCCCCGGCGTGCGCGAGGCGGTGGTGCTGGCGCGTGAGGACGAGCCCGGCCAGGTGCGCCTGGTGGCCTATCTCACGGAAACCGTGGCGGGTGTGTTGCCCGAGCCCGGTGAATTGCGTGCCCGGTTGGCGACGCAGTTGCCGGAATACATGCTGCCCGTGGCTTATGTGCGACTGGAGGCGCTGCCACTGACCGCCAACGGCAAGCTCGATCGCCGGGCGCTGCCTCAGCCGGCGCTGGAGGCGTTGTCGCAGCGCGACTATCAGGCGCCCGAAGGCGAACTGGAAAACAGCCTGGCGCGAATCTGGGGCGAACTGCTGCAGGTCGAGCGGGTCGGGCGCCAGGATCATTTCTTCGAACTGGGTGGCCACTCGTTGCTGGCGATGCGCATGGTGTCCCAGGTGCGCCTGCAACTGCAGCGCGAGCTGCCCTTGGGCGAACTGTTCGCCAATCCCGAGCTGGCGGCGGTGGCGCGCTTCCTCCAGAGCGATGCGCAGACCAGCCTGCCGGGTATCGTCGCGGCCCCTCGCGACGGTGCCTTGCCGCTGTCGTTCGCCCAGCAACGGCTGTGGTTCCTGGCCCAGATGGAAGGCGCCAGCAGCGCCTACAACATTCCGATCGCCCTGCGCCTGCGCGGAGAGCTGGATGGGGCGGCGCTGCAACAGGCGCTGGCGACGATCGTCGCGCGTCACGAAACCCTGCGCAGCCGCTTTGTCGAGCGCGACGAAACAGCCCAGGTGCTGATTGCCCCGGTCGAGGCCGGCCCGCTCCTGCAGGTCGAGGACCTGCGCCAGCATCCACAGGCAGACACGGCCGTGGACGGCTTGATCCGCGACGAGGCCCAGGGCCCGTTCGACCTGGCGCACGGGCCACTGATCCGTGGCCGGTTGCTGATCCTCGGTGAGGATCAGCACGTGTTGCTGTTGACCCTGCATCACATCATCTCCGATGGCTGGTCGATGGACGTGCTGACCCGCGAGCTGGCGACGCTCTATACCGCCTTCCGTCGCGGCGAGAGCGATCCGCTGCCGCCGCTGGCGTTGCAGTACGCCGACTTCGCCGTCTGGCAGCGGCAGTGGTTGCGCGACGAGGTGCTGGCGCGGCAGCACACCTATTGGCAGCAGGCCCTGGGCGGCGCACCCGCGCTGCTGATGCTGCCCACGGACCGGCCGCGTCCGGTGCGCCAGGACTATGCCGGGGGCACTGTCGAGATCCACCTCGACGAGTCGTTGAGCGCGGGGCTCAAGGCACTCGGCCAACGCCATGGGTTGACGCTGTACATGACGATGATGGCCGGCTGGGGGCTGTTGCTCAGTCGCCTGGCCGGGCAGGACGAGGTCGTCATCGGTTCGCCGGTCGCCAACCGCCAGGGCGTGGAGGTCGAGGGCTTGATCGGCCTGTTCGTCAATACCCTGGCGATTCGCCTGGATGTGGCCGGCGCCGTGAGTGTCGCCGGTCTGCTGGCGCAGGTCCGCCAGCGCACACTTGAGGCCCAGGCCCATCAGGACCTGCCGTTCGAACAGGTAGTGGAGCTGATCCGTCCGGCGCGCAGCCTGGCCCACAGCCCGTTGTTCCAGACCCTGTTGACCTGGCAGGCGGGCGGCAACGCCGCAGCGGTGCTGGGTGACCTGCAACTGGAAGGGATCGCTGCACCGGGGCATTTCGCCAAGTTCGACCTGTCCCTGGACCTGGGCGAGGTGCAGGGCTGCATCAGCGGCGGGCTCGGCTACGCGACGGCGCTGTTCGACGAGTCGACGATGCGGCGTTATGCCGGCTATTTCGAGCGGGTGTTGCGGGCCATGGTCGCCGATGACCAGGCCGTACTGGCACGGATCGACCTGCTGGACCCGAGCGAACGCCAGCAACTGCTGGTTGATTTCAATGCCACCGAAACCGGCTACAACCTCGAGCAGACCCTCCACGGCCTGTTCCAGGACCAGGTCGAGTGGGCACCGGAAGCGTTGGCGCTGCAGGCGGGCGAGCAACGTCTGACCTACCGGGCACTGAACCAGCGTGCCAATCAGTTGGCCCACTACCTGCGCGAACAGGGCGTGGGGCCGGATGCGCGAGTGGCGATCTGTGTCGAACGTGGCCTGGACATGGTCGTCGGTCTGTTGGCGATCCTCAAGGCGGGCGGGGCCTACGTGCCGCTGGATCCGACCTATCCGCTGGAGCGCATCGCCTACATGCTGCAGGACAGCGCACCGGCCGTGGTGCTGGTACAGGGGGCGACCCGCGAGCTGCTGGGCGAGGTGTCGGTGCCGGTGATCGACCTGGACCACAATACCTGGCACGACCGCTCTGTGAACAATCCGTGGCTGCAAGCGCTGACACCACGGCACAGTGCCTATGTAATCTATACCTCCGGCTCCACCGGCCAGCCCAAGGGCGTGATCAACGAGCATGCGGCGGTGGTCAACCGCCTGCTGTGGATGCAGGACGAGTACGGCCTGACGTCGGAGGACGCGGTGCTGCAGAAGACCCCGTTCAGCTTCGACGTGTCGGTGTGGGAGTTCTTCTGGCCGCTGTTCACCGGCGCGCGCCTGATCATGGCGCGCCCCGAAGGGCACAAGGACCCGCTGTACCTGAGCGAAGTGATCGAGGCGGAGCAGATCACCACCTTGCACTTCGTGCCGTCGATGCTCGATGTGTTCCTGGCCCACGGCGATGTCGAACGTTGTGCCAGCGTGAAGCGGGTCATGTGCAGCGGCGAAGCCCTTCCAGGCAGCGTGGTGCGTCGTTTCAAGGCGCAGTTGCCAGAGGCCGGGTTGTACAACCTGTATGGCCCGACCGAAGCGGCCGTGGACGTGACGGCGTGGAACTGCGCCGGCCCGCTGGAACAGACTCCGGACAACACGCCGATCGGCAAGCCGATCGCCAATACCCGAATGTACCTGCTCGACGGGCAGATGCAGCCGGTGCCGCTGGGCGTGGTCGGCGAGCTGTACATCGGCGGCGTGCAGGTGGCGCGCGGTTACCTGAACCGTGCCGAACTGACCGCCGAACGCTTCCTGGAGGATCCGTTCAATCCGGCTGCCGGGGCCCGCATGTACCGAACGGGCGACGTCGGCCGTTACCTGGCGGACGGCAACATCGAGTACCTGGGACGTAACGACGACCAGGTGAAGATCCGCGGCCTGCGCATCGAACTGGGCGAGATCCAGGCGCGCCTGATCGCCTTCCCGGCGGTGCAGGAAGCGGTGGTGGTCGCTCGCGAGGATGTTCCCGGTGACAAGCGTCTGGTGGCCTACTACACCGCCGTTGAGCCCCAGGTGATCGACGCCTTGCGCGCTCATCTGCTGGAGCAGTTGCCGGACTACATGGTGCCGATGCTGTTCGTGCACCTGGCCGCGCTGCCGCTGAGCCCCAACGGCAAGCTCGATCGCAAGGCGCTGCCGGCGCCGGATCACGCGGCCCTGGCCGCCCGCCAATACGAAGCGCCGCAGGGCGACACTGAAATATTGATGGCCCGGCTCTGGGCCGAGTTGCTCAAGGTCGAGCAGGTGGGGCGCCACGACAACTTCTTCGAGCTGGGCGGGCATTCGCTGCTGGCGGTGAGCCTGATCGGCCGCATGCGCCGGCTTGGCCTGTCGGCCGATGTGCGCGTGCTGTTCGGCCAGCCGAGCCTGGCTGCGTTTGTCGCCAGCCTCGGTACGGGGCGCGAGATCGAAATTCCGGCCAACCGCATCCATCCCGGTGCCCAGCCGATCACGCCGGATGACCTGCCGCTGGTGAACCTGGAGCAGGCGGCCATCGACCGGATCGTCGCCAGCGTTCCGGGCGGCCGTGCCAACGTGCAGGATATCTACCCGCTGGCGCCGTTGCAGGCGGGGATTCTCTATCATCACCTGGCCGCCAGCGAAGGCGATCCGTATCTGTTGCAGGCGCAATTCGCCTTTGCCAGTCCCGAGCGCCTGGACGCCTTCAGCCAGGCGCTGGGGCAGGTGATCGCACGCAATGACATCCTGCGCAGCGCGGTCCTCTGGGACGGCCTGCCGCAGCCTCTGCAAGTGGTGCTGCGCGAGGCACCGCTGGTGTGCGAGGCGGTGTCGCTGGAACCAGCGGATGGCGACGTGGCCAGCCGGTTGCTGGCCCGCTTCGATACCCGCCATTATCGCCTGGACATCACCCGCGCGCCGCTGCTGCGGCTGGTGCACTGCGCCGACCCGGCCAATGGCCGGATCATCGGCCTGTTGTTGTTCCATCACCTGGTGATGGACCACGTCGCGCTGGACGTGCTGCAGCAGGAGTTGCAGGCCTGCCTGCTCGGCCATGGCGAACGGTTGGGCGCCGCCGTGCCTTACCGCAACTACGTGGCCCAGGCCCGCCTGGGGATCAGCGAGCAGGAGCACGAAGCGTTCTTCCGCGAGCAGTTGGGCGATATCGACGAACCGACCTTGCCGTTCGGCTTGCGGGAGGTGCAGGGCAATGGTGCGGGCGTCGAGGAGCGCCAGCGTCCGGTCGACCCGGCGTTGAGTCGGCGCCTGCGCCAGCAGGCGCGGCAACTGGGAGTGAGTGCCGCGAGCCTGATGCACCTGGCCTGGGCGCGACTGCTGGGCGCGGCCGCGGCCCGCGAGCAGGTGGTGTTCGGCACTGTGCTGCTCGGACGCCTGCAGGGCGGCGAGGGCGCCGAGCGGGCCCTGGGGGTCTTTATCAACACCTTGCCGTTGCGCGTCGACATCGATGAGCGACCGGTGCGTGAGGCCTTGCAGGCCACCCACGGGCGACTGGCCCGGCTGCTGGCCCATGAGCATGCGCCGCTGGCGCTGATGCAGCGCTGCAGCGGCGTGGCCGCCGGCACGCCGTTGTTCAGCGCCTTGCTCAACTACCGGCACGGCGCCGGGGCACAGACCGCGGCGGATGAAACACGGGACGCCTGGCAGGGCATCCAGTTGCTCAAGGCCGAGGAGCGTACCAACTACCTGCTGACCCTCAGTGTCGACGACCTCGGCGAGGATTTCGCGCTGACGGCGCTGGCGCCGGCGGATATCGGGGCGCAGCGTGTCTGCGACCTGATGCACGCGGTGTTGGAGAACCTGGCACAGGCCCTGGAACAGCAGCCGACTCTGCCGATCGGACAACTGCCGGTACTGCCGAGCGACCAGCGTCGGCAATTGCTGGAAGGGTTCAACGCGACAACGCGCGCCTATCCGCACCAGCAGACCGTACACCAGTTGTTCGAAGCTCAGGTCACGGGCCGTCCTGACGCGTTGGCCGTGGTGCATGGGGCGCAGACCCTCAGCTACCAGGCCTTGAACAACCGGGCCAACCAGTTGGCCCATCACTTGCTCGCCCTCGGCGTGGCACCGGGGGATGCGGTGGCGATCCTGCTGGAGCGCTCGGTGGACCTGCTGGCCAGCCAGTTGGCGGTCAGCAAGTGCGCAGCGGTGTATGTGCCGCTGGATATCCATGCACCGGTCGAGCGCCAGCGCTTCATGCTCGAAGACAGCCGGGCCGTGGTGCTGCTGACCCACGGTGACGAACTGGCCGACCTCGCACTGGCCCGGGTCGAGCTGGACAGCCTCGCCCTTGACTGGCGGCCACGGCACAATCCGCAGCTGGTGCAATCGGCCGAGACGGTCGCCTACCTGATGTACACCTCCGGCTCCACCGGGACGCCCAAGGGCGTGCTGGTGCCGCACCGGGCGATCACGCGGTTGGTAATCAACAACGGCTACGCCGATTTCAACGAACACGACCGAGTGGCCTTCGCCTCCAACCCGGCGTTTGACGCCAGCACCCTGGAAGTCTGGGCGCCGTTGCTCAACGGCGGTTGCGTGGTGGTGGTCGACCAGGGCGACCTGCTGTCGCGCGATGTGCTGGGGGCGTTGTTGCTGGAACAGGCCGTCAGCGTGCTGTGGATGACCGCCGGCCTGTTCCAGCAGTACGCCGACGGTCTGATGGACGCCTTCCGTGGCCTGCGCTACCTGATGGTGGGGGGCGATGTCCTCGACCCGGCCGTGATCGAACGGGTACTCAGGCAGGGGGCGCCCCGGCATCTGCTCAATGGCTACGGTCCGACCGAAGCCACGACCTTCTCGACCACCTTCGAAATCACCACGGTGGCCGAGGGCAGCCTGCCGATCGGCCGGCCGATCGGCAACGCCCGCGCCTACGTGCTGGACGCCTGGCAGCAACTGGTGCCGGTGGGTGTGGTCGGTGAGCTGTATGTCGGCGGGGCGGGCGTGGCGAAGGGTTACCTGAACCAGCCGGAGCTGACGGCGGAGAAATTTCTCGTCGATCCGTTCAACCCGGTGCCGGACCGCCTGATGTACCGCACGGGTGACCTGGTGCGCTGGCGTGCCGATGGCAGCCTCGAATACCTCGGGCGCAACGACAGTCAGGTGAAGATCCGTGGTTTCCGGATCGAGCTGGGCGAGATCGAGACCCGCCTGGGGCGGCATCCGCAGGTGCGCGAGGTGGCGGTGCTGGTGCATGAGCTGGCGCCGGGCGACAAGCGCCTGGTGGCCTACTTCACGACGGTCGGGGAAGGCGTGGCGCCGGAGGTCGAGGCACTGCGCAGCCACCTGCTGGGGCAGTTGCCGGACTACATGGTGCCGTCTGCCTATGTGCAACTGCCGATGCTGCCACTGACCGCCAATGGTAAGCTGGATCGCAAGGCGCTGCCGGTGCCGCTCATCAAGGATTTCGCCAGTCGGGCCTATGTGGCGCCGGCAAATGCCCTCGAACAGACCCTGGCGCAAGGGTGGGGCGATGTACTCAAGGTCGAGCGGGTCGGCCGGCACGACAACTTTTTCGAGTTGGGTGGTCACTCGCTGCTGGCCATCCGGCTGGTCAACCGGCTGGAGCAGGCCGGGCTGTCGGTGTCGCTGGCCGAGTTGTTCCAGCATGCCAGCGTCGAGTCGCTGGCCACCTTGCTTGAACAGCGGGGCGACGCACCGACCGGCGACGAAGAGGTGATCACCGTGCGGGCTGGTGGTAGCCAGCCAGCGCTGTTCCTGGTGCACGAATTCAGTGGCGCGGATGCCTATTTCCCGGCGCTGGGCCAACACCTGCCGGGTGACTACCCGATCTATGGCCTGCCGGGCATCGCCCTCGGCCAGCCACAACTGCGCACCCTGGAATGCCTGGCGGCGCGGTTGGTGGAACTGATCCGGACAGTGCAGCCGCAAGGGCCGTATCGCCTGGCCGGCTGGTCGTTCGGTGGCGTGCTGGCCTACGAGGTCGCCATCCAGTTGCTGGGCCAGGACCAGTCGGTGCAGTTCCTCGGCCTGCTCGACAGCTATGTGCCGCGGCTGACCGACCAGGGCAAGGCGCGCTGGGCCGGCGAGGCGGCGCACAAGCGCCACCTGTTGCTGCAATGCTCCGCCTGGTTCAGCGCCGAAGGGCCGGCGGGCAGCGAAGCGCTGGCGCAACTGCGGCAGTTGGAGGCGGACCACGCGCGCTTCGACTTCGACGCGTTGCTGGAGCATTGCCGTGAACGGCAGTTGCTGCCGAGCAGCTTGGGCGCGGCGTCTGCCCAGGAGCTGTGGCAGTACCTCGACCGCGAGGTGGCCCATGGGCACGCGCTGGCCCATTACCGCGTGCACCCGATCGGCATGCCGGTGCACCTGTTCCGGGCCAGCGAACGCACCAGCGAGCTGGCGCGGCGCAGCGAGTCGCTGGGCTGGGAGACTGCATTGGGCAGCGGCGAGCTGCGTCGTATCGAGGTGCCGGGGGATCACCTGGGCATGATGCAGGCACCGCACGTCCAGGTGCTCGGCCAGTTGATCGGCCAGGCCCTGGAACGGGCACAAGCGGCCTCGGCTGCCGTGCACCAGCCGTTGCTGACGATTCAGCGCGGGCGTGACGGGCACACCCCGATCTTCTGTGTGCCGGGTGCCGGGGACAGTGTCACCGGTTTCATCGGCCTCACCGATGCCCTCGGCCCGGATTGGCCGGTGATTGGCCTGCAACCCCGTGGACTGGATGGCGAGTCGGTGCCCCACAGCCGTGTCGAGAGCGCTGCGGCGTTTTACCTGCAGGCGCTGGAGCAGGCCTGCCCGGAGGGGCCGGTGCATTTGGTCGGGCACTCCTTCGGTGGCTGGGTGGCATTCGAAATGGCCACCCAACTGCAGGCGGCTGGCCGCGAGGTGGCTTCGCTGACGTTGATCGACAGCGAATCGCCGGGTGGCAACAGCGTGATCGGCAAGCCCTACACCACCACCGAGGCCCTGCAACGGCTGGTCGAGGCGATGCAACTGGCCTCGGGCAAGTCCTTGGGCATCGACGCCGAGGCCTTCGCCGAACAGGACGACAACCACCAACTGGCGCAACTACACGCCGGCATGGTCCGGGTCGGCCTGCTCTCGGCACGGGCGGCCCCGCAGGCAATGCATGGGCCGGCGCGGACCTTCGCCAGTGCGCTGCGTACCGTCTATCGGCCCGCACGTCGTTTCGAGGGGCGGGTCAGCCTGGTACTGGCCGACGACCCGCGCCTGGACGCGACCGGCAACCTGCGTGAGCAGGAGGCGATGATCGCCGGCTGGAACGGGCAGGTGGACGAGCTGACGGTGTGGTACGGCCCCGGCAACCATTTCAGCCTGCTCAAGGCGCCTGCTGTCGGTCACCTGGTGGCCTGGTGGCTGGGCATGTTGCCGGCTGCCGTCGAGGCGGGGGTGTCGTGAGACGCCCCTTGCTGCGGTTCGATTTCAAGTCTTTCTCAAGGTATTGATGGTCATTTATGAATAAATCGAAGTTTCGCAAGACGGGTATCGGGCTGGCTGTGGTGGCGCTTGCCGGCCTGGTGTTCTACACGGTGAGCGCGCCTGCCGAGCCGCCGCAGTACCTGGTCGCCACGGTCGAGCGTTCGGATATCGAGAACACGGTGCTGGCGACCGGCCTGCTCGAAGGGATCCGCCAGGTGGATGTCGGGGCCCAGGTATCCGGGCAGCTGAAATCCCTCAAGGTCAAGGTCGGCGACAAGGTCAGCAAGGGCCAGTGGCTGGCGGAGATCGACCCGCTGGTACTGCAGAATACCCTGCGCCAGGCCCAGGTCGATGAGGAGAACCTGCAGGCGCAGCGGCGCGCGACCCAGGCCCAACTGAAGCAGACCAAGGCGGTCTATGAACGTTACCAGGGACTGCAGAGCGACGAGGCGATCTCCCGGCAGGACTTCGAGACCGCCGAGTCCAACTACGAGGTGCAGCGCGCCAACCTGGCCGCGCTCGAGGCGCAGATCAAGAGCGCGAAGGTGCAGATCGACACGGCCAAGGTCAACCTGGCCTACACCCGTATCGTGGCGCCGATCGATGCCGATGTGGTGGGCATCGTCACCCAGGAGGGCCAGACCGTGATCGCCAACCAGCTGGCACCGGTGCTGCTCAAGCTGGCTGACCTGGACACCATGACCGTCAAGGCCCAGGTCTCCGAGGCCGACGTGATCCATATCAGCCCCGGCCAGGAGGTGTACTTCACTATCCTCGGCGAGGCGGACAAGCGTTACTACGCCAAACTGCGTGGTACCGAGCCTGCGCCGCAGAACTTCCTGGAAACCCAGACCGCCGGCACGCCCAAGCAGAACAGCGCGGTGTTCTACAACGCACTGTTCGATGTACCCAACCCCGACCATCGCCTGCGTATTTCCATGACCGCCCAGGTGCGTATCGTCCTCGACACCGCCAAGGCGGTGCTGACGGTACCGGTGGCGGCCCTCGGCACGCGCAACGCCGATGGCAGTTATCCGGTGCGGGTGGTCGACGCCAAGGGCGTGGCCCAGGAGCGCAAGGTGCGCACCGGGATCAACAACAACGTCAAGGTGCAGATCAACGACGGCCTGGCCGAAGGTGACAAGGTGGTGATCGGCGAGCCGACGCCGGCCGTGGCGGGGGCCGGGCAATGACTCGGCCCCTGTTGGAACTGAGCGGCATCAGCCGCAGCTTCATGGCCGGCGAGCGTGAGTTCACAGCGTTGAAGAACATCAACCTGACGATCAATGCCGGGGAAATGGTGGCGATCACCGGCGCCTCGGGCTCGGGCAAGTCGACCCTGATGAACATCCTCGGCTGCCTCGACTACGCGACCGCCGGCAGCTACCGGATCAACGGCCGCGAAACCCGTGACCTGGGCAATGAGGAACTGGCCGCGTTGCGCCGTGACTATTTCGGTTTCATCTTCCAGCGCTATCACCTGTTGCCGCACCTGAGTGCCATGCACAACGTCGAGATGCCGGCGATCTATGCCGGCACTGGTGAGTCCCGGCGCCATGGCCGGGCTCGCGAGCTGCTCGATCGGCTGGGCCTGGCCGCGCACCTGCAGAATCGCCCGAACCAGCTGTCCGGCGGCCAGCAGCAGCGGGTCAGTATCGCCCGGGCACTGATGAACGGCGGCGAGGTGATTCTCGCCGACGAACCCACCGGTGCCCTGGACACCCACAGCGGCAAGGAGGTGATGCAGATCCTCCAGGAACTGCACGCTGCCGGGCATACGGTGATCATCGTCACCCACGACCCCAAGGTCGCCGCCAACGCCGAGCGGATCATCGAGGTGCGCGATGGCGAGATCATCAGCGACCGCAGCAACGAGCGCGTCAGCGACGACCTGTCCGCCCTGGAAAAGGCCACGCTGGCTTCGCGCGGGGCAGGGCGCCTGGTGGCCAGCTTCGGGCTGTTCAAGGAAGCCTTCAACATGGCCTGGGTGGCGCTGATCTCGCATCGCATGCGCACGCTGCTGACGATGCTCGGCATTGTCATCGGCATCACCTCGGTGGTGTCGATCTCGGCCATCGGCGAAGGCGCCAAGCGCTATGTGCTCAAGGACATCCAGGCAATCGGCAGCAACACCATCGACATCTATCCGGGAACCAGTTTCGGCGACAGCCGGGCCAGCCGGATCGAGACGCTGGTACCGGCCGATGTGCTTGCGCTGAGCCAGTTGTACTACGTCGACAGCGCCACGCCGATGGTCGGGCGCAACATGCTCCTGCGCTACCAGAACGTCGACCTCGATGCCCAGGTCAACGGTGTCAGTGACCGCTACTTCCAGGTGCGTGGCCTGAAGATGGCGCAGGGGATTTCCTTCAGCGAAAGCGATGCCCGGCGCCAGGCCCAGGTGGTGGTGATCGACCACAATACGCGCAACCGCCTGTTCGGGCCGAATGTCGACCCGCTGGGCCAGGTGATCCTGCTGGACAACCTGCCCTGCACGGTGATCGGGGTGACGGCCGACAACAAGAACATCTTCACCTCCAGCAAGCAGTTGAATGTCTGGGTGCCCTACGAGACCGCGGCCGGTCGCCTGCTCGGGCAACGCTACCTGGACAGCATCATGGTGCGGATCAAGGATGGCCAGCCGAGCAAGGTGGTGGAGGACAACGTGGTCAAGCTGATGCAGCAACGCCACGGCACCAAGGACTTCTTCACCAACAACCTCGACAACATCATGCAGACGGTGGACAAGACCAGTCGCTCGCTGGCGCTGCTGCTGTCGCTGATCGCGGTGATTTCCCTGGCGGTGGGTGGTATCGGCGTGATGAACATCATGCTGGTGTCGGTGACCGAGCGCACTCGCGAGATCGGTATCCGCATGGCGGTCGGTGCGCGCCAGTCGGACATTCGCCAGCAGTTCCTGGTGGAGGCGGTGATGGTCTGCCTGATCGGCGGGATGATCGGCATTTCGCTGTCGTTCGGAATCGGCTATCTGTTCTCGCTGTTCATCAAGGAGTGGCAGATGGTGTTCTCGATGGGGGCGATCGCCACGGCGGTGATCTGTTCGACGCTGATCGGCATCGTGTTCGGTTTCGTGCCGGCGCGCAATGCCTCGCGGCTCGACCCGATCGAGGCTTTGGCGCGGGACTGAGGCGGGGCCGGCGGGGATGCCAGGGTGCACCCCCTCGCCGGGCCGCCGGCAGGCCGGTTACACCGGCACCGTCGGCACGACCACCGGGACCGGGACTTCCTCCGCATACATCCAGCGCATCAGCGAGTGGCGCCCGCTGATACCCATCTTGATGGCCGCGCGCTTGAGGTAACTCTCCACGGTGTTGACCTTCAGCTGGAGATGCTCGGCCAGCACCGGCGCCGTGCGGCCGGACAGCAGACCGACACAGACATCCATTTCCCGGTTGGACAGCGTCAGCCCCGACTGCGCCAGGCGATCGGCAAACCGCAGGCGCAATGTCTGCAGGCCCTGGCTTTCCAGGCTGTCGGGCAGGGCGGATTGGCTGTCCAGTGAACTCGACAGGGGTTGCAGGGCACTGATGTGTTTTTCCACCATCGGCAGCAGCAGCGGGGAGAAGTCCTGCAGGATGCTCCGTTCCTGGGCAGAGAACTGCTGCGACTCGTCCGAACGGTACACCGAGAGGGTGTAGCTGCAGTCATCCTTGCGCCGGGTCAGGTGCAGGGCCGATTCCTTTGCGTGGGACGCCGCGGAGATCAGTTCGCCATGGGTGATGACCTGGCTGCCGGCACTGGCCGATACCGGGGTGGTATGGGTGTCCATCGGCAGCTTGCGGATATGCGTGGCGTCGACTGACAACTGAGTAAGAATCAGGTCATGCAGCATCCGCGGAAAACTGCGACTGCCAGTGCTGGCGATGACCTTGCCAATATGAGGGAACAGTTGTGAGTTCATCGTTTCATCCGTGAGTATCAGAGTCCATTACATGCGCTACCCGTAGGACGTGCCTGGAGCAGCGGCGTTTACCATAGCCTAATTCCCAGTATTCCGCTCGGGAATACGCCCATGAAAATCCATGATTTCATTTGTCCGGGCAGATCCCGTAGCGTGTCGTGCACATCCCAAGGAGAGTGTGCCGTGAACAATGCCCGTCCGCGTTTGTATGTCGATGCCCAGTACACCAGCCCCTATGCCCTGTCGGTGTTTGTCGCGCTGCGGGAGAAGGGTGTCGAATTCGACCTGCAGCCCCTCGATCTCGACGCCGGCCAGCAGCAGGCGCCAGGTTATGCCGGCCTGTCCCTGACCCAACGGGTGCCGACCCTGGAGCAGGATGGATTTGCCCTGTCCGAGTCGTCGGCGATCACCGAATACCTCGACGAACTTTATCCGCAGGCACCGCTCTACCCGCGGGACGCCCGGCAACGGGCGCGGGCGCGACAGGTGCAGGCCTGGTTGCGCAGCGACTTGCAGGCGCTGCGCCAGGAGCGTTCGACCCTGGTGATTTTCCAGGGCCGCAAGGGCGGTCCGTTGTCGGCGGCGGGCGAGGCGGCCGCGCGCAAGCTGCTCGATGGCGCGCAGGCGTTGTTGGCCGATGGGCGCAGCAGTCTGTTCGAGCAATGGTCGATTGCCGATGTCGACCTGGCGCTGATGCTCAACCGGCTGATCCTCAATGGCGATCCGGTGCCGGATGGGCTGGTCGCGTATGCGCGCCAGCAATGGCAGCACCCGGCGGTGCAGGAGTGGGTGGCGTTGTCGTGCGCGGCCTCGAAGTAAATTTTCGGTGCCTGTCCGGGTCAGCGGCTGGACGGGCCCAGCAGGGTTCTGACGACGTCGGTCTCGGCATCCCTGTAGTGTGCACCGGGGGAGCTCAACGCAGAGTCCCCCGGTTGGCGGCCATCCGCGTGACCGACGATCAGCGTTTCGCCGTGCCATTCGTTGAGCAGCTCGAACAACGGTAGCCGCAGGTGGCCGCGTGCCGGGTCGGCGAGGAAGGCATGTCCTTGCTTGACGCCCTTGAGTACCACGAAATGATTGAGCCGGTTGCGGCGTAGCAGAATGATTACCGGACCGTCCAGCGCATGCAGGGCTTGCGGTGGCAGCAGTACGCCTTCGGCGTTGTAGCCCAGATGCCGGGCAGATGACTTGAGGTCCAGCATCGAGAAGCCTTCCCGGACCCGCTCGCGTACCTCGGCTTGCGACAGGCGCAGCACGATATCGGCAAGGATCTGCGTTTCCTCGACCGATTCGCCAAGGTAACGCTTGAGCAATATCGCGAGCGCCGCCGCACCGCACGAATAGTCGAGGGTCTGGCGTTGGATGCCGTGAAAGCGTAGTTGCTTCATCGACTGCAACCGTGGGCCAGCCGCCGTGGTGATCTGGCTGTCGAACAGCAGCGTGAACAGGATAAGCACGCTCGCCAGCCGTTGGCCGGTCAATTGAACCGTCTCTTGAAATGTGCCGACAGTGCAGCAGGGCCGGCGTCGTCGTTCAAGCCAAGAGTGATCTCCGGCGAGAGCACCCAATTGTCGTCGAGCCGATAGGCCGCGCTCAAGGACAGCTCCAGTGGATCGGCGTCGGAGCCCTGGATGGTCTGGTGATCGGCCTGCAGGTTGGCGCTGTGGGCATAGGCCAGCCGGCCGCCGAGTGACAGTCGTTCGTTGAGGGCGAAACCGACTCCGGCATACCCCTTGAACACCCCGCCAGGCTTGAGGCGATAGCCGTCTATGGTGTTGGCGAAGGCGTACTGGTAGCCGATGCCGCCGAAGAGTATGGCCGGATCGGTACTGCGCACGAACGCCACGCCGGGGGTCAGGCTCCAGTGTCCGGAGCCGTTGTTCAACGGGTCTTTCCAGCGGTTGAAAACATCGTTGTAGCGTTTTTGTCCCGTGGGAATGTTGAGGTCCAGGCTCAGCGCAATCGCCGGGGTGTGGGCGTCCTCCTCGACGATCTGGTACTGCGCGCCGAGGGCGATATCGGCCAGGCGCCAGGCAGCGGTCTTGCGCACGAACGCGTTGCTGGACACGTCCTCGACCTGGCTATAGGTGAACGGCACGCTGAGGTAGCCCTCAAGGTCCCGATGAAGACCGGCGCGGAAGGTCGGGCGCAGCTCCAGTTGCCGCGCCGAGTACGACGAACGCTGGAAATAGCCGGCCTGCGGCAGGCCGTACTGGATACGATTCTGTTTGTAGGCGATGCCCAGGTCCAATTCATATTCACCGGGCGACAGCAGCACGGTGGAGCCGGTGAGGAAATCCAGTGGCGGCTGGCTTTGCTCCTGTGTGCCATAACGGCTGTCCGGGTTCTCCGTTGGTGGATTCCCTGGCGCGGTGGCTGCCTGGGGCAGCGCTTGCGTCAGGCGGACGATGGCCGAGACTTCGATGGGCGCGGTGCCGAACGTTTCCGATTGCAGCAGTGTCCAGTGGTCGGCGGAGAGCAGCATTTTTCCGGTGACCTTTTCCCCGCTGGCAAACAGCAGAGAGTAGGGCTTGTCGCTGCCGATCGAGAGAATTTCAGTGGTGGGCACCCGAATCGCTGAACCGTAACGGGTATCGAAGATACACAGCCCGTCGCTGAACGAGATGATATGACCGGATACCTGATCGCCATTTTTCAGGACCAGGTTATCGGCCAGGACCGGTATGGATTCGTAGAGATACAGAAAGATCACGCCGATGGCGGCGAGCAGTTTGAAGGGACTGGTCATGCTAGCGTCCTGGCCTCAGGGAAAGGCATTGGCTGACCACGCTGCAGGAGCGTGGTCGGTGGAGTTGCTGCGAGGAGGTCAGGAAATCGCGATACCGAGGCGACCGACGAACTCGGCCATTCGTGGGTCGTTTCTGATGCCTTCGAGGAACTCCTGATGGAGTTTTTCGTTCATGGAACGGGAGTTGAGGGCGGCGTAGGTCGATTCATCGTCGATGAGACCGTTTCGTTCGTACAGGGCATCCATGTGTGACTGCAACAGCTTGAAGTATTCATCTGTTTCCCCAGCTGAAAGATTCGAAAATTTTCCGCTTCTGTCGAATATTGAGCCAACTTCGCCTTTCCAACCTGGCAAGTCCGATAGAAATATGACTTCGACCGCAAACTGACCCCACCAGCTCGGCATGGCGCCTACCGGAACAGGCGGGTCCATTGTGTCCGACAGATCCATGGCGGCCGTACTGATACTGACTTTGTCGTCTTCATTTTTGACGTTTTGGAGAGTGTCTATTGAAAAGTGATTCTGGTTTTCTATCTGATGTGTTGTTTTTGGAGGAGTTGGTGAGTTTTGTGCTTGTGAAGTTAGGTTGCTGTTGATTTTCATGTGTGTGCCTTGTAAGTGGAGAATCTACGCGGACTGGCGTGTTGATTGGGTACGGTGCAGGAGTGGTGACTACCAGGAAAAAGTCGAGATGGGCCTGTTCCAACTGGTTTCTCTCCAGCCGAAGTTGAGCGGCGCTCCATTCTGGTCCAGAGCTTGATAATGGAAATCCACTTCTACGGCGTTGCTTGCATTCCACTGCCCACCAGGAGAGTCAGATTTGTCTGCCAGCCAAAGGTCGCCAGCAATTTTGTAGGTCCTGCCATCTTCCGTACGCTCAAGATGTTTGTGCGGGCTCCAGTTGCTGCCTACCGAGTAGTAGGACCTGTAATCGTGCTCGTTTCCAAAGCGCTTCAGTCTGATGTTGTATATCTTCAAACCCTGGATAACGCTGGGGTAGGGATGGCCGGTAATCATGGCAGCGCCCTTGATCTTGCCGAGGCTTTCATCATCGAGGATTGTTACCGGAATGCCCTTGGCTTCAAGTGAAGCAAGAATGGGTGTTTGTGCTGCACTGATGGCCGGTAACAAGGAGGTAGCTAACAGTAGATAGGTGATTTTCATTTTTGACTCCAGCTTCAAAGTCTCAGTGATCGTGGTGTAAAGCCAGAAAGGAACGGTATCGAAATTTATCTTTCTTATATTTTTGGCAGCCGGCAGAGATGTGCTTATTATCTTTATGGCTGCCAAAGACCCAGGCTGCGCTCATTTGTAAGTGGATATTTAATATATTTTTAGAAGGCTTAAAAACTGTCCGAACGGATAGGTTTTCTGTTATTTGGAAATAATAAAAGCTTGCCTGAGGTTTCGTGTGAATATATATAGGAAATGGCTGTAGCCTTAGAGCTACAAAAAGAGCGCGAATAACATAGTTGTGATGGAGCGGAGAATCAGAGGGATTTCTGATGTGATCGCCGGCCTATGTGTGGGCAAGCCCGCTCCCACAGGATAAGCCCTAGCCCTAGCCCTAGCCCCAGCCCCAGCCCCAGCCCCAGATCTGGCTCTGGCTCTGGCTCTGGCTTTTGATTTGGCTTTTGATCTACCTGCCCCGCCCAGCAGGCTGAGTGGAGGTTCTGTTTCGAGAGACGCCCGGCAGGGATGCCGGGCGAGCCGTGTTGGGCCATGGATGGCCCATCGCGGCGTGCTCTCGAAACGGGACCGGAGCGAAGGAACCCTCGCGTAGCGAGGGCCGAATGGAGGGGCAAGCGCTTTTGGTTACTTTTGCCGCTTGGCAAAAGTGACTCGCCCGTAAAGGGCGAAACCAACACATCAGCTAAACGCGCAAACGGATATGCCCGACAATCTCCCGGCGGGCCATTACCGCCCCGCACCCCAAAAAAACCTCTACTAACAAGCCTCCTACCGAGCAAACCTCCGAGCCCCCACCACACAAAAAATCACCGCCACCGTCACCCCCACCATCCCCAGACTCACCTGCTCATGCAGCAAAGTAGCCGCCAACGCCAACCCAAAAAACGGTTGCAGCAACTGCAACTGCCCCACCGCCGCAATGCCGCCCTGGGCCAGCCCCCGATACCAGAACACAAACCCGACCAGCATACTGAACACCGACACATACCCCAGGCTGACCCAAGCCGCCGTAGACACACCCGAAAAGCCCGGCGGAGCACAAACCAGGCTCAACACCAGCATCAAGGGCAACGACAGCACCAGTGCCCAGCAGATCACCTGCCAGCCACCCAGCGTCCGTGACAATCTGGCCCCCTCGGCATACCCGAGCCCACAGACCAGAATTGCCAGCAGCATCAACAGATCCCCCACGGGCGAGGCACTGAGCCCCTGGGCCAGCGCATACCCCACCACCAGCAGACTGCCCACTACCGAAAAACACCAAAACGCCGGCCGCGGCCGCTCGCCACCCCGTAGGACGGCAAAGGCCGCCGTCGCCAGCGGCAACAAGCCAACGAAGACAATCGAATGCGCCGAAGTCACATACTGCAGGGCCAACGCCGTCAACAGCGGAAACCCGAGCACCACCCCGAGGGCGACGACGCCCAGTGACCACAACTGGCCCCGTGCCGGGCGCCGCTCCCCGAAAACCCACAGCAAGGCGAGCGCCAGCACCCCGGCGATACTCGCACGGGCCACCGTGAGAAAGACCGGGTCGAACTCCTGCACCGCCAGCCGCGTGGTGGGCAGTGAACCACTGAAAATCACCACGCCGATCAGGCCGTTGAGCCATCCGCTGGTGCGCTGGCTGGTCGTCGGTTGTTGCACGTTCGATAGCTGTTCCATCCGGCAGCATGCTCCTCAAGGTTGAACCGGGAACCGGTTGTGTCCATGCTAGGAGTGCGTATGATGACAATCAAAAAATTGTCATGGATACGCTTGCACATGCCACGCCTGCGCTACAAGACCCTGGTGGACAGCCTCGCCGCGGACATCCGCTCGGGCAGGCTGTCGCCGGGCAGCCGCCTGCCGACCCACCGCCAGTTGGCCGAAACCCACGGCGTCGCTCTGGTGACGGCCACCCGGGTCTATGGCGAACTGGAGAGCATGGGCCTGGTCAGTGGCGAAACCGGTCGCGGCACCTTCGTCCGGGAAACCAGCCTGCCGCCGGGGCAGGGCATCGACCAGCCGGAAATCGCCGTGGGCGTGGCCGACCTCAACTTCAATTACCCCTCGCTGCCGGGGCAGTCGGAACTGCTGCGCAACGGCCTGCGACAACTGGCGCTGTCGGGCGACCTGGAGTCCCTGTTGCGCTACCAGCCCCATGCCGGACGCCTGCATGAGCGCAGTATCGTGGCCCGCCACCTGCGGGTTCGCGGCGTCAAGGTCACGCCCGAGCAGGTACTCATCGTCGGCGGCGCCCAACACGGCCTGGCGGTGACGATGATGGCGCTGCTGCAACCCGGCGACGTGATTGTCGCCGACGCGTTGACCTATTCGGGGTTCAAGGTGACCGCCGAGGCCCTGCACCTGGAAATCCTGCCGCTCCCCTTGCTCGACCATGGGCCTGATCTGCAGGCGTTGGACCAGTTGTGCCGGACCCGTCGTGTACGCGCGGTCTACACGATCCCGACGTTGCACAACCCATTGGGCTGGGTGCTGGGTCTCGAACAACGCGAGAAACTGGTGGCAATTGCCCTCCGACACGACCTGCTGCTGATCGAGGACGGTGCCTATGCCTTCCTGGCCGAAGACCCGCCGCCACCGCTGATCGAGCTGGCACCCGAGCGGACGATCTATGTCTCGGGGCTGTCGAAGAATGTGGCCACCGGACTACGGGTCGGTTTTGTTGCCGCGCCGTTGCCCAAGGTCGCGCTGTTGCAGCGAGCGATCAGGGCCACTACCTGGAACACCCCGGGGGTGATGACGGCCCTGGCCTGCGCCTGGATCGAGGACGGCACGGTCGCTCGCCTGGAAGCCGAGAAGCGTCGCGATGCCCGGACCCGCCAGGCCCTGGCGGCCGAAGTGTTGGCGGGCTTGCCGTGCATCACCCATCCCGCTTCCTACTTTCTCTGGCTGCCGCTGGCCGAGGAGGCGCGGGCGGATCGGATCACCAAGGCGTTGCTGGATCTGGACGTGTCGGTCTCGACCGCCGAGCCCTTTGCCGTTTCGGCTCATGTGCCCCACGCGATTCGCCTGGCGCTGGGGTCGGTGGACATGACGGTATTGCGCGAAGCGCTGGCGAAGGTGAAGTGGGTGATTGAGGGGGCCTGCTGATCCTTTGCGGCTCACCCGGTCGTGTTAACTTAAACGTCCACCATGACGGCCCGCTCGAAACCCGCCAAGACCAGGATTGCCAGGCGCCATGTCCGACAATGACTACGATCTGTACGAACGATTCCACACACCGGACCCGCGCATCGACGAACGCGAGCGGGTCGCGATGTCCCCGGAGGAAAAGGCCTGGGCGCTGTACAAGGGCAATGGACACCACAGTGGCTGGCTGGAGTGGATGATCCTGCCGGTGGTGATCGGTCTGTGGGCGCCGATGCTGTGCATCATCCTCGTGTTGTTGACCTACCAGGCGTTGTTCGCGCCCGGATTCGATCCGCAGCAGCATATGGAGGCTATCTCGACGGCGATGCTGGCGAGCACCCTGTTGGGTTTCATGGGATGGGTGGCCTGGAACCGCCACCGGGCGCATCACGATCCACGGCTGCGCTATTGGCGGTGCCTGTGCGAGGTGGCCGAGGTCGAGCTGGAGCGGCACACCCTGGTGTCAGCGTTCAGCCTGTGGTCGAGCGATTTCGATCCGGATAATCCGCAAGTCGCACGATGGGTCGATGGGCAACTTCAGCAGTTGGCCGACAGTGGGGTGGTGCAGTGGCTGTTGGCGCGGACCGCCGAGGGCCACTGGCTGGTACTGTGCGAGCGCGTTGCCGGGATGTTTCGCGGCTACGGTACGCAGGTGCTGCCAGCGGCGGCCAGCCAATGGCCGTTGAGCCAGAAACTGGCGATTGCCTTCGCTCCTCGAACCAACATCCCCCTCGGGCTGCGTTTTTCCGGAGCGTCGCTGGAGCTGGTCGAAACCCGGTACTGGTTGAGTCGTGGCGAGCTCGACAGTCTGACCCGCATGGCTCATCACTGGACGTTCTTCGCACCGGAGCGTTATGGGCTGGTGAGTCCTGCGGACGTTCCCTGGCTTGAGGGGCTGCTGCGGCGGGCGCAATCCAGTGCCGTCGACAAGGCGGTCCCCGCCTGCTGATAAACGCACTCGAAAGACCCATGCTCAGACGTAAAAGTGCTGGTTTTTGGGTTGGTTAGTTCAGTGAGTTATAGCGCTAGCCCGCTGGTTTCCGATTATTGAATGCAGGCTGTCCGAGAGGTCAGAAAAAGCCTACGCCGATTTGGCGCTCTGCTAGGCTATGACTTGTATCTGTAGTAGTTGTGTCGCAGTTGCGCAGGCAGTTGCACGGCCTACTGCCAGGGAAGGAGGTTCAAGGTCGGCGCACATGCCAGTCCTTGCAGCTCGCTGCCTTCCATCATTCGTTCGGTTGATAGTGACCATCAAAAAACGCAAGTTCTGTTTTTTGGGCGAAAGAGGAAGATAGCGTCATACCGAACCTGCTTCTGAAGGAACCCAAGCGATGAAAATTTCAACCCTGCTGGCTTTTGTCGCCGTCCTTGCTACAGGTATCGCTGCCACCTTTCCCGCCCAGGCCGCCGAGAGCGCCAACGGCGAGCAGTCCTGCCACTTCCTGCCGGTGACCGACAGCGGCTTCAGCCTGAAGCAGGCCCGTTCGGTCGGCGTGCTCTACAGCGAAAACACCGTCAACACCATCGAATACCTGGAGCGCTACCACAGCGTTGCGCTGAACGGGGCGAAGAACGACGCCCTCGATTCGCGCATCAGCAGCGCATTCGTCAGCAGTTCCGATCCGAAGCTGGCGATCGACTGGCTGAAAGCGTCGTTGCAGAAACAATTCACGTCGGTGACCGTCTACGACAACCTCGACGCGGTGGTGAAGGCCCGTCCCGACGTGGTGGTGATGCTCGACACCTACAGTCGCCTGGTGACCAAGCGCAACAACCAGTTCGAGGCGCGCTTCATCGCCAAGTTCTATGACTCGAACCTGCAGTACATCGGCCAGGCCGAGGGCTCCACCGGCAAGCAACTGTCGTCGGTGTGGGTCAAGGGCAAGGCCGCGCCGGAGATCGCCGCGCAGATCAACCAGCAGCGCGACCTGCAGGTCGATGCACTGAAACAGTTCGATGCCTCGCTCAAGGCGCTGGTGACTTCGGGCGATGTGGAGCGGGTCGCGACCAAGTGAGTCGCGCTCCCACTCAGCGACGTGCCAGTTTGTACTTGACGCAATCCTCGTAGAACCCGCGGCGAATGGCCTCGGGTTTGAGCCGTGACTGGCTGTCGTAGGTCTGTTCGGTGATACCCAGGGCCATCATGCGCATCCAGCCCTTGCTGAACTTGTAGGCCTGGATTTTCTGTCGCGCGGCGTACAGCGACACCCCCGACAGTTTCAGCTCCTGCGCCCTGGCCGCCGTGCCGGCACCCCAACTGCACATATAGCGGTCGTTCGATTTCAGCTCCTTGCCTTCGGCGCAGAGCGCGATGCCCGCCAGGGAAAACGAAATCAGCGTGGTCCATACTGTTCGCATCTACACTCAACCTAACTGCCTGAAAATAAAGTGATTCTGGCTGTTGCTGAGCGGTCCGGGGGCCATCAAAGTGCCTGCTGCCGGGGGGCGCAGTGTCAAGCGGGCGCTGGTGTGGGCAGCTGCAGTTCCACGCGCAGCCCGCCCTGGGGACGGTTGGCGAATGCCAGGCGGCCACCCAGCCTACGGGCAATCACCTCGACGATCGACAGGCCCAGGCCCGCACCCTGCGGGTTACCGGCGCTGTAGAAACGATCGCACAGCCTGCCGAGCAGTTCGTCGCTCACCCCCGGCCCTTCATCCATGATTCGCAGCATCGTGCAGGGGCCCGCACGTTCAAGCACGATCTGTATCTCGCTTGCCGCCGGGGCGAAGTTCAGTGCATTGCCTACCAGGTTCTGCAACAGGATGGAGAGGGTGGTGGGATCGGCGAGCAGGCGTATGTCGTCCTCGCAGTCCAGCACCAGTTCGACCTGGCGCTCCCAGGCCAATGGCGTCAGTTCGGCCAGTTCCTCGCGCACCAGGGCGGCCAGGTTCAGTTCCTGGTGTGGCAGGGCCTGCGGTTGCAGGCGTGCCATGGTCAGCAGTTGGCTGACGATCCGTGTCGCCCGGCTGACCCCCTGGCGCAGGAAAACCAGGGCCTCGTCGCGCTCTTCGGCAGTCTGCGCGGCCTGGGCGTTCTGCGCATGAATAGCCAGCACTGCCAGCGGAGTGCGCAGTTCGTGGGCCGCGTCGGCAATGAAGCGCCGCTCGCGTTCCAGCAGCGCGCCCAGCTGTTCCAGCAGATGGTCGAGGGTGGCGCGCATCGGCTGCAGCTCCGGAGGCAAGGGACCGGCCTGCAACGGTTCGAGGCTGTCCACGGCCCGGTTGCGCAGGTGGCGGTGCAGGCGCTGCAACGGCCGGAGCCCCCAGCCCAGCAGCGCCCAGATCACCAAGACCAGCACCGGCAGGCCGATCAGCGTCGGCCAGAGGGTGTGCTGGACGATGCGCTGGATCAGGTCCTGGCGCAGGTCGTCGCGTTCACCGACCCAGATCTGCAGGCCCTGTTTGTCGTCCCTGAGCAGGAAACCGCACCATTGCCGATCACCGTCGGTGAAGTCGTGAGCGCCGGAGGGTGGTGGGGCAGACAGGGCGGGGGCATCCAGCGAGCGGAACAGCAGCTTGCCGTCGTTATCCCAGATCTGGAAGGTCAGCAGGGTTTCGTAGGGGTGCATGTGGCCTTCGTTGCCCACCTGCGACATCGCCCGGCCAAAAGCCGCTTGCAGGCGCCCCCAGTCGCTGGCCTGCGCTGGCTGCTGTTCGAGGATGCCCTGCAGCAGGCGGGCGGACTGTACCAGCTGGGCGTCGTAGATTTCCTCGATCTCCCGATGGCTGTCGCGTAGGGCCAGCCAGGCCAGGGTCAGGCTGCCGGCAATCACCAGCAGCAGGGTCGGGGCGAGGATGCGGCTGCGAATGGAGATCACGGTTGTGCTTCCAGCAGGTAGCCGACACCGCGTACCGTGCGGATCAGCCCGCTGTCGAGCTTTTTGCGCAGGTTGTGAATCAGTACTTCCAGGGTGTTGCCCGGGCCGCTGTCCTGCCAGCCATACAGCGCGGCGCCCAGGCGCTCGCGGGTGGCGACGGCGCCTGGGCGGCTGAGCAATTGGTGCAGCAACTGGTATTCCATGGGCGTCATCAGCACCGGATTGCCGTGGTAATGCACCTGCTGCGTCGCCGGGTTCAGGCTGATGCCGGCATGCTCCAGCAACGGCTGCGCGCGCCCCTGGCTGCGGCGTAGCAGGGCGCGGATGCGGGCCTTGAGTTCATCCAGGTCGAAGGGCTTGACCAGGTAGTCGTCGGCGCCGGCATCCAGGCCCAGTACCCGGTCGGCCTTGGCATCACGGGCGGTCAGCACCAGTACCGGCACATCGCCGTCGGGCAGGGCACGGGTTTCGCGCAGCAGGCTCAGGCCGTCCAGTTGCGGCAGGCCGAGGTCCAGCAGGACCAGGTCGAAACGCTCGCAGCGCAGGGCATGGGCGGCCTGGCGCCCATCGGCCAGCCAGTCGAGGGTGTAGCCTTCGCCGCGCAAAGCCGTCTGGATACCGCGAGCCAGCGCCTCATCGTCTTCTACCAGTAATACCCGCACCGCCTGGCCCTCGTGCCAATCTAAGGCGCCATCATCGCTGGCGCGAAGCATTTGGATACGGATCAACTGTAACAACCCGTTGCTCACTAAGACTGCATTAAGCTTCGCCGCCGATCTTGGGCGCCGCCCGATTCATTTGCGGACCTGCCCATGTCGATCTCCCTGTTGTCCTACCGCCCCGTGGGGCGCCCACGCGCCTGGCTCAACCTGCTGGGGCTGACTTCCCTCAGTTGCCTGCTGTTGCTGCTCGACGATTTCCTGCAACAACGCTTCACCGCGAACAACCGGGCCGAACTGGAACTGGCCTATGTCGTCACCCTCTGGCTGTTCAGCGCGGCCCTCTGGTTGTGCAACCTGCGCTACGTGGTATTGGCGATCCTCCTGCTGTTTGCCGCAATGCAGTTGCTGCAACTGGGCAACATCAGTTTTTTCGGCGAGCCCTTGAGTGCCATCGACCTGAAGGCCATGAGCGGCGACCTCGGCGAGGTACGGGCCGGCGCCTGGCATGGCCTGGCAGCGCACTGGCCGGTTTTGCTGTGTGTCGCGTTGCCCTATGCTGCGCTGATCTACCTGCACCTGAGGTTGCCGGGGCGGGTCGACCTGCCGGCCAGCCGCTGGGCGTTGCTGTTGATTGCCGTGGTGCTGTTGTCCAAACCCTATCGGGCCACCTACCGCAACCTTGACGCCTTTGTCCCGAGTGCCAGCCGCAGTGCCTTGCACAACAGCCTCAATACGTTTTCGGCCTGGTCGGTGCGCCTGGCCTTTCGGCCCGAGACTGTATTGCCGGCGACGCCATTCAAACCCTACCAACTGACTTCGATCCCCAGCAGTGCCAGGCACGTCTGGCTGGTGGTGGCCGATTCATTGCGCAGCGACCGCCTCGGGGTGTTCGGGTATGGGCGCGATACCACACCGAAACTCGGCCGATACCTGGAGCAACACCCGAGCGCCCTGGTACGTCCGGGCATTGCCGCCGGCGTCGCCACTGATGTCAGCCTGCCGTATCTGCTCAACCCGATCCGCGAACCGGGCCAGGACCGCCTGCTGCGCACCAACGAAACCAGCCTGTTCCGCCTGGCCCAGGTGGCCGGTTTCCGTACCTACTGGCTGTCGTCCCAGGAGTCCAAGCTGCTGGCGAACCTGGGCAGCCGCTACATGGATGTATCGATCACCCGCGAGGACCATCCGCTGCGCTTCCTCCAGCGCCAGGACCGGGCGCTGCTGGAGGTACTCGACCAGCAGCAGTGGGGCCCGCGCAATTTCGTCGTGCTGAACCTGCGCACCGCGCACCTGCCCTATGCCAACAACTACCGGCACGAGCGCCGGGCGATGCCCTGGCCGGACAGCGGCAGTGGCGGCCAGGCCAATGCCTACGACAACTCGGTGTACTACCTGGATTCGTTGCTGGCGCAGGTCGTCGAGGATTTCGACAAGCTCGAGGGCGAGCGCTACCTGATCATCACCGGCGATCATGGCCAGCGCCTGGGTGAGGATGGCCAGTGGGGGCATAACGACCTGGTGCCGCAGGTCAGCGATGTGCCGATGATCGTCGTTTCCCGCGAGGCACCCCCTGCGGCGCTGGAGGAGTTGACCCCGGAGCGCTGGATCAGCCATTACGAAGCGGGGCGCTGGCTGGCCGCGCGCCTGGGCACGCGCATCGACAACCCCAACCAGCGCGGCAACGAGTACTTCGTCCACGGCAAGCTGCTGTTCGGCGACAACTTCATCCAGCGTGTCTGCGAGTCGCCCGCGGGCCTGGTTCACCAGCCACCGCAGCAACTCAGCCGGCTGCTGCCGAAGCTGCCCGAGACACCCTGCGGCTGAGGTCTGTCAATCCTCGATCGGCTCCCAGTGCAGGGTGCCGAACAGGTAGTCCATCAGCGGCAGGACGATATTGAAGTTGCGCCCCTGCATCAGTTCGCGTCGATGGTGTAGCTCATGCAGCCGGCGCATCTGGCGGATCCACGGCAGGCGCGCCAGCGGATGACTGCCAGGCAGGTGCTCGCAGGCATGGAACGCCTCGTAGGCCAGGTAGCCGAGCAGGGTACCGCTGGCGAACAACCCGGCGACGTTGCTGTTGAACGGCAGGACGAGCAGCCACAACGGCAGGGCGAACGCCAGGCTGTGGAGTACGATCAGCCAGGCGGGAAACAGTACCACCCGCCAATCCTTGGCGGTGTCGCAGGTCATGTAGCCGGGGCCGAAGAAACTGTGATGGTCGCCGGTATGGCGGGCGTAGAACAAACGGGCGAAGGCCTGCTTGTGGTGCCGGTTTCGAAGAGCTTGCGAAGGACTCTGACCGGCTGCGCCAAGTCGAGCTTGGCCTTAAGGAGTTGCGCGGGGAAATGCCCCTGCATTACCTGCGCCGCGAAGACTGGGTGCGGAATCAAACCATCATCGAGTCCAAGCTCGACGGGCTAGCCCTCAAGCTTGAAAACGTGCCGCTCCGGGGAGCTAACCAACGAACATCGACCCATCCAAATTACGCCGCGAATCGCTGCGCTGGTACATCCTGCTCACCCTCAGCACCAGCCGCCCGGTCGACCCACATGAAGCCGTAGTGCTCTCGACGGTGCAGGGTATCTATCCCGACGCCACTGCGCTGGAGCTGCGTCGTGAACTGGACTACCTGGCCGACCGCTCGCTCGCAACCATCGTGAAGTCCCCAGCCGGGCCTTGGGTTGTGGGGCTCACGGCCCTCGGCGTCGACATCGCCGAATACACCGTGGGTTGCCACCCTGGCATTGCGCGTCCTGAGAAGTACTGGTAATGCCGCCGCGTAGCAAGGTCGCCGCGCTGCCGGCCGAGGTGAAAGCCTGGCTTGGTCAGTCGTTGGTCGAATCGAACTTCAGTGGCTACGAGCTGCTTTCCGCCGAGCTGGAGTCGCGTGGCTATTGAATCGGCAAGAGCGCGTTGCATCGGTACGAGAGCGAGTTCGAGGACAAGCTTGCTGCACTGCGAATGTCCAGCGAGCAGGCCAAGGCCGTAGTCCAGGCCGCCCGGATGATGAAGGCGCGGTCAACGAGGCCTTGATGCGCCTGGTGCAGGAGCACCTGTTCAAGCTGCTCATGGCCAGCGGCTATGAAAAAACAAGATCGACCTGCCCAAGGTGGCCAAGGCTGTTGCCGAGCTGGGCCGAGCGTCTGTCGTCCAGGCGAAATGGAAAGCCGAGGTCCGGGCCAAGGTCGAGGATGCGGCGAATCAGGTCGAGAAAATCGCTAAGAAAGGTGGCCTCAGCGCCAAGACGGAGGAAGAGATTCGCCGGGAAATTTTGGGGGTTGTCTCATGAGCCTACCAGCCTCTTATACGGGTCGGCACGTTCACTTTAGGCATGGGGGCCGTGGCAATCGCACTCTTGCATTTAGGGCAGGTTTTTATTCGGCCTCCCTGAAGGGTGACTGCTGTAGATGCAGTTTCCAAGCAAACGGTGCAGAAGAACCGGGAAGGCTCCGCGTCGACTTCGGTTTTCAGAATGTATGCAGAAGCCCCGGTCTGGAAGGCCTTGATAGTGTACTGCGCGATGACGTTCTTAGACTGATTCTCTTGCCCTTTTTCGGCCTCAAGTGCTTGAATCCTCTTGACCAGCTCCATCTGGTTGAGCTGTGCCTCAAGCAGCTTTTGCTGAAGGTCCATCAGGCTGTTGTTCAGCTCATAGACACGCTCGCGGATAATTCCTTCGTCGCGAATTGTGAGCAACGACTGACCGATTTCCTTCATCGCCTTTGCGCTTTCCACTGCACCTGCAAACCAGTCAATCATTTAGCACCTCTGCAACACATTGATGATGGCAATAGACTAGCATTCTGGAGGCGTGCATGAGCAGTCTGTCAATGTTGAGTGCTGCCGGGGTCGCTGCTCCGTCTGTCCTTCTGGAGTATCAAAAGGATTGGGTCAACATTCGCGTGCCTCTCAAGGTCGCCGAGAAGTCGCGCCGTATCGGCCTGACCTGGGCAGAGGCTGGCGACAACGTGCTTGTGGCTGCCGCAGAGAAAAAGGCCGGAGGCCAGACGGTCTACTACTTGGGCTACAACCAGGACATGACGGTCGAATACATCCAGGCCTGCGCAATGTAGTCGCGCGTCTTCAACTACGGGGCAGGCGAGATCGAAGAAGGCATTTGGCCTGATGAAGATCCAGACAAGCACATCAAGACCTTTACCATCTCATTCCCCAGTGGGCACCGCATTGTCGCGCTGACCAGTCGCCCGAGTAACTTGCGTGGTCGGCAGGGCGTGGTGGTGATCGATGAGGCCGCTTTCCATCAAGACCTTGCCGAGCTGCTGAAGGCAGCACTTGCGCTCTTGATCTGGGGCGGTGAGGTGCACGTGATCAGCACGCACGACGGCACCGAAAACGCATTCAACGAGCTTATCGAAGACATAGGGGCAACCGCGAGCGACCAGCCGCGCCGGTTCCGGCTGTTGTGCCGGATGTGGTGGATAGCCAGGTCGAAACGATGGAAGCGGCTGCCGCCGCGCCCATGGATGACATGGTGGAGGCAATGAAGGAGCTGTTGGAATCGGTATCAAGCCTTGAAGAGTTCCGCGACCGGCTGATCGAGGCCTACCCGGTGATGAACGCCGAGCAGCTCGCCAGCGCCATGGCTGATGGCTTGGCGGCGGCGAGTCTGGCCGGGCGATACGATGTACTCAGAGGGCTTTAGCCCAGCGGCTGGGTCACTATGTTTTGTTTTTTAAGCGATAGGAAATCGTCCTTGTACAGCTCAAAGGTTTTTGTGGCTGTTTTAACACTTACCACATCAGCTTGTTCGGTTACGACGTAGCGTCCTGCTGGAATGCTCTCTAGCTCTCCATCGACGTTAGGGCATTTGCAAGCTTTGAAATCGAAATAGAACCCCATCTTGAACTCCGGAATTGGTGAAAATGGCAGTGTCTCACGGCTCATTGCCGTTCAATGAGCAGATCGAATACTTCAGGGGCAAGACTAACCTCGCTTCTTGCGCATGGACAGATGCGTATGCCGTCGAGCACGACTGGGCTTTCGTCGTGGCCGGGGCAACCAAGCGCGATCTGCTGTCCGACATGCGCGGTGCGGTAAGGCCACCTGCTCGGCCTGGGTTTCTTGGAATGGCACTGGAACGGTCGCAGTGCGGGACAGCTTCAACGTTTCGAGCATTGCATATAACGGTGTGGGGGACTTCACAATCAACTTTGCCACCCCACTGGCAAGCCCGAACCACAGCTTCTGCTACACCGTGGGGGCGTCAACTCAATCAACGTGTCAAGTGGTGCCTCGGCGGCCCCCACGGTTAGCGCACTGCGGGTAACAAGCGTCAGCGCTGCTGGTTTGGCACCGGCGCAAATTTCGTCATGACGGATTTCCCCTACAACAGCGTTCAAACTTTCGGGGGTAAGTGATGGGTCTGCGCATCGTGTATCAAATCCCAGGCGAGCCAGTGGCTGCCATGACCCCATGTGAGTGTGGGCTGACCATTAAAGATATCTGTGTCAAGGACGTGCCCGCCGGTGTGGCTTTCTGAGTCGTGACAAGAAGCGGTGATCCCGCTTGACCCTGAGTCGCGCTTGAGCTGGTCACTCAACGTTGAGCAGTTGGGGCGCCGTCAGGCGTTGGGGGAGGTAAGTAGCTCTGCTATGCCTCGGTCCCACGATCAGCGGCGGTGCCAAATCCGCTGCAACGCGGTGCCAAATCCGTCGCGCGCTTACACCTGTTTGTAAGCGGTTGTACAAAAAGACTTGGTTTATGGATATAACACTAATTAGAATCAGTCTCATTTGATACTCCTCGCTCAGGTTCTCTCCCATGCTTGAAGCTACGACGCCCACGGAGCAAACCCTACACACGCTGTATCGCGATCACAGCAACTGGCTGGAAAGTTGGCTGCGGCGGCGCATGGGCAATGCCTGGGATGCCGCGGACCTGAGCCAGGACACCTTCCTGCGGGTGTTGTCCAGCTCGCAGCCGCTGGTCGACCTGCGTGAACCACGGGCGTTCCTGCTGACCGTCGGCAAGCGCTTGCTGAGCAACTTCTACACCCGCCGCAGCCTGGAGCAGGCCTATCTGGATGCCCTGGCGCAACTGCCCGAGGAAAGCGTGCCGTCGCCGGAGCAGCGCTGGGTGCTGCTTGAAACCCTGCAGGCCCTGGATGAACTGCTCGACGGGATGCAGGCGCCGGTGCGGCGGGCCTTTCTCTGGAGCCAGCTCGAAGGGCTGGGCTATCGCGAGATCGCCGAGCGCCTGCAGGTCTCGGAGCGCACGGTCAAGCGCTACATGGCCCAGGCCTACGAACACTGCCTGCTGGTGGAACTCTGATGCGTCCCGGCGTTACGCCCGAGGCCCGGGCCGTGGCCCGTGCGGCAGGGCAATGGCTGGCATTGATGGAGTCGGGCGCGGCCAACGACGACGATCGGCGCAAGTTGCAGCACTGGCGTGAAAGCAGCAGTGCCCATGAGTCCGCCTGGCAGAGGGCGCAACAGCTGCGCCAGCGTTTTTCCGGCTTGCCCACCGCATTGGCCATGGCTACCCTGGATCGTCCGGACGCGGGCCGGCGGGCTGTCCTCAAGCGCGCCCTCGGCGTGGCCGCGCTGGTGCCGGCTGCCTGGCTGATCAGTCGGCAGTTGCCACTGGATGTCTGGCGCGCCGACCAGCAGACCTCCACCGGCGAGCGCAGGCGCATTCCTTTGCCCGACGGCAGCACCCTGCAACTCAACACCGCCAGCGCGGTGAATGTCGACATGACGGCACGGCTGCTGACCCTGGTGCGCGGCGAAATGGCCCTCAAGGTTCCGGGCAGCAGTGCCTTGACCATCCAGGCCCCTTACGGGCGCATCATCGTCAGCCGCAGCGAAGTCTGCGTGCGCCTCAATGCCGAGGACTGCCGGGTGTCGGTTGTCAGCGGTTCGGTGCAGTTGCAGCCGTTGCAGGGGCCGGCCTTGTCGCTGGGCGAGGGCCAGGAAGTCAGCCTGCGTGCCTCCGGAGCAGGAGCGGTCGGCGCATTCGACGGGCAATTGCCCGGCTGGCGCGATGGGGTGCTCATGGCACAGAACCAGCCATTGGGTGACTTCCTGCGCGAGCTGGGCCGCTATCGCAACGGCTTGCTGCGCTGGGACCCGGCGCTGGAAACGCTGCGCCTGACCGGCAGCTTCCGCCTCGATAACACCGATCGCATCCTTGAATTGCTGACCGCCAGCCTGCCGCTGGAGGTGCACATGCGCACCCGCTATTGGGTCACCCTGGTGCCGCGCAAAAAAATCGCGGGAAAAAATATTGCCTGAAGGCTGTCCCTTTTTTTCACCTCGCCGGTCATTCCAGGTAAGTGAACAAAATACGAGAGCTTTCTCCCATGTCTGCAGTGCCCCCTTTGCGTTTGCGTCCGTTGTTGCGTTTCGGCCTTGTGCTGAGCCTCAGTTCCACACCGTTGCTGACTGTACCCGCCTGGGCGGAGAACGCTGTACGCCGTAGCTATGAAGTGCCGGCCGGCAGTCTCGGCGCGGCGCTTACCCGTTTCGCCGGGCTGGCGGGGGTCAACCTGTCGGTCGATCCGGCGCTGGTCAGCGGGCACAACAGCAATGGCCTGTCGGGCGAGTACGACGTGGAGGAGGGCTTCACCCGGCTGCTGCAGGGCTCCGGCCTGCAACTGGTGCCAGTGGGCAACCAGGCCTACACCCTGGTGCCGGCGCCGCAGGGCAGCGGCAGCATGCAGTTGCCGACCACTTCGATTCTCGGTGCCGATGGCGGCGCGGGCGGCCAGGCCTATGCCGGTGGCCAGGTCGCCCGTCGTGGTTCGCAGGGCCTGCTGGGCTCGCGGGACTTCATGGAAACGCCGTTCAGCATGACCACCTACACCAGCGAGGCGGTCAAGAACCAGCAGGCCCGCACCCTTGGCGACCTGATCGCCAGCGACCCTTCGGTGCGCGCCACCAACCCGGCCGGCGGGCGCTACGAGCAGTTCACCATCCGCGGTTTCAGCCTGTTCAACAGCGACGTGTCCTATAACGGCCTGTACGGCGTGCTGCCGACCTACACCATCGACATGGAAATGGCCGATCGGGTGGACATCCTCAAGGGGCCGACTCAGTTGATCAACGGTATCTCGCCGCGCGGCAGCGTCGGCGGTGGCATCAACGTGGTACCCAAGCGCGCCACCGACAAGCCGATCACCGAGTTCACCGGCAGCTACGCCTCCGACAGCCAGACCGGTGGAGCCGTGGACATCGGCCGGCGGTTCGGCGACGAGAACCAGTACGGTATCCGCTTCAACGGAGTGAAACAGTCCGGTGATACCACCTGGGATCATCAGGATGTCGATCGCCAGATGGCGGTGCTCGGCCTGGATTTTCGCGGTGAGCGCCTGCGCCTGTCGACTGACATCGGCCACACCGAGCGCGACACCGACGCGCCGCAGGAGCGGGTGCAGATCGGTGCCAACGCCAAGGTGCCCAATCCCAACGACGTGCACAAGAACTATGCGCAGGCCTGGAGCTGGGCGCACACCAAGGACACCTTCGGCACGTTGAACGGCGAATACGACCTCAGCGATTCGGTGATGGTCTATGGCGGTGTTGGCCTGCGCAAGAGCAATCACGACTTTCTGCGCCATGCCGTGCCGATCACCAACAATGCCGGAGATTTCACGGTCTCGCCGCGGGATTTCACCCGGGACGAGAACGTCCGTACCGCCACGATGGGCGTGCGCAGCTGGTTCCACACCGGCTCCGTCAGCCATGAACTGAACTTGGCCGCCAGCGATTTCTACATGGACTTCACCAACGGCGGGGCGCGTTATGCGACGGGCACCAGCAATCTCTACAACCCGGTGCAGACGCGGGATCCCCTGACCCCCACTCGCTACGACGACAAGGTCTATACCGAGAACCGCTTCAGCGGCGTAGCGTTGTCCGATACGCTGGGTTTTTTCGATGACCGTCTGTTGCTGACCCTGGGCGCGCGCTGGCAGCGAGTCCAAGTCGAGAGCTGGACCAAGGGCATCAAGGACGACACCGCCTACGATGAGGAAAAGGTATCGCCATCAGGGGGCATCCTGTTCAAGGCTACCGACGAGCTGTCGCTGTATGCCAACTACATGGAAGGCTTGAGCCAGGGCAAGATCGCTCCATCAGATTCGGTCAACGAGGACGAAATCTTCCCGCCTTTCATCAGCCGCCAGGTCGAGGTGGGTGCCAAGTATGACTTCGGTTCCTTCGCCCTGACCGCCGCAGCATTCCAGATCCGGCAGCCGGCTTATGAGACCAACAGCAGGTCGAAGATTTTCGGCCCGAACGGCAAGCGCCAGAACCGCGGTGTCGAACTGAGCGCGTTCGGCGAGCCGATCAAGGGCTTTCGCCTGCTCGGTGGCGTGATGTATATCGACAGCAAGCTGACCAATACCACCAACGGCACCTTCGATGGCAACCGCGCGCCGGCCACGCCTGAGTACAACGTCAACATGGGCGCCGAGTGGGACATTCCCGGCATCGAGGGGCTAACCCTGACCGGCCGCGGCATCTACTCCAGCTCGCAGTACCTGGACCAGGCCAACAGCAAGGAAATCGACAGCTGGGAACGGTTCGACGTCGGTGCCCGCTACGCCTTCAAGCTTGACGACAAGGCCATCACCCTGCGTGCCAGCGTCGAAAACGTCATGGACAAGCGCTACTGGAGTTCGGCCGGTGCCTCGGATGACAGCGAGCCTGGCTTGACCCTGTCGACGCCGCGGACCTATCTGCTATCGGCCACCGTCGGTTTCTGACTCGTGGGGTTTGCGCCAGGGATTGGCGCCTGAGGGTTTCCGCTCTGAGATTTGGAACGGATTACTTGAAAGATTGCAAGCTGGATATTGCTTTGAACATATAACGACACAAGTTTTTTATATTAAAGATGCATGGCATCTTTTTAATATTTCAAGTTTTCATGGCTTGGGTATTCGTGTGTCTGAATATTTATAGTTAATGCTCGAGAGTTTTGTGAAATTTTAATTATTCAGGAACTAAGCGTTGCGCTTGTCAGTCAGTGGTAATAGTTTGCATTCATAACTTAGGGAGGGCGGGCAGATGTTGAATGATGGCGTATTGCATTCCAATCCTGTGCAGCAAACCAATGCCGATTATCTGGCTCGTCAGGGCAAGTTCGAATCCAATGTGCGCAGCTATCCGCGCAAACTGCCATTGGCGATTGCCAAGGCCCATGGTGTCTGGGTGACGGATGTCGAGGGCAATACCTATCTCGACTGCCTGGCGGGGGCCGGGACCCTGGCACTGGGGCACAACCATGCGGCGATCATGGGTGCCCTGGACAGCTTCCTGTCCTCGGGACTGCCGATGCACACCCTCGACCTGACCACACCGGTCAAGGATGCCTTCAGCGAGGCCCTGCTGGGGCTGTTGCCAGGGCGGGGGCGTGACTATTGCCTGCAGTTCTGCGGGCCGTCCGGGGCGGACGCGGTGGAAGCGGCGCTCAAACTGGCCAAGACCTTCACCGGACGCAATACGGTCATCAGCTTCAGTGGCGCCTACCACGGCATGACTCATGGTGCGCTGGCATTGACCGGCAACACCGGGCCGAAGAACGCCATCGCCACGTTGATGCCGGGTGTGCAGTTCCTCCCGTTTCCGCACGAATACCGCTGTCCGCTGGGTATCGGTGGTGAAGCCGGGGCCGAGGCATTGGGCTACTACTTCAACCAGTTCATCGAAGACGTCGAAAGCGGCGTGTCGCTGCCAGCGGCGGTGATTGTCGAGGCGGTGCAGGGCGAGGGCGGGGTCAACAGCGCGCCGGCGAGCTGGTTGCGGCAGATCCGCGAGGTCACTCGCAAGCATGGCATCCTGCTGATTCTCGACGAGGTGCAGGCCGGCTTTGCCCGTACCGGGCGGATGTTCGCCTTCGAGCATGCCGGGATCGAGCCGGACATCATCGTCATGTCCAAGGCCGTTGGCGGCGGCCTGCCCCTGGCCGTGCTGGGGCTCAAGCGCGAGTTCGATGCCTGGTCGCCGGGCAACCACGCCGGGACCTTCCGTGGCAACCAGATGGCCATGGCCACGGGGTTGGCGACCCTGCGCGTGCTGCAGGAGGAGAATCTTGCCGCCCAGGCCGAAACGCGTGGCCAGTGGCTCAAGGAGCAGTTGCAGCTGTTGCAATCACGCTATCCGGCCATTGGCCAGGTCCGCGGGCGCGGGCTGATGCTGGGCATCGAGATGATCGATGAGCGCCAGCCGGCCGATCGTCTCGGCAGCTTCCCCGGCGATCCACAGCTGGCGGTGGCGATCCAGCAACACTGCTTCCGGCAGGGGCTGCTGCTTGAGCGCGGTGGGCGTAACGGCAACGTGATCCGCCTGTTGCCGCCATTGATCATCGATGATGAACAATGCGGGTTGGTGATCCAGCGCTTTGAAAAATCCCTCGCGGCGGCGCTGTTGCAAGTTCGCGACTGAAGTTGTTCGCAACACTGTTATCGAATATCGACAAACTCTGAAAACTGATCGTGGCGATATCAGGCGATACGGCTGGTTGTTGCCCGATTTTGGCAATCTGGAACAAGTTTAAATTTTGCAGGGTTTGTCGGTATGTTTATGTCGAGTCGTCTGTTTATGGAAAGAGACTGGCTGTTTTCTGGCAATGAATGCCACCTGTTGTCATTGCGACATCATGTAACCGGTGAGACTGCGGCTAATGTGGAGCAACCATGAATAACCCCGATCGTGCTGTTATTTCGAAAATGGTGAGTGAGCTGGCCAGTACTCGTGCCTTGCTCAATTGCCTGATCAAGGAGTTCGCGCTGCCCGAGAACTGCCTGCGCTATGAGTGGCCGCAGCAGATGCAGGGTATTGCTCCCGGCTGTTACCTGGAGGGCTTGGCCTGGAAAGGCATTCCGCTGACCATCAGCCTGCCCAACCAGCAGCAGTTCTTCGTCCTGGTGGACCGCCGCGATCGCCTCGGCAGCCACCGTTATCTGTCCGACGTCTATGCCCGGAAGGGGCAGGGCGCCTGGCATTGCCTGGCGTTTCCCGAATTCGTCGAGCAACTGCTGGCGGCCTGTGAACACATGACCAATGCGAGCAACGACGAGTTGCTCGACCAGGTCCTGCAGAGCCAGCACCTGACCGCGGCCATCGTCGCGCACAACCTTGACGGCCAGCAGCCGGCGCCCTTGAGCAGCTACCTCGCCAGCGAGCAGGGACTGTGGTTTGGCCACCCCAACCATCCGGCACCCAAGGCGCGCCTGTGGCCGGCTCACCTGGCCCAGGAAACCTATGCGCCGGAATTCCAGGCACGCACCGCGCTGCACCTGTTCGAGGTGCCGTTGACAGGCCTGCGGGTCACTGCCAACGGCCTCGACGAGGAGCAGGTGCTGGCCGGTTTCGCCGACCAGCGCCGGGCCCGGCCGGGTCATGCCATGCTGTGCATGCACCCGGTGCAGGGGCAGTTGTTCATGCAGGATCGTCGGGTCCAACGCCTGCTGGAACAGGGCGAAATCTTCGACCACGGCACCAGCGGTCCGCTGGCCAGCCCAACGGCGTCGATGCGCACCTGGTACATCGAGGGGCACGACTACTTCATCAAGGGTTCGCTGAATGTGCGCATTACCAATTGCGTGCGCAAGAATGCCTGGTACGAACTGGAAAGCACACTGATCATCGACCAGCTATTCCAGCGCCTGCAGCAGAACGAACCGCAGACCCTGGGCGGGTTGTCGACGGTGGCCGAACCCGGCTCCATGAGCTGGGCTCCCTGCCAGGCCGATGAGGCCGATGCACACTGGTTCCGCGAGCAGACCGGGGCGATCCTGCGGGAAAACTTCTGCCGCCGCGCCGGCGCCGAGCGCAGCGTCATGGCCGGCACGCTGTTCGCCCGTGATATCCACTCGCGTCCGCTGGTGCACGACTTCCTCCAGGGCTTCCATGGCCAGCCGCTGGAAGACAGCCACCTGCTGGACTGGTTCGAACGCTACCAGGCGCTGTTGTTGCGGCCGGTCATGGCGTTGTTCTTCAACCACGGCGTGGTAATGGAACCCCACCTGCAGAACACCGTGTTGATCCATGACGCCGGCCAGCCGCAACAATTGCTGCTGCGGGACTTCGAGGGCGTCAAGCTGACGGAGGAGTTGGGCGCGAGCCATCTTGAAGTCGGCCTGCACCCGCGGGTTCGCCAATCGCTGCTCTATTCCCGTGCCCAGGGCTGGAGCCGTATCAGCTACTGCCTGCTGATCAACAACCTGTCCGAGGCCGTGCTGGCCCTGAGCTGGGAGCGTGCGCACCTGGCGCCACGGATGTGGCAGCAGGTCGAGCGCCAGTTGCGCAGCATCCGCGAAGAGCTGGTCGGCCCGGCGCCGGAGCTCGATGCGCTGATCGCCGGCCAGCCGATCGCCTGCAAGACCAACCTCAAGGTCCGGCTGGCGGCCAAGGCCGACCGCCAGGCCGGCTACGTCAACCTGCATTCGCCATGGGGCGAGGAGGTGCGCTATGGCTGAGTTGCCCGAGACTATCCTGGGGGCGATCCGCGAGGCCCAGGCCATGAGCAGCGATCCGCTGGCCGCGTTCATCCACGACCTCGACGCCCTGGGCGAGCACGTACGCGAGGTGATGGCGGCACTGCCGGCCGGCGTCGAGCTGTACTACGCGATCAAGGCCAACAGTGAGGCGCCGTTGCTCGAGGTCCTGGCGCCACTGGTCAGCGGTTTCGAGATTTCCTCGGGGGGGGAGATCGAGCGGGTGATGGCTTGCTTGCAGCGCAAGCCCTATGTGTTCTCCGGACCTGGCAAGCTCGACTCCGACCTGCGCGCGGCGCTGGAGCATCAGGTCGAAGCGATCCATCTGGAGAGCCTCAACGAGATCGATCGTCTGCAGCGCCTGGCCAGCCAGGCTGGGCGGGTTCAGCCGGTGTTCATCCGGATCAACCCGCAGTTGCCGGCCACTCTGTCGAGCAAGCTGGCCATGGCCGGTACCGCCACCCCGTTCGGGATCGATGAGGCGGACCTGGCCCGTGCGGTGCAGCTGGTCGACAGCGCCAGTCACCTGAGCCTCAAGGGCTTCCATGTGCATGCCATGTCCCACCAGTTGTCGGTGGAGCGCCATGAGCAACTGCTGGATTTCTACCTGCAACGCTGGGAGCAGTGGAGAGCACTGTCGGCGCATCCGGAGCAACTGACCCATTTCAACGTCGGCGGTGGCATCGGCGTCGACTACCTGGGTGGGCAGCAGTTCGACTGGCAACGCTTCTGCCGCTACCTGGAACGCCGGCTGGCCGGGCAGCCCGGCGCCCCGGTGCTGCGCTTCGAGCCTGGACGCTTCATCAGCGCGTTCTGCGGCTACTACGTGATCGAGGTGCTGGACAGCAAGAGCAGCCACGGCGTGCACTTCCTGGTCTGTCGCGGCGGGACCCACCAGTTCCGCCTGCCGGCGGCGCAGAGTCACGATCACCCGGTGCTGCACCTGCCACGTGGCACGCCGGCGCCGGATGCCCGGGAGCGCCTGTACAGCGTGGTCGGCCAGTTGTGCACGCCCAAGGATGTGCTCAGCCGCGCCCGGCCCCTCAAGGGTGTCGAGGTCGGTGACCTGCTGGTACTGCCGCTGGCCGGTGCCTATGGCTACAACATCTCCCACGTCGACTTCCTCTGTCACCCCAGGCCGCCGCAGCTCTTCGTGCGCGACGGCGAACTGTCGCAGGGCGATGGCCCGTGGGCGTGAGGTGGGCGATGTCACGACGCTGGGTGGTGTTCAACGTGCTGCTGGGGACGCTGACGGTCAGCCTCAGCAACAGTTCGCTGAACCCGGCGCTGCCGGCGTTCATGAGCGTGTTCGGGATCGGCCCGCTGTTGGCCACCTGGATCGTTGCCGGGTTCATGACCAGCATGGGCATGACCATGCCGCTGACCAGCTTCCTCAGCCAGCGCCTGGGGCGCAAGCGCCTGTACCTGTGGGGCGTGGCGCTGTTCATCGGCGCCTCACTGCTCGGCGCCGTGGCCGACTCCATCAGCCTGGTGATTACCGCGCGGGTGGTGCAGGGCATTGCCAGCGGGCTGATGATCCCGTTGTCGCTGGCCATCATCTTTTCGGTCTACGCCAAGCCTGAGCGTGGCCGGGTCACCGGCCTGTGGAGTGCCGCGGTGATGTTGGCGCCGGCCCTCGGGCCACTGTGCGGCAGCCTGCTGCTGGAGTGGTTCAGCTGGCGCTCGCTGTTCCTGATGAACGTGCCGATCGGCCTGCTGGCACTGCTGCTGGGCGTCGTGGTGTTGCCCGATTCGGAACCTGCCGCGCGCCAGCCGTTCGACCTGGCTGGCTATCTGCTGATCGCGGCCGGTATCGGCCTGCTGATGGTCTCCATCAGCGGCTTGCGCCATGCGACCACGCTGCTCGATCCGCTCGACCTCGGCATGCTGCTCGCCGGTCTTGGCTGCCTGGCGGCATTCGTCCGGGTGGAACTGAGCCGCAAGGCGCCACTACTGAACCTGCGCATCTTTGCCCTGCGGGGTTATCGCCTGAGCGTGGTGATCGCCGTGGTGCAGTCGGTGGGCATGTTCGAGTGCCTGGTGCTGCTGCCGCTGCTGGTGCAGGTGGTCTTGGGTTACAGCGCGATCTGGACCGGCTTGGCGCTGCTGTGCACGGCGGCGTTCGCCAGCCTGTTCGGGCAGATGGGCGGGCGCATTCTCGACCGCCACGGTCCGCGCACGGTGGTGGCCTGCGGCTTGCTGCTGACCGGTCTGTCGACCCTGGCCCTGGGGCTGCTCAAGGCGGATGCCGCGATCGCCGTGGTGTTCGGCCTGATGATGGTGCGCGGGGCCGGCCTGGGCCTGTCCTACATGCCGGTGACCACCGCCGGGCTCAATGCGTTGCCCGAGCCGATGGTCACCCAGGGGGCGGCGATGAACAACATTTCCCGGCGCCTGGTGGCGTCCCTGGCCATCGTCATTGCCTCGCTCTGGCTGGAGTGGCGCGTGGGGCCGACGGGCGAGGCGACGAGCCCGGCGGCCATCAGCGAGGTGTTCATTGCCACCGGCATCCTGATCCTGCTGGCGCTGCCCTGTGCCTGGCGCTTTCCGCTGCACGACGAGACGGCCGAGGCCCAGCCCGGCGCACTCGAACAGCGATAATTTCTTTCGACTCAAGGTACGGATATGACGACTTTCGAATTGGCGACTGCTGAACTGGTGAAAACGTCCATCGGCAACCCGGCCAGCGGTGCCTGGCTGGCCACGGTCGACCCACGTTGCCGGGAAGCCGTGCAGCGGCGGGTGGTGGGGCAACTGCTGCAGACCCTGTTGTATGAAGCGGTACTGCCCTATGAGGCGCAACCGCTCGACGCTGGCCGGCATCGCTTTACCGTACGTGGCCGCGATGCCCGGCAGGCACAGGTGGAGTACCACTGCAACGGCCTGCTCAGCGACAGCTTCGAGGTGATTCGCCTCGAACATGCGAGCCTGGAGCGGGTCGACGCCAGCGGGCAACGCAGCACGCCGGACCTGCACCAGGCCCTGGCGGAATGGCTTGGCGAGTTCCGTGACAGCCCGCACCTGGGGCGTTTCATCCATGAGCTAGAGCAGACCCAGCTCAAGGACCTGCAGGCCCGCAGCCAGGGCTACGCCGCCGCGGTGCCGGCCCACGAGCTGGACGTGGATGCCCTGGAGCAGCACTTCATGGACGCCCACAGCTATCACCCCTGCTACAAGTCGCGCATCGGTTTCTCCCTGGCGGACAACCTGCGCTACGGACCGGAATTCGCCACGCCGATCGCCGTGGTCTGGATCGCGCTGGCCAACCAGCGGGCGGCGGTCAACCACTCGCAGTCCATCGATTTTCCGGCGTTCATTCGCCAGGAACTGGGAGCCGCGCGTTGGGACGAAGTGGCCCGGAGCCTGGCCGAGCAGGGCCGCAGCATCGACGACTACCAACTGATGCCGGTGCACCCGTGGCAGTGGGAGAACACCATCGTCCCGACGTTCTACCCCGAATTGCTCAATGGCGAACTGATCTACCTGGGTGCCTCGGACGATGTCTACAAGGCCCAGCAGTCGATCCGCACCCTGGCCAACGCCAGCGTCAAGGAGCGTCCGTACGTCAAGCTGGCGATGAGCATGACCAATACCTCCAGCACTCGCATCCTGGCCCGGCACACGGTGATGAACGGACCGATCATCACCGACTGGCTGCAGCAGCTGATTGCCAGCGACAGTACGGCCAAGGCGCTGGATTTCGTCATCCTTGGTGAAGTGGCCGGGGTCAGCTTCGACTATGACGACCTGGCCGAATCCCGGGCCGGGCAGACCTACGGCACCCTGGGCGCGATCTGGCGCGAAAGCCTGCACCAGTACCTCAAGGCCGACGAGCAGGCGGTGCCGTTCAATGGCTTGAGCCACGTGGAAAACCGCTATGGCGAGGGTGCGCAGGTGCCGTTCATCGATGCCTGGATTCGCCAGTACGGCTTGCAGGCATGGACCCGGCAACTGCTGCAGGTCAGCGTGCCGCCGATCATCCATATGCTTTATGCCGAGGGCATCGGCATGGAGTCCCACGGCCAGAACATCGTATTGATCACCCGGCAGGGCTGGCCGCAGCGCATTGCCCTCAAGGACTTCCACGACGGCGTACGCTATTCGCCGGCGCACCTGGCCCGCCCCGAACTGTGCCCGACCCTGGTGCCGCTGCCGGCCAGCCATGCCAGGCTCAATCGCAACTCGTTCATCATCACCGATGACGTCGAGGCGGTGCGCGACTTCTCCTGCGACTGTTTCTTCTTCATCTGCCTGACCGAGATGGCGATCTTCCTGCGCCAGCAGTACCAGCTGGACGAGGCGCTGTTCTGGCAGATGACCGCCGAGGTGATCCTCGCCTATCAGGCCGAGCATCCCCAGCATCGCGAGCGCTTTGCCCTGTTCGACGTGTTCGCGCCGAGCTACGAGGTCGAGGAACTGACCAAGCGCCGCCTGCTGGGCGACGGCGAGCGGCGCTTCCGCTCGGTGCCCAACCCTCTGCATGCCCACAGGCCGCAAGCATGCTGAGGACCAACCAGCTCAAGCAGAAATTGCAGGCGGGCCAGACGGTCTACGGCCTGATCAGCTCGATCCCGGCGGCGGCGGCCATCGAGCTGATCGCCGAGGCCGGTTTCGACTTCGTGATCATCGACATGGAGCATGTACTGATCAATCCGGAAACCGTCGAGCACATGATTCGCACCGCCGAGTCCTACGGCCTGACGCCCCTGGTACGGGTCGCCGACCTCAACCCCAAGACCCTGCTGCGCCTGCTCGATGGCGGCGCCCAGGGCATCGTGCTGCCGATGATCGAAAGCCCGGAACAGCTGGCCGAGGCCATCGCTGCCTGCAAGTACCACCCATTGGGCCGGCGCAGCCTCAATGCCGGGCGTCCCGGTGCCTTCGGCAAGCACAGCCTGGCGCAGTACGTCGGCGAGGCCAATGCACAGATCATGCTGGTGGCAATGATCGAGAGCGCCGAGGGCGTGCGTCGTGCTGCCGAGATCGCTGCGGTGCCGGGCCTGGACATGATCCTCGAAGGCGCCGCCGACCTGTCGCAATCGCTGGGCATGCCCTGGCAGATCGACCAGCCCGTCGTCCAGCAGGCGCTGCTCGACAGCTGGCAGGCCGCACAGGCCGCTGGCGTGCCGTATTGCACCATTCCCCGACAACCCGGCGATGCCGCCCGTTGGCAGGAGCGAGGCGTGCGCGCCTTCGTTCTCGGCGACGAGCGTGGAATTGCCTTCCGGGCGCTGCAGGCGCGCCTGGCGACTCTTTCTGCAGAAGGAAAATGACTCGATGAACTTTACTTCACGCGCCGCCGATCTGGTGATGCAGGATCTGGTCGACTGCCTGTTGGCGGAAGACTTCTTTGGTAGCGAACCGCTGAACCTGGTGGACACCGCCCACTGGCAACAGGCCCAGCCACAAGCACCACTGCTGGCCGAAGCGAGCCCGCAGCAGCGCATCTGGGACTGGTGCTGCGATGCGGCGGAACAACGCTTCATCAGCATCGCCCTGCGTCCGGGTATTACCCAGCAGTGGGAGATCGTGCCGGGCAGCCCGGTGCTGGCGCGCCAGGGTGAGAACTGGACCCGGCTGTCGCCCGAGGACTTCATGCAGCGGGTATTCGCCGGCCTGGCGCCGCGCCTGGAGGACAATGAAAAGGGCCTGGCGCTGTTTCTCGAGGTGCTGCGCATCAGTGTCTGGCAGACCGCGCTGTCGCTGGACCACCGTATCGACCACCGGAACCTGATGGCGCAGGACGGCGCAACCTTTTTCCGCACCATGGAACAGTGGGCATCGCTGCGTGATCGTCCCTACCACCCGCTGGCGAAGGCCAAGCAGGGGCTGGACGAGGGCGAATACCGGCGCTACCAGGCCGAGTTCGCCCAGCCGGTGAACCTGCACTGGGTCGCCGTGGACAAGGCCCTGCTGCAATGCGGCGACGGGGTAGGGGACGTCGAACAGTCGTTCCCGGCGCGCTACCTGTTGCCGGAGCACCTGCAGGCCGAGCTGGCGCAGGAACTGCGCGGCCTGGGCCTCGAGCACAGCCACGTGGCCCTGCCGGTCCATCCCTGGCAGTTCGAACATGTGCTCGAGGCCCAGCTGGGTTCGGCATTCGAGCGCGGCGACTGCCGTCGCCTGGCGTTCCGGGGCGCGCCGGTGTTCGCCACCTCGTCGCTGCGTTCCATGACCCCGTGCTTCCCGAGCGCCGACTACCTCAAGTTGCCGATGGCGATCTACTCCCTCGGGGCTTCGCGCTACCTGCCGGCGGTGAAGATGATCAACGGCGGGCTCAGCGAGAACCTGCTGCGCCAGGCACTGACTCGCGACGATACCCTGGCGCGCTCGCTGCACCTGTGCGACGAGGGCAAATGGTGGGCCTTCATGCCGCCCGAGGCGACGCTGTTCGACGAGGCGCCACGGCACCTGTCGGCGATGGTCCGCAGCTATCCGGCGGCCCTGCTCGACGACCCCGAGTGCCGCCTGCTGCCGATGGCCGCGCTGGGGACGCCGCTGCCGGACAGCGACCGGCATTTCTTCGACGAGTGGATGGACTATCGCCAACTGCCACGCAACCAGGCTTCGGTGTTGACCCTGTTCCGCGAGTTGAGCCACAGCTTCTTCGATATCAACCTGCGCATGTTGCGCATCGGTATGCTCGGCGAGGTCCACGGGCAGAACGCGGTGCTGGTGTGGAAGGCCGGCCAGGCCCAGGGCCTGCTGCTGCGCGACCATGACTCGCTGCGCATCTTCGTCCCGTGGCTGGAGCGCAATGGCATGGCCGACCCGGTCTACCGGATCAAGAAGGGCCACGCCAACACCCTCTACCACGAGCGTCCCGAGGACCTGCTGTTCTGGCTGCAGACCCTCGGCATCCAGGTCAACGTGCGGGCGATCATCGACACCCTGGCGCAGGTCTATGCGGTGCCGGTGACGGCGCTCTGGACGGTGTTGCGCGATGTGCTCGAAGGCCTGCTGGAGAGCATCGAGTTCGACGCCGAGGCGCGGGCAATGATTCGCCGCCAGTTGTTCGAGGCTCCGCGCTGGCCGCAGAAACTGCTGCTGACGCCGATGATCGCCCGTGCGGGTGGCCCCGGCAGCATGCCATTCGGCAAGGGTGAAGTGGTCAACCCGTTCCACAGGTTGCGCCGTGAAGCCTGACCTGTCCCTGCCACCTTCCAGGCGCACGGTGTTGCGCCTGTCCCTCGGCCTGCTGGCTCTGCCGACGCTGGTACGGGCCGACGGCACGCGGCTGGTCACCCTGTTCCAGGGCGCCAGCGATTGTGCCGTGGCCCTCGGGTTGACCCCGGTGGGCGTGGTCGACTCGCCCACCGAGAAACCGACGTTCCGCTACCTGCGTCCGGCCCTGGCCGGTGTCGCCCATGTCGGCCTGGAAACCCAGCCGAGCCTGGAAGACATCGTCCTGCTCAGGCCGGACGTGATCGTCGCCTCGCGCTTTCGCCACCAGCGTATTGCGCCGCTGTTGGAGCGAATGGGCAGGGTGTTGATGCTTGAAGAAGTCTTCGAATTCAAGCGCACCCTGGCGCTGATGGGCGCCGCGCTCAATCGCCAGCAACAGGCCAGCGAGCTGCTGGGGCAGTGGCAGCAACGGGTCGCACAGTTGCGTGAACAGTTGCAGGCGAAGTTCGCCGGGCGCTGGCCGCTGACCGTCTCGGTGCTGGATGTGCGCGAGGACCACGTGCGCAGCTACCTGCCGGGCAGCTTTGCCGGCTCCGTGCTCAGCGAGCTGGGGTTCGACTGGAACCCGGTGGCCCGCGGTGCACATGGCACCTACATGAAACTTACCAGTAAAGAGAGCTTGCCCGTGGTCGATGCCGACCTGTTTTTCGTGTTCCAGCGCTCCGACAGCCAGACCGTGCAGCGCAACTATGAGCGCCTGGTGCATTACCCCTTCTGGCAGCACATGCGTGCGGCCCGGGATGGCCAGGTGTGGCGGGTCGACAGCATCGCCTGGAGTTTTTCCGGCGGTATCCTGGGTGCCAACCAGATGCTTGATGACATCGCGCGGGTGGTGGCGTCCTCATGAGTCGTGGTTCGAAACTGACCCTGGCGGTCGTTGTGATGCTGTTGTCCTGCCTGTTGAGCCTGGCGGCGGGCGCCACCTGGATTCAACCGGCGCATCTGTTGAATGGCTGGCTGCACGCCGGCAGCCTGACGGCTGGCGAACAACTGATCGTCAGCACCCGTCTGGCCCGCACGCTGATGGCGATCGCGGTGGGTGCCAGCCTTGCGGTCGCCGGGGCGCTGATGCAGGCGCTGACGCGCAATCCGCTGGCTTCGCCGGGGCTGTTCGGGGTAAATGCCGGGGCAACCTTTGCGATCATCCTCGGCTCGTCGTTGCTGGCCCTGTCGTCCATGCAGCAATGGCTGTGGTGTGCGTTTCTCGGGGCGGCCCTGGCCGGGGCGCTGGTGTGGCTGATCGGCAATCGCGGCGAGAGCAGTCTCAGCCCGTTGCGTATCGTGCTCGCCGGGGCGGCAGTGACTGCACTGTTCTCCGCTTTCAGCCAGGCGTTGCTGGTGGTCGACGAGGAGGGCCTGGACACGGTGCTGTTCTGGCTCGCCGGTTCGCTCTCCGAACGTGAGCTGGCGATGGCCGCGCCGTTGCTGGTCGGCGTGGCGTTCGGCCTGTTTGCTGCCTGGCTGCTGGCCGGGCAGGTCAATGTTCTTGGTGCCGGTGAAGCGATTGCCACCGGGCTCGGCCAACGCACCGGGCTGATCCGCCTGCTGATGAGCGTGTTGATCGTCGGCCTGGCGGGCAGCGCGGTGGCGCTGGCCGGCAGTATCGGCTTTATCGGTCTGCTGGTGCCGCACATGGTGCGCAAGAGCCTGTCGGTCGACCATCGCTGGCTGCTTCCGGGCTGCGCGGTGCTGGGCGCAACGCTGCTGTTGCTGGCCGATACCCTGTCGCGGGTGGTGATCCTGCCGCAGGAAGTACCGGTAGGGGTGATGACTGCGCTGTTCGGGGCACCGTTCTTCATTGCCCTGGCTCGACGGGGGGCACGCCATGGCTAGACCAGTGACCCTGCGCCGGGGCAGTTTTTCCCGGCAGCTCGATCTCGGCAGCCTGGCCCGCCTGGGAGTGGCGCTGCTGCTGACCCTGCTGGTGATGCTCGGCGCACTGGCGCTGGGCAAGATCAACCTGTCGCCGCTGACCGTGTTGCGGGTGCTGGCGGGTGCCGACGATCCCGGCCTGGCCTTCATCGTCGAGCAACTGCGTCTGCCGCGACTGGTACTGGCAGCCCTGGTGGGCTCGGCGCTGGCGGTTTCCGGGCTGATCCTGCAGAGCATCATCCGCAATCCGCTGGCCTCGCCGGACCTGCTGGGTATCACCAGCGGTGCCAGTGCGGCAGCGGTTGGCTACCTGTCGTTCTTCTCGCTGGCCCTGGGCTCGCAGTTCCTGCCTCTGGCGGCGATGGCCGGTGCCGGCCTGGCCGCGTTGGCCATCTACCTGCTGGCCTGGAAGCAGGGCACCTCGCCGCTGCGCCTGGTGCTGATCGGTGTTGGCGTTTCGGCGTTGCTGGCGGCGGTGACCACCTTCCTGCTGGTGTTCAGCCCGTTGACCACCACCCTGTCGGCCTACGTCTGGCTGACGGGTAGCGTCTACGGCGCCAGTTGGCCGGAGCCGCGGGCACTGGCCTGCTGGCTGCTGGCGATCTTGCCGCTGCTGTTCTGGCTGGCCCGGCAAGTGCGGGTGCAGCAACTGGACGACGACCTGGCCCAGGGCATCGGCGCCCGGGTGCAATGGCTGCGGGCTGGCCTGCTGCTGGTCAGCGTGGCCCTGGCCGGTGCGGCAGTGGCCTGGGGCGGGGCGATTGCCTTCGTCGGGCTGATCGCCCCGCACATCGCCAAGCGCCTGATAGCACCGGGGTTTGCCGGGCAGGCGTTGATGTCGGCACTGGTCGGCGCCAACCTGGTGATGCTGGCCGACCTGGTCGGGCGCACGCTGTTCCTGCCCCTCGACCTGCCGGCGGGTATCTTCGTCGCGGTGCTCGGCACACCGTTCTTTCTCTATCTCCTGATCAACCAGCGGCACTGAGGAATTGCAGATGGCATCCATTACAGCCCAAGGCCTGACCCTGGGTTACCAGCGTCAGCCCATCATCGACGGGCTCGACCTGCAACTGCCCCAGGGCCAGGTGTCGGTACTGATCGGCAGCAACGGCTGTGGCAAGAGCACCCTGCTCAAATCCTTTGCGCGGCTGCTCAAGCCGCAGCAGGGCACGGTCATCCTCAATGGCACCGACATCCATCGCAAGTCGACCGCGGCAGTGGCCCGTGAACTGGCGATCCTGCCGCAGATCCCCAGCGCTCCCGAGGGTATCAGCGTGCGGCAACTGGTGGCACTGGGGCGCTACCCGTACCAGAACTGGATGCAGCAATGGTCGCTGCAGGACGAAGCAATGGTCGAGCGTGCGTTGCAGCAGACCGGCATGCTCGAACTGGCCGAACGTCCGGTGGACGCGCTGTCCGGTGGCCAGCGCCAGCGCGCATGGATCGCCATGACCCTGGCCCAGGACACCGAACTGGTGCTGCTCGACGAGCCGACCACGTTTCTCGACCTGGCTCACCAGATCGAAGTCCTCGACCTGCTGCGCGATCTCAATCGCCAGGAGGGCAAGACCATTGTCATGGTCCTGCACGACCTCAACCTGGCCTGCCGCTACGCCGACCACATGGTCGCGGTGCACCAGCGCACGGCGTTCGCCCAGGGGAGGCCGGCCGACATCCTTAGCGAGGAGCTGGTCAAGCAGGTGTTCAATCTCAACTGCCGGATCATCAGTGACCCGTTCTTCGGCACGCCACTGTGTATCCCGTTCGGTCGGGAACTGCCGCAATGACCCCAGCGAATCCGTTCAGCGAACAGGAGTGGGCGCTGCTGTCCGGGGCGTTGCGCCTCAAGCCGGCGCGGCAGTTCGACCTGCGCTCAGTACCGGCGCAAGCCCTGCTCGATGAAGCGACCTGCGAGCGTCTGCTGCAGGCGCTGGGCCCGGTGATCGGCTCGCCGACGCTGGCGATCACGGCCTCGCTGCTGGCCAAGCGCTTCTCCTTCCTCAGTACCGGGGCCTGCCTGTACGCGATGTCGGTGTACGACAAGGGCTTGCGGCTGTCGCTGGACAATTGCCGGGTCGAATACGGACATGACGACGGCTTGTGGACCTCGTCGATGCCGCTGGATGAGCTGCAGCCTTTCGGTTATCAGTCGGGGCAGCGTGAAGCCTGGCGTGAGCTCATCGTTTCCAGCCTGTTTGCCGGAACGCTCCAGCCGCTGTGGCAGGTGTTCTACCGGGTCAGCGGCATTTCCCGGCGGATTCTCTGGGAGAACACCGCGGTAAGGGTCTATTCGCTGTACGAGAAACGCATGGCCAAGATCGAGGACCCGTTGGTCCGCCAGCGCCATGAAGCCGATTTCCACTGGTTGCTGAATGAAGCCGAGCCAGCGCTGTTCGGCCTGGACTACAACCCGCTACGGCATTTTCGCCGACCACCGACGATCCTTGAAAACGAAGGCAAGAGCATTCGCTTTCGGCGCACCTGCTGCTTCTACTACGAGGCGAGCAACCCGGTCGAGTACTGCTCCACCTGTCCCTTGCTGAGGCCGAAGAAATGTCGTTGAACCCAAGAATCGCACCGCGTCGGCAGTTGGTCGACGCCGCGCTGCTGCAGCAATACCGGAACATTTCCAGCTCGACCATTGGGCATGTCCTCGACAGCGGCTACCTGCGTGGCCTGCGACCGTTGTTCGAGGGTATCCACATGGTTGGCAACGTGGTCACGGCGAAACTGCGCACGCCCGATGGCAGCATCCTGCGCGATGCCCTGCTGTGCAGCGAGCCGGGCGACGTGCTGGTGATCGAATGCGACGGCGATGCCGAGTGTGCCTGCTGGGGTGAGCTGCGCACCCTGGCGGCGATGATCAAGGGCCTGGCCGGCGTGGTGGTGTCCGGCGCGGTGACCGATGTCGCGGCGTTGCGGGAACATCGCCTGCCGATCTTCAGCCAGGGCATCAGCGCCCTGACCACCCGCAGCCTGGGGCAGGGCGGTGAACTCAACCTTCCGGTAAGGCTGGGCGAGGTCCAGGTACATCCGGGTGACATCGCCATTGGTGACGATGACGGCGTGTTTATCCTGACCCCACAGCAGGCGCAGGAACTGCTGCCGCAGTTACTGGCCAAGGAACATGCCGATCGCCTGCGCCGGGCGGAGTTCCTGGCCAGGCTGATTGCCAAGGGCAACTGATGCTGAAAAAGGGGGCAAACGGCGACAACGATCACAGCAGACGACAGACAACTCTGGTACAGTTCGTTAGCTTACTACATATCAAGTTGCCTACCTGTAATCGAGACACCCGCAAAATGAGCAATGACCTCAGCGAAGAGGAGATGCGCCTCGCGCTATTCGGCTCGCCGCGCCCGAGTGCCGAACCGATCGCCCCGCAAGTACCTGAACCCAGGATTATCGTCGCCCCACCTGCACCAGCCAAGCGCAAGCCCGTTGCCAAGGCACTGTCGCCCAAGTTGCGGGTGATCCTGCACGCGACCAAGGTGTTCGAAGGCGAGATCGAGGAGTTGGTGTACGACGCCAACACCCTGAGTAGCTTTACCGCCGAGCAGGAAGCCAAGGCCGCGGCGAAAAAGAAGAAGTTTCGCTATTTCGAGGTGATCTCGATCAAGCCCATCTAGTCACGGCCTACCAGCCGGCAGCCGCTCCTGCAAGTACTCAGCCTCGTTCCAGGTAATCCCTGGGCGACTCCCCCAGCAAGCGCTTGAACATCGCCGAAAAAGCGCTTGGGCTGGCGAAGCCCAGGCTGTCGGCAATGCGATTGATCGGCTCGCCGGCTTCGAGCAGTGTCATTGCCCGTGCTATGCGGACCTGCTGCACCCACTGCCGGTAGGTGATCCCGGTTTGCTTGATGAACAGCCTTATCAGTGTCCGGGTGCTTGCACCCACTACCTCGGACCATTGCTCGATGGTCTGCGCCTCGCCCGGCTCCTCGAGGATTTGCTGGCAGATCGCGGCCAGGCGGCGATCCTGCGGCCAGGGAATCTCCAGCGGCACCGTACGTGAATGTTCGAGCTTGTGCAGGATCAGCGTGACGATGCTGCGATTGGCCAGGTCGTCCGGATACAGCATCGGCTGGTCGGCCAGGGCCAGGATCAGCTCGCGCAACAGTGTATCGACCTCGATCACCTTGACCCGCTCACCGAACCGCTCGGCCTGGTGGCGCTCTACGTAGATGGTGCGCATCCGCGTATCGCTGAGCATCACCTGGTCGTGCACCACACCCGCCGGAATCCATAGCCCGCGCTGGGGCGGGATATACCAGATGCCGTTTTCGCTGGCGACTCGCATCAGGCCCTTGCTCGCATAGAGGAACTGCCCTCGCGGATGGCTGTGGGGCTCGTTGTAGCTGCCGGCCACCTGGTCACGGGAGAACGCGGTGATCACCCGGGGCAGGTCCTGATAGTCGTTGTGGTCGTTGCTGTGCCCTTCGGCAATCAGGCTGTCACTTTGGCGACGAATCTTGGCATTCATGAAAAACCGTCCAGGTCGGTGGCGAACTTAGTATTTGCCACAGAAATCAGTTCAGCGATAGATACCTGGAGGCAACACATGTCAGTTGCAGTGGCACAGAGAACGCGGGCAATCGAATTCATGGCAGGCCTTGGCCTGTTCATCCTGGCGCTGTCCTTGCGTCCGGGTATCGTTTCGGTCGGGCCTTTGATCGGCGCTATCCAGGCCGAGTTCGGCTTGCGCCACGCCCAGGCGGCGCTGCTGACGGCGATACCGGATGTGTGCATGGGCCTGTTCGCCATCTTCATCCCACGCATCGGCCGCCGTTTCGGCAACGACCGGGTGGTGCTGTTTTCCCTGGCCCTGCTCGGAGTGGCAATGGTGCTGCGGGCATTTGCCGGGTCGTCGGCCAGCCTGCTGCTTTCGACGTTCTTCGTCGGCATCGGGGTCGCCATCTCGGGGCCGTTGATCGGTGGCTGGATCAAGAGCCACTTCGCCAGTAATGCGGCCATGCTCATGGGCATCTATGCCGCCGGCCTTGGCATTGGCGCCACCCTGGCGGCGGTGGGCAGCGAGTACGTGGCACTGGCCGACGGTGGTTGGCGTCTGGCGGCGGGGATCTGGGCGGTGCTCTGCGTGTTCGCGATGATCAGTTGGCAGCGCCTGGCCGCGGTGTTTCCGTCCCGGCCGCAAGCCGTGCCAAGCGCCAGCAGCGCTGTCAGCCAGCCGGCCTTCCGCAGCGGCCGGGCCTGGTTGATCGCGGTGTACTTCGGCCTGGGCCAGTTCGTCTGCTACGCCTGTTTTGCCTGGGTGGGCGAGAGCAGCCGGGAACTGGCGATCAACAGCCTGGGTTCCGGGCTCAACCTGGGGCTGTTCGCTGCGATCATCGCGATCAGCAGTTTCTTCTCTGGCGTGATGACCCGCTCCACGCCGGATCGCCGGGCCTGGCTGGGCTGGTCGGCCGCCCTGTCGGCTGCTGGCGCCGTGGCGCTGTGGCTCGCCCCGGGCCTGTTCGGCGCGCTGCCGATCGTCGCCATAGCCCTGGGGCAGGGCACCTGTTTTGCCCTGGCGATGACCTTGCCGCTGGACAACACCCGCACCCATGAACAGGCCGGCCAGTGGACCGCCTTCATGCTGTTCGTCGGCTACCTGGTGGCCGCACTGGGGCCATTCGCCTTCGGCTTCCTGCGTGACCATACCGGAGCCTTCGAAGCCTCCTACGGCCTGCTGGTGGTAGCGTCGCTGGCGATGCTGGTGCTGACGCCGTTGCTCAAGCCGCACAGGCATTGACGGAGTGTCAGGGTTCGCCGTCGAGAACCGTCGAAGTGAACCCCCAGCGCTGGAACTCCGGTTCGAACTCTTCCAGTTGCAACAGCCCCATGCATGGCAGTGCACCGATCTGGCTGATTTCTCCCTTGGCCAGCTTGCAGGCCAACAGGATGGTGGCCATGCAGGGGATCTCCGGGCCGTGGCCGCCGGGAGCGGTCAGTTGCCAGGTCAGGCTGCCGGGCGTGCCGTCCTGGCGCAGGCCGTGGACGTGGACCCGCATGGCGCCCTTGTCGCTGCCGAAGCGGTCCATGACCTTTCTCGACAGCGTGTCCAGTTGCGCGGCAAACCGTGAGATCGGCAATGGCAGGCCCAGGCGCCGCAAGGCTGCGGCCAGCCACAGGCCGGCGTGCTCCAGGCGCAGTTCCAGCGCGGCATGGAATTCGACATCGCGCACGCCGGGATAACGGGCCGGGAATAGCGCCAGGTCCGGGATATCGCAGGCCGCGCCCCAGCGGCGTCCCATTCCGGCGAAGTGGAAGGTACGGATGTCCTGCCAGCCGTACTGCTTCACCCAGGCACCACCGTTCCAGCGGTCAAAGGCCAGGCCGGCGTAGCCGAACACCGCCTGGATCGTTGCTACACCCCGCGGCGCCTGCTGGCCAGGGGCGATGGCGGTGCTGATGCCGTCCAGGCGCGAGAAGGACCTGGCCAAGTGATCGACGACTGCGGAGGAAAGCCCTGGCACGCTGCTGGCGCCGGAAACCGCCAGCACGCCGCCGGCCCGTGCCTGGGCATCGACGTTGGCGGCGAAGCGGTCGACGAAGTCCCGGCCGTCGGCCAGGTCGATGTAGTGCGCGCCGGCGGCGCAGGCCGCCAGGGCGACGCGATAGTCCTGGCCCTGGAAGGGGCCGGCGCAGTGAATGACCAGGCCCGGCCTGGCCTCGGCGAGGCGTTCCTCGAAATCGCCGGCTTCGATATCAAGGCGCAGGGTGGCGACGGTTTGCCCGTTGTCGAACCGATGCAGACCCGCGCTGGCACTGCGACTGGCGGCAATCGGTTCCAGCCCGGGTTCCAGTGCCAGGCGCCGACAGATACGCGCGCCGAAGTTGCCCAGGCCGCCGATGACGATGATACGCACGATTCATCCTTGAATGAGGGGAAAGGGCGGCAGTATACGTGGTCACGGTATGGTCAAGGAAAAGACGGGCGACACGGTCCCCGTGGGAGACGGCCGGGCGGCGCTCCGCTCGCTGGCGATAGCGTCCGGTCAGTCAACATCTTTGCCAACTGACGCGCCGCCATCGCCAGCAAGCCGGCTCCCACGAAAGAGGATCAAGCCTGCCGAACCGGGCGCACGCGCCAATTGACCGCTGTTCCCCTCTACAGCCCTTGGCAGGTGGTCACTCCAAGGCCGGCTGGCATCGTCATCACATTCGCATATGGCGGGAAACGCCAGGGTCACACCATCGCCAACCGATGCTTGCGCTTGGGTGGCATGAACACCCGGTCGATGGCGTCCAGGTCGTGCTCGTCCAACTGCAGTTGCGCGGCGGCGGCGTTGAGCCGCACGTGCTCCAGGTTGACCGCCTTGGGAATCGCCAGCACACCCTCATGGCGTATCACCCAGGCCAGGGCCACTTGCGCCGGGGTGGCCTCGTGGCGGGCGGCGATCTGCTGGAGCGTCGGGCTGTCGAGCAGGGCGCCGCCCTGGCCGACCGGGCAGTAGGCCATCAGCGGCAGGTTGTGCTGTTGCCACCAGGGCAGCAGGTCGAACTCGATGCCGCGTTCTTCCAGGTTGTACAACACCTGGTTGGTGGCGCAGAACGGCGAGGCCAGTTCCTGCAGGTCGTCGACATCGAAATTGGACACGCCCCAGCGGCCGATCCAGCCCTGCTCGCGCAAGCGCTCGAAGGCCTCGACGGTTTCCTCCAGTGGGTATTGGCCCCGCCAGTGCAGCAGGTACAGATCGATGTAGTCAGTGCCCAGGCGCTTCAGGCTGCGCTCACACGCCAGGGGAATGCCCTTGCGGCTGGCGTTGTGCGGGTAGACCTTGCTGACCAGGAATACCTTGTCGCGTTGCCCTGCAATGGCCTGGCCGACCACTTCCTCGGCGCCCCCTTCGCCGTACATCTCGGCGGTGTCGATCAGGGTCATGCCCAGGTCGATACCGGTTTGCAGGGCTCGTACTTCATGGGTGCGCTGCTGGTGGTCCTCGCCCATGCGCCAGGTGCCCTGGCCAATGACGGGGACGGCGACGCCGGCCAGATCGAGGGTTTGCATTGAAGCCTCCTTGGGACATCGGGGTTATCCGTGTGGCAACGGCTGGCCCGCGAGGTTCCACCGTGCAGGTCTGATTCTAGTCATGGCCGGCGAATGTCCGGGAGAATCCCTTTGTATATTCCAAAAAAGAATAAAATGATTATTATTAATTCCTTTTGAAAGATTCGAGAAAGGTGCACCTTATCGCTGTACCGCACGAAGTCCGTGCCACTCTCCCAGACAGGAAGCTGCCCCATGACCATCAAGGCTATCAACGTCCGCAACCAGTTCCGTGGCGTCATCAAGGAAATCAACCTCGGTCAGGTGCTGTCCGAAATCGACGTGCAAACCGCCTCGGGCATTGTCACTTCGGTGATCACCACGCGCTCGGTCCGTGACCTCGAACTGGCGGTCGGCAGCGAGGTGATCGCCTTCGTCAAATCCACCGAAGTGTCTATCGCCAAGCTATGAGTACCAGTGCCGGGCGGCCCAGCCCGATCCTGACCCTGCCGCAGGGCGAAAAGGACCCGTTGTCGATTCGCGCCAAGGCCCTGGTGTTCGCTGACCCGCGTTCGCGGCAACTGCTCGATTACCTGCAAAGGGTTGGACCGAGCGAAGCGCCGGTGCTGATCAATGGCGAGACGGGCACCGGCAAGGAGCTGGTAGCCCGCTACATCCATACGGCCAGCGGCCGCACGGGGGCCTTCGTCCCGGTGAACTGCGGGGCGATCAGCGAAACCCTGGCCGAGAGCGAATTCTTCGGGCACGAGGCCGGGGCCTTTTCCGGGGCGGTCGGACGGCGTGCCGGCTGGTTCGAGGAGGCCGATGGCGGCACGCTGTTTCTCGACGAAATCGGTGACCTGCCGCTGCCGTTGCAGGTCAAGCTGCTGCGGGCGCTGCAGGAGCAGGAGATCGTCCGGGTCGGCTCGCGCAAGCCGATCAAGATCAACATCCGCCTGGTGACGGCGACCAACATCGACCTGGAGCAGGCGGTGGAGGCGGGCAATTTCCGTCTCGACCTGTTCTATCGGATTAATGTCGCGCAGGTCCGCGTGCTGCCGTTGCGCGAGCGGCCGCTGGACATCCTGCCGTTGGTGGAACACTTCCGAAAGCTCTACAGCCAGCGGCTGAAAATCGTCGAACCGATGCTGTCCGAGGCGGCGACCCAGGCGCTGCTCGACTATCCCTGGCCGGGCAATATCCGCGAGCTGGAGAATGTCGTGCATCTGGCCTTGCTGGTGGCGGGTGACAAGCCGATCCGCCCGGAACACCTGAAGTTTTCCGCGGGTTTAAGTGCCGCACGCAGTGCCACTGCCAGTACGGTATCGCGGGTGCCCCAGGAGGTGATCCGCGAGCAGTTGTTGCGGCTGTTCGAGGTGCCGGGGGAGAGTCTGCTGCACGATATCGAGGATCTGATCGTGCGCGAGGCGTTTGCCTTTTCCGGGTTCAACCAGCTGCGTAGCGCCGAGCTGCTGGGGATTACCCGCAACGCGATGCGTACCTTGCTGGTCAATCATGGAATGCTCAAGGGGCGCAGCAAGTCCTGAACCTCAACCAATTTGCTCAGTCTGTCGCTGCGCCGCACCGATGCGCCGTAGTTGCGGCAGCAGTTCACTGCCCAGGTGAATCGCCTCTTCCAGATGCGGGAAGCCCGACAGGATGAAACTGTCGACGCCCAACTGGTGATATTCCTCGATCCGCTGCGCCACCTGCTCGTAGCTGCCCACCAGCGCGGTACCGGCACCACCACGAACCAGGCCGACACCGGCCCACAGGTTCGCCGAAACCTCCAGCTCCCGTGCCCGCCGGCCACGGCCCTGGACCAATTGCGTCTGGCGACTCTGGCCGACCGATTCGTACGCGGCCATCTGCATTTGTGCGCGGTCGATGGCCTCCTTGGGAATCTCCTCCAGCAGCTTCTCGACATGGGCCCAGGCCTGGTCGTCGGTGGCCGCGGCGAAGATGTGCAGGCGCAGGCCGAAGCGCAGGCTGCGGCCCTGCAGCGCCGCCAGTTCGCGCATGCGCTGGATTCGTTCGGCGATCATCGCCGGTGGTTCACACCACATCAGGTACGTCTGGGCGTGGGTCGCGCCGACCTGTTCGGCCGCCGCCGAAGCACCGCCAAAGTAGATCGCCGGTGCCGAGGCGTGCGGGCTGATCGGCGTGGCACTGGCGCTGCGGTAGTAGCGACCGTGGTACGGCAGGCCCTTGCCGGCCCAGACCGCCTGGAACACCTGGAGAAATTCCGCAGTGCGGGCGTAGCGCTCGTCGTGTTCGAGGTAGTCACCCAGGGAGCGCTGTTCGAAACGACTGGAACCACTGACCACATGCAGGGCCAGGCGGTTCTCGCTGAGCAGTTGCAGGGTTGCTGCACGGTGCGCGGTGTAGGCCGGCAGTTCGAGGCCGGGGCGCAAGGTCAGCAGGAACTTCAGCCGGCGCACTTCCTGGGCCAGCACCGCGGTGATCAGCCAGGGGTCTTCGAAGCCGCTGGCGGTCGGTACCATGATCGAGTCGAAACCGGCCAGTTCGGCGGCACGGACGATCTGCCTCAGGTACTCCAGGGTCGGTGCGCGTTCGCCGGCTTGCAGCAACCCGGTTCGGGGCAGGCCGCTGCTGGTCAGGTGGCGGCCGTCGCCATTGGTGGGCAGGAACCAGTCGATTTCCAGGGCAGAGCGGTGTCCGTGGGTCATGCTAGCAGCGCTCCTTGCGCAAGCCTTGGGCTGTCAGCAACGGCAATATCTGTTCGCCGAAGCGCAGTATCTCGCGCACCGCAGGCTCGCCCTGGATGATCACCTGGCCCAGGCCCAGCCCATGCAACTGTTGCAGGCGGGTGGCGACCTGGTGCGGGCTGCCGACGATGTACAGCGGCTGGTCGCTGTGGGGGTGCCACAGGTTTGGATGGATTTCGAAACGTCGTGCCGGGTGCCGGTGGCGCTTGAGCGGCAGCACCTGCGAGGGCGTTTGCGGGAGTTGCAGCGGGGCCTGCTCCAGGATGGCTTCGGCGGCGTCCCAGGCTTCGTCCTCGCTGTCGCGCACGATCAGCCCGAAGCTGCTGGCGAAGGCCAGTCGACCCTGGCTGTCACGCAGGCGCTCGATGGCCTGCTGCAGCCAGTCCGGTGCGCCGGAGCGCAGCAGGCAGGCATGGGCGTGGCGGGCGATCAGGGCGGCGTCCTGGGAGTCGTCGAGGATGATCGGCGGAGCAGGCAGCGGACGGCGGCCGAGACCGGCATTTTCCAGCTGGAAGTAGCGGCCGTCATAGTTGAATTCGGCACCGTCGGGTTGCAGCAGCGGGCCAAGGATTTCCAGGTATTCGCCGATGCGCTCACTGCGCTGGTCGCGGTTGAGCCATTCACCGAAGGCGCTGCGCAGGCTGCCCTGTTCGCGGTCGGGCAGGTGCAGGCGCACGCGGTGCGCGCTGATCGATTGCAGGCTCTGCACAGTGGCGGCAAGGGCCGCCGGCAACATGACTTCCGGCGGCACGCTGACAGTCAGTTGCAGGCGTCGGGTATGGGCGCAGAGTGCCGCGGCTACCCCGAGGCTGTCGGCGCAATGGGCGCCACCGGGAATCCACAGGCCGTCGAGCCCGGCGTATTCCGCGGCCTGGGCCAGTTGCATCCACTGGCCGGGGCGCTGGGCCCAGCCCGGTGTCTGGCCGGGGCCGCAGAGGGGAAGCTGCCAACTGAATTCAAGTGCCATGGGTGGCTCTCTTGTAGGTACCGGGTTTCCAGCCCAGGGCCGGGGCGATTTCGCCGGCGAGGATTTCCAGGCGACGGAGGATCTGCGTCTGGGTCGAGCTTTCGGCCTGGACCACGGCGATCATGTAGTCAGCGTAAGGTAGCAGAGACGGGTCCTGGCGCAGGCTTCCAATCACTTCATCAGGATGACCATGATGCACGTTCATCAGGCGCAGGTGTTCCTGCAGGTCGACGGCTTCGTCGATCAAGCCCTCGCGCTTGAGCCGCGGGATATGTCGTTCGATGTCCACCGCCAGCTCGGCCTGGGCACTGGCGCGGTCGGCTGCCGGGAAGATCGCTCGGACCACGCCGATCCGAGGTGGCTGGTCGGCATCTTCCCAGGCTTGCAGGTAGGCGTCCGCCAGGGGCTTTTGCACGGTCAGCGGGTCATGGGTGGCGGTGCCCAGCAGCAGGCCGTTGCCCTGTCGGGCGGTGTAGGTCGCGCCCTCGATGCTGCCGTGTGAATGCCAGAGGCGCTGGGCCAGGCCAGCCGCTGGCGGTTGCAGGGTCAGGTCGCTGGCGGCGTCCACCGGGCCGCCCTTGAGCAGATGCTGCAGGCGCTGCTGGTGCCGGGCGAAGTCCTGCTGGCGTTCGTCGGCCTCACGGCGAAAGGCGGCGAAGTTGTCGAGGTTGGCGCCGCCGCTACCCAGCCCCAGTTGCACCCGGCCGCCGCTGAGGCTGTCAAGCACGCTGGCATCTTCCGCCAGGCGCACCGGGTCTTCGAAGGGCAGGACGATGACGCCGGTTCCCAGCTCGATTTTCTTGGTGCGTTCGGCGATCGCCGACAGCAGGATCAACGGCGAGGGCAGGCGGCCGAAACCGTTGCTCAGGTGGTGCTGGGCGATCCAGCCACCGTCGAAGCCCAGGGCCTCGGCGACTTCGAACTGTTCGATCAGGTCACGGTAGACCTGCTGCGGATCGTCGCCAAAGGCATGGCTGAGGAAACCCAGCTTGAAGGGTCTGTTGCTCATGGGCGCGGTGTCTCCAAAGGCGAAGGCCGCTGCGGGTTGGGCTGCCAGCCCAACGCCGGGGCGATCTGTTCGCGGATGATCTCGAGATTGCGGATGGCCTCGCGCAAGGACGTATTGGCGGTCTGGACCTGGAGCACCAGATGATCGTTGGCACCCAGGCGCGGGCCTTGGGCCAGGGCCTCGGCAATCTGTCCAGGCGCGCCGTGAAGTACTCCCAGGCGGGCGAGTACCTGGTTGAAGTCGGCGTCGATCCCGGCCCGGTAGACGCCGATGCTCTGTTGGCGGCGCACGTAGGCGAGGATGTCGTTGTGCAGTGTCGAGCCGGGTGCTGCCGCATCCGCGCCGGGGAACACTGCCTGCACCCGCACGACCCGCGCCGGGGTGCCGTTGTCGCCGGTCCAGGCCTGGCGATAACGCTCCACCAGTTCCGCGCCGGCCTCGGGTGGCAGGTGCGGATTGGGAGCCATGATCAGGCCGTTGCCGCGGGCGGCAACCAGCTCGACCCGCGAGGTCGCCTCCCATAAGCGCCGGCCGAGTCCTTCGGCACGGGGCAGCAGGCGTGGTCCGTCGGTAGTCAGCGGTGCGTTGCCGAGAGCCGCGCGCAGTCGTTGCAGGCGGGTTTCGTAGTCGCGATGGCGTTCTCCATGGTCGAGGCCGAAGGCGTCGTAGGTCTGCGGGTCGAAGCCGGCGCCCAGACCCAGTTCCAGGCGACCGCTGCTGAGCAGGTCGAGCACCGCTGCATCTTCGGCCAGGCGCAGCGGCTCTTCCTGGGGCAGGACGATGATCCCGGTACCCAGGGCGATACGTCGGGTACGCTGGGCAATGGCCGCCAGCAGCACCAGCGGCGAAGGCAGCCGGCCCTGTTCGCTGGCGAAGTGGTGCTGAGCCACCCAGCCGCTGTCGAAGCCCAGTTCCTCGGCGACGCGGAACAGCTCCAGGGTGTCGCGGTAGACCTGCGGGTCGAAGGCCGGACGGTAGACACGGCTGAGAAAACCCAGGGAGAACCCGCCACTCATGGTTGGCTGAACCGATTGGCCGGCCGTGGCAGGCCGAGGTTTTCCCGCAGGGTGCGACCCTGGTATTCACGGCGGAACAGCCCGCGCTCCTGCAACAGCGGAATCACCTGGTCGACGAACACCTCGATGGAACCGGGGAAGTACGGGAAGAACACGTTGAAGCCGTCGCAGGCGCGAGCCTCGAACCAGGCCTCGAAATGGTCGGCGATGTCGGCGGCAGTGCCGATCACCGGATTGCCGCCGGCCAGGCGCAGGTACAGCTGGCGGATGCTGAGGTTTTCCTTGCGGGCCAGCTCCAGCACCTTGTCGCGGCGGCTGCCACGCTGGCCGACCGGCGTTTCCGGCAGCGGGCCGTCGAGGTCATGGCCGCTCAGGTCGATATCTTCGCCGAGGGTGTCGGCCAGCAGGCGCAGGCCCAGCACCGGATCGATCAAGGCCTGGAATTCGTCGAACAAGGCTTGGGCCTGCTCGCGGGTGTCGCCGATGAAGGGCGTGATGCCGGGGAGGATCTTGATGTGGTCCGGATCGCGGCCCAGATCTGCAGCACGAGCCTTGATGTCCTGGTAGAAAGCCTGGGCATCGGCCAGGTCGGTGGCGGAGGCGAAGATCACCTCGGCGACCCGTGCGGCGAGGGTCTTGCCGGCTTCCGAGGCGCCGGCCTGGACCAGCACCGGATGGCCCTGGGGTGGCCGTGCGACGTTCAGCGGGCCTCGAACGGAAAAGTGTTCGCCGCGGTGGTTGAGGGTGTGCAGCTTGTCCGGGTCGAAGTACTGGCCGCTGGCCTTGTCGCGGATGAAGGCGTCGTCATCCCAGCTGTCCCACAGCCCCTTGACCACGTCGTGGAATTCCTCGGCGCGCTGGTAGCGGTCGCCGTGGTCGATGTGCTGTTCGCGGCCGAAGTTCCAGGCCTCGTCGGAGACCACCGAGGTCACCAGGTTCCACGCCGCGCGACCGCCGGACAGGTGGTCGAGGGAGGCGAACTTGCGGGCGATATGGTACGGCTCGTTGTAGCTGGTGGTGGCGGTGGCGATCAGGCCGATATGGCTGGTGACGGCCGCCAGGGCGGACATCAGCGTCAGCGGTTCGAAGTGTTCGGCGCGGGCGGTACGGCTCAGGGCATCGTGATGATGGCCCCACAGCGCCACCACGTCGGCGATGAACAGCGCGTCGAATTTGCCGCGTTCGGCCGTTTCGGCAATCGCCTTGAAGTGGGCGAAATCCAGGCTGGCATCGGCCTGGGCCAGGGGGTGACGCCAGGCGGCGACATGATGGCCGCTGTTGGCGAGAAAGGCTCCGAGCTTGAGTTGGTCGGTTCGGCGGGTCATGAACGGGCTCCCGTTGGGCGGGCGGCGCCGGCGATGGAGGTGATCGCCGGTGCCGCCAGGTGGGTCAGAAGTTGTAGGTCACGCCGGTGTACCAGTAGCCGCCGGTGGTGCCGTAGGGCGAGAAGTTGCCGTAGGGGAAGCCGCCCGAGCTGCTCGCCAGTTTGGTGCGCTCCGGATAGATGTTGAACAGGTTGTTGGCCCCGGCGGTGAGGGTGATGTCCTTGGTCAGGTGGTAGTCGACATTGAGGTCGGTGATCCAGGTCGGCGAGAAGGTCCGGTCGTAGATCGCCGCAGTGCCGTACTGGGTGTATTCACCGTAGCGGGTCAGGTTCAGGCCGATGTCGAACTTGTCGACGGTCCAGGTGCCGCCCAGCAGCAGCTTGGATTCCGGGGTGCCGTGCTTGAGGTTGCCCTGGCGCTGGCGATCGTAGCCACCGTCCGGACCGAGGGCCTGTTGCGCCACGTCCGAGGCGTGGATCGCGTCGATCTCGGTGGTGTTCCAGTTGAAGCCCAGGGTGTAGCGCAGGCTGCCGTAGGCACCGAGGTCCTGGCGGTAGTCGCCGACCAGGTCGATGCCGCGGGTGGTGGTGTCGAGGGCGTTGGTGAAGTAGGTGACCGCCTGGTTGGTATTGAGCCCGGCTGCGGCGAGGATCGCGTTGATCTGCGGGGTACCGCCGAGGTAGCCGGTCTGGGCGATGCGGTCCTTGATCCTGATCTGGTAGGCATCGAGGGTGACGCTGGCGTTGTCGATCGGTTGCAGGGTCAGGCCGAGGCCGAAGTTGGTCGACTTCTCCGGCTTGAGGGTTTCGGCGCCGAGGGCCTTGGCCACGGCCGAGTCGACCGCCACGTTGCGGTAGTCGATCAGGTTGCCGTTGACGCTGCTCTGGGAGGTCGAGCTGTAGATCTGCTGGGCCAGCGACGGCGCGCGGAAGCCGGTGCTGAAACTGCCGCGTACGGCGAGGATCGGCGTCAGCTGGTAGCGGGTGGCGAGCTTGCCGTTGGTGGTGGTGCCGGAGCCGTCGTTGTAGTGCTCGTAGCGGCCGGCCAGGTCGACGTGCCACTTGTCGGTCAGGTCCTGGCCGATTTCGGCGTAGGTGGCGACGCTGGTGCGGCCCTTCTCGGCGGCATCCGCCGGTGTGGTGCCGGCACCGGAAATCGTCCCCGGCGCGATCGGGTTGCCGCTGGCGCCGGTGCTGAAGTCGCCCAGGGCATAGGACTCGTAGTCGCCCTTGCCGATCTTGTAGTTCTCGTAGCGTTGTTCCAGGCCCCAGGAAATCTGCGTCGGCTTGGCCAGGCCAAGGTCGAAGGCGCGGGTCAGGTCGAGGTTGTTGGTCCACTGGCTGAAGGTCTTGACCCCTGTGTCCACCGACGTCGGTGAGTCCGGCCCGTAGCTGAGGTTGTAGGTATGGCGCAGGGTCGCCTGGGCGTGGTCCTGGCCGTAGGTGCTGGACAGGTCGTAGTCCCAGCCGGCGAGCTTGCCCTTGCCGCCGAAGGCGACCTGGAAGTCGTTCTCGATGAAGCGCAGGGTGTCCTCGACGCCTTCGGGGAACGGCGTGGCGATGCCATCGAAGCTGGCCGGTTGGTGGAAGGCCAGGGGTTTTTCCGAGTTGCGCCGGGTGTAGGTGGAAAACGAGTAGAGGGTCAGGGCGTCGTCCACCGGCAGCTCGGCGTTGTAGCCGAAGCTGAAGTTGCGTGCTTCGGGCAGGCCGGTGCCGTAGTAGGTGTGGCGCTGGCTGGTGTTGCCGGCGCTGTCGGTGTACGGCGCATCGTCCGAGCGGTCGGAGATGTTCTGCTTCTTCACGTCCAGGGCCAGGTTGATGAACCCGTCGTTGGGCAGCGACAGGCCGAGGTTGCCGGTCTGGCGGGCGGTCTCACCGTCGCCGTTCTCGAAGTTCTGGCCGTAGCTGGTGGACAGGCTGCCGCCGTGGTCGGTCTGCTTGAGCACGATGTTGACCACGCCGCCGATGGCGTCGGAGCCGTATTGCGCCGAGGCACCGTCACGCAGCACTTCGACGTGATCGACCAGGGCGGTGGGGATCATGTCCAGGTCTACCGGTTGCGAGCCGGAGTTGAGGAAGGTGCCGTTGTTGAGCAGCGCGCTGTTGTGGCGACGCTTGCCGTTGACCAGCACCAGCACCTGGTCGCCGTTAAGGCCGCGCAGGCTGATCGGGCGCACCACCGAGGCCGAGCCGTAGCCGGAAGAGGCCGGCAGGTTCAGCGACGGCAGTACCTTGCTCAGGGCGCGGGTCAGGTCGCCCTGGCCGGTGGCGAGCAGTTGCTTGGAGGAAATGACATCCACCGGGGCCGGGCTTTCGGCCAGGGTGCGGGTCTGGCCGCGGTTGCCGATGACTACCACGGTGTCCAGCGGGTTGTCGCTGCCGGCGGTGTCGGCGGCGAGGGTCAGGCTGCTGTAGCTCAGGGCCTCGCAAACGACGAGGAACAGCAGGCTGTGGGTGAAGGTGGTACGGGCCTGGCGGCCGACGGCGTGTATCGAACTCATGATGTGAATCGCTCCAATGGTTCCCCGGTGTGGCCCCTGGCGGGGCAACCTGAGTCGGGTAAGGCGACGGTGTCGTGGCGGGTCGTCGCAAGCGTGGTCAGTGACGGCTTGTTGCCGGAGCGGCGCGATGGCCGCGGTCTCAAGCTCTGCTGCTGGCGATAGAGCAAGGCCTGTGCCATGTGTTTTAGCTCTTGAAAATCAAGGGTTTGGCTTGTGTCACAGGAAATACCTGGTGTTTTTCCAACTGCGGCGGCCCAGGCTGTTGATTTTTCTACAGCGCGTCGTGGGCGGAGGCCGGCGGGGAGGGGAGTGTTGTTTTGTCAGCAGTCGCGGCGGTGGCTGTTGGGTTAGCAACAGGTCGTTGTCGCCAAGCCTGAATCAATACGGGGAACGGGCGGCTGGCACATCACTTGCTGAATGCTCTCGATACAAACCTGTGGGAACCGGCTCGCTGGCGATAGCCATTTCATGAGCGCCACAAAAAAGGTGGATGGCCGCCTTCGGCGGATCGCCAGCAAGCCGGCTCCCACAGAGCGAAATGCTGATCCCTTATTTCAGGAAATGATTATGCCGTTACCGGGACCCCGTAACCTGTTGACCGATGTACCTGGCGTTCGCGTCGGCCACGCCACCGACCTGCGGGTCGATACCGGCGTGACGGTGATCCGCACCGACGGCGCCTGGACGGCCAGCATCGACATTCGCGGCGGTGGTCCGGGCGGTCGCGAGTCGGCGGCGCTGGAGCCGGAGAACATGGTCGGGCAGTTGCACGCGCTGGTGTTCGCTGGCGGTTCGGTGTTCGGCCTGGGCGCGGCGGATGCGGTGGCGGCTGCGCTGTCGCAGCAGGAAGTCGGCCTGCACTTGAAGGCTGGAGCACCGGCGATTCCGATCGTGCCGGCGGCGGTGCTGCATGACCTGGCCAATGGCGGCGACAAGCACTGGGGGCTGGAGCCACCGTATCGCCGGCTGGGCTTCGAAGCGCTGGACAATGCCGCCGAGGACTTTGCCCTGGGCTCGGTGGGTGCCGGTCGCGGAGCCATGGCCGGAGTGCTCAAGGGCGGGCTCGGCTCGTCGTCACTGGTCCTGGAGGATGGCCTGGTGGTGGCGGCACTGGTGGTGGCCAACCCCATCGGTTCGGTGTACATGCCGGACGGGCAGACGTTCTGGTCCTGGCCCTGGGAGATTGCCGGTGAGTTCGGTGGTGTGCGGCCCGCTGGAGTGATGGACGCCAGCGACCCGATGCCGGAGTTGTCACGGCTGGACAGCATGGGCCGCCTGCAGGCCGGGGCCAATACCACGCTCGTGGCAGTGGCCTGCAACGCCCGGCTGACCACCGCCGAGTGCAAGCGCGTGGCGATCATGGCCCAGGATGGCATCGCCCGGGCGGTCCGGCCGGCGCACCTGCCGTTCGACGGTGACACGGTGTTCGCCCTGGCGTCCGGTGAGTTGCCGCTGGTCGAAGGGCCGCGCCGGCAGGTGCAGATCGGCTACATCGGTTCGGCGGCGGCCGATTGCGTGGCCCGGGCGATTGCGCGGGGCGTGTTCGAAGCGCGGCGGTGACCGCGATGCATCGTCTTGCACCTGACCTTGTGGGAGCCGGCTTGCTGGCGATAGCGGTTATGCAGGTGCCACAAAAGTTGGCGATTGGCCGCCTTCGGCGGATCGCCAGCAACCGAGCGTCGGCCGGCCGTTCCCACAGGGGGCTTTATCGTTCAGGCGATGGGTGGTTGATCCGTGTTCCGGCCCGCGCCGCCTCGGACGGCAACCCCAGCGCCTCATAAACCCGCACCAGATGCCGATTGGTCGGCACATCCAGCGCATCGTAGCCCCGGCGCAGTTCCAGGGTCTGCTGCGCCACCAGCCAATCCCCCGCACGCAGCCGTGCATCCAACTCGACCTGGGCGAACAGGTCACGCTGGGCATGGCTGCCGCCAATGTCGTTGAGCCGTGGCAACACGCTGCCCAGGCGTTGCACCGCCGTGTCCCAGTCGCCACGGGCATGGGCCAGCAACCCTTCGGCCAGGGGCAGGGTGACCTCGGCCCAGGTGTTGCGGCTGAAGGCCGGTGCCGTCAGGCTGCGCTCGCGCAAGGCATCGAGCAACCGGTCCGCCTCGGCCAGCCCGGCGCGGGCCAGGCCGTACAGGTATTGCACGCTGAGAAACGGCTGCACCGTGTCGCCAACCCGCACCTGCAGGTACGACGCCAGTGCCTGCCAGCGCGGGCCGACACCGATGCCTGCCAGTTCCAGGCGGGCCAGCAGCGACACCGCGCCGACCTGGTCCTGGGAGTATTCCGGGAGGATGCCCCAGACATGCCGGTCGTAGATTTCCAGTACCCGCTGCTCCTGTCCACGGGCCAGGTAGAACAGCGCCAGGTGCCACCAGTTGTGGGTGTACATGAACGAGTTGAGGCCCTGCCAGTGATGCTTCACGCCTTCCAGGAAGTCGATGCCTTCCTTGATCCGCCCGCGGGTCAGCAGGACGTGGGCCAGGGCATGCTGGGCCCAGGCTTCGTCGGCTTGTAGCGCCAGGGCCTGGCGGGCGGCGGCTTCGGCTTCGTCCAGAAGGTGGCACTGCTCGTAGGCGAAGGCCAGCAGGCCGTGGCTGTGGGCAATCTCCGGTGCGGCGTCACGGGCCTTGAGGGCGATGCGCAATAGCGCCGGCCAGTTGCCGCGGTTGAACTCCACGTACTGGTTGAGCTTGGCGGCGAACAGGTCGCGGGGGAAGTGTTCGAGCAGTTGTTCGGTGAGGCCCAGCACGCGGCCCAGGTCCTCGGCGATCCAGGCGTTGAGGGTGGCCAAGTACAGGTTGGCCCGCAGGTGGCCGGACGCCACGGCATCGGCCCGCTGGCGATAACGCTCGGCCAGGTGCGGACCTTCGGGGGACTCGCTGAACATCAGCAGGATGCCGGCCAGGGCGTTGGCCAGTCGTGAGTCCGGATCGGCATCGGCGGCGGCGAGGATGTTTTCGGCACGGGGGTGATAACCGAGGAAACCACCGATGAAATCGTCGATGCCGAGTCGGGTGGAGGGGAGGTTGCTATCGATGGGGTTGCCCAGGTAATCCAGTGACATGGGGGAAGGCTCGGTGGTTCGAAGTCGGTGGCTGTCGCAAGGGTTGTGCCAGGGGCGAAGGCGGGACGTCCGCTCGCCACACATGGCCCTTGAGCCGGATGTCCCGCTTCAGATCTGCTGCTTTTTGCACAGTGATAGGCGCGGGTTGTGGTTTTTTCATCAGCCCCCGCAACCCCAGCCCACGCAAACACAGGCGCAAAAGTGCTGGCACAGGCCTTGCTAAATCCCGGCAAAGGGCCGGTCGCACACCCTGTGCCGCGCCTGCCGAATCTTTACTGCGGAGCCCGCCATGCCTGATTTCTCCCCGACCCCTTCGTCTCGCACCCGGCCCCTGCGCCGAGCCTTGCTCGGCCTGGCCGCCAGTGCGCTGATCCTGGCCGGCAGCGTACAGGCGCAACCCCATGATGGCGGCGTGCTGAACCTGGTGGCCCAGCCGGAGCCGCCGTCGCTGATGCACGGCGTGGTGTCCCATGTCTCGACCCAGTACGTCAGCGGCAAGATCCTCCAGGGCCTACTGACCTACGACACCCACCTGCAACCCAAGCCGGTGTTGGCCAAGAGCTGGACGGTCTCCGCCGATGGCCTGACCTACACCTTCGACCTGCAGGACGGCGTGCGCTGGCACGACGGCCAGCCTTTCACCGCGGACGACGTGGTGTTCAGCTTCCAGACTTTCTACCCGGAAGTGGACAAGCGCCTCGGCGGCGTCTTCACCGAGTTTGTCGACTCGATCGACGCCAGCGGCCCGCTGCAAGTGACCTTTCACCTGAAGAAACCCTTCGCCCCCTTGCTCTCATCCCTCGGCAGCGGCCTGCGTCCGGTGGTGCCCAAGCACCTCTACGAGGGCACCGATTTTCGCAACAACCCCTATAACCTCAAGCCGGTCGGCACCGGCCCGTTCGTGTTCCGGGAGTGGAAACGCGGCGCCTACATCAAGCTGGGCAAGAACCCCGACTACTGGAAAAAGGGCCTGCCGCACCTGGATGGCATCGTCTTCCACGTGATCCCCGACGCCTCCTCGCGGGCCGCGGCCTTCGAGCGCGGCGACGTGCAGGTGCTGCGCAGCGGCGATGCCGACTATTCCGATCTCAAGCGCCTGGGCAACCTGCCCGGCGTGCAGTCCTCCGAGCAGGGCTGGGAGCTGTATTCCGGCCTGGCCTTCCTGCAGATCAATACCCGCAAGCCGCCGCTGAACAACCCCAAGGTGCGCCAGGCGATCCTCTATGCGCTGAACCGGCAGTTCATCGTCGACAACATCTTCTTCGGCACCGGCAAGGTCGCCCAGGGCCCCTTCGTCTCCAGCTCGCCCTACCACGATCCACAGCTGCCGCAGTACGGCTATGACCTGAAGAAGGCCAAGGCGCTGATCGCCGAGTCCGGCGTCGATGTCGGCGCGGTGCGCATCCGCCTGCTCAACGGCGAGAAGGGCGGTGCCTGGGAGCGTGCCGCCGAGTACACCAAGCAGGCCCTGCAGCCGCTGGGCTTCAAGGTCCAGGTGGTCACTTCGGATGCCGCTACCTGGTTCCAGCGGGTCAGCGACTGGGATTTCGACCTGACCTACAACTTCATCTTCCAGGTCGGCGACCCGTACCTGACCACCGCCTATCTGTACCGCTCCGACTACATCCTCAAGACCTCGCCGTTCGCCAACGTCAGCGGCTACAACAGCCCGGAGGCGGATGCGCTGTGGAGCAAGGTCGCCAACACCCCGGAGGGCGAGCAGCGCCGCCAGGTCTACAGCGAGCTGGAGAACCGCCTCAACACCGACCTGCCGATCGTGCCGATCTTCGAGATGCGCTACCCGACGCTCTATCACGGCCAGGTCAAGAACCTGCTGCAGACCGCCACCAGCCTCAACGAGGATGACGAAAGCGTCTACCTCGACGCGCCGGCACCATGAGCGGCTTGAGCTTCCTCGGCTCGCGGCTGCTGCGGGCGCTGGCGATGGTGCTGGGGGTTTTGGTGCTGAGCTTCCTGCTGATCCGCCTGGCCCCCGGTGATCCGGCGCTGATGCTGGCCGGCGAAGCCGGGGTCGACGACCCCGGGTACATCGCGCAACTGCGCCAGGACATGGGGCTGGACAAACCGGTGGCCCAGCAGTTGCTGATCTACCTCGGTCATGTTGCGCGGCTGGACCTGGGTTACTCCTACCGCAACCAGGCGCCGGTCTGGTCGCTGATCGCCGAACGGCTGCCGGCGACCCTGGCACTGATGGGCTCGGCGTTCCTGCTGTCATCGTTGCTGGGCATCGCCCTTGGCGTGCTGGCGGCGCGCAGCCGGGAGCGGCGGCCGTGGCTCGACCAACTGATCTCCCAGGGGGCGTTGCTGCTCTATGCGACCCCGTCGTTCTGGCTGGCGATGCTGTTGATCCTGCTGTTTTCGGTCAGCCTCGACTGGTTGCCGGCCTTCGGCATGGAGACCGTCGCCGCGAGCCACCAAGGCCTGGCCTGGTGGGGTGACCGGTTGCAGCACCTGGTGCTGCCGTGCCTGTCACTGAGCTTTCTGTTCCTTGCGCTTTACATCCATCTGACCCGCGCCGCGACACTGGAGGTACTCGGCCAGGAATACGTGCGTACCGCGCAGGCCAAGGGCCTTTCGCCACGGCGGATTCTCTGGGCCCATGTGCTGCGCAATGCGCTGTTGCCGGTGGTGACTTTCGCCGGCCTGCAACTGGGCCAGATGGCTGGCGGCATCCTGCTGATCGAGGTGGTCTATTCCTGGCCGGGCGTCGGTCGTTTGATGTACGAAGCATTGGACCAGCGCGACTACGGTGTGTTGATGGGCGGTTTCCTGGTGATTTCGATCATGGTGGTGAGTTTCAACCTGCTGACCGACCTGGCTTGCCGCTGGCTCGATCCGCGAATTGGCGCCGGAGGGCAACACTGATGCAACGGCATTCTTTCCTGCGTCGGTTTCTCGCCCAGCCCTCGGCGCTGGCCGGGTTGTCATTCCTGCTCGGTCTGGGCCTGCTGGCGCTGGCCGCGCCCTGGCTGACCGACAGCCTGCCCTGGGAGATGAACAGTCAGCCGCTGCTGGCGCCCTTTCACGACCCGGCGCATTGGCTGGGCAGCGACATGCTCGGGCGCGACCTCGGCAGCGGCCTGTTGTACGGCGCCCGGGTGTCCCTGGCGGTGGCCGGACTGGCGAGCCTGGCGACCTTGCTGGTGGGGACCCTGGTGGGGGCGCTGGCCGGTTACTTCGGCGGCTGGCTCGACGGCGTGCTGATGCGCCTCGCCGAGTTTTTCCAGATCATCCCGCAGCTGGTTCTGGCGGTGATTGTGGTGGCGGTGCTCGAACCTTCCCTGGCGACGACCGTGCTGGCCATCGCCCTGGTGGCCTGGCCCGGGGTGGCGCGGTTGGTGCGTAGTGAGTTCCTCAGCCTGCGCCAGCGCGAATTCGTCCAGGCCGCGCGGGTACTCGGGCAGTCGTCGACGGCGATCATCTTTCGCCAGATCCTGCCCAATGCCCTGGCGCCGCTGTTGGTGACCCTGACCTTCGTCATGGCCGCCGCGATTCTGACCGAAGCGGCCCTGGCTTTTCTCGGCCTCAGTGACCCCGAGTCGATGAGCTGGGGCTACATGATCAATGCCTCCCGTGGGCTGCTGCGCGACGCCTGGTGGATGAGCCTGTGGCCGGGCCTGGCGATCCTGCTCAGCGTACTGGCGGTGAACCGCGTCGGCGAGGGCCTGCGGGTGGCCTGCGAGCCGCTGCGGCAACCAGGAGTCAGCTCATGACAGACAGCCACAACGCCTTGCTCAGCATCGAACACCTGCGCATCGCATTGCCGCCTGGTGCCGATCGCAGCCATGCGCTGTACGACCTGTCGCTGCAGCTCGAACGCGGCGAACTCCTTTGCGTCGTTGGCGAATCCGGTTCGGGCAAGTCGATGCTGGCCAAGGCCCTGCTGCGGATGTTGCCGCAGGCGCTGACAGTGGAAAGTGGTCGGATCCGTTGGTGCGGTGAGGACCTGGCCGATCTCGACGAGCCCGCCATGCGCCAGCTGCGCGGGCGTGATATCAGCATGGTTTTCCAGGAGCCGATGAGCGCGCTCAACCCGCTGCTGAGCGTTGGCCTGCAGATCGATGAAACCCTCGCGGCCCACGGTGTGAAGGATGCGGCGAGCCGTCGCCAACGGGTACTCGAACTGCTCGGTTACGTCGGCCTGCCGGACCCGGAGCGCCTGCGCCATGCCTATCCCTTCGAGTTATCCGGTGGCCAGCGCCAGCGGGTGGTGATCGCCATGGCACTGGCCTTTGATCCGGCCCTGCTGATCGCCGACGAGCCGACCTCGGCGCTGGATGTCACCACCCAGGCGCAGATCCTTGAACTGTTGCGGCGGATCCAGCGCGACAAGGGCATGGCGGTGCTGTTCATCACCCACGATTTTGCCGTGGTGCAGGCGATCGCCGATCGGGTGCTGGTGCTGGAAAAGGGGCATCTGGTGGAGCAGGGCAGCGCCCGCGAGGTCCTGCAGTCGCCGACTGCGGATTACACCCGGCGCCTGTTGGCGGCCGTCTCGGCCAGCCCGCTGACGCCGCGCCCACCGTTGACACAGGTGTCGACGGTGCTGGCTGCGTGCCAACTGGAGAAGTCCTATACCCGCTCCGGTGGCTGGTGGCGCAAGCGTGCCAGCCGGGCGCTGGCAGGAGTCGACCTGCATCTGGGCGAAGGCGAGACCCTGGGGATCGTCGGCGAGTCCGGCTCTGGAAAATCGACCCTCGGCCGCTGCCTGGTGCGCCTGCTGCAACCGGACAGCGGGCAACTGCAATGGCAGGGGCGGGAAGTCGCCGAGCTGTCTCAGCGGCGACTGCGGCCGCTACGCGGCGAGATCCAAATGATCTTCCAGGACCCGTTCGCCTCGCTCAACCCGCGCCAGAGCGTGGGCCAGATCGTCATGACCGGGCCGCTGGCCCAGGGTGTTCCGGCCCGCGAAGCAGAGCAGCGCGCCCGCGAGGTGCTGGAACTGGTCGGTCTGCCACCGACCGCCTTCGAACGCTACGCCCACGAGTTTTCCGGCGGCCAGCGCCAGCGCATCGGCATTGCCCGGGCCCTGGCGGTGCGGCCGAAGATCCTGATCGCCGACGAATGCGTCTCGGCACTGGACGCACTGATCCAGGTGCAGATCCTCGAACTGCTGGAAGACCTGCAACGCCGCCTGCGCCTGAGCATCGTCTTCATCACCCATGACCTGCGGGTGGCGGCGCGACTGTGCGATCGCATCGCGGTGATGCAGGGCGGACGGATCGTCGAGCAGGGCGAAACCGCGCGGCTGTTCGCCGAACCGCAACATGCCTATACCCGCACGCTGCTGGGTGCCTCACCGGTGGTTGCCGAGCCGTCCCGCACGGCGGTGACTCGCGAGGGCGCTTGGTGAACGAATTTTCTATCCATCCGACAGGAGCCACAGCGCATGGCTGAAGCTTTTTCCTCCGTTGATCTGCCGCAGGTGCGCGGCGAGTTGCTCGAAATCCGTCCGGGACGCCGCTTGAGTGTTGCCCGCCAGGCCGGCCAGGCGCAGGCCGACACCGTGGTGTTTCTCTGTCACGGCGCCGGCGGCAACAAGGACCAGTGGCGTCACCTGTGGCAGGCGTTGGGCGAGGAGGGCTACAGCCTGGTCGCCTGGGACCTGCTCGGTCATGGCGCCAGCGACAAGCCGCGCCGTCCGGCAGCCTATGCCTGGGCCGAGCTGGTGGCCGACTATCAGGAACTGTTGCGGCGTTTTGGCGGCCAGCGCAACTTGATCGTCGCCCATTCCTTCGGCACCGGCTTGTCGATGAGTACCTTGCTGCAGTCGCAAGCGATCAGCGGCGCGCTGTTGCTGGGCTCGCAGTTGCACCGGCCGTTGAGCCGTGGCGGGCTGATGGCGTTGCCAGCCTGGGTGCTGGAGCTGATCCGTCCGGTGTTGGCCAAGGGCTTTCGCCAGCGCGCCTGGCACCCTACGGCCGACCCGCAACTGGTGGCCTATGAAGAGAAGGTCACCGAGAACAATCGGCTGTATGTGTTCAAGGGCCTGCTCGAAGGCGTGCAATGGCCGGATGCCGGGCATCTGGCGAGCCTGCGGTTGCCGATCGAAGTGCTGTCCGGCGACAGTGACGGGCTGACCCCGGCCAGTGGCGGCGAGGCCCTGGCCCGGCAGTTGCCCGATGCCGGCTTCGAGGTGCTGCAAGCCTGCGGGCACCAGTTGATGCTGGAGAAGCCCCGGCAGGTCCTGGAGGCGTTCCGGCGCCTGCTGCACAGGCTTGAGCCGGCATGATTGTGTGACCGGCCGGTCATTCGTCGGAACCTTGCGCCAGAGCCTGCGGATCGCTGTCGCTCGGCTACGCTGAAGGTTTTTGAGGCGCCGGCGGCCAGCCGGCGGTGATCAACCTTGGAAAGGAGTGGCCGAATGAAAAGGGCTTACATGGAAGACAATGGCGATGAGTTCCCGATCAACAACCTGGTGCGCTGTGGGCAGACGCCCTATGTCGCCGAGTTCGGGGGCGAGGCGCCCGCGCAGGAGACGCCGAGTCGGATCAATCAGTCGGCAACGAGCGGGTTGTTGAGGCGACCCTATTTTCCGAAGGCCACTCCCCGCCTGAAAAAGCTCGCGTGAGGCCGCAGCCGGCGGTGAGTTGATGCCACCGTGCCGTTGAAGAATCCGGAGTCTGCGAAGACTCCGGTTTTTTTTTTGGCTGCCCGACGGCTTCATAAATAGTTCTTGAATGATTTTCTGAAAACAAATCAGCGCGTTAGCGGCTTTTCGGGGACGCCGGATACAAAAAATTTCAAAACTCGCGTGTACAGCCCTTCAGGCCTCAGCGTATTTTCGCCTCAAGCTGTGCGATCAGCGGTATAGGACTGTAAGGGAATTCAGCCTGTAGCAAGCCCGGAGCAAGAGCATTCATCGGGCCTGCCCATAACAATTAGAAGGAGCTAATCCGTGAACTGCATTTTCTGTGCAATCGTCGCCAAGCAGGCACCTGCGAGCATCGTCCATGAAGACGAACAGTGCCTGGCCTTTCTGTCCATCCAGCCGATCACGCCCGGTCATGTGCTGGTGATACCCAAGGCCCATGCCAGCGGCCTGGGCGAAATTCCTCCGCAAACCGCAGGCCACGTGATGGTGGTCGCCCAGCGCGTGGCGAGTGCCTTGCGCAACAGTGGGCTGCAGCTTGATGGCCAGGTTTGCGAGGGCATCAACCTGTTGCTGTGCGATGGCGTCGTAGCCGGACAGACTGTCGGCCATGCCCACCTGCACGTCATTGCACGCTTCGTCGGCGATGGTTTCGACCTCGCCCACGGGAACATTCCCATGGCCAACCCGCAAGTGCTGGGTGAGCGTGCCGAGCTGATTCGTTCGGCTCTCGAACAACTCTGAACACGATGTAGCGTCTGGCAGCCGGCTGGGGAGTCGGCTGTTTCGGCGCAGTTGCCTGTCTATCGGTTATTGCCTGTTGGCGTTCATCGCCAGCAAGCCGGCTCCTGCCTGGGGGCTTTTGAAAGATATTGAAATGTAAGAGGTGAACTCGTGAGTTGAATCATGGGTTCTGTGTCGTGCGTCTGGTTGAGAGAAATAATACGAAACATAATAATAAAGGAGCGTCTCATGTCGTCATACGGAAGTAACAAAGCAGTATTACCGTTCGCCACCATGCAGTTGGTGCAAGATGATTCGGCTGGTGCGGCGATTCATGCTTTCTATGATTCTGTTCTGCAGGAACACTGTCAGTCCGACAAGGTCAAGGTCCGGCAAGTTGTAACGCCTGAACAGTTTTTCGAGTTGTCGCGAGCCCGTTATCGCTTGTACGGGCAGCGCAAGGTGTATTACCGAACGCTGTTCGGCGACTCGGTCGATGAAACCATCTGTCTTGATGAGTACGACTCCCGCTCTTATGTCTTCGCCTGTTACTACGACGGCGAGATTATTGGCACCCAGCGTATTACACCGTTTCCCCATGAATCCGGCGAGTACATCGATCACCAGCGCCTGCTGCAGTTCTCCGGCCCCGGTTATGAGCGCGAGTGCGTCGAGCTGTCGCGACTGATCGTCGACAAGCATGCGCCGGTGAAGAACGTGGTCACCGCCCTGGCCATGACCGGCGCCTCGCTGGTGGCACTGCTGGGTGGCTACAAGACTTTCATCACCTACGTGAAGCCGCGCCTGGCGCCGAAATTCGACAGCTCGGTGTTCGACCAGGACGGCATCCTGTTCCAGATCCCGGCGCGTGGCGACCACTACTACGCCTTGTACAAGGGTGAGCTGATGCCTTCGGTGACCACCTACTTCGGCCTGGAGCAGTGCCCGGCTGACCTCAAGGATATCGACGCGCTGATGCGCCATACCCTGGCCGCCCGTGCCACCCGCCAGGTCCTGGCGGTCTGAAAAAGATAATAAAACGACAATAACGAGGTTGATGTCAGATGGAAGCCAAGAACAAGGCCGTGGTTATCGAGTTCTATGAACGCATGTTCGCCAAGCGTGAACTGGCGGTGGCCGATACATTGATTGCCGAAGACTATGTGCAACACAATAACGTGTTCATTCCGCCACGTCGTGAAGGCTTCAAGAAGTACTTCGAACAGTTCTTCAAGACCTTTCCGCAATCCGGTACCCATATCAAGCAAGTGTGTGCCGAAGGCGACTATGTCTTTCTCTATGCCACCCATTGGGCCAAGCATCGGTTCTTTACCGTGAATTACAAGGTAATCGATATCTATCGGGTAGAGAACGGTGTGCTGATGGAACATTGGGACACCATCGAGGGAGTCGGGTTCTTCTCGAAGTTCATGTACATCATCAAGTCCGTGTTGCGCCTGTAATCCAGATAAACAAGCAATGTCATAAGCGATTCATAAAACCACCAGGGAAAGAGTGAAATGACTGAGTTTCGTACCGAGTTGAAGGCTGTTTGCGACGCCGAATGGGACAAGATCAAGGCCGGGCGTTTCTTTCAGATGATGAAACGCCCCGATCTGCAGCGAGAGCTGTACATCAAGTCGATCGTGCAGGTGTACCACTACACCAAGAACAACGCGATCAACCAGGCGGTGGCCTGCTGGAACCAGGACCACAAGAAGGTCGGCCTGCTGCGTTTCGCCATGAAGCATGCGCTGGAGGAATTGGGCCACGAAAACATGGCCTACAACGACCTGATCGCCATTGGCGTCGACCCGGCCGAATTCGAAAAGCCGATGCTGCCGGCCACCGAGGCGTTCTATGGCTACCTGGACTATGTCTCGGTCTGCCGCGGCATCATCCCGCGCCTGGGCTACAGCTTCTGGGCCGAAGATTCCTACGAACACCTCGAGCCGATGATGGACATCTGCAAGAACAGCCTGAAGCTGACCGACAAGCAGATGACCTTCTTCGTCGCCCACGCGATCATCGATGCCAAGCACTCGGAAGAGGTCAACGCGGCGATCGATCGCTGGGTGGTCACCGATGAGGAGAAGGAAGCGGTGAAGCAGGTGGCACGGACCACCGTGTACCTGATGGGCAAGATTCTCGAGTCGGTTGCCGACGAGTTCTGATCCTGCATTCGTCAAGCGGGACAGGGTAGTGGGTCTGGCACTCTAGCCGGCTTGCTGGCGATTGTGATCGGTCAGCCTGAATCTTTGCTGACTGACACTCCGCTATCGCCAGCAAGCCGGCTCCCACTGCTCTTGTGCGAGCTCGGGCTTTCAGCGCTGGCGCAGGCTGTTTTCCATCCGGCTGATCCCTTCCTCCAGCAATGACCGCGGGCAGCCGAAGTTCAGGCGGACGAACTGCCGGGCATCATCGGCGAATTCGACGCCCGCGCTCAGCCCGACCCTGGCCTTGTCGAGGAAGAACTGGTACGGATCTTCCAAGCCCAGCGCCGTGCAGTCGAGCCAGGCCAGGTAGGTGCCCTGGGCCGGTTGCATGACCACGCCCGGCAGGCGGGTCTGTACCGCGTGCTGCAGGTAGTCGCGGTTAGCCTGCAGGTATTCCACCAGCCCCTTCAGCCAAGGCCCGCACTCGCGGTAGGCGGTCAGCGTGGCTTCCAGGCCGAGGGCGTTGACGCTGTCGACCATGCCTCCACGGGCAGCGTTGAAGCGCTCGCGTACCAGCGGGTCCTGGATGATTGCGTAGGCGGTCTTCAGGCCGGCGATGTTGTAGGCCTTGCTCGCCGACATCAGGGTGATGGTGCGCTTGGCGATCTCCGGGCTCAGGGACGCGGTCGGCACATGGCGGCGGCCGTCATAGCAGAGGTCGGCATGGATCTCGTCGGAGATGATCAGCGCACCGCGCTCCAGGCAGGCCTCGGCGACTTGCTGCAATTCTTCACGGGGGAAGACCTTGCCCAGCGGGTTGTGCGGGTTGCTCAGCAGCAGTGCACCACCTTCCTGCAGCGCATCGCGCAGGGCGGCCAGTGGGGTGACGTAGTCGCCCCGCGCATCACGTTCGAACGGCAGCTCGACTTTCGGCAGGTCCCAGTTCCCCGGTGCCAGGCGCAGCGGGCGGTAGTTCGGGGTCTGCACCACGACGTTGCGGCCCGGCTGGACGAAGGCGCGCAGGGCCATGTTGAAGCCTGGTTCGACGCCCGGCAGGAACACCAGATCCTGGGGCTCGATCCGCCAGGCGTACTTGTTCCAAAGATCGACGACGATCGCCTCGCGCAGCGCATCCTGGGCCACGCTGTAGCCCAGTTGCGGGTGTTCGAGGCGCTGGTGCAGGGCCTGGGTGATCTCGCTGGCCACCGGCAGGTCCATGTCCGCCACCCACATGGGCAGGACATCGGCGGGGTAGCGGCTCCACTTGGTGCTGCCGGTGTTGCGGCGGTCGAGCAGGGTGTCGAAGTTGAAAGTCATGCTGGCGGAAAATCTCGCAGTAAATCCCCGAAGTCGTCGGGTGTTCAAATCCGGAAAGGCGGGCCCGCAGGCGCTGGCCCGATGTCTGTCGGTAGCGCGCAGTCTACTCGGTCGTGGCGGTTGGCGGCACTGGTTCGACGCGATTGCGCCCCTTGCCCTTGGCCCGGTACAGCGCCAGGTCGGCTTCCTTGAGGGCCTGGGCGACGGTCTGGCCGTCTCGCGGCCAGTCGGTGACACCCAGCGACACGGTGACCGGAATGCCATTCGGGCTTTCGGTGTAGGCCATGGCCGCCCGCAGTCGCTCGGCAACCTGCAGTGCCTGGCCCAGAGGAGTGCCGGGCAACAGCATGAGGAATTCTTCGCCGCCCTGGCGGCAGAGCACATCGCTTTCCCGCGAGTGGCGGCGCATCTGCTGGGCCAGGTGCTGCAGCACCAGGTCGCCGGCGTTGTGCCCGTAGCTGTCGTTGACCTGCTTGAAGTGGTCGATGTCCAGGGCCAGCAGCGAGAATGGCTGGTGGTGGTTCTCCCAGTCCTCGAGGATCAGTTGCAGGCCGCGTCGGTTGGTCAGGCCGGTCAGCGAGTCGGTGACATTTTCCAGGTTGAGCCGGCCCAGTTGCTGGTGCAGGGACATCAACGCCTTCTGCATCGCGTGCTTCAATTGTGCCGCTTCGTAGTACCAGGCCCTGATCTTGCTGACCGACTGCGCGGCGCTCGAGGAGCCCCAGTGTTCGGTCGAGTTGGCCAGTTGCCAGAGCGGGCGGGTGATCAGCGAGGACAGCCACCAGATCGCCAGTAGCGACAGCAGCGACAGCGGTACGGCGTAGCCTGCCACCTCCAGCATCAGCCGTTTCAGGCCCTCAAGGGTGATATCGGTGGGTCGCTGACTGATCACGCCCCAGCCGATACGGGGCACCGGCGCAAATCCGGTCAGCATGTCGACGCCCTTGGAGTTGTTCAGGCGCTGGCTGCCGGTCGTGCCGGCGATCACCGCATCGATCGCCGGATTGCCCTTGATCACCTCGCCGATCCGCTGCGGGTCCTGGTGGTAGATCAGTTGCCCCTTGGTGTCGACCACATAGAGGTAGGAGCCGTCGCGATAGTAATGCTCGCCCAACAGCGAATGCAGGATGTTCGGTTCGTTGAGGTAGATCCCGGCTCCCAGGTAGCCCAGGTAGGTGCCCTGGTCATCGAAGATCGGGTGGGTGATCTGGATCATCAGGTGTTTGCTGGCACCGATGTAGGGGCTGGAAATATTGGGTTGGCGCGCCGTAATGGCCTGGCGAAAGCCGTCGCTGGTGGCGGTGGTTCCCAGCAGGTTCATCGACATGGGCGATGCGGCGATGATCCTGCCATCGGCCCGCACGACGATCACCGAGTTGAAACTGTTGGTCTGCCGACGCAGGCGATGCACCTCTTGCCACAATGGATCCGGCTGGTCCCAGATCGCCGGGAGCAGGTTGGCGCTGAAGGCCAGTTGCTGCTGGGTCGACTTGAGAAAGTCGTCGGTGGAGCTGGCCAGCTTTACCGCGTAGATCCGGTTGGCCTCCAGGGTCTGCGCCATGAGGAAGTTGCGCTGGGTCTGGTAGCTGGCGAAGAACAGGTTGCCGGCGGTCAGCGTGACCACGGCAAGCGAGAGCAGCAGGATCAGTCGGCGAAGGTCGATACGTGGCATGAGTTTCTTATGAAAATAGGCGAGAGCGGCGGCCACAGGAGCCAGTAGGTAATGATAGAACAGTGCGGGCGGGAGGATGGGAAGACAGCAGGTCGCCAGGTAAAAAAAGGCTGTGGTGCGACGAACGTTTTTCCCCGGCAGTGCCCTAATACCTTGATTATCCGAGCTGCAAGGGACAAAGGTATGACATTTTTCCTGATCATCGCCCTCGAGTTCGGCGCCATCGGGGCCGCCATCTGGGCGCTGGGGCATTTCGACAAGCGGCGGAGGCAGGGCTGGGCCTCGCGCCAGTCGAGTGTCGGCTGGAGCTATGGCCCGGAGCGGGAGGGCTCCCTCGAACTGTTCGGGGAAGCCATCCTGGTGGTGTCGCTGGTGCTGCTGGCGGTGTATCTGGTTTTTTGAGTCAGAAAATGTAGTCGGTGGTCAGGAAACTCGATTCGCGGTTGCGGATGATGTCGCTGACCAGCGTCTTGTTGCTCTCCTGGAACTTGGTCGCCACCAGCGTACGAATCGAGAACACCCGCAAGGCGTCGTGGACCGAGAGGGTACCCTCGGCGGAGTTCTTGCGCCCGTTGAACGGATAGGTGTCCGGGCCGCGCTGGCACTGGGCATTGATGTTGATCCGGCCGACCTGGTTGGCGAAGGTGTCCACCAGCCGCCCGACCTCGGCCGAGTTTGTGCCGAAAATACTCAGCTGTTGGCCAAAGTCCGACTCCAGAACGTAGTCGATCACCGTTTCCAGGTCGCGATAGGGCACGATCGGCACCACCGGGCCGAACTGTTCTTCCTGGTACACACGCATCTGCGCGTTCACCGGGTACAGCACCGCCGGGTAGAAGAACGACGCGCGAGTCTGCCCGCCGCCGGGGTTGACCACCCGCGCGCCCTTGGCGACGGCATCGGCCACCAGGCCACCCAGGTAGTCGACCTTGCTCGCTTCCGGCAGTGGCGTCAGCGCCACGCCGTTGTCCCAGGGCATGCCGGGCAACAGGCTCTGGACCTTGCGGTTGAATTTCTCGATGAAGCTGTCGACCACGTCCTCATGGACGAACAGGATCTTCAGGGCGGTGCAGCGCTGGCCGTTGAACGACAGCGCACCGGTCACCGACTCGTTGACTGCGTTGTCGAGGTCGACCTGGGGCAGCACGATCCCAGGGTTCTTCGCATCCAGGCCCAGGGCCGCGCGCAGACGGTGAGGGCGCGGGTGCAGTTTCTTCAGGTCGCTGGCGGCCTTGTTGGTGCCGATGAAGGCGAAGATATCGATCTTGCCGCTGGCCATCAGCGCGCTGACGGTTTCCCGCCCGCTGCCGTAGATCACGTTGATCACCCCGGCCGGGAAGCTGTCGCGGAACGCTTCCAGCAGCGGCCGGATCAGCAGCACGCCGAGCTTGGCCGGCTTGAACACCACGGTGTTGCCCATGATCAGCGCCGGGATCAGCGTGGTGAAGGTCTCGTTCAGCGGGTAGTTGTAGGGGCCCATGCACAGTGCCACGCCCATCGGTGCCCGGCGGATCTGGCCGAGGGTGTCCTGCTCCAGTTCGAAGCGGCTGGAGCGGCGGTCGAGTTCCTTGAGGGCATTGATGGTGTCGACGATGTAGTCGCAGGTGCGGTCGAACTCCTTTTCCGAGTCCTTGAGGTTCTTGCCGATTTCCCACATCAGCAGCTTGACCACCGCTTCGCGCTGTTCGCGCATGCGCCGAAGGAAGGCTTCGACATGCTGGATACGCTCGGCCACCCGCATGGTTGGCCATTGGCCCTGGCCGCGGTCGTAGGCGCGCACTGCCGCGTCGAGGGCGGTGAGGGCGGTTTCGGCGTCCAGCAACGGCGTGCTGCCGAGGATCACCTGTTCGTCGCCATTGGCACCGGCCAGGTAGACCGGGCTGCGTACTTGCGCCAGGGGGCCATTCCAGGTGCGCAGGGCGCCGTTGACCAGGTAATCGCGTTGTTCCAGTTGGCCATCGAGGCGGTATTTTTCCGGAATGTCCGCGGCGGCGGGAAACAGTGAGTCGAGCAGCTTCTGATCGGTCATGGGGCAATTCCCTGTCTGTTGGAAGGTCGCTGAAACGCTTCAGTTGTCCCTCTGTTTTATCACGAAACATCTTAGCCCCGTCCAGCACAAACGACAGGCTGGTTGAAGGGCAGGGGGCCAAGCCGCAGAATGGCGCTCAATTTTCATCTTCAAGGCGACCTTCATCTATGACGCTGGCAACGTTGCTTCTGTTCCTGATCAGTGCGGCGGCGATCATCGCCATGCCGGGCCCCACCGTGCTGCTGGCCCTGCACAACGGTTCCAACCACGGCGTCCGGGCGGCGGCCTGGGGCATGGGTGGCGCGGTGCTGGCCGATGCGGTGCTGGTCACGGCGGTGGCCTGTGGCCTGGGCATTCTGCTGCAGGCCAGCGAAACGCTGTTCCAGGCGGTGAAGTGGGTGGGAGCGGCCTACCTGGTATGGCTCGGCTGGAAAATGCTGCGTTCGAGCGGAACCCTGGCCGAACTGCCGGTGCAGCAGGGTTCCAGTCGCAGCGCCGGCCTGTTCGTGCGCTGTTTCGTGGTGGCGCTGACCAACCCCAAGGCGTTGCTGTTCATGTCGGCCTTCCTGCCGCAGTTCATTGACAGCACCCAGCCGCAGCTACCGCAGTATGCGGCACTCGCGGCGGTACTGACCTTGCTCAATGTCAGCATCATGCTGTTCTACGCGCTGTGTGGCGCGCGGTTGTTGAGTCGCCTGCAGGGCGGGCACCTGCGTGCTTTCAACCGGGTCACCGGCGGGCTGCTGATGACCCTGGGTGGGGTGCTGGCGTTCTATCGGCGTGGTACCACCGCCTAACCCCACGCAGCGCTCACTGTTCGGACCAGACGACGTCATCATTGACGGCGTAGGGGCGGCAGTCGCGATGGGCCTTTGCACATTGGTCCAAGGCCGTCTGCAGGGGTTCGTTACCCCCAGCCGAAGCTGACCATGCGCCATCGGGGGCAATGGCAAAGGCGCGCGGTTTCTTGAGCGCCAGGAACTTTCGATAGCCGTCTTGGGCGGCGACGCTGAGATAGGGAACCGCCGTCGCATCCTCCAGTGCCGCAAAGTGCGTGGGAGGGGGCGCCTGGACCGGCTTGACCCAGACCACGTCATTGTCCACGGCGTAAGGCCGGCAATTGCGGCCGACATTCCGGCATTCTGCGAGCCCCCTGCCCAACGGATCAAAACCGCCGTTCGTTGCGAGCGTAGTGCCATCTCCCGCGATGAGAAACACGCGGGGAGGTAGTCGCGTCAGGAACTGCTGATAGGATTTTCGACTGCGATCGTTGAGATAAGGTACGGCGCCGACATCGTCGATCGCGGCATAGTGGGTGGGCATTGGAGACGGCACCGGCAGGTACTCGGGGTGCTGCACTTGGTCAGGCAGCCCCACTCGAGCCAGAAAGGCATCCACTTTCGCCGCCCAGATTGCCAGACCCTCGGGAAAACCCAGCAGGTTGTGCGAGTCCTGCATGAAATCGCCGTATGCCACCAATTGGGCCGCGCCCCCCGCTGCAGTGTACCGGGCATACTCGGTGCGCCAGGTCGGCTCGGCGAACACCTTGTCATTGCTGCCATAAAACCAGATGGACGGAATACGCGTATGTTCGCCGTCGTAGGCGGCCGCCGCGGCCATGCTGCGTTCCGACGTCGGGCAGTCGGATTCCTTGAGACCGCCTGCAAAGTTGATCAGGCCCTTGACGTTGGGGATACCGAGCGTGCCGAGCGCCAGGGTGTTGAAACCACCAAAACTCTGGCCCGCGACAACGATGTGTCGAGCATCGATGTAGGGCTGGGCCGTCATGTACTCGATGACGGCGCGAATATCCCTGGCATTGTTGAGACCGGTCGATATGAAGTCGCAACCGTGGTGCTCGAGTTGTCCTCCCGAGCCGGCAAAACCGCGCATCATCGGCATGGCCACGGCATAACCACGGGAAAGAAAATAGTAGGCGGAGAAACTGAGGTGGTAGCGCGGGTTATCCCTTGGCTTTTTGTCGCCATCGGAGCCGTGGTTCATCACCGCCAGTGGAAACGGACCAGGTCCCTTGGGTGTCAGCACGGTCAACTGCAGGACCACAGGTCGCTCGCTATCGCCGGGAACATTGAGTACCCGCTCGTTCATGGAGGCTGGGGGCATCTTGATGGCGTCCGTGTCGTCATTCGCGGCGTAGGCGGTCATTGGGCCGTTGAGCAGGGCATACAACAGGAGGGCGGTCAGTTGCTGGAGTCGTGCGGGCATAGGTGGCTCACGGTAGGACCCTGGGCGAGAGGTCGCCCAGCAGTGGTACTGCGTTTCAATGAGTTCGGGCTCAAAGGGCAGTCGGCGCCAACGATGTCTTGTCCAGGCTGCTTTTCCAAATGAAATATCGCAGCCAGTGGTTGGTGTTTTATCCGCTCGGGTTTACCCAATGACAGGGCCTGGTGTTCAGCAAGCCGCGGCGTTGATGAACGCCTCATCGAGCGAACGGGAATTGAAGGTGTTTCGAAACGACTGCCCGTCGGCGAAGCGCCTGAAGCGTTTTTGGCTGATCATGTAGAAACAGTCGCAGTGTTCGGCGATTTCCTCGACGTTATGCGATGAAACCAGAATCGCCTTGCCGCTCTGTGCGGCGCCGTGCAGGCACTGCCAGATGTAGTGCCGGAACTCGGGATCCACCCCGGCCGTTGGTTCATCGAGGATGATGAAGTCGGCCTCGATCGACAGCAGCGAAAGAGTGAAGAACCAGCGTTTTTCACCGTAGCTGCACAGCGATGATTTCTTCTTCCAGATTTCCTTGTAGCGCTCGGTGATCTGCGGGCTCCATGACGACAGCCTACTCAACACCTGTGCCTGGGAGATCGGCGTCGGCGAACACAGTAAGGTGGTCATCCTGAAAATATCGAACATGCGCAGGGCAGGTGGGGTCGTCAGGATTTGTGAAAGATAGAGCTGTTTGGGAAAAGCATTGATCACTTCGCCCTGGGCAGGTTTTCTCAGCTTGCACAGGATGTCGAAAAACGTCGTCTTTCCTGATCCGTTCGAGCCAAGCAGTCCGGTAATCATTCCGGCCTGTGCGGTGAGCGAAGCCTCTTCGAAAATGATTTTGTCGCCATAGTTGAAGGAGAGGCGATTGGCTTGCAAGGAAGTCATCAGTACCGGCTCCATACAGGATTGATGCGAAACAGCCTGACGCTGATTGCCATGTTGACGGTAAACAGGAAAACAGACAGTAGCACCCGCCCGTATTGCTGGTTGAACCCCAGTGCCATCAATTGCGAGGCATGCCACAAGGGGTTGCTGGTGTTGAGCGCTTCAAGAATGAAGTTATCGGAAACACCGCGTGACAGGCCAAGTACCAGCATGGCCAGCGACAGCGCCGATAACAGGGTATTGGCATTCTGGAAATTGATGGGCAATAGCGTTAACAAAACTCCGAGTGAGCAGAAGAACAAATAACTGATCTGGAAGTTTATCAGGATGAAAGCGAATTCCCGGATTGAATAGCGTTCGAAAGGCAGGCGCGTGCTCAGATAGAAGGCTGCGCAGTAAATGGCGGCGATGGCCAGGTAGGCCAGGTTCTGGGCAATGAGGAAAACCAGCCTCGACTCATGGTTGTAGACGAATGAACGGATGAATCCGCTCTCCCGACGACCAATGATGTAGAAGGAAAAACCGAACAGGGCGACATTCGAGGCGATGTAGGCGTAGAACCAGGCGGTGCGCTGGATATAGTCATCGGAAAAGGCAAGGCTTTCTCCCTTGGAAAGAGCCAGCAGGTAAAAGGCCGCGCAGGGGGAAATGATGATCCAGAAGAGCGCTATGGGTTCTTTGAACTGTTCCTTGATGAATAGCAGGGCCAGATTTCCTGCGCGATAAGCGGTGCAGGCTTTCATATGGCGGCGTCCTGAGTGGTGGTGACACTATCTATAGCGTCCGGGTGAACGTGCTGCCACTCGAGGTTTTCTTTTTGTGGGATTTTTCTTTATAGGTGTTTTGTCAGGAGGATACAACTTCGTCAAATTCTGTCGTTTTTAATATGGAATAAGACGGAATGGACGATTTGCTGTGAGAGATTTCCTTCAAGATTAAGGGAACTCTTCAATTGCCGGTGTGGATTTACCGCTCCACTGGCCAGAACCGGCAAATGGAGCGGCAGGACGGACTCGCAGGATCAGACCTTCGGATCCTCGTGCACCTTGAGTGGATGCGCATACTGCGGCTTGAGCTTGCCATCCTTGTCCAGCAGCCAGGCGTCGAGGATTTCGCGGACTACCGGGCCGGCGACGCGGCCGCCGGCCTCGCCGTTTTCGATCATCACCGATATCACGATCTGCGGGTCTTCCGCCGGGGCGAAGCCGACGAACAGGGCGTTGTCGCGGTGACGCTCGGCGGTCTTGAGGCGGTCGTAGCGCTCGCCCTGCTTGATTGCCACCACCTGTGCGGTACCGCTCTTGCCGGCGATCCGGTATTGCGCACCCTGCGCCGCCGCCCGGGCGATACCACGGGGGGCGTGCATCACCAGTTGCATGGCGTAGTTGACCTGTTCCCATTCCCTGGAATCGCGCAGGACCAGGTTCGGAATCGGGTTCTGGTCCACCGGCGGCACCTGGCCGATGGTCCTGGCCAGGTGCGGGCGATTCCACACGCCCTTGTTGGCGATCAACGTGGTGGCCTGGGCCAGTTGCAACGGGGTGACCTGCATGTAGCCCTGGCCGATCCCCAGGATCACCGTTTCCCCCGGGAACCAGGCCTGGCGGCGGGTTGCGCGTTTCCACTCGCGTGATGGCATCAGCCCGGCGGATTCCTCGAACATGTCCAGGGAGACTTTCTGGCCGATGCCGAACTTGTTCAGGTAGTCGTGCAGGCGGTCGATGCCCAGCTTGTTGGCCAGGTCGTAGAAGTAGGTGTCGTTGGAGCGCATGATTGCGGCGTTGAGGTCGACCCAGCCGTCACCGCTGTGGTTCCAGTTACGGTACTTGTGGTCGACGTTCGGCAGTTGGAAATAGCCCGGATCGAACACCCGCGTGGTCGGTGAGATCACGCCGCTGTCGAGGCCGGCGATGGCCACTTCCGGCTTGATCGTCGAGCCCGGCGCATAGAGGCCGCGCAGGGCCCGGTTGAACAGCGGACGGTCGATGGAGTCGCGCAGGGCCGAATAGTCCTTGGCGCGAATGCCGGTGACGAACAGGTTGGGATCGAAGCTCGGCTTGCTGACCATCGCCAGCACTTCGCCGGTCTTCGGATCGATCGCCACCACCGAGCCACGGCGGTCGCCCAGGGCATTCTCGGCGGCTTCCTGCAACTTGATGTCCAGGCTCAGGACGATGTTCTTGCCGGGAATCGGATCGGTGTGCCTGAGCACCCGCATGACCCGGCCCTGGGCGTTGGTCTCGACCTCTTCATAGCCGACGTGGCCGTGCAGTTCGTTTTCGTAGAAACGCTCGATACCGGTCTTGCCGATGGACTGGGTGCCGCGGTATTCGACCGGGTCGAGCTGCTTGATTTCCTTCTCGTTGATCCGCCCGACATACCCCACCGAGTGGGCGAAGTGATCGCCCAGAGGATAATGGCGGACGAACTGCGGCTCGACCTCGATCCCCGGCAGCTTGAATTCGTTCACGGCCAGCAGGGCGATCTGCTGTTCGGTCAATTCGTAGAGCAGGGTCACCGGTTCGAACGGATGGCGCGACTGCTTGAGTGCCTTGGCGAACACCGTGCGGTCTTCTTCCGGCAGGTTGAGCACGCTCATCACTGTTTCCAGCACCTGGCTGACATCGCCAGCGCGCTCGCGGGTGAGGGTCATGTTGAAGCTGGGCTGGTTGTCGGCGAGCACTTCGCCGTTGCGGTCGAAAATGATCCCGCGTTCCGGTGGGATCGGCAGGACATGGACGCGGTTGTTTTCCGACACGGTGGAGTTGTAGTCGAACTCGACGACCTGGAGAAAATACAGGCGGCCGACCAGGGCGCAGGCTAGGCCCAGCACCAGCAGCCCGCAGGCGATCAGGCGCTTGTTGACCAGGCGTTTTTCGGTCTCGTGATCCTTGAGATGAATGGGATCGGACATGAGGAACCTGTCTCGTGCAAAGAAAAGTGAATATGAAAGTGGCGGCTAATAGAGAAAATGCATAGCTGGCTATTAAATCGGCGCACAAGATAGCAAGAAGTGTCGAATTTAGGGGCTTTATTGCAGGGACTTCCGACAACAGAGGAGGAGGGGAAAGCGGTCGATATCCGGGCCAGTTGCGGGAAACCCCCGGAACAAACGTTTCAAGATGTTTCTTTTGTTGATGTTATATCGTATCGAAATTAGATTCTGCCGCCTCATTCCTCTCCGTAAGCTATCGCCATGACGTCCACTTCCGGGCCGCTCGCTCCGTCGGCCGGTGCCAACCTTCGTCTTTGTGCCATCGATGCCCTGCGTGGCTTTGTCATGCTGTGCATGGTGGTCGATCATGTTCGTGAAACTTTTTTCATGCACCGCCAGGTCAGCGATCCGATCGATGCCCTGACCGTCGCGCCGGACCTGTTCTTCACCCGCCTGCTCGCGACCCTCTGCGCACCGGTGTTCATCTTTCTCACCGGCCTGTCGGCGTTTCTCTACAGCCAGAAACACAGTGCCCGCGACACGTCGGTCTTCCTGCTCAAGCGCGGGGTGTTCCTGGTGTTGCTGGAACTGACCCTGGTCTGCTTCGCCTGGAACGGCGAGTTCCCGCCGAAAACCCTGTGGTTGCAGGTAATCTGGTGCATTGGTATCTGCATGATTGTGCTGGCCGGCCTGCTACACCTGCGCCGCGCCTGGCTGGTGCTGCTCGGTGTGCTGATCGTCGGCGGGCATAACCTGCTCGATGGCGTGGTGCTGGGGCCCGATTCGCCGTTCTTCATCCCGTGGTCGGTGCTGCACCAGAAGGTCTTCATCCAGCTCACCGAATACACCCGCGCCCGCACCACCTATCCGGTGCTGCCGTGGATTGGCGTGATCCTGCTCGGCTGGAGCCTCGGGCCGTGGTTTGCCAGCAGTGTCGAATCGACCATGCGGCGCGCACGCCTGCTGAAGCTCGGCGGCGGCCTGTTGCTGGCGTTCGTGCTGATCCGCTACCTGAATGTCTACGGCGACGCGCCTTGGGTACATACCGGCGATAGCCTGCGCACGGTCATGAGTTTCCTGAGTGCCAGGAAGTACCCGCCGTCGCTGATGTTCCTGTTGCCGACCCTCGGCGTCGGCCTGTTGCTGCTGGCGCTGTTCGAGCGCCTGCAGCAGCACAAGGTGGTGGGCATCCTGGCGCTGTATGGCGGGGCGCCAATGTTCTTCTACCTGTTGCACCTGTATGTGCTTAAGGCGATGTATGTGCCGGCATTTGCCATCTGGGGTGCGACCGAGGGCGAGGTCTATGCCTTCAGCCAACTGTCCAGTATCTGGCTGCTGAGTGTGCTGTTGTGCGTCGCCCTGTTCTTCCCGACACGCTGGTTCGCCCGGCTCAAGCAGCGGCGACGGGATATGACCTGGCTCAAGTATTTCTGAGATCCGTATCGAGGAAATCCTTTCCCAATCCGGTGAGGTGTGAGAAAAAACCGCGCACACTCACTCGGCGAGGTTTCCACAGGTGCGATACGACATTACCAGCCTGGATCTGTTCATCACCGTGGCCGAGGAGCGCAACCTGACCCGGGCCGGCCGGATCAAGCACCTGGCGGTATCGGCCATCAGCAAGCGCATCACCGAGCTGGAAGCCCAGGTCGGCTCGCCGCTGCTGATCCGCAATGCCCGCGGTGTCGACCTGACGCCGGCTGGGCAGTCGCTGCTGTATTACGCCCGACAGGTGAAGCAGACCATCGAACAGCTGGACCACGAACTCGGTGACTACGCCGCCGGGGTCAAGGGCCATATCCGCATTCATGCCATCACCTCGGCGCTGTCGCAGTTCCTGCCGGGCGATGTCGCGCGGTTCGTCGCGCTGTATCCGCAGATCAAGTTCGACATCGAGGAGCGGGTCGGTTCGGCAGTGATCCGTGCGGTCGCCGATGGCCGCGCCGACCTCGGCATCATCGCCGTGCAGACCTCCGCCCAGGGCCTGGAGACCTGCCCCTATCGTCACGATGAACTGGCCTTGGTGGTGCCGGCCGGGCACGCCCTGGCCACGCGCAAGTCGATCCGTTTCGAGGAAGTGCTCGAGCATGAGTTCGTCGGCCCACACCTGGAAAGCTCGATGCACACGCTGCTGACCAGCGAGGCGGAGAAACTGGGCATGGCGCTCAAGCTGAGGATTCGCATCAGCAGCTTCGACTGCATGTGCCGCATGGTCTCCAACGGACTTGGCCTGGCGGTACTGCCGCGCAGCGTGGTCAACCAGTACCTGCGCAGCCACAAGCTCAAGGCGGTGGGCCTCGACGAGCCTTGGGCACAGCGGTCGCTGCTGCTGGCGTTCAGGAAGTACGACACGGCCTCACCGACCCTGAAAACCCTGATCGATCAACTGCGACTGACCTGAGGTCGATTCTCCAGCGTTCTCCATCGGCGAACGCTGCTGTGGCAATTGATCAATTTTCAGCGACCGGCATTGCTCCTAGCATTGGCTCATCAGCGGCGGCCCCAGACCCCGCGACCCCTATAAAAGCCTGAGCGAAATGAGCATGACCGAGACTGCCCGCGACCTGATCAATCATCTGACGGTCGATGACCAGCTGTTCGCCTATGTTGACCTGAACAGGATGCTGTCGCCCGCACAACTGTCGAAACTGCCTTACTCGATCCGTATCCTGCTGGAGAACGTCGCGCGCTGCTCGCCCGAGGCGCTGCCTTCGGTGCTGGCCCGAGCCATCGGCCAGGGCCCGGATTGCGAAGTGCCGTTCCAGCCCAACCGCCTGATGTTCCACGACACCACCTGCCTGCCGGCCCTGGCCGACTTTGCCGGCATGCGCGACGTGGTCGCCGAGCTTGGCGGCGACCCTCAGGCGATGAACCCGCTGATTCCGGCGGTGCTGACCATCGACCATTCGGTGATCGTCGAACGTTACGCCGAGGCCGACGCTGTGGAGCAGAACCTCGACATCGACTTTCGCCGCAACAGCGAGCGTTATCGCTTCATCAAGTGGGCGCAGAAGAGCCTGGATAATTTCGGCGTGATCCCGCCGGGTACCGGCATCATCCACCAGATGAACATGGAGGCGCTGGCCCAGGTGGTCTGGGAAAGCCGCACCGAGGACGGCCAGCGCCTGCTGCACCCGGACGACATGGTTGCCACCGACAGCCATACACCGATGATCAACGCCATCGGCGTGCTCGGCTGGGGCGTCGGCGGCCTGGAAGGGCAGGCGGCGATGGTTGGCGAGCCGGTGCCGATCAGTTTTCCGAAAGTCATCGGCATCCGCGTGACCAATGCCCTGCGCCCCGGTGTCACGGCCACCGACCTGTCGCTGCATGTGGCCGAGATCCTGCGCCAGCGCTCGGTGGTCGGCAAGTTCGTCGAGTTCACCGGCCCTGGCCTGTCCGCGTTGAGCTGGGCCGCCCGCGGCACCGTGTCGAACATGGCACCGGAGTACGGCGCCACCGTGGTGTTTTTCCCGTTCGACAACGAGACTCTGTCCTACCTGGAATTGAGCGGCCGCTCGCCAGGGCTGTGCAGCAAGGTCATCAGCTACATGAGCGCCCAGCCGCTGTGGCGCCGCGACGAGCAGGCCGAGCCGCAGTTCGACGAACTCATCGAGCTCGACCTGGCCAGTATCGAGGTCAGCGTTGCCGGCCCGCACCAGCCCCATCAGCGACAGAAACTCTCGAATGCCGCCGCCTCGTTCCGGGAGGAAGTGCTGGGCGTCGGCAAGCTGATCAACGCACCGGCCGAGCAGCGATTCTACGAACCGTCCTTCGGCCAGCCCATCACCCATGGCGCGGTGGTGATCAGTGCGATCACCAGTTGCACCAACACCGCCAACCCGGCGCAGATGATCCAGGCCGGCCTGTTGGCCCGCAAGGCGCGCCAGTTGGGCCTCAATCGCAAGCCCTGGGTGAAGACGTCGTTGTCGCCCGGCTCGCGGGTGGTGGCCGACTATCTTCAGGAAGCCGACCTGCTGGCCGACTTTGCTGCCCTGGGCTTCGAGCTGGCCGGCTTTGGTTGCATGACCTGCATCGGCAACTCCGGTTCGCTTGAAGAACATGTCGAGCAGTTCGCCGACCAGGGTTTGAAAGGAGTGGTGGTACTTTCCGGCAACCGCAACTTCGAAGGCCGGGTGAACCCCAAGGTGCCGGCCGGCTACCTGGCATCGCCGGCGCTGTGCGTGGCCTATGCCATCGCCGGCAGTATCGATATCGACCTTGAATCCCAGGCGCTGGCCGAGGACCGCGACGGCCAGCCGGTGTACCTGCGTGACCTGATGCCATCAGATGCGGACATTGCCGCCGAGGTGGCGAAAGTGGTCAAACCGGTGTTCTTCCAGCAGCGTCTGGTGAAGGTCTGGGACGGTACCCACCACTGGCAGTCGCTGTCGGCCGAAGGCAGCGTCCAGTTTCCCTGGAGTCCGGGTTCGACCTATCTGCGGCGCCCTCAATACCTGGCGGACATCCCGGCCGAGCCGAAAACCAGCCTAGCCATCAGTGGCGCACGCACGTTGATGGTGCTGGGCGACAACGTCACCACCGACCATATCTCGCCGGCCTATTCCATCCCCGCCGACAGCCTGGCCGGGCAGTGGCTGCTGGAGCATGGCGAGGACCCGCGCGACCTCAACCAGTATTCGACCCGGCGCAGCAACCACGAAGTGATGTTGCGGGGGGCGTTCACCAACAAGGCGGTGAAGAACCGCCTGCTCGGCGACAGGCAACCCGGTCTCGGTGCCTGGGCCTGGAATGCCGACCACAGCGAATGCCTGCCGCTGTACGAGGCGGCCAAGAGCTACGCCGCACGGCACACACCGATGGTGGTGTTCGCCGGGATCAACTACGGCGCCGGCTCCAGTCGCGACTGGGCCGCCAAGGCCCAGGCGTTGCTGGGGGTCAAGGCGGTAGTGGCGCAGAGTATCGAGCGTATCCACCGCAGCAACCTCATAGGCATGGGCGTCATCCCTTTGCAGTTCAGGGCTGGTCAGTCAGTTGACGATCTGCAGTTGCAGGGCGATGAGCGTTTCGACTTTCTTGGCCTGGATGAACTCGATGTCGGCGAAAACCTCGTCAGCCTGCTGATTCATCGTGCCGATGGCACCACGCAGGACATGGAGCTGGGCGTGCGGATCGATTCCGCGCAGGAGGTTCGCTACCTGGTCAACGGCGGGGTGCTGCCGTTCGTGATCCGCAAGGTGGTACGGCGCACCCGTCACTGAGTTGGAAAACCGGCCCCACCAAGGGCCGGGTATTGCGATCAACAATAATAAGGAAGCGCAACTATGCACGGCGATGAACACGGCGTGGGCCTGCCCGAGCCCGCCATTCAGGTTTCAGCCACTCCCCCGGACGGGGCAACCCGTCGACAACTGCTTCAGCAGATAGCCACGCTCGCCGGCGTTTCGGCGCTTGGCTCACTGCTGCCTGCCGGCCTCGCCCAGGCCGCCGAGCGTCTCAATCATCAACCCGTTACTCGGAGAACTACCCCTATGTACGCCTATGTCGGGTCACGGACCACCCGCGAGCGCAATGCCCGTGGTGAGGGCATCAGTGTCTACAAGGTCGACCAGGAGGAGGGCTCGCTGTCCCTTGTCCAGGTCGTCAAGGACCTGGTCAACCCATCGTTCCTGGCCCTGAACAAGGCCGGCGACCGCTTGTACACGGTCCATGGCGACCTGAGCGATGTCAGTGCCTTCAGTGTCGACAAGGCCAGCGGTCACCTGACCTTCATCAACCGCCAGAGCTGCGAGGGCAAGAATCCGGTGCACCTGGCGCTGGACCCGAGCGAGCGCTTCCTGGTGGTATCCAACCACATCAGCGGCAGCCTGGCGGTGATGAACGTCGCCGAAGATGGTTCGCTCGGCACGCTCAACCAGTTGCTCAAGCTGGAAGGCCCGCTGGGCCCGCACCGGGTCGAGCAGCCGTTCGCCAAGCCGCATTTCAACCTGTTCGATCATTCCGGCCAGTTCGTGCTGGTCCCGGACAAGGGCCTGGACCGGGTGTTCAGCTTCCGCTTCGACCACGGCAAGCTGCTGCCTGCCGAACAACCCTTCGTCACCGCCCGTGAAGGGGCGGGGCCACGGCACTTGGCCCTGCATCCCAAGGCGGCGTTCGCCTATGTGGTCAACGAGTTGGATTCCACCGTCACCACCTACCGCTTCGATGCCCATGGCGGCGGGCTGACGGCCCTGCAGATCGTGCCGTCGGTCCCGGCGACCTTCACCGGCAATAGCCGCGCCTCGGAGATCGAGGTCGACCGCAGCGGGCGTTTTCTCTATGCCTCCAACCGTGGCTACGACAGCGTCGCGGTATTCGCCATCGATGAGGGCAGCGGGATGTTGAGCCCGGTGGAGTTCGCGCCAACGGCTGGCAAGACCCCGCGCTTCTTCACCCTGGCCCCCAATGGCCGTTTCCTGTTCGCGCTCAACGAAGACAGCGACACCATCGTCTCTCTGACCGTGGACCCGCACACCGGCAGCCTGCGCAAGACCGGTTTCTCGGTCGGCACCGGTAGCCCGGTATGCATGGTCTTCTCGGCCTGAGCGCGTTTGGCTTTACACTAATGCAATGACGGAGGCAGGCATCCGCCTGCCTCCAGAGAGGTCACCATGAACAACAATAAGCCTGATGAAAGCGCCATTGTCCGCAAGGTCACGTTGCGCATCATTCCTTTCGTTTTCCTGCTCTACATCGTCTCTTATCTCGACCGGGCCAACATCGGTTATGCCGCCTTGCAGATGAACAAGGAACTGGCATTGTCCAGCGAGGCCTTCGGCTTCATCTCGGGCATTTTCTTCATCGGCTACTTCCTCTTCGAAGTGCCCAGCAACGTCATGCTGAACAAGTTCGGCGCCCGGGTGTGGATCGCCCGGATCCTGGTGACCTGGGGCTGCATCGCCGCACTGACCGCGTTCGCCCAGACGGCCAATCAACTCTATGTGTTGCGCTTTCTTCTCGGCATCGCCGAAGCCGGCTTCTTCCCCGGCATCATTGTCTACCTGACCTACTGGTTCCGCTCCAAGGAGCTGGCCACCACCGTGGCGCTGTTCACCGCGGCAATTCCGGTCAGCTACATCATCGGTGCGCCCATGAGCACCTGGATCATGGACAACATCAGTTGGCTGGACTGGAGCGGCTGGCGCTGGATGCTGTTCCTCGAAGGCATCCCCGCGGTGTTTCTCGGCATTGTCTGTTTCTTCTTTCTCACCGACAAGCCGCAGCAGGCCAAGTGGCTCAAGCCCGAGGAACGCGAGTGGCTGCTCGCGGAGCTGGAACGCGACCGCCAGAGTCGTAAGAACGTCAAGAGTCTTGGCGTGCTCAAGACCATGGGCAACCCCAAGGTGCTGTACCTGGCGTTCATCTATTTCGTCTACCAGTGCGGCAGCCTCGGCATCGGCTATTGGATGCCGCAGATCATCAAGGGCTTCTCCGCTTCGTTGAGCCACACCCAGATCGGCCTGCTGGCCATGCTGCCCTACATCATCGCCACCGCCTCGATGATCCTCTGGTCGCGAAGTTCCGACAGGCGCAACGAACGCAAGCTGCACTCGGCGATTCCGCTGTTCGTTGCCGCGCTCGGCCTGGTCGGTGCAGGCCTGCTGCACAACCCCTATGTGGCGATGGCGATGATCTGTGTGGCATTGTCCGGCTTGTACAGCTTCAAGTCGCCGTTCTGGGCCTTGCCCACGCTGTTCCTCGACCGCACCACCGCCGCTGTCTCCATTGCCGTGATCAACTCGGTCGGCAACCTTGGCGGTTTCGTCGGCCCGTCGCTGATCGGTATGGTCAAGGGCAATAGCCAAAGCGCGGCCAATGGCTTGCTGTTCCTCAGCGCGCTGCTGGTGGCCGGTTTCCTGATGACCCTGCTGATGCGAGTGAGCAACAGGGATCCCGACGCTTCGGCAGCGGCAGCTCATTAACATTGGCCAGACATTCCCGGAGTAAAAGATGAGTCGTGCTATCAACCCTGCGGTAATCGATGAGTTGGCCCCCCGTGGCGTGCTGCGTGCGGCCATCAACTATGGCAATCCGGTGCTGGCGCAGAAGGGGCTCGACGGTTCGCCCCAGGGCGTTTCGGTGGCATTGGCCAAGGCCCTGGCCCAGGAGCTGGGTGTGCTGCTGGAGATCGTCACCTTCGATGCCGCCGGCAAGGTTTTCGTGGCCCTGGAGGAGGGCGCCTGGGACGTCGCCTTCCTGGCGATCGAGCCGGTGCGCGCGCAACAGATCGCCTTCAGCGAGCCTTACGTGCTGATCGAAGGCACCTACCTGGTGGCGGCCGATTCGCCCTACGTGAAGGTCGAGGATCTCGATCAACCGGGCTTGCGCCTGGCCGTTGGGAAAGGCGCGGCCTATGACCTGTTCCTGTCCCGTACGTTGCAGCATGCGCAGCTCGAGCGCGCGGAAACCTCGGCCGGTGCGGTGGACCTTTACCTGGCCCAAGGCCTCGACGCGGCGGCCGGTGTGCGCCAGCCGCTGGAAAAGGTTGCCGCCGGCGATCCACGGCAGCGGGTGCTGGAGGGGGCCTTCACGTCCATTCGCCAGGCCATGGCTGTGCCAATTCGTCGCAAGGCCGCAGCGGCCTTTGTCCGTGACTTCGTCGAACGTCGCAAAGTCGAAGGTTTTGTGCGCGCCGCGTTGGTCCAGAGTGGCCAGGGCGGTGTTACTGTGGCACCGCCTGCGTGAAAAAACGGGTCCGTCCCCCTGACAACAACTGCAAGACGCGCGAAAGCGCTTATCGAGATTGAGGTAGATAAATGGCCAAGGCCGCCGATGTCGTTGTGCAATGCCTGGAAAACGAAGGTGTCGAGTATGTGTTCGGCATTCCTGGCGAGGAGAACCTCGACCTGCTGGAATCGCTGCGCAAGTCGCCGATCAAACTGGTCCTGACCCGTCACGAACAGTCCGCCGGCTTCATGGCCGCCACCTACGGCCGCCTGACCGGCAAGACCGGCGTCAGCCTGTCGACCCTCGGCCCTGGCGCGACCAACCTGGTGACCGCCAGCGCCTATGCCTACCTGGGCGGCATGCCGATGATGATGATCACCGGCCAGAAACCGATCAAGAAGTCCAAGCAGGGTCGATTCCAGATCATCGACGTCTGCGGCATGATGGACCCGATCACCAAGTACACCCACCAGTTCGCCTCGGCCGACAACATCCCGGCCCGTATGCGTGAAGCCTTCCGACTGGCCGAGGAAGAGAAACCGGGCGCGGTGCACCTGGAATTGCCGGAAGACATCGCCGCCGAGCAGACCGACTCGATGCCGATCCCGCCAAGCCTGCATCGCCGTCCGCTGGCCGAGCACAAGGCCGTCGAGGCCGCCGTGGAGAAACTGCAGAAGGCCCGCAGCCCGATCCTGGTGATCGGTGCCGGTGCCAACCGCAAGATGACCGCCAAGGTTCTCAAGCAACTGATCGACCAGACCGGCATTCCGTTCATCACCACCCAGATGGGCAAGGGCGTGGTCGACGAGCGCCATCCGCGCTTCCTCGGCAACGCCGCGCTGTCCTCCGGTGATTTCGTCCATCGCGCCGTCGAGGCCGCCGACCTGATCGTCAACATCGGCCACGACGTGATCGAGAAACCGCCGTTCTTCATGGTCCGTGGCGGAACCGAAGTCATTCACATCAACTTCCGCTCCGCCGAAGTCGACGCGGTGTACTTCCCGCAGATCGAAGTGATCGGCGACATCGCCAACGCCGTCTGGCAGATCGGCGAGGCCCTGGGCGACAACCCGCACTGGGACTTCAGCCGCCTGATGGCGATTCGCGAGGCCAACGAAGCACAGATCGCCGAAGGCGCGGACGACAATCGCTTCCCGGTCTACCCGCAGCGGCTGGTCGCCGACATCCGTCGCGTACTGCCATCCGAAGGCATCGTTGCCCTGGACAACGGCATCTACAAGATCTGGTTCGCCCGCAACTACAAGGCCCACAAGCCGAACACCGTGTTGCTGGACAACGCCCTGGCGACCATGGGCGCCGGCCTGCCGTCGGCGATGGCGGCGCACCTGGTGCATCCGGATCGTCCGGTGATTTCGGTCTGCGGTGACGGCGGCTTCATGATGAACAGCCAGGAACTGGAAACCGCCGTACGCCTGGGCATGCACATCACCGTGGTGATCCTGCGTGACGACGGCTACGGGATGATCCGCTGGAAGCAGGCGAACATGGGCTTCACCGACTTCGGCCTGGACTATGGCAACCCGGACTTCGTCAAGTACGCCGAAGCCTATGGGGCCAACGGCCATCGGGTGGAAAGCGCCGAAGGCCTGCTGCCGCTGCTCGAACACTGCATCAAGACCCCTGGCGTGCACGTGATCGACTGCCCGGTCGACTACTCGGAGAATGACTTCATTCTCAACAGCGAACTCAAGCGTCGCGCGTTGCTGGTTTAAGGCCAGGCGCTCTAGATCACATGAGCCAGGTGCAGTTCGGTCAGCGATAGTGCCTTGAGGTCGGCCAGCCGCGGATCGCGACGATCGCGAGGATGTGGCAGGTCGATCTCGAGGGTCTGGCGAATGCGGCTGGGGCGGTTATCCATCACCAGCACCCGGTCGCTGAGGTACAGCGCCTCGTCGACATCGTGGGTGACCAGCAGCAGGGCGATGCCATGCCGCCGGGCCAGTTGCAGGAGCAAGTCCTGCAACTTCATTCGGGTAAAGGCGTCCACTGCGCTGAACGGCTCATCGAGCAACAGCACCCGTGGTTTCGAATACAGCCCTCGGGCAATCGCCACCCGCTGTGCCATGCCCCCAGACAACTCCTTGGGCAATGCCTGGGCGAAACCGGCCAGCCCGACTTCCTCGATCAGTTGCGTGACCCAGGCCCGGTCGTAATGGTCGTCCTCGCTGAAGCCAATGTTCTGTTCCACCGTCAGCCAGGGCATCAGGCGTGGTTCCTGGAAGACGAAGGCGATCGGCGAAGTGGTCTGTTTCAGCTCGCCTTCGAAGTCCTTTTCCAGCCCGGCGACAATCCGCAGCAGTGTGCTTTTGCCGCAACCGCTCGGGCCCAGCAGGCTGACGGCTTCCCCGGCATGCAGTTGCAGGCTGACCTGCCTGAGCACCGTGGTCTGGGCAAATGCCTTGCGTTCGACATACAGGTCCAGCAGTGTTTCGCTCATGTTCAAGACTCCCGGCCCTGGCCGTTGAAGGTGTCGCGCCAGGCCAGGAAACGTTTTTCCAGGCCGGCCAGCAGACCGTCGCTGAGTTTGCCCAGGACTGCCAGGACGATAATCGCCGCCAGCACGATATCCGGTCGCGAGGTTTCCCGACCGTCGCTGAGCAGGTAGCCCAAGCCCTTGGTCGCGGCGATCAGTTCGGCTGCCACCAGGAACATCCAGGCCAGGCTCATGCCGCTGCGCAGGCCGGTGAACAACCCCGGCAGGGCTGCCGGCAGCAGGATGCGGCGTATCAGCCGGTAGCGGCTGAAACCGAGCATCTGCCCGACCTCGACCAGCTTGCGGTCGATATTGCGGATCGCCGCGACACCGTTGAGGTACACCGGGAAAAAGGCGCCGATGGCGATCAGGACGATTTTCGAGGTCTCGTCGATACCCAGCCACAGCAGCAGCAAGGGCACCCAGGCCAGGCTCGGGATCGAACGCAGGCCGGCGAACGTCGGTTCCAGGTAGGCTTCGGCCTCCCGGCTCAGACCGACCCAGGCGGCGAACGCCAGGGCCAGGCCGGTGCCGATGGCAAAACCGCCGAGGACCCGCAGCAGGCTGGCGCTGATGTGCTTCCACAGCGCTCCTTCGCCCAGGTCGCGCAGGGTCAGGACGATGTCGCTGGGTGCCGGCATCTGGTAGGCCGGCACCCAGCCGAGGCGAACCACCACTTCCAGCAGGGCGATGATCAGTGCCGGCAATACCAGCCCCTTGAGCCGCCGTGGCCAGGCCGACGCGCTGGCTGCTGCGGGGGCGGGTGTATCGAGGCCGGCAGGCAGGGCTTTGCTCTTGGCGTTCATGGGGGCTCCAGGTGGCCGTTACTGGTGGGCGACCGCGACGGGACTGAAACGGCTGTCGATCAACTGATCGATGACCTGGTCGACATTCACCCCGCGACGGACCAGTTCCTCGGACACCAGGATCGGCGCAGCGGCCTTCGAGGCCACCAGGTCCTGCGGGCCGAGGCGGGCGTTCTTCAGGTCGGTGCGCGACAGTTGCAGCTTGGCGACATCCAGCGGCAGGCCGGATTCGCTGGCCAGCAGGCCAGCCAGTTCGTCGGGGTTCTGCAGGGCCCACTCACGGGCTTTTTCATAGGCGCCGAGCACGGTTTCGATGGTCTGCGGATGCTCCTTGGCAAATTTCTCGGTGACGCTGATCACCCCGTAGCTGTTGAAGCCGGGGTTGCGGTACAGCAGGCGCGAACCGGCCTGGAGCTCGCTGGCGGCCATGTGCGGGTCGAGACCGGCCCAGGCGTCGACGTCGCCTTTCTCCAGCGCGGTGCGACCATCCGGATGTTGCAGGTGCACCAGCTCCACGTCGTCCCCGCCCAGGCCGGCCTGTTGCAGCGCGCGCAAGGTGAACAGGTACGGGTCGGTGCCTTTGGTCGCGGCAATCTTCTTGCCCTTGAGATCGGCGATGCTCTGGTACGGCGAGTCCTTGCGCACCAGCAGTGCAGTCCACTCGGCACGGCTGTAGACATAGATCGACTTGATCGGGCTGCCGTTGGCCCGGGCGAGCACGGCGGCGAGGCTGGCCGAGGAACCGAAGTCGACGCCGCCACTGTTGAGGTATTCCAGGGAACGGTTGCTGCCCTGGCTCAGGACCCAGGTGACCTTGCTCTGCGGCAGGGCTTTTTCCAGCCAGCCGAAATGCCGCAGCGCCAGGCTGACGGGCGAATAGTAGGCGTAGTCCAGCTTGACTTCGGCCGGTGGGGTTTCGGCGGCCTGGGCCAGGGGTTGCAGGCCCAATGCCAGCGCGGTGGCGGCGGCCAGCAGGCGCGCGGCCTTGGTGATCGGGTCGAGGGCTTTCATCGGATGCTCCAGGGAGAGGGACTGCAGGCTTATTTCTGATTTGGCAGTCATGGTCTTGGTGATCTGCCTAAAAGGAATAATGCAGTCTCTATGCCAGCTGGGTGCAAGGCTTTCGGGCCTCTTCGCGGGCAAGCCCTGCTCCTACAGGTTTCGTGTGGTACATCCGTGTTGAATACGACGCGAAATCTGTAGGAGCAGGGCTTGCCCGCGAAGGGCCGGCGATGACGCTCTGCGTGGTAACGATCCAATGAAAATGTGGGGGCAGCGCGATAGCCATCCCCAGCAAGCCGGCCTCCACCGGGGAGGCGCTGGTGTTTGTTCGCGTGCACTCTGTTGAACCGCTGTTGCTCCGGCAACATTACAAACATGTTTCAAAAAGTGTTGTCAGCGCTTGTTTCGACCCGGCATGCTGGCGGGCCTGTTCCTCGCGCGAAGACCTCGTCCTCCATGTCAGCCGTGGCCGCTCACTCGACCGATTCCGCCTCCCGCCGTGCGGCGATGGTGCTGGCGCTGTGCCTGCCCAGCGACGTATTGCTCTACCTGTTGCTGCCGATGAACACCCAGGCCTTTGGCGTGACCCTGGCCCAGGCCGGGGTGCTGTTGGCGGCCAATCGCCTGGTGCGAATCTTCGGCTATGGCTACGTGCTGCGTTACTACGCTCGCCACGGCGACCGCTTGACCCTGATGCTGGCAGCGTCCGTCAGCGCCCTGTGTGCCCTGGGCAATTCGCTGATCTCGGGGTTCTTCTGGCTGCTGCTGTTGCGCCTGGGTTGGGGCCTGTCCTTTGCTGCACTGAACCTGTCGACGCAAGTACTGGCGACCCTCGAGCCTGCCGGTGCGGCACGCCGGGCAGGGCGCTCACGAGGCATCATTGCCATCGGCCCGATGATCGCCCTGGCCCTCGGTGGCTGGCTGAGCCTGCAGATCGGGCCACGGCTGATTTTCCTGCTGCTGTGTGCCACCTCGCTGATCGGCCTGTGGGTGGCGCGTGGCCTGCCGAGCCAGGGTCACGAGCTGGCGGCGCCGGCCGGCCGACGCTTCAAGTGGCCGGACAGCGTGGCGGTCTGGTCCTTCGTCGAAGGCGTGGCCCTCGACGGACTGTTCATCTTCGGCCTGTCGCTGCAGGCCAGCGCCGTGCTCGGCGGCAATGCGGTGATTATCGCCGGGGTGCTGATGGCCCTGCGGTACGTCTCGGAAATGTTCCTCAGCCCCTTGGGCGGGCGAGTGGCCGACCGTTATGGCGTGGTGCGCATGCTGTTGCTGTTCTCGATCCTCAGCGGCCTGGCCCTGGCGGCCTTCGGCAGCCACTGGCTGATTCTCGGTGCCGGCTCGGTGCTGGTCCTGCGGGCCCTGCAACTGCCGTTGGTGGTGACCCTGGTGGCCCAGCGCAACCCCGGCGCCGGGCGAGTCCAGGCGTTGGCTTCGAATGCGGTGTGGCGGGATATCGGTGCCGGTGTCGGGCCGTTGCTGGCCGGTGTGCTGCTGCCAGTGGCGTCGGCCAGTTGGGTCTATTCCCTGGCCGGCCTGGCGATTGCCCTCAGTGCGCTGGCCTGCGCCATCCGTGGCAAGCAGACCTGGCAATGAGCCGAGATGAGCGAACCTTGTGGCGAGCGGGCTTGCCCGCAGCTCGGCTGCAAAACAGCCGCAAGACCTGTGTTTCCGGCATGCCTGAATGATTGTGCAAGCTGGCTTGGGAGCGCCTTGCGCTCCAGCGGGGGCAAGCCCTCTCGCCACACTGGCGGCAGGGCCAGGTTGCGATTCAGGGCTTCCATATACCGACGTCGCGGGTGTCGACCTTCTGCGGCAGCAGCCCCGCGGCGAGGAAGGCATCGGCAATCTGCTGTTGCTCGCCCAACTGGTCGACCGTCACTGCCTGCACTGCATAGCTGCGATGCTGGTTGGCAGCTTCGACCGTCGCCGCATCCAGGCCGCCCCACAGTGGGCCGAGGACCTTGGCGGCGTCCTGCGGATGAGCCTTGATCCACTCACCGGACTTCTGCAGCTCGGCAAACACCTGCTTCAGCACCTGCGGATGCGCCTGGGCATAGGGCGTGCTTGCCAGGTAGTAGCGCTTGTAGCTGGCCAGGCCCTGGCCGTCGGCGAGGGTGCGGGTCGGCAGTTGGCGCTGCACGCCGCTGAGGAACGGTTCCCAGGTCACCCAGGCATCGACCTTGCCGTTTTCGAAGGCCGCCCGGCCATCGGCGGGTGTCAGGTAGGCCGGGGTGATATCGCTGAACTTCAGCCCGGCCTTGGCCAGCGCGGCAATCAACAGGTAGTGGCTGCCGGCGGCCTTGGTCACCGCGACCGTGTGGCCCTTGAGACCGGCCAGGTTGGTGATCGGCGAATCCTTGCGCACGACAATCGCCTGGGCTGCCGGCGAGGCCGCCTCCTGGGCGAAGTAGGTGAGCTTGGCCTTCGCCGCCTGGGCGAACACCGGCACGGTATCGGCGACATCGGCACTGATGTCGACGTTGCCCACGTTCAGCGATTCGAGCAGTGGCAGGCCACTGGGAAACTCGTGCCAGCTGACGTCGATATGCTCCTTGGCCAGGGCTTTTTCCAGGGTGCCCTGGCTTTTCAGCAGGGTGATCAGGGTCGAGGATTTCTGGTAGCCGATGCGCAGGGTTTCATTGGCCTCGACATGGGACGCCCCCAGTGCGGAGGCGACAGCCAGTGCGTAGAGCAACAGGCGGGAACGGGAAGGAGCAGGAACCGGAGCGACCATGGACACCTCGCGATGACAGTTGAGAGAAGGGCGGGGCCGGTTGTCCGGTGAGCGGAGCTTATGGGAGGCGGGCGCTTTGGTTAAATAACCTCTTCGCATAACCATAGAGGCGGACGCTCCTGTCTCTGTCCCAGGCAAGCAGGCGCTTTGCTACCAGGGCTGTTTGAGGCAAGATTCGCTCTTTTGCTCAGGGAAGGATTCGGTTCATGTTGTCCGCCATTCAGCTAGCTGCACAACAGATTCGCCAGGGCGTCAGGGCGGCAACCGAAGGCCTGGTCGGGCGTGAGCAACTGGCCGAACTGATCGTGCTGGCCGCCGTGGCCCAGGAACACCTGCTGGTGGTCGGCCCACCGGGCACTGCCAAGAGCGCCGTGGTACGACGCGTGGCCCAGGCCATGGGTGGGCGCTACTTCGAATACCTGCTGGGACGGTTCACCGAGCCGTCGGAGCTGTTCGGCCCGGTCGACCTGAAGAAACTGCGTGAAGGCACGGTGGAAACCGATGTCAGCGGCATGCTGCCGGAAGCGGATATCGTCTTTCTCGACGAGGTGTTCCTCGGCTCCACCGCGATCCTCAACACCTTGCTCGGCGTGCTCAACGAGCGCCAGTTCCGGCGCGGGCACACCCAGATCAAATGTCCGTTGCGGGTCTGTGTCGGCGCCGCCAACGGCTTGCCGGATGACGAGGCCCTGGCGGCTTTCGGCGATCGTTTCCTGCTGCACCTGTTCGTCGACTCCGTGCCGGACAACCAACTGGAAGCCATGCTCAGCGGCGGCTGGCAGGCCGATCAGTTGCCCGTTCGGCAATTGCTCGGCCTGAATGACCTCGACACCCTCAGCCAGGCATTGCGGCAGGTCGACATGGAGCGGGTGCGGCCGGCCCTGGCCAACGCGATCCGCCTGTTGCGCGCGGCGGGCATCCAGTTGTCCGACCGGCGAATCGTCAAGTCCCAGCGGCTGATTGCCGCCGCCGCGTTGCTGGGTGGGCGTCTGCAAGCCACCGAGGCGGACCTGTGGCCGCTGCTTTATGCGCTGGCGACCAAGGAGTCCCAGCAGCATGGCCGCGAGGTGTTGCGTGAGGTGCTGCGTCTTTCGAGCAACCGTAATCTGTTCACGGCGGTGGAGGAGGCGACGCTGCTGCCGATGTCTCGTGCCAGCCGCCTGATCGAGTCGGCGCAGGGCTGCCTGATGCGCGGGGCCTCGGGTGAGGGCTTCGACCCTGGCGAGTCCGAAGCGGTGTTGCGCGAGATCGACGCGAACTTCTCGACGGACAGCATGCCTCCAGAACTGCTCGGCCTCAGGGGCCTGCTGGTCAAGCAACTGACGCCGGCGACATGAGCCAGCCGATCCGCTTGAGCTGGGGGTGGAAGGCCCAGGCCGAACCCGCTGCGCCTGTTGCAGCGGTGGCCTGGGGCACAGTGGCCAGGGACCTGCATGCGCGCCTGGCGTCGATGAGCACCGAACGGCTGCGAGGGCTGCAGGCCACCGCCAATCGGGATGTGCTGATCGTCAGCGGCGAGTCGTCGTGCCTGCCCTGGGTGGAGGGTGTCGACTACGCCCGTGCCTGCGAGCAGGCTCCGCAACTCTGGCTGCCGAGCCTTTGGCAGCCGGATGTGCCCATGGACCTGCTGGCCCAGGCGCTGCTGGCGAAGTTTGCCCGGCAACCGCTGCTGGTGTGGCACCAACCGACCACCTGCGTGCCGCTCGATCGCTCGCTGCCGCTCACGGCCGAATTGCTGGCACGCATCGCCGCGTTGTGGGGTTGATGCCGGTTCCTTTTTTCGCGCGATGCTCTCGAAAGCGTCCGCTTGTGTAGGTCTGTGATGGAATTACCCGAATCCCTGCAACCCTGGCGGCAATGGCTGGAATGGTTCGACCCGCAACTGGTGCCGAGCCTCGGCGCCTTGCTCAGTTGCATCAGCCCGTTGCTCGGGCCATTCAGGGGCGCGCACCTGGGCGGGGTCCCGGAGCCCGATGGCCTGGGCAACCTGCACCGGCGTGGCTCCTATGAGCGGCTGTTGAGCAGCGAATGGCTATTGGCCGACGAGTTCGCCGATGAGTTCCTGCGCCGCGCCTCCAGTGGCGAGCACCTGTTTCTCGCCCCGCAGTATCAGGCACGGCAGGCATCCCGGTTGATCGTGGTGTTGTTCGATGCCGGGCCGTTGCAGCTGGGCGGCGCCCGTCTGGTGCATCTGGCGCTGATGATTTTGCTGGCTCGACGGGCAGCGGAAAACGGGGCGCAGTTTCGCTGGGGGGTATTGCAACAGAAGCCGGAACTGTTCGAGCTGCGCTCATCGGCGCAGTTGCGCGGGCTGCTCAAGGCCCGCACCTATGCGACGGTCACCGATGACCATTGGCAGGGCTGGCAGGAGGCCTTGGCCGAGCATCCAGAGGAAGCCAGCGAGTGCTGGCTGGTCGGCCAGCGCCTGCCGGACGTCGCGGCTGTGCGCCGTGCGCGTGTGCTGCAGATCGGACAGGGCCTGCTGGAGGACGCGCTGGAGCTGCGGATGCGGCCATCGCAGGCCGGCCCGATCGTCTTGCCCAAGCCCGACCAGGCGGCAGCCATGCGGTTGCTCAAGGGACAGTTCGAGAAAGAGGGCGCGCTGGAGGCACACATGACCACTGCGGAACGCATCTCGTTGAGCGCGCCGCCGCTGATTGCCAGTGCTGGCACCCATGTTGCCGTGCGTCTGCTGGATGAGCCGGGCCTGCTGATTCTCTCGATTCCCCAGCCGGGGCAGAAGAACGCGGTGAAAACCAGGCGCCAGCTCTGGGCGCGTGGCGCCCGGCCGTTGGGCGTGGTGTTGCGCACACGCCAGCCCTGTGCCTTGTTGAGTGTTGGCGAGCATCTGTCTTTCTGGCATCTGCCCGGCATGGAGCCGGTTGCCTGTCCACCTCGGGACGAGCTGCAGATTCCGCTGGGTACGACTGTCTCGTTGCCGGCGGCGCGCCTGCGTTCGTCCAGCCGTACTCGGCTGGTCGTGCTGGCGGGGGGGCGGACCCTGGCCTATTGGGAGTCCGAAATTCCCTCGCCGACGCGCCGCCCAACGCCTGTTGCCACGCACTATATGGACCGGGATGTGCTCGGCATGGAGCAGATTGATGACGTGAGCCTGGTCTACGCCAGCCGCCGTGCCGGCCAACTGTTCGCCTGTCTGTTTTCCCTCGACTACCGGCGTCATGAGCCTTTCCCGCTGGGCGATGGAAAAGCGGCGACCGAGGTGCTGTTCGCCAACCTGCTGCACTGGCGTCGAGGCTTCGGTGGCTGTGCCGTACAACACGGCCAGGAACAGCAGGAGCAGTGGACCCTGTTCACGCCCGGCAGCCACCCCCAGCCGGCGGCACGGATCCAGTTGCCGCCGACCTGCAAGGCCATCGGCCTGTTCCACGATGTCCAGCACGGGCAGTTCGCCCTGGTGGTCAAGACCGGTGGTGGCAAGACCCTGCTGCTGATCAGCCCCGACAAGACCGAGAGCCTTTACTCCAGCACCTCGCGCATCCTCAAGGCCAGCTTCTGCGCTGCCTCCGGGCTGCTCGCGCTGATTACCGAAACCCGCGAGCTGCTGGTCTTCGATGTGAAGACCCGGAGCGTGAGGATGCACCTGCAGACCGCCCGCAAGGACCTGGCCGATGACTGATTCGCTTTCCCCATCCATCCGGCGCCCCGGTCTGCGCGGCTGGCAGCAGGTCGGGGCCTTGTGGTTTCCGCGCGAGCGCTTCGATGAAACGACCAGTCAGTTGCAGATCATCCGGCACTGGCAGCTCGGGGCGCGGGCCTATCGCTTTGCCGACGGTGACGTGCTGTGCTTCGGGGCGCCGCTGTCGATGTCTTGCGACCACCTCGGCCCCTGGCCGCTGATCCGGCAGGGAAGGGCGTTGTGTTCGGCCTGGCTTGAACCGGCGGAAATCGACCGGCTCCCCCTGGCGGACCTGTGGCTGATCCGCGATGCCCGGGCCCAGGCATTGAACCTGTCGGATGGGCAGGCGCTGCAACCGGGCCAATGGTTCGACCTGGGCGACTACGGCTTGCTGGAAACCTACGACTGCACGCAGGCCTTGCCCGAGCCGGTGCTCGAAACCTGGGAGCCGCAGGACATCCGCCAGGTACTGGGGGATGTGGTGGGTGCCCCGAGTGCCGAGCGCGAGGGTGTACTCAAGGCGCTGGAGGCGGCTGGCACCCGCGCAGGCAAAACTGCTTCCGGCACGGCGAATGGCCCTGCGGCGACGCACCAGTCTGCGCAGGGCATGACGGCAAGGCGCACCTGGCTGGTGCCGGGAGTGGCCGCCGTGGTGATCCTGTTCATCTATTTGCAGAGCCTCTACGATGTGCCGTCAGCCCCAGGCGTCAAGCCGGCAGCGGTGCCCAGGGAAACGCTGTCCGCAGGTTTTGATCCGCTCTGGTTCCTCGGTTCGGCCGTGGTAGTGACCATGACTCTCTGGCTGTTGCGTCGGTTCATCCGCGGGCGTATCGAAGTCGAGCGGCAGACACTGGTCAAGCAGGCGCATGCCCGTCAACAGGGGCCGGCCACGCAGGCCGCGTCGGCCCCGGCCAATCGCACCGCGTCGCTGCCTGAGCGTCGGACAGCAAAGCCCGATCTGCTGTCGCGTTGGCGCCAATGGCTGAACCGGATGGCGATGGCTTCACACCTGGATGCATTATTGAACCGCCAGCATGCCGCCTACATGCAGCGCATGCTCGAGATGTTCGAGCGGGGCGATATCGAGGCGGCGCTGCGGCATGCCATTCCCATGGGCGGCAATACTGCCACCGAACAGGCACTGGGGGCACTCAAGGCTCGCGACAACCTGGCAGTGGGTAAGGTCGGTGGCCGCGTGCAGGGCGTCAACCTGGCGGAAGATCTCAAGGCCCATCTGCTCCAGCTCTATCGCCGGACCTTCGAGGATCTCGATCGCAAGGGACGTATCGAGGAAGCCGTGTATGTCCTCGCCGAGCTGCTGCATGCGCGCCAGGAAGCTCTGGACTACCTGGAGAAGCACCAGCGCTGCAAACAGGCGGCAGAGTTGGCGCTGGCCTGGGATATGCAACCGGCGACGATCGTCCGGCTGCTGTGCCTGGCTGACGATTGGCAGCGGGCGGTACTGGTCGCTCGTCGCGACAAGGCGTTTGCCGCGGCCGTGCTGAGCCTGCAGGCCGACTGGCCGGAGGCGGCCGAGCGGCTCCGTCTGGAGTGGGCCGAAATGCTGGTCGGCCAGGGTGACTGGCTGGCGGCGGTGGAGGTGATCTGGCCGCTGCCTGCCGAGCGCGAGCGGGCCCGGCAATGGCTGCTTGCCGCCGAAGCCGCTGGTGGCAGCCTGGCCGCAGCGGCGCTGGTCAAGCGGGCGGTGTTGCTGCCCGACACCCTGGCAGTCCATGAACCTTACCTGCGTGCCTTGCGCGACGATGCCGAACGGGCTGACGAGCGTGCCGTGCTGGCCATCGAGCTGATCGGCATCTCGCCGTCGACACGTACGGTGCGCGCGCTGGCGGCGGCGGTGGTGCATGCGGTGCTGGCCGACCACGGCGGGGCACATCCTGGCCTGACGGCCAAGGACCTTTCCGCGCTGGTCAAACTCAGTGGCGACGAGTTGCTCAAGCTCGACCTGCCCAAGGGTGAGGTGGCTGCCAATGCTCCGGCGGGCCTGCACTCGGTCTCAGCGCCCTTGCGTTGGTCGGCACCGGCGCCGGGCAATCGTGCGCTTCATGATGCCGTACCGTTGCGGGATGACCATTACCTGGTGGCACTGGGTGAGTCGGGAGCGGTCGTGGTCGATCGCCTGGGTGTGATTCGCCAGCGTTTTGCCGTGCCGGCCAGTCACCTGGTGATCGGCAGCAACCGTCGTATTGCCCTGGCCCTGGCGCAACGCGGTACGGTCTGGCGCATCAGCAAGCTGGACCTGGTGACAGGGCAGGCCAGGGATCTCGGCGTATTGGCCCTGGCGTTCTTTGCCCGGCAGTTCGATGGCATCGCCTGGACCATTGCGACCCGTGAGCAGGTGCGGGTAGTGGATATCGACAGGGACTTCGCCACGCTCTGGCATCTGAGCGACCTGCCTGGCCCATTGGTGCAGCTCGAAGCCACGGCGGATGACGAGTACTGGCTGCTCTGCCTGGCCGATGGCACCACCGAGCAGTGGCGCTACAAGCTGCCTGAGCGGCGCCTGCTCTCCCGGGACCCGGAGCCGAAGCTGATCCGTCCGGATCTCTCGCAACGGGTCCACCATCTTGGCGAATACCTGGAGTATTGGTCCGAGCTCCAGGCCGGCGATCAGTTGGACTGGTTGGTCAGCGGCCGAAAGGCCTTGCAGCGTTTTCGCCTCGCCGAGGTCCCGGAGGATTTTCAAGCTCACCTCTATGCTAACGAACGGTGGCTGGTTGCGCAGTTCCTGGCGCCCGCCGGGGGCAACCGGTTCCATTTCCTGGACCGCGCCCGGTCACGGGAGTGTGCCAGGCTGGACTGGCCGGAACAGGGCGGACTGCGGGTGCGCCAACTGGGCCAGGACTGGATCTTCAGCGATGACCAGGGTCGCCTGTTGCACCTCAACGTCGACACCGGCCGGGGCCATGGCCTGAGTCTTCACTGAGACGGGACCCGCCTTGACATTCGCCGGCATGGTCTTGCAGATCCCCGCCGAGGAGCGGGCGATGGCGGATGCCTACGAGGTGTCGGACTACAAGCGGGCCGCGGTACGCCTGGCCTCCGGGCTCGAAGCCTGGGTGTATGTGAGCGCCGGAGGTAGGGCTACGACGCTTGATGGCTACACAAGCGCCTTGTCCCACGGTTATTCTGGAACCTCAGAGACCAGTCGACGGGGTAGGGTGTAATGGAAAAAGTCATCGTCATCACCGGTGGCAGCCGTGGCATCGGCGCGGCGACCGCGTTGCTGGCGGCGCAGCAGGGTTACCGCATCTGCATCAACTACCTGCGTGATGAAGACGCGGCGCACCAGGTGCAGGAGCAGGTGCGGGCACTGGGCGCGCAAGCGATCACGGTGCGCGCGGATGTCAGCGACGAGGATGAGGTGATCCATCTGTTCCAGCGAGTGGACACCGAGCTGGGGCGGGTGACGGCGCTGGTGAACAATGCCGGGACGGTCGGGCACAAGTCGCGGGTCGACGAGATGTCCGAATTCCGCATGCTGCAGACCCTGAAGACCAACGTACTGGGACCGATGCTTTGCGCCAAGCATGCGGTGTTGCGCATGTCGCCACGCCATGGCGGGCAGGGCGGCAGCATCGTCAACGTGTCGTCGGCAGCGGCACGGCTGGGTTCGGCCAACGAGTACGTCGACTATGCGGCCTCCAAGGGTGCGCTCGATACCTTTACCCTGGGCCTGTCCAAGGAATTGGCGGGCGAGGGGATCCGGGTCAATGCTGTGCGACCAGGGTTCATCTTCACCGAGTTCCACGCGTTGAGCGGTGACCCGGACCGGGTCAGCAAGCTGGAACCGGGGATCCCGATGGGCCGTGGCGGGCGTGCCGAGGAAGTGGCCGAGGGCATCATCTGGTTGCTGTCGGACAAGGCCTCGTATACCACCGGGACCTTCCTCGACCTCGCGGGCGGGCGCTGAGCCCAATCAATCCATAGGGTGGATTCAGAAGGAACGCACGATCCGCCCCAGCGTTTCCATGGCCTTCTCCGACGCCTCATCCCACGGGCTGCCATAGTTGAGGCGGATGCAGTTGCGAAAGCGCCGGGCCGGCGAGAAGATCGGCCCCGGTGCGATGCTGATGCCCTGGGCCAGCGCCATCTGGAACAGCTTCAGCGAGTCCATCTGTTCCGGCAATTCCAGCCAGAGGAAATAACCCCCAGCCGGCTGGCTGACCCGGGTCTGCGCCGGGAAATAGCGGGCAATCGCCGCGAGCATCGCGCTCTGCTGTTCCTCCAGGGCATAACGCAGGCGCCGCAGATGACGGTCGTAGCCGCCGTGCTGCAGGTAGTCGGCGATGGCCGCCTGGGCCGGCATCGAGGCGCACAGCGAGGTCATCAGTTTCAGCCGTTCGATCTTCTGCGCGAATCGTCCTGCGGCGACCCAACCGATGCGATAACCGGGTGCCAGGCTCTTGGCGAACGAGCCGCAGTGCATCACCAGCCCCTCGGTATCGAAGGCCTTGGCCGGCTTGGGCGCCTGCTGGCCGTAGTACAGCTCGGCGTAGACATCGTCCTCGATCAGCGGCACCTGGTGTTCACGCAATAACTCCACCAGCGCCTGTTTCTTCGCCTCGGGCATGGTCGCGCCCATGGGGTTCTGGAAGCTGGTCATGCACCACACGGCCTTGATCGGATGCTTCTCGAGGTTCTGCGCCAGCACGCCGAGGTCGATACCATCGCGGGGGTGCACGGGGATTTCCACGGCCTTGAGCTTCAGGCGCTCCAGCACCTGCAGGCAGGCATAGAACGCCGGGGCCTCGATGGCGACCAGGTCGCCCGGTTCGGTCACCGCTTGCAGGCACAGGTTCAGCGCCTCCAGGGCGCCACTGGTGACCAGCAATTCCTCCATGGGCAGCATCAACCCGCCAACCATGTAGCGCAGGGCGATCTGCCGGCGCAGTTGCGGGTTGCCCGGCGACAGGTCGGTGACCACCATGCGTGGGTCCATCTCGCGGCTGGCACTGGCCAGGGAGCGGGCCAGGCGTTGCAGCGGGAACAGCGTCGGGCTGGGGAAGGCCGAGCCGAAAGGCACGGTGGTCGGGTCCTTGATCGAATCGAGTACCGAGAACACCAGTTCGCTGACGTCGACCTCGGTGGACTCGTGCACCTGGCTGCTGATCACCGGCTCCGAGAACGGGCTCGGCGCATGGGTGTTGACGAAATACCCCGAGCGCGGCCGGGCGCGGATCAGCCCGCGACGTTCCAGCAGGTAATAGGCCTGGAACACCGTCGACGGGCTGACGCCGTAGGTCTGGCTGGCGTAGCGGACCGACGGGACCCGCTGGCCGGGACCAAGGACCCCGGAGCGGATCAGCTCGGCAATGTCGTCGGCGAATTTTTCATAGCGTTTCATGGTGGCTTGGCTCATTGAATACGGGCACGCAACGGCAGGTTTTCGGCTGTCTGATTGGAGCTGGCTGTTGTCACTCTTGGAACACTAACCTGTGGGGGCCGGATAAATCCGGCTCCCGCAGTGTTCCGTGCCAAACTCCCTGTAGGCCCTGGGGCTGGCGCCCTGGGGATTCTATGTCATCAACGGTTCATCGGCGCGACGAAGCGGCTATTCGCCACGCTGTAGACGCGGGGATCGTGCTGGTCGACCAGGCGGAAGGCGAGCTCCTGGGAGCTGCTTTTCGCCCGTTCGGTGGTCATCGCCACCGAGACCGGGAAGTCGGCGATTTCGCCGGCCGCCAGGCTCAGTTCGGTGCGCCCCTGTAGCTGGAAACCCTCGCCGTCGACCAGTTGCAGGCGGTACTGCTGGCGCTGCTGGGTCTTGTTGATGACCTTGAGGCTGTAGATGTTCTCGATCTGCCCGAGGTTGTTTTCCCGGTACAGGCCACGGTCCTTGCTGACATCCAGCGAGACCATCGGCCGCTGGACCAGTGCCAGTGCCAACGTGCCGATCATGATCAGCAGCACCGCGCTGTAGCCGACCAGGCGTGGCCGCAGCAGGTGGGTCGTGCCACCCTGCAACTGGTGTTCGGAGGTGTAGCGGACCAGGCCGCGGGCGTAGCCCATCTTGTCCATGATCGAGTCGCAGGCATCGACGCAGGCTGCGCAGCCAATACACTCCATCTGCAGGCCATCGCGGATGTCGATGCCGGTCGGGCAGACCTGCACGCACATCCGGCAGTCGATGCAGTCGCCGAGGCCGACGCTGGCCGGGGCCACTTCACGTTTGCGCGGGCCACGGTTCTCGCCGCGGGCGGCATCGTAGGAGATGGTCAGGGTGTCCTTGTCGAACATCACGCTCTGGAACCGCGCATAGGGGCACATGTGCATGCACACCGCTTCGCGCAGCCAACCGGCGTTGAGGTAGGTGGCGCCGGTGAAAAACAGCACCCAGAACAGGCTGACGCCGCCCAGTTGCAGGCTCAGCAACTCCTCGACCAGCGGCCGGATCGGCGTGAAGTAGCCGACGAAGGTCAAGCCGGTGATCAGGCTGATCGCCAGCCACAGGGTGTGCTTGGCGGCACGCCGGGCCAGTTTGTTCGGGCCCCAGGGCGCGGCCTGCAGCTTGATCCGCTGGTTGCGCTCGCCTTCGGTGACTTTCTCGCACCACATGAACAGCCAGGTCCAGGAGCTTTGCGGGCAGGTGTAGCCGCACCAGACCCGCCCGGCGAACACGGTGATGGCGAACAGGCCGAAGGCGCAGATGATCAGCAATGCCGAGAGCAGGATGAAGTCCTGGGGCCAGAAGGTTGCGCCGAAGATATGGAACTTGCTGTTGGCCAGGTCCCAGAGCACCGCCTGGCGGCCGCCCCAATTCAACCAGACGGTACCGAAGAACAGCAGGAACAGAAAGCCTGCGCCGCTCATGCGCAAGGTACGGAACAGGCCGGTGAAACTGCGGGTGTGAATCAGGTTGTCGCTCGACTTGGCCTTCATCTTGTTGGGGCGCGAAGGCTCGAAGGTGTCAACTAACTGGACGGGGATTCTTTCGCTCATGATCTGTCGCTCGTCAGCCTCCATCAGGCCAGGGCACTATGCCGAGCGAACTGTTTGCATAACAGACTCAGGTATTTCAATAAAAAGCAGATCAGATGCGCAATGGGCGGCGCCTGCGACAACTTGCCATACCGGGTCCGGAGCTTGCCGCAGCGAGCCTGCAGCCGCCTGGCACAGGTGCCGGGCGGGCAGGCTGATACGGATCAATCAAATCACCGAATCACTCGACGTCGCCTTCACGTGGTGACGGCCGTCGAAGGCGCCAGCGACGGTCAGGGCGTCGGCTTCCGCCTCGGTGATCCAGATTTCCCGCCCGTCGAGTTCGGCGCGGGACATGCTCCTGGCGTCGTCGGTGGTGATCTTCACATCCTTGGCCGGACCGCTGATCCGGGTGTCGTTTTCTTCCAGGATGCAGGTCTGGTTGGACAGGTCGATATGCACGGGCATGGCGCTCTCCTCTTTTCGCAGGCTGACCATCTTTAGGACGCCGCGGCCCGTCATCGTTCGACGCAGCCGATTAGCGGTCGTCGGGCGAACCGGCGTGGGAGCGCCGCTGTCCATCGCTTATCGAACATCGAGAGGTCGGGAACATGGACGCCTGGTGGCACACCGTATGGGCAACGCTGCAAGCTGAGTTCGCCGACATCGGCGATGTACAGGAGGTAACCCGGATTACCCTGCGCCTGCTGATTGCCGCCGTGCTGGGTGGCGTGCTCGGTTTTGAGCGCGAGCAGCAGGGCAAGGCGGCGGGCGTGCGCACGCACATGCTGGTCGCCCTGGGGGCGGCGCTGTTCGTGCTGGTGCCGCAAGTCTCCGGTGCCCAGGCCGATGCCATGAGTCGGGTGGTGCAGGGGGTGATTGCCGGCATCGGCTTTCTCGGCGCCGGGACCATTCTCAAGGGCCATGCCGACGAGGCAGGGCAGCATGTGAAGGGGCTGACCACTGCCGCCGGGTTATGGATGACTGCCGCCATCGGCGTGGCAGCAGGGCTGGGGCGCGAGGCGACGGCGGTGCTCAGCACGCTGCTGGCGCTGGCGGTGTTCAGCGTGATGCCGAAGATCCTGCAATTGCTGGAAAAAGATCGCGACTGACCGGTGTATCCGCTCCCCTGTAGGAGCCGGGCTTGCCCGCGAACCGACAACGTCGGCCATTCACCCAGGTCCTATGGCGCCGACATGATCGCCTTCGCGGGCAAGCCCGGCTCCTACAGGGGCGTGCAGGTGGGCCGGGTTGACTATGCTTGTTTCGCGATCACCGGTGGCATGGTCGTCGGCGGATCGATCTTGGGCGGGGGAGTGCTCTCCGGTGGCTCCTGCTCCGGAACCGGTTGCGGCTCGGCCGGGGGTAGTGTCGGCTGGTCGATATTGGGATCGGGCGTTTCCGCTGGAATCGGAATATTCATGAAGACTCCTTTTTTACATGGCCACCTGGTGTAGCGATTGACCTTGGCTCAAGGCAATTGACTGCAATTTCTGGACGAGCGGACGGTTCGGCAAATCCATCTGAACTTTTGCGCCGCCGCCTGGCTCCGAACTTGAGCGGCCTTTTCAGGATGAAGCCGGTCGTGACCCATCATGATCACGCAAGGTAGAGCGTCCACAGGACGTAAGGAGTGATGCTCGATGACAGCTGATAAATCATTGGATGAGCAGGGTACCCAGGTCCTGCCGTTGTCCCAGGCGCTGTTGCTGCCGCGCATCGCCATCGAGAATGTGAAGCCGGCCATCGACGGAGGGCAGTTCGCGGTCAAGGCCGTTGAAGGTGAGGAAGTGCCGGTGAGCGCCCGGGTATTCGCCGATGGCCATGACAAGCTGGCCGTTTTGCTGGCCTGGAAGCCGGTCGGGGCCGGCGACTGGCAGCGTTCGGTGATGACCGACAAGGGCAACAATCTCTGGCAGGGCAAGTTGCGGGTGGGCGGCCAGGGCCGCTACGTGTATCGCATCGAGGCCTGGATCGATCAGTTCGGCAGCTTCTGCTACGAGCTGGAGAAGAAGTTCGTCGCCGGGGTCCCCATCGATCTCGAGCTGCAGGAGGGCCGCGAGCATATCCGCCAGGCCAGCGAACGCAGCCAGGGCGAGTTGGCCGAGCGTCTGGCGGCGCTGCACCATGAGCTTTCGCAGCGTTCGAACGACGGGCAGGTCGAGGGTTTCCTCAAGCCCGCCACCGCCGTGTTGATGCGCCAGGCAGACCATCAGGCCTACCTGAGCCTGAGCCATGACTTTGCCCTGGATGTGGAACGGCAACTCGCCCGGTTCGCCAGCTGGTACGAACTGTTCCCGCGCTCGGTCACCGACGATCCCGCACGCCACGGCACCTTCAATGACGTCCAGGCGCGCCTGCCGGCGATCCGCGACATGGGCTTCGACGTGCTGTATTTCCCGCCGATCCATCCGATCGGCCGCAGCCATCGCAAGGGTCCGAACAACTCGCTCACCGCCGGTCCTGACGATCCGGGCAGCCCCTATGCCATCGGCAGCGAGGACGGCGGGCACGAGGCGATCCACCCGCAGTTGGGCAGCCGCGAGGACTTCCGTCGGCTGGTCGCTGCGGCCGCCGAGCATGGCCTGGAGATCGCCCTCGACTTCGCCATCCAGTGTTCCCAGGACCATCCCTGGCTGCAGCAGCATCCCGGCTGGTTCAACTGGCGGCCGGACGGCACGATCAAGTACGCCGAGAACCCGCCGAAGAAATACCAGGATATCGTCAACGTCGATTTCTATGCCGCCGATGCCGTACCCGGCCTGTGGACCGAGCTGCGCGATATCGTGGTCGGCTGGGTCGAGGAGGGCGTGAAGATCTTTCGCGTCGACAACCCGCACACCAAGCCGCTGCCGTTCTGGCAATGGCTGATCGCCGATGTTCGCGGTCGTCATCCGGAGGTGATCTTCCTCGCCGAAGCCTTCACCGCACCGGCGATGATGGCGCGCCTGGGCAAGGTTGGGTATTCCCAGAGCTATACCTATTTCACCTGGCGCAACAACAAGGCCGAGCTGGCCAGTTATTTCACCGAACTGAACCAGTCGCCCTGGCGTGAGTGCTATCGGCCGAACTTCTTCGTCAACACGCCGGACATCAACCCGACCTTCCTGCACGAGTCGGGGCGGGCCGGTTTCCTCATCCGCGCAGCCCTGGCGACCATGGGCTCGGGCCTGTGGGGCATGTATTCGGGGTTCGAGATCTGCGAGTCGGCACCCTTGCCGGGCAAGGAGGAGTACCTGGACTCGGAGAAATACCAGATCCGTCCGCGGGACTACAGCGCACCGGGCAACATCATTGCCGAGATCGCCCAGCTCAATCGCATCCGTCGCCAGCATCCGGCCTTGCAGACCCACCTGGGCCTGCAGGTCTACAACGCCTGGAACGACAACATCCTGTATTTCGGCAAGCGCACCGCCGACCGCAGCAGCTTCATCCTGGTGGCGGTCAGCCTCGACCCACACAACGCCCAGGAGGCGCATTTCGAGCTGCCGTTGTGGGAGTTCGGGCTGCCCGACGACGCCCAGACCCATGGTGAAGACCTGATGAATGGCCATACCTGGACCTGGTACGGCAAGACCCAATGGATGCGTATCGAGCCCTGGCACCAGCCCTTCGGGATATGGCGCATTACTCCAGGTTGATACGCGACCGCCTGGCAGCAGCTGTCATGAGGAAACTTGTGGTGGCGAGGGGGCTTGCCCCCGCAGGGCCGCAAAGCGGCCCCAAGGCCGGATAGCACAGCCTGCCAGGGGGACGTGTCCAGCGGTTTACGACGGCTGCGCCGCCGAACGGGGGCAAGCCCCCTCGCCACCTGGGGAGTGTTCGTTGTTCATTGCCGTGTTTGTCCAGGCAGTGACCGTTAGTGAAGGAATCAATCATGGCGAAGAAGACCCGCCCTGCAACGTTCATCAATGACCCGCTCTGGTACAAGGACGCGGTCATCTACCAGGTCCATGTGAAGTCCTTTTTCGATTCCAACAACGACGGAATCGGCGACTTCCCGGGGCTGATCGCCAAGCTCGACTACATAGCCGACCTGGGCGTCAACACCATCTGGCTGCTGCCGTTCTACCCCTCGCCGCGGCGCGACGATGGCTACGATATTGCCGAGTACCGCGGCGTGCACCCGGACTACGGCACCCTGGCCGATGCCCGGCGCTTTATCGCCGAGGCGCACAAGCGCGGCCTGCGGGTGATCTGCGAGCTGGTGATCAACCACACCTCCGACCAGCATCCGTGGTTCCAGCGGGCGCGTCGGGCCAAGCGCGGCTCCAGCGCGCGGGATTTCTACGTATGGTCGGACACCGATGACAAGTACAACGACACCCGGATCATCTTTCTCGACACCGAGAAGTCCAACTGGACCTGGGACCCGGTCGCCGGCCAGTACTTCTGGCACCGTTTCTACTCCCACCAGCCGGACCTGAACTTCGACAACCCGCAGGTGATGAAGGCGGTGCTGTCGGTGATGCGCTACTGGCTCGACATGGGCGTCGATGGCCTGCGCCTGGATGCCATTCCGTACCTGATCGAACGCGACGGCACCAACAACGAGAACCTGCCCGAGACCCACGATGTGCTTAAGCGCATCCGTGCCGAAATCGATGCCCATTACCCCGACCGCATGCTGTTGGCCGAGGCCAACCAGTGGCCGGAAGACACCCAACTGTATTTCGGCGAGCAGAAGGGCGACGACGGCGACGAATGCCACATGGCGTTCCACTTCCCGCTGATGCCGCGCATGTACATGGCCGTCGCCCAGGAAGACCGTTTCCCGATCACCGACATCCTGCGCCAGACCCCGGAGATTCCCGCCAACTGCCAGTGGGCGATCTTCCTGCGCAATCACGATGAGCTGACCCTGGAAATGGTCACCGACCGAGAGCGCGACTACCTCTGGAACTACTACGCCGCCGATCGCCGGGCGCGGATCAACCTCGGCATCCGTCGCCGCCTGGCGCCGTTGCTGGAGCGCGACCGGCGCCGTATCGAGCTGCTCAACAGCCTGCTGCTGTCGATGCCGGGCACGCCGACCCTATATTACGGCGACGAAATCGGCATGGGCGACAACATCTACCTGGGTGACCGCGATGGCGTACGGACGCCGATGCAGTGGTCGATCGACCGCAACGGCGGCTTCTCCCGCGCCGACCCGGCGAGCCTGGTGTTGCCGCCGATCATGGACCCGCTGTACGGCTTTGCCTCGGTCAACGTCGAGGCCCAGGCCGGCGACCCGCATTCGCTGCTCAACTGGACCCGCCGCCTGCTCGCCGTGCGCAAGCAGCAGAAGGCCTTTGGGCGTGGCAGCCTGAAGATGCTGTCGCCGGCCAACCGGCGCATTCTGGCCTATACCCGTGAGTACACCGGCGCCGACGGCAAGAGCGAGATCATTCTCTGCGTCGCCAACGTCTCGCGCACCGCCCAGGCGGCGGAGCTGGAACTGTCGCAATTCGCCGGCCGGGTGCCAGTGGAGATGCTCGGCGGCAATGCTTTTCCGCCCATCGGCCAATTGAACTTCCTGCTGACCCTGGCCCCTTACGGTTTCTATTGGTTCCTGCTGGCCTCGCAGACGCAGATGCCGGCCTGGCACGTGGAATCGCCCCAGTGCATGCCGGACTTCTCCACCCTGGTGCTGAAGCAGCGCCTGGAGGAATTGCTCGAAGCGCCGGCCCGTACCCGTCTGGAGCAGACCTCATTGCCCGAGTGGCTGCCGATGCGCCGCTGGTTCGCCGACAAGCATGCGCCGATCGAGCAGGTACGGATCGTGTATGGCCTGCGCTTCGGCGAACCGCCGCAGCCGGTGCTGCTCAGCGAGGTCGAAGTGACCGTGGCGGGCCAGAGCAGCCGCTACCAGGTGCCGTTCGGCCTGCTGGGCGAGGAGCAGATCAACGCCGCGCTGCCGCAGCAACTGGCGATGGCCAGGGTACGCCGTGGGCGGCAGGTGGGCCTGATCACCGATGCCTTCAGCCTGGAGAGCTTCGTGCGTGGAGTGGTCCAGGGCATGCAGGCGGGCTCTGTCTTGGGTGATGACAGCGGTGAGCTGCGCTTCCAGGCCACCGCCGAGCTGCTGGCCCAGCCGTTGCCGGCGGATGCCGAGGTGCGCTACCTGTCGGCCGAGCAGTCCAACAGTTCGGTAGTGGTCGGCGAGCGGGTGATGCTCAAGCTGATCCGTAAGGTCAGTGCTGGCATCCACCCGGAACTGGAAATGAGCGCCTTCCTCGGTGCCGCGGGCTTCCAGAACATTTCGCCGTTGCTGGGCTCGGTGGTAAGGCATGAACCAACGGGCGAGGAAAGCCTGCTGATGATTGCCCAGGGCCTGCTGAACAATCAGGGTGATGCCTGGGTCTGGACCCAGAACAACCTGGAACGGGCGATTCGCGACGAGTTGGCCGATGGTGCGATGGAGCACGAAGTCTCGATCAATGCCCTGGACGAGCTGGTGAACTTTGCCGGTCTGCTGGGCAAGCGCCTGGGTGAGATGCACCAGGTGCTGGCCGCGCCCACCGACAACCCGGACTTCAGTGCCGAGGTCAGTACCGGCAAGGACGGCAAGGCCTGGGGCAAGCATGTCGGCAGCCAGGTCAGTCGCGCGCTGGAGTTGCTCGAACAGCACCAGGGACCGTTGTCGACCGACGACCAGGCCTTGGTGGCTCGCCTGGTACGTGCCAGGAAGGCGATCCTTGCCCATGTCCAGACTCTGGCCGCGCAAGTGGTGGGTGGCTTGCGCATTCGTGTGCATGGCGACCTGCACCTGGGCCAGGTGTTGGTGGTGAAGGGCGACGCCTACCTGATCGACTTCGAGGGCGAGCCGGCACGTTCGCTGCAGGAACGGCGTGGCAAGCACAGTCCCTACAAGGATGTCAGTGGCGTGTTGCGCTCGTTTGATTATGCCGCGGCAATGGCACTCGACAGCTCCCAGGCTGTCGATTCATCCGAGGCGGCGCAGAGCGCGCTGGTGCGAGTCGCCGAGCGTTACCTGAACGAATCGCGGCAGGCATTTATCCAGGCATACGAGCAGGCAGCAGCTAGTCTTGCCCATGCATGGCAGGACCCGGCGGGCGCACAAGCGGCGCTGGCCCTGTTCAGTCTGGAGAAGGCTGCCTATGAAATCGCCTATGAGGCACAGAATCGTCCGACCTGGCTGCGGGTACCGCTGCAGGGTCTGGACCGACTGTTGAGTGAGGTGAAAACCTTGTCCGGTGGAGAGCAACAATGAGTTCAAGTAAGGAACAAGGTAATGCCAGGGCCGGCCTGTTGCCTGCTGCCCAGGATATCGAGGCGCTGGTACGGGCCGAACATCAGGATCCGTTCGCCATTCTCGGGCCCCATGACGATGGTGCGGGCGGGCAGGTGATCCGCGCATTCCTGCCCGGTGCCCTGAGCGCCGAAGTGCTGGCCCAGGACGATGGGCGAGTGTTGGGCAGCCTTGAAATGAGCGAGGTGCCGGGCCTGTACGTCGGTCGGCTCGAGCAGCGCCAGCCCTATCTGTTGCGGATTCAATGGGCCGGCGGCGAGCAGGTCAGTGAAGATCCCTACAGCTTTGGCCCGTTGCTCGGTGAAATGGACCTGTACCTGTTCGCCGAAGGCAATCACCGGGACCTGAGCGGTTGCCTGGGTGCGCAGTTGACCCAGGTTGGTGGTGTCGACGGCGTACGGTTCGCGGTCTGGGCGCCGAATGCCCGGCGCGTGTCGGTGGTCGGCGACTTCAACAGTTGGGATGGCCGCCGGCATCCAATGCGTCTGCGCCATCCGAGTGGCGTTTGGGAAATCTTCATTCCGCGCCTGCAGGCGGGGGAGTCCTACAAGTACGAGATTCTCGGTCCGCACTCGATCCTGCCGCTCAAGTCCGACCCGGTGGCCCTCGCCACCCAGCTGCCGCCGGACACCGCCTCGCGGGTTGCACCGCCGTTGCAGGTCGACTGGCAGGACCATGAGTGGATGCAGGCCCGCGCCGAGCGGCAACGGCCGAATGCGCCGCTGTCGATCTATGAACTGCATGCCGGTTCCTGGCAGTGTGAAACCGACGAGGCCGGCGAAGTGTCCCGGCAATACAGCTGGGGCGAGCTGGCTGAACGCTTGATTCCCTATGTGCAGCAACTGGGATTCACCCATATCGAGCTGATGCCGATCATGGAACACCCGTTTGGCGGCTCGTGGGGCTACCAGCCGCTGTCGCAGTTCGCGCCCAGTGCCCGCTACGGCACGCCGCAGGACTTCGCCGGCTTCGTCAATGCCTGCCACCAGGCCGGCATCGGGGTGATTCTCGACTGGGTGCCAGCGCATTTTCCGACCGATACCCATGGCCTGGCGCAATTCGACGGCACGGCGCTGTATGAATATGGCAACCCGCTGGAAGGTTTTCACCAGGATTGGGACACGCTGATCTACAACCTGGGGCGTACCGAAGTGCATGGCTTCATGCTGGCGTCGGCCCTGCATTGGCTCAAGCATTTCCATGTCGACGGCCTGCGGGTGGACGCGGTGGCATCGATGCTCTACCGCGATTATTCGCGCAAGGCCGGGGAGTGGGTGCCCAACCGTCATGGCGGGCGAGAGAACCTGGAGGCCATCGATTTCCTCCGTCACCTCAATGATGTGGTGGCGCTCGAAGCGCCAGGCGCCCTGGTGATTGCCGAGGAGTCGACGGCCTGGCCCGGGGTCAGCCAGGGTACGCAGCAGGGTGGCCTGGGTTTCTCCTACAAGTGGAACATGGGCTGGATGCACGATTCGCTGCACTACATCCAGCAGGATCCGGTGTACCGTGCCCATCACCACAACGAGCTGAGTTTCGGCCTGGTCTATGCCTGGTCCGAGCGCTTCATTCTGCCGATCTCCCATGATGAAGTGGTACACGGCAAGCACTCGCTGATCGACAAGATGCCTGGCGATCGCTGGCAGAAGTTCGCCAACCTGCGGGCGTACCTCAGCTTCATGTGGGCGCATCCAGGCAAGAAGCTGCTGTTCATGGGCTGCGAGTTCGGCCAGTGGCGCGAGTGGAACCACGACCGGCAGTTGGACTGGTACCTGCTGCAGTACTCCGAGCACCTGGGGGTGCAGAAGCTGGTCAGCGACCTGAACCAGCTGTATCGGCAGGAGCCGGCGCTGCATGATCAGGATGATGCGCCGCAGGGCTTCCAGTGGTTGATCGGCGATGATGCGAGCAACAGCGTCTATGCCTGGTTGCGCTGGAGCCGCGAAGGCCGGCCGCTGTTGGTGATCGCCAATTTCACCCCGGTGCCACGGGAAGGCTACCGGATCGGCGTACCGTTCGCCGGGCAGTGGCAGGAAGTGATCAACAGTGATGCGGCGATCTATGCCGGGTCCAACTATGGCAATGGCGGCGGGGCCTTCACCGAGGACAAGGCCAGCCATGGGCAGGCCACTTCCCTGGTGTTGAACCTGCCGCCATTGGCCGTGTTGATGCTGCAGCCGGTGGCCTAGATAAAGACCATCTCGAACGGCTGCCGAGCCTGTTCGATCAGGTTGGGCTTGAGCACGGGTGCCAGCCCGGCTTCCGGGTCGCCCTGCAACTGGCTGTGAAAGGCGTGGATCGCATGTTGCTTGCGCGCCACGCCCCAGGTGTTCAGGCGTATCTTGCGGGCGCGATGCCAGGGGATCAGGTGTTCCTCACGCAGCGGCCGGAACCATGTCCACACCGGCATCTCCACCAGCCGTGCCCCGGTGGCGGTACAGGCCTTGGCGCTGGCGCGGCCGACCGTCTCATGGTCGCTGTCGCCATCCTCGCGCCAGGTGGTGAAGACCACGTCGTCATGGCGCAGGTAGCGGCGCAGATACTGGCAGATGGCGTCTTCCTGTTGCTCCAGGGCTCCATGGCGAAAGCCGCCACGAATCCACTTCAGGCAGTGCAACTCGATCCCGAGGCGACGCAACGCTTCGGCGGTTTCCTGCGGGCAGACCACGCTCAGGCGTTGTTCGGACCAGATCCGGGAGCCGGGATAGAGCGCACTGCCATCAGTGATGGAGACCAGTTGCAGGGGATGGCCGAGGGCCGAGAGCATCTGCAACAGGCCGCCACAGGCAAAGGTTTCATCGCCGGGATGCGGGGCGATGACGACGACCCGCCCACCGGGTTCGACCAGTCGGGTGGGGTTCAGGAACGGCACCCGTTCCAATTGCCGGGAACCGCTCCAGATCGGCGGTGCAACCACGTTGCGGGCTGCAGATTGATGTCTCATGTGGTCCACGTCCTTGTGTGGGAGTTCGCGCCTCGATCCTGAGGCGCTGGGTACCAGTATCGCTCATGTTGTCCGAAATGCGACTTTTATTGTCGATTGTCGCCTCTCGCCTGTACTAATCCCGGTGCAGTTCGAACAACACCAGCGAACGGCCGGTCACGGTGTACTCGCGATCGAAGTCGAAGCGCTCCTCTCCCTTGATCCGTGTGTCGTTGGTGTCGAGCATGCAGCTCCAGTACTGGCCCTGGGGCACCGGCGGCAGGCGGAAATTGACCCCGTCGTGGTGGGAGTTGACCGCGATCAGCAGGGTGGCGTCGGCCCCGGTGCGTTGCAGCCCGGTCACCTGCGCACGCCCATCGAGCAGGATGCCGAGGCAGCGGCCGTGGCTGTCGTGCCACTGTTCGGTGGTCATTTCGTTGCCGTCCGGGCTCAACCAGGTGACATCCTTGACCCCCAGTTCCTCGTTGTAGGTACCCACCAGGAAGCGCCCGCGCCGCAGGATCGGGTAGGCCAGGCGCAACTTGACCAGGCGCTTGACGAAGGCGAGCAGGGAACGTCCGTCGTCGTCGAGCTCCCAGTTGACCCAGCCGATCTCGCTGTCCTGGCAATAGGCGTTGTTGTTGCCGTGCTGGGTCCGGGCGAACTCGTCGCCGGCAACGATCATCGGCGTGCCTTGGGCCAGCAGCAGGGTGGCGAAGAAGTTGCGCATCTGCCGCAGGCGCAGGGCATTGATCTCGGGGTCGTCGGTAGGACCTTCGACACCGTGGTTCCAGGACAGGTTGTTGTTGCTGCCGTCCTGATTATTCTCGTCGTTGGCCTCGTTGTGCTTGTCGTTGTACGACACCAGGTCGTGCAGGGTGAAGCCATCGTGGGCCGTGATGAAGTTGACCGAGGTGTAGGGCCGCCGTCCGCGCTGGTTGAACATTTCGCCGGAGGCGGTCATGCGCGCGGCGAAGTCGGCGAGCTGGCCGTCGTCGCCTTTCCAGAAGGCGCGTACGGTGTCGCGAAAACGGTCGTTCCATTCGGCCCAGCCCGGTGGGAAGCCCCCGACCTGGTAGCCGCCGGGGCCGCAGTCCCAGGGTTCGGCGATCAGCTTGACCTGGCGCAGCACCGGGTCTTGGCGACAGGCGACGAGGAAGCTGTGGCGTTCGTCGAAGCCGTCGTGGTAACGCCCGAGAATGGTCGCCAGATCGAAGCGAAAGCCGTCCACGTGCATTTCCGTGGCCCAGTAGCGCAGCGAGTCGGTGACCATCTGCAGCACGCACGGGTGGCTCAGGTCGAGGGTGTTGCCGGTGCCCGAATCGTTGATGTAGAAGCGCTTGTCCTCGGGCATCAGCCGGTAGTAGGAGGCGTTGTCGATGCCGCGCATGGACAGGGTCGGACCCTGCTCGTTGCCTTCGGCAGTGTGGTTGTAGACCACGTCGAGGATCACTTCCAGCCCGGCTTCGTGCAGGTGCGCGACAGTCTCCTTGAACTCGGCGATCTTGCCGCTGGCCAGGTAGCGTGGGTCGGGGGCGAAAAAGGCGATGCTGTTGTAGCCCCAGTAGTTGGTCATGCCCTTTTGCAGCAGGTGCTGGTCATTGACGAAGGCATGGATCGGCAGCAACTCCACCGAGGAAACCCCGAGGCCGCGGATATGTTTCACCACGTCCTCGACCATCAACCCGGCGAAGGTACCCCGCAGCGCCTCGGGCACGGCCGGATGGCGCATGCTGATGCCGCGAACATGGGTTTCATAGAGGATGGTGCGCTCCCAGGGTACGTTGACCTGTTGGTCGCGACCCCAGGTGTGGGCCGGGTCGATCACCTTGCTCTTGGGCACGAACGGCGCGCTGTCGCGCTCGTCGAAGCTGAGGTCGCCGTCCGGGTGACCGATGGTGTAGCCGAACAACGCCTCGGACCACTTGAGTTCGCCCACCAACTGCTTGGCGTAGGGATCGATCAACAGCTTGTTGTGGTTGAAGCGGTGGCCGTTGCTCGGGTCGTAGGGTCCGTATACGCGATAGCCGTAGATCAGTCCGGGATGGGCATCGGGCAGGTAGCCATGATAGATCTCGTCGGTGTACTCGGGCAGCTCGATGCGCTCCAGCTCGACCTCGCCAGTGGCATCGAACAGGCACAGTTCGACCTTGGTGGCGTGGGCGGAAAACAGCGCGAAGTTGACTCCCAGGCCGTCCCAGGTCGCGCCGAGGGGAAAGGGCAGGCCCTCGCGGATGCGCGAGACCTGGGGGCTTGGCTTGTGGTGCTTGGGTTTGGTCATGGACGGGTGCTCACCAGCGGTTCGGTTCAATTGGCGGCCGGCTTGCGCGGTGCACGAGGCTTCTTGGCGGTCGGTTCCGTGGCCTTGGCCGGCACCGGCTTGACCGCAGGTTTTATCGTGGTGCTCTTGGCGGCCGGTTTGGCGGCGCTGGTCGCAGCCTTGGGCTTGGCCTTGGCGGTGGCCGGCTTGCTCGGCGCCAGCGCTTCGGCCTCGGCCAGCTTGCGGGCCATTTCCCAGTGGCGTTCTTCCTGGCCCTCGGGACGACCCTCCGATTCCCAGATCTGATAGGCAAACTCACGGATGCGTTTTTCTTCGGTACTCATCGCGATGCTCCTGGACGGACACTCAAGTTTGAACAAAGGGTTGGATGAAAAGATTGACCGGGAAGTCCGCAAGCGCGTCACCGACCATAAGCTCCCCATGGGCTGTGACTTCGGCTGCCGAGAAAAGTCCATTTAATTTGCCGGGTCGGGCACTCGACGCCAGTTCGATCCGGGTGTCGCCCCAGGCTGACGGAGTGATCCATGGCTGGTCGCTCCCGGCCAGCAACCCATGGGGTAGCCTAGGGACGAGAACGATGGCCTGTCCGGTCGCGGTGGCACGGCTGAAGGCCAGGACGTGGTCGGCCTGTTCACCGCGAACCGCCAGGGGCTGGTAGTCGCCACGGCGAAACAGTTCGGCGTGGCTGGCGCGAATCGCCAGGGTACGGGCGATCAATGCCTGCTTGAGCCGGCCACTGTGCCAGTCTTCGACCAGTTCCGACGGCGTGGCTGGTACTTCCAGCGCTTGCTGCCTGGCGGCGTAATCCACCGGCCGGCGGTTGTCCGGGTCGACCAGGCTGAAGTCCCAGAACTCATTGCCCTGGTACAGGTCAGGCAGGCCGGGTACGGTCATGCGCAGCAGGCATTGGGCCAGGCTGTTGACGGCTCCGGCCGGGGCGATGAAGCGTACCGCCGCAGCGATCTCGCGACGCAGCGCCAGCCCTTCGGGCTTGAGCAGCAGCGCTTCGAGGAACTCGTGGCAGGCGTTTTCATAGGCTTCGTTCGGCGCGCTCCAACTGCTCTGAAGTTTGCCTTCGCGCAACGCCTTGCGCTGCCATTGCGCGAGGCGTTCGGCGTACTCGCCCAAGGCGGCCTGATCGTCGATGGCCAGCTCCAGGGGCCAACTGCCAAGCAGGCTCTGGTAGAGCATCAGCTCGTCACCGGCCGAAGGTGCCTGCGCGTCGCTGCGCAATGCGCTGGCCAACTCGCGCCAGCGTTCGACCCAACCGGCGTAGGTGGCACTGCACTCGCTCAGCACGGCCAGGCGCGCGCGGGAATCCTCACCACGCTTGTGGTCGTGGGTGGCGGTGGTCAGCAGGTTGTCGGGAAAGGCTTCCAGTCGCTGCTGGTTGGCCTGATGAAAGTCCGCCACGGGTGCGCTGAACTGCTCGGTGGAGAAGCCGACATCGTTACGCGACAGCAGTACCGCCGAGCGATAGAACGCGGTGTCCTCGACGGCCTTGGCGGCGGTTGGCGAGGTCAGTTGCTGGAAGCGAACGCAGGCGTGCCTGAGCAGCTTGCGTTCGCGGCCCGGTGGGCGCTGGCGCCAGGGCTCGCCACCGAGCCACTGTTGCAGGTAGTCGAGCACTGGCCAGTCCGCTTCGCCGAGGGTGGTGCGGGCACCGGCCAGCGCCTGCAGGAAGAACGGTTCGTCTTGCGCCGGGCGGCCGCAGGCATGGATATAGGTGCGGTACACCGGGAAATGCACGATCAATTCCTGCAGCGCGCGACGGATCGCGCCCAGGGTCAGGTCACGGCTCATGACATTATCCCTGGCAACCTGCAGCAGCGCCTGGGCCACACTCTCGAAATCGCCGGCCAGCGAGCCGTTGAGCATTTGCTGGCGGGCCAGCCGGGCTTCCTCGCCGAACACCGCCGGCCGTTCGCTGAGGCGGCTCCAGAGGTTGGCCAGCGGCTCGGCGCCGCGAGGATCATGTTGCAATAGCGACAACTGATTCATGAATTCGTAGCCAGTGGTACCGTCGACCCTCCAGTCGCGGTGCAGGTACTCGTCCTGGCCGAGGATCTTCTCGACGTAGATCGGCAGGTGTCGTCCGGGGGCGAGGGCGTCGACCCGGCGTCGCAACCGGCGGCAGTAGCCCCGTGGGTCGGCGAGTCCATCGACATGGTCGATGCGCAGGCCGTCGATCAGCCCTTCGCTGATCAACTGGAAGATCTTCTGGTGGGTGGCCTCGAACACCGCCGGGCGTTCGACACGCAAGCCGCCCAGCTCATTGACGTCGAAGAAGCGCCGCCAGTTGATGTCGTCGCCGGCGGTACGCCAGCTGGCAAGCCGGTAGTGCTGGCGCTCGAGCAACCGGTGCAGGCGTTCGAAACCTTCCGCTTCGCGGGCGTCGTAGCGTTGCAGACTGGCTGCGAGGGCGGGATGGCTGTCGACCCGGCTGGCCAGCTCGGCGCGCAGTTGCCCGGCCCGTGCGTAGGCGTCCGGCAGGGTATTGAGGGCCTTGAAGCGCGCGGCGAGGTCCTCCAGCTCCGGCAGGTCGGCGAGGATCTGCCCGTAGTCCCGTGGGCAGATCGGGAAGTGGTGCTGGTAGTGCTCGACATGGAAACCACCGCGCTCGGCATCGAAGCGCAACGCCACGCTGCCTTCCTGCAGCGCGGCGCCGTAGTCGCTGCCGAGGAACGGCAACAGCAGTTGGCCTTCGAGCAGCGGGTCGGGCGAATGCCACTGGATGTCGAAGAACTCTCCGTAGGGACTGCGCCGGCCCCATTCCAGCAGGTCGAGCCACCAGGGGTTGTCGGCACCGCCCACGGCCATGTGGTTGGAAACGATGTCGAGGATCAGCCCCATGCCATGCTCGCGCAAGGCGGCCACCAGCCGCCGCAGGGCCGGTTCGCCACCCAGTTCCGGGTTGACCCGGGTCGGGTCGACCACGTCATAGCCGTGCATCGAGCCCGCCCGCGCGCAGAGCAGGGGCGAGGCATAGAGATGGCTGATACCCAGCCGGGCGTAATAGGGAATCCACTCGATGGCCGCATCCAGTGGAAAACCCTTGTGCAATTGCAGGCGCAGCGTGGCGCGTGGGTTCGTACTCATCGGTCACGCTCCGCCGCCTGGAGCCGGGCACAGGCCAGCAGTTCGAGGCGGCGCGCCGCGTCAATGTCGTCGAGCAGTTCGCTGGCATGCCCCGGCAGGCGCCGGCGCCAGTTGGGATGGCTGTCGATGGTGCCGGGCAGGTTCGGTTGTTCCTCGACGCCCAGCGCGTCCTCCAGTGGCAATAGCACCAGCGGCGCCCGAGTGTGCCCGAGAAAGCGAATGCTGGCGTCGACCACCTGGTCGGTCTCGTGGGTTTCGTCGCGAAAGTTCTGCGGATCGTTGCTCAGGGCCCGGTGCAGTCCGTCGCGCTCGTGACGGCGGGTCTGGCGCCAGCTGTCAGCGGTTGCCGTATCGATCAGCCCGAGGCGGATGTTCCAGTCGATGTCGCGGGCGTGCCACCAGCCATTGAGAGTCGGCAGGTCATGAGTAGTGGTGGTCGCCAGGGCATTGTCCGGCCAGTCGAGAATGGGGCGGAAGCGATGACCGTATTCCTGTTCGAACAGCAGCACGCGCATGCCGAGCATCGAGCGGGCGACGAGCTTTTCCCGCAGGCCGTCGGGGACCGTGCCGAGATCTTCACCGAGGACGATGGCCTGGTGGCGGGAGGACTCCAGGGTCAGCAGGCGCAGCAGGTCGTCCACGGGATAATAGAGGTAGGCACCCTCGCTCGACGGCGAGCCGAGGGGAATCACCCAGAGCCGCTGCAGGCCCATGATATGGTCGATGCGCAGGCCCCCGGCGTAGGCGAAGTTGGCCCGCAGCATTTCGATGAAGGCGCGGAAACCATGGCGCTTGAGCCCTTCGGGAGCGAACGCGGAAATGCCCCAGCTCTGGCCCGCGCGATTGAGAATGTCCGGGGGGGCGCCGACGGTAAGCTCGGCCAGCAGCTCGTCCTGGCGGCTCCAGGCCTGGCTGCCGCCGCCGTCGGCGCCGACGGCCAGGTCGGCGATCAGGCCGATGGCCATGCCGCTGCCGCGCGCGGCGTTCTGCGCGCGCTCCAGGCTGCGGGCGATCAGCCACTGGCTGAAGGCGTGGAACTCGATATCCTCGGCATGCTCCTCGGCAAACCGGGCCAAGGCCGGGCTGCTCGGTTGGCGCCATTGCTCTGGCCACTGGCGCCAGTCGCCACTTTCACCACGGGCAACGCAGTGGGTTTGCAGTGCTTCGAACCGGCAGTGGTTTTCCAGGGCTTCGCCACCGGCGCGGCGGAAACTGGCGAAATCCTCGGCCAGGGGATGGTCGCCGAGCCGGAAGCCGTCGTATAGCGCACGCAGCAGCCGGTACTTGGCCCGCGCCGCGCGCGGCCAGTCGATCAATGACAGTTGTTCCAGTTCCTGCAGTTCCTCGGCCAGCCCGGTGCTGTCGATGGCCAGGCGCAGGGCGCGTTCGCCGAGGATCGCTCCCGGCGCGGCATAGAGGCTGTTGAGAAACAGGCGGCTGGACGGCGAGTACGGGCTGTAGCGACTGGGGTCGCTGCTGAACATGGCATGCACCGGACTGATCGCCAGGGCATCGGCCCCTCGTTCGCCAGCGGCGCGGGCAAGTTCTTCCAGTGCCTGGGTATCGCCGAAGCCGCCGTCGGCCGGGCGTTGCAGACTGTAGAGCTGGATGCCTAGGCCCCAGGCCCTGGCCGGGTGGGTATCAGTCGCGGCGTCGACGCTGTGGCAACTGGGGGGGGCAACGGCCAGGGTGAAGTGCTGGCCGTCGATGTGTACCGTCTGATAGCCGACCGGCACCACGCCGGGCAGTACGGCTTCGTTGTCCAATCGCAGGTGGAGCACCGAACCGTTTTCCAGGTGGACCTCGCAAGGCGTGTCGGGGGTGAAGTAGCGGGCGAGGTCGACACCCTTGTCGACGTCCGCAGTCAGCAGCGGCGGCAGTTGCTTGTCCTGTTGCGCCAGTTGCAGGTCCAGTAGACTAGCCTCGATGGCCGCATCGTCGTGGGCGGGATGGCCCAGGCCGGCCAGCACCTTGCGCAGCACCTCGGCGCGGACTTTCTGCGGCTGGCCATTGGCGTCGATCCAGTCGACGGCCAGGCCCGCCCGGCTGGCGAGTATTTCGAGTTGCGCATCGCTCATGGGCGTTCTCCATCGGGGACCGGCAGGTCATCGTCGTTGCTCAGGCTGACCAGTGCGCTGTAGGGCGCGAGGCTGCCTTCTTCCAGTTGCCGGGAGGCTTGGGCGGTGCTTTCGAACAGCCAGCGAGTAACGCTTTCGATACTGTGCTCGACCGCATGGGCACTCAGGTTGAGGTCGATGCGTAGCAACGTGCCGTCGCCCAGCCGCCAGCGGGCGCAGACCGCACCCTCCGCCAGCACGTCGGCGCCCAGTGCCTGGGTGCCTGGCAGGCGTGGTAGCAGTTCCCGGTGGCGAATCTCCAGCAATTGGCGGTACAGCTCGGCAATGGCTGCTCGGTGGCCATCCGTGGCCGGAACCAGGGTCGGCCGTGAGGCTTCAAAGGTGCTGGCGGCGTTCGGGTCGGGAATCCGCTCGCGTCGCTGCGGGTCGGTAAAACCGGCGAACTCGGCGAACTCCGCACGCCTGCCCTCGCGCACCGCATCGGCCAGCTCGCCGTGGTGGTCGGTGAAGAACAGGAAGGGTTCCTCGGCGCCGGTTTCATCGCCCATGAACAGCAACGGGATCATCGGCGACAGCAACAGCAGCACCGTCGCGGCCCGCAGCGCCGGGGCCGGGCACAATTGGCTGAGGCGTTCGCCAAAGGCGCGGTTGCCGATCTGGTCGTGGTTCTGCAGGAACAGGATGAACGCCGTGGGTGGCAGGTGGGCGCTGGGCTCGCCGCGACTGCGGCCATGACGGTTGGCATGCCCCTGGTAGACGAAACCCTGGCTCAGGCAGCGGGCCAGCTTCTGCGTGGTTTCCCGCGCATAGTCGGCGTAGTAGGCCTCCGTTTCGCCGGTCAGCAGCACATGCAGGGTGTTGTGGCCGTCGTCGTTCCACTGGCCGTCGTAGGCTTCTTCCAGCAGGCTGGCCTGGTTGAACTCGTTTTCCACGGTCAGCCAGACATGGCGTGCCGGGTCCACCTGCTGGCGTACCTGGCGAGCCAGCTCGCGCAGGAAGGTGTTGTCGTCGATCGCGTGCACGGCATCCAGGCGCAGGCCGTCAAAGCGATATTCCAGTAGCCACATCAGCGCGTTGTCGATGAAAAAGCTGCGCACCTCCTTGCGCTGGAAGTCGATGGCCGCGCCCCAAGGCGTATGGCGGTCCTCGCGAAAGAAGTCGCGCGCGTAACGCCCAAGGTAGTTGCCGTCCGGGCCGAAGTGGTTGTAGACCACGTCGAGAATCACCGCCAGGCCGTGGCCGTGAGCGCTGTCGATCAGGTGCTTGAGGTCTTCGGGCGTGCCATGGCTCGATTGCGGCGCATAGGGCAATACGCCGTCATAACCCCAGTTGCGTTCGCCGGGGCACTCGGCCAGGGGCATCAGCTCGATGGCGGTGATGCCGAGGGCGGCCAGGCGTGGCAAATGCTGCTCTACCGCACGATAGCCGCCGAGGGCACCGACGTGCAGTTCATAGATGATCGCCGTGTGCCAGGGCCGACCCTGCCAGTCCTTGTGGCGCCAGTGGTAGGCGAGCGGGTCGACCACCAGGCTGGGGCCCTTTATCCCACCGGCCTGGGCCCGTGAGGCCGGGTCGCAGACCGGCAGTTCGCCGTCGATGTTGTAGCGATAGTGGGAACCGGCCGGGCAGCGGGTTTCCAGGGTGAACCAGCCATCGTTCTGCGGCAGCATGGCCAGTGAGCGGCCATCCTCCAGCTCGACGCTGACGTAGAAGGCATCCGGCGCCCACAGTGCGAAGCGGGTGTGTTCCGCGTCCAGCATGACGGCGCCATGAGACCAGGCTTCCAGTGTCCGTAACGACATCCGTGACAACTCCTCAGTGCTTGCCCGCGCGGCTCCGGGAATGGGCGACCAAGGTTTCATACAGTTCGGCGTAGGGTTCTACCGCCTTGCTCCAGTTGAACGGTGCGGCCATGGCGCGGCAGCGCATGGCGTTGAGCAACGGCGGGTAGGCGAAGACCTTGAAGGCCCGGGTCAAGGCCGCCTCGTAGCTTTCCACGGTGGATTCGTCGAAGAGGAAACCGGTGACGCCGTCCTCGATGGTATCGGCCAGGCCGCCGGTGTTGCGCGCCACCGGCAACGAGCCGAAGCGCTGCGCGTACATCTGGCTCAGGCCGCAGGGCTCGTAGCGCGAGGGCATCAGCAGGAAGTCGCTGCCGGCGAACATGCGGCGGGCATCGGTTTCGTTGAAGCCGATGCGCACGCCGACCTGGCCGGGGAAGCGCAGGGCCAACTGGCGCATGGCTTCTTCTTCCTCGGCTTCGCCGCGGCCGATGATCGCGATCTGGCCCCCGGCGCGCACGATGAATTCGCTGACCGCTTCGGTGAGGTCCAGGCCCTTCTGGTAGACCAGACGTGATACCACGGCAAACAGCGGGCCGCTGGAGGCTTCGAGACCGAACAGCTGGCGCACGTGGGCGGCGTTCGCTGCCTTGCCGTTCCAGTCGCCAATATTGAAGGGCTGGACCAGATGCTGGTCGGTGGCCGCGTCCCAGCTTTCATCGATGCCGTTGGGGATGCCGCTGAGCAGCCCCTGGTAGGTCTTGCTGGCGAGAAAACCGTCCAGGCCGCAACCGAACTCCGGGGTGGTGATCTCCTCTGCATAGGTGGCGCTGACCGTGGTGATGTGGCTGGCATAGGCCATGCCGGCCTTGAGGAACGACAGCTTGCCGTAGAACTCCATGCCTTCCTGCTGCAGGGCATGGGGCGGGATGCCCAATTCCGGGCAGCAGGCCAGGCTGACTACGCCCTGGTAGGCCAGGTTGTGGATGGTGAAGAGGGTCGGCGTGCGTTGCCCGCGCCAGTGCATGTAGGCCGGGGCCAGGCCGGCGGGCCAGTCGTGGGCGTGAACCAGGTCGGGAGTCCAGTGGATCTGCGCGAGGTTGGCGGCGATGTCGGCGGCAGCCAGGCCCAGGCGGGCGAAGCGGATATGGTTGTCCGGCCAGTCTCGGCCGTTGTTGGCGCCATAGGGGGTGCCCTCGCGCTCGAACAGCTCCGGGCAGATCAGCACGTAGATCACCAGGCCGTCGGGCATGTCCATGCGCCCGATCTGGCAGGGTGGCAGCGCGGCATGGCCGGCAAGTTCGCCAACGATATGAATAGGATTGTCGCTGTCGAGCACCTGCGGGTAGCCGGGGATCAGCACTCGCACGTCGTGCAGGTGCCGCATGGCCCTGGGCAACGCCGCCGAGACGTCGCCCAACCCCCCGGCCTTCACCAGGTCGGCGAATTCGGAGGTGACGAACAGCACTTTCTTCTTGTTCGGGTTGACGGGTACAACGGATGACAACGTCTTCCCTCCCGTTGAGGGGACTGGCACCTGGACCGGTTCGCTGACCTGAATCAAACCTTCTTCCTGAATCTCCAACGCAGCGCTGATCATGTGCCTCTCCCGTTTTTATCTGATCTGATCCGTGGCTTTCACGCAACGTGCCCAATCCGCTTCCTTTGGTCGGACACGTCAGTTCAGGGCGTTTGGCAAAGTGTGGCCAACGCACCTAGACAAGAAAGAGTGGGGGAGCGCCTGTGCCCCTGAAACCCGGTACAGGCGCCCTACCTTTAACCTGACTGACCGCCAGTGCAGAAGGTTCGATTTTTTTTCAGAGGAAATGACTGACTGGTCAGTAGGCCCAGAAAAACAGTGTAGGAGAGATGTTGCTGACTTGAAGGGCGTTATTTAGACGACAAATTTCAAAAAGTTTCATGACAGATATAAGGCGGCGGAGCGATGGAAACTTTCTGGAACAAGCGCCGGGGCCGTCTGCACCGGCATGGCTCCGGTCATGGGGAGAGTGGGCAATAAGAGGGCAGAGGAAGCCACGCCGACCGCGCCCGGACAGGGCACGGCCATGGCGTGTTTCGGCGCGTCAGCCGAGCGGGCGGAGCGGCGCTCCAGCCGCCCAGGCCTGAATGTCCTCGATCATCTGGCCATAGAACATCCGATAGTTGTTCTGGCTGACATAACCGACATGGGGTGTGGCCAGGACATTGTCCAGGGTCCGGAACGGGTGGTTGACCGGCAGCGGTTCCTGTTCGAACACATCCAGTGCCGCTCCGGCGAGCCTGCCCTGTTCCAGCGCGCTGACCAGCGCCGCCTCGTCAACGATCGGTCCGCGGGCGGTGTTGACCAGGTACGCGGACGGTTTCATCCAGCCCAGTGCCTGGGCGTCGACCAGGCCACGGGAACGCTCGCTGAGCACCAGGTGCACCGATAGCAGGTCGGCCTGCTCGAACAGAGCCTGCTTGCTGACGTATTCCACGCCCACTTCGGCGGCACGCTCGGCGGTGAGGTTCTGGCTCCAGGCGATGACCCGCATGCCGAAGGCCTGGCCGTAGCGGGCGATCTTCTGGCCAATGCTGCCCAGGCCGAGTATGCCCAGGGTCTTGCCATGGAGATCGTTGCCCAGTCCGACCTGCCAGTCGCCGGCGCGCAGGGAGTTGGCCTCTCTGACCAGGTTACGGCTCACGGCCATGGCCAGGGCCCACGTCAGTTCCGGTGCGGCGTGCTTGTAGCTTTCGGTGCCACAGACCTGGATGCCCAGGGCCGTTGCCGCCTTGATGTCGAGGGCGGCGTTGCGCATGCCGCCGGTCACCAGCAGCTTGAGGCGCGGCAATTGGCGCAGCAGGGCCTCGTCGAAGGTGCTGCGTTCGCGCATCACGCAGATCACGTCATAACCGGCCAGGCGCTCGGCCATCACCTTGGTGGCGGCGGGATAGTCATGCAGGAAACTGACCTGGCCAATCCCGGCCAGGGCCGACCAGTCCACCACCTCGCCGGCCACGCCTTGCCAGTCATCGATTACCGCAATCTGCAACGTCATCGGGTGCTCCTCATTATTGTTTGGCGGCCAGCCAGCCCAGCAGGGCCTTGTGGAAGCGGTCCGGCTCTTCCATCTGCGGGGCGTGGCCCAGGCCAGGGAATTCGACCAGTGTCGAGTGCGGGATCAGTTTGGCCACCTGCTTGCCGAGCACATCGTAATGACCCAGGCGGGCCTTGACCTCGGGCGGCGCAATATCGCTGCCGATCGCCGTGGTATCGGCAGTGCCGATCAGCAGCAGGGTGGGCACTTTCAGGTCCTTGAACTCGTAGTACACCGGCTGGGTGAAGATCATGTCGTAGATCAGTGCCGAGTTCCAGGCCACCGCGACGTGGCCGGGGCCTTTGTTCAGCCCGGCGAGCATGTCGACCCAGCGGTCGAACTCGGGCTTCCAGCGCCCGGCGTAGTAGGTATTGCGCTCATAGTTGCGAATGCCCTCGGCGCTAAGTTTCAACTCGCGCTCGTTCCATTGGTCGACGGTGCGGTAGGGCACGCCCAGGGCTTTCCAGTCTTCCAGGCCGATCGGGTTGACCAGCGCCAGGCGCTCGACCTGTTGCGGGTAGAGCAGTGCGTAGCGGGTGGCGAGCATGCCGCCGGTGGAGTGGCCGAGCAGCACGGCCTTGTGGATGCCGAGGCTTTCCAGCAGGGCGTGGGTATTGCTCGCCAGTTGCTGGAAACTGTACTGGTAGTTGTCGGGTTTGCTCGACGTGCAGAAACCGATCTGGTCTGGCGCGATGACCCGGTAGCCAGCCGCGCTCAGGGCCTTGATCGAGTCGTCCCAGGTCGCGCCGCAGAAATTCTTGCCGTGCATCAGCACTACGCTCTGGCCGTTGGCCGGGCCACTGGGCTGGACGTCCATGTAGCCCATCTGCAGGGATTTGCCCTGGGACTGGAAGGCGAAGTGCTCGACCGGATAGGGATAGTCGAAGCCCTGCAGTTCCGGCCCGTAGGCCGGGCCTTCGGCGGCGTGGGACAGGACTGGCAGCGACGCGGCGAGGAACAGGCTGCCGAGGACAAGGGAGCGTGAAGTGGGCATGGGCGACCTCCTTGGGAATCCGCCCGATGCTGCTCAGATGCGATTAACGGCGGATTAAAGCGGTCGACGGGTTGGGTAACGGCGACAGGCATAGATGATGCGCCATCGCCGTAGTCGGCAACCTGGGGGGAACCGAAGAAAAGGGGTCAGGCAACGGTCTGTCGCGAGGTTTCCAGCACGTGCTTGAGGTTGTTCAGGGCCCGAGCCGACAATTCGATCATGCGGCCCTGCAAGCCGCTGAGATTGAGCTCGGTGATGTACTGCAGGGTACGGCAGAAGTGGGTGCCGTGCCCCTGGCGCGTGAGTTCGTAATAGATGCAGCCGTCGACGACGGAGGAGGTGAAGGCGGTCCTGAAGGCATGGGGCGGGTCGGCCAGGACCACGCGGTAGTTCATCTCGATTCGCAGCCCCAGCAGGTCGATGACCTCGCTGAAGCGGTGGTCCTTCGGCACCGGGCCGCGCATGCCGGTGTCGGCGCCGACGGAGGTCGGGTGCCATTCGTGCCAGCGATCCGGCTGAGTCACGTAGGCATACACCGTGGCGATATCGGCTTCTATATAGATCTCGTTGCTCAAGCTCTTGGCATAGCTCTGGAAAGAGGGCTGTTCCATATTTTCTAGCTCCTACTGCATTCAGGGAGAAGCAGTGGTGAGCATAGGCGATGCCCGGGCATTGCACCCGGGCAGGCGACGATTGTCCGACCCCCGGTGCCCACGCCGGGGGTGTTCGTCAGCGCGGGCTCAACGGACCTTGAAGCGGCCCATCAACGCACTCACGCGGTTGTTCGCCTCCAGCAGGCTGCGGGTGTTGGCGTCGGTGGCGTGACCGCTTTGCACCAGCTCCTCGACCATGTGGCGGATCTGCACCATGCTGCGGTTGATCTCCTCGGTCACCGCGCTTTGCTGCTCGGCGGCGGTAGCGATCTGCGTACTCAGGCTGTTGATGTGGCTGACCGAACCGGCCATTTCATCCAGCCCCGAGTTGACCCGTGCGGTGGCGTCGGCGGCCGATTGGCAACTGGCCTGGGTATTTTCCATGGCGCTGACCGACGACGTCACGCCCTGGGTCAGGCGGGTCAGCATTTCATTGATTTCCGAGGTGCTGGCCTGGGTACGGGCGGCGAGGGCGCGCACCTCGTCGGCCACCACGGCGAACCCGCGTCCCTGTTCGCCAGCACGCGCCGCTTCGATGGCGGCGTTCAGGGCGAGCAGGTTGGTCTGCCCGGCAATGGCGCCGATCACCCCGAGGATCTCGGTGATGCGCTGGGCGTCCTGCTGCATGCTCTCGACCTTCTGGGTGGCGCTGGACACTTCGTCGATCAGGGCGATGACGCTGCCGGAAGCTTCGCCCACCACCACCCGCGAACGATCGGCGTGTTCGTTGGCACGTTGGGTGAAGGCGGCGGTTTCGGCGGCGTTGTGCGCGACGGTTTCGGCGGTGCTGCTCATCTCGGTGATGGCGGTTACCGTCTGGTCGGTCTCCGAGGCATGCCGGGCGAGGATCTGGTTGCTCTGGGCCGAGGTCTGCTGGAGTTTTTCCAGGCTGCTGGACATGTCGCCGGTGGCCTGGGTCACTTCGCCGATCATGTTCTGCAGGTAGACGATGAAACGGTTCACCGAATGGCCGATGGCGCCCAGTTCGTCCTCGGCACGGATGGTGATGCGCCGGGTCAGGTCGGCATCGCCGCTGGACAGCGCGTCGATATTGCCCTTGAGCACGCGCATGCGCTGTACCAGCTTGCGGATGGCGTAGATCTGCAGCAGCACCAGCAATACGATCATCGGCACCTGCAACAGGCTCAGGGTACTGAGTACATCGTCGCGCTGGGCGGTGATCGACTTGGTCGGCAGGGCGGTGGCGAGGAACCACGGCGAGCCTTCGATGGGGCGCATGAAGAAGGTGCTGGCGACGCCAGCGTTGTCGAACTCGACGCGCCGCCGGCCGGTGTCACGCTCCTGCAGGCCGGCCTTGATCTGCGCGGCGAAGGGCGAGGTGCCGGCCAGGTCGTTGATGTTCTTCAGTACCACCGGGCTGCTGATGTGGGTGCTGTTGCTGATGATCTTGCCGTCGGCTTCGACGATCAGCATTTCGGCGCCCAGGTCCTGTTCCTTGCGGGCCACCAGGTCGTTGAAGAAACCCAGGGTCACGTCGATGGTCGACACGCCGTAGGGCGCGCCGTTGCGCTGGATCGCCATCGCGCAGTTGGTGCGCGGCTCCTGGCTGGCGTCGTCCTTGTAGGCTGCAGCCCAGGCGCACTGGCCACGCGGGGTGGCCATACCGCCCTTGTACCAGGGCTGGTCGTAGTAGTTGGGCGCCTCGGCGCTGTTCCAGAAGGTGTTGACCTTCAACTGGCCGCTGGCATCGCGGTGCCAGAACGTACTGTGCTTGTTCTGCCCCGGCGTGCGCTGGCCAGGCAGGGGCCAGATACCGCCGCCGAACACCTTGAGTTCTCCGTACTGGTCCACCAGGCCCGGCAGCACCTTGTCGATGGCATCGCTGTCGAGCAGGGGGATGGTCTGGGTGATGCTGCGTTGCTGGGCCTGGACCTTGTTCAGTTCGCCCTGGATCTGCTCCGCTACTTCGGCAATGCGATTGAGTGCCACCTGTTCTTCGGTATGGCGCAGCTTGGGCGCCACCAGTTGGCCGATACCGACCACGGTCAGGACGAACAGCAGCAGGACAAACAGGACCAGAAACAACGTGTAGCGGGCTTGAATCGTACGGAACGTAGGCATGGGACCTGTCCTTGCAAAGCGGCTTTTATTGTTCGTGAGCTTTTCAGGGCTTCGGCAGGTTATCGGCTTGGTCTGGATTGGCTTTAGGTACGATCGTACAAGATTGCAGGAAGGCTCTGGCACAAGCCTTCGGGCTGGGCCAAATCCGGCCATTTTTGTGTAATGAAATGTAGATAAATTGTATCTTGATTGGAATATTGACTAAGATTTCGCCTTTCAGACCTAAATCAGGGACGTTTCCTATGACTGCCTCACCAGCACGTCAAGCGCAGCAACATATTTTCAACCACCTGAGCCAAGGAGTCCGGGCATGAGCATGGGAACGGTAGGGGCCTGGGCCTCGGCAGCGGGCCTGAAGATTTTCGTCAAGGACGGTGCTCCTGCCCAGCAGTCCAAGATCCAGAGCGACAAGGCCAAGCAGCTGCTGCGTACGGTCGGCAGGGACCCGCTGGCTCTCGATACCGGAAAGATGGCCGCAGCCAAGATGCGTGCGAAGTTCAAGGACTTCAACCCGGAGCAGGTCAGCCCGGCGCAACTGGGTAAAATCAGCACATTCCTCAAGGATAACGGCCTGATCGACACCTTTACCGCCAGCCTGCTGCTCAACGCCGGCGAAGAGTTCGACAAGTTCGGGGTGCAGAAGAACACCGACGAGAAATTCAACTCCCTGGAGTATTTCGCGACCCAGATCACCACGATCCAGGATCGCGCGCTGAAACGGGACGTGTACTCCAACTACATGATTCCGGCTTACAAGAAGGCCATCAACGTTCTGCAGAATCTGCAGCAGTTCGGTAGTACCGGTGCTGCGGTGACGGTCAATACCAAGGCCTGATAGGGCCTGGCTCCAGCGTCCGCCCCGGCCGGGGCGGAGCGCAATCTTTCCGCGCGATTTACAGCGTCTCTGTCTGACGACATACGAAATATTCCTGCATCGCTGACATCAGGCCGGCGGTCGGTGGATCGGTATGTGTCTGTCTTGAAATAAAATCTTACATTTGTTGACGCCAAGGATACGTCTCTCTACCATCGCGCCATTATTTTGATATCAGTTGCTTTTCGAGGGATCGAACATGTCTCCACTCGCCTTCGGGACGAGGTTTTGCGTTGCGCTGCTGTGTATTTCCGCCATTAATACTGCTCAAGCCGCCACTGACCAAAATACTCCCGGTATCACCGACCTGATCCGCGATCGTCAGGACCGTCTCCTCGAAGAGCAGCGCCGTCGTCTCGAAGAACTCAAGGACCTGCCTGGCAAGGCCGCTACTCCCGTAGCGCCCCAGGTTCCGGTCGATAATCGCTGCTTCCCGATCAAGACCATCGACCTGCAGGGGGCTGATTCGCTCTCGACCGGTGAGCGTGAGCGCTTACTCAAACCCTATATCGGTCAATGCCTGGGTGTGCCGCAGCTCAACGAACTGCTCAAGGTCATCACCGACCGTTATATAGAGAAGGGCCTGGTTACCAGTCGTGCCTATCTGCCACAACAGGACTTGTCCAGCGGCAACCTGAAAGTGCTGGTGGTCGAAGGCAAGCTGGAAGGACTCAAGGGCGCCGAAGGCAGCGGTATCTCCGACCGTGAGTTGAGGATGAGTTTTCCCGGCAGACAGGGCGACCTGCTCAACCTGCGGGAAATCGAGCAGATGGTCGACCAGTTGAACCGGTTGCCGTCGAACCAGGCCCAGATGGAGCTGGCTCCGGGCAAGGAAGTCGGCGGCAGCGAGGTGCTGGTCAAGAACAACCCGCAGAAACCCTGGCGGGTCGGCCTGTCGCGGCATAATGACGGCCAGCGCAGCACCGGCGAGCAGCAATGGGGCACCACCCTCGACTGGGACAACCCGCTGGGCCTGGCCGACCAGCTGTCGTTGCGTGGCGGGCACGATGCTATCAGTGACCACCAGAAAACCTCGCGCAATGCGATGTTCTACTACAACCTGCCGTTCGGTTGGTGGAACCTCAGCTACACCTACAGCGAAAGCGAGTACCGTTCCCTGGCCAAGGCCGTCGGTTTCGACTTCAAGCAGACCGGTGACAGCCAGAACCACCAGTTGAAGCTGGAGCGGGTGATCTATCGCGACGCGATGAGCAAGACTTCGCTCAATACCGGCGTGTCCTACCTGCGTACCAACAACTTCATCGAAGACAGCAAGCTGGCCCTGAGCAGCAACCGCATCAGCGAGGCGCAGTTCGGCATCAACCATGGCCGGCGGATTGGCGGCGCGTTCGTCAACGTCGACCTGGGCATGCAGGAGGGCATCGGTGCCTTCGATGCCCAAGGCAACCACGACCCCAAGCCAGGCCAGGCCGACGCCCGCTACCGTAAATACACCGCCACCGTCAGCTACCTGCAGCCGTTCAAGCTGTGGGGCGAATCGTTCAGCTTCAGCAGCCTGATGACCGGCCAGCGCAGCGAAGACGTGTTGTTCAGCCCGCAGCGCATGAGCCTGGGCGGGCAGTCTTCGATTCGCGGCTACAAGGACCAGAGCCTGTCTGGCGACAGTGGCGGCTATTGGCGTAACGACCTGCGTTGGAGCCGGCCGGTGACTTGGAACTGGATGCGTCCAGTGTTTGCCGAGTACGGCACCAGTATCGGTTATGACCAGGGGGTGATTCGTCATGGCCGCTACAACGCCGAGCAGCACGGGCGCATGACCAGCGACTCGCTGGAACTGTTCGCCCGCGGCAAGAACGTGGCGGCAACAGTGACCTTTGCCCATTCCCTGGAGCGCCCGACACCGATCACCGAGCGTGAGGCGCCTATCTACTTCCGCCTGGACTTCTTCCTTTAATTTTCCGCTTTATCCGATTCGAGATTCCCTGACATGGACGTTCGCCAGTTCGCCTTCCTCGCGCGCCAGCCTTCTGCTGCCCTGAAAAACCGTGACCACTTCCTGGGACTGCCGAAGCGCGGGATTGCTTTCCTGCTGGCCAACGTCATGTTCTGGCAGCCGTTGTGGGCACAGGCGGATGGGATCGTGGTCAGTGCGCCGGGGACGACGCTTGGCCAGGCGGGCAATGGCGTGCCCATCGTCAACATTGCTGCACCGAACGGCAGTGGCCTGTCGCACAACCAGTTCAAGGACTACAACGTCGGCAGCCAGGGCGTCATCCTCAACAACGCCACCGAGCGCACCCAGTCGACGCAACTGGGCGGGATCATCCTCGGTAACAGCAACCTCAACGGGCGTGCCGCCTCCACGATTCTCAACGAGGTCAATGGCGGTAGCCCGAGCCAGTTGCGTGGCTACACCGAAGTGGCGGGGCAGTCGGCCCATGTGATTGTCGCCAACCCGTACGGCATCACCTGTAATGGCTGCGGTTTCATCAACACGCCGCAGGCGACGCTCACCACCGGCAAGGCGGTGATTACCAATGGGCAGGTTTCGGGCTACCAGGTCGATCAGGGCAGTGTCTCGATTGAAGGCGCTGGCCTGAACGCCAACAACATCGACCGCTTCGAGATCATCACCCGCTCGGCCAAACTCAATGCCGAGATCCAGGCCAAGAACCTGGCAATCATCACCGGCGCCAACGACGTCGATGCCAAGACTCTCAAGGCCACCGCGCGGGCAGCCGATCCGGCCACTGCACCGCAGTTGGCGATCGACTCCTCGGCGCTGGGCGGCATGTACGCCGGGGCGATCAAGCTGGTGGGTACCGAAGCCGGTGTCGGGGTGAAGCTCGACGGCAAGATGGTCGCCAGCGGTGGCGATATCCAGCTTGATGCCAACGGCCATCTGAGCATGGTCGACACGGCGGCGACCGGTGCGGTCAACGTCAAGGCCCAGAGCCTGGAAACCAAGGGGCCGGTCTATGCCGGCACCACCCTGGACGTGAACACCCAAGGCGACCTGACCAGCCAGAACAACCTGGTGGCCAAGGATCGCATCACCTTGAACAGCGGCGGCCAACTGACCAACAACGGCATCATCGAGGCCGGGGTCAATGCCGATAACAGCCGCAATGCCACCGGTGACGTCAGCATCAGCGCACAGAACGTCAACAACGCGGGCAAGAGTGTCGTCGCCAGCCGCGACCTGAAGATCACGGCCACGCAGACGTTGAACAACCGTGGCGGAGCCATCTCCGGCGGCGCAACCACGACGCTGGCAGCGGCCAGCCTGGACAACATCCAGGGCCAGGTGACAGGTGACCTGGGGTTGAACATCGACCTCAGTGGCGCCCTGGACAACCAGGGCGGCACCCTGGGCTCCGGTGGTGCGCTGACCCTCAATGCCGCCAGCCTCGACAACCGCGCGGCGGGTATCGTGCTGGCTTCGGGCGGCGGCTTGACGGCCACCATTCGTGACGCCGTCGATAACCGCGACCAGGGCAAGCTGCGCGCCACCGGCGTGATCGAGCTGGCTGCTGGCAGCCTGGACAACCGTGGCGGTAGCTTGGCTGGCAAGGACCGACTGACCCTGCGCAGTGCCTCGGTCGATAACCGGGGCGGGCTGATCCAGGCCGACCAGGATGCCCAACTGTTGGTCGACCAGTTGGACAACCGCGACAAGGGCAACCTGCTCGGCAAGGCGGCCGTCGCTTATGAAGGCACTCGCCTGGACAACACGGGCGGCCTGCTCAGCGCCACCGGGCCGGTCACCCTCAAGGCCCAGGCCGTGGTCAATGCCCAGGGACGTATCGCCAGCCAGAGTGACGTGACGGCCAACATCGACACCCTGAACCAGCAGGGCGGGGCACTGGTCGCTCAAGGCGCGCTGCTGCTGACCGGCAAGAACCTCGACAACCGCAACGGCGGGACCGTTGCCAGCATCCAGGGCCTGACCCTCGATGTCGACCAGATCGACAACCGTGCCGGTGAACTGTCCAGCACCAATGGCAAGGTCAAGCTCAATGCCCAGCGTCTGGACAACAGTGACGGTGGCAAGCTGCTGGCTGAAACCGACCTGGCCCTGACCGTGGCGCAACTGATCAACCAGACCAAGGGTCGGCTGTTTGCCAAGGGCAATGCCAGCCTGGCCGGTACGTCGCTGGACAACACCGGCGGTACCTTCTCGTCGCTCAAGGGCCTGGATATCCGCCTCGACGGCGCGCTGCTCAACAACACCGGCCTGCTCAGCAGCGAAGGGACCTTGAGCCTCAAGGTCGCCAGCCTGGACAACACCCGCGGTCAGGTCGGCAGTGCCGGTGACCTGTCCATCGACAGCCTCGGTGCGCTGCTCAACCAGGGGGGCTCGATCCTCACCGATCATGGCCTGACCCTCACCAGCTCGCGCCTCGACAACAGCCAGAAAGGCCGGATCAGTGGCCTGGGCGCGGCCCGTGTCACCACCGGGGCCTTCGACAACAGCCAGGAGGGCCGCCTGGTCAGTGATGACCGCCTGGACCTGACTGCAGGGCAGGTCAACAACGCTGCCGGTCGTATCGCCAGCGGCAAGGCGCTGACCGCCAGCGTCACCGGCCTCGATCAGCAGAACGGCGAACTGTTCAGCAAAACCCAACTGAACCTGGACCTGAACAACGGCCAACTGAACAACCAGGCAGGCCTGATCAACGGCCCGGTGCTGGTGCTGAACAACCTCAAGGGCGTGAACAACCAGGGCGGCGAGATCTCCAGTGCCCAGGCATTCACCCTGGCCGCCGAGAGCCTGGACAACAGCAGCGGCAAGCTGCTGGGTAACCAGGGCCTGACCCTGCGCATCGAGCAGGCGCTCAACAACGTCAAGGGCCTGATCTCGGCTGCCTCCCTCGACAGCCGCAGCGCCAGCCTGAACAACAGCCAGGGGCAGATCAGCAGCCGTGGGCTGGCTGACGTGGCGGTCAGTGGTGCCTTCATCAACCAGAACGGCCAACTGATCGCCCAGGGCGACCTGAGCCTCACCGGCAACTCCCTGGACAACCGCCAGAATGGTCTGGTGGGGGCGACAAAAGCGCTGAAACTCAACGTCGATCAAATCGACAACCGCGCCGGCGAGCTATCCAGCAACGCGGACATCGCGATCACCGCCAGCCGCCTGGATAACCGCGATGGCGGCAAGGTCCTGGCCGATACCACCCTGGGCCTGAACAGCGCCCAGGTGCTCAACGGCAACCTGGGCCTGCTCAAGGGCAAGGCCGGCCTGACGCTGGACGGCCAGACCCTGGACAATAGCAACGGCCAACTGATCAGCGGCCAGGACAGCCGCATTACCCTCACCGGTGACCTGGACAACAGCCAGGGCCTGGTCAGCAGCGAAGGGCAGCTGGATGTCAGTGCCGCCAAGCTGACCAACACGGCCGGCAGCCTCTCCAGTGCCGGCCCCCTGACGGCCAAGGCCAGTGCAGCGCTGGTCAACCAGAACGGACGGCTGGTCAGCGACGCTGGCATCACCGTCAACAGCGCCAGCCTCGACAACACGGCCCAGGGCGTGATCAGCGGCAAGGGCGTGGTCGGCGTGACCACCGGCACCTTCGACAACCGCACCGGCAGCCTGACCAGTGCCGACCGCCTGACCCTGACGGCGGGGCAGGTGACCAACCAGGGCGGTCGCATCGGCAGCGACAAGCTCCTGACCGCCAGCGTGACCGGCCTCGATCAGCAGGGCGGCAAGCTGTTCAGCAACAGCGCGCTGACCCTGGACCTCAATCATGGCCAACTGAACAACCAGAACGGCCTGATCAATGCGCCGCTGCTGGTGCTCAACAACCTCAAGGGCGTGAACAACCAGGGCGGCGAGATCTCCAGCGCCCAGGCCTTCACCCTGGCCGCCGACAGCCTGGACAACAGCAACGGCAAGCTGCTGGGCAACCAGGCGGTGACCCTGCGGGTCAACCAGGCCCTGACCAACCTCAAGGGGTTGATCGCCGCGGCGGCCTTGGATATTCGGGCCGCCAGCCTGGACTCCAGCAACGGTGGCGAAGTCTCGGCCCAGGGTGATATCGACCTGTCTGTCTCCAGCCTGACCCAGAACGGTGGGCGCCTGCTGAGCGACCAGGCAATCCGTCTCGACCTGGCGGGCGGTGATCTCGACAACCGCAACGGCCTGCTCAATGCCAAGGGCCCGTTGACCCTCGACAACCTGCGTGACCTGAACAACCAGAATGGTGAGCTCTCCAGCAGCCAGAGCTTCAACGTCACTGGCCGTCACCTGGACAACAGCCACGGCAAGCTGATCAGCAACGACCAACTGGGCGTGACTGGCAACACCGTGACCAACCAGGGCGGCCTGATCTCCGGTTGGCAGGGGCTTGCCGTCAAGGGCGCGAGCCTGGACAACCGCAACAGCGGCACGCTGTCCAGCCGCAACGGTAACCTGGATGTCACCCTGAGTGGTGCGCTGCTCAACGCCAATGACGGTGCCCTGGTCAGCCAACAGGCCCTGACCGTCAATGCCGACAGCCTGGACAACAGCGCCGGCATCCTCTCCAGCGGTGCGGGCCAGAAGCTGACCGTCGCCGGCCTGCTGAACAACGCCCAAGGCGGTTCCATCGACAGCGGCGCGGCCCTGACCCTGAACACCATGGCCCTGAACAGCGCCGGCAGCATCAGTGCCGAACAGGCCATCGACTTCACCGGTACTGACCTGGATAACAGCAACGGCACCCTGACCGGCAACGGTGCGGTCACCCTCGACCTGCTCGGCGCCCTGACCAACAGCAACGGCAAGCTGGCCAGCGCCGGTCCACTGGTGATCAGCCGCAGCAGCCAGGTCAGCAACCAGGGCGGCCAACTGGTCAGCCAGGGCCTGCTGAGCCTGTTGACCGGCAGTCTCGACAACCGCAACCGTGGCACCATCGCCGCCAATGGCAACCTGCAGATCACCAGCACCGGTGCCCTGCAGAACAACGCCGATGGCCTGATCTACAGCCAGAACGGCGACCTCACCGTCAACGCGGCCAGCCTGGCCAACGGCAAGGGCGCGTTGCAAGGGCAGGGCGCCCTGAGCCTGACCGTGGGCGGTGATATCGACAACCAGAGCGGCAAGCTGATTGCCCAGAACGGCAACCTGACGGCCAGTGCGGCCAACCTGGACAACCGCGGCGGCACCCTGAGCAGCCTCAAGGGCGCGCTGGAAACCCGGATCGTCGGCGTGCTGAAAAACGGCTACGACCTGAACAACAACCGCCAGGGCGGCATCATCCAGGGCCAGAACCTGAACCTGAAGGCGCTGGGCGGCATCGACAACTATGGTGGCCGAATCTCGGCGCAAGGCGGCGATACGCTGATCACCACCGCCGACTTCGACAACCGCAATGGCGGCGTCTATGCCAAGGGCCTGGTGCAGGTCACCGGCAACAACTTCGACAACAGCGGCGACAACGATGGCCAGATCGCCGGCCAACGCATCGACCTGAGCCTCAACGGCGTCCTGAACAACCGCCTCGGCATCATCGAAAGCGACAGCACCCTGAGCGTGCGGGCTGCCAGCCTGGACAACCAGACCGGCCAACTGCGTGCCCTGGGTACTAGCGGCAAGACCGACTTCCAGATCGGTGGCCTGTTCGACAACCGCAACGGCAAGCTGGAGACCGCCAACAGCGACCTGACCCTGAACGTCGGCGGCTTCCAGAACCAGGGCGGCAGCCTGCAGCACGTGGGCAACGGTACCTTCGATATCGCCACCGACAAGCTGCTCAACGCCAGCGGCAACGTGACGACCCGTGGCGGCCTGACCCTGACTGCAGACAGCTGGACCAACAGCAGTGTGATCGAGGCCAGCCGACTGACACTGAACATCGGCACCCTGAACCAGACGGCAGGTGGGCAACTGCTGGCCGTCGACAGCCTGACCGGCAGCGGTGGCAACTGGAACAACGATGGCCTGATCGCCAGTGACGGCACGGCCAGCTTGAACCTGACCGGCAGCTATGGTGGTAACGGCCGTTACAGCACCCAGGGCACGCTGGGGCTGAATGCAGCCTCGGTCAGCCTGGGCAGTGCTGGCAGTATCGCGGGCGGAGGTGATACCACACTTAATCTGGGTGGCTTGCTGAGCAATGCCGGTCGCCTGACTTCCAACACTGGCCTGAGCGTGGTTTCCGGCAGCCTGACCAACAACGGCACCCTGGCCAGTGCCCAGAACCTGTCGATCAAGACTCACGACCTGCTGAATAACAATGGCTCGCTGCTGTTCAGTGGTGGTGACATGGGCTTGCAGGTCGATACCCTGACCAACAACCAGGGCGATATCTACAGTCTCGGTGCATTGACAGTGTCCGGCTACGTCGACGGCACTCGCGCCAACCAGTTGGAAAACATCTCTGGCAGCCTCGAATCCCAAGGTGACATGACCTTGCGGGCGCAGAGTCTGCTCAATCGCAAGGACAAGCTGACCTACAAGAGCAGCTTTGTCTCCGGCAGCATTGGCGTCAACAACTACTACACCGGCTCGAAACATCGCCAGACCAACTACGTCGCCACCGAGGTATTCCAGAGCGCCATCGATGAGGACTCCCGGCAAGCCAGCCTGCAATCCGGACGCAACCTGACGATCGACGGTGGGGATGTCATCAATCGCTACAGCGCGATGACTGCTTCCGGCAACATCAACATCAATGCCAATAACCTGACCAACGAAGGCGCGGTGGCCGGTCGTACCACCCGGACCCGGACCTGGTACTCCGGATGGGTCAAGAAGGGCTCCGACTACGCGTTCATCAGCAGCTATGTCACTCCCTACAATGCCCAGTCGACGCCGACGCCGATCTCGGTCGATGCCTTCACCAACTACACCTCGGCCTGGGGCGGTGGCCTGATCGGTGACACCACGACGGCCGCCTCCGGTGGTACCGGGCTGGCTGCCGCCGTGATTCAGGCGGGTGGAAGTGTTGCCATCAATGCAGCACAAAACCTGGTCAACAGTTCTGTCGTCGATTACACCCGTCCCGAAGTCACGCAACAGCGCTCGGCCGCAACCGCTACGGCGAAGGTGTTGCCTTCGGTCGTGTTGCTCAACGCCCAATTGCCGCCGAACCTGGCTCAGCAGCAAGTCAACCCGGTGACCTTGCCGGGCTTCAGCCTGCCATCCGGCCAGAATGGCCTGTTCCGCCTCAGCGGACAGGGCGTTTCGCGGGTGCCGACGGTGGGCGCCCAGGGCATGAGTTCCGCCGCAGTCGATACTGCCCAGCGCCAGCCGGGTGCGGGTGATGCGCAGGCGCGCAACCTGCAACTGGCCGATGCGAATCGGGGCACTGCAAGCAACCTGCAGCTTGAGCAGAATGTTCGGTCGACCACTGCAACGAACGTCAGTGGCAGTGTGGTCAATGTCGCCACCCCGGCTGATGCGGGCAGTGTCCTGCTGCCTGCCGGTAGCCAGTCCGTCAACCATGTACGGGGCCTGCCTGATGTTTCGGGCAAGTCCAGCCCGCAGAAGTACCTGATCGAAACCAACCCGGTGCTGACCGACCTCAAGCAGTTCATGAGCTCGGACTACATGCTGTCTAACCTCGGTTATGACCCGGACGCCGCTGCCAAGCGCCTGGGCGATGGCTTCTACGAGCAGAAACTGATCCAGCAGGCGGTGACGGCGCGCACCGGCCAGCGCTTTATCGATGGGCAGACGTCCGACGAAGGCCTCTACAAGTACCTGATGGACAACGCCATAAAGAGCAAGCAGGAGCTCAACCTGGCCGTCGGCGTCAGCCTGACGTCCGAACAGGTGGCGGCCCTGACGCATGACATCGTCTGGCTGGAAAACACCGAAGTCAACGGCGAGCAGGTGCTGGTTCCGGTGTTGTACCTGGCCAGTGCCAATAACCGCCTGACCGCTGACGGCGCCCTGATCCAGGGCTCCGACGTCAAGCTGATCGCCGGCCAGGACCTGAGCAACGCCGGGACCTTGCGCGCCAGCAACAACCTATCGGCCAGTGCGGGTAACGACCTGACCAACAGCGGACTGATCCAGGCCGACAACCGCCTCGATCTGCTGGCGGGACACAACATCGTCAACAAGGCTGGTGGTGTCATCGCCGGTCGTGATGTCAGCCTGACCGCTACCACGGGCGATGTGATCAACGAACGTACCGTCACCCAGATCGACAGTGGCAGGGGCGATGTCACGCTCCATCGCGATGTCGTCGACAGCGCGGCCCGTATCGAAGCGACCAACGACCTGGTCGTGCGTGCCGGCCGTGACGTGACCAGCCAGGGCGGTGTGCTGCAGAGCGGCCGTGATACCCAGATTGTTGCCGGTCGCGACATCAACCTGATTGCTGCCGAACAGCGTGATGCCGTCGGTATCGGCAAGGGCCACACTACTGAGCAACTCACCCAGCTCAGCTCGACGCTGACGGCCGGCCGCGACGTTTCGCTCGCTGCGGGGCGCGACCTGACGGCCATTGCCAGCCAGATCGATGCCAAGCGTGATGTTGCCCTGTCGGCCACTGGCGACCTGACGCTGGCCTCGGCGGCGAACGAGCAGCATGTCTATGACCAGACGCGGAAGGTGACTCGCCAGGAGGATCATACCCAGCAGGTGGCGAGCAGCGTTTCGGCGGGGGGCAACGTGGTTTTGGCGGCAGGTAACGATCTTGATGTGATTGCCAGTCGGGTGAAGTCGGACAATGAGGCTTATGTTTACGCGGGTCATGATCTGACGCTGGAAACAGCGGCAAACAGTGACTACTCCTACTATTCCAAGACCAAGAAAGGCTCTTGGGGCAAGAAGTCATCGACGATGACGGAAAGCGGCAGTGAGCAGGCTGTTTCTTCGGTTATCGAGGCGCAAGGGAAGACCACGATTGCCGCTGTTAATGACGTAAATATCACGGGCTCAACCGTTAACAGTGAAAAGGGTGCTCTGGTTGTTCAGGCGGGTAACGATGTCAACTTGAGCGCTGCGCAAAACAGCCAGTTCAATGCTTCGGCCAAGTCGAAGTCGGGTGGTTTCGGATTCTCCAGCACCAGCAAGAAAAGCAGTGATTCTTCCAGCGCCACATCGCTGACTGGCTCGACACTCAGTGCAGACACGACGCTGGTCCAGGCGGGGCATGATCTTGTCGTTTCCGCGAGCAACGTAGTTTCAACAGAAAAAACCGATTTGCAGGCTCGCAACAACATCCGCGTCGAAAGTGATACCGAAAGCTTTAGCGCGCAGCATAGCCAGTCAACTAAAAAGTCGGGCTTGATGAGTTCTGGTGGCATAGGTGTGACCTTGGGTTCCTCCAAGAATACCTATACGCAAAGCACTGAAACCAAAACAGAAAAGGCCAGTACTGTTGGCAGTGTGCTGGGCAGTGTAAACATTACTGCTGGCAAGGATCTGACTATCAAGGCCAGCGATGTGGTCGCTGATAAAGATATCAACCTCGCTGGGCAAAATGTTCATATCACTGATGCTGCCAATACCAACTCAACTCGTTCCGCTCAGACCAGCAGCAAGAGCGGTTTGACGTTAGCGTTGTCCGGTGTCGTTGGCGAAGCGGTCAATACCGCAGTACAAACTGTTCAGGCCGCCAAGCAGGAGGACGACTCCCGTCTTGCGGCATTGCAGGGTATCAAGGCTGGCTTGTCCGGGTATCAGGCTTGGCAGGGCGCTCAGGCATTGGAGTCTGGTGCACAGACTGGTAGCTTTGTGGGCATTTCCCTCTCACTGGGAACGCAGAAATCCAGCTCCAAGCAGCTCCAGGAGCAGAGCGTCAGTCAAGGAAGCAGCCTGACGTCTGGTAAGGACCTGACGATCATTGCGACGGGTAATGGGCAGCCGGGTTCCACCGCTGGAGATATTTCCGTCGTCGGCAGCAAGCTGCAGGCCAGTCATGATGTATCGATGACTGCCGCTCGGGACATTGAGCTGAGTGCGGGAAGTAATGTCCAGAAGCAGGAAGGCTCCAACAAGAGTGGCGGTGGAGCGGTTGGTATCAGTCTGGGGGTGAGTTCCAGTGGTGCGGGGCTAAGTATCTTTGCTAGCGGAAACAGTGGTGTCGGCAAGGAAAAAGGCAATGGGACTGCCTGGACAGAAACCACTGTCAACGCTGGTAATCAACTGACCCTGAAAAGTGGTCGGGATACTACGTTGGAAGGCGCGCAGGCTACAGCCCAAAAGGTGGTTGCCGATGTTGGCCGTAATCTGGCCTTGACCAGTCTGCAAGACTCCGATCGTTTTGATTCCAAGCAGACCAACGTTAGCGGTGGCGCCAGCTTTACGTTTGGCACCATGTCTGGCAGTGCATCGCTCAGCATCAGCCAGGACAAAATCAAGTCGAACTTCGACAGTGTTCAGGAGCAAACTGGCCTGTTTGCCGGTAAGGGTGGTTATCAGGTTACCGTTGGGGAGCATACCCAGCTCAATGGTGCGGTAATCGCGAGCACATCCACTGCCGATCAAAACAAGCTGAGCACTGGAACACTGGGCTGGGCCGATATCGGTAACAAAGCTGACTTTACCAGTCAGCACCAAGGAATCAGCGGCGGGACCGGTGGCAGCACCGGTTCGATGTTCATGGGTAACATGGGCAGCATGCTGTTGGCTGGAGCGAACCACAGTGGTCATGACAGTAGTACAACCTACTCGGCGGTCTCGGCGGGTGAGATCAACATCCGTGACAAGGACAAGCAAGAGCAGGATGTCGCCACGCTGAGCCGTGATGTCGAGCACGCGAACAATGCTCTGAGCCCGATTTTTGACAAGGAAAAAGAGCAGAAACGTTTGCGCCAGGCCCAACTGATCGGAGAGATCGGTACCCAGGCAGCAGACATCATTCGTACTCAGGGAGCGATTGAGACAGCCAAGGCGCTGAAGGATCCTCAGAAGATCGAAGCGGCGCGCCAGCAATTGGCCGATAAGGGCAACACCAATCCTACAAACGAGCAGATTGCCAACCAGATTACCAATGTTGTCATGCGTGATTACGGGACGGGGGGTAATTACCAACGTGCCGCGCAGGCTGTTACGGCTGCGATTCAGGGGCTGGCTGGTGGCAACATTGCTCAAGCGTTGGCGGGTGCTTCGGCTCCGTATCTGGCCGGTATTATCAAGGAGAGCACCGGCGATAACCTCGAAGCCAGAATCATGGCCCACGCGGTTCTTGGCGCGGTCTTGGCCAAGTCCCAGGATGGTTCGGCGTTGGCTGGAGCCGCTGGCGCCAGTATAGGGGAATTGCTTGCAGCTCAGCTTTATCCAGGCAAGAAAGCCAGTGAGCTGAGTGAGGTTGAAAAGCAGAAAATCTCGGCGTTGTCGACTCTGGCCGGTGGCTTGGTGGGTGGCCTGATTGGTGGCGACTCGGCCAGCGCCATCGTTGCAGGCAATACGGCGAAGAACGCTGTTGAGAACAATGAAATATCATTCCCTCTAAGCGATAGCTTCGGTGCGGCCGCAGCTAGTTTAGACACCTATCTGGTTCAGCAGGGCGCGACTCCAGAGGAAAGGAGTGATGCACAACGGTCCCTGGCTCGTGGAGACGGGTACAGAGGGCCGGGGCATGACTTTGTCCAGGGCTGGGCGTATGCTTCTGGAGCTGCTGGCGCGGCTTTGGTACTCCCAGAATTGGCCATGGGGTGTGGGCTTTCTCCGGCGTTGTGCAATGAAGTGGGTATCATTGCCGCAGAGATGGCTGGTGGGGATGCTGCGTTAGGTGGTACCGCTTTTGGGGTTTTTGGTGGTGTTGGCGTTGCCCTAAAAGACGGAACAAAAGGCGCTACGTCCAAGAATGCGAATGCAACAAGCATGTTTACGGATTCGGAAGCCGCTAAGCAGGTCGAGAGAAATGTAATAGAAGGAACGGCTAAGGGAGCTGCACCAAAAGTTTCAGCTGAGGGAACGGTAGGAGGACAGACCTTCCAAGATGTCAATCAAACCGCTCGTCCGCTCAATGAGGCGGACCCAAAAGTACCTTCGTTGATCACGGATAGGATTGCAGATAAAGCCGCTGCGGAGCCTAGCAAACGTTATCCAAACGGAAATATGAAAGAGGCCCACGCTGAAATCGGTGTGATTCAGCAAGCATACAGTTCTGGTAAAACTGCTGGGGCGGATATGTCCATGACAGTCGAAGGAAGGGATGTATGCGGATATTGCAAAGGTGACATAGCCGCTGCCGCAGAAAAGGCTGAGCTGAAGTTTTTGACCGTGAAAGCTAAAGATGATAGCACAGGGCTTCCAAAAATTTATTACTGGCAACCAGGTATGAAGTCTATTAAGGAGATGAAATAGATGGTGATCGGAGGGTATACGCTTAGTCCTGCGTTCGGTAGATTGCAAGTTCCTCTTGTTTATCAGCCGACTATGGAAGATGTTAGGTCTATTATATGTGAGTATAGTAAATTTGATGGCGTCGCTTCGTTGTCTATTACCCCTGCGCCTGAAAGTGGGCCTTACGAAATAAAGCTATATGCTGACTCTGGGAATTATCTTGTGATGTTAAATCAATACTTGAAGGACGGTGGGCACGTTGTGCGTACCCTTAATAATGCGTCGGTCGGAGAGAAAATGATTGAAATCTTGGGTGATTGTTATCAGTCGAATTTAATTACAAGGGATATAGGGGTTGTTGTTTCTTGTTTTCAAGAATTCTTGAGTCATGGTGACGTGAGTCTTTCGGTGTTAAATGTTTAAATGGAAACGAAACAGAAAAGCGTGGGTGGATTTACTTTATTAACCGTTTGCTACTCTGAAGGCTTCAACGGAAGGAGGCTTCAGATATGCCCAGGATGGGATGTTTTGTCTTACCAAACTATCCGCACCATGTATTACAGTGCGGTCATAATCGTCAAATAGTGTTTGCGGGTGCGGAAGATCATCAGTGTTATCTCGCGAATCTGCGTGAGCTCAAGGAAGCATTCGGCGTGAAGGTTTATGCCTATTGCCTGATGACCAATCATGTTCATCTTTTGCTGGCCCCCGGTGAAGCAGTCGCAGGGTTGGGTCAGTTGATGAAGGCTCTGGCAGCACGGACGACACGCTATCGAAATCGGCTGGAGGGTCGTTCGGGCACCTTGTGGGAAAGCCGATACAAGTCCAGTGTCGTGCAATCGGATGCTTATCTACTGGCGTGTTGTCGCTACATTGAGCTGAATCCTGTGCGTGCTGAGCAGAAACGGGGACGGATTTATTTTTTGAACCGTTGAGGGAAATAAATCCGTCCCCGTTTTTGGAAATAAATCCGTCCCCGTTTTTCGGTGGCAGCAGGAGTTAAGTAATATGGAGAGATCGACCTATTTTGAAATAAAGAATGTGTTGCTTCTCTATTATTGGAGAGGATGCAGGGATTACGGGGGGGCGGGGTGGACGGTTCAACAGGTCAGTGCTTGGGTTTATGGTGAGCTTGAATCAAGCTATGAGCATGATATTGAAAAGTTGATGCTTGAAGTTGCCTGTTGTGTTTTGTTGATTTTTGGCTTTATTGAAGAGGTTGAATATCATAGAAAAGAAGCTGTCAGGATGATTTCTGAAATAAATTTGGCGAATTGGTTGGAGGACTTGCCTGTCGAAGAGATGGAAGAATTTGAGTTTGATTTGAGAGCTCTGTCGTTTATCTCATGATGTTGCCGAAGAGCGAACAGGCCCCCGTTAGCCGGTCTCAGAAACGGGGACGCAGAAACGGGGACGGACCAGAAACGGGGACGGATTTATTTTCTGACCCCTTTGCTACTCTGAAAGCTTCAACGGAAGGAGGCTTCAGGTATGCCCAGGATGGGGCGTATTATTTTACCAAACTACCCGCACCATGTAGTACAACGCGGTCATAACCGTCAGATAGTGTTTGCGAGTGCGGAAGATTATCGGCGTTATCTCGCGAATCTGCGGGAGCTCAAGGAAGCATTCGGCGTGAAGGTCTACGCCTATTGTCTGATGACCAATCCTGTTCATCTTTTGCTGGCCCCCGGTGATGCGGTCGCCGAGAAACGGGAGAAACGGGCGGAGTGAGAAACGGGGACGGATTTATTTTCTGCCGTGATCTAGGCGGGTGGAAGTGTTGCCATCAATGCAACACAAAACCTGGTCAACAGCTCCGTCGTCGACTACACCCGTCCCGAAGTCACGCAACAGCGCTAGCAGAAACGGGGACGCAGAAACGGGGACGGATTTATTTTCTGACCCCTTTGCTACTCTGAAAGCTTCAACGGAAGGAGGCTTCAGGTATGCCCAGGATGGGACGTATTGTTTTACCAAACTACCCGCACCATGTAGTACAACGCGGTCATAACCGTCAGATAGTGTTTGCGGGTGCGGAAGATTATCAGCGTTATCTCGCGAATCTGCGGGAGCTCAAGGAAGCATTCGGCGTGAAGGTCTACGCCTATTGCCTGATGACCAATCATGTTCATCTTTTGCTGGCCCCCGGTGAAGCAGTCGCAGGGTTGGGGCAGTTGATGAAGGCTCTGGCAGCACGGACGACACGTTATCGCAATCGGCTGGAGGGTCGTTCGGGCACCTTGTGGGAAAGCCGATACAAGTCCAGTGTCGTGCAATCGGATGCTTATGTACTGGCGTGTTGTCGCTACATCGAGTTGAATCCTGTGCGTGCTCGCATGGTCGCTGACCCGGTAGATTATCCATGGTCGAGCTATCAAGCTCGGATGAATGGGGCAGAAAATGACCGTTTGCTGGATGTTGAACCTTGCTTTGCTGCTTTGGGTGATACTGCGAAAGAACGAGGTCAGCGTTACGAGGCATTTGTACGACAAGCTGTTTCAACTGACGAAATCAATCTGATCCGCGATGCTTTGCAAAGAAATCAGTTGACAGGGACGGATCGTTTCGTAGACGAGGTAGAAAGGATTATTGGTTTACGGATAGAGAGGCGGGGTCCGGGCCGGCCGAGGCGAGAGTCAGGAAAATAAATCCGTCCCCGTTTTTCCGCCGAACTATCATGGCAGATCAGCGCCTTGTTTCTCGGCTGATTGAGAATAATCCGTCTTATAATGGACAGCCTATACGCTTGCTATCCTGTGATACGGGGGCTTGTGATGCAGGATTTGCCCAGAATCTTGCGAATAAGATGGGGGTTTCGGTTAAGGCGCCAACTAATTTGGTATGGGCTTATGGTGATGGCAAAATGGTGGTTGCCCCTAGGTCTCCTCTTAATCCGAATCTTCCTGATCTATCTAATCAAGGTGGTTTCAAAGTTTTCTATCCAGGTAAACCGTGATGATAAGTTCTTCTTTGATGATGTGTGAGCGATGTGGTGGTGAGCTGGTTGCCTTCAAGGAAGGTAGTACTGGTGGTATGAAGTGTTTGGCGTGCGGTTGGTCTTTGGTTGCAACGGATATACCTGGGATCAAATTCGATGATAAGGATTATGAGGTTTTTTGTTTTGGTGATTATAAGAATAAAAATCATGTGATGGCTGTTTCTAAGGCGTCTGGTTGTAATTTTTTAGAATCTAGGGAAGGGCTTCGCCAGGGTGAGTTTCTTGCGTTTTGTGGGAGGGCAATAGATATTTTAAAAATTTTTGACGATCTTGTTGATGCTGGATTGAAATGTAGTATTGAGCCGGATTTTATTTGGGCAGGTAGGAATGGAGAAGCGGGCGCGAATGAAAGTAAGTAAATATGGGAAAATAAATCCGTCCCCGTTTTCCGTCCCCGTTTTCCCGGTCCCCGTTTTCCCGATAGCGATCAGGGTAGCCAATATGGCAGCCGTAGTTTCCGCCAGCGGCTATGGCGTTATCGGATGAGCCAAAGCATGAGCCGACGAGGGAATTGTTACGACAACGCACCCATGGAGCGGCTATTTCGTAGTTTGAAAACGGAGTGGGTGCCGACGGTGGGTTACAGACGACAGCGTTGGCTGAGCAGGACATCGGCCGCTACCTCATGCAGCGGTACAACTGGACGAGGCCGCATCAGCACAACGGTTTCGTACCGCCGGCGGTTGCGGAAGAAAAACTCAATTCTGTGTCCGGGAATTGTTGACCACTACACTTGAGGGGGCGGATCATCGTAGTGAGAATTTGCTAGCTAAGTGGATTAGTGATCGTGACTCTATGTCACCTGCAGATATAAGGGAGCTGAATGCCTATCTTCAGGTGTATCGAGCTGAGCAAGAATCCAAGTATGGCACTCTGCCTATAACCCCTTCTGGTTGCGGGGACAGACAAATGATGAGCGCATCTATCGTGAGGCTCTAGGCACTCTGAGTCAGTATAATGAGCAACAGGGGCTTGCCAATATAGGTACGCCGGCGTTGTACGTCATGTCTGGGTCTTTAGGTGCAACCATTCGGCTGGTTGCTGCGGCGAATGGCGCCGCGCAGGCCGGGTACGGTTTTGACCAAGGGATGAAAGGGGATTATGGGAACTCTGCAGGAAATATCCTGCTAGGTTCTCTGGGGGTCGCAGGGCTTGCTTTTCCTGGTGCTCAGCAAGCTACTAGTGCGGAGCTTGCTTTTAAAGCTGAAGTGGCGGTGTATCGGGAAATTAATTCGTTTTCTTCGCTGAACCAAGCTACTAAAATAGCTACCATGGTTGGTGCCTATGATCCAGATACAGGGTTGATTGCAGTGGCTGGTAATAATCCAAAAGTCACCGCAGAAATGCTGGATCCACGGACGGTGAATTATGTGGAAAGTAAGCTTGGTGTTAGTATTGGAGAGAAGACAAGTTTTTGTAAGAATATAGCAGGTGGTTGCGCTGAGGTGTTTGCTGCGGATAAGCTGATCAGGCAAGGCGTGCGTCCTGAAAATATAAAATTCACGCCCGCTTATCGGCCTAGAGATGTTTATGGTGGAAAAAAAGAGGTTTCGGAAACTGTTATTGGGGCTTGTCCAAACTGTAAGGCCACATGGTCGGGAGAGTGATCGGTGAATGAGCTAGGTGAAGGCTGGATTCCGGAGTTTGGTGGTATTATCACCTGGTTTGCAGTGGACAAGTATCGTAGAGTAGCTGTTATGGTGAATAACTGTTATGGCCCTCTTCCAAGAGTCTTGTCGAGAGATGTCGATCTTGAAAGCAGTCTTGATCGTCTAGGTGAGTATCTTTGGGGCGAGTCAGCAGAGTTTCCTGATATTCCTGAAGACAAAAATGGGCTCACAATTCTCGATTATTATTCGAAGGCTACTTATAGAAAGTCATCTAGGCGTGAGGTTGAGAGCACTGTTCTTCGGTGTAGTCATCTGAGTACTAGTGAGTGTTCTTTTCCTTCTTCTCGTGGATATTTTGTGTTTCATGCGGTGGACGCTGATAGGGGGGTAGATGATTGTCCTGTTGGGTATGACGGGGAAAGTCAAGCTGGTGACTATTTTAGATATCTAGTTCCTACCGTGTACGCCAGTATTGATGATTTTCCTGCTCCGCTTAGAAAGCTTTTTGTTGTGGCGCCTGATGTGGATTTTGAGAAGGATAGGTTTTTCGAAGGTCAGCATTTGGATGAGCGTTTCTTGAGCATGTATCCCGGTGAGTAAGGGGAGTTGGATAGGGTTTGTTTTCTGGTTCGGATAATATGAAAATAGATCCGGCCATCGTTTTTCCTTCATCATATATTGCTCCAGTGGCGAAAAAGTAGGTGCCTGGCATGGACCCCATGACATACGAGTTACTCGAAAGCGTTCCGGAGCAGGTTGACTATGCTGTGGGTGCGACGGATCTTGATCCGGAGGGCATTCTGCAGTCCCGGGTCGAGGGTGTCATGGGTATCCTCCGGAAGCGGGGACGCCCATTAGCCGATCTCGAGTCACGGTCAAAAGCTACCTCGCCCCGCTGTTTTTAACTGCAGGGTGTGTCTTTCAACTCAAACTGATGATCGTGTCCCAGGAAGTGGTGTAACTCATCGTGGCCTTGGCCACTGAGTTTGCCGTTTAGTTGATCACGGCCGACCGCTTGGCCTGCGGATTATCGCTGACCGCTTCGAAAGCCTCCAACTGCATGTAGCGCCGTTGCAGGCACCATTCGTCGTTCTGTTCCAGCAGCATCGCGCCAACCAGTCGGGTAATGGCCGGATCGTTGGGGAAAATGCCAACGACTTCAGTGCGGCGCTTGATCTCTGCATTCAACCGTTCCAGCGGGTTGGTACTGTGCAATTGCTGCCGGTGCGCTTTGGGAAACGCCATGTGCGCCAGCACTTCGTCCTCGCAGCCATCCATCAGCGCCGCGATCTTTGGGTATTTCTCACGTAACTGGTCAGCCACTAGGCGCCATTGCTGGTGGCATTCCTGGCGGCTGTCCTGAGCGAAGACCGTGCGCAGCAGCGCCGCCACCATGGTGCGCTGCCCCTTGCCGACATGGGCCATGGCGTTGCGCATGAAGTGCACGCGGCAGCGCTGCCAGGTGGCATGGAAAACCTTGGAAACGGCGGCCTTGAGGCCTTCGTGAGCGTCGGAAATCACCAGCTTTACGCCGCGTAGCCCACGCCGCATCAGGCAGCGCAGGAAGTCCGTCCAGAACGGCTCGGCCTCTGATGGGCCAACCCGCATGCCCAGGATTTCACGGCCACCATTGGTGTTCACGGCCACGGCGATTATGACGGCGACCGAGACGATACGCCCGGCCTCCCGCACTTTGACGTAGGTCGCGTCGATCCAGAGATAGGGCCAATCGCCTTCCAGCGGACGATCGAGGAAGGCATGAACGCGCTCGTCGATCTCGCCAGCCAGTCGTGATACCTGGCTTTTCGAGATACCGGTCATGCCCATGGCCTTGACCAGTTCATCAACCGAGCGCGTCGATACGCCCTGGATGTAGGCCTCCTGGATGACGGCTGCCATGGCTTTCTCGGCGGTGCGTCTCGGCTCCAGGAAGCCCGGAAAATAGCTACTGATCTAAAGCCGGGGGATCTTCTTCAGTCGTTACACGATGGAGCAGGTGAGAACGTTTCAGTCAAGGTTGAATCGCTGGAGCTTTTTCAGTCCGTTGGGAAAACTTTCAACCTGACAGTCGATATCGGTCATACGTTTTATGTCGGAAATCTGAAGACGTGGGTTCATAATAGCGGTCCGTGCGGTATTGACGGAAAACCTCTGCCAGTTGTAAGCCCTACGTATAGTGATCTCAAAGGTATGAATAAGGGATTTCAGGCGCATCATATATTGCCTCAGTATTTAGGGAAGATGCTTGGTTATACGACTACGGATATGCTTGATCATCCAGCTACGCTAATTACGCAGTATTCTCATACGGGGAAGTTAAATCCCGATGCAATGCATAAAGCTATTAGTGTCTACTTGCCTCCTGTGGTGGGTGGTAAGCGGGCCAGCTATACTGCTGACCAGATAAGTACAGGGTTGCAGAAGGCCTATGGTGACGTTGGTCGTCCAGAGCTGTACGAATCAATAAAGCATTTGATTAAGTAGGTGGGTTGATGGATAAGCAAGTGTATGATCTGACTATTGCTGATATTTCCCGGTCGGGTGTATGGTTTTTTCCTATGGATGATTCTGTAGAGGATGAATTAACAGTTCGACCTCTGTTAGAGGGGGAGGATTGTTTTGAAGCTCAGGTTATTGTTCGTACAGACTTTTATGGTTCGAGTGGGGAGGTGTATAAAGGTTATTTGTACTGGGATGGGGATGGCTCTGTGCAATATTTGAAGCCTGTGCTGTTCATGGATGATGGTGTTTGTGTTTCTTTCTGGAATGGTATGATTAAGCCGTCCTGGGACGATTATCCGAAAAGTGTCGATGTGTTGAAGCTTTGCTTGCCTATTTCATATGAGTCGGAACTGATTTTAGATTTTCCTGTGATATCCGGTGAGCTTGAGGGACTTTATTATCTGGAAGGTAATGAGATAAAATTCATGGCTTGATAATTTAGGCGGGTTCGTGTTTTTGTAGGGGTTTATTTTTCAAACCGTTTGCTAATCTAGGCTCTGTCTGAAAAAAGCCGTCGCATACACCGCAAGACACAAGCCAGCGAGACCATCGCTGCATAACTTTTTGCGAGCTTGTCGAAGCGCGTGACGATTCGGCGGCTCTCTTTCAGCCAGCCAAACATGCGTTCGATGATGTTGCGCTGTCGGTATTTGGGCCGGTCGAACAGTCTGGGTAAGCCAGGCTTGGGCTTGCGCTTCATCGAACGCAGTGGGATGACGGGTTGCATTCGATATTGGTCGCAGTAGCGGCGTAGCGTTTCGGCGTCGTAGCCCTTATCGGCAAGCAGCCATTTACAGCGCTTGCGCGGGCGGCCACGTTGGCTCGATGGAATGCTGACTTCATCCAACAGTGGTTGTGCGTAGCTGATGTCACTGGCTTGACCGCCAGAGAGGAGAAAGCGCAACGGTATCCCGTTGGCGTCGCAGAGCATGTGGATTTTGGTTGTCAGGCCGCCACGACTGCGGCCTAGAGCGTGATCGGTAGGCTCGTCAGCCCCCCTTTTTTCCGCGCTCCAGATGAAGCACGGGTTGCTCTAACCGCGGTCGAATCGATCATCCAGGTGTGGGGGTCGATCAAGCCTTTGTCATTAAGTCTGAGGTGCAATCGTCTGAGCATCTGATCGAATGTTCCGCGGTTTCGCCAGACTCGGAAGCGGTGATAGACCGTCGCCCAAGACCCGAAACGCTCGGGCATATCTCGCCAGGCTGCTCCTGAACAAAGTACCCAGAGCACACCGTCGAGCATCAAGCGATCACTGCTGCGGGGCCGGCCCCTGACGTGAGCGGCCGTAAAGAGATCGGCGACCACCGCCCACGCTTCATCCGAGAGTTCATAACGCTTTGCCATCACAGAATTCCTTTCCGTAGATGGTCGGCGACTGTACAGAGCCCAGGCTGTTCCGGGGCCACATTTCAGTTTCTTGGGATTTCAGACAGAGCCTAGGAGCGGGGACATTCCTGAGCAGTACCGGGCGGATTCAACCGGTCGTAACAACACCTTGAATCGAGGTGTGTCATTGCCTGACGCAGTGTCTAGCTTTCAACAAACATGATAAATGTTCTTGGACAATGGAGGGGTCGCCACGATTTTTATGAAATCGAGAGGTGGTTTATCCTCCATTCTGCAAGCCTTAGAAAATGACTGGAAAGCTAATGCCAAAGCCTGATGCGGCAGGATAGAATTTTTCGATTTTCAAAGGCAGGAAGCCGTGACCTCTACCTGCACGCAACAAGTGAAATTCAACCTTGAGCTACGTCTGTTTGCTGTGCTGGTCGGCGGTGCACTCGTTGCCGCGCTGGTGCTGTCGGAAGGTAGCAGGCTATCCGCCGAGTCGCTGTTTCCCCGGGCACTATTCGGATTCGTCAGCTCCTTGTCCTGGGCATTCCCTTGCTGTTGCTGGGAGACCGCCGCTGGCCAGAGTCCAGGGTGCGTCCCCTGGCAAGTGGAATGGCCCAAAGCCTGCTGCTTTATCTCTTTTTCGGTGGTTTCTCTCTGCAGCTACTAACGTCGGCAGTGCTCGGTGGCGTCGCGTTGGGGGGCTGGCATAGCTTGGTTCTTCCTTGGGTGGAGCGCTTGAACGGTCGGACTGGCTCGCCGGGAAGGCGTAGCTTGCGCTCGGTCATGGCGGTTCCTCTGGCGGGAGGATTGATGCTGGGAGGCGCGGCTTGTGTGTATCTTTTTTCTGCTCAGGAGTCAGTCCTGTCGATATTCGTTCTGTTTTTCGTGATCGGGGCACTGCTCAGCATGTTGGTCTGTTGGCCGGTGCTGTGGCTGGTGGAGCGATTCTTGGCCACGCCCTGGCGTTATGTGGTTGGCGGGGCGGGCAGCGGTGTGTTGATGTGGCTGATGTTTATCGGAGCGACTCTTGTAGAAAGATCTACGATTGCGCTACCCGCGGTGTTCTGGCTCGGTCTCGCCGGTTTCGCGTCGATAGGTTCGATAGCCGGCCTGCTTTATACGGTGCTTACCTGGGAACAACAGCGTACTGAGTCCTGAGTTAGGTGATTCCTGTTGATGATGCTCATCACCGAGTTTTCCTGGAAATGGCTGTTTCGCTGTGATCTGCTGCTGGTGTGTAACCCCATGCTCTAGGGTTGCCTGTTTCTGGCTGTGACAGACTCCAAGGTTGAGTCGTCAGGTTCTGATGATTTTGAAATTGGGGAACACACCATGACACTCCGAATGACTCGGCTGATTATTTACGTTCACGACGTAGCACTGCTCAAGGTGTTCTACCAGCGACATTTTGACCTCTACACCGTCACCGAGGAAATCGAAAACGAATGGGTCGTTTTCGATGCTGGTGGGATGGAGTTGGCGTTGCATCGCGTTGGCGCTGCGTTTCGGGTGCGCTCACCGGGAGCTGAAGCCAATTCCAACACGAAAATCGTGTTTACCATTTCCTGCGATCTGGAGGCGCATCGTAACGCGCTTGCTGGTGCCGGCGTTACCGTACGCGAACTCAAACGCTACGTTGGATTTGCCTATTCTATGTACGATGGTATCGACCCAGAAGGTAATGTTTTCCAGGTCATGCAGTTCGACTAGTGATTGTCTGTCGCAGGTAAAGAACGAAATCCATCCTATAAAAGCTGCCGGCAGTCAGGTAGGCCTCAACCTCCTATCTCATCATTGTTTAGGCAGCGTCAAAATCTCTCCTGTCGAAGAATTGCTCTCCACCGGAATACGCTCCTTCGGTTGCGTCACGTCATAGACATGCAGCTCACAGCGCTGCTCGATGGACTGGAACTCAACCAGGTAGACTTTGCTGCGCTGTGGCGTAAAGCGGGTGCTGATCGGGCCACAGGTGTAGATGGCACCGCCTCCCGCGCCGTGGGCATCACCCCATACCTCGAGCAACTGATCGGGGTCGGCCTGTATTTCCAATTGCGGGAAGTGTTTGAGCAGTGCGCTGTGACTGGTCTCATTGAGCTTGGCGATCCAGCCGAATACCTGGCCGCGGCCGGTATACGCCACTTTGCCCAGCACTTCCGTGCGCTGGTCGGGGTCTGCCGAGCGGCGGATCGAAAACTCCACGGGGACGAAGTTGCCCGCGGATTTCATGATGACCTTGGCGTGCTGGGCATCGACGGTGACCTTGTTCTGGCCCAATTGGACACCATCCTTGATGAAGGTGGGCGAGGAGTCCCTGACGTTGGAGTGACAGGCTGGCAGGGCCAGAATGAGGGCCAGGGTGAGCAGCTTGGTTCTGTTCATTATTGATGAATATCCTTTAAAGCATTCGTCCGTTGATGAAAGGGTGTCGTTCAGTCTTGGGCGCGCCTGTATTCGAGTTCGACTGGCAGCGCCTGCTGCGCCTCCGCAAGCCGGTTCTCGGATACCAGCCCATGAATATGGCGAGCCAGCGGGGTCACGTCGGTGATGTTCTGTATCCACTCATTGACGTAGAGACTGACGGCTTGTTTGCCGAGGCCGATCTGGATCGCGCGGTGGGGCTGCGGTTGCAGGTGCAGGTCACGCTCCGGGTCCCACTGGATGCGCACTGGCGAGCTTTCCTTCAGGGCCAGCCATTGTTCCTGGCTCATCGATTCGTCGGGGTGGCTCGGGCAGCTGTGTTCCAGGGCCCAGGCGAAGCCTTCGTGAGTGATGTCTATCGCGAGGATGCGCGTCTGGCCGGCGTCCTTCAGGCCCCAGCCGGCGCGGTACATCATCCAGAGGAAGGAGGGCTTTATCCAGGTCATCCGTTCCATCTTGAACGGCGGCGAGACGAACGTCCCATGAGCAAGGGCGGCCTCGGCGATCGAGTCCGAATAGGCCTGGTAGACGCGAATGGTCCGGTCGTCGTACTGCGCGCGAATCTGGCGAAGCGGGGGTGTAGGCAAATGATATTCCTGTGATTGATTACTATGAGGGAATCAGTGTTCCCGAGTGTGTGCGGTCTTTTCGGATGATGCGCAGCGGCGTTTCTTGCTGGCCCGTTCCAGCAGTTCGTTGAGAACAAACCAGATCGCCATCAACAAACCGATGAACACGAAGGTGTTGTGGTTGTGAAACAGTCCCTGCACCTTGCCGGCAAGCCAGGCTGAGATCACCATCAGGCATATGAAGCGCAGGCCGGTCAGTACGGCCTGGAGGTATTCGTTACCGATATTGCTGGACATTCCATTGCTCTTTGGACAGAACGGGGGGGCTGCACGCCCAGGCAGTCTATGTCGGCCCCCTGGCGCATGGCTTTCGCGAAGCGGAGCCTAAGGTATGTGATAGCGTTTTGCTAGTGAAAGCGGCCGATTCCGGTTTATTGGCGCCCAGAACCTGTCGCCTTTTCGGAGGGGCGGTTGGGTAGTAACAAAAAAGGCACCGAACTATCGGTGCCTTCCCGGTTCAACGCTACTTCAGCTTAACGATAACGCTCCAGCCAATGCGCGTAAGGTGCCGGCAGGGTCCAGGCGGCCTTGTCGACGCCCAGCTCCTTGGCCGCGAAGTATGGCCAATGCGGGTCGGCCAGGTGTGCGCGGCCGACCGAGACCAGGTCCAGATGCCCGGCCTTCAGTGCGCCTTCCGACAGTTGCGGCGTGCCGAAGCCCCAGGCCGAGGTCACCGGCAGGTCGGCTTCGCGGCGCACGCGCTCGGCGATCGGGCCCATGAACGCCGGGCCCCATGGGATGTTGGCATCGGGAATGGTGAAGCCGACGCTGACGCTCAGCAGGTCCAGGCCGCCGGCCTTGAACTGGCGGGCGAGTTCGATTGACTCGGTGAGGGTCTGCTCGTCGCGCCCGTCATATTCCAGCACGCCGAAACGCGCGGTGAGCGGCAGGTTTTCCGGCCAGACTTCACGCACGGCGGCGAGGGTTTCCAGCAGGAAACGGCTGCGGTTTTCGAAGCTGCCGCCATAGGCATCGGTGCGCTGGTTGGAGTGCTCGGAGAAGAAGCTTTGGCCGAGGTAGCCGTGGGCGAAGTGCAGTTCGATCCACTCGAAGCCGGCATCGCGGGCGCGGCGGGCGGCGTCGACGAAGTTCTGCTTGACCCGGGCGATGTCTTCCAGGGTCATGGCCTTGGGCGTTTTCGGCAGGTGCGCGCCGAAGGGCAGGGCGGACGGGGCGATGGTCTGCCAGCCACGGGCGTCGGACTCGGCAATGTGGTCGTCGCCTTCCCACGGGCGGTTGGCGCTGGCCTTGCGACCGGCGTGGGCGATCTGGATGCCCGGTACCGAACCTGCGGCCTTGATGGCCTTGACCACGGGCACGAAGGCCTGGGCCTGCTCGTCATTCCAGATGCCCGCGCAGCCGGGCGTGATGCGGCCTTCCGGAGCAACCGCGGTGGCCTCGACCACCACCAGGCTGGCACCGCCACGTGCCAGGCCGGCGTAGTGGACCTGGTGCCAGTCGTTGATCAGGCCGTCGTTGGCCATGTACTGGCACATCGGCGGAATGGCGATGCGATTGCGCAGGCTGACGTCCTTGAGCTTGTAGGGTTCGAACAGTGCCGACATGGAAAATCTCCCGGAAACGATGGGGTGAGTTTGATTCGTTTGTTCGATGGTAATCGAACTATGGCAATAAAGGGAAGTCTTGTTATCATTGGCCGCATGCGAGAATTCAAACACCCGGCTCCCGAAGACCTCATGCTCGAACGCGTGCTCTACGCCTTGAGTGACCCTGTGCGCATGGAAATAGTTCGCTGCCTGGCAGGTGTTGCCGAAGCGACCTGCGGCGAGTTGGACGGCGGCCGGCCGAAGTCCAGCATGTCCCATCATTTTCGCGTGCTGCGCGATGCGGGGCTGGTGCATACCCGCAACGTCGGCACCACCCATATGAACTCGTTGCGTTCGCAAATGCTCGATGTGCGATTCCCCGGGTTGCTTGGCTGCATTCTTTCCCAGCGTTGACCGGCGCTCCTGCGGTTGAAAACACGCACGCTGCAAACCTGTTTTTCCATGGTCGCCAGCCCTGTTCCGGTTCATAAATCCGCGTAGAAAACGAGGATTCACGGGCGGCTGGGTTCATCGAAAAGCTGCACGAGAATTCGAAAGGTCTTTCCACGGATACGGATGACACTTCGATGTTTTGGCGCCGGTTGCTGAAAAGAAATGCTGCAGGTTCTGGTTCTCATGAGGGGGAGCCTGTCGTCGGGTACTTCAGCCCGCAATCGGCCGCCGAACTCCTTTCGACACCGTGTCGACAAGCGCTGCTCGGGCAGATCTGGCAGCTCGTTTCACTCTCGCGCGAACAGTTCGATGTGCTCTATCTCAAACCCATCGAGCGCTGTGCCGAAGTGGCCCAGCAGTTCCCCGCTTCGCAGCACGATCACCATGCCTATCCCGGTGGCCTGCTCGACCACTGCCTGAATACCACGGTTTATGCGTTGAAATTGCGACAGTCACGGCTGCTGCCGGTCGGGACGAGCGCAGAAGTGCAGGGCGCCCAGGCGGAGGCCTGGAGTGTCGCGACGGCCTATGCGGCGTTGTTGCGTGATATTGGCAAGCTCATCGTTGAAGTGAATGTGCAGCTGTCCAATGGCTCGACATGGCAGCCCTGGATGGGCCCACCCGACAGGCCCTATCGTTTCCGCTACCTCAATGAGCGCTCCGAGACGCTCCACGCGGCGGCAGGCATGCTGTTCACCCAATTGGTGTCTCATTCGACACTCCGGTGGTTGAGTGGCTATCCCCAGCTTTGGAATGCCCTGGTCAACGTCCTTGCGGGGCATGATGAAGAGGCTGGCGCGCTGGGCGAGCTGGTCACCCAGGCCCGTCAGGCATCGATTGCCAATGGGCAGGACGGCAGTTCGGCGAAAACGTGCCAGCAGTCGCCAGCCCAGGTGGCACCGGCGCCACTTCCGGTCGTTGAAATCACAGGTGTCGAGGAAGACGACGAGGCGCGCTGCAGGGTCCAGGGGCAGGCGTTCATTCGTTGGCTGCGTGAGGGCCTCCTCACCGGCAGGATCGTGACCAATACTTCGGCCGCAAAGGTCCACAGCGTGGCCGGCACGGCCTTCATGGTTTCTCCGGGCATCTTCCACCGTTATGTCCAGGAACATCCCGAGGCCGCCAAGTCGCAGGGTACGGACGATTGGCGTGGGGTCCAGCGTTGCTTCGAAAAGCTGCGGGTGCACCGCAGGGGCAGCACGGGCCTGAACATCTGGACCTGCGAGCTTCAGGAGTTGCGCAAGACGCGTAGCATCAAAGGCTACTTGTTCAAGGACCCTCTGCTGATCTTCGCCGAGACACCGGCGGATAATCCCTCCTTGCAGTTGAAGCAGTGAGGCGGAGTCAGTCCAGCATCAGCTGCATGTGCGTGGTTCGCCAGAGCGGATCGGCTTCGATGTCCACGATGGCAAAACCCTGCCGCTCCCAGAAGGCGATCGCTCCTGGCAGAAAGGGGTGGGTGTGCAGGTAGAGACACTGGATATCCGCCTGCGTCGCCTTTTCCCGCAATGCGGCGAACAGCGTTGCGGCCAGGCCATGCCGCCGATATTCCGGCAAGACGAACAGACGCACCACTTCGACGACCCGGACAGCCCGATAATCCAATTGCCGGAAACGGTGGTCGTAGGGCACATAACCGATGGCGGCAACCAGTCGACCCTGATCGCGGGCGATCAGAAAGCGGCCTTCGCCTCCCAGGTAGGTTTCGGCGAAACGGGCCAGGTCCGCCGGCATTGGCGTGTCGGCAAGCATCGGGAAGAGTTCGCGGCGGGCGTCGTTGACGAAGCCGATCACCTCGTTCATGGACTCGCGCGTAACGGTTTGGATTGACCAGTCGGGCATCAGTCTCAGTATCCAATGGCAAGGAAACGCGCGGGGCGCTTCCTTGCCGGGAGGGGCTTAACGGGAGGCGACCATCTTGGCCCGCGCCGCATGCAGTTTCTTGTAGCTGTCGATCAGGCGCTGGTGGCGATCGAGGCCTTCCAGCTTCATGCTGGTTGGCGTCAGGCCGAAGAAGCGCACGCTGCCGTCCACCGAGCCCAGCACCGCGTCCATGCGCGAGTTGCCGAACATGCGGCGGAAGTTGGTTTCGTAGTCGGCCATGTCCAGTTCGTTGTCCAGCTCCACTTCCAGCACCACGTTCAGGGCCTGGTAGAACAGCCCACGTTCGACGGTGTTGTCGTTGTACTGCAGGAAGGTTTCGACCAGCTCCTTGGCTTCCTCGAAGTTCTTCAGCGCCAGGTGGATCAGCAGTTTCAGTTCGAGAATGGTCAACTGGCCCCAGGCGGTGTTTTCGTCGAACTCTATACCGATCAGCGTGGTGATGTCGGTGTAGTCGTCCAGTTCGCTTTCTTCCAGCAGGCCGACCAGTGCTTCCAGGCCTTCCTCGTCCAGGCGGTGCAGGTTGAGGATGTCTTCACGGAAGAACAGCGCCTTGTTGGTGTTGTCCCAGATCAGGTCATCCACCGGGTAGATTTCCGAGTAGCCCGGTACCAGGATACGGCAGGCGGAGGCACCGAGGTGCTCGTACACCGCCATGTAGACTTCCTTCTCCAGGCCTTCGAGGATACCGAACAATGCGGCGGCTTCCTCGGCGTTGGAGTCTTCGCCCTGGCCGGAGAAATCCCACTCGACGAATGCGTAGTCGGCCTTGGCGCTGAAGAAACGCCACGACACCACGCCGCTGGAGTCGATGAAGTGCTCGACGAAGTTGTTCGGCTCCATCAGCGCCTGGCTTTCGAAAGTCGGTTGCGGCAGGTCGTTCAGGCCCTCGAAGCTGCGGCCTTGCAGCAGTTCGGTCAGGCTGCGCTCCAGTGCCACCTCGAAGCTCGGGTGGGCGCCGAACGAGGCGAACACGCCACCGGTGCGCGGGTTCATCAGGGTCACGCACATCACCGGGAATTCGCCGCCGAGCGAGGCGTCCTTCACCAGCACCGGGAAGCCCTGTTCCTCCAGGCCCTGAATACCGGCGAGGATGCCCGGGTACTTCGCCAGCACCTCCTGCGGCACGTCCGGCAGGGCGATTTCGCCTTCGAGGATTTCGCGTTTCACCGCGCGCTCGAAGATTTCCGACAGGCACTGCACCTGCGCTTCGGCCAGGGTGTTGCCGGCGCTCATGCCGTTGCTGAGGAACAGGTTCTCGATCAGGTTGGACGGGAAATACACCACCTCGCCATCCGACTGGCGTACGAACGGCAGCGAGCAGATGCCACGCTCGGTGTTGCCGGAGTTGGTGTCGTACAGGTGCGAGCCGCGCAGTTCGCCATCCGGGTTGTAGATCGCCAGGCAATGCTCGTCGAGGATTTCCTTGGGCAGGGCATCCTTGCGGCCGGGTTGGAACCAGCGCTCGTCCGGGTAATGCACGAACTCCGCGTTGGCGATCTCTTCACCCCAGAACTGATCGTTGTAGAAGAAGTTGCAGTTCAGGCGCTCGATGAACTCGCCGAGGGCCGAGGCCAGCGCGCTTTCCTTGGTCGAGCCCTTGCCGTTGGTGAAGCACATCGGCGACTGCGCATCGCGGATATGCAGCGACCAGACGTTCGGCACGATGTTGCGCCACGACGCGATCTCGATCTTCATGCCCAGGCCCGAGAGGATCGAGGACATGTTGGCGATGGTCTGTTCCAGCGGCAGGTCCTTGCCGGGGATGTAGGTGCTCGCCTGCGAGTCCGAATTGGGCATCAGCAGGGCCTGGGCATCGGCGTCCAGGTTTTCCACTTCCTCGATGACGAATTCCGGGCCGGTCTGCACGACCTTCTTTACCGTGCAGCGATCGATGGAGCGCAGGATACCTTGGCGGTCCTTGTCGGAGATGTCGGCGGGCAGCTCGACCTGGATCTTGAAGATCTGGTTGTAGCGGTTCTCGGGGTCGACGATGTTGTTCTGCGACAGGCGAATATTGTCGGTAGGGATATTGCGGGTTTCGCAGTACACCTTGACGAAGTAGGCCGCACACAGGGCCGACGAGGCCAGGAAATAGTCGAAGGGACTCGGTGCCGAGCCATCGCCCTTGTAGCGGATGGGTTGATCGGCCACCACCGTGAAGTCATCGAACTTGGCTTCGAGTCGGAGGTTGTCGAGAAAATTGACCTTGATTTCCATGCGGGATTACCAGAAGAGCGAAAATACGAATGGTCGCTATTATCCGGGCTTTTCGGCGGGAAGGAAGCGATAGCGGACGAGACCGGGTTCTTTATACCGTTGAGCGTCCGGACGGCTTCGCCCACAAAGGTGCGCTAACGCCGAGCTATTCCCTACATCCCCATAGGAAACCACTGGCTATCTCGCCCCATGAGCGTCACCAGCCCTTCCTGGTCGAATGACAACATCAGCATCGCCTCGAATCGCCCACGGCGGCCATCCATCACTGTGGCAAAGGATCGAGCCGTTCCATGAAGTCGAATTTACCGTTCGGAAAACTCCTGCAACAGCCCATTCTCAATACGCCTGGATGCTGTCAGTATGGCATTAAGGCGCTATGGCTGGCACCCAACCAATAAACGATTAAAAGAACGCGACAAGACTGACCTGCGAGGGGATTGCCCGCAGCCAGTCACTGAGTATTGCCAGTTTTGGCTCTGGGAGCGCTGATGAGTTTTCGTCCATTGACCGACTCCTCTCGGCAATCGAACGGCTGCGATGTTGTCGCAGATCAACAGGAAGGAACCTCGGAAATCGCCGCGTTCAACGCGGGGGACGAGGACACGATCGAGCAATTGCTGGAGGCTGCGTGCAACTGGGTCCACACCCGGGCCTGGGCGGTCTACCGCATCGGCGAAGAGCTGCACCTGGTCGGGCAGGGCGACCCGCAAGTGCAGTGGCCGGCCATTGTCTCGGATGAGGACTTCGAAAGCTTTTGCCGGGCTCGACGACTGTACCGCTGGCCCACCGGCCGCGGCGAAAGCGTGTTGGGCTGGCTGCTCGCACCGGTCGAGCAGGCCACCCAGCCGGCACTCGCCGAGTTCGCGCGGCGCCTGGGCGTCCAGGTTCAGGCCGATGCCCTGGCACGGGCGCAGATCACCCAGCGCGTGCTCTATGAAATCATCTACCTGGCCAGTTCTACCCGCGAACGCTCGGTGTTCCTGTTGGGCATTCACCGGCTGCTGGCCAGCCTGATCGACGCCGAGAACTTCTACCTGGCACTGTACGACCCGGTCACGGGCAAGATCGATTACCCGTACTACGTCGACATCATCGACACCCAGGCCTTGCAGTCCGAGAACTACGAATATCTCGATCTCGACCACCTGTCCCTCACCGGCCAGGTGCTGACCAGCGGCCAGCCGCTGCTGATCGACTCCGCCGGCATTCTCGCGGCCCAGGCCGAGCAGCGCTTCTATTGCGTGGGCGACCGCCCCGAATTCTGGATGGGCGCACCGCTGAAAAACGCCTCGGACGAAGTGTTCGGCATGCTGGCTATGCAGGTCTACGATGTGTCCCGTGTCTACAGCGCCGAAGACCGTGCGCTATTCCTGGTGGTGGTCCGTCACGTCGCCATGGCACTGGACCGCATGTTGCACCGCGCGGACCTGGAGGAAACGGTACTGCGCCGCACGCTGGAACTGTCGGCGCTCAACGACGCCCTGCGCCAGGAAGTGCTGGACCGCGAGCGCGCCGAGCACCTGCAGAGCGTACTGTTCCAGATTGCCGAGCTGTCCAGTCGGCCCGGCGACATGGCCGAGTTGTTCCAGACCCTGCACGGCATCGTCGGCGAGCTGCTGTTCGCCGAGAACTTCTACATCGCGCTGTTCGACGACGCCACTGCAGAAGTAACCTTTCCCTATTACGTCGACGAACGCCAGACCACCCGTCCGGCCCCTCGTCGCGGCTCTCGCGGCCTCACCGAATACGTGATCCGCCAGCGTCGCGCCTGTCTGTTCGACGTCAGCGAGGTGGATCGCCTGACCTCGATCGGCGAGATCGACGCCCCCCAGGACAACGTCCGCTCGCATTCCTGGCTGGGCATCCCGATGTTCGATGGCGATACGGTGCGCGGCGTGCTGGCGGTACAAAGCTATACCGCAGAGGTGCGCTACACCCAGCGCGACCAGGAGTTGCTGACCTTCGTCTCACGGCACATCGACACCGCCCTGTCGCGCCGTACCGCGGCCGAAGCGATCCACGCGGCCAACCTCATGCTCGAGGCTCGTGTACAGAGCCGTACCCGCGAGCTCGACCACGCGAATGCCAAGCTGCAGCACGAAAACACCCACGATGCGCTGACCGGATTACCCAACCGCACCTACTTGCAGCAGCGCCTCAACCTGGCCTGGTCGCGCTTCGACAGCGAAGGCGGGCACCTGGCGGTGATGTTCATCGACCTCGACCGCTTCAAGATGGTCAACGACAGCCTCGGCCATCACTTTGGCGACCTGCTGCTGATGCAGGCCGCCCAGCGCCTGCGTGGCTGCCTGCGGGAAACCGACCTGCTGGCGCGCCTGGGCGGCGACGAGTTCTCGGTACTCGTTCCCGATGCCGCACTGGACGTGGTGACCGACATCGCCGAGCGAATCCTGCTGGCGTTCGACCTGCCGTTCTTCATCAACGGCCATGAAGTCTTCTCTTCCTGCAGCATCGGTATCGTCAGTGCCGATGGCCAGTTCCACCATGAGCCGGCCGACCTGCTGCGTGATGCCGATGCGGCGATGTACCGGGTCAAGAGCGCCGGGCGTGACAGCTACGCGGTGTTCAACCAGGAGTTGCGTCGCGAGGTGTCGGACCAGGTCGAGCGGGAAGGGGCGTTGCGCAACGCGCTCAAGCGCACTGATGAACTGCTGCCGTATTTCCAGCCAATCGTCAGCGTCGAAACCGGCGAGCTGCTGGCCCTGGAAGCGTTGATCCGCTGGCATCAACCGGGAGGTAGGGTGGTTGCACCGGGCGAGTTCCTGCCAGACTTCGAGGGCCTGCGCCTGATCGGTCGGCTGGACCTGTACATGCTCGGCAGCGTCGCCGCGATTCTTGCCCAACCTGAGCACGCCCATTGGCCGGCGGTGCACGTCAACTGCTCCAGCTACAGCATGACGCGTCCGGACTTTGCCGGTGATGTGCTGGCGCTGCTGGCGCATCATGGTGTCTCGCCCTCACGGATCTGCCTGGAGCTGACCGAGGGGGCGCTGGTGGCGGAGCCGGCGATTGCCCGGCAGACCATGCAGCGGCTGGCCGACAATGGCATGTCGGTGGTGCTCGATGACTTTGGGGCGGGGTTCTCGTCGCTGAGCTATGTGCACCAGTACCGTTTCAGCGGGCTTAAGATCGACAAGTCGTTCATCTTCGAACTGACCAGCAGCACGCGCAGTCGGGCAATCGTCCGGGCCATCGTGCGGATGGCCGAGTCGCTGGATTTGAGCGTGGTGGCGGAGGGCGTTGAGGACCAGCAGACGCTGGAGCTGCTGCGCGAGATGGGGGCGGGGCAGGCGCAGGGCTATTACTTTGCCAAGCCGATGGGGTTGGAGGCCCTGAGGGCGCGCGTGGGGAATACTCGATCGTGGATTTTGTAATGGAGAATATCTATGTCTTGTCGCTGCCCAGGGCTCGACAACTGCGTCAGTTATGGTGAATCAGAAGAAGCGTTTTGCAGGGAGTTCACGTTAATCGCACAACGCTCAGGGCTTCGCCTGTATCGCTGCAATCAATGCCAAACCAGTTGGCAACTGGATGTAGACGATAGGGCCGACTTTGCCATAAAGGTCGCACATCCTGACGATTGGTCGTCTTTTGATGACTTGCCATACAAAAGAGCGTTTTTCGTCAGGTTTCATGGTGGGGAAAGCGACCAGAACTGCCGATGGGCAAGATGCGCGAATTTTTCGTTGTCGGATATGGCCATCTGTGTGGATCATGCCTATCCGGAGTTTTCGCCCATTGGCGAATTGCTCTAGCCGTCTACGCAAATCGCTGTCGGCCCATCAGTCCACAATAAACAGCTTGGCACCGGTAGCGGTTGATGAGCGGTGTGCTTCCTCGTTGTCGCCTACTTGATAGCTCATGCCCGTTGTTAGCGTGAACTCGCGGCCATCCTCCAACTCGGTATCGAGTTGGCCTTCCAGGCAGAGCAGGATGTGTCCCTTGTGACACCAATGATCGGCCAGGTAGCCCGGACTGTATTCAACCATTCGAACTCGTATCGTCCCGAACTGACCGGTACGCCAGTACGCAGTACCGGTCACTCCCGGATGCTCGGTGGCTTCAATCTTCGACCAGTCGGTCGTTCCAAAAGGTATGGTTGTCAGCTCCATGGCCGCCTCATTCAATAGATCGAGCCCGAATCGTACTGTTGGGGTATTCCTGCCGATAGATACAGACCAGCCTTGATTGCGCCATACAGCACGCTTTTGTTGTGGTGGATGGCACAGTGGAGAGCGCGCGTACTACAGGTCTCACGTCGAGACCTGTAGTAGGCTGCCAGTGATCGTGTCGTGACTGGCGTCGCGAATCAGTCATTCGGGACACCCGCCGATCCACTGGTTACCTGAGTTGAACACCGACCACCCGAATGAATGAGCCGCCCGTATGAAGATGCAGGCTGTAGAACCCTCGGGGAATGTCTGGAACGGTTACCTTGACCACTTTGACGGACCCTTCGCTGGTGTGCGCCACCGTCGCCGAATAGGCGGGGGTAATCTGGCCCTCTTGTATTGGAAGATTGCCTATGAGGAGGGCCATGTCGCCAGCACGCTGCGCGCCAGGCCATTTGGTGATTTCAAGGGTGTCATTCGGCTGGGCGTTGACGGTATGTGAATCTATGACATGGTTGGTCATACATGACTCCTGATCATTGAGTGATGACCTGAAAGACCACCTGAATACCTTTTCAGATGGGCAGGAGTTTCCTGTGTTTGGGGCGAGCCCGATACTGTCAGAAATGACAGGGACGACAGGCGGTCATGCCCTGCGGGCCTGAATCACTTTGCGCGTGCGCGCCGAGTGGTCGGGCTCACTTGGCTTCGCCACAGCACGGGCCAGTAGGCTTCGTCCAGCCCCATGCAGGTGGTCATTTGCGCTGCGTGGATCAGCCTGAAAGCGCTGCCGTCGTAGCGCCAGCGTAGTGAGGTACCGCATCCGCCCATGCTCATTGCCAGTGCATGGCTGCTGAGTTCCCCGGTGGCCGGATCGAACTGGATGCCGCCATTGGGCACCATGTCCGGCATGCGGGGAACTTCGTCGATCGTGACCGGACGAGCTTGCTCGGGGTGGGCAATGGGCATCTCATACAGGCGGTATGAACAGTTGTACGCTGCGCAATCGGTCCTGATGATCACCAGCGCCTTGCTATCACTCAAGGCAAAGGCTTCGCCTTCAGCAGGTGTATCGTCGAGTTGATCCTGCTGCCATGACGCGCGCGTGGCCGCCATGGCCGTGTCCCGTATGTGCTGGGCCTGAGCCTTGTCCAGCGCCACGGGGGCGTACCGTTCGGGCAAGGGCAGTACAGGAGGGGCGGGCGCTACATCGTTGGCGGTGGCCGGCCCCTGGCGCACCAGGGCCGTGACGCTGCCGACACGACCCTGCACCGAGTCCATCAACAGCAGTGCCCCGCTCATGCCGGAAAGGGAGGCGAACGACTGGCCATCCTTGGTAGGAAGGATCAGTTCATTGCCATTACGCAACTCGGCGATCAGCGCCTTGGCCTTATCGCCTTTTGCGCTCAGTACCTCGGGTACATCCTCGTCCCTCTGCTCGCCAGCCGCCATGGACGTGTGCAGTGTCTTGCCGTCGAGCAGTGGCCTGCCAGTAACGGCGTTATAGCTGAACGCTCCGACCCGCAATGCGCCTTGAGGCCCCGCTTCGCGGGTGATGCGCAGGCTGAAGGTGAGCTTGTTGCCGGTATCGTCCCGCATGGGGACTGCGCCGATCGCGGTGCACGCGCGAGTGTTATCGCAAGCGATCACCCAATCCTTGATTACCCGGTAAAGCGGGACCTGCTCTTCGGCGTAGGCAGTGCAGGTGGTGACGGCGAGGAGCAGGGCGAAGAGAGGGCGGGCCATGAGAGCATTCCAGTGCATGGTGGACGGCGCTATTAGGCCATGAATCACTTCGTATCGAAACCCGACTTACTGCACCCATGGCTGCTGAATGCGAAACCCTCGGCAATCAGCGTTTCGTCGATATCGCCATCGTGGCCACTATCCAGTGCCGCCCGATGACCATCAGGTGGCTAGGAGTCACGAGCGTTACGTTGCGGATGAATAGTATTTATTTTTGTGCTAGTTGAGTTTTAAACTATTGCCCAATAAAAATGTTTATGGATATTTCATTTTTGTGAAATGAGTAGGTTGTGCCGGTGTTTATTATTTGTTTCTGGGTTTTTGCTAGGTTGTGGAAACTATTTTTTACAGGCATACGTTTGTTTTTTATTGGGGTGGTTGCTAAATTTCCTTCGTCCCTTCGAAAGATGGGCCTATAACTTAAACATAAGGAGATGCATCATGAAGTCTGCAATTGAACTCTTCAAAACTGATGTGATCGGCGTAACCACTAAGGGTGTTTGCATGTGGTGATGCCTAGGGGTGGTCCGTGTGACCACTCCTTTTATTTTCTCCTGAAAAAAGGGAGTCATGAACTATGGATGATCGGGGTTATCACACTATTTGGGATATTACTGGTGCTAGTTCGCAGTTGTTGCGTAATGAAGACGCACTGCACCGTTTCTTTCTGGTCACATTGCGAGCTTCGGGGTTCACCGTTATCAGTGATATGGTTCATAAATTCTCTGCCGGCGGTGAGGGGGTTACGGGACTGTTCCTGTTGTCCGAGTCACACCTTTCCTATCATACCTATCCGGAGAGTGGCTATATCAGTATCGATGTCTACACGTGCGGAAAATATAATAACGATATAAATGAAGGCATCGCCGAGTTTTTTGGGCGGGATGTCGACGTCAATCGGCGCACATTATTGCGAGGCAGCGCTCTGAGCAGTCTGCAGGAGGTGGAACATGCGGCTTGTCAATAATGGCTTGATAAAGTTTGACTATCAGTTTCCCCTGTACAACTTTTTCTTTCCTTCACAATCTTTCAACGTTTTCCAACCTAGTGAAGAGCTGTTGACGGAAATTCTCGAGGGTGCCAATCGACGGGCCCGGTCGCGAGCATTGTACTTTCATGTGCCGTTCTGTGAGGCTATTTGTTCATTCTGCCCGTTTACCCGTGGGTTGTATAAGGATGATCAAGACATTGATAGATATGCCCAGGCACTGATTCGGGAAATCGAATATAAATCACGCCTGACGGATCTCAAGGCTATCCCCGTGCGAGCGATCTTTTTTGGGGGTGGTACGCCTTCATTGCTTTCTGCAGATAATATTCGAGCCATTGGCGAGTCGCTGCACGAGCATTTCGAAATGGATACGGTGGAGGAATTTTCGTTCGAGTTCAACGTTACCAGTGTGACTAAAGCCCGTGCGCAAGCGTTGGCTGACATCGGTGTGACCCATGCTCGTTTTGGCTTGCAAACCATCGATCCACAATGGCGGCAGTTATTCAATCTCGATCCTGATATCGGCAAGGTCGAGCGAGCCGCAGAATTGTTGCGTGAGCACTTTGAGTATGTACTGTGTGACATCATGTACGGTATGAATGGCAGCAGTGAGCGCCAGACCCTGGCAGACATTGAGAAGGCCATCGAACTGGGTCTGAGCAATATCGATATCTATCCGATAAACAATGCAGCTACCTCGGTGAAACTGCATAGGCAGATCCGCGCACGCTTCCCGGAAGTCATGCCGGCGATGCGCAAACTCAACATGAAGTTCATGATCGATGCGCACATGCGCCAGCGTGGCTACGTCCCTTACAACGGTCATGGCTATGTCTATCGGCCGGGAGCTGATGTCCCATTAATTACCGATGATTATTCCTTTATTTACCACGAGCACGTCTATGGATACGCCGATCACGACTTACTCGGTTTTGGTGTGAGGGCCATTTCGTCAGTGGCGGGTAACGTAATCACCAATACTCCCCTGCGTGAAAAGTACATCAGGACGATGATGGGCGGCGAATATATTTGCCAGGTCAGTCAGCATGACCCCGTGCTCGATGTTGTGAAGCCACTTGTGTTGCGCTTGGCTTACCATGGCAGCGTGGATAAACGCCTGGTCGAAATGCAGCGAATGCCCCCAGGATTGATGGACCGGATCTCTGCTTTGATCGAGGCGGATTTGGTTATTGAAGGGGAGCATCACTACCGTCTGACCCGCCTGGGCTGGCTTTGGTACAGCAACATCATGTTCTACCTGATTCCCGAAAGTGAGCAGAACATACTCAAGCAACTGGTATTCGAGCGGCTCGATACGTCCGGGCGCGATATGACTCAGGACGAATTGATCTATGCGGCGGGTTGAGGGGCAAGTGTCGACATGCAAGCGTTGAATTTTAATCGCAGTACACGCAGGCTCTCGGTCGGCTACTTCTTCTCTAGGTGCGGTGAGTTCGCCTTCGAAACGGCATTTGCCGTTGTGGTGGTGTCCATGGCCGAAGTAAACTTGTTGCTGATCGGCATGGTGTACTTCTTTCGGTACCTGCCCAGCGCACTGTTTTCCCCTATTGGCGGCTGGTTGGCGGACAATTGCCAAAAGCGTCGCACACTGGTTGGAGTGGAGCTTGCGAAGAGCCTGTTGGCATTGGCCTTCTTTGCTCTTTTTGCTTTTTCAACACCGGGGTTGGCGGTGGTCACCAGCCTGGCGATGCTGATGACGGCCCTGGACTGCCTCTATGTACCGACCTTCCGGGCATATTTCCCGGACATCGTGGAAAAGGGTCAGCTGTCGTCGGTGAACAGTGGTATTCAGGTCATCGAAGACTCTTCCTCCATTCTCGGACCGCTGGTGTTCTCTGCCTTTGCGTTGTCTCTGGGAAGCACATCGACTTTCCTGTTCTTCGCCGTATGCCTTGCACTGTCGGCCATCAGCATCGCCACGCTGCTGCCAGGAAAGGTGAACGTGAAGGTCGCCTTCGACGGAAGATCAGTGATTGGCGATGCGGTCCGCAGCGTAGGTGAATTGCGGGTGAGCAATGCTCCGCTGTTTGCAGTGATCTGTTGCACCACGCTGTGTGCGATGTTCGCTACATCGGTGGTCCGCTTCATCCTGCCGGCATCGGTGTTGGAGCACTTTGGCTCGGAAGCGGCCGTCGGCTATGTCTTTTCGCTGCTTGCGGCTGGCACTGTGTTGGGAGGCATTCTGTACACCCGCTTCAACAGGCATACCAGCGCGCGCCTGGTACTGCGCTACTGGGCGTTGTACGGTGCGTTGTTCTTTGCCGCTGCAGTCGCGCTGCAGGTCCACAATTGGGTATTCCTGGCGATCCTGTTCGTGGTTGGATTCGTCGGTGCCTTCGTAGATATTGCCATCGTGACCAATATCCAGTTCCTGTCCGATGATCGCCAGGTGGGCAGGAATTTCTCCCTCTATTACTTCACCGCCGTTGTCGGTGACGCCGTCTCGGGCCTGATCGCCAGCCTGGTTTTCATGCTGGCGGGGCCGGCGACCTTCATCTGGATGACGTTGATGTTGTTCATTGCGCCCTTGCGCTGGAATATGAAAGGAAGCTCGGATGATGCCAAAAATCGTGCTTAGTGCGGGCCTTGCCCTGGATGGCTGGGCGATCTCGATATGGTCACTTTGGACGCGCTTGATAACCTGGCGTACGCCTCGGCGCTGTTGCTAGCACCTGAAGATGCTCGGGATGAACGCGTCATCGATGCCGTGACGCGTTGGGGGATACCTCTGTTCATCAGTGGTGCGTCTGGCTCGGAAAAGTGCAGCGTCATCGCTGCCGCGCAGGCTTATGAGCGACGTGCATTACCACCGTTCACTCGTACAGTGGCGGACTTCGTTGCACAGCAGCGGCCTACCTATGCTTGTCCGGGACATCAAGGGGGGGATTGCCTGGAACGACACCCGGCCGGTGCGCGTTTCAGGCAGTTGTTGGGGCCAGGTGTGTTCAGGGTTGACGTGCCTCACGCCGCTCCGGAACTGGGGGATGTCCTTTGCCATGAAGGACCTGTGAATGATGCGGAGAAATTGGCTGCCAGGGTGTTTGGTGCGGATGAAACCTGGTTCGTACTCAATGGCACCTCCACCGCAAACAAAGTGGTCGCCAGCGCTCTGCTGGCAGCAGGTGACCTGGTGCTGATGGATCGTAACAATCACAAGTCCGTTTTTCTCGGTGCCCTTGTGCAGTGCGGTGCTCAGCCAGTATATCTCGGGAATGTCCGGGATGAGCGGGGTATCCTGGGAGGGTATCGTGCGGGGGCGCTCGACGAGACCTGCTTGCGCGAAAAAGCAGCATGTCTCTGCGCACAAAGGGCCCGACAACCACGGCCATTTCGTCTGGCTGTAGTTCAACATGCCACTTGCGATGGTGTGATGGTCGATGCGTCGGCGCTACTGGCACGGATCGGGCACCTGTGTGATTACGTGCTCTTTGACAGTGCCTGGGCAGGTTATGAACCCTTCCTCCCGGAGCTGGCTGGATTATCGCCGCTGGTCGCGCCACTGACCGAACACTCTCCAGGCATTCTTGTGACCCAGTCGGTGCATAAGCAAATGTCGGGCCTCTCGCAAACTTCGCAGATCCACAAGAAGGACCTGCATATCCAGCATTTGCCTCGCTATTGCGCCAGACCGGTGTTTAACGGGGCCTTCATGCAGCATGCTTCGACCAGTCCGTCCTATCCGCTGTTTATGTCGCTCGAAGTAAACGCGGCAATGCTTGCCGATGGCGGAGGAGTGCATCAGTGGCGACATGCTTCTGATGCCGCATGGTTGTTGCGTGAGGAGATGAGTCGGCAGTGTCGGTTCATCAAGCCTTTGGCAGGTGAGTCGTGCCGGCAGGGGGAAACGGCGTACCACCCGCAGGGGGCGGTGGCGATAGAGCCAGGCCTGCATCATATCGACCCTTGCAAGGCAATCTTCACCACCCGTGGCGAGCTCGACATTCCGGCTTGTGTCGTGACGATGTTCCTGCGTGACAACGGGTTCACCCCGGAGAAAACCGACTTCTATAACTTTACGTTGCTGATGACCCCTTCAAGTGATATGGATGGGTTGAGGCGGTTGGCCGCGTGTCTGAATACATTCGAACGATACCTGCAGGAGCACGTTCCTGCTCTCGTGGCGTTGCCTTCACTGCAGCATGCTCCAGATGCCTACGAGGGCCTTTCACTCTTGGCACTCTGTCAGCGCATCAGCGGTCTTTATGCCACCCACGAAGTGGAGCGACGGCAGAGTGATATCTTCAGTGCCATCGACTTGGCAGTCAGCGACCGCTCACCCTATGCGGCCAACCAGCAGTTCGTCCGTGGCGAGGCCAGGCTGACGAGAATCGATCTGGCCTTTGGCAAGGTGGCAGCAGAAGGGGTGATTCCTTACCCCCCCGGAGTCATGTGTATCGCACCTGGGGAGCGCTGGACCAATGCCCTCGTGAAGTACCTGCGCGCAATTGAGGCCATGGTCATGGCTTATCCAGCCTTTGCACCTCATATTCAGGGCATTCATGAAATTTTGGATGCAGAGGGCGCGAGCGCATTTGGGGTGTATGTGCTTGATTGATCAAGATGATGACCGGTTACCTGATTCTGGTGCTACCCGGCCGGATGATGAACGCAAGTTCATTCATGTCGACATGGACTCATTCTTCGTGTCCGTCGAGTTGCTTCAGGCCCCATGGTTGCGTGATCGACCCGTGGCAGTAGGTGGTAGCGCCGCTGAACGCGGAGTGATCAGTACTGCCAGTTATCAGGCAAGGCAGTTCGGAGTAAAGAGCGGCATGGCCACGGCCACGGCTCAGCGTTTGTGTCCGGACCTGGTAATGCTACCGGTGCACTTTGAGCGCTATGAACAGATCACCCGCCAGCTTGATACCATCTTCAGGCGCTATACCAACAGAGTCGAGTTCCTCTCATTGGACGAAGCCACCCTGGACGTGACGGGACAGCTCCATTGCAACGGTTCGGCCACTTACATGGCCATAAAGATCCGTGCCGCCATCGAGCAGGAACTCAACCTGACGGCATCGGCTGGCATTGCACCGTTGAAATACCTGGCCAAGATCGCCTCTGAAGTGAACAAGCCTAATGGACAGTTCGTGGTCGCGCCCAATGAGGTCAAGGGATTTCTCTCAACCCTGGACATCCGCAAGATCCCCGGCGTAGGCCCGAAGACCTGGGCTGTGCTCGGCAACCTCGGTTGTCACCTGTGTGGTGATGTCACTCATGACAAGATCCCGGCTCTGCTACGTTACCTGGGGCTGCATGGCTTTTACGTCTGGGAGCGTTGCCAAGGTAAGGAGGAGTATGAGGAGAAGACCAGTGAACTACGCTCAGTCGGCGTGGAGCATACCTTACCGGCCGATTGCCAAGAGCTTGCAGCCTGTGGCGAGCAGCTTGAGGCATTGATGGCAGAGTTACGGGTTCGCCTGGCCGAACTGGATGAAGAACCTCACATCGTCCGGAACCAAGTCAAACTCAAGTTCGCCGATTTTTCTATCGCCAGCACTGAGGCTCCAGCATTGGATCTGTGTTCTGAGGTGGTGTATGGCCTGTGTCGCAGGCTCTGGGACACCAAGCGTCAGGGGCGAGCAGTGCGCCTGGTCGGTGTCTCGGTCAAGATCAGGCGCAAGGAGTCGAATCGACTGCAATTGGAGCTGCCTTGGTAGACAATCCGCAGCGCTGCGAGGAGTTGCTCACGTTGCCGCACGCAATCACCCAATCCTTGACCTCCCGGTAGAGAGGTACCTGTTCTTGAGCGTAGGCGGCGCAACTGGTGGCGGCGAGGAGCAGGGCGACGAGAGGGCGAGCCATAAGAGTACTACCTGGGCATGGGGGCGGTGGTATTAGGCCATGAATCGAACCGGCGGGTTAACCGCTGGCCGTGGGGCACAGGAAAAGAGCTGTTGTCACAACAGTAACTCTAGACGGGGGCGGCAGCCAACTTCAGCTTGCCTGCCCGACCGCTAACTGCATTGACTTGACCTGAGGTTTGCTCACGGCAACCATCAACCACACGCCCAATTCAACTCCATCTTCTGCAAGTCCAACTGCCCATTGCCGCCGCCGAAGTTGAAGCCGCCAAAGTCCTCTTCGAACTCCAGGTAATAGGGGCCGAACTCGGGATAGGCCTGTTCAGGAAACATCGTGCCGCCCAGGTGGTTGCGCCCGTGCAGGCGTGTCAGGTCGAGCGCTTCGCCTTGTTCGCTGAAGGCCGTTACGTAGCCGCTGTCTCTACATTCATGATCCCATTCACGTGGCGGCTTGCCGGCATTCGGGTCGCCTTCGCGTACCTGCGCACGGATGGGGAACGCCGTTTCAATGCCCGCCGCACGGCCTTCACCCGGCAGCCAGGCATAGGCGGGCGTATCGAAATTGTGGATTTTCATGGAGTGGAAGTAATCGGCATAGCTTTGCTCCAGCCAGCCAGGCGCTTGCTCCAGCAAGGGGTTGCCCGCCAAGTCGGGCACCGGGCAAAGCGCGCCATCGAACTCTTCCTGGGTCAGCCAGACCGCCACGTATTCCGTACCCAGGATGTCGGTCATCTCGAAGCTCATGGGGTGGCGCGCCCGACGGTGTTCCCAGAAAGGGATCAGTGCCGGGTCGCTGGGGGGCTGGTCCGACAGCTCGGTGGCGAAGAATTCTTCTATCGCCTCGTTGGACGGCAGTTCTTCAAGCTGGTCGTCGACAAATAGGCTGAGCGCCACGTAGTCCGCACCCTGCGTACGGTATTGCGCGGGCAGGTGCATGGTGAAGGCGTGGCGCAGCGGGTAGCCGAGAGTCTTGCTCAGGGGCCACTGGTGCTGGGTGATGCCAGGAGGAAGGCCAAGGCTCCAGCCACCGCTCCACTGTGTGCCACGATGGGTCGCGGGTTGCGGAGCCTGGGGCTCGCGCAGCAGGTCATAGGCGAGGGTCAGTCGCGGGTCGGCCAGCAATTTTTCGGGCTCGGGGTAGACCGCATCGGGATTGCTGATCTCCAGGGCGCCAACCTGCTGGTCGCGTACGCGCATGAGCAGGGCAAGGCCAGCTTCCGTCTGGTCGGCATATTGCGTCCAGTCGGCAGGAATCTCCGGGTTGGCAGGCAGGAGCTGCAAGCCGGGGCGGGCAGCCAGGGCATCGGCCAGCGGCATGCCGATGTACAGGCCCTCGATCATCTCCTTTGCCTGGAACGTCTTGTAGAAAGCTACCATGCCGATTTTGCCGGCAGCATCCACTCGTACGCCGAACCCTCTGGAAAAGGTATCGGGCACGCGCCCGTCACTGTCGGGCGGCGACCACTTGCTGCCCATCAGGCGGGCGAGTTCCTCGACGGGCATCATCGGCCGCAGTGTCGCTATCCGGGCTGCTTTCATGCTTGAAGATCCTTGGTTCTTTGAGAGGTGGGGCGTGGAAATGTGCGGGCCGAAAGCGCCGAGCGGGAAGGGCAGGTTCCCGCCCAGTCACTGAGCTCCATTAACAGACCGCGTTGGCGCCCTGTTTATCCAGTACCGAGTCCATTCTCAATTGTGCCAGTTCATCAGGTGCGCTACACCCCTTGCCGGTTTGCAGTTGGAGCTGGCCAGCTCAGGCTTGAGGAGGTACAGGATCTTGAGGCACGGGCACCACGGCAATCTTCAGCGCTTCGGCCTGGGTGGCACCGATGGCGGCGGCGATGCGCTTCACGAGTATTTTCCTTTGAACCGTTCAAGGGTGAAAAAGGACAGGTCCAGGTCGCTGGAACCCTGGGTACACCACTGGGCGAAGGCTTCGCCCAAGGCGGCCGAGTGCTTGAAACCGTGGCCCGAGCAGGCGCAAACCACCAGGGTGTGTTGCAGCCTGGGGTGTTCGTCGATGATGAAGTGGCGATCCGGGGTGACGGTGTAGGCGCATACGGCGGACTTGAGGACCTTGTCGGTGACTCCGGCAATACGGCCTTGCACTTGCTGCTCGTACATCTCGCGCTCTTCCGCCGGGGACACGGCGCGATCCAGCAGGTCGGGCTGTGAGGTGGTGTGATATTGGGCCGTGGCGATCTTCAGGCTGCCTTCGCCGGGCAGGGCGGGAAAGCCGTAATTGACTTTGTCGTCGCCGCGCCCGTGGGTGAGGATGAACGTGGGCGACGCACCCTCCAGGCCTGCGCCAGGCTCAAGTTCGAACCAGAACAGTTTTTGCCGGTAGACACTCAGCAGTCGGTCGAAGGGTTCACCCAGCAACCCGCCGGCCCAGTTGCCGGCGCTGAACACCAGCTTGCGGGCCCTTACCGTGCGGGCGTCGGTGGTGACGGTGACGCCGTGCTCATCCGAGCTGATGTGGGTGACCGTTTCACCCGTGTACAAGGTCGCGCCGTGCTGCTCTGCCAGGCGCAACTGCACCTCGATGCAACGCTCGGGGCGGACGAAACCGCCGCCGGGCTCGAAGTAGCCGATGGCGTCATCGCGCACGTGGGCAAATTGCGGGAAGCGTTGGCGAATCTGGTTGGCGTCGAGGACTTCGTGTTCGATGCCGTAGGTCTGGGCCAGGCCTAGGGTGCGCAGGGTGAAGTCATTCTTGTCGTTGGGATCGAAATCTGGGCTGGAGGTCAGCGCGAGCAAGCCGGACTGTTCGAACAACGACTCGCCGGACAGCGCTTCCAGCTCGCGCCAGATCTGTTGGGCACGCCGGACGATAGGAACGTACTGGGCGCCTTCGCCAACGGAAAGCCGGGTAATGCGCGTATCGCCGTGGCTGGAGCCCAGGGTATGCGGTGGGGCGTAGCGGTCGATGCCCACCACATCGACCCCCGCCTTGGCCAATTGGTAAACGGTGGCGGCGCCCATGGCGCCGAGACCGATGACGATGACTTCACAGTGTTTCACTGACAGCGCTCGCTCAAAAAGGCGCTAGTTGAAAACAGGTGGTTTCAGGAAACAAACAATAAAAGAGTATATCGATATGCTCGGGCGACTTTCTGAACGACCCAGCGTGAATCGTCTCTGGCACGCTGCCGATGCGGCGTTCAACCCTTGGCTGTGCCCACCAGTGAGTCGATCAACATCGCCGAAGCGGTATCACCGTTTTCCAGCACGAGCTGGCGCAACGATTTACCGAACGCGGGCACTGGCGTGTCGAAGCCAAAGTCCGTCTTGTCCAGGTAGCTGGCAACGAAGCGGATCCGTTCTTCGGACCAACGGATGTCGTAGTTTCTTGTGCCATTGCGATAGTGCTTGAGGAATACTGCCACCAGCGGCGTGATGCCGTTGACGTCCGTGGCATCCAGGTTGGCGCCAGCGGCAGCCAGGGCCTGGGCGAAGCTGAGGTTGTGCCCTGCCATGCAGGCATGCAGCGCAGTTTCACCACCGTAGGCCCTGGTGTTCACGTCATTGCCGTTGAGCAGTGCCTGAAACAGTGACTGTATCTGCTTGCCAGTGCCACGGCGCCTTTGCAATTGATCGGCCCGCATGCAAAACAGCGACAGTGTCGTATCGCCGTAGACGTTGCGCGCCTTGAGGTCCTCCTTGCCGGCCAGCATGATCATGTGTTCAAGGCTGCAGTTGAGAAAGTTCAGCTTTGCCAGGCAGCTCATCAGGCGTGTGTTTCCCTCGGCATCCGTGCCCATCGGATCGGCACCTGCCGACACCAGGTAGTCGTAGGTGTTGTCCGCAGCCATGGTGATCAGCGGGCGATCCTGGTTGGTCAGCCTTTGGTTGATATCGATGCCTGAGCTTTGCAACAAATAAGCGAAGCCATCCAGATCCCTGATGGCCATGCTCCAGTCCGAGGAACGTAGGTTACCGCGAGCGGCCGTCCACAAGCGTTGGGCCATGGGTGTTCTGTTCGGCGGGTTGTCGTAGTCGCGCACCGAGGCTTCGCCGGCGTGGTATCGGACCCACACACCCACCTCTCGACCCTCCTGGTATTGGCCCTTCTCGGCCACCGTGCCGACGGGCCAGCCGCTGGTGAAGTAGATTTCCGAGGGGCCATTCTTCCTGCCTGCGCTGTAGGTGACTTTCAAGCCCGGTACTCTGATGCCGTCGCTGGTCACCCAGGTCTCAAGCACGCCGTTGAGCTCGCCGTTCTGGTAGGTGGCGCGATCCTTGAGCTCGCCCTTGTAGTCGTAGTGCTCCACCAGCCCGTCGAGCTTGCCGGAACCGTCGCTGGCGAAGGTTTCCAGCAGGGTCAACTGCTGCTCGCCATCGATCACCCGCCACTCGCGCTGCTCGCCGACACGTACGCCATTGCCTGGAATGACCGTGCTGTCGCCGACCTGCAGGCCGGTGGCGCAGTCGTAGCTCTGCACGGAACGACGTCCGTCTTTCTCCGTCATCACGTTGTGCAGTTGGCTGGCGAATGCGCCCTGGCACCAGGTCTTCCGCGTCCCGACGAACACGCCAGCCTCCAACTGGCCTTCCACTCTTAGCCTGCCGTCCCGGCCGAATTGTTTCCATTCGCCCACGGCCCTGCCATTTTCCACCTTGAACGACTGCAGCACCCGGTCACCGGACATGTGCGTCAGTCTGCCATTGAGCGGCTGGCCGGATTTGATGTCGAGGTACAGCGCATGGGGGGACCCGAGCGTGCCGGCTCCGACGGACACTTCATCGAAGTTGTAATCGGCATTGCAACCAGCCAGGGCCGAAGCCAGTGCACAGAGAACAAAACACTTTTTCATAACGATCCTTGTAGTGATACCTGTGTCTCGAAGGCGTGCCCGGCAACCGCTTGCCACAAGCCTTGAGTGGGGTGTGGCTTCATTGCCACGGTCAGGGCGCCGAGGCACCCCGAGCACGGCCACTAAACCAGAGCCAGTGCCCGTGATCCCGGCGCAAGCAAGCGCTCAGGCTTGTCTAGGAAATTTCTGTCAAGAGAACGAGAGTTATCTTGCTGTTCACTGAACACCCGGCTCGCCCAGACATCCTCTGACGGGATGCGCTGCCGAGAGCGCGGCCATCTCGGCAGCGGCATGGTTATCGAGTATCGAGCGCGGTCCATGTGGACAGCTCGTTCATTCCAGTGGAAATCAATCGGTCGATCTTCCAATCACGGTTGACGGGTTTAATATGTGTACATATAGTATGTTTACTTATTAATTGAGATATGCCATGTCCAATCGCCTGCACGCCAGCGCTTCATACAGCCACGAGACCCATGCACCAGCGGCAACCATCTGGGCCTTTTTTGAGGCGGTTCACCTATGGAAGGACTGGAACGCGGGCGTCTACTCATGCGCACTCGATGGCCCGTTCGCCGAGGGCACGTGGATGACGATGGTGTTGCCCGACCAGGAGGTGCTCAGGTCGCAACTGGTCGAAGTCAACCCGCCGTTCAGGTTTACGGATGAAACCGTGCTCGGTGATATCACTGTTCGCGTCAGGCACGAAATCACGCCGCTGCCCAATGGCAAGCACTCGATCGTCTATTCGATCGAGGTTACGGGAGAGGGCGCCGAGGAAGTCTGCGCGCAGGTGTCCAGTGACTTTCCTGACGTTTTGCGTGCACTGGTGGCCCGTGTGCAAAGCACGGTGAATGCATGAGCCCGAGCAAGTCGAAACCGCTGCCAACCCACCATGAGGGGCCGTCAGAGAGTCCGGGCTTTCTACTCTGGCGCGTCTCCAACACCTGGCAACGCGAGCAGCGCGCCGCCTTGCAGCCGTTGGGCCTGACCCATACCCAGTTTGTCATGCTGGCGGTCGCCACCTGGTTCGGCGCCAAGGAGCCGCTGACCCAGGCGCGCCTTTCGCAATTGACCGGCAGCGATCCGATGACCACCTCGCAGGTGGTCAGGACGCTGCTGGCCAATGGGTTTTTCGTCAGGGACGTCCATCCCACCGACACGCGGGCCAAGGTCGTCTCCGTCTCCGAAATGGGGCGGGACATGGCCCAAAAGGCAATCGTGGTGGTGGAGGCGGTCGATCGCCGGTTCTTCGCATCGTTGGGCGAGCAGCAATCGAGCCTTGTCGGTCTGTTCCAGGCATTGCTCGGTCAGGCACCGCTTGAACACACATGAAGGATGCGCTCGCGCTCGGCCAGGAAACAGCGACCTTGCGCAAGCGGCATCCGGTGATGGCATTCAGTCCGTCACGCTACCTTGCGCAACCTTCCCGGCAAAGCTGTCCACCAGGCTGGCCACCACCATTTCCCCCATCCGCGTACGGGTCTGCACCGTTGCACTTGCACGATGTGGCTGCAGTACTACCTGCTCATTGCCGAACAGCGCTTCCGGTACCCGCGGCTCGTCGACGAACACGTCCAGCGCAGCGCCGGCAATATCGCCAGCGGCGAGGGCGGCGACCAGGTCGGGCTCATTCACCAGCTTGCCGCGGGCGACGTTGACCAGATAACCCCCCTTGCCCAGCGCCTGGAGCACTTCGGCGTTGATGAGACCCTCGGCCTTGTCCGCGGCCGCCGCGAGAATCAGCGCATCGCTGTCGCGGGCCAGTTGCTTGAGGTCGGCGACGAAGGTGTGGCTGACATCGTTCATCGGTTGCAGGTCGGTGTAGCTGATCGGGCAGCCGAACGCGGCGGCGCGGGTGGCCACCGCGCGACCGACCCGGCCCATGCCGACGATGCCGATGCGCATGCCCGACACCTGACGTGCCAGTGGCAACGGTGCCAGTGGTGTCGGGCTGTGGGGCCAGTGGCCTGAGCGCACGTAGCGGTCACTGGTGCACAGGCCACGGCATACCGAGATCAGCAGGCCGATGGCGAGGTCGGCGACGTCTTCGGTCAGCGCGCCTATGGTCGCGGTCACGCGGATGCCGCGGTCCCTGGCGTAGGCCAGGTCCACTGCGTCGGTGCCGACGCCATTGACCGCTACCACTTCCAGCTTGGGCAGTTGCGCCATCAGCGCCTGGGTGATGCCGGTGTGGCCGCCGGTGATCACGCCGCGGATGTTGGCACCGTGCTCCTGGATGTAGGCGGCCTTGTCGGCCTGTTCGAAGTAGCGGCGGATGGTGAACAGTTCGGCGAGCCGTGCGTTGATTTCCGGAATCAGGATCGGGCTGAGCTGCAGGACTTCTGGCTTCATGTGAACCTCGCGTAGCGGAATAAAAAAGCCGGGTTAACCACGCCCGGCAAAAGGCATGTTGGTGGCCATGACGGTCATGTTCAGCACGTTGGCCGACAGCGGCAGGCTGGCCATGTAGCGCACGGCGTCGGCGACGTGCTTGACGTCGACCATCGGCTCGACGGCGATGGTGCCGTTGGCCTGGCGCACGCCCTTGGTCATGCGTACCGAGAGATCGGTGAGGGCGTTGCCGATGTCGATCTGGCTGCTGGCGATGTTGAATTCGCGGCCGTCCAGGGCCAGGGATTTGGTCAGGCCGAGTACCGCGTGCTTGCTGGCGGTGTAGGCGCTGCTGAAGGGGCGTGGGGTGTGGGCCGAAATCGAGCCGTTGTTGATGATCCGCCCGCCTTGTGGCTGCTGCCGGCGCATCAGGCCGAAGGCGCCCTGGGCACAGAGGAAGACACCGTTGAGGTTGGTGTCGATCACGTTGCGCCACTGTTCGAAGGTCAGTTCGTCGAGGGGCACGGCCGGGGCATTGATCCCGGCGTTGTTGAAGACCACGTCGAGGCGGCCGAAGTGGGCGTCGATGGTGGTGAAGAGGTTTTCCACGCTTTGCGGGTCACGCACGTCGGTGGGCACGGCCAGGGCCTTGTGCCCTTCGAGGGCGGCCAGCTCGACCAGTTCCTGCAACGGCTCGGGACGACGTCCGGCCAGCACCACGCTGAATCCGTCGGCCAGGAGGCCCAGAGCCACGGCGCGGCCGATGCCGCTGCCGGCGCCGGTGACGAGGGCTACTTTCAGGGTTGGATTGGACATGTTGTTATCTCCTGTTCGATTCGCCGGGGCGATGTGCGGGTTCAAGGGCGAGCGCTGACGCGCATTTCCAGTTGGCCGATGCCGTCGATGCCGGCGTTGATGAGATCGCCTGGCTGCAGGGTGTCGACGCCAGCGGGGCTGCCGGTCATGATCAGGTCGCCGGCCCGCAGGGGAATGGCCTGGGAGATGCGGCTGATCACTTCGCTGACCGACCAGATCTGGTTGTCGAGGCTGTCGCGCTGGCGTTCCTGGCCGTTGACGTTCAGCCACAGCTCACCGCTGGGGTGGCCGGCACGACTGACCGGGATGATGGCGGTCATCGGTGCAGCGCCTTCGAAGACCTTGGCACCTTCCCATGGCAGGCCCTGCTCCTTGGCCTGGCGCTGGACGTCGCGGCGGGTCAGGTCGAGGCCGGCGGCATAACCCCAGACATGGGCCAGTGCCTCGCTTTCCGGGATGTTGGCGCCGCTTTCACCGATCGCCACCACCAGTTCGATTTCATGGGCGAAGTCCTCGGTTTGCGTCGGGTACTGCACTTCACCGCTGGCGTCGATCACATTGCTGGCCGGCTTCATGAAGAACACCGGTGGTTTGCGCGCCTGGCCCTGGCTGTCCGGCCAGGGATAGTTGCGGCCGACGCAGAACACCCGGCCGACGGGGAAACGTTGCTGGCTGCCGGCTACCGGCAGGGTCACGGGCATATCGGGGGTGAAGACGTATTCGGTCATGTTCATCTTGTTCTTGGCCTTGTAGGAGGCTTGAGCTTACGGCGGCAATCGCGGGTGAAGTTGGACGAAAGCCGCCTCGTATTGGAAAAAAACGGGTTCGTGGGGTCAGCGCACCTTGAGCTCGATGCGATACAGCTTGCCCAGCAAAAACGAGTAGGACAGGGTGCCGATCAGCGCCACGCCACCGATGAACCAGAAGGCCCAGGCGAACGAGCCGGTGGCATGGACGATCGCACCGATCACGATGGGCGTGACGATGCCGCCGATGTTCGCCGCCAGGCTGGTGATGCCGCCCGTAAGGCCGATCAGTTCCTTGGGTGCCACCTCCGACACTGCCGCCCAGGAGGCCGAGGCGATGCCCTGGGCGAAGAAGGCGATGGTGAGGATGGCGATGCAGACCAGGTTCGAATCGGTGAAGTTGACCAGTACGATCGACATGCCGAGCATCGAGCCGACCACCAGTGGCAGCTTGCGGGCAAAGGACATCGAGTGGCCGCGACGGATCAGCAGGTCGGAGACGATACCGGCCAGCAGGATGCCCACCGTGGCACCGACGAACGGCAGCACGGCGAAGATCCCGGCCTTGATCATGGTCAGGTGGCGCTCCTCGATCAGGTAGGTCGGGAACCAGGTCAGGAAGAAGTACAGCGCCGAGGTGCTGGCGAACTTGCCAATGCAGATCGCCCAGATCTGCCGGTAGCGGAACAGTTCGGCGATCTGCCCCCAGTTGAGGCGGGTGCGTTCCTGGCTGCTCTTGACCAGGCCACCGCCGGCCTCGATGTATTTGAGTTCTTCCGGACTGACCTTCTTGCAGTTCAGCGGGTCGCGGTACACGTACAGCCAGAACACGCCGAAGACGATGCCGATCAGGCCGGTGCTGTAGAACACGTGGCGCCAGTCATAGGTAGTGGCGAGCCATAGCAGTACGCCGGTGAACAGCGCCGTGCCCAGGTACTGGCCGCACACGTAGATGCTGCTGGCCATCCCGCGTTCCCGTGCCGGGAACCACACCGTGACCGCGCGGCTGTTGGCGGGGAAGGCCGGAGCCTCCATGGCGCCGACGGCCAGGCGCAGGCCGAACAGCGAGGCGAAGCCCGAGGCCAGGCCCTGGCAGACGGTGACCGTCGACCAACTGATCAGCGACACACCGTAGGTGAGCCGCGAGCCGAAGCGGTCGGCGATGAACCCGGCCGGTACCAGTGCCAGGGCGTAGGTCCAGGCGAAGGCGGAAAAGATCAGGCCCATCTCGATCTTGTCCAGGCCCAGGTCCTTGGCCATGAACGGGGCGGCGATCGATATGTTCACCCGGTCGATGTAGTTGATGATGGTGGCGATCAGCAGCAACGACAGCATGATCCAGCGACGCCGGGTCGGCAGGGCGCGGGACGGTGCCGCCTCCATGGGGGCGGCGACCACTGACGCGGCACTGCTCTGGGGAGTGTGTGAGTTCGACATGAGTAGACCTTGTTATTGTGGGCGTAGGCGGTTTCTTGCGCGCAGCCGAGTCCGTCGCCCGCGATTTCGCGGGCAAGGCAAGCATGGGGCGGACCGGGTGTGCGCGGCGGCGCTATCAGGTGCTCAAGTGCACCGTGCAGCGTTGTTCATGTCGGCGAGGGGGAGGGAGGTCGACTAGGGACAGAAGCAGGGTCATGACGTGCGCACCTTTGATTGTTGTTGGATGAGGTGGAGCTGCGTTGGTAGTAACAGTGGTCGTATGACTCGCGATAATCAATTGGCGCGTTAGATCATTTTTCCCGCTTGAAAGCGGATGTGGTGGGCTTGTCCAAAAAAACAAAAAGCGGGCGTTTTTTATGATTTCCGCGATATTTAATTTAACTTGTTGTTTTTTAATGGATTTATTTTAAAGCTAGGGTTCTTCTGTTTTGGACAACTGAACCCGTCGGTGGGGATGCCGAAAAACAGATTCATGAGGTGTTGTCGTACCACTATTGAATCCATCTGCGGTGCAGTCGCAGAATCGGGGGTGTCGTCGCGGCCATTTCAATACCGCGGCGAACTGCCCATGCACTTATCGAGGACCCCTGGACGATGTCGTCAGCCACCCGAGTACCGACCTATGGCATGCAGCAACGCAGCGAGTTGACCGACTTCTACATTCGCGACAAGAAGGGCCGCCGCGCCGAGACCAGTCCCCATCGGCACGAGTACTTCCAGATCCAGGTCAACCTCGGTGGCGATACCGTGCAGCACATCGGCAACGTCGAGCGGCCGTTTCCGCGCAATACCCTGGCGTTCATCCTGCCGCACCGGGTGCATGTCATCCCGCACCCGGAAGAGAGCAACTTCATGGTGATCAACTTCTCCCAGCATTTCCTGCTGCCGCACTTGCAGTGCGATCCGATGGATCTGGAGGAAGTCTCGATCCTGCTGGCTCCGGAGCTGTCGCCGTTCCGTTTCCAGGAACACCTGGACTTCATCCTCGGCGATGAGGATTTCACCAGGGTCTGTGGCCTGATCGAGCAGATGCGCGCCCTCGACGAGAACCGCCAGTTCGGTACTCGCGAGATGCTCAAGGGGTTGTTGCTGCAACTGATCGGCAGTGTCTGCGCCCTGTATGCCGAGCCACTCAAGGGCCTGGCCGAAGAGAATGCGGCGGAGGTCAGTCGCCGGGATGCCTTGAGCCGGATGTCCGAGTACCTGCGCAAGAACATTGCCGATCCCGACCTGAGCCTGGTCAAGGTGGCAGCCGCAACCTACCTGTCGCCGACCTACCTGACCCACTGGCTGCGCAAGGAAATCGGCAAGACTTTCACCGAACTGGTGCTCGAACGACGGATGCACGCGGCGCGCAACTACCTGCTCAATGGTACGCGGGCGGTGGGTGAGGTGGCGCGGTTGTGCGGCTTTGCCGACGAGGCCTATTTCTCCCGGCGCTTTCGGCAGATCCATGGCCAGCCGCCGGGGCAGTTCCGCCGCCAGCAACTCAACCCGGACACGCCGCAATCGCCGTCGGGCACGTGAGCCGCGCTGGCGGCTAGGGTAAGATGGGGCGATGCGTCTCCCTTTAGCAGTCGACGGTAACAGCATGATCGAAGTAACCGAGGTTTCCATCGCGCAATTGCGCGCCGCGCTCGAATCCGGCCAGACCACGGCGGTAGAGCTGGTCCAGGCCTATCTTGCCCGGATCGATGCCTACGATGGCGCCGACACGCCCACCGCCCTCAACGCGGTGGTGGTGCGCAACCCCGAGGCGCTCGACGAAGCGAAGGCCGCCGATGCCCGCCGCGCTCGCGGCGAGACCCTGGGCCCGCTGGATGGCATTCCCTACACGGCCAAGGACAGCTACCTGGTCAAGGGCCTGACTGCGGCGTCGGGCAGCCCAGCGTTCAAGGACCTCGTCGCCCATCGCGACGCCTTCACCATCGAGCGCCTGCGCGCCGCCGGGGCGATCTGCCTGGGCAAGACCAACATGCCGCCGATGGCCAATGGCGGCATGCAGCGTGGCGTCTACGGCCGGGCCGAGAGCCCGTACAACGCCGACTACCTGACCGCGCCCTTTGCCTCGGGCTCGTCGAACGGCGCGGGTACGGCAACTGCCGCCAGCTTCTGCGCCTTTGGTCTGGCCGAGGAAACCTGGTCGAGCGGCCGTGGGCCGGCGTCGAACAACGGCTTGTGCGCCTACACCCCGTCACGCGGGGTGATTTCGGTGCGTGGCAACTGGCCGCTGACGCCGACCATGGACGTGGTGGTGCCTTACGCCCGGAGCATGGCCGATCTGCTGGAAGTGCTCGATGTGGTGGTCGCCGAAGACCCGGACCCCCGTGGTGACCTGTGGCGCCTGCAGCCCTGGGTGCCGATTCCGAGCGTGGCCTCGGTGCGGCCCGAGTCCTATGCGGCCCTGGCCGTTGGCGCCGAAGCACTGGCAGGCAAGCGCCTGGGCGTGCCGCGCATGTTCATCAACGCCGACCCGGATGCTGGCACCAGCGAAGAGCCAGGTATTGGTGGCCCGACCGGGCAGCGCATCAATACTCGGGCTTCGGTGATCGACTTGTGGAAGCAGGCGCGCCAGGCCCTGGAAGCGGCCGGTGCCGAGGTGGTCGAGGTGGACTTCCCGCTGGTGTCCAACTGCGAGGGCGATCGTCCTGGCGCACCGACGGTGTTCAACCGTGGGCTGGTGTCCAGGGAATTCCTGCACCATGAACTGTGGGACCTGAGCGCCTGGGCGTTCGATGACTTCCTGCGGGCCAACGGTGATCCGAAGCTGAACCGCCTGGCGGATGTCGACGGTCCGAAGATCTTCCCTCATGATCCGGGCACCTTGCCGAACCGCGAAGGCGACCTGGCCGCCGGCATGGACGAATACGTGCGCATGGCCGAGCGCGGCATCACCCCGTGGAATGAGATCAGCACGCTGCCGGACGGCCTGCGTGGGCTGGAGCAGACCCGGCGCATCGATCTCGAAGAGTGGATGCAAGAGAAGGGACTGGACGCGGTGCTGTTCCCGACCGTGGCCGATGTTGGCCCGGCCGATGCCGATGTGAATCCGGCGTCGGCCGACATTGCCTGGAGCAACGGGGTCTGGGTCGCCAACGGTAACCTGGCGATCCGTCACCTGGGCGTGCCGACGGTGACCGTGCCGATGGGCGTGATGGCCGATATCGGCATGCCGGTGGGGCTGACCTTCGCCGGTCGGGCTTATGATGACTCGGCACTGTTGAGCCTGGCGGCGGCCTTCGAGTCGACCGGCAGCAAGCGCCTGGTTCCGCCGCGTACGCCGGAGCTGGTCGCCAGGCCGTAAGTACCGCAACGGGATTGGTGCCAGGCTGGCGCCGATCCCGTCGGATTTCTCCCGCCTACTGTTTGTCTTTCTTCGCGGACCTGGCTTGCGTCCGGTACTGCTTCACTTCGCCCAATCTCAAATCCTCGGGCAGGCCGCCGCGATGCTTGCTCTGGCCGACGCGCTGGGCGTTGTAGATGCCGGTGTGGCCGGAAACCAGGTAGCTGGAGATGCAGGCAATGGCCGCGAACGGTGCGATCTCGGGGCCGAATAGCTCCATGGCCATGACGATGGTCGCCAGCGGCGTATTGGCCGCCCCGGCGAACACCGCGACGAAGCCGAGGCCGGCAAGCATGGCGAAGGGCAGGTGCAGCAGCGGCGCCAGGGCGTTGCCCAGGGTGGCGCCGATGTAGAACAGCGGCGTGACTTCACCGCCCTTGAACCCCGAACCGAGTGAGGTCACGGTGAACGCCAGCTTGCCGAACCAGTCCCATGGGCCGACCGGCACCTGGAACGACTGGACGATGCCCGGGATACCCAGGCCAATGTACTGGTGGGCATCCAGCGCCCAGACAGCGATGGCGATCACCGCGCCGCCGAGCAGCGGCCGTAGCGGCGGGTAGCTGACCCGCCGCTTCACCCAGGAACCCAGCCGGTGGGTGGCGGTGGCGAACAGCAGGCCGGCGAGGCCGAAGACGATGCCGGCGATCACTGTCGCCGCGATGCTCCAGAACTGCACCGGCACCACTTCGCCAATCGGGTAATGGGTGTGCACCACGCCCCAGGCCAGGCCGACCTGGTCGGCGACGATGGCGGCGACCATGCAGGGGAAGAGCGCGTCGTAGCGCATCCGGCCGATGGCCAACACCTCCAGCCCGAACAGCGCACCGGCCAGGGGCGTGCCGAACACCGAGGCAAAACCGGCGCTGATGCCGGCCATGAGGATGATCCGCCGGTCTTCCCGGCGCAGGCGCAACCAGTGAGTGATCTGGTCGGCCAGCGCACCGCCCATCTGCACAGCAGTGCCTTCACGGCCGACCGAGGCGCCGAACAAGTGCGACACCAGCGTACCGCCCAGCACCAGCGGCACCATGCGCAACGGCACGTTTTTCTTCGGGTCATGGATCTCGTCGATCAGCAGGTTGTTGCCGGCGTCCACCGGCTTGCCCAGCCAGTGATAGACCAGCCCGACGGCAAGGCCGGCCAGCGGCAGCAGCCAGATCACCCAGGGATGGTTTTCGCGCCATTGGGTTGCATGATCCAGCGAGAACAGGAAGAACGCGGAGGCACTGCCGGCCAGGACCGCCACGGCACTGGCCAATAGCAGCCATTTGCCAAGGTAGGGCAGGAGATCGAGTTGTTCGGGGCGTGAAAGTCTGGACATAGGGTCAGCCACAGGAAGCGATGGGGCCTGACCAACAGGGATTCTGCACGCGTGCGCCTACAGACCCGAATTGATCAGGTGTCTGTAGGCATCATCAGCTGCAGCAGCACAGCGGTTGGGGACGGAGGAATGCCATCTCCGGAGCGCCGATCATAGCCAGTGGCAATAAATATGTAAAATCTTGTTACAGTTGCCCCGCGTTCAGTCAGGCCATTCTGGCGTGGAATCGAGTATGAACATCGTCGCGCTCGTCTCGTTACAAGGTGAACTTGCCTACCAGCATCTGCAGGTGGTTGCCCAGGCGGGTCAGTTCGACGCTCGACGAGGCGGTTTCCTCGCTGGCGGTCGAGGTCTGTTCGGAGATGTCGCGCACGTTGATCACGCTGCGGTTGATCTCCTCGGCGACCGCACTTTGCTGCTCGGCGGCGGTGGCGATCTGGTGGTTCATCGACTCGATGGCCTGCACCGATTCGCTGATGCCATGCAGCGAGGCGCCGGCCCGGCGGGTTAGTTCGACGCTACTGCCGGTCAGGGCGCGGCTGCTTTCCAGGCTGGTCGCGACCTTGTCGGTGCCGCCTTGCAGGCCGGTGATCAGTAGCTCGATTTCCTCGGTGGAGCTCTGGGTGCGTTGCGCCAGGCTGCGCACCTCGTCGGCGACCACCGCGAAACCGCGACCGGCCTCACCGGCCCGTGCCGCTTCGATGGCGGCATTGAGCGCCAGCAGGTTGGTTTGTTGCGCCACCGACTTGATGACGTCGAGCACGCTGCCGATCTTGTCGCTTTCCTGCTTGAGGTCACTCATCGCCGCCGTGGAGTTGCCTACCTCGTCGGCCAGCCGTTCGATCTGTGCCATGGTCTGGGCCAGCAGTTCGTCGCCGGCGCGCGCTTCGTGGCTGGCACTGACGGCGGCACTGGAGGCCTGCTCGGCGTTGCGCGCCACCTCCTGCACGGTCGCGGCCATTTCGTTCATGGCGGTGGCGACCTGGTCGGTTTCGTGTTTCTGGTTGTTGACCCCGCTGCGGGTCTGCTCGGTGACGGCCGACAGTTGCTCGGCGGCGCCCGAAATGCGGATCACGCCGTCGCGCAGACCGCCGATCAGTTCACGCAGGTTGACGGTCATGCGCTGCATGCTCAGTTGCAGCAGGCCCAACTCGTCGCGGCGCGAGACCACGGTGTTGTCGGTCAGGTTGCCGCTGGCCACCTGTTCGGCCTGGCGCAGGGTTGCCTGCAGCGGGCTGACGATCAGTCGGGTGATGACCCAGGCGGCGATGATCCCCAGCAGCAGCGCGGCGAGCAGGGCGCCGCCGAGCAGGTTGCGCGCGGCCTCGACGTCATCGTGCCGCAGGTTGATCTGGTCCTGGGACAGTTGCTGGGTGGTTGCGAGCAGGTGCTTGATGTCGCCATCGAGTTGCACCTGGGCGCTGTCGGCCTTGGCCTGGGCGTCGGCGAACTGGGCGACGGTGTCGCGGTAGCTGCTCATGGCCTGCAGTAGGCGCTGCACATCGTTGGCCATGGCCGCCGGGAGCCGGCTGTCGAGTGTCCTGATGTAGACGATGGCATCGTCGATCGCGTCCTTGGCCGGCTTCTGCAGTTCGGGCCTGAGGCTGTAGCTGTAGCCGCGCAACTGGAAGCGGGCCTGCTGGACCACGGTTTGCGCTTTCACCAGGCTGTCGATCTGCGCCTGGTCGCCGCTCGGCGACGTGGCCATCTCCATGAGTTTCTTCAGTTGTGCGACGGCCGCGTCGGCGTGGCCACCGAACACCGCGCGGGTCGCGTCGCGGGCCTGGATCGCCTGGCTGAAGTCATTGAAATGGGCCCGGTAGCTGCGGGCTGCCGTGCTCGCGGTCTCGAGTAGAGGCAGGCTGGCGGGAGAATGGAACACCGAACGGTTGTGGGCCAGGTGCTCGTCGAGGCTGTCGAGCAACTTGACCACGGCGGTGGCGCGCTCGGTGTCCGGGTTGATGCTGTAGAAGAGCCGGCCGTTGCGCACGTCGCGAGTCAGGTCGTTGAGCCTGGCGATATCGAGGATCCGGTCGCTGCGGTCGCCGAGGACCTGGATACCCAGCCAGCCGGTGGTGGCAATCAGCAGGGTCAGCAGCATGACGACACCAAAGCCCAGGGTGAGCTTGGCTCTGACGCTGATGTTTTCCAACAGCCTGTTTAATGGGACAAGCATTCGAGCAATCTCCGCCAGGACAAACCACTGATATGAAAGGGGGTGCGCCCCGAACGGACGGGGCCCGGCTGGAGTATCGGTCGGAAAAATTGAAACTTTATGTTTCAAGGTGTGTAATTTTGCATTTGTTTTCGGCGTAAACGCCTTGTGTCGCGAGAGGCGAGGAGGGCGACGGTCCAGAGGGTATCTGGGATACTGCAGCTTTTTCGCCAGGCGACCTCATCGAGCCTGGGAGCCTACTCTGGGCGGCGGGATCAACAGGAGACAATAAGGATGTTGGCGGTACTCAAGCGTTATCCGACTTCGGTCAATCTGTTGCTGTTTTCAACGTTGATCCTGACCCTGGGGCGGGCGATCACCTTGCCTTATCTGGTGATCTTCCTGTCCACCCAGTTTTCCCTGGGCATCAGCGAGATCGGCATGACGGTCGGCTGTGCATTGGTGGTGGGCTCGTTGCTCAGCGTTTATGGCGGCTACCTGACGGACAAGGGCTCCAGCTATCGGCTGATCCTGGGTTTCGTCGTGCTGTTCGTGCTCGGTTTCATCGGCATGTGCCTCACTCATCGGCTCTGGCTGTTCTTCAGCTTCCTGGTGCTGTTCAACTTCGCCTATGCGGCGATCGACGTGGTGGTCAAGGCCACCCTCGGTCGCGTGCTGTCGGACACGGAACAGGCCGGTGTGTTTTCGGCGCGCTACACCTTGATCAATATCGGCTATGCGGTGGGGCCATTCGTGGGCGCGGGGTTGGCGCACCTGGATATCCGGTTGCCGTTCGTGGTTTCCGCGCTGCTGGGCGCCTTGGTGTTCCTGGCCTACCACCAGTTCGGCGAGCGTGACCTGGCGCCGGTCGCCCGGGCCAGTGCGCCGGTGTCCTTCATCGGTGTGGGACGGATTCTGCTCAAGGACAAGCGGCTGGTCTGCTTTACGATCGGTGGGCTGCTGAGCGCCGTGGTGTTTGGACAGTTCACTGCCTACCTGTCGCAGTACCTGGTGACCACGACCAGCCCGGAATTCACCTACAGCACCATCAGCGCTGTGCTGGCGGTGAACGCCGTGGTGGTGATTGGCCTGCAGTTCCTGGTGGGCCGGCGTATTACCCATGAGCATCTGAACCTGTGGCTGACAGCCGGCTTCACCCTGTTCCTGCTGGGGGTGACCGGTTTTGCGCTGTCGAGCACGGTGCTGCACTGGTCGCTGGCGATGGCGGTGTTCACCCTGGGGGAGATCATCGTGTTCCCCGCCGAATACATGTTCATCGACCGGATTGCGCCGGCGCACCTGCGCGGCATGTACTACGGCGCGCAGAACCTATCGTCCCTGGGCGGCGCGATGGGGCCGGTGCTCTGCGGGTTCGCCCTGGCCTGGTGGGCGCCGCAGTTCATGTTCTCCATGCTGGCCGGGTTCATCATCGCCGGTGGCTGCTTCTACCTGATGGGCGCCAGCTATGCGCGGCAGCATGATGCCGCCGCGCAAAAGTAGGCTTGCCCTTAAGTCCTACCAGCGATACCGCGCGCTGGCCATGAACGTGCGCTGGGCGCCGTAGTAGCAGGTGTCGAGGAAGTAGCAGTTGTTCGCCACGTAGCTCTTGTTCAGCACGTTGTCGACGTTCAGTTGCAGGTTCCAGTGACGATCCAGCTGGTAGTGGATCATGCTGTCGATCAGTGTGTAGCCGGGCGTTTCGCGGACCTGAGTGTAGTCGTCGCTGTAGTCGGGGCGGGCACCGACGTAGCGGGCGCCGACGCCATAACCCAAGCCCTTGAGCGTGCCATCACCATGGGTGTAGTCGGCCCACACCGAAGCGCTGTGCCGTGGGTTGGTGGTGCCCCAGTTGTCGGCGAAGCGGGTACCGACCTTGCCGGGTGCATTGTCCTTGGTCACCCGGGCATCAAGGTAGGTGTAGCTGGCGGTGACGTTCAGGCCCGGTACCGGGGTGAACTTGCCTTCCAGTTCCAGGCCCTTGGATTCGACCTCGCCGGTCTGGGTCATGAGGGTGGTGTCGACCGGGTCGACCGTGACCATGTTCTTCTGCACGGTATCGAATACCGCAGCGGTCAGCAGCATGTCGCTGCCCGGAGGCTGGTACTTGATGCCCAGTTCGTGGCTGGTGCCCTTGGTGGCCTTGTAGGGTTCGCCACTGGCACTGTTGGACGTGGTCGGCAGGAACGACTCGGCGTAGCTGTAGTAGGGCGCCAGGCCGTTGTCGAACAGGTACAGCAGGCCGCCCTGCCAGGTGGTGGCGCCTTCCTGCAGGTCGCCGCCGACCTTCCTGCCGTTGTTGTCGACATCGACCTCGGTGTTGGCCCGGTCATGACGCACGCCGACGCGGGCGATCAGGTGGTCCTGGATCTTCATCTGGTGCTGGGCGTAGATACCGGTCTGTTGCACGTCGATCACCCGCTTGTACGGCGTGGTCGGCGTCGGGGTCGGTGCCACAGCGCCCGGGTTGGTCACGTCCAGCCAGGAAGCCGAACCGCTGTACTGGCGGTTGTTGCCACGTTGCCAGGTGTAGTCCACGCCGACCAGGCTGGTGTGTTCGATGCCCGGGGTCTGGAAGTCGGCCTGCAACTGGTTGTCGAAGCTGTAGACCTGGCTGTTGAACTTGTAGATACCGGCATCGCGGTAGAGCACGGTGGAGGTGTCGGGATCGACCCAGCCGCGGTTACGCACGGCCTTGGCGTCATAGTTGCCGGTGTCGACCCGGGCGTTCTGGCGGTACAGCCAGGTGTCGTTGAAGCGGTGTTCGAACAGGTAGCCCAGCGAATACTGGTCACGGGCGAAGTGGTTGAAGTCCGGATCGCCGGCATAGAAATCGTGGGACAGGTAACCGGTCGGGCCACGTACCAGCGAACCCTTGGTCGGCATCCAGGTGCCCCAGGCGCTGCGATCATGCTGGTAGCTGGAGAGCAGGGTGAGGCTGTTCTGTTCGTCGCGGAAGGTGATCGCCGGAGCGACGTACAGGTGGTCGTCATCAATGTGGTCGACCTGGGTGCCGCTGTCGCGCAGGTTCAGGGTCAGGCGTCCGAGAACGTTCTTGCTGTCGTCCAGCGCGTCGTTGAGATCCAGCCGCAGCTGTTTGTTGTCGAAGCTGCCATAGGCCAGTTGCACCTCGTGGAACGGATCGGCGCCGGGGCGCTTGGTCACCAGGTTGATCATCCCGCCGGGGGCATTCTGCCCATACAGCACCGAGGCCGGGCCCTTGAGGATTTCCACCCGTTCCAGGCCGTAGGAGTCGGCGCGGCCGAACATGCCGTTGTTGGAGGCGCGCAGGCCATCGCGGAACAGCCCGAGATTGGACATGTTGAAACCGCGCACGGTCAGCCAGTCGTAGCGGGCGTCGTCACCGTAGAAACCGGCGCTGACACCGGCGCTGTAGCGCAGCGCCGAAGTCAGGTTCTGCGCACCCTGGACATCCATCTGTTCGCGGCTGACCACCGAGATCGATTGCGGGGTTTCCGAGAGGGGCGTGTCGGTCTTGGTCGCGGTGCTGGAGCGGCGGGCGACGAAGCCGTTGTCGGCGCTGATGCTGTCCTGGGTGAAACCGGCGGGGGCGGCGTTGATCAGGGTGGCCGGCAAGTCATGGGCGCCGCCCGGTTGTACGGTGTAGGCGCCGCTGGCGGTGGTGGAAAGGACCAGTCCGCTGCCGGCCAGTGCCTGGGTGACGGCTTGTTCGGGGCTCAGTTGGCCATGAACGGCCGGTGCCTGCTTGCTGGCGATCAGCGTCGGGCTGACGGACAGTACCTGCCCGGTCTCATGGGCGATACGGCTCAGGGTTTCGCCCAGGTCGCCTGGCGGAATGTCGAAGGGCTGGCTGGCGATGGTCGCGGCGCCGCTTTCGGCCAGGGCCACGGGCGCCAGCGGGAGGGCGGCCAGGGCGATGGCGACAGCGAGCAGGTGAGGGCGCAATTGCAGGTTGGGCATGAGGGAACAGGCTCGTGAGTAATGTGTTGGCATTAACCAGGACCCGCGAACGACAGAATCCCCTCAGGTCTTTTGCAGATTTTTCAGATTTATGCCGAGCGCACGTCGATCGTGGTCAGCCAGAAGCCGTGGGTGTTGACTGTCACCGGCAACGTTTCGGCGATTGAGCGCAGGCTGCGCTCGCTGTCGTCCAGCGGGAAGACCCCGTAGACCCGGATGGCTGCCGCCTGCGGGCTGATCCGCAGGAAGCCCGTGCGATAGGGACGCAGGGCCTCGACCAGTTGTCCCAGGGGTTCGTTGCGCACATCGATGCGCCCCTCGACCCAGTCGGGCCGGCTGCGCCAGGACGGCGTCCGGGCCTCGATACTCTGGCCGGTGAAGGCATAGACCTGGCCGGCGTCGAGGATTTGCCGCGTCCCCGTCCGGTTGCTCAGCAACACCTGCTGGCGTTGCACCGAGACCAGGCTACCGCTGTCGTCCTTGCGGAGCATGAAGCAGCCGTTTTGAGTCAGTAGTGTGCCGTCTCCGCAGTCGACGACGAAAGGCCGAGCGGAATCGGCGGCAACATCCACCTGCATCGCGCCTTCGCGCAGCAGCACCCGGCGCTGCTGGTGATCGAACTGGATGTCCACCGCGGTGCGGGCATCGAGATGCAGCCGGCTGCCGTCTTCCAGTGTCAGCGTGCGCCGTTCGCCGGTGGCGGTGCGTTGGTCGGCGAGCAACTCGCGCAGGGGCGTCATGCGGTTGACCACGCCGGCGCTGCCCAGGCCCAGCAACAGCAGCAGGCCGGTGCCCAGGGCCTGTCGGCGTGACGGTGAAGGCAGGCTGCGCAGGCTGTCGCTGGCGGCTTTCAACTGGCCGGGGCTGCGTCGTTCGGCTTCGTGCAGCGCGGCCAGGGGCCCCTGCAGCAGGCCGTTGACGCGCTGCCAGGCCTTGGCATGTTCGGGATGAGCTCGCACCCAGGTCTCGAAAGCCTGGTGCGGTTCGCTGCCGGCGGGTACCGATTCCAGGCGCAGCAGCCAGTCGACAGCGGCGCGGTTGGCGCTGTCGGTCTCCGGTCTTCTCATGATGCGGTGCCGTCGAGGCAGTGCAGGAAAGCCCGGCGCAGGTCGCGTTCGACGGTCGCCAGGGAGATGTCCAGGTGCCGGGCGATCTCCGGCTGGGTCAGGCCTTCCAGGCGGTGCAGCAGAAAGCAGTGGCGGGCGCGCTGGGGCAGGCCGTCGAGCAGTTGGTCGATCAGTTCCAGGGCTTCACGCACCAGCGCCATGTCTTCCTCGGAAGGCATGAACGCCAGTGGCAGGTTGGCCAGTTCCAGCAGGTAGGCCCGCTCCAGTGCCCGTCGGCGAAACACGTTGCTGAGCAGGCGCCGGGCAATTGTCGCGAGAAACGCCCTGGGCTCCTGCAGGCTGCTGGTGTGTCGTGAAGCGAGGGCACGGACGAAGGTGTCCTGGGCCAGGTCCGCCGCATCGTCAGGGCAGTTCAGCCGACGGTACAGCCAGGCGCGCAGCCAGCGATGGTGGTCGCTGTAGAGACTGGAGAGATCGGGCTTGGAGTCGGCAGGGCTGAGCACGGGCTACTCGGAATGAATGCTAATTGATCTCATTATCTTTTGTGTCGGTCGGAAAAAGCAATGCTCCGGGGTTTACCGGATGTGCGGGTCTTTCAGGGGGACACGGGTTGTCCTGGTTCGAGGCTCTGGGCATCATCCAGGGTTCTGATCAAGGAGCGAGATCCATGAGCCTACCTGTATTGCACTTGATGTGCGGCAAGATCGCCTCGGGCAAGTCCACGCTGTCGAAACGCCTGGCAGATGAGCATGACGCTGTTCTGCTGAGTGAAGACCAGTGGCTGGCGGCGCTGTATCCGGGCGAGATCAGGTCCGTGGCGGACTATGTTCGCAATGCCGGGCGTATTCGCGGGGTACTTGGGCCGCTGGTGGTTGGCCTTTTGTCAAAGAGACTGTCGGTGGTGCTCGACTTTCCCGCTAACACCGTCGCCGACCGCCAGTGGTTGCGCAGCCTCGCCGTCGATGCGGGAGCAGGGCACAGCCTGCACTTCATCGACCTGGACGACAGCACCTGCAAGACCCGCCTGCACGCGCGCAACGCCAGGGGTGACCACGACTTTGCGGCGACCGATGCCGAGTTCGAGTTGATCACCAGCTATTTCATTGCGCCCGATGAGGCGGAAGGACTGGCAATCATCCGCCATTAGCCTGGCCCACAGGTGGCGTTAGCGTGCCGTGCCCCCGGCCTTGGCACTGGCCATTTGCTGCGGCTTGCAGTTGAGGTAGGTCGAGGACTTCAGCCAGTGCCGGTCCGGGTACCAGGAGAACATGAACTGACCATCCTTGAGTTTGTCGACCACCTGCTTCGCCACTTGCGGGCGTACGGCCGGGCAGCCCTGGCTGCGGCCGATGCGGCCCTCGCGCTTGCTCCACAGCGGGCTGACGTAGTCCGCGGCATGGATGACGATGTCGCGATCACGGGCGCGGTCATTGAAGCCCGGTTCCAGTCCGTCCATGCGCAACGAGTAGCCATGGGCGCCCTCGTAGCTCTCCTGGGTGCGGAACAGGCCAATGCTCGATTGATAGCTGCCCTCCCGGTTGGAGAAGCGGGTGGCGAAGTTTTCCCCGGATTTCTGCCCATGGGCGACCAGGTCGCGCAGTAGCAAGGTTTTTTTGCGCAGGTCGAAGATCCACAAGCGGCGGGCCGTGGAGGGCAGTGAATAGTCGATCACCGCCAGGCGCTCGGACTGCTCATGACCGTGCCCGACCGCACATTGCATGGCACTCAGCGCGTTTTTCAGCACCAGGGGGTTGAGTTCCGGCGCGGCGTGGGCGAGGCTGCCATACAGCGTCGGCTTGACGGCGCTGGCGGCCAGGGCTGAACCACAGGAAGCGGCCAGGGTCAGAATAATCAGGCAGAGCCGATAGCAAGATGTCAGCATGTAGAGCGCGTCTCCGCCTTCAGAGCAGGTTCATGCAGCCATGGGTTGCGCGATCCCGGCTGTCTCGAGGGCATTTGCCTCTGCCATAACCGTAGACCGCCCGCGCAATGACCGTGGATGGAGCCTAGCCCTTGTTCAAAAAACACGCATGTTACTTGAGCCTTTGCCTGCTTGTTGCGCCGCTTGTCGCGACGGCTGACGACCTGCTGGGTGATCCCCCTACACCGTTGCAGGCGGCGCTGGCCCAATTGTCGACGAGTTGCCCGGGCCTGACCGCGCAAATGGATGCGCCGACCCAGTTGCGGCTGCAGGCGTTCTATCAGTTGCAGGGCAATGTTGCGCTGTGGTCTGTCGATGGACGGTTGGCGGCCTTGCAGGCCCAGTTGCCGCTGTTGGCTGACGATGGGCTCGACCCGGCGCGTTATCCGCTGCCTCAGGAGCCGAATGCGGGCGATCCACTGTGCACCGATATCCAGGTCAGCCGGCAGTACCTGCAAGCCCTGCATGACCTGCGTCATGGGCGTCTGTCACAGGCGCGTTTCGAACCGCTCTGGCACTCCCAGCCACCGACTGGCGAGCCTGACGCCGAGCTCCTGACCCTGGCTGCGGCCGGCTTGCAGGACATGGCCCAAGCCTTCGACCTGGCGCGCCCGAGTGCCGAGTTGTATCGCAAGCTGCGCGGCGCCTATGCCGCGCAACGCCAGCAGCCATTGCCGCATTGGTCGCCGGTCGACAGTGGTCCGCTGTTGCGTCCCGGCATGGAGGATGCGCGGGTGCCAGCGCTGGCCCGGCGACTGTTTGCCGAGGGCTATCTGCCGAATCCGCCCGTCGACGCCGAAAAGGTCTATGGCGATGAGCTGGCCGAGGCGGTCAAGCATTTCCAGTATCGGCATTCGTTGCAGAGCGACGGGGTGATCGGGCCCGGTACCCTGGTCGAACTGAATATCAGCCCGGCCTTGCGCCGCGAACAACTGCGCCTCAACCTGGAGCGCTTCCGCTGGCTAGCGCCGGACCTGGAGCCCGAGGGCGTGCTGGTCAACGTCGCGGCGGCGCAGTTGAGCTTCTATCGTGGCGGCGCGCCGCTGTGGCAGACCCGCCTGCAGGTCGGTCGGCCCGATCGGCAGACACCGCTGCTCAAGTCACGCATCACCCGCCTGACCCTGAACCCGACCTGGACCATCCCGCCAACCATCCTGCGCGAGGACAAGCTGCCGGCGATTCGCCCGGACCCCGCAGCCTATTTGGCCCAGCAGAACCTGCAGGTACTCGACAGCGAGGGCCGGCCGTTGGCGGCCGACGAAGTCGACTGGGAACGCCCGGGCAACATCCTCCTGCGCCAGGGCGCCGGTCCGCGCAATCCGCTGGGCAAGATCGTCCTGCGTTTCCCCAACCCGTTCTCGGTGTACCTGCACGATACCCCTAGCCAGCCGCTGTTCTCCAAGGGACCGCGGGCGTTCAGCTCCGGCTGCGTGCGGGTCGAGCAGCCCTTGCACCTGCGTGATCTGCTGCTGACCCCTTCCGAGCAGGTGCGCACCGATGAGTTGCTGGCCAGCGGCACCACCCATGAATACCGGCTGGCGGCACCGGTGCCGATTCTGTTGGCGTATTGGACCGTGCAGGTCGACAACGATGGTGCGTTGCTCTACGCACCGGATATCTATGGACGTGATCCCGTACTGTTGAAGGCGTTGGGCAGTTCTTCCTGATAGAAGGACATCAGCTTGAGCGCCAGGCTCCAGCATCTCGTCCATGCCGTCCGCGTCATGCCCTAGGCTATGTACGAAATCGCTTGAAACTTGGTTATGCGGCGTTAAAAACCGGCTCGGAATGCTCATTGACAACCAGTCAACTGCGCTTCCTCGCCGGTTTTTGCCTTGCCTAACCTGCGTTTCAAACAATTTCGTACACAACCTAAGGCCTCAGCAGGGCCCTGGTCTTGTTTAAGGCTTCCTGTAGCCGGGCGCCCAGGGCTTGAGCCAGCGCCTGATCCGGAGCGCTGGCCGGATTGGTGTTCGACAGATCCTTGGCGGCCTGGCGGAACGCCGAGTGCAGATCGAACAATTCTCGGGTCGATGGACGGGAGACCGGGTGGCGTGCGGCGGACTCGATCTGTTCCAGGTCCTCCACCAGGCTGGTGCTACCGTGGGAAAAGCAGCTCACCAGGGACTCGGGCTCTATGGGGCGCAGCGAGTTCATGTGCATGTTTTGACGCAGTGCCGGTTGATACGTTGCATGGTGTTTTTCGGTATTGGCGCTGGATAACGCATGGAACTCTCCACGCAGTTCGTCGCGGACCTGGGCCTGCTGGCGGGTGTTGTGGAGTTCGTTGGGAATGGGTGGGCGATTGTGCTGTATTTGCGCCAGGTGGGATTTTTCCGTACCTGACGGTTCGGGCAGGAGATTCAACACGTGCTCAATGTCTCCCCTGGAGATGATTTCACGGCCGTCGATCACCCGGCCCATCGAGTGCAGGGTGTTGAGAATATCGCCGACGCCTGAGCGGGTGAGTGGGCTGCTGAACTCAAGATGGTAATGCGGATGCATCTTGCCGTTTTCGGCGAAGGGCACGCCCAGCGTGTGGTAGAAGTCGTAGTCACGTGGGTTGGGTACGCGGGGAATCTGCCGGTCCGCATGTACTTTTCCGTCACCGGCCAGATGATTCTCGTGCAGGCTCACCGGCAACTCCGTCGATTTCAGCAGCATGGGCTTGCCGTCGCTGTCCTTGGGTGCCGCCGCGTGGTTGTAGGCCGACATCGTCGCGGTGACGGCACGCTCCAGGTCCCGCTTGGTTGTTTGGGAGAGTTCGCCGCTGGCGAATCCTGCCGAACCGAACAGATTCAGCAAGCCGCGGCCCCTGTGTATCTCCACCTTGCCCAGCAGTGATTCGGGAGCACACTGGTGATGCTTCCAGGCGGATGTCTTGCTGTGCCCCAGTGACAGGGTGCCAGGATGCTGCTCCGGGGCAATGCCGGCTGGATGCAGCAGGCTGTCCATGACATGCAGCCCGGCGACCAGGGGGCGGCAGGCGGGCGCAGGCAACGAGGACGAGCGGTGTAGTTGCGAAAACATGATATTTCTCACGCCCGTGAGATGGTCTTCTATCTTGTGTTCGCCGCTGTATGAGCGTTTGGGTTCAGGTGATTGCAGGGGCGAGACTGGAGAGAGGTCGAATATCTTCAGCATGGTCACATTGGATTGAAGGAGGTCATCCGCCCGAATGATGTTCTTCCAACGGTGTCCGCTCTTGCAAATAGGGCTCCCTACTGCCAGTGATGAACACCCTGCAGTTCACGGGGTCAGTATCGGCTACCGGATTTCTGGATGCTGCTCTCCCTGTACGGTGCCGACAGCGTGATGCTGTCGGTCATGGTTGAGGTGACGGCAGGCGGTCACCGGGTGCTCGGCCGTCTGCTCGAATGAGCGTCATTGCCCAAGCCATCGGCCTGCATGCCCTGTCTTAGAACCGCTCCACCGTCGCCGGTGTGCGCTTGAGCAGCACCTTGCCGTTACGCACCGACACCAGCACCTGGCCCTGGCGGCGGATCATCTCGTAATCGTCCGGTGCCGACAGGATCAGCAGGTTCGCTGGGCGCCCGGTCTCGATGCCGTAGCGCTCACCGAGGTTGAGGGTGCGGGCGCTGTTGTCGGTGATCAGGTCCAGGGCACGGGTGAGGTCCTCGTATCCGAGCATGTGGCAGATGTGCAGGCCGGCTTCCAGTACTCGCAGGATGTTGCCATTGCCCAGCGGGTACCACGGGTCGACGATCGAGTCCTGGCCAAAACAGACGTTCAGGCCGGCACGGTCCAGTTCGGCCACGCGGGTGACGCCGCGGCGCTTGGGGAAGGTGTCGAAACGCCCCTGCAGGTGGATGCTCTCGGTCGGGCAGGAAACGAAGTTGAGCCCGGAGAGCTTGAGCAGGCGGAACAGCTTGGAGCAGTAAGCGTTGTCATAGGAGCCCATCGCCACGGTGTGGCTGGCGGTGACCCGGGCGCCCATGTCGCGTACCCGTGCTTCCTCGGCCAGCACTTCGAGGAAGCGCGAATGCGGGTCGTCGGTCTCGTCGCAATGCACGTCCACCAGGCAGCCGGTGCGCTCGGCCAGGTCCATCAGGAATTTCACCGAGGACACGCCCTGGTCACGGGTGTTCTCGAAGTGCGGGATGCCGCCGACCACGTCGGCACCCAGGGCCACGGCCTCGGCCATCAGCTCGCGACCATTCTTGAACGATTCGATACCTTCCTGGGGGAAGGCGACGATCTGCAGGTCGATCAGGTGGCGGGTTTCCTCGCGGACCTCGACCAGGGCCTTGAGTGCCGCCAGGGTCGGGTCGGTGACGTCGACGTGGGTGCGCACGTGCTGGATGCCGTGGTCGACCAGCATCTCGATGGTCTTGCGCGAGCGGGTCTTGGTGTCTTCGTGGGTAACCAGGGCCTTGCGCTCGGACCAGCGTTCGATGCCTTCGAACAGCGTGCCGCTCATGTTCCAGCTCGGCTCGCCGGCGGTCAGCGTGGCGTCGAGGTGGATGTGCGGCTCGATGAAGGGCGCGGTGACCAGGTTTTGGGCGGCGTCCAGGTCCGAGGCTTCGGCCTGGGCCACACTCGGCTGGGCGACGATGGCGCCGATGCGCTCGCCGTCCAGTTCGATGCGATAGAGGCCGGTCTTGCCGCGCAGGCGGGCGTTGATGATGTTCATGCAGGCTCCTTACAGGTTTGAGTCATGCGCCAGGCCAGCAGGGCCACGGCGGCATTCATGCGAAACAGCGGGTCGTCCAGTGATTGCCCGCTTTGTTGTTCGATGCGCTGGATACGTTGGGCCAGGGTGTTGCGGTGGATCTGCAGGCGGTTGGCCGCCTTGAAGGTGTTGGCATTTTCCTGCAGCAGCGCGTCGAGCGTCCTGAGCAGGGTCAGCGGCTGCTTGCGTCCGGTGCCGATCAGCGGACCGAGGGTCTGCTGGACAAAATCGTCGATCAGCGTACGGTCGCCGATGCCTTGCAGCAGGCGTAGTACCCCCAGTTCGCTGAAATCGCACAGGCCGCTGGCCGGGCGCAGGCTTTCGGCGACGTCCAGCGCCTGGCGCGCTTCGCTCAAGGCCTGGCGGTAGTGCCCGCAGTCCTCGATACGGCTGGCCAGGCCCATGAACAGGTCAAGCTCACCGACCTGCTCGCTGGCGCCGTGATACAGCTCGGCAAGGGCCGGGTGCAGTTCATCATGGTCGGCGAGCAGAATCACGAACAGGTCGCCTTGCAGGATCACCGGCAGCGGCTCGGGCTGATGACGGCTCCAGGCTTCCAGATGATCCTGCAACGCCTGGCGGGTCTTCTGCAACAACCGCTCCGCCTGGTCGGGCGGGTAGCGTTCGAACAGCAGGTGGACCGCCGACAGCCGTAGCGCGACCAGTCGCCGTGGCCCTTCCACGGGTAGCTGTGCGTGGGCGGCACGCTGGCGGGCGATGGCCAGGCTCGGGTAATCGCCGGTCAGCAACTGGCCGAGGATGTCCTGACGCGAGCGCCGGGCCTGGGCCATGTGCGCCAACGCCGTGCCGATGGCGTGGGTGACCACGACCATCTTCAGCAGGTAGGGTTGCTCGAGCAGGGGCAGGCCGAGTTGTTCGGCACGCTCGATGACGGCGGGCGGAATGCGCTGGATGAATGCCTCGCCGGTGAGGATCACCAGCCCGGCGATACCGACGGCGACCCCGTCCTCGACCAGGTTCAGCAGGTTGCCCTCTTCGCGGCTGTGGTTGATGCCGGTGACGAACACCAGTTCGCCGCCCATCACCCATTCGGCGATGCCTTCGTTCTCGGCTACGTAAGGCCAGCGTACGTGGCGTTGCAGGTGGGCGGCCCCGGCCCGCACGCGCAATTCCTCAAGCCCGGGCAGCTTGAGGATGTCCTCGACCGTCAGGCTCATTGGCCACCTTGCATGGGATGGAAGGCACTGCCTCGGCCGCGAAGTTCGACCAGGCCGATGTAGCATATAGTGGAGGCAGCGATGCCCACCAGCGGCGCGACCCATGGCGAGCAGTATGCCAGCAGGGCGCCGACGGCATAGGCCACCAGCCCGTTGACGTTGTAGCGGGGCAGCTTGACGCTGGCCAGTTGCGGATACTTGCCGCGATGACGGTACCAGAAGTCGGCCATGATCACGCCGCCGATCGGCGGGATGATCGAGCCGAGCAGCACCAGGAACGGAATGAGCATTTCATACATGCCGCCGATGGCCAGCAGGATGCCTACACCCGCTGCGGCCAGGGTCATGCTGCGCCGGCGCTCGCTGCGCAGCAGGTGACAGGCCGCCGCCGAAACGTTGTAGATGGTCGGGCCCTGGATGGTCCACAGGTTCAGGCAGAGCATCACCACGGCGGCGAAGGACAGCCCTTGCAACATCATCACTTCGACGATGTCGGCCTGCTGGTAGACGATCGCGCACCAGGCACCGGCGACGATCATCAGGCCGTTGCCGACCAGGAAGCTGATCACGCTGGCGATGACCGCGACCCGGCCACTGCGCGCCAGCCGCGTCCAGTTGGTGGCCTGGGTGGCGCCGCTGGCGAAGGTGCCGAAGACCATGGTGACCGCTGCGGAAAAACTCATGGCTTCATGCGGGATCACCGCGGCCAGGCCCTGCAGGCCGCCGATCTTGCGGGTGGCGATGACCATCGAGATCACCAGCAGCACGAACATCAGCGGTACCGAAACCCGCGACAGCACGTCCAGGCCCTTGTAGCCGATGATCGCGGTCAGGCTGAAACCCAGGCCGAACAGGATCATCAGCGGAATCGTCAGCCCGCTGGCCAGCCCGAGCATCTTCACCAGCACGATGGCCACGGTTGCGGTCCCCCAGGCGTACCAGCCCAGTTCGGCGAACCCGAGGATGAAGTCGGACAGGCGACTGCCGGCCTCGCCGAAGCAGAAGCGGCCCATCAGCACGGTATTGAGGCCGCTGCGCGACGCGATGAAAGCCAGCATGGCGGCGTACAGCGCCAGCAGGCTGTTACCGATCGCCGCGACCCACAGCATGTCGACGAAGTCGAAGGCCATGCCCAGTTTGCCGCCGGCGAACATGGTGCCGGTGAAGAAGGTGAAGCTGAACAGCACCATGGAAATGGACAGCAGCCCCTTGCGGGCATGGCTGGGGGCTTCACTCAGGGGGAATTCGCCAGTGGAACTCATGTGCTTTTCTCCGAACCGAAAACGCTGCGATGAAAGGTTGGCTTGCTTGCAGTGGCGGGGCAGGAGCAATAACCAGGCCGACTTTCGGTGGTTTGAGAAAAGCAGAAAAAGCGGGCAGGCGTGACACTCATTTGTGTGCGAAATGAACAGTTACGGTTGGCTCACGCCGTTGAATGTGTGCTGGCTGCCTCGTTACGGGGCGGATGTGCACCATGGGTGTCCATGGTCGTAACAGCAGCGGATCGGTCTACGGAGCGTTGTCCCGACTTACCGCACAAAGGTCCAGGTAGCAGACCGGGGACGCGGGTTCACCCTGGTGGTCCAGTCGCAGCTCCAGCCATTCGGCAAGCACCACCGCATCCCACCTCAGGCCCGGTTGGCTGCACAAACCTTCCAGACTGCCGGATTATCGGGCGCCATCATCACCGCTCATTCTTGAGCGAGGTCCCGATGTTCCCGACAGACAAAGGCCGTTTCAAGCAACAGGCATCCAGCGCGGGAAGCAGCCTGCGCAGCGTCTCCGCGTGGCTGTTCGGCATCACCACAGCCGTGCTTTTCGGCCTCTTCATACCGGGCTGCTGGTATCTCCTGGCGGGCACCGTGGCCGGCCTCACCTGGGCCTATCTCTGGCGCCGGTGAGGGGCCTCGGATCAGCGGTCAGGCCGCCGGTCAGATCCAGATGTCGTTGGGTGCCGTAAACTCTCCGCCTTCGTGGCCGGTGTTCACGACACCCCGTGGCTCGATCATCATCAGGCGTGCCTCGCCCTCGGCGGCCGTCCGGTGTTCCACACCGCGCGGTACCACATACAACTCACCCGGAGCGACGAACACGCTGCCGTGGGGCAAGTCAATGCGCAGTGTCCCTTCCAGTACGATGAACGCCTCGTCGGTCTCGGGGTGGGAATGCCAGATAAACTCGCCCTCGATACGCACGACCTTGAACTGGTAGTCGTTCATTTCGGCCACCACCCTCGGGCTCCAGTGCTGCTCGATCAGCGACACCTTGTGGGCCAGGTTCACGGCTTGCAGGCTCGGTTCAGGCTGGGAATGGGACATGACGAATCCTCTCTTGAATAGACGCCATCAGGCTAGCAAAAGGGCGTTCGCCTGCTCTTGTACGATCTTGCAAGTTGTCCCGCTGGCGGTGGCAGCGTCACCCACTTCACAGCCATTGGGCACAACCCATGACCACCAGCGGCAGGGTGATTCCCGCCAGCAGGGTCTGGCTGGCGATGATGCCAGCCATCAACGGTGCGTCGCCGCCCAACTGGCGGGCCATGATGTAGGAGGACGAAGCGGTGGGCAGCGCCTGGAACAGGATGGCGGCAATTGCCGCATCGCCGCGCAGGCCCAGCAGATGGCAGATCAGCAGGGTCGCCAGGGGCATGGCGATGAACTTGGCGACTGATGAGACGCCCACGGGTCGCAGCCAGCTGCGCGATGCCGCGAGGTCCAGCGCTGCTCCCACGCAGAGCAGGCCCAGGGGCAGGGAAGCCTGGCCCAGCGCCTTGAAGGTCGGCTCGATACCTACCGGCAAGCGGGTTCCCGTGAGCTGCATCAGGATGCCCAGCCCGCAGGCCACCACCAGCGGATTGAGCGCGAGCTGCCGCGCCACTCCGGCCAGGCCCGGCCTGCCGGTATTGCCGTAGCGGGCGAAGACCAGCACGCAGAGGATGTTCACCGTGGGCACGATGGCCGCGTTGGCAACGGCGGCCAAGGCGATCCCGTGGCTGCCGAACAGACCGGCGGCGGCAGACACGCCGACGTAGTTGTTGAAGCGCACACCGCCCTGGAACAGCGAGGTGAAGGCCGGGTCATCGACCGCCAGTTTGCGCCGTACCAGCACCAGCAAGGCCGCTACCGCCAGGGTCGGGAGAGTCAGCGCCAGGATCATCTCCCGGACCGGAATGTCGTCCAGTTGCGCGCTGGACAAGCCATGGACGAACAGCGCCGGCAGCAGCACGTAGTAGCCCAGGCGCTCGGCCTGTGGCCAGAAACTTTCGGCGAGAAAGCGCTGGTGTCGCAACCACGCGCCCAGGGCAATCAGCAGGGCGATGGGTACCAGCGCCAGGATCAGGGTGGCATTCATCGATGCTTTCCCGTGGGGAGGGGCAATTGATCGGTGGGGGCAGGCATGGCGCTCTCGGATAGAAACGAACGGCTCCACCATAGCCGCCGCGATCGGCAATAAAAAACGATATAAAATTGCCGCTAGCTTGATAATTTCTCATGGATGGCCGAGCGCCCGGCCTTGCTGCGTATTGCCCGCACCAGCGCCAGCGCCGAGCGTCCCGCCGGGCGATCCTCGCGCTCCAGCAGCACCACGTTGCGCATCTTCTGTGGCTCGCCGAAGGGCAGGCAGAGCAGCTTGCGTGATGTTGGCAGGTTGCGCCGGGACAGCGGAATGATCGACACGCCAAGGCCGCTGGCGACCATCTGCAGGATGGCGGCCTGGCTGTCCAGTTCCATGCTGGTCTGGACCTTCAAGTGCAATCTGCGCAGCTCGCGCTCAATGGTCCGGCCCGCCCAGGCCCGGCGATCAAAGCGAATGAAGGGATGCTCCTGCAGCAGGCTGCGTGGGTCGTGTGTTGGCAGGTCGGCAGGGGCTACGATCCAGAAACCTTCCTGATACAGTGGGGTGCTGACCAGCCCGAACGGATAAGGCTTGACCGGCTCGGTGGTGATCGCCGCATCCAACTCGCCATTGTCGATGCGAATCGCCAGCTCGGCAGACATGCCGGACGACACGTTCACCCGCAGATTCGGGTGTTCCGCGCTCAACGTCGCCAGCGCGGCCGGCAGGAATCCGGACAGGGCCGTATGGATCGCGCCGATGCGCAGGGTGCCGCGCAACTGCGAGCCGTCGCTCAGTTCGGCGGCGATACTGTCGTGCAGCGCCAGGATCTCCCTGGCCCGATCGAGTACCAGGTGGCCGGCTGGTGTCATCACCGGAATGCGCCGGCTGCGGTCGAACAGCGGCGCACCGAAGGTCTCCTCCAGGCTTTTCACATGCAGGCTGACCGCCGACTGGGTCAGGTGAATGGCTTCGGCGGCGCGGGCGAAGGAGCCGTACTGGGCGATGGCAACGAGGGTGCGGAATTCGCGTAGTGACATGGGGCGGTTGCTCGTGTTCCACGGATCAACAGCCATTGTGACCTAATTGATCGGTGGACAGGCACCGCCTTCAATACTCGAGGGATATTTGTCGGGCAGGCGACGCGGCAACAGGACTGCTGCCGCGCTCATGCACTTACTGCGGGGTCGGGTCGCAGACCGGTGTGATCGGCTCTGCGGCGAGCACCTTGCGGGCGAAGGGGATCGAGTCCTTCAGCGAGGCGTTGACCGTGCCACTGTGTTCCAGCCCGGCATAGACATGCGCCTCCACCACGCTGCCTGCTGCGCAGGTGTCGCGGGCCAGGCTGCTTTGGCTCTTGGCGGTGGTGCTCGGGTCGGTCTCGCCGGCACCGATGAAGATCGGCTGCTTGAGCTTCAGCGTCGGGAAGTCGATCGCCTGGACCCACGGCCGCAGTTTCGCTGCCGCCTCCGGGGTGGCCTGCTTGCGGGTGTTGGCGAGGGTCCGGCCGCTGAACACAGTGTCGGCTTCCAGGGCAGCGAGGCAACTGGTGCGGGCCTGTTCCACGAACGGCAGGGCCTCATCGGTGAAGTAGTCCCTGGGATCGACGCTCGGGTCGTACTGCTGTTGCGCGAGCAGGGTATAGAAACCGTAGGCGAGGGTTTCATCGACCTTGTTCGGATCTTTCGGTGGGCGATTCTTGTCATCGGTGATCTTGTAGATTACACCGGTCGCCACGGTGCCCTTTACGCCCAGCGTCGGGCTGTAGTCCGGCGCATAGGCCGCCGCCGCATAGGCGCCTGCGCCGCCCTGGGACTGGCCGACGATCAGCACCTTGTTGGCCAGTCCTTTTGTACCGGCGATTACCGCACGGGCGGCATCGAGAATGCCATAGGCGGCAACGCGGCTGTTGAGCAGTGGATGGCCACCGGGTACGCCGAGGCCCTGGTAGTCGGTGGCGACCACGGCATAACCTTCGCGCAGCCAGGCGTTGAGGTAGTTGACGTCACGAATCGAACGACCTGACCAGGACGGCGCGCAGATGTCGGCCACGCCGACCGTACCGTGGCCCCAGGACACCACCGGCCAGCCTCCAGCGGGCGCCTTGCCCTTGGGCAGGAACAGCGCACCGGAAACCACGATCGGCGTCTTGCCGTCGATGCCGTTGGTGGAACTGTAGAGAATCCGCTGCTGGGCCCCGGCCTCGGCCAGGCTCAGTTGTACCGGCAGGGGCTCGCTGCGCAGCAGCTTGCCTGGCTGAGTCGGGATGTCTTGTTGCCAGGTGTAGAACGGCGAGACGCGGCCATCGCCCTGTTGCGGGTCTGGATTAGGTGCGTGCACGGCGGCCAGGGTATGCAGCGACAGGGCGAGAAGGCCGGCACCGCAGGCCAGCTTGAACGGCAGTTTCATTGAAGGTTTCCTGGTTGGATGAAGGCACCGAGCGGGTCGGCAGTCCCAGGCGGTTGAGCAGGATATGTGCCAGCGTCCTGCACTTGGCTGCAGCCCTTGCGGGCTGTGGCTTGCGGGTACAATCAAGGGCGGTGTGCAGGTGCGGATGATGGTGGGGCAGCATCGATTGCTGCTGGCCTGCTGCCTGCGCAGCAGTGGCCGTTTTCAGTTCAGGCCGCGACTTTCCCGCAGGCGCCACAGCAGTGCTTGCCGAGCGTGAGCCACTCGCGGTTGGCGCAGGGCGCTGGGCGTCCATAACAGGTGGTACTCGCGGCTGGCATGGCCAACCGGCGCCGGGATCTCCTGCAGTTCACCGCGCTCGATAGGCTCCCTGCACAGATAGGCTGGCAGGGTGCTCCAGCCGAATCCGTCGACCAGCAAGGTCCGCAGGGTGCGCAAGTCCTGGCCGACCATGGCCGGCACGGGCGCCTGCATCTCGATTTTATTTATGGCTAGCCAGGAGTCGATGAGCGGGAGTTCGAGGTTGTAGGCCAGTACCGGCTCGGCTTCCAGTGCTCGCTGAAAGTCCTTCGCTGCGGTCAGGCGTTGAACCACTGCTGGCGCGGCTACCGCGATCACGTCATCGACGTACAACAGTTCGTTGCGCAAGCGCGTGTCATTCGGTGACGAGGCGGCGATGCCCAGGTCGCAGTTGCCTTCCAGCAGCATGCGACAGATCAGTTCCTGGTTACCGCTTTGCATACGGATGCGGATGCCTTCTTCCAGCAGTGGCTTGAGCTGTCGGGAAACCACCTCGGCGAGAAAGTCGGCATGCCCGACGATCTGCAGGGCGCCGGCCAGCTCGATCGAGCGGGCGCGTGCCGAGGCCAGTGCGGCCTCGGCCGAATCCAGTTTGTCGCCAATATCGGCAGCCAGTTCTCGCGCAGCAGAGGTCGGTTCGACCCCGCGGGCCTGGCGCTCGAACAGGCTCCTGCCAACGGCCGCCTCCAGCCCGGAAATATGCTGCGAAACCGCCGGCTGGGTGAGGTTCAGGGTCCGGGCCGCACCGCTGATGGAGCGTTGGCGATAGACCTCGATGAAGGTCCGCAAGCGAACGAGTGACATAAGCTATCCATAAAATAATTTATAGGTGTCACAAAATACCCTTTCTGTTCCCGGTAGGGCCAGCCCCCTAAGATGGCGCCATCGCTTGAATACAGCGGCAAGGAGAAACCCCATGACCGAGCAACCCAATACCGAAGACCTGCAGGCTATCCTGCGGACCATGAAACGCGCCCACCTGTGTGCCGGCCCGGCGGACGCCAAACTGCGTCAGGATCGCCTGCAGCGTGGCGTGCGACTGATCAGTGACAACTACCAGGCCATCATCGACGCACTGAGCACCGACTTCGGCAACCGCAGTACCTACCAGTCGATGGTTGCCGACCTGGCGACCACCATCAAGATGCTCGAACATTCTGCGGCCCACGTGGAGCAGTGGATGCAGGCCGAGCAGGTCGAGAGCCCGGCACCTGGCATGCAGGCCTGGATCGAGCAGCAACCATTGGGTGTGGTCGGCATCATCAGCCCGTGGAATTTCCCGATCAACCTGGCCTTCGGGCCATTGGCCGGGGTATTCGCCGCTGGCAACACCGCCATGCTCAAACCGTCCGAGCTGACTCCACGGACCTGCGAACTGCTGGGTGAGCTGGTGGCCCGCTACTTCGATCCGAACGAGCTGAGCGTGGTGCTCGGTGATGCCAGCGTCGGCCAGGCGTTCAGTGCGCTGCCATTCGACCACCTGGTGTTTACCGGCAGCACCACCGTAGGCAAGCACGTGATGCGTGCCGCTGCGGAAAACCTGGTGCCGGTGACCCTTGAGTTGGGCGGCAAGTCGCCGGTGGTGGTGGCCGAGGACTTCGATATTCGCACGGCGATCGAGCGGACACTGACCATCAAGTTGTTCAACGCCGGGCAGATCTGCCTGTCGCCGGACTACCTGCTGGTTCCCCACAAGCATCTTGAGCTGCTGGTGGTCGCCGCCAAGCAGTTCGTCGCCGAAAGCTTCCCGAGCATCGTTCGCAATCGCGAGTACACCTCGATCATCAGCCAGCGGCATTTCGAGCGCCTGGTCGACCTGCTGAAGGACGCCGAGCAGAAGGGCGCGACGCTGATCAACCTGGCGCCGGGCGGCGAGCCGGCGTTCGATGCGCAAACCCGCAAGATCGCCCCGCACCTGGTGCTGGACGTCACCGAAGACATGAACATCATGCAAGAGGAGATTTTCGGCCCGCTGCTGCCGGTCAGAACCTACACTCATGCCGATGAGCCGGTCGCCTACATCAATGCGCATCCGCGGCCGCTGGCAGCCTACTACTTCGGTGACGACGCGGCTCAGCGGCGGAACTTCATCGCCGGGACCACCTCGGGTGCCCTGGTGATCAACGACGTCATGACCCATGCGTCGATCGACAGCCTGCCGTTTGGCGGAGTAGGGGCCTCGGGCATGGGCGCTTATCACGGTATCCACGGTTTCCGCCGCTTCACCCACGCCAAGCCCGTGGTCATACAAAGCGAGGATGGCGCCACCAACCTGCGGTTGCGCGCCCCCTACGCTGACAAACTGCAAGTACTCGAAGCCTTTTTCAACCATTGACTCCATCGCTGCTCAGGCGACAAAGAAGGAATTTGAAATGAAAGTACTGATGGTTTTGACCTCCCACGATCAATTGGGCAACACCGGTGCCAAAACCGGCTTCTGGCTCGAAGAGTTCGCCGCGCCGTACTACGTGTTCAAGGACGCCGGCGCCGAGGTGGTGCTGGCCTCGCCGGCCGGTGGCCAGCCGCCGCTGGACCCCAAGAGCGACCTGCCTGACTTCCAGACCGGGCAGACCCACCGCTTCAAGGCCGACCCGGCTGCCCAGCAGGCCCTGGCGAACACCGTGAAGTTGGAGACGGTGCGCGAGCAGGACTTCGACACCGTGTTCTATCCTGGCGGTCACGGCCCACTCTGGGACCTGGCCGAGTCGAGCCGTTCGATCAGCCTGATCGAAGCGTTCGAGTGCGCCGGCAAACCGATCGGCTTCGTCTGCCATGCGCCAGGCGTGCTGCGTCACGTCAAGGCCGCAGATGGCTCGCCGCTGATCAAGGGTCGGCGCGTGACCGGCTTCACCAATGGCGAAGAGGCCGCAGTGGAGTTGACCGATGTCGTGCCATTCCTGATCGAGGATGAATTTCGCAAACTCGGCGGCCTGTATGAAAAAGGTCCGGATTGGGCACCCTTCGTGATCGAGGACGGCAAGCTGGTCACCGGCCAGAACCCTGCCAGCTCCGAAGACGTGGCCAAGGCCTTGCTCGGCCAGCTGCAATAAGCCGTGCCCCGGATCGAGTCGACCCAGGCAACACTCGGCCAGGGACGGCTCGATCCCTTCTCATCCCGCACCGACAAGGACCTTCGATGATTACGCTCCACCACCTCAATGCTTCGCGTTCCCTGCGCATCCTCTGGCTGCTGGAGGAGATTGGCGAGCCGTACCGCCTGGTGCGCTACCAACGAAACCCCGTTACCCATCTCGCGCCCGACTCGCTGAAGAACATTCACCCGCTGGGCAAGTCGCCAGTGATCGAAATCGATGGGCAGGTGCTTTGTGAGTCCGGCGCCATTGTCGAGTATCTCGTTCGCCGGTTCGCCCCCCGCCTGGAGCCTGATTTTCACTCTCCGGACTATCTCCAGTACCTGCAGTGGCTGCACTTTTCGGAAAGCTCGGCGATGGTGCCGGTGCTGCTGAAGATCTTTACCCGCTTCGAGAGCGATACCGGTACCCAACTGACATTCCTCGACGGCTACACCCGGACCGAGTTCGACAAGGTCCTGGGATACCTGGACGGGTTCCTGGCCGGCAAGTCCTTCGTGGTCGGCGACACCCTGTCCGGGGCGGACTTCATGCTCGCATTCGTGGCGATCACCGTGGTCGAGCAGTTGGCCCTGGGCGAGCGCTATCCCTATCTTGCCGCGTACCTGCGCGGCCTGACCGTGCTGCCGAGCTGGAGCCGGGCGCTGGCCCTGGAAAATCAGCAGGGTTGATCGCAAAGGGTCGCTCCTGGCGTCGGTTTTCACGGCCTATCCAGAGGATCAGGCAAGAAAACGACCGGAATGCGCTACTGCATTCCGGCTCGTCCCTGTGAACATGTCGGTCCGGGTTGCTGCGGTACGCGCAGCAGTCCACCCGTTCGATTCACAGCCAGAGGAAGATCCCGATGCAAGTGCATGCCTATGGCGCCCATGCGGGCGATAAACCACTCGAATCCTTGCAGATCACCCGTCGGGCACCCGGTGCCCACGATGTCCAGATCGACATTGCCTTCTGCGGTGTCTGCCACTCCGACCTGCACCAGGTCCGTTCCGAATGGGACGGTACCCGCTACCCGTGCGTGCCCGGCCACGAGATTGTCGGCCGCGTCAGCGCGGTCGGTGCCCATGTCAGCGGCTTCAAGGCCGGCGACCTGGTCGGTGTCGGTTGTATCGTCGACAGTTGCAAGCAGTGCGCCGATTGCGACGAGGGCCTGGAAAACTACTGCGACGGCATGATCGGTACCTACAACTTCCCGACGCCCGATGCGCCCGGCTGGACCCAGGGCGGCTACTCGGAAAAGATCGTCGTGCATGAGCGCTATGTGCTGCGCATCGGTCATCCGGAAAGCCAGCTGGCCGCGGTCGCGCCGCTGTTGTGCGCGGGCATCACCACCTACTCGCCACTGCGGCACTGGAACGCCGGCCCCGGCAAGAAGGTCGGCGTGGTCGGTATCGGTGGCCTGGGCCACATGGGCATCAAGCTGGCCCATGCCATGGGCGCGCATGTGGTGGCGTTCACCACCTCGGCGTCAAAGCGCGAGGCGGCCAAGGCGCTGGGCGCCGATGAAGTGGTGGTGTCCCGCGATGCCCAGGAAATGGCAGCCCATGCCAAGAGTTTCGACCTGATCCTCAACACGGTGGCCGCGCCGCATGACCTCGATGCCTTCCTGGTCCTGCTCAAGCGTGACGGGGCCATGTCGCTGGTCGGTGCGCCGGCCACCCCGCACCCATCGCCCAATGTGTTCAACATGATCATGAAGCGCCGCACGATTGCCGGTTCGATGATCGGTGGTATTCCCGAAACCCAGGAAATGCTGGATTTCTGCGCCGAGCACGGGATCACTGCCGACATCGAGCTGATCCGCGCCGACGAGATCAATAACGCCTACGAGCGCATGCTCAAGGGCGATGTGAAGTACCGTTTCGTCATCGACAACGCCACGCTGAACCCGCGTTCCCAGGCCTGATCGAGGGCGATGGCCCTTGCTGGTCATCACGCCGCCAGGTGTCTACTGTCATTTCTGCCAGTAGACACCTGGCGGCGTACCGCTATGATTTCTCCAGGCATCTCTTCGTTTCAGTTCCGCCGTACGCCGGTGCAAACCAGCGCGATCATGAAGAGCGTATCGGCAAGGGCATCTGCACCGTTCGATCAGGTAGAGGCCCTGGACTCCGTTCGGTAATGCGACGGCGGGAGAATACGATGATCAGCGCTGGTATGAACCGGACGTTCCAGGGGGCGGGCAAATGGCTTGCGACCGGCATGTTCCTGCTGTTGTTTTGCGGACCGGGCATCTCGCTGGCTTCAAGCCTGGCAGATGAAGGGGCGGTGCCGGACCTGCCCGCGGAGCCTGAGTTCGCTCCCGCCGATAACGATTTCATCAGCGCTGCGGATGCACGTATCCGGCCGGTCCTGGGTAACCGCAAGGTGCTGCTGGTGGTCGGGCATTGGGCGGGTTCGACGCCGCGACTCGATGCCGACAATATTTACGCAATGACCCTGGGCGATGGCCGCTCGCTGCGCACGTTCGTCCGGCGAGCGTCGCAGGACAAACTGAATCTCTCGGGTGTCATGGTCAAGAATGTCGATTTCGGCGAGCGTACCTGCAACAACAATCAGATATTGGCCGCCGCCAGGCGTGGAGCGCTGGAGCAGGGTGTCGATCCTGGCACCTATGACTTTCTCTTCGTCGCGCTTTCCGTCGGCTGCGGCTGGGGCGGGCTGGCGGTGGTACCGGGAAACTGGATCATCGGCCAGACGATGAGCCTGGACATGTGGGTGCACGAGTTTGCGCATAACCTGGGCGCCGGGCACGGTGCCTCGCTTACCCATTGTCCGGTGGATGGCGGGCAGGTGCTGTTTCCCGAGGGATGTACACGCATTGCCTATGCCGATACGGGCGACTCGGTAAGTGGTGGCGGCTCTCGCCTGTATCCGGCGTCATTGCGCCGGCATGCGGGGTGGTTGGAGGCCGAGGGTGCGCAGACGCTGTTGGTGCGGGCCACCCGGTTGTACTTCCTGGGACGGTTGGGCGGTGCGGGGCGGCAGTTGCTCCTGGTCCCCCGCAGCGCCTCACCGAACAGGCTGGCGCTGGAACTGCGCAGTCCGAGCCCGCCGTTTGATATCTGGCCCACCGGTGACAACCGCCTGACCGGGGTCTGGGCACGGCTGTTCGATGAAACGACGAACACGATCAGCCAGGTGCAGGTCGACGCGACGCCGGAAACCGCGACCACGGCCGACCCGACGATTCAGGTGGGCCGGGTGCTGGCGGACAGGCAGGAGGGCTTGGCCGTGAAGGTCTGCTGGGTTGGTGCCAGCGGCGCCCAGTTGGCAATCGCCTTGGCAGGGCAGGCGTTGCCGGAGTGTCGACGCCAGGTTGAGGTGGCGCAAACCGCGGTTCCCGTAGCCGGTGAAGACGGCTTGATACAGATCCCCATCGAGGTTCGCTCGGGTGGGCAGGCCGTTCCAGCTTCAGCGGGAGAGAGCATGACCTACCATGCACCCTCGCATACGCGGATCGTCGACATCCCCTGTGGCTCGAACAACACGAAATGGATCGAGCCCCAGGGCGCTTTCGCCTCGTGTACCACTCATGCGCCTGGGAGCTGGGCGATCTCGCGGCCCGTGACCCTCAGGACAAATTCTCGGGTTCCGACAATGCTCATTACCGACGGCAACGCGGCCTTGTATATGGCCAGTGGCGAAATCTGGGGGCGCACGGACCTGGGCGTGAAGCTGGTCGGGCGGGTGGCGGTGACGCAGCCGTTCGTGCCCCGAGCCCGGGAGAGCGAGCAGCTTGAAGTGCCGGTGGCATTCGCCGAGCATGGCGCCGCGCTGCCGGCCTTGGCCGAACAGCGAGTGGAGTACGTTGCGCCTTCCTATACCCGGATCGTCGACATCCCGTGCGGCTCGCGCAATACCAAGCGGATCGACCCCTCCGGCCAGTCAGCTTCCTGCACGACCCATGCGACAGGGTCGTGGGGCACTTCCCGGCCGGTGACGCTCAAGGTGGCAGAACTGGCGCCCAGGGGAACGGTCGCCGATGGTTCCGTCGTGTTCTATTCCGCTGCAGGCATTCCCTGGGCTCATACCGAGCTGGGCGTGGAACTCGAGGGGCGATCCGCCAGCCTGACGCAGCCCACGGTGCCGGTGGGCGCCGCCGGAGCGACGGTGACGCTGGTGACCGGCATGCGCCTCGATGGCGTCGCCGTTCCGGCTGCCGCGGGTGAAAGCATGGCCTACGTTGCGCCGGCTCATACGCGCATTACCGATCTGCAGTGTGGCTCGCAGAACCTGAAACAGATCGAACCGGATGCTCAACATGCGGCTTGCACGACTTATGCTCCAGGCGCCTGGGGCACATCCCGCAGCGTGACGCTGAAGATCGACGAGGATGCGCCGGTGGGTGATGTCGCTGTCGGCGAAGCCATTCTGCGGGCCACGGGTGGCGGCATATGGGGGCGGACCGATCTGCAGGTGCGGGTTGGCCCTCGGGAAAGTCGTTGAACATCCGTGCTGACCTGCGATGGGCCAGGCACTGTACCGATTCGCGCAGGTGCATCTCTTCGGCGACTGGCCGCACCAGTCGCCCCTGCTGCAGGTAATGCCTGGCCAGGTGGTCCCAGCCCAGGGCGATGCCCTGGCCGTCCAGCGCCAGTTGCAACAGCAGGGTGTAGTCGTTGCTGCTGAAGTACTGCGGATTCTGCGCCAGCGCCATTTCCAGATCGGGGGACTGGCGGGCGAACCAGGCGTCCCAGTCGACCTGTTCCGACAACTGTGCGCGGCCGTAGGGATGCAAGTCGAGCAGGATGCCTTGATGGAGGCCTTGCACCGTGGCTGCCTCGGGGTGCGCCTCCAGGTATGCCGGGGCACACACCGGATAGACCACTGCGAATGAACAGCTCGGTGCCGAGTTAGATCTCCAGGTCACGAATCTGCTTGCTGAGTGGTGGCCTGGGTGACGCACAGGGTTTGGGCGGCACGGGTGAAGTTGCGGTGCTTGGCCGCCGCAACGAGCGAGCGCATGGCCTTGAACGACGGTATTTTCATCAGCGTCTGGTCGGTCGGGGAGTGGTTCGTCATAACAAAAATTGCCTGTTTTCTTGTAAGAAAAGTCGGTTATGGCCGGTGCTCGGCTGCGCTGGTGCTGCCGGCCGTGGTGTATCCGGCGGGGCATGGTGACTTCGTGCTGGACAACCCACAGATTCCGGCGGCGATCATTGCCGCCGGGGTGGCCTGGTTCACTCGCAGCACCCTGTTGACCCTGGGCGTGGGGATGGCGGCCCTGTGGGCGTTCAAGTCCCTGCTGGGCTAGGGACGCCACCGAAGATTCGGCTCCCACAGGAGAGTGGGGCGGGCCTGGATCACTGGCCTTCGGTTGTCCCCGCATGTCGAGATCAGTTCGCTGGGTGACGCGCTCAGGACATTTGCATGTCGCTCAAACTCCTTAAAGTGTCGTGCCGTCCGTTGCGACACTTCAGGGAAGAAAAACAATGCATAACCCGAACCCCCAGGATTCGAACGGTCAATTGGCGCAGGGGTTCAAGCCCCGCCACGTCACCATGCTGTCTATCGCCGGAATCATCGGTGCAGGCCTGTTCGTCGGCTCGGGGCATGCCATTGCCGCGGCCGGTCCCGCAGTGCTGCTGGCCTATCTGTTCTCAGGGCTGCTGGTCGTGCTGGTGATGCGCATGCTCGGCGAGATGGCCGTCGCCAATCCGGATACCGGTTCGTTCTCCACCTATGCCGACCAGGCCATCGGCCGCTGGGCCGGTTTCACCATCGGCTGGCTCTACTGGTGGTTCTGGGTGCTGGTGATTCCGATCGAGGCCCTTGCCGCCGGGCATGTACTGAACCAGTGGTTTCCCCAGGTCGATGCCTGGCTGTTCGCCTTGCTGTCGATCGTGCTACTGGTGGTAACCAACCTGTTCAGCGTATCGAAGTACGGCGAGTTCGAGTTCTGGTTCGCGATGGCCAAGGTGGTGGCGATCATCGGCTTTATCGGTCTGGGTTTCGCAGTGCTGATGGGCTGGATTCCCGAACGCGAGGCCAGCGGCTTGAGCAGGCTCATGGAGGAACACGGTGGCTTTGCGCCCAATGGCTTGTCGGCGGTGGTCGGTGCGTTCATCACCATCATGTTCAGTTTCATCGGGACCGAGGCGGTGACCATCGCCGCGGCCGAGTCCAACGACCCTGCACGCAACATCGCCAAGGCAACCCGTTCGGTGATCTGGCGAATTGGCGTGTTCTACCTGCTGTCGATCTCCGTGGTGATCTCGGTGGTGCCCTGGAACGACCCGCAACTGGCTTCGGTGGGCTCCTACCAGCGGGCGCTGGAGCTGATGAACATCCCCAACGCCAAGTTCCTGGTGGATGCGGTGGTACTGATTGCCGTGGCCAGTTGCATGAACTCGTCGATCTACATCGCCTCGCGCATGCTGTTCTCACTGGGCAGGCGCGGTGATGCGCCGCAGCCGCTGAAGCGCACCTCATCAGCCGGCGTGCCAAGGGCGGCGGTGATCGCCAGCAGCGTGCTCGGTGCCGGGGTGACGCTGTTCAGCTACTTCGCTCCTGCTGGCCTGTTCGATTTCCTGCTGGCCAGTTCCGGGGCCATCGCCTTGCTGGTGTACCTGGTGATCGCGGTCTCGCAGTTGCGCATGCGCCGGCGCCTGCAACGACAGAACATCGAACTGGCCTTCCACATGTGGCTGTTTCCGTGGCTGACCTACGTGGTGATCGTCTTCATCTGCGCGGCACTGGCCGTGATGATGGTGACGCCCGAACACCGTCTGGAAGTGACCTCGACGATCGTCCTCGCGCTGGCGATTTCCTTTGTCGGCGTGGTGACAACGCGTCAGCACGGCCAGCCGGAAAAGACCTCCCTGCTCAGCGACGTCTAGGCCTACAGCAGCCAACCGTCGCTCCCCTGGCCAGCCCCATGGCTGGCCTGCCCATTTCCTGGGTAACTCCCTCGCCAACACACCGCATGCCCCAGCAAGGGCCGCCAGCGGTGAACTTCCGCGTTTCCCTCGCCTGAAAGAACCCGTTCATACATTTGTATGAGCGAGTGGCCCGGCGCCTGGATATTCACGATGTTCAGCCCCTGCGCAGGTGCATAACCTTCTGATCAGGCAGCGTTGATTACTAAATAATAAAAGGAGACGATCCATGCCTATTCAGTCGGAACATGATCCGCGCTTGAAGCGTGCACTCAAGACTCGGCACATCAGCATGCTCGCCCTGGGCGGCGTGATCGGTGCCGGTTTGTTCGTCGGTTCCAGTGCCGTTATCGCCTCGACCGGCCCTGGTGCCTTCATCACCTATGCCATCACCGGCCTCATCGTTGCGCTGGTGATGCGCATGCTCGGCGAAATGGCGGCCGCGCATCCCACCAAGGGCTCCTTCGTCGATTATGCCCGCCTGGCCTTTGGCCGTCCGGCGGGGTACATGACCGGCTGGCTCTACTGGTACTTCTGGGTCATCGTCGTCGGCTTCGAGGCCGTCGTCGGCGGGCAGATCATCAATGCCTGGCTGCCGGACATCCCGGTCTGGGTCATCGCCCTCGGGCTAATGGTGGGCATGACCCTGTTGAACCTGATGTCGGTGCATTCCTTTGGCGAGGCCGAATACTGGTTCGCCGGCATCAAGGTCGCGGCCATCGTGGTGTTCCTGGTCGTGGCCGGGCTCTATGTCTTCAAACTGTGGCCAAGCTCGGATGCCAGTTTCGGCAACCTGGTCGAGCACGGTGGTTTCCTGCCCCATGGCGTGACGTCGCTGTTCACCGGCGTGGTCGTGGTGATCTTCTCCATGACTGGCGTGGAGGTCGCGACCCTGGCCGCTGCCGAGTCCGAAGACCCGTCGCGCAATATCCGCAAGGCGGTCAACACGGTGATGCTGCGTATCCTGGTGTTCTTCGTCCTGGCCACCTTCTTCATCGTCGTGGTGCAGCCGTGGACCGATATCAAGCCGGGCAAGTCGCCGTTCGTGGCCACCCTGGAACATATCGGCATCCCGGGAGCAGGGCACATGCTGACCGCGGTGATCCTGGTTGCGGTGCTGTCGGTGCTCAATGCCGGGCTCTACACCTCTTCGCGCCTGCTGTACGTCCTGGCCTCCAATGACGAAGCGCCACGCTGGATCGCCGGGGTGAGCCGCAAGGGCGTGCCGGTACGTGGCGTGATCGCCTCGACGCTGGTGGGGTATGGCTGCGTGGTCATCGCCGCGCTGTGGCCGGACACGGTGTTCCAGTTCCTGATCAATTCCTCCGGCACGGTGTTTCTCTTCGTCTACCTGGTGATCTGCCTGTCGCAGCTCAAGCTGCGTCGCAAATGGGTGGCAGAGGGCTCGCTGAAGTTCGCCATGTGGGGCCACCCCTGGCTGCCGCTGCTGGTGACCGCATCGATCGTGGCGGTGCTGGTGAGCATGGTCTTCGACCCGACGATGCGGATCAGCCTGGCCCAATGCCTGGTCGCGATCGTCGCGATAGGTGCCTCGTACGCCTTGCTGCAATGGTCCCGCAGCCGTCGACGGCACATCGGGATCAAGGCGTCGTCCGCCAGCAGCTAATCACTCACGTTTTATCGGACATCCCCCGTATTGCGGGGCGTCAATGGGAAGCCAACAGCATGTCAGCGAAATTCGATTTGTCCCAGTTACCCAACAAGCCGCTCTGGTTCGAGCCAAACCAGCCGCGTGAACGCCTGGAGGGCACGGTGCAGGCCGATGTGGTGATCGTCGGCGCCGGTTATACCGGGTTGTGGACGGCTTACTACCTGCTCAAGAGCGACCCCTCGCTGCGCGTGGTGCTGCTGGAGAAACGCGAGGTCGGGTTCGGCGCCTCCGGCCGTAATGGTGGCTGGGCCTCGGCGATCTTTCCGATCTCGCTGCCCAGGGTCGCGCAGATGTATTCCCATGCCGCAGCCCTCAAGCTGCAGGCGGCGATGAACGACACTGTCGACGAGATCGGCCGGGTCCTGGCGCTGGAAGGCGTGGAGGCCGATTATGTCAAGCAGGGCTTCCTGTCCCTGGCGCGCAGTGCCCCGCAATTGACGCGGGTGCGGGCCGCGGTGGCGGCGTCTGCGCAGTTCGGGTTACCGGACCAGTGGCGGGCGCTCGATGGGGGAGAGGCACGCGCACGGATCGGTGCCGAAGATACCCAGGGTGGGCTCTACACCGAGCATTGTGCGCTGATTCACCCCGGCAAGCTGGTTCGTGGCCTGGCCCGACTGGTCGAGAGCATGGGCGCGAAAATCTTCGAGCAGTCGGCTGTCATCCAGATGGCGCCGGGTGTCGTCCACACCGAACGTGGTTCGGTCCGGGCCGATATGACGGTGCGTGCCACCGAGGCGTTCACCTCGCAGCAGCCAGGCAAGTCGCGCTTCGTCATCCCGTTGTATTCGCTGGTGCTGGCGACCGAGCCGTTGCCGCGTGAACTGCTGGCCTCGCTCAAGCTCGACCATCGCCTGGCCTTCAACGACATGCGCCACCTGCGGGTCTACGGCCAGGTCACCGCCGAAGGGCGCCTGGTGTTCGGCGGTCGCGGCGCACCCTATCAGTGGGGCTCGCGGATGTCCGACAGCAACGACCTGGTGGACAGCATCCACGGCAAGATCCACACCACCATGACCGAGTTCTTCCCGGCGCTGGCGAACATCCAGGTCACCCATCGCTGGGGCGGTGCACTGGGCGTGTCCCGCGACTGGTGCCCGACCGTGAGCATCGACCGGAAAAACCGCATGGCCTGGGCTGGCAACTATGTCGGCGACGGCGTTGCCACCAGCAACCTGGCCGGGCGGATCCTGCGCAACCTGATTCTCGAACGTGACGAAGACATCAACACGCTGCCCTTCGTCAATCATCGCTCGCCGTCCTGGGAGCGTGAGCCACTGCGCTGGTTCGGTATCAACAGCGGCCTGGCTGCCGCCTCGCTGAGCGATATCGAAGAGCGCCTGACCCATCGTCCCTCACGCACCGCCATGTTGCTGGAAAAGCTGACAGGTGCGCATTAACAGGAGTAAGCCGTGACTACGTTCACCATCATCAAGCACGCCGCCATCCAGGCTTTGCCACTGACCCCCGCTGGCCAGCGTGCGGGTGCCGACAAGGGTGATCCGCAGATCGCCATCCAGAAGCTGGCGCCCGAGGCGGTCGGCAATCTCGGTGTCTGGGAATGCCTGCCGGGCGGCTGGCCCGTGATCGAGCGCCCAGACACCGAGTTCACCTACATCATCTCCGGCAAGGCGCTGCTAAGCGACAGCAGCACTGGCGAGGTGGTGGAAGTGACCGGCGGCGACCTGATCATCCTGCCGCCGGGTTGGACCGGACGTTGGGACGTACTGGAAACCGTGCGCAAGGTCTACGCGATCTATTGATTTCATCGGTGCCAGTGCATGCCACCGTTACTTTTCGATGCGAGAAAAACAATGACCCAAACCATCATGAACTGGATCTCCGGCGCTGTTGCCGAGACTTCCAGCGGCCAGCAACTGCCGGTCTACAATCCAGCCACCGGTGTTGTGACCGGGCAGGTGCAACTGTCCACGGCGAAGGACGTCGATGCGGCGGTGGCCTCGGCCAAGGCTGCATTTCCGGCCTGGAGCAACCTGTCGCCACTGCGCCGCTCGCGGGTCCTCAACAAGTTCCTGGCGTTGCTCAACGATCATCGCGACGACCTGGCCCGGCTGATCACCGCCGAACACGGCAAGGTGTTTACCGATGCCCAGGGTGAAGTCATGCGCGGCATCGAGATCGTCGAGTTCGCCTGCGGTGCACCGCAACTGCTCAAGACCGACTTCACTGACCAGGTCAGCACCAACATCGACAACTGGACCCTGCGCCAGCCGCTGGGCGTGGTCACTGGCATCACCCCGTTCAACTTCCCGGTGATGGTACCGATGTGGATGTTTCCCGTGGCCCTGGCCACCGGCAACACCTTCGTACTCAAGCCGAGCCCGATCGACCCGAGCCCGAGCCTGTTCATCGCCGATCTGCTCAAGCAAGCGGGCTTGCCTGATGGCGTGTTCAACGTCGTGCAGGGCGACAAGGATGCAGTCAACGCACTGATCGAGCACCCGGATGTGCAAGCAGTTTCCTTCGTCGGTTCGACGCCGATCGCCAATTACATCTACGAAACCGGCGCCCGTCACGGCAAGCGCGTACAGGCCCTGGGCGGCGCCAAGAACCACCTGGTGGTGATGCCGGATGCCGATATCGACCAGGTGGTCGATGCGCTGATCGGTGCGGCCTATGGTTCGGCTGGCGAGCGTTGCATGGCGATCAGCGTGGCGGTGTTCGTCGGTGACGAGACGGCCGAAAAGGTGATGCCGAAACTGATCGAGCGCACCCGTGAACTGAAAGTCCTCAACGGCAACAATCTTGAAGCCGAGATGGGCCCGATCGTGACACGTGCGGCCCATGAACGTATCACCGGCTACATCGACCTGGGCGTCAAGGAAGGCGCGAAGTTGCTGGTCGATGGCCGCCAGTTCAACGGCCAGACTGCCGGCGAAGGTTGCGGCGATGGGTTCTGGATGGGGGGCACGCTGTTCGATAACGTCACCCCCGACATGCGTATCTACAAGGAAGAGATCTTCGGCCCGGTACTGGCTTGCCTGCGGGTCAAGGACTTCGCCGAAGCGGTACAGCTGATCAACGACCACGAGTTCGGCAACGGCGTGAGCCTCTACACCCGTGATGGTCACGTCGCCCGCGAGTTCGGTCGGCGAATCCAGGTCGGCATGGTCGGCATCAACGTGCCGATTCCGGTACCGATGGCCTGGCATGGCTTCGGTGGCTGGAAGAAGAGCCTGTTCGGCGACATGCATGCCTACGGTGAAGAGGGCGTGCGCTTCTACACCAAACAGAAGAGCATCATGCAGCGTTGGCCGCAGGCCATCGCCAAGGGCGCGGAGTTCGCGATGCCGACCAGCCACTGAGGTGACCGGCTAGCTGAAATGTAGACGGCCCCGCCCACGCAGCGGGGCCGTTTGCATTCAGGGCTTGTCGAACAGCTCGGTGTTCCTGCCGGCCTGGATCGCGATCCAGAAGCGGGCGATGCCCTGGGTGGTGGTGGGTTTGATACCGGTCAGTTGTTCCACCAGCTTGAGCCGGTAGACCAGCGTCTGGCGATGAATCCCCAGGTCGAAGGCGGCGGCTTTCCAGTTTCCGTCGTTCTCCAGGAAGCTCATCAGCGTTGGCAGCAGGGCGGCGCCCTGGGTGCGGTCGTGCTCGATCAACGGCCCGAGGTAGCGTCCGACCAGGGCCCGGGCTTCGGCCAGTGACTTGGGGGCCATGATCAGCCCGGTTTCGGCTTCGCCATAGCGCAGCAGCTGCGCGTCGATTTCCCGCGCCTGGGTCAGGGCCAGGCGGGCCTGCCTGACGCTTTCGCGAAAGCCGGTAGCAGCCGCGATGGGCCCGCTGATACCGATGATGCTGTCTGCGCCGAGGGTGTCGAGCAAGGCACGGAAAGTGTCGCTGTCATCACGGCTGATGGCCAGCAACAGGCCCTTTTCGCCCAGCAGGATAGGGCTTGAATGGTGCAGGGCAGGGGCCTGGTGGAGTTCGTCCGCGTGCCAGGGCCCCGTGGTCCCCGGCAGGATCGCCAGGCTCACCAGGGTACCGGTCAGGCCACGTCGTTCGAGCAGGGGACGCGCCAGGGCGAATTCGGTCTCGCTGTCCAGCAGACTGCGCAGCAAGGCCGAACCTTCTTCACGTTGCAGGTCGCGGTGGATCATCAGGCGTTCGAGTTCGACGCCGAGCAGGCCGACCAGTGAACGCACCAGGATCGGGTCGTCCGCGGTTCTCTTGCCTTGGCGGGCCAACACCAGGTTGGCGCGGGCTCGTCCGGCGATCGGTATCCGTTCGACCCAACCGGCGGGTGTTGGCGCGGTGCTTTTCGTTTCGACGATATTGACGCCACTGACCGCGTCCTCGATGGCCAGGTCAAGGTCCAGGGTGTTGGCCAGGATCGCCAGGCGGCCGGCCATGCCGGACTCCTTGCGCAGCGCTTCGGCGTAGGTCTGGAACAATCGTTCGCTGGCATTGAAACGTTCGCGCTGCGCTTGCAGCACGCTTTCGATCACGTAGTGGGAGAGCTTGACGAACTCGAGTTCGAAACTGCCCTGCAGGATCGGAAACAGCAGGCGATCCGCGGCTTTCAGCAGTTTGCGCGACAGCTTTGGCGCGTCCTGGCGGGGCGCGAATACCAGTGCGCTGACGTTGCTCTGCACCAGTTGCTCCAGCCAGGTGACCTGCTCGTCGGGCGCAGAGGGCATGCCCAGGCCGGTGGTCATCACCAGGTCGCCTGGGGATACCCAGCGCCATGGGTCCGGCAGGTCGACGGCATGCGCCCAGGTGATCAGCCTGCCGGTGCCGGCGAGGCCGGCCACGGCCTGCAGTTTCAGCGAGTCGATATCGATCAGGTCCTGCACCGTGAGCATGGGGTTACCGTCCGGCTGTTCTTGGGCTGCCATGCTACCGGGTAAAATCCTGCCGGACCATGGCCGAGGTGCCTTGCCACCAGTCGCCGCCACCATCGAGGTAACGCCTGCGCATGTTCGCGGCGAGGGCCTGCAGGTCCCTGGGCATGCATTCGTCCGGATCGGGCGCAGGCAAGGGCATGCGGACCTTCCACAGGTTGGCTCCTTCGATCAGTGCGAAGGCCTGGCCCTTGGGCAGGCTCACCACGTGGGCCGGCTCGATCAGCGGCACGCAGGTGGAGCTGACCCGGTCCTGGGTGTTGCTGGTGAAGTCGGTGCTGCCCGATACATCCGAGCTGTCGGTGGCACCGCTGACCAGGGTGGTCGAGTACACGTCGACCTTCGGCAACTGCCGGGTCAGCAGTTCGGCGGTGGCGGTCTCGCGCACCCGCAGCATGAACAGGTTATTGAAATTTCCGATTACCTGGCCGGCCTTGGCACGATTGCCGATTCGTGCCTCGATATCGCTGATGGTCTGGGTGTAGGCGGTGACCTGGATGCCGGCGCCGCCGCCCTTGTTGATCATCGGGATGAACTCCTCGCCCATCAGTTCGTTGAATTCGTCGGCATGCAGGTTGATCGGGATCTTCTGCTCGCGGTTGGCGTCGGGCAGGCCGTCGTCGACGCCGAACTTGTAGATATGGCCGGCCACCGAGACCAGGTCGGCGAACATCGAGTTGCCCACCGCCGCAGCGACCTCGGGATCGGACAGCGCATCGAGCCCGACATACACCACCGCCCGTTTGCGGATCACCTGCATCCAGTCGAAGATCGGCCGCGGGTCCTCGAGGGCGCCGTAGTCCGGCGAGATCAGTTCGGCCATGCGCCCGGTGGTGAGCTTTTCCAGCAGCGGCAGCAGCGAAGCGACGATCTTGTCGAAGTAGGTCTTGTCATAGCGCACGGCGGAACGCAGGCCGTCCATCACCGGATCGGCGATGCGGGTGCGCGCGAGGTACTGGTCGATCGCCGTGACTCGTGGCTGGCGGCCACGCATGTTGTGCGGCGTGGTCTTGTCGTTGAGCTTGCCTTCGAGACTGGCAATCAGCTCCCAGGCATCCGGGTCATGACGGGCGAAGTAATGATGGCTGTAGTCGATGAACAGGGCATCGATATTGATCACGTGTTGCTGGATCTTCAGGTAGTCCGGACGGTAGCCCAGTTCCACCAGGGCCCGGGCGATGATGTTGACGAAACGCCAGGCGAACTCGCGGAACGCGGCGCTGCTGCCTTCGCCGCAGAGCTGCCCGGAGATTCGGCTGGCCACTTCGGAGATGCGTCCAAAGCGGCCGACGGCGTTGTAGCGGGCGGAGACATCCGGCCAACCGAGGTGAAACACGTGGAATTCCTTCTCGCGCCCGGCGCGGCGGGCCTCCACGTACATGCGCTTGAGCAGGTCGGCATCGCCCTTGGGGTCGAAGACGATGACCGGTTCGAACTCCGTGCGCCCATCGAGTTGCCTGGCCCGGCGAATGTCCTGGGTGATGAACAGCTCGGCCAGGCGGGTCTTGCCGACACGGGTGGTGCCCAGTACCAGGCTATGGCCGATTCGCTCGCCAAGGGGCAGTGATACTTCGACTTCATTGGGCTCCACCCCATGCAGGCGGGGCGAGCCGCCTACCGGCGGCAGCGGCCTTGCCGGATTGAACGGGCTGTCCCAGGCGGTGAGGCGTGGCACCAGGTTCAAGGGAAAGCGCGCCTGCTCCAGGCGTCGCTCCAACTGGCGGGCCTGCTGGAACAGGAACGTCGGCTCGACATAGCGGCGGAACTCCGGTCGGTAGGTCTGCATCAGGCGCTGGGTGTGCCGTTGCTCCCATTTGAAACCGGCACCGACGAACAACCGCTGCTGGCTGACCGGGATGCATCTGCTGGTGATCACATAGCGTGGCAGGCGGCGAATATTGCGGCGAAAGCGCAGCACCACCAGGGCCTGGCGCAGGCGTATTCCGCCAAGCAGCAGATAGAGAAGCGCCGCCACTGCGCCGAACAACGGCGTCAGTCCGAGTACCCAGGGGGCGAACAGGCACAGGCCGGCGCCGATGAGGCACACCGCGACGGTGTATAGCTCCACGGCCGGGCGCAGCAGTACTTCGACCGTATGTTGTTGGGTCATGGTCCTGGATGTCCGTGCTGGTCTTGAAGGTGCACGGTTGCAGAGTTGCAAGGGCGGTGCAGCAGGAAAACTGGCCTGGGCACTGCAGGTTTGCGCGTTGCGGTCTGTCACCAGGCATTGCCCGATCCACCAGGCTTGTGTATTGCTAAGCCTTTCTCCAATGGACCTCGAGAACTCCCATGCCCCGTTTTGCCGCCAACCTGAGCATGCTCTACCCGGAACGCGACTTCCTCGATCGTTTCAAGGCCGCCGCCGATGATGGTTTCGAGGCGGTGGAGTACCTGTTCCCCTATGACTACCCGGCGCAGTTGCTGAAGCAGCGCCTGGATGACCATGGCTTGACTCAGGTGTTGTTCAACGCGCCACCTGGCGACTGGGTGGCGGGGGAGCGCGGCATCATTTCCTTGCCCGGCCGCGAGCAGGAGTTTCGCGAAGGTTTTGCCAAGGCCATGGAATATGCCGGCGTACTGGGCAATCGGCATATCCATGTGATGGCTGGGCTGCTGCCTGACGAGGCCAGCCGTGAACGCCACCAGGCGACGTATCTGGAAAACCTCGTCCATGCGACCGCAGAGGCTGCCAAGAGCGGTATCACCGTGTTGCTGGAACCGATCAACACACGGGACATGCCCGGCTTCTTCCTCAATCGCCAGGACCAGGCCCATGCCATCCGCGAAACAGTCGGGGCGGCCAACCTTCAGGTGCAGTTCGACTGTTACCACTGCCAGATCGTCGAGGGTGACCTGGCGACCACCCTGCGGCGAGACCTGGCCCATATCGGCCACATCCAGATCGCTGGCGTACCGGATCGCCATGAGCCGGACCAGGGTGAAGTGAACTACCCCTGGCTGTTCGCGCTGATCGACCAGTTGGGCTACCAGGGCTGGATCGGCTGCGAGTACCGTCCGCGCGGCAACACCTCGGTCGGCCTGCAGTGGCTGCGGGACTGGAAGGCCCGGGGCTGATCCAGGGCGATCAGCGGCGCGGCTGCAGCAGCAACGCCACCAGCGCACTCCAGCCGGTCTGGTGGGATGCGCCAAGGCCGCGGCCGTTATCGCCGTGGAAGTACTCATGAAACAGCACCAGGTCGCGGCTCGCAGGGTCGGCCTGCAACTGCGGGTAGGCTGCCATGGCCGGGCGACGGCCGTCTTCGTCGAGCAGGAACAGCGAGGTCAGTCGCTGGCCCAGTCCGTCGGCCACTTCTTCAAGTGATGCCAGGTAACCGGAGCCGTTGGGGTATTCCACCGAAAAGTGGTCGTCATAGTAGCGGTGGAACTCACGCAACGATTCGATCAGCAGGTAATTGATCGGCATCCACAGCGGCCCACGCCAGTTGGAGTTGCCGCCATACAGCCGCGAATCGGATTCTGCCGGCTGATAGCGGGCGCTCAGGCTCTTGCCTTCGAGTTGCATGGCCAGCGGTTGCTCGGCGAACACCCGGGACATCGAGCGGATGCCGAAAGCGCCGAGGAACTCGGCTTCATCGAGCATGCGCTTGAGCAGGTTCTTGGTCCGTTCGCCACGCAGCAGCGCCAGCAATAGGCGGTTGCCGTCCCCGGGTTCGTTCCAGCGTGACACCAGCGCCGCCAGGTCCGGGCGGTGGTGCATGAAGCCCAACAGTCGGTTGCGCAGGCCGGGCAAGTCCTGGTGTTCGCGTTCTTCCAGCACCAGCACGGCGAACAACGGCATCAAGCCGACGATGGAACGCAGGCGTACCGGCTCGCTACGGCCATCCGGATGCTGCAGCACGTCATAGAAGAACTCGTCCTGGGCATCCCAGAGCCCCTCGGCGCTGTCGTCGAGCCGGTTGATCGCCCCGGCGATGTACAGGAAGTGCTCGAAGAACTTCACGGCGATGTCGACGTACACCGCATTGCGCTTGGCCAGCTCCAGGGCGATGCGCATCATGTCCAGGGCGTAGGCCGCCACCCAGGCGGTGCCGTCGGCCTGGTCGAGGGTATAGCCGGGCGGCAGGTCGTCGGAGCGGTTGAACAGGGCGATATTGTCCAGCCCCAGGAAGCCGCCCTGGAACAGGTTGCGGCCTTCGGCGTCCTTGCGGTTGACCCACCAGGAGAAGTTCAGCAGCAGCTTGTGGAAGACCCGTTCGAGAAAGTCCTGGTCGCCGCTGCCGGTCAGTTGCTTCTCCCGTTGATAGACCTGCCAGCAGGCCCAGGCGTGCACGGGCGGGTTGGCATCGTCGAAGCGCCATTCGTAGGCGGGCAGCTGGCCGTTGGGGTGTATGAAGCGATCCTTGACCAGGAGCAGCAACTGCTGCTTGGCAAAGTCGGGATCGATCAGGGCGAAGGCCACGGCCTGCAAGCCCAGGTCCCAGGAGGCGTACCAGGGGTATTCCCATTTGTCCGGCATGGACACGATGTCGAAGTTCGACAGGTGGCGCCAATGGCTGTTGCGTCGTGCCAGACGCTCGGCGGGTGGCCTTGGCCGGGTCGGGTCGCCGTCGAGCCACTGGTTCACGTCGAAGTAATAGAGTTGCTTGGACCACAACAGGCCGGCCAGGGCCTGGCGCTGGACGAGGCGGGCATCGGCGTCGGTGAGCCCGTCCTGCAGGGCGGCATGGAAGTCGTCGGCCTCCTGGCGGCGGGTTTCGAACAGGCGACGGGCATTGACCGGGGGCGCTTCGGGTGGCGCGAAGCGCAGATGGACGGTGCGGGTTTCCCCGCCTTGCAATTCCAGGCAGAAGTGCGCTGCCAGCCGTGTGCCGCTGTCGCGACGGATCGTGGCGGCGCCATTGACCACATGGTCGTTGATGCCGTCCTTGAACGGGCCTTCGGCCTGCGAGCCGTAGAGGCGGCGGCTGTTGGTTTCATTTTCGCAGAACAGCCATTCGAAGGGGGCGTCGCCCCAGGCAGTGGCCTGCATCAGGTCGCAGCCGGCGTGCCGGGCCTCGACCCGCTCGCCCTGCCGGTTCAGGCTCGGTCGCCGGGCATGCTCGCTCCAGCTCCAGTCGTTGCGCGCCCAGAGTTGCGGCAGTACCCGCAGGCGGGCGGGCTGGTGGAAACGGTTGTGCACGCTGACCCGCATGACGATGTCGTTCGCGGCCTGCTTGGCATATTCGATCGTGACATCGAAGTAGCGATTGTCCTCGAAAACACCGGTGTCGAGGATCTCGTATTCGGCATCACCCAGGCCGCGGCGAGCATTCTCCGCGACCAGGTCGTCATAGGGGAAGGCGGCCTGCGGGTACTTGTAGAGCATGCGCATGTAGGCATGGCTGGGGACGCCATCGAGGTAGAAGTAGAGTTCCTTGACGTCCTCGCCGTGGTTGCCTTCGGCGTTGGTCAGGCCGAACAGGCGCTCCTTGAGGATAGGGTCGCGCTCGTTCCATAGCGCCAGGCCCAGGCACCAGTGCTGGGACTTGTCGGAAAACCCGGCCAGGCCGTCCTCACCCCAGCGGTAGGCCCGGCTGCGGGCGTGGTCGTGGGGGAAGTAGGCCCAGGCGTCGCCGTCGGCGCTGTAGTCCTCGCGCACCGTGCCCCATTGCCGCTCGCTGAGGTAGGGGCCCCATTCACGCCATGCGCTGGCGTTCTCGCCCTTGAGACGCAGGCCTTCAACGGTATCGAAAGCGCTTGTCGCAGGTTTTGCCGTCATCGGTCACTCCGTTGCGAAGGGTTTCTGCGGTGCACCGCAGCCGCCTCATGCCTGGCGTTGCAGGAACATCGCCAGGCCGACTTCCTCCAGGTGCAGCCCCTTGCGCATCCGCGGCTTGGGCAGTTTGGCCAGTTCGCCAAGGACGAAGGCTTCAAGGACGCCTGGATGGATATAGCACTTGCGGCAGACAGCCGGGGTGTTGCCCAACTGCCTGGAAACACTCTTGATCATTTCGACGATCTGTTTCTTTGCCTCGGTCTCCGGTTCCCACTGTAATTCGCGCAACACGGTCAGGGCCATGGCGCTGCCTGCCCAGGTTCGGAAGTCCTTGGCGGTGAAGTCGGCGCCGGTCAGCTCGTGCAGGCAGGCATTGACGTCCGAGGAACTGACGACATGCCGCTCGCCGTTTTCGTCGAGGTACTGGAACAAATGCTGGCCGGGCAGTTCCAGGCAACGCTTGAGGACCGTGGCCAGGCGCCGGTCCTTGACCGTGACCCGGTGTTCCACGCCGCTCTTGCCGCGGAACTGGAAGACGATGGCGCTGCCGTTGATCTCGACATGGCGGTTGCGCAGGGTGGTCAGGCCGTAGGAGCGGTTTTCCCTGGCGTAGCGGCTGTTGCCAATGCGGATCAGGGTCGCATCGAGCAGGCTGATCACCGTGGCCATGACCTTGTCGCGGTTGAATCCCGGGGTCGCCAGCACGGCCTGCAACTGCTGGCGCAGCTTCGGCAATGCCTTGCCGAATGCCAGCAGCCGCGCGTACTTGTCCTGATCGCGGATCTCCCGCCAGCGTGGGTGGTAGCGGTACTGCTTGCGGCCCCTGGCATCGCGGCCGGTGGCTTGCAGGTGGCCCTGCGGGTCGGCGCAGATCCACACGTCGGTGTAGGCCGGTGGAATGGCGAGGGCATTGAGGCGCTTGATCTCATCCTGGTCACGAATGCGTTCGCCGTCGGTGTCGAAGTAGGCGAAGCGGTCGCGCCACTTCCGGCGGCGAATGCCCGGCTGGGTATCGTCGACGTAATGCAGCTCGGCGGGCAGTTCGATGGGCGCTGAAGCATCGGGCATGGCGGCGTCCTTGAAGGATAATCAGACGGTATGACTGATTGACCGCAGCCGTGCCCGGAGGTGCCTCTTGATCAGGCCAGTACGGCCACCGCCTTGATCTGCGCCCAGAGACGCTGGCCGGATTGCAGCTGCAGTTGATCGCGCGAATAGCGGGTGATCCGCGCCAGTAGCGGGGTACCGTCGGCATCCAGCTTGATCAGCACATGGGCCTGGTTGTCGGCGATGGTTTCGCCAGTGACGGTGACCGGCAGCCGGTTGAGGATGCTGCTGTGTTCCCCGGCTTGCAGGCTGAGGCTGACGTCCCGGGCCTGGACTTTGCAGCGCAGCTGCTTGCCGATGGCCAGCGGGGTGTGGGCCACGCGGATGGTCGACGAGCTGCCCGGCAGTTGCAGGGTGACAAGCTGGTAGTCCGGGTCGTAGCCGCTGACCCGGCCCTCGACCACCACGCCGGCATCGTCGCCCATGGCCATGGGCAGGTCGAGTCGTGCCAGGGTGTCACCGATCGGGCCGCTGGCCAGTGCCCGGCCGGCGGAAAACAGCACAATGTGGTCGGCCAGGCGCGCGACTTCATCCTGGGAGTGGCTGACATAGAGCACCGGGATATCCAGCTCGTCATGCAGGCGCTCCAGATACGGCAGGATCTCGCTCTTGCGCTGGCTGTCGAGGGCGGCCAGGGGCTCGTCCATCAGCAGCAGCCGCGGGCTGGTGAGCAGTGCCCGGGCGATGCCGATGCGCTGGCGTTCGCCGCCGGAAAGGTTTTGCGGATGGCGTTCCAGCAGGTGGCTGATGCCCAGCAGTTCGGTGGCATGGGCCATGTCCACCCGGCGCTGGGCGCGGGCAATGCGCCGCAGGCCGAACTCCAGGTTCGCCCGCACCGAAAGGTGCGGGAACAGGCTGGCTTCCTGGAACACGTAGCCGATGGCCCGTTTGTGCGGGGGCACGAAGTGTTGGCGGCTACTGTCCTGCCAGATTTCGTCGTTGACCTGGATGAAGGCCTGCGGGGCTTTTTCCAGGCCGGCGATGCAGCGCAGGCAGGTGGTCTTGCCAGAGCCGGAGTGGCCGAACAGAGCGGTGACGCCGCGTCCGGGCAGGTGCAGGTCCAGGTCCAGGGTAAAATCGGGGTAGTCCAGTTTCAGGCGAGCCTGTATCGAGGCGGTCATGGCTCAGCTCCAGCCCATCCTGGTCTTGCGGCTCGAGTACAGTGCCAGCAACACGATGAAGGAGAACACCAGCATGGCTCCGGCGAGCCAGTGGGCCTGGAGGTATTCCATGGCCTCGACGTGGTCGTAGATCTGTACCGAAACCACGCGGGTCTTGTCCGGGATATTGCCGCCGATCATCAACACCACGCCGAACTCGCCGACGGTGTGGGCAAAGCCGAGGATCGCGGCGGTGATGAAGCCGGGTCGTGCCAGGGGCAGGACCACGCTGAAGAAAGTGTCCCAGGGGTTGGCGCGCAGGGTCGCGGCCACTTCCAGTGGACGGGTGCCTATGGCACTGAAGGCGTTTTGCAGGGGTTGCACTACAAAGGGCATCGAGTAGATCACCGAGCCGATGACCAGCCCGGTGAAGCTGAAGGTGAGGGTGCCCAGGCCAATGGCCTGGGTGAACTGCCCGATGAAACCGTGGGGCCCGAAGGCCAGCAGCAGGTAGAAACCGATCACCGTCGGCGGCAGCACCAGCGGCAGGGCCACCACCGCGCCGATCGGCCCGCGCAGCCAGGAACGGGTGCGGGCCAGCCACAGGGCGATCGGGGTACCGATCACCAGCAGGATCGCCGTGGTCAGCGACGCCAGTTTCAGCGTCAGCCAGATCGCGGCGAAGTCGGTGCTGTCGAGCGGCATTTACAGGGCGTAGCCGTAGGACTTGATGATGGCCGCGGCTTTCGGGCCCTTCAGGTATTCCACCAGCGCCTTGGCGGCGGCGTTGTCCTTGCCCTTGTTGAGGATCACCGCGTCCTGCTTGATCGCTTCGTGCATGTCGGATGGTACGATCCAGGCCGAACCGCTGGTGACCTTGCCGTCCTTGTAGATCTGCGACAGGGCGACGAAGCCCAGCTCGGCGTTGCCGGTGGAGATGAACTGGTAGGCCTGGGTGATGTTCTGGCCGGTGACCAGCTTGTCCTTGACCTTGTCGGTCAGGCCCAGCTTGGCCAGTACCTGGGTGGCGGCGAGGCCGTAGGGGGCGGCTTTCGGGTCGGCGATGGACAGGTGCTGGTACTGGTTGTCCTTGAGCACCTGGCCCTTGCCGTCGACGTAGCCGTCCTTGGCCGACCACAGGGCGAGGGTGCCCACGGCGTAGGTGAAGCGCGAACCGGCAACGATGTCGCCTTCCTTCTCAAGCTTGGCCGGGGTGGTGTCGTCGGCGGCGAGGAACACTTCGAACGGGGCGCCGTTCTTGATCTGGGTGTAGAACTGGCCAGTGGCGCCAAAGGCGGCCACCAGCTTGTGCCCGGTGTCTTTCTCGAAGTCGCTGGCGATCGCCTGGATCGGTGCGGTGAAGTTGGCGGCAACGGCCACCTGGACTTCGGCGGCCTGGGCCTGGGCGAACGCGAAAACGCCGAGCAGGGCGGCGAGGCAAGTCGGGGCAAAGCGTGAGGCACGAGTGATCATGAAGCAGCTCCGTTCAAGGGGTACGGGCGTCGCTTGTTATAAGAAGTGTGCGGCGCCGGGCAGGATGAATCGCTATGTAGTGGAATATATAGCGATTTCATGGCCATGGCGAGCGTAGGGGGCGAGGTTGGATGGCCGCCCTGGGCGGATCGCCAGCAAGCCGGCTCCCACATCAATACTGCGCCGGGCAAACATTCTGGGTACCTGGCGTTACCTGTGGGAGCCGGCTTGCTGGCGATCCGCCGAAGGCGGCCATTCCATGAGATCAGCGGCCCTTCAGCTTGGCCAATGCCTGCTGCGCCAACTGCCGGGTCAGTTCCTCGGCTGGCAATTCCACTGCCAGGCGCAGGGCCTGGCCCGACCACAGGTTGCTGAACTCTGCTTCGCCCTTGGCCCGCAGTGGCAGCAGCGCGCCCCCGGCCAGGGGGAACGCCGGAGCCAGTTCGCTGATCGGCCCCAGTTCTCGCATCACCCGGTTCATGATCCCGCGGGCCGGGCGGCCGGTGAACAGGTTGGTCAGGGCCGTCTCGCTTTCCTTGGCTGTGCGCAGCGCCTGGTGATGAGACGCCGAGATCTTGGCTTCCGGGGTAAACAGATAGCTGGTCCCCAGCTGTGCCGCACTGGCCCCGAGCATGAAGGCCGCTGCGATGCCGCGGGCATCGCCGATCCCGCCGGCGGCAATCACCGGTACCTTCACCGCGTCGACGATCTGCGGTACCAGGGCCATGGTACCGACCTGGGTGTTGAGGTCGCTGCTGAGGAAAATGCCGCGATGGCCGCCGGCCTCGCTGCCCATGGCGATGATCGCGTGGCAACCACGCTCCTGCAGCCAGAGCGCTTCATCCACGGTGGTGGCGCAGCCGATAATGGTCGCGCCAGTGGCCTTGACCCGGTCCAGCAGGGGTTGGGGTGGCAGGCCGAAGTGGAAACTGACGATTTCCGGACGCAGTTCCTCCACCAACTGGCAACTGGTTTCATCGAAGGGCGCGCGGCTGGAAACCGGAGTGGGGGCGTTGAAGTCCAGGCCCTGCTCGCGATAGTAGGGCGCCAGGCGTTCCTTCCAGCGCTTTTCGCGCTCCGGGTCCGGGGTGGGCGGCTGGTGGCAGAAGAAGTTGATGTTCAGGGGCGCCTGCACCGCCCGGCGAAATGCCTCGGTGTGCTGGCGGATCTGTTCCGGGGTCAGCATGGCGGCGGGCAGCGAGGCCAGGCCACCGGCCTTGGCGACGCCGACCGTCATGGCGAGGGTGGTCGCGCCGGCCATGGGGCCCTGGATGATCGGTTGCTCGATGCCGAACAGCTCAAGCAGGCGGGTGTCGGGCCAGTTGCTCATGACGACTTCTCTCCGGGGCAGATAAAGGAATTGCGACGAGAACAGCGCAGGTTTGTATCAGGAATGCCATCTGCAAGGCCAGTGACGGTTTGGTAAAAGACTGTTGCCCGGTGATGGTGGGTTGCGTTCGGCCGGGACCCATTGGGTCAAGGCTGGCCGGCGCGGCGCAGGGTGAAGTTGATACGCTGCGCTCCCAGCAGCGGATGCTGGCCGTCCTTGACCGGAAGGATGCCGTGGAAGCGCAGGCGGTCGACACCACCCCAGACCACCACATCGCCATGCACCAGCGGGATGCGCTGGCTCTTGTCGGCGCGCTCATGGCCGCCGAACAGGAACATCGCCGGCAACCCCAGGGAGACCGAGACCACCGGGGCGTCGAGGTCCAGCTCGTTGCGATCCTGATGCAGGGACATCTTGGCCCCTGGCGCATAACGGTTGATCAGGCAGGCGTCGGGTGCGAAGTCGTCGAAACCTGCGGCTTGCGCGGCTTCCACCGCCAGCTGCCGGATCACCTCGGGCATGGCTGGCCAGGGCCGGCCACTTTGCGGGTCGATGGCGCTGTAGCGATAGCCGTTACGGTCTGTGGTCCAGCCCCAATGGCCGCAACTGCTCAGGCTGGCGGACATGGTGAAACCACCTGGGGTGACCATCTGGCGAAAGGGCGCCTGGTGCAACACCTGGCGCAGGGCGGGGAGCAACTGCTCGACCCGGGGCAGGGCAAAACCGCGGAGTACCCAGGATTGTTCGCCGATCCGCTCGTGGCGTTCGGGTTGCCGCAGGTCGTCTTCGGCAAACAGGTCAAGGGTCATGCGGGTTTCTCGCGGTGCCTACAGCGCCTTGCTGACTTTCACATCGGCGATGACATCGTCCTTGCCGTGCATGGTTTCCAGCGTCGCGCGGGCTTCGGCTTCGGTGCCGTTTTCCAGCTGGGCGAACTCGAAACGGCGCTCGCCGTTGAGGGTGTACTTGATGACATATTTGGTCGTCATGATCATTCCACTTGAAAGAAGGTGAGTTGGGGGCCCGTACTCAGCGCAGTTTCGAGCTGGAGCGACGGATGATGCGGATCGAATGCTTCATGTTCGGCTTGCGCGTGACGCTGATGGCGCGCTTGGTCACCACGGTGTCCAGGGTGATGTTCCAGAAGCCGGTGCTGGGCACGGTGATCCTCGCTGGAAAGGTATCGAAGGCACCGCCGTGGTAGGTATGGCGACCGCCGTTCTTGAAGCTGCGGAAGTTGGCGTCGCTCATCAGGCGGATATTGCAGGTCTGCGAGCATTCGATCACGACGATGTCGTCTTCGTTGAGGTGCTCGCGCTGGTGGATGAATTTCATGACCGCCTCCAGAAGGCTTTTTCTACAAAATCAAAAAGATAGCATGTGGCGTAGCCCGGTTTTACGGCTACGATGAGTTAATTCTGCGGGTAGGCCGACAAGTCTGACGGATTACACCGCCTTGCCGCCATAGAAGTTCGATTAATTTCTATGCTGCCAGGGAGAAAATTCGCGTTGATGCTGTCGGAGCGTCTTTATTGGAGGGTTTTTCATGAAGTGGGGCGCTTGGGTCGCTGCTGTGCTGGCGTTGGGTGGTTGTGCAAGTGTTTCGGATATCCAGCAGACGCCGCCGACGTTGAACGTGATTTCGGGCAAGAAGCCCAATGAGTATGCCAGTTGCGTGGACACCCTATTGAACAAGAGTCGCGGTCCGTCGCTACTGACGCCGCACAAGAGCGGGATCAAGATGGTGGTGCGCGATCGCCTGTCGACTTCGCCGGCGGCGCTGCTGGATATCGAGGAACGCTCCAATGGCAGCAGCATCCGGCTCTACGAGAGCATGTCGAACAATCCGTTGCGCTCCAGCGCGGTACTGGACGCGGCGACCCGCTGCATTTCAGGCCAACCCTGAGGTTGGCCTGAGCGCCCGCGTCACTTGCAGATCACCACGACGGTGCGGCTCTTGAAGTTGCCGACATCCACGCCCAGGGTCTTGTCGCTTTCCCTGGGCTGCGGCGTGCCATCGGTACCGACGATGGTGTAGCCGGTGCCAGCGCAGGAATCATCGGCCTTTTCGTAACATTTGGCCCAGGACATCGCTTCGCCGGAACAGTCGATTTCCAGGCCTTGTTGACCGTTGTTCAGGTAGGTCCTGGAGGCTGTTGCGCATCCTGCCAAGGCCAGTACCGCGAGCAGTGCCAGAAAACGCTTCATATTGTTCAGCCCTTGTTTTTCGCGGCCTTGGTCGTTGGGGCAGGGGTGTCCTCGAACACCGAGGCCACTTCGCTGGCCAGGGCTTCGCTCGCGAACGGTCCGGCAATCTGCTCGCCGTCGACACCGGCAACCCACCATTGGCCATCTGCGGCCTGGGTAATCAGGTAACCGTTCACTTTCTTTGCTGCCGACATCGATTCATCTCACAGGTTGGGTAAATGTCAGGATGATAGCGCAGAACACGGCGCAAACCGCTATCAGCCGCTAGAATCAATCCCTGGATGGCGGGCTAGACAGGGTTGCCCGATCGCTTGCCAAACCGGCCATCGAACAATTTTTCAATACGTTGGAACTATCGGCCACGGTTTTTCTCTATGTTGACGTCAGTATGCTATCAGCGGGGCATTGTAAGGTGACCGCCGCCTGATTAGACTGCGCCGAAACTCGTACACAACGCCCTTTTTAAGGACTCATATGATCAAGAAATGCTTGTTCCCAGCAGCCGGTTACGGCACTCGCTTCCTGCCAGCGACTAAAGCCATGCCCAAAGAAATGCTGCCGGTGGTGAACAAGCCACTGATCCAGTACGGCGTCGAAGAGGCACTGGACGCTGGCTTGAACGAGATCTCGATCGTCACCGGTCGCGGCAAGCGCGCGCTGGAAGACCACTTCGACATCAGCTACGAGTTGGAAAACCAGATCAAGGGCACCGACAAGGAGAAATACCTGGTCGGTATCCGCCGCCTGCTGGACGAGTGCTCGTTCTCGTACACCCGCCAGACCGAAATGAAAGGCCTGGGCCACGCGATCCTGACCGGCCGTCCACTGATCGGCGACGAGCCGTTCGCCGTGGTACTGGCGGACGACCTGTGCGTCAACCTGGATGGTGACGGCGTTCTCAAGCAGATGGTCAAGCTGTACAAGCAGTACCGCTGCACCATCGTTGCGATCATGGAAGTCGACCCACAGGAAACCAGCAAGTACGGTGTGATCGCCGGCGACCTGATCGGTGACGACCTGTACCGCGTGCGCAACATGGTCGAGAAGCCGAAGCCTGAAGATGCACCGTCGAACCTGGCGATCATCGGTCGCTACATCATGACCCCGGACATCTTCAACCTGATCGAGCAGACCGAGCCAGGCAAAGGCGGCGAGATCCAGATCACCGACGCCCTGATGAAACAGGCCCAGGACGGTTGTGTAATCGCCTACAAGTTCAAGGGCAAGCGTTTCGACTGCGGTGGCGCCGAAGGCTACATCGACGCGACCAACTTCTGCTTCGAGAACTTCTACAAGACCGGCAAGGCTTACTAAGAGTCGCCGATTTCGTAGCGTCGTCGTAGAGAAAGCCACCTTCGGGTGGCTTTTTTGTTATTCGTCCTTATGTAATGGCTAACTGACCTGAGAGGCTACAGCGGGTATGCTGTGTGCCTGCCGAGGAGATAGAAATGGCCTACGATTTTGATCTGTTTGTAATTGGCGCCGGTTCCGGCGGTGTGCGTGCGGCGCGGTTTGCCGCCGGTTTCGGGGCCAAGGTGGCGGTGGTCGAAAGCCGCTACCTGGGCGGGACCTGCGTCAACGTTGGCTGCGTGCCGAAGAAGCTGCTGGTCTACGGATCGCACTTCGCCGAAGATTTCGAGCAGGCCAAGGGCTTCGGCTGGTCCCTGGGCGAAGCGAGCTTCGACTGGGCGACTCTGATCGCCAACAAGGACAAGGAAATCAACCGCCTCAACGGCATCTATCGCAACCTGCTGGTCAACAGCGGCGTCACCCTGCTCGAAGGCCATGGCAAACTGGTCGATCCGCACCAGGTCGAGGTCAACGGCCAGCGCTACAGCGCCAAGCATATCCTGATCGCCACCGGCGGCTGGCCGCAGATTCCCGGGATTCCGGGGCATGAGCACGCCATCAGCTCCAACGAGGCGTTTTTCCTCAAGGAACTGCCCAAGCGCATCCTGGTGGTCGGCGGCGGCTACATTGCCGTCGAGTTCGCCGGCATCTTCAACGGCCTGGGCGCCGATACCCAACTGCTCTACCGCGGTGACCTGTTCCTGCGCGGCTTCGATGGCGCGGTACGCAAGCACCTGGCCGAAGAACTGACCAAGCAGGGTCTGAAGCTGCAGTTCAACAGCGATATCGAGCGCATCGACAAGCAGGCCGACGGCAGCCTCAAGGCGACCCTCAAGGATGGTCGCGAGCTGGTGGCCGACTGCATTTTCTACGCCACCGGGCGCCGTCCGATGCTGGACAACCTGGGCCTGGAAAATACCGGGGTGAAACTGGACAAGCACGGCTTTATTCAGGTCGACGAGCAGTACCAGACCACCGAGCCGTCGATCCTCGCCCTCGGCGACGTGATCGGTCGCGTGCAACTGACGCCGGTAGCCCTGGCTGAAGGCATGGCCGTGGCCCGGCGGCTGTTCAAGCCCGAGCAGTATCGCCCGGTCGACTACAACCTGATTCCGACTGCGGTGTTCAGCCAGCCGAATATTGGTACCGTTGGCCTGACCGAGGAGCAGGCTCGGGAGCAGGGGCATGAGGTGACGATCTTCGAAAGCCGCTTCCGGCCGATGAAGCTGACCCTGACCGACTGCCAGGAGAAGACCCTGATGAAGCTGGTGGTGGATGCCCGTACCGACAAGGTCCTGGGTTGCCACATGGTCGGGCCGGACGCCGGCGAGATCGTCCAGGGCCTGGCCATTGCGCTGAAGGCCGGCGCGACCAAGCAACAGTTCGACGAAACCATCGGCGTGCACCCGACGGCGGCCGAAGAGTTCGTCACAATGCGTACGCCAGTCGCAGGCTGATCATGGCCCTGGCCGCACCGCCCGACCTCAGCGATACCAACCGGCCCGTACAGCCGCTGGCACGGACCTACCCGCGGGGCTTGTTCATCGAGCCACACGAGCATGCCTGGGGGCAGTTGCTGTACGCGATGTCCGGCGTGATGTGGGTCGAGACGCCCCACGAGGCCCTGGCGGTGCCGCCACAGCGGGCGGTCTGGCTGCCGCCTGGGGTGCCCCATGGCATTCGGGTGGTGTCGGACCTGCAGATGCGCAATATCTACCTGCGCCCGGCCCTGGCCGAAACCCTCGAAGGCACGGTCCAGGTGATCGAGGTCGGCGGCCTGCTGCGCGAGCTGATCATCGGCCTCGTGGGGCAGGCCGACGAGACGCGGGGCGAGTATTACGAGGCGCTGGCCAGCCTGACACTGCTGGAACTGCGGCGGGCGCGACGTTCGATGCTGAAAGTCGCCCTGCCTTCCGGCAGCGATCGCCGTCTGCTGACGGTGTGTCAGGCGGTGATGGGCACACCGTCTCTGGCGATTTCCTTCGACCAGCATGCCGAGACCGCCGGTGCCAGCGTGCGTACCCTGGCGCGGCTGTTCCAGGCGGAGTTGGGCATGGGCTTCGCCGAATGGCGGCGTCAGGTACAACTGGCTACGGCGGTGGCGGAGTTGATCCAGGGCGTGCCGGTCAGTCGTATCGCCCGCTCGCTGGGTTATTCGCCGAGCAGCTTCAGCGACATGTTCCGTCGCGCCCTGGGCATTTCGCCTTCGCATTACCCGGTGGACTAGGCTATGTACGAAATCGCTTGAAACTTGGTTATGCGGCGTTAAAAAGCGGCTCGGAATGCTCATTGACAACCAGTCAAGTCGGGCGCGACCCCGGCCGTTCCTCGCCGCTTTTTGCCTTGCCTAACCTGCGTTTCAAACAATTTCGTACACAGCCTAAGCCACTTCTCCCGCGTTTGACCGATATCCAGAAGCCTTTGGCCGACAGTTGCTGTTTGTCGGCCATAGACTGCAGGCATTCCCTTTCGGAGCCTGGATTTCATCATGAGCTATCTGATTTCCCTCGCCATTGGCCTTGCCGTCGGGCTGCTTTACGGCGGTCTCGATTTCCGTTCCCCGGCGCCTCCCGCCGTGGCCCTGGTCGGCCTGCTCGGCATGCAGCTGGGCGAAAAGGCCTGGCCGCTGGGCAAACAACTGGTGGCTGGCTGGTTGTCCTGAAACTCTTCCTGTTCCCTGTCTGGATAAGCACTCTATGAAAGCCCTGCAATTTTTGAAGACTGGTGATCTCTCGGCGCTGCAACTGGCCGACCTGCCGATGCCCGTGCCTGCTGCCGGAGAGGTGCTGGTGCAGGTGAAGGCCGCTGGCCTGAACCCCAGCGATGTGAAGAACGTGCTTGGCCGTTTCTCCTACACCACCTTGCCCCGGGTGCCCGGGCGTGATTTTGCCGGCGTGGTAGTCGAAGGCCCTCAGGCGCTGCTCGGCCAGGAAGTCTGGGGTACCGGCAAGGAACTGGGCTTCACCGGCGATGGTTCCCATGCGCAGTACCTGACCCTGTCGGCCAAGGGCGTGGCGCTCAAGCCGGCGCACTTGAGCTTTGCCCAGGCGGCCAGCCTCGGTGTGCCGTACACCACCGCCTGGGATGCGCTGGAGCGCAGCCTGGTGAAAGCCGATACCCGACTGCTGGTGATTGGTGCCAATGGTGCGGTCGGCAGTGCGGCCATTGCCCTGGCGAAGATTCGTGGTGCGCAAGTGCTGGCGGCGGTGCGTCGGCCGGAACAGGCCGAGGCGCTGCGGGCCCGTGGCTTCGATGCCATCGTACTGGACAAGCCGGAGGATCTGGCAGTCTCGGTCAATGGCGTGTTCCCTGGCGGCGCCGAGGTGATTTTCGATACCACCGGCTTCTGGCTACCGGCGGCAGTCGGCGCCCTGGCGACGTTCGGCCGTATCGCGATCATCGCTGCTCCAGTTGATGGCCATGTGCAGTTGCCGGCCCTGGCCTTGTACCGCAAGGGTGGCTCGGTGGTAGGCATCAACTCGCTGCTCTATGGCACCGAGGCGTGTGCGCGGATGCTCGAACAGTTCGGCCGCTTCTTCGATGAAGGGTTGCTGGAATTGCCGTCGGGCTTGCGCGAGTCTCCACTGGCCGAGGGGCCTGCGCGGTATGCCGAACTCAACCAGGGCAGCAGCGAAAAGGTGATTCTGCTGCCTTGAGAAAAATCCGCCCAGCTCGGGTTGGAGAGGCTCAGGGCTCGAGGTGCAGGCTGGCACGGATGCCGTTGACCGCCGGTTCCTGCGCCTTGTAGCCGTCCGCCGAGCCTGCGTACAGCAGGGAGTAGGCCTTGCCTTCACGCGCCGCGGCCACCAGGGTCTGGGTCATCACGTGGCCACCGTTCTGGGTGATGGTGCAGGTGGTTTCAACGGCTGGCATGCCACCCAGGGTGCTGTCGTGAATGCGATTGCAGGCGCTCATGAAACCACGCTCGACGAAGTTCTTCTGCACCGCCTTGCGCATTTCCAGCAGCACCCCGGGCAGGTTGACTTCATGACCGGGCGTGAGCGCCGACTGGGTCAGTTCCATGACCATCAACGGGTCGCCGTTGGGGTCGCTCTTCACCGCGCGCTGGCGCAGGCCGCTGATGACTTCGCCAGCGGCGTTGCGCGCTGGGGGCAGGGTTTGCACTTCCCAGTCTCCGGGCCAGGTGATCATCAGGTCATCGGCGAGGGCGGGCGAACTGCACAGTAGCAGGAGGAGGGCGGTGAAACAGGCGCGACAGGGCAGTGGAGTCATGGACGGTACTGGCAAGGGAGGGTAGAGGTTATTGTTACAGTGTATCAATAGTCTGGGGTGAAAGGCCGATTCTTCTGCGTGGTCCTCGCGTGGAAGGCGTATTCGGTATCTGGCCGGGGCGGTCATGGCCATTTTTCTTGGAATTTCTATTTTTCCAACCGAATCAGTAACTTAGCCTGAATCTATCGATTGGCATTGCCGCCTGGTCAGTCTATATGTGCCTATTGAGTGGGTTCTTGCCGTTATCTTCAGGGAAAAACATCTTTCTGACGCTGTGACGACAAGTCGCATCGGGAGCTGCACAAGCCGTCAGGCAAGTGCGCAGGTGTCCCCGGAAACACCGACACAGGCAACCGTTGCTCAGCTAACCCTTTGCTTCTCAAGCGTTATCCCGGACAATCGCGGCCCTCTTATGGCCGGGGCGCTGCCAATAAGCTGTTTTTCCGCTCCGGTCGCGTGGTAATGACCGGCTAACGGAGACTCGACCGGATGAATGACCAGGCCAACAGCGTCGATGAACGCTATGAATCGGCGCCCGCTGCACTGAGCAGCTGGAACCGTCACGACACCACCTGGATGCTGGGCCTGTTCGGCACGGCGATCGGCGCCGGGACCCTGTTCCTGCCGATCAACGCGGGGCTGGGCGGCTTCTGGCCGCTGCTGATCCTGGCGTTGCTGGCGTTCCCGATGACCTTCTACGCTCACCGTGGCCTGACCCGTTTCGTGCTCTCCGGTCGCGATGGCGCGGACATCACCGAAGTGGTCGAGGAGCATTTCGGCCTGACCGCCGGTGCGCTGATTACCCTGCTGTACTTCTTCGCGATCTTTCCGATCCTGCTGATCTACAGCGTCGCCCTGACCAACACCGTCGGCAGCTTCCTCGAACACCAGTTGCACATTGCGCCGCCGCCGCGGGCAATTCTGTCCCTGGCGCTGATTCTCGGCCTGCTGGCGGTGGTGCGTTGCGGCGAGCAATTGATCGTCAAGGCCATGAGCATGCTGGTCTATCCGTTCATCGTTGCCCTGGCGTTCCTCGCGGTGTACCTGATTCCGCACTGGAACGGCGGCATCCTCGCCACCGCCAGCAGCGTCCCGGAGCCTTCTGCACTGCTGCACACGCTGTGGCTGGCGATTCCGGTGATGGTTTTCTCGTTCAACCACTCGCCGATCATCTCGGCCTTCGCGGTTGACCAGAAGCGTCGCTACGGCGTCCACGCCGAAGAGCGCAGCAGCCAGATCCTGTCCCGTGCGCACCTGCTGATGGTGGTGATGGTGCTGTTCTTCGTGTTCAGTTGCGTGCTGACCCTGTCGCCAGCGCAACTGGCTGAAGCGAAGGCGCAGAACCTGTCGATCCTGTCGTACCTGGCCAACCACTTCAGCAACCCGACCATCGCCTTTGCCGCGCCGCTGATTGCCTTCGTGGCGATCTCCAAGTCGTTCCTGGGCCACTACATCGGTGCCAGCGAAGGTCTCAAGGGCCTGATCATCAAGAGCGGGCGCAAGCCGGCTGCCAAGACCCTGGACCGCGTGACCGCGGCCTTCATGCTGGTGGTCTGCTGGCTGGTGGCGACGCTGAACCCGAGCATCCTGGGCATGATCGAGACCCTCGGCGGGCCGATCATTGCCGCGCTGCTGTTCCTGATGCCGATGTATGCGATTCGTCGCGTGCCGTCGATGCGCCAGTACTCGGGCAAGCTGTCCAACGTGTTCGTGACTCTGATCGGGCTGGTTTCGATTTCGGCGCTGATCTACTCGCTGGCATCCTGATTTTGCAGGAGCCGGCAAGCCGGCTCCTGCATCCTGTCAGCCCTGGCGCAGCCAGTCGATGAACTGGGCGAACAGCTCCGACTGGGAACCGATGCCCAGTTTCAGATAAAGATTCTTGCGGTGCATGCGCACGGTTTCCGGGGAAATGTTCATTTCCCTCGCCGTGGACTTCACCGAGTGGCCGCGCAGGACCATCTGCGCCGCTTCGCGTTCACGCTCGGTCAGCACCTCGCAACCGAACCGGCTGAAGGCCGCCTGGATCCGCCGGCTGACCTCGGCGCCCGCGAGCCCGACATGCCAGCGATGCAGGGCGTGACAGCAGAGGCGGGCGTCGTCGGCTATGGGCTTCATGCCCCGCAGTCTAACCAGTGACTGCGGGGGCCGCCAGGGGTTGGAAAAGGCGTTCATCGCCCGGCGTACTGGCCGCTTTTCTGCAACTCGTCGGCCACCTCCAGGATGCATTCGCGCAAGGTTTCGACGATTTCATCGACCTGGGCACGGGTGATGATCAGCGGTGGCGACATCACGTTCAGGTGCATGATCGGTCGCACCAGCAGGTGGATGCGTTCGCCGATGTTCAATTTGTCGGGAAACAGCTCGCGGGTCTGCTTGTTGGCGACGAACTCGACGCAGGCCATCAATCGCAGGCAACGCACGTCACCCACCAGCGGCAGCTCGCGCAGGCTGGCCAGGCGCTGTTCCAGGTAGCTGCCGACTTCTTCGACATGGCCCAGCAGGTTTTCCCGCTCGATGATCTCGATGTTCTTCAATGCGGCGACGCAGCACACCGGGTGGCCACTGTAGGTGAAACCGTGGGTGAAGCAGCGGCCCTTGCCCGGCTCGCCGATCACGTTCCAGATGTGGTCGAGCCGTGATAGGCGTTGTAGCGGGCGATGATGTGCTTCTTGTGTGGCTTGCCGCGGCTGTTCTGGTAGAACTGCACCAGGCGGTAGGCGGTGTCTACGGCGGTGGAGCCGCCGGTGGTGAGGAACACGTGGTTGAGGTCGCCGGGAGCCAGGCTGGCAAGTTTTTCGCAGAGGCGGATGGTGGCCGGATTGGCCATGTCGCAGAACGGGTTGGAATAGGCCAACTGGCGAACCTGCTCGACGATCACCTCGGCCATTTCCTCGCGGCCCAGGCCGATATTGGTGCACCACATGCCGCCCACCGCGTCGAGGAAGCGATTGCCTTCGGTGTCGCAGATGTAGGCGCCGTCACCGGCGACGATGTTCAGGGCGCCTTGTTCACGGTGTTCATCGAACATGTGGTAGCCGTGCATGTAGTGCGTCTTGTCCGCTTCGACCAGCGCCAGCTGATCGAAACCGGCGAGAAAGGCTTGGGTTGGAATGGCCATGGGGCTGTCCTTTGTGGGGAGAATGGTGAGGGGCGAGGCGATCCCTTCGCGGGCAAGCCACGCTCCTACAGGCCGGTCTTTACCGTGTTCCAGACGCGGGTTATGGCCCGCTTGTCTTTGGCGTCCTGGGTCTTCTGCGCAAACAGCCTTTGGCGGGTGGCATCGTCCGGGTAGATCGCCGGGTTGGCACGGATGTCGGTATTGACCAGTGGCGTCGAGGCGCTGTTGCTATTGGCGTAGTGGATGAAGTTGGTCACGTCGGCCATGACCTTGGGCTGCAGCAGGTATTCTTGTCGACGTTATAGGTCACGCCGTTGCTGCCCCAGGCGTAGGGCGCCGAGTAGGCGATGCCCGGATCGTAGCCCTGCAAATGCTGCAGGGTGCGCGAGGCATCGACTTCCTCGGCGTGCGATGGCAACGCCGCGGGGGCAAGCAGGAGACTCAGGGTTACCACTAACGCCTTGTGCATGGGCATTTCACCTTGGGCTGGATTCAGCTCGCGGGGAGCGGGGTGAATCCACTATCAGGTGAGCACACTGGCGCCACCATACTCCGAATGGGTAGGTAGTCGCTTTTGCGCAGGCGTTGTCGGAACAGGCGACCCTGGGCGAGCGGATATCCGGCGCCCAGGGCTGGGGAGGGTTTACTGGATCAGTTTCCAGTTCTTGTAGAAGACCCGGCGCAGGGCGAACACCGCTCCGGCGAAGCCGGCGATCACACCGCGCAGGATGAACGGCGTACGCGACGGCCGGACGATATCGATGAACAGGCAGTAGCGCTTGGTGTCGTTCTTGTTGAACGAGGCATGCAGCAGGGTGTCATCGAAGATGAACAGCGGGTCGTCATGCCAGAAATGCTTGTCCTTGCGGCATTGGATATAGACGCCGTCATGGTGGGGAGCCGGCGCCATGTTATAGAGCACGCGGAACATCATGCGCAGCGGGCCGAAGTGGAACGAGGTCGACTGGTTGGCGTTGAATACCGAGACGCCGATGGTCTTCACGTAGGGGTACTTCTGCTGCAGTTCGTGGATGTCCAGTTCGGTGTCGATCTTGCGCCCGTACCACTGGAAGAACAGCATGCCGCGCTTGTTCTGCGCCATGCGACCGTCGAGGAACTGGATGATCTCGTCCTTGTGGTCCATGGCCCGGTCGATGACCTGTTGCAGTTCGCGCTGGCAGTCTTCAGGCAGGTCCTGCATGCGGTAGACCCCGCGGTTGCGACGGCTCACCAGATCGAACAACGTGTTGAATGGCGACAGAACCCAAGTATTGCGACCGTTGCCGATAAAATACTTTTTCGCCAGTTCGGCAGTGTAGATACCATTGCGCAGGAAATCGTAGAGGCCACAGATCACCACCAGCGCCAGGAAACCGAACACGGTTTTCGGGAAGCAATAGATGATCAGGAGCACGCCCAGCGTCCATAGGAGCGAGACGATTTTCTTGCGGATGTTGCGGATACTCATGAACCTGCTCCCTTAGAGCGACTGCGTCAGGTGTGGCGGGCGCCGGAGTGGCGCGTTGAAACCCAGGAAAAGACCGCGTCCGGGTACGGAGCCGTCCGGGGCGACGGCTTGCGCGAATCAGCAGGCCGTGTAGGTCGGACGGTACCAGCCATGATAGAAGTTCGGGCGAGGCATAATCGTATCAAATGTTACTGTTTTGTAAGGTTTCTTAACAATTTATTTAACGTGACTCGTGTAGGCAATCATTGACATCGGGGAATGGACGTCCAGCCCCAACAAGGAGCAGGGAATGAAAATGAAGTGGATTTCCGTGACATTGGCCGTACTGATGTTGTCGATGGGCGGCGCCCAGGCGGACCAGCAGTCTTCATCGGGCAAGAACAAACAGAAGGGGGAGGCGGGCGAGTTCGATTATTACCTGTTGAGCCTGTCCTGGTCGCCGACCTTTTGCCTGACCCATGCCGGTAACGAGCAGTGCAAGGGCAAGGGTTACGGTTTTGTACTGCATGGCCTCTGGCCGCAGTATGCCAAGGGCGGCTGGCCGCAGTTTTGCGCACCGTTGAAGCCACTGACGGTTGCGCAGCGTCAACAGGGCCAGACGATGTTCCCGACGGCCAAGCTGCTCGAACATGAGTGGAACAAGCACGGCACCTGTAGCGGCCTGGGGGCCGATGGCTACCTGAACACCACCGACCAGGCCCTGGGCAAGGTGCACATTCCCGAGGCGCTGCAGCCATCGACCAGCGTGCGGGAGTACTCCGCTGCACAAATCACCCAACTGTTCCAGCAGAGCAACCCGGGCCTGCCGGCGGACGGCATCGCCATAGGCTGCAGCGGGCCGCAACTGTCGGAAGTGCGGGTGTGCCTGGGCAAGGACCTGGGCTTCGAGTCGTGCGGCAAGGGTGTTAAAACCCAGTGTCGGGACGGCAAGGTCCGCCTGCCACCGATTCGCTGAAGGCTGACGCGTTTCGTGAGCGGTCTCGGATGACGCCGCTCATGTTGCAAGATTGTTCAAGACACGGCGGAAATGGCCTGCCAAAGTGGGCTGCCAATTTCCTGAAGTCCGAGTTTTATGTCCGAACACTCCTTGCCCCGTGCCGCGTTCCTGCGCGGTGCCGTGGCCATCATGCCATTGTCCCTGGCGACCGCGCCCTGGGGGCTGCTGGCCGGCTCCATGGCCATCGAGGCCAACCTGACCCCGCTGCAGGGCCAGGGCCTGTCCAGCATCGTGTTTGCGGGTGCCGCACAACTGGTGGCCATCGGCATGCTGAAGGGCGGGGCGGGGATTTTCTCGATCTTGCTGACCACTGCGCTTTTGACCTCACAACATCTGCTGTACGGCATGAGCATGCGTTCGGTGATCGCGCCGCTACCGGGTCGCTGGCGTTTCGGCCTGGGCTTCCTGCTGACCGATGAGCTGTTCGCCCTGACCAGCCAGCATGACAAGCAGCAGTTCGATCGCTGGTACGCACTCGGAGTGGGCCTGACGTTCTATGTCGCCTGGAACCTGTTCACCCTGGCCGGGATCGTCCTGGGCAGCAGCATTCCCGGTCTGGAACACCTGGGCCTGGACTTTTCGATCGCCGCGACCTTCATTGCCCTGATCACGCCGGTGGTGCGCAATGTGCCGACAGTGGTGTGCGTGGCCGTGTCGCTGTTCTGCTCGGTGTTGTTCAGCTACTGGCAGTGGGGTTCGGCGCTGGTGCTGTCGGGACTGGCGGGAATGGCGGCAGGATTTGTCTGCAACAAGCTCTGGGGGCGTGAATGATGGTCTGGGCGGTGATCTTCGGAATGGGCTTGCTGGTATTCCTCAACCGTTACGTATTCCTCGAACCACGGCTGCCGCTGCGGCTGAGCAGCAACGCCCGGCAGTTCCTCGGCTTTGCCGTGCCGGGCATGCTGACGGCGATCTGCGGGCCGATCGTGTTCATGCCGGAGCGGCAACTGAACCTGCACCTGGACAACCCCTACCTGATCAGCTCGCTGGTGGCGGTCGGCCTGGTGCTCTATACCCGCAACACCCTGCTCAGCATGCTGCTGAGCATGGCGTTCTTCTTTCTCTTGCGCTGGTGGCTGTAGGGCCTAGAACCGATAGTTCAGCCCCAGGGTCAGCGAGCGCTCCGGCGCCGGCTGCCGGCCCCACGGGCTGGTGTCGATGCCGCGGAAGTAGTACTCGCGATTGAACAGGTTGCTGACCCCCGCCGAGGCGGTCAGCACGGTCTTGTCGTGCAGTGGGAATTGGCGCTCGATGGCAGTGTTCCAGACCCAGTAGGACGGCAGCCGCCCCACGGAGGCAGTGGCATCCTCGGGGCCCGAGTTGGCGGCGTCGGTGTAGGCGCTGCTGACGTACAGGCCGTCGAGGCTGTAGGTCCAGCGCTCGGCGAAGTGGTAGCGGCCATCGACGCTGAACTGGTTGCGTGACGAGAACGGCACCTCGTTACCCTTGAAGCTGCCGTTGCGCTGCTTGGCATCCAGATAGGCATAGCTGGCGTGCAGGTCGAGGTCGGGCAGGGCCCCCGGGGTCCAGAATATCTCGCTCTCGATCCCCTGGTGGCGGGTACTGCCGAGGTTGACGTAGCGGTCGCTGGTGGCGTCGTAGACGATCTGGTCGTCGAAGTCGATGCGATACACGTCGAAGTCGACCCGCAGGCCTTGCCATGGGGTATAGCGCACGCCGGTTTCGTAGTTCCAGGCCAGCTCGGCACCGACATCACCTTCCTTGACGATCTGGGTCACCTGCGGTGGCCGCAGCGACTTCTGCGCGTTGGCATACAGGTACCAGTCGTCGCTGGCCTGCCAGCCGACGGTCAGGCCGGGCAGCCATTCCTTGGACTCGTTGTCATGCTTGAAGCCGCTGATGCCGTCCTTGTAGTCCATCTGCGCGTCCTCATGACGCACGCCAGGAGTGATGGTCAGGCGATTGTTGAACAGACCGATGGCGTTGCTCAGGTAGAACGCCTTGGCTTCGTCATTGAACTGCCAGTCACGGAACGGCGTGGTCCGACCGGTGACGATGCTCTGGCGGTCGACCTTGTAGTCGATGTCTTCGCTGACGTAGCGGGCGCCGACCAGCCAGGTCTGGCTGACTTCGTCGCCGTCGATGCTCATGCTCAGGCGCGGTTCGCTGCCCCAGACCTTGAAGTTGCGCGGGCCATCCTGTTTGGTGGCGGCGATGCCGTCCGGGGTGAAGGGCAGGCCGACGATGAAGTTGCGATAGCTGTCGTGGGCGAAGTTGGTCCAGCTGAATTCCACCGAGTCGAACGGGCCGACGGCGCCGAAACGCTGGGTGTAGGTGCCCCAGACACGATCGGTATTGCCATCGAAGTGGTCCAGCGGTCGGGTCGACTGGCGTGGGTCGTCGCGGTAGTCCTTGACGCTGAGGGCGCCGGCCAGGTCCATGTCGGCCTCGTAGTGCTGGACGCCGAAACTCAGTTCGCGGTCGTCGTCGATGTTCCACTGGCCGCGCAGGCGATAATTCTGGATATCGGTGTCGGAATGCTGGCGGCCGGCTTCACCGGAGAGGGTGTTGAGGTCCAGTTGCAGGCCGAAGTTGTCGGTCAGGTAGCCGCCGGTGCCGAAGTAGGTGTCCCACAATTGGCGCCCGCCAGCGTTGAAGGTGGTGCGCTCCTGTAGGGTGTTTTCCCATTCGCGGGGGATCGGCTTGCTGATGAAGTTGATCACCCCGCCGACGTTGTTCGGGCCGTACTGCACGGCGGCGCCGCCACGGACGATATCGATCCGGTCGACGGTGGCCATGGTCACCGGGAACAGTGACAGGCCGGTCTGGCCATAGGGCGCCAGGGCCAGTGGGATGCCATCGGAAAGTGCCTGCAGCCGACCGCTGCGGCTTTCGTACAGGCCGCGCACGGCGATCTGCGGCAGGGCGCCGGTGCCGGTTTCATCGAAGATCTTCACCCCGGGAACGCGCTGCAGGGCGTCGTCGACGCCGCGTACGCTGGCCTTGTTCAGGTTGTCCGAGCCGACCACCGTGCGACTGCCGGCGTAGGCCAGCACTTCGGGATCGCTGGCACTGCCGAGCACATCACCCTTGATCACCATCGGCGCGATATAGGCGGTTTCCGCCGGTTTTTCCGCCGCCTGGGGTGTGCCGGCCGGCACGATGACGAAGGTCCGCTCGTCCTTGACCTGGGGCTGCAGGCCACTGTTGTCCAGCAGCCGTTCCAAGGCCTGCTGTGGTGTGAAGCTGCCCTTGAGCGGCTGCGTGGTGCGGCCCTGGGCGATGTCGCTGGCAAACAGGATCTGCACCGAGGACTGGCGTGCCAGGGCATTGAGCGCCTGGTCCAGGCGCGAGCCGGGCAGGTCGAGCAGGACCTTGTCCTGGGCATGGGCGGAGAGGGCGAACAACAGGCTGCTGGCCAACAGGGACAGGGGCAGGCGAGCGCTGCGCAGTTGGGGCTTCATGGGGCGGTGGTCCTCGGAAAGTAGGATGCTTTGACTACTTGCCGTCAGCCACCTTGGAAAACCCTACCTGGCGAAACGATTATTTTTTCGTGACCTTGCGGCGGATGTGCAAGGTACCGTCTGTGTCGCTGTTCAGGCTTACCGGCAGGATGCTTGGCAGCAGGGCCAACAGCCCCTCGACCCGGCTGCTGTCGAATACGCCGGTGATCGGCAGTTTCGCCAGGTCCGGGGTGTCGAGGCGGATCGGCGCCGCGCGGTAGCGCTGGATCTGCTTCAGGGCCTCGGCCAATGGTGTGCGGTCGAAGATCAATTGATTGTCTTTCCAGGAGATGGCTGCCTCGGCGTCCACATTGACCGATTGCAGTGACTGCCCTGGACGCGCTTCCACTTGCTGCCCAGGGAGCAACTGCAGGTGCTGGCCGTCATCGGTCGCGACGTCGACCTTGCCGCGGACCAGGGTGATGCGCACGGCCGGGTCGAGCCGGTCGACACTGAACAGGGTACCCAGCACACGAACACTGGTCGTACCGGCATCCACCTGGAATGGCCGGAACACGGTTTTCGAAACATCGAACAGCGCCTGGCCGCCCTGCAGTTCGACCCGTCGCGAACGCAGGTGCCACTCGACCGTGGCGCGGCTGTTGCTGTCCAGGGTCATGCGGCTGCCGTCGGCCAGGTCCAGCACGCGTCGCGCGCCGATGGCACTGGTATAGGATTCGCGATGGTAAGCGGGGTCGAGCCAGGTCAGTCCGCCAGCCAGCAGCACGGCCAGTGCGGCGGCTCCCAGGGCCTTGCGCGGGCTGCGCGGCTTGGGCTCGGGCAGTGGAAAACGCTTGCGCAGCTCTTCGCGGTGGCGCGCCAGGGCTTCTTCTTCGCGGGAGGACGGTGGCTGGGCAGTCATGAGGCGCGTTCCGACAAGTCGAGTTGGGTGCGGCAAGCGGTCAGGCCGAGTTTCAGGTGTTTTTCCACGGTCTTCAGCGAGATGCCCATGCGCGCCGCGACTTCCGCCTGCGGCAACTGGTGGATCTTGTGCATGACGAAGACCATCTGGCAACGCGCCGGTAATTGTTCGATGGCCTGGGCCAGCCGTTCCAGTTCGCGTTCGCCTTCATATTGGCGGGCGGGCGAGGGCATTTCGCTGACCGCATCGAACTCTTCAGGTTGCTCGATGATCCAGGCCTGGCGTCGACGTTCGCTACGATAGCGGTCGATGGCCTGGTCGTGGGAGATCTTGCGCAGCAGCGCCAGGGGCGTGCGCACTTCTTCCGGCTGGCGCTTTTCCAGCAGTTGCACGCAGACGTCATGGACCACCTCGCGGGCAAATCCGCGATCGCCGAAGCGCCGGCGCACGTGATCGACCAGTTCGTCGTAGTGACGCACCAGGGTGCTGAGCAGGGACGGCTTGGCGGGGTCGAACGGCATGATGGACCTGGGACGAGGCAGCGCAGGTGCAAATATAAATGAGAAATCTTTTCATTCATAGCGTGTTTGTGGGCACCGGCTTGCTGGCGATTGCGGTGCGGCAGACGCCACTGATCTCATTGGATGGCCGCCTTTGGCGGATCGCCAGCAAGCCGGCTCCTACTAAAAGCGCTCCGGGTTGCCATAGGGCCTCAGTCACGGCGATACTGACGGCCTGTTTCCTTCTTTCGAGGTGTTCGTCCAATGCGCAATTAATGCCGCCGTCTGTCCTGACGGCCAGTCTCCGCACACTCTTTTCACAGGGTGGAGTCCATGGCATTGATTGGAGTTCGCATGACGAATTCATACCTCTCGCTGGAAAGCGTTTCCTATGTGCTGGCCGATGGCCGGGTGCTTTTTTCCGGGCTCGATGCCCAGTTCGATGGACAACCGACCGCGATTGTCGGGCGCAATGGCGTCGGCAAGAGTGTGCTTGCGCGCATCCTGGCCGGGCAGTTGTCGCCCTCCGACGGTTATTGCCGACGTAGTGGCAAGGTCCATTACCTGGCCCAGCAGGTCGATCCGCTGGCTTCGATCGCTGAACTGCTCGGCGTACGGGAACTGTTCGCGGCCCTGGAGCGTATCGAGGCCGGTGGTCTCGACCCCGCCGATTACGACCGGGTGGGTGAACGCTGGGATATTCGCCAGCAACTGCAGGCCGAGCTGGAGCGGCGTGACCTGAAAGGGCTGGATATCAATCGGCCCGCCGCCAGCCTGAGTGGCGGCGAAGCGATGCGTGTGGCCCTGGCCGGTGCCAGCCTGTCCGATGCACAGACCCTGATCCTCGACGAGCCGAGCAACCACCTCGATCGCCACTCACGACAAGCTCTGATGGAGCAACTGCGTCGCTGGCCCAGGGGGCTGATCGTGATCAGCCATGACCGCGAGTTGCTGGAGCAGATGAGCCGGATCGTCGAGCTGTCCAGCCTGGGCTTGCGCAGTTATGGCGGTGGCTACAGCTTCTATGCGCGACAGAAAACCCTGGAGCGCGATGAAGCGTTGCGCCACCTGGAGCATGCCCGGCTCGAGCGCAAGCGCACCGAGCAGGCACTGCGACAGCAGCAGGAACGCCAGGAGCAACGCCAGGCGCGTGCCGAGCGCCAGGCGGGGCAGGCCAACCAGGCGCCGATCCTGCTGGGGCGGAGCAAGGGCATCAGTGAGAACACCCGTGGCAAGCAGCAGGTACGGCAGTCGGCGCTGCGTGAGAGTCTGTCGCAACAGGTGCGCGATGCGGCCCGCGCGGTGGAGCAGGAGATGGCGATCGTCCTGCAGGCACCGCTCAGCCCTCACGCCGCGCGACGACGGGTACTGGCTCTCGAGGCGCTACAGTTGCCTCGTGTACCGGGACGTATCAGCCTGGTGCTGCATGGCCAGCAGCGTGTCGGGGTGACGGGCCGCAATGGCAGTGGCAAATCCACCTTGCTCAAGGTCCTGGCCGGACAACTGGCCGCGGCAGGTGGTGATTTCGCGGTCAATGGCCGCCTGGCACATCTCGATCAAGGGTTATCCGCGGTCGATCCGCAACGTTCGATCCTGGATCACTTGCGTGCGGTGAATCGTCAGTCGAGCGAGGGCGTGCTGCGTACACGCCTGGCGCAGTTGGGCCTGGGCGCCGAGTGCATCCAGCAGCCCAGCGGACTGCTCAGTGGCGGCGAACGCCTCAAGGGCGCGCTGGCCTGTGTGCTCTACGCGGACGAGCCTCCCCAGGTGCTGTTGCTGGACGAGCCGGACAACCACCTGGACCTGGCGTCGCTCCAGGCGCTGGAAAGCATGTTGCTGCAGTTTCAGGGGACGCTGTTGGTGGTGTCCCATGACGAGCGGTTTCTTGATCGACTTGTGTTGACCGACCGGCTGCAGATCAGCGCCGAGGGTGGGCAATTGCTGCCTTGGGGCAGGGTTTGAGTCAGACCAGTGTTTTCTGCTCCTAGCCACATGCGTGGGTCACGTTGACGTCGTGCTACGGCCCTCACGGATGTTTGGAACCCGCTTCGGGCACACGCTGAGTTGAGCGTAATACCTTACGCAACAAAAGGCTGTTTCCTTTAGATACCAGGCTCTCCACCGGCAGTGTTCTCTGATCAGAATCAACAACAGTAGACGTTCTGAATGGGGGTAACCATGTTGGTGGAGACTTGAAAATGGCGGACGATAGATACGTAGCCGGGCAGGCCTTTGAAATCAGGCCCTTGCACATTGTAGCGGGAAGGCCGCAAACCTTCGGCCCTGGGGTAGGTGGAAGCTACGCAGGAAATGGTAACGGTTGGGGGCTTCAGGAAGGGCCGCGACGAGGGGAAGGTGCTCCTGGCAGGCTTCGAGAACCTACGCAAAATATCCTGTCTGACCTGATGGGGGGAGAAACCGACTTTCAGTCCATCGCCGATGGATACGATTCACGTCTCAAGGCCCTGATAACTGATACGGAGCGAGAGCTGGAGCAAAAAAGGCAAGCCGCCAGTATTGTTGGAACTCTATCTCCCGAGGAGTCGGCCAGGCTGGATCAGGCGACCACGCTGGAACTCATCGAAGCCAAAAAAAGACAATATGTCTCCACGGCCCCCACCATCTTTGGCCTGTACGGTCATAGCCCGTTTTTCCTGATGGAGGTTCTGCCTCGGCAGAAGATGCGTGAGCACTGGATCTCGGGCACAGCCACGCCCGAGTCCATAGCAAGCCTGCATGCTCTTTTTATTTCTGTATACCAGGCGGCGCTGGAGCTCAAGGTGCTTTCGCTCTCCATGGACGTTCTGGCCCTGAAACTTGTGGAGCTTGATCGCAAAAGACGCCAGGCGGAGTCAGCCGCTTCCGCAAATGAGGCTGTTTTGCTGCATTTGCTGGTAGAGCGCCTTGGCATTATCGGTGCGGAGCGTGATATCCACGTCCAGCTCATGCCGGGGTTTCTTCAGGCAGAACTCCTGGCTGCTGCGGGCTCTGTAGCCGGATTGCTTCCGGCTCAGGCGCTGACCCATTATAAAGTCGTGCTAGACAACATGATTGCCAGCAAGATGGCCGCGATCCGGCCCATCCAACCGCCTGCTCCCTGGAAGAGTGGTGGGGTCACCATCAACTTTCCTCCCACAAACCCGAAGATTGTTTCTCCTTTGAGCAAACCGGAGTTGGAGGCCCTGGCCAACCTGGTGCACTTGCAGTCAAGCGGCCAGATTGGGACGAAATGGGCGAGCTACCATGATGCGCTTTTGAAGTCCGAGTCCGCCCGGCACCTGACCATCACCTCCAATGCTTTTGGGGCCTTGGCTGAGCGCGCGCGAGATGTTGCCAATGAGCAAGCCCGCTTGGCTGAGAGGGCTGCCGAGGAGCAGCGCAAGGCAAAGGAAGCACAAGCGCGGACCCATGCCTTTACATTCTTGCCAACAGATTCGATTCAGCTCAGTGCCGCGGCCGCCGCCATCGCGCCAACCGCGGGTTCCGGGCTGACGCTGGAGGCGGTTATTCAGGCAGGGATCCAGGCCTTGAAAACCCTTGGTGGCGCGGTGTTTGATCGCGCTACGGGCGTTGGAATCGGTTTGTTGCTCTATGCACCATCGCTGGGTAACAGTGACCGGTATCCGACGACCAGCCTGAGCCTTCCGGCCGACAATCTAATTCCCGACCTCCCGGAAAACCTCTCCGAGATAGCGGCGGCGGGCGGCACGGTGAATTTGCCTTATCGGCTTTACGGCGACCGCTTGAAGTATTCATTGATTGCCACGCAGAGCAAGGATGGGGATTCTGCGCACGTGCCGGTGAGGGCCTTGACCCTGGATCCGGAGATGAATGCCTATACCTTCGTGAGCACGGACACTCCTCCGGTCACGCTGACCTTTCCGATTGCGGGTCGAGGAGGCAGTTCAACGATAACGCCGATTCAACCTGTAGAGATTCCTGTCTACACGGGGATTACGCTGACACCGATCGAGGTGAAGGCCGAAGTTTTTCCGTCGCTGGATCAGCTGGATATCCGGGATGGAATTTATGTTTTCCCGATCGGCTCGGGATTGGCGCCGATGTATGTGGTGCTCAGTGAGTCTTTGGATTCTGGAATATTCACTAGAAGACAGCTGGATAAGAAGTTTAAACATGCTTCCCACTTTGGCGTTGCAGATACAAAGAAAAATACCACGACGTTAACTAGGTTTCGTGATGCGATTGAAGACCACATGAAGGATGCACGTACTAGCGAGAGAGGCGTTTATCTTAGGGGAGAGGGTTTTAAAGTGTATTTCAATGATGTTACTAATAATGTTGTGGTTCTTGATGCGAGTGGTAAATTTGTTTCTGGTTGGCGCTTGTATCCTGGGACGCCGCAGTTTAATAACTACATTATTAATGGGGTGCTGCAATGAGTATGAAATTGATAGATTTGGCGAAAAGATTTTTGTCGTCAGAGATAACGGCTGCTCAGTTTGAGGCTCAGTATCTGGGCCTTTGGAGGGCGGAGGGCGAGTCAGGTGCCTTAAGTCAAGACACCCAAGCTGTAGGTGAATGCGTTTCTGCTTTATTTATTCTTGTGGATTGCTATACCTCTGATCCTGAGCGAGAGGATATTGAACTGGATGATGCAGGTCTGTTGAGAGAGGTCAGGGAAACTTTGGGTAGGTTTAATTTTACTTGATAAGTTTAATTCGGAGGGCAGTAATTGCGCCGTTCTTTCAAGGAAATAGTGGCGCTGGATTGTATTGTAGAAGTCCCTCTGGCTCGGTGGTGTTGTGCTCTCACTCAGCCCAGCACCTCACGCAACCGATGCCATAACATCCCCAGCGCCAGCAGCGGCGAGCGCAGGGCCTTGCCGCCGGGAAAGGTCATGTGCGGCACCGCGCTGAAGATATCCATGCCCTGGCTCTGGCCGGCATGGATCGCTTCGGCCAGCAGCCGGGCGGTCCAGTGGGTGACGTTGACGCCGTGTCCGGAATAGCCCTGGGCATAGAACACGTTCGGCTGCTGGCGCAAGCGGCCGACCTGGGGGAAGCGGTTGGCGGTGATGCCGATCTTGCCGCCCCACTGGAAGTCCAGGCGCACATCCGCCAGTTGCGGGAACACCTTGAGCATCTTCGGTCGCATATAGGCGCCGATGTCCGCAGGGTCCCGCCCCGAGTAATGGCAGGCACCGCCGAACAGCAGGCGACGATCGGCGGACAGCCGGTAGTAGTCCAGGCCGACTTTCTGGTCGCACAGCGCCAGGTTCTGCGGGATCAGTTCGGTGGCCAGCGTCTCACTCAACGGTTGCGTGGCGACGATGTAGCTGCCGGCTGGCAGCACCTTGCCGCCCAGGCGCGGTTCGAGGTCGTCCAGGTGGGCGTTGCAGGCCAGCACCAGATTGTCGGCGCGTACCGTGCCGTGGGCACAGCGCACCTGCACAGTGTTGCCGTGGATCAGTTCACGCACCGCGCTCTGTTCGAAGATCCGTACCCCCAACACCTCGGCCAGCCGGGCTTCGCCCAGCACCAGGTTGAGCGGATGCAGGTGGCCTGAACCCATGTCGACCAGACCGCCGGCATAAGCTGAGGAGGCCACGATCTCGCGCATGTTCCCTGGCTCGACGATCCGTGTCTCATGGGCGTATCCCAGTTGTGCCAGGTGTTCCTGCTCGGCCTGGAAGGCGGCGAATTGCGCCGGAGTATTGGCCAGTTCGCAAAAGCCCCAGCGCAGGTCGCAGTCGATGGCATGTTCGCGGATTCGTTCGCCGATCAGAGCGACCGAGTCGATCCCGGCCCGTTCCAGGTAGCGCACGCCATCTGCGCCGACGTAGCGAGCGAAGCCGCTGACATCGTGGCCGATGCCGCGAATCAGCTGGCCGCCGTTGCGCCCGCTGGCGCCCCAGCCGATGCGCCGGCCTTCGAGCAGGATCACCGAAAGGCCGCGCTGGGCCAGCTCGATGGCGGTATTGACGCCGGTGAAACCGCCGCCGATCACGCAGACATCCGCTACCAGGTCTGACTCGAGCCGGGGACGAGCCGGCATCGAGTGGGCGGTGGCAGCGTAGTACGAGCGGGCGTGTTCCATTGGGTTGGCCTGAATCATTTGTTGGTCTTCACCTTGCTCCAGGAGCGGGTCATCAGGCGCATGATTTCCGGTGTTGGCGTGGTCGAGATGTACAGCTTGTCGAGCACTTCCTGCGGTGGGTAGACCTCGGGGTTGTGCACCAGATCGGCGTCCATGTATTGCTGCGCGGCCGGGTTGGCGTTGGCGTAGCCGACCGAGGCGCTGACCTTCGCGATGACCTGTGGGTCGAGCAGGTAGTTGATGAAGGTATGGGCCTCCTTGACGTTGCCCGCGTCAGCCGGGATCGCCAGCAGGTCGAACCACAGGTTGCTGCCCTCCTTGGGAATCGAGTAGGCGATGTTGATGCCGTTCTTCGCTTCCTTGGCCCGGTTGGCGGCCTGGAACACGTCGCCGGAGTAGCCGAAGGCGACGCAGATGTCGCCGTTGGCCAGGTCCGAGATGTACTTGGAGGAGTGGAAGTAGGTGATGTACGGCCGCAGGGTCAGCAGCTTGGCCTCGGCCTTCTTGTAGTCCTCAGGCTTGGAGCTGCGCGGGTCCATGCCCATGTAGTTGAGGATCGCCGGAAAGGTTTCGTCCGGCGAGTCCATGAACGAGACACCGCACTGGGTGAGCTTCTTCAGGTTTTCCGGTTCGAACAGCACCGCCCACGAGTCGATATGATCGATGCCCAGCACCTGCTTGACCTTCTCGACGTTGTAGCCGATGCCGTTGGTCCCCCACAGGTACGGTACCGAGTGCGCATTGCCCGGGTCGTTCTTTTCCAGCAGCTTGAGCAGTTGCGGGTCGAGGTTCTTCCAGTTCGGCAATTGCGCGCGGTCCAATTTGAGGAACGCCCCGGCCTTTACCTGGCGTCCGAGGAAATGGTTCGAAGGCACCACCACGTCGTAGCCGGTGCGCCCTGCGAGCAGCTTGCCTTCCAGGGTTTCGTTGGAGTCGAACACGTCATAGATCACCTTGATCCCGCTCTGGGCCTGGAAGTCGGCAAGGGTGGTCTCGCCGATGTAGTCGGTCCAGTTGTAGACGCTGACGGTGGGTTCGGCGTGAGCCGTGGCGCTGAACAGCAGCGCCAGGGTGACGGGGACTACGGATTTCAATAGACGCATGTCGACACCTCGTTGAGTGGTTGTGGGTGTTGCGGGATCAGACGCTGAGCAGCAGGAACTCTCGTTCCCAGGAACTGATCACCCGCTTGAAGTTCTCGTGCTCGGCACGCTTGACTGCCACGTAGCCGCGGACGAACTGGCTGCCCAGGTAGCGCTCCAGGGTCGGGCAATCCTCCATGTGGGCCAGGGCGTCCTCGATGGTGATCGGCAGGCGCAGGTTGCGTCGTTCATAGGCCCGGCCTTCCACCGGTGGGTTGGGTTCGATGCCCTCGACCATGCCTAGGTAGCCGCAGAGCAGGCTGGCGGCGATCGCCAGGTAGGGGTTGGCGTCGGCGCCCGGCAGGCGGTTCTCCACACGCATGGCCTCGGGACTGGACGTTGGTACGCGCAGGCCGACGGTGCGGTTCTCCTCGCCCCATTCGACGTTGACCGGTGCCGAGGTATCCGGCAGGAATCGCCGGAACGAGTTGACGTTGGGAGCGAACATCGGCAGCACCTTGGGGATGTACTTCTGCAGGCCGCCGATGTGATGCAGGAACAGTTCGCTCTTGGAACCGTCGGCATTGACGAAGATCGGCTTGCCGGTGGCGATGTCGACCACGCTCTGGTGCAGGTGCATGGCACTGCCGGGCTCGTCGGCGATCGGCTTGGCCATGAAGGTAGCGGTGACGTTGTGCTTGAGCGCCGCTTCGCGCAGGGTGCGCTTGAAGACGGTGATCTGGTCGGCCAGGTCGAGGGCGTCGCCATGGCGGAAATTGATCTCCATCTGCGCCGGGCCGTCTTCGTGGATCAGCGTATCGAGGTCCAGACCCTGGGCCTCGCACCAGTCGTAGACGTCTTCGAACAGCGGATCGAACTCGTTGGCGGCGTCGATGGAAAACGACTGCCGGCCACTCTCGGCACGGCCCGAGCGACCCAGCGGGGCCTTGAGCGGCAGGTCCGGGTCTTCGCAGCGCTGGGTCAGGTAGAACTCCATCTCCGGCGCGACGATCGGTTGCCAGCCCTTGTCGGTGTAGAGCTGCAGAACCTTCTTGAGCACGTTGCGCGGCGACAGTTCGATCGGGTTGCCCTGCTTGTCGAAGGTGTCGTGGATCACGATCGCGGTGGGCTCGATGGCCCACGGCACCAGGTAGATCGATGAGGCGTCGGGGCGGCAGATCATGTCGATGTCGGCGGGATCGAGCAGGTCGTAGTAGACGTCGTCCTCGACGAAGTCCCCGGTTACCGTTTGCAGCAGCACACTTTCCGGCAGGCGCATGCCTCGCTCATGCAGGAATTTGTTGGTGGGTGCGATCTTGCCGCGGGCGATGCCGGTCAGGTCGCTGACCACACATTCCACTTCGGTAATCTTGTGTTCTTTCAGCCAGGCGTACAGCTGATCGAAAGGGGCGTTCATAAGGACCTCGTCGTTGGTTTTATCGACGCCAGGTTGGGCCTTCCGCTTGCCTGAAAATGGCGGGAGGCTTCCCCTGCAGCGCGTTGACGACTATCTTGCTGGCAGCTGCGCGGTTCCATCTATCCACTTTCCCCACTCCAAGACGCACCAAAAAGGTGCGCTATGGTCTTCCATGACAGAGCCAAATCCCTTGCGGGTCCAGGCGTTCAATACCGCCGACGTGACCGAACAGATCCGGGCAACGCCCGGTTGGGTCCAGCACTACCAGCAGATGTCACCGGGGCATTTTGCCGGACAGATTCGTTACCTGGACCTGCAGGGCGTGGAGATCTACGAGGAGTGCATGAACACCCGGGTGGAGCAGAATTTCAGTGCGCCCTCGGGGGCGCTTGCCTTCTGTTTCGATCGCAGCGACAACGCCCTGTACGTGCTCAATGGCGAGAGCCGCAATATCTGGATCACCCCGGAGAACTACCAGGAAGTGGCGGTGGTATTCGGCCCGGAATTCGTCCAGCGCCACGGCCTGGATATCGCCCGGCTGGAGGGGCTGTTCATGGCGCCACTCAACTCGCAGCAGAATGCCTTGTTCGGTCGCTGGCTGAGCGGAACCTTGACGCGCCTGGCGCAGACTCTCGATCCGCCGAGCAGGGAGGCCTTGACCCAGCAGTTGCTGGAGGACTGCCTGTACATCCTCGATAACGCCTGCGTCTGTCTGGATCGTGGCTCATTGCAGCGGCGGGCAGAGGAGCGGGGGATCATGAAGCGCATTGGCGAGTGGGCGGCGGATGTCCCCGAGGAAACCCTGAATCTGCTGGAGCTTGCCCAAGTCGCCGGTGTGCCGCTACGGCAGTTGCAACATGCCTTCAAGGCGTTTACCGGCATGACGCCGACCCAATGGTTGCGCTTGCGGCGGCTGAACAGCGCGCGCCACGAACTGCTGCATGGCAAGCTGGAAAGCACCGTCGCCGAAGTGGCTATGCGTTGGTCGTTCTGGCACCTGGGGCGATTTTCCAGTAGCTACCGGGCGCTGTTCCGGGAGTTGCCTAGCGAGACCTTGAAACGTCGGTCGGTGGGGCGTTGAGAAGGGATCAAAGGCCGCCCAGCAGGTCGTGGGCGTTGAGCAGTTCGTAGGCGATTTCCGGGCGTTTTTCCAGGCCTCGGCGGATCGCTGCCGGGATGGATTGGCGGGTCTTGCGGCACAGGCCCGGCAGTTCCTCGATGTGAATGCCGATGCCGCGCATGGTCCGTACTTCGTTGGGGCCTGGGGCGATGGTCAGGCGAATGCCCAGTTGTTCGTACATCCGCAGTTGCAGGCGCTCGAGGTCCGCCAGGCTCTTGAGGTCTTCGAGTCGTTCGAGCAGGATTTTTTCTTCCTGGCGGGTCAGGCGCAGGATTCGGATATCCGTACCGGGTGTCTCCAGCAACTGGTCCCGCTCGCAGTTGCAGGCGCCGGGAGGACAGGGCTGGCGGAGCGGAGGCTGGCTGTTCATATCTGCGATCATAGCCAAGTGCAAGGGCTTTTGCCCATGGGGCAGCACACCTGCCGTTTCAGGCGGCAGGTGCGTGGTGTCGCTGGCTATTGCTGCTTTTCTACGGCGCTCAGTATCTCGTATGCCGCCTTGACCCGAGCCGGATTCGGGTAGTTCTTGTTGGCCAGCAGCACGATGCCGATGTCCTTCGCCGGGACGTAGGCTACATACGCGCCAAAGCCATTGGTGGAGCCGGTCTTGTTGACCCAGCTGTCGGCGTTCGGTGGTTGTGGTGTCTTGAACCAGGTGGCCTGCTGCGGTTCGAGCATCCTGTTCGAGTTGCCGTCGAGCAAGGTGTCCAGCTTGGCCTGCGCAGGGTAGAACTCCCAGCCCAGGCCCTGGGTGGTATTGCCGAACTGGTAATACCCGCTATGGGTCAGGGCCATTGCTTGCTGCAGCGGCGCCTCGAGCGGCTGCGGTCGCATGTTCACCTGCACGTAGTGCAGCAGGTCGCTGGCGGTGGTCTTGATGCCATAGGCCTCGGAGTCCAGCGCGCCAGGGCCGACCCGGGATGGGCTGCCGTCCTTGGTGTAGCCTTGGGCGTAGCGGTCCATCTGGTCCTTGGGGACGCTGAGGTAGGTGTGTTGGAGCCCCAGCTTGGGCAGCAGGGTCTTTTCCATCAGGTCGTCGAATGGCTGACCAAGGCTCTTGGCGGCCACGTAACCAAACAGCCCGATACTCGGATTGGAGTACTGGCGCTTCTCACCGGCGGGATAAATCGGCTTCCAGTGTTGGAAGTACCCCATCATCTTTTCGGCGCTGTCCGAGTCGCTCGGGAACTGCAATGGCAGTCCGCCCGGGGTATAGGTGCCGAGGTTGAGCACGCTGATCCGGTCGAAGGCGCTGCCACGCAACTCGGGCAGGTAGTGGCTGGTGTTCTCCGAGAGCGACAGCTTGCCCTGGGCCACTGCATATGCGGCGAGGGTGGCGTTGAAGGTCTTGCTGACCGAACCGATCTCGAACAGGGTGTTTTCTGTTACAGGCTGTTTGTCCGCCTTGGAGGCAACACCGTAGTTAAAGTAATGTGCCTTGCCGTTGATCTGCACTGCGACGGCCATGCCGGGCACGCCTTCTGCCTTCATCAGTGGTTGAATCGCGGCGTCGACGACGGCCTTGAGCGAGTCGGGTTTTGTGTCGGCGGCAAAGCTGTTTGCCGCGCCGAGCAGGCACAGGGCGCTGATGATAAATGTGTCACTAAATGTGAATCTGGTTGGCATAATCGGACAATTTCCATGATTTTTTGATTTTTTCCGCATTCTGTCGCAGCACTTCATGGTGCTGTGTTTTCTACTCAGGCACCTGACGTAAAGCTCGACTGAGTGGTGCGGGGTGGGGTCCAATCTAGGGGATGAGTCCATCGCCGGCAAACGATGAAATTTCGGATTAGCCATTAGAAAAACTAGGAGCGACGTATGGTTCGTCCCCATCTGCCGCTCAATGCCTTGCGGGCTTTTGAAGCATCGGCGCGGCATCTGAGCTTTACCCGGGCAGCCGTCGAGTTGTGCGTGACCCAGGCGGCGGTCAGCCATCAGGTCAAGAGCCTCGAGGAACAGCTGAAGGTCGTGCTGTTCAAGCGCCTGCCCCGTGGCTTGATGCTGACCGCCGAAGGCGAAAGCCTGCTGCCGGTGTTGTGCGAATCGTTCGACCGGATCGCCCAGGCCCTGGGGCGTTTCGACGGCGGACATTATCGCGAGGTGCTGACAGTCGGGGCAGTGGGGACTTTCGCCGTGGGCTGGTTGTTGCCGCGCCTGGCGGATTTTCGCGACAGGCACCCGTTCATCGATCTGCGCCTGTCCACCAACAACAACCGTGTGGATGTGGCGGCCGAAGGACTCGATTTCGCCATTCGTTTTGGTACGGGGGCCTGGCACGGGGTCGACGCCATGCGCTTGCTGGAAGCACCACTGTCGGTGTTGTGTACCACGCAGATCGCCGGGCTACTGCAATCTCCGGAAGATGTCCTCAAGCAGACCCTGCTGCGCTCCTACCGGGCGGACGAGTGGCCCGAGTGGTTCCAGAGCGCGGGCCTGCCAGCCAATAGCCTGGTTTCCAACAGTGTGGTTTTCGACTCGTCGTTGGCGATGATGGAGGCCGCGCTACAAGGCATGGGGGTGGCGCTGGCGCCGCCGATGATGTTCTCCCGCCAGATGGATGCCGGTGATATCCGGCAGCCTTTCGATATCGGCATCGTCACAGGCAGCTACTGGCTGACGCGGTTGCAGTCGCGGGTCGAGACAGCGGCGATGGCGGCCTTCCGCAGTTGGTTGATCGAGCAGGCCGGTTGAGGGTTGTTCAACTGTGAATCAATGCAACGGTGAAAGAGACGACGATTGCACAGGCGATGGCCAGGTTGAGGTTCATGGTGGTGCGTCCGACAGGTTGTTCGAGGTGGCTTATCCTGTCGGGAACGGACGCAAATTAAAAATTCCGTTTTACGATTTGAATGATCAATCGAAATGATGACGCTGCCGCTCTGGCCCGAGAGTTTCCGGCTAGCGTGCCAGCAGGTCGAACGCGAGCTTGAGCAGCGGTATCGCGACGCAGATGATGATCAGGCCGTTCTTCAGGTTTTGTAGGTTATTGCCTAGCTGTCTGCATGCAATTAAACGTTGCGTCCGCCCTCTGAAAACACTTTTCATTGACCTGGCCGCCCCCTGTCTCGCTTGCAAGGCAGCATAATGCGGGGATCTCTCCACCTCAGGCGCACCGTATCGATGTTCGAAATAAAACCATTGGACCCCGAGACCTATCGGCAACAGACCCGTCGCAGCACGCTGATCATTGCTGCGGTTTTCGTGGCGTTGGCGATGTTGCTTTCCGGGCTGGCGGTCATGCTCCTTGGCACGCCGGGTGGCGACAACTTCCGCTTCAATGCAGGTGGAGTGCTGGCTGCGGTACTGGTGATGACGCTGCTGGTGCGCCAGGTGTTCTGGTCGCAACCCTGGATGGCCGCGGCTGTCTACGGCTGGCAGCTCAAGCGCAGCCTGATGCGCGTCACCAATGTCATGCACCGGGTGAAGGCGGGCGTGCAGGCCAACGATCCGACGGCAATGAAGCTCCTGCGGTTCTATCACCTGGGGCTGAACCAGATGCACCGGCTGGACGGCAATAGCAGCAGCCTCGACCAGATGGCGCAGGAGATAGCCCAGCACAAGGCCGCCATGCAGGTGCAGGGCCTCGATCCGGAACAGTCCAGGCTTGACCCGCAATGGCTGGACCTCGTCGGGAAATATCCTTCCCCTTGAAGTGGAACATGTGACGCAAGCTCCCCTCGGCATCTTCTATAAGATAGAGTCGGCGCCTACGTCGATGTACCTCATCCGAGATCCGAGTCCTACATGCAGCCACCCCCGCAACGCCCTCTCTGGCAGGTCTATCTGATTTTCCTGGCACCCATGGTGCTGTCCAACTTCCTGCAATCGTTCTCCGGTACCCTGAACAGCATCTATATCGGTCAGATGCTGGGTACCGAAGCCCTGGCAGCGGTGTCCGGGATGTTCCCGGTGGTGTTTTTCTTCATTGCCCTGATCATCGGCCTGGGGGCTGGTGCGTCGGTGCTGATCGGGCAGGCCTGGGGCGCGCGGGAACCGCATGCGGTCAAGGCCGTGGTGGGCGCGACCCTGACCCTGGGCATGCTGATCGGGCTGGTGGCGGCGGTGCTCGGAAGCATTTTCGCCCGACCGGCCCTGCAAGGGCTGGGCACGCCTGCCGATGTGCTGGATGACGCGGTCGGCTATGCGCGGGTGATGATGCTGACGATGCCGCTGCTGCTGATCTTCATCCTGTTCACCCAACTATTGCGCGGTATCAGCGATACGCTGTCGCCCTTGCTGGCGCTGCTGGTCTCCACCGGCATCGGCCTCTTGCTGACTCCGGCGCTGATCCGTGGCTGGCTGGGCCTGCCGCAAATGGGCATCCAGAGTGCCGCCCTGGCCGGCCTGGTGAGTACGGCTTGTGCCATGTTGTTCCTCGGTCTGCGTTTACGGCAAAAGAGCAGCGTGATGGCGCCGGACCGGGCGATGCTGGTAGCGATGCGCCTGGACCGGGAAATCCTCGGCAAGGTCCTGCGTATCGGCCTGCCGACCGGTCTGCAGATGATTGTGCTGTCGGTGTCCGAGCTGGTGATCCTGTCGCTGGTCAATCATCACGGCTCCCAGGCCACGGCGGCTTATGGCGCGGTGACGCAGATCGTCAACTACGTGCAGTTCCCGGCGCTGTCGATTGCCATCACCGCTTCGATTCTCGGTGCGCAAGCCATCGGGGCAGGGCGGCTGGAGCGGATCGGGCCGATCCTGCGCACGGGCATGCTGATCAACACCTGCCTGACCGGCGGGTTGATCGTACTGGGGTACGGTCTTTCCCATTGGCTGCTGGGGCTGTTCATCACCGACCCGCAGACTCGTGCAACCGCCGAGCACCTGTTGCATATCCTGCTCTGGAGCCTGCTGATCTTCGGCTTCCAGGCACTGATCGGCGGCATCATGCGGGCCAGCGGCACGGTAATGGCGCCGGTGCTGATCATCATTTTCTGCATCGTCGGGATAGAGTTGCCGGTGGCCTACCTGCTCGATGCCCGCCTGGGGCTCGAGGGTGTATGGATGGCGTTCCCGGCGGCCTATATCGGCATGCTGTTGTTGCAGGTGGCCTATTACCAGTTGGTCTGGCGGCACAAGCGGATCGAGCGCCTGATCTGAGCGCTCGCTGCTCGGGCCCGGTTTCACGACGAGCGCCGCCCTGGTTGGATAGCATGGCGGCAAACCTAGGCTGACGGCCTTTTGCGACAGGAGGACGCAGCTTGAATCGAGACATACTTGAGCAGAACCAGATACCGGTCTACTTCATCGCGGTGATCGCCGCGATGCTGGTCGGGTTGATGTCTCCAGGCATTGCCCAGGGCCTTGCTGCCCTGGTAACACCGGGCATCGCGGTGCTGATGTACGCGATGTTCCTGCAGATTCCCTTTCTCGACCTGCGCCGGGGCCTGGGTAACCAGGGCTTCATGGCGGCACTGCTGCTCGCCAACTTCGTATTGGTCCCGCTGCTGGTCTGGGGGTTGAGCCGTGGACTGGTGGGGCATCCGGCGATTCTGGTGGGCGCGCTGCTGGTGTTGCTGACGCCCTGCATCGACTATGCGGTGGTGTTCACCCATATCGGCAAGGGCGATTCGCAACTGGTGCTGGCGGCAACGCCGATCCTGCTGCTGCTTCAGCTGATGCTGTTGCCGGTATACCTGGCATTCATGCTCGATGGCCAATCTGCCGTGGTGATATCGGTCGAACCTTTCGTCGTGGCCTTTCTCATGCTGATCGTCGCGCCGCTGTTGCTGGCCCTGATGACTTCGGCACTGGCCCGGCGCTCGCGGGTCGTCACCGCCTGGAGCGATATCTGGGCCTGGCTGCCAGTGCCGGCGATGGCTGCGGTGTTGGTGGCGGTGGTCGGTTCGCAGATTGCGGCAGTGGTGCGCGATATCGATCGTCTCGCGCCGGTGCTGCCGGTGTATCTGGGCTTCATGCTGCTGGCACCGCTGCTGGGGGGGCTGGCCGCACGTCTTTGCCGACTTCCGGCCAGCCCCGCACGGGCGGTGGTCTTCAGTGCCTCCACCCGCAACTCGCTGGTGGTGCTGCCACTGGCCCTGGCGTTGCCCGAGGACATTCGCAGCCTGGCGGCTGCGGCCGTGATCACCCAGACCCTGGTCGAACTGGTGGGGGAGCTGATCTACATCCGTGCCATCCCGGTACTGGTCTGGCGCAAGGATGACTCGTCAAACTGAGCTTTTCTACAGATCCTCGATGGCGGCACGGATCTGGTTGGCGACCGGTTGTTCCAGCGTGCTATAGAGCTGCGCCAGGACCCGGCCGCTTCTCGAACGATAGACATGCGGGCCTGCCAGGGCCCGCAGGGCATGAAAATGTTCCTGCAGGTGATCGCAGTATTCGCGCGTTTCGCAGACGAAGAACTGGCCGCCCTTGGGGGCTATGCTCGGAAAGGCCACTTCCACCCGTTCCTTGTAGGTGTTGGGCAGCAGGCTGAGGGGTTTGCGTTTGGGGTAGCTCACGGCCCCGAAGGGCACACCGTTGGCTTTCAGGGCATCGAGTACCGCATCGACGGTTGGCGGGGTGTCGCTGCCGCAAGCGACCAGGGGCAGGCCGGCGATCATCAATAGAAGGGCTTTCATCCTGACATTCCTTGTTTCATTACGCTTTTCATCAGTGGTGACTGACTGAAACTGGCAGGTGGGAGGGGTGTTTCCGTGCCTTGCAGATTGTGCAGGAGAGTTGTTCCGAGTCTTGTCAGCCTTGTCTCGATATTTCCAAGCCATTGTTCTGGTTGTTGTCAGCAAGTTCGTATGATGGGGTTGATCGAATAAACAAGCCGCACCCGGTGAGAGGGTGTCGCAATGGTTGTGATCGCAGATGGGATTAGCAGCCCCTTGAGTGTCTGTGGACCATTTTAGTGAAGGCCAGCTCCAGAGAGCGGGGTGCTTGTCAAAGAGATGGCTTGTAGGTTGTTTCTGTAAACAAGCAGGAACTGTCCGAACAATGTTCCAAGGGATGGAACAGGCATTTCGGATCATTCATCGTGCCGGGGAAGAAACCGTCCCCGTACGCGTCAGTGTTTAGTCTACGCCTCTAGAAATGGGCGGTTGCGGGCCACGGTTACCACACCGAACCCACCGCCATGGAGGCCTGACCATGCCCCAACCGCCCATCTTCTTCGACCACAGCCGCCACAAGCTCGAGGTCCGTGACCTGGATGCCAGCCTCGACGTGCTGGCCTTCAAGGGCGAGGAACAGCTGAGCCAACCGTTCGCCTATACGGTGGAGTTCACCTGCACCGCACAGGACCTCGCGGTCGAAAGCATCCTCGGTCGCGACGCCGGCTTCAGCCTGTGGCCGATGCCGGTCAAACGCCTGAACATCCCGGGCCTGAAGGAGCCCGAGATCAAGCCGCTGCGCAGCGTGTTCGGGGTGATCACCGACTTCCAGCGCCTGTCCGCGTCCCGCGACGAGGCCCGCTACCAGATCACCCTGCAGCCGCACCTGGCCCTGCTGGAGCGGGGCAAGCAATTTCGTCTCTACCAGCAACGTTCGGTGCCGGAAATCGTCGAGCATATCCTGCGCGGCCGCCATGAATTCTACGGCCAGGACTTTCACTTCCAACTGGTGCGCGAATACCCCCGGCGCGAGCAGGTCATGCAGTACGACGAGAGCGACCTGGCGTTCATTGCCCGGCTGCTGGCCGAGGTCGGCATCTGGTACTGCTTCCGCCACGACGAGCGCCTGATGATTGATGTCGTCGAGTTCCACGACGACCAGCGTGGCTACGCCAAGCCGCGGATCGAGTTGCCCTGTCGCCCGTCCTCGGGCCTGAGCAGCCTCGGCGAGGACAGCGTGTGGGGCTTGCAGTGCCGCCACCGGGTGGTGGAAAAGAGCGTCAGCGTTCGTGCCTACCACCACCGTGAGGCCCACGCCCACCTCGATGGCGAGGTCGACCAGAGCCGTGGGGCCCTGGGCACCTACGGCGAGGCCTACCACTACGCCGAAGCCTATCGGGTGCTGGGCGATGCCTATGCCCAGGACGAAGACCTGCAAAGCGAAAGCGGCTTCTTCTATGCCCGGCTGCGTCACGAGCGCTACTTCAACGAGCGCACCCGCCTGAGCGGCCACAGCAGCCAGGCGGGCCTGGCGCCCGGCCAGGTGCTGAACATCAGTGGCGGGGCGCCGCAGGCCTTCGAGCCGGGTGCGGTGATCACCCGCCTGCTGCTGGAGGCCGCGCGCGACCGCAGCCTGGAAGTCAGCTTCGAGGCCATGCCTTACGCGGAACGCATCTGCTTCCGCCCGCCCGTGCTGCCCCGGCCGAAGATCGCCGGCACCCTGCCGGCCCGGGTCAGCCACCCGGACAAGACCCACCGCTACGCCGAGATCGACTTCGAAGGCCGCTACCGGGTGCATTTCCTGTTCGACCGCGAGCCCTGGCCGACGGGGCAGGAAAGCGGCTGGCTGCGCCTGGCGCGACCCTATGCCGGCGAAACCCACGGCCTGCACCTGCCGCTGATCGCCGGCACCGAAGTGGCGGTGGCCTTCGAGCAGGGCGACCCGGACCGGCCGTATATCGCCCATGCGCTGCACGACAGCGACCGGCCGGACCACGTGACCTTCAATCGGCGCGACCACAGCCGCAACGTGCTGCGTACCCCGGCCAACAACAAGCTGCGCATGGAGGACTTGCGCGGGCAGGAACATGTGAAGCTCAGCACCGAGTATGGCGGCAAGAGCCAGCTGAACCTGGGGCATCTGGTGGATGCGGCGAAGAACAAGCGCGGGGAAGGCTTTGAGTTGCGCACCGATGATTGGGGGGCGATTCGGGGGGGCAGGGGGGTGTTTATCAGTGCTGATAAACAGGAGAAGGCGAAGGGTCCGCAACTGCAGATGGAGGCCGCGCTGGAGCGTCTGCAGCAGGCTGGCGAGCAGTTGCAGCAACTCTCCGCCGATGCCCAGGCCGCCAACGCCGAGCCGGCCGGCGTGCAGGCGCAACTGGACCTGCTGCGCCAGGACCTGGAACAGCTCAAGTCATCCGTGTTGCTGCTCAGTGCGCCCCAAGGGATTGCCCTGAGCAGCGGTCGGCACCTGCAACTGGCGGCGCAGGAAAACCTGATGATCAACGCCGGCGCCCAGGCCGATATCAGCGTACTCAAGCAACTGTTCATCGGGGTGGGACAGGGGCTCAGCCTGTTCGTGCGCAAGCTGGGGATCAGGCTGGTCGCCAACCAGGGCCCGGTCAGCGTGCAGGCACAGAACGACCGCCTGCAATTGCTGGCCCGGCATGGCCTGGAGATCACCAGCAGCGAAGACGAGATCCATATCACCGCGAAAAAGAAGATCGTCCTCAATGGCGGGGGCAGTTACCTCACGCTGGAGCCCAGCGGCATCGAGTCCGGCACCCAGGGGGACCATCTCATCAAGTCCGCGTATCTGGAGTGTAGCGGGCCGTCCGCTCTGCGAGCAGCCCACCCCGATTATCCAGCCAGCCAGTTCGGGCAGGCGTTGCGGTTCGATATGCCGCGTGCGGCCAATCAACTGGGCGGCTGGGCCGGTATGCCCTACAAGCTCTTCGCCGATGGCGCCCTGCTGCAGGAGGGCGTGCTGGATGAGGCGCAGCAACTGGCGATAGAGCACCAGGCCGTGACCCGGCAATACCGCCTGGAACTGGCCAACGGCGTGCAGTACCAGTTGCCGGTTCCAGAAGACTACGACAACCCGGCCCAGGGGCCGCAAGCCAATCGCGGCCTGCATAAGCATCGCTCGCCAGGCGATGCCCCGGATCATCGGGCCACGTATGAAGCTGTCGTGGACGCCGCCATTCCCCCGCCAGAGGACGTGCAATGAGCCAGGAAATAACGATACCCCCCATCAGAAAGTACGAAATCGTGGTGCCCATCGCGCTCAAGCACACCCAGCGAGCGGTCTGCACCCCGCCCTGGTACGTGCAGGAGACCGAATACCCGCCGATGCCGGCGACCTACCGGCCATTGATCAATGGTGAGGAAGCCTTCAAGGCCGTACACCTGGCCATTGCCCAGGCCAAGCGCTCGGTCGATATCATCTGCTGGGGCTTCCAGCCGTCGATGTACCTGATCCGCGACGGCAAGGAGCCGTGCCTTGGCGACCTGCTCATGGAAAAGGCCCGCAAAGGGGTGGAAGTGCGGATTCTGGGTTGGGAAATGCCGTTCAACTCCGCCGGTGTCGCCGGCGAAGCCAACCTGCCCGGCAAGGGCCCGGTGCGCATCATGGACCGTGCCATGCAGCGTTCCACGCAGGACCAGTACGCCTTCGACCGTGAATGGTTTGCCCGCTGCGCCGCCGTCGACAACATGGCTGCCGCGCTGCGCGAGGCGCGCAACATTCCCATCTTCGTCAGCCGCGGTTTCGACCTGTCCGAGCGGGCTGAAATCAATCACCAGACCAGACGCGCCAGTCTCGATCCGCAGCTCAGCCTCAGCACGCAACTGACCCTGACCGCCGCGCCCACCCATCACCAGAAAATGGTGCTGGTCGACTACGAATGCTCCGATGGCGTCATCGGCTTCGTCATGGGACACAACCTGCTCGACGAGTACTGGGACACCGACAAGCATTCAGCCTTGAACCGCAGCCCGCAGACCAAACCGGCACCCGACAGAGGCCCGCGAGGCGACACCCCGCGCCAGGATATTTCCAGCCAGGTCAGCGGGCCGATCCTGGAGCACCTGCACCACAACTTCGCCAGCGCCTGGCACAAGGAAACCGGCGAGGACCTGCTCGCGCTACGCGCGGCCAAACGCATCGGCCCGCCGCTGCCGCTGCCCTCCGAGGTCCCCCTGCAGATGGCCCAGGTACTGCGTACCCAACCGCAGGAGGACAAGCGCGATATCGAGCAGGCCTATCTGCAGGCGGTGAACAACGCGACCCAGTTCATCTACATCGAGAACCAGTACTTTCGCTGGCCACCGCTGGCTGAGCTGATCAAGTTGGTGGCGGCCACCCTCAGCAAGGCCGGCCGCGATCCTGGCCGGCATGGCGCGCTGCACCTGTTCGTGGTCACCAATGACACCACCGACGGCGTGGGCGCCGGCACGGTCAATACCTACCGCATGCTCGAGAGCCTGGGGCGTGCCGATACCATGCCGGCCATCAGCAAGTTGCGGCTGATCGAAAAGGCCCGGGCCGAAGCGTCCGAGCAGCAACAGAGCGTGACCGAGAGGCTCGAGGAACAGGCCCTGGTCAAGCTGACCAGCCTGATCGACGCCTTGGGCGGTACTGACGTCAGCGCCAAGGCCAAGGAGGCGGCCCTGGATCGTGTCAACAATGACAGTGGGCGGCAGATGGCCCTCGACCGCCGCATCCGCGAGATCGAGGAAAGTACGCTCACCCCGCAGGAGCGCCCGGGCCTGAAAGTCCACATATGCTCGCTGGTGGCACCGGATTCCCCGCCGGGCGAGCGGTGGATGCCGGTGTACATCCATTCCAAGTTGATGATCGTCGACGACACGTTCACCACCCACGGCTCGGCCAATATCAACACCCGCAGCATGCAGGTCGACAGCGAGCTGAACATTGCCCATGAGTGGGCGAGCGTGACACAGCGTTTGCGGCGGAGGTTGTGGAGGCTGCATACGAAGAAGCCGGGGGAGAAGGATGATCCAAAGGAGGCGGAGAAGTGGGAGGAGCAGGATGATCCGGCGAAGGCGTTTGAGGCTTGGCAGGAAATCATTGATGAAAACAAACGCTTTCAGAGCAAAAAACTGACCCCCTGCGCTTCTCTTGTCGAGTTTTATTACAACGAAACCAAACTGGAGAACCTCGATTGATGCGCCTGATCCTCCTTTTATCCAGCCTGCTGCTGGTCGCCTGTGATGGCGGCAACCTCCCGAGTCACTCGAGCAAGGACATTTCCGTGAGCCCACTCTCCGATATCAAGGCCAATCTGGCTTTCACCTGCGTGCATGAAACCATCCCCGAGCCGCCAGCCGAAGCTGATGTGCTGTTCCAGTACGCCCGCTGGCTACAAAAGAACAACCAGCTCAAGGAAGACAAGAGTGTCGATGCCGAGATCGAACGGTTGTATCGCATCGCTGCCGAACATGGCCATTACAAGGCCAATATCAATTTGCAGAACGGCAGCATGCGCGGTCAGTTTGCGCTGCTGGGCGAAGAACATCGGCGCCTGAGCCAGGAACTGATCGATGCGGGGGTGGCGACCGGTTACTACCTGGTTGGCATCTTCCTGAAAAATGGCTCGGCCGGGTTGAGGGGGGATCCGGATATGTCGCTGCGTTACTTTCGCAAGGCGGCCGATGAAGGCAGTGCCTTGGCCCAGTTCTACGTGGGGGAAAAACTTGATTCGGTCGATTCCTCTCGGGAAGTGGGTATCTCCATGTACCGTTGTGCTGCCGAGCAAGGACATGGCAAGGCTGCTAAAACTTTGGGTATCTATCTCAAGCATGAGGAGCAGTACCAAGAGGCGCTTGAGGTATTTCAGATGGGGGTTGTTGCAGGTAACGAGAGCGCTGCAGGTCGTTTAGAGAAAGCTTTTCGTGGTCCTCCCGCGACTAATCAAATCCACTATCTGGACCAACAGGAAGACCTCGAACGCGCCGATCGCTATGAAAAAATCTGGCGAGTGTTGGCGAACTACTCCTACGCCAACCCCAAGGTCCCCGAAATCAATGAAATCCTGCCCCTGCCACCGGCCAGGCTGCCCCCTTGGGACGGCAAGCTGCAATGGCTGGAAGAACGGTTGGCGAATATCCCCCCAGAGAAACCCAGCGAGGCACTGATCCGCCGGCTGGCCGAAGCCAAGCACCTCGAAGCCGCCACCGGCCGCCCTACGCCGACAGCGGTCGGCTTTGTCCGCGCGGGCATTCGGGCGCCCACCTGCAACAGCGGCCAGCCCTGCCCGCAAACCGGCTACTGGCAAGCCATCCGCATTGCCAACCAGTACATGTTGCGTTTTGAGGATAAAACCATCCGGCGTTTCGAGCAGGGCGAGATCCTGCCGACGCTGAAGGTTCAATACCGTCGCCCTCGCTTCCTGCTCCCGGACAAGCTGATGGTCAGGGTGGAGGAGATCGAATGGGAGCTGTACGGATGAGCCGCCGGTATTTGTTGTTCGGGCTCTTGAGCACCTTGTTGCTGGGTTGCGACGCTTCCAGCGTGGACAAGCAGCAGGTCGATGTGAGACCTCTTTCCGATATCAAGGCCAAGCTGGCTTTCACCTGCGTGCATGAAACCATCCCGGAGCCGTCAGCCGAAGCTGATGTGCTGTTCCAGTACGCCCGCTGGCTACAGAAGAACAACCAGCTCAAGGAAGACAAGAGTGTCGATGCCGAGGTCGAACGGTTGTATCGCATTGCCGCCGAACATGGCCATTACAAGGCCAATATCAATTTGCAGAACGGCAGTATGCGCGGTCAGTTCGCGCTGCTGGGCGAAGAACATCGGCGCCTGAGCCAGGAACTGATCGATGCGGGGGTGGCGACCGGTTACTATTTTGTTGGCATCTTCCTGAAAAATGGCTCGGCCGGGTTGAGGGCGGACCCGGATATGTCACTGCGTTATTTTCGCAAGGCGGCCGACGAAGGCAGTGCCTTGGCCCAGTTCTACGTGGGGGAAAAACTTGATTCGGTCGATTCCTCTCGGGAAGTAGGTATCTCCATGTACCGTTGTGCTGCCGAGCAAGGGCATGGCGAGGCTGCCAGCACTTTGGGTATCTATCTTAAATACAAGGAGCAATATCAAGAGGCACTTGAGATTTTCCAGATGGGGGTTGTTGCAGGTAACGAGAGCGCTGCAGGTCGTTTAGAGAAAGCATTTCGTGGTCCTCCCGCGACTAATCAAATCCACTATCTGGACCAACAGGAAGACCTCGAACGCGCCGAGCGATACAAAACCATCTGGCGCATCCTTGCCAGGTACTCCTACGCCAACCCCAAGGTCCCCGAAATCAATGAAATCCTGCCCCTGCCACCGGCCAGGCTGCCCCCTTGGGACGGCAAGCTGCAATGGCTGGAAGAACGGTTGGCGAATATCCCCCCAGAGAAACCCAGCGAGGCACTGATCCTCCGGCTGGCCGAAGCCAAGCACCTCGAAGCCGCCACTGGCCGCCCTACGCCGACAGCGGTCGGTTTCATCCCTACCCCCTCTAATACCCCCAAAGCGAGTGTGCACTAGCCATGGCCATCCGACTGGATCAGCTTCCTGCCGAGGCGCCATGGCCCGCGCGGCCTCGTCTCCTGCTCTGGCTGGGCTTGCTGTTGTCGTTTCTGCTACTGGGCCTCGCCGCGACAGCGTTGTGGGGGACCGAGCCGCTTCAGCAGCAACTGTCGAACGCCTGGGAGCTGGCCTTGGGGGTGCCGCTCCTGGCTTGGTGCCTGCTGCTCGTTGTGCGTGCCGTGGTGTATATCGGCCAGCAGAGTGTCGCCGAGGGCTGGAATGCCGCCCGTGAAGAGGATCTGGCGCGCAGGATTCGCCGTGGTCGGCGTTCCCTGCAGGTGTTGAGCGTGAGCCTGCACACGGCCTTGCGCGGCCCAGGGGACCCGACGACGCAACTGGATGCCGTGCTCGATGGCCGCAAGCCCCTGAAGCCACAACCCTCGCGTTTGAACCCGGTCACGCTGTGCCGCAGTCGTCTACCGGGTGATGGGCGGGAGGAGCCTGCGCAGGCGATGCAGCGCGTGCTGGGGCAGGTACTCGCGGATTTGTCGCCAACCCTGGCGCAGTTACCCGACGCGACCCCCTTGGCCCTGCTGTTGGAGATCGACACCATTTTGCCAGCGGATCAATCACGGCAAACGTGGCAACAGGCATGGCGGGCGTCCGGCATCCGTCAGTCGACAGCGCCCCTCGAGCAGAGCGGGTTGGGTGCAGTGGACCACTGGCTCGACCAGCGTATCGATGACCCGGCCTTGTTACTGGTGGTCGCGTTGCAGTTTGCACCCGAGCAACCTGAGGGCAGTGCGGAAGTGGCCGTCGGGTTGCTGCTGGGCAATCGGCTGACACAACACATTCTGGCGCCTGTCGCTCACCTCCATCGTCCGGAGCAGGAGCACGCAACCACCACCGAGGCCCTGCTCCATGCAGCACGCCAGGCGCTGGACTGGGTGCCGTTGCAGGCGCAGGCCATTGATCGGGTCTGGCGCGTGGGCGTCAGTGCGCAACGTGCTGGCGCACTGAGCACGGTACTGAGGGCGGCACCGATGCTGCTGCACGAACGGGAACTGCACAACCTCGACCGGTTGCTGGGGCATTCAGGCAAGACGTCACCCTGGTTGGCGATCGCCGCCGCGACGCAGGCCCTTCAGCGCGACGCTGGGCCGCAGTTCATTTTCAGCGGTGACAGCCCCGTCGAGTCGGGGCTCTGGAGCACGGTGCTGACGCCTGTGCCATCACTTTCGGCATAGGACTCTCGAATGCAACCTGGATCTTCGATAGGAAAGTTGGCTGGCACCTTGATGATTACCGGGACTGCCTTGCTCCTGGGCGGTTGGCGTTTTCCTGAATGGCTGCAAGCTCCCTCTCAAAATGACCGGCAAACCGTAGCGTGGCTGGTGATAGCGGTGGCAATCCTTACCCTGATAGGGGGCGTGGCCGTTTACCGTTGGTGGGTACGTGGGGCCGCGCACGCAGGTTATGTCCAGCTTGTGTCGGATGATGTAGAGCTGTTCACACAAGCAGGTGTTGGTGCGCTGGGGAGTCATCGGCTTGGGCAAGTTCGATCTTACCTGCACGACCACCACGGCAGGCTCTGGCGCCGCAAACTGCGCCTGCTGCTGGTCGTCGGCGAGCCCGAGCAGATCGAAGCCATCGCCCCTGGCCTGGCCGGGCAGAAGTGGCAGGAAGGCGAGGGCGCACTGCTGCTCTGGGGCGGTGACATCCACGCCGAAACCATCCCCGCACTGTTCAGCCACTGGCACGGCCTCAGCCGCTGGCGCCCGCTGGACGGCGTGGTCTGGGCGCTGAACAAGACGCAGAGCGCCGACCCGACCGCGATCCGCAACGGCACCCGCCACCTGCGGCAACTGGCCCAGGACCTGCATTGGCAACTGCCGCTGCACCTGTGGCAGGTCTGCGACAGCGAGTGGTCGCAGGCTGACCGCACCACCCAGCCGGTCGGCACGCTGATGCCGGCGCCGTTCAACGCCGCCGATCTGCACACCCGGCTCGAAGCGCTGCTGCCCCCCTTGCGCCGGGAAGGCATGCGGCAGATGCGCCAGGTCATGACCCATGACTTTCTCTATCGTCTGGCCCGCGATCTCGAGGCCGAGGGCATGGCCCGTTGGCGCCAGGCCCTGGCGCCCTGGCTCGGCGCGCTGGGCCGAAGCGTACCGCTGCGCGGCCTGTGGTTCGGCCTGCCGCTGCCCTGCGCGGCCAATGAGGCGGCGCATCTCTGGCCGCCGACGCCGAGCTGGCAGGGCATCGTCGATGACCGCGGCGTGCGGCTGCGTCGGCTCGGCTGGCCGGCCACGCGAGTCGGTCATGTGGCGCTGCTGACCCTGGCCGCCGTGTGGGGCGCCGGACTGCTGTTGTCCGCAGCCAGCAACCGCGCCCAGATCGGTCAGATCCACACGTCGTTGGCAGCGCTGGAACAACCCAGCGATGGCAACGGACAAGTGCTGAGCCTCAATGATCTGGTGCTCGTGCTGGGTCGCCTGGTTCACCGGGCCGAGTACGGCGCACCCTGGTACCAGCGCTTCGGCCTGGACCCGACCGCCGACCTGCTCGACGCCCTGTGGCCCCGTTACATCGAGGCCAACCATCGGTTGATCCGCGACCCGGCCGCGAAGGCCCTGGAGGCACAGTTGCATGCCCTGGTCCAACTGCCCCCGGACAGCCCCGAGCGCACTCGCCAAGCCCCGGCGGCCCATCGGCAACTGAAGGCGTACCTGATGATGGCCCGCCCGGAAAAGGTCGACGCGAACTTCCTCGCCAGCACCCTGGGCAGCCTCGAACCCCTGCGCCAGGGCATTTCCCCAGACCTGTGGGAACTCCTGTCGCCCAGCCTGTGGCAGTTCTATGCCGACCAGTTGGCGGCTCATCCGGGCTGGCGCATCGAGGCCGACCCGCTGCTGGTCCGGCAGGTGCGGCAAGTCCTGCTCGGGCAACTGGGCCAGCGCAATGCCGAAGCCAGCCTATACCGCCAGGTGCTCGACCAGGCCGCGCCGCATTACCCGGACCTGGGCCTGCCACAAATGCTCGGCGACACTCACGGGCTGTTTTCCACCACCGCCAGCGTACCGGGGGTGTTCACCCGCCAGGCCTGGGAAGGCCAGGTGCGCCCGGCCATCGAGCGGGTCGCTCGGGCGCGCCGCGAGGAAATCGACTGGGTACTCAGTGAAAGGCCGGTCGCCGTCGACCCGTCGCTGACCCCCGAGGTGCTCAGGGAACACCTCACCGAACGCTATTTCCAGGAATACGCCGGCGCCTGGCTGGATTTTCTCGACAGCCTGCGCTGGCATCGGGCCGAGAGTCTGGGTGATGTGATCGAGCAACTGAGCCTGATGAGCGACACGCGCCAGTCGCCACTGATCGCGCTGATGAACACCCTGGCCTACCAGGGGCAGGCCGGCGGTCGCCGCCAGGCCCTGGCCGACTCGTTGATCCAGTCCGCCCAACAACTGGTGGCGCAGGACAAGGTCATACCCCTCGAAACCCAGGGCCTGGCCGGCCCACTGGACGCCACCTTCGGACCGTTGCTGAGTCTTCTGGGCAAGCACTCCGAGGGCTCGGCCGGGCCGGAAACCTTGAGCCTGCAAGCCTTTCTTACCCGGGTGACCGGCGTGCGCCTGCAACTGCAGCAGGTGAGTACCGCTGCCGATCCGCAGGCCGTGGCCCGTGGCCTGGCGCAGACGGTATTCCAGGGCAGGCGCATCGACCTCACCGACACCCGCGCCTACGCCAGCCTGATCGCCGCCAGCCTGGGCGCGGAGTGGGAGAGCGTCGGCCGCACGCTGTTCGTGCAACCGCTGGAACAGGCCTGGCAACGTGTGCTGCAACCCTCGGCGACCAGCCTCAATCGCCAGTGGCAACAGTCGATCGTCAGTGACTGGCAGACGGCATTTACCGGCCGTTACCCCTTCGTGAACACCAGCAGCGACGCCTCGCTGCCCATGCTGGGACAGATGATTCGCGCCGACTCGGGGCGCATCGAGCAGTTCCTGCAACGGCAACTGGGCGGGGTGCTGCACAAGGACGGCAGCCAGTGGGTGGTCGACCCCACCTACAGTCAGGGGCTGACGGTCAATCCGCAGTTCCTCACTGCGGTGAACCAACTCAGCCACCTGGCCGACGTGCTCTACACCGATGGCGGCCTGGGCCTGGGCTTCGAACTGCAAGGCAAGGCGGTGCGCGACGTGGAGCAGACCCGTTTCATCCTCAATGGCCAGGAGCATCTGTACTTCAACCAGCAGGAAAGCTGGCAACGCTTCAACTGGCCGGGCCGCAGCGACTATCCCGGCGTGAGCCTGAGCTGGACCAGCATCTACGCCGGTGAACGACTGTTGGCTGATCATTCGGGCACCTGGGGGCTGATTCGTTTGCTGGAAAAAGCCCGGGTCACGCCGCTGGACGATGGCGACAGCCGTTACCGCCTGGTGCTCAAGGCCCCCGACGGCCTGGACCTGACCTGGCACCTGCGCACCGAGTTGGGGGCCGGGCCCCTGGCGTTGCTCAAGTTGCGCGGTTTCAAGCTGCCCAGGCAGATCTTTATCGCTTCCCGCGAGTCGGGGGAGCCGTTGGCCGGAAAGGAACGTTTCGAATGAGCCTGCAGCCTTTTAGGCTATTCGGTCTGCTCGATGTTTCCATGTTGCACGCCCGCCCGCTTGAGCAACTGCTTGCAGCGCTCGGACAGGTGTTCGACCCGCAGGTGCTTGCCGGCCTTGGTGTAGCGATCCCGCAGGCTTTTCAGGGCGGCAATCGCCGAGTAGTCGACGAAGCTCAGGTGGCGGCAATCCAGTACCACCTTCTGTGGGTCGTTGGCCGGATCGAACAGGTTCTGGAATGGCGTGGTCGAGGCGAAGAACAATGTGCCGTGCAAGCGGTAGAGCTTGCTCCCATCGGGCTCCTCGTGGGTATCGGCGTACAGTTCGCGGGCATGTTGCCAGGCGAAGTTCAGCGCGGCGATCAGGATGCCGCACAGCACCGCGGTCGCCAGGTCGGTAAACACCGTGATCACGGTGACGGCGATGATTACCAGCACATCGTTCAACGGCACCTTGTTCAACACTCGCAACGAAGCCCAGGCGAAGGTCTGCTGGGACACCACGAACATCACCCCCACCAGCGCCGCCAGCGGGATACGCTCGATCAGCGGCGACAGGAACAGCACGAACAGCAGGATCATCACCCCGGCCACCACGCCGGAGAGCCGGCCACGGCCGCCGGAGCTGAGGTTGATCACGGTCTGGCCGATCATCGCGCAGCCGCCCATGCCGCCGAACAGGCCGGAAACCATGTTGGCCACGCCCAGCGCCGTGCACTCGCGATCCGGGTAGCTGCGGGTCTCGGTGATTTCGTCGGTGAGGTTGAGGGTCAGTAGGGTCTCCAGCAGACCCACCAGGGCCATCAGCACGGCATAGGGCGCGATGATGTGCAGGGTTTCCAGGTTCCACGGCACCTGCGGTAGCGTCGGCATTGGCAGACCGCCGGCGATATGGGCCATGTCGCCCAGGGTGCGGGTAGGCAGGCCGCAAAGGTAGACCAGCAGGCCGACCCCCAGGATCGCCACCAGCGCCGGCGGTACTGCGCGGCTCAGGCGCGGCAGCAGGTAGACGATGGCCATGGTCAGTGCGACCAGGCCGAGCATCACGGTCAGTGGCTCGCCAGTGATCCAGCCTTCGCCGTCCTTGAACTGCTCCAGTTGGGCCAGCGCGATGATGATCGCCAGGCCGTTGACGAAGCCGAGCATCACCGAATGCGGCACCATCCGCACCAGCTTGCCCAAGCGCAACAGGCCGAACGCAACCATCACCAGGCCACCGAGCAGCACTGTCGCCAGCAGATATTGCACGCCGTGCTGGACGACCAGGGCGACGATTACCACGGCCATCGAACCGGCGGCACCGGAGATCATGCCCGGCCGGCCACCGAATAGCGCGGTCAGAGTGCAGATAATGAAGGCGCCGTACAGGCCCATCAACGGGTTGAGGTGGGCGACCAGGGCAAAGGCGATGCACTCAGGCACCAGGGCGAAGGAGGTGGTGAGTCCGGCCAGGACATCGGCGCGTAGGCGGGCGGGTTTCATGGTTTACCTGAGGTGGGAGCCAGCGGAGGCAAGCGAGGGGTCTATGAAAGGCGGGGAATGTTACGGAAATGTAACTGGTCCTGCAAAAACTCGGTAATTGGTGCTAGGTGAATCCGCCCCCAGCGACTACCTTGATTAGGGCCCGCGCAGACAGGAGTCTGCGTTTCCAGCAAATAAAAAAAAGAGAAATTGGCTCATGAAATTCGAACCCCTTGCGCGCACGCTGCTGGCGACGGCGCTGATTCTGGCTGTTAATCCTGTTCATGCAGCATCCCAGGCGCCCGTCGCCGGGGAGAACGGCATGGTCGTCACGGCGCAGCACCTGGCCACCCATGTCGGTGTCGATGTGCTCAAGGCTGGTGGCAATGCGGTCGATGCTGCAGTGGCGGTCGGTTACGCCCTGGCGGTGGTCTACCCGGCAGCAGGCAACCTCGGTGGCGGCGGTTTCATGACCGTGCAACTGGCCGATGGTCGCAAGACCTTCCTCGACTTCCGCGAAAAGGCGCCGTTGGCTGCCACGGCCAACATGTACCTGGACAAGGACGGCAATGTCGTCCCCGACCTGAGTTCGAAAGGCCACCTGGCGGTCGCGGTCCCGGGAACTGTGTCGGGCATGGAACTGGCGCTGCAAAAATACGGCACGAAAAAGCGCGCCGAAGTGATCGCCCCGGCGATCAAGCTGGCTGAGGAAGGTTTCGCGCTGGAGCAGGGCGACATCGATCTGCTGCACACCGCCACCGCCGAGTTCAAGAAGGACATCCACGATTCCGGTGCGATCTTCCTGAACAAGGGCGAGCCGATGCAGGTCGGCCAGAAGTTGGTGCAGAAGGACCTGGCGAAAACCTTGCGGGAAATCTCCACCAAGGGCACCGACGGCTTCTACAAGGGCTGGGTCGCCAAGGCCATCGTCGATTCGAGCCAGGCCGGCAAGGGCATCATCACCCAGGCCGACCTCGACCAGTACAAGACCCGCGAACTGGCGCCCATCGAGTGCGACTATCGTGGCTATCATATCGTCTCGGCACCGCCACCCAGCTCCGGTGGCGTGGTGATCTGCGAGATCATGAACATCCTCGAAGGCTATCCGATGGAGCAACTGGGCTATCACTCCGCCCAGGGCCTGCATTACCAGATCGAGGCCATGCGTCACGCCTATGTCGACCGCAACAGCTACCTGGGCGATCCCGATTTCGTCAAGAACCCGGTGGCACACCTGTTGGACAAGGCCTACGCCGAGAAGCTGCGGGCCGCGATCGATCCGCAGAAGGCGGGGATCTCCAAGGACCTCAAGCCTGGCGTGGCGCCCCATGAAGGCAACAACACCACCCATTACTCGATCGTCGACAAGTGGGGCAATGCGGTCTCGGTGACCTACACCCTCAACGACTGGTTCGGTGCCGGCGTGATGGCGAGCAAGACCGGGGTGATCCTGAACGACGAGATGGATGACTTCACCTCCAAGGTCGGCGTGCCGAACATGTATGGCCTGGTACAGGGCGAGGCGAATGCCATCGCGCCCGGCAAGACGCCGTTGTCGTCGATGAGCCCGACCATCGTCACCAAGGACGGCAAGACCGTCATGGTGGTCGGTACGCCCGGCGGCAGCCGGATCATCACCGCGACGCTGCTGACCATCCTCAATGTCATCGATTACAAGATGAATATCCAGGAAGCGGTGGATGCCCCACGGTTCCACCAGCAATGGCTGCCGGAGGAAACCAACCTCGAAACCTATGCGGTCAGCCCGGATACCCAGAAGATTCTCGAAAGTTGGGGTCACAAGTTCACCGGCCCCCAGCCGCTGAATCACCTGGCGGCGATCCTTGTCGGTGCGCCTTCGCTCGATGGCAAGCCGGTCGGCAACAACCGCTTCTACGGCGCCAATGACCCGCGGCGCAACACCGGGTTGTCGCTGGGCTACTGAGCCTGGCCTCTGGCGGTCCTGGCGCGTGGAGGGCGTGCCAGGGCCGCCGACCGGCTCAGTGCCGGCTGACGTTTCTCAGGGTGATCGGCACGATCAGCCGATGAAACGGCGCCACCGGCAACATGTACAGGCGGCCCAGCAGATTATGGATGTGGACCACCGTCGACAGTGTCAGGGTACGCGTTCCCTCTGGCGTGATCGGCGAGCGGTGCAGCGTCAGATAGACATCCAGATGCTTGTCGCAATCGGCCATCATCACTTCATCAGGCTGGTTGGAGATCAGCGTGAAGATCCCCACGCGGTCATTCTCCCGGTAATCGGCATCCGCCCGTGCCAGGTCGATACGGGTCAGGCGCCCGAGATCCTTGAGTCCGAACACTCCCACAAGGCGATTGCGCAACTGCATCAGGCCGTCGATCCAGGCTGGTGTCGTCGACATCATGTTCAGTGCATGGCGCAGCGCCGTACGGTCGAGATGGGTATCGCTGATGCACTGGCTGTCGATGAAGTCGGCGTTGGGCAACAGACGATTGATGGATGAATCTGGCGGGACCGGGCAGGTTTGCACGGTGGGCTTCATCAATGGCGATCCTTGCAAGAAATGAATGGGGACCCAAGTTGCCTCGGGAGCCCCACTCTACGTGAACCCGCGGGTTTGTGCACCGCAGCCCGATCCGTTACCGGGGGTGGCCCTCGGCTTCCAGCGGCCCGTCCCGTCGTGGGACATAGGCCACGCTGCCGTTCTCATGGTTATGGGCCAGGCGGGCGCCGTTGGTGGGTTGTGTCACCACGACGTCATGGTCGACCGCGAGGTAGCCCAGGGGCAGGGTGTCGCCGGCCTTGAAACTGGTAACGATCAATGTCCGGGTCGGATCCCAGCGGCGGCCGCTGGTTTTCTCCAGCCAGTCGATCAGGTCATCGCTGTCGCCGTTGCGCGGGTAGTCCTGGTTTTCCTGCACGTAGTAGAAAGGCTTGCCCTGGTTGTTCAGGTACATCGGCAGCTTGTTGTCGACCTCGATCATCACCATCTGCCATTCATCCCACGGGGCTCTCTGGCTGGCCCTGGCCTGCACGTCGTCGGCAAAGCGCATGGCACCGCCACCGCCGTTGCTCCACGGATAGACGATCCCGACCACCAGCAGCACGAACGCTGCTGCAGCCGCGAAACCCCTGTTCCAGCCCGGTCCGCTGGTCTTTCCTGCTTCACGTTTTTCGGCCACGCGCCGGGTCACCCACCAGGCTGCAAGCAATTGCGCGAACGGCACCAGTGGCAGCACGTAGTAGCTGCGCCGGCTGCCACTGGCGGTGAAGAACGCGAACAGCAGGCCCAGGCCCCAGACCAGCCAGCGGGTGTTGGGTTCGATCCGCCGCCACTGGCGCAGTGCCAGCCACAGACCAATCAGCCAGCACGGTGCCCAGGGCAGGGTGTAGGCCGGCAGGTAGATCAGGTAGGTGTAGATCGGCCCCATGTGATCGAAGGGCTCGAAGAAGCGTACGACGTTTTCCTTGAACACCAGTGTCAGGCCACTCTCGCCGCTATAGGTCGGTGTGCCGTAGAGGTTCGATAGCACGAAGGGCACGGCGTAGAGCGCCAGGGCAATCAGCAGGGCCAGCAGCAGCCGTGGGTTGAGATGGCGTTTCCAGCGGCCCTCGGCAAGCAGGTGCGGCAGCAGCACCAGCCCCGGCAGGACGAAGCCGATCAGGCCCTTGAACAGCGAAGTCAGCGCCAGTATCAGGAAGAATGCCGTGTAGCGTCCCAGGCGCGTGTCATCCGGTCCGCGCCAGTACCACCAGACGGCGGCCAGCACGCCAAACACCGTGAGAATATCGGCGGTGGCCACGCGGGCCCAGAACACGAAGTAGAACGTCGTTGCCAGCATCCACCCGGCCACCAGGCCGGTGCCCTTGCGCCACAGGCGCTCGCCGATCAGGTAGATCAGCCACACGCTCAGCCAGGCGGCGATGACCGAGGACAGGCGCAACGACACGTTGCCCAGGCCTCCCAGCAGTTTGGCACTGGCGGTGATCAGCCAATAGGAGGGCAGGGGCTTGTCGTAGTAGGGCAGCCCCTTGAGGTACGGGTCGAAGTAGTTGCCCGACTGCAGCATCTGCAAGGCGATGTTCGCCCAGCGGGTTTCCGCACCCCACAGCTCCCGCGAGCCGAGGCCCAGCAGCAGAAGCAGGGCCGAGACGCCCAGCAGGAGGGACAGGGCACCCTGGTCGGTTTTCCAGTAGCGCAGGTTCATGGCTGGGTCTGCGGGAAGATAATGATCTCGCTGTCACCTTGCTTGTAGCGCTTGCCATCGGGCGGCAGCAGGCCGAGCTCTTCCATTTCCGCCGTACCCTTGATGCGCATGACCACCCCGACCGAACCTTGTTTGCGCGCCTCGCTCATCCACTGCCCGATGGTTTCGAGCGTGACCTGGCGTCCCTGTGCATCAGGGTAATCCAGGCCATATTTCAGTTCGCCGGCGGTATTGAACAAATCGACCTGTGGGCGCTGCAGGCGCCAGGAAAGTGCTGCGGCAGTACCCAGTTCGTTGCTCAGCAGGCGCTTGGTCTGGCGCAGTTCATCGAGATGCTCGGCGATGAACTGGTCGGGCATCTTGTTGCTGATCACACTGGCTGGCATGCCAGCCGGCAGCAGGGTCACCAGCAGGCCGATGCCCAGGGCCGGCATCGCCCAGAACGCCATGGGTCGCAGGACCAGCAAGGCGTTGCTGATGATCCAGGCCATCAGCATGACGAACACCAGCGACAGGCTGAACACCTCGGCATGGCTGTTGGCATAGACGGAGCGGGTTGCCTGCAGCGCGATCAGGGCAACCAGGGCGGCCACGCCGAGGGTCAGATTGAGCACGCCGTTGAGACGCAGCGCGCGGCCTTCGGCGCGGGCCACCCGATCGATTACCGCGTTGCCCATCATCAGTGCCAGCGGCAGCAGGCAAGGCATGATGTAGGTCGGCAGCTTGCCCTTGCTCAGGCTGAAGAATGCCAGTGGCAGGGCGAACCACAGCCACAGGAAGCCGGTACGTGCCTGGCGCTTTTCCTGCCAGGCCTGCTTGAACGTCGGCACCAGCAGCACCGACCATGGCAGGCATGACACCACCAGCAGCGGCAGGTAGAACCACCAGGGTTGGGCATGCTGGGCGTTATTGCCGGCAAAGCGCTGGATATGCTCGTGCCAGAAGAAGAAATTCCAGTAGTCGGGCTCCTGGGCGTTGATGGCCAGTACCCAGGGTAGCGCGACGGCAACCGCCACCACCACCGCGATCGGCCCCCAGCGCAGCAGCTCGCCCAGGCGCCGCTGCCAGATCATGTAGGGCAGGGCGATCAGCACCGGCAGTAGCAGGGCCAGGAACCCCTTGGTCAAAAAACCCATGCCGCAGGCCAGGCCCAGTGTTGCCCAGGCCCACAGGCGGTGGCTGCGTTGCTGGCTGTCGATCGCGAACCAGAAGGCGACCAGGCTGAGGTTCGACCACAAGGTGAACTGCGGATCGAGGTTGGCGTACCCGGCCTGCCCGGCGATCAGGCCGAAGCTCATGAACAGCAGCGCCGAGGCAAAGCTCTTGCGCGGGTCGTTCCATAGGCGACGGGCGATCAGGTAGGTCAGCAGCACGCTGAGCCCGGTGCTGACCGCTGAGGCGACACGCACGCCAAAAAGGTTTTCGCCGAAGATCGCCTGGCCAATGGCGATCATCCAGTAGCCGGCGACGGGCTTTTCAAAATAGCGCAGGCCCATGAAATGCGGGGAAGTCCAGTTGCCGCTCAGGAGCATCTGCTGGCTGATCTGGGCGTAGCGGGTTTCGTCGGGAACCCACAGGCCGTGAAACATCATCGGCAGCAGGTAGAACAGCCCGAAGGCCAGTATCAGTGCTGGCAGCGACCAGCGCCTGAGTACGGCGGGAGAAAGAAGTGACAAGTGAGAGTTCATGAGTCGGCCTTAGCGGTAATCACCGCCACAAGGGTTTTAACCGAGATTCGCGACTGCCAGGCGCGCGCCTGTCCGCGCCGGCTCAAGTCCATGGGGGCTTGGGTCGGTGCGATCATGGCGGAGGCGAAAAGATGGATCTGGCAGCGAGTGAGCGTTCAACCGAAGTTGGTGAAACAAGATGCCTTCAAGTGGCAGTGCTGTTCCATGGTCATGATGTTTAAAATTGCAAAGTGTCGCTGTCTTATATCCTGGTGTTGAGGGCCGCCTGCCAATCCTCGGCATTGAGTGTTCCGAGCATTTTCAACTTGCCATCTGCGCCCACCGAGACAAACATCGAACTGGTGTATTCACTCTTGGGGACATGTCGATAACCCAGTTGTTTCTCCAGGTCATCGATGCAGCCACTGTGGGTCACCAGCACCAGGTTGCGATGTGCGGCCTTGTGGGCCAGCGCATCCTGGCCCAGGGTCGGGCCGCAACTGACCAACCAGTCCGCGGTGATGGCGCTCTTGCCGAACATCGCTTCGGCGGTCTGCGCGGTGCGGGTCGTCGGGCTGCTGAGTACATCGGAGTTGCCCATGCCCACTTGCTGGAAGGCGCCGCCCACCTCCTTGGCGGAGCGATTGCCCAATTGGGTGATGCCATCGGCAGGGCCCAGGCAAGGGTTGCTCGAACGGTCGCAGCGCTCGGCATGGCGGACCAGCACGATCACATCCCCGGCTTTCCATTGTGCATAGACCCCGGTACTGCGCATGTGATCTCGCACCGCGAGATCGAGAGGCGTCCTGGGCCACAGGGCAAAACCGGTGGCCATCAACGCCGCCAGGGCCATTCCGATCGCCAGCAGGGCTGACTTGACGCGGGGCTTGAGAGGTTGCGGCAATACGGATTGGACGGCATTAAGGATAACCACGAACTCACCCATTGACTGGTCTGGCAACTTGAAGGGCATCACCCCGGAACATGACAGTCGTGATCAGTTGGCTTGCAGCGATACTGAAAACGATGGTGAGAATTTAAAGAGGTGCAGGTGGGCGCGAAGTGAAAGCGTTGTGAAAAAATTGAAAGTGCGCTTTTCAAGGCGTTTCCGGGTAGTTGGGTAATATTCGGAAGTGTTTGAGCGAGGGGATTTGCAGGGCATACGCAGCATGCCAATGCCGATCGACAGCGCAATCGGCATTGGCGTTGGCGGTTACTCGCCGCGGATATATTGTTCCAGTTGGCGAATCAGGTCGGCCTGTTGGGCGATGGATTCCTTGACCAGGTCGCCGATCGACAGCAGGCCGATCAACTGGTCGTTTTCTACCACGGGTAGGTGGCGCAGGTGCTTGTCGGTCATGATGGTCATGCAGGTATCGACCTTCTGGTGCGAATCCACGGTGATCACCGGTGCATTCATGATCTCGCTGACCTTGGTGGTTACCGAACTCAGTCCGTGCAGGATGACCTTGCGCGCATAGTCGCGCTCACTGATGATGCCAACCACCCGGCCTCTTTCGTCGACCACCGGCAGGGCGCCGACGTTTTTCTCGGCCATCTTGATCAACGCTTCGAACACGGTGTGATCGTTGCGGACGGTGTAGACCTCCTGACGCTGGCTACCCTTGAGTTTCAACAGATCTGCGACGGTCTTCATGGATGGTTCTCTCATGCGTTTTTCATGCGGTTCTTGTGTTGCGGCCACACTCCCTGGCGACCGGTCTTACAGAATCGTAGACTGATCCCGCGCAGACGATGCAGAAAGCGGCCTCCAGGCGCGAAAAAACGTCATTTTTAGCTCGTCTGCGTGCCTGTCCCACGCGATAGCCTCAAATACCGTCGTTCAGTTGCTTCCAGTCCAGGTCGAACCGCGCCAGGTACTTGCGCAGGCGGTCGGCATCGTTCGGATTGGCCTTGGCCTGGCGGGAAGCGTTGAACAGTTGCCGGCCGGCATCGGAGAGACTGCTGGCACGGCGGCAGACTTCGATCACCGCGTTGAGTTGCAGGCGATCGAACAGATCCATTTCCCCGGCGCGCTCACCGAGCAGGCGCTCCACGGCGTCTGCCGCTTCGACCAGGCCCCAGGCACGCCGCAGGCGGATGATTTCCTCCTCGACCTGGGATTCATCGATACGCCCGCTGTCGGCGAGGGTTGCCATGCGGGTGATCGAGGCCGACAGTTCGCGGAAGTTGCCCAGCCAGCTCGCCTCGGCGGAACAGGCGAAGCCCAGGTAGCGGCGTCGCGCCTGGGCGTTGAAGCGTGCCAGGTGACCCTGCTCGCGAGCGTGACGCTCCAGCTCGAAATCCAGGTTCGGCTCGATGTCTTCGCGCCGATCCGCCAGGCCGGGCAAGTCGAAAGTCCAGAGGTTGATGCGGGCATACAGGTCCTCACGGAACAGCCCTTCGATGACGCGACTGCGCAGGTCACGGTGGGTACCGGCGATGATCAGGAAATCGCTTTCCACTTCCTTGTCCGAGCCGAGGGGGAAAAAGCGCTTCTCCTCGATAGCCTTGAGCAGCATCGCCTGTTCGTCCAGGCCCAGTTCGCCGATCTCGTCGAGGAACAGCAAGCCGCCATCGGCCGAGCGCAGCAATCCATCGCGGCTGTTCTGCGCGCCGGTGAAGGCGCCCTTGGTGTGGCCGAATAGGGCCGACATGGCGCCATCGCCGCGCAGCGTGGCGCAGTTGACCTCGACAAATCGTCCCTCGACCTGATGCCGGCTGCGCTTGAGTTCATAGATGCGCCGGGCGAGGAACGACTTGCCGGCGCCGGTCGGGCCGATCAGCAGCATCGGCGCACGGGAGCGCACGGCAACCCGCTCGATCTGCTCGATGGTGCGGTTGAAGGCGGCGTTGCGGGTGGCAATGCCCGACTTGAGAAAGGCCAGTCCCTCCAGGCGGCGGTCGCTGAAGCGCTTGGCAATCCGGTCGTAGCGCGACAGGTCCAGGTCGATCAATGTGTGGGTGCCGGTGACCCGTGCCGCTTCATCCAGGCGCCGGGCAGGGGAGGTCTGTACCAGGCGTGCCGGCAGGTAGCGTGCTTCGGTCAGCAGGAACCAGCAGATCTGCGCCACGTGGGTACCGGTGGTGATATGCACGAGATATTCCTCATGCTCGGTGTCGAAGCGGTAGGTGTTGGTGAAGTCGTCCAGCGCGCCATAGACCTCTTCAAAATCCCAGGGATTACGCAGGTACATTGGATGCAGGCGCACTTCGGTTTCCGGCGACACCTGCTGAATGTCATTGCGTACCCGTTCGGCCAGGCTGATATCGCGGGCATCGGTGCCATGGATCAGTTCGAAGCGATGCACCAGCAGATCGGGCTGCTGGCAAAGGCCGATGCTCGGGCGCCAGTGGCTCCAGCGGTTGGCGCCCTTGCCGACGCGATCGAGGTTGGAACCGATGAAACCGATGGTGACTGTGCGCTTGCTGGGCATGTTTATCTTTCAGGATAGATGGCGATATAAAAGGATAAATAAAAATCGATTGCTCGTCTGGTCGTTGAACCTGATTTTTTGAAAGAAAAATATTTTTATCAATAAAATCAATGACTTAAAAATTTATCTGGGTGATTTTCAAAACCTGGCACGTGCTCTGCAATATCTCTGGCAACGAACGAGACAACAGAGCGAGAAGCCAAGATGGCCAATACCCAACTGTTCCAGACCCGCCCTCAGCCTGCGGCCTGCAACACCCGCAATGCCTCCGGCGCCGTGGCATACGCCTATACGGCTCGCCATGCCCTGGCACAGTTGGCGGTGACCGGTTGCCTGAACCAGACCTACCAGGCCAGCGCGCAAGGCCAGCTGGACGAGGTGCTCAAGCGCGTCGCCGAAGTCGACAGCGCCTTTGTGGCCAAGGCCGCGATCTACGCTCGCCAGCAAGGCCACATGAAGGACATGCCAGCCCTGCTGCTGGCAGCCCTGGCGGCCCAACGCTCGGTCATGCTGCCGGTGGTGTTCGCCAAGGTGGTGGACAGCGGCAAGATGCTGCGCAACTTCGTGCAGATCCTGCGCAGTGGCGTCACCGGGCGCAAATCGCTGGGTTCGCAGCCCAAGCGACTGGTGCAGGAGTGGTTGAACAACGCCAGCGAACGACAGTTGCTGCAGGCGTCGGTAGGTAATCAGCCGTCCCTGGCCGATGTGGTGAAGATGGTTCACCCCAAGCCCAATGAGGCCTGGCGCGAGGCATTCTTTGCCTGGCTGATGGGCAAGCCGGTGGCGTTCGATGCCTTGCCGCCATTGACCCGTTCGCTGCTGGAGTTTCGTGGCGGGGCAAGCCGGCAGTTGCCGCAGGTACCGTTCCAGTTGCTCGGCAACGAGGCGCTGGACCGGCAGCAGTGGGCGCAGTTGGCCGTGAACATGGGATGGCAGGCATTGCGAATGAACCTGAACACCCTGGCTCGCCAGGGTGCCTTCGAGGTTGCGGGATGTGCCATGGCGGTTGCCGGGCGGCTGGCGGATCCACAGGAAGTGGCCAGGGCGCGGGTCTATCCGTACCAGTTGCTCGCCGCCTATCGGATGATCGGCGAGGATGTGCCGCCAGTGATCGGTGAGGCTTTGCAGGACGCCTTGGAGCTGTCGCTGGAGAATGTCCCGGCCTTGCAGGGAGCGGTGGTGGTCTGCCCGGATGTTTCGGGGTCCATGCATAGCCCGGTCACCGGTTATCGCCAGGGCGCGACTACGGCGGTGCGATGCATCGATGTGGCGGCACTGATTGCGGCGGCCGTATTGCGCAAGACGCCCCAGGCGAGGGTGATGCCGTTCGAGCGTGGCGTGGTGAAGGTGCAGCTCAATCCACGCGATAGTGTGATGAGCAATGCGCAGAAGCTCGCCGCCATTGGCGGTGGCGGAACCTGCTGTTCGGCACCCCTGGCGCAATTGGTTCGCGAGCAGGCCAAGGTCGACACACTGATCCTGGTTTCGGACAACGAGTCCTGGATCGATGACCGTCGCCATGGCGCGACCGAAACCCTGGCACAGTGGGAGCGTATCCGGCGGATCAACCCCGATGCGCGATTGATCTGCATCGACATGCAGCCCGGGGCGAGCACCCAGGCACCGGACCGGCCGGACATCCTGAATGTCGGTGGTTTCAGTGATGCGGTGTTTGATGTCATCGACCAGTTCACCGCCGGCACCTACGGCGCGCGGCACTGGGTGAAAGTGATCGACGAGCTGTCGATATGAACGAAGGAAAACCTGCTCGCCCGTGATGGGCAGGGCACAACCCTGTTGAATTTCGCGGCAACCGAATGCCGGTGGGACTACATCCAAAGACGTCTCATCACCTTCTTGTCGGTTGCCACGAAAGGTACGAATGCCAGTGGCTGTACATCTGAATGCCGGTCTGAATCCGGCCCGTGGCAACACGGATCAGTCACTTCCCTTGTCGTACCACCCTTTATTGATGATTTACCCGGCGAATGCTGGTGGAACTACAGTGTCGCGGGTTCGATTCCCGCTCACCACAAGGTGATAGCTCAGAGGTAGAGCGTGTCCATGTTTCACCGCCCCTTGTCGCCGTCAAACCAGGACAAGGCCGAAATGGCCATCAGGAAATGAAGAATATGCAAGACCAGACCTACACATTGCTCGAAGTCGCCAACGGCAAGCCGATCAAGCTCTGGACCCAAGGGGTTCCGGTCGAGCCCGAGGCGCGCCAGCAATTGATGAACACGGCGAAGATGCCGTTCATCTTCAAGCACATGGCGGTGATGCCCGACGTGCACCTGGGCAAGGGTTCGACCATCGGTAGCGTGATCCCGACCGTGGGCGCGATCATCCCGGCGGCGGTGGGCGTGGATATCGGTTGCGGAATGATTGCCGCGTGCACCTCGCTGACCGCCAGCGACCTGCCGGACAACCTGCAAGGACTGCGCAGCGCCATCGAGCGGGCTGTGCCCCATGGTCGCACCAGTCCTCGCAGCGGGCGCGACAAAGGCGCCTGGGAGGATGTGCCGAACATGGCCGACCTGGCCTGGTCGGCGCTGGAGCCGCGGTTCAAGGCTATCACCGACAAGTACCCGAAGCTGAAGAACGCCAACCATCGCAAGCACCTGGGAACCCTGGGTTCGGGCAATCACTTCATTGAGGTCTGCCTGGACGAAGCGAACCGGGTCTGGTTCATGCTGCACAGCGGTTCGCGTGGTGTCGGTAACGCCATCGGCAACCTGTTCATCGAACTGGCCAGGGCCGACATGCGTGGACACATCGCCAACCTGCCGGACCGCGACCTTGCGTACTTCGAGGAAGGCAGTCAGCACTTCGATGACTATGTGCAGGCGGTAGCCTGGGCCCAGGACTTCGCCCGGCAGAACCGTGCAGTGATGATGGAGGCGGTGATCGCCGCGACCCGCCAAGTGATCCGCAAACCCTTCGACGTGGCGCTGGAGGCGGTGAATTGCCACCACAACTACGTGCAGAAGGAGCGGCATTTCGGTGAGGAAGTGCTGGTGACCCGCAAGGGCGCGGTCTCGGCGAAGAAGGGTGAGCTGGGGATCATTCCCGGCTCCATGGGCGCCAGGAGCTTCATTGTCCGCGGGCTGGGTAACGAAGAGTCGTTCTGCTCCTGCAGCCATGGTGCCGGGCGGGTGATGAGCCGGACCAAGGCCAAGCAGATGTTCACCGTCGAGGACCAGATCCGAGCGACGGCCCATGTGGAGTGCCGCAAGGACGAGGCGGTAATCGACGAGATCCCGATGGCCTACAAGGATATCGACCAGGTGATGCACGCCCAGCGCGAGCTGGTGGAAGTGCTGCATACCTTGCGGCAGGTGGTTTGCGTGAAGGGGTAGGATCATGAGTGATGGATATGGGGCGGGGGGAGTACGAGGTTGGCTTCCCTCGCTGGAAGACTACGAGGCGGAGCAGGTTCACGGCGTCTTGAACAGGCACGATACGCTTGCCGCCCTGGTGATCCTCAGCCGGTCTGGCAACGGCTTTGTCCGTGAGGCCGCGGTTCGCGAGTTGTCCGGTCATGTCTGCGTCGAGGCGCTGGATGTGCTGTTCGAGCGCTTGAACGACTGGGTGCCGCAGGTACGCCAGCAGGCGGCTTCGGCGCTGGAATCGTATCTGGTGTCCGAGCACGCCGGGCTTTTGCTGCAAGCGCTGAATGCCTTGCTGGCGTTGGCCGGTGGACGACGTGCCGATCATGGCGGCATCCTGGCCAGGGTGCGTTCGACACTGTCGTTGGCGCCTGTGCGTCAACCGATGGAAGAGGTGTTCCGGACGAGCAAAGGCACGGTTGCACGGTTTCTCTTCGGTGTCTTGCTTGAGGATTCGACTGCGCGTCGGGGGCTGCTTGAGGTGGCGCTGCGTCACCAGGACACCACTGTACGGCAGTTGGCGGTGGAGGCCTGTTCCGAGTGGCCGGTGAGTGAGGCCCTGCCATTGCTGGAAGAGGCGATGCGGACTTCGGCTGCCTGCGTCAGGGTCAAGGTGCTGCGGGTGCTGTTGAAACTGCTCGATGACCCAAGGGCGTTCCTGTGCCAGGCGCTGTTCGATACGTCGGCGAGCATGCGTAACCTGGCAATCTGGGCGGCGCCGCGTTGGCAGATGGATTGCCGCCAGGTGCTGTCGGCTCGATTGTCTGGCCCGCTTCCAGCCCGCAAGCATGAGTGGCTGGGGTTGATCGGCCTGGCCAGGGATCTGGATGAGCCTCAGGCAGGGCCGATGCTGGTGCAGGCGCTGCGGTCCCGCTCACTGCATGTTCGGTTGCAGGCCTTGAATGCCTTGGGTGACCGAGGTGTCGCACAGCAGATCGAGGCCCTGGGCGATCCGTCGGAAAAGGTGTTCAAGGCGGCGGTGGCCTTGCTTCGGAAGCAGCCCTGGGGGCTCTTCGAAGTTGCGCTCGAACGACTCATGGATGCCCAATGGCACCAACTGCCTGAGTCGCGTCGCGGTCCGCTATTGAGTCTCAAGGCAGGATGGCGACAGCTGGGGTATCTGCTGCAGCGTCATGAGCAGGAAGGCCGCGGGTCGAATGAGTGGCTCGATCGACTGGCTGGCCGCTGTGCTTGCAGGTGCACCTGGGGCGACACCAGTACCCCCCGGGAAGTACGCCAGGCGGTGTTGCAGCAACTGCAGGCGCTTGAGGGGCGGGGGGCATTGCCCAAGGGGAGCGTTGATAAGCTCCGATAGAAAAAGGGAGGGTATGGAAATGGCACACGCCGAACGCCACCCGCTGGATGACGCCATGCGTGCGCGGGTGCTTGAGGAGCTGGCGCGGATAGAGCGCGAGCGCAATGTGAAGGTGTTGTATGCCTGTGAGTCGGGCAGTCGCGCCTGGGGCTTCTCTTCGACCGACAGCGACTACGATGTGCGTTTCGTCTATGTGGAGAAGCCGGACTGGTTCGTCCAGGTCAGCGAGGCACGGGATGTGATCGAGCGGCCACTGGATGACGAGCTGGATATCAGTGGCTGGGAGCTGCGCAAGACCCTGGGGTTGTTGCGCAAGTCCAACCCGACCCTGCTCGAATGGCTCGATTCGCCACTGGTGTATCACCGTGAGGAGGCGGCGACCCGCTCGTTGCGCGAGCTGGCGGAGGCGTTCTACAGCCCGCCTGCCGCGCGCAATCACTACCTGTCGATGGCCAGGAAGAATTTCCGTGGCTACCTGCAAGGAGAGAGCGTGCGCTTCAAGAAGTACTTCTACGTACTGCGACCCTTGCTGGCGGTGCGCTGGATCGACAGTGGGCTGGGGCGGCCGCCGATGACCTTCGATGCGCTGCTCCAGACGGTTGACGATCCGTTGCTGCTGGCCGAGGTCGATGAGCTGCTGCAGCTCAAGCGCAGCGCAGACGAAGCTGCCTACGGCCCACGGCGTCCGGCGCTACACGGGTTTATCGAAACGCAACTGGAACGGCCGGTGCCGGTATTGCCGCGCACCCACGAGAACAGCGAGCGACTGGACCACTACCTGAGGGAGATGGTCCGTACTTATGCATGATTCAGGAAGGATATGAAAAAGGACATGATCGAACTGGACGGTGCCATGGGTGGCGGCCAGGTATTGCGCAGCGGCTTGAGCCTGTCGATGCTGACGGGGCGGGCACTGCGTATCGGTAACATACGCGCCAGACGCAGCCGGCCCGGTTTGCTGCGTCAGCACCTGACGGCGGTATTGGCTGCCGCCGAGGTCTGCGGGGCGCAAGTGGAGGGGGCGCAACTCGGTTCGCAAAGCCTGTACTTTGAACCTGGACCGATTCGTGGCGGGGAATTTCGTTTCGCCATCGGCACGGCCGGTAGTTGTTCGCTGGTGTTGCAGACCCTGCTGCCGGCTTTGTTGCAGGCGCCTCAGCCAAGTCGGGTAGTGATCAGCGGCGGGACCCACAACCCGCTGGCGCCGCCGTTCGAGTTTCTCGAGCGTGCCTGGTTGCCGCTGTTGCGGCGGATGGGCGCGAAGGTTGAACTGCAACTGCTGCGCCATGGCTTCGTGCCGGCTGGAGGCGGCGAGCTGGAAGTGTTTGTCCAGCCCTCGACCCTGCAGCCCCTGCACCTGAACGAGCGTGGCGAGGTGCTTGAGCGTGAGGTCAGCGTGCTGCTCGCGGGCATTGCCGAGGCCGTGGCCCAGCGTGAGCTGGCCAGGGTCGCGCGTCGCCTGCATCTGCCTGAGGAGGCGTGTCGCACGGTTCGCACCGATTCGGCGGACAGTCCCGGCAACGTGTTGCTGCTGGAGTATCGTTGCGAACAGTTGAGCGAGGTGTTTTGCGCCTTCGGGCAGTTCAATGTGCGCTCCGAGGCGGTGGCCGACGTGGCGGTCGACGCTGCCAGGCACTGGCTGAACAGTCAGGCCGCGGTAGCCGAGCACCTGGCCGATCAATTGCTGCTGCCCATGGCGATGGCGGGCGGCGGCAGCTTCACCACGCCGCAGATGACCGAGCATCTGCAGAGCAACATCCAGGTGATCGAAGCCTTCCTGCCGCTGAAGATGCGGTGTACGTCAGGTCCGGATGGCGTGTTGCTCGTCGAGTGCCGAGCCTGATTCAGTGTTCCGGCCGTGGGCGCCGCCGATATGTTGCACGGTATCGCCGCCCAGGTTGATCTGGATCTGGAAGTAGTCGTGCCGGTGCGGGGTGACAATGGCCGGACGGGCCTGCTTGTCGCGGATGTAGAAATCCGGGCGGTCGCTGCGTTGCTGCATGCCATAGGTGCGCACGCGGGAAGAACTCGACATCGACACTGTCCTTGAGCAGCAGGGGCGGGATGCCGCCATTCTAGGGGAATGATGGCATCCCGGCATCCGCTCAGCGCTTGCCGATGCTCAACTCGAAGTTGGCGATGCCGTCGATCCCGGCGGTAACGCGATCGCCAGGCACCAGGGCGCCGACACCTGCCGGCGTGCCGGTGAGAATCAGGTCGCCAGCATGCAGGGCGACCGAGCGCGACAGGTAGCTGATCACATCCGGCACCGACCAGATCTGGTCCGCCAGGTCGCCGCGCTGGCGCTCGACGCCGTTGACCTTCAGCCAGATCGCGCCGCTTTGCGGATGTCCCACGCTGCTGGCCCGGTGCAGCGCCGTGCACGGTGCCGATTCGTCGAAACCCTTGGCCCAGTCCCAGGGCCGCCCGAGTTTCTTGGCTTGAGCCTGGATATCCCGGCGGGTCAGGTCGAGGCCGACGCCATAGCCCCAGACATGGGCGAGGGCATGGTCCGGTTCGATGTTCGTGCCGCCTTCGCCGATCGCGACGACCAGTTCGATTTCGTGGTGCAGGTCTTCGGTCAGCGGTGGATAGGCGATCACGCCGCTGGCCGGCACCACTGCGTCGGCGGGTTTCATGAAGAAGAACGGTGGTTCGCGGTCCGGATCGTGGCCCATCTCCCGTGCGTGCTCGGAATAGTTGCGGCCCACGCAGAACACCCGGCGGATCGGGAAGCGCGCGGATTCGCCGACGATCGGCAGGGATGGGATGGCATGGGGGGCGAAGACATAGTCGCTCATGGCAGTTCTCCTGGGTGGAATCGGGCCGTGGATGATCGGCGATGACTCCAGTGTGGAAGAGCTGGGCGGCTTGGAGTTGGATAAATCCGGCAGGCTTCTGGACTTTTGCACGGCAGTGGAGTGAAGGGCAGGCGCCGAGATCGGTGTGTGAATGTGTGCGGGGCGGTGGGGATGTACTCGTGTGGCGAGCGAGCTTGCTCGCGCTCGGCTGCGAAGCAGTCGCAAGGCCGGTTTCCGCGGTGTGGCAGAGGGATCGAGTCGCCCGGGTTTAGGGGCGCTTCGCACCCCAGCGTGGGCAAGCCCACTCGCCACAGGTTGCCGATCATCCTCAGGTTGTCCCTCATCCTGGAGGTTGCCGCTCATCCTGGCAGGGGCATGCAGGCAGGCCAATTCATCACGGTGGAGCACTGCCCAGTGCGGGCAGGCTCCTGGTTCAGTTATCAGGCACTCTTGGCCAGCGCGTGATGGGAGGCCCATTCGGCCTTCAGGGTCTGCATGACGCGGCCCATGAAGTCCTTGTCGGCAGCGGCCTTTTTCCCGGTGTAGCCCTGGCCGCGACGGTACATCACGACGCAGGCCAGCAGCTTGGGCTGGGCGCGGCTGAAATGCTGTTCGTCGACATGGGACGAACGGCGATCGAGTTTCACTTCCCCGGTCTGGCTGATCCAGAGAATGTGGTCGTCGTGGCTGTCCTTGCAGATGGCGAACAGTCCAGCCAATTGATCGATAGTCGGATGATTGTTCAGATTCATGTTAAAGCCCCTTTGACCACTCGTTAATCTGTCTGGTTTACGTGTGTATCGTTGCCAAGACGGCGAATTGCTGAGGTGCCGCATGCGGGCAATACTGCCCGTGGAATGTGGCGCCAGCCCTGGTTGTGATTCGTGTAGCGTGGTTTCAGGCCCGCTACACAGGACGTCTCGACGAAAAGAAGCAGCAGCGCGATCCTTGAACGGCGCCGACGACAGTAACGAAGTCAGCCACAAGCATTTTGAGGACGTTAGGCCGTTGCTTCTCGCCCGTTGGGACGATCACGACAGGTCAGCTTCATCAATCTGCCTTGTGGGCAGTACATATCCGGAACAGCTCGACGGCTTGTCGAGCCTGTTGCACAACAGCTTTTTGCAGCACTCCCGATCGGGGAGTGGCTTCATCATGCAAGTGCGAAATGCGCGCGTCAATGCTTTTGTAGTGATTTTTTTATAGCACTACATATTGCCAATTCAGACCTTCCGACGATTTGCCCAAAGGGCTGGACGGCCAAAAAATGACTGGCAAGTCTCGGTTCTGCGGTGAAAACCACTGGCGCCGCGGGTCTGGCGGGCGTCAGACTGTTGCAGGAGTCGTAACAGAGCTTTCTCGATCTTCCGGTGTAAACCACTGGTCGATTGTCCTAAGCTCGGCAGCCTCTGAATCCGTCTCTGAAACTGTTTTGGGAAACTCCATGTCACAGCTATTTCCGACCACGCGCCTGCGTCGCCTGCGCCGAAACGAAAGCCTGCGCGGCCTGTTCCAGGAAACCGAGTTCAGTCTCAACGACCTGGTCCTGCCGATCTTCGTCGAGGAGGGCATCGACGACTTCGTGCCCATCACCAGCATGCCTGGGGTGATGCGGATTCCGGAAAAGAAACTGGCCAGCGAAATCGAGCGCTACGCCCGCGCCGGGATCAAGTCGGTGATGACCTTCGGCGTATCCCACCATCTCGATGCCGAGGGCAGCGACACCTGGAACGAGCAGGGCCTGGTGGCGCGCATGGCGCGGATCTGCAAGGATACCGCGCCGGAAATGGTGGTGATGTCCGACACCTGTTTCTGCGAGTACACCTCCCACGGTCACTGCGGCGTGCTGCATGGCGAGGCGGTGGACAATGACGCCACCTTGCGCAATCTCGGACGCCAGGCGGTGATCGCGGCCCAGGCCGGGGCGGATTTCATCTCGCCGTCGGCTGCCATGGACGGCCAGGTCCAGGCCATCCGTAGCGCCCTGGACGCCGCCGGTTTCCTCGATACCTCGATCATGGCCTACTCGACCAAGTTCGCCTCGGCACTCTACGGGCCTTTCCGCGAAGCCGGCGGCACCGCCCTCAAGGGCGACCGCAAGGCCTACCAGATGAACCCGATGAACCGTCGCGAAGCGGTACGCGAGTCGCTGCTGGATGAACATGAAGGAGCCGACGCACTGATGGTCAAGCCGGCCGGTGCCTACCTCGACATCATCCGCGACATCCGCGAAGCCTCGCGCCTGCCATTGGCGGCGTACCAGGTCAGCGGCGAGTACGCGATGATCAAGTTCGCTGCCCAGGCCGGTGCCGTCGACGAGCATCGGGTGGTGCGCGAAAGCCTGGGCGCGATCAAGCGCGCCGGCGCTGATATCATCCTCACCTACTTTGCGATGGATATCGCTCGCGACGGGATCTGAGCCGCGACTCGATATCCGTTGCCATTTGGTTCATCCTGAGGGTTCCTCAACCCTCGGGATCCCGCCCGCCCATGCGTGTGTGCCGATACAGCCTGACCCTCGCCGCGTTGCTCGCACTTGCCGGCTGCGGTTCGCAGCGTGCTCATGAAAGTCCCGCCGAAGACCCGCAGCAGGTGCGTGCAAGGATCCTCCGCCTGTTGCCGCCCAAGGTCGCCGACCGTGCCGGCTGGGCCGCCGATATCCAGCAGGCGTTCAGCAGTCGCGGGCTGGTGCCGAGCGCGGCGAATCTCTGCTCGGTGCTGGCGGTGACCGAGCAGGAATCGAATTTCCAGGTCGATCCGGCGGTACCGGGCATGGGCAGGATCGCCCGCCAGGAAGTCGACCGGCGGGCGGCCAAGGTCCATATTCCCGGCGTCCTGGTCAGCGCCGCACTGCGCCTGCCATCGTCCACCGGCAAGAGCTACAGCGAGCGGTTGGACAGCGCCCGCACGGAAAAGGACCTGAGCCTGATCTTCGAGGACTTCATTGACCAGGTGCCGCTCGGACGGACGCTGTTCGATGGCTTCAACCCGGTGCATACCGCCGGCCCGATGCAGGTCAGCATCGCCTTTGCGCAACAGCAGGCGCGGGGCTATCCCTACACCGTCGAGGGCTCGATTCGTCATGAAGTGTTCAGCCGTCGCGGTGGCCTGTACTTCGGCATCGTTCATCTGCTCGGTTATCCGGTGAACTACCCCGAGCCGATCTATCGGTTCGCCGATTTCAATGCCGGCTGGTACGCCAGCCGCAATGCCGCGTTCCAGAGCGCGCTCAGTCGGGCCTCGGGGATTGCCTTGACCCTCGATGGCGACCTGATCAACTACGGCGCGTTGCTGCCTGGGAGCACGGAGCGGGCGGTGCGCACCCTGGGAGCACAACTGGGACTGCGCAATCCGCAGATTCGCAGCCAGCTGGAGCAAGGCAATAGTCTGGAATTCGAGAGCACCGAGGTCTATCGCAAAGTCTTCGCCCTGGCGCAAAAGACGGCTGGCAAGCCACTGCCGCGGGCGATCCTGCCGGGCATCACCCTGGAAAGCCCGAAGATCACCCGCACGCTGACCACGGCCTGGTTCGCCAAGCGTGTCGACGAGCGACACCAGCGCTGCATGGCCAGGGCCGGCGATCAAGCCTAGAGAGGCGTCGCCTGCTCCTGGGCAATCAGCATCATTGCCGCCGACAGGGTGTGGCCATCGGTGATCCGGCCGGCGGCGATCATCGCCATGAGTTCCTGTCGGGTGACGAACAACACCTTGTCGACCTCGCCATCGGTGTTTTCGAGCGCTTCACCGTCAATATCGACCCGGCACACCGCCACTGCACTGGCGATCAGCGAGGTGTTGCTGTGCAACAGGCCCAACTGTGTGACGTTGCGCGCCGGCCAGCCGGTCTCTTCCAGCAGTTCACGGGCCGCGGCGTCGCGAGCGGTCTCGCCCTGGTCGATCGCGCCACGGGGAAACTCGATGGACTGGCTACCGATGGCCCGGCGCCGCAGCTCCGCCAGCATCAGGCGCCCATCGGGCATGACCGCAATCGCCACCACGCCGTTGATGACCTGGCGTTCCTTGATGATGAAATAGCCGCCTTGCTTGACCACGTCGAAGTAGGGCGTGTGCAGCAGGCATTCGGATTCGGTATCGGGCTTCATGCGGGGTATCACTCCAGGAAACAGCGGTCGAACAGGTAGAGATTGTCGGGCTTGAGGTTTTCCAGGGTGGCTTGCGGACGACCGCCGTCCCCTTGTTTCTTGCGCCCGGTTTCGCGCAGATAGCCGGCTTCGGTCATTTTCAACAGGCGCTGGCGGGTGCTGGTCTTGAGCACCGGGCGTGCCAGTACCAGGGAAAAGATCGTGGTGGCTTCCGGGGCGCTGAACTCGGTGCCGAGGAAGGTCAATGGCAGGCTGCTGTACAGCGACTTGGACAGCAGTCGCTCCTGGGTCGCGGCCACCAGCGTGTTGTGGTCGAAGGGCAGGCGCATCGAACCGTTGGCAACGGCGTCGAGGGTGAACCAGGCCTGGTGTTCGTTCAGGGTTGGCGGTTCGGCGACAATGGCCAGGTAGTAGGTCGAGGACGACCAACAGCGCGGGTCGCGAAAGGCATCGCCGACGGTACCGACCTGCTCGATCCAGGCCAGCGGCAGGTTGACCTTGTCGCTGGCGCGCAGCCGTTCCACCGCGTCGGCCAGCGTCCGGTCAGGCACGGCGCCGTTGACTACCAGGCCGGGCAGGGCCCAATGGTCCTGGAACGGCTCGGCCTCGCGCTTGTGCAGGAGAATCTGCAGTGCCTGCGTCTCGCGGCAGTAGAAAAGCACGCACAGGTCGACGGTGTGCAGATAGTCGCTTTTCTTCGGTGGGCTGAGGGTCGGGTCCGGCATGTCAGTTCCTGTGTGCGGCATAGAGGCCGTAGTCTACCGGATTCATCCCCGGCGCCATCCATTGGGTGGGCAGTGTTTCGCCCAGGGCCAGGCGCTCGCGTAGCAAAGTGCTGCGCACACCCACCTGTTCGTCTACGCAGAGCACCGAAAAACGTTCGAGCAATTGCGCACCCTGATGGAAGTCCGGCAGTTGCGCGGCGACGTCGTGCCCGACCACCAGGGCGATTTGCCGGGTCGGCAGGCCGGTGATGTCGGCCAGGGTGCAAAGCAGGCCATGGCTGTAGATCGGGGCGTCGGTCAGTTGGGCCAACTGCTGCTCGATCCGGCTCACCGAGATGGCCGAAGAGCAGGCCGGCCGTACCTGTTCGACGATCGCCTGCAACCAGCCCAGGCGCCGCTCATAGTCGGCCATACGCTTGCCATGGGGATGCCTGAAGGAGGGCACCACCCATACCGAGCGGGCGTGGCGGGAGGCCTCGATCATCACCTGGGCGTGACCGGCGTGGGGCGGGTTGAAGGCGCCGCCATAGATGGCAAGTTCGTACATGGTTGGTTTCTCCTTTTCTAAAAAGTACTTGTCGTGTACTTACTGGTCAAGGGTGATTTCGACAATCCTATAATTTAATTGTGTGGAGTAAAGATTTTTTGAAATCGCTCTTGATTTGAAAGTACATGACATGTACCTTTGTTTCATCGCAAAGGGAGAACCCGCCATGAACGCTCAAGTGATCAAGACCGCCGCCTTCGATGTCGATGCCCAGAAGGGTTTCACGCCGCTCTGCCCGGATGAACTGCCAGTGGTGGGTGGGCATCTGATCGGCGCCGAGTTGAACTTCATGGCGTCACTGGCCCAGGTCCGGGTCGGCAGCAAGGACGCCCATAGCCCCAAGGCGCCCTGGGTAGTCGAGTCCCACGAGCAGATGCTCAAGCCGACCGGCCTGGAACATGCCGACCTGACCTGGGTCAGCCACTGCGTCCCCGGTACCGAAGGTTTCACCCTGCTCGATGAACTGCCGGAGCCCCAAGGCTACGACTACTTCGTCTGGAAGGGCGTGGAACCGGCGCTGCACCCCTACGGAGCCTGTTTCCACGATCTCTACCACCAGCTCTCCACCGGAGTGATCGAGTACCTGAACGCCCGCGAGGTCGGGCAGGTGATCGTCGGCGGCCTGGCCCTGGATTTCTGCGTCAAGACCACCGCGCTGCAACTGGCGGGGGCCGGCTTCAAGGTGATCGTCTATCTGCCGGCCTGCCGGGCCATCAGCGCCGATGGCGCGCAGCAGGCCATCCACGATCTGCAACAGGCGCGGGTCGAAGTCGTCAACAGTCGCGAACAACTGGTCCGTGCGACCGGCCACAAGGAGTAACTCATGGAAAGCGCATTCAACCGCGAAGGCGGCGTCATCCAGGGCTTGCTGGATACCGATTACTACACCTTCACCATGATGCAGGCGGTGCTGCACCAGCACCCCAACGTCGAGGTGGAATACCAGTTCATCGTCCGTTCCAGGGAGAAGCTCGGCCACCTGATTCCCGAAGTGCGCACCGAGCTGGAAAAGCTCGCCGGCCTGCAGATGCGCGAGGGCGAGTTGCGCTTCCTGTTCAATCGGCGGTTTCGCGAGTACCTGACCGCCGACTTCGAACAGTTTCTCGGCCTGTTCCGCTTCAATCTGCGCTACATCCACGTCAGTGAAGTGGACGGCCAGCTGGCCATCCGCGTACGCGGTCCGATGCTGCACTGCATCATGTTCGAACAACCGGTGCTGGCCCTGGTCAGTGAGTTGCGCAACCGCGACAAGTACCCGGACGTGGCGTTGGAAGATGTCAGCCGCAAGCTCTACCAGAAGTTCGAGTGGCTGGAGAAGAACTTCAGCCGCGAGGAACTGGCCGACCTGCGGGTCTCGGACTTTTCGACCCGTCGGCGGCTGTCGTTCCGCGCCCAGCGCGAGGTGGTGGACATCATGCGCCGCGATTTCCCCGGCGTGTTCGTCGGCACCAGCAATGCGCACCTGGCCTACGAATTCGACCTGCCGCTGATCGGCACCATGGCCCACCAATGGCTGATGGTGCACCAGCAACTCGGTCGCCTGCGGGAGAGCCAGAACGCGGCGCTGGAGAACTGGGTCCGTGAATACCGTGGCCGGCTCGGGATTGCCCTGACCGACTGCATCAGCACCGACTTTTTCCTCGAGGACTTCGACCTGTATTTCGCCAAGCTCTACGATGGCCTGCGCCAGGACTCCGGTGATCCGATCGTCTGGGCCGGCAAGGTGCTGGCGCGCTATCGGGAGCTGGGCATCGATCCGATGAGCAAGGAGCTGATGTTCTCCGACGGCCTGAACTTCGAGAAGTGCCTGCCGATCATGCGCCACGTGCGTGGCAAGGCGCGTTTCGGCTTCGGCATGGGCACCAGCCTGGCGTGCGATGTCGAGGGGGTCGAACCGCTGAGCATCGTGATGAAGCTGGTGCGGGTGCACGGTGAACCCGTGGTGAAGTTTTCCGATGACCCGGTCAAGAACGTTTGTGAGGACCCGTCATTTCTGCGTTATGCGGCGCAGGTGTTCAAGGTGACTGAAATCAATCGGCAACTGGAGGTGTGAGATGGGAACCGAGACTCAGGATAGTATTGCCAAGGCGTTGGGGGTGAATCGGCAACTGGCCCACGGTGGCGAGGCCGCGGAATTGGCTCGGCGCATCGAGTTCATCAAGGCCACGCTCAAGCGTTCCGGCTGCCGGGCATTGGTACTCGGCATCAGCGGCGGAGTCGACTCATTGACTGCTGGCCGCCTGTGCCAGCTGGCGGTCGAGCAGTTGCGCGAGGAGGGCGTGAGTGCCCGCTTCATCGCCATGCGCCTGCCGTACCGGAACCAGGCCGACGAGGACGATGCCCAGGCCGCCCTGGCGTTCATCCGGCCGGACGAGGTCAGCAGCGTGAACATTTCCGCTTGCGTCGACGGCCTCATGGGGGGCTTCGATGCCGAGGCGGGGCAGGCCACTGCGGCGCAGGTCGATTTCGTCAAGGGTAACGTCAAGGCCCGGGCGCGGATGATGACCCAGTATGCGCTGGCCAATTTCGTCAACGGCCTGGTGGTCGGCACCGATCATGCCGCCGAAGCATTGATTTTTCACCAAGTTCGGTGATGGCGCCTGCGACCTGGCACCGCTCTCGGGGTTGACCAAGGGCCAGGTGCGTCGATTGGCATCGGCCATGGGCGCACCGGAGTCGCTGGTGTTCAAGACACCAACGGCGGACCTGGAGGAGCTGGTGCCGGGCAAGCCGGACGAAGCCGCCTATGGCTGCAGCTATGCCGAGATCGACGCCTACCTGCTGGGCGAGCCGGTTTCGGTGCAGGTCGGTACGATCATCGAGGCGGCCTACGCCCGCACCGCGCACAAGCGGGCGCTGCCGTACTCGCCGGTCTGAGCCGAATCAGTCGAGGGTGTTGTTCAAGGCCACGTACTGCAACAGCATGATGGTCTTGGCATCGACGATGTCCCCGCGCCGCACGGCTTGCAGCGCATCCTCCAGGGACAGTTCGAGGACCTCCAGGTCCTCGCCCTCGGCCTCCAGCCCGCCACCGTGGCTGACCTTGCTGTCGCTGTCGTATTCACCGAGGAAGAAGTGCAGTTTCTCGGTGACCGAGCCTGGGCTCATGAAGGCTTCGAAGATCTTCTGTACGTTTTGTACCCGGTAACCGGTTTCCTCCTCGGCCTCTGCGCGAATCCGGTCCTCGGGGGAAGCGTTTTCCAGCAGGCCGGCAGCCGCTTCCACCAGCATGCCGTCGTGACCGTTGACGAAGACCGGGAAACGGAACTGGCGGGTCAGCACCACGCTGCGTTTTTCCCGGTTGAACAGCAGGATGGTCGCGCCATTGCCGCGGTCGTAGGTCTCGCGGCTCTGGCGTTGCCAGGTGCCGTCGCTGCGCAGGAAGTCGAAGGTGGTTTTCTTCAGCAGGTACCAGTCGTCCGAGAGGACGGTGCTGTCGACGATGCGAACCCGGTCTTTCGTAGCGGTCATGATCCACGCCTTGTGGTGGGCAAAGCGCAGATCATACTGCCTGTTCAGGCTACTGCAACCGAACGTTTCTGCCGTCCGGCAACCACCAGGAAACTCACCAGCGCCACCAGCGGCAAGGCGCTGCCCAGGGCCATGATCGCCGCCCAGCCGCCTTGCTCGTACAGGCTGCTGGCCACCGCCGAACCGATGGCGCCGCCGATGAAGATGCTGGTCATGTACAGCGCATTCAGTCGGCCACGACTGGCTGCGTCGAGGGCATAGACCGAGCGCTGGCCGAGCACCATGTTCATCTGCACCGCGAAGTCCAGCAGTACACCGGTCACCGCCAGGCCGATCACGCTGTAGGCCGGATGAATCAGCGCCGGGGTGAAGCTCAGGGTCGCCAGCAGCATCGCCAGCAGGGAAGTGCGGTGGGTATGCCCGGCATCCGCCAGGCGCCCGGCCAATGGAGCGGCAAGGGCACCCATCGCGCCGACCAGGGCGAACAGGGCGATCTGCGACTGCGACAGGCCATGAACCCGCGACAGCTCCAGCGGCACGGCGGTCCAGAACAGACTGAAGGTGGCGAACATCAGGCCCTGGTACCAGGCGCGCTGGCGCAGCACCGGCTGGTCGCGAAACAGCTTGCCCAGCGAACCGAGCAGTTGCCCGTAGGTGGCGCTGTGGCTGGGCTGGCGCTTGGGCATGGTGGTCAGGATCACCAGCATGATGAACAGCATCAGCACGGCGGCGGCGATGAACACCGTGCGCCAGCCGAAGTAGTCGGCGACCACGCTGGACAATGGCCGGGCCAGCAGGATACCGAGCAGCAGGCCGCCCATGATCCCGCCGACCACTCGCCCGCGGGACTCCTCGGGCGCCAGGTGCGCAGCCAGGGGAATCAGGATCTGCACCGATACCGAGCTGAAACCGATCAGCAGCGACACCACCAGGAACACCCCGGGCTGTCGGGACAGGCCGGCGGCCACCAGGCTGAGGGTCGAGACCACCACGGTGGCGAGCATCAGCTTGCGATTTTCCAGCAGGTCACCCAGCGGCACCAGGAAGAACAGCCCCAGGGCGTAGCCGATCTGGGTCAGGGAGACGATCAGGCTGGCGCTGTGGGTGGAGATGCCCAGGTCCGGGGCGATCAGTTCGATGATCGGCTGGGCGTAGTAGATATTGGCGACGATGGCGCCGCAGCAAAAGGCGAACAGCATCACCAGGGCGCGGGTCATCACGGGGGTTGAATGAGGGTGGGTCGACATGGCGGGCAGGCTCTGGAACGGGGCGGGCAGGCGAGTCTAGAGATTCCGGCGCCGCCGCGTAAGAGGGTGACAGGCATAGTCGCTATCAGTCGCGTTGATGTTCGGCGGCGCAAGGGACGTGACGGTCCGGTCGCGCCGCAGCCCATCGTCACTGTCCAGGGCGCGGGCGATCGGTTCATCGCCCGCGCCACCAGGGTGGCCTGCGTCAGAGGTCGGTGGACTCGACCAGGCGCACCAGGCCGACCTTCTGGACCAGCGCCTGGCTCAGGTCATCGATGCTGTCGAACAACTGCGCTTCGCTGAATCCCCAGCGTTGATGAACGATATAGACCTTGCCCGTGTCCGGGGTGGTGCGGATGGCCGTGGTGGCCAGGGAACGATCGCGGGAGCGATTGATCAGCACACTGCCCTGCGGCGTCTTTTCGATAATGAACATGCCGGCACGATTCAGCTTGGGATGGGTGTCGAGCCTGGGCTGGCGCAGGTAGGTGACATCGTTGAGTTCGACCACTTGCCTCATGCCACCTTGCCTGAGTCCCCAGATCAGGTCCTCGATGCTTCGGTACTTGACCCCACGGATGTCGATGTTCGTCAGGGTTTCGATATGAAACACCTCGTAGGGGCGTCCTGCGCTGTCGACAAGGGCGCTTCGCGTCACTGGTATCTCCTCCGGGATCAGTGAGTGGCCGCCCAGAAAATAGAGCGGCCGGTGGACGATCGTGTACTGGTCGCCTTGCTGTTCGATCAGGAAATCCTTGGGCCGCAGCAGCAGGCCCCTGTGGGGCTTCGGCGCCTGCGTCAATGGCTGGGTTGATACGTTCACTTCCAGCTTGGCATCGGCCTGCACCAGCTGTATGTCACGCACGAACTGGCCTTGGGTGAACTCTCCCGTATCACGCAGGATGCGAAACGGCGAGGGAAGCCCACCGGTATCGGCGACCCGCAAGTTGACGGCCCCCAGCAGGTCGGCCAGGCCTGTTTCGCCCTGTAGGGCGCTGGCGTGTGAGTCCTGCACGAGGGCGATCCAGCGGTGCGGTCCCTGCTGCAACTGGTCGGTATTGATGACCTGCCGGGCATAGTATTTCAGGGTAATGGCCCGATTCGGGTTGTAGCTGCGCAGGCCCTGGCGGTAGCTCGTGGCGCAGTCGATCGCCTGCACGCGAATGCCATGCCGTTGCGCGCTGCTCAACAGTTCGTACAGGGTGTGCGGGCTCTGCGGGTCGATGCCTTGAGCGAGATCCTGTTGCGTCAGTGCAGTTCTCAGGCGTTGGGGCATGACACCGGTGCGGTGGAATTCGTTGAGATGCACCTGGTCGAAATCGCTCAGCAGGTTTTCCAGGTACAGGGTCTTGACCTGATGTTCCAGGGCGAGCGCGCGCATGTTGTCGATCAGGAACTTGCGACCACCCTTGGCATGAAAGGGCGCACCGAGAACGATGCCATTGCCGTTGCGATAGCCGCGTTCGAGCAGGTGGGTCGCCAGCCCGGCCTCCAGCAGGTCCGGTGGCAGGGTCTTGGCCACGGGTGCCGGTTTCTCGGCGAAGAACGCCTCGGCATCGTCAATCAACCGATGTGAGGCCTCGTGCAGATGGGCGGACGCCTGGCGCTGCAGTTCCGTCGCATCCACAATGTGCCAGCCCGGATCGAGCCTTCGGGTGATGGTACGAATGATATCGTCGATCGTCCCGCGGTGGCTGGCATCGACTTCATAGCGCGCGGTACCGACCGGTTCGGGCGCGCCGCCCAGCAGACGGCCCTTGGGCAGCGGCTGCCATTGCTTGCCGACCTGCACCAGTTCGATATCTTCCGTCCAGGTGTGTTCCTTGAGCAGGTAGCGCTTGCCGCCACGGGCACCGGTGCGGTACCACTTGCCCTCCAGTTTCACGTAGTGGTTCATGCGCGCCGTGCGGTCGACGAACAGCCCGTCGCGGTAGTAGTTCAGCTCCGGCACGGTGCCGATTTCATAATCCTTGAGTTCGGCGGCCAGGGACCTGAGCGAGGTGGCCGTCGAAGGTTCTGCACTCAACAACGGTTGACGCAGGCTGTCCTGGCTGGGGCGGCGAGTCTTGACCAGGCGGGAAACCCGGATGCTGGCAAGTGGTCGTATCTGCCGCAACAGTGGCTTGAACGCTTGCAGGGGCAGCGGTGCCGCCGCGTCGGTGAGGGTCTGGAGCAGTGCATCGACGGCTTCCTGGTGATGCCCCAGGGCGAGTGCCTGGCCGACATTGCCCAGGCCGTACAGCCCCCGCAGTAGATAGACCGGCAGGCTGAGGGGCAGGGCGGCGATGCCGAGGAGCAGTTCGGCGGCGAAGCGCCAACTGACGTTGATCCAGTACCAGAGTGCCTCACTGTCCACCCGTTGGTTGCTGGCCCCGAGGTATTCCACGCTGCTGATCAGGTGCCGGGCACGGGCGTCGTAGAGCGTGGTGAACAGGTCGCCGTCAATGGGGAAGCAGCGGACCAGCGGGAATTGACGGGCGAACAACTGGGCCGGGTCCCACTGTTCGTTCCGGGCGGCCCGGGCGATGCAGTAGTGCTTCCAGTCCTGCTCGCGCAACAGCGCTTCGAGCGCTGCGTTGTCCGCCAGCTCGCGCCAGTCCTTGCCGTCATGGGCCTGTGGCGCGTAGAGCAGCAGGCGGCCGGCGGGGTCGTCGCTGGTGATGATGACGACTTCGTCGATACTCACGCCGTTGCGTGCCCCATCCGTGCCGCCGAGCATCAGGTAGTTGGCCTGGATCTTGTAGCCATCCAGCGATGGACGCCCCTGCGCCGACGGATGCTCGAGCAGGTGTTCGATGTGCCGGTAGCCGCGTTCCAGGTCGCTGTCCCTGGCATCGAGGAAGTCCCCGCTCAGGCGGGCGATATAGGCCTGCAGTTTCATCCGTGCGCGCTGGCCTTCGAGCCAGGTGCTGCGCAGCGCGGCCTGGTCCGTGCCGAGCAGTTTCTGTTCGAGCCGCTGCTTGTAGCTGCCGGGTGCATCCACGGCGCGGACGATCGCTTTCACCTGTGCGTTTGAAAGACTGACGGTGGTGCCGCTCGGGTTGTTGATTTCGGCCTTGAAATGGGTCGTTTCGCCCAGGCGCGTGCCCTGGATGTTTTCCAGCGCGAGGGCCGTCAGCGACAGGCTGCGCGGGTGGACTCGCGAAAGCGCGGGCTGGCTTTGCCAGGCGGGGCTCAGGTGGTAGGTGGTGTGGGTGACATGCACCAGGATGTCGTCAGGGGCCAGCTGGATCTGCGGATAGTGCTGTTGCAGGTGCGTCTTGAGCAGGTCGCGGGCGTGGTCCTTGAGCGCCGGCAGGCTGCTGAGCGAGGAGGGGACGGGGGTGGCCTCCAGGGTCGGCCGCCACAAGGTGGCCAGACGGTGCTGTTCGTCCGGGCTGATGCCGTGGAGGCGAGTGAGCAGGTCGCTGAACATCAGGTCGCGATTGCGCCGCTGGAGGGCCGGGACGATATCCAGCAGCCGGGTCAGGCTGGCGGCGCTGTCCAGTTGCTTGGCGAACTCGCCGACATCGTTGTACAGCCCCGGCGCGCCTCGGGCGAAGCGCCAGGCATCGGCGAAGTCGTCTTTCTGCTTGGCGCGCAAGCCGTCCACCAGACGCTCGAAGGGATCGTCCTGTTCGAGCGCATAGCTGAACGGTGCGCGGTCATCGGTCGCCTTCGGCGGGCTCCAGGTGCGCTGTCGCTGCGCCAGCAGGTCGAGCAGCGACTCGCGCTCGGGCTTGTCCGACAGGCGCAGGGTCAGGTGGGTGGTCAGGGCCTGCAACGTCGGGAACTGTTCCAGGCCGCGACCGACCTGATAGAGCAGCGCCGGTATCTTGTAGGTGTCTTCGGTGGGGCTGCGGGTGATGACCAGGCAACCCTGCAGCACCAGGTCGGACGGTTTCAGGACAATTCGGTAGACGTAGACCGGCCCGCCGATGGGGTAGTGTTTTCGACGCAACTCATGCCGGGGATATTCCAGTACCCGCTCCAGATCCTGGCGGTTGCTTTCATCCAGGCTCAGGTCCAGCTCGCGCAACTTCGCTTCCAGGCGAATCTGGGTCCGCAGGTTTTCCTGCAACAACGGCGCGGCGCTGGTCCAGAAACTGTTCACGGCTTCGGTGAAGCGCGTGTCGAAGCCCAGGCCCGCGGCCTCCAGGGTTTTTTCCAGGCGCCCGAGGTCCAGGCCGCTGAGTTGCTCTGTGTCGTCGGCCGCCGTGGCGCTGGCGTAGAGGCCGCTGGAGGCCGGGTCGAACGTTTGGGTATTGCCGGCCAGGTGCTCGGTAAAGACCTCCGTCAACGTCCGCGACTGCGTGACGCCGCGATAGCGGACCTGCTCACCGCGTTCGCCGTTGTCCGACAGGGGCCAGTAGAGGCTTTGCTCATAGACGTTGAGGCAGATGGCGTCGGGATCCGTCGAGGCGGCCTGGGGGAAGTCCCGTGACAGTTGCCGGCTCAGGAGCAGGGCGGCGAACCAGCGGAAATTCGGTTGCTGGCGGGTCAGCGCCAAGGTGCGTTCATTGGTGGCGGCCAAGGCATCGAAGGTTTCCCGCTGGCGCTGGGCGAGTTGGTCGGGGCCGACGAAACTGCCAGGTGAGTCCTGCAGGTAGCCGTTGCTATCGGAAAGACGTTGTGCCGGTTCCAGGGGGGGGATCCCCAGCAGGGCACGCAGATGGGCACGCGAGATGGGCGCCTGCTGGCGTAGGAGGTGCTGGACGGCCTGGCGGTCCGTCAGGCCGAGCGGGGTACGCAGGCTGTCCGGCAGGGTCGCCAGGACCGCGGGCAGGTCGGGCTGCAGCGCTTGCGCCTGCCCTGGGGCCGGGTGCAGGATGAAGCCGCCATCGCGGCGCAGTATGAGGTGGGTCTGTGTGGCACCTGGCTTGCCGGCACTGGCCAGCAGGGCGCCGTCCGGCGTGCGTTCACGCAGCTCCAGGCGCACCGCACCCGGCCAGCCCGGCAGGGTGGCGAGCAGGTGCAGCATCAGTCGGCAGGTGTCCTCGTTACGTTGCCGACTCTCCAGGAACAGGCCCTCATGGGCCCGGCTCAGGCGTTCCTCCTGCAGGTACCAGTGGGCATCACGGGTCTGGGCTTCGCTCGGTTCGCCTTCCGACAGGGTCAGTGATTGCCGGTCATGCGCGCTCGAGTTGGCCAGCAGTTCGCGGGCCGCCGACTGCGACAGCCGGGGGAGCCGGTTGCGCAGCAGGTTCACCAGCGGATCACGCGACTGTTGCCTGAAGGCGTAGAGACGGTCGAACAGGTCTTCACGGTGACTGGACAGGACGACGACGGCCTTGCGGCTGAGTGCCGACAGCTGGGCATCGGGGGTGGAGTACTGCCCGCCCAGCAGCGATTCGCGCTCGGTCGGGCTCAACTGTTGCAGAACGCTGCTCCAGAGGCGGCCCTCCAGGACCAGGGCGCGGCTGATACGCACCCTGGGCAGCTCGGGCGAGAGGTCGGGGCCGTACTCGGCGGCCGCCTCGCCTTCGGGGACGTCGTAGACTTGCAGCACACTCGTCTTTGGCCAGAGCAGGTCCAGGCCGAACAGATGCAACTGCCAGGACAGTGTCGTCACGGCGGGTTCGGCCGAGGCGGGACGGCTCAGCGTGTCGAGGAAGTCCTCGATCTCCTGCTCCAGTTCGAAGCGCTGGCGGGTATCGAGCAGGAGCGCCGGCACCTGTCGGGACTCGCGGTAGGCGGTGCGCAAGGCGGGGCTGTCGATACCGCTGGCCAGGCGGATGCGGCGGGCGGTTTCGGCGGGCAGGTCGGCGAGAAAGTGCTTGATGGCATCGTCCGGCGACAGCGGTGCGCTGGCGTCGGCGGGCGGATCGTTCGAGGGCGTTGAGTGGCTCATGTGCAAGGTCCTTCGTTGCGTGAAGGTTGCCATTCAGCACGCAAGCTCAGGGCGGGAGGCGGTAGTTAATGCTGGGCAGGGCGGCACCGGACGCCGGGTTCAGACCGCCAGGTTCAGGTCGTGCACGCCGTCGGGGCTGTCCAGCAGCCTGGCGTGATGGCGCTCCATGGCCTGCACCGCCTCGGCCAGGTTGTCCAGCAGGACCCGGCCCCGAGGGGTCAGCTCGGCGTTGCCGGTCAGTGTCGGCAAGGCACGGCCCAGGCCACGCAGGATGAACGCCAGGCGCTCCTCGATGCGCTGCATTTCGTTGGCCGGCCGCTGACGCACACGCTCCAGGTACTTGGCCCGCATCAGTTGGGCCAGGAAGTTCTGGAAGTACGTCGACAGGTCGCAGGGTCGGTTCGACCAGGGCAGGAAGTACAGGCGTTCCCCATCGGCCTGGGGGTCGATCAGAGGGGCGATTTCCTCGATGTAGTAAAACAACTGGTGAGCGGTTTCACGCACCAGTGATTCTTCGACGTCCAGTAGCGAGTGCTCCCTGGCCGACAGCAGGATCGCACCGCCATGGCGCACGGCCGAACCGCTGTGGAAGTGGCCGTCCGGCAGGTAGCAGACAAGCCTGACCAACTGCTGGAACTGCCTGTGGCAGCCAGGCCAGGCCATGGCGATACGCGACAGGGCGACATTCAGCACATCGCTGAAAAACTCCAGGGAATAGCCGCTGTTCTGGATGTCCTGGCGGGTGGCTTCGTCTGCCGGGAACGTGTAGCTGGGCGCGAGTACGGCGACGAGCAGCGGGTCGATATCGAAGCGTCGTACCGGAGGGCAATCGACCTGCCGATGTTCGGCGTTCGCGCGGGCGATCCGCTGCAGGAGCGCCGGCAACTCCCGCAGGCTGCCCTGCAGGTGCGAAAGATCCGACTGGCTGCCGTCGAGGATGGCATGGGTCAGTTGCACGGATCGGCGAGCCCAGATCTGAAACACCGGCTCGTTGATGATTGCTTGACGCTGGGCGATGGGCAGCAGGATCAGTTGGGCCGTGCTGGCAAAGAACTCGCCGAGTCCATCGTCACCGGGAAACAGCCGATAGGCTTCGGCATACAGGGCGGCCAGGGTGGTGTAGCGATGCTGGCTGACATGGTCCAGCAAACGGTTGAAACGGTCCGGGGTCGAGTCGGGCAGGAATGTATTGTGTTGGAACAGGTCATCGAGTTCAGCCGGATGGCACGGGTGCATGCTGGTAAGTCTCCGTGGGCAAGTTTTCAATGTTGGAAAGAAGTCCGTTTGCGGGACTTGGCCTGCCGTTTTCTTTTGTGCCCCGTGCGCCTCTTTTAGCGTTTTTGAATTCGGCGGGGCGGCGTTTTCCGGTGCTTGTGGCGGGCCCCGGCGATGCGGGGCGGTTTCTGAATATAACGGCTGAGTTGTAATTTTCAATATTGTTTTTGATTTTTTAAACTTGGAGTTTTGTTATTTTTGTGGGTGGCTGTAAGGAGTTTTCTTACTTTCTAAAGTTCGTGCGATAAGTGTGTAAGTTATTTCCGTTCCAACCGTTTTTATCTGCTCGGCGAGCAGGGCCTGATACCGGGGCGAGGCGCCGCGAAGGCGCCGTGACCAGGGATCGACTGACGGCTCTTGTCAGGAAAATCCCACAGGAGTACAAATGTACTCCATGACGAATCTGACTCCCCGCCGTACCGCCATCCTGACCTTCATCCGCGACCGTATCGCGGACCGCGGCCAGCCCCCGAGCCTCGCCGAGATCGCCGAGGCCTTTGGTTTCGCCTCGCGCAGCGTGGCGCGCAAGCACGTGGTTGCACTGGCCGAAGCCGGTTTCATCGAGGTCAACGCCCATCAGGCCCGGGGTATCCGCCTGCTCAACCAGCCGGCGCGTCCGGCCTTGCTGGAAATCCCGCTGCTGGGGCGAGTGGCCGCTGGCCGGCCGATCGATGTCGATGCGCAGGTTCACGAGCGCCTGTGGCTCGATCCGGCGCTGTTTTCCCGCACACCGGATTTCCTGCTGCGGGTCCAGGGTGATTCGATGATCGGTGACGGCATCCTCGACGGCGACCTGGTGGCAGTGCGGCGCAACGTCGACGTGCGCAACGGCCAGATCGTCGTTGCCCGGCTCGACGGCGAAGTCACCATCAAACGTTTCGAACGCAATGCGACAGGTATCCGCCTGCTGGCCCGCAACCCGGCCTACGCTCCGATTGTCGTCGACCCTGAACACCAGGAACTGGCCATCGAAGGGGTGTTCTGCGGCCTGGTGAGGCAAGGTTGATGGGCGCCGTGGTTGCGCTCGACTCGCTGCTGGATGAGCGGCGGGTCTGGAAGGGCCGGCCAGCAGTTCCGGTCAGCCGCCTGCCATCGACCGGGCATGCCCGGCTGGATGCGGTGCTGCCGGGTGGTGGCTGGCCGGAGTCGGCGCTGACGGAAATCCTTATTGCCGGGGAGGGCGTAGGCGAGTTGCAGTTGGTCTGGCCGACCCTGGCGCGCCTGTCGGCCAGCGGTGAGCGGATCGTACTGGTGGCGCCGCCCCATGTGCCTTACCCCCAGGCCTGGCTGGGTGCCGGCGTGGACCTGCGGCAGTTGTCGGTGATCCAGGCCGCGCCCCGCGATGCCCTGTGGGCGGCCGAGCAATGCCTGCGCTCGGGCAGTTGCGGGGCCGTGCTGTGCTGGCCGCAGCAGGCCGATGACCGCGCACTGCGACGCCTGCAGGTGGCGGCGGAAAGCGGCCAGACCCTGGCGTTCGCCTATCGCCCGCAGGAGGAAGCGCGCAACCCGTCGCCGGCGTCCCTGCGGATCGCCATCGATGGCTGGCCTGCGCAATTGCGGGTGCTCAAGTGTCGCGGTGGCCTGGCCTATCCGGCACCGATCGCCTTCGGCGCGGGGCATTGAGGTTGGTATGCGCTGGGTCTGCATTGTATTCCCGCAATTGGCGCTGGACGGGGTGTTGCGTCGTGTCCCCGAACCCGATGCGCCGCTGGCGCTGCTGAGCGGTTCACCACAACGGCGGGTGCTGCAGGCGGTGAATGCCTCGGCGCGCGCCCTGGGCCTGCGCCCCGGACAATCGCTGACCGCCGCCCATGCCCTGACCAAGGCCTTCGCCACGGCCGAGTACGATCCTGCCGAAATCGAGCAATGGCAGCAGTTGCTCGCCGCCTGGGCCTACCGTTTCAGTTCCCAGGTCAGCCTGCGTTATCCGCGGGCCCTGCTGTTCGAGATCGAGTCCAGCCTGGGTCTGTTCGGTCCCTGGCCGCAGTTGGAGGCGCGTCTGCGCCAGGAACTCGACGAACTGGGGTTTCGCCATCGGATCGTGGTGGCGCCGCATCCGGCGGCGGCTCGGGCGCTGGCCAATGCCTACGACGGCCTGGCCCTGGCCGACGATGCCGACCTGCGACAGGCCCTGGGGCAGATGCCCATCGACCGGGTCGGCCTGGAGAAGGAGGCGGCCAGGGCACTGTCGCGCATGGGCCTGCGGACCTTGCAGCAGGTACTGGCGCTGCCCCGGCATAGCCTGGCCCGGCGCTTCGAGGCGTCGCTGCTCAAACATGTCGATACCCTGCTGGGCGAGCGACCGCTGGCCCTGGCGTTCTATCTGCCACCGGATCGCTTCGCTACGCGGATCGAGTTGAATTTCGACGTGACGTCCCACCAGGCCTTGCTGTTTCCCCTACGCCGCTTGACCGGCGACCTGGCGGCGTTTCTCTGTGGCCGCGACAGCGGCGTGCAGCGTTTCGACCTGCTGCTGGAGCATGTCGAGGGGGCCGATACGTTGATCAAGGTTGGCCTGCTCAGCGCCGAGCGTGATCCGGCGATGCTTTTCGAATTGGCCCGAGGCCGCCTGGAACAGGTCCAGGTGGCCTCGGCGGTGCGCGGCTTTCGTCTGGAGGCCGAGGACCTGCCGGCCTTCGTCCCGCAGCATCGCGAACTCTTCGATGAGCGCCCGCAACAGTCCTTGCCTTGGGAACAGCTGCGCGAACGCCTGCGCGCCCGGCTGGGCGACGAGGCGGTGCAGGGTTTGTGCTTCCAGGCCGATCACCGGCCCGAATGCGCTTGGCAACCACAGTCGGCCAGCACGCCGGGACCGCTGGCTGAAGCCGGGCCGCTGCGCCCGGGCTGGTTGCTCAAGGAGCCGCTGCCGCTGCCGGAGCAGGCCGCACGAATCTTGTTGGGGCCGGAGCGTATCGAATCGGGCTGGTGGGATGGCGCGGATGTGCGCCGCGACTATTATCGGGTCGAGACTCGTGGCGGCCGGCAGGCCTGGGCCTATCGTCCGGCGGGTGAGGGCGGCCCGCTGCTGCTGCAGGGCTGGTTTGCATGACTGGCGAATATGCCGAGCTGCATTGCCTGTCGAACTTCAGCTTCCAGCGTGGCGCCTCCAGTGCCCAGGAACTGTTCGAGCGGGCCCGCGAGCAGGGCTACCAGGCCCTGGCGATCACCGACGAGTGCACCCTGGCCGGCATTGTCCGGGCCTGGCAGGCGGCGCAGGACACCGGCCTGCCATTGATCATCGGCAGTGAGATGCAGATCGAAAATGGTCCTCGGGTGGTCTTGCTGGTGGAAGACCTGCCGGGTTACCAGGGGCTCTGCCGGCTGATCACCCAGGCCCGGCGTCGGGCACAAAAGGGCCGCTACCAACTGCTGCGCGAGGACTTCGAGCAGGATCTGCCAGGGCTTCTGGCGTTGTGGCTGCCAACGCCGGATCTCGTCGAGGCCGATGGCCACTGGTTGCGCGAACGCTTTCCCGAACGGCTTTGGCTGGCCGTGGAGCTGCATTGCGGCCAGGACGACGAGGGCCGTCTGGCGCGCCTGCTGGCCTTGGCCGCGATGCTGGCGATCCCTGTCGTGGCCAGCGGCGATGTACATATGCATGTTCGCGGGCGCCGTGCCCTGCAGGACACCATGACCGCCATCCGCCTGCATGTGCGCGTGGCCGATGCCGGGCAGCAGTTGTTTGCCAATGGTGAGCGGCATCTGCGCAATCTTGATGTGCTGCATGGCATCTATCCGCCAGCCTTGTTGGCCGAGACTTTGGTGATTGCCCGGCGCTGTCGCTTTACGCTCGACCAGTTGAATTACCAGTACCCGCGCGAGTTGGTCCCGCAAGGGCAGACGCCGGCCTCCTGGTTGCGTCAACTGACGGAGGAAGGCATTTGCCGACGTTGGCCCGAGGGAACCAGCCAGCGGGTCCGCGATCTGATCGAGATGGAACTGAAGCTGATCGCCGACCTGGACTACGACAGCTACTTTTTGACCGTGCAGGACATCGTCCGCTTTGCCCGTAGCCAGGACATTCTCTGCCAGGGCCGCGGCTCGGCGGCGAACTCGGTGGTCTGCTACGCCCTGGGCATTACCGAACTGAACCCGGATCGCACCAGCATGCTGTTCGAGCGCTTCCTGTCCCGTGAGCGCAACGAGCCGCCGGATATCGATGTCGACTTCGAGCATGAGCGCCGCGAGGAGGTGCTGCAATATGTCTTTCGTCGTTATGGCCGGGGGCGGGCAGCGCTGACCGCGGTAGTCAGTACCTATCATGGTGCCGGGGCGGTAAGGGATGTGGCCAAGGCACTGGGATTGCCGCCGGACCAGATCAATGCCCTGGCCGATGCCTGCGGCCGCTGGAGCGACGAGCCGCCTTCGGCCGAGCGATTGCGGGAAAACGGTTTCGACCCCGACAGCCCGGTATTGCGTCGGGTGTTGGGGTTGACCCGGCAACTGATCGGTTTTCCCCGGCACCTGTCCCAGCATCCGGGCGGTTTCGTGATTTCCGAGCAGCCCCTGGATACGCTGGTGCCAGTGGAAAACGCCAGCATGGCCGAGCGGACGATCATCCAGTGGGACAAGGACGATCTGGACAAGGTCGGCCTGCTCAAGGTCGATGTCCTGGCCCTGGGCATGCTCAGCGCCTTGCGCCGCTGTTTCGACCTGGTGCAGCAGTATCGCGGCGGCCCGCGCTGGACACTGGCGAGCATCCCGGCGGATGACGCGGCGACCTACGAGATGATCGGCCGGGCCGATACCGTCGGGGTGTTCCAGATCGAGTCGCGGGCGCAGATGTCGATGCTGCCGCGGCTCAAGCCGAAGAACTTCTATGACCTGGTGATCGAGGTGGCGATCGTCCGGCCGGGACCGATCCAGGGCGGCATGGTGCATCCGTACCTGCGTCGCCGGGATAAGAAGGAGCCTGAGACCTACCCATCCAAGGCGCTCAAGGAGGTTCTGGAGCGGACCCTGGGCGTGCCGCTGTTCCAGGAACAGGTGATGCAGATTGCGGTGGTCGCGGCCGGGTATACGCCGGGCGAGGCCGACCAGTTGCGTCGCTCCATGGCGGCCTGGAAGCGCCATGGTGGACTCGAGCCCCATCGCAAGCGGCTGGCCGAGGGCATGGCGGCACGCGGCTACGAGCCTGAATTCGCCGTGCAGATCTTCGAACAGATCAAGGGCTTTGGCAGCTACGGGTTTCCCGAGTCCCATGCCGCCAGTTTTGCCCTGCTGACCTACGCCAGTTGCTGGCTCAAGTGCCACGAACCGGCGGCGTTCGCCTGTGCGCTGATCAACAGTTGGCCGATGGGTTTCTACAGCCCGGACCAGATCCTCCAGGATGCCCGTCGTCATCGGCTACGCATACGCCCGGTGGATGTTCGTGCCAGCACCTGGGATTGTAGCCTGGAGCCGGACGACGGTCCGCAGCCGGCCCTGCGCATGGGGTTGCGGATGATTCGCGGGTTTCGCGAGGAGGATGCCCGGCAGATCGAGGCGGCGAGGCAGCGGCGGGACTTTGCCGATATTGCCGACCTGATCGACCGGGCGCAGCTCGATGGTCGCGCCCGCGAGCTGCTGGCGGACGCCGGTGCCTTGCGCGGCCTGGCGGGCAATCGTTATCGGGCCCGCTGGGAAGTAGCCGGGGTGGATCGGCAACTGGGCCTGTTCGCCGGCTTGTCGCGGGAGACTGAGGCCGAGGTGGCCTTGCCGCGACCGAGTGTCGGCGAGGACCTGCAGGCCGACTATGCCAGTTTGGGTACGACTCTCGGTCCGCATCCGCTGGCCTTGCTGCGTGGACAACTGCGCGCCTTGCGTTGCCGCAGTTCACGGGAGTTGCTGGATCTGGCACATGGGCGGCCGGTGAGCATCGTCGGCCTGGTCACCGGTCGCCAGCGTCCGGGTACGGCCAGCGGGGTGACCTTCGTCACCCTGGAAGACGAGTTCGGCAACATCAACGTAGTGGTCTGGCGTGACCTCGCAGAGCGCCAACGCCAGGTGCTGGTAGGGTCGCAACTCTTGAGGGTGGATGGGCGCGTGGAAACCGAGGGCGAAGTGCGGCACGTGATAGCCGGGCGCCTGAGCGACCTGAGCCCGATGTTGGCGGACATCACCGTACGCAGCCGGGATTTCCGCTGATACTCACCGACGCCTTCGCGGACTCATCCGCGAAAGCGCCACATTCAGTCTTCAGCCTTGACCGTCGCCACCTCGGACGCCTTGACTCGCACCACCTTCCCGGAAATATCCTGGAACTCATAGAAACCATCGGAACTGTAGGTCTTCGGCATGTCCTTGGTCAGGTACTGGGTGCCGTCCTGCAAGGTCACCACCGTGGGCGTCGAGCAGCCGGCCAGCGTCAGGAAGGCCACGGTCAGCAGTGGCCGGCTCAGGGTTCTCAGCATCATGGGTATCTCCAGGTTCAGTGTTCATCGCGCAAACTACCCAACCAAACGGGGTGAGCGTGTTCGTCGGCTGTGCTTATAATCGGGGCGATTGTTGTTCCCAGTCGCCAGCCGGAAGCTTTTCATGACCGATCTTTCGTCGTTCGCCATCACGCAAAAATGGCCTGCCCAACATCCAGACCGCATCCAGTTGTATTCGTTGCCGACCCCCAACGGTGTCAAGGTCTCGATCCTGCTCGAAGAGTTGGGCCTGCCCTATGAGCCGCACCTGGTCAGCTTCGCCACCAACGACCAGTTGACCCCCGAGTTCATGTCGCTGAACCCCAACAACAAGATCCCGGCAATTATCGACCCGAATGGTCCGGGCGGCCAGCCGCTGCCGCTGTTCGAGTCCGGTGCGATCCTCGTCTACCTCGCCGAGAAGACCGGCCGTTTCATCGGCACGGACCCGGCCAGCCGTTACGAAACCCTCCAGTGGCTGATGTTCCAGATGGGCGGGATCGGGCCGATGTTCGGCCAGCTCGGCTTTTTCAACAAATTCGCCGGCAAGGACTACGAGGACAAGCGACCACGTGATCGTTATGTCGCCGAAAGCAAGCGGCTGCTGGGTGTACTCAACCAGCGCCTGGAAAACCGCCGCTGGATCATGGGCGATGACTACAGCATCGCCGATATCGCCACCTTCCCGTGGATCCGCAACCTGATCGGCTTCTACGAGGCCGGCGACCTGGTGGGCATTCAGGACTTCCCGCATGTCACTCGTGCGCTGGAGGCATTCCTTGCCCGGCCGGCGGTGATCAAGGGGTTGACCATTCCGGGTTGAGTCGAGGTTCGAAGCCTGGGCCGATCAGCCCAGGCGTTCGGCGAGCAGCGGCAACAATTGCTCGCAGGAGGCTTCGAACTTGAAGTCCAGCAGCTCATCGGCGCGAGTCTTGCCCAGGTTGATGGCGATCAGCGGCTTGCCGCGTTCGGCCACGCGCTTGCACAGGCGAAAAGCCGAATAGGCCATCAGCGACGAGCCGATCACCAACAGTCCTGCCGCCTGCTCGGCACCGGCCATGGCCCGGCTGGCAGTCAGCGGGGCGACGTTCTCGCCGAAGAACACCACATCGGGTTTAAGCCGCTCGCCCTGGCAGCGGGGGCAGCAGGGCACCTGGAAGTCCGACTCGAAGTGGCTGTCGAGCAGGGTGTCGCCATCGGGCGCCTGCATCGCCTCGACCTCCAGCAGGTAGGCGTTCCGTGTTTCCAGTGCGCGCTGCACGGCATCGCGCTTCAGGCGGATACCGCAATCCAGGCACAGCACCTTGTGCAGGCTGCCATGCAGCTCGATCACATCCTGGCTGCCGGCCTGTTCATGCAGGGTGTCGACATTCTGGGTGATCAGGCCGCCCAGGCGCTGGCGTGCCTGCAGGTGGGCCAATGCCTGGTGAGCGGCATTCGGTCGGGCCTGGCGTACCCGCGGCCAGCCGAGCATGGCCCGCGCCCAATAGCGACGGCGGGCCTGAGGTGAACCGAGGAATTCCTGGATCATCATGGGCGCGTTGCCCCGGCGTATACCGGCACTGTCGCGGTAGTCCGGGATGCCGGAGGCGGTGCTGATGCCGGCGCCGGTCAACACCAGGAAGGGCTGCTCGGCCATCAGCGGCAGGAGGGTTTCCAGGGCACGGTCGACTTGCGGGTCGGACATGGGGTTCTCTCCGGGATCGAAAAGCTGGCGGCAGCCCAAGGATAGCCGCAGGGTTTCCCGTACAACAAGCTTGCCCTTGCGGGCGCGACGCGATGCATAGGATAGTCCCTCCCGTGAGTGGATTCCCGAGGTCGGCCCCATGATGTACAGCATTCGCCTGGCCCGTGACGAAGATGCCGAGGCCATCAGCGAGGTGATCATCCAGGCGCTGCGCAGCAGCAATGCCCAGGACTATTCAGCCGCAGTGATCGACCGTGTCGAGCAGAGCTTCGGCCCGCAGGACGTGCGCAGCCTGATGGGCATTCGGAGCATGCTGGTGGCACTGGCAGGGGAGCGGGTCATCGGCACCGCCAGCCTGGATGGCGATGTGGTGCGCAGCGTGTTCGTGGCGCCGCAGGCCCAGGGCAGTGGTGTTGGCCGGGCGCTGTTGCTTGAAGTGATCAGATTGGCCCGGCAGGCGGGTGTCGGTCTGCTGAAGGTGCCTTCGACGGTGACCGCCGAAGGCTTCTATGCGCGGCTGGGTTTCGAGGCCGTGCGGGACGCCTGGCACGGTGAAGAGCGCACCATCGTCATGCAACTAAGCCTGAGCGCCTGACGGCTCAATCGTCGCGGGTCAGCACTTCCAGCAACTCGATCTCGAATGTCAGGTCGGCACCGGGCGCAACGCGCGAGCCCATGCCGCGCTCGCCATAGGCCAAGTGTGCCGGTACGGACAGCCGGCGCTTGCCGCCAACCTTCATGCCCATCAGGCCGATATCCCAGCCCTTGATCACCCGGCCGGTGCCGATCACGCACTGGAACGGCTTGCCGCGGCTGTAGGACGAGTCGAACTCGCTGCCGTCGGCGAGCGTGCCGCGGTATTGGGTGGTGATCAACGCACCCTTGACCACGGCCTTGCCGTCGCCTTCGAGCAGGTCGGTGACCTGCAGTTCAGTATCTGTCATGACTTCTCCAGGGTTGGCACCCCATGAATGATTTCCAGGTCGGGGTTTTCCACCTGCATCTGCGCCATGCGTCGGTCGAAATCGCTGGCCAGTTCGGCCAGGGTCACTTGCCCCAGGCGGCTGAGCAGCAGGGCTTCGGCTTCCTGCAGGACGTCGGTCAGGCGAGCGTTGACCGCCTGTTCCACCAGGCACTGTGGCTCTTCACGGGCGAGGCCCATGGTGAACACTTCGGGCGCACCCAGGGCGCGGTGGATATCGAGCAGGGTGATTTCGCTCAAGGGGCGGGTCAGGCTCCAGCCGCCGCCGTGGCCTTTTTCCGAATGCACGTAGCCGTGTTCGCGCAGCCCGGCCATGGTCCGGCGGACTACCACCGGGTTGGTGCGCAACATCTGCGCGATGGTTTCGGAGGTGGCGCGCTGGTCATGCCGATCCATGTGGATCAGCACGTGCAGCATGCGGGAGAGGCGGTTGTCATTGCGCATGGGGCGTTTCGCGGGTGAAAGAACAGGGTGCAGATATAGCAAAATCGATTACCCGTAACAAGAAAAGTTACGGGAGTTGACGAAGCAGTATTACGTAACTTATAAAGTTTCGTGAGTTCAATCCACGAGGAGTTCTGCCCATGTCTCATTTCGTAGTGGTGGTGGGGGCCAGTTTTGCCGGCTTGTCGGCTGCCATGCAGTTGGCTCGTGCCCGGCAGCGGGTGCTGTTGGTCGATTCGGGCCTGCCACGCAACCGGTTCGCGGCGCATTCCCATGGTTTTCTCGGGCAGGACGGCCAGCCGCCCCTGGCTATCCGCGAAGAGGCGTTGCGCCAGTTGCTGCGCTATCCGACCGTCGAGTTTGTGCAGGGGGAGGTCGTTTCTGCTCGCCGGGCCGAGGTCGGATTTTCCGTGATACTCGCCGATGGCCGGGAAGAGCTGGCTGCCCGACTGGTCCTGGCCACCGGCCTGCGTGACGAATTGCCGGCGATTCCCGGCCTGCGCGAGCGCTGGGGCGATACGGTGCTGCATTGTCCGTATTGCCATGGTTATGAAGTGCGTGACCAGGCCTTGGGCGTGTTGGCGACCATGCCACTTTCCGCGCACCAGGCCGGCATGATCCCGGATTGGGGCCCTACGGTGTACTTCACCCAGGGTCTGTTCGAACCCGATGCCGAGCAACTGGCGCACCTGCAGGCGAGGGGGGTACGAATCGAGCGCACGCCCGTGGTCGAACTGTTGGGCGTGGCCCCGCAACTCGACGCCGTGCGCTTGAGTGATGGCCGGCGGGTCGAAGTACAGGCGCTGTTCACCGGGCCTCGAACGCACATGGCCAGTCCGTTGGCCGAGCAATTGGGCTGCGAATTCGAGGAAGGACCGAACGGACCCTATCTGCGGGTGGACGCGCGCAAGGAAACCACGGTGCCGGGAGTGTTTGCCGCAGGCGATGCCGCCAGCCCCATGCACAACGCGACGCTGGCTTCGGCAGCCGGCGTCATGGCCGGTTTTGGTGTGCACCAGTCGTTGATTGCCGAGTCCCATAGCCATTAAAAAGCTATAGGCACATCTTTGGCATGGATTAAGATGGTCGCTGGTTATTGACCTTTTGCGTGCCCATGTTCAAGTCGACTGGTTTTCACGGATGAGCGGGTGGATCGAGGCGCTTGTCGCCGTGCCGATGGCCACCCTGATTGTCGTGCTGTGGTGGCGCGAGCGCCTGGCTCGTCGCGAGCTGGCCGAGTGCCGGGTGCTGTTGCATCAATTGAGCGAGTGCAACCGTCGCGGCGAAACCGGCGACGATGCCGAGCGGTTCCGGCGCAGCCAATACTTCGCTCGCATCGGTACCTGGGACTGGGACGTCGATACCGAGAAGCTCTATTGGTCGGAAGCCATCTATGGCATGTTCGGCTACAAGGTCGACGAGGTCGTGCCGTCCTACGAGCTGTTTTGCGCCAGTGTGCACCCTGATGACCGGGCCAAGGTGCGCGCTGGCGAGTTGCGCTGCATCGAGACCGGCGAGAACCACGACGAGGAATACCGGGTGATCTGGCCGGATGGCAGCATCCACTGGCTGCGCGAGACCGGCAACGTGGTGAAGAACGTCCATGACTCGGTGATCAAGATGATGGGCGTGGTCCGCGATATCACCGAGGAAAAGGCCTGGGCCAGCCAGTTGCACACCCTGGCCCATAACGATGCCCTGACCGGCTTGCCCAACCGCCTGGTGCTGGAGGAGCGGCTGTCCAGGGCCCTGGAACGTGCGCGCGACAGCGGAACGCGGGTGGTCCTGGTGTTTCTCGACCTGAACGGCTTCAAGGACATCAACGATGCCCATGGGCATGCCGCTGGCGACCAGATCCTGATCGCTACCGCAGGCCGCCTGAGGAACCTGATGCGGGTCTCCGACACCGTGGCCCGTATCGGTGGCGACGAGTTCGTGCTGATTTTCGAGGGCCTGGCGCAGCAGGGGATCGGCCTGTCGGAAGAAATTCACCGCCTGTGCGGGAAGGTGCTGATCGAACTCTCGGTACCGATCAGTCTCGATACCCAGCCGGTTCGCATCGGTTCCAGCCTCGGTGTCGCGGTTTTCCCCGATCATGCCGTCAGCATGGACACCCTGATCCATATCGCCGACCTGGCGATGTACGATGCCAAGCGCAGCGGCAACAACCAGTACCGCCTCGGCCGGTCGACGGCGCTGACGGCCAATATCGACTGAGTACTGCTCGGTCTCGGGGAACACGCATAAACGCATGTAGGACATGCACATCGTCCAGGCTGCGAATTCCTGCTCGAATAGAGTATTGTGGTGGTCTACGAAAAAAAGCCATAAACCCGGAGTATCCGGGCAGTTATCAGATTGAGGGTGTCATGGGTCAGGAAAGCATCAACTGGGACAAGCTGGGTTTCGACTACATCAAGACCGACAAGCGCTACCTGTCTTACTTCCGTCAGGGTGAGTGGGACAATGGCGTGTTGACCGAAGACAACGTCCTGCACATCAGCGAAGGCTCGACCGCGCTGCATTACGGCCAGCAATGCTTCGAGGGCCTGAAGGCCTACCGTTGCAAGGATGGTTCGATCAATCTGTTCCGGCCTGACCAGAACGCCGCACGCATGCAGCGCAGCTGTGCACGCCTGCTGATGCCGGCGCCGTCGACCGAGGCCTTCATCGAGGCGTGCAGGCAGGTGGTGAAAGCCAACGAACGCTTCATTCCTCCGTATGGCACCGGTGGCGCGCTGTACCTGCGCCCGTTCGTGATCGGCGTCGGTGACAACATCGGCGTGCGTACCGCTCCGGAGTTCATCTTCTCGGTGTTCTGCATCCCGGTCGGCCCTTACTTCAAGGGCGGCATGAAGCCGCACAACTTCGTGATCTCCAGCTTCGACCGTGCGGCCCCCCAGGGTACCGGTGCGGCCAAGGTCGGTGGCAACTACGCCGCCAGCCTGCTGCCAGGCTCCGAAGCCAAGAAGAATGGTTTCGCCGACAGCATCTACCTGGATCCTCTGACCCATTCGAAGATCGAGGAAGTGGGCTCGGCCAACTTCTTCGGCATCACCGCCAACAACGAGTTCATCACGCCGAAGTCGCCTTCGGTACTGCCGGGTATCACCCGTCTGTCGCTGATCGAGCTGGCCGAATCGCGTCTGGGCCTGAAAGTGGTGGAAGGCGACGTGCTGATCGACAAGATCGCAGACTTCACCGAAGCCGGTGCCTGCGGTACTGCCGCAGTGATCACGCCAATCGGTGGCATCGAGTACCAAGGCAAGCTGCACGTGTTCCACAGCGAGACTGAAGTCGGTCCCGTGACCCAGCGTCTGTACAAGGAACTGACCGGCGTGCAGACCGGCGACGTCGAGGCGCCGGCAGGTTGGATCGTCAAGGTCTGATCGGCTGAGTCCGGCGGTCTGAAAAGCCCGGGGTGAGCGATCGCCCCGGGCTTTTTCGTGTTATCTGCTGCCTTCGACCGCCCCATGAGGCTACCCCAAGAGGCATCTCTGGACGTTTCTCAGCCCACGCGCATGGACAGCTCGACCTCTTCGGCAAAGGGCACGGACAGGTAGCCTGATTCGGGGCCACGAACCAGGGCGAGGTATTCCGGGCTGTAGTCGGCATTGTCGGCAATGATCAATGCACCTGGCCTCAAGCGGCTTTCCAGCAGCGCCAGGATCTGCGGGTACAGCGCCTTGGCGCCATCGAGCAGGACCAGGTCGATATGCTCCGGCAGGCCCGTGGCCAGGGTCTGCAAGGCATCACCGACACGAATCTCCACCAGGTCGCTCAACTCGCCCGCAGCCAGGTTGTTTCGTGCCTGCTCCACCTTGGAGGGCTCGAACTCGCTGCTGATCAGCCGTCCGCCGCCGTTGTCCCGCAGGGCTGCGGCCAGGTGCAGGGTGGAAATGCCGAACGAAGTGCCGAACTCGACGATGTTCCGCGCCTTGCAACTGCGGGCCAGCATGTAGAGCAATGCTCCTGTCTCACGGGATACAGGCAGTGGAAAGTCTTTCAACTGCGTGTACAAATCCAGGTAATCGGTCTTGCTGCGCATCAGTCGGTCGCGTTCTTCGCTCGAGACGTTGGCGAAGGCTGCGCTGTCCATCGGCGAGCTGGCTTCGGCCTGGGCGAACAGGCGTTTGAGCAGTGGCGCGAGAGGGGCTTGAGTCAGGGTGTTCATGGGCTTTTCCTGTACAGGTGAGTGAGGGGTTATAATGCGAATAAACCTTCATGTTTTTCTATTCGCATTGCGAGCCACGCCCATGAACGAACGCCAGAACCCGCGGATTACCTCACGCAAGCAGCCCCAGCAGGCACGTTCCAATGACCTGGTTACAGCCATTCTCCAGGCGGCTGTTCAGGTTTTGGCAACCGAAGGCATGCGCCGCTTTACCACCACCCGGGTGGCGGAGCGGGCCGGTGTCAGCGTCGGTTCGGTGTACCAGTACTTTCCGAACAAGGCGGCGATTCTGTTTCGCTTGCAGAGTGATGAGTGGCAACAGACCAGCGAGATGCTGCACGGCATCCTGGAGAACCGTGCGCATCCGCCCCTGGCGAGGCTGCGCACGCTGGTGCATGCGTTCGTCCAGTCCGAATGCGACGAGGCTGCGGTGCGGGTGGCCCTCAATGATGCCGCGCCGCTGTATCGCGATGAGCCCCAGGCCCTGGAGGTCAGGGCGTCGGGCCGGCGCACCGTCGAGTTGTTCATGCAGGAGGTGTTGCCCGAGGCCTCGACAGCCACTCGGGCATTGGCGGGCGAGTTGATCAGCATGACCCTCGGTTCGGTGGGCAAGACCTATTCGGAAAGCCCGCGAACTGCGGCCGAGATTGGGGTTTACGCCGACGCCATGGCGGACATGTTCTGTGCCTACCTGAAAGGGCTGGGCGCAGCGGAATGAATCAGGCCGCCTGGTCCAATGCGGCCTCATCGGTCTCGCTATCCTCCACCGCACCACGATCGAGGAACAGGAACACCACCGCTGCCGTCAGCACCGTGATCACGCTCAGTACCCATAGTAGACTGCTGAAGGCAGTGCTGTAGCCTTTGGCCAGCACCGCATGCCCCGCGGCTGGCAGCAATTGTTCGGCGCCCGCCAGGTTGCCGGTGGCCAAGTGCTGGGCGGCACCGACGACCTGGACCAGGTCACCGTCCGTCAACGTACCCAGGTTGCTGGCGGTATACGCCGACAGCAGCGCGGTAACGATCGCAATCGCCACGCCTTCACCCGCCACCCGGGTGGTGCTGAAGATGCCGGTAGCCATGCCGGCGCGCTCCTTGGGCACCACGCTCACCGCCATGCCATCCATCAGCCCCCAGGGCAGGCTGATGCCAGCGCCGATCACCAGCATCGGCCAGGCCAGTTCGGCGGCGCTGCTGCCCACCGGCACCTGGCTGAGCCAGTACAGGCCGGCCGCGCACACCAGCAGGCCGGTACCGGAAAGAGTCGACGGCGACAGCCAGCGGGCCAGGTAGCCGGCGACGATCGGCAGCACCAGCAAGGGCGCCGACAGGGCCATCAGCAGCCAGCCGGCAGCTATCGCGCTCATGCCCTCGATGCCGACGAAGCGGATCGGCAGCAGGATCAGCAGTACCACGAAGGAGTAGGCCGGAGCGGCCGCCAGCAATTGCACGCCGACAAAGCGTGGGTAGCGGAACAGACTCAGGTCGAGCATGGGCTGGGCAACGTGTTTTTCGATCACCACGAAGGCCACGAAGGACAGCAGGGCCACGGCGAACAGCCCTAGCACCAGTGGGTTGGTCCAACTGCTCTCCGGTACTTCGAGGATGGCGAAGGTGAAGATCCCCAGTGCCCAGGTGAAAGTGATCGCGCCGGGCCAGTCGATACCGGCCGCATCGGGGTTGCGCGATTCCGGCATGTAGCGGCCTGCCAGTATCAAGGAAATCAAGGCCAGCATGGTGATCAGCAGGAACATCAGTTGCCAGTTGAACACCTCGATAATGGCGCCTGCCACCACCGGACCGATTGCCAGGCCGACGCCGAAGCTGGTGCCGACGAAGCTGAAGGCACGGATACGGCCAGTGCCGTCGAACACTTGGGCCAGGGCCGACATGCCACCGGAGAAGGCCAGCGCCGCTGCCGCACCCTGGGCGCCACGCAGCACGTCGAACAGCACCAGGTTGGGCGCGAAAGGCAGGATCGCAGCGAGGAGGGCGAAGGTACTGACGCCAGCGATGAAGATCTTTTTCCGGCCATAGCTGTCAGCCAGTGTACCGGCAAGCATCAGGCAACTGCCGAAGGTCAACATGAAGGCATTGGTGACCCAGCTCAATTCCATGGGGGAGCCACCGAAGGATTGGCCGATGGCCGGCAGGGCTACGGCGGGAGCGGTGAAGTTGAAGGGCATGGTGATGGCGGTGAGGCACACCGCCAGCAGTATCAGGCGTTGTCGGAGTAAGGTGGACATGAAATGAAATCCTTGTGTTGGGTCGGTAAGGCACCCGTGACTTGAAGAGGACTGCGTCGACTATTCGGTGGTTTACCGAGGTCGACAGAACATGCAAGGATGATAAGGAGCGGGTAATCGAGTTAAAAACGGTAAGAATTCCGCCCATAACGGAATAAAACGATCGAATAGGAGGGGCAGATGGATCGACTCAGTGGCTTGATGTCTTTCATCCGCACCGCGGAGCTGGGCAGTTTCGTGGCGGCGGGCCGTGCGCTTGGGTTGTCGGCGTCCGCCGTAGGCAAGGGCGTGACCCGGCTCGAGCAGCAACTGGGTGTCCGGCTGTTTCAGCGCTCGACCCGAAGCCTCAGCCTGACCGACGAGGGCCGGGTGTTCCAGGAGCGCTGCCGACGCATTCTCGATGACCTGGATGACGCCCAGTCAACGCTGTCGCAATCCACGGAAATCCCGCGCGGGCGTCTGCGTGTCAGCATGCCGGCGGCCAGTTACCACCTGTTCCAGACTGTTCTGATCGCTTTCATGGAGGCATATCCGGATATCGAGCTGGACCTGGACTTCAGCGACAAGCTGGTGGATGTGATCGAGGAAGGGGTGGACGTGGTCATTCGCAGTGGCGAGCTACCGGATTCACGCTTGATGCATCGCCCGTTGCCCGGTGTGCAGCCGGTGCTGTGTGCGGCCTCGTCCTATCTGGATCGTCATGGTGTGCCGCAAACCCCGGCGGATCTGGACGGCCACCTGGCGGTGCGCTTTCGCTACTTCAAGAACGGCAAGTTGTTGGACTTTCCCTTGCTGCGTGAGGAAGGCGCGCGTGAGCCGCGGACTCGCACAGTCATGATCAGCAACAACATGGAAATGGTGCGGGCAGCCTTGCTCCAGGGTTTCGGCCTGGGCACCATTCCCGACTTCCTGGCCCGTGATGCCCTGGCCGATGGCTCGCTGCATTGCCTGTTGCATGGCTACCTGATTCCACCGGATACGTTGAGCATCGTCTGGCCATCGAGTCGCCAGTTGTCGCGCAAGATCCGCGTGTTCGTCGACTTCATGTGCGAGCGGCTGGAGCAGGAGGCCACGCTGATGCGGGCAACCCTGGCGCAGGATTGCCTGTATTCGCGCCGCCATGAGAATTCATCGGCGCGCTAGGAATTCACCCTGGTGCGCCGTCGCTTTATCCATTGAAACCAAGGAGTATCGAGCATGAGTGATTCATCGGATTACCAGCCGCCCAAGGTCTGGACCTGGGATGCCGAGAATGGTGGCAAATTTGCCAACATCAACCGGCCGATCGCCGGCGCGACCCATGACAAGGAACTGCCGGTCGGCCGTCATCCACTGCAGTTGTACTCCCTGGCCACGCCCAACGGGCAGAAGGTCACCATCCTGCTGGAAGAGTTGCTGGCCCTCGGTCACAAGGGTGCCGAATACGACGCCTGGCTGATCCGTATTGGTGAAGGCGAGCAGTTTGGCAGCGGTTTTGTCGACGTGAACCCGAACTCGAAGATCCCGGCGCTGCTCGACCGCAGCGGGGCCAAGCCGATCCGGGTATTCGAGTCGGGGGCGATCCTGCAGTACCTGGCGGAGAAATTCGGCGCGTTCCTGCCCACCGAGCCGGCGGCCCGTGCCGAATGCCTGTCCTGGCTGTTCTGGCAGATGGGCAGTGCGCCGTACCTGGGCGGTGGCTTCGGGCACTTCTATGCTTATGCGCCGACCAAAATCGAATACGCGATCAACCGCTTCGCCATGGAAACCAAGCGCCAGCTCGACGTGTTGGAGCGGCAGTTGGCCGTGACCGAGTATATCGCGGGCGACGAGTACACCATCGCCGACATGGCCATCTGGCCCTGGTACGGTGGCCTGGTAAAGGGCCGGCTCTACGACGCGGCAGAGTTCCTATCGGTACAGGATTATCCGAACGTCCTGCGTTGGGCCGATGCCATCGACGCGCGTCCGGCGGTGCAGCGGGGGCGGATGGTCAATCGCGCTTCCGGGGAACCTTCCAGTCAGTTGCACGAGCGGCATGACGCCTCGGACTTCGATACCCGCACCGAAGACAAGCTGGCTGCCAGCCGGGCATAACCGCATAGCCGGTTCAGCGAGAAACCCCTGCTCGCCCGGAAGGGGCGAGCAGGGGGTCAGACGGCCTCGATCAACTCGAGGCAGAGCGGTGGTCTAGAACTGGCACAGAGCAATGATCTGCTCGAAAGCGCTCCGTACGTACGGAAATGCCACGCCAACGGTAATGATCCCCAGGTGCCATCGGATGAATCGGTTTTTCGAGTCGAGACCCTTGATGGCAGCCTCCAGCTGAACACCTCTTTCGTCGATGACGCCCTCTGGTTGCCCGATTTCCTCCACCTCGGGAATGTCAGGGGTTTTGCTTTCGGCTGCAGTTGGAGCAGTCTCGGGCACTTTCTCCTTGGACAACCGAGGTTCGTTGAGCAGTTCGTTGATGGAGAGGCTCAAGGTCGCGATCTGTTCGCCTTGTCGTTCAAGCAGGGCATGCAAGCCGTTGTCTTTTTCATCGAGTGCAGTCCGTAGGCGTTGATGTGAGCCGCGAAGCTCGCTCCCTACGTCTGCAATCGACTGCTTCAGGTGCTTTTCGGTGCCTTTCAGGTCCGATGTGAACGCCGCCAGTAATTCATGCAGCGATGGCTTTACATCCATGGTGTCTCCTTTTTCATTCGCGAACGACGGAGACACCACCTGACGGCTGGGTTCTCCGTCATGAGGGGATGTGGTGTATTCGGTCGGCGAGGGCATCGTCGACTGTTCGCGCTTCCGAATACTGAGCGAACTTCAGGCGATCAATACGCCTAAGCGTACCGTGGCCTCAAAGATCGTGACCACGTGGGCAGGTGCTGTCGATGACAGCGAACCAGAGCAGATGATTGCTCCGGTGCGATCGGGCGGGCTAGTCGGCAATTGCCAGGCGTTGCATGAGAAAAGTCGACGTTTCCTGATGCCGTGAGGCTGTATCGATGCCGGCGGGACTGTCAGGCCGTTCGTCGCTACTGTCATTTCTGACAGTAGCAAGTGGCTCCGATAGGTAATGAAATAGAGCTGGTTACAGGGTGCGGCAGTGATGCACTCTCACTTATCTGGAGGTTGTTGTCATGGATAACCACGTGATCTATTTTTTTGATGGCAAGCAGAAAACACTCCAGCGCTTATCCTTCGATCCATTTATCAACGTGGGAGATGAGCTGAGGTTCGAATCGCCCCCCGGAATCACCTATGTTGTCACCCGGAAAGTCTTTGTTGTCGCTTGCGATGGGAAGAGTTTCCGGGTCGAGTACGATACCAGTGAAATTCTGGGGGATGTCGCTGGGTCAGCCCTTGCCCGCTGCCTGGATGCCTGATTCCGTCGCTTGTTTTTCTAAAATCTGGGTCAGCGCCGTCTCGGCTTCCCGCGCCCTGAGTTCCAATACCGTGTTCGCCGCCTGCTGCTGCTCTGCGCCTCGCCTGATCTCCTCGTTCTCTTCCACGGCCACCCGCAGGCGTTCCTGGAGGAGGGTGCGCTCGCTTTCCAGGGCCGAGGCGCGGCCTTGCAACTGCTCCTCGCGCTGGCTGCCCTTGTGCAGTTGTTCCTCGAGCTGCCGGGTTTCTTTCGCCAGCCCTCGGCTTTCCGCCAGCAGCCGTTCGTTATCCCGGTGCAACTGGGTGATTTCATCCTGGCGCACCAGGGCACTCTGCTGGGACTGACGCAACTCCATCTGCACCTGCTGCAATTGCCCTTCGTGGCGCCGTTGTTCCTGCTCGCGCTGTTCGCGGGCGGCGTTGCGGAAGTGTTCCAGGGCGTCGCGGGCGTGCTGGTGCTTGTCTTCCAGGGAGCGTACCTGCGCCTCCTTGTCCGCCAGGCGCAACTCGTGGTCGCTGCAGGCTTGGGTCAGGCCGGCGTTGCGGGTCTGTTCGGTCTGCAGCATCGAACGGGTGGTGTGCAACTGTTCGGTTTCCTGGGCCAGGGCCACGCCCTGCACTTCGAAGTCGTGCTGCAGTTTCTGCAACTGGCGGGAGAGGGTGCCCAACTGCTCCTTCCACTCGCTTTCCTGCTGGCGATGCCGGGCCTGTTCCTGTTCCAGGGGCTCGCGCGCCTGCTCCTGCAGGCGGCGGGAGACGCGGGTGATCAGGTCGGTCAGTTCGTCATCCAGGTGCTCCCCGGCTGCCGCTTGGCGCTGGTCGCTTTCGTCCAACTCCTTCAGGTAACGGTGGATGGTGGTTTTCGAGCCGGTATTGCCCATTTCGATGCGTACCGCATCGATGCTGGGGTATTCGCCACGGGCGAGGATCGCCATTCGTGCCGTTTGCACCACCGCCTTGTTCACGCCGCCGCGAGCCATCTTCTCTCCTACGATTTCGTACTGTGTTACGTAGCATGTAAATACATAGTATAGATCGAAAAGATACAAAGCGATATTTAGATTTTTTCACATGGGATATAGTGGTATTACCCCGTGTTAGAAGTGTTTTTTACCTTTCAGCACGGCTTCTCCGTACACCTGCCGGGATTTCTGCCCATGAGCGAGCTGGATCGCTACCTGCACGCCGCCACGCGAGACAACACCCGTCGCAGCTACCAGGCTGCCATCGAACACTTCGAAGTCAGTTGGGGCGGCTTCCTGCCGGCCACCAGTGACAGCGTGGCGCGCTACCTGGCGGCGTATGCCGGGGTGCTCTCGATCAATACCCTCAAGTTGCGCCTGTCGGCCCTGGCCCAGTGGCACAACAGCCAGGGCTTTGCCGACCCGACCAAGGCGCCCGTGGTGCGCCAGGTGTTCAAAGGCATTCGCGCGCTGCATCCGGTGCAGGAAAAACAGGCGCAGCCGCTGCAACTGCAGCATCTGGAGCAGGTGATCGCCTCACTGGACGGCGAGGTGCAGGTCGCGCTGGCGCAGGACGATCGATCGCGACTGCTGCGCGCCCGGCGTGATCGGGCGCTGATCCTGCTGGGGTTCTGGCGCGGTTTTCGCAGCGATGAGCTGTGCCGGCTGGAGGTGGGCAACGTGGTAGCCCAGCCGGGCGCTGGCATTACCCTCTACCTGCCGCGCAGCAAGAGTGACCGCGACAACCTCGGGCGTACCTACCAGACGCCAGCGTTGCAACGGCTTTGCCCGGTGCAGGCCTATGTCGACTGGATCAACTGCGCGGCCCTGGTTCGCGGGCCGGTGTTTCGGGCCATCGATCGCTGGGGCAACCTGGGAGAAGAAGGGTTGCACGCCAACAGCATCATCCCGCTGTTGCGCCAGGCCCTGGGGCGCGCGGGGATCGCTGCCGAGCACTACACCAGTCACTCGTTGCGCCGGGGCTTTGCCACTTGGGCACATCGCAGCGGCTGGGACCTGAAGTCGTTGATGAGTTATGTCGGCTGGAAGGACCTGAAATCCGCCATGCGTTATGTCGAGGCCAGCCCATTCGAGGGCATGAGCCTGGCCATCGAGAAGCCGGTCGGGCAGAGCTCATAAGATTTCTTCTATTAATATGTTGGGCTTATAGCGAAAACCAATCGCGAGCATCAGCTTTGCCAATGAGCCAGATCGGAAAAGAATGGCTAGGATTCTCCCATCAACTTCACAACCACTGACGGAGATTCAACGATGCCTATCATCAACAGCCAAGTTAAGCCCTTCAAAGCTACCGCCTTCAAAAACGGTGAATTCGTCGAAGTGTCGGACGCTGACCTGAAAGGCAAGTGGTCTGTCGTATTCTTCTACCCAGCCGACTTCACCTTTGTCTGCCCGACCGAGCTGGAAGACCTGGCTGACAACTACGCCGAATTCCAGAAACTGGGCGTCGAGATCTACAGCGTTTCCACCGACACCCATTTCGCCCACGCTGCCTGGCACAACACTTCGCCAGCCATCGGCAAAATCAAGTACACCATGATCGGCGACCCGACCCTGGCTATCTCGCGTAACTTCGACGTGCTGATCGAAGAAGCTGGCCTGGCTGACCGTGGCACCTTCGTGATCAACCCTGAAGGCCAGATCAAGATCGTTGAAATCAACGATGGCGGTGTAGGTCGTGACGCTTCCGAGCTGCTGCGCAAGATCAAGGCTGCCCAGTACGTTGCTGCCCACCCAGGCGAAGTCTGCCCAGCCAAGTGGAAAGAAGGCGAGGCCACCCTGGCTCCTTCCCTGGACCTGGTCGGCAAGATCTAAGTTCTTGCGATAACAGCCTGCGCGACGATCATGCTGCGTTAAAAACAGGCTCGGAATGCTCATGTAGGTCCCTACACTCCGCTTCCTCGCCTGTTTTTGTCTTGCCTGATCGCCGCTCGGCACGTTATCGCAGAGAACTGACGGCCATGCTCCAGCCAAGGGCGGTCATCCGCACTTCTTAAGTAAGCCGCACCGCCCAATAACGCCCGGGTGGTATCCACCTGGGCGTTGTTATTTCTAGCGTATTGAAAAAGGGAAATCGCCCGCATGTTGGACGCCAATCTTAAAGCCCAGTTGAAGTCGTACCTGGAACGGGTTACGCAACCGATCGAGATCGTCGCCTCCCTCGATGACGGCGCGAAATCTCGGGAAATGCTCGAGCTGCTCCAGGAAGTGGCCAGCCTTTCCAGTCTTATTACCTTGCAGGACGACGGTACCGATGCGCGCAAGCCATCGTTCTCGTTGAACCGCCCAGGGGCCGATATCAGCCTGCGTTTCGCCGGTATCCCCATGGGTCACGAATTCACTTCGCTGGTGCTGGCACTGCTGCAGGTCGGCGGCCACCCATCGAAGGCCAGTGTCGAAGTGATCGAACAGATCCGCTCGCTCAAGGGCGAGTTCACCTTCGAAACCTACTTCTCGCTGTCGTGCCAGAACTGCCCGGACGTGGTCCAGGCGTTGAACCTGATGGCAGTGTTGAACCCGAACGTACGTCACGTCGCCATCGACGGTGCGCTGTTCCAGGATGAAGTCAACGATCGCAAGATCATGGCTGTACCGAGTATCTACCTCAACGGCGAAAACTTCGGCCAGGGTCGCATGGGCCTGGAAGAGATCCTTGGCAAGCTCGATACCGGGGCGGCCGAGAAACAGGCGGAAAAACTCAACGCCAAGGACGCTTTCGATGTCCTGGTGGTGGGTGGTGGTCCAGCGGGTGCTTCGGCGGCGATCTACGCTGCGCGCAAGGGTATACGCACAGGTGTCGCGGCTGAGCGTTTCGGTGGCCAGGTGCTGGATACCATGGCGATCGAAAACTTCATCTCGGTCCAGGAAACCGAAGGGCCGAAACTCGCCCGCGCCCTGGAAGAACATGTCCGCCAGTATGACGTCGATATCATGAACCTGCAGCGTGCCAGTGCGCTGGTGCCGGCCAGGAACGCCGGTGACCTGCACGAAGTGCGTTTCGAAAGCGGTGCCAGCCTCAAGGCCAAGACCGTGATCCTCGCCACCGGCGCCCGCTGGCGCGAAATGGGTGTGCCGGGCGAGCAGGAATACAAGGCCAAGGGTGTGTGCTTCTGCCCGCATTGTGATGGCCCGCTGTTCAAGGGCAAGCGTGTCGCAGTGATCGGTGGCGGTAACTCGGGTGTCGAAGCGGCCATCGACCTGGCCGGTATCGTCAGCCATGTGACCCTGCTGGAGTTCGACAGCAAGCTGCGCGCCGACGCTGTGCTGCAACGCAAGCTGTACAGCCTGCCGAACGTCAACGTCATCACCAGTGCGCTGACCAGCGAAGTAAAGGGTGATGGCCAGAAGGTCACCGGCCTGGTCTACAAGGACCGCGATTCGGGTGAGTTCCACACCGTCGACCTGGAAGGGATCTTCGTCCAGATCGGTTTGCTGCCGAACACCGACTGGCTCAAGGGCAGTATCGAGCTGTCGCCGCGTGGCGAGATCATCGTCGATGCGCGTGGCGAGACGTCGCTGCCGGGGATCTTTGCGGCGGGTGACGTGACCACGGTACCATACAAGCAGATCGTGATTGCGGTGGGCGAGGGGGCCAAGGCTTCGTTGAGTGCCTTTGACCATCTGATCCGCACCTCGGCACCGGCCTGAGGGTGAATGGCCGCATGCGGCGGATCGCCAGCAAGGCGGCCCTCACAAAGAGCAAATGCAGCATCTGACGCAAATGTAAAAAGCCCCATGGATCGCCGATCCATGGGGCTTTTGCTTTCAGGGGGCGTTATTCGGCGCCTGCCAGCGGTGTCGGCTGGATGATTTCGACCCAGTAGGCATCCGGGTCCTTGACGAAGGCCAGGTGCTTCATGCGGCCATCGCTCAGGCGTTTCTGGAACTCGACGCCGAGAGCCTCGAAGCGCTCGCAGGCGGCGCGGATGTCCGGCACCGACAGGCAGATGTGGCCGAAGCCGCGTGGGTCGGTGTTGCCGTTGTGGTAGGCGAAGTCCGGGTCGTTCTCGGTGCCATGGTTGTGAGTCAGTTCCAGGATGCCGGGAATCGACTTCATCCACTGCGTACGCTCGGCTGCATCGGCCGGGATCTGCGCCTTGTCGACCAGGGCAAGGAAGTACAGGCTGAATTCGGCCTCGGGGAAATCACGCTTTTCCACCAGGGAGAAGCCCAGGACGCGAGTATAGAAGTCCAGCGACTTGGTGATGTCCTTGACGCGCAACATGGTGTGGTTGAACACGAAGCCCTGGGTGGCGCTGTCGGGTTGGGCGGTGACGCCAGGGAAAGTGTTCAGGTCGTGCAGGCTCATAAGCCCTCCGCGAAGATGATGGAACGGCGGTCGCTCATTGGACCTTGTGGGAAAGGGATGATACGGAAACCGGACTCAAGCTCCAAATCCGTTCGGTCCGCAGTCTAGAGCGTCGTAGGAGACGAAAGGTAATAGCGGGCTACTTCAGGCGACTGGGAAGTTATATGAAGAAGTGAAGGGTAAATATAGAAGGTATAAAGAAGCCCGCCGAAGCGGGCATTGGGGCGCTAATCCATTAGCAGCCTTCATCCTGTAAGAGTTGATGTGAAAAAAATGTGAAAGGTGCCTGGTGTCGGTTTTTATCCGACCGGGGCAAAGAGATATGACTGTTCAGTCAGGAGTGTGAGAGAGCCTGCGTATAACGTTGCAAGGTCTAAATCGATAGCTAGCTGGCGAAATTTCATTAATTGACTGGAGATGAAAGTTTTGGCATCGTTGAACTCTTTTGAACTATTTCTGTCCGGGAGGCATATCGTGATGTGCGCCCGATGCGATTAGGTCGAGATTACAATGCCATCTGCGCTGGGCAACCAGTAGATAGGTTATATTCATGAAAAAACCCTGCATAAGCAGGGTTTGTTCTTCACCGGCTGCACAGTTAGCCGCGAACCCAGGAGTCGACAGTACTGGCACCGTATTGTTCTTTCCAGGCCTTGAGGCCGCGATGATTGCCACCCTTGGTTTCGATCAGTTCGCCGGTGTGCGGGTTCTGATAGACCTTGACCACTCGGGCGCGGCGTTGCTTGGGCGCCTGGGCTGACCTGCCGGAGCTGGCGTGCGGGTCGAGGATGGCGATGACGTCGCGCAGGCTCTTGCCGTAATGCGCCATCAGGTCATTAAGTTTCTGCTCGAACTCGATTTCCTTCTTGAGCCCGGCATCGTTTTTCAACGCTTCCAGCTGGGCGAGTTGTTCTTGAAGGGCTTTTTCTGCAGCACGGAACTCAGCGAGTTTGGACAAGGTTCTTACTCCAGTGGTCTATTGGGTTGCGGGCAACCTGTAGCGAAAGAGACAAGCCGGCACTTGCAGTCGACCCGATCAGGCGTTGTTGGAAGCCCTCGGAATGCTACGGATCATTATTGATAAGCCAAAGGCTTTCCCGACGATTTACTGCGCGCAGCAAAAGTGTAGTGGTTATTTGCTCAGGAGTAAATCATATAGCCGGGGGCGCAGATGTTACCGGGAGTGAACAGTTATCTTCCATGACGCAATACTAATCGCTGGCCTGGTTTTTCAGACTATTGAAGAAGTCCACTGCCGGCAATGGCTTTCCAAACAGATAGCCTTGCAGAAAGTCCACGCCTCGTACGGCCAGGTAGTCGCGCTGTTCCGCGGTTTCCACGCCTTCGGCGACAATGCCCAGTTCCAGCTTGACGCTCAGTTCGATAATGCTGTCGAGGATATGCCGCGACAGCACATCGGCGCCGATCATGGCGACGAAACTCTGGTCGATCTTCAAATAGTCCACGTTGAACTTGCGCAAGTAACTCAGGCTGGAGTGGCCGGTGCCGAAATCATCGATGGCGACCATCACCCCCAGGTCGTGCAATTGTTCGAACAGTTGGTGGGTGACCTCGCTGGGTTCGATCAATTCGCGTTCGGTCAGCTCCAGCACCAGTCGGACTTGTCCCGGAGCAAAGGCTGCCAGGAAGTCCCGGCAATCCTGCACCAGCTCCAGGTCGTGGCAATGCTGGGCGGTGATATTGACTCCGACATGGAAACCCTGCTCCAGCGACGCCGCATGCGGGGCGAGCAGGGCGGCGGTCTGTTGCAGCAGCGAGCGGGTCATCGGCACGATCAGGCCGCAGTGTTCGGCGAAGGGAATGAACAGGTCGGGGCGCACCAGGCCTTCGCGGGGGTGATTCCAGCGCATCAGCACTTCCAGGCCGGACCACTTCTGCGTTCTGCTGCGCACTACTGGCTGGAAATACGGAATGAACTCCCTGGCTTCCAGTGCCCGTTGCAGCTCGTGACTGGGTGCGCTCGAACGTTTCTGCAGCCAGCGGGTGGTGATGCCCGCCAGCAGGCCGAGTATCAGCAGCAGCGCCAGCAGCTCCCGATATTCCCGGCCGAGATAGCGCCAGGTTTCACCTTCGCCAAAGCCTGCGCTGACGCTGAACGGGAAGCGGGTGGAGTGCAGGGTCGTCCGCGCCACCGCAAAGCCAGGGGCCTTGCCGTCGAGGATCTGGCCTTTGCCTGAGGTCCAGGCGTTGCCGATCTGCAACACCAGGCCGGTTTCGCGCCCCATCAGGTGCAGCAGGTTGCTCAGGTGATAGCCGTCGATGCTGACGATCGCCGCGCCATCGCCCTGGGGTAATCGGTAGGCCAGCAGCGATGAACCGGGTGTCACGGTGTTGCCTTTCATCAGCCAGAGCGTGCCGGCGACATAGTTGGCCGGGTTGATGATTTCCCGGTAGGGGCCGAACAGCGATGTGCAATACATATCGTTGTTCCAGGCCAGGTTCGCAGCGCGCACGAAGGGGCGGCGGGTGACCTGCTCGCGCAAGGCCAGCTCAACCTGCGCACAGGGCCGGCCCGCCAATGGCAAGATGGCGTGGGCGGCCAGTTCGGCGTTCTCGAGCATCAGCTCGAATTGCTTCAAGGCATCCTGGGCGGTGTCGCGGCTGTTGGCGTCCAGCGCCCGGTCGGCCTGCGAGTGCAGGATGGCGATGCCCGAGATGATGGGCAGCAGGCCGATCAGCAGATTCAGCCCGTAGCGGGCAGGCCAGGGGCGGCCTTTGACGGTCAGTGGCATGGAGGGACCTGTTTCGGGCAGGGGAAGCGGTGGGTGGCACTGCTCCAGGCAGGATAGTCGGGGCGGCTGCATTCGCAATTCGCATGTCGGTGCAAGGAAATGAAAAGGGATACGGACAAAACGGTTTACGCCATGTAGAATCAACTTACGCATATAAGAATAATGTCTTCTGGCGACAGAAGCTTCGCCCTGAGAGACTGGGTTGCAATGAAGATACTCGGGTTCAAACTGATCTACGGCGATTTCCTGGCCCGCAGCGTGCGGGGAATTTCCTGTGCGCCACCCGCAAGCGTCCGCATCGACAGCAACTAACCGACCGTTACTTGATTGACATGATGAGGCGCCACCATGGCAGATATCTTTGAAAACCCGATGGGCCTGATGGGCTTTGAATTCATCGAATTCGCATCGCCGACCCCGAACACCCTGGAGCCGATCTTCGAGATCATGGGCTTTACCAAGGTTGCGACCCACCGTTCCAAGAACGTGCACCTGTACCGTCAGGGCGCAATCAACCTGATCCTCAACAACGAACCCCACAGCGAAGCCTCTTACTTCGCCGCCGAGCACGGCCCGTCCGTCTGCGGGATGGCCTTCCGTGTGAAGAACGCGCAGAAAGCCTATTCCCGTGCCCTGGAACTGGGTGCCCAGCCGATCCACATCGCCACCGGCCCGATGGAACTGAACCTGCCGGCGATCAAGGGCATTGGTGGTGCGCCGCTGTACCTGATCGACCGTTTCGGTGAGGGCAGCTCGATCTATGACATCGACTTCGTCTACCTCGACGGTGTCGACCGCAACCCGAAAGGGGCGGGCCTGAAGATCATCGACCACCTGACCCACAACGTCTATCGCGGGCGCATGGCCTATTGGGCGAACTTCTACGAGAAGCTGTTCAACTTCCGCGAGATCCGTTACTTCGACATCAAGGGCGAGTACACCGGCCTGACCTCCAAGGCGATGACCGCGCCGGATGGCATGATCCGCATTCCGCTCAACGAAGAGTCGTCCAAGGGTGCCGGGCAGATCGAAGAGTTCCTGATGCAGTTCAACGGCGAAGGCATCCAGCACGTGGCCTTCCTCACCGATGACCTGGTCAAGACCTGGGACCAGTTGAAGAAGATCGGCATGCGCTTCATGACCGCGCCGCCGGACACCTACTACGAAATGCTCGAAGGCCGCTTGCCGAACCACGGCGAACCGGTCGGGGAACTGCAATCGCGTGGCATCCTGCTCGACGGTGCCTCGCAAGAGGGCGACAAGCGCCTGCTGCTGCAGATTTTCTCGGAAACCCTGATGGGCCCGGTATTCTTCGAGTTCATCCAGCGCAAGGGTGACGATGGTTTCGGCGAGGGCAACTTCAAGGCGTTGTTCGAGTCCATCGAGCGTGACCAGATTCGTCGTGGTGTGCTGACCACCGAGTAATCCTGGCGTTTGCTCCTGCCGGAAATATCCGGTTCTTCCGGATGTTTCCGGCCCTGTAGGAGTAGGCGGTACGGCGATCCGACTTGCCCACGAAGTTTCTGGCGCCCTCAAGGCCGCATTCGCTGGCAAGCCAGGCTTCTACAATCTGGTGTAAGCCAGCCTCTCAGCCAAACAACCCCGCCGCAATATTGATCGAAAACCCCAATATCGCTGTATTGAACAGGAAGCCGATCAACGATTGCGCCAGTACTACCTTGCGCATTCCCCGAGTCGCCACCCCGACATCCGAAGTCTGTACTGCCACGCTGATGGTGAAGGAGAAGTACAGGAAGTCCCAATAGTCCGGATATTTTTCGCCATCGGCAAACCGCAATGGCGGCTCATCCGCCTCCGACAGATAAAACTGTCGCGCATAGTGCACACTGAAAATCACTCCGATCAGCAGCCATGAGCCCACTACCGTCAGCCCGGTAAAGGCGTAGTGCCAAGCCCTGGCATGTGTATCCAGGGCCTTGCCGCCCGCCAGCTCGAAGGTAATGGCCGCCAGGCTGGCAATGGCGGCGATCGACACGATCAGCAGCACTGTCCCGGCATTCTCGTCCTCGCGCTCGACGAACCGCTGCACATCTTTGGAACTGGAGCGCAGGGTCAGCCACAACATCATCACCAGGTAGGACCAGACGGCACTGTTCCAGCCAATGAGCACTTTGGTCAGCACTGGGCTGATCGGCACCAGCACACCGGCAGCCAGGCCGAGGAGGGTGGCGATGGTCAGTCGCGGATGGGTTCGGGCGAGATGGGGCATGAATGATGGCCTGAAAGTTTCTGGATTTTCTGCATCTTGGCAGGCGACGTTACTTTAGAACTCGGGTTCCCTGTTCTGTCATATCCGTAAAGTTGTGTCCCGGTTCTTCTCGCCTGTAGCACAGGGCTCTTTGCCACTCCCGAAAAATACCGCGAACTTGCAGTAAAAACAGCAAAAACACCCGATAAATAATTTGAAAATCAATCGCATTCACCCGAGGTTTTTTCCTTTATCTGTCACCGGAAGTTGAGAACTTCTGCGTCATGGCCTCAGCCCACAAGTCGTCTGGAACCAAGTCGACGCACGAGCGCCATGGCGTCACGAACGAGCAACCTCAACGTACGAACACGACGAAAGGAGATTCTTCATGTTTAAGCGCAACGCTCTGGCAGTTTCCCTGACTCTCGCCGCCCTGTGCACCGCACAAGCCGCGATGGCTGACCTCAACGGCGGCGGTGCCACCCTGCCACAACCGCTGTACCAGACTTCCGGCGTATTGACTGCCGGTTTTGCTCCTTACATCGGCGTAGGCAGCGGCGCAGGCAAGGCAGCCTTCCTGAACAACGACTACACCAAGTTCGTGGCCGGTACCACCAACAAGAACGTGCACTGGGCAGGCAGCGACTCGAAACTGACCCAGGCTGAACTGGATGGCTATGTTACCGCTCACGGCACTGCCTGGGGCCCGCTGATCCAGGTTCCATCGGTTGCCACTTCGGTTGCCATTCCGTTCAACCTGGCTGGCGGCAATAGCGTAGACCTGACCGTTGACCAGCTCTGCGGCGTGTTCTCCGGTCGTATCTCCAACTGGAGCACTATCGTTCCAGGCGTCAACAAGAACATCCAGATCGTTTACCGCAAAGCCAGCAGCGGTACCACCGAGCTGTTCACCCGCTTCCTGAACGCCAAGTGCTCGGCTGCAACTGAAGGCGGCACCTTCGCTGTCACCACCACCTTCGGCACCAGCTTCTCGGGTGGTCTGCCATCGAACGCCATCAGCGCCGACCAGGACGTGCCAGCCCAGGCTGACACCAGTGCTGGCGTCATGGCTTCCGTCAATGCCGTCGAAGGCCGTGTGACCTACATGAGCCCTGATTTCGCCGCTACCTCCCTGGCCGGTCTGGACGACGCCACCAAAGTAGCCAAGATCAACGGCCTGTCGCCAGCTCCTGCCAACGTTTCGGCCGCTATCGCCGCCGTACCGGTTCCAGCTGCTACTCCTGCAAGCGTCCGCGCCAACCCGAACAACTGGGTACCGGTTTTCGCTGCTACCACCAGCGCCACTGACCCAAGCGTTGTAGCTTATCCATCTTCGGGTTATCCAATCCTTGGCTTCACCAACCTGGTGTTCAGCCAATGCTACGCTGATGCGACCCAGAGCTCTCAGGTCCGTACCTTCTTCACTCGTCACTACAATGCCGTGGCTGCTCTGAGCAACGACGGTGCCATTACCAACAACCGCTTCGTAGCCCTGCCTAAAGCCTGGAAGGATGCGATCCGCGAGACCTTCCTGACCACTACCAGCGCTCAGGCTATCGGCAACACCAGCGTCTGCAACACCATCGGTCGTCCGCTGTAACCCCCGCTTCAACGACTGGTAATACCCGATCAGCAACGGCCCTGCCGTTGCTGATTTTTTGCATGTGGGAGCACGACTCCCGGCAGATGAATTTTCGATGACAGGAGTTCGGTCGCGACCTCCTGTAACTGCCTATCCGGTAATGAGCAACGCCCCGTCACAGATCGGGTCACGCGTTGCAGCCCTTTGCACGATTTGAAAAGGATGTAGTGATGCTGCGTTGCAAACCCTCGGCAAGACTCAACGCCCGGCGTCACGACGACGCTTCCTCGATCCTGCGGCTCAAGCCCCTGGCCCATGCCATCGCCCTGTTGATGGTGGCGGGCAGTGCCCAGGCGGAAACGGCGTTCAGTTCGGCCTGGTTCACCAACAAGGGGGCCAACCTGTCGGCCACTGCGGCGCGCAACAACAGCGGACAGATTCCGGGTATCCCGACCCTGGCGGAGCAGAGCCGTGCCAACCAGCAGTTGCAGCGCTCGCTGGGTAATCTCAACAGCACCGTGGCCGCCATCGCCGCCCAGCAGGCAGCCCAGGCTGCCGGTCGCCAGGCCGCGCTTGGCCAGTTGAGCAACATTCCCGATGGGCTGGGCAAGGGCGGCCTGCAGGTCGACAACAGCCTGACCCAGGGCTGGCTGAATGCCAAGGCACCGACCCAGACCCAAGCTGGTGGCAAGACCACCGTGACCATCGAGCAGACCGCCGACAAGGCGATTCTCAACTGGGAAACCTTCAACGTCGGGCGTAACACCACGGTGGATTTCCAGCAGCAGTCGAACTGGGCGGTACTCAACCGCGTCAACGACCCGCTGGCGCGTCCGAGCGAAATCCAGGGCCAGGTCAAGGGCAATGGCACCGTGATGATCATGAACCGCAACGGCGTGGTCTTCAGCGGTTCCAGCCAGGTCAACGTGCGCAACCTGGTGGCCGCCGCGGCAACTATCACCGATGACCAGTTCACCCAGCGCGGCATCTATGTCGACACCAATGGTACCCAGCCGACCTTCACCGATGCGGCGGGCAAGGTCGAGGTTCAGCGTGGTGCGATCATCCAGACCCTGGCACCTGCGTCTTCGACCGAGTCCGGCGGTTATGCGTTGTTGCTCGGCTCCGAGGTGGAGAACGCCGGGACCATCATCACTGCCAAGGGCCAGACCACACTCGCCGCGGGTGACAGCTTCTATATCCGTCGTGGCGTCGGTACCAGCAGCAACCAGCGCTCGACCACCCGCGGCAACGAAGTGGCGACTTCGCTGAAGGCTGGCAGTACCGCCGGCAAGGTGACCAACAGTGGCCTGATCATGGCCTCCACCGGCGACATCACCCTGACCGGGCACCAGGTGCAACAGAATGGCGTAGCGCTGGCCAGCACCTCGGTCGACACTCGTGGCACCATTCACTTGCTCAACTCCGCCACCGACACCACCGGTAGCGTGACCCTGGGGCTGGGCAGTACCACCGCGATCCTGCTGGAAAACACCGATGCCACTGCTCTCGACAGCCAGCGCAACAACGGCCTGAGCGGTCTCGACGGTTTGCCGAACACCATGATCACCGGGTTCTTCAACAACCTGAGCACGGTCAGTGACCGTACCGATCAGTCGCGGATCGAGATCGTCAGTGGCGGTAATGTCGACTTCCAGAATGGTTCCATCACCCTCGCCACGGGCGGCCAGGTGGCGGTCAGCGCCGCCCAGCGCAGCCTGGTGCGTGACGGCGCGGTGGTCGACGTCTCTGGCGCGGTCGGTGTCAAGGTCTCGATGGAATCCAACAACATCAAGATCAACGTACAAGGTAACGAACAGCGCGACGCACCGGTCAACCGTGACGGTGGCAAGCTGATCAACAACGACGTCTGGGTCGACCTGCGCGAGCTGGTATTCGTCCCGGCCGGCACCAACGGCTATGCCACCGATCGTTGGTACACCGCGGGTGGCCTGTTGGAAGTAGGCGGGTATCTGGGCACCCAGGGCCACAACATCGGTGAGTGGATGGCCCAGGGCGGCACGCTGACCTTCACCGGCAAGGACGTGGTGACCCAGCAGGGCGCGCAGCTCAACCTGTCCGGAGGCACCGTCGACGTACAGTCCGGCTACATCCAGCAGACCTGGCTCAAGGGGGCCGATGGTCGTCTTTACGAACTTTCCCGTGCCCCTGGGGACATCCTCTATTCCGGGATCTACAAGGGCTTCGAGTCCAGCAGCGCCCGTTGGGGCCAGACCGAGTACTTCTACAACCCGATGATCGCGCAGCAGCAGCGCTATGAATCGGGTTACACCGTGGGCCGTGATGCCGGCAAGCTGGTAATCGGTACCACCAACGCAGTGCTGGAAGGCCAGATCGTCAGTGAAGTGTTCAAGGGCGACCGCCAGAACCAGGCGCCCAACCTCAATCTCGATGGCTACCAGCAATCGCGCAACGCTGTCGCCCAGCGGGCGCAGCTGATTTTCGGCAAGTATACGCCGATCTATGACAAGAAGACCGGCACCCTGCGCTACAGCCTGGACGCGGTTGCGGACCAGGTGCAGATCGGCCAGGGGGGCGATCAGATTGCAGCCGGACTTGACCTGGGTACCGCGTTGCCAGCCAATCGCCAGGGCACGATGTACCTGGATAGCGATCAACTCAATGGCTTCCAGCTCGGCTCCATCAAGGTGGCGGCCAAGCAGCAGATCCAGGTCAATGGTGACCTGACCGTGGGCAATGGCGGTGATATCACCCTGTATGGGCCGCAGGTTCGGGTCAATGCCAATTTGACCGCCCATTCCGGCAGCCTCCATCTGGGCAACGTGCTCAATCAGGTGAACTCCGCCAACCCGACCCAGGGCGTCATCGACCAGATCATTCAGCCTGCGGCTGGCCAGAAGGCCGTGGTCGACATCGTGGGTGGGGTGAAACTCGATACCACTGGCCTATGGAGCAACCTGGCGCTGGATGGCGATAACAGCCGGTTGCCCTATATCAATGGCGGTGCGGTTTCGCTACGCAGTACCGGTGATGTGACGCTTGGGACAGGAAGCCTGGTCGATGTGTCTTCGGGCGCTGCCATCCTCAACAATCGCAAGCTCAGTGGTGGCAAAGGGGGCGACATCACCCTTGCTGCCAACGTTGGCAACTCCACGGCGGCAGGTGATCTGACGCTCGATGGTGAGCTACGCGGTTACGGTGTCAATGGCGGCGGCACCCTGAAGCTGCAGGCCGGCAAGGTGCAGATCGGCGACAGCTCGACGCCGGCGGCAGCGGGCACCCTGCAATTGGCTGGCGATTTCTTCAACAAGGGTTTTTCGGCCTACGACATTACCGGAAACCAGGGCCTGACCGTCACCGACGGTACCGAGGTCGACGTCACCATGCCGGTCTATCGGGTCGGGGAGCAGGCCGGCGACACACCATCGGGCGTATCGCCATCGACGTTCCTGGAACGCTGGACGCCTGATCTCTACCAGAACGACGCCGCCAAAGGGGTGCTGGCACAGCGTAGCGGTGCCAGCCTGAGCCTTAACGCGGGTACGAATACATCCAGTGCTACCGACATGGCCAGCACGGTATTGAGTGTCGGCCGCGGTGCGGTCATCAATGTCGATCCTGGCCAGGCCATCACCCTGAATAGCATCGGCCAACTGACCCTGGATGGCACGTTGAACGCCTGGGGCGGCAAGGTCAGCCTGGGGGCAATCACCACGGGGAGTTCGGATCAGGTCAATGCTGTCGGCCACGGTCGCTCCATCTGGATCGGCGAACACGCCCTGATTGATGTGGCAGCCAGGGCAGTGACGGCGACCGATGCCAGTGGTCGCATTTATGGTCGGGTGGGTAACGGCGGGAGCATCAGTCTCGGTGGGACGTTCGATTCCGCGACCGGCAAGGTCAAGGCGGCCGACCTGTTCCTGGTGGTTCGTGAAGGTGCACGGCTGGAAGCCTCCGGCACCCAGGCACTGCTCGACGTACCGGGGCAGGGGCGTACGCTGGTCGCCAGCAATGGCGGCAGTATCACACTGGCCTCTAACAACGGCCTGTACCTGGATGGCAGTTTCAATGCCCGCGCCGGCGGAGAGGGCGCTGCTGGCGGCACGCTGACGGTGGCCCTGCAAAGCCAGGCGTACTTGAAGGCGTTTGCTACCGATCGGGTGCTGAACTACCGCGAGTTGGTGCTCAGCCAGAACTATCAGGCCAATACGCTACCGACCACGGCCGAGGACGCGGCGGGTGTGCTGACCTACGGACAGGGCCGGTTCGGCGTCGACCAGTTCCAGGCTGGAGGTTTTGACAACCTGACCTTGTTCAGCAGTGGCTTGTTGAGCTTCGACGGCGATGTGACGCTGTCGACTCGCCAAAGCCTGCAACTCTATTCCAGCTACCTTGGATTGACGGGCAATGCCGCGGATCAGGCTCGGGTTCGTCTTTCCAGCGCCTATCTGCTGTTGGGTGGGATGCTCGAGTCATTGGGCAAAGAGAGCTATGTCGTTCCCGGGTTGAACGGTCGTTCGCCAACCCCGCTGGGCCATGGTGTGTTCTCTGCGGATGCCAACCTGATTGATGTGCGCGGTGACGTTACCTTCGGGGTCAAGAGCTCCGTCGCGTACCTGGGCCAACCGGCGGTGGCCATCGAGCGTCGCGGTTTCGACCAGGTGGAACTGACCAGCCAGGGCGACTTGCGCTTCCTGGCGGTTTCCAGCGATACCGATCCAACGACAGGTCCCAAGACAGGTCTGTACACTGCCGGCGACATGACTCTGCGCGCGGCCCAGTTGTACCCGACCACACAGACCAGCGCCGCCATCATGGCGGGTTTCGGAGGCAGTGGTAGCGGTTTCGATCCGACGCGAACCTTGACCATCAGTCGTGTGGGTGATGCAAATGCGCCCATTCCCTATTCGGCTTTTGGTCGCTTGCGGCTTGGCGCTGCGGTCATCAAGCAGGGTGGCGTGGTACGAGCGCCCCTGGGGCTGATCGAAATCGGCAGCGGCCTGGGCACGCCAGGTGTCGAGAAAGTGGAGCTCCTTCCCGGCAGTATCACCTCCGTCAGCGGCAAGGGCCTGGTACTTCCGTATGGTGGTACCTTCGATGGCCAGACCTATTACTACAACGGCAAGGCCGTGGAATTCCTGGGGCAGGGTGGTACACCCACCGCCAACCGCGGATTGCAGGTGGGTATCGCATTGGGTGGCAAGTCGGTGTCGGTCCTGCCCGACGCCACCCTGGACCTGTCCGGCGGTGGCGACCTGCTCGGTGCCGGTTTCATTTCCGGGCGTGGCGGTTCCACTGATGCGCGTTTCAATCCATTGGTCCAGTTCGGCTCCGATGGCAGCTTCCTGTTGCCGGGGCTGGCGACCAACCCTATCTATGCCATCGTACCCGGCGTGCAGCCGGGCTATGCGCCGGTATCACCGGAAGGGGGCGCGGTCGATCCGATGATCGGCCAGCAGATCACTATCGGTGCAGGGGTTCCCGGTCTGCCGGCTGGCACTTACACGTTGATGCCTTCGACCTACGCCCTGTTGCCCGGCGCCTTCCGGGTCGAACTGAATGGCCTGGCAACGGGTGGCACGGCGGGTGGTACGCAACTGATGCGCAACGGTTCGTGGTCAACCTCGGGCCAGTTGTCCATTGCCAACACCGGTATCCGCAACAGTGTCGCCAACCAGGTCATCCTGACCTCTGGCGACGTCTTGCGTCGCTACTCGCAGTACAACGAAACCAGCTATGCACAATTCGCTATTGCGGACGCGGCCCGCCTCGGTGTACCCCGGGCCCTGTTGCCTAGGGACGCGCGGACGCTCAAGCTGGAGTTGGAAAAGGGAGCCGGGGAGAAAGCCTTCACTTTTGAGGGGATCGGCAAGTTTGACGCCGCCGAAGGTGGTTATGCCGGTACGGTGGCGGTGCTGGGCAGTAACGGCTCCGCGCTGGAAATCGTTGGCGCCGGGCGCCAGGCCACGGCGCAGTTCGACGGTGTCACCCTGGATGCACAAAGCCTGAGTGCCCTGGGTGCGGGGCGCATGGTCATTGGCGGGTTGCCGACGGTGACCTATGGGCAGGGCGGCAACTACATCACCATGTCGAAACTATCGAGCAGCATCGTCATGCGCGACGGCGCGACCCTGGGAGCACCGGAGGTGTTCCTGGTCACCGGTTCCGGGGACATCGTGCTGGAGCAGGGGGCCTCGATCAACACGCTGGGTTACGGTAACGCCGCCTACGATGCCCGGAACGGTTTTATCTATCAGGTTGGCAACATGCTCGCCGTCTCCAACGGCCTGCTCAATGTCGTCAACCTGCCTGAGGGCCAGACGGCGGTTACGGGCGGGATCAAGGTCGGTACCTGTGCCCTGGCTTCGTGCACTGGCCAGACTTCGCTGTACTCCAACGGCACCATTGCTGCGGTGACACCGGCCTCGTTCCAACTCGATGATAATGTGCGTTATGGCACCCGCCACCTAACCCTGGCGCTGAACAACATCAACGTCGGCACTCCGCAAGCGTTGGCCGATGCACTGGCTGGCAATCGACTGCCAGCCGGCCTGACGCTCAATCAGCAACTGATCGATCGCCTGCTGCAAGGTGACACCCAGTCCGGTGCGCCAGCTCTGGAGACCTTGCAACTGTCGGCGCGTGATGCGTTCAACTTCTATGGCACCACGACGCTCGACACCTATGATGCACAGACTGGCAAGTCGCGCCTGAGCAACCTGATGCTGTCTTCTCCGGCGATCTACGGTGCCGGTGGCGCTGGCGACGTGGCCACGATCCATACCGCCAACCTGATCTGGCTGGGCTCGGACAAGCCGGCCGGTTCGGTGATCGCTGGTGGCGCGGGGACCGGCAGCGGGCGCCTGGATATCAATGCCCAACGCATCGAGTTCGGTTATGGCGACTTTGCCCAGCCCAATACGGTCAAGAGCTTCGATCGTCTGGTGCTTGGTTTCGCCAACGTCAATCTCAACGCCAGCGAACGCATCACCGCCAACCACAAGGGCAGCCTCTCGGTCTACCAGAGCCAAGGTGCCTACGAGGCCGGCAAGGGCTTTCAGTACAGCGGCGGCAACCTGAACATCCTGACACCGCTGATGACCGGCGAGGCCGGTTCGGTGAACCGCATCACCGTTGGCGGGACGATTGACGTTTCGTCGTCGGGCGCCGCTGTGGGTGATGTGAGCGGGCAGGGCGCCGAACTGGCCCTGCAGGGCAGCAGTATCCGCCTGGCCAGCGCCGTGCTCCTGCCCAGCGGCAAGGTCACTCTGGGCGCGACCGGTGACGTGGTGCTCACCGATGATGCCCTGATCGATGTGGCAGGGCGGGCCATTGTCTTCAACGACGTGACCAAGTACGGCTGGGGCGGCAGCGTCAGGCTGGAGAGCCGCAACGGTAATATCCACCAGGCGGCGGGCTCGCGCATCGACCTGTCGGCCAAGTACAACCAGGCCGGGACCTTGAGCGCCGTGGCGCTGGATGCGGCGGCCGGTATCGTTGACTTGCAGGGGCGTATTCTCGGCTCCAGCAGCGGTTATTACGATGCGGGCGGCACCTTGATGCCGTACACCGCGGGGGGCGTGGAGATCCAGGCCCAGCGGCTGGGGACGACGGGAACGCTCGATGAGCAGTTCGCCGCACTCAACCAGCGGCTGAACGATGGGCAGGTCATCGGTTCGCGCAGCTTCCAGTTCAAGCAGGGCGATCTGACCATTGGCGATGGCCTCAAGGCCGGTGATGTGACCGTCTCCATCGATAACGGCAGCCTGCGAGTGAGCGGTACCATCGATGCGAGCGGCGAGCGGGTTGGCAGTATTCGCCTGTCGGCCAAGAACGGCCTGACCCTGGACGGCAGCGCAGTACTCGATGCTCATGGTACGCGTCTGCGGGTCGACAGCTATGGCAAGATCATCGATTCGCCGAACCGGGCGATCGTCGAACTCAACTCGGGCAATGGTCAGTTGACCCTGGGCAGCGGTGCAAGCATCGACCTGCGCCACGGCACCGATGTGGCGCTGGGCAATCTGCCGGGGCAGAACGATGGTCGCGCCCGCGGTACCCTGGAGCTGAATGCTCCACGCCTGGGCGGCGTCACCGGCGGCGACATTGCCATCGATGCCAGCGGCCCGCTGACCATCCAGGGCGCGCGTTCGATCGCCGTCAACGGTACCTGGCGCTACGACGACGCGGCCTATGGCACCGATCCGGCGGCCAGCGGACGTCCCTACCAGATCATCGACCAGGCCTACCTGGACGCCAAGCACCTGCAGAGCACCGCGTTCATCAATGCTGCCCTGGCCAATAACGGGTTGATGCAGGGCAAGCTGGCTGGCTTGAACAACGCCACCTATGCCGACGCCTTCCATCTGCGCCCTGGCGTGGAGATCGTCAGCGCGACGCCGGATGGCGACCTGGTGGTGCAGGGCGATATCGATCTGTCAGGTTATCGCTATGCCAGTGTGAATCCGAACACCCAGAAGACCGGGATCTACGGTTCTGGCGAGGTCGGCAGCCTGACCTTGCGGGCTGGTGGCGACCTGAATATCTACGGCAGCATCAACGATGGTTTTGCGCCACCACCGGCGACCCAGGATGACAAGGGCTGGGTGCTCTTGCCGGGGATCGATTTCACCGGTGGCGATATCGTAGTCCCTGGTGCCGGGGTCACTCTGGCAGATGGCACGGCTTTCCCTGCTGGTACCACACTCAACTACGACGTGCCGCTCAAGGGCTTGACCCTGGCGGCAGGGACTCGCCTGCCTGTGGCCGTCACCCTCGCTCAGCCGCTGGTATTACCCGCTGGCACCGTGCTGGCGGCGGCGATACGCGATGCTTCGGGGAACATACTGTTCGCGGCCGGTACCTTGCTGAATACGACGCAGACCCTGGCGGCAGGTTTCCAATTGGATGCGGGCAGCTTATTGGCTCAAGGGGTGTCTGTACGCGCCATGACCTGGCCTAAAGGCGTGCCGTTGCCAGGTGTGTCGGGTGCTGCCAATGCCCAGAGTAACATCGTTGTCCTCAATGGCAGCTTCGCTTTGCCTCGTGGGGCTCTTATTCCATCGGGGACCAATATCAAATTACCGGGAGACGCTGCTTCGGTTGAGCTGCGTCCGGAAGTGGCCGGTCGTCAGGGAGCAAACTGGGCCGTAGCACCCATGCTGGCCGAGGGAGCGCAATCCTGGTCATTGCGATTGGTCGCTGGTGCCGATACCGAGGCCGCTGACAGCCGTATCGTCCAACCGTATCCGGTTAGTGGCGATTTGCGCCTGGCGGATAGTCACTATGGGATGTTCGGTAAGTTGCTACCTGCCAAAAGCTCTTACATCTGGAGCCAGCAAGGGGCGGATGAGGTTGGGATGCCCGAACTGGCGGGTACTCCGATGGATCCGGATTTTCTGGGGATGCCGGTGGCGGACTTCTGTGCCGATCTGCCGTCCTACTGCGTTGCTGTGCAGAAGTATGTCTGGAGTCAGCAGGGCGCGGAAGAAGTCGGCATGCCGGAGTTGGCAGGTACGCCGATGGATCCTGATTTTCTGGGGATGCCTGTGTCGGACTTCTGCGCTGACTTGCCGGCCTACTGTATTTCGGATTCCAAGCCCGAGTATGCGGCTATACCTGGGAGTGCCCGTTTCAGTGTTATTCGTACAGGCACCGGGGATCTGGAGTTGCTTAGCGGCGGTAGCTTGCATATGGACTCGTTGTACGGCGTCTACACCGCAGGCATGTCGTCGGCCACTACCAGCAGCAATGATCCATACAACCAGCCGAAGGCCCGTACGGGCTCGACGGTTCTCAAAGACCCCAGTGGGGCCAATGAGAAGTTCGTCGATGGTGGTTCAGAAAGCCTTTACCGTGCCTGGTATCCGGAATTGGGCGGCAATCTGACCTTGAAGGTCGGAGGTAATCTGACTGGAAACATCATGGATGTGGCCAGCGCCACGATTAGCCGTCCAAACACTGGTGACAATGGGTATAACTCGGCAAACGTAGGTAATTGGCTCTGGCGCCAGGGAAGTGGTGACGTGCTTGGTGCGGGTTCGGCACAACCAACGGCCTGGTGGATCAACTTCGGTAGCTATACCAATGCCAATAGCCTGTCGGCTGGCGCTGCAGATCAATTGGTCGGCTTTACTGGCTTTGGCACTCTGGGGGGCGGAGACTTGGACCTTCAGGTCTCCGGTGATGCCGGTATTCTCAGTACGCTTGCGGGCTCTTCATTTTCGACATCCGTCAATCCTCGGAGTCAGGGTCTGGTGCTGGCCGTTGGCAGCACAGGGCGGGTCGCAGCCGATGGTAGCGTGCAGATGACCGGTGGTGGTGATCTGAACCTGCGTGTAGGGGGCGCGTTGAATCCTGCGAGCAGCATCGTCACAGGGCAACAGAACGGCATGCTGGTGGACTTGCGTGGGCATGTTCAATTCAACGGCGCGTCGATGGGCAGCGTGGCGCTGCACTACGGCAATCAGGCAACGGATCAGGCACCTGGCGAAGTCAGGGCTTATGAGCCGACGATCGCTACCCGCGCCATCTCGGCCGGAGGGATGACCCTTGTTCCCGGTGACGCCACTTTCAACCTGTCGACCCTAGGCGATCTGGTCGTACAGAACGTTCAGGACCCGGGTAGGGTCTCCTTGATGAATGCTTCGCCTTTCAGCAGCGGGGGTGTCAATGGGGCGGGCCTGAGCTGGTTTAGTCTGTGGACCGACCATACTGCTATAGATCTGTCCTCTGCCGGCGGTAATCTCACGCCTTACACCAGTGGCACGGCAACCGATGCTGCTGTGGTCTATCCCTCGATTTTGCGCGCGGTTGCTGCCAGCGGCAGTATCTATTATGGCAAGGCGGCAACCAGTCAACTGACAGACACCGAGTACAAGGCCCCGTTGCTGCTGGCTCCTTCAGCCACTGGAGAACTGCAATTCCTGGCTGGAGACTCCATCTATGCCAGTGGTTTGAGCGTCAGCCGCTCAGGTGCGGCCCCTGAAATGATGGCAACGCCTTGGCGTCCGGCTTTCGCAGGAATGATCAACGGTACTTTGGTTGCCAACGGCAACAATCTATCGACGGATGGTAACAAGGCTGACTCGCCGTCTGTCTTGCCCTTGTTCGCCTTCGGGTCGGGCACCGCATCAGATGCTATTGCCGCTGGCAGCCTTCCTTCGCGCTTCTATGCCCTCAACGGGGACCTGCTGGGCGTCAACAGCGGCCGAATCATCACCTTCCAGGCCGGTACCCCGCGTCTTGGCCAGACCTGGTACGAAGGCGCCGGCCCGGTCTGGATGATGGCCGGTCGCGATATCGTCAGCAGCGGTACCGCGTTGGGCAGCAGTGATTCGGGCATGACCGACATCAACAAGTACACCAGCACCGGCAACCTGTTCGTGCACAATAACCCGAATGACGTCTCCATCGTTTCCGCTGGCCGCGACATTCTCTACAGCAACTTCACGGTCGCCGGTCCCGGCACCCTGGAGCTGACAGCCGGCCGTAACATCCTGATGGAAGACAAGGCCAGCATCACCAGCATCGGTGCGGTGGTCCCCGGCGACAGTCGTCCGGGCGCCAGTATCGTGATGCAGGCCGGCTTCGGCGCGAATGGCGTGGACTACCTGCGTTTCGTCCAGACCTACCTGAACCCGGACAACCTGGCGCAGGCTGGCCAGTCGCTGAACGGCGGCAAGGTGGCCAAGACCTACGAGGTCGAGCTGGTCGCCTGGCTGGCCGAGCGATACGGCTTCAGCGGCACTGTCGACCAGGCTCGTGCCTACTACTTGGCCCTGTCGCCCGAGCAGCAGCGGATATTCGCCCGTGACGTCTACTTCGCCGAGCTGAAAGCGGCGGGGCGCGAGTACAACCAGGCCGGTGGGCCTCGCCAAGGCAGCTATATTCGCGGTCGCGAGGCCGTTGCCTTGCTGTTCCCGCAGACCGACGTGGCGGGCAACCCGATCAGCTACCAGGGCGATATCACCTTGTTCGGCGGGGCCGGGGTGCACACCGACTTCGGTGGCAATATCCAGATGCTCACGCCGGGCGGTGGCCAAGTGTTCGGTATAGAAGGGGTGGCGCCGCCGTCAACGGCCGGTGTCATTACCCAGGGTACCGGCAATATCCAGCTGTACTCCCTGGACAGCATCCTGCTGGGCCAGAGCCGGATCATGACCACCTTCGGTGGCTCGATCATGGCCTGGTCGGCGGCCGGCGACATCAACGCCGGGCGTGGTTCGAAAACCACCGTGGTCTACACGCCACCCAAGCGCGTCTACGACAACTGGGGCAACGTCACCCTGTCACCATCAGTGCCGAGCACCGGGGCGGGGATCGCGACGCTCAATCCGATTCCGGAGATCGCGCCGGGGGACATCGACCTGATCGCGCCGCTGGGTACCATCGATGCCGGCGAGGCGGGGATTCGGGTCTCCGGCAACGTCAACATCGCCGCCCTGCAGGTGGTCAACGCGGCGAACATCCAGACCCAGGGCAAATCCTCGGGTGTGCCGATGACTGCGTCGATCAACACGGGTGCCATGACCGCCGCCAGCTCCGCCGGCGCCGCGGCGTCCCAGGCGGCCGAAGACGCGGCGCGCGCGCAGCAGCAGGCGTCGAAGCAGGATCGGCCGTCGATCTTCACCGTCGAGGTACTCGGCTTCGGTAGCGAACCGGTGACGCCGAGCCGTGACAGTGCCAGCCATACGCCGGCCTATAACCCGGACAGCCCTGTCCAGGTCCTGGGCGCCGGTCCCTTGAGCGAGCAGGCCAAGCTGCGCCTGACCGACGAGGAACGGGGCAACCTGACCTTGTAATCGCTGGTTCTTCCTCCTCTCGGGCGGCCTTTGGGCCGCCTTTTTTTTGCCCAGTCCTTTCTGCCAACGGCATCGAACTGTAGGAGCGGGGCTTGCCCGCGAAGAGGGCCTTGATATCACGCAAAGCTTCGCGGGCAAGCCCCGCTCCCACAGGGTTTTGTATGGCTTTTGAGACGGCATTTCATGGCTGTCTTGCGCTTTGCGAGGCCGTCGGGAATGAAGCTTTTGTGACAAAAGTTCGGTAGCACAAGGCCAGCCCTGTCTTCGATATGTAGAACGGGCAAGGGGGCGTCAGGCCCCGTTTTCCAACGGTTGCAGGGAATGCTGGAGGGGAGGACATGGGGACTATGGAACGCTACTCGAAAGTGGGCATGCAGGAGCTCGACCAGCGCCTGTCGAAGATCGTCGAAGCGGCGCGCAAGAAGCCGGTGTCGGTCTATCGCTACGGTGCGCCGTGGGTCTGGATCGTGTCCCAGGAGGACTGGCAGGGTGCCTTGAAGGAAGTCTCCAGCTATATCCCGGCCGGTCATTCGCTGGTGCTGCTGCGGCCGCAGATCGACGACCTGCTCGACGAGCATCGCGACGTCCTGCGGGCCGCCGCTGCCGGGACCAAGATGCTGATCGCCCCGCAGACGGTCATGCACATCCTGCTGCTGCAACTGCTGTATTCGGTGCCCGGTGAACAGCAACTGTACGAGCAGCTCAACTACAACCTGCTGTTCCGTTGGTTCGTCGGCCTGGACCTGAACCAGAAGGTCTGGAGTTTCAACGTCCTGAGCAAGGACATCGCCACGCTGCTGGACAACCCGCAGGCCGTACTGCTGATCCAGAAAATCGTCGGTGAGCTGTTCTGCGGCGCCTTGCTGCAGATGCCGGAGTTCTCCCTGAACTTCGCCCTGTTGCACACCTGGCTGGCACGGCATCCGTCGGTAGCGATCGCGAACAACCAATAAGCGCCAGGGGCGACAGCCCCGGCCATGCAGCCTCGACAGCGCTCGGGGCGATTTCTTGAATCAAGGGGGCGGTGTGGAGCATCTGTTCTTCAAAGAGACGGCGCGACCGACAAGGGCAATACCTGCCTGGCCGGTCGGTGCGGGCCTGGTCCTGGCCCTGGCCCTGCTGGCCGGGCCACTGGTCGCCGAAGAGGCGCCAGTGACTCGCCTGGTGGACGTCAACGAATATGTCGTGCGCGGCAACACCGTGCTGCAGGCCCGCGATATCGAAGAGGCGGTCTACCCATTCCTCGGCCCACAGAAGGCCCTGACCGATATCGAAGGTGCCCGTGATGCCCTGCAGAAGGTCTACCAGGCCAAGGGTTACCAGTCGGTGTTCGTCGAACTGCCGGAACAGAAGGTCGAAGACGGCGTGGTGTACCTGCAGATCAGTGAAACCAAGGTCGGACGGGTGCGGGTGGTCGGTGCCAAGCACTATTCGCCGGTGGAGATCCGCGAGGACGTGCCGGCGCTGAAAGAGGGTGAAGTACCGGACTTCGCCCAGGTGCAGACCGAACTGGCGGCGCTGAACAAGGGCGCCGGTCGCCAGGTCATGCCGCTGGTGCGCGAAGGCCAGCGCCCCGGCACCATGGACGTCGACCTGCAGGTCGAGGATCAGAACCCCTGGCACGCCAGCCTTGGCCTGAACAACGACTACAGTGCCGACACCAAGGAGCTGCGTGCGGTCACCTCCCTGGGCTACGACAACCTCTGGCAATTGGGGCACAGCGTCTCGCTGACCTACTTCACAGCCCCCGAAGACCAGAGCAACGCCAAGGTCTGGTCCGGCTCCTACAGCGCACCGTTGACCGAGCGCTGGACCTTGCAGTTCTCCGGCTACCAGTCCGACAGCAACGTCGCCACCATCGGCGGCAGCAACATGCTCGGCAAGGGCCACTCCTATGGTGTCTCGGGCATCTACACCCTGCCGTCCAGCGGTGCCTGGGCCAATTCGTTCTCCATCGGCGTGGACTTCAAGGATTTCGAGGAAGAACTCAAGTTCGGCAGCAGCAGTGACCAGATCCCGCTCAAGTACGCGCCACTGACCTTTGGCTACAACGGCTATCGCTACACCGAAAATTCCCAGCTAGGGCTGGGCCTGAACCTGGTGGCGGCGACCCGCAGCTTTTTCGGCTATGGCAGCGACTCCGACGAGTTCGACTACAAGCGCTACCGCGCCAGCCCCAGCTTCACCGTGCTCAAGGGCGACCTGAACTACACCTACACCTTCGCCAGCGACTGGCAGTCGGCGTCCAAGGCGGCCTTCCAGCTGGCCTCCGGTCCGCTGGTTTCCAACGAACAATTCTCCGCCGGTGGTGCGACCTCGGTACGCGGCTACCTGGCGGCCGAGCGCTCGGGTGATAGCGGGGTGCTGTTCTCCCAGGAATTGCGCACGCCATCCCTGGCGAAGTTTCTCGGCAGCTACGTCAAGGAGTGGCGTTTCTATGCCTTCGCCGAAGGCGCGCGGCTGACCCTGGAAAAAGCCCTGCCCGAGCAGGAAGACGAATACAGCCTGGCCAGTGTCGGCCTGGGCACGCGCGCCAGCCTGAGCAAGTGGCTGTCCGGCAGCCTGGATTGGGGCTACCCGCTGCTCGATGGCCCGAACACCCAGAAAAACGATTCACGCCTGCACTTCAGTGTGCAAGCGACTTTCTGACCCTTTACTGACGGAGAACCACCGCATGTCACGCTTAATCGTGTCCCTGTTGATCTGCCTGGGCTTCGTGCTCCCGGCCACTGCCCAGGCCTGGTGGCAGGACGACTGGCATTACCGCAAGCAGATCACCGTCGACACCACGCCACAGGGCGCGGCGATCAGCGAGGCCCTGGGCCGCACCAGCCTGCTGGTACGCCTGCACACCGGCAACTTCACCTTCGACGGGGTCAAGGAAGACGGTTCGGACCTGCGTTTCGTCGCGGCCGACGACAAGACCGTACTCAACTACCAGATCGAGAGCTTCGACCCGCTGATGGGCATGGCGCTGATCTGGGTCGATGTGCCCAAGGTCGAAGGCGGCCAGCGCCAGGACATCTGGATGTACTACGGCAACCAGAAAGCCCCGGCCACCAGCAATGGTCAACTGGCTTTCGAACCGAGCTACACTGCGGTCTACCACTTTGATGGCGCCGCAGCTACGCCACCCAAGGACGCTACTGCCTTCTCCAATAATGCGCAGAACGCTACCGGCAGTCGCATCGACGGTGTGATTGGCGGCGCCCTGCAATTCAGCGGTCAGCCACTGTTGCTGCCAGCCAGTCCTTCGCTGCAATACAACGCCGGTGGTGCCTTCACCCTGAGCGCCTGGGTCCGCCTGGACCAGGCCTCGGGCGAACAACTGCTGATGGCCCGTCGCGAGGGCGGCCATGCCTTCCTGCTGGGGGTCAGCCAGGGCACGCCGTTCGTCGAGGTCAATGGCCAGCGCGCAGTGTCGACCCAGGCATTGAATCCCGGTCAATGGCAGCACCTGGCGCTGACTGCCCAGGGCAGCAAGGCTTCGGTATTCGTCAACGGTCGTGAAACCGCCAGCCTGGCCCAGGAAGTTGCGGCCTTCAATTCGCCGGTGGCCATCGGTGGCGATCTGCCTGCGGTCGACCCGGCGGCGCCGAGCACCTTTACCGCCTTCAACGGCGCCATCGATGAACTGCGCCTGTCCAAGGTCGTGCGGCCTGCCGCGGTGTTGCTGGCCGATGCCACGGCCCAGGGCGCCGAATCGAAGCTGGTCACCTATGGCGCCGATGAAGAACAGTCCGGTTTCGGTTTCGGCAGCCTGGGTTTCCTGCTCAAGTCGGTGCCGGTGGACGCCTGGGTGATCATCGCCGTCCTGGTGCTGATGATGCTGCAGTCGTGGGTCATCATGATCCGCAAGAACCGCGCCCTGAGCCGCGTCAGCCGTGCCAACGAGGCGTTCCGCGAGCAGTTCGCCCAGGTCGGTACCCGCCTGGAAATGTTCGCTGACGATCAGGACCTGGCCCGGCGCCTGGAGCATTCCTCGCTGTGGCGCCTGTACCTGGTGGCGGTCAAGGAGATCCGCACCCGTCGTGCCCAGGGCGCCGATACCTCGTCGGTCTCGGCCGCCACCATCGAGGCCATCCGCTGCTCCATGGACGGTGTGCGCACCCGGGAGAACCAGCAACTGGGCTCGAAACTCTCGACCCTGTCCAACGCCATTGCCGGCGGCCCGTACATCGGCCTGCTTGGGACGGTGCTGGGGATCATGGTGGTGTTCCTCGGTACGGCCATGGCCGGCGACGTGAACATCAACGCCATCGCCCCGGGCATGGCCGCAGCCTTGCTGGCTACCGCCATGGGCCTGTTCGTCGCGATCCCGGCGCTGTTCGGCTACAACCGGCTGATTACCCGCAACAAGGAAGTCAGCGCCGACATGCGGGTGTTCGTCGACGAGTTCATCACTCGCCTGGCGGAAATGCACGGTGAGGGCCAGGCCCACGACTCCGCTCGTGGCCGCGCCGGCCAGTCCGGGCAGCAGGCCGGCCAGCATGCCATCGACCTGTTGTCGGTCTAAGGGGAGGGAACTGCCATGGCTTCCGTAAACGCCTCCCATGACGACGATGAAGATGCGGCCGTCGACAGCATCAACATCACGCCCCTGGTGGACGTGCTGATGGTGGTGCTGGTGATGTTCATCCTCACTGCCACTGCCCAGGTCTCGGGGATCCAGATCCACCTGCCCAAGGCCAGTGCCTCGGTGTCGTTGTCCGAGGCCAAGACCAAGGCCATCTCGGTCAACGACGGCGGCCAGGTGTTCCTCGATGCCTACCCGGTGACCCTGCCGGAGCTGGAGGAGCGCCTGCGCATCGAGAAGGCCCAGAGCCCGGACTTTCCGATCATCGTGCGCGGTGACGCCACGGTGCAGTACCAGAAAGTGATCGAAGTGCTTGACCTGCTAAGGCGCCTGGAGCTGTCGCAGGTTGGGCTGGTCACCGGCAAACCGAACCAGGGCTGACCATGACCGCGAAATTACCGATCAGCCCCGAGCCCGTGAAGAAGTCGCCGCTGCGTCCGCTGAAGTGGGGCGCCGGGCTGCTGCTGGGGGCCGCTGCCGCCTGGTTGCTGTGGCAGTGGGCGCATGACATGAGCGGGGTGCGCAGGGAGGCGCCGAAGGTGCCGATGATCATCCCGTTGCCGCCTCCGCCACCGCCGCCGCCACCGGAGCCGGAAAAACCCAAGGAGCCGGAAACGCCGGTTGAGGAGAAGGTGCCCGAGCCGACGCCCGAGCCCGAGGAGGTCAAGCCTCAGGAAGAGGCGCCGCCGTCGCCGGCGGACGATCTGGCCAACCCGATGCAGATCGACGGCGACGCCCAGGCGGGTGGCGACGCTTTCAACATCGGCGCGGGCAAGGGCGGTGGCATGGCCGGCTCCGGTGGTGGCGGGCTGGGCACCGGGACCTACAAGCAGTACCTGGCCGCGACCCTGCAACGTCTGCTGCGCGACGACCCGGATCTACGTCGGCTGGCGTTCTCGGTGCAGGTCGACTTCTGGCTCTCGGCGGACGGCGATGTACTCAAGGTGGCCCTGGTCAAGGGCACCGGCGAGGCGAAGACCGACGAGCGGATCATTGCCGCCCTGCAGAACGCACCGCGTTTCAAGGAACGCACACCGGCTTCATTGACCTTGCCCATTCGCGTATCGCTCAAGGGCCGACGCCCGGACTGATCGAACACTTTCACGCTTTTCAACAGGAGTTGTGTGCAAATGATTTCCAACGTGAATCGATTGACCCTGGCGGTCGGCATGGTCATCGCGACCCTGGTCGGCCAGGCGGTGGCGGCGCAGCCCGCCGCGCCTTCGGAGAACGCCACGATCAATCTGATCCGCCTGCTGGTGCAGCAGGGCGTACTCAAGCAGGAGCAGGCCGATGGCCTGATTGCCCAGGCCGAGAAGGAAGCCGTGCAGGCCCGCCAGGCCAACGCAGTGGCCGCTGCGGCGCCTTCGGCCACGCCGGGCGAGGTGCGGGTGCAGTATGTGCCGGCGATTGTTCGCGACCAGATCCGTGACCAGGTCAAGGCCGAAGTCATGGCGACCGCCAAGCAGGAAAACTGGGCGCAACCCAACACTTTCCCGGACTGGGTGTCGCGCATCACGTTCGACGGCGACTTGCGTGTGCGCGATGAGTCGCGTTACTTCTCGGGCGGCAACAGCAATGCCCTGGTCGACTACGCCAAGATCAACAGCGGTTCGCCCTATGACGTGAACAGAAGCACCAACACCCAGTTCCCACCGCTGCTCAACAGCCGCGAGGACCGCGAGAACCTGTTCCGCCTGCGCGCCCGCCTGGGCATGAAGGCGGTACTGACCCCCGAATGGACGGCCGGCGTGCGCATCGGTACCGGCTCAGACAACAACCCGGTTTCGACCACACAGACTCTCGGCGGTGGCTTTGCCAAGAAAGATATCTGGCTCGACCAGGGCTATGTCAGCTGGAAACCCTCCGATCAGTTGACCGTGACCGGCGGACGCTTCGCCAACCCGTTCTATTCCACCGACATGATGTATTCCAACGACCTGAACTTCGACGGTGTGGCGGCGGTGTTCAACCACAAGCTCAACAGCGAATGGGGCCTGTTCGGTACCCTCGGGGCGTTCCCGGTCGAATACACCTCGGACTCGGAAACCAGCAACGGTATCGACAAGGCCGACAGCCAGAACAAATGGCTGATCGGCGGGCAGATCGGCGCCAACTGGAAGATCAACGCCGACAACAGCCTCAAGGGCTCGGCGGCCTACTACAGCTTCAACGATATCGAAGGCAAGCGCTCCAGTCCTTGCAAACCGTGGGACGGTCAGCCGGGCTGCGACACCGACGGTACGCGCCTGGCCTTCATGCAGCATGGCAACAGTGTATTCCTGCTGCGCAACATCACGCCGAACCCGACCAACCCGAACCTGACACCGCAGCCGCAGTACCTGGGCCTGGCCTCGGAATTCAATGTATTGGACCTGAACCTGGCCTGGGACACGCAACTGCCGGAAGACTTCAAGCTGCGTAGCCAGGCCAACTTCATTCATAACCTGGCCTACGACAAGGGCGAGATGCTCAAGCGTTCCGAAGGCCAGATCGTCAACAACATCAACAGCAACGGCGAGTTCGAAAGCGGTGGCAGTGCGCTGATGATGCAGTTCACCCTCGGCAACGCCCTGGAACTGAAGAAGAAGGGCGACTGGAACGTCTACGCCGGCTACAAGTACATCCAGCCGGATGCCTTGCCTGATGGCTTCAACGATTCCTCGTACCACCTGGGCGGCACCAATGCCAAGGGTTACTTCATTGGCGGCAACTACAGCCTGGACAAGAACATTGTCGCCTCGGCCCGCTGGTTGAGTGCCGAGGAAGTCTATGGCGATCCGTTCCAGGTCGATGTCTTCCAACTTGAGCTGAACACGCGCTTCTAAGCCCGAAGGAGAACTCCCATGATCAGGCGAATCCCGGCAGCGTTGTGCCTGCTGACCGTCGGTCTCTTCACTGCCCAGGGCGCCAGCGCCGAAGGCATGGAAGAGCGCCTGCGGACCCAGTTGCGCAGCACCACCCAGCAGTTGCAGGCGCTGCAAAGCGAGCAGGCCCAGGCCAGCGCGGCCCGCATCGCCGCCGAAAACCAGGCCAAGGCGGCCCAGGCGCAGATCAGGCAGTTGACTGCCGAACTGGCCCAGGCCAAGGGGCTGAGCGAGCAGTTGGCCGGCCAGCAACAGGCGCTGCAAAGCCAGGCCCAGGCCTTCTCGGTGGCGGCCAACGAGCAACTGGGCAAGTACAAGAAAGCCTATGACGAGCTGCTGGTGATGGCCAAGGGCAAGGAGGCCGAGCGCGCCAAATTGCAAGGGCAGTTGGCTGAACGTGACACACAAGTGCAGCAATGTTCAGCCAAGAATCAACAAATGTACGGCGTCGCCAAGGAAATCCTCACCGCCTACGAAAAAATCGACGTGGCCGAAGTGATGAAAATCCGCCAGCCGTTTGCCGGCAGCGCCCGGGTCAAGTTCGAGGAAATGGCCCAGGCCTTCGGCGATGATCTCTACAAGAACCAGTTCGATGCTACCCATGCATCCCTGAATCCATAAGACAAGGAAGAATCTCCATGAGCGAACAACTGATCGAGCAAGTTACCCCCGACAGCCTGACCGAACTGCTGCAGGGCGCCGGCTACCGGGTCAACCACACCGACCAGAACGGTATCGTGCAACTGCTCAGCGCCAGCCAGGGCATCGGCTACGCCGTGCGCTTCGGCAACCCATCCGGGCAGGAGGGCGGCTATGTCGACTTCACCTACAGCTGCGCCTTGCGCGTGCAGGGCGAGCTGCCGGCTGGCCTGGCCGAGTTGTGGAACGCTTCGCGGCGTTTCGCCCGGCTGTCGGTGCAGGGCGAGTTCCTGGTGATGGAAATGGATGTGGTGGTCGCCGCTGGCGTCAGTGTCAATTTCCTGCGCGCCAACCTGGAACTGTGGGACCGGCTGCTGCAGGAGTTCATCGTCTACCTGCGTGAATACAGCCAGCAGGCCGCGAAGTTGCAGGCGCAACCCCAGGCTGCGTCCGAGCCCCAGGCCCACGCGGAGGAGGCAGCCCAGTGAAGAAAGGCAACCTGCTGGCCGGTGCAGGTGCGCTGGCCGTGCTGGTCGGGGCCGTCGCCCTGGCCATGCGTCCGGGTAACGATCCGGTGGCCGCCGTGCAGCCCACGCCAGCCATCGTATCCGCCGGGACGAATGCTCCGGCGGTAGCCCGGCTGGGCAACCAGCAAGTGGCACCGGAGGAGTTGAAGGCGTTGTTCGCCGCCTTGCCGATGGAGTCGCGTGAGCAATTGCGCGGCAACCGCAGCGCCCTGGAGAGCTGGATCCGTACTCGCCTGGCAGAAAAGGCGGTACTCGAACAGGCGGATGCCCAGGGCTGGCGCCAGCGTCCGGAAATCGAGCAGCAGACCCGCGCGGCCACCGAGCAGATTGTCTTTCGCAACTACCTGGCCTCGGTCAGCCAGGTACCAGCGGACTACCCGAGTGCCGAGGAGTTGCAGCAGGCCTATGACAGCGGCAAGTCGCAGTGGCAGACGCCGACGTTGTATCGGGTCAGTCAGATCTTCCTGGCGGTGCCCGACCCGCAGTCCCTGGAAAGCGTGCGCAAGCAGGCCGTGGAACTGAGCCGCAAGGCCCAGGCCGCGCCGGCAGAGTTTGCCGCGCTGGCGACCCAGTATTCCCAGGACAGCGAAACTGCCAGGCGCGGCGGCGATACCGGGCTGCAACCGCTGCAGCAACTGGTGCCGGAAGTGCGTGGGGCGTTGGCGCGGCTGAAGGTCGGCGCGGTGGCCGATCCGGTACAGAGTCCGGCGGGTTTCCACATCGTCAAGCTTACCGAGTTGCAGCCGTCGCGTACGGCGACCCTCGACGAGCTGCGTGACCGTTTGCGCGAAGCCCTGCGGGCCCAGCGTCAGCAGCAGATTGCCAAGGCCTATCTGGAGGGCATGCTGAACACCGCGACCTTGAGTATCGATGGCGCGGCCCTGAACCAGGTGCTGGAAGAAAAACACTGACGGGAAACTTGCCATTGGATGGTTGGGCGCTGCGAGGCGCGGACAGGGAGTCTGAATGATGTCATTGAATGAATCCGCCCAGCGCATGGGTGATGCGCAATACCACGGCCCGGTCGAGACGTCCGGGACGTGGTTGGCCCTGGCTGAACGGATCGAGCCGGAGACGGCCCAGTTCTTTCTTGCCAGCGCTCGCTGCGGCTGCTTCATGCAGGCGGCACGCAGTCTGAATATCAAGTCGACCCAGTTGCGCAAGCAACTGGCCTTGCTCGAAGACCAGCTCAATCGGCCGTTGTTCGTCTACCAGGGCAGTGCCTTGACGCTCAGTCGCGAAGGCCAGCAGTTGCAGGCGCAACTGATCGCCCTGGCTCATGAACGACGGCTGCCGGTCATGGAGCAGCCGCTGGTACGACTGGCGATTGCCGAGTCGATCCTGCACGACATCCTCGGCCGCGACCTGATTGCCTTGTTGCGCCGCAATGCCAGCGTGCGCCTGGAAATCATTCCGGTGGACAGCGTGCTGTCGCTGCAGGCGTTGAGTGCCGAAGTGGTGGTCTGGTTGTCGGACGGCGACTCGCCGCAACCGGGACCGAGCTTCGACACCACCGCCCCCCAGCCCCTGGCGCGGCTGGACTACCTGCCGCATATCGCCAAGCGCTACTCGCGGGTGGCGGTGCGTCCTGATTCTCTGCAGGACCTGGAGGACTACATGCTCGTGCAGTGGCAGCAGGACCGCCAGATCGAGGGCTTCCAGCCGTGGAACAACGTGCTGGAGCGACGGTTGGCCGGGGTGGTGCAGGTGCACTCCTACGAGCTGATGCTGGAGATGATTCGCTGCGGTGCCTGCATTGGCTTGCTGCCGCGCTACATCACCCGTTTCGACCGCGGGCTGGCGGCTTTGCCCGGGCTGTTCAACGACAGCATGCAGCGGCGTGCCTGGTTGGCGACCCAACGTGGGGCCGAGGACCGGGAGGAGGTGCAAGTGATTGTCGACCTGGTCCTGAACACCTTCAGGGAGCGGCGGGAGTGGTTTGAATCGGTATAGACTGGGCGGCCTTGTCATTTTTCATGGATAAAAAGACGATGCCCGCCGATACCCCCGCCATTGTTATCGAACGCTTTCGCGAAACCCACATCGACGGCGTCACCGCGCTCTACAACGAGCCTGCGGTGTGCCGCCAGGTCCTTCAGATGCCGTTTCAGTCCACCGAGGTGTGGCGCCAGCGACTGCTACAGAACCAGGGCAACGAGCGCCAGCTGTCGTTGGTGGCGCTGCACCAGGGCGTGGTGATCGGCAGTTGCTCGTTGGAGCAGCATGCGCGGGTGCGTCGCAGCCATGCGGGCAGTATCGGCATGGGCGTGGCGACGGCCTGGCAGGGCAAGGGTATCGGTTCGCAACTGTTGGTGGCGGTGCTGGAGGTGGCGGACAACTGGATGAACCTGCAGCGAGTCGAGTTGAGTGTCTATGTCGACAACAAGGCGGCCCAGGCCTTGTACCGCAAGTTCGGGTTCGAGGAGGAGGGAGTGATGCGCGCGTATGCGGTTCGCGATGGGGTGCTGACCGATACGTTGAACATGGCTCGACTTCGCCAGTAGCGCGCGGAGCTGTAATTGCCGTGGGAGCCGGCTCCCACAATGACTGCGCTGGTCTCGGAAGACCGCGCCCCTCTGTAGGAGCGTGGCTTGCCCGCGAATAGACCCTCAAGTCTTGCCCGCAACCATAGAATCTCCCGCAGAGTTCGTGCAGGTTCACGGGTTTTGCGGCCAACCTCCGCCCAGCGCCTTGTAGAGCTGCACCAGGTTGGTCGACACACTGGTCGAACTGTCCGCCAGCTCGCTCTGGTTGGCGATCAGCGCACGCTGTACACCCAGCACGTTGATGAAGTCGACCGCACCTTCCTTGTAGCGCTGCCGGGCACTGGCCAGGGCGATCCGGTTCTGTTTCACCGCTTCCTCCAGGGCTGCATGATGACGCTGTTCGGCGCTGTAGTCGGTCAGTGCATTGTCCACTTCATGCCAGGCGCCGAGCACCGTGCGCTGGTAGTTCAAGGCGGCTTCCTGCTGCTGGTGTTCGCGCAGTTCGAGAGTCCCGGTCAGGCGTCCGCCCTGGAAGATCGGCAGGTACAGGCTGGGGCCGAAGCTCCATTGCCGCGAGCCCCAGCTGCCGATATCCGAACCTTGCAGCGCCTGGAAACCAAAGCCGCCGCCGAGGCTGACCCGCGGATAGAAATCGGCCTTGGCCACGCCGATCGCGGCGGTGGCGCGGTGCAGCGCGGCTTCGGCCTGCTGGATGTCCGGGCGCCGTTGCGCCAGCTCCGACGGCAAGCCGACCGGAACCTGGAGCGGTGGCAGGGGAATTGCCGCCGGCGGTGACAGCCTCGCACTCAGGCTGCCTGGTTGCTCGCCAAGCAGATAGCTCAGCGCGTTGATCAAGTGCGCCTGCTGCGCTTCGAGCAGCGGCAGGCGGGCTTCGATGTCGGCGACCTGGGCGGCGGCATTGGCCGTGTCGAGCTGGGTGGTCACGCCGTTGTCGTAGCGGGTCTGGGTCAGGTCGCGGCTCTGCCGGGCGATATCGAGGTTCTGTCGGGCGACCTGCAGGCGCGCCTGGGTACCGCGCAGGCGCAGGTAGTCATTGGCGGTCTCCGCGGCGACGCTGAGCAACACACCGTCGCGCTGGGCGCGGCTGAGGTCGACCGCCGCATCGGCGCCCTCCAGGCCCCGCCGTACATGGCCCCACAGGTCGACCTCCCAGCTGGCATCGAGGCCCAGGCTCCACAGGTCGAAGGGCGACTTGCCGCTGTTGCCCGAGGAGTCCATCAGGCCGACGGCGCTGTTGCGCTTGCGCTGGTAGCCGCCGTTGGCCGCCACGCCGGGCAGTTGATCGCCACCGGCGACCTGGCGGGCGGCGCGGCTTTGCAGCAGGCGCTCATTGGCGGTGCGCACGTCGAAGTTGGCCTGGGCGGCGCGTTCGACCAGCTCACTCAGCAACGGGTCGTTGAATTGTCGCCACCAGTTGGCGTCGAGGGCCTTGGCCGCGGTGTTGCTGCGCACATCTTGCGCGGCGCCGGTCCAGGTCTCTGGCAGTGTCGGGGCGGGCCTGGAGAAATCCGGGCCTACGCTGCAGGCGCCAAGCCCGGCGAAGGCCAGCAGGCAAAGGTAGCCGCGCATCCTAACGGCTCTCCTGGGTGATGACCCGGGCGATCACCGACATGCCCACCCGCAGTTCGTCCAGGCCTGGTTGGTCATGGTCGAAGACGATTTTCACCGGAATCCGCTGGACCACCTTGGTGAAGTTGCCGGTGGCGTTGTCCGGGGCAATGGCGGAGAAGCTCAGGCCGGTGGCTGGCGCGAGGCTGTCGATATGGCCGGTGTAGGTGTGGTCGGGGAAGCTGTCGATGGCGATGTCGACGGCCTGGTTCGGCTGCATGTGGGCCAGTTGGGTTTCGCGGAAGTTGGCGACGACGTAGGCGTCCTTGACCGGGACCACCGCCAGGACAGCCTTGCCCGGCGCGACATAGGCACCGACACGGACACTGCGCTGGCCGACCACGCCATTGTGGGGAGCGACAATGCGGGTATAGGACACATCCAGGTCGGCCTTGAGCAGCGTGGCACGGGCTTGTTCCGCCGCCGCGTGGGCCATTTCCAGGCGCGCCTTGAGCACTTCCTGATTCTTCTGTTGTTCCAGCTTGGCTGCGGCGTCGTGGTCGAGCACGGCCTGCCAGCGGGCCAGTTCGGCGTCAGACTTCTGTTGCTCCTCGCGGGTACCGGCGCCGGCGCTGGAAAGGTTGCGATAACGCTGGGCGTTGGCTTGCGCAAATTTCAGCGAGGCCACTGTCGAGCGCAGGGTTGCGTCGGCCTGGGTGATCAGGGTTGCCTGGCGCTCGAGTTCCGCCGCCAGGTTCTTCACCTGGGCCTGGGCGGCATTGACTGCGGCGATGGCGGCGGCCTGCGCGGCCTGGTAGTCGCGGGCATCGATTTCCAGCAGCAGTTGACCGGCCTTGACCGGTTCGTTGTCGGCCACCGCGACCTTGCTCACCACGCCGGCGATTTGCGGGGCGACCAGCACCGAGTCGGCGGTGATCCGGGCATCGTCGGTCGTCTGTGTGCCGTCGTTGTGCAGCAGGTGGTAGCCGCTGTACGCGGCGATCAGGAGGACGGCACCCCCGACCAGGCTGAGAGAGAGTTTCGGTTTCATGGCATTTTTGGCGCTTGAGGGGGGAAAGGACGGGTTGGCAGGGTCAGCAGCAGAATCGCCAGGATCGCGATCAGCCCGAGCATGGCCAGGAAGGCATCGCTGAAGCTCAGGACAAAAGCCTGCTCACGCAGGCGCGCGGCCATGCTGGCGAGCGGCTGCTCGTCGAGCAGCGGTGCCAGCGCCTGTTGGCTGGAAGCCCACTGGTCGACCAGGGTGTTGGAGTGCAGGTGCTGGCGGGCGGTGATGAAATTTTCCAGCAGCACCGCGCCAATCACTGAAGACAGCCCACGCAGCGAATTGACCATGGCCGAGGCGAAGGGGCCTTCGATGGGCTGGATCACGCCGGTGGCGATCATCAGCAACGGCACGACGATCATGGGCTGGCCAACGGTCTGCAGCAGTTGCAGCGGATAGAAGTCTTCGCGCACCCAGGCGCTGGTCAGTTGCGTGCCACCGAGGCAGGCCAGGGTCATCAGCAGCAGGCCGCAGGCGATCACGTAGCGCGAGTCGACCCAGTTGCGGTTGATCACGGTGGCGACCAGCGGTGCCAGCAGCAATTGCGGCAGGGCGATCAACAGGGCCAGCGGCATGGTCTGCTCGGCACGGTAGCCCTGGATATGCCCCAGGTAGTTGGCGGGCAGGGCGACGCCGGTCATCGAGAGCATGACGAACAACGCCAGGGTGGCGATGCCATAGGCGAAGTTGCGCCGCTCCAGCAGTTGCACCTTGAACAGCGGCAACGGATGGAACCACTCGTTGAGCAGGAACAGCGGCAGGCAGACGGCTGCGCCACCCAGCAACAGGCAGATCAGCGGCGAGGCGAACCAGTCGAGGCGTTCGCCCTGCAGCAGGCCGATCACCAGCATGGCCAGGCCGCCACAACCGAGCAGTGCGCCGCGCCAGTCGGCCTGCTTGAAACGCTCCAGGCGCAGCGGGTCCTGCGGGATGCCGTAGGCGATGAAGGCGGTGGCGAGCAGACAGCAGGGGGCGATTTGCCAGAACACCAGGCGCCAGTCGAGGTTTTCGGTCCAGGTGGCGGCCAGCGGCAGGGAAATATTCGGGCCGAAGGTAGCCGTGAGCGCATAGGCCGACAGCCCGTAGAGCTTGTAGTGCCAGGGCAGGAAGCGCAGGGCCACGGTCATCAGCAGTGGCGGCAGGGCACCACCGGCCAGGCCTTGCAGCACGCGCAGCAGCAACAACGCTTCCAGGTTCGGGGCCAGGGGGCAGAGCACGCCGAAAAAGCCGAAGGCCAGGGTCATGGCCATGGCGAAGCGCCGCAGGGAGAAGGTCACCGCCAGCCAGGGTGCGATCAGCATCGCCGAGACTTCCGCCGCTGCATACAATGCGCTGATCCAGGTGCCTTCGTCATGACCGATGCCGAACGCCCCCAGCACATCCCGTAGCGCCAGTTCGGTGACCCGGTCGTTGATACCCGAGGTCAAGGCGGCGATCAGCACGCCGACCAGTCCAATAATCAGGCGCCGGTCGAAGGGAACGGCCACGGGTGGCCCAGGGGGAGGGGACAGCATGCACGCAAATCCTTTGAAAGGCGGTTGCGCGAAAACGTCACCGCAAGCAATATTTCGGTACACTGTACCAGTGAGCGGTACATAGGAGCAATATTGATGTCAGTCCCTGAAACCGAACGTGGGGGTATCCAGGTGATCAGCCGGGCAGCCGCCATCCTGCGCTGCCTGGAAGATGAGCCGGACGGCTTGAGCCTGGGCGCGATCGCCAAGCGTATCGAACTGCCGCGCTCGACGGTCCAGCGCCTGGTGGATGCCCTGGCCCAGGAGCAATTGCTGGAAATCCAGGGGCCGGCCGGCGTGCGCCTGGGCCCGGCGCTGATGCGGCTGGCGTCCCATAGCCATATCGATGTGACACAGAAGGCCCGGCCTTACCTGGAGCAACTGTCGCGCGAGACCGGCGAGACTGTGGTGTTGCTGCATGCCAGTGGTGCCGAGTTGCTGATCCTGCAGATGGCGGTGTCCAACCAGCCGTTGCGGGTAGTGCCGGATGCCACGTCGTTCCTGACCATGCACGCCACCTCCGGCGGCAAGGTGCTGCTGGCGCGGATGAGTGACGAGGCGGTGGTGCAACTGCTGGGCAAGCAACTCAAGAGCCTGACACCGAGTACCAAGACCCATTGGCCGGACCTGCTGGCGGAACTGGCAGAGGTAAGGCGTACGGGAGTGGCGTTCGATGCCGACGGGCATATGCCGGGCGTGAGTGCCATGGGGGTCGAGCTGGTGATCGAGCAGAGCGCCTACGCGCTGTGCGTGGTGGCGCCGACGGCGCGGCTTGAAATGACCCGTGAGGCGGTCAAGGAACGCTTGCTGGCGACGCAGAAGGCCATGCTCAAGGCTTTCGACAATCGTTGAGTTCGACGGTCACGGGAGATCTTCGAGACCTGTTCGCGGGCAAGCCCTGCTCCTACAAATAGAGGTCGTTCACAATGCTGCGCACACCATCGAACTGTAGGAGCAGGGCTTGCCCGCGAACGGGCCCTGAACCGTCCCCATCCCCATCAGTTGTTGAAGTTGCAGGCATCCGACAGCTTGCGGTAGCTCACATTCTCGACCTTCCCGGCCTTGTCGACGAACTTCATGTCGGCATTGACCACCTTGCATTCCGCAGTGGGCTGCTCGGTCATTGAGAGGACCTTGTCGATATTCAGCGGCATGCCGTAGTGGTAGGGCACGGCCTGGGTGGTGCCAGCGGTGTCGGCCTGGGCCATGCCAGCGAAGGCGCCCAGTGCCAGGGCGCCAGTGATCAGCAACGTACGAAATTTCATGATCTTTCTCCGAATCAGCCTGGATTTCGTTCAACCATCAATGTGTTGAACCCGCCGCGCAGGGCGGCAGAAGGAATCTGCGCTGACGCGGTCGATCTCACTTTCCATGGGCGCGATTAACGCCTAATTAAGTGTAGAACTTTTTATTAGGTAGCTAACGGATTGGCTGGGCGCCATTCACCGGGATGCAAGGGAAAGTCCATACGGAAATTGATGTCAAAAACACATCGCCTGCTGCTAGAATCCGCCGTCGACTGTCGGTAGAGTCAAAAAAACGACAGCGATCTCTGTATTTGACTTGGGGGGATCAGCATGGCCAAGGGCTTTGCGTTGTACATGGCCGGCATGGCTGCGGTGTTGCTGGTATTCGCGGCGGTCATGATAACGGTGCTTCAGTAGCCTGAAGCACACGCTGTAATAAACAGGCGGTTGCAGCTCGATATCAGCGCTGGGCGCTCAGGGGGCGTACGCCGATCGGGAACAACTGGTCGGTCAGTTCCTTGAGCTTGTTGTCGGCGTTGATGAACTTGTCCATGCGGAACGACCCGCTCCTGGAATTGTAGCTCGCCGAGCCGACTTCCCGGCCATACTGGTAGACCTTGATCTCCACCTCGGACAGATACAGCGCCATGTCCCAACTCCAGCGCCCCAGCAGGGTGCTGCTCAAGGGGCAGCTTTGCGGGTTGCTCACGCTGGGTAGCACTTCCACGGTAAAACCCTTGCCCCTCAGGGCGTTGCCATAGGCTTCGGTAAACGACTCACGCACTCCATCGGCGGGAATCACACAGATCCGCGCGGCGGGGTTGGCGGCAAAATCGACTGGGGTAACCTGCTGCTTGATACTGCAGCCGGCGATGAGCGTAATGAAACAAAGCAGAAACAGGGAACGCATCGCGACATCCATGTAGGCCCGAGGGGCGGTGGGAAGAGGGCGGTATGCTAGCCGTTTGCCTTGGTGGAGCAAAGCAAAAGCCTGTGCTCAGAACCGTATCTTGTGTGGGATCTTCCGGCTTTTCGCGGGCTTGCCCGAGTTGCTCTTGCTCTTGCTCTGCAACGCGCGCCACTTTGGGGCCTTGGTCCCCACCCCTCGTTGCTTTCCGTAGCACTCACTTTGCGCCACCTCCCGTGACAGCATTTCCCTTGAAAAACCTATCTCTCTGATTTTTCTGAATTTTACCGTAACGGTTACCGAGTGCTATTTCCTATGGCACACTTTCTGCTGTCTATTCCGTTGTTACATACCAAGTTCCGCTATAGCGGAATACAAATCATCGGAGTGCAACGTCATGCAACGCGTACCTTCCTTGTTCAAAGCCTGTGCTTTCATTCTGGCCGCCACGGCGGTTGCGGTCGGGACGGCCCAGGCCGCTGACAGCAAGCTCGACAGCGTGCTCAAGCGCGGTCACCTGATCGTCGGCACCGGTAGCACCAACGCGCCTTGGCACTTCCAGGGCGCGGACGGCAAGTTGCAGGGCTTCGATATCGATATCGGCGGCATGATCGCCAAGGGCCTGTTCAATGACGCGAGCAAGGTCGAATACGTGGTGCAGTCTTCCGATGCGCGGATCCCCAACCTGCTGACCGACAAGGTCGATATCAGTTGCCAGTTCATCACCGTGACCGCCAGCCGTGCCCAGCAGGTAGCGTTCACCCTGCCGTACTACCGCGAGGGCGTCGGCCTGCTGTTGCCGAACAACAGCAAATACAAGGAAATCGACGACCTCAAGGCCGCTGGCGACAAGGTCACCGTGGCTGTGCTGCAGAACGTCTATGCCGAGGAACTGGTGCACCAGGCATTGCCCCAGGCCAAGGTCGACCAGTACGACAGCGTCGACCTGATGTACCAGGCCGTGAACTCCGGTCGCGCCGATGCCGCCGCCACCGACCAGTCCTCGGTCAAGTACCTGATGGTGCAGAACCCAGGGCGCTACCGCAGCCCGGCCTACGCCTGGAGCCCGCAGACCTACGCGTGTGCGGTCAAGCGCGGCGACCAGGACTGGCTGAACTTCGTCAACACTGCGCTGCATGAGTCGATGACCGGTGTCGAGTTCCCGACCTACGCCGCTTCCTTCAAGAAGTGGTTCGGCGTGGACCTGCCGACCCCGGAAATCGGTTTCCCCGTCGAATTCAAGTGATCCCTCCAGGGCAGGGCGCCGCGTGCGGTGCCCTGTCGAAGGTACTGTGAACCATGAACTATCAGTTGAATTTTGCCGCTGTCTGGCGCGACTTTCCCAGTCTGCTGGCGGGGCTCGGGCTGGGCCTGGAACTGGCGCTGGTGTCGATCGCCATCGGCTGCGCGATTGGCCTGATGATGGCGTTTGCCCTGCTCAGCAAGCATCGCGCCTTGCGGGTGCTGGCGTCGGTGTATGTCACGGTGATCCGCAACACGCCGATCCTGGTGCTGATCCTGTTGATCTATTTCGCCATGCCGAGCCTGGGCATCCGCCTGGACAAGATCCCCTCGTTCATCATCACCCTGTCGCTGTATGCCGGGGCCTATCTGACCGAAGTGTTTCGTGCTGGCCTGCTGAGCATCCCCAAGGGCCAGCGCGAGGCCGGCCTGGCGATCGGCCTGGGCGAGTGGCAGGTGCGTGCCTATATCACCGTGCCGGTGATGCTGCGCAACGTGTTGCCAGCACTGTCCAACAACTTCATCTCGCTGTTCAAGGACACCTCCCTGGCCGCGGCCATCGCCGTGCCGGAGCTGACCTATTACGCCCGCAAGATCAATGTGGAGAGCTACCGGGTGATCGAGACCTGGATGGTCACCACCGTGCTCTACGTGGCCGCCTGTTACCTCATTGCCCTGATGCTGCGTCAGCTCGAACAGCGTCTGGCGATTCGCCGCTAGGAGCTTGTCATGTACGAATCCCCCAGTTGGCTGCATGAGTTATGGATCGCCCGGGAGCCGCTATGGCAGGGCTTCTTGACCAGCGTGCAGTGCTCGGCCCTGGCGATTGTCTGCGGTACGCTGATCGGCATCGTCGCCGGGCTGGTGCTGACCTACGGCAATATCTGGATACGCCTGCCGTTCCGGCTGTATGTCGACCTGATCCGCGGTACCCCGGTGTTCGTCCTGGTGCTGGCCTGTTTCTACATGGCGCCGGCCCTGGGTTGGCAGATCAGTGCGTTCCAGGCCGGTGCCCTGGGCCTGACGCTGTTCTGCGGCTCCCATGTCGCCGAGATCGTCCGCGGCTCGCTGCAAGCCATTCCCCGTGGGCAGATGGAAGCCAGCCAGGCCATCGGCCTGACCTTCTTCCAGGCCTTGGGCTACGTGCTGTTGCCCCAGGCCTTGCGGCAGATCCTGCCGACCTGGGTCAACTCGTCCACCGAGATCGTCAAGGCTTCGACCCTGTTGTCGGTGATCGGCGTCGCCGAGCTGCTGCTCAGCACCCAACAGGTCATTGCCCGGACCTTCATGACCCTGGAGTTCTACCTGTTCGCCGGGTTCTTGTTCTTCATCATCAACTACGCCATCGAACTGCTCGGTCGGCACATTGAAAAGCGGGTGGCGTTGCCATGATTGCGACAAACGACAAGCAGGCCCTGCTCAGCATTCGCGGGCTGCACAAGCAATACGGCCAGCTCGAGGTGCTCAAGGGTGTCGACCTGGACATGCAGCGCGGCAACGTGGTCACGCTGATCGGCTCCAGCGGTTCGGGCAAGACCACGCTGCTGCGCTGCGTGAACCTGCTGGAGGAGTTCCAGGGCGGGCAGATCACCCTTGATGGCGAGTCCATCGGCTACAGCGAGGTCGATGGCCGGCGCGTGCGCCATCCGGAGAAGATCATCGCCCAGCACCGGGCCATGACCGGCATGGCGTTCCAGCAGTTCAACCTGTTCCCGCACCTGACTGCGTTGCAGAACGTCACCCTCGGCCTGCTCAAGGTCAAGAAACTGCCCAAGGATCAGGCGGTGGCACTGGCGGAGAAATGGCTGGAGCGCGTCGGCCTTTTGCAGCGTCGCGATCACTATCCGGGGCAGTTGTCCGGTGGTCAGCAGCAGCGGGTGGCGATCGCGCGGGCGATTGCGATGAACCCGAGCCTGATGCTGTTCGACGAGGTGACCTCGGCGCTGGACCCGGAACTGGTCGGCGAAGTGCTGGCGGTGATCAAGGGACTGGCCGAGGAGGGCATGACCATGTTGCTGGTCACCCACGAAATGCGCTTTGCCTTCGAGGTGTCGGACAAGATCGTCTTCATGAACCAGGGGCGCATCGAGGAGCAGGGGCCACCCAAGGACCTGTTCGAGCGACCACAGTCGCCGCGCCTGGCGGAATTTCTCAGGAGCACCCGTTTTTAACTCTCATTCAAGGAGAACAGCATGAGCATTACTCGTTACGGCACTGGCAGCACCGCGGGTGGCGGGCAGCCGCGTCCTTTCGCCCGGGCCGTGGAAGCCGATGGCTGGCTGCACGTGTCCGGCCAGGTGCCGGCGGTGGAAGGTGAGATCATCCATGGCGGTATCGTCGAGCAGACCCGTCAGACCCTGAAGAACCTGGTCGCGATTCTCGAAGAAGCCGGTTATGGCCTGGAGGATGTGGTGCGGGTCGGGGTCTGGCTGGAGGACCCGCGGGACTTCTGGAGTTTCAACAAGGTGTTTGCCGAGTATTTCAAACCCGAGCACGCCCCGGCGCGGGCCTGCGTGCAGGCGAGCATGATGGTTGACTGCAAGGTCGAGATCGACTGTATCGCCTACAAGAAGAAGTGAACTGTGGGGCCCCTTCGCGGGCAAGCCCTGCTCCTACAGGTATATGTCGCACGCAACGCGTGTGCACTACGTGGTCCTGTAGGCGGGTGGCTTGCCCGCGAAGAGGCCCTAACGATCACCGCAACACTCTGGGTAAACTCCCCGGCAATTTTTCCATGGGATTGCACTGATCATGACCGAAGACACCATCAAGCGCCGCGCGAAAGGTCTGGACCGGGCGTTCGATATCCTCGATTACCTGAAGGAGGTTGGCCAGCCGCTGCGTCCCAACGATATTGCCAGTGGCGTCGGCAGCCCCAAGTCGACGGTCTACGAATTGGTGGCGTCGCTGCTGGAGCGGCGGATCCTGGAGCCGGTCGGCCAGGACGGCCATGTCTACCTCGGTCGCCAGCTGTACTTTCTCGGCCAGGCCCACCTGCGCCATTTCGACCTGAGCCGCGAGGCTGACCACGCCTTGCAGGAAATCGTCAGCCAGACCCGCGAAACGGCGCAGATGTGCCTGCTCAACGGGCGCAAGTACACGGTGGCGCTGATGAAGGAGGGCGAGCGGCATTTCCGTATTTCCTCGGACATCGGCGAGAACGCGCCGATTCCCTGGACCGCATCCGGCCGCCTGCTGCTGGCGCATCTGAGCGACCAGCAGATCGTCGACCTGATCGACCCGGACGATTTCATCCTGCCCGACGGCCAGCGCCTGCCGCTGGACGTGTTCCTCGGGGAGATCCGCCAGGCCGGGATCGACGGGTTCTTTTCCTTCGACAGTGTTGCCGACACCTTTACCCATTGCTTCGCCGCGCCGGTCAAGGACGAACGCGGCATCTGCATTGCCACCCTGTGCATCGTCGCGCCCAGGGCCGATGCGAAGAACAACTACCACGACTATCGCCGGGTGCTGATCGACAGCGCGAACAACCTGGCGCGTCGGATCAACGAATAGCAGCGGCTGCTCGCGGCCGCGTCATGAGGAGTCTGGAAAATGCCTGTGAACATTCCCTCGGTAGAAAAGGGTGCGGCCGCCATCGGCGCCCAGCTGATCAGTGACGTCAGCCTGCCGGCCCTGGTCCTGCACCGCGAAGCGCTGGAACACAACATCCGCTGGATGCAGGATTTCGTCGAACGCAGCGGTGCCGAGCTGGCACCCCATGGCAAGACCAGCATGGTCCCTGCGTTGTTCCAGCGCCAGCTGGCCCAGGGCGCCTGGGGGGTGACCCTGGCTACTGCGGTGCAGACCCGTGCCGCTTATGCCGCTGGTGTCCGGCGGGTGCTGATGGCGAACCAGTTGGTCGGCACCGCCAACATGGCGCTGATCGCCGAGCTGCTGGCTGATCCGCAGTTCGAGTTCCATTGCATGGTCGATCATCCGGACAACGTTGCTGCCCTGGGCGAGTTCTTCGCCGGTCGCGGGCTGAAGCTCAACGTGATGATCGAGTACGGCGTGGTCGGCGGCCGCTGTGGCTGTCGCAGCGAGCAGCAGGTGCTCGACCTGGCCCAAGCGATCCAGGCCCAGCCGGCACTGGTGTTGACCGGTATCGAAGGTTACGAAGGGGTGATCCACGGCGACCAGGCGGTCAGCGGCATTCGCGCCTTTGCCGGTTCGCTGGTGCGTCTGGCAGTGCAGTTGCAGGACGCTGGTGCCTTCGCCATCGACAAGCCGATCATCACCGCTTCCGGCTCGGCCTGGTACGACCTGATCGCCGAGGCGTTCAAGGCGCAGAATGCCGACGGGCGTTTTCTCAGTGTGCTGCGTCCGGGCAGTTATGTGGCCCATGACCACGGGATCTACAAGGAGGCGCAGTGCTGCGTGCTGGACCGCCGGGCCGACCTGCACGAGGGGCTGCGCCCGGCCATGGAGGTCTGGGCCCACGTGCAGTCGATGCCGGAGCCGGGCTTTGCGGTGGTCGCCCTGGGCAAGCGTGACGTGGCCTTCGATGCCGGCTTGCCGGTGCCGTTGCGGCGCTACAAGGCGGGGCAGGTGCCGGCAGAGGGCGAGGATGTCAGTGCCTGCAAGGTGACGGCGGTGATGGACCAGCATGCCTTCCTGAGCGTGGCGCCGGGGTGTGAGCTGCGGGTGGGGGATATCATCTCCTTTGGGACTTCCCATCCGTGCCTGACCTTTGACAAGTGGCGGGTGGGCTGCATTGTCGATGAGCAATTGCAGGTGGTCGAGACCTTCGAGACCTGTTTCTGACTTGAGATCGTTTCGCGGATTCATCCGCGAAGGGGCCGGACCTGACACCACGAGACTCCTTGCATGAGCACATTGACCCTACCGCCACCGCGCATCGCCCTGATCGGCGAATGCATGATCGAATTGCAACAACACGCCGATGGCAGCCTGCAGCAAAGCTTCGGCGGCGATACGCTGAACGCCGCCGTGTACCTTTGCCGCGAGCTGGCCGGGCGCGGTTCGGTGGACTACATCACCGCCCTCGGCGACGACAGCTTCAGTGACGCGATGTGCCGGATCTGGGTCGAGGAGGGCATTGGCCTGGACCTGGTCCAGCGCCTGCCCGGGCGCCTTCCCGGCCTGTATTGCATCCAGACCGACGAACACGGCGAGCGGCGTTTCCTGTACTGGCGCAACGAGGCGGCGGTCCGCGATTGCTTTACCACGCCAGCTGCCGCGCCGGTGTTGGCGGCGCTACCGGACTATGACGTGTTGTATTTCAGCGGTATCACCCTGGCGGTGCTCGGCGAACTCGGCCGCGAAAAGCTGAAGGAAGTGCTGCGCCAGGCTCGCGAAGGCGATACCCGGGTGGTCTTCGACAACAACTACCGGCCACGACTGTGGGCGAGTGTCGAACAGGCGCGAGCGGCCTACCTTTCGGTGTTGCCGTATGTCGACATGGCCCTGTTGACCCAGGAGGACGAGCAGGTGCTATTCGGTCATGCAGGCGCTGAAGCGGTGTTCACGGCCTACGCGCAGATCGGTATCCCGGAAGTGGTGCTCAAGCGTGGTGCCGAGAGCTGCCTGATCCGTTGCGAAGGTGAGGCGTTCGAGGTGCCGGCGCAGAAGGTCGAGCAGGTGGTGGATACCACCGCCGCTGGCGACTCGTTCAGTGCCGCCTACCTGGCTTGCCGATTGACCGGCGGCAAGCCACAGGCTGCGGCACTGGCTGGGCATCGGCTGGCCAGTCGGGTGATCCAGGTACGTGGAGCCCTGATTCCCAAGGAATGAGTCGCCTCAGTCGCGATAGAACACCTGCACCAGGTGATAGCCGAACTTGCTCTTGATCGGCCCATGCACGGTACGCAGGGGTTTCTTGAAGATCACCTGGTCGATGGCGCCCACCATCTGCCCCGGACGAACCTCGCCCAGGTCGCCGCCACGCTTGCCCGAAGGGCAGGTGGAATATTTCTTGGCCAGCACGTCGAACGCCTCGCCCTTGGCGATGCGCTGCTTGAGTTGTTCGGCTTCCTCGGCGGTCTTGACCAGGATATGACGGGCTTGGGCTTTCATTGACGGGTTACCTTGGAACGGTGGGGCTGCTGCCGGGGCGCGCGATTATGCCTGAAATCAACTGGAATGGCCGAGCATGTCGCGCACCCGGTTAGCCAGCAGGTCGAGGGTAAATGGCTTGGCGATCAGGTCCATGCCTTCTTCGAGGAACCCCTGGCGTTCGGCAGCCTTTTCCGCATAGCCGGTCATGAACAGCACCTTGAGTCCGGGGCGATGCTGGCGGGCGATCTCCGCCAACTGCCTGCCGTTCATGCCCGGCAGGCCAACGTCGGTCACCAGCAGGTCGATGCGCAGCGATGACTCCAGCAGCGGCAGGGCCGTCCTGGCGTCGGCCGCCGGGTGCACGGTGTAGCCCAACTCGTCCAGCAGGCTGAGTACCAGCATGCGCACCGCCGGATCGTCCTCGACCACCATCACCGATTCATCGACCGAAGCGGTGGGCGATTGCGGATTGTCCGCTTTCGGCGCTTCCTCGTTGGCCTGGGCGTGAAAGCGCGGCAGGTACAGGCGCACGCAGGTACCTTCACCCGGTGTGCTGTGCAAGGTGACATGCCCACCGGATTGCTGGGCGAAGCCGTAGATCATCGACAGGCCGAGGCCGGTACCCTGGCCGATGGGCTTGGTGGTGAAGAACGGATCGAAAGCCTTGGACATGACCGACGGGCTCATGCCTGTTCCGTTGTCGCTGACGCCGATCATCACGTAGTCGCCAGCATTGACCGGCTCCACCGTACTGATATCGCTGCCGTCGAGGTAACTGTTGGCGGTCTCGATCAGCAGCCTGCCGCCGCCGGGCATCGCGTCGCGGGCGTTGATCACCAGGTTGAGCAGGGCGCTTTCCAACTGCCCGGCGTCAGTGTTGACCGGCCAGACGTCCCGGCCCAGGCGTACCTGCAAATCGATATGCGCACCCTTGGTGCGGCTGAACAGTTCCTCCAGCGACTGCACCAACTGGTTCGGCTCGATGCGCCGGCGGTCCAGCGACTGGCGACGGGAGAAGGCCAGCAGGCGGTGGGTCAGGGCGGCCGCACGCTGTGCGGAGTTGACCGCGGCGTCGGCAAAACGGCCGATCTCGGCGCTGCGTCCGGCGGCGATATAGCGCTGCATCAGGTCCAGGCTGCCGATGATGCCGGTGAGCATGTTGTTGAAGTCATGGGCGATGCCGCCGGTGAGCTGGCCGACGGCTTCCATCTTCTGCGCATGGCGCAGGGCGTCTTCGGCGCGCTCGCGCTCGAACATCTCGTTCTGCAGGCGCTGGTTCGATTCGGCCAGCGCCTGGGTGCGCTGGGCAACACGCTCCTCAAGGGTCTCGTTGAGGTTGCGCAGGGCCTCCTCGGTGCATTTGCGCTCGGTATCGTCGTTGACGAAGATGTAGAAACCATTCACTGCACCGTCCTGGCCGTAGCGCGGCAGGTAGCGCATGGTGGCGTGACGCAGGTTGCCGTCACGGTAGGGTGTGTCGATGCTGAAGCTGCAGGCCTTGCCGGCCAGGGCTCCGGCAATGTAGTCGGCGCGCACCGCATAGGCCTGCTCGCCGAGTACTTCGCGCAGGGTCTTGCCGTAGAGCTCCTGCGGGGTCTTGCCGAACCAGTCGAGGTAGGCACTGTTGTTCAGGCGAAAGCGCTCCTCGCGGTCGACATAGCCGATCAGCGCCGGTACGGCATTGATCACCAGTTGCAGTTCGGTCTGACTCTGGCGCAAGGCCTGTTCACTCTGCTTGCGCTCGGTAATGTCCAGCGCGGCGCCGACGAAGCGTTGGGCGCGTCCGTGAGTGCCCTGGTAGCAGCGGCCACGGGCGTAGACCCAGCGGATCTGGCCGTTGGCCTGGACCCGGTATTCCTCGGCGTGTTCGGTGTTGTTCTCCAGGCAATGCTTGATCCCGCGCGCCACCAGCCCACGGTCTTCCGGGTGCACGCTTTCCATGTACACGCTGAGGGGCGTCTGGGCCGCCAGCGCCGGATCGACGCCATGCAGCCGGGCAAATCGCGCATCGGTGACGAAGCGATCCTGGTCGATGTCCCAATCCCAGGTGCCGAGGGTGCCGGTGGCGGCCATTGCCAGTTGCAGGCGTTCTTCGCTGTCGTGCTGGGCCTTGATGCTGGCTTCGGAGCGTCGCTGCAGTTCCATCGCGCGCAGCCGTCGTTCGTTGAGTTCGATGGCGGTGACCAGGACCCCGGCCACTTCGCCCGATTCGTCGCGCACCGGGCTGTAGGTCAGGTCTAGCCAAAGGTCGCTGTCGCCCTCGGGGCGCTGCAGGATGAACTGCTGCTCCGCCAAGTCGACGCTCCGTCCCTGGGCCACGGCCTGAAGCAATGGTGCGCTAAACTCGAGGTATTCCGGCCAGGCCAGCTCGAACGGTTGGCCAAAGGCCTGGGGATGTTTGTTGCCGGAAAGCCGCGAGAAGCTGTCGTTGTAGATCTGCACCCGTGCAGGTCCCCACATCAGCAGCATCGGCATCGGTGAATGGACAACGAGGTCGGCGGCCGTGCGCAGGCTCTGTGGCCAGTCCCGCTGTGGACCAAGGGCCGTTTGGGACCAGTCCAGGCAAGCAAGCAGCGTGGCGACGTCGTTGTCGGTGGGCAATCCGTTCATAAACCTGCCTTGAAGGTGAAGCTTTGAGTTGCATGGCAGTCTATTATCCCGCCAAGCTGTAGACCGTTGCCAACCTGAAATGACGCCTGGCTGAGCATTTCAACCTCATTCGACTGTATTGCGGACATCGTTGCCATGGAAATCCATGCCTTATTGAAACTCCTTGCCGCCCAGGACGGCTCGGATCTCTACCTGTCGACCGGGGCACCGCCCTGTGCCAAGTTCAACGGCGTACTCAAGCCGCTGGGCACCGACGCACTCAAGGCGGGCGAGGTGGCGCTGATTGCCGACGGTATCATGGACGCCGAACAGCGCCAGCAGTTCGAGCGCGAACTGGAAATGAACCTGGCGCTATCGTTGCCGGGTGTCGGGCGCTTCCGGGTCAATATTTTCAAGCAGCGCAACGAAGTCTCCATCGTCGCCCGGAACATCAAGCTGGAGATCCCCCGTTTCGAAGACCTCAAGTTGCCGCCGATCCTGCTCGAAACCATCATGGAAAAGCGTGGCCTGGTGCTGTTCGTCGGTGCCACCGGCTCGGGCAAGTCGACCTCGCTGGCAGCACTGATCGACTACCGCAACCGGCACAGCAGCGGCCACATCATCACCATCGAGGACCCGGTGGAGTATATCCACCGACACAAGAAGTCGATCATCAACCAGCGGGAAGTGGGGGTCGACACCCGCAGTTTCCACGCCGCGTTGAAAAACACCCTGCGCCAGGCTCCGGATGTGATCCTGATCGGCGAGATCCGCGACCGCGAGACCATGGAACATGCCCTGGCCTTTGCCGACACCGGGCACATGGCGATCTCGACCCTGCACGCCAACAACGCCAACCAGGCCCTGGACCGGATCATCAATTTCTTCCCTGAAGACCGTCGCCCGCAATTGCTCAACGACCTGGGCAACAACTTGCAGGCCTTCGTTTCCCAGCGGCTGGTGCGCACCACCGATGGCAAGCGCCGGGCTGCGGTCGAGGTGATGCTGGGCACGCCGACGATTCGCGATTTCATCAAGCGCAACGAGTTCTCCGAACTCAAGGGCATCATGGAGAAGTCCGAGGTCAGCGGCATGCTGACCTTCGACACGGCGCTGTTCAACCTGGCGGTGGAAGGCGCGATCGACGAGGACGAGGCGCTGAAGAATGCCGACTCGGTAAACAACCTGCGCCTGCGGCTGAAGCTGCACCACGACGGCGCCGCAGTGCAGCAGAAGACCCCGCCGGCACCGCCCGTGGCGGCGCAGGAGCTGGATACCAGGGATTGGGGGCTGGTCGACGACGAAGACATGCCGTCTCATTGACCGATTGGCTGTCCGGGTGCCTCAAGCACGCCGGGGCCTGCCTGCTGTCAGAAATGACAGTTCGAGGTGCCCCTCGTCGTTTTTTCTCTCAAACCACTTGCTGACGGTAGGGCAGGTCCGGCCCGACGCGGCTGCAGGTGATGGCTGCGGCGCTGACGGCGAAGTTCAGCATGGCGTCGATCTGCACTTTCTCCAATTGTTCCAGGCCATGTACCGAGTCCAGTTGATGCTCGGTCAACCAGGTGATCAACGCGGCCTGGAAGGTGTCCCCAGCACCGACGGTATCCGCGACAGGCACCTCGCGGGCGGGCACCGACCAGTGCCCATGACGGCGGCTGTAGACACTGGCGCCTTGCTTGCCACGGGTGAGGAATACCAGCTGGCAGCGCTGTTCCAGCCATTGTCGGGCAATGTCCTGGGGCTCACGGTCGGGGTAGAGCAGGCCCAGGTCCTCGTCGCTGACCTTGATCATGTCGGCGTGGGCAGCCAGTTCCGCGATACGCTGGCGCCACAGTTCGATGTCCGGCTGCGGATTGAGCCGCACGTTGGGATCGAGAGTGATCAGCCGGCGGCCGCTTTCCCGGTGGACCAGGGCCAGCAGGGTGTCGGCGATCGGCTGTACCGCCAGCGAGTACGAGCCAACGTGCAGGCCACGAACCTCGGCGCCGAGGCTGGGCAGGTGCTCCAGTGACAACTGGCGGTCGGCGCAGCCTTCGCCACGGAAACTGTAGTGGGGCGAGCCGTCGGCAGCCACGGCGACCATCGCCAGGGTCGTGGGCGCGTCGAAGTCCCGCAGGTAGTCGGCGCGCACGCCTTCTTCCAGCAGGACCTGCTGCAGGCGGCGCCCCAGGTAGTCGTTGGACAGGCCGGCAAACAGTGCTGCCTCCACGCCCAGGCGGCGCAGGCCCACCGCGACGTTGAATGGCGAACCACCGGCAATCGCCTTGAAATTCACTTTTGCCGCTTGCCCGCTGGCGTCGGGCTCGCTGAAGAAATCGAACAGTGCTTCACCACAGACCAGATACATGGATGCTCACTCTTGAAGGGCCGCGACCTGTTGGCGGTAGCGGTGATAGATCGGTTGATAGGCACTGACATTGGCCGGGATCGGCCGGGTCTCGCTGCCCGTGTCGAGGCTGACGCAACGCTCGCACAGTTCGGCCAGGCCGTGAAGCCTTCCGGACTCGCACCAGGCCGCCTGGATCGCCGCGCCAAGGGCGGCGGCCTCGCCCTGTCCGGTACAGATGACCGGGGCGTCCATGATGTCGGCGACCAGCTGCCGCCACACCGGGCTCTTCGCCCCGCCGCCGATCAGGCGGATGCTCTGGCCTTGCAGGCCGTTGCCGTGCAGCAGGTCGAGGCCATAGCGTAGGCCGAAGGTGGTGCCCTCGACCACCGCGCGGCACAGGTTGGCCTGGGTCAGGTTGGCCAGGGTCAGGCCCAGCAGGCTGCCGCTGGCCTGGGGCAGGGCAGGCACCCGTTCGCCATTGAGGAACGGCAGCATGCTGACGCCATCGGCGCCGATGGGGGCCTGGTTCACCAGGGTATTGAACTCATCGAGCCCAAGCTTGAACAGCTCGCGTACCGCGCCGGTGGCATTGGTCAGGTTCATGGTGCAGATCAGCGGAAGCCAGCCGCCGCTTGAGGCGCAGAAGGCGGCGACCGAGGCGTCCGGGCTGGATGGTGGCTGGTCGGCATAGGCATAGACGGTGCCGGAGGAGCCGAGGCTCATGGTGATGATCCCGGGGTGGATGTTGCCGGTGCCAATGGCGCCCATCATGTTGTCGCCACCGCCGCTGGAAACCACGGCCTGGGGATTGATCCCCAGTTGCCGGGCAATCTCCGGGAGCACCCGGCCTACCGGCTGATGAGCCTCGATCAGCTCCGGCAGGGCCGCCTCCAGGCGACCGCCAGGGTCGATATGGTGCAGCAGCGGCAGGTCCCAGCAGCGCTTGCGTACATCGAAATAGCCCGTGCCGGAAGCATCGCCATATTCGGCGCAAGCACGACCGGTCAGCCAGTAGTTGAGATAGTCATGGGGCAGCAGGACATGGGCGATGCGGGCGAACAGATCCGGGTGCTGCTCCTTCGTCCAGAGCAGCTTGGATACGGTGTAGCCGGGTGCGATCACCAGGCCGAGACGAGTGAGCGAGCCTGGCTCTCCGCCCAGGTAGTTCAGCAACTGTTGGTTCTGCGGGGTGCTTTCGGTGTCGCACCAGAGCTTGGCCGGGCGCAGGACCTGGCCTTGCTCGTCGAGCAGTACCAGACCGTGCTGTTGGCCGGAGACACCGAGGCCGAGGATGGCCTGGCCGTCGATCTGTGCCGCGCGCAAGGCCTGGCGGGTGGCCTGGATGAAAGCTTCCAGCCACTGCCCGGTGTCCTGCTCGCGGCGACCATTGGCGCCGCTGATCAGTTCATGGGGTGCCGAGCCCTCGCCCAGCACCCGGCCGCTGATGCTGTCGAGAACAAGCGCCTTGGTGCCTTGGGTGCCGCAGTCGATGCCGAGGTAGAGTTTCTGGTTCATGGTGGTGCCTGGCAGTTGGGGCTGGATCGCAGGGGTCAGATCCGCGCCAGCAAGCGTTCCAAGGTTTTGCTCACACCGACTTCGCGCAGGCTGTTGTAGCAGCTCTTGAAGGCGGTGACGAAAGCCTTGGACTTCGGAATCGCCGTACCGAAGATCTCTTCCACGCCCAGCAGGCGCTGCGCGATCAGGGTGTCGTCGGTGACCAGCGCCTGGCAGAACTCGGCGCGTGGATCGGGAATACGGTAGCGTACGCCGTTCTCGTCGACACCCTTGAGATACAGCGCCCAGGCCGCCACCACCAGCGCCGCGCGCTCGGTTTCGCGGCCATCGGCGACCAGCCGGTTGATGGTCGGCACGGTGAACTTGGGAAATTTCGACGAGCCATCGGAGCACACCCGTTCCAGCTGGTCGGCAATCGCCTGGTTGGAGAAGCGCTCGACCAGGGTGTTCTTGTAGTCGTGCAGGTCGATGCCTGGCACTGGCGCCAGTTGCGGGGTCACGTCCAGGTCCATGTAGGCACGCATGTAGGCAACGAACAGCGGGTCGTTCATGGTCTCGTGGACGAAGCGGTAGCCCTTGAGGAAGCCCAGGTAGGTGAGCGCCAGGTGACTGCCGTTGAGCAGCTTGATCTTCATTTCCTCGTAGGGCGTGACGTCGTCGGTGAACTGTACGCCGACCTTTTCCCAGGCTGGCCGGCCGTTGACGAACTTGTCTTCCAGCACCCACTGCACGAAAGGTTCGCAGACCACCGGCCAGGCATCGTCGATGCCGTGTTCGTCGTGCAGTTGCAGGCGATGGGCGGAACTGGTCATCGGCGTGATGCGGTCGACCATGGCATTGGGGAAGCTTACATTGGCGGCGATCCAGTCATGCAACCCGGCATCGCGCAGCGCGGCGAAGGCCAGCAGCGCCTTGCGGGTCACCGCGCCGTTGTGTGGCAGGTTATCGCAGGACATCAGGGTAAATGCCGGAATGCCATTGGCCCGGCGCTTGGCCAGGGCGGCACAGAGAAAGCCGAAGACTGTCTGGGGCACCTCGGGATGGTTCAGGTCATGCTGGATCTGCGGCAGGTTGGCCATGAACTCGCCGTTGCTGTCGTCGATGCAGTAGCCACCTTCGGTGATGGTCAGCGAAACGATGCGGATGTCGGCCGAGGCCAGCTTGTCGATGATTGCCTGGGCGCTGTCCTGGGCCAGCAGCATGCCGCTGATGGCGGCAATGACCCGGGTTTCAGTGTCGTCGCCGTCACCCAGTTCGTAGAGGGTGTAGAGGTGGTCCTGGGCCGCCAGGGCGTCACGCACGCCTTGGTCCTCGCGGCGCAGGCCGATGCCGCAGATGCTCCAGTCGTGGCCTTCGCCGAGGTTCATCAGGGCGTCGGTGTAGTAGGCCTGGTGGGCACGATGGAAGCCGCCGACGCCGATGTGGGCGATGCCTTGGCGGGTATTGCTCGCCACGTAGCCGGGCAGGGCGACTTGCGGGGACAGGTTGTGCAGGTTCTGTTTGTTCAGGTTCATTGCGGGGTTCTCTTGATCAGGCCGCGGCACGCAGCGCACGGGGCAACGCAATGCCGTCGGCATCGAAAAGGTGGCAGTGGTCGCTGTCCAGGTGCAGTTCGAGGGTTTCGCCATACTGGCTGGCCAGGTCGCCGCGGATGCGCATGGTCAGCGCTTCGCCGGATTGGGTGCGGACGTGGCAGTAGGTATCGCTGCCCAGGCGTTCGCCGACATCGGCGGTGACCCGCAGCACGCAGTCGCCGGGCTTGGCGAGCTCCAGGTGTTCCGGGCGGATGCCGAGGGTCACCGGGCTGCCGACGTTGAGGCTGGCGCCACTCTGCGCCAGGCTGATGCGTGTACCGGCGTCCAGCTCGACCTCACAGCCCTGGCCGTCGACACGGCTGACCTTGCCCTTGAGGAAACCCATCTTCGGCGTGCCAAGAAAACCGGCGACAAACAGGTTGACCGGCGAGTGGTACAGCTCCAGGGGCGAGCCGACCTGTTCGACCCGCCCGCCATTGAGCACCACCACCTTGTCGGCGAGGGTCATGGCTTCGACCTGGTCGTGGGTCACGTAGATCATGGTTGCCTGCAACTCCTTGTGCAGACGTGCCAGCTCCAGGCGCATCTGCACCCGCAGCGCGGCGTCGAGGTTGGACAGTGGCTCGTCGAACAGGAAGATCTTCGGGTTGCGCACGATGGCCCGGCCGATGGCAACGCGCTGACGCTGGCCACCGGAGAGTTGCTTGGGCTTGCGTTCGAGCAGCGGCCCGAGTTCGAGGGTGCGCGCGGCCTCGTTGACCTTGCGCTCGACTTCGGCCTTGGCCACTCCGGCCAGGTCCAGGGCGAAGGACATGTTCTTGCGTACGCTCATGTGCGGATACAGGGCGTAGGTCTGGAACACCATTGCCAGGTCGCGCTTGGCCGGGCTGACCTCGGTGATGTCGCGCCCGTCCAGCTCGATGGTACCGGAGGTGACTTCCTCCAGGCCGGCGATCAGCCGCAGCAGGGTCGACTTGCCGCAACCGGACGGACCGACGAAGACCACGAACTCGCGGTCGCGCACTTCCAGGTCGATGCCCTTGATGATGGAGAGGCCTTCGAAGCCCTTTTGCAGATGCTTGATTTTCAGATTGGCCATGGTGTGTTTCCTCGATTGTTTGGCAGAACACCGGCTCCTACACGGACCGTGTTGTATTCATTTACTTCACGGCACCGAAGGACAGGCCGCGTACCAGCTGTTTCTGGCTGATCCAGCCAAAGATCAGGATCGGTGCGCAGGCCAGGGTCGAGACTGCGGACAACTTGGCCCAGAACAGGCCCTCGGGGCTGGAGTAGGACGCGATCAGGGCCGTCAGTGGCGCCGCGTTGGAGGAGGTCAGGTTCAATGACCAGAAGGCTTCGTTCCAGCACAGGATCAGCGACAGCAGCAGGGTCGAGGCCAGGCCGCCCTTGCTGATCGGCAGCAGCACCCGCAGCATTTCCTGCAGCAGCGTGGCGCCGTCGAGGCGAGCGGCTTCGAGTATGTCCCGGGGGATGTCCTTGAAGTAGGTGTACACCATCCAGACCACGATCGGCAGGTTGATCAGGGTGTAGATCACGATGAGCGCCAGGCGGGTGTCGAGCAGGTTGAACGACTTGGCCAGCAGGTAGATCGGCATCAGCACGCCCACTGGCGGCAGCATCTTGGTGGAGAGCATCCACAACAGTGTGCGCTTGGTCCGCTGGGTTTCGTAGAACGCCATGGAGTACGCGGCCGGCACTGCGATCAGCAGGCACAGTGCGGTGGCGCTGAAGGAAATCACCACCGAGTTCCAGGCGAAACGCAGGTAGCCGCTGCGCTCCTGGATATGCAGGTAGTTCTCCAGGGTCGGGCTGAAGATGAATTGCGGCGGCGTTGCAAAGGCGTCGATCTCGCTCTTGAAGCTGGTCAGTACCATCCAGAAGATCGGGAAGAAGATCAGCAGGGCAATGGTCCAGGCCAGGATGCCGAGCAGCACGCTCTGCAGGCGGCGCGATTGTTTGAGGGTCAGGGTCATGGCGCGGGCCTCAAGGCTTGTCAGTCAGGTTTTTGCCGAGCATCCGCACCAGGATGATCGCGGCGATGTTGGCGATGACCACGGCGATCAGGCCACCGGCGGAAGCCATGCCGACGTCGAACTGGACCAGTGCCTGGTTGTAGATCAGGTAGGCGAGGTTGGTCGAGGCATAGCCGGGGCCACCATTGGTGGTAGTGAAGATCTCGGCGAACACCGACAGCAGGAAGATGGTTTCGATCATCACCACCACGGCGATGGGCCGGGCCAGGTGTGGCAGGGTCAGGTGCCAGAAGATCGCCAGTGGGCCGGCGCCGTCCAGGCGTGCGGCTTCCTTCTGTTCCTGGTCGAGGGACTGCATGGCGGTCATCAGGATCAGGATGGCGAAGGGCAGCCATTGCCAGGAGACGATGATGATGATCGACAGCAACGGATAGTGCGCCAGCCAGTCCACCGGCTCGGCGCCGAACAGCCGCCAGACCGCAGCGAGCACGCCCGAGACCGGGTGGAACAGCAGGTTCTTCCAGATCAGCGCGCCAACCGTCGGCATGATGAAGAACGGCGATATCAGCAGCACCCGGACGATGCCGCGACCGAGGAATTCACTGGCTTCCAGCAGGGCCGAGATCAGCACGCCGAACACCACGCTGATCAGCAGTACGCTGCCCACCAGCAACAGGGTATTGGCGGCGCCGGGCAGGAAGCCTGAGTCGGTGAGGAAGTAGCTGAAGTTCTCCAGCCCGACGAAGTTGTTTTCGCCGGGGTAGAGCAGGTTGTAGCGGATCAGCGAAAAGTACAGGGTCATGCCCAGTGGCACGATCATCCACAGCAGCAACAGGGCCACCGAGGGGCTGACGAGGAACCAGCCAGGGTTGCGCAGACGGCTTTTGCGCAGCGGCTGGGGGGTGTCCATATGGGCTTTTACAGTAGTGGTATTCATGGTGTTCAAAACCGCTTGGGGGCAGGGAGCAGGTCTTGTGTAGGAGCAGGGCTTGCTCGCGAAGGGTGCGACTCGGTATTCCCGGCATAGCGTGTTGCCTGGACCGATGTCTTCGCGGGCAAGCCCTGCTCCTGCAGGTCAGCCTCTACTTGGGATAGCCTGCGCGCTTCATCTCGCGTTCAGTGCTCTGTTGGGCCGCGGCCAGGGCCTGGTCGACCGTGGTCTGGCCGATCAGCGCAGCGGAGAACAACTTGCCGACCTGGGTGCCAATGGCCTGGAACTCGGGAATGGTCACCAGCTGGATGCCGACGTAGGGCACCGGCTTGGCGCTCGGGTCTTTCGGGTTGGCCGTCTTGAGCGATTCCAGGGTAATTTTCGCGAACGGTGCAGCCTGCATGTAGGCGTCGCTGTAGGTCGAGGCACGGGTGCCTGGCGGGACGTTGGCGATACCGTCCTCCTTGGCCACCAGTGCCGCGTATTCCTTGGAGGTGGCCCAGCTGCTGAAGGTCTTCGCTGCATCCTTGGCCTTGGAACTGGTGGGAATCGCCAGCGCCCAGGAGTAGAGCCAGGCCGAGCCTTTCTCGGTGACCTGGTGTGGCGCGTAGGTGAAACCGACGTGGTCGGCGACCTTGCTCTGGCTCTTGTCGGTGACGAATGAACCGGCGACGCTGGCATCGACCCAGATCGCGCACTTGCCACTGTTGAACAGCGCGAGGTTCTCGTTGAAACCGTTGCTCGACGCGCCGGGCGGTCCGGCTTTCTTCATGGTGGTGACATAGAAGTTCAGGGCATTCTTCCATTCACTGCCGGTGAATTCCGGCTGCCACTTCTCGTCGAACCAGCGGGCGCCGTAGGCGTTGGCCACGGTGGTGACCAGCGCCATGTTCTCGCCCCAGCCGGCCTTGCCGCGCAGGCAGATGCCGTATTGTTCCTTGTCCGGATGATTGAGCTTGGCGGCGAACTCGCCGATCTGCTCCCAGGTCGGCCGCTCGGGCATGGTCAGGCCGGCGTCCTTGAACAGGTCGGTACGGTAGTAGGTCATGGAGCTTTCGGCGTAGAACGGCAGGGCGAACAGGGTGCCCTTGACCGAAAGGCCGTCGCGTACCGAAGGAAACACGTCGTCGATGTCGTAGGCAGCGGGCAGGTTGTTCATCGGTTCCAGCCAACCCTTGGCACCCCACAGTGCGGCCTCGTACATGCCGATGGTGAGTACGTCGAACTGGCCGCCCTGGGTGGCGATGTCGGTGGTCAGGCGCTGGCGCAGGACGTTCTCTTCCAGAACCACCCAGTTCAGCTTGATCTCCGGGTGTTCGGCCTCGAAGGTCTTCGACAGCTTCTGCATGCGGATCATGTCGCTGTTGTTGACGGTGGCGATGGTCAGGGTCTGGGCACCCAGACTGACGCCGCTGACGGTCAGGCAGGTGGAGACGAGCAGAGCTTTTGCTATGGCTTTCATCGAACACTCCTCTTCTTGGCGCCAGGTGACGCTCGAAGGTCGGTTTATTGTTTTTGTATCTTCCGGTGTCGAGGAAGAATCTGTGGCTGATTACAGCCTCCAATCGCCGAACAGACAAATCCTTGACGACACTGCAATCGATACTTTTTTGCACTCGATGGGTAGGGCGTGGCTTGCTGAAACCGTGGTTCGACCGCTCAAGGTCGGGATTGTCGGGTAGTTCGGTCAGAGGTAAATCCGTACAGGATTCTTGCGAAAAAAGCTGGAAACGCCCCGAATGGGGCGCCCGGAGGGGTCAGCCGTGGTTCTGCTCGGTCAGGCGTTGCACTGCAAGACGACGGTAGTGGGAGGGTGTCATGCCCTTGAGTTGCTGGAAGCGCCGGTTGAAGTTGGAAATGTTGTTGAAGCCCGATTCGAAGCACACATCGGTGACCGGCTTGTCGCCATCGACCAGCAATTCGCAGGATTTGCTGATGCGCAGGCGATTGACGAACTCGACGAAGCAGCGTCCGGTGGCCTGCTTGAACACCCTGGAAAAGTAGGTGGGCTTCATCCCCAGGTAGTCGGCGACCTCTTCAAGCGGCAGCTCGCGGGCGTAGTGGGCGAAAATGTAGTCGACAGCCCGGTTGGTGCGATCGATGTTGTTTTCGTCGGCCAGTTGCGGGGTAGTGACCCCGGAGAGCAGTTGGTAGTCGTCGCAGGCGCTGAGCAATTCCAGCAGGATCAGGAAGTGCCCCAGGCGCGTCACGCCCTGGGAGTCGGCGATGCGTTGCATCAGTTGCGCCGCCTGGCCGATCGTGTCCTTGCAGCGGAATTCGATGCCGTACTGGGCCCGCTCCAGCAGGGGGGCCAGGGTTTTCAGCTCGGCGAAGATCTGGTGGCCTTCCTCGAACAGTTCGTCGGTGAAGTTCACCAGCATGTCGCGCTTGGGCACCACCTCGTCTTCGGCCACCTGGCTGATCCAGTTGTGCGGCAGGTTGGGGCCGGTGAGAAACAGGGTCTGCGGGTGGAAGTTGCCGATGTAGTCGCCGATGAACACCTTGCCGGAGCTGGCGACGATCAGGTGCAGCTCGTATTCCTTGTGGAAATGCCAACGCACCAGCGGGCAGGGAAAGCCGTGCTGGCGATAAATGATGGAGAGGCCGTTATGGTCGTCCATCAATTCATAGGAGGGGTCGGTGATGCGGGTTGTTCGAGTCATGGCAAGCGCTTTTATTATTATTGCAGTCCGATAATGCCTCCTTCGTCGGCTGTCTGCCAACCTTGCGCCGTGGTTCGGATAAGCTGAAACAGTCTGTCCTGCGTCTTTCGGCCCCATTTCCAGGAGCGAAACAGTGAAGAGCGTTCTATTGATCGGCATTGGTTCCGGCCACCCGGAACAGATCACCCTCCAGGCGATCAAGGCCCTGAATCGTGCCTCGGTCTTCTTTCTGCTGGACAAGGGCCGGGCCAAGGAAGAGTTGGTCAATCTGCGCAAGGACATTTGCGAACGCTACATCGAGCAGCCGGGTTATCGCCTGGTACAGGTCAGCGACCCGCTGCGCGAGGACAATGAGGACTCGTACGAGGCCGGCGTCGAGCGCTGGCATGCGCAGCGCGCCGCTCTGTTCGCCCGGTTGATCGACGAGGAGTTGGGCGAGGATGAGTGTGGTGCTTTCCTGATCTGGGGTGAGCCGGCACTGTACGACAGTACCCTGCGGGTGCTGGATCGGATCGTCGCCCTCGGTGGGCCGGCGTTCGAGGTCGAGGTGATTCCTGGCATCAGCAGTGTCCAGGCGCTGGCAGCCCGGCATCGGGTGCCGTTGAACCGGATCGGCGAACCGATCCGCATCACTACCGGGCGGCGCCTGGCCGCAGAGGATCTGGACAATGTGGTGGTCATGCTCGATGCCCACTGCGCCTTTGGCCAATTTGTCGACCAGGCATTGGAAATCTACTGGGGCGCCTACCTGGGTACCGAGGATGAGCTGCTGGTCAGTGGCAAACTGCATGAGGTGCAGGGAAAGATCCGCGAGTTGCGTGAGGCAGCCAGGCAGCGCAAGGGCTGGATCATGGACACTTATCTGCTGCGTCGTCCGCTGAAACCGTAGTATCAAGCCAGGTGGCAGTCATTTGGCGATATTTCCGGTATTTCTAAGAGACACTTCTTACGGAGAAGGAGGGCGTTGTCGTTTAGTGTCCGCAGACCCTGAAAAATCCTGGGAGATCCCTGTGGAATGCCATGCGCCTCGTACTAGATATTGATCGACTTCGCTGCCTGTTCCTGACATGGAGCCTGTGCCTGTCCAGCTTGCCGGTTGTCGGGCAGCCGCTGGTCGAACTGCCCTACAGTGGCGGCGTCTTCAGCATCGATCCTTCGACTCTCGAAGTGACCCTGCACCGGGACGCGGCCCCGGCCTCGTTGCTCAGTGCGGCCGCTTTTCCCGACACGGCGCGGAGTAGTGCACCCATTGGCCGCAGTTGGCAAATCAGCAATGGCTCCGAGCGATTCCTGGTCGAGGCCGGCATCGAGCAGGATGCCTTGCGCCTGTCGATCCGTGCAGAACAACCGGGCCTTCTGGAATGGCCGCGGCCGGTGGAAGCCCTGGCCATCAAGGCGCATGCGCTTCCGTTCGGCGAAGGAGCCTACGTGCCTGGCGAGGATAGCCAATGGCTGGACTGGCTGCTGCGGCGTTACGAGCCCGATGCCCTGAACGCCCTGCTGTCGATGCCATTCTGGACTGAGCTGCGTGCCGACCATTCGATCACCTGGTTGATCGAGACGCCGTTCGACACCCGTTTCGGCATCGTCGCGCAGGAGGCACGACCCTTGCCGCGGGTCAGCCACGAATTCAATCGACTGGCCAAGGGGGCGCCATTCACCGTCAGCATCAAGGTCGGTCCTGCGGATCCCCTGCATGGCGCGCGCTTCTATCGCCAATGGCTGGAAACCCATGACCACCTGGTTTCGTTGAAGCAGAAAATCGCCCGCCAGCCCCTGGTTGCCAGGCTCGGCGGCGCGCCGCATATCTATCTGTGGGATGCCGGCCCGTTGAAGGCGGCGGACATCACCGATTGGCCGGTATTCCTGAGGGCCTTCGCCGCACGTCGGAGTGATAGGGAGCACCTGGCATCGAAACTCTGGGACGCGTTCGATCCTGTAACGCGTGCCAGCTTCGAGTCGGCGCTGCAGGAGGCCGGGAGCGGCTGGGGCGGGGTGCTGGCTTACCGCCAGCGCGAGCTGACCCGTGCGCTCAACGCGGCGTTGCAGGCGGTGCTGCCGCTGGTGCCGGTCGATCCGTTGCCAGGCAATCATGACCCGGCGGCCAATGTGGCCTGGGGGCAAAGCGTTCGCAGCCATCTGCTCGAGGCGTTCGGCCCCTGGCTGGCCGAGCCCCGACGCTGGGGCGGCGGCCTGTCTCTCGACACCGTGGAGGCCTTGCGCAAGGCCGAACTCACCAGCGCCTGGCTGGGCGCGGATGACTGGCGTGATGCGTTGTGGCATCCGGAGGCGGTGCAGGCGGCCAAGGCGGCGGGTTACCTGGTGGCGGTCTATGACAGTTATGGCAGCGCCCACCCCTCCAACCTGCGGGCAACCTGGGCCACGGCGCAAATGGGCGACGAACTGGCGGCCGCGGGATACCGCGACAGCCGGGGCGAAAAGGTCCGCGGGTTCAATGGCCGGGGCGTGTATGTCAATTCGCGGGCCGTCGAGCCCTACGCGCAGCGGCGTATCGCCGCGGTGGCACGTGGGGCCCGGCTGAACAGCTATTTTCTCGATGTCGATGCCGCCGGTCCCGAACTGAAGGACTACACGCCGGGATGGGAAACCAGCGAGCGCGAGGATGCCGAAGCGCGCTGGCGCCGGCTGCAATACCCCACTCGCGAGCTGGGCCTGGTGACGGGCAGCGAGGGCGGCATCGCCTTCTACGTGCCTGGCATCGCCTACAGCCATGGTATCGCCACCCAGCCGTTTGCCTGGATGGACCCGGATATCGGCAAGAACAAGCAATCGCCTTTCTACCGTGGCGGCTATTGGCCGCCGGAAAACCCGGACCTGTATTTCAAGCCGGTGCCACTCAAGCCTTCGATTGCCCGTTTCGTGACTTCGGCGCAGTTTCGCCTGCCGCTGTATCAACTGGTGTTCCACGACAGCCTGGTCAGCACCCACCACTGGGAATATGGCTCGCTGAAGTTTTCCAGCGAGAAGGAAACCACGGCGCTCCTGCAACTGCTGTACATGGTGCCGCCGCTGTATCACCTCAATGACCAGGTACTGGCGCGCGACCTGCCGTTCATTCGCGCCTATGACAAGGTGTTCCGGCCGTTGCACGAACGACTGTTCACCGAGCGCATGAGCGATTTCCAGGTGCTTTCGCAGGATCGCCAGGTGCAGCGCGCCTCGTTCAGCGACGGCACGTTGATTACGGTGAACTTCTCCAGGAAAACCGCCCGCTCGCCGGAGGGGCGGCTGTTGCCACCGCGTTCGGCGCTGGTCCTGGCACCGGGCAAGGTTCTGCAACTGATCGAGGTGGCCAGGCTGTTCCCGTCATCCGCCTGAACCTCAGGGCTTGCGGTTCTTCGCCTCGATCCACTGGGCCATGTACTGGGTACTCTTGTGGTGATGGTGGCGCAGCATTGCGCCGGTGAAGTTGTTGCGCCGATGCTCGGTCAATTGTTGCCGCGTCTGCTGGATACGTTCCACCAGCGCCGGGCTGTGCTGGCGCCGGTCGTAGCGGGCAGCCAGCAACGCCCGCCCATCAACCTGGGCCTGTTGCCAGGCCAACGGGTCCTGGTACAGCCGGACGGCGGAGCGCGCCAGGGCCTCGGCGCTGGTTTCGATGGCGCCCGGCCAGGGCAAGGCACCCTGCATGGCTTCGGCGCCGATCGGCGTGGTGACATTCGGGGTACCACAGAGCATGGCATCGGCGAGCTTGCCCTTGATTCCGGCGCCGAAACGCAGCGGTGCCAGGCAGATCCGCGCCGCGCTCATCACCTGCAGGGCGTCTTCGGCCCAGTTCTGCACGTGAAAGCCCTGGGCCGGGTTGTGCAGCGCGGTGGCCTTGGGCGGCGTGTAGGCGCCGTAGACATGCAGTTGCGCGCTGGGCAGTTGTTGGCGGATCAGCGGCCAGACGGTGGTTTTCATCCAGAGCACCGCATCCCAGTTCGGTGCGTGGCGGAAGTTGCCGATGCTGAGAAAATGCGCGCGCTCCTCGAAGGCCCGGAACGTGTCCGGCTGGTCGACCATCAACGGGCACCAGTGCAGCAACGCTGGCGGTAGCCGGAACTGCTCGGTCAGCAGGCGGATCTCGACGTCGGAAATCATCAGGCTCAGGTCCGAGCGGTAGATCGCCGCGATTTCCCGCTGGGCCTGGTCGGTGTCGCTCATCTGCTGGAAGACTTCGGGGAGGTCGGGAGCGAACAGCCCGCTGAAGTCATTCGGGTCCTGGTCGACTTTCAGGCGTTCCTTGAGTTGCTGCTGGCGGGCGTCGCGCAGGCTTTGCAGGTCCGAGGTTTCCAGTACGCGGAGGGCACCGGGGCAGTGCTTCTCGACCCGCCAGCCGAACTGCTCCTCCATCATGAACCGGTCGAACAGCACCACATGCGGCTGCAGGGCGCTGATGAAGGTGTCGAAACTGCTGTCGTTGAGCTCGATGGCCTGTTCGTCGATGCCCAGGCTGAGCAGGTCGGCCTTGTGTTCACCGACACTGGCAGGGCTGGCGAAGGTGATGCGCCAGCCGGCCTCGAGGAAGCTTTCGAGAATCTGCATCATGTGCCCGCCGGCCGCCGAGGAGCGAGGTTCGGGCCAGACATAACCGATGACCAGGACGGTGGTGGTGTCGGTGGCACTCATGGGCGGCGATTCCTTGAAACGGGCAGGGCGGGAGAAAGGGGGCGCAATTAAACCACAGCGGCCGTCGAGATTGACCTGCCTGCGCGCACTGCGTAGCCTTGCAGGTTCGAGGTTCTTCGGCGTCTGGTCGAAGCTAAGATGGGAACGCGGCAAGCCGCGGCTGCCCCCGCAACTGTAAGCGGTACGAGTGTCTTGCCTGGCCACTGCCCCTCGGGGTGGGAAGGCGCAAGACCCGGTGATCGAGCGACTGCCGAACACCCGGCCGCAAGCCAGGAGACCTGCCTCGTGACAGAATTTCACTTAAACCGGGCGGGGTGATCCGGTGGCGAACATACCCGCGCCTGTTCCGGGCGGCGGTTCTCGTCCCGCATGCCCGCTATTTTTGCCAAGGGGCATCCCGATGAAAACACTGGCCAAGCTTCCCGTCACCATCGTCACCGGCTTCCTCGGCTCGGGCAAGACCACCTTGCTGCGGCATATGCTGGACAACGCCCAGGGCCGCCGTATCGCAGTGATCGTCAACGAGTTCGGCGAGCTGGGCATCGACGGCGAGATCCTCAAGCAGTGCTCCATCGGGTGCACCGAGGAAGAGGCGGTAGGCCGCGTGTTCGAACTGGCCAACGGCTGCCTGTGCTGCACCGTGCAGGAAGAGTTCTTCCCGGTGATGCGCGAACTGGTGGCGCGTCGCGGCGATCTTGACCACATCCTCATCGAAACCTCTGGCCTGGCGCTGCCCAAGCCGCTGGTCCAGGCTTTCCAGTGGCCGGAAATCCGCAGTGCCTGCACCGTCGATGCGGTGATCACCGTGGTCGACAGCCCGGCAGTGGCCGCCGGCACCTTCGCCGCGTTCCCCGACCAGGTGGACGCCCAGCGCAAGCTCGACCCGAACCTGGATCACGAGTCGCCGCTGCATGAATTGTTCGCCGACCAACTGTCCAGCGCCGACCTGGTGATTCTCAACAAGACCGACCTGATCGCCCCGGAAGACCTGGCCAGGGTCCGTCTGGAAGTGGCCGAGGAACTGCCGCCAGCGGTGAAAGTCATCGAGGCCAGCAGCGGTCGCCTGCCGCTGGACGTCCTGCTGGGTATCGGTGCCGGCTCCGAGGAGCACATTGATGGTCGCCACAGCCACCATGACCACCACCATGACGGCGATGATCATGACGACCACGATCACGACGCCTTTGATTCGATCTCCATCGACCTGCCGCAAGCCGACGAAAGCCTGCTGCTCGATGCCCTGACGCAACTGGTGGTCAAGCACGGCATCCTGCGGGTCAAGGGCTTTGCGGCGATCCCGAACAAGCCGATGCGCCTGCTGATCCAGGGCGTGGGCACCCGTTTCGACAAGCACTTCGACCGCGCCTGGGGCGCCGATGAGCCGCGCGTCACCCGCCTGGTACTGATTGGCCAGGAACTGGATGCAGCCCTGCTCGAATCGACGCTGCGCACCGCGCTGACGGCCTGACCCCATGCATCTGCTCAGGACCCAGCCCGGCGGTTTCGTGTCGGATGACAACATCGCCGACCTTGGACAAACCCCCGCCGAGCTGGTGATCCTGTGCAGCGGCGACTCCAGCCTGGCATTGCTCGCCGAAGCGGCGCAGCAACTGCCGGACGATTATCCGAGCCTGCGCCTGGCCAACCCGATGCAGGTCCAGAATCATGCCTCGGTCGACCTCTATGTCGACCAGGTGCTGCAACACGCCAAGGTGATCCTGCTGTCGTTGCACGGCGGTATCGGCTATTGGCGTTACGGCATCGAGCGTCTGGTGCAACTGGCCGAGCGCGGCGTGACGCTGATCCTGGTGCCGGGCGACGACCGTCCCGACCCGGAACTGAGCGCCCTGGGTAACGTCCCGGCGGCTGAAGCCGAACGGCTCTGGCACTTCCTGCGCCAGGGCGGCCTGGGCAATGCCCTGCAGTTGTTCAATTGCCTGGCCAGCCGCTGGCTGGGGCGTGACTACCCCTGGCAGGCGCCTCGGGCGCTGCCGCGCACGGCGATCTACCACCCGCGCGTGGTCGATGCACAACTGGCTGATTGGCGCAGCAACTGGCAGGCCGACTGGCCGGTGGCGGCGCTGCTGTTCTATCGCTCGCACCTGCAGGCGGCCAACACCGCCTTTGTCGATGTGTTCTGCCAGCGTTTGCAGGCGGCCGGGCTGAACCCGTTGCCGATCGCCGTGGCCAGTCTCAAGGAGCCAGGTTGCCTGGCGGTGGTCGAGGACTGGCTGGACGAGGTGGCGGCGGCGGTGATCCTCAACACCACCGGCTTTGCCCAGTCGACGCCCGAGGCTCCGCACCTGCGACCGTTCCGTCGTGACATCCCGGTGATCCAGGCGATCTGCGCCCAGGACAACGAGCCCGGCTGGCAAGCCAGCGAGCAGGGCCTGGGACCGCGGGACCTGGCGATGCACATTGCCTTGCCGGAGCTGGACGGGCGGATCATCAGCCGGCCCATCAGCTTCAAGGACCTGGCCTGGCGCAGCGAGCGTAGCCAGAGTGACGTGGTCTGCTACCGCGCCCAGCCCGAGCGCATGGACTTCGTCGCCGAGCTGGCGCGGCGCTGGGTCGAGCTGGCGCGGCTGGACAACGGCGACAAGCGTATCGCCCTGGTCCTGGCCAACTACCCGACCCGCGACGGGCGCATCGGTAACGGCGTCGGCCTGGACACACCGGCTGCGGCGCTGAATATCCTGCGGGCGTTGCAGGACAAAGGCTATCCGGTGGGTACCGAACTGCCCGAGAGTGGCACCGGCCTGATCCAGGCCTTGCTCGGTGGTGTCAGCAACGACCTCGACAGCCTTGATTTGCGCCCCTGCCAGCAAAGCCTGGCGCTAGCCGAGTACCAGGCGCTGTTCGAGCAACTGCCCGAGGCCAATCGCCAGGCGGTGTTGGCGCGTTGGGGCGCGGCGGAAAACGACCCGATGTTCCGCGAGGGGCGGATGATGGTCGCCGGGCTGCGCCTGGGCCTGACCTTCGTCGGCATCCAGCCGGCCAGGGGTTACCAGATCGATCCGAGTGCGGTCTACCACGATCCGGACCTGGTGCCGCCCCATGGCTACCTGGCGTTCCATTTCTGGCTGCGGCATCGGTATGGCGCCCACGGCGTGATTCATGTCGGCAAGCATGGCAACCTGGAGTGGCTGCCGGGCAAGGGTGTCGGCCTGTCGGAAAACTGCTGGCCGGATGCGCTGCTGGGACCGTTGCCGAACCTCTATCCGTTCATCGTCAACGATCCGGGAGAGGGCGCCCAGGCCAAGCGGCGGACCCAGGCGGTGATCATCGACCACCTGATGCCACCGCTGACCCGCGCCGAAACCTACGGCCCGTTGCGCGACCTGGAATTGCTGGCCGACGAATACTACGAAGCGCAACTGCTCGACCCGCGCCGCGCCCGTGAATTGCAGCGCGATATTCTCAAGCTGGTGCGCGACACACAGATCGACCGTGAGCTGCAACTGGATGCCGGGCTCGACAGCGACGCCGACGCGGCCATCTGGCTGCCGCGCCTGGACACCTACCTCTGCGACCTCAAGGAGTCGCAGATCCGCGATGGCCTGCACGTGTTCGGCGAATCACCCCAGGGGCGGTTGCGCATCGATACCTTGCTGGCTCTGCTGCGCATTCCCCGTGGCGATGGCCGAGGCGCCCAGTCGAGCCTGCTGCGGGCCCTGGCCAAGGCCTTCGAACTGGGTTTCGACCCGCTCGACTGTGCCCTGGCCGAGTCCTGGACCGGCCCTCGTCCGGCGTTGCTGTGTGCCCTCGACGAGGCGACCTGGCGCACTGCCGGCGATAGCCGCGAACGCCTGGAACTGTATGCCGCCATGCTGATCGAGCAGTCCCTGGCAGGTGTTGCCGAACTGCCGGACAGCGAGCCTTGGACCGACGTGCGCAGCATCATCGAGGGCCTCCTGGACCATGTAGCGCCGCGCCTCGACGCCTGCGGACCTGCTGAAATGCAAGGCCTGCTGGCTGCCCTCGACGGGCGCTTCGTCCCGGCTGGCCCGAGCGGCGCACCCAGCCGCGGGCGCCTGGATGTATTGCCGACCGGGCGCAACTTCTTTTCCGTGGACGTGCGCAACCTGCCGACCACCACGGCCTGGCGCATAGGCTTTCAGTCGGCCAGCCTGATTCTCGAACGGCACCTGCAGGATCACGGCGATCATCTGCGCCAGCTCGGCCTGTCGGTCTGGGGCACGGCGACCATGCGCACCGGCGGCGATGACATCGCCCAGGCCATGGCGCTGATGGGCGTGCGTCCGGTCTGGGCCACGGGCAGTCAGCGGGTCGATGACTTCGAGATCCTGCCACTGAGCCTGCTGGACCGTCCGCGGGTGGACGTGACCCTGCGGGTTTCCGGTTTCTTCCGCGATGCGTTCGCCAACCTGATCCGCCTGTTCGACGCAGCGGTACAGGCGGTGGCTGCGCTGGATGAACCCGAGGACATGAACCCGCTCGCCGCTCGGGTACGCCAGGAGCGTGAACAGTTGCAGGCCGACGGCCTGGATGCCGAGCAGGCCGCCCGCCAGGCCGGTTGGCGGATTTTCGGTGCCAAGCCGGGCGCCTATGGTGCCGGCGTACAGAACGCCATCGATGGGCGCCTGTGGCAGAGCCGCGAGGACCTGGCCGAGGTCTACCTGAATTGGGGCGGCTACGCGTATGGCGGCTCGGACGAAGGCACGGCGGCCCGCGAGCTGTTCGCCCGGCGCCTGAGCCAGGTCCAGGCGGTGTTGCAGAACCAGGACAACCGCGAGCACGATCTGCTCGATTCCAATGACTACTACCAGTTCCAGGGCGGCATGCTCGCGGCCGTGGAAAGCCTCAGTGGCGAAACCGCAGCCAGTTATCACGGCGACCATAGCCAACCCGACCTGCCGAAGATCCGTACGCTGAAGGAAGAACTGAACCGGGTGATCCGCTCCCGGGCGGCCAATCCGAAGTGGATCGAGGGGGTCAAGCGACATGGCTACAAGGGCGCGTTCGAACTGGCGGCGACGGTAGACAACCTGTTTGCCTTCGATGCCACCAGCCACCTGATCGACGATCACCAGTACGCCTTGCTGGCCGATGCCTATCTGCTGGATGCCGATACCCGTGAATTCGTCCGCGAGCACAATCCCCATGCACTGCGTGACATGACCGAGCGAATGCTGGAAGCCCAGCAGCGCGGGCTGTGGAGCGAGCCGGGGGAATACCGCGAGGCGCTGGAAAACCTGCTGCTCGATATTGAAGAAGATTGTTGAGGTCTATGCCCCATGAGTGACTCCCCGCATTTCCCGCTGTCGGCGGTGGTCGGTGCCGATGCGCTGAAACTGGCGCTATGCCTGACCGCCATCGACCCGAAGATCGGCGGTGTGCTGATCGAGGGTCCGCGCGGCATGGCCAAGTCGACCCTGGCCCGCGGCCTGGCCGACCTGCTGGCCAGCGGGCAGTTCGTCACCTTGCCGTTGGGCGCCACCGAGGAGCGCCTGGTCGGTACTCTCGACCTGGATGCCGCACTGGGCGAGGGGCGGGCGCAGTTTTCCCCCGGCGTGCTGGCCAAGGCCGACGGCGGCGTGCTGTATGTCGATGAAGTGAACCTGCTGGCCGATCATCTGGTGGACCTGCTGCTCGATGTTGCGGCGAGCGGCACCAATCTGGTCGAGCGCGATGGCATTTCCCACCGCCACTCGGCGCGCTTCGTGCTGATCGGCACGATGAACCCCGAGGAAGGTGAGCTACGCCCACAACTGCTCGATCGCTTCGGCCTGAATGTCGCCTTGAGCGGCCAGCCACAGCCGGTCGAGCGTACGCAGATCATTCGTCGGCGGCTGGACTTCGACAGTGACCCGCAGGCTTTCTGTGCCCGGTGGGCGCCAGAACAGCAGGCCTTGCGCGAGCGTTGCGAGCAGGCGCGGACGTTACTGGCGCACATCGAACTGGATGATCGGGCGATGACGGCGATCAGCGAGCGCTGTTTTGCCGCTGGCGTCGATGGCTTGCGTGCCGATCTCGTCTGGCTGCGCGCGGCGCGTGCCCATGCGGCCTGGCGCGGTGCGCGGCAGATCGCCGACGAGGATATCGAGGCAGTCGCCGAGTTTGCCCTGCGCCACCGGCGACGGGAGAACCCGCCGGCGACTTCGACAAGCAGGCCTGCCGATGCCCCCGAGAGCCAGTCGAACCCGGCACAGGGTACAGAGCAAGGCCAGGGGCAGTGGGGTGAACTACCGGCCAAGGCCATGGCGGTGGGGGCTCGTCGGGACATTCCGAGCTGGCCAAAAAAGCCCTAGGCATTCGCCCTCGATTCAAGCCGGGGGCGAATGCCAGAACCGGTGCGGGTGAGATCCCCAGGGGGCGTCAGGGCGTGGCTCGGGCTGCTGCGAGCGGGGCGATCAACTGGGTCGAGACCTTGGTGGGCGGCCGACCGAAAGCCTATCGCGACCTGCGTTTTCGTCTGCGCAGCAGTTCGCCCCATGAGTTGTGGCTGGTGATCGTCGATGCCTCGGCTTCTACTCGCAGGCATCGGGCCTTGAGCGATGCCAAGGGGTTGTTGGCGCAGTTGTTCGATGATGCCTATCGCCAGCGCGCGCGGCTGGCATTGTTGACGGCCAGCGGCACTCGTCCGCAGTGGCAGGTCCAAGGGCTGAAGGCCTCCAGCGGCATGGCGGGCTGGTTGGAAAACCTGGGGGCGGGCGGCGGAACGCCGTTGCTGGCAGCCTTGCGGGAGGCCGGTAGTTGGTTGGCGGTGCGACAAAAGCGTTTTGCCCAGGAACAGCAGCGGGTGCTGGTGTTGACCGATGGGCGCTTGAGGGCGTGGAGCGGCCTGGTGCCGTTCAACTGTCCGGCGTTACTGGTCGATTTGGAAAAGGGACCTGTTCGCCTGGGGCGCGCGCGGCAACTTGCGAATGAACTTGGCGCCGATTATCGGCATATTGAAATGCTTTAAGTTCAGTTACAACTATTGTGCCGGTTCGTTCGTATTCGCGGGCAAACCCCGCTCCTACAGATAGTGCGGCGTACATGAAGATGTACGTCTGACTCGGTCAATGTAGGAGCAGGGCTTGTCTGCGAGGCTTTTAACTGTCTCAGGCCGAGAAAGTCCAAGGCTGCAAGTCGTAGCCTTTCTTGCTCAATTCGGCACGAGCCTGTTCCAACAGGGATTTCAACTGCGCCAGGTTCGAGTAGTCACTGCAAGAGATCTGCCGGCGGTCGATGCTGTTGTTGGTGCGATCGACTACGGTGAGGCTCAGGTCGCCTTTGTCTTGTGCCGTCCAGGCTACGCATTGGAAAGGTTTGAATGCGTTGCCGGCCATCAGGAGTGCTTCGTTGAAACGGAGCGGGGCGTTCATGGGGTCTTCTCTCAAGTATGCCCAAACAATGTTGTAAGCCGTCGGCTGGGCGCACCGTCGCGGCTGGTCTCACTTGTACTGATGCCCGCTGGGGGGGATCAGGTCACACGGGAAATAAAGTTTTTTCGATTTTTTTTCATCGATTTCAAAAAAACCTCGGTGAGTGGACGATGAATGAGGAGATAGGTTCCCCGTTATGTATGTCATGATCAACCGGCTGTCGCCTTTATGATCAATCGGTACAAGTTCGCGTCAAGCGCTTGCTACTGTTACAACCAGATCTGCCAAATTACTGTTTCTAATAAAATTTATAATTCCGGCTCCAGGGAACAGTCATGCAAGAAGCCGCACCGCTCAGGCGTCTCCTGGTCGTTGATCCCTGCGACGACTGCCATCTGTTGCTCCCCGACCTGCGCAACATCGGCTGGGATGTCGACAGCTGCGATCTTGAAGCTGCCGTCGATCGGCCCTGCGATATTGGCCTGTTGCGCCTGCAGCCGTTCCACCTGGAGCGTCCCGAGGCGGTCAAGGACCTGATCAGTCGCAGCGGCACCGAATGGATCGCGGTACTCAGCCAGGAAGTCCTGCGGTTGCAGAACGTCGGTGACTTCGTCTGCGAGTGGTTCTTCGATTTTCATACTCTGCCCTTCGACGTTTCCCGCGTACAGGTGACATTGGGTCGCGCCTTCGGCATGGCGCGGCTGCGCGGGCAGGGCTCGGCGCCTGTGGAGCAACCCGAACACGAATTGCTCGGAGACAGCCGCTCCATCCGCGAATTGCGCAAGTTGCTGAGCAAACTGGCACCCACCGAGTCACCGGTACTGATCCGTGGGGAAAGTGGTACCGGCAAGGAACTGGTCGCGCAGACCTTGCACCGCCAGTCGCAGCGCCATGCCCGGCCCTTCGTGGCGATCAATTGCGGGGCGATTCCCGAGCACCTGATCCAGTCCGAGCTGTTCGGCCACGAGAAGGGAGCCTTTACCGGGGCGCACCAGCGCAAGGTCGGGCGCATCGAGGCGGCCAATGGCGGCACGCTGTTTCTCGACGAAATTGGTGACCTGCCGCTTGAGCTACAAGCGAACCTGCTGCGTTTTCTCCAGGAAAAACATATCGAGCGGGTCGGCGGCAGCCAGTTGATTCCGGTCGATGTGCGGGTGCTGGCAGCGACCCACGTCGATCTGGAAACCGCGATCGGCAACGGGCGTTTTCGCGAAGATCTCTATTACCGGCTGAATGTGCTGCAGGTGGTCACGGCGCCGTTGCGCGAGCGTCATGGCGACGTGCGGATGCTGGCCAACCATTTCGCCCGGTTCTACAGCCAGGAAACCGGGCGGCGGCCGCGCAGCTTCAGCGAAGAGGCCTTGGTGGCCATGGGCAACCACGGCTGGCCGGGCAACGTGCGCGAGTTGGCCAACCGGGTCCGGCGCGGCCTGGTGCTGGCCGAGGGGAGGCAGATCGAGGCCGGCGACCTGGGGTTGGCCGGCGAGCCGAGCGCGCAGGCACCGATGGGCACCCTGGAGGATTATCTCTACCAGGCTGAACGCCAGGCGTTGTGCGATGTGCTGAATCGGCATGGGAACAACATGAGTCTCGCGGCGAAGGTGTTGGGGATTTCCCGGCCGACGTTCTATCGGCTGCTGCATAAGCACCAGATTCGCTAGGTTCCCGGGCTTTCGAGGCGACTGGCGGGCTAAAGGTCGTGCGCCGCATTCGCGTCCGACACTCCCCCCGTAGGAGCAGGGCTTGCCCGCAAAAGGACCCTTGGGATCGCTAACGGCTTCAGAGAAATCCCCAGCCACAGCGAATGCCGTAGCTGAGGGCGCCAGACGGGCTCAGAAGTAGTAGGGGAATTTCAGGCTGAAGCTGAAGTCCGGGGCGTCGGGCGTCATGCCCAGGGACAGTTGTGGAACGATAGTCAGGTTCGGGGTGGCCGCGATGGTCATGCCGACGTTGAAATAGCCAGCGTTGGCATCGCTGCCGACCACGCTCTGCCAGCTTTGACCATCGGGTTTGAGTTTGCTTTTGCGTTGCACCAGGTCGGAAACGGAAAACGACATACTCATTTTTTCATTCAAGGCGAAGGCCACACCGACGCCGAACTGGAAGCTGTCGCCGATACTGACCTTGCCCGGTTGCGTGGTGCCCTGCTGGGCACTGATATCGCTGAAGGAGTCCTCGAAGTTGTGGGTGTAGGCGAGGGTACCGAACAATACGGCCGGGTCGAATGTCTTGACCAACGACAGGCCGGTGGTGAGCGCCCATACGCCGTTACCGGTGGGGAGATCTTCAGGTACGAACAGGCTGTTGCTCTTTGGCGACTGGACGAACTTGATACCGAACGGGTCCTTGCCGGTCGGGGCCTTGAGCCTGACGCTGACGACAGCGTCGGGCAGGTTTTCCGATTCATCGAGGAATTTGTAGGCCACTCCGAAGTTGACGTCGCCGAGGATCGGGTCGCGGGTCACGGTGTCTTCCACGGTCGATGCCGCGCTGCCGCCGTTGCCACCACCGGATTGATAAGTGGACTCGCGATACACGACCGGAGCGTTTATATCGAACTGCCAACGGTTCTCATAGTTGTAACGAGCCGTCAGGTCCAGTGTCCAGGTATCGGCCTTGATCCGATCAAGGTTGATCGTGCCGAGGAAGATTGAGTCCAGTGCGAGAAAACCGTTCAGGGTCAACTGCCGAGTGTCATAACGCGAATAAGTAATACCGGTTTCGAGACTGAACTTGCCATTGCCGAAAAAGCCACTGGCTTCGTTGTACAAGTCGGAAACACTCTGGGCCGGCGCCGAATCATCCTTGAGCGACTGACCATAGGATGCCCCGGAGGTGCCTGCCGCAGCACCTGGAGCATTCGCGCTGGCCCCCGCCACGGCCTGCCCCCTTCTCAAGTCGGCCGGCGACTTGACCAGGCGCTTGGGTGGCGGCGCTGCCGGTTGGTCCTCGACCTGTCGAACCCGCTGTTCCAGCACCGAAAGGGCTTGCTGCTGCTGGACATAGCGTTGCTTGAGTTCCAGAAGTTCCTGTTTCAGGGCCTCAACTTCGGCATCGGGTGCAGCTTGCAACAACGCCGCCGGAAAAAGAGTACCCACACATATAGCCGCGCGCAGAGAAAGCGATCTGTGCATGAAATAAGCCGTCCCTTACTAATTTCCAATGGTCGGAGCTGAGCGTAGTTCAGAATCCCATGTTGCGTAGTCCTTTAAGTTGGGTCAGGTTGCAATCCAGTGCGCCTGCCGTTTGCAAGTTGTTCTGCAGTACCACGTTGAGTTGGGTCATGCTGTTGACCAGATTGTGGCCGCCGAGCAGAGCGGTGGATTGCAGGACGCCTCCCTGGGCGATCTGCTGCAACGAGTTGCCCTGGTTGTTGCTGGCGGCAATGGCCATTTGAATGCCGCCGGAGACGGCGGAAACCGTGACGTTGCCCGCTGCGCTGGAGCCGGTGATGCTGCCGCCGCTGTTGAGAACCTGCCCAATCTGCTGGCCGCTGGCGGGTGCCTGGTCGGCCTCGCTGACGTTGATGGCGACATTGTTATAGGCGCTATTGCCATCGCCGGCGGCGCGGACCACCTGGGTCACGCCGGCCGATGTGTTGAAACCGTTACCGCCGACCACCGTACCGGAGCCCTGGGCGGCTGGTGAGCCGTTGCCCTGGACGCTGTAGGTCGTCACATAGAATTGCGGTTTGACGGTCGATTGCTGGATCTGCAGGCTGGTGGTTGCGCCGATGACATCGCCACTGGCGTTTTTCCAGCTGCTTTCCATCACGACGCCGAAGCTGATGATGCGTCCGGGCATGACATAACGGCCACGCAACTCGGACATTTCCTGATCCTTGATTTCGACAGGTTTGAAGGTCGAGGCCGCGTGTGCAGGCAAACAGGCGACTGCCAGGCAGCTCACGACCAGCCAGTGTGGAGTTTTCATCTATTGCTCCCGGGGCATCCTGCTCCCTAACTCGTTAGTGCACCTCAGAAAAAATCGCTCTGGATAAAGCCGAAATCCATCAGCTCGGCATCTTTGACCGGGTTGAAGGTGTCCAGCTTGTTTTTCGCCGTCAGCGGGGCCGGCGGGTCCAACAGCGCGTTGGCCTTGTCATAGCCGGGACCGACGATGGCGAACACGATGCCATTCCAGCCCTTTTCGAAGTCTGCTGCGGCGTAGCGCTTGTGGCCCAGTACCGGATCGCCGATGTACACCCAGTCCTTGTCCGCGCGCTGCATCACCACGAAATGCTTGTAGCCACGGATGTCCATCAGCACCACCACCGGGATGGTCACGCTGGGCAGCTTGTCGGGGGGAATGCGATAGCCGCGGGCGCGCATGCCGATACTCTCGACGTAACGCTTCATGTCCAGCATGGAAAAGCCGTGGGTCTTGACCAGGTTCACATCGGACGTGGTCAGCATGCCCTTGATGACTTGTTCTTCGTCGACGTCGAGCCAGTAGGCCTGGCGCAGTACCGTGGCCAACGCGGCGGCGCCGCAGCTGAAATCGGTTTTCTGCTGGACCAGGTCGGCAAAACGCCGTTCGCGAATGCTCTGCACGTTTTTGTAGATGACGCTGGCACCGGGCAGGCCAGGGACCGCCATGGTTGCAGCCTGGCTCAGTTGGCAAAGGCCGAACAGCAGGGTAAGGACGAGAATACGCATGGTCGATACGCCTTCAGGTGCGGAAAAAAGAGCCCCGTTTCCGGGGCTCTCAGTGCTGTCGCGCTTACATGCAGGCTTTGCAACCGGCGGCGATGGACAGCGAGTTGCTTTGTTGGTTGCCCACCCCGGCCGAGACGTTGATGCCAGCGTTGCCGGACATGTTGTTGGCCGAGTTGTTCAGGCTGGCGTTGTTGGTGACCACGTTTTTCCAGCCATTGGGGGTCAGCACTTGCTGGGTCCAGTAGCCGGCCAGTTCAACAGTGCCTTGTTCCTTGAAGGTGAACTTCTGGTCATCGTTGTCATGACCGCCCTTGTTGCCATAACCATGGCCATGATCGTCGTCACCCTTGATCGTGCCGGAGCCGGTGCCTTTGTAGCTGCCCTTGAGATCGATGGTGCCCTTGAGGGTTTCTTTCTCGTAGGCTTGCACACCGCTGTTGGTCACCAGCAGGCCGCTTTCGGTCTGGTTGGCGGCGGCGGCGGCGGTGGCTACACGTCCACCGGAGACGGCGATGGCCAGGTTGTTTTTCTGTTGGTTGAAGTTGCCGGCGGTGATGTTGACGCCCATGTTGCCGGAGCCGTTGTTGCCGGAGTTGTTCATCGACGCATTGTTTTGGGTCGATTGGTTGAGCACGACGTTGTTGGTATTGGTCTGGGTCGCGCTGCTGGCAGAGACTGCGGTGCCGAAGATGAAGCTTTCGTCGGCGGTGGCCAGGGCGGCGGCGTTGTCCTGTTGGTTGCCGTCACCGGCTGCAACGTTGGCGCCCATGTTGCCGCTGGAACGGTTCAGCGAGTCATTGGCGCTGGCGTTGTTCTTGGTGCCCTGGTTGATCACGGCGTTGTTGTGGCTGTACTGGGTGTCGATCACTGCGGCGCCGGCACCGGCGGTGATTTGCAGCAGGGTGCCAAGATCGGGGCCTTTCGGACCATGGTTGCCATGGCCATTGCCGTGACCGTGATCGTTGCCACCTGCCTGTGCGGCCATTGCCATGATGGCGGCCAGTGCGAAAACCAGTGGTTTGAGAGCCATTGTAGGTTTCATGGTGTATCTCCGTGCTTATTAGTTGGTTAAGTGTTGGTACTTTCTAATTGCACTGCTCGGGTCAGTCTGCGACCCGGATACTGAGGGTGTTGGCCATACGGTTCCCCACCCCCGCGCTCTGGTTCACCTGAATCACGCCCCGGCTGCCGGTGAAGGCCTGGTCGCTGGTAACGACCTGGCGGCTGCCTGGGGTGCCGGATGAACCGGAGTTGGGTAACAGCGCCACGTTCTGTTGCGACAGGGCGCTGTCATCGACGCTTTGTGGCGCAGCACTGATGCTGATCCGCACGGCGTTGATCATCTGGTTGTTGGCTCCGGCGGACTGGTTGACGCCCACCATGCCGGTGCCGTTGCTGAAAGAGTTGCCCTGGATGGCCGCCTTGGCATTGATGGCGGTGCTGGCCGGGCTGTTGAGCTTCTGGGTCAGGCTGGTCGACGCGCTGGCATGGGTGCCAATGGCGATCGCTCGGCTGTTGATTTGTTGCTGCTGGTCGCCGGCTGCCTGATTGAGCATGAGGCTGCCCTTGTATTGCTGGCCGGCGTTGTCGATCAGGGCGTTGTCGTTGGCAATCACGCCGTTGTCGGCAAGGGCCGGGAGGCTGCTGAACATCGCGAGAAAAAGCAGCGTGCGCTTCATCTTATTGCCCCTTGCCGATGGCGTTGAGAGCACCCATGCCCGCCGACAAGCCGCGATTGACCGTATTGGCGATACTGGCGCCGCTGCCACCACCGTGTCCGGCGGCCATGCCGGGCAGACCGTTGGGGTTGTTCAGGCCGGGCATGTTGTTGGTATGGGCGGTGATCACCCGGGTCACGCTTGCCCCCGTGCTGATGCCGGCGATATCGCCGTCACTCAGTTCCATGCCGTTGGTCAACGAGGTGATGCGAGCCGATGGGTTCGCATTGACTGTCGTCGGGTTGGGATCCGGGATCAGCGGTGGGCGGCCGTAGGCCTGGGGCTGTACCGTGCGATTGAGCACGATGATGCCATTTCCGTCGGCCTGGGCGGTGGGGCTCAGGAGTGAGCCGAGAGCGCAACCGATCAGCAAGATGCGGGTGAAGCCTGTTGTTGTGATGGTCGCCACGGCTTTGTTCCTTCTTCAGTACGCTGGCCCTGTTCAGCGTTGTGAAGGTAAAGAGCATTAGCCGTGCCGCTTTTTGTTTTTGCTTTTAAAACAACAGGTTGTGATTTCTGTTGGCAGGGTGACGGTTTTTGGTTGTTTCAATGATGAAACAGGTGGGGAGCAGGGGAACGGGGCATCATGGAGAAAGCCCCGTGGAATGGGGCTTTCAGACAGGTGTATCAGTGGCTTGACACATTTCTCTGTCTGGGCGCGCAAGCGTTGAATCTGTTCGCTTGCGGTGGGGCCAGGTGTTTCATGAACGGACACTTTGAGCGTCAGGCCACGGATCTGGCGCGTTTACTCGTGGAGCAGTTTCTCGACTGCGTTCATCGCCTGCTGGTGCCTGTGCGACCAATCGCCGCCGAGCACCTCGACCGGTTGCCGATGCCGGGTCAGCCAGTGCAGGCTGTCGTCGAAAAACGCCCGGCGTTCGCTCAAGTCGGGTTGGCAACGCAAGCCGTCGCCGACCCAGCCAACGCCTTCCGGGCTGAGCAGCAGGTGCAGGTCATACTGCCGGGCGAGCAGGGCGGCTTCGAGCCAGGTTGGGCAATCGCCGAACAGGGCGCGGCTCCAGAGGATGTTGCTCAACAGATGGGTGTCGAGGATCAGCAGCGACGGTTGCTTCGCCCGTGCCTCGTCTTCCCAGGCCAACTGGCCGCGAGCGATGGCGGGTATGTCGGCCAGGCAGGTATCGCGCTGCTCCCGCTCCATGAAGTGACGCACGTATTCCCCCACCAGCACGCCACCGTAGCGCTCGTACAAGGCCTCGGACAACCAGCTCTTGCCGCTGGACTCGGGGCCGGCCAGGACCACGACCTTCATGCCGGCAGCGCCGGATCGGTACGCCACTCGCGCCAGCCCTGTACGGCCAGCAGGGTGAACAGGCCATAGAGGGCGGCGGTCAGGTAGAGATCCTTGTAGATGAACAGGCCGACGAAGATCACATCGACCACGATCCATAGCAGCCAGCATTGGATGCGTTTCTGCGCCATCCACCACTGTGCGACCAGGCTGAAGGCAGTCAGCGCAGCGTCGAGCCAGGGTTGCGCGGCATCGGTCCAGGTGGCCATGGCAGCGCCGAGCAGCAGGCTGCCCAGCGCGCCGACGGCAAGCCCGGCCAGCACCGGTTGTGGGCCCAGGCGGGAAACCTGGCGGCCCTGGTGAATGACGCCGCCACGGGTCCACTGCCACCACCCATAGAGTTGCAGCACGGCGTAGACCACCTGCAACAGCATGTCCGAGTAGAGCTTCACGTCGAAGAAGATCCAGGTGTAGAGCAGCACCATGACCAGGCCGATCGGCCAGCACCAGGGGTTCTGCTTGACCGTCAGCCAGACGGAAATCGCGCCGAGCGCGGCGGCAAACAGTTCAAGCCCGGACATGGGGCACCTCTGGATCGAAAAGAAGGGGCGGATTGTACCCAGAGTGCGGAGGGGGTGGGAGGATTCTTGCGGTGGTGCAGGAACTCGTTGCTGACGCCAGCTCCCTTGTGGGAGCTGGCGCTAGCGATTCAGCAGGTACCGCCGATTGCAGTGAGTGGCCGCCTCCGGCGGTTCGCTGGCGAGCCAGCTCCAACAGGTCCTGATCAGATCCGAAACTGGCGCAGCAAGCCGCTGAGCTGCTCGCTGAGGACCTTGAGCCGGTCACTGTCGGCGCTCGACTGCTCGGCTGCCAGGGCGGTGTTGTGGGACAGGCCGGCCGCCTCGGTGACGTTCTGGTTGATGTCCTCGACCACATGGGCCTGTTGCAGGGTGGCGCTGGCGATCGAGGCATTCAGGCCATTCAGGTTGCGCAGGGCCTGGCCAATGGCCGTCAGGCTTTCGCCGGCCAGCCCGGCCTGCTCGATGGTCAGTTGCGAGGCGCGACTGCTGTCGCTGATGACCTTCACCGCAGCCTCCGAGTGGTTCTGCAGGCGTTCGATCATCGCCTGGATCTCCGCCGTGGACTTCTGCGTGCGTTGTGCCAGCAGGCGAACCTCATCGGCCACCACCGCGAAGCCGCGGCCCTGCTCCCCGGCGCGCGCGGCCTCGATGGCAGCGTTCAGGGCGAGCAGGTTGGTCTGCTCGGCGATGGCCCGGATCACTTCGAGGACGCTGCCGATCTGCGTACTTTCCGCCGCCAGGGTACGGATCACTTCCACCGCCTCGGCAATGGTGCCGGACAACTGGTCGATCTGCTGCAGGCTGTTGTCGATGTTCAACTGGCCCTGGCGGGCCTGGCCTTCGGCATCGCGTACTTCGCTGGCGGCCTGCTCGGCGTTCTTGGCGACATCCTGCACGCCGTAGGTGACCTGGTTGATCGCCGTCGCGACCATTTCCATCTGCTGCGATTGCTGCTGGCTGCGTGCCTGGGCCTCGATGGCGTTGCTACCCAGGGTGCTGGAGGACTGGCCAAGTTCGCTGGCCGACGCCTGCAGTTGGCTGACCACGCCGCGCAACTTGTTGCTGAAGGCGTTGAAGTGGCGGGCCAGTTGGGTCACTTCGTCCTGGCCGTGGGTGTCGAGCGTACGGGTCAGATCGCTTTCGCCACTGGCGATATTGGCCATGGCCTGCACGGCCTCCTGCAACGGGCTGATGATGCTGCGGCTGATCAGCAGTACCAGCACGCTCAACAGTACGGCAATCGCCAGGCCGACCAGCGAGGCGTTGCGCACCTGTGTGTAGAACTCGGCCTGTACATCATCGACATAGACGCCCGAGCCGATGATCCAGCCCCATGGCTCGAACAACTGTACGTAGGAGGTCTTCTGCACCGGGGCGCTGGCGCCCGGTTTCGGCCAGCGGTAGTCGATCATGCCGCGGCCCTTGGCCTTGGCCAAAACCACCATTTCGTTGAACAGCGCGTAGCCGTCGGGGTCCTTGATACCGGACAGGTCCTGGCCTTCAAGCTTGGGGTTGGTCGGGTGCATGACCATGAACGGGCGCAGGTCGTTGATCCAGAAGTAGTCATTCTGGTCATAACGCAACCCGCGTATCGCGCTCAGGGCCTGTTTCTGTGCCGCCTCGCGGCTGAGGGTGCCGGCAGTCTCTAGGCCATGGTAGTAGTCGAGGATACCGCTGGCGGTCTGGACCACGTGCCGGGTCTTCAGCGCCTTGGCCTGGTAGAGGTTTTCATGGGTCTGCTTGAGCATCAGCAATCCCTGGGTCAGCAGCATCGCCACCGCCAGGACCAGGATGAGCCACAAGCGCCGACTGATCGACACACTGCGCAAGCTTTTCATAAGACCACCGTTCCTTTTTTCTTGTTGTTGTCTCGCTTTGGACTCTATAGCAGCAGGTTTTGCCTGCGCTGCACAGCCTCCTTATGGCTACTATCGAGGCAGCGATAAACAGGCATGTCTGATAGGATTTCGGCCCAATCCCGGTAAACCTGAGTTGATGTTTGATTTTTCAGGCATTTTTCACGGTTTTCCGACGGACTGGGCAACAGGCTTGCCCGTGGACGCCCAGGCGGCGAGTCATGGTTTTCGATTTTGTAGGGACCTGCGGGAGCGGGCCTTGAGGGGGAGTGATGGATCTTTGGACCGCCGCACAGGCGTTGATACTGGGTATTGTCGAGGGCCTGACGGAGTTCCTGCCTATTTCCAGCACCGGGCACCAGATCATCGTCGCCGATCTGCTCGGTTTTGGCGGTGAACGGGCAATCGCCTTCAACATCATCATCCAGTTGGCCGCGATCCTTGCGGTGGTCTGGGAGTTTCGCGAGAAAATCTTCACCGTCGTCCGGGACCTGCCCAAGCAGCGCAGTGCCCAGCGTTTCACCGTCAACCTGCTGGTGGCCTTCATGCCGGCGGTGATTCTCGGGGTGCTGTTCAAGGAGGTGATCGCCACCTACCTGTTCAATCCGATCACCGTCGCGTCGGCGTTGGTGGTGGGTGGGGTGGTTATCCTTTGGGCCGAGCGTCGTGAACACACGGTGCATGCCGAAACCGTGGATGACATCCGCTGGCAGGACGCTCTGAAGGTCGGCTTCGCCCAGTGCCTGGCGATGATTCCCGGCACCTCCCGTTCCGGCGCGACCATTATCGGCGGCCTGCTGTTCGGCCTTTCACGCAAGACCGCTACCGAGTTCTCGTTCTTCCTGGCCATGCCAACCATGGTCGCCGCCGCCGTGTACTCCGGCTACGGTTTCCGTCATCAGTTCCAGATGGCGGACTTGCCGGTGTTCGCCGTCGGTTTCGTGACGTCCTTCGTGTTCGCGATGATCGCCGTGCGCGGCCTGCTGAAATTCATCGCCAGCCATAGCTATGCGGCGTTCGCCTGGTACCGGATCGTCTTCGGCCTGGTGATCCTGGCTACCTGGCAGTTCGGTTGGGTCGACTGGTCGACCAAGGGATGAAGAAGCCGAACGCGGCCGAGAGTGGCCGGCCGGTGCCAACCGGTCGAGTCCGGCAGCTCAAGCTCAAGATCGTGCTGTGGGTGCTGCTGTGTGCCTTGCCTGGCTTCGGCGCGTTGCGCCTGTGGCTGGGCACGGGAATCGGCTGGCCGCTGTGGAGCTATGGCATCGCCAGCCTGCTGGCGTTCTTTCTCTACTGGAGCGACAAGCGCAAGGCGCGTAATGACGCCTGGCGCATCCCGGAAAAGGTCCTGCATGGTGTCGAACTGCTGGGCGGCTGGCCAGGCGCGTTGCTGGCCCAGCAGGCGTTCCGGCACAAGACCCGCAAGCTGTCGTTCCAGCTGGTGTTCTGGCTGATTGTGCTGCTGCACCAGGTTTTCTGGATCGACCGGTTGTTCCTCGACGCCACCCTGGCGCACCTGTCCTTTTTATAGGGCAACGCTATAGCAGCAGGCCGACCTGGCTGCGCTTGGGCAGCTTGGCCACCACCAGTTGGTGGGAGCGACGCAACAGGTCCTGCAATTCCTCGGCGCCCAGCGGGTAGGGCGCCGTCATGGTGATCCAGAACGCCCGGGCCAGATAAGGCGCGGGGCGGATTCCAGGGCGATCGATGTGGCCGAGGAATAGCTCCTTGTCGACCTTGAATGACAAGGTGTCGCCACTCAGGTTGAGCAGCGCGAACATCTTGGTCCCGGCGACCGAAAACACCCGGACACCGCCCCATTTGTAGTCCTCCCGGGCACCGGGAAGATCGAGGCAAAAGCGTGCCACTGCTTCTGAGTCCATGGTGGATACCTTCATAGCGCCCTGTCTCCACAACCTTTGAATGCTTCGGCCAGATGATCGATCCAGGCCCGCAGGGCCGGTAGCACCCCGCGTCGATGGGGATAGACCGCCTGCAGCCAGCCACTCGGGAGTGACCATTCGGGCAGGATGCGCACGAACGTGCCGTTGGCCAGTTCTTCCTCACAGTACAGCATGGGCAGCACGGTGAAGCCCAGTCCGGCGAGGGCGCAGGCCTTGCGGACGACGAAGTCATCGACGCCCAACCGTGCCTCCAGGGCCAGCTCGCGTTTTTGCCCGTGTTCATCCAGCAGACCCAGGTGTACCAGGCGATCCGCTTCCAGGGCACCGAGCACTGGCACGTTCTTGAGATCGTCGAGGCTGTTGATCGGGTGTTCGCGCAGGAACTCCGGCGTGGCGAGCATGAAGGTCTGTGCCTGGCGCAGCCGGCGAGTGACCAGCAGCGGATCTTCGTCACCGTGTTCGCGAACCCGCAGGGCCACATCGATACCCTCGGTGATCAGGTCGACCCGGCGGTTGACCATGACCACCTCCAGTTGCACCAGCGGGTGCGCCGCGAGGAAGCTGGAGATGACCCAGGGCATGAACTCCTGGGCCAAACCGATCGGGCAGGAGACCCGCAGTCGTCCACGGGGCTCGCTGGACATGCTGGCCACGGCCTCGTCGGCCATTTCCGCCTCCAGCAGCATGGCTTGGCAATGGCGCAGGTAGCGTTCGCCCACCGCCGTCAGTTTCAACTGTCGGGTGGTGCGTTGCAGCAATCGCGCACCGAGGCGTTCTTCCAGTTCGGCGATGCGCCGTGACAGCCGTGACTTGGGAATCCCCAGCAGCCGTCCGGCGGCGGCGAAGCCCCCGGCATCCACAACCTTCGCGAAGTAGTAGAGATCGTTGAGGTCTTGCATGGCGTGAAATCCAATCGTTCTATTTATAGGACAATCTATCGCATTTGGAGCATCTAATCATTCATTCGTTATGCAGGTAGGATTATCTCAATTCGATCGCCAAGTGGCGATCCTCACTTGGAGATCCCACATGAAACTCTTGCATATCGATTCGAGCATCCTGGGCGACAACTCGGCTTCGCGCCAACTGAGCCAAAGCGTGGTCAAGGCCTGGCAGGCCGCCGAACCTTCGAGCGTGGTGACCTATCGTGACCTGGCCGCCGATGCCATCAGCCACTTCTCCAGCCTGACCCTGGCCGCCGGTGGCACCGCTGCCGAATTGCGCGATGTCGCCCAGCGTCACGAAGCCGAATTGAGCGCTTCGACCCTGGAAGAATTCCTGGCTGCCGATGCCATCGTGATCGCCGCGCCGATGTACAACTTCAGCGTACCGACCCAGCTCAAGGCCTGGATCGACCGTATCGCCGTTGCCGGCAAGACCTTCCGCTACACCGAAAATGGTCCTGAAGGCCTGGCTGGTGGCAAGAAAGTCGTGATCGTCTCGACAGCCGGTGGCCTGCATGTTGGCCTGCCAACCGGCGTGGGTCACGAAGATTACCTGAAGGTGCTGTTCGGCTTCCTCGGCATCACCGACATCGAGTTCGTCCGTGCCCACGGCCTGGGCTACGGTGAAGAGGTTCGTACCAAGGCCATGAACGACGCCCAGGCGCTGATCAGCGACACTTTGTTCGCCGCCGCGTAAAGCTTTTGTAAACGGGCAAGAAACTTCCGGTAACAAACACTAAACTCCGTACTCTGATCATGATGAATGATCGGGGTACGGAGTTTTTTGCGTCGGCCGATCAGTCTTGGCGTGGCTTGTGCAGCGGCTATACCCATAGGCGCTCTGGAAAACTGTGAAGAGTCGGTCGGGGCCGGGTTCGAGGCCTCAGTTTCAAGGAATGACAGAGATTTTGGTGTGTAATTACTCGGCAAAGGTGGGCATCCCCATGATGCGTCTTTGTGCAGTATTTCTGATTTGCCTGGCTGGCAGCCTCACCACGGTGCAGGCGGCCCCGGCTCCGGCGGCTCATTGGAGCGTGGGCTTTCATCGCCTGACGTTCCTCGATCCGCTGGATCTGCAGCCGATGAAGGCGATCGCCTTTTATCCGTCCACGGCCCGTGAGCAGTGGAGCAAGATCGGGGGCTACACCGTTCAGGCCAGCGAGGACTCGCGCATTGCCATTGGCCGCTACCCACTGCTGATGTTGTCCCATGGCAACACTGGCACGCCGCTGGCCCTGCATGACCTGGCCACCTCCCTGGCACGCAAGGGCTTTGTCGTAGTGGCGGTGCTGCATCCGGGCGACAACTACAAGGACCACAGCCGCCTGGGCACCCTGAGCAATCTCTACGGGCGGCCGATGCAGATTTCCGAAGCCATTACCGCCACCCTCGGCGACCCGATGCTGTCGCCGTTCGTCGAAGCGGAGGAGGTCGGTGTCATCGGCTATTCCGCCGGTGGCGAGACGGCGCTGATCCTTTCCGGCGCCCAGCCGAATCTTGATCGCCTGCGGCGGTACTGCCAGGAGTTTCCCGATGACAAGGACGCCTGCACCACCAAGGGTGAACTGATCGTCGACCGTGACGACCTGCAGCCGGTGGCTGATCCCCGCGTGCATGCGCTGATGCTGATGGCACCACTGGGCCTGATGTTCGGCCGGCATACCTTGGCCGACGTGCATGTGCCGGTGCTGATGTACAGCGGTGATGGCGACAAGCTGGTGTTCCCCGACAAGAATGCCGCGGCGTTGGCGCGCAAGCTGCCGGTGGCGCCGCAGTTCAAGCTGATCGCCGGGGCCGGGCACTTCGTGTTCATGGCGCCGTGCAGCGAGGAGCAATTGCACGCGACGCCGGGCCTGTGCACCGACCCCGAGGGTGTCAATCGTGCGGATATCCACCGCGACCTGATCTCCGAGGCCGGGCGCTTCTTCAGCAAGACCCTCAGCGTGCCGAACCGCGGCGGCATGCAGACCGCCGATCAGTGACTCACGGCGTCGTCGGGCGCCGTGCCAGCAGCACGGTGACCGACAGGCCGATGATCGACAGCAGCGCCGCGCAGCAGAAAATCCATGAATACCCCAGGTTCAAGGCCACCGCGCCCATGAGTGGCCCGGCGATCGCCAGTGCCAGGTCGAAAAACACCGCGTAGGCGCTCAAGCCCGCGCCACGGCTGGTGGTGGGCACCTGCCGGATGGCTTCCACGCCAATGGCCGGATACACCAGCGACAGGCCGAATCCGGCCAGTCCGGCGCCAGCCAGGGCCACGCTGGTGGACGGCGAGAGCCACAGCAGGATCAGCCCCAGGGTCTCGATGCTCATGCAGGCAATGGCGACCTTGAAACCGCCGAAGCGGTTGATGCTGCCAATGAAGAACAGGCGGGCGAGGATGAAACAGCTGCCGAATACCGTCAGGCAGTAGGCGGCGCCAGTCCAGCCTCGGCTGAGATAGAACAGGGTGATGAAAGTGGTCAGGGTGCCGTAGCCGATCGAGGCCAGGGTCAGGCTGGCGCCGTAGGGCGCGATGCGGCCGAACACCGCCCAGAATGGCAGGCGCTCCCCACGGATCACCGGCACCGAAGGCTTGTTGCGGATCAGCAGCAGGGCGCCAGCGGCCAACAGCGACAGGGCGATGCCGAGGCTGGCGAAACCGTAGTCGGCAACCATCAACACCCCCAGTGGCGCGCCAATGGCAATGGCACCGTAGGAGGCGATACCGTTCCAGGAAATCACCCGCGCGGTCTGGTCGGCACCGACCTGGCCGATGCCCCAGCTGATGGTGCCGACGCCGATCAGGCCCTGGGCGATGCCCAGCAACAGGCGGCCGACAATCAGGATGACCAGGCTCAGCAACGGCAGGTGTTGCACCAGTGTTGACAGCAGGGTCAGCCCACCACTGAGGAAAATCCCCAGCAGGCCATAGATGATCGTGCGCTTGGTGCCGACGCCGTCGGCCATGCGTCCGGCCATGGGCCGGCTGAGCAGGGTGGCCAGGTACTGCGAACCGATGGTCAGGCCGGCGATCACCGCACTGAAACCCAACTGTTCATGTACATAGCCGGGTAGCACCGCGATCGGCAGGCCGATGCAGAGAAAGGCGATGAACGTGTAGAAAACGATGGAGACGATTTGCAGGGTGACGGTCAGGTTGCCGGGCTGGCGGGGCGGTTGCTGGGCAGACATGGAGGCTCGTTCGCGGGCGGGCGGTTGGAGAGCTTCATCATGGCGGGATGGCAGGATAAAGGAAAGCAGGCTAACTAATTTTTTGAGGCTTGAGGCTAATGCTTGAGGTTCAAGGTTCAAGGTTCAATGCTGATGCCTGAGATGAGTGAGTTTGTGGCGAGCGGGCTTGCCCGCGCTGAGCTGCAAGGCAGCCCCGACCCCTATGTCCCGGTGTTTCCAGGCGGGGCGCGGTCGCCGGTTTCAGGGGGGCTTTGCCCCCCAGCGCGGGCAAGCCCGCTCACCACAAGCCCGCTTGCTACTGTCTCAGCTCTTAGAACACCACGCCCTGGCTGCGCAGGTAGTCGTCGTAGGTGCCGCTGAAGTCGACCACGCCGGTTGGGCTCAGTTCGATGATGCGGGTCGCCAGGGACGAAACGAACTCGCGGTCGTGGCTGACGAAGATCAGCGTGCCCGGGTAGTTTTCCAGCGCCAGGTTGAGGGCTTCGATGGATTCCATGTCCAGGTGGTTGGTCGGTTCGTCCATCACCAGTACGTTGGGCTTTTGCAGGATCAGCTTGCCGAACAGCATGCGGCCCTGTTCACCACCGGAAATCACCTTGACCGACTTGAGAATCTCGTCGTTGGAGAACAGCATGCGGCCCAGTGTGCCGCGAATCACTTGTTCGCCCTGGGTCCACTGGCCCATCCAGTCGAACAGGCTGACATCTTCCTCGAAGTCGTGGGCATGGTCCTGGGCGTAGTAGCCCAGCTCCGCGCTCTCGGTCCACTTCACGCTGCCAGCATCCGGAGTCAGCTCACCGACCAGGGTGCGCAGCAGGGTGGTCTTGCCGATACCGTTCGGGCCGATGATCGCCACGCGCTCGCCGGCTTCGACGGTGAAGCTGAAGTTCTTGAACAGGGTCTTGCCGTCGAAACCCTTGGACATGTTCTCCAGGGTCACGGCCTGGCGGTGCAGCTTCTTGGTCTGTTCGAAGCGGATGAACGGGCTGACGCGGCTCGATGGCTTGACTTCGGCCAGCTGGATCTTGTCGATCTGCTTGGCACGGGAAGTGGCCTGCTTGGCTTTCGAGGCGTTGGCCGAGAAGCGGCTGACGAAGGTCTGCAGCTCGGCGATCTGGGCTTTCTTCTTGGCGTTGTCCGACAGCAGTTGCTCGCGCGACTGGGTCGCGGCGGTCATGTACTCGTCGTAGTTGCCGGGGAACAGGCGCAGTTCGCCGTAGTCCAGGTCGGCCATGTGGGTGCAGACGCTGTTCAGGAAGTGCCGGTCGTGGGAGATGATGATCATCAGGCTGTTACGCTGGGTCAGGATGTTCTCCAGCCAGCGGATGGTGTTGATGTCCAGGTGGTTGGTCGGTTCGTCGAGCAACAGCACTTCCGGATCGGAAAACAGTGCCTGGGCCAGCAACACCCGCAGTTTCCAGCCGGGTGCGACTTCACTCATCGGGCCGAAGTGCTGTTCCAGTGGAATGCCCAGACCCATCAGCAGCTCGCCGGCACGGGATTCGGCGGTGTAGCCGTCCATTTCTGCGAACTCGGTTTCCAGCTCGGCGACGGCCATGCCGTCTTCCTCGGTCATTTCCGGCAGCGAGTAGATGCGATCGCGCTCGGCCTTGACCTTCCACAGCTCCTCGTGACCCATGATCACGGTGTCGATCACGCTGAATTCTTCGTAGGCGAACTGGTCCTGGCGCAGTTTACCCAGGCGCACGTTCGGCTCCAGCATGACCTGGCCGGCGGACGGCTCGAGATCGCCGCCGAGGATTTTCATGAACGTCGACTTGCCGCAACCGTTGGCGCCGATCAGGCCGTAGCGGTTGCCGCTGCCGAATTTGACCGAAACGTTCTCGAATAGCGGCTTGGCGCCGAACTGCATCGTGATGTTAGCTGTGGAGATCAATTACTTTACCTATCAATAGCTTATGTTGCTGAAAAGCCCGGTAGGTGTCGATTCGATACCCATTTTGAGCTTTCCGGCTCGCTCCAGGCGGAGCCAGAGTTGAGCCAACGCGCGCAGGCCGACAGCAGCATCTGCATGCTGTGACCCTACGGTTGGGCGATAAATGCGGGATTGAGGCCAGACATTGAGCCCATTGTCGCATAAGTAGGCCGGCAGTTCATTGCCGCGAACTCATTGATCAGCAGAAACTTGAGGGCAGACCGGATCGAAGCCAAGGCCGGTCAGTGGCACTGTAGCGGTCCATGCCCCTGCAGGTTGGCAAAAAAGATACAACCGATCAGGCGCGCGAACAGTCCGAGTGTTTCTCCGACATCAGGGTCTTCAAGCGGCACCGAGCGGGAGTCCAATGCGCACAAGGCGCCGTACATCCTGCCATCCGGAAGAAAGATCGGTACGCCCGCGTAGCTTTCCAGCTCGAAGCGTTTCACGATGGGCCGGAGGGCAAAGCGCTCATGTTTGCTGATCTGGGGGATCAGCAGCGCTTGCGGATTGCGCTTGAATTCGTTGCAGATGGTGGTTTCGACCAGGGCGCATTCACCGGGCTCGATTCCGAGGTTGTCCGGGTCGTACACGGAACAGGTGACCCACTCGGTATCGGTGAACTTCGCGATGGCGGCGAATCGCATCTGGGTCACTCGGGTAACCAGGCGCAGCACGCTGGTGCTCGCCTCGATCTCGGCAATGGCCGCGCGTTCTTCGGCGGACAGGAACTCATGGGGTTCCATCGAGCGGTTGTGCATGGGGCACTCTCCACATTTGGGTGTGATGTGCTCATCATCCGGAAAGGTGGCGGTGCCCGCCGATGTCGCCAGCTTGGCGTTTCTCGGTGGTTCCAGCATGTTTGCGGCGATAAATGTCGTAATGCCATCATCCTGCTGGAGTCGGCTGCCCAATACAACCCCGATGGGCATGCTTGAGCTGTTGGGTCATGCCCCATGCGACGTACGGACAGTTCATCGGCGCCGACCGGGTGTATGGTGGCCTGGCAATACCTCGGATGTTTGATGCAATGGAGGTGACTATGAGTGTTCCCCAGCTCTTGAAAACCCATGTCAACGGCTATGACGTGATCCGTGTCGGCGGTGGCCCGTGGAAGGTCTGTACCGAAACCGATCGGCTCAGTTCATTCCAAACCCGGGAAGAAGCGATGGCCTACGCGGTATCGCTGCCGCTGCACAAGGTACGTCAATCCGCCTAGTCATCGGCGATGCTCCCGGGGAAAGTTCCCCGGGAGTTCAGGCACTACCAGTCCAGCCTGACGCCCAGGGTGGCCGAAAGGCTTTCCTGCTGGCGGCTGTCGATATGGCTGGCGTAGTCGACGCCACCATACACGCTCAAATCGCGGCCTAGCCGGGCCAGCACGCCGCTGCCCAATTCCACGCTGCTGGCGCGGTGGTCGGTCCTGATCGGGTAGCCGTCGAAGCTCAGGGTGTCGCGGCCGCCAAAGGTGTGCCACAGGTTGGCACGCACATAGGGCTCCAGGGGCACCTGGCCAACCTTCAGGGTGTTCTTGATGCGGGCGCCAAGGCGGCCCTTGAAATAGTCCTGCGAGTCCGGCCTGACCTGCGAAATGCCATCGTTGTCGTTGTCCAGGAAAACCTTCTGGATGATGAGCTGCACCTGGGGTTCGAGCACCCAGCCGGCGGCCAGCGGGTAGGGGTAGCCGCCTTCGAGCGAGAAGCTCAGGCCGTGGCCGGCAATATCGAATTTCAACTGGCGATCGGAGTGGGCGCTGCCGTGGTAGCGGCTGCCCATGGCCAACGCGTCGAGGTAGGCGTCGTTGGGGGTTATCAGGCTCCAGTAGGCTCCGAGGCTGTCGCTGTCGATCTGCAGGCTACCGGCCCGACTGTCCTGGAAACCGTCGACGAAGCCCCGCGCACTGCCGTGGAGCCGGGCATGGCTGACAAACAGTCCGGCCTTGTAACGGTTGCCGCCGTCATCGCTGGTCGAGTACAGGTCGTGCCCGGCCTGGAGTCCCCAGTACCGGCCATTCAGGCTCGGAGCGACGTCGCCCGACCAGCCCTGGCGCACCTGGCTGGCGAACGTGCGAAGCCAGCCGGCGTTGCCCTGGTCGTTGGCCTTGAGCAGCGCCTGCTCACCCTGGCGCTGGTGAAAGTTGCCCAGGGTTGCCTGGTCCAGCAGGGCGGCGGCGGGGCCGACCAACGCGTCGACGGCGACTTCGGGCCGATAGAAGGGAATGGTTTCGCCAGGCTCCGGGTCCGGCAGCAGCGGGCCTCCCGGTTCCGGCAGCGGGGTGACCGGACCTTCCGGCTCGGGCAATGGCACTACCGGGCCTGTCACGCTGGAGCGCAGATACCAGTTGTTCTGGGTGCCGGCAGTGACGCCGCCCTTGTACAGGAAGTAATCGAATGGCCCGGCCGAGACCGTGCCGCCGAGATGAAACGCGCCGTCGCTGCTGCTCGCGCCTTGGTTGGCCTCCACCACCTGGATGCCATTCTGCAGGGTTTCGGCGCCGCTGCCGCCGAGGTTGGTGACGTTGATCACGGTGCTGCCCGAGAGACTGCCGCGCGACACCACCAGCCGGTCCGAGGGCGAATTGTCGCCGGCGAGGACACTGTGCAGGTTGAGGCTGCCACCGTTACCGGCATAGTTGCCGATGACCGTCAGCCGGTCGGAGGCCTGGGCACCGCCGGTGGTCAGGTAGATCGTGCCGCTGTTGTTCAGGGTGGCGTTCTGGCTGCCGTCGAAGGCCCTGATCAAGCCGGTGCTGCTGCTCAGGCTGCTACTGGCATCGATGTCCAGGTGGCCGCTGCCCGTGCCGCTGTCACCCAGCACCAGGCTGTCGTTTAGGGTCATCGCCGAGTGGTTGGTCAGTGCCACGGATTCCCAGTGCACATAGCGCCCTCCGGTGCCCGGGCTGCTGTTTTCGAAGACCAGGTTGTCGTTGCCCAGGCCGCCATCGAGCGAAGGTGTGCTGGAGAGCGTGGCTTCCGGGAGGTTCTGGATCAGCGCCCGATCGTTGCCGGCGCCCATGAGGATGGCGCCATGGATGATGCCGGCATCGCGCCAGTTGAAAAAGTCGTCGCCGCTGCTGGTGTGGATTTCGCCATAGACCGTGCCGTCGCTCATCAATACCTGGTTGTTGCCACCCGATGTGACGATGTCGGCGGACTGGGTCACGCTGCCAATGGTGCCGCCGGTAACCATGACCACGTCATTGGCGCCTGTGCTGACCAGGTTGCCGAGGATGGCGCCACCTTGCAGTTGAAAGCGGTTGTTGTCGTTGATCAGGTCGACCTGGCCTATCGAACCGCCGCTCATGGTTGCCTGGGCGCTACCGGTGAGGGTGCCGCGGATGATCCCGCCACTCATGTTGAAGCGGTTGTTGCCGCTGCCCAGGTCAAGGTTGCCGTCGAGGGTGCCGCTGGCGATCGTTGCACTGTCGTTGCCGTTGCCGAATATCACGTTGCCAGTAATGGTCCCGGTGCCCGGATACGGCATGTCCAGGCTGTTGTTGCCCTGGAGATCGACAACTCCGGGGGCGGTGCCGCTGTCGCAGACGAAGTGGTCGTCGCCGGCCGTCGGGTTCAGGTCGCAGGCGGCACGGGAATCCTGCAGTACCAGCATCAGCAGGGGCAGGGCGCAGCAACTGGCGAGTGGGCGTCGGGTCATTGCGTTCATCCTTGATAAAGGACAGGGCAAAGTCACCACGACGCATCCCCAGGGCCCCATGCGCTGGGAATGGGTGTTGTTGCTGGGGTTATAGCGGAAAAAATCCGCCGGGATAACTATCAGGAATGACAGGTTATGTGTGGGGCAAAAGGGCGTAGGCTGGAGGGTTTGAACGGGAGACTTCGCGGATAGCGAACCGGAAGGGGCCTGAAGCATTCTGTCATATGAAATTTTCCTCAGGTTCGAACCCTGGCACTAGGGTGTTATCAGAGTAGGGTGGGATATCCGCAATCACCTGATGAACCCGATCTGCAGGAGAGGCCTCATGAACAGACGCGCACTTGGCCTGGCCCCGCTGCTGGCAGCCGGTTTGCTGGCCTTCGCCATTACCGCAAGCGCTGCGCCGCTGGATGGGACCGGGCCGGTTCCGTTGCAGTTGGCGCAGAACCTGCCCAACAGCGACAACCCCTACAACAGCCCGATCCGCCGCGCGAACCCGAACAGCCGCCAGGGTTCCGAACCCAGCACACCGCCCGTGCGCGGTCCCAATACCCAGCCCACGCCACGCCCTTCGACCATCGAGAATGGCGCTATCGGCAACGGCTATCCGCGCCAGCAGCAGGCACCGAAGGCCGTGCCTATCCAGCCGGGCACCCGCAGCCCGAACACGCAGCGTTGATCGTTGCCGTGGCCCTTCTTTATCTCCATAAGGAACTGTCCATGTTACACAGAAAACTGATGGCCACCCTGTGCGTCGGCGCGCTCCTGAGCCTGCCATTGCAGCAGGCCCTGGCCGCGCCGCAGACCTCCAGCTCCGAGCTGGGCCCGGTGACCACCACCGAAATCGTGGGCGGCCTCAAGCACCCCTGGGCCCTGGCATTCCTGCCGGACAGGCAGGGCATGCTGGTAACCGAGCGGCCGGGCAACCTGCGGGTGGTAGGTGCCGATGGCAAGCTGTCGGCCCCGCTGGGCGGTGTGCCCCAGGTCTGGGCCAAGGGCCAGGGCGGCTTGCTCGACGTGGTGCTGTCGCCATCCTTCAAGGAAGACCGCCTGGTCTACCTGTCCTACGCCGAGGGCGGTGGCGAAGGCGGCAAGGCCGGTACGGCGGTGGGGCGCGGGCGGTTGTCGGCGGATCTGCAACGGCTGGAGGACTTCAAGGTGATCTTCCGCCAGGAGCCCAAGCTGTCGACCGGCAACCACTTCGGCTCGCGGCTGGTGTTCGACCGTGACGGCTATCTGTTCATCGCCCTGGGCGAGAACAACGAGCGACCGACCGCCCAGGACCTCGACAAGCTGCAAGGCAAGGTGGTGCGGATCTTCCCCGATGGCCGAGTCCCCGACGACAACCCCTTTGTCGGCCAACAGGGCGTACGCCCGGAAATCTGGTCCTATGGACATCGCAACCAGCAGGGCGCAGCGCTCAATCCCTGGACCGGCACCCTGTGGACCCACGAACATGGGCCCCGTGGCGGTGACGAGATCAATATCATCGAGCGTGGCAAGAACTACGGCTGGCCGCTGGCGACCCATGGCATCAACTACTCGCTGCTGCCCATCCCCGAGGCCCAGGGCAAGATAGTCAAGGGCACCGTGGCACCCCATCATGTCTGGGAAAAATCCCCGGGCTTGAGCGGCATGGCCTTCTATGACGGCGACCGTTTCCCGAAATGGCAGCACAACCTGTTCATCGGTGCGTTGGCCGCCGAGGAGCTGATCCGCCTGCAGTTCGATGGCGACAAGGTCGTCCACGAAGAGCGGCTGCTCAGCGGCCTGAAGTCGCGGATACGCGACGTCCGCCAGGGGCCGGACGGTTACCTGTATGTGCTGACCGATGCCGAGGACGGCGGGCTCTACAAGGTGGGTCTGGAGTAGAGGATCACCGCGGCCCGCAGCTTGCGGTGGCCGAAGGCGCTCATCTTGTCGAACTCCCCGCGGCTCACCGGCAGGTGCTGACAGTCCAGGGGCTGGCGATGCTGGCTATGGTCGACATCCGGGTCATGCAGGTAGACGAACTCTTCGTCACAGTCTGTGACGATCACCCAGTGGGGTGCCTTGGAACGGGTCAGGCGGTAGTTGCTGATCAAGACCAGCGGCTTGCCGCCGGCGGCCAGCAGTTGCGGCAGGTCGAGGGTGTTGCCAACGATCTGCTCGACGTCGGTTTCTTGCAACGCCTCTTCAAAACCGTCATGCACCAGGCGCATGACGGTTTTTTTATGCTCGCTGCGCACGCCGTCGAGCAGTAGCGGGCCGTCGATGCTCACTTGCTGACGTACCGCGAAACCGCGGCGCCAGGCCGCCAATGCCAGGCCCTGGGGGCTGCAGCCACCATGCCCGGAGGTCATGAAGATGGTGGTCGCCTCGCGCCAGATCTGTACTTCCTCGCGCCGCGTGGCCTGGCGCTCAGGTTGCAGAGCGGCCATTGCCATCAAAAGGCAGGCCGGACCGCAGGTGAACTCGGTGGTCTGGGCATAGTAGGGCACCTGGGCCTCGCGCCTGGCCGGATGTTGCAGGATGCGCTTTTCCAGGCGCAACGCATCGGCGTGGTCTTCGTAGTAGTCGTTGATCATGCCGAAGCGCCTGTAGCCGTTGTGTTCGTAGAGGGCGATCGCCGCGCCGTTGTCGGTGCGTACCTCCAGCCGCAGGTAGGCACAGTCGTGCTCCAGGGCACAGGCTTCGCTGTGTTGCAGCAGTTGCCTGCCCAAGCCGATACCGCGGGCATGGGGCGCGATCGCAATTGAATACAGGCGCGCCAGGGAGGTTCCCCGGTGAAACAGCAGCAGGGCATAACCGGCCAGTTGGCCGTCAGGCTGCTGGGTGACGATCAGCCGGGCATGGGCCCGGCTGATCATCCAGTGAAAACTGCGTGCAGTCAGCCGATCACCGGTGAAGCAGTGTGCCTCGAGTTGCAGCAGGGCGGGCAGGTCATCGGTTGTGGCAGGGCGAAAGACGAGATCCATATAACCACCGTAAAAGTTGCGTAACGAAACGGGACTTTCCCGAAAGTTGGTGCTTAATAGAAAGTGTCTTGTTCAACGGATCTATCTCTATGTCAGCGGTGCAAGGTGATTGGCGCGAAGTATCCGGTCAAAGTTTCCCGGTAGCAATATCCAAGGAAAATTATTTATCGCTTTCGAATAACTTGGGTAGTCAGTTGATTATTATTGTCGAACGCAAGGAGGACTGGGCTTCATACTTTCCCTGCGAAGATATCGTCACTGCCCAGGAGTACCTCGAACAGCCCCGTGATGGTGAACCGGGCAAGCGCGTGCAGGTGATCAACCTTTGCCGCAGCTACAAGTACCTGGGGCATGGCTACTATTGCTCGTTGTTGGCCGAGGCGCGCGGGCACCGGGTCATTCCGTCGGTAAGGACCATCAGCGAGCTGACCCGAAAGTCGCTCTACGGGCTGGCCCTGGATGATCTGGACAAGACCCTGGACCGGGCCCTGGGCAATCACCTCTATCGTGATACAGAGGCTTTCACTCTGACACTGTATTTCGGTAGTACGGTTATCGAGCCCTTGCAGGAGTTGGCTCGGCAGTTATTTGAAGTTTTTCCCTGTCCGATATTACTGGTGGAGTTCAAGAAAAGTAACGGATGGCATATCGAAGGTGTCAAGTCCGGAGCTTTGCATAAGTTGCGCGAGGATCAGGAAGATCACTTCGCCCATGCCCTGGATGGTTTCAGTCGCAGGATCTGGCGCCTGCCGCGCTCGCGCCGGCTGGCCCGTTACGACCTGGCAATCCTCCATGACCCCCAGGAAGCTCTGCCACCGTCGAATGCTCGTGCACTGGAGAACTTCATTCGGGTCGGCAAGGGGCTGGGCATCGATGTCGAATTGATCGGGAAGAAGGATTACGGGCGGATCGCCGAGTACGATGCGCTGCTGATCCGCGAAACCACCAGTGTCGACAACCATACCTACCGGTTCGCCAAGAAGGCCGAGAGCGAAGGGGTGGTGGTGATGGATGATCCGGCATCGATTCTGCGCTGTACCAACAAGGTCTACCTGGCCGACCTGCTCAGGAGCCATGGCCTGGGCATGCCGGCGACCGAGATTCTCTACAAGGAGCGACCGGAGGACTTCGAGCGGGTTGGCGAGCGCCTGGGTTTCCCGTTGGTGCTGAAGATTCCCGACGGCTGTTTCTCACGGGGCGTGATCAAGGTCGAAAGCCAGCAGGCGTTGCTGGAGGCAACTGCCGAGCTATTCGAACACTCGGTGCTGTTGCTGGCCCAGGAGTTCTTCTACACCGAGTACGACTGGCGTATCGGTGTGCTCAATCGAAAGCCGATCTTCGCCTGCCAGTACTTCATGTCCAAGGGCCACTGGCAGATCTACAACCACAAGGCCAAGGGCCAGGACATCAACGGCGAGTGCCGTACCCTGGCGATTCATGAGGCCCCGCGGGCGGTGGTCGAGCTGGCGGTCAAGACCGCCAACCTGATCGGTGACGGGTTGTATGGGGTAGACCTCAAGCAGTCCGGTGACAAGGTGGTGGTGATCGAGGTCAACGACAACCCGAACCTGGATGCCGGGATTGAGGACGCCTACCTGCAGGATGACCTTTATGGACTGGTACTCGAAGAGTTCATTCGGCGCCTGGAGCTCAAGCGTCGCGGCCAGGCCTGGTAGGAGGGCCGCGATGATCAGGAGTTTCGAATTGCAGCACGGCGCCCTGCACGCAGTCCCGCACCTGGATGCGGCGGTCATGCTGTTCTGCAACCCCGATGCGGCCGAGCGGGAGCTGCTGCACAGCCATTTCAAGCTGGATGAGCATGCCCTGGCGTCGGCGCTGGACCCGGACGAGATCTCGCGCATCGAGTTCCACCCGGACAATCTGTTCCTGATCTGGAAGCGCCCGCTTAACTACTCGGCGGCGGACAGCCTGTCCTTTGAGGTGTCTTCCTGCGGCCTGCTGTTTTGCGAGGAGCGCCTGCTGGTGATCGCCACCGATGCTTCCCAGCTCGATGGCCTGGGTGCCCACAAGGCACTGGATACGCCCCTCGATGTGCTACTGGAGATGCTGTTCAACAACATCCATCACTACCTCGGGCACCTCAAGGTGATCAAGATGGTCGCCCGCGAGCTGCAGCAGAAGTTCTATGCGTCGATGGAGAACCGTCACCTGATCCAGATGTTCAACCTCAGCGAGAGCCTGATCTATTACATCAATGCCCTGCACAGCAACGGCGCGGTACTCACGCGGCTGCGCAATCATGCACAGAAGCAAGCCTTCGGCGAACAGGCGATCAGCCTGATCGACGACCTGATCATTGAGAACAACCAGTGCTACAAGCAGGCGGAAATCTACTCCAATGTGTTTTCTGCGCTGATCGATGCCCGTGGCAACCTGATGAACAACAGCACCAATGGCCTGCTGCGCAAGTTGACGTTGATCAACGTGGTGTTCCTGCCATTGAACCTGATTGCGAGCATTGGCGGCATGTCCGAATACAGCATGATGACGGCTGGCACGCCATGGTGGGTATCCTACCCGTTGTTCCTGCTGGCGATGCTGGCCGGGGCAGGGCTGATGGTACTGGGGCTCAAGCGCCTGGCCGGGAATACCGACCGTGCGGCCTGAGCCGGTGGGTTTCACCGATTCCCGTGGGGTCGGGGCTTGCCTGCGAAGGCTGCTTCGCAGGGCTGTGGAGAATGGCCGCCTCTGGCGGTTCGCGGGCAAGCCCTGCTCCTACGGTAATCGTGCCAGGTGTCAGGTGTCAGGTGTCAGGTGCCAGGTGTCGGGTGGTAGGTGGTAGGTGCCGGGTGTCAGGTTCCAGGGGGCTGCAGGGTCAGCACTTCGAAGCCGTCATGGGTGACGGCCACGGTGTGTTCCCATTGCGCCGACAGGCTGCCGTCGCGGGTCACCACGGTCCAGCCGTCCTTCAGGCCGCGGGTGCGGGGGCTGCCCTGGTTGAGCATCGGCTCGATGGTGAAGACCATGCCTTCGCGCAGAATCATGCCGGTGCCCGGTCGGCCGAAGTGCAGGACCTGCGGTTCCTCGTGCATTTCACGGCCGATTCCATGTCCGCAGTATTCGCGCACCACGCTGTAGCCATTGCTCTCGGCGTGCTTCTGGATCGCATGGCCGATATCCCCCAGGCGCGCACCGGGCTTGACCACGCGGATACCTTCCCAGAGCGCTTCGAGTGTCTTGTCCACGAGGCGCCGGGCCTTAGGGTTGACGGCGCCGATCAGGTACATCTTGCTGGAGTCGGCAATGAAACCGTTCTTTTCCAGGGTGATGTCGATATTGACGATGTCGCCTTCGCGCAGGATAGCCCGTGCGTCAGGCATGCCATGGCAGACCACCTCGTTGATCGAGGTGTTGATGGAGTAGGGGTAGTCGTACTGGCCCTTGCTCGCCGGACGGGCGAACAGTTCCTGGCGGATGAAGGTCTCGACCCGCCGATCCAGTTCCAGGGTCGACAGGCCGGCCATGACCAGGCCGTCGAGCATGCTGAAGACTTGCGCCAGCAGGCGCCCGGATTCACGCATCAGTGCCAGTTCGGCTTCGTTCTTGATCAGGCCGACGGACATCAGTTGCGCCCCCGGATGAGGTCATCCTTGTTCAGCAGCAGGCGGTTGACCAGCTCGTTGTAGCCCAGTTGCGGGTTGAGTTCGGCGAGCAGGCCGAGTTTGATCCAGAACTCGGCCTGGGCGTTGATCGAACGGTCCATGGCGGCGCTGGCCATGCGGATCTGCTCGTGCAGTTGATCGGAGATCTTGACGATACCCATGGGCTTCTCACGGAAAATGAATATACGAAGCGTATATGCTTCGTATATTTCAGGCAAGCCGCCGTGAATTTTTATCGTTGACTTGAAAGTCACTCCCGGATAGTTTCCAGCAATGACCAACACCCATGCCCTGCCTCAGCCAAGCATTATTATGATCGCCATTCCTTATCCGGCGGGCTGAGCTGCACCTGTTTACCCAAACCCGCCTCCGAGGCGGGTTTGTTGTTTCTGCCTCCGAGGTCAAGCGCCAATCCCGGAGAGCCTGATGAACATCGATACCGCCAGCCAACCCTCCAGCGTCAATGACGAACTGCTGGGTCGCTATGTCCGCAAGATTCTTGCGGCCCCGGTCTACCACCAGGCGATCTGCACGCCATTGCAGCCGGCGCCGGCGTTGTCCGAGGCGCTGGGCAACCAGGTACTGCTCAAGCGCGAAGACCTGCAGCCGACCTTTTCCTTCAAGATTCGTGGCGCCTACAACAAGCTGGTGCAACTGAGCGAGGCCCAGCGCCGTTGCGGCGTAGTCACCGCCTCGGCGGGCAACCACGCCCAGGGCGTGGCCCTGGCGGCGCGCACCCTGGGCATCAAGGCGACGATCGTCATGCCCACCACCACGCCGGAACTCAAGGTGCAAGGCGTGCGCAGTCGCGCCGCCAATGCGGTGCTGTACGGTGAAAGCTTTCCCTTCGCCCTGGCCCATGCCCTGGCGCTGGCAAAGGAGCAGGGCGCTACCTTCGTTTCGCCCTTCGATGATCCCGACGTGATCGCAGGCCAGGGTACCGTGGCGATGGAGCTGCTCAATCAGCACCAGGGGCAGTTGGACGCGATCTTCGTGCCGGTCGGTGGTGGTGGCCTGATCGCCGGGATCGCCGCCTACGTCAAATACCTGCGGCCGCAGGTGCGGATCATCGGGGTCGAGTCGGAACATTCCAACTGCCTGCAAATGGCCTTGCGGGCCGGCGAGCGGGTGGTGTTGCCCCAGGTCGGAACCTTTGCCGACGGGGTGGCGGTGGCGCAGATCGGCGCCTATGGCTTCGAGATCTGCCGGTGGCATGTCGACCAGGTCATCACCGTCAGCAACGACGAACTCTGTGCGGCCATCCGCGACATCTATGACGATACCCGCTCGATCACCGAACCGTCGGGCGCGCTGGCAGTGGCAGGGATCAAGAAGTACGTAGCGCAGGGCGGGACCAAGGGGCAGACGCTGGTGGCGATCAACTCCGGGGCCAATATCAACTTTGACAGCCTGCGCCACGTCGTCGAGCGTGCGGCCCTGGTCAGGCCGCAGGCTGCCGTTGCCTGAGCGCGTACCGGCTCAGGACAGCAACGGACGCATGAAGCTGCGCTCGTAGCTGAGGATGAACTTCTTCTCCACCACCGAAGCGACCAGCGCAGCGCTCTGCGGGTCGCTCAGGGCGGCGTGGCGATAGCGCTCATACTCGGCCAGCGAACCAAAGCTGAACAGGCAGTAGGCGATGTTGCTGGCGCCTTCGCTGGGCAGGAAGTAGCCGTGGTGGGTACCACCGAGGCGTTCGACGATGCGGATCCAGGCCTTGGAATAAGCCTCGAATTCGGCCAGTTGATACGGGTCAATGACGTATTTGACGTGGCAGGTGATCATGCTTGCGCTCCCCAGGTCACTCGCTGACGGCTTTCTTGATCAGCTTGGAGGGGGTCCAGATCCGGTAGCGGATCTGCACGTCGTCCGGCGCGTAGATCACCAGCGGCAGCTTGCTGTTGTAGCGCAACATGTAACCGGTGCCGACCACCGGAACGAAGTCCTTCTTCGGCTTGGCGCCGGGCGGGCAGGCCATCAGGGTCGAAACCGGGCCGCTGACATTTTCCAGGCGATAGTAGGAATAGCTCCAGCCTTCCAGGTTCTTCTCGTCGAGGCTGCCGGTCAGGCGCTTCTGGTTGCAGTCGACGGGCAGGATCTTGCCGGCGATGATTTCCACCCGGTGATCGGAGTCCTTGGTCATCTTCGGTACCCGGATCACCGTGCGGGTAAAGCCGTCTTCCGCCTTGGGGAAGGGCGCCAGGTCCGATTTGTCGGCGGCGACCGCACTGGCGGCAGTGGTCATGGCCAACAGGAATGTGGCGGCGATAGTCGTCGAGTTCATGAGCTTTCTGTGCCTGGTCAGGAGGGATCGCGCCCTCGGTGGAATGGTACAACTTCGGGTGAGCCGCATGGTTGTCACGGCGGATTTGCAAACAACTGGCGAAGATAAGGGCAAATGCGGCCCCGGCAAAGGTTTTTTCATGCTGGCTGGATAGCGGCATTTCGCTATTAAAGCGACCAGCGGTGTGCCCGTCGGACGGACAGCGCTCACGCAGCCGTGGGAAACGGCCTAGTCTGTGGCGAGGCTTCCGTCCTTCAGGATAGGACTGGGCGGGGGCATGCGTTGGGTTTGTATCGTGTGAAGAACCCGTAGGCGGTCGCTGACCGTCCCGGCAAGGAAACTGGCAGCCTCATATAACGGAGAGAGTCGCCATGCTATCGCTATCGTCACTTGAATTACGCAACATCATTGAAAGCAGTTTTCTGCCGACGCGCTGCCAGTGCAGCGTGGGGGCGGATGAGTCCCTCACCGTCAAGGTGTTCGACAAGAAGTCCGAACGGGTCGACCTGTTGGTCACCGGTATCCGTACTTCCAAGCTCGATAGCAGCCGGGCCATCTCCGAACTGATCGCCAAGTTGCGCCATGACCTGGCACAGGGTCAAGGTGCCGGTCATGACCAGGCCAGGGCGCGGGCGTTCTGACGCCAGCGTACCGCGCCACCATCTTCTCTCTCACGCCCCCTTTCCCAGAGGGGGCGCCTGCCATGAAAATTCTTTGCTTGCAGCGGATAGATAGCTTACCGGCGGTGTCGAACTGCCAGTAAACTGCTGCGCTTTCCCCGTACCCTTCATTTCCAGAGGTTTTGCATGACACTCAGTCCTTTTGCGGGCAAACCGGCACCGGCACAGTTGCTGGTAGATATCCCGCGACTGGTATCGGCCTATTACACCGGCCAGCCCGATGCGACGATCTCCACCCAGCGTGTCGCCTTCGGCACCTCGGGACATCGGGGTAGTTCCTTCGAACTGAGTTTCAACGAGTGGCACGTCCTCGCCATCAGCCAGGCAATCTGCTTGTACCGCCAATCCCAGGGAATCGATGGCCCGCTGTTCGTCGGTATCGACACCCATGCACTGTCCACTCCTGCGGGTGCCAGTGCCCTGGAAGTGTTCGCCGCCAACGGCGTGGAAACCATGATCGCCGCGGGCGACGAGTACACCCCGACGCCGGCGGTGTCCCACGCGATCATCTGCTACAACCGCGGCCGCACCAGTGGCCTGGCGGACGGCGTGGTGATCACCCCCTCGCACAACCCGCCGGAAAGCGGCGGTTTCAAGTACAACCCGCCCAATGGCGGCCCGGCTGACACCCACGTCACCAAGTGGATCGAGGCCAAGGCCAACGAGCTGCTGGCGGACAAACTGGCTGGCGTGAAGCGCGTCAGCTACGAGCGTGCGCTCAAGGCCGCGACCACCCACCGCCATGACTACCTCAACAGCTATGTCGCCGACCTGGCCAATGTCATCGACATGGACGCCATTCGCAGTGCCAACCTGCGCCTGGGCGTCGATCCGCTGGGTGGAGCCGGGGTGCGCTACTGGTCAGCAATTGCCGATCACTACAAGCTGAACCTGGAAGTGGTGAACACCGAGGTCGACCCGACTTTCCGCTTCATGAGCGTCGACTGGGACGGCAAGATCCGCATGGACCCGTCCTCCAGCCATGCGATGCAGGGCCTGATCGGCCTGAAGGAGCGTTTCGACGTGGCCTTCGCCTGCGATCCCGACCATGACCGCCATGGCATCGTTACCCCGTCCGGCGGCCTGCTGGCACCGAACAACTACCTGGCGGTGTCCATCGACTACCTGTTCCAGAACCGTCCGCAGTGGCGTGCCGATGCCGCCGTGGGCAAGACCGTGGTCAGCAGCGGCCTGATCGACCGGGTGGCGGCGCGACTGGGCCGTCGTCTCTATGAAGTGCCGGTGGGCTTCAAGTGGTTCGCGGACGGGTTGTTCGATGGATCGCTGGGTTTTGGCGGCGAGGAGAGTGCGGGTGCGTCGTTCCTGCGCAAGGACGGCACGGTCTGGTCCACCGACAAGGACGGCCTGATCCCGGGCCTGCTGGCGGCGGAAATGACTTCGCGCACCGGCCGTGATCCGAGCCAGATCTTCCGTGGTCTGACCGATGCGCTGGGCGAGCCGTTCTCGGTGCGGGTCGACGCCGCTGCCACGCCAGCGCAGAAAGCGCTGCTGGGCAAGTTGTCGCCGCAGCAGGTGAGTTCGACGCAGTTGGCGGGCGAGCCGATCCAGCAGATCCTCAGCCATGCCCCAGGCAACGAGCAGGCGATCGGCGGGCTGAAGGTCATGACCGAAAACGGTTGGTTTGCCGCGCGTCCATCGGGTACCGAGGATATCTACAAGATCTACGCCGAGAGCTTCGTTGGCGACGATCACCTCAAGCGTCTGGTGGAAGAAGCGCAGGTGCTGGTGGACGGGGCGATTTCCCCGGCCTGATGCTGATGTGCCTGGTGTCGGCTGTTGTGGCGAGCGGGCTTGCCCGCGCTGGGGGCGAAGCCCCCTGAAGTCTGAGTCCTCGGTACATCAGTCAAACCGAGGTGGCTGGGTTTGGGGGTGCCTTGCACCCCAGCGCGGGCAAGCCCGCCCGCCACGGTCCTGCACTGATTCACAATTTCGGTTTCAGGCTAACTGCCGGTCCCGCCACAACCCCCAATTTCAGCCTTTCAGGCCACATCGACCAGGATGATCTCGCTGTCCTGCACGGCAGTCACCCGCACGACCTCTTCTTCGGCCACGGCCACGCCATCGCGTGCCTCGGCCCGCAGGCCATTGACCTCGATGACCCCGGTAGCAGGTACCAGATAGGCCCGGCGATCGCTGCCCAAGCGGTACTCGGCGCTTTCACCGGCCTTCAGGTTGGCCGCCACCAGCCGGGCGTTGGCACGAATCCGCAGGCTCTGTTCATCACCCGCCTTGCCACTGGCCAGGGTCACGAAGCCTTCGCCACGCTCGCCCTTCGGAAATGGCCGGGTACCCCACGAAGGTGCCGCGCCTTCCTGCTCCGGAATGATCCAGATCTGGAAGATCTTGGTCGGCGTCGACTCCAGGTTGTATTCGCTGTGGGCAATCCCGGTCCCCGCGCTCATTACCTGTACATCGCCAGCTTCGGTACGGCCCTTGTTGCCCAGGTTGTCCTCGTGGCTGATTGCGCCTTCACGAACGTAGGTGATGATTTCCATGTCCCGATGCGGGTGTTTCGGGAAGCCGGTGCCGGCAGCGATCACGTCATCGTTCCAGACCCGCAGGTTGCCCCAGTGCATGCGTTGCGGATCGTAGTACTCGGCGAACGAGAAATGGTGGTGGGCATTCAGCCAGCCGTGATGAGCGCCGCCCAGGCTGTCGAAGGGTCGAAGTTGCAGCATGATGCTTCTCCTGTTCAGGTTCGTCGTGGGCTGGCGCCGGGCCAGGGCAGGACGGTGACCGTGGGTTGATGGATTCATCATCTGTCAGATCTATATCGATAAAAAGCGTAAATAATTCCTTATAATTATCTAATTAATCGATGTGTTTGAGGTGGTGAAGTGATGTCTGCACTTTCAGTTCGTCGTCTAAATGGCTGATTGAAAAGCAATTGACTAGAACTGTACGGCTAATCAGGCGACCATAAGCTTTCCACCCGGACCGTCCCAGACCAGGAGCCAGCGTGTCGCAATATGATCCCGAACCGCCTGCCGAACTTTCCTCCCTGGCCCAGTTGCCGTTGTTCAAGCGGCTGATGGCCCGCCTGTTGGGCGGTGGCCTGAGCCGTTTGCGTGCGCAGCACGTGGCGTCCTGGTTGCAAGGCCAGGCGGACGGCTTTCGCAGTGGGCATAGCGCCGGCGTCGAATACGGCTACCGGGAAGGGCATGCCGAGGGGCTGGAGGAGGGTCGCCAGGTCCTGCTGATCCGCGATACCCGTCCTGCCGAACATCGGGCGCCCGGGGTCGATGACAACCTGTTCGACGACTGGCGCCTGCCGCTGAGCGCCGAACTGAAGAAGCGCATCAAGGCCGATGTCGCCCGGCTGTTGCCCGCTCATGCGCAGCCGAGCGCGGCACAGTGGAAGATGATCTTCAGCGACACCCCGTCTACATCGGTGATCGCCGGAGCCGGTGCCGGTAAATCCACCTCGCTGGTGCTGCGCATCCTGTTGCTCACCCATTACCTGGGCTTCGAGCTTGGCTCGTTGACCGTGGTGACCTTCACCCGTGAGTCGCGCAAGGACTTCATCGCCAAACTGATCGAAATCCTTACCCTGTGGGGGCGTCCGCTTGGACTGCGCGAAGCCAGGGAAGTGGTGCGCACCTTCCACTCGCGCATCCTGCCGATGGTTCGCGGATTGCCCGGTTTTGGCCAATTGCAGGCATTCGAGAACCTTGGGGCGCGTACGGCCGGTGACGATGAAGGCAGCGACAGCAATCCCTTCGACCTGCGGATCAACGACGCCCAGCGCCAGCACCTGAACGCCTGCTACCACCGTCTGCAACAGGACAACCCGCGTTTTCGCGAGATCCTGGCGCCGCTGTACAAACATGCCCTGCAGCTCAAGGAGCTGGAGCAGGATCACCCGGATGTGCAGAAGCGGATGGCGGTCACCGAGCTGGCGTCCCGTCGCGATGAGGAGCTTTGCGATACCATCGAAGACCTGTGGTTCCGTGCTGGTGCCTGGCCGATCAAGGGCATCGAGCCGAACCGTGAAACGCTGGACATCAATGGTTCGCCGTTCCACTGCCACGGCTTCATCCCCGAGCTGGATGCCTGGGTGGTGCTGGGCTTCGATCCACGTGAGAGTCCGCAGGTGACCCGGCCGGGCTCGCGCCTGACGGTGCGTGCGGAGTGGGCGGTCAAGCGCACCCTGTTTCAAGCTTTTTGCCGTAAGCCATTGATATGGATTGATAATTACGAATCAGCAAAGCGTGTCTTGTCTGCTCTTGGGGGAGAAGCCACGGCGGGTCCCGGGTTCGACTACAAGGTCAAGGGCGAGCTGGCGTCGGCGCCGTTGCTCGACTGCTTTGTCATGGCCGCCGGGTTCATCGAGAACCTGGGCCTGGATGTGAACGTGGCGGTCGGCCAGATGAGCTTTGCCAAGGATGACCCCGACCGGTTTTTCTTCGAGGCTTTGAGTCTGTTCTGGAAGGCCCTTGAGGCGCACCTGCAGGCACAGTCGCCGCCGATCATGACCTACAACCGGATGTTCTCGCTGTTCGGCGAAAACAATCCGGAAAACCAGTCGCTGCTCAGTGACGAGCTGCTGCGACCGCTTTCGCACCTGATGATCGACGAGTTCCAGGATGTTTCCCCGCAGATTGTCTCCTGGCTGCGTGCCAGCCTGCGGGAAATTCGCCGGCGCGGCCCGGCCCTGCATGTCGGGCGTGGGGCCCAGCATTCCTCGTTGCTGTGTGTGGGTGATGACTGGCAGTCGATCTATGGTTGGCGGGGCAGTTCGCCCAAGTACTTCATGGAGTTCGGCAAGGAGTTCCCGTCGCCGTCCACAACGCGGGTGATGCTCAGCGATAACTTCCGCAGCCATCAACACATCATCGATGCTGCCGAACACATCGTGCGTGCGGCGCCGGCAATCGCCGGCAAGAAGGCCAGGGCTGCTGGCGAGCCCAGGGAACTGGTACCGGTAAATGTTCTCGAGCGGGATGACGCGGAACTGGGCAGGCGCCTGGCGGAACACTATCGGAACGGCGACACCATATTGATGCTGTTTCGAAAAAGTAGCGATAAGTTATTGATTGAAGAGCATATTCACTCTGTAGTTAATGTTGATTCTAGCTTGCCGTTCGAGCAGCGACGGCTCAAGCAATTGACCTACCACAGCTCCAAGGGCCTGCAGGCGGATGCGGTGTTCCTGCTGGGTGACTGCCTGCACCTGACGCGGTCTCCCTACAAGAACCAGGTCTACCGAATGGCCGGGTTGGGCAAGGATGGCGATGCCGAGCCTTACGACAGCGCGCAAAAGGACGAGATCCTGCGCCTGGCCTATGTCGGCATCACCCGCGCGGTGAAACATTGCTACTGGTATCTGGATGGGCAGGATGCCCAGGCGGCCAATGCGCCCAAGGCCTCGGACCGGATTGCGCCAGGCAAGGCGTTCTTCGCCGACCTGCGTGCCAGGCCGGGTTCCGGCAAGGGCTGATCAGGCAGGCACCTGCAGGCTCTGGGGTGGCACGAAGAACGCAAGCTCTGCCTCTACAGCCTCGATGATGCGCTCCACATCGGCGGCATTCATCACCGTCGCGCAGGGGATGCCGGCGATGGCGATCAGGGTCTCGCCGCTGGCGCGGTCGAATAGCCGGGCGATCATGCTGCCCGGTGCGTCCATGCTGGCTTCGAAACCCATTGGATGAAAATGCCAGCGCATCAGCTGGCAGGCATTGGGAAACGTGACCTTGCTGAAGAATTTGCTCATAGTGCCCACCTGTGTCATTGAGCGATTCCTTTTGCTCGCGGGTAGGAACGGCAGGACCTCATGGTCCGACCTGGCCTTGTGCCAAGGCCGAGTGCTAAAAGTAGCATCCGTGTGCCTCCCGCAGGAGAGTTTTTAGCGCCCGTCCGGCGATTGTTTCCCTGTAACTTGATCGATGTCATAAAACTTACATATACGAGCCTTCCATGTTCGACGACGACGGCCCGCTGCAGACCCCAATCACCGGCGATATCGTCCTGCGCTACCACCTGCGCTGGAAGCACCGGGACCTGGACGGTGTCATGGCGCTGTATCATCCGGACGTCGAGTACCACGACTTTTTCCAGAACCGGGTAATGGGCCTGGCCGAGTTGCGTGAATACGTGCAGGCCAGCATGCCCCGCGACTCCGACGAGGCGCTGGAACACAGCGATCGTATCCGCCTGGATGGCAACACGGCCTTCATCCAGTACCAGCTCACCTTGCGGGGCGGGGCGGGACTGGTGTCGTTTCGTTCCAGCGAGGCGATCACCGTCCGTGACGGACTGATCTGGCGGGTCAACGAATATGCCTCGCTGGTGCATGAGCAAGCTGTCAGCCCCGTGGCCAGCGCACTGCGCCCGGCGACCAGCCGCCTGGGCCTGTCGCCACGGCAACTGAGTTTCATGGCGGATGACCTGCAACAGTACTTCGAGCGCCAGCAACCCTATCTCGACCCCGCCCTCGACCTGCAGCGAGTGGCCAAGGACAGCGGTTACAGCCGCAACCAGATTTCCTACCTGCTCAACCAGGTGCTCGGCCAGAGCTTCTACCGCTACGTGAACCAGGCGCGTCTGCGGCATCTGCTTGCGGCCCTGGACCAGGCCGGGCCGGCGGCACGGATCGATGACCTCGCGTTTGCCGCCGGCTTCAACTCGTTGTCGGCCTTCTACAACTGTTTCCGCCAGCACACGGGCCTGTCGCCCAAGGCCTACCTGCGGCAAATTTCCTTGCGTGCACGCGCGCAAGACACGCCCTGAGTGGCAGGACTAGCATCGCAGCCATCTGTTACAGGTTGCGGGGGCCTGCATGCCGGTCTGGCGAAATATCAGTTTATGGATGGATCAGCTCGATGAGCCGTTGACGCCTCGGGCCAGTCTGGAGCAGGACCTGGATGTCGACGTGGCGATCATCGGTGCCGGTTACACGGGGCTCTGGACCGCCTATTACCTCAAGCGCCAGGCGCCGCAGTTGAAGGTGGTAGTGATCGAGGCGCAGACCGCCGGCTTTGGCGCTTCCGGGCGCAATGGCGGCTGGCTGATGGGCAACCTGCTGGGTGAAGACCGCCTGCTGGCCGGGCTGTCACCCCAGCAACGACGTGCCGGTTTCGAGTTGCTGCATGGCATTCCCGATGAAGTGAAAGCGGTCATCGATCGCGAGTTCATCGACTGCGACTACCGCAAGGGTGGGGTGTTGTACTGTGCCGCCCGTTATCCCGAACAGGAGCAGAGCCTGCGCAGCTACCTGGCAGGGCTGCACCGCCAGGGCCTGGACGAAGCCGACTACACCTGGCTGGGCCCCGCCGAGCTGGTCCGGCAGATTCGCGTCGCCCGGCCCTACGGCGCGATCTTCTCGCCGCACATGGCGACGATCCAGCCGGCCAAGCTGGCCCGCGGTCTGGCACGGGCGGTTGAGCGCCTGGGTGTGCCGATCTATGAAAACACCCCGGTGACCGATTGGCGTCACGGTGGCTTGCGCACCCGCAACGCCCAGGTGCGCAGCCATTGGGTGGTGCCGGCCGTCGAAGGCTATTCAGTGACCCTGCCGCCCCTGGGCCGCTACCAGTTGCCGGTCCAGAGCCTGTTGGTGGCGACCGAGCCATTGTCCGCGGCGACTTGGGAAGAAATCGGCCTCGATCGCGGCCAGGCCTTCAGCGAGGGCAGTCGCCAAGTCACCTACGGCCAGCGTTCGGCCGACAACCGGCTGGTGTTCGGCGCCCGTGGCGGTTATCGCTTCGCCGGTCAACTGCGGCATGACTTCAATCTGACCGACGCCGAAATCGATCTGCGTCGCTACCTGTTCGGCGAATTGTTCCCGCAATTGAAGACGGTGCGGATTACCCATTCCTGGGGTGGCAACCTCGGCATGTCGCGGCGCTTCCGCCCACACATGCTCTGCGATCGTGCCAATGGCCTGGCACTGGCCGGCGGTTATGGTGGTGAGGGCGTGGGCGCCAGCCACCTGGGCGGGCGGACCCTGGCCGACCTGATCCTGCAGCAGGACACCCCGCGGGTCCGCCAGCCCTGGGTCATCCACGAAGGCGGCTTGGCTGCGCTCAAGGCCTGGGAGCCCGAGCCCTGTCGCTGGCTGGGCTATAACGCGATCGTGCGCAGTTTCGTCCATGAAGACCAGGTACTGGCAAACCCCAACGCCGCGCCCTGGCGCCGCAAGTTGGCCAGCCGCCTGGCCGGGTTCATGGAAGGTTTCATGAAATAACCGGCGTCATGCGCCGGATCATCCACCCGCTGGAGTTCAATCCATAAACATGCAGAAGTTGCAGAAGTGTGGTGTCGCGATTCTCGACAACGGCCCCGAGTTGTTGCCGGCTACGCTCAACTACCTGGGCCTGTCGCACCACAGCAAGAACCCGGCGGACTATAAGAAAGCCGAGGCACTATTGATGAAAGTGCGACCCTACGTGGCGTACTTCCATTCATCCAAGTACACCACCGACCTGGCCAACGGCGACATCTGCGTCGCGGTGGGTTTCTCGGGTGACATCCTGCAAGCCGCCAGCCGGGCCCAGGAAGCGCATAACGGCGTCAATATCGGTTATTCGATTCCCAGGGAAGGCGCGGCCATCTGGTTCGACATGGTGGCAATGCCCACCGATGCGCCGGATGAGAAGGCCGGTTATGCATTCATGAACTACCTGCTGCGGCCCGAGGTGATGGCGGGCATCAGCAACCATGTGAAGTATGCCAACGGCAACGTGGCAGCCGACAGTCTTGTCGACCCGGCCCTCAAGGCCGATACCAAGGTGTACCCAAGCCCGCAGATGATGGACAAGCTGTTTGCCCTTGAGGCCATGCCGCTGAATATCGATCGGATTCGCACGCGGCTGTGGAACAAGATCAAGACAGGGGAGTAACCAGGGTTTCAGGGTAGTTGCCAATAGGCGGGAAACGAAGTGCATTCGTTTTCCACCTTTTTTACAGGGTGGTTTTTATATGATGCTTGAACTATTGGATCCATCTTACTTGGTTTGTTATACAGTTACAGGGAGCTGAATCGTTTTTTTGGTATTAAACGGCCATCTTTTTGGCGTCATAGATAAGGCTTCTCAACTAGTTGTAATTACTTGAATTATTTTTGCGAGTTGCCCTGTATAAAACCTTTAGTCCTGCCGATATTGCTATTGAGTCCATGCCGTTTTTTACGCGGGGCGTTGAAACTATCGGGTGCCAGGCCTCGATAGATAGATGGCATGGATGCTTTCAGCCTCATTGTCCAGAGAGAGCTTCCCATGTCCCTACGCAATATGAACATCGCCCCTCGGGCCTTTCTCGGCTTTGCATTTATTGCCTTGCTGGTGATCGTGCTGGGTGTCTTTGCGCAAACCCGCATGACGGTGATCCGCCAGGCGTCGATCGATATGCAGACCAACCAGTTGCCCAGCGTGGGTTATCTGGGCAATGTGATCGAGGGTGTGCTGCGCATGCGTATCCTGTCCTTTCGTGTCTTGACCAACCGCGAACCGGCAGCGTTGCAGGAAGCTGAAACGCGTATCGCGTTCCTCGTCGACAAGGTGCGCAAGGACCAGAAGAGCTACGCCGACTTGCCATCGGCGGGCGAGGAGTTGGCCAAGTACAAGGAATTTGCCGCCACGCTCGAGACTTACCTCAAGGACCAGAACCGGATGTTGGAGTTGTCCCGCCAGGACAAGCTCGATGAATTGCGCAGCCTGATCAACACTCAGATCAAATCCGGCACCGACCTGATGGGCGTGCAACTCAATCAGTTGGTGGATATCAACAAGGCCGGAGCCAAGGCTGCGTCGGACGAGGCCGGCAGGCAGTATGACAACGCCAGCACTGGCATTATCAGCGTTGCAATCATTGCCTCGTTGTTGACCGTGTTGCTGGCCTGGCTGCTGACCCGCAGTATCGTCGAGCCCTTGAAGACCGCTGTCGAAACCGCCGAGATCATCGCCAGTGGCAACCTGACCAAGCCGATCCAGGTCGAAGGTACGGATGAACCGGCGCGCCTGCTGAGTGCCTTGTCGACCATGCAAGGCAACCTGCGCAAGACCATCGAACAGATTTCCGGCTCTGCCACCCAACTGGCCTCGGCGGCCGAGGAACTCAGCGCGGTCACCGAGGAAGCCTCCCGTGGCCTGCAACAGCAGAACAACGAGATCGAGCAGGCGGCGACTGCGGTCAACGAGATGACCAGCGCCGTGGAAGAAGTGGCACGTAACGCCGTCTCGACCTCCGAGGCTTCCCAGCAGTCCAACCAGGCTGCTCGCGAGGGGCGCAACCGGGTCGTGGAAACCGTGGAGGCAATCCAGACCATGACCCATGACGTGCAGAGTACTTCGGCACTGATCGAGGGCCTGGCTGCCCAGGGGCGGGATATCGGCCAGGTACTCGACGTGATCCGGGCGATTGCCGAGCAGACCAACCTGTTGGCCCTCAACGCTGCGATCGAGGCGGCCCGGGCCGGCGAGGCCGGGCGTGGCTTCGCGGTGGTGGCCGACGAAGTGCGGGCCCTGGCCCATCGAACCCAGCAGTCGACCCGGGAAATCGAACAGATGGTGGCGGGCATCCAGAACGGTACCGGCGAAGCGGTGCAGTCGATGCAGCAGAGCAACCAGCGGACCCAGGACACGCTTGAGCGCGCCCGGGCGGCCGGCGTTGCCCTGGAGCAGATCACCCAGTCGATCAACCTGATCAATGAGCGCAACCTGGTGATCGCCAGCGCCTCGGAAGAGCAGGCGCAAGTGTCCCGCGAGGTCGACCGCAACCTGGTGAACATTCGCGACCTGGCTTCCCAGTCTGCCGCCGGGGCCAACCAGACCAGCGCCGCCAGCCACGAGCTGTCGCGCCTGGCGGTCGATCTGAGTGCGATGGTTGCCCGTTTCGTCATCTAGTCGCGTCGACCACGCGCCGCCCTAGGCTACCCGTGCCTGGCGGCGGCGCGCTTCTTCACGCACCGCCGGAATGATCCAGCGCCCGTAGTCGACCGTGTCATAGAACGGGTCGTAGCCACGGTTGAGGAAGGTCGTCACGCCCAGGTCGACATAGTCCAGCAGTGCCTGGGCCACGGTCTCCGGGGTGCCGACCAGGGCCGTGGTGTCGCCGTAGGCGCCGACCGCCGTCGCCGTCGGCATCCATAGCGCCCGGTCATGGCGATCGCTCGCGGCGGCCGCCGCCAGCAACCGTTCGGAGCCGGTGCCCTTTAGGTGCTTCTGCCACGGACTGCCTGCCGCGAACTGCGGATTGGCCTTGATCTGCGCGAGGATCTGCTCGGCGCGCTGCCAGGCCAGTTCCTCGGTGGCGCCGAGGATGAGTCGGACCGACAGGCTCACCCGTGGTGCTGCGACGTCGGCCGCCTGCGCCGCGGCTTTCAGCTTGCCGATCTGCTCGGCCACGCCGCTCAGGGGTTCGCCCCACAACGCGTACAGGTCCGCATGTTTCACCGCGATCTGGTAGGCGATGTCCGACGAACCGCCGAACGAGATCGGGATATGCGGCTTCTGCAACGGCTTGACCGGAGAAAACGCACCCTTGATGTTGAAGTATTTGCCCTCGAAATCGAATGGTTCCTCTTCGGTCCAGGTCCGTCGGACAATCTCCAGGTACTCGTCGGTACGCTTGTAGCGCTCGGTCTTGTCCAGCAGGGTGTCGCCTTCCTGGGGCTCGGCGGTGATGCCGGTGATCGCGTGCAGGCGAATTCGCCCGCCGCCGGTGGTGTGGTCCAGCGTGGCGAAGGCGCGCGCCGCGACAGTGGGGGCGGTGAGCGCCGGCCGGTGGGCGATCATGAAGCCCAGGCGCTCGGTATGGGCCGCCGCGTAGGCGGCGATCTGCAGGCTGTCGGCGCTGCCCGGACCACTGGCGATCAACACCCGGTCGAAACCGGCATGCTCATGGCTGCGGGCATGGTGGCGGATGAACTCCAGGTCGAAGTCCGGACTGCGTACGCCACGGGTCTCGGACCACTGGCGGGGGAAGATCATGCCGACGAATTCAATGGACATCGTGATTGCCTCTTGGGGTTGAAGGGTCAGAACTGATAGTCGAACTGCGCCAGCACGGTGCGACCCGGCATGGGCTGCAGGAAGGTGTTGGTCGAGCCGGCCAGGCCGCTGACGAAGTTCAGCTCGTTGGTCAGGTTGAGTACGCGCAAGGTGGTGCTCCACTGCGGCTGGCGGTAGTAAAGCGCCAGGTCGAGGTTGTATTCGTTGGGGATCTTCACGGTCTTGCTCAGGTTCAGGTACCAGTTGCTGGTCCACCAGCCGGACAGCTCGGCGCCGAAGCCCGAGTCGAAGCGGTAGTCGACATAGCCACTGGCGGTGTATTCGGGAATCTGCACGGCGTCGAAGCGCCCGGAGGGCCGTTGGTTGAGGCTGTTGTTGTCGCCGAACACGGTGCCGTTGTCGGCAATGAACCCCGCCGAGGCGAAACCGGCCTGGGAGGTGAATTCGTTGTAGGCATTGAGCCTGGACAGGTTCAGGCCACTGCGCAGGTGGTCGTTGGGCTGGTAGCGAAGGGTCGACTCGACACCCTTGATCACCAGTCGGGCGATGTTGTTGTTGCTGTCCGGCGACTGGTCGCGGGCCTGCTTGAAGGCCGCCAGGGTGAAGAACAGTTCCTTGGGTATCGCTTCGACCTTCAATCCTACTTCATGCAGTACGCTCAGGCTCTGGAACGCCAGCGGGCTGAGCTGGTTGGCGCCGGTGCCGCTGCCCCAGCCGAGACCATTGGAGAAGAACCCGGTATTCACCGCCAGCGAGCGGTCGAAGGTGTAGTAGAGCGTGCTGTTTTCGGTAGGCTTGACGTAGGGGCTGACCTGCACCGAGAACAGCCTGTAGTTGTGACTGTCCTTGCGCGAATTGCTGCCCGGCAGGACGAACGGGTTGTCGATCTCGGCATCGATCCAGCTGCGGCTGGCGCCGACGTTCAACCCGACCCGCTCGCCGAAATGCAGGTTGTGCTGGCTGAACAGGGTCTTGGTGCTCCAGGTGCTCTCGGCGGTATAGGGTGCGACCGATTCGGCATAGAGCCCGCCACTGACGGGGTACATCGCCGGCAGGTTGAGCCAACCATAGTAGCTGGAGTACTGCGGTACACCCGGTTGGCCGATCCAGGCACCATTGCCGCCGGCCGGGTTCGAACCGGTCAGGCCGAGCAGCGTGCCGGGGTTCTTGCCGGAAGGGTCGAGGGTCAGGTCGTAGGCGTTGATGGTCGAACCGAAGTTGTTGTTGGCGGCGATCGACTGGTTGAACTCGCGGCGGTAGATCAGCCCGCTGTTGCTCTCGTCACGCAGGCTGAAATCGCCCAGGCGCAGTTCGTTGTTCCAGTGGAACTCGAAGCGGTTGTCGAAAATATTGTCCTTGGACTTCACCTGGAACGAACCCACCGCGTCGGTGAGGTCCTTGGAGCGCTGGTAGAAGGTGCTGTTGGCGAGGGTGATGGTCGGCGACAGGTCGGCCTCGATCCGCAACTGGGTGGTGAAGCGCCGCGAACTGCTCTGGTCCTCGGCGCGCTGGCCGACCTGGGACGACAACGAGGTCAGGCCGTTGCCTGCCAGGGTCGGGTCATAGACCCAGCCGCGCAGGGTGCCGGGGTTGCCCTGGGTGTTCGGCGAGGCGGTCTGGAAACTGCCATCGACCACCGTGTACTGGCCCTGGGCATTGCGCTGGCGTTGCACCCAGCCGAGGGTCGGCGCATCGGCGGCGCCGGAGGCCAGCACCGGCGACCAGAGGGTGTTGCCGTTCTGGATGATCGGCGTGGCCCGTCCGGCGTAGTACTTGCCGCTGTCCACCAGCGCCTGGGTGGCGCGGTTCCAGCCGTGGGTGATGTTGTAGTCATAGTAGTTGTCGTAGCTGGCGTTCCAGTCGACCCGTACGTTGTCGTTGCGCCAGGCCAGCGCGCCGTAGAAGGCGTCGAAGTTGTTGTCGACGTTGTCGTAGAAATCCTGCTGGCGCTGCTTGGTGATGCTGACCCGGTAGGCGAGGTTGTCGCTCACGGGGCCGGTGTTGTCGATACTGAACTTGCTTGAGTCACGGGATGTGCCATCGGGGATCCAGGCGCCGAGTTCGCCACTGACCTTGGTCTTGAAGCTGTTGAAGTCGGGTTTCTTGCTCAGGTAGTTGACGTAGCCGCCGCTGCCGGAGACCGAGCCGTAGGTGACCGACGACGGTCCGGCGACGATGTCGGCGCCTTCGTAGGCGTTGAAGTTGGCGGGATGGCGTACGCCATAGGCACGCTGGCCGTCCTGGAACACTTCGGAACCCTGGGCGCGGAACTGTGGGGCGATCCCGGCGTTCTGGCCGCCACCACGGGTAATGCCGGGCGCGTATTTGACCAGGTCGTCGGCACTGCGGATCGAGTCGCTGGCCAGTTGCTCGGCGTTGATCTGGGTGACCGAGCGCGGGGTGTCGAGGACCTTTGCCTCCGTGCCGCCGTAGATCGAGGAGGGTGGCCGGGTGGGCAAGGCATCGTCGTCGCTGGCACTGGCCTCGACGGTGACGGTTTGCAACTGGGTGTCGGCGGCGTGTGCCGCAAGGGGAAGGCTGGACAGGATTGCCAGGGCCAGGGCGCTCTTGCGCAGGCTTTCGGGGCCTGGCGCGGGTAAAAAACGTGCGATAGCGGGCATGACGAACTCGCCTCGAATAAAAGGTGATGGAAAAGGAGGAACGTGGGGATGGCCGCCTGCGGCGGTTCGCGGGCAAGCCCGGCTCCTACAGGTACTGCGTTGAACCCAGCACTCGCAAAACTTGTAGGAGCCGGGCTTGCCCGCGAATAGGCCCTAAAACCCGGTGATATCCGCGGTCAGGCGCTGTCCCTGAGCCACAGGCGTTCGAAGCGCCAGGTACTGAACAGCGACTCTTCCGCCTTTGCGCCGCCGACGCGGGTTGCCACGCTGTCGAGCAGGTCGGCGTAGCCCCAGATCAGCATCCCGCCGCGTTCGTACTGGATGCGCTGCGCCTGGTGGACCAGGGCGGTGCGCTTCTGCAGGTCGGGTTGGGCCATGGCCTCAAGGAACAGTTGCGAGAATTGCGGGTCGTTGAAGTGGGTCTTGTTCGACACCGCGAACGGCGCGTCGGTGTGGATCGCGCTGGCGAGGAACGGCGCACCGATGCTGCCACCGGTGCTCAGGGTCCAGTCGGCGCGCTGCGGGCCGTCGAAGGTAGCCTGGTCGACCTGCTTGACCTTCAGCGTCACGCCGACGCGCCTGGCCTGCTCGGCCAGCACCAGCGCCGAAGACAGTCCGGGACCGGTGGTGGTGATCAGTTCCACCTCGAGGTTTTCCTGGCCGGCCTCCTTGAGCAGTTGCGCGGCCTTCTGCGGGTCGTGCGGGCGCGGGCCGAGATCGTGGTTGAAGGTCGGATCGCTCGGCGCGTACAGGTCATTGGCTACCCGACCCTGGCCATTCAGCGCACGGCGCACCAGTTCCTCGCGATCGGCCAGCAGGCGGAATGCCTCGCGGACCCGTGGGTCGTTGAACGGCGGCTTGTCCAGGTTCATGTCGAACGACAGCCAGTTGCCGCTCACCGACTTGAGCAGGCGTACGCGCGGATCGCGTTGCAATACCTCCAGCTGTTCGGTGGGCATCACGTTGGCCATGTCGATCTGCCCCGCGCGCAGGGCGGCCAGGCGCGCGACCTGGTCCTTGAAATCGATGATCTCCAACTCGTCGGCGTACGGCTTGCCGTCCTTGTAGTAGTGCTCGAAGCGGGTGAACAGCGAGCGCTGGCCGGGGCTGTAGCTTTTCAGCTTGTACGGCCCGGCCCCGACGGGGTTGGTCACTGGGTGGTAGTCCACCGGGACGATACCGCCGAAGTTGACCCAGGTTTCCGCCAGCGGCATGTAGCTGCGGCCTTCGCGAAAGCCCAGGCGCACGGTACGCGAGTCGAGCTTGACCAGATTGTCGCGGTCGACCCAGTGCAGCAGTGCCGCATAGGGCGAGGCCAGTTGCGGGTCGGTCAGGCGGCGGATGGAAAAGATCAGGTCGTCGGCGTCGATGGTCTTGCCGTTGTGGAACTCCAGGCCCTGGCGCAGGCGCAGCGTCCATTGGCTGGCATCGGCATTCGGCTCGGCCAGCTCGGCCAGGGCCAGGCGCGGCTGCATGTGCTCGTCCCATTCCCAGAGCTTGCTGTACAGCGCAAAGCCGCGGACGATGCCGCCGCCGATGGGCTTGTGGGCATCGAGGTTGCCGTTCTGGTTGCCGTCGATGATCCCCAGGCGCAACCGACCGCCGTAACGCGGCTGGTCGTCCGTCGACGTCGTGGGGGCGGGCTTGTCGCCCTGCGGGCCGCAGCCGGCGAGCAGGCTGCCACCAAGGATGAGCCCGCCACCCAGGGCGGCACTGTGGCCGAGAAAGGCCCGACGGCTGAGCGAGTGCGAATCCTGACTCATGGATCAGGCTCCGCTCGGACCGTTGGCGCTGTGCAGCGCCAGCAGCGGTTCGGCCGTACGGCTCAGGCCACTGCGCTCGCCGCGAAAGTGCGGCAGGATATGCTCGCCCAGGCGGTAGGCCTCTTCCAGGTGCGGGTAGCCGGCGAGGAAGAACAGGTCGATGCCGAGCGCATTGTATTCGCGAATCCGGGCCACGACGTTTTCATAGCTGCCCACCAGCGCACAGCCGGGTGGAATGCCGATGTAGCCGAAACCGGTCCAGACGTTGGAGTGGATGAAAAAGTCGTCGAAGCCTTGGGCTTCGTGCTTGCTGGCGAAGTCGTTTTCATAGCTGAGCTTGCGCGCGGTACGCAGCCCGGCGTGGGCCGCCACGGCTTTGACCGCGCCACGGGCGATGCCTTCGTCAAAGAAACGCTTGGCCTCGGTACGGGCCAGTTCTTCGGTTTCGCGGGTGATGACGTCGATGGAGAGGCCGAAGCGAATCCCGGTGCGGCCGTATTTCAGCGCGCGCTCGCGGATGTCGGCGATCAGGGCGGCGATTTCGTCAGGGTGTTCGGCGCGCATCAGGTAGAAGTCGGCGTGCCGTGCGGCGAACTCCCGTGCCGGGCTCGATGAGCCCGCAGTGCAGATCAGCGGCAGCTCGGCCTTTTTCTGCGGGCCGCGCAGGCCGCCGCCGTCAGCCTTGTAGAACTTGCCATCGTAGTGGAAGGTTTCATTGTTCCAGTAGCCCTTGACCACGTCCATGAACTCGATGGCGCGTTCATAACGTTCGTCATGGTCGCTGAAATCGCCGACCTGGCGCTGGATCGCATCCGAGCCGCCATTGATGATGTTCCACACCAGCCGGTTGCCGGTGGCGCGCTGGTAGGTCGCGGCCTGTTGTACCGCCACCCAGGGGGTGTAGTGGTAGGGCTGGAAGGCCGTCACGTATTTCAGCGTGCGGGTTTCCCGGGCCAGCAGCGAGCAGACCGTCCAGGGTTCCTCGCCACTCGGCGCATTGACCATCAGCGCGCCGCCGAAGCCATTGATTTCCGCGGCGCGGGCGATCTGGCCGAGGTAGTCGATGTAGGTGAAGTGGTCGCCAACGCTGAACCCGGAAACGGCCCCGGTACTCGGGCCACCACGGTGCCAGTCGCCGCGGTTGCGTGGGTCGCCGGGGAGAAACTGGGTTTCGCCGTGCAGCGGCAGGCGGGTAAAGAATTCGATGCTCATCGTGACTCCTGTCATGGATTCTGAGTGACCTGGCCGCGCAGGTTCGGCCAGTAGTCGGTAAGGTTCAGGTCGATCAGCGCCTGGTTGGTGTAGCGGGTGGCCAGGGCCTGAGTGATGTCGTAGTTGTCGCGAATCAGGTGGTTGGCCAGGGCGTAGGCACTCAGGGCCTGGTAATGGGCCTTGAGTTGCTGGTCGCTCTTGGGGGCCCAGCGGTCTCTCCAGCTCACCGGGTCGCCCTGGTCATCGCGACGCAACACGCTTTCGCTGATGCCGGCGCGGGAGGACAGCTGGTAATAGGCGTCCTGGTTCTGCTGCTGGGAGATCCACCAGGCCGCCTTGACCCAGGCAGTGGCGAGCAGTTGGGTGATGTCCGGGTGTTGCTGGACGAAGCGGTCGGTGCCCCACAGGTCGGAGACCAGGCGCCAGTCGTTGCTGCCTTGCTTGGTCGACCAGATGATCTTGCCGACACCCTTGTCTTCCAGGGCATAGGCCTCGTTGAGCAGCACGGCGGCGTCGACCTTGCCGGCAGACACGGCGGCGGCACCGACCTGCGGGTTGAGGTTGGCGATCTTGAAATCATCGAGCTTGAGCTGCCGGCTGGTGAGAAAGTTGCTGAAGGCGAACTCCCAGGGCCGCCCGCGGTGCAGGGCCAGGCGCTTGCCCTTGAGGTCCTCGATGGACTTGGCCGTGGAGTTGGCGGGCACCACCAGGTAGACGTTGTTGCCGCTGCCGCCCGGCACGATCAGCTTGCCCGGCACGCCACCGGCCCCGGCAATGACCGACGGCAGGTCGCCGCGCACGGCAAAGTCGATGCTGTTGTTGCTGAACCCTTCGTTGATCTGCGGACCGGCGCCGGCATGGGGCAGGGCGATCCACTCCAGCGTGACCCCGCGCTCCTTGAGCTGCTGTTCCAGCCAGCCGTCCTCGATCACCCGGCCGGCGATGCCGCCGAACACCGGCTTGCCGCCCTGGGTGAAGGCCACGATGGCGATCTTTACCGAAGCCGGCGCCGGCTCGGCGAGTGCGCCGTAGCTCGCCAGTAACCCGGCCAATGCGGCGAGGCTGTTGCGCCAGAAACCTTTCATTGAAATTTCCCCTGCAGCTGTGCGGTGTGCTTGAAGGGGGCAGAGCAGGTTGCGTGCCAGCGCACCCGGAAAGTGCTGCCGGCCACGGCGGGCAAGGGTTTCAGCGACTCAGGCGAGAGTCGCCAGGGGGATCGTGTGCTGATTGATACACAGGCAGCTGCTGACCGATTGCTGCTCCAGCAGCAGGTGTGTAGCAAAAAACACGCATATGATTTCAAGGAATATATAAATATTAATTAATAATTATTTAGCATAAAAATCTTCGGGCACTATGAAGGGGCGCTTTTACTGCCAGGAATGCATCATGTCGCTGATCACACACCCCAACGCCCGTGAACTGACCAAGTCGGTGCGCGCCACCGTGCTGGTTTTCAAGGACCCGCGCTCCCAGGAACTGCTCAGTCGTATCGAGCGCCTGGCGCCCAGCGAGGCCAATACCCTGATCATCGGCGAGACCGGTACCGGCAAGGAACTGGTTGCGCGGCACATCCATCACCTCAGTCGGCGCGGCCGCGAGCCGTTCGTGGCGGTCAACTGCGGCGCGTTCGCCGAGACGCTGGTGGAGAGCGAACTGTTCGGTCACGAGAAGGGCGCCTTTACCGGCGCCACCACCCATAAGGCCGGCTGGTTCGAGGCGGCCAACGGCGGCACGCTGTTTCTCGACGAGATCGGCGACCTGCCGCTGAACATGCAGGTCAAGCTGCTGCGGGTGCTGCAGGAGCGTGAAGTGGTGCGCCTGGGTTCGCGTACGCCGATTCCGATCAATGTGCGCCTGGTGGCGGCGACCAACGTCAACCTGGCTGACGCGGTGGTGGCGGGGAATTTCCGCGAGGACCTGTTCTACCGCCTGCACGTGGCGACGATCCGCCTGCCGCCATTGCGCGAGCGGCCGGGCGATATCCTGCCGCTGGCGGAATTCTTCCTTGAGGAACACTGCCAGCGCCTGGGCTACAACCGCGCCTCACTGAGCAGCGAGGCCGAGCGCAAACTGCTGGAACACAGCTGGCCAGGCAACATCCGCGAGTTGGAGAATGCCATTCACCACGCCTTGCTGGTATGCCGCAACCAGCGTGTGGCGCCTTCCGACCTGCACCTGGTGGACATGCGCACGGTGGGCGTCCGCCAGGAGGAAACCGTGCAACCGACCCGTGCCATCAGCGGCCCGGTAGACCTTGAGGCAGCGCTCAATGCCTTGTTCGAGCGCAATATCCCGGACCTTTACGAGCACATCGAGGAGACGATATTCCGCACCGCCTACCGTTATTGCCACGGCAACCAGTTGCAGACCGGGCGCCTGCTGAACATCAGCCGCAACATCGTCCGGGCCCGGCTGGAGAAAATCGGCGAACTGAGCCGGGCGCCGGATTAGGGGCCAGGGATCACTCGGGCAGTGCTTCGCGGCTGAACGCTTCCACTTCCCGCACCAGCCCCCGGGCGGCCAGGCGCACCAGTTCACCGCCTTTTTCCACGCTGGCCAGGGCCGGGTCGGAACCCATGCGGCCATCCGGGAAGCGTGCGCGGAAGTCCAGGGCTTCGCGGATCGGGCCGGTGTTGCCGATCCGTGGCGAGTAGTCGGCCGACTTGATCGATTCCGGATAGGCCCACTGCGTCACCGCAATCTCGGAGGGCGTGGCATGGCTGCCATGTCCGGTGGGGAACTGCTCGCGGGCCAACTCGCCGACACCTTCCAGATCCCACCAGTTGCACAGCTTCAAGGCGTAGCCGGCGCGGCGCTTGGCGAAGCTCGCTTCGGCATACAATTCGGAGAAGGCCGCCTCGATCGAGGCGATGTTGCCGCCGTGGCCGTTGAGAAACAGGATCTTCTCGAAGCCGTGACCAGCCAGCGAACGGACCCAGTCGCCGATGGCGGCGATGAAGGTCGACGGCCGCAGCGAGATGGTGCCCGGGAATGCCAGGTGGTGCTGGGCCATGCCGATATTGAAGGTCGGCGCGATCAAGATATCGGCGCTTTTCTCGGCTTCGTGGGCAATGATCTGTGGACACATCCAGTCGGTACCCAGCAGCCCGGTGGGGCCATGCTGTTCGTTGGAACCGATGGGCACGACGATGGTACGGCTGCGTTCGAGAAACTGACCGATCTCGGCCCAGGTCGACAGGTGCAGGAGCATTGGGTTTCCTCATGGCGGCTTGTTATGTGGGTGCACATGCTGCGCTGCTGTCGCTCACTCGGCAAGAGTCTGTATGGTAACGCGTGAAGCCATCCATCAACGCGCAGGAGCTGGGATGGTGGCTACGAGGTTTCGCCCCCCTTCGAGTGTTGGGATACGCAGCTCAATTAGACTGGAAGGGTTGCCTGACCCGAGTTCCGGATCAGGCAGCCTGGGCGTTCAGTGCCGGGCTCAAGGATCGACTTGGCCCATCAGCTCGCCGACCGACTCCGGTCGTTTGGCGTAGCGCTGGGCCAGCACCGCGCAGACCATCAGCTGGATCTGGTGGAACAGCATCAGCGGCAGGATCAGCACGCCGATGGTGCTGCCGGCGAACAGCACCTGGGCCATCGGAACTCCGGTGGCCAGGCTTTTCTTCGAGCCGCAGAAGAGAATGGTGATGCGGTCTTCCTGGTCGAAGCCGAAGGCCTTGCCCAGCAGGGTCGACGCCACCAGCACCAAGGCCAGCACCACACAGCAGACCACCACCAGTCCGGCCAGGTCCCCGAGCGGGATCTGGTGCCAGATACCTTCGTTCACCGCCTCGCTGAAGGCACTGTAGACCACCAGCAGGATCGAACCCTGGTCGACGAATTTCAGCCAGCTCTTGTTGCGGCCGACCCAGGCGCCGATCCAGCGGCGGGCGATCTGGCCGGCAATGAATGGCAGCAGCAGCTGTACGCTGATCTTCACGATGGCATCGAGGGTCGAGCCACCTTCGCCGTGCACATTCAGCAGCAGGGTCACCAGCAACGGCGTGAGGAAAATGCCGAACAGGCTGGAAGCCGCTGCGCTGCAGATCGCCGCCGGGACGTTGCCGCGGGCCAGGGAAGTGAAGGCGATCGCCGATTGCACCGTGGCGGGCAGCGCGCAGAGGTAAAGCATGCCCATGTACAGCTGGTCGCCGATCAGCGGCGAAAGCACCGGCTTGAGTGCCAGCCCCAGCAGCGGGAACAGTACGAAGGTCAGGCCGAACACCAGCAGGTGCAGGCGCCAGTGACCGGCCCCGGCGATGATCGACTCGCGGGAGAGCTTGGCACCGTGGAGAAAGAACAGCAGGGCGATGGCAATGTTGGTCAGCCAACTGAAGCCGACCGCCACTTGGCCGCTGGCAGGCAGGAAGCTGGCAAGGATCACCACGCTGATCAGGGTCAGGGTGAAGTTGTCGGGCAGGAAACGAGGACGGGTCATGGAGAACGTTATCCGGGAGCAGAACAGTATGGGGAACTGTAACCTGTTCGGAAATTTCCGACTAATGCCAATAAGTCCAAGGATATCGCCTAACGGACAAGGCCCTGGAATACACAGGGCCCTGCCGGGCGCGGTTGCTGTGGGAGCCGCTTGCTGGCGATAGCGACCGGGCCATCGCCGCAGAGCGTCTAAAAGCGCACGGCGGTACCGTTTTGCGGTGTTGATGGGTTCCTGTTACACGCGTTTCAGAAGGCCAGCTTTCGAGAGCTCTCTGACATTCATGCTCCTGGCCGGGCTACTGGCACCCAGGGAACTGTCCAGATCTTTAAGGCGAACAGCATATTCCGCCTTTAGCTCTGTCGGGACACAACGATGCCCGCCCTTGATGTAGTCGTGAACTATCTCTATTTTTGTCTGTTTGTCTAACTCTTTGATACTGTCCTTGTTGAAGACAAGGCCGAAGTCCACGGGGACAATTTTTCCACTCTCGGTTCTTATGAAGTTTTCTGGCGCAGCATCACCCATCATCAGTCCCTTGCTGAACAGGTCTCTTACCGCCTCGCTTGTCTCTGGCAGGCTGGGTAATGTTCCAGCTATGAATGGCATTGTTATCTGGTTTCCTCTCATCGTTGCCGGTGATGACGAGTTTTCTTTCATCCAGTATGCGTTGCACATGCTGGTTTCATGTTGCAGTTCTTTGTTTTTCAAGATGAAATCGACAGTATTCGAAGTGTCGATTTGTATTATTTTCGTCACAAAGTCCCCGTTTCTGTAGACGCTCCCCCTAGAGCCCCGGCCGATAAAATCTCCGGGATCATTGGCCAGGTCGGTTTTTTGAGTTTTATCGATGTCTGCTACGGCAGATTTCTGAACTTGCATCAGAGGCTCGGCTTTTCCGGGTTTTAGGTTCTTGACATTTTTCACGGAAAACGAAAGCAGGTCGTTACCGAATCCGCTTGCTTCAAGTCTAATGATTCCGAATTTTTTATTCGGGTGAGGAATATTTGCTACAAATCGGGTTTTTTCAGGGATTTCGTTTTTTTTGCGCGGGCTGTTGCCTTGAAAAGATAGTTGCTCATGTAATTTTGATATTATTTTTTCCAGCATTTCTGGCTCACGATAACGGTAGGGACAGTGAGCATGAAAATGCAATGTACAAAATTTTTCTTTAAGAAAACGCTGCCTAATGGCTTCGCAGGTTTTCGATCATCGCCAGCAATTGCTGGCGATGCCTTGTCCCTTGGAGGTGGGCAGCAGGGCTGGTACGTAATCTCCCCGGTCTCCTGTTCATCAAAACAGTAGTCGACATTCAGCGATTGAGCATCCGACCCAACACGGATCGCCCCATTACCTGATGTTGTACGACCGCCATCAAATGCAGCGCAACCAGGCCGCCGAGCAGCGCGCACATCACATGATGCTCCTGGTGCAACGCCACCAGTGCGGATCTGGAGTGGACCAACTGCGGCAACTCGAACAGATCGAGCATCTCCACCGGATGATTCATCATCAGTACACCCGTGACCAGCACCCCCGTCACCGTCGCATAGATGGCTACATGGGCAAGCCCCGCCAGGCGCGCCTGCAGGCCAACGTGGGCAGGGCGCGCGGGGGTCTTTATGGCCAGCCACAGACGCCAGGCGAAGAACGGGATGAACAGGCTGGTCAACTGCGGGTTGAGTGATTCGACCCACTGCCGGAACGGCGCCTGTTGGTCGAGCAGAGTCACGCCGAAGCCACTGAAGGTCGCCCACAGGATCACGGCAGCAGATAGCCAGTGCAGGAAGATGCGGGGTTTGGAATAGACGCCTGTTTCGCTGTCCTTGAGCATGGGCGTGGGGGAGTGGGGATGTTGAGTCAACGGGATGCCTTGCAGGAAATGCGTCTGATTCTCATGGGTGGCGCAAGGATATCCCCCTGGTGATGCGCTGTAAATTCCGACGGTCCGGGCTGTTCTGGGTGCTGAAGCGGGAGCCGCTACTTGAAAACGTCACGAAATCCGAATGAACCCTTGCCGGCGTCTCCTACCTAACGCAAGACACAAGGGAGGAAAACCATGCAAATCGAATATGTCTGGATCGCCCTGGCGGTGGTGGTGCTGCTCGTCGAATTGTGGGCTATCAGGAGTGTGCTCAAGAGCGGACGTAGTGCCGGCACCAAAGGGCTGTGGATCGTCGTGCTGATCTGGGTGCCGCTGCTGGGGTTGATTCTCTGGTTCTTCATTGGCCCCAAGGAGCCGCCCCGGGAGTTGCCGGTAACCCAGCAGGATAGAGGCTAGACACCGTCTGGCCATTGAACACGGCGGGCCCGGCCTGGCCGGGTCTCTACGCCGAATACGACGCGTGGCGAAGGCGGGCGCGGTCGTCAGCAGCACCCTCTCGACCTCCTGCGAGCCGCCGCGTTTCTTGTGTAATCCGCTGTTTGTGAGCCGTTTCAAGGCAGTCGCCGGCGCAGAGGCCTAAGATGTCGTCGCTATCAATTGCGAGGGAAGGCCGCCGATGCAACCGAATTTCGATCCATTGGTACATGTCGATTGGAAAATACCCGGCGGTGAACTCCTCGCGCTGTTCCAGCACTACTATCCCGGAATCGAGCTGTTTTCCGGCGCGGCATTCGAGGCGCTGCAGGACGAACTGTCCAACGAAATGGCGGAGGTCTGTTTTGATGCCCTGGTGCCGCTGCTGGCGCAACAGGGGTACGACTTGTGGAACCTCGATGCCCAGGCCGATGACTACCGGCCAGTGATTGTCCCCACCGACCAGCGCAAGGCCTTTGCCAGATATTGGAAGAAGGGCGGCGGCGAGCCGAGGCTCACACCGACGTTGATCGAGTCAAAACAGCCAGTTGCGCCGCAGGCCAAAAAAAACACCGCCAAACGCCGCAAGCTGCAGTGGCTGCAGGAGGTGCACAGCTATCCCGGCCCCACCGATGTTTTCGACGAGCACTACAGTAATGGTTGGGCCTCGATCATCGAGCAGGATGACGACAGCTGGTTGTGCTTTCTGATCGACTACAACCCATGGCCGCCAACCGAGCAGGACATGCTGGAGCATCGAACCGATGGAACGGCCGGCGGGGACCTGCAATTGCTCGATGCGAATCCCGAGCGCAGTTTCTGGAAGCGGCGGGTCAAGGTCGGCGATCGCAGCGGCGAAGACCTGTTCCGCTATGAAACCTGCCAGGGGCAGGATATTCGGCCTTTCGGCCCTCCCGACATGGACTGGCCGGAGTTCGAGTGGGCCACCCTGGTGCTGGATTCGCGGATATTCGAACGCCAGTGCCTGTATGAGCCCGAGCACCTGACGCGGATTTGGCGCATCACCGCCGACTCCAGCGAGGTCATTTTCGAGTACCCCGGTGATGTGGCAATGCTGCAAGCCGGGGCCCGTCGCTTGTTGTTCATGCAATATAACGGACCGCTGTGCTGGATCTGGGATGAAGAGCAGCCTGGGCCGACCGTCGCTGCCCGGCCAATGCCTGCCAAGGGCGCCCAGGACTGGGCCTCCAGCGTATACCTGGGGAACGATGAAGTGCTGCTGTTCGACCTGGGCCAGCGTCAGAACGTGGAAGATGCGGGGTGGGCTGAATGGGTGTTGGAGGCGTGGCGCTTCAACTTCATCACTGGTAGCGCGAGCAAGGCGGTGCTGGACGGATTCGGCAGCGAGATGCGCCAGCAGACGCAGTATTTCGTCACTCAGCCCAAGCGCACCATTACGCTGCGTACATTCCACGGCCAGCTCCGTGCCTCCCCTGGGCATGACGATTGGTGGGTGCTGAACTATCAGTCCAACAGCTTCGGCACGCGGACCATCGCCTGGTTCTGGAACCAGCGCAGCAACGAGGTGCTTCAGCTGTCGTCCAGGGATATTCCCAGGATCAGCCCGCGCATTCGCTACCTGCCGACCCAGGACCGTTACCTGGCGTTCGAACGGGATTTCGTTGGGCGATTGCCAGCGTTTGCCGAGATGGTGGTGGCCAAGGGCTGTGAGGTGCTGGCTTTCGAGCAGGCCCCATAGGTTCGGGATTATCTTCCTCAACTCCGTGAATCCCATAACCATCCGCGGATTTTGCCGTGCTAGAAAGGCGCTCTTCCCAAATCAGGATAGCGCCAATGACCTCGCCCTCGACCGGCACGACAGCCCACCGTTTCGGCCTGTTTTGCGTGGCCTGTTTTCTCTTGTCCATTTCCTATGGGGCAACCTTCCTGCTGTCGTTGTTGGTGAGGACCTTTGGGGCGGGTGAACGGGAGGCCGGGCAAGTCTTTGCGGTGGCCATGATCAGTACGTTGATCGCGGTGCCGGGCTCGGGGCATGTGTTGCAGCGTGTGGGCGCGCCACGCTGCATTGCCTTGGGTGCTGCCTGCCTGGTCGTTGCCTCGGCGGGATTCGCCGTGGTGCCGGGAGTCGGCCTGGCGTTGTCGGCGTGCGGCTTCATCCTGGGAATCGGCTGGGGGCTGTTCTACACGGTCGGGCCAATCATGGTCGCGGCAATGGTCGAGCCGCAGCGTCGTACCCACTGTTTCGCGCTGCTATCGGGCAGCATGCTGACGGGGATCGGCAGCGCGCCGTTGCTGGGAAAACTGGCCGGTTCCGCGGGGCTGCCCGTGCAAGTGGCTTTTGCATTTGCTTCGCTTGCTGCGGTGTTGGGTGGATTGTATTTCTGGTGGCTTGGCTCCAGAGAGGAAACCCGGATGCGTTCAGGCGAGCGGGTGCAGATCAGCCTGAAAGCTGCGAGGCAGGTGCTGCGTTCACCCTCCGTATGGTCGATTCTCATGGTCGGCCTGGGTGGTGCGGTCTTTGGCGGGATGGGCAGCTTCCAGACCAGCTACGCAGCCGATCTCGGGCTGGACTATTCATTGTTTTTCATCGGATTCATGGGCGCAGCCATTGCCTGTCGGTTGCTGATTGCCAAGTGGGTGGTCCAGCGCAATCCGTTCGCGACTTCCTGTGTGTTGACCAGCCTGATGCTGATCGCGGTGATCGGCTTTGCCGAATGGGTCCACGGCAGCCTCGGCTATCTGCTGACGGCTGCGTTGCTGGGTGTCGGTTATGGTCTGAACTACTCGGTCATCAATGGCCTGGCGGCAAACGAAGCCCCATCGGGGCTTACCGCCCAGGCGTTGCTGCTGTTCAGCCTGTCCTACTTCATCGGTGTGTTCGGTTTCCCTTTTGTCGCTGGCAAATTGATCAGCCATACCGGAGTACCGGGAATGCTGCTGGGTGTGGGGTTGGTGGCAGCGCTGGTGTGGGCGGTGAGTGTCGGGCGCTGGTTGGTTTGGGGGCTTGCCAAAGCCTGGCTGTTGAAGCGTTGAAGCGTATTTTTTGACCTATTGGGCCATGTCATTCAATTCCCGGCTCAATGACCGAAGGTGACATGACTGTGGGAGCGGGCAAGCCTGCTCCCACCGCAGTGTTTCTACCTCCAGTGGGTCTCTCAGGATAGATGGCGTTTATCGGGCTGATGCCGTGGATCGCTTTCTGGTCAGCACTCCCGCCAGCAGATCCAGCCCGGTGCAAAATACGAAATACACCAACGCCACGAACAGAAAGATCTCCGTCGGATGAATCATCACCCGGTTGCTCACCTGGGTCGCCACGAACGACAGTTCCCCCACGCCGATCACATACGCCAGCGACGTGTCCTTGATCAGTGAAATCCACTGGTTGAGAAACGACGGCAGCATGATCGGCAGGGCCTGGGGCAGGATGATCAGGCGCATCACCTGCACCGGCCGCATGCCCAGTGCGCGCGCCGCGGCCCACTGGCCGGCCGGCAGGCTCTGGATACCGGCATGGACCGAGTACGCCAGGTACGCGCCACCGATCAGCGACAGCGCACAGACCACGGTGAACAATGCCGGAATGTCGAAGTGGAACAGGATCGGCAGCAGGAAGTAGCTCCAGAAAATCAGCATCAGCACCGGGATCGCCCGCAGGAAACCCAGCACTGCAATCAATATCCCCTTGGGCCAGCCCTTGAGCGTGCTCAGGGCAATGCCCAGCACCAGGCCGAGAATGGCGGCACTGACGCCGGAGAGCACGCTCAGCACCAACGTCAGCGCGGCGCCGCCAAGCGGGCCGTCGGGGTAGGCGCCGAGCAGGAAGTAGTCGAGGTTGTCGGTGATAACGGAAAAGTCCATGGCTCAGGCCGCTCCCTGGCGATAGCGCTTGGTCTGGCGGATCCACTGGCCCGCCGCTTCGATCAGCGCAATGCTGAAGATGTAGAGCAGGGTGGCGAAGCCGAACGCCTGGAAGGTCTTGAAGGTCTGCGTCTCGACCTGGCGCGAGGCGTAGGACAGTTCGGCCAAACCGATGGCCATGGTCAGCGAGGAGTTCTTCAGCGCATTCATGTATTGCCCCAGCAATGGCCCGAGGGCCGTACGCAAGGCTTGCGGCAACACCACGTAGCGCCACACCTGCGCCGGGCGCAGGCCCATGGCCAGGCCGGCTTCGCGCTGTTGCGAGCGTACCGAGGCGACGCCGGCGCGGAATTCTTCGGCGATGAAGGCCGAAGTGTAGAGCGTCAGCCCCCAGAAACCGGCGATGAACTCGAAGGACGGCCAACTGAGGGGCACGCCCAGGATGCTCGCTTCATGGGGCAGGTTGAGCCAGCTCACCAGCTCTTCGGGCAACAGCGCGCTGACGCCGAAGTACCAGAAGAACAGTTGCACCAGCAGCGGCGTGTTGCGCAGCAGCGCCAGGTAGCCGCGCGCCGGCCAGGCCAGCCAGCGCGAGCCGGCCAATCGCGCCAGGCATACCAGGAACCCCAGCCCGGTCGCCACCAGGCAGACCGCGGCGGACAGCGCCACGGTCAGGACAAATCCATCGAACAGCCATTTCAGGTACTGCGGGCCGAGCAATTCACCAAACATCGATCACGGTGTCCATCCAGAAGACAAAGAGCCCGCACGGCGAACCGGGCGGGCTGTGGGCATGCGGCGGGGTGGGGGATCAGCTCTTGTCGCCGATCTTGTACAGGCGGGCCAGCGGCGTCTTGGTGTCCGGGCCGAACCAGGTGTCGTAGATCTTCTGCGCATGGCCCTTGGCTTCCAGTTCCACCAGGGTCTGGTTGACCACGTCGGTCAGCGCGGTTTCGCCCTTGGGAATGCCGACGCCGATCAGGTCGTTGGAGATGGTGAAGGGCGGCACTTCGTACTTGTCCTTGTCCGGTACGTTGGCCAGCAGGCCGATCAGTTTCGGGCCGTCCTGGGTGATCGCCTGGACGTTGCCATTGCGCAGGGCGGTGAAGGCGAACGGGGTGTCGTCATAGGCAACGACCTTGGCACCAGGGAACTTCTCACGCAGCACGCCTTCGTTGGTGGTGCCCTTGTCGACGCCGACGCGCCATTTGTTCAGGTCTTCCTGGGACTTGAGGGTGCCTTTCTTGACGATGAACTGCTGGCCGGAACTGAAGTATGGAATGCTGAAGTTGACCTGCTGGGCGCGCTCCGGGGTGATGGTGAAGTTGGCCAGCACCAGGTCGACCTTGTTCGCCACCAGCAACGGCACGCGGTTGGCCGGGTTGGTCGGTTGCAGTTGCAGTTTCACGCCGAGCTTGTCGGCGATGGCCTTGGCGTAGTCGACGTCCAGGCCTTCGATCTGCTTGGTCTTGGCGTCGATGAAACCGAAGGGCGGGTTGCTGTCGAACGAGGCGACGCGCAGCACGCCGGATTTCTTGATGTCTTCGAGACGGTCGGCATGGGCCAGGCCCGAGACGATCGCCAGGGTGAGGGCAGTGAGGGCAGTCAATTTCTTCATGGGGATCTCAACACTTGATGGATGATTCGGCGCCGAGTCTTGCAGTCCAACGACTAAACGACAAAAGAATATAAAAGAATTTATTGATGTCTTTTGGGTATAAGTCGATTTTTCGGGCTCTCCCTGTAACTCCCGTTCCAGAGCCTTTGGGGAGTGTGCAGGGAGAAGCAAGCGGCAACCCACTTGAGTAGTGACGAGCCAGGTGGCAGTGAAACTAAGCTAATTCTAAAAAGATATTTATTGGGTTTTTTTAAGATCAGATAGTTTTATCTGGACGATGAACCCGTTTCGATCACAGGGAGTGAAACATGCCGCAGCCGCTGGATATCACTGCATTACCGCTGCTGGACCTCTCGGCACTCGATGGCAACGCCGATCAGCGCCAGGCGTTTCTCAAGGCACTGCGCCATGCCGCGCGGGATGTCGGCTTCTTCTACCTGACCGGCCATGGCGTCGACAGCGGCCTGCTGCGGCAGGTCCAGGAACATGCCCGGCAATTCTTCGCCTTGCCCCAGGAGGACAAGGCCGCTGTCGGCATGATTCATTCGCCGCATTTTCGTGGCTACAACCGCGCCGCTTCGGAGATCACCCGGGGCCAGCCGGATCTGCGCGAGCAGTTCGACGTCGGCGCCGAGCGCCAGGCCCTTGAGGTGAACGAACAGACGCCGACCTGGGCTCGCCTGCAGGGGCCGAACCTGTGGCCCCAGGCCTTGCCGCAACTCAAGCCGCTGCTGCTGGAATGGCAACAGGCGATGACCCGCATGTCGCTGCGCTTGCTGCGGGCCTTTGCCGAAGCGTTGTCACTGCCACAAGGCGCCTTCGACCCCCTGTATGGCGACAAGCCCAACGAACACATCAAGCTGATCCGCTATCCCGGCCGCACCGTGAACGAGAGCAGGCAGGGCGTCGGTGCCCACAAGGACTCCGGGTTCCTCAGCTTCCTGCTGCAGGACCAGCAGGCCGGTCTGCAGGTGGAAATCGAGGAGGGCCGCTGGATCGATGCGCTGCCACGGGACAACACCCTGGTGGTCAACATTGGTGAACTGCTGGAGCTGGCCACCAACGGCTACCTGCGTGCCACGGTGCACCGCGTGCAGTCTCCGCCAGCGGGCAGCGAGCGGCTGTCGATCGCCTTCTTCCTCGGTGCGCAACTGGATGCGGTGGTGCCGCTCTATCCGTTGCCGGCCGCCTTGCTGCGCGAAGCCCGTGGCCCGGCCAGCGATCCGGACAACCCGCTGTTTCGCGATGTTGGCTGGAACTACCTCAAGGGCCGCCTGCGTTCGCACCCCGATGTCGCCCAGCGTTTCTACGCCGACGCACTGGCACCCCAGGCTGTCAGCGCCTGACCTGTCACTCGATCAAGGACTATCAGTATGTTGAGAAAAACCGCATTGACCCTGGCGGTCTGGGCCGGGCTGTCTTCCTCCTTTGCCGCCTTGGCGGTCGAGCCGTTGCGCGTGGCGGCCGATCCGGTGCCCCACGCGCAGATCCTCGCCTATGTGCAGAAGCTCGACCCGCAACTGAACCTCAAGGTCATCGAGATCCCCAACGGCGTGAACTCCAACGAGTTGCTGGCCCACGGCGATGTCGATGCCAACTACTTCCAGCACCTGCCATACCTGCATTCCCAGGAGCAGGCCCTCGGCCAGAAATTCGCCGTGGCGGCCACCGTGCACATCGAGCCGTTGGGCATCTATTCGCACCGGCACAAAAGCTTCGACCAGGTGCCGCAAAAGGGCACCGTCGCGGTCCCGAACAACGTCACCAACCTCAGTCGGGCGCTGTACCTGCTGCAGGACAATGGCCTGATCAAGCTCAAGCCCGGCTTCAACGACCCGGCCTCCGACCAGGCCACGCCCAAGGACATCGCCGAGAACCCGAAGCAACTGAAGATCCTCGAAATCGAATCGCCGCAGATACCGCGTGCCCTGGACGATGTCGATCTGGCGGTGATCAACGGCAATTACGCGCTGGAAGCCGGGTTGACCCCGGCCAAGGATGCCCTCGGCCTGGAGAAGGCCAGCCACAATCCCTACGCCAACATCGTGGTGACCACGCCGAAGCTGCAGGATGACCCGCGTATCCGGCAACTGGCCAAGGACCTGGCTTCGCCGCAGGTGGCGAAGTTCATCAACGACAACTACTCGGGGTCGGTGATTCCGGTCGCGGGCAACACGCAATGATCAGCGTCGAGCAGTTGGGAAAACGCTATGGCGAGGGTCCGCCGGTGCTTGAGCAGGTGTCCTTGAGCATTCCGGACGGCTCGATCTACGGCATCCTCGGTCGCAGCGGCGCCGGCAAGTCGACCTTGCTGCGCTGTCTCAATCTGCTCGAACGGCCCACCACGGGGCGGGTCGTGGTCGATGGCCAGGACCTGACCGCCTTGTCCGATCGTGAGCTGCGCCAGCAGCGCCAGCGCATTGGCATGATCTTCCAGGGCTTCAATCTGTTGCACTCGCGCAATGTCTTCGACAATGTCGCGGTGCCGCTGGAGATTGCCGGCACCGCCAAGGCCGAGCGTGAGGCGCGGGTCAGCGAACTGCTGGAGTTGGTGGGGCTGGCGGACAAGGCCGAGGCCTTTCCCTCGCAACTTTCCGGCGGGCAGAAACAGCGGGTGGGCATTGCCCGTGCCCTGGCGGCACGCCCGGCGTATCTGCTGTCGGACGAGGCCACCAGTGCGCTGGACCCGGAAACCACCGAGTCGATCCTGCAACTGCTGCGCGACATCAATCGCCGCCTGGGCCTGACCATCGTGCTGATCACCCATGAGCTGGACGTGGTCCGCTCGATCTGCGATCACGCAGCGTCCCTGGCCCACGGCCGCTTGCTGGAGTCCGGGCCGCTGTCGCGGCTGCTGGCCGACCCGGATTCGGCGTTGGGACGCTCATTGCGCCCGGCATCGCAAGCGCATTTCGACAATGAAGTCCGTACTACGCGTCTGAGGCTGGCATCGCTATGAACCGCACGATCGACTGGAACGAGATTTTCCAACTGGTGCTCAACGCCACCGGAGAAACGATCTACATGGTGTTGCTGGCCGGGTTGTTCACCCTATTGATCGGGCTGCCGCTGGGGGTGTTGCTGTTCGTCACCCGCCGCAACGGCCTGTACCCGCTGCCACGGCTGAACAGCAGTCTGGCGGCGCTGGTCAACCTGGGGCGGTCGCTGCCGTTCGTGGTAATGCTGATTGCGCTGATCCCCCTGACCCGGCTGATCGTCGGCACCACCCTGGGCAGCACCGCCGCAGTGGTGCCGATCACCATCGGCGCCTTCCCGTTCTTTGCCCGCATCGTTGAAAGTGCACTGGATGAGGTCGAGAAGGGGCGGATCGAAGCGATTCTGTCCATGGGCGGTGATATCCGTCACGTGATCTTCAAGGTGTTGCTGCCCGAATCGCTGCCAGCGCTGCTGGCCGGTGTCACGCTGACGCTGGTGATGCTGATCGGCTTTTCCTCCATGGCCGGGGTGATCGGTGGCGGCGGCCTCGGCGACCTGGCCATCCGCTACGGCTACCAGCGCTTCAACAACGAAGTCATGGTCGCCACGGTGGTGGTGCTGGTGATCCTGGTACAGGGTGTGCAGAGCCTGGGCGATCGCCTGGTGCGTTCATTGGCCCACCGGCGCTGAGAATTCTTGCGCTGCTTAGACTGATTATTTCTTTCGGTTATTTGCATAGCGTTGGAAAGCATATCCAGGGCGCGTGAAGCGCTGCTGGATTTTCCTCTTCGTCTGCTCGGGTGTCGCAACTGATGCCAGGGCAGATATCTCCCGGTAGCGGGCAGCGCAAAAGCCGCTGCGGCAGCCATTCCTGCTGTTCGATCGACGTCTTGTCGTGCGTTCGGCAATCCCTAGAATCCGCGTCCATCAGCTTCATCCAACTATCGATTGATCCAGGGAGTTTCAACATGATGAACGCCATGCAGATGCAAATGCCGATGAACAACATGCCGATGATGCAGGCCATGGGGATGCCGATGATGATGGCGACCATGACCTGCGAAATGATGGACGACGGCATGCTGTGCAAGATGATGCCGGCGGCTGGCATGGACATGGCGATGTTCAAGAACAACGCTGAAATGATGCAGATGATGATGGACTGCGGCATGCCGATGATGATGCATTGCGCCAACATGAGCATGATGTGCATGTCCCAGGCTGCCATGGCAATGCCGATGATGAACGGCATGATGGCGATGCCGATGATGGGGATGCCGATGCCATCGATGAAGTGCGTGATGGAGTGCTCCATGCAGGGCGACCACATGATGTGCAAGGTCATGCCGATGGCCGGCATGAACATGGACATGATGAAAAGCTGCTGCAACCTGATGATGAAGCTGATGAACGATTGCGGCATGCCGATGATGATGAGCTGCAACGGCATGCCGTTGATGTGCTGCACCTGCTGATCGACTGCCCGACCGTAAAAAAGCCCGGCTGGAGTCATCCATGCCGGGCTTTTTCATGCCTGTTCGTTCAGTCCAGCCGTTCCGGGTGGGTCACCACCAGGTAGGCCACCGCTTCACTGTCGGCCGGATTGCGGTAGCGATGCGGCTGGTCGGCGTAGAACAGGATCGAGTCGCCGGGGGAGAGCAGGTAGCGCTCGTTGTTGACGCTGATTTCCAGTACGCCTTGGGACACCACCAGGTTTTCCTGGACGCCGGGGCCATGAGCTGCGGATTCTTCCTCGCCCAGTGGGCTCAGGCGCAGTTCGTAGAACTCCGATTGGCGCGCCACGTCGAACGGAAACAGCGCCCGGCTGACAAAGGTGCCATTGGCACTGACCAGGCGTTTGCTCCGGTTCGCCGAGAGCACGGCAACGCCTTCGAAGGCACGATGTTCGAGAAAGGCCGCCACCGAGACCTTCAGCCCCTTGGCGATCTTGGACAGCACCTTGATCGACGGCACGCTTCGCCCGGATTCGATCTGCGCAAGCATGGCCCGGCTGACGCCGCATTCGCGGGCGAGGGCGTCGAGGGATAGGTGATGCTTGCCGCGCAGGCGTTGCAGGTTTTCGGCGACCCATTCACAGATCGGGTCTTCGTCGAGGGCTGGCAGGTTGTTCAGGTCCAGGGTCGGCTCATCGACGCTGGCCAGGAACCGCGAGGGATCCTGGGCATTCACGCGTGACGGGTCTCGCTGGCGCGAACGCCCTGGGCCCATTGAAAGGCCTGCTGGCCGGCATTGCGTGCATACAGCTCCCACAGCGCCCGGCCCAGTTGCTGCGCTTGTTTGCGCTTGCGGTAGCGGGCAAGGTCGATGACGGTATCGGTCGGCTGCATGGGGACTCTCCAGTGTCGGTATGAGCTGAGAGTACGTGGTTGCCTTAATAACGATAAATACTAATTATTCATGAATTAATTACTTTTGGTTCTTGCATGGGTGACCCATCTCAAGTGGCGAGCGGGCTTGCCCGCGCCGGGTTGCGCAGCGACCCCAATCCTTGCCGCTTCATTCTCTCAGGCACCACGCGCCTACAAGGCTGGGGGCTGCCCTGCAGCCCAGCGCGGGCAAGCCCGCTCGCCACAAAGGAGGTACACTGTGCGGTCCGGGTCAAGCCCGGAACACGCTTATGCCCGGAGCCCGATTGTCGATGTTCACGCTTACCCGCCTGCAAACCCCGCCCCCCGAGTCGATCAGGAGCCAGATCCTGCAAATGGTGGTCGACTATTTCACCGATATCAGCATGGTCGCGCTGCCGCCGAGCAATCCGTTGTACAACCTCTATCAGTACGGGGTCGGCTACGAGGTGCATCTTTACCTCGATGCCATGGATGGCACCCAGGGCATCCCGGCGGAACTGATCGTCGCACTGGATGACGAGGAGCCGTCACGGGTCATCGGTTTCCTGCTGTACCTGCCCGCCAAGGATGACCCCGCAGCCTGCGCCGTCGCCTACCTGGCCGTGCAGGCCGGCCGGCGTCGCAAGGGCGTGGCGCGGGCGATGCTGCAGCAGATGTTCGATCACTATCCCCATGCCGAGCTGGCCTGTGCGCCGGGTAAGGTGTCGTGCTTCGAGGCGCTGGGGTTCCAGGTACTGGCCGCCCGTGGCCCGCAGGTGTTGATGAACACCCGCGATCACGGTACCGACGGACTGATCGCGGTGATCGACGTCGCACCGATCTACGCCTCGAAGGAGGTGCGGCAGATCCATGCCTACCTGTTGCAGCAGCACGGACGCAAGGCGATGGCCGAGGCCGAGAAGAAGCGTGATCGCCACCTCGACCAGATGACGCGCCAGGCCAGCGCGCTGGTCCTGGAGCGTCTCGGCTAAGGGGCGTTATTGCTGGGTGCCGAACAGCGCGGTCCAGTAGATACCCGAATCGCTCTTCGGATCGACCGCATAGGCCGCACCCAGCTCGTGGAACTGTGGGTTCATCAGGTTGGCGCAGTGGCCGGGGCTGGCCAGCCAGCCGTCGACCACCTTGCGCCCGCTGTCCTGGCCGGCAGCGATGTTCTCGCCAATCTGCTGGGCGATGTAGCCTGCCAGTTCGGCGCGGTCGCCCGGCGTGTGGCCTTCGCGGTCCTGGTGATCGAAAAAGTTGTTGTTGGCCATGTTGCGGCTATGGCCCTCGGCTGCGCTCGCCAGTTGGTCGTTCCAGGTCAATGGCGCGCTGGCGGCGAACGATTGGCTGCCGCATTGGCGCGGTTGGCCGCGGGCGCTGTTGATCATCTCCAGCAGTTGCCGGCCCTCGGCCAGGGAGTCGCCCAGGCGTGCGGTCAGCAATGGCCGCGCGAGGACGATACGCCAGTCGTTGCCCTGGCGGCTGACGCCGATATCGACGAACTGCGGATCCAGCACTACCCGGCAGAAACTCTCCCGAACCGCCTTCATTGCCCCGTCGGCATCCTTCGGTCCGGACAGGCTGATCGCCTGCACGTTGACCATCGGATAGGCCGCCCGCGACAGCGCCTGTTGCAGGTCGCCGGGGCTGTCGGGCGGCAGGACCAGGCGCGGGTCGGCCGCCAGCGGTGGCAGTTCCAGGGAAGCCTGGCCACCGCAGCGCTGCACCTGGCCACGGTAGCTGTTGATCGACTGCAGCAGTTGCGTTTCGTCACTGGCCAGGGCGTTGGCACTGGCTGCCAGCCCCAGGGTGAGCAGGGTAAGACGCAAATTGGAACGCAGGGCGCGCATGGACATCCTCCTCGAACGAACTGCGCACATGATGCGCGATAGTGCCCCGGTAAAGGCAAGGTCTTTTGTCGTGGGCCGGTTGCGGAATGATTTATCCGCGGCGCTGTCGAACCTGCCAGCCCGCCCCGGATCGACTGCCCGGCCGTGGCTGGGTGACCATCGCGGGCAGGGTTCATTCAACAGGGTTCGATCATGCGTCTTCACTCTATAGTCGCGTGTCTTGTTGTTGTCTTTATTACCTGCAATGCCGCGCTGGCGACCGCCGCCGACGCTCAACCGCAGCCCGAGGCGGTCATCGAGAAGGCCCAGGTGCTGGAACAGAAAGCCGCCGAAAAGGAGAGCCCGGCAGCGGAGCCCAAGGTGTCGCCGCTGACCAAGGTCGAGACGCAGGCGGTCGATCCGGCTGGCGATGCCGCCGTGGCCGATACCATCACCTGCCTGTCGCGAACCATCTACTGGGAAGCCAAGGGCGGCCAGCCGGCCGATATGGAGGCGGTGGCCAGCGTGGTGCTCAACCGTCTTGGCCATGACGGTTTTCCCGGCACCGTCTGCGAAGTGGTCAAGCAGGGCTCGGAGAAGAAAGCCTGCCAGTTCTCCTGGTGGTGCGACGGTCGCCCGGACGATGTCCAGGAAGAGGACCGCTATGCCGTCGCCAAGGAAATTGCCCGCAAGGCGCTCAACCAGCAACTCAAGGACCGCACCGACGGCGCCATGTACTTCCATGACCGCAGCGTCAGCCCGGACTGGGTGAAGCAGTACATCCGCACCGCCGAAACCGGCAAGTTCCTGTTCTACAAGCCGCGGGACGACAAGGCGAAATGACCTCGCGCAGGGCCGGTGATCGCCTGCCTCTGACGGTAAATCGCTGAAAATAGGCTTAAATAACCGTCAGGGCGTGTCGGCAGGTTCTTCTGCCATGTGCCGACCACCATTGGAGTGCTGACGGAGGGCTGCATTGTGTCCATTAGATTGCGTCTGTACCTGCTGATCGGCAGTGGCCTGCTCACCGTGCTGGTCATGGGCCTGGTGGGTTATCTGGGAAATACACGGATGGCGACGGCGACGCACGAGAGCGAAGTGGGCATGAACCTGCTGCGCAATCACCTGGAAGCCGACATGATGCATGATGCCCTGCGCGCCGACGTCTTGTCGGCGATGTTGGTGGGGCTGGGCAAAAGCCCCAGCAGCAGTGCCGAGGTGCGCGACTCGCTGAGCGAACACGCCAAGCACTTTCGCGAGGTACTCGACGAAAACCTCAAGCTGCCGGTCAACGACACCCTCAAGGCGGCATTGGACAAGATCAAGCCGAGCCTGGAGACCTACATCGGTGCGGCCGAGCATATTGTCGAGCTCGCCATCGCCAACCCGGATGGGGCCCAGCAGCAGTTGGGCGCGTTCAACAGTGCCTTCAGTCAGTTGGAAGACGAGATGGCCAGGCTGAGCGAGTTGATCGAGTCCAATGCGCTGTCGAGCGGCGAAGGCACCCGGCAGACCATCAATCATGCCAACCTGATCCTGCTCGGGGTGCTGATTGCCGGCCTGCTGTTACTGCTGGCCCAGGGACGCTGGGTCATCAGCGGCATCATGGGCCCGTTGCAGGTCGCCAGCCGCATTGCCGCCGATATCGCCCATGGTGACTTGAGTACGAAAATCGACGAGCCCCGGCAACAGGATGAAGCCGCCCGGCTGATCCGCAACCTGGCAACCATGCAACGCGACCTGCGCAGCATGATCGAGGTGGTCCGCAGCAATGCCCATGGCGTCAACGATATGAGCGAGCAGTTGAGCGGCGGCTGCCACCAGGTCGCCGGCAGCAGCCAGCAGCAGAGCGAAGCGGCTGGCACCATGGCAGCGGCGGCCAGTGAAATGACCGCCAGCATCGAGGAAATCACCCGCCACGCCGAGCGCGCCCTGAGCATGGCCAACCAGGCCGAGGCGCTGGCGAAGAATGGCGGGCGGGTAATTCACCAGGTGGTCAGAGACATGGACGATATCGCCCGTTCGGCACAACAATCGGCCCAGGTCATCCGCACCCTGGACAAGGAGTCCGAGGCGATCTTCAGCATTATCCAGGTGATCAAGGGCATCGCCGACCAGACCAACCTGCTGGCGCTCAACGCCGCCATCGAGGCCGCCCGTGCCGGCGAGCAGGGCCGCGGCTTCGCCGTGGTGGCCGATGAGGTGCGCGGGCTGGCCGGGCGCACCAGTGCCTCGACCCAGGAAATCGCCGACATGGTCCTGCGTATCCAGAACAGCACACGCGAGGCGGTCAACAGCATGGAGGCCGGGGTTGCCCAGGTCGACAAGGGCATGGCGGTGACCGCCGAGGTCGAGCGCGCCATCCGCGAAATCCTCGAGGCAACGCTCAGTACCAGCCAACTGGTCAATGACATTTCCCGGACCATCGGCGAGCAGAGCCTGGTCAGCAATGAAATAGCCCACCAGGTGGAAAAGATCGCCGATATGTCTGCCGGCAACAATCGGGTCATCGGCGAGACGGCGACCAGCACCGACCAGTTGTCCAGCCTGGCCGGACAACTGTCGCAATCGGTGGACCGCTTCCGGCTTTGATCAATGGCGGCGGTCAGGCCAGGTAACGGCGGAACCAGCCTATGGTGCGGTCCCACGCCAGGTTGGCGGCCGCTTCGTCGTAGCGGGGCGTCGAGTCGTTGTGGAAACCGTGGTTGACGCCCTGGTAGACGTGTACCTCGTAGGTCTTGCCGGCGCTCTTGAGGGCCTGCTCGTAGGCGGGCCAACCCTCGGTGATCGGCTTGTCCAGCTCGGCATAGTGCAGCAGCAGCGGTGCCTTGATCCGGGCGACATCCTCGGCCTTGGGCTGGCGACCATAGAACGGTACGGCCGCGCTGAGCTCGGGGTAGGCCACCGCTGCCGCGTTGGCCACGCCGCCGCCGTAGCAGAAGCCGGTGATACCGACCTTGCCGGTGCTGGTGTCATGCTTCATCAACCACTCGATGGCGGCGAAGAAATCGTTCATCAGTTTCTCGGGGTCGACGGTCTTTTGCAGGGCCACGCCTTTTTCATCATTGCCGGGATAGCCGCCGACCGAGGACAGGCCGTCGGGCGCCAGGGCAATGAAACCAGCCTTGGCCACGCGGCGGGCGACATCCTCGATATAAGGATTGAGGCCGCGATTCTCGTGCACCACGACCACCGCTGGTACCTTGCCGGTGACCTTGGCCGGACGAACCAGGTAGCCCCGTACCTGCTGGTGCCCCTTGGGCGACGGGTAGGTGATGTACTCGGCGACGATGTCCGGATCGGTGAAGGGTACCTGTTCGGCCAGCGCGTAATTCGGGCTCAATGCCGCCAGCACGCTGGCCGCGGCCATGGTGCCGAGGGTGAACTTGGCCGCGCGGTCGAGGAATTCCCGGCGGTTGATCTTGCCGTGAACGTAATAGTCGTAGAGCTCCAGCAGCTCGGGAGCAAAGTCTTTCGCGGTGAGACGTTCCATCGTTGCGCTACCTTGTCGAGTGGTTCAATACGCTGACCCCGCGCGTTGGCGCAGGGTCAAGGCAATCGACTCATTAAAGCAGCCTTTGGCCGTCCCATGAAACTGGCTGAAGAGGGGGGAGGGTGGCCGTCGTTCCCCGTAGGGACGACGGCACGGCATGTGTAGCCTTGGCCACGCATGAGAGGGAGCCGTCAGCCGAAACGACCGGTGATGTAGTCTTCGGTCTGCTTCATTTTCGGATGGGTGAAGATCGAGTCGGTCGCGTCGTGCTCGATCAGTTCGCCCATGAACATGAACGCCGTGTAGTCGGAGACCCGCGCCGCCTGCTGCATGTTGTGGGTGACGATGATCACGGTGTACTGCTCCTTGAGCTCGGTGACCAGTTGCTCGATGCGGCCGGTGGAAATCGGGTCGAGCGCCGAGGTCGGTTCGTCCAGCAGCAGGACCTGCGGACGCAGGGCGATGGTGCGGGCGATGCACAGGCGCTGTTGCTGGCCGCCGGAGAGGCCCTGCGCGCTCTGCCTGAGCTTGTCCTTGACCTCGTTCCACAGCGCCGCGCCTTGCAGGGCCTGTTCGACCCGCTCATCCATCTCGTGACGCGACAGCTTCTCGTGGTGGCGCACGGCGTAGGCGATGTTGTCGTAGATCGACATCGGGAACGGCACCGGCTTCTGGAACACCATGCCGACCTGGCTGCGCAGGCGGTTCATCGAGTAACCGGGGGCGAGGATGTTCTCGCCATTGAGCAACACCTCGCCACGGGCTTCCTGCTTCGGGTACATCGAGTAGATGCGGTTGAATACCCGCAGCATGGTCGACTTGCCGCAACCCGAAGGACCGATGATGGCGGTGATGCGTTTCTCCGGGATATCCAGGTCGATGGATTTCAGCGACTGCTGGTTGTTGTAGAAAAACTCCAGGCCACGAACACGGATCTTGGTGTTCTCGCTGGCAAGGTCACGGGTCTTCATCAGGTCAGCCTATTACGCAAAAGGATCAATCGGGACAGCAAACTGAGCAGCAGGACGAACAGGGTCAGCACCAGGGCGCCGGCCCAGGCCAGCGAGTGCCAATCCTCGAACGGGCTCATCGCGTACTGGAAGATCACCACCGGTACGCTGGCAATCGGCTTGAGCAGGTTGCTGCTCCAGAACTGGTTGCCGAAGGCGGTGAACAGCAGTGGGGCGGTTTCCCCGGTGATGCGGGCCAGGGCCAGCAGGACCCCGGTGATCACCCCGGCCTTGGCCGCGCGCAACACGATCTGCAGGGTCAGTTTCCATTGGGGTACACCCAGGGCCAGCGCGGCTTCGCGCATGGTCGAGGGTTGCAGTTGGAGCATTTCGTCGGTGGTCCGCACCACTACCGGGATCACCAGCAGCGCCAGGGTCAGCGCACCGGCGATGGCGGAGAAGCCGATCTGGTGGTTGCTCAGGATGTTCATCGGCAGGATCACCCCGGTGTAGATGAACAGGCCGAGTACGATCGACGGTGCCGACAGCAGGATGTCATTGATGAAGCGCACCACGGCGCCCAGCCGCGAATGGCGGGCGAACTCGGCGAGCCAGACACCGGCCATCAGACCGATCGGCGTGCCGATCAGCAGGGCGATCAGCGACATCAGCGCACTGCCGTAGAACGCGTTCGCCAGGCCGCCTTCGGTGCCCGGTGGTGGCGTCATGCCGGTGAACAGCCGCAGGTTGAGGGCCTCGAAGCCGTTGATGACGGTGGTCAGGAGGATCCACACCAGCCAGGTCAGGCCGAACAGCGTGGCGCCGCAGCTCAGGACCAGCGCAATGCGGTTCTTGAGGGCGCGTTTTCGGTAGAGACGTTCGTTGCCCGTCATAGCCCTTCCTTGCGTGAGAGTCGCATGAGCATCAGTCGCGCCAATGCCAGGACGACAAAGGTGACGACAAAAAGCAGGAAGCCCAGGCCGATCAGCGCCGAGCGGTGCAGGTCGGTGTAGGCCTCGCTGAATTCGTTGGCGATGATCGAGGCGATGGAACTGCTCGGCATCAGCAACGAGGCGGAGAACTGCTGGGCGTTACCCAGCACGAAGGTCACCGCCATGGTTTCGCCCAGGGCTCGGCCGAGTCCGAGGAACACGCCACCGACGACTGCCGAGCGGGTGTAGGGCAGGACGATATCCCAGACCACTTCCCAGGTCGTGCCGCCGAGGGCGTAGGCCGACTCCTTGAGGGTGGTGGGCACGCTACGGAACACCTCATGCATCACCGAGGTGATAAAGGGCGTGATCATGATCGCCAGGACGATACCGGCGGTGAGCATGCCGATACCCAGGGGCGGGCCCTGGAACAGCGGACCCACCACCGGCAGGGCGCCAAGGTAGTCGTTGATCCACGGAGCCAGGTGTTCGGCCATGAACGGGCCGAACACGAACAGGCCCCACATGCCGTAGATGATCGAGGGAATCCCGGCCAGCAACTCGACCGCCGAGGCCACCGGCATGCGCAGCCACGGCGGGGCGACTTCGGTGAGGAAGATCGCGATGCCGAAGCTCACGGGAACCGCGATCAGCAAGGCCAGGAACGAGGTCACGAGGGTGCCGTAGATCGGTACCAGCGCGCCAAAGTGATTGTTGACCGCATCCCATTCGGTGCTGGTCAGGAAGTCGAGCCCGAAGGTCCGGAAGGCGAGGCTACCGCCCCACAGGGTGGAGGCCGCGATGCTTGCGAGGAGGATCAGCACCAGCATGGCGGCGCCGAACAGGGTGCGCTTGAACCACAGGTCATGCCGGTGGTCGCGGGCGGCCCGTTCCTCACCAGCCGTGTCGCTGCTGTAGGTGGACAAGGCCAGGGGCTGCACGGAGTCGTTCATCATTACTCTGCTCAAGTCCCGTCACCCGGCCCAAAGGCGCGGATGACGAGCGGTTTCAGGCGGGTGGATCAATGGGCGAAGTCAGACTTCCAGTAGCCTTCGATGCGCTTGACCAGCGAGTCGGGCAGGGCCACGTAGTCCAGCGATGCAGCCTGCTGCTGGCCGTTTTCCAGCGACCACTTGAAGAAGTTGAAGGCGGCCTGGCTCTGCTCTGCGTTCTTGGGCTGCTTGTACATGATGATCCAGGTGGTGGCGGTGATTGGCCACGCGGCATCACCTGGAGCGTTGGTCATGATCAGGTTGAAGTCCTGGGCGTTGGCCCAGTCGGCGGTATCGGCAGCTGCCTGGAACGCCTTGGCGTTAGGCTCGACGAACTTGCCGGAAGCGTTTTTCAGCTGGGCGTGGGTCATCTTGTTCTGCAGGGCGTAGGCGTATTCGACATAGCCGATCGAGTTCTTGATCTGCTTCACGTAGGCCGAGACACCTTCATTGCCCTTGCCGCCAACACCCACTGGCCATGGCACGGTGGTGCCGAAGCCGATCTTGGATTTCCAGCCTTCGCTGGCCTTGGCCAGGTAGTTGGTGAAGTTGTACGAAGTACCCGAGCCGTCCGAGCGGTGGACCACGGTGATCTTGGCGCTTGGCAGCTTCAGGCCGGGGTTGAGGGCGGCGATGGCGGGGTCGTTCCAGGTGGTGATTTCACCGAGGAAGATTTTCGCCAGGCTTTCGCCGTCGAGCTTGAGTTGGCCGGCCGCGACGCCGTCGATGTTCATCACCGGCACGATACCGCCGATCACGCTTGGGAACTGGCCCAAGCCTGCGGCCTTGAGCTCGTCAGCCGACAGTGGGGCGTCGGAGGCACCGAAGTCGACGGTAGCGGCCTTGATCTGAGCGATACCACCGCCCGAACCGATCGACTGGTAGTTGATACGGTTGCTGGAGCTCTTGCTGTAGTCCTGGGACCACTTGGACAGTACCGGGTAGACAAAGCTGGAACCGGCACCGGTCACATCGGTAGCGTGGGCGACGCCGCTCAGGCAGAGGGAGGCCAACAGGACCGACAAGCGTTTTTTGGTCAGCAAAATCACGAGAATACCTCGGGCTCAGGGTTGAGTGGATGAGTCCACATGTCAGATAGCCAGCGATTTAATGCCCGGAATATTTCTGTCTGATGACAGGTGGGTGAAATGAAGAAATATTTAGAAATAAAACCCTGATTGCAGGAGGAGAAGTTTTGACGACGCGACAGAACCCCGATGGCAGCGATCACAATCGATGAAGCCGCGTATGATGCACGCCTCGCATCAGTCCCGAGGATTCACCCATGCAGTTGAGCAAACGCGAGCAGGCCCGAACCGAGCGGGAGCTGGTCGCCACCCTGACCGACGCCTGCGAGACGGCCAAGTCCGAGATCGTCGGCTTCAGTTGGTTGACCCATGAAGTCGACTACACGGCTTTTCCCGAGAGCCTGCGGGTGGTCTGGGTCTTTGAAACCCAGGCGCAGCAGCGCCAGGCGCTGACTGGTGGCCAGGACATGCGGATGATCGAACTCACAGCCATCGCGCTGGGCGAGGCCGGTGTCACCCTCGACCCGCTGGCGGCTCATGTGCATTTCGACAGTGAAGAGGCCTGCCAGCGCGAGAGTGCTGGAAACTGGCCGCAACGGCTGCGCGCGAAAGGTCTGCGCAGGCAGAAAAACTGAGCGCCGCGCGCCGCTGATGGAGAGACATTTTTCTGAAATATGGCCTTTTGATATTGAGTGCGACTCTCTAGAATCCCGCGGCAGCAACTCCAGTGGCGGAGGCGCTTTGATATTTCACTAAGGACGCGGTAATGAAAATCGGAAAAATGCTGGGGCTGGCCCTGGCGCTTACGTTGAGTGGTTGCGCCAGTTTCACGAAGGATGAGGTCGCTCCGGTCAAGATGCCGTCCATGGCCGCCTATTCGAATAAGCCGAACGTCTTCGTCAAGTTCGATTTCTATCAGGGTGAGCCGAAGAATGCCGCGGCGATCGAGGTTCCGCAGGCACGTGAGATGCTCAAGCCACAACTGCAGAAGGCACTCACCGATTCCGGCCTGTTCGGTCGCGTGACCCTGGACGAGTTCCAGAAACAGCCTGGGGACTACAATCTGCGCCTGAAGGTCTACAACCATCCGCCGGGCGGCGGCCAGTTGGCAATGGCCTTTGTCAGCGGGTTCACCTTCACCATCATCCCCGCACTGGCGACCGACCAGTACACCATGAGCCTCGAGGTGCTGGATCCACAAGGGCAGCCGGTGAGCAACACCAGCAACCATGATGCGATCAATACCTGGATCGGTATCTGGTTCCTGCCCCTGGCGAGCAAGACGCCGAAGGATGCGGTCAACGATACCTTCGGCCGTCAGGTCAATGCGCTGCTCAAGCAGATGGTCGAGAGCAACAGCCTCAAGTACTCGGCCCTGGGCTTCGCTCCCCGGGCCTGATCCCTCGCGATGGCAGCGTAGCGTGTCCTGCAAGCCTCGCTGTCCTCGCGACGAGCCACCGCCACCTGATGGCAGTGGCATTGCCCATCCAGGCCTACTTCAACGCCTGGATGAACAGTGGATCGCTATACAGCGATTTCAGCAGGTCACGCACCAACGGGTTGTAGGAGTTCGCCGCATTCGGAATGGCGACAGCGCCTAGGGGACTGCTGCTCCATTCGCTGTGGACTTCCCGAGTCGCGTCGTAGGTCACCTGGCCCGCCTTGAGCAGGGTGAAGTGTGCCGCGAGGACACCGGTGCCGGTGCCCGCACCCGCCGTCAGGTCGTTCTTGACCAGCAATACATTCAACTGGCGTTGTGCCTGTGGGTCGATCAGGCCGGCCAGGCGCAGTTCCTGGTTGATTGCGTCCTGGACATGCTGACTGATGCTGCCGCTGGGCGAGCGGATCGGGTTGGTCCGAACGGTCAATGAACCCTGGCCCGGTGCCGCAGTGACCTTTGCCTCGTTGATCGACTGCAGGGGCAGGTTCTGCTTGAGTGTTTGCACGTTGTCGAAGCTGGGATCGTAGCGGGTGATGGTCATGCCACAGCCTTGCAGCAGCAGGGCCAGCAGAGGAATGGACAGCAGAGCTTTTTTCACGGCGTTTCCTTGCGTGAGTCGAGTCGGGGGCGGGATTATCGGTTGATGGCTTATAGCTATCAACCGATGATTGTGACTATCGACGCAGAGGCTGGGCGTGGCCGGGAGGGTTAACGCTGTGCCTGCCAGTAGTCATGCAGACCCCGCGCCGCCGGCTCGATGGCCGCTACGCGCTGGCGATGCAGGACCACGTCGAGATCGGCCGGCAGTTCGAAGTTGTCCTGTTCGGCGCACAGGGTGATCGCGGCCAGCCATTGGGCCTGGGCTGCCGGCAGCTCCGGCCACTGGCTGACGCCGATACCGCGCAGGTAGCCGAAACACCATTCCTCGGCCAGCACCAGCGGCTGGCCCTGGTGCTCGGTTTCCTCGAAGCGCGCCTTGAACGCCTGGGCATCGGTGGCCAGTTGGGTCGCGAGTGCGTTCATGTGGCGCACGCTCAGGTCGATGAATTGCTTGCACTCCTGCGGGGTTTCCCAGTTCGGGTTCTGGTCGCCCCAGATGGCCGGGAACCACACCGAAATATCCACCGGCAGCGGGCCGGACACCAGAGCGGTCAGGTAGCCATCCAGTTCGGAAGGATTGAGGACGGAGTGGTCGTCACCGTACTTGAGCAGCGTGTCCTCGATGAATTCGAAGTCGGCGTCGTTCAGTGGCAGGTCTTGCATGGGATGATCCTTGGTGTGTCGGGCGTGGCACGCCACGCTTGGGAAAAGGCGCGCAGGATCGCGCGTTCAGCGACATTTATCCAGTGTTGGCGCGCAACGGGCGAGGGCACCTGCGTTGCGCACCACGCTGTGAATCACTGTCCGAGTGGTCGCCGTCCGGAAACGAAGTGGCCGACATCGTTGAAACCGGGAGTCGAGGCATGCCCTGGGGTGACCAGCGAGTCGATGAACGCCTCGTCCTCGGCGCTGATCTTCACCGTCAGTGCCTTGGTGTAGCTGTCCCACTGCTCCTCGGTGCGCGGGCCGACGATCGCCGAACTGACTGCGGCATTGTTCAGTACCCAGGCAATGGCGAACTCGACGATGCCGACACCCCGGCCCTGGGTGTACTGCTGGATCTGCTGGGCGATACGCAGGGACTCCAGGCGCCATTCGGTTTCGAGAATGCGCTTGTCCTGGCGGCCGGCACGGCTGCCGGCTTCCGGGGTCACGTCCGGTGCGTACTTGCCGCTGAGCACGCCACGGGCCAGCGGGCTGTAGGGCACCACGCCCAAGCCGTAGGCCGCGGCAGCGGTGATCTGCTCGATTTCGGCCTGGCGGTTGACGATGTTGTACAGCGGCTGGCTGATCACCGGCCGGTCGACTCCGAGCTGTTCGGCCACCCGAATCACTTCGGCGATCCGCCAACCACGGTAGTTCGACAGGCCCCAGTAGCGGATCTTGCCCTGGCGCAGCAGGTCGCCAATGGCCGATACGGTGATCTCCAGCGGCGTGTCGTGGTCCTCGCGGTGCAGGTAGTAGATATCCAGGTAGTCGGTGTCGAGGCGGGTGAGGCTGGCCTCGATGGCATTGAAAATGTGCTTGCGACTCAGGCCCCGGCGGTTCGGGGTACCGTCCGCCGGGCCGAAGCCGACCTTCGAGGCGATGATCCAGTCATGTCGATGACGGGCCACGCCCTCGCCGACGATTTCTTCCGAGCGCCCGCCGTTGTAGACGTCCGCCGTATCGATGAAGTTGACGCCCTGGTCCCATGCCTTGTCGATGATGCGCAGCGAGGTCTCGGTGTCGGTCTGTTCACCGAACATCATGCTGCCCAGGGTCAGGGTGGAAACCTGGAGCCCGGATTGGCCGAGGGTGCGATAGCTCATGGGTGCGGTCCTTTTACGCCGAAGGAAAGTTTTCCATCAGATACCAGAAACCCACCCTTGAGCAATCCCTCAATTTTCCTGCCAGGCGCTTGGGCTACTGCGCACGCAGGCCGCGGGTCACGCGCAGGGCCAGGAGGCTGCCGCCGACGATCACCGCCGCCAGCACATAGAGTGCGGCATTGGTGGAGCCGGTGGTGTCCTTGATCCAGCCCACCAGGTAGGGACTGAGGAAACCGGCCATCTGGCCCATCGAGTTGATCAGCGCCAGGCCGCCCGCCGCAGCGCCGGCACTCAGCAGTGCGGTCGGTACCGGCCAGAACATCGGCAGGCCAGTGAGGGCGCCCATGGTCGCGAGGCTCAGGCCAAGGATGGCGATGGTAGGCGAACTGGCGAAGTTCACCGCGATCAGCAGGCCGGCGGCACCCATCAGCATCGGCACTACAAGGTGCCAGCGACGCTCCTTGCGCAGGTCGGCGGAGCGTCCCACCAGCAGCATGAACACCGCCGCGAGCAGGTAGGGAATCGCGCTGAGCCAGCCGATTACCAGGTTATCGCTGAAACCGAGGTTCTTGATGATCGATGGCAGCCAGAAGTTGATGGCGTAGACGCCGCTCTGGATGCAGAAGTAGATCAGGCCGAACGCCCAGATTGCCGGGTTCTTGAACACTTCGCCAAGGGAGTCGCTGACTGTCCTGGGCTTGTTCGCCGCGTCCTCGGCCTGGTCGGCTTCCAGCACCGCGCGCTCTTCGGCGGTCAGCCATTTGGCATTGGCGAACGTGTCGGCGAGCAGGAAGAATGCCGCCACACCGAGCAGCACGGTGGGGATGCCCTGCAGCAGGAACATCCACTGCCAGCCGGCCAGGCCGCCTTGACCGGCGGCGAAGTGATTCAGAATCCAGCCGGAGAACGGGCTGCCGAGCAGGCCCGAGACCGGAATCGCCGACATGAACAGCGCCATGATGCGGCCTCGGCGAGAGCCCGGGAACCACTGCGAGAGGTACAGCACCACGCCGGGGAAGAAACCGGCTTCCGCCGCACCGGTGAACAGACGCAAGGTGTAGAAGCCGGTCGGGGTGGTGACGAACAGCAGGCAGGTCGACAACGCGCCCCAGGTGATCATCATCAGCGCGATCCAGCGCCGTGGGCCGAAGCGGCTGAGGGCGAGGTTGCTCGGGACGCCGCACAACACATAGCCGATGAAGAAGATCCCGGCACCGAGGCCGTAGACCGTCTCACTGAACTTGAGGGCGTCGAGCATCTGCAGCTTGGCGAATCCAACATTGACCCGGTCGAGGTAGTTGAACAGGTAGCAGATGAAAATGAAGGGGATCAGGCGCAGGGTGATGCGCTTGTATACGGCGTTTTTCAAGTCAGCGGTGGCCTGGGGCAACGCGGCGCTCTGTGACATGTCGGTCTCTCTTTATTATGATTTTTTGCGAGGCAAGGGTAACGTGGCTCGCCCTGTGAGTCTCGGCCACCCCGGCGCCGCTGTCTTTGTGCTGCTGCACAGGGTTTGCCGGTGTAGCCTGTGCCGGTGAACAATTCATAGCAATGTTGCCATAGCAAGGACCCATTCCCTCATGTTCGAACTGGACCACGACCTCGCCCAGGATATCGTCGATCGGACCATGGCGATCCTGCCCTATAACGTGAATGTCATGGACAGCCAGGGCCTGATCCTCGGCAGCGGTGAAAAGGAACGGGTCAATACCCGCCACGAAGGCGCGCAGCTGGTGCTGGCCAACGGCAGGGTAGTGGAGATCGATGTGCAGACGGCCAAGTGCCTCAAGGGCGTGCAGCCGGGGATCAACCTGCCATTGCTGCACGATCAGCGCCTGATCGGCGTGCTGGGTATCAGCGGAGATCCGGATCAACTGCGTACCTACGCCGCGCTGGTACGCATGACTGCCGAGATGCTGGTGGGGCAACGTCACCAGCAGGCCGAGCAGCAGTGGCGGCGCCAGCGTTGTGATGACCTGCTGGCGTTGTTGCTTGGCGACGACGGCGACTCGCCGCGCCTGCTCGACGAGGCCCGGCAGATGGGGCTCAAGCCGCAACTGTCACGGATTCCCTGCCTGTTCGAGCTGGCGCCGGGGCAGGGAACCGATGCCTTGATTGCCTGGTTGCAGTCTCGTTATCCGGACAGTTGGTGTTTCAGCGCCTCGGAGTCGTCCTTGCTTTGGTGCCGTCCGGCAACGCTGCCGCTGGATGAACCGCGCCTGCTGGAGAAACTCGACGGCCTGGGCTGGAAGGTGTTGCGGGTGGCCGTGGGCGGGCAGGCCGATGGCCTGGCGGGGCTGCGCCGCTGTTACCGCCGGGTCAGCGACCTGTTGGGCTATGGTCGCGACGTGCTGCCGCACACACGGGTGCTGCTGCTCGATCGTTATCGGTTGCCGGTGATGCTCTGGCGTTATCGCAATGACGATGCCCTGGAGGAACTGCTCAAACCATTGCACAAGGTGCTGGCCAAGGACAGTAACGGGCAGCTGCTGTCGACCCTGCGCAGTTGGTGCGAACACCATGGGCAAAGCCAGGCCTGTGCCGAAGCGCTGGGTATCCATCGCAACAGCCTGCGCTATCGCATGGAGCGGATAGCCGAACTCAGCGGGGTCGATCCGTTGCGTCTGGATGGCATGCTCGCACTGTACCTGGGGGTACAACTGCTACCACAGGCCTGAGCCCCTCGGGTTTGTGTGAATGAACAATAAAGCACGGCAATGCTTGTGCAGCAGACTGGCGTCATTCATGGTTTCTGCTGGCAGCATGGACGCTACAAGAACCGGAGAAGCCCCCCATGAAAATCATCATCGCCCCTGACTCCTTCAAGGACAGCCTGAGTGCCGACAGCGTCGCCAAGGCGATTGCCGCCGGGCTGGGCGAAGTCCTGCCGCAGGCGCAACTGCTGCAGTACCCAATGGCCGACGGGGGCGAGGGGACGGTGGAATCGGTACTCGCCGCCTGCAATGGCGAACTGCGGACCGAGACGGTCCAGGGGCCTTTAGGTGCAACGGTACAGGCGCGTTGGGGCTGGCTGCCACAAAGCCATACCGCGATCATCGAGATGGCTGAAGCCAGTGGCTTGCAATTGGTACCACCGGGCCAGCGCAATGCCTGCATCACTAGCACCTTCGGTACCGGACAACTGATCGGCGCGGCTCTCGATGCTGGAGCCGAGCGTATTATCCTCGCCATCGGTGGCAGTGCCACCAACGATGCCGGTGCTGGTGCCTTGCAGGCGCTGGGCCTGGAGCTGTTCGACGGGCAAGGGCGCGAGTTGGCCCGTGGCGGTCTGGCCTTGGCGGGACTGGATCGAATCGAACTGGCCAGGCTCGATCCGCGCCTGGCTGGCGTGCGCTTTGAAATCGCCGCCGATGTGAACAATCCCTTGTGTGGCGAGCAGGGCGCCTCGGCGATCTTTGGCCCGCAAAAAGGTGCATCGCCGGCCCAGGTCGGCGAACTGGATGCTGCACTCGGGCATTTTGCCGACTTGTGTGCCCAGGTGCAGCCGAAGGATGTTCGGGATGAACCAGGCAGCGGTGCGGCAGGAGGCCTGGGCTTTGCCGCCAAGGCGTTTTTCGCCGCGCAGTTCCGTCCCGGTGTGGAAGTGGTCGCCGAGCTGGTGGGCCTGGAGCAGGCGGTGCAGGGCGCTGATCTGGTGATCACTGGCGAAGGCCGCTTCGATGCCCAGACCCTGCGTGGCAAGACGCCATTTGGTGTGGCGCGGATCGCTCGCCAGCACGGAGTGCCGGTGATTGTCCTGGCAGGAACCCTGGGTGAGGGCTACGAGCAGATGTACCAGCATGGGGTCGATGCGGCCTTCGCTCTGGCTTCCGGGCCGATGAGCCTGGAGCAGGCCTGCGCCGATGCGTCAGCACTGTTGTCGGCGCGGGCGCGGGATATCGCCCGGGTCTGGAGGCTGGCGGCGCCACGCTGAGTGGTGGCGAGCGGAGTTGTGGCGAGCGGGCTTGCCCGCGCTGGGGGCAAAGCCCCCTAAAACCTGAGTCCCGGTTACCTCTGATACTCCCTTCCTACAGGGTTTGGGGGTGCTATGCACCCCAGCGCGGGCAAGCCCGCTCGCCACAGGCCTGCTCGGCACAGGAGGGTGGTGTCCTTCAAACGAATCGGCGCTAAGCTTGGCAACAGCCCGTTTGCCAGGAGACGCTCGATGGCGAGTGCACGTCCGCAGTTGATCACTGCCCAGTTTGAAACGCTGCACCCCACCCCGGCCATCTTCGGCCTACAACCGGTCGCCCGCATGCGAGATGCCCACTGCCTGCCTGGATGGACCGACCCCGTCAATGCGTGACCCCTCCCTGCACAATACCGCTGCTGCACCTGTCCAACCGCGCCGCCTGGGTCCCGACCTGGTGGCCGGCCTGTCGATCGCCGGCCTGTTGCTGCCCGAGGCCGTCGCCTACTCGAGCATTGCCAACCTGCCACCCCAGGCCGGGGTGATCGCCCTGTTCGCCGGGCTGCTGTGCTATGGCCTGTTCGGCACCAGCCGCTTTGCGATCGTCTCGGCCACTTCATCCTCGGCGGCGGTGCTGGCGGCGGCGACACTGTCGGTAGCCGGGACGGACATGGCCCTGCGCCTGACCATGGCCATCGGCCTGGTGATGATCACCGGCCTGATGTTCCTGCTCGCCGGGCTGTTCAAGCTCGGCAGTGTTACCTCATTCATCGCCAAGCCGGTGCTGCGCGGCTTTGCCTTCGGCCTGGCAGTGACCATCATCCTCAAGCAGGTGGCGAGCATTGTCGATGTGCATCCGCAGCACAGCGACCTGATCCGCTTTATTCCCGAACTGTTCGGGCAACTGCCGCACTGGAACTGGGCGGGTGCGGCGGTGGCTGGCGTGGCCCTGGTCCTGCTGACGATTTTTGGACGCTTTCGGCGCCTGCCGGGCGGGCTGCTGGTGGTGATGCTGGGAGTGGCCGCTGGCGAATGGCTGGACCTGCCAGGCCACGGGGTCAGGCTGATCGGGGTGATCGACCTGCAACTGGCGGTGCCGTCGCTGCCGCGCCTGGGCTTTTCCGATTGGCTGAAACTGGTGGAGCTGGGCTTTGCCCTGGTGATGATCCTGTATGCCGAGTCCTATGGCTCGATTAGCGCCTTTGCCCTCAAGCATGGTGACCGGGTCAGTTCCAACCGCGACCTGCTGGTACTCGGTGGCGCCAACCTGTTGTCCGGACTGTTCCACGGCATGCCGGCCGGCGCCGGCTATTCGGCGACTTCAGCCAACGAGGCTGCCGGCGCGACCTCGCGCTGTGCCGGGGTGGTAGCGGCGCTGGTGATACTGTTGATCGTCGCGACCCTGCTGCCGTTGCTCGCCTTGACCCCGGAACCGGTATTGGCCGCGATCGTCATTCATGCCCTGGCCCGGGCGGTCAACCTGGAACCGTTGCAGCGCTATTTCGTCTGGCGCCGCGATCGTTTCCTGGCGATCTGTGCGGTGGGTGCGGTGCTGTTGCTTGGGGTGCTGGACGGTTTGCTGGCGGCGGTAGCGATCAGCCTGCTGCTGATGCTACGGCAGATGTCCTCGGCAGCGGTGCAGGTGCTTGGGCATCTGGCCGAAGGGCACGATTTTGTCGATTGCGAATTGCATCCGCAGGCGCAACAGGTGCCCGGCGTGCTGGTGTTGCGGCCTGGCGAGGCACTGTTTTTCGCCAATGCCGAGCGGATCCTGCGCAGCGTGCAGCGATTGGCCCGACAGCAGTGGCCGCAGGTGCGGGCGGTGATCCTGAGTCTGGAAGAGTCGCCTGACCTCGACGGTACCAGTATCGAGGCCCTGCAGGATTTCATCGTGCGCTTCAAGGGTGAGGACAAGCAATTGTTCTTCGCGCGCCTCAAGCACGGCGCGCACCAGGCCTTGCTGGCGTTGCCGGAGGCGGATCTGTCCGGGGTCGTTCTCAGTGAGTTGAGTGTGTACGCGGTGGTGCAGCAGGTCTGGGTCGCGAAGGGTGAGAGTCAGGTCTGAAGCTCTGCAATCTGGCATGGCTTGCCCGCGAAGAGGCCCTCAAACCCGATCACCTTCTACAGGCTCATGAGAGCCTTGGAATCCATGAACTGCACTCCAGCAGCCTCCATTTCCGCCATGGCCCGCGTCAATGAACCCTCCAGGTCAATGGCACGACAAGCGTCGGGGACCAGGGTGGTGGCAAATCCCGCCGCCCGTGCATCCAGCGCCGACCAGGCGACGCAGTAGTCCAGGGCCAGGCCGACCAGGTACAGGGTGTCGATCCCGCATTCGCGCAGGTAACCCGCCAGGCCGGTGGGCGTACGGCGGTCGGCCTCGACGAATGCCGAATAGCTGTCGATCTGCGGGTTGCAGCCCTTTCGGATCACCAGCCGGGCATGGGGCAGGTGCAGGTCGGCATGCAGCTCGGCGCCCTGGCTGCCTTGCAGGCAATGGTCCGGCCAGAGCACCTGCGGCCCGTAAGGCAGTTGTACGGTATCGAACGGCTGGCTGCCAGGGTGGCTGCTGGCGAACGAGGCATGGCCGGCCGGGTGCCAGTCCTGGGCGATGATCACGTTGCGAAAGCGACTGGCCAACTGGTTGATCAGCGGCACGATCTCGTCGCCGCCGGCAACAGCCAGGCTGCCACCGGGGATAAAGTCATTCTGCACATCGATCACGATCAGGGCGCAGCGTGGGTCGTTCAGGGGCAGGGTGGTGGCGTTTGGCATGGATAGGTCCTTGGATGCCGGGTTCGGTTGATTACCCAGCATACAAGCATCTCACAGCCAAGGGAGCCTGCAGCCGCTGCTTGATGCTGTAAGTGCCCCGCATCGCCAAAGGTAGGCGGTTGGCTGCTGCGCCATGGCGCGATCGGCTAGGTAGCGAAACGCTGTCGGAGAAGATCGGCCAAGGCGTGCAGTTCGGTCGCCGGGTTGCGGCCGATCAGCATGTAGGCATGGGCCTGGCCAACCCAGAACACCACGTTCATGCCACGGCGAACCTCCTCGGTCGGTGGTCGCGCAGCTTTCTTCGCCCGGGTGATGCACAGCGCCAGGGGGCCGTGCCGCGGGTCCAGATAGGCCAGTTGGGCTATCGGCTCGCTATCGTACTCCAGCATTTGCGCACGCTTGAGTTGCGTCCCCGGCAGCAGCACCTGGTGGGGTTCCAGCGTCAGTCCAAGGCCTTTGTCGAGGTTGCGCAACTGAGTCCGCTGCGCGGTTTCGTCGTCCGGCAGGTCATCGAGGGTCTGCGCGGTGTAGAGCGTCATGTAGTCGGCAACCACGCTGCGCCAGGTCACTTCGGTTTGCTCTTTCGGTGCCAGCCAGGCCTGGAACAGTCGGTCGGCGGCGACGCCGGCGACCATGAACCCGGCAGCGACCGCGAGGAAGCCGCGTCTGCTCATCGGCGCTGTTGCCTGGCGCGAGGGCAGCGTTTCGAGCATGTCGGCCAGGCGACTGTGCGGTGCCTGTTCGAGCAGTTCATCGTAGGCCTCGCGGAAAGGCAGGTTGCTGCGGCCCAGCCATTCGATACGCTCGGCGACCGCCGGGTTCTCGGCAACGGCGACCGCCACCCGTGCGCGTTCCTCGGGGGCCAGTTGGTCATCGAGAAAGGCCACCAGCAACTCATCGGATGGCATGTGGTGAGAAAACTGCTCCGTCATCGCCGTTCTCCGCTGGTTGAGGTGGGCACGGCGCGCAGCGGCGGGTTCTCCGCCAGCTTCATGCGCGCGGCGGCGAGCCGGCTCATGACCGTGCCGATCGGCACCTCGAGGATATGAGCCACTTCCTTGTACGACAGGCCTTCGACATAAGCCAGGAACACGGTTTCACGCTGGGCCTCGGGCAGGGCGTCGACGCGCCGGATGACCTGCGCGGCCAGCACGTGGGTCTGCGCCACCTGCTCGCCATCAAAGGCCAGAACCTCATTGGCATCGACCTGGCCCTGGCCGCGGCGCACGCGTTGGGAGCGGATTTCGTTGAGCCAGATCGAATGCAGGATGCTGAACAGCCAGCGATCCATACGCGTGCCGGCCACGAACTGCTCGCCACGTTCCAGCGCGCGGACACAGGTGGCCTGCACCAGGTCTTCGGCGGTGTGTCGTTGCCGGGACAACAGCAGCGCGTAACGCCACAGGCGTGTCAGGTGCTGGCCCAGTTCGGCCCGGATTTCCTTGTCGCTGGCGATGGCAGCCTCCGCCTCTATCGATGATCAGCCCTGGACCGGATGGGCGATGGCGTCGGCCAGGCTATAGGCACGGTCGTCGTCGCTGGCGCGGCTACTTACCAGAGGGTCGCACTTGTTGGTTTTCGGGTTCCAGACCTGCTGGCTGGTGCACTTGGGCTTGGGCGGTGCGGGTTCGTCACCGGCAGCCAGGGCCAGGGGGCTCGACAGGACTGCGGCAAGCAAGATGGGAACGATGGAAATGCTTTTGCGAAGGCTCATGGGCAGTGCTCCAGAGAGTGGGCAACGATGAGAACGCTTGAGGAGTGGAATATATTCGGTGAATTGGAGAATTATTCTAGATGACACATAACCGATGCGTGTCCCGGAAAACTGGTGCAGGGCTCTATCCACGCGTGCCACGCCGGACGCGCGGACCCGCAGATCGATTCCGAAAGCATGAAGGCCGCCTTGGGCAGCGTGGAATGTCAGGCATGCCACGCTGCCAAGGGCGGTCAGACCCTGAAAAAGCTGACCTTGCGCGTCAGGTTGTCAGCCAGCGCCGACAGCTCCCGGCTGGACAGGGCGACCTGGTTGGAACCGACTGAGGTTTCCACGGCCGCATCGTGGATGCGGTTGATGTTCTGGTTCACTTCCTGTGTCACGACCCCTTGCTGGGTGGAGGCGCTGGCGATCTGTGCGTTCATGTCGTTGATTGCGCCCACCTCCTGGCGAATACGGACCAGTGCATGTTCCGCGACGCGGGTCTGTTCGACGGTACGCTGGGCCAGTTCGCGACTGTTGCGCATGATTTCGGCGGTGTTGCTGGCGCCGGATTGCAACTGCACGACCATCTCGCGAATCTCCCGGGTCGAATCCTGGGTGCGGGTCGCCAGTGAGCGCACTTCGTCCGCCACCACGGCGAAGCCTCGTCCCGCTTCGCCGGCACGGGCGGCCTCAATCGCAGCGTTCAGCGCCAGCAGGTTGGTGCGCTCGGCAATCGAATTGATCACCGCGACCACGTTTTCGATGGCCTGGCTGTCGTGGGATACGCGTCCCACGGACTCGGCGGCATCGTCGAGCACTTCGGCCAGGCGCTGCATGTCGCTGGCGGTGGTCTGCACCACCTGCTTGCCGCTTTCCACCGCCTGGTCGGCGGCGTTGCTGGCCTGCGCGGCATTCTGCGCATAGGCGGCGATTTCATGAACCGTGGCCGCCATCTGGTTGATCGCCGTGGCCATGCGCTCGGTTTCCCCGGTCTGCAGGCGCATCTGCTCGTTGTTGCTGTCGGAGCTGGCCTGCAGTTGCGACGACGAGCCCATCAGGTCGTGGGCCATGGCGCGGACCTGGGTGATGGTTTCGGCCAGATGGCGGTTGCTGGTTTTCAGGGCGCCCATGACGCTGTTGGGGTGGCGGGTGTCGATCACTCCATCGAGCTGGCCGTTGGCCAATTGGCGGATCGCGTCCGCAACGGCTTCCGGTTCGGCGCCGAGTGTCGACTTGAGGTTGCGGATGATCAGTACCGAGACCAGCACGCTGAGCAACACGGCGAAGGTGGTGACCAGTAGCATCAGGGTAGCGAAATGGCTGGCTGTGGTACGCACTTCGGCCAGTTTTGTGCCGATCGAGGCTTCCTCCCAGTCGATCAGGGCATTGATACGCTTGAGCCACTCCTTGTAGGCCGGCGAAATATCGGACAGCAGGAAGGCCTGGGCCTTGTCCACGTCGCCCTGTCGACGCAGTTCGATCAGGCGGACGGTGAGGGCCTGGGTGCTGCGCTCGCTGTCCTTGATGTCATCCAGCAGGCGGCGCTCCGCGTCCGAGGCGCCCATTTTGGCGAAGATTGCATCCATTGGCTGTGCCGAGGCCTGGTAGTCGGCGTTCAGCCGCTGGATATTGGCCAGGTGGCCCTCAAGGCCGGCAGTGTCGCGCACCAGCACCGCATCGCGGATGGTGATGGCGCGGTCATGCACGCTACCGCGGAAATTGATCGCATAACGTTGCTTCACCGCACTGTCGTCGCTGACGTCAGTGAGGGTCGAGTCGATCAGGCCAACGCGATTGACCCCGATCAGGGTCACCAGGGTCAACAGCGAAAGCACCAGCCCAAAGCCCAGTCCAAGGCGTTTGGCGATTGTCAGAGAGCGGGGCATTTCAGGTTTCCTTAGCGTAAACGCAGGATTGATATCAAAGAGCCATTATTTGGGTAGGGTTGTAGCGCGTTACAAGGGGGCTATCCCATTTGTTTTTATCTATCGTCGTGATGGGATGCGCATCGCAGTGTTGGCAGGAATGGCCTGCTTGAACACGAGCGTCACAGGCAATGCATGGTGTAAGCTCATGGACCTTCCGCATTCGACCCTTAGCGAGCCCTATGCCGTTGCTCTTCAAACGCTCCCTGTTGCCCAAGCTGCGCAGCTTCCCCATGACTGCCGATGCCTTGACCATCCTGCCCTCGGCCGCCGAATTCCGGCGTTGCCTGTTGGAGCGGATCGCTGCCGCACGGCAACGCATCACCCTGGTGGCGTTGTACCTGCAGGAAGACGAAGCCGGCCAGGAAATCCTCGATGCCCTGCATGCCGCCAAGGCGGCCCGCCCGGAGCTGGAGATCGTCGTGGTGGTCGATTGGCTGCGCGCCCAGCGTGGCTTGATCGGTGCAGGCAAGCAGCCGGGCAACAGCGCCTGGTACCAGGCCCAGACCCAGGCCCACGACACCGAGGTGCCGATCTACGGCGTGCCGGTGCAGACTCGCGAACTGTTCGGCGTGCTGCACCTCAAGGGTTTCATCATCGATGACTGCGTGATATACAGCGGCGCGAGCCTGAACAACGTCTACCTGCACAAGTTCGACAAGTACCGTTTCGACCGCTATCACCTGCTGCACAACCAGGCCCTGGCCGATTCGATGCAGGGGCTGGTGCAGAAGGAACTGCTGGCCTCCCACGCGGTGTGTCGCCTGGACCTGCCGAGCCTGCCGACCACCCGCAGCCTGCGGGGCGGTATCGGCGACCTGCGCAGCCGCCTGAAAAGCGCCCAGTACGATACCCGTGTCGGCGGTGAGCCGAGCTTCAACCTGTCGGTCAGCCCGTTGCTGGGGTTGGGCAAGAACAATCCGCTGAGCCGGGTGATCTGCGAACTGATCGCGGCCAGCCAGTTGCAACTGACGATCTGCACGCCATATTTCAACCTGCCGCTGGCGGTGACCCGGGAAATCAACCGGGCGCTGGAGCGTGGGGTGAAGATCGATATCATCGTCGGCGACAAGACCGCCAACGACTTCTACATCCCGCCGAGCCAGCCATTCAAGGTGATCGCGGCGTTGCCGTACCTCTACGAGATCAGCCTGCGACGCTTCGCCAAGCGGCACCAGGCGGCGATCGACAAGGGCCTGTTGAACCTGCACCTGTGGCGTGATGGCGACAATACCTATCACCTCAAGGGCATGTGGGTCGACCAGCGCTACACCTTGCTGACTGGCAACAACCTTAACCCTCGGGCTTTCCGCCTCGACCTGGAAAACGCCTTGCTGATCGACGATCCGCGCCACGAATTGCTCGAGGTTCGGGCTCGGGAACTGGAGTCGATCATGGAAAATACCCGGCGGATCGGCAGTTTCCGCGAGTTGGAGACGCTGGTGGATTACCCGGAGGCGGTGGGCAAGTTCTTGCGGCGGGTGAGCCGGGTGAAGATCGAGCGGTTGCTCTATAGGATGCTGTGACGGGCAGGGGATTGCGTTATCGTTCTTCGCGGACCTCCACGAAGAGGCCCTCCCAGGCGACCGCATTCGCCAGGGAGGGGGCGGGACCTTAGTTCAGGCCCAGCTTGCCGCGCAGGGTCGACAGGTCTTCAGCGAGGGTGTTGACCGGGCCAACCAGGGCCTTGCGGTCATTTTCCTTGACCTTGTCATAGGTCTCGAAACCACCGTCCTTGGTCTTGTACTTGGCCAGGATTTTCTCCACGGTGGCAAAGTTCTTGTCGACCTTGGCGGCGAACGCCTTGTCCTGCTTCTCGATCTGTGGACGGAACAGGTCGACGATTTTCTTCGCGCCGTCGATGTTGCCCTGGAAGTCATACAGGTCGGTGTGGCTGTAGCGATCTTCCTCGCCGGAAACCTTGGTCGCCGCGACTTCTTCCAGCAGGGCGGCAGCGCCGCCGACGACTTTCTCAGGTGGGAAGGTCAGGCCGGCCACGCGCGATTGCAGCTCCTTGACGTTCTTGTTCAGGCCGTCGGCCAGTTCGTTCAGACCCTGGGTGGAGTTCTCGGAGAACAGGCTGTATTCCAGGCGATGGAAACCGGTGAAGTCTTCGGCCTTGACGCCTTTCTCGTGGTCATCGACGCGGGAGTCGATGGCCGCGTCCAGGTCACTGAACAGCTCGGCGATCGGTTCGATCGACTCGTAGTGAACGCGGGTCGGAGCGTAGAGCTTCTTGGCGGTGGCCAGGTCGCCTTTCTTCACGGCATCGGTGAACTGCTGGGTCTTGCTCGCCAGTTCGTCGAGCTGCTCGGTGACGTAGATCTTGTAGTCCGACACCGGGCCTACCAGGTCCAGCGGTGCAGTCGCGGCGAAAGCCGAGAGCGGAGTGTGCAGCAGGCCTACGGCCAACAACAAAGCAAGAGGCGACTTCTTCATGAGAACTTCCCAGGTGAGTTAAGGATTAAGCCTTGGTTTTTTGTTGTGTTGCAGAAAGCAGCGAGCGACCGATGAAGTCCGGGTCGCCGGTGACTCCCGGCAAGGTGAAGAAATAGCCGCCGCCGATAGGCTTGAGGTATTCCTCCAGGGGCTCGCCATTGAGCCGGGTCTGGACGGTGATGAATCCCTGTTCCAGGTCCGATTGGTAGCAGATGAACAGCAGGCCCATTTCCAGTTGGCCGTTCTTGCTGACGCCGTTGGAATAATTGAACGGTCGGCGCAGGATCAGGTTGCGCTGGCTGTCGGCGGTGCGTGGGTTGGCCAGGCGGATGTGCGAGTCGAGGCGGATGCGCTTGCCTTCCGGGTCATTGCTGTAGTCCGGCACCTCGGCTTCGGTCTTGCCGCCGATTGGCGCACCGGTGGTCTTTTCCCGGCCGAAGATGCTTTCCTGCTCCTGCAATGGGGTACGGTCCCAGCGCTCGACCAGGTTGCGGATGATCCGTACGGCCTGGTAGCTGCCGTTGGCGGTCCAGGCCGGCTCGTCGCTGCCGGGCTGGACCCAGACAATGCGGTCCATGGCGCTGGTGTCGTTGGAGTCCGGGTTGGCCGAGCCGTCACGGAAACCGAGGAAGTTGCGCGCGCTCTGGGCCGGCTCGCCAGGCTTGGTCGGTGCCTGCGGCGGCACGGTACCTTCCTGTTTCCAGCGCACCAGCAGCAGGTCCGGAGTGTTCTTGACGATGTCACGCAAGGCGTGGATGTTGGTGCCCGGGGTGTTGGAGCAGAACTGGATGCTCAGGTCGCCATGGCACAGGTCGGCTTGCAGCGCATCGTTGGGGAAACCAATCATCTGGCTCAGGCGCTTGGGCTTGACCGATTCCAGGCCGAAACGCTCATCGAACAGCGAGTTGCCGACCGAGACGGTGATGGTCAGGTTGTCCGGGGTGACGACCGGGCCGAGGATACCGGAGTCGGTCGGCGGCAGCTTCGGATCGACCTGTTTCACGGCGCCGCCGTTCATCAGGAAGGCGATGCGTTCGTTGAGGGTGCGGAACAGCCGCTCCAGGTCCTTGCGGTCGCTGGCCAGGACGTCGAAGGCGACGAACATGCCGGCGGCCGGGCGAGGGGTGACGATGCCGGTCTGGTGCTTGCCGTGGAAGGCGTGGCGGTCCTGGGTCTTCTCGCTGCTTGGAGCCTGGGTGACCTGGGACTGGGTCTGCGCGGCCGCCATGGCCGGGCAGCTCAGGGCGCTGCCGGCGATGGCGGCGCCGGCCACGCCCATGCCCAGCAGGACACGACGGCGGTCGGCGGAAAAATCGTTGTTGCGCTGTGATGAATCGCTCATGTTCGGGTCGTCTGCAGGTTACAGGCCGGAAAGGCCCAGGGCTGGATCGATTCCATCGAGTGCATCGGCCAGGACCTTGGCCTTGTCGGCGATCTGCTTGCGCTTTTCGGCGCCGACGGTGTCGTAGGTGACATAGTTGTCGCCGCTGCGCAGGCCATTGAGTTCGGCATCGAGAGCCGTGGTGGCGCTGTCGAGCTTGGGCAGCAGGTCGGCAGCCGACTTCACCAGCAGCGGCCGCAGCAGGTCGACGACCTTGCGCGTGGCTTGCAGGTTGGCAGCGAAACCGTTCAGGTCGACATGGCTGTAGCGTTCTTCCTCGCCGCTGCTGCCGCGGGTGTCGGCGATGCTGCGCATGCTGCGGGCGACGATACTGACCAGTTGCTCCGGAGGCAGCGACTGGGCCAGCAGTTGCTGCTTGAGAGTGATCACATCGGCCTGCAGGCGCTCCACGACGGGTTTCAGGCCGTCGACGCTGCGTTGTTGGAACAGGCCGTATTCGATGCGATGGAAGCCGCCGAAGCCGGGATCCTGCTCACGTTTTTCGTAGTAGTCGGCGCGGGCGTTGATGCCGTTGTCCAGCTCGGAGAAGCGCTGGGCCGCCGGGGCCAGGCGCTGGTAGGCCGCGCGAGCGGGAACGTAGAGCGCTTGCGCCTGGGCCAGGTCGCCGGCAGCAATCGCTTGCTGGAGGGCGTCGACGGCCTTGATCAGCGCGCTGCCCTGGGTGCTCAGGTAAACGCGGAACTCCGACAGCGGGCCGATAAAGGCGGTCATCGACGGCCGGGCCTTGGCCGCGGCTTCCGACGCGGCGGTCGGGGTCACGTGCAGGGTACCGCGCGGGTTGCTCAGCAAGCCGCAGGTAATTGCGTAATCGCCGGGGGCGAGGTTGGCATTGATCACCTGGCTCAGGCCTGGCGCGATGTTTTCCCGCTCCTCGACCACCAGTACGCCGTCGAGGATTTCCCATTCCACCGCACGGTCGGACTTGTTGACAATGCGAAAACTGTTGGGCCCGGCCGGCACGGTCAGCGCGTTCGGGTCGCAACTGTGGGCGAGAATATTGACGGTGACTTCGTTGTGATGGCTCTGGCGCTTGCTCGCTGCCAGTTGCGAGGCGTAGTAGAACAGTCCACCGGCCGCGATCATCACGATCACCGAGCCGGCTACCGCCCAGCGCAAGGCCTGGGGCGGTTTGCCAGTTGCAGGGTTGGACATGGGTAACCTTACTGGTTGGGTACGGAAGAGGTTTTGGGGGCTGGCGGTGCCGCCGGGATGAAGAACATCACCAGGGCGATCACCAGGTACACCAGGTAGGCGGCCAGCACGCTGACGGTTGGTGCGTCCTGGTAGCCGAACATGCCGGCCAGGACCGAGCCGGTCGGGCCGTCCATCGGCAAGATGGTGCTGATGTCGAAGACCACATCCTGCAGGTGGTTCCACAGCCCGGCTTCATGCAGCGCCTGCACCGAGTTGGCCAGGATGCCGGCGGCGACCACCAGGATGAACAGGCCGGTCCAGCGGAAGAACAGCCCCAGGTTCAGGCGCATGCTGCCGGTGTAGATGGCGACGCCGACCAGAATTGCCAGGACCAGGCCAAGCAGGGCGCCGATTGGCGCGCCGGGGCCTTCGCTCTGCTGGAACACCGCCAGCAGGAAAAACACGGTTTCCAGGCCCTCCCGGGCCACGGCGAAGAACACCATGGCAATCAGTGCCCAGACTTGATGTTTTGAACCCGCCAGGGCATGGTCCAGGGACACGTGCAGGGAATGCTTGATGGAGCGCGAGACCTTGCGCATCCAGAAGACCATCGAACTGAGGATGCCGACGGCCACCAGGCCAACGATGCCTTCGAACAGTTCCTGTTGCTTCTGCGGGAATTCGGCGCTTACCAGTTCCAGGCCGCCACCCACCAGCAGCGCGAGGGCTGCGGCGAGAAACACCCCGATCCAGACGGCAGGCATCCATTGGCCCCGACCGGTCTGCTTGAGATAACTGGCAATGATGCCAACGATGAGCGCGGCTTCAATACCTTCGCGCAACATGATCAGAAAGGGAACCAGCATTCGGCGATCGCGTCCGTTACATTTAGTGGATAGTAATTTGTAACATAATGATACTCATTACTAAACAGCTTTCGCCGGCTCTAGCTGAACCGGGGCTGAACGGTAGAGGCCTGGAGCGGGGGTTGATGGTGTGCCGAGAACCCCCAACCGTCGATTTCAGTTGCTCAAGGCAAAGTCCACTGCGGCGAGCGCATGCAGCTCGGTCGTATCGAGCAGCGGCAGGTCGCTGTGCTCCGGCTTGATCAGCAGGCTGATCTCGGTACAGCCGAGGATAATAGCCTCTGCGCCGCGAGCTGCCAGGCCCTCGATGACCCGCTGGTAGATCTGCCGCGATTGCTCGTTGATGACCCCCACGCACAGCTCGTCATAGATGATCCTATGCACCGCCTGGCGCTCCTGCGGCTCGGGTATCAGCACCTCCAACCCTTGATCCACCAGCCGCTGCTTGAGGAAATCCTGCTCCATGGTAAAGGCCGTGCCGAGCAGGCCGACCTTGGTTGCGCCACGGGCGAGAGCCGCTTGCCCGGTCGGCATGGCGATATGCAGGAAGGGAATGTTCACGGCGTTCTCGATCTGCTGCGCCAACCGGTGCATGGTGTTGGTACACAGCACCACGCACTCGGCACCGCCGGCCTGCAAGCGACGCGCGGCATCCTGCAGGATCAACCCGGCATCGTCCCAGCGCCCGGCGTGCTGGGCCTGTTCGACAGGGCCGAAGTCGACGCTGTACATTAGCAGCGCTGCCGAGCGCAGCGGGCCGAGTCGCGAGCGAACCTGCTGGTTGATGATCCGGTAGTACTCGGCGCTGGACTCCCAGCTCATGCCGCCGATAAGGCCGATGGTGCGCATGTGGTGCTCCTGTGGATTGGGGGTGTCCTTGCAGTCTGCGGGCTGGCAGCGATGGTTATCTATCAGGAAATTTCAGATGTCCGGACAACGCACCGGTCCGCTCCCGATTCCCGCCCAGTCATTGCTGGAGGGGCGCCTGTGCCTGCAACTGCTGCCGCGTTCGGCCTATAGCGGGCGTGATCCGGTGCAGTGGCAGACCCTGGGGATTGCGCTGGAGCACCAGCGTGGCGTGCATGCCATCGACTCCGACCAGCGCGTGGACTTCGACACCCCTCCTGGCACCCTGGCGCTGACGCCACCCGGTGTCGAGGTCTTTTCCGAGTCCGCAGAGGGTGGCGAGTACCTGTTGGTGCGCTGGCAGCTTGAAGGTGATCGGCCGCCAGCGCAGCGTCGGCTGGAACATGCAGGCCATGCACGGGGATTGGCCCTCGGGCGGCAATTGCGCCGCCTGCTGCTGGAGCCTGGCTGCGATCCGCTGATGCTGGAGGCGGCGGCGCTGGCGTTTGTCGAGCTTGGCGAAACGATGCCGGTCGACAGGCCTGGGCAACGGGACTTCTCGGCAATTCTGCAGTGCTTTGCCGAGGACTTCGCGCAGCCCTTGAGCCTGGCCGGGTTGGCGGCCGGGCAGGGACAGTCGGAACTGCGTTTTCTGCGGGATTTCACTCGAGCCATCGGCATGACGCCCCATGCCTATCTGCTGGAAGTGCGGGTGCAGGCGGCGCGGCGGATGATCGAGCGGGGTGACCGGCCGCTGGCAGAAATCGCCCTCGATTGCGGCTTTGCCCACCAGTCGCACCTGGGCAGTGCCTTTCGCAAGGTGTTGGGGGTGACGCCTGGGGAGTACCGCAGGCGTCTGGTCATTCCTTAGGGATTCATCCGCGAAGAGGCCTGCCCAGGCGATACCTCCTGGAAACCCCTACATATCCATACCGGCCCAGCCCTCGGGCGGCTGCTCAGCCACCGCCTTGGGTACGACCTTGCCCGTCGCCTGCTCAACCCGTTGCGCCACCTCCGGATCGTCGGAGAACAGCATCAGGCTGGCCTCGTCCAGGCTCTTTTCCGATTGACCCTGAAGGCAGTAGCTGATGCCCAGGTACAGCGAAACCACCGCCATCAGGTTCAGGCCGATTTCCAGCATCGAGCTGCTCTCCAGTCAATGAGTATTCAGGCAATCTGCGCCGCTTGCCGGGCCACCGTGATATCTGCCACCCGCACCGTGCGCCAGGTGTTGTAGGCCATCAGCAGCATGCCACCGAGAAAGAACAGCCCGCCGACGAAGCGCACGATAAAGCCAGGGTGGCTCGCCAGCAGCGCCTCGACGAAGGAGTAGGTGAGGGTGCCGTCCTCGTTCACCGCCCGCCACATCAGGCCCTGGGTGATGCCGTTGACCCACATCGAGGCGATGTAGAGCACCGTGCCGATGGTCGCCAGCCAGAAATGCAGGTTGATCAGGCCGACGCTGTGCATCTGCTCGCGGCCAAACACCTTGGGAATCATGTGGTACAGCGAGCCGAAGGTGATCATCGCCACCCAACCCAAAGCACCGGCATGCACATGGCCGATGGTCCAGTCGGTGTAGTGGGAGAGGGCGTTGACGGTCTTGATCGCCATCATCGGGCCTTCGAAGGTCGACATGCCGTAGAACGCCAGGGACACCACCAGGAAACGCAGGATCGGGTCGCTGCGCAGCTTATGCCAGGCACCCGAGAGGGTCATCATGCCGTTGATCATGCCGCCCCAGCTTGGCGCCAGCAGGATCAGCGACATGGCCATGCCCAGCGACTGGGCCCAGTCCGGCAGGGCGGTGTAGTGCAGGTGATGGGGACCGGCCCAGATGTACAGGGTGATCAAGGCCCAGAAATGCACGATGGAGAGGCGATAGGAGTACACCGGCCGGCCGACCTGCTTGGGCACGAAGTAATACATCATCCCGAGAAAGCCGGTGGTCAGGAAGAAACCCACCGCGTTGTGTCCGTACCACCATTGCACCATGGCGTCGGTGGCGCCGGAGTAGACCGGATAGGATTTGAACCAGCCAACCGGGATCGACAGGTGATTGACCACGTGCAGCATGGCGATCACCAGGATGAAGGCGCCGAAGAACCAGTTGCCGACATAGATGTGCCGGGTCTTGCGCCGGACCACGGTGGTGAAGAACACGACGGCATAGGCGACCCAGACCACCGCCATCCACACCGCGCCGCTGAATTCGATCTCGGCGTATTCCTTGGTGGTGGTGTAGCCCAGTGGCAGGCTGATGAACAGGATCACGATCACCGCCTGCCAGCCCCAGAAGGTGAAAGCGGCCAGGGTGTCGCTGTACAGCCGTACCTGGCAGGTCCGTTGCACCGCGTAGTAGCTGGCGGCGAATTGCGCGCTGCCGGCGAAGCCGAAGATCACCAGGCTGGTGTGCAGCGGGCGCAGGCGGCCGAAGGTGGTCCAGGGCAGGTCCAGGTTCATCTCCGGCCAGACCAGCTGGGAGGCGATCAGTACGCCCATTGCCATGCCGATCACGCCCCAGAACACGGTGGCGACGACGAATTGCCGGACCACCTTGTAGTTGTAGGCTGCTGCGTTTGCTGCTGTGCTCATGGTCATCTCTTCCACGGTTACCGGATCGCGCCAGGCCACCCTGGCCCGGCATGGCGACTCTAGGAATTACTGCACAAGCAAAACAGACTCAGAAAAGGCTCATTCGTACGGATCAGGGTTTTAACCTGCCTGGATTGGTCGTGATGTGCGCTGATATGGGTTTTTCATAAGCGGACTGCGCTGTTTGCAGCGAGCAAGGGAGCAGGGCGTTTGTTGAAGGAGCGCCAGGACGTAGGTGGCAGTCGTCCGCGCAGATTCCTACAGCAAAAAGCTGCATTTCAGATTTGCCGCACGCTCGCGGGTATGCGAATTTGTTCGTCCCCCCATAGGTCGACCCACACTTTCGTGCTTAACTTCGGCCTCTTCAAACATTCTCTGGAAGGATTTCGTTCATGGCTCAAGTCACCCTCAAAGGCAACCCGGTCAAGGTCAACGGCCAGCTGCCGCAGGTCGGCTCCAAGGCGCCAGCCTTTTCCCTGGTCAATGCCGGCCTGGCCGACGTCACCCTGGAAAACTATGCCGGCAAGCGCAAGGTGCTGAACATTTTCCCAAGCGTCGACACCCCGACTTGCGCCACCTCCGTGCGCAAGTTCAACGCCCAGGCCAACGACGTGGCCAATACCGTGGTGCTGTGCATCTCGGCTGACCTGCCATTTGCCCAGGCCCGTTTCTGCGGCGCCGAAGGCCTGGAAAACGTGCAGAACCTGTCGACCCTGCGTGGTCGCGAGTTCATCGAGAACTACGGTGTGGCCATCGCCGAGGGCCCGCTGACCGGCCTGACCGCCCGTGCGGTGGTGGTGCTGGACGAAAACAACAATGTCCTGCACAGCGAGCTGGTTGGCGAAATCGCCGACGAGCCGAACTACGACGCAGCCCTGGCTGTGCTGAAGTAAGCGGCGACGTCAGTCACCCGGCGGCCTGGCATTGTCCAGGCCGTTTTTGTTTGTGCTGGAGCTCGAACCCGTTGGAAGCCCTGGCCCCTGGTGGCGAGCGGGCTTGTCGGGACGCCGCATCGCCGCGCCGGCACGCGAAGCGGGCCTGGAACCTGGGCCTCATTTCAACTGTCACACCGCGATGCCTGGTCACGGGCCGCTCTGGCGTGAGGTTTTCGGACCCCAGCGTAGCTGTGACAAATTGTATTTGGACGTAGGTGGCGGCGGCATATCGTGGTTAACTTCGCCCTTTCTCCTACAACTGTTCAAAAGGATTCGCTTCATGGCTCAAGTGACGCGCAGGGGTGTGGTGGTGCAGGTCAATGGCGAGCTGCCACGTCCCGGAACCCGGGCGCCCGCATTCTCCCTGGTGAACAAGGACCTGGCGGATGTCGCCCTGAATGACTTCGCCGGCCAGCGCAAGGTGTTGAACATCTTCCCCAGCGTCGACACCCCGACCTGCGCCAAGTCGGTTCGTGCCTTCAATGCCCATGCCAATGAACTGCGCAATACCGTGGTGCTGTGCATTTCCGCCGACCTGCCGTTCGCCCAGGCCCGCTTCTGCGGTGCCGAAGGACTGGCCAACGTGCAGAACCTGTCGACCTTGCGCGGCGGCCAATTCATGCAAGACTACGGTGTAGCCATTGCCGACGGCCCACTCACGGGCCTCACCGCCAGGGCCGTGTTGGTCCTCGACGAACAGGACCAGGTACTGCACAGCGAACTGGTTGCCGACATCGGCCAGGAACCCGACTACGCCGCCGCCCTCGCTGTCCTGCAGTAAGCGACCTCGCATTTGTTGCCGGCCTGCACCGTCCAGGCCGTTTTCATTTGCGTTTCAGTGCCTTGGTCGCAGGTCGAAGAACGTCATGCAAAGGTAAATTGCCGGTAAAGGCACTTTGCATGAAACATTTGAGTGCTTATCTTTCATGCTCCTAAGGAAGAAGCTCTCGCCCACAATGGTTGATCACTCCATGCAATCCTCCGCTCCCCGCAAATCCCGTCGTTGGCTGTTCGGCCTGCTCACCCTGTTGATCATCGCGGCCCTGTGCTGGCATTTCTGGCCAGCCGGCGCGCACAAGACCGAACACAAGCCGGCCGGGCATACCGGCAAGAGCGGCATGATGCGGCCTGGCTTCGGTGCCTCGACCGGCCCTGTGCCTGTGCGCGTGGCGCCGGCAACCGTTGGTGACTTCCCGCTCTACTACAAGGCACTGGGCACCGTGACCGCGCTCAACACGGTCAATGTACGCACGCAGGTGGCCGGGCAACTGGTCAAGATCAACTTCCAGGAAGGGCAGATGGTCAAGGCCGGCGACGTACTCGCCGAGATCGACCCGCGCAACTACCAGAGCGCCTTGCTGCAGGCCCAGGGCACCCTGCTGCAGAGCCAGGCCCAGTTGAAGAATGCCCAGGTCGACCTGCAGCGCTATCGCGGGCTGTATGCCGAAGACAGTATCGCCAAGCAGACCCTGGATACCGCCGAGGCGACGATGCTGCAATACCAGGGCACGGTGAAGAACAACCAGGGGGCGGTCGATGCGGCGAAGCTGAACCTGGAATTCACCAAGGTCCGCGCACCGATCTCCGGGCGCCTGGGCCTGCGCCAACTGGACGTCGGCAACCTGCTGGCGGCCAACGACAGCCAGGCGGTGGCGGTGATCACCCAGACCCAGCCGATCAGCGTGGCGTTCACCCTGCCGGAAAACAACCTGGACGTGGTGCTGCCGCGCTTCCGTAGCGGTGCCCGCCTGCCGGCCGAAGCCTGGGACCGTGGCGATGTGAAACGGCAGGCCACCGGCGTGCTGCAGAGCCTGGATAACCAGATCGACATCACCACCGGGACCCTGAAGTTCAAGGCCCTCTACGAGAACAAGGAACAGACGCTGTTCCCCAACCAGTTCGTCAACGTGCGCCTGCTCGCCGATACCTTGAAGAATGTGGTGCTGGCCCCGAGTGCGGCGATCCAGTTCGGTACCGATGGCACCTTCGTCTACGCACTGGACGGTGACAAGAAGGTCAAGATCCGCCCGATCAAGGTGGGCGCCAGCGATGGTGACGTCACCGTGATCACCGAAGGCCTGGCCGCGGGTGACCGCGTGGTGCTCGAAGGCACCGACCGCCTCAAGGACGGCAGTGACGTCGAAGTGGTCAACGACAGTCAGCAGGTTCCGGCCTCGCCGGCCGGGCACCTGCACGGCGCGAAGGCCAAGGATGCGGACGCACCGGCTGAGGCCAAGGCGAAAAAGGTCGGCGCATGAATCTCTCGCGGCTGTTCATTCTCCGCCCGGTAGCGACCACCCTGAGCATGCTGGCGATCGTCCTGGCCGGGGTGATCGCCTACCGGCTGCTGCCGGTGTCGGCGCTGCCGCAGGTCGACTACCCGACGATCCGGGTGATGACCCTGTATCCGGGCGCCAGCCCGGACGTGATGACCAGTGCGGTCACCGCGCCGCTGGAACGGCAGTTCGGGCAGATGCCCGGCCTGACCCAGATGGCTTCCACCAGTTCCGGTGGTGCCTCGGTGCTGACCCTGCGCTTCAACCTCGACATCAACATGGATGTCGCCGAGCAACAGGTCCAGGCCGCGATCAACGCTGCGACCAACCTGCTGCCCAAGGATTTGCCGGCTCCGCCGGTGTACAACAAGGTCAACCCGGCGGACACCCCGGTCCTGACCCTGGCGATCACCTCGAAAACCATGCTGCTGCCCAAGCTCAACGACCTGGTCGATACGCGCATGGCACAGAAGATCGCCCAGATCAGCGGCGTCGGCATGGTCAGCATCGCCGGTGGCCAGCGCCAGGCGGTGCGGATCAAGGTCAACCCCGAGGCGTTGGCGGCCAACAGCCTGAACCTGTCCGACGTGCGCACGCTGATCGGCGCGTCCAACGTCAACCAGCCCAAGGGCAACTTCGACGGCCCGACCCGGGTGTCGATGCTCGACGCCAACGACCAGTTGCGTTCGCCCAAGGAATACGCCGAGCTGATCCTCGCCTACAAGAACGGCGCACCGCTGCGCCTCAAGGACGTCGCCGAGATTGTCGACGGCGCGGAGAACGAACGCCTGGCGGCCTGGGCCAATGAAAACCAGGCGGTGCTGCTGAACATCCAGCGCCAGCCGGGGGCCAACGTGATCGAGGTGGTCGACCGGATCAAGGCGCTGCTGCCGAGTATCACCGACAACCTGCCGGCCGGTATCAATGTCAGCGTGCTGACCGACCGCACCCAGACCATCCGCGCCTCGGTCACCGACGTGCAGCATGAACTGCTGATCGCCATCGCCCTGGTGGTGATGGTGACGTTCCTGTTCCTGCGGCGAGCCAGCGCCACCATCATTCCCTCGGTGGCCGTGCCGCTGTCGCTGATCGGCACCTTTGGCGTGATGTACCTGGCGGGTTTCTCGGTCAACAACCTGACGCTGATGGCCCTGACCATCGCTACCGGTTTCGTGGTCGACGATGCCATCGTCATGCTGGAAAACATTTCGCGTTTCATCGAAGAGGGCGATAGTCCGATGCAGGCGGCGCTCAAGGGCGCCAAGCAAATCGGCTTCACCCTGGTGTCGCTGACCCTGTCGCTGATCGCGGTGCTGATCCCGCTGCTGTTCATGGCCGACGTAGTGGGGCGGCTGTTCCGCGAGTTCGCGATTACCCTGGCGGTGGCGATCCTGATTTCCCTGGTGGTCTCGCTGACCCTGACGCCGATGATGTGCGCGCGGCTGCTCAAGCGTGAGCCCAAGGAGGAAGAGCAGGGACGTTTCTATCGTGCCAGCGGCGCCTGGATCGATTGGTTGATCGAGTCCTACGGGCGCAAGCTGCAATGGGTACTCAGGCACCAGGCGCTGACCCTGCTGGTCGCCATCGGCACCCTGGCGCTGACAGTGTTCCTCTACCTGATGGTGCCCAAGGGTTTCTTCCCGGTGCAGGACACCGGGGTGATCCAGGGGATTTCCGAGGCGCCGCAGTCGGTATCGTTCGCCGCCATGAGCGAGCGCCAGCAGGAACTGGCCAAGGTGATCCTCGCCGACCCGGCGGTGGAAAGCCTGTCCTCCTATATCGGTGTCGACGGCGACAACGCCACGCTCAACAGCGGCCGCCTGCTGATCAACCTCAAGCCCCATCGCGAGCGCGACCTCAGTGCTGCCGAGGTGATCAGCCGCCTGCAGCCGCAATTGGACCGGCTGGTGGGCATCCGCCTGTACATGCAGCCGGTGCAGGACCTGACCATCGAGGATCGGGTCAGCCGCACCCAGTACCAGTTCAGCATGTCTTCGCCGGATGCCGACCTGCTTGCCGAATGGAGCGGCAAGCTCCTCCAGGCCCTGGCCCAGCGCCCGGAACTGACCGACGTGGCCAGCGACCTGCAGGACAAGGGCTTGCAGGTGTACCTGGTGATCGACCGGGATGCCGCCTCGCGGCTCGGCGTATCGGTTTCCGACATCACCGACGCGCTGTACGACGGGTTTGGCCAGCGGCAGATTTCCACCATCTATACCCAGGCCAGCCAGTACCGCGTGGTGCTCCAGGCCCAGGCCGGGGAGAAGATCGGCCCGGCGGCCCTCGACCAGATCCACGTCAAGACCACCAGCGGCAGCCAGGTGCGGCTGTCGAGCCTGGCACGCATCGAGCAGCGCCAGGCGCAACTGGCGATTTCCCACATCGGCCAGTTCCCGGCGGTGACGATGTCGTTCAACCTGGCGCCGGGCATTGCCCTGGGCAAGGGTGTCGAGATCATCGACCAGGTGAAGCAGGAAATCGGCATGCCGGTCGGCGTGCAGACCCAGTTCCAGGGCGCTGCAGAAGCCTTCCAGGCCTCGCTGTCGAGCACCTTGCTGCTGATCCTGGCGGCGGTGGTGACCATGTACATCGTGCTCGGGGTACTCTACGAGAGCTATATCCACCCGGTGACGATCCTCTCGACCCTGCCGTCGGCCGCAGTCGGCGCATTGCTGGCGTTGATCCTCAGCGGCAATGACCTGGGCATGATCGCCATCATCGGCATCATCCTGCTGATCGGTATCGTCAAGAAGAACGCGATCATGATGATCGACTTCGCCCTCGACGCCGAACGCAACCAGGGCATCCCACCCGAGCAGGCGATCTACCAGGCCGCGCTGTTGCGCTTCCGGCCGATCCTGATGACCACGCTGGCGGCGCTGTTCGGCGCCGTGCCGTTGATGTTGGCGACCGGTTCCGGCGCCGAGCTGCGCCAGCCCCTGGGGCTGGTGATGGTCGGCGGGCTGCTGGTCAGCCAGGTGCTGACGCTGTTCACCACACCGGTGATCTACCTGTACTTCGACCGTCTTGGACGGCGTTGGGGCCGGCATCCAAGCCGCCTGGAGCAGGCTGACACATGAATCTCTCCGGCCCCTTTATCCGCCGGCCGGTAGCGACCATGCTGCTGAGCCTGGCGATCGTCCTGCTCGGCGGTGTCAGCTTCGGCCTGTTGCCGGTGTCGCCGTTGCCGCAGATGGACTTTCCGGTGATCGTGGTCCAGGCCAGCCTGCCGGGCGCCAGCCCGGAAGTCATGGCCTCGACCGTGGCCACGCCGCTGGAGCGCTCGTTCGGGGTGATCCCCGGCGTCAACACCATGAGCAGCCGCTCCAGTCAGGGTTCGACCCGGGTGATCCTGCAGTTCGACCTGGACCGCGATATCAACGGCGCGGCGCGGGAAGTGCAGGCAGCCATCAATGCTTCTCGCAACCTGCTGCCCAGCGGCATGCGCAGCATGCCCACCTATAAGAAGGTCAACCCGTCCCAGGCGCCGATCATGGTGCTGTCGCTGACTTCCGATGTGTTGCAGAAGGGCCAGTTGTACGACCTGGCCTCGACCATCCTGTCCCAGAGCCTGTCCCAGGTGCCGGGCGTGGGCGAGGTGCAGATCGGCGGCAGTTCGTTGCCGGCGGTGCGCATCGAACTCGAACCCCAGGCGCTGAACCAGTACGGCGTAGCCCTGGACGATGTCCGGACCACCATCGCCAACGCCAACGTGCGCCGGCCCAAGGGTTCGCTGGAGGACGACCAGCGCAACTGGCAGGTACAGGCCAATGACCAGTTGGAAAAGGCCAAGGACTACGAACCGCTGATCATTCACTACCAGAATGGCGCGGCCTTGCGCCTGGGGGATGTGGCGAAGATCAGCGACGGTGTCGAGGACCGCTACAACAGCGGCTTCTTCAACAACGATGCGGCGGTGCTGCTGGTGATCAACCGCCAGGCCGGGGCCAACATCATCGAGACGGTCAACGAAATCAAGGCGCAGTTGCCGGCGCTGCAGGCAGTGCTGCCGTCCAGCGTCAAGCTGAACCTGGCCATGGACCGCTCGCCAGTGATCAAGGCGACCCTGCATGAAGCCGAGATGACCCTGTTGATCGCCGTGGCCCTGGTGGTGCTGGTGGTCTACCTGTTCCTCGGCAACTTCCGCGCCTCGCTGATCCCGACCCTGGCAGTGCCGGTATCGCTGATCGGCACGTTTGCCATCATGTACCTCTACGGGTTCTCCCTGAACAACCTGTCGCTGATGGCGCTGATCCTTGCCACCGGCCTGGTGGTGGACGACGCGATCGTGGTGCTGGAGAACATCTCCCGGCACATCGACGACGGTATTGCACCGATGAAGGCGGCGTACCTCGGGGCAAAGGAAGTCGGTTTCACCCTGTTGTCGATGAACGTGTCGCTGGTGGCGGTGTTCCTGTCGATCCTGTTCATGGGTGGCATCATCGAAAGCCTGTTCCGCGAGTTCTCCATCACCCTGGCGGCATCGATCATCGTCTCGCTGGTGGTCTCGCTGACCCTCACGCCGATGCTCTGCGCACGCTGGCTCAAGCCCCATGCCAAGGGTGTGCAGACGCGCCTGCAGCGCTGGAGCGAGAAGGTCAACGAGCGGATGGTAAACGCCTACGCCGGCAGCCTGGACTGGGTGTTGCGGCATCGGCGGCTGACGCTGCTCAGCCTGTTGGTCACTATCGGCGTCAACGTCGCGCTGTACGTGGTGGTGCCCAAGACTTTCCTGCCGCAGCAGGACACCGGGCAGTTGATCGGTTTCGTGCGTGGCGATGACGGGCTGTCGTTCGGCGTGATGCAGCCGAAGATGGAAATCTTCCGCAAGGCGATCCTCGCCGACCCGGCGGTGCAGAGCGTGGCCGGCTTCATCGGTGGCAACAACGGTACCAACAACGCCTTCATGCTGGTGCGCCTCAAACCGATCAACGAGCGCAATCTCTCGGCGCAGAAGGTCATCGAGCGCATGCGTGACGAGATGCCCAAGGTCCCCGGCGCGCGGCTGATGCTGATGGCCGACCAGGACCTGCAATTCGGTGGCGGTCGCGAGCAAACCACCTCCCAGTACTCCTACATCCTGCAGAGCGACGACCTGGCGGCGCTGCGCGAGTGGTATCCAAAGGTGGTCGCCGCATTCAGAGGCCTGCCGGAGCTCACTGCCATCGATGCAAGGGAAGGCCGCAGCGCCCAGCAGACCACCCTGGTGGTCGATCGCGATACTGCCAAGCGCCTCGGCGTCGACATGAGCATGGTCACCGCGGTGCTGAACAACGCGTATAGCCAGCGGCAGATTTCCACCATCTACGACACCCTGAACCAGTATCAGGTGGTGATGGAGGTCAACCCCAAGTACGCCCAGGATCCGGAGACCCTGAACCAGGTCAAGGTCATCGGCAGTGATGGCCAGCGCATTCCGCTGTCGGCGATCGCCCACTACGAGAACAGCCTGCAGGAAGACCAGGTCAACCATGAAGGGCAGTTCGCCTCGGAAAGCCTGTCGTTCGACATGGCGCCGGGCGTAACGGTGGAGCAGGGCACTGCAGCGATCGAGCGGGCGGTGGCCAAGCTCGGCCTGCCGGAAAGCGTGATCGCCAAGATGGCCGGTACCAGCGATGCCTTTGCCGCGACCCAGAAGAGCCAGCCGTTCATGATTCTCGGCGCACTGGTGGCGGTCTACCTGGTGCTTGGGGTGCTCTACGAGAGCTACATCCATCCGCTGACCATCCTCTCAACGCTGCCTTCGGCTGGCGTCGGCGCCTTGCTCAGCATTTACCTGCTGGGCGGCGAGTTCAGCCTGATTTCCCTGCTCGGGCTGTTCCTGCTGATCGGCGTGGTGAAGAAGAATGCGATCCTGATGATCGACCTGGCCCTGCAACTGGAGCGGAATTCGGGTCTCGAACCCCTGGCTTCGATCCGTGAAGCCTGCCTGCTGCGCCTGCGGCCGATCCTGATGACCACCCTGGCGGCGATTCTCGGTGCCTTGCCGCTGCTGCTCAGCAGTGCCGAAGGGGCGGAAATGCGTCAGCCGCTGGGCCTGACCATCATCGGCGGGCTGATCTTCAGCCAAGTCCTGACCCTCTACACCACCCCGGTGGTTTACCTTTATCTCGACCGCCTGCGCCATCGTTTCAATGCCTGGCGCGGCGTACGTACCGATGGTGCTCTGGAAACTCCGCTATGACTGACCATTCTCATTGCAACGTGCCCGCTCGGGCTGCCCAACGCCTGGAAATGGCCCGTGGCTCGCGCCTGCTGAGCCTGGCCTTGTGCGGGCTGATGCTCAGCGCCTGCGCCGTCGGCCCGGACTACAAGCGCCCGGAAGCCGCCAACCCGGCGCAGTACAAGGAAGCGGCCGGCTGGCGCCAGGCCCAGCCCAGCGACTCTCTGTCCCGTGGCGCCTGGTGGGAGTTGTATGGCGACCCGGTGCTCAACGGCCTGGTAGAGAAACTCAACAGCAGCAACCAGACCGTGGCCCAATCCGAGGCGCAGTTCCGCCAGGCCCAGGCGCTGGTGCGCAGCTCTCGCGGTGCGTTCTTTCCCAGTGTCGACCTGAGTGCCGGCAAGACCCGCTCCAGCCAGGGTACCGGCAGCAGCAACTCGAGCCTTAGCAGTTCATCGAGCGGGATCCGCGATACCTACAACACGCAACTGGGCGTGAGCTGGGAGGCGGATGTCTGGGGCAAGTTGCGTCGTGGCCTCGAAGCGGACCAGGCCAGCGCCCAGGCGAGCTTCGCCGACCTGGCGGCGATGCGTCTGAGCCAGCAGTCGGAATTGGTGCAGAACTACCTGCAACTGCGGGTGATCGACGAGCAGAAGCGCCTGCTCGAAGCCACCGTGCAGGCCTACGAGCGCTCGCTGAAAACCACCGAGAACCAGTACCGTTTCGGCGTGTCGGGCAAGGCCGCGATCGCCCAGGCGCAAACCCAGTTGAAAAGCGCCCAGGGCGACCTGATCGACCTGATCTGGCAGCGTGCCCAGTTTGAAAATGCCATTGCCGTGCTCACCGGACAAGCCCCGGCGGACTTCAAGCTGGTGGCTACCCGCGATATCCCGGCCTTGCCGCAGATCCCACTGGGCCTGCCATCGCAACTGTTGGAACGGCGCCCGGACGTCGCTTCGGCGGAGCGCTCGGTGATCGCTGCCAACGCCAAGATCGGCGTGGCCAAGGCCGCCTATTATCCGGACCTGACCCTGAGCCTGTCCGGCGGCTACAGCAGCAGTACCTACGCCGACTGGATCAGCCTGCCGAACCGCTTCTGGTCGGTGGGGCCGAAACTGGCCATGACCCTGTTCGACGGCGGCCAGCGCTCCGCGGAAGTGCAGCGCACCGAGGCGGTGTACGACCAGACCGTGGCCAAGTACCGGCAGACCGTTCTCGATGGCTTCCGCGAAGTGGAAAACTACATGGTGCAACTCAAGGTCATGGAGAACGAGGCCGGGGTACGTCAGCAGGCACTGGACGCGGCGCGTGAGTCGTTGCGCCTGACCGAGAACCAGTACAAGGCCGGGCTGATTGCCTATCTGGACGTGGTCACGGTGCAGACCACTGCCTTGAGCAACGAGCGTAGCGTGCTGAGCCTGCTGCAAAGCCGCCTGCTCGCCAGCGTGCAGCTCATCGCCGCCCTCGGCGGCGGCTGGGATGGCGCCACCGAGCCGGTGGCTGCCCAGTAGTCCGGAACGGTGATGGCGTTGCTCCATCACCGCTCGTTACGTTGCTCAGGTCACCGCGATCTCGACCTGGTCGCCCACCCAACGCACCGGCCAGACGCGTAATTGCTGCTCCGGATACTCCAGGCAACTGCCGTCCTCCAGGCTGAAATGCTGCTTGTACAGCGGCGAGGCGATCACTGGCTGGCCCTTGATGTGGCCGACGATACCGCGGCCGATCACATTGGCGCCGGACAACGGGTCATGGTTGTCGATCGCATACAGGGTGCGGCCCTCGGCGCCGTCGGGCAGGTAGAACAGGGCGACCTGGGCACAGTGGAACCAGACCACCACGCCGGAGTTTTCCACCAGGTCTTCGCGCTGGCAGACCGCCTGCCACTGGATATCGTTGGCAAAGCTGTGTTGTACGGTTGACTGGCCCATCAGACCACCTCCTCGTGTACGGGAATCAGGTTGAGTTCATTGGCACGCACCGGCCGGCGCTGCGCGCGTTCCTTGACGAAATGGATGTCCGGGTCGCCGCGCTGGTCGTTGACGAAGGTGCGGAAGCGCTTGAGTTTTTCCGGGTCGCTGATCGCGTTGGCCCATTCACACTCGTAACGATCAACCACCAGTTGCAACTGGCTTTCCAGCTCGGCGGCCAGCCCGAGGCTGTCGTCGATGACCACCGCCTTGAGGTAGTCGAGGCCGCCCTCGAGGTTCTCGCGCCAAACCGAGGTGCGTTGCAGCCGGTCGGCGGTGCGGATGTAGAACATCAGGAAACGGTCGATGTAGCGGATCAGCGTCTGGTCATCCAGGTCGGTGGCGAACAGTTCGGCATGGCGCGGGCGCATGCCGCCGTTGCCGCAGACATACAGGTTCCAGCCTTTCTCTGTGGCGATCACGCCAATGTCCTTGCTTTGCGCTTCGGCGCATTCGCGGGTGCAACCGGATACCGCCAGCTTGAACTTGTGCGGTGCACGCAGGCCCTTGTAGCGATTCTCCAGCAGCAGGGCCATGGCCACGCTGTCCTGCACGCCGTAGCGGCACCAGGTGCTGCCAACGCAGGACTTCACTGTGCGCAGCGACTTGCCGTAGCCATGGCCGGTTTCGAAGCCGGCCTCGATCAACTCGCCCCAGATCTGCGGCAGTTCGTGCAGTTGCGCGCCAAACAGGTCGATGCGCTGGCCGCCGGTGATCTTGGTGTAGAGGTCGTATTTCTTGGCCACCTGCCCGAGGACAATCAGCTTGTCCGGGGTGATTTCCCCGGCGGCGATCCGCGGGATGATCGAGTAGGTGCCGTTCTTCTGCATGTTGGCCATGAAGGTGTCGTTTGTGTCCTGCAGCGGCACCAGCGCCTTGTTGGTGATCGGCCGGTTCCAGCAGGAGGCGAGGATCGAGCCCACCGCCGGCTTGCAGATGTCGCAGCCGGTATGGCCCTTGCCGTGACGCGCGAGCAGATCCTCGAAGGTCTCGATGGCGCCCACCCGTACCAGCGCATACAGCTCCTGGCGGGTATAGGCGAAGTGTTCGCACAGGCTCTTGTCGACTGCCACACCACGGGCGACCAGTTCGTGTTCGAAGACCTGCTTGAGCAGTGCGCTGCAACCGCCGCAGCCGGTGGCGGCCTTGGTCTGGGCCTTGAGATCGGAGAGATCGCTACAGCCGGCGTCCACTGCGCAGCAGATCGCGCCCTTGGTGACGTTGTGGCAGGAGCAGATGGTCGCCGTCTCGGGCAGGGCGTCGGCACCGAGGGCCGGGGCGCCTTGGCTCAGCGGCAGGATCAGGCCGGCCGGGTCCTCGGGCAGGGCGATAGCATTCTGCACGTACTGCAGCAGGGTGTCGTAGTAGCTGTTATCGCCGACCAGTACGGCACCGATGACTTTCTTGCCCTCGGCGTCGACCACCAGGCGGCGGTAGGCCGAGTTGGCCTCGTCGATGAAACGGTAGCTGCGCGCGCCTGGCGTGGCGCCGTGGGCATCGCCGATGGAGCCGACATCGACGCCGAGCAGCTTGAGCTTGGTCGACATGTCGGCACCATTGAAGGTATCGGCGGTGTCGCCGGCCAGGCGCGCGGCGACATTGCGCGCCATGCTGTAGCCCGGTGCCACCAGGCCGAACACGCTGCCGTTCCATGAAGCGCACTCACCGATAGCCGATATGGCCGGGTCGCTGGTTTGGCAATGGGCGTCGATGACAATGCCGCCGCGTGCCGCGATTTCCAGGCCGCTGTTGCGTCCCAGCAGGTCCTGCGGACGGATCCCGGCGGAAAATACGATCAGGTCGGTTTCGAGAAATTCGCCGCCGTCGAAATTCATCCGATAACGGTATTGCTCGCCGGCGGCGATTTCCTGGGTTGCCCGGGACAGGTGCACGCCGACGCCCAGTTGTTCGATCTGCGCCTTGAGCGCGGCACCGCCATCGTTGTCCAGTTGCACCGGCATCAGGCGCGGGGCGAACTCGACCACGTGCGCCTCCAGGCCAAGGGACTTGAGCGCATTGGCCGCCTCCAGGCCAAGCAGGCCGCCGCCGACCACCACGCCGCGGCGGGCCTGGGCGGCAGCCTCACGGATTGCATCGAGATCGTCGAGAGTGCGGTAGACCAGGCGTGCCGAGCCTTCGGAACCGGGAATCGGCGGCACGAACGGATAGGAACCGGTGGCCAGGATCAACTGGTCGTAAGGCTGGCGGCCGGAGCGGGTGACGATCTCCCGTTGCTCGCGGTCGATCTCCAGCACCTCGACGCCCAGGTGCAACTGGACGCCATTGCGTTCATACAGGCCGGGTTCGCCAAGGGCCAGGGCGTGAGCATCCTTGCCGGCGAAATACTCGGACAGGTGCACGCGGTCATAGGCCGGCTGCCATTCCTCACCATATACATGCAGCTCGAAGTGACGCAGGGCACCACGCTCGATCAACTGCTCGACGCAGTGATGGCCGACCATGCCATTACCCACGATCACCAGTTTCTTGCGATGTTCGACATTCACGATAGCGTTCATGGAGCTTCCTCGGATCACGGCCAATCACGGGCTGGCCCAGCCAGAAAAAATGCAAAAAAAAACGCCTGGAGCCGAAGCTCCAGGCGCCTTTGCCTGGTGTTTTTATGCCTGTTCCTTGTGTGATCGCCGTTGACCACCGGAACGGTCTGCCTGGTCATTCATGGCAGAGGGTAGCGAGATAAAAGCAGGGAGCGTGCCAAGTGCGGATTTCTCGGTTTTCCCAGGGTTTGGCGCTGTTATTGGGGAAAAAGCGACCGTTCTTGGTGCATGTCGTACCGGGCTCGCCAGCTATGAGGGCGTTCTATCAATACACATCGCGCACATACCGCTTGTCCGCCGCCAGCGCAGTGACATACGCCTGTGCCCGATCAGCATCCAACCCGCCATGGGTACGCACCACCTGCTTGAGCGCGGCATCGACATCCCGTGCCATCCGGCTGGCGTCGCCACACACATAGAACCCGGCACCTTCCTCCAGCCAGGCCCACAATTGCGCGCCTTGCTCGATCATCCGCTGCTGCACGTAGATTTTTTTTGCCTGGTCCCTGGAGAACGCGGTATCGAGCCGTTGCAGATGCCCCTGTTCACACCAGTCCTGCAGTTCCTCGCGGTAATAGAAGTCGCTGGCCGCATGCTGTTCACCGAAGAACAGCCAGTTTTTCCCGGTAGCCCCGATCGCCTGGCGCTCTTGCAGGAAGGCGCGGAACGGCGCGATCCCGGTCCCCGGCCCGACCATGATCATCGGTGCCTGGGGATCGGCCGGCGGACGGAAGTTCGCCGATTTCTGCACGAAGACCGGCACCTCCAGGCCGTCGGCACGATCGGCCAGGAACCCCGAGCAGCAGCCGGCCCGCGCTTGTCCGGCACTTTCATAACGTACGGTGGAAACCGTCAGGTGCACTTCGCCCGGATGCACCTTGGGGCTCGAAGAAATCGAATACAGCCGCGGTTGCAGCGGTTTCAGGCAATCGACCAGTTCCTGGGCGCCCAGCTCGACCTGCAGCTCGCGCAACAGGTCCGCCGGTTGCCGGCCCCAGAGCCAGTCCTTGAGTTCGGTCTTGTGTTCGTCGGCCAGCAGGCGCTTGAGCTGGCTGCTGCCCGAACGCTGAAACACCAGTTGCAGCAGCGCCGGGCTGATGCGGCCGATCTCCAGGTGACGACTCAGCGCTTCGACCAGTGGCATGGGCGTTTGGTCCTTGATGGTCACCACGGTTTCGGCACTGGTCGCTCCCAGGCAACGCCGCAGTTGTTCCACCTGCTCGGGGCAGTGGCTGGGCCACACGCCGAGGGCATCGCCGGCCTGATACTCAAGGCCGCTGTCGCCTAGCTCGAAGACAAACTGGCGGGTTTCCTTGCCCGCTTCCGGGCCACTGAGCAGGCGGTTGTGTTTCAACCGGGCCGGCAACGGCTGCTGGCGGCTGTAGCGCGGGGTGCCGGCAATCGGTGCGGGCTTGTCGGCCAAGGCCGAGTCGAGCTTGTCCAGCCAGGCGCTGGCCGGTTCCTGGTAGTCCGGCTCACAGTCGACCCGCGCTGCCAGGCGTTGCGCGCCGAGGCTGTGCAGCCGCTCGTCGAGCTTGCGCCCGAAGCCGCAGAACTGGTCGTAGCTGGAGTCACCAAAGGCCAGCACGGCAAAGCGCAGGTTCGCCAGGTTCGGGGCACTGTCCGCTTCCAGCGCCTGCCACAGGCCATGGGCATTATCCGGTGGATCACCGTCGCCGAAGGTGCTGGTCAGCAACAGGGCGCGACCGGCCTGGCTCAGGTCCTGGGCCTGTATGCTGTCCATCGACGCCAGGCGCACCCGGTGCCCCTTTTCCTGCAGGCGCTCGGCGGCCGACTTGGCGAACGCCTCCACGGTGCCGGTCTGGGACGACCAGAGCAGCAGCAGGGGCGGTTTTTCCTCCGCGAGGGTTGGACTCGCCAGCGCCTGGGGCTGGGCCTGCCGGGCGAACAGGCCGGCCAGGATGCCTTCGAGGATCAGTCGGTTCGACGGCTGCAAGGGGGCATTGGCCGGCAGCGTCGGTACCCCGGTGTCGGCCTGGCTGCTGCCGAGCCCAAGCAGGAAACCTTGCAGGTAGAGATTTTCCTGGGGAGCCAGCTGGATGCTGGGGGCGGTGTCGAGCCCGAGGATCCGGGCCAGGGCTTGAGTCTGCATGGTATGCGGAGCCTCCGTGCGCGTGGGCGAGGGCAGTGGATCAGGCTTGGGCGAGTCGACCCGGCTGAGGGCCACGGTGCTGAACTTGAATTCCGGTTGCAGCGAGATCGGGTCCACGGCGTCGCTGGTGACGGCATTGATCGCCAGGTCATCGCCGTAGACATCGTTCCAGTGGAAGGGCGCGAAACAGTTGCCCGGTGCCACCCGCTCGCTGATCTGCGCCGGCAGCACCGCACGGCCACGCTGGGAGCGAACCTCGACGCCATCTTTCTCGAGGATGCCCAGGCGCGCCGCGTCCAGCGGGTTGATCTCGACGAAGGGACCGGGGTTGAGCTTGTTCAGCGCCGGCACCTTGCCGGTCTTGGTCAGGGTGTGCCACTGGTGTTGCAGGCGACCGGTGTTGAGCACCAGCGGGAACTGATCGTCGGGTTGGTCCGCCGCAGGCTGCCAGGGCCGGGCGAAGAACATCGCCTTGCCGCTGGCGGTGGGGAACAGCAGGCGCGGTAGGCTGCCATCGGCCGCGGCCTGTGTGCCGTCATTGAGGTAGCGGATCGGGTTGCGATCCTGTTGTTGTTCGGGGCCGCAGGGCCACTGTACGGGTGTCCGCTCCAGGCGTTCGTAGCTGGCGCCACGCAGGTCGTAGCCGGTCTTGGGGTTCCAGGCGCGCTTGATCTCCTCGAACACTTCGGCGGCGTTGGCATAGCTGAAGGCTTCGGCATAGCCCATCTCACAGGCCACCCTGGCGATGATCTGCCAGTCCGGCAGGGCCTGGCCCGGCGCGTCGACAGCCTTGCGCATCAGCGTCAGGTTGCGTTCCGAGTTGATCATCACGCCCTGGGCCTCGGCCCACAGCGCAGCCGGCAGGAGAATATCGGCGTAGCGGTTGGTCTCGGTGTCGAGAAAGGCATCCTGGGCGATCACCAGTTCGGCGGCCTGCAGCCCGGCAATGACCTTCTGCCGGTTGGGCAGCGAGGCCACCGGGTTGGTGCAGATGATCCAGCATGCCTTGACCTTGCCGGCCTGCATATCCTCGAACAGGGCGACGCTACCGCCACCGACCCGTTGACTGAGGCTGTCGCGGGGGATCTGCCAGAGGTCTTCGATGAACGCACGGTCGGCGGGCACCAGGGCCGAGCGCTGGCCAGGCAGGCCAGGGCCCATATAGCCCATTTCACGGCCGCCCATGGCATTGGGCTGGCCGGTGAGGGAGAACGGCCCGCTGCCGGGACGGCAGATCGCCCCGGTGGCCAGGTGCAGGTTGCACAGTGCATTGGTGTGCCAGGTGCCGTGGGTGCTCTGGTTCAGGCCCATGGTCCAGCAGCTCATCCACTCGGATGCTTCGCCGATCCACTGTGCGGCCTGGCGGATCTGCGCCTCGGGCAGGCCGGTGAGGGTGGCGACCCGGGCCGGATGATAGTCCTCGAGAAACTCCGGCAGTGCGTCCCAGCCCTCGGTGAAACGGGCGATGAACTCGGGATCGGTATGGTCGTTCTTCACCAGCAGGTGCAACAGGCCGTTGAGCAGGGCCAGGTCGCTGCCCGGCTTGATCTGCAGGAACAGGTCGGCCTTATCGGCGGTGGCATTGCGCCGCGGGTCGACCACGATCAGTCGGGCACCAGCCTTGAGCCGGTCCATCAGGCGCAGGAACAGGATCGGGTGACAGTCGGCCATGTTTGCGCCGATCACGAAAAACAGGTCGGCCTTGTCGAAATCCTGATAGGAGCCGGGCGGTCCGTCGGCCCCCAGCGACAGCTTGTAGCCGGCCCCTGCGCTGGCCATGCACAGGCGCGAATTGGACTCGATCAGGTTGGTGCGGACAAAACCCTTGGCCAGCTTGTTGACCAGGTACTGGGCCTCCAGTGACATCTGTCCGGAGACATAGAACGACAGCGCATCCGGGCCATGCTCGTCGAGAATAGACCGAAGCCGGCGGGCGGTCTCGCTGATGGCCTGGTCCATGCCGACCTGGCCGGGGTCGCGCCGGCGCTCATGGCGCATGAAGGCCTGGGCCATCCGTCCGGGATGGTTGAGCGGTTGGGCGCAGGTACTGCCCTTGGTGCACAGGCGACCGAAATTGGTCGGGTGCTGCTTGTCGCCGCTGACCTTGATCACCTGGTTGTCGCGCACCTCCATGACGATGCCGCAACCGACACCGCAGTAGGGGCACACGCTGCGTACGCTGGTCTGGGCCATGGTTTGCCGCTCCTGCCGAAAACTGCCGGAAATGAAAAAGGCGCTGTGTCGCACACCGTCGAAACGGGGCAACACAACGCCTTTGTCGTGAAATCAGTCGTCCGCGTTGACGACTGTTGTTCCGGTTGTAGCAAGCTTTGCGCCAATGTGCGCGATAGCCTGAATCAGCAGGTTCCGGGGCGCCTGGTCGGGCGCTGTCGCCAGCAAGCCGGCTCCCGCGAAGGGCCGATTTGCACCGTCAAAGGTTATCGGGTGGTGCGCCTGCTCCAGCTTGGGGCATGAATCAGGGGCGCGAGGCAAACACCTCGCCAATGCTGCGGCGCTTGGCCTGGGCTTCGCAGGCGCAGATCAATTGCTCCAGGTCCTCGGGAGTGACGTCGATGAATTCCTCCATCTGTGCCAGGGCCTGTTCCATGTCCGCACGGGTGATGCCTGGTGGCTCACCTGGCTGAGGGCTGCTGATGAAGGTGCTGGGCGGCTCGACATGCACCTTGGGATAACGCACACGAGTCAGGTTGTTGTAGCCGACCGCAACCGACAGCAGACAGGCCGCCGCGAGCATTACCGGTTCCAGTACCTGCCAGCCAAGGGCGACGGTATCCGGATCGGCGATCACCATCAGCAGCGCCAGGGCTCCGGCCGGCGGATGCAGGCAGCGCAACAGGCACATCGCAAGTATGGCAAGCCCGACCGCCAGGCCGGCGCTTTCCAGGCTGCGGCCCAGGAAATGCACCACCAGCATCGAGACCAGGGTGGCACAGAGATAACTGCCAATGAGTGACCAGGGCTGGGCGAGGGCGCCCGAAGAGACGGCGAACAGCAACACCGCCGATGCGCCCAATGGTCCGATCAGATGCAGTGCCACCGGCAAGCCGAACAGCTGGCCGCAGGTCCAGACACTGATCACCGTACCGAGGGCAACGCCAATGGCAGCACGACTCCATTCAGTAGGACGGGTATTGAGGGAGGGCGGCAACAGACGACGAGACCAGCGGGCAAGCATGTCGGGAACGATCCACTTCGATAGACATTGGGAAAAAAAATGGGCTTGTGCGACTGGCGCAAAGCCCTTTGAAAGTTCCAACATTTGGGGGAAGGAACGAGCCCAGTGTGCCGTGCCCCTCGAACTGTGACTAATTCATAATAATGCGCTTTAACTTCATTATTATTGAATTTAAATGATGGGGGACTGGCCAGGCAGGTAATCCAATCCCCGTTCCTTGTCCGGTATGCCGAGAATGCGCTCGCGCGTTTCGTTGCCGAACAGCAAACGTTCGATGACACGCCGGAATTCCGGGTCATCGGCCAGTGGCCCCTTGAAGGCCACCAGTGCATCGCGCAATCCCATCAACCCGAGCAATGCCGAGGCTGCGATGCCGGGCGGTGCAACCACGTCCGCTGCCGGTGGCGGCAGGACGCTGCGAGCCAGGGACTGGATGGGGTCTTGCTCGTTTGGGTCGCACATGGAAGTTCCTTGCCAATGGCTGCGGCATTCGCTCGGGAAGAATCAGATACGTCGTGACGAAATCGGAAATGCCCGGCTTGCTAGTAGGAAAAGCCGGCGTTTGAGTTCAGTCGATCGCCGAACTCAGTGTAAGTCAGCAGTCTGTCCGAGCCGGTTGGGCAAGGATTGAAGTAGCCGTCATATTTACGGGTTTGTGCGTAGGAACTTTCTAACTACCTTTCTATGACCACTGCGGCCCAGCGGCCCGGACTCACTCCGCGACACGGACCAGCCCTGGCTGCAAGCCGAACACTTCGACACCGTCGGGTGTCGACTGTCCGGTGGTGACCGGAACACGCCTGGCGGGCTGGTCCAGCGCTTCGCGATAGTCGACCGTCATCCCCTTGGCATCGCGCTGGATCGCCGCTGCCGGCACGACGATCGCCTGGTCGTTGCGGTAGGTGACGATAGTCAGGCGCGCGCTCATGCCCAGGCGCACGCGTTGCAACTGCTCGCGGCTCAGCTTGGGAACCGACAGGGTCACCGGGAACTGGGCGCTGCTGCCCGGCGCATCATTGGGCAGCGCCAGGCTGCTGACGATATCGACCGAGCCGCTGAGCCGTTCACCGTCGAAGCCGTCGCCGAGGATCTCCACGCTCTGGCCCTGGTGCAGTTGGTTGATATCCAGTTCGGAGACTTTGCTGACGATCTTCAACTGCTCGATGTTCGCCAGGCCGAACAGAACCTGCCCCTGGTTGACCCGGCTGCCGGTCTGAACCGGTGCCGAATTGTTGCTGGCCGAGTTCTGCGAGCTGCCGCCACCGGGAGCGGGGACAACGATGCCGGCAAACGGAGCGACAACATCCTTGCCGTCGAGCAGGGCTTTCAGCGCCTCGTACTTGACGGTGGCATTGGTCAGTTCCATATCGGCGATCTGTCGGTATTCGCCCTTGCCCTGGTCCAGTGCCTGTTGCAGGTCGCCCTCGGCGGCTGTGAGGTCCATGCGTTGGCTCTGCAACTGCTGCTGCAGGTCCTGCAGTTCATTGCGCGGAATGATGCCGCGCTCGAACAGGTTCTGGCTCTCGTTCAGTTTGCGCTCCGAGTTGCTGACCGTCATCTGCGAGCTGCGCAGGGTGCGCCGGGCCCGGGCGACCTGCTGGCTGTTGTTCCAGTCCTGCAGCTCCTGCACCGAGCGGCGGGCCTTGAGCTGGGCGGACAGGGCATCGCGCAACTGGATCTCCAGCAGTCCCGGGTCCATTTGCAGCAAGGTCTGTCCGGCCTCGACCCGTTGCCCCTGTTCCACCAGGATCGCCCGCACGTTGCCTTCGAAGGGGGCGGTCAGGATGATGGTTTTCTGCGGCTCGATCTTGCCCACCAGGCCGATCTGGTGCGTCAGCGGCGCGACCTGCACCGCTACCCAGCGGCCATCCCGTGGCTGATCGGCGGCCGGCGCCTGCAGGGTCGCCGCCGCCACGCCGGCCAGCACCACAGCCAGCAGCAGGGCTGCACCTAGTATCCAGCGCTTGCGCCGCAGCTTGTCAGTAGTCATTGAGTGCAATGTCCCAGCTCTCCAGAGTCATGCCCAGGGTCAGATCCAGTTGCGTCTGGGCGTTCAGGTAGGCTATCAGCGCATTGAGGCGGGCGTTTTCGGCGTTGCGCAGGTCGCCCTCGTAGCTCAGCACCTGGAAGTTGCTCGAGCGTCCGGCACTGAGTTTCTCCCTTTCTATATCCAGCTTGCGACGGGACAGGTCCACCGCCCGGCGAGCAATTTCGTACTGCCGCCAGCGTGTTCCCAGATCGCGAACCACGTCATTGACGCTGCGTTCCAGAGCCTGGCGGGCGTCGGCCTGGATCAGTTCCTGGTTTTCCACGTCGACCCGCGCATGCACTTCGGCCTGGCGGGTGCTCAGGTCGCCAATGGGGATCTGCACCTGCACCCCGGCATAACTGTCCCAGCGCCGCGAACCATTGTTGCCGGCATCGTTGTCGAGACGATCGCGGATCTGGTTGGCCCCGGCCACCAGCGATACATCCCAGCGACTCTGGTCCTTGGCTATCACCAGGTTGAGGTCGGCCTGCTGGCTGCCCAGCAGGGTGGCCAGGTAGCCTGGCTGCTGGACCCTGGCCACGCGCAGGGCGTCCTGCTTGTCGATGCTGACTTGTGCTGCCTCCAGCGCCTCGCTGGCATGGATCGGCGTCGACAGGTCCAGGGCCAGCAGGCGCAGCAGCGACAGGCGATTGATATCGACCTGGTTGCGCGCTTCCTCCACACCCAGTTCCTGTGTGGCGATATCGGCTTCGGTCTGGACGATCTCGAACTCGGCCATGCGCCCGGCCGCGATCAGTGCCTTGTTCACCTCCAGCAGTGCCTTGGCGCGCTTGAGGGCTTCCTGGGTAATCACCAGTTGCTCCTGGGACCTGAGCATTTCCCGGTAGGCACTGATGATGTCGCTGATGGTCTGGGACACGCTGGACTTGAGGTTGAGCCGATTGATCTGTTCGGAGATGCGCGCCAGGCGCAACGGCGCGGTGGTCACGTCCCAGCCGGCGCCACGCAGCAGCGGCTGGACGATCGCCAGGTCGAGGCCGTCGCTGCGGTAGCGACCGGCGACGTCGGCGTTGTTCAACTGCTGGGTCCAGGCCATGCTCAGGCGGGTGCCGTATTCGCCGAGCAGACTGGTGGTCGGCGACAGCGTGGCGTTGCGCGCATTGTCCTCAGAGCCTTTGGTCGTACGGTATTGGCCGGAAAGCAGCAACTTGGGGTTGAAGGCATCCTCGGAAACCCGCAGGTCGAATTTCTGCGCGATACGTTGCAGGTAGGCGCTGCGGATGCCGCGGTTGTTGCGCAGGCCCAGGTAGACCGCGTCACCCAGCGTCAGGTTGGTCATCTGCTCGCTGAGCAGTACGCCGCGCGTCTGCGTATTGCGTAGCGACGGCGCCGAGGGTTGGCCGACCAGCGTGCTGGCGGCGAGTGCCTGGCAGCAGAACAGGTAGAGCAGGGCGGCCGTCCATGGCCTGCGGCTATTCATCGCGCAGCGCCTCCACCGGTTGCAGCCGTGACGCCGAGACTGCCGGATAGAGCCCGAAGAACAGCCCCACCAGCAAGGTACTGCCGACGCCCAGTGGCAGCGAGGCGGTCGCCAGGGAAAACTGCCAGCCGGACAGCCGGGCATACAGATAGGCCGCGGTGACGCCGAGGATCGCCCCGGATACCGCACCGACCGCCGTGAGCGTCACCGCCTCGAGCAGAAACAGATTGCGAATGTCTCGCCGGCGCGCCCCCAGGGCCATGCGAACGCCGATCTCCCGGCGGCGTTCGGAGACATTCATCAGCATCACGTTCATGACCCCCACGCCACCTCCCACCAATGAAATGCCCCCCAGAGCCATCAGCAGGTAACCGAAGGTCCGGCTCTGCCGGGTCATGCCATCGATCATCTGCTGGGGTATCTGCACGTCGACCTCACGCCCGCGCAATGTGCTTTTGAGTGCCTGGGTCAGATCGCCGGCAACGGCTTCCATGTCCTGGTCTGGGACCGCCCGGGCAATCACGCTGCTGATCTGCGGAGAAACGGCGATTCGCCGCATTCCTTCCAGCGGCAGGAACAGCGAGTCATCGGTCTGGACCGGGATCAGGGCCGCCGCGGGTTGGCTATGCAGGATACCGATGACTTGGAACAGATAGTCGTTGAGCCGAATGCGATCGCCGGTTCGTAGAGGCAAGCCACCGCTGCCCAGGGTATGGGCAACGCGGTCACCGACCACCACGTAGGTCTGGCCCTGGTCGAAGTCGCTCAGAAAGCGTCCCTCGCGCAACTTCAGGCGCATCGCTGCAGCCAACGGCGCGGTGCTGCCAACCCAGTTGGCATTGGTCGTGTGCCCCCGGAACACCACCGCGCCGCTGGAGACGGCGATCGGTGCCAGGTACAGCACGGACGGGACCATTGCCTGCAACTGCGAAGTGTCGAGGCTCGCGGGCATTGGCTCGCGGCTGCCGCTACCGCCGGGAAACTGCACGGCCAGGGTATCGGTGCCCATGTCCTTGAAGATCGCCGCCGCTTCAAGTGCCGCGTTATGACCGATATTGATCAGTGCGACCACCGATGAACTGCCGATAACGATACCGAGCAGTGCCAGTATCGAGCGCTTGCCAAGGGTGCGCAGGCTGACGAATGCCTCGTGCAGCAGTTGGCTGGCACTCTGCTCGACCTTGAGGCTCATGCCGGGCATGTTTCGTGCACCACACCGTTCTGGACCCGGATCTGCCGCTGCAGGCGCTCGGCGATATGCGGGTCGTGGGTGACGATGATCAGGGTGACCTGGCGCACCCGGTTCAGCTCCAGCAACAGGTCCATGATTTCCCGGGCGGTACTGCTGTCGAGGTTGCCGGTGGGTTCGTCGGCGAGGATCACCGAGGGCTCGCCGACCAGCGCGCGGGCGATGGCCACCCGCTGGCGCTGGCCGCCGGACAGATCGGCCGGGCGGTGATGGGCGCGCTCGCCGAGACCGACCTGGTCGAGCATGGCCTTCGCCCGTGCCAGTGACTCGCCACGGGGCACGCCGCGATAGCTCAGCGGCAGGGCGACATTATCCAGTGCATCCAGGCGTGGCAGCAGGTTGAAACTCTGGAACACGAAACCGATCTGCTGGTTGCGGATCGCCGCCAGCTGATCGGGGCTGGCGCTGAAGATATCGTGGCCGGCGAAGTGGTAGCGGCCACTGCTGGGCAGGTCGAGCAGGCCGAGGATATTGAGCAGGGTGCTTTTGCCGGAACCGGAGGCGCCGAGGATGGCACAACTTTCCCCGGCTTCGATGGACAACGAAACGTTCTTGAGGATGGTCAAGGGCTGCTCGGCGAGCCGATAGCTTTTGCCGATGCCTTGCAGGGAAATGAGACCTTCGTGAGCTGTCGTTTCAGTCATTGCTGATAGCGCCGGCAGGCCCGTCCATGATCCAGCCGAAACCTGAGCGCGCTGCAAGCGTCCAGGCATGATGCGGGGTGGGGTCAAGTACAGGTTTTGTTTTCTTATTTTAAAAATTTGTTTGAATAGTAGCCGCGATCCCAGTCCGATGCTAGCCGTCTAGCGCAAGGAAAATGAGGGTTTTTTGTCTCGGTTTTGTGACAAGAAGAAACACTTTTAAGAGGCGCTTCATCGTATTTTTCGTGAGTCTTGCGGGACCTTGCGCGAGGGTAGCGAATCGGCGAGGAGCTTGCGTTCCAAGGCTTTCAGAGGTATAAAAAATCAAATTTATTTTTAAAACGCTGTTCGTTCGGTCAGCTATCTCCTTGCAAGGGCTCCCTCCATATGGTCGCAAAGAAACTCAGTGCTCCCAATGTCACCAAGACTCGCTTGCTGGATGCCACGGAGGCACTGTTTACCAAGTATGGCTATGACGCCGTACTGCTGCGCCAGATCACCGAACGAGCCCAGGTCAACCTGGCCGCCGTGAACTACCACTTCGGGGACAAGGACTCCCTGATGACCGCTCTGCTCGAGCAGCGCCTCGGCCCTCTCAACGAACAGCGCCTGGAGTTGCTCGCCCGTTGCGAGGAGCAGGCCGACGGCCCGCTGGACTGCGATACCCTGCTCGGGGTGCTGTTCGCCCCGGCCATGGGCCTGGAACGCAGCGGTGCGGGTGAAGAAGGGCGCTCCTTCGTACGTTTTCTCGGGCGGGTCTATAGCGATACCTCGCCCTTTATCCAGGAGTACCTGAAGGAGCACTACCAGCCGGTATTCGAGCGGTTTTTCAATGCCTTCGCCCTGGCCCTGCCGGATATGCCGCGCAATGAGGTCGGTGTCCGCCTGCAATTTGCCCTCAAGGCCATCTCCGGGGTGATCGCCGGTACCGAGCTGCGCTTCCTGATGCAGGCCATGAGCCTGGGGCGTCCGGCAACCGATGCCGAGGTCATGGCCAAGCTGATCAGCCTGGTGTCCGCGGCGATCCATGCACCGATGCAGGACCACAAGGCGGCCAGCGCGCTGGAAAAGGTTCTGGAAACCCAGCACGAAATTCGTCTGGGCCAGTCGTCGGGCGCCAAGGTGGCTAGCAAGTAGCCGACGCCCCCGTTGCTCGGTCGGCTGTGACCGTCTGGCCGGGTTGGCCGATCAGCACATCCTCGAAGAATCCTCCGACTGCCTCGGTGGGATGGCGCAACTGGATTTCCAACACCCAGACCACCTCACTCGGGACGATCTCCAGAGCCGCCAGGGTGGCCGGGCCGTGCAAGGCGTGGGGAAAGTCGGCCAGCCGATGACCGGCGATATTGCGCTCCAGCACCCAGCCCTTGCTCTCGGCACGGGACTGGGCAAAATCGTACAGCTCACGACCGCTCAGGCCACTGCGCCAGGCCTCGCAGGTTTCGTCGAAAACTTCGTGCAAGGCCTGGCTGCAGGCCTGGTGCAGCGGATTGTCGCCGAAGACGAAGGTATCGCCGTAGTCGCCCTCATAGCCATCCCAGACCGGGCCGAGGTCGACCACGGCAATGTCGTTCGCCTGCAGGGTACGCTGCAGGTCGACACCCTGGCGCGGTATGCGAACGGTGTCCGGACCGAAGCGCACGTAGGTCGGGTGCCAGGTATGGGAGGCGCCCACCGCCTGCAGATGGTGATTGGCCATCTCCAGGGCCTCGCCGGTGGTCATGCCGACCCTGAGCTTGCTGGCGATCTGCGCCAGGGCGCGAATCGACTGCGCGCGGGCGGCGAGCATGCCTTCCAGGGAGTAACGCGGACCGACTTTCTCCAGGACCGGGTCCAGTTGCCGGGCGCGCGGGTTGCCACCGCTGGCGACGAAGGCCTCGGCAATGAACCGCTGCGGCGGCAGGCCGGCGGCGACACATCGGGCCTGCACCTCACTGATCATCCGACTGTTGCCGCAGGCGTAGACCTGCGCGCTGGACCAGGGATGGCCGTGTTCCAGCGCAACCTGCTGGAGCCGAGCCTGGGCGGACAGCACCGCAAACCAGCGGAATCGCGGATAGGCCTCGCGAGCCATGTCGAGGAACTCGTGGTCATAGAAGTCCCTTGCCGTCGAACCGCCCCAGTACAGGGTGACATCAGCCCCCTCGGCGAGGGCCATCAACAGCAGGGGCTTGATACCGGCATAACCGGTACCGGTGGCAAACAGCACGACCGGGCGATCGCCGTCGGGCTGCCAGGTGCACGCACCGAACGGTCCTTCGAGGTTCAAGCGCTGTCCGCTCTGCAACCGGTCGAGGATACCTTCGGAAAATACCCCGCCCGGAACCCGGCGGATATGGAAAACCAGTGTGCCCTGATCCTGCTCCGGCAGGTTGGCCACCGAGAAGCAGCGGCTGTCGCCATCGTCGAGACGGAACCTCAGGTACTGGCCGGCGCGGACTTGCAGGTTCTCGGGCGTTTCAACCCGCAGCACCAACTCGCTGACATCGGCACCGAGTGCACGCTTGCCGATGACCACCGCGGCCAATTCCAGGGTCGGCCTATCCAACGACCAGCCAGGGATTTCCAGGCGCATGTCGTTGCAGGCATGGCTCTGGCACAGCAGCGCCTCGTCGGCCGCCAGGGGAAAGGAGGGCAGCGGATCATCCGGGCCGAGCCGCTTGGCCCGGCGTTCGCCGCTGAGCACCTTGACCTTGCACGAACCGCAGGCACCGCGACGGCAAGAGAACGGCACCGGCAGGCCACTGGCGAGCATGGCATCGAGCAGCAGCTCGTCGCCGGCACTGAAGGTTTTGCCCGAGGGCGACAGTTCGATGACATGGCGATGTGGATGCATGGCGACCTCTGGGCAGGGAAGGCCATCATTGTTGCGGTAGACTAGGACCATTAGAACCTCCAGTTTTGGAAACTTCAGATGGTCCAGTTACGCAAGTGGCGGCCTTTACTCAACCTGGATACGACCCAGGGCCAAGCCTCCTATCGACGCATCGTCGAAGGCCTGGTCGCGGCCATTCGCGAGGGGCGCTTGGAGCCTGGCAGCCTTCTGCCGGGCACGCGGGAAATGGCGCAACTGCTCGACGTCAACCGCAAGACGGTGATCCTGGCCTACGAAGAGGCCCTCTCCAAGGGCTGGCTGGTCAGCGAAGCGCGTCGCGGCACCTTCGTCAACACACAACTGGAGGCGGTAGCGCCGCGCCAGGCCGTGCCCCAGGATTTCGTCCCGCGCCTGCTTGTGAACGCGCCGGTGCCTTACCTGCAAGCGAGCGGGCGGGAGCTGCAACATCTGCCAGACGCGTTGTTTTTCGACAATGGTGCAGCCGACCATCGCCTGTTGCCCCAGGCGGTGCTGCACCGTTACTACCGTCATGCCCTGCGCAGCAGTTTTGCTTCCAACACCGTGCGTCATGGCAGCGACGGCAGTGATCATCTGCTGCGTACGGCCCTGGCCGAGATGCTGCGCAACAACCGTGGACTGTCGGTCGGCGCCGAGAACATCTGCCTGACCCAGGGGGTCCAGATGTCGCTGTACCTGGTGGCCAGTGCGCTGATCGAGCCGGGAGACGTGGTCCTGGTGGAGCGCCTGAGCTATCCGCCGGCCTGGGCGGTGTTCCGTGCCCTGGGCGCCCGGTTGGTGACGGTCGATATCGACAGCGAAGGCTGCCAGGTCGACCAGATCGAGGCGCTGTGCCAACAGCACCGGGTACGGATGATCTATCTCACGCCCCATCACCAGTTCCCGACCACTGTCAGCCTGCGTGCCGAGCGGCGCCAGAAGCTGTTGTTGCTGGCACGGCGTCATGATTTCTGCGTGATAGAGGAAGACTACGATCACGAATACCATTTCGAAGGAAGGCCCTATTTGCCGCTGGCCAGCGATACCGGCCAACGCCACGTGATCTATGTCGGCTCGCTGTCCAAGGCTCTCGGTTCGACCTTTCGCTGCAGTTTCGTGGTGGCGCCGGTCAGTGTGATCCGGGTACTGGAGCAACGCAGTGCACTGATGCTGTCCCAGGGCGATGCAGTGATGCAGACGATGCTGGCGGAACTGATCAATGCCGGTGAACTGAAAAAACACCTGCGGCGCGTGTCGAAAACCTACCGGCAACGACGGGAGATACTCCAGGAATGCCTGGTGGACGCGTTTGGCGAGCGCATTGCGATTCGCCAGCCAGAGGGCGGCCTGGCCTTGTGGGTGGACTTCGAAGCCGCGACCGATGTCGATCGGCTGGTTACGCAGGCCCTGGGGCACAAACTGGTGGTGCGCAGCGGCCGGCAGTTCTCGCCATGGGACCTGCCGCAGAACGGCCTGCGCCTGGGATTCGCCTCTCTCGACGCGGACGAGATCCGCGAAGCGGTGCGGCGCCTGGCGCAGGCTTCGCGGCAAGCGCTTCGATAACCGCAGCGGCGCGGTGCTCAGGGTTGTAGCAGAATCGCCTCGGCCAGGTCCTGGTCGCTGGCCTGCAGGCCCGGATGTTCCTGGCGGATCTGCTTCAGGGCAGCCTCCAGGTAGGCGCCGCGAATCGCGCCACCGCTGGCGATGAAGCTGGAGGCATCATCGTGAGAGGGCGCTACCATCTTCTTGTCTTTCTTGAAGGTGGAATAGAGCGACGCAGAGACCCCGGCCGAGGTCGCCACATCGCCAGCATCGACCCCGGCCACGGCATAACCGGCGGGGAACAGGACAGCAATCGAGAGAGCCAGCACTACGCGACGCATGATCGTACGCTCCTGGTATTCAAGGGATGTATCCACCTTAGAGCGTAGTTGCTGCGCCAGGTCGGTATAGCCCGCTTATCGGACGCATCTTCCCAATGGCACGGATGACAATGCTATCCATGTGCCATTTTGTCGCATAGGCCAACGTCGAGCGCGCGACAGTGGTAAATTGCCGGCCCATGACCTCCTTTCTTCCCTCTGGAACACTCAGGCACCGCTTCGGAGCCTGGCTGAGCCTGTTCGCCATGCTGCTGGTGTTCGCCGGCCCGTTGATCGGCCAGGAGATGAGCCAGGCTCGCGCGACGCAGGCCGCCCTGGAGGATATCTGCGGAGGGCCACTGGCCGGTTCCGGCCTGCTGCCGGAGCGGGGCCCCGAACCGTCTCCCCATCACCTCGCATTGTGGGAAAAATGCGGCTACTGCTCGTTGCTGTTCCAGCATCCGGCGCTGGCCGAGTCCCAGGGTGCGCTGTTCTTTGCCGATGTTCGACCGCTCGGCTACCCGCCTGCGACATTCAGCCCGCAGCAGGCCGCAGCGCCGGTCTTCCCCGGTTCGCGCTCCCGGGCACCACCTGGCCCCCGCGCCTGACCATCCCTGCCAATCGTGGTCGGCATCGTGGCGGCGCATCTTTGCGCCAGGCCCTGCACGTCGCCACAACCTGCGTTGCACACTTATGTTGCGAAAAAGGCTACCTAGAGGGCCGTTTAGATGAATGAGTTACTGACTCGCCGCCAGGTGGTTGCCGGCCTCGGCGTCCTGGGTCTTGGCCTGCTGGCGGGCTGCGACAGCTCCGGCAAGCTGTCCTACAAGTACGGCAAGGACCTGAGCGATGAAATCCTCGGGCGCAAGTTCAAGCTCAAGGACACCGAGGGCAATGTCACTCTGCTTGGCAGCTTCAGCGGCCTGATGCCGATGATCTTCTTCGGCTTCACCCAGTGCCCGGCGGTGTGTCCAACCGCGTTGGCCCGGGCTGCCCGGGCAAAGAAACTGATGGGCCCCGATGGCGACAAGCTGCAGGTGGTGTTCATCACCGTCGATCCCGAGCGCGACACGCCCCAGGTGCTCGATGCCTACGTCAAGGCCTTCGATCCGAGCTTCGTCGCCCTGTACGGCACCCTGGAAGAAACCGCGCAGGTCGCTAAGGAATTCAAGGTGTTCTACGAGAAGATTCCGGCCGGTGACACCTATACGATGTCCCATACCGCGACCAGCTTCGTCTATGACAGCCGCGGCCGCCTGCGCCTGGGCCTGTCGCCGTCGCTGACCGCCCAGCAGTGTGCCGAAGACCTGCTCACCGTCATGTCCGTCTGCTGACAGACGCCAGCTAGAATGATTCGAGATATTTAAATGAACTATTTGAAATACATAGCTTTTTCCGTTCTTGGAATGATCAGCCTGCAGGCTTCGGCGCAAACCGTTGTGGAAGACGCCTGGGTCCGTGCCACCGTGCCGGGACAACCGTCGACCGGTGCCTTCATGCGAATTACCTCGAGCGAAGGCGGCAAGCTGCTGGAAGCGAAATCGCCGGTGGCCAGGCTGGTGCAGATCCACGAGTCGAAGATGCAGAACGACGTCATGAGCATGCAGCCCGTCGACGCGGTCGAGTTGCCAGCCGGCAAGGCTGTCGAAATCGACCCCGAGGGTTATCACATCATGCTGATAAACCTGGTCGGCCAGGTAAAGGAGGGCGATAGCGTGCCGTTGACCCTGGTGGTGGAGAACGCCAAGGGCGTCAAGGAATCGATCGAGGTCAAGGCCACGGCGCGGGCCCTCACCGAAATGCCCATGCACGATCATGGCAAGATGATGCACTAACCGCCCCCGGGCGGTTTCGAAAAACGCCCCGGCCGGTCGAACCTGCCGGGGCGTTTGCGTTTTTGCCCGACGCTCGCTGTATCACAATGTGTCTGGAGTGCGGGTTGATACAGTAGCCGGCGCTTCGAGCGGATCAGGACATGTCCGCGATACATGGCTGCGATTGACTGTGAGCCCTTCCAGGTAAACAGGAAACGCTGACATGAAATGGCTTTATTGCGGATTGGCCGCCACTGGCGGGGCATTGTCGATAGGCATCGCCCTCGCGGCGCCGACATCGGCCCCTGCCTCAAGCGCGGAAAATGCCTCGCCGATCTACGGCGTGACCATTCCCGACGGCTACCGCCAATGGGAACTGGTGGCACCCTCACTGCAAGGGCCACCGCTGAACGAACTGCGCGCGATCCTGGGCAACCCCACGGCGCTCAAGGCCTATCGCAGCCACGACACCCAACCGTTCCCCGACGGCACCGTTCTCGCCAAACTGGCCTGGAAACACATGCAGTCGCCCGAGGCCGCCAGTGCCTTGGTTCCTGCGGACTCGACTACCGTGCAATTCATGGTCAAGGATTCGAAGAAATATGCCGCCACCGGCGGCTGGGGTTTCGGCCGCTTCATCAACGGCAAGCCGGCTGATGTGAGCCAGCATGAAACCTGCTTTGCCTGTCACCAGGCGCTGGTGAAGGATCGCGACTACGTGTTCACCCGGCTTGCCCAATAGCGCGTCACCGCGGCAAAAAAAACCAGGATCGCCATTCGTCCCTTTCTGCTTCCCGGAGCGGGCGTGCCCTCTATTTTCTAAGTGGCCTTTAGCCATATATTTATTGGCCGATAGCCATTCAAGGGCCCGTCCGTTGCCGAGGTGTGTCATGTTCAATAAAAAACTCAAAGGTGAACTGGCGGCCAGGACGGCCGAAGTGCAAGACTGCAAGGGACTGATCGCGGCGCTTGAGCGCTCCATGGCGGTAGTGGAGTTCAGCCTCGATGGCAAACTCATCCGTGCCAACGAGAATTTTTCGAAAACCATGGGCTACCGGGCAGATCAACTGCCGGGTAAATCCCATCGGGATTTCTGTGACCCGGAACTGGTTCGCAGTCGTGAGTACAACGAATTCTGGAGTCAACTGCGTGCCGGGAACTTCATTTCCGGTACTTTCAAGCGTCTCAACGCCCAAGGCCAGAATGTCTGGCTGGAGGCCAGCTACAACCCGGTGCTGGATGAACGGGGCCAGGTCTGCAAGGTCGTCAAATATGCGCTCGATGTCACCGGCCAGATGGTCAGGGAAGCTGAGACCGCCGGTAAGTTGGAAGCGCTCGACCGGGCCATGGCCGTGATCGAGTTCGACCTTGGTGGCAACATCCTCTGGGCCAACGACAACTTTCTCGACACCATGGGATATTCCCAGGCGGAGCTGAAGGGCAAGCATCATCGGCTGTTTTGCGAACCCAGCCTGATCAACAGTAGCGAATACAGCGACTTCTGGCGCCGGCTCAACGCCGGCGAATTCTTCAGTGGCCAGTTCAAGCGGGTCGCCAAGCACGGTCGGACCGTCTGGCTGGAAGCGACCTACAACCCGGTTTTCGACGCCGCCGGCAAATTGAGCAAGATCGTCAAATTCGCCAGCGACATCACCGAGCGGGTCGAGAAGTTCGAGGCCGACTCGCTCGGCGCGGCGCGCGCCTACCATATTTCCGCCGAGACGGAGCGGGTCGCCGAACAGGGCGAGCAGGTGATCCAGCAGACCGCCAAGGAAATGCGCCTGATTGCCGACAACATCGGCAATTCGTCGCGCCTGGTGGGGCAACTGGGTGGTCGATCCGAGGAGATCAGCGCGATCGTCAACACCATCCGTGGCATCGCCGAACAAACCAATCTGCTGGCCCTCAACGCCGCCATCGAAGCGGCACGGGCGGGTGACCAGGGGCGGGGCTTCGCCGTCGTCGCCGATGAAGTGCGCCAACTGGCCGGGCGAACCAGTCGTTCAACCACCGAGATCGCCGAGGTGATCGGCAAGATCCTGGCGGAAACCCGCGATGCGGTGGCCAGCATGCACATCACCCAGGAAGGCGCGCAGCGTGGCGTCACCCTGGCGGATCAGGCTGGCGCGGTGATCCTGCAGGTCCGCAGTGGAACCAGTGATGCGGTAGAGGCGGTGAGCATGTTCGCGTCCAAGCTGGAGGAGTCCGACATCATTCCGAAAACCGCAGTTGGGTGGGTTGGATAGAGGCTGATCTACCCGTCTTGGCCAGGCTCATCGGGCGAGCCTGGCCAAGACGGGCTCAAGGTCCTGAACGCACTCACCAATATAGCGACTGGCAATAAACCAGACGGAAGGCAGCTAGGAATCCATAAAGTTGTCCCACAGGGGGCAGATAACTCCTATGTTGTTTGTATTGGCAACAAACGTTCAAGGATCGAATTCATGATAGTGCGCCAATCCAGCCCCGTTTCCGCTTATCCGCGTTTTCGTTGGTTCGCCCTGGTCCCTGTGGTCCCTGCCGTTATCTGGATACTCGTGCAGTCAACCTCCGTGGGCAACCTGGTGGCCTGCGCGGTGTTGGTGCTGATCGGCCTCGGGGCCTGCGCCTGGAGTGCAATTTCCCAGCGTGAAACCGTGCTTCGCGCCACTGCCCGGGCCCTGGCCGAGCAAAATGCTGCGGATGCCACGCACAACGGCGCGAAAACGCGGGCGAAGCTCGACGAAGTATTGCTGGGCGCCATGCCGATCTGGGCCAAGCAGGTGGAAAGCTCGCGGCTGCAGACCGAAGAGGCGATTGTCAGCCTGGTCGAGCGCTTCAGTGGCATCGCCGCGCGCCTGCAGGAAACGGTGCAGGCTTCCCAGGATGCGGCTGGCGAGTTGGATGGCCAGGCCGCCGACGGTGCGCTCAAGGTGCTGGCACGCAGCGACAGCGAACTGAGCCAGGTGATCGACTCGCTCAAGGCCACCCAGACCAGCCGTGACCAGATCCTCGGGCAGGTGCGCGGGTTGACCGCCTACACCGGGGAATTGCGGACCATGGCCGCCGATGTCGCGGCGATTGCCGCACAAACCAACCTGTTGGCCCTCAACGCTGCCATCGAGGCCGCCCGTGCCGGTGAAGCCGGGCGCGGCTTTGCCGTGGTGGCCGATGCGGTGCGCAACCTGTCGAGCCAGTCCAGCAATACCGGCCAGCAGATGTCGGCCAAGGTCGACATCATCAACAATGCCATTACCCAACTGGTGCAGGCCGCCTCCAGCAGTGCCGATCTGGACAGCCATTCGGTGGGGGCGTCCGAGCAGAGCATCCAACGGGTACTCGAACGCTTCCAGAACATCACCGGCCGCCTGGCCGACTCTGCGGACCTGCTCAAGCAGGAAAGCTACGGGATCCGCGACGAGATGACCGACGTACTGGTCAACCTGCAATTCCAGGACCGGGTCAGCCAGATCCTCAGCCACGTGCGCGACAACATCAACGCCTTGCATGATCACCTGTCGCAGGTCAGCCAGTCGCCGGACCAGGCCGCGTTGATAGACGTCCGGCAATGGCTGGCGAGCATGGAGTCGACCTATGCGACCGATGAGCAGCGGCGCACGCACCATGGCGCAGTCGCCACCCAGCAGAATTCCCAAGACATCACCTTCTTCTAGGAGTCCAACATGGCGAAGAGCGTATTAGTGGTCGACGATTCCATCAGCGTGCGACAAGTGGTCGGCATTGCCCTCAAAGGCGCCGGATACGACGTGATCGAGGCCAGCGATGGCAAGGATGCGCTGAGCAAGCTCACCGGGCAGAAGGTGCACCTGATCATCAGTGACGTGAATATGCCGAACATGGATGGCATCACCTTCGTCAAGGAGGTCAAGAAACTGGCCAACTACAAGTTCACGCCTATCATCATGCTGACCACCGAATCGCAGGAGTCGAAGAAGGCAGAAGGGCAGGCGGCAGGCGCCAAGGCGTGGGTGGTCAAGCCTTTCCAACCGGCACAGATGCTGGCGGCGGTGTCCAAGCTGATCCTGCCCTGACAGACGGCCCTAGGAGGTTCCATGTCCGTTACCCGCGAAACCGTCGACAACACGGCCCGCGTAGGCGTTGACGGCGAGCTCACGATCTACACCGTCGCCGAGCTGGCGGCTGCGCTGTTGCCGCAGCTTGGTGCGACGCCGCGCCTGGAACTGGACCTGTCGCAGGTCACCGAAATGGATGGCGCGGGGCTGCAGTTGCTCGCCGTCATCGAGCGTGAAGCCGGCCTGGCCGGTACGGCCCTGAGCCTGACCGGCAAGAGTCAGGTGGTCACGCAGACGCTTCAACTCTGTCGCAGCAGCGCCTTGTAGCCGGCGCTGCGACCGTTCAGTGATCGACAAGGAAAGTCCAGGTGAGCATCAATCTCGATCAGGCACTACAGACCTTCATCGTGGAGGCACGCGAACTGTTGCAGGCCATGGAGCAATCCCTGCTGCAACTGGAAAGCGAGCCCGGCGACCAGGATGCCATTGGTGCGATCTTCCGCGCCGCGCACACCATCAAGGGTTCCGCCGGGCTGTTCGGCCTGGAGCCTATCGTGGGCTTCACGCATATCGTCGAGGATGTGCTTGATCGCATTCGTGATGAGAGCGTGGCCGTGGATGCGGCGCTGATCGCGATCCTGCTCAAGTGCGGCGATCATATGCTTGAGCTGATCGAGGTCGTCGCCAACCGCGGCGAGGCGCTGCAGCCTGCGGCGCTGGAGCGCGAGGCGGTACTGCGGGCGGCGCTCACGGCCTACCAGGCCCCTGCCGGAGGCGGCGAAAGCAACGAGGTTGCCGTCGTCGATGCGGATACCCACGGCGAAGTGCTCTGGCATATCTCCCTGCGCTTTGGCGTGGATGTGTTCCGCAATGGCATGGACCCACTGTCGTTCCTGCGCTACCTCGACACCCTGGGGCAGATGGTTCAGGTCAGCACGCTGACCGAGGGTATCCCGGCCCTCGAAACCTGGGATCCTGAGAGCTGCTACCTGGGGTTTGAAATCGACCTGCGCTCCACCGCCAGCCATGCGACCCTCAATGAAGTCTTCGACTTCGTCCGTGACGAGTGCGACGTGCAGATCAGCGCCGTCGACGAAGCCGCCGACAGCCCGGTTGCCCAGACTACCGACCTGGTCCCGCTGCCTGAGCCGCAAGCCGCGACTGCCGCGCCGCAGCGGCTACCGGCGACCAGCGAGGTGAAAAGCCGGGATGGCAACTATGTGCGGGTCAATGCCGACAAACTGGACGAGCTGATCAGCCTGGTCGGCGAACTGGTGATCGCCAGCGCTGGCGCAAGCCTGCTGGCCCGTTCCTGCAACAACGATCCACTGCAGGAAGCCACCTCGACCGTGTCCGGGCTGGTGGAGGAAATCCTCGATGGTGCGCTGCACCTGCGCATGATCCCCATTGGCGACACGTTCAACCGCTTCCGGCGTGTGGTACGCGATGTCAGCCAGGAACTGGGCAAGGACATCGAACTGATCATCAACGGTGCGGAAACCGAACTGGACAAGACGGTCGTGGAGAAAATCGGCGATCCGCTCATGCACCTGCTGCGCAATGCCATGGACCACGGTATCGAAAGTGCCGAAGCCCGACGTACGGCTGGCAAGCCGGGCAAGGGGCACCTGAGCCTCAATGCCTATCACGACTCGGGGAGCATCGTCATCGAGATTGCCGACGATGGAGCCGGCCTGAACCGCGAGCGAATCCTGGCGAAGGCCCAGGAACGCGGGCTGGTCGCCAATGGCACGGTGCTGACCGACCAGGAGATCTACAACCTGATCTTCGAAGCCGGCTTCTCGACCGCCGAAGCTGTGACCAACCTGTCCGGGCGTGGCGTTGGCATGGACGTGGTCAAGCGCAATATCACCCTGTTGCGAGGCACCGTCGACCTGGACAGCCGTCCCGGCCAGGGCACCGTGGTGCGTATTCGCCTGCCGCTGACCCTGGCGATCATCAATGGCTTCCTGGTGGGTATCGACCACGCCACCTACGTGATTCCGCTGGACATGGTCCAGGAATGCATCGAACTGGACGAGCCGCAGCGCCAGGCCAGCCGTAGCCAGGGCTACCTGGACCTGCGTGGCGAGGTGTTGCCCCTGGTGGACCTGCGTGATCACTTCCGCCACGAAGGGCCCGCCGCCAGGCGGCAGAACGTGGTGGTGGTGCGCTACGCCGAACACAAGGCCGGGCTGGTGGTGGATGAGTTGCTCGGCGAGTTCCAGATCGTGATCAAGCCCCTGGGCAAGCTCTTTGGCTCACTGCGCGGTATCAGCGGTTCGACCATATTGGGCAGCGGCGCGGTGGCCCTGATTCTCGATATACCGGCACTGCTCAACCAAATCGTGCAACTGGAAGCCCGTACGGCCCAGTCACCTCAGTCGTCTCCTGTCGTTGGTCGCTGACGTATCTGCATTTCCATGGAGGTTCCCCGATGAAATGGTTCTACGATCTCAAGATTTCCATCAAGCTGATCAGCTCGTTCCTGGTGGTCCTGGCGCTGACCGCGGCGATGGGCGCCTTTGCCATCATCCAGCTCGGTAGCGTCAACCAGGCCGCCCAGGACATCCGGAGCAACTGGATGCCGTCCATGCGCGCCGCGGCAGGCATGCGCTTTTATGCCGCCAGCTATCGCCTGAAGGAATACCGCCACATCACCACTGATGTCGCCGAGGAAAAGGACCAGGCAGAACGCGAAGCCGTCGAGGCGCGCCAGCAGTTCGAAACGCGGCTCGACACCTACGAGAAACTGCTGTCGGACGACGAAGATCGTCAACTGCTTGGCAGTGTCAAAAGCGCCTGGGCCACCTACCTGGCAGGCAGCCAGAAACTGTTCGAACTGTCTCGGCAGAATGAGGAAGCCCAGGCCCGTACCCAACTGCGCGGTGAGTCCAGGGGGCATTTTGACGAGGTGACGGGGCGCCTGCAGAAACTGATCGAACTCAACGACGCCGGCGCGACCTCGGCGGGTGACAGGGGCTCGGTGCTGTACGAAAATTCACGCCTGTCGATCATCGCCGCACTGATCGTCGCGCTGGTGGTCGGCCTGGGACTGGCACTGTTCATCGCCCGGATCATCTCGCGCCCCTTGCGCCATGCCGCCGCAGCCGCCGAACACCTGGCCCAGGGCAACCTCAACGCCCACATCGAGACGGGCGCCAAGGACGAGACCGGCATGGTGCTCAACGCCATGCGCAACATGGTCGGCAAGCTGGCGCACATCATCGGCGACGTACGCAACGCCGCCGACAACCTGGCCAGCGCTTCGGAGCAGGTCAGCGCCACCGCGCAATCGATGAGCCAGGCCACCAGCGAACAGGCGGCCAGCGTCGAGGAAACCAGTGCATCGGTGGAGCAGATGAGCGCCAGCATCAACCAGAATACCGAGAACGCCAAGGTCACCGATGGCATGGCCAGCAAGGCCGCCAAGGAAGCCACCGAAGGGGGTGAGTCGGTGCAGCAGACCGTGGTGGCGATGAAGAAAATCGCCCAGCGCATCAGCATCATCGATGACATCGCCTACCAGACCAATCTGCTCGCCCTCAATGCCGCCATCGAGGCCGCGCGAGCCGGCGAGCATGGCAAGGGTTTCGCGGTGGTAGCCGCCGAAGTGCGCAAGCTGGCCGAGCGCAGCCAGGTGGCCGCCCAGGAAATCGGCGAGTTGTCCTCCAGCAGCGTGGACATGGCCGAGAAGGCCGGCAAGCTGCTCGATGAAATGGTCCCGTCGATCACCAAGACCTCCGACCTGGTGCAGGAAATCAGCGCCGCGTCCGAAGAGCAGGCCGCTGGTGTCTCGCAGATCAACATGGCAATGACCCAGCTCAACCAGGTCACCCAGCAGAACGCCTCGAGCAGCGAGGAGCTGGCCGCGACTGCGGAAGAAATGAGCAGCCAGGCCGAGCAGTTGCAGCAGGCCATGAGTTTCTTCGTACTCGACTCCAGTCCCAAGGCCTTGCTGAGTCGCAGCGTGGAGGGCACCGGCAGCAAGCCTGATCGGCAACCACCGCGCCCGGTGGTGCCAGCTTCGCGCAAGGCGTTCGCCCAGGAAACCGCCGGTGCATTGGATGAATCGGAATTCACCCGCTTCTGATCGCAGGATCGATGTGGGCTCAAAGGGAGAATGACATGGGCGCAGTAGTGACCACCCGCCAAACCGCGGTCTCGACAGACGAGGATGCGCAATACCTGACCTTCATGCTCGGTGGCGAGATGTTCGCCCTCGGCATCCTGGGTATCAAGGAAATCATCGAGTACGGCAGCCTGACCGTGGTGCCGATGATGCCCGCTTTTGTACGTGGCGTGATCAACCTGCGTGGCGCCGTGGTGCCGGTGGTGGATCTGTCGGCGCGCTTTGGTCGGGCGAATTCGACCATCACCCGGCGGTCCTGCGTCATCATCATCGAGGCCCGGAGCGAGGAGGGCATGCCCCAGGATATCGGGTTGCTGGTGGACACCGTCTCCGCCGTGCAGGAAATTCCGGCCAGCCAGATCGAACCGCCACCCAGCTTCGGCGCGCGGATTCGCGCCGATTTCATCAGTGGCATGGCCAAGGTCGAAGGCAAGTTCATGATCGTGCTGCAGGTGGACAAGGTGCTGTCCATTGACGAGATGTCCAGTCTCGCCGAGGCTGCCCAGGCGCCGGGGCTCGACCTCGACCCGCGCTAAGGCCCGATCATGTCAGACACCACCGTCCTCGACGATCGTGAGTTCAGCCAGTTCCAGTCCTGGTTGTACCGTGCGGCAGGCATCAATCTGTCGCCGGCCAAGAAGGCCCTGGTGGCCGGACGCCTGTTCAAGCGCCTCAAGCACTATGAGCTGGAGAGCTACGGGGAGTACTTCAAGCTGATCATGAGCGATCAGCGCAAGGGCGAACTGCAGGTGGCCCTGGATCTGCTGACCACCAATGAAACCTACTTTTTTCGCGAGCCCAAGCATTTCGATTTCCTGCGGCAACAGGTGCTGCCCAAGGCGTCGCCCGGCAAGCTGTTTCGAGTTTGGAGCGCTGCCAGTTCCTCTGGCGAAGAGCCCTACAGCCTGGCCATGACCCTGGCCGAGTGCCTGGGCACCACCCCCTGGGAAGTGATCGGCTCGGATATCAGCACCCAGGTACTGGCGAGGGCGCGTACGGGGCACTACCCCATGGAGCGTGCCAATACCTTGCCGATGCCGTTGCTGACCAGGTTCTGCCTCAAGGGCATCGGTCGCCAGGAGGGCACCTTTCTGATCGACAGGACGCTGCGCAACCGGGTCAGTTTCATCCAGGTCAACCTCAACGAAAACCTGCCCGAACTGGGTGAGTTCGAGGTGATTTTCCTGCGCAACGTGATGATCTACTTTGACCAGAAGACCAAGCGCCAGGTCGTCGCGCGCCTGCTGCCACGCCTCAAGAGCGGCGGTTTCTTCATCATCAGCCACTCGGAAAGCCTCCATGGCGTGAATGACACGCTCAAGCTGGTGGCCCCGTCGATTTACCGCAAGCCATGAAAATGCCCGTGGATGTGAGCGAAGTGGTACTGGCGCCCGGAGAGGTCAGCTTTGCCATCCGGCCGACTCGCCTGAGAACCTTGCTGGGATCGTGCGTGGCGTTCACGTTCTGGCACCCGCAGCGGCGGATCGGCGGCATGTGCCATTTCATGCTGCCGACGCGCTTGCGCAGGGGACATTCCCTGGACGGCAGGTATGCCGACGAGGCTGTCGAGATGCTGCTGGGGCACGCCCGCGCCCATGGCACCACGCCGCAGGACTACCAGGTCAAGCTGTTCGGCGGCGGCGAGATGTTCCCCGGGCATCGCCGCGCCTTGCCCGCCCAGGACGTGGCCAGCCTGAACATCCGCGCGGCGCTGGACCTGGCCGAGCATCATCACTTGCAGTTGGCGGCCCAGGACATGGGCAGTACCGGCTACCGCACGATTTTATTCGACCTGTGGAACGGCAACGTCTGGGTCCGACACCAACCAATGGGAACACTCGATAGATATGCCGAATAGAAAAATCAGTGTGCTGCTGGTCGATGACTCGGCGGTGGTGCGCCAGGTGTTGCTGGCGATCCTCGGCGATACACCGGATATTCACGTCATTGGGGCCGCCTCCGATCCGATTTTTGCCATGGACAAGCTCGCCCGGGAATGGCCGGATGTGATCGTGCTGGACGTGGAGATGCCGCGCATGGACGGCATCACCTTCCTGCGTAAAATCATGAGTGAGCGGCCGACCCCCGTGGTGATCTGCTCTTCCCTGACCCAGAAAGGCGCGGAAACCTCCCTGCAGGCATTGTCGGCCGGTGCCGTGGAGATCATCACCAAACCGACCACCGGATTGAAAAACTTCCTGATCGACTCGGCCGCCGAACTGGTGGCGGCAATCCGTGCTGCTGCGAAAGCCAACCTCGGGAACCTGGGCAAACGCAGTGCTCCAGCGCCGCCGACGCTGACCCCGGCCAGCAAGCTCAGCGCAGACGCGATCCTGCCTGCCGCCACCGGACACGCCATGGCACAGACCACCGAGCGCATCGTCGCCATCGGCACCTCCACCGGCGGTACCCAGGCCCTGGAGACCGTACTGACAGCGTTGCCACGGGTATGTCCGGGGATGGTGGTGGTACAGCACATGCCGGAGAAGTTCACGGCGTCGTTCGCCGAGCGCCTCAACAGCCTGTGCGAGATCGAGGTGCGCGAAGCGCGCAACAACGACCGCGTCCTGCCGGGCCTGGCACTGATCGCCCCCGGCGGCAAACACCTGATGGTGACCCGCAGCGGCGCCTTCTACCATGCCCAGGTCATCGATGGCCCCCTGGTCAACCGCCATCGGCCGTCAGTGGACGTGCTGTTTCGCTCGGTGGCCAAGTTTGCCGGCAGGAACGCCACCGGCATCATCATGACCGGCATGGGCGATGATGGCGCTCGCGGTCTCAAGGAGATGCTCGACGCCGGCGCCGCCACCGTGGCCCAGGATGAAGCCAGTTGCGTGGTGTTCGGTATGCCCAAGGAAGCCATCAAGCTCAACGCCGCACAGCGGATCATGGCCTTGCAGGATATTCACCAGGCGATTCTGCATAAGTGAATTCGCTGCTGGCCGGCAACCAGCGGTGCGCTTGCAACTGGAACGCCGATCCTGGCTTATCCTGGAACGCATCCATGCGTCTATGACCTGTTGGCAGGCCGTATCAGCGCGATCTGATCCGCCGGAATCAGCGTGCGCAAGGTGTTGTACAGCGCACGCGTCTCCAGCAGGTTCCACACCCGCAGCATGGTCTCCAAGGCATCCAGGGGCTTGCTGATGAAATCCTTTGCTCCCAGCGCCAGGGCCCGCAGGCGCGTGTCGCGGGTCGCGTCGGCGGTCAGCACCAGGATCGGCAGGTATTCGCCCGCCGGAATGCGCCGGTTCAACTGCTCGAGAATCGCGAAGCCATCGAACTCCGGCATGTGCAGGTCGAGAATCACCAGGTCCGGCTCGAAGCTGTTGAACAGGTCCAGGGTCCGCAATGGCTCGGTGCTGCTCAGGACATTGCTCAGGCCTTCGCGCACCAGCAATTGCTCCATCAGGTCGAGATTGGGCCGTTGATCATCGATGATCAGGATACGCAGGTCGTTGTTCACACGGGCTCCGCAAGATACTGGTCGAGGTGGGCGAGGAACGAGGGAATATGGATCGGTTTGCCCAGCACCGCTGTCGCGCCGGCCGCACACAGAGCCTGGCGGCTGGTTTCGCTGGTGTCGGTGGTCATCATCAGTACGGGCGCCGAGCGAGTGATGGGCGACTGACGCAAGAGTTGCAGGACGGTTAGCCCATCCATGTCGGGCAGCGCCACGTCGAGCAGGATCAGTTGGGGTGCATGCTGCGCGGCGAGGTCGAGCCCCAGTTGCCCCTGCATGCTCGACAGCAGCCGGATGCCTGGCCGCCTTTGCAACAGGGTCTCGACCAGGGCCAGGCTCGACAGATGATCCTCGATGTACAGCACCTGCCCGCGCCAGCTCGGCGCGACAGGCACGGAGATGTCGGCTGGCGTGTCCACCGGTGCGACGGCAGGCTCCGGGTGTTCCTGCAGGCGCACGAACGGTAACTCAAGGGTGAATCTGGAGCCCAGGCCGGGTTGGCTGTGCACCGTCAGGCTGCCTTGCATCATTTCCAGCAGGTTCTTGCTCAGCGCCAGGCCCAGGCCGCTGCCTTCGATATTCGGGTCGCTGTCCAGGCGTTCGAATGGCTTGAACAACTGCCCCAGGCGCTCGGCGGCAATGCCCTTGCCGGTGTCGCTGACCGATACGGCGATACGCTGTCGATCCACCCTGGCCTCAATGCTTACCTGGCCCTGGGGCCGGTTGTACTTGATGGCGTTGGACAGCAGGTTGAGCAGCACCTGGGTCAGGCGCTGGCGGTCGGCGAAGATGCCGCTGTCCGCTGGCAGTGCAGGTAACGGCAGCAAGCGGATGCCGGCACTGGCGGCCATCGGCGACACCAGCGCCAGGGCTTCCTGCAGGGCTTGGGCCAGGGGCACGGGTTCTAGATTCAACTGCAGGTGCCCGGCCTCGATTCGGGCAATGTCCAGCACCTCGTTGATCAGCCCCAGCAGGTGCCGGCCACCGCGCAGGATGTGCCCGACATTGGCTTGCTGCCCCGGCTGGGCGTCCATCTCCAGCAACTGGGCAAAACCCAGGATCGAGTTGAGCGGGGTGCGCAGCTCATGGCTCATGCGCGAAAGAAACTCGCTCTTGGCCCGGCTGGCCCGCTCGGCTTCCTCGCGAGCGGTGCCCAATGCGATTTCCGCTGTGCGGCGATCGGTGATGTCGCGGGTGATCTTGGAAAAGCCCCGCAGTGCGCCGCGGCTGTCGTATTGGGCGGTGATCACCACGCTGGCCCAGAAGCGGCTGCCATTCTTGCGGATGCGCCAGGCTTCCTCCATGTAGTGACCATCGCGGGTCGCCTCGCGCAGGGCATGTTCGGGGTGCGCCGGACACTCCTGCGGCAGGTAGAACAGCGAGAAATGCTGGCCGATGATTTCCTGTTCCGTGTAGCCCTTGATCCGTTCGGCGCCGGCGTTCCAGCTGGTGACGAAACCCTGGGTGTCGAGGGCGAAGATGCCATAGTCCTTCACGCCATCGATGATCAGCCGCAGCCGCTCTTCGTTGTCACGCAACGCCCGCTCACGCTCGGCGAGCAGCAGGCCGGCCTCGACCAGGCGGGTGCCGAGTTGGCCGATCTCGTCGTTTTCCGGTGGTTGCGGTTGCAGGGGTTGGCCCAGCGCCAGGCGTTGCGCATTGCCCTTGACCTGCTGCACCCGTGCAACGATGCCCTTGGACAGGAACAGCACCGCGACGATGGCGCCGAACAGGCCGCAGAAGGCCGCCAGCAACGTCGACAGCAGTAGCCGCTGGCGGGTCGCGGCGGCGGCGGCGGTCCGTTCGGCAAGCAAGGTGTCTTCAAGGGTAAGGATGGTGCCGATATGCTCGCGCAACTCATCGAGGATGTGCTTGTTGCTGATCAGGATCGGGGTGATCGTCTGCGGATTGGCCCGCTGTTCGGCGAGCATCTCCTCCAGGCCTGCGACCTTGCTGTTGATCAACGGTTCGATGGCCTCCAACTGCCGCCGCACCCGCTCATCACGGACGTTGCGGTTCAGCCGTTGCAGGGCTGCGTCGATCAGTGGCCGGGCCTTCAGGTAGCCCGGCAGGAAGTCCTCGCGTTGGGTCAGCAGATAGCCGCGCACGCTGGCTGCCGCCTCGGCGAGCAGGGTGTGCACGGTCTGGATATCGCCCTGTACCCGCAGCACCCGCCGCACATCCTCTTCGGCGTGGGCAGTCTGGCGTTCGGTGATGTAGATCAGCACCAGTGACATCAGCAGGATCACCAGGGGCAGGGAAATCACCACCAATGCCTTGTCCCGCAGCGGCAGGTCGATCCAGCGTCGGGCACGGAACAGCTTCATGGCTGGGCCACCAGGCCCAATGCAATACCCCGCACGGCGGCCTGGGTGCGATCCGCGGCGCCGAGCTTGCCGATGACCCGTTCGACATGGGCCTTGGCCGTCCCGGTGGTAATGCCGAGCCTTTCGCCGATTTCCCGGTTGCTCAGCCCGCCGGCCACCAGCCCGAGGACCTGGCGCTCGCGGGCGGTCAGGTTTTCGCTGGCCGGTGCACCATTGCCGTGGCGCTCGGTCATGCGCCGCAGCAGGCGTGCGCTGACCGCGTTGTTCAGCGCTTCTTCGCCACGCGCGACCCGTTGCAGGGCGTCGATCACCTCATCGCGGCGGGCGTCCTTGAGCAGATACCCTACGGCCCCGGCCTGCATGGCCGCCTCCAGGTGGTCCGGGCTATCGTCCATGGTGAAGATCACCACTTTCAGCGCCGGCAGCTTCTGTTGAAGGATACGCGCCGCGCCCAGGCCATTGAGCACCGGCATGCGAATGTCGAGGATGGCGATGTCGGGCAGCAGGCGCTCACACAGCTCCACGGCTTGCTGGCCGTCGCAGGCCTGGCCGACCACGTCGAATTGCGGATGGCCGGCGAGCAGGGCGACGAAACCGGTGCGGGTGACTTCATGGTCGTCGGCCAGGACCAGGCGCAGGGCGGCTGTCATTGAATGCTTTCCTCCAGGATGCAGGGTACGTCGACCAACAGTTGCGTGCCGTGTCGGACCTTACTGAGGCAAGTGAATGTCCCGCCAAGCAGGCTGGCGCGCTCCTGCATCGTTGCCAGTCCCAGGTGACGGGAATCGTGATTGTCGAGTGGCGCCGCCGCGGCGAACCCTTTGCCGTTATCGATCACTTGTAGCGAGGCCTGGCCTGCTTTCAAGGCCAGGGCCATCCGTACCTGGCTCGCCTGGGCATGCTTGAGAATATTGTTGATGCCTTCCTGGGCGATGCGAAACAGCGCGATTTCCACCGGGCTCGGTAGCCGCGCCTGGCAGCGTGCAGTCCACTGCACCTTGATACCTGCGTCGCGCAGGCGGTCGGCTTCCTTGTCGAGTGCGGTCAGCAGGCCGAAATCGTCGAGAACGGTAGGGCGCAGGCCACCGATCAGCTGGCGTCCCTCGACCACGCATTGCTGGGCCAGGCTCAGGATCGCCTGCAGGTCCGTGTCCAGCGCCTCGGGCAGGGACGGGCAACGGCCGGCAAACCCCTGCAGGCGCTGATGCAGCCCGGCGAGCGACTGGGCCAGCCCGTCATGCAGGTCGTAGGCCACGCGCTTGCGTTCGTCCTCCTGGGCCCGGAACAGTTGGCTGACCAGGTCGGAAAGGGTCCGGTCGCGGACGATCAGCGTGCTCAACAGCCGGTCGTTTTCCAGGTGTGCTGCCAACAGGGTGGCGAGCAGTTGCAGGGATTCGAGGTCTTCGTTGTCGGGTGTGGCGATGCGGGCGCTGTTGGCCAGCACCAGGATGCCGAAGGTCTGGTCGTCGCCCCCACGCAGCGGCACCCGTAGCACCTGGGACAGCAATGCGCCCGGCTGCTCCTGCCAGCAGGGGCTGCGCATGGAGCTATCCACCTGGTCGTCGAGGCTGTTCAGGCGTTCCGGCCTGCCCAGGCTGGCGGTGCGGCCGACCCGACCCTCGGCATCGCGCTCCAGCAGCAGCCCGTGGTCCATGGCCAGAAACCCGCAGGCACGGGTCAGTACACGCTCGCGCATGGCGGCAGGCGGCAACCGAATGAGCTCCTGGCCGGTATCGACCAGCAGGCGCAGGCGCGCCGCGCGACTTTGTGACTGTCGGTACTGGGTCCGGATGGCCAGGGCGCTGCCCGGATCATGAGGCAGGTTTTGCATGGTCGGGCTCCGACGCGTCGAATAGGCGTGCCCGTGCGGGCGAGGGCGCTATTAAACCGTGTAACCGCGGCCACGGCCATCTGCCGAATGGCATAGGCAAAAGACTCCGGTTGGCCGATGGCCGGCGGCCTGTCGCTTGGCAAAGTGCAGCCATCGGACACCACTGGAGAGTTGCATGATGAAAATGAAGACCTCGGCCCTTGTTCTGCTGGCGGCCCTCAGCGCCCCGTTCGCCCAGGCCGTCGAAACGGCCCCCTATGTCTACAGCGACGTCGCCGCGCAGCCGGCCAACCAGAAGGACCGCGAGATCGCCGACCTGTTCGACCGCTGGAACGCCGCCCTGAAGACCGGCAGCGCCCAGGCGGTGGTCGACCTCTACGCACCGGATGCGATGCTGCAGCCAACGGTGTCCAACCAGGTGCGCACCACTCCGGCGCAGATCAAGGACTACTTCGACCACTTCCTGGCCCTCAAGCCGATCGGGCAGATCAACTACCGCGACATCCACCGCCTGGGCAACGACGTGGCCATCGACAGCGGCGTCTACACCTTCATCCTGACCGGGACCGACGGCGCGACCCGCCAGGTGCAGGCACGCTACACCTTCGTCTACGAGCAGTTGAACGGCCAGTGGAAGATTCTCAACCATCACTCCTCGGCCATGCCGGAAGTGCAGGCCAAGCACGCGGCCAAGTGATCGTGGCGGGTTAGCCGTGCGGGCTGTTCTTTGGCGCGTAGTTGGCGAGCATGAAGAACACGCCCACCGCCAGTACGCCAATCAGCACGGCCGAGGTGGTCAGCAGCACCGAGTGCGTCGTCGAGAAGGCAGCCTTGGCCGCTTCGATCAGCTCCGTGGCCTGGCCTTCTGCCAACTGTTGCGCCACCACGTGGGCGTCCCCGATGGAACGGGTCGCCTGGCTTGCCAGCGGTTGGGCGAGGTCCGGCGGCAATTGGAGCGTGCGCCCGAACACGCTGGACATGAACACGCCAAAAAAGGTGATGCCCAGCCCGCTGCCCAGTTCATAACCCGTCGCCTCCAACGATCCCGCCGCACCGCCCTTGCTGGCGTCGACCGAGCCCATGATCGCAATGGAGGAGGCCGTCAGCCCGATGCTCAGCACCAGGCCGAGTACGCCCAGCAATGCCGGTACCCATATCCCGGGATGATGGAAGTCGGCCTTGGCCAGCAGCGCCAGGACCACCGCCGAGATCACCAGTGACAGGCTCGCCACCAGGCGCAGGCCGAACAGGTTGGTCAGGTAGCCGGCACAGGGACCGCCGATGGCTGCAGCCGTCATGATCGGGATCATGAAGATCCCGGCCTGCAACGGTGTCTTGTCCAGTACGTACTGCAGCTCCTGGGCGAGGGTCAGCTCGACGCCGGCCAGCGCACCGCAGGCAACGATGGCCATGATCATGCCCGCGAGGATTGCCGGGTGCGAGAACAACGACAGATCCAGCATCGGGTTTTGCGCGCGCAGTTGCAGGCGGGCGAATACCACCAGCAACGCCAGGCCGAAAGCCAGGATCAACAGGGCGACCGTGAGTGGCTGCGTGGCGCCGACACCGGCCTTGATGCCATACACCAGCGAAATGACCCCGGCGATCAACAGCAGTGCCTGGCCAAAGGCCCAACTGCCGGGCGTGGTGATTTCATTGCGTGGCAGCAACACAAAGGCAAACAGCAGCACGACCAGCACCACCGGGACGTTGACCAGGAATACCGAGCCCCACCAGAAATGCTCCAGCAGCATCCCGCCGATCAACGGCCCGACCGCCGCGCCAGCAGCCCCGACGGTACCCCACAGGCCCAGCGCCATGGCCCGTTCCTTTTCGTCCTCGAAGGTCCGGCGGATGATGCCCAGCACACAAGGCATGATCATCGAGCCACCCAGGGCCAGCAGCACTCGGGCGCCAATCAGCATCGCCGGGGTCAGGGCGAAGGCCGCCAGTAGGGAGGCCACGCCAAACACCAACAGGCCCGCCAGCAGGATGCGCCGGTTGCCGATCCGGTCTGCCAGGGTTCCCATGGGCACCAGCAGGCCGGCCATCAGCAGCGGGTAGATGTCGATGATCCACAGCACTTCGGTGCCGGATGCGCCAAGGGCCAGCGTCAAGGGTGGAATGGCGATGTGCAGGATCGTCATGTCGATCACGACCGGCAGGAAGGCCAGCATCACGGCGAAGAGGATCAGCCAGCGTCTGGCGGAGGAGGGGGAAGCGAACATGTGAACTCGACGCAAATCATTGCAGGAAGGCCAGTGTGCCTCGCAACGGTCGAGAGGGGTGTGAGCGATTGTGAAAGTCTGTATCCGCCCGGTACATGGCGGGCTTGCGGGGCGACCTGGGCCACCCCGCAAGATTTGTTGCATGCCCACCCGCAGGTGGGCAGCGGGATCACGGCAGGGCGTAGGCCATGACGTAATCGCCACGATCGGTCGATTGCCGCGCGCCACCGGCGGTGATCACCACGTACTGCTTGCCGGTTTTCGGCGACACGTAGGTCATCGGACCGCCCTGGCTGCCCACGGGCAGGCGGGATTTCCAGATTTCCTTGCCGTTGCCGCTGTCGAAGGCGCGCAGGTAGAAGTCCTGGGTGCCGGCGATGAACACCAGGCCGCCCTGGGTCGACAGGGTGCCACCGAGGGTCGGCAGGCCGATCGGCAGCGGCAGGTGCATGCGGATGCCCAGTGGGCCGGTATCTTCCACGGTGCCGACCGGAACCTGCCAGGCGACCTGGCGGGTCTTCATGTCGATCGCTGTCAGGGTGCCATACGGCGGAGCCTGGCACGGAATGCCGGCGACCGAGAGGAAGCGGTTCTTGTTCACCGCATACGGCGTGCCCTTGAGCGGCACCGCGCCCATGCCGGTGTTCAACGCTTCACCGCCACCTGCGGCGGCGCCCTTGTTGGCCGACGGGATCATCTGGATCCACAGCCCCAGGCGCATGTCGTTGACGAAGATGAAGCCATTCACCGGGTCGGTGGACAGGCTGCCCCAGTTCATGCCGCCCAGGGAACCCGGGAAGCTCAGCGACAGGTCGGTGCCTGGTGCGGTGTAGAGACCGTCGTAGCGCATCTTCTTGAAGTCGATACGGCACAGCAACTGGTCAAACGGGGTCGCGCCCCACATGTCCGACTCGGTCAGGGTCTGGGCACCGATCTGCGGCATGCCGACCGATTTCGGCTGGGTAGGCGAGTAGGGCTCGTTGGGGATGTTGGAGGCCTTGACCGGCACTTCCTCGACCTTGGTCAGCGGCTGGCCGGTGGCACGATCGAGCACGTAGATCTGCCCGGCCTTGGTGCCGATGACCACGGCAGGTACCTGCTTGCCGTCATCCTTGGTGAAGTCGATCAGGCTCGGCTGCATCGGCAGGTCGAAGTCCCAGAGATCGTTGTGCACGGTCTGGTAGACCCACTTCTCGGCGCCGGTGCTGGCATCCAGCGCGACGACCGAAGCGCCGTACTTGTGGTTCAGGTCGGTACGCTCGACACCATAGATGTCGGTGGACGAGCTGCCCATCGGCAGGAACACGGTGTTCATCGCCGGGTCGTAGGACATCGGCGCCCAGCTGTTCGGGGTGCTGCGCACGTAGGTCTTGCCGGCTTCCGGCGCCTGCTTGTCCTCCGGGTTGCCCGGGTCGAACGCCCAGCGCATGGCGCCGGTGATCACGTCGAAACCGCGAATCACGCCACCTGGCATGTCGGTCTGGACGTTGTCGGCGACACGACCGCCGACCACCACGGTGGTACCGGCCATCAGTGGTGCGGACGACAGTTGGTAGTAGGAGTCCGGCACGTCACCGAGACCGGCCTTGAGGTCGACCTGGCCGTGGTTGCCGAAGCCTTCGCAGAAGGCACCGGTGTCGGCGTCGACCGCGATCAGGCGGGCGTCGATGGTGTTGGTCAGCAGGCGACGCTGGCAGTTGGCGCCGGCCGGCACGCTGGCGGCGATCACTGGCACGCTGTTCGGCTGGCTCGGCTGCACCAGCGGCTGGGTCGCATCGAAGTAGGCCATGCCGCGGCAACGCTGCCAGACCTTGGACTGGGCGTTGATCGGGTTTTTCCACAGTTCCTTGCCGGTATCGGCATCCAGCGCGATCAGGCTGTTGTGCGGGGTGCAGATGAACACCTTGTTGCCGATCTGCAGCGGGGTTAGCTGGTCTTCGGCACCGTTGCCGTCGCTGATGGCCACGTCGCCGGTGTGGTAGGTCCAGGCGACCTTCAGCTGGTTGATGTTGGAACGGTTGATCTGGTCCAGCGCGGCGAAGCGGCTACCACCCTCGGTGTTGCCATAGTGCGCCCAGTTCTTCTGCGCCTTGGCCGGGTCGACCGGTGTCAGCGCCGGGCCGTCGCCCTTGGCTGCCACGCTTGGGTGAGCGACGAACATGTTGCCCACAGCCCACACCAGCCCGACCGCCAGTACCCCGGCCAGGCCGTAGGCACCGCGCCCGGCAGTGCCGCCGGCAGCGCGTACCAGGGTCGGGTAGATCAGCGCCACGACCAGGCCGATGGCGCTGAACATGAACAGGCGGGAGAACATCGGCCAGAAGCTGCGGTCGGTGTCGACCATCGCCCAGACGGCGGTGCCCACCAGGAAGGCAGCGAACAGCCAGGCACCGACCGGCTTGCGGCGGGCGATCAGCAGGCCGGCGATGGCCATGGCCAGGCCTCCGACAAGGAAGTACCCACTGCCGCCCAGGGTGACCAGGCGTACACCGCCTGCGGCCAGGGCAAGGCCAAGCAGGGCGATGATCACGCCCAGTCCGGAAAGGATGAATCTGCTGGGGCCGCTGGCCCGAGGAGGTTGTGTCATTGCGGAACATCTCGCTGTGTGAATGCGGGGGCGACTATACCCTTAGCTTGCTAATTAACTAAATAGTTAATTTGAAAAAATGCGACAAACTCTCGCAAGGCCTGGCCTTGACAAAAGCAGATTAGCCCCGCTGATTGCGTTCTGCCTGTTGGAAACGGCTGATGTCCAAAAGAGCAGCACTCAAGTGCCGGAGTCGGTGTCCGATTGCTGGATGCTCAGGCAAAACTTGTACAAGAAATTATACTTGTACAATATGGGTGATCGTCGTTATCCGCCGGAGGACTTCCCATGAACCTGCAGCACCTGACCGAGCTGGCGAGCGCCGGCGCGATCGATGAGCTTGAACTGCTGTCCCTGGAGGGCGGCTTCTACATCTTGCGTGCCATGACCAGCCGCGGACCACGAACCTTGTGTGATGCTCGCGGTGAAGCCTTGCATCTGCGCTCGACAACCGAGTTGCGCCAACTGCTCGCCGATGTGCCGCCGCTGCGTTGTACGCTGGTACAGCAGGTGGTGCACGACGAGATGTGCGGACAGCGCAGTGGACCGATGGAACCATTGCGGGTGCCGGTAACGCTGGCCATCCAGTGGTAGCGCAGGACATGCGGCTGGGCCTGGTGCTCGGCGACCAGCTCTCGTTCGACCTGGCGGTGTTGCGTGCGCTGGACCCGGCGCGCGACGCCTTGCTGATGGCCGAGGTCGAGGGGGAGGCGCGCTATGTGCCCCATCACCCACAGAAGATCGTGCTGATCTTCAGCGCCATGCGCCATTTCGCACAGGCCCTGCGTGACCGGGGCTGGCAAGTGCACTATGTACGACTGGACGAACCGGGCAACACGGGCAGCATTGCTGGCGAACTGCGCCGCTGGCAGGCCAGACTCGGCGTGGACGAATTGCATGTGACTGAATGCGGCGAATGGCGCCTGGAGCAGGCGCTGCGCGAAGCCGGGCTGCCGCTGACCTGGCATCGCGATACGCGGTTCCTCTGCTCACGGCAGGCATTCGCACGCTGGGCCTCAGGTCGCACACAGTTGCGCATGGAGCACTTCTATCGGGGCATGCGCAAACGTTGCAACCTGTTGCTGGAGCCCGATGGCAACCCGGTCGGTGGTGCGTGGAATTTCGACGGCGACAACCGCAAATCGTTGCCGCGCGGCCTGCGTGGGCCATTTCCGGCGCATTTCACCCAGGATGCGATCACCGCCGCAGTGGTTGACCTGGTGCGGGTACGTTTCCCGGAGCATTACGGTACGGTCGATGCCTTCGACTACCCGGTGACCCACGAACAGGCCGGGGAACTGTGGACGCATTTCCTTGAGTTCGGCCTGGCGGCGTTTGGTGATTATCAGGACGCGATGGCCGAGGGCGAACCCTATCTGTTCCATGCGCGTATCAGTGCCGCGCTGAACATTGGCCTGCTGGATGTCCGCCAGCTGTGCGACGACGTCGACACCGCCTGGCGCGAGGGACGGGTGCCGCTCAACGCCGCCGAGGGCTTCATTCGCCAACTGATCGGTTGGCGCGAGTACGTGCGAGGCATCTACTGGCTGCGCATGCCCGAATATGCCAGGCTCAACCACCTGGGTAACGAGCGCCCGCTACCGGCGTTCTACTGGACCGGTAATACCCGCATGCGCTGCATGGAACAGGTCATCGGCCAGACCCTGGAACTGGGCTATGCCCACCATATCCAGCGGCTGATGGTCACCGGCAACTTCGCGCTGCTGGCCGGCATTGCGCCTACCGCGATCTGCGAATGGTACCTGGCGGTCTACCTGGACGCCTTCGACTGGGTCGAACTGCCCAACACCCTGGGCATGGTGATGCATGCCGACGGCGGCTACCTGGGTTCCAAACCCTATTGCGCCAGTGGCCGCTATATCCAGCGCATGTCCGATCATTGCCAGGCATGTAGCTACAAGGTCACAAAGGCGGTGGAGGAGGATGCCTGTCCATTCAATGCACTGTACTGGCATTTCCTCATTCGCCATCGCCAGCCCCTGGCGGAGAACCCGCGACTGGCCTTGGTCTATCGCAATCTCGACAGCCTGCCGCAGGCTCGGCGCGAAGCGTTGTGGGCGCGCGGCCAAGTCCTCTTGGCGCGGCTGGACGATGGACAGGCGTTGTGAAAGGGGCGCGACTTCGGGGGGCTTTCCATTACTTCAGGAGGGTGCGCCGAATTAATGTCGGAAAGCTTTATCGTTGATTCATGCAAAAGTTTCAACTTCAACCAATCACGAACCTTCCCGCTGCGTCACTGGCATGTCAGTTTGCGTCAATTCAGGCCTATATTTCATAGACTGTTAAATATATTGACGCTGAGATGGAGGATGGCTTGACAATAAACTGGCGGGCGATAATTCCTCATCTGATGTGGGGTTGAAAATACCGTTGACCCTTCACAAAAGCTTCGACTATTCTGCGTCAATAAATTGTAGACATAAGGTATACATTGCCTTGGGGCCCAGCTGAACAGAGCTTTCGCCCGTTACTTTCCTCTCGAATGCATTCCCGTCGGCTTGAACGTCGCCCCAACGGGCGAGCACCGTCGATGTTTGGCTATTGGCCGCTCACGACTTTGTTTTCTTGAACTTACAAGTTGAGTTCAACTTGCTCGTGCGCGAATAGCTCTTGGGTTCGGCTTCTTGAGGTTAAAGATCTGCAATTGAACGAATGTCTTTAGATGCCAAAAACAATTATCACAGGAGACACATCGCGGTGACTACAAGCACTATTTCCATCGAGGACGTACCGATCAACAACTTCCATCAGTTGATGACGGTGCGCGCTGGCGGCGGCTGGATTCTGGATGGCTACATCCTGAGTATCATCGGGGTGGTGATCGTCCAGTTCTCCGAGTACCTGAAGCTGGATTCGTTCTGGCAGGGCCTGGTTGCCGCGTCGGCGATGCTGGGGACCTTCTGCAGCGGTTTTCTCGGTGGATGGCTGACCGACAGGATCGGCCGGCGCCGGCTGTTTTTTGTCGGCCCGATTCTTTTTATCGTCGGCTCGGTGGGCTCCTTCTGGGTCGAATCGGGCATGGCGCTGTTCATCCTGCGGTTTCTGGTCGGGGTTGGCGTTGGCCTTGAATACCCGGTGGCCGGCTCGTTGCTCACCGAGTTCCTGCCGCAGAAACATCGCGGTCGTCGCCTCGCAGCGCTGACCATCCTGTGGTTTGCCGGTGCGGCGCTGGCCTACATGGTCGGCAACTTCATCCTGGCCCGTGGTGGGGACGATGCCTGGCGACTGGTGCTGGCCAGCTCGGCGGTACTCGGCGTGCTGCTGTTCGTCATTCGCCTGGGCACTCCCGAATCCCCACGCTGGCTGATGAGCAAGGGCCGCCTGGGCGAGGCGGAGAGCATCATCAAGAAGGTCTACGGGGCGTCATTTTCCCTGGCGAACATGCCCGAACAGGCGGTAGAGAAAAAGGTCTCCCTGAGTGACCTGATGCGCTCGGGCTACGGCAAGCGGATGTTCTTTGTCGCAATGTTCTGGAGCGCGGCGGTCGTTCCGATGTTCGCCGTGTATTCGTTCGCCCCGGTCGTGTTGCAGGCGCTGAATCTCAAGGGTGAATGGGCGTCCTTTGGCTCTGTGCTGATTACGCTGTTGTTCGTGGTCGGTTGCATTGTCGCCACCCGGATGATCGACACCCTCGGCCGACGCCCGCTGATCATCCACAGCTTCCTCTGGTCAACCCTGGCGTTGCTCGGCCTCGGCCTGTTTTCCAGCGGCTCCGAAATCCTGGTGTTGGTGCTGTTCGGTGCCTATGCGTTGTTCATTGGCGGCGCGCAGGTACTGGAACTGGTGTATCCCAACGAACTGTTCCCCACGGAAATCCGCGCATTCGCGGTTGGCATGGGCTCGTCCATGTCCCGTATCGGGTCTGCCGCCGGCACCTGGCTGGTGTCTATCTCGCTGCAGGGCATCGGTATCGGCAACACCATGCTGATTGCCGCACTGGTCTCGCTCGTCGGCCTGGTCGTGTCGGTCTGGCTGGCCCCGGAAACCCGAGGCATGACCCTGGAAATGGCGGCTTCGCTGGAACGTTGATCGAAAGCGCCGCCGCAGGTTTGCCTGCGGCGGCGTTCATGACTGGTGGGTACACGCGTAAAGGCTGCCTGGTCAGTTCAGCAACTGCGCAATGCTCGCGTTGAACTCGTTGATGGTGAATGGCTTCGCCAGCAGTCGGGCCTGCTCATGCTGCTCCGCAGCCTCGGTTGCCGCGCCGACAAAACCTGAAATGAACAGGATCTTGAGGGTCGGCCGGATGGCCCAGGCGGCCTTGGCCACCCCGTGACCATTCATGTCTCCGGGCAGGATGAGATCCGTCACTACCAGTTGAAGATCCGGTATGTCGTTCATCCGCTGCAAGGCCTCGCTGGGCGTGCCCACCTCGGTCACCTTGAAGCCCAGGTCCTGCAAGGCTTCTCCCACCAGTTCACGTATGGCGACTTCATCATCGATGACTATTGCCGAGCCGCGAGTTATCGAGGCCGCGCCAGCGTTCTCGCTTGCAGGGGGGAGCGCCTCGGTCGGCGCGCTGCCGTGGTGGATCGGTAAAAACAGGCTGACCGAAGTACCTTTGCCCAGCACCGAGTCGATTCGTGCAGCCCCGGAGGCTTTACGCACGAAGTCCTGGACCATGGACAAGCCCAGCCCCGTACCCGCGCCCAGGGGCTTGGTCGTGAAGAACGGCTCGAACGCGCGCTCGGCCACGCTGGCCGGCATGCCCATCCCCGTATCAGTGATGCGAATCCGTACATAGTCTCCCGCGGGCAAATCACGGTCCGTCGAATCGGCGTCCAGGCTAGTCCCGAGCACCTCGATCTCCAGCCGGCCGCCTTGAGGCATCGCGTCGCGAGCATTGATGCACAGGTTCAACAGGGCGTTTTCAAATTGATGGGTATCGCAATAGCAAAGCGCCGAGTTAGTTGATGTCAACAACTCGAACTCGATACGCGGCGTCAGCGTCCTGGCAATCAGGTCCTTCATGTCCTGGAGCAGCAGGGCAGGGTCGACCGTTCCACTCGCGAGGGGGTGTCGCTTGGCGTAGGCCAGCAAGCGGTGGGTCAGTGAGCTGGCCCTGCGAGTGGCTGTCCTGGACAGGGCGAGGTAGCGATCAAGCTCGCCGAGCCGTCCCTGCGCGAGGCGTTGCTCGATCATGTCCTGGGTGCCGCTGATAACCGTGAGAAGGTTGTTGAAATCATGCGCCAGCCCTCCCGTCAGTTGTCCCAGCGACTCCATTTTCTGGCTCTGCTGCAACTGGGAACTGACCTGTTCAAATGCCTGCTGTCGCTCCCGGTACTGGGTGATATCGCGTGCTACGGCAAAGTAACGGCCTGGCCGCCCAGCGATTCGCCAGTTCAGCAGCAGGGGCTGGCCATTGCTGCGCACGCTGTGCGTGTCGAGTTCGGCGATCGGCCGGTCATTCAGGCTGCGCAGGGCGTCCGATAATTGCGCAGGTGAAATGAAGCTGTAGAACGCGCCCTCCCTGAGCTGCTGGTCGGTCCAGCCGGTCTCGACCTGCCACGCAGGGTTCATCGCCAGTACCTCACCGCTGTCGGACAAGGTGCAGATCAGGTCGGGAGAGACTTTCCAGATGCTGTCGCGCTCATCCGTACGCCGCTCGACCTCATCCTCCAGGGTCTTGTTGACGCGTTCCAGCGCCCTGAGGCTGCGGCGGAACATGGAGCATACGACCGCCATGCCCAAGGTGACCAAGCCAAAGCTCAGGCTGTTGATCCAGGCTGTCCACTCTGCCTCGAATCCGATCGGGCCGATGAAGAAATACTCCGCCGCCAGCATGGCCAACGTGCATCCCAACACCGATGGCCCGAAGCCGAACCAGAAACCGATGAACATCAGGCCGGGTATGAAGAAGAGATAGGGGAGTGCAGTGGCGGGCATCTGTGCACGCGCCGCGCAACAGAATGCGACTACCAGTGCGGCCCCCAGGTAACGCGCCACATGATTGAGCCGGGCTCGTTCCCAACGTTGAAGAGTATTGGCGGTCCATCTGAAAAAGCGAGTCAAGAATTACTCCGGCATGGGCTGGCACTGATCATGGCGGCAAGCCTCTATACTGCCGCATTGTAGTTCACCGCCTACGCCGCACCATGGACAGATAGGCGATTTGGCCTGGACCGGCCAATGGTTTTTTTCATATTCAATGCCCAGCACGTCGCATGGCCCTGTTGAACCAGGAATGCATAGGCTGGCAGCGCGGTCCATGACCACGTGTTTTCAATATCGCAACTGGAGTGACCATGGACAATTCGACAATCCTGCAAGATGAACGCTTGCGCCTGGTCGAAGTGGATCGTTTGACGTCCGAGCTTTCGAGCGGTTCCGACCCGGTGCTCAATAGCGTGGTGTCGATGCTCTGCGCCTACTTCGATGTTCCGACCGCGCTGGTCAGCATCATCGACCGCGACTATCAGATCTTCAAGGCTCGGTTGGGCATGGTGCCGGAGCGTACGCCGAGGGAGATGTCATTCTGTGCCCTTGACCTGGGCGATGCGGTGCTGGAGATCTGCGATGCACTGAGCGATTCCCGCGTGGTCGACAACCCCTTGGTGACGGGAGCCCCCTACATACGCTACTACGCCGGGGCGCCACTGGTGATTGAACCAGGGCTGAGCCTGGGTCGGCTGTGCATCATCGACAACAAGTCGCGACCGACCCTGAGCGAGCGGGACCAGGCCCTGCTCAGTGACGCTGCGCGGATCGTGGTGTCGCGCTTGCAGTCCATTCACCAGCAGCATTTCTACGACCCGATGACCGGCCTGCCAAACCGCCGACGCTTCGAAGCGGACCAGCATCACGCGGCATTTGTGGGCCAGGTGGCGGTGTTCATCGAGCCGGTTTCGGCTTCGGGCATGGACCGGCTGGTAAAAGCCCTCGGCGTCGACTTCTTTGCCAATTTCATGCTGGCGGTCAAGGAAGCCTTGCTGGTGGCGCTACCCGAAGGCTCGCGCCTGTATCGAACCAGCACCCTGAGCTTCCTGACCCTGGTCGAGGCCGGCGAGGCGACCTCATTGCCGGAGCGCCTCGGGAGCATCGTGTCGGCGCTGAGCCGAACGCTCTACTGCGATAACATTCCGGTGTTCGCGGACGTCGGCATCAGCGTTCTGCAGCTCGGCGTCGAAGCCGACGCATCGATCGACAATCTGCGCCTGTTGGCCAGCATGACTGACGCGGCGCGCCAGAGCGAACATCGCTGGCTGGGCTACGACCCGCTGATCGATGCCAGCCTGCGTCGCAGTACCGTCCTGCTCAACGCTCTCGAGGCGGCGCTGGTCGCTCCAGACCAACTGCGACTCGTCTATCAGCCGAGGATAGACCTGGCGAGCAATCGTTGTGTTGCCGTCGAGGCGCTTTTGCGCTGGAGGCATCCAACACTGGGTGAAATCGGTCCCGCCGAATTCATTCCATTGGCCGAAACCACCGCATCGATCCGCGGTATCACGCGTTGGGTGGTTCGGCACGTCTGCGAACAACTGGCCAAGTGGCGGGCCGAGGGACTGGAACTGATCGTATCGCTGAACATCTCTGCACTCGACCTCTGCGACGGCCACCTCGTGGACGACCTGAGCCGTGCCATGGGCGAATACAACGTGGATGCTCGATATATCGAGCTTGAATTCACGGAGAGCGTGCTGGTGACCGACCTGGACATGGTGCGAGAACAACTGCAGCGTTTCCGCTCACTGGGGGTCGCGATTGGTATCGACGATTTTGGCAGCGGCTACAGCAACTGGGCGTATCTGCGCAGCATCCCGGCCACCAGCGTCAAGCTTGACCGCTCGCTGCTGGCGAACCTGCAGCCGGGTAACAGCGAGTGGCACATTATCCGCGGGCTGATCAGCCTCATGCGCGACTTGCGCCTCACCGTCGTTGCCGAGGGCATAGAAACGGACCTGCACCATCACCTGCTTCGGGGCTGGGGGTGTGATCAGGGTCAGGGTTATTACTACTCGAAGCCCAAGTCGGTAGCGGAACTGGCCGCATGGCTGAAGGAGGAGGGTGAGGGGCGCCTCGGCTAGGTACTGCTGGCGGTGCGTGGGTCAGAGACTGTCTGGATCGCCACAGAACATCTGAATGCGCGAGCGCAACCAGCGCTCGCCCGGATCGTTATCCTGCGAACCGCGCCAGGCCATGTGCAGCTCGAAGCTCTGCACCGGAATCGGCGGATCCTCGGCCCGTACACCGCCGGCAGCGGTCAAGGCGTCGGCGGTGTAGTCGGGGATGGTGGCAATAATGTCGGTGCCGCTGATCAGCGTGCCCAGGCCGTTGAACTGCGGTACCGCCAGCACCACATGGCGCTTGCGGTCGAGCTTTTCCAGTTCCGTATCGATGAAACCGCTCAGGTCGCCAGCGAAGGACACCAATGCATGGGGACGGCAGCAGAAGTCGTCCAGAGTCAGCGGGCCGGGCATGGTGTCGGCTCGCAGCACTTTCGGCGAACTGCGGCGCAATACCTTGCGCTTGGCATTGGCCGGCAGGTCGGAGGTGTAGCACACACCGATGGAGATCTCGCCGGAACTGAGCTTGGCCGGAACCAGCAGGTAGTTGACGCGCCGCACCACCAGCACGATGCCCGGTGCTTCCGCACGCAGGCGCTTGAGCAGTTGCGGCAACAGGGCGAACTCGACGTCGTCGGACAGGCCGATACGGAAAACCTGGGTGCTGGTCGCCAGATCGAACTCGGAAGCACGACTCACCGCCGTGGAGATCGAGTCCAGGGCAGGCGAGAGCAGGGCGAAGATTTCCTCGGCACGGGCCGTCGGCTCCATGCTGCGCCCGGTGCGCACGAACAGCGGGTCATCGAACAGCCCGCGCAGGCGCGACAGCGCCGCACTGATCGCCGGCTGGCCGAGAAACAGCTTTTCCGCAGCCCGGGTCACGCTGCGCTCGTGCATCAAGGTTTCGAACACAATCAGCAGGTTCAGGTCGACGCGACGCAGGTCGTTACGGTTCATCGGGCTCGCTTCACAAGACGGTCAATAACGTAAGAGATGAATCTTACGGGCAAAAGCGTTCGATTCGTACTGGAAAAATGAACTTTCCTGCATAACAGGGTCATTGCAGCGCCAAGGGCGCTATGTCGAGGGTTTCCCTGGCAGTTCATGCAGGCTTTTCTCACGCTAACGGCCCCCTACGGCCCACATTGTGTACAATGCCCCCGAATCAATGACAGGCATGTCGACTATTAACGGGCACGGATAGTGTTCAAGACAAAGCCCGGATAGAGTTCGTGTCATTAGAAGTTCATTTGGCGAGGTTTGCGATGTCCCGCACGATCCGTTTTCACAAGTTTGGTTCGGCCGAGGTGCTCAAGTGCGAAGAGCATGCGACGACCTTGCCTGCACCCGGTGAAGTGCAGGTGCGTGTCGAAGCGATCGGTATCAGCTGGTATGACGTGCTCTGGCGGCAGAACCTGGCGTCCTCCCATGCCCGCCTGCCGGCCGGTATCGGCCATGAGATGGCTGGCGTGGTCACGGCGATCGGCGATGGCGTGGATGACCTGGCCGTCGGCGACAAGGTTGCCAGCTTCCCGGCCGAGAGCCCCAACGATTATCCGGTGTATGGCGAAGTGATCGTCATGCCGCGTTCGGCCCTGACCCGCTACCCGGACGTACTGACGCCGGTGCAGGCCAGCGTTCACTACACGCCGTTGCTGATTGCCTATTTCGCCTATGTCGACCTGGCACGGGTCAAGCCGGGGCAGTTCGCCCTGGTCACCGACGCCAGTCACTGTGCAGGCCCGGCTTTTGTGCAATTGGGCAAGGCCCTGGGCGTGAAGGTGATCGCCGCGACCAAGACCGCCGAGGAGCGCGAGTGCCTGCTGGCCCTGGGTGCCGAGAAGGTCGTGGTCACCGAGGAACAGGATCTGCTGATGCAGATCAACAAGTACACCGATGGCCGTGGCGTCGACATGGTCTTCGACGGCCTGGGTGGTCCGCAGATGTCATTGCTCGGCGATGTCCTCGCGCCCCGCGGCAGCCTGGTTCTCTATGGCCTGCAGGGTGGCAACCAGACACCTTTCCCGGCCTGTGCGGCGTTCCAGAAGAACATCCAGTTCTTCGTGCATTGCATCGGCAACTTCACCGGCAAGCCGGAACTGGGGATCGTGCAGGATCAGGCCGCCCTGCAACGGGCACTGCGTGATATCAACCAGTTGACCGCCGACCGCGTATTGCCGCCGATGGAGATTCGCGCGTTTCCTTTCGACGAGTTCGTCGAGGCCCATCGTTTCATGGATGCCTGTCCATGTCGCGGTCGCGTGGCGTTGCAACTCGACCCCGCCTGATTATCCCGCTGTTTTATCGAGCCCCGTATCAGCCGACTGATACGGGGCTTTTTATTTTTCCCGTATTTATGGCGTTTCCTCGTGGAAAGTTCCATCGGGTAAACCGTTTCCTCGCAACTGAACTGGTTTTTCTGAAAATTCTGTATCTGTTAATCGCGCGGTAAGCACTGATAATTAACCCGTAACTTTCAGCTCAAGGAATGAGTCATGATCGAGTGTCAGTTGTTGTACCGCTACGCCCCGCTGTACAGGCTTTTCGCGTTATGCTGCCAGGAACCGGGCAAGGAGGGGTGTTTTCGCAGCGCAGGGTGTTTCCGATTAAAAAACTCCAGGTAAGTTAAGTTTGTAGGTAGATGTAAGAATATTCCTAGGAAATTCTTTTTCGAAAACACCCAATGCTAATCGGCAATCAGTGGCCAGGGCACTTTCGTATATCCTGCTGTGGATATTATAGGTTCAGGGCAGCACGCGATGTTGTTGCCCTACATGTTCCGGTGGCGAATTGAAAACATGCGCCTGGACATGGCAAGACATAGCAGGCATGGACAATACGAGTGCTGCCGGCCCGACACTGAGCCCAATCCAGGTGTAAAGGCTATGAGCTCTATTCATGAGCAGGCAATGAACTATGTATATCAGCAGGTCCTGCAACGGTTGATGAGTTATTTCACCCGAGCTGAGCGTATCGCGCTGCAATTGTTGATCCAGCGCTTGATTGTCGCGGCTGGCGGCATAGAACGCATCGGCGAATTCAAGATCATGCTGGCCCATGGCGGTGGCAAGGACAGCAGCTACACGCTGGCTTTCCTGCGTGCCGCACAGTTGAGCATCGCCGGGCGCTCTCCGGCCACCTTCAACCTGCGTATCGTCACATCGCGCCATGGCGGCCTGACTTCGACGGTGATGAACAACATCCATCAGGGCTACTGCGCGCTGTTCGTTTATGACGATCCTCGGGTTGAGTTGTTGATGGTGGACAATCAGCATGTCCGTCCATTTCACCACCGCACACCGATGTCCGAACCGGGCCGTGAACTCAACCGGCGCAACCTGTTGATGAATGGCCACCTGACAGCGGGAGACAGCCGGACGACCTTCTGCAACAGTTGCTACCTGGCGATGGCCGATTTCTACGAGCGCGCCAGCGCATGGGACCAGGGGGTCGATGCCTTGATCATCGGCGATCCTCCGCGTGAGCAGAAACAGTACCTGACATGGTTGCTGCGTTCGAGCGACAAGACCGAGCGCAATCCGCCTGTTGGTCCGCTGGAGTTCGATGAGGCTGTCAGAACCTGCAACGAGCTGAGCCTGGAGTACTACCGCGAGGTCTATGGCGATACCCCGGCGCAAGCGACGGCGCCGGCCATCAGCCACTCGAGTCGTAGCCAGGGACCGATGCTCGTTGGCGTTCACGACCTGGTGGGCAGCGATATCGAGCAACGCTGGCCATTGCTGACCGAGTTCCTCGGGTTTCGCTTCGATGACCTGGCGTTTCACTTCAGTGAGTCCGACTGCGCCAATCCGTTGCTGATGGCACATATGCGTGGCCTGCAGGCACAGTACGTCAGGGGCTTGAACTATCAGGCCGGCATCGCCGAATACCTGCAACTGGCGGTGGTGGTGATGCGCAAGAAACGCATGTCGGCGCGCCTGATCGAACAGGCCATGGCGGCCTATGACACACCGGAAAAAATCCTCGGCCGTCGCGCCCTGGCCAGGGCCTATTCCCAAGAGGCCTATGGATTGGGTGAAGGGCAACTGATCTGCCTGTTGTTCGCACCCTTCGTCAATCACGGTCGCGGCCTGGAACTGTTCCTGCGCCGCTGCCATCCGGGCATGTTGGTGGCCTTGCCGGACCTGCACAAGGCGTTGTCCGCCAAGCCGGTCGGCGAGCAGGTCGAACAGTGGCTGGTCGAGATCAGCGGATTGCCCCTCGAGCGCCTGCAGGATCTCTACCAGAAAAAACAGGTCGACTTCAGCACTGCCGCCTCGCTGATTGCCCGGGTCCGGGCCAGTGATCCGGACAAGCATCGTATCGATATCATCCATCCCGATAGCGGCGAAGTCCGCAAGGAAGTCCTGTCGGGACGCTAAAGGGTTTGCGATTGACAGCTTCAGAATTCCCCGGACCTGTTTCGAGCCCTGCCGGGCTGGACGGCCAGACGCCACGAACAGCCCGTGATCGCAAGCAATCGGGGTTCGCCTACCAGGCGGTGTATCGTTACCTGGTCAGCTTGATCAATGAGGTGGAAACCGATGCCCGGGTCAAGCTGCCCTCGTTGCGACAGCTGGCCGAACGGCTGAACGTCTCGATTTCCACCATCCAGTACGCCTATTCCCTGCTGGAGAAAGAAGGGCGGGTCTATTCCCAGGCCAAGTCGGGCTACTACGCCTTGCCGGTTTCTGCCGGCGCCTTCATCAGCGGCAGCGCCGATCTGCTGGAGCGGATCTATGTGCATTCGCGCCGGCCCGGTACCCTGGTGCTGGGCAATGACGAACCGGTCCTGCTGTTGTCGCTGGACAATCCGCTGCTGTTGCTGGAGCGCGAACTGGTGCGCCAGTATCCAAGACAGCAGCAGCCGCAGTTGCAGCCATTCGGCGAGGCAGAACTGCGTGTGGCCCTGGCGGCGCGCTATACCACCTCGGCCCAACGGTATTGGCATGCCGACGATGTCTATGTGGGAGCCGACCTGCGCAGCGTACTGGATACCGTGATGGCGGCGCTGTCGTTGAAAAATGCCACGGTACTGGTGGAGTCGCCGTGCGACTGGGTGATTCTGCGGTTGCTACAGGCGGGTGGGGTCAATGTCATCGAACTCCCCCTGGACCAGACTGGGGCGTTTGATCTGGAGCAGCTCGAACAACTGCTCCAGACGCACGCGGTCAAGCTATTGCTGATGTCCTCCGGGGTCAACATGCCCCATGGCAGCCGGATGTCGGTGCCACAACGCCAGCAGGTCGCCAAACTGCTGGAGCACTCCGGCGTCTGGCTGTTGGAGAACGACAGCCACGGCGAGCTGGCCTTCGAGGGCGATGGCATACACATGCGCGACCTGGTCGACCCGGATCGCCTGTTGGTCCTGGCCGGTTTCGAGCGTTTCATGGGGTGCGAGGCACCGTTCGGCTATCTGCTGTCACGACATTTCGGCGGGGAGCTGCAACGGCATTTCCTGCTGCGCTCGTTTCGCATGTCACCGACCCGGCAGAAGGCAATCGCCCGGTTGTACAGCAGCGGACGCATCGACCAGCATCTGTGCACGCTGCGGCGCCTGCTTCACGATCGCATGCTGCAGGTCACCCAGTTGTTGCAGGAGCGCCTGTCCGAAAGCCTGGACTTCGTCCCGCCCCAGGGCGGTGCCACGATCTGGGCGCGAGCGACGCGGGCGGTGGATATGCGCCAGGTATTCGAGCACCTGCTGGAGCAGAAGATCGTCATCGCTCCCGGCGAACTGTTCAGCCTGCACGGCTTGCACCGCGACTGCCTGCGCCTGAGCAGCACCACCAACGCCCATCGCCATCTGGAACAGGCGCTGGGCGCACTGGGCAACGCCTTGCGCCTGGAGGGGAGCCATTGATGACCCTTTGTCCAATTGTGTTTGCCAGACGCGGGGCGGGCTGTTATCTGTATGCATAACCAGCATTCGACAACCGTGGTCCTGCCTGCCCGTGACAACTGCTCCTCTAGACGATCCGTTTTATTACCTGAACAATTTCCAGTGCGTGCTCGATTGGCTCAACCCGCGTTATGCCGACCTGCTGGATGAGCGGGAACAGGCATTCATCGACGATTTCGCGACACTGCCCAAGGCCTCCCAGGCGCTGCTCGTGCGCATGGTGATGCGCAAGGGCGAGCACTTTCGCGGCAGCAAGCTCAGCTACGCGGAAATCGGCGATATAGAAACGGCGATGCAGCCGTTGCTGGCACGAGGCTGGGTTCGTGAAGATCGACCACTGGAGCTGCAGAGTGTCTTCGCGCTGCTGCAAAAGGCCGAGATCATCCAGGCGTTCCGCAGCGAGATTGCCCAGCCCAAACTCAGGAAAACCGAACTCTATGAGCAACTGGCACCGCTGTTCGATGAGTTGCGGCCGTTCGCCCAGTGGTGCCCGCAAGTCCCGGACCGGCTCTACAGCCTGGAAGTGATGGAGCTGTGTGATCGCCTGCGGCTGATGTTCTTCGGCAACCTGTACCAGGATTGGTCGGAGTTCGTGCTCGCCGACCTGGGCATCTTCAACTATGAAAAGGTCGAGTTGCATGCCGATTCGCGCGGCTTGCGCAGCCGGGCCGACGTCGATGGCTACCTGCACCTGCATGCCGCCCGCCAGGCGCTGGAGGTCGGGGAGGCGATGGAACGGGTGCTGGAGCAGGTCAATGGGCTGGTCACCGACAACCCCTGGCTGGAGCGCCGCCGCGGCAAGCTGCTGTTTCAACTGGGGCAGCACAGTGAACGCCTGGAGGACCTTGCCGGGGCGCTGGCGATCTACCAGGAATGCCAGTACCCAGGCGCGCGTCTGCGCCATATCCGGGTGCTGGAGCGCCTCGGCGAGTACCAGGCGGCCATGGTCCTTGCCGACGACGCCCAGGCGGCGCCGGAAACCGCCGAAGAACAACAGCATGTGCAGCGCATTCTGCCGCGGTTGCGCCGTCGACTCGGCTTGCCCGCCGTGGCACGGAGCACGCCGGCGCCGGTGACACGCCTGGATTTCAGCCTGAGTTTCCAGGCCGATGAGTCGGTCGAGCAGCGGGTTGCCCGGCACCTCCACGAAGAGCAGGGTCCGGTGCACTACGTCGAAAACACCCTGGTCAATTCGCTGTTCGGCCTGCTGTGCTGGCCGGCGATCTTCGCGCCGTTGCCGGGGGCGTTCTTCCACCCGTTCCAGAGCGGCCCTGCCGACTTGCACAGCGAGGACTTCCATGCCCGCCGCGCGGAGCTGTTTGCTGCCTGCCTCGGACAACTGGCGGATGAACGCTACAAACAGACCATCCGCCAGAACTTCGTCGCCAAATGGGGCCTGCAGTCGCCATTCGTGTTCTGGAGCGTGCTGACCGAGGAACTGCTCGAACAGGCTCTCGAATGCCTGCCGGCCGAGCACCTGAAACACTGGTTCGAACGCCTGTTGCGGGATATCAAGGCCAACCGTGCCGGCATGCCGGACCTGATCCAGTTCTGGCCGCAGCGAAAAACCTACCGGATGATCGAGGTCAAGGGGCCTGGCGATCGCCTGCAGGACAACCAGTTGCGCTGGCTGGAGTTCTGTCACCAGCACCAGATGCCGGTCACCGTCTGCTATGTGCAATGGGCGGAGCCGAGCGTTTGAGCTACAGCATCGCCGTACGGGCCTTGTGCGAATTCACCGCCAAGGCCGGCGACCTCGATCTGCGTTTCACGCCGTCGCCGACAGCCCTGGAGGGCATCACCGGCCACCGCACCGTTGCCGCGCGCCGCAGCGAGGGCTACCGCGCCGAACTGGCGCTGGAAGGGCATTACCGCGACCTACGGGTCCGGGGCCGGGCCGACGGCTACGACCCGGTGCAAAACCAGCTGGAAGAAATCAAGACCTACCGTGGCGACCTGGCCAACCAGCCGGCCAACCATCGTGCGCTGCACTGGGCCCAGGCGCGGGTCTACGGCTGGCTGGCCTGCGAACACCTGCAACTGCCCGTGATCAACCTTGCCCTGGTGTACTTCGACATCGTCAGCGAAAAGGAAACCCTGCTGCGCGAAACCTGGAGAGCCGATGACCTCAAGGCCTTCTTCGAACAGCAGTGTGCGTTGTTCCTGCATTGGGCCGAACAGGAGATGCTCCATCGCAATGCCCGCGACCAGGCCGCCCGTGAGCTGGCATTCCCCCAACGCGAGTTTCGCCCTGGCCAGCGCTCCCTGGCCGAGACGGTGTACAAGGCGGTCAGCACCGGCCGCTGCCTGATGGCCCAGGCTCCGACCGGGATCGGCAAGACCCTCGGCACGCTGTTTCCCATGCTCAAGGCCCTGGCCCCGCAGCAACTGGACAAGGTGTTCTTCCTCACCGCCAAGACTCCGGGGCGCCAGCTTGCCCTCGATGCCGCGCGGTTGCTGCAAACCAGCCGGCCCGGCTTGCCGTTGCGGGTGCTGGAGCTGGTGGCCCGTGACAAGGCCTGTGAACTCCCGGACAAGGCCTGCCATGGCGATGCCTGCCCATTGGCCCGCGGTTTTTATGATCGGCTGCCGGCCGCCCGCCAGGCCGCGACCGCGGTGACCTTGCTCGATCGCCAGGCATTGCGCGAGATCGCCCTGGCCCACGATATCTGCCCGTACTACCTGAGCCAGGAAATGGCCCGCTGGGCCGACTGGGTGGTTGCCGACTACAACTACTACTTCGACTTCAGCGCGCTGCTGTTCGGCCTGGCCCAGGCCAACCAGTGGCGGGTCGCGACCCTGGTGGACGAGGCCCACAACCTGGTGGAGCGCGGTCGCCAGATGTACAGCGCCAGCCTTGACCAGCAGGTGCTCGGACAGATACGCAAAAATGCGCCGCAACCGTTACAGAAATCCCTGCAACGACTGAACCGCGAATGGAACGCCTTGCACAAGGAGCAGGTCGCCAGCTACCAGGCCCATGACCAGGCGCCGGGCAAGCTGCTGACGGCCATTGCCCTGTGCACCTCGGCCATCGGCGACTACCTCAACGACCATCCCCAGGGCCTGGACGGCGAACTCCAGGGGTTCTATTTCGAGCTGCTGCAGTTCGCAAGGGTCGGCGAACTGTTCGACGAGCACTTCCTGTTCGATATCAGCCTGCGCGAGCAGGGTCGCCGACGCTTGTCGCAGTTGTGCCTGCGCAACGTGGTGCCGGCAGCCTTCATTCGCCCGCGCTTGACCGCCGCCCGCAGCAGCGTGCTGTTTTCCGCGACCCTGAGCCCCCGGCACTACTACGCCGACCTGTTGGGGTTGCCGGTGGACACCGCATGGATCGATGTCGAATCGCCGTTTCGCCGCGAGCAACTGGATCTGCACATCGTCAGCCGGATTTCCACCCGCTACGTACACCGCCAGGCGTCGCTGGCGCCCATCGTCGAACTGCTGGCCGAGCAGTTCCGCCAGCGCCCCGGCAATTACCTGGCTTTCTTCAGCAGCTTCGACTATCTGCAGCAGGTGTCCCAACTGATGGCGGACACCCACCCGAACATCCCGTTGTGGCTGCAATCGCGGCGAATGGAGGAGAGCCAGCGCCAGGCCTTTCTCGACCAGTTCACCGAGCACAGCCAGGGCATCGGTTTCGCCGTGCTCGGCGGCGCCTTTGGCGAAGGCATCGACCTGCCGGGACAACGGCTGATCGGCGCCTTCATCGCCACCCTCGGCCTGCCGCAGCTGAATCCGCTCAACGAGCAGATCAAGCAGCGGATGGCGGCGCTGTTCGGCTCGGGGTATGACTACACCTATCTCTACCCCGGCCTGCAGAAGGTGGTTCAGGCGGCGGGGCGGGTAATCCGCAGCCAGCAGGACCAGGGGGTGGTGATGCTGATCGACGATCGTTTTGCCGAAGCCAAGGTCAGGAACCTGTTGCCGCGCTGGTGGCAGGCCTGAGCGCTCGGGTTAGCCGTTCTGTTGTTGGCGGATGGCGTTATAGCGAGGCACCTGCATCGACCAGTCGAGGTTGCCACGCATCCAATTCTCCATCATATCCACGCAGAGGCTGATGGCCTGCCGTTCGTGGTTGGAAAATGGCTGGGCCCGGAGCAGTTCCGGCAAGCGTTCGCGGGCCTGCAGGAAGCAGCGGACCCGCGAGTCGATCAATCGGGCGAGGAACGCTACCGTCTCATCCAGGCCGCCACCCAACAGGTTCTGACAGGCCACGACATAGTTCTGGGTGTCTATATGCTGCTGTTCCTTCTCGTAGGAAGCCAGGTCATTGACCATCGCGATCACGTCAGTGGCGCTGTCCTGCAATGTTTCGAACACGATGCTGCGGCAAAAGGCTTCCGGTAGCTCGGCATGATGGGCATATTCGCCGGCCCGGAAGATGACCATCGCGGCGCAGGTGATGCGACGTTGCTGTACGATGCTCGTCAGATCAGGCACCCGGTCGGGAAAGCGACTGCGGACTTCAACCTCATGGGACACCCAGTCGAACAACTGGCGTATCTCATCAAGAAAGCGGGTGCGGCCTGTTGCGGTCATTTCATCGAGCATCCGGGACATCAGGATCACACCCGATTGTTCCAGCGGCGTTTGCGGGTGCTTGTCCTCGCCGCTGATCAGGGAAAACATCCGGTCCAGATGTCGCCTCGCGGCGACATGGGGCAGGCTCTTGCTGCCTTGGTCAAGTCCGTCATCCAGCAGGAACATCCAGAAGGTCAGGTTCGTCACGTTTTCCAGCTCGGTCGCCCCTATGCCGGGGAATCCCCGAGCCACCAGTTCGCAGGAACGATTGCCTTCATATTCACGCAGCATGCCCGGCTGGTCCTCAAAGCCCATGGAGATAAACCAGGATCTGCAGGTCTGGCTGACCACGGCGCAATGTTCATTCATACGCGCAGGGAAAGGCAGGTACAGTGACGGCAGGTTGAATGCAGGCATGCTGTTTTCTCCTTGGAAGGGTGATTTTTCGCTCACGCAGCGTGGCTCATGGCCGGTCGCTCCAAACGTCGTCTTGGCGCTCCGCGCTGGCTCGGGCCTGTTCGCAAAAGACCTGGATCGAAGTGACAATCCCCTCGGCGTCCAGACCAGAGGCCTGTAACAGCTGTTCCACGGTGCCGTGCTCGATGAACTGATCGCCCAGGCCCAACTGCAGGGTCGGTTTGCAGATCAGCGATGCGGCCAGGTGTTCGAGACAGGCGGTGCCGGCACCGCCTTTCACACAGCCTTCCTCCACGGTCACAAGTAAATCGTGGCTGCTTGCCAGGCTTTCTATGAGATCCATGTCCAGGGGTTTGACGTAGCGCATGTTGGCCACCGTCGCATCCAGGTGCTCGGCGGCGCTCAAGCTGGCGGGCAACACGCTGCCGAAGGCCAGGATCGCGATTCTGTGGCCGGGGGATTGCTTCGACCACCGACGAATCTCGCCGCGACCAATAGGCAGGGCCGTCAGTTGAACTTGCACCGCAACCCCACAACCGCTTCCTCTTGGATAACGTACAGCCACCGGCCCACTGTGAAGCAGGCCGCTGTGCAGCAACTGCCGGCATTCGTTTTCATCGGACGGCGTCATGATCACCAGATTGGGGATGCAGCGCAGGTAGGCGATGTCGAATGCTCCGGTATGCGTGGCACCGTCCGAACCCACCACCCCAGCACGGTCTATGGCCAGCAACACGGGCAGGTTCTGGATGGCGACGTCGTGAATCAACTGGTCGTACGCCCGTTGCAGGAAGGTCGAATAAATCGCGACCACGGGCTTCAGGCCCTCGGTCGCAAGGCCGGCGGCAAATGTCAGTGCATGCTGCTCGGCGATGCCGACATCGAAGTAGCGGTCGGGGAAGCGTCGCTCGAACTCCACCAGGCCGGAGCCCTCGCGCATCGCCGGAGTGATTGCGACAACGCGGCAGTCCTGTTCAGCCTCGTCACAGAGCCAATTGCCGAACACCTGGGTAAAGCTCTGTCGATCCGCAGGCGAGGCTTGGAGACCCTGCTCGGCGCTGAACTTTCCCGGTGCGTGATAGCGTATGGGGTCAAGGGCCGCAGGACTGTATCCATGACCTTTTTCCGTGATGACATGCAGCAGTTGCGGGCCTCGCCGGTCTCTCAGCGCTTGCAGGGCGGGAATCAACGCGTTGAGATCATGGCCGTCGATGGGGCCGTTGTAGCTCAGGCCAAGGGCTTCGAACAGGCTCGCCGAATCTGCCGCTGACCGTGAGTCCGCCAGGCTGGCCAGGTGGTTGCGCAAGGCACCGACAGCCGCAGAGATGGACATGTCGTTATCGTTGAGCACGATCAGCAGTGGCAAATCCGTGTACCTGCCGGCATTGTTCATCGCCTCGTAGGCCATGCCGCCGCTCAATGCACCGTCACCGATGACCGCTATGCAATGCTGCTGCCTGGCCGTCAGCCGCATGCCGAGGGCCATGCCCAGCGCCGCAGAAATCGAAGTGCTGGAGTGGGCCGTGCCAAAGGTGTCGTACGCCGATTCCTGTCGCCGTGGAAATCCTGAAATGCCGCCCAATTGGCGGATGCCGGCCATGGCCTGGCGGCGACCGGTGAGTATCTTGTGCGGATAGGACTGGTGGCCGACATCCCATACGAGTCGATCGTTGGGCGTGTCGAAAACATAATGCAGTGCAATGGCGATCTCCACACTGCCCAGGTTGGCTGACAGGTGCCCACCGGTTCTCGACACGCTGTGCAGGATAAACGCACGCAGTTCATCGGCAAGCGGAGGGAGCGCCCCTGGGTGCAGGGCCCGAAGGTCGACGGGGCTGTCGATGGTATTGAGCAGTTCGAACATGACGTAGGCGTCTCCATGAGTCAGTGCTGGCGGTCGATGACCCGATCGGCCAGTACACGCAAGTAGCCCGCACGCTCGCCAAAACCTGCCAGGGCAACATGCGCCTGCCGTTTCAGCTGCCGGGCCAGGCGCAGCGAAGCCCGCAGGCCGATGAGCGAGACATAGGTCGGCTTTTCATCACGGGTATCCTTGCCGGCCGTCTTGCCCAATGTCGTCGAGTCCTGGGTGACATCGAGAATATCGTCAACCACTTGCATACCCAGTCCGACCGCCGCTGCATAACGCTCCAGCGCTTCGAAATCGGCTGCTGCGGTATGGCCGCAAAGTGCCCCCATGCGCACGGCGGCACTGAACAGTGCACCGGTCTTCAGCCGATGCAGGCGCTCCAGGCTGTCGATGTCGATGGGCTTCGCCGGGTGCAGGTCCAGCATTTGCCCACCACACATTCCCTGCGACCCTACTGCCTTGGCCAACTCCGCGATGAGCCGCATCCGCCGATGATGGGAAAGGGGCGCGCCCTGCAAGGTCAGGAAGGCCTGTGTCAACAATGCGGTGCCGCTCAGGATGGCAGTGGCTTCGTCATACCTGGCATGCGTGGTCGGTTGACCGTGGCGCAACCGATCATCGTCCATGGCGGGGAGGTCGTCGTGGACCAGCGAGGCAACGTGCACCATTTCGACGGCGGCGCCGACAATGTCCAGCGCCTGGCTTGCAGCACCGCTGACCAGGCCACTGGCCTGGCACAACAGCGGGCGTAGCCGTTTCCCCGGCGTCAGAAGCGCGTGGCGCATGGCTTCGTGCAGGCGCGCGGGAGCGGTGTGCGGCGGCGCAAGTTCCGCCTCGAGTCGCTGCTCGAGGCGGACCAGCACCGAGCGCCGCCAGTCGTCAAAGGCATATTCGAACTTTTCGTCCGGCAACAAGCTCACCAGCGCCCGATGCGCGTCTGTCGTCATGGTAGCGAGTCTCTTACTGTGCCAGGTGATTGGAGGAGGGGTGCACGAGGGCGATTTCGTGCCAGTGACGCAAGGCCGAAAGCGTGTGGATATCGAAAATCCTGCGTAGCCACACGGTGTATTTCTCGGGCTCGGCGGCGATGCACCCCGATAGATCCGACAGTGACAGCCAAGTCCAGGCCATGGCCTCATCGGGGTTGGCAACCGGGGGGAGATCGCTGAGCCCAACGAACAGATGATCGAATTCATGCTCGACCAGTTGCTCCGATACCTGTTCCCGGTAGAGCAGAGAGCCCACCTTCTTCAACGGACAGGTCAGCCCCATTTCTTCGAACAGGCGCCGTTGCGCGGCCGCATGGGTCTGTTCCCCCAGCCGCGGGTGCCCGCAACAGGTATTGCTCCACAAGCCTTGCGAGTGGTACTTGCCCATGGCCCGTTGCTGCAGCAGCAAACGGCCATGTTCATCGAAGATGAAAATCGAGAAGGCCCGATGCCGCAGGCCCTGCTGATGGATGAACAACTTTTGCGCACTACCGGTTTCGCAATCATCCTCATCGACCAGGATGAGGGTTTCTTCCATGACTCGGACTCCGCTGTGTCGTTGTCACTGGACAAAACTGCCGACCAGAATACGTTTGAGGGATCGCTCTCTTTCAAGCGCTATCAATAGAGACTAGATCGCGTTTTTCCAGACGCAAGCCAGGCGTTGCATCCTTGTCGCCATCCGTCGCCCAGCACCAGCGGGCAAATGGTTACCCCTGCCTGCCAGCGACCGACGTGTTGAGGTAATATCGTCCCTCGAAACGGCGCCCGAACGCGCCCGACAAAGGACTGTATGCCCGCCACGTCGTCCCTTCGCCGCTTGTCTGCCTGTGTTGTACTGGGGCTGCTTGTCGGCTGCCAACCCGAACCGGCAACGCCCCTCGACCAGCAACTCTATGTCTGGCAGCGCCAATGGCGGCCGGCCCATGAACACGCCCTGGCCGAAAGCCGGGCGGACTTCTCGACCTTGCGCGTGCTGGCGCTGCAGGCCCAACCCAAGGCCGGGTGGAGCAGGGCGCTGGTTGACCTGTCAGAGCTCAGGACCGATGGCCGGCCAGTGATTGCCGTCGTCCGCCTTGATGGCCAGCTCTCCGCCCTGGACCTGGAAGTGGCGCATGCCCAGATCACCCGGCTATTGGCAGACTGGCAGGCGGCCGGCGTGACGCCGAGCGGGCTGGAAATCGACCACGACAGCGCCAGTGCCCGCCTGCCGGGCTATACCGAGTTCCTGCTGAAGCTGCGCGAGCAACTGCCGCCAGGCCTGAAGCTCAGCATCACCGCCTTGCCCGCCTGGCTCGACAGTCCGCAACTGCCGGCACTGTTGCAGGCAGTGGATAGCAGCGTGTTGCAAGTGCATGCCGTGAGCCATCCAAGGCAGGGCCTCTTCGACCCGGTGCAGGCCAGGAAATGGGCCGATCGCTGGAGCCATGTCACTGAGAAACCGTTCTACCTGGCCTTGCCGGCCTATGGCGTGGCTCTGCTGCCGGATACGGGGGGCTCGCCGGTGGTGGAGAGCGAGGCGCCATTGAATCTGGGCGGGGAGCGGCGCGAGCTGCTCGCCGATCCCCGGCAACTGGCGGACCTGGGCCGGCAACTGCGAGACAAGCCACCAGCGCATCTGTCCGGCGTGATCTGGTTCCGCCTGCCATTACCAGACGATCGCCGCGCCTGGAGCCTGACGACGCTGCGAGCGGTGGCGCGGGGCGAGGCACTCACCGGCCACTGGCAGGTCGAACTGTCGCAGCACGATGGACTCTATGACATCAGCCTGAGTAATGTCGGCAACCTCGACCAGCCATTGCCCGAACGGGTCGAGCTGAGCGCCGGGCAATGCGACGGCGCCGATGGGCTCAATGGCTACACCTTGCAGCAATCAACGCAACATCTCGTCTTCAACCGCCAGTCCAGCGCCCGCGTCGCCGCTGGTGGCCGGCGTGCCCTCGGTTGGGCGCGCTGTATCCGAATCGATCAAGGAGCGTGGCATGTCTACCCGTAACTGGCCCCGGCACCTGTTGTGCCTGTCCCTCAGCCTGCCACTCGGCTCGGCGCTGGCCTGCGGCCCGGACTTTCCATTGCGGCTGCTGGACAACCGTGCGCAATCGCTGGCCGAGTTGCCGGAAACCAACTTCGCCTTCGAGGTGAGCCGTCTCGGCCAGGCGATCACCGGCCTCAAGCCGGCTACCGATGCAACGCTCAGGATGTACTGGTACACCGACGACAACACCAACGTCTACCGGGAGCAGCGCGACACGGTCGAGGCCAGCGAGCTGCCGGAAAACCTGCGGGCCAAGGCAGCGCAACTACGCACCTTGCAGGACCCGCAGCAGGTGGAACAGCAAGGCGCCGATCTGCCGGATGAAATGAGACTGTACATCGCAGGTGCGGTGGCCTTCGAAAGCGGTAGCCAGGCCCAGGCGGCCGAGTACTTCCGCAAGGTCCTGGCCTTGCCCGCCGAACAGCGCAAACTTCGCAGTACCTGGGCGGCCTATTCCCTGGGGCGGGCACTGGTGGCACTGAGCGCCGAGGCCAGCGACGATCCGCAGCAAACGCCGGTCGCTCTGCAAGCCGAGGCTCGGCTGGCGTTCCAGAAGGTGCGTGAACTCAGTGCCGGTGATTTCAGCGACCCACTGGAGCTGGGCATTGCCAGCCTGGGTGAGGAGGCACGGCTGGCCAAGCTCAATGGCGACTGGGAAACCGCCGTGCAACTGTACGCCAGCCAAAGCCGGCTTGGTTCCAGCACCGGCTATAGCTCGTTGCAACAGGTTGCCGGTGAATTGCATCAGTTACCGGATGCGCAGTTGCGCGAGCAGTTGCAGCACCCCTCTGTCCAGAACCTCCTGGCTGCGTTCCTGCTGAGCCGGGTTGGTTGGTCCTTCGATGAGCAGCCCGAATACACGGTGCGCCTGACCCGGATGGTCCTCGACAGTGCCGTCGGCAACCTGGGGTACGCCGATCGGCTGGCGGCCTTGAGTTACCAGAAGGGTGACTTCGCCATGGCCAAGGCCTTCCTCGAACACGCCGGCGATGGCGGCCTCGCCTGGTGGGTGCGGGCCAAGCTCGCGCTGCGCGATGGCGACAAGGTCCAGGCGGCTGCCGCGTATGCCAAGGCGGCTGCGGCATTTCCCAAGGACGAAAGCTGGGGCTCGCGGCGGACACCGGACTGGGCTTACGAAAGCGTCCAGCCCGGCTGCCGGGTCGAAGGCGAAGGCGCGATCCTGGCGCTGGATCGTGGCGACTACCTGCAGGCGTTCGACCAACTCTACCGCAGCCAGGATATCTACTGGCCGGATGCTGCGACCGTGGCCGAGCGGGTGCTGACCCTCGATGAGCTGAAAGGCTACGTCGACGCCCATGTGGTCGCGCCGTCGCCGGCCACCCAGGAAGACAAGGACAACTACGTGCGTCGTCCGGTAGCCGCGCAACTGCGCGAGCTGCTGGGCCGCCGGCTGTTGCGCGAAGGTCGTTACGACGAAGCGCCAGCCTACTTCGACACGCCCGAACTGCGGGCCAGCGCCCAGGCCTACGGCAAGGACCGCCAGGACGCCGCCTCACGCTGGACCGCCACCGGCCGCGCCGAGGCGCTGTATGCCGCCGCGAAACGGGCGCGCAAGTCGGGCATGCAATTGCTCGGCTACGAAATGGCACCGGACTACCGCTGGCTGGAAGGCAGCTACAGCCTCGACAGTCCTGAACTGAAGCCGGCCCCGTTCCTGGCGGAGGCGGAAATCAAGCGTCAGCAGGGTACCGAGGCCAAGCCCAACCAGCGTTATCACTACCGTTACGTCGCCGTCGACCTGGCCAGCCAGGCGGCCGATCAACTGCCTCATAGCAGCCAGGCGTTTGCGGCAGTGCTGTGCAAGGCTGCGGGCTGGGTCGCCGGCACCGACCAGGAAATTTCGCTGTACCAGCGTTATGTCGAGCAGGGCCCCTATGTCAGCTGGGCGGGGAATTTCGGTCAGCAGTGCGAGGAGCCACGGTTCGACCAGGCCAACCGGCGCTACCTGACACAGCCGATCAATGCCGTACGCACGGCGTTGCGTCCCTACAAGGTGCTGGTATGGGCCGGGGCGATAGCGCTGATTGGTGGTATCGCCTGGCTGTGGATTCGCCGTCGCAAGGCAAAGCAGTGAAGCAATCGATTGCGCGGCGTGCTATTGATAGGGGGTAACTCCCTGAACAACCATCAGTTTCAAGATTTACGAGGTGAAGATATGCCGGTTAAGCACGACTTGTTCGCAGATTTGCATGTGACCCGGGAACAGGTCACGGAGCGCAGGGCCCAGGACAGCAAGCTCAACCATCTGCTCGACGAGTACGACGAGATCGACAAGCAGGTGCTGGCCGCCGAGGCCGCGCTGGCAGAAGATGATGATGTCAGGAAGCTCAAGGAAAAACGGCTGTTGGTGAAGGACAAGATCGTTCGCCAGCTGGAACAGCCGCACTGATCAGGCGAGCCGCTTGAGCCACGCTGCGGGCATCCCGGCCCGCAGCTCTTTGAATGGAGTTTTCATGTCGTTGACGATGCCGCCTACGGCCGAGGAGCCGATCCGGCCCAAGGTCGTGCTGATCACCATGTTTGCGCCCGAAGCCCAGGCCTGGATCGACCGCCTGGCATTCAATCGGCAGGTCCCGCTGCCGGGGCTGAGCGCCGACTACCCGAATATTCTCTGTAACGACCAGGGCGTCTGCCTGCTGGTGACTGGCATGGGCCAGACCAACGCTGCCACTTCAACCCTGGCGCTGGCTCTGTCGACCCAGTTCGACCTGCGCCAGACCTATTTCCTGATTGCCGGTATCGCCGGGATCAACCCGCACCGCGGCACCCTCGGTACCGCGGCCTGGGCCCGCTACCTGGTGGACTTCGGCACCCAGTGGGCGCTCGACTCGCGGGATGCGCCGCAGGATTGGCCAAGTGGCTACATCGGCGTCAACACCCGAGGGCCGGATGAAAAACCGCCCCTGGATTACCGTACCGAAATCTTCGAACTCAATGCCAGGCTGCAGGCAAGGGCGTATGCCTTGACGCGGCAGGTGGCCCTGAGTGAAAGCACCGAATCGGCCGCCTGGCGGATGAAGTATCCCGACGCGCCGGCGAACCAGCCGCCGCAGGTGATTCGTGGCGATACCGCCTCAAGCTGCACCTGGTTCTCCGGCACGCGCCTGGGTGAGCGGGCAGGGGCCTGGACCCGGTTGTTGACCGACGGGGAAGGGGACTATTGCACCACCCAGCAGGAAGACAACTCCACCTACGAAGCCCTGTCGCGAGCGGCAAGAGCCGGCCTGCTGGACATCGAACGCCTGGCCGTAGTGCGCGCCGGCTCGAACTTCGACCGGCCCTATCCAGGCTACAGCGATGCCGACAACCTGCTCAACTACGCCGAGCAGGGCGGGTTTGCCCCGGCGCTGGAGAATCTCTACCGGGTGGGCAACACCTTGGTCCAGGAGATCGTTGGCAACTGGGCGGAGTGGGAGCAGGGCGTTCCCGAGTCCTGATGGGTACCCCGTAGGATCTCTTCGCGGATGAATCCGCCTCCTACAGTTTGGCGGTGATCATCCTGTTTTTGATCACCGAACCACCCTCTGGGAGGCGGATTCATCCGCGAACAGTGATACCCGGTCTGTATATCCATCCAGTTGCGTTATAGTGACGACCTCACCTCCGTTCGAGAGCAGGTCTTGTCTTCTCCATCGCCGATCACCGCGCCCACCGCCCTGGCCCAGGCGCTCCCGCCGGTCACGCTGTACCTGGCCCGGCTGGCGCCCTCCAGTCGCCAGACCATGCGTTATGTGCTGCAGGATGCAGCCGATCGCCTGGGCCTGGAGGACACACCCATCGATGAAATCGCCTGGCACCATCTGCAGCCGGCTCATATCACCGCCCTGGTGGCGGCCCTGCGCGAAGACGGCTTCGCCCCCAACACCTCGTCGCTGTATGTCAACGCCATTCGCGGCGTGATGAACCAGGCCTGGCAGCAGGACCTGATCACTCCCGAGCAATTGATGAAGATCCGTGCGGTCAAGGCTGCAGGCGGCTCGCGCCTGAGCCCCGGGCGCAACCTGCGGCGCACACTGATCCGCGACCTGATGGAAGCCTGTGCCGCCGACCCGCGGCCCCAGGGCCTGCGTGACGCGGCAATCATCGCGATCCTGTATGGCACCGGCATGCGCAAGTCCGAGTCGGTGGATATCGAGTTGCACCACGTCAATGTCGCCGAGCGCAGCCTGCGGGTGATCGGCAAGGGCAACCGCGAGCTGATCAAGTTCGCCCCGGCCTGGGCCTTCGACAAGCTCGACGCCTGGCTGCGCTTTCGCCGCGGGCAGTTGCCCGAAGGCATGGCCGACGATACGTTCCTGTTCAACCGGATTCGCCGCGGCCATCACATCACCCGGGAACGGCTGACCAAGCACGCGATCTACTACATCGCCAAGCAGCGCGGTCGACAGGTTGGCGTCGAGATCATGCCGCACGATTTCCGGCGTTCCTTTATCACCCGCGTGATCGAAGAGTACGATGTGTCGATTGCCCAGAAGCTGGCGCACCACGCCAACATCGCCACCACCGCTGGCTACGACATGCGCGACGACAACGAGCGGCGCAACGTGACCGACCGTTTCCTGCTTTGAATCCAGCACAGACCGACTACCTGAAAGGATCGACCATGTTCAAACCCCTGGCTCTGGCCTTGCTGTTGTCCTGCTCCCTGGCCCAGGCGGCGGAGCAGCCCGCGTTGCTCGCTGACATGCCGCTGACCTACCTGGAACAGGCGAGCCCCGAGACCCACGACCAGCCGCTGGTGATCTTCCTCCACGGCTATGGCAGCAACGAACAAGACCTGTTCGGCATCAAGGACAGCCTGCCTGGCAACTACACCGTCCTGTCGGTGCGCGGCAGGCTGGAACTGGGCGCGGGCGGCTACCAGTGGTTCCACAGGCGTACCGATTCGGCGCAATACGACGGCAACAGCGATGATCTAAAGCTGAGTGCCGAGGCGCTGACCGATTTCATCCAGCGGGCCACCCGCAAATATCACACCGAGCCGGACAAGGTCTTCCTGGTCGGTTTCAGCCAGGGCGCGATGATGACCTACGAAGTGGCGCTGCGGCACCCTGAAGTGCTGCGCGGAATCGCCGCGTTGAGCGGACGAGTGCTACCGGTAGTACGTACGCAGGCCAAGGCGCCGACGGACTATCAGGGGCTGGGCGTATTCATCGGCCACGGTACCGCCGACCCGCAGGTCCCGTATTCCGGGGCGACCGACGCGCAGGTCTATCTCAAGAGCCTATCGATCGAACCGCAACTTCATACATACCATGGCGTGGTACATACTATAAGCGGCGCCGAAGTCAGCGACCTGGCGAACTGGATTGCCGCCTCGCTCAAGCCCTGAGAAAGCCCTGCTGCTGGCTGGTGAGTGCACCGGCTGTGGCAGCTCTTTTAGTGGCGAGCGGGCTTGCCCGCGCTGGGCTGCCATGCAGCCCCATCATCAGGCGCCTCGCTCGATCAGACATAACCAGGTAGTCGACCTGAGGGCTGCCATGCAGCCCAACGCGGGCAAGCCCGCTCGCCACCAGGCTGCTTGGCACCAGCCCGCTGGCCAGCCATCTTGTGAGGCACTTGCGCATCCCTGGGGTGTCAGAAGTCCCAACGGCCGGAATAAACACCGGCCCTTGCGTCCTCAGATACCTCGGGAGAAACGATGAACCAGGATTTCCTCGCCACCGAAACCAACCGTCGCCAACTGCAACAGATCATCGCCGGCCTGTCCGATGGCGTGATCCTGATCGAGGTCGACCAGAGCATTCTCTGGGCCAACGAGGCCGCCCTGGCCATGCACGGCGTCAGCGAGGTCAGTGAACTGGGCGCGAATGCCGAGCAGTACCGTGAACGTTTTGCCTTGCGTTACCGCAATCACCACGCGCTGGCTGCCGACAGCTACCCGATTGCCAGGGTGGCCAACGGTGAAACCTTCAGCGACCTGCTGGTCGAGGTCACCGCCCAGGCCGACCCGGACCGCACCCGGGTGCACAATATCCGCAGCATGATTCTTACCGATCGCGCCGGTGAACCGGAGTCCCTGGTGCTGATCATCAGCGACGCCACCGAGCTGGCCAGCGCCGAGCAGCGCTTCGAGAAAGCTTTTGGCGCCAACCCCGCACCAGCGGTGATCTGCCGGCTCAGCGACCTGCGCTACATCAAGGTCAACCAGGGCTTCATCGAAATGACCGGCTACAGTCGCGAACAGGTGATCGGGCGTTCGGTCTACGAGCTCGATGTACTGGAAGACGCCGAGCGTCGCGAGCTGGCGATCCAGCGGCTGGGGGAGGGCGCGACCATCCCGCAGATGCAGGCCGAACTGAAATTGGCGGACGGCAGCAGCAAGCTGGTGGTCGTGGCCGGCCAGCCGCTGGACATCAACGAGCAGGACTGCATGCTGTTCACCTTCATGGACCTCGAACCCCGCCGGCGCGCGGAAACCGCACTGCGCCACAGCGAGGAGCGCTTTGCCAAGGCCTTCCGGCTGGCACCAGCGCCAACCCTGCTCTGTGGTGCTGCCAGCCGGCAGTTGCTCGACGTCAACGAAGCCTTGCTCGGCAGCACGGGCTATCAGGCGCAGGAGTTGCTGGGGATACGAGTCGACGAGGTGGGCCTGTTCGAAGATGGCAAGCTCTGCGAGCAGATCTTCGCCGCGCTGGCCAAGGCCGGCCGCCTGGAAAGCCTCGACCTGCGTATCCGTCGCAAGGACGGTGAACTGATCGACTGCGCCCTGTCGGCCGACAGTGTGCAGATCCAGGATGAACCCTGCTATCTGCTGGTGTTGATGAACATCACCGAGCGCAAGCGCTCGGAGCTGGAACTGGTGGCGGCGATCGAGGCGGCGATGCAGGACACGTCCTGGTTCAGCCAGAAGCTGATCGAAAAGCTGGCGACGGTGAAGAACGTCAATTCCCGCAAACTGCCTGGCCTGTCTTTCGCCGACCTGACGCCGCGCGAGCGCGATGTGTTGGAACTCATTTGCGAGGGGCTCGCCGACAAGGAGATTGCCGCACGCTTGAAACTGGCGCCAAACACCGTGCGCAACCACGTGGCGACGGTGTACTCCAAGCTCGACGTGCACAGCCGCAGCGAGGCCATCGTCTGGGCGCGCGAGCGCGGGCTGTTTGGCACCCGACCCCAGGACGCCTAGTGCAAATGCACCAGCGCCACTAGTTCATATTCAGGTTTCTTCGGCAGGCTTGGCGTCTCAGCATGGAGACACGGCGATCGGGCCTGTTGCCCGACTCGCAGCCAACCTGCTGAAGGACTTCGCTGGTGTTTTCTTTAATGGATCTACGTGCACTGCTCGAACAGGGTTTCGCGCCGCTGGCTTGTGACTGCGTGTTGGGCGATGCCTCGTTGAGCGTGCGGGTCTATGACCGCGAGACCGGTCGCGTCGACTTGATGGTGGCGGGCATCGCCCTGAGTGGCTTGCGCCAGCGTGGAGACGCCCTACGCCTGCTCGAAGAGCTGCGAGACGAACTGAAATTCAACGCGTTGCAGGGCCTGGATAGCTGATCTGTCCGTTTACAGCAATGCCTTCCCCGCTTTCCTGAACCCCACCTGACTCGACCCGCCCCAAGCATTTGCAGACCCGCACCCAGGTTCCATACTGGGTGCCAGGCGTATTTGGCGCGGTCGACAATGCGGGGACTCTAATGGCTTTGGCGCAGCAGGCATTGCAGGGACCGGCAGTCCGCCCGGACACCCCCTCGAAAATACGCCAGTCGCTGATGCTCGGCGGCGTGGTGATCCTCACCGGTATCGGTGCCGGCCTGGGTGGCATGTTGTTGGCGATGCTGCTGCACGGCATCCAGCACCTCGCCTATGGCTACGGCCAGGATAGCCTGACCCGCCATGAAAGCTTTCTGATCGGCGTCAGCAGTGCCTCTCCCGAACGCCGCGTCCTGGTCCTGGCCCTCTGTGGCCTGGTTGCTGGCGTGGGCTGGTGGTTGTTGTATCGCTTCGGCCGGCCACTGGTCAGCATCAAAAAGGCCGTCGCCCCAGATGGCGCCGAAATGCCCGCCAAGACCACGCTGGTCCACGCCTTGCTGCAGATCGTTACCGTCGCCCTGGGCTCCCCCCTGGGCCGCGAAGTTGCCCCGCGGGAAGTCGGCGCCCTGGTCGGCTCCTGGCTGTCGCGCAAGGCCGGCCTGCCGGCCGAAACCCGGCGACTGATGATTGCCTGTGGTGCCGGGGCCGGCTTGGCAGCGGTGTACAACGTGCCGTTGGGCGGGGCGATCTTCGTGCTGGAGGTGTTGATCGGCAGCTTCAGTTGGCCGGCGGCGATGATTGCCCTGGCGACCTCGGCGATCGGTGCCTGTGTCGCCTGGATCGGCCTGGGCGCCGAAGTGCAGTACGTGGTACCGACCTTGCCCCTGAGCCCTGGTCTGGTCGCTTGGGCACTGCTCGCCGGGCCGCTGTTCGGGCTGGCAGCCCATGGATTCGGGCGCCTGACCGGCCAGGCCCGGACCCACGCCGCGCGGGGCTGGCAACTGCCGGTTCTATCGCTGATCAACTTCACCCTCATCGGTTGTGTCGCGGTTTACCTGCCGCAGGTGCTCGGCAACGGCAAGGGGCCCGCGCAACTGGGCTTCGACAGCGAGCTGACGATTGGCCTGGCGGCGCTGCTGCTGGTGGTCAAGGTGCTGATCACCAGCAGCAGCCTGCGGGCCGGGGCCGAAGGTGGCCTACTGACGCCAGGGCTGGCGATCGGTGCACTGCTGGCGATCATACTCGGTGGACTGTGGAGCCTGGCCTGGCCAGGCATCCCGCTGGGAGCATTCGCTATCGTCGGGGCCGCGGCGTTTCTTGCCTCCTCGATGAGCATGCCGATCACCGCCATTGTGCTGGTGGTCGAGTTCACCCGTATCGACCATGACTTCCTGGTGCCGATCATCCTCGCAGTAGTCGGCTCGGTCTGCGTGAGTCGGCTGTGTGCAACCCTGGCCGAGGCGAAACGCTAGGCGCTTGCTCGACACCCCGTGATCCAGATGGCTGCCGGGGATCTGCCGGCAACTGATTCCCATCGAAATTTTCCTACCGCCACTTTGAAAGATTAATCGGCGCGTTAGCACCAGCTTCCCGTACTTTCCCCCTCATTTCCCCTCGGATACCGGCGCACGGGATTGCAGATGTGTCATCTGTGGGCATTATTATTTGCGTGTTCAGTGTATTGACTATTCGTTCAGTCAAAAAATACTATTGCATCTCATTCTTAAACGCGTACTCAACGGATCGACGAGGGAACGGGTCAATGTGGCAATCGTTAAAGGGTAGGGCTGCTCTAGGGGTGGTGTATGGCGCCATCTTGAGTCCAGGCCTGAGTATGTCTGAGGCCGTTGCCCAGGAAAGCACCGAACCCGCCCTTGAGCTGCAGAGCGTCACGGTCACCGCGCGCAAGCGTGAGGAAACCGAGCAGAAGGTCCCGGTCAGCATGAGCGTGATCACCCCGGAGCAGGCGAAGCAGAATATTTCCCCGGCTTCGAGCAACGCCGACCTGGCGCGGCAGGTACCCAACTTCAACTACATGGAATCCGGAGGCCAGTACAGCAACTCCGGCAACATCCGCGGGGTCGGCTCGTTCTCGCCGCTGTCAGCCGACGACACCTCCATCGTATTCAATATCGACGAAGTGCCCGTGTCCGCCTATGGAGTGCCACCGGCGCTGCTGGATATCGAGCGAGTCGAAGTGCTGCGTGGCCCGCAGGGCACCCTGTACGGGCGTAATACCCAGGGTGGGGCGATCAACGTGGTACCCAATCGCCCATCATTCGAGCATGAAGGCTCGGTGCGGCTTGAGGGGGGCAGCCGTGGTTATGCCCTGGGCGAATTGATCAGCAACGAGGCCCTGGGTGATAACGTCGCCGGGCGCCTGGCGTTGCGCTACAGCGAGCAGGGCGGTGACATTTCCAATCGTGCCGCAGGCGGCAAGGACGGTGGCTCGCAGATCAGCGCCATGCGCGGTTCGCTGCTGTTTTTGCCCAACGGCGATACCCAGGCGCTGCTGACGTTCTCCTACAACCGCAATGACGACGATGCGCCACGCTTCATCCTGCGCAGCGGGCGCACGCCTGACAGCGGACTGAACCCGCGCAACGACTTCAGTCGCGAGAGCTCGGCGGTCAACCTGCGGGTAACCCATGACTTGGGTTGGGCACAACTGACTTCGTTGTCGAGTGTCCAGTATTCGACCTTCCGCCAGCGCATGGACATGATCGACAGCGTGCTCTACTCGGCACTGACCGGCAGCCCGCAAGCGGCATTCAACGGCGATACCGATCGCTATCGCGGCACCCTGCGCGATGTTGCCTACCTGCAGGAGTTCCGCCTGGCGTCGCGGGAAGACAGCTACGTGCAATGGGTGACCGGGGTCAACCTCTGGCACTCGGAGTTCACTGCCCACACCAATGGCGAAGCCTTTACCCAGCCTCGCTTCGCAGTCTTCAGCGGCCAGCAGAAGAACGATTTCAGCACCGACAGCTACTCGCTGTTCGGCGAAGCGACGGTGCCCCTGGCCGATCGGCTCAAGGCCACCGTCGGCCTGCGCGGTACCCACGAGAGCAAGGACGCGGCCTATCGCTACAGCGGCGGTGACCTGGGCACCATCGGCCAGTACCACCAGGACGCGTCGATGTCGGACAACTTTCTCACCGGCCGCGGCAGCCTCAGCTACGACTGGTCCGACAGCCTGATGACCTACATCAGTATCGGTCGCGGGGTGGTCGGTGCCGACTATCCATGGAACTCTTCCAACACGCCGTTCGGGCGTGACGAGCAGTCCTTCGACGCCTCGAAAAGCTGGAGCTATGAGCTGGGCTTCAAGAGCCTGTGGTGGGGGGATCGGATCGCACTCAATGGAGCGGTGTTCTACAACGACGTCAAGGACGGCCACCTCTACGTCTACAACGGCGTCAACTACCAGCCGGTGACCGTTGACTATGACTCGGTGGGGGCCGAACTGGAAAGCCGGCTCAAGTTGACCGAGCGCTTGAGCCTGAACGCCGGCGTCGGCTACACCCATGCCCAACTGAAGCATGTCGACGCCTCGGTGACCGCCTTGACCCGCGGTGCCAGTGACGGCAACCAGGTGCCCAACGTACCGGAATACTCCGCGAACCTCGGGCTCGACTACCGGGTTCCGGCCCAGCAGTGGGGCGTGCCGATCAGTGGCGAGTTCTACGGCAATGTCGACTACCACTACCTCGACAAGCGTGCGGCCGACGTCGCCAACTCCTTCAACCTCGGCTCCTACGACCTGACCAACGCACGTCTGGGTTGGCAGAACAAGGACTACGGCGTCTATCTGTTCGGCAACAACCTGTTCGATCGTCGCTACGAAGCCATGGGGGCCTACTACAGCGCCTCGGTCCAGGCGGTGAAGATCGGCACCGGGCGAGTCGTCGGCGTCGGCCTGACGGCGAATTTCTGAGGACGATGGGCATGCCTGAAGAAGTTTCCACGCTCGCCGCCGCCAGGGAAGAGGGGCATCGGGACTATTGGCGCCTGTTGCCACGTATCGGTCTGTTGTACCTGGCCTTCGGCATCCTGTTCGGGCTGGTCCAGGGTGGCTTGCCGCCGTTGCTGAGGGCTCAGGGCCTGGAACTGGGGCGGATGGGCTGGCTGTTCCTGTTGCTGTTGCCATTCGGCATGACCTTTCTCTGGGCGCCGTGGGTGGATCGCTGGCGCTGGCCGTGGTTCGAACACCGCATCGGCTGGATCCTGGCCATGCAGGCCCTGGCAATCATCGCCGTGGTGATCATCGGCTTCGGCCAGCAGCTTCCAGCCATGGCACTGCTCGCCATGGGTTTGGTAGTGGCCCTGGCCGCCGCAACCATGGACCTGGCCCTCGATGCGCTGGTCACCGAAACCACCCCGGCCCATAGCCGGTCGCTGGCGGGGGCGATGAAGGTCGGTGCACTGAGCATCGGCGCAATGACCGGTGGCGGGGTGTTCGTGATGCTTTTCGACCGCCTGGGCTGGCAGGCGATCTTTCTCGCCGTGGCCGGCTTGCTGGCGCTGACCACCTTGCCGATCCTCGGCTGGCGTCCCGCCGTCAGCCAGCGACATGAAGCCGAACCTTCCGCCAGCCTGTTCCGGGCCCTGGCCCAGCCGATGATGCGCCGACGCCTGTTGTTGCTGTCGGTGGTTTCCAGCGTGCTGATCAGCCTGTTCAGCCTGAATCGGGTAATGCTGATCGACCTGGGCGTGCCCCTGGAAACCGTCGGCTCGGTGGTGGGCCTGCTGGCACCGCTGTGTGGCCTGTTCGCTGCCGTGCTGGCGCCCTGGACCCTGCGCCAGTTGGGGTTGCGCACCAGCCTGGCAGTCTTCTGCGTATTCGGCCTGCTGGCGGTGGCGCTGCTCCTGCTGGGCGCCTGGCAGGGCCATCAGACGCTGGCGATGCTCGGTGCCATCAGCATCAACCTCGGTGTCAGCGGGCTGTACGTGGTGATTTGCGCGGTGATCCTCGGCTGGGCCAACAGCCGCCAGGCCGCGACCGATTATGCGGCGCTCTACGGCATCAGCCGGCTGATCGCCCTGATTGTACTGATGACCCTCATGCAAGGCCTGACCCGCTTGGGCTGGCCAGTGTTCTACGGGATCGGACTGCTGGCGTTGCCGCTGGCCGTGACCCTGTTGAGTCGAACCCTACGGGAGCAACCCGACGGTAGCTGAACCCCATTCAACGGCACTTGACTGACTTGATAACAGGAGGTTTAAAAGTGACATATGCCAAGCGAGGACTGGATGACAAAGGGACAGTATCTAAGGGGGAGGGTGGCCAAGGCTCAGGACTGCAAGCCAATAGCGCAAAAGGCACTGACGCCGGTGGCAGAAAATGAATAAATCCGACTACCTCGTCTTGCGTGAAAACGTGGAGTTCGCAATTGCCGACTTTAACAATGGAAGTTCTGACTCTGCAGCTCTCCTGAACTCCATCATGCGGCTGTTTTTACAGGTCAGTGCCGCAGAACGGGTTCGTGAACAACGCTCTCGACCGGATATTCTTGTGCGATGTGTTTCCGATCGCCGCTGTTGGCGACATCAGCAAGCACGAGCCCACGGCGTAACTTCTGTGTAGGGAGTCGTCGATCGATTGACTGCTAGGCTGTGTACGAAATTGTTTGAAACGCAGGTTAGGCAAGGCAAAAAGCGGCGAGGAAGCGCAGTTGACTGGTTGTCAATGAGCATTCCGAGCCGCTTTTTAACGCCGCATAACCAAGTTTCAAGCGATTTCGTACATAGCCTAGGCAGGACGGGTGATCAGGCTGAGGGCATAGGCCAGGAAAGCCTGGTCATCCGGCACCGGATGACCGGTCACCGCAATGGCGTCGTGGGCCTCGATCTGGCTGTGCAGCCAGTACTGGATCAACCCTCCCACCGTGATCATCGCCTGCCCGGGCGGTATGTCATTGCGCACATGGCCCGCTTCCTGGGCCTTGGCAAAAATCGGCACGAACAGATGGTTGAGCTGTTCGGAGCGCCTTTTACGTTCCTCGTCCTGCTTGCCCATGATGCGCCACAGTTGGAAGCGCAGGGCACTGGGGTGGGACTTCCAATACTCCATGTAGGCGCCTACCAGGGTCGGGATGGTTTGCGCATCAATGGTGTTTTCCGTCAGCGACAGATCCTTGAACCAGACCTGGAAGTCGGCGGTGACACGCTCGCCAACCTGCTCCCAGAGGGTTTCCTTGTCCTTGAAATGGTGGTGGATCAGGGGCGGTGAAACCTGCGCGGCCAGGGCGACCTGGCGAATCGATGCACCCTCGAAACCCGAGACGGAAAATATCTTCAGCGCCGCATCCAGGATCAGGTCGCGGGCATCGGGGCTCGAGTAGTGCGGGCGTAGTTCAGGCATTAATTGGTCTCCAGGCTGAACCCCCGAGTGTAGCGATGACTGACCACTTGATCAACAAACTGAACGCTTGGAAAGCAGGCTTGTGCAATCAGCGTGGGGCAGGGGGCGGGCGCTTAACTATCGGTTCCAGTAATAGTGACCATTGAGCATCGCAAGTTCCGTTCAAGCGGAACAAACCGGAAAATGGCGCCATTCCAACGAACAGTATCTTTCCAGGATTTGCCCATGCGCCGCCTACTGCTTCCCGTTCTGGCCTTCGCCGCCTTGTTACTCCAGGGCTGCGCATCAGCCCCCAATGACCCGACATTGACCCTGCAAACCAGCAAGACGCCGGAAGAATACACCGAGTGCGTGGTGCCGAAACTGCAGAATCGCGCCCTGGCCCCGATGGTTTCCCAGAGCCAGCGGCACTACAAGATCGTCGTGGCCAGCAAGTTTGCCGCGAACAATGTGCTGGAGGCCTACAAGGCGCCTACGGGCGGCAAGGTCTTCATCTATGAACGTCAACTGCTCGCCTCGACCTTCAAGGCTTCGCCGTTCGAGCAGGCGGCCCAGGAATGCCTCTAGGCGCTGGCGTTCGCCCCTGGCTGATTCGCTGGCAACAACACATCCAGTTCACTTCTACCCGGTATTGATGTCAGTTCGAGGCGTCCCCCCAACTGTTCGACCCGCTCACGGATATTGCTCAAGCCGATACCGGTCTGACTGTGTGTGACCTGGAGCACATCAAAACCGATGCCGTCGTCGACCATCGTCAGGCGGATCGAGGTTTCGCTGCAACGCAGGCTGATCGACACGTTCCTCGCCTGGGCATGCCGCTCGATATTGGCCAGGCCTTCCTGGACAATACGGAACAGCGAAACCGCCGCATCATCGGCCAGGTGCCCATCGAACTCGTCGACACGGCAGCTCATCCGCAACCCGGTGCGCTGCTCGAATTCCGCCGCAAGATGACCGATCGCCGCCGGCAGGCCCAGGCTATCGAGCAGCGACGAACGCAAGTCGTGGGACAGGTTGCGTGCTTCGCCGATCACTTCGCCCATGCGCTCGGTCGCGTCTCTCAGGATCCCCAGGCCCTTGGCATACTGCTGTTTCTCGAACACATGCCCGGCCAGCTCGAACTTGAACTTGATCGCCACCAGTAGCTGGCAGATTCCGTCGTGCAATTCACGGGCGATCCGGGCACGTTCATCTTCCTGCAGGCTGACGATACGCCGGGTGAGGTGCCGCAGCTTGCGGTCGGCCAGGCGCTGCTCGCTGAAATTCAGCAGCATCCCGCCGGCGAACACCAGCAACACCGCCACCAGGGCCACCACGGCAATCTCCAGCATGGTCCGGTGAATGCCCCGGGCCACCTCATCACGGGCCTGACGGGTGGCTTGGTCGACATCCTCCAGATAGATACCGGTGCCGACGATCCAGCCCCAACGATCGAGCATCACCACATAGGAAAGCTTGTCGGTGACCTGCCCGGTCGACGGCTTGTTCCAGGCATAACGCTGGAAGCCGCCGCCAGACTGCGCGGTTTTCAGCAGGGCCTGGATCACCGTCACGCCGTGCAGGTCTTTCATGTTCCAGAGATCCTGGCCCACCAGCTCCGCCTGCCGCGCGTGCATCAGGCTGCGGCCTTCGCGATCGTAGACGAAGAAGTAGCCATCGATACCGAAGTTGAGCTTGTGCAGCATCTCCAGCACCTGCTCCCGCGCGTGTTCATCACCGTTGCCGTCGTCATACAGCGGGGCAATCAGGCTTTGCGCCTGGGCCACGTAGTTCTTCAGGTCGGCGCGCTTGCTGGCCAGGATACTGCTTTCGATCAGGTGCGCCTGCTGGTCGCCCAACTGGCGGTTGAGGGAAATCACCAGGCCACAGATCACCGCGATCGCCAGCACCAGGGGCAGGATGCCGAGGGCGACGACTTTGTGTTTGAGCTGCATTGGTGCTCCTGTCCGGCTCGGGGGGCTGTCTGGCAATGGGTGGAAACCGCTGGGCGTCCTGCCGATTTGCCTAAAGACATCGTACAACTACATTGGGCCAGTTCCACCCAGCGGAAACAAGGTGTACACAAACAAGAAAATTGTATTGGTATTGCTGAGTTCACTGCACAGGAGGAGGGAAGGGAGCATTGCTATCACTCTGGCATGTAGCGGGCCTGCAATCGCTGCAATGTCCCGTCACGGCGCATTGCCTCGACTGCCGCCCGCAAACCTTTCACCAACTGCGCGGAACATTGTTTCGAACAGGCCAGGTAAACATCCGCGGAACTCATGACCGGGCTCATGAACAGCGGGCGATCGGAGTTCTTGGGCCAGATATGCCGGCTCTCCGGAACACCATTGAACCAGGCATCGATGCGCCCCTTGAGCAGCATCTGCGCGGGGTTGTCGCCGATGGTCAATGGATAGATCTGGTCCTCGCTGAAACCTTGGCTGCGCAGGATCTCTTCCTGCGCGCTGCCCAGGCCGACGCCGATCACCCGGTAGGCCTTCTTCGCCTCGTCGTAGCTGCTCACCGGCTGGTCGAGACTGAAAAACGCCCGATCCATGCTCATGATCGGCGCGATCCAGGTGAAACGGTCCTCGCGTTCCGGCGTGCGGGTCAGCGGTGCGATCAGCAGATCCTGCCTTTCACTGACATGCCGCTGCGACCGGGCCCAGGGCGGCGCCTGGATGTGGGCGACATAACCGATCTCGGCGATGGCCTGCACGACGATTTCGCCGACGATTCCATGGCCATGTGAGTCATCGACAAAGGTCAGCGGCGGCGCGTCGAGAATATACAGTTCGATGGGAGAGGGCGCGGTAAACGCGGCCTGTGCAACCGGCAACGACAGTGACAGGCTCAGGCCAAGCAGCCAGGAACGGGCAGTCGATGAGTGTTTGATCGATTGCATGGCAGGTATCTCTAGCACGGCAGGTGTCATTCGGCAGTTGCCTGGCTGATAGCAGATTGCTTCAGCGTAGCATCTGAGCACCAGGGGGGGGCTTCGTTCATTAAACGGGAGCGCCGAAAATTTTTGTCGCGACCTTGTCCTGTTGCGAAAATGCCCCATTTATACAAGGACATGCGTACACACAGGAAATTCACTGATGGACAGCAACATCCGGTTCGAGGGTGAGTTTTCACCCAGTGTAAAAACGTGGATCGAGGATGAAATCGGACGCGCGTTCACACGCTGTGCCGAGCAGTTTGACGCGGTGTCAGTGGAATGGAAGATGCCGAGTATCGTTGTAAAGGAGGGTGACGGAGGAGAAGCACGGTTTCATCAGTTGGAACTGCATCTATCCTCAACGCTGAATCTGAATCCGCAGCATTCGGATGAAGAGGGGATCTACGAACTCAAGAAGGCAAAGCGTCTGATCCATCATGAGTTGGTGCATGTTTTTCAGCATCAAGTGCTGGGCGAAGAGAAGATGTATTCCTTACCAACCTGGTTCTCCGAGGGCATGGCCGTTGCGTTCTCCCAGCAGACGCTGTCATGGAATGCGGACCAGCTTCAGAAAGACCTCAATGCCATGGCTCGTCTACCCGGCGCAGAGCGGTATCTGCTCATGACACGCTATATACCCTTCAACATGCGTCTTCCACCGTTCGATGCGCTTTACGAGATATGGGGAGGGCTTTTCGCTCATGCAGTAGCGGAGAATGCCAAACTGCATCCTGGCTATCAAATAGACAATGGGCCGCATCTATTAGCTGATGAGTACAGACGTGCGGTGGCGGTTGTACATGACACAAAGCAGTACGGTTTCGACAAGGCCCTCAGCTTGCATACCAAACAGCAGGTTTTGACTCCAGCCAACTTTCGGAATGAGCTTCTGGCATTTATTTCGATTTGACGGGGACTTTCAATAACTCAACTAAATCTCTATTTAGTTGAGTTATTACCTGAACTGCCTGAAGTCGCTGTAGCAGGGGAATTTTTCCCAGTAAACAAGTTGCGACCTTTACTGCTCGGCATTGGCAAAGCCCCCAAGCCCAAAGATAACTCGATCAAGGTGGGAGCCGGCTTGCTGGCGATCCGCTGCAAGCGGCCAGCCACCGCGATCCACACGAGGCAGGATTCAGTAACACGCCGTGGTCCTGAAGCCTACAGGCGTGAACCATTCCATAGTCTATCCAGATCAAAGGCCTTTCATGCATTTCCTGACATCGTCGTCGATCACATTACCGGGCTTGATGCAGTCCTTGAGCGTCTTTTCATCTGGCCGGCTGTCGAACGCGGCGCGAGCGCGATCACGATCACGGCATTGCTTGTTCATGACGTTGCCGAATTCCGTGTGGATTCCCTTGTAGGTTTCGCAAAGTACGGTATCTGAAACTTTCTGGACCTGGGCAGCAAAAGGCTGTGTGATCGATTGAGCAAATCCTGTGCTGCAGACAAACAGCATCAGTGTGGCGGGCATCCATTTCATGAAGCGTCCTTGACCGTGGCGATGTGATCGGTGAAATCATCAACAGCGAGACGTTATCGTAAGGCGGTGATTTTCGTAAGGTTTGGCTCGTGGATTCTGAGGGGAAGCGGCCTGAGCGGCGCATATGATACTACGCATAATGTATATTATGTTAAATAACATATATGGATAACCAACGCTCACACTGCCCCTCGTCGAATCTGCCCGCTGGAACGTAGAATGCGCCTGCTCAAATTCAGCTCGGGCGCTATGCGCTCTCAACTTGATCAGCCACCACACGAAAGGATTCCGATGAGCGCTGAAGAAAAGATCGATACGACTGCGCCTGCCGTCGTCACCAAATCCGCCAGCCAATTCCCCTGGATGCTCGTACTGCCGTTTCTTGGCTTCGTCGGTTACGCCGTACCGTACATGACCGGGTTGATCTACTGGCAACATTACCTGCGCGTTCTCAGCGTTCCGTCTGGATTGTTCGAGGCTGAAGCTCGGGATTATTTCGTGTTCGCCTACGTGGCCTTGATCGAGTCGTTGGGCAACTGGACCGGTTTTCTGCGCAATCCGTTTGTTTGGCTCAGCATCGCCGGTTTTATCTTGGCGCTCTCCGCTGAGCTGGTGGTCATCAAGAAGCTGGAAAAAAATGCTCGAATAAAGAGCGTTGTCGAAAAGTACACGCGCAATCGATATGTCGCGCTTTCCAGTGGGCTCGTGGTGCTTTCCGCGGCCATCACGACTGTAGTGATGCTGATACCGCTCATCCTGCTGCCTGTCGTGCTTCTTCCGGCCGGCATCGGCAATTACGGCGCCGATCAGACCCTGAAGCGCGACCGTGAGATCTTTGCCAAGGGCTGCGACTTCTCGGAACAGGCCAAAAAGCACTGTTACGTGGTCAAGGACGGCGAGAAAATCATTGCTTCGGGCTTTCTGGTGGCAACCTCAGGCTCCAGGCTGGCCCTCTATGAAAATGGCCGCCCCAAGATCATTCCGCTGAAGGACTACAGCGTCGAAATTCTGGTTAAAAAAGAAGACGACAAGCCCTCTGTGCCTCAGGAACACTGAGGCGGCGCTGGGCGCAATACCAGGAAAAAACCGTGATCAGAAGGCTTATCAGGAAATATGAAAGCACTATTCATCCCGCTGCTAGGGATTTTGTCGTTAGCTCAAACAACACTATCCTTCGCGGATAATGCCAATGGGAAAGCCCTCTACCTGCAGAGATGCGCCGTATGCCACGGCCCGGATATCAAGGCAACCGGGCCGCTGGCGAAAAAAAGCAGCCCCCCTACCCCTGACCTGACAACGCTAGCCTTCAAAAAGCGACTGCATGACTATCCTGGCGTTATCGTTTCTTCGGTCATACTGCGTCCCAATGGAGACCTGATTCCCAGGACCTTGCAGGAAAACGGCGTAAAAATTCCGGCGCACGCCTGGACCGTCAAGGATTTCCGCGACTTGAATGAGTACATGACCGGGGTGATTTCAAACGCTCGTTGACCCGGCTCTGCGCACGAACCGAACCCGAGCCCGCTGCGGACGCAGGGAGAACCACCCCCGCGGTGCCAGCTCGCCGTCGTGCACGATGTCCCAATGCTCCACCCAGTAGGCCAGCGCCGCAGCCAGGTCGATCATCGCCATGGCCGTTCCGGGGCAGGAACGATCCCCCAGGCCAAACGGAAAATAGGCGCCGCGGGGCCACGTTGCCGAATCCAGGAAGCGCTCCGGACGGAACTCCAGCGGTGCGTCGAACCAGCGCGGGTCGCGATGGGTGATCCAGCTGGAAACCATGACCACGTCGCCACGCTTGAGCGAATGGCCAGACACGTCGATATCTGCCGTCACCTGTCGCGGCGCAAGGCCGTAGGCCGGTGGATACAGACGCAGGCATTCCTGCAGCACCGCCCGCAGCAAGGGGCAGTTGCGCAGGTCGCTGACCGAGCGGATGGCTGGCCAGTCGATGGGCGCCAGTTCGGTACGCAGTCGCTCGGATAATTCCGGGCGCTGTGCCAACAGCAGCAGGCACCAGGTCAAGGTAACGCCCGTGGACTGGTGCGACGCCATCAGCAGCGTGCAAAGCTCATCACGCATTTCGGCGAGAGGTCGTGGAGACCGCTCGGCAACCTCGTCGACCACTGTTCGCAATTGCCCGAGGGCCCAGCGTTTGCGTGGGCAGAGCTTGCTCGGGAACCAGTGCCCCAGCGGCAGCCCGGTAGACATTTCCAGCAATGCCACCCGCGACAGCAGGCGAACCGCCTTGGCAATCCGGTAGGCCGCCGGCTCCAGGTCGACATCGAACAGGGCGTGGCCGCTGAGGGTGGCGCTGAACGCTGCCATCTCCAGGTCGAGGTCATACTCACGCCCCTCCTCTATCCGCTCCGCCCACTGCGCGGCCAGTTGGCGCACATCACTGGCCGCCGGTGCCGTTATGTGCGGGCGAACCGCCTTGCGCTGTGCCTGTGCCGGTTCGCCCTCGCGCATCATGAAGCTGCGCCCGTTCCATTGCTTGAGCATGCACAGTGCTGGCGCCCAGCGGCGCAGGTCGTCGCGATGCTCGACCATCAGCTCGTGCACCGCTTGCGGATGGAAAAGGCACCAGACCCGTTGTGGCCCCATGCGCATGACGGCGACGTCCGGCTGCATCGCCTGCATTTTCTGCAGCCACGCCAACGGGTCGCGCTGGATCTCCAGCCAGTGGCGCGCGCCTGCACGGTTATCGCCGACCCACGGTAGGTGGGCCAGCCGACGACGGATGGGACAATTTGGGTTGGCTTCGAGCATGCTTGCGTCTCGCTGCGACCTGGTGGACAGCCCTTGTCCAGGGCCTTCTCGGGTAGGTGCCATGGGCTTTCCGGGCTGAGCCTGGCTCCCGCGATGAGCATAGTACCCTAGCCCGCCGCCTCCTGCGCCGCTGGCAGGTCCACGTCACCCAAGGCCATTCGTCGGTCGTCGATGAGAAAAACCAAACTGCTGTCGGGTCTGCTGCCTCTCAATACTGAGTCTGCTCACTCCAGACTAGGTAGGCACTCCTGTTTTGCCCGTACTCAGTGCGGGCTTTTTTTTGGCGCTGACACAAGGGGCCGTTGCGCCAACGCAACTAGGCGTCGAGCACCGCGCGCACTTTTCCCGGCAGATCGGCAGGCTGGTAAGGTTTGGCAAGCGTTTCCATGGTGGCAAAGAACCCGTCCTTGCGGTTGGAAGAAAGCCTCGCCAAATCGACAGGATCGAGCACGGGCTTTTGCTTTCTTGCCAAGATTCACCTCCGATAACTGATGCGTGTTCCATTGACCATGAAAACGCTTCGGAGTGCGACCCGGCGCCGAACAGTTGCGGCGCCGCTCGCGGGCGGCATCCACGCCTGGCGCCGGCGTGGATGCTCCGGGAAACTCAGTCGCCATTCCCGGCAATGGTGATGTAGTCGGTATAGACCTGCGGCGCGCCGGAGAAAGACGCCAGTTGCCGCCATTCCTCGTACATGCGCTCGCTCTCCTGATGCTCGCGCACGAAGGTCACCGCCTTCTCCGTCGAGACGTCCAGTTCCGGATGGAAGGAATCCAGTGATTCCAGGCTCTCGATTTCCAGCATCACCGCGTACTGGTCCAGGCGATTCCCCCCCTGCCCCTTGAGCATGTGGAACTTCCAGCCAGGATAGTCTTCGATGCGCTGGATATTGCCGGTGATGAAGTCCTCGAAGGTCTGCGCCGCCACCCCGGAACGCAGCGCCAGGTTATGGATACCCACCACCCGCGCCACCGGCTTCTCGCCGGACACGACGCGATAGTTGGGGCCCTCGGCCAGGGAGCTGTTGTTGTTCTGCGCCAGCAGCGAATAGGTGGAAAAAAGCGTCGGCAGCTCGGCGAAGGTCGAGAAGGTTTTCCACTCGGCAATCAGCGCCAGCGCCTCGCCGTGCTGCTGCCAGAATTCGTGGGCATGGGCGGTCTGGTCGCCGTTGCGGTCGATGTAGTGGGCGTACTGTTCGGCACTGGGCGCCTCGTACAGCATCAGGTACTGATCCTTCCGTTCGCCGCGCAGGCCCTTGAGCAGGCTCCAGCGCCAGCCAGGGTAAGCCGGAATGGCGACACCGCGCTCGCGCACGAAGTCCTCGAAATCCTCGGCCGTGACGCCCTTTTTCAGGTTTAGGCCAATGTAGTGCAGGCTGAATACCGCAGCGGATTCTTGACTCATGTTGACTCCATGGATGGACAATAGAAACGGTGTCTAGCGCGAAGCATTCGGGTCCCGGCCCGTGATAAACCGGGCACTGGCGCACATCAGCAGCATGATCACCACTCCGGCGGCAAAAGCCGTGGACAGACTGGCATGCCGCGCCACAAAACCGATAAGCGCCGGGCCACCGAGCAGACCGCTGTAGCCGATCAGGGTCACGGCCGACAGGGCCATGTCCGAGGGCACCCGCGGGTGATTGCCCGCGGTGCTGAACAGGATCGGCACGATATTGGAGAGGCCGATGCCCGCCAGGACGAAACCGCCCAGTGCCACCACCGGCCGATCGATCGAGACGATCAGCAACAGGCCAAGGGCGGCGCAGCCGGCACCGGCGATCAGCATGCGCCGCTGGCCACCGGCATTCACCAGGCGATCGCCGTACAGCCGGCATAGCGCCACGGCCACGGCGTACAAGGTGTAGCCGAACCCGGCGTGGCTTTTGTCCATGCCCCGCTCGCTGTGCAGGAACACTGCCGACCAGTCGAGCATCGCCCCTTCGATCATGAAGATGAAAAAGCACAGCAGCGCGATAAACAGCAGGCTCGGCTGGCGCAGCGCCCGTAGCAGTCCTCCGGACGCACCAGGCTCCTGGGGCTGGCGGCCGAGCAGATGCGCCGAGGCCTGCAGGGCCAGCCAGGCGATCAGCGCCACCACCAGCAGGATCGCCTGCAACGGCTCCAGCCCGGCCCAGAGCAGCAGACTGACGCCGCCTGCGCCGGCCACGCTGCCAATGCTGTAGAAACCATGGAAGCCGGACATCCTGGCTTCGCCGCTATCGCGCTCGACGATCACCGCCTGGGCGTTCATCGACACATCGAGCAGGCCGTTGACCGCGCCAAACAGCAGCAAGGCCGCTGCGACTTCGAGGGTGGCGCTGGCGTACAGCATGAACGGCAGCACCAGGCAGAACAGCGTCGCGCAACCGAGAATCAGGGCCCGGCAGCCGAACCGGGCGATAAGTCGGCCGGTGAAGGGCATCACCAGCATCGACCCTGCGGCGATGCAGAACAGCAGCAGGCCCAGGGTGCCGTCGCCGATCGCCAGCCGGCCCTTGACGAAGGGTATCAGCGGCGCCCAGGCGGCCATGCCCAGCCCGGCGACAAAGAAAATCCGCCGGGTAGCCTGCTGCTGGCGCAGATTTCCCGTCAGTCGCGAGTCGAGTACTTGGACCGTCATCAGCCCAGGCTCTGCGCAACCGACAGGTAGTCGGTGTAGATCTGCGGCGAACCGGAGAACGACGCCAGCCGCTTCCACTCCTCGTACATCTGCTTGGTGTCGCGGTGGGCCCGGGCGAATTTCGCCGCCTCGTCGGTGGCGATATCCGGCTCGGGGTAGAACACATCCAGCGCTTCGAGGCTGGCGATCTCCATCATCACCACGTACTGGTCCAGGCGATTGCCGCGTTCGCCCTTGAGCAGGTGGAACTTCCAGTCCGGGTAATCCTCGATGCGCTGGTGGTTCTCGGCGATGAAGGTCTCGAACGTCTGCGCCTGCACATCTGCCCGCAGCGCCAGGTTATGGATACCGATCACCCGGGCGATTGGCGCCTGCCCTGCTCGCTCCTGGTAACGTGGACCCGGCAGCACCGTGCTCTTGCGGTTCTCGGCCAGCAACCGGTAGTCGGTATAGAGCGTCGGCAGCTCGGCATAGGTGCCGTAGCGCTTCCATTCGCCGAGAATATCCAGCGCCTGCGGATTGTCATGCCAGAACTGGCGAGCCAGCCCGGTCTTGTTGCCATCGGCACCGATATACAAATCACGCTGCTCGGCACTGGCGATCTCGAACAGCATCAGGTACTGCCCTACCCGCTCGCCCCGCAGCCCGCGCAGCAGGGTCCAGCTCCAACCCGGATAACAGGGAAGGTGCACGCCCTTTTCGCGCACGAACGTTTCAAACTGCTCCGGCGTTACCCCGGCCTCGGTATCGATGGCGACGTAGTGCAGGCTGAACACCGGTTTGGATCGGCTGTTGTGTTCTGGCATGGATGCGCTCCTCAAGCCTCGGGGATGATGAACTGGGTGTTGATGATGGCTTCCACCAGGGTCACGCCATTGGGCGTCAGCCGGACCAGGTCGCCATCGACGCTGACCAGCGCCTTGGCCACCAGGCTCAGGAGGGTCTGGCGGATGATCGGGTTGTCGTGGTAGCTGCGCCCGTCGAAACGCTGGCGAAACACCTGGTCGTCCACGGGCACCAGGGTCGAAAGGGCCATCTTGAAGGCGTTCACCTCCCGCTGCAGCGGCGACATACCACGGCTTTCATCAATTGGCAGGCGGTCTTCGTCCAGCGCCTGCTTGTACTTGGCGTAGCCGGTGATATTGATCGCTTCGGCGCGCGTGCATTTGGAACTGCCGCCCAGGCCGATCGCCACTTCGGGATACTGGGTGCCGAGATCGGTGATCAGGCCCTTCCATTTCTCCGCCGGCAGATCGTTCTGGTGGAAGTACATGGTCGGGTGCTCGCGATAGCTTGGCGCCAGGTACTGCTCCACCAGCTCGCGCATCTGGTACTGCTTGCCCAGGCCGGGAAAGGTCATGTCATTCATGCTGATCAGGCCCTTGCGCTGCCAATGGCTCTGCTTCTCGCCGGAGACCCCGGTGCGGGTCTTCATGAACTCCTCCATGTGCAGCTTGCTGATCACCACATGGGACAGTTCCAGCTCCAGGGACTTCTCCAGGTCGTACTTCACATCGTCGACGCTCTGGCCGAGCATGCCGTAGATCAGGTCGACACTGACCCACTCCAGGCCGATGGAACGGGCATGGAGAATGGTGTCCACGCATTCCTCGGCCGAGTGCATGCGCCCGCAGGCGGAAATGATCCGGTCGTCGAAGGATTGCGCGCCGAAACTGATCTTGGTGAAGCCCAGCTCCTTGAGCAGCGACAGGTAGGTCTTGTCCAGGGTGCCCGGCTCGCCCTCGAAGCGCAGGGTCGCGGCCGAGAAATTGAAGTGGCTGCGGTAGAAAGCCATCAATCGGCGCAGTTCCAGCTCCGGCAACAGCGATGGCGTACCGCCGAAGATATTGAACTCGCCGACCTCGGCCTGGGCCAGGCTCGGCACCTTCTCCAGCCACATCGTGGCTTCCTTGATGTTGTAGTCCACCACATCGCGGAACACGACCTGGGACGAGGCCGCCTTGGGGTTGAGGATCACCGTCGGGTATTGGCAGAAATGGCAGCGGTAGCGACAGGTGGGGATGTAGGACCACAGGTGGATCTGTTTGGCCTCGCGGATTTCCCGGTCCATGTTCTCGAAGAACGATGGCAAGGGATAACCGGCAATGTCGCCGGGAAACACATGGCAGCCGAACGGGTCGTTGAACACGTAGTCCAGCATGGCGCTGTTGTCCGGGTGCGCGAGGAACTCATGGACCCGCGGTACCGGGTAGTTCGGGTCGATATCGTTCAGTGAGTGCAGGGCTTCGCCGTTCATCAGAACACCCCCCCGTTGGCAAAGTAGTTATGAGCTTCACCGGACTCGCGGTCTTCGGCGAAGTAGTAGACGAAACGCTCGAAATCCTCGGGCTGGACCTGGTCGAAGCAGGCCGGCAATGGCGGCGGGTAGCCGATATCGTCGCCGACGGCGCGGCGCAGGGCGCTGAAGATTTCCTCGCGGAACTCGAAATACAGGCGATAGGACGGGGTCTTGTAGGCGTGGATCGGCTTGAAGTCGATCACCCGCGACTGCTGCTTGATCTCGTGGATGCGCTGGTACAGGCGGTCCGCCACCGGCTCGCCGAAGAATGCCCGTACCGCCGGGCTCTCCAGCAGTATCTGGGGATTGAGCAATGCCGGCAGCACGATGTTCTTCGGCACGTAGTCCTTGATCGAGTACTCCCAGACCTGCACCGACTCTGCAGTCGTGGTGTCGCGCAGCGTTGGCGTCTGCTTTTCGACCTCCGGCCGCACGTCCTTCATGATAATGATGCCGTCCTGGCCGTAGGCATTGCCGGTGATCACCTCGTCGAGAATGGTGTCGACCCGCCGGCTGTTGATCTCGATCCGCGATTCGTGGGCATACACCGGCTTGCCGCCCCAGGCGATCACCCGGATGCCGAAGTCCCAGTCATCGGAGAGATGCTCGACGAAACGGCCCTTGTCCAACTGGTAGAAGATTTCGATGCCACCGACCCGGTCGTAGAGGCCGCGTTCGACGGCGAAACCCTTGCCATCCGGGAAACCACCGAACAGCGAGAAGGACATTTCGCGGCAGCGCAGGGTCTTCCGGATTTCCTTGTACAGGTTCGGCCGCCGGCTGAAATGCGCTTCGTTGTAGTAATAGTTGCAGGTGCCCAGGTCGCCTTGTTCGGCGATCATCTTTTCAATCAGCGCGTGTAGCCAGTACGGATCGACGGTGCAGTCGGCGTCGGCGGAAGCAATATAGTGTCGGTTGCTGACCCCCAGGCGGATATCCCGCTCTTTCGAGCGCAACGAGGCGTAGTCCATGCCGCGCTTGCGGGCCGAAGAAACACCCTGGATACGTTCCTGGATCACATGGATATCCAGGGACGGATTGTGTTCCTTGAAACGGTTGATCTTTTCCACCGAGTCATCGGTCGAGTTATTGTCGACGATAATCAGTTCATAACTTCCGTGGGTAATCAGTTCGCCCTGGGTCTTCTGGTTGAACAACGACTCGAGCACGACATCGATTCGATCGCTTTCATTATAAAGTGGCAGCACCACCGAGACAAAAACAGTATCACGCATAGTTCCTCCAGAAGCATTCAGGTCAAGCATATCCATGACATTGTTGGAGAGTACCCGCCGGCCGATGGAAAAGTTATGTTGGGCCACCTGCTCCCTCAGCGCCTTGTCGTTCAACAGTCGGTAGACTTCTTCGATAAAATTATCGTCAGGCAAACCATCGTGCTCTTCAGAGATCGCCATGATCGGCGCCTCGAAACCATGCTGGCCATATACCTCGTGGTAGTACTCATAGTTGCTGGCTATATAACAACGCTGACTACTGATAGCCTCTCCCACCGGATTGCCATAACTGTCGTAACCCCAGGAGGTGAGGAACGACACCAGGTCACAGGCGTGATAAAGATCCTCGACGGTGAGGGTTCTTTCATTCGACGGCATATAATCGTGGGACAGTGCCCCCACGAACTTGATATAGGTTTCGACCTCAAGTTCGCGGGCCAACTGGTTCAACTGGGCGAAGTAGTCCGGATGCTCTCCGGGATCGCCCGCCAGCGCCAGGTACACCCGCCGCCGACTGCCGTCCTCGACGAAGCGCTGGTTCAGTCGCTGCACCAGGTGGATATCACGGTCCTGGCGTTTTTGCGGAATGATCCGTGTGGTGCGGGCGATCAGAAGGTCGCTGTCGCGGATATCCAGGTTTTCCTTGAGATTGCCCTCGCGGCCTTGGCCACTGAAGTCATAGGTGTTCCTGCGCACCTGGACCTGCACCTGGTGATCGCACCAGTGTTCAAGCTTGTTCTTCAGGTCGTTGTTGAGCGTGACATAGGTGATATGGGGCGAAGGGGTCGGCTTGACCGCATGGGGATAAGGCTCGGGACCGTACTTCATCACGGTCTTTTCGCTGCTCCACATCAGGTCGTGGTCGCGCCAGATCACAAAGTGTCCCAGGCCATGCTGGTGCCCGTAGCGCTCGATGGCCAGGTACAGCGCCTGGGTGTAGATGATGTTCTCCGGCAGCGTGGCGTTTTCCACGATCACATGGCGAATATCGAGTTGCTCCCACAACTGGACAATCCGCAGGGACAAGGCCTGGGCCGACTCATCGATGGCCTTGAGCAAGCGCTGCTGCTCTTGCGGCGAGACCTGGGTCTTCTGTGCGATCAGGACATTGTGGGAATGCTCGATAAAGTCCACGTTGTAGTGAGGCACACTGTCGATACGTTCAACCCGCACCAGGCTAAAAAGCTCTCGATAGATGTCTTTCTCGTGGTCATAAGGCTTGTTGAAGTTGCCCTTATCTACCTTTATTTCATAACCCAGGTCCAGATACGAAGTAACTCCCTTGTTCAAGAGATGCTTCGCCAACTTCAACGCTTCGACGGTTATACCTGATACTGCAACAGCATCGAATGATATGAATATCGCTCCAGCAGGCATGACAATACCTCTCGAACCAATAAGAATGCATTGATCTTCACGGACTAAAATGACCAGTTTTTTATAATTCAGGGCGATAAAACGCTGCGTGATCATTCCGACGATTGTCGAATCGGCGACCCGCTTCAGTTCAGACAATGTTTTAGGCGCACTTCTCCCTTGGCAATTGATCAGCTATCAACTTGTCCAGTCAATGGTAGGTGGCGCGGATGGCTCAGGGTGACAAGCAACGGGGAAATGCAGGTGGGCAGTCGGTCTTCGAGTGATGGTGGCTCATGCTCTTTCCCCTTCCCTGTTCAGGATCTTGTTTTGAAAATCTTGTGGGTGGCGCTGAGTAACATTTCGTAAAGAACATACTCGTCTGTACGAGTCAAAGCAACCGTCCTACAGACATTTTTTTGATTTGTTTGTTTTGTCGGGGAAAACCAAGAAAGTCCTGAAAGTTAATATTAAATTGCCAGTAACCAGGCACAAAAAAGCCCCTGGATCCGAAAATCCAGGGGCCAGGATGGCTCCAACCGCAGAGATTCCAAGGTGGCTTTAACGACCCGCTTGCCACCCCACGGTCTGCAGCGCCTCAATCAGGTTCGTGCCCTGCAGCGCCGGCACCTCGCGCCCATCTGCTGCCCGCATCGAACGGCCTGCCAGCAGCGCATTGATAATGGCCTCCTCGACCGCCTCGGCCGCCGCCGCGAACAACGGTGAGATGTGATCGTTGTTGACCATGTCCACCTGGGCCGTCCTCGGCAGGTCGCGACGGTTGTAGTCCGCCGGCGCCAATCCGGTATTCCCCGTCGAGAACGCCAGGAAAATATCGCCACTGGAATCATCGGTACCACCGCCCGTGCGCGCGATACCCAGCGATGCCCGCTGGGCCAGGCGCTGGCATTGATGCGGCAGCAATGGCGCATCGGTGGCCAATACCACCACGATCGAGCCCATCCCCGGCGTATCCTGCTTCACGAAAGGCGACGGCAAATCCACCAATACCCGCCCTACGGGATAACCATCCACCCGCAGTTCCCGACGTCGGCCGTGATTGGCCTGGACAAAGGCACCCACGGTCCAGCCGCCCTGCTCCACCGGCAGTTCCCGTGAAGCGCTACCGATCCCGCCCTTGAACTCGTGGCAGATCATGCCGGTGCCGCCACCCACGGCGCCCTCGGTCACCGGCCCGGCACTGGCCGCCGCGAGAGCCTGGTGAACCAGCTCGGCATTCACATGCTGGCCCCAGATATCGTTCAGCACGCCATCGTAGGTTTCCATCACCACCGGCATGCACCAGTAGGTCGACGAGTCCGCCAGGGTCGCATGCTCATGGGCGATCAGCGCATCACGCACCACACCGACGCTGTGGGTGTTGGTGGTTGCAATGGGCGTCGTCAGCAGGCCTGCCTCCCGAATCCATTCCAGGCCTGTTGCATCACCATTGCCGTTCAGCACATGGCAGCCGGCGAAACAGGGCTCATACCGCGCGGCGCCGGCGCGAGGTTCGATGACGCTGACACCGGTTCGCACGGGTTTGCCGTCATGAACCTTGTCCAGCGTGGCATGGCCAACCCTTACGCCGGGTACATCGGTGATTGCGTTGAGAGGGCCCGGCTTTCCAAGGCCCAGGGTGATACCAAAGTCGCGTGCTCGCATCGTTTCTCTCGCTCAAAGTTTCTGGAAAGCCGGACTCAGCTTGCCGTAGGTGCCATAGAGCACCAGGGACGCCAGCAGGATGCCCAGGATAATAAAGATGTCTCGGGACGAAGCGGTACCCAGCAAGGCCACCAGCAGATACCCGGCCCCTATCACCGCAGCGATCGCTGGCAGCGGCCACAGCGGCATCCGGTAGGGGTGTTCCCGATCACGACGCAGCACCCGGCTGAACAACGCGCACAGGCCGACCACCAGGTACACGCAAAGAATCAGCAATACGGTGAACGAGGTGAGTTCCGACAGGTTGGAACTGAAGGTCAAGGCCGCCGAGGGGATCGCCAGGAACAGCGTGGCCAGACAGGGCGAGTCCCACTTGGGATGGATACGGGTGAAGGCGCGGTTCAGGCTCGGCATCCACAACTCATCACGTCCGCTGCTGTAGATCACCCGGCCGATCTGGATCACCAGGGCAATGATCGCGTTGAACACCGACAGGAAAATCCCCGCGCTCACCAGCCGGGACAGCGTTTCGTTGCCATGGGCCGTCAGCAGGTAGCCAATGGGGTCGGGACTGGCCAGCATCGCCTCAAGCGACGGCGCCCCCACCAGCAGCGCAATCAGGGGAATCACTTCGATGGCCACCACCAGCACCAGCGACCACAGCACCGCCTTGGGAATGCCGCGCCCTGCACACTTCATGTCCTCGGCAAGCAACACCGCGCCGCCATAGCCATTGAAGGAGAACAGCGCGGTACCCACGGCACCGATCACCAGCGCCCAGGGCGCCGCGTGCAACACGCCCTTGTCGAGCATGACCGGGCTCAGCAGGCTGCTGACCGGTTGCTGCGCATGCCCGAAGCCCAACACCACGATGACCATCAGTGCCGCCACTTCCAGGAACAGGCAACTGCCGGTGACCCAGGCATTGAGCTTTATATTGAGAATGCCGAGCAGATAACTCAGGGCCACAATCACCAGCGCGACGACCTGCCCATCGAACTGTGTACCCAGTGCCGCGTTGAGGTAGGTCGCCGCGCCCGTGGCCAGCACTGGCGGAATGAACAGCAGCATCGCCAGCACGGTGAGAAACGTCGCATAGCCGGCCAGGCCGCCAAATACTCGCTTGGCGAACACGTATTCGCCACCGGCGGCACTGTGTGCCCGACCCAGTTCGGCGTAGCAAAGGGCAAACATCAGCGCCAATACGCCGCCCAGGATGAACGCCCAGATCACGCCGGTGCCGGCCTGGGCAATGGCAAAGGGCGCAATGACGAAGACGGAACTGGCCGGCGTCACCGAGGAAACGGTGATGGCGACCACATCGGGAACGCTCAGCGTCGGCTTGAGCTCAGGGGATGGTGCATTACTGGACGTCATATGTTCATCCTCACGTTGTTGTAGGTGTTAGGAGGCAGAACCAGGATTCGATCGGTTGCGGGCTCGTTGGCTCGCTTGATGGGTTTGAAATCTAGGCAGGTACTCCAGGTTGGACAATTCCCCCTAAGGGGTACCCCCGTTTGACAGCCACTGCAAATCGGGCGCCAATGCCCTACCTGTTTCAAGGATGCAACCGTGGACATTCTCTTCAATGAAGTCGCCAGCCACACCGCGTTGGCCCGCGCGATCGAGCAGATCGGCAGCCCGCGCTTCTGGCGGCAGCTGATATTGGTGCTGCGCCATTGGGTACCGTTCGACAATGCGTTGGCAATTCACTTTCCGTCCCAGGGCGCGCCCCATGTGCTGGAGGAATACGACGCGGCGCCGGCACCCGCGGCGGGTGAGCTGTATCTGGATGGCTTGTACCTGCTGGACCCCTTCTACCAGGCGGCTCGCGAAGGCCTGGCCAGCGGTTTCTACCATTTGGAAGAAGTTGCGCCGGACCACTTCTGGCAAGCGGATTATTACCTGAACTACTTCCAGGACCATGTGCTGGTGGATGAAGTCCAATACCTGTTGCAACTGCCGGATGGGGTGTTGTCGCTATCCCTGGGGATGCGCCGGGCGTTCGATTCGGCGGAGCTGGGGAAACTGAGCCTGGTCAGTGGCTGGGTGCTGGCCCTGCTGAACCAGAACTGGACCCGCATCGGCATCTCCTTGCCAGTGCAGCCTCCGGCGGGTGATGCGTTGGCGAAGTTTGGCCAGGGGGTGTTATCGGAGCGGGAGCTGGAAATCGCCCGGCTGATTCTGCGGGGTATTCGTCGAAAGCCATGGCGCAGCGACTGGGGATCTCACCGGAGACAATCAAGGCGCACCGGCGGCATTTGTACGCGAAGCTGGATATTTCTTCGCAGCCGGAGCTGTTTTCGTTGTTTATCCGGGAGTTGGGGTTTGTGGAGTTGCAGGGTCCTTGAACTGTAGCCTCACCTGAGACTTGTCACCATGCGGAGGTGGCTTAACAATTAACATAGAAAACAGCAGCAAATGATGATCTCAGCTGGGCCGTTTGTTCTAAATGAGCTGATACGGCTAGTCCATAAATCCGGACGCAAACAGCGAAACTGGATTAGAACTCAGGGAGCATTAATGAAAGCCTTACTAGCAAAGCTTATAACCAAGTACCTGCAAACCTCTGTCTCTTACCGCTTCTATCTTGCCTCGATACTCACATACCTTATTGGGCTCACAGCTTATTCACATGCCGGACCGCCTGCATTAACAGCTGGGACTACGGTTGCATCTGCATTTATAATTTGTGGTTTCGTTGCGTGGTGCTTTCCCATCGCCCGCTGGTTGCATACTGTTTGGGATCAACCGCTCTCTAAAGTCCCCATTATCATACTACATCTGCTTGCGCTGCTGGTTTCGACAGCATGCGCGCGTTTCGCCGTTGCCGAGTCGCTCGGACTGCCACCGCAGAGTTTTGACCTAACGGTCGGTTTTCTCGCGCTGCTATTTTATATCCCATCACTACTAGGTGTCGTGGCGGTTATCCTTTTTGGGGTTGCACTATTGATGCTGATCGTTGCCTTGGCAGGCCTTCTGCTCGATACCGTTTGGAAAAATATGACGCCGATATTGTCGTTGTTCGGCTATAAAACCACCCAGAGAGCCTCACGGAATATAATTATTTTCCACAGCATAGGTGCATTGATCAGTAGTATACTACTTGCGTTTAGCTACAGCTATCTCACCAATAATTTCAGCCCTGCATTCAAGGCAGTAACGAAAATTATTGCGCTACGGAGCGATTTTCATATCACTCCGAACTATCCAGGGGGACACACCGCTGAGTATATTCACCCGCTGGAAAATGGCTTCATTGCTTTTGCTCGCGAGGAACAAGACAAACATGTCGTTATTGGTGTTCGTTTGCAGTCCACTGAGCCACAAAATATCGTGATAGAGGACATACCGTCTGTGAAAACGATAATGTCAGGTGTGATAGAGCGCTTTCATTAAGGGTTGCTACCTTAGCTGGTTGGGGGATGTAGGGGGGCAGCGAGATAGGCAGAACATATCCCGAAAGCCCTGATCCGATTCAGGGCTTTCTTACGCCAGCCTCCCTAGGCATAGACTTACGAAGGCGACGCCCTACGCTTCGCCTCCAGGCCTCGGCTTTCGATCACATCAAACACATCATTTGCATCCTGCAAGAGCAATCTTGAAATCGCCGCGATATTGCCCAAATCTCGCGGATCGCTATCGCTCAATCGACTACAGGTGAAAAGCGTCATCAACTTATTGACCGCACGCATCCGCTCAGCGACGCACGCATGCAGATCGACCAGCGGTGCATTGCTGTCAATATAGAGAACGGGGAACTGAGTGGAAACACTGTCCATCGGGATAAAGCGTCTAGGGGCATGCTCGGTATTCATAGTCAAAACTCCATATGTATGAAACTGAGCCGCCTGTTCGCTGCGAAACGAATGGGTGGCGGCTGTGTGCGGGTTCGCAGACCGAGCATATGGAAACACGGCAGATCCGGAGATCTCCCCCACACAGCCACCATAAACGGTGCTAGGCACATAGGATGCCAGCAAATGCTTGATGGTGCTTGACTCCATAATTTGCTCAGGGCTGCGAAACCCGGCTCCTCGGGATCAGCCGAAGAATAGGACCGAGCATGAACGGTCTCATCCATCCGGAACAATTCACCAAAGACAGCGTGGGCCTGGCGATTTTTCCGATTGGAAAGTAGGTCATTCCCCGTGACTCGGTTCTCAAGCCCACAATCGCTGACAACCGCGTAAAATGACCTTTTGAAGACTATTCCGTTTCCTACATGACTGATTAATCGCGCCAGTTTGCCCAGAACAGTCGTGGACACATTTTTCTACGGAGCGGCGTGAAACACCTGAGCCTCGGGCAGCTTATCGTGCTACCTGACTTGAAACACCTATGGGATTGGTATGCAGATCCAAAGGTGAAATACAGTCGTTGACATTAGAGACGATCAGTCTAAATTACCTCCATGACACTTCCAAAGCCCACCGCCCGCCGAGGCCGGCCACCAAAGATCGCCCGTGAGCACAGCGACACGCTGGAGCTGTTGTTGCGTTGCGGCATGGAAACCCTCACCGAACAGGGTTTCGCCGCCACCGGCATCGACACGGTGCTGAAGCGGATCCAGGTGCCCAAGGGGTCCTTCTACCACTACTTCGACAGCAAGGAAGCCTTCGGCCGGGCCGTGCTGGAGCGCTATGCGGAGTACTTCGCGCGCAAGCTCGATCGCTGCTTCCTCGACCAGAACCTGTCGCCGCTGGGCCGGCTGGCCCGGTTCGTCGATGAGGCCAAGGTCGGCATGGCCAAGTACCAGTTCCGCCGCGGCTGCCTGGTCGGCAACCTGGGGCAGGAAGTGCTGATGCTGCCAGACAGCTTTCGCCAGCAGCTTGAACAGACGCTGCTCGACTGGGAACAGCGCCTGGCAGCGTGCCTGGAGGAAGCTGCACAGCAAGGTGAGGTGGGCGTCGGGCACGACTGCCAGGCGCTGGCTGCATTCTTCTGGGTCGGCTGGGAAGGCGCCGTGCTGCGTGCCCGTCTCGCTCAGCAGGTGCGCCCTCTCGACATCTTTTTCCAGGGTTTTCTCGCAGGCATCACCCGATGATCTTTCTTGGGTGATTTAAATACGATCGGTCTAAAAGAGGTTAGGTCATGTTCAAAGCCATTGTGGTCGACAAGCAGGATGACAATTACACCGCCCGACTCGCCGACCTGGAGGACAGCCAGCTTCCGGCCGGCAACGTCACGGTGCAGGTGGCGTACAGCACGCTGAACTACAAGGATGGCCTCGCCATCACTGGCAAGAGCCCGGTGGTGCGCAGTTTTCCCATGGTACCGGGCATCGATCTGGCCGGCACCGTGGAAACCAGCAGCGACCCGCGCTACCAAACGGGCGACCGGGTGCTGCTCAACGGCTGGGGCGTGGGTGAAGGTCACTGGGGTGGCCTGGCGCAAAAAGCCAGCCTGAATGGCGACTGGCTTATCCCCCACCCCAGGCAACTGACCGAACGCCAATCGATGGCCATCGGTACGGCCGGCTACACCGCGATGCTTTGCCTGATGGCGCTGGAACGTCATGGCTTGAAACCGTCCGACGGGCCGGTGCTGGTGACAGGCGCCACGGGGGGCGTGGGGAGTTTCGCGGTCAGCCTGCTGGCACGTCGTGGCTATACGGTCATCGCGGCGACGGGCAAGGCCAGTGAAGAGGCTTATCTCAAGAGCCTGGGAGCCACGACGATTATCGATCGGGCCGAGCTGTCCGCTCCGGGTAGGCCATTGGCCAAGGAGAAGTGGGCGGCGGTAGTTGATTCGGTGGGCAGTCATACGCTGGTCAATGCCTGTGCGGGCACCCGATCCGAGGGGCTGGTGGCGGCTTGCGGGCTGGCCCAGGGCATGGATTTTCCTGCCACGGTTGCGCCGTTCATTCTGCGCGGTGTGAGCCTGCTGGGCATCAACAGTGTGACGCAGCCCTATGAGCGGCGGGTCGAGGCCTGGGAGCGGCTGGGCAACGAGCTGGACCTGGAGGCGCTGTCGCTGATTACCCAGGACATTGGCCTGGAGGAAGCGCTACCCGCTGCCGCTGATCTGATTGCCGGAAAAATTCGCGGCCGCCTGATTGTCGATGTGAATCGGTAGGCACCTGCACGACAGGCGCCCTCGGTCGGTCAAGGCTGCAACGAGGGTGCCTCTCTTTCCGCTTCCCTCGCGCGCATTTCAATCACCTTCCAGATGTCGTAGCCATCGCGCAACAGCAGCGCCGCGCCCTGGATGAAGTGCGTCAGGTCCTCGTCGTCGATCTTGCTCAGGTTCAGGCAGGACAGACTGTCGATCATGTCCCGTCCGGCCCGCAGCCGTTCGCTGCCGTAAGCGTGCAAATCCAGCAATGAGGCCTGCGTATTGATGAACAGGATGTGGCGATCGGTGCTGGTGGGGCTAAGGGGGTAATAAGTCATGGGTGACTCCGATGAGGTCGGGCGTTGCCCCGTTCTGCGACCAGGCAGAACCGGGACAACTGTTTGCGGGTGGGTCGACTGGGTCTCGATGACTCCTGTCAGAGTCAATACCACCGGCAAACGCCTGCCCGGCAGGTGGGCGCCTGCCCGACCTCAAGGCGACATCGAATCACGCGTGGATGAGTCTGCGAGACCACATTGGCAGGAGCCCTGGCAGCACGGTTCGCCATGGTGGTGTCCGCTTGCGCAGGCTTCGCAGCAATAACGCTTGCCATCGCGGATCACCGCGTTGGCGCCTACAGTGCAGGAGCAATGATGACAGGCGCAGCGTTGTTCGTTCATTTAGGCTCTCTCCCCTTTTCCGGTACCACATCGTCGGTCCATGGCTCGCCATCGAGCGGTGCCGAGCGGGCCAGTTCGGCCTCGTCCAGGCCAATACCACCGCCAATCTCGTCGGCATCGACGCGGCGCAGACGCCTGTCGGCCGGGCCTCCCCCGTTGCCGGGCTCATCCGGGTCACGCGCGCCGGTTTCGTCGAACAGTGTGTCGGGGCTCAGGTCATCGAGGGTGACGTTGTCTTCGTGGAGGCTGTCACTCAGCACTTCGCCGCCGGTCATGCCACTCTCGGCCACGCGGCGGGACGGGTAGTCTTCCGCCACTTCCCGCGCCGGGCGTTCATCGCCAACACGGCCTTGGCGTTCATCGCGACGTTCGCTGAAGTCCAGTTCATGGACGCTGCCCATGCGGTCTTCGGTGTCGTCGATTTCGACCGGGGTTCTTGGGTTCTCGGGTGTCGGCATGAGGGTTCTCCGTTTGCATGGCCGCCTTGGCGGTTCGCTGGCAAGCCAGCTTCCACAGGGGCGGCATTGGGTTTCAATCGGTGGACCGGCCTGCCGCCCGGATAATTCAGAGTTTTTACGTGATAGCGCGTCCCTACACGTTGATCGGCTGACCGGACTGGCTGTAGCGCAACGCGCCACAGCGTTCACAGCATTCGCATTTGAGCCCGGCGATTTCACCGATCAGCAGGCTGCGCCAGTGGCAGCCCGACAACAGACAGATGAGTTTCATCTGACACCTCCCTGGCCCTTGGAAATAGGGCCCTTACAAAGACTGACCCACCCGTGCCGCGAAGGTTTTATTTAATTGTGACTTGTGGCCCTGGTCGGCTGCGCATGCAAAAAAACTAAACCTTTTGTCAACGCCCTGGGTCCACCCTTCGCGACACAGAGGTCGCACCACCGATAACAAGGAGTGAAAGATGAGCAATCCATTCTTCAAGTACGCAGGTTTGTCGTTGATGCTGGGCCTGGCTTCGCTGCAGGTGCAGGCAGCCACCTCCAACGATTTCGTCGATGCCGCCACCGAAGCGGGCATCTCTGAAGTGGTGATCGGCAAGCTGGCCCAGGAAAAGAGCCACAGCGCCGACATCAAGCAGTTCGCTGAAAAGATGGTCAGCGATCACACCAAGGCCAACCAGAAGCTGGGCGAGATCGCCCACAAGCTGGATATCAAGGTGCCGGATGAGGCGGCGCTGACCGACAAGGTCAAGAAAATGATCCTGGAATGGCGTGATGAGTCCTTCGACAAGTCCTATGTCGAGAACCAGGTCAATGCCCATGAAAAGGCCGTGGAGCTGTTCAAGAAGGAAGCGGCTTCTTCGGACAAGGCCGAGCTGAAGGCTTTCGCCAGCGAAACCCTGCCGACGCTTGAACACCATCTGGAGCAGGCCAAGGCGCTGAAGGCCACTCACGACAAGTGACAGTCGCTGCCTGTCGATAAGCTGAGTCCGGGGGCGCCAACCGGCCCCCGGGACCATCCTGCCTACCTGTTTTTTTCGTTGTCCCTGGGCGCTATCGCCGGCCCCTGGGGATCCACTTGCGGGTCTTCGAGATCCGGCGAGTCGGGGTCGAACCCGAGGTCATGCTTGGCATTGGCCTGTTCGGACGAGTGCGGGCCCTGGCCCCGTGCCGTTTTCTGTGCGGTCGAATCGTGAGCGGTGCCGGTCGAGCCATCCGGACGATGGGCATCGTTGTCGCGTTCCTGCTCACCCTGGGTTTTCGACGGTGCCTCAGTAGCTTTCTTCATTTTCCACGCCTACCTTTGCGGTGTTGTGCACGGGTAGACTGTTGCCTCTGTCGAAGTGTTCAGAATCATTTCCACCAGCAGCTGGAACATCAACCCGCCGACGTTCCCCGTTTGAACGCATACCACCCCGCCGCCACCACCAGCGCCGCGCCCAGCAAGGTATACAGGTCCGGCGCCGAACCGAACACCACGAACCCGATGATGATCGCAAACACCAGCAGGCTGTAGTTGAAGGGCTGCAACGTCGTCGCCGGCGCATACTCCAGCGCCTTGACCAGCAGCAGATGGGCGAACACCCCGGTCACCGACAAGGTCAACATCAACGGCCAGTCACCGGGTGCCACGGGCTTCCAGCTCGGTACTCCGACGACCGTCGAAAGCCCTGCCCCGACCAGCGCCATGTACAACATGTTGGTATTGAAGCTGTCCTGGCGGCTGATATGGCGGGTCATCAGGTTGTACACGGCAAACATCAACGCCGCGCTCAGCGGAATGGTTGCAGCCAGATCGAATACACCGAGGCCAGGGCGCAGGATGATCAGCGTGCCGAGAAAACCGACCACTGCGGCCAACCATTGCTTGCGCGTCACGCGCTCGGCAAAGAACAAACCGCCCAGTACCAGCGTCACCAGGGGAAATACCGCGAACAGGGCATGGCTTTCCGCCAGGCCGAGGTACTTCAGGCCCAGGGCAAACACGCCGATTTCGACGATCGATAGCGTTGAACGCAACAACTGCAGAAACGGATGCTGCGTCTTGAAGGCCGGCTTCAGCCCACCGCGGGATTTGACATACATGACGGCAAAAACCGCGAATACCCAATAACGGATCATGACGAACTGCGCGACGGCGTAGTCCTTTACCAGGGTCTTGGTGATCGCATCCTGGGCGGCGAACACCAGCATGGCGAGGATGCAATAGGCAATGCCCTTGGCATGGGAGTCCGCACGGGGTTGCACACGGGCCAGGGTCTGCGACATGAGTGTCCTCGACGTTGCGTTCGAAATCCGTGTCGTTCGGCGAAAGCAGGCGGTCTGCCTGAATGCCCGTCACGTCTGAGCTTGCAGGCTATCACTCCCGCTCCTGACCTGCTTGTCGTTTGCGACACATCTTCGTCTCCCCGCGCCATCACTTCGGCAAGCATCGAGTGGTTCGATTGCACGTGCCCCTTGACTATCGACAGCAAATGGCACAAACAATGAGTCGTGATGGCCAAATAATGGCGGCCAAGGGAAGGCACATCCAATCAAGGACTTGAGTTTTCACCTTGAAAAGGCTGCCTGCCATGTTGAAATGTATAAGAACAACCGATCTTTGCGTTGGCATGTACATCAAGGAATTATGCGGTTCCTGGCTGAATCATCCGTTCCTGAGGGGGCGCTTCCTGCTCGATAGCGAGCAGGATCTCAAGCAGATCCTGGTTTCCTCCGTCACCCAGGTCTGGATCGACACCAGCAAGGGGCTCGACGTGCCACTTGGCACGGCCAGCCTGTCCCCCGAGGAGGTTGGGCAAAAGGCGGATGAGCGCCTCGGGGGCATTACCGAGAAGACCACCGTCATCCGCTCGAGCATGGAGGACGAGCTGGCCTCGGCGTTCAAGATCTGCATGCGCTCAAAGGCTGCCGTGCTGGAGATGTTCAATCATGCGCGGATGGGCGCGGTGATCGAGCTCGAAGGCGTCGATACACTGGTCGATGATATCGCCAGCTCGATTCACCGACATCCCAACGCCCTGATCAGCCTGGCGCGGCTGAAGACCGCCGACGAATACACCTACCTGCATTCCGTCGCCGTGTGCGCCCTGATGATCGCCCTCGCCCGGCAGCTCGGACTTTCCGAGGATCTGGTGCATGAAGCGGGCATTGCCGGCCTGCTGCACGACATTGGCAAGGCCACCGTATCGGACACCATCCTCAACAAGCCCGGGAAGCTCGACGACGCGGAATTCGAGCTGGTACGCCAGCACCCACGGGCCGGCGGCCAGATCCTGGTGTTCAGCCAGCATGTCAGCGCGCTGGCCGTGGATGTCTGCCTGCATCACCATGAAAAGGTCGATGGCTCGGGCTATCCCTCCAGGCTGTGTGGCGAGCAGATCAGCCTGTTTGCCCGCATGGGCGCGGTCTGTGATGTCTACGATGCGATCACCTCGGACCGTCCCTACAAAAAGGGTTGGGGCCCTGCCGAGTCGATCCACAAGATGGCCGAGTGGCAAGGGCACTTTGATGAAAATGTCTTCCAGGCCTTTGTCCGTACGGTGGGCATCTACCCGGTGGGCTCGCTGGTCCGGCTTGCCAGCGGCGCACTGGGGGTGGTGATGGAACAGCACGAGCGGTCGCTGCTGACACCCAAGGTCAAGGTGTTCTTCATGACCAAGGGGCGCACGCCAATCCTGCCCAAAGTGGTCGACCTGGCCAAGTTGGTCGGTGCAGAGCGGATCGTCGGGCGTGAATCCCCGGAAAGCTGGGGATTTCGCAATATCGATGACTTGTGGAAAGGCACACTGTCAGCGTGACTGCCCCGCAGCGGGCTCAACGCGCACCTTCACCAAAGCTGCGTATCGCCGCGCACGCCGTCCGCAGCGACTCGTCATCCAGGGCATAGGCAATGCGCAGATACCCCGGCAGGCCAAAGGCACTGCCCTGCACCACGGCCACGTTGGACTCCTCCAGCAGCGCCAGGGCTACCGCCTCGTCATCGACCAGTTCATGGCCCGCAGGCGAACGCTGGCCGATCAGCCCCGAGCAATCGGCAAACGCATAGAAGGCTCCCCCTGGGACCTCGCAACGAATGCCCGGTGCCTGGTTCAGCAGCTCTACCATGAAGTCCCGGCGACGCTGGAACACTTCACGGCTATGGCTAATGAAGTCCTTCGGCCCGTCCAACGCGGCAATCGCCGCGTGCTGGGAAATCGAGCAGGCACCGTAAGTCTGCTGGCCCTGTAGCTTTTCCATCGCCTCCAGCAGCCAGCGCGGGCCTGTGGCGAAACCGATGCGCCAGCCAGTCATGGCGTAGGCCTTGGATACGCCGTTCATGGTCAGCGTACGCGCGGCCAGCCGTGGCTCGACCTGGGCCAGCGTGAGGAACTCACGACCGTCGAAGATCAGGTGCTCGTAGATATCGTCCGCGAGGACCAGTACCTGGGGATGGGCCAGCAGCACTCCGGCCAGGGCCTGGAGTTCGCCGCGATCGTACACCGCGCCGGTCGGGTTCGACGGTGAATTGAGGATCAGCCAGCGGGTTTTGGGTCCGATTGCCTCGGCCAGCGCCTGGGCGGTCAGCTTGAAGCCGGACTCGGCGCCACAGGCGACAATCCGCGACTCGCCACCGCACAGCTGGACCATTTCCGGGTAGCTGACCCAGTACGGCGCCGGAATCACCACCTCGTCACCCTCGTTGAGGGTGGCGGCCAAGGCGTTGTAGATCACCTGCTTGCCGCCGCTGCACACCAGGGTGTCCTGCCAGCCGACGTCCAGGTCGTTTTCGCGCCGGAACTTGCGCGCGATCGCCTCGCGCAGCGCGCGCAGGCCCGCCACCTGGGTATAGCGGGTATGGCCCAGCTGGATCGCATTGATCGCCGCAGCCCGAATATCTGTTCGCGGATCTGCGCTTCGACATGTTCGATACGACGGGCTGTCTCGGCGACTTCACGGGCGCGCTCACGGGGCACGATGACCACGCCATTGGCGTCGGCGACAACGATGTCCCGGGCACACACGCGGGCCTGCCCGAGCGAAACCGGCTGGTTGACCGAGAGCACCTGCACGCGGTCCTTGCCGGTGCGCATGAAGCGGCCCTTGCTGAACAGCGGGTAGCCCTCGCCGAGTGCCTTGTTCACGTCGCGGCAAACACCGTCGATAACCGTGCCGGCGATACCACGGGCCAGGGCGTACTGGGTCATGATGTCGCCCCAGACGGTGCAGTCGATGCGACCGTCGTTGGCGATAACCACCACGTCCCCCGGCGCCACGTCATCGATGAAGTCGCCAACGGTGCCGGGCGGGGTGCTGGCACTAACGTACTGCACGGTAAAGGCCGGGCCGACCACCACTTGGCTGTAATTGGCCAGCGGCGCAATGCCAAAGGCCTGGCCCGGCAGGCCAAGCTTGTCCAGGGCATCGGAGACGCCTGGGGTATCCAGGCCTTCGAACAGGGCAACGAGTTCCTTATCGGACAGGCTCATATCAGCGCTCCACCTTGATGGCTTCGAATTGACTGTCGTGCATCACTTCCTCCACGGAGCGCCCGGCGCGCACCGCCTCGACCATGCCGGCCTGGCGCCGGTCGATCCGCTCGGCCAGGTCCAGCACCTGGTCGATGGCCGCTGCCGCGATGAATACCGTGCCGCACTCGTCGGCGATCACGTAGTCGCCCTCATCCACCTCCACGCCAGCCATGCGCACCTTGACGGCGGCGTTGAGCTGGATGAGGCGGTTACGTGCGCTGATCATGGTGACGCCACGGCCGAACACCGGGTAGCCGATGTCGGCGCTGCCACGGATGTCGCGGCTGAAGCCGTCGATGACCGAACCACGAATGCCCTTGCGCCGGGCGGCGTTGGCCAGGATGTCGCCCCAGCTGGAGATGCCGTCGACGCCACCGGCGATCACCAGCACCCGGTCATCGCTGGTGACCTGCTCGACCACGGGGGTGATCAGGTGGACGGTAGGCGCCGCATCCTGCTTCGGACCGAGCTGGACGGTGCTGGCTCGCCCGACGATCTTCGGGCAGTTCCACAGCGGTCGCAGGCCATTGGTGGCGCCAGGCAGGTCGAGGAAATCCAGCGCATCGGAAACCGTGTTGGTGTCCAGGGCCGCCAGGCGCTCAAGCGGGGCTTTCAGGCTCATCGGTTGCAGACCTCTTGTCAGGGAGACGTGAGTATCGGCAAGCTGTTTTCATACGTATATTACTAAGAAGCTAAGCTTGTCATACTCCAAACCTATGGATAATTGCCAGTGATCAACTTTCGCCTGATTCGCCACCTCTGGCTGTTCCTGGCCGTGGCCGAAGACCAGAACTTCAGCCGCGCGGCCAAGCGCCTGGGCATGTCTCAACCGCCGTTGACCGAGCAGATCCAGGCCCTGGAGCAGTCCCTGCGGGTGCAGTTGTTCACCCGCTCGCGGCGTGGTGCGCAACTCACCGCCGCCGGTGCGGCGATCCTGCCGGCAGTGCGCAAGTTCGCCGAGCAGTTGGAACGGCTGGAGTTGGCAGTGCATGAAGCGGTCGCCGGCCACGCCGGTGTACTGACCATCGGCGCGATCACCCCGGCGATGATCGATGTGCTGCCACCGCTGATCGAGCGCTTCAAGCAGGCGCATCCGCTGATCACGGTGTCGGTCAGGGAGATCGATAGCGTCGAGGCGATACCGGCGCTGGAAGCGGGCGACATCGACCTGGCTTTCGCACGGCTGGAAGGCAGCCTGGGCCGCCATGTTCAGTCGTTGCCGCTTTCCGAGGATCGCCTGGCCGTTGCGCTGCCCGCCGATCACGCCTTGGCCGCGAGCGAAACCGTCGCACTGAATTCGTTGGCCGACGAAGCACTGGTGATGGCTTCGCGCGACGTCAGCCCGGTGTACTTCGATTATCTGGTGGGCCTGTGCAAGGCCAGTGGTTTCCCGCCACGGATCCTCCACCAGGTGCGCTCGGTGGCGTCCCAGGTGGCGTTCGTCAGTTGCGGCCAGGGCATTGCGCTGGTGCCCGCTTCGACCGGCAAGCTGGTCCCGGAGAACGTGGTGATCCGCCCGTTGCATCCGGAAGTGAAGGTAGTGACTACAGCCATGGCCTGGCATGGGGAACACAATAACCCGCTGGTCGCAGCCATGATCGACCAGGTCAGGGAGCCTACCCTGCCATAGGTTCGGCATATGACAGGCTTCAGGGTTTCGTATTTTACAAATCACCGTCTGGAATGGACATTGGCCTTTCCGTAGAAGGAGTCCCCAACGTGCCCCACCCAGCCCGCTTCATCCACGAGAAACTGCCGTTGAACATCGACGGCGTGTCACTCGACCTGGCAGTGATCCACCGCGCCGGTCCGAAAGCGCCGATCCTGTTCCTGCACGGCTTCGGCTCGACCAAGGAGGACTATGCCGACATCACCCTGCAAGCGGCGTTCGATGGCCATCCGTTCATTGCCTACGATGCACCGGGCTGCGGCGAAACCGACTGTGCCGATCTTTCCCGCATCACCATTCCCTTCCTGGTGAAGACCGCCCAGGCGGTACTCGCCCACTTCGGCATCGACCGGTTCCACCTTGTCGGCCATTCCATGGGTGGCCTCACCGGCCTGCTGCTGGCCCACGCCGCCCCCGGACGGGTGCTGAGCTTTGTCGACATCGAGGGCAACATCGCTCCGGAGGACTGCTTCCTCAGCCGGCAGATCCACGACCACCCGCGTGACGACGATGCGCGGTTCTTCCGGGACTTCATCGAGCGCACCCGCCTGGCGCCAGACCCGGCCAGCGCGCTGTACGCCGCCAGCCTGGCCCACAAGGTGCGTGCCGGCGCAGTGCGAGGTATTTTCGAGTCGATGGTCGAGCTGTCCGACCATGGCGACCTGATGGAAAAATTCCTGGCGCTGCCGTTTCCGCGCCAGTACCAGTACGGCATTACCAACTCGCACCTGTCCTACCTGGAGCACATCGCCGCGCAAGGCGTGGACCTGGCGTGCATCCCCGCGTGCGGGCACTTTCCGATGTACTCCAACCCCGTGCTGATGTGGCAACACATCAAGGCGCTACAAAATCGCATCCAACCCTAAAGCTCTGCGGAAAGTGGCCGTTAACCTGGATTCAACCCTCACTCACGGAAGCAGTGACATGGAAATAAGCAATCGCCCTTTCCCGCCGTTGACCAGTGGCGGCACCCAGTCGCCGATCAACCTCCCGCCGTCCAGCACACCGCCACCGCCGCTGACCGATGAACAGAAAGAAGCCGCGCAAAAACTCAGGGATCTGCTCAAGCCGCCAGTCAATCCCCCGGTCACAACGACCCCTGAGAAAACTTCGTTGATCGACGAAGTCGTCTAAATCCCGCACTAGGTGGATCCGGCTGTACTGCAGCCGATCCGCCCCGTGCCGCAGCTCAGCTCACCAAACGCAGCGGAATCGGCCCTTGCAGCCGCGTCAGCATGGTTTCGCAATACCAGTCATCGAACTGGCAGGCCCCATTCTCGGCCACTTCCGAAAATGGTCCCGGCTCGTGCTACTACCTGGCATTGCGCCAGGGAGCACATGTCGGTTAGGCACCCCCTCTCAATCCTGGCTATCCGGCAGCTTCTCCAGCGCCTTGAGCTGGGGAGCTGCCGGTAACAGCTCGTCCTTCTGCCGGGCATTGTCCAGCCGCATGTCCGCCGGCATCGGCCGCCCGAAGTAGTAGCCCTGGAAGTGCGAGCAGCCCTCGGAGATCAACTGCTCCATCTGCTCGGCCGTTTCCACCCCTTCCGCCGTGGTCTTGATCAGCAGGCTGTTGCTCATGCCGGTGATCGCCCGGATGATCGCCAGGGCTTCCTTGCTGTGCGCCATCTCCCGCACGAACGACATGTCGATCTTGATCCGGTCGAACGGGAACGAGCGCAGGTAGCCAAGGGACGAGTAACCGGTACCGAAGTCATCCAGCGAAATGGCCACGCCCAGCGCCTTGAGCGCCCGGAGCATGTTGACGTTCTCGTCGGTGTTGTCCAGCAGCACCGACTCGGTGATCTCCAGCTCCAGGCGTGACGGATCCAGGCCGGCGTCCGCCAGCGCCAGCGCTACCGAGTCCACCAGGCCGGGGTTCTTGAACTGGATCGGCGACAGGTTCACCGAAACGGTCTGCCCGGTCCCCCAACTGGCGGCCTCCTGGCAGGCCAGGTTCAGTGCGCGATTGCCGACCTCGTGGATCAGGCCGGTTTCTTCCGCCATGGGAATGAAGTCGCTGGGCATGATCGTACCCTTGCTCGGGTGCCGCCAGCGCAGCAACGCCTCGTAGCCGGAGATCTCCTCGCCACACTGGGTGACGATCGGCTGGTAGTGCAGTTGCAGGTGGCCAAAGTGCAGCGCGGTGCGCAAGTCGGTTTCCATGGTCCGGCGGTAGCGCGCCGCTTCGTCCAGTTGGGGCTTGAAGCGTTCGAAGCGGTTGCGGCCGTTGCGCTTGGCTTCGTACAGGGCCATGTCGGCATAGCCCATCAGTTGTTCGGGGTTGTCGTGGTCTTCCGGCGACAGGGCAATACCGATGCTGACACCGACCGAGCAGCTATGGCCATCGATCAGGAATGGCGGGCGAATCGCCTGGATCAGCCGTTGCGCGGTCAGCTCGGCGGCCTCGGGGGTTTCCAGCTCCGGCAGGATCACCGCAAATTCGTCGCCCCCCAGTCGGGCCAGGGTGTCGTGTTCGCGCAGTTCGGCGCGCAGGCGAGCGCTGAGCACACGCAGCAGCTTGTCGCCGAAGCCGTGGCCAAGGGCGTCATTGATGTTCTTGAAGTCATCCAGGTCAAGGCACAAGGTCGCGGTGATCTTGCCACTGCCCTCGGCCTCCTGCAGCGCGTTCTTCAGTCGCTCGTGGAACAGCACGCGGTTCGGTAGGCCAGTGAGCGCATCATGATGCGCCATGTGATGGATCTTGGCGTTGGCGGCCAGTTCGACCGTGACGTCCTCGGCGACGAACAACACGTATTCGGAGGCGTTGCCGGGGTCCTGGTTGAGCACCGTGCGGCTTCTCAGGGTCTTGTGGCCGCGGGTGGTATGGACCAGGGTCTCGACGGTCCGGACCTGGCCGAGTCGCAGCTCCTGGTTCATCTGCTGCTCGATGTAGGCCGCCGACTCGGCCGGCAGGCAGTCACAGAGGAGCTTGCCGACCATGCTGCCGCCATTGGGCACGAACAGCGCCTCGGCCTGCTGGTTGGCCAGCAGCACCTTGTTGCTCCGGACATCCTTGACGATGACGCTGGCGGGAATATTGGAAATGACCGAATCGAGAAAGCGCGACAGCGAGGCCATTTCGACGCTGTACTGCTCGGCCAGCACCTTGGCCTCCATCAGTTGCAGCTCATTCTCGCGTTTTTCGGTGATGTCCTTGGTGATCTTGGCAAAGCCGATCATCTGCCCGTCGTCGTCATGGATCGCATCGATGACCACGCTGGTCCAGAAGCTCGAACCGTCCTTGCGCTGGCGAATACCTTCGGCATGGAAGCGACCTTCGCTACGGGCGGTTTCCAGCCCCTGTGCGGGAAGCCCGGCGGCCTGATCCTCGGGGGTGTAGAACACCGAAAAATGCTGGCCGACGATTTCCTCTTCCCGGTAGCCCTTGGCGCGTTCGGCCCCGGCGTTCCAGTTGACCACATGCCCATCGAGGTCGAGCATGTAGATCGCATAGTCACTGACGCCCTGCACGAGCAAGCGGAATCGACGCTCCTGCTCCTGTTGGGCCAGCATCAGCTTCTGCTGCTCGGTGCAGTCGCGGGTGATCTTGGCAAAACCCAGCAGCCGGCCGTCGGCATCGCGAACGGCATCGATGATCACGTGGGCCCAGAAGGCGCTGCCGTCCTTCTTCAGCCGCCAGCCTTCGTCCTCGAAACGGCCGGTCTGGCGGGCGGTCTCCAGGTTCTGCGCCGGCTGGTCGCGCTCACGTTCCTCCTCACTGTAGAACACCGAGAAGTGCTGGCCGACGATTTCGTCGGCGGTATAACCCTTGGCCCGCTGAGCACCAGGATTCCAGTTCGAGACGATGCCCTCGGGAGTGAGCAGGTAGATGGCATAGTCGACCACGCTCTGGATGAGCAGGCGGTACATGGCATCTGAATCGTCATTGAACTGCATACTTGCAAACCTCAAATAAAGCGGGTGATGGTGAATGGGCTCCGCCTCCGTTGAACCCAGGCAATGGCATTATGCCGCCCAACTTGCGGAAGCGATATAAACCTTACGAACGACCCCCGCAAAATTTCAGCCTGGCAAGGCCCGGCCAGCGTGTTCATGCCCAGGCGTATATCCAGTGGTATATGGACGCCCTGCCGCCCAGCCCATAGCTTGACGATCGAATCCCATCCAGACACAGGAGTTCCCACATGGGTCGATTGAACGGCAAGGTGGCACTGATCACAGGCGGTGCTGGCGGTTGCGGGTTGGCCGCGAGCGAATTGTTCGCCGCCGAAGGTGCGAAGGTGATCATCCTCGACCTGCCCTCCAGCGATGGCGAGCGTGTCGCCGGCCAGATCAATGAACGCGGCGGACAGGCCCGCTTCGTCGCCGCCGACGTATCGAACGCCGAACAGGTCAAGCGCGCGGTTGCCGAGGGCCAGGCGTCCTTCGGGCCGATCACGGTACTGATGAACCACGCCGGCACCATCGCCGCCGGGCCGTTCCTGGACACCACGGAGGCCCAGTGGGACCGGTTGATGGGCATCAACGTCAAGGGCATGTTCCTGGTCACCCAGGCGGTGCTGCCCGGCATGCTTGAGGCCGGTGGCGGCAGCATTGTCTGCACCTCGTCGATCTCGGCGGTGGCCGGTACGCCAATGGAGGTGCTGTATTGCACCACCAAGGGTGCCTGCCACATGTTCGCCCGCGCACTGGCGGTGGAGTACCGCGACCGCAACATTCGCAGCAATGCCATTTGCCCAGGCTTCATCGCCACGGCTCACGGCCAGCGCGAGATCGAGATGCTCGGCGGCTTCGGTGTCGCAGTCGGCGAAAGCGACATCCGCGCCATGCAGGGCCGCCTGTGCGAACCGAAGGAAGTCGCCCAGGCCGCCCTGTTCCTGGCCAGCGACGATTCGAGCTTCGTCAACGGCACGCACCTGTTCGTCGACAACGGCTACACCGCCCTGTAGCAACGCACTGGGGCTCCAATAACAAACCAAAGCCCGCACCGCGCCATACCCTTTATTCACTGCCCAACAACAACCTCCAATAGCCGAGGCAGTCATGGAACACATCGGAACCTACGTTATCTACGTCATCATGGTCTGCGCCGTCATCGGTGCACTGGCCGCCATCTTCCGCTCCGAATCCGAGCTGGCCGGCGAGTTCAATGCCGGCATCCACAGCATCGGCCCGATCTTCATCCCGGTGGCCGGCATCATGGCCTCCATCCCGTTCATCTCCACCTTCATCCGCGAGGTCATCAGCCCGCTGTTCCTGGCCATGGGTGCCGACGCCGGCATCGCCGGGCCGATCTTCATCGCCAGCGACCTGGGTGGCTACCAATTGGCCCAGGCCCTGTCGGCCAGCCCCGAAGGCTGGATTCTCGGGTTGATCACCGGCTTCCAGTCCGGTTCGACGATCATCTTCGTGATCCCCGTGGGGCTGGCGATGCTCGACAAGGCCGACCACAAGTACATGGCCCTGGGTATCATGGCCGGTCTGCTGAGCATCCCGGTGAGCATCCTGTTCATCGCCCTGCTGATCGACGGCCTGGGCCTCGGGGTACGTCCGGACATCGCCACTGCGGGGGCTGCCACCCAGGTGCTGCACTACACGGTGGCCGGGCTGGTACGCAACCTGATGCCGCTGATCCTGTTCTGCGCGGCCCTGGCGGCGGCCCTGCGTTACTTGCCAGGCTTGATGGTGACGCTGTTCCTGCGCACCGGCCAACTGATGTACGGGGCGGTGACGCTGGTCCTGGTGGCGTCGATCGTCGAATACTTCACCGGGGCCTTCACCCATGTGTTCGGCAGTTGGGGCTTCGCACCGATCATCGCCGACAAGGAAGACCAGTTCCGCGCACTGGAGATCGCCGGCTACGTCGGGATCATGCTCTGCGGCGCATTCCCGATGGTCTACCTGATCAAGCGCTACCTGTCGCGACCGATCGAGAAGCTTGCCTCGCGAGTGGGGCTGTCGGCCAACGGCGCGGCCGGAATGCTCGCGGCTTCGGCGAATATCCTGGCGATGTTCCGCCTGGTGTCGTCGATGCCACCCAAGGACAAGGTGCTGGTGATCGCCTTCGCGGTCTGCGCCGCCTTTACCTTTGGCGACCACCTGGCCTATTCGGCGAACTTCCAGCCGACCATTATTCCCTGCCTGATCGTCGGCAAGCTGCTCGGCGGCCTGCTCGGCATGGGCCTGGCCTATTGGCTGGCGGTGCCACGGGCACTGGAAATGGAGCGTGAGGTCGAACAGGCCGGTGAAGCCGGGCTGCGCTTGTCCTGAGTGAGTGGACGGAGGGGTCCTGGGGCCCCTCCAGTCGCGAAAACTTTGCTGCTAAAGTGCCTGCGCCTTCCCCGCTTCGAGAATCGCCATGCCCCTGACCTCCCCCTCCGTCTTGCGCGCCGTGGGCAGTGCCGGTTTCGGCCCTGCGCTGGACATGGCCTTCGAGGCCCTGACCGGCTACGACATGAGTTGCGCCTATCTGTTTCGCCCCAACGCCCATGCGGTACTGCTGCACAACGGTTACGGCGCCAGGGTCGCGCGCAGCACCCTGGAAGCCTACCAGCGCGGTGGCTACCTGCTCGATCCGTTCTATGTCGCGGCGATGAACCGGCATCCCGCCGGGCTCTGGCGCATGAGCGAACTGGCGCCGGACAGTTTCTTCGCCTCGGGCTTTGCCATTTCGCCGGATATCCATCCCTGCGTGGCCAGCGACCATGGCGTGGACATCGAGGAAGTCGGCTATATCGCTTACCTGGACGACCAGGCAGCGGTGGTGTTTTCGCTGATGCGCAGCCTCGGCAGTGGCGGTTTCAGCAATGAGCAATTCGAGCGCCTGGCGCCGCTGGCCGATACGCTGGCGGCGCTGTTCGAACTGCACCTGCGTCTCGACAGCAGCGCCCTCGCCCCGTCCGGTCGCGAGGAAGACACCTTCATCGCGCTGCTGCAGCGCCAGCTCACGGAAACCCAGGCGGTCATCGCCCGGCTGATCCTGCAGGGCCACAGCAGCGGCTCGATCGCCGCCAACCTGGGCATTTCCGAGGGCACGGTGAAGGTTCACCGGCACAACCTCTACCAGCGCCTGAACATCTCGACCCATGCCGAGCTGTTTCGCCTGTTCATCGACTTCCTGACAGCAGAGCCCAGTCTGGGTTGATCAGCCCTGGCTACCGATCAGGCTGCGCTTGATCCAGCTGTACAGGTTGAGGCCTTCGCGAGACAGCTCGCTGTCGGCCCGCCGGCACAGGTAATAACCGCGACCATCGTCGACCGTGCTGTCGAACAGTCGCACCAGTTCACCGCTGGCGACATAGGGCATCACCAGGGGCTCGCGCAGCAAAGCGCAACCGAGGCCGGTCAGGGTTGCCGTCAACGCCAGTTGCCCATCCTCGAACAGCAATCCGCTCAGCGCGCTTGAGCGGCGCACGCCGGCCTGCTGCAACCATTGCGCCCAGGTGCCGCGTTCCTCGTCGTGCAGCAACGGCAATTCGCTTAGGGCCTCGGGCGTGTCGATCGGGCCGTGGCGCTGCAGGAACTCACGACTGCAAAAGGCGGCGACAGCGCCGGAGAGCAGTGGCTCGCTGTGGTAGCCCGGCCAGTGGCCGGTGCCGAAGCGGATCGAGATGTCCGCCGCGTCGCTCGGATAGCTGCGGTGGTTGGCGTAGGTGACGTTGATGTCCAGCCCGGGGTTCTCCTCGAGGAACTCGGGCAGGCGTGGAATGAACAGGTTGATGCCGAACAACGGAATCAGGCTGATGGTGACCTGGCGCAGCGCCGACTTTTCCCGCACGTGATCGGTGGCGCTGCGCAACACCGCGAAGGCCGAGCGGATCGCCCGGTAATACTCGCGGCCCTCCTCGGTCAGGATCAGGTTGCGGCCCTGCCGGAAGGTCAGCGGCTGCTGCAGGAACTCCTCCAGCAGGCGCAACTGGTGACTGATGGCAGACGCCGAAATATCCAGTTCGCGGGCGGCGGCGTTGACACCCCCGTGGCGGGCGAAGGCTTCGAAGGTGCGCACTGCGCGAAGGGGCGGATCGCTTTCCAACTGTTCTATATTTTTCATGTATTGATAATATTCTAAAAATAAATCGCTGGAAATAGCCATTTTTAGCGATATTTATGGGTTATTCATTTTGTTATAAGCATAGTATTTTCAGATATTTGATAAAAATAGAATGTAGCACTACTGTGCGCCTCTTCTTGACCCGGGCCTTGTGCGTTTGCGGTCGTTTTAGCGCAAGAGGCTTTTTCGCTGCAATGGATACCCTGATACAACAACTGCTCAACGGCCTGATGCTCGGCAGCCTGTATGCCCTGGTCGCGCTCGGCTACACCATGGTCTACGGGATACTGCGCATCATCAACTTCGCCCATGGCGACCTGTTGATGATGGGCGCACTGATCGGCCTGTCGCTGATTCGCCTGCTGCAGTCGCTGTTTCCCGCCCTGCCCGGCCTGCTGGTGCTGTTGCTCGCCACCCTCGGTGCGATGGCGGCCTGTGCCGCGCTGGCGATGCTGATCGAGCGCATCGCCTATCGACGGTTGCGTAACGCCCCGCGCCTGGCACCGCTGATCAGTGGCATCGGCGTGTCCCTGCTGTTGCAGACTGTGGCGATGTTGATCTGGTCGCGCAATCCGCAGATGTTCGTGCAACTGCTGCCCCTGGACCCGATCGAGGTCACCGCCGGCGACGATCTCCATCCCCCGGCCATCACCAACGTCACCGCACTCGCCACCATCGGCATTGCCCTGGCGCTGATGGCGGCGTTGCTCCTGCTGGTCAACCATACCCGCCTGGGTCGTGCGATGCGTGCGGTGGCGGAGAATCCGCAGGTTGCCAGCCTGATGGGTATCAACCCGAACCAGGTGATCGTGCTGACCTTCGCCATCGGCGGTGCCCTGGCGGCACTGGCCGGCATCATGATGGCGAGCAACTACGGCAGTGCGCACTTCTATATGGGCTTCCTGCCGGGCATCAAGGCCTTCACCGCGGCGGTACTCGGCGGTATCGGCAATCTCAAGGGCGCGATGCTCGGTGGCATCCTGCTCGGCCTGATCGAAGCCCTGGGCACCGGCTATCTCGGTGACGCCACCGGCGGTGTGTTCGGCAGCAACTACCAGGACGTGTTCGCCTTCATGGTACTGATCGCCGTGCTGGTGCTGCGCCCTACCGGCCTTCTCGGCGAACGACTGGCGAGCCGCGCATGACTGTCGAATCGATCCTCAACAACACCGCTCCACGGGCGAAACTCGGCCTGCTGCTGTTCGCCGCCGCGCTGTTGCTCGCGCCCTGGCTGGTTGGCCAGGCCGGTGGCAACGCCTGGGTCCGCACCCTGGACTTCGCCCTGCTGTACATCATGCTCGCGCTGGGCCTGAATATCGTCGTCGGTTATGCCGGGCTACTGGACATGGGCTTCATCGCCTTCTATGCGGTCGGCGCCTACCTGGCCGCCCTGCTCTCGTCACCGCACCTGCTCAACCAGCTTCCGGCCCTCGCCGCAGCGCTACCCGGCGGTATGCATGCGCCGCTGTGGCTGATCCTGCCACTGGCCGCGCTACTGGCCGCCGGCCTGGGCATCCTGCTTGGCGCGCCGACCCTGCGCCTGCGCGGCGACTACCTGGCGATCGTCACCCTGGGCTTTGGCGAGATCATCCGCATCTTCATGCGCAACCTCGACCGCCCGATCAACCTGACCAATGGCCCCAAGGGCATTTCCTCGGTCGACCCGTTGCACCTGTGGGGTGTGAACTTCGCCCGTACCCAGGAGCTGTTCGGCCTGCGCCTGCCGTCGGTATACCTCTACTATTACCTGTTCGCGGCGGTGATGGTGGCGATCCTGTTTATCTGCATTCGCCTGCAACATTCGCGTATCGGCCGTGGCTGGCTGGCAATCCGCGAGGACGAACAGGCGGCCGAGGCCATGGGCCTCAACACCCGCAACCTGAAGCTGCTGGCGTTCGCCATCGGTGCGGCCTTCGGTGGTGTCAGCGGTGCGCTGTTCGCCTCGTTCCAGGGTTTCGTTTCGCCAGAGTCCTTCAGTCTCAACGAATCGATTGCCGTGCTGGCGATGGTGGTACTCGGTGGCATGGGCCACATTCCGGGGGTGATACTCGGTTGCGTACTACTGGCCGCACTGCCGGAAGTGCTGCGGGCAAGCATGGGCAACCTGCAGCAGGCACTGTTCGGCCAGGTGCTGCTGGACCCGGAAGTGGTACGCCAACTGTTCTACGGCCTGGCATTGATTCTCGCCATGCTCTATCGACCCAACGGCCTCTGGCCCGCCCGTAACGGAGGTGCGCGATGAGCACGGCGCTGCTGGAAATCACCGGCGTGAACAAGCACTTTGGTGGCGTCGCGGCGCTGGCCGATGTCAGCCTGAGTATCGAGACCGGCCACATCCATGGCCTGATCGGCCCCAATGGCGCTGGCAAGACCACATTCTTCAACGTGATGACCGGCCTGTACCACGCTGATTCCGGGCAATTCCGCCTCGACGGCCAGGCCTACCGGCCATCGTCGGTACACAAGGTGGCCCAGGCCGGGATTGCCCGCACCTTCCAGAACATCCGCCTGTTCAATGCGATGAGCGCGCTGGAGAACGTCATGGTCGGACGGCACATTCGCACCCGCAACGGCGTCTGGGCAGCGCTGAGCGGCCATCGCCGCGGCCGCGAGGAGGAGCGCCAAACCCGTGAGCAGGCCCGCCAGTTACTCGATTACGTCGGTATCGGCCAGTACGCCGACTACCGCGCCGACAGCCTCTCCTACGGCCATCAGCGCCGCCTGGAAATCGCCCGGGCCCTCGCCACCGAGCCGCGCCTGCTGGCCCTCGACGAGCCAGCGGCCGGCATGAACCTCAGCGAAAAACAGCAGCTGCGCGAACTGTTGGAAAAGATCCGTGCCGACCGCCGCACCGTGTTGCTGATCGAACACGACGTCAAGCTGGTCATGGGCATCTGCGACCAGTTGACGGTTCTCGACCATGGGCACGTCATCGCCCGTGGCAATGCCGAAACCGTGCGCCGCGATCCGGCGGTGATCCAGGCCTACCTTGGAGCCAGCGCCCATGTCTGAAGCCCTTTTGCAAATCCAGGGCCTGAGCGTGCACTACGGTGCCATTGCTGCGGTGAAATCGCTCGACCTGCACATCAATGAAGGTGAGCGGGTCACGCTGATCGGTGCCAACGGCGCCGGCAAGACCTCGACCCTCAAGGCCCTGACCGGGCTGCTGCCGGCCAGCGCCGGCGAGATCCGCCTTGCCGGCCAGTCGATTGCCGGCCGCGCCGCCCACCAATTGCTGCGCCAGGGCATTGCCATGGTGCCGGAAGGTCGCGGCGTCTTCGCCCGCATGAGCGTGCTGGAAAACCTGCAGACCGGCGCCTTCTGGCGCACCGACACGGAGCAGGTCGAACACGAGATCGAACACTGGCTGGAACAGTTTCCCCATCTGCGTCGCCGCGCGCGGCAGCCGGCCGGGCTGTTGTCCGGTGGCGAACAGCAGATGCTGGCTCTGGCCCGTGCGCTGATGTCGCGTCCACGCCTATTGGTGCTGGATGAGCCTTCAATGGGCCTCGCCCCGATCATGGTCGAGAAGATTTTCGAGGTGATCGACCAAGTCTGCGACAGCGGCATCACCCTGCTGCTGGTCGAGCAGAACGCCCGCCTCGCCCTGCAGGTCTGCCAGCGCGCCTATGTCATGGACAGCGGCCGGATCAGCCTGAGTGGCGCCTCGATGGACCTGCGGGACGACCCGCACGTGCGTGCCGCCTACCTCGGCGAATGAACCCGAACCGCCACCGGGCCTCCGGAGCCAATCAAACCCGCGACCTGCCAGGTCGCACTCTGCAACAGGACACACACATGCACATCACTGACCTCATCAAGCGTGCCGCGCTGATCGGTATCGCCGTCAGCAGCCTGGCCACCGCCGTCGCCCAGGCCGACCAGCAGGTTCTCATCGGCCTGGCCGGCCCGCTCACCGGCCCCTCCGCGCGGATCGGCAAGGATCTGGAGAATGGCGCGCAACTGGCCATCGACGCGGCCAACGCCCGCCACCCGAAGATCCATGGCGAAGCGGTGACCTACAAGCTGGTCTCGGAAGACGACCAGTCCGACCCACGCACCGCCGTCACTGTCGCCCAGCGCCTGGTGGATGCCGGCGTGGTGGGTGTGGTCGGTCACTGGAACACCGGCACCAGCATCCCGGCTGCACGGGTCTACCACGACGCCGGCATCGCCCAAGTGGCACCGGTGGCCACCGGGCACGCCTACACCCAACAGGGCTTCGACACCAGTTTCCGAGTCATGGGCCATGACGATGATGGTGGCCAGGTCGCCGGGCGCTATGCCCTGCAAACCCTCAAGGCCAAGCGCATTGCCGTGATCGACGACCGCACCGCGTTCGGCCAGGGCCTGGCCGACCAGTTCGTCAAATCCATCGAAACCAATGGTGGCAGCGTGGTTTCCCGCGAATATGTCGACGACAAGACCGTCGACTTCAGCGCCGTGTTGACCACGGTGCGCAGCAAGAACCCCGACCTGATCTTCTTCGGCGGCGTCGACGCCCAGGCGGCGCCCCTGGCCCGGCGCATCAAGCAACTGGGGATCAAGGCCACGCTGATGGGCGCCGGCGGCTTCGTCAGCCAGACCTTTCTGGAACTGGCGCAGAAGGAAGGCGAAGGCGTCATTGCCCTCGAGCCCGGCCTGGCCGTGGCGCAGATGCCCGGCGGCAAGGCGTTCGAGCAGACCTACGAGCAGCGCTACAAGACCCACATCGAGCTGCATGCACCGTTCGCCTATGACGGCGTCGGCGTGCTGATCGCCGCCATCGAGAAGGCCGATTCCACCGACCCGGCCAAGTACCTGCCGGTGCTCAAGGCCAGCCAGTACCAAGGCGTCACTGGCCCGATCGCCTTCGACGCCGAAGGCAACCTGAAGAACCCGACCTTTACCGTTTACCAGGTCAAGGCCAATGCCTGGCAGCCGGTCAGCGTAGCCGGCGGCCAACAATAACCCGGTCGGCGGTGGCGATCCCCGTATCGCCACCGTCCGCACGGTCCGTGGAGCTGATGGAGGCACACACTATGAGTCAACATGACGGAGAACTGGGCATCCTCGCCCGACGGCGTATCGAAGCCGAGATCATCAAGCCCATCTACGAAATCCTGGTGCGCGACTACGGCAAGGACAAGGCCGCCGCGGTCATCGGCGAGGCCGTGTCCCAGGCAGCAGTCGAGGCCGGACGGCAATTCGCCGCCCGCGAGCCCAATGGTCCGGACCTGCAGGGCTTCATCGAGCTGCAGGAGCTCTGGGAGAAGGACGACGCCTTGAAGGTCGACGTGATCGCCACCGATGCCACCCACTTCGACTACGACGTGCACCGTTGCCGCTACGCCGAGATGTACCACGAGATGGGCCTGGGCGAGATCGGCCACCTGCTGTCGTGCAACCGCGACGAGCTGTTCATCGTCGGCTACGACCCGCGGGTCGAACTCAAGCGTACCCAGACCATCATGGGCGGCGCCTCCCATTGCGACTTCCGCTATCAGGTCAAGCCAGGGGAAGGTGACGCATGAGCCAGCCACTGCGCATCAACGGCGAGCGCCTGTGGGACTCGCTGATGGCCATGGCCCGGATCGGCGCTACCGAGAACGGCGGTGTCTCCCGCCTGGCGCTGACCGAGGAAGACCGCCTTGGCCGCGACCTGTTCGTGCAGTGGGCACGCGACGCCGGCTGCAGCATCCGCGTCGACGCCATGGGCAACATTTTCGCCCGCCGCGCCGGTCGCGACGACAGCCTGGCACCAGTGATCACCGGTTCCCACGGTGACTCGCAGCCGGCAGGTGGCAAGTTCGACGGCATCTACGGCGTGCTGGCCGGGCTTGAGGTGATCCGCACCCTCAACGACCTGGGCATCGAGACCGAGCGCCCGCTCGAAGTGATCAACTGGACCAACGAGGAAGGTTCGCGCTTCGCCCCGGCGATGATCGCCTCCGGGGTCTATGCCGGGGTCTTCGACCTTGAGTACGGCCTGTCGCGCACCGACGCCGAGGGCATCACCATTGGCCAGGCCCTGGAAACCATCGGCTACGCCGGACCCGAGCCCATGGGCGGTCGGGCGATCCATGCCGCGTTCGAACTGCATATCGAGCAGGGCCCGATTCTTGAAGCCGAGGACCTCACGATTGGCGTCGTCACCGGCGCCCAGGGCCAGCGCTGGTACGAGGTCGAACTGTTCGGCCGCAGCGCCCACGCCGGCACCACGCCGATGGACCTGCGCCTGGATGCCCTGCTTGGCCTGGCGCGGGTCGCCGAGGCGGTGAATGCCCTGGGCCTGGCCCAAGGGGACGAGGGCCGCGCGACCATCGGCCTGGTCAAGGTGTTTCCCAACTCGCGCAACGTGGTGCCGGGCCGGGTGTTCTTCAGTGTCGAGTTCCGTCATCCGCGCGAGGAAGCGCTGGTCGGGCTCGACCGCGAGTTCCGCCAGCAGGTGCAGCGCATCGCCGAAAGCATGGGCTTGCGCTGGAACGTCGAACAGATCTTCGACTACGCCCCGATCAACTTCGATGCCGGCTGCATCGACAGCGTGAGGCGCGCCACCGGGCAACTCGGGTACAGCCACAAGGACATGGTCTCGGGCGCCGGCCACGATGCCTGCTACCTCAATCGTGTGGCACCGACATCGATGATCTTCGTTCCCTGCGTCGATGGCTTGAGCCATAACGAGGCCGAGCATATTCATCCGCACTGGGCAGAAGCAGGGGCCAATGTGTTGCTGCTGGCGATGCTGGACAAGAGCGATCGTTGAAACACGCCAGCCGGCATCACACCTGACAGGGTGCCCTCGCTCATGACGGAAGAGGACATGCCTGTTTATCGGGCATGCCCGCTTACTCCAATCGCATCATTCAATCCAACCTGTTCCGGTCAAGGCCATTAAAGAACGCCAGAAGGCGTTATTGTCGCCGTTCTCCAGGAAAATTGAATTCCTGTACATCAGGCTGGCCCAGCTATCGCACTGCTCTTTATTGTTCAACGCCAGGCAAGTAAACGATCAAGCCAGAATGGTTTTCGCGGCCAAATTGTACAACGCCATACTGGCAAATAGCCCGATAACCAAGGAGACAAACTTGTTGACCCTGCTGCCCGATATGAACGAGGAGAGATTGCGATCGAAAAACGCGCCCAAACTCACCCAGACAAGACCCACAGGAAGAATCACCAAGGAAAAGACACCCATGAATGCAAGGTAACTTTCGATGTGTAGAAAGGTTCCGGCCGGGGCCACGAACGAGGCGAAAAACAATCCTTTCGGGTTGGTCAGGGTTGCCAGGAACATGGCAGAAACAGAGATGGCAGACGGCTTGCCAGACGCGTCGACCTGCACCGAAAACCATAACTTCAAGGAAATATAGAACAGGAAGATCACTGCCAGGCTCTTGGTCAGCACCACGACCCAGGCGTAGTTCTGCGTCAAGGCATCGATGAACAGGCCCCATGCCGTTATCTGGATCAGGTAGGCCGTCCACTCGGCGAAAATCAACTTCAGCGAATAAGCCCCCAGCCCGCGACTGATCCCGGACTGCAACAACAACGAATTCGTTGGACCCGGCACCAGCAACACCGTCAGCATCGCAACTGCAACATAATACATGACACGCTCCCTAAACATTCCAGAATGGATTTAGTTCCCGCTCGACCTGTTTTCCAACTTGGAAAACCCGCTCTTCCCTGCATCGCCCATTAAAAGCGAGCACACCCTTGCCTTCATTTCAATTTGATGAATGGTCAGCATTCATGCTGGAAACCCGAAATCAACGCGTGATCGCCATCACAAATCCGCAAGTTCTCCCTGCCCAATCATTACAGGCGGCGAAAATCCGCGAATCAATCACGTTACCGGTACTCTAACCCCTGCAATTAGATGGCAGTTTGCCTTCGGCACACACTTGAACTTCAAGTACAGTTGCCACTCCTATACGGGCTCACTGGAAATAAACACCCCCTGCGACTCGCGACGCATTTATGATGAGTTGCTTCTCAAACTCGTACATCTTGTTGAGCGATGACTTACTCGCGCCCAGCATCAAAGTGGAGACCCGATGAACCTGCAAAGACTTTTTCCCTCCGTCGGCAAGGTGATTGCCAACACCGGCAACCGTCATTTTCCACGCATGCTGCATGACCTGATCGCTGCACAATTGCCCGTCGATGCCACACACATCACCGAACTGCTCCTCGATCCTCACCCGCCGACCACCTCGAGCATCGGTGGCGTGGGTATCAGTCCGATCTGCACCGATACGCTGATGAATGCCACCTCCGTCAAGCAGGCCACCTGGCCAGACGACGCCACCTGGCCGGCACAGCGAACCGAACTGACCTGCTGCCAACGAACATCGCCCTCGAACACCTGCCCCAATCACCTGCACCTGATCTGTCGTACAAAGAGTCGGTGCTATGCCCTGTCCCTCTACCGTACCCACCCATCGCAAGGCTTTTCCCCCAAGGAGTGTGCGTCCGTCCAGGAGTTTTCCTGCCTGCTGTTGCCGATGATCGGCGAACATATCGAGGCCCTTTTGCCGGCACCGACCCGCCAGGAAGACTTTCCGCCGAGCCAGGAATTCGATAGCGGCGGAATGGACGCCTTGCGCCAGCGCTTTATCGCGCGCCTGGAAATGTTCGGCTTGAACCTGTCTTCCCGGGAAACCGAAGTCTGCGTCGGCCTGCTCGCCGGGCGCACGGCTTCGGAGGTGGCCGAACACTTGGCACTGCGGGTCCATACCGTGGAAAGCTATCTCAAGCGGGCCTCCATCAAGATGGGCATCGGCGGTCGCCGTTCGCTGATCCGCTGGATGCATTCGGCCGACGCCAAGGCTTCCCAGGACGGCACCACCACGCTGCAAAATGCTCTCTGAATCCATTGCATTGCCCCAGTGTGCGATAACACCTCGATAGCGATTCATTCCGGCTGTCGAGGTGCACCAAAAAGCCGCTTGAACCCTTCGAGCCCATCGTCGACGTAAGTGAAAATCACCGGCACCACCAGCAGGCTCAGTACCGTCGAAGCGAGCAGCCCCCCAATCACCACCACGGCCATCGGCTGGCGAAAGCTCGACTCCCCGCCCCATCCCAATGCCGTCGGCAACATCCCGGCGCCCATGGCAATCGTGGTCATCAGGATCGGCTGGGCACGCTTGTGACAGGCATCGATCAAGGCGTCATGGCGACGCATGGCCTGGTCGCGGCGGGCCATGATTGCGTACTCCACCAGGAGGATCGAATTCTTGGTCACGATCCCCATCAGCATCAGCAAACCGATGACCGACGCCATGGAAAAACTCATGCCGCCGGCCAGGAGTGCCAACAAGGCACCACCCAGCGACAAGGGCAACGCCGAGAGGATGGTGAACGGCTGCATGAAATCATGAAAAAGCAGCACCAACACCGAGTAGATACAGAACACCCCGACGGCCATGGCCAGGCTGAAGTTGCCGAACAGTTCGCTCATCAGTTGCAGTTCGCCCTGCTCCACCAGCTTCACCTGCCCCGGCAGGTGCTGCAGGGCCGGCAGCTGTCGGGCTTCATCCATCACCTCGCCGACATTGCGCCCATTGAGTTCGATCGACAGGGTGATATTGCGCAGGCGGTCCAAGCGGTCGATCTGCGCCGGTCCGCTGCCCATGCCGATCTCGCCCAGGGACGCCAGTGCGACCTGGCCGTCGTGGCCCTTGACCCGCAACTGGCCAATACGCTCCAGGTCGGTGCGTACCTGCGGCTGCATGCGTACCCGCACATCGACCTGTCGCTGGGACAGGTTGACCTTGCCCAGGGATGAGGAATATTCGCCATAGGTGGCCATGCGCAGGGTGTCGGCAATGTCCTGGCTGCTGATCCCCAGTTCCGCCGCGCGAACGAAATCCGGGCGCATCTGGATCTCCGGTCGCTGCACCGCCGTACTCGAGGTCACGTTGCCGATCCCCTTGAGCTGGCGCAACTGCGGTTCGAGGGCACTGGCGGTCCGCTCCAGCAGGTCGCCGTCGTCACTGGCAAGCACGATATCCAGGCGTTCCCCGCTGCGATCGCCGCCGACATTGACCCGTACCCCAGGCAAGCTGCGCAGCACCTCGCGCAGTTTCGCCTCGACCTCGGACTGCTTGAGCGCGCGCTCGTCGCGTGGCAACAGGTCGACAGTCAGGACGGCCTTGCGATTGCCGCCCCCGGAAATATCGCCACTGCCCACCACCGCGAACACGTGCGCCACCTCGGGGACCGTACGCAACCGGGTATCGGCCTCCAGCGCCACGGCGGCGGTCTGGGCCAGGCTGCTGCCGGGCACAAGCTCCAGGCTGATGGTGCTGCGCGCGTTGTCCTGGGCAGGCAGGAAACTGGTAGGCAACAGCGGGATCAATGCCAGGGAAGCGATCAGCAACACACCGACCAGGGCCATGGTGGTCTTGCGCCGGCCCAGGCTGGCACGGACCCAGCCGACATAGCGGGTCATCAAGCCACTGTCCTGTTCCACATGGGGCCTGGCCTTGAGCACGTAGGCCGCCATCATCGGCGTCAGCATGCGGGCCACCAGCAGGGAAAACAGCAGGGCCGCGCTGGCGGTCACGCCGAATTGCCGGAACAGCTTGCCGGAAATCCCGCCCATGAATGCGGTGGGCAAGAACACCGCCACCAGGGTCACGGTAGTCGCGATCACCGCCAGCCCGATTTCGTCGGAAGCCTCGATCGCTGCCTGGCGCGGGCTCTTGCCCTGGCGCAGGTGGCGGGCAATGTTCTCGACCTCGACGATGGCATCGTCCACCAGGATGCCGATCACCAGGGCCAGGGCCAGCAGGGAAATGGTGTTGAGGGTGAAGCCGGCAAAGTACATCACGCCGAATGTCGGGATGATCGACAACGGCAGCGCTGTCGCCACAACGATCGTTGCCCGCCAGTCACGCAGGAACCAGCCGACCACCAACACCGCGAGCAACATCCCCTCATACAGCAGCATCATGGAGCCGTGATAGTTTTCCAGCACCGGCTCGACGCTGTTGCTCGCCTCGTCGACGCGGATATCCGCGTGTTGTCCGTCGAATTCGCTGATCGCCTGGCGCACATCCGCCGTCACCCCGACGTCGGAGAAACCCAGGGAGCGGATCACCTGGAAGCCGATGACCGGCTTGCCGTCGCGATAGGCCCGGGTGCTGCGCTCGGCATGGGTGTCGCGCACGGAGGCCAGTTGCTGCAGGGGCAGCATGCGGCCGTCGGCGGTGGGAATGCGAATGCCACCGAGCCTGGCCGGGTCGTCTATCGCCGCCAGGACGCGCAAGGCCTGCTGGCCGCTACCGACATCGCCCTGGCCACCGGAGTTGTCTTTCTGCATCGCCCGCAGGCCGGCGGCCACCTCCGTGACACCAAGCCCCAACCCCGCCATCATGGCCGGATCGAGATCGACCTGGATCTCCCGGTCCACCCCGCCGACCCGCACGACCTTGGCGACGCCCCGTACCGCCAGGAGTTGCTTGCTCAATTCATTGTCGATAAACCACGACAAGGCCTCTTCGTTCATCCGTGGGGCATCGACGACATAGGTCAGCAACGCCGAGGTATTGGTGGTCAGGCGCGACACCGACGGCGTATCGAGGCTGGCCGGCAATTCGGCCCTGGCGCTGTCCACCGCATTGCGCACTTCATTGAGGGCTTCGTTGCCGTCCTTGTCGATGGCAAAGGTGACGTCGATGCTGACACTACCCTCGGTAATCAGCGTGGTCACATGTTGCAGAAGGCGCAGCGACGTGAGCTTGTCTTCGAGCTTGCGCGCCACTTCGGTTTCCAACTGCTCGGGCGCTGCCCCTTCGAGCGAGGCGCTGATGACCACCGTGGGCAGGTCGGTGTCCGGAAAATCCTGAATGCCGAGGCGATCCAGGCCGAACACGCCAAACAGGGTCAGCAGCACGAACAACATGACCGCCGGTACCGGATAACGAATCGACAGCGCGGAGATGTTCATCGCCCGTCGCCCTCGGTGGGGACCAGGGTCACGCTGGCCCCGTCGCTGAGAAAGGCGCCGCCACTGCGCACGATCCGCGTGTGCTGCGCCAGGCCGGCGAGAATTTCCACGGACTGCCCGCGTCGCCGCCCGACTTCCACCCCCTGCTGGCTGACGTGCAGGTCCTGGCCCAGCACGAACACATAGGAGCGGCCATCGCGCAGGACCACGGCGGTATCCGGCACGGTCAATGCCACGCGGCCCGCCAGTTCGATGTGGCCGCTGGCATACATGCCCGCCCGCACTGCGGGCCCTTCGGGCAAGGACACGTAGACCAACGCGCGGCTGGTCTTGTTGTCCAGCACCGGCGACACCAGGCGTACCCGCCCCTGCACGCGGGTCCCATCCGGCAGTTCCACGTCGGCGGACTGCCCGACCCGCACCTGCGGCAGTTGTCGCGCATCGAGTTCCGCCTGCCATTCGACACGGCCCTCGCGGATCATCCGGAACATCTCGCTGCCGGCAGAGACCACATCCCCAAGCAACGCCTTGCGCGCGGAAATGATGCCATCGTCCACCGCGACGATGCGGGTCTGCGCGAGCCGGATACGCGTGCTGCGCAGATCGGCATTGGCCGAGGCCAGGTTGGCCGCGGCGGTCTGCACCTTGACCCGATATTCTTCCAGTTGCTGTTCAGACAAGGCGCCACTCTGCCCGACCACCGCTGCACGCCGCTCGTTGGAGCGCGCCTCCTGCAACTGTGCGGCAGCCTGGGCAACCGCGGCCTTCTGCTTGTTTTCATCGGCCTGCACGCTGGCGTCGGCCAGGGTGGCCAGTACTTGGCCCTTTTTCACCCGGTCACCGATATCGGCGTTCAGGCTGGCGATACGCAAACTGCCGGTCTCGGCACTGATCAGCACTTCCTGCCAGGGCGCCAGCGCACCGCTGGCCACCAGCACTTGCGGCCAGTCTTCGCGGCGCGGCTGGACCGCCTCGACGCTCAGGCTGGTGGCCGGCGCCGGTGTGGCCGCCGGTGCCGGTGTGGCGCGGCCGAACACCAGCCACCCCGAGAACGCCAGCACGGCAACCGCCAGCAGGCCTTGACCCACCGTCAGCCTCATGCGCCACCTCGTGTCGGCCCTTCACTCGCCAGCCCGTCATGGTCTTGCCAGCCTCCGCCGAGCGCCTTGTACAAGGCGATCCAGTAGCGCACCTGGTTCTGTTGCAGGGTGATCAGCTCGATCTGTGCCGACAACGCCGAGCGGCGGGCCAGCTCACGGTCCAGCAGGCTGGCGTTACCGGCCTGCCAGTTCTGGTCGATGGCCTGGAAGTACGCCTCGTAACCCTGCGTGGCGCGCTGGGCATCAGCCTCCGAACGCCGCGCAGCGTCCAGGCGCACCAACGATTGCTCGACTTCCATCACCGCCGTGCGCAGGGTTTGCCGATAGGTCGCCAGGGCCGAGTCGTAGCCAGCCCTGGCCGAGTCCACCGCCGCCCGCCGCTTGCCGCCATCGAACAGCGGCACACTGAGCTGCGGACCGAGGCTCCAGGTCCGGCTGTACTGGCCGGTGGTGGTACCGACTGCAAGGGACCCCACCAGGCCGAGACTCGGCAGGCGGTCGGCCTGGGCGGCACCGATCTGGGCATTGGCAGCTGCCAGTTCGCGTTCGCTGGCGGCCAGGTCGGGACGCTGGCGCAACAGATTGGCGGGTATCTCCCGCACAGCCAGCAACGCCGGCTCCGGCAGGCGCGCCGGCTGATCGCCAAGCACCTCGCGTACCTGTTCCTCACTGCTGCCGGCCAGGGCCACCAGGCTCTTGAGCAATACATCGCAGGCGCTTTGCTGGTTGGTCAGGGTGGCGACACTGGCGGCGGCGCTGGCATCGGCAAGCGCGGCATCGGCGGCCGAGGTGAAGCCGGCCTGGTGCGACAAGCGGGTCAGGCGCGCAGTCTGCTCCTGGGACTGCGCCTGGTCGCGGTAGGCATTGACCAACAGCTGGCAGCCACGGTATTGCACGAAGTCATCGCCGACCTCCGCCGCCAGGGAAACCCTGGCGTCATGCCAGTCATCGACCCGGGCCTGCAGCAGATGGCGTGAAGCTTCATCAGTGCGGCGCAGTTTGCCGAACAGGTCCAGCTCCCAGGTCGAATCGAGGGTCGCCCCGGAAGTGGTCCCGACCTGGTTCAGGCCCTGTTGGCTGACACCCGCTCGCGCCTTGCTCAATCCGCCGCCCAGTTGCGGTCGGCCATCGGCCAGGCTGCCGTCCAGGGTCGCCCGGGCCTGGGCGATGCGCGCCAGGGCCTGGTCCAGGGACGGACTGTCGGCCTCGGCCAGGCGCAGCAGGGTCGCCAACGCCGGGTCGTTGAACTGCTGCCACCAGTCATCCAGCCCCACCACCGAAGCACCATGGGGTAGCGGCGCATGCCAGCGGCTCGCCACCTTCATCTCCGGTGGGTGGTAGTCGGGGCCCAGCGTGCAGCCACCCAGCAGCGTCGCGCAGAGCATCGGCAGCAGGAAACGGGCAGCAGGTTTGGCGATAGGCATAACGCTCTCGCAGACTCCCGAGCACAGGTGCCAAGGGAAATGGAACATCAGGTCAAGACGGGAATGGACATGGGAACCGCCGCTCGCCATGCCTCATGCGCTTTCGTGGACTGTATTGAAACCCAGCCCCGGTGACCTGTCTGGCATGGGAAATAGGGACATTCCGGGGCGTTGGGCAAGAGCCCGCGCGGGGCCCCTGCGTGTCGCTCAGTCACGCGCCAATGCCTCGATCGGATCGAGCCGGGCGGCGTTGCGCGCCGGTACGAAGCCGAACACGATGCCGATCAGTGTCGAACAGATGAAGGCGGTGACGATCGAACTCATCGAAAACACCATCTTCCATTCCTTGACCAACAGCGAAAACACATAGCCGATCCCGAACGACAGGGTAATGCCGATGATCCCGCCGATCAGGCACACCATCACCGCCTCCACCAGGAACTGCTGGCGGATATCCGACTGGCGCGCGCCGACGGCCATGCGAATGCCGATCTCCCGGGTCCGTTCGGTCACCGACACCAGCATGATGTTCATCACCCCGATGCCGCCCACCGCCAGGGAAATCACCGCGATCAACGACAACAGCAACGCCAGCGACTGGCTGGTCTTCTGTACCGTCTGCATCACGCTGTCGAGGTTGTAGGTAAAGAAATCCTTGGTGCCGTGGCGCCGTTCCATCAGCTTGTTGATATTGTCCTCGACCACCTTGCTCGGCTGTCCGTCCTTGGCCCGTACCGTGATGCTGTCCAGGAAGCGCTGGCCCAGCACACGACCGGAAGCGGTTTCGTAGGGCATCCAGATATTCAGGCTCTTGCTGGTGTTGAAGATGCTCTTCTTGTCCTCCGTCACGCCGATCACCGTGCACGGCAGGTTATCCACCAGGATCACCTGGCCCAGCGGGTCCGCCGACGGGCCGAACAGGCGGATGCGGGTGTTGTGGTCGATCACCACCACCTGGGCCTGGCGCCGGGCGTCATCCTGGTTGAACGCCACCCCTGCCCCCATCTTGATCCCGCGTACCTGGAAGTAGCTCGGGCTGACCCCGCTGAGGGTTGCCGTCACGTCGATGTTGCGGTAGCGCACCAACAAGCTGCGGCCGATGTTCGGCGAGGCGCTGTCGATGTAGTACTGGCTGCTCAGGGCCGCCACATCGGAAAGCGCCAGGGTTTCGATGGCACCCGCCTTGTTGTCGCCGAAATCGTTGCCGGGAAAAATCTCGATGGTATTGCTGCCGATGGCCTGGATGTCCTTGAGCACGTACTCCTTGGCCCCCTCGCCGATGGCCACGATCGACACCACCGAGGTGATGCCGATGATGATGCCGAGCATGGTCAACAGGGTACGCATGCGATGCGAGATCAGCGCCACCCAGGCCATGACGAAAGCCTCCTGGAACAGCGCGAGGCTGGCCATCAGGCGATTGCCCTGGCCGGGCTTGGCCGGCAGGCGCTGCGCGGTTTTTTCGCCAGCCTGCGAACGATTCGGGTTGGGCCGATCACTGAGGATTTCGCCGTCGCGGATCTCGATGATGCGCTCGGCATGGGCCGCCACCTTGTCATCGTGAGTCACCAGGATCACCGTGTGCCCGGCAGCGTGCAGCTCCAGCAGGATCTTCATCACCTCCTTGCCGCTGACGGTGTCGAGGGCCCCGGTGGGTTCGTCGGCCAGGATGATTTCACCACCGTTCATCAAGGCCCTGGCAATACTGACCCTTTGTTGCTGGCCACCGGACAACTGGCTCGGGCGATGCTCCAGGTGCGACGCCAGACCCAGCCGCTCAAGCAGCTCCTGGGCGCGACTGTTGCGCTTACTCTCGCCGGTACCGGCGTAGACCGCCGGCATTTCCACGTTCTGGTTGGCCGCCAGGTGCGGCAACAGGTGATAGCGCTGGAAAATGAAACCGAAGTGATCACGGCGCAGTTGCGCCAGCTCATCGTCGCTGAGGCTGCTGGTTTCGCGCCCGTCAACCTTGTAGCTGCCGGAGTTGGCGTGATCCAGGCAACCGAGCACGTTCATCAGGGTCGACTTGCCGGAGCCCGAGGCACCGGTGATAGCCACCAGTTCACCGGCATTGATCGTCAAGTTGATGTCCTTGAGCGCGACGAAGTCCTTCTCGCCGGCGACGAAGCGACGGGTAATACCCTTGAGTTCCAACAGAGGCCGGCTCATGGTCAGGCCCCCGCTACCGCTGGTGTCGAGGACGGCTCGCCAATGACCACCTTGTCACCTTCGGCCAAGCCGGTCTTGATCTCCACCCGGACATTGTTGTTGAGGCCGGCCTGTACGTTGCGAACCTGGGCCTGGCCCTGTCCATCGAGCACCCGCACCGGGAACGTGCCGTCCTTGTTCTTCTCGCCCAGGGCCGCGACCGGCACGGTCAGCACGTCCTTGGCCCGGTCGCGGACGATATGCACCTGGGCGGTCATGGAAATGCGCAGGCGATGCTCGGGGTTTGGCACATCGAACAGGGCGTTGTAGAACACCGCGGTATTCTGCTTGCTGGCACCGGCGGCCTGGGTTTCCAGGAAATTCTGCGGGGCCGGCTCGGTGCCGCGCAGCTTGGCGTAGTAACGCTTGTCGACGTCCCCGAGAATGGTGAAATACACCTCCTGCCCTTCGCTGATATGAATCACGTCGGCCTCGGAGACCTGGGCCTTGATGGTCATGGTGTCGAGATCGGCGAGCTTGAGGATCACCGGCGCCAGCTGCTGGGCGATCACGGTCTGGCCTTCCTGGGTGACGATACCCACCACGTCGCCGTCGATGGGTGCGACGATGCGGGTATAGCCCAGGTTGACCCTGGCGGTTTCTACCTGGATCCGTGCATCGCGGATCTGTGCGTCCAGGGACAGCAGGTTGGCACTCTTGACCTCGAAGTTCGATTGCGCGGTCTCGAAATCCTGCTTGGAAATCGCGTCATCCTGGCGCAGCAGCTTGTAGCGCTCGTAGGTCGACTTGGCATCCTTGAGCTGTGCCGCCGCCGCCTGTTTCTGCGCGGTGAGGTTCTGCTCATTGACCTGCGCCTGGCGCAAGGCGTTCTGCAGCACCACCGGATCGATTTCCGCCAGCCACTGGCCCTGCTTGACCTTGTCGCCCAGTTTCACCTTCAGTGACTTGAGCTGGCCGGAGACTTGTGCGCCGACATCGACCTGCTTGATGCCCTGCAGCACCCCACTGGCCAGCACGGAACTCTCGATGTCCGTGCGTTCGACATTGGCGGTCAGGTACTGCGGCGCATTGGCCGGTGCCTGGACGCTGTAGAAAATGACCGCCGCCAGGACCACCAGTACGGCCACGATTACCACTTTGCGAAACTTCAACTTTTTCATAGAAAACCACGAATGTGTTGGAGGTTGACCCGGCGACCCCGCCGCCGGGTTTTAAGAGGTTGAGTCAATGGGAACTTCGCCACCAGCTCGCCAGATGCTGCACATGTGGCGCCTTGAGGATGGTGAAATGGTTGCCTGGCCCACGCCAGACGGTGAGGTCCGGGGCACAGCGGCGCCAGCCGCCGACCATGGCCTGCTGCTCGCGCTGGTTGCCCGCCGCGTCCAGCACCGGATCATCGGCCAGCACCAGCCGTACCGGGCCGGTATAGATCGACGATGGCTCGTAGCGGGTGCGCAAGGCGGTACCGAAGGCCCGTACCGGGCCACGCATCGAGTCGGGCGCCGAGCGTTGCGGCAGCAGCCCGGCATGCACCATTCCGCCATGCAACAGTTGCAATTGACCGTTATCGCCTTGCGCTTCGAAGGCGACCCGATCGATCGCCATCGACTTGCCCGCGGCCAGTTGCATGGTCTCGATCAGGCGATCCAGGACGCCCATCGCCGTATAGGGCTTGCCCACCACGCCGTTGCCGCCTGGCGATTCGCTGTCGATCAGGGTCAGTGAGGCGACTTCGCGCCCCCGCGCTGCCAGACGCAGGGCCATCTCGAACACCACCCAGCCACCGAAGGAGTGACCGAGCAGGTGCACCGGCCCTTCCGGTTGTACGCTGTCGAGCGCTTGCAGGTAGGCCTCGGCGGCGATTTCCACCGAACCGTACGGCACCGTGCGGCCATCCAGCCCGCGCGGTTGCAGGCCATGGATCGGCCAGTGCGTACCGAACGCATCGGTCAGGCCGATAAAGCCCGTCACGCTGTCACCGGCCCCCGGCACGCAGAACACCGGTGTGTGATCGCTCCGTCCGCCCTGGATCGTCAGCAGCGGCTGGTGCGCGACGCGGGCAGGCGCCGAGCGCCCGGCCAGGCTGGCCAGCGCCGTGCCGATCGCCCGTCCCAGGCCTTCGATATGCGGTGCTTGCATCAGGCTCTGGTGATCGCCCGCCACCTTGATGCTGTGTAACTGGCTGCCCGGCAGCACGTCGTCCCAGCCCAGGTAGCCGCTGTGGGGCACCGCGTCGCGAGCCAAATCGGTGGCGGTGAACAGGTGCACCGGAACGCTGGTGGGGAACACGATGTAGTGGGCCTGGGCATGGCCGTGGGCCACCTCGCGATCCAGGTACTGCCACAGATAGTCGGCCTCAAGCGCATCGAGTTCCGCCGGCAACACGCCCTGTTCGCGGCAATGCTGCAAGAGCCCTTCGAAATCGAAGTCTTGCAGCCTGGAACGCACCGCCTCCAATGTGGCCAGCGTTTCCACGCTCGCCCCCTGGGCATTCCAGAACGACTCACAGCGTTCCAGCAGATGCTGGCGATGCGCGCTCTGCGGGTTCCAACGTTCCCGGCCCTGATCCACCAGGCGCGGCATATAGGTATCGATCAGGCCGACGAACTCCACCTCCTCGTCCAGGCCCAGCAACTGGGTGGCAATCTCGTAGGCCAGCAAGCCGCCGAACGACCAGCCGGCCAGACGGTAAGGTCCTTGCGGCTGGACACTGCGCATCAGCTTCAGCAGACGGCTGGCCAGGCATTCCATGGTGTGCAACTGCGGCTGGCCAAGGCGAATGCCAGGCAGGCCGTAGACCGGAACATCACTGTCGATATGCTGGCCCAGTGTCGGGAAATACAGGTCCAGGCCGGTGAACTCATGAACCAGGAACAACGGCCGCTGGCTGCCCGTGGTGCGTACCGGCACCAGTTGCTCATCGCCAGCGGAATCGGCTTCGCCCGTACGGTTGCCCAGCAAGGCAGCCAATTGCGCTACCGTCGCGTGCTGGAACAGCTCGGCCAACGACAGCGACAAGCCGACGGCGGACAGCTCGCCGACCAGCCGCACCGCCAGCAGCGAATGGCCGCCCAATTCGAAGAAGTGGTCATGCCGACCGACCCGCTCGACCCTGAGCAGATCAGCCCAGAGCGCCGCCAGGCGGGTTTCGATCTCGCCTTGCGGCGCTTCGTAGCCACGACTGACCAGCGCTTGCGCATCCGGTGCCGGCAGCGCCTTGCGGTCCAGCTTGCCGTTGGCCGTCAAAGGCAACCCGTCGAGCTGCACATAGGCGGCCGGCACCATGTACTCCGGCAAGCCGCCTTGCAGATGGTCGCGCAGCTGTTCGATTTCCAGCACGGGCTCCGGCTGCTGGGCGGTGAAGTAGGCCACCAGGCGCTTGTCGCCCGCAGCATCTTCGCGACACAGCACCACCGCCTCCCGCACCTCGGGATGCTCGGCCAGCCGCGCCTCGATTTCGCCCAGTTCGACCCGGAAACCACGGATTTTCACCTGGGCGTCATTGCGGCCCAGGTAGTCCAGGTTGCCGTCGGCACGCCAGCGAACCAGGTCGCCGGTGCGGTACATCCGAGCGTTCGGCGCGCTGTCGAACGGGTCGGCAACGAATTTCTCCCGACTCAGGTCTTCCCGGTTGAGGTACCCCAAGGCTACGCCCTCACCGCCGATATACAGCTCGCCGGCCACGCCCAACGGCGCGGGTTGGCCCTGGCCATCGAGCACGTACAGGCGGGTATTGCCCACTGGCCGGCCAATCGGAATACCGCCAGCGCCGACGGCAGTGATCTCGTAGGTTGCCGAGAAGGTCGTGGCTTCGGTCGGGCCGTAGCCGTTGAGCAGATGCTCGGGAGCGCTGTTGGCCAGCACCCGGGCAATCACTGCCGGGTCCAGCACATCGCCGCCGACGATCAGGTAGCGCAGGCGCGAGAAGGCTTCGCCCAGGCCAGCCGCATACTGATGGAACAACCCGGCGGTCATCCACAGCACCGTTACCGACTGCTCCAGCAACAAGCGCTGGAAGTTCATCGGCGACAGCAGGTCGTCCTGCCCGATCACCACCACACAGCCGCCATTGAGCAGCGGAGCCCAGACATCCAGGGTACTGGCGTCGAACGCCGGGTTGGAGGCAAAGGCCACGCGGTCCTGAGCATTGAAATCGGCGTAGCCGTTGTTGAGCACCAACCGGCTGATGGCCCGATGCGGTACCAACACGCCTTTCGGCGTGCCGGTGGAGCCAGAGGTGTACATGATGTACGCCACGCTTTCGCTGGAATGGGTAATCCCCAGATCGTCCGGATCGAGACGAGACAGGTCCAGGCGGTCCAGTTCCACACGCGGTACGACCGTGACCAGCGACGCCTGGGCATGGGTCAGCAGCACCTGGGCCTGGCTGTCCTCGATCATGAAGCCTTGGCGCTCGACCGGTGCGTTGATATCCAGCGGTACATAGACCGCCGCGCACTTGAGTGCCGCCAATTGGCTGACCAGAAGGTCATGGCTGCGCTCCAGCAGGATCGCCACGCTGTCCCCCGGCTGCACGCCAAGGCCGCGCAGATGGCGGGCCAGGCGATTGGCCCGGGCGTTGAGTTCAGCGTAGGTCAGTGCAACGCCGTCATGAATTGCCGCACAGGCCTCGGGACGCGCCCGCACCTGGGCTTCGAACAGGCCATGCACGGTCTGCGTCCGTGGATAGTCGCGACTGCTGGCATTGAACCCAACCAGCAATTGCTCGCGCTCGGCGGCGGGCAGGATCGACAGCCCGGACAATGGCGCCAGGGGCGTCTGCTCCAGAGCGGCAGCCAGGTTGATCAGGGCCGTGTGCATGTAGTCGCAGACCCGTTGTGCGCCGATGCCCTCCAGGGCCGCGACGCTCAGGACGAAATCCTCGCCCAGGTCATCCACCGACAATGTCAGCGGGTAGTTGCTCCATTCTTCACCACCCAGCCCCTCGATCCCGTTCCAGGCCGACAGCGCTTGACTGTCGATCTGCATGGCGCTGTGTCGATAATTGAGCAATGCATTGAACAGCGGCGTCGGCACGGCCACGTTGCTGCAACGCTGGGCCAGCGCCAGGGACGCGTGTTCGTGACCAAGCAGCGCCGTCAAGCGGGCGTGGGTCGCCCGGACGCCCGCCGAGGCATCCAGCGCACCGACTTCGATGCGCAACGGCAAGGTGTTGATGAACATCCCCAGCGCACGATCCGCACCCTCGCCCCCTTGCATCCGGCCCATCAGCACGGTACCGAACACCACGTCCTCGCGGCCGCTCAGCCCACCGACCACCCGGGCCCAGGCCAGGTGATGCAGGCTGGCGGCACTGACGCCAAGCTGGCGCGCACATTGGCGCAGCCGTCGGCTCAGGGCCGGATCGACCACCTGGCGCGCCTGTTCGATGGCGCCGCCATCGACCTGGACGTCCTGCAGGCCGAACGGCAGGGTCGGCTCGTCGACGTCGCCGAGCATCTCGCGGAAGAACGCTTCGTGGGCAGCCTGGCTGACACCCAGGCGCGCCTGGGCCACGTAGTTGCGGAACGGCACTGGCGCGCCCAGTTGCGCCTGTTGCCCCAGCAGATAGGCCTGCATCTCGTGCTGCACCACTTCCAGGGCCGTGTGGTCGAGGGCCAGGTGATGGAACAGCAGCACCGCGACCCAGCGCTGCTGGCCGGCATCATAGGCACAGGCCAGGCGCAGCAAGGGCGCCTGGCGCACATCGAGCCGGTAGTGCTGCGGGTCGAAATGCCCACGCAACTGGTCGGCGATAGCGCCGTCCCCGGCCGCCAGGTCCAACTCCTCCAGCACCATCGGCGCCTGGCGCAGCACCACCTGCAATGGCTGCTCCAGGCCCTCCCACAGCACGGCGGTACGCAGGATGTCGTGGCGAGCGATCACGCCCTGCAGGGCCTCGACAAAGGCCGACAGGCGCTCGCGGTCGCGCAGATGGAACAACGCCTGCTGCAGATACAGATCGCCCTGCTCCGCCGCCAGGTGGTGATAGAGAATCCCCTCCTGCAGGGGGGCCAGCGGGTAGATATCCTGCACGTTCGCTGCGCCACCCGGTACGCTCGCCATCACTCGGTCGATCTGCGCCTGGGTCAGTTGGACCAATGGCAACAGATCTGGAGTGATCTGCTGGCAATCCGCCGCGATCAGGTTGGCCGGTACGGCGATTTCGGTATTACCCCCCACCGCCGCCGCCAGCGCCGACAAGCTCGGCTGGCCGAACAGCACCCGCACATCCGCCCCCAGGCCGGCCTGGCGCATCCGTTCGATCAGCGTCACCGCCAGCAATGAATGCCCGCCCAGCTCGAAGAAGTTGTCGTGCCGACCGACTCGCTCGACCTTGAGCAACTCGCTCCAGAGTTGCGCCAGCAGGCGTTCGGTTTCCCCTTGGGGTGCTTCGTATTCACGGCTGATCAAGGCCGCGGCATCCGGGACCGGCAGGGCCTTGCGATCCAGCTTGCCATTGGGCGTCAGTGGCAGTGCGTCCAGTTGCACATAGGCCGCCGGTACCATGTATTCCGGCAGTCCTCCTTGCAGATGAGCGCGCAGGTTTTCGATCGCCAGCACGGTTTGCGCCTGTTGCGCCGTGACATAGGCCACCAGGCGTCTCTCGCCGACATTGTCTTCGCGGGCCAGCACCACGCTTTCCTTGACCCCAGGGCAAGCCGCCAGGCGTGCCTCGATTTCCCCCAGTTCGATACGGAAGCCGCGAATTTTCACCTGGTCGTCGTTACGCCCCAGGTATTCGATGGTGCCGTCCGGCAGGTAGCGACCGAGGTCGCCGGTGCGATACAGGCGCCCGCCGGTGAATGGATCGTCGAGGAAACGCTCAGCGCTCAATTCAGGACGGTTCAGATAGCCACGCGCCACCTGCACGCCGCCGATGTACAGCTCCCCTGCCACACCTTGCGGCACCGGCTGGCGATGGGCGTCCAGCAGGTAGATCCGGGTATTGGCCACCGGCTTGCCGATCGGCGTGTTGTCCGGGGTCTGTTCCAGCGGCCCGGCACAATCCCAGGCTGTCACGTCCACTGCCGCCTCGGTCGGACCATAGAGGTTGAACAGGCCGACTTCCGGCAGTTGCTGCTTGAAGCGTCGGACCAGATGGCCCGGTAGCGCCTCGCCACTGCACATCACCCTCGACAGCCGGCTCTGCTCCATTTCGCCATGCGCCAGGAACAAGTCGAGCATCGACGGTACGAAGTGCAAGGTGGTGATGCCCTGCCCGCGAATCACTTCGCGCAGGTAGGCCGGGTCGCGATGACCACCAGGCCGCGCCATCACCAGCCGCGCACCGTTGAACAAAGGCCAGAAGAACTCCCAGACCGACACGTCGAAGCTGAACGGGGTCTTCTGCAGCACCCGGTCCGAGGTATCCAGCCCGTACTCGTCCTGCATCCACAGCAGGCGGTTGACCACCCCGCGGTGTTCGTTCATCACGCCCTTGGGCTGACCGGTCGAACCGGAGGTGTAGATGACGTAGGCCAGGTGTTCGGGACGCACCTCGGCGCGCAGCGGGTTGTGTTCCGGCTGGGCGAGGAAGCCTTCGGTCTCGGCCTGGCCGGCATCGAGCAGCAACACCGGGACGTCGCTTGGCGGCAGCACCGCACGCAGCGACTGCTGGGTGAGGACCACCGCCGGGGCGCAGTTGCCGAGCATGTAGGTGAGGCGGTCGGCCGGGTAATCCGGATCCAGCGGCACATAGGCGGCACCAGCCTTGAGAATCCCCAGCAGCCCCGCGACCATCGCCTGGCTACGCTCGAGGCAGATCGCCACCCGGTCGTCCGGGCCGATGCCCAGACCAATCAGGCGGTGGGCGATACGGTTGGCCTGGCGATTGAGCGCGTCGTAGCTCAGGCTGCCCTGCTCGTCCACCACCGCGACCGTGTCGCCACACTCGGCAACCTGCGCCTCGAACAGCGCGTGCAGGGTCAGGTCCCGTGGATAGTCAACCGCCGTGGCGTTGAACTCTTCCAGCAGCTGCCGAGCCTGCTCCTCGTCGAGCAAGGCAATCTCGTCGACCCGCGCCCGCTCATCGGCGGCCATCCCCCGCAGCATCGCTTCCAGGTAACCCAGGCAGCGCTGCATGCTCGCTTCGTCGAACAACGCGGTGGCGTACTCCAGGGTACCGAACAGGCGGTCGCCAACTTCGGTCATGTCCAGCAACACGTCGAACTTGGCCGTGCTGCTGGTCACCCCGACGCCTTGCAGGGCCATGTCGCCCAGCTCCAGGCCGACATCCTCGGTGTTCTGCCATGACAGCATCGCCTGGAAAATCGGGCTATGGGCCAGGCTGCGTTGCGGCCGGACCACCTCCACCACCTGCTCGAATGGCAGGTCCTGGTTCGCCTGGGCGGCCAGGGTCTGCTGCTTGACCTGTTGCAACAGGGTTTCGACGCTCGGTGCGGCCGAGAGGTCGACACGGATCGCCAGGGTATTGACGAAGAACCCGATCAGGTCCTCCACCTCGGCGCACAGACGGTTGGCCGCCGGCGTACCGATCACTACGTCATCCTGGCCGGACAGGCGACCGAGGACTGCGGCCCAGGCGGCCATCACCGTCATGAACAGCGTGGTGCCCTGGCGCTGGCTCAGTGCCTTGAGGTCACGGGTCAACTCGGCATCGAGGGCCAGGCCCAGCATATGCCCGCTGTAGTCCTGCCGCGCCGGACGTGGCCGGTCGCTCGGCAACGCCAGCAGGACCGGCGCACCGGCCAGGGCCTGCTGCCAGTACTGGCCCTGCCGTTGCAGGACTTCGCCGTCCAGCCAGCGGCGTTGCCACAGCGCATAGTCGGCGTATTGCACCGGCAAGGCCGGCAGCGGATCCTCCGCACCTTGGCGGAAGGCCTCGTAGAGCGCGCCCAGTTCACGGGTCAGCACCCCGGCGGACCAGCCGTCGGACACGATATGGTGCATGGTCACCAACAGCACATGATCGTCGTCCGCCATGCGGACCAGTCGCCCGCGGACCAGCGGGCCGTTCAGCAGGTCGAAACGTTCCCGGGCTTCTTCAGTGGCAATGCGCAGCAGCTCGTCTTCCGCTTCCACCTGTCCGGCCAGCACCTGCCATTGCAGGCTGAAACCGCTATCGGCCGGGGCGATGCGTTGCTCTGGCTCTTGCCCCGGCAACTGGACGAAGGTGGTGCGTAACGCTTCGTGGCGGGCGACGATGCGATCCAGCGCGCGCTTGAGCGCCAGTCGATCCAGGCTGCCCCGCAAACGCAGGCCTGCCGGAATGTGATACGCCGCGCTGTCGCCATCCAGTTGCGCGAGGAACCACAAGCGCTGCTGGGCAAACGACAACGGCAAGGCCTGGTCGCGGGCCACTGGAACGATTGGCGGCTGGCTGCTGCCGGCGGCCTGCGCCAGCACCAGGGCCAGTGCTGCCAGGTCCGGCTGGGCGAAGATGTCGGCCAGGTTCAGCTCGACACCCAAGCGGCGGCGTACCTGGGAAATCAGGCGCATGGCCAGCAACGAGTGACCGCCCAGTTCGAAGAAGTGGTCGTGACGCCCCACCTGCTCCAGGTTGAGCAGGTCCTGCCAGATCTGCGCCAGGGCTGTTTCGACAGTCCCTTGCGGGGCGACATGTTCCCGGCTGACAAAGGCGTCTTCCGCCGGGGCCGGCAAGGCCTTGCGGTCAAGCTTGCGGTTGGGCGTCAGCGGCAAGGCATCGAGCAGCACGAAAGCGCTCGGCAGCATGTACTCGGCCAGTTGCGGCGCCAGTTCGGCACGCAGGGCGGCAGCATCGAGGCCGGCCTGGGGTTGCGCGACGACATAGGCCACCAGGCGCTTGTCCCCCGGCCGGTCTTCCCGGGCGATCACCACCGCTTCCTTGACCCCGGCACAGTTGCCCAGGCGCGACTCGATTTCGCCAAGTTCGATGCGGAACCCCCGGACCTTGACCTGGAAGTCGTTCCGGCCCAGGTACTCGATACGGCCGTCGGCCAGGTAGCGGGCCAGGTCGCCGGTCTTGTACAGGCGGGCATCAGGGTCGCTGCTGAACGGGTCGACCAGGAAACGCTCGGCGTTGACCTGTTCAAGGTTCAGGTAGCCGCGCGCCACGCCATCGCCACCGATGAAAATCTCCCCGGCCACGCCATGCGGCACTGGCTGCTGATGGGCATCGAGCAGGTAGATTCGGGTATTGGCCATCGGCTTGCCGATGGTGGCGTTACCGCTACCCTCGCTGCCGACCTCGGCATCGTGCTGAACGTAGGCCGCGGTGCAGGACACCGTCGCCTCGGTCGGGCCATAGGTGTTGACCAACCGGGTATGGGCCGGACGGACTTCATCCCAGAGCTTGAGCTTCTGCGCCGACAGCGCATCGCCGGTGACGTTGATCAGCCGCACATCGGCCAGGCGCCGTGCGGCCAACTGCGGCTGGCTGTGCCATTCGGCGGCCAGGGTGTGCCAGTGGGCGGCGGTCATGTGCAGGAAGGTCGGGCGAATGCCGTAGTCCTGGGTGCCTTCGCTGCCGAAGATCTCCCGGCTCGGCGCGAGGGTGGCGCCGGCCAACAGCGCCGGGAAGATCTCCTCCACCGACAGGTCGAAGTTCAAGGTGTTCTGTTGCAGCACGGTGTCCGCAGGCGTCAGGCCGAACAGACGCGCGGCATCGAGGCTGTAGTTGACCAGCCCACGGTGTTCGATCATCACCCCCTTCGGATTGCCGGTGGAGCCGGAGGTGTAGATCACATAGGCCAGGTTGCGCGCGCCGAGGCCGGCGACCAGCGGGTTGTCGTCACGCTCGCTGAAGCCCTGGTCGTCGTCGAGCAGCAACAGCGGCAGATCAAGGGCCGGCAGGCGATCCTGCAGGACACGCTGGGTCAACAGGGCCGACGGTGTACTGTCCTCGATCATGTAGGCCAGGCGTTCGGCCGGATAGGCCGGGTCCAGCGGGACATAGGCCGCACCGGCCTTGAGCACGCCGAGCAGGCCGATCAGCATTTCCACGCCGCGTTCGATGCAGATCGCCACCCGGTCGTCCGGGCCGATGCCCAGGCCGATCAGTCGATGGGCCAGGCGGTTGGCCTGGCGGTTCAACTCGGCATAGCTCAGGCGGCGTTCCTGGAAGGCCACCGCGATGGCCTCCGGCTGTACCTGCACCTTTTCCTCGAACAACTGGTGAATGGTGCTGTGCCGGGGATACGGCACTTCGGTGGCATTGAGGCCCTGCAACAACTGCTCGCGCTCAACGGCATCGAGCAGCGGCACCCGCTCCAGTACCTGCCGGTCGTCGGCGACCATGGCTTCCAGCAGGCGCTGGAAGTAACCCAGGTAACGCTGCATGGTGCTTTCATCGAACAGCGCGGTGGCATATTCCAGCGAGCCGAGCAGGCGCCCCTGGACTTCGCCCAGGTCCAGCGAAAGATCGAACTTGGCCAGGGTATGCCCGGTGTCCAGGCCTTCGAGACGCAGGTCGCCGAGGATCGGTTCGCCGCCGTCCATGTCCTGCCAGGTCAGCATCGCCTGGAAGATCGGGCTATGGGACAGGCTGCGCACCGGCTTGACCAACTCGACCACCTGCTCGAACGGCAGGTCCTGATGCGCCTGGGCACCGAGGGTGGTGGCCTTGACCTGGGCCAGCAAGGCCTGGGTGGTCGGTTGTGCACCGAGATCGACGCGAATCGCCAGGGTGTTGACGAACAGACCGATCAGTCCTTCGACCTCACTGCGCGTACGGTTGGCCACCGGCGAGCCGATGACCACTTCCTCCTGCCCGGCCAGGCGGCCCAGCAGCGCGGCCCAGGCGGCCATCACGGTCATGTACAGGGTGGTCCCGTGCCGCTGACCCAGGGCCTTGAGGCCGCGGGTCAGTTGCTCGTCGATCACCACTGGCAACGCTGCACCGGCGTAGTCCTGCTGTGCCGGACGGACCCGGTCGGTGGGCAGCATCAACAGCGCCGGAGCCTCCGCCAGGGCCTGTTGCCAGTACCGGCTTTGCTGTTGCAGCCGTTCGCCGCTGAGCCAGCGACGCTGCCACACCGCATAGTCGAGGTAGTGCAGCGGCAAGGGGGGCAGCGGATCATCCAGATCCTGGCTGAACGCGGCGTACAGCGCGGCCAGTTCACGGATCAGGACGCTGATCGACCAGCCGTCGGAGACGATATGGTGCAGGGTCACCAGCAGGACATGATGGTCCTCGGCCAGGCGGATCAGGCGGCCACGAATCAACGGCCCCTGCTCCAGGTCGAAGGCTTGCTGGGCTTCCTCGCGGGCCAGCGCCTCGAGTTTCGTCTCGACCTCAGCCAATCCCTGCAGGTCGTGCAGTTGCAGGCTGAAGCCGGCGTCCGCCGGGGTGATCCGCTGCAACGGCTGCTCGTCGTCGCCACGGATGAAGGTGGTGCGCAAGCCTTCATGACGCGCGACGATGCGCTCCAGGGCCCGTTGCAAGGCCGCACGGTCAAGTGCGCCGCGCAGGCTGAGGCCACCGGGCATATGGTAGGCGGCACTGGCGCCCTCCATCTGGGCCAGGAACCACAAGCGCTGCTGGGCGAAGGACAATGGCCAGGCCTGGTCGCGAGCCACCGGCACGATGTCCGGCAGGGTGCTGCGTCCAGCCTGGGCGACCACCTGGGCCAGGTCGGCCAGTTCGGCCTGGGCAAACAGCTCGGCCAGGCCCAGTTCAACCCCCAGTTGCTGGCGGATCTGCGAAATCAGGCGCATGGCCAGCAACGAATGCCCACCCAGCTCGAAGAACTGATCATGCCGACCGACCTGGGACAGGCCGAGCAGCTCCTGCCAGATATGGGCCAGGGCAATTTCGATTTCCCCTTCGGGAGCCACGTAGCCCCGGCTCGCCACCGCATCGAGATCCGGTGCCGGCAAGGCCTTGCGGTCCAGCTTGCCGTTCGGGGTCAGCGGCAGTTTTTCCAGCGCGACGTAGAGGGCCGGGATCATGTATTCCGGCAGTTTTTCCTGGAGATGACGGCGCAGGTTGTCGATTTCGACCGAGGTATGCCCCTCGGCTAGGGTGTAATAGGCCACCAGGCGCTTGTCGCCCGGCACGTCCTCGCGAGCGGTGACCACCGTTTCGTGGATTGCCGGGTGTTTTGCCAGGCGCGCGTCGATCTCGCCCAGTTCGATACGGAAACCGCGGATCTTCACCTGGTCGTCGTTACGGCCCAGGTACTCAATGTTGCCGTCCGGCAGGTAGCGGCCCAAGTCGCCGGTGCGGTACATGCGGGCGGTTTGATCCTGGCTGAACGGGTCCTGGAGGAAACGCTCGGATGTCAGGTCGTCGCGGTTCAAATAGCCTCGGGCTACGCCGGCACCGCCGATGTAGATTTCACCCGGCACACCCAACGGGACAGGCTGCTGTTGCTCGTCCAGCAGGTAAAACTGGGTGTTGCCGACGGGTTTGCCGATGTGCGGGGCAAAGCCGTCCCCGCGGTCCATCGCCACCCAGCTTGAATAGGTGGTGGTTTCCGAGGGACCGTAGAGGTTGCACAGGCGTTGGACGGTAGTTTTTTCGAACAGCGACTCCACCAGGCTGCGCTTGAGGGCTTCACCGGCGACGTTGACCGTGTGTACCGATTTCGGCAGGCCGTCGACTTCCAGCAGGGCTTTCAAGGCTGACGGCACGGTGTTGATCAGGCCGATATCGTGCTGGCCGTGTTGCAGCTCCAGGACGTTTTTCACCACCTCGATGCTGCCACCCGAGGTCAGTGGCGCGAAGCACTCATAAACGGCCAGATCGAAGTTCAGCGAGGTCGAGAACAAGGTTTTGCTCAACGCCGACCCTTGTTGTGGAAGCCGGCTTGCTGGCGATGAGGCCAGTGAGTCGTGTGCCGCCTGATCGGCCGCTTTCGACAGCGAGCCGGCTCCCACAGGATTTGTGTGGCTCGACAAGTTGTCGAAAGCCGCATGGGCCCAGGTCAGGAAATTCACCGTGTTGCGGTGTTCGATCATCACGCCTTTCGGCAATCCGGTCGAACCCGAGGTGTAAATCAGGTAGGCCAAGTGTGACGAGGTGAGGCCCGGCACCTGCGGATTCTGGACGGACTCGTCCTGCCAGGTGCACTGATCGAGATTGATCAACGGTACCGAAACGCCGGCTAGCAAGTCCTGGGTAGCGGTCTGGGCCAGCACCACTGCCGGGGCACTGTCTTGCAGCATGTAGGCAATTCGTTCTGCTGGATAAGCCGGGTCCAACGGCACATAGGCGCCGCCAGCCTTGAGAATCGCCAGCAGTCCGACGACCATCTCGGCCCCGCGCTCGACGCAGATGCCTACCCGCGAATCAGGCTGCACACCCTGCTTGCGCAAGGCATGGGCCAAACGGTTGGCCTGCTCGTTAAGCTCGCTGTAGCTCAGGCACAGCTCGCCATGCACCACCGCCAGTGCATCCGGCGTACTCTCGACCTGCGCCTCGAACAACCCATGAATGGTCTGCGCCTGCGGATACTCCAGCGCCGTGTCGTTGAAACCCACCAGCAACTGCTCACGCTCATCGGCAGGCAGGATCGGCAGGCGATTGAGCGCCGTGGCCGGCGCCTGCTCCAGGGCCCGGACCAGTTGTTCCAGGGCCGCCTGCATATAACCGCCAATCCGTCGCGCATCGATCCGCTCCACCGCCTGGACGGTGAGTACGAAACCATCGCCCAGGTCATCGACGTTCAGGCACAACGGATAGTTGGTACGCTCTTCCATGCTCAGGGTCTGCATGCCCTGCCAGGCTGACAGCGCCTCGGGCGAAACCGCGCCACCGGTGCTATGGCGGTAGTTCAGCAGCGAGCTGAACAGCGGCAGCGAACCCGGTACGCCGCTGCACCGCTGGGCCAGGGACAGTGACGCATGTTCGTGACCGAGCAGGGTCGACAACCGCCCGTGGGTGGCCTTGACCCCGGCCAGGGCGCTGATGCCACCGACGCTCAGGCGCAGCGGCAAGGTATTGATGAACATCCCCAGGGCGCGGTCGCTGCCCTTGCCGCCCTGCATCCGGCCCATCAGCACGGTGCCGAACACCACTTCCTCACGCCCCGAGACGCGACCCATCACCTGGGCCCACGCCAGGTGCATTAGGCTTGCGGCACTGACGCCCAGTTGCCGGGCGACGCCACGCAGGCGCTGGCTCAAGCCGTTGTCGAGAACCTGTTGCACTTCGCTGACGGCACTGCCGTCACCCTGCACGTCCTGGATGCCATAAGGCAGCGTCGGCTCGTCGATATCGCCGAGCATCTCGCGGAAGAACGCCTCATGCTCCTCTTGGCTGGTCCCCAGGCGTGCCTGGGCGACATGGTTGCGATAAGGCACCGGCGCTGGCAATTGTCCGCCGAGACCTTGCAGGCTGGCCTGCATTTCTTCGATCACCACCTCCAGGGCCGTGTGGTCCAGGGCCAGGTGATGGAACAGCAGCATCGCGCTGATCCTCCGGTTGAGCGGGTCCTGGGCATAGGCGATATGCATCAGTGGCGCCTGGCCGATATCCAGGCGGTAGTGACGCGGATCGAAACGCTCGTGCAACTGGGCCAGCACATCACCAGCCGCCGGGTCGACCGCGACCTCCTCCAGGCTCAGTCGAGCGTCACGCCAGACCACTTGTACCGGCTGGTCCAGGCCCTCCCAGGCGACGCTGGTGCGCAAGATGTCGTGGCGCTCCACCACACTCTGCAGGGCCTCGGCAAACGCGGCCAGGCGCTGGCGATCGTCGAAGGCGAACTGCACTTGCAGGACATAGGGGTCACCGGCGTTGGCTGCCAGGTGGTGATAGAGAATCCCCTCCTGCAACGGCGCCAGGGCGTAGATGTCCTGCACGTTGGCCACGCCGCCGGGCACGCCCGCGACGATGCGGTCGATGGCGGCCTGGTCGAGATCGACCAGGGGCAGCATGTCTGGCGTGATGCGCTCGCAGCCCGGCACGATCAGGTTGTCCGGTACACAAACCTCCTGCTGCCCGCCGACCGCCGCAGCCAGGGCTGCCAGCGTCGGCTGGCTGAACAATACGCGTACATCTGCGGCCAGGCCGACCTGGCGCATGCGCTCGATCAGTTTCACCGCCAGCAGCGAATGCCCACCCAGCTCGAAGAAGTGGTCATGCCGCCCGACCTGCGGCAATTGCAGCAGCGCCTGCCAGATCTGCGCGATGGCGTTTTCCACGGCTCCTTCGGGGGCCTCGTAGTCACGCCGCACCAGGGCTTGCGCATCCGGTGCCGGCAGCGCCTTGCGGTTGAGCTTGCCATTGGTGGTCAGCGGGAAGCTGTCCAGGCTCACGAAGGCACTGGGCACCATGTATTCAGCCAGCGACAGCAACAGTTGCGCCCGCAACTCGGCAGCCACCACCTCGTGGTCGGCGGCGGCGATCACATAGGCCACCAGGCGCTTGTCGCCCGGCTCGTCTTCGCGAGCCAGGACCACCGCCTCGCGGACGCCTTGGCAGGCGCCCAGGGCCGCTTCGATCTCGCCCAGTTCGATGCGGAAACCGCGAATTTTCACCTGGTCGTCGTTACGCCCCAGGTAATCCAGGCTGCCATCGGCCATCCAGCGTCCCAGGTCTCCGGTCTTGTACAGGCGTGCCTGGGGCTCCTTGCTGAACGGGTTGGGCAGGAAACGCTCGGTGGTCAGTTCCTCACGGTTCAGGTAGCCCCGTGCAACCCCGGCGCCACCGACATACAGCTCGCCGACCACGCCTACCGGTACCGGCTCGCGCCGGCTGTCCAGCACATACAGCTGCAAATCGGGGATCCGCACGCCGATGGGGCTCACGCCCGAGCGCTGCGCATCGGCCGCCGCCAATGGACAGTAGGTCACGTGCACAGTGGTTTCAGTGATGCCGTACATGTTCACCAACTGGGTGCCGGCGTTGGCCACGCGGGCGTACCACGGTTTGAGCATGCCGGTTTCCAGGGCCTCGCCGCCAAAAATCACCTGGCGCAAGGAATGCCGCAAATCGCTCTCGCCCTGGGCGTTGAGCAACTGGCGGAAGGCGCTCGGGGTCTGGTTGAGCACCGTCACGCCGGCACTGCACAGCAGTTCGTAGCAATCTTCGGGCGAGCGGCTGACCAACTGTGGTACCACCAGCAGGCGTCCACCGTGCAGCAGCGCGCCCCAGATCTCCCAGACCGAGAAGTCGAAGGCGAACGAGTGGAACAACGCCCAGACATCCTGCTCGTTGAATTCGAACCAGGCCTTGGTCGCCGAGAACAAACGGGCAACGTTACGGTGCTCGACCATCACGCCCTTGGGCAGGCCGGTGGAACCGGAGGTGTAGATCACATAGGCCAGGTGATGCGGGCTGATCCCGCTGACCCGTGGGTTGCTGCTCGGCTGGGCCTGCAGGGCCGGGCTGCGCAGGTCCAGGCGTGGACCGTCGAACGTGCCCAGCAGTGACAGGCCGCTGGCATCGGCCAATACCGCCACCGGACTGCTGTCCTGCAACTGGTAGGCAATGCGCTCGGCCGGATAGGCCGGATCGATCGGCACGTAGCCGGCACCGGACTTGAGGATCCCGAGCAGGCCGACGATCATCTCCAGGCCCCGCTCGACACAGATCGCCACCCGGTCATCGGGACGCACGCCCAGTGCCAGCAACTGATGGGCCACCTGGTTGGCGCGGGCATTGAGCTCGCCGTAGGTCAGGGTACTGTCTTCGTATTGCAGCGCCACGGCATCCGGCTGCGCCACCGCCCAGGCCTCGAAGGTGCGGTGGATCAGCGTGTCGGCGGCGTAGGAGGCATGCGGGGTATTCCAGTTCTCCAGCAACTGCTGGCGCTCGCCAGCCGGCAGGATGTTCACCCCGCCCAGCGGTGCCTGCGGGTTGTGCTCCAGTGCCTGCACCAGGTTTTCCAGGGCGCAGTGCATATAGGCGCAGATCCGACCGGCACCAATCTGTGCCTCGGCCATGACCGTCAGGTTGAACCCCTCGCCCAGGTCGTTCACCGACAGGGTCAGCGGGTAGTTGGTACGCTCTTCGCCATCCAGCGCCTGGATGCCTTCCCAGGCAGCCAGCGCCTGGTCGGTGACGCTGATATCGATCTGTCGGTAATTGAGCAGCGAACTGAACAGCGGCGTCGAAGCAGCCACGCCGCTGCAACGCTGCGCCAGCACCAGGGACGCATGTTCATGGGCGAGCAGTCCGCTGAGTCGGGCATGGGTGGCCTTCAGGCCATTGCGCACGCCCTGCTCGCCCAGGCTGACGCGCAGCGGCAAGGTGTTGATGAACATGCCCAGGGCCCGATCGGCGCCCTCGCCGCCCTGCAGGCGACCGAGCAACACGGTGCCGAACACTACCTCGTCCTTGCCCGACACCACGCCCAGTACACGGGCCCAGGCCAGGTGGTACAGGCTCGCCGGGCTCACCCCGAGCTGCCGTGCCTGCAGGCGCAGGCGCCGCCCAAGGTCGGCATCCACGTCCTGGCGGACTTCCTCGATGCCGCGGCCATCGCCCTGTACATCCTGCAGGCCGAACGGCAGGGTCGGTTCATCGATATCGCCGAGCATGTCGCGGAAGAACGCTTCATGCTCCTCGCGGCTGATGCCTTGCCAGGCCTGGGCCACATAGTTGCGATAAGGCACGGATGGCGGCAGTTGCGCCTGCTCGCCGAGCATGTGCGCCTCGATTTCGCCGCAGAGGATACGCAGCGACGTGGCATCGTCCACCAGATGATGGAACAGCAGCATGCCGACCCAGCGCTCGTTCAGCGGGTCCTGCGCGTAGCCGATGCGCATCATCGGCGCCTGGCGGATGTCCAGGCGGGTATGCCGTGGGTCCAGGCGCTCGCGCAGTTGCTCGACGATCGCGCCATCCGCCGGGTCCAGCTCCAGCCGTTCAAGGCCCAGCGGCGCTTCCCGCCAGACCACTTGCACCGGTGCGTCCAGGCTCTCCCAGAGCACTGCGGTACGCAGGATATCGTGTCGTGCCACCACCCCTTGCAGGGCTGCGGCGAAGCTGTGCAGACGTTCGAGGCTGTCGAAGCCGAACATCGCGTATTGCAGGTACGGATCGCCCTCGGTCGCGGCCAGGTGGTGGTACAGGATGCCCTCCTGCAACGGTGCCAGGGCGTAGATGTCCTGCACATTGGCCAGGCCGCCAGGCACACCGGCGACCACGCGATCGATGTCCTCCTGGCTCAGCGAGACCAGCGGCAACATTTCCGGCGTGATGCGCTCGCAACCCTCGGGGATGAGGTTAGCCGGTACCTCGACCGCCTGCCGGCCACCGACTGCGGCGGCGAGCGCGGACAGGGTCGGCTGGCCGAACAGCACGCGCACGTCGGCACTGAGGTCGATCTGGCGCATACGCTCGATCAGCTTGACGGCCAGCAGCGAATGACCGCCCAGTTCGAAGAAGTGATCGTGGCGACCGACCTGCTCCAGTTGCAGCAGGTCCTGCCAGATACGGGCAATCGCCATTTCGGTAGCGCCTTCGGGCGCTTCGTAGCCGCGACTGGCCACCGCCGAGCGATCGGGCGCCGGCAGGGCCTTGCGATCGAGCTTGCCGTTGGCGGTCAGCGGCAAGGCTTCAAGGCTGACGAAAGCGCTGGGCAACATGTGTTCGGCCAAGGTCAAGCGCAGTTGGTCACGCAATTGCGCGGCGTCCAGTTCGACGCCAGCGGCAGCGATGACATAGGCCACCAGGCGCTTGTCACCCGGCTCGTCCTCGCGCACCAGCACCACGGCGTCACGCACGCCTTCGCAGACAGCCAGTTGCGCCTCGATTTCACCCAGTTCGATACGGAATCCGCGAATCTTCACCTGTTCGTCGTTACGCCCCAGGTATTCCAGGCTGCCATCGGCCTGCCAGCGACCCAGGTCGCCAGTGCGGTACAGGCGAGCGTTCGGCTCGCCGCTGAAAGGGTGGGTGATGAAGCGCTCGGCACTGAGTTCGGCACGGTTCAGGTAACCGCGGGCAACCCCGGCCCCGCCGACATACAACTCGCCGACTACGCCTACCGGTACCGGCTCGCGCCTGCTGTCCAGCACATACAGCTGCAAATCGGGAATCCGCTTGCCGATCGGGCTGGCGCCCACGCGCTGGGCGTCCTCGGCCTGCAACGGGTAATAGGTCACGTGCACCGTGGTCTCGGTGATGCCGTACATGTTCACCAGTTGCGTACCGGTATTCACCTCACGGCCGTACCAGGGCTTGAGCATCGCCGTGTCCAGCGCCTCACCGCCGAAAATCACCTGGCGCAAGGCGTGCGCCCGGCCATGCTCGCCTTGGGCGGCGATCAACTGGCGGAACGCGCTCGGCGTCTGGTTGAGTACCGTCACGCCGGCACTGCACAACAGTTCGTAGCAGTCCTGCGGCGAACGGCTGATCAGTTGCGGCACGATCAGCAGGCGACCGCCATGCAGCAGCGCGCCCCAGATTTCCCAGACCGAGAAGTCGAACGCGAACGAGTGAAACAGCGCCCAGGTGTCCTGTTCATTGAAGCCGAACCAATCCTCGGTGGCCGTGAACAGCCGCGCGACGTTGCGATGCTCGACCATCACGCCCTTGGGAAGGCCGGTGGAGCCGGAGGTGTAGATCACATAGGCCAGGTTCGCGGACGTCACCGAAACGTCTGGATTGCGGGCGGACTCGTCCCGTAGATCCGGATCATCAAGATTGATCACCGGTACCTGCACCGCTGGCAAGGCTTCCTGCACCGCGTGCTGGCTGAGCAAGGCCACTGGCGCACTGTCGCCGAGGGTGTAGGCCAGGCGCTCGAGGGGATAGGCCGGGTCCAGCGGTACGTAGCCGGCACCGGACTTGAGAATACCGAGCAGGCCAATGATCATCGCCGGGCCGCGTTCGACGCAGATCGCCACCCGGTCATCCGGGCGTACGCCCTGAGCCAGCAGGCGATGGGCAACCTGGTTGGCGCGCTGGTTGAGTTCACCGTAGCTCAGGCGTTCGTCCTGGTACACCAGCGCCACGGCATCCGGCCGCTCGGTGGCGCGGGCTTCGAATTGCTGGTGGATCAGCGCATCGGCGGCATAAGGCTTGTCGCTGCGGTTCCAGTGTTCGAGCAATTGCTCGCGCTCGCTGGCCGGCAGGATCGAAATGTCCTGCACGGAGGTTTGCGGCGCCTGCTCCAGGGCCTGGACCAGCCCCTCCAACGCGCATTGCAAATAACCGCAGAGGCGTTGCGCACCGATGGCAGAGGCCACCAACGCCGTGAAGTGGAAACCGTCCCCCAGGTCGTCGACGTTGAGGGTCAGTGGGTAGTTGGTGCGTTCTTCGGCGCCGCCCAGCACCCGCATGCCGTCCCAGGCGTCTTGCGCCTGCGCGGTCACGTCCAGGCTGCTGTGGCGGTAGTTGAGCAAGGCACTGAACAACGGCAAAGGCGCGCTCACACCGCTGCAACGCTGGGCTAGCGCCAGGGAAGCATGCTCGTGCCCGAGCAAGGCGGTCAACTCATCGTGGGTGGTCTTGACGCCTTGGCGCACACTCTGACCGTCCAGGGTCACCCGCAGTGGCAAGGTATTGATGAACATACCCAGGGCGCGGTCGGCGCCATCGCCGGCCTGCATCCGGCCCAGCAGCACCGTGCCGAAGACCACCCGGTCACGCCCGCTGGCCTGCCCCAGGACCTGGGCAAACGCCAGGTGCACCAGGCTTGCCGCACTGACCCCGAGCTGCCGGGCCTGGCTGCGCAGGCGCAGGCTCAGGCCAGTATCCAGCGCCAGGTGGGCCTGTTCGATATCGCTGCCATCGCCTTGCACGTCCTGCAGGCCGAACGGCAGGGTCGGCTCGTCGATATCGCCAAGGCGCTCGCGGAAGAATCGTTCGTGTTCGTCCTGGCTCGCGCCCAGGCGGGCCTGGGCCACGTAGTTGCGATAAGGGGCGGCCACGCCCAGTTGTGCCTGCTGGCCGAGCAGGAACGCCTGCATCTCGTGCTGCACCACGTCCATCGCGGTGTGGTCCATGACCAGGTGATGGAACAGCAGCAGCCCCAGCCAGCGCTGGTTCGGTTCATCCCAGGCCTGGGCCAGGTGCAACATCGGCGCCCGGCTGATATCCAGGCGCACCTGGCGCGGGTCGAAACAGGCCTGCAACTGCTGGCCGATATCGCCGGCGCGGGGATCCAGCACGCGCGTCTCGACGCTCAGCTCGGCATGGCGCCAGACCACCTGCAATGGCTCGTCGAAACCCTCCCAATGCATGGAGGTGCGCAGGATATCGTGACGGTCGATCACCGATTGCAGCGCCTGTGTGAAGTCATCCAGGCGGGCACGGCTGTCAAAGGCGTACTGCGCTTGCAGCACGTAGGGATCACCTTCCTCGGCACTCAGGTGGTGATAGAGAATCCCCTCCTGCAGCGGCGCCAGCGGGTAGATATCCTGGATGTTCGCCGCCCCGCCTGGCACTGTGGCGACGATACGGTCGATGGCGGCCTGGTCCAGGTCGATCAGCGGCAGCAGGTCCGGGCTGATCCGCTGGCAGTCCGGGGCAATCCGGTTGGCCGGCACCACAAAGTCACGTGCCGTGCCCACCGCCGCCGCCAGGGCGGCCAGGGTCGGCTGGCCAAAGAGAACACGAACATCGGCATTCAGGCCGGCCTGGCGCAGGCGCTCGATCAGGCTCACCGCCAGCAGCGAGTGACCACCCAATTCGAAGAAGTGGTCATGGCGCCCCACCCGCTCGACCTTGAGCACATCGGCCCAGATCGATGCCAGCAGGTTCTCCACTTCGCCTTGCGGCGCTTCGTAGCCACGACTGACCAGTGCCTGCGCATCCGGCACCGGCAGCGCCTTGCGGTCCAGCTTGCCGTTGGCCGTCAATGGCAGCCCGTCGAGCTGCACATAGGCGGCCGGCACCATGTATTCCGGCAAGCCGCCTTGCAGATGGTCGCGCAAGGTTTCGACTTCCAGCACGGCTGCCGGCTGCTGCGTCGTGAAGTAGGCCACCAGGCGCTTGTCGCCCGGAGCATCTTCACGGCACAGCACCACCGCCTCCCGGACCTCGGGATGCTCGGCCAGCCGCGCCTCGATTTCGCCCAGCTCGACCCGGAAACCACGGATCTTCACCTGGGCATCATTGCGGCCCAGGTAGTCCAGGTTGCCGTCGGCACGCCAGCGAACCAGGTCACCGGTGCGATACATCCGAGCGTTCGGCGCGCTGTCGAACGGATCGGCAACGAATTTCTCTCGACTCAGGTCTTCCCGGTTGAGGTACCCCAAGGCTACGCCCTGGCCGCCGATATACAGCTCGCCGGCCACGCCCAACGGCGCGGGTTGGCCCTGGCCATCGAGCACGTACAGGCGGGTATTGCCCACTGGCCGGCCAATCGGAATACCGCCAGCGCCGACCGCAGTGATCTCGTAGGTTGCCGAGAAGGTCGTGGCTTCGGTCGGACCGTAGCCATTGAGCAGATGCTCGGGAGCGCTGTTGGCCAATACCCTGGCAATCACTGTCGGATCCAGCACATCGCCGCCGACGATCAGGTAGCGCAGGCGCGAGAAGGCTTCGCCCAGGCCCGACGCATACTGATGGAACAACCCGGCGGTCATCCACAGCACCGTTACCGACTGCTCCAGCAACAAGCGCTGGAAGTTGACCGGCGACAGCAGGTCGTCCTGGTCGATCACCACCACGCAGCCGCCATTGAGCAGCGGTGCCCAGACATCCAGGGTACTGGCATCGAACGCCGGGTTGGAGGCAAAGGCCACGCGGTCCTGGGCATTGAAATCGGCGTAGCCGTTGTTCAGCACCAGTCGACTGATGGCCCGATGCGGCACCAACACCCCTTTCGGCGTGCCGGTGGAGCCAGAGGTGTACATGATGTACGCCGAGCTTTCGCTGGACTGCGTAACTTCCAGGTCGTCCGGATCGAGACGAGACAGGTCCAGACGATCCAGTTCTACACGTGGTACGGCGGTGCCCAGCGCCACCTGACTACGGGTCAGCAGCACCTGCGCCTGGCTGTCCTCGATCATGAAGCCCTGGCGCTCGACCGGCGCATGGATATCCAGCGGCACATAGACCGCCGCGCACTTGAGTGCCGCCAACTGGCTGACCAACAGGTCGTGGCTGCGTTCCAGCAGGATCGCCACGCTGTCGCCCGGCTGCACGCCAAGGCCGCGCAGATGGCGGGCCAGGCGATTGGCCCGGGCGTTGAGTTCAGCGTAGGTCAGTGCAACGCCGTCATGAATTGCCGCACAGGCCTCGGGACGCGCCCGCACCTGGGCTTCGAACAAGCCCTGCACGGTCTGCGTCCGAGGGTAGTCGCGGTCGCTGGCATTGAACCCAACCAGCAATTGCTCGCGTTCGGCATCGGGCAGGATCGACAGCCCGGACAATGGCGCCAGGGGCGTCTGCTCCAGAGCGGCAGCCAGGTTGATCAGGGCCGTGTGCATGTAGTCGCAGACCCTTTGCGCGCCGATGCCCTCCAGGGCCAGGACACTCAGGGAGAAATCTTCGCCCTGGTCGTCCACCGACAGCGTCAGCGGGTAGTTGGTGCGTTCTTCACTGCTGAGAATCTCGATTCCCTGCCAAGCCTGCACGGCCTGCTCGGAAACACTGCCCACGGCACTGTGCCGGTAGTTGAGCAAGGCGCTGAACAACGGTGTCGGCGCCGCCACGCCGCTGCAGCGCTGGGCCAGCGCCAGGGAAGCATGTTCGTGACCGAGCAGCGCGGTCAGTTGCGTATGGACCGCCCTGATCCCGTCCTGCACACCCTGCCCGCCCACGGCGACCCGCAGCGGCAGGGTGTTGATGAACATCCCCAGCGCTCGGTCGGCACCCTCGCCGCCCTGCATCCGGCCCATCAGCACCGTGCCGAACACCACATCCTGCTGGCCCGAGACGGTGCCCAGCACCTGGGCCCAGGCCAGATGATGCAGGCTGGCGGCGCTGACGCCCGATTGCCGGGCCAGAACCCGCAGGCGTTGACTCAATGTCGACGGTAGAACGCAACTGACCTCGTCAATCCGGTGGGTGTCGACCTGCACATCCTGGATGCCGAACGGCAGGGTCGGCTCGTCGATATCGCCGAGCATCTCACGGAAGAACGCTTCATGTTCCTGCTGGCTGACACCCAGGCGTGCCTGGGCCACATAGTTGCGGTACGGCACCGGGCTGCCCAGCTGCCCGCCCTGCCCCTGCAAGTTCGCCTGGATTTCGTGGCGCACCACCTCCAGCGCGGTGTGGTCCAGGGCCATGTGGTGGAAGCGCAACATCGCCACCCAACACTGCCGGGATTCGTCCTCGGCGAATACCAGTTGCATCAGCGGTGCCTGGGTCACGTCGAGGCGCGAGTGGCGGGTATCGAAGCGCGCCTTGAGCTGGTCCGCCACCTCACCGGCACGCGGGTCCAGTGACAAGCCCTCGCAATGCAGGCGCGCCTGGCGCCAGACCACCTGGACCGGCTGGTCCAGGCCTTGCCAGTGCACAGCGGTGCGCAGGATGTCGTGACGGTCGATGACCTGTTGCAGCGCCTGGGCAAACGCATCCAGGCGCTGGCGATTGGCGATATTGAACAGGGCGTGGAGTACATAGGGGTCGCCCTGGTCGGTCGCCAGGTGATGATAGAGAATCCCTTCCTGCAACGGCGCCAGCGGGTACATATCCTGCACGTTCGCCGCACCACCGGGCACTTTCGCGACAATCTGCTCGATCGCCGCCTGGTCGAGGCTGACCAGCGGCAACATGGCCGGGGTAATCTGCTCGCAGCCTGCCGGGATGACATTGGCCGGCACCACGATTTCCCGTCCGCCACCCACGGCGGCGGCCAGGGCGGCCAGGGTCGGTTGGCTGAACAACACCCGTATATCCGCGCTCAGGCCGGCCTGGCGCATGCGTTCGATCAGGCTGACAGCCAACAGCGAATGCCCGCCCAGTTCGAAGAAGTGATCATGGCGCCCGACCCGCTCGACCTTGAGTACATCGGCCCAGATCCCTGCCAGGGTGATTTCGGTTTCGCCCTGGGGAGCCTCGAAGCCACGACGGCTCAACGCCGTGCTGTCCGGTGCCGGCAGGGCCTTGCGATCCAGCTTGCCGTTCGGCGTCAGCGGCAGTTTTTCCAGCGCGACGTAGAGGGCCGGGATCATGTATTCCGGCAGTTTTTCCTGGAGATGACGGCGCAGGCTGTCGATTTCGACCGAGGCGTGGCCCTCGGCCAGGGTGTAATAGGCTACCAGGCGCTTGTCTCCCGGCACGTCCTCGCGGGCGGTGACCACCGCCTCGTGGATTGCCGGGTGTTTTGCCAGGCGTGCGTCGATTTCGCCCAGTTCGATACGGAAACCACGAATCTTCACCTGGTCGTCGTTGCGGCCCAGGTATTCGATGTTGCCGTCCGGCAGGTAGCGGCCCAGGTCGCCAGTGCGGTACATCCTGGCCGAAGCGTCCTGGCTGAACGGGTCCTGGAGGAAACGCTCGGCGGTCAGGTCGTCGCGGTTCAAATAGCCACGGGCCACGCCGGCGCCACCAATGTAGATTTCACCAGGTACGCCCAACGGAACCGGCTGTTGCTCGTCCAGCAGGTAGAACTGAGTGTTGCCGACGGGTTTGCCGATATGCGGGGCAAAGCCGTCCTCACGGTCCATCGCCACCCAGCTGGAGTAAGTGGTGGTTTCCGAAGGGCCATAGAGGTTGCACAGGCGTTGGACGGTAGTTTTTTCGAACAGCGACTCTACAAGGCTCCGTTTCAGGGCTTCACCGGCAACGTTGACCGTGTGCACCGATTTCGGCAGGCCGTCGACTTCCAGCAGCGCCTTCAAGGCTGACGGTACGGTGTTGATCAGGCCGATATCATGCTCGCCGTGTTGCAGCTCCAGGACGTTTTTCACCACCTCGATGCTGCCGCCCGAAGTCAGTGGTGCGAAGCACTCATAAACGGCCAGGTCGAAGTTCAGCGAGGTCGAAAACAAGGTTTTGCTCAATGCCGACCCTTGTTGTGGGAGCCGGCTTGCTGGCGATGAGGCCAGTGAGTCGTTTGCCGCCTGATCGGCCGCTTTCGCCAGCAAGCCGGCTCCCACAGGAGTTGTGTGGTTCGACAAGTCGTCGAAAGCCGTATGAGCCCAGGTCAGGAAATTCACCGTGTTGCGGTGTTCGATCATCACGCCCTTGGGCAGGCCGGTCGAACCCGAGGTGTAGATCAGGTAGGCCAGGTGCGCCGAGGTCAGGCCAGGCACCTGCGGATTCTGGACGGATTCGTCCTGCCAAGTGCGTTGATCGAGATTGATCAGAGGCACCGAAGTACCAGCCAGCAAATCCTGGGTAGCGGTCTGGACCAGCACCACTGCCGGCGCACTGTCCTGCAGCATGTAGGCGATCCGCTCCGCTGGGTAAGCCGGGTCCAGCGGCACATAGGCGCCGCCCGCCTTGAGGATCGCCAGCAGGCCAACGACCATCTCGGCCCCGCGCTCCACGCAGATGCCTACCCGCGAATCAGGCTGCACACCCTGCTTGTGCAAGGCATGGGCCAGGCGGTTGGCCTGCTCGTTAAGCTCGCGATAGCCCAGGTGCTGCTCGCCATGCACCACCGCCAGTGCATCCGGCGTACGCTCCACCTGCGCTTCAAACAACCCGTGAATGGTCTGCGCCTGCGAATACTCCAGCGCCGTGTCGTTGAACCCCACCAGCAGTTGTTCACGCTCATCAGCAGGCAGGATCGACAGGCTCTGCAACGACGCTTGTGGCGTATGCTCCAACGCCTCCAGCAACTGCTCCAACGCGGTGTGCATGTAGGCGCACACTCGCTGGGCGCCAATGGACGAGGCCACCAAGGTCGTCAGCTTGAAGCCGTCGCCCAGATCGTCGATGTTCAGCGTCAACGGGTAGTTGGTCCGCTCTTCGGCACTGAGGGCCTGAATACCTTGCCAGGCCTGCAGGGTCTGTTCGGAAACACTGCCCACGGCACTGTGGCGGTAGTTGAGCAAGGCGCTGAACAGCGGCAACGGCGCAGCGACGCCACTGCAACGCTGGGCCAGGGCCAGGGAGGCGTGCTCGTGCCCGAGCAACGCGGTCAACCGCGCGTGGGTCGCCTTGACCCCGGCACGCACGCCCTGCCCGCCCACTGCGACCCGCAGCGGCAAGGTGTTGATGAACATCCCCAGGGCGCGGTCGGCGCCCTCGCCGCCCTGCATCCGGCCCATCAGCACGGTGCCGAACACCACATCCTGCCGACCGGAAACCTTGCCCAGCACCTGGGCCCAGGCCAGGTGCATCAGGCTGGCGGCACTCACCCCCAGTTGCCGGGCCTGGGCCCGCAGGCCCTGGTCCAGCCGGCTATCCAGCGCCAGGCTGGCTTCCTCGATATCACGGCCATCGCCCTGCACATCCTGCAAGCCGAACGGCAGCGTCGGTTCGTCCACCTCGCCGAGCATGTCGCGGAAGAACGCTTCGTGGTCGGCCTGGCTCACGCCCAGGCGCGCCTGGGCCACATAGTTGCGATAGGGTACCGGCGCTGGCAGGCTCTCGGCCTCGCCCAGCAGCCAGGCTTGCATTTCATGCTGCACCACTTCCATTGCCATATGGTCCAGGGCCATGTGATGGAACAGCAGCATCGCGGTGATCCGCCCAGTGAGCGGATCTTCGGCATGGGCCAGGCGCATCAGCGGTGCCTGGCCGATGTCCAGGCGGTAGTGACGCGGATCGAAGCGAGCATGCAACTGCGCGCCGATATCGCCGGCCGCCGGGTCGAACTCGAGCGCATCGAGGTGCAGCCGCGCCTGGCGCCAGACCACTTGCACCGGTGACTCCAGGCCCTCCCAGACCACCGCGGTGCGCAGGATGTCATGGCGGTCGATGACCATCTGCAACGCCTGGACGAAGGCGTCCAGACGCTCGCGATCATCCAGGGCGAACTGTCCCTGCAAGACGTAGGGATCACCCTGCCCGGCTGCCAGGTGGTGATAGAGTATCCCCTCCTGCAGCGGTGCCAGCGGGTAGATGTCCTGCACGTTCGCGGTACCGCCCGGCACTGTTGCCACCACCCGGTCGATCTGTACCTGGGTCAGGCTCACCAGTGGCAGCAGGTCCGGGGTGATCCGGGGGCAATCGTGAGCAATCAGATTGGCCGGCACCGTGACCTCGCGCCCGCCACCCACCGCCGCCGCCAGCGCGGCCAGGGTCGGCTGGCTGAACAGCACGCGCACGTCGGCACTCAGGCCCATCTGGCGCATGCGTTCGATCAGGCTCACGGCCAGCAGCGAATGCCCGCCCAGCTCGAAGAAATGATCGTTGCGCCCGACGCGCTCGACCTTGAGCACGTCGACCCACAGTTGTGCCAGAGTGATTTCCAGCTCGCCCTCGGGTGCCTGGAACTCGCGGCTGGCATAGGCGCCGGCATCTGGCTCGGGCAAGGCCCGGCGATCCAGCTTGCCGTTGGCGGTCAGCGGGAAGGCGTCCAGGATCACGAAGGCGCTCGGCACCATGTATTCGGCGAGGGATGCCGCCAGTTCGCCACGCAGTTGCGGCACCGACAAGGTGCAGCCGTCCTCGCCGACCAGGTAAGCCACCAGACGCTTGTGCCCATCGTCCTGGCGGGCCAGTACCAGCGCCTCCCTGACGCCCATGCAGGCAGCCAGGCGTGCTTCGATCTCGCCCAGTTCGATACGGAAACCACGGATTTTCACCTGGTCGTCATTACGCCCCAGGTACTCGACCACACCGTCCGCGTTCCAGCGCGCGAGGTCGCCGGTGCGATACATCAGCGCCCCGGCCTGGTCGCTGAACGGATCGGCAATGAACTGCGTGGCGTTCAGTTCCGGCCGATTCAGGTAACCCTTGGCCACCCCCTGCCCGCCGATATACAGCTCACCGGCCACGCCCACCGCCACCGGTTGGCGCAAGGCATCGAGAACATACACCTGGCTGTTGCCGATGGGTCGGCCGATGGGAATGCCGCCGCTGGCAACGCGAGTGATTTCGTGGGTCGTGGAGAAGGTGGTGGCTTCGGTCGGGCCGTAGCCGTTGAGCAGATGCTGCGGGGCACCCTCGGCCAGCACGCGGGCAATGACCGCTGGATCCAGCACATCGCCGCCGACAATCAGGTAGCGCAACCGGCTGAACGCGTCCATCAGGCCTGCGGCATACTGATGGAACAGGCCGGCAGTCATCCATAGCACGCTGACCGACCGGGCCAGCAGCAAGGCCCGGAAATCCTCCAGGGACAGCAGTACCGACTGATCGACCACCACCACGCAACCGCCATTGAGCAGCGGTGCCCAGACATCCAGGGTACTGGCGTCGAACGCCGGGTTGGAGGCGAAGGCCACGCGGTCCTGCCGGTTGAAATCGGCATAGCCGTTGTTGAGCACCAGCCGGCTGACGCCCCGGTGCGGTACCAGTACCCCCTTGGGCATACCGGTGGAACCGGAGGTGTACATGATATAGGCCACGGACTCGGCGGACGAGACCGGCGCCGGATCGGGCGCTTCGGCTTCCAGGTCCAACCGGTCCAGGTCGACCCGCTGGATACCGGCCGGCACCACGGCGCCACTCAGGGTCAAGACTTGCCGTGCCGCGCTGTCGTGCAGCATGAACGCCTGGCGCTCGGCCGGCGCATTGATATCGAGCGGCACATAGGCCGCCCCACACTTGAGAATAGCCAGTTGGCCGGCCAGCAGGTCGAAGGAACGCTCCAGCAACAGCCCCACACGGTCGCCCGGTTGTACGCCGAGGCCGCCCAGGTGCCGCGCCAGAGCGTTGGCTCGTTGGTTAAGTTGCCGGTAGGTCAGCTCCTGTTCGCCCATTACCACGGCAAGCGCCTCGGGACACGCCGCCACCTGCTCCTCGAACAGTTCCGGCAGGCTGCTGTGCCGCGGATAGTCACGCGCCGTGGCATTGAAGTCGTACAGCACTTGCCGGCGCTCGGTCGGCGGCAGGATCTCCAGCTGTTGCAGGGGTGTCTGCGGCTGCTGCTCCAGGGCATCCACCAGGGCAGCGAGGGCCGCCAGCATATAGTCGCCGACACGCTGCGCACCGATCGCCACCAGGGCCTGGACCGCCAGGCTGAAGCCCTCGCCCAGGTCATCCACCGACAGCGTGATCGGATAGGTGCTTTGTTCGTCGCCGCCCAGGCTCTGCAAACCGGCCCAGGCCCGGACGGCCTCGGCCGAAGCGACCGCGCCGGTGACGCTGTAGCGATAGTTGAGCAGCGAACTGAATAACGGCGTCGGCGCAGCCACGCCACTGCACCGCTGGGCCAGGGCCAGGGAAGCATGTTCATGCCCCAGCAAGGCGGTCAGCCGCGCATGGGTGGTCTTGACCCCCTCGCGTACCGCGTGACCGTCGAGTTTCACCCGCAACGGCAGGGTGTTGATGAACATCCCCAGCGCCCGGTCAGCGCCCTCGCCGCCCTGCATGCGGCCCATCAATACAGTGCCGAAGACCACATCGGACTTGCCCGACACGGCGCCCACCACCCGTGCCCAGGCCAGGTGATGCAGGCTCGCGGCGCTGACGCCCAGTTGACGGGCCTGGGCGCGCAGGCGCTGGCTCAGGTCGGCGGCAACCGGCAGATGGACCTCTTCGATCTGCGGCTCGCCGGCCGGGATTTGCGCCACCCCGAACGGCAGTGTCGGCTCGTCGACGTCCGCCAGCATGTCGCGGAAAAAACCTTCATGGGCGTCGCTCCCGGTACCGAGCCGGACCTGCGCCACATAGTTGCGGTACGGTACGGCTTCGGGCAGTGCATGGCCTTCGCCCAGCAGGTAGGCCTGCATTTCATGCTGCACCAGTTCCAGCGCGGCGTGGTCGATGGCGATGTGATGAAACAGCAGGATCGCCACCCAACGCGCGTTGGCCCGATCCTCGGCGCACACCAGGTGCATCAGCGGCGACTGGCGCAAGTCCAGGCGATAGTGCCGGGAGTCGAAGCGTTCACGTAGCTGGGCTTCGATATCACCCTCGGCGGCTGCCAGCTGGACTTCCTCCACCGCCAGCGTTGCGTCGAGCAACACCACCTGCACCGGCTCGTCGAGCCCCTCCCAGACCATCGCCGTGCGCAGGATATCGTGGCGTTCGATGACCGCTTGCAGGGCTTGTGCGAAATCGTCGAGACGCTCCCGACTGTCGGCACCGAACAGCGCCCGCAACACATAGGGGTCGCCCTGTCCTGCGGCCAGGTGATGGTAGAGAATCCCTTCCTGCAGGGGCGCCAGCGGGTAGATGTCCTGGACGTTGCCGGCTCCGCCCGGCACCGATTCGACAATCCGATCGATCGCGGCCTGGTCGAGATTGGCCAACGGCAGCATCTGCGGCGTAATACGCAGGGCCGGGCTCAGCCATTCCCCGCCATTTCGAGCCACCAGCTTGAGCAGTTCCGCCTTGTGCACGACGAGGCTGTCGAATACGGCACTGTCGAGGCCCTCATCGTCACCGAGAATCACCAGATTGTCTTCTTCCAGTTGAAGACCGATCGCGTGCGTGGAAAGGACTGCCATCAATTCGCTGAAGTGCATCGAATAACCTGCTGTTTATCATGTCGGAGAGGGTTGACGACCCAAGGGCTCGGTGTCGCAGACAACGTTCGCGCGATAAATCGGAGGGGCTTCGAGGTTCGAAGACAGCACGCAAATCCGGGTGCAGGCGTGACCGGCGCCGCAGCGGCGAACGCCCGCGGTCCATTGACACATGCGAAACATCCCCATTCGCCATGCTCCCCACTGGCCTGGAAAATTAGAGCATCCACCTGGGACTGTCTGTCATGGGAAGCGGGGACAACGTCCGGGCCCGGGAGAGTCCGGCAAGTCGTGAAAAAAACAGGGGGAAAAGGCCACGGCCCGGCCGATTTTCGATCGGTCGGGCCGTGGCCAATACTTCAGATGACGCGTTTGCGTTTCAACGTCGGCACCGTCGCCCTCGGTACCTCCACCCGTTGGATCGTCCCCACCGACGCAGCCACCTGGGCCAGCGTCGGCTGGCCGAACAGCACCCGCACATCGGCCTCCAGGTTCGCCTGGCGCATGCGTTCGATCAGGCTGACCGCCAGCAGTGAATGCCCGCCCAGTTCGAAGAAGTGGTCATGGCGCCCCACCCGCTCGACCTTGAGCAAATCGATCCAGAGCGCCGCCAACTGGGTCTCGATTTCACCTACCGGTGCCTCGTAGGTCCGCGAGGCATAGGCACTGCTGTCCGGCGCCGGCAGGGCCTTGCGATCCAGCTTGCCGTTCGGGGTCAGTGGCAAGGTGTCGAGCGGCATATAGGCCGCTGGCAGCATGTAGTCCGGCAACAGCCCTTGCAGGTAGGCCCGCAGACTGCCGCTGTCGGGCAACGCCCCGGCGTCGGCAGGAGTGAAATACGCCACCAGGCGCGTTTCTCCCGGCACGTCCTCCCTGGCCATCACCACCGCCTCCCGCACTTGTGGGTGCTGGGCCAGGCGTGCATCGATCTCGCCCAGTTCGATACGGAAGCCGCGGATCTTCACCTGGTCGTCGTTGCGGCCCAGGTACTCGATGTTGCCGTCCGACAGGTAGCGGCCCAGGTCGCCGGTGCGGTACATGCGCCCGCCGTGGAATGGATCTTCCAGGAAACGCTCGGCGGTCAGGTCATCGCGGTTCAAATAGCCTCGGGCTACACCAGCGCCACCGATGTAGATTTCACCCGGCACACCCAACGGGACAGGCTGCTGTTGCTCGTCCAGCAGGTAGAACTGGGTGTTGCCCACCGGCTTGCCGATATGCGGGGCGAAACCGTCCTCACGGTCCATCGCCACCCAGCTGGAGTAAGTGGTGGTTTCCGAAGGGCCGTAGAGGTTGCACAGGCGTTGGACGGTGGTTTTCTCGAACAGCGATTCCACCAGACTGCGCTTGAGAGCTTCACCGGCGACGTTGACCGTGTGTACCGATTTCGGTAGGCCGTCGACTTCCAGCAGCGCTTTCAGGGCAGATGGGACGGTGTTGATCAGACCAATATCGTGCTCGCCGTGTTGCAACTCCAGCACGTTTTTCACCACCTCAATGCTGCCACCCGAGGTCAAGGGTGCGAAGCACTCATAGACTGCCAGGTCGAAGTTCAGCGAGGTCGAGAACAAGGTTTTGCTCAACGCCGACCCTTGTTGTGGGAGCCGGCTTGCTGGCGATGAGGCCAGTGAGTCGTGTGCCGCCTGATCGGCCGCTTTCGCCAGCAAGCCGGCTCCCACAGGAGTTGTGTGGTTCGACAAGTTGTCGAAAGCCGCATGGGCCCAGGTCAGGAAGTTCACCGTGTTGCGGTGTTCGATCATCACACCTTTCGGCAATCCGGTCGAACCCGAGGTGTAGATCAGATACGCCAGGTGCGCCGAGGTCAGGCCAGGCACCTGCGGATTCTGGGCGGACTCGTCCTGCCAAGTGCGTTGGTCGAGATTGATCACAGGGACCGAGACACCCGCCAGCAAGTCCTGGGTCGCGTTCTGCGCCAAAACCACCGCAGGTGCACTATCCTCCAGCATGTAGGCGATCCGCTCTGCCGGATAAGCCGGGTCCAGCGGTACATAGGCACCGCCGGCCTTGAGAATCGCCAGCAGGCCGACGACCATCTCGGCACCGCGTTCAACGCAGATACCTACCCGAGAATCAGGCAGCACACCCTGTTTACGCAACGCATGGGCCAAACGGTTGGCTTGCTCGTTAAGCGCTCGATAGCTCAGACGCTGCTCACCGCGCACCACCGCCAAGGCATCCGGCGTACGCGCCACCTGCTCTTCGAACAGTCCATGAATGGTCTGCGCCTGCGGATACTCCAACGCGGTGTCGTTGAACCCCGCCAACAACTGCTCGCGTTCAGCATCCGGCAGGATCGACAACCCTGCCAGCGACACGTCACCGCTCTGCTCCAATGCAGCCACCAGGCTTGCCAACGCAGCCTGCATATACCCGCAGATCCGCTGGGCATCGATGCCGGCTACCGCCTGCACCGTCAGGCCGAAGCCGACCCCGTCATCATCCACCGAAAGCGTCAGCGGGTAGTTGGTACGCTCGCCGCCACCCTGGCTTTCGATACCCTGCCAGGTATCCAGGACCTGTTGGCTGGCCTCACCGGCAACATGCCGGTAGTTGAGCAAGGCACTGAACAGTGGCGTCGGTGCCGGTACCCCGCTGCAACGCTGGGCCAGCGCCAGGGGTGCATGTTCATGGCCGAGCAGCGCGCTCAACCGACCATGGGCGGCCTTGAGTGCGGCGTGGGTGCCCAGCTCACCGAGATCCAGGCGCAACGGCAAGGTATTGATGAACATCCCCAACGCGCGGTCGGCACCTTCGCCACCTTGCATCCGGCCGAGCAAGACCGTGCCGAAGACCACTTTCTCGCGTTGGCACAACCGCCCCAGCACCAGCCCCCAGGCCAGGTGCGCCACGCTCGCCGGACTGACCCCGGCCTGTCGGGCGCGGCTGCGCAGACGGCGGGACAGATCGGGGCCCAGCCCCATGTGGGCCTCGGCAATAGCCTGCCCTTCGCCACGGACCTGTTGCTGTTCGAACGGCAAGGTCGGCTCATCGACATCGCCGAGCATCTCGCGGAAGAAGCTTTCATGTTCCTGCTGGCTGACGCCCAGGCATGCCTGGGCCACATAATTGCGATACGGCATGGCCGCTGCCGGCGACAGCGCCTGGCCATTCAGGACAGCCTGCATTTCCTGTTGCACCACGGCGATGGTCGTGTGGTCGATAACGATGTGATGGAACAGCAGCAACCCTATCCAACGTCGGTTAGGCGCATCTTCACTGATGGCCAGGCGCAGCAGCGGCGCCTGTTGCAGATCGAGGCGATAATGCGCCGGGTCGAAGCGTTGCAACAGTTGCGCCGACAGCTCGCCGTCGCGCGGATCGAACTCCAGGGTCTCGACTGCCAGCCGAGCCTGGCGCCAGACCACCTGCAGTGGTGACTCCAACCCTTCCCAGACGATCGATGTGCGCAGGACATCATGGCGCGCGATCACGCCCTGCAGTGCCTGGACAAAGTCCTCCACCCGGCTGCGGCTGTCGAAACTGAATTGCGACTGCAGCACATAGGGGTCACCTGCGCCTGCAGACAGGTGATGGAACAGGATGCCCTCCTGCAATGGCGCCAGCGGGTAGATATCCTGCACGTTGGCCGCACCGCCCGGCACTGTTGCCACCACCTGGTCGATCTGTGCCTGGGTCAGGCTGACCAGTGGCAACAGATCCGGGGTGATGTGGCCACAATGCTCGGGGATCAGGTTGGCCGGCACCACGACTTCCGAGCTGCCGCCCACTGCCGCCGCCAGCGCAGCCAGGGTCGGCTGGCCGAGCAGCACCCGGACATCGGCGCCCAGGCCTGCCTGGCGCATCCGCTCGACCAGCGTGACCGCCAGCAACGAGTGACCGCCCAGTTCGAAAAAGTGATCGTGCCGCCCTACGCGATCGACCTTGAGCAGCTCGGCCCACAACTGCGCCAATACAGTTTCGACCTGGCCTTGCGGCGCGGTGTATTCGCGGCTGACCACCGCGCTGCCATCCGGTGTCGGCAGCGCCTTGCGGTCCACCTTCCGGTTGGGTGTCAGGGGCAAGGCCTCAAGCTGCATGTAGGCTGTCGGCAGCATGTACTCGGGCAACGTTCCTTGCAGGTGGTCGCGCAGGTCCTGGATCGCCAGCACGGCTTCCTGCGGTTGCGGCGTGAAGTAGGCCACCAGACGTTTTTCGCCGGGATTGTCTTCCCGGGCCACCACCACGCAGTCCTTGATCCCTGGGCAAGTGGCGAGACGGGCTTCGATTTCACCCAACTCGATGCGAAAACCACGGACCTTCACCTGGTCATCGTTGCGCCCCAGGTATTCGACCGTGCCATCCGCCAGATAGCGGGCCAGGTCGCCGGTACGGTACATGCGCCCATCGTTGAACGGATCGTCGAGGAAACGCTCGGCGGTCAGGTCCGGACGATTCAGGTAGCCGCGCGCCACTTGCGCACCCGCGATATACAGCTCCCCCGCCACTCCCAGCGGTACCGGTTGCCGATGGGCATCGAGCAGGTAGAGCCGGGTGTTGTCCATCGGCTTGCCAATCGGCACCATCGCCGAGTCGCCATGTTCATCGACCCGCGCGACACAGGCCCAGATGGTGGCCTCCGTCGGGCCGTAGAGGTTCCATAGTTCACGGCTGCGTGACAACAGCTCACGGGCCAGGTTGCGCGGCAGCGCTTCGCCACCGCAAAAGATCCGCAGGTCGTGCTTGCCGGCCCAGCCGCTGCCCACCAGCATCTGCCAGGTGGCCGGGGTAGCCTGCATCGCGGTGATTCGCTGCTCTTCAAGCAGGCGCTGCAGGTGCTGGGCGTCCTGGGTCGCCTCGCGGGAGGCCAGGACCACGCAGGCACCGTTGACCAGGGTCAGGTACAGTTCGAGCGCGGCGATATCGAAGGAAATCGTCGTGACCGCCAGTAAGCGGTCCCGTGGCGAAAGCCCCGGCTCGCGGCCCATGGCGTGGAGGAAGTTGCTCAAGGCCCGGTGACTGATCTGCACGCCCTTGGGCAGCCCGGTGGAGCCCGAGGTGTAGATCACATAGGCCAGGTGTTCGGGTTGCAGGTCGCTGCGCCGCGGATCGACCTCGGGCTGCGCCAGGAAGCCTTCCCGCCCGGCCAGGCCGGGATCGAGCAACAACACCGGTATGGCGCTGGCTGGCAGGAGCGGCTGCAAGCTTTGCTCGGTGAGCATCGCCACCGGAGCACTGCTCTGCAGCATGTAGGCCAGGCGCTCGCGGGGGAAATAGGGGTCCAGCGGCACGTAGGCGGCGCCAGCCTTGAGAATCCCCAGCAGCCCGGCCAGCATTGCCACGCTGCGGTCGACACAGATCGCCACCCGATCATCCGGACCAACGCCCAATTCGATCAGGCGGTGGGCGATGCGGTTGGCCTGGCGGTTGAGCGCGTCGTAACTCAGGCTGACCTTCTCGTCCACGACGGCGACCGAATCGCCACACGTCGCGACCCGGGCTTCGAACAGCTCGTGCAGGGCCAGGTGCCGCGGATGGTCGACCGCAGTGGCATTGAAGCCCTCCAGCAATAGCCGCCGTTCATCATCCGGCAACACCGACAGCACCTGCAAAGGCACGTCACTCACCTGCTCCAGCGCCTCGACCAGGCTGTACAACGCCTGGTGCATATAGGCGCAGATCCGATTGGCCTCGATCACTGGAACGGTCTGGGCGATCAACAGGAGGTCTTCACCCAGGTCATCGACGTTGAGGGTCAGTGGATAATTGGTCCGCTCCTCGCCGCCCAGGGACTGCATGCCTTGCCAGGCGCTACGTACCTGCTCAGTCACGACGGTGCTGCTGTGCCGGTAGTTGAGCAAGGCGCTGAACAACGGCGTCGGCGCGGCCACGCCGCTGCAACGCTGGGCCAGGGCCAGGGAGGCATGCTCGTGCCCGAGCAACGCGGTCAGTTCGGCGTGGGTGGTCCTGAGCCCGTCGCGGGCGTTTCGACCGCCAAGGAGTACCCGCAGTGGCAAGGTATTGATAAACATCCCCAGGGCCCGGTCGGCGCCCTCGCCGCCCTCCATCCGGCCCAACAGCACCGTACCGAACACCACGTCGTCGCGGCCCGACAACCGCCCCAACACCTGGGCCCAAGCCAGGTGCACCAGGCTCGCCATGCTCACCCCCGCCTGCCGGGCCTGGACCCGCAAGCGTTGGCTCAGGGCCCCGCCCACTGACAGGTGAGCCTCCTCGATACCCTGGCCGTCACCCTGGACCTGCTGCAAACCGAACGGCAGCGTCGGCTCGTCGATATCGCCAAGGCGTTCACGGAAGAAGCGTTCGTGCTCTTCCTGGCTCACGCCCAGGCGCGCCTGGGCCACATAGTTGCGATAGGGTATCGGCGTGCCCAGTTGTGCCTGCTGCCCCAACAGGTACGCCTGCATCTCGTGTTGCAGCACCTCCATCGCGGTGTGATCCATCGCCAGGTGATGGAACAGCAGCATCGCCAGCCAGCGCTGGTTCGCCGCATCCCAGGCCTGGACCAGCCGCAGCATCGGCGCCTGGCGAATATCCAGGCGATGGTGCCGGGCGTCGAAACGCTGGTGCAGTTGGGTCGCCACATCCGCACCCCACGGGTCCGCCTCAAGGCTTTCACGCATCAGCGACGCCTGGCGCCAGACCACCTGCACCGGCTCGTCCAGGCCTTCCCAGACCAGCGCGGTACGCAGGATGTCATGGCGCTGGATGACGAACTGCAAGGCGCCGACGAAATCTTCGAGGCGCGCCAGGCTGTCGAACGCGAACTGCGCTTGCAGCAAATAGGGATCGCCCTGGTCGGCGCTGACATGGTGATAGAGGATACCGGCCTGCAACGGCGCCAGGGCGTAGATATCCTGGACGTTGCAGACACCGCCCGGCACCGTGGCGACGATCCGGTCGATGGCGTCCTGGTCGAGGCTGGTGAGCGGCAGCATGTCCGGGGTGATCTGCTCGCAGCCTGCCGGGATGGCATTGGCCGGCACCCGGATCTCGCGACCGCTACCCACCGCTGCCGCCAGCGCAGAGAGGGTTGGCTGGCTGAACAGGACCCGCACATCGGCACTCAAGCCGACCTGGCGCATGCGCTCGATCAGGCTGACGGCGAGCAGCGAATGGCCCCCCAATTCGAAGAAGTGGTCCTGACGCCCCACCCGCTCGACCTGGAGCACGTCCGCCCAGATCGATGCCAACAGGGTCTCCACGTCGCCCTGCGGCGCCTGGTAATCGCCACGGACCAGGGCGTCTGCTTCCGGCACCGGCAGTTTCTTGCGATCGACCTTGCCGTTGAGGTTCAGGGGTAATGCAGCCAATTGCACGTAGGCACTGGGTACCATGTACTCCGGCAACAGGCCTTGCAGGTAATCGCGCAGGTCTTCCGCCGAGACCGGCGCGCCGGCCGAGGTGACATAGGCCACCAGGCGCTTGTCGCCTGGGACGTCCTCACGGGCCAGGACGATGCATTCGCGGACCTGTGGGTGGGTGCCCAGGCGTGCCTCGATTTCCCCCGGTTCGATGCGAAAACCGCGAATCTTCACCTGGTTATCGTTACGGCCCAGGCACTCCAGCAGACCATCGGCCGACCAGCGGCCAAGGTCGCCGGTGCGATAGAGCAAGGCATCGGGGTCGGCACTGAACGGGTCGGTAATGAATTTTTCGGCGCTCAGCTCGGGGCGATTCAGGTAGCCCCGCGCTACGCCTTCGCCACCGATGCAGATTTCACCGCTGACGCCCAGGGGCACCAGTTGCTGGCGGGCATCGAGGACATAGACCTGGGTATTGCCGATGGGGCGGCCGATCGGCACGCTTTCGGCGGCGTCGGCGACTTCGGTCACATGATGGGTCGTAGCGTAGGTGGTGGTTTCGGTCGGCCCGTAGCAATGCACCAGGCGCAACCCTGGCGCCAACGCCAGCAGGCGCCGAAACGATGCCGGGTCACTGCGCTCACCGCCGCACAGTAGAATCCGCAGGCCCTTGATCGCCTCGGGGATCAGTTGCACGTACTGGTTGAATACCGCCGTGGTGACGAACAGAACCGTGGCCTGGGCAGTGACCAGCAACTCGCCGAAACGCAACGGCTCCAGCAGCGTTTCATGATCTGCCACCAGTACCTGGCCGCCATTGAGCAAGGCGCCCCAGACGTCCATGGTGCTGGCGTCGAATGCCGGGTTGGAGGCAAAGACGATGCGATCCTGGTCATTGAAGTCGGCATAACCGTTGTTGATCACCAGCCGGCTGATGGCCCGGTGTGGTACCAGCACCCCTTTCGGCGTCCCCGTGGAGCCGGAGGTGTACATGATATACGCCACGCTTTCGCTGGACTGGGCGATCTGCAGATCGTTCGAGTCCAGGCCAGACAGGTCCAGGCGATCCAGTTCCACGCGCCGCACGGCGGCGGCCAGCGGCGCCTGGCCATGAGTCAGCAGCACCCGTGCCTGGCTGTCCTCGATCATGAAGCCCTGGCGCTCGGCCGGCGCATTGATATCCAGCGGTACGTACACCGCTGCGCACTTGAGCACCGCCAACTGGCTGACCAGCAGGTCATGGCTGCGCTCCAGCAGGATCGCCACACTGTCCCCTGGCTGCACACCAAAGCCGCGCAGATGCCGGGCCAGGCGGTTGGCTTGGGCGTTGAGTTCGGCATAGCTCAACGACACCCCGTTATGGAGCGCCGCACAGGCTTCGGGACGGCGGCGAGCCTGGGCTTCGAACAGGCCATGGACAGTCTGCGTCCGAGGGTAGTCGCGGCGGCTGGAATTGAAAGCCACGAGCAACTGCTCGCGCTCGGCCGCCGGTAGCACCGGCAGGTCGCGCACCGCTGAATCCGGCGCAGTCTCAAGGGCCTCGACCAGATGGATCAAGGCCGTTTGCACATAGCTGCAGATCCGTTGTGCCCCGATACCGATAACAGCCTGCACACTCAGGCTGAAACCGTCGCCCAGGTCATCGACGTTCAACGCCAGTGGATAGTTGGTCCGCTCTTCGCCGCCGAGGGTATGGATACCCTCCCAAGCCTGGACGGCCGGTCCGGAAACGCTGCCGACGGCGCTATGCCGGTAATTGAGCAAGGCACTGAACAGCGGTGCCGGTGCGGCGACGCCGCTGCAACGCTGGGCCAAGGCCAGGGGGGCGTGTTCGTGACCCAGCAGCGCGGTCAACCGCGTATGGGTCGCCCTGACACTGGCGCGTACACCCTGCCCACCCACGGCCACCCGCAACGGCAGGGTGTTGATGAACATCCCCAGCGCCCGCTCGGCACCCTCGCCACCCTGCATACGTCCCATCAGCACGGTGCCGAACACCGCATCCTCGGTGCCCGAAACCTTGCCCAGGACGTGGGCCCAGGCCAGGTGATACAGGCTGGCGGCACTCACCCCCAACTGCCGGGCCTGGGCCCGCAGGCGCAGACTCAGTTGGTTGTCCAGCAGCAGGCTGCTCTCAGCGATGCCACGACCCTCGCCCTGCACGTCCTGCAAACCGAACGGCAGGGTCGGCTCGTCGATATCACCGAGCATCTCGCGGAAGAACGCTTCATGCTCCTCCTGGCTGACACCCAGGCGCGCCTGGGCCACATAGTTGCGATAAGGAACGGGTGCCGCGAGGGCCCCGGCCTTGCCCAACAGACAGGCCTGCATTTCATCGCGGACCACTTCCAGGGCCGTGTGGTCCAGGGCCATATGGTGGAACAGCAATATCGCGGTGATCCGCCGGTTGAGCGGATCTTCGGCATAGGCCAGACGCATCAACGGCGCCTGGCCGATATCCAGGCGGTAGTGCCGTGGATCGAAACGGCCATGCAGTTGCGCGACGATCTCCCCGTCCGCCGGGTCGAGTTCGAGCGCATCGAGGTGCAGCCGTGCCTGGCGCCAGACCACTTGTACCGGCGCATCCAAGCCTTCCCAGACCACCCCGGTGCGCAGGATGTCATGGCGGTCGATCACGCCCTGCAAGGCCTGGACAAAGGCATCCAGACGCTCGCGATCGTCAAAGGCGAACTGCGTCTGCAGAACGTAGGGATCACCCTGCGCAGCCGCCAGATGATGATAGAGAATCCCTTCCTGCAAGGGTGCCAGCGGATAGATATCCTGCACGTTCGCCGCACCACCCGGCACCTTCGCGACAATCTGCTCGATCGCCGCCTGGTCGAGGCTGACCAGCGGCAACATGGCCGGGGTAATCTGCTCGCAGCCTGCCGGGATGGCATTGGCCGGGACCACGATTTCCCGCCCGCCACCCACCGCGGCAGCCAGGGCCGCCAGGGTTGGCTGGCTGAAAAGTGCCTGGACATCGATACCGATGCCGGCCTGGCGCATGCGGCCGATCAGGCTCACGGCGAGCAGCGAGTGCCCGCCCAGTTCGAAGAAGTGATCGTGGCGGCCGACCTGGGCAACACCGAGCAGGTCCTGCCAGAGGGCGGCGATCAGGGTTTCGGTTTCGCCTTGTGGCGCCTCGTAGCCCCTGCCCGCTACTGCATCCAGATCGGGAGCCGGCAAGGCCTTGCGGTCCAGCTTGCCGTTCGGCGTCAGCGGCAGTTTTTCCAGCGTGACGTAGAGGGCCGGGATCATGTATTCCGGCAGTTTTTCCTGGAGATGACGGCGCAGGCTGTCGAGTTCGACCGAGGCGTGGCCCTCGGCCAGCGTGTAGTAGGCCACCAGGCGCTTGTCGCCCGGCACGTCCTCGCGGGCGGTGACCACCGCTTCGTGGATCGCCGGGTGTTTTGCCAGGCGTGCGTCGATCTCGCCCAGTTCGATACGGAAGCCACGGATTTTCACCTGGTCGTCGTTGCGGCCCAGGTATTCGATGTTGCCGTCCGGCAGATAGCGGCCCAGGTCGCCAGTGCGGTACATGCGCCCACCGTTGAACGGATCTTCCAGGAAACGCTCGGCGGTCAGGTCGTCACGGTTCAGGTAGCCTCGGGCTACGCCAGCGCCACCAATGTAGATTTCACCCGGCACACCCAACGGGACAGGCTGCTGTTGCTCGTCCAGCAGGTAGAACTGGGTGTTGCCCACTGGTTTGCCGATATGCGGGGCAAAGCCGTCCTCACGGTCCATCGCCACCCAGCTTGAATAGGTGGTGGTTTCCGAGGGACCGTAGAGGTTGCACAGGCGTTGGACGGTAGTTTTTTCGAACAGCGACTCCACCAGGCTGCGCTTGAGGGCTTCACCGGCGACGTTGACCGTGTGTACCGATTTCGGCAGGCCGTCGACTTCCAGCAGCGCTTTCAAGGCGGATGGGACGGTGTTGATCAGACCAATATCGTGCTGGCCGTGTTGCAGCTCCAGGACGTTTTTCACCACCTCGATGCTGCCGCCCGAGGTCAAGGGTGCGAAGCACTCATAGACTGCCAGGTCGAAGTTCAGCGAGGTCGAGAACAAGGTTTTGCTCAACGCCGACCCTTGTTGTGGGAGCCGGCTTGCTGGCGATGAGGCCAGTGAGTCGTGTGCCGCCTGATCGGCCACTTTCGCCAGCAAGCCGGCTCCCACAGGAGTTGTGTGGTTCGACAAGTTGTCGAAAGCCGTATGAGCCCAGGTCAGGAAATTCACCGTGTTGCGGTGTTCGATCATCACGCCCTTGGGCAATCCGGTCGAACCCGAGGTGTAGATCAGGTAGGCCAGGTGTGATGAGGTCAGCCCTGGTACTTGCGGATTCTGGACGGATTCGTCCTGCCAGGTGTCTTGATCGAGATTGATCACAGGGACCGAAACACCCGCCAGCAAGTCTTGGGTAGCGTTCTGCGCCAAAACCACTGCCGGAGCACTGTCCTGCAGCATGTAGGCGATCCGCTCTGCCGGATAAGCCGGGTCCAGCGGTACATAGGCACCGCCGGCCTTGAGAATCGCCAGCAGGCCGACGACCATCTCGGCACCGCGTTCAACGCAGATGCCTACCCGCGAATCCGGCTGTACACCTTGCTTGCGCAAGGCATGAGCCAAACGGTTGGCCTGCTCGTTAAGCTCGCGATAGCCCAGGCGCTGTTCACCATGGACCACCGCCAGGGCATCCGGCGTACGCTCGACCTGCACCTCGAACAAACCATGAATGGTCTGCGCCTGCGAATACTCCAGCGCGGTGTCGTTGAACCTCACCAGCAGTTGCTCACGCTCATCGGCAGGCAGGATCGACAGGCTATCCAGTGGCGTCTCGGGATCCTGTTCCAGTGCTTCAAGCAGGTGCTCCAATGCCGTTACCATGTAGGCACAGACGCGCAGGGCCCCGACCTCTGCACTGACTTGCACATTCAGGCTGAAACCATCGCCCAGATCATCGACGTTCAAGGTCAACGGGTAGTTGGTCCGTTCTTCGCTACCAAGGCTCTCGATACCCTGCCAGGCCTGCCCGGAAACACGCTCGACAACACTGTGCCGATAGTTGAGCAAGGCGCTGAACAGCGGCGTCGGCGCGGCAACGCCGCTACAACGCTGGGCCAGGGCCAGGGAGGCATGCTCATGGCCGAGCAGCGCGGTCAACCGCGCGTGGGTCGCCTTGACCCCGGCACGAACGCCCTGCCCGGCGACGGAGACCCGCAGCGGCAAGGTATTGATAAACATCCCCAGCGCGCGATCGACGCCCTCGCCGCCCTGCATCCGGCCCAGCAGGACGGTGCCGAACACCACATCCTGCCGGCCGGAAACCTTGCCCAGCACCTGGGCCCAGGCCAGGTGATGCAGGCTGGCAGCACTGACCCCCAACTGCCGGGCGCGGGCGCGCAGGCGTACGCTCAGCGAGGAGGATAGAACACGGGTGGCCTCATCGATGGCGTGACCGTTACCCTGCACGTTCTGCAAGCCGAACGGCAGCGTCGGCTCGTCGATATCGCCGAGCATCTCGCGGAAGAAGGTTTCATGTTCCTCCTGGCTGGCACCCAGGCGCGCCTGGGCCACATAGTTGCGATACGGCACCGGGCTGCCCAGTTGCGCAGCTTGCCCGAGCAGATGCGCCTGGATTTCATCGCGAACCACCTCCAGGGCGGTATGGTCCAGGGCCATGTGATGGAAGCGCAGCATCGCCACCCAGCGCCGCTGGCCTTCATCCTCGGCGAATACCAGATGCATCAGTGGCGCCCGGCTCACGTCCAGTTGTGAGTGGCGGGTATCGAAACGCGCCTTGAGCTGGTCCGCCACCTCACCGGCACGCGGGTCCAGCGACAAGGCCTCGCAATGCAGGCGGGCCTGGCGCCAGACCACCTGGACCGGCTGGTCCAGACCTTGCCAGTGCACAGCGGTGCGCAGGATGTCGTGACGGTCGATGACCTGTTGCAGCGCCTGGGCAAAAGCATCCAGGCGCTGGCGATCCGGCACCGTGAACAGTGCGTGCAGGACGTAGGGATCACCTGCACCGGCTGACAGATGGTGATAGAGAATCCCTTCCTGCAAGGGTGCCAGCGGATAGATATCCTGCACGTTCGCCGCACCACCCGGCACCTTCGCGACAATCTGCTCGATCGCCGCCTGGTCGAGGCTGACCAGCGGCAACATGGCCGGGGTAATCTGCTCGCAGCCTGCCGGGATGGCATTGGCCGGGACCACGATTTCCCGCCCGCCACCCACCGCGGCAGCCAGGGCCGCCAGGGTTGGCTGGCTGAAAAGTGCCTGGACATCGACACCGAGGCCGGCCTGGCGCATGCGGCCGATCAGGCTCACGGCGAGCAGCGAGTGCCCGCCCAGTTCGAAGAAGTGGTCGTGGCGGCCGACCTGGGCAACACCGAGCAGGTCCTGCCAGAGGGTGGCGATCAGGGTTTCGGTTTCGCCTTGTGGCGCCTCATAGCCCCTACCCGCTACTGCATCCAGATCCGGTGCTGGCAAGGCCTTGCGGTCCAGTTTGCCGTTGGGGGTCAGCGGCAGTTTTTCCAGTGCGACGTAGAGGGCCGGGACCATGTATTCCGGTAGTTTTTCCTGGAGATGACGGCGCAGGCTGTCGAGTTCGACCGAGGCGTGGCCCTCGGCCAGGGTGTAGTAGGCGACCAGGCGCTTGTCGCCTGGCACGTCCTCGCGAGCGGTGACCACCGCCTCGTGAATCGCCGGGTGTTTTGCCAGGCGCGCGTCGATTTCCCCCAGTTCGATACGGAAGCCGCGGATCTTCACCTGGTCGTCATTGCGGCCCAGGTATTCGATGTTGCCGTCCGGCAGGTAGCGGCCCAGGTCGCCAGTGCGGTACATGCGCCCACCGTGGAATGGATCTTCCAGGAAACGCTCGGCGGTCAGGTCGTCGCGGTTCAAATAGCCTCGGGCCACGCCGGCACCACCGATGTAGATTTCACCGGGTACGCCCAACGGAACCGGCTGTTGCTGCTCGTCCAGCAGGTAGAACTGAGTGTTGCCCACCGGCTTGCCGATGTGCGGGGCAAAGCCGTCCTCGCGGTCCATCGCCACCCAGCTTGAATAGGTGGTGGTTTCCGAAGGGCCATAGAGGTTGCACAGGCGTTGGACGGTAGTTTTTTCGAACAGCGATTCCACCAGGCTGCGCTTCAGCGCTTCACCGGCGACGTTGACCGTGTGTACCGATTTCGGTAGGCCGTCGACTTCCAGCAGCGCTTTCAGGGCAGATGGGACGGTGTTGATCAGACCAATATCGTGCTGGCCGTGTTGCAGCTCCAGGACGTTTTTCACCACCTCGATGCTGCCGCCCGAGGTCAAGGGTGCGAAGCACTCATAAACGGCCAGATCGAAGTTCAGCGAGGTCGAGAACAAGGTTTTGCTCAACGCCGACCCTTGTTGTGGGAGCCGGCTTGTGTGGTTCGACAAGTTGTCGAAAGCCGCATGGGCCCAGGTCAGGAAATTCACCGTGTTGCGGTGTTCGATCATCACGCCTTTCGGCAATCCGGTCGAACCTGAGGTGTAGATCAGGTAGGCCAGGTGTGCCGAGGTCAAGCCCGACACCTGCGGATTCTGGGCGGATTCATCCTGCCAAGTGCTTTGATCGAGATTGATCACAGGGACCGAGACACCCGCCAGCAAGTCCTGGGTCGCGTTCTGCGCCAAAACCACTGCCGGGGCGCTGTCCTGCAGCATGTAGGCAATCCGCTCCGCTGGGTAAGCCGGGTCCAGCGGCACATAGGCGCCGCCGGCCTTGAGAATCGCCAGCAGGCCGACGACCATCTCGGCACCGCGCTCAACGCAGATACCTACCCGCGAATCAGGCTGCACGCCCCGTTTACGCAAGGCATGAGCCAAACGGTTGGCTTGCTCGTTAAGCGCTCGATAACTCAGACGCTGTTCGTCATGCACCACCGCCAAGGCATCCGGCGTACGCGCCACCTGCGCTTCGAACAATCCATGAATGGTCTGCGCCTGCGAATATTCCAGCGCCGTGTCGTTGAACGCCACCAACAACTGCTCACGCTCGTTGGCCGGGAGGATCGACAGGCTGTGAAGCGCAGTGTCCGGCGTCTGTTCCAGCGCGCCGACCAACTGCTCCAAGGCCGTCTGCATGTAGGCGCAAATCCGCTGCGCCCCGATACCGGCAACAGCTTGCACATTCAGGCTGAAGCCCTCCCCCAGGTCATCCAGGGACAGGATCAGCGGATAGTTGGTCCGCTCTTCGCCGCCCAACACCTCGATCCCCTCCCACAGCTGCACGGCCTCGCCGCTCACCGCTTCAGCCGAGCTGTGCCGGTAGTTGAGCAAGGCGCTGAACAGCGGCGTCGGCGCGGCTACACCGCTGCAACGCTGGGCCAGCGCCAGGGGCGCATGTTCATGGCCAAGCAGCGCGGTCAGCCGCGCGTGGGTCGCCTTGACCCCGGCCTGAACACCCTGCTCGCCCAGGGCCACCCGCAATGGCAGGGTGTTGATAAACATCCCCAACGCCCGCTGGCCACCTCCCTCGCTGCGCATCCGCCCGAGCAATACGGTGCCGAAAACCACATCGTCACGCCCGCACAGACGCCCGAGCACCTGGGCCCAGGCCAAGTGGTGCAGGCTGGCCGCGCTCACACCCTGTTGCCGGGCCTGGGCGCGCAGGCGCCGGCTCAGATCGGCGGGCAGCGCCTGGGTGGCCTCGTCAATTCCGTGGCCGTCACCGCGCACATCCTGCAGGCCGAACGGCAGGCTCGGCTCGTCGACATCGCCGAGCATCCCGCGGAAGAACGTTTCATGCTCCTGCTGGCTGACGCCCAGACGCGCCTGGGCCACGTAGTTGCGGTACTGGATCGGCGCACCCAGCGCCTGGGCCTGACCATAAAGGTGCGCATGGATTTCCTGCTGGACCACCTCCAGCGCCGCATGGTCGATAGCAATGTGATGGAACAGCAACATCGCGCTGATCCGCCGGCTGAGCGGATCCTCGGCATAGGCCAAGCGCAGCAACGGCGCCTGGCTGATATCGAGACGATAGTGTCGTGGGTCGAAGCGTTGCCGCAGCTGTTCGGTGGCAGGGCCGGCGGCGGGATCGATCTCGACTTCCGTCAGCACCAGCCGGGCCTGGCGCCAGACCACCTGCACCGGTTCGTCCAGGCCTTCCCAGACCACGCTGGTGCGCAGGATATCGTGGCGGTCGATGACCTTTTGCAGCGCGCTGGTGAACTCGTCGAAGCGGGCACGGCTGGCAAACGCGAACTGCGTCTGCAGGACATAGGGGTCTCCCTGCCGTGCGGCGATATGGTGATAGAGAATTCCCTCCTGCAGCGGCGCCAGCGGGTAGATATCCTGTACGTTGGCGACACCGCCGGGAACCGTGGCGACGATTTGCTCGATGGCCGCCTGGTCGAGCTTGACCAGCGGCAGCATGTCCGCCGTGATCCGCTCGCAGCCGAAGGGGATCGCCTGGGCGGGAATCTCTACCTGCCCGGCCTTGCCGCTGGAGTATTCGCCGGCATTGATCAGGGCGATCAATGCCGCCTTGTTCTCGCGCAGCATCGCCAGCACGGCGGGTTCCGTGAGGGACTGGCGCTTGCCACTGACGACCAGTTGATCGCCCTTGACGGAAAGTTGCACATCCTTTTCTTTCAGTATTGACAGCAGTTCGATCACGCTCACAGAACAATCTCCATTCTTTCCGTCGTTGCCGCGTATTCCGAGAGGGTCGGGTGTTCGAACAAGGTCTTGACGTCAGCCTCCAGGCCTTCCTGGCGCATGCGTTCCATCAGGCTCACGGCGAGCAGCGAGTGCCCGCCCAGTTCGAAGAAATGGTCATGGCGACCGACCTGCGCGACACCCAGCAACTCTTGCCAGATCGCGGCGAGGGTAATTTCGGTTTCGCCTTGTGGGGCTTCGAAGCCCCGGCTGATCAGTGCGCTACCGTCCGGGGCCGGCAAGGCCTTGCGGTCGAGCTTGCCGTTGGGGGTCAGAGGTAGTGCATCGAGGCGTACATAGGCCGCTGGCACCATGTAGGCCGGCAGTTGCCCGAGTAGCCAGCCACGCAGGCTGTCGCTTCCCAATTCGATCTGCGCGGACTGAAGGGTGTAATAGGCCACCAGGCGCTTGTCGCCCGGTACATCCTCGCGAGCGGTGACCACCGCTTCGTGGATTGCCGGGTGTTTCGCCAAGCGTGCGTCGATCTCGCCCAGTTCGATACGGAAGCCACGGATCTTCACCTGGTCGTCGTTACGGCCCAGGTATTCGATGTTGCCGTCCGGCAGGTAGCGGCCCAGGTCGCCGGTGCGGTACATGCGCCCACCGTTGAACGGATCTTCCAGGAAACGCTCGGCGGTCAGGTCGTCACGGTTCAGGTAGCCGCGGGCTACACCAGCGCCACCAATGTAGATTTCACCGGGTACGCCCAACGGGACAGGCTGCTGTTGCTCGTCCAGCAGGTAGAACTGGGTGTTGCCCACCGGCTTGCCGATGTGCGGGGCAAAGCCGTCCTCGCGGTCCATCGCCACCCAGCTTGAATAGGTGGTGGTTTCCGAAGGGCCATAGAGGTTGCACAGGCGTTGGACGGTAGTTTTTTCGAACAGCGATTCCACCAGGCTGCGCTTGAGGGCTTCACCGGCGACGTTGACCGTGTGTACCGATTTTGGCAGCCCATCCACTTCCAGCAGTGCTTTCAAGGCTGACGGCACGGTGTTGATCAGGCCGATATCGTGCTCGCCGTGTTGCAGCTCCAGCACGTTTTTCACCACCTCGATGCTGCCACCCGAGGTCAGCGGTGCAAAGCACTCGTAGACTGCCAGGTCGAAGTTCAGCGAGGTCGAGAACAAGGTTTTGCTCAACGCCGACCCTTGTGGGAGCCGGCTTGCTGGCGATGAGGCCAGTGAGTCTTGTGCCGCCTGATCGGCCGCTTTTGCCAGCAAGCCGGCTCCCACAGGATTTGTGTGGTTCGACAAGTTGTCGAAAGCCGCATGGGCCCAGGTCAGGAAGTTCACCGTGTTGCGGTGTTCGATCATCACGCCCTTGGGCAATCCGGTCGAACCCGAGGTGTAGATCAGGTAGGCCAGGTGCGCCGAGGTCAGGCCTGGCACCTCTGGGTTCTGGACGGATTCGTCCTGCCAGGTGCGTTGGTCGAGATTGATCAGCGGCACCGAAGTACCAGCCAGCAAATCCTGGGTAGCGTTCTGCGCCAAAACCACTGCGGGTGCACTATCCTCCAGCATGTAGGCGATCCGCTCTGCCGGATACGCCGGGTCCAGCGGCACATAGGCGCCGCCCGCCTTGAGAATTGCCAGCAGGCCGACGACCATCTCGGCACCGCGTTCAACGCAGATACCTACCCGCGAATCAGGCTGCACACCCTGCTTGTGCAAGGCATGGGCCAGGCGGTTGGCCTGTTCGTTCAGCTCGCGATAACTCAGGCGCAGCTCTCCATGCACCACCGCCAGTGCATCCGGCGTACGCGCGACCTGCTCTTCGAACAACCCATGAATGGTCTGCGCCTGCGGATACTCCAACGCGGTGTCGTTGAACCCCACCAACAACTGCTCACGCTCGGCATCCGGCAGAATCGACAGGCTATCCAGTGGCGTCTCGGGATCCTGTTCCAGTGCGTCAAGCAGGTGCTCCAGTGCCGTTACCATGTAGGCACAAACGCGCAGAGCCCCGACCTCTGCACTGACTTGCACATTCAGGCTGAAACCATCGCCCAGGTCATCGACGTTCAAGGTCAGGGGATAGTTGGTCCGTTCTTCGCCACCGAGGACACGGATACCCTGCCAGGCCTGCACGGCCTCTTCGGAAACACCACCCTCGGCGCTGTGCCGGTAGTTGAGCAACGCGCTGAACAGCGGTGCCGGCGCGGCGACGCCGCTACAACGCTGGGCCAGGGCCAGGGAGGCATGTTCATGCCCCAGCAGCGCGGTCAACCGCGTATGGGTCGCCTTGACCCCGTCACGCACGCCCTGCCCGCCCACCGCGACCCGCAGCGGCAAGGTATTGATAAACATCCCCAGCGCGCGATCGGCGCCCTCGCCGCCCTGCATCCGGCCCATCAGCACGGTGCCGAACACCACATCCTGCCGACCGGAAACCTTGCCCAGCACCTGGGCCCAGGCCAGATGCACCAGGCTTGCGGCACTCACGCCCAGTTGCCGGGCCTGGGCCCGCAGGCGCAAGTCCAGCCGGCGGTCCAGCACCTGGCTGCGCTCCTCGATATCGCGGGCAGTCTCCTGTATCTGGAGCAAACCGAACGGCAAGGTCGGTTCATCGACATCACCGAGCATGTCGCGGAAGAACGCCTCATGAGCCTCGCGGCTCACGCCCAGGCGCGCCTGGGCCACATAGTTGCGGTACGGCACCGGGCTCCCCAGCTGACCGGCCTGGCCCAGCAAGTGTGCCTGCATATCCTGGCGGACCACGTCCATCGCGGTATGGTCCAGGGCCATGTGGTGGAACAGCAGCATCGCCATCCAGCGCTGGTTCAGCGGGTCCTCGGCAAAAACCAGGCGCATCAGCGGAGCCTGGGTCAGGTCCAGGCGCGCGTGACGGCTGTCGAAACGCCGATGCAGTTGCTCCGCCACATCGCCCTCGAGCGGGTCCAGCTCGACCTGCTCCAGGTACAACCGGGCCTGACGCCAGACTACTTGCATCGGCGTCTCCAGCCCTTGCCAAAGCACGGCGGTCCGCAGGATGTCATGCCGGTCGATGACACTTTGCAGCGCGTCGATGAAGGCGCTCAGGCGCTCGCGGCTGGCGATTTCGAACAGCGTCTGCAAGACGTACGGATCGCCCTGCTCGGCCGTCAGGTGGTGATAGAGAATCCCTTCCTGCAACGGCGCCAACGGATAGATATCCTGCACATTGGCGACCCCGCCCGGCACGCTGGCGACAATGCGGTCGATAGCGGCCTGGTCGAGATCGGCCAGGGGCAGCAGTTGTGGCGTGATCCGAGTGCAGTCAGGCGCGATGGTATTGACCGGAACCTGAACCTCGTTACCCTCGCCCACGGCGGCGGCCAGGGCAGCCAGGGTCGGCTGGCTGAACAGCACCCGTACGTCGGCACTCAGGCCGGCCTGGCGCATGCGTTCCATCAGGCTGACGGCCAACAACGAATGCCCGCCCAGTTCGAAGAAGTGATCATGACGCCCCACCCGCTCGACCTTGAGCACATCGGCCCAGATCCCTGCCAGGATGATTTCGGTTTCGCCCTGGGGAGCCTCGAAGCCGCGACGGCTCAATGCCGTGCTGTCCGGTGCCGGCAAGGCCTTGCGGTCCAGCTTGCCGTTCGGGGTCAGCGGCAGTTTTTCCAGCGCGACGTAGAGGGCCGGGACCATGTATTCCGGCAGTTTTTCCTGCAGGTGACGGCGCAGGCTGTCAATTTCGACCGAGGTATGCCCCTCGGCCAGGGTGTAATAGGCCACCAGGCGCTTGTCGCCCGGTACGTCCTCGCGGGCGGTGACCACCGCTTCGTGGATCGCCGGGTGTTTTGCCAGGCGCGCATCGATTTCCCCCAGTTCGATACGGAAGCCGCGGATCTTCACCTGGTCGTCGTTACGGCCCAGGTATTCGATGTTGCCGTCTGGCAGGTAGCGACCGAGGTCGCCGGTGCGGTACATGCGCCCGCCATGGAATGGATCTTCCAGGAAACGCTCGGCGGTCAGGTCATCGCGGTTCAGGTAGCCTCGGGCTACGCCGGCGCCACCAATGTAGATTTCACCGGGTACGCCCAACGGGACAGGCTGCTGTTGCTCGTCCAGCAGGTAGAACTGGGTGTTGCCCACTGGTTTGCCGATATGCGGGGCGAAGCCGTCCTCACGGTCCATCGCCACCCAGCTGGAGTAAGTGGTGGTTTCCGAAGGGCCGTAGAGGTTGCACAGGCGTTGGACGGTAGTTTTTTCGAACAGCGATTCCACCAGGCTGCGCTTGAGGGCTTCACCGGCAACGTTGACCGTGTGTACCGATTTTGGCAAACCATCGACTTCCAGCAGCGCTTTCAACGCGGACGGCACGGTGTTGATCAGGCCGATATCGTGCTCGCCGTGTTGCAGCTCCAGGACGTTTTTCACCACCTCGATGCTGCCGCCCGAGGTCAGCGGTGCAAAGCACTCGTAGACTGCCAGGTCGAAGTTCAGCGAGGTCGAGAACAAGGTTTTGCTCAACGCCGACCCTTGTTGTGGGAGCCGGCTTGCTGGCGATGAGGCCAGTGAGTCGTGTGCCGCCTGATCGGCCGCTTTCGCCAGCAAGCCGACTCCCACAGGGTTGGTGTGGTTCGACAAGTTGTCGAAAGCCGTATGGGCCCAGGTCAGGAAGTTCACCGTGTTGCGGTGTTCGATCATCACGCCTTTCGGCAGGCCGGTCGAACCCGAGGTGTAGATCAGGTACGCCAGGTGCGCCGAGGTCAGCCCTGGTACTTGCGGATTCTGGACGGATTCGTCCTGCCAAGTGCGTTGATCGAGATTGATCAGAGGCACCGAAGTACCAGCCAGCAAATCCTGGGTAGCGGTCTGGACCAGCACCACTGCCGGGGCACTGTCCTGCAGCATGTAGGCAATTCGCTCTGCTGGATACGCCGGGTCCAGCGGCACATAGGCGCCGCCCGCCTTGAGGATCGCCAGCAGGCCAACGACCATCTCGGCCCCGCGCTCGACACAGATACCCACCCGCGAATCAGGCTGCACACCCTGCTTGCGCAAGGCATGGGCCAGGCGGTTGGCCTGCTCGTTAAGCTCGCGATAGCCCAGGCGCTGCTCGCCATGCACCACTGCCAGTGCATCCGGCGTACGCTCGACCTGAGCCTCGAACAGGCCATGAATGGTCTGCGCTTCGGGATATTCCTGCGCGGTGTCGTTGAACCCTACCAACAGCTGCGCGTACTCACTGGCCGGCAGCACCGACAACCGCGCCAACGGCAGGTCCGGCTGCTCTTCCAGGGCCCCGACCAGACTTTCCAGGGCGCTGAGCATATAACCGCAGACCCGCTGCGCACCGATTCGGGCCAGGGTGCCCACCCGTAGGGTGAAGCCTTCGCCCAGGTCGTCCACCGACAGCATCAACGGGTAGTTGGTACGCTCCTCGCCGGCAATCGTCTCGATCCCGCTCCAGGCCGGCTGCGCGGTGCCAGCATTCGCCAAGTGCCGGTAATTGAGCAAGGCGCTGAATAACGGGGTCGGCGCGGCCACGCCGCTACAACGTTGGGCCAGGGTCAGCGGCGCATGCTCGTGCCCGAGCAAGGCGCTGAGGCGGGCATGGGTGTTCCTGATGCCTTCACGCGCACTCTGGCCGTTCAGCACGACCCGCAACGGCAAGGTATTGATGAACATGCCGAGGGCCCGGTCGGCGCCCTCGCCGCCTTTCAGGCGCCCCAGCAAGACGGTGCCAAAGACCACGTCGCCCTTGCCCGTGACACTGCCCAGTACACGGGCCCAGGCCAGATGATAAAGGCTGGCGGCACTGACACCCAACTGCCGCGCCTGATTCCGCAGGCGACGACTGAGTCCGCTATCCACGACATGCAGGGCTTCTTCGAGACCCCGACCGTCACCCTGCACATCCTGCAGGCCGAACGGCAAGGTGGGCTCGTCGACCTCGCCCAGCATCTCGCCGAAGAACTCCTCGTGCTCGGCCTGGCTCACGCCCAGGCGGGCCTGGGCCACATAGTTGCGATAAGGAATCGAGGCCGGCACTTGCGCCTGTCGACCCTGCATGTAGGCTTCGATTTCGGCCACCAACACCCCCAGCGAGGTGGCATCGTTGATCAGGTGGTGGAACTGCAGCAGTCCGGTCCAGCGCCCGTTGGCCAGATCCTGCGCATAGTCCAGGCGCAGCATCGGCGCCTGGCGGATATCCAGGCGGGCCTGTGGAGCCTCCAGGCGTCCACGCAATTGCTCGGCGATATCGCCGACCAACGGATCCGCCGACACCTCGTTCACCGTCAGCGGAGCCTGGCGCCAGACCACCTGCAAAGGTTCGTCCAAACCTTCCCACGCCACGCTGGTACGCAGGATGTCGTGACGCGCAATCACCCCTTGCAGGGCCTGGACAAAGGCCTCGACCCGCTCCCGGCTGTCGAAGTTGAACAGCGCATGTTGCAGATAGGGGTCGGCGTGGTCCACGGCCAGGTGATGGTGATAGAGGATACCTTCCTGCAACGGCGCCAACGGGTAGATATCCTGCACATTCGCAGCAGAGCCCGGTACGCCCGCCACCACGCGGTCAATCTGTGCCTGGGTCAGGCTGACCAGTGGCAGCAGGTCCGGGGTGATCTGCACGCAGTCGGTGGGGATCAGGTTCGCCGGCACCTCGATTTCCGTGCCACTGCCCACTGCCGCTGCCAGCGCCGCCAGGGTCGGTTGACGGAACAGTGCCCGGACGTCGGCGCCCAGGCCGGCCTGGCGCATGCGTTCGATCAGGCTGACCGCCAGCAACGAATGGCCGCCCAGTTCGAAGAAGTGGTCATGCCGACCCACCTGTGGCACCTGGAGCACATCGGCCCAGATCCCTGCCAGGGTGACTTCGATCTCGCCCTGCGGCGCTTCGTAGCCACGGCTGACCAAGGCCGAAAGATCGGGCACCGGCAGCGCCCGACGATCGAGCTTGCCGTTGGCGGTCAGCGGGAACACCTCCAGCCCGACATAAGCCGAAGGCACCATGTAGTCCGGCAGTTGTTCCAGCAGGTAGGCCCGCAGCGTCTCGATCTCCAGCGCGGCATCGACCGAACTGTAGTAAGCCACCAGGCGTTTCTCGCCAGGATGGTCCTCGCGCGCCAGGACCACCGCTTCCTGGACCGCCGGATGCCCGGCCAGACGGGTTTCGATCTCGCCCAACTCGATACGCAGGCCGCGGATCTTCACCTGATCGTCGTTGCGGCCCAGGTAATCGAGATTGCCGTCGGCCAGCCAGCGCGCCAGGTCGCCGGTCTTGTACATTCGCGCCTCGGGATCGCTGCTGAAGGGGTCCCGGAGGAAACGTTCGGCGGTCAGCGCCGCGCGCCCCAGGTAGCCACGGGCTACGCCAGCACCACCGATATACAGTTCACCCGCCACGCCCAGGGGCACTGGACGCAACTGCTCGTCGAGCAGGTAGAGCCGAGTGTTGTCCACCGGCTTGCCGATATGCAGCGTCGGCCCGTGCCCGTCGATCAGCCCCGAACTCGCCACCACCGTGGTTTCCGTCGGGCCATAGTTGTTCACCAGGGCAAAACGCTGCCCCTCGGGGAACTGCCGCAGGCGGTCGCCACCGATCAGCAGGGTACGCAACGTCGGGTGTTGCAACGACTGGCTGAAGGCATACTCGGCAATCGGCGTCGGCAGGAAGCTAACGTCCAGGGGCTGCGCCAGCCACCAGGCCAGCAAGCCATCGATATCCTCGTTGCCAACAGCCGCCGGCGGCAGGTGCAGGGTCGCGCCGACACACAGCGCCGGCCAGACTTCCCATGCCATCGCGTCAAAGCCGAAACCGGCGACACTGGAGGTCTGGCTCCCCGCCTCCAGCCCGAATGCCCGGCAGTGCCAGCTCACCAGGTTGGACAACTGGCGATGCTCGACCATCACGCCCTTGGGCTCGCCAGTGGAGCCCGAGGTATAGATCACATAGGCCAGGTTGGCAGCGGTCAGCGCGGTGATCGTCGGATTACCCTGTGGTTGTGCGTCGATTCCCCCGGCACGGCGGGCCTCGGCGTCGAGCAACAGTACCGGTACTTCGAGCGCAGGCAGACGTTCACGCAGTTCGGCCTGGGTCAAGAGCAACCGTGGGTCGCTGTCGCGCAACAGATAGGCCAGGCGCTCTGCCGGATGGGACGGATCGATCGGCACATAACCGGCGCCAGCCTTGAGAATCGCTACCAGGCCGACCAGCGTGTCGAGGCTGCGCCGGGCACAGATGGCGACACGATCATCCGGTTGCACTCCGAGGCCAATCAGTTGATGGGCCAGTTGGTTGGCCTGATGGTTGAGTTGGGCATAGGTCAGGCTTTGGCCGGCGTGGACCACCGCGAGTGCGTCGGGGCTGGCCAGCACCTGGGCTTCGAACTGCCGGGCAATGGTCAGCTCGGCAGGATAAGGCACGGCGTCGGGGTTGAAATCCTCCAGCAGTTGCTCGCGCTCGGCGGCCGGCAGCAGCGCCAGGTCACGTACCGCCACATCCGTTGCAGACTCCAGGGCCTCGACCAACTGGCTCAAGGCCGTCTGCATGTAGCCGCAGACCCGCTCACCGTCGACCCCGGCCGCAACCTGGACGCTCAACAGGAAGCCTTCGCCCTGGTCGTCCACCGACAAGGTGCAAGGGTAGTTGGTTCGCTCACGCACGCCGAGCACCCGGACTCCGGCCCAGTGATCGCCACCGCTGGCTTCCCGTGCCGGACTGTGCCGGTAGTTCAGCAACGCACTGAACAGCGGCGCCGAAGCCGCCACCGAACTGCAACGTTGGGCCAGGACCAACGGCGCATGCTCGTGTCCGAGCAGCGCGGTCAGGCGCTGGTGGGTCTGGCGCACCGCATCGCGCACCGAGCAAGCGCCCACGTCGACACGCAACGGCAAGGTGTTGATGAACATGCCCAGCGCCCGGTCGGCGCCCTCACCGCTTTGCATCCGCCCCAGCAGGACCGTACCGAACACCACGTCGTCACGACCGCTGACGCCACCCAGGACCCGCGCCCATGCCAGGTGATGCAGGCTCGCCGCACTCACACCCAACTGTCGGGCCACGCTGCGCAGGCGTTGGCACAGGGCCGCCGGAAGGTCGCGGTGCACCTCCCTGACGCCCTGGCCATCGCCCTGCACGTGCAGCAGGCCGAATGGCAGGGTCGGCTCGTCGACATCGCCGAGCATCTCGCGGAAGAACGCTTCGTGCTGCTCGCGGCTCACCCCTAGCCGCGCCTGGCCCACATAATTGCGATACGGCATGGCCGCCGGCAGTTGCCCGGCCGTGCCCTGCAGGTGGGCAAGCATCTCTTCGCTCATCACATCCAGTGCGGTGTGGTCGAGGGCGATATGGTGGAACAGCAGAATCGCGAGCCAGCGCCGGTTGGCCGGGTCTTCGGCGAATGCCAGGTGCATCAACGGCGCCCGGCCCAGGTCCAGGCGACAGTCGCGGGGGTCGAAACGGCGTTGCAGTTGGCCCAGGATATCGCCCTCGGCCGGGTCCAGCGATAGCCGCTCCAAGGGCAGTTCGACACTCCGCAGCACCACTTGCTGCGGCTGCTCCAGCCCCTGCCAGACCAGTGCCGTACGCAGGATGTCATGGCGCTCGATCATGGTTTGCAGGGCAGCGCCGAACCGCTGCAGATGCGCCTCGTCCTGCAGGGCGAAAGTCGCCTGCAGCAGGTAGGGATCGCCCTGTTCGGCACTGATGTGATGGTAGAGGATGCCTTCCTGCAACGGCGCCAACAGGTAGATGTCCTGCACGTTGGCGGTGCCGCCGGGGATGCTGGTGACGATGCGATCGATGCTGTCCTGGTCCAGTCGAGTCAAGGTCAGCATATCCGGGGTGATGCGCTCGCAGCCGACAGGAATGCCGTTGGCCGGCACCACGATCTCGATACCGTCACCCACCGCTGCCGCCAACGCCGCCAGCGTCGGCTGGCCGAACAGCACGCGCACATCGGCACTCAGGCCGGCCTGGCGCATGCGCTCGATCAGCTTCACCGCCAGCAGCGAGTGGCCGCCCAACTCGAAGAAGTGGTCCTGGCGACCGACCCGGTCGACACCCAGCACTTCGCACCAGAGCGCGGCCAGGCTGGTTTCGGTGGCACCGACCGGCGCCTGGTAGTCGCGGCTGACGAACGCCTCGCTCGAAGGTTGCGGCAATGCGCGGCGGTCGAGCTTGCCGTTGGGCGACACCGGGAGCCTCTCCAGGTGAACATAGGCCGCGGGAATCATGTAGTCCGGCAGCAACGCCTGCAAATGCACGCGCAGGTCATCGGCCTGGGGCAGCGCCTGGCCGCCCTGCAGGCTGAAATACGCCACCAGGCGTTTTTCACCCGGACGGTCCTCGCGGGCCAGCACTGCCGTATCCCGCAGGCCGGGATACTGGCCCAGTCGCGCTTCGATCTCACCCAGCTCGATGCGGAAACCGCGGATCTTGATCTGGTCGTCGTTACGGCCCAGGTAGTCGATATTGCCGTCGGCCTGCCAGCAACCGAGGTCGCCGGTCTTGTACAGCCGCGCGCCCTCGATCGTGGCGAAGGGGTCGACGATGAAGCGTTCGGCGGTCAGTTCATCACGGTTCAGGTAACCCCGGGCGACACAGGCACCGCCAATGTGGATCTCCCCCGCCACGCCCACCGGCACTGGCCGGCGCTGCTCATCGAGCAGGTAGATGCGGGTATTGGCCACCGGCTGGCCGATGCTCGGCAAGGTTGGCCAGGCCTGGGGATCACCGCCCAGGGTCAGTGCCGTGGTGACGTGGGACTCGGTAGGGCCATAGTGGTTGTGCAACCGCCCCTGCTCCAGTCGCGCGAAGAAGCGTCGCATCGGTTCGGTGATTCGCAACTGCTCACCGGCGGTGATCACATCCTGCAGGGCGCAGGCCGAGTGTGCGGTTTCGGCGTCCATCGCCTCGGCCAGGGCCTGCAGGGCGATGCACGGCATGTACAGCCGCTCGATGCGCTGCTCGCGGATATGCTGGAACAGCCGGCGGAAATCCAGGCGGATATCGGCATGGATCAGCGACAACTCGCCGCCGGCACTCAAGGTGCTGAAGACTTCCTGGAAGGCCACGTCGAAACCCAGCGCGGCGAATTGCAGGGTGCGCTGCACCGGCCGGCCTTGTGCGGCCGCCTCGGCGACCTGCCATTGCATCAGGTTGACCAGCGGCGCGTGGGGCATGGCCACGCCCTTGGGCTGGCCGGTGGAGCCCGAGGTGTAAATCAGGTAGGCCAGGTGTTGCGGGGTCAGCCCCGCGAGCTGCGGATTGTGTCGTGGGGCACCATCGATGCCGCTTTCGGTGCGCGCATCGGCCTCCAGCAGCCACACCGGCAGGGTCGCCTGGGGGAAGCGCTGGCGTAGGCCACGCTGGGTCAGCAGCACCTTCGGCGCACTGTCCTCCAGCATGTAGGCCAGGCGCTCGGCCGGGTACGAGGGGTCCAACGGCACATAACCGGCACCGGCCTTGAGAATACCCACCAGGCCGGCAATCATTTCCAGGCTGCGCTCGACACAGATCGCCACCCGGTCGTCGGCGCCGATGCCTTCGGCGATCAACCGGTGGGCGATCTGGTTGGCCCACTGGTTCAGTTGCCCGTAGCTCAGGCGCTGGCCTTCGTAGGTGACCGCCACGGCGTCAGGTCGCGCCGCCGCGTGGGCCTCGAACAATTGATGGACCAGCAGGCCCGCCGGATAACTGCAACCGAAGGCGTTGAAATCCTCCAGCAACTGCCGGCGCTCACTCGCTGGCAACCAGTCCAGGCTGTGCAACGGTGCATCGGGCCGACTGTCGAGGGCATCGGCCAGTTGCTCCAGCACGGTATGCAGGTAGCCACAGATGCGCTGTGCGCCGATCCCGGCCACTGCCTGGACAGTCAACCCGAAGGAATCGCCCAGGTCGTCCACCGATAGCGACAGCGGGTAGTTGGTGCGCTCCTCGCCGCCCATTACTTCGACACCGCCCCAGGTCCTGGCCCGGCCTTCGTCCTCGGGGCCTTGGGCGCCCACTGCGGCATGCCGGTAGTTCATCAGCGCACTGAACAAGGGTGTCGGCGCGGCCACGCCGCTGCAGGCCTGGGCCAGCGACAACGCTGCATGCTCATGGCCCAGCAGTGCCGCCAGGCGGCCATGGATGGCACGCGCGGCCGCCTCGATGCCCTGCGCCCCGGCGTCAACGCGCAGCGGCAGGGTATTGATAAACATGCCCAGGGCCCGATCGGCCCCCTCGCCACCGTGCAGGCGGCCCATCAGGACGGTGCCGAAGACCACGTCCTCGCGCGCAGACAGACGCCCCACCACCTGGCCCCAGGCCAGGTGGTGCAGGCTGGCGTTACTCACCCCGAGGCGCCGGGCCTGGTCACGCAGTCGCCTGGCCAGGGGCTGGGCCACCGACAGGCGGGCTTCCTCGATGCCGCTGCCGTCGCCCTGCAGGTCTTGCAGACCGAATGGCAGGGTCGGCTCGTCGATATCGCCGAGCATCTCGCGGAAGAACGCCTCGTGCTGCTCGCGGCTCGTCCCCAGGCGAGCCTGGGCCACATGATTGCGGTAGGGCACCGAAGGCGCCAGCTCGGCGCCACGCCCCTGGCTGAAGGCTTCGATCTCCCGGCCCAGCAAGGCCAGCGAGGTGGCATCGTCGATCAGATGATGGAACAGCAACACCGCGACCCACCCGTCGGTGGCGGCATCCTCGGCGTAGTGCAAGCTCATCATCGGCGCCTGGTGCAGGTCCAGGCGCATCCGGCGTGGGTCGAACTGTTGTTGCAACTGGGTCGCCACGTCACCCTGGTGCGGATGCGGCAGGAACGCCTCGACTCGCAGCCGGGCCTGGCGCCAGACCACCTGGACCGGTTCGTCGAGCCCTTCCCAGGCCACGCTGGTACGCAGGATGTCGTGCCGGTCGATGACCGCCTGCAAGGACTCGCTGAAGTCCAGCAACTGCTCGAAACGGTCGACCCGCAGCAGTGCGCGCAACAGGTAGGGATCCCCTTCGTCACTGCTCAAGTGGTGATAGAGAATGCCTTCCTGCAACGGTACCAGGGCATAGATATCCTGGACGTTGCCCGCCCCGCCCGGAACCCGGGCGACCACGCTGTCGACCTGGGCCTGGGTCAGGCGGGCCAGGGGCAGCATGTCCGGAGTGATATGCTGGCAGCCGGCGGGAATGCCGTTGGCCGGAGCCTGCACTGCGATGCCATTGCCGCTGGCCGCCGCCAGGGCGGCCAGGGTCGGCTGGCCGAACAGCACGCGTACATCGGCGTGCAGGCCGACCTCCTGCATGCGTTCGAGCAGTTTCACCGCCAGCAGCGAGTGGCCGCCCAGCTCGAAGAACTGATCGTGGCGCCCCACCCGGTCCACGCCGAGCAACTCGGCCCACAATCCGGCCAGTGCCACTTCCACCACGCCCTCGGGGGCCACGTACTCGCGCCGGGCATAGGCCTGGGCCACAGGCACCGGAAGAGCCTTGCGATCGAGCTTGCCATTGGCGGTCAGCGGGAAGGCCTCCAGGCTGACGAAGGCGCTCGGCAACATGTATTCCGCCAGCGTCTGGCGCAATTGGTCACGTAGTTGCGCAGCGTCCAGTTCGACGCCAGCGGCAGCGATGACATAGGCCACCAGCCGCTTGTCACCCGGCTCGTCCTCGCGCACCAGCACCAGCGCATCGCGCACGCTTTCGCAGGCGGCCAGTTGCGCCTCGATTTCACCCAGTTCGATACGGAAACCGCGAATCTTCACCTGTTCGTCGTTACGCCCCAGGTATTCCAGGCTGCCATCGGCCAACCATCGGCCCAGGTCGCCGGTGCGGTACATGCGCGCGCCGGGAGCCGGAGCGAAGGGATCGTCGAGGAAGCGCTCGGCGTTCAACTGCTCGCGGTTGAGATAACCCCGGGCCACGCCCGCACCGCCGACATACAGCTCGCCCACCACGCCCGGTGGCAGTGGATGCCCATACCCATCGAGCAGGTACAGGCGCAGGTCGGGAATCCGCTTGCCGATCGGGCTGGCGCCCACGCGCTGGGCGTCCTCGGCCTGCAACGGGTAATAGGTCACGTGCACCGTGGTCTCGGTGATGCCGTACATGTTCACCAGTTGCGTACCGGCATTCACCGCCCGGCCGTACCATGGCTTGAGCATCGCCGTGTCCAGCGCCTCACCGCCGAAAATCACCTGGCGCAAGGCGTGCGCCCGGCCATGCTCGCCCTGGGCGGCAATCAACTGGCGGAACGCGCTCGGCGTCTGGTTGAGTACCGTCACGCCGGCGTCGCACAACAGTTCGTAGCAGTCCTGCGGCGAACGGCTGACCAGTTGCGGCACGATCAGCAAACGACCGCCGTGCAGCAACGCGCCCCAGATTTCCCAGACCGAGAAGTCGAAGGCGAACGAGTGGAACAGCGCCCAAGTGTCCTGTTCGCTGAAGCCGAACCAATCCTCGGTGGCCGTGAACAGCCGCGCGACGTTGCGATGCTCGACCATCACGCCCTTGGGCAGGCCGGTGGAGCCGGAGGTGTAGATCACATAGGCCAGGTTCGCGGGCGTCACCGAAACGTCTGGATTGCGGGCGGACTCGTCCCGCAGATCAACATCATCCAAATTGATGACTGGCACCTGCACCGCCGGCAAGGCTTCCTGCACCGCGTGCTGGCTGAGCAAGGCCACCGGCGCACTGTCGCCGAGGGTGTAGGCCAGGCGCTCGCGGGGATAGGCCGGGTCCAGCGGCACGTAGCCGGCGCCGGACTTGAGAATACCGAGCAGGCCGATGATCATCGCCGGGCCGCGCTCGACACAGATCGCCACCCGATCATCCGGGCGTACGCCCAGGGCCAGCAGGCGATGGGCAACCTGGTTGGCGCGCTGGTTGAGTTCGCCGTAGCTCAGGCGTTCGTCCTGGTACATCAACGCCACGGCGTCCGGCCGCTCGGTGGCACGGGCTTCGAACTGTTGGTGGATCGTCTGTGCCTGGGCGAAGTGCCGCTGGCCAGCATTCCATGCCTGCAACTGCAGGACATCGGTGGCATTGAGTACGGAAAATGCACGCACTGGCAATCGTTCATTCGCCAGCGCCTGGTCCAGTACATGCTGCAGCCGCTCGGCCATCGGCTCGATCTCGTCGGCCTGGAAATACGCCTCGTTGTAGATGTAGTGCAGACGCGATTCATTGTCGTAGACGTTGGTCCGCAGGTGGATGGCCAGCGGCGTCTGTTCGTGATTGTTCGAACACTTCACCGAACGCGCATGCGCCGGCCCGAAACGCAGCAGATAGTCGTGCTGTTCATAGGAAAACGTCAGGTCGAACAGTTGCGTGCGATCGCTACGCCGCAACTCCAGCAGACGGTTGAGGTCGGTGACCGGGAAACGCTGGTTGCGGTAGTCCTGCTTGACGGCTCGGGAAATGCCCTGGACCAGTTCGGCGAACGGCAGGTCGGCACTGAAGCGCAGGTGGACCGAGCTGAGTTGGGCAAACAGCCCCAGGGTCCTCCTGTAACTGGCATTGGAGCGGTTGAGGATCGGCAGGCCGATTACCAGCTCGTCGCGCTGGTGGGTACGGGTGAAGTAGACATACAGAACGGCCAGCAGGATGTGGAAACGCGAGACCTGGAGCCTGCGGGCCAGGTCGTCGAGTCGATGTTCAAGGTCTCGGGCGAAACCACAGTTGAAATGGCCACTGCGGCTCAAGTCCTCGTCGTGGACCTGGCGTTGACGGGGGGCCAACAGCGATTCGGGAATATCACGGTATTTATCCAGCCAATAGGCCTGGTCGCGAGCGAAACGTGCCGAGCGACGGTAATCGCGGTCGTCCTCGATAAAGTCGAGATAGGATGGCGCCTCCAGGTCGGGCATTTGCTCATCATGCAGGGCGTTGTAGATCTGGGCCAGAGAAGCACAGAGCGCATCGATGCCCCAGCCGTCGAGCACGATATGATGCGCATGCACGGCAAAGTAGAAGCGCTGTGCTTCAACCTTGAGCAGGTGGAAACGGAACAGTGGGCCGTCACCCAGCGTGAATGCACGCTCGAGCTGGCGCTGCATCCAGCCCTGCGCAGCGTCCGCCTGCCCCTCGAAATCCAGTGCGGCCACGGACACCGCAAGCGTATCGGCGAAGGCCTGCAGCGGTACGCCCTCCTCGTCACGCTGATCGAGCAGGACCGTACGCAAGGCATCATGTTTCTGGATCAGCAGGTCCACCGCCTGCTGGAACAGCCCGGTGTCGAGGTGCCCCTCGATGTCCAGGTAACCCCCGATGTTGTACAGCGGCGAATCGCCTCGGGTCATCTGGTCCAGCCAGATATTGCGTTGAGCAGCGGTCAGGGCAAACGCCATACATTTCTTCTCGCAAAGGGTCAGCCTCACCACGCTGGAAAAGGCGGCGACAGCCGGGAATTGAGTCAGGCCCAGGGGCCTGGCCGACCAGGCCCCTGGAAGCGTCAAGAAGCGCTGGAATTCAGGCGCGCTTGCCCTGTACGGCACAATTCACGTCGGAGACGATGTGTCCGTCGACCAACTTGATGATGCGATCGGCCAGGTGAAAGTACTGGTCGTCGTGGGTGATGATCAGTACCGTCTTGCCCCGGCGCTTGAGGTCCGGCAGCAGTTCCTCGTAGAAGAAACGCTTGAACGGCGGGTCCTGATCCGCGGCCCATTCGTCGAGCAGGTAGATTGGCCGATCCTCCATATAGGCGCAGACCAGGGCCAGGCGCTTCTGCTGGCCGTAGGACAGGGCCTTGGTGGTCGAATAACCCAGGCCCTCGATCGTGATCTTGTCCGCCAGGCCAAGGGTCGCCAGGTATTTCTGCGCGAGGTCGGTGCTGGCATCTTCCTGCTCGTCCGGGCCGATCAGGCGGTTGAACAGCTGGAAATCGGAGAACACCGCAGAGAACAGGTCACGGTAGTGGTTGCGCGAGGCTTCGGTGATCGCCTTGCCATCGAGCAGCACCTGCCCTTCCTGCGGGATGTAGAGCCCGCTGAGGACCTTGGCCAGGGTGCTCTTGCCGCAGCCGTTGCCTCCGACGACGTAGATCAACTCACCCGCCCGGACGGTCAGGTCGATGGGACCCAGGCCAAAACCGGAGCCGGTGATCGGATCCACGTAATTCATGCGCACGCCCTGCAACTCGATACTGTCCCAGTTCCGCTTGTGATCGAGGAACAGGACATTCGCGGTTTCGCTGGCAAGGGCTTCCGACTCGGGATGCGGGTCGCTGATGGAGAAACCGAAATCCGCCAGGCGGGCACTGGCGATACGCCCTTGAGCCAGCATGGGCATGGCGCTGACCAGCAGCGACAGCGGGCCCATGATGTACAGCACCGCCAACACGCTGGCGCTCATGGTCTTGGCATCGATCGCCCCGGCCAGCGGCGCAATGAACAGCAGGCAACCGATCAGCAGCGACAGGGTCAGCTGACCGACGTTGTCGGCCGCGGTGTACCAGAGCCGTTCGAGGTAGTTGTAGCGCGCCACCTTGGTCGACGATTCCTCGATCGCCGAACGGCTGAACCAGCGTCGGCGAATGCCGTTCAGCTTGAGTTCCTTGAGGCCGAACACGAGGGCGTGGGTGTATTCGTTGAACGAGGTGTACTCGTCGCGCACCTTCCTGGTGACGCCCATGCCTCCCATGAAAAAGCCCAGGTAGAGCAGGAACCCGAGCACGATCAGGCCCATGGTCAGCGCGAATGCCACCCAGGACAGATACGCCAGGTAGGCGATACCGAACAGAAACACCGCGGACTCGACCAGCACCGTCGGCATGATCACCAGCGTGCTGTTCAGTTGCGGGATATCGTTGGTGAGCATCGTCAGCACGTTCGGCGCCCCGCGACGATCGACCTCTTCCAGGGGCGTCACCAGGATCTTGCGGCACAGGGCAATACGCAGGCGGGTCATGATGCGCATGCTGGCATAGGCCGGAAACAACGCGGCGCCATTACGGAACAGCAACGCCACCGCGCTCAGGCCGACGAACCAGTACACCGACTGCCACTGGAAGCGCTCCTCATGGATCGCCTGGTTGATCACATTGATCACCGCGATGGAGGCTACGCCGCTGGTGATCCCGGTCAACAGGGTCATCAGGGTCAGCCAGGGATGGCTGCGCCAGAGCAGACGCATGACCGAGCCGGGTTTGGCCTTTTTCTCTTGCCCGTTGTTCATTGGTGACTGTCCTTGAATGCTTGGGCCAGCTCGCCGGCCGGCCGTTGAAAGTCCCGGGAGACCCGGCGTGGGTTCGCTCAGGCGGGCTTCCAGACGTCGTCCCGGGCGGTCATTTCACCCATCGCGACGACGATCAGCCGGGGTTCTTCGTAGGGGTCGCGAGCATGGGCGGCCAGCATGTTGTCGAGCATCACCACATCGCCCCTGCGCCAGTCGAAACGCACCGCGCAGTGCTCGTAGGCCTCGCCGATCAGGGCCATGACCGCGTCTTCGATCGGCGAGCCGTCGCCATAACTGACCAGTCGTGGCAGGCGGTCGGCACCGAACATGTCGAGCAGGTCCTCGCGCATTTCCTCGCCCAGGCAGAACGGATGATGCAACTGCACCTGGTTGAAGAAGCAGCGCTCGCCGGTGAACGGATGGCTGATCACAGCCGGGCAATGCGTGCGGATCTGCAGGCTCTCGGCGTCGAGCCACTCGAAATCGGTGCCCTGGTCGCGGCAACGTTGCTCGACGACGCTGCGTTCGCGGGTGCCGAAGAACGATTCCCAGCTCGGTTCGACGCCGGCGGTAAAGGTGCGGCTGTAGCGCAGGCCCTTGCTCTCGAAACGTGCGACCACCTCGGCCGGCAGGCGCTGCAGCACTTGCCGGATATCCGCCAGCGGCGTCGCCCCACCGACTCGCGAGGGTTGCTCGCAGAAGAACCATTGCTTGCGCGGCCAGCTTTCCAGGTGCGAGCTTTCGTTGTGGTAAAGGATCATCTCGCGCTCGGGGTAAGGCGTGGAGCGATAGACGTTGCGCCCGCCCTCCTTCTTCGGCAGGTCGCCATAACTGCCATGCAGGCCGGGCGACAGCGCCTCGGCGAAGGTTTCGAAGGCCGCGACCGAGCCCAGGTCGAAACCACGAAACAGCAGCGCACCGTGCTGGCAGAGCAGCGCCTCGATCGCCGTGCGCTGCGTAGAGGCCCACAGCACCGGATCCAGGCCGGCCACGACGGGCTCGATCACCACCGGCAGGCTCATGCCGGTATCCAGGAAGGACAGGCGCACCAAAGGGTCGCCTACCCCATCTGGCCAGGCCGGCGAATCGGAAATGTCGTCAGCGGTGATAACCGGCGCAGCATTAGCTTGAAGACTCATGAACAACTCCTGGACCACAGCCCCTCACATCCACGTTGGATGGCGCGGGACCAGGCCGGTCCCACTGCCGCGCAAGGATAAGAACATCGATGGCCACAGCTGTCTGTCACCGCAAACCGGGACAGCCGCAGCGTCTGCGGCCAGCGGCGGTTTTGTCCCCATTTCCCGCGACAGACGCCGGCAAGCGCTCGGTGCTGAAATGCGGCCACTGCGGATCGTGCCCGCTCTTTCGCAATGGCCCCAGGCCGCAGGGATGTCTCGAGTGCAGCGCAGTTCGTCAAGGCGTGCGCTGCACCTGGTTACTAAACAGGAGCGTTAGTCATGCCGATCAAGAACACTGGCGAATCGGTCAACACCGCGCCAGCCCCACTCACGTCCGGTGCTTTCCTGCATGAGATATTCGGTGCACGGGCGCGTGAGTTTCCCGAGCGAACGGCGGTGTCCGACGCCACTCGGACATTGAGCTATGCGCAACTCGACGCACTGTCGTCGAAGCTCGCGGCGCGCCTGCGCCATGAAGGCGTGGAGGACGGCACGCGTGTCGGCATGTACCTGCCGCGCAGCGTCGACCTGGTCATCAGCCTGCTGGGTATCCTCAAGGCCGGCGGTACCTATGTCCCGATCGACCCGCAGTACCCGGGCAAGCGGGTCGAGCACATCGTGCGCGACAGCGGCCTGGGCCTGGTGATCGGCGATGCCGCCACCCTGCCACCGAGCCCTGCCCTGCGCGTACTGGCGCTTGACCAGTTGCTGTCCGCGCCGGAGCTGGAACCGGGTGTCGGCATCAGTCGTCGCGACCCGGACCAGGCCACCGCCTATATCATCTACACCTCCGGTTCCACCGGGGCGCCCAAGGGCGTCCAGGTTGCCCATGGCAACGTCAGTCGGCTGCTGGAAAGCACCCAGCGCGCCTACGGTTTCAACGCCCAGGACGTCTGGTCGATGTTTCACTCCATCGGCTTCGACTTCTCGGTCTGGGAAATCTGGGGCGCCCTGGCCCACGGAGGCCAGGTCAGCGTGGTGCCGTATGACATCTCGCGCTCTCCGGTCGCCCTGCGCCAGTGGCTCAGCGACCAGCGCGTGACCGTGCTCAGCCAGACCCCATCGGCCTTCCGCGGCCTCGACGAGGCTGATCGCGGCAGCCAGGCGCCACTGGCCCTGCGCTACGTGGTGTTCGGCGGCGAGGCGCTACCGGCCACCGTGCTGCGCCCCTGGGTTGCCCGCCACGGCGACCAGAAGCCGGCACTGATCAACATGTACGGCATTACCGAAGCGACCGTCCACACCACCTTGAAACGCGTGCTGGGCCAGGACCTGGAAAGCAACGCGATCGTTTCCATCGGCCAGCCGCTGGACGGCTGGCGCCTGCACCTGCTCGATGCCAACCAGCAACCGGTGGCCAAGGGCACGGCCGGCGAGCTGTACATCGAGGGCGCCGGCGTGGCCCAAGGCTACCTGAACCAGGCCGCGCTCAATGCCGAACGTTTCATTCAACTGCCCGGCACCTCGGCCCGCGCCTACCGTACCGGTGACCTGCTGATCCTCGGCGAGGATGATGAATACCGCTATGCCGGCCGCTGCGACGAGCAACTGAAGATCAGCGGTTTCCGCATCGAACCGGGCGAGATCGAAGCCTGCCTGCAAACCAGCCCGCACGTGGCCGCCGCCCATGTCGGCGCACACGACTATGGCGATGGCGACGTGCGCCTGGTGGCCTATGTGGTCCCGAGCCAGGGCCTCGGCGCCTGGACCGAGCAGGCCCGCGGCGAAGTCACCGGACTGGTGGCCGCCAGCCTGCCGGAGTACATGCGCCCTTCGACCTACCTGGCCCTGGCACAGCTGCCGGTGACCGACCATGGCAAGATCGACAAGCGCCAACTGCCATCCCCCACCGGCGGTACCACCCCGGTCGGCGCGGGCAACAGCCAGGGGCTCAGCGACACCGAGCAGTTCGTGCTCAAGGTATGGAGCGAGGACCTGGGCCTGAAAAACATCGGCCTCAACGATGATTTCTTCGATTTCGGCGGCACCTCACTGGCGCTGATCCGCTCGCTGAACAAGCTCAAGACTCACTTCCAGATCAGCCTCGACCCCGGTGTCCTGGCGAACGGTGCAACCGCCAAGGTCCTGGCCGACTACATCGCGCAGACGCAACTGGCTCCCGAGCAGTTCGTGCTCAAGGTGTGGAAAGAGGACCTGGGCCTGAAGAACATCGGCCTCAACGATGATTTCTTCGACTTCGGCGGCACTTCCCTGGCGCTGATCCGCTCGCTGAACAAGCTCAAGACTCACTTCCAGATCAGCCTCGACCCCGGTGTCCTGGCGAACGGCGCGACCGCCAAGGTCCTGGCCGACTACATCTCCCGCAACCTTGTTCAAGTCCATTGACCAAAAGGAAAAACCCGTGAGTAAAAAATTCGCCCTGACCCCGGAAGAACGCGCCTCGTTCGAAAAGAACGGCTTTATCGGCCCATTCGACGCCTACTCGCCGGAAGAAATGAAAGAGGCCTGGAAACGTACCCGCCTGCGCATGCTCGACCGCAGTGCAGCGGCCTACCAGGATCTGGATGCCATCTCCGCCGGCACCAACATCGCCAACTATGACCGTCACCTGGACGACGACTTCCTGGCCGACCACATCTGCCGCGCGCAGATCTGCGACCGCGTCGAAAGCATCCTCGGCCCGGACGTCCTGTGCTGGCGCACCGAGTTTTTCCCCAAGTACCCAGGCGACGAAGGGACCGACTGGCACCAGGCCGACACCTTCGCCAACGCCTCCGGCAAGCCCCAGATTCTCTGGCCGGAGCACGAGGATTTTGGCGGCACCATCACCGTCTGGACCGCGTTCACCGACGCCACCATCGCCAACGGCTGCCTGCAGTTCATCCCCGGCACCCAGAACAGCATGAACTATGACGAAACCAAGCGCATGAGCTACGACCCCGAGGCCAACAACAGCTCGGTGGTCAAGGACGGTGTCCGCCGCGGCTTCTTCGGCTACGACTATCGCCAGCTGCAGATCGACGAAAACTGGAAGCCCGACGAAGACGCCGCCGTACCGATGGTGATGAAAGCCGGCCAGTTCATCATTTTCTGGTCGACCCTGATGCACGCCTCCTACCCGCACAGCGGCGAATCCGAGGAAATGCGCATGGGCTTCGCGTCGCGCTATGTACCGTCGTTCGTGAAGATCTACCCGGACTCCGATCACATCGAAGAGTACGGCGGCCGCATCAGCCTGGAGAAATACGGCGCGGTGCAGGTGATCGGTGACAAGACGCCGGACTACAACCGCCTCGTGACCCAGACCACCCGCGGCAAGAAGTTCGACGTGGCCTGATCCCCAAGAGCCTGATGACAGTTGGCCTGAGCAATGTGCCTACAGGAGTTGAAATCCATGACTATTTCCACCGACGCCACGTTGCGCCTGTGCGAGACCGTGAGGATGCTTAGGCACCTTGCCATCCACCTGCCCGATCCCGTCTGCCTGAGCTTTCTCGCCCAAGGCGATGGCCCGCTCCCCGAGCAGGCCTCGCCCAGCGTGAGAGCCACGGAACGCGCGGTCAACGCCGCCTTTGCCCGGATCGGCGTGCATGCCCTGCAGTACCTGCACGGTGGCGAGGGCCAACTGTCATCCTTCGAATACTTTATCAGCCGCAAGATCTGCGAGGCGCTGGACTATCGCTACGTGCACTTCGACAACGACGAAGAGAACACGGAGTTCAAGCGCCTGCTCAAGCATTTCGACTTCAGTGGTGCCGTGCCGGAAATCGAGACACTGCACCTCGCCACCCGTGACAACCTGTCCCTGTCGGTGCATGCCAGCATCAACCGCGAGCTTCCGGCGATCGTCCTCGCCCTGCCCTGCGGCATGCCCTTCGATCTCTGCCGCGACTGGTTCAACGCGCTGAGCGAACGCTTCTTCGTGGTCACCTGGGAAACCCGCGGACTGTTCGGCGCCTGCGACGCCTTCGACCAGATGGCCGTGGACACCGAGGCCCAGGTCGCCGACCTGCTCAGCGTGATGAATCACTACGAGCTGTCGACGGCGCACCTGATGGGCATCTGCGGCGGCGCGGTGATCGCCCTCAGTGCCGCCGCCGCCCATGGCAACCGTTTCAACTCCCTGAGCCTGTGGCATGGCGACTACAACCTGGGCGACAACGACCTGCGCACCACCCACCAGCAGAACTTCGAATGGCTGATGGAGGCCGCGGCCCAGGATCGCCACGAAGCCAGCGACCTGCAGACCATGTTCCTCGACCAGGCGACGCTGGCCACCACGCCGGAGCCGATCGCCCATGTCGTACTCTACCCCTACGTCAATCCGGAACTGCTCTATCGCTATGCGCGACTGAACGATGCCCTGAACAAGACCGAACTCGCCTCGCGACTGGCGAGCATCAGCGTGCCGACGCTGGTGGTGGCCGGCGACGCCGACGCCACCACCCACATCGGTGGTTCGCGCTATATCGCCGCCTCGATCGGGGACGCCACGCTGCATGTGGAACCCGATGGCAGCCACCTGGCGTTTTTCGAATCCACCCACCACGCCAAGCAGACCGCCTTCAACTTCCTGGAAGACGTCCTGCAACCGGCTTTTGCCTGAAGATACCCATCAAACGAAAGGGGGCTAGCGCCCCCTTTGTCATTTATATGCAGCCTTGATTGCGCAGCCCCTTCAGAGGGCCTCGATCCGCGTCGTGTCATCCATCCGCGCAGGCGTCGCCTCGGGCTGCGCGCCCTCCAGGCGGCGAAGCGGTGCGTAGAACAGCCCCCCGAGGGACAACAGTGCGAAGAGCACGCCGACAACCACGAACAGCAGGCCGACACCGCGTCCAGGGCCATCGCCCAGCCAGGTACCGATCGACCCTGCGTATTCGCCGCCTGGCAGCAACGCCGGCTGGAACCAGTGATCCACCAGCCAGCCGCCGACGAAGATCGCCAGGCTGGTACTGGCAATCGCCAGCATGCCGATCAGGGCAAAGACACTGGCCCGGTGGGCAGCAGGGATACGGTTCATCCACAGCGCACTGACCCCGGCGTCGGCCACGCTGGCCGCCAGGATCGCGCAAAAGGCCAGGACGCAGTAGGCGACGGTCTGCGAGGCCAACCCTAGGCCAACCACGCAGATGGACAGCAGCAGGTCGGCCACCGTCGCCATGACCATCAGGCGCCTGGGGCTGCCCATGGCCACCAGCAGCCCGGCGCCGGCCAGGCCGCCCAACCCCGCCCAGGTGTAGGTCAGGCCCAGGGCCTGGGCACCCAGGCTGGACATCAGCAACGGCGTGATCATCACCGTCGCCACCGACACCAGGGCGGTGCGCAGGGTGGAGTAGACCAGCAGACCGGTCATCAACCGCACACCGGAGAAGAATTTCAGGGCGGCGCCGATATTGTCCAGCGCCCCCCGCAGGACCCGGCCTTGCTCGCCATCCGCATGACGCGCAGGCGCCTGGCGCAGATGCGAGAACGCCTTGACCACCAGCAAGGTGCCGGAACAGTAGGTCAACAGGTCAACCGCCAGGATCGTCACCAACCCGGCCTTGGCCATGATCAGGCCCGCCAGCAACGGCACCACCAGGGTCGAGGCATTCTTGCTGATGCCGATCAACCCAGAGGCACGGGTGAATTTGTCGGGTGCCACCAGCATATTGACCGACGCCTGGTAGGCCGGCTTGCGAAAGGCCGCGAGGATCGATACCAACCCATTGAACAGGTACAGGTGCAACGGTTCCAGGTGATCGAACCAGAGTAGCCCCATGATCCCGACGAGTAGCAACGCCAGGGTCAAGTCGCAAAAGACGATGATCGCCCGATGGCTGATCCGGTCGGCCAGGCCACCAGCCAGCGGCAGGAACAGGACCGCCGGCAGGGTCGCGGCCAGCACCACGTTGGCGAAAGCCACCGCCGACCCGGTGTGGGAATAGACCCAGACACCGAGGGCGAACTCCATCAGCGCCGCCCCCACCACCACCAGGGATTCGCCCGCCCAGAGAAAATAGAATCCACGCCCCAGATCGAATGGCCGTCGCCGGCTAGCGAGGCTCATGGACGTTTGTCGCCGGGCGAGAACCAACCGGCCAACCTGTCCACCATTCGCCACGCCAGGGAGTAGGCCACCGCGGCGACCACCAGCGGTGCGAAACGGGAGAACAGGTAGGTGCGCAGTACCCGCCGGGCAATCGGCGAACGGATATCGCCACTGACGTGCATCGGCGTGCGGAAGGTCGCCGCCACGGTGGCGCCGAACTCATCATCCATGGACTGCACCGCATGCCACCAGTAGACCGGGATGTACAGCGCATCGCCGGGCTCGACCACGGTGCGCAGGGCACGCAGGTCGCGCATGCCGGGGAAACGCCGGGTATCGATATCGTAGAGATAGCCGGCCTGCTCGATCACCGGCCGCAACGCGCGCCAACTGGCCTCGTCCGGTGGCAGCAGGAGCACCTCCTTGGCGCCAACCACCTGGGCCATGAAGGTCTCGTCGATGACATGGAAGTGCCAGTCGGTGTAGGAGTTGCGGTACAGGAAGCTGCGGTGGGCCGGATAATGCAACGACTTGGACAGCTCCGGCATGAACGGCAGGCCACCGACATCATCCTTCAGCGCCTCGATCGCCGAGCCTTCGGAGAAACGGCAACTGTCGGCCACCAACGGGTCGTGTCCCTGGCCCAGGCTATCGAGAAAGTCGTGGAAAGGCACATCGCGGTAAACGGTATTGGCGTACTCGGTCAGCTCGGCCTTGACGTCGGGATTGGACCAGCCAATGACCTCGGAGACGATCTGCGAACGAACCACCACCGGGTTGTTGCGCGAATGTGCCTTGAAATAGTCCAGTTGCCGCCATTTCTGGAACGCCGGCCAGTGACGCACGGCATTCTTTACCAGGCACGGGCGGTTGTAATTGACATAGCGCCGGGTGAACGCCTCTCGGGAAATGTTCAATGCATCGATCACTTCGACCGCTTCCGCCTGGGGATGATTGGGGAAACGCGACAAGCTCCAGAACTTCGTGGCCGGGCGATCCACTTCAGCTATCAACGACATCTTTTCGACCCTCGCAAAAACACTCAGGGTGGTTGATATAACAGAGTCTCCCGCACGCGCCCAAACGCACCGATGGCTGCCCCCGCCGATTGTCCCTACTTCCCATGACAGACATCACCCAGTGGATGCTCTAGCTTTTTTGCACGCTTTCCTTCGTCCCGCCGACTGACAGTCGAGCCCGCGCGCCGTGCTGCCTTTCGCCTGGAGACGAGCCCACTGAATTTTGCAAACAGGTGCTCCGAAATGGATTCGTCGACCGAAAAGCTGTCCGCGCAAACCAGCGTTTCCCACGAGCTGGCTTCGGTCCAGCAGGGCATCTGGCTCGATCAGATCGCACACCCGGACCTGCCCTACTACAACATCGGCATGTCCCTGGAAATCCGCGGCGAGATCGATATCCCGCTGTTCGAGAAAGCGATCGAAATGGTCGCCAACCGCAACGACACCCTGCGCCTGAGTTTCAGCCACGAGGGCGGTACCGGCCGCCAACGGGTGTTGCCCGAGGTCAAGGTCAAGCTGGAGGTAGTGGAGTTTTCCGAGGAGGAAGACAACGCCGGACTGGCCATGGCGTATCTGCGCGAGGCCTTTCGCAAACCGTTCGAATCCCTGACCGGCCAACTCTGGGAAGCGCGCATGGTGCGTTGCGGACCGCAGCGTCATTATTGGCTCAACCGCTACCATCACCTGGTCACCGACGGCATCGGCGTCGCACTGATCGGCCATGCGGTGGGCGCCGCCTACAACGGTCTGCTGGCCGGCAACGAGGAGGTCGCCGAGGGCCACTCCTACCTGTCGTTCCTCGAGGAAGATCGCGCCTACCTGCAATCCTCACGCTACGAGCGCGACCGGCAGTTCTGGCAGGAAACCTACGCGCAACTGCCGCCGCCGCTGTTGCAGCGCCGGGCCGACTTCAAGGCCGGCAAGGCCAATGAACTGGCGCCCAGCGCCCAGGTCCAGGCGATGCTGCCGCGGCCGCTGTACAACGCCCTGACGCAGTTCGCCAGCGAGCGCAGCCTGTCGGTGGCCCACGTGTTGATCAGCGTGGTCGGCACCTATTTCAGCCGCACCGTGGGGGTCGATGAACTGGTCATCGGCATGCCCGTGCACAACCGCACCACTGCCCGCCAGAAAGCCACCGCCGGGATGTTTTCCTCGGTCAGCCCGATTCGCCTGGCGGTCGACCCGCAGGGATCGCTGCTGGACCTGATGAACGCCGCCGGCGCGCAACTGCGCCGCTGCTATCGCCACCAGCGCTTCCCTATCGCCGAACTCAACCGCACCCTGCGCCTGGCCCAGGCCGGGCGCAGGCAGTTGTTCGACGTGTCGCTGTCGTTCGAAAGCCTCGACGGCGACGATCAGTTCGGTGGCACCTCGTCGCGGGTGATCACCATGGACAACGGCTACGAGCAGACGCCAATGGCGATCTTCGTGCGCGACTACCACCCGTACGAAGACGTGCACCTGGACTTCAACTTCAACACCGCCTACTACAGCCTCGAAGAAGCCCAGAGCCTGCAACAACGCATGTTCGCCATGCTCGAGGCGGTGCTGGAACAGCATGACACCCCGGTGGCGCACTTCCCGTTGATGGACGAGGAGGAACGCCAGCAACTGCGGGTCGGTTTCAACGACACGGCCCGTACCTATCCGCGCGACGTACTGATCCACCAGTTGATCGAACAACAGGCCGCCCGGCAGCCGGACGCCTGTGCGGTGCGCGACGACAGCGGGCCGCAGCTCAGCTACGAACAACTCAACCGCCAGGCCAACCAGCTCGCCCACCGTCTGATCGAACTGGGCGTGGAGCCCGATGCCCGGGTTGCCGTGAGCCTGCGCCGCGGCCCGGAGATGGTCGTCGCGCTGCTGGGTGTACTCAAGGCCGGGGGCGCGTATGTGCCGGTCGACCCGGACCTGCCGAGTACCCGCCAGGCCTATATGCTCGGTGACAGCGCGCCACGGGCCATGCTCACTACCCTGGCACTGCGTGACGAGCTGCCGACCCTGAACGTACCGGTACTGCTGCTCGACGACGACAGCGCGCAACTGGCTGCACAACCGACCGTCAACCCGGACGCCAGGACCCTCGGCCTGCAGCCGAACCACTTGGCCTACGTGCTCTACACCTCGGGCTCCACCGGCATGCCGAAGGGGGTGATGAACGAGCATCTGGGCGTGGTCAACCGACTGCTCTGGGCTCGCGACGAATATGCCGTCGATGCCAGCGACCGGGTGCTGCAGAAGACCCCGTTCGGTTTTGACGTGTCGGTGTGGGAGTTCTTCCTCCCGCTGCTCGCCGGCGCCGAGCTGGTCATGGCTCGCCCAGGCGGCCATCAGGAGCCGGACTACCTGGCCCGCGTGATTCGCGATGCCGGTATCACGATGCTGCATTTCGTGCCGTCGATGCTCGATCTGTTCCTCGAACACCGCGCCAGCCGTGAATTCCCCGAGCTGCGCCGGGTGCTGTGCAGTGGCGAAGCCCTGCCCCGTGGCCTGCAGCGACGCTTCGAGCAACAACTGGCGGGTATCGAACTGCATAACCTCTATGGTCCGACCGAAGCCGCCATCGACGTCACTGCCTGGCAGTGCCGTCCCGGTGATCCGGGGGAAAGCGTGCCGATCGGTCGCCCCATCGCCAATATCCAGATGCACGTGCTCGATGCGCTGGGCCAGATACAACCACTGGGCGTGGCCGGTGAATTGCACATTGGCGGCATCGGCGTCGCCCGAGGCTACCTGAACCAGCCCCAACTGACTGCCGAGCGGTTCATCAACGACCCATTCTCCAGCGATCCCCAGGCGCGCCTGTACAAGACTGGCGACCTCGGTCGCTGGCTGGCCAACGGTGCCCTGGAGTACCTCGGCCGTAACGACTTCCAGGTGAAGATCCGTGGTCTGCGCATCGAGATCGGCGAAGTCGAGGCGGCCCTTGCCCTGTGCGCCGGGGTGCGCGAGGTGGTGGTGATCGCCCGTGAAGACGAGCCGGGCCAGGCGGAAAGCAAACGCCTGGTGGCCTACCTGTGTGGCGAACCCGCACCGGCCGAGCAACTGCGCACCGAACTGCTCAAGCACCTGCCCGAGTACATGGTGCCGAGCGCCTTCGTGCACCTGGACACGCTGCCGCTGACCGCCAACGGCAAGCTCGACCGCCGTGCCCTGCCCGCTCCCGGCCTCGAAGCCCTCGCCAGCAAGGCCTACGAGGCTCCGGTCGGTGAAACCGAAGAAGCCATCGCCGAGATCTGGAAATCCCTGTTGGGCCTGGATCAGGTCGGCCGCCATGACGGCTTCCTCGAACTGGGCGGTCATTCGCTGTTGACCGTGCAACTGCAGGCCCGCCTGCACCAGGAGCTCGGCGTCGAAATCGACCTGCGCAGCCTTTTCGGCAGCGGCTCACTGCAGGCCCTGGCCCAGCGTGTCGAGCAGGCCACCCAGTCGTCCGTACAGAGCATCGAAGCCGTGTCCCGCGACCAGGACCTGCCACTGTCCCTGGCCCAGCAACGCCTGTGGTTCCTTGACCAGTTGGACCATGCCGCCAGCGTCGCCTATCACATGCCAGCCGCCCTGCGCCTGCGCGGCCAGCTCGACCGCGTCGCCTTGCAACGTGCCCTGGACCGTATCGTCGCCCGGCACGAAAGCCTGCGCACCACCTTTGAGCGCCAAGGCGACACTGTCCGCCAGCACTTCGCCGCCGAAGAAATCGGCTTCAGCCTGGCCGAGCACGACCTGCGCAACCTGGACGAGCCAGCCCGGCAACAGGCGATCGAGCAATTGGGCCGCGACGAAGCCCAGGCGCCGTTCGGCCTGGGCCAGGGCCCACTGATTCGCGGACGCTTGCTGCAACTGGCCGAGGACGAACATGTCCTGCTGGTCACCCAGCACCATATCGTCTCCGATGGCTGGTCCGTGGCCGTGCTGATCGACGAGTTCAACCGCCTCTACGCTGCCTTCAAACAGGGCCTGGACGACCCACTGCCCCCCCTGGCCCTGCAATACGCCGACTACGCTGCCTGGCAGCAACAGTACCTGCAGGGCGAACGGCTGCAGGCCCAGACCCGGTTCTGGAGCGAGCACCTGGGCGGTGCACCGGGCCTGCTGGAGTTGCCCACCGACCGCCCTCGTCCGCAGGTCCAGAGTTACCTCGGCGCCGGCCTGGCCCTGGAGCTGCCAGCCGCGCTCAGCAACCGTCTGCGCCAATTCAGCCAGCAACAGGGCCTGACCCCGTTCATGACCCTGCTGGCCGCCTGGTCGATCCTTTTGTCGCGCCTGAGCAACCAGGGCGAAGTGGTAGTCGGCACCCCGGTCGCCAATCGCCAACGCCAGGAGACCGAAGCGCTGATCGGCTTCTTCGTCAACACCTTGGCTTTGCGTATCGATGTCCAGGCACACGAGCGTGTCGATCAACTGCTGGCACGGATCAAGGCCATCACCCTGGATGCCTACAGCCACCAGGACCTGCCGTTCGAGCAGGTCGTGGAAGCCCTGCAACCGGAGCGCAGTCTCGCCCACAGCCCGCTGTTCCAGGCCATGCTGGTGCTGGGCAACACGCCAAAAGACCAGGCGCTGTCCTTACCAGGCCTGGAGTTGGAAGCCCTGCCCCAGGCCACCGGTACCACCCAGTTCGACCTGAGCCTGTCGCTCAACGACGACGGTGAAACCATTCGCGGCCAATTCGAATACGCCACCGATCTGTTCGACGCCAGCACCATCACCCGCTGGGGCAACCATCTGCTGCAGTTGCTCGACGCCCTGCTCGACGATGCCGCGCAGCCACTGGCGACCCTGCCATTGCTCAACCGCCAGCAACGTCGCGAGCTGCTGTCCGGCTTCAACTCGACATATGTTCCGTTCGCCGAAGGCATGCTGCTGCAAGAGGCGTTCGAACAGCAGGTCCAGGCACGCCCCGACGCCATCGCGGTCCAGGCCGAAGGCACTGCCCTCAGCTACGCCGAACTCAACGCCCGGGCCAACCGTATCGCCCATCGGCTGATTGCCGAAGGCCTGCAACCGGATGAACGGGTAGCGCTGCTGGTGGAGCGCAGCCCGGAGATGATCGTCGGTATCCTGGCCATCCTCAAGGCCGGGGGTGCCTATGTACCGCTCGACCCGAACTATCCGCAGGAACGCCTGCAGCACATGCTCGAGGACAGTACGCCACGGGTGCTGCTGAGCGGGGGCGACCTGGCCGGCAGACTGCCGTCGCTGGCGATCCCGCAGCTGTCGCTGGCGGACAGCCCCGGCAACGACGCCAATCCACGGGTAGCCGGCCTGACCTCGCGGCACCTGTGCTACGTGATGTACACCTCCGGCTCCACCGGCAAGCCGAAAGGGGTGATGCTCGAACACCGCTCCGTCTGCAACCAGATCGGCGCCCTGCAGGAGCGCTACGGGCTCAACCCGCAAGACCGTATCCTGCAATTTGCCACCATGACTTTCGACATGTCCGTCGAAGAGATCTTCGGCGCCCTGCTCTCCGGCGCCACCCTGGTATTGCGCAGCGATGCCTGGATCGCCGGTACCGCCGCCTTCGCCGCCTTGTGCGAACAGTACGCGATTACCGTCGCCAACCTGCCCACCGTGTTCTGGCAGCAGGTCAGCCGCGACGCCCATGTGCCCCTGCCGACCTCGCTGCGCCAGTTCATGATCGGCGGCGAAGCCGTTGGCAAGCAGGCGGTGGCCCAATGGTTCGCACGCGAGACTCATCGTCCGGCGCTGTTCAACGCCTACGGCCCGACCGAGGCCACGGTCAACGCCTCGATCCGCCGGATGGAGCGCGACAACGAAGACTTCCGTTCCATCGGCACACCGCTGCGCAACACTCAACTGCATGTACTGGATGCCGCCGGCAACCTCGCCCCGCTGGGTGTGGCCGGCGAACTGCACATTGGCGGTGTCGGTGTCGCCCGTGGCTACCTCAACCGCGCCGAATTGACTGCCGAGCGCTTCGTTGCCGACCCGTTCACCACCGATCCGGACGCTCGCCTGTACAAGACCGGCGACCTTGCCCGCTGGCGCGCGGACGGCACCCTGGAATACCTCGGGCGCAACGACGACCAGGTGAAGATCCGCGGTTTCCGGGTCGAACTGGGTGAAATCGAGGCCGCGCTCGCCGCCTGCGCAGGTATCGACGAAGCCGTGGTGATGGCCCGTGAAAGCCAGGCCGGCCAATCAGACAGCAAGCGCCTGGTGGCCTACCTGTGTGGCGAAGCCGTACCGGTCGAGCAACTGCGCACCGCGCTCTTGGAAACCTTGCCGGAATACATGGTACCGAGCGCCTATGTGCACCTGGAAACCATGCCCCTGACCCCCAACGGCAAGCTGGATCGCCGGGCCTTGCCGGCACCGGGCCAGGAAGCCTTTGCCAGCCGTGCCTATGAAGCCCCGCGCGGCGAGACCGAACAGCTCATCGCTGACATCTGGCAGGACCTGCTGGGCCTCGAACAGGTCGGTCGCCACGACCGTTTCTTCGAACTCGGCGGCCATTCGCTGCTGGCCGTCAGCCTGATCGATCGCCTGCGCCAGCACGGCCTGCACGCCAGCGTGCGCACCGTGTTCACCGCCCCCAGCGTGCGCGAGATGGCCCAGGCCATCGGTCGCGACAGCCAGATCCTGTTCCAGGCTCCGGCCAACAGGATTCCAGCCGGTTGCACGACCTTGACTCCGGACATGCTGCCACTGGTGGCATTGAACGCTGCACAGCTCGAACGCATCAGTGCCGCCGTGCCTGGCGGTGCGGCCAATATCCAGGACATCTATCCATTGGCCCCGCTGCAGGAAGGTATCCTCTTTCACCACTTGCTGGACCATGAAGGCGACGCCTACCTGGTGCGCTCGATGATCGAATTCGACGGCCGCCAGCGCCTCGATGCCTTCGTCGAGGCCCTGCAAACGGTCATTGCCCGGCATGACATCCTGCGCAGTTCGGTGCACTGGGCCGGCCTGCCGCAAGCCGTGCAGGTCGTACATCGCCAGGCGCCACTGTCGGTGGAAACGTTCACCCTGAGCCCGGACGAAGACCCGCGCCGCCAGTTGGAACGCCTGAGCGATCCACGAAAGCTGCGCCTGAACCTGCAACAGGCGCCGCTGATGCGCACCTTCCTTGCCCGTGACCCGCATTCGGAACGCTGGCTGCTGGTCCTGCTCGATCACCACATGATCAGCGACCACGTGTCCCTGGGCATCGTGCTCGAAGAAATCCGTGCCCTGATGCAGGGCCAGGGCGCCGCACTGCCGGCCCCGCAACCCTACCGGGAGTTTGTCGCACAGATCCTCGCCACCCCGGCCGAAGCCCACGAGGATTATTTCAGCCGCCGCCTGGCCGAGGTCGACGAGCCCACCGCGCCGTTCGGCATCCTCGACGTCCAGGGCGATGGCGCCCGGGTCAGCGAGACCAGCCAGCACCTGGACCCGGCCTTGAGTCGCAAGGTCCGGGCCCGAGCCCTGGCCGCCGAAGTCACTCCGGCCGTGTTGTTCCACATCGCCTGGGCCCAGGTGCTCGGGCGCTGCACCGACCGCGACGACGTGGTGTTCGGCACCGTGGTCGCCGGCCGCCTGCAAGGTTCGGCGGGGGCCGACCGCGCCCTCGGCGTGTTCATCAACACCCTGCCGGTCCGCGTCCAACTGGCCCGGTCCGGGGTTGGCGCACTGGTGGACGAGACCTATCGCGACCTCAGCGAGATGCTCGGCCACGAGCAGGCGTCCCTGGCCCTGGCCCAGCGTTGCAGTGGCGTGGCCGCGGGCCTGCCGTTGTTCACCACGCTGTTCAACTACCGCCATTCGACCGATGGCGGCTCCCTGGCCAACCAGGACCAGGTGCTGGCCTGGGATGGCGTGCGCTTCCTGAGCAACGAGGCACGCACCAACTACCCGATCGAAATTGCCGTGGCCGATGAGAGAGACGGTTTCTCCCTGACCACCCAGGCCATCGACGGCATCGACCCGCAACGTATCGCCGCCTACCTCGTCCAGGCCGTGACCGAACTGGTCGAGGCCCTTGAGCAGGATCCCGCGCGCCTGGCCAGCGACCTGAAGGTGCTGCCCGACACCGAGCGGCAACTGCTGCTCGACGGCTTCAACGACACCGCCACCGACTTCGGCCCCGCCGAGCCGCTCCAGGCCCTGTTCGAGGCCCAGGTCCGCGCCAACCCGCAGGCCGTCGCGCTGGTCTGCGAAGACCAGCAACTGAGCTATCGCCAGCTCAACCGTCGGGCCAACCACCTGGCCCGGCAACTGCTGCAACTCGGCGTGCAACCGGACGAACGCGTGGCGATCTGCGCCGAACGCAGCCTGGACATGATCGTCGGCCTGCTCGGCGTACTCAAGGCCGGCGCCGCCTATGTACCGATCGATCCGGCCCATCCGGCCGAACGCATGGCCTTCATGCTCCAGGACAGCCAGCCCCGCGCGCTGCTGACCCAGACTGCGCTGACACTGCCGACCGGCGACTTGCCGGTGCTGCTGCTCGACACGGCCGAGTCCCGGCAGGCCGTGGAAGATGAGACCTTCGACAGCAACCCGGTGGTGAACGGCCTGACGCCCGACAACCTGGCCTATGTCATCTACACCTCCGGCTCCACCGGCCAGTCCAAGGGCGTGATGGTCGAACACCGCTCGGTGTTCAACTTCTGGCACGTGCTGACCCGCACCACCCACCTGCACTGCCCGACACCCGCCACCGTCGCGCTCAATGCCGGGTTCTTCTTCGACATGTCGATCAAGGGCATCGCGCAGCTGTTCTCCGGCCACACGCTGGTGATCATCCCGCAACTGATCCGCGCCAGCGGCAGCGAACTGCTGGACTTCCTCGAACAGCACCAGGTGCATGCCTTCGACTCCACGCCGTCGCAGCTCGACACCCTGCTCGCCGCCGGCCTGCTGGAGCGTCGCAGCTACCAGCCGGTCAGCGTGCTGCTCGGCGGCGAGGCGATCAATGCCAGCACCTGGGAAAAACTGCGCAACTGCCAGACCATCCGCTTCTACAACATGTACGGCCCGACCGAGTGCACGGTGGACGCCACTATTGACCTGATCCGCGACCTCGGCGAAAAACCGAGCATCGGCCGGCCTTTCGCCAACGTCCAGGTGCATGTTCTGGACTCCCACGGTGAACCCGCGCCACTGGGCGTGGCCGGGGAAATCCATATCGGCGGGGCCGGGGTCGCCCGTGGCTACCTCAACCGCGACGAACTGAGTGCCGAGCGCTTCATCGCCGACCGTTTCTCCAGCGTGGCGAATGCGCGCCTGTACAAGACCGGTGACCTCGGTCGTTGGCTGGCCGACGGCACCCTCGAGTACCTGGGCCGCAACGACTTCCAGGTGAAGATCCGCGGTTTCCGGATTGAACTGGGGGAAATCGAGAGCGTCCTGCTGGCGGTTCCCGGTATTCGTGAAGCGGTGGTGATCGCCCGCGAAGACCAGCGCCTGGTGGCCTACCTGAGCGGCGAACCGGCGCCGGCCGAACAGCTGCGCACCGAACTGCTCAAGCACCTGCCCGAGTACATGGTGCCGAGCGCCTTCGTGCACCTGGACACGCTGCCGCTGACCGCCAACGGCAAGCTCGATCGGCGCGCCCTGCCCGCTCCCGGCCTCGAAGCCCTCGCCAGCAAGGCCTATGAGGCCCCGGTCGGCGAAACCGAAGTGGCCATCGCCGAGATCTGGAAGTCCCTGTTGGGCCTGGATCAGGTCGGCCGCCATGACGGCTTCCTCGAACTGGGCGGTCATTCGCTGTTGACCGTGCAACTGCAGGCCCGCCTGCACCAGGAACTCGGGGCCGAAATCGACCTGCGGACGCTCTTTGGCATCACCTCCCTGCAAGCCCTGGCCCAGTGCGTGGAGCTGGCCGGGCGCACCTCGGTGCAGAGCATCGAAGCCGTGTCCCGCGATCAGGACCTGCCACTGTCCCTGGCCCAGCAACGCCTGTGGTTCCTTGACCAGTTGGACCATGCCGCCAGCGTCGCCTATCACATGCCAGCCGCCCTGCACCTGCGCGGCCAGCTCGACCGCCAAGCCCTGCAACGCGCCCTGGACCGTATCGTCGCGCGACACGAAAGCCTGCGTACCACCTTTGAGCGCCAAGGCGATACTGTCCGCCAGCACTTCGCCGCCGAAGAGATCGGCTTCAGCCTGTTCGAGCATGACCTGCGCGCCCTGGATGAAAAGGACCGGCAACAGGCCGTCGAACAACTGGGCCAGGACGAGATCCGGACGCCGTTCGACCTGAGCCAGGGCCCGCTGGTTCGCGGACGTCTGCTGCAACTGGCCGAGAACGAACATGTCCTGCTGGTCACCCAGCACCATATCGTCTCCGACGGCTGGTCCGTGGCCGTGCTGATCGGCGAATTCAACCGTCTCTATACGGCCTTCAGCCAGGGCCTGGACGATCCACTGCCACCCTTGGCCCTGCAATACGCCGACTACGCCGCCTGGCAGCAGCAGTACCTGCAGGGCGAGCGCCTGCAGGCCCAGACACAGTTCTGGAGCGAGCACCTGGACGGCGCACCGGGCCTGCTGGAATTGCCCACCGACCGTCCACGTCCGCAGGTCCAGAGTTATCTCGGCGCCGGCCTGGCGCTGGAGTTGCCAGCCGCGCTCAGCACCCGGCTGCGCCAGTTCAGCCAGCAACAGGGCCTGACCCCGTTCATGACCCTGCTGGCTGCCTGGTCGATCCTGCTGTCACGCCTGAGCAACCAGGCCGAAGTGGTGGTCGGCACCCCGGTAGCCAACCGTACGCGCCAGGAAACCGAGGCGCTGATCGGCTTCTTCGTCAATACCCTGGCCCTGCGCATTGATGTCCAGGCCCATGAACGCGTCGACCAACTGTTGGCGCGGATCAAGGCCATTACCCTGGATGCCTACAGCCACCAGGACCTGCCGTTCGAGCAGGTCGTGGAAGCCCTGCAGCCTGAGCGAAGCCTCGGTCACAGCCCGCTGTTCCAGGCCATGCTGGTGCTGGGCAATACCCCACAAGACCAGGCACTTTCCCTGCCGGGCCTGGAACTCGCACCGCTGCACCCGGCCAGTGGTACCACCCAGTTCGACCTGAGCCTGTCGCTCAACGACGACGGTGAAACCATTCGTGGCCAATTCGAATACGCCACCGATCTGTTCGACGCCAGCACCATCGCCCGCTGGGGCAACCACCTGCTGCACCTGCTCGCGGCATTGCTCGACGATGCCACGCAGCCGCTGGCGAGCCTGCCGTTGCTTGATCACCAGCAACGTCGCGAACTGCTCAGCGACTTCAACCGCGCCCCTGTACCGTTCGCCGAAGACCTGCTGTTGCAGGAGCTCTTCCAGGCGCAGGTCCAGGCACGCCCCGATGCCATTGCGGTGCAGGCCGAAGGCATTGCCCTCAGCTACGCCGAACTCAACGCCCGGGCCAACCGTATCGCCCATCGGCTGATTGCCGAAGGCCTGCAGCCGGATGAACGGGTAGCGCTACTGGTGGAACGCAGCCCGGAAATGGTCGTCGGTATCCTGGCGATCCTCAAGGCCGGAGGCGCCTATGTGCCGCTCGACCCGAATTATCCGCAGGATCGTTTGCAGCACATGCTCGATGACAGCACGCCACGGGTGCTGCTGAGCCAGGGCGAGCTGTCCGGCAGACTGCCGCCGCTGGCGATCCCGCAAGTATCGCTGGCGGACGGCCCCGGCGACGACACCGATCCACGGATAGCCGGCCTGACCTCACGACACCTGTGCTACGTGATGTACACCTCAGGCTCCACCGGCAAGCCCAAGGGCGTGATGCTCGAGCATCGTTCGGTCTGCAATCAGATCGCGGCGTTGCAGGAACGCTACGGCCTCAATCCGCAGGACCGTATCCTGCAATTCGCTACGATGACCTTCGACATGTCCGTCGAAGAAATCTTCGGTGCGCTGCTCTCCGGCGCCACCCTGGTATTGCGCAGCGACGCCTGGATCGCCGGCACGGGCGCCTTCGCCGCCTTGTGCGAACAGTACGCGATCACCGTTGCCAACCTGCCTACGGTGTTCTGGCAACAGGTCAGTCGCGACGCCCACGTGCCGCTGCCAACCTCGTTGCGCCAGTTCATGATCGGCGGCGAAGCCGTTGGCAAACAGGCGGTGGCCCAGTGGTTCGCACGCGAAACTCATCGTCCGGCGCTGTTCAACGCCTACGGCCCGACCGAGGCCACGGTCAACGCCTCGATCCGCAGGATGGAGTGCGACAGTACCGACTTCCGTTCCATCGGCACGCCAGTGCGCAACACCCAACTGCACGTGCTGGATATTGCCGGCTACCTCGTCCCGCTGGGCGTGGTCGGTGAACTGCACATTGGCGGTGTCGGTGTCGCCCGTGGCTACCTCAACCGTGCCGAATTGACTGCCGAACGCTTCATCGCCGACCCGTTCAGCAGCGATCCTGAGGCGCGCCTGTACAAGACCGGCGACCTCGCCCGCTGGCGCGCGGACGGGACCCTGGAATACCTCGGGCGCAACGACGACCAGGTGAAGATTCGTGGCTTCCGGGTCGAACTGGGGGAAATCGAAGCAGCGCTCGCTGCCTGCGCGGGCATCAGCGAAGCCGTGGTGGTAGCCCAGGAAAGCCAGTCCGACAGCAAGCGCCTGGTGGCCTACCTGTGTGGCGAGGCCGTACCGGTCGAGCAACTGCGCGCCACCCTGCTGGATACCTTGCCGGAATACATGGTGCCAAGCGCCTATGTGCACCTGCAAGCCATGCCCCTGACCCCCAATGGCAAGCTGGATCGCCGGGCCTTGCCGGCACCGGGCCAGGAAGCCTTTGCCAGCCGCGCCTATGAGGCGCCACGTGGCGAGGTCGAGTCGATCATCGCCAACGTCTGGCAGGACCTGCTCGGCATCGAGCAGGTTGGCCGTCACGACCGTTTCTTCGAACTCGGCGGCCACTCGCTGCTGGCCGTCAGCCTGATCGACCGCCTGCGCCAGCAAGGCCTGCACGCCAGCGTGCGCACCGTGTTCACCGCCCCCAGCGTGCGCGAGATGGCCCTGGCCATCGGGCGCGACAGCCAGGTCCTGTTCCAGGCCCCGGCCAACCGTATCCCGGCCGACTGCACCCGACTGGCCCCGGACATGCTGCCGCTGGTAACCCTGAGCGCCCAACAGCTGGAGCGGATCGTCGCCGCCGTACCTGGCGGTGCCGCCAATATCCAGGACATCTATCCATTGGCCCCGCTGCAGGAAGGTATCCTGTTCCATCACCTGCTGGGCCATGAGGGCGACGCCTACCTGGTGCGCTCGATGCTCGAATTCGACGACCGCCACCACCTCGACGCCTTTATCCAGGCGCTGCAGGTGGTGATCGACCGCCATGACATCCTGCGCACCGCCATACACTGGGAAGGCCTGCCGCAAGCCGTGCAAGTGGTGCAACGCCAGGCGCACTTGCCGGTGCACAGCGTTACCCTCGACAGCAGCAAGGACCCGCTGGAGCAGTTGCGCAGCCTCAATGATCCACGGCAATTGCGCCTTGACCTCCGCCAGGCGCCGCTGATGCGCGCCTGTGTCGCCCGTGACCCATACTCCGAACGCTGGCTGCTGGCACTGCTCAACCACCACATGGCCAGCGACCACGTGACCCTGGAGATCGTCCTGGAGGAAATCCACGCGATCCTCCACGGCCAGGGTGACGACCTGCCGGCCCCACAACCGTACCGTGACTTCATCGCCCAGACCCAGGCCACGCCCGCCGAAGTCCATGAGGCCTACTTCAGCCGCCGCCTGGCGGATGTCGATACACCGACCGCACCGTTCGACCTGCTGGAGGTACAAGGCGACGGCAACCACATCGAAGAGGGTGAACTGCAACTGGGCGACGAATTGAGCCGGCGTATCCGCGCCCAGGCCCGTGAATGCGGGATGACTCCGGCAGTGCTGTTCCATGTGGCCTGGGCCCAGGTCCTGGCCCGCTGCACCGGCCGCGACGACGTGGTATTCGGCACCGTGGTCGCCGGGCGCCTGCAAGGCTCGGTCGGCTCGGAACGAGCCCTCGGGGTGTTCATCAACACCCTGCCGGTGAGGGTCCGACTGGCCAGCCAGGGTGCCCATGAACTGGTGTTGGAAACCCACCGCGACCTCGGCGAACTGCTGACCCACGAACAGGCCTCCCTGGCCCTGGCCCAGCGTTGCAGTGGCGTGGCGACAGCCTTGCCGCTGTTCACCAGCCTGCTCAACTACCGGCACCAGAACGACGACAGCCAATTGCAATGGCCGGGCATGCGCCTGCTCGACAGCGCCGAGCGGACCAACTACCCGCTGACCCTGTCGGTCAACGACTACGGCGACGCCCTGGGCCTACAGGTGCAAAGCGTGCGGCCGGTAGACCCGCAACGCCTCTGCGCCCTGATGCAGCGGGCCCTGGAACAACTGACCCAGGCACTGATGTACACGCCGAAGATCGCGCTGACGCAACTGGATGTATTGCCGCCCGCCGAACGCAGCCTGCTGCTGGAAACCTTCAACCAGAACCGCCTGGACTACCCGAAGGACGTCTGCATCCAGCAATTGTTCGAAGAGCAGGTACGCAAGACCCCGGCCGCCATCGCCCTGGTCGATGCCCATGGCCAGCTCGACTACGCCACGCTCAACGCCCGGGCCAATCGCCTGGCCCGGCGCCTGGTCGAAGCCGGCACCCGGCCAGGTGACCTGGTGGCGATCTGCGTCGAGCGCGGCAGCGCGATGATCACCGGCCTGCTCGGTATCCTCAAGGCCGGCGCCGCCTATGTGCCGCTGGACCCGACCTACCCGACCGAACGCCTCGCAGCCATCGTCGAGGACGCCCAGCCACGCCTGTTGCTGGCCGACCCGGTTGGCCGCGCGGCGCTCGGCGAACCGGGCGGTGCGACCCGCAGCCTGGCGCTCGAACAGGCGGACACCGCCGCCGCCGTGCCTGCCGCGGAAGCCGGCGACCTGGTGTTTGCCGCCGACACCCTGACCTCGGCGCACCTGGCCTATGTGATCTACACGTCGGGCTCCACCGGCAAGCCGAAGGGCGTGACGATCGAGCATCGCAGCCTGGTGGCCTCGACCCTGGCCCGCTGTGCGGTCTACGCCTCGGACAGCGGACGGCGCTTCCTGCTGCTCTCGTCGATCGCCTTCGACAGCTCCGTGGCAGGGATTTTCGGCACCCTGCTCAGCGGCGGTACCTTGTGCATCGCCGACGCCGAAACGGCCCGTGATCCAGCGGCCATTGCGCGGTTCATCGACGAACAGGCGGTGACCACCCTGCTCTGCGTACCGTCCCTCGGACGCCTGGTGCTGGGCAGCCTGGCAACCGCCCAGGGCGCCCGTACCCTGCGGGAAATGATCGTCGCCGGCGAAGCCTGCCCGCCGCTGCTGGTGCGCGAATGCGCCGAGTTCGAACCGGCCATCGCCCTGTACAACGAATATGGTCCCACCGAAGCCACGGTCTGGGCCACGGTGCATCGCTGCACGGTGGCCGACCAGGGCACGGTGCCCGTCGGCCGGCCGATCCCCAATACCCGCCTGTACCTGCTCGATCCGCAGGGCCAACCGGTTCCGCTGGGCGTCTCGGGCGAACTCTACATCGGCGGCGAAGGGGTTGCCCGCGGTTACCTGAACCGACCGGAACTGAACGCCGAACACTTCCTCGCCGACCCGTTCGCGGCCGGCGACGACGCCCGGATGTACCGCACCGGCGACCTGGTGCGCCTGCGCGCCGACGGGGTGCTCGAATTCCTCGGGCGCAACGACCAGCAGGTGAAGATCCGCGGGTTCCGCATCGAGCCAGGAGAGATCGAAGCCTTGATGCTGACCCTCCCGGGTGTGCGCGAGGCGGCGGTAATTGCCCGCGAGGATGCTCCGGGAGCCCGGCGCCTGGTGGCCTACCTCAGCGTCGAGCCGCACCTGTCGGCGGGTAACGCGAGCCAGACACTACGGCCGTACCTCAGTTCGCAGTTGCCGGACTACATGGTGCCGTCGGCCTTCGTGCTGCTCGAACGACTGCCGCTGAGCCCGAACGGCAAGCTCGACCGCCAGGCGCTGCCCGCCCCGGCTGTCGAGGACTTCGCCCACCGCGAATACGAGGCTCCCAGCGGCGAGACCGAAACGCTGCTGGCGGCGATCTGGGCCGATCTGCTGGGCCTGGAGCGAATCGGTCGCCACGACGACTTCTTCGAACTCGGCGGTCATTCGCTGCTGGCGGTGCAAGTGACCCTGCGGGCCCACGAGGCCTTCGGCGTCGAAGTGCCCCTGCGCGGCCTGTTCGAACACCCGTCGCTGCAAGCGCTGGCCGACCTGGTCACCACCCTGCAACTGGCTCAGTACGAGTCCGACGAACTGCTGGACCTGCAACAAGAAATGGCTTCGCTGTCTGAAAGCGAACTGCTCGCTATCGTCTCCAAGGATGCTTGATAAATTGAACTCACATAACGATAGTCTCGACCAGTTGAAACGTGCCGCACTCCTGCGTCTGCTCAAGGAACGCGGTGCCGCACGGGTCATCGATACCGGCCATGAGGCCATGCCGGCGGTGGGCCGGGACGGCCCGCTGGCCTTGTCGTTCGCCCAGCAACGCCTGTGGTTCCTCGACCAGCTGGACCCGACGGCCAGTGCCGCCTACCACATGCCGGCCTCACTGGTGCTGCAGGGCACGCTGGACCATGCGGCACTCAAGGCAACCCTCGATCGCCTGGTGGCCCGCCATGAAAGCCTGCGCACCACCTTTCGCCGGGACGGTGAGCAGCCGGTGCAGGTCATCGCCCCGGCCGACTGCGGCTTCCACCTGGTGGAACACGACCTGCGCCACCTGCCCCGGGACCAGGCCGAACAACAGGCCGCACAACTGAGCGAACAGGAAGCGGCGGCACCCTTCGACCTGCTCGACGGCCCACTGATCCGTGGCAGCCTGCTGCGCCTGGCGGACGATGAACATCGCCTGCTGATCACCCAGCACCACATCATCTCCGACGGCTGGTCCATCGGCGTGCTGGTCAAGGAGTTCGCCGCGCTTTACCAGGCCTTCAGCACCGGCCAACCCGACCCGTTGCCGGCCCTGCCGTTGCAATATGCCGACTATGCGGCCTGGCAACGCCAGCAGCTGGAGGGGCAGCGCCTGGAGCAGCATGTCGAGTTCTGGCGCAGTCACCTGGCCGGCGCCCCGGCCCTGCTGACCCTGCCCACCGACCGGCCGCGGCCGCCGGTGCAGAGCTACAAGGGCGAGACCCTGGGCTTCGACCTGCCGGAGACATTGTCTGGAGCCATCGCCAGATTTGCCCAATCCCGCGCCGCCACGCCGTTCATGACCCTGATAGCCGCGTGGGCCGTGTTGCTCGGCCGGATCAGTGGCCAGCAGGACGTGGTGATCGGCACCGTGACCGCCAACCGCGACCGTCCCGAGGTACAGGCGCTGATCGGTTTCTTCGTCAACACCCTGGCCCTGCGCGTACGCCTGGACGCCAACCCGACCCTCGACCAGGTGCTGCAACAGGTCAGGGAACTGCTGCTGGAATCCGCCAGCCGCCAGGACACGCCGTTCGAACAGATCGTCGAAGCCCTCAAGCCACCGCGCAGCGCCAGCCACAGCCCGGTATTCCAGACCATGCTCTACACCAACGCAGGCGGTGCCGGCGGGCAGTTGCAATTGCCGGGGCTGAACCTGGAGTTCCTGCCTTCGCACAAGGACAACACCCAGCACGACCTGTCGCTGCACATCGACGAAGGCGGCCCGAGCCTGTCCTGCAGCCTGTCGTATTCAACCGCGCTGTTCGACGCCAGCACCATCGAACGCCTGGCGGCCCGCTTCGAGCGACTGCTGGCTTGCTTCACCGAGGCGCCGCACACCCGCATCGGTGCGCTGGAACTGGATGCGGCCCTGCCCTTGCCCGAGGTCCGTGCATTGCCGCTGGCCCCGGAGCAGATGCCGCTGTCCTACCACCAGGAGCGGGTCTGGTTCGTCGACACCTTCGAAACCGGCTACCTGTACGAAGCCAACCCGGTCTACCACAACGTCCCACTGCTGCTGGAGCTGTGTGGCGAATTGAATGTCCCTGCCCTGCAAACGGCCCTCGACACCCTGCTGGCCCGCCACGCCATCCTGCGCTGCCGGGTGTACTCCGACGGTGCCACGGCCTGGCAGCGCTTCGACGGTACGGCCAGCCTGGTGCTGGAGCAGTTCCAGGGCAGCGCGGGCGAGATCGGTGCCCTGGCCCTGGCGCAGACACGCCGGCCACTGGACATGAACGGCGGTAGCCTGGTCCGGGCGAGCCTGGTGCGGGCCGACGAGAAAAATGCCGTACTGGCCCTGGCCGTGCACCACCTGCTGGCCGACCGCACCTCCATGCAATTGCTCAAGCGCGACCTGCTCGCGCTCTATGAGGCCGCCTGCGCCGAGCGCGAAGCGGTCCTGCCGCCGCTGGCCCTGAACTACGGCGACTTCGCCGCCTGGCAACGCCAGTTGCCTGCCGCCATGCGGGAAAACCTGCGGGCCTACTGGACCTATCAACTGCGCGGCAAGCTGCAGGCCCTGGAGTTGCCACTCAACCGCCCACGGGCGGCGGTCCATGTTTTCACCGAAGCCACCCATGAGTTCGCCATCGAGGCACCGTTGGTCAAGCGCCTCGGCGACCTGGCCCGCGACATCGGTGTCGGCGCCGACAGCCTGGCGCTGAGCGCCTTCAGTGCATTGCTGCGGCGCTATGCCGGGCATGACGAGCTGGTCATCGGTACCAGTGCGGCCTGTCGCGAACCGGCCTTGCAAAACGTCGTGGGGCCACTGGACAACCTGGTGGTGATCCGCACCCACTGCGACAGCCAGACCACCCTGCAGACCCTGCTGGAGCAGACCGCCGGGACCCTGGCCGACGCGCGTCAGCATCGGCACATGCAGTTCGACCAACTGGTGCTGGCGCTCAATCCGGCCAAGGACATGAGCCGCACCGCCCTGTTCGACGTCCTGTTCAACTTCCAGCAAACCGGCAATCGGCGCACCCTGGTGGCCGGGATCGAAGCCAACACCCTGGAAACCAACCTGGGCTATGGCAAGAACGACCTGCACCTGTTGATCGATGCCGGCGAGCAGCAATGGCGCGGGCACCTGGCCTACAACGCCGATTTCTTCGACCCGGAATTCATCCGCCAACTGATGCGCCATTACGTGCGCCTGTTGCAGGCCCTGGTCGATACTCCGCAACTGCGGGTCGACGATGTCGTCCTGCTGGACGCTGCCGAACGGCAGCGGCAGATTCTCGACTTCAATGACACCGAGGCCGCCTGGCCCGATACCCTGACCCTGCACCAGATCTTCGAGGAGCAGGCCCGTCGGACGCCAGACCGCATCGCTGTCAACCTGGGGGAGGAACGCCTGAGTTATCGCCAGCTCAACGAGCAGGCCAACCGCCTGGCGCACAGTCTGCGTGATGCCGGCGTGCAGCCGCAGGAACGGGTGGCGATTGTCCTGGAGCGCTCGCTGGCGATGATCGTCGCCACCCTGGCGGTGCTCAAGGCCGGCGCTGCCTACGTACCGATCGACCCTGGGTCGCCGGCTGAACGTATCGCCTACGTGCTGCGCGACAGCGGCGCGCGCAAGGCCATCGCCGGCCAGGAAACCAGACCGGCGCTGCTGGCGCTGGGGCTCGAAGTCTTCTCCAGCGACCCGCAGGCCGCGCCGCGCAGCCAGGCCCGGGACACGGCCAACCTGCCCAACCTCAACACCCCCGAGCATCTCTGCTATGTGATCTATACCTCGGGTTCCACCGGCGAACCCAAGGGCGCATTGCTGGAACACCGCAACGTGGTGCGCCTGCTGCACAACAATCGCTCGGCGTTCACTTTCAGCGCCGAGGATGTCTGGTCGCTGTTCCACTCCAACGCCTTCGATTTCTCAGTCTGGGAAATGTACGGGGCCCTGCTCTTCGGCGGCCGCCTGACTCTGGTGCCCGAAGCCCTGCGCCGCGATCCGGGGGAACTGCTGGAATTCCTCGAACGCGAGCAGGTGAGCGTACTCAACCAGACTCCATCGGCTTTCCTGCAACTGAGCACCGCGGCCCTGGCCCGCCACGACGCAGGCCTTGCACACTTGCGTTACGTGATTTTCGGCGGTGAAAGCCTGGAGCTGGGCAAGCTCGAGGCCTTCCACGGCGCCTTCCCCCATGTGGCGCTGGTGAACATGTACGGCATCACCGAAACCTGCGTGCACGTGACCTACAAGGCCATCACCGCACAGGACATCGCCGCCGGCATTTCCAATGTCGGGCGGCCGATCCCGACCACCGTGGCCTACATCCTCGACGCCCAGCAGCGGCTGCTGCCGATCGGCGTGGCCGGGGAGATCTGCGTCGGCGGCCTGGGGGTCGGCCGTGGCTACCTGAACCGCGAGGCGCTGACCGCCGAACGGTTCATCGCCGACCCGTTGCGCCCCGGCGAACGCCTGTACCGCTCCGGCGACCTCGGCAAGCTGCTGGACAACGGCGAAATCATTCATCTGGGCCGGATGGACGCCCAGGTGAAGATTCGCGGTTTCCGGATCGAACTGGGAGAAATCGAGGCCAAGCTGCTGGCCTGTGAAGGCGTGCGTGAAGCGCGGGTGCTGGCTCGCGACGATGCGGCCCAGGGCAAGCGCCTGATCGCCTACCTGATCCCGCAGTCGTCGACCCGCCTGGACGTCGCGGCCTTGCGCAAGCAACTGGGCGCCACTCTGCCCGACTATATGATTCCCACGGCGTTTGTCAGCGTGGCCGCCTACCCGCTCACCGGTAACGGCAAGCTGGACCAGGACGCGCTGCCGGCACCGGACCTGGACGCCATGTCCGAGCGTGGCTACACCGCGCCGGAAGGCGCCACCGAACAGGCGCTGGCGCAGATATTCCAGGAGTTGCTGGGCCTGGAGCGCGTCGGTCGCCACGACAGCTTCTTCGAACTCGGCGGCCACTCCCTGCTGGCCGCACAACTGGTTTCCCGCGTGCGCCAGCAGTTGGGCGGCGAGATGATGCTGCGCCAGTTGTTCAGCCACCCCACGGTGGCGGAGCTGGCCCGCGTGGTCAGCGGCCTGCAGGCGACCGCCAGTGACAGCATCGCGGTTGCCGATCGTGGCGCACCGCTGGCGCTGTCATTCTCCCAGCAACGCCTGTGGTTCCTCGACCAGCTCGATCCCGGCGCCAGCAGTGCCTACCACATGCCGATGTCGCTGCTGTTGCGCGGCAATCTCGACCGGGCCGCACTGAAGGCCGCGCTCGACCGCCTGGTGGCCCGTCACGAAAGCCTGCGCACCACCTTCGAACGCCAGGGCGAGCAGCCGGTGCAGGTCATCGCCCCGGACGACTGCGGTTTCAGCCTGGCCGAGCAGGACCTGCGCGCACTGCCCTACGAGCAGGCCAGCCTGAGCGCCTCGCGCATCGGCGACAACGAGGCGACGGCGCCTTTCGACCTGCAACACGGGCCACTGATTCGCGGACGCCTGCTGCGCCTGGCCGATGACGAGTACATCCTGCTCATCACCCAGCACCACATCATCTCCGACGGCTGGTCGGTCAGCGTACTGGTCAACGAGTTCACCCGCCTCTACCAGGCGTTCAGCCAGGGCCAGCCCGACCCATTGCCGGCGCTGTCGATCCAGTATGTCGATTATGCCGCCTGGCAACGCCGCACCTTCACCGGCGAATACCTGGCCGAGCAGGCCGAGTTCTGGCGCGGCCACCTGGGCGGCGCACCGGCGTTGCTGTCGCTGCCGACCGACCGGCCACGCCCGGCGGTCCAGAGCTATCGCGGTGGCGACGTGCCGGTGCAGGTCGCCCCGGCGCTGTACCAGCGCCTGGAGCGTTTCTGCCAGGCCAACAACGTCACCTTGTTCATGGCGTTGCTCAGCGCCTGGTCGGTGCTGATGGCCCGCCTGGGCAATGAGCGCGACGTGGTGATCGGAGTGCCGACGGCCAACCGCAGTCGCACCGAAACCGAAAACCTGATCGGTTTCTTCGTCAACACCCTGGCCCTGCGGGTGGACCTGGGGCAAAACCCGAGCGTCGGGCAACTGCTGGAACAGGTCCGCCAGACCCTCCTGGCCGCCCAGGAACACCAGGACATTCCGTTCGAGCAAGTGATCGAGGCACTGCAACCACCGCGCTCGCTGAGCCACAACCCGCTGTGCCAGGTCGCCCTGTCGCTGGACAACACCCCGGTCGGCATCGAGCAAAACCTGCCGGGCCTGAGCGTGACTCCCGTGGCCCAGGCCCATGAGACCGCGCAATTCGACCTGATGCTGACCCTGGGCAGCGAAGGCGGCGAGCTGAGCGGAGTGATCGAATACGCCAGCGACCTGTTCGACCGCAGCACCGTCGAACGCTTCGCCCAGCACTTCCAGATCCTGCTCGAAGCACTGGTGGAAGATGTCGGGCAACCGGTACTCGGCCTGCCGTTGCTGACCCCGACGCAACGCCTGGCCTCGCCGGCCCTGCTGTCGCCGAAGTCGCTGTTCCCGGTCGAGCAGTTGATTCACCAGCGTTTCGAAGCCCAGGCGCAGGCGCACCCGCAACGCACCGCCCTGGTCTTCGGCGAACAGACACTGAGCTACCAGGCGCTCAATCGCCGTGCCAACGGTATCGCCCAGGCCCTGCTCGACCAGGGTGTGCGTCCCGACGATCGAGTGGCGATCCTGGCGTCGCGCGGCATCGACCTGCTCTGCGCGGTACTGGCAGTTCTCAAGGCTGGTGCAGCCTATGTCCCGCTGGACCCGGCCTATCCGACCGAACGCCTCGGCTATCTGCTGGACGACAGCGCACCGGTAGTGCTGCTGGCCCAGTCGGAATGCCTCGCCGCCCTGCCGACGCATGCCGTGCCGGTATTGAGGCTCGACGAACTGAACCGCGCGGACGCCACCACCGACAGCAGCCTGGACCGCAACCCGCAGGCCGATGAACTGGGCCTGGCGCCACGGCACCTGGCCTACGTCATCTATACCTCGGGCTCCACGGGCCTGCCCAAGGGCGTGCTGGTGGAACATGGCAACGTCGCGCGGTTGTTCGACGCCACCGCCGAGCTGTTCGACTTCGACCACAACGATACCTGGACGCTGTTCCACTCCTTTGCCTTCGACTTCTCGGTCTGGGAGATCTGGGGCGCCCTGGCCTACGGCGGCAAGCTGGTGATCGTGCCGAGCGATGTCGCCCGCTCGCCGGATGACTTCTATGCACTTGTCTGCCAACAGCAGGTCACGGTGCTGAACCAGACCCCGAGCGCCTTCCGCCAATTCATCGAGGCCCGCACCCGCAGCGAGCAGGAACATGCGCTGCGCGAGGTGATCTTCGGTGGTGAGGCCCTGGACTTCCGCAGCCTGCGGCCGTGGACAGCGACCACCCCGCTGTCGCGCACCCGCCTGGTGAACATGTACGGCATCACCGAGATCACCGTGCACGCCACCTACTACCCGATCAGCCAGGCCGAGATCGATACCGCCGCGCCCAGCCTGATCGGCCCGGCGCTGCCGGACCTGTGCCTGCGCATCCTAGACGACTACCAGCAACCGGTACCGGTGGGCGTCAATGGCGAAATCTACATCGGTGGCGCCGGGGTCGCCCGGCACTACCTGAACCGCGAGGCGCTGAACGCCGAACGCTTCATTGCCGACCCTTATTCCGACGTCCCCGGCGCACGGCTCTATCGCACCGGCGACGTCGCCCGTTACCGCAACGACGGTGGCGTGGTCTACGTCGGCCGCAACGACTCGCAGATCAAGATCCGTGGCTTCCGTATCGAGTTGGGCGAGATCGAAGCGCAGCTGCTGGCCTGCAGTGATGTGCGCGAAGCCCTGGTGATCGTTCGCGAAGACCAGCCCGGCGACAAGCGCCTGGTGGCCTACCTGATCGCCGAGGAAGGCCGCACCCTGGATGCCTCGGCCCTGCGCAGCCAACTGGCCAGCGTCCTCGCCGAGCACATGCTGCCGAGCGCCTTCGTGACCCTCGCGGCCTGGCCGCTGACCACCAACGGCAAGCTGGATCGGGCGGCACTGCCGGCGCCGGACCGCGAGGCCGCGGTGAGCCGCGACTACCAGGCGCCGCTGGGCGAGATCGAGATCACCCTGGCCAATGCCTGGCAGGAACTGCTTGGCCTCGAACGCGTGGGCCGCCAGGATCACTTCTTCGAACTCGGTGGTCATTCCTTCCTGGTCATCAGCCTGATCGAGCGCCTGCGCCAGGCCGGCCTGCAACTGGATGTGCGCACGGTGTTCTCGGCCCCCACCCTGCAAGCCATGGCCACTGTCCTCGCCGGTGGCGACAATACCGCACGGCAGGTGCCGGCCAACCTGATTCCGGCCGATTGCACGGCGCTGACCCCGCAGATGCTGCCGCTGGTGAAGCTGAGCCAGCAGGAAATCGAGCAGATCGTCGCCGATGTGCCCGGTGGTGCGGCCAATGTGCAGGATATCTACCCGCTGTCCTCCTTGCAGGAAGGCATCCTGTTCCACCACCTGCTGCAGTCCGAAGGCGATGCCTACCTGATGCGCACCGTGGTGACCTTCGCCAGCCGCACCTTGCTCGACGACTTCCTCGGCGCGGTCCAGGTGGTGATCGACCGCCACGACATCCTGCGCACCGCCCTGCGCTGGCAGGGCCTGCCGCAACCGGTGCAGGTGGTTCATCGTCGAGCGCAGTTGCCGGTGGTCAGCCTGGACTGCGCGCCTGGCATCGACGCCTTGCAGATGCTACGCGAGCAGACCGACACCCACCATTTGCGCCTGGACCTGCAACAGGCGCCACTGATCGCCGCCTACGTCACCTACGATGCCCTGCGCGAACAGTGGCTGCTGGCGTTGCTCGATCATCACCTGGTCAGCGACAACGTCACCCTGCGCCTGATCATGGGCGAGATCCAGGCCGTGCTGGCCGGACAGGCCGACGAGCTGCCGCCGTCCCAGCCGTATCGCAACTTCATCGCCCAGGCCGCCAGCGTCTCCCAGGCCGAGCATGAAGCCTACTTCCGCGGTTTGCTGGCGGATGTCGATGCCACCACCGCGCCCTACGGCGTGCTGGATGTGCATGGCAACGGCGCCGGAATCCAGCGTTCGGTGCAGCACCTGGGCGAAGACCTCAGCCAGCGCGTGCATCGCACTGCCCGGGCCCAGGGGGTACCGACCTCGGTGCTGTTCCATGCGGCCTGGGGCCTGGTGGTGGCCGCCACCAGCGGACGCGACGACGGGATCTTCGGTACCGTGCTGTCGGGACGTTCCCAGGGCACCACCGGTGCCGACCATGCATTGGGGATGTTCATCAATACCCTGCCGATGCGCATTCGCCTGCAACACACCAGCGTGCGCGATATCGTCCAGGACGCCTACCAGCAGCTCAGCGAACTGCTGACCCACGAGCAGGCGCCCCTGGCCCTGGCCCAGCGTTGCAGTGCGGTGGATGCCGCGCTGCCGTTGTTCACGGTGATCCTCAACTGCCGCCACGGCGACCTGGTCAACGCCTCCGGGGAAGACGTCGAGGACATGGGCGACCACGAAGGTATCCACTTCCTCGCCTCGGAAACCCGCACCAACTACCCGATTGAAATTGCCGTGGCAGACGTCGGCGAGGTGTTCTCCCTGACCGCGCAATCGATCAGCGGCATCGATCCGCAGCGTATTGCCGCCTACCTGGGCCAGGCCATTGCCGAACTGGTCGACGCCCTTGAGCAGGACCCCGCTCGCCCGGCCGCCGACCTGAAGGTACTGCCCGACACCGAGCGGCAACTGTTGCTCGACGGTTTCAACGACACCGCCACCGACTTCGGCCCCGCCGAACCGCTCCAGGCCCTGTTCGAGGCCCAGGTCCGCACCAACCCGCGGGCCGTCGCGCTGGTCTGCGAAGACCAGCAACTGAGCTATCGACAGCTCAACCGTCGGGCCAACCACCTGGCCCGGCAACTGCTGCAACTCGGCGTGCAACCGGACGAACGCGTGGCGATCTGCGCCGAACGCAGCCTGGACATGATCGTCGGCCTGCTCGGCGTACTCAAGGCCGGCGCCGCCTATGTACCGATCGATCCGGCCCATCCGGCCGAACGCATGGCCTTCATGCTCCAGGACAGCCAGCCCCGCGCGCTGCTGACCCAGGCTGCGCTGACACTGCCGACCGGCGACTTGCCGGTGCTGCTGCTCGACACGGCCGAGTCCCGGCAGGCCGTGGAAGATGAGACCTTCGATAGCAACCCGGTGGTGAACGGCCTGACGCCCGACAACCTCGCCTATGTCATCTACACCTCCGGCTCCACCGGCCAGTCCAAGGGCGTGATGGTCGAACACCGCTCGGTGTTCAACTTCTGGCACGTGCTGACCCGCACCACCCACCTGCACTGCCCGACACCCGCCACCGTCGCGCTCAATGCCGGGTTCTTCTTCGACATGTCGATCAAGGGCATCGCGCAGCTGTTCTCCGGGCACACGCTGGTGATCATCCCGCAACTGATCCGCGCCAGCGGCAGCGAACTGCTGGACTTCCTCGAACAGCACCAGGTGCATGCCTTCGACTCCACGCCGTCGCAGCTCGACACCCTGCTCGCCGCCGGCCTGCTGGAGCGTCGCAGCTACCAGCCGGTCAGCGTGCTGCTCGGCGGCGAGGCGATCAATGCCAGCACCTGGGAAAAACTGCGCAACTGCCAGACCATCCGCTTCTACAACATGTACGGCCCGACCGAGTGCACGGTGGACGCCACTATTGACCTGATCCGCGACCTCGGCGAAAAACCGAGCATCGGCCGGCCTTTCGCCAACGTCCAGGTGCATGTTCTGGATTCCCACGGCCAACCCGCCCCGCTGGGCGTGGCCGGGGAACTCCATATCGGTGGGGCCGGGGTCGCCCGCGGCTACCTCAACCGCGACGAGCTGAGTGCCGAGCGCTTCATCGCCGACCGTTTCTCCAGCGTGGCGAACGCGCGCCTGTACAAGACCGGCGACCTCGGCCGCTGGCTGGCCGACGGCACCCTCGAGTACCTGGGCCGCAACGACTTCCAGGTGAAGATCCGCGGTTTCCGGATTGAACTGGGGGAAATCGAGAGCGTCCTGCTGGCGGTTCCCGGTATTCGTGAAGCAGTGGTCATCGCCCGCGACGACAGTCAGGGAGATTCGGACAGCCAGCGGCTGGTGGCCTATGTCTGCGGCGAACCGGTGCCGGCCGAACAACTGCGCAGTGCCCTGCTCAGCGGGCTGCCGGAATACATGGTGCCGAGTGCCTTCGTCCACCTGGACACGCTGCCGCTGACCGCCAACGGCAAGCTCGATCGGCGCGCCCTGCCCGCTCCCGGCCAGGATGCCCTGGCCAGCAAGGCCTACGAGGCGCCGCAAGGCGAGACCGAAGAGGCCATCGCCGAGATCTGGAAAGGCCTGCTGCACCTGGACCAGGTCGGTCGCCATGACGGTTTCCTCGAACTGGGCGGTCACTCGCTGCTGGCCGTACAGCTGCTCTCGCGGCTGCGGCGCAAGCTCGGCGCACGCATCAGCCTGCGCGAGCTGTTCGACGCGCCAACCGTGCGTGGCCTGGCAGCGCTGGTCAATGCCAGTGCGCCCAGCGAAGCCCAATCGATTCCACTGGCCAACCGCTCGGGTCGACTGCCGTTGTCGTTTGCCCAGCAACGACTGTGGTTCCTCGATCACCTCGATCATGCCGCCGGTGCCGCCTACCACTTGCCGATGGCCCTGCGGTTGACCGGCAGGCTGGACAAGCTGGCGCTGCAAGCGACCCTGGATCGCCTGGTGACACGTCACGAAACCCTGCGTACCCGCTTTGAACTGGTGGACGGCGAGCCGCTGCAGAAGATCGCCCCGGCCGATACCCGCTTCCCCCTGGCACAACAGGACCTGCGCGCGCTGTCTGCTGATTCCCGTGAGGCTACCCTGGCCCGCCTTGGCCAGGAAAACGCGACCCAACTGTTCGACCTCGGCCAGGGCCCGCTGGTACGTGGCCAACTGCTGCAGGTGGCGGACGCCGAGCATGTGCTGCTGATCACCCTGCACCACATCGTCTCCGACGGTTGGTCCAACAGTGTCCTGGCCCATGAAGTGAGTGCGCTGTACAACGCCTTCAGCCAGGGCCGGAAGGACCCGCTGCCGGCCCTCGCGCTGCAGTACGTGGATTATGCCGCCTGGCAGCGGCAAGCCCTGGACGGCCCGGCACTGCAAGCCCAGGTCGACTTCTGGCGCAAACACCTGGAGGGCGCGCCGAGCCTGCTGAACCTGCCACTGGATCGGCCACGCCCGGCGATCCAGAGTTATGCCGGTGGCATCGTCGATTGTGTGTTCTCGCCGGGCCTGAGCGCCGATCTGCGCGCGTTCAGCCAGGCCCAGGGCAGCACGCTGTTCATGGTGCTGCTGGCCGGCTGGTCAGTCTTGATGAGCCACCTCAGCGGCCAGGACGACGTGGTGGTCGGCACCCCTGTGGCCAACCGCCAGCGGCCGGAACTGGAGTCGTTGATCGGCTTCTTCGCCAACACCCTGGCACTGCGAGTCGGTGCCGAACGCGACCTGCGGGTGAGCGACATGCTCGGCAGGATCAAGGACCTGACCCTGGCGGCGTACAGCCATCAGGACTTGCCGTTCGAACAAGTGGTCAGCGCCTTGCAGCCGACCCGCAGCATGAGCCACAGCCCGCTGTTCCAGGTGATGCTCAGCCTGGACAACACGCCACCGGCACCGCTGCAACTGCCCGAACTGCAGGTGACGTCTCTGGACAGCGCCCACCGCACCACGCAGTTCGACCTGTCGTTGTCGCTGGTGGACGCCGGCGAACAGCTGGGCGGCAGCCTGCAATACGCCAGCGACCTGTTCGACACCAGCACCGTACAGGCCATTGCCGGACTGTTTGCCAAGGTCCTGGAGAACCTGGTGAGCGACGCGGGACAGTCGATTGGCCAGTTGCTGGAGAACACCCCGGCGCTGCCACGCTCGGCCAATGCCGTGGCGACCCCGGCCGCTGTCGAGGAGCCGCGCCCGGCGCCACGGCCTTACGAAGCACCGCAGGGTGACACTGAAATCGCCATTGCCCAACTCTGGAAGGAGCTGTTCAAGCGGGAGCAGGTCAGCCGGCATGACGACTTCTTCAGCCTCGGCGGTATTTCGCTGATGGCCGTGCAGATGGCCTCGCGCCTGCGCAAGGTGCTCGGCAAGCCGATCGCGGTGCGCGACCTGTTCGTCGAGCCGACCATCGCCGGTTTCGCCCGGACCCTGGACGGCCAGGCCCGCCCCGGTCAGCACAGCAATCTGGTGGCTATCCGCCGTACCGGTGCGCAGCGACCGTTGTTCCTGGTCCACCCCCTGGGCGGTGAAGTGCAGTACGCCCGCGACCTCGCTCCGACAGTGGACCCGCAGGTGCCCGTCTACGGCCTCGCCGCCAGTGGCCTGGCGGCCGGGGAAACGCCGCAGTCCGCCGTACCGGCCATGGCCACGCGCTACCTGGCAGCCATTCGCCAGGTCCAGCCGCACGGGCCTTACCGGATCGCGGGCTGGTCAGCCGGCGGCCTGATCGCCTATGAAATGGCCCGGCAGCTGCAGGCCGCCGGTGAGCAATTGGAGTTCGTCGGCATCATCGACGCCTCGGCACGTCCCGACCAGGCGCCAGCGGAGTCCTTGAGCGAAGCGCAGTTCCTGATGGCCTGGCTGCCCAGCCAGGTCGATCCCCAGGTGCACCAGCAACTGGCCGCACTGGCCCAGGAGAATGCCATCGAGGCGATGCTGGCATTGTGCATCGCTCATCGCCTGCTGCCCGAAGAGCTGCCCGAGGACGTCGATGCCGACCTGTTGCGCGGCCACCTGGCGGTGGCCTATGCAACACGCTCGGCCATCGCCGCCTATGTCAGCCCCCCTAGCTCGCTCCAGGTATCGCTGTTCACGGCCAGCGGGCAGCAACGCAACGATCCGTTGCTGGGCTGGGGCGCGTTGCTTGAAGCCACGCCAAGCGTCACGGCGCTTCCTGGCACGCACAACACGCTGGTCAAGCCCCCCCATGTCGCAGCGCTGGGCGGGGCGATCTCCCAGGCGTTGAAGGCCGGGGCGGTGAAGACCAAGGACCTGGAGGACAGTGCCGTTCAGTGATCCTGGCGAAGAACGCTGTTCAGTCTCGAAAAGTCGGCGCCAGCTGAAAGGGCGCCGGCTCAGCAGCGTAGGATGTCCCTGTTTTCCATTACAGACTTATCCTAAGCTGCTGAGTCTAATAACCTGATACTGAATCGTTTTTGTGGAGGGATTCACAAGTCATGCCTGGCTGCCAGGTATCACGGCAAGAAATGGTTTGAGCGTCAACGGGCACGAACGGATTGCCGTCGCCCTGCTGACAGAAATGCAAGCTATTACTGATATGCAGGATCAGCATATGAGCCCACGAACGAATATCAAGGAAACCGGCAAGTCCCATATCTATATGGAATTGGGGCGGCTGATTTCCAGCATCGGGGAGGAAAACTTCCTGGGCAACATGCACCAGTTGATCAATGGTTCGGTCCCGGTCAGCCGGGTCGAACTCAGCGAATGGACCGTCGACGACACCCAGTCGTCCGTGGTCGATGTCCAGTTGCTGGGGCATGCGGGCCTCGAGTTGAGCCCGCAAATGCAGGCGGTCTGCCCGACCAACGCCAAGCACCGCAACGATCACCCCCTGGTCAAGCGGGTGCTGGAAGTGCAGGACGCGCTGCTGATTCACCTGAATGCGCGCATGAAAAACGAAAAGGACAACAACTGCCTCGGCACGTCCCATCAATGCAGCCTGATTTCACGCAAGGCCAACCGTTGCTACGTGATTTCTCTGCACCGCCCACGGGTGGAGCGCGATTACTCCCTGCAAGAGCTGTCCTTCCTCAAGTGCCTCTCCGAAACATTATTGCCCCTGGCGGAAAGACATGGCCGGGCCTGTCGCCAGGCCAGCGCCAGGAACCCGCTGGGGAGGACACCCGGTGGCCTGGCAAGCCTGGAACTGACGCAACTGCAACACGAGTTCGCCGAGCGTCTGAATGCCTGCGAAATCACCTTGTCGGCGCGGGAAAAAGAGGTCTGCCTGGGGTTGCTGGCCGGCGGCACCGTACCTGAAATCGCGGAGAAACTCTGCGTCAAGAACAGTTCCATCGAAACCTACCTCAAGCGCTCCGCCGCCAAACTGGGCGTCAGCGGACGACATGGGCTGGCCAAGTGGATGATAGGAGCATGATGAACAGATCCCTGAGCCCCTGGCTGCTGGCCACCCTGGCCCTGAGCGGTTGCTCGCTGATTCCGGAATACCAGCGCCCGGCGGCGCCGGTCGCCGCACACTACCCCCTGGCCCCCGACCAGGCGCCGGCCACTGCGGCGCCGCTGGCGGCGGACGTTGGCTGGCGCGAGCTGTTCCGCGATCCAACGTTGCAACAGCTTATCGAAAGCGCCTTGCACAATAACCGCGACCTGCGCGTGGCAGCCCTCAACGTGGAAGCCTTCCAGGCGCAATACCGCCTGCAACGCGCCGACCTGTTCCCGGCAATCAGCGCCAGTGTCAGTGGTACGCACCAGCGCGTGCCGGCCAGCATCACCCAGACCGGCAAGGCGGCCATCAGTCATAGCAACTCGGCCACGCTGGGTATCAGCGCCTATGAGCTGGACCTGTTCGGGCGTGTCCGCAGCCTGACCGACCAGGCCCTGCTGACGTACCTGTCCACCGAAGAGGCCCGCCGCAGCACCCAGTTGAGCCTGGTCGCCAGTGTCGCCAATGCCTACCTGACCTGGCGCGCCGACCAGGAGTTGCTGGCCCTGACCCGTGACACCCTCGCCTCCTACGAACAGAGCCTGCGCCTGACCGAACACAGCAACCAGGTCGGCACGGCCTCGGCCCTGGCCGTCAGTCAGTCGCGCACCACGGTGGAAAGCGCCAGGGCCAGCCTGGCGAAATTCCAGCGGCAGGTTGCCCAGGATCTGAACAATCTGACCCTGCTGGTGGGCGGTCCGGTGGCGGACAGCCCGGCCAGCCAGCCGCTGGCTGCCGAGTGGATCAGCGAAGTCCCGGCGGGCCTGCCTTCGGACCTGCTGCAACGCCGCCCGGACATCCTCCAGGCCGAATACGACCTGCAGTCGGCCAACGCCAGCATCGGGGCTGCGCGCGCGGCGTTCTTCCCGAGTATCAGCCTTACCGCCAATGCGGGCAGCTCCAGCAATGAATTGTCCGGGCTGTTCAAGGGGGGCTCGGGAAGCTGGCTGTTCCAGCCGCAGATCAGCCTGCCGATTTTCAACGCCGGCAGCCTGCGGGCAAGCCTGGACTACGCGAAGATCCAGAAGGATATCCGCGTTTCGCAGTACGAGAAGTCGATCCAGACCGCTTTCCAGGAAGTTTCCGATGGCCTGGCCGCGCGCGAGACCTACAAGGCACAACTGCAGGCGCAGAATGACCTGGTGCAAGCCAACCAGACGTACTACCGCCTGGCAGAGCGTCGCTACCGCGTCGGCGTCGACAACAGCCTGACCTTTCTCGATGCCCAGCGCTCGCTGTTCAGCTCCCGGCAGAGCCTGATCAACGACCGGCTGGCGCAACTGAGCGCCGAGGTCAACCTCTACAAAGCCCTGGGCGGAGGCTGGGTGGAACGCAGCCCCGACAGCCTCTGAGTGGATCGATGCAGGCGCTCGTACGCGAGGGCCTGCATCATCGTTGCTCGAACAGGTGAAAATCCCCTTCAGGGGGTGCAGAACTCGTTGGCATGACGCTTCAGCCACAGGCGCAACTCGGTCCTGAGGATCTTGCCAACGCTGTTCCTGGGCAATGTACTGCAGACGATGTACCTGCTCGGTTTTTTGAACGCGGCCATGCGCTCAATGAACCAGGCATCGAGCGAGACCTCGTCGACCATGCCCTTGCCACGGGGCACGATAAAGGCCACTGCCGATTCGCCCCGCAGCGCATCGGGCTGCCCCACCACGCACACATCGAAGACCCCCGGATGCCGCGCCAGCACCTCCTCGACCTCCCGTGGGTAGACGATGCCCTCGCCGCCGATGATCACATCCCTGGCGCGGTCGGTAAGCGTCAGGTAGCCGGCCTCGTCGATAAAGCCGACGTCGCCGGTCAGTAGCCAGCCATCCACCAGGGTACGCCGCGTGGCCAGGTCGATGCCCCAGTAGCCGCGCATGACACTGGCCCCACGCACGGCGATTTCACCCATCTGCCCGCACGGCAGCGGTTTGTGCTCGGCGTCCAGCACCCGGATTTCCACGCACGATTGCGCCCGCCCCACCGAGCCGGCCAGCCTGGCCCAGTCGGGATGGTTTCGATCCGCAAGCACTTCACGGGACAAGGTACTGATCAACAGGCTCTCGCCCTGGCCATAGACCTGCATCAACCGCGGACCGAAGGTGTCGAGTGCCTCTTCCAGGTCCGCCAGGTACATGGGCGCGCCCCCATAGATGATGCTCTTGATGCCTTCGCCACCATAGCCCTGGTAGCGGGCCTGCTCGACCATCTGCCTGAGCATGGTCGGCGCCACGAACACGTTGACCTGGCCCAGTCGTCCGGCCAGCTCGAACAGTTCCTCGGCCTTGAAACCGCGGGAATCCGGGACGACGTGACGAGCCCCCCGGCGCACATGGATACAGTTCAGCAGGCCGGAGGCATGGGTCATCGACCCGGCGTAGACCACGGCATCCTCGGCACTGACCGGATCGACATCCAGCTGATAGCACAGCGATATCGCCGTCAGGTTGCCATGGCTGAGCATCACGCCCTTGGGCCGCCCGGTCGTGCCCGAGGTATAGAACAGCCAGGCCAGGTCGTCGGCCTGTCGCGGGCAAGGCGTGTCCGGCAGCGCCGAATCCATCGTGACGAGCGAGCCCATGTCCTCACGCTCCAGTTCCCGGCAGCCCCGTGGCAAGGCCCCGTTCGGGAGCAGGCAACCGTCATCGGTGAAAATGATCCGGGCCTGGGCATCGATGGCGATACAACTGGCTTCGCTGGGGTGCAGCTTGGCGTCGATCGGCACCGCTACCGCGCCGACCCACCAGATGGCGTAGAGCAGTTCGAGGTATTCACAGCAGTTGGGCATGAACAGGGCGATGCGGTCACCGGCAACGATGCCGTGTTCGCCACTCAGATAGGCGGCACGATGCCTGACCAATGCGCTGAAGGTGCCATAATCGGCAACCTCCCGTGCCCCCTCGAACAGGGCGGGCCGCTGCGGACAACGCCGGCCGGTGTCATCCAGCCAGTTGGCGATATTCATTATTCAGCTCTTGAATCATGGGGTTTTTCTTCTTGGATTGGCTAGGGCATCGATTACAATGGAGCACCGTCGGGATCGCTCGCCAGTTGGTACAACTACGTACTTGGGTACGTAAACCCGCCTTGGGTTCATCAACAATCCACCTATCGAGGCAGGATGCCAATGAGCGCTATCGTGCAACAACAGGATCTCCAGCGCCTGGCCTTCATGGTGTCACCCGCACCGCAACTGATCACCGGTGACCGCGTGATACTCGACTGCAATGCGGCCTTCCTGGAATTGTTCGGCTACTCGCGCGAGGAACTGCTGGGGCAGTTGACCCTGCTGATCCACCCGTCCCAGGCGGACTACACGACCTTCGGCCAGCGCAGTCGCAACGGCTTGCGGCGCAGCAAGAGCGGCTGCTACTCCGACGAACGCCTCATGCAGCGCAAGGATGGCGAGCTGTTCTGGGCCAAGTCCCAAGGCTATACCCTGACCCCGAGCGATCCGTTCAAGCTGATCGTCTGGCACTTCGAGCGCCTGGGTCGGCTGCACCGCACCACCGTGGACCTCACGCCCCGCGAACGTGAAGTGTCGATGCACATCGTCCAGGGCCTGACCTGCAAGGAAGTGGCCAGGAAACTGGAGATTTCCCACCGTACCGTGGAAGTCCACCGTGCCCGGCTGATGAAAAAACTCCAGGCCAAGAACAGCATCGAGCTGGTGTCGAAGATCATTCTGGTCGATTGAGGCCTGCACCGGGGTACTCGACGACGTGCCCCTGTTTGATTGCGAATTGTCACGGTTTCCGGTTACAGACTTTTACGCCCTCCAAACGCCTAATACCCCTCTGGATCAATCGTTTCCGTGGACGGATTCGACGAACGACATCCGATCGCTGTCCTGAAGGACTGACAGCCATCGCAAGATCACTCTAGAGGGAATCTTATGCACGTGATCATTACCGCCATCGGCTCTGCCGGTGATGTCCACCCCTTTATCGGCATCGGCCGCACGCTTGCGGCACGCGGCCATCGCATCACCTTTTGCACCAGCGGCGTGTTCGCCCCGCTGATCGAGCGTTGCGGTTTCAAGTTCCTGTCCCTGGGAAGCGCCGAGGAATATCACGCCATCATGGCCGACCCGGCGCTGTGGCATCCACGCACATCACTGCCCACACTCTGGAAAAGCGTGGCCGGCACCCTGCGCGACCAGTACCGGCTGCTGGAGCAGGCCTGTGACGATGACACCGTCATGCTCGGCTCGCTGTGGGCGTTCTCCGCAAGATTGCTGCAGGAACAACACGCCATTCCATTGATCACCGGCCAGGTCACGCCATTCGCCATGTGGTCGCCCTTCGCACCGGCCACCCAGCCACCGGGAGCGAATCTGCCGGCTTTCGTGCCTTACCCCCTGCGACGCCTGCTGCTGGGGATGGTCGAGCGCACAGTGCTCGACCGGGTCATGATGCCGGAACTCAACGGTTTTCGCCGCGAGCTGGGACTGGAGCCGGTCAAACGCATCATCAGCCAGTGGATCTCCTCGCCGGATCGGGTCCTCGGGCTGTTTACCGACTGGTTCGCGCCCATACAGCGGGATTGGCCTGCCCAGACCGTGCTGACCGGATTCCCGCTGTTCGATGAAGCCGGCTTCGAACAGCCGGACGCCGAACTGGAAGACTTCCTCGGAGAAGCACCACCCGTGGTATTTACCCCGGGCTCGACCACGGTCGATGCGGCGACCTACTTCGCGATGGCGGCCCAGGTGCTGAAATCGAGCAACCGCCGCGGTGTGTTCCTCAGCAGCCAACCGGTGGACCCGGCGTTGTCCAGCGACGGCCGGATCCTGGTGCGGCGCTACGTGCCGATGAGCCGCATCCTGCCCCATTGTGCGGCACTGGTGCATCACGGCGGTATCGGTACCACGGCCCTGGCCATCGCCGCCGGGGTTCCCCAGGTCGCCACGCCCTTCGCCCACGACCAATTCGACAATGCCGCGCGCATGGAACGCATGGGATGCGGCGTGCGACTGCTACCGCCGACCTCGGTCGAGTCGCTGGCAGCAGCCCTGGACCAGGTCCTGGACAGCCCGGAGATCCACGCCAACTGCGCGCGCTACCGCCAGCTGATACCGAGTGGCAGCAGCGCCCGCGAGGCCGCGGCGCGGCAGGTCGAAGCACTGTCCCGCCCCCAGCGCTACCGCGTGGCGTAGTTCGCCAGGCGACGGGCCGTGCGCGGCCCGATCACCCCCTCTCGAGCCCCTTTCATCGGTTTATCGGGCCAGCGAGTCGGCCCATGGAGAACCCCATGACTCAGTCAATGCCAGTGCCGAATGCAGAGCGCCTGCTCTTCCCCCTCGCCGCCCCCCAGCTCGATATCTGGCTGGACCAGGGGCTGCATGGCGACAGTCCGCTGTACAACACCGGCGGCTATGCCTGTATCAACGGCACCATCGACATAGCGCGCTTTGAGCAGGCCGTCGAACGGGTGGTCAGGCGCCACGATGTCTTGCGCACCCGGTTGGTACCCGGTTCGATCGAGCACCCGCTACCGCGCCAGCGATTCCCGGAGTCGGTCGACCTGCCGCTGGCCGTGCATGATGTATCGGCGCAGGCCGATCCCCACGCCAGCGCCCTGGCCATGATGCAGGAAGATCTGCAAACCCCGTTTGCCTTTGACCACGGCCTGCTGGTACGCATGAAACTGTTCAGGGTCCGCCAGGACCTGCACTACTTCTTCGTCAATTGCCACCACCTGATCACCGATGGCTGGTCCCTCGCCATGATCGGCCAGGCGGTCAGCCAGACCTACACCGCCCTGCCTGGCCCAACCTCGGAGGACGCCAGCGCGCCGACCTACCAGGCCTATGTAGAACAACCAGGTATCGACAGGGAATCGCTGACCTACCGGCGCCAGCGCCAGTACTGGCTGGACAAAAACCGCACGCTGCCCGAGCCGCTGCTCACACCCCGCTACCAGGGACGTTTCGAGCAGCGCCTGGCGCCCAGCCAGAACCACGCCTGGCGCCTGCCGCGCGCGCTCTATGATCGCCTGGCCGAACAGGCAAGGATTGGCGGCCAGGGCAATATCTTCCACGTGATGCTGGGAGCGTTGTACAGCTATTTCGCGCGCACCGAAAACCGCGAGGAAATCGTGATCGGCCTGCCGATCCTCAACCGTGCCAATGCGCTGCACAAGGCGACCATGGGCTTGTTCGTCGGCATGAGCCCGGTACGCCTGGAGCTGGGTACGACGCTGGGCTTCGGCGAGCTGGTCGGCAAGATTGCCATGACCCTCAAGCAGGACTATCGCTACCAGCGTTTTCCATTGAGTGAGCTGAACCGCGAACTCGGGTTGCAGACCCTGGGCCGCCGGCAATTGTTCGACCTGGTGGTGTCCTACGAGCAGGACCAGCAGACCTGGTACGGGGCAGCCTGCGCGCACCCGGTCAAGCTGATCAACGGCCATGAACAGACCCCGCTGTCGATGCACATCCGTGAAGCTGCGCCAGAGGATGATGTGTGGATGCACTTCATCTACAACGAGGCCTATTTCGAGCAGGAACAGATCGCGGCGCTGCAAGAGCGGTTCATGCACATCCTGCAGGCCGTGGCGGCAGATTTCGACAGACCGGTCCAGAGCCTCGACCTGCTGCCGCCAAGTGAACGCCAGCGCCTGCAGGCGTGGAACCGCACCGATGTCGACTATCCCACCGGGGTATTGCTGCACCAACTGATCGAGGCCCAGGTGGCTGTCCGTCCCGACGCCATCGCAGTACGGTTCGAGGATCAGGCATTGACCTACGAACAGTTGAACCGCCAGGCCAACCAGTTGGCCCACGCCCTGCTGGAAACCGGCCTGAGCCCTGACGCGCGGGTCGCCATCTGCCTGGAGCGCAGCCTGGAGATGGTGGTGGCCCTGCTGGGTACGCTCAAGGCCGGCGCAGCGTATGTACCGCTGGACCCCGGGTACCCGACCGACCGCTTGAGCCACATGCTGACCGACAGTGCGCCTGCAGCGCTGATCACCACCCGCGGGTTGCTCGCGCGCCTGCCTGCGGTGACGATACCCGTGCTGAATCTGGGCAGCGACCGTGAACACTTGCTTCGACAGTCCGCCCTCAACCCGGATGCCGCAGCGCTGGGACTGAAGCCGCAGCACCTGGCCTATGTCATCTATACCTCGGGCTCCACCGGCCTGCCCAAGGGCGTGATGAACCAGCACGATGGCGTGGTCAACCGACTGCTCTGGGCCCGTGATGCCTATGGGGTCGACGAGCATAGCCGGATCCTGCAGAAGACCCCGTTCAGTTTCGACGTGTCGGTCTGGGAGTTCTTCCTGCCCCTGCTCAGCGGCGCGCAACTGGTGATGGCTGCCCCGGACGGGCACAAGGACCCTCGCTACCTGATGGAGATCATGGCGAGCGCGGGCATCACGCTGCTGCACTTCGTACCGTCGATGCTGCAGGTGTTCCTCGACCAGGTCGAGCCGCAACGGCTGTCCGGCCTGAAGCAGGTCCTGTGCAGCGGCGAGGCGCTGCCGCCGGCCTTGCAGCAGCGGTTCTTCGAACAATTGCCGCGGGTGGAGTTGCACAACCTCTATGGCCCCACCGAAGCGGCCATCGATGTGACCGCCTGGCAGTGTCGGCCTGACATGCATCCGGGCATCGTGCCGATCGGCCAGCCGATCGCCAACATCCAGTTGCATATCCTCGACGGCAACCTGCAGCTGCTGCCGCCAGGTGTGGTGGGCGAGCTGCACATCGGCGGCATCGGTGTCGCACGAGGCTACCTGAACCGCCCCGAGCTGAGCGCCGAGCGTTTTATCCGTGATCCGTTCCAGGCCAACCCCCAGGCCCGCCTGTACAAGACCGGCGACCTGGGCCGCTGGTTGCCCGATGGCAGCATCGAATACCTGGGCCGCACCGATTTCCAGGTGAAGATCCGTGGCCTGCGTATCGAACTCGGTGAAATCGAGGCGCGGCTGCTCACCTGCCCGCAGGTCAAGGACGTGGTGGTGATCGCTCGCCAGGAGAGCGCCGGGGATGCCTACCTTTGCGCCTACCTGCTGGGCGAGCCGGGTGCCGAGCTTTCAGCCCCGGCACTCCAGGACGTGCTGCGCCAGCAGATGCCCGACTACATGGTCCCGCGGTATCTGCTCCAGCTCGAACACTTCCCGCTGAACGCCAACGGCAAGCTGGACCGCAAGGCCCTTCCCGCGCCGACGGAGCCTGTGGGCAACCACGACGCCACGGCGCCGCGCACCGCACTGGAACAGGCCCTGGCCGAACTCTGGCAGGACAACCTGCAAAACGATGCTCTGGGCGTCCACGACAACTATTTCAGGCTCGGCGGCGACTCGCTGAAGGTCATTCACTTGCAGGTCAAGGCACGTGAACAAGGCATCGAGCTGACACTGGCGCAGATCTACCAGAACCCGACCATCGCCCAACTGGCGCAGTTGCTGCAGGCTCAGGACGGTTCGTCCGAGGGCGCCCAACGCCAGGTCCGGACAAGGCCGTTTGCCCAGGTGCCGGAGGCCATCCGCCAGGCCAGCGCGGGCCAGTTCGATGACGTATACCCGGCGTCGCAGTTGCAGGTCGGAATGATCTATCACTCCATGATGCATCCGGACTCCGCCATCTATCACGACATTTTCCGCTACCGCCTGCAGTTGCGCTGGGATGCGCCGACCTGGGAGCGGGCCTGCAGCGCCCTGGTCCAACGGCATCCGGCCCTGCGCCTGTCCTTTGATATCGGCCATGCCGAAACGCCGATGGCCCGCGTGCATTCGAGCGTGGAACCCGCCGTGCAAGTGGTCGACGTGGCATCGATGGCCCCGGAGGCACGGGCCGAGGCGGTATTCAGCTACATGGAGGCATGCAAGAACCACCGTCAGGACTGGCAACAGGCGCCCCTGTATCGATTCTGCGTGTTCGCCGCAGCGGATGATATCGACCTGGTGTTCAGCTTCCACCACGCGATTCTCGACGGCTGGAGTGTCGCCACGTTGATGCGCGACTTGATCACGCTCTACAACGCGCCCCCGGAGACGGAGGCACTGCCCGCGCTGCTCACGACGCCAGCCGACTTCATTGCCCTGGAACAGCAGGCGATGGCAACCCCCGTGCACCGCCAGTTCTGGAGCGACTACCTGCGTGACGCACCCGCCGCATCCATGACCAGCTGGGTCCATCAGGTAGCTCCCGATCCCACGCCGCACCGCTCGGCCTACCGTGAAATGCCGGCGGCCGACCTGGCCCGGCTCGAAGCGTTCTGCCGGGCCCAGGACCTGCCGTTGCGGGCGGTACTGCTGGCGGCCCATGGCTTCGCCCAGGCGATCCTGTCCAACCAGCAGGAAGTACTGTGCGGGGTCATCAGCCATGGACGACCGGAGTTCGAGGATGCCGACGCGATCCTGGGGCTGTTCCTCAACACCCTGCCATTGCGCCTGGGTACCCAGGGCCAGAGCTGGATCGAGCTGGTCCGGGCGGCGATTGCCCAGGAGCAACAGGTCTTCGTCCATCGGCGCTATCCGTTCGCGCTGATTCACCGCGAAACCGGCGTGGCCCTCGACGTGGTGTTCAACTACGTCGACTTCCATGTGCTCAAGGGGCTGTTGGCCCAGGGCGAGGAAGTGCTCACGCAATGGGAGACGATGGAGGCCAGCAACTATGACCTGCTGACCACGATCGGCCGCCATCCGGGCAACGGCGCGCTGATGTTGAAGATGGACTACCGCACCGCCCGCGTCGCCACCCGCCAGGTCGAGGCGTATGCCGACTACCTGCTGCGCACCCTGGACCTGATGATGCTCGCACCCGAGGCCAGGCCGCAGATTCCGGCCTGGCCACCGAGCGGCGTGCAGCAGGCGCCCTCTCCAGCCACGGCACCGGCCCATGCCAATCTGTCGACCCTGCTGCTGGAGAGTTTCTCCCGCCACGCCGAACGGCCCGCCGTGAGCCTTGACCCGCATCACCTGTCCTACCGCCAACTACGGGACAGCAGTGCCCAGTTGGTCGGTTGGCTGCACCGGCAGGGTATCGGCCAGGGCGACCGGGTGGCGATCATGATGCCGCGCTCGCCCCAACTGATCATCGCCCTGCTCGGCGTGCTGCAGGCCGGCGCCGCGTATGTACCGATCGACCTGAGCTATCCCGAAGAACGGATCCGGCTGATTCTCGAAGACTCGCGGCCACGCCTGGTGCTGTTCGCCGAGGCATCCGCCGCGCTGGCCGCGTCATTCGCGGGCGACGCGGACCGGCATCATTGGGACAGCGTGGTCGCCGGTTTCGATGACAACCCCGAACGCAGTCATGAATTGGTCGCCACCCTCGCCGCCAGCATCGAGCCCGACGATAACGCCTACGTGCTCTATACCTCCGGCTCGACCGGGCGCCCCAAGGGCGTGGCCATGCCCCACCGGGCCCTGACCAACATGATCCTCTGGCAGAACCGCCAGCAGGCGCAAGGCTTCAACCCGGACGCACCGCTGAAGACGCTGCAGTATTCGCCCATCTCGTTCGACGTGTCCTTCCAGGAGATTCTCTCGACGCTGACCAGTGGCGACGAACTGGTGATGATCGAGGAAGAGTTGCGTTATGACTTCATTCGCCTGCTGCGCTTCATCTGCGCACAGCAGGTCAATCGCCTGTTCCTGCCCTACGTGGCCTTCCAGGGCCTGGCCGAAGTGGCCACGCAACTGGGGATTCGCCCGCTGTCGCTGCGCCAGATCAGCGTGGCCGGCGAGCAATTGAAGATCACCCGCGAAATCCGCGAACTGCTGGCCGATCTCGATGACTGCCGCGTGGAAAACCACTATGGCCCCACCGAAGCCCATGTGGTCACCTGCCTGCGGCTCGAAGGCGATACGGCGACCTGGCCGAGCATGCCGCCTATCGGCAGCCCCATCGACGGAGTCCGCATGCATGTGCTGGATGCGGCGGGCGAAGCCTGTCCGGTCGGGGTCGTCGGCGACCTGTACATCGAAGGCTGCTGCCTGGCCAACGGTTACCTGGACCAGCCCGACCGGACCGACGAACGTTTTGTCTACCGGCAGTTGGAAGGCCAGACCCGGCGCCTGTATGAAACCGGTGATGTCGGTTTCTACCTGCCCTGGGGGGACCTGGTCTACCAGGGCCGCAGCGATGCCCAGGTGAAGATTCGCGGCTACCGCGTCGAACTCGGCGAGATCGAAGTAGCCATGCTCGGTTCGGCCCGCTTCGGCGCCGATATCCAGCAGGTGGCGGTGATCGACAAGCCGGACAACGATGGCAGTCGTTACCTGGTGGGCTTCGTCCAGGCCATGCCGGGACGCACGCCGGACCTGGAGCAGCTCAAGGCCGAGTTGCGCCTGGCATTGCCCGAGTACATGGTGCCGGGCATCCTGGTCGGCATCGAGCAGATTCCCCTGGGGCCGACCGGCAAGATCGATCGCCGGCGACTGCAGCGGATCGAGGTACAGAATGTCCAGCAGCGGCCCTTTACCGCACCCCGCAATGCCACCGAGCAGATGCTGCAGGGTTACTGGCAGGAAACCCTGGACCTGCAGGACATCAGTATCCACGACAACTTCTTCGAGCTGGGTGGCAACTCGCTGAAGGCGGTGCAACTGGTGGCGATGCTCGCCAGGCACCAGGGCCTGGAACCGTCGTTGTCCGATTTCATCCAGGCCCCGACCATCGCCGAATTCGCCCTGGTGCTGCAGCAGGCCGAGACCGGGCACCCTGGCACCGGCGCCCTGGTGGACTTCAGGAATGCCGCGGACAAGCCGACGCTGTTCCTGGTCCATCCCATCGGCGGCCATGTGTTGTGTTACGCGGCACTGGCGCGGGTACTCAAGGACCAGGTGCACCTGTATGCGCTCCAGGCGCCGGGCACCTGGGACAACCGGGCGCCGATGCAATCGGTGCAGGCCCAGGCGGTGTACTACGCCGACGCCATCGAGCAGGCCGCGCCGCAGGGGCCGCTGAATATCGGTGGCTGGTCGTACGGCGGCATCGTCGCCTACGAATTGGCCAGCGAGCTGCAACGCCGTGGAAGGCGCCTGCATAACGTGTTCCTGCTCGACACCATCGTGCGCGTCAGGCAGGGCGAGGTCCAGATCGACCGCACCGAGTTCATGAACTGGTTCATGTGGGAGTTGCTCAGCGGAGATGGCCAGCGGGAATACGACTACCACGCCCTGGATTTTTCCGGCGTCAGCGACACGCAGGCCTTCGAGGCGATCAGGCGGCATGGCATCGACCAGGGCATTTTCGACCAGAGCATCACCCTGGCGGCGCTGGAGCAGTTGTTCCAGGTCTTCCATGGCAACTGGCAGGGGCTGCTGGGCTATCGGTTCCCGCCACTGGACCTGCCGATCACGCTGTTCGCCGCTGATGTGGAACTGCCGGAGGTACTGCTCGGCCCCCATGAGCTGGTGGGCACCGCCTTTCGCGATCCGTACCGCGGCTGGCGCACGATTGCTCCGCAGGTGCAACGCGTGGCGGTCGAAGGCGACCATCTGACCATGATGCGCGCGCCCCATATCGACCGGGTGGCCGCCTGCATCAAGTCACGCATGGAGGCCGCCCGCGCCAGGACCAGCCGCGCCAGTGCCACCCTGGCATAACCGCCAACCACGACAAGGGGACCACACCAATGGCCCCTTGCCTTGAATGCCCGGTCGATCCGGGCCTGAGACAGGTGAAAACAGCATGACAGAATCCAGGAAAGCCATCGTCGCCGGTGCGGGTATCGGCGGACTGACCGCAGCCATCGCGTTGCAGCGGGCCGGTTGGCAGGTCAAGGTCTTCGAGGCGGCGCAGACGCTGCGTACCGGCGGCACGGGCTTGTCGATCATGGCCAATGCCATGGCGGCGCTGCACTCGATCGGTGCCGATGGACCGGTAGGAGAGGCAGGCCAGGCGATCCACCAGTTCTTTTTCAAGAAACACGATGGTACGCCCATCAACAGCATGCCGATCGGCGAGATCGGCGAGCAGTTGGGGCACGCCAGCGTGAACATCCAGCGCCCTCTGTTGCTGCAGGCCCTGGCCCGGCAACTGGCGCCCGACAGCCTGGCCACCGGGCTGCGCTGCGTCGGCTACACCCATCGCCCGGATGGCGTGACGGTGCGCTTCGACGATGGCAGCCGTCACGAGGCCGACCTGCTGATCGGCGCGGACGGCCTGAATTCGGTCATTCGCCAGCAGATGCTGGGCGACACGCCGATACGGCCATCCGGTTATGTCGCCTGGCTGGCGGTCACGCCCTTCAGTCACCCGGTCATGACTGAAGGCTATGTTGCGCACTACTGGGGCCGCGGCAAGCGCTTCGGGCTCTGTGACGTCGGCAATGGCCAGGTCTACTGGTGGGGCACCGCCAACCACGAGAACGCCGCGGATGCCGCCTTGAACATCAGCAAGCAGGAAGTCCTCGCGGCCTATTCGGGTTGGGCTCCGGAGGTAGTGGCCGCGATCGAGGCCACCCCTGAAAGTGCGCTGTTGAAGATGCATGCCCGGGACCGGCAGCCAGTGCAACAGTTCTGTGACGGTCACGTGGCGCTACTGGGTGACGCGGCCCACCCCATGCTGCCCAGCCTGGGCCAGGGCGCGGCGCAAGCCATCGAGGATGCCGTGGCCCTGGCCGACTGCCTGGCCCGAACACCGAGCCTGCGTGCCGCGCTGGAGCAATACCAGGCCTGTCGGCACCCACGGGCCAACGGCATCGTCAATGCCGCGCGCTTCATGAGCGGCATCGAACAGGCCGAGTCGGCCATCGCCTGCTGGTTTCGTGAATGGTACTTCCGCCTGACGCCCCAGCGCAGCCTGCGCAAGAAAAACCTCGACCTGCTGCGTCTCTGGCAGCCCCGCGAGGGTCGGTAGCGCCGGCCAACCCGGCGCAACAGGTCACTTCGCCTCGGGAAACACCGGCTCGCCCAGGTTCAGCATCAGCCGGTTGGCCCAGGCGAAGATCGAAATGGCGTGGATCAAATCCAGCACCTGGCCATCGTCCAGCCCATGCTCGCGCAAGGCCTGGATGTGGCCGGCGTCCAGGCCTGCCGGATCCAGGGTCAGGTCGATGGAGAAGCGCACGATGGCCTGTTCGCGGGGCGTCGTGCCGGCAGTGGCCGGGTCGGCGAATATCTCGCGGATCACATCGTTGCGCTTGGCCAGTTGCTCGAAGCGCTGGGCATGGACCGAGGCGCAGTAGACGCAGCGGTTGACCCGCGAAACCACGGTGCTCGCCAGTTCACGCTCGGCGCGGGACAGCCCGCCCGGAGCGTACATGATCGCGTTGAAGGCCTGGGACCGCTGGCGGAGGATGTCCGGGTGATGCCCCAGGGTCAGGTAATAGTCCGAGGTCTTGGCCTGCGGATGGCTCTCTTCGAGTACCGCGATCTGCTCCGGGGTGGCGTTTTGCAGGTCGATGGTCGGCAGCCAGGCTTTCCAGCCCAGTACTTCGTTGGTGAATCCGTTGCTGCGGATCGGTTCGCTCATCAGACGGCTCCAGCGGACGACAGGGCGGCAAGGCCGGCGGCCAGGCGGACCTGGTAGGACAGAAAGGCGATCAACTGCGCCAGGACGACGATTTCTTCGGTGCCCAGGCCCTGCTGTTGCAACGCCTGCAACGCGGCTTGGTCGCCATGTACCGGCGACTCGATCAGCGTGCGGGTGAAATGCAGGATCGCGGCCAGGCGGCGGTCGCCCAGTGCGTCAAGATTTCCGGCGTCGATGTTGGCCAACGCCTCCTCGTCGATGCCCTGCTTGCTCAATTGCGCCAGGTAGTGTTTGGCCAGTGTCGCCTGTGGCGTCAGTCGCGCCGCGTAGTAGGCGACCCACAGGCGCTCGCTCAGTGACAGGTCATTGCCCAGTTCAGCGGCGAAGAACAGGTCCTGGCTGCCCTGGGTCGCCGATGCGACTTTCTCCCGGGCGTGGCGAACGTCGTGCAGGGCCGTGCCGGGTTGGATATTCAGCAGGCTGTCGAGTAGATCGGGCGCGACAGCATTGGCATTGTTGGAAGACATGGGGTTTCCTGTGGATCGATGACAACCTTCCCGCCCAGGCAGGAAGGCTCTGGCTCAAGGTTGCTCGGTGACCATCAGCGCGGCGGTACGGTCGCTGACCAGCGGTTCGACCTTCAGGCCTTTGCGCGCCGCCCAGATGTTCTGGTAGTGGAACAGCGGAATGATGCCGACGTCGTCGCTGACCACTTTCACCGAATCCTGGAGGATCTTGCGGCGTTTGGCCTCATCGAACTCGGCGGTGGAATCGAGCAGCGCCTTGTCCACCAGCGGGTTGCTGTAGTGGCCCCAGTTGGACGCGCCCTGCCCCTTGCTGCTGTCGACGGTGGTGAGAATATTGGTCAGTGCATAGGCCGCCTCGCCGGTGCCATTGCCCCAGGCAATCACACTGACCGCCAGTTCGTTCTTGTTTGCCTTGCCGGCATACACCGCCCAGGGCAGCACTTCCAATTGCACCTTGAGGCCGATGCGGGTCCAGAACTGCGCCACTGCCTGCATGGCTTCCGGGGCCTGCGGATAACGGTCGCCGGGCACATGCACGGTCAGTTGGAAGCCGTCCGGAAAACCGGCTTCGGCCAGCAGCTCCTTGGCCTGTTTCGGGTCGTACGGGATGTTCTTCACCTCAGGGTTGTAGCCGAAGGTGTTGGCCGGCATCCACTGGTTGGCCTCGGTCACGGTGCCCTGCATGATCCGCTGGTCGATGGCCTGGCGGTTGATCGCCAGGGACAGCGCCTTGCGTACGCGTACATCACGCAGCGGGTTCTGTGCCAGTGGCTTGCCGCTGTTGTCGCGGATGAACTCGTTCGGCCCTTCGCGAAAACTCGGCTGGATGATCAGCGCGCGCAGGCCCTGGTAGGCAAAGACGTTGACGTCCGGGGTCTTGCGCAGCCGCTCGACGTCGGTTGGCGATACCTTGTCGATCACATCGACGTCACCGGCCAGCAGCGCCGCGGTGCGGTTGGCGGCGTTGGCGATGAAACGGAAGTCGACCTTGTCCCAGGTCGGCCTGGCGCCCCAGTAGCTGTCGTTGCGCTGGAAGATCGTGCGGTCGCCCGGCACGTAGGAGACAAAGCGATACGGCCCGGTGCCGATCAGCGCCTTGCCCGAGTTGTAGTCGGCGCTGCTGGCGTTGGCGCCGGCATGGCGGCTGACGATGTAGATCGAATCGACATCCGGCAACAGATTGGCGTTCGGTGTGCGGGTCTTGATCAGCAGCGTGTGGGCATCCTTGGCCTGCACCGACTCCACGGTGCGGGTGGCACCGGCGTAGGACGCGACACTGCCCGGCACATTGCGCGCACGCTCGAAGGAGAAGACGAAATCGTCGGCGGTCAGCGGCGTGCCGTCCTGCCATTTGACGTCGTCGCGCAGGTCGAACTGCCAGGTGGTCGGGTCGACGACCTTCCAGCTCTTGGCCAGCCCCGGCAGGGTCTTGTCATCGTGGCGATTAACCAGCGATTCGAACGCGTGCAACGCCACCGAGCGGTCGCCGGCATAGTTGTTCAGTTGCGGGTCGAGGGAAGAAACCGGGTCGGCGTAGCCGATGCGCAGGCCCTGGGCCGAGGCGCTGCCGGCGGCCAGGAGCAGTGCCGAGGCGATCAGTGAACGAACACGTGGTTGCATGGGTGTTTCCTTGTACGCAATGGCGATAAGCACCGCGGGTGTCGATGCACCCTTTCATGGCTGCTCGTTGAGGTGACACGCGCTCAGGTGGTTCGGCGAAACCTCCCTGAGGGCTGGAATTTCCTCGCGGCAACGTGCCGTGGCATGCGGGCAGCGAGGATGGAAATGACACCCGCCGGGCGGGTTCAGCGGACTGGGGATTTCCCCTTTGATCGCGTCATAACGGGTACTGCGGACATCGAAACGCGGAATCTGCGCCAGCAGCGCCTGGGTGTACGGGTGGTTGGCGCGGGCGAACAATTCGTCGACCGCGGCGCTTTCCACGACCCGGCCGAGGTACATCACCACCACGCGGTCGCACAGGTGCTCGACCACGCCCAGGTCATGGCTGATGAACAGGTAGGTCAGGCCCAGTTCATCGCGCAGGTCCATGAACAGGTTGAGGATCTGTGCCTGGATCGACACATCCAGGGCCGCCACCGACTCGTCGCACACCAGCAACTGCGGCTGCACCGCCAGGGCGCGGGCGATACCGATGCGCTGGCGCTGGCCACCGCTGAACTGGTGCGGATAACGCTGGCGCAACTGCGGGTTCAGGCCGGCGCGCTCCAACTGGGTGCTGACGTAGTCGTCAAAGCCGCGCTTGTCGGTAAGACCGTGCAACAGCGCACCCTCGCCGACGATGCGGTCGACCCGCAGTCGTGGATTGAGGCTGGCCGACGGGTCCTGGAAGATCATCTGCACCTTCAGCCGCACGGCCTGGCGCTGCTCGGCAGTCAGGCTGTCGAGTTCCAGGCCATCGACCCGGGCGCTGCCCGAGGACACCGGCAGCAACCCGGCGACCATCCGCCCGAGGGTCGACTTGCCACACCCGGACTCGCCGACCAGGCCGACGACCTCGCCGCGCGCGATTCGCAGATCGACCCGGTCGACGGCGTGGGTCTGCGGGTGCGGGCGGCTCAGGCGCAAGCGTCGCAGCAGGTGCTGGATGGCACCATCGCCGGGGGCCTTGCCAAAGGTCTTGCTGACCTGGTTCAGCTCGATGAGGGGGATCTGCTCACTGTGCATCGGCGGCTCCCGGATGAAAACAACGGACGATCCGCCCACGGGGCATCTGCAATGCCTGAGGCTCTGCGGCACACAACTGCGAAGCCCGTGGACAACGGCTGGCGAACGCGCAACCAGCCGGCATCGACAACAGATCCGGGGCCATGCCGGGGATCTGCCGCAGGCGCTGGCCGCGCCGGTTGCGACTGGGCAGGCTGTCGATCAGTCCCTGGGTGTAGGGATGCTGCGGCTGGTCGAGCACATCATCGACGGTGCCCTGCTCGACGATACGCCCGGCGTACATCACCGCCACGTCGTCGGCCAGGCCGGCCACCACCGACAGGTCATGGGTGATCCAGATCAGCGAGGTGCCCTGCTCACGCACCAGTTGCTGCACCTGGCTGAGGATTTGCGCCTGGATCGTCACGTCCAGGGCGGTGGTCGGCTCGTCGGCGATGATCAGGTCCGGCGAATGCAGCAAGGCGATGGCAATCGCCACGCGCTGGCGCATGCCGCCGGACAGTTGATGGGGGTAGGCGCGCAGGCGCTCCTCCGGGCTGGCGATACCCATCCGCCCCAGGGTACGGGCGGCGTGCTCGCGTGCCTCACGCTTGCCCACCGGGCGATGGGCACGCACCGCCTCGATCATCTGGGTATCGATACGCAGCACCGGATTGAGGGTCATCATCGGGTCCTGGAAGATCATCGCGATGCGGTTGCCCTGCAATTCGCGCAATTGCGCTGGCGCAAGCCGGGTCAGGTCGCGCCCCTGGAACAGCACCTGGCCGCCACTGATCCGTCCGGGCGAATCGACCAGGCCGAGAATGGAGAAACCGGTGACCGACTTTCCGGAGCCGGATTCGCCCACCAACCCGAGAATCCGCCCCGGCTGCACCCGCAGCGAGACCTCGCGCACCGCCGGCAGTACGCCGGCACGGGTATGGAAAGAGGTGCTGAGATTGCGCACGTCCAGCGTCGGCATGGCGGCAGAGTTCGCTGCTGCAGCGATTGAAGGTTCAGGCAGGTTCATCGCTGCAACCTCGGGTTCAGGACATCACGCAGGCGATCGCCTACCAGGTTGATCGCGACGATGGTGATCAGCAGCGCCAGACCAGGAAACAGGCTGATCCAATACTCGTTGCCGAGCATGTACTGGAAGCCGTTGGAGATCAGCAGGCCCAGGGACGGTTCGGTCACCGGCACGCCCAGGCCGAGAAACGACAGGGTCGCCTCCAGGGTGATCGCCCGGGCGATCTGCAGGGCGCCGATAACGATCAGCGGTGGCAGGCAGTTGGGCAGGATGTGCCCGACGACGATCCGCCACGCGCCGATGCCCTGCCCTCGCGCCGCATCGACATATTCCCGGCGGCTTTCGGTCAGTGCCTGGCCACGGGAGGTGCGAGCGTAGTAGGCCCATTCGAGCAGCACCAGGGTCAGCATCACGTTGCCGACACCCTTGCCCAGCCAGGCGAGGATCATCAGCGCCATGAGAATCACCGGGAACGACAGCAGCAGGTCCACCAGGCGCATCAGCAAGGCATCGACCCAGCCGCCGAGGTAGGCCGACAGCAGGCCGAGCAAGGTGCCGATCACTGCGGCGATCAGTGCCGAGCCGATACCGACCCACAGGCTGATCCGCAGGCCATAGATGATCGCCGACACCAGGTCGCGTCCCTGCCCATCGGTACCCAGCCAGTAGGTGTAGCCGCTGTCCATGTTGGCGCTGCCCGGTGGCAGTCGTGCGTCCAGCACGTTGAGTTGCATCAGGTCATAGGGGTTCTGCACCACGATCCACGGTGCCAGGAGCGCAACCAGCATCACGGCGAGCAACACCACCAGGCCGGTGACGGCCGAGGGCGAGCCGAGAAACTCGACCAGTACCCGGCGCCACGGCGACTCTACGGACAAGCGCCTTGCAAGGACAGCAGTCATCGGCCAGCCTCGATACGAACACGCGGGTCGAGCAGGTAATACAAGCCATCGACCACCAGGTTGAGCACGACGAAAATCACCACGACCACCATCAGATAAGCCACCACCACCGGACGATCCAGGGTGTTGATACTGTCCAGGATCAGCTTGCCCGCGCCCGGCCAGGAGAAAATGCTTTCGGTCACCACCGCATAGGCGATGGTCGAACCCAGCTCCATCGCCAACACCGTGACCACCGGGATCATGGTGTTGCGCATCACATGCATGGTCATCACCCGCAGCGGCGACAGACCCTTGGCCCGGGCGAACTTGACGAATTCCTGGGGGAGCACCTCACGCACGCCGGCGCGGGTCAGGCGCAGCACCAGGGAAATCTTGAACAGCGCCAGGTTCAGCGCCGGCAGCAACAGGTGTTGCAGGCCATCGAGGGTCAGCCACGACCACTGCACGCCGAACAGCTCGCGGGTGGCGCCGCGGCCGCTGGCCGGCAGCCAGCCGAGGGTGATCGAGAACAGCAGGATCATCATCAGCGCGACCCAGAACGCCGGCAGCGAGAAACCGACGATGCTGCCAGCCATCATCAACCGTGACAGCGGATGCTCCGGATACATTCCGGCGAACAACCCCAGCGGCACGCCGATCAGCACCGCCAGGCACATCGCGCTGAACGCCAGTTCGAAGGTGGCCGGCAGGCGTTGCAGGATCAGGCGCATGGCGTCTTCGTGGTAGACGAAGCTCTGCCCGAGGTTGCCGTGCAGAGCGCCCTTGAGGAAGATCAGGTACTGCTCCCACAGCGGCTTGTCCAGGCCCAGGTGGGCGATGGCCTGCAGGCGTTCGGCCTGGTTGAGGTCTTCGCCGATCAGGATATCCATCGGGTTGCCGATGGCATTGAGGCCGACGAACACCACCAGGGTCATCAGCCAGATGACCAGCAGTGACTGGGTCAGCCGGCGCAGGGTCCAGCCGATCATGGGCGCAGCTCGTGGGCATCCGGCTGGCTGGCGACCCACTCGTCACCGAGCAGTTCCGGCTCGGCGTAGTCGCGCATGGCCGCGTAGTGCTGCTCGATGTCGGCATTGAACAATTCGCCGATCAGCGCCTGGGCCAGGCGCCTGGCCCCTTCGCTGATCGCCGGGATATCGCCGGAGACCGCACCGAAGCTGAGAGCGGCGGGATAGCTGAAACAGTGGATATGATCCAGTCCGGGACAGGCTCCAGGGGTCCGTTCCTGGAACTCGAAGTTGCTGCCCAGGTCCGGCAGCTCCGCCAGCTCGGCATCCTTCTCGTCGGCCGGGGCCTCGAAACGATCACGCCAGGTGCGCACCTGCGAAGAAAACGGCGAAAACTCCGGACGCAAGCGGAAATCGGTCCGGAAGCCCGTGGCAAATACCACGAAATCGGCCTCGATCCGCGCGGTGGGCGTATCCAGCCAGACGCCGCCTGCCGGGTTTTCCTGTGCGGCCACCAGCGGACAGTCGAGCAGGAAACGCGCCCGGCCCGATTGCGAAACCCGCAAGGTACTGCCCCGTGGTGGCGGTACCTGCTGGGTGTTGAGGTAGTTGCGCAGGCGCCATTTCCAGGCCGTTGGCAGCCGCCAGTAACCGTGGGTCATCCCCGGATTGCCAGCACCCTTGCCCTTGTTGATGCGCGGCAGTTCGGCCCGACGGATCAGCAGGTCGACCTTGGTCGCGCCGGCTTCCAATGCCGTCGCGGCACTGTCCATGGCCGAAGCGCCGCCGCCGATGACCGCGACCCGCTTGCCTTCGAACCACTCGTTCTGCAGGCCGTCGGCGGAATGCGCCCACAGCTCGTAGGGCAGCGCCCGCGCCAGATCCGGCACCCACGGGCCGCCCAGGCCATCGCGGCCGGTGGCGAGCACCACATGCCGTGCGTGCAGGTGCAGTGTCTGTGCCGCAGCCTGCACCTCCAGCTCCACCAGGCCATCGGCACGCGGCGTCACCTTGCTCACCCGGTGCTCGTTGCGTACGTCCAGCGCCAGGGCCTTGCGGTACCAGCGCAGGTAATCGGCCCACTGCAGGCGCGGAATCTTGTCCAGTTGCTCCCAGGCCGGCAGGCCGAACTGCGCCTCGAACCAGGCCCGGAACGTCAGCGCCGGCAAGCCCAGGGCCGGGCCAGTCAGCTGTTTGGGCGAGCGCAGGGTTTCCATGCGCGCGGTGGTCGCCCAGGGCCCTTCGAAACCGGCGGGCGCCTGGTCGAAAATCACCGCCGCCACGCCCTGGTGACGCAGCTCGGCGGCCAATGCCAGGCCGGCCATGCCGCCGCCGATAATCGCGACGTCCAGCACCACCTCGCCTCCGTTCAGGCGTGGCTTGACCCAGGGTTTGGCAGGCAGGTCCAGCCATTCGAGATCCTGGCGCAGGCGCGCTTCCAGTTTCGCAAGGCCAGCGGCGAGGGTTGCATCGGACATGTATTCGGTACTCGGCATGGAGGTCGGGAGAACAGCTCCCGCACCTTGAGTCGCATTCCTTCAAAGGCCACGCCTGAATATTCAAATATGAATTCATGACGGCCTTCAATTCGTAAACCGAATACTAAGAGGCGCTTTTTATTCTCGCAAAGCACAAAAATGCATATTTATATAACTATAGTGATCTATTCGAGGCCGCGGCTTGCTCCGGCTGGCGGACTACTCGGCGTAAATGCTCTGCAGCAGTGCGTCATGGGCCGCCGCGTCGTGCATCACCATCTCTGGCAGCAGCAGCTTTGCCGAACGGGCGATTTCATCGATCAGTGCACGGGCGACGTCCGACAGCGGGCTGGCGAAGGCCGAGATCAGGCCAAAGAAAAACGGGATATGGCAGCCGAGCGAGCGCACCACCACCCCCTCCACCGGAACGCCCTTGGCCGTGAACGGGTCGACCAGGGCAATGCCCAGATCGGCCTTGGCCATCTGCATGGCGATCAGCGAGGTATTGGTATCGAGCATGCGCGGCGTACCGCAACCCGCATCGAGAAAAGCCTTGTCGATGCGCCGGCGAAAGCGATAGGGATTGGCCATGGTCACCAGCGTCTGCCGAGCCAGCAGTTCCATGGGCAACACCTCGTGGGCGGCCAGTGGCGAATGCGCCGGCAGCACGGCGACGCAGGAGGCCTCACCGATCCAATGGATATCCAGCCCACGATGTTCCAGCGGCAGACTGACCGCGCCGAGGTCCATGGTCTTGGAGAGCACTGCCTGCACCACATTCTCCGGCGACATGCTCTGCAACTGGATCTGCTGCGGTCGCAGTGCCTCGGGCAGGCGTGACAAGGCTGCCGGCAACAGCCCGGCCGCCAGGGCGGAAATCGCCACCAACTTGATCTGGTGGTTCTCCTCCTGAGCGATATGCTGCGCGCGCTGGTGGATATTGCGAATCCCCAGCAAGGCGCTCTCGACCTCGCCATACATCATGAACGCCTTGTGCGTCGGCGTGACCTTCGGCCCGCTGCGTTCGAACAGGGCGAAACCCAACTCCTGCTCCAGCTCCTGGATCACCCGAGTGACCGAGGGCTGTGAGCGGCCGAGCATCTTCCCTGCCGCAGTGACACTCCCCGCCGACATCACCGCCGCAAACGCTTCCAACTGACGCAGATCCATACGCACGCCTTACCAGTGCCGATATCAAGGCGTGGAAGTCTACACGCGTTTCACCGTGGAGCATGCGCCTACAGGCCGTTGGTTCTTGCCATGTGCTACCGACCTCTTCGCGGGCAAGTCGTATCACCGCCCGAACGCTCCTGCAGGGGACCGTGCTGTCGACAATATCCCGACCAGCCCATCACTCCGCTTCGGCTTTGGCTTTGGCTTCGGCTTCGGCTTCGGCTTCGGCTTTTGATCTTGCTTTTGACCTACCGGCCCCGCCCAGCAGGCTGAGTGGAGGTTCTGTTTCGAGAGACGCCCGGCAGGGATGCCGGGCGAGCCGTGTTGGGCCATGGATGGCCCATCGCGGCGTGCTCTCGAAACAGAACCGGAGCGAAGGAACCCTCGCGTAGCGAGGGCCGAATGGAGGGGCAAGCCCTTTTGGTTCCTTTTGGGGCGTTTGCCAAAAGGAACTCGCCCGTAAGGGGCGAAATTGCTACATCAGCTAAACGCGCAAACGGATATACACACAATCAGAGCAGCCCCAAGCCCCCCATCCACCCCCCGGAGAAAGCCGAACCAGAAACACCCTGACCGCTCCACTATCGAGGCCGCACTGCTCCAAACACGCAAGCAGGCGCCCTCGCCCCCAATCAATGCGCATCCGCAGACGGTTGTTGCGGCGGCTGCACCTTGCGCATCAACGGCACCAGCGCCGTCGCCAGGATGAAGCAGAGCATGATCACCAGAAACGCATCACCATAGGTCAGCGTCTGCGCCTCGCGCCAGGTCAGCGCCCACAGTTGCCGCAGCGCGATCTGGCTGACATCCAGGCTGTCCTGGCCAAGCGCCTGGGCGCTGTCGCTCAACTGCTCCAGCCAAAGGGTCATCTCCTCGTTGCGGATGCTCAGGTGCTCCGCCAACCGCAGGAAATGCAGGTTGCTGCGATCATTCAGCACCGTGGCGCACGCGGCGATCCCGATCGCGCCCCCCAGGTTGCGCATCAGGTTGAACAGCCCCGAAGCCAGCTTCAGCCGAGCCGGAGCCAGTGAGCCAAGGGTGAGCGTCACCGTCGGCGCCACCGTCAACTGCTGGGCGAACCCACGTATCGCCTGGGGCAGCAACAACTCCTTGCCCCCCCAATCATGGGTAATCGGCGCAAAATTCCACATCGACAGCCCAAACAGTGCCAGCCCCAGCATCAACACCCAGCGCAGGTCGAAACGACTGGCCAGGAACGCATACACCGGAATCGCCAGCAGCTGGAAGATCCCCGTGGAGAACACCGCAATGCCGATGTCCAGCGCGCCGTAACCCCGCACCCGCCCGAGAAACAGCGGCGTCAGGTAGATGGTGGCGAAAATGCCGATACCGGTAATGAATGAAAACAGGCAACCCAGGGCAAAGTTGCGATCCCCCAGGGCGCGCAGGTCGACAATCGGCTCATCGATCTCCAGGCAGCGCCAGATGAACAGGACCCCACTGCCCAGCGCGACCCAGGCCGTCAGGGTAATGGTGCTGTCGCTGAACCAGTTCCAGCGTGGCCCCTCTTCGAGGGTGTACTCCAGGCAGCCGAGAAACACCGCCATCAGCACGATGCCCAGATAGTCGGCGCCTTTGAGCAGCGCCAGGTTCGGCTGGTCGACCCGGACCAGCAGTGGCACGCTGATGGTCACGAACAGGCCCGGCAGCAGGTTGATATAGAACAGCCAGTGCCATGAGGAAATATCGGTGATCCAGCCACCAACCGCCGGGCCGAGGGTCGGGGCAAGCGAAGCGATGGCGCCGATGGTCGAGGCGGCGATGATCCGCTGCTTGCCGTTGAAATAGATGAAGGCGGTGGTGAACACCAGCGGGATCATCGAGCCGCCAAGAAAACCCTGCAGGGCCCGGAAGGCAATCATGCTCTGGATATTCCAGGCCACGGCACACAGCAGGCTGGTCAAGGTGAAACCCGCGGCGGAAGCGGCGAACAGCCAACGGGTACTCATCACCCGCGACAGCCAGCCGGACAGCGGAATCACGATGATCTCGGCGATCAGGTAGGCGGTCTGCACCCAGGCGGTGTCGTCCGCCCCTGCCGACAGGCCACCGCCGATATCGCGCAGCGACGCGGAAACGATCTGGATATCGATCAGGGCGATAAACATGCCCAGGCACATGCAGGCAAAGGCCGCGACCTTCTGCCGGGTGCCCAGCGCCGGCGACACGCCACTCACGGCTGGCTGGCCTGGGCGACGGCAGGCTCAAGGCCCGGTTGTTCGCGGGTGTTCACCTCGGCCAGCACCGACAGGCCCGGACGCAGCGCGCCGAAATCCGCGTCGCGGCCATCCAGGCGAATCCGCACCGGCACGCGCTGGACGATCTTGGTGAAGTTGCCGGTGGCGTTCTCCGGCGGCAGCACGCTGAACTGCGCGCCAGTAGCCGGCGCCAGGCTTTCGATATGGCCGTGGAATTCCCGGCCCGGCAGGATATCGGCCTGAATGCTCACCGCCTGGCCGACCTGCATCCGCGCCAGTTGGTCTTCCTTGAAATTGGCGTCCACCCACAGGCCACGAGCCGGCACCACGGCGATCTGCTGGCTGCCGGCGGCCGCGTAGGCGCCGACCTTGGCCCGGCGGTTGCCGACATAACCATCGACAGGCGCCCGCAGTTCGGTATAACCGAGGTTCAACTGCGCCTGGTCGCGTTCGGCCTGCGCCTGTTCGAGCAGTGCCCGGGCCTGCTGGCGCTGGGTGTCGATCACCGTCAATTGGCGTTGCGCCGCCAGCAGCCCCGCCTCGGCCCGGGCCCGCTCGGCCTGGGCGGTCTTCCAGGCGGCATCGGCGCGCTGGGCACTTTCAACCGAGACCGCCAGGCTGCGCACCAGGGTCTGGTAGCGCGCATGGTCATCATGGGCGCGTCGGGCCTGCGCCTCGCTGGCATCGATCTGCGAGTGCGCCTGGCTGATCAGCGCCTGTTGCAACTGTTCGGTGGCATCCAGGTTGGCCAGGCTCGCCCGCTGTGCGGCTACCGCGCCTTCGGCCTTGGCCAGGGCGGTACGGTAGTCACGCACATCGATACGGGCCAGCAGGTCCCCGGCCTTGACGAACTGGTTGTCGCTCACCGCGACCTCGCTGATGTAGCCAGGCACCTTGGCGCTGATCACCGTGACCTCGGCACCGACGTAGGCATCCTCGGTGTCTTCGACGAAGCGTCCGGTCTGCCACCAGTGGCTGCCATACGCCACGACGCCGGCCACCGCCACGCCGAGCACCGCCAGGCGCACGAGCTGTTTGCGCCGGGCCGGGGCGGCGACGCGGGGACTTTCCGGGGCAATCTGGACTTGAGCGCCCATGGCGAACTGACCTCTATGACGGCTGAAAATTATGCTCATAATATTTCATGCCGACTTCTATCATGCAAGTCACTATTTTCTCCCGCCACAGCCGCTCGTCGCAGGCCACGGCGGTACCCGCGCCTGCGCCTCGCGCTTATACTGCCGGGCCAACGGGCGGGCCTTGCGCGCGCCCTTCCCTGCGTAACCTCGACAAGAGATTCCCATGGCCAACCAAGACCTGACCTTCCTGCCCGATCCCGACGCGGACTCCATTTCCTCCGATGTCGCCGGTTTCGGCGGCCTGCTGGTCTCCACCCAGATCCCGACCCGCGCCGACGGCAGCCTGGAGCTGGGCGATATCACCCTGCAGAGCGAATGCACCCTGCAAGCGCTCAAGGTCGCCCTGGAAAAGGCCGGCAGCTCGATGGACCGGGTGTTGCACCTGACCATCTACCTGACCGACATGGCTGATCGCGCGGCCTTCAACGAGGTCTACAAGCGCTTTTTCGCCAAGCCCTGGCCGGTGCGCGCCGCAGTGGGCGTGGCGTCACTGGCGGTCGACGGCATGCGCGTGGAAGTGACCGCGATGGCGGCCAAGGCCTGATTCAAGGGCAGCACGGATCACTGTGGGAGCCGCGAGAATGAGGCCACCCGGCGGCAACGGATGCCGGCCGGGCGTTTCGCCGGTACAATGCCCGCCTTGACCGTGCAGCCTGATTAAAAAAACATGTCCCTACCCAAGCATCACCTGGAATTGCTCAGCCCCGCCCGCGACGTGGCCATCGCCCGCGAAGCCATCCTGCACGGGGCCGATGCCGTGTATATCGGCGGCCCGAGCTTCGGCGCCCGCCACAATGCCTGCAACGAAGTGAGCGATATCGCCCAGTTGGTGGAGTTCGCCCGCCGCTACCACGCGCGGGTCTTCACGACCATCAACACCATCCTGCACGACAACGAGCTGGAGCCGGCACGCAAGCTGATCCACGAGCTCTACGATGCCGGCGTCGACGCGCTGATCGTCCAGGACCTGGGCGTGATGGAACTGGATATCCCGCCGATCGAGCTGCACGCCAGTACCCAGACCGACATCCGCACCCTCGAGCGCGCCAAGTTCCTCGACCAGGCCGGTTTCTCGCAACTGGTCCTGGCCCGCGAGCTGAACCTCAAGGAAATCCGCGCCATCGCCGACGAAACCGATGCGGCGATCGAGTTCTTCATCCACGGTGCCTTGTGCGTGGCCTTCTCCGGCCAGTGCAACATTTCCCATGCGCAGAACGGCCGCAGTGCCAACCGCGGCGACTGCTCCCAGGCCTGCCGCCTGCCCTACACCCTCAAGGACGACCAGGGCCGTGTGGTCGCCTTCGAGAAACACCTGCTATCGATGAAGGACAACAACCAGAGCGCCAACCTGCGTGCCCTGGTCGAGGCCGGCGTGCGCTCGTTCAAGATCGAGGGCCGCTACAAGGACATGGGCTATGTGAAGAACATCACCGCCTACTACCGCCAGCGCCTGGACGACATCCTCGAAGGCCGCCCGGACCTGGCGCGCGCTTCCAGCGGGCGTACCGCGCACTTCTTCCTGCCAGACCCGGAAAAGACCTTCCACCGCGGCAGCACCGACTATTTCGTCAGCGATCGCAAGATCGACATCGGCGCCTTCGACACGCCAACCTTCACCGGCCTGCCGGTGGGCGTGGTGGAAAAAGCCGGCAAGCGCGACCTGCAGGTGGTGACCACCGAGCCGCTGTCCAACGGCGATGGCCTCAACGTGCTGATCAAGCGCGAAGTGGTCGGCTTCCGTGCCAACGTCGCCGAACCGCGCGGCGAGTTCGAGGAAGACGGTGAGAAACGCTATCGCTACCGCGTCGAACCCAACGAGATGCCCGAAGGCATGCACCGCCTGCGCCCCAACCATCCGTTGAGCCGCAACCTCGACCATAACTGGCAACAGGCCCTGCTCAAGACTTCTTCCGAGCGGCGTGTCGGCGTCAGCTGGACGGCCCGCCTGCGCGAGGAACGCCTGGAGCTGACCGCCACCAGCGAGGAAGGCGTCAGCGCCAGCGTCGCCCTGGACGGTCCGTTCGGCCTGGCCAACAAGCCGGAACAGGCCCTGGAACAACTGCGCGACCTGCTCGGCCAACTGGGCACCACCCAGTACCACGCCACCGCCATCGAGCTCGATGCGCCACAGGCCTACTTCATCCCCAACTCGCAGCTCAAGAGCCTGCGCCGCGAAGTGATCGAAGCCCTGACCGAAGCACGCATCGCCGCCCATCCGCGCGGCGGCCGCAAGGCCGAGACCAGCCCGCCGCCGGTGTATCCGGAGTCGCACCTGTCGTTCCTGGCCAACGTCTACAACCAGAAGGCTCGCGATTTCTATCACCGCCACGGGGTCAAGCTGATCGACGCGGCGTTCGAAGCCCACGAGGAAACCGGTGAAGTACCGGTGATGATCACCAAGCACTGCCTGCGCTTCTCCTTCAACCTGTGCCCCAAGCAGGCCAAGGGCGTGACCGGTGTACGGACCAAGGTCGCACCGATGCAACTGATCCAGGGCGATGAAGTGCTGACCCTGAAGTTCGACTGCAAGCCTTGCGAAATGCACGTGATCGGCAAGATCAAGGGCCACATCCTCGACCTGCCGCAACCGGGCAGCGCCGTGGTTGGCCATATCAGCCCGGCTGACCTGCTCAAGACCATTCCCCGCGCCCCGCATTGATGTGAACGGCCTCGACGGCCGTTTTCGTCACCCACGTACATAAAGTCGCCGACATGCCGCGCAAGGCTTGCATATCGGCGCATTGCCCTCTTCAATGAGCAGTCCCCCGCTTCCCGGCGGGGCCCTGTTTCCCTGTCGAGACGAGCCAGATGGATCTGCGCCAGAAACCCGCCCTATGGAAGGCCTTGTGGGCCCTGCCCGCTGCAACCCGCTGGCTGCTGCTCGGCATCGGCATTTCGCGTGTCGCCTCGTTCATGGTCTGGCCCTTTATCGTGGTAGCGATGAACCGCCGCTTCGGCACGCCCATCACCGATATCGGCGCGCAGCTGGCCCTGGGCGCGCTGATCAGCATTGCGCTCTCGCCCCTCAGCGGTTTTCTCGGCGACACCTTCAACTCCCGTAACCTGATGGGCTTCGGCTGTGCCCTGGGGGCCGGCTGCTTTCTGCTGATGGGACTGGCGCCCAGCCAGGCCAGCTACTTCGCCGCGATCATCGGCATGGCGGTCGCCCACAGCATTCTCGAACCTCTGTTGCGGGTGCTGTTGAGCGATACCGTGGCCACCGACAGCGAACGGACCTTTCTCTTCCATATCCGCTATTACGTGGTCAACTGCGCGGCGGCCAGCGGGCCGTTGATCGGCATGTGGTTCGCCAACCGCGAGAGCGACGCGGTGTTTCCCATAGCCGCCTGCGCCTACGGGCTGCTGGCCCTGGCCATCTTCGGTGCGGCACGCTACCGGTTGCAGGCAGCGCACCTGGCCAGCGCGACCGAAACGCCATCGCCGCCCTTGCGCCAGGTATTGCGGGCCATCCTCGGCAGCCGGCTGTTCCTGACCATCATCGTCGCCAACTTCTTCCTGGTGCTGGTCTACGCCCAGGTCGACGAGTCGCTGACCTTCTATCTGCTGGCCCTCAAGGTCGAGGACATCAATGGTGTGATCGCCAGCCTCAGCGTCACCAATGCTTCGGTGGTGCTGGTATTCCACCTGTTCCTGATGGGCTGGCTGATGAACCTCGCCGACAAGCGCGCGTACGTCCTCGCCCTTGGCTGCCTGATGATCGGCCACGGGATCATCGCCCTGAACACCGGCGCGCTGTGGCATGGCTGGATCCTGGCGATCGGTTTCGCGACGCTGGCCGAAATCATCGTCATGCCGCTGTTCGCCACCATGATCGACCGCCTCGCGCCGCCGGGCATGCGCGGCAGCTTCATCGGCATTTCCATGCTGGCCGGCCTCGGCTCGGCGCTGGCGCCCTTGCTCGGTGCGCTGGTGATCAGTCATTTTGGCGGCGTGGTGCTGTTTTCCGCCCTGGCGCTGGCCTGCCTGCCCATCGGCCTGCTTGGCTACCGGGCGCTGGATGCCGGGCAACCGGCCAGCGCGCTGGAGCCGACAACTTGAACACCGCCTACCCGGTCCAACTCGGAGTGCCCCAGGGATGAATCCTTACCAACTGCTGGCGCCGCGCTCGTTCTGGCGCAGTGCCGTGGCGCAACAGACCACCGCGAGCATCAGCGAACTGTGGCTGCCACAGTTCGATATCGAACGCGACGATGCCATCGTCACCGCCGGTTCCTGCTTTGCCCAGCATATCGGCCGGGCACTGGTGGAGCGCGGGATGAACTGGGTCGACAGCGAACCGGCTCCCGCCGGTCTGTCGCAGCCCGAGTGCAAGGCGCGGCACTATGGGGTGTTCTCCTTCCGTACCGGCAACCTCTATACCCCGGCGATGCTGCGCCAGTGGCTGGAATGGTGCCTGGGGGTCAAGGCGATGCCGGAGGAAACCTGGAGCCGCGCCGGGCGTTTCTTCGATCCCATGCGGCCAGTGGTCGAACCCGAGGGCCATGCCAGCCGGGAAGCGCTGCTGGAGGCGCGGCGCGTCACCCTGGCGGCGATGAAGGCGGCGCTGCAGCGGGCCAAGGTCTTCGTCTTCACCCTGGGGCTGACCGAGGCCTGGGTGGATCGGCGCAGCGGCCTGGTGTATCCGGTCTGTCCCGGTACCTTGCAGGGGACTTTCGACCCGCAGGTTCATGGCCTGCGCAATTTCGGTTTCGTCGACAGCCACCGCGAAATGAGCACGGCGCTGGAACTGTTGCGCTCGGTGAACCCGCGAATCCGGGTACTGCTGACAGTATCACCGGTACCGCTGACCGCCACCGCGACCGGCCAGCACGTGCTGACCGCCACCACCTACTCCAAGTCGGTGTTGCGCGCGGTAGCCGGCCAGCTATGCGAGGAACAGCGCGACGTCGACTACTTTCCGTCCTACGAGATCGTCACCGGCACCCCGTTCAAGGCCGCCTTCTACGAAGATAACCAGCGCGAGGTGACGGCCGAGGGCGTGGCCTTCGTCATGCGCCAGTTCTTCAGCGCCCTGGAGGGCAAGCCGGCTGCCGCCGCAACGCCCGCCAATCCGATCACCCACCTGCCCAGCGAGGACCTTGTTTGTGAAGACGCCGTACTCGACTACTACGCCAAGCCCTAGTTTCCTGCTGCTGGGCGACTCCAACGCCGGGCCGATCGGCAAGGCCGCGCAGGCCCGTGGCTTGGCGGTATGCGGCGGTCCATTGGGTGCCGGGCGCGACTTCAATCTCGACTTCCTGCTGACGATGCCGGATGACGTGGGCTTTCGCGACCCGGAAATGGACCAGCGTTACCGCCAGGCGCTCGGGCTGGCCGGGGTGACGGCGATGGGGCAACTGTCGGTGCCGCTGGTGAGCACCCTTGGACTGAGTGTGCATTTTCTTGCCAGCCGGCCGAACTGGCAGTGCTACCAGGACGAGAACGGCCAGTTCGATGCGGGGTTCCTCGGCGGGGAGCTGTTCGAGGCGATCATCGAGGAGATGAGCCGACATGCGCTGGCGTTTTATGAGCGGGTCTTGGCGCTGGGTCTCAAGGTGCTGGTGGTATTGCCGCCGCAACGCGTGCCGGAATTTTCCGATCCGCAGGTCTTCATCGCGGCACAGGACGCGCTGATCCGGCAGTTTCGGAGCCTGGGGATCACCCTGATCGATGTACGGGCTGCGGCCAACGGCGATGATGGTTGGCAACACCCGCGATTCTGCGAGATCGATGATCCGCTGCATGGCAACCTGGCATTTGGCGAACTGGTCGTCGATGCCCTGCTCGGCCACCTGTCACAACAGTGTTGTGCCTGACACAGCGAAGTCCCGTGTTGGATGGTAGAGCCAGGCTTTCGGGCCTGTTCGCGGGCAAGCCCTGCTCCTAGATGGACGGTGTCGCTCCCAAGGTTTGAGCGGCGCATCAACCTGTAGGAGCGGGGCTTGCCCGCGAATGGCTTTCAGCTTTCAGTCCATGCCTGCGGTTGCTCGCCAAGAATGGTGACCCGCTCTCCGTAGCGCGAGTGCGGAAAGTAGTCCCACACCGCATGGTGCTGGGTACAACGGTTGTCCCAGAACACCAGGGTATTGGGCTCCCAGCGTACCCGGCAGGTGAGGATCGGCTCGCGGGCCACCACATCGAACAGCAGGTCCAGCAGCGCGCGGCTTTCCCCCTCGGACAGTTGGACGATATGCGAGGTGAAGCCGGAGTTGACGAACAGCGTCTTGCGCCCGGTCTCCGGATGGCGCACCACCACCGGGTGCTCGCTCTTCGGCAGGCCCTCGGGCGCCTGGTAGCCCTTCCATGGAATCGCGCCGTCATGGATCGCCGTCAGCCCCTGGAGGAAACCCTGCAGGGTCGGCGACAGCAGGTCCAACGCCAGGTGCATGTTGGCAAACAAGGTGTCGCCACCGGTACCGATCGCCGGGGTCTCCTTGATGTACAGCATCGAGCCCATGGACGGGGCCAGATCGGCAGTACCGTCGGTGTGCCAGGCTTCGCCGGCGACGAACCGCGATTGCGCCGTCGCCCGGATCACCACCAGTTCGCCATCGTCGCCATCGATATCCTCCACCGGCAACGACCGCAGCTCACCGAACAGCCGACCGAAGGCCTTGTGCTGCTCGACACTCAGGTGCTGGTCGCGAAACACCAGCACGTGGTTTTCCAGGAAGGCCCGACGGATTTCCGCCAGTTGTTCCGCTGCCAGCTCCCGGGACAGGTCGACCCCGCCGATCTGCGCGCCGATGATCGGCGTCAGGCGATCGACCGTGATGTGCTGGTACGGTGCCCGCCGTTCGCCGGCAATCCTCTCGACGGCCTTCAATGTCCACTGATCCATGTTCCCTCACCCTTCTGGTTATTTCCGTTATCCGCCAAAACGCCAGGCCAGCCGTCAGTTCCTGGCTTCACGCAGCGAGCGCGGACGCATATCGGTCCAATGCTCGTCGATGTACTTCAGGCAGGCCTGGCGCTCGCCCCCGGTACCGGTGGCAATCCAGCCGATGGCCATGTCCTTGCCCTGTGGCCAGATGGAATACTGGCCCTGGTGATTGATCACGACGTCGAACATTTCCGCTTCATTGTTCATGCTGTTCTCCAGAGAAATAATCACGTGCGACCGGGGCCGCCTCGATCAGGCAACGACTCAGCCCTTCGGCCAGTCTTCGCAACACTTGCCGCTGTGCTTCAGGTGCCGGGGCCTCGCGACCGGCTAGAACCAGCGCACAGATTCTCGTCGCGCCGGCACAGATTCCGCTGTAGACCCGTACATCATTGTCGGCATAGGCGCCGGACGCGATCCGTGCATAGGCCCGGCTGTTGGCATCGGCGAACGCCGTGGCATTGGCATCGGTACTGAGTTGGGCATAGTAGTCGGCATAGCCCTGTGCATCCCCGAAGTGCTCGGCGATCATGGCCGTATTGGCCGGCGCCGTGGCGTAGACCATGGCGATCTCATGGGCCCGTGCATAGCCGCTGGCGTAGGGAAAGGCCTGGCGGTACAAGGCCGGCAATATCGGCTTGAACGCCGCCAGCCATTCGCCACGCCGACCGTTGAGCCCCAGGGCCGCGCGGCGATGCAACTGCTGCAGCAGCGCCAGGTCCGCCGCGCCGGGCCCCTCGATGTGCGCTTCAAGCAATACTGGCAGGACCGTATCGGCCTGCCAGGCATGCATCAGGCGAAACGGTGGCGGCCCGCCAAACCCGGCCAGGGCCGCCTGCAACTCGTTGCTCCAGCGCAGCGCCCAGTCTTCGGGTTGGCCAGCGAGCAGCACCGGAACCAGTTCCTGCAGCCAGTCCGCGTTCTGTTCATGATGCATGCACACCTCCCTGGCTGATCGCTTCCCCGATCAGCCGCGCCCAGTGACCGGCGACGATGCCGTAGTGATCGGTGTCCAGCGCTTGCCAATCGCGCAACCGCGGCAACAGCGCCTGCCAGGCCGTCTTGAGTCGCTCCGCCGGCCAGTCGCGACCGACGCCATAGGGGTTGGCCTGGGTGGCAACGAACAACCACGCCTGGGTGTCCGGCAAAACCGGCGGCGTGAACACGCCCATGCTCGCCATGTTGTGCTGGCAACAGGTGGTCAGGCGTTGCAGGTAGCCCTGCATGTCCTCGGACAGCCCCTGCCCGGCCGCTTGCGGCCAGCGCTGGGAGAACTCGCGCTGGAACACTTGTTCGATATGCCGCTCGTCCATGCGCGCGAGCTCCGCACCAGCGTCCGGTGCCGGCGGATCGATCAGGTACAGCAGCGGTTGTGCCAGGCCCGCCAGCCGCGCCTCGGCGCACATGGCCTGGGCGACCCAGGCACCGAACGACCAGCCTGCCAGGTGCCAGTTGAAGGAATGGCACGGCAACCGGGCCTGCAACGCCTGCAGGTAATGGGCGGCCCGCTGCTCGACGGTGACGGCTGGCAACTGTGGATGCTGCAGCAGCGGATCGGCGATCACGCACACGCCCAACGTGTCAGGCAGCGCCGCCACCAACTCCCGGTAGGCCTGCACGTCGCCACCCACCGGGTGCACCAGGCACAACCAGTCACGACCGGCGCCAGTATTCCAGACATCCAGTTGCACCGCCTGCGCCCATCCGTCGACCGGCGCCTTGCCGGCGTCGCCGTCGCCGATCAGCGCAAGCACCTCGTGTAGGCTGACCTTGGGGCTGAACTGCGACAGCTGCAGGCCAACGCCAAGCCGCGACTGGACCTCGTCGATCAGGTCGAGCAGGGTCAGGGAATCCGCGCCCAGCTCGTACAGCGAGTCCTGGTCGTCCAGTTCGTCGACACCGAGCCATTGGCACAGGCACTCGCGCAGATGCACGGCCGGGTCCGGCGCAGCGGCAACCGAAGGCGTGTCCGTCACCACGACCGCTGGGTGCCGCCGCGGATAGAAGCGGCGCGAAGCCTCTATCGACGTGGTCGACACCAGGCACTGCGGCAACTGCAGTGCCAGGGCGAGGTCGAACACCTGTCTGCCCTCTTCGACCGACAAGCCGACCGCCAGGTGTCGCTGATGGGCTTCGTCAGCGCTGCTCACGGCGGTGGCCATGCCACGCTCGCGCCAGATGTCCCAGTTGAGGCTCATGCGCACGCACTGGCGGGTGGCATCCGACCGATACTGGGCAAAACCGTCCAGCACCCCGTTGGCCGCGGCATAGTCCAGGTGACCAGCGCCACCGAGCAACGCCGACATCGACGAACAGTACAGCACGAACCCCGGCGACAAACGTGCGATCAGCGCCTCGACTGCCAGCATGCCGAGGGTCTTGGCCGCCATGGCGGTGTCCATCTGCCGGGCATCGCGGTGACGAATCAGGCTGCCGGCACCGACGCCTGCGGCATGGATGACCCCCGCCAGATCACCGTAGCGCTGTGCCAACTGCTCGACAATGGCCGGCCAGCGTGCCAGGTCGGCGATATCGCCCTGCAGCGTATCGACCCGCTCGCGGTAGCCGACCAGGTTCGGCGGCAACTCTCCACGGCGCGAGAGCACCACCACCCGGCGCCCTGGCGCCTGCAACAGATGCTCGCAGAGGCTGCTGCCAATGCCGCCATTGCCGCCCAGCACCAGGAAAGTACCGGTCGGCGGCAACAGTGGCGAGGCCGGCAGTGACGCCGCCGGCGGGCTGGGAACCAGCCGAGGCTGCCAGAGATAATCGCCACGGATCGCCAGGCGTCGCGGCAACGCCTCCGGGTCCGCCAGCAGCACCGCCAGCGCGGTCGCCTGGCTCGGCCATTGCGCGCTCGGCAGGTCCAGCCAGTGCACCCGCAAAGGATATTCCTGGGGCGCCACCTCACAGGCTCCGGCCAGGGCGCCCAGCTCCGGTCGACGAATCTCGCCGTCGACCGCACAGGCCTGCGCGGACAGCAGCCACAGCCGCAGCTTCAGCGAACCGGCGAGTTCGCCCCAGGCCTGGAGCAAGGCACTGGGGGTATCAAGGCAGGCCCACTGGGCGGCGGCCAGGCTCTGTTCGTTCACCGCGCCGCCGACCGACAGCGGCAAGGCGTGCAGCCAATCCAGCTCGCTCACACCCGATTCGCCCAGCTCGGCCAGCAAGGTCGAGAGCGCCTGGACGTCAACCGGGTCCAGTTCGAAGCGATCTCTACCCAGGCGGCGCAAGCCATTGCCGGCACGCACCTCGACGACACGTTGATAGACGTTGCCCAGTGCCTCCAGCAAGCCACCATCGAGTGCCTCGGCAGCGCACACCACCAGGGTGCCCCGTTGCCCTGTGGCAGGCCCGGCGTGCAAGCGGCGGACTCGCGTCCACTGGCGCTGGTAGAACCAGTCTGGCAAGGCATTGCGGGCGGACGCCGGGGCGACGTCGACAGGCATGGCCGGGCGCGCTGTCGCCGGCTGGAAGCGACAGGTCTCAAGGTCGAAGGCCGATGGCGGCAGATCCCAGGGCGGCGGTGCCGAGCGCTTCGGCCAGGCGATCCTGGCGCCGTCATACCAGGCCTGGAGGATTTGCTCCGGCGTCGCCTCATCGACCGGCCAGGTGCGGGTCGACAGCGGCACTTCGCGAATCAGCGCCTCATCCACCTGCCAGCTCTCGCCCACCTCCAGCCGCACGCCATAACGCCAGCGCTGCTGGCGACGCCCCGATTGGAGGAAGCGCAACAGCGCGTCGTGCTGCTGCGGAAACGCATCGCGATACGCCTTGATCGCTGCAATGTTGCGCACAAGCGCACTGCGGCTGTGGGCGCTGACCACCAGGCAACTGGCGGCCATGGCCGGCGTCGGCGACGTCGGACCAGCCGCGACGATCACATGGGCATTGGTGCCGCCAATACCGAAACTGCTCACGCCGGCCACGCGCCTACACCCCTTCGGCCAGGCCCGAGGTTGCGTCGGGATGTAGAACGGCGTGTGCTCCAGGTCGATCTGCGGGTTGACCCGGTTGAACCCCAGGTTTGCCGGTACCACGCCGTGATACACCGCCAGGGTGGCACGGATCAGCCCGACCACCCCGGCCGCCGCGCCCAGGTGGCCGACCTGGCTCTTGACCGAGGCCAGCGCGCAGTGGCCGGCGGGGGCCGCGCCAAAGGCCTTGGCCAGGGCCGCCACTTCGATCGGATCGCCCAGCAGTGTACCGGTGCCATGGGCCTCGACATAACCGATATCGGCACCACGCAGGCCGGCCTTGCCGAGCGCCTCGCCGATCACCGCGCTCTGGCCGGCCACCGAGGGCGCGGTGTAGCTCATCTTGTCGTGGCCGTCGTTGTTCAGCGCCGAGGCCTCAATGACCCCGTAGATCCGGTCGCCATCACGCTGCGCCTGGACCAGCGGCTTGAGCACCACCACTCCATAGCCACTGGCACCCAGCGTTCCGCTGGCGTCGTCGCTGAACGGCCGGCAACGGCCATCACGGGAAAAAATGTGCTGCGGCCGATAACGGTAGCCGTCGGTCAGGGTCGGGTCCATCAGCACCCCGGCGGCCAGCATCACATCGGCATCGCCCTGGCGCAGCATGGCGCACGCCAGGTGCACGCCGATCAGCGAGCTGCCGCAGGCCGCCTGCACGCTCATGGCCGGCCCGCCGAGGTTGAGGTGGTAGGCGGCCTTTGTCGCGAGAAAGTCCTTGTCGTGGTGCAGGGCCATCTGGAAGCTGTCCGGCAATTCGCTGTCGCCGGCCTGGCGCAGCAGTTGCTGGAAATAGGTGGTTTCGCCGCAACTGGCGAGCAGGCCGATCCGTGGCCCGTCTGCCGAAGGTACCAGCGCCGCGTGCTCCAGCGCCTGGACGCAGGCCATCAGCAGGTGACGTTGCTGCGGGTCCATCAACCGCGCTTCCTGGCGACTGATGCCGAAATACTCGGGGTCGAAGTCAAACATCCCATCGAGTTGGCTACGGGCACCAACCAGCCCCTCTTCGGCGTCGAAGTGTTCGATACCCAACTCGCCCGCCTGCACCATCGACCAGAACGCGCGCAGGTCCGGCGCCCCGGCGACGTTCACCGCCATGCCGATGATCGCCATGGCCGAATGGCCATTGTCGCCACCGCGCAGTTGCCGCTCCGGCGCAGCTGGAGCGTTGGCCAGGTGGGCGGCCAGACGGCGGATGCTGACCTGTTCGAACAGATCGGCCATGCTCACCTTGAGGTCGGTCTCCTGGTTGTAGCGGGCATGCAGGCGCATCAGCCCAAGGCTGGTGGCGCCGGCCTCGAAGAAGGTCTGGTCGAGCCCGATCGGTCGGCCGATCACTGCTTCGAACAGCTCACGCAGACGCTGTTGCAGCGGGTTGGCCGGTTCCTCGGGTTCGACGCTGCCCTGGCTTGCCAACCGTTCGCCCTGCCCCTGCAACGCCTTGCGATCGACCTTGCCACTGGGCGTGCGCGGCCACTGGGCGATCTGCCAATAGCCGTCGATGCGCACCTGGGCCGGCAGCTCGCGAGCCAGTCGGCGGTCCAGTTCCTCCGGCGTGGGTGGCATGCCATTCAATTGCAGATAGGCGTCGAGTCTTGCCGATTCGGCTTGCAGGACGACGACGGCGCCGCTCACTTGCGGTATCTGCATCAAGGCCGACTCGATCTGGCCAAGCTCAAGACGATGACCGCTCAACTTGACCTGCTGGTCGTTACGCCCCAGGTAATGCAGGTAACCCTGGGCATCGACCCGGGCCAGGTCGCCGGTGCGATAGAACAGCCGTGTGGCCCCCGTGCTGTCCGGCAGTTCGACGAAACGGCTGGCGTTGAGCGCCGCATCGCCCAGGTAGCAGCGGGCGACCATCGGCCCCGCCACCAACAGGTAACCGCTGGCTCCGGCGGGCAGTGGACGGTCCTGCTCATCCACCAGCAACAGGCAGGCATTGCTCACCGCCCGGCCGATCGAGGCGCGCAACGGCCAGTCCCGTGGCCCGCCCGCCAGGCGCAGGCCGCACACCACATGGGTTTCGGTCGGTCCATAGTGGTTGAACAGGCTGGCCTGGGGCATGCCGGCGAACCATTCGCGCAGGGTGTCGGTGCAAAGCAGTTGTTCCCCAGCCGTCACCACCTCGCGCAACTGCGTTGGGAAAATCCCCCGGTTCACGGCGGTTTCGGCCAGGTGCTGCAAGGCCACGCAGGGCATGAACAGACGCTCGATGTCCGCCTGCAGCAGGTAGTCCAGCAGCGCCGGTGCATCCTGGCGCCAGGCCGGAACGATCAGGTGGTAGCAACCGCCACCGCACAGGGTGCTGAAAATCTCCTGGAACGACACGTCGAACGACAACATGGAAAATTGCAGGGTCCGCGCCCGCGCGGCAAGGCCGCCCTCGCCCCGCTGCCAGTGCAGCAGGTTGCACAGGGTTCGGTCCGAGACCTGGACACCCTTGGGGATACCGGTCGAGCCGGAGGTAAAGAGCATGTACAGCGGCCGTTCACCCTGGTGCGGCAGGCGCTTGAATGGCCGTTGCGGCGCATCGAGTACCAGCCGGTGGCGTGTGATCGACTGCTCGCCCAGACGTTCCAGGGCGGCCTCGGTGCTGTCGCTGAACAGCAGGCAATGGGCCCGGGATTGGCTCATGACCTGGCGCAGCACTGTTTGCGGGTAGGCCGGATCGAGCGGTACAGCGGTGAGGTTGAGCTTGGCCAGGGCCAACAAGGCGACGATGTGTTCCACCGAGGTATCGAGGAACAGCAACACCGGGCCAACCTCGCCGTCCGCCAGCGGCAGACGCGCGCCATTGTCGAGCGTGGCCGCCAGGGTGTCGGCCAGTTCGTTCAGACGCCGGTAGCTCAACCGACGCTCGCCGGCCACCAGCGCGCTGGCCTCCGGCGTGCAACGCGCCTGGTGTTCGAACCAGTCGGCCAGGGTGGTGAATGGCGGCGATGTGAGTTCGCCCTGACTGGCCGGCGCCAGGCTGCGACGGTACGGTAGCAGCAGTCGATCAAGCGGGTTGCCCGGCGCCTGCAGCAGCATGTCCAGGCCGCCACGGAACAATTGGGCTGCCGCCTCGACCTGCTGCTGGTCGAAATGATCGCACTGGTATTCCCACCAGGCCGCAAGGCCCTCCGGATTATCCACCAGGGACAGGGTCAGCGCGCACTTGGCCTGCACCGGGCCGGTGAATTCGAGCCGGGCCGGCAACCGATCAAGCTTGGCGAAGTCGGTGTTTTCCAGCACGAACATGAAGTCGAACAGGCTCTGGTTGCCGGATAGGCGCAAGTCTTCAACCACATCCGCCAATGCCACGTCCTGCCATGCCAGCACCTGGCGAACCCGCTCGGTCTGCCTACGCAGCGATTCATCCAGTGCAAGTTGGCCGTTGAGATCCGTCGGGATCAGCACGGTATTGGCGAACATGCCCACCGCATTCTCGAACTCGCCCAGTGGCCGATTGGACACCGGGCTGGCGATGCGCGGCCGTGACAGGCCGGTCAACGCGTGCAGGCTCCAGGCAAACACGCTGAACAGCACTTCGAAACGGGTCAGTCGCTGCTGCGCGCAGAAACGTTCGAGCGCCGTGCACTGCGCCGGCGCAAGCATCTGCCGATATTGCCGGGCCTTGGCACCGCTGTCGCGACGGGGTGGAACCAGGGCCGGCGAAGCGGCCGGCTGCTCACGGTAGAACTGCGCCAGGGCACGACGCTGCTGGCGATAGTATGGGGCAACACTCCATTGTCCCTGCCACTGGCCGAACTCCAGCGGTGTCAGTTGCCCTACCGGTTTCGGCAGCTCGTTACCCAGCCGGTTGGCCTCGTAGAGCGCTAGCAGATCGTCGAACAGCAGGTTCAACGACCAACCGTCCACCACGCTATGGTGCAGGTGCAACAGCAAGCGGGCGCTGCCATCGGCGAATGGCAACAGCCAGGACTGGAACAGCGTCGCCGTGCCCAGGTCGAACGGCGTGGCGAACACCAGCGCGGCGAAGGCCTGCCAGTTGTCCTCCGTGTACTGCCCCAGGGCCAGGCGCTGGCAGGTCGTGCCCTGTTCAGCGACCAGTTGGTCGAGGCCATCCGGCCCGGAGACGAAACGCGTGCGCAACGCGGCATGGCGTTCGACCAGTTGCCCCAGCGCCATGCCCAGCGCGTCCAGGTCCGCCCCGCCTGGCAGATGCAAGACCAGCGGCACATTGTAGGCAGTCGATTCCGGCTCGCGTTGCTGCAGCAGCCACAGCCGGCGTTGTTCGGCGGTGGCCGGCAGGCGCCAGGCGCTACTCGGCGCGGGAGCCGGCGGATACGTGGCAGCAGACGACTGCGGAGCAGCCAGGCTGACGGCCAGCCCGGCGAAATTCTCGCCAAGCAACTGCGCCATGCCCAGCTCCACCTGCCATTGCTGGCGAATGGCCGAGCGTAGCCGCAGGGCCTTGAGCGAGTCGCCGCCACTGCCCAGCCAGTCATCCCCGGCACCGAGCTGCGGCTGGCCGAGCAAGGTCCGCACCTGCCCCAGCAGCCAGGACAGCTCGGCGCCCTCCTCGCCATCGACCGGCAGCCCAACGAGGGATGTTGCCCGCCATGGCTGGCGGTCCTGCTCCAGCAAGTTGGCACGGTCGACCTTGCCATTGGCGGTCAAGGGCAGCCGATCGAGCAGGAACAGATGGTGCGGGCGCATGTACGCCGGCAACTGCGCCTGCAGATAGGCATCGAAGCCGGCATGTTCCAACTGGCCCCGAGGCACGATAAAGGCCAGCAACTGATGGTCCTCGGCAGCCTGGCGGCGCGTGCAGACATAAGCCTGGGCCACGCCGGGATATTCCAGGAGCCGCTGTTCGACCTCACCCGGCTCGATACGGAACCCGCGCACCTTGACCTGGCGATCGGCCCGACCAATGTACTCGACCAGGCCTGATTCGTTCTCCCGGACCAGGTCGCCGGTACGGTAATGGCGTCGCAGTTGACCGTCGTCATCGGACAGCATCAGAAAGCAGCGCGCGGTTTCCTCCGGACGTTGACGGTAGCCACGGGCTACCCCGCTGCCGCTCAGATACAACTCGCCCACCGTGCCCGCTGCCACCGGCCGTTGCCGCTCATCGAGAATGCGCACCCCGGTATCGGGCAAGGCGCGCCCGATCGGCACCGAGTGGCCGGTGAAGTCACGGGCGATCGGCTGGCACAGGGCGAACGTGGTGCACTCGGTCGGGCCGTAGACGTTGAAGATCCGACAGGCGCTGTCCGGGTTGGCCCGGTACCAGTCGCGCACGGCCACGGCGCTGATCTGCTCGCCGCCGATCAGCACCTGGCGCAGGCTGGCAAAGCAGCGCGGGTATTCCTGGGCCAGGGTGTTGAACAGCGACACGGTCATGAACAGCGTGTCGACCCGTTGCGTCTCCAGCACCTGCGCCAACCGTCGGGCATCGAGCAGGTCGTCGTCGGCAACGATCACGCAGGTGCCGCCGTTGAGCAGTGGCGCCCAGATTTCGAAACTGATGGCGTCGAAAGCCGGATTGGCCAGGCAGGCAAAGCGGTCACCGGGGCGGATATCGATGTAGCCGCCCGGCTGCACCAGGCGCATCACGCCCCGCTCGCCGACCTCGACGGCCTTGGGTATGCCGGTCGAGCCCGAGGTATAGAACAGGAAACTCACCTCGGCCGGCTCGCAGGCCAGGGCCAGTTCGCTCGGCGCCGTAGACGCCAGTAGCGTCGCGATTTCGGCCTGCCACAGGCTGCCCGATGGTTCGATGAGTGCGTCGTCCACCAGCAGGCCGATGCAGCCGCTGTCTTCGAGCATCTGCGCCTGGCGTGCCCTGGGGCTGGCCCGGTCCAGCGGTACCACCACGGCGCCGACCTTGAGGGCGCCGATAATCGCCGCCAGCCAGCGCCAGGAGCGCGGCATGTACAACGCCAGCGACTGGCCCGGACACACGCCACGGGCCAGCAGCCCATGGGCAATACGCTCGCTGGCAGCAGCCAGTTCGCTGTAGCTGAGTCGGACCTGACGGTCGATCACCGCCACGGCCTCGGGCGTTGCCCTCGCTTGCCCGGCAAACCGAACCAGCAGGGTTGGCGATGGGGTAAGACAAGTTGTTTGCTGAACGTTGTCCATCATGCCTCCTGCGCCAGTGAGCGGATTGGCGAAGTCGCGACCATATCGAAACGCCGCAGCTCCTGCTCCAGGGTCTTGGCGACACGCTTCAACTCGACGGTTTCGAGCATGTCCCAGTGACCGCCATTGACCAGTTTCGCCAGGTAGCCATCCCCCGCGCGGCGTCGCCAGAAGCCGCGCAGGCCGTGGAGTTGGGCCCGATCGAAGCCCTCCCGGGCCTGGATCAGCACCACCCGCCCGGCCTTGGGCGCGCAGGCATAATCGGCCACGGCCATGCGGTTATGGTTGTAGATCTGGAAATAACGCTCGACCTGGGCATCATCGATACCCGGGTACATGCCGTTGAAACGCACCAGCTTGTCGCGGAACTCGGCCATGTCCACCGGCGCCATCTGCTGGCGGTAGGCGGCATTGTCCGAACCCTGGGTGTCGAGCAGCACCACGGTGACCTGGCGATAGCCTGCCGCGGCCAGGCGCCGGGCCATTTCATAGGCCACCAGCCCGCCGAACGACAGCCCGGTGAGGATCAACGGTTGGTCCAGCAGCGGTTCGATCAGCCGCAGGTAGGCGGCAGCCATCGCCTCCACCGTGGGCTCGGTGGCCTCGCCGGGGTTGAGTCCCGGCGACTGCACGCCATAGACCCCCACCGTTTCGTCGAGAACCTTGGCCAGCGACAGGTAGCAGAACGCCGTGCCGCCAGCCGGATGAATGCACACCACGTTGCGCCGGCCAGCGCCCTGGCGGAACTCGATCAGGCTGCCTTGCCCGGCGGCCGGCCCGGCGCCGGAACGGATCCAGCCACCCAGGGCCTCGATGGTCGGATGGCCGATCACCACGCGGATCGGCAGTTCGATGCCGAATACCTCGCGGACCTGATGCGCCAGCTTGATCGCGGCGATGGACGTGCCACCGACACTGAAGAAGTTGTCGCGAATGCCGATCTGCGGCGCCAGCAACAGGCCTTTCCAGATCTGGTACAGCGCCAGCTCGATATGGTCGCGCGGGCTCGACAGGTTGACCTGGCGATTGGCAAGGTCGTGGTCGGCCATGACCCGTAGCGCATCGCGGTCGATCTTGCCGTTGGCCGTCAGCGGCAGTTCCTGCAGCCACAGGTAGGCACTGGGCAGCACCTGCGCCGGCAAGGTCAGCGCCAGATGGTCGTGCACCGCCGCTTCCTCGGGCCTGGCGGCTACGACGAAGCTGCAACAGGCCACCAGGCGCTGGTTCTGCGCGCTGTCGCCGATCATCAGCACCACCGCACGGCGCACGCCGGGAAAAGCTTCCAGGCGCGCCTCGATCTCGCCGAGTTCCACCCGCACGCCACGCAGCTTGACCTGGAAATCGTTGCGTCCGAGGAACTCCAACTGCCCATCGGCGCGATAACGCGCCAGGTCACCGCTGCGGTACAGACGCTCGCCGGGCACGAACGGGCTATCGATGAAGCGTTCCGCGGTCAGGGCTTCCAGGCCCAGGTAGCCACGGGCCACGCCGACGCCGCCGATATGCAGATGACCACTGACACCCACCGGCACCGGGGCATCGTGTTCATCGAGGACGTACAGTCGATTGCCGGCAATCGGCCGGCCGATGGGCAACTGCCGCGCCGGCACTTCGGCACCAGGCTGCAAGGTCCAGATGCTGTTGATCACCGTGGTCTCGGTGGGGCCGTAGACGTTGTGCAGGCGTGCATTGGGCAGCACCTCCTGGAAACGCCGGGCAATCGCCGGGGTCAGCTCGCCGCCGCCGCAGAACACGTTGCGCAGGTCCCGGCACTGGTCGACATCATCGACCTCAAGGAACAGTTGCAACATCGCCGGCACGAACACCAGCGCGCCGATCCGCTGCTCGCGCACGGTGCGCGCCAGGTAGGCCGGTTCCAGGTGACCACCGGGACGGGCCAGCACCAGGCGCCCGCCCATGGCCAGCGGCCAGAGCAATTCCCAGGCCGAGGCGTCGAAGCCGAACGGGATCTTCTGCAGCATGCTCGCCTGCTGGCCATCGCCACAGATCTGCTGGCACCACGACAACAGGTTGCCCAGACCTCGGTGGGCGACCATCGCGCCCTTGGGCAGCCCGGTGGTGCCCGAGGTGTAGATCACATAGGCCAGGTGTTCGGGGGTCAGGCCAATCGCTTGCGGGTCCGGATCAGCCACAGGCCGTCCTGCCCATTGCGGCGCATCTGTCTCCAGATCCAGCACCGGCAGCTCGTAGTGCGCAATCCCCTGGGCATCGCGCAACAACTGCCGCGTCGCACCGTGGATCAGCGCCACGCGCGGCCCGCTGTCGGCCAGCATATGACCCAGGCGGCCGACCGGATAGGTCGGGTCCAGCGGCACATAGGCGCCGCCGGCCTTGAACACCGCGAGGATCGCCACCGGCAGCTCCAGCGAGCGCTCCAGGCACACCGCCACCCTTACGTCAGGCCCGACGCCAAGGCTGCGCAGGTGATGGGCCAGGCGATTGGCCCGCAGGTTCAGGTCGGCGTAGCTCAGTTGCGCGCCCTCGAAGATCACCGCGCAAGCGTCCGGTGTGGCCGCCGCACGAGCCTCGATCAGCCGATGGACACAGCCGGCTTCATGGTCCAGCGGCGCACTGCGATTCCAGTCGACGAGGATCTGCTCGCGCTCGGCCTCGGTCAGCAGTTGCAGCGTGCTGATCGGTTGCTTGGCGTCAGCCGCAACCTGTTCGAGCAATTGCCGGTAATGGCCGCTCAGGCGCTCGATGGTGCTCGCATCGAACAGGTCGGTGTTGTATTCGACCACCAGTTGCAGGCCCTCGGCCTGCTCCACCAGTTCGAAGGCCAGGTCGAACTTGGCGGTGGCGCTGCTGGTGCCGAAGGACGCCAGGCTCAGGCCGGGCATCTCGACCGCAGCACCCGGCGTGTTCTGCAACACCAGCATCACCTGGAACAGCGGCGAATAGGCGGTATCGCGCTCGGGGTTGACCACCTCGACCACCCGTTCGAACGGCACGTCCTGGTGGGCATGGACTTCGAGCATGCGGGCACGGACTTCACGTAGCAGCTCAGCGAAGGTCCATTGCGGTTGCAACGGGTTGCGGATCACCAGGGTATTGACGAAATGGCCGATCAGCGGCTCGAGTTCGGCCTGTCCACGGTTGGCGAACGGCGTACCGATGCACACCTCCTGCTGGCCGCTGTGACGCCGGAGCAGCACTGCCAGCGCCGCCAGCAGCACGTTGAACAACGAGCCCTGGGTCTGCCGCGCCAGGTCCTGCAGTTCCCGCAGGGTCCGGCCATCGATACGACTGGCCAGGGTCGCGCCGGCATAACGCTGCACCCGTGGCCGGGGGCGATCGGTGGGCAGCGTCAGCAATGGCGGCGCATCGGCCAGGGTCCGACGCCAGTAGTCGAGCTGCTCCTGCAGCGCCGCGCCGCCCAGGCGCTGCTGTTGCCAGCAGGCATAGTCGGCGTACTGCACCGGCAGTGGCGCCAGGCTCGACGGCTCGCCCCTGAGATAGTCGCCGTAGAGGGTCAGCACTTCGCGCAGGACGATACCCATCGACCAGCCATCGGCGATGATGTGATGCAGGTTGTACAGCCACAGGTGTTCCTCGTCCGCCAGTTGCAGCAGGGAGGTGCGCAGCAGCGGGCCCTGGCCCAGATCAAACGGTGCCCGGGCGTCCTCGGTTACCCGCACCTGCGCCGCCGACTCGCGTTCGACGACCGGCAGGTGGCGCAAGTCGGTGACCAACAATCGCAACGGGCGGTGTTCGTGGATGACCTGGCACGGTTCACCGTTATCGTCGGAGAAGGTGGTGCGCAGCACTTCGTGACGGCGCAGCAGCTCGTTCAGCGCCCGCTCCAGCACGGCAACCTCCAGCCGGCCCTTGATCACCAGCGCATTGGGGATGTTGTAGAACGGGTTGCCCGGCTCCAGCTGGTCGAGAAACCACAGTTGTCGCTGGGAAAACGACAGTGGCAGCGGCGTCGTGTCGACTGCCCGCGGGCTGATGCCCGCCGTGCCGGTCAAGCGCCCGATCAGCGCCTGCTTGTGCTGTTTCAGCGCCTGCAGCAGGTCTTCGTTGAGAAAGCCCTTGGGCGCCTTGCAGCGCAGCTTGTCGCCATCGACTTCCAATGCCACGCCATGACGGTCGAAAAAGGCCAGCAACTGATCGGCATTCATATCTCAATCTCCTCCATGTCGCTGTCGTCATCCGTGTGTGTGCGGGTGAATGCCTCCACCTCGCTGCTACGCTGCTCGTCCTCGGCCCGCAGGCCGCCGACCATCGAGTAGACCAGCTGATGGCTGGTGCCCAGGTCGAACAGCGCCGGCAGCGCCTGTTCGTCGATCGAGCCCATGCCGCACAGGCCCAGGCCATGGTCGGCCGCGGTCATGGTCAGCAACTGGGCCATGGCCCCGGCCTCGATATGGCAGAAGTCCCGGCTGCGCTCGCCATAGAGCGGCCGGATCGCCGCCATGTCGGCGATGAGGAACAGCGAGAACGCGGCGTTCTCGAAGACCGGCCGATTGACGAAGTAGTCGTAGGTGTCCGGATCGAGGGCCTGCTCGCCGATCGCCAGCAACCGGTGACGGATCGGGTCGTAGTAGAACGCCCCGCCGGGCACGCCCTCGACCCGTTGCGGCTTGATGTACAGGTAGGCCTGCAACGGATAGAGGCCGCCGGCCGAAGGGAACTGGTACTTCACCTCACCGTCCAGTTGGCCGCGCGACAGCCCGGCCAGCCAGTGGGCAAATGCCTCGGTCGCAATGGCCTGCTGGTCATACCGGCGTACGGAACGGCAATCACGGAACCGCTGGGCGAAGCCGCTCTCCGACGGCAAGTCCAGGGCCACCGCCGGCAACGGCTGGGCAAAACGGCGACGACCACGCTCGTCGGCCTTGAACTGCTGGCGCAGTTGCGGATCCTCGATGACCTCCTCGGCCACCGCCGCCGCTTGCTGCACGCGGCCGGCCGGCGCCTGGGTCGCCAGGTTGCGGCGATACAGTTCCAGCAGGTTGGTCAGGGTCGGCTGGGCCAGCAGTTGCGCCAGGTGCGGACGGAACTGCAACTCGGCGGCCAGCGCGTTGCTGATCCGCACGATATCGATGGAGGTGGCGCCCAGGCTGAGCAGGTTGGCGTTGCCGGCAATCGTCTCGCGCTTGAGCAGTTGCTGGACGATTGCCACCAGACGCTGCTCCCGAGGCCCCTCGGGTGTCAGCGACGGACCTGAATCCGCGTCTTCCCGGGGTTGCGGCAAACGGCTCTTGTCGACCTTGCCGTTGGCCGAGAGCGGCCAGGCCTCGAGGAACGTGAAGGACGTCGGCACCATGTAGGCCGGCAGCTTGTCCGCCAGGTACAGGGCAAAATCAGCGGACTGCATTTGTTCGTCGCTCCTGATGACATAGGCCGCCAGGCGCTTTTCCCCCAACTGCTCGCCAAGAATTCGCACCACCGCGCTCTGCACGCCGGGATGGCGGTTGAGCACGGCTTCGATTTCGCCCAGTTCGATGCGGTAGCCCTGGACCTTGACCTGATTGTCTTCGCGCCCAAGGAATTCGATGTTGCCGTCGGGCAGCAGGCGCCCCAGGTCGCCGGTGCGGTAGAGCCGCTCGCCGGTCACAGGGTGAGCGAAGAAGCTGCCAGCGCTCAGTTTTTCGTCGCGCCAGTAGCCCTTCGCCAGGCCGATACCGCCGATGTACAACTGGCCGGGTACCCAGGCCGGGCGCTGCTGCAGTGCCTCGTCGAGGACATGGAAGCTCTGCCGGTCCAGGGCCTTGCCATAGGGAATGCTGCGCCAGCCGGGGTCGACCTGGCCGATCGGGTAGCAGATCGACCAGATCGAGGCTTCGGTCGCCCCGCCCAGGCTGAACAGCTCGATGGCCGGCTGCAAGGCGCGGGCGCGGCCCGGCAGGTTCAGCGGGATCCAGTCGCCGGACAGCATCGCCAGGCGCAGGCAGGCCGGCAGCTCGCCGCCCTGCTGCTCGACCGACTCCAACAGCAGCCCGAGCAGCGCCGGCACCGAGTTCCACAGGCTGACACGATGGCGCTCGATCAATTCCCGCCAGTGCAGCGGGTCGAGCGCCAGCCGTGGTTCGAGCAGCACCACCGCCGCGCCGACAGCGAGCGTGCCAAAGAAGTCATAGACCGACAGGTCGAAACTCAGCGACGAGATCGCCAGCACCCGATCCCGTGGGCCGACGGCAAAGCGCCGGTTGATGTCCAGCAAGGTGTTCACCGCCCCCCGGTGGTCGATCACCACGCCCTTGGGCAGCCCGGTCGAGCCGGAGGTATAGATGACGTAGGCCAGGTCGTCGGGGCCCGACTCAACCGCTTGCAGGGTCGCCTCGCCGGTGTCCGTGGCCGCGCTCACGGTGATGACCTCGACCAGCGTCGCCCAGTCGTCGTCCGGCCTCAGGCTCGGTTGGCCGAGCAGCAAACGCGTTTCGGCACGCTCCAGGATATGCCGTACCCGTTGCGCCGGCAGCGCCGGGTCGACCGGCAGATAGGCGCCGCCGGCATACAGGATCGCCAGGGTCGCCACCAGTTGTTCCCAGCCGCGCTCCATCATCACCGCGACCAGTTGATTGGGCCGCACACCCCGTCCCTGCAACTGTGCCGCGAGCTGACGGGCTTCGGCACGCAGTTGCTGGTAGCTCAGTTGCCGGCCCGGCGCGATCAGGGCCACAGCGTCCGGGGTCGCCAGGGCCTGGCGCTCGAACAGCTCGTGCATCAGCAACGAGCCTTGCGGATACGCCGGTGCGGCAGGCAGGCGGGCCTGCGGCAACAACCCCGGCGTACTCGCGGCCCAGGCCGACGGCTCCAGCAGGCGATCGAGCAGACCGTTGTAGGCGGCGAACATCTGCTCGACCAATCCCTCGGGGAACAACTCGTCGATGCTGTCCCAGTTGAACAGCAGGCGCCCCTCCAGCTCCAGCAGGGTATGGTCGATCCACACCTGCGGGGTCTGGGTGATGCTGTGCACGTTCTGCGCCTGCAGGGCTTCGGCCAGGTTGTACTCGGCCTGCTGCGTCGCCGCTTCGGACAAGGTGCTGTTGAACACGATCGGGATCGCCGTCTGCTGCGCCCCACGGGCCTGGGACAGCTCGCGTAGCACACGCACGCCGCTGACCAGCGCATGGTCGATGTCCTGCCAGAGCTGCTGCTGGATCGCCCGCGCCTGCTCGGTAAAACCACGGTTACCGTCGATCTGCACCTCCAACAGCACCAGCGAGGTGAAGTCACCGATGATCGAGTCGACATCCGGGTGCAACGGCAGGCGGTTGAACAGCGGCAGGCTGAGGGTGAAGCGCGGCTGGCGGCTCCACAGCGCAAGCACTTCGCTGAAGGCGGTGAGCAGCACTACCGACGGGGTCACGCCGAACTGCTTGGCCAGGGCCTTGATCCGGCTCCAGTGCTCGACCGACAACTGCCGGTCGCGACGGGTGAAGTGTGGCGTGGCAATGCTCTGCGGCTGGCACACCAGCGGCAGGTCCGGTGCCGGCGCCAGGTGCGTGACCCGCTCGCGCCAGTAGGCCAGTGCCCGCTCGTAGCGTACGCCGCTGCGCAACTGGTGCTCGGCGAGGACATAGTCGCGGAAGTTCAGCCCCGCCGCCGGCAATGTCCGTTGCGGTTCCAGGTAGAAGCCCATCAGTTCGCGGGCGAGGATCTGGCTGCTGGCGGCGTCGACGATCAACGCATCGAGGCTGATATGCAGGTGGCTGATGCCGTCGTCGAGCAGGGTCAGGCTGAATTCGAACAACGGCCAGCGGCTGGCGTCCAGCACCTGGTGGGACAAGCGTTGGCGATTGCTGTCCAGGGCCTGTTGCGCCGCCTCGCGATCCAGGCCGCGCAGGTCGATCTGCGGCATGCAATACGTCGGGACCTGCTCCAGCACCTGCTGGGTGCCGTCATCGAGGAAGACCACCCGCAACATGTCATGGCGTTCGATCATCCGGTTCAATGCCCGTTCGAAACGCGAGATATCGAAATCGCGGATGCGCAGTTCCTCATAACCATGGGCACTGACGCCCCCCAGGCTGACCGTGGACTGGCGGCCAAACCAGTAGGCCTGCTGGATATCGGTCAGGGGGAACGGCTGGTAGCGGCTGGCCGGATCCGGCTCGATCACCGCGAAGGCCGGTTCGCTGCGGATCTGCTCGTCACGGCTGGCCCGGATCGCGGCAACCAGTTCGCCCGGTGTCGGGGTCTTGAACAGGCTGCTCAGGGACAGTTGTGCGGCCATGCGCTGGTTGATCGCGTAGACCAGCCGCGTGGCCAGCAGGGAATGGCCGCCGAGTTCGAAGAAGTTGTCCCGCAGGCCGACCCGTTCGCACCTGAGCACGTCGGCCCAGATCGCGGTCAATTGGATCTCGTCGGCATCCTGGGGCGCCACGTAGTCACTGCCAGACGCCCGCTCCGGCGCTGGCAGTGCACGACGGTCAAGCTTGCCGTTGCGGGTCAGTGGAAGGTTTTCCAGGGCTACCCAGGCGCTGGGCACCATGTGCTCCGGCAGATGGCGGCGCAGTGCCTCGCGCAGCGTTTCGACTGGCGCCGGGCCGACGACATAGGCGACCAGTTGCTTGTCTCCCGGTGCATCCTCGCGCAGCAGCACGGCGGCTTCGAGTACCCCCGGCTGTTGCTGCAGCAGGCTGTCGATTTCCCCCAGTTCGACGCGGAACCCGCGCAGCTTGACCTGCTGGTCGATGCGCCCCAGGTACTGCAGGTTGCCGTCGGCCAGCCAGCGGACCTGATCGCCGCTGCGGTACATGCGCGCTCCCGGCTCGGGGCTGAAGGGATCGGGCAGGAAGCGCTCGGCGGTCAGTCGAGGCTGGTTCAGGTAGCCGCGCGCCAGGCAGTCACCGGCGATGTACAACTCCCCCGCGACACCGGCAGGCACCTGGTTCAGCGCCTCGTCGAGGACATACAACCGGGCGTTGTTGATCGGCCGGCCAATCGGCGGCGCCTCCGGCCAGTCGGCGGCCTCGGCGCAGGCCAGGCTGAACTGGCTGACCACATGGGTTTCGGTCGGGCCGTACTGGTTGTACAGGTGCGTGCCGTCCAGTCCCCGGATAAAGCTGCGCAACTCGTCATTGATCCGCAGCGCCTCGCCAGCGGTGACGATATCGCAACCGCTGGACAGTTCTGGCGCATCGGCCGGCGTGAGGCTGGCGACCTGCTGCAACACCGCGAATGGCAGGAACGCGCGCTGCACGCCGCTGGCCACCAGGGTTGGCCGTAGCGTGGCGAGATCCTTGCGCCCTTCCTCGTCCATCAGCACCAGGCAGCCGCCCTGGCAGAGGGTGCTGAAGATTTCCTGGAACGAGACGTCGAAGTTCAGCGAGGCGAATTGCAGCACCCGCTGTGGCGCCGGGGCTCCAGCTGCGGCATCGAGCAGTTGCCAGTCGATCAGGTTGTCCAGGGCCCGGAAGGTATGCGCGACGCCCTTGGGCCGGCCACTGGAGCCGGAGGTGTAGAGCACGTAGGCCAGGTTGTCCGGTTTCACCGCGACATCGGGGTTGCTGTCTGGTTGTCCGGCCCAGCGTGGCGGGTCGGTGTCCAGGCAGTACAGCGGCAGTGGGTTGACGCTGGCGGGCAGTCTGTCCCGCAGGCTCGAGTGGGTCAGCAACAGGCTGGGCACCGCGTCGTCGAACATGTAGGCCAGGCGTTCGGCCGGATACGCCGGGTCGAACGGCACGTAGGCGGCGCCAGCCTTGAGAATCGCCAGCAGGCCGATGACCATCTGCGGCGAACGCTCCAGGCTCAGGCCGACCCGGTCCTCGGGACCAATGCCCTGCCCGCGCAGGAAATGCGCCAGGCGGTTGGCCGCGGTATTCAGCTCGGCATAGTCATGCTGCCGGTCGGCATGGACCAGTGCCACCGCCTGCGGCGTGCGTTGCACCTGGGCCTCGAAACGAGCCAGGAAACCGCCCTGCGCAACCCGCTCAGTGCCGCTGCGACTCCATTCGTGCAACTGCCGATGTTCTTTGGCATCCAGCAAGTCGAGGCTGGCGAGCGGTTGCTCGCTGTCGGCAGCCATTTGTGCCAGAGCCCGGTGCAGGTATTCGCCGAAGCGGGCAACCGTCGCCGCCTCGAACAGCCCCGAGGCGTATTCCAGGCCACCGACGATCTGCCCGTCGCGCTCGCCGAGGGCCAGTTGCAGGTCGAACTTGGCAACGTGCTGGCGACTGTCCAGCGACTCGACGACCAGGCCGGGCAGCGCCAGTGCACCCTGCTGCCCCTGCTCCCAGGCGAACAGCACCTGGAACAGCGGGCTGTAGGCCAGGCTGCGCGGCGGGTTGAGCAACTCCACCACTTGTTCGAACGGCAGGTCCTGGTGTTCCTGGGCCTGCAACGCCACGTGGCGGGTCTGTTGCAGCCACTGGCTGACAGTAGGGTTGCCGTCCACCTTCAGGCGCAGGGCCAGGGTGTTGACGAAGAAGCCGATCAGCGCCTCCAGTTCGCTGCTCGGGCGGTTGGCCGAAGGCACGCCGATCACCACGTCCGATTGCGCCGCCAGCCGCGAGAGCACAAGCCCCCAACCGGCCAGCAGGGTCATGAACAGCGTCGTGCCCTGGCGTCGGCTCAAGTCCTTGAGTTGTTGGGTCAGTTCCTCGTCGAGCACCAGCGGCACCACGCCGCCACGGTAATCCTGCACGGCCGGGCGCTTGTGGTCGGCCGGCAGTTCCAGCAGTACGGGCGCCTCGGCCAGGGTTTCACGCCAGTACTGGCCCTGGCGCTCCAGCACCTCGCCGGTCAGCCATTGGCGTTGCCAGGCCGAGTAGTCGACGTAGTGCACGGCCAATGCCGGCAACGGATCGTCACGATCCTCCAGCGCGGCGGCGTACAACTGGCCGAGTTCGCGAGTCAGCACGCCCATCGACCAGCCATCGGAGACGATGTGGTGCAAGGTCAACAGCAGCAGGTGTTCGTCATCGGCCAGGCGCACCAGGGCCGCACGAATCAGCGGTCCCTGCTCCAGGTCGAAGGCACGGGCACCCGCCTCGTCGACCCGTCGCTCGACCTCGGTGTCGGCAGAGACGTCCAGTCGCTCGAGTTTCAGGCCCTGCCCTGGCCCGTCGATCACTTGCCGCGGCTCGCCTTCGATACTGACGAAGCGGGTCCGCAAGGCTTCGTGCCGTGCCACCAGTTGGTTCAGGCTGCGCTCCAGCGCCGGCACCTGCAGTTGGCCGCGCAAGCGCAGGTTCAACGGCATGTGGTAGGCCGCGCTGCCGCCGTCCATTTGCGCCAGGAACCACAGGCGCTGCTGGGCAAACGACAACGTTTGCGCGCTGCCCCGCTCGACGCGCACGATCGGCGCCCGGCGGCTCTCCCGCGCGCCTTCCAGGCTCTGGGCGAACTGTTTCAGTTGCGGGGTGGCGAACAGCGCCGAGGCCGCCACCTCGCGATCGAACTGGCGACGAATCCGCGCGGTCACCTGCATCACCAGCAGCGAGTGACCACCCAAGGCAAAGAAATTGTCGTCGCGCCCTACCCGCTCGACGCCCAGCACTTCGCTCCAGATTCGCGCCAGGACGGTTTCCAGCTCGCCTTGCGGGGCGACATAGTGGCGCTGGTCGAAGGCCGCGGCGTCCGGTGCCGGCAAGGCGCCACGGTCGAGCTTGCCGTTGGCGGTCAACGGCAACGCCTCAAGGCGCACGAAAGCACTCGGCAGCATGTAGTCCGGCAGGTTCAGCGCCAACTGTTCGCGTAAGGTGCCGGGGCTGAGGGTGCCGCCTTCGGCCTCGACGTAGTAGGCGACCAGCCCGGGCTGCCCGGCAGCGTCGTTGCGCAGCAGGACCAGGGCGTCGCGGATTCCCGCCACGTCGAGCAGGCGGGCTTCGATTTCACCCAGCTCCAGGCGCAGGCCACGGAGCTTGGCCTGGGCGTCGTTACGGCCGAGGAACTCCAGGTTGCCGTCGGCGCGATAACGCGCCAGGTCGCCCGTGCGATACAGGCGATCTCCGGCCACGAACGGGTTGTCAATGAAACGCTCGGCCGTCAGTTGGGGCTGGTTCAGGTAGCCGCGAGCAACACCGACACCACCGATATGCAGCTCACCGGCCACGCCAGGCGGCACCGGTGCGCCCAGGGGATCGAGCAGGTAGATACGGCTGTTGGCCAGCGGCCGGCCAATCGGCAGGCCGGCGTCGGCCGCTGGCTGGACCGGCAGTTCGAAACAGGCGCTGTCGATGCTGGCCTCGGTCACGCCATAGGCATGGATGATCCGCACCGCTTCGCCGCAGAGCTGGCGCAACTGGCGGGCGCTGTGGGCGCTCCAGGTGTCCGAGCCGCACACCACGGTGTCGAGGAACGCCAGTTCCTGGCCGGACTCCTCGACCCAGGCCAGCAGCGGATTGAGAACCGCCGGAACGAAGTCGGCGAAATCGATCCGTGCCGTCTGCAGCAAACGGTACAGCGCCGGAGGGTCCATCAGCGCCTGGCGTGGGCACAGCACCAGCTCGCCACCGAAACACAGGGCGCGGATCAGGTCGGCGGTGAACACGTCGAAGGAAAACCCGGCCATCTGCAGGTGACGCAGGCCGGGGCGCAATGCGTAGAGCTTTTCCCAGGCGGCGCTGACCGCCAGCAGGCCGCGATGCTCGACCATCACGCCCTTGGGCTGGCCGGTGGAGCCCGAGGTGTAGATCACGTAGGCCAGGTGACGCGGCGTCAGGCCCAGCGCCTGTGGGTCGAGGTCCTGTTCCGGGTGCGCGGCCCAGTGATGCGCATCCTGTTGCAGGTCGAGCAGCACCGGTCGCGCCGCCAGTCCGTCGAGGGCGGCCAGCAATGCCTGGCGGGCCGGGCCGTGGCTCAAGACCACCGACGGTGCGCTGTCGAGCAGCATGTGCCGCAGCCGCGCCTGCGGATAGCCGGGATCCAGCGGTACATAGGCACCGCCGGCCTTGAGTACCGCGAGCACCGCCAGCGGCATGTCCTGGGTACGCTCCAGGCAAAGGCCCACGCGCACCTCCGGACCGACGCCCTGGGCCCGCAGTTCATGGGCCAGGCGATTGGCCCGGGCATTGAGCTCGCCATAACTTAGGCTCTCGTCACCCCAGCGTACGGCAATGGCCTGGGGATCGCGCCGGACCTGGGCTTCGAACCGTTGATGCAGGCAGCTCCTGGTGTCGAAGGGCTGTTCGCTGCCGTTCCACTGCTGCACCAGGCTGTCACGCTCGGCAGCGCCGAGCAGCGACAATGCCGCAACCGGCTGCTGTGGCTGGGCCACCATGCCTTCGAGGACCTGGCGCAGGTAGCCAGCAAACCGCGCGACCGTGGCCGCGTCGAACAAGGCGCTGGCGTACTCCAGGCCGCCGACGATGCGACCATCCTGCTCGGCCAGTACCAGGGTCAGGTCGAACTTGGCCGCCTGATGGCTGCTGCGCAGTGGCTGGCTGTCCAGGCCGGCCAGTTGCAACGAACCCGGCTCGGTGTTTTCCCAAGCGAACATCACCTGGAACAGTGGGCTGTAGGCCTGGCTGCGCGGCGGGTTGAGCCGTTCCACCACCTGCTCGAACGGCAGGTCCTGGTGTTCCTGGGCACCCAACGCCACGGCGCGGACCTGCTCCAGCAACTGGACCGTGGTCGGCGAATCGGCCAGCGACAGGCGCAGCACCAGCGTATTGACGAAAAAGCCGATCAGCCCCTCGGTTTCCCGACGGGTGCGGTTCGCCACCGGGGTGCCGACCAGGATGTCGTCCTGGCCCGACAGGCGCGCCAACAGCACCGCCCAGGCGGCCAGCAGGGTCATGAACAGCGTGGTGCCATGGCGCAGGCCCAGGGCCTTGAGCTGCCCGGTCAGGGCCTCATCCAGTTGCAGCGGCTCGAAACCGCCCTGGTACTGCTGCAGCGCCGGGCGTGGACGATCGCCGGGCAACTCCAGCAGGGCCGGTGCCCCGGCCAGGGTGTCGCGCCAATAGTCGCCGTGGCCGGCCTGCTCGGCGAGCCAGCCATGTTGCCATTGCGCGTAGTCGGCGTACTGCAACGGCAGCGCCGGCAACGGGTCGTCCAGGCCTTGGCGAAAGGCACCGTACAGCTCGCCCAGTTCACGGGTGAGCACCGCCATCGACCAACCGTCGCAGATGATGTGGTGCAGGGTCAGCAGCAGAACATGTTCCTGCTCGCCGAGGATCAGCAGGCGCCCGCGAAACAGCGGCCCCTGCTGCAGATCGAAGGAGGTCCCCGCCTCTTCGTCCGCCAGGCCAGCTACCTGCGCCTGGGCGTCAGGCTGGCTGGCGAGGTCGTGAATCTGCCAGGAAAAGCCACGGCCAGCGTCGGCGACCCGCTGGAGCACCTCGTCGTTCTCGACGGAAAACGTCGTGCGCAGCGACTCGTGGCGAGCCACCAGGCCATCCAGCGCCCGTTTCAGCGCCGAGCGGTCGAGGGCGCCGCGAAGATGCAAGCCGAACGGCACGTGGTAGGCATCGCCCCCTCCGGCCAACTGGGCGAGGAACCACAGCCGCTGCTGCGCAAAGGAGGCCCGCAGCGGCGTGTCGCCCCGTGCTGCCGGCGTGATTTTCGGCCGTTTGTGCAAGGCGGCGAACTGCGCCGGCGTCATATCACGCAACGAGGTTTTGTCGAACATGAGAGGCTTCCATCCATGACTGCATTATTTTTGTGGGGATCCGGGGCGTGATTCGCCCCGCACGCCGCGACCCGGCCTTGTGGGCCGGGACGCTCTCAGGGGTCTCAAGGGGAAGCGCGGGTTTCCTGTGCCTGGGTAAAGAGGTAGTCGAGCAGCGCCTCGATGGTCGGGTGATCGAACATCACCCGCATCGGCAACTCGATACCCAGTAGATCTTCGATGCGGGCGACGATGCGGGTGGCCAGCAGTGAATGGCCGCCCAGTTGAAAGAAGTTGTCGGTCAGGCCGACCCGTTCGCAGCGCAGCACCTCGCACCAGATCTCGGCCAGGGCCAATTCGATGGGCGTGCTCGGCGCGACATGCCCCGGCAGCGCATAGGCGGCTTCATCGGGCCGCGGCAGCGCCTGGCGGTCGAGTTTGCCATGGGTGGTCAATGGCAGGTGGTCAAGGCATACATAGGCGGCCGGGACCATATGGTCCGGCAAGCTTGCGGCAAGCTGTGCGCGCAGTTCGCCGACACCCGGTGCGGCCCCTTCGGCCACCGTGTAGTAGGCCACCAACCGCGGCTCGCCCGGCTGCTCCTCGCGAGCGATCACCGCCGCTTCGCGGACACCGGCGCAGCGACCGAGGCCGGCTTCGATTTCGGCCAGTTCGATACGGTAGCCGCGAATCTTCACCTGGAAGTCGTTGCGCCCCAGATACTCCAGGCTACCGTCGGCGCGGTAGCGCGCCAGGTCACCGGTGCGGTACAGGCGATCACCCGACACGAAAGGACTGTCGATGAAACGCTCGGCCGTCAGTTCCGGGCGATTCAGGTAACCACGGGCAACCCCGGCACCACCGATATGGATCTCGCCTTCGACGCCGATCGGCGCCAGTTGCCCCGCCGCGTCGAGCAGATAGCAACGCAGATCGGCCAATGGTCGACCGATGGCACTGGCACCGGAACGTTCGGCATCTTCGGCACGCAACGCCAGATAGGTGGCGTGCACGGTGATTTCGGTGATGCCGTACATGTTCACCAGTTGCGTGTCGCTGTTGCGCGGGTCGGCGAACCACGGCTTGAGCGTGGTCATCTCCAGCGCCTCGCCACCGAATACCACGCAGCGCAGGCTGTGGGTCGCCTCGCTGCGGCCCTGGGCTTCGAGCAGCCCGCGGAACGCGCTGGGCGTCTGGTTGAGCACGGTCACCTGCTGTTCGCAGAGCAGCCGGTAAAAATCCGCCGGGGCACGAGTGGTCAGGGCCGGGACGATCACCAGGCGGCCGCCGTGCAGCAGCGCGCCCCAGATTTCCCAGACCGAGAAGTCGAAGGCGAAGGAGTGGAACAGGGTCCAGACATCGTCGCCATTGAACCCGAACTGTGCCGCGGTGCTGCCGAACAGCCGGGCGACCTGGCGATGCTCGACCATCACGCCCTTGGGCTGGCCGGTGGAACCCGAGGTGTAGATGACATAGGCCAGGTTGGCCGGTGTCAGGCCCAGGCGCGCCGGGTCGAGGTTGTCCGCCGGGCAATCGGCCCAGGTCTGGTCATCCAGGTCCAGGCATTGCCGGGCGTCCGCCACGAGCGCCCGCGTGGCCTGGTGCACCAGCACCAGGGCCACGCCGCTGTCGCACAGCAGATAGGCCAGGCGTTCGCCGGGATATGCCGGGTCCAGCGGTACATAGGCACCGCCAGCCTTGAGGATGGCGAGCAGGCCCACCAGCATTTCCGGCGAGCGCTCGACACACAACCCCACCCTGACCTCCGGGCCGACCCCACGCTGCTGCAGGTGATGGGCCAGGCGGTTGGCCCGGGCATTCAACTCCCCGTACGTGAGACTCGCACCTTCGAAGCTGACCGCCACGGCCGCGGGCTGGCTGGCCGCCTGGCGCTCGAATGCCTGGTGCAGGCAGTAGCTGGCGCCCACCGCTGGTGCGGGTGGGTTCCAGGCCTGCAACAACTGCTGGCGCTCGCTGGCCGGAAGAATGTCCAGGCGATCGGCACGGCCTTGCGGTGCCTCTTCGAGGGCCTGGACCAGGCTCTCCAGCGCCCGTTGCATCATGGCGCAGGTCCGTTGCGCGTCCAGTGCCGCACAGACCTGGGCGCCAATGCGGAAACCTTGGCCGCTGTCGTCCACGGCCAGCACCAGCGGATAGTTGGTGCGCTCTTCACCGCCGAGTACCTCGATGCCTTTCCAGGCCCCGGCAGTCGAATCGCCGCCTTCGGTCGCCCGTTCGCTATGGCGATAGTTGAGCAAGGTGGTGAACAACGGCGCCGGCGAGGCGATGTCGCTGCAACGCTGGGCCAGTGCCAGCGAGGCGTGTTCGTGCTCGAACAGTTGGGTCAGCCGCCCGTGGGTGCGGCGGACACAGTCGGCAACGCCCTCGGCAGCCAGGCTGATACGGATCGGCAAGGTGTTGATGAACGGCCCCAGGATGCGTTCGGCGCCCTCGCCGCCATACAGGCGGCCGAACAGCACGGTGCCGAAGATCACATCGTCACGCCCGCAGGTACGCGCCACCACCTGACCCCAGGCGACATGGAACAGGCTGGCCGGGCTCACCCCCAGCGCCTGGGCCGATTGCCGCAGACGCTGGCCGAGGCTGGCGTCGAGCATCAGCCGGGCTTCGCCGACGCCGCTGCCGTCGCCCTGGATATCGAGCAGCCCGAAAGGCGCAGATGGCTGGCTGATGCCGGCCAGCATGCCGCGGAAGAACTGCTCCTGGGCCTGCTGGTCGCCACCCTTGACTCGCTGGGCGATGAAATTGCGGTACGGCAGGGCCGGCAGCAGGCTGTCGGCCTGGCCATCGAGCACCGCCTCGACCTCGGCGTTCAACTGTTTCAGCGAGGTGTTGTCGTCGATGATGTGATGGAACAGGCGCAGGCCGAGCCAGCGATCGTTGACCTCATCGCGGGCGATCACCAGGCGCATCAGCGGTGCCCGATCCAGTGGCAGGCGGTATTGCCGTGGATCGAAGCGCTGGCGCAGTTGCGTGGCGATATCGCCCTGGGCCGGGTCCAGCCGCAGTTCCTCGACCAGCCCATCGACCTGGCGCCAGACCACTTGCACCGGCTCCGGGAGGTCGTCCCAGAAGACCGAGGTACGCAGGATGTCATGGCGCGCGATCACGGTTTCCAGCGCCTGGACATAACGTTCCAGGGTCGGCCGGTCGCTGAAGCTCATCAGGCACCAGAGCAGATAGGGATCGCCCTTGCGCGCCATGAGGTGGTGAAACAGCATGCCTTCCTGCAGCGGCGACAGCGGGTAGATATCCTGGATGTTGTCCGCACCGCCCTGCACCGTGGCGACGATGGCGTCGATCTGCCGTTGATCCAGGCTGGCCAGCGGCAGGCATTCGGGCGTGATCGGCGCGCCGCGGACAATGGCATTGGCCGGGATCGGCGCAGCCAGTTCCGCCACGTCGACACCGGCGGCAAGCTCACGCAGGATCGGCACGCTGAACATCAGCCGGGCATCCAGTTCGATGCCCTGTCGTCGCAGGCGTTCGAGCACCCGCAGGGCCGAGAGCGAGTGCCCGCCCAGGGCGAAGAAGTTGTCGTCGCGGCCGATCCGTTCGCGGCCGAGTACGTGGGCCCAGGCCTCGGCCAGGGCGGTTTCCACCGGACCTTGCGGGGCGCTGAAAGGCCGCGTGCCAAAGGCGCTGTCATCGGGCGCCGGCAGCGCCTTGCGGTCGAGCTTGCCGTTGGCGGTCAGCGGCAGTGCGTCCAGGCTGACATAGGCGGCTGGCACCATGTGCTCCGGCAATGCCGACGCCAACTGGCTGCGCAGTTCCTGCACGTTCGGCACGGCGTCTGCAGAGAACGTGTAGTAGGCCACCAGGCGTGGCTCACCGGGCTGGTCCTCGCGGGCGATGACCACGGCATCACGTACACCGGCGCAGCGCGCCAGGCAGGCTTCGATTTCGCCCAGTTCGATCCGGAAGCCGCGGATCTTCACCTGGAAGTCGTTACGCCCGAGGAACTCCAGGCTGCCGTCGGCACGGTAGCGTGCCAGGTCACCGGTGCGGTACAGCCGCTCGCCCGGCACGAAGGGATTGTCGATGAAGCGTTCGGCGGTCAGCTCGGCCCGGTTGAGGTAGCCACGGGCAACTCCCGCCCCGCCAATATGGATCTCGCCTTCGGCGCCGATGGGCAGCAGTTGCCCGGCAGCGCCCAGCAGGTAGCAGCGCAGGTCTGCGAGGGGTCGGCCGATGGGGCTGCCGGGCTGCTCGGCATCTTCGGCACGCAACGCCAGGTAGGTGGCATGCACGGTGATCTCGGTGATGCCGTACATGTTGACCAATTGCGTGTCGCTGTTGCGCGGGTCGGCAAACCACGGCTTGAGCGTGGTCATCTCCAGCGCCTCGCCACCGAACACCACCTGGCGCAGGCTGTGGGCCGCAGTGCTCTCGGCCTGGGCGCCGAGCAGGCTGCGAAAGGCGCTCGGGGTCTGGTTGAGTACCGTCACGCCCTGCTCGCAGAGCAACTGGTAGAAATCCGCCGGGGTACGGCTGGTCAGGGTCGGCACGATCACCAGGCGCCCGCCATGCAGCAGCGCGCCCCAGATTTCCCAGACCGAAAAGTCGAAGGCGAAGGAATGGAACAGGGTCCAGACATCATCGGCATTGAAACCGAATTGCCCGACGGTGCTGCTGAACAACCGCGCCACCTGCGCGTGCTCGATCATCACGCCCTTGGGCGTGCCGGTGGAGCCGGAGGTGTAGATCACGTAGGCCAGGTGATTCGGCGTCAGGCCCTGCTCCTGCGGATCGAGATTGTCGGCGGGCCGTTCGGCCCAGCGCGTGGCGTCGATTTCCAGGTCCAGCAAACGTGGTTTGCTGGCCAGGCCCTTGCAGGCGGCAGCCAGGCTGGGCCTCGCGGCGGCATGGGTCAGCACCACGGCCGGGGCGCTGTCGGCGAGCAACAGGTGCAGCCGCTCACTCGGGTATACCGGGTCGAGCGGCACGTAGGCGCCGCCGGCCTTGAGGATCGCCAGCAGGCCGACGAGCATGTCCAGCGAGCGTTCGACGCACAGTCCCACCAGCACATCGGGGCCGACGCCAAGGGTACGCAGGTAATGGGCCAGGCGGTTGGCCCGGGCATTCAGCTCACCGTAGCCGAGGGTCTGGCCCCCAAGACAGACCGCAGGCGCCCAGGGGTCGAGTGTCACCTGCTCCTCGAACAGGTGATGCAGGCAACGTAGCGGCTGCTCGCTGTGGGTGACGCGGTTCCATTCGTCCAGCAATTGGTGACGCTCTTCGGCACTGATCACCGAATCACTGTCCAGGCGGCGCTCCGGCGCCTCCAGACATTGCCCCAGCAGCTCCAGATAGTTGTCGCGCAAGCGGGTCATGGTTTCTTCCTTGAACAGGTCAGCCGAATAGTTCCAGAGCAGCGACAGCGTGTCGGGGTTGTCCGCCCGGGTGCCACGAGGAATCACCACCACCTCGATGTCGAATTTCGCCGTCTGGTTGCTGTAGGCCTCGAACAGCGAAAGATCGAAGCCCGGCCCCTGGAGCTGCGGGGTCTGAGAGTTGTGGAAGCTGAAGGCCACCTGGAACAACGGATTGCGCGACAGCGAACGAGTGGGCTGGAACTCGCGCACCAGTCGCTCGAACGGCACGCTCTCATGGTCGTAGACGTCGAGCATGCGCTCGGCGGTGCGCCCCAGCAGTTGGCGGAAGGTCGGTGCGCCAGTGAGATCGGCACGAATCACCACACTGTTGACGAACATCCCCAGGCAACGCTCGTAGGCCACCGACTTGCGGTTGGCCACGGCCGAACCGACCAGGAAGTCCTCGATGCCACAACGGCGCCCCAGCCACAGCTGGAACACCGTGAACAGCGTGGTGAAGACCGTGACCCCTTCGGCCTCGCTGAACTGGCGCAGCCTGGCCGCCAATTCGACGGGCAGTTCGAAACGCAACTGCCGGCCGCGACCGCTGCGCTGGGCTGGCCGCGGGTAGTCGGTGGGCAGGGGCAAGGTGAACGGCGCGTCCTGCAACTGCTGCCTCCAGAACTGCATCTGCCGCTCGTACCCGGCCTCGGCCGCCTCGCTTTGCTGCCAGCGGGCATAATCGCCGTATTGTGCGCCTGGCAGGGGCAACGGATCGCTGCGGTCACCGTGGTGGTACTGGTAGAGGTGCAGCAACTCCTCGAGAAACAGGTTGGCGCTCCAGCCATCGTGGACGAAATGGTGCTCGATGTGCACCAAGGCGTAGGCATCGATGCCGCGCCGGACCAGCAGCCAGCGCACCAGGGGCAGGCAGGCAACGTCGATGGCACGATGGACTTCCTGCTCGACGCGTTCGATGAAGCGCTGCTCGTCGTCCGCCGGGATATCGATGCAGGCCAATGCGGCATGGGCCTGCTCATGCACGCGTTGGTAGGGCACGCCCTCGCCGTCATCGTGGAAGGTGGTGCGGAAGATTTCGTGACGGTTGACGATCTCGTCGAGGCAGCGCTGCAGCAACTGCTCATCGAGGCGACCGTGGATGCTGATCACGCTCTGGGCGTGATAGGCACGCGCATCGGAGACCTTGTTCAGCCACCAGACGCCGCTTTGCTGGTAGGACAGCGGCGCAATCGGCGAAGCCTCGGCTTCGGCGCAATCGAATACCGGATCGTCGGCCAGTGGTTCACCCAGGCATTGGGCGACCCGATGCAGCGGGCCGTCGAGAAACAGGCTCTTGAGCGGCAAGTGACGACCGCCCTGTTCTCGCACCCGTACCGTGATCTGCAAGGCGCTCAGGGAGTCGCCGCCGAGGGCGAGAAAGTGGTCTTCGCGCCCTACCCGCTCGATCTTCAGCACATCGGCCCAGATACCCGCAAGCCATTGCTCCAGGCCGTCATGGGGGGCGACATATTCGCCGCTGACCAGTGCGGCAGCGTCCGGAACCGGCAATGCCTGCCGATCGAGCTTGCCATTGGCATTCAGCGGCCACTGCGCCAGATGCACAAAGGCCGCCGGCAGCATGTGCGCGGGCAAGGCTTGCCGAGCATGTTCACGCAGTTGCGTCGGCGTGACAGTGCTGCTCGCCAGGTAATAGGCCACCAGCCGGCGTTCTCCCGGCGTGTCTTCGCGGGCGATCACCAGGGATTGCTCGATACCCGGCACCCCGTTCAGGCAGGCCTCGACCTCGCCCGGCTCGATGCGGAAACCACGCAGCTTGAGCTGGAAGTCGCTGCGTCCGAGAAACAGCAGTTGACCGTTTGCGTCGAAACGCGCCAGGTCGCCGGTACGGTACAGGCGTTCACCGGACACGAAGGGGCTGTCGATAAAACGTTCGGCGGTCAACTGCGGGCGGTTCAGGTAACCACGGGCCACACCGACGCCGCCAATGAACAACTCACCAACTTCGCCGATGCGCACCGGCACGCCAGCCTCGTCCAGCAGGACGGCACTGGCATGGTCGATCGGTTCGCCGATCGGCACCGACGATTGCGGGTCATCGTGTTCGTCGCAACGAAAGACCGTGGCCCAAATGGTGGTTTCGGTCGGGCCGTAGGCGTTGAACAGCCGCCGTCCCTTGGCCCAGGTGGCTGTCAGTGCCGGGTTGGGTGCCTCGCCGGCCAGCACCAATGTTTCCAGCTCCGGCAGTGCGCCCGGCTCGCCAAGGCCGGCAAGGACCAGGGGCGGCAACGTCGCGTGACTGATGCGCCGCTCGCGCAGCACCTGCACCAGGTTGTCACCCAGCAGCAAGGTGCCAGGCTCGACGATCTCCAGGCAGGCGCCATGGGCCAGGGCCATGACCCATTCGAAGACCGAGGCATCGAAACTGAAGGAGGCGAATTGCAGCACCCGGCTTGCACGGCCAACGGCGAACAGCGGACCCTGGACCTCGGCCAGATTGACCAGCCCGCGATGCGCGACCATCACACCCTTGGGCATGCCGGTAGAGCCCGAGGTGTAGATCACGTAGGCCAGGTGCCGGTCGTGCAGGCCAAGGGCTTGCGCTGGCAGGTTGTCCACCGGGCAATCGGCCCAGGCGGCTTCATCGGCCAGGTCGAGAATCTCGGGCTGCTCGGCCAGGCTGGACAGCGCCGGGTCGAGGCCGCTGCGTGCCGGAGCATGGGTCAGCACCAGCCGTGGCGTGCAATCGGCAAGCATGTGCGCGAGGCGTTGTGTCGGGTATGCCGGGTCCAGCGGGACATAGGCGCCACCGGCCTTGAGTACCGCCAGCACGGCGACCAGCATCTGCGGCGAGCGTTGCAGGCACAGGGCGACCCGGATATCGGGGCCGATGCCCAAGGAACGCAGGTGGTGTGCCAGCCGATTGGCCTGGATGTTGAGTTGCTGGTAACTCAGGACCTGACCCATGAAGCCCAGCGCCGGGGCCGAGGGGTCACGCAGTACCCGGGATTCGAACAGTTGCTGGATAAGCGCGGCGTTCGGTTCTCTGACCAATTCAAGCCTCTCATTCCCTTGGAGGATTCACGATCAACGACGAAACCTGCGCAGGGATGACAGCGCTAGGGTCGACCCGATCGGCTGCGACTGCTTGGACGGTGCCGTCCATAGCAATCTTCTTACGCCGGAGGGGATTCTGTCCCACAGCGCGGGCAGATAATAACCACGAATTTTGTCGGGTGGGAATACAAAATTGCGCTCTCCCCTGTCGCGTTCTCGACAGTATCAACACCCACGCCATTTTCTCCGGCAAGCCCGTTAAGGCCAGTACGTAGGCCGCGACCAATGCCTACGGGGGTCCGTGCGACCTGTGGCTGAACGCCACCCTATACCTGCAACTGTATTGCAATGTATCGAGCGCCTTACCTGACACCTTTTGATTCCCCGCGCGCAGGATTTGACATACTCGGGACGCTTGCCGGTGTGCCTAATAGCACCTCTGGCGGCAGCCGCCGCCAATTCCATCAGTGTTCGTCAGGAGTGTGTCTTCATGAAAATCGGTTTTGTCGGCCTCGGTAGCATGGGCCAGGCCATCGCCAGCAACCTGTTGAAGTCCGGTCATGAACTGTGGGTGTGGAACCGCTCGCCGGGCCCGGTGCAGGCCCTGGTGGAACTCGGGGCACGGGCGGCGGACGAACCGCGCCAGGCGTTCGAGGCGGACGTGGTGTTCAGCATGCTGGCCCACGATCAGGCGATGCGTACGGTGCTGCTCGACTCCGGGCTGCTCGATGAACTCAACGCGCCACTGATCCATGTGAACCTGGCGACCATTGCGGTGGACTTTGCCGGGGAACTGGCCGAGCTGCACCAGGCTCGCGGCCTGACCTATGTCGCAGCGCCGGTGATGGGGCGGCCTAATGTGGCGATTGCCGGGGAACTGAATATTCTCGCGGCCGGCCCGGCGCAAGCGCTGGACTCACTGCAACCGTTGTTCGACCTGATCGGGCGCAAGACCTGGCGGCTGGGGGAAAATGTGGCCAGCGCCAATGCGATGAAGCTGGCGACCAATTTCCTGCTGGTGTCCGCAGTCGAGGCGATGGCCGAAGCGGCCAGCCTGGTCAAGGGCCATGGCATGGAGTCGGCGGCATTGGTCGACCTGGTTTCCACGACAATCTTTCCGGGGCCGGTCTACTCCGGCTATGGCGCCCTGATCGGCCGCAATGACTACAGCAACGCGGCCTTCAAGGCGGCGCTGGGGCTCAAGGACGTCAACCTGATCCTGGATGCCGCGCGCAGCGTGTCGGTGCCGATGCCGAGTGCGGAACTGATTCGCGACAACCTCCTGGATGCGCTGGAGCACGGCGAAGGCGACATGGACCTGGCGGTGCTGGCGCAGGTCATGGAGCGTCGAGCCGGAAAATAACCGGGGAATTTTCCCCTGCCACGATTGATAGGTTGCTAACTAAGGTGCATGCTAGGGGGCTGCCCGGCCCTCATATCATTCCGAATGATAGTCACCTTCGCTTCATTCGATTCGTGTGCGATCAGCGGCCACAGCATGATCCGCCCATCTCAATAGATTGGCGGACTCCCCCCATGGAACAGTCACTTAAACTTTTGCGCTTTCCCCTCGCGGCCCTGGCAGTCGTGGTGATGAGCGCCTGCGGTAAGGCACCGGTGGCAGCAGGCGGCGCGATGGCGGCGGCCAAGGTCAGCGTGGCCAAGGTCATCGAACAACCCGTCAACGAATGGGACGAGTTCACCGGGCGCCTCGAAGCCCCGGAAACCGTGGAGATCCGCCCACGGGTCTCCGGCCAGATCGACCAGGTAGCGTTCACCGAAGGTGCGCTGGTCAAGAAAGGCGACCTGTTGTTCCAGATCGACCCACGGCCCTACCAGGCTGAAGTCCATCGCCTGGAAGCCCAACTGCAGCAAGCCCGCGCCACGGCGAGCCGAACCGCCAACGAAGCCGAACGCGGCAAGCGCCTGCTGACCAGCAACGCGATTTCCACCGAGCTGGCCGACACGCGTACCAGCACCGCCCAGGAAGCCAAGGCTGCGGTCGACGCCACCCAGGCACAACTGGACCTGGCCCGCCTGAACCTGAGCTTCACCCGCGTCACCGCGCCGATCACCGGCCGCGTCAGCCGCGCCGAGATCACCGCCGGCAACATCGTCACTGCCGATGTCACGCCGCTGACCAGCGTGGTCTCCACCGACAAGGTCTACGCCTACTTCGACGCCGACGAGCGGGTCTACCTCAAGTACACCCAGCTGGCCCGCCAGGGCAAGCGTGGCCAGACCACCCCGGTGTACCTGGGCCTGTCCAACGAAGCCGGCAACCCACACCTGGGCCAGATGAACTTCGTCGACAACCAGGTCAACCCACGCACCGGCACCATTCGCGGTCGCGCCGTGTTCGACAACAGCGACGGCAGCTTCACCCCAGGCCTGTATGCACGCCTGAAACTGGTCGGCAGCGGCACCTATGACGCCGTGCTGATCAACGACGAAGCGGTCGGTACCGACCTGGGCAAGAAGTTCGTGCTGGTAATGGACGCCGACAAGAAGACTGTCTATCGCACCGTCGAGCTGGGGCCGAAGATCGAAGGCCTGCGCATCGTGCGCAACGGCCTGAACAAGGACGACACCGTCATCGTCAAGGGCCTGCAACGCGTACGCCCCGGCTCGCCGGTGGATCCTGAAGTGATCCCGATGGCCAGCAAGGAAACCCTCGCCGCCCTGGCGCAACAACGACAAGCCCTGGAAGCCAGCAACCTGTCCCAGGTCGCCCCGGCCAAGGCCGCCCCGACCCAGGCAAACAAGCTGGCCGCAGCGACTCCACGCGGTTAAGGGATACACACGATGAATTTTTCCCAGTTCTTCATATCAAGACCGATCTTCGCGGCCGTATTGTCGCTGTTGATCCTGATCGCCGGTGCGATCTCGCTGTTCCAGTTGCCGATCAGTGAATACCCGGAAGTGGTGCCTCCGACCGTGGTCGTACGCGCCAACTTCCCCGGCGCCAACCCCAAGGTGATCGGCGAAACCGTAGCCGCCCCGCTGGAGCAGGCGATCACCGGCGTCGAGAACATGCTGTACATGTCCTCGCAGTCCACCGCCGACGGCAAGCTGACCCTGACCATCACCTTCGCCCTGGGCACCGACCTGGATAACGCGCAGGTACAGGTGCAGAACCGCGTGACCCGGACCGAGCCGAAGCTGCCGGCCGAAGTGACCCGGATCGGTATCACCGTCGACAAGGCCTCGCCCGACCTGACCATGGTCGTGCACCTGACCTCGCCGGACCAGCGCTACGACATGCTCTACCTGTCCAACTACGCCCTGCTCAACATCAAGGATGAGCTGGCGCGCCTGGGCGGTGTCGGTGACGTGCAACTGTTCGGCATGGGCGACTACTCCCTGCGGGTATGGCTCGACCCGAACAAGACCGCTTCGCGCAACCTGACCGCCACCGATGTGGTCAACGCCATCCGCGAGCAGAACCGCCAGGTTGCCGCCGGCCAGTTGGGCGCCCCGCCCGCGCCGAACGCCACCAGCTTCCAGATGTCGATCAACGCCCAGGGCCGTCTGGTCACCGAGGAAGAATTCGAGAACATCGTGATCCGTGCCGGCGACGACGGCGAGATCACCCGCCTGAAGGACATCGCTCGGGTTGAGCTTGGCTCCAGCCAGTACGCCCTGCGCTCGCTGCTGAACAACCAGCCGGCAGTGGCGATCCCGATCTTCCAGCGTCCAGGCTCCAACGCCATCGAGATTTCCAATGAAGTCCGGGCCAAGATGGATGAATTGAAGAAGGATTTCCCCCAGGGCATGGACTACAGCATTGTCTATGACCCGACCATCTTCGTCCGTGGCTCCATCGAGGCGGTGATCCACACGCTGTTCGAAGCCCTGGTGCTGGTGGTCCTGGTAGTGATCCTGTTCCTGCAGACCTGGCGTGCATCGATCATCCCGCTGGTTGCCGTACCGGTGTCGCTGATCGGTACCTTCGCGGTCATGCATGTGTTCGGTTTCTCGTTCAACGCCCTGTCGCTGTTCGGCCTGGTACTGGCGATCGGTATCGTGGTGGACGACGCCATCGTGGTGGTTGAGAACGTCGAACGTAACATCGGCCTGGGCCTCAACCCGGTGGAAGCCACCAAGCGCGCCATGCGCGAAGTGACCGGACCGATCATCGCCACGGCGCTGGTACTGTGTGCGGTGTTCGTCCCGGCGGCGTTCATTTCCGGTCTGACCGGCCAGTTCTATAAGCAGTTCGCGCTGACCATCGCCATCTCGACCGTGATCTCGGCGTTCAACTCGCTGACCCTGTCGCCGGCGCTGGCCGCGGTGCTGCTCAAGGACCACCACGCGCCCAAGGACCGTTTCTCCAAGGTGCTCGACGCGCTGCTTGGTGGCTGGCTGTTCCGTCCGTTCAACCGCTTCTTCGACCGTGCCAGCCATGGTTATGTTGGCGCGGTAGCCCGTGTCATCCGTGTCAGCGGCGTGGCCCTGGTGCTGTATGCCGGCCTGATCGTGCTGACCTGGCTCGGTTTCTCGACCACTCCGACCGGTTTCGTGCCCGGCCAGGACAAGCAGTACCTGGTGGCCTTCGCCCAACTGCCGGACGCGGCGAGCCTGGACCGTACCGAGGACGTGATCAAGCGCATGTCCGACCTGGCCCTGAAACAACCCGGCGTGGAAAGCGCGGTGGCCTTCCCTGGGCTGTCGATCAACGGTTTCACCAACAGCCCGAACGCCGGCATCGTGTTCGTCACCCTCAAGCCGTTCGACGAGCGCAAGGACCCGAGTGAATCGGCCGGCGCCATCGCCGGTGCCCTGAACGGCAAGTTCGCCGGGATCCAGGAAGCCTACATGGCGATCTTCCCGCCGCCGCCAGTACAAGGCCTGGGCACCATCGGTGGTTTCCGCCTGCAGATCGAAGACCGGGGCAACCTGGGCTACGACGAGCTGTACAAGGAAACCATGAACATCATCAACAAAAGCCGCAGCGTGCCGGAACTGGCGAACCTGTTCACCAGCTACACGGTCAACGTGCCGCAGGTCGATGCCGCCATCGACCGCGAAAAGGCCAAGACCCACGGCGTGGCCGTCAGCGACATCTTCGACACCCTGCAGATCTACCTGGGTTCGCTGTATGCCAACGACTTCAACCGCTTCGGTCGTACCTACCAGGTCAACGTGCAGGCCGAACAGCAGTTCCGCCTCGAATCCGACCAGATCGGCCAACTGAAGGTCCGCAACAACAAGGGCGAGATGATCCCGCTGGCGACCTTCATCAAGGTCAGCGATACCTCGGGTCCGGACCGCGTGATGCACTACAACGGCTTCATCACCGCCGAAATCAACGGTGCCGCGGCACCCGGCTACAGCTCCGGCCAGGCCGAAGCGGCGATCGAAAAGCTGCTCAAGGACGAACTGCCCAACGGCATGACCTACGAGTGGACCGACCTGACTTACCAGCAGATCCTCTCGGGCAACACCGCACTGCTGGTCTTCCCGCTCTGCGTACTGCTGGCGTTCCTGGTCCTGGCGGCCCTGTATGAAAGCTGGAGCCTGCCGCTGGCGGTGATCCTGATCGTACCGATGACCCTGCTGTCGGCGATTGCCGGGGTGATCATGTCCGGTGGCGACAACAACATCTTCACCCAGATCGGCCTGATCGTGTTGGTGGGCCTGGCGTGCAAGAACGCGATCCTGATCGTCGAGTTCGCCAAGGACAAACAGGAAGAAGGCCTCGACCCGCTGAGCGCGGTACTGGAAGCCTGCCGCCTGCGTCTGCGGCCGATCCTGATGACTTCGGTGGCGTTCATCATGGGCGTGGTACCCCTGGTGTTCTCCAGCGGTGCCGGTGCCGAGATGCGTCATGCCATGGGTGTGGCGGTGTTCTCCGGGATGCTCGGCGTGACCTTCTTCGGTCTGCTGCTGACCCCTGTGTTCTATGTATTGATCCGCCGCTTCGTCGAACGTGGCGAAGCGCGCAAGGCCGCACGGGCCCTCAAGCTGGAGGCGCAACAATGAGCAGTATGAAGGCCTTCGTACCGAGCCTGCTGGTACTGGCGCTGAGCGCCTGTGCCGTCGGCCCGGACTACAAGACTCCCGACACCCCGGCGGCGAAGATCACCGCCGCCAGCGATGACAGCGCCGACCGCAAGAACTTCGATCGCGCGCGCTTCGAGGGTGTCTGGTGGCAACAGTTCGACGACCCGACCCTCAACCAGTTGGTGACCCAATCGTTGAACGGCAACCGTGACCTGCGTGTCGCCTTCGCTCGCCTGAAGGCGGCGCGGGCGATCCGCGACGACGTCAGCGACGACGCGATGCCGACCATCACCAGCCGTGCCAGCGCCAACCTCGGCAAGGGCCAGGTGCCTGGCCAGACCGAAAGCCGGGTCAACAGCGAACGCTATGACCTGGGGCTGGACATGGCCTGGGAAGTCGACCTGTTCGGCCGCATCCAGCGCAACCTGGAAGCTGCCGACGCCGACGAACAGGCGGCCGCCGCCGACCTGTACCAGTTGCAGGTGACCATGATCGCCGAACTGGTGGATGCCTACGGGCAACTGCGCGGCGCGCAACTGCGGGAAAAGATCGCCCTGGCCAACCTGAAGAACCAGCAGGAATCCAAGGGCATCACCGAAAGCCTGCGTGATGCCGGCGTCGGCGACCAGCTTGACGTGGTCCGTGCCGATGCCCGCCTGGCCGCGGTCGAGGCCAGCGTACCGCAATTGCAGGCCGAACAGGCCCGCGAGAAGAACCGCATCGCCACCCTGCTCGGCGAGCGCCCGGACAGCCTGACGGTGGACCTGGGTCCGAAAGACCTGCCGGCGATTTCCAAGGCCCTGGCCATTGGCAATCCGGGTGACCTGCTGCAGCGTCGTCCGGACATCCTCAGTGCCGAACGCAAACTGGCAGCTGCCACGGCGCGGATTGGCGTAGCCAAGGCCGACCTGTTCCCACGGGTCAGCCTCAGCGGTTTCCTCGGTTTCACCGCTGGGCGTGGTTCGCAGATCGGTTCGTCGGCCGCCAATGCCTGGGCCCTGGGCCCAAGCATCACCTGGCCGGCGTTCAACCTGGGCAGCGTGCGGGCCCGCCTGCGCGGTGCCAATGCCGAGGCCGAAGGCGCGTTGGCGACCTATGAACAGCAGGTGCTGTTGGCGCTGGAGGAATCGCAGAACGCCTTCACCGACTACGGCAAGCGCCAGCAACGGCTGATCTCGCTGATTCGCCAGAGCGAATCGAGCCGTGCCGCCGCTGACCTGGCTGCGATCCGCTATCGCGAAGGCAGCGTCGACTTCCTCGTGCTGCTCGACGCCCAACGCGAACGCCTGGCCGCAGAAGACAGCCAGGCCCAGGCCGAGGTCGACCTGTATCGCGGCATCGTCGCGATCTACAAGGCACTGGGCGGCGGCTTCGCACCGCAGGCGGTCGCCAGCAACTGATTCAACTCTCCCGGATTGGATGCCCCTCCGATCCCTTTATGCCCCGCTGCCGTTCGGTTGCGGGGCTTTTTTTCGGGTGGAAGATTTGGGACCCTCGCCCTCGCGACCATACTGATAACATACACCCAGTCAATAGACGCGATCGATCACGCCGTCAGACAAAGCAATTGGACAAGCCCAGCACGGACTTCTAGTCTGGCCCTGCGTAAACCCCGCGCTGCAAGCAGTCCCTGCCGATGATCGTCCGCCCCAAGCCGAACCTGATTGCCATCCTGTTTTCCCTCAAGGGCTCCATCGCCCGCCGCATTGCCCTGCGCTGCCTGGTGGTGACGCTGCTTGCCGCAGTCATCGTGCTGGTGGAAACCGCCCACCCGGAGTTCTTCTCCAAGGTCAACGCCACGCCGTTCACCCTGCTCGGCCTGTCGCTGTCGATCTTCATGAGCTTTCGCAACAACGCCTGCTATGACCGCTGGTGGGAAGGCCGCAAGCAACTGGGGCAGATGATCATCGACATCCGCTCGCTGATCCGCGAAAGCCAGGTGCTCGGCGACGAACCGCAGCGTACCGCCCTACTGCGCGAACTCTGCGGCTTTGCCCACGGCCTGGTTGCACGCCTGCGCCTGGAAGACGAGCGCCAGGCAATCCTGCCCTGGCAGCAGGCTGCCCCAAAGCCCGGTCACCCAAATGCCACGGACCAACTGCTGCAGCGAATCGGCAGCCGTTGCCAGGACATGGCCAGTCAGGGGCTGATCAGCGAGTGGCGCTACACGGTGTTCTCGAGCCTCCTGGTCAGCCTCAGCCAGGTCCAGGCCAGTTGCGAACGGATCAAGCAGACACCGCTGCCCTTCCCCTACAACCTGCTGCTGCACCGGACCATCTACCTGTTCTGCATCCTGCTGCCGTTTGCCATGGCCGAGCCGCTGGGTTGGCTGACGCCGATCTTCACGGCGATCGTCAGCTACACCTTCCTCGGCCTGGACGAGATCGGCGACGACCTCGAAGACCCGTTCGGCTTCGATGAGAACGACCTGCCCTGCAATGCGATCCTGCGGACCGTGGAACGTGAAGTCCTCGCCAGCCTGGGCCACACCGATCTGCCACCGCCACTGACGCCAGTGGAATACGTGCTCGATTGACTGACCGTTTGACTCTGAAGCCGTGCTGACCGAAGCTGGCGATCTTATGAAAGCTCGCCAGCTCATGGACCCTGCATGACGAAGCCCCGCCGCTACCTGCTTATCAGCTTCCTGTTGCTGATCGCACTCGCCATTGTCTGGCACCTGCTGCCCGGCAAGCTGGCCAGCCCCCAGGCTCCCCACATCAACTATGGCCAGGCGCTGAAGCAGGCTCATAACGGTCTGCCGGGCGCTGCGCGAGTGCTCTACCAGCAACTGGCGCGTACCGACCTGTCGGACATACGCCGCGCCGCACTGCACGTCGAACTGCCCAACTACCCCAGCCCACGGGCGCTGAAACTGGCCGACGCGGATCTGCAGAACCCATCGGCGCTGGTCCGCGAAGCAGCCATCCAGAGCATTATCGGACTGGTGCCGGGGGCCCAGCGCAGCCTCCTGCTCGGGCCAGCGCTGGAAGACAGCGAACAGGAAGTGCGCTTTGCCGCCGCCAACGCCATGCTTGGCCTCTCGCCGGACGACCAGGGCCTTTACTTCGCCTCGTTGCAACAGGTGATCGACGAATACGAACGCAGCCTCAAGGCCCAACCGGAAAGCGCCGAGGCGCAGTTCCAACTGGCCCGGCTCTACCTGCACGAAGGACAGCTGAACGAGGCCCAGCAGTCTCTCGAACGGGTCTCGCAACTGGAGCCGAACAATCTCAAGGCGGTGGTCGCGCAAGTCGAACTGCTGGACAAGCGCAACCAGCCCGACCAGGCCCGGCAATTGTTGGCCAGGCAATTGGAAGTTCAACCGCAGTCGGCCTATCTTCAACATGCGCTGGGCGTCTGGCTGCTGCACCACGGCCAGAGCGAATATGCCTTGCTGAGCCTGGCCAAGGCAGTGGAGTTGGAGCCGGACAACACCGAATACCGCTACAAGCTCGCCACCACCCTCCACGACCTCGACCAGCTCGAAGCGGCCCAGCGCCAACTGGAGGAACTGGTCCAGCGCCATCCGGCGAACCGCAAGGCCCGGGTATTGCTGATCGGCTACTGGAAGGAAAGCGGCCAGTTGCAGAACGTGCAGATACTGCTGGCGCAGTTGGAGCAGCAGAACCCGGATGATCCGGCGTTGCAGCAAGGGTTGTAGTGCCAAGGAGGACTTTTCGCGGCGATGCGGTGTGCTGGCAAGCCCTGCGCCGGCGGGACGGCGGAGCCCATCCGGCGCTTGAAACAGGGAACCGCGGCCGGTGCGAGAGGTCCAGTACAAGAATCCCCAGTCACAAGAGCTTCTGGAATTGACGACACCATCTGCCTCTCTCTCCTCCAAGGCGGCCACCGGCATCGAGGGCCTGGACGATATTCTTTCCGGCGGGCTGTCCCGTGGCCACGTATTCCTGCTCGAGGGCGAACCGGGCACCGGCAAGACCACCGTCGCCCTGCAGTTTTTCCAGGCCGGCGCCGCAGCCGGTGAGCGCTGCCTGTACATCACGCTCTCGGAGACCGAGAAAGAGCTGCGCCAAGGCGCCAGTTCCCATGGCTGGGTGCTGGATCAAAATATCGACATCTTCGAACTGACACCTCCGGAGAATCTGCTGGATATCGAACACCAGCAGAGCCTGCTGTACTCCTCCGACCTGGAACTGGGCGAAGCCACCCGGCAGATCTTCGACGCGGTGGAGCGGGTCAAGCCGACCCGCGTAGTGCTCGACAGCCTCTCCGAGATTCGCCTGCTGGCCCAGAGTTCGCTGCGCTACCGCCGGCAGATCCTGGCGATCAAGCATTACTTCGTGCGGTACGACGCCACCGTGCTGCTGCTCGACGATCTGACCAACGAATCCCTCGACAAGACCGTGCACAGTGTCGCCCACGGAGTGATCCGGCTCGAGGAGCTGGCGCCCAACTATGGCGCTGAACGACGCCGGGTGCGGGTGGTGAAGTATCGTGGCCAGAAATACCGTGGCGGTTACCATGATTTCACCATCAGCAACGATGGCGTGCACGTTTTCCCCCGGCTGGTGGCAGCCGAACACCGTGGCGAGTATTTGCGCCAGCAGTTGAGCAGCGGTATCAACGAGATGGACGCACTGCTCGGCGGTGGCATCGAGACCGGCTCGAGTACCCTGATCCTCGGCCCGGCCGGCACCGGCAAGACGCTGATCGCGATGATCTTCGCCGCAGCGGCGGTGGCCCGTGGCGAAAAGGCCGCACTGTTCATTTTCGACGAAGAACTGGGGCTGCTGCACGAACGCATGAAGAACCTCGGCATTGACCTGACCGCCCTGCAAGCCACCGGCAACCTGTGGATCGACCAGGTCGACGCTGCCGAACTCTCGCCCGGCGAGTTTTCCCATCGAGTCCGGCGCTGCGTGGATGAAGGCAAGATCAAGACCGTGGTGATCGACAGCATCAACGGCTACCAGGCCGCCATGCCGGAAGAGAACGCGCTGATCCTGCACATGCACGAGTTGCTGCTGTACCTCAACCGCCGTGGCGTCGCGACCTTCATGACCGTCGCCCAGCACGGTCTGGTCGGCGACATGCAGGCGCCCGTGGAGATCACCTACCTGGCCGACACGGTTGTCCTGCTGCGTTACTTCGAGGCCCTGGGCAAGGTCCGCCGGGCCATCTCGATCATCAAGAAACGCACCGGTTCCCACGAGTCGACCATCCGCGAATACCGCATCGGCGCCACCGGCATGACCATCGGCGAGCCGCTGGAAGCCTTCCAGGGCGTGCTACGTGGCGTACCGACCTACCTGGGCGAGGGACTGCCGTTGCTCCAGGATGGGGGCTTGTGAATCGGTTGGACCAGGTTTCCGAACGGGCGATCATCCTGGCGCCCTGGGGCCGTGACAGCCAGATTGCGCGGATGATCCTCGAAGAAGCCGGGTTCAAGGGGGTGGTTACCGCGAACCTGGCGTCGTTATGCAGCGAATTGCAGGACGGTGCCGGGTTGGTCATCGTCAGCGCCGAAGCGCTGCAAGCCATCGACCTCGATCCGCTGCTGCAGCACTTGCGCGAACAGCCGGCCTGGTCGGACCTGCCCATCGTCCTGCTGACCCATCATGGCCGTCCGGATCGCCCCTCCTCGTCCCATATCGGCAACCAGTTGGGCAACGTCAGCTTCCTCGAACGGCCGTTCCATCCGGTCACCCTGATCAGCCTGGCGACCTCGGCCATCCGCGGGCGAAGGCGGCAATACGAGGCCCGCGACCGCCTGGTCGACCTCAGCCAGAGTGAGCTGCGGCTCAAGGAAACCCTGGAGAGCCTGGAACAACAGGTGGAAGAACGCACCGCCCAGTTGCGCCATAATGAGGAGGCGCTGCGTCAATCGCAGAAGATGGAAGCGGTTGGACAGTTGACCGGAGGCATCGCCCACGACTTCAACAACATGCTCACCGGGATCATCGGCAGCCTTGAACTGATCAAGCGCCGGCTCGCCCGGGGGCGCCTGGAAGACCTCGAAAATCTCATCGACCTTGGCGTGACCTCGGCCAACCGCGCGGCCGGCCTGACCCACCGGCTGCTGGCATTTTCCCGCCGGCAGTCGCTGGACTCCAAGCCGGTGGATATGAACGAACTGGTCAAGTCCATGGGCGAACTGCTGCATCGCAGCCTGAATGAAAGCATCGAGTTGCGGATGGATCTGGCTTCGACACTGTGGACCGCCGAAGCCGACCCCAATCAACTGGAAAGTGCCCTGCTCAACCTGGTCATCAATGCCCGTGATGCCATGCCCAACGGTGGCCAGTTACTGGTGAGCACCTCGAATCAGGTACTGGACCTGGCCTTCACCGAATCCCAGGGGCACCTGGAGCCGGGCGACTATGTGCTGCTGCAGGTCCGCGACAATGGTTGCGGCATGCCGGAAAGCATCATCAGCCGGGTCTTCGACCCGTTCTTCACCACCAAGCCGATCGGCCAGGGCACAGGCCTCGGGCTTTCGATGATCTATGGCTTCAGCAAGCAATCCCACGGCCACGTGTCCATCGACAGCACGCTCGGCCAAGGTACCTCGGTCAATCTGTACCTGCCGCGCTACAGCGGCGAACCCATGACCCAGGACGACACCCTGCAGTTGCTGCCGGCCTCCCATGCAGCCGAAGGCGAAACGGTTCTGATCGTCGAGGACGATCCAGCTGTACGGGCACTGGTGCGCGATGTCTTGAGTGAGCTGGGCTACCAGTTCGTCGAGGCCGGGGATGCCAATGCCGCGGTGCCGGTGCTCGAGTCCGACCAGCGGATCGACCTGCTGATCAGCGATGTCGGCCTGCCTGGCATGAATGGTCGACAACTGGCGGAAATCGGCCGCCAGCTACGGCCCGGTCTCAAGGTTTTGTTCATTACCGGTTATGCCGAACATGCGGCAGTGCGTGGCGGCTTCCTCGACCCGGGCATGCAGATGATCACCAAGCCCTTCAACCTCGACCTGCTGACGGCCAGGGTCCGGGAAATGATCAACGCCTGAGTCAGGCCAGCAGGCGCTGGATCTGCTCCTGCAAGGTGTCGAGGTCGAAAGGCTTGGCGAGGATCGGTGCCTTGCGGGTGATCGGGCTGTCCGTCTCGAGAATCTCCGCCGGATAGCCACTGATGAAAATCACCTTAAGGTCCGGGCGCAGCTTGATCGCCGGCTCGGCAATGTCGACCCCGGATATCCCGCCAGGCAGCCGGAAGTCGGTGACCATCAGGTCCAGGTTCGGTTTGGTCGCCAGGATCTGGAAGGCCTGCTCACCATTTTCGGCCTGCAGTACCCGATAGCCCTCGCCGGCCAGGTAGGCCGACAACACCATCAGGATCGATGGGTCGTCTTCGACGATCAGCACGACGTCTTGTGCATCTTCACTCATGGAAAACCTTCATTTTCTAATTTCTGCCAATACGACCACCGGCTCTGCCGGAGGTTGCGTCGGTTTACCGGTTTTCCTGCAATGGCAGGCACACACGGAAGGTCGAGCCTTCGCCGAGCCTGCTGCACACCGTGATCGTGCCGCCATGGGCAGCGACAATCTGCTCGGAAATGAACAGCCCCAGGCCCAATCCGGCGATCGCATGCCCCGCCGAGACGCGCTCGAACTGCTGGAAAATGCGCTTCTGGTTTTCCTCGCTGATACCGATCCCGCGGTCGCGGACCTCGATACAGGCATGGGCCCCCTCGGCATAGACACGAACGTCGATCGGGCTTTTCGCGCCATATCGAAGCGCGTTGGTCAACAGGTTGGAGATCACCTGCTCGATACGGAACTCGTCCCAGTTGCCTTCCACCGGCCCGCTCATCTCGTAGCTCAGGCTCGATTCGGCGGCCTGGACCTGCGGCGCGAAACCTTCGAGCAACTTGGCCACCAGCTGCGAAAGGTCGAAGCGATTCGGCTGGATCGACAGTTTGCCGGTGCGGATGCGCGACACGTCGAGCATGTCCTCGATCAACCGGATCAGGCTCTGGATCTGCCGCTCATCGCGTTCGACCATCGCGTTCATCTTGTCGAGGGTGAAGGCTGCCGCATTGTTGCGGGCCAGGTGCATCTTGCGCAACTGGGTTTCGAGGATCAGCCCGTTGAGCGGCGTACGCACTTCATGGGAGACGATCGACATGAAGTCGTCGCGCATGCGTACCGCCCGCTGCAACTCCTCCTGGGTCGCCTGCAGCTCCTTGAGCAACGCCTCCTGCTCGCGCCGACTCTGCTCCAGGGCCTCGACCTGCTGCTTCATCGCCTTGCTCTGGCGATACAGCTCGACGAATACATTGACCTTGCTTTTTACCGCATGGGTGTCCAGCGGCTTGTAGAGAAAGTCCACCGCCCCGCTTTCATAGCCCTTGAAGGCGTAGTTGAGTTCACGGCCACCGGCACTGACAAAGACGATCGGGATGTTCTTGGTCTTCTCCGTGCCGCGCATCAGCTCGGCCAGTTCGAAACCGTTCATGCCGGGCATCTGCACATCGAGAATCGCCATGGCGAATTCGTGCTGCAGCAGCAGCGACAGGGCTTCATCGGCGGACAGAGCCTTATAGACGACACGATCCTCGCGTTTGATCAGCGCCTCCAGCGCCAACAGATTTTCCGGCAGATCGTCAACGATCAGCAGTTTGGCCTGGACAGTACTTAGCATGCGATTCGTTCCAGCTCGACAAGCAGGCGGCCGATGCCGCGAAGAGGGAGTATGTAGTCGGGTACATGTAAGGCAAGAGCCGCCTCGGGCATCGTCGCCACCCGCGCCTCGCGCGGGTCCTGCACGACCGTCAGGCCACCCTGGGCCTTGACCTGGGCCAGCCCGCTGGCACCGTCGTGATTGGCCCCGGTCAGCAGGATAGCCATCAGTTGCGGTCCATAGGCGTCGGCACATGACTCGAAAAGATAATCGATGGAAGGCCGCGAATAATTCACCCTCGCCTCGCAACTGAAGGAAAAACTGTGGTCCTGCTCAACCGACAAGTGATAGCCGGGACTGGCGAAATAGATGGTCCCCGGCGAGATCGATTCCTTGTCGACAGCTTCCTTGACCGGCATCGACAGGCGCCGGGCGAACACCTCGGCCAGATGGCTCTGGCGCTCCTCGGGCATGTGCAGCACGACCGCGATCGGCAGGCGAAAACCGCTGGGCAACTCACTGAACACCGTCAGCAACGCCTCGACGCCACCCGCCGAAGCGCCCATGGCGATGGCTTGAATGCGTCGCTGAGTGAACTCAAGGGCCAGTCTGTTCATAGCTTGCGATAAATCCGCTCTTGCTTGACCAAGGTCTCGAAGTGCTTGCCAAAGGAGGAAAAGTCCAGGGTCTCCTTGCTGCCCAACACCAGAAAGCCACGGTGGCAGAGCGACTCGTGAAACAGCCCAAATGCTCGATTCTGTAGCTTTTTATTGAAATAAATCAATACGTTACGGCAAGAAATTAATTGAGTTTCAGAGAACACGCTATCGGTCGCAAGGCTGTGATCGGCGAAGGTCACGTTGTCACGCAGGCTCTTGTCGAAAATCGCATAGCCATAGGCAGCCGTGTAGTACTCGGAAAAATCCCGCTGGCCGCCGGCCTGCAGATAGTTCTGGTTGTAGGCTCGCACGTTGTCCAGGGAAAAGATCCCCTGCTTGGCCTTTTCCAGCGAGCTGGGATTGATGTCGGTAGCGTAGATGATGGTCCGGTCGAGCAAGCCTTCCTCGCGCAGCAGGATGGCCATCGAATAGACCTCCTCCCCGGTGCTGCAACCGGCGACCCAGATCTTGATTGATGGATAGGTCTTGAGCAGCGGCACCACTTCCTGGCGAATCGCCAGGAAATGACTGGGGTCACGAAACATCTCGCTGACAGGAATGGTCAGGAACTGCAGCAACTGCATGAACGCCGCTGGATCGTGCAAAACCCGCTCCTGCAGCGCCGAAATGGTCGCGCAATCGAACTGGCGCAGGGCGTGGACAACCCGGCGCTTGATCGACGCGCCGGAGTAATCACGAAAATCGTAGCTGTACTTCAGGTAGATCGCCTCGATCAGGAGGCGTATTTCAATATCGATATTTTGCTGCACTAGATCCTTTCCATTTTCGGCAACCACACACGAATCAGCGAGAACAGGCGATCCAGGTCAATCGGCTTGGCCAGGTAGTCGTTGGCACCCGCTTGCAGACAGCGTTCCTGGTCGTCCTTCATCGCCTTGGCCGTCACCGCGATGATCGGCAGCTTGCGCCAGCGTGGATCCTTGCGAATCTCGATGGTCGCTTCATAACCATCCATTTCCGGCATCATCACATCCATCAATACCAGGTCGATGTCGTCGACGGCATTGAGGCGCTCGATCGCTTCACGGCCGTTACGACCGATCTCGACGATGGCACCCTTGTGCTCCAGGGCACTGGTGAGGGCGAAGATGTTGCGCACATCGTCGTCCACCAGCAACACCCGGCGCCCCTCGAAGACCTTGTCGCGGCTGCGCGCGGTCTTGAGCATGTGCTGGCGCTCGTTGGACAGCTGCGATTCGACTTTGTGCAGAAACAGCGTCACTTCGTCGAGCAGGCGTTCCGGCGATCGGGCACCCTTGATAATGATCGAGCGCGAATACTTGCGCAGCTCGGCTTCCTCATCACGGGTCAGGTTGCGCCCGGTGTAGACAATCACCGGCGGGAACGAGCGGATGTCCTCGGTAGACATGCGCTTGAGCAATTCGTTGCCGAGCATGTCCGGCAATTTGAGATCGATGATCATGCAGTCGTAGACATTCTCGCGCAGCAGGTCCAAAGCGTCCTGGGCCAGCCCCACTGCGGTGATCTGGATATCGTCGTCGCCAATCAGCCGGGCAATGCTGTCGCGTTGCAGATCGTCATCCTCGACCAGTAGCACGCGCTTGACCTTCTGGGTCAGCTTGGCCTCGAGCCGGGAGAAGACCTCCTTGAGTTCGTCACGGGTGGTCGGCTTGACCGCGTAGCCCATGGCGCCCATGTGCATGGCGGTCTCGACGCGGTCCTCGACGGAAATCACATGCACCGGGATGTGTCGGGTCGGCGCCAGTTCCTTGAGGCGCTGCAGTACCGTCAGCCCGGAGTGATCGGGCAGGCGCATGTCCAGCAGGATCGCGTCTGGAATAAACTGCGCCGCCAGACCGAAGCCCTCGTCGGCACCGTGGGCGACCAGGCACTGGTAGCCGAGTTCGTGAGCCAGGTCGTAGAGAATCTGGGCAAAACTCGGCTCGTCCTCGATCACCAGGATGCTGCGGCCTTCAAAAGGCGCCTTGTCGCGATCATCGGCGAACCGCTCGATCGGCGTCTCGACCAACGCCGACGGCTCGCGACGCGGGATGCTGGTCAGCGCAGCCGGCGCATGCACCGGTGCCTGGGCCACCGGCACGTCACTGCGGGCCATGGTGTATTCACGCGGCAGCGCCAGGGTGAACACGCTGCCCTGGCCCGGCTCGCTGGCGACGCTGATCGAACCGCCAAGCAGGGCCGCCAGGTCGCGGGAGATCGACAGGCCAAGGCCGGTTCCGCCGTAGCGACGGTTGGTGGTGCCATCGGCCTGGTGGAACGCTTCGAAAATGCTTTCGTGCTGTTCGCGGGCAATGCCGATACCGGTGTCGCGGACATTGAAGACGATACCCACGCCCGGCCGGCTCGATACGGTCAGGCTGACCTGGCCTTTCTCGGTAAATTTCACCGCGTTCGACAACAGGTTCTTGAGTACCTGCTCCAGACGCTGGCGATCGGTGAACAGTGCTTCGGGCGCGTCCGGCTCGATCACCACGCTGAAATCAAGGCCCTTGTCGTTCGCCAGTGGCAGGAACAGGCTGTTCAACCCTGCCACCAGACGAACCACGCTGGTGTTTTCCGGGCGTACTTCGAGCTTGCCCGCCTCGACCTTCGCGATGTCGAGAATGTCGTTGATCAGGTTCAACAGGTCGTTGCCGGCGGAATAGATCGACTCGGCGAACTTGACCTGTTCGCCAGTGAGGTTTTCCTGGGGATTCTCCGCCAGCAGCTTGGCCAGGATAAGCGAGCTGTTGAGTGGCGTACGCAACTCGTGCGACATGTTGGCCAGGAACTCGGACTTGTATTTGCTCGAGCGCTGCAACTGTTCCGCACGTTCTTCCAGCTCGACCTGGGCCTGGTTCAATTCGCCGTTCTTGCGGTCCAGGGCATCGCGTTGTTCGGCCAGTTGCTCGTTGCTCTGCTCCAGCTCGGTCTGCTGGGTTTCCAGGTGTGCCTGGGACTCCTTGAGCACCCTGGACTGCTCTTCCAGTTCCTCGTTGGCAGTCTTGAGTTCTTCCTGCTGGACCTGCAGCTCCTCATTCAGTTGCTGGGTCTCGGCCAGCACTTCCTGCAGGCGCTGGCGATAACGGGCTGCTTCGAGGGAGGTACCGATGCTGTCGGCGATCAGTTCCAGCAGGTCGATGTCACGCTCGCCCAGCGTACGCAGGAAACCCAGCTCGATCACGCCGTTGACCTGCCCGTCGTTGGTGGTTGGTACCACGACCACGCTGCGCGGCAAGCCCTCGCCAAGACCGGAACTGACCTTGAAATAATCTTCCGGAACCTCGTCGAGACGAATCAGCCGCGCCTGGCTGGCAGCCTGCCCGACCACGCCTTCATCGGTGAAGATATCCTGCCGATGCTGCTCCTGCTCACGGGAAAAACCATAGGAGGCAATGCGCCGGAAGCCACCGTGCTCCTCGCGGACATAGGCAGCGGCGACCGCACTGCCCAGATAGTTGGCACAAAACTGCAGGACATTGCGGCCCAGCGGGCTGAGACTCAGTTGGCCGAGCATCTGCGCCGACAACCGGGTCTGGCCGTCACGCAGCCAGGCCTGCTTTTCCAGGTGCTCCGAACTCTTCAGTTGCGCCATGAGATTCTTGCTGTAAGACGCTGAAAGATCTAATAAATTCTTTCTTCCGACATAAGCCAGAACTGCGCTCAGGCCCAGCACGAAGGTCAGGTACAGGGCGATGGTCCAGAGGGTCGTACGCCGAACATCGTCGTTGCGCGCCAGGCGCAGCTGCTGCTCGGTCTCGATCGCATTTTCATATTCGCTGCGGATTTCATCGGTCAGGCGCTTGCCACGTCCGGCCTTGACCGCTTCGCGGTAGTCGCCCTTGGAGCGCTGCAGATCGATCATCGACTGCGCATATTCGGTCCAGGAGTCCTGCAAGGCCTCGATACGCCTGAAGCGGTCGACCTGTTGCGGGTTGTCCGCCACCAACTCCTGCAAACCGCGCAACCCGGCAACGATCTTCGGCTTGGCGACTTCATAGGGGTCGAGGAAATGCTCATCGCCGGTGATCAGGAAACCGCGCATGCCGGTTTCCAGGTCGACGGACAGTTTCATCGCCTCGTTGACGTTATTGATCACCCGGTCGGTGTGTTGCACCCACTGGATCACCGACAGCAGATAGGTGATCAGGGAAACGAAGAAGACTGCGCTGAGCACACCCACGCCCAAGGGCAGACTGATGTTGCGACTCAGAAGTTTGCGGAAGCTTTGCTCATCAACCGAAGACGGTGAATTCATTTCGGGCCCCGGAGGAAGTCTTGAAAATTAAGGATTTTGCCGTAATTCTGAGGAAAAGATTCATTTTTCTCACAGCGTAGAAGGCATTTTCCGGCTGTGCACTGCCCAGCATCAACCAGACCCGCTATCCTCAACGCTTATACAGCAGACTTTTTTTGTATAAGAAGCAGAACTTGTGCCGCTCGGCCGCTTACCAATGCAAAGACAGGCAGCCCTGCCTACCCCGCGTTCATTTTCCCGGAAGACCATCCTATGTGTGCAGCCAGTTCCACCATCCTCGTCGTCGAAGACGATGCCATTGTCCGCATGCTGATCGTCGACGTGCTCGAGGAGCTGGAATTCAATGTGCTGGAGGCCAGCGACAGCGACTCGGCCCTGGAAATACTCAACAACCGGGCGACGAGCATCGACCTGCTGATGACCGACGTCGGACTACCGGGCATGGATGGCCGTGACCTGGCAAGGAGCGCACGGCAGGTCCGCCCAGAACTGTCGGTGCTATTCGCCAGCGGCTACGCCGAAAGCATTGAGGTGCCTGCGGGCATGCAGGTGATCGGCAAGCCGTTTTCGATCGACCAACTTAGAAACAAGATAAAAAGCATCATATAACTCCATGTTTTAACTGATATTTATATTTCTAGAATTCACTTTAAGTTGAGCTGCCTGCTGGACATTGCCAAGCCTTCAGCCAGCATCGACGCACCGGTCGACGCGGTTGACGCATCGGCCGACGGCATGTTTTCCTACGCGTCTGTTCTGGGTGCCCTTCACAGGGTGAAACGGGAAACCGGTGCGTCGGCGGATGCTTCATCACGCTTGACCAGTCCGGTGCTGCCCCCGCAACGGTAAGCGAGAGAAGCGTCAGATCCACTGTGCCATTCGGCATGGGAAGGTGATGCTGGAAGGTTCGAGCCAGGCTGGAACCCCTCGCGAGCCCGGAGACCGGCCCGGAAAATCGAATGACAAACCTGCGGTGGGCAGGCGCTGTTGAAACCTCCGGGCCCGACCCGCGAGGTTTTTCTGCGCTTGGCCGCCCGCTGAAAATCCAGAGGGAAGCGCCATGTCCGTTACCACCGCCAGCCATTCCAACGCCGCTACATCGACCCGCAGCCAACGCCTTGTCGCCGCCATCGGTGCCAGCGTACTGGGCGCCCTGCTGGTGTATTTCGCCGGCTTCTCGCACATCGACGCCGTTCACAACGCCGCCCACGACACGCGCCACAGCGCTGCCTTCCCGTGCCACTGAGAACCCGGCCATGATCAAGCGTATTGCCCAAACCGCCGGTTTCAGCGGACTGCTGGCCGCCCTGCTGCTGACCTTGCTGCAAAGTTTCTGGGTCGCGCCGTTGATTCTCCAGGCGGAGACCTATGAAAAAGCCCCCGCCAGCGAGAGCCACGAGCACACCGATACGGCCATGGCCGGCCACAGCCATGAGGGCCACGACGAAGAGGCCTGGGAACCGGAAGATGGCTGGCAGCGCGTGCTGTCCACAACGGGCGGCAACCTGGTGGTGGCGGTCGGTTTCGCCCTGATGCTAGCCGGGCTCTATACCCTGCGTGCGCCCAATCGCGCGTCCCAGGGACTGCTCTGGGGCCTGGCCGGCTACGCAACCTTCTGCCTGGCACCGACCCTCGGACTGCCACCGGAACTGCCCGGCACCGCCGCCGCAGACTTGTTGCAACGGCAAATCTGGTGGGCCAGCACCGCGGCGTCCACCGCCGTGGCTATCGCCCTGGTGGTGTTTGGCCGGCACTGGGCGATCAAGTTGCTGGGCGTGGCGATCGTCGTGGTGCCCCATGTGATCGGCGCTCCCCAACCCGAGGTACATTCCAGCCTGGCGCCGGAAGCACTGGAAGCACAATTCAAGATCGCCTCGCAACTGACCAACGCCGTGTTCTGGCTGGCCCTGGGCCTGATCAGTGCCTGGATGTTCCGCCGCAGACAAGACGGCCAATACCCGGCATGACAACACCCCACACGAAACCAACCCTCGCGGTTGGTTTCGGCTGCCGGCAAGGTTGCGAGGCATCGATCCTGCTGGGGTTGCTGGAAGACGCCCTGCTGGCTCACCGAATCGACCCGGCGAACATCTCGGGCCTGGCCAGCATCGACGGCAAACACAGTGAACCGGGACTGCTTGAGCTGGCCCGGTACCTGAAACTACCACTGGTGTTCTTCAGTGCCGCCGCGCTGCAACCTTACGAGCCACGGCTGACTCATCGTTCCAGCCAGGTATTCGCCCATACCGGCTGCCATGGTATCGCCGAAAGTGCCGCGCTGGCCCTGGCCGAACAGCTGGGCCAGGAACCGGCAAGCCTGCTGATTTCACGACAGAAACACCCTCAGGCCACCTTTGCGCTGGCCTGGACAGGACAAAACCCTCGATAATCACCCTTTCCTGCATGAGCGTTATTCATGTAGGCCCAGACTCCGCACCTGAAAACCATCAGGTGAGTACCGAGTGACTGGCACGCACGACCTTGCGCAAATCCCGCTCAGAGAAGCTTATGACCGTCTATTTCATCGGTGCCGGGCCCGGCGATCCGGAACTCATCACCGTCAAGGGCCAGCGACTGATTCGCCGTTGCCCGGTCATCATCTACGCCGGCTCCCTGGTACCCATGGCAGTGCTGGACGGCCACCGCGCCGACCAGGTGATCAACAGTGCCGAGCTGCACCTGGAACAGATCATCGAGTTGATCAAGACAGCCGACGCCCGCGGACAGGATGTCGCCCGGGTGCACTCCGGGGACCCTTCACTGTACGGTGCCATCGGTGAGCAGATCCGCCATTTGCGTGAACTGGGCATCGGTTATGAAATCATTCCCGGCGTCACGGCTACCGCGGCCTGCGCCGCCCTGCTCGGAGCCGAACTGACGCTGCCGGACATTTCCCAGAGCGTGATCCTGACCCGTTATGCCGACAAGACCGCGATGCCCGCCGGCGAGGAACTGGGCGACCTGGCCCGGCACAAGGCGACCATGGCGATTCACCTGGGAGTCAATCATCTGGCGAAAATCGTCGAGGAACTGACACCCCACTACGGCGCGGACTGCCCGATTGCGGTAATCCATCGCGCCACCTGGCCTGACCAGGACTGGGTGCTGGGCACGCTGGCGGATATCCAGGCCAAGGTCGAGGCCAAGGGGTTTCGGCGCACTGCGCTGATTCTTGTGGGACGGGTGCTGGGCAGTGATCACTTCAGCGAATCGTCGCTATACCGGGCTGGCCATGCCCATCTCTATCGACCCTGAACCAAAGGAGCAGCGATCCATGTCCGAACAGGCATTTTCCGGGGCCAAGCTGGCATTGCTCTGCGGCGACCAGTTGCTGACCTATCTGCGTGACATGAAAGACAGCATCCCCTACCCCGGCCACTGGGACTTTGCCGGCGGTGGCCGTGAAGGAGAAGAAAGCCCGAGCGAGTGTGCGTTGCGGGAGCTGGATGAGGAGTTTTCCCTGCGGATCGGCGCCGAACGCATCGAGTGGACTCGGCGCTATCCCAGCGTGACGCAGCCGGGCAGCCATTCGTGGTTCCTGGTGGGGCAACTGAGCATGGCGGAAATCGAGGCAATTCGTTTCGGCGATGAGGGCCAGTATTGGCGAATGATGCCGATTGCCGAGTACCTGGAGCATCCGCTGGGAGTGCCGTACCTGCAGGAGCGGTTGCGCGATTATCTGCAGGATCGGAGCCAGGCCGCAGGGCCTCTTCGCGGATAGATCCTGCTCCCACAGAGTTGAACAGTCCCCCTAAAAAGCTGGACCGTTGGCCCCATCAGATTCACTCAGGCGCACCGCAAACCGCGGGAGCAGGATTTATCCGCGAAAGCGGCGGTACAGGCACCACAGATCTTCAGGCAATAAAAAACGGTACTCACGGGCACCGTTTTTTTTGCGACTCAAGGCAGCGAACGCCCTGCTACCGGACTCAGTAGTAGGCGTTTTCTTTCTGCGTATGGTCGGTCACGTCACGCACGCCCTTGAGCTCGGGGATGCGCTCGAGCAAGGTCCGCTCGATGCCTTCCTTCAAGGTCACGTCGGCCTGGCCACAACCCTGGCAACCGCCGCCGAACTGCAGCACGGCAATGCCATCCTCGACCACGTCGATCAGACTGACCTGGCCGCCGTGGCTGGCCAGCCCCGGATTGATCTCGGTCTGCAGGTAATAGTTGATGCGCTCGTTGATCGGGCTGTCGGCACTGACCATCGGCACCTTGGCGTTCGGCGCCTTGATGGTCAGCTGGCCACCCATGCGGTCGGTGGCGTAGTCGACCACCGCGTCATCGAGGAACGCCTCGCTGAACGAATCGATCCACGCGGTGAAGCTTTTCAGCCCCAGGGCGGTGTCTTCAGGCTTTTCCTCGCCCGGCTTGCAGTAGGCAATGCAAGTCTCGGCGTACTGGGTGCCTGGCTGGGTAATGAAGATGCGGATACCGATCCCTGGAGTGTTCTGCTTCGACAGCAGGTCCGCCAGATAATCGTGTGCGGCATCGGTAATGGTTATGGCGCTCATGGAATCTCCTCACAGATTGCCATCAGTCTACGCCAAATCGAGCCACTGGACAAAGTCCTAGTATTTTTGTCGGAAAAGCACACCAAGCCGTACGCCGAAATCTGGCGGGCTGGGGCTGGGGCTCAGCCGGGCTCTGGTGCTGGGTTTGGTACTGGCTTTGGTGTTGGACCTGTGGCGAGCGGGCTTGCCCGCGCTGGGCCGCAAAGCGGCCCCAAACACAGACGGAGCGATACGCCAGGTATATCGGGGTTACCGGCTTTGCGACTGCCTTGCAGTCGAGCGCGGGCAAGCCCGCTCGCCACATCTACCCCTGGACATCCTCCCTACCCCTAGACATCCACCCTACTCAAGGCCATTACCCCTGGAGATCCACGCCACTCATGGCCACTACCCCCGAATATCCACCCTACTCATGGCCACCGCTCACCACAGTCGTTTCGAATGGCCCTGCCTACAGATTCTCGTAGCGGTTCATGTCCAGCACACCGGCATTTATCGGATCGGTTTCCTTGAGATAGGTCGTCAGGTCATGGAAATAGAACCAGAACTGCGGGTGGCTGCGGCGAATGCCCCAGCGCTGGACGATCTGCTCGAACGCCGCCGCATCCCTGGCCTGTTCCATGGCGTCGACGAACGCCGGAACCTGCTCGGCCGGTACGTTGAACATGAAGTTCGGGTAGCTGCTCAGCACGCCCGGATAGATCGTCACGGTGTCCAAGCCTGGCTGGTAGCGATAGGCCTCGCCAAGCATGAACGCAACGTTGCTGTGGGCACGGTTGCGCAGCAGGCTGTAGACCTCACGCTTGCCATCACGGGTCTCGACCCGCAGCATCGTGGCCTCGGGCAGTTGATCGATCACCTTGAGCCCCGCCGCCGGGCGCGAGGCCAGGCGACTCAGCGATTGCTCGGCCTCCTGCAGGGCCGGGGCGATATTGGGTCGCGAGCAGTAGGCGCCGCTGCACCGATTGATCGGGTCCGGATGGGCGTCGAGATCGCCATAACGCGCCAGCAACTGCCGGGCGAAGTCGAGTTTCGGGTCCTTGCCCTGCAGCTTCAACGCGCTCGGCGTGCTGTCGTCGATGCTCTCGTAGTCCATCCACAGCTTGATCTTGCCACTGTTCTGGTACCAATCGTCGAGGTAGTCGTCACGGGAGTCAGCCGGCATCAAGCGCAGGAAGTTCTGCTCCGCACCGTTGCGGATCAGGTCGAAATACAGCCGGGTCTGGGCCTGGTGCGAGACGTTGCCGAACACGTCGAAGTTCACCGCCAATTGGTAGTAGGTGCGTTCCAGCAGTGGATAGTCGAACAGCCACATGGTCTGCGGCACTTCGCCGATCAGGCCCTTGGTGACGGTGGCGCTGTCGAAATGACGGAAAATGCTCAGCAAGGCATTGTCGTTGCCAGCCCACAGGCTTGACCAACTGGGCGGCGGTACGGCGGCGTAGGCCTCGGTGCGCAGCGACTCGTATTCGTTGCGCTTGTCCCGATAGGCCAGCCACAGGCTCAGCACGCTGCCGACATCATCGTTCTGCCCAGGCATCGCCAGCAACGGCGTGGCCTTGCCACGGTAGCTCGGATCGGTGATGTACAGGTCATGCTCCGGCGCCTGGAACAGCGCCCAGAAGTTGTCACGGATCACGTCGGTGGCGATCTGTCCACGACAGACCGGCCCCCGGATGAAGGTATCGACGAAATACTCGGCGTTGTCGAGCATGAACTGGTAGCGCGCCGCGGCCGGGATCGCCTCGAAGGTCTCGAACGGGTTGGCCCGGCGTTGCGGACCGTAGCCCGGCAAGGCACTGACCTGCCAGTTGCCGCTGTAGAACAGGGTCTTGACCCGGGCCATCTTCGCCGCGTTCAGGGCATAGGTGATGTGGGTCTTGTGGACGATCGCCCCCTCTACCGGCCACAGGCGGTAGTAGACCTGGGTGCCGGGATCGTCGTTGGGACGCCGGGTGTTGATCAGGTCGATCGGCTGGCCACTGGGCGTGCGCGAACGCACCCACTGGAAGAAATGGCCGGACGCGCCACCGTCGAAATAGATGTGTGCCAGGAACCAGTGTTCATAGAGCCAGCGGCCCACCAGGCTTTCCCGGGCACCCGGCGCGTTGAGCAGGCTCTCCCACTGGGCGATCTGCCGCGCTTCGCTGGTGGTCGGCGCCAGTGGCTGGGTATCCATCGGGGCGCCAATGGCCAGCCAGGAACGCAGGGTCCGGTATTGGTTGTCGGTCAGGCCGGTGACCGCCAACGGCATGCCTTCCTTCGGATGGGCACCGGCATAGCCGTCGAACTCCTCGGGTAGCGGGCACATGTTCTGCCGGTTCAGCCCCAGCACGATCTCGTCCGGCAACTTGGCATTGGGCTGCAAGGGCGTGCGGTGCCCCAGCTCCAGCATACGCGCCATCAGGGCTGCCTGGCTGCCTTGGGCGTCGAGCACCGAATAGAACTTCTTCTGCCGCCACTGCAATGGGGTCTGGGCATCAATGAACAGGCGCGTCGGCTTGAGCGCCTTGCTGCGGTCGCCGTCATACACCGGAACCTTCGAAGCGCCACGCGCCGCGCCCTCGGCGCTGCCCAGGTTGAGCTGGCAGGCGGAGTCGTAGCAGGCGTGGCAGGCCACGCATTTCTCGGTGAAAATCGGCTGGATATCACGGGTATAGGAAATCGCCGGAGCCGGGCTTTGCGCCTGACTGATGCTGCTGAACACTAGCAGCAAGAAAGCGCTGACAACGCGATGCGACATATCCCTGACCCTGGAAGTAAAAAATCGCGCTGATTCTACAGTGTCGCCATCAATTAAACATGAGCGATATTCATGAAAAAGCCCGACATGCTCTCAAAGCGTACAGGTTTGCTATCATCCCGGCTCTTTCTGTGTCCGTCTTTCCAGGTAGTCCCATGTCCGACCGCAGTGCTCGCCTCAACGCTCTCCAGCAGGCCCTCAAAGAACGCATCCTGATTCTTGATGGCGGCATGGGCACCATGATCCAGAGCTACAAGCTGGAGGAAGAGGACTATCGCGGCAAACGCTTCGCCGACTGGCCAAGCGACGTGAAGGGTAACAACGACCTGCTGGTCATCACCCGTCCGGATGTGATCGGTTCGATCGAAAAGGCCTACCTGGATGCCGGGGCGGACATTCTCGAAACCAACACCTTCAACGCCACCAAGGTGTCCCAGGCCGATTACGGCATGGAAGAGCTGGTTTATGAGCTGAACGTGCAGGGTGCGCGCCTGGCCCGCCAGGTGGCCGACGCCAAGACCCTGGAAACCCCCGATCGCCCACGCTTCGTTGCCGGCGTACTCGGCCCGACCAGCCGCACCTGCTCGCTCTCGCCGGACGTGAACAACCCCGGCTACCGCAACGTCACCTTCGATGAACTGGTGGAAAACTACACCGAGGCGACCAAGGGCCTGATCGAGGGCGGTTCGGACCTGATCCTGATCGAGACCATTTTCGACACCCTCAACGCCAAGGCGGCGATCTTTGCCGTACAGGGCGTGTTCGAGGAATTGGGCTTCGAACTGCCGATCATGATTTCCGGCACCATCACCGACGCCTCCGGCCGGACCCTGTCGGGCCAGACCACCGAAGCGTTCTGGAACTCCGTGGCCCATGCCAAGCCGATCTCCGTCGGCCTGAACTGCGCCCTCGGCGCCAGCGAACTGCGTCCTTACCTGGAAGAGCTGTCGGACAAGGCCAGCACCCACGTGTCCGCGCACCCCAACGCCGGCTTGCCGAACGAATTCGGCGAGTACGACGAACTGCCCGAGGAAATGGCCAAGGTGGTCGAGGAGTTCGCCCAGAGCGGCTTCCTGAACATCGTCGGCGGCTGCTGCGGCACCACGCCGGCACACATCGCGGCGATCGCCAAGGCGGTATCGGCCCATGCGCCGCGGGCCATTCCGGACATTCCCAAGGCCTGTCGCCTGTCCGGCCTGGAGCCGTTCACCATCGACCGCCAGTCGTTGTTCGTCAACGTCGGCGAGCGGACCAACATCACCGGTTCCGCCAAGTTCGCCCGGCTGATTCGCGAGGAAAACTACACCGAAGCCCTTGAAGTCGCCCTGCAGCAGGTGGAAGCCGGCGCCCAGGTGATCGACATCAACATGGACGAGGGCATGCTCGACTCCAAGAAGGCGATGGTCACCTTCCTCAACCTGATCGCCAGCGAACCGGACATCTCCCGCGTACCGATCATGATCGACTCCTCCAAGTGGGAAGTGATCGAGGCCGGCCTCAAGTGCATCCAGGGCAAGGGCATCGTCAACTCCATCAGCATGAAGGAAGGCGTCGAGCAGTTCATCCACCATGCCAAGCTGTGCAAGCGCTACGGCGCAGCGGTAGTGGTCATGGCGTTCGACGAAGCCGGCCAGGCCGATACCGAAGCGCGCAAGAAGGAAATCTGCAAGCGCTCCTACGACATCCTGGTCAACGACGTCGGCTTCCCTCCGGAAGACATCATCTTCGACCCGAACATCTTCGCCGTTGCCACCGGTATCGAGGAACACAACAACTACGCGGTCGACTTCATCAACGCCTGCGCCTACATCCGTGACGAACTGCCCTACGCCCTGAGCAGCGGCGGCGTGTCCAACGTGTCGTTCTCGTTCCGCGGCAACAACCCGGTGCGCGAGGCGATCCACTCGGTGTTCCTGCTGTACGCGATCCGCGCCGGGCTGACCATGGGTATCGTCAACGCCGGCCAGCTGGAGATCTACGACCAGATCCCGCAGGAACTGCGCGACGCGGTCGAGGACGTGATCCTCAACCGCACCCCGGAAGGCACCGACGCCCTGCTCGCCATCGCCGACAAGTACAAGGGCGACGGCTCGACCAAGGAAGCCGAAACCGAGGAATGGCGCAGCTGGGAAGTCAACAAGCGCCTGGAACACGCGCTGGTCAAGGGCATCACCACCCATATCGTCGAGGACACCGAAGAGTCGCGCCTGTCGTTCGCCCGCCCGATCGAAGTGATCGAAGGCCCGCTGATGGCCGGCATGAACATCGTTGGCGACCTGTTCGGCGCCGGCAAGATGTTCCTGCCCCAGGTGGTGAAGTCCGCCCGGGTGATGAAGCAGGCAGTGGCCCACCTGATCCCGTTCATCGAACTGGAGAAAGGCGACAAGCCGGAGGCCAAGGGCAAGATCCTGATGGCCACGGTCAAGGGCGACGTCCACGACATCGGCAAGAACATCGTCGGCGTGGTCCTGGGCTGTAACGGCTACGACATCGTCGACCTCGGCGTGATGGTTCCGGCGGAAAAGATCCTGCAGGTGGCCCGCGAAGAGAAATGCGACATCATCGGCCTGTCCGGACTGATCACCCCGTCGCTGGACGAAATGGTCCACGTAGCCCGTGAAATGCAGCGCCAGGATTTCCACCTGCCGTTGATGATCGGCGGCGCAACCACGTCCAAGGCGCACACCGCGGTGAAGATCGAACCGCGCTACAGCAACGACGCGGTGGTCTACGTCACCGATGCCTCGCGTGCGGTCGGCGTGGCCACCCAGTTGCTGTCCAGGGAACTGAAGGCCGGTTTCGTCCAGCGGACCCGCGATGAATACGTCGAGGTCCGCGAGCGCACCGCCAACCGTAGCGCCCGTACCGAGCGCCTGAGCTACGCCGCATCGATCGCGAAGAAGCCACAGTTCGACTGGAGCGACTACCAGCCGGTCAAGCCGACCTTCACCGGCAGCCGGGTATTGGACAACATCGACCTGCGCACCCTGGCCGAATACATCGACTGGACGCCGTTCTTCATCTCCTGGGACCTGGCCGGCAAGTTCCCGCGCATCCTCGAGGATGAGGTGGTCGGCGAAGCCGCGACCGCGCTGTACAAGGATGCGCGGGAGATGCTCGACAAGCTGATCGACGAGCAACTGATCAGTGCCCGCGCGGTGTTCGGCTTCTGGCCGGCCAACCAGGTGCAGGACGACGACATCCAGTTGTATGGTGACGACGGCCAGCCATTGGCCAAGCTGCATCACCTGCGCCAGCAGATCATCAAGACCGATGGCAAGCCGAACTTCTCCCTGGCCGACTTCGTTGCGCCACAAGGCAGCGGCCTCACCGACTACGTCGGCGGTTTCATCACCACCGCCGGCATCGGCGCCGAGGAAGTCGCCAAGGCCTACCAGGACAAGGGCGACGACTACAACTCGATCATGGTCAAGGCTCTCGCCGACCGCTTGGCCGAGGCCTGCGCCGAATGGCTGCACGAGCAGGTGCGCAAGGAATACTGGGGCTATGCCAAGGATGAGCACCTGGACAACGAGGCGCTGATCAAGGAGCAGTACAGCGGCATCCGCCCTGCCCCCGGCTACCCGGCCTGCCCGGACCACACCGAAAAGTCGACGCTGTTCAGCCTGCTCGATCCCGAGGCCAGCGAAGGCCAGGCCGGCCGCAGCGGCGTGTTCCTCACCGAACACTACGCGATGTTCCCGGCGGCCGCCGTCAGTGGCTGGTACTTCGCCCATCCGCAGGCGCAGTATTTCGCCGTGGGCAAGGTCGACAAGGACCAGGTCGAAAGCTACACCTCACGCAAGGGCCAGGAACTGTCTGTCAGCGAGCGCTGGTTGGCACCGAACCTCGGCTACGACAACTGAAAATTGTCTATGCTCTCCACACACAGACCTGTGTGGAGGGCTTTATGGACGATCCCATCGATAACAAGCCACCAACTTTCTGGCAGATGCTGCACAGCGTGATGGCCGCTGCGTTTGGCGTGCAGAGCGGGAAAAACCGGGCGCGCGACTTCACCCACGGCAAGCCCAGTCACTTCGTGATGCTGGGCATCCTGTTCACCGCAGTGTTCGCATTGACCCTGTTCGGTATCGTCAAGCTGGTGCTGCACTTCGCCGGTGTCTGAGACGGCTTCGCGGCTCCCCGCTCCTTCGGGGAACCGCGCTTCACTCCACCCCTGCCCCTCCTCGGAACCCGCAACGGTCGGGTGCGATTCCGGGAACAACGTTCAGGCCGGACCCTGCGGTCCGGTTACTGATGACTGACCCAGAACACCGCCGTGACCACCACCAGGATGATCAGGAACAGAATGGCCCAGGCATCGACTGCGCTGTCGCTTTTCCTTGTCTTGGTTGGATTGCTCATCGCATCGCCTCTTGTAGATTTTGTCGGTGATTGCTCGAAGACTCATCGACAGTTAAGACCACAATTGCCCCTACCACAACCAAGGTCTTTACGGCGCCGCCGTGCATATCGATTTTGGTTATGTTCATATTCAAAAACATCATTTTTGCACATAACCGCAAACTGCTATCGTGCGCCGGCTCCCCCTGGGGAGTGCGCGGCCGTGCGCGCGGAATTGTTCAGGTCTGGCGATGGCCCCCAGCCTTGCGACAGACCTATAAAGCCTGAAAACAGGATCAATATGTACGTATACGACGAGTACGATCAGCGAATCATCGAGGACCGCGTCAAGCAGTTCCGTGATCAGACCCGACGCTATCTGGCGGGCGAACTGAGCGAAGAAGAGTTCCGCCCCCTGCGCCTGCAAAATGGCCTCTACATCCAGCGCTTCGCGCCGATGTTGCGGGTCGCCGTGCCTTACGGCCAACTGACCTCGCGCCAGACGCGAATGATGGCCAAGATCGCCCGCGACTATGACAAGGGCTACGCCCACATCAGTACCCGGCAGAACGTGCAGTTCAACTGGCCGGCGCTGGAAGACGTTCCGGATATCCTCGCGGAACTCGCCACCGTGCAGATGCACGCGATCCAGACCAGTGGCAACTGCCTGCGCAACGTCACCACCGACCAGTTCGCCGGGGTCGCCGCCGACGAGTTGATCGACCCGCGCCCGTGGTGCGAAATCGTCCGCCAGTGGACCACCTTCCACCCGGAATTCGCCTACCTGCCGCGCAAGTTCAAGATCGCCATCAACGGCTCGACTGCCGACCGTGCAGCCATCGAAGTCCACGATATCGGCCTGGAAGCGGTACACAACGCCGCTGGCGAGCTGGGCTTCCGGGTGCTGGTTGGCGGCGGCCTGGGCCGTACCCCGGTGGTCGGTGCCTTCATCAACGAATTCCTGCCATGGCAGGACCTGTTGAGCTACCTCGATGCGATCCTGCGCGTGTACAACCGCTACGGTCGTCGTGACAACAAGTACAAGGCGCGGATCAAGATCCTGGTCAAGGCCCTGACGCCGGAAGTCTTCGCCGAGAAGGTCGAGGCCGAAATGGTCCACCTGCGCGGCGGCCAGACCACCCTGACCGAAGCCGAAGTCCAGCGTATCGCCAAGCACTTCGTCGGCCCGGCCTACCAGGCGCTGGAAGACCAGGGCGCCGAACTGGCCGCCCTCGACCAGCAGCACCCTGGTTTCGCCCGCTGGCGGACCCGCAACACCGTCGCACACAAGAAGCCGGGCTACATTGCCGTGACCCTGTCGCTCAAGCCGACCGGCATTGCGCCGGGCGACGTCACCGACAAGCAGTTCGACAAAATCTCCGACCTGGCCGACCGCTACAGCTTTGGCCAACTGCGCACCTCCCACGAGCAGAACATCATCCTCGCCGACGTCGAGCAGAGCCGCCTGTTCGAGCTGTGGGGCGAATTGCGCGAAAACGGTTTCGCCACGCCGAACATCGGCCTGCTGACCGACATCATCTGCTGCCCGGGCGGCGATTTCTGCTCGCTGGCCAACGCCAAGTCGATCCCGATCGCCGAATCCATCCAGCGCCGTTTCGACGACCTGGACTACCTGTTCGACATCGGTGAACTGGACCTGAACATTTCCGGCTGCATGAACGCCTGCGGTCACCACCACGTCGGCCACATCGGCATCCTCGGGGTGGACAAGAAAGGCGAAGAGTTCTACCAGGTCTCCCTCGGCGGCAGCGCCAGCCGTGATGCGAGCCTGGGCAAGATCCTCGGCCCGTCTTTCGCCCAGGACGACATGCCCGACGTGATCTCGAAGCTGATCGACGTTTACGTGGAACAACGTACCGAAGACGAACGCTTCATCGACACCTACCAACGTATCGGTATCGACCTCTTCAAGGAGCGCGTCTATGCAGCGAATCATTAAGAACAACGAGGTCGTCGACGAGACCTGGCACCTGCTGCCCAAGGACGCGACCCTCGACGGCATCACCAACTGTGACGACCTGATCGTGCCACTGGCCCTGTGGCGCGAGCATGGCCATGCCCTCAAGGCCCGCGACGGCGGCCTGGGCGTGTGGCTGGACGCCGATGAGGAGGCCGAGGAAATCGGCGATGACGTGCAGCACTTCCAGGTCATCGCCCTGAACTTCCCGGCCTTCACCGACGGCCGCAACTACTCCAACGCCCGCCTGCTGCGCGACCGCTACGGCTACAAGGGTGAACTGCGGGCAATCGGCGACGTGCTGCGTGACCAGTTGTTCTACCTGCATCGCTGTGGCTTCGACGCCTATGCCCTGCGCGCGGACAAGGACCCGTACGAAGCCCTGGAAAGCCTCAAGGACTTCTCGGTGACCTACCAGGCCGCCACCGACGAACCGCTGCCGCTGTTCCGTCGCCGCTGAGCCAGCCCTGCCCGTGCGCAACCTGCGCACGGGCCACCATTCACGCATCCAGGTCCGATGCGGGAATTCTTTCGAGTGCCTTGCGGGTCAGCGCAAGCACTTCACGCGACTGATCCTCGCGCCAAGCCTTGAGTTCATCACCCATCTGCGCCTCTAGTTCGATATCGATGAATTCATGCCAGTTGGGGTCACTTCTAGTCGTACGCCGGGCATCCAGCGCGGACACCACGGCCTGGTGCTGTTCATTGATGGGCTGGAAACGTTCAGGGTAATGCTCCTTCAGATAGTTGATCCAGAACTCCCGATCCGCCACAGCCTGCGCATAGGCCGGTGTCTGCTCCCGTGCCAGGACCTTGGCTTCAGCCTTATCGAGGTCCCGTGCCGTCACCCTGGCCAGCTCCTTGAACGTCATGTGCCCGGGCTGGCCTGGCAGCCCAAGGCGCTCCCTCAAGCCAATGCGATAGGCCAGCCTGACCTCGAGCGGATCGACCCGATGCGCACCCGCCACCGTCAGCCGTGCGTTGATGTCCACCTGGGCCAGGGCCTCGACTTCATCCAGGCGCCACAAGCCCCGCGCCAGTTTCAGCAGGTTGAGTTCTATAGCCGCCGGAGTACCCTCGGCCACGGCCCTGGCCTGGTACACCAAGGCCCGGACCGCCAGGTCGCTGAACACCAGCTCCGCGCCGTCGGAGCAGGTCTGCGGGTGCGAGGCCGCGACGAACAACTCTTCACGCAGGTCAGTGTAATGGCTGGCCGCATCAACCAGGCGCCAGACACGCAGGCTCAAATCCGGCAATGCCTCGCGGTATTCGGCAGTGGTCGTGAGGTCCGCCAACAGCTTGAAAAAGGCTTCGGAGCCTGATTGGCGGTACAACAGTCGCCATTGCCTTTCCTTCAAGATCTTCTGTTCGACGGAGATGCCCTCCACCCAATAATCGTACTCGCGCAGCGACGGGGTTCGCCGTACCGCATGCACACGCTGTCGACCCAGGGTGTCGATGCCAAAGTTGATACCGGTCTCGCGCTCATACCGCTGCAAGCGCAACAAGCCCTCGCTCGAAAGCGCCGGGTTGTCGTGAAGGTGAGTGATCCGGTTGATCGAGACCGGGCCGGAGTAGACCGACTCGGGAATCGTCGCGATCTGATTGTCCCGCAGATCCACACGCTGCAGGTTGCGCAACTGCGACAGCCCGATCGGCCAGCGATCCAACTCGGTATGCCGCAGCAAGAGGCTCTCCAGCTCGCCCATCTGGCTGACGTCAGGCGGCAGGAACAACGGGTTGTCAGAAAGGTTCAGGAACCTGAGCCGGGTCAGTCGGGCCAGTACGGCAGAGGCCTCGCTGTTCAACACGATCTGGTTGCCCGGCAGGTGCAGATGGACCAGCTCGGACATTTGCCCCAGCTCGGCGGGAAGACGACTCAAGTGATTGAACCCCATGGACAACCAGCGCAACTGCGGGAAACAGGACAAGAACGAGACCTCGGTGCTGGCGATGCCCATGTCGTTCATGAACAGAAATCCCACATGGTTGAAGTTGGCACTGATCGGCGGCAAGTCGCCGATCCGCATCCCCAGCAGGTCCAACTCGTAGAAGTGCTGGCCGCCCAACAGGTTGCGGTTGGACTGTCGCCTCCAGCAGGCCAGGATCGCATCGGCCACGCGCTGTTTGTTGTCGAGCAGCACAGGCGCGACCTGCGCGGTTCCCCGCACACGCCTCCACGTCCGGCGCTGCACCCAGCCGTCCAGGAGGCTGAACAACGTGTCGTACTCCTCACGCAAGCGTTCGAGTTCCACCATGCAGGCCGATTCGGGCAGCCGCAAGTCATGAAGAAAACGCCCCACTTCTTCTGCACTGAACCCCGGATAAAGGTCGCGCACCCGAGCGGTCAGGCGTTCGGAATACCCCAGGACGCTGCCGCGATCGCTCAGCGGATAGCCGATACGCCCCGAGGCCAGCCGCATCGGTGGCCTGAACCCACGGTTGAGCGGAGACAAACCAAGCGTGCGCTGTGCAGCATGAGGGTGCCGGGAAATCCGCTCGACAATCTGCTCCTTGAGCCAGGCTCCCGACGCCTTGCTGCTCATGCCCAAGGCAAGTCGGTCGGGCTCCGGCAGGGCATACGCCATGGCGTCGAACAGGTTGTCCGCGCGCCCCAGCTCTGTCCCTGAGTGATTGAATGCGTGGTACTGCCGGCCGATCCTGAGAATCACCCGCGGCGTGGCGATCTGCGCATCACCCACTGCTTCGACGGCCTCGCTGGTAAAGCGCTCCTTGCGCAGCTCGATTCGCAGCCCGGTGGCCGGCCAGCCCGGCAAGCACTTGAGGGTATGCAGCGCCAGGCGGTCCGACTGGGCATATTGCGGGCCCTGCAAGTACCAGCTCTCGCACACGCGGTTAAGCTGTACCTGCTTGAGATACCAGCGAATCTCCTCCGCGAGCCGCAGCGGCACGCGTTCGCTCAAGAGGTCGAGTTCGGCACTGTTGGCATGGGCGATCAGCTCACGGGCAACCGCTCCCGGCAAGCCTGGGAACACATCAAGGATACGCTTGACCCTGGTGTCATCGGTAATCTCGCTCGCCTTATACAACGCCTCGAACAGCCACTGCCTGCGTTGTGCGGCCCACTGCCTGAGCTGCTCACCCAAGGCCCGTACGCGCGCACCATTCTCCGTCAGGTCGGCACCGAACAGTGTGCGACGCTCGGATTCATCAAGCATGTTCAACGTCGACTTGAGCAAATCGCCATTACTCAGTTGCGAGTCGATGATCTGCAGCGAAGAAAACTGCTCGGACCTGCGCTCTCCATACTCCGCAATGATCTCCCCCACGCCATTGCAGACCTGAATGACACGATTTTTCGGCCAGTTGGGCAGCGCTGTCAGCACCCGCAGGCGCAGATCGCCTTGCTCCGGCGTTCGCGACAGGGCACCGGGCACCTCACCGAGAAAGTCACTGATGGCCTGGTCGATGCGAAAGCGCTTGATCGTATCAAGCAACAACGCGGGCGCCGGCTGATTGTCGGTCAGGGCTTTGCGCAACGCGTTCTCCTGCCCCGAACACAACTGGCGAATCTGCAGGCGCAACTGGTCGCCGAGCCCGACCAGCGGCTCACCGAAACGGCGGAACAATTGCTCCACTGGCCATTCCACCGCTCGTTCGTAAATCGTTTGCCAGAACCCCGTACGGTTGTACCTCAGTGGCACGGCGTGAAACCCCTCGCCCTCCGGATGTTCGATCTGCCATTGCAGGCGAGCCCGGTTGTATTTCACGCGATAGAATTTCCCCGCCTGCGACAGATAGAGATTGTCGCGAAACGGGTAAAGCCCCATGTCATTGACTCGCAGATGCTCCGGTAGACGGACGTCGGATTCATAGGGCGCAAGGTCGTTGCGCCACAATCGACGCTGGCCAGTCGGGGTTTCAACGGGAATCAGGGCATCGACCGATGCAGGGGCGCGAGCCTTGAACAGCAGGGTCTTGCCGCCCTTCACCACGACGGCGCCGAGGGCCAGCAGAGCGACGTCTTCCGCCACCCCCAACAGGTAGCTGATGGCTTCGCGTTTTTCGCCCAATTGCCAGGCCGACAAGCCGTCATAGACCTGCGTGACCATCTTCACCACGCTAGCTCCCAGAATGATCTGACTGATCACCGGCACGAACGACAAGGCCAGAACCAACAGACTCACACCGGCTTGTCGGTAGGCGTCCAGGCGCGCCTGACGCGAACGGGCATCGATATCGGCCGTCGGCACCGCCAATTGTCGCGCATGCGATTTGATCTGGCTGTACCGTTGCTGCTGGAAACTGGCGAACAGATCGCCATCGATGGGCACTTCCTTCAACGAGAAGAATTGCAGGATAGCCGGGACTGGCGGCCACTTGCGGTCCAGGGTGAGCAACCTGGCATTGAGGGTGCGCAGGAACCGTAGTCGATGGACCTCGGGAACGAAGCGGGTAAAAAACTGCTGGTACGTCGGGTCGCGAAGTTTCAGGGTCAGGTCATGTTCAAAGAGCGCGAACTGGCTGTAATGCTTCAATGGGCCGCGAGGGTCTTCGGGAATATAGGCAATGCAGGGTAACGTCGAGCCTTCCTGCAGTTGCGCGCCGATGAGCACCCAACCGCTCAGCTCGATGTCGAACATTTTCATCCGGCTGCAATGCAGCAGTTCGCCATCGAGTTTCAACCCGGCCTGCCCCTTGACCAATCCCTCCAGCACCTCGTAGGTCGCAAGGGTGATTTCACCCTTCATAAAGGCCATGTCGGCGGCCACCGCCAACGCGAGTTTGTCGTACTCGGCAAAGTGGTGCCTTACCGACGAGAGACCTGCAACCAAGGGTGGACCCGCAGGGTTGAACACACTGTCGATATGCTGCTGATAAAGGCCTCCCAGATCCAGCGTTCGACAGAGCCCGGCAAACTCCTCGGGGGCCAGCGACCGTCGGTGGCCCGCAGCGCCCACCGGGAATTGAATGGTCGCCTTGCCTGCCATGCCTCCCGGCTCGGCCTCGCCGGCATCGAAATTCTGCAGGGCAGCTTCCAACAGCGTCTGGCTGTGGGTGAAGGTATAGACTTTATCTTCGAAGAGCCCTGACAGGTAAGTGACATCGACGCGGACAAACCGGGCATCCTGCAGATCACGATGGCCGTTGAGCTGAAACTCCATCGCCTCGGCCAGGCGGGGCATGCAGAAGGCATCGATCTTCTGCAGCTGCGACATGATCCGCCGGACCTCGTGCCGTGCGCTTTCCAGCGCCAGCAGATGCTCACCGAACACCAGGCGCATGGGCGCTGGGGCCCGGTACAGCCAACGAGGAATCTTTTCCTTGATCGCATCGAAATGAATGCCTGCCTCGGCAGGTGTCGGGATTTGCTCAATGAGGCCTGTGTCTTCCATGCCAATCAACCTGGACATCCATTAGGGTATCCAGCGTAGTGAGCATCTGGCGGGAAAGAGCGTTACTTATCACTCGCCGCAGATTTCTATCGGCCTTTACCGATAGAAATCTGCGAGCAGGTACTTACCAGAAACGCTGGCGGGTCAGGCGATGCCAGCCGTCGAGCAGCACGCGTTCGAAGGACGCGCTGGCAGCCAGGCCGACACGCTCCTGCAGGCTCTTGCGTTCGGCGTAGTGCAGGTGGAACAACTCGGCGCTCCTGGCGCGCTCGGCCAGGTACTCGTCACTGGTGCGCAGTTCGTCGACCAGTTGCTTGTCCAGCGCAGCGACGCCCAGCCAGACCTCGCCAGTCGCAATGTCGTCGATCGCCAGTTGCGGACGATAGCGGGCCACGAAGTTCTTGAACAACTGGTGGGTGATATCCAGGTCCTGCTGGAACTTCTCGCGGCCCTTGTCGGTGTTCTCGCCGAACACGGTCAGGGTGCGCTTGTACTCGCCGGCGGTCAGCACCTCGAAGTCGATGTCGTGCTTCTTCAACAGCTTGTTGACGTTGGGCAACTGCGCCACCACGCCGATGGAGCCGAGTATGGCAAATGGCGCGCTGATGATCTTGTCACCGATGCAGGCCATCATGTAGCCGCCGCTGGCCGCGACCTTGTCGATGCACACCGTCAGCGGAACCCCGGCCTGGCGAATCCGTGCCAGTTGCGAAGAGGCCAGGCCATAGCTGTGGACCATGCCGCCGCCGCTTTCCAGGCGCAGTACCACTTCATCCTTGGGCGTGGCCAGGCTCAGCAGTGCAGTGATTTCATGGCGCAGGCCCTCGGTGGCACTGGCCTTGACGTCACCATCGAAGTCCAGCACGAACACCCGCGGCTTGGCCTGGGGTTGTTTCTGCTTCTTCTGTTTCTTGTCGTCCTTGCCCTGCTCCTTGCGCAATGCCTTGAGCTGATCCTTGTCCAGCAGGGTCTGCTCCAGACGCTCGCGCAGGCCCTTGTAGAAGTCGTTGAGCTTGCTGACCTGCAACTGGCCGGCGGACCGGCGTCGGCCCTTGCCGCGTAAAGACGCCGCAACCACCAGCACCACGATGATCGCGATGACCAGGGTCACGGTCTTGGCCAGAAAACTGGCGTACTCGGAGAGAAACTCCACGATAGCTCCTTAAAAATCCAGACAGCCCCGGTTTCGGCGGCGTGACGCCCCAAGCATACCGTCGGCTGGGCCTTGCGGCCAGCCGCTGTCACGGTGCGATACAAGTCTCTAACAAACATTTCAAACGAGCGTATGTTTTTTCATTGACAGCTCTCCGGCATCCTCATAACCTCGCCAGAACTTCAACGTACCGGGATGACGCGGACGTGGGCAGCATTTATCTGATTCGACATGGCCAGGCCTCCTTCGGTGCGGACGACTACGACGTCCTCTCGCCGGTGGGCGTGCGCCAGGCGCAGATACTCGGCCAGCACCTCGCCGAACTGGGCCTGAGCTTCGACCGCTGCCTGGCCGGCGACCTGCGTCGCCAGCAGGACACCGCTTCGCTCGCCCTGGAACAGTTTGCCGCTGCCGGTATGCCGGTACCGCCGCTGGAAATCGATGCCGCCTTCAACGAGTTCGATGCCGATGCGGTGATTCGCGCGCTATTGCCCGCCATGCTGCCCGACGAGCCCGAAGCCCTGCACATCCTGCGCAACGCCGCGCAGCACCGTGGCGAGTTCCAGCGCATCTTCGCCCTGATCATCGAACGCTGGCTCGATGGCAGCCACGACCCGCAGGGCCTGGAAAGCTGGCTGGGCTTCGTCGAGCGGGTCGATGCTGGCCTGCAACGGATCCTGGAACGTGCCGACAGTACCCAGAAAATTGCCGTGTTCACCTCCGGCGGCACCATTACCGCCCTGCTCCACCTGATCACCCGGATACCCGCCAGGCAGGCCTTCGAGCTGAACTGGCAAATCGTCAACACCTCGCTCAACCAGCTCAAGTTCCGTGGCCGCGAGGTGGCCCTGGCTTCCTTCAACAGTCAGACCCACTTGCAACTGCTGAAGGCGCCGGAACTCATCACTTTCCGTTGAGAACCGGCCAACCGTGACCCTTGGGGTCGCTGTAATCACCCATAAAAGGATCGAACCATGACTGCTGTAGCCAAAGCCGTAGAAGCGATGAAAGCCAAATTCAACCCAAGCGCCGCTGCCGGCCTGGATGTTGTGTTCGGTTTCCGTATCGATGAAACCCAGCACTTCTCGCTGATCGTCAAGGACGGTACCTGCGACCTGCAGGAGGGCGAGAACCCGGATGCCAACGTGACCCTGGTGACCGATGGTGAAACCATGGAAGGCATCGTCAAGGGCGAAACCGACGGCATGCAAGCCTTCATGAGCGGCAAGCTGCGTGTCGAAGGCGACATGATGCTGTCGATGAAATTGAGCGAGCTGTTCCCGGCCTGATACCGGCAACACAACGCTTGAAGACAAAAGCCAGGGATGTCCCTGGCTTTTGCGTTTCAACGAAGACCGCCGATCAGTTGCTGGCGACCTTGTCGTCCTTCTTCACTGTCTCTTCCAGCGAGAAACGGCCCAGCGGGTTCTGCTGGAAGTTCTCGATGTTCTTGCGCGAGATGTTGATGTACGGGCTGTAGTAGAGGTCGATCCAGTTGACGTCGGCCTTGGCCATTTTCTGCAGGTCGACGTACATCTGCTGGCGCTTGGCCGGATCGCTCTCGATACGTGCCGCCGCCACCAGTTCCTTGACCTTCTCGTTGCGGTAGCCGGTCATGTAGTTGTTGTTGGTGTCGTGGCCAAGTACGAAGGTGGTCTTCTGGTCGGCATCGAGAATGTCGTTGGTCCAGTACATCACCGACAGGTCATAGGCGCCGTCGATCAGCATCTGCCAGCTCTGGGTCGGGTCGACCTTCTGCAGGTTGGCCGTAACGCCGACCTTGGCCAGTTGCTGCTGGACCATCACGGCGATCTGCTCGTCGGCCTCGTTGCCGGCGTTGACCACGTAGTTGAGCTTGAGATCCTTGGCACCTGCCTCGGCCAGCAGCTTCTTGGCCTTCTCGGGGTCATAGGGACGCTGCAGGTTGTCCGCGTAGTGGTACTGGCCGCCCTTTGGAATATAGGAATAGGCCACGGTACCCTTGCCGAAGGTCACGGTGTCCACCAGGGACTTCTTGTCGATGGCGTAGTCCAGCGCTTCGCGCACCTGCTGCTTGGCCAGTTCGCCATGGGCGTGGTTGATCAGCAGGTGGTCTTCGCGGGTCGACGGATCGAGGTGGACCACCAGGTTCTTGTCCTTCTGCAGGGTATCGACCCGCGAGAACGGTACGAAGATCGCCGAGTCCAGCTCGCCGGCCTGCACTTTCAGCATCCGCGTGTTGTCATCCGGGATGGAGATCCACTCCACGCCATCCAGGCTGACGCTGCCGGCCTGCCAGAAGTCCGGGTTCTTCTCCAGCACCACGCGGTCGCCACGGACCCACTCCTTGACGGTGAAGGCACCGGACACCACCGGTTTCTCGGCATAGGCGTCCTCGCCCATCTTCTCGATGGCCTTCTGCGACAGCACCGAAGCGGTTGGCGAAGCCAGTTGCGAGACGAATGGCGTCGATGGGGTCTTGAGGGTCACCACCAGGGTCTGTGGGTCCTTGGCCTCGGCCTTGTCGATCAGCTTGAACGAGTCGCTCCACAGCGAAGCCTTGTTGTCGCGGATGCGCAGCAGGCTGAAAGCCGCGTCGCTGGCGGTGATCGGCGAACCGTCGGAGAACTTCGCCGCGCGCAGCTTGAAGGTGTAGGCCAGGCCGTCCGGCGAAACCGACCAAGACTCCGCCAGCCCCGGCTGCAGCTCGGTGCCGGCCTTGTCGACGCGCACCAGGGTGTCGTAGACGTTGGCGAACACCCAGGTGTCGCGGTTCTGCGCGCTCTTGATGGGGTCGAAGGTGGTACTGTCTTCCCGGCAACCGATGGTCAGCACGCCCGCGGCCTGCGCCACGCCCGCCGCCAGCGAGCAGACGGCCAGGGCGGCCGCGCTCAGCAGTTTGAAGTGCCTGGATCTCATGCGTATAACTCCCTGTTAGTCGATGTTGGGTTTGGGGTTTGCGACAGCGGTTGCTCGATCACGCAGCTGTAGCGCTGGTGCTCGAGCCGATGGGTTGGCGGCTGCGCCTCGACACAGGCCGGCCGGGCCTGGCGACAACGCGGGTGAAAGGCGCAGCCGCTCGGGGCCTGCAGGGGACTCGGCGGCTCGCCGGGCAAGGGGTCGGCCGGCAGGTGGCGCCTTGGGTCGATGTCGGGGATCGAGTCGATCAGCGCTGCCGTGTACGGGTGGCGAGGCGCGCCGAATACCGCCTCGACGCTGCCCTCCTCGACGATCTGCCCCAGGTACATCACCGCCACCCGGTCACACAGGCGTCGGACGATAGCCAGGTCATGGGCGATGAACAGGATCGACAGATTCAGGCGCTGGCGCAGTTCCAGCAGTAGGTTGACGATCTGCCCCTGGATCGATACATCGAGCGCGGCCACGCATTCGTCGGCGACGATCAAGCGCGGCTCCACTGCCAAGGCCCGGGCGATACCAACCCGCTGGCATTGACCACCACTGAGGCTGCCCGGCTTGCGCCCGGCCAGCTCAGGACGCAGGCCGACCAGGGTGAGCAACTCTTCGACCCGCGCGGCAATCCGTTCGGGAGGTACCTTGCGTTGCACCCGCAACACTTCGGCGAGGGTCTCGCCGATGCTCTGGCGCGGGTTGAGCGCAGCATAGGGGTCCTGGAAGATCATCGCGGTTTCACGGCGCAGCCGTTCCAATTCGATGCCGCCTCCCTGGGTGACATCCACTCCGTCGAACAACACTTGGCCAGCAGCGATATCGTTCAGCCGCAGGATCGCCCGGCCAAGGCTGCTCTTGCCACTGCCGGATTCGCCGACCAGGCCCAGGGTCTCGCCGGCCGCCAGGTTCAGGGATACACCATTGACCGCCCTCACCCACTGCCGCTTGAGGCCCAGCAGGCCGCGGCCCTGGGCGGCAAAGCGCACGTGCAGGTCCCTGACTTCGAGCAGGCTCATGGCTGGCCTCCGGATACCAATGGGTAATGACAGGCCACCCGCTGCCCCTGCTCGATCACCCGCAGGTCCGGCAGCGCCTCACGGCAGTGGTCCGCCACCTGTTGGCAGCGCGGATTGAAACGACAACCCGACGGCAAGGCGCCGAGCAACGGCGGCTGGCCTCCGATGGTCCGCAGCGGCTCCTGGCTGGCGCCGCCGGCCGGCTGGCACGCCACCAGGCCGGCGGTGTAGGGATGCTGGGGATGAGCCAGCAGGTCCTGCTTGCGGCCGTGCTCGCAGAGGCGTCCGGCATACATCACGGCGATCGAGTCGCAGGTCTGCGCTACCACGCCCAGGTCATGGGTGATCATGATCAGCGACAGGCCGCGCTGATCGCGCAGGTCAAGCAACAACCGCAGGATCTGCGCCTGCACCGTTACATCAAGGGCGGTGGTCGGCTCGTCGGCGATCAGCACCTTGGGCTGGCAACCCAGCGCCACGGCGATCATCGCCCGCTGGCGCATGCCACCGGAAAACTCGTGGGGGTAGTTGTCGACCCGGCGCTGCGGGTCGGGAATGCCCACCTGGCGCAACACCTCGATGGCCTGGGCACGGGCTTCGCGGCGCGAGCACTGCTGGTGCTGGCGGATGCCCTCGCTGATCTGCTCGCCGATGCGCATCAAAGGGTCGAGGTGGCTGCTCGGATTCTGGAACACCATGCCGATCTGCCGCCCACGCATGGCGCGCATGCCCTTTTCGTCCAGTGCCAGCAGGTCCTGCCCGGACAGGCGCACGGCCCGGCCTTCAATACTCAGGCTGTTGGAAGGCAACAGGCGCATCAGGGCTCGACAGGCCATGGTCTTGCCCGAGCCGCTCTCACCGACCAGACCGAGGATTTCGCCTTCGGCGAGGTCGAAGGACAGGCGATCGACCAGGGTCAAGGGCTGGGGACCATTACGGGCCACCACGCTGAGGTCCTGGACCTGCAACACCGGCGAACTCATGTGCGTTCCCCCATGGCTTCAGCGACACCGTCGGCCAACAGGCTGAAGCCCATGGCGAGGGTGACAATCGCAATGCCCGGAAATGTACAGATCCACCAGGCGCTGGTAATCAGGCTCTGCCCTTCGGCGACCATGGTCCCCCACTCCGCCGTCGGCGGCTGCACGCCCAGGCCGAGATAGCTGACCGCGGCGCCGTTGAGCAGTACCAGCACCGCATCGGACATGGCGAACACCACCGAACTGAACAGCGCGTTGGGCAAGAGGTGCCGAAACAGGATGCGCCCGTGGCCAAAGCCCAGGCTCTTGGCCGCCAGGGCGAAATCGCTGTGCTTGAGAATCAGGATCTGCGAGCGAATCAGTCGCGCATAGGAGACCCAGCCAACCAGGGCCATGGCGATATAGAAACTGGTCAAGCCCGGCCCGAGGATCGCCATGATCGCCAGCATCAGTACCAGGAACGGAAAGGCCAGGACAATGTCGATCAGGCGCATGCAGAGGGTATCGAAGCGGACACCGATGTAACCGCACAAGGCGCCGACCACGGTACCGATTAGGAACGGGAAGATCACCCCGAGAATCGCCAGCTGCAGGTCGACCCGGGCGCCCCAGATCACCCGCGACAGCACGTCACGGCCAAAGTGATCGGTACCGAACCAATGGGCCGCGCTGGGCGCCAGCAGGCGCACCTCGGTGTCCTGCAGTATCGGATCGTAGGGTGCGATCCAGGGGGCGAAAAGCGCCAGCAACAGCCAGCCGCCGAGAATCGCCAAACCCAGCACCATCGCCAGCCGACCATTGCCCAGCCGCAGGCTGAGGACATTGCGCCGCAGCGCCAACGCTGCCGCGCCGCTCATCGGACAGTCACCCGCGGGTCGATGGCGACCGTTGCCACGTCGGCGAGAAAATTCACCAGTACCGTCGCCAGGGCCAGGACCATCGCCACGCCCTGGACCACCATGTAGTCGCGCCCGAAGATGCCGCGCACTAGCAACTGACCGATCCCGGGAATGGCAAACAGGCTTTCCACCACCACCGTGCTGCTGATCAGCCAGCCGATGTTCACTGCCAGCAGATTGACCGTCGGCACCAGGGAATTGGGCAGCACGTGCCGGCGCAGGATCGCCGCTTCGGACAAGCCCCGCGCCCGGGCGGCGGTAACATGGTCGGCCTGCAGCTCGGCGAGCATGCTCGCCCTCAGGTTGCGGATCAGCACCGAGGACAGTGCCAGGGCAATGGTCAGGCATGGCAGCGTCAGGTGGTGCAACTTGTCCAGCCAGGTACGGCCGTAGCCGGTCACCGGGAACCAGCCCAGTTGGACGCTGAACACCAGGATCAACATGATGCCCAGCCAGAAGGCCGGCACGCCGAGGCCACTGGTGGTGAAGACCCGCACCAGGTTATCCGCCCAGCCACCCTTGCGCCGGGCGGCCAGGGTCGCCAGCGGGATCGCGATCAGCAACGCCAGCACGACGCTGCCCAGCACCAGGGTCAACGTCGGCTCGATGCGGGTGGCGATCAGCTTCAGCGTATCGACCCGATACTGGATCGACTGCCCGAGGTCCCCCTGCAGCAGGTTCTTGAGGAAGTAGAAGTACTGCAGTGGCAACGGCTGGTCCAGGCCAAACTGCGCCCGGACGTTGGCCAGCGCCTCGGGGGTGGTTCGCGAGCCCAGCAGGGCCCGCGCCGGATCGCCGGGAATCGAGCGGATCAGTACGAAGGTCACCAGGCTGATGCCCAACAGCACCGGCAGCAGTTGCAGCGGCCGGGTCAGGATGAAACGGTAGCGCTGCAGGTTCATGCAGCGCCCCGATGCCTTTGCAGGAAGTCGAGCAGGGTCGGGAAGTAGGCTTGGGGCTCCTCGTAGAACGGCATGTGGCTGCTGTTGGGAAATACATGCAGCTCGACATCGCGCAGCGCCCGCTTCATCCGGTAGGCACAGGCCGGAGTCAACTCGTCATGCTGGCCGGTGGTGATCAGTACCGGCATCTCGAAGGCCTTCATCTGCTCGATGCGGTTCCAGTCCTTGAGATTGCCGACATACAGGAACTCGTTGGGGCCCTGCATGGTTTCGTAGGGTTCCATGTTCCAGTCGCCGAGGGAGCGCTGCACCGGTGCCGGCCATTGGTCGAGGCGGCAGACGTGGCGGTAGTTGAGCAAGGTGATCGCCGCCTGGTACTGCGGGTGCTCGAAAGTGCCCTCGGCCTCATGGCGCTGCATCATCGCCACGGTTTCGCTGCCCAGGGCGCTGCGCAGGCGCTCCAGTTCCTGGGTCAGGTGCGGGATGTCGCCGACGGTGTTTTCCAGCACGAGGGTCTTGAGATGCTGCGGATGGTGAATCGCGTACTCGATGGCCAGCCAGCCACCCCAGGAGTGTCCGAGCATGTGCACCCGACCCAGTTCAAGTGCCTGGCGCACCTGTTCCACTTCGGCGACGTAGCGGGTGATATCCCACAGCGCCGGGTCGCTCGGGCGATCGGATGCACCGGTGCCCAACTGGTCGAAAGCCACCACCCGCAGGCCTTTTTCCTTCAACCAGCCATGGGCGTCGCGCAGGTAGTCGCAGGGCAGCCCCGGACCGCCATTGAGGCACAGCAGCACTTCGTCTCCGCTGCCGTAGCTGTAGACCACTATGCTGTGGCCATCGACTTCAAGGGTGTAACGCTGATCCGGTTCCAGCTCGTACCACATTGCCGCTCTCCCTGTTGCAGGCTGTCGTAGCCTGTCGGCTTCACCCTAGCGGGGAATTTCCGAGCCCATAAGCTAGCATTTCTTATAGGTTTGGTATGGCTGTCCCTCGCCGAGGCGTGGCATTCTACTTGCTTGATTTCAGGATTGAAATTTATTCAGGAGATGAACGGATGCAGACCAAATTTGCCGAGGTCGATCCCCGCCGTCTGTCCGGCAGCACAATGGATGAGCTGATGGACAACGCACTGGTCATGGCGGGCCACCTGGGCTTCGACGCCCTGGTATACGACTACACGCCGGTGCCATTGGACCCTGACGGCAGCCTGATCACCCCGTCGCTGCTCAAGCTGCGCAATACTCCGGCGGACTGGCACTCGCTCTGGTGCGAGCATGGGTTCTACCAGATCGACCCGGTGCAGCACCTGGCCTTGAACAGCACCTCGCCCTTTGTCTGGTCCTATCGGCCCCAGGCCGAAACCGCCTTGCAGAAGGTCATCGACCAGCGCCACTCGCCCGTGACCAGCTACCTGCAGGACCGGCAGATGACCTGCGGAGTCAGTGTCCCGATCCACCTGCCAAAAGGCGGATTCGCCTCGTTGACGGGATTACGCACAGGGAACAGTAAATATGTCCTAAAGGACGCCGAGCAAGCGCTTACAGAGTTCACGGTGATTTCCCACGCACTACAGGAAGCCGCCTACCCATTGTTCAGCCCTGAAATGCGCAGCTACCCCCATATCCACCTGACCCGGCGCGAGCGTGAATGCCTGCAATGGGCGGCAGAGGGGCTGACCGCCAAGGAAATCGCCGAGCAGTTGAACCGCTCGCTGGCCACCGTGACCCTGCACCTGGCCTCGGCCATGCACAAATTGGGGGCAAAGAATCGCGTACAGGCGGTCTTGCGCGCCGTGCACTACCGACTACTGGACAGCTGAGCGGCAAAACCTAGCAATTCACCTAGTTATGCCGGCCGGCCAGTTTCGCTATCGTTCCCTGTATCGCGCACACAGGGAGTTTGGTGAGATGGAATTCAAGGAAATACATGAGGGTTTTGCGAACTTCGGTCCCTACCAGACCTGGTATCGCGTGACCGGCAACCTGGCCAGCGGCCGTACCCCCCTGGTAATCCTTCACGGAGGCCCGGGCTGCACCCATGACTATGTCGACGCCTTCAAGGACATCGCCGCCAGCGGCCATGCGGTGGTGCACTACGACCAACTGGGCAACGGCAAGTCCACCCACTTGCCCGACCAGGACCCATCGTTCTGGACCGTGCAGCTCTTCCTCGACGAACTGGACAACCTGCTCGACCACCTGGGCATCCGCCAGCACTACGTGCTGCTCGGTCAGTCCTGGGGTGGCATGCTGGCCAGCGAACACGCGGTGCGCCAGCCGGCGGGGCTCAAGGCGATGATCCTGGCCAACTCGCCATCGTGCATGCGCACCTGGGTCAGCGAGGCCAACCGGCTACGCGAGCAACTGCCGCCCGGCGTCCAGGAGGCGCTGCTCAAGCACGAGAAAGCCGGGACCTACAGCGATCCGGAATACGTCGAGGCGTCGCGGGCGTTCTACGATCGTCACGTTTGCCGTATCAGCCCCTGGCCAGAGGAGGTGGCCCGGACCTTTGCCCAGGTCGATGCCGACCCGACCGTCTATCACACCATGAGCGGCCCGACCGAGTTCCACGTCATCGGTTCGCTCAGGGACTGGACCATCATCGACCGCCTGCACCTTGTCCAGGTACCGACCCTGGTCATCTCCGGGCGCCACGACGAAGCCACCGAGGCGGTGGTCAAGCCCTACGTCGAGAAGATCGCCGGTGCGCGCTGGGCGCTGTTCGAAGACTCCAGCCACATGCCCCATGTCGAAGAACGCCAGGCGTGTATGGGCACGGTCCTGCAGTTCCTCGACGAAAGCCTCTGATACGCGGTTTCCCTCCCTTCCCCTGCAGAACTGCCCGGTCTGATCCAGACCGGGCTTTTTCGGCTACGCTGCACCTCCTGCTCGCACATCAGGAACGCTGATCATCCTGCAACACCCAGACCTATAAGGGCGGCTCACGCTTGTGAGTGCGCAGGGCGAGCATTAGATTAGCCAATAGTCTCTGGCCTCCAGAATAAGCAGAAGGGATAAGCATGGCGCTTACTGACCAGTCCACTCACATCCGTGCCGGCGAAGAACTCGACGCCGCCCTGATCGATCCGTACCTCAAGGCGCACATTCCCGGCCTCAGTGGCCAACCGAGCATCAGCCAGTTTCCTGGCGGTGCCTCGAACCTGACCTACCTGATCCAGTACCCTGGCCAGGAATTCGTCCTGCGTCGGCCGCCGTTCGGCCACAAGGCCAAGTCGGCCCACGACATGGGCCGTGAGTTCCGTATCCTCAACCAGCTCCGGGACGGCTTCCCGTACTGCCCGAAAGCCTACGTGCACTGCACCGACGAAAGCCTGATCGGCGCCGAATTCTATGTCATGGAGCGGGTCAAGGGGATCATCCTGCGCTCCGAGCTGCCGCCGGAACTGGGCCTGGATACCACCCGCACCGAAGCGCTGTGCAAGAGTTTCATCGACCGCCTGGTGGAGCTGCACCGGGTGGACTACAACGCCTGCGGTCTGGCCGACCTGGGCAAGCCGGAAGGTTATGTCGAGCGACAGATCCGCGGCTGGAGCGAACGCTACGAGAAGGCCCTGACCCCGGACGCGCCGAGTTGGGAGGCGGTCAAGGCCTGGCTCAAGGACAAGATGCCGGCCGACCATCCGACCTCGAGCATCGTCCATAACGACTACCGCTTCGACAACGTCATCCTCGACCCCGAGAACCCGATGCAGATCATCGGCGTACTCGACTGGGAACTGACCACCCTCGGCAACCCGCTGATGGACCTGGGCAATACCCTCGCCTACTGGATCGAGGCTGACGACCCGGCGCCGGTGCAGCTGATGCGGCGCCAGCCCAGCCATGCGCCGGGCATGCTCACCCGCCGCCAGTTCGTCGACTACTACGCCGAGCGCGCGGGCCTGTCGATCGACAACTTCGATTTCTACTACACCTACGGCCTGTTCCGCCTGGCCGGCATCGTGCAGCAGATCTACTACCGCTTCTACCACGGCCAGACCCAGGACAAACGCTTCGCGCAGTTCATTCACATGAACAAGCTGCTGGAGCAGATGAGCCTGCAGGTCATCCACACATCCAGCCTCTGATCGCGACCATAACAAGGAAAAACCATGTCCAAGACTCAGTTGTTCGACCTCGACGGCAAGATCGCCTTTGTTTCCGGTGCCAGCCGTGGCATCGGTGAAGCCATCGCCCGGCTGCTGGCCCAACAGGGTGCCCATGTGATCGTGTCCAGCCGCAAGATCGAAGGCTGCCAGCAGGTGGCCGACGCGATCATCGCCGACGGCGGCAAGGCCACCGCCATTGCCTGCCATATCGGCGAGATGGAGCAGATCAGCCAGGTCTTCGCCGGTATTCGCGAACAGTTCGGGCGCCTGGACATCCTGGTCAACAACGCCGCGACCAACCCGCAGTTCTGCAACGTGCTGGACACCGACCTGGGCGCCTTCCAGAAAACCGTCGACGTGAACATTCGCGGCTACTTCTTCATGTCGGTAGAGGCCGGCAAGCTGATGCGTGAACACGGCGGTGGCAGCATCATCAACGTCGCCTCGATCAACGGCGTCACGCCGGGCATCTTCCAGGGCATCTACTCGGTGACCAAGGCCGCGGTGATCAACATGACCAAGGTGTTCGCCAAGGAGTGCGCGCAGTTCGGCATCCGCTGCAACGCCCTGCTGCCAGGCCTGACCGACACCAAGTTCGCCTCGGCGCTGGTCAAGAACGACTCGATCCTCAAGACCGCGCTGCAGCAAATCCCGCTCAAGCGCGTGGCCGACCCGAGCGAAATGGCCGGCACCGTGCTGTACCTGGCCAGCGACGCCTCCAGCTATACCACGGGTGTGGCACTTAATGTCGATGGTGGTTTCCTCTCCTGACCCCTCCAGGTCGTCCCACACCGATCATTCCCACGCCCTGTGTGGGAATGATCCCGACTTTGTAACCGTTCGTCTGTCCTGTTAAAGTCCGCGGCCATGAAACTGGCCCGTACCGACCGCTCGCTCATTGCCTGGATGCTCTATTGCTGCGTCCTGTTCAATGTGTTCGCCTGCAGCATTGGCCACGGACAAATGGTCGGCCAGCAGCTCAACGGCATCGGCGGCCAGTTCTGTAGCATCGACTCGCGCACCCAGGCGCCGCTGCCCGGCAATCCCACCGACGAAAAACTGCCGACCCTAGCCAAGGCCTTCGGCTGCCCGCTCTGCTCCACCGGCGGCATGGGCCCGGCGCTCAATTCCAGCCTGACCCTGGCGATTCTGCCGGAACAGCACAGCCCGCCCCTGCTGCGCAGCACCCAGCAACCGCTTCCCAGCCGCTTCACCTGGCCCTCGGCCAACCCTCGCGCACCACCGTTCGCCTGAGTCATTTCGCCTGTACCGATCAGTTCACCCGGTCGACGCCCCACTGCGTCGTGCCCGCGTGCGCTGGATATTCGTCATGACTTCAGGAATTCACCATGAAACGTTTCCCCCTGCTTGCAGGCTTGCTCGGCTGCCTGTCCGCCAGCGCCTGGGCGCAAGACACCCTCGACCTCGCCCCTGTCACCATCGAAGCGGATCAAGCCGCCGAACCGGGGCTGGACCTCGACACCCCGATCGCCACCGGCTCACGCCTGGGCCTCAGTCCACGGGAAACCCCGGCCTCGCTCAGCGTCGCCAACCGCGACAGCATCGAGCGCCACGGCGCACGCAATTTCCAGGATGCCGCCAACAGCCTGCCGGGGGTCAACGCCACCGCCCCGCTCGGCTTTGGCGGCTTTGTCTCCTATCGTGGCTTTACCAGCAGCCAGGTCACCCAGATGTTCAACGGCATCGTCGTGCCCACCGGCCTCGCACGGCCGGTGGATGCCTGGATCTATGATCGGGTCGAGCTGGTCGGCGGCCCCTCGTCGCTGCTCAATGGCGCAGGCTCGGTCGGCGGTTCGCTGAACTACATCACCAGGCTCGCCGACCGCCAGGAGCAGGCGGCCGAGGGCAAGATCAGCTATGGCAGCAATGACAGCCGGGAAATATCCTTCGGCCTCAACCACGCCCTGAGTGCCCCTGGCGCGGATGTGCAGCACTATGCCCGCCTGGATGTCAGCCACAACGCCAGCAACGGCTATATCGACCGCAACCAGCGCGATGCCTGGAGCGCGGCGTTCTCCCTGCTCAGCGACCTCACCCCGGACCTGTCCCACACCCTGGCCCTGGAGTACCAGGACGAAGTGGTCGACAGCCCATACTGGGGCACGCCAGTGCTCAACCCCAAGGTCGGCGAACTGAAGATCGACCGGCACAACCGCTTCAACAACTACAACGTCGCCGACGGCCAGTACGTGCAACGCACCCGTTGGGTACGCTCGATCATCGACTACCGGATCAACGACAGCACCAGCCTGCGCAACACCCTCTATCACTTGGGTACCGAACGTGACTACCGCGACCTGGAAACCTACCAGTACAACGCCAGCAATACCGTGGTGAACCGCTCGACCGCCTACCTGGTGCGCCATTCCGGCGAGCAGAATGGCGACCAGTTCGAGTTGCGCCACCAATCCTCCCTCTTCGGCCTGGACAGCCGCTGGGCCGGTGGCTTCGAGTACCGGGTCAATACCACGACCAATCATCCGTGGAATGTCCCTGCCACCAACAGCGTGAGCCCGGACCACTTCGACCCTGGCTACTTCTACAACCTCCCCGGCACCCGTCCGGGCTTCGTCAGCGACAAGACCAACCAGGTCACCACCAGCGCCCTCTTCGTCGAGAACCAACTGAAGCTGACCGACAAGCTGGCGCTGCTGACCGGGCTGCGTTACGACGCCATCGATCTGGACGTAACCAACCACCGCGTGGTGACCGCCAGCAATCCGCGCCATCTGCGGCGCAACTGGGAACCGATCACCGGGCGCGCCGGACTGACCTATCAGTTCATTCCCTCGGCGAATGTCTACGTGCAGTACAGCACCGCCGCCGAACAACCCAGTGGCACGCAGAACTTCGAGGTATCCACCGGCAAGCAGTGGGAGATCGGCAGCAAATTCAACTATCTGGAGGGTCGCGGTACGGCCACGGCGGCGGCCTACCATATAGTGCGCAAGGACTTCGCCGTTACCGACCCGTTGGACCCGACCAACAGTATTCCGGTGGGCCAGCAATCGTCGAAGGGAATCGAGCTGGCCAGTTCGCTACGAATCACCCCGAAATTGCTGGCTGAAGGCAACTTCGCCTGGGTCGATGCGCAATATGACGAATTCAACGAGAAGAACGCCGCCGGGGTGGTGGTCTCGCGCAACGGCAATACGCCGACCAATGTGCCCGAGCAGGTCGCCAACCTGTGGCTGACCTATGATTTCGACCCGCACTGGCAGGGCGGCGTCGATGCACGCCATGTGGCCAGGGTCTATGCCGACAGCGCCAACACCCAGTACGTGCCGGCCTATACCTTGTATGGCAGCTTCCTCAGCTACAAGGTCGACGTCCATACGACGGTGACCGGGCGGGTGCGCAACCTCACCAACCAGGTCTACGCCGAGTTCGCCCATGTGTCCCCCGCTTATTACCTGGGGACACCGAGGACCTTCGAGCTGGCAGTGCAGACACGCTTCTGAGTCGCTTCAGAGACTCTCTGCAACCTTCTGTGCAACCTCCGCAGGTACCCAGGCTTTCCAGACCTGCGGATTGTCCTTGAGAAAAGCCTTGGCTACCTGCTCTGGCGGCAGGCGCTCCTCGCTCATCTTCGCCAGTGCCTGGTTCAACAGGTCGATCGGCAGGTCGACCTTGGCGAAGAACTCCACCACTTGCGGGTGCTGCTGCCTGAACGGTGTCGACACGCCGATACTCAGCTTCGACGCCAGCGAACGGGTCGGCTTGGGGTCGGGATTGTCGGCGTCGGTCAGGGTCTTCCAGGCTTCGGCGTCAAATGCCGGCTCCTGCAATTGCACCAGCTTGAACTTGCCCAGCAACGGCGTCGGCGACCAGTAGTAGAACAGAACCGGTTTGCCACGGCGGATCGACGAGGTAATTTCGGCATCCAGGGCCGCGCCGGAGCCGCTGCGAAAGTTCACGTAGCTGTCGCTCAGGCCATAGGCCTTGAGCTTCTGCTGGTTGACGATCTCGGAAGTCCAGCCGATCGGGCTGTTGAGAAAACGGCCCTTGCCAGGCGACTCGGGGTCCTGGAACACCGCCTGGTAGCGCTTGAGATCCTCGACGCTGCGCAGGTCCGGCGCCAGCGGCTTGATGCCTCGGGCGGGGTCACCCTTGATCACGTACTCCGGCACCCACCAGCCTTCGGTCGCGCCCTTGACCGTGTCCCCTACCGCGACGACTTCGCCAGCGGCCTCGGCCTTGACCCAGACCGGGCTGCGACCGGCCCACTCCTCGCCGATCACCTGGATATCGTTCTTGGCCAGTGCCGTTTCCAGGGTCACGGTAGTACCCGGCAACTTGTCCGTCGGCAGCCCGTAGCCCTTCTCGACGATATGGCGCAACAACTCGGTGATCAGGCTGCCACTTTCCCAGTTCAAGTCGGCAAAGTGCACCGGAGTTGCCGCGCGAACGGGAAACGCCGAGAAAACAACGCAAAATCCTGCCAGGGCGCCAGCCAACAGCGCACGAAATCCTTTCATGGGTCTACCTCAGTCGTTGACCATCTTTCGACGTGGCGCCGAAAGTCTCTGAAATAATCAGTCAACTGACTTTAGTAGAGGTTCCTCGACAATTACGGTCGGACTCAATCCGCATCCTGCGCCTGAAGTTGCTGCAGCTCGCGCCGGACCATGCTGACGTACTCCGCAGGCGCCATGGCATAGAGCTGTGAAGCAACCCAGGGCAACCAGCTGCCCTGCAACTCGCGCTTGCGTTCGAACAGGCTTCGAGCGTCGTGGCGAGCCTGCTCCAGGTGTTGCTGGTGAAACTCGGCCCGGCTGGCGTTCACTGCTCGCTGGCCTTGAAGGTCAGTTCGCCCTTGCGCCATTTCGCGGCCTTTTTGGTCACATCCTTGAGAGTCTTGGTCAGTCCTTCCTGCAACTGTTCATGGGCAGCGAATACCATGACCACGGTATGACCTTCCTTGAACACGATGCCGTGCCCCTGTTCGGTCGTGACATAGGCATAGTCACCCAATCCATAGACGGTCAGCTTGATTTCGCGAAACTTGATATCGAACTTTCCACCTTCACGACTGGGCAATACCGCGGCGCGGAAATGATCGCCGACTTTCAGTTCAAGACGCTGCTTGTCATCGACGACCATTGCCGCCTCAGTGTCGATTTCAGCGATATAGATGCCTTCGGCGTTTTGTTCGGTGATGTAGACGAAACGTGATTGGAACTGCTTGACCAGTTTTGCCCGCAGGTCGCCCAGTACGAACAACGCATGCATATCCAGATTACTGACTGCCAACGAAAAGCCCTCAAACCCAAAAATGAAGCCGCCCAGCGCGGAGCGGGCAGCACAAGACATTCGCCGTTGCCGGCGGTTACTCACTGGAAACCCTGATGACTGCCCATCGACCCCGCGGAGGTCGGGTAAAAAACACAGAAATACTAAAGGATCAAAAAGCCTGTTACTTCTGTGAATGTTCATCAGGGTATGAAGGAAAACACCGTATATCGCCGACGCCAACAAGCGCCGGCTGAAGTTGCGGTGGTTACCTTTCTGAAAAAATGCAGTTTCCGACGTGCAGGTTGAAAGTCCCCCGAAACAACAGACGAAGGGGAACCGCAGCGATTTTAGAACACGTCGGCCTGTCACTGCCAATCAAACCACTGACACCTGGTATCAGACAAGACAAAAAGTACTGACCGGATGCCGTGCCGACGATCCAGCGCGACCCTGACGTGCTGGATTCTCGCTGTTCAACCATTCAAGTACAAGGTAACAATGCCGATACAGAGGCAGGAATTCATAGCCGGGACCCCATGATGATCAGCCTGAGTCCACTCGCGATCGCCATGCCTTCGCTGAACAACCGCAGTAACGAAACCGATGACACGCAGCCGGTCCTGTCTATTCGCGCCTTGTTTGGCGACGAATCCGACAATGACGTTGATCCGACCAGCAACAGCCTGGCCGGTAACGAGCTGGCGGCGAAAAACCGAATCAAGCAGCTCAAGAAACAGATCGAGCAACTGCAGCAGAAATTGCGGCGGGCCAACGCGCGCCTGGCGGCCATGAAAAAGGCCCGCTACCGCACCGAGGAAGCCCGCGAGGCAGCGATCCAACCGGCCCGGGCCGAAGTCATGGCGCTCAACAGCGCATTGAGTGGCGTCAGCATCGCGCTGTTCATGGCGGAAAAACTGCTCGCCGGGATGGTCAACACCACTGTTTGAACGCGGCCGCCCCGGCAGACCTCGCAAGAACCCTCACGCGCCTGGCGCGCTTTCCGGCTTGTAGCCCAGGCGCAACCCGCCCCAGTGCCGCCCCTTGACCATGATCGGCACCGACAGGTCATGCATCAACTCACCGGTATCACGCGTATAGGTCTGCAGCAGCACCGGCTGCTGGTGGCTGCCACAGCGGATCCCCGTACGATCATCGAACTTGCGCTTGGTGCGGTTGTGCAGCGCATCCTTGGCCACGTCTCCGGTCAACGGCTGGGAAAATGCCTGGTTGTGGGTCGGTACATAGCCTTGCGGGGTGCAGGCGATGGCGAACACCAGCCCCTCGTGACGGCTCAGCAAGGGTTCCTGGATCGCTGGCAGGACCTGGTCGGTGTAGCGATCGAAACGGGTCTGGTACTTGGTTGGCGAGGTATTGGCGATCGCCTGGTAACTGCGGTCGAACAGGTCTTCGAGGCTGATCCGGTTCTGCTCGATATCGGCCTCGAAGCGCGCGGCGATCTGCCCGGCACCTTCGCGCGCCAGGTCATAGGCGCGCTGGTGATAGTCATCCAGGCCGACCTCGGCCAGCCGTTCGCTGATGGTCTCGGCCTGCCCTTCCATCTGCACCGCCGCCTCGGCCAGGCGGCGGGTCTGCTGGTCACTGACCGAGAGGTCGCCACGCATCTGTTCCACCGCGCTGAACAGGCTGCCCAGTTGTTCGCGATTGTTCTGCGCGCCCTGGGCGATTTCGCTGACCTGGTCTTCAACGCCGGCAGCCAGGCGGGCGATATTCTCCAGTTGCCGGCCGGTCTGCTCGACCTGCTCGACACCGCTGTCGAGATCCACCGACAACTGCTGGATCTGCTCGACCACCTGGGCCGTACGCTGCTGGATATCGGCGACCATCACCCCGACCTCGTCGGTGGCGGCGGCAGTACGCCCGGCCAGGCCGCGGACTTCGTCAGCCACCACGGCAAACCCGCGTCCGTGCTCGCCGGCGCGGGCGGCCTCGATGGCGGCGTTGAGGGCGAGCAGGTTGGTCTGGCTGGCAATCGCCTGGATCACCAGGGTCACTCGCTGGATCTCCTCGCTGCGCAGGCTCAAGGCCTCGATCAACTGCCGGCTGGCCGCCGCACGCTGGCTGAGCTGGTGCATGCGGCTAATCGACTCCGACAATACCGCATGCCCCTCGGCACTGCTCTGCCGGGCTTCGGCGGCAGAACCGAGCGCCTGTTGGCTGAGTTGTGAAGTGGCTTGTTCAGTGTCGATCACCTGTTCGGCACTGCTGACGATCTGCGCCGCGGCCGCGAGTTGCGACTGCAACTTGCCGGCCAGTTGCTTCACCGAAAAGGCCACCCCGGCAGCAGACAAGGCGTTGTGACTGGTGGCATAGGACAGGTCGCGCGTCAATTCGCCTAGCGCATCGTTTTCCCCACGGATGGCTACCGCGGCCGGGCGTGACGTGAACAACGGAAGCCAGACCAGCAAGAGCGCCAGCGGCAGGCAGATGCCCAGCGACCAGTCGGCATAGGCCATGGCCGACAGCAGCAACGCCAGGCCGATGCTCTGCATCAACGGTGCCAGCCAACGCGGGGATGCCTTCGACTGCGCCTCCAATGGCGCGAAAACCCCGGACAGAATTCCTTCTCCAGACATGAGCGGTACCCACTTTCAGCTTCTAGTTATTTTCCTGCATTAAACGCCATCACAAGGCCATTATCCATGGTCCATTAGTTGTAATCGGCAAGGGCGGGAGCTGAAAGGACGAGCGGTGCTGCCGGGAGCACTTCAGGAAGGAAAATACCGGGGGCCTGTCGACACGCTGCTCGCCGCCCCCACGGCAAGGCGCTCGCAGGCTGCCCATGTCGGCGTGGGGTACGGCGTAGGCGGGGCGCCTTGGCGCCCCGTCGAGCCCTGGCCGATCAGGCCTGGCGCTGGTGCTTGTCGATCTGTTCGTGACGTTCCTGCGCTTCGATGCAGTACTTGGTGGTCGGGCTGATCAGCAGGCGCTTGAGGCCAATCGGATCACCACTGTCGTCACACCAGCCGAAGGAGTCGTCGCGAATACGATCCAGGGCCTGTTCCAATTGCGGCAGCATGCGCTGGTCGCGATCGATCGCGTTGACCAGCCAGGTGCGCTCTTCTTCAACGGACGCGGCGTCGGCCGGATCTGCCGGGGTATCAAGGCTTTCGATGGCAACGCGGTTCTGCTCGATACGCTCGTGGGTTTCAACTTTCATGGCCTGCAGCAGCTCGGTAAAGAAAGCCTGTTGCTCGGCGTTCATGTAGTCGTCCGCCGGCATGGCCAGCAACTTTTCCTTTGTCATTGATTTCTCTATAGAAAATACGTGCATTAAGGCGAATTAGGGAGCGTTCTGAACACCTGAGGGGATGCACAGAAAGGCGCCGTCCATTCCAAGCGCCACCCGGCACTCAATTTACGAGGGGCGGCAGTCTAAGGCCGAGTTATCGAGTCAGCAACAGAAATGACAGCAAAATCGTGCGATAGCCCCGAACAAGCGCAATGAAGCCCTTTATACGGGGGTTATCGGAGTGCGTTTATAACAAGAAATTCCCTTGGCTGCCTGTATCCGGGAGACGGACGGCAGCGCCTGACGGGCCGGGAATGGCAGGACTGAGTGATGACCAGGGAATTGTGACGAGACTGGCGGCCCTGTTCGCGGATGAAACAGGGCGCCCCAGAACCTGTGCGCACCCTCAACTGCCGTTACTCGCGCAGGGCCCTGCGCAGCACCTTGCCCACCGTGGTCTTGGGCAACTCTTCGACCCGGAACTCGACGATCCTCGGCACCTTGTACCCGGTCAGGAACTCGCGGCAGTGCGCGAGCAACTGCATTTCGGTCAACCCCGGATCACGCCGAACGACGAAGATTTTCACCCGTTCACCGGTCACCTGGTCCGGCACACCGATCGCCGCCACCTCCGCGACCCCCGGATGCAGCGCAACCACATCCTCGATTTCGTTGGGATAGACGTTGAAACCCGAGACCAGAATCATGTCCTTCTTGCGATCGACCAGGCGAATGAAGCCCTGCTCGTTCATCACCCCGATATCCCCGGTCGACAGCCAGCCGGCGGCGTCGAGGACCTTGGCCGTCTCATCCGGGCGCTTCCAGTAGCCCTTCATCACCTGCGGCCCGCGCACCTGCAACTCGCCCTCCTCGCCGATTTGCGCCAGCGAGCCATCTTCCCGGACAAAACGCACCCAGGTCGACGGCAGCGGCACGCCGATGGTCCCGGTGAACTCACCTTCGCGCATGCGCTTGATATCGATCGGACTGATGCTCACCACCGGCGAACACTCGGTCAGCCCGTAGCCCTCGATGATCGGTACCCCGGTCACCTCCTGCCAGCGTCGCGCCACCGCAGTATGGGTAGCCATGCCGCCGGCGATCGCCAGCTTCAGGTCGGAAAAGTCCCGCCCACGGAATTCGTCGTTTTCCAGCAAGCCGTTGAACAGCGTGTTGACCCCGACAATGCCGCTGAACTTCTCCTTGCGCAGGATCATCTGCACCCGCTTCACGTCCCGCGGGTTGGCGATCAGGATATTGCGCCCGCCCAGGCACATGAACATCAGGCAGTTCACCGTCAGCGACAGCACGTGGTAAAGCGGCAACAGGGTGACGTTGGTTTCCTGCTGGTTCTCGTCGAGCTGGTCGCCAACCCAGGCCTTGGCCTGCATGAGGTTGGCGAGAATGTTGCGGTGGGTGAGCATCGCGCCCTTGGCGTCGCCGGTGGTACCGCCGGTGTATTGCAGGAAGGCGATGTCGTCATGGGCCAGCGCCACCTGCCTGGGCTTCAGGCCCCGCGCCTGCTTGAGCATTGCCGGAAAGCGGATCGAGCCAGGCAGGTTGAAGCGTGGCACCTGTTTCTGCACATGGCGCAGGACGAAATTCAACGCCGCGCCCTTGAAGGTCCCTACCAGGTCGCCGATGGCCGCCACCACGATATTTTTCAGCGAACTGCCGTCCATCGCCTGTTCCAGGGTATGGGCGAAGTTCTCGAAAATCACCAGGGTTTCGGCGCCGCTGTCCTTGAGCAGGTGCCTGAGTTCGCGGGCGGTGTACAGCGGGTTGACGTTGACCACCACGGCACCGGCCAGCAGGGTGCCGAACAGGCAGATCGGGTACTGCAAGCAGTTAGGCATCATCAGCGCCACGCGGTCGCCCTTCTTCACCCCCTTTGACTGCAGCCAGCCGGTGAAGGCGAACACCCGGCGCTCCCATTCGTCGTAGCCCATCTCGGTGCCGATACTCACGTAGGCCACCCGCTGGCGGTATTTCTCCACATGTTCGAGAAATACCTCACGCAGCGACGGGTAACGGTCGATCTCGGCCTCGACATCCGCCGGCACGCCGGGATGGTAGGCGTTTACCCAGACACGTTCGGTACTCTGCAGGCTCGCGACACTCATGGCAGTCTCCTTGTTGTTGTTTTACTTTTCGACGATCGCCGTCACGCCCAGGCCGCCCGCGGCACACACGGAAATCAGCCCGCGGCCGCCACCGCGCTGGTCAATGGCTTTGGCCAGGGTTGCCAGCAGCCGACCACCGGTCGCGGCGAACGGATGCCCGCAACCCAGGGAGCCACCGTTGACATTGAGCTTGCTGCGATCGATGGTGCCCAGCGGCACCTCCAGCCCCAGGCGCTCGCGGCAGTAATCGGCATCTTCCCAAGCCTTCAACGTACACAGCACCTGTGCGGCAAACGCCTCGTGGATCTCATAGAAGTCGAAATCCTGCAGGCCCAGGCCCTCGCGGGCGAGCATCCGCGGCACGGCGTAGGCCGGGGCCATCAGCAACCCCTCGCTGCCATCGACGAAGTTCACCGCGGCCGTCTCGCCGGTGCGCAGGTAGGCCAGCACTGGCAGGTTGCGCGCTGCCGCCCATTCCTCGCTGGCCAGCAGCACCACCGAGGCGCCATCGGTCAGCGGCGTCGAATTGCCGGCCGTGAGCGTGCCGTTGCGTTTGTCGTAGGCAGGGCCCAGCCCCGCGAGTTTTTCCAGGCTGGCATCGGCCCGCAGGTTGTTGTCGCGCTTGAGGCCGCGATACGGCGTGATCAGGTCATCGAAAAAACCGCGCTGATAGGCTGCGTTCAGCGACTGGTGACTGGTCAGGGCCAGTTCATCCTGAGCCAGGCGCTTGATCTGCCAGCGCTTGGCCATTTCCTCGCAGTGCTCGCCCATGGACAGCCCGGTGCGCGGCTCGCCATTGCGCGGCAGCAGCGGCTTGAAGAACATCGACGGGCGGATGCCGAGCAGGCTGCGCAGCTTGCCCAGGGTGTCCTTGCTGCGGTTGGCGTCGAGCAGGCTGCGCCGTAGCGACTCGTTGATGCCGATCGGGGCGTCCGAGGTGGTGTCGGAGCCGCCGGCCACACCGACTTCGATCTGCCCGAGGGCGATCTTGTTGGCCACCAGCAACGCCGCCTCCAGGCCCGTGCCACAGGCCTGCTGGATATCGTAGGCTGGGGTCTGCGCAGACAATGTAGTGGACAGCAGCGTCTCGCGGGCCAGGTTGAAGTCCCGCGAGTGCTTGATCACCGCACCGGCGGCGAATTCGCCCAGGCGCTGGCCCTGCAGGCCGAAACGATCGACCAGCCCTTGCAGGGCCGCGGCCAGCAGGTCCTGGTTGCTGTCATGGGAATAGGCAGTATTGGAGCGGGCAAACGGAATCCGGTTGCCGCCGAGGATGGCGACCCGTCTTGCCGGGGCCGGGGTGAAACTGTATTCGGTCATGCAAAGTTTCCTTCCATACGCATGACCTGCAGGTGCGGCACCTGTGGCGAGTGGGCTTGCCCACGCTCGACTGCGAAGCAGTCGTAAACCTGAATTCACGTCAAGTCAGACATACCGTGACATTCGGTTTCAGGACGGCTTTGCCATCCAGCGCGGGCAAACCCGCTCGCCACAGAACCTCTCCTGCAGGTCGTGCGGTGTATTCAAGAGAGCGTGAGCAACCCGCGCATGTGCGGCTTGTCGCCGGCCGCCGTGCGCACTTCAAAGGCCTGGCGCGACTCACTGGACGGCTGCTTCCATAACGTCGCAGTGCCGGGCAGGAACATCGGCAACTTGAACTCGCAGTCCAGCCCCGCCGCCTCCAGGGGCCTGGGTGGCTGTTGCGCGGCCAGTGCCCGGCCCAGGGTCCACATGCCATGGGCAATCGGCCGTTTGAAACCGAACAGCCTTGCTCCCGGCCACGAGGTATGGATCGGATTGTGATCACCCGAGACCTTGGCGAACCGCCGTCCCAGGTCTGCCGCCAGCGGCCAGCGCTGGGTCAGGACCAGCGCCTGTTCGTCGAGCACCAGCTCGCCCTGCCAGGGCTCGCCCACGGGCGCCGCAACGCCACGGCGCAGATACAGGCTCTCGCTCTCCCAGACCAGGCTGCCATCGCCGTGGGCCTGGCTGACGATCAGCAACGCCTGGCCCTTGGGATGCGCCACCCAGCGTTCGCAATGCACCTGCAGGCGCAACGCCTGGCCCTCTTGCAGGCGCCGATACTGGCGAATCCGGTTGGCCAGGTGCACCATGCCGCTGGCCGGCCAGGGAAACGCCGGGCTGGTCAGCAGCAACAGGTGCAGGGGAAACGCCAGGGTGTGGACGAAGGACAGCGGCACGCCGTGCTCACGGCGAAAGCCGCAGGCCCGGGCATAACGCTCGATATCCGCCGCGCGCAGCTCCACGACTGGCCGCACCAGCCGCTCCTGCGGCAGGTGCGGCACGCCCTCGACCTTGGGTTTGCGCAGGCTGCGCAAGCCGCCCCAAAGCAACTGGGTGGTCGAGGGCAGCGGATCGATGATACGAAGACTCGAATCAATGCTCATCACTTACGCCCCCAACAGGCTTTGCCCGCACACCCGGACCACCTGGGCATTGATCCCGCCCGAGGCCGGGTGCGCCAGCCAGGCGATGGTCTGCGCCACGTCCTCGGCCTGCCCGCCCTGGGACAGGGAGTTCATCCGCCGCCCGGCCTCGCGGATCAATAGCGGGATCTTCGCGGTCATCTGGGTCTCGATAAACCCCGGCGCGACGCCGTTGACCGTCACCTGCTGGCGGGCCGCCAACGGCGCCAGGCTCTGTACCAGGCCAATGACGCCAGCCTTGGAAGTGGCGTAGTTGCTCTGCCCGAGATTGCCGGCTATGCCGGAAATCGATGATACGCAGACGATGCGTCCACCCGGATTGAGCCCCTGCCCTTCGAGCAGCGCCGTGCTCAGGCGCAGCGGCGCCTCGAGGTTGACCGCCATGACCTTGCGCCAGGACGCTTCGGTCATCTTCGCCAGGGTCTTGTCCTGGGTAATGCCGGCGTTGTGCACGACGATATCGAAGGCCCCCTGCTCACCGGTAAACGCCAGCAGGCACTCGACTGCCTGGGGCGCGGTAATGTCCATCGCCAACGCCGTGCCACCCAGCGCAGCGGCAACCTGCTGCAACTCCGCCTCGACCGGCGGGATATCCAGGCAAATCACCTCGGCGCCCTCGCCGGCCAGCACCTGGGCGATCGCCAGGCCGATACCGCGACAGGCACCGGTAACCAGCGCCCGACGCCCGGCCAACGGCCGTTGCCAGTCGATGGTCTTCGGCACGTCCACCGGTTCGGTAATCCGCACCACCTGGCCGGAAACATAGGCCGAACGGCGCGACAGGAAGAAGCGTAGGCTGCTGTCCATTTCCGTTTCCGCACCCGGTTCCACGTACAGCAACTGCGCGGTGATGGCCCGGCGCAGTTCCTTGCCCAGCGAGCGTACGAACCCTTCCAGGGCGCGCTGCGCCACGGCCTGGGCCAATTGCGCGCAGTGTTCAGGCGGCGTCCCCAACACCAGCACCCGGCCGTGGTGGCTCAAGCGCCGGACGTTGGCATGGAAGAACCGGTACAACTCGTCCAACTGGGCGACATCGGCCACTCCGCTGGCATCGAACACCAGGCCCTGGACCTTGACCGTGGACGGCGCCTCGATACTCGCCGGCGTGGCGGCGACCGTCTCGGTGGCGGCGAAGATCCGCTGCAACTCGCCGAGCAGCCGGCCCTGTGGCGCACCGGCCAGCACCACCGGGTTGAGACTGTTGCCCACCTGCCCCTGCCGGTAGCGCTGCAGCGGCAACGGTTGCGGCAAGCCGACCGACTGGGCCAGCCGCCGCCCCCAGGGCGAATTGACGAAAGAAAGATAACCGTCAGACATTTAAGAATTCCGTTCCTGTACAGAGAAAGGTCAATAGCCGCTGTCGTCGGCAACCACCGTGCCTTCGCTGACCGCCGCGCGCCGCTTGGTCGCCGGTTTGGCCAACTGGTCGACATGCGCCTGGCGCCGCTGCAGGGCTTCGAGCAGGCCGAAGTCCTGCGGGAAGTCGTCGACCTGGATGGCGTGGTCGCCATATTCGACATAGCGTCCGAGCAACTGGTCCTCGTCCTCGCTGATCAGTTGCAACTCCAGGGCCTTGGCACGCCAGACCACGAACGCCTCGCGGGAGATCGGCAACGGCGCGAGGGTGCCTTCGCGAACCGCCGGTTTCAGTCGCGCCTCGATCAGTTCGACCTGCGGCAGCAGGCGGAAGGCCAGTTCGCCGTAGGCCAGCTTGTCGATGTCCGGTTGCGGGATATACGAGTCGGCCAGCAGGCGATCGCGGGTCGCACCAGGCAGTTGCACCAGGTCGGCCACCTCGCCGAGCAGGCGGTCGGACGGCTTGCGCAGCGGGATACCGAACGGGAAGCTCAGCCCGCGGATCACCCGCGCGGCCGCCTTCGACGGGTAGTTGTCGAGGGTTTCGGCCAGCGCTTCGTGGGCACGCAGCAAGGCATCCTGGGCCGCCCAGTGCACCAGCGGCAGATCAGCCTGGGGCCGCCCGTCATCCTCGAAGCGCTTGAGTACGCACGACAGGATGTACAGTTGCGAGAGGATGTCACCCAACCGGCCGGTAATGCTTTCCTTGCGCTTCAACGCCCCGCCCAGCACGCCCATGGAAATATCCGAGGCCAGTGCCAGCACCACCGACAGCCGTTCGATCTGGCGGTAGTAGGCCGCCAGCGCCTTGTCGGTTTTTGCCGGAGCCTTGAGCAGGCGACCGCCGGTCAGGCCATGCACCGCTGCACGCACGGTATTGGCAACGGCGAAGCCGATATGACCGAACATCGCGCTGTCGAACGCCTCCAACCCGGCCCGGCCCTGCGCGCGGGCCGCTTCCATTTCGCGGAACACATAGGGATGGCAGCGAATCAGCCCCTGGCCATAGATGATCAGGCAGCGGGTCATGATGTTCGCGCCTTCCACGGTGATGGCGATCGGGCTCTGCTGGTAGGCACGGGCAAGGAAGTTGTTCGGGCCCATGCAGATACCCTTGCCGGCGACGATGTCCATGCCGTCATTGACCACCGCCCGCGCCCGCTCGGTGACGTGGTACTTGGCAATCGCCGAGATCACCGAAGGCTTCTCGCCGGCATCCAGCGAGGCCACCGAGACCTTGCGCACCGCGTCACAGGCATACAGGTGCCCGGCCATCCGCGCCAGCGGCGCCTGGACGCCCTCGAACTTGCCGATGGGCAAACCGAACTGCTTGCGCATCGCCGCATAGGCGCTGGTGCCGCGTACGGCGATCTTGCTCAGGCCGACGTTGGCCGAGGGCAGCGAAATCGCCCGCCCGGCCGCCAGGCACTCCATCAGCATGCGCCAGCCATTGCCGACCTGGTCGCGGCCACCGATCACCCATTCCAGCGGAATGAATACATCCTTGCCCTGGGTCGGGCCGTTCTGGAACACCGCGTTGAGCGGCCAGTGCCGGCGTCCGGTCTGCACGCCAGGGTGGGTCGTCGGAATCAATGCACAGGTGATGCCCAGGCTGCCCTTGCGCCCGAGCAGGCCCTCGGGATCTTCGACCCGGAACGCCAGGCCGAGCACGGTCGCGATCGGCCCCAGGGTAATGTAGCGCTTGTCCCAGGTGACCCGGAAACCCAGTACTTCCTCGCCTTCGAACGAGCCCTTGCAGACCACGCCGACGTCCGGAATGGCGCCGGCGTCGGAACCGGCGTAGGGGCTGGTCAGGGCGAAGCAAGGAATATCCTCGCCGCGCGCCAGGCGTGGCAGGTAATACTGGCGCTGGGCCTCGGTGCCGTAGTGCAACAGCAGCTCGGCCGGGCCGAGCGAATTGGGCACCATCACCGAAATCGCCGCCGCCGAACAGCGCGTCGACAGTTTCATCACCACCTGGGAGTGGGCGTAATGGGAGAAGCCCTTTCCGCCGTACTGCTTGGGAATGATCATCCCGAGAAAGCCGGCATCCTTGGTGTACTGCCAGGCCTGGGGCGACATGTCCTGCCAGACCTGGGTGGTTTCCCAGTCGTTGGCCATGTCACAGAGGGTTTCGACTTCATTGTCGAGGAACGCCTGCTCCTCCGGGCTCAGGCTCGCTGGCGCCGCCTGGAGCAGACGCTCCCAGTTCGGCTTGCCGCTGAACAGCTCGGCGTCCCACCAGACGGTACCGGACTCGATGGCCGCGCGTTCGGTGTCGGACATCGCCGGCATGATCTGGCGGAACAGTGCCAGGGCCTTGCGGCTGAGCAAGGTACGACGCAGCGGCTTGATCGTCAGGACCAGCGCCGGCAGCACCACCAGGATTGCGGCCAGCGTCGCGCCCAACGGTGCGACCACATTGAACAGATAGCCGCCGGCCAACCAGACCATGGCGGCCCCCAGCCAGGCACCCGCAGGAGCCTGTCGATAAGCGAGGATCAGCGCTCCTGCCAGTGCAATCAATAACCAGAAAATCATGGGTACACCTCTTGTGCAGTACGAGACAAACCAGCAATGCCGTTGTTGATCGACATCCTTGATCAGCCGCCCAGGAGGCGGCTCGCAGGCCTTACCTTACAAAGAATAGAGACGTTTTAAAATTATTTTTTAAATTAATTTTTAGAAAAAACCTGAAACAAAAAAACCGACCCCCGGTCGGTTCTGCAAAGGCAGGGAATCAATGAATGCGGGCGCTACGACGATGACATCGAAAAGGACCACGCCGGATGCGCCAGCACCGCCCTCTCCCTGTCATCGTCGTACACGGTCCCTTTTTGCCGCGTCGACGAGACGTGTCAGAACTTGTAGGTTGCCGACAGGCTCACCACTTCACCCGAGGACTCGGCCTTGCCGTCAAGCGTCGAGCCGCCCAGGCGATCGACGTTATGCGTCTGGATCTTGGCTTCTTTCACGAACTGCCGCGAATAGGCGCCGTCGATACTCAGTCCGGGAATTTCCTTGATCTCGTAACCGAAGCCCAGCGAGGTGAACCAACGGTCATTGTCGGGAATCCGCGGGTCACGCGTGGTGTCGCGGGTTGGCGTCTGGTCGAAGGCCACACCGGCACGCAGGGTCAGCCGGTCGGTGAATTTGTAGTCGCCGCCCAGCGAGTACATCATCGAGTCCTTGTAGTTGTAGGGAATCGCCACCAGGACGTTGCCATCGGACTTGAGGGTCAGGTCCTTGAACGACGACCACTGGGTCCAGGTCGCACTGGCGCCCAGGGTGAAGCGGTCATTGAACACGTGAACCCAATCGAGACCGGCAGTGGCTGGAATGTCCAACTGGGTGCTGGCATTGGCGCCATCCGGGAACAGCTTCAGGCCTGGGTAAGCCAACTCGACGAGCGACTCGCCGTTGGGGCCGAAGGGTTGGGTCATGTAGGTCCGGCCCAGTGCATCGGCACGGATGTTGTACTTGCCCTCCATCTTGTTCTTGATCTTGGCGTGATAGTTCAAGCCCAGGGTGTCCTGGTCGGTGGGCTTCCAGACCACACCGGTGAACCAGCCCACCGAGGTGTTATCCACCTTGACCCGGATCAGGTTGGAACCGACCCCGGAAGGAAATGGCAGGCCGATGTTCGGCGAGAGCGCCGCGCCACCCGTCAGGTTGAGGTTCTGGCTGACGAAGCCCTTGCTGTGCTGAACGATGACACCGGCACCGAGGGAGAACTCATCGTTGACCTTGAACGACAGGGAACCGGTCAGGCCGACGGTTTCAATCTTGGTGTCTACGGCGAAATCGCGTCCCTTCCACTCATCCTCCCAGGTACTGCGCATACCCTGTGGCACGACCTGGCTGAGGCCGAAGGCAAGGCGATCGTTGATCGGCATGACCATGAACCCTGTCGGCAACCAGGCGGTGAAACCACCCTGCCCGCCATCACCGGTCAGCGGTACGGCATCACCTGGGATACCGTTGCCATCCACAGGGGTAGTTGAAGCAGGATTGCCCTGATAATCAGTGGCAGTCCCTTTGTATTTGATCTTGATGCGGGCGTAGTCCACGGTGAACTGCGCGACATTCTGGTCGATGAAAGCCATGGCTGCCGGGTTGTTGTAGGCAGCACTGGGGTCATTCTTGAACAGTGAACCACCACCGAACGCGCGCCCCCAGCCGGGAGCACCATAAGTCGGGGTGGAGAAGCCGCCGGCCTGTACCGGTACCGTAGTCCCCAGCCCTCCCAACACGGCCAGTGCGACTGCGATGCGTAAATGTTGTTTCTTATTATTCATGCCCCACTCCTTATTATTATCAACCGCAACCGGTCATCCCGGCCTACCCACGCTCAGACGGGCGCCTCCGAGGAGGCGCCGTCCTTTTCAACGAGTGATCAGCACGTTGTCTTTCTTATTGCAGAACGAAAGTCGGGCTAGGCGTAACGCTCAGAGCGGTGATGCTGCAGCTGCCAACCGCCTGTGGAGTAGGCGACAGCGACAGTACGCCACCGCTGTAGGCAACAGTCACATCGGCAGTACCGCAGTTGCTGACGATCTTGAAGCTCACACCTGCCACCGTTGCACTGGAGGTGCTGGTGGGAGTCAGGGTCCATGGCAGGTTCTGCATGACGGGTACGCCGCACAGTGCGTTGCTGCCACTGACAGAAGCGCCAGTGATCGAAGCGGTTTTGCTGTCGGCTGCAACGTTACCCGTGAAGGTGATGTTGCAAGTAACCGGCAGGTTGAACGAAGCAGGCGATTTCACCGTGATGGTACCCGGCGCGGTGAAAGCGGATCCTGCGGCAGGGCTGGTGATAGTCGCGGCGTTAGCCATCGATACAGCGCCCATGCAGACAGCCATGGCAGTTGCAGACACGAGAGTTTTGATGCCTTTCATTGTTGTTTTTCCTCACATGTATGGCGATTCATTTCGCCGGGGTTAATGGCCTTTTGAGACAACACGGAGTACCGCAACCACGACCGAGCTTCCCTTTCAGCCAAACTTCAAAATTCCTGGTGTTGCTTGGACTGCCGCCGACTCAGGGGATGACCCGAAAGGTCGGTGGCATCTGGATCGAAACCGTCTTGATGGTGCAGCCGCCGTCCAGTGCCACGTTGGCCGCCTGGAGCTTGCCGGTGCTGTTGTTCCAGCTGCCTTCGGCGGTGGTGGGCCCGCAGTCGCCGCCCACCAGCGGTGCGTGCACGGTGACCTGGATACCCGACATCGCGCCGCTGGTTTCATCCTTGGCGATCAGCTTCCAGGGCAAGTGCGTGGCCTCGACCTGGCCACACTTCAGGCCGCCGTCGAAACCGACTTTCTCGACGCTGACATAACTGCCGTCCGAACTGATCCGGCCGCTGACCTGAATGGTGCAATCGGCGCTGATAATGCTCTTGGTAAAACTGATCGGCCCCTTGGCGGTGAACTCGGCGTTGGCCGGCTCGATACGCGCAGCGGCAAAGGCCGGCGCCACTTGGGAGAAACCCAGCAACGCGGCAACTACACGAACGGTCAACAGAACTTTCTGCATGGTTGACATCCTTCTCGTTACTTATTGTTTTTCTTATCAGTCAACTTGTACTGCCGGTATGGCGCCGATGAAAGTTGGCAAGCCGCTCCCGTCATGCTCTCTCTTCAAAAGAGCATTCAATGCAACGCTTCAACTCAATCGGTGTAACGAGTGCCGTACTGTTGTAGCAACTGCTTTCGCTTGGAAGGTTGCAGGTTGGCCAGGCGCACATCCCCTGAGTAGTGCGCCAGCACCCGCTTGTCCATCAGCCGTCGCCAGAGGAATGGCACGTAGGCCCAGACAATCATGCTCGCGTAGCCGTACGGCAGTTGCGGCGACTCGTCGAAGTGACGCAGGGCCTGGTAACTGCGGGTCGGGTAGGCATGATGATCGGAGTGACGCTGCAACTGGAACAGGAAGATATTGGTGACAATACGATTACTGTTCCAGGAATGCCGTGGCGAACAACGCTCATAACGACCATTGGGCAACTTCTGACGCAACAGTCCGTAGTGTTCCACATAGTTCACGACTTCAAGCAACGAGAACCCGTAAATACCCTGGATGACCAGGAAAGGAATCACCGCCGTGCCCAGCCAGGCAATCAACACGGTCCAGAGCACCACACTGAACAACCAGGCATTCAACACCGCATTTTTCCAGTGCAGGGTAGGCAGCCCCTGCTTGTGCAGGCGATCACGCTCCAGATGCCAGGCCGAGCGCAGGCTGAACCAGACCGAGCGTGGCAGGAAGCTCCAGAAACTTTCCCCCAGCCGCGAGCTGGCCGGATCCTCCGGAGTCGCCACTCGTACATGGTGACCACGGTTGTGTTCGATGAAGAAGTGTCCATAAAAGGTCGGCGCCAGGGCCACCTTGGCCAGGAACTGTTCCAGCGGCTTGGTCTTGTGCCCCAGTTCGTGGGCAATGTTGATTGCGATGCCGGTCGCCGCTCCGGTCGACATGGCCATGCCCAGGTAGGTGAAGCCATTGACACTGCCATGCACCTGGGCACGCTCGGTGAGGTAGCCCATCAGCCCGGCGAACCCACCCTGCCAATGCAGTGACTCGGACAGGCGCAGCAGGCCACCACCGATGATCCAGTCGACGCCGCCAGCCGCCATCCAGGCCGTGCTGACCAGCGAGACGCACATCAGCGCAACGCAGCTGTAGATGATCCAGCGATAGTAGGTCTGTTTTTCGAGGTCCGGAACGATGGCTTCCGGTGGGTTGCTGCGGTCTTCGCCGAGCAGGCCGTCGATCATCGGGATCAGGCCGAAGATCACCACCACGCCGATCCACCACAACGATTGGATGCCGGTTACGACGGCGAGCATGCCGGACAATACGGGAGTGGCCATCGGCAAGGCGCCCAGCCACCACAGATGACGCTTGCCGTCGGTCCAGATACCAGATGCAGCGAGAGTGGAGTTCATGGCAACCTCCGTACAGCGGCTTGCGCGGTATCGGATGCCACCGAAAGGTAAATCGTACGCTGCCCAAGGCAGCAGGCAGGAGTAAAGAGACAAAATGCTTCAAAAGGCGTTATTTTCATTATTCTAACCGCTCAATTGCATTTTTTAAAAAAAACATTCAAAACGTTTTTTAAAAAACTAGCCCGATTTCGATAGCTCGTCAACTATTTTTTTGACGTCATTTTGAATGTCGCGGGTGGTGCAGTCCGATCCTTCTGCAAGCAAGCTCAAGAAGGCGCAACTGCGGTCATTTCATGCTGCTGGGTGACACCGTGCTGCTCGTTTGCCCGAGCGGCGATATCCAGGACCATGGCGACCACCGGCTCGACCGCCGTGATCGGCAGCATGTGCCCTCGCCCCTCGAGAATATCCATTTGAATGCCCGGCACCAGGCGCGCCATCGACTCGCCGTGCCTTCGATAGTCCAACACTTCGTCCTGCGAGCCATAGATCAGCCCCACCGGCAGCTGGAGCTGCGGATAGCGCCGGACCATTCTCGGCAAATCGTCGTTGACCGTGGCGATCTCACTGGAGGCGCAATAGAAGTTGCCGGAGCGCATGCCGAGCAGACCACCGCCACGCTCGGCAAAGTCGGCCGGCGCACGCTCGGGAGCGAACACCGCCTTGAGCAGGCTACCGCGCCCGAGCATGGCCATCGGCGCCGCCAGCGTCAGGGCGACCCAGCGCCGAATGAAGTCGGGCCTCACCCCCAGTGACAGGAACACCAGCGGCAACATGCGCTGGGGATGAGTCAGGGGAGCCACCAGCACCAGGCCGGACACCCGCTGCGGATGATCGAGCGCCAAGGCCAGGGCCAACGCACCACCCAGTGAATGCCCGACGATCAACGGCTGGCCGAGGTGGAGGATTTCGATGAAACGGGCAATCAGGCTGGCCTGTGCACTGATGCTGACCCCGGCCCCCGGCGAACGGCTCGAATAACCGGAGCCGGGACGGTCCAGGGTAATCACCCGGAACTGCTCGCGCAGCCTGGGCGACAGCGAATGAGTCAGGTTGCGGCCACAGCCGGACAGGCCATGGATCATGACCAGCGTCGGACCCTTGCCTTCGTCCACATAGTGGATGCGCTCGCCATCGACCTCGATGAAGCGCCCCTCGGCCGGTACGCTCTCTTCGATCCGGCGATTGATCCGCTGGCTGGCAGCCCAGAGTCCGACACTGCCCAGCACAAAAGCGACCGCAGCTACGCCCCATCCCATTCCGTCAGCCCTCTGCATCCCTGCACCCGACTCCAGAGCCGGTATTGGCTCCTGTCGTGGCTATCTCCTGACGCCCGTCGACGATCCCCACCGGTCAGGTGGGTCGGTCAATCTGCACAGATCACTAGCGTAGGTGATATTTTCAGGTAAATTATTTAAATTAATTTTTAAAACAAATAATTTAATTGTGCAATACCGGGTTTTCATCCAGCGACGAACTGATTGTCAGGCGTCGCCACAATCGAGGTACACACCATGAATGCGTACTCGTCACCCCCCGCCGGCCGCGAATCAGTCGATATCGCGATCATCGGTTCCGGCTTTGCCGGGCTGTGCATGGCCATCAAGCTGAAACAGGCCGGGATGGCCGATTTCTTCATTGCCGAACGGGCCGATTCACTCGGCGGCACCTGGCGGGACAACCACTATCCGGGCTGCGCCTGCGACGTGCAGTCCCATGTCTATTCCTTTTCCTTCGCGCCCAACCCGCACTGGAGCCGGCAGTTCGCCCAGCAGGCGGAGATCCGCGCCTACCTGGAGCGCTGTGCGCAAGACTTCGGCCTGGCGCCGCATCTGCGCTACAACATGGCACTGGAGAAGGCGGTGTACGACGAGACGCTGCAGCGCTGGCAACTGAGTTTCAGCGATGGCCGCGAAGTCAGCGCGCGGGTGCTGGTCAGTGGCATGGGCGGGCTGTCGCGCCCGGCCTTGCCGGATATTCCGGGGCTGGAGAATTTCCAGGGCAAGAGCTTTCATTCCCAGGACTGGGATCATCAATATCCGCTGGAAGGCAAGCGGGTCGCGGTGATCGGCACCGGCGCCAGCGCCATCCAGTTCGTGCCGCAAATCGCCCCGCGAGTGGCGCACCTGAGCCTGTTCCAGCGCACCCCACCGTGGATATTGCCCAAGCCCGACCGCCGGGTGTCCGGGGTTGAACGCTGGCTGTTCACCCACCTGCCGTTCACCCAGCGACTGGCCCGTTCGACCCTCTACTGGCTGCTCGAAAGCCGGGTCATCGCCTTCGCCCGCCAGCCCAGGCTGATGAAGCTGGTACAGAAAGTCGCCCTGCGGCACCTGCACAAGCAGGTCGCGGCACCGACCCTGCGCAAGACCCTGACCCCCGACTACACCATCGGCTGCAAGCGCATCCTGATTTCCAACGACTACTACCCGGCGCTGACCCGCAGCCACGTCAAGGTGGTGACCCAGGACGTGCAACGGATAGAGGCCGACGCCGTGGTCACGGCAGACGGCGTTCGCCATCCGGTCGACTGCCTGATCTACGGCACCGGCTTCCAGGCCACCGAACCGCTGCCCCCTGGCCTGCTGATCGGGCGCAATGGCGTGGACATCATGGACGCCTGGGCCGAAGGTGCCCACGCCTACCTGGGCACCTGCCTGCCCGGCTATCCCAACCTGTTCATGATCATCGGGCCGAACACCGGCCTGGGACACAACTCGATGATCCTGATGATCGAAGCCCAGGTCGACTACATCCTCCAGGCGCTCAAGCAGATGCGTGACCAGCGCATCCGTGCGCTGGAAGTCCGGCCCCAGGTGGAGAGCCAGTACAACAGCCGCCTGCAGCAGCAACTCAAGCGGGCGATCTGGTCCACCGGCGGCTGCCGCAGTTGGTACCTGGACCCACGTACCGGCAAGAACACCACGCTCTGGCCAGGCTCCACCTGGCGCTTCCGCCAGGAGACCCGCCACTTCGAACTGCGCGACTACCTCACCTTCGGCGAAAGCCTGCAGCGCCCCGCCGCTACCACCTCCACCGCCACCGAACCCGCACAAGGCAGCCACTCATGAAGACATTCGACGGCAAGGTCGCTGCAATTACCGGTGCCGGCTCCGGCATGGGCCGCGCGCTGGCCATCGCCCTGGCCCGCGAGGGTTGCCACCTGGCGTTGGCCGACAAGAACGCTGCCGGCCTGGAACAGACCCTGGTCCTGGCCCGTGCCGCAGCGCTGCTGCCCCTGCGCATGACCTCGCAGGTGCTGGACGTGGCCGATCGCCTGGCGATGTTCGACTGGGCGGCGGCGAGCGCTGCCGAGCACGGGCACATCAATCTGATCTTCAACAACGCCGGCGTGGCGCTGTCGAGCACCATCGAGGGCATGAGCCTCGAGGATCTGGAGTGGATCGTGGGTATTAACTTCTGGGGCGTGGTGCATGGCACCCAGGCGTTCCTGCCCTACCTGAAGCAGTCTGGCGAGGGGCATATCGTCAACACCTCCAGCGTGTTCGGACTGTTCGCCCAACCGGGGATGAGCGGCTACAACGCCAGCAAATTCGCGGTGCGCGGTTTTACCGAGGCGCTGCGCCAGGAACTGGACCTGATGAACTACGGCGTCTCCGCCACCAGCGTGCACCCCGGCGGTATCCGTACCGATATCGCCCGCTCCAGCCGCATCAGCGACAACGTCAAGGGCTTGCTGATCGACAGTGAACAGCAGGCCCGCGCCGATTTCGAGAAGCTGTTCATTACCAGCGCCGAACAGGCCGCGCGGGTGATCCTGCAGGGCGTACGCAAGAACCGCCGCCGCGTGCTGATCGGCCGCGACGCCCACGCCCTCGACCTGTTCGTGCGGCTGCTGCCGAGTGCCTACCAGGCCCTGGTGGTGTTCGCCACCCGCCGCCTGTCGCCCCTGGGCCGGCGCAAGAACAAGGCCGCAGGCTATGACGTCAAGGACTCGGGCGGCATCTGACCGCCCCCAACCGACATTTCAGGAGGGCCAGCCATGCTGCCAATCCGTCGCGATATCCACCCCGAACTGCCCGCCGAACGCATCAAGGACTGGCACGCCGAGGGCCCCTGGGTCACTCACTTCTTCAACGCCCTGTCACTGCTGTTCCCTTCCGGCGAGCTGTTCTTCATGGACAGCGTGCGTCACTACCGCAACCAGGTAGAGGACCCGCAACTGCGCAAGGCGATCCAGGGCTTCATCGGCCAGGAAGCCATGCACAGCCGCGAACACGTGCTCTACAACGATTTGCTGGAGAATGCCGGCCTGCCCGCGCACATGCTCGACCGACGCTTGCGGATCATCCTCGACTTCCAGAAGAAACACTTCGCCCCCTCGTTCAACCTGGCGATCACCATTGCCCTGGAGCACTACACGGCCATGCTCGCCGACCTGCTGCTGCGCGATCCGAGCCGTTTCGGCGACTCGGTCGAAGGCTACCGGCAGATGTGGACCTGGCATGCGCTGGAGGAAACCGAGCACAAGTCGGTGGCCTTCGATGTCTGGAACACGGTGATCAAGCCCGGTCCCAGGCGTTACCTGTTGCGTACGGGGGCGATGCTGTCGACCACGTTCTTTTTCTGGCTGGTGGTGTTCGACTTCCATGTCCGCCTGCTGATCGCCGACCGCAAGGCCGGGCATCACCTGCGTGGGTGGTGGCGGATGGTCAAGTACCTGTTCGGCTGGCGCGGGATATTTCCCAGGATTGCCCTGCCCTGGCTGGATTACTTCAAGCCGGGCTTCCATCCTTGGGACCATGACAACCGCGATCAGCTGGAGCGGATCGACGGGTTGATGGAGGCCATCCGGACCCAGGCCGCCAAATAGACAGGCGTGGAGCGAGCGCCACTTAAAAGGCCTCCTCCACCACCTTCACCTCACTGGCGGTATCGATACTCACCACCACCGACATCCCAGGCCGCAGACGCTCGGCCTCGGCCTGTCCCGGGTCGACGGTGATACGTACCGGCACCCGCTGGGCGATCTTGACGAAGTTGCCAGTGGCATTGTCAGCCTGCAGCAGGCTGAACTCCGAGCCTGTGGCCGGCGAGATACGCTGGACCCGCCCGCTGAACCGACGATGATCGAGCGCGTCGACCGTGAAGCTCACCGCCTGCCCTTCGCGCACCGCGGCCATCTGCGTTTCCTTCATGTTGGCGATGACCCAGCGCCGGTCCGGCACCAACGCCATCAATTGCGCCCCGGAGTTCACATAGGCGCCCAGACGCACGCCAATCTGCCCCAGTTGTCCGTCACGTGGCGCAAGGATCCGGGTATTGGACAGGTCGATGCGCGCCAGTTCGACTGCGGCCTCGGCATTACTCACCGCCGCCTCCAGGGAACCGCGATTGACCACTACCGTCTGCAGGTCTTGCCGGGAAATGTCCACGGCGGCCTCGGCCTGGGCCACCGCCGCCAGGGTCTGGGCCTGGTCGGCATCGCTCTTGCGCGCCTGGGCCTTGCTGTTGGCCAACGCCGCACGCCGCTGGGCGATGGTCGCCTCGGCACTGCGCCGTTGCTGGTCGTTATTGGCCAGGGCAGCCTTCTGCACCGCCAGCTGGGCCAGCGCCTGGTCCAGATGCTGCCGGTAGATCCGGTCGTCCAGGCGCACCAGCAGGTCGCCGGCCTTGACGTGCTGGAAGTCCTGCACCGGCACCTCAAATACGTAACCGCTCAGTTGCGGACCGATCAGCGTCACTTGACCGCGCACCAGAGCATTCTCGGTGCTTTCAATCGCGCTGCTGAACGGCGGCAGTTGCCAGGCATAAAGCACGATCAGCACCCCCGCCAGGGCGATGGCGGCAAAACCCAATGACGAAATGATCCGTACCCGCAACGAGCGCGGCTCGGTCGACGACGCACCGGGAGGCGTCTGGCCCTCGGCCGTGGCGGCAATGGCATTGGTAGTGGTGACGGATTCGCTCATCGTGGTGTGGTACCGCTGCTAGAGGTGGAAGGTGGAGTATTGCCGGCGACCCGCCGCGTGGTGCTCATCAGCCACAGGCTACGGATGAAGATCCAGATCATGGTCAGCACCGCGATCAGCGCGATCAGCATGAACACGTCGTTGTAGGCCAGCACATTGGCCTCGCGAGTCGCCGCGGAGGCCAACGCACGCATGCCCTGGGTGGTACGCAGCGACGGGTCGAAAATCGTCGAGGCGTAACCGGCGGCGGAACCCTGTATCCGCGCCGCCACCAGCGGATCGCTCAGGGTCAGGTGCTCGACAATGCTGCTGGAGTGGATTTTCTCGCGCACCACCTGGAAGGTCCCCAAAAGCGCCGAACCGATCAGCCCGCCGAGGTTGTTGCAGATCCCGAACAGCACGGAAAAACTCACCAGGTTACGCGGGTTGGTGATCACGTTGCGGGTACCCAGGGCCATGGTCGGCCCCACGAAGAAAGTACCGCCGAAGGCCAGCAGGAACTGGCTGAGGTACATGTTGGCCGGACGGGTCAGGTTGTTCGAGAAGCTGTCCATGGAAGAGCCCAGCGCCATCAGCCCCAGGGAGATGATCAGCGGCATGAACAGATGGTCGGGATGAATGGTCAGGGCACTGACCGCCAGCCCGGCGACGCTGCCCACCAGCATCACCATATAGAGGCTGCGCATCTGCTCACTGCCCATGTTCAACGCCTGCAGGAAACCCACCGCGCCGGTGGACTGTTCGGAGAACACCAGGCGAATCAGGATCACCGCCAGCGCCAGGCGGATCATCGCCCCGCTGCCCAGCCAGCGGGTCATCAGCATCGGGTTGCTGCGGTTGTGTTCGATGGCCAGCCCGGCCAGGATCAGTGCAATCGACGCCGCGCTGGCAACGCCGATCCACGGCGCCTCCAGCCACCAGTCGATGCGTCCCAGGGACAACACCGCGCACAGCAGCGCCACGCCCGTGGCAAGTACCGCAAAGGTGAGAAAATCCAGCTTCTCGAAGGTCCGGAAGCGGTCGCCAGGCGGCAACTTGAGCAGAAAGACGCAGCCCAGTGCCGCCAGCGCCAGGCCCAGCTCGAACATGTACAGGCCGCGCCATTCGGCGATCTGCAGCAGGTCCTCGGAAAACAGCCGGGCCAGGGGCAGCGCCAACTGCGAAGTCCCCAGGCCCAGTACCAGGGCCTTGAGCCGCCATTTGGCCGGAAATGCCTGGATCATGTAGTAGAGGCCGAGAGAACTGAGCGCCGCACCGACCATGCCGTGGGCGGCACGCACCGCGATGGCCGAACTGAGGTCGTTGACGAACAGATGGCCAAAAGTCACCAGGGCGTAGAGCACCAGGAACACCTCGGTGAACGCCCGCAGGCCGAACTGCTGGCGAAACTTCACCAGCAACAGGTTCATCGAGACATTGGTCATGACATAGGCGGCCGGCAGCCAGGCCATCTCTGCGGTGGTGGCGCCGACCGCCCCCTGCAGGTACGGCAGGTTGGCCACCACCAGCGCATTGCCCAACCCGCCGGTCACGGCCACCAGCAGCCCGACCATGGCGTAGGCCAGGCGCCGGGGCGTCGAATGCAGCGGAGTCGAGGGTGAGCCGGGCAGACTGGGGCGCTCATGGGGCTGCCAGTTACGCGGCGTGTACTGATTCATCCAGGATTCCCGAAGACAAGGTCTGCTTGAAGATTACTGATTTTCCTACAGTACCGGCAGCCTGTCAGAAAAATCCCCATGCTCGAAGTCATGGCGGCTACCTGAGCAAAAAACCGCCGACTGCAAGCAGGAAAACGTTACAAGTTTTCACATCTATTCAACTTCCTGAATAGAGCCTGTCTGTATGTCAAAAAGGACACGATCTTGATCCATCTTTCATAGGCTTTTCACATCTCTGCGTTTACCGTAGTCCCTGTTCAGGACTTAAGTCAGGATTTGATGAAAATCATGAAGATAACGCTGCACCACGCCTTTACCTTTCACGGTTTTGAGCTTTAATCGCCAGATGTCCGTCGTTTGTGTTTGGCATATTCCTACGAGCATGTCTCGTTTTGCCTGACGCACTGGTACAAGTCGTCTTTCCCATGGTGAAATCCGGCCTGTCACACGATGACACAGATCATCGCTTGCATTACTGAAACCTTTCTGGAAAGAAGCCTTTGAAACCTTACCCGATTCAGCGCGTGTCGATCGTCATACCGGTCTACAACGAAGAGCAGAGTTTGCCCGAGCTGTTGCGCCGCACCGAAGCTGCTTGTGCACAGTTGACCCAGGCAGTGGAAATCATCCTGGTCGACGATGGCAGCCGCGACCGCTCCGCCGAGCTTCTGCAGGAAGCCGCCGAGCGCGAAGGCAGCCCGGTGGTTGCCGTCATCCTGAACCGAAACTACGGCCAGCACGCTGCAATCATGGCCGGTTTCGAGCAATCCACCGGCGACGTGGTGATCACCCTGGACGCCGACCTGCAGAACCCGCCGGAGGAAATTCCGCGCCTGGTGGCCCAGGCCGCGCTGGGTTACGACGTGGTCGGTACCGTGCGCAACAATCGCCAGGACTCGGCCTTCCGCCGCTGGCCGTCGCGCCTGATCAACCTGGCCGTGCAACGCTCCACCGGCGTTGCCATGAGCGACTACGGCTGCATGCTGCGCGCCTATCGCCGCACCATCGTCGATGCCATGCTCGCCTGCCGCGAACGCAGCACCTTCATCCCGATCCTGGCCAACAGCTTCGCCCGCCACACCACCGAAGTGCTGGTACAACACGCCGAGCGCGAACACGGCGACTCGAAGTACAGCCCGATGCGCCTGATCAACCTGATGTTCGACCTGGTCACCTGCATGACCACTACGCCCCTGCGGCTGTTGAGCATCATCGGTTTTGCCATGGCCGGCCTCGGCGCGCTGTTCGCCTTTCTGCTGATAGTCCTGCGCCTGATCTTCGGCGCCGAATGGGCCGGTGATGGCACCTTCGTGCTGTTTGCCGTGCTGTTCGTGTTCACCGGCGGCCAGTTCATCGGCATGGGCCTGCTGGGTGAGTACCTGGGCCGCATGTACAGCGATGTCCGCGCCCGCCCACGCTTCTTCATCGAGAAAGTGCTGCGCAGCCAGCCTTCCGCCAGCAGCACCCTAGAGCCAACCCCTTCTCCAACTACCTCCAATCAGGTTGCACCATGAACCAGAAAGCTGTCGTCTTTGCCTATCACGATATCGGTTGCGCAGGCATCGAAGCTCTGCTGAACGCAGGTTATGAAATCGCAGCCGTATTCACCCACGCTGACGATCCGAAGGAAAACGCCTTCTACGGTTCGGTTGCCCAACTGTGCGCCCTCAAGGGCATTCCGGTACACGCGCCGGAAGACGCCAACCACCCGCTGTGGATCGAGCGCATCGCCAAGCTCAACCCGGATTTCATCTTCTCTTTCTACTACCGCAACCTGCTGAGCGAAGCGCTGCTGGCCACCGCCAAGAATGGCGCGTACAACCTGCACGGTTCGCTGCTGCCACGCTACCGCGGCCGCGCGCCAGCCAACTGGGTGCTGGTCAACGGCGAAACCGAAACCGGCGTGACCCTGCATCGCATGGTCAAGCGTGCCGATGCCGGTGGCATCCTGGCGCAGAACCGCGTCGCCATCGAGCGTTCCGACACCGCCCTGAGCCTGCACGCCAAGCTGCGTGACAGCGCCGCCAACCTGCTGCGTGATGCCCTGCCACAACTGGCCCAGGGCAAGTTGACCGAAACCGCCCAGGACGAGTCCAAGGCCACCTACTTCGGTCGCCGTACCCCGGCTGATGGCAAACTGGTCTGGGCCAAGCCTGCCGAAGAGCTGTTCAACCTGGTTCGCGCCGTCACCAAGCCTTATCCGGGCGCCTTCTGCGCCGTGGGCGAGCACAAGCTGATCGTCTGGGGTGCCGATGTCGTCAAGGGCAACGAAGGCCTGGCGCCTGGTCGCGTGATCAGCGTCGATCCGCTGCGCATCGCCTGCGGTGAAGACTCGCTGGTGATCAATGCCGGCCAGCGCAACGAGAACGGCCTGTTCCTCAGCGGCCCGCAACTGGCCAACGAACTGGGCCTGGTCGACGGTTCCGTGCTGCGCGGCGCCGAGTCGGGCCGCAAGCCTCGTCGTACTCGCGTGCTGATCCTGGGCGTCAACGGTTTCATCGGCAACCACCTGTCCGAGCGCCTGCTGCGTGACGACAAATACGAAGTCTACGGCCTGGACATCGGCTCCGACGCCATCGAGCGCCTGCGCAGCCATCCGAACTTCCACTTCGTCGAAGGCGACATCAGCATCCACTCCGAGTGGATCGAGTACCACATCAAGAAGTGCGACGTGGTCCTGCCGCTGGTGGCCATCGCTACCCCGATCGAGTACACCCGCAACCCGCTGCGCGTATTCGAACTGGACTTCGAAGAGAACCTGAAGCTGGTTCGCTACTGCGTCAAGTACAACAAGCGCGTGATCTTCCCGTCGACCTCCGAAGTCTATGGCATGTGCCAGGACAAGAACTTCGACGAAGACACCTCGAACCTGATCGTCGGCCCGATCAGCAAGCAGCGCTGGATCTACTCGGTGTCCAAGCAACTGCTGGACCGCGTGATCTGGGCCTACGGCGCCAAGGGCCTGAATTTCACCCTGTTCCGTCCGTTCAACTGGATGGGCCCCCGCCTGGACCGCCTGGACTCGGCACGTATCGGCAGCTCCCGCGCGATCACCCAGCTGATCCTGAACCTGGTCGAAGGCACACCGATCCGCCTGTTCGACGGCGGCGAGCAGAAGCGTTGCTTCACCGACATCGCCGACGGCATCGAAGCACTGGCGCGTATCGTCGACAACGAGAATGACAGCTGCAACGGCCAGATCATCAACATCGGCAACCCGGACAACGAAGCCAGCATCCGCCAGCTGGGCGAAGAGCTGCTGCGTCAGTTCGAAGCGCATCCGCTGCGCAGCAACTTCCCGCCGTTCGCCGGTTTCCGCGAAGTGGAAAGCAAGGCGTTCTACGGCGCCGGCTACCAGGACGTGGAACACCGCAAGCCAAGTATCGAAAACGCCAAGCGCCTGCTGAATTGGGAGCCGACCGTCGAGATGAGCGAAACCATCGGTAACACCCTGGACTTCTTCCTGAAGGAAGCCATGCTCGAAATCGCGGACAAACGCTGATGCAAGCGGGACTTCGTATCGATGTGGACACCTATCGCGGCACCCGTGAGGGTGTACCGCGACTGCTGGAACTGCTCGACGAGGCCCAGGTCAAGGCGACCTTCTTCTTCAGTGTCGGACCGGACAACATGGGGCGCCACCTGTGGCGCCTCATCAAGCCGCAGTTCTTCCTGAAGATGATGCGCTCCAAGGCGGCCAGCCTGTACGGCTGGGACATCCTCCTGGCCGGCACCGCCTGGCCAGGCAAGCCGATCGGCCGGGACCTGGGGCATCTGATGCGCCAGACCCTGGCCGCCGGTCATGAAGTCGGCCTGCATGCCTGGGATCACCACGGCTGGCAGGCCAATGCCGGACGCTGGAGCGAAGACGAGCTGATCGAACAGATCCGCCGCGGCGTCGACTGCCTGAGCGACATCACCGGGCAAGCCGTCGAATGTTCGGCCACCGCCGGCTGGCGGGCGGACGAGCGCGTCGTGCAAGCCAAGGAACATTTCGGCTTTCGCTACAACAGCGACTGCCGGGGACACGGTCTGTTCCTGCCACGGTTGGCGGACGGCAGCCCGGGCACCCCGCAAATCCCCGTGGACCTGCCGACCTTCGACGAAGTCGTCGGGGCGGACCTGGCCGCGAAGGATTTCAACGCGTTCATCCTCGACCGGTTCAGCCCGGCGAAACTGAACGTCTACACCATTCATGCAGAAGTAGAAGGGATTCTGATGGCCAACGATTTTCGTCAGTTGCTGGCGCAAGCCAGGACGCGTGATATCGAGTTCCAACCCCTGGTCAACCTGCTACCGGCACAGCTGGACAGGTTGCCCGAGGGCCGGCTGGTGCGCGGCACCCTCACTGGCCGGGAAGGCTGGCTGGGGGTACAGCAGGGATGACCAGACGCTGGGCTTTGCCACTATTGTTCCTCGCCTTCCTGCTGTTCTACCTGGCTCCGCTGATGAGCCACGGCATGTGGATTCCGGATGAAACCCGCTACGCGCAGATCGGCCAGGAAATGCTCCTGCGCGGCCACTGGGCGGCGCCACACTTCATGGAGCTGCGCTACTTCGAGAAACCGATTGCCGGCTACTGGATGATCGCCATTGGCCAGGCGATCTTCGGCGACAACTTCTTCGGCGTGCGCTTTGCCTCAGCGCTGAGCACCGGCCTGAGCGTGTTGCTGGTGTATCTGCTGGCCGGCCGCCTGTGGAACGACCCACGCAAGAGTTTCGCCAGCGCGGCACTGTTCATGAGCTTTGGCCTGATAGCCGGCCAGGCCGGCTATGCCAACCTCGATCCGCAGTTCACCTTCTGGGTCAACCTGAGCTTCGTCGCCCTCTGGCTGGCGATCGACAGCCAGACCCGCAAGGCCCGCCTGCGGTCCTGGGCCGCCCTGGGCTTTGCCTGCGGCTGGGGCTTCATGACCAAGGGCTTCCTCGCGCTGATGCTACCGGTACTGATCGCCCTGCCCTACATGATCTGGCAGAAGCGTTTTCGCGAGCTGGTGGGCTACGGGCTGGTGGCGGTGCTGGTCGCGGCACTGATCAGCCTGCCGTGGGTCATCGCGGTGCACCTGCAGGAGCCGGACTACTGGCGGTTCTTCTTCTGGCACGAGCATATCCGCCGCTTCGCCGCCGAAGATGCCCAGCACACTCGCCCCTGGTGGTTCTACCTGCCGTTGATCGTGGTTTCCAGCCTGCCCTGGGCCCTGCTGTTCCCGATCACCCTCAAGGATGCCTGGAACAGCAAGGGCCAGCGGACCACAGCGTTCCTGCTGCTGTGGCTGCTGCTGCCGCTGGCGTTCTTCAGCCTCAGCCGCGGCAAGCTGCCGACCTACATCATGCCGTGCCTGATGCCGCTGGCGCTGCTGATGGGCCACTCGCTGATGGAACGCCTCAAGCTGGGACAAGCCAAGGTGTCGCGTCTCAATGGCCTGCTCAACCTTGTGTTGGGCCTGGTGGCGCTGGCGGCCGTGGTGTTCTTCCAGTTGAAAAAGCCGTTCTACGACAACGAGCCAACCCATCTGACCCTGCTGTGCGTGGTGATTGTCGGCTGGATCCTGTTCAACACCCTGACCGTATTCAAGCCGCTGCAACTGTGGGCGCTGCCGGCACTGGGCATGGGCCTGCTGATCGCGCTGGTGCCGGCGGCAATGCCAAGCGTCATCGTGCACAACAAGATGCCCGACCAGTTCATCGCCGATCACCAACAGGAACTGAGCCAGAGCCGCCATTTGCTGAGCAACGACCTGGGCGCCGCTTCAGCCCTGGCCTGGCGGGTCAAGCGTACCGACATCACCCTCTACAACACCCAGGGTGAAGTGAAGTACGGCCTCTCTTATCCGGAGGCCGAACATCGCACCCAGGACATGAACCAGATCCAGGCCTGGATGGAACAGGCCCGGCGTGAAGGCCAGGTGGGCGTGGTGATGCGTGTCAAGGACGAGGAAGAGCTGCGCGAAATCGAAAAATTGCCCAAGGATTACAAGCGTTACGACGAAGGCAATATCGTGATCCTGATTTTCCCGCAGAGCGCACCATGACCCTGATCCTCCTGCTAAGCGCCTGCCTGCTGACGTGCCTGGGCCAGGTCGCCCAGAAGTACGCCGTCGAAGGCTGGCGCGAAACAACCCTGGGCGCGCTCGACAAGCTGCGCTCGCCCTGGTTATGGCTGGCCCTGGCCAGCCTTGGCCTGGGCCTGCTGGTGTGGTTGCTGGTGTTGCAGCGCCTGGAAGTCGGGATCGCCTATCCGATGCTCAGCCTCAACTTCGTCCTGATCACCCTGGTGGCGCGCTACCTGTTCAAGGAGTCGATCGACCGTCGTCACTGGCTGGGCGTCATGCTGATCATCGTTGGTGTGGTATTGCTGGGGCTGCACCTATGAGCCTGGCCCGCGGTTTCAGCTTTGCCGGCGGCAGCGTGCTGCTGGTCAGCAGCGCGCAGTTGGGCATGCGCTGGAGCATGACCCGCCTGCCCGAGCCGAACCAGTGGCTGGACGCGCTGGTGACCGGCAACGTCTCGCTGCTGGCCCTGGCCCTGGTCGGCGCCTCGATCCTCGCCTACGCGCTGTCGATGCTCTGCTGGCTGATGGCCCTGCGTGATGTGCCGCTGGGCCGCGCCTACTCGCTGCTCAGCGTCAGCTATGCACTGGTCTACCTGCTGGCGGCCAGCCTGCCGTTCTTCAACGAAAGTTTCAGTCTTTCCAAGACCCTGGGAGTGGCGCTGGTCATCCTCGGTGTTCTTACGATCAATTCTCCACGTATACCCCGTCCTAGAGACTCCGTATGAAAATCAGCGTAATTGGTAGCGGTTATGTAGGCCTGGTACAGGCGACTGTCTTGGCCGAAGTCGGTCATGACGTCGTGTGCATGGACGTTGACCAGAACAAGATCGAATTGCTGCGCAAGGGCCACATCCCGATCTTCGAACCAGGGCTGGAGACCATGGTCAAGTCCAATCTGGAGAGTGGCCGCCTGCACTTCACCAGCGATGAAAAGCTGGCGATCGAACACGGCCAGGTGCTGTTCATCGCAGTTGGCACGCCATCGGACGAAGATGGTTCCGCCGACCTCAAGTACGTGCTGTCGGTGGGTGACGCCGTGGTCCGCCATCGTTTCGAGCCGCTGATCCTGGTGGAAAAATCCACCGTGCCGGTCGGCACCGGCGACACCCTGCGTGCCCATATCGCAGCCGGCCTGCAAAAAGCCGGGCGCGAGCTGGAGTTCGATATCGTCTCGAACCCGGAATTCCTCAAGGAAGGCTCGGCGGTCGAGGACTGCCGCCGCCCGGACCGCATCATCATCGGCTGCGAGCGTGAGGAAGTGCGTGACGTGATGCGCGACCTCTATGCCCCCTTCAATCGCAACCATGACCGCATCATGTTCATGGACCTGCGCAGCGCCGAACTGACCAAGTACGCCGCCAACTGCATGCTGGCGACCAAGATCAGCTTCATCAACCAGATCGCCGAGCTGGCCGAACACCTGGGTGCCGACATCGAGGCCGTGCGCATGGGCATCGGCGCCGACCAGCGCATCGGCTATCACTTCATCTACCCCGGCTGCGGCTACGGCGGCTCGTGCTTCCCCAAGGACATGCGCGCCCTGATCCACAGCGCCCAGGCCGCCAACTGCTCCAGCGACCTGCTGCAGGCGGTGGAAGCGATCAACGAACGGCAGAAACACAAGCTGTTCGACCGCATCAACGCGTTCTACAAGGGCGATCTCAAGGGCAAGACCTTCGCCCTCTGGGGCCTGGCGTTCAAACCCAACACCGACGACATGCGCGATGCACCGAGCCGGGTACTGATGGAAGCACTGTGGGCCGCTGGCGCCCAGGTCCGGGCGTTCGACCCGGAGGCCATGCAGGAAACCCAGCGCCTGTATCCGGACGAACCGGGCCTGTCGCTGATGGGCACCCCGGAAGCGGCCCTGGTCGGTGCCGATGCGCTGATCGTCTGCACCGAGTGGCAACAGTTCAAGGCGCCGGACTTCGAGCGAATCCAGCAGCGCCTCAAGTCGCCGGTGATCTTCGATGGCCGCAACCTGTATGACGCTGGCCGCATGCAGCGCAAGGGCTTCACCTACTTCGCCATCGGGCGCGGCGCCTCCCTGGAGCTGCCGGTGACCCGCCATGGTCACGTAGAAGCCTGATCCCTACCCACCTCCTGTGGGAGCCGGCTTGCTGGCGATAGTGGTTCGAAAGTCGACATCTGTGTTGCCTCAGACGCCGCTATCGCCAGCAAGCCGGCTCCTACGGGGATCGTGCGCCCCGTAGCGAACCCCTCCGGTGTCCTCTGCCTTTTCACAAGGACTGCGTTGTGACATTGACCTCCCGTGCCACCCTCAATCGCCAATCCCTGTTCCTGGGCCTGGCTGCACTGCTGCTGTTTCTCGCCGGGGTCTACCAGCAGGCGGCCATCGGCTTCGATTCACGTTTCGTGCTGTTCGCCGAGGAAATGCTCCGCCATGGCCCCGGGTTCTTCCCCACCACCTATGGCGAGCCCTACCCCGACTATTCGGCATTCTCGACCGTGCTGGTCTGGTTGTTCGCCCTGCCCTTCGGCAAGGTCAATGCCCTGGCCGCCTGGTTGCCCAGCGCGCTGGCGGCGGCCTGGATCGTGGTGCTGATGTACCGGCTGATCGCGCCCTATTCACCACGCTGGGCCCTGCTGAGCATCGCCCTGCTGCTGCTCAGCAACACCTTCATCACCGAAACCCGCGCCGTTTCGCTGGACCTGATGCTGGCCGCCGTCGGTTTCGCGGTGTTCTACCTGGGCTACGCCGCCGAGCATTTCGCCGCGCCGAAACGCCATGCCTGGATCCTCGCCCTGCTGGTACTGGGCTTTGCCATCCGCGGGCCGATTGGCCTGGTAATCCCCACCGGCATGCTTTGCAGCTACTACCTGCTGGGCGGCCAATGGCGGCGCTTCTTCGTCTTCGGCTTCCAGGCCCTGGGCCTGCTGGTGGCCTGCATCGGCCTGCTGCTCTGGCTGGCCTGGCTGAACGGTGGCAGCTTCCTGCTCCATGAAGTGATCCGCATGCAGTTCACCGGCCGCATGGACGGCAGCGAGGGCTCCAGCGGCCTGCTGTACTACTTCGCCAGCTCGTTCGGCAACTACGCCCTGGCCTACCCATTGGCGGTACTGGCGGTGGCGGCGCTGCTCGCCGGCCGACGCCAGCCCCGCGGCCCGGCACTGCAACTGATGCTCTACTGCCTGGCGGCCGGACTGATCGTGATGCTCGGCTTGTCGGTGCCGCAAGCGAAAAAGGCCCGCTACATCCTGCCGATGGTGCCGATGATCGCCATCGTCGCGGCGTTTCCGTTCCAGGTTAGCCAGGGGCGACTGTTCGCCGGGTTGCGCGGGTTGATCCAGGGCATCTGGTTGCTGCTGCCGGGGTTGCTGATCGGCGGGATGATCCTGTTGCATCGACGCTTTCCCGAAGACCTGCCGAGCCTGGGTGCTGCGCCCTGGCTCGCGGGGGCGCTGCAAGTGATTGCCGTGGCGTTGCTGTTCAAGGCCCGCTGGCGTGCCGTGGGGCTGGCCGCCTGTGCGGTGCTGGCGATGTGGACCAGCTACATCCTGGTCGTCGAGCCGGTGGAGCGCTCGGCGTATGACACCCGCACGTTTACCCAGGCGGCCCGGCAGCTGATTCACCAGGCACCGGCGCCCGTGGTCCTGCATGCCATGGGCAAGGATGCGAAGGCGATCAAGTTCATGGTCAACCTGGATGAGGACCTGCAGCCGGTGTTCACCGGCACGCCGCAGGAACTGCAGGCAGTGACCGGTCCGGCGTGGCTGGTGATGGACAGGCAGGACTATCAGAAGCTGCAGGGCACGCCGGTTGGGGCACTGGTGCCGGTGTTGGGTGGACGGTTCGACAAGAATGATTTTGTGTTGCTGAAGCAGCCATGAGGTGGTGGATGGCCGTCTACGGTGGTTCGCGGGCAAGTCCGGCTCCTACAGAAGGACAGCAATCCCTGTAGGAGCGGGCTCGCCCGCGAACCGCCAGGGGCGGCCATCCACTACCGCCCCGACTGCCCTCAGGCAATCACCACGCCGGCCCCCTTCAACACATCCAGGCCAACGCCGACCAACGTCACCGAATCAGCACCAAAGCTGAGCACCGTATCATTCCCGACCACCTTGGCATGCTCGAGAATATTGTGCCCCTGTGAATCGGCATATCCCATGAACACCAGCTTGTCCGAAGCCTGGAACCCGCTGATCCGGTCCTGGCCAAAGGCGCCGTTGAACAGGAAGGTGTTGCCGCCACCCCGCGCCTCCATCAGGTCGTTGCCAGCCCCACCGATGAACATCGTGCCGCCCTTGGCCGCGCCAATCAGGTGATCGTTGCCGCCGTTGCCGATCAACCATTCGCCCGATGCCTTGGCTGTGAGGGTATCCGCCCCGGCACCACCGACCTGAGAAGCGACATAGCTGCCGGTGGACAAGCCTTGATTACCCACCGTATGGGCCACATCCCTGGACAGGAAGACCAGGTGCGGCTCGCTGCTGATCAGCGTGCCGATGTCCTTGGCAATGGTGATCCCGCCCTGGGCATCGCGAATGTACAGGGTGCCCTGGCCGTCATTGGCGATATCGAAACTGCCCAGCGGCTTCTGCAGGTCGAAGGTGTTGTGGCCCTTGCCGCCCAGCACGATGTTGTAGCCACCGTCGTCGCGGAAGGTGTCATCGCCACCGCCGCCTTCGAGGTAGTCGTTGCCCCGCCCGCCCTTGAGCAGGTCGCTGGCCTCGCTGCCAATGATGAAGGTGGTGCCGGTATGGGCCTCGGCATTGCGATTGAGATCCTGCACCCAGGTCTTTTCCCGCGCCGGGTCCGACAGGTTGGCGACGATGATGGTCGAATCCTTGGCGGTCAGGTCATAGAACTTCGAGGAGAGAATGCGCTGCATGCCGTCACCGTAGGCGGTCGGCAGGTGCGACAGCCAGGTGGCGATATTGCCGATGGAAAACGGCAGGACGTTCCAGGCATCCGAGGCGTAGTGGTCGTTGAAACTGACGATATTGTTGGTCGCCGAAGCCTTGTAGCCATCATGCACCCCAAGGGTCGCCAGGTTGACGCTGGAGCCGTCGAGCACACGGAATACCGGGTCGTTTTCATAGCCGATATTCAGTACCTGGGTTCCGGCGCCGCTCTGGGTCGGCGAAGCGAAGGCGATGTAGCTGGCATCACGGTAGAAACCACCCCAGTGGTCGGCACTCAGGTCGGCCAGGCTGTTGACCGCCAGGCCGCCCAGGCTGTGGCCACTGACCAGCACATCCTTGCCGGCCAGGCCGTTGGCCGCGGCAAAGGCCGCGACCTTGTCGAGCAGGCCGGAGAAGGCATTGGCGCTGTAGTTTTTTGCATAATCCTTGGGGCCGATGGCGGCCAGCAGATCGTTGATCGCATCCCCGATGGTATCGCTGATCAGCGTCTCCCGTGGCCCGCTGGTACCGCGAAAAGCGATGCCGATGGACGCCAGGTGGCCCTGGGCGTCGTACTTGCCGAGGACTTCCGCCTGGCCCGTGCTGTAACCGGGTTTCTCACCGTAGAAGGTACCGCGGCCATCGGACTTGCCGGCATAGCCCAACTGGCTGGCACTGATCGGCGTCCATCCGGCCGCCTGTACCGCCGCCAGCGCGGCCTTCTCCGAGTCCGGGTTCCACGGGATGCCGGGAATCACCCCCTGGGCATCGGTGCCGCCGATCAAGGCCTTCACCAGCGTGGCTGGCAGGCCCAGGCCGAAGCCGTTCTGTTGGTAGCCCACGGCAAAGCCGTTATCGATGTTGTGATAGGAATACAAGGTGATCGCCATGGCATCGGAGTACAGCGCCTTGGAGACCTCGGGACTTGCGTTTTTATAGTCAAAGACACCCATGGTATTGCCTCTCTGTTGTTGAACTTGTCGAGAAAGCACGAAACAGGGTCAGGCTCCGTGGGGCATCCGCCACTGCCGCGGATGCCTCAGCAGCCTAATGAAATGCCGCCTTCGGCACGAACGCCTCGTCGACCCTGGCCAGGTCGGTTTCACGCAAGGTGCCGGCGTAGTAATGCAATCGGGTCCAGGCCATCAGGTAGTCGTAGCGCGCCTGCGCGAGGTCCCGACGGGTGCTGTAGAGCTGCTGCTGGGCATTGAGCAGGTCGAGGTTGACCCGCTCGCCACCGAGAATGCTTTGCCGGGTCGACAGTACCAGCGACTCCGCCGAAACCAACGCCTTGCGGTAGGCGCGCAGCTTGCTCACCCCGGACAGGCAGGCGTTGTACTGGCGTCGCAACTCGATCAGGGTTTCGCGGGTCTTGCCATCGAGTTCGTACTCGGCCTGCTCCAGGTTGGCGCTGGCCTGGCGCACGGAGGCAGAGACCCCACCGCCAGCGAACAGCGGCACACTGACTTCGAAACCGACGGTGTTGGTGTCATACCGCTGGTTGTAGGTATTGCCGCTGTCGGACTCGCTCTTGCGCAGGCTGGCATAGGCATTGAGCTTGGGCAGGTGCCCGGCGCGGTTGCGCTCCACTTCGTAATGCGCCACTTCCACCGCCTGGCGCTGTGAAGCGAGGGTCGGGTTGCTGCTCAGTGCCAGCTCATGCCAGGTGGCGAAGTTGGCGGGTTCCAGGGGAAAGGATTCGAATCCCTGGCCCAGCGGCGCCAGGTCGGACACCGCCACCGTCGGCACGCCGATCAGCGCGCCCAGCTCGCGCAGGGCGGCGTCCTGGGTATCCTGGGCCTCGATCTCCTCGGCCGTGGCCAGCTCGTAGCGTGACTCGGCTTCGAGGATGTCGGTGCGGGTGCCCTCGCCCTGGCGAAACAACTGGGTGTTCTGCTGGAACTGCTCGTCGAGCGCCTTCCTGCGGGCCTGGGCTATCTGGATCTGGTCCTCGGCGAACAGCGCCTGGGTGTAGAAGGTCAGTACCCGCACCAGCAGTTCCTGGCTCTTGCCACGAAAGGTCTCGTCGGCGAACAACGCCTGGGCCACGCCCTTGCGATAGTTGGCATAGGCCTCGTAGTCGATCAGCGGCTGCTGCAACATCAGGGTCGAGCCGGAGCTGGTATAGCGCCGGTCTTCATGGAGATTGCCACGCTCGTTGAGATAGGTGGCGCGGGAGTCGTTACGGCCCTGGTTGTAGTTGTAGGAAAGCCGTGGCAACAGCCCCGCGCGACCGATGGCGCGGTTCTCCTGACCGGCATCGCGCTCTTTCAGCGCGCCGAGGAACACCGGGTCGTTACGCAGTGCCTGTTCATAGACCTGGAACGGCCCCATGGCGCGGCACTCGAAAGAGAACAACAGCAAGGCCGCCGCGAGACACAGCGGTTTTTTCATCAGGCGCAACATCCTACTCCTCGGTCAACGCAGAGCCCGCACGATCCATCAGGGGCTTGAACAGATAATTGAGCAACGAACGCTCGCCGGTGCGGACGAACATTTCCGCCGGCATGCCCGGCCGGATCACCAGCCCGTTGAGCTTCTCCAGCGCCAGGTCACTGACCGAACTGCGCAGCACGTAGTAGGGCACGCCGGTTTTCTCGTCGAGCAACTGGTCGGCGGAGATCAGGCTGACTTCACCGGCAACCCGTGGCGTGCGGTTCTGGTTGAACGCGGTGAACAGGATGTCCACCGGCAAGGCCGTACCGACCTTGTCCACCAGGTTGACCGGCAGGTGCCCTTCCACTTCCAGGCGCTCGCCCTGCGGCACGATCTCCAACAGGTTCTCCCCGGCGCGCACCACCGCGCCTTCGGTGTGCACGCTGAGGTTCACCGCGACCCCTTCGGCCGGCGCGCTGATTTCGCTGTGTTGCAGCTCGAATCGGGCGGAGGTCAGTTGCTGCTCCAGGGTCAGGGTCTTGAGCTGGGCGTCGGCCAGTTGGCTGCGTACCTCCTTCTGGTATTCCTCGGTGTGCTGCCCCAGCTTGAGGCGCGACTCGAGAATGCCCTGCTCGATCCTTCCACTTTCACCGCTGTTCTGCGCCAGGTCCTGTTGCACCTGTGACAGCTGCCGTTCGTACTCCAGCAGGCGGTTGCCGGGGATGTAGCCGTTTTCCGCCAGCGGGCGCAGGTTTTCCAACTGCCGGCGCAGGGAATCGGCGCGTGCAGTCATGTCGGCACGGGCCCGACGCATGCCGGCCAATTGCGCACCAGCGCCCTCGATACTGGCACGGATCCCCGCCTGCTCACGGGCGAAGGCCTCGCGCCGACTGCTGAACAACTGGCGCTGGCCTTCGAGCACCAGGTCCAGCTGGGGGTCGGTATCTCGGGTCAGTTCGTCCGGGAAGCTCACTCGCGGCAAGTTGTCCCGTTCGCTTTGCCAGCGGGCCTGGCTGGCCCAGGCCACGCGATACTGGGCACGCAGGGACTGGACATCGGCGGCGTGCTGGGTCTGGTCGAGACGGAACAGCGGCTGGCCCTGGTGAACCAACTGCCCCTCGTGTACCAGGATCCGCTCGACCACCCCACCGCCCAGCGATTGCACAGCCTTGCGCTTGCCGGACACCACCACCGTACCCTGCACGGCAATCCCCTGGTCCAGCGGTGCCAGGGTCGCCCAGGCAAAAAAGCCACCGGCGCCCAGCAGCGCCAGCCACCAACCGGCGCGGACGAAAAAGCGCGCATCGCGCTCCGGGCGCTCGAAATTGTCGTCTTGCATCAGGCTATCCTGGCTCATGCTCCGCTCCTTTGGGTCGCCGCGCCGTACTGCCGGTTCAGGCTGAGCCCGGCGGGTGCCGCCTGTGGGCGAGCCGGCTGGGGCGCGGCCGGAGCCGTGCCGGAAAGCGCCTTGAGTACCTCGGCGCTGGGCCCGAAAGCCTGCATCCGCCCGTCGTTGAGCACCAGCAGCTTGTCCGCCTGGGTCAACGAGCTGGAACGGTGGGTCACCAGAATCACGCTGCTGCCCTGGGCCTTGAGCTGTGCAATCGCCGCCGTCAGCGCCGCTTCGCCCGACGCATCGAGGTTGGAGTTCGGCTCGTCGAGCACCACCAGTCGCGGGCCGCCGTACAGCGCACGAGCCAGCGCCACCCGCTGCTTCTGCCCACCGGACAGGCCGCTGCCGTCGTCACCCAGCACGGTGTCGTAGCCCTGCGGCAGGCGCAGGATCAGTTCGTGCACACCGGCCTGGACCGCCGCCGCGACCACCTTCTGCGGATCGGCATCGCTGAAGCGGGCGATATTCTCGGCGACCGTGCCGCTGAACAGTTCGATCGACTGTGGCAGGTAGCCAATGTGCGGCCCCAGTTCATTGCGGTCCCAGCGATGAATATCCGCGCCATCCAGGCGCACCACGCCGCCCAGGGTTGGCCAGATACCCACCAGGATCCGCACCAGGGTCGACTTGCCGGAGCCGGAAGCACCGAGAACGCCCAGCACCTCGCCCGCCGCCAACTGGAAACTCACCTGGTGCAAGGTCGCCCCGCGTGTGCCCGGCGGGCCGGCGCTGACCTGTTCGAACGCCACTTCGCCCCTCGGCTCGGGCAGGCTCATCGGCGATTCGCCTTCAGGGAACTCGCGCAACAGCTCATCGAGCCGACGATACGCCAGCTTGGCCGCGCTCCACTGTTTCCATACCGCGATCAACTGGTCGATGGGGCTGAGTACCCGGCCCATCAGGATAGAGCCGGCGATCATCATTCCTGAACTCATGTCGCCCTTGATCACCAGCAGCGCGCCGAGGCCCAGCACCAACGATTGCAGGCACAGGCGCAGCGACTTGCTCAGTGAAGTCAGCACCGCACCGGTATCGCTGGCCTGGTTCTGTCGCGCGAGAAACCGCGAATGCACCTGGAACCAGCGTTTGCGCAGGGCACCGAGCATGCCCATGGCCTGGATGGTTTCGGCGTTGTGCAGGTGGCTGGTGGCCAACTGGCTGGATTGCTGCGAAAAGCCGCTCGCCTCGCCCAGCGGCTTGCGGGTCAGCCACTCGTTGAGGCAGGCCAGCGCGATCAGCAGCACCGCACCCACGCTGGCAAAGACACCCAGCCAGGGGTTGAACAGAAAAATCACCAGCAGATAGATCGGAAACCACGGCGCATCGAAGAACGCGAACAACGCCGGCCCGGTAAGAAACTGGCGGATATGGGTCAGGTCGCCCAGGGCCTGGCCGGCATGGCCTTGGCCACGAAACAGATTGCGCTCGAACGCCGCCTGGTAGACCCGCAGGTTGAAACGTCGCTCGAGCTGGCTGCCGATGCGGATCACGATAAAGCTGCGGATCACCTCCAGCAGCCCGATGAAGGCGAAGAAGCCCACCACCATCAGCGTCAGCATCACCAGGGTGGTTTCGTTCTGCGAAGTCAGGACCCGGTCGTAGACCTGCAGCATGTAGATCGACGGGACCAGCATCAGCAGGTTGATCAACGCGGTGAAACAACCGACGCTGACCAGTGTGCTTCTATAGTCGCCCAGCACACGGAACAAGGGTGTGCCGGAGTTGATGTTCAACGCCTTCATTTATCTTCCCTGATAGGCCTGGTTTCAAGAGATCGTGGAGCGCGGTGACCTCAACCTGTCGCTGAAGCCGCCCGCCCATTCATGCCGGTTTACGGACCAGCACCAGGGTCTGGCCATTTTGCAGACGGACTTCGTACACCCCGTCCCCCTGCCGATTGAGATGGGCGATACCGCTGCCGCCGGCGCCATACAGCCAGATGCCGTCCGGGGTCGGCTCCCAGCTCGTCGGGCGCTCGCCCAGCCAGTTGGCCGCGCACTCCAGGTCACCGTCGAGTGCCGGTGCCTGGGTCGACAACCGCAGCTCGCAAGGAGTACTGCTGTCATCCTGGGGATACAGCCGCCAGGTCCCGACCAGAGTGTCGGGGGCGGGAAGAATCAAACTACGTGCCATACATTGTTCTCCTGTCAGCAGCATCGATGCGGCCAGCAGCCACACCTTCAATACAACACGGGGAATGAATCGGTCGATCATGAGCCCTCGCAATACCCTCGGGGAGCAGCGCATGGGCGCTGCTCGTCAACGTTCAATCAGGCCATGATATCCGTGACCGCCATCTGCCCAACCGTATGGACCTGGAACCCGGCCAGGCCGGCACCGGAAAAATCGATTTCAAGGGAGCCTTCGTCATGGCGCGGGTCATAACGCAGTACCGCCTGCCCGGCCTGCCCGGTAAAGGCCTGGACGAAACTCAGGCCCGAACCTTCGGTAATCTGCGTCAGGTCGATATTGTCCTCGCCACTGGCGAAGTCGACGATCCAGTCGGCTGCGTCCGGTACCGATTCCGAAGAAAACGAATACACGAAACTGTCGCGACCGGCCCCGCCCTCCAGCCTGTCCTGCCCCTTGCCGCCATGAAGAAAATCGTTGCCGGCATCACCATGCAGCCAGTCATTGCCGAGATCCCCCAGCAGGGTGTCATCGCCATCACCGCCCTTGATCAGATTGTCCACCTCGTTGCCGAACATCAGGTCGTTACCGCTGCCGCCATGGGCATTTTCCAAGGTGACGCCCTGGGCGATCGACACGTTGCCCACCAGCCCACCCACATCGGAAAACGACGTCTCGGCGAGATAGATCCTCTGGTCCTGGGTAAACCCGGAAAAGTCCAGGGTGTCATTGCCGCCACCATCCCAGACGGTGAACACCAGCGTGTCCGAAGGTGAGGTGGCGCTCAGGTAGTCGCGATCGGTGTTGGAGTTGAACCCATACACGGTATCGTCGGCACGGGTGGCGTGGTTGGCTCCGTAGAGTTTCTGGATCGCCGCGATATCATCGATCAGCGGGCCCGAGGAAAAGGCCCGCGAACCGTCGCGGCTGAAATCCTGGTCGGTGTTGCGTTCATTCCAGTAACTCATGACGCTGTAGCCGGACGAGTCCTCGGCATAGCTCGCGCCGCCATAGCCATCGTCGCCACTGACCACTTGCCAGAGCCAGTCGAACCAGCTTTCTTCACCGGCGTCGTAGTCACCGGGATGGGACAGGCCCAGGTTATGGCCGATCTCATGGGTCAGGATGTGGCGACCCAGGCTGTTCAGGGCCGGCGCCTTGTTCGGTTCATTGTCGATGCCGAACTGGCGCCAGAACCAGTCGGCCCAGCCATCGACACCATCAACCTGATACCAGGACTGGCCCTCCTTGAGGGGATCCGGATCGGGCATGAACGCAAAGGCTGCTGCCCCCCCCAGATCGCCGTCACTGTAGTTCCCCAGGGTCAGGTGTCCATCGCCACCACTCTGCGCTTCGGTGAACGTGATGTTGGCGACATCCGCCCACGATTGCATGGAGAGCTTCGCCTGCTGTTTCTGTTGCTCGCTGAATTCACTGAATCCGCGCAGATCCATAGCGGAGAAGTCCGACGGCTCGACACTGAGAAAGGTGTAGGTCAGGTCGATCCGTCCACTGTTGTCGCGGTCCGGCACCAGATCGCCGGTGCGAGTGATCTGTGTGGCCGCCTGACTCACGGAGTAAGACGGTTTGCCGCCCGGTTGATAGCCCTCGGAAGGTACTTGCCGGAAGGTCTGTGTATTGGAATGCAGAAGAGTCATGCTAAATCCTTGAGGCATGGAAAGAACGTGCTCGTCCAGGCGATTGCCCAGCAACGAAGGCGCGCATTGGACAGGCTCCTGCCTCTCCACTCCTGCAGATAACGCTCACCCGGCATGCAAATGCCGGCTTCTCGAAAAAGACATCCGAGTCAGGCACGTCATCCATGAGAAAAGTCGACACGGCACCCCCAATACAGCCACGCTCATGCTTCATACGATTCGAAGAGGCAGCGCGAACGCCGCCCCGTTGTTGCATCAATCAGGCGACGATGTCGCTGATCGCCACCTGGCCAATCGCCGTGATCTGAAAATCGACCACGCCATCGCCGGAGAAATCGATCGACAGGGTGCCATCCCTGAAATCCGGGTCATAATCCACTACGGCTTGGCCGGCCTTGCCGGTAAACGCCCTGACGAAATCCAGGCCCGAACCACCGGTGATCCCGCTGAGATCGATCCGGTCTTCGCCGCTGGAAAAATCCATGATCCAATCGGCGGCATTCGCAACCGAATCCGACACGGCGTTGTACACGAAGGTGTCGCGCCCTTCCCCGCCGCTCAGGATATCCATGTGCGCACCACCGACCAGAATGTCATCGCCACTACCGCCCATCAGTTGGTCTTCACCGGCCCCACCGTCGAGCAAGTCGGCACCGTCGCCACCGTGCAGCAGGTCATCACCCGCACCGGCGATGAGCCGGTTGTCCGCCGCGTTGCCGATGATCAGGTCGTCGCCGCTGCCACCAAGGGCATTTTCCAGGGTGACACCCTTGGCGATGGAGACGTTGCCCACCAGCCCGCCCACATCGGAAAACGAGACCTCGTTCAGGTTGATCGTCTGGTCCTGGCTGAAACCGGAGAAATCGAGGGTGTCGTTGCCACCGCCGTCCCACACCGAAAACACCAGCATATCCGCGTCCGAGGTGGCGCTCAGGTAGTCACGGCCGGTGTTGGAGTTGAAACCGTAGACGGTGTCATCGGCACGGGTGCCATGATTGGCACCGTATAGTTTCTGGATCGCCACGATATCGTCCAGCAGCGGCGCGGACGAATAGGCCGCAGCGCCACCCTTGGTGAAAGACTGGCCGGTGTTGCTTTCACTCCAATAGCTCATCACGCTGAAACCGAGCGTGTCCTGCGCATAAAGGGCGTCCTTGTAGCTTGGGTTGCCACGGGTTGCATCGTAGTCCCCCAGGTGCGAAAGGCCCAGGTTGTGCCCGATCTCGTGAACCAGCGTCAGACGCCCGAAATTGTTCAGGCCTGGCGTTTTGTTATCCTCGTAGCCGCTGCCGGTCAGGTACCAGGATTGCCCATCATAGTCCGGCTCGCCCTGTGGCTGGAACGCGAATGCCGAACCACCCGATGGGCCGCCACTGTAGTTGCCGAAGGTCAAGTGCCCATCACCACCGGCCGGCGCCTCGGTGAAACTCAGGTTGGCGACATCCGCCCAGGACTGCAGGGCCAGTACCGCCTGGGTTTTCTGCAGGTCACTGAACTGACTGAAACCACTGATACCCACATCCATCCCCAATTCGGCGAAATTCGCCGGTGAGCTGTCCATGAAGGCATAGGTCAGGTTGACCTTGCCATTGTTGTCCAGGTCTTTCCAGGCATTCCCGCTGCGAGTGATCTGTGCCGCCGACTGGTCCACCGAATAGGACGGCTTTCCATTGAGCAGATCCACCCCGCCACGGTCGGAGAGTGCCAGGCGACTTGCCTGAAGCGTCAACGATAGTTGCTCGGAAGTTGCTGTTTCTGAATAGGGATTTGTCACGCGAAGTCCTTAAGACAGGGAAAAATGTATACGGGCAGCCGGTGCCCGATAACAGGGGCGCGCATTGAACAGGCTCCTATCCGAAACTTCCTGCAAATACCGCCCGCCCAGCCATTGAAGGGCAGACTTCGGCCAGAGCTTGTGAAGTTGGATCAACTTCAACAGGAAAATTCGATACAGCAACTTCAACACGGCAATTCTCATGTCGGGACTTTGCCGAAACGGCTGGTTCCACTGCGCTTGCATGCTCGACTCAAGGAGGTGGCGCAAACGCCACCTCCCCGCTCATCGACTCAGACCACGATATCCGTGACCGCCGCCTGGCCCACCGTGGTGACCAGGAAGTCCGCCACGCCATGCCCGGAGAAGTCGACCGCCAGGGTGCCCAGGTTGGTGCCCGAGGCATAGGTCAGCACCGCATCGCCGGCATGTCCGGTAAACGCGTTGACGAAGTTCAGCGCCGAACCGTGGGTAATCCCCGACAGGTCGATCTTGTCCTGGCCGCTGACAAAATCCATGATCCGGTCGGCGGCGTTCGGCTTCGAATCGGAAACTGCGGCGAACACGAAGGTATCGCTGCCAGCCCCGCCCCACAGTTTGTCCGCCCCGCCAGCGCCGTAGAGGATGTCGTTGCCGGCACCACCACGCAGTTCGTTGGCCACGTCGTTACCGATCAGCAGGTCGTTGCCCGAACCACCGATGGCATTCTCGACGGTCACACCCTGGGCAATCGAGATATTACCGACCAGGCCGCCAACATCGGAGAACGAACCGGCATGCAGGTTGATCTTCTGGTTCTGGGTAAAGCCGGAGAAGTCCAGGGTATCGTTGCCACCGCCATCCCAGACCGAGAACACCAGCTTGTCCGAAGACGAGGTGGCGCTCAGGTAATCGCGACCGGCGTTGGAGTTGAAACCGTAGGTGGTATCACCGGCACGGGTGCTGTAGTTGGCGCCGTAGAGCTTCTGGATCGCCGCGATATCGTCCATCAGCGGGCCGGAAGAATAGGCCTCGACGCCACCCTTGCTGAAGTTCTGGCTGGTGTTGCTTTCACTCCAGTAGCTCATGACGCTGTAGCCACGGGTGTCCTGCCCGTAGGTCGCGTCCTTGTAGGTCGGGTTGCCCTCGCCGGCGTTGTAGTCGCCAGGGTGGGACAGGCCCAGGGTGTGGCCGATCTCGTGGGTCAGGGTCTGACGGCCATAGTTGTTCAGGCCAGGCGTCTTGTTGACGTTGTAGCCGCTGCCGGTCAGGTACCAGGACTGGCCATCATAGCCAGGCTCGGTGCCGGGCAGGAAGGCGAATGCCGCCGCCCCTTCCTGGCCGCCGCTGTAGTTACCGAAGGTCATGTGACCATCGCCACCCCTCGCTGCCTCGGTGAAGGTCACGTTGGCGACGTCGGCCCAGGATTGCATGGCCAGCACCGCCTGCGACTTCTGCAGCGCACTGAACTGACTGAACCCGGTAACGCCCAGACCGCTGAAGTTCGAGGTCGGGGACGTCAGGAAGGTATAAGTCAGCTCGATCTTGCCGCTACCGTTCAGATCGTGCCAGGCGGCACCGTCACGCAACAAGTACGTGGCGGCCTGATCGACGGAGTAGGAGGGTTTGCCATTGACCGTGAGATTGCCGCCACGGTCGTATTGATGGCTGAAGCTATCGATCTGATTGAAGGCGGAACTTGTACCGCTGGCCGCCAGCGCAGACTCTACCGAAACAATAGCTTTCGCTTTGACTTTCGACATAAACACACTTCCTTGTTTGCAAGTGAAACAGTTTTTGTCCGATAGCGACAATCCCTTGGCGAGATCATCCTATCACTCGCCCTTTTTGAAGGCAGCGAGAAACTGACACATTTTGAAATCCACCGTCTAGCGCTTTTTTTGATATCAAAATGCTTTAAAGCGGAAAGATCCCGCAAACATTGCTTATTCCCCTGAAAATATTTTCTGACGGAATTTTCCGAACCACTCAAGCAGGCCATTAGAAATATTCAAGTCGGAAAAATGCATAAGCGAAGTGCATCGATCAATGACCAGCCGGTCATTTATAAACTTGCAAGTTTTACTCCGCGTACATTCGTTTAGTACCGACAGATGAGTGCCTGGAATATATCGCCGCAGGAATCGCCGCCACGGCCCCGACCGACGCCCACCGGTCCGGGCGCCAATACCGCTGCACGGATGTTCTAGACTTGTCCCGGCAAAGCGGTGCCTACTGTCCCCTGCACGATTGAACAATGTTCCAGGTACAGCATGTCCAGCAACGCCGACAACTGGATCGACCTGACTCAGGATCGCGATACCGGTATCGAAACCCTGCGCGCCCATTTCAAGGGACACGCCTACGACGCCCACTGGCATGACACCTACCTGATAGGCGTCACCGAACAGGGGGTGCAGCAGTTCAATTGCCAGCGCACCCGCTATCACAGCATGCCGGGCAATGTGTTCATGCTCGAACCGGGTGAAATCCACGACGGCGATGCGCCCACCGAAGGCGGCTTCACCTACCGCACGCTGTACCTCGAACCCCACTGGCTGGAGCGCGAGCTGGGCGCACTGTTCCAGGAAGCTCCGGCCAACAGCCAGTTGTCGTTCTCCACGCCGCTGGCGACCGGCGACACCCGCTTGGCCCAGGCCACCAGTGCGGCGTTCCAGGCCATGCACAGCCCGGAACTGCGGATTGTCCAGCAAAGCACCCTGGACCAGATGTTCGACGCCCTCACCCGCCACCTGCACTGGCGCAGCCGCTACCGCGAGGACCCACGCCTGCCGTTGGTGGCACAACGGGCACGGGAGTACCTGCACGCCCATCTGCAGCAGGATGTCAGCCTCGATGACCTGGCCCTGGTGACCGGCGTCGACCGCTTTCGCCTGACCCGCGCCTTCAAGTCGGCCTATGGCCTGCCGCCCCATGCCTACCTGGTGCAGTTGCGCCTGGCCAGGGCTCGACGCCTGCTGGCGCTGGGTGAACAACCGGCGATGGTGGCCATGAGTCTTGGCTTTGCCGACCAGAGCCATCTCGGGCGCTGGTTCGTCCGCGCTTATGGCCTGACGCCAGCGGCCTACCGCAAGCGCTGCTCAAACCTTCCAGACACCTGAGGCGACAGCCGCGAAGATTGTCAGATCGATCCATTCGCGGAGCCTTGATCCATGCTGTCCACCTTTCCCAACCTGTTGCCGTTCGTGCTGTTCGCCTTCGTCGCCTCGGTCACGCCGGGACCGAACAATATCCTCGTACTGAGCAACAGCGCCCGCCATGGCCTGGCGGCGGCGCTGCCGATCATTCTCGGGGCCGGCGCGGGAGCAGCGCTGATCGTGCTGCTGGTGGGCAGTGGGGTCGGCCAGTCATTGAGCGAGCTGCCTCGGGTGCAGACGATCATGCAATGGCTGGGCATCGCCTGGCTGAGCCTGCTGGCCTGGCAGATTTTCAGTGCCCCGGTGCACAGCCTGGAAACCGGCGATAACCAGGCCAGGCGACTGGGCCTGCTGGGAGCGGCCAGCCTGCAACTGGTCAACCCCAAGGTCTGGATGATGGCGCTGGCGGTGGTCGGTGTGTTCGCCGGCAACGGCGCCGAACGCCAGGCTCATGTCGTTTCGTTGTCCCTGGTCTTCTTCGTGGTGTCGCTACCGTGCATGGGCCTGTGGGCCATTCTCGGCATCGGCTCGGCCCGCCTGTTGCGCTCGCCGCTGGCCCTGCAGCGCTTCAATCGCTGCATGGCCTTGTTGCTGCTGGTTTCGGCCTGGCTGAGCGTGCTGGCCTGAGGAAGACCACCGGGTGCTGCGCCAGGAGAGTCAGCATCGTGCCGCCAATCTTGCACGCACCCGCCCCCAAGTGGGGGCCGGCTTGCTGGCCGATAACCGCGAAGCGGTGCGCGATCACCCCGCAGCCGCACGCGCGCCCAACAAGGTCGGCGAGTGTTCAAGCAGCGAGCGGGTGTACTCGGCTTGCGGGCGGTCCAGCACTTCGTCCACTGCGCCCTGCTCCACCACCCGGCCCTGCCTGAGCACCAGCACCCGGTCGGCGATGGCACGGACCACGCCCAGGTCATGGGTCACGAACAGCAACGTCAAGCCATCCGCCTGCAACTGCCGCAGCAACGCCAGGATCGACGCCTGCACCGAGACATCCAGCGCCGAAGTGATTTCGTCGCAGATCAGCAGCGTCGGCTCGCACACCAGCGCCCGGGCGATTGCCACCCGCTGGCGCTCGCCACCGGAGAGGCTGTGGGGATACAACTGCGCCACCGTCGTCGGCAGTGACACGCGTTCGAGCACCGAGTCCACCCGCTCGCGAGCCTGCTGCCCGCTGATCCCGAAGAAGTGCTGCAGCGGCGCGCTCAAGGTCTGGTACACGGTCTGCCGTGGATTCAGGGCCCGGTACGGATTCTGGAAAATGTACTGGATCCGGTGTCGCAGCGCCTTGTCCCGCTGACGCGCCTCCAAGCTCAGCGCTTGGCCGGCGTAACGCAGTTCGCCCTCGGCATTCTCTCCCAAGCCGGCCACCGCGCGGGCCAGGCTGGTCTTGCCGGAACCGGACTCGCCCACCAACGCCAGGCACTGGCCCCGCAGCACCTGCAATGACACATCGAACAGCACCTGCCGGTCGTAGGCCACGTTCAGTCGCTCGATTTCCAGCAAAGGTACCTCGGACTCCCGAGCCGCCACCTGCCCCAGCGGCGCCTGGGCAAGCAGCTGCAAGGGTTCACGATGAGGGTCCAGGCAAGCCACCGCCTGCCCCGTCGCCCAGTCGCGCAGGGCCGGCTCGGCCACCGCACACTCGGCCCTGGACCAGGCGCAGCGGGGTGCAAAGGCACAACCCGAAGGGCGCTGCCCCGGCGCGGGTGCCTGCCCGGCGATCGCCAGCAGGTCGCGACGCTGGGCAACATCCGGAATCGCCGCGAGCAGCCCACGGGTATACGGATGAGCCGGCCGCGCAAACAGCACATCCCGCCCGGCGACCTCCACCAACCGCCCGGCGTACATCACCATCACCCGGTCCACCAGGTCCTTGATCACCGCCAGGTCATGGGACACGTACACCGCCGCCACGCCCTGGCTCTTGCACAGCCGACGCAGGGTTTCAAGAATATGCGCCTGGGTGCTGACGTCCAGCGCGGTAGTCGGCTCATCGAGCACGATCAGGCGCGGCCGTAGCACGAACGCCAGCGCCAGCATGACCCGCTGCTGCTGACCACCGGACAGTTGATGGGGAAACCGCCGCAGGAATGCCTCGTCATCCGGCAGGCCGACATCACGCAGGGTATCGCCGATGCGCTGGCGCAGTGTTGCCCGGTCCAGTCCATCCTGGTGGCTCTGCAGGGTTTCGCGCAGCAGATGACCGATACGCAACGCCGGGTTCAGCGCCGTCGCCGGGTCCTGGGCGACATAGCCGATCAGGCTGCCGCGCGCCCGGCGCAAGTCTTCACCTCGCAGCTCCAGCAACGCCTGCCCGGCCACCTCGACCCGCCCACCGGCGATCCGTGCACCGCGCCGGGCATGGGCCAGCAGCGCCGTGGCCAGGGTGGTCTTGCCGGAACCCGACTCGCCCACCAGGCCAAGAATTTCCCCTGCTGCCAACGAGAACGACACCCCCGACAATACATCGATTTGCGCCGACAACTCGACCCGCAGGTCGCTCACCTGCAGCACCTGGACGCCGGCCTGCAGGCGTGGCTCGATTTCGGCAACGGCATTCATGCTTGCTTGTCTCCAATCCGTGAACTGCTGCGGCCGATGCCCTCGGCCAGGATATTCGTGCCATAGGCGAAGATGCCCACCAGTAGCGCCGGCGCCAGCACAGCCCAGGGTTGCACCAGCAGGCCGGCCTGGTTTTCATTGATCATCAGACCCCAGTCGGCCGCCGGCGGCGCCACGCCGTAGCCGAGGAAGCTCAAGCCGGAGAGCATGCCGATACCCCAGGTGAGCATGTTGCCCAGGTGCACCAGCAGCGGCGTGAGGATGTTCGGCAGGATCTCGCGAAACAGGATGCGCCAGCGCGAATAGCCCATCATCTGCGCCGCCTCGACGAACTCCTGTCCCGCCACGCTCACCGCACAACCACGGGCCAGGCGGATCACCCCGGGAATGAAGGCGATCGCCACGGTCAACACGATCAGCCAGGGTGCGCGGCCGAGCATGGAGACGATCAGCAACACCAGGATCAGGTCGGGAAACGCCAGCGCGACGTCCGCCAGCCAGGTGATCCACTGGTCCAGCCGGCGCCGCGACAAGCCTGCCAGCAACCCCAGGGTAGCGCCTACCGCGAGGGCGATGAACGCCGCCGCCACCGACATCCACAGCACCGACAAGCCGCCGCTGAGCAGCCGCGACAGCACGTCATGGCCAAGAAAGTCATGGCCCAGCCAGGCAGAGGCCTGTGGCGAGCCGTACACCGGGCCGACCATGTCGGTGGTGCCATGGGGCGCAATCCACGGCCCGAACAGCGCCAGCAGCATCACCGCCAGGGTGATCAGCGCGCCCCTGCGGGTCTGCGGTTCGGCCAGCCAGTGGCGCCCGCGGGAAAATCGGTTGTCACTCATGCATCACCTCTCAAGGCGCCTTCGGCGAGCGCCGCCACCAGGGCTGGATGCCGCGCTGGTTGCGCTGGATCAGGGTGACCCGCCAGGCCGTGCGCAGCTTGGGGGTCAACAATACGGTCAACAGGTCGGCCAGCAGGTTGATCAGCACCACGCTCAGGGTAATGACCAGTACGCAGGCCTGGATCATCGGCAGGTCGCGCATCTGGATCGCCGCATTGAGCAGCGTGCCGATCCCCGGATAGCTGAAGACCACCTCGGCCAGCAGCGCGCCACCGAGCAGGATGCGCAGGGTCAGCGCCACGCCCTGGATCGCCGGCACCAGTGCATTGGGCAAGGTGTGCCGCCAGACAATGCGCCACTGCGGTATGCCCCGCAGCCGGGCGGCAATGACGTAGTCGGACTCCAGCGCCTCGATCATCGACGAGCGCACCAGGCGGGTCAGGTAAGGCAAGGCCGACAAGCTCAAGGCCACCACCGGCAACACCAGGAACTGCAATTGCCGGAACAGCGAACGCTCCGGATCGAGGAGCGACACCGCCGGCAGCAGGTCCATGTGCGGCATGGAGAACAACAGCACCAGGCCGATGGCGAGCAGGAAGCCGGGCGTTGCCTTGAGGAAGATCAACAGCGACAGGCTCCAGCGATCAAGCCGCTGGTCACGGCGCAGGGCCAGGCCCACGCCAAGCGCCAGCGCCGCCGGCACCACCAGCAGGACCACCCCCGCCACCAGCGCCAGGCTGTTGCCGAAACGACTGAACAGGATGCCGCTGACCGCAGCATTGGAATCCAGCGAGATGCCCAGGTCGCCACTCAGGGCACGCCCGAGCCAGCGCAGGTACTGGAGGATGATCGGCTGGTCCAGCCCCAGTTGCTGGCGCAGGGTCAACACGCTCTGCAACGGCGCGTCGGGGCCGAGAATCACCCGAGCCGGATCCGACGGCAACGCCTGGGTAGCGATGAACACCACCAGGCTGATCACCCAGGCGGTCAGCAGGCCATAGCCCAGGCGACCGATGAACCAGGACAGCCAGACCGGTGTCCGCGAGGTCTTGCGATGGGCCTTACGCATGGTTCAACCACAACTCGTCAAAACGCCAGGAGGCGAAGGTGGTCTGTTCCGGTGTCAGTCCGCCGACCTGCGCCGAGGCGGCATCGAGCACGTCGCTGAAGCCCCAGATCAGCAGGCCGCCACGCTCGTGCTGGATACGCTGGGCTTCGTGTACCAGCACTTTGCGCTGCTCCAGTTGCGGTTGCGCCAGCGCCTGCTGGTACAGCGCGGTGAAGCGCTCGTCGTGGAAGTTGCTGCGGTTGTAGATCGCCTGCGGGGCATCGTTGTGCAACGCCGAGGCGAGAAAGCCACGGGCCGGGGTCGAGCCGGGCGACAGCAGCCAGCTCTCGCGCTGCGGGCCGTTGAACACCGAGCCGTCGACCTGGTTGACCTTGATCTCGATGCCGGCCTTCTTCGCCTGCTGGGCAAACACCAGCGCAGCATTGACCCCGGCACCCGGCGTGGTGGTCAGCTCGACGCGCAGGTCCTGCTGACCGGCCTGGCGCAGCAGCGAACGGGCCTGCTCCAGGTCGTACGGACGCTGGGCAATGTCGTGGTTGTAGGTCGGGTCCTGAGGCGAATACAGGTCGTTGGCGATCCGTCCGAAGCCGTTGAGGCCACGGTTCACCAGCTCCTGGCGGTCGGCCAGCAGACGAAACGCCTGGCGCACCCGCACGTCCTGGAACGGCTCCTTGGCCAGGTTGAGGTTGAACCCGGTGAACGAAGTCGTCGGCGACACGTAGAGTTTCAGGCGTGAGTCGGCCTTGAGCAACGCGCTGTGCTCGGCCTGTACGCCGCTGGCGATGTCGATCTGCCCGGCGCGCAAGGCTGCCGCGCGGGAGACCTGATCCTTGAATTCGATGATTTCCAGTTCGTCGGCATAGGGCTGGCCGGGTTTGTAGTAGTTCTCGAAACGGGTATAGAGCGAGCGCTGGCCGGGAATGAAACGCTTGAGCCGATAAGGCCCGGCGCCCACCGGGTTGCTCACCGGATCGTAGTCGGTGGGCACGATGCCGCCGAAGCTGATCAGGGTTTCGTCCAGCGGGAAAAAGCTCTGGCCCTGCTTGAAGCGAATCTCGATGGTGCGTTTGTCGAGCTTGCGCAACGCCGCGCGATCGATCGCACCGACCAGCCCGGCATAGGGCGATGCCAGCCTGGGATCGGTCAGGCGCAGGATCGAGAACAGCATGTCATCGGCACCGATGCTCTTGCCGTGGTGGAACTCCAGGCCCGGCTTGATGCGAATGGTCCAGGCGCTGGCATCGGCATTCGGCTCGGCGAATTCGGCCAGGGCCAGGCGCGTGCTGACATCCGGGTTCCACTCCCAGAACTTGCTGTACAGCGCCCAGCCACGAATGATCCCGCCGCCCACCGGCTTGTGGGCATCGAGGTTGCCGGCCTGGTCGCCATCGATGATGCCGACCCGCAGCCGCCCGCCATGGACCGCGGTCGCGGAGACCGCGCCGGCGGCCGCAGTGGCGGCCTGGTTGTCACAGCCGCCGAGCAGGCTGCTGCCCAGCAGCAGGCCGCCGCCGACCGCCAGGCTGTTGCCGAGAAACGTCCGGCGGGAAAATTCCTGACTCATGAACGCTTCCTCAGGCCGGTTCGGCCAATGCCGGACGAGATTTCACCCCCAGCCGGGGGACCTCGAAACCGTGATCGAGGTCCAGCAACGGGAACAGCAGGTCGGCGACGCGGTGCGCCTCGTCGATCAGCGGGAAACCGGACAGAATGAAGGCCGAGGTGCCCTGGGCTTCGTACTCGCGAATCCGCTCGGCGACCTGTTCGGCACTGCCCACCAGGTAGGTCCCGGCGGCAGGGCCGAGGATGTTGAAGCCGAACAGGCTCGGACCGAGCCAGACGTTGGGGTAGATCTCCAGGTCGCGGGCCTTGGGCAGGCGTCCGGCACGGATGCTGTCGACATTGCGCTGGATCTGCGGGTCGTCGCTGTGGAAGTTTTCCAGGGTCACCCCCGGCGGCAACTGCCGCTCGATGGAAGCCCGTGCGGTTTGCAGCGAGGTGCGTTGCAGCAGTTTTTCGGCGTGGGCCCAGGCCTCTTCCTCGGTCTCGCGGACGATGATCTGCAAACGCGTGCCAAAGGTCAGCTCGCGGCCGATCTTCGCCGCCTCGGCGGCTACCTTGCGGAACTTTTCGCCCAGCGCCGGTGGCGTGTTGGCGAAGCTCAGGTAGACATCGAGCAGTTGCACCGAGTGCGCCACGCCCGCTGCCGACGTACCGGCGCCCCACAGCGGAATGCCGGGCTTCTGCCTGGGCGGATGCCAGCCGCCAAGCGGATGGCTGGCCGCGCCGGGCGAGCGTGGCGCCAGCTTGACGTAGCGCCCGTCGTAGCCGTCGGTGTCACCGGCATAGATGCTCTGGAAGCTGCGCCAGTACTCGAGGCTGAAGTCGTAACGCTCGTCGTGCGGGTAATGCACGCCGAGGGTCGCCAGGCCGGCGTCGTTGCCATTGACCACGTTGAACAGCAGGCGGCCGTTGGAGAACTGGTCGAAGGTCAGCGCCCACTTGGCCAGGACCGCCGGCGACAACTCGCCGGGATGTTGCGCGACCAGGAAGCGCAGGCGCTGGGTCGCATCGATCAGCGCCGCCGACACGGCCAGGCTTTCGTTGGGGCTGGAGCCAAGCAGCGAGCCGTAGTAGCCCAGCCGGTCACTGGCCACGGCCAGTTGCTTGAGGTGTTCGAAATCGGTCTTCCAGCGGCCCTCGGGCTCCCACGGATAAGGTCCGTCGGGCGTGGTGAGGTACCAGAGAATCTTTACGGCCATGGTCATGTTCCTTGAAATGCAGCAGTCGTCTCGAGAGAGCCGCCGGCTCTCACGACAGGGTGGAATCAGCTACGCCGATCGATCGCCGGCACCAGCCCCAGCTCGGTGGCCCGCTCGTACAGCCCGCTCATCTTCCACTGCTGGGTCAGCACGCCCGGTCCGTAGGGCCGCGAACCACCGAGGGCATCGGCGAGCAGTTGCAACTGCGCGCCCTCCTCCAGCAGCAGGATGAATTCCGCCGTGGCCCGCAGGCCCTGCTTGCCCCACACGGTAGAGCCGCCGTTGGCTTCCAGGATCGCGAGGTTGAACGGGTTCTCGGCGATCTTGTCGAGGATGAAATCCACTTCGGCCTGACGGCGGTCGATGTACACCGGCAGCTCGCGCGCCAGTTGGTAACGCTGCACCGGCACGTAGTGGAACGGCAGCGTGCGGTGGGTCTGGGCCCAGGCACCGAGGTACGGCGAATGCACATGGGAGATGGTGGTGATGTCGGCATGCTGCTGGAACAGCTTGGTGTAGCGGCCCAGGCCTCCCTTGCCCTTGCCGAGCAGCACGTTGCCGGCAAAGTCGGTGACCGTCGCCTGCAGCGGCTTGCGGTAGTTCCACGGCCCACCGTAGTTGACCGAGACCAGCAGCTCGCGCCCCGGCACGCGTTCGATGAAGCCGACGGTGCCATTGGCGGTGATGGTATTGGTCTCGCGGAACACCGTGAACGCTTCTTCGGCCTCCACCAGCACCTGGTCGACGAAGGCTTGCAGTTCCTTGTCCAGCAGCGCTTCGTTCACGGACGATTCATTGAGCAGTGCAGTCATGGCGGTTCTCCAGTTCAGGCGCGGCGCTTGGCCAACAGTTGATGGGCGGCTTGCAGGGGGCGCGGATCGACCCAGTCGGCGATGGCGAAATCGCTTTCGAGGAAGCCGTGCAGGTACAGGAAGTCTTTCTGGATACCGAGGAACTCCAGGCGCTGTGGCGACAGGTCCGGGGCCAGGGTGGTGTGGAATTCGCCGCGATAGGCCTCGGCCACGCCAGCGCTGCCGGCGCGGGTTTCCTCTTCGAGAATGACGTTGAGCGCATCACGGTTGCCGGCGGCCCATTCGGCGGCCTTAAGGGTTTGCGCAAGGAAGCGCACGACCACGTCGAAGTGGTTGTCCAGCAGGCTCTGGTGCACGGTGATCGGCCGTGGCGTACCGTTGTTGATGCGGTAGCGCGGCTCGGCGACCAGGTCCAGGTCGATACCCACCACCAGGCCCAGGCGGCGCGCGGCGTCGGCCGCCGAGGCGCCTTTGACGTAGACCGCGTCGACCTCGCCACGGGCCAGGTAATCCAGCCCCGACCACAGCCGCTGCAGTCCGGCACGCGGATCGCTGGCCAGTTCCTGGTCCAGCAGTGCGACTTCCACCAGCTCGACGTCGTCGAAGCCCAACCCGACCAGGCTCAACGCGCCCTTGTAGCCGTGCAGGCTCATGGCCCGGGCGATGCTGCCCGGACGGCTGGCACCCCAGGCCGGCAGGGCCAGGCGCTTGCCCTTCAGATCTTCCGGGCGGCTGATGCCGGAATCGGGGCGAACCAGGATGGTCTGCCATTCCTCGATCCAGGTCAGACCGATCAGCCGACTCGGCGAACCGGCCGCACGGGCAGCCAGGGCCGGGACGTTGCCACCCTCGCGAAACAGCCCCGGCAGTTGATGATCGTAGTGATGGTGGCCCAGTTGACGGGCCTCCTGCAGGGTCGAGACCGGCAGGCCGTCGGCGGCGAACTCCTCGCCGAGCCAGCCGAGTTTATAGGCGATGCCGGAGGCGGTAGGCACCGGGCAGCGGGTGAACCAGATCTGGTCCAGCTCAGTCCGGGCCTCGGGCTCGGACAAGGTAGCGACAGCGGTCATGGGTGGCTCCATTGGTTTGGGCAAATCGATGCAGGTGCGATTCGATACGAGCGCCATTGCAGCGCTCGTGCCAAGAGCTGAAAGCCTTGTATTCAAAGGCCTGTAGACCAGCCTGAGGAAAAAGCCACGGAGGAATTGCTGGTGATTCAGCAGCTTTGCACCGCGACTGCTGCTGGCTGAGCAGTCACCTCGTGGCACTGCTGCTCCAGCAGCAGCCGCCCGCCACCAGAAGCCTTTACTGAAAGCTGCAAGCCAGGCCAGGCAAGGGCTCCGGGCCGGTTTCGCGGCCCTGGCGCAGAACTTGCTCAACGCCCGGCAACGCCGCCTTGCCCCATCACCTGTAGGAGTCGGCTTGCTGGCGATAGCGATTCGACAGTCGACATCTGTGTCGTCTGACACACCGTCATCGCCAGCAAGCCGGCTTCCACAAGCAAGGGCAGCCCACAGGAACATTCCGTGAATTGCCAGAGGTAGAACATGAGCACGCTCGAACGCCACCCCGCCGCCCCATCACTGCAGGAACAGCCACCGATACGCCTGCTGCGCAGCGAAGCCGAGGCCATCGAGGCCGCCCGGGAGATCGCCCGGGAAATCGCCGTGATCGCCGCCGACAGCCAGCAGAACGGCCAACTGCCACGGCGCCAGGCGCAACTGCTGTCAGCCAGCGGCATTACCGCCATCGGCGTACCCAAGGCCCATGGCGGCCTGGGCGCCTCGGTGCAAACCATCGTCGAAACCGTACGACTGGTTTCGGTGGCCGACGGCGGTGTCGGCCAGTTGCTGCAAATCCACAACGTGATGCTGCGCGGCGTCATCGGCTACCCCGACGAGGTGCGCGACCGCGTGCTCGCCGATGTGCTGGCCGGCAAGCGCCTGGGCAACGCCCTGGCCGAAGTCGGCGGGAAGAACAAGTTCGCCCTCAAGACCCGCGTCGACCGCCGCGAGGACGGCACGCTGGTGCTCAACGGCAGCAAGTTCTACTCCACCGGCTCGTACCTGGCCGAATGGATTTCCCTCACCGCCGCCAGCGACGACGGTGGTGCCGGCGTATTGCTGCACCGCGACACCCCTGGCCTGACCCTGGTGGATGACTGGGAGGCGTTCGGCCAGAAGAATTCGGTCAGCGGCACCGTGATCTTCGACAACATCGAGCTCGACGAGCGTTTCGTATCCCGGCGCAAGGGCCCGATGAAACGCACCGGGCTGACCTTCCCGCAGATCCTTCACGCGGCCATCGACACCGGCATTGCCGCCGGCGCCCTCGGTGCGGCGGTCGACTACCTCAAGCACAACGCCCGGGCCTGGGTGGAGAGCGGTGTCGAGCACGCCAGCGAGGAGCCGCACATCATCAAGCAGATCGGCGAGTACGCCGTCGCCCTGCGCGCCGCCGAATCGCTGCTGCGCGATGCCGCACGAGTGTTCGACCAGCATGAGCTGGACCCGGAAAACAAGGAGCTGCAGGACGAACTGATCCTCTCGGTGGCCACCGCCCGGGCCCACTCCGACAGTGCCTCGCTGAAGATTTCCAGCGACATCTTCTCGCTGCTCGGCGCCAGCGCGTCCCTGAGCAAGTGGAACCTCGACCGCTTCTGGCGCAATGCGCGGGTACACACCACCCACGACCCGATCCGCTGGCGCCTGCACCACGTCGGCAACTACTACCTCAACGGCGTCGATCCGGGCGAGTACACCGCCATCCTCAACGCCAAGGAAAAACAGGGCGCCACCACCCGCTGAACCTGCCCCTCCTCCCACCCCTCCCACAAGAACAGCAGAGGGGTGGTCTGCAACTCTCTTATCGAGCCTTTCATGAGCGAAAAACACCCCCTGCTCCGCAGCCTGGCGATCTATCGCGAAATGCCCTGGCGTTTCGCGCTGGTGGCCGCGTTGTTCATCAGCGTCAACCTGGGCCTGGTCTGGCAGCAATGGCTGATCGGCCATGCGGTCAACGATGTCAGTGCCGGCCGCGCCGTGGTCCGCCAGGCCGATGGCAGCCTGGACGCCAGCCTCGCCTGGCACTGGCTGTGGCTGATGCTCGCGGTGGCCGCCCTGCGCGGCGTGCTGCAGTACGCCGCCGGAGTGCTGTCGCTGGTGCTCAGCCAGGAACTGCTGACGCGCCTGCGCGAACGTATCCTGCAGCAGGTACAGGGCCTGCACCTGGGCTATCACTGGCAGCACGGCATGGGCGAAATGATCACCCGCACCACCCGCGATGCCGACAAGGTCCGCGATGCGCTGATCAGCTTCTGGCGCCAGGTGGTGGAAACCCCACTGGTGGTACTGGCCGCGGTCGGCCTGCTGAGCTGGTACGACCCATTGCTCGGGCTGGTGCCACTGCTGCTGACCGCTTTCGGCCTGTGGATCTTCGTGCGCCAGACCGAACGCCTGGTCAGCCTCGACCGTGCCGTCGGCGCCGCCTATGACCGGGTCACCCAGGACCTCAGCGAAGGCATCGGCGGCGTCCGGGTGATCAAGTCGTTCGCCCTCGAGCACAGCCGGATCCGGCGTTTCGCCGAGCAGGTGGCAGTGTTCGCCGACCTCGCCCGCCAGGCCCTGGCCTACTCCAGTTCACGCATCCCGCTGCCGCAGGCGGTGGTTGCCCTCGGCCACGTCTGGATCCTGGTGTACGGCGCCCACCAGGTCGCCGCCGGGCGCCTGGGTATCGGCGAGTTGGTGACCTCGCTGCTGATCGCCACCACCCTGGTGTTCCGTATCGAGGGCATCGGCCGGGTCATGCAGACCTTCGCCGATGCCCGCTCCAGCGCCGAGCGGATCTGGCAACTGCTGGACGAGCCAGCGGCGATCCGCAGCGGCAGCGACCGGCTGCCCGCCACGCCCGTGGGACTGCAGCTGGAACAGGTCAGCGTCAGCGCCCCCGGCGGTGGCCGGGATATCCTCCACGATTGTTCGCTGAGCCTGCGACCGGGCGAAGTGGTTGCCCTGGTCGGCGCCACCGGCACTGGCAAGAGCCTGCTGGCCAGCCTGCTGCCGCGCCTGACCGATGTGACGTCCGGCCGCCTGCTGCTGGGCAACGACAGCAGCGGCTGGCAGGACATCCGCCAACTGGACTTGGCCGAGCTGCGCCGACGGGTACATGTGGTGCCGCAGGAAAGCTTCCTGTTCTCCGACACCCTGGCGGCCAACCTGCGCCTGGGCGCGCCAGCCGCCAGTGACGAGCAATTGCGCGAGGGCTTGCGCCTGGCCGCCGCCGAGGACGTCCTGCAACGCCTGCCACAGGGCCTGGCGACACCGCTGGGCGATCGCGGCGTGACCTTGTCCGGCGGCCAGCGTCAGCGCCTGAGCCTGGCCCGTGCCCTGCTCGGCACGCCGGACATCCTCTGCCTGGACGACGCCACCAGCGCGCTGGACGCCCTGACCGAGCGCCAGGTGCTGGACAACATTCGCGGGCTGCGCGGCGACCAGGGCCGGCCGATCAGCGTGCTGCTGATCTCCGGCAAGCTCTCCACCCTTCTGCTCGCCGACCGGGTACTGCTGCTCGACGGCGGCCGCATCGCTGCCAGCGGCACCCACGCCGAACTGCTTGAACATAACCCGCATTACCGCGACCTGCTGGGGATCGACCATGGCTAATCCAATTCCGGGCAAAGCCCTGAGCGATATCGAAATCGAGGAAATGCTCGCCAGGAAAGCCCTCGACCGCAGCATGTTCAGCCGCCTGCTGCCGCTGCTGCAGCCGATCCGCACCGCGATCCTCGGCGTCATCGGCATCGAGGTGCTGCTGGTGTTCACCGTGTTCCTGCGTCCCTGGTTCGTCCGCGAACTGCTCGACCGCGGCCTGGTCCACGAGGCCGACCACTGGCTGCTGGATGAACGCCTGGTGCTCTGGCTGGGACTCGGTCTCGCGGCCAGTTGGCTGGGGCGCTTCCTGCTGGCCGGGATCTCGCAGTTCATCGCCGGCAGCGCGGCGATCCGCGTGCTCAACGACTTGCGGGTACGGGTGTTCGCCCATGTCCAGGCGCTGAGCGTCGGCTACTTCGACCGGACCAAGGCCGGGCGGATCATTTCCCGCGCCGACCGTGATGTCGACGCCCTCGAACCGCTGCTGATCCAGGGCCCGCCGGAACTGCTCGGCGCACTGCTGCGCTGCACCCTGGCGTCGATCATGTTGTGGAGCATCGACCCACGCTTCTTCCTCAGCCTGGCCGCCACGGTGCCGCTGCTGGTGCTGGCGACCTGGAGTTTCAAGCGCATCTCCCAGCGCAACTGGGCCAAGGTCGCGGAAAACCGCAGCCGCTTCACCGCGCACCTGGTGGAAAGCGTCAGCGGCGTGCGCATGCTGCAGCAGTGCGTGCGCGAGGAAACCAACCGGCGGCGCTATCGCCAATTGCTGGTCGACTTCAACCAGGCGCTGATCCGCGGCAGCCTGCGGGCCAGCTGGTTCGCGCCGTTCACCGCGCTGCTCAGTACCGCGGGCATGGCCACGCTGTTGCTGGTCGGTGCCTATGGCCTGGCGGCAGCGCACGTGACGGTCGGCCAGGTCGCGGAGAGCCTGTTCTACGTCTTCCTGTTTCTCGGCCCGCTGCAGGAGCTGTCGGAGCTGTTCGAACGCTACGCCACCGGCTCGGCCTCGGCGCAGCGGATCTTCCTGCTGCTCGATACCCGCCCGCAGGTCACCGACCCGGATACCCCGCGTACGCTGGAACGGGCCCGTGGCGAGGTGAGTTTCGAGCAGGTGCGGTTCGCCTATGACCCGCTGGGGCTGTCGCCGGTGATCAATGACCTGGACCTGCATATTCGCGCCGGTGAGGTGCTGGCGATCGTCGGCCCGTCCGGACATGGCAAGAGCACGCTGGTGCAGTTGCTGACGCGCTTCTACGACGTGCAGGGCGGCACGGTACGGCTCGACGGCATCGATGTGCGGGAGCTGACCCAACAGGCGTTGCGGCGCAACGTCGGAGTGGTGTTGCAGGACAACGTGCTGTTCAGCGGCAGCATCCTCGATAACCTGCGCCTGGCCGCGCCCCAGGCCAACGATGCGACGCTGATCGCTGCCGCCAGGGAGCTGGGTGCGGAAGAGGTTCTCGAACGCCTGCCGCACCAGTACCGCACCGAGGTCGGGCCGCTGGGCGGGCACCTAAGCCATGGGCAACGGCAACTGGTGTGCCTGGTGCGCGCCTACCTGGCCGATCCGGCGGTGCTGGTGCTGGACGAGGCCACCTCGGCGGTCGACATCCATACCGAACGGCGTATCCAGCAGGCGTTCCGGCGCCTGTGCGAGGGACGTACGGCGATCATCATCGCCCACAGGCTGGCGACCATTCGCGATGCCGACCGGATCGCGGTGATCCGCCATGGGCGGCTGGTCGAACAAGGTCCTCATCACCGCCTGATCGCCTTGGGCGGGGCCTATGCCGCGCTGTACCAGACGTATCTGCACAATGCCGAGAATGGCGCCAGTATCGACGAGATCAGCGCAGGGGTGTCGGCCTGAAATCGGCAGCGCCGGGTCTGGCCGCCCCTGGCGGTTCGCGGGCAAGCCCGCGCCTGCAAGAGCCTCGGTGCTGCACTCACAGCAACCACTGCTGGAAGGGTGCTGCCACAGAAGCACCCCCCCGCCTGACACGCCTCGATCCCCTGCCACCGCCAACCTGTGGGAGCCGGCTTGCTGGCGATCCGCCAAAGGCGGCCATCCCCAGGCTACGGTGACGCTAGAGCTATCGCCATCGGCCGCGAGCCACCCCCACAAACGACGTGGCATGGCCGTTGCAACCGAGTGCCCAACCCACCGTGCACTTGAATCGGGAGCATCCATGAGCACTGAATTTTTCTGGCGCCTGCCGCTGGGCACCGACGGTCCGCAGTTGAGCACCGACAAGCACAACCGCGGCAGCGCCCATCATCGCCCAGGCCACATCGCACCTGGCCGCCTGGCCAACGGCGAGCCTGACGACTTCACCTACATCGACTACATCGCCCAGGTCGCCAAGGCCGCCGAGCTGGCCGGCTTCGAAGGCGCGCTGCTGCCCACCGGACCGGAGCCATGGATCGCCGCCGCCGCACTGGCCCGGGAAACCCGGCGCATCCGCTTCCTGATCGCCTTCCAGGCGACCTGGACCCTGCCGGCCTATGCCGCGCAGCAGGCAGCCATCCTGCAGAACCTCAGCCGCGGGCGCCTGGACTGGAACATCATCACCGGTGGCAACCCGGCCAGCCAACGCGCCCACGGCGACTTCCTCGAACACGACCTGCGCTACAAGCGCACCGGCGAATTCCTCGACATCATCCAGGGCCTGTGGAACAACGAGCGTTTCTCCTACGACGGCGATATCTACCAACTGGAGAACGGCGCCCTGCCCCCCGGCCTGCACCACGAACGCAAGCCCGGCGTGTATTTCTCCGGCTTCTCCGATGCGGCCCTCGACGTCGCCGCCCGGCACGCCGATGTCTACCTGAACTGGGCCGAGCCGGTCGACAAGCTCAAACCGCATATCGAGCGGGTCCGCGAACTGGCGGACAAACAGGGCCGCACCGTGCGCTTCGGCCTGCGGGTCGACCTGTTCGCCCGGGAAACCGAGGAACAGGCCTGGGCCGACCTGCGCCGCCAGTTCGACAAGCTCGACGGTCGCGGCAGCGCCCTGGCCAAGGGTTTCACCAGCGGCTCGGACTCGGTCGGCGGCGCCCGCCAGACCGCCTATCACCAGAACATCGACCGCTTCGAGGACCTGGTCATCGGCCCCAACCTCTGGGCCGGTTTTGCCAAGGCCAAGCCGGGCCCGACCGTCGGCCTGGTGGGCAGCCACCAGAACATCGCCGAGCGCCTGGTGGAATACCGCGACGCCGGCTTCTCGACCTTCATCCTCGCCGGCAACCCGCACCTGGAGGAAGCCCTGCGCATTGGCCAGGAAGTCCTGCCGCTGGTGCATCAGCGCCCTGCCGCCGAGGCCGCCCCGTCCCAGCTGAAAGCCAGCGCCTGAACGCCCGGAACCCCGACCATGACCCAACCTCTCGACACGCTCTGGTACACCCGTTGCCCGGTTCCCACCGGGCTCGGTATCGCGGTACAAAAAGGCTGGCTGCAGGACACCGTCGGTGCCCTCGGCACTCAGGTGCAGTCCATGCGTGAGTCCAGCGACAAAGCGGTACGCGAGTCGCACTTCGATCACACCCTGCGCAACTCGGTGCGTCATGGTGGTAATATCCCGGCCATCTGGGCTCGCGCCCAGGGTCGCGAAACCCGAGTGATCGGCCTGTCCTGGGCCGACGAAGTGCAACTGATCCTGACCCGCCCCGACACGGGCATCAAGACCGTCAAGGACCTCAAGGGCCGTACCTTCGGCCTGCCCGACTGGGCCAGCGTACAGATCGACTTCACCCGCGCCCAGGCCCTGCGCGGCCTGGAAAACGCCCTCAAGCTCGAAGGCCTGCAGGTCGGTGACGTGCAGTTGGTGAACTACACCTATGGCGGCACCTTCAGCGAAAGTCAGGTGCAGACCATCGCCGGCACACCGGTCAACGGCCGGCAAGGCGAGGGTCGCAACCTTGAACTGCTGGGCCTGCTGCGCGGCGAGGTCGATGCGATCTTCCTCAAGGGCGCCAGTGCCGCCCGCCATGCCCACGAGTTCGGCCTGCACACGGTGATCGATACCGGTTCCCATCCCGACCCGCTGATTCGCAGCAACAACGGCACGCCACGCACCCTGGCGGTGGACCTGAACCTGCTGGAGCAGCATTTCGACATTGCCCGCGGCATCCTCGACTCGGTGCTGCGCGCCGAACACTGGGCCCACACCCACCCGGAAGACACCCGCCGCTACCTTGCCCGCGAGACCAACAGCAGCGAGTATTGGGTCAGCGCCGCCTACGGTGACGACGCCCACCTGCGCTTGCGCACCGGGCTCGATGAGCAGGCCATCGAAGCCCTGCAGGACTTCACCGGGTTCCTGCAGCGCTGGCGCTTCATTCCAAAAAGCTTCGACGTACGTGACTGGATCGACCGCCGGCCACTGGAGTCGCTGCTGCAAACCCCTGCCGCGCTGGCAGGCTGACCCTCGGGTTTCATGGATTCGAACTGAAGGCTTTTATGAGCAAACCACTCGATACGCTTTGGTACACCCACAGCCCGGTCCCCACCGGGCTTGGCATCGCCGTGCAGTCCGGGCGCCTGGCCGAGGCCTTCCAGCCCTGGGGCACGAACATCCAGTCGTTGCGCGAGTCCAGCGAACGGGAAGTTCGCGAGGCACACTACGACCATCACCTGCAGAATTCGGTGCGCCACGGCGGCAACATCCCGGCCATCTGGGCCTACTCCAGCGGCGTGCAGACGCGAGTCCTGGGCTTGTCCTGGACCGATGAGGTGCAACTGATCCTGACCACTGCGGAAAGCGGCGTTAAGAGTGTCCGCGACCTGAAGAACCGCCGCTTCGGCGTGCCGAAATGGGCCAACGTGCAGATCGACTTCACCCGCGCCCAAGCCCTGCGCGGCCTGGAGAACGCCCTCAAGCTCGAGGGCTTGAGCGTCAGTGATGTCGAGCTGGTGGACTACCCCTACGGTGGCACCTACAGCGACCACCCGAAAGCCTACGTCCACGGCTCGCAGATCAGCCTCGGGGTAATCCAGTACAGCCGCCGCAACAACGAGTTGATCGGCCTGTTGCGCGGTGACATCGATGCGATTTTCCTCAAGGGCGCCCATGCCGTACACCTGGCCAACGAGTTCGGCCTGCACGTGGTGGTCGACACCGGCTCGCACCCGGACCCGCTGATCCGCTCGAACAACGGTACGCCGCGGACCCTGACGGTGGACACGCACCTGCTGGAAGAGCATTTCGATGCCAGCGTGAAGATCGTCGATACCGTGCTGCGCACCGAGCAATGGGCCTGGGCCAACCCCGAGGAAACCCGGCGCTTTCTCGCCCGGGAGCTGAACACCAGCGAATACTGGGTATCGGCGGCCTACGGCGAGGATGCCCACCGGCGGCTGCGCACGACCCTGGATGCGCGCTCGATCGAGGCGTTACAGGACTTCACCGATTTCCTGCATCGCTGGGAATTCATTCCGCGGCGCTTCGATGTGCGCGAGTGGATCGACTTCCGGGTACTGGAGAAGGTGATCGGATCGACTTCCAGGGTAGCGGTCTAGCCATCGCGGCCATCCACTGTGCGGGCGCCCGCAACAAGGCGCCCGCACACCAGAGTGCTTATCCAGCAACACCCACCACCACCCACATTGCTGCTCCAGCAGCACCCGCCAAGCAACTTCCTGCTGAATCCCCGGCAAATCATTTCCATTGTTTTCAAGGCACTTCGCGCCTGCCCGGAACAGCACTTTCCATGCCATCAAGAAATTAAATAAATTCCTTATTTTTCAATCAAATAAAGATACTAAACAGCAAAAAAATCCATAACTAATATTGTTGGCACGGTCTCTGCTCAAGTCCCTTCAGGAAACATTCAAGGGGGAGAGACTTGATGCACACACTTAATCCAATTACCCGGAGCCTATGGCTCACCCTGGCCCTCGCCGGTGGCACCTTCAGCGACGTTTCGCTGGCAGCCGAAACCACCGACGGCGAAGCCGGCAACAGCACCAGCGAGCCGGTGCTGAAAGCCGTGACCGTCACCGCCCAACACCGCGAAGAAACCCTGCAAGAGGTTCCAGTGGCGGTGTCGGCGGTCCAGGGCAGCAACCTGATCGCCGATGGCGCGCGCAACCTGCGCGACATCACCACTTTCATTCCCAACGTCTCGGCCAAGAACCCCGACGGCGACGCGCGCCCACGCTGGTATATCCGTGGCCTGGGCACCGGCGATACCGGGGCGGCGACGGTGTTCCCGGTGGGCATCTACTCGGACGACGTGTACCTCAATGCGCCGATCGCCGGCGGCGGTCCGCTGTTCGACCTGGAACGCATCGAAGTCCTGCGCGGCCCGCAAGGCACGCTGTATGGCAAGAACACCACGGCCGGCGCGGTGAACATCATTTCGAAAAAACCGACCTTCGATACCGACGGTTTCGCCACCCTCGGCATCGGCAGCAGGAACGACCGTATCCTCACCGGTGCCATCGGTGGCGCCCTGGTGGAGGACCGGCTGGCAGCGCGAGTCTCGCTGTACTCCGAAGAACGCGACGGCTTCCAGAACAACCGCTTCGACGACTCGACCTATGGCGATGTCAACAAGAAAGCCGTGCGCCTGCAGTTCCTGGCCAAGCTCAACCCGGACCTCGACGCCCTGCTGAAGATCCACAGCCGCGAATACAAGGGTGACGGTGCCAATGGCACGCTGCCGATCGGCCGCTACTACAACGTCGGCTACCAGCGGGCGTCCGGGCGCAATGTCGACCAGAACGTCGATGACGATTCCCGTCTCGACCACGACGGCACCTCGCTGACCCTCAACTGGCATCTGGGCGACTACACCCTGACCTCGATCAGCGCCTACGACTATATCCGCGGGCGCTCCAGAAGCGATGCCGACTACACGCCCTACGAGGTCAACGGCACCAGCTACAGCGACAACGCCTACCGCCAGTACTCCCAGGAGATCCGCCTGGCGTCGCCACAGCAGGAAACCCTGCGCTGGCTGGCCGGCGCCCACTATTTCCACGAGGACCTGGACAGCAACGGTTCGCGGATCATCACGCCCGGCACCACGCCCAATGGTACCGGCTCGAACCAGACCGGCGGCGTCACCGATGTGCGCAACCTCGACTACACCCACAAGACCGACAGCTATGCCCTGTTCGGCAACCTGACCTACGACTTCACCGACAGCTTCAGCGTCACCGGTGGCCTGCGCTGGACCCAGGAAAAGAAAGACATCGACCTCAACCTGAGCCAGCTCACCCGTGCCACCGCCAACGGCCCGTTGATCCCGCTGGCGGGCACCGGTACCAATGGCAATCGCCAGGAAGACAAGACCTGGGAGGCCTGGACCTACGACCTGACCCCCGAGTACAGAATCAATGACAACGTTCGGGTGTTCTTGCGCTATGCCCACGGCTTCCGCTCCGGCGGTTTCAACACCGGGCTGTCCACCAGCCTGGCGCAGTTGACCACGGTCGATCCGGAACAGCTCGACGCCTACGAACTCGGCCTCAAGTCCGAATGGTTCAACCACCGGCTGACGGCCAACGCCAACGTTTTCTACTACGACTACTCGGACATCCAGGTGAACCTGCTGACCGTCAACAACGGCGTGCTGACCACCGCGTTGACCAACGGGGCCAAGGGCAAGGTCAAGGGCGTCGAGCTGGAACTCGAAGGCCAGCCGACCGACTACCTGCACCTGCGCGCCGCGGCGTCGTTCCTCGATACCGAATACACCGACTTCAAGAACACCAACCCCAACACCGGTGCGGTCACCGGCGACTACAGCGGCAACAGCTTCGTCCGTTCGCCGCGCAACGTACTCTCGCTGGGTGCCGACTACACCTTCCCGCTGGCAATCGGCGGCAAGCTGGTGGCCAGCGGCGACGTCAGCTATCGCGACAAGGAGTACTTCCTGGCGGATCGCCAGAGCAGCGCCGACAAGTTGCTGAGCCAGCCCCACTACACCCTCGCCAACACCCGGCTGACCTGGTACAGCCCGGATGAAAAGCTCAGCGTCACCGGCTTCGTCGACAACGTCACCGACCGCCGCTACCAGGTCCATGGCCGCCCCAACGGCACGGCCGGGCAATACGTCGTCACCTACGGCGATCCACGCACCGTCGGCCTGAGCGTTACCAGCCGCTTCTAGTCGCACACCTCATGCATGCCCTGTGGGAGCGGCATGGATCTGATCGTTTCCACAGGAAACCGCTGCAGGGCCGCCTTCGGCGGATCGTCGAAGCGCCTCCTGCAGCAAGCCGGTGCCCCCAGGGGCCAGGCCGGCCATAAACCACTTTCAATCTGAAAGGAATTGAACCATGTTCCATCGTCATCCGTTGGCCGGCGCCGTCGCGCTGGTCATTGGCAGCCTTGCCGTGCCCGCTTTCGCGGCCGAATCACCGTCGAAACCCGCCGCCAGCGGCGATCGCCTCGATACCGTGGTGGTGCTGGGCACCCGTCGCAGCGATGTCACCGCCCTGGAAAGCGCCGCGCCGGTGGACGTGCTCTCCGCCGAGCAATTGCAGGAGACCGGCGCCAGCGACCTGTCCGGTGCCCTCACCGCGCTGTCGCCATCCTTCACCATGCCGCAGTCGCCCCAGGGCGCGTTTGCCGGCTCGATTGCCCAGGGCGCGTCGCTGCGTGGCCTGGCCACCGACCAGGTATTGGTGCTGGTCAACGGCAAGCGCCGTCACACCAGTGCCAACATCACCCGCCAGAGCCTGGCCAACGGCCGTGGCGCGGCGGCGGTCGATATCAGCCTGATCCCGCTGAGTGCCATCGAGCGCGTGGAAATCCTCCGTGATGGCGCCGCCGCCCAGTACGGCTCCGATGCCATCGCCGGGGTGATCAACATCGTGCTCAAGGAAAAGGACGACGGCGGCAACATCGGCTATCGCTTCGGCGGCTACGACAAGGGCGACGGGGTGCAGCGCAAGTACAGCGGCTGGAAAGGCTTCGCCCTGCCCAACGACGGCTTCCTGACCCTCAGCTTCGACGCCGGCAGCCAGGACCCGGCCAGCAACACCAACCCGGACAACCGGATCTTCTATCCCGGCGATACCAGCACCAACACCCCTCGCGAGCAGAACAACCGCTACCGCACCTGGAACTGGGGCACCAACGGTGTCTCCGACCAGTACAACTTCATCGCCAACGGCGAGATGGGCCTTGACCAGGGGCTGACCGCCTACGGCTTTGCTACCTATTCGCACAAGAACACCGACTCCGAGGGTTTCTTCGACCCGCCGACAGCCCTGCGCAGCAACTACGGCAGCGTCGCCCTGCAACGCTACCCCGATGGCCGCCTACCGGTGACCCGCTATTCGCTGGAAGACTACGCCGTGACCGGCGGCCTGCGCTTCGAGGACGAACGACTGGGCAAGTTCGACCTGGCGATCAACCATGGCGACAACAGCCTGACCTCGGACGACCGCAACGCCATCAACCCGAGCTGGGGGGTCAACAGCCCCACCAACATCTACACCGGCAAGCGCGAAGCCGACCAGACCAACCTCACCCTCGACTGGGTCCGCGACTTCCCCACCGACCTGCTGGCCAAGCCGCTGACCCTGTCCGCCGGGCTGGCCTGGCGCAAGGAAAACTACGAGCTGAGCGCCGGGGAAGCCGCCGGCTGGCAGAACGGTCCGCTGTTCAACACCATCGACCCGATCACCGGCCGGCGCCTGCCGGGCTACTACTCGGGGATCACCCAGGTCGACGCCGCCTCGCTGGAGCGCAAGGTGCTCGGCGCCTACTTCGACGTCGAGGGGCAGATCACCGAGAAATTCCAGGCCGGCGTGGCCGTACGTACCGAGCATTACTCGGACTTTGGCGACACCACCAACGGCAAGCTGTCGCTGCGCTATGACTTCACCCCCGAGCTGGCCGCCCGGGCTACCGCCAGTACCGGCTACCGCGCGCCATCGCTGGTGCAGAGCGGCATGTCGTCCTTCAGCGTGCAGGTGGTGGAACAGCCACCGGGCAGTGGCAACTATGTCGAGGTGCAACAGCGCACCCTGCGTGCCGACAGCCCCGAGGCGCAATTGCTCGGCGGCAAGGCGCTGAAGCCGGAAGAATCGAAAAACTATTCCCTCGGCCTGGTCTGGCGCCCACTGCCCAATGCCTCGGTGACGGTGGACGCCTACCGGATCGACATCTCCAACCGCATCACCCTCTCCGACCAGTTGCCGGCCTCGGTGGTCTCGCCGATCTTCGCCGGTACACCCTACGCCAACATCCAGAGCGCGGCGTTCTACACCAACATCGCCGATACCCGCACCGACGGCGTCGAGCTGACCGGCAACTACCAACTGGACCTGCAGCAATGGGGCCGACTGAACCTGAGCAGCGGTTTCAGCAAGAACAACACCACCATCACCGCCCTGCGCGATGTCGGCGGCATCAGTGGTTCGCAGATCATCGGCCGGGCCACCCAGGGTCTGATCGAGGACGGCACGCCGGATTCCAAGCTGACCCTGAGCGCCAACTGGCTCCATGACGCCTGGAGCGTGACCGTGGCCCAGCGCCGTTATGGTGAATGGAAAAGCCTGAACACCACCAACCCCAGCCTCGATCAGACCTACAGCGCGCAATGGGTCACCGACCTGGACGTGTCGTACACCTTCAACAAGGCGCTGAAGGTCTCGGTGGGAGCGATCAACCTGTTCGACAGCTATCCGGACAAGGCCAACGGCACGCAGCTGTACGGGGTGCCCAAGTACTCGATCACCAGCCCCGAGGGGGCCCAAGGGGCGTTCTACTACACCAGCCTGAGCTACAACTTCTAGGGGATTGCTGATTGGCTGCTGCTGGAGCAGCAATGGAGTGTTGCCAGGGCATCATCATGGGGTGCCCATGGCGACGCTCTCGCCGGTCCAGGCAGTCCTGAACCAACTGGCACAGCTCTTGCGATGGCCCTGGGGAACTCCACCAGATCCAGATCATCCATGCCCTACAAGCGCCTACTCAAATCCCTGACCTGGCTCATTTCGCCCCTGGCCCTGCTACTGCTCTGGGCCCTGGTCGCCGATGCCGGTTTCTTTCCCCGCAACCTGCTGGTGCCCCCGGCCTTGGTCCTGCAAAGCTTCGAAGAGCTGCTGGCCAACGGCGAGCTGTTCGAACACCTGCACAACAGCCTGTCGCGCCTGGTACTGGGCTTTGGTTTCGGCGCCCTGGGTGGCCTGGCCTTCGGCATCCTGATGGCCCTGTCGAAACAGGTCGAAGCCTACTGCGCACCGTTGTTCCATACCCTGCGGCAGATCCCCAGCATCGCGCTGATCCCGATGTTCGTGTTGCTGTTCGGCATCGATGAAACCTTCAAGATCGTCATCGTCGCCAAGACCGCGTTCTTCCCGGTGGCCCTGGCCGCCAGCGAGGGCATCAAGGCCATCCCGCGCAGCTACTTCGAAGTCGCCGACGTCTACCGCCTGCGCTGGCCGACGTTCGTCCGCGAGATCGCCCTGCCCGCCGCCGCCCCGTCGATCATCACCGGTTTTCGCATCGGCCTGACCCGCGCCTGGGTGGTACTGGTGGCGACCGAACTGCTGGCCGCCGACACTGGCCTGGGGCAGATGATCGAAATGAGCCGGCAGATGCTGCGCATCGACGTGGTAATGGTCGGTGTGTTCATCACCGGGGTGATCGGTTTTACCCTCGACTATTCCTTCCGCCAGCTCGAACGACGCCTGTTCCGCTGGCAACCGAGCCCGGAGCGCCAATGAGCCGTCTACTTGGAAAATCCCGCGGCCTACTGCTGCCGCTGCTGTTGCTCGGCCTTTGGGAGTACCTGTCACGCCAGGACGCCGCGGGGGCCTATGCTTTCGTGCCCCTGTCGACCATCGGTGCGGCCCTGCTGGAAATGCTCGGCAACGGCGAACTGCTGGTCAACCTCGCCGCCAGCTTGGCCCGGACCAGCAGTGGGCTGGCCCTCGGCATCCTGTTCGGCGTCGCGCTGGGCGTGCTGATGGCGCTGTCGCCGTTGGCCAACCGGCTGATCGGCCCGCTGTTTCATTCGATCCGCCAGGTGCCGATGCTCGGCTGGATTCCGCTGATCGCCATGTGGTTCGGCAACGGCGAGTTTTCCAAGTTGCTGATCGTCACCCTCGCCGCGTTCTACCCGATGGTGCTCAACACGTACCAGGGCTTCAGCCATGTCGAACAGCGTTACCGCGAGGTCGGCCAGGTGCTGGTGCTCAGCCGTACCCAGCAGTTCATCCTCGTGCTGCTGCCCGCGGCGTTGCCCGCGATCGCCACCGGAGTGCTGCATGCCCTGGCGTTCGCCTGGGTCACGGCGGTAGGCAGCGAGCTGTTCCTGGCCTCGGGCCCCGGCCTGGGCAACCTGATGATGAACGCCGAAGCCGGCTCCCGCATGGAGGTGATCGTACTCGGCGTGCTGTGCATCGGCCTCTGCGGCTACCTGATGAATCTCTTGTTCAATCGCCTCAGCCGGCACCTGCTGCGCTGGCGCGCCACCCGTTGAAAGGCCTGCCCATGAATGCGATCGCCCACCACCTGCCCTCCACCGATACCGCGCTGCACAGCGGCGCCCTGGAGATTCGCGGCCTGAGCAAGGCCTACCGGATCGAGGGCAAGCCCCTGCCGGTACTGGAAAACATCAACCTCAGCATCCGCCCCGGCGAATTCGTCAGCATCGTCGGCGCCAGCGGTTGCGGCAAGTCCAGCCTGCTGCGGCTGGTCGTCGGCCTGGAGGCCGAGTATGACGGCGAGATCCTGCTGGATGGCAAGCCGGTGACCGGGACCAGCCTGGAGCGTGGCATCGTGTTCCAGGATCACCGGCTGTTCCCCTGGATGACCGTGAGCCAAAACGTCGTCCTGGCCTTGAAGAATCATCCGCTGTCCCAGCCGGAGAAGGATCGCCTGGTGGCCGAACATATTGCCCTGGTCAACCTGGAGGGGTTCGAGAATGCCTATCCGCACCAGCTTTCCGGCGGGATGGCGCAGCGGGCGGCCATCGCCAGGGCGCTGATCAACAAGCCCAAGGTGCTGCTATTGGACGAACCGCTGGGGGCGCTCGATGCGCTGACCCGGGTGCGCCTGCAACATGAGCTGCAAAGCATCTGCATCAAGCAGCGCTGCACGGTGATCATGGTCACCCACGATATCGAGGAAGCGTTGTACCTGGGCGATCGGGTGGTCGTCATGGATGCCCGTCCGGGGCGGATCAAGCATGAGATCAGGATCGACCTGCCCCACCCGCGAGACCGCGCGTCCGCGTTGCTGACGGCCTACAAGGAACAGTTGCTGGCAGAACTGGTGCACTGATCCCTACAGCATCGGCACGGCGATCAGCAGGATGGCCGTGCCATGGGTCGCCGTCGAGGCCACTACTCCATACCGCATGCGCACCAACCCACAAGCCACCCCTTCCAACAGGGTAAAGGCCAGCACTGGCCAGCCCAACCGGGTAACCGTCAGCGCCAGGAACGAATGGCAGGCGGAAAACGCCACGGCACTGATCAAGGCCGCGCGCAGGGGCGTCACCTGCTGCTCCAGATGGCCCTGCAGGTATCCGCGAAACAGCACCTCTTCCAGCGCATTGGCCCCATAGGCCAATACCAGCATTCCAGGCAACCAGCTCCAGTAGCCGACAATCGCCGCCGGCTCGATGCCCTGGTACAGCCGCAACGGCAAGCCGATCAGGCAACCGGCAGCCACGCCCACCGCCAACCCGACAATCCGGTTCCCCTTGAATCCCACAACCAGTTGCCACAACTGCGGCGTCAACCAGGCCAGCAGCGCGACCAACCCCAGTGATAACGCACCGAGCATGGCCAGCACGAACGGATTGGCGATAAAGCCGATCTGCAAATCGCCGCTGAGCGACCACATCCCCAAGGGCGTCATGGCGTCGCGCAGCAGCACGAAGGTCAGCAGCAGGACTGCAATGCGCAAGGCCGGTTGGGTCTTGGGTAACAGGCAGAACCACAGGCCGCAGAGCAGCAGGCCGGGTATCAGGTACAGCCCGTAGTTGATGAGAACAGCAAGTCCATCATGGATCATTCGGCCATCCCTGGTTTCGGCGCACAGCGAAACGTCCGTTTTAACAAGTTTCCTGTCATGCGGACAACCGGGGATTCCAGGCCATGAATGCCTGATGGGGAAAGTTTGGAGATAAAGAGAAAATGGCAGGGGCGGCTGGATTCGAACCAACGCATGGCAGGATCAAAACCTGCTGCCTTACCGCTTGGCGACGCCCCTGTGGATTTACCGCTGATATTGCCGCTTTATTCAGCAACCCTGGCGGGCCACTGCGACAACGGGGACAAATGTATCAACCTTTTTTCGAGATGGGAAGCCCCAAGGGATAAAAAATTCTTTGAATACAGCTACTTATTTATTCATGGCCAGCATGCCGCCATCTTCTCGTAGCAGGTGGCAGGCTAAACCATCCTGCCCTTCTGTGTTTGCGATCAGTGCGATCACGACCTATGGTCCAAACAACAGCCTTTCACAACCCGCTCACTGAGCCGCTGTCCATCCAGGACGAACCCGTCCGTAACGAGGTGACGACATGCAGAACCATTCCCGCCCCGCCGTACTCGAACTGATCGGCAACACTCCGCTGGTTCGGGTCAGCCGCTTCGATACCGGCCCCTGCACACTGTTTCTCAAGCTCGAATCACAGAACCCCGGCGGTTCGATCAAGGACCGCGTCGGCCTGGCAATGATCGATGCCGCCGAACGCGACGGGCGATTGCGCCCCGGCGCGACCATCATCGAGGCCACCGCCGGCAATACCGGCCTGGGCCTGGCGCTGGTGGGCCGGGCCAAGGGCTACCGGGTGGTGCTGGTGGTGCCGGACAAGATGTCCACCGAGAAGGTCCTGCACCTCAAGGCCATGGGCGCCGAGGTGCATATCACCCGCTCCGACGTCGGCAAGGGCCATCCCGAGTACTACCAGGATGTCGCCGCCCGGCTGGCCAGGGAAATTCCCGACTCATTCTTCACCGACCAGTTCAACAACCCGGCCAACCCCCTGGCTCACGAAACCAGCACCGCCCCGGAGATCTGGGCGCAGACCCAGCATGATGTCGACGCTATCGTCGTCGGCGTCGGCTCGGCCGGCACCCTGACCGGCCTGACGCGATTCTTCCAGCGGGTGCAGCCGAACCTGGCGATGGTACTGGCCGACCCGCTCGGTTCGGTGGTCGCCGAGTACAGCCGCAGCAGCACCGTGGGAACCGCAGGCTCCTGGGCGGTGGAAGGCATCGGCGAAGACTTCATCCCATCGATTGCCGACCTGTCCAGCGTGCGCCAGGCCTATTCGATCAGCGACGAGGAAAGCTTCGACCACGCCCGCCAGTTGTTACGCGCCGAGGGCATTCTCGGCGGCTCATCCACTGGCACCTTGCTGGCTGCGGCACTGCGCTACTGTCGCGAGCAGACCCGCCCCAAGCGCGTGGTCACCTTCGTCTGCGACACCGGCACCCGCTACTTGTCCAAGGTTTACAACGACCAATGGATGAACGACCAGGGCCTGCTGCAGTACAAGCGCTACGGCGACCTGCGCGACCTGATCGCCCGCCGCTTCGAGGATGGCCGGGTGATCAGCGTCGGGCCGGACGACACCCTGCTCACCGCCTTCCAGCGCATGCGCCTGGCGGATGTCTCGCAACTGCCGGTGCTGGTCGATGGCCAGCGGCTGGTCGGGGTCATCGACGAATCCGACATCCTGCTCGGCATGCACGACGATGCCGCGCACTTCCGCCTGAGTGTCGCCAGTGTCATGACCGACCAGCTGCAAACCCTATCGCCCAGCGCGAGCCTCGCCGAACTGCAGGCGGAGCTGGACCGCGGGCTGGTGGCGATCATCGCCGATGCCTCGGGCTTCCACGGCCTGATCACCCGTTTCGACCTGCTCAACCACCTACGGAGATCCCTTGCATGAGCCAGCACGACCAGTCCGCGGCTAACCGCGCTTTCGCCACCCGGGTGATCCACGCCGGGCAGGCGCCGGACCCGACCACCGGGGCGCTGATGCCGCCGATCTACGCCAACTCCACCTACCTGCAGGACAGCCCCGGCGTGCACAAGGGCTTCGACTACGGTCGCTCGCACAACCCGACGCGCTTTGCCCTGGAGCGCTGCGTGGCGGACCTGGAGGGTGGCAGCCGGGCCTTCGCCTTCGCTTCCGGGCTGGCAGCGATCTCGACCGTGCTCGAACTGCTCGACGCCGGTGCCCACGTAGTGTCCGGCAATGACCTGTATGGCGGTACCTTCCGCCTGTTCGACAAGGTGCGCCAGCGTAGCGCCGGCCATCGCTTCAGCTTCGTCGACCTGACCGTGCCCGGTGCGCTGGAAGCGGCGCTGCAGGAAGACACGCGAATGGTCTGGATCGAGACCCCGAGCAACCCACTGCTGAGCCTCACCGACCTGGCGGCCGTTGCCCGCCTATGCCGCGACCGGGGCATTCTCTGCGTGGCCGACAACACCTTTGCCAGCCCGTGGGTCCAGCGTCCACTGGAACTGGGATTCGATATCGTCGTGCACTCCACCACCAAGTACCTGAACGGCCACTCCGACGTGATCGGCGGCATCGCGGTGGTCGGGCAGAATGCAGAACTCGCCGACCGCCTGGGCTTCCTGCAGAACGCAGTCGGTGCCATCTCCGGGCCGTTCGACGCCTTTCTTACCTTGCGCGGGGTGAAGACCCTGGCTCTGCGCATGGAACGCCATTGCAGCAACGCGCTGGAATTGGCGACCTGGCTGGAACGCCAGCCACAGGTGGCACGGGTGCACTACCCCGGCCTGGCGTCGCACCCGCAGCACGAACTGGCACGCCGGCAGATGCGCGGCTTCGGCGGGATGATCTCCGTCGACCTGAACACCGACCTGGCCGGCTCGCGGCGCTTCCTGGAAAACGTGCAGATCTTCGCCCTGGCCGAGAGCCTGGGCGGCGTGGAAAGCCTGATCGAACACCCGGCGATCATGACCCACGCCACCATTCCGGCACCAACCCGCGCCCAGTTGGGCATCGGCGATGCGCTGGTGCGCCTGTCGGTAGGCGTGGAGGATGTCGAGGATTTGCGAGCCGACCTGGCGCAGGCACTGGCGCGGATCTGAAACCGGACGTGCCCACCACCGAGGGGCGCCCCCTGGGGCCGCCTGGCAATCCGACGAACAGCACGGTTGCACAATGCCAGCCGTCGGACTTCGCATGCACCATTTTGGGTTCTCTACTAGCCTTTGCGACTCAAGGATTCCCCGTTTGCACCGCAGACTCTTGTTCAAGGAGAAATCAATGACGACGCCCGTACTGATCGCCGAACGCACCTATCGCAACTGGTCCACCCCGATCCTGCTGGAACTCAACCTGCGCGCCCATCAACTGGACGCCCCTTCGCGCCAGGCCTTGCGTAATGTGCTGATCGAGCGTCGAATGGTCGACATCGGCAGCCCAACCGGCGTCGAGCGGCGTAAAACCGCCTGATCTGTCGGATTCAAGTGTGGGAGCGGGCTTGCCCGCGAAGCATGTCACGGCCTCGAGGGCCTGTTCGCCCGCAAGCCCGCTCCCACCGAATCCCCTGCAACCCACGGAGCGTCGGGGTTACCTGGCCCCTTCGCAGTTGACCATCCAGGCCACGCCAAAACGATCTTCGAACATCGCAAAACGCTCAGCCCAGAAAGTCTTCGCCAGCGGCATGATGACGTTGCCGCCCTCGCTCAAGCCATTGAACAAGCGTTCGGCTTCAGCGGCGCTGTCGACATTGAGGGACACCGACACCCCCTGCGGTTTCTGGAACGGTTGGCCGGATGGGCAATCCGACGCCATCAGGCTGAATCCGCCGACGGTCAGGCAGGCGTGCAGAATCTTTTCACTGTCCTTGGGGACTTCGGCCTCGGCCGGAGCATCGGCAAAGGTCACGACAAACAACTCGCCACCCAGCACCCGCTTGTACAGTTCGAAGGCCTCCTTGCAGTTACCGTTGTAGCTGAGGTAGGGAATGATTCTCATGGTGGATCTCCTGTCATTTCCGGGGCTCCTGGTCCGGCTTTGCGGCTCAGGAAAGAGGGTTGTCAAAACATCACCGCCAATCAATTCAGCATAGAACTGTCTCGCGCAGCATTCCTGCGGCAAGCAATAAGCAGTGAGACCACGCCAACGTTCGTCATAAGATCCACCTACGCTGACAAGTTCAGCCAACGCCTACTCGCCACCAGCAATTCAGAAAGGTCCTACAGAGTAGGTTGCATCCGTACCCCATCCCGGGACGAAACTCCTGTGATTCAGAGGGCGGTGCACTACAGTTCGTTAGCAGAACAGTTACCATCGGATGGCTAACAACCCCAATCTAGAGAGGAATAATGGATTCTCCTGCAGTCTCGCTGGGTCAACGCCCGGATTTCGCCCTTGCACTCTCCGGCGGCGGCGTCCGGGCCATGGTGTTTCACCTGGGTGTGCTCAAGTACCTGGCCGAGCAAGCCGCGTTGGAGCGGATCAGCCAACTTTCGGCCGTTTCCGGTGGCAGCCTGTTGGTGGGTTTGCTGCTGCACGAGAATGATGGGCGCTGGCCCGGCTCGACCGAGTTTCTGCAGCGGCTGTATCCGGCGCTGCGCGACAAGCTGTGTTCGCGCAGCCTGCTGCTGAGTGCCCTGCGCCAACTGTTCAACCCGATGAACTGGCGCTACCTGCTGTCGCGCGCCAACCTGCTGGCCCTGGGGCTGCGCAACGAATGGGGTGTCGATGGCCGGCTGTCGCAGATCGGCGCCCGGCCGGACTGGTCGATCAATGGCACCACGGCCGAGAATGGCAAGCGCTTTCGTTTCAAGCGCAGCAACATGGGCGACTACTCCATCGGCTACGCCGCCACCGGCGACATGCCGCTGGCCGAGGCCCTGGCGGTGTCGGCTGCCTTTCCTGGCGGGATCGGGCCGCTGGTGCTCGACAGTCGGCGCTTCAAGTGGATGCAGCGGGCCTGGGATGCTCCGCTGAACACTGCGGTAGAGGCCCCGCTGCCCTTTCGCCGGTTGCACCTGTATGACGGCGGGGTCTATGACAATCTCGGCCTGGAACCCTTCTACGACGCCGCCACCGGCCGCAGCAAACGCTATGAGTACCCGATCGTGGTGTCCGATGCCGGCGCGCCACTCAAGCCGGGTTTCAAGGCCGGGGTGTTCAGCCCGTGGCGGCTCAAGCGCATGGCCGACATCATGTCCGACCAGTCGCGCGCCCTGCGGATACGCAATTTTGTCGAATACCTCAACCAGGCTCCCGGACGCGGCAGCTACCTGGGTATCGCCAGCACACTGATCGCGGCGCCGCCGGGCAGCGATGCGGCCTTTGCAGCAAACTTCGCCACCAGCCTGGATCGCCTGAGCAATCAGGCCTTCGACCGTATCGCCGGGCATGGCTACGCGGTCGCGCAGGCCACCGACCGGCAATACGGCCTGCTGTCAGCACCACCCGCGACCAGCCGCCCCGCCAAGCCGGCCTGAAGACCGCGGTCGGGAGTCACTCGCCCGCGGCCGCCAGCTCGAAGCAGAACACCGCGCCCTTGCCAGGAAGCGACAGCAGGCGGATCTGGCTGTCGTGCAACTGCAGGATGCGCCGCACGATCAGCAGGCCAAGGCCACCGCTGCGGCGGTCGCCATCCTGGTTGAACGGCCGCCGGAACAGGTTGTCCAGCAGTTTGGGCGGGATGCCCGGTCCGGTGTCGCTGACGGTCACCCGCACCTTGCCCGGCTCATGTACCAGCGCCACCTCGATGCTGCCGCCCTCCGGGGTATGGCGCAGGGCATTGTCGATCAGGTTGGTCAGCACCCGCTCGATCATGCCGAGGTCGGCGCTGACCATCGACGCACCGCGCGGCAGCACCGCCAGCAGCTTCGAATGGCGGGTCTCGGCCATCAGCTCGAACTTCTGGAACACGTCCTGGATCAGGTCGCTGAGGGAGAAGTCCTCCCGCTCCAGGCGCACCTCGCCATGTTCCAGCCGCGCCAGTTCAAACAGCGCCTGGGCCAGTTGCCGGACCTTGTTGCTCTGCGCCAGCGCGGTGCCCAGGTAACGCTTGCGCTCGTCCGGCGCCAGCAGTTCACCCTTGAGCGACAGGGTCTCCAGATAACCGTGCAGCGAAGCCAGGGGCGTGCGCAGGTCATGTGAAATGTTCGCCACCAGTTCGCGGCGGTCCTGGTCGAGCTGGGTCAGGGTTCGCCACTGCTCACCGATGCGGTTCGCCATCTGCGCGAAGCTGGCTTCCAGCACCTCGATCTCGTCACCCCTGCCCGAGCCTGCGCGGGACAGTGTTGGCGGGTTGACCGGCGCGGCATCGGTGTCGAAATCACGCATGGTCTCGGTCAGTCGGCGCAGCGGCCGGGTGATCAGGCGGAAGGCGATCAGGCCGGCGATCAGGCCAAGCAATGCCACCAGGCTCATGGCCCAGAGCGTGGTGCGCAGCACCGAGCTGGCCGTCACCCGCGCGGCCAGGCGGTCATGCTCTTCGCCCTGCAGCACCACATAGAGATACCCCAACGCCTTGCCACCGCCATGCAGTGCGGCGGCACTGAACACCTTGCGCCCGTCGGTGCTGCGCGGGTCGTCGCCGAGGATCGGCAGCGGCTGCTCGTCCAGCAGGCGGCGAATCGGCATCAGGTCGACACGGTCACGCTTGAGGTGGCCCTGGGGTGCGGCGTCGCCGGTGATCCGCCCATTCGGGTCGAGCAGGTAGACCTCGACGCTGGGATTGACGTTCATCAGTTGGCCGAACAGCGCCCGCACGCCCTCCATGGTCAGGCCCTCGGTGCCCACCAGGCGATTCTCCAGGGCAATGCTGCGGGCCAGGTCGCGGGAAAGCCCCTGCACCACTTCCTTTTCGTGCATGTCGCTGGCGCGCACCTGCAGCCAGACCGACGCACCGCAGCAGGTCAGCAACAGGATCGAAAACACCACCGACAGGCGCTGGGACAGAGTCAGGTTCATTCGGCACGCCCCGCCGGAGCAAAACGGTAGCCGCGGCCCCAGACCGTGAGAATCCGCTCGGGTTGCGCCGGGTCGACCTCGATCTTCGCCCGCAGCCGATTGATGTGGGTGTTCACCGTATGTTCGTAGCCGTCGTGCTGGTAGCCCCAGACCTGGTTCAGCAGGTCCAGGCGCGAGTAGACCGTGCCGGGGTTCTTCATGAAGAAGTGCAGCAGGTCGAATTCCCGTGGCGTCAGCTCCAGCTCCCGACCGTCGACCTTGGCCACGCGGGTCAGCGGATCGAGGCCCAGGCCGTTGAGTTCGAGGCTGCCGGCATCGACCTTGAGGCTCTTGGCCAGGGCATCGACCCGCCGCAGCAGGGCCTTGACCCGTGCCGCCAGCTCGAGCATCGAGAACGGCTTGGCCAGGTAGTCGTCGGCACCCAGCTCCAGGCCCAGCACCCGGTGCATCTCGCTGGAGCGGGCACTGGTGATGATGATCGGTGTGTAGCGCGCCATGGCCCGGGCCTGTCGACAGATTTCCAGGCCATCGACACCGGGCAGCATCAGGTCGAGGATCAGTGCGTCCCAGCCGCCCTTTTCCAACTGAGCCAGGCCCAGGTTACCGTCGGCGCAATGGGTGACCTCGTAGCCCTCGTCACGCAGGTGCAGGCTCAGCAGCCCGGCCAGGTGCAGGTCATCTTCGACGATCAGAATGCGTTTGGGTGAATCCATGGGGCGACGTTCCTGCAAGTGAAAGTTTCCGTGATGCGCACAGCATATGCCGTGGAAGCCATTGTGCCGAATCGCCAGGCAGAAAAGGTTCACGATTAATTTAACTTTACGGGAGGATTTGGCGACCGTTACAGCACGACACTGAAAGCCTGATCAATTGCCATGGAAGTAACGCCATGTCCACCAGAAGACGCTTTCTTTTCTCCAGTGCCGCCGCCCTGCTCGCCGCCGGTTTCGTCGACTGGCGCGCGGTTGCCGCCACCCTCGGCAGCAGCGCTGCCCCCAGTGCCTCGGACGAGACCTTCGAGGTCAAGCACAGCGATGCCGAATGGCGGGCGATGCTAAGTGACAGCCAGTACCAGGTGCTGCGTCATGAAGGCACCGAGCGTCCCTACAGCAGCCCCCTCAATGACGAACACCGCGAAGGCGTCTTCGCCTGTGCCGGCTGCCAGCAGGCGCTGTTTTCCTCGGCGACCAAGTTCGAAAGCCACACCGGCTGGCCAAGCTTCACCGCACCGCTGGAAAACGCCGTCGGCACCCGCCGCGACGGCACGCTGGGCATGCTGCGCACCGAAGTGCACTGCCATCGCTGCGGCGGCCACCTGGGCCACGTGTTCCCCGACGGCCCGGCCCCGACCGGCTTGCGCTACTGCATGAATGGCGTGGCGATGAGCTTTGCGCCGAGCGCGAGTTGACCTGCGGGCACTAACGATCCCATTTCACCGACAAGGATCTTCATCATGTTTCTACTCATCCTGGCCTACCTGGGCGGTCTGCTGACCATCCTGAGCCCGTGCATCCTGCCGGTGCTGCCCTTCGTCTTCGCCCGTTCCGGCGAATCGTTGCGCCGCAGCGGCCTGCCGCTGCTGTGCGGCATGGCCCTGACCTTCGCCCTGGTCGCCACCCTGGCCGCCGTCGGCGGTGGCTGGGTGGTGCGGGCCAACCAGTACGGGCGCTGGCTGGCGATGGCATTGATGGCGTTCTTCGCCATTACCCTGCTCTTCCCCCATTTGGCCGATCGCCTGGCCCGGCCACTGGTGTCGGCTGGTGACCGGTTGTCGCGCTCGGCCCAGGACGGCGGCGGGCAACCCAGCGTGCGCTCGTCCTTCGTGCTCGGGATCGCCACCGGCCTGCTCTGGGCCCCATGCGCCGGGCCGATCCTTGGCCTGATTCTCACCGGAGCGGCCCTACAGGGCGCCAATATCGGCACCACGCTGTTGTTGCTGGCCTATGCGGCTGGCGCCGCCACCTCCCTGGCCGGAGCGCTGCTGGTCGGCGGTCGTCTGTTCACGGCGATGAAACGCAACCTCGGCACTGGCGAGTGGCTGCGCCGTGGCCTTGGCGCGGCGATGCTGGCTGGGGTCGCGGCGATTGCCCTGGGCCTGGACACCGGCCTGCTGACCCGAGTGTCGACGGTGGCCACTTCCGGCATCGAGCAGAAACTGCTGGACACCCTCAACCCGGCACCGCAGCAGAACGCCATGATGATGCAGGGCGGCGCAATGATGGCTGCCGCCGTCCACGACGAACAGCCGGCCGGCAGCATGATGGCGATGGCCGCCAAGACCGCCGCCACCGACCGCACCCTGCCGGTGGAGGGCACCCTGCCCGACCTCTCCGGCGCCGTGCAGTGGCTCAACTCCGCACCACTGAGCGCCGCCGAACTCAAGGGCAAGGTGGTGCTGATCGACTTCTGGACCTACTCCTGCATCAACTGCCTGCGCAGCCTGCCCTACGTCAATGCCTGGGCGCAGAAGTATCACGACCAGGGCCTGGTGGTGATCGGCGTGCACGCTCCGGAGTTCGCCTTCGAACGCGACATCGACAACGTCCGCCAGGCGGTGACCAAGCTGGGCATCCAGTACCCGGTGGCGATCGACAACAACTACGCGATCTGGCGCGGCTTCAACAACCAGTACTGGCCGGCCCACTATTTCATCGATGCCCAGGGCCGGGTGCGCTACCACCATTTCGGCGAAGGCGACTACGCCGGCTCCGAGCAGGTGATCCAGCAACTGCTGGCCGAAGCCGGCCACCAGAACGTCTCCGGTGGCATGGTCAGCACCCAGGCCAGCGGCGTTATGCAGGCGGCCGACGAAGCCGAGGTGAAATCCCCGGAAACCTACATCGGTTATGACCGCGCCGAGAACTTCGCTTCCGCGGGCCAGCAACTCGCCGATCAACCGAAGCTCTACAAGGCCCCTCAGCAACCGCTGTTGAACCAGTGGGGACTGGCCGGCAACTGGACCGTACGCTCGGAGCAGGCGGCGCTGAACCAGGCCGGTGGCAGCATCGTCTTCCGCTTCCATGCCCGCGACCTGCACCTGGTGCTCGGCCCTTCAGCCAATGACCAGCCCGTTCGCTACAAGGTGTTGATCGACGGCAAGGCGCCCGGCGCCAACCACGGCACCGATACCGACGCCAGCGGCCAGGGCACGGTGACCGAGCAGCGCCTGTATCAACTGGTGCGCCAGGCCGGTGACGTCGGCGAACACACCTTCTCCATCGAATTTCTCGACCCCGGTGTCCAGGCCTACGCCTTCACCTTCGGTTGATTGCCAAGAGGATGTCTGAAATGAGCAAATCCGTGATGCAGAAAAAATTTGCCTCGCCGTTGTCGACGATCGCTGCGGTAGCCGGCCTGGCGCTGTCGATCCTGCTGGTCCAGCGTTTTGCCTTTGCCGCCGAGCCGGCGATGCCGATCGCCCCGCCGGCGCTGGATGCACCGGCCACTGCGGGGCAGGCCACGGCGGTTTTCGCCGGCGGCTGCTTCTGGGGTGTGCAGGGAGTGTTCCAGCATGTGCGTGGCGTGCAGAACGCCGTGTCCGGTTATGCCGGCGGCGCGGCGAACACCGCCCACTACGAACAGGTCGGCGGCGGCGATACCGGCCATGCCGAAGCGGTGCAGGTCACCTACGACCCGAGCCAGGTCAGCTACGGCAAGCTGCTGCAGGTGTTCTTCTCCGTGGCCCACGACCCGACCCAGCTCAATCGCCAGGGCCCGGACAGTGGCAGCCAGTATCGCTCGGCGATCTTTCCGGTGAATGCCGAACAGGAAAAGGTTGCCCAGGCGTATATCGAACAGTTGGATGGGGCGAAGGTGTTTCCGACGAAAATCGTCACCCGGATCGAGGACAACAAGGTGTTCTATCCGGCCGAGGGCTATCACCAGAACTACCTGACGCTGCATCCGTACATGCCATATATCGCCATCAATGACTTGCCGAAGGTGGAAAACCTCAAGCGGATGGAGCCGCAGCTGTATCGGGCTGATCCGGTGCTGGTGCCGAATGTGCAGTGATCTTAAGGACGCCTTCGCGGGCAAGGCCTGCGCCTACAGGAGCGCGTCGAACACAATAGCCGCGTACAACGCGGAACGGTAGGAGCCGAGCTTGCCCGCGAACAGGCCCGATCAGGCACCGCCTATCCCAGACGGTGCCCCAGGCTCATGGATAACGCCGCTTGTCCGGCGCCGGCGGGAAGTACTGGTACAACCAGGTCTCGCTCAACGTGCGCTCGCCACTGCGAATGAACAGGCGCAATTGAACCGGATCGACACTGTCATTGGTCGGGTACCAGTCGAAGAGCACCCGGTACCCACCAATCTCATCCAGCTTGAGGATACTGAAATCCTTCACCTGACCATTGGACGCGGTGACCACCGGCTCGATCCCGACACCCTCCGCCAGCCGCTCCAGCCCGCCGCCGTTGAAGTCCACGGCAAACCGCCGGGCCCAGACCTCGGGATAATGCTCGCCCGGCGCCCAGCCTTCGGTGAACCCGCCCATGCCCGAGCGCGTCGCATGCACCCGCGCCAGTGGCGTGCCCACCGGCGGCAATGCGCTCCAGTACAGCTTGTAGCCGTAGGCCAGCGAGTCGCCGGCCTTGACCGGCTGCTTCGGCGTCCAGAAGGCGACAATGTTGTCCAGGGTTTCGCCGGTGGTGGGGATCTCCAGCAGGTCCACCGAGCCCTCGCCCCACGGCGTGGTCGGCTCGACCCACAGGCTCGGCCGGCGGCTGTACCAGTCCACGGTGTCCTGGTAGCTGGCGAACTCGTGGTCGGTCTGTACCAGGCCGAAACCCTTGGGGTCCTTGTCGGCAAAGGCATTGAACTGCAGCTTGGCCGGATTGTTCAGCGGTCGGCAGATCCACTCTCCATTGCCACGCCACATGGCCAGCCGATCGGAATCGTGGATCTGCGGGTGAATGGTGTCGCACATGCGGCGTTCGTGGGTGCCACAACTGAACATGCTGGTCATCGGTGCGATGCCCAGTTGCTCGATATCCACCCGCGCGTTGACATGGGCCTCGACGCTCATCACCACCTGTTCGGCCTGGCAGTCGATGTCGAAGCGATAGGCGCCAGTGGCACTCGGCGAATCGAGCAAGGCATAGACCACGAACCGGGTGCTTTCCTTGGCCGGGGTCTCGAACCAGAACTTGGTGAAATCCGGGAATTCCTCGCGCTTGTGCGCATAGGTATCGATCGCCAGACCGCGCGCCGAAAGGCCGTACTGGCCGGTCTTGTCCACCGCGCGGAAGTAGCTGGCGCCGAGGAACGAGACGATATCGTGGCGATCGATCTCCGGTGCCTTGAACAGCTTGAAACCGGAAAAGCCCAGGTCGCCCTTGAGCTGGGAGGGGTCGATGCCGCTGCTGGCGTAGTTGAACAGCGGCGGCCGGAAGTGCACCTCCCGCGCCTGGCGGGTCTTGGCATCGACGCTGTACATCCGCACCGGCTGCTTGAAACCCATGCCAACGTGGAAGAACTGCACATCCAGCTGGCCCTTGAGCTCGTTCCATAGCGAATGCCGGGCGTCGTACTGGATCGCGTTGAACTGCTGCGGGGTCATGTTCGCCAGGGTCGGCGGCAGGACCTGCCGGGTACTGACATAAGGATTGCCCGCGAGTCCCTTCGCCTGGGCCTGCAACGCCTCGAAATCAAAATGTTCGATGTCACCGTCCGCGGTGGCGGCAAGTGCCCGCGCCGCGAACAGACCGCTGGCCGACAGGCCGGTATAGGCCGCCAGGGCCATGGAAGCTTTCAGGAGATTACGGCGATGCATAAAAAGACCTGTACTGAGGACGATCCGGACACCGCAAGACACCAGGTGCCAGACAGGAGAGTCAGCCGCTTCACGCAACCTGCGGCTGTGAGGAAACAGATACCAAATCCCGGGGATCGTTCGCAATCTCTTTGAAAAACAAGATGACAGCCTTTATTCAGCAAAGGTGTGGCTAGATGTTTCAAGCCTTGATCCGAGATCCGGGCGCCCCCTTAACGACCGCCAGGCAAACATGAATATTTCTTCAGGAAGCTTTCACGGGTTTGTTGGCAAAATTCCACACCTTGCTGTGAAGGTCCGTACGAGGCAACTGCAATGACCCGCATCCTGACCATCGAAGATGATGCTGTAACCGCCAAGGAAATCGTGGCTGAACTGAGCAGTCATGGGCTTGAAGTGGACTGGGTGGACAATGGCCGCGAAGGCCTGGTGCGCGCCGTAAGCGGCGACTATGACCTGATCACCCTCGATCGCATGCTGCCGGAACTCGATGGCCTGGCCATCGTCACCACCCTGCGGACCATCGGCGTCGCCACGCCGATCCTGATGATCAGCGCCCTGTCCGATGTCGATGAGCGTGTCCGCGGCCTGCGTGCCGGCGGTGACGACTACCTGACCAAGCCATTCGCCTCCGACGAGATGGCCGCACGGGTCGAGGTACTGTTGCGGCGCAAGAGCCCGGCGCGGGAATTCGAGACCTCGCTGCGGGTTGCCGACCTGGAGCTGAACCTGATCAGTCGTGAAGCCTCGCGCGCCGACCAGTTGCTCAGCTTGCTGCCCACCGAATACAAGTTGCTGGAATTCCTGATGCGCAACACCGGGCAGATCCTATCGCGGATGATGATCTTCGAGGAAGTCTGGGGCTATCACTTCGACCCCGGCACCAACCTGATCGACGTGCACATCGGCCGTCTGCGCAAGAAAATCGATAGTCCGGGCCTGCCTCCGCTGATCCGCACCGTACGAGGTTCGGGTTATGTCATTGCCGAACCCCTCTAAGGGCTGGCGCTCGTCCGCTAGCCGTCTGCTGGCGCTGTACAGTTTCCTCTTCGTGGCCTGGAGCTGCAGCCTGATGGGCGTGCTCTACTACGAAGTCTCCGGCTACCTCGACACCCTGGCGCGCCACTCCTTGATGCAGCGCCAGCATCTGTTTTCGCGCTTCCAGGGCCAGCAACTGGTGGATGCGCTGACCACCAGCATGACCTTCGACATGCGTGGGGTGGACGCCTATGGCCTGTTCAACGATCAGAAGATGCACCTCAGCGGGCCGATCATGGCAATGCCGCCAGACCTGATCATGGATGGCCGCATCCACGAACTGGCCAACTGCATCGACTCCGACGACCCCAACCTGCCCCAGGACAGCTGCGATGCGGTCGCCACCCAGACCCACGACGGCCGCTGGCTGTTGCTGGTGCGCGACAACGGCTCGCTGTTCGGCGTGACGCGGATCATCCTCCACGCACTGTTCTGGGCCGTCTCGCTGACCATCTTGCCCGGCATTGCCGGCTGGCACCTGCTCAGGCGCCGACCGATCCGCCGCATCCGGGCGATCCAGGCCAGTGCCGAGGCGATCGTCGCCGGCGACCTCGGCCATCGCCTGCCACTGTCCAACCGTCGCGATGAGCTGGACATGCTGGCGGCCATCGTCAATGCCATGCTCGATCGTATCGAGCGGCTGATGAACGAGGTCAAGGGCGTCTGCGACAACATCGCCCACGACCTGCGCACGCCACTGACCCGACTGCGCGCGCAGCTCTATCGCATCCAGCAGCAGGCCCCGGAAGACTCACCCGAGGCCCTGCAACTGGACGGTGTGATCGCCGAAACGGATACCCTGATGGCGCGTTTCAAGGGGTTGTTGCGAATTTCCGAGCTGGAAGACCATCAGCGCCGTTCCGGCTTCGTGGTGCTCGATCCGTTGCCATTGCTGCGCGAGCTGCATGACTTCTACCTGCCGCTGGCCGAAGAGGCAGAGATCAGCCTGCGCCTGGAATTGCCGGAGGCCCTGCCGCAGATCACCGGCGACCGCGCCCTGCTCTTCGAGGCCCTGGCGAACCTGCTGAGCAATTCGATCAAGTTCACCCCACCCGGTGGCGAGGTGGTGCTGCTGGCGGTCAACGACCACGGCAGCACGCGGATCGAGGTCATCGACAGCGGTCCGGGTATCCCGCCTTCGGAGCGCGACGCAGTGTTCCAACGCTTCTACCGGTGCGACGACGGCAACCAGCAGAGCGGCTTCGGCCTGGGCCTGTCGATTGTCGCGGCGATCATCAGCCTGCACGGCTTCAACCTGAAGATCGGCACCGGCGAACGCACGGGGGCGCGGTTGATTCTGGAGTGCCGGGACAGCCTGATTGCCGTTGACTGAACCCTGCAACGCGGCGTCTATCAGGACGCCGCGTTGCAGGAGGATCATTCCTTGCTCAGGTCCACCAGCGGCGTGCCCCGCACCTGCGTCTTGCGTCCGTCCTGGATCTGCCCAACCCGCTGCACCGCCTGCTCCACAGCCGCCTTGTCCGCCAGCAGGCCATAGCTGATCTGGAACTGCCGCTTCTCCCCCGCACCGATGGTCGGTACCAATCCCAGCGGACGCTGGTAGCGGCGGTTATAGGAGAAACTGGTGCCCGGCTCCAGCCCGGTCACGTAACCCTGGCCCTGGGTGTCGGTGTTTTTCCAGAGGGAGAACACCGGCAATTGCTGTGTGTTGAAGCCGACCGAAACCCCAAGGCTACCGGCCTTGTTATGCAATACCGCCAGGGTATCGCCCCTGGCATCAGCATAGGGCACGACGTTGTAGACCGTCTCGTCGTAGTCCCTGGTCGGCGCGCGGTAGGTCTGCCAGTCCGGCAGGTCGCCCTTGGCCTTGTCGTTGAACGGCGACACCTGCTTCACCGGCGCGACGAAACGTGCGCCCTGCTCCAGGAACGGCGTGCTGAAGTTGCTGTGGTACAGCGCCTGGTATTCCTTCGGATAGTCACCGTTGTTGGTCAGCGTGTCATTGAGTGCAAAGCTCACGCTACCGGGCACCGTCGCCAGTTCGGTGACCACGGAGAAGTCGACTTTCTTGAACGCCTGCTCCTTCAGTTCGCCTTGCAGGCGAATGGCGTAGGGCGGCTGTTCGTCGATATGCAGGGTGACCTTGCTGGCGGGAATGTTCGCCGCCCGTCCATGCAGGGTCAGCAATTCGCCGTTATCCAGCCCCGGATGCCCGACCCACTCATAGCCGCAGCGCGCTACCAGTTCGTTGAACCCTTCCAGCCAGCCCAGGCCACCACGGCCGTTGAGCTCGATAAAAGCCGGGTTGACCACGTCCTTGACCGGCGAGTCCCAGCCCATGCGCACATTGCCGACGGAGGCCTGCAGAACGTTCATGCCCCGCGTCGGTACCACCGAGAGCTTCATCGTGCCGTTATCGATGTCGACAATGCTGACCCCTTCCTGGCGGCCGCCGTGCAGGGTGCGCAAGGTTACGGAGAAAGGCTTGTCGGTCTTGATCCCCAATTGCTGACTGGTGATCTGGCGGTTCTGCGCGGGGGTGTCGCTGTCGAGCAGCACATAGTCCCAGGCCATGGCGTGGGAAGCGGTGCTCAGGGCAGTGATACCAAAAATCAGTCGGAGGGTGTTCATGGGGCGGTCCTTGTTGGAATTGTTCGACTTTTATAACGCCAGTGAAACGATTCAGCAAGTCAATCCAAGCAAGACACGAAACCGCCAGCCCCCCTTCCCGGCCTGTCCGCGCGCCCCTGTCTACGAGACGATCGACAGCACGAATCGATCTTGATCATCCGCCACGTTTTCGTGTGACGCCTGCCCCATCAGGAATCCGCAACGATCCAACACCTTTCTCGAAGCGATATTGTCCTTGTAGACGTATGCCACCAGTTGCGTGAGTTTCCAGCGTTGCTGCGCCTGCTGGATCAGATGCTTCAGGGCCAGGGTTGCCAACCCCTGCCCGCCGACGTCCTGACCGACCCGGTAGCCGACCTCGGCGGTCCCCTTCAGCACGTCGATGTCTTTCAGGTTTGCCCGCCCCACGATGTGGCCGCCATCATCCTCAATGACAAACGGATGCCAGGTGCCATCGGCAAAGCCGCGCAGATAGTCGCCGATATGCCCGGATACGCCTTCCAGCGAGTAGAACGCCGGATCACGCGCATCGATCTGCGATTCGAACCATTGGCGATTGCGGGTTTCGAATACCAGCAGTGCCCGGGTATCGGTTTCTTCCAGCTTGCGAACGCTAAATGAACTCATTGGTTGCCTGTCTCCCTGGTGTGCAACACCCCGATACGTTGCATTCGGTGGATCTCCATTGGATTCTACCCACCGTATTGAACGTGAGACCACCGCCCTGGTCATTGGTGAGTCTTCGTTTTCTCCGACAGGCGACCACGCTATAGTCCCCATTCACTTCTCATGAGCGAAACGACATGAGCGCACTGCAGAATCTCGTTGAACAGGCCTATGAGCAGGCAAAACGTGGTCAATGGGACCAGCTCCTGTCCGAGTGGAAAGAGTTGCCCCAGATTGCACGACGCTGCAGCCACTACCAGAAAGCCTCTTCCGGCTGGACCTTTCTGCACCAGGCCGCCTACTTTGGCCATGAATCCGCCTGCCGGGCGCTGATTCGCTCAGGTGCCGCGCTCGACAGCGTGACCTACAAGGAACAAACGGCAGCGGGCATCGCCGAGGACCAGGGACACCCTGTCCTGGCCGAGCTTTTGCGCCAGGCATTGCAAGGCAGCGAGTCACTGTGGGTCAGCCCGAATGATCCGGACCTGCTGCCGAGCAGCAAGTCGTGGAAGGAAGCGACGGAGCAGCGTGCACAAGAGGCCATGCTGGTGGCCTATGCCGGTGGAGTGGTGAAGATTGCCAAGGGCGGCAGATATTTCACCGACTCGTTCGAGCGCACCCTGATCGGTTGGCATGGCACCTATGATCCGCCCTGCGGCATGGATGGCGAGCCGCTGTTGCCCACTGCCGAGTAACGGCTGCCACGGGGCAGAGAATCCTGCACCGCCCATTGGAGAACCATCGATGAATGCCGTCGACACCAACCGCCTGAAGCTCTGGCAGGCGCTCTCGTCGTTGTTTCTCGATACCGAAATCGACGAACTGGCGTACGACTACATTGCGCGTACTGTTGTCGAGGCCGGGTATTCGCCGGAAGACGCCCACCGTATCCTGTGGGTCGAGGTGTTCCCCGTGCTGGAGGCAAACCTCAGGAGTGTGGCGGGGGAATGGGCTGGGTGGTCGGATGAATGGCTTCGGGAAAACCTCAAGGTTACCGACGAATCAATGCCCAGGAACCATCGAGGAGCCATTGCCAGGGAAATCGCCAGCTGCTGGGAACAGGTGGCCGCCCGTCTCCCGCAAGGGTGAAGGGCTTGTTTCAAAGGTTCAAGTAAACCCGCCTTGACTCAAAAACAGCAGATCAACACAGGAGCTTATGGCCAGATGGGACAAATTAGAAACCTGATCAGAAACCTCGACTCAAACACGCAAGCCTACAATGACCAAAGAGAGCTGATCGAAGCGCTGGCCCAACTGGCAGAAGCCAAAGCCGATGGTCTTGCCCTGCAAATCGAAAAACAGATCCTGGAGCTGGATTCGTCGTTCGACAAAACCCTTCCTCCAGAAAGTTGGATCGACACATTCAGAACGTCCTTTGCAGTCGGCAGCGCTGGCAGCAGGGACGCCACTCAAGAGGTCATTGCTGGCGTAAAGAACTTTATCCGGATTCCAGCCGACCAGGATAAAGCCACAAACATCATCGATGGAATCACCGGGTTGCTTGAGAGTGCCCTGGAGCATTTTCTCAGCGCCGATGCCGAGTCGAACGACAGTCGTGACCTCATGCTTGTGTATTTCAACGGGCTCACTGCAGAGCGGCTGGATCTGAGAATCTGGCAGAAGGAAATCAGGCATTCGGCGATTAAAAAGGACGTCCAGAGAATTGCTGCTCTGGTTGCAGTCCGTTCCACGCTGGATCTTGCAAAAATAAAGACGAACACCTTCCTTGGCCTGTACGCAAGGCAATTGACGAGCATGGGCTACGGCGATAACGCCCTGATGAAAGCACTGGACGCTGCGAAGCACATCCTGTCGAGATACAAGGAGTTCAACTGACAGCCGCCTGCACGGTCGTTGTCAGAGACGGCGGTGCCGGCTTTCGCGCCACCGCCCCCCCGGCAATAGCGAGGCTCGGCCGGCAATTGTCAAAACCGGCTATTCGCTGACGCGCCCCGTCACCGCATTCGCCCGCGCACTGTAAGTGATACGACCCCCGGTATCCGCCGGCAGTCGCTCACGCATCCGCGCCTTGAGTGATGCCAGATCCCAGGCAGCCATCTTCGCCAAAGTCCCACCGACACTCGGCGCACCGAGTGCGGTCGTCCAGAAGTCCTCGAAATCGGTGAAGGTACGCTGCACCTCGATCACTCGCGTTTCAATTTCTTCCAGGCCGGCGTCCGCCCACAACTCGCACATGACCTCGATCCGTGACGCCTCGGGACTCGGTGGCTTGGGAATCGCGATGCCCTGCCCGCGTATTTCCGACAACAACGCCTCATAGGGAAAACCGCCGCCAAACATGTCCCAGGCATAAGCGGCGACAACCCCACCAGGGCGGACCACCCGTTTCATCTCGGCAACCCCCTTCGCCGGCTTCGGAACAAAGAAAATCACCAGCGGCATCACGGCGACATCGAACGCGCCCTCGCCATAAGGCAGAGCCATCGCGTCACCCTGGTCGAACTGTACTGCGCCCAAGGCCGCGCGGGTCAGCGCGTAGGCCAGTTGCTCTGCGGAAGGATCGATGCCGGTCACCGCAGCCGGCGCACAGCGCCCGATCAACATCTCGGTGAAAGCCCCGTTGCCACAGCCGATATCCAGCCAGCGCTGGCCTGGAGCCGGGGCAAGCCAGTCGAGAAACGCTTCGCCCGCCAATTGGCTCCACTTGCCCATATACCGCTCGTACGAAGCGCCATCGTTGAAACGGATTTGTTCGGTGGTCATGTCAGTCATCCTTGGTTCGCAGTTCGTAGAGCGCATAGAACGGCACGCGCATGAGCAGCCGGAACAGTGGCCCGACGAGAGAATATGGCAAGCCGTAGCCCTCCATCACCTGGTGAGCCGCCGCCAGTTGCAGGCGTGGATGCGGCGCCACCAGTTCGGTGGGACGGCGTGGCCCCCAGGCGAAGTCGGCCCGTGTGTGGCGCACCGCCGGATGCTGCCTGGCACGGCCCGCCGCCAGCCAGCAGATCGCGTCGAAAACGAATACCGAGCCGGCCGGTGCCCGCTCGCCGAACTCGACGAACACAGCGAACACCACCTCGGGCGGCAGGTACATCAGCACGCCCTCGCTCATCAAGAAGACCGGCGCCCCGTCACGCCCGGACGGCAGGCCGAGGCGATCCCACCAACCGGACTGGCACAGGTCCAGGTCGAGCAGCGTCTGTCGTTCGCCCGGCGCGCCAAAGAGCTCGCGACGCAGCACCATCACATCCGGCAGGTCCGCATCGGTCATGCGCGCCTGGCCGTTGTCCAGCCACTGGAAATAATGGCTCAGCCCGCAACCGAGATTGACCACGTGCCCCGCTGGATGAGCCTTCAGGTAATCCAGGGCCAGGCCGCGAAAGATCCCGGTACGCGACAGCACGCCATACACCGAAGATCGTTGCCGGAGCCAGAGCTTGCCGTCATCGCCCAGTTGGGCCAGCGCTTGGCGCGCGCTGGCATCGTGGACCGCAACCTTGGGGAACAGGCTATCGCCCAGGGCCCGCGCGGCCAGGGGAATGCGCAGGGTATCGCTGATCGCATGGGCCAGGGCGGCCGTTGCAGAAGACGGGATGTCGCGACCCGCCGGGATGTCGTGTGCTCAGTGCAAACTGTTGCTCATGTGGCGACTCCGGAAAGTGGATGGCCACACTATAACGCAAATGATTCTTATTTGAATAAGATGAAACAGCCGTTCGTGTCTATCGCAAGGATCAGTCTAGCCAGCGCCAGCCGCTCAGCCTTACTGTAGCAGGCCACCTTCATCAATAACCCGTCATTTCCAGATACCCCACGCCCTGCTGACTGCCGCTCAGACTGATCGGCCCCTCCCAGTAGGAGAACGTCGTACCCATCCATGCATCGTCCCGCAGCGGTTTCGTCTCGATACGTAGCTGTTTGCTCGGAATCTCCAGTCGCCACTCCACCGGCAACTGCCGCCCGGTGACACTGGCCTGCCGCCCTGGCGTCAACACGATATCGTCGCTACGCAGCACCTGCGCCTGGCCATCGGCACCGATCCAGGTCCCGGCCCGATAGGCCTCGCCGCCCTGCTGCCGCACCTGGAACAACATGACCTTCGCCCCATCGGCCAGGTGCAGGGAAAACCAGTCCCAGCCCGACTGCTCCGCCGCCAACGGTTGGCTGCTCCACTCGCGGTCGAGCCAGGCCTGGCCACTGACCTGGACTTCACGCCCGTCGACCTGCAGGCTGCCGTTCACCTGGAAATACGGCTGGCTGTAGTACCACGACGCCTGTCCCTTGCCGGACTTCAGGCTGTAGCCGTGATCGCCCTGCAACACCAGTGGCCGTTCGCTGCTCAGGTTCAAGCGATAGGCGAAGTCGCTGCCATGGGCGCTCAGTTGCATCTGCCCCAGCCCCTGGTTGGCGGGCGACAGGCTGCGCAGTTGCCAGTCATCGATCCAGGCGTGCAGGGGCTCGGCCTCGACTCCGGCGGTGCCGACTCCACCACGGGCCAGGGCCTGGGCGAAGTGATGGCCGTGCTCGCTGGTCAGCGCCGCGTGCCCCATCCACAAGGTCGGCTCGCTCCAACCGGTCAGCTCGCCGGGGACCTGCAGCGCGCTGCGAAACAACGTCCATTGCACACCATAGCTGTGGCCCTCGGCATCCTTGAGGTTGGCGGTGATGTACCACCATTCGATGCGGTAGTCGCGATGGGGGCCATGATCGCGGGGAAACTCAAGCGTCTGCCCCGGCACCACCTGGGCAAAATCGGCGGCGCGGGAACCCAGCCCGGCAAACCCTTCCTCAGGCACAGGCGATTGATCGCAGCCCACCAGCAGCAGGCCGAACAACAGTGCAAGCGTGCCCCTAGCGTTCATTGGCAAAGGTCCTCAGCAAGGCCACCGGGCTGACCCGCAGCAACTTCCACAACGGCCAGGCGGCCGCCACCAGGGTCACCACCAGCGCCATCAGCGACAGTTGCAGCAATTGCCAGGGGAACACGATCATCGGCAGGCGCCAGCCGAACGCCTGGACGTTCACCACCGCGACCAGGCACCAGGCCAACGCCAGGCCCAGGGGAATCGCCAGCAACAAGGTGAGCGAACCCAGCAACAAGGTCTGCCCCAGGCTCAACAACAGCAACTGGCGACGACCGACACCCAGTGCCCACAGCGGCGCCAGTTGCGCCAGCCGACTTTCGCTCAGGCTCAGCAGGCTGATGAACAGCGCGACGCCGGCTACACCAAGGGTCAGGCTGTTGAGGGCCGTGGTCGCGGCAAAGGTGCGTTCGAAGACCTTGCTCGCGGTGCCCTTGAGTTCGCTCTGGTCGATCAGGTGCGCGTCATCGAAATGAAAGGCCTGCTGCAGGGCCTGCTTGAGGGGTGCCACCGCCTCGGCTGCGGTCAGCAGGCTATAGCGGGTCGGTCGCAGTTGCGGCCAATGGGCTCGCAGCGCACGTGCGTCGAGCAACAGATGGCCCTTGGGATTGCCGTAGTCGGCATACACCCCAAGCACCGGCAGCGACCAGTCGCCGACCGGGGTCGGCAATACCAGCGCCTGGCCGAGCGTGAGCTTCAGGTGGCGCGCCAACTGCTCGCTGACCATCACGCCCTCGCCCGCCAACCAGCGTTGCCAGGCGTCGTCAGTCGACTCCAGCAGCGGCCAGTGCTGGCGATAGGTCGGCACATCCGGCAGGCCGCGCACCTGGGTCGGCCAGCCCTGCAGGCTGATCTCGGCATCCCAGCCCGGCATGATCGCCTGGATATCGCTGCGCGCCGCCAGCCACTGTTCCAGGGGGGCGTCCTGCCCGGCATCCTGGGTGGTGATGTACAGCTGGGCGAACAGGCGCTGGTCGAGCCAGCCGGTAAAGGTCTGGCGAAAGCCCGAGGTCATGCTGCCCACGCCGATATTCGCGGCCAGGGCCAGCAACAAGGCCATCAGCGCCAGGCTCAGGGCCGGCAACTGCTGGCGGCTGTCGGCGATGAACCATTGGCTCAGGGGCCGCCGGCAGATCGGCAACAGGCCGCTCAACAGCGCATGCAGGCACACCGGCAGCAGCAGTGCCGCCGCAATCAGCAGCGCCGCCATCAAGGCGAAACCGCTGGCCAGGCTGTTGCCCCAAACGATGCAGGCCGGTACGACCAGGGCCAGCGACGCAGCCAGCCAGAACTGCTGGCGCAGGCGACGGGCCTGGGCCGCGCGCCAGGCTTCGGCCTGGGCCAGCGCCAGCAATGGCAGGCGCGCTGCCCGCCAGACACTGCCGGCACCGGCCAGCAAGGCGCCGCCCATGGACAGCCCGAGCCCGGCCAGCCAGTCGCTCGGCGGCAAGTTGAGGCTGCCTGCGACTTCCGCCCCATAGAGGCCACGCAGACTGGCCGCCACGTCCGGCAGCAGCAGGCTGGCCAGCCCGTAGCCGCTGACCACGCCAAGCGCACCACCCACCAGGGCAAACGCCAGCAGTTCCACCGTCAGCGCACTCAGCAGGCAGCGGGCGCTGACCCCGCAGGAGCGCAAGGTACGCAACAGGCCACGACGCTGCTCCAGGGCCAGGCCGATGGCCCCGTGAACGATGAACAGGCCGACGATGAACGCCAGGAAGCCGAGGGCACTGAGGTTGAGGTGAAAGCTCTCGGTCAGGTGCGCCAGGTCGCTTTCATCACCCGGAGCCTGCAGGCGCAGACGGTTGGCCAAGTCTGCTGGCAGCGAGGGTTCGGCACGGGCGAAGTCGGTCGCCAGCACCAGTTGCGAAAGCTGCCCCGGCGCATTGAGCACCTGTTGCGCCACACCGATATCCATCAGCAGCAAGCCGGGCGGCAACTGCGGGCGCAGCGCCAACGGCGGCAACCGTTGACCGTCCGCACTGCGCGGCCGATCACCGACCTTCAGCCCGAGGCGCCGCAACGTATCCACCGCTACCCAGGTCTGCCCCGGCGTGCCGATGAACGCCAGCAATTGCTCGCTGTCCACCGACTGTCCCGCCAGGGTACTGCCCCGTGGCAGGCTGACCGGGTCGATACCCAGCACCTGCAGATGCTGGGCATGCCCCGGCTGGCGAGGATCATCCAGCTCCAGGCGACCCTGCAACAAGGGCGAAACCGGCCATCCCGCCAAGCGCAACCGGACAAACAAATGCTGCTCGAAATGCCCGCCATCGCGGCTGATCAGCCGGTAAGGCGCCGCACCGCCGATCAGTTGGCTGGCCCGCGCATAACTGTCTCGAGCCTGGCTGTTGAGGGCCTGCACGCCAATCAGCAAGGCCGTGGCCAACCACAGGCCAGCCAGGACGCTGGCCAGTTGCACGCGATGGCGCCACCAGTGACTGAGCAGGGCTCGCAAGGCCCAGTAGAACGTCCTCATGACTCGCTCAGCCGGCCATTGTGCAAACGCACTCGACGCTGCAGGCGGCTGGCCATGCGCTCACTGTGGGTGACCATCAACAGGCTGGTGGCATTGTCGGCGAGCAGTTCCAGCAGCACATCCAGCACCTCGTCGCTGGTGCCTTCGTCGAGGCTGCCGGTGGGTTCGTCGGCCAGGATCAGCGGCGGTCGCGCCGCCAGTGCCCGGCCGAGGGCGACCCGTTGCTGCTGGCCGCCGGAGAGTTGCTCGGGATACCGCGACAGCGTCTGCCCGAGCCCCAGGCGCTCGACCAGTTGGCGCTCCCAGTGCCGATCATGGCGCCCGGCCAAGCGTGCCTGGAACGCCAGGTTGTCGGCCACCGTCAGGCTGGGAATCAGGTTGAACTGCTGGAAGATCAGGCCGATGTCCTGGCGTCGCCAGTTGGCCAGTTGCACCTCGTTAAGCTGACAGAGATCACGCCCGCCCACCTCGATCGCACCGCTGTCGGCACGGTCCAGGCCGGCCACCAGGTGCAGCAGGGTACTCTTGCCGCTGCCCGACTCGCCCATCAACGCCAGGCTCGCGCCCTGCTCCAACTCCAGATCCACGCCCTGCAACACGGCCAGCGGCCCCTGGGCCGTGGCGTAGGCCTTGCTCAACCCGCGAATGCGCAACATCGATAACCTCGTCCCGAGACAAAGCCCGACCGGCAAAACGCCAGGCCGGACTCTGCGATGTCAGCCGTTATAGGGCATCACGGGATTTTTTGCACCCTCGATCAGTCGGCAAAACTGGCTGCGGGGATCGGCTCACGCCTCGCCGACAAGGGTCAGCAACCGGCTCACGGTCTGCTGGATCGGCCCGGAATTGTCCAGCAGCACCAGCGCCGGATCGTCCGCCGCCAGAGCGCCTGCGCCGAGGTTGAACTGCGCGTTGCGCGCCAGCCGTGCCTCGATGTCCGGCAACGATTCCCGGCCACGCGCCAGCAGGCGCTCGCGCAATACCGCCTGGTCCACCGTCAGCAGCACCGCCAGCAGCTCGGGATAACGCGCGCGAGCCTGCGCCAGATAGCCGCGCGAGCCGTTGACCAGCACATCCTGGCCATCCGCCAGCCACTGGTCTATTTCGCGGGGAATGCCGTAGCTCAGGCCATTGGCCTCCCAGCTCAGGGCAAAGGCGCCCTGCTGGCGCATCTGCGCAAACTGCTCGGCGCTGACCCCGTGGGCCGCCTCGCCGACCGCCTCGGCGGAGCGGGTGATGACCCGCCGCACGATCCGACAGCCACGTTGCGCCAAGGGATCGCGGGCGGCGTCGAGCAGGCTGTCCTTGCCGGAGCCCGAAGGCCCGATGAGATAGATCAACCTGCCCGCCATCACCACATCCTCTGCACGTGTCGCCACGCCTGGATCACCGGCTGGCCAAATCAATAATCGCCGCAAAGGATATCCAATCGCCGCCGTTTTTCCAGTACTGGCCGCCTACAACCCCACCCCCATCCTGTAGGAGCCGGGCTTGCCCGCGAACCGCCCTACGGGCGGCCATCCCACCCAGCCTCAAACATCATTACGCGCCACCAACCGTGAAAAGCTCGCCAGGCAGGCCGCCGCCGCAAACCCCGCGCCGATATACAAGGCCAGCACCGGCCCCTGATGGCTCGACAGACCGAAACTCAACGCCACCAGCGCCGCCCCGGTCGACTGTCCGAGCAACCGCGCCGTGGCAATGGTGCCGCTGGCGCCACTGCTGCGCTCGCGGGGTGCGCTGGTCAGCAGCGCCTTCTGGTTCGGCGACTGGAAGAAACCGAAGCCCAGCCCGCAGATCACCATGCGAATACCGATATCCAGAGCACTCGGATCACTGGGCAGCAAGGCCAGGGACAACATCCCCAGCGACAGCACGCCCAGGCCGATGCCCCCCAGCAACCCGGGCGGATAACGGTCCGACAGGCGCCCGGCGAACGGTGCGATCAACGCCACCACCACCGACCAGGGCGTCATCAGGTAGCCGGTCTGCACCGGATCGCGGCCCAACACCGTCTCGAAAAAGAACGGCAGTGACACGAACGCCAAGCCCTGGGTGGCAAAGGAGCAGAATGCCGTCAGGGCCGACAAGGCAAACATCGGCCGCTTGAGCAGATCGAGCGGAAACAAGGGGGCCGGGTGCCCTGCCTCACGGCGAATCATCAGGTAACCGGCGCACACGCATACCAGCAGTGCCAGACAGATCGCCGTCGCGCCGGCAAACTGGGCACCCTCGCCCAACGCATAGATCAGCGAACCGAAGGTCAACGCACTCAATCCCGCAGTCCCCCAGGCAAAGCGCTGGCCATTGGGCGGTGTCTGCGGCAACGAAGGAATCGCCATCGCCAGCGCGAGCAGGCCAATCGGGATATTCACCCCGAACAGCCAGGGCCAGTCGGCCACCGACAGGATCAGCGAGGCCACAGTCGGCCCGGCGGCGAAGGAAATGCCCACCACCAGGGCATTGAGGCCCATGCCCTTGCCGAGCTTTTCCGGCGGAAACAGGCTGAAGATCAGTGCCGCATTGACACTCATGATCGCGCTGCCACCGATGCCCTGCAGCACCCTGGCAAGCGTCAGCTGGGTCAGGGTGGTCGACATCGCGCACAGTGCCGAAGCCACCGTGAACAACACCAGGCCAAACATGTAGACCCGACGATGCCCAAGCACGCCGCCGAGGGAAGCGAAGGCCAGGATGGTCGCCACTGCCGCCAGTTGATAGGCGTTGATGATCCACACCGAGGCCGCCGGCGTGGTGTGCAGGCTACTGGAAATGGCCGGCAGCGCCGTATTGGCAATGGCGGTATCCAGCGACGACAGGCCGATGGCGATCAGGATCGCCAACATGCCACTGGCCTGCCGCGACAGACGCAACCTGAAAAACCCCGATAACCCGCTGATCACACACCCCCGAAATCCGCTGCACCGCGCGGATCATGACTGCTTGCCCACTATCGATAACGGCCTCTTGCTGAACCTTGCCTGTACAACCTCGAACAAGGCGTTGTCGCGTCTCGCCGCCCATGGTGATCCCATAGCCCTGCTTGATAAACTAGCGCTTTCTTGGATCACTCCCAATAAAAGGTTGGCAATGGACGTCCTGGCTAGCATGAAGGTCTTCGTCAAGGTGGTGGACCACGGCAGCTTCAGTGCGGCAGCCCAGTCCATCGGCATTTCCTCGACCATGGTCGGCAACCACGTCCAGAGCCTGGAAAAACACCTGGGCACCCGCCTGCTGCACCGCACCACCCGCCGCCAGAGCCTGACCGAGATCGGCCAGGGCTACTACACCCAGTGCCTGGCCATTCTCAGCCAGATCGAACAGGCCGAACTGATCGCCCGTGAACAGCGCGCCCATCCCCGTGGCCGTCTGCGGATCAGCGCCTCGGCGACCCTGGCCTCGGACCGCCTGATGCCGGCGATCGCCGCCTACCTCAAGCTGTACCCCGAAGTGAACATAGAACTGCAGTTCAACGACCGCGTGGTGGACCTGGCGGAAGAAGGTTTCGACGTGGTGTTCCGCTACGGTGAACTGCCCAACAGCGGCCTGGTGGCCCGCCTGTTGAACAAGAACCGGCGCATCGCCTGTGCGTCGCCGGCGTACCTGGAGGCTCACGGCACGCCGCAGATTCCGGCGGACCTGCAGCAGCACAACTGCCTGGTGTTCCTGCGGGCCACGGCGCAGCGCGACTGGCTGTTCCGCGGGGTAAGCAATGAAAGCGTACGGGTGCATGGTCAGCTATCGGCCAACAACGGCAACGCCCTGATGAACGCGGCACTGGAAGGCCTCGGCATCGTTCTGCTACCGCAGACACTGGTGCAGGAGGCACTGAAGGATGGACGCCTGGTCCACCTGTTGCCCGATCACGAGACGCTGGACCGGCCATTGCACCTGGTGTACCTGCCAGACAAGCACATGACGCCGAAGCTGAGCAGTTTTATCGAGTTCATGTTGGGAAGGTTCGCCTGACCACAAAAGCTCCAGCCCCCTTCCTGCAGCAAGTCCATGAGAAGCATCAAAACGCTCTGATCCACCAAACGCATCAATCCATTCTAAAAATGCACTTATCAAATCGATAAGGCTGATCCAGTATCCCCGCCAATAAAAATCTGCACGCGATGCAGGCCATAAAAACGCTGGAGACCTAACGATGCACGCCACACCACCCACCGCCAGTTCCGCCCGTGCCAAGGCGGGCGCGGTCTTTCGTGTCACCTCGGGCAACTTCCTCGAGCAGTTCGACTTCTTCCTGTTCGGCTTCTACGCCACCTATATCGCCGCCGCCTTCTTCCCCGCCAGCAGTGAGTTCGCCTCGCTGATGATGACCTTCGCGGTGTTCGGCGCCGGCTTCCTCATGCGTCCGTTGGGCGCGGTGATCCTCGGCGCGTACATCGACGAGGTCGGCCGGCGCAAGGGGCTGATCGTCACCCTGTCGATCATGGCCAGCGGCACCATCCTGATCGTGCTGGTGCCCGGCTACGAAAGCATCGGCCTGTTGGCTCCGGCCCTGGTTCTGCTCGGGCGCCTGTTGCAAGGGTTCTCCGCCGGTGCGGAACTGGGTGGCGTTTCGGTTTACCTGGCAGAAATCGCCACCCCAGGCCGCAAGGGCTTTTTCGTCGCCTGGCAGTCCTGCAGCCAGCAGGTCGCCGTAGTGGTCGCCGCCGCCCTGGGTTATGGGCTGAACCAGTGGATGGCCCCCAGCGCCGTCGCCGACTGGGGCTGGCGCATTCCGTTCATGGTCGGCTGCCTGATCGTACCCTTCATCTTCTTCCTGCGCCGCAACCTGGCGGAAACCGAGGAGTTTGCCCAGCGCAAGCGTCGTCCGGAAATGCGCGAAGTGTTGAACACCCTGGCGCAGAACTGGGTGATCGTGATCGCCGGGATGCTGATGGTCGCCCTGACCACCACCGCCTTCTACCTGATCACCGTTTACGCGCCGACCTTCGGCAAGACCGTATTGCATCTGAGTACCGCCGACAGCCTGCTGGTGACGCTGCTGGTGGGAGTTTCGAACTTCTGCTGGCTGCCCCTGGGCGGCGCCCTCTCCGACCGCATCGGCCGACGCCCGGTGCTGCTGACGATGGCCGGGCTGACCCTGGCCACGGCCTATCCGGCACTGGCGCTGCTGGTCAAGGCGCCAAGCTTCAGCAGCATGCTGCTGGTGCTGCTGTGGTTGTCGTTCCTCTACGGGATGTACAACGGCGCAATGATTGCCGCGCTGACCGAGATCATGCCGGCGGAAGTCCGCGTGGCCGGTTTCTCCCTGGCCTACAGCCTGGCGACCGCCGTGTTCGGTGGCTTCACCCCGGCGATTTCCACGGCGCTGATCGAATACACCGGCGACAAGGCTGCGCCGGGTTACTGGATGAGTTTTGCGGCGATCTGCGCGCTGTGTGCGACGGTGTTCCTGTATCGCAAGGCGAATATGCAGCTCAAGCCGGCCCTGTAGATCAGCGCACCGCTCTCCATCTTTCCTACTCAAACAAGAGAAACCCGATGAAAGCACTGTTCCTGAAAGTGGCCCTGATCGGCAGCCTGGCCCTGGGCGGCGTCGCCCAGGCCGAGGAAGTTCGCGTGATGACCTCCGGCGGTTTCACCGCTGCCTACAAGATACTCGGCCCGAAATTCGCGGCCGAAACCGGCAACACCCTCGACACCGCCCTCGGCCCGTCCATGGGCAAGGCGCCAGAGGCAATCCCCAACCGGCTGGAGCGCGGCGAGAAGGCCGATGTCGTGATCATGGTCGGCTACGCCCTCGACGAACTGATCAAGCAAGGCAAGGTACTGCCTGACTCACGCGTCGAACTGGCCGACTCGCGCATTGGCCTGGTGGTACGCGAAGGCAGCGCCAAGCCGGCGATCGGCACCGAGCAGGAGTTGAAGAACACCCTGCTCAAGGCCAAGTCCGTGGCCTACTCCGATAGCGCCAGCGGCGTGTACATCCAGGATCAGCTGTTCAAGCGCCTGGGTATCGAGGCGCAACTCAAGCCCAAGGCAAGCATGGTGCCGAAAATCCCGGTGGCCTCGGTGGTCGCCACCGGCGAGTACCAGCTGGGTTTCCAACAGGTCAGCGAACTGCTGCCGGTGCCGGGGGTGACCTATGTCGGCAAGATCCCGGAATCGCTGCAGTCGGTGACCCGCTTCGCCGCCGGCATTCCCGTGGGCGCACAACATCCGGAACAGGCCAAGGCACTGCTGCAGTACCTGGCAGCCCCGGCCGCCCAGGCGACGGTCAAGGCCACCGGGCTGGATTCCGTCAGCCGTTGACCGGCTGCTTCATTTCCACGATCAACCGCTCCAACTCCAAGGCCGCCGGGGTCAGCACCCTGCCCCGGCGCTTGAGCAGCCCGACCTTGCGCATCACCTGCGGTTCGACCAGCGGCACGCTGGTCAGGATCGGATGCTCCGGCCCCGGCATCGCCATGGTCGGCACTGCGGCCACGCCCAATCCCGCCTCCACCAACCCGATCATGGTCGTGACATGCCGAGTCTCGCATACACCCGGTTTTTCCGGGGTGATGCGGATCAGTGCCTGGTCGAGCAGAAAGCGGTTGCCCGAGGTCTTGTCGAGGCTGATGTAGTCCTGCTGGTACAGCTCCTTCCAGCTCACACTGGCCCGCCCGGCCAGCGGGTGGTCACGACGACAGGCGACCACGTAGCGCTCTTCCACCAGCAGCTCGAACTCGATTTCCGGCTGCAGGTTGCCGGTAAAGCTCAGGCCGAAATCCGCCTCGCCGCTGAGTACCGCGGCGTGCACGTCGTTGGCGCTGGAATCGAGCACCTTGACCTTGATCTTCGGATACTGCCGGTGATAGTGGGCAACCACCCTGGGCATGAAGTAGTAGGCCGCCGACGGCACGCAGGCCACGGTGACATGCCCCAGCCGGGTCGAAGCGACATCGGTGATGCCCAGCAGCGCCACATCCAGGTCGTCCAGCAGGCGCTCCACCGTCGGCGCGAAGGCGCGGCCGACCTGGGTCAGGCTGACCCGTCGAGTGGTACGTTCGAACAACCGCACGCCAAGCGCCTCTTCGAGCTTTTCCACCCGCCGACTGAGGGCCGGCTGGGACAGGTTGATGGCCTGGGCCGCCTTGCGAAAACTGCCCTGCTCGACCACGGCGCGGAAGGCCTGCAGGTCGTTCAAATCGAAGTTGATGGCCACGGGGGATACTCACGAAAACTGATTGATCAGTTTAACGCATGAGTTCCCCTGATAGATGCATTGTGCCGTTTTAGTCGCGCAACATCAGCCAGTCGCGTTGCAGATCACTGCCACACTGGAAGGTGGTCTCGCCGACGATACGAAATCCCTGGCGCTCGTAGAAGCGGATCGCCCTCGGGTTCTCCTCGCTGACACTCAGGCGGACCGGGCCCGCCAGATACTTGAACGATTCGCTCATCAGGAATCCGGCGGCCCCTGTGCCGTGGAATTCCGGTGCCACGTAGCAACGGGTGAATTCCTGGGCCGCGTCGGCGATGTCGACGCCAACGGGGTCGGGGGTGAGAGTCAGCAGGCTGTAGCCGATCAACTGCTCATCCAGCTCAAGCACCAGGAGAATCTTGCCGGGCTCTTGCAGCAGGCCGCCGAAATGCACGGGTTGCAGATTGCCCTCGATATGCCGGGCGATTTCCAGCGCCGGCGTACTGGCCGGACAGGCCATGGCGAAGGTCCGGCAGGCGATATGGCTGAGCTGCACGCAATCGGCGGTACTGGCGTGGCGTACCTTGAAAGGCATCATGGGCGGGTCTCCGTGAGCAACGGCGGCATCGGGCAATCCAGGATATCGGCGACGGCTCGCATAAGTTCAGCTTCCGCAGCGCTGACCTGGCCATCATGACCAATACAGCAAGCCATGGCCTTGAGCAGTTGCGGCTTCTGCAACGGCAACAGGCTGGCCAGGCGATGCAGGGCCGCCTCCAGCGCCTTCAGGTCGCCCTCGGTCTTGAAGCCCGGCACCACGAACGGCAACTCGGCGCAGCCATGGGCGTAGGCCTGCCCTGCCTTGATCGGATCAGCCTGGCCGGCGCGGGCGAGAAACGACAACAGCAACGAAACCTCGTCAGCCAGCGTCTCCAGCCGGTGCTTGCCGGCCACCGAGCGCAGCCCTTCGACATTGCGCTCGACGATGCGCAGCAACGTCCACTCCATCAGCTCGACACGGTCATCGGCACGAATCAGCAAGGCCATATGACGCTTCATGGCGGCGAACTCGTCCTTGCCCAACTGCTTGAGCGCCGGAATCGACAGGTCGATCAGGGCCAGGCGTTGGCCCTGGGGCACGTCGCGCAGCGGTGCACGCAAGGCCTCCAGTCGTTCGGCCAGTGCCGGTTGCAGATGCGGGCGCAACAGGTCGAGCTGCTGTTGTCGAAGCACCTCAACCGAGTCGAGCAACAGGCCGTAGACCAGCGCCTGGGCACCTTCCTTGTCGTGGGCAGCCTGGATCAGGGCTTCAGGCAGGGCTTGCAGCGTGTCCTGGGCCTCTTGCAGATGCGCCAGGCCAGGGTCACCGATGGCAGCGATGGACTGGGCAACCGCCGCATCGGCAAAGGCTGGTGCCTTGGGCAGGCGGACAGGCGCGGTCGGGGGCGCAACCAGATCCGCGGGATTTTGCCTGGAGCGTTTCACCTGCGGATACTGGCCATCCCACCCTGGCTCGACCCGACGAATGCGCTCCTCCAGCGGCGGATGAGTGGCGAACAGGCCGTCGATGGCCGACTTGATACCCGCCCCGAAGTAAAGATGGCTGAATTGCGCCGCGTTCGCCGCCTGCAACTGCGAACCGGCTGCATGGCCGCCGATCTTCTTCAGGGCACCGCCGATGCTGTCGGGATTGCGGGTGAACTGCACCGCCGAGGCATCGGCAAGGAATTCGCGCTGGCGACTGACAGCGGCCTTGATCAGGTTGCCGAAAAACGTCCCGGCATAGCCAAGTATCAACAAGGTCAAACCGATGGCCAGCTTGAACAGCTCGCCCTTGTTGTCATTCGAGGAGCGGCGCGACGAACCGGTATCGCTGCGCAACACCCAGGAGCCGATCAGGCCGATCAGCAGGATGCCGTGGAGCAAGGCGATCAGGCGCATATTCAGGCGCATGTCGCCGTTGTAGATATGGCTGAACTCGTGGGCGATCACGCCCTGCAGCTCTTCGCGATCAAGCAGGCTCATCGCGCCCCGGGTCACGCCGATCACTGCATCCTTGGGACTCAGGCCGGCGGCGAAGGCATTGATGCCGTCATCGTCGAGGACATACACCGACGGCACCGGCGTGCCGGAAGCCAGGGCCATTTCCTCGACCACATTGAGCAGGCGCTTTTCATAGAAGTCCTGCGGCGCCAGGTTGATCAGGCGCCCGCCGAGACTTTCGGCGACCATCTTGCCGCCGGCATTCAACTGCACGCGCTTGTACAACGAGCCACACAGCACCACGCCGATCACTACCACCGCCACGGCGATGACCAGCGACGGGTCGAGTACCGGTGTCACGCTGCGCCGGCTTTCCGATTCGCCATAGAAGTGCCAGATCAGGGTCAACGCCAGGCTGGTCAGGGCGATCAGGCTGGCGACCGCCAAAACCATCAGCAGGACCAGTTGGCCGGTGTGACGGCGGGCGCGGTCCTGGTGTTCAAAGAAATTCATGAGCCGTCCGTGGTTGGCAGATTAGAACGACACCTTGGGTGCAGCCTGGATCTCGGCGCTGTCGGCGAACTCAAGCAGGCTGGCATCGGCACCATGGCCGAAGGCTGCGGCGAAGAACACCGGCGGGAAGGTCTGCTTGTAGGTGTTGTACTCCATCACCGAATCGTTGAAGGCCTGGCGGGCGAAGGCCAGCTTGTTTTCGGTGCTGCTCAGTTCCTCGCTGACCTGCTGCATGTTCTGCGAAGCCTTGAGGTCCGGGTAGGCTTCAAGGGTTACGTTCAAGCGGCCAAGCGCGTTGTTCAGCAGGCCTTCGGCGCTGCCCAGCTGGGCCATGCTGCCGGCATCGCCCGGCTTCGAGGCTGCGGCCTTGAGGCCGGTCACCGCCTGGTTGCGCGCATTGATCACCGCTTCGAGGGTACCGCGCTCGTGAGCCATGTAGCCCTTGGCGGTTTCCACCAGGTTGGGGATCAGGTCGTGACGGCGCTTGAGCTGGACCTCGATCTGGGCGAAGGCGTTCTTGAAGCGGTTACGCAAGGTCACCAGCTTGTTATAGATGCCGATGACATAGAAGACCAGGAGAGTAATGATGGCCAGGATGATCAGGGTGGTGGTCATGCGACGTCCTTATCTTCGTCAGAAAATGAGAGGCGATGTTAGCGCAAAATCCATGGCAAGCGCAGGCAAGCCTGAGGCCGGCAGCTTTGCGGATTGCCTCCTTTCGCGACCGGCTTTACCAATCGGGTCGAAATCTTCATTTGATCAAACCCGGCGCGGCACACAATCATGACCAGACATTTTCCCATGCAGGTCAACGCCGCTTCATGTCGCGTCTTTCCATAGCTGTCACGCTGCTGTTCTCGCTGATGACCCACAGTGTTTGGGCCGAAGACACCCGCCACGTCCAGGAGCCGCGCCTGCCCAGCCAGGTCTGCGCAACGCTCGAACCGCTCGCCACGACCTGGCAAAGCGAAACTGCCCGGTTGCAGAATGCCCTGAACCACTGCCCCCAGGGCCAGGCCGTGCGCCTGAAAGCCGGAGCGAATGACGCGGTGTTCCCCAGCGGTCCCTTGCAGATCCCCTCCGGCGTGACCCTGTGGCTGGACAAGTCCGTGGTGCTGGCCGCCACCACCGATGCCAGGGCCTACGACGCCGGCGCCGGAACCTGCGGCCGCATCGACGACAAGGGCAACGGCTGCCGCCCCTTCATCCACATCGATCGGGCCCACGGCAGTGCGATCGTCGGCCAGGGCGAAATCGACGGCCAGGGCGACAAGCCTATCCAGGGTCGCAACCAGAGCTGGTGGCAACTGGCACGCCTGGCTCAGAAGCAGAACGGCAAGCAGAACAATCCGCGCCTGATCGAGATCGACCGCTCCCGCGACATCACTCTCTATGGCCTGCGCCTGCACAACGCCGCCAACTTCCACGTGGTCGCCTATCAGGTCGATGGCTTCACGGCCTGGGGCCTGGTCATCGACACCGCCGCCGACGCACGCAACACCGACGGCATCGACCCCATGGGTTCGAGCAACGTCACCCTGGCCCACAACTCCATTCGCACCGGTGACGATAACGTCGCCATCAAGGCCGGCTCCCAGGGGCCCAGCCGACATATATCGATCCTCGACAACCACTTCTACAGCGGGCATGGCATGTCGATCGGCAGCGAAACCACCTCGGGAGTGTCCGATGTGCTGGTGCGCGGGCTGACCCTCGATGGCACCACCTCGGGTATCCGGATCAAGAGCGATGCCTCGCGGGGCGGGCTTGTCCAGGACATTCGCTACCAGGACATCTGCCTGCGCAACAACCGCCAGCCGATCGATATCGACACGGCCTATGCCAGGGACGCTGCCGGCAACGCCATTCCGGTCTACCGCGACATCAGCCTGCAGCATGTCCAGGGCGCCGATGGAATCCTGCGCATACAGGCAAGCGGCGCCTCGCCGGCAATCGGCATGACCCTGGACGACGTCCACTTCGCCTCGACCGCGCAGTGGCAGGTCAGCCGCGCCGACATCAAGGTCGGCGCCGGCGGTGTCAGCCCGGCCGTGCCTGGACTCGCCGCGCAGGCCGGTCATTCGAGGGTGTCGAGCTGCGACCAGCGCTGGACGAACTTCCCGGGCGCTACCGATTCTCCGGGCGCGCTCAAGGTCAGTACGAACGAACGCTATCGGCATGTACAGGATGCAATCGACGCCGCACACCCAGGCGACCGGCCCAGCGCCGACGCGTCACGGTTGCTCGCGGGGGCCGATGGCTGGAATCCGCGATAGCCGTCCACCCCTCTACCTGCGACAAATCATCACACATCCGACGACAGTGCCGAAAATCGCACCATGGCGTCTTCTTTTGCGCATTCGCGCCCGTTAAGATTCGCGCCTGCGTTGCCAGCCCAGAACTCTTATAAAACCCCCGCCTGCAACAACCGTCATTTCGTCCGTTTCCTGAGGTCATCATGTCCCCGCAATTATTGGCCACGGCGCTGGCACCGCTATTGGGTCTGTTCATCATCAGCATCAGCAGCGCACTGATGTCGTCCCTGACCACCCTGCGCCTGGATGCCATGGGGTTTTCCGCGAGCATGATCGGCGTGGTGTCGTCGGCCTACTTCGTCGGCCTGACCCTCGGTTCGATCTTCAACGAGCGGCTGATCGTGCGCATCGGCCACATCCGCGCCTACAGCTGTTTCGCCGCGGTGATCGCGGTGACCATCGCCCTGCAGGGCCTGAGCCACGACCCGTGGGTGTGGTCCGGCCTGCGCCTGATCGGCGGCTGGGCGCTCGTCGGGGTGTACCTGGTGGTGGAAAGCTGGTTGCTGCTGGTGGCCGAGCCGAAGATCCGTGGGCGCCTGCTGGCGGTGTACATGATTGCCCTGTACGGCGCCGGCCTGATCGGCCAGATGAGCCTCGGCCCGGTCATGAGCGCCAGTGAAAGCGTGCCGTTCACCATCGCGGCCATGCTCGCCTCGCTGTCGCTGGTACCGATCGCCATGATTCCGCGGGTCACCCCGCTGGTCGAGCGTGCCGAACCGCTGCCGGCCGGCCAACTGATCCGCATCACGCCGACCGGCGTCATGGGCTGCTTCGGCTCCGGCGTGATCATTGCGGCGGTGTACACCCTGCTGCCGCTGTACCTGCAAAAAGTCGGGCTGAGCGCCACCGAAGTCGGCCAGACCATGGCCGCAGTGATTTTCGGCGCCATGGTGCTGCAATACCCGGTGGGGCGCTGGTCCGACCGCAAGGACCGCCAGACCGTACTGATCGTGCTCGCCGCCGCCTGCGTGGTGCTGTCGGCGATCGCCCTGCTGCTGCCACCTTCGGGTTGGCCGATGCTGGTAGTGATGTTCCTGCTCGGCGGCAGCGTGTTCGCGGTGTATCCGGTGTCGGTCAGCCACGCCGCCGACAGCGCACCGTCCGGCGCCCTGGTACGGATGATCCAGGGCCTGCTGCTGATCAACTCCCTCGGTTCGGCGGTCAGCCCCCTGGCCATTTCGCCGCTGATGGAATGGTCCGGCCCGTCCGGACTGTTCTGGGCGTTCGCGGTGCTCAACCTGGCGCTGGTGATGTTCTTCGTCTGGCGTCGCCGCGCGCACCCGGTGACCGTCGCCGCCGCGCCGTTCGCCGCCGCCAGCCAGTACTCGGCAACCGGCGTGGAACTGCGCATGACCCAGGACCTGACCGAAGCAGTAGAGGCTCACGAAGCCGCGGAACAACCCACCCCGGCGCGGTAAACGGTTGGCTGAGGCCCGCTACCCGTCCACGGGGATGCGGGTCACCGCCTTGACCTCGCGCAGCGCCAGGCTCGACTGGATCGATGAGATGCCCGGCTGGCGGCGCAGCACGTCCTCGACAAAACGCCCATAGCTCTCCAGGTCGGCGGCCAACACGGTCAGCACATAATCGGCCTCCCCCGTCAAGTACTGGTACCCCGACGTACCCGCCTGGATGCCGGCATTCTTCACCCTGTTCCTGCTATTGGGGCTGAACATGCTCGCGGTGCGGGTGTTCGGCGAGGTCGAGTTCTGGTTCGCCATCATCAAGATCGCGGCTATCGTCCTGCTGATCCTCACCGCGCTGTTCCTGATCGGCACCTCGTACACTTCGCCCAACGGCGTGGTCGCCTCCTTCGGCCACATGGTCGAGCCGCAGTCGATCCTGCCCCACGGCCTCAGCGGCTTCTTCGCCGGTTTCCAGATCGCCGTGTTTTCCTTCGCCGGCACCGAACTGATCGGCACCACCGCCGCCGAAGCGAAGAACCCCGAGCGGACGCTACCCAAGGCGATCAACACCATTCCCTGGCGCATCCTGCTGTTCTACATCTTCGCCCTGGTGTGCATCATCAGCGTGGTGTCCTGGGCCGAAGTGCCGGCCAACCGCAGCCCGTTCGTCGAACTGTTCCTGCTCGCCGGCTTCCCCGCAGCGGCCGGCATGATCAACTTCGTCGTACTCACCTCGGCCGCCTCCTCGGCCAACAGCGGCGTGTACTCCGGTTGCCGCATGCTGTTCGGCCTGGCCCTGCTGTTCATCATTCCCGAGGTGATGACGATGTTCACGCTGATCTCGACCATCTCGGCGATCCTGGTGATCTTCACCTGGTCGATGATCCTCGCCGCCTACATCGCCTATCGCCGCAAGAACCCGGCAGCCCACCAGCGCTCGAACTTCAAGTTGCCAGGCGGCGTACCAATGGCCGTCGCCACCTTCGTGTTCCTGATGTTCGTGCTTTGCCTGCTGGCCCTGCGGCCGGATACCCGCACGGCGTTGTACTTCATGCCGTTGTGGTTCCTGTTCCTGGTCGTGGCTTACCCGCGCAGGAAAACGCTTCAGCCAGTCGCGGCCACTGCCCCCGCCTCGCTGGAAAGGCATTAAGACAGGGAACGCCTTTTCTGACCCAAAGATGGTATTAAGGAGGACATCTTGTAGGTAACATCCTACGCAGATCATCACAGCTGCGAGTCGCCAATGCCAGGGAATGCTCCGTTTGAACCGCCACGCTGGACGCGCGACCTGTTGCGCTTCCTGCCGCTGAAAAGCCAATTCGTCCTGTCGGGGAACATTCGCGACCTGCAAGCCTGCGAAGTGGCCCCCGGCACGGTCACGGCCCAGAGTTTCAACCAGGCACTGTGCGATGCCCTCCTCAACAGCGGCTATGCCCAAGTGGTCAGCTGGGACCCGGTGACCGGGTTCCGCGTCCCCGGACGACCGGGCAACGACCCGGCCACCGGGCATGCCCTGCTTACCGAACTGGGCCTCACCCCGGTGGACGGCGTCGCGCCAGCCGGTATCGACCTGCTCGGGGCCACCCTGCAACGGTTGGTCAATCGCGCTGGCGAGCCGATCGCCCTGATCATCGACTTCGCTTCCCGCCTGGTGGTGCGCAACGATTCGCTGAGCGCGGCCGAGCACCAGTTGTTCACCCAGGCCCTGGTAATGTCGCACCAGACCCGCAGTCGCCCGGCCGGCGAACAGCGCAAGCCGTTCTTCAACAGCGTGCTGTGGGTAGTGGAAAAGGAAGTTGACCTGCCCGACTGGCTGCTGGTCGACAACCCGCGCCTGCGCCACATCCCCGTGTCCAAACCCGACCAGATCGCCCGCCGCGCCCTGGCTCCCGCCCTGCTCAAGGGGCTGTCGAGCAAGCCCGAGGCCAGCGAACAGGAACGCCAGGCCGCCATCGACGCCTTCGTCGAAAACACCGAGGGCCTGCTGCTGCTCGACCTGAGCGCCATTGCCCAATTGGCCCGGGTGGAAGACGTGCCGATGGAACGCATCACCGATGCCGTGCGCCGCTACAAGGTCGGGGTCACCGAAGACCCCTGGCTGAAGATCGACCGGCAACGCATCCGCCAGGCCGACGAGATCGTGCGCCGGCGCGTCAAGGGCCAGGCCCACGCCGTGACCCACATGCTCGACATCGTCAAGCGGGCGATGACCGGCGTCGGTGCCAGCCGCAAGGGCAATCGCCCCCGAGGCGTGGCCTTTCTCGCCGGGCCCACCGGGGTCGGCAAGACGGAGCTGGCGAAAACCATCACCAGCCTGCTGTTCGGCGACGAAAGTGCATACATCCGCTTCGACATGTCGGAGTTCAGCGCCGAACATGCCGACCAACGCCTGATCGGCGCCCCACCGGGCTACGTCGGCTACGATGTCGGTGGCGAACTGACCAATGCCATCCGCGAGAAACCCTTCAGCGTGGTGCTGTTCGATGAAATCGAGAAAGCCCACCCGCGTATCCTCGACAAGTTCCTGCAGATCCTCGACGACGGTGTGCTGACCTCCGGCCGCGGCGACCGGGTGTATTTCTCCGAGGCGCTGATCGTGTTCACCTCGAACCTGGGCATCTACCGCCAGGGCGAAAACGGCGAACGCGCGGCCAACGTCCTACCGGGCGAGCCCTTCGAAACGGTTCGCGACAAGGTCCACGGCGAGATCGACCGCTACTTCAAGCTGGTGCTCAACCGCCCGGAAATCCTCAACCGTATCGGCGAAAACATCATCGTCTTCGACTTCATTCGCGAGGATGTCGCCGAGCAGATCTTCACCCAGATGGTCGAGAGCACCTTCGCCGACCTGCGCGACCAGCAACTGACCATCGAGCTGGCGCCCGCAGCCCGCCAGGTGTTGCATGACCTGTGCCTGCGCGACCTGTCCAATGGCGGCCGCGGTATCCGCAACCAGCTCGAGGCGCGCCTGCTCAATCCGTTGTCCCGAGCCCTGTTCGACCAGGATGCGCAGCCCGGCCAGTCGTTCCTGATTACCGCCCTGGATGCCAACGGCCTGAGCCTGGAACGTCGCTGACGATGGAACTGAGCCTGTCGCGGGTGCATTTTCCGGTCACCACACTGGGGCCGGGGCGGCGCCTGGGCATCTGGTTCCAGGGTTGCAGCATCCGTTGTCCCGGCTGCATTTCCGCCGACACCTGGGGCCCCGGCCGCTGGCGGATCGGCCTGCCGCAACTGTTGGCAGACCTGCAACCGTGGCTGGCCGAAGCCGAGGGCATCACGATCTCCGGCGGCGAGCCGTTCGAACAATTCGCGGCGTTGCAGGCCCTGCTGAGTGAACTGCGACGCCTGAGCAACGTCGACATCCTGGTCTACAGCGGCTACTCGCTGGAACAGCTCGAACCCAGACTGAAGCAGGCCCGCGGTTTGATCGACGGCCTGATCAGCGACCCGTACCTGCAGGAACACCCCCAATCGATGGCCCTGCGCGGCAGCGACAACCAGCGGCTGAGCCTGCTCACCGAACTGGGGCGCGAGCGCCTCGCCACCTACGAACGCCAGCTGGTCCCTGCCGACAAGGCCCTGGACCTGATGTTCGCCGACGATGGCAGCGTCTGGATGGCCGGTGTTCCCCAGCGTGACGACCTGCTGCGCCTGCGCGACCTGCTCCAGGACCAAGGCCACCAACTACAGCTGAGCGCCCATACTTCGCGGCCTCGCCAAGGGAAGTGATATCAATGATTCGTTTTTGCCCGAACTGCCACTCCGAGCGCCAGCTCGCGGAAATCTTCTGCGAAGGCTCCATCGGTGAGCATGCCTGCGGCTGGGATCTCTCCGGCGAGGCCATCCATCCCGATGGCTGGCGCCCCCAGCCGGTCATTACCGAGGCCGACCTAGCCCCGGCCAGCAGCGAAGCCACCACGGTAGCCCCCGCAGCCCTCTGCGAGAATGGCCACCCCATGGAGGCCGGCGACCTGATGTGCCATGAATGTGGCAGCGGGCCCGCTACGTCCGAGCCAGCGCTACAGCCGGCTGATATCGAGACGCCACAGCAACAGCCCGACAGCGCCACACTGGTCGATGGCTGGCAGTTGCTGCGCCAGATCAGTCAGACCGATGGCATCCGTGAACGCTACCTGGCCCAGCACGGGGACAGCGGCCAGCAGGCGGTTCTGACCCTGTACCGCCCCGGCGCCGAACCGGACCCGGCCATCTACGACGTGATTCGCCGGCTGCCCCGCGAGCATGTCCCGGAAATTCTCGCCACCGGCCGCTGGGACGAGCGCGCCTACGAGGTGATCGAGGAACTGACTGGCGGCACGCTGGCCGATCTCGGCATCGTCGTCGGCGACGACGCGGCGGTCCGCCATGTGGTCGGCGAGCTGGGCCAGGCCCTGCATGCCTTCAACGAAGCCGGCCTACGCCACCGCGACCTGCGTCCCGCCAGCCTGCTGGTGCGCAGTCGCGAACCGCTGGACCTGGTGATCAGCGGCTTCGGTTCGGCACGACTGTCCGAGTTCGACCTGGACATCGTTTCCCCGCTGGAAACCAGCCGCTACATGGCCCCCGAAGCGATCGCCGGTGGCGTGGCCCCGGCCTCGGACTGGTGGAGCCTGGGGATGATCCTGCTCGAGCAGTTGACCCAGGGCGCCTGCTTCGAAGGCATCAATCCAAACGCCTTCCTCATCCACGTGCTGGCCAATGGCGTACCGATTCCCGGCGACCTCGACCCGCGACTGAACCTGCTGCTGCGCGGCCTGCTGGCCCGTGACCGCCACCAGCGCTGGCAGTGGCCACAGGTGCAGGACTGGCTCAATGGCGTGCCGGTAGAGGCTCCGGCCTCGTCCTATAGTGAGCAGGATGACGACGAAGGCGCCGCCATCACCCTGGGCAGCCAACGCTTTCGCAAGCCGTCGGTATTCGCCCTCGCGGCCGCCCAGGCGGACAACTGGGCCCAGGCCCTCGACCACCTGCTGCGTGGCGTAATAGTCACCTGGGCCGAACACATCGGCCTGGAGCCCCGGCTGCTGGCCGGTTTGCGCCAGGTGGCCCAGCACGAAGGCATCGAGGACGATTTCCGGCTGATGCTGGCTCTCAAGTTGCTCAACGGCGAAATCCCGCTGATCTATCGCGGGGAAATTGTCACGCCGGGCTGGCTGCTGGATCATCCGCTGGAAGGCTATCGCCTGATCAGCGGCTCGCTGCCCGACCTGCTCGAACAGTTGCAGACCGAAAGCTGGCTGTCACGGCTCAGCATGCGCGCGCAGAACGTTCGCCAGCGAGCGCTGCACCAACACATCGAGGTCGATGAAGAGCACCTGCGCATCTATCTGTTGTCCACCTCCCGCGCGCGCCTGGCCGCCCAGTGGCAGGAGCGCCAGCGCCTGCTGCCGGACACCGAGCATCCGGGCCTGCAAGCGCTGTCGGAACGCCGGGTAATCGCCGAAGAGGACCTGATCGTCCTGCTCAGCGCCAACATCAGCCAGTTCCGCGCGGCCACGGCGATCGTCGAGGAGGCGGCCGGCCTGGCCAGGGACGCCGAGGTCCGGCTGTTCGACGTCGACAGCGCCACGGCCCTGCTGGAGCATCCCCGGCAGGAACTCTATCGCGCCGTCGACGAGCGCATCAGCGGTTTCGCCTGCAGCGGTGTGCCGGTGGTGGACGAATGGGCGGAACAGTTCCGCCTGGAGCGGCGCATGCCCCTGGCCAGGGCCCTGGTACTGCTGGCGATTCCCGCCGAGCAATGGCTGGAGCCGCAGAAGCAGCAGTATGTCTCGCAGATCCTCGATTTCTTCGAGAAGAAGGTCGTCACCGCAGTCATGCGTGGACCGCTGGTGCGCATGAGCATCGGCAAGACCACCGCGCGGGTCGATCTTCAGGAGCTGGACAGCGAGCGGCGCCCCGCCGCCGCCCTGCTCGATCACCTGCTGTTGCGCAACGCCCGCTCGGTCAGCCTCGACCCGGAAAGCTTCCTGGCCAACGCGCAACTGGAATCACGGCTCCATGCGTTGCAACGGCAAAGCTCGCTGTACAAGCGCGATACCGGCATCGACGGTTTGTACCTGGGTTTCCCATTCCTGCTCAGTCGTGACGCCCGTGGCAATACCCGCCCACGCATCGTGCCGTTGCTGTTGTGGCCGGTGAAACTGATCGTCGAAGTGGGCAGCCGTGCCCAGGTGGCGCTGGCCTTCGACGGTGAGCGCGAGGAAGTCCGGCTCAACCCGGCACTCGAAAGCCTGCTCGGCCCCGAAGCCTGCAAGCAATGGCGCAAGACGGCGGATGAATTGCTGGGCCGCTCGGCGATCCGTACCGCCGATGTCATGGACGCCTTCGGCATGCTCGCCACGAGCCAGTCAAGAGCCCTGACCGCATTGCCGCCCACCAGCATCGAAGTGACACCGTACAAGGACGAGCTGGCCTGCGCCGCCGTGCTGTTCCACGTGACCTTCATGGGCCAGGCGATCGGCGAGGACCTGCGCCAACTGAAGTCGATGTCGCCGGGCGGTACCGGCCTGGAAACCGCCTTGCGCCTCAAGGAGCCCGGTGAAGTACAGACCGTCGAGGCGCCGCCCGAACTGCAGCGGTTCTTCACCGTGGCCAGCGACCCCTCCCAGGAGGCCGCCGTACTGCGCGCCCGGCAAAGCCCGGGGCTGCTGGTCGAGGGTCCGCCAGGCACCGGCAAGAGCCAGACCATCGTCAACATGGTGGCCGATGCCATTGGCCGCCAGCGCAGCCTGCTCATCGTCTGCCAGAAGCACGCCGCGCTCGAAGTGGTGCACAAGCGCCTGGTCGCCGAAGGCCTGGGCCAGCGCATTGTCATGCTCAACGACGTCAACCGCGACCGCGAGCCGGTCATTCGCAGCATCCGCGAACAACTGGAAGCACTCTTCATCGATGGCGCCTGGGCCACTGACTGGCAACGCCAGCGCGAGCGCCTGGCAGCCCGGATCGAAACCCTGGAGGGCGAGCTGGATCGTTTCCACCAGAGCCTCCATCGCATCGATGAACCCACCGGCATCAGCTATCGCGGCTTGCTGGGCGAGCTGATCGAACTGGAACAAGGCAGCCCTCCCCTGGATTTCCCGGCGTTGCGCCAGCGCCTGGCGGCACTGGATATCGGCAGCCTGACGCGGCTTGAGGAAAACTGTGCGCCACTGATCCGTCTCTGGTTGCCGGCCCGTTTCGAAGGCAGCGCACTGGCGCAACTGCAAGCCTTCGCCGCAGACCCGGCGACCCTGCAAGCCTTCACCGAATGCCTGCAAGGCTTTGTCGCGGCGGAAACAGCCCGCCAGAGCGTGTTGCAGGAGCACCTGTCGAGTTTCGAAGTCGATGACCCGACGCCCTACCGCGCCTGGATGGCCGGGCATGTCGAGGCGCTGCTGGGCCTGAAGGAGGAACAGCGCCAGCGCCTCGCCCGCTGGCTGCCGCTGTTTCGCCGCAACGAAACGGCGCAGACGCTGCGCGGGGAAACCCTGCTCGCCGAGCTGGGCGATATCGAACAGCAATTGCGTCAGCTGGACCCCGGCCACTACCTGCCGGCCCACTCCCCGGCGCTCAGCGGCCTTGCCGACAAGGATCTGGAGCGCTTGCGGGTACAGACCGGCCAGGTGCTGAACGCCACGTCCTGGCTGGCCCGGATCAACCCGTTGCACCTGCTGCGGCGCAGCCGCCTGCGCACCTTCCTGCGCAGCCACGACGCACAGGCCGACGATTCGCGCCTGCCGGCGCTGCTGGCGGCCACCGAACTGGAAACCCATGCACGCCCGCTGCATGCGGCACTGAACGCCGCACGTCAGGCCTTGGGCCTGGAAGCGATTGCCCAGAACGTCCGGCTGGAACTGGAGAGCCTGGCCAGCCTGGATATCCGCCACCTGCGGGAAATCCAGGCACTGGCCCAGGGCCTGGCGCTGGCACCACGCCCAGAGCAGGTCGATACCGCCATACTCACCGGCCAGAAGCAGAGCTTCGAAGCGCTGCTCAAGGACCTGGACGCCGCCCTCATCCGCCAGGGTGCACGCCAGCACAGCCTGGATCGGCTCACCGCACTGGCCGACTGGATCGGCGAAGCGCTGCGCCAGGCACTACAAAGTGCCGTCAGCCGCAACGAAAGCAATCTGCTGACCCTGAACCGCTTGCAGCAGGACCTGCCCGCACTGGCGGCCTACCAGCGTTTTCGCGGGCGCGCCGGTCAACTTGGCCAGGCCGACCTCGAACTGCTCGCCGTGCTGCGCCAGATACAGGACAAGCTCGAACAGATCCCCGCCGAACAGCTCGAAAGCGCCGTGCGCCGGCTGCTCAACCGGGAAGCCCGGCTGGGCTGGAAGCACCGGATCGAACAGGCCAACCCGGAACTGCTGTTCGGCCAGGACGAAGCCAGGGCGAAGATCGCCGGCCTCGCCGAAGCCGATATCCAGATGCGCCGGCTCAACCGCGAGCTGCTCGGCAAGGGCATCGACCCTGCCCGCCTGGGCAGCCGCAAGCAGTGGGAAGACGTCACCCGCCTGACCGGCAAGCGCTCGCGACGCCTGCGCGAGTTCATCGAAATGGGTTCGGAACTGGGCCTCATGAACCTGCGCCCGGTCTGGCTGATGAACCCCGACGTGGCCAGCCGTGTACTGCCGCTCAGGGCCGGCCTGTTCGACATCGTGATCTATGACGAAGCCTCGCAGATGCCGGTGGAGTTTGCCTTGCCGACCCTCTATCGCGGACAGGTCACCGTGGTCAGTGGCGACGAGAAGCAGATGCCACCGACCGCGTTCTTCTCAAGCCGGGTCGAGAGCGACGAAGCCGAGCTGTTCGATGGCGACATGCCCGACGAGGACGCCGACGAAGAGCAACGCGAAGCCTTCGAGGACACCTGGAACCGCCGGGAAATCAAGGACTGCCCGGACCTGCTGCAACTGGCCCGCAACGTCCTGCCCAGCACCACCCTGGAGATCCACTACCGCTCGGCCTACCGCGAGCTGATAGGTTTCTCCAACGCGTCGTTCTACGGCAATCGCCTGAGCGTGCCGGTGCGTCATCCCCAGGCGAATATCCTGCGGATCAAGCCCCTGGAGCTGATCCAGGTGAACGGGCTCTACCAGAACCAGAGCAACGAACGGGAAGCCGAACGGGTCGTCGAACATCTTGCCGAACTGTGGCGCCAGCCCTACGACCAGCGCCCCTCCATTGGCGTGGTCACCTTCAACCGCAAGCAGGCCGACCTGATCGAGGAGCATCTGGAACGGCGCGCCGAGGAAGACGAGCTGTTCCGCCAGGCCTATGCCCAGGAGCGCGAACGCCTGGAGGACGGCGAAGACATGTCGGTGTTCGTCAAGAACGTGGAAAACGTCCAGGGTGACGAGCGCGACATCATCGTCTTCTCCACCACCTTCGGTCGTAACGGCCAGGGCGCCTTCCGTCGCAGCTTCGGCGTATTGGGGCAGAAAGGCGGCGAACGGCGGCTGAACGTGGCCGTCACCCGTGCCCGCCGGAAGGTGGTGCTTATCACCTCGATGCCGATCGCCGATATCTCCGACATGCTCAACACCCACCGCGCGCCCAACAGTCCCCGCGACTACCTGCAGGGTTACCTGGAATACGCCCGCAGCCTGTCGTCCGGGGAGTTCGCCAGCGGTGCCAGCCTGCTCAACCGCCTGCAGACCGACCGCAGCGAGGCCCGGCGCCGCCAGCAGCAACAGCGCGACGGCTTCGTCAGCACCGTCGGCGAGTACATCCAGTCCCTCGGCTGGCAAGCCACCGGCGCCAACGAGGGTGATGCCTTCGGCCTGGACTTCGCGATCGAGAACCCGACCACGGGGCTCTACGCCATCGGCATCGAATGCGATTCGCCCTGCCATGCGCTGCTGAACCGCGCCCGCGCCAGGGAAATCTGGCGGCCATCGGTGCTGCACCGGGCCATCCCGAGCCTGCACCGGGTCTCGTCCCATGGCTGGTACCACGATGGCGACAACGAGCGCGCCCTGCTCCGGGCGGCCATCGAAAACGCCCTGCAACCTGCCCTCGAACCCCAGCCGCACAACCCGGCAACCGCAACGGAGACCAGCGCATGAGTGGACCGAAAGTCGTTCGCATCGTCACCCGGGAAGAGATCGTGGCGATCTGCGAAGCCCACCTCAAGCGCCTGGCGATCGCCCTTGAGCGCTGGCAGGTGCAGGCCGGCAGGATCGGCGAACTGAGCGAGACCGACCGCGCCGCCGCCGTGGCCCGGCATGAGCGCCTGCAGGCGTTGCTGCAGCAGGATCAGTTGCGCGAACTGCAAAAGGCCGTACCCGTCGAAATCGACTACCTGGAGCGCGACCTGGAAGAACGTGAGGAGCGGGCCATCATCCGTGCGACGCAAAAGCGCCAGCAACAGCGGCGCGTCCACGAAAACGCCGCCACCCTGCTTCAGGCCCTGCGGGCCAAGCCTGGACTGGCCACCAGCGAGTTGTTGCAGGAGGTCGGCGAGCTGGCCCAGGGCGCTCGGCGCGAAGACGCCGATTCTCTGCTGGCCAAGGGTTTCGCGCTGCTGGCCACTGCCCCCGAGAAAGAAACTCTCGGCACGGAGCAACACGCCCTCGCCCAACGACTCAAGAGTGACGCGCCGGCACCGTCGCTCGCCGACTGGATCGCCAACCAGCCGCTCGACGACTCACGGGATGTGCGCCTGCTGCGCATCGACCGACACATTGCCGAACTGCAACTGCTGCAAGGCGCCCAGGCTGCCGAAACGTTTGTCCTGAAACTGGCGCAGGCCGAAGCCGAGTCCCGCCCGCAGACACGCAACCTGCTGCTCGACAGCCTGGTACTCGACCTGGCCCACGCCACGCGCCGCTACCAGCAGCAACGAGCGCACTTCAACCAGTTGCAGGATCTCGCCACGGAAGTGGCGGCGCTGCAGGACGCGGCCCACCAGCCGTTGCTGGAACAGATCGCCCGTGGCGAAGCGGACCCGCAACAGATGGCCGAACTGATCGAACAGTGCAATGCCGCGATCGCCGCCCATTTGCAGGCACAAGCGGCGGTTGCCCGTCGCCAGGCAGTCTTGCAGGGGCTGGCCAGCCTGGGCTACGAAACCCGTGAAGGCATGGAGACCGCCTGGGCCCAGACCGGTCGTGTGGTGCTGCGCAAGACGGCCACGCCGGGGTTTGGCGTCGAGGTCGGCGGCAAGGCCGACACCGGTCGCCTGCAAGTTCGCGCCGTAGCCATGAGCCACGATCGTGACAAGACACGCGACCGCGACATCGAGACCATCTGGTGTGGGGAGTTCCAGCGGCTGCAAGCGCTGCTGAAGAGCCAGGGCGGCGACCTGAGCATCGAACAGGCCCTGGAGATCGGCCAGGTCGAACTGAAGGTGGTGGCGGCTGCGGAGCCGCAAGCCGCTGACTCCGCCAAGGCGACCACCAGCACCAGGACCTAGGTAATCAACCTGCCGGGTCATCCACCGGCAGTTCCTTGACCGGGATCGGTTCGATCCCCCAGTCACCATGCAGGTACCAATCCTCGCCCAACATCTCGGCCGGATGCATGGTGCGGTCCGCACCGTTGCCGCAGGCCAGCGCGTGGGTGGCGCAGTAGCGATCACAGCCCCAGCAGATACGTTCGGGATGCTTGGGGTTGATGGGGAAAGGCTTGGCCATGGCGTTCCTCGCAGGGCGAACGGAAGTGGCCTTCAAGCTAGCGCGCAGAGCGGGTTGGCGCCTTGATTTCGGTCAAGGACGCCAATCGGGAGGGTGCGGTTACTGGGCGACCTTGCCGCGCGGATCGTCGATGTGTTGCTTGGCGACATCGTAGCGAATGCCTTCGCGATCGAGAATCCGCACTTCCCTGACCACCGTCGCCAGCGCATGCAGGAAGGTCTCCGAGTGTTCATGGCGCTCGTAGGCGGCTTCGTCGGCCCAGCCTTCGGTGAGGTGGAAGGTGTTCGGGTTGGTCAGATCCTGGGCAAAGGCGTAGTAGATGCAGCCTGGCAGCTTCTGGGCGGCGAGCATTTCCGGGATCACCGCGTCGATGAAGGTCTGCCGGTCATCGGGGTGGACACGGTAGTAGGCGCTGACCAGGATCTGGGTCGGCAGGGTCTTGTCGTGGTCGGATGCAGCATCTTTCTGAAAGGCTTGCATGGTCATTCTCCAGGTATCGAAAGGGTAATCAGGCGGCGTCATTGGGCGCGAAAGCGGTGGCAGCAGCGACGGTATCCAGCGACTCGCGCAGCAGTTGGATCTTGCCGTCACGGGCGACCAGCCGGCCGGCGTAGGACTGGCGATAGATACGGCCGGTAGCCGGTACCAGAGCTTCGACGTCGTACTCGGCGAAGGCCTGGTCCGGGGTGTCGATCAGGAAGCGGATGCGACGAAACTTGAAGTCCGGCACCTTGCCGAGCAGCGAGGCGATGAAGCCCTCGATCTGCTGCGGGCCCTCGACGCGGCTGGTGATGCCCAGCGATTGCAGGTAGGGAATTTCCAGCGCACCGTCCTGGGCGAACAGCTCGGCGGCGGCACGGGGGTCTTGGATGGCGTCCAGGTAGCTCTGGAACAGTTGTACGGCAGTTTTCATCGGAGGTGTCCTTGAGTGGTCGATTCGTTGGCGGCCAGTGACTGGCGGCGACGGGATCAACTTTAACCAAGGACCTCAGAAACCAAAATATCAAAGATAGAAAGCCACCGTTTCATTTATGAAATGAAGCTGACTCACCTGCACTACCGCGGCCAGCGCCAGGAAGGTTCGCTGAGGTGTTCGGCGAAGAAGTCCGACAGCGCGCGGATTTTCACCGGCCGCGTGCGCGCCGAGGGCGTCACGAAGTACAGGCCGCCGCGGGTCATGCTCCATTCCGGCAGCAGGCGGACCAGGCGACCGTCGGCCAGGTATTCGCTGGCGATGAACTCCGGCAGCTCGGCAATCGCCAGCCCTTCCAGCAGCACCGGAATCATCGCGTCGGAGTTCGTCACCCGTATCGGGCCGCTGGGAACCACGTCTTCTTCGGCGCCATTGTCCTGGGTGAATCGCCAGACCTGGGTGCGGGCGCGGTAGGCATAACTGAGGCACTTGCGATTGGCCAGGTCGCGCGGGTGCTCCGGTCGCCCGTGCTGTTCCAGGTACCCAGGCGAGGCCACCAGGAACTGGGTCACGGCGCAGAGCCGCCGGGCAACCAGGGACGAGTCCGGCAGCGCGGCGATCCGCAAGGCGGCATCGAAGCCGTCGGCGATCAGGTCCACCGAAGCGTCCGACAGATGCAGGTCCACCGACAATTCCGGGTAACGCCGGATCAGTTCCGGCATCAATGGCGCCACCCAGCGTAGGCCGAATGACATCGGGATCGCCAGGCGTACCTGGCCACGCGGCTGTACCGACAGCTCCTGGGCTTCGCTTTCCACTTCTTCGGCCTGGCGATAGATGTCCCCCGCCTTCGCGGCCATGCTCAAGCCGAACTCGGTCAGCGACAGTTGACGCGAGGTGCGGTTGAACAGCCGCCCACCCAAGCGCTCTTCCAGCCTGGCCACGGCACGCGACACCGTCGGCACCGAAACGCCCATGACCCGGGCAGCGGCGGCGAACGATCCTTCTTCAGCAACCTTGGCGAACATTGCCAGTCCTTCAAAATCGGGTAATTTGCTCATTTCATTTCTGCAACGATAGGTTTCAGACAATTCTATTTTGAAAAAAACGAGCCGTCGATAAGCTTCTCCCCATCGCAGCAATCAACCACTTGGAGAAACATCATGATCGGCAAACTTGAAGGCAAAATCGCAGTTGTCACCGGCGGCACCACCGGCATCGGCCTGGCCACCGCCAAACGCTTCGCCCAGGAAGGCGCCCACGTCTACATCACCGGCCGCCGCCAGGCTGAACTGGACGCCGCCGTGGCCCTGGTCGGCAACGCCACCGGCGTACAGGTCGACTCGACCCGCCTCGACCAGCTCGACGCCCTCTACCAGCGCATCCAGGCCGAGCGCGGCCAGATCGATGTGTTGTTCGCCAACGCCGGCGGCGGTTCGATGCTGCCACTGGGACAGATCACCGAAGAACACTACGACGACACCTTCAACCGCAACGTCAAGGGTGTGCTGTTCACCGTGCAGAAAGCCCTGCCACTGCTGGCCAACAACGCTTCGGTGATCCTCACCGGCTCCACCGCCGCCAGCTCCGGCACTGCTGCCTTCAGCGTGTACGCCGCGTCCAAGGCCGCCGTCCGCTCGTTCGCCCGCAACTGGATTCTCGACCTCAAGGATCGCCACGTCCGCGTCAACACCATCAGCCCCGGCGCGACCCGTACACCTGGCCTGGTCGACCTGGCTGGCCCGGACGCGGCCCAACAGCAAGGTTTGCTGGACTACATGGCCTCGCAGATTCCCCTGGGACGTGTGGGTGAACCGGAAGAGATCGCCAGTGCCGCGCTGTTCCTCGCTTCCAGCGATTCCAGCTTCGTCAACGGTACCGAACTGTTCGTCGACGGCGGCCAGGCCCAGATCTGACTCGAAGGCAGGCCGCAGCCCGCGCGGCCTCGTCACCTGATTTTGAAAGGAACACACCATGAAAACTGCAAAACTTGCCGTACTGACCGCGTCCCTCGCCCTGGCCTCGATGGCCCAGGCCGCCACGCCCAACGCACCCGCCGCCGCCCCTGACGTGCTGCAGGTCTCGGCCATCGACCACGTCGGCATGAACGTGCCCGACATCGACTCTGCGGTGAAACTCTTCACCGACCTGGTGGGCGCCAACGTGATTTCGGACATCCGTCCGGGTGCCATTCCGGCTGAATGGAAAGCGCAGTTCCGCTGGAACCCCTCCAGCGAACTGGAACGCTTCGTCATGCTGCAACTGGAAGGCGGTGCCAAGGTGGAGTTGTTCCAATACAAGGGACCAAAGATCAACCACGTGCAGCCCCATGAGGACGACATCGGCGCCAGCCACTTCGCCCTGCGGACCAACGACATGGCGCGCAGCCTGGCCGTGGTCAAGGCGAAGGGCCTGAAGGTGCTGAACGAGCCGATCACCAACCCCGATGGCGTGCAGTGGTTCTACTTCCTGACACCGTGGGGTTCGCAGATCGAACTGGTGTCGCTGGCGGCCAAGTAATCGGCTCCCGCCCTGTCCAAAGTCCACCCTCGCGTTGAGTCTGATGGCGACAATCATACCGCCTATCAGAAACCGCGATGGCGGGCTTATAGGCGTTCTATTACCCATTACGCTAAACAGTATCAGTAATCCTGATACTGCAAAGACACATACTGTTTCAATGATTCTAGCGTCGTACACTCGCCGACATGCCAGGGATTAAACACTGGCTCCATAAATACAAGAAGCAAGTGGTGACACGATGAGCAGTCAAGTTTCGTTCGAAGATCTTCCGCTGAGCCGATTCCATCTGCGAACGGTATTCAGTGGAACAGGAGGACAGTTCAGCGACGGATTCGTACTGGGTATTATCGGCATCGCCGTCAGCATGGCCGCCGGGCCGTTGCAGCTCAATGCCCTATGGATGGGCCTGTTGGGTGCCGCCTCGTTGGCGGGTCTGTTTCTTGGCAGTTTGTTCGGTGGCCCCATCGCCGACAAGTTTGGTCGTCGCACCATCTTCGCCTGGGACATGTTGCTGTTTGCAATCATCTCCGCTTCACAGTTCTTCGTAACTTCCCCCGAACAACTCCTGGTATTACGACTATTACTCGGGCTGGTACTTGGCTTCGATTATGTCGTCAGTAAATCCCTGGTCACCGAGTTTGCCCCGCGCCGTTATCGAGGACGCCTGCTGAGTATTCTTGCCGCTGCCTGGGCCGCCGGTTATGTCGCTGCCTATCTGGTCGGTTTCGCCGTGCGCGATATCGGCCCCGATGCCTGGCGCCTGATGCTGGCCCTGAGCGGCGTACCCGCCCTGCTGATCCTGCCGCTGCGCCTGGGCGTGCCGGAGTCGCCGATCTGGCTCATGGCCAAGGGGCGCAGCGAAGAAGCCATGGCGATCATTCGCAGCAAGTTCGGTGACCATGTCACCCTGAGTGCGGCGGCCCCGGCTTCCACGCCAAAAAGTGGCGGCATGGCCGAACTGTTCAGCCAGCGCTGGCGCAAGCACACCCTGGTCGGCTGCGTGTTCTACACCTGCCAGGTCATTCCGTTCTTCGCCCTGGGCACCTTTTCGCCGCGGGTGCTGGAAGCGCTCAACGTGCAGGACAAGTTCGTCGGCGGACTCGTGTACAACGTCCTGCTGATGGTCGGCGCCCTGCTCGGCCTGATGATCATCGACCGGATCTCCCGTCGCGCCTTCCTGGTCGGCACCTTCTACCTCAGCGCCGTGGGCCTTGCGGTGCTGGCCTACGGCGGTTTCGGCCCCGTCGGTACCATCCTCGCGTTCGGCTTCTTCGCCTGTGTGCTGGCCGCAGCGGTCAACCTGGAGTTCGTCTACCCACCGGAGCTGTTCCCTACCCACCTGCGGGGTTCGGGTATCGGCCTGGCCGTGGCCTCCAGCCGCTTCGGCTCGGCGTTCGCCACCTTCCTGCTGCCGATCGCCGTGCAACAACTGGGTATCCAGACGGCGCTGGGTGTCTGTGTCGCAGTGCTGGTGTTCGGCGGGGTGTTCTGCCACCTGTTCGCCCCGGAGACCAGCAAGGAAGAGCTCGCCGGCCTGGCATCGGCAGCCGATGACAGCAGCGTCCAAACGGCCATGCCGCTGGTGACAGCGGCGGGCCAGGACGGAAAGATTCGCTCCTGAATCCACGTTCAGCCAAGAGAGAACGAATATGCCAGCCAACAAGCTTATCGACATGTATGCGGTACAGGTCTTTATCTGCGTGGCTGAAGAAGGAAGCATGTCGGGCGCCGCCACTCGCATGGGGATCTCCCAGTCGGGTGTGTCGCAGATGGTCCGGCAATTGGAGGATGAGCTGGGCGTGGTCCTGGTCGACCGCACGACCCGCCCGCTCACCCTCACCTCCTGGGGCGTGGCGCTGCGAAACCGCGGCGCGCTGCTGGCCGAGGAATTGTCGAACCTGAAGGTCCAGGTGCTGGAAGCCGGTCGCGGGGTCAAGCCCGACTTGCGCCTGGGCCTGGTCGACTCGTTCGCCTCGACGTGTGGCTCGATGTTCACCAAGCGCATGCTGGGCCAGGCGGCCCAGCTCTCGGTACGCACCGGGCTCAGCCCGCAACAGGGTGAAGCCCTGCTGCGCCGCGACCTCGACCTGATCGTCACCAGCGACCCGCTGATGGATGCCAGCGATGTGGTGCGCTACCGACTGTTCTCGGAACGCTATTTCGTGATCACGCCGACCACCCAGCGCAAGCCACTGAACAGCATCGAGGACGTACGGGCCCTGGCCAACGTGCTGCCGGTGGTGCGCTTCAACCATGCCTCCCAGGTCGGCCAGCAGATCGACCGCCACCTGCGAAGCCTGAACATCCGCGTACCGAACTGGCTGGAGCTGGACAACGCCGACGCCCTGACCTCGATGGTCGCCGAGGGCATCGGCTGGGCCGTCACCAGCCCGATGTGTTTCCTGCAGGCCAGCACCTGGGCCCGCAACGTCACCGCCCATGTGGTACCGGAGCTGGGTCTTGAGCGCTCGCTCTACCTGGTCGCCAGACGCAACGAATACAGCGCCTTCTTCGCAGACGCCTGCGAAGCGGCACGCGACGTCATCCTCGACGCCTTCCTGCCCAACCTCACGGCCCTGGGCCAGGGTGTCGAGGCTCTAGTGAAATTTGATGAGGGTAATATCCGTGAGTACTTTTGATCACCGCAACGCCAGGGTTGAACAGGACTACGTAGGGGAAGTCAGCATCCCCGGCGACAGGCTCTATGGCGTGAACTCGGTGCGTGGCCTGGAAAACCTGACGGTATCGCCCCTGACGGTGGCCCACTACCCGGCCTTCCGTAACGCCTTTGCCCAGTGCAAATGGGCCGCGGCCCTGGCCAACCGCGACAGCGGCGTACTTGACGCAACGCAGTGCGACGCCATCGTGCAGGCCTGCCAGTCGGTCATCGTCGGCGAGTGCGACGACTCGCTGATCGTCGACCTGCTGGAAGGCTCGGGCGGCACCTCGACGAACATGAACTTCAACGAAGTGATTGCCAATCGCGCCCAACAGATGCTCGGGCACCCGGCCGGTCGCTACGACATCGTGCACCCGAACGATCACGTCAACATCTCGCAGTCGACCAACGACGTGTACCCGGCTGCGCTGAAGATCGCCACTTACGCAATGTTCACCCCGTTGATCAGCGAAATGCTGGCGCTTGCCGTCGAGTTGGAGAAAAAGGCCGAGCAGTTCGCCGATATCCTCCATCTGGGTCGCACCTGCCTGCAGGATGCCCAACCCATGCGCCTGGGCCAGCTGTTCTCCGGCTACGCCTCGCTGACCCAGCGCCTGGCAGCCGAACTGGCGGCGGTGCGCGACAAGCTGCGCACCCTGCCCCTGGGCGGTACCGCCATCGGTACCGGTTTCGGCGCGCCAGCGGCCTACCGCAAGGCGGTCTACCAGCATCTGTCGGCCATCACCGATGTCGAGTACCTGGCGCCGTCGAACCCGTTCGATGCCATGCAGAACATGGACGTGTTCTCGCGTATTTCCGGCGAGCTGCGTACCTGCTCCGCGTCGCTGGCCAAGATCGCCACGGACCTGACCAAGCTGTCCTCCGGCCCGGTCGGCGGAATCGGTGAACTCAAGCTGCCCGAAGCGCAGGCCGGCTCCTCGATCATGCCGGGCAAGGTCAACCCGGTGCTGCCGATGGCGATGATCCAGCTGAGCTTCGCGGTGATTGGCAACGACGTCGCCGTGGCCCAGGCCGTGCAGTACGGCGAGCTGGAGATCAACCATTTCGAGCCGGTGGTGGCCTCGCGAGTGTTCGACAGCATCACCCTGCTGACCCAGGGCATCCGCAGCTTCCGTGAGAAATGCATCGCCGGCATCACGGCGGACGCAGACCGCAACCTGCAGCACCTGACCGACTCGATGGCCGTGGCCACCGCCCTGGTGCCCCAGTTGGGTTACGCCAAGGTCAGCAAGCTGGCACGACAGTCCGTGGCCGAAGGCCGCTCGCTGCTGGCAATCATGGAAGAGTCCGGGGTCATGACCCGGGAACAGGCATTGGCCGCCATCGAAAAAGCTTCTCACCCAGTGTTCGAAGGTTGAGAAACACGGTGAGGTGATCGTCAGATCGCCTCACCACTTGGGTGGACGTCCTCGCCCGCCCAGCTTGATCCCTGAAAACAACAAACCTTCAGAGTTCGTTCTGCGAGCTCAGCCTACCTCTGCCCCAAAAACGTGAATGCAGGTGAATAATGAAAATTCTAAATGTAGGTTTTACCGTCTTGCTCGCCTCGGTCATGACCGTCAGCCAGGCCATGGCCAAGCCCACCGTCGCCGTCCTGGCAACGGGTGGCACCATCGCCGGCACGGCGGCGCAGCAGAGCCAGACCACCGGCTACAAGCCCGGCGTGCTGACGGCACAGGCGCTGGTCGCCTCGGTCCCGTCGCTCGGCGAAGTGGCCAACGTCACCGCCGAACAGGTGGTCAACGTTGGCAGTGACAACATGGACAACCAGATCCTGCTCAAGCTGGCCAAGCGGATCAACACCCTGCTGCAGCGCGATGACGTGTCCGGCGTGGTGGTCACCCGCGGCACCGACACCCTGGAAGAAACCGCCTACTTCCTCAACCTGGTGGTCAAGAGCGACAAACCGGTGGTCGTCACCGGTTCGATGCGCCCTTCCACGGCCATTGGCGCCGATGGGCCGAGCAACATCCTGCAAGCCGTGGCCGTCGCCGCCTCGCCCGAAGCCAAAGGCCGTGGCGTGATGGTGGTGCTCAACGACCGCATCGGTTCGGCCCGCTTCACGACCAAGACCGACGCCAACGCCCTGGACACCTTCAAGTCGCCGGAAGCCGGAGACCTCGGCCGCCTGGTCAACCAGGTGCCGCTGTTCGAGACCCAGGTCACCAAGCCGCACACCGTACAGACGCCGTTCGATATTTCCAGGCTGGACGCACTGCCCAAGGTCGACATTCTCTACGGCTACCAGAACGACAGCGGCTACCTGTATGACGCTGCCGTGCAGAACCATGCGCAAGGGATCGTGGTGGCGGGCGTCGGTGCGGGCAGCGAATCGAACTTCGTCCTGCCGGCCATTCGCAACGCCATCCAGAAAGGCGTGATCGTGGTGCGTTCGACCCGTGCCGGTAGCGGCTACATCCCCCAGGACGATGCCTACGTGGGCCTGCTGGGCGATACCCTGAACCCGCAGAAAGCGCGGATCCTGCTGATGCTCGCCCTGACCGTCACCCATGACCCGGCGAAGATCCAGCAGATGCTGCACACCTTCTGATTACCGCCAGCCAATGGACTGCGAACGCCCTTGCTCAAGGGCGTTCGTTTTTGGGTGAGTCCATCACGATGTGGCTGGTGATCGACGAAACATGGGGCAGCACGCCCAGCACATCGGTGTGGAAGGTCTCGTAGGCCCTGATGTCCGCTACCTCGACCCGCAGCAGGTATTCGATGGTCCCGGTGATGGTGTGGAACTCCACGACATCCGGCGACTGGCTGATCGCCTGTTCGAATGCCTTGAGGCTGTCCTTGGTGTGATTGGACAACCCGACCGTCACGTAGACAACGAAGCCGGCGATTTTGCGGTTAACGAATGTGTAGCCCGCAACACTTGGTAAAGACACGAAACGGCTTTCCGAAATTGAGCCGGTTTCCTACGCGTTATCGGCATGGGAGAATATGGTGTGCGTCTACGGTGGTCACTGGCGTCCGGGGGTCGCTGCACATTCAGCGATGCGGGTTTCGCAGCCCGGCGATGAATAGGCGCACAGCGCCGCGAAAGCGGCTTTTTTGTGTCCGCGTCATGGCGGGCTGTGCGCAGGAGGCTTATGCCTGCGGGGTTTCGATCAGGCGAAATGCCGAGCGAACAGCAAGCTTTCTCTCATGAGCTGCCGCCCCAAGCCATTACAAGCCTCTCATTCAGCCAGCTCACTGCGAATAGCCTGCAGCACAATAGCCGACAGCCGTTCGGTAAGCGGCTCGGGCGAGCCTCCACTACGGTGTAGGGTCAGTGCGATGGATGGGAGCGATGGCAAGCCCAAAGCGCCCTCCGGCAGCAGCTGGGTTCCTTGTTGCAAGCCCAGGCCGGTGCGAATCGTGTATCCCAAGCCGGCCTCGGTAGCGGCTGATAGGCCGGGAAGGCTCGAACTCGTAAACGATAGGCGCCATGGCAAGCTAGCGCGGTCGAGCGCTTGGGTGGCCATCGCAAAGAACGGGCAAGGTGCGTCAAAGGCGATGATGGGTAGCGGTACTCCGTCATCCGGATGCCATAGCGGCGGATGCAGGGAGGAGCCAATCCAGCGCATGGGCAACTCGGCAATCGTTTCCTTGTAGCCGGTGCAATCCGACCCGGCCCAGGCGAAGGCCAGATCCAGCGAGCCTTTATCTACGCACTCGAGCAGATCGGCATTGCGGGCTATACGCGTCTCTACCCGCACGTCTGGGTGGGCGCGAACGAAGCGGCCAAGCACCTTGGGCAAGAATCCACCAAGGTCCTCCTGCAGGCCCAGGCGCACCCAGCCGTTGAGCTTGAGCTGCGAAACCGCCGCAACTGTTTCATCGTTGAGGCTGAGCAGCCTACGGGAATAGTCAAGCAGTACTTCCCCCGCGTCAGTCAGCTCCAACTTGCGACCAGCCTTCTTGAACAATGGCGTTCCGGCCTGGGCTTCGAGCTTTTTCAACTGCGCGCTAATGGCCGAAGTGGAACGCGCCAGCTTGTCTGCTGCCTTGGCAAAACTGCCCAGTTCCACCCCGGTAACGAAGCTGCGCATCACATCGAGATCGAAATTGACGGACCGCATGACCATCCTATTTTTCAGGACGTATAGAAAAAATAATTTGATTTTCCGAATAATACCCTCATGCGAACCTCACTCCCACATTTTTTGGACAGTGAGCGTCTCCATGACCATAAGCAGAAGTCACCGCTGGAAAGTCCTGGGCGTAGGAGTTGCCGCCAATGCGAGTTTCTCCAGCATCGTCGGCGGGCTACCTGCGACCGCCGTGTACATGCGCGCCACCTACCAGTTGGACAATACCGAACTCGGCATGGTGCTGGGCGTATTGGGGCTGGGCATTGCCGCCAGCGAGATTCCCTGGGGACTGCTCACCGACCGCTGGGGGGACCGGCCCGTATTGCTCACTGGGCTGTTCAGCTCGGCCGCTGCCTTGCTGGTGCTGGCCCTGTTGGCGTCCCTTGCACCCACTGCCATGCTGCTGGCGGCCGGGCTGTTCGCAGTGGGCCTACTTGGCAGCAGCGTCAACGGTGCAAGCGGCCGGGCAATCATGGCGTGGTTCAAGGAAGGCGAGCGAGGTCTCGCCATGAGCATTCGCCAGACTGCGGTACCCGGCGGCTATGCCTTGGGCGCAATCTTTCTGCCATGGCTTGCACACACTTACGGATTCCTCGAGGTGTTCGCCGCCTCCGCCTTTGTATGCATAGTGTCGGGACTGTTTGCCTGGGCATGGCTGTTCGAACCCGACTTCACCGGACCCGCCAAAACCAAAGGCAGTTCGACCGGCAAGGGGCCGTTACGCGACCCCGGGGTCTGGCGGATCGTCCTGGCTATCGGCCTGCTCTGCGCGCCCCAGTTTGCCATCCTCACCTATGCGGCTGTGTTCTTCCATGACTTCGGCGGTGTCGACATTGCCGTCATCTCGGCCACTCTCGCGGTCATTCAGGTAGGCGCCATTATCAGCCGTATATGGAGCGGGCGCTGGACGGACAAGCATAACAACCGCCGTTCCTACCTGAAGACTTGTGCCTGGCTGAGCGCCCTTGCCTTCCTGATACTCGGCGTCATCGTGGGGGCGACCAATGTCAACGACTTGAACGCCTCGCCTTTCGCTGCATGGCTGATCATCGCAGTGATGATCGTGGCCGGTATTACCGTGTCGGCCTGGCATGGGGTGGCTTACACCGAGCTGGCGACATTAGCCGGCGCCAGCCGAGCCGGTACGGCCTTGGCCATGGGTAATACCTGCGTTTTCGTGGTGCTGTTCCTTACACCGATCGCGGCATCCGCGCTAATGAGTCACGTGTCCTGGTCAGCGGTATGGCTGGCGGCTGCCGGCTGTGCCCTGGCAACCGTGCCATTGTTTGCGCGGGTCAAAAAAGGTCATGCGCTGGAATTGAAATCCGCGTAGAGCGCGGTAATCGGGTGTCGAACTGGAGAACGCCTTCGCGGGTGGCATGCACACGGCAGATGAGAAGGTGGCGCGTTACGTCTTTCAGAGCGACATGAGCATCTCATGCCAGGCCATGCCACCGTGGTCCGAAGGCGAAGGTCGCACGTACTCGTAACCCATCTTGCGATACAGCTCGACGTGCTGCTCCTTGCACATGAGGTGGATGGTCTGCTTGCGTAGCGACTTCATGCGGCCGATGAACTCGTTCATCAGCAGCTTGGCATAGCCCTTGCCCTGGTGCGCAGGGTCGACCACCACCGACATGATCACCACGTTGGGCGCCACCGGGTCATGGCCGACCAGTTCCTTGAACTCTTCGTCGGACATCACCACCTCGTGGGCGCAGCCGCTGTTGATGAAGCCGACGATGCCAGCATCTGCCTCAAGCAGCAGGAAGCCCTGCGGGTACTGATTGATCCGGGTGCGGATCTTTTCCAGGGTGGCGGCTTCGTCGCCCTCATAGGCGCCAATTTCGATCTCGTAGCAGCGCTCGGCGTCTTGGGCAACGGGTTGGCGGAAATGCGGGGTGCTCATGAATACTTCCAAAAGGTGAAATAGCGATCACCCATGATATCAGCCTGGTCGTGAATCGAATCAGCGACTCTTGAACACCCCGCTGAGCACAAATGCATAACGCTCAGGCCGAATGAAGAAGGTCGTGCGATCGCAACAGCGGTCGTCGTCGAACCAGGAGGTACGCTCCATCACCAGCAAGGCCGTGCCACGCCTCACCCCCAGGTGCGCGGCCAGGGTCTTGTCCGCCTCGCGGGCGCGGATAGCCATGTCGGCACGAATCACCGCTTGCCCGGTGGTGCGTTCGAGTACCGAATACAACGGCACCTCTGCCATCTCCTCCCAGTTCACCTCGCGCAGCTCATCGGTGAGATAGCTACAGGCATAGGCGATGGGTTCCTGGTCGACCCAATGCAGGCGCTCGACCTTCACGCAATGGCCATCGAACAGCGTGCGCACCTCGTCAGGTACCGGGATGCGCCCATGCCCCAGCATGCTCATGCCCGGTTGCAACCCTTGCAGCAACAGCGACTCATGGAAGCTGCGCAGCGCATCCAGATTGTGCCGCACCTGCTGGGCGGCAACGAAGGTGCCCTTGCCCTGCTTGCGCTCGACCACGCCGTCCTCTTCCAGCTTGCCGAGGGCCAGGCGGATGGTCACCCGGCTGACGGCGAAACGTGCCATCAGCTCGGCCTCGGAGGGCAGCTTGCCGTCGGTGCCGTACTGGCCCTGCTGAATTTCCTGCAGCAATTGCTGGACGATCTGTTCGTAGAGGGAGGTGGAGCTTTCTCGCTGGAGAGTCACGTGATTACCGATCCGTTGGAATGAAGCGGTGCGATGGCACTTCGCTTCTAAGGTTATGACCATTTCGTCTTGGGGCAACTTGTATTAATACGTATTATACCAGGCATTGACCATTCTAGATGACTCGGTGCCGCTTGCCATGTCCCATGCCGAACTTTACCTGCCCCCCGATGCACTCAGCGTTCGCGACGTCGAGTTCGCCTACCCGAACGGGCATGCCGTCTTCAAGGGACTGAACCTGCGCGCCCGTCCCGGCGAGTTCGTCGCCATCCTCGGCCCGTCGGGCTGCGGCAAGACCACCCTGCTCAACCTGCTGTCCGGTTTCCAGAAACCCAAGGCCGGCCAGGTGCTGGTCAACGGCCTGCCGACCCAGCCGGAGTTGCCAAGACTCGGCTATGTGTTCCAGAGCCCGCAGTTGTTTCCCTGGCTCAGCGCCCTGGAAAACGTGCGCTTCGGCCTCAAGCTGGCCGGCCGCGGCGATGCCGGGGAGCAACGCCAGCAGGCGCTGAAATACCTGCGCCTGGTTGGCCTGGAACAGGCCGCGCAGCAGTTGCCGCGCCAGCTCTCCGGCGGCATGCAGCAGCGCGTGTCGCTGGCCCGCGCCCTGGTGCTGGAACCCGAGGTGCTGCTGATGGACGAGCCGTTCGCCGCTCTCGACGCGATCAGCCGCGCGGCGATGAACGAGGAAACCCTGCGGCTCTGGTCGACCCTGGGCCAGACCGTGCTGTTCATCACCCATGACATCGACGAGGCGGTGTTTCTTGCCGACCGCGTAGTGGTCATGAACATCGCGCCCGGCGGCATTCACAGCGAGCTGGCCATCGACCTGCCGCGCCCGCGCAGCAACCTGGAAACCCGTCGCCTGCCGGCGTTCCTCGACTATCGCAACGAGCTGATGACGCGCATCAGCGAAGTCATGGCCGCCTCGCCTTTGCGCAGCGACTCCACCCACTGACAACGAGCCCCACATGATCAAGAAACTGCTCCTGCCGGTCGCCCTGGCGGCGACCTCCTGGCTGGCCTCGACCCAGGCCGCCGAACCGCTGCGCATCGGCTACGTGTTCGCCATGGCGAATGCCCCGGTGCTGATCGCCGACAAACTCGGCTACTACCGCGACGAAGGCCTGGACGTCGACATCAAGGCCCTGGGCGACGGCCCGGTGATCCAACAGGCCCTGGCGGCCCATGAACTGGACGTCGCCTATGTCGGCGCACCGCCGGTCTACCAGTGGTACGCCCGTGGTCTGAAGAGCGTGATCCTGGCCAAGGTCAACTATGGCCAGGCCGCCGTGCTCGCCGGCACGAACAGCCCGATCCACGACCTGGCCGACCTCAAGGGTCACAAGCTGGCGGGCGTGAAAAAAGGCAGCGGAATGGACGTGCTGCTGCGCGGCTACGTGCTGGGCGAGCGCGCCGGCCTTAATCCGGACAGCGACCTGGACATCGTCGACATGCCGCCGGGCAACATGAACGCCGCCCTCGACCGCGGCATCGTCGATGCCGCATTTTCCTGGGAACCCTTTGTCAGCCAGGCGCTGCTGCGCGGCTCGGCACGCCTGCTGCTGGACGTGAACCAGGCGCTGCCGCAATACCCGTGGTACGTGGTCATCGGCCTGCCGGAAACCCTGCGTGATCGCCCCGACGACGTGGTGAAACTGCTGCGCGCCCACCGCCGCGCCATCGCCTACCTGAACGAACACCCCAGCGAGTCCAACCAGATCATCGCCGACGCATTCCGCCTGGAGCCGGTACAGCGTCCCGACGGCAGCCAGGCCGATGGCCAGGCCATCGTCGCAGAAGCGCGCAAGCGCCTGGGCTGGTCGGCCGAGCTGACCGACGCCGACCAGCAGTTCATCGAGCGGCTGATGGCCTACTCCAACACGCTCAAGTTCATGAACACCACGGTGCCGCTGAAAGACCTGGTGGACACCTCCTATCTGCAGAAAGCCTCCCGTTGAGCCGTCCATGAAATTGCCAAGACCCAATTGGGGCTGGGCCTCGCTGCCCTTTCTGCTGCTGGTCTGGATCGCCCTGGCCAGCCGCTTCCCCAGCTATGTGCTGCCACAACCCTGGGTGGTCGCCGCCGAGGCACTGCGCTGGATCGACGACGGTTCGCTGTGGAAGCAGTTTCGCGCCAGCGCCCTGGAGGAACTGGTCGGTTTCGGCAGCGCGGTGCTGGTCGCGGTGATCGTCGGCACCGCCGCCGGCCTGTCGCGGCGCCTGCGCGAGTTCGTCGCACCGCTCAACAGCCTGTTCATGGCGATCCCGCCGATCGCCTGGGCGCCACTGATCCTGATCATTTTCGGGCTGGGGTTCTTCTCGATCATGCTGGTGATCTTCATCGCCGCCGTGTTCCCGATGATCGTCACCCTGCAGGAAGGCGTGCTGGGCATCCGCGACGGCGAGGTCCGCGCGGCCCGGACCCTCGGCGCCAGCCCGCTGCAACTGCTGGTGCATATCTACCTGCCGGCGTCGCTGCCGTTTCTCACCGCCGCGCTGCGCATCGGTTTCAGCCAGGGCTGGCGGGCGCTGGTGGCCGCCGAAATGATCGGTGCCTCCCAAGGCATTGGCTGGATGGTCTCCATGGGCGGCCAGATCGGCAACAGCAGCCAGGTGCTGCTGGGCATCGTCATCATCGGCCTGCTCGCCTGGCTGATGGAAAGCCTGGTGTTCCGCCGGCTCGAACGTCACTACCAATCCTGGCGGGCTGCCTGAGGTACCTCGCCATTCCCTTGTTTCTTCACGATGACCAACGAGGTATTTCCGTGAGCCAGACCTTCGATCCCCGTGATGCCGGCGAGTACATCGCGCCGCGCGGACTCTACGCACGCAACAAGGCGCTGCCCTTCCTCGGCAGCATCCGTTGCGACCGCCAGACCCTGGTCGCCGGCCAGTGGGACGAGCTGACCTTCGTCTACGAGGTGGGTGCCAGCGGCCTGGCCGACGGTGCCTGGCTCAAGCTGGCGTTCAAGTTCTACTCGGACTGGGCGCTGTTCCAGACTTCCGACCCGACGGCCGCCAACTACGTCAGCGCCGAGTACCAGGCCGGTGAACTGGTACCCGGCCAGAGCCCGGCCACGGTACAACACCTGAAGGTGCGCTTCGACCAGAAGGGCCATGAGCGGCCCTTCCAGAAAGCCATCCTGATCGACATCGTCGACGGCTACCTCAACCCCGGCGACCGCATCATCATTCGTCTCGGCGACCGCCGCCAGGGTGGTGCCGGCACCCGCGTGCAGAGCTTCGTCGAGAAGGACTTCCGCCTACGGCTATTCATCGATCCGCTGGGCAGCTCCAAGTTCGCCGAGGTACCGGGAGACCTGCTGCTGGACATCGTCCCCGGCGCGCCGGAACGGCTGCAGGTGATCGCCCCGAGGCTGGTCGGCGAAGGCCAGCCGTTCGACATCCTGGTACGGGCCGACGACGCCTGGGGCAATACCTGCCGACACACGCCACTGACCGGTCAACTCACCCTGACCGGGCCTGCCGCGCAGGCTCAGCGCCTGCCCTTCACCCTGGCCAGCGAAGGCTGGGCCATCCTGCGGGTGCCGGCCATCGAACTGGCGGCGCAAGGTGAATGGTCGATCCAGGCCGTCACCGATCAGCTCGGTGTGCAAGCGGGCTCGGCCTTCGTCAACGTCGATGCGGCGCTCGGCACCCTGCGACCGCTCTATGCCGACCTGCACGTGCATTCCGATGACACCGTGGGTACCAACGACACCCTGTACAACCTGAGCTATGGCCGCGACGTCGCCGGTCTGGATGTACTCGGCTACACCGCCAACGACTTCAACATCACCGAGCAGCGCTGGGACGCAGCGGTCAAGCTGATCCACCAGCTCAACGAGCCGGGGCGTTTCGTCTGCTACCCGGGCACCGAGTGGTGCGGCAACTCCTGCGCCGGCGGTGATCGCAACGTGGTGTTCCTTCACGAGGGCAAGCCGCAATTCCCGTTCGACGCCCAGGGACGCCTGGTGCGCTCCTTCGAGTGGAACGAGTTCACTGCGGGTACCATCAAGCCCGGCACCTGGCCAGTGGACGAGCTGTACGCCGCCTACGCGCACGACCCCGAAGGCCACCTGATGATGCCCCACGTCGGTGGCCGGCGTTGCAACCTCGACTGGCACCACCCCGAGCTGGAGCGCCTGGTCGAAGTCGGCTCGGCCTGGGGCCAGTTCCACTGGGTCTATGCCGAGGCCCTGCAACGCGGCTACCGCGTCGGTGCCGCGGCCAACAGTGACGAACACCAGGGCCGCTGTGGCGGTGGTGTGCCGGCGACGGCGGTATTCGGTTCCCGCGGCGGTCTCACCGGCGTGATCGCCGAAAGCTTCGACCGCGCCGGCGTCGGCCGCGCCCTGCGTGCCCGCCACACCTTCGCGACCACCGGCGAACGCAGCCTGGCGACGTTGCGCCTGGGCGAACACCTGATGGGTGATGTGGTAAAGGTCAACGGCGAAACGGCCCTGGACTACCGCTTGCTGGGGGATACCGGATGGGAGCAGATCGAGCTGTTCCGGGGCGAGCAAAGCATCTGGTCGCGCAACCTGCATGCCGAGGCCGGACTGTCGTCGCGGCGGATTCGCCTACGCCTGGGCGGTGCGCGGATCAAGGATCGCTACCGCGGCGCCTACTGGACCGGCGAGATCAGTCTCACCGGCGCCACCCTCAATGCCTTCCGCTTCCTCGGTGCCGACCACCCCGAGCAGGTGGCCTGGCGCAAGGACGCCACCACCCTGGCGCTGAAGACCGACACCAACGGCGACACCGACAGCCTGGAGATCGATATTTCCGGGCTGGCCGGCGCCCGTATCAGCGTGCACTTGCGGATCGATGGCTACGTGAAGGTCGGCGATTCGCTGGCCCCACCACCGCACGTGCATGCGCCTGGCGTCACCCTGCAACTGACCGGCGAGGAACTGCTGGCCGCCGGCTCGATCGTCAAGCACCTGCCGGGCGCGGAGTTGCAGGTGTCGCTGGAGCAGGTCAGCGAGGCGCCACTGCCGCGCGAGGTGTCCGGACGAATCGAACTGAGCGCGCTGGACCTGGAAAAAGGCCGTGAACATCCCCTGTTCATCAGCGCCCGCCAGCGTGACCAGTCGCGGGTCTGGACCTCGGCGCTGTTTGTCACGCCCTGATCACTCCCGAGGCTCGAACAACAATCCCGCCCAACGGATCATCCGTCGGGCGGGATGTCCAGACTTCGTTGCCTGAAACCGATTGCAATATCCGCCGCCAGCTCACCCTTCAATTAAATTGAACTCCCTTTCCTCGCACTCATTCATACCTTACGGAGCCACCAACCAGCCAAAACCATCGAGTCGGAAGCCTTGCAATGTCGTCGTCATTGTCGGAACACCTGCGCCAACCTGACCTCAAGAGAGCGGCCGGCCCCAAGGCCAAGGCGCTGGAGGCGTTGCTGCACGGCTTCCCCCCTGTGCCCTGTCTACCCAGTCTCGACGATCGCTTGCTGGAAATAATGCAGGCGATCCGATCGCAGGGGCTGGACCGCCTGCCCTTGCCGGGCCACGGCAATACCCTGCAACGCTGGCGGGCCCTGGCACAGGTGGCGGGGCATGACCTGTCGCTGGCCAAGCTGTATGAAGGCCATACCGACGCCCTGGCGATCCTCGCCGAATGTCACGCCAGCCACCTGGAAGACCAGGGCCTCTGGGGCGTCTGGGCGGCGGAACCGCCTTACGCCCGCACCCGGATCACCTCGCGCCAGGGCACTCGCGTTTACCTCAGCGGCCGCAAGGCCTGGTGCTCCGGCGCATTGCAGGTGGACCACGGGCTGCTCACGGCCTGGGATGAGAATGACAGGCCGCAACTGGTTGCCATCAACCTGCACGACCCGAGCCAGCGCCTAGAGGCTGGCGCCTGGCAGGCGGTGGGCATGGCGGCCACCTGCAGCATCGAAATCGAGTTCCAGGACACCCTGGCCTATCCGGTCGGCCAACCGGGACAATACCTGGCGCGTCCGGGCTTCTGGCAAGGCGGCGCCGGCATTGCCGCCTGCTGGTATGGCGCCAGCGCGGCCCTGGCCGAGTACCTGCGCGAGTACTGCCGCAACCGGCAGGAGCCACACGCCCAGGCGCACCTGGGGGCCGTGGATGCCGCCCTGGGTGGCGCCCGGGCCGCGCTGCGCCAGTGTGCCACCTGGATCGACCAGCACCCCCACTCGGATGCCAGCACGTCGGTGCGCTGCGTCCGGGCCGTGGTGGAGCAGGCGGCCAGCGAGGTGCTCGATCGCGTCGGCCGTGCGCTGGGCGCCACGCCCTACTGCCAGGACCAGCGCTTTGCCCGGCTCAGTGCCGACCTGCCGGTTTACTTACGCCAGAGCCATGCCGAGCGGGACCTGGCCGAGTTGGGCAGCCAGGTGGCCCAGGTGACCGCAGGGAGCTGGCAACTATGACGGCAGCTCCCGATACCGATGCCTTTCCCGGCACAGGTACCCCACTGGAACATTGGCAACGCTCGACTGCCCTGGCCGGTGTGCCGACGGTGAGCCTCGCCGAGCTGGTTCCCGAGAACAGCCGCCTGGTGGTGGTCGCCCCCCACCCCGACGACGAAGTCCTCATGTGCGGTGGTCTGCTGGCCAGCCTGGATGACAGCCGGCAACGCCAAGTGCTGCTGGTCTCCGTGACCGATGGCGAAGCCAGCCACCGCGGCTCCACGCGCTGGAGCCCACAGGACCTGCGCCAGTTGCGTCCACGGGAAAGCCGGGCCGCCCTGCATGAACTCGGGCTCGATACCGAGCGATTGCCCTGGCTGCGGGTCGGCCTGCCCGATAGCGATGTGGCCAGCCGGGAAAGCGAACTCCGTGATTACCTTGTGCTACACCTGCGCCCCGGCGACCGAGTGATTACCACCTGGCGTAAGGACGGCCATTGCGACCACGAAGCCGTCGGCCGGGCCTGCGCCCAGACCGCCCGACAGTGCCAGGCGGTGCTGCTCGAAGCACCGGTCTGGACCTGGCACTGGGCTTCGCCGAACGACTCGCGGCTGCCCTGGGAGCGCGCCCGAAAATTGCCGCTCGATGCCCGCGCACTGGCGAGCAAGCACCAGGCCATCACGGCCCACCACAGCCAGATAGTCGCCGACGGAACCACCCCGGCGGTGTTGCAGGCCCACGCCCTGGAACGCCTGCTGCAACCCTTCGAACTGGTGTTTACATGAGCATGAATGCCGACTACTTCGAGCGTCTTTTCGCCAACAGTGAAGACCCCTGGCAGTTCCGTACCCGCTGGTACGAACAGCGCAAACGCGACCTGATCCTGGCCTGCCTGCCGCGCCAGCGCTACGAACGGATCTTCGAACCGGCCTGCGCCAACGGTGAGCTGAGTGCCGCCCTGGCCACCCGTACCGAAACCCTGCTGTGCCAGGAGCGCAATCCGACCGCCGTCGAACTGGCGCGGGAGCGCTTGAGTGACCGCGCCCATGTCTGGGTCGAACAGGGCCAACTGCCGGATGATTGGCCGACCGGCCGCTTCGATCTGATCGTGCTGGGCGAAATCGGTTACTACCTCAGCGCCTGGGACTGGCAACAGGTCATCGAGCAGACTCTTGACAGCCTGACACCGGACGGTGCGGTGCTGGCCTGCCACTGGTTGCCGCCGATCGATGGCTGCCCGCAGGACGGCCGCCAGGTCCATGAGCGGCTGGCCAGGCAGCTGCCTTTGCATCGCGCCGTACGCCATGAGGAGCCCCAGTTCCTGCTGGAGCTGTGGAGCAGGCAACCCGCCCTGCTCGACCTGGAAGAGAGCTGCCTATGATCGCCGTTGTCGTACCCGCTCATAACGAGGAACAACACCTGGGGGATTGCCTGCGGGCACTGAAACTGGCGGCGCGCAACGTCGAAGCGCTGGGGGAGACAGTGCAGATTCTCGTCGTTCTCGACCAGTGCAGCGACGCCAGCTACGCAATTGCAATGGGACAGGGTGTGCAGACCCTCAGCATCAACGTGCGGAATGTCGGTGAAGCTCGACGTGCCGGTGCCGCCATGATGCTCGAGAATGGCGCGCGCTGGCTGGCGTGCACCGATGCCGACAGTTGCGTGCCACCCGACTGGCTACTTTGCCAGTTGGCGTTTCGCGCCGATGCGGTGTGCGGCACGGTACACGTCGACCACTGGCAGCTCCATCAGGACGCCCAACTGCGCCAGCGCTACCAGGCGCACTACCACGCCGAGGAAGGCCATCGCCACATCCACGGCGCCAACCTGGGGATTTGTGCCAAGGCCTACCAGCGCGCGGGCGGCTTTCGGCCCCTACCCCTGGACGAGGACGTGCAATTGGTCAACGACCTGCAGCAAAGCGGGGCCCGTATCGTCTGGACCGCGCGCAACAGCGTCTCCACCAGCAGCCGCGGCGACTGTCGTGCCCGCGGTGGCTTCGGTGATTTCCTCAAGAGCTTGAGTGCCTGAGCGATAGCGGAAAAAGCTTGTTGCACAGCCTGTTTTGACAGCTGCGGCGGCATCCGCCATCGTGTGGATGCATACCGCTGACCTTGTCAGCACACTGCCGATGTAGCTCGGATCCGAAGGGCTACGATGCGCGATTGCGCATGATCCGTCCCCAGGTCGCAACGCTTCCAGTCATGCGACCAATCGACCCTCGTCGATGGAAGCATTGCTGTCACGTCGCGGTTCCCTCCTACTCCTGCATCCGTCCAGGGCAAACGCTCCTGGAAACGGGTGTGACCTGCTGCATCGCCCTACTACCTCAACCGGGAAATCACCTCCCGGTCGGGACCGGTGGTTTCTCTCGACAAGGAGAAGTCATATGTCCCAACTGCAACCTGCCGGCGCCACTTTCAAGTACGCCATTATCCTGACCCCACTGATCTGGAAGAAGGCTGTAAAGGACTACAAGGGCCCACGGGGTTCAACCTTCGAAAGCCGCCTGCAGGCGCTGCTCCATGCAGCGGCCAAGGCGCACAACCGGCAACCTGATGCCGATCAGGTGCATTTCGAACTGTACCCGCTGCTGGAGAAACGGCTGCGCCTGAAGCTGGTGCTCAGCCTGCTGAGTTCCAACCACGGGCTGCCGTACCTGCTGCTGTCGCTCAAGGAAGAATGGAGCGAGTAACCTCAAGAAGACGCCCGACATTGTCGGGCGTTTTTCTCTTGGGGACGATCTACTGGCGGCCTGGACTAGCCAAGCCCGACGAAATAACGCCCGGTACAATCCAGTTTCCTTGCAGCAGTGATCGCGCCGGATTGCCACTGTGTACTCACCACCGCGTGAGGACACCTGGATGCATGGCTCCCCTACCCGGCCCCTGGCCACTCTTGCAACACTTGCCTTGCCGCTGGCGGCGATCGCCCTGTCGGGCTGCGTTTCGGCAGGATCGCCTCCCGGCAGCTCGCCGAAGCCACTGCCGCCGGTGTCAGCCGAGAGCCAGCCGTTGCCGTACGAACCGTCGGCACCGCTGCGCACAGCGCGCTACACCCTGGCCAACACCCTGCCACGGGCCGATCAGCTGGACCTGCTACGCCAGGTGATCGACATCCACATACCGGACCAGTTGACCCCCAGTGTCCAGGACGCCATGACCCATGTCCTGCGCCGGTCGGGATACCACTTGTGCCCCGCAGCCGACGCTGTGCAGGTGCTGTATGCCCACCCGCTGCCCGCCGCGCATTACCACCTGGGCCCGGTCACGGTCCGCAATGCCCTGCTGGCGCTGGCCGGGCCGGCCTGGCAGATGGAGGTCGACGAACGTGCCCGACGAATCTGCTTCAGCGCGACAACGCTGGCGGGAGGTCAGGGATGAAACGGCCTTCACGCAGTTCGCTGGTACAAGGTGCAACGGTGCTGCTGTTGATCGGCTGTGCGGGGTTCTTCACCCACCGGCTCTCGACGCTCGCCGATGCGAAACAGGTGCGACAGGCCGCCGAGCAGATACACAGCCTGCAACAGCAACTGCAACGGATCGATCACGAACTGGAAGGCATGCAACCCTTCAAGGGCGTGCTGAAGGAAGACTTCCAGCAGGCACAGCAGTCACTGCTCAAGCGCCTGGGCGCACTGGAATCGACAGCCCGTGCGGTAGAGACCCTCACCTCAAGCCTGACGGCGATGAAAGCCCAGCTACAGGACAATGAAAGCACCTTGCTGATGCTCAAAGCGGCGGCGGAGAAATGCCCCGCGGCGTGCACGTCCACTGCGGGGCCGGCAAACCCGCCGCCGCGCCTGAAGACTCGGAGTAAACCCCCGGTCACAGCCAAGGCCAGCCCGCCGCCGTTCACACTGCTTGGCCTGGAGTCACGGGCAGGCGAGTCGTTCCTGGCGGTCATTCCCCAAGGGCTGAAACGGCTGGGCGACGTACGACTGCTACGTCCAGGCATGTTGTTCCAGGGCTGGAAGCTGACGGCGCTGGATTCGGGAAAAGCCCACTGGCTCAGGCCCGACGGTGTGCTGACCACGCTGTCGATTCCGTGAGAGGCAACCCATGAATGTCCACTCGATACCCGGAGCAATGCTCCTGCTGTTGGCCACAGCGACCCAGGCGCAACCATTGGAACGATCCACCGTGCAAGACAGCGTCCACCTGGAGAGCCAGGTCGAGCAACAGCGCGCCGCCGAATGGGGACTCAGGCCGCAGGAATGGCAACGCTATCGACAGCTGATGGAGGGCCCGCTGGGAGTCCATTCGCCCAACCTCGACCCGCTGACAGCCCTGGGCATCGAGGCGCGCGATCCGGCCGAGCAGGAACGCTACGCGCAGATGCAGGTACAGGTGGAGTTCGCCCGCCTGCAGAAACTGCTGGATTACCAGAAGGCCTATGACCGCGCCTACCAACGCCTGCACGCCGATCAATTGCCGGTGAACCTGCTGGAAAGAGGCAAGGCGCCGCTGGCCTCGCCGGTCGAAAGCAACGCTCGACTCGCGGTGTTCGTCAAGCCCCGGTGCAAGCACTGCATGAGCCAGGCCCGGCAGCTACAGCGCGAAGGCAAACGCTTCGACCTCTACCTGGTCGACACCGACAACAGCGACGAGCGCCTGCGTGACTGGGCCAGGCAGGTCGGCATCGAACCGTCCAGGGTGCGCTCGCGAGACATCACCCTCAATCACGACACCGGACAATGGGCACGCCTGGGCGACGATGGGACCTTGCCCGCCGTGATGCGGCCGGTCAACGGCCAATGGCGGCGCCAATGAGCGGCGCCCTCGTACAGTTGGCAAGTGCGTTGGCCACCGCCTGGCTGCTGGCCTTGCCCGCCATGGCCGCGCCGCCGCCCCTGGCTTACCAGTGGGCCACGCAAGGCACCCCACTGCCGGCGCACGTCCTGTATGCCCTGGCGCTACAGGAAAGCGGCACCTGGCTGCGCGGGCGGCTGGTCCCCTGGCCCTGGACGCTGAATGTCGCCGGCCAGGGCCATCGTTTCACCGACCGCCAGTCCGCCTGCCGCGCCCTGCTGCTGGCCATCCACGAAGTCGGTGCCAAGCGGGTCGATGCCGGTCTGGGCCAGATCAACCTGGGCTGGAACGCCCAATACTTCAGTCACCCCTGCCAGGCGCTGGACCCCTACCGCAACCTGGATGTCGCCGCTGACCTGCTGCTGGCACACAAGGAGCCCGGCAGCGATTGGGTGAGCGCTGCCGGTCGTTATCACCGCCCGCTCGGTGGCGCACCTGCCGAGCGCTATCGCAAGGCCTTTGCCCGCCATCTGGGCCGCGTTTCGCAGGGACTCGTTCAAGGAAGACATACTCGATGAAATCCATCCGTTTCCTCAGGGCCCTGACGCTGCTGGCGCCGCTTTGCGCCGAAGCCGAACTCCAGGTTGTCGACGACCTGGGCGGCACCTCCGCGCTGGCCTACTACCGTTCGCTCAATCTTTCGACTCAACACCCACAGGGCAAACCGCTCCCATTACCCGCGCTGCGCCTGAAGCCCTACAGCGAAGCCGACCTGTTGCCCGTGCACTCACCCGGCATGACGCCCGGCCAGGTCATGCCTCGCGTACACAGCATTCCCGGCCTGCAAGCGATTTTCCTCGTAGGCGATGACCCCGTGTCGCGGCGCTGGCTGCTGGAACGCGGCGAGGTGCTGCGGGAACTCAAGGCGGTGGGGCTGGTGGTCAACGTGCAACGGCTGGACACACTGAACGAACTGCGCCAGTTGGCCAGCGGCCTGGCCATGGCCCCGGTGGCGGCCGACGATCTGGCGCGACGGCTGGGCTTGGCGCACTACCCGGCGCTTGTCACCGCCACAGGCATCGACCAATGAGGCGCCCATGAACTGGCCGACACGGGTGGAGTTGCGCTTTGTTGCGCTCTGGTCACCCGCTAGCGAGGTGCAGGCCGTTTCGGCGGAACTCAACAACCTGCTGGGCCTCGCCCAGTTGGGCTGGGTCGATGGCCAGGCGCTCTACCCACTATTGGAGGAAAACGGCCTGGCCCCAAAGTGGATCGGTCCCCGGGGCATTCAGGTGAAGGACCCGCTGGCTGGCGTCTTGCTGCTGTGCTTCGAAATCCGGGAAGTGGCGATTCACTGATGTTGAACCCGACGCCTCTCGCCCGTGTTTTCCGGCTGTTGCCGCGCACTTGCTCCAGCCCCCTCGCTGAACGCGCCTCGCCCTGCACCGGGTGCAGCCATTATCCCGAATCCCAACCACGCCATGGAGGCACCCGATGACACTCGACCCGGATCACTGCCTGCCCGACGGAACCATTCGTTTCCTGCCGTCGCGCCTCAACCATCAACCCGTCATCGTCCTGGGGCTCACTGCGGACGAAATGTGGATCACCCTGACGATCGCCGCCCTGGTTGGCGCCGGCCTGGGCATCGCCGCCGCGATGCTGTTGCAGAGCATCGCCCTGCTGCCTTCGGCGATCGTGCTGTGCATGGCCCTGGGCCTGTTCCTGGGCGGCCGGCTGCTACGCCGTCACAAACGCGGCAAGCCGCAGACCTGGCTGTACCGTTACCTGCAATGGCGCCTGGCGACAACCTCGCCCGTGCTGCGCGACTGGGTCGGGGCGAACGACCTGGTGATCCGCTCGGGGCTCTGGAGCACGCGCCGGGGGCCACGACCATGAGCCAGTTCAAGAACGAGGTGAGTCGCCTGCAGGCCCATGTCACCTCCCTGCGCGCCGGTTGCGGCCTGCTGTTCGGGGTGGCATTGCTGCTGGGGCTCGGCTGGTGGGAGGCGCCCAGGAACCTGACCATCAACATTCCCCCGGACCTGCGTTCGGGCAGCACGCGCAAGTGGTGGGAGGTGCCGCCCGAGTCGGTCTATACCTTCGGGCTGTACATCTTCCAGCAACTCAACCGCTGGCCAACCGATGGCGAAAAAGACTACCTGCGCGCCATCCAGAAACTCTCCGCTTACCTGACACCCAGTTGCAAGTCGCAGCTGGAGGAAGATTTCCAACAACGCCAGGTTGCCGGCGAGTTGCGTAGCCGCACCCGCGGCGTCTTCGAGATTCCCGAGCGCAACTACGGCCAGTCGCCCCATGTGCGGGTCAAGGTGCTGGGACGAGACCAGTGGCTGCTCAATCTCGACCTGGCTACCGAGGAGTTCCACGGCTCGGAGCGGGTCAAGCAGAGCTTCGTGCGCTATCCGCTCAAGGTGGTGCGCCGCGATATCGACCCGGAGAAAAACCCGTTCGGCATGGCCCTCGACTGCTACGACGGCGCTCCACAGCGCATCAGCACATGGCCAGCCGGCGAGGACACCGGAGGACACCACTGATGCGCCGCTCGATTCTCCTCATCACTCTCTGGCTGGGTTGCACCGTGGCCCAGGGCATCGAACTGATGACCTGGGAGCGCCTGCCCCTGGCCGTTTCGCTCCAGGTCGGCCAGGAGCGGGTGCTGTTCATCGACCATAACGTGCGGGTCGGTGCACCTCGTTCGCTGGGCAATCGGCTGCGGATCCAGAGCACTGGCGGCACCCTGTACCTGCGAGCCAATGCACCGATCGAACCAACTCGTCTGCACCTGCAGGATGTGCAGAGCGGCGAACTGATCCTGATCGATATTGCCGCTCGCGACCTGCAGGACGCCCCTGCCCTGGAACCGGTGAGGATAGTCAAGGGCGCCACCCGGCCCAAGCGTTATGCCAGCGTGACAGCGGTGCCTGAGGCAAAGGGCCCGACGGACAAGCCCGCCACCCCACGGGAAACCCCGATACCGGTCACCTTGACCCGCTATGCGGCGCAGAGTCTCTATGCCCCGCTGCGGACTGTCGAACCGCTGCCCGGCGTGGCCACCATGAAGTTGCGGCGTGTGCCGGCCCTTTCCGGCCTGCTGCCGGGCAAGCCGCTGTCCGCCCTTCTGCTGGGAGCCTGGCAACTGGACGACTACATAGTCAGCGCAGTCCGGCTTCAGAACCTCGAGATCACGCCCCTGCCTCTCGATCCGCGCGAACTGCAGGGCGACTTCATCAGCGCGACCTTCCAACATGGTCTCCTCGGCCCAACCGGACAGCCCAGCGATACGACCGTGGTCTACCTGGTCACTCGCGGAAGGAACCTTGCGCAATCAATGTCGCCCACCCTCGGCATGGTTGATGCGACAGCCCGCCCCGGCAGCCTGCACGGGAGCGCCCATGAAAAGTAACTCCCTGCTCAAATGGCTGCTCCTTCCCCTGTTACTGCTGGTGCTGTTTGGCCTGCTCAGGGGCTGCTCCGGCAAGAACGATGGGCCAGACCGTGCCGACCCCAGCGGGTACCGACTGACGCCTGAAGAGATGAAGCAACTGGGTATCGATGGCGACACTCCACACGACACGGTGGCGACCCTGGTCGCCCAGACCAAGGCTATGCGCGAAGAGCTCAAGGCGCTGCTCTCCGAGAACAAGGACCAGCAGGAGGAGAATACCCGACTGCGTCAGCGTGACAGTGAAATCGACCAGCGCATCCAGAAGATCCTGGGGAGTGAGCTGGAACGATCCGCGCAAGGTTCCCGGCAGGAACTGAGCCCACAGCAGAAGCAGAGCCTGCTGGAGGACCTGCAGCAGAAACTGTCGACTCGATTGATTGGTCGGCCAGAGAACGAACTGCCCATTGGTCTTGGCCTGGAACCGGGAGACGAGGCGCAATTCGCCCAGGACGAACTGGTCTGGACCGAACCCCAGGACGCGAGCGCAGTCGGTCCACGGGGCAAGCCGGGGGCCAGCGATTCCGGCGCCCTGACACCCGGCGTGGGGTTTTCCAACGGGTTCCGCACCGAGGCCCAGCCGGAACAAAAAACACCCGGCAGGGCCGAGAGCAAGGTCGCCGACAAGCCCGTCTACACCCTGCCGGAAAACAGCACCCTGACCGGCTCCGTCGCCATGACCGCGCTGGTCGGCCGGGTCCCGATCGACGGCGTGGTCAATGATCCCTATCCGTTCAAGGTCCTGATCGGCCCGGACAACCTGACTGCCAACGGCATCGACCTGCCGGATGTCGCCGGCGCGGTGCTCAGCGGCACGGCCGCTGGCGACTGGACACTGTCCTGCGTGCGCGGTCAGGTCGTCAGCCTGACCTTCGTCTTCAACGACGGACGCATCCGCACCCTGCCAGCGCCACGGAAGCTGACCAGCCAGCAAGGCAACAGCTCGTCCGGCACCGGCAAGATCCAGGGCGGCATCGGTTGGCTCAGCGATCCCTACGGCGTGCCCTGCATTGCCGGCGAACGACGTTCCAACGCCCAGCAATACCTGGCCAGCCGCAGCCTGGTCACGGCGGCCGGAGCCGGGGTGGCGGCGCTGCTCGAAGCCAACAAGGCCGATGCCAGTACGGTACTGACGCCCGGTGGAACTGCCGTGGGTGCCGGGCCTTCGGCGCTCAACAGCATTCTCTCCGGCGGTGTGAAGGACGTCGGCGACTGGGTCAACAAGCTCTATGGCCAGGCCTTTGCCGCCGTCTACGTCCAGCCCGGCGCCCAGGTGGCGGTGCACCTGGACCGGCAACTGGAGATCGACTACGAAACCCTTGGCCGCCAGGTGCGGCACATTGCAGGAGCGGGACATGCCCAAAGCCTCGATTAAGCCCTTGCCCAGCCTATTGCTGGGAGTTCTGCTCGCCAGCGGCTGCAGTACCGACAAGGAGCACCTGCTGCCCCACGGGCCGCAAACCATGGCCGATATCTGGGACAACCCGGCCCATGAGCCTCGCCGGCAACCACTTGATGAGGCGCGCCAAGGGCTTTCCCACCCCCTCGTCGAGCCCCTGGGCGATCAGCCCGCCTATACCCGAACCGCCCGGAACGAGATCCACAGCCAGTTCAAGCGCCTGCCCAATCCAGACCTGGTGATGTACGTGTTCCCGCACCTGGCCGGCTCCGACCCGGTACCGGTGCCGGGCTACAGCACCGTCTTCCCCTTTTACCAACGGGTGCAATACGCCATGCCCGGCGAACGCACCGAGGACTACTGATGCCAGCGAAGCAGACCGGCCCCGCCACCGTGGCCGATGAGCAAGCGCTCTATGACGCGACACCCAGCTTCGTCGAGTTGTTGCCGTGGGTGGAGTTCCTGCCCGAATCACAGTGCCTGCTGCTGGAGGATGGGGAGTCGGTCGCGGCGTTCTTCGAATTGACCTCCATCGGCACCGAGGGGCGCGAGGCAAGTTGGCTGCGCGGGGTGCGCGACGCCCTGGAAAACGCGCTGCAGGACAGCCTGGACGAACTGGAGGAACAGCCCTGGGTGGTACAACTCTATGCCCAGGACGAAACCGACTGGGAGGGCTATCTGCAGACCCTCGATGCCTACGTCCAGCCGCGTGCCCGCGGCTCGGCCTTCACCGAGTGCTACCTGCGGATGTTCGGCCAGCACTTGCAGGCCCTGTCTCAACCGGGCGGCCTGTTCGAGGACACCGCCGTCACCCAGTTGCCCTGGCGCGGCCAGTGCCGCAAGGTCCGCCTGGTGGTGTACCGGCGCAGCAAGGGCAGCCCGGTCCAACGCGGACAAAACAGCGAACAGGCGCTCAACAGCCTTTGCGAACGCCTGGTCGGCGGACTGGGCAATGCCGGGGTAAAGGCTCGTCGCCTCGATGGTGCGCAAATCCATCATTGGCTACTGCACTGGTTCAACCCGAAACCGAACCTGCTCGGCGACACCGTCGAGGACCGCAAGCGCTTCTACCCACTGGCCGGCTATCCACCCGACGTGGATGACGAAGAACTGCCATTGGCCAGCGGCAGCGACTTCGCCCAGCGCCTGTTCTTCGAGCAACCCCGTTCAGACCTCGAGCGTGGCCTGTGGTATTTCGACCGGATGCCCCATCGCGTGGTGGTGCTCGACCGTCTGCGCACGCCGCCGACAACCGGCCATCTGACCGGCGAAACGCCCAAGGGCGGCGATGCGATCAATGCCCTGTTCGACCAGATGCCTGAGGACACCCTGCTGTGCATCACCCTGGTGATCACCCCGCAGGACACCCTGGAAAGCCACCTCAATCACCTGGCCAAGAAATCGGTGGGCGACACCCTGGCCTCCGAGCAGACCCGCGACGACGTGCAACAGGCCCGCTCACACCTGGGCAGCGCCCACAAGCTGTATCGCGCCGCCGTGGCCTTCTACCTGCGCGGGCAGGACATCGAGGAGCTCGACCGGCGCACCTTGCAGCTCAACAACGTGATGCTCAACGCCGGATTGCAACCGGTGCGTGACGAGCATGAAGTCGCTCCGCTCAACAGCTACCTGCGCTGGCTGCCCTGCGTGTTCAATCCAGGCATGCGACGCAGCGACTGGTACACCCAGCTGATGTTCGTCCAGCATGTGGCCAACCTGGCACCGATCTGGGGGCGCAGCGAAGGCACCGGCCACCCCGGTTTCACCTTCTTCAATCGCGGTGGCGGGCCGTTGACCTTCGACCCGCTCAACCGGCTCGACCGGCAGATGAATGCCCACCTGTTCCTGTTCGGGCCGACCGGTGCCGGCAAGTCGGCGACCCTCAACAACCTGCTCAACCAGGTGGTCGCCCTGTATCGACCCCGCCTGTTCATCGCCGAAGCCGGCAACAGCTTCGGGCTGTTTGCCGACTTTGCCCGGCGCCTGGGCCTGAAGGTGCATCGGGTCAAGCTCGCTCCCGGCTCCGGCGTCAGCCTCGCGCCCTTTGCCGATGCCCATCGATTGGTGAACGCCCCCAACCGGGCGCTGCTCGCGGAGACTGACGAACTCGACGAAAGCGACGGCGCCGACGATGAGCGTGATGTGCTGGGTGAACTGGAAATCACCGCACGCCTGATGATCACCGGCGGCGAAGACAAGGAGGAACAGCGTCTGACTCGCGCTGACCGCAGCCTGATTCGCCAGAGCATCCTCCACGCGGCCCATGCCTGCACCGCCGACGGCAGGACCGTGCTGACCCAGGATGTGCGCGATGCCCTGCGTGGCATGGGCCAGGACAGCGACCTGCCGGAACCTCGCCGCCTGCGCCTGCAGGAAATGGCCGATGCCATGGACATGTTCTGCCAGGGGGCCGACGGCGACCTGTTCAACCGCGACGGCACGCCCTGGCCGGAAGCCGACATCACCCTGGTGGACCTGGCCACCTACGCCCGCGAGGGCTACAACGCCCAGTTGTCGATCGCCTACATCTCACTGATCAACGCCGTGAACAACATCGCCGAGCGTGACCAGATGCTCGGCCGGCCCATCATCAACGTCACCGACGAAGGCCACATCATCACCAAGAACCCGCTGCTGTCACCCTATGTGGTGAAGATCACCAAGATGTGGCGCAAGCTCGGCGCCTGGTTCTGGCTCGCCACCCAGAACGTCGACGACCTGCCCAAGGCGGCGGAGCCGATGCTGAACATGATCGAGTGGTGGATCTGCCTGAACATGCCGCCGGACGAGGTCGAGAAGATCGCCCGCTTCCGCGCCCTCACCGATGCGCAGAAAACCCTGATGCTGTCGGCTCGCAAGGAGTCCGGGAAATTCACCGAAGGGGTGATCCTGTCCAAGTCTATGGAGGTACTGTTTCGCGCGGTACCGCCGAGCCTCTACCTGACCATGGCCATGACCGAGCCGGAGGAAAAGGCCGAGCGGCATGAGCTGATGAGTACCCACGGTATCAGCGAGCTGGAAGCAGCCATGGCCGTGGCACAACGATTGGACCAGGCCAGGGGTATTCCCGACAGCACTACCTACGCCGACTACTGTCGCGAGTCGGGCGAACAGCCGCGCTGAAAAGGCGCCCGGCGCAGAACAGTTTTCCGGCTGTCATGGGCGCACGTTTCGCCGAGGATCCAGGTTTCCATCACCTGGACCCTCGTCATGAATTTCTATCCCCTCCTGCGACTCTGCAGTCCCCTCGTCCTGCTGGCCGGTCTTGCTCCGTGCCTGGCCGAAACCTGGGTCATCACCGATTCGGCGCACCCCGTTGACGTGCAGGCGGACATTCGCCTGATCCTTCTTGATCGCCTCGACCAGCTGGAAGTGGCATTTTTCGAAAACCTCCCGTCTGAACCGGCGCAAGCCCAGGCGGCTTTCGAGGAAGTCATGAACGTCGAGGTTTCCTCGGATATCAGCCATGCGCACCAGGACATCGTCGATGCCTGGAGCCTGGGGGTCAGCAAGCTTCCGGCAGTCGTCGTCGATCATCGCTATGTGGTCTATGGCGATCCGAACCTTGAGCGCGCCCTGGCTAAAATCGAGGCGTTCCGGCGGGCTGCGCAATAACGACAACCCAGCGTGCAGGGGCTGGGTTGTCGTAGCGATTCTCGGTGGATTCAGTCGTTGGCCGACACGCGGATCATGTCTTGCCCATGAGGACCGGGCAAGGCGACCGACCACGCACGCTCCAGCGCCACGCCGTCAACTGCCGGGACCGCCTGGTTCCAGGTGACGGGTGGGGAGAATTCGGCACGCAAGGTGCCATTCATCACCTCCGGCGGCAACGCCCCCAACCGCTCCCTGGCGTGCCGGGCCTGGGCGTTGTCGAGGGCGAAATCGGCCCGGCTCACCCCGGAGAAGCGGTACCTGCGGGGCAACCCGAAGAGGCTGCGCAATTCGCGCGCGCCGGCATGAATGCGGCGCTCCATCTCCCGCCGATCGATCAGCGCGACATGATGAGCCTGCAGCAGGCGCCGAACGATATCGTCGTAGGTGATCAACAGATACACCGCCAGGAAGCCGAACTGGGAGGTGATGGCGATCGGCATCGTCACCGGCTGGACATTGAAGTTTTCCTCGGCACTGATCGCGTCCGGAAAGGCGCTCATGAGCAGGTCCAACTGATCCTGGATCAGCGCCAACTCGGCCTTGCAGGCTTGCAGTTTTTCCTGGATTTTCAGCATCCACAGATCGGCATAGGGATCACCCAGCTTGACGCCACGGTTTACCTTGCCAACCGCACTGGCAAAGCCGGTAAAGCCGATGATCGCCGGTTTTCCCTCGCTGGCAGCCCGGCCATCCCAGATCCGCAAGGCATGAAAGGTGTGGAGGGTCAGTTGCATGGTACTGCGCAGAGGGCCGAGTCTTTTTTCGATAACATCGGACATTGATTGCTCCTGGCTTGGGTATTGGAACCCTAGTGTCGTCAGGAACAAATCGGCCGGCAGCCGGAAAACAGAATCGAGGGGGTGGGGTTTTCAGCCTGGGCGGGCGCTTGTCTCCAGTGAAGGCAACTACAGCATCACGGTGCAGAACATGTCCAACGCCCCAGGCAAAAAGCCAATCAGTGCGAACCGCCCGATGATACGGCGATTGAACATCGCCCACGTAGAAAAAATGAATTAGCCGCCCGTCCTGTTGGTCAGCAATTATGAACGCAGTCAATCTGACGAGGTAACAGCGATGACTATCGAAGCAGAGACACTCGTACAACTGACCGAAGCCCTGCAGAAATGCGGCATGCGTCTGGTATCGGATGTGCCGTTTACGCGGGCTCCCTACCGGCACAATCACCGATGGATCTGCGCCGTAGAGTAAGCATCTGGGCGACGGCGACGAGGGCCTGCGGGACGCCGGTCAATCGATGATTTCCACTGATCGGGTGGTCGTTTCGCCCTCCTGCGCCGCCTTCCTGCGGTCGTCCTGTACAGGCAAGCCTGCCTTGAACCAGCGTGGCCACGAACTCTGATGCCGTGTCTCGACCTCGATGCAAGGGATCAACCGTTCGGTCAGTACCGACGCTTGTCCTGCCGCCTTGGCCACCCGGTACTTGACGCTGTGCACGCACTCGCGGTCGCCGAACTCGCAGCGATTGAGGCGGGTACCGCCGCAGGGCCCGTTGGCCAACCCCTTGGGACAGGTCTCCGGACAGACATATAGCGTGTCTTCAAGACGGCAGCGACCACAGGTGTCGCAGCCGACCAGCGGACGCTTGAGGCCGCGCTCGACCCGGTGCAACCAGCGCGCCCCATTCGGCGTGGCCCAGAGCGGGCGAGTTACGGCCCAGCCGAAAGCCCGGCTCAACCAGGTGGTGCGGCTGAACAGTTGCGAGTGAAAGCCCGACATCAGGTGATAACGAGCCTTTTCCGTGAAGGACGCCTGGACATCGGACTCGCCGAGCCGCCAGTTCAAAGCTCCAGCATGAAACGCTACCGTGGGCAGATCAGGCAGGCTCCAGCTGTCAGTCCAGGCCAAGTCCCACTGTTCCTGGGTGTGGATGCGGGCTCGCCAATCGTTGAGCGCCTGTTCGAGCGCCTGCAACTGCTTGAGCTGATGCACACCGGAGAGGTGAATGCCGGCGTAGCCCATCCGCTGCAAACCGACGATCTGCAGGGCGAGACGGCTGATGCTGCGTTCCTGGGCATAGGCCTTTGACACGGCGTCTTCGGCGGTCAATACATCCCGCATCGATTGGCTGATGACCACTCCGGCCACCTGGTCAAGCATCGCCGCACGGCCCTTGGTCAGGCCCATGACGCAAGCCAACAGCGGCTTGGGCGTTGCCTGCCGGCTCATCCAGACCAGCGCCTCGCGGTGTTTCGCCATGTCGAAACCCAGCTGCAGGGTCAGGAAGTCCGCGCCGGCGACCAGTTTTTTCTCGGCCTTGAAATATTGTGCACCGCCCTCTTCCTCGCGGTACTTGAAGGGGTTCAGGGCCGCACCAAGCAACCAGTCCGGTCGAGCCTGGCGAACGATCTGCAGGGCCGGCACCGATTCCAGGTAGCGCACCGGTCGCTGGCCTGGCTCGTGTCCGGGCAAGCGGTCGCCCGTAAGCATCAGCAGTTCATCCAGCCCGGCCGTATCCATGCGCTTGAGCTGTGCCAGCAGTTCACGGCGCTCGCGATCCTTGCCGGAAAAATGCACCAGCGCGCCGCGGCAGTCGTTGAATTCGGCAATGGCGTCCAGGGGCGACAGGTCAAGATTGCCACCGACCCGATCGGCGACGGCAGCGACCATCGGCCAGCCGCAAAGCGTCGACTGTGCCATAAGCTGCTCGAAAGCCCCGAAGTGCTGGGCAGAAGGCTTGGGGACGAACTCCATCAGGCAGATGAACTGCCGCTCGCCCAGCGCTGTTTTCAACAAACCCATCGATCGTCGTTACCTGGCTGGAGTGGCCCCTGCGCGTGGCAGGATGTGCCAGACATTTTGCGGCATCCACGGATCGGGCCATGTCCAGCGCCGCAGCAAACCGGTCGAAAAGAGACATTGGCAAGTCCCAGACGCTCCATTGACAAGGGCTGGTCGATGGCCGGAGAATCGCCATAGTTGTACGACAACTGACAAACAAACAAAAACAATAAAGAGCCTTCTCGAATGAATCGACTGAAAACCCTGCAGGGCTTGGCCGGTGCGGCGTTGCTGGCCACCGCGCCGGTGACCTGGGCCAACACCTACGTCTACGTCTCCAACGCCACCGACGGTACCGTCGCCAGCTACACGCTGTCGGCCCAGGGCCAGTTGCAGCCGCTGACCATCACCGAGACCGGAGCGGGTGTCATGCCGCTGGCGCTCAGTCCCGACCACACCAAGCTCTACGCCTCCATCCGCTCCAAGCCCTTCTCGGTGGCCACCTATGCCATCGACCCGGCCAACGGTGCGCTCAAGCACCTGAAAAACGCCACCGTCGCCGACAGCCTGGCCTACATTTCGACGGACAAGGCCGGACATTACCTGTTCGGTGCGTCCTACGGCGAGGACCTGATCAGCGTCAACACGATCAACGCCGACGGCGTCGTCACCGATGACGTGCAGCAGGTAATCAAGACCGGCCCGAACGCCCACTCGATCATCGTCGACGCCAGCAACCGCTTCGTCTATGCGGCCAACCTGGGTAACGACCAGTACCTGGAATTCAAGTTCGACGCCGCCAGTGGCCAACTCACCCCACTCGGTCATGTCGACTTGCCGAAGAACAGCGGCCCTCGCCACCCGGCGCTGTCACCAGACAATCGCTTCATCTACCTGCTCGGCGAAATGGCCGGCACCGTGACCACGCTCGCCATCGACCCGGACAGCGGGCGCCTGAGTGTCCTGGAGGAGACCAGTACGCTACCGGCCACCTCGAACCTGGTACATGGAGTGGCCCGGCCAGTGGTCAAGCCCGGCCAACCGGCCGCACCTGCGGTTCCCGACAATCCGATCTGGGCCGCTGACATCAAGCTGACGCCCGATGGTCGCTTCCTCTACACCACTGAACGTACCGGCAGCACCGTCAGCGTGTTTTCGGTGGACCGTGAAAGCGGCAAGCCGAGCTTCGTGCAGAACATCAAGGTCGAGCAGCAACCACGGGGCATCACCGTCGACCCTTCGGGACAATGGCTGCTGGTCACGGGCGAAAAGAGTGCCGAGGTCGGGGTGTACGCCATCGACCCGCAACAGGGCACGCTCACCCGCCGCTCCAGCGCGCCTTCGGGCAAGGGCGCGAACTGGGTGCAGGCGGTGAGTTACCCCTGAATGCAAAAGGCCCGTCAAGGCGACGGGACTGCTTCACCGAGAACTGCCCCGAAATGAAAAACCCCGCACATCGGCGGGGTTTTCATGCATCGCAGGCCTTACGTACGAACGTTACGGCTGTGATGGAAGTACAGGTACAACAGCCCTACCGGCGCAATGAAGATCGACAAGGCCCAGCACAGGTACATGGTGAAGATCTTCACCACCATCATGAAAATGGCATTCACGAAAAAGACGTTATTGCCCATCACGTAGCCAACGACACTCTCATAGACGAAACGAGCGTAGGGATAGAGAAAGCAGCTCACGATCGAGAAGAAGATCATGAAGCCCGAACTCAGGGTCAGCCCGGTTTTGCTGTTGGTGACAGCCCAGATAACGATCGCCAGGAACAGCAGGCTGAACAGAAATTGCCGAATGTAGTACTGGCGAGTAAGACCGCCGAAGGTCTTCGAGAGGAACAACCGCATAAAATCCCTTTAAGATCATGTTGATAGACGCAGGAACCATAACATGCCCCCTGGACAGGCTCAAACAGATCGGGCAGGACTGTGACCGAATAGTCAGTTCGTCTTGCCGTGAAGACTTTCCATTGACGGTGGCGTCAACTCCAACACCCGGTCACGCCCGCCTTCCGCCAACAGATAGCTGCCCTTCTGCGTCCTGATGATCGACTGGGGTGCCTTCAGGAACGACAGGATGGTCTGCTGTTTCCCCTTCGGGTCCACCAACAGCAAACGGGCACGATGCGTCGAGTCCTCGCTGATCCACAAGCCACGCTCATCGCACATGAGGAAGGTAGGCTGGTTCAGGTTGGCGAGTACTATCGGGTCGCTGCGGTCCTCACTCAGCTGGCGCACCACCCCTTCCTTCTTCTTGGTGTAGAGCAGACGGCCATCGGTACAGCGGGTGATGGATTCGGCCTCGTTGAGATGATCGCGCACGACGGTCAACGTCCCGTCGCTCCAGCGATAGCGCATCAACCGGCCCTCTCCCTTGCCATCCTCGATGGCATAGAGGTCCTCGCCGTCGTTCCACAGCCCCTGTACGTTGTTGCCGCTGAACAACTGGGTGACCACGCCATCCTTGAACAGGCTGACCGGTGCCCCGCCCACTTCCTGGCTGAACACCCAGCCGCCGCGCGCGGGGACCATGCCATCGGGCTTGGATAGCTTGGAAACAACATCCTCGCGTTTTCCATCCGGGTGGATGCGTACGATGCTGCCCTGCCCGTCGTTCAGTTCCTGACTGACCAGCAACGAACCATCCGGCATGAAAGCCAGCGACGCGGCCTTGGCCACTTCATCATGCACAACCCGATAGTCCCAGCCGTCGGCCGACTGCACCGGATAGAAACTCTGCCAGGCAAAGAAGCCCAAGGCTGCGGCACACGGCAGACCAAGGCCCCAGAGAGCCAGTCGAAGTTTGCGAAAAGGTGAGGCGACGCCATTTACCCGATCGAGCGTTTTATCCATTGATCACACCGCTGACAAATGTTCGTAGAAAATCGTCGCACCGACCAGCATCATGCCGACAGTCACCCTGAGCATGGCGGCTAGGCCAATCGCGGAAGCGACGATGATGATCGTGACAAAAGCATTGGTCGACATGACCGGGAGCATGAAGGATATGAGACTCATGATCCAGCCGGACAATGAGCCAACGACGCAAGCATACGTCCGGCTACAGGCATGGATGCATCGTGGGTTTCGCCAACCTCAACCAGCGCTTTTCGCCATGATGCTAAGCACCAGGAGATCGGGGGAGTTGTCTCCGGCAGCCGCATGGTCGGAGATAGATCCAATCACCTCGCCGCAGATAACCGGACCTGAGGCGAGCTCCGCATCGAAGCCGCCGAAGCAAGGCGCATCCTTGATATGGCAAAAGTCGCCCCAGCGAAGTACCACGCGGTAGACATCCTGGTCTTCGGTCTCTTCGAGAAAAACCGGTGCTGCGCTTTGCAGGATGTCATACGTGACGGCACCAGTGCCGCGACCGGCAACAAGTCGTGTGATCAGCGAAACGTTCATTTTGCCCCCTCTTGCACAGCCCTTGCTGTCATTGAGCTATAGCAGGCAGCGGGCCGAACTTCCACCATTCTTTAGGACTAGTCGTTATGGTCTGTAGCAGGAGCCAGAGAGCATTTTTACTCTCGTACGATCCGTCGGCGCACTCCTCGGCAGCCCCAAAACGAGCCAGGCAGGAGCGATGTAAATCTCCCCCGCTTGCCTTGGTGGGCGCCGTCCAGAATTGCTGCATACACCGAAAATCGGGACAGCAACTGCACTCCCAAAGAGCTTTACCTGAAATGGGTCCACTAGTATCAGCTTCGTTACAGAAGATCTATTAAAGGGATTTTTCATGTCGAAGCTGAATGTTTTCGCCCCGGTTGCGGGCTGTCTCCTCGCATTGGCCTGCACGCAGGTACTTGCCGCCCCTTCCCCCTATTCCACCATGGTGGTGTTTGGCGACAGCCTGGCCGATGCAGGCCAGTTTCCCGATGGTTCCAGTGGCGCCACCTATCGCTTTACCAACCGCACCGGCCCCACCTTCCAGGGCGACTACGGCCTGATTTCCTCGACCTTGCTGGGCATGAAGCTGGGCGTTGCCGCCAACGACCTGAATGCCTCCACATCACCGGTTCGTGCAGCCCAGGGCCTGCCGGACGGCAACAACTGGGCCGTCGGCGGCTACCGTACCGACAACATCCTGGATTCGATCACCTCGGTCTCCAACACCACGATTCCACCCGGCGGCCCAAGTCCTGGTACCGTGCTACGCAGCCGCCTGGGCTACCTGCCGGCCAATGGTGGACGGGCCGACCCAAACGCACTGTACTTTCTCTCCGGTGGCGGCAACGACTTCCTGCAAGGGCTGGTGCTCAACCCGGATCAGGCCGCAGCCGCCAGCGGACGCCTGGCCGACAGCGTCCAGGCCCTGCAGCAAGCCGGAGCGCGCTACATCATGGTGTGGATGCTGCCCGACCCAGGGCTGACACCCGGGCTCAACGGCACCCCATTGCAGGCCACCAGTTCAGCCCTGAGCCGGGTTTTCAACCAGACGCTGATACAACGACTGTCGCAGATCGACGCGCAGATCATCCCGTTGAACATCGCGCTGCTGCTCAACGAGACCTTTGCCGACCCTGCTCGCTTTGGCCTGGCTACCGATCAGAACCTCGTCGGTACCTGCTTCAGCGGCGACGGCTGTACCGCCAACCCGGTCTATGGCATTGGCGGCACCAACCCGGACCCGACCAAGCTGCTCTATAACGACTCGGTCCACCCCACCGTCACCGGCCAGCAACTGATTGCCGACTATGCCTATTCGATCCTGTCGGCCCCCTGGGAAGTGACGCTCCTGCCGGAGATGGCCCAAGGCACATTGCGCGCCCACCAGGACGAACTGCGTAACCAGTGGCAAGCCGACAACGGCCACTGGCAAGCCGTCGGCCAATGGCGGATGATCGCCGCCGGTGGTGGCCAGCGCCTGGACTTCGATGACCGGGACAGTTCGGCCAATGGCGACGGCAGCGGCTACAACCTGAACATTGGCGGCAGCTACCGGTTCAACGAAGCCTGGCGGGTAGGTGTGGCAGCCGGTTTGTATCGCCAGACGCTCGAAGCTGGCGCCCGTGACTCTGACTACAAGCTCTACAGCTACATGGGCACCGCCTTTGCGCAATATCGGCAAAACCATTGGTGGGCCGACACTGCATTGACCGGCGGCAAGCTGAACTTCGACAGCCTCAAGCGCAAGTTCACCCTGGGGGGGAGTGAAGGCTCCGAAAAGGGTGACACCGATGGCTGGCTCTGGGCCGTGAGCGGCCGCCTGGGCTATGACATTGCCGCGACAGGCAGCGACTGGCACCTGTCCCCCTTCATCAGCGCCGACTATGCGCGGGTCGAAGTCGATGGCTATTCGGAAAAGGACGAGCGCTCCACCGCACTGACGTTCGATGACCAGCGACACAACTCCAGGCGACTGGGCGCCGGTCTACAGGGCAGCTATCGCATCACCTCGAAAACCCAGGTGTTTGGCGAGGTGGCCCATGAGCACGAATTCGACAATGACACCCGCAAGGTCGATATCTCACTCAACAGCGTGCAGGGAATCGACTTCAAGCTGGAAGGCTATACACCACGCAGCAACTCAGATCGCCTGAGCCTTGGCGTCAGCCACGCATTGACTCAGGAACTGGCACTGCGGGCGGCGTATAACGTGAGGAAGGAGGATAACCTGACTCAGCAAGGGATCAGTGTCGGGGTGAGCCTGGATTTCTGAATCCTGGCTGTTCGGCGTAGCTGATGAAGCATTCAGCCTGGCAACGGTTCCTGGGATTCCAAGGGCTGATTCCAGAGGCAAAAGCCCAGCGCAAGGCTGGGCTTCGAACTCGGCGCCCTACTTGTAGTAATCCGCTCGACGCAGCCGCAGGCTATAGACCCAAACCGCAACCAGCAGCGCGGCTTGTACCGCGGCTGGCAGAACGTACCAGGCAACTACCGCATACATGCCGGCCGGGACCGGGAAAATCCCAGGCGACATCAGCGGTACCAGCGTCAGCCCCAAAAGCAGTGCACCCAAGAGGTACCACGGGGATTTTGCGCTACGCGCCCAGAGCAGAAGACTGCCCGTGACCAGCAGGACACAGGTCAGTAGAGGGGCAAGCAGCATGATAAACGCAATATCCCCGGTCCTTGCCAGGTCCCAGCCTTCACTGACGGTCCAATAGGCAATTCTGAACGTGATGAACAGACAGTAGATTGACGCGAAGATGACCAGTGCTGGGCGTGAAGTGTTTCTTACCTGAGGTGTACTGATGTCCATAATTCCAGTTCTGAAGACATGACCGGCCAACCCGGTCAACCGCCGCAGTCTACCGGACTTGCAGAAAATTAAGCCAAAGGCTCTTTACTCAACCTTCTTCGGCCTCGGGATCAGCCACCCAAGGACAGAGCCCTTCTTGCGTGTCGCGGCAATCAGTGGCTCGGCGCTGTACCAGCGTTCACGGTCCAGGGCATCCTGCCTGATGCCCCAACTGTTGCGCAGGCGCAGGCCGTAGCGACACTCGCCCTCGGGCTCGCAGAGCTTGGCGTAGCCATAGATCACATAAGAATGGGCGTAGTCCGCGCTGCATCCCTTGGCGCCTTTCTTCTTCAGCGCACATTCCACTTCGAGGATCAGCGGCGAACCGCCGTTGATGGCCTTCTTGATCACCGCCATCGCGCCTTCGTAGGTGCGGCTCTTGTTGTCATCGTCGGGGTATTCGGCCAGTTTCATGTCCGTCTCGAACAGGGCATGGTTGACCAGGCGCTTGCAGCGATCCGGAATCATCACCCGATAGAAGAACTCACCGAACTTCTCGCCATTGAGCCCAGAGGCCAGCGCCGGGTTATCCACGGTGGGCACGATCTGCCGCAACTCGGCCATGACAGGCGCCGGAATGTCGGCCGTGGTGGCGAACTGACCCTTGTACTTGCGGTAAAACACCTCCAATTGGCCCAGCAGCTCGCGTTGGGAGGCCACCGACGCCTCGGAAATACTCCCGTCCTCGACGTAGCGATCACCGAGGAAGGCCTTTTCGTTGATGCACTCCTGGTCGATCGCCGATCCACGAATGACTGCCGTGTTGAACAACGCCAGAATCGAACTGCCGCCCTCGGTGAGCTCATTGACCGGGCTGAAGTTGTAATGACCGTCATTGTACTCGGGCATTGTCCGGCCCCAGACCGCCCCCCAGCGGCGCGGCCAGGAGGTTGGCGTCCTGCTTGCTGCAGTCGGCGACCTTGAGCGCCTTGCAATTGTGATAGTTGAAAACCGTCGCGGCAGAGTGCCCGTAGCAGAAACCGAAACCCTGCTGGCTGGTCGGTGCGGGCATGTTGTCCAGGACCTTGACCTCGCTTTTCGACACCTTCCAGTCCTCGTCGAAGTAGCGATCGGCACGGATGTACTCGTCTTCGGCAAAACCGAGGGCCGGAAGCAGGACAACTATCCTGACACCGGGGTGTCCTATACCCACTTCCCAGGTATCAGTTAGCAGCCATTCATTTGACGTTTGGCGCCGAGAAATTTTCAGATTTTTCAATTTCAGTGCGATCCTGTCCCCGCCCAACAACGGTTTATGGCCAGTTCGTCAGGGCCGTCAGGAACCTGAAGGCAGATAGCTCCCCCATCGACGCCCACTGTGTCGCAGCCCAGGGAAAATTGCTCTTCATGTCCAGGAGCCAGAGGTCGGGGGCTTCTCGAAGCGGAGACCGCCAGCCACGCTGCTCCAACCCTGACTCCATTTCTTTGCGGTGACAGGCCTGTCGATATGCAGCTTGTTCCATCTCCACCTGAGCACACCTGGGCCCTTCCAACTGCCTGCTACCGCCAGGATCCGCGCCCGAAGGCGATCACCATCGAGAAGATCATCATCGCACCCGCCAGCATGAAGGTCAGGCGCATGCCTGCGGCGATCGCCAGCGCGTCGGCGTGATCGAACACCTGCGTTCCGACACCGAACGCGAAGACAGCGCCCATCACCGATGCCCCGGTGATCAGGCCGATATTGCGCGACAGGCTCAGCAGCCCCGACACCGTACCGCGCCGTTCCCTGGGCACATCCGCCAGCGTGGCGATGTTGTTGGCCGCCTGGAAGAGCTGATAGCCCGGCGTCAGGACGATGAGGGACAGCACGTAGCCAGCGACGCCAATCATGTTCGGCAGAAACGCCAGTAGGAAGGCGCCCACCGCCAACAGGACAAGCCCCGTGGCGAGCGCACGCCCCTTGCCCCACGCATCGACGAGGCGTCCCGAGGGAACCCCGCTGAAAATGGAGATCACGGGGCCGATCGCCATGACGAACCCGACCTGGGCCGCTTTCAGGCCCAGACCGAAACCCAGGTAGAAGGGACCGACCACCAGCGTCGTCATCATGACCGCAGCCACCAGGAAGTTGACGAGCAGGTTTGGCGCCAGGCTCCAACCCGACATCGGCCCCAGGCTTGCCGACGGAGTGGTGCCCTTGCCGGTATCGTCCGGCAGCGTCACACAGGCCAGGACAAGGGCGATGCAAGAGAGTGGGAACTGGACCCAGAAGATGCTCCGCCACCCTGCCAGTTCGATCAGCAGCCCGCCAAACGAAGGGCCGAGTGCGGTTCCGAGCGCCGAGACGGTGCCCAGCAGGCCCATGGCGCGCCCCATGTGTGCCTCACTTGCCGTCTGGCGCATCAACGCCATGGCCAGCGTCATCAGGAAAGCAGCGCCGATCCCCTGCAACGCCCTCGCACCCACAAGCAGCCACAGGCTGGGCGCGACACTGCATAGCACCGAGGCAATGCCGAAGACAGCCAACCCGACCAGGAGCATCGGCTTCAGGCCATGACGGTCCCCAAGCCGGCCGGCGATCACGACCGAGAGCGTCAGGGCCGCCAGATAGGCGACGACCACCCCTTGCACCTGAACGAAGGGAGCCGAGAACGCCTGGGCCAGCGTTGGTAGCGCGATATTGGCGATGCTGGTACCGAGCGATGTCAGCAACATCGACAGCGCCAGAGTGAACGTGATTCCCGTGGGTGTTCTCGTCGATGCGAGTGATTGCGCCTGCTTCATCAGCTTGCCCTCTTTGCAAAATCCCGAATAGAACGTAGCTTGCAACTTCAAGTCAGCTTGAGGTCAAGCATGAAAACCCTGGATATTGGAGAGGTGTCGGCGAAGAGCGGATTCAAGCCCTCGGCGCTGCGGTATTACGAGGAAGCGGGGCTCATCACTTCCATCGGTCGGCATGGGCTGCGCAGGCAGTTCGCGCCCGAAGTGCTCTTGCAGCTCAAGCTGATTTCGATGGGAAAATCGGCGGGCTTCTCGCTTGAAGAGATCGCCGGCATGTTCGGCAAGGATCGTCGGCCGGACCTGCCGCGCCCGCTGCTGCATCAGAAGGCTGACGAGATTGATCGCCAGATCCACGAGCTGACGGCGCTGCGCGATACGCTTCGTCATGTTGCCGACTGCCCTGTCCCGTCACACATGGAATGCCCCACCTTCCGGCGACTTGTGGAGGTGGCAGTCAAACGCGATATCAAGCGGGCGAAGAAAAAAACTCATCCGTGAAGGCGACCAGGCAACCCTGAGAGGGATTTGCGCTCAACGAGCCAGGCGATACGTCGTGCGGCTCACCAAAACTCACCGACCCCGTTCCTGTTTTCCTGCTGCCCTCCATGGATTCCTACGGCACGCTCGGCGAACACTCTCCGAGCGGATCACCCATGCCCCTGACCTTGAGACATCTTCGCCTTATCGCACTCTCAGCGAGCTTCACCACCGACATGGTACAAGCCGAACCGACGGCCCAGGAGCGCACGCACCTGGCCGGCCTGCTGCGCCAGTTGGACTCGATGATGAAGCAGGTACACGCCAGTGCCGCCTTGCCCACTGACGAGCACGCCCGTTTCACCTTTGACTACGTCCGCCTTTCTGCCGAACTGGAGCTGGTTCGCCAAGGCATCGAGGATCACCTGACGCCAGCGCGTGCCCAGCCACGGTCGCTGCCGGAACTGACCGGCCACTACACCCACACCGATGAATCCTCGCCATGAGCATGAGTGCATCGCAGGTGACAGCCTTTAAGGCCATGGGTGGTTTCACGCCTGAAGAAAGCACCACCCTGCTGTCCGGGCTGGTGCTGGCCGTGGCATTGGTCCTTGCCGCCTGGACGATCACCACCGGCTACCGCGGCTGGGCTACCGGTCAACTGTCCCAGGGCAGGCTCTTCAGCCTGATCGTCAAGGTGAGCCTGATCTACATCCTGCTCACCGCCCTGGTACTGCACTGAGGTTTCCCGTTTCGTACACCGCCATGGAGGCATCCCTGATGAAGATCCAATCCTCACTCAAATCGCTCAATCGTCTGTTCAGGCGCGTACCCCTCACGGTGGCCACGTCTTGCCCAACGCTGGCCTTGGCCGCATTGCCTGGCATCGAGGCTCCCAGCCGTGGCGACGGCAATGGCCTCATCCAGACGCTACAGAACTATGGCTACGACATCGTTTCACTGATCGCCCTGGGCATTTCCGCCGCGACCTTCTGCGGCGTGGCCTATCACGCCTACAGCACCTATTCTGAGGTGCAGAACGGCAAGAAGACCTGGGGCCAGTTCGGCCTGACCTGCGGTGTGGGTGCCCTGTTGCTGGTAATCAGCATCTGGTTGCTGACCAAGGCAACCGAGGTGCTCTGATTCAAACCCGCGCTGCCTGGGTTAGCGCCACGCTGATGCGAACTCAGGCTGCCCCGCGGGCTCGCAGAAAGTCGTAGAGTGCCCGCACCGCCGGCTGCTCCAGTGCCTGTGCCGAATGACACAGGCCGATACGACGTACCGGCAGCGGTAGATTGAGGCTGGCGCTGTGCACCGTCGGCGCACCGGCCAGTAGCGACGACGGCAGGATCGCCGCGCCCACGCCAGCACTGACCAGCCGCTGGGCCAGTTCCAGCGATCCCGCCTGGGCGACCACAGGATCACTGCCATAGGCGCTCATCAGGCGTTGGTGCGAAGGGTGTGTCGGACAGGTGATCCAGCCAACCGCCCGTGCCGCCTCTACGCCCGGTGGCAGCGCGAGCACGTAGGGATCATCCCAGACCGGAACGAACAATTCGTCCTCACAACAGAACTCCTCCACCGCCAGCCGCGCATCACCGACGCAGCCCGTTTCCAGGTGCAATTGCAGATGGGGCACGGCCTGCCGCGCCAGCGCGATGAAGCTTTCCACCTGCCCGGCGCTGATATCGCCCTCCACCCCCAAGTGCAGCGGCTGGCGTGCAGAGGCCTGGCGGAACAGGTTGCGCAAGCCGTCCGCCTCGGCAAGCAAAGCCCGGGCGCGCGGATACAACGTCCGCGCCGCCTCGCTTACGTCCACGCCGCGCGCCTGGCGCACGAACAGCTCGGTGCCGAGGCTGTCTTCCAATTGCCGCACCGTGGCCGACAGCGTCGGCTGGCTGACGAACAGGCGCTGCGCCGCGGCGGTGATATTGCGTTCTTCGAAGACCGCGACGAAGGCGGCCAGCTGTCGAATATCCATAGGAATAACCGATACCAGGCAAAGGAATAAGCCATTTTTCAGGCTCTGCCGGGCTAAATATACTTCACCTCAACGTCCAGGCATCCATATTTCCAATTGCAGGAGAACCCTCATGAGCAAGCCCCTGATCATCGTCACTGGCGCCAGTTCCGGTATCGGCGAAGCCACCGCCCGCCTCTTCGCCCAACAGGGCCACCCGCTGCTACTGCTCGCCCGCCGCATCGAGCGCCTGGAAGCGCTGGACCTGCCCAATGCGCTGTGCCGTGCCGTGGATGTCACCGACCGTGCGGCACTGCTGGCCGCCGTGGCAGAGGCCGAGAAGCAGTTCGGTCCGGCCGACGCCCTGGTGAACAACGCCGGCGTGATGCTGCTGGGCAACATGGCCGAACAGGACCCGGCCGAGTGGGAACGCATGCTGGACGTGAACGTGAAGGGTTTGCTCAACGGCGTACACGCCGTCCTCCAGGGCATGATCGAGCGTCGCCAGGGTACGCTGATCAACGTAAGTTCCGTGGCCGGACGCAAGACCTTCCCCAACCACGTCGCCTACGTCGGCACCAAGTTCGCGGTGCACGCGATCTCCGAGAACCTGCGCGAGGAAGTGGCGCCACATAACGTGCGCGTGGTGACCATCGCACCCGGCGCGGTGGAGACCGAACTGCTCAGCCACACCATCGACGAGGCGATCAAGAGCGGCTACCAGGAGTGGAAGCGCGAGATGGGCGGCAAGGTACTCGGCGCCGAGGACGTGGCCAACGCCATCGGCTATGCGTACCAGCAGCCGCAGGGCGTGTGTATCCGCGAGATCGTGCTGGCAGCGACTCGGCAGCAGGCCTGACCAGGGTTCTGCAACCCGATCAAGGCCCCTTCCCTGACGACCAGGACGCCGTGACTGCCGACGCGGCCGTCCTCAGAGCCTGAACTGACCGACCAGGCCTTGCAGATGGACGCCCAGGCGCGCCAGGTCGATGCTGGACGCAGCGGTTTCTTCGCTGGCGGCCGACGTCTGCTCGGAGATGTCGCGCACGCTCAGGACGCTGCGGTTGATCTCATCGGCCACGGCCGCCTGCTGTTCGGCGGCTGCGGCTATCTGCTGGTTCATCGACTCGATGGAGGCCACCGAACGGGTGATGTTCAGCAGGGACGTGCCGGCACGCCGACTCAGTTCGACACTGCTGTCGGTCAAGGTACGGCTGTTGTCCAGCGTCACCGCCACCTGCCCCGTGACGTTCTGCAGACCACCGATCAAGCTTTCGATCTCTTCGGTGGAGGCCTGTGTGCGCTGGGCCAGGCTGCGCACCTCATCGGCCACCACGGCAAACCCGCGCCCGGCCTCGCCCGCACTGGCAGCTTCGATGGCCGCATTCAGCGCCAACAGGTTGGTCTGCTGGGCCACGGCCTTGATCACGTCGAGGACCGTACCGATCTTGTCGCTCTCGCGCTTGAGTTCGGCCATGGCCTCGGTCGAGTGCCCCACTTCCACCGCCAGCCGTTCGATCTGGGTCATGGCCTGCGCCACCACCTCATCACTGTTGCGGGCGTCGTCACTCGCGCTCAAGGCCACCTGGGAAGCCTGCTCGGCATTGCGCGCCACCTCCTGCACGGTGGCGACCATTTCGCTCATGGCTGTAGCCACCTGATCGGTCTACACCTGCCCCGCACGCTCTCCATTGCCCGCCGCGCCGATGGCTTGGACGAAGTCGTTGAAATGCGTCCGGTACTGGTCCAGGGCACGATCGGCCTCGGCCACCCAACGCAAGCTCTCCGGGGTTTCCAGCTGCGCCTTGACCTCATCGATATGCCGATCCACTCCATCGATAGCCTTGAGTACGGCTGCGGCGTGTTCGCTGTCGGGCTTGAGGGCGTAGGACAACCGCGCAATGCGCATGTCTCGGGCTTTCTCGTTCAGGATGGAAATCGAGATCAACTTTTCACCACGCTCACTGAGCGATGCCAGCCCCTGCCACCCGGTGAAGGCGATCAAGACAGTCAACGCAAGCACCGTCGCAAAGCCCAGTGTCAGTTTTGCCCGTACACTGATGTTACCCAACCCACGTGTGATTGCTCCCGCCATCTAGATTTCCGCCATTCAGTGTCAATGTATGAGATGGCGCGAACGCTGCGCGCCACCGCATGAACGACGGAGCCAGAGCGGATGCCGTCATTCATGATGCCAAACTGGCACCACTCAAAAATGACGGTTCCATAGAGGGTGAATTTTCTTGGTACCGTGGAGAGATTGCCCGCTTCCTGCTCCTGTGAGACAAGCCAGTAGGCTGATCTGCCTCCGTCATCCGTCAGGCGCTGAGCTGATCGAATAGACCTTGCAGAAAAATATCGCCCGCCGCTGAATCTGAAAGCAGATAACGACCGGACCAATGGTCCCAGCCCGCAGAGAGATGGAACTCGGCACAGTGGAAACCTTGATGGATTTCTTCATCAATGCCTATGACCGTTGAGCCCACATGCTTGAATCCTCGGCGTGTCGTCAACTCTTCTTCCAGCGATAGCCAACACATGTCTGGCCAATCGTTGAAGTCAAGCGACAGATGTCCGTTCGCTGCTTTGTGGAGGGTCGGAAGCATCTTTTATCGTCCAGGGTTCGGTGCGAGGGTAACGTATGAGCGCTACGGCAACCAAGGTGTTTGGCCCCAGTCTCGCTGGTATGATGCGCGCCCGAAGCCGTCCGCTGGAGGCGGTATGTTCGAGCACAGGATGTCCCATGAAAAAAATGCTGTTCGGTGTGTGTCTGCTATCGCTGGCCGGTTGCGCCAGCTCTCCCGATACCACGTTCACCCAGGCCACCCCAGGATGCAAAACGGCCACAGCCGAGGTCAATGGAAAACCGGTCACCACGCAGTTCTGCATCAAGTCCATCGCCTTCAAGCCCTCGCAATACCGCGTGACGGTCAACAACCAGGTGCTGTTCACCGGAACTGACTACCAACGCGTCGCCTTTACCAAAACCATCAAGGAAGGATCGGCCAAAGGCACATGCAACGAGCTGATGGAATTGCAGGGCTCCGGCTCCAAGACTGTGTCGTTGAACACGTTGCCTGCTGAATTGGTGACAGGCTGCCGGATTACCGCCGACGCGGACGGTAACGCCAAAGCCTTCACCAAGGACGACGCCTGCGATCAGGTCTTCTACAAGTCGCTGGCTCCGCTGCTGGGCAAAGTGATGCCGGTTGAAGTAGCCCGTCAATGCACCGTGACAGTGGGCGAGCAGACGGTGTTTGACCAGCGTTTCGACTTCTAGGAAAAAGAACCGGATCGAGATCCTCGAAACGTAATCGCTCCCGGTAAGGCAGGCCGCCTGGACCGTAGCCCGGCGGCCTGCCCTTTTTTCTCCTGCCCTCCTCCTGCCTCACACTGGCGTTTACAGATCAGCCACTTGAGGCCCAATGATCGACGGCATTGTCCCCTCGACGTAACGCCGCGGCGTCACGCCCAGCACTCGCTTGAACATGGCTATAAAGGCGCTGACATTCTCGTAACCCAAGTCGAGCGCAACCTTGGTTACAGATTCTCCGTGTGACAGTTGCTCGATGGCGCGCAGAACCCGTGCCCGCTGGCGCCATGAGGTGAAGCTGAACCCGGTTTCAGCGACAAATTTTCTCGCAAGCGTGCGTGTCGACATTTGTCCCCAGTCCGCCCACGACCTCTGCCCGCTGATGCTCGACAGGTCGTCGAGTAAAGCATTGGCGACTCGCAGGAGACGTGGATCCTGGGGCATGGGTAGCCCAAGCGGCTCTTCAGGGGAGGACGAGATTTCATCGATGATGACACTCGCCAATCTCTGCTCAGGGCCCGACCTGACAGATCCCGTCCAACACGTTGCGCGCTCGATCAGCGATAACAACACGTTGTTTGACTTGATGATCTTTGGATGCAGAGGCAACTCGGCGCAACCCTCCTGCGCCACGTATACCGACCAGCCTGAAAAGCCGCCGAAGGATCGGAAAGCGTGCTCACAGTTCGGCGGCAACCAGATGGAGTGAGTCGCCGGTATCACGAAGCGCTGGGCAGACGTTACCACCGCGATCAATCCTTCGGAGCTGCCAAGCAGTTGCCCCTGGGGATGGCTATGGGTCGGTGTTTCACGTATCGCGTCACTGCGCTGGCAAACAGCGAGGATGTCATGCGCAGCAAGGCGGGTGATCAGTTCCGGGACGACAAGCGGAGAGGACATCCGAAGGGCCTGCACAGTGGGCGGTGTGTGAATGAGGAAGTCGTTGTGGTTTAGGTTTGGCTCAAACGCAGGATAGGTAGGCATCGTTACGGCAGTCAAGCCAACTGCCTGTCGCTAGAGTAGGTTTCGAGATCCATCACCTACCGACGAGAGAAGCCCATGAAAGCCAGTGACATTCTGCCAGACGACGTGAACAGCACCGATTTTTCCGGCCTTAACATACGCAAGGGCACAGTGGCGGCGTTCTTGCACAATGCGAGGACCTGGTCTGCATCAACCTCTGATGAGGAACGCGCGAAAGCGGAGCGCGATATAGTCGAGGCTCTTCCTGCGCTGCGCGCCCTGGGCCTGTTCGACGTACTTGCCATCAGGGATGCTCGGCTCTGCGCGTTGGTCGACGCCAACTGAGGCATCAACGGTGGCAAAATGCGCAAAGGGCCTTGTTCCAGCGTACTCCCAGCAAGGCCCTTGCTTTTATCACTCAGCAGCGAACCCCCATGAAACTGTCCATTGGCGACACCCTCAAGCTCATCACGGTCGACCTGGCCGAGATCACTTTCACGGACTGGATCAGCTCCCGAGACGCCGCGCCGGGGGATATTGCGCGTGTCCTGCAGCTATGGGACGGGCCAGAGGGCAGATCGATACAACTGGTGTGTGAGCCACGACCCGGCGACATCGTGTGGGGGGCCATGTTCAGGGAGAAAGGCCTGACCTATGAAATCGTGTCAGCGGGCGCTGTCGATGATTGAGCCACCATCGGGAGTGAGGCTCGAACCGGTGATGAACTGGCTATCCTTGCTGGCCAGAAACAGCACGACCGGTGCAATGTCTTCCTCCGGTGACCCGTAGCGCCCCAGCGGATTGGTCGGTGCCGGTACGTTGGCCTCCGGCCCCCAGGTTTCAGCAACCGGCAGGACATTGTTCACGGTAATCCCGTCGGCTGCCCACTCGCGCGCAGCGGTTCGGGTCAGGGCCCGTACGGCCTCCTTCGCCATGTTGTAGGGACCATACCCCACCAGGCCAGTGACACCTGCCAGTGAGCCAAAGTTGATGATACGTCCCTCTCCGCTGGCCTTGAGATAGGGATAGCTCGCCTGCATCGTCCTCAGGTAGGCGATGGGACCTGTCTCGAAATTGCGCTGCAACTGCTCCACCGAAAGGTCCAGGACGGAGGAAAACGGTACAGCGGGATCGAAGGCGTTGTTCACCAGGATGTCGATGCCACCGTAGGAGGCCACCACCTTGGCCACAGCCGCATTGATCTGGTCGGCACTGCCGATGTCACAGGGCACGCCCAGCACCGTGCCACCGTCGGCGGTGATGTCCGATACGACTGCGTCCACGTTCGCAGGAGTCAGCGAGAGTACAGCCACCTTCGCGCCCTCCGCCGCAAACAGCTTGGCGATGGCTCGGCCAATGCCGCGGCCGGCGCCCGTGACGATGGCAGTTTTTCCGTTGAGTCTGGCCATGACTGGCTCCTTTCAGTTGAGGATGAGTTGGGGTATCGCGGCGACCACGCCATAAGGCGAAGGCACGTCGCGTGCAGCGTTTTGAGTGGTGAACGACACAGCCAGCAGCACGAGGCCAATGACGGCAGGCGCTGCGCCCTTGGGCTTGTGCACGCCGAGGTGCGCAGACCCGGACAGCAGCAAGTGAAAGAAAACGCCGGCATAGGCCAGGTCACTCAGCGGCAGGCTGAACCGTGACAGGATCGCCAACGGTGCAAGAACCTTCACGACCACCATCAGCGGCACCAGGTAGGGAGCCGGGTAGTTCAGTTCGGCAAGGGTCTGCTGCACCCAGTCCTTTTTCTTGACATACAGCGTTGCTGACATCAGGTAGAGCAGTGTCAGCAGTACCGTGCTGACCCAGTAGGCGAAGATCGCAGCCATGAGAAGACTCCAAGGGGTTCATATCGACTTTGCCCAAGGATGTTGTCTAAGATGAAAACCAACAAGTAGGATGAATTAGTGATGCCTAGTATGGAAAACCAGACTAATGAAGCCGGCGAGATCAATATGCACGAGGAGATGCGCCGTGCTTTTGCGTTGCTATCAGGCAAATGGAAACTTGAGATCATGTGGTTGCTCAACCAGAGGATCTATCGCTTCGGTGAGCTGAGAAAAGCGATCCCCGGCATTACCCAGCACATGCTGACGGCGCAACTGCGTGAGTTGGAGGCGGATGGGCTGGTATCACGCACCGTGTTCGCGCAAGTACCGCCACGTGTTGAATACGAGATTACGGCGAAAGCCCGCGGCCTGGGCCCCACGATGGAGGCTTTGACCGCGTGGTGGAATGAATACGGCAAGAGCTTGCCGGTGAAGTCGCCAGCTCGCGGACGTCGGGCCAATGCGGCACCGAAGCCTGAATGAGGTGATCGCCGCTCAGGACGGTCTGGTCTGCCAGTGCCAGGCAGCTTCAGCGATCTACGAGGCGCTCCCGGTGATTGAAATCCCGAGAGTCGATCATCTCAACAGCGGTGCAACCCTTTGGCGTCCCGCCAGTACATCGTGGTTTCGTACTGGAAGCTGATCACGAAGAATGCTGGGCAGGCCTGGGAAATCCCCTGGGCGACCTTTTCCAGATCCTCCATGCTCGAATGCCCTTCTGGCTCAGGCCCTTTTATCCTGAGGTTGCAGTATACCCGGACACGAAAGTCTATGCCCTTGGTATCTTCTGCATCGATATCGAAGTCTTTGGTCTTTTCTTCGGCCCAGACTGAAATACCGGAGGTGAAGTACGCCTTCAGCAGTTCATCCTTCCAGTAGACCTCCTCGGCGCCAGCCTTGATCAAGACCTGCTCCAGAACCGGCAAAGTGAGCCCGCTATCGGCCTCCAGAAAAAACTCAAGACTCACTCTGCATACTTCCTCGTGAAGGGTAATGGTTCGGGCGTTTTCTTGAACATCACGGTGTTGTGGCCAACAGCAAATGAGTCATGCCCTGTCCGCTTGCTCGTACGCGGCCTCAATGATTGTGATGCGCTCCCCGCAGGCAGTTTCCACTGCTGCCTGGATGATCTCGGCGAGCGTTTCAAGGTTCTCATCAAGCACCTCGATGCAAGCCAGGCGGCCGGGAGACCAGTCGATAACAGAACACTGCCTGTACGTCTCAAACAGTGCTGCCAGGGCTTTCTCGGGAGGCTCTTTGCGGGTGTACATGAAGTCGAAATATGGGGCACTCGTTTGCCAAAGCGGGTACACCAGGACCCAGGCATTTGCCGGGCTGGGAAACCATAGCGTGACATGGCGAGAGGCCCAGTAAGGCCCGCCGTGGCTGATGAGGCGCAGCACCTCCAGAATCGACTGGCAGCCAGGTATCCGCACCATGCAATCCGGATCGAATGTCCTCAGAGGCTCCACCTGCGGGGAGGTGTTCCTGAAAGCGTTTACCAAAACCGCCACACTATCACTCATTAAAAATCTCGCTGAAGCAGGCAGTGCACTTACTCGATTCTCCTCTAGTCACAGGAGATGGCGCCCTCGCCAAAAGTGCCCACCGCGATCCAGTTTTCCTGCTGCGATGGCGTGAGGCGCTGAGGAGGATTTGAGGCTTCTCTTTCAGGAGCCATAACATGTACCTCTCCCAAACTAACCACACTCCATCAACGATCTCAACCGCAGCTCCGATAAAGCAAGCCCAGTCGCCGGTAGATGAGGAACCACTGCACGCCGGGTATCGCTCCCTCTCTTCACGGTGCGCATGCACACAGGCGGTCCAGCCATGCACTTGAGCACTCGCAAATACCTCAAGCTCCTGACGCTGATTGTCGTCGTGCCCATGGCAGTCGCCCTCCTGGGCCTGCTAGTGTGGAGCCTCGTGAGTATGGGCGGCGTCTCCCTCATGCGCCTCGCTGCATGGCAGGAGTGGCAGGTCCATAACTACTGGTGCTTCCTGCTCGCCCGGATCGTCTTGTTCAGTCTCGTTGCATGGGGCTGGGTCCGGTTTCGCAGGAAGACACTCAGCGTTCAGCCGGTCGTTCTCAAGAGAATGAAGAAGACCGAAATCACCGCTGCCCAGGGCATCCTGCTGATCGAGCTGGTACGGGGCCTGGCCCTGTGGGAGGAGCTGGTATGACGCTCTATACCAACGACTACCTGGAATACTACCTGACCCTGGTGGGTTGGCTGGTCAGCAATGGGATCTGGGAAGTGCTGGTCGGTTCGGGGCTGTTCGCACTGCCCTTCCTGGTGATCATGTTCCAGGAGTGGTTCCAGGCGCGGGAGGACGGTGGCGGCGCCGATATGGCGTTTGCCGCCAGCGCCAGAATCGAGCACCGCCTGTGGCTGGCGACTGCCGTGATCATGTTTGTCGGAGTGCCTTTCTGGACCCTCGACCTGAGCACCCTGAAATACGACAAGAGCCGCTCGGAACAGTGCCAGACCCTGCAACCCTTGCCCCAGAACACCGGCTGGGGCAAGTCTTTCACCACCCTGAACGACCAGAGCGCGAAGGTGCCACTCTGGTGGTTCTTCGTGCACTCGATGTCCAAGGCCGTGAGCGGCGCCGCAGTGGCGGCCATTCCCTGCGGGACCGACTTGCGGCAGATGCGCATGCAGGTGAACAACGCCCGGCTGAAGAATCCGCTGCTGGCTCAGGAACTGTCCGAGTTCACCAACGACTGCTACGGCTACTCCAGGGCGAAGCTGTTCATGAAGCGCCCGCCCCTGACCGAGGAACAGACCAACGATATCAATTGGATTGGCTCGCGGTATTTCCTGGAGACGCCGGGCTTCTACGACACCTATCACTCCAAGACCCCAAGGACCGAATGGCCCTACAACGCGACCCGGGATGCGGGCCTGCCCCAGGCTAAAGACGGGGGTGGATATCCGTTGTGCAAGCAGTGGTGGAATGACCAGGGAAAGGGATTGCGAGACCGGGTGCTTGCCGAGGTGGACCGTTCCCTGCTGGAACGCTTTGAAAGCTGGGCCAGCGCCGCTGGCAAGGAAAAGGTGGACGACGCGATCATTCGGCAGGTGATATCGCCGACGAACCAGAAGATGACCCAGGGTCAGGTCTATACCGACTACGGTGACCAGGTCGGCCCTTCGGTTACGGACTTTGCCGCACGGGTGACTGGGGCGGTGGGGACGACGGTAGGCACAATGACGAACATGCCGGCGATGGATGTCGTGCGCCAGGCGTTGCCGATGGTGATGGCGTTGTTGAAGATGGCGCTGGTGATCTGCATCCCGCTAATACTCGTGCTTGGTAGCTACGACCTCAAAGCAGTAGCCACGATCTCGGTGGTGCAGTTCGCGATGATTTTCGTGGACTTCTGGTTCCAACTGGCCCGATGGGTCGACAGCACAATCTTCAATGCCCTCTACGGGCTCAACTCGCCCCATGCGAATTTGAACCCGCTGATGGGGCTGAACAACGGACAGGCTGACTTTCTGCTCGGGATAGTGATGGGCGCAATGTTCATCCTCTTGCCGTCGTTTTGGTTGGCGTCTCTGGCCTGGACTGGAATTCACACAGGTCAGTTTCTAAAAGGACTGGCTGAAGGAAGCATCAGTCCTCAGAAATATGGTTCAAACGGTAAAAATATATTGGAAAGTACTATAAAAAACTCAATTAACAAGAAATCAAAATGATTATTAAATCTAAAGATCACGATGAAACACAGGATCGATTCTGTTTTCCAGAGAATACGGGTCAGGAAAAAGGTTCTCAGGATCAACCCACGGAGCTTCCTCCTCTTGAATTGTCTCGGAGCTGTTCAGCAAAATTTCTTTAAGTAAATAAATCCCCAAAACTGTAACCACAACCCAAAACGCCAGGTACAGAAAAACACCGATCAACGACAACCTGATCCCCCCACACAGCACGCTCGCCAACGTGGCGGGCATGCCTTTTTCAGTGCCCAGCGAATCACCGGTTCCTCGCACCGGAGGTAACGCCCAGAGCACCAACCAAAGGCGTAGCCCAGCCGATAGACAAGTCCCTTTTTCTTCGTTTTGGCAGCCATGCTTCGAAGCTCCTGATTGAGATTTCGCTCGTCGTACAGATTCTCGGTACGACGCTCAGGTCAGCTTGGCAGAGGGTCCCTGTAGGGGCTTGTAGGACTTTTCCCAAATAACAATCGATTCGGCAGCAAGAGCAACAAAACTCGGATCATTCAGTCAACGGCAAGACAACTCTCTTTCCCTTGAGTGAAATTTCCGAGACAATTCCAAGTGCTTGTTTTGCGCCCAATCTCACCGCTAGTCTTCGATTCGTCACTGCTCATCAGTGATCGGGTTTAGCAGCCTGGAAACTGAAACATTGGGCGCATAACGCCACCCTGACGAGACATTTTTTGTCTTCGCTTTTATGGTGGCTGTGCGCAGGGCACCCTCACGGGTGCGCCGGGTTCCCAATGTTCCGGTCTGCTAACCTGCGTACAGCTGCCACCTCTTCGTTTAGCAGCGATAACTGGCAGTTCCACTTAAACATTGGAAGTGCAGACATGTTCAAAGTAACCCCTAATCCCCCGTCGCGCCCCAACGCGGCAAACATCGACTCCCGTATCGCCGACCGGGCGCTATCCCACTACAACCTTGGCCCCGATGCCGGCCCGACTTCCACTCCTCTGCCGCCTCCTGCGCCCGATGCGACAGCGCCATGCGACTGCCCATCCGTGAAGCAGGAAGAGGCCTTGATCGATATCCACTCGATACTGCAGTCGGCCGCGGCTACAGCCTATGAAAATGCCGACAACCAGACCGGCCCCAATCGCAAGGTCGCGATGGGCGTGGTGCACCTGATCGAGCTGGCGCAGTTGAGGATGGACAAGGTTCTGAATGAGCAGGCGATCAGCGCCAGCGGTTGATAGCGCTGACACTTCAAGCAACAGCGGGAAGCAGGAGCAGTACTTCCCGCGCTACTCGTACCCACTGCGCATGCCGCCGAACCGCACCCAGCTATCGGATCTGAAAAACACGCAAGATCAACACGCGGGCTTGGTCGCCGTTGGCCTCATACAAGACTTGCAAAAGTGCCTGGTCGCAGAGGCGATGCAGACGAAAATGGTTGTAGAACGCCTGGCCCAGTCGCTGCCCATCAAATGCACCCTGCTCCCACAGTTCGAGAAACTCATTATACCGGACGCTTTCAATCTCCAGTCGCGGCGGTCTGTTCGCAAGCATGTCGACGGTGCGTGAATGAGCAGCCCCTGCAACGTAGTAGAGGACGTACCCCGAATACACCAACGAGCCATGCTCGACCTCTGCCTGGAAACACGCCCGGAGCGCATCCTCCGTGGCGAAACCGTATTCTGGCAAACAGGACCCGGCAAAGCCCGCGAGCCGTCCGACGTTGAAGCCGTCGATCTTTGCCTCATCACCAAAGTCAAAGCTAACGGCGCCGGTGGACAGCAGCACGGCGCAGCCGCAGCCATGCTTGAAGTAGCGTATGCCGCCCTCAAGCGTTCCTTGCTCGGGAACATCAGAGGCCAGCCAATCGTTGCTGGTCGCTGGCAATTCGATACCAGAACGTTGCATAAGCTGCACTGCCGCTCGGACGCCGGCCTGGTAGTCAGAAATCAAACGGGCGAGCTGGGTGTTCATGAAGCCTCGAATGGCAGGCCATCGATGGCGAACGTCGGGTATGGCTTGCTGGCGTATCTGGAGGTGTGCTGAACGATTGTCAGGCGGTTCATTGCGGTACTGTCGTCCGTGTTCGATTCTATTTTCCAAGCAGGCTAAAGAATACCAGCTGCAGGGTCGATGGCCTCACTTACTTAGATGGATTACATGATCGAAGCCAGCGCCTCATACTGCGATCAATTGGCAGTCGGCGCCGTTGAACTCAGTGTGATATCTGACAGGGCGGACAACAGCATGCGTAAACGGTACACCTCGCCTGCCACAGCAAAATCAGACCCGTCAAAAATACTATCCGCATAGGCTGCCAGTTCCGGGCAGGAGGATGAAGACGCAGTGTAGATGATCTGTGATCCCCTAAGAAAACCGTCTCTCGACTAACTTTTCAAAAATACTTATTTAACAAGTGCTTACTATACTTTATCAACATCAGTTAGTTATTTATTACCACAAACAAAACAGCCAACCCACCCCCAACGAAACGACATTTTTGCGGCGTCAATAATTTCACGCACAAAGCCGATCCAGCGCCATTAAAAGCTGCACGCAGAGAGCAAAATAATGTAAAGCCCCAATTTGCATTTTCCCTCCCCTGATCTATGGTTTCAATGCGTGATAGCGTTGTGCCTGCGCAGTAGGCAAGCTCACATCAGGGAGATAAAAGTGGCTAGATCGCGAGTCGTTGGAAACCTCGACATCAATGTACCCCTGACCTTAATTTTTTGGGTACTCTTCCTATTGTTCACCCTCTGCCTGGTAGTCCTTGCAAACAACTTAAGCGACCTAGCTCGCTGGGTTAGCGTAATAACGATAGCCTTGGCAGGTGCTGGATTTTCCTCTGCCATACCTGGAATATTAAAAACAGACGTCCCCTACGTCATATCGGGCGGGGCGCTAGCCGCTTTTGCTTTAATACTATCAAACCAACAAAAAATGTTAACACTGCAAAAAGCATCAAAACTCCAAATGTTATGCCGACGATCTCGAACCCTTTAAAATCCGTCGACAGCAAACAGCTTGATCAAGCCTGGAATACCTTGGACAAGCACGCAAAAGCCAAAATCGCCGCTGACAAATAATTAAAAAAACCTAAAAACAACTGACAAGCACGCCAGCAAGGAGTACATCTTGAAAGCAGCTCTCACAGTGACAATTTCGATATTTTTCAGCACACTTACAGCTATTGCATTCGCTGAAGAATCCGAATCTTGCGGAGACATCCTACGATATGCATCTCGGGACGTTCGCCACGACGTGTCGTTCTCAGACCAAAGAAAATTTTACTACCAAAAAGTATGCAAGGCATCCAGCTCTGGCTTTGGAATTGATTACAAAGATGCAGCGTCAGCGCTAGGGCTGTCCTACTCCTCAAAAGATGATTACTGCAAGTCAGAACAGTCACTCGACACCAGCACGACTTACAATCAAGCAGACTCAAGCCTAGTAGTGCGCAGTTCCCTGGATGCTTACCTGGCCTGCCGGGCCCTGAGTGCCAAGGGCGTTGCAACATCGGTATCCATTCCTCCTGGAGAGGCGCCCACTGTTTTCTCTATTAGCGTGAAACGTACAAGCTCTACACCACAAACGGTAGACTCACTGGCCATTGATCCAGAAATTGTTTCTTGCAGCTCGCAGAATAACGGACAGGTCCAGCCCTATGACAAAACATTCAATATCGTGGGCTTTCAGCTTCCACAAAGTGAAGCACAGTGGTCGCTTCTTTGTACGAGGAAGGCAGCAATCGATCCAAACGGCAATAGGACATATGGCCCTGTACAACTGATCCTGACAACCTCTTCAGGAGCTCTTCCAATTTCGCTGCCGCAAACCGGGTTTGCCGCTGGGGCGTGGGCAACAGAGCTTCAAGGCGAATCCATAGCCCTCTCGAAGAAGCTAACTGCTGTGGAAACAAACCTGGCGACACAGAAGCTGATCGCCCAATGCAGCGGTGATGGTTGGCTCCCTAGGCCTGCGGCTCCCGCCTGCCCTTCTGGGTTCAAAGACAGCGGACAGTTCTCGCATTCTGCACCTGGAGGAGCGCACGGTTTCGGTGGAAACTGTCGTATATGTCTAGGAAATTAGGTTTCAGCTTTCACCTTGAGACATCTACCGTCCGGGTGCATTTGGGCAACGCTAACGCTCCTCAATACGCCTCTTCAACCATTCCCCCACCCGCTTGCGAATTCGCACATCGCCCAGGTCATCGAGCACGTTAGAAGGTAGCAGCGGGCCGTCCTCATCCAGCAGTTTGCGAGCAGGATGACCAACGTCCAGCAGATCCAGAAGCCCCATGGCCGCTACGCGATCACGACTTTCCAGCTCGTAGGCGCCCAGCAACAGCAATGCTCGGTGCGCCTGGGACTGGCCAACTTGCTCAATCACCGTCACTGCCTCATCAACAGAAAACTGCCTGCTCACCAAAGCCATGAGTGAAGCGGCCAATCTCGCAGGCACACTCATCAGTAGCTGCGCAGTCACCTTGCTCAAAATCTCAGCTTCAACAAAAGGCGCCAAAGCCAAAGCCTCTACAGCACTCGCACGAGCCCAGGACTCGAGGTTTTCATTTTCGACCACGGTCCAGATCTGCTGACGGATCTCGACATTACACATGCTGGCAGCCACAGCGAGCGCCATACGACGTAAGCCCAGATCTTCGGTGGGACTGGCGAGTTCAATGAGCTGTTTGCCAAGTTCATCTGACAGTTGATCATAAGCCGCCAGTGCAACGACCGCTTCACGTGCAATCCTGTACGAAGTCGGTTCGTCATAGGGCGACTCAGCGTCGGACCAATGATCCTTCGACAGCGCCATCAGGACCGGCAAATGATCCGTATGCGGCCGGCCACTGAGTTCATTAACGAGCGCAAGCCGTACTCGACTTCCAGGATCGCTCTTGAGGTCGAGCAACGCCGGCGGCAACGGATCCGGTAGCGTGGCTGCGAGGTATTCGAACGCAGCGCACCGTGCATCGGCACGCCGATGACTCAAGGCTCGCCATACAAGCGGCTCACTGCCTATCGCGATCGCCGCTTTCGTTGCGGCTAGTGCACTCGCCGCCTCCGTGCTTTCAGCCAGCCAACGCTCAATGGCGCCAGTCGGTACACCGCCACTTGCAATGATGATCGGCGCGATGTGCGCCAGCACGGTCAAAGAACAATTCGACGCAGTCAACTCCAACAAGGAGAGCGCCGGAAGACTGAGGCGTTGTGGCACATCCGTCGCATACAGGGCATTCAGTATCTCAGTGGTCTCAGGAGGAAGACCACTGAGATCAAGAAGACTGCCCTCCTCCTTCTTCGCCACCACGCCGAGGTACACCAGCAGGTGAATGAGGGCCGCTGGCGAGTTGACGAGCGCCTTGAGACACTCGACCAGGACAGTCGGGGCCATGGTGTAGGCACAGAGCATCAGCGACTCCCGGAGATGCTCATCCCCAGGCAAGGAAAGCAGTCGATCCAACAACGGTTTTTCCAGTGAAGGGTGCCAATGCTTGTGAGCTGCTCTCCACACGGTATCCTCATCCTCACTACCCGAGGCAATACTCAAAACACTGAGTAATTCCTCTTCCCCGGCTCGAAGCCCGGTGTCCAGGATGTTGCGTGCCCATGCCCCGGCGAGGCTTTTGGCATGAGCATGCTCGGCCAGGTCTCGCCAGCTTCCCGAGGAGCGCTTGGCAGAGATGTAGGTGACAACAAGAATGCGGGAGGCCTCGCCCTCGTCATCCGGTTGAGAGCAGTACCACTCCTCATACGCACTGTCGCGCTCTCCGTCCTCAATGGACCGCCATTGCTCGGCATTGCGCAGGTATGAGAAGCGCAAGGCATCAAGCTCCGCCAAGGCCTTGACCAGCACAGTCTCATATCCCGGCAGGTCTCTTATCGCTCCAGCAGCAATCACTCGGGCATTCGAATGGAACGGGGATCCTACTATTTCATGCGCTACCTCGATAAAGACCGACGCCAGCCCAGTGGCGATCCGGTCGAGCTGAGGCACGAAATGCCGACTGTATTCCCCAAAATCCTGCGCCAACTGTTCCCGAATGAAGCGACCCACGATCACCGCAGAACGGGCATCGGCGCTCACCCGGTCGTACCACTCATCACTAAACGTTGGCGGCGTCCAGCCCTCAATGAAGAAGCCTCCGCCCCTCCTTCTCCACCTGATGATCCATCGTGCAACCTCTGAAGGCATGGAGTCGGCAGACCCGCTGTCAACAGCCAGTTCCAGCAGCGGCACGAACTCAGAACGGGGATCGAGGAGCGACTCGCTGAGCCAGCGATCAATCAAGTCGCTGCTGGTCTCATCCACGTCAAATGCATCATGACCGTCCTTGAAGTCTGCACTGAAACTCAGCGTTTTGCTCAAGACCTGTGCAGCCGTCTCCAGGCCCCACTCACGCTGCTCACCGGTCAATGAGACCAGAGCGGATAACAGTGCATTGAGAGCATCCTCACTGCGATACCAGTTCTTTTCGAGAAACGCCGCAAACCCGGCTCGAACGCTCGGATGTGAGAACGTGACTTTGCGATTGGGCTGGCGTAGATGTCGAGCAGCAATCAGCCGATCCACCGCACCCTCGAGTTGCTCCCCCAGAGGCGCATTGATGCGCCGCAGTCGGCGCACAACCGCACTCAACTGCGCTCGATCGAAATGACCGCGCGCCATCAGCAACCCCCAGATCACCGCCGACAGCCCCACTTGGTCAACCGCATTCAGGTACTTGACGACAACCCCCTCAACCGCATCGCGATGGGCCAGGCCCAGCAGTCGGTGCAGGAACAAGTAATCCGACTCGTCCGGCTCAGGCCCTTCAGAAAGGCTCGTAAAAAACAGGTCCAGTTCCAGCGGCGTCTGGAGGGTTTCGAGGACTTCATCCTTGAACTCCAGCGCCTTGGGCTGCAGAAAGGTGGCAATCAACGCCATGCGCTTTTCGTAGATTTCGGCCAACTGGCCGTCGCTGTAGTGGTCAGCATTGAGTTCTACGGCCCACCGCTTAAGATCCTGATCCGCCTGAGCCGCCCGCATGACATCAGCACGCGAGGTGATCACATATTGATGGGCAGGACGTGCGCCCGGTAGCAGCCTGGGCAGTTGTTCAGTCCAACTTTCAGAGCCAGACCTGAGGCTGTATTGCCCCCAGGGGTCCTCCAGATAAAACAGCGTCGGGCCTGCGTCTACCAAGCGCCTGGTGACTGATGGGCCTTCAGCAGGATTGACCGTGACGACATCAAGGCCTGGCGCCATTGACCGGGCCCGCTCGCACAACGCGAGTGCGGCCAGTGTCTTGCCCGTTCCGGAAGGTCCGGTAATGACAAGGGCACCTCTCTCACGAAGGCGCGACAGCATTGCCTCAAAGTTCGAGGGCTCGACAAAAGACTCCAGCTCCGCCGCGCTCGCCAGAAAGCCCCCATGCTCGCGCACGATGGCCAGTAGTCCATCACGCGTCCAGACTCCAGGACCTGAGCCGCGCATGCGACGTAGAGACTCAGCCTTCAACTTCTCACGACACTGCTTTAGGCGGGGATGCGGAATGCGCAACAAGTCAGCCAGAATTTCCCTGATCTTGAACTCTATCAGCTCGTCAGTCAGCCCTCCCCAAATGGCTACACGCCCCTCGGGCCTCTTCGTCAGGGTCTGCCTAAGGGCGGGGGGAAACGCCGCCGGGTCGGGCTTTTCCTCGAAATCCGAGACCAGCAGATCACGCGCGACACCTTTTGCGTCCGCGTTGGTCACCAACAGGAAGTGGGTATCCGGATCATCAAGGTGATGCTTTGCAGGCCGGCGCCTTTTGCCATGGTTGAGCAAGCTTTCGAAGTCTGCGACCGACCATGGCTCTCCCGTGCAGAACTTCACTTGCATAACCAACTTGTAACCGACCATGGCGGCCTTGGGCACCACCGGACTGGGCTCGAAAGGCTCCAGATCTGCCTCCAGGTCTTCTTCATTGACCGGCTCCAAGGTCAGGCTCGTCGCCGACTTGGTGATCAACAACAGCCGAAGGGCCGCCAGTACCGACACATTGAGCTGATAGTCGTATCCTGCCAGGGCAGCGCCAGCTCCTACCGTAGAGCCGGCATTGCTGTTCGCTGCGACATTGCTTGATGGCGTGGCGTTCGCAGGATTGTTACCCGTGCTCATGTAGTGTCCTTCAGTGGTTCCTGGCCACGCCGCGGAGCGTCTGCGTCGCCTGTATGGCAGAGAATGGAGAAGCCGGCCCTGAGCCGGGCAGTCTCCTTCTCAGCGATGAAATATGGCCATTCAGTATCACAGGAATAGCGAAGCAACGGAACAAACCTGCTCCCCACCCAGGATCGGGGCAGCCTGGCTACCCCTGTCAGGGCATCCAGCATGGACGCAATACCAGTAACCGGGTTGACTCCGAGTGTAGTAGCGTTAGGTGGTCAGAAATCATCATGTGAGGGATCAAAAGATGGCCATGGCACTTCTCGGCGACTCGGACGAGTGGAACCTGAGTTACCAAAACGACGCTACAGTCCCCGTTTCCGGCATCTATCTCTGTACAGGATGCGGGAAAGAGCTAACCGCCCGCAGGGGCGATCACTTCCCCCACCAGAACCAACACCGGCACGCAGACCAAAAGGTTGCCGTGCACTGGCGCCTGGTCGTCAAGACGGCAACAAACTAGCCTGGTCGCTGTTCTTTTCCGTGGCCGAAAGGTCCATGGGGCTGGAGCGCGCCATTTTGGTTGCTTTTCGCTTATGCGATCAGCACTAGGCGACCACGCTTTGCTGGCGCACATAAATCCTTCCCCGTTTCGCCCAAGATGCTTAACTTCTCTACAGGGTGGCCTCACTGATTCGTGAAAATCATGAATCGCCACTCACACCAGAACCCGCCCTTCCCGCGCGCTGTTGTTTTCTTCAGCAGGCCGACAGTAATGCCAGCCCGTTTATCCGTGCTGGCGGCAGTAGTACCTGAACAGATAGCGCTTCAACGCAGCATGCCCTCCAATCCGGAGCAGGCACTGGAGCACCTCATGGAAACTGGAAAAATGAGCAGCGCACCATTCATCACAACAAAGTCCGCGCCAATGGTGTTGATATGCACTATCGGTTCGCTGGGCAAGGAGATCCGGTCGTACTTCTCCATGGCTGGCCACAGCACTCGCTGATGTGGAATCGGGTCAGATGGGGCTTTGCCGAGCAAACGGCCCAACTCCTCGAACCGGTGGCGCAGAACCTGAGTGGAGCAGTGATCGAGGGGGCCGGCCACTGGCCCGCCGATGAGTGCCCGAATGAGTTTGCCAGGATCCTGCGCGTTTTTTTGAAAACGACGTCCCTTGGCCAGGTCAACTCTGGAGTGGGCCAGTCGCGGCAACCGCGAGCCGTGGGGGGCTCATTTGTTCGTCAGCGCATTGTGCAGCGCCGCGGCTTACACCGGATTGAGTCTGTTTCAGGTTGAGCGCAGTTCAAATGCTTGATCTGTCTAGCGTATTGATATACTGTACAAACATACAGCTATGGCGAGACAAAAATCCTCCACCGAGAGCTGAGAGCCTCTTGCTGCAGATTGCCTTTGAGCGACGTGAATGCGGAATTCTCCGCGATCAATCATTCGACTCAATAGGTGAAAAAATGGAACCTGTACAAATCGGCAGCCGCTTCAAATCGGTCGCAACCAGCTACACCGAGGCAATCTTCACTCCGGCACAGAACGTCAATGGCGCGGTAGTGCGAACCGCTACCATGATCAGCCCGGCCGGGAACGGTTTTCTGAGCACGGGTGCGACCGCTCCGGAAGGTCGTTGGTCGACAAACGTGCCCGTTATCCTGTCTGCTGTTGCCGGCTCTGCCACTCTGCCGTTCTCGGTGGTCATCCCAGCAGGCCAGGGCCTGTGGGCAGCAATGACGCAGAACGGCGGCGGCACTGCCTACGTGACCTACGATCTACTTCCCTGACGGGTAAAGGGCTGCACCTGCAGCCCGCTGTTTTCGTTTAAGTCTGTGAGCGGCCTCGGTTCTTACCGAGGCCTTTTTCGTTACTGGGGTTCCAATGGCATAACCACGATTACTGCCGCCACCTGTAACTAGCCAAAAGAAGGCATCGGTCCTAAAGAATGCAGGATCCATGCAACCGTTGCCACGGCCGCAACCACGGCGACTGCGAAGCTGATAAATAGCCACTTCATCGTTTTGGAAACCACGGGCGGCTTATGATTCGATACGCTGGAATCCCTCAGGGAGGCTATACCCCCTGCGCCTCGCGGACCAGGAGCGATATCATCAAAGCTATCAGCGCGGATCGGTTTCAGGTGTTTCACTTTCGTCCCTTTCTGCGGGAGGCCAACCCGATCCAGAATGCGCGACGGGGTATTCTTGTGAAACTCGACAGAATGGACGACTAACACGTCGTCGTCAGTAAACTCCCCATCCTCCGATACAACCCACTCGTCCAGCTCTTCGGCAGTAATGCCGAGCTGATCTGCAATCGCCTGCTGAAATCGCTCTTCATGTGCCTCGCTTTGCTCACGATGGTGCATGAGATTTTTCCTGATGGCTGTCGGTGCTGGTCATTTGACCATGGATCTTGGCCTGCGGTTCGTCTGCCCAAGTATCTGATGGGCCTTCTGAGGCTGTTGTCGTCTATTAAGTCGACGGACGCCGCCGCCTAGCGTCAATCGTTTGGACACGCGGTGCTTCCAGTTACATCCGGTTTCGGCAAGCGAAAGGCGAAAGGATTTTCTAGAAAACTTCAGGCATTGAAAAGGGAGTTGTCCTGGAAGCGCCTTTTCCAGGCACAAAGAAAAAGCCCCGTAAACTGTTGATTTACGGGGCTTTCGAATAGTGGAGGCCGAGGTCGGAATCGAACCGGCGTAGATGGATTTGCAATCCACTGCATAACCATTTTGCTACTCGGCCTCAGTGTCGAATCGAGCGCCCTTGCAAGCTGTACTTGCCGCAACTCCTTGATTCTTCAGCGATCGCTACGTTGCCGTCCGTGCTGATGGCGCGCATTATGTCGTAGTTGGATGACACTGGCAACCCCCTGAATTCTAAATATTTTTTATTTTTTCTCGATCACCCCTCGCCCTGCTCCCGAGCCGCCAATCGCACCAGCCGCGCCGCCAGGGCCTTGGCCTGGATCGCCACGTCGGTCACCGCCGTGCTCTCCCACCACATGCCGCGCAATGGCGGGCCCATGGCGAACAGCCGGGTCGAGGTATCGCCTTGCGCATCCACCACCGCGCCACCTGGGTCAGCCGCAATCCCCAAGGCCAATGGCCCCGGCCGAATCAAGCCACGCGCCAGCAATTGCTGCGGCAATGGCCGGTCAACCCGGCGCCAGTCGTATTCGATACCCGTAGAGTTGATCAGCCCAACGCCACTGACGGTCACGGTCTGCGCGTCACCCCGTGGCCGAACGGTGATACTCACCTGCCCATCCCGCACCTCACCCAGCCCCTTGAGCGAAGCCGCTTCGATGGTCAATCGCCCTTCCCTGTGCAGGCGCTCCACCAGCTCGGCGCTCAGCGGTGGCGCGCGGTGGTGGTGGCTCTCCCACCACGGCCGCAAATGGCGGACGAACTGGCGACGCTGCACATCGGTGGCCTGGCTCCACAGCCGGCCGATATGGGCCCGTACCGTGTCCAGCGGGGCCTGCCAGTCGATGCCGGCGGCAATGGCCTCGGCGCATTGCCGACGCACTTCGCGCAGCAGTTGCAACGGGCTGCGAATGCTGTGATCCGCCGCCAGGAAGTCGCCCCAGGTTGGCGGTTGGCGGCGGACATGGGGCAGCAAGCCGTGACGCGAGAAGATGCGGATCGGCCCACGATGGCCGGCCTGCTCCAGGGACACCACCGCATCGACCATGGTCAGGCCGGAGCCGATGATCAGGACCGTGCCCAGCGGATCGAGGCGCGATATGGCGGCGACGTCCCAGGGGTCGACGGCGGCGGCGTTGAGGCCGCTGGATTGTTTCTGGCGGGTGCGTGCAGCCGGGAACATGCCGGTCGCCAGCACTGCGTGGGCAGCCTGCAGTTGCTCACCGTCAGCCAGGGTCAGGCGTACGCCGTCGCTGCCGGTCTGCAAATCGACCACTTCGCCATGCACATGCTCGGCCGTCGAGCCCCGGGCCGCGCCCTGCTCCCGCGCTTCGGCCAGACGCTGCTGCACGTAGAGGCCGAAGATGCCACGGGGCATGAACAGTTCGCTGACCGGCACGTGCTGCTGATCCGACTCGGGCCAACCGCCCTGGGCGATGTAGGCTTCGAGCCACTGGGTCAGGTCGTCGGGCTTGTCCGGGTCGACGCTCATGCGCGCCGCATTGCCGTTCAAGGTATGCCCCAGTTCCGTGGCGCTGTAGGCTTCGCCACGGCCAAGTTCGGCGCGCGGTTCGACGATCAGCAGCCGGCGCCGGCCCGGCAGGCGCAGCAACTGCACCGCCAGCATGGTGCCGCTCAAGCCCCCGCCAACGATCAACACGTCGGCCTGCCCCGCTACCGGCGCGATGGCGTGTGTCGCCTGTCCGCTCAGGATTTCACTCATTCTTCGCTCTCTTGTCAGTGCTTGCCCAGGTAGAAATCCTGCAGGTCGCCCCGGGCCAGCAATTCGTCCGACGTGCCGCTGAGCACTACCCGGCCGGTGTCGAGGACATGGCCGCAGGTGGCGTACTTCAGCGCTACGTTAATGTTTTGTTCGGCAATCAGGAAGCTGACGTTCTGCTCACGGTTGAGCTGGGCGACGATCTCGTAGATCTCTTCCACGATAATAGGCGCCAGGCCCATGGATGGCTCGTCGAGCAAGACTAAAGTCGGCCGGGTCATCAGCGCCCGGCCAATGGCGACCATCTGCTGCTCGCCGCCGGAGGTCAGCCCGGCCTGGGTCTTGCGCTTGGTTTTCAGGCGCGGGAACCAGGCATACACGCGCTCCAGGTCGTCCTGCAGCTCGCGCCGGCCGAGGCCACGGACAAACCCGCCACTGCGCAGGTTGTCCTCCACCGTCAATTGGCCGAACACGTGGCGCCCCTCCAGCACGTGCACAAGGCCGTCACGCACGCGTTGGTTGGGCTCCACCGCCAGGCTGTCCTGGCGCTGGAAGTGAATGCTGCCGCGAGTGACTTGCGCACGCTCGGCACGCACCAGCCCGGAGATGGCCTTGAGGGTGGTGCTCTTGCCGGCACCATTGGCACCAAGCAAGGCGACGATGCCGCCACGCGGCACATTCAGGGACACCCCGGACACCGCCAGGATGCTGCGGTCGTAGATCACCTCGATGTCATCGACCTGCAGCAGCGGCGCCGCGCCCGTTTCAATCGCCGGCTGGCTCATGGCTCACTCGCCTGCCGCGCAGGTGCGCGGGGTCAGGTTCTTTTCCTTGGCAAAGGCCGCCGATTTCTCGTCGATCAGGGGGCGCAGCAGGGCGCGGTCGGCGGCGATCCAATCACTCACCAGGCTCCAGTGCGCGCCATCCCATTGCTGCACCCGCGCCGAACCGCCGCCTTCGTGGTCGCTGCAGGACAGCTTGAGGTTCTGCATCAGGCCATAAAAGCCCATGGCCTTGAGCCGCGCATCGTCGATGTCCAGGTGCTCCAGGCCCCAGCGGCCTTCCTCACCGTGCAACGGGCGCTTGCCGAACTTGCCCTGGCCGGTGCGGATCGCTTCAACGGCAATGGCGGCGTTCACCAACCCGGAGTTGTAGTAGACGCTGCCGAAGTTGTTCAGGTCCTTGAGGTCGCTCTTGCCCTTGTCGAGAATGTATTGCTTGAGGCGCTTGTGGATTTCGAAGTCGTTGCCGGCAGGATACGGCGTCAGCGCCAGGTAGCCCTTGGCCGCAGCGCCGGCCGGCAGCACGTCTTCGCTGGAACTGGCCCAGATGTCGCCGACGATATGGTCGACCGGGAAGCCGAAGCGCGCGGCGGTCTTCACCGCCACCGGGGTCGAGACGCCCCAGGTGCGCAGGAACACCCAGTCCGGGTTGAGCTGACGCACCTGACGCCATTGTGCCGACTGTTCGTTGCCCGGATCGGCGACCGGAATCTGGATGTTCTCGAAGCCGTATTTTTCCGCCAGCAGCTTCAGCGGGCCGAGGGTTTCACGACCGTAGGCCGAGTCGTGGTAGACGGTGGCGATCTTCTTGCCCTTGAGCTTGTCGAAGCCGCCTTCGCGCTGGGCGATGTAGTTCACCAGGGTCGAGGCTTCGCTGTAGAAGGTCAGCATCACCGGGAAGTTGTAGGGGAACACCTTGCCGTCGGTGGCTTCGGTGCGGCCGTAGCCGAGGGTGATCAGCGGAATCTTGTCGACCTCAGCTCGCTCGCTCAGGGCATAGGCCGCCGGCGCGCCGTTGGGCTGGTAGACCGCCACCGGTGCGCCGTCCAGGCCGTTCTTGAAGCGCTCGTAGCACTCGATGCCCTTCTCCGCCGTCCATTCGGTTTCGCACTCCTGCCATACCAGCTTGACGCCGTTGATGCCGCCCTCGACCTCATTGATGTAGTTGAGGTAGTCGATCATCCCGGCCCACACCTGCACGCCGCTGGAGGCGTAGGCGCCGACCCGATAGGTGGCCAACGGAAAGAACTGCTGGTCCGGCGAAGCCTGGGCCAGTGGCGCCGCCGCGCCGAGGAGTGTCAGGGCCATGGCCGTGGCGGTCAGGGAACGTTTGAAGAGTGCACGCATGGTCGAATCGGTCTCCAGGGATGGCAGGTCGGGAAGTCAGAAGCGCAGCGGCCAGTGGCGCAGCCGTTCGCGGGTATTGCCCAGCAGGCGGATCAACCCTTCCGGCTCCTTGACCAGGAACAGGATGATCAGCACGCCGAAGATGATTTTCTGCAGGTTCTGCAATTGCCCGGCATCCACCGCGCCGCCCAGCAGGGCCTGGCCGAGGTGGCTGAGCAGGATCGGCAGCAGGCTGATGAACGCCGCGCCGATAAAGTTGCCGGCGATACTGCCCATGCCACCGATAATGATGATGAACAGGATCTGGAATGAGCGGTTGATATCGAAGCTGCCGGCACTGGCCGTGCCCAGGTAGGCGAAGGCCCACAGCGCCCCGGCGATGCCGAGGTAGAACGAGCTGACGGCGAACGCCAGACGCTTGTAGCGCGCTACCGGAATGCCGATCACGGCAGCAGCAGTGTCCATGTCGCGGATCGCCATCCAGTTGCGCCCGGTCTGGCTGTTCACCAGGTTGCGTGCGGTCCAGGTCAGCAGCAGCACCGTGACCAGGGTCAGCAGGTAGCGCCCCAGCGGCGTGTTCAGGTCATGGCCGAACAGACTCAGGCTCGGCGCGGAGATGGTTCCTGATGAGCCGTAGTTGTAGAACCAGGGAAACTTGACGAACAGCCACTCCAGGAAGAACTGCGCCGCCAGGGTGGTGACCATCAGGTAGAAGCCCTTGATCCGCGAACTGGGCAGGCCGAACAGCAGCCCCACCAGCGCGCTGATCACTCCGCCGCCGAGCAACGCCAGGGGCAGGCCCAGCTCCGGCAGGCGCAGCAGAAAGCCGTAGGTGGCAAAGGCCCCCACCGCCATGAAACCCGCCGCGCCCACCGAGGTCTGCCCGGTGTAGCCGGTCAGCAGGTTGAGCCCCAGGCCGGCCAGGGACAACACCAGGAATGGAATCAGGATCGCGCTGAGCCAGTAGTCGTTGCCCACCAGCGGTACCACGCCGAAGGCCAGCACCAACAGGCCTATGAGGGTCCACGGCAGACGCCGTTCAACCAGCACCCAGGGTGCCGTTTCAGTGATGACGGGAACAGACATGCTTCAGACTCGCTCGATGGCCCGCTCGCCGAACAGGCCGGCCGGGCGGATGTAAAGGAAGACCAGCGCCAGGACATAGGCGAACCAAGGGGTGATGCCGCCACCAATCAGTGGGCCGATGTAGACCTCGGCGAGGTTCTCGGCGGCGCCGACGATCAGCCCGCCGACGATGGCCCCGCCGATCGAGGTGAAGCCGCCGATGATCAACACCGGCAACGCCTTGAGCACCACCAGCGACAGCGAGAACTGCACGCCCTGGCGCGCGCCCCAGAGCAGCCCCGCCACCAGGCCGACGACACCGGCCACCGCCCAGACGATCTGCCAGATGCGGTTGAGGTTGATGCCGATCGACAGCGCCGCCTTGGTGTCATCAGCCACCGCACGCAGCGACACGCCGATACGGGTCTTGTTGAACAGCAGCGCGAGGACCACCACCAGCACCACCGCCGTGGCCGCGGCGACCAGGTCAAACTGGCTGAGCATCACCCCGTGGACAAACAGCGGCACGTCGTCGATGCCCAGGTCCAGCGCGCGCACCTGGGAGCCCATCAGTCCCTGGGCCAGGCCCTCGACGATGAAAGACAGCCCGAGGGTGGCCATGAACAGGGTGATCTGCGAGCGGTTGACCAGTGGCCGCAGCACCAGCCGTTCGATCAGCAGCGCGCCGATGACCATCACCACCACCGTCAGCAAAAGGGCCACGGCAAACGGCACGCCGTGTTCGTGCAGGCTGACGAAGGTCAGCGCGGCGAACAGCAGCATCGAGCCCTGGGCGAAGTTGAACACGCCGCTGGCCTTGTAGATCAGCACGAAGCCGATGGCGACCAGCGAATACAGGGTGCCGGCGAGCAGGCCGCCGAGCAGGGTTTCCAGGAAGAAGGCCATCAGTGCAGCGCTCCCAGGTAGGCCGAGATCACCTCGGGGTTGGCCTGCACTTGCGCTGGTGTGCCGTCGCCGACCTTGCGCCCGTAGTCGAGCACCACCACATGGTCGGACAGCCCCATCACCACCCCCATGTCGTGCTCGATCAGCACCACGGTGGTGCCGAGGTCGCGGTTGACCCCTGCGATAAACCGGGCCATTTCCTGTTTCTCCTCGGCGTTCATCCCGGCCATGGGCTCGTCCAGCAGCAACAGGGTCGGCCCGGCGATCAGCGCCCTGCCCAGCTCGACGCGTTTTTGCAGACCATAGGACAGGTTGCCCACCGGCACGTCGCGCAGGGCCTGCAGCTCCAGCAGTTGCAGGATCTGCTGGGCCTTGCGCCGAAACGCCTCGGCCTCGCGCCGCGCCCGTGGCAGGCCCAGGGCCTGTTCGAGAAAGTGGCTGCGCTGATAACGCGACAGCCCGGTGAGCAGGTTGTCGATCACGCTCATTTTCTTGAACAGCGCGTTGTTCTGGAACGTGCGACCGATGCCCCGGCGCGCGGCATCCAGCGGATCGATACGGCGAAAGCGCCGTTGCTCGAAGACGATCTCGCCGCTGTCAAAGCGGTAGACGCCATTCAACAGATTGAGCAACGAGCTCTTGCCGGCGCCGTTGGGCCCGATCAGTGCGCAGATCTCACCACGCCTGACGTCGAATGACAGCTCGTTGATTGCTTTCACGCCCTTGAACGACAGGGATATGTCCCGCACCTGCAAAATCGGCTCGGCCACACTCATGCGCTTTTCCGTCCCGGGGCCTGGAGCCGCCATTGGTTGAAGGTTGCCGGCAGCTTCGCGGGGTGGCTCGGTTGCCAGATGTATTGCAGGCGCTGGAACCCCAGCAGGCGCCGTACCCGCTGCTTGAGCAGACGTGCGATGAAACGTTCGGGATGGGCCAGCGACCATTCGCACAGGCGGCGACGCCAGGTGCCCTGGGGTGCCAGGCGCTGTTCGATTTCGTCGGCCAGGGTTTGCAGGCGTTGCGGGGATAGCAGCAGGCCGGATGGCGCCACTTCACGACGGTCGCGGCTGGCACTGTCGCGGCTTTCGGCGAAGGCCAGGCTGTGACCGCTGTTCAGCCATTGTTCGAGGACCACGCCGAGGCCGCCCTGCCAGCCGGTGTGCTCCTCGCTCCAGAGTTGCGGCTGGGCTGTCGGGGCGCGCCAAAGCACAATCGGACGGGGTTGCTGGCTTTCGCCGCAGAGGCTGGCGAAATCCACAACCCTTTGTCGCGGCAGCCCCGGTAGGCGGCCTGGCAGTTGGTTGGCGATCAGTACGCCGGGGGCGCTGTCGGCGTCGCCAGCGGCGAGCCAATCAAGCAGCTGCTGACGGCTGTCGACGAAGCCGTGGCTTGGGTGCAGGCGCCAGAAGGCCTGCCCCAAGGCTTCGACACTCAGGTCCGGAGCCAGGCTGAAGACCTGGCCACCGATGGAATGGGCCGCCAGCGACAACAGCAGCAGGTTCGGCTCCAGGCTGCCGCTGAGGGCCAGCCGCGAGTCGACGGTAAAACCCTGCTGGCGCAGGCCGTCGGCCAGGCGCTCGACTTCACGCAAGGTGTCGATCCAGCGCCAGCTGTGCCATTGGCCATGGCGCTTGTGGCACAAGGCACTTTGCAACGGGCTGACCTGGGCCCAGTGCCGCAGTTGCTCGAGGGCGGCGGTGAAGATCGAGACCGTTTCGGGCTGCGGCGTCGCTGGCGGACGCTTGAGTTCGTGCACGCTCATGGGCTGACCTCGTTCAGTGATGTGGCGAGGGGGCTTGCCCCCGTCGGGGTGCGAAGCGCCCCTGAAATCGGCGATTGCGGTGCGTCAGGTGGAATACGTCGATAGGTTGGCGACTGCTGCGCCGTCGAGCGCGGGCGAGCCCGCTCGCCACAACAGGTCCCGATACCCCGCCCCCGGATGAACATCTGCCAGCTTCGGCCCCGCCCCGAACAGCTTCTCGCGCAAAGTCCCTGGCGCGTACTCCTTCTTGTACACGCCACGCTTCTGCAACTCCGGCACCAACCACTCGACCGCATCGACAAAGGTCTCGTGGGTCAACGCATACGCCAGGTTGAAGCCATCGACGTCGGTCTCCTCGACCCACTCCTGCAGCAGGTCGGCCACCGTCTCCGGCCCACCGACGAACAACGGCCCGAAACCACCGATGCCGACCCAGTCAGCCAGCTCATTGGGCGTCCAGATCCGATTCGGGTCCGCCGTGGAGAAGGTCTCCACCGCCGACTGGATCGCATTGGTGTGCACATGCCGTAGCGGCTCGTCCGGCTTGAACTGGCTGAAGTCAATCCCGGTCCAGCCGGAAATCAGCGCCAGTGCGCCTTCGTAGCTGACGTAGGATTTGTACTCCTCGAACTTGGCCTTGGCCTTGGCGTCGGTCTCGTCGACGATCACTGTCTGCAGATTGAAGATCAGGATGCTCTTCGGATCCCGCCCCGCTTCGGCGGCACGCCGACGGATATCAGCCACTACCTTCTTGAGCAGCACCTTGGACGGCGCGGCGACGAACACGCACTCGGCATGCTCGGCGGCGAACTGCTTGCCGCGGCTCGACGCCCCGGCCTGGTACAGCACCGGCGTGCGCTGTGGCGACGGTTCGCAGAGGTGGATGCCGGGCACCTGGAAATGTTTGCCGAAGTGCTGGATCTCGTGGATCTTGCGCGGGTCGCTGAACAGCTTGCGCTCGCGATCACGCAGCACCGCGCCATCCTCCCAACTGCCCTCCCAGAGCTTGTAGCAGACCTCCAGGTATTCCTCGGCGTAGTCATAGCGCGCATCGTGCTCGGTCTGGGCGTGCTGGCCGATGTTCTTCGCCCCGCTCTCCAGGTACGAGGTGACGATGTTCCAGCCCGCGCGGCCCTTGGTCAGGTGGTCGAGGGTCGACAGCCGCCGGGCGAACGGATACGGGTGTTCGAAGGACAACGAGGCAGTCAGGCCGAACCCCAGGTGCTCGGTGACCAGCGCCATTGGCGGGATCAGTTGCAGCGGATCATTGACCGGCACCTGCGCCGCCTGGCGGATCGCCGCGTCGCCGTTGCCGTTGTAGACGTCATAAATGCCGAGCACGTCGGCGATAAACAGGCCGTCGAACTTGCCGCGCTCGAGGATCTTCGCCAAGTCGGTCCAGTACTCCAGATCCTTGTACTGCCAGGAGCGATCCCGCGGATGAGCCCACAAGCCGGGAGACTGGTGGCCGACGCAGTTCATGTCGAAGGCGTTGAGACGGATTTCACGGGACATCGACAGCACTCCTGGAACGGTCGGGCAGCACGCCATTGAGGCGGAAGTTGCCAACCAGCTTGTATTTCAGATGCAGGGGGTCTTGCAGCGGGTCGTGGCTGGGCGTCAGCTGGGCACGTTGGCCGGTCAGTGCCCATTCGGTATTGCCGACCTGCTGCAGCGCATCGGCACTGGCGATCGCCGCTTCGGTGGCGGCGATGAGTTTTTCCGCCTCGTCGTGGGCGCTGTTGGCGAAGCGCTGGGCGCGCTCGATCAGGGCTGCCGCGACCTCGATACGGATCTGTAGGTCGCCAAACTGGCTGATCACCTGGGGATCGCGTGCCTGGTCGGCCTGGCCGCGCACCACGGCGAGGGTACGCTCCAGGCCGCTGCGGGCGGCTTGCAGGTCGGCGCTGGCGTGGGTCAGTGCGGCATCACGGGGAATGGATTGATTCAATGCGTTCATCGCGATCTCCTAGTTCCAGGCATGCCGGGCCGGCTTGACGCCGTTGAGCAGGTAGTTGCCGATCAGGTGGTATTTCCAGCGCGCCGGGTCATGCAGGGTGTGAGTGCGCGCGTTGCGCCAGTGGCGGTCGAGGTTGTGCTTGCCGAGCACCGAGCGGGTGCCGGCCAGTTCGAACAGCTTGCTGGCAGCGAACAATGAGGTCTCGGCGGAGAGCACCTTGGCCTGGGCCACCACCACCGAGGCTTCGGCGACGCTGTCTTCACTGGGCTGCGCCAGGGCGTGGTCGATGGCGCGGCCGGCTTTTTCCAGGATTGCCTCGGTGCCGTGCACTCGCCATTCCAGGTCGCCGATGGCGGCGAGGCTGAAAGGGTCCTGCCAGCCATGGTCCTGCTGGCTGTCGATCCACGGCCGGGCCTGACGGGCATGGCGCTTGGTTTCTTCAAGGGCGCCCAGGGCGATGCCGGTGTCGACCGCAGCCTGGATGATCTGCGAGATCGGGCCGTTGGCGGTGGGCTGGTCAAACGCCAGGTGAGCGGGAATCACGCTGCTGCGCGGCACGCGGACATCAACGAACAACGCATTGCCGCTGGCGGTGGTGCGCTGGCCGAAGCCGTCCCAGTTGTCGACGATGGTCAGGCCCTCGGCATGGCGCTCGACGAAGGCGATCTGCGCGTTACCCGCCTCGTCGAGGCCGACCACCGGTACGATATGGGCGAACAAGGCGCCGGTGCAGTAGAACTTCTCGCCGTTGATGACCGCACTGTCGCCGTCGAAGCGGATGCGGGTATCGAAGGTCCCGGCGTTCCTGCTCTTGGCTTCGGAGAAGGCGTTACCGAAACGGTAGCCTTCCAACACCTTGGCGAAGTAGTGACGTTTCTGCTCCTCGCTGGCGGTTTGCACCAGGATATCGAGCACGCCGAGGTGATTCTGCGGGATCTGCCCGAGGGACGGATCGGCCGCCGAGATAATCTTGATCACCTCCGCCACCGTCACATAGGACACACCGGCACCGCCGTAGGCCTTGGGCACGGTGATGCCCCAGAGCCCGGTGGCGGCGAATTCGTCGAGTTCGGCAGCCGGCAGGCGGCGTTCGCGATCCCGCACGCTGGCCTCGACGGCGAAACGTGCGGCCAGTTGCCTGGCGGCGGCGATCGCCTCTTCATCCGAGCGGATGACATGGGCGACATAGGTGGGTTTGGCGGCAGTTGTCATAGACCGACTCCAGAGTCCTGAATGAGTGCGAAAGAACGCATGCAGAGGACATAGCAGGAGTCGTGCCTGAAATTAATATCTATGTATTTCAGATAGTTAAGATAAAAACCTAGAAACTGGTGAAGCTAGAAATCAGCCAAAGTGTCCAGTTGCTGTTGCCCTGGCAACAGTGGGAGCCGGCTTGCTGGCGATGGCGGCAATGAATCCAGCATCACCCGTCCAGACAATCCACCCTACAGCACCACATTGCGCACGAAGCGCACCGCAACCTCGCCATCATTGCGATAACCATGTGGCTGGTTGCTCGGAAACATGAAGAACTCCCCCGTCGCCACCGAGCGCTGTTCTTCGCCCAGCCACACGGTGAGGCACCCCTCGAACACATAAAGCTGTTCGCTCCAGCCATCGTTGTCCGGCTCGGAGTGATAATGCTCGCCCGGCTCCAGCCGCCATTCCCACAGTTCGACCTCGCGACTGGCCACCGCCTTGGCCAGCAGCACGGCCTTGCTGCCAGGAATCGAACCGGCCCAGGCCAGTTCGTTGATGCGGCTTGGGTCGCGGGCATCCGGAGCCTGGATCAGGTCGCTGAACGCCACATCAAGGGCTTCGGCCACGCGGTCGAGGGTGGTCAGGCTGACGTTCTTCTCCCCCGCCTCGATGGCCACCAGCATGCGCCGGCTGACCCCGGATTTCTCCGAGAGTGCCGCTTGGCTCAACTGCGCTTCATGTCGCAGGCGTCGCACATTGAGGCTTACGTGTTGCAGGACCGAAGCGCGCTGCGAAGTTTCTTTGTGCACTATATTGCTCACAGAATAGGTTTGCGCAGTATACTGCCCATCTTTCGACGCATTGTGCGTCCCACTCAAGGTAGCGCGCAAGGCCATGGCATCGGTCAAATCCAGCAATCCAATCCCTTCGATCCTAAGGTTCAGCAAAGCCGAGTGCGTGCTGATCCTGATCACCATGATCTGGGGCGGCACCTTCCTGCTGGTCCAGCACGCCATGACCGTCAGCGGGCCGATGTTCTTCGTCGGCCTGCGCTTTGCTGCCGCGGCCAGTATCGTCGCGCTGTTCTCCATGCGCAGCCTGCGCGGCATGACCGTCTTCGAGGTCAAGGCCGGGGTGTTCATCGGTACCGCGATCATGCTCGGCTACGGCTTGCAAACCGTGGGCCTGCAGACCATTCCCAGCAGCCAGTCGGCGTTCATCACCGCGTTGTACGTACCCTTCGTGCCGCTGCTGCAGTGGCTGGTGCTGGGCAAGCGACCGGGGCTGATGCCGAGCATCGGCATCATGCTGGCCTTTACCGGGTTGATGTTGCTGTCCGGGCCGAACGATCCGCAGCTCAATTTCAGTTCGGGGGAAATCGCCACCATCATCAGCGCCATCGCGATTGCCGCCGAGATCATCCTGATCAGCAACTATGCCGGCAAGGTCGACGTGCGCCGCGTCACCGTGGTGCAACTGGGCACGGCTTCGGTGCTGGCGTTCCTGATGATCGCGCCGACCCAGGAGCAGTTGCCGGTGTTCTCCTGGACGCTGCTGCTCAGCGCGGTGGGTTTGGGCGCGGCCAGCGCGGCGATCCAGGTGGCGATGAACTGGGCGCAGAAGAGCGTTTCGCCGACCCGGGCGACCTTGATCTATGCCGGGGAGCCGGTCTGGGCCGGGATCGCCGGGCGGCTGGCCGGTGAACGGTTGCCAGGGCTGGCGTTGGTCGGCGCCGGGTTGATCGTGGCGGCGGTGATCGTCAGTGAGTTGAGGACCAAGGGCAAGAGTGTCGAGGTGGTTGAGGAAGATGTAGAGGCCGAGGGGTTGGACTCGAACAATCCCTGATATTTCCAGGCCAGCCCTTGCCACAGGAGAACATCCCTCCAGGCTGAACAGACTTCTGTGAGGCAGGGCCTCTGTGATTCAAGGCTTCTGTGAGTCAGGGGCTCTGTGATGCAGGGCTTCTGTGAAGCAGGGGCTCTGTGGCGAGCGGGCTTGCCCGCGCTCGGCTGCATAGCAGCCGCAACCCCCAAGAACCCATTCCGCCTGATACACCGCGACCTCTAGTCTCAGGGCTGCCTTGCAGCCCAGCGCGGGCGAGCCCGCTCGCCACATAGGGTGTACGCCCCAACTCACTGCAACATCCCAATCGTCCAGTCAGGATAGGCACATTAGGAAATTACGACCTACCTTGTAGGATTCTGCCACAGGTTCCAGGTTGGTGATCCCGGTCGGGCCACGTATGATCCTTGGCAAACTCCTGCAGATTAGAAGCCTATGTCACTGATAGTTCTACTGCTTCTGCCTTTTTTAGGTAGCTGTCTGGCAGCTGTGCTGCCCCATAACGCGCGTAACGCTGAATCCATTCTGGCCGGCCTGGTGGCTTTGGTAGGAACGATTCAGATGGCCTTGCTGTACCCCGAGATCGCCCACGGCGGCGTGATTCACCAGACCATCAGTTGGCTGCCCAGCCTCGGCCTGGACCTGGTCCTGCGCCTGGACGGTTTCGCCTGGCTGTTTTCCATGCTGGTGCTGGGCATCGGTACGCTGGTGTCGCTGTACGCCCGCTACTACATGTCACCGGACGACCCGGTGCCGCGCTTCTTCGCCTTCTTCCTGGCCTTCATGGGCGCGATGCTCGGCCTGGTACTTTCCGGCAACCTGATCCAGATCGTGTTCTTCTGGGAACTGACCAGCCTGTTCTCGTTTCTGCTGATCGGCTACTGGCACCACCGCTCCGACGCCCGTCGTGGCGCCTACATGGCGCTGACCGTCACCGGCGCCGGCGGCCTGTGCCTGCTGGCGGGAGTCATGATGCTCGGCCATGTGGTCGGTAGCTACGAGCTGGATGTGGTGCTGGCCGCCGGCGACAAGATCCGCGCCCACGCCCTCTATCCAGTCCTGCTCCCGCTGGTCCTGATCGGCGCCCTGAGCAAGAGCGCACAGTTCCCCTTCCACTTCTGGCTGCCGCGGGCGATGGCCGCGCCGACGCCGGTATCGGCCTACCTGCACTCGGCGACCATGGTCAAGGCCGGGGTGTTCCTGCTGGCACGGCTGTGGCCGTCGCTGTCGGGCAGCGAGGAATGGTTCTGGATCGTCGGTGGTGCCGGCGCGGCAACTCTGGTGCTCGGTGCCTACTGCGCCATGTTCCAGAACGACCTCAAGGGCCTGCTGGCCTACTCGACCATCAGCCACCTGGGCCTGATCACCCTGCTGCTCGGCCTGAACAGCCCGCTGGCCGCCGTGGCCGCGGTGTTCCACATTCTCAACCACGCCACCTTCAAGGCCTCGCTGTTCATGGCCGCCGGCATCATCGACCATGAAAGCGGCACCCGCGATATCCGCAAGCTCAGCGGCCTGGTCAAGCTGATTCCGTTCACCGCCACCCTGGCGATGGTCGCCAGCGCCGCGATGGCCGGGGTACCACTGCTCAACGGCTTCCTGTCCAAGGAAATGTTCTTCGCCGAGACGGTGTTCATCAATTCCACCGCCTGGGTCGAATTTGCCCTGCCGATCGTTGCGACCATCGCCGGTACCTTCAGCGTCGCCTACTCGCTGCGCTTCACGGTCGATGTGTTCTTCGGCCCACCGGCCAAGGACCTGCCCCACACGCCTCATGAACCGCCACGCTGGATGCGCGCACCGGTCGAGCTCCTGGTGTTCACCTGCCTGCTGGTGGGGATCTTCCCGGCCCAGGTGGTCGGCGCAATTCTCGCGGCCGCCGCGCTGCCGGTGGTCGGTGGCAACCTGCCCGAGTACAGCCTGGCGATCTGGCACGGCCTGAATGCGCCGATGGTCATGAGCCTGATTGCCATGTCCGCCGGCGTCCTGCTCTACCTGCTGCTGCGCAACCAGCTCAAGCGCGGGCGCTTCGCCCATCCGCCGCTGGTGGGCCGCCTCGACGGCAAGCATCTGTTCGAAGCCGTGCTGGTCATGAAGATGCGCTTCGCCCGGCGCCTGACCCGCCTGCTCGGCACCCAGCGCCTGCAACCGCAACTGTTCATGCTGGTGCTGGTGGCGCTGGTCGCCGGCCTGGTCCCGATGCTGCACAGTGCCCTGAGCTGGGGCGATCGGCCGAAGATTCCTGGCTCGATCGTCTTCGTCACCCTCTGGCTGCTGGCGATCGCCTGCGCCCTGGGCGCCGCCTGGCAGGCCAAGTACCACCGGCTGGCGGCCCTGACCATGGTCAGCGTTTGCGGCCTGATGACCTGCATCACCTTTGTCTGGTTCTCCGCGCCGGACCTGGCCCTGACCCAACTGGTGGTCGAGGTGGTGACGACGGTGCTGATCCTGCTCGGCCTGCGCTGGCTGCCACGGCGGATCGAAGAGGTCTCGCCGCTGCCCAACAGCCTGCGCAAGGCGCGTATCCGCCGCCTTCGCGACCTGCTGCTGTCGGTGCTGGTTGGCGGCGGCATGGCGTTGCTGTCCTACGCCATGCTCACCCGCCAGACGCCGAACGACATTTCCTCGTTCTACCTCAGCCGCGCCCTGCCCGAAGGCGGCGGCAGCAACGTGGTCAACGTGATGCTGGTGGATTTCCGCGGCTTCGATACCCTCGGTGAAGTCACCGTGCTGGTGGCCACGGCGCTGGCGATCTTCGCCCTGTTGCGCCGCTTCCGTCCACCCCGCGAGAGCCTGCAATTGCCCAACCAGCAACGCCTGCTGGCCAGCGACGTGGTCACCGACCTGGTCAACCCGCGCAGCGCCAGCGACACCGCGCTGGGCTTCATGATGGTGCCGGCGGTGCTGGTGCGCCTGCTGCTGCCGATCGCCTTCGTGGTCTCGATGTACCTGTTCATGCGCGGACACAACCAGCCGGGTGGCGGCTTCGTCGCCGGGTTGGTGATGTCGGTGGCGTTCATCCTGCAATACATGGTCGCCGGCACCCAGTGGGTCGAGGCGCAGATGAGCCTGCGGCCACTGCGCTGGATGGGCTTCGGCCTGCTGTGCGCGACGCTGACCGGGCTGGGGGCGATGGCCTTCGGTTATCCGTTCCTGACCACCCATACCGCGCACCTGCACCTGCCGCTGCTGGGCGATATCCATGTCGCCAGTGCGCTGTTCTTCGACATCGGCGTGTACGCGGTGGTGGTCGGTTCGACCCTGCTGATCCTCACGGCGCTGGCACACCAGTCGGTGCGTGCGCACCGGCCGGGCCAGTTGACCGCATTACCCGGCAAGCCTGCACTCAAGGGAGGAACTGCCTGATGGAAGAAGTCATTGCCATTGCCATCGGTGTACTCGCCGCCTCCGGCGTCTGGCTGATCCTGCGACCCCGGACCTTCCAGGTGGTGATGGGCCTGTGCCTGTTGTCCTATGGGGTCAACCTGTTCATCTTCAGCATGGGCAGCCTGTTCATCGGCAAGGAGCCGATCATCAAGGACGGCGTGCCCCAGGACCTGCTGCACTACACCGACCCGCTGCCCCAGGCGCTGGTGCTGACGGCGATCGTCATCAGCTTCGCCATGACCGCGTTGTTCCTGGTGGTCCTGCTGGCCTCGCGGGGCCTGACCGGCACCGACCATGTGGACGGTCGGGAGCCCAAGGAATGAACCTGATACCGCACCTGATCGTCGCCCCCATCCTGCTGCCGTTGCTCACCGCCGCGCTGATGCTGATGCTCGGCGAGAAACATCGTCCGCTCAAGGCTCGCCTCAACCTGGCGTCGAGCCTGCTGGGCCTGGGCATTTCCGCGTGGCTGCTGGTCTGGAGCCAGCAGTCGGGGGAGCCCGCGTCCGTCGGCGTGTACCTGCCGGGCAACTGGCAGGCACCATTCGGCATCGTACTGGTGGTCGACCGTCTCTCGGCCCTGATGCTGGTGCTGACCGGCATCGTCGGCGTCTGCGCCCTGCTGTTCGCCATGGCCCGCTGGGACCGGGCCGGCAGCAGCTTCCATGCGCTGTTCCAGATCCAGCTGATGGGCCTTTACGGCGCCTTCCTGACCGCCGACCTGTTCAACCTGTTCGTGTTCTTCGAAGTGCTGCTGGCGGCCTCCTACGGCATGATCCTGCATGGCTCCGGACGGGCGCGGGTGTCCTCGGGCCTGCACTACATCGCGATCAACCTGTTGGCCTCGTCGCTGTTCCTGATCGGCGCGGCGCTGATCTACGGCGTGACCGGCACCCTGAACATGGCCGACCTGGCCGTGAAGATCCCCCTGGTATCGGAAGCCGACCGCGGCCTGCTGCATGCCGGCGCGGCGATTCTGGCGGTGGCGTTCCTGGCCAAGGCCGGGATGTGGCCGCTGAACTTCTGGCTGGTGCCGGCCTATTCCTCGGCCAGCGCACCGGTGGCGGCCCTGTTCGCGATCATGACGAAGGTGGGCGTCTACACCCTGCTGCGCCTGTGGACCCTACTGTTCTCCGGGCAGGCCGGCGCCTCGGCGTATTTCGGCGGCGACTGGCTGATCTACGGTGGCATGGCGACCATCGGCTGCGCCGCGATCAGCATCGTCGCCGCCCAGCGCCTGGAACGCATGGCGAGCCTGAGCATCCTGGTGTCGGCGGGCATCCTGCTCGCGGCGATCGGCTTCGCCCAGCCGGGGCTGACGGCGGGTGCGCTGTTCTACCTGGTCAGCTCGACCCTGGCGATGAGCGCGCTGTTCCTGCTCGCCGAGCTGATCGAACGCTCGCGCTCGGCCAACGAGCTGCCGCTGGATGAAGACATCGACCCGCTGCCCCGGCCGCTGGAGTCGCTGCACCCGCGCCCCGGCACCAACCTGGACGACGAGCAGAAAGCCGTGGTCGGCCAGGTCATTCCCTGGACCATGGCCTTCCTCGGCCTGAGTTTCATCGCCTGCGCCCTGCTGATCATCGGCATGCCGCCGCTGTCGGGCTTCATCGCCAAGCTGAGCCTGCTCAGCGCGTTGCTCAATCCCCTCGGGCTCGGCCAGGAAGCACCGATTACTCCGGCGGCCTGGGCCCTGGTGGTGCTGCTGGTGGTGTCCGGCCTGGCCTCGCTGATCGCCTTCAGCCGCATGGGTGTCCAGCGGTTCTGGAGCCCGGCGGATCGCCCCTCGCCGGCCCTGCGCCGGTTCGAGTGCCTGCCCATCGTCGCCCTGCTCGGCCTGTGCATCCTGCTGACCGTCAAGGCAGAACCGCTGTTGCGCTATACCCAGGACACGGCTGCCAGCCTGGCCAACCCCGAGCATTACATCAGCACGGTACTGGCGACCCGCGCCCTGCTGAGCCCATCGGCCAAGAGCGTTGCGCAGGAGGTACAGCCATGAAGCGCCTGTTCCCTGCCCCCTGGCTGTCCCTGGCGCTGTGGCTGCTGTGGCTGGTGCTGAACCTCTCGGTCAGCCCCGGCCACCTGCTGCTGGGCGCGGCCCTGGGCTTTCTCGCCCCCCTGATGATGGCGCCGCTGCGGCCGCTACCGATCCGCATCCGCCGGCCACGGGTGATCCTGCGCCTGTTCCTGCTGGTGGGCCGCGATGTCATCGTGTCCAATCTGGCGGTCGCCTGGAGCGTGCTAAACGCCGGCCGCCGGCCGCCGCGCTCGGCGTTCATCAAGGTACCGCTGGACCTGCGCGACGCCAACGGCCTGGCCGCGCTGTCGATGATCTGCACGGTGATTCCCGGCACGGTCTGGTCGGAACTGGCACTGGACCGCAGCATCCTGCTGCTGCACGTGTTCGACCTGGATGAGGAAGCGCCGTTTATCCAGCACTTCAAGGATACCTACGAACGCCCCCTGATGGAGATCTTCGAATGAGCGCCCTGCTCGCCAACGCGATCCTGTTCAGCCTGTTCATCTTCAGCGTGGCCCTGGTCTTGACCGTAGTGCGGCTGTTCAAGGGCCCCTCGGCACAGGACCGGGTCCTGGCGCTGGACTACCTGTACATCGTCGCCATGCTGATGATGCTGGTGCTGGGCATCCGTTATGCCAGTGACACCTACTTCGAGGCGGCGCTGCTGATCGCCCTGTTCGGCTTCGTCGGCTCCTTTGCCCTGGCCAAGTTCCTCCTGCGCGGCGAGGTGATCGAATGAGCGAATTATCCCTGTGGATCGAGATTCCGGTGGCGCTGCTACTGGTACTCGCCAGCCTGTTCACACTCTGTGGCGCCGTCGGCCTGTTGCGCATGAAGGACTTCTTCCAGCGCATGCACCCGCCGGCACTGGCTTCGACCATTGGCGCGTGGTGCGTGGCGCTGGCGTCGATCCTGTACTTTTCCGGGCTGAAGTCGGAGCCGGTGATGCATGCCTGGCTGATCCCGATCCTACTGTCGATCACCGTGCCGGTGACCACCCTGCTGCTGGCGCGAACCGGACTGTTCCGCAAGCGCATGAGCGGTGACGATGTGCCGGGCGAAGTCAGCAGCGGGCGTACCGAAGGCGGCAGCTGAAATGCCATCGCCAGCCCACCGGTGGCGAGCGGGCTTGCCCGCGCTGGGGCGCAACGCGCCCCCGAGCCAGTGACACCACCAGGCCCCGTACAGCCTTCCCTATCAACGCTCCACAAAAAAACTCCGCCCCTCGCTCTTGAGCAGCTCAAGAAGGCTCTGCGCCGCCGGAGACAGATAGCCGCCGTCGCGCACCGCGGCCACCAGTGTACGTTTCATGGTGGTTTCCTTGAGCGGCACCTCGCGCAAGTGCATCGCCCCGCGCACGTCCTCCAGGGTATTGCGCGCCAGAAAGCTCAGCAGCCGGGTCTGGCCGATCAGCCGTGGCAGCAGGGAAATGGTGTTGGTCTCGATCTGCACCGACGGCAGCGGCATGTCGCGGGCCAGGAACACGCCATCGATCCAGCGGCGGGACGAGACGCCGGTCGCTGGTAGCACCCAGCGGTAGCGCCCCAGTTCGCTCAGGCGGATCGGGCCGTCGAAGATCGGGTGGTTGCGGCTGGCGACCACCACCGCCTCGTCATCGAACAGTGGATGGGCCAGCAACTGCGGATCGTTGTCGAACCGTGGGCAGATCACCACGTCCAGTCGTCCGGAACGCAGGGACTCGAGCAGCATGGTGTCCTGGCCGATCACCAGGTTCAGGGTGATCTGCGGGGCGCGCTCAAGCAGGGTCGCGGTCAGTTGCGGCAGCAGGTACTCGGCCATGCTCGACGCACAACCCAGGCGGATATTGCCCAGCACGCCGCTGGCAAAGTCGCGCACCTCGCGGTGGGTTTCCGCAATGTTCTGCTGCAGTTGCCCGGCCCGCTGCTGCAGCAGCACTCCCACCGGTGTCAGTTTGATGCGTCGACCTTCGCGCTCGAACAGCTTGGTGCCGAACGACTCCTCCAGACGCTGGATGCTCTTGGTCAGCGCCGGCTGGCTGCGATTGAGCTTTTGCGCAGCGCGCCCCAGGTGCCCCAGCTCGGCGATGGTTTCGAAATAGGTGAGGTCCCGCAGGTCCATAATTGATCAACCAAAGTTATAGGTTCATGACAATTAGAAACTGGACTTGATTGATTACGCTATCGATAATTTACCCATCGCGTCGATCTCAACGCCCTGCAACTGGTGCGTCCGGCGCTCTGGAGGGAGTTTTGTCCGATTCATCGCGTTTTTCCCTGGGCCACTGGCCACGTCCGCTGCAATGGCTGGCGCTGATTGTTCTTGCCGGCAGCGCCGGACAACTGCTCAAGCACTTCGAACTGCCGGCGGGTCAATTCATCGGCCCCATGCTGGTGGCGATCGGCTTTGGCGTCAGCGGCGCCCGTATCCGCATCCATCGCCAGGCCTTCCGCCTCGGCCAGGGCTGCATCGGCCTGCTGGCTGCCCATTCGATGACCCTGGCCGTGATCGAGGCGATGGCCGACTCCTGGCACCTGATGCTGTTCGCCACGGTCCTGACGGTGGCCCTGAGTTCCCTGGTCGGCCTGGCGATGGTCCGTTTCGGCGGTATCCAGGCCAGCACCGCCGCCTGGGGCACCTCGCCCGGCGCGGCCTCGGCCATGGTCGCGATGGCCGACGATTTTGGTGCCGACGGCCGGGTGGTAGCCACCATGCAATACGTGCGAGTGGTCTGCGTGGTGGTGATCGGTGCGCTGGTCAGCCATGTACTCGAAGCACCGGCCAGCGGTAGCGAACAGCATGCAATTGCAGCGACCCAGCACGGCCTGGATCTGCTCAGCCTGGGGCTGACGCTGGCGACCGTGGTGGTCGGCGTGCTGCTCGGCGCTCGCGTACCGGCCGGCGCCCTGCTCGTACCCTTGCTGATCGGCGGCGCGCTGCAACTGTCCGGTCTGCTGCACATCACTCTGCCCGCCTGGCTGCTGGCAACGGCCTACGGCGCCATCGGTTGCTACGTCGGCCTGCGCTTCGACCGCCCCACCGTGCTCTATGTCTGGAAGCGCCTGCCGGCGATGCTGGTCAGCGCCATCAGCCTGATAGCCCTGTGTGCCGCCTCGGCGTGGCTGCTGGCGAAATGGCTGGGCCGGGACTTCCTCTCGGTCTACCTGGCAACCAGCCCTGGCGGCCTGGACACCATGGCGATCATCGCCGTCGACACCCACTCCGACGTCGGCCTGGTGCTGGCAATGCAAACCCTGCGCCTGCTGGCGGTGATCTTCACCGGCGCCTACTTCGCCCGCCTGGTGATCCGCTTCGCGCGCCAGGACTGATAGCCGTACAACGCGAGGTTGCACATGCCCCGTCCTGCTGCCTGAAACAACACCGCTTAACGATTTATTTGACGTTTTTTTCTCATCTGCCGCTCTACATTCCCGCCCGGACAAACATGCGAATGATTCCTATTGTTTAACCGGAGCGGCGATGGGGCGGCAGTTGCCTCGTGCCCGCTCCCCGCACTTCCCCAAAGACCGCAGGAGCTTGCACCCGATGATTTCCCGTTGCCCTTCGCTGTTCAGAATCACCCTGCTGGCCACTGCCCTGTTCGGTGCTGGCTACGCCTACGCGGCCCCCAGCGCCGAGGGCATCGTGGTCTACAACGCCCAGCACGAAAGCCTGACCAAGGCCTGGGCCGAGGGTTTCACCCGGGAGACCGGGATCAAGGTAACCCTGCGCAACGGCGACGACACCGAGATGGGCAACCAGCTCGTCCAGGAAGGCGACAAGTCGCCGGCTGACGTGTTCCTCACCGAAAACTCGCCGGCCATGGTACTGGTGGACAACGCCAAGTTGTTCGCCCCGGTTGCACCCACCACCCTGGAACAGGTAGGTGCCGCCTACCGCTCGGCCCACGGTAACTGGGTTGGCATTGCCGCCCGCTCCACCGTGTTCGTCTACAACAAGGACAAGCTGACCGAGGCACAACTGCCCAAGTCGCTACTCGACCTGGCCAAGCCCGAGTGGAAAGGCCGCTGGGCCGCCTCGCCTGCCGGTGCCGACTTCCAGGCCATCGTTGCCGCCGTGCTGGCACTCAAGGGCGAAGCCGCCACCCTCGACTGGCTGAAGGCGATGAAGACCAACGCCTCGATCTATCGCGGCAACAGCGCCGTACTCAAGGCCGTCAATGCCGGTCAAGTGGAAAGCGGCGTGATCTACCACTACTACAGCTTCGGCGACCAGGCCAAGACTGGCGAGAACAGCAGGAACACCTCGCTGCACTACTTCAAGCACCAGGATCCGGGCGCCTTCGTCAGCCTCTCCGGCGGCGGCGTACTCAAGTCCAGCAAACACCAGGAAGAAGCCCAGGCGTTCCTCAAGTGGGTCACCAGCAAGGGCGGCCAGGCCGTGCTGCGCGACGGCACCTCCTTCGAATATGCCGTCGGCGTCGGAGCCGACTCCAATGCGAAGCTGGTACCGCTCAAGGATCTCGACGCACCTAAGGTCGACGTATCGAAACTCGACAGCAAGAAGGCCGTGGTCCTGATGACCCAGGCCGGAATCCTGTAATTGATCCCAGAGTCCAACCTCCCCCTGGACCCCGCCGCAGTCGCTCACGCGCCTGCGGCGCTTTCGCATGGGCGAACCAGAAAATTCTTCGGGCGCCAGACCAGCCCCTGGATCGTCGGGCTGTCGTTGCTGATGTCCCTGCTGGCCTTGCTGCCCATCGCCTTCGTCATCCTTTCGACCTGGCAGACCGGCTGGAGCACCCTGCTGGAACTGGTATGGCGCCCACGGGTGGCGGAGCTGGCGGTCAACACCCTGTTGCTGAGCGTCATCACCCTGCCCCTGTGCATGGCCCTGGGCCTGGCGCTGGCCTGGCTGACCGAACGCACCGACCTGCCCGGCCGGCGTCCCTGGTCGTTACTGGCCACCGCACCGCTGGCGGTACCGGCGTTCGTCCACAGCTACGCCTGGGTCAGCCTGGTGCCGTCGATCCACGGCCTTGGTGGCGGCGTACTGGTTTCAGTGGTCGCCTATTTCCCGTTCCTCTACCTGCCGATCGCCGCGACCCTGCGGCGCCTGGACCCGGCCATCGAGGACGTTGGCGAGTCCTTGGGGCTCAAGCCCTGGGCGGTGTTCGTGCGCATCGTGCTGCCGCAATTGCGGCTGGCGATCTGCGGCGGTTCGCTGCTGGTCGGTCTGCACCTGCTGGCTGAATACGGTCTCTACGCGATGATCCGTTTCGACACCTTCACCACGGCGATTTTCGACCAGTTCAAGTCGACCTTCAGCGGCCCGGCGGCCCATACCCTCGCCGGCCTGCTGGCGCTGTGCTGCCTGGGGCTGCTGACTGTCGAATCGGCCGCCCGTGGCAAGGCTCGCTATGCCAGGATCGGTTCCGGCAGTGCTCGCCAGCAACGCACGGTGTCACTCGGTCCTGGCGGCAAGCTGCTGGGCCTGGGCCTGACACTGCTCACCAGTGCACTGGCCCTCGGAGTGCCGTTGATCACCCTGGGCAACTGGCTGCTCACGGGAGGCGCAGAGGTCTGGCAAGCCGATGAGCTGTGGCCGGCGTTGCAACAGACGCTGCTGCTCGGGACTACCGGCGCGCTGCTGACCACCTGCGCCGCGGTGCCGGTGGCCTGGTTGTCGATTCGCTCCCCTGGCCGCCTGCACCGCCTGCTGGAAAGCTGCAACTACATCACCAGTTCGCTGCCCGGCATCGTCGTCGCGTTGGCGCTGGTCACCGTGACCATCCACTTCGCCCGGCCGATCTACCAGACCTCGATCACCGTGCTGCTGGCCTACCTGCTGATGTTCATGCCGCGGGCCCTGGTCAGCCTGCGTGCCGGCATCGCCCAGGCCCCGGTGGAACTGGAGAATATCGCCCAGAGCCTGGGCCGCTCGCCGGCGCGGGCCCTTTGGCTGATCACCCTGCGCCTCGCTGCACCGGGTGCCGCTGCCGGTGCCGCGCTGGTGTTCCTGGCCGTGGTCAACGAGCTGACCGCGACCCTGCTGTTGGCCCCCAACGGCACGCGCACCCTGGCCACCGGCTTCTGGGCCCTGACCAGCGAAATCGACTACGCTGGCGCCGCGCCCTATGCGCTGATCATGATCCTGCTGTCGCTGCCGCTGACCGGGCTTCTCTACCACCAATCCAAACGCACGGCGGGCCGATGAACGCTCTGGAACTCAACTCGCTCTACAAGTCCTTCGGCGCGCAACCGGCCCTGGAAAACATCAACCTGTCGATCGCCACCGGCAGCCGCACGGCAATCGTCGGCCCCTCGGGCTCGGGCAAGACCACGCTGCTGCGGATGATCGCCGGCTTCGAGTTCCCCGATTCGGGCAGCATCCTGCTCGACGGCCAACCACTGGTGGACACACACACCGCGATCCCGGCCCATCAGCGCCTGATTGGCTATGTGCCGCAGGACGGTGCACTGTTCCCGCACATGACGGTGGCCGACAACATCGGCTTCGGCCTCACAGGCAAGTCCAGCGAAAAGCAGCCGCGCATCGCCGAGCTGATGGGAATGGTCGCACTGGATGCACAGATGGCCCGGCGCTGGCCCCATGAACTGTCCGGCGGCCAGCAACAGCGGGTGGCCCTGGCCCGTGCGCTGGCTCAACGTCCACGGCTGATGCTGCTGGACGAACCGTTCTCGGCCCTCGACACCGGACTGCGGGCGGCCATGCGCAAAATGGTCGCGCGCCTGCTGTCGGATGCCGGGGTCACCACCATCCTGGTGACCCACGACCAGGCCGAGGCGTTGTCGTTTGCCGATCAACTGGCGGTGATGCGCCAGGGCCGACTGGTGCAGGCCGGGGCGCCGATGGATCTGTATCTACGCCCGACGGACGAGGACACCGCGCTGTTTCTCGGCGACGCGGTCATCCTGCCGGCGCGAATCGAGGACGGCTGGGCAGAGTGCGAGCTGGGGAAAATTGCGGTCAACGATGAAGGGCTGCATGGCCCGGCACAGATCATGTTGCGCCCCGAGCAACTGCAGTTGGCCATTCCAGGGAAGGGTGAGACCAAGGGCAGCCCGGCCGTGGTGACCGACTGCGACTTCGGCGGCAACACCTGCACCCTGACGGTGGAACTGACCAACGCCAGTAAGCGTCCGCTGCTGGTCCGCAGCAGCGGCATGTTGGCACCGAGGGTCGGCAGCCAGGTGCTGGTATCGACCCTCGGCCATGCCCACGTGCTGGATTAGCAGGTCAGCACGCCAGTCGCCGTGCGGGCCGGCTGGGCCCAGGGGGCGACCAGGCGTTCAGGGGTACCGCAAGCCTTGCGTTTCAACACGAAGTTGCGGCATTTGCCGGCGAAGCCGTTACGGTCCTGTACCATGTCCTGCTGCATCTGCGCCAGCTCCAGGTCGCGGCAGTACTCCATCGCCTCCAGGTCCGGCGTCTGCTTGTCCTCGCGGGCCATGTGCGGCTCGTCGACCAGGCGCTGCGCCTCGCCCATCAACCATTCGCCAAAGGCCTGCGGGCAACGCGGGCCGATACCCTGGAGCATGCCCATGGCCAGCGCCTGAGTGGTACTGAGCGGCAGGCACTCCTGGGTCAGTTGCAGCGCCAGCTCGGCACCCACTGCACGCGGCAGGCTGTAGGTCCAGTATTCGGAACCGTAGAGGCCCATGGTTTTGTAGTGCGGGTTGAGCACGATGCCATCGCGGGCCAACACCACGTCCGCCGCCAGCGCCAACATCACCCCACCCGCGCCAGCGCTGCCGGTCAGGCCACTGACCACCAGTTGCCGGGCGCTCAGCAGTTCGCGGCAGACATCGTTGATCGCGCGGATATTCGCCCAGGCTTCCAACCCCGGCACGGCGGCCGCCTGGATGACATTCAGGTGCACACCGTTGGAGAAGCTGCCCTGCCCGCCACGGAATACCAGGACCTTGGTGTCCTGCGCCCTGGCCCAGCGCAGCGCGCTGACCAGCCGACGGCATTGCTCGGTACTCATCGCGCCGTTGTAGAAATCGAAGGTCAGTTCGCCGACCTCACCCACCTGGCGATAGCGAATCGGCTGATAGGCCTCCTGGCACTGCCGATGGGTGCTGATCGACCAGTCCAGGGTCGGCACCTGGTCCAGGCGTCCCGCCAAGACATGGCGAGCCGGACGCTTGAAGGTTTCCTCACCGACGGCGGGCTTGCGCCGCAGCGAGCCGATCCACAGGCTATGATCGCCGGTGGCGACCAGCACCGCGTCATCGTGCACCGCCAGCAGTTGCCCCGGCGTTCCGCAGCGGCTATCCAGATGAGCGTCGTAGAGGTAGTACTGTTCGCCCTGGAGACTGGCGAGTACCCCGGGCTGGCCATCGGCGGCATCAATGCGGCGCTTGATGAACTCGGCGCTGTCATGCCAGCTGAAGCTGCGGTCGCTCTGCTTCATGTTTGGCTGCAGGTGTCCGTGAACCCCTGGCGCGTCGTAATCCAGCGGCGTCGGCTCGAAGTCGGTACCGAACTTGGCCACCACTTCCTGTATGCAGATCAACGCCGCATCCGCCACCGGCCCGTTGTACAGCTGCGACTTGCGCACCTGGGCAGGCATGTCGAACTCGCGGGTTGCCCAGATTGCGCCGCTGTCCATCTCCTCGGCCGCCTGCAGGGCGGTCACGCCCCAGCGCGGAAGTTTGCGGGTGATGGCCCAGTCCAGTGCGCTGGCGCCACGGTCGCCGACGATCCCCGGATGGATGATCACCACCGGACGCTCGGTGTTACGCCAAAGTTGTTCGGGAACACGGTCCTTGAGAAACGGGCAGATCACCAGTTGCGCGCCGCTGCCCTCGATCTGCCGGCAGACCTCTTCTTCGTGGCTGAACAGCACCACGCTGGGCTCGTGCCCGGCTTCGCGCAACGCCAGCCAGGCACGCTGGGTAAGACCGTTGAATGCGGTGGACAGCAGAATGATTTTCAACGAGCGCATGACTAACCTCCTCCGTGAGCATGTACCGGGCCCATTGCTGCGACGAGCAATCCCTGGCCCGGCTGGAGTGGCTACAGTAGCGCGGTGTGAGGAGTCGGCCTTGACCGAGGTCAAGGCCTGGGGTGCAGGCGTCAGCGGTGACGAGCGCGGGCTTCGCTGGCGGTATGGCCGAAGAAATCGCGGAAGCAGCGGCTGAAGTGCGCCGAGCTGACGAAGCCACAGGCAGTGGCGATGTTGATGACCGACTCGTTGGTCTGCAGCAGCAACTGCCGGCCACGGGTCAGGCGCAGTTCCAGGTAGTAGCGCTTGGGCGAACTCTGCATGAACTGCTGGAACAGCCGGTCGACCTGGCGCCGCGACAGGTTGACATAAGCCGCCAACTGGTCGAGTTCCAGCGGGTCCTCGATGTTGTTTTCCATCAGGTCGAGCAGGCTTTGCAAGGCCACCGGCAGGCGCGGATCACGGGAGACCCGAGCCAGCGGCATGTTGTCGGTCTGTTCGCTGCGGTCACAGCTGAGGATCGCCTCGATACCGCGAACCAGCTCGTCACCCTGCTGGGCGCGAATCACGTTGAGGATCAGGCCCAGGGCGCTGTTGGCGCCAGCGCAACTGATCAGCCCACCATCGACCACATAGGGCTGTGGCAACAGCCGCACCGTCGGGCAGATCTCCATCAGGCCGGCCCGGTTCTCCGGGTGCACGGTGCAGGAGCGGCCGTCCAGCAGGCCGGCGTGGGCCAGTTGGAAACAGCCATTCCACAGGCTGCCCAGTTGCATCGACGCCCGCGCGCACTGGCGCAGCTTCTCCACCAATTTGCCGGCCGGCTGCAACGAGCTGCGCAGACCACCGCAAACGATCAACAGGTCGGCAGCATCCGGGCGCAAGGCGCTGATGCAGTCGTCGGCGGCGATGGAGATGCCCAGGTCGCAGGCGATCTGCAGGTGATCGATGCCGAAGGTTTTCATTTCATACAGCGGCGCCCGCCCGAGCAGGTTGGCGGTGACCAGTCCATCCAGTGCACCGGTGAAAGCCATCATCGAGAAGTTGTCGAGCAGCACGAAGGCAATCCGCCGCGTCGGCGGTGGCGTGGCAGCCTGGCCCGACTCGTTGAGGTAGGCGAGGTTCAGGGTCTTGAGGCTGCGACTGAATTGGCGGTGCCCCGCTGGCGGTGTTTCGGACATGCGTGATGATGCTCAAGGGAAACCGGGAAGCTGGTGGGCAGCAGAATATCGCGTTCATGCAGCGTCATCAAAACTGTTCGCAAGACCGCTACGCGGTTTTCTTTGACAGCCGCCACGCCGGAGAAAACAATGCCGCCTGGCACAGCACCCATGGTGTCTTTCGGAGAGGGTATGAACAAGATACTGCCGATCTTGTCGGGCCTGGCAATCGGCCTGATGCTGAGCGGTTTCACCCAGGCGACGGCCAATGCGCCGATCAGGCTGGACGACTACACCCTGGGCAAGATCAACCTGATCGAGTCTCGCCTGGCCAGCGCCCCGGCAGAGACAGCAGGGCAGCGCATCGACGAGATTTCCGCCAGCTTCCTCGGCACACCTTATGTACCGCATATGCTGGTGGGCTCGCCAACCTCTGCGGAAAAGCTGGTCATTGATTTCCGCGGCCTGGATTGTTTCACCTACCTGGATTACGTCGAAGCCCTGCGCAAGTCCGACAACCTGCCGCGCTTCATCGAGAACGTGGTCCGTACCCGTTACGAACACGGCGACGTCAGCTACCTCAACCGCAAGCATTTCTTCACCGACTGGGCCCACGCCACGCCGCTCAACGCCCGCGATGTGACCCGCGAAACCAGCCCGGACGCCACCACCGTCACCAAGGTACTCAAGACCCCGGCGGGCGGCAGTTCGAGCACCGAGGTGGCCCGTGCCATCAGCTACATTCCCAGCCAACGCGTCGACGATGCCGTCATTTCCCGCCTACGTACCGGCGACTACATCGGCATCTACACACCCGCCGAAGGCCTGGACGTGACCCACACCGGCATCTTCATCATGACCGACAAGGGCCCGGTACTGCGCAATGCCTCCGCCCAGTCGAGCCATTACCAGGTCATCGACTCGCCTTTCCTCGCCTATGTGAAGAAGACTCCGGGGATCGTGGTGCTACGAGCGCTGTAGGCTCTCCGTCCGCCTCGAAAGCTGTCGTTACATATATCGGGAAATACCTGTGACAAGGCCGTAATACCCTGCCCGTCTACCCTTGAACCTGCCGACAGGGAATGTCAGCGGGAAGCTGCCACACGTCGGCAATTTCCCTTAAACCTAAACGGATGGGTTAATCTCAAATCATGGTGACGACAGCGCGATTCGACGATGTCCGGGTAGTGATCTACTCCAACGACCACCGGCCCTGCCACGTGCATGTCATGAACTGGGAGCACGAAGCGGTGTTCCATCTGCGGTGCCCCGAGGGTCCGCCGCAACTGCGGAGCAATTACGGTTTTTCCTACCGCAGGCTCAAGCTTCTGTGCGCACTATTGAACGAAGACCTGGCCTATCAATGCCAGCAGTGGAAGGAGATCCACGGTGACTTTGACTGAACTTGAATTCAAGCAGGCGAATGCCCCTCAACCCAAGGCGCCTCGCGCGCAAGAGGTCCATTACGATGCTGCAGCCGATTGCGTGGTGATCCGCCTCGACTCCGGGGTAAGCCTGTCATTCCCGCCGCGGCTGGCCCAGGGGCTGGTCGAGGCCAAGCCTGCGCAACTGGCGCAGATCGACATCAGCCCGAGCGGCCAGGGGCTGCACTTTCCGGAGCTGGATGTCGACCTGCATCTGCCGGCGCTGATCCACGGCGTACTGGGCAGCGCTTCGTGGATGGCCGGCCAGTTGGGCAAGAAAGGCGGCTCGCGCTCAACCGAGGCCAAGTCCAGGGCCGCCCGCGAGAACGGCAAGCTGGGCGGTCGCCCGCGCAAGCGCCCGGCCATCTGAATCACGCCAAGGCGCCTCACCTCGTCGGCAGGAAGGGAAAACAAAACGTTTTTTGTATACCATATCCTTTCCATCCCCCTCGAATGATCGCGCCGTGAGCCTACCGAAACTCAACCTGCCGGACCTGGGCAACGCGCCCTCCACCTCGGAGATCATCACCCGGCACCTGCGCGATGCGATCGTCGCCGGCAACTTCGCCGAGGACGAACCGATTCGCCAGGACGAAATCGCCCGCCAGTTCAATGTCAGCAAGATCCCCGTGCGCGAGGCGCTCAAGCGGCTGGAGGCCGAGGGGCTGGTGATGTTCCAGCGCAACCGGGGGGCGATGGTCACGCGCCTCTCCGAGCTGGAACTGGCACAGATGTTCGAGGTGCGCATGCTGCTCGAGGACAAGGTGCTGCGCCTGGCCATCCCGAACATGACCGAAAGCACCTTCGCCAAGGCCGAGCGTATCTGCCAGGAGTTCGTCGGCGAGAACGACGTCGGCCGCTGGGCCGAACTCAACTGGGAACTGCACGCCTGCCTCTACGAGCCGGCGCAACGGCCTTTCCTGGTGGGCATGATCCGTTCGGTCAACGACAAGCTGGAACGCTACCTGCGCATGCAGATGAGCCTTTGCGCCGGCAAGGAGCGCGCCGATCACGAACACCGCGAGATCATCGAGGCCTGTCGGGCTCGCGATGTCGAGCGGGCGGTGAAACTGCTCGACGAACACATCGCCGGCGTCTGCGCGACCCTGCTCGAACACCTGCCCCGCTCACATTGAGGCGAAAGCCATTGTGCTGATTTCGTCATGAGGGCCCGGTAAAAGCATCAAGCCGGACAGCCCTCGCCCAGGCCACTCTGCGAACTCCTTCATTCGACAGTGGCCTGCCATGCAACGTATCAGCGTGATCGACTCTCATACCGGCGGCGAACCGACCCGCCTGGTGACCGCCGGTTTCCCCGACCTCGGTCGCGGCAGCATGGCCGAACGCCGCCAGCGCCTGGCCGAGCAGTACGATGCCTGGCGGGCCGCCTGCGTACTCGAACCGCGCGGCAGCGACGTGCTGGTCGGCGCCCTGCTCTGCGAGCCGGTGGACCCACAGGCCTGTGCCGGCGTGATCTTCTTCAACAACACCGGCTACCTGGGCATGTGCGGCCACGGCACCATCGGCCTGGTGGCCTCCCTCGCCCACCTGGGCAAGATCGGCCCCGGCACCCACGCGTTCGAAACCCCGGTCGGTACGGTGCACGCCACCTTGCACGAGGACCGCTCGGTCAGCGTGCGCAATGTGCCGTCCTACCGTTACCGCCGGGCAGTGACACTGGAGGTGCAAGGCATCGGCCAGGTGATCGGTGATATCGCCTGGGGTGGCAACTGGTTCTTCCTGATCGCCGAGCATGGTCTCGACGTCGCCAGCAACAACCTCAATGCGCTCACCGCCTACACTTTCGCCGTGCAGCAGGCACTGGAACGACAGGGTATCCGCGGCGAGGACGGCGGCCTGATCGACCACATCGAACTGTTCGCCGACGACGCCCGCGCCGATAGCCGCAACTTCGTCCTCTGCCCCGGCAAGGCCTACGACCGCTCGCCCTGCGGCACCGGTACCAGCGCCAAGCTGGCGTGCCTGGCCGCGGATGGCAAGCTGCAACCAGGGCAGATCTGGCGCCAGGCGAGTGTCATCGGCAGCGAATTCGAAGGTTCCTACGAGGCCGCTGGCGAACGTATCGTGCCGACCATCCGTGGGCGCGCGCATATCAGCGCCGAAGCGACGCTGATCCTCGAACAGGATGATCCGTTCGCCTGGGGCATCCGCCTGTGAACGAAGGCGCGGTGGCCGACGTGATCGTGATCGGTGCCGGTATCGTCGGCGCCGCCTGTGCCCAGGCCCTGGCCCGCCGTGGCCTCGACGTGCTGGTGGTGGACGCCGGCCTGCCCGGTGCCACGGCGGCGGGCATGGGCCATCTGCTGGTACTCGATGACAATCCGGCGGAGCTGGCGCTGAGCCAATACTCGGTACAACGCTGGCGTGAACACGCCGCCGACCTGCCGCAGCAGTGCGCCTATCGCAGCAACGGCACGTTGTGGATCGCCGCCAATGTCGAGGAAATGATGGTCGCCGAATGCAAATACCACAACCTGCAGGCCCACGGCATCGCCTGCGAACTGCTCAACGGCCAGGCCCTGCACGAGCGCGAACCGCAACTGCGCGAAGGACTCGAGGGCGGCCTGCTGATCCACGGCGACGGCATTCTCTATGCGCCGGCTACCGCCCGCTGGATGCTGGAAACCCCGGGCATTCGTCAGCGTCGGGCGCGGGTCTGCGAAGTCGACGGCAACCGCGTACGGCTCGACAACTGCCACTGGCTCGCCGCCAACGCCGTGGTCCTGGCCAACGGCGTGCAGGCCGATGAGCTATGCCCGGAACTGCCCATCGAACCGAAGAAAGGCCACCTGCTGATCACCGACCGCTATCCCGGCAGCGTCACCCACACCCTGGTCGAGCTGGGCTATGTCACCAGCGCCCACAACGCCAAGGGCCCGTCCACCGCCTGCAACATCCAGCCACGACCGACCGGCCAGTTGTTCATCGGTGCCTCGCGGCAGTTCGGCACCCGTGACCTCACAGTCGAAAGCTGGATGCTGGCGAAGATGCTCAAGCGTGCCGTCGAGTACCTGCCAGGCCTGGCCCGACTCAACGCGATCCGCGCCTGGACCGGCCTGCGCGCCGCGAGTCCCGATGGTCTGCCGCTGGTGGGTGAACATCCGCAGCGCAAGGGCCTGTGGCTGGCTGTCGGCCATGAAGGGCTGGGCGTCACCACGGCGCCCGGCACTGCCGATCTGCTGGTCGCGCAGCTGTTCAACGAAACGCCGCCGCTCGATACCGCCGCCTACCTGCCCCAGCGCTTTCCTGGAGTCTCGTCCCATGCCTGAACTGATACTGGACGGTCGCGCCCTGCGCGTCGCCGAAGGCACTACCGTGGCCGCTGCGTTGGCCCTGGGCGGTGACGGTTGCAGCCGGACCTCGGTCAGCGGTCGCCGCCGCGCGCCGCTCTGCGGCATGGGTATCTGCCAGGAGTGTCGAGTCAGTATCGACGGCTATCGCCGCCTGGCCTGCCAGACCTTGTGCCAGGACGGCATGCGCGTGGAGACCCGGCCATGATCGAAGCCACCGACCTGCTGATCATCGGCGCCGGCCCCGCCGGTATCGCCGCAGCCCTCGCCGCCGCGCCAAGCGGTGCGCGCATCACCCTGATCGACGACAACCCGCTGGCCGGCGGGCAGATCTGGCGCGACGGGCCACAGGCCAAGCTGCCACCCCTGGCCCGTCAGTTGCGCCAGCGCCTACAGGACTGCGCCAATGTGCGCCACTACCCCGCCACTCGAGTCATCGCCCAGAGCGGTTCGAAACAACTGCTGCTCGAAGACCCGCAACGCGGCTGGCAGATCCGCTACGACAAACTGATTCTCTGCACCGGTGCCCGCGAACTGCTGCTACCCTTCCCTGGCTGGACCCTGCCCGGCGTCACCGGTGCTGGAGGCCTCCAGGCGTTGATCAAGGGCGGCCTGCCGGTGAGCGATGAACGCCTGGTGATCGCCGGGAGCGGCCCGTTGCTGCTGGCCAGCGCCGCCACCGCGCGGCAGGCCGGGGCGCAGATTCTGCGGATTGCCGAGCAAGCCCCAGACGCCGCCGTCGCCGGCTTCGCTGCGCAATTGCCGCGCTGGCCGCACAAATGGCTGCAAGCCTTCGGCCTGTTCGACCGTCACTACCGCACCGACACCCATGTACTCGCCGCTTTCGGTAGCGACCGCCTGGAAGGCGTACGCCTGCAGCAGCGAGGCAAGATCGTCGAACTGGCATGCGATCGACTGGCCTGCGGCTTCGGCCTGATCCCCAACACCCAGCTCGGCCAGGCCCTGGGGTGCGCCCTCGCTGGCCAAACCATTGCCGTCGACGAGTGGCAGGCCACCAGCCTGGCCGACCATTACGCCGCCGGCGAGTGCACCGGTTTCGGCGGCAGCGAACTGGCCCTGGTCGAGGGCGCGATCGCCGGCCATGCGGCGGTTGGCGAACAGGAAGCCGCTCGCGCCCTGTGGTCGCGCCGGGCGCGCTGGCGGGGTTTCGCCCATAGCCTGAACAAGGCCTTTGCCCTCGATCCACGGCTCAAGTCCCTGGCCGAACCGGACACTCTCGTCTGCCGTTGCGAAGACGTCACCTACGCCGCCCTGCTCGGCCACCGCGACTGGCGCGAGGCCAAGCTGGCCAGCCGCTGCGGCATGGGCGCCTGCCAGGGACGCGTGTGCGGCGGTGCCACCGCGCACCTGTTCGGCTGGCAGCCCGTGGCGCCACGGCCACCGTTCAGTCCAGCACGGATCGACACCCTGTTGTGCCTGGACGACACCCCACCGGCATGAACCGCGGCGCAGGACTTTCGGCAACCCCGGCGGATCTCTATGATCCCCAGGGTTGCCACCAGACGCCTGCCGCCATGTATGCCTCGCTCAACAGCTTCAAGCCCTGCGACCTGACCACCCTGCTGAGCAGCCTGCACGCCATCGCACCGTTGCTCGATACCCTGGCCGACGTGGTGTTTTTCATCAAGGACCCCGAGGCCCGCTACGCCTTCGCCAACCACACCCTGGCCCGGCGTTGCGGTTTCAAGCACACCGGACAACTGCTGGGGCTGACCGCCGACCGGGTGTTCCCCGAACGTTTCGGCGCTTCCTACACCGAACAGGATCGTCGGGTGCTGAGCAGTGGTCGCGAGCTGTCCGACCAGTTGGAACTGCACCTGTACTACGGCAACCAGCCGATCTGGTGCCTGACCCACAAGGTGCCACTGCGCGACCCGCAAGGACAGATCGTGGGGCTGGCGGGGATTTCCCGCGACCTGCAATTGCCGCAGTCGAACCACCCGTCCTTTCAGAAGGTCGCGGCGGTGGACGCACATATTCGCGCCCACTTCTCCCAGCCCATCAGCCTGGCCGAACTGACCCGGATCGCCGGCTTGTCGGTCGCGCAACTGGAGCGCCAGTGCAAGCGGATCTTCCAGCTCACGCCACGACAGATGATTCACAAGGCACGCCTGGAAGAAGCTTCACAGCTTCTGTTGCAGGCCGAGCTGCCGATCACCGAGATTGCCTTGCGCTGCGGCTACACCGATCACAGCGCCTTCAGCCGCCAATTCCGCGCGCTGACCGGGTTGTCGCCAAGCCATTATCGCGGGACCCATCGGCAAAGCTGACGGCCTGGCATTGTTGTGGTGAGCAGGATTGTCGGGACGCCGCACCGCCGCTCTCGACGGCAACGCCGCTGTAAACCCTGATGCCTTCCGAGACTCCGCGTTCGCTGGTTTCGGGGGGCTGCGCCCCCAGCGCGGGCAAGCCCGCTCGCCACCACCGTGCATCGATACGCTGTGTTCCGTTAGGGGGCGTACTCCCCACTACCTGCTCCCTTCTGTAACACCGCACACTACCCCACGCCCATCAACCAGAAGAGCCTGCCAACCAAGCAAGCCCCTCTAACCCAAGGCCCGACAACGAATTCACCCACGCGACTGGAATCAGGCACAGTCATTGCTAATCTAATATCGTATACGAAATTCATAATACGATAGCCAACACCACTCACCGACAAACGAGGCATCCATGAAAACTCCCGTTTTTGCCGCAGCGCTCAGTGTGGTTCTCAGCTCTTCCTTCGTCGCCACCGCCCACGCCGACAAGCTCGATGACATCATCAGCTCGGGCAAGCTGCGTTGCGCGGTAACACTCGACTTCCCACCCATGGGCTCGCGTGACGCCAGCAACAAGCCGGTGGGTTTCGACGTCGATTATTGCAACGACCTGGCGAAAGTCCTCGGGGTCACCGCCGAGGTCGTCGAAACACCGTTCGCCGATCGCATCCCGGCCCTGATGTCGGATCGCGTCGATGTCATCACCGCATCCACCTCCGACACCCTCGAACGCGCCAAGACCATCGGCATGACCATCCCCTACTTCGCCTTCCAGATGGTCGTGCTGACCCGCGAAGATACCGGCATCACCAAGTACGAGGACCTCAAGGGCAAGAACGTCGGCAACACCAGCAGCACCTATGAAGCCATCGCCCTGGAGAAGGACCAGAAGAGCTGGGGCAGCGGCAGCTTCCGCGCCTACCAGTCGCAGAACGACACCATCCTGGCCGTGGCCCAGGGGCATATCGATGCCACCGTCGTCACCAATACCGTGGCAGCCGCCACGCTCGCGTCAGGCAAATACAAGGGCCTGAAAGTCGTCGGCAACGCACCCTACGTGATCGACTACGTGTCACTGGGTGCGGCGCGCAACGAGTACGGCCTGATCAACTACCTCAACCTGTTCGTCAACCAGCAGGTGCGTACCGGACGCTACAAGGAACTGTTCACCAAGTGGGTCGGTAAAGAAATTCCACCGACCGACCTGACCGTTCCCCACGTCTACTACTGAGGACAGCTGCATGCCCAGCACGCCCACTGTCCTGACCGGACGCAGCCTGGTCGACGGGTCTGCCCAAGGTTCCCTGCTGTTCGCCGATGTCGGCCTGAGTTTCTGGGGCGGCGTCGACCCGTTCAGCGGCGAGGTGATCGACCGCCATCATCCCCTGAGCGGCGAACACCTGGCCGGTCGCGTGCTGGCCCTACCCAGCGGGCGCGGCTCGTGCACCGGCAGCAGTGTCATGATGGAGGCGATCAGCAATGGTCATGCGCCGGCCGCCCTGGTGCTGGCCGAAGCCGACGAAATCCTGACCCTCGGCGTGCTGGTGGCACAGGTGATTTTCCAGCGTTCCCTGCCGGTGCTGTGCATCGGCCGGGAGGCCTTTGCCACCCTGCGTGGCCAGGCCTTTGCCCGCGTTGAAGGCACGCGCCTGAGCCTGTTCGATGCCTGCCCCGAAGAGGCTTGGCAGGCACCGGCAGTGCCCTCGTCACCCCGCGCGGCGACGGCCAGGCTGGCACTCAGCGAACACGACCAGGACCTGCTGGACGGCCACCATGGCAAGGCCGCCCAGGTGGCCATGCAGATCGTCCTGCAAATGGCCGAACTGCAAGGCGCTCCGGCGCTGCTGGACGTGACCCAGGCGCATATCGACGGCTGCATCTATACCGGGCCGGCGAGCCTGCGCTTTGCCGAACAACTGGTGCAATGGGGCGCGCAGGTGCGTGTCCCGACCACCCTCAATTCCATCTCCGTGGACCAGCGCCGCTGGCGTGAGCTGGGGGTCGACCCGGCACTCGGCGAACCGGCCAGCGCCCTGGGCACGGCCTACATGGCCATGGGCGCGCAACTGAGCTACACCTGCGCGCCCTACCTGCTCGACAGTGCGCCCAAGGCCGGCGAGCAGATCGTCTGGGCCGAGTCCAACGCCGTGGTCTATGCCAACAGCGTGCTCGGTGCGCGGACCCAGAAGTACCCCGACTACCTGGATATCTGCATCGCCCTGACCGGTCGTGCGCCACTGACCGGCTGCCACCTGGCCGAACAGCGCAAGGCACAATTGCAGATCGAGGTGCCCGCGCTGGAAAACCTCGACGACGCCTTCTATCCGCTGCTCGGCTACCACGTCGGCATGCTCTGCGGCAGCCACATCCCGCTCATACGCGGACTGGAGCGCAGCCAGCCCGGCCTCGACGACCTCAAGGCATTTGGCGCGGCGTTCGCCACCACCTCGGCGGCCCCCCTGTTCCATATCGCCGGGGTCACTCCGGAAGCCCTCGACCCGACGCAAGTGGCGAGTGAATCGCTCCCCGTGGAACGCATCAACCTGGGAGACCTGCTGGACAGCTGGCAGGAGCTGAACAGCGCCCGCACCCCAGCCGTGGACGTCATCTCGCTGGGCAACCCGCACTTCTCCCTTGGCGAATTCGCCCACTTGGCGCGACTGTGCCAGGGCCGCCACAAGCATCCCTCGGTGGTCGTGGCGATCACCTGTGGCCGGGCCGTACTGGAGCAAGCCCGCGCAGCAGGCCACTTGCAGGCTATCGACGCCTTCGGCGCCATGCTGATCACCGACACCTGCTGGTGCATGGTCGGCGAACCAGTAATCCCGCCCGGCGCCCGGACCCTGATGACCAACTCTGGCAAATACGCCCACTACGCACCCGGCCTGGTCGGGCGCAGCGTGCACTTCGCCAACCTCGCCGAATGCGTCGACAGCGCCTGCACCGCGCGCGCCAGCGGACGCCTGCCGGCCTGGTTGCAACAGGAGGAAGCGGCTCATGTTTAACTTCAACTACACCTTCCAGTGGCGCGCAGCGTTCCGGGCCCTGCCCGACATGCTCGGCGGTGCCTGGGTGACGTTCGAAACCGCAGCGCTGTCGATGATCCTCGGCGTGCTGATCGCCCTCACCCTGACAGTGATGCGCGAGGCCAGGCAGCCGGTGCTGCGTGGCTTCGCCAATGGCTGGGTGTCGATTGCCCGCAACACCCCGTCGCTGTTCCAGATCTACATCCTGTACTTCGGCCTCGGTTCGCTGGGGCTGCATGTCAGTTCGTGGCTGGCGCTGCTGGCCGGAATCACCTTCAACAACGCCGGCTACCTGGCGGAAAACTTTCGTGGCGGCCTCAAGGCGGTGCCCGGCACCCAGATGCGCGCCGCCCGCTCGCTGGGCATGAGCGCCTTCCAGGCCTACCGGATGATCGTCGTGCCGCAACTGCTGCGGGTGGTGTTCTATCCCCTGACCAACCAGATGGTCTGGGCGGTGCTGATGACGTCGCTGGGGGTGGTCGTCGGGCTCAACAACGACCTGACCGGGGTGACCCAGGAATACAACGTCAGGACGTTCCGCACCTTCGAATACTTCGCCATCGCGGCCGTGCTGTATTACCTGATCGCCAAGGCGATCGTCGCGGTGGCCCGGCTGTTGTCCTGGCGGCTGTTCCGTTACTGAGGGGGCTGATCCATGTTTTCCACGAGTCTTACCGCCAATGACCTGCTGTTCCTGCTCAGCGGCGCCTGGGTCACGCTGCAACTGACGTTCTGGTCGATCCTGTTGGGCAGCGTCGCCGGCCTGCTGTTCGGCCTGCTCCGCGCACTGCTGCCACGGGCAAGCCTGCCGCTGGCCTGGGTGCTGGACGTGTTTCGCAGCGTGCCGCTGCTGATCCAGTTCGTGCTGTTCAACTCGTTCAAGAGCCTCATCGGCCTGAAGATCAGCGCCTTCTCGGTGGGCTGCATCGTGCTGGGAATCTATGCCGCCGCGTACTTCACCGAAATCGTGCGCAGCGGCGTGCTCTCGGTGCCGCCGAGCGTACGCCGGGCCAGCCGCTCGCTGGGGCTGAGCTACCTGCAGGACCTGCGCTGGATCGTCCTGCCGATGGCCACCCGGGTGGCCTTTCCCGGCTGGCTGAACCTGGTGCTGGGGGTCATGAAGGACACCGCGCTGGTGATGTGGATCGGCATCATCGAACTGCTGCGCGCCTCGCAAACCATCGTCACGCGCATCCAGGAACCGCTGCTGGTGCTGTGCATCGCGGGCCTTATCTACTACGTCATGAGCCTGGTGGTCGCTCGCCTGGGTGCTCGTCTGGAAAGAAGGTGGCAGGAAAATGATTGAGATCGACAACGTACACAAATCCTTCGGCGACCTGGAAGTGGTCAAGGGCGTCAGCCTGACGGTGAACAAGGGCGAGGTGGTGTCGATCATCGGCGGCTCCGGTTCCGGCAAGTCGACCCTGCTGATGTGCATCAACGGCCTGGAGTCGATCCACAAGGGCAGCATCCGGGTCGATGGCATTGAGGTCCACGACCGTGCCACCGACCTGAACAAGCTGCGGCAGAAGATCGGCATCGTGTTCCAGCAGTGGAACGCCTTCCCCCACCTGACCGTGCTGGAGAATGTGATGCTGGCGCCGCGCAAGGTGCTCGGCAGGAGCAGGCAGGAAGCCGAGGAACTGGCGGTGCGGCAACTGACCCACGTGGGCCTGGGCGACAAGCTCAAAACCTTCCCCGGCAAGCTTTCCGGTGGTCAGCAACAGCGCATGGCGATCGCCCGCGCCCTGGCCATGTCGCCGGACTACATGCTGTTCGACGAAGCCACCTCGGCGCTCGACCCGCAACTGGTCGGCGAGGTACTGGACACCATGCGCATGCTGGCCGAAGACGGCATGACCATGGTCCTGGTGACCCACGAGATCCGCTTCGCCCGGGACGTTTCCGACCGCGTGGCGTTCTTTCGCAATGGCCTGGTGCACGAGATCGGCGCGCCGGACCAGGTCATCGGCAACCCGCAGCAGCCGGAAACGGCGGCGTTTCTCAAATCAGTGAAATGACTGAACACGCTGTTGAAATCAACAGCGTCCCTGTAGGAGCGGGGCTTGCCCGCGAAAGCAATGGTAAAGCGGCCACGGTTGCGAAGTGAATGGCCGCCCTTGGCGGTTCGCGAGCAAGCTCGGCTCCTACAGGATCAGTGAGCTGTCAAAAGAGGAGTATGCAATGCGTTCTTCGAAGATCGTTCATGTAGTCAGTTGCCACGCCGAAGGCGAAGTCGGCGATGTGATCGTCGGCGGCGTCGCCCCGCCACCAGGTGCCACGGTGTGGGAGCAGTCGCGCTGGATCGCCCAGGATGAAACCCTGCGCAATTTCGTCCTCAACGAACCACGCGGCGGGGTGTTCCGTCACGTCAACCTGCTGGTGCCGGCCAAGGACCCACGGGCACAGATGGCCTGGATCATCATGGAGCCGGCCGACACGCCGCCGATGTCCGGTTCCAACTCGCTCTGTGTGTCCACGGTGCTGCTCGACAGCGGCATCCTGCCCATGACCGAGCCGCAGACCCGGCTGGTACTGGAGGCTCCCGGCGGCCTGATCGAGGCCGTGGCCGAGTGCAAGGACGGCAAGGTCCAGCGGGTGGAGATCAGGAACGTGCCGTCGTTCGCCGATCGGCTCGACGCCTGGATCGAAGTCGAGGGCCTGGGCTCGATCAAGGTCGACACTGCCTATGGCGGCGACAGCTTCGCCATCGTCGATGCCCAGCCCCTGGGATTCGCCATTCGCCCTGACGAGGCCAGGGACCTGGTCGAGACCGGCCTGAAGATCACCCGTGCCGCCAACGAGCAACTGGGGTTCGTCCACCCGCTGAACCCGAACTGGTCGCACATTTCCTTCTGCCAGATCGCCGCGCCGCTGGTCTACGAGAACGGCGTCGCCAGCGGAGCCAACGCCGTGGTCATCCGTCCCGGCAAGATCGACCGCTCGCCCTGCGGCACCGGCTGCTCGGCGCGCATGGCGGTGTTGCAGGCCAAGGGCGTGCTGAAGGTCGGCGATCGCTTCATCGGCCGCTCGATCATCGGTTCCGAATTCCATTGCCGCATCGATTCCCGGACCGAACTGGCCGGACGCGAGGCCATCTACCCGTGCCTGTCCGGCCGGGCCTGGATCACCGGCACCCACCAGTTGCTGCTGGACCCGGCCGACCCATGGCCAAAGGGTTATCGTCTGTCGGACACCTGGCCTGGAGCCTGACTCGTTCCCATTGCCACACCCCCAGGCGCTGGAATGGCGCTCGATGAGACACATGAATCACCGATTTTTATCAGCAACATCGTATACGAAATACAATTAAACCAGGAGTCAATCATGAGCAAACGTATCAACTGGAGCGGCGTCTTCCCCGCCGTCACCACGCAGTTCAACGACGACTTTTCCATCAACCTGGAAAAGACCCACCAAGTGATCTCCAACGTGATCCGCGACGGCGTCTCGGGCCTGGTGGTCTGTGGCTCTGTCGGGGAAAACACCTCGCTGACCGCCGAGGAAAAGATCGCTGTCACCGAGGTCGCGGTGGACGCCTCCAAGGGTCGGGTGCCGGTGATCTGCGGCGTTGCCGAGTTCACCAGCGTGCAGGCGGCCAAGGTCGCCAACGCGGTGCGCCAGGTCGGGGTCGACGGGGTGATGCTGATGCCGGCGCTGGTGTATGGTTCCAAGCCGTTCGAGACCGCCGAGCACTACCGCTATGTGGCCAGGCACGCCGACGTGCCGCTGATGGTCTACAACAACCCGCCGATATACAAGAACGACGTGACGCCGGACATCCTGATTTCCCTGGCCGACTGCGACAACGTGGTGTGCTTCAAGGACTCCTCTGGCGATACCCGCCGTTTCATCGACGTGCGTAATGAAGTCGGCGACCGTTTCGTGCTGTTCGCCGGCCTCGACGACGTGGTGCTGGAGAGCATTGCGGTGGGTGCGGAGGGTTGGGTGTCTGGGATGTCCAACGTGTTCCCCAAGGAAGGCGAGACCATTTTCCGCCTGGCCAAGGCTGGCCGCTTCGCCGAAGCGATGCCGATCTATGAGTGGCTGATGCCGATCCTGCACCTCGATGCGCGGCCGGACCTGGTGCAGTGCATCAAGCTGTGCGAAGCCATCGCCGGCCGTGGCAGCGCCCTGACCCGCCCACCGCGCCTGGCGCTGCCGGAGGTGGACCGGGTGTTCGTCGAGCAGATCATGGCGAAGGCCTTGGCCAATCGGCCGGCATTGCCGGATGTAGGCCTCTGAGACGGGAACCGGGGCAGCCTGCCGACCCGGCAGTGCCTGCCCCACCACATTGGCTGCCTTCTCTCATTGTGGCGAGCGGGCTTGCCCGCGCTAGGCTTTGCAGCAGCCCTGAAGCCAGGCACCGCGCTGTGTCAGGTATTCCGCGTCAGCAGGTAATGGGGCTGCCTTGCAGCCCAACGCGGGCAAGCCCGCTCGCCACACGTGGGGTCTTCGCCTCATCCTGGGAGGCCCTGATGTGAAGCTCTGGGTCTGGTCAGGGTCTGCCTGCCATTGCCCAACGCCTGCTCAACCGTAATACCTGCCTCTCCTCCCCTGTGGCGAGCGGGCTTGCCCGCGCTGGGCTGTGCAGCAGCCCTGAAGCCAGGCACCGCGCTGTGTCAGGTACTTCGCGTCAGCTGGTACTGGGGCTGCCTTGCAGCCCAACGCGGGCAAGCCCGCTCGCCACACGTGGGGTCTTCGCCTCATCCTGGGAGGCCCTGATGTGAAGCTCTGGGTCTGGTCAGGGTCTGCCTGCCATTGCCCAACGCCTGCTCAACCGTAATACCTGCCTCTCCTCCCCTGTGGCAAGCCCGCTCGCCACACGTGGGGTCTTCGCCTCATCCTGGGAGACCCTGATGTGAAGCTCTGGGTCTGGCTAGGGTCTGCCTGCCATTGCCCAATGCCTGCTCAACCGTAATACCTGCCCCTCCTCCCCTGTGGCGAGCGGGCTTGCCCGCGCTGGGCTGCGCAGCAGCCCTGAAGCCAGGCACCGCGCTGTGTCAGGTATTCCGCGTCAGCAGGTAATGGGGCTGCCTTGCAGCCCAACGCGGGCAAGCCCGCTCGCCACAATGTTCACTCTCCACAATACTCACCCTCACTCAAGCAATGCCTTGAGGTCGCGGTACAGCGCTTCGGGGATCTCCACGCCGTGCTCCCGGCTACGCTCGCGAGCCTCATAGCGGCGCTGCGATGGCAACCGCGCGCCCTGCCCCTGGATACTCTCGAACAACTGTTCGGCCCGCTCCAGGTGCTGTTCAGTGGCATTTCCCAGAAATCGCCGTGGATCAAGAACGATGATCATCTCGCCATGGTACGGCGAGGACTTGCTGCCCGCGTCATGGGCCAGCGATTCGGCGCTGGTGAGGTCGCCAATCAACGGTCCGGCGATCAACTCCACCATCGCCGCCAGCGCCGAGCCCTTGTGCCCGCCAAACGTCAGCATCGCTCCGAGGTCGAGTACCACGTTCGGGTCGGTACTCGGCTGCCCCTGGGCATCCACGCCCCAGCCCTGGGGAATGGCTTTGCCGGCCCGTCGATGCAGTTCGATCTCGCCACGGGCAATGGCACTGGTGGCAAAGTCGAAGACAAACGGCTCGCGCCCCGGACGCGGCCAGCCAAAGGCGATTGGATTGGTGCCGAACACTGGCCGGTTGCCGCCGGCCGGCGCCACCCAGGCATGGCTCGGGGTAAAGGCCAGCGCCACCAGCCCGGCCTCGGTCAGTTGCTCGATCTCGACCCACAAGGCGGAAAAATGCACGCAGCGGTTGATCGCCAACGCGGCAATGCCGGTGGCCCTGGCCTTCTCCACCAACGAGGGCAAACCGGCCTGGAACGCCAGTTGGGAGAACCCGCCGGCGGCATCGACCCGCACGATCGACGGAGCCTGGTCGATCACCTCGGGCTCGGCAGCGGCCTCGACCTTGCCGGCCTTGCGTGAGGCAACGCAACCAAGCACCCGGTACAAACCATGGGAAGCACAGCCATCGCGTTCGCCGGCCGTCACCGTATCGGCCACGGCATTGGCATGGGCGGGGCTGAAACCGTTGTGCAGCAGGATCGATTTGGCCAGGTCATGGGCCTGGTCGAGGGTCAGTCGAGTCATGGGCAGCTCCAGAAGAAAGTCTCCCAGAGTTGCCTATCGGCCCGCCCGAAGCTTGATCGGTTTGCCCGGCAGTCGTGACGAATTCGGCACAGCTGCCGGGGCGGAACTCAATGCTTGACCGGCTTGAGTTCGATGATCTTGCCGTTGGTGATCGCCACCAGCACGTACTGGTTCTTGATCTTCACCCATTGGCTGTCTTCCTCGGGCGCATGCAGGCCACGCTTTTTCCAGTCGTGCAATGCCTCCGACTCACGCTGATAGACCGCCGGCGCACGATCCCCCACCACCAGCTCACCGCTGCTGAAGGTCGACGGGACTTTTTCCTCGGTGGACTCCGCCGCCTGCAGCGGCAACGTGACAGCGGCCGAACAGGCCAACAGGGACAAGCCGGCAATCAGGGACTTCACGGTCATGGACGACTCCTTGGTTCAAGACGGATGCAAAAGATCTGACCACGGCACGCTGAAATCATTCGATTCATCCGGGCTGGCGAACGCCGGATGCAAAAACGCCACTCGATTGAGTGGCGTTTTCGTGAGGCTCAAAATTCGCTCAGGTCGCTTACAGCGCCATGTCGGACTTCGGATCCTCAACCTGCGGCTTGTCGGTCGCAGCAGGTGCTGCAGCCGGCGCCGCCGCGGTCTGACCGATCACCGGAGGGGTGGCCAGTTGCAGGATTTCGGCAGTGTAGTTCCACTCTTTCTGCACGGCTTCAGGGTTGCCGTTCAGCTTGGTGCCGTAGCTAGGAACGATCTGGTGCAGCTTTTCCTGCCAGGCAGGCGTCGCCACCTTGTCCTTGAAGATCTTTTCCAGCACGCCGAGCATGATCGGCGCAGCAGTCGAGGCACCTGGCGATGCACCCAGCAGGCCGGCGATGCTGTTGTCCTTGGCCGCCACCACTTCGGTGCCAAGCTTCAGGACGCCGCCCTTCTCTTCGTCACGCTTGATGATCTGCACGCGCTGACCGGCCTGCCACAGGCGCCAGTCTTCTTTCTTCGCCTCTGGGAAGTACTCTTTCAGGGCGTTGAAGCGATCGTCATCCGACATCATCAGTTGGCCGCCCAAGTACTGGACCAGGTCGAACTGGTCGATACCCACGCGGGTCATTGGCCAGAAGTTGTGGGTGGTGGTGCTGGTCAGCAGGTCGAAGTACGAACCGTTCTTCAGGAACTTGGTGGAGAAGGTCGCGAATGGGCCAAACAGGATCACGCGCTTGCCGTCCAGCACGCGGGTGTCCAGGTGCGGAACCGACATGGGCGGTGCACCGGTCGACGCGATACCGTAGGCCTTGGCCATGTGCTTGAGGGCGATGTCCTGGTTGTCGGTCACCAGGAACGAACCACCTACCGGGAAGGCAGCATAGTCGTTGGCTTCCGGGATACCGGACTTCTGCAGCAGGTGCAGCGCACCGCCACCGGCACCGATGAACACGAACTTGGCGTCGGTCGCGGTTTCGCTACCGTCCTTCAGGTTCTTGTAGGTGACGTGCCAGCTGCCGTCTTCATTGCGCTTGATGTCCTGCACTTCGCTGGACAGCTTGAGCTTGAAGTTCGGCTGGGCCTGCAGGTGGGCGACGTACTGGCGGGTGATCTCGCCGAAGTTCACGTCGGTGCCGATCGGGGTCCAGGTCGCGGCGATCTTCTGCTTGGGATCACGCCCTTGCATCATCAGCGGGACCCACTTCTTGATCTGCTCCTGATCTTCGGTGTACTGCATGCCGCTGAACAGCGGGCTGGTCTGCAGTGCAGTGTAGCGATCCTTGAGGAACTTGACGTTATCGTCACCCCACATGAAGCTCATGTGCGGGGTGGAGTTGATGAACGAATGCGGATTCTTCAGCACGCCCTGACGCACCTGCCAGGACAGGAACTGACGGGTGATCTGGAACGACTCGTTGATCTCGATCGCCTTGGAGATGTCGATCTTGCCGTCTTTGCCGTAAGGGGTGTAGTTCGACTCGGCCAGTGCCGAGTGACCGGTACCGGCGTTGTTCCAGCCGTTGGAGCTTTCTTCGGCGACGCCGTCGAGACGCTCGACCATTTCCATCGACCAGTCAGGCTGCAGCTCATTCAACCAGATACCCAGGGTCGAACTCATGATCCCGCCGCCGATCAGCAGCACATCGACCTTCTTGGACTCGGCCGCGAACGAGGACGAAACCCCCATCGACAAGGCCAGGCCCAACAGCGCCGTGTTCACTTTTTTCAACATATTGTCATCCTACGATAGACGCCATCCGCTCCTCCGCTCTCGCTCATGCAGGGCCGCGACGCACGGAAACACCGTGGACTCCCGCACTCGAAAAACTGGAGGATGGGCACACAAGGCCGCCACGAATGGCTCGGCCTCACTTTTAATGTCGCTCCTGCGCTGACTTCTTATCGTTGTTGGCTTCAGCTGACTTGAGTGACACGAATTCTGTTGGTGCGCGGTCGCACACACTGCCGGCAGCGCAGCCGCCTGGCTCCGGCCCCCGCCGACGAACAGGCCACTTGGCGACCGGATAGTCGACCAATACGCGGCTTTCAGGGCAGTCCGGCTCCGGAAAAACGGAGAGACTGGCCAGCATCGATGGTGGCAGAAATGCCATTGTCTCCTGCGTACGTAAATACGTCAAAAAAAGTGTCGTTTTCCTACCTTTTTTCGACCAAAGACTGACAGTCATTTGACAAAATTCATGATAGCTGAATTTGGCAATTCCACTCTGACAGTGACCTTATCTATCGCCTGACAGTGCGTTTTCGCGGATGATCCAGCTCCTGCAGGGTTAGCGTCGTTCTCAAGCCATGCACTCCGTGGGAGCCGGATTTACCGAGGCGTCGGACCGCCGCGAATGCGCCAGTGGCAACAACACCGCCACCCACGACTTCAAACTGTCATCGCTTCTTTATCTTTTCGCCATCTTCGACCCGTACTGTCGCCGCCCAATGAGATCGATCTCAAGGACGCGACAATGACCGACTTGAAAGAAGTGGCCCGTCTGGCCGGGGTTTCCCGGGCGACCGCGGCCCGAACATTCGCCACTCCCGAAGTGGTGCGCCCTGCAACCCGCGAGCAGGTCTTCGCTGCCGCCCGCGAGCTGGGCTTTCGTCCCAACCACCTAGGTCGTCAACTGCGCCTGCAGCAGACCAACCTGATCGGCGTGGTGGTGCCCAACCTGCTCAACCCGGTGTTCGCCGAGCAGTTCCAGGCCATGGAACGTGCCGCCAGCGCCTGGGGCTACAACCTGCTGCTGGCGACCACCGACTACGCCGCCGAACGCGAAAGCGCGGTGGTCGAGGAACTGCTGCGCCAGCGCGTCGACGGCCTGATCCTCACCGTCACCGACGTCGAGCAGAACACCCTGCTGGAAAACCTGGCCTGCGAGGACACGCCGTTCGTGCTCGCCTACCACCAGCCGGACAACACCGACTATTGCGCAGTTTCGGTCGACAACCGCGCCGGCATGGCCCTGGCCACCCGCTACCTGCTCGAAGCCGGCCACACGCGCATCGGCATGGTCGCCGGCCCGGCCCTGCAATCGGACCGCGCTCGCCTGCGCTACGCCGGCTACTGCGACGCCATGCAGGAGCGCAACCTGGCGCCCCTGCCGGTGATCGAGATGCCGGCCCACACCCGCGCCGACTTCAGCGCCATCGAACCGCTGCTGCGCGGCCCCCAGGCACCCAGCGCGCTGGTCTGCTCCAACGACCTGCTGGCCATCAGCCTGATCGCCGAACTGCGCCGCAACGGCTGGGGCGTGCCTGAACAACTGTCGGTGATCGGCTTCGACGGCATTGCCATCGGCACCCAGATGCACCCGACCCTGTGCAGCGTGGTCCAGCCGATCACCACCCTGGCGAACACCGTGATCGAGCACCTGCTGGCGCGAATCAACGGCGCCAGTCCCACTTCCCAGTGCCTGCCCTGTCATATCCGGCCCGGCGAAAGCATGCGGCCCTACGAGGAGACGCTTCATGAACCCGCTCAGTAAGACCCTGGCGGCGCTGCTGCTCGGCAGTATCGCCAGCCTCGCCCATGCAGCCGAAACCGCGATCTGCTACAACTGCCCGCCCGAATGGGCCGACTGGGGCAGCCAGCTCAAGGCCATCGCCGCCAGCACCGGCGTGCAGGTGCCGCTGGACAACAAGAACTCCGGCCAGGCCCTGGCGCAACTGGTGGCCGAGCGCGCAGCGCCGGTGGCCGACGTGGTCTACTACGGCGTGACCTTTGGCCTGCAGGCGCAGAAAGCCGGGGTCCTGGGCGACTACAAGCCCAAGCACTGGGACGAGATTCCCGCCGGTCTCAAGGACCCGGCCGGCCACTGGTTCGCGATCCACTCCGGCACCCTCGGCCTGATGGTCAACGTCGATGCCCTCGGCGGCCTGCCCGTGCCGCAAGGCTGGGCCGACCTGCTCAAGCCTGAATACAAGGGCATGGTCGGGTACCTCGACCCGTCCAGCGCCTTCGTCGGCTATGTCTCGGCGGTGGCGATCAACCAGGCCATGGGCGGTACCCTGGACAACTTCGCCCCGGCCATCGACTACTTCCAGAAACTGGCGAAGAACGCACCGATCGTGCCCAAGCAGACCGCCTATGCGCGGGTGCTCTCGGGTGAACTGCCGATCCTGGTGGACTACGACTTCAACGCCTACCGCGCCCGCTACAAGGACCAGGCCAACGTCGACTTCGTGATTCCGAAAGAAGGCAGCCTCAGCGTGCCCTACGTGATGAGTCTGGTCGGCAACGCTCCGCATCGGGCCAACGCCCAGAAGGTCCTGGACTTCGTGCTGTCGGACCAGGGCCAGGCCCTGTGGGCCAATGCCTACCTGCGCCCGGTACGGCAAATGAAGATGCCGGCCGACGTGGCCGCGCGCTTTCTGCCGGACAGCGACTACGCCCGCGCCGGCGTGGTCGACTACGAACACATGGCTGCCGTGCAGGAAGCCTTCGCCGCTCGCTACCTGAGCGAGGTGAAGTAGGTGTCATTGGTGCTCGACAATCACCTGGCCACCCGCCCGCGCAGTGGGCCGCGGCTGCGCCTGCCCTCGGCGGCGACCTGGGCACTGGCACCGGCCATGGCGCTGCTGCTGGCGTTCTGGCTGTTGCCGCTGGCCCACCTGGTGCTGCTCGGCGCGCAAAGCCGCGATGCCGGTGGCAGTGGTTACTGGCAGGTACTGAGCAGCTCGCAGTACCTGGAAAGCCTGTTGCAGACCACCCTGCTGGCAGCGTTGACCACCCTGGCCGCCCTGCTGGTCGGCGGCATCAGCGGGGTGTTCCTGGCCCGCCAGCAGTTCTTCGGTCGCTCACTGCTGGTGGCCCTGCTGACCTTTCCGCTGGCCTTCCCCGGCGTGGTGGTGGGTTTCCTGGTGATCCTGCTGGCCGGACGCCAAGGCCTGTTCGCCCAGCTCGGCCTGCAACTGGCCGGCGAGCGCTGGATTTTCGCCTACTCCCTGGCCGGCCTGTTTCTCGGCTACCTGTACTTCTCCATTCCGCGGGTGATTCTCACCGTGATGGCCGCCTGCGAGAGTCTTGACCGCAGCCTGGAGGAAGCCGCCCGCTCCCTCGGCGCCGGGCTCTGGCCAGTGGTGCGCGACGTGATCGTGCCCGGCCTGGCGCCGGCACTGGTGTCCTGCGGAGCGATCTGCTTCGCCACCTCGATGGGCGCCTTCGGCACCGCCTTCACCCTCGGCACGCGGCTCAACGTCACCCCGGTGGCGATCTACAACGTGTTCACCAACTACGCTAACTTCGCCGTGGCTGCGGCGCTGTCGGTGGTGCTCGGTGGCCTGACCTGGCTGGTGTTGCTGCTGGCACGGCGGCTGGTCAAGCAGTCGGGGAGCGTGCTGTGAAACGCTCGAGACTGTTTTTCGTGCAGTTGGCATTCACCCTGCTGGTCTGCGCCTTCATGCTGGTGCCGGTGCTGCTGTCCCTGCTCGCCGGGCTCACCCGCAACTATTTCCAGGGCCTGTCCAGCGGGCTGACGTTCGCCTGGCTGGTCCAGGTCTGGCAGGCCTATGCCGACACCGTCTGGCTGTCCCTGCAACTGGCCCTGGCCTGCGCCGTCTGCGTCTGCGTGATCGGCGTGCCGGCTGCCTACGCCCTGGTGCGGATGAACAACCGCTTCAGCCGCGCCGTCGAGGAACTGATGGTGCTGCCGGTGGCAATGCCGGGCCTGGCCAGTGCGCTGGCACTGCTGCTGACCTACGGCCAGTTCGGCGCCTTCCGTGGCAGTTGGCTGTTCATCCTGGTCGGTCATGTGCTGTTCACCCTGCCCTTCCTGGTACGCCCGGTGATGGCGGTGATGCAGCGCCAGCAACTGCCGCTGCTCGAAGAGGCTGCGGCGAGCCTGGGCGCCGGTCCCTGGCAGCGCTTTTTCAGCGTGGTGGTACCCAACAGCCGCGCCGGGATTCTCGCCGGGGTGCTGATGGTGGTCACCCTGTCTCTCGGCGAGTTCAACCTGACCTGGATGCTCCACACCCCGATGACCAAGACCCTGCCCGTGGGCCTGGCCGACAGCTACGCCTCGGCGCGGCTGGAAGTCGCCAGCGCCTACACGCTGATTTTCCTCTTGCTGATCGTGCCGCTGCTGATTGCGCTGCAGGCCATCAGTGCCCGTCTGTCCCGAGGAGTACGCCCATGACCGGCACCCCGATTCACTTGCAAGGCTGCCGCAAGAGCTTTTCCGATGGCACGGTGGCCGTGCACGCGCTGGACCTGGAGATCCAGCCCGGCGAGATCCTGGCCATCCTCGGCCCGTCCGGTTGCGGCAAGACCACCACCCTGCGCCTGATCGCCGGTCTGGAGCGCCCCGACAGCGGCCAGGTGTGGTTCGGCCAGCAGGATGTCACCGGTCTGCCGATCGAGCGTCGCGACGTTGGCATGGTGTTCCAGAACTATGCGCTGTTCCCCAACCTCAACGTCGCCGAAAATGTGGTCTACGGGCTCAAGGTCCGTGGCGTCGCCGCCGCCGAGCGCAAGCGGCGCTGCGCCGAGCTGTTGGAACTGGTGGGCCTTGAAGCCTACGGCCAGCGCAGCATTCATGAACTGTCCGGTGGTCAGCGCCAGCGGGTCGCCCTCGCCCGTGCATTGGCTCCACGGCCTCGGGTCCTGCTGCTGGACGAACCGCTGGCGGCGCTGGACGCCCAGTTGCGCGAACGCCTGCGCAGCGAACTCGACCAATTGCTGCGCAGCCTCGGCATCACCTCGGTGTTCGTCACCCACGACCAGGGCGAAGCCATGGCCCTCGGTGATCGCATCCTGGTGATGGAGCACGGCCGTGTCGCCCAACTGGGGACGCCACGAGAGATCTACCAGCAGCCGGCCAACGCCTTCGTCGCCGGCTTCGTCGGCAACCTCAACGCCTTCAACGTGCTCGAGTATCCCCGTGACGGCCTGCGGGTCGACGGCGGCGAACTGCCCTGGAGCGGCACGCAACAACCGGCCACGGTCTATTGCCGCCCCGAACACCTGCGCGTGATGGAAAACGGCGCCGGGCATCTGCGCGGCCGCCTGCTCGGGCAGTTCTTCCAGGGAGCCCAGAGCCGCCTGCTGGTGGACGTCGGAGCCGCGCAACCGCTGCTGGTGGACAGCAGCGATGCGCAGGTCCACGTCACCGGCGCGCCGATTTCCCTGGTCATCGAGCCCCAGGCGTTGTTCACCCTGCAATCGTGATGATTTCTCCGTACGAGAGGTTTCCTTGAATTCTTCGTTTCTAATCGCCCAGATCAGCGACCTGCACCTCAAGGCTGGGCAGCGCCTGACCTACGGCGTGGTCGACACCCTGGCCGCCTTGCGCCACGCCGTCGATCACCTGAACGCAAGCATCCCGCGCCCGGACATCGTGGTAATCAGCGGCGACCTGGTCGACTTCGGCCAGCCCGCTGAGTACGCCGTACTCGCCCCGGAGCTGGCGCGCCTACAGATGCCCTGCTACCTGGTGCCCGGCAACCACGACCACCGCGAGCACCTGCTGGCCGGCCTGCCTGAACACCACTACCTGCCGCGCAAGGCCGGCGGTCCACTGGACTGGGTAGTGGACGAGCACCCGGTACGCCTGATTGGCCTAGACTCGACCACGCCCGGTGCCCATGGCGGCTGCGTCACGGACGCGCAACTCGAATGGCTCGACAAGCAGTTGGGACTGCGTCCCGAAACACCGACGCTGCTGATCCTCCACCATCCGCCGTTCATCACCGGCATCGGCCACATGGACCGCGAGTCGTTTCAGAACGCTCCGGCGCTGGAAGCGGTGATTGCCCGCCATCCGCAGGTCGAGCGCCTGCTCTGCGGGCATATGCACCGGCCCATGCAGCGGCGCTTTGGCGGCAGTATCAGTTGCGTATGTCCGGGGACGTCCCACCAGATCGTGCTGGATCTGCAGGACGCGGCCCCGGCGCATTTCAACCTGGAGCCGGCCGGGTACCTGCTGCATGCCTGGCACCCGCAGCGTGGGCTGGTGACACATAACGGCGTGTTCGGGGAATATGCGGGGCCGTATCCGTTTTATGATGAGAATGGGTTGATTGACTGAGCCTGGAATGTAACTCAGCTCAAGACCTGTAATGGTGGTCACGAGCTGAAACACCGCTGCACTTTAAAAATCCTCTCCATGGGCGCAGCATTCACCCATCAGGACTGCCGCTGCCCTACCTTACGCTGGATTACCTCGATGCTGAGAGAAGACCGAGAAGACTTGGAACTGGAGAATCTATCGGTCACAAACCGCAAATGTCTGGCGGAAACACGAAAGCTGAATGCAGAAGAAAAAAAGATCAAGCGTGAAGCTCTCCTGTACCCCTTCGTCGTCGGGGCTGGGCTGCTTACCGCTTTGGTCACCTTGTTCACTTTCCTCGACAGATAATCAGCAGAATCAAAGCAATTGCATGCCTGTCGATGCCCTTCCAATGAGGAAAATCATGCATAGCCGATATCCCAAACCTTCAAGCAGGCAGTCTGAAGAACTGCAGCAGATACGTGCCGAACTGGCCATGCTCAACAAGGAAATGAGCAGTCCGAGCAGTGATTTCTACCAGGTCTGGTTGCCATTCGTGCTAGGTGCCTGCACGGCGCTGGGCGTCTTCATCCTTGTCTCGTTGATGCGGCACTAGCACATGACTGTCCCCAACAAGTAAAAAGCACTCGGACGACCTTTCGGAAGTGGAACTGCTCGATACCCTGCAACAGCTGGAAACCAGCCTGCATCGCCCCGAGGTACGCAATGACCCTGCCCGCCTCGACAGCCTCCTGCATCCGGACTTCCAGGAGATCGGCCGCTCAGGCAATCGTTACTCGAGGGACGAGGTGTTGCGCGATCTCGTACAGAGCCAAGCGCATCCCACGCTCATGAGCAGGGACTTCTCCCTGCGCAGGATTTCCGACGATGTCGCCCTGCTCACCTACAAATCCGCAGAAGTCGAGCGCGATGGCGACCTGACGAACCTCGCCTTCAGGTCATCGATCTGGAAGCACACAACTCAGGGCTGGCAGATGTTCTTTCACCAGGGCACGCCAACTGCCGCGTTTGCACTATAGGTCCGCTCTCTACGCGAAACCTGAAATTCGGCGGTATCTAGACGAACTCCGTTAACATGTTATCTTTCCATCCGCCGCCACCACTGGCGGCGACATTGCACCCATTACAAGAACAAGCGTGCAGAGGTGGAAAATGAAAGGGTTCACCCAGAACGATGATCGCTTTCAGGGACGTGATGGCTTCGGCCGCTGGGAACACGCCCTGCAGGCCCACTGCGGGGCATTTCACTGTGAACCGCCGCCGGGCCAAGCCATCGCCGGCTTTTCCGGACGCATCATCGCCCCCGCCGTCGACCCGACGCGAGTGGGCGCCCGGATCATCAGCAACAGCCCGCATATCCACCGCGGACGCAACGATATTCGCCAGGACGACACCGACTGTTTCTTCCTCGTGCACCAATCCAGCGGCACTGCCCGAATAGAGCATGGAGAGCAGCAAAGCCTGCTGCAGCCTGGCGACATGGTGCTGCTCGATGCCACCCGGCCCTGTGATATTCGCTTCCAGGGCATGGCCGGCCAATTGTCGTTGATCCTGCCGCGCCACACGGTGCAGCGGCTTGTATCCGGGCGCCGGCTGCTGCTCAACCGTACACTGCGCGCCAATTCGGGACCGGGCCGAATCGCTGGCGCACTGGTCAGCGAACTGTTCGAAAGCCGCAGCGACAACCAGCAAGAGACAGAGGCCATGATGGACGCACTATTGCGTCTGATTCAGCCGCTGATGAGCGAAGACACACGGCAACAATCCTCTTACGCTCCACGCCCCCAGGTTCAATTGCTGAACAAGGTGCAACAGACGATCAACGACGACCTCGCCAACCCCGAACTGAGCCCGACGCTGATTGCCCGGAACATCGGCTGCTCGCTGCGCACGCTGCACCGACTGTTCGCCCATGAGGGCATGACCATTGGCCGCTACATCATGGAGCGTCGCCTGGAACGTTGCGCCGAGGCACTGGCGCAGCACGTCGATAAACAGAAGATCTCGGCCGTCGCGCTCGACTGGGGCTTCAGCGACCTGAGCCACTTCTCCCGAGCCTTCAAGGCCCGCTATGGCCAGTCACCGAAGCACTACCGCCTGGCTAGCGGCACCTGAAACACGCAGCCGCCCCAGGGACCGGCTGCGTGCTATCAGACTTCGCCCAGCACCCGCCCCAGATTCTGGTAGACCAGCGGCCGCCGCCAGCGCAGGTAGCCGGCCAGCAGCAGGCCGGATATCGCGACACCGAGCATGCCCAGTGGAATCAGTTGATTGAAAATCGACTCACCACCGGTCAACAACGCCATGTTGATCACGATCAGGTAGATGCCGTAGCCCAACGCGCCCGCACTCAGCAGCGGCGCGATCAGCCGCTGCCAGAGGTTGCTGCCTTTTGTATCGCGACGGAAGAAGGCGATGACCGAAATCGATGCCATCACCTGCACCGCGAGGATTCCCAAGGTGGCAGGCGCACTCCCCAACGGCAGGACCTGGGTGATCGGGTCGGCCCCCTGCACACCGCAAGCGGCAATGATCAGCAACGCCAGCAAAGTCTGGAAGGTACTGGCCAACCAAGGGGTTTGATGCCGTGCATGGGTGACCGCGAACAGCCGGGCCAGTATCCCTTCCCGCCCCAAGGCGAACAGGTAGCGCGACAGCGAATTGTGGAAACTGAGCAAGACGGCGAACAGACTGGTGATCAGCAATACATGGATCGAATCGCCGAGCAGCGGCCCCACCCACTCGTTCGCCAGGCGGAACCACACTGCGCCCGGATCCTGCTCGATGAAGGCGGTTGCATTGGACGGTCCGATGGCAACGATCATCAGCCACGACGACAGGGCATAGAAGCCCATGATGATCAGCAGCGCGAGGAAAGTCGCACGCGGCAGGGTCTTGTGCGGGTCACGCGCTTCCTCGGCGTAGATCGCGGTGGTCTCGAACCCCATGAAGGCGCCGCCGACGAACACCAGCGCCGCCCCCAGCCCGGGAGCCAGGACACTCGACGGCTGCAACGGTGCCAGGCTGAAGCCTTCAGGACCGCCATGATGGACGACCACTGCCAGGTCGAAGATGGCAATGACCACCAGCTCGGCGAGCATCAACCAGGCCAGGAAACGTCCGTTGAACTCGACGTTACGGGTGCCGAAACAGAGGATCAGCACGGCGTAGCCCATGCTCGCCAGCCACCACGAAAGGCTGATGCCGAAGCTTTCCAGTGCCTGCGCGGTAAAGAAACCGATCAGGCCATAGCAGGCGATCTGCATGCCGGCGTACGCGGTGATGGCCAGGAAGGCCGACGCTGTACCGCAAGGCCGCCCCAGTCCGCTGGAAACGTAGGCGTAAAACGCCCCGGCATTGCGGATGTGCCGGCCCATGGCGACGAACCCGACCGCAAACAACAGGTACACCAGCCCAGCCAGCAGAAACACGCCCGGCAGTCCTACGCCGTTGCCCATCAGGATCGCCGTGGGCACTACACCGACCAGCCCGGTCAGCGGCCCATTGGTGGCAATCACGAAAAACACGATGCTCCACATGCCCAGGGCATTCTTGCGCAACGTGCCGGTTGTCTGAATATTCGCACTCATGGCATTCATCCGGAGTTATTGAAGTTGTTGTGTCCGAACTCGGAGGTGGTCGGGAGGCCAGCTTAAGAGCCCGCCGCCAAGGACGTCTTGGCGACAGGTGCCACTGTTTGACTGACAGTGACAGGACAACTTCCAACGGGCCGATTTATGCTGTGGATTTGATCAAGGGAGGCAGGTAATGGAACTGAAGTTCAGCCACGTAGACGTACTGGTCAATGACCTCGAAGAAGCCTGTGCCTATTACGCCCAGATCCTCCAGGCGAAGATTTCCACGACACAGGTCTGGGATCGTGGCGGCCTGCATGTACGTTATGCCGTTGCCCTGATCGGGCAGGAACGTTTCATGCTGGTCCAGCCGCTGGCGGGTAATCTCAGGCAACTGCTCGGCACGGTGGGCGAAGGCATGATCTATCGCCATTGCTACACCACTCCGGACATCGAGAAAGCCTACGACGAACTGGTCGCCTCCGGTGTCCAGCCGGAAGACGAGAACGGCAGGCCACTGAGCCGCGAGGACCTGCAGTCGCCATCCGGAACACGCATCATCTGGCTGCCCAAGCGTTTCGGGCACTTCTCCATCGAAATACTGGAAGAGAAGACGCTGGGGGCCTTCATCGAGAAGGCGTTTGCCTGACGCTATCCCGGGTGATCAACGCAATCGCACACAACGCCATCCCAGCCACATTCAGCGATACCGGATTGAAGGCATCGACCAGCATCGCCGGCTGCATCACCGCCACGTCCACCAGCAGGCCCAGCAATACGGCCGCCGCCACGATCAGCGGCCAGCCGAGCCTGGGCATGAGCAGCAACACGGCCAGGATCAGTTCCGCCACGCCAGCCGCTTGTGACAGCCAGGTGGCGTCGCCCAGGCCATGAGCCTGCAGCAGTACTCGTTCACCAGGGCTCAGGACAAGGAGCTTGGGCACCAGGCCATGGTAGGCGAAGATGAACGCGAGGCTGGCGCGGGCGAGCCAGTGGGTCTGCTGCAGTGGATCCATGGTTCGCTCACTCAAGCCAGGTTGCGCTTGAGTTCGGCGATATGCTCCGGGCCGATACCGCAGCAGCCACCGATCATGCTGGCGCCGCGTTGCTGCCAGTCCCGAGCCCATGCCAGGTAGCCCGGCGGGTCGAGGTCTTCGCGCAACTCATCGAGGCCATCATTGGCGGTGGCTTTCTTGGGCTGCGGCGGGAAGGCGTTGGCATAGGCGCCGATGGCGATATCGGCGTCGAGACGCTCGATCACCGAGCGCGCCACATCCACCGCCGCACCGATGACTTCGGGCTGGCTGCAGTTGAACAGCACGGCGCCGACGCCCAGGCCCGCCACCGCCTCGATGGCCTCGGCCACCGGTTCGCCGGAGCGCAGGCGCGGCGTTTCGTCGACATCTTCGTCCTGCAGGGTGAACGACACCCAGAACGGTTTGCCGTCAGCCGGCAGGTGGGCATGGATCGCACGGACCTCGGCGATCAGGCTCTGGGTTTCCGCCAGCCACAGGTCGACGTGCGGGGCCAGGCCTTCGAGCAGTGGCGTGAGGACCTCGGCCACTCGCTGCGGCTGGAACAGGTCTGGCCGGTAGGAGCCGAACAGCGGCGGCAGCGAACCCGCCACTCGCACCGGAGTGGCGCTGGCGTCGGCGGCGGTCCGCGCCAGCTTGCCGGCGATTTGCGCCAGCTGCCGCCCTTCGCGGGCAAAGCGTTCCTCACCGATATGGAATGGCACCACCGCATAGCTGTTGCTGGTGATCACCTGCGCACCCGCCGCGATGAACGATGCGTGTACCCCGACGACCGCTTCGGGGGCTTCGCTCAGCGCCAGCGCGGACCACTCCGGTTGGCGAAACGGCGCACCGCTGCGCTGCAGCTCACGCCCCATGCCACCGTCCAGCACCACCATCGATCGTTGTTTCATATAACTTCCTTGAATGTGCTTATGAAGAAAATTCACTATATTCAGTGCACTTATAGCTATTTAATAGCTTAATTCAATTTTCAGCCAACTTTTCAGGAGCTTACATGCGTTTTCCTTCCTTGCTCGGTGCCGGGCTGCTCGCTCTCGCTGCTACCTCACAGGCGTTTGCCGGTGCCACTCTCGATCGTGTCGAGTCACGCAAGGAACTGGTCAACGTGCTGATGGAAAGCTATCCGCCGTTTTCCTTCCTGAATGACCAGAACCAGCTCGACGGTTTCGACGTCGATGTGGCCAAGGCGGTCGCACAAAAGCTCGGCGTCAAGCTGCGCCTGGAAACACCGTCGTGGGACGTGATCGCCGCCGGTCGCTGGAGCGGTCGCTACGACGTCTGCATCTGCTCGATGACCCCGAGCAAGGCGCGGGCCGAAGTGTTCGACTTCCCGGTGGAGTACTACGCCTCGCCTGCGGTGATCGTCGTCAACGCCAAGGATGATCGCATCCACTCGGCCAAGGACCTGGATGGCCGCAAGGTCGGCCTGACCAGCGCGTCCAGCTACGAGAGCTACCTGAATAAGAACCTGGTGATCGAAGGCGCCGAAGACAAGAAGATCGACTACCCCTTCGACTTCGTCCAGATCGCCCCCTATGACACCGACAACGTCGCCTTCCAGGACCTGGGCCTGGGCGCCGGCGTGCGCCTGGACGCGATCCTGACCAACCTGGTGACCGCACAACCGCGCCTGGACCAGGACAAACGCTTCAAGCTGGCGGGAGCCCCGCTGTATGAAGAGCCCAACTCGGTCGCCATCGAGAAAGGCGACCCCGAGTGGGACGCGAAGGTCCGCCAGGTGTTCGCCGAATTGAAGGCCGACGGCACCCTGGCCCGCCTGTCGCAGAAGTGGATCGGCGCCGACATCAGCAAATGAGTGCCTTCCAGCCTGCCCCGAAGCCCGTGGCCCGTGCCGCGGGCCCTCGCCTGTTGAGCTTTCGCACCCGCCTGTACCTGACCTGGCTGGTGCTGTTCGCCCTGTTCGTCGCGTTCTTCCTGAGTTTCGACCTGAAATTCTCGATCATCGTCGACAAGTTCCCCAATCTGGCCGGCTTCAAGCTGGGCCCGAACGGTTTCCTGCAGGGCGCGGCGCTGACCCTGTTCCTCTGCCTGTGCTCGATGCTGGTCTCGGTCCTGTTCGGCTTCGCCGCCGCCCTCGCGCGGTTGTCGCAAAGCGCGGTACTGGTGGGGGTCGCCAGCTTCTACACCTCGTTCTTTCGCGGCACACCGCTGCTGATCCAGATCCTGCTGATCTACCTGGGCCTGCCGCAACTGGGCATGGTGCCGGGAGCGATCAGCGCCGGCATCATCGCCCTGTCGCTCAACTACGGGGCCTACCTCAGCGAAATCTTCCGCGCCGGCATCCTCGGCGTCGCTCGCGGCCAGCGTGAGGCAGCGTTGGCCCTGGGCATGCGCGGGCCACAGATCTTCCGGCACGTGATCCTGCCCCAGGCCATGCGGGTGATCATTCCACCCACTGCCAACCAGTTCATCTCGATGCTCAAGGACTCGTCGCTGATTTCGGTGATGGGGGTATGGGAAGTGATGTTCCTCGCCCAGTCCTATGGCCGCTCCAGCTATCGCTATCTGGAGATGCTGACCACTGCGGCGGTGATCTACTGGCTGCTGTCGATCCTGCTGGAACTGGTACAGGCGCGTCTGGAACGGCACTTCGGCAAGGCCTACCAGCGTTGATGGCGAAGGATGGCGACTGCGCCATCCATTCGACAATAATTATCATTTACATCAAGACAAAAACGCTTATCCTAGATCCCCACTGCGCTCCAGGTACCCCCGGATGGACTCGCCGCCCCGGTGCCTGACGCCTTCGGTCATTGGCTTCTGGGAGATATGCCGTGTCTACCCCAACCTCCAACCCCGCAGCATCGCTGCCCACCGATCTCAACCCAGGCTACGCCCGCTTCGACCTGCCCAGGCACCATGGCAGTGGCTGGACCGACATTCATCGCATCGCCCATGGCATCAGCCTCGCCCGTGGCCAGTACGATTTCGCCGGCACCTTCGAAGACCACTACGTGCAACCGCCCAATTGCCTGACCATCAAGATCATGGTCGCCGGCGAACTGCACTTGAAGGTGCCCGAGCAGCACAAGCCGACCGTCTACCGCGGCGCTGGCGTGATGCTGCGCCAAGGCAGCGAAGAGCAGACCTTCAACCGCGAGATGGTCGGACACTTCAGCGGTGTATCGATCGAAGTGCCCACGCCGCTGCTGGAACAACTGTTCGAAGACCAGGCCGAGACCATCGGTGGCCCGAACGGCACCGAGTTGCTGCTCGACAACGAACATCTGTGCCACACCCTCGGCATGGCGACCGCCAGCACCCTGCTCACCAGCGCCATGCACACCACGATCGGTCGCCTGCACGCCGAAGCGGCAGCCTTGCAGATGCTCGCCCAACTGGTCGACCACAAGCCCTGGCAGCAAGGCCCGCAGTTGCCCCTGCGCCAGCGGGTGGCGGTGCGCGATGCCCGCGACATCCTCCACAGCGAGTTCGCCTACGGCCACTCCATCGCCTCGCTGGCCCGGCGCGTGGGCATCAACGAGTGCTACCTGAAATCGGCCTTCAAGGCCGCGACCGGCCAGACCATCGCCCAGTACCTGCGCGAGGTGCGCATGCAACAGGCACGGGGGCTGCTCGAAGCGGGAGAATGCAGCGTGCTGCAGGCTTGCGAGTTCGTCGGCTACTCCAATCCGGGCCAGTTCGCGGCGGCCTTCCGGCGCATCCATGGCGTCGCACCGGCCAGCGTCAAGGGGATCAGGGACACCCTCTGAAGTGAAGTTTTCCCGAATGGGACCGTAAATTCCCGCATGGGGTAGATCGTCGCCTTACAGATAGTAATAGTTCTTATTATCAAAAATAGACGATCTGCCAACATGAAAAAAACCAACTTCCTGCCGTACCCGCTGTCTCTTCTCGCACTGGCTCTGGCTACCCCGGCGCATGCCGAAGACAGCAGCAAGCCCACCCTCGAACTGCCGGCCCTGACGGTCAAGGCCACCAAGCGCGACCAGAACCTGCAGGACATCCCCGGTGCCGCCGACGTGGTCACCCCCGAGGAAATCCTGCCGCGTGGTCTGCGCCGGGTCGATCAGCTCGACCGGGTGTTCACCGACGTGCACATCCGCCAGCGTTCGTCCCGCGCGTTCGACAACTTCACCATCCGCGGCCAGTCCTCGCCGGACTTCTACAACCCTGCTGCGCAACTGCTCATCGACGGCCTGCCGCAGGACCAGGCCCTGCTCTCGCAGATGCTGCCCCAGGGCCTGGAGCAGGTGGAAATCCTCTATGGTCCGCAAGGCACCCTGTATGGCCGCGGCGCAGTCGGCGGGGTGATCAACGTGGTCACTCGCAAACCCGATGACCAGGCTCGTTTCGATGCCAGCATCGACGCCAACAAACGTGGCCAAGGCGTGCAGGTATTGGCCAGTGGGCCGTTGGTACCGGGTGCCCTGTTCGGCGACGTCGCCGTCGGCACCGTCGACAACCGCGGCGAACTCAAGGACATGTACACCGGCTCGCGCCTGGGCGACAACGACGACAGCAACGGCCGCATGCGCCTGCGCTACGCCCCCGATGGCAGCCCGCTGGACGTGATGGTCAGCGCCGCCCGCGACGTCACCCACTCGGACGAGGAGTACTTCATCGTCAACGGCGACAAGGACTCGCGCCGCGTACTGCCGATGGAATCGCACTACCGCCTGGTGACCAACAGCTACGGCCTGCACGCCGACTATGACCTGGGCTCGATGGTGCTCAGCGCCCTCACCGGCTACCAGACCCGCGACAACCAGCGCACCGTGTTCGGCAGCTACACCCCCGAGCAGCAGCGCACCATTTCCCAGGAACTGCGCCTGGCCTCGCGCCAGGAACCCGGCAAGGCACTGGACTTCGTCACCGGCCTGTACGCCGAAGACCTCGACTTCAAGCGCGAGATCCCGCTCTACGCCCTCGACTCGCACCAGGACATCCGCTCCTACGCCGCCTACGGCGAAGTCACCTGGCACGCCACCGACCGTCTGGACATCACCCCCGGCATCCGCTTCGAACAGCAGCGTACCGACGTCGACACCCGCTTCGGCGCCCTGTCGATGGACAACGACAAGCGCGACAACGCCACTTCGCCCAAACTCGGCATCAACTACAAGCTCACCGACGACGTGTCGGTCTACGCGCTGTTCAGCACCGGTTTCAAGGCCGGCGGCTTCACCCGCGCGGTCACTCCGCAGAACATCGACTTCAACTACGCGCCACAGAAGACGCGCAACTACGAGGTCGGCTTCAAGGCCAACCTGCTCGACAACAGCCTGGAACTGGCTGGCGCCGCCTACCTGATGCGCATCAAGGACTATCAGTTGTCGGTTGGCCCGGTTCAAGGCCAATACCTGCAGAACGTTGGCGACGCGCGCACCCGTGGCGCCAGCCTGACCGCCAAATGGCAGGCCACCGATGCCCTGCGGGTGAAGGCCGGCGTGGCAGTGAACAAGTCCGAGTTCCGCAACTACCAGGACCCGACCGGCGCCTCCAGCAATGACCTGTCGGGCAACATCCTGCCCTACGCGCCACGCAGCACCGCCAACCTCGCCGCCGAGTACGTGTTCGAACTGGGCAATGGCATGACGCTGACGCCACATGCCGGCGTGTCCTACATCGGCAAGACCTATTTCGATGAAGCCAACACCATGGTCCAGGGTGGCTACTCGCTGCTCGACGCCGGCCTGTCGTGGCAGATCAACCGCAACCTCTCCACCGACTTCTACGTCGACAACCTGGCCGACAAGACCTACGCCGTGTACGCCTTCAACGCCGGGGCACCGATCGGCACCGCCTACCAGGTGGGTGAAGGCCGCCTGGCCGGCTTGCGTGTCAACCTGAGCTTCTGACATGACTGAACGCCCCCTCACTGTCGACAACCTGGGCCAGCGTCCCGCGTCCCTGCCTGGCCTGCTCGCCGCCTTTGGCGGCCTGTATGCCAGCCAGGGGCTGCTCAGCGGCCTGGCCCACGAGGGCCTGCCGGTGCTGCTGCGCGCCCAGGGCGTGGGCCTGGACAAGATCGGCCTGCTGTCGCTGCTGTTCCTGCCCACGGCCATCAAGTTCCTCTGGGCCGCACGCACCGACCGCCTGGCGGGCAACGTCCCCGGCGGTCGGCTGCGCCTGGCCAACACCCTGCAGGGGCTGCTGGCAATCGGCATGCTGCTGGCCATCGCCCTGCCCCCGGCCACGGCGCTGACACCGCTGATCGCCCTGCTCGGGGTGCTGATGCTGGTGATGGTCACCCAGGACATCGTCACCGACGGTACCGCGGTACTGAGCCTGTCACGCCCGCAACGCGGCCTGGGCAATATCATGCAGATCGGCGGCAGCTACCTGGGCTACATACTCGGTGGCGGCCTCTGGGTGGCGCTGGCCAGCCGCAGCGGCTGGCCGCTCGCCACGGGTTACCTGGTGATCCTCCTGGCACTGTGCGCAGTACCGGCACTGTTGCTGCGCCAGCGCAGCCTGCCACTGCCGGCCCGGGAAACGCCCCAGGTCGTCGAGCCTCCCAGCCTGCGCCGGGCCTGGCAACGCCCGGCGGTGCGCTGGGGGATGGCCTGCGTGGTGAGTTTCCAGGCACCGGTGCGCTGGTTTACCGCAATCATGCTCACCTACCTGGTCGACCGCGGCTTCGACGTGTTGCAGGTGGGACTGCTGTCGAGCAGTGGCATCGCCCTGTCCGGCATCGCCGGTGCCTGCCTCGGCGGACTGCTGCTGGAGCGGGTCGGGCGCCAGCGCATGGTCCGGGCCAGCCTGTTCTGCTACCTGCTGCTGCAAATGGGCTACCTGGCCCTGGAGAGCCAGGGTGGCACGAACAAGGTGGCGCTGATCGCAATCTTCCTGGCTTTCTGCCTGTGCATGGCGATGGGCTTCGTGGTGCTCTACAGCCTGATGATGGACTGGGCTTCACCCGCCCAGGCCGGCACCGACTACACGGTGCTGCAGTGTACCGACGCGCTGTGCGCGCTGGTGCTGGGGCTGAGTGCCACGCAGTTCACCCATCACTACGGTTATGCCGCCAGCTTCGCCGTCGCCGGGGTGCTGGCACTGCTCGGCCTGGTCCTCGCACCACGTTGCCAGGCACGCGCCAGCGCCGCCGTGGAGCCGGGCCAATGACCACGGCCGTGCACCTGACCCGGCTGGTCTACGGGCGCCTCGACGAGTTGAGCCAGGCGTTGCAACTGGATCGCCAACTGCAGTGGTTGTGCCACGGCATCGCTGGCGAACAGCCGCAACAGGCACTGTTCCAGGCCGCGCTCGACGGCTTGCCGATCGACGGGCGCCGGGTGCTGGACCTGGGCTGCGGCCGCGGCGGGGCCCTGGCTAGCCTGGCCCGCCACGGCGCGGCTGCGTCGCTCACCGGCCTGGATGTATGCCCCGAACAGATCGCCGCCTGCCGCCGCCAGTTCGCCGACCTGAAAATCCGCTGGCAGGTCGCCGACGCCTGCCACCTGCCCCAGCCCGCTGCCAGTTGCGACCTGCTGCTGGCGGTAGAGCTGTTCGAAGGCGTGCACGCTCCCGCCAGCCTGTTGCACGGTGCCGCGCGGGTACTGCGGCCCGGCGGCCACCTGCTGGTTGCCGACCTGCTCGACGACGAGGCCTGGCAACGGTTGCTGGCCAAGGCCGCGACGCTGGGCCTGGTCTGCACCCGTACGCTCGACCTCAGCGCCGACGTGGCCCAGCACATTGGCAATTCCGCACCACACCACGACACACTCGCGAGCGACACGGCTGAAGACGACTTCATCCAGCAAGCCTTCCGCCAGGGCCGCGACCGCACCGCGCAGGCACTCGCGCAGGGTCGACTGCGCTACCTGGCCTTGCACCTGCAACGCGACACCCGTCCCTGCCCACTTGCCCCGCAGATTGAATGGCAACTGCCAGCGCCGTCATCGACGGACGAGGGCAGCGCCGCTCCATTGCCGATGCTCGATTCGCCTCGCGAGGTCTTCCCCCAGGGCGAACCCGACCACGAAGGCCTGGCCGTGTTCGCCTTTCCCTTCGGCGGCGGGGGGGCCTCGCTGTTCGCCGGTTGGCGTGCAGCGCTGGCCGACAGCATGGATTTCTGCCCCGTGCAGTTGCCTGGTCGCGAAGGATTCCGCCTGAATTCGGCACTCCCCGACATGGCCGGCTGGGTACAGTGGTGCCTGGCGCAACTGCGCCCGCAACTGGCTCGCCGCCAGGGACCTTTCGTGCTCTACGGCCATTGCCTGGGCGGCCAACTGGCCTACGAACTGGCCCTGGCGCTACAGGCCGAAGGCACGCCGCCCATGGCCTTGTGGCTGTCGGCCAGTGCCCCGCCGGACATGGCCGTCAGTGCCCGCCTGGCGCGCCTGCTGCAGGTCGCCGAACTGCGCGGCACCGACCTGCCGGCGCTGCTCGCACTGCTCGGCGGCACCTCGCCCCAGGTGCTACAGGCACCGGCCCTGCTGGCCGCCGTCAAGCACACCCTGCTGGCGGATTTCCAACTGGCCTGCCGCTACCAACGCAGCGACCTGCCTGACCTGTACTGCCCCATCCACGGTATCGCCGGGCTGCGCGACAAGCTGGTGCCCGCCAGCCACATGCACGGCTGGCAGCGCTGCGCCCGCGCCGGTTTCCAGCTCGAACAGCTCGATGGCGAACACTTCTTTCTGCGCGATCAGCGCCCACAGCTTCAGGCCCGGCTGCGCCGGCTGGCCGAACTCACGCTTGCGGAGTCTCCATGACCGAATCCACCCCTACCCCCGAGACCGGCTTCGCCGCCCTGCTGGCGCTGGTCGGCAACCAGCGCCGCCGGCTGATCGCCGCGGCACTGTGCAGCGCGGCGTCCGGCATCCTGTCGATTACCCCGTTGATCGCCGTGTACCTGATCCTGCTGCGCTACGCCCAGGGCGATGCCGCGCGCTTCGCTGACGTCCTGCCGATCCTGGCGTGGAGCGGCGCGGCGATGCTGCTGCGCTGGGTGCTGTTGTGCAGTGGCGGAGTGCTTTCGCACCTGGCGGCGTTCGACAGCCTGCACACCCTGCGCCTGGCCCTGGCCAACAAGCTCACCCGCCTGCCGCTGGGCTGGATCGACGCGCGCACCGCGAGCATTGCCAACCAGGTGCTGCGCGAGGATATCGACCGGCTGGAGCAGTTCATCGCCCACCACCTCAATGACAGCGCCGCCGCCCTGGCCCTGCCGCTGGCCAGCGCCGTCGCGCTGTTCTGGCTGGACTGGCGCATGGCCCTGGCCACGCTGGTCACCGTGCCGCTGGCGGTAGGCGTGCAGATTCTGCTGTTCAAGCGCATCCCGCAGGTCATGGCCGAGTACGGCCAGGTCAACGCCGAACTCTCGGCGAGCATCGTCGACTACGTGCAGGGCATCGCCGTGGTCAAGACCTACCTGCGTGGCGAAAACGCCACCGGCCGCCTGGAAAACGCGATCGGCGCCTACCGCGATGTCATCGGCCGGATGGTTTCCACCACCGTCCCCGGCTGGTCGGCGTTCACCGTGGTGATCGGTGCCAACAGCCTGTTCATCCTGCCCATCGGCGGCTACTTCTACCTCAACGGCAGCCTCTCGCTGCAGGCTTTCACCCTGTGCCTGCTGCTCGGCCTGGGCATCACCCGGCCACTGTTCGCCCTGGCGTTCTTCGGCAACCTGATGCGGCTGGTGCAGGCGGCCAACAGCCGTGTGCAAACCCTGCTGCGGGCGCCGGAGCTGGGCAACAGCGAGCCGGCGCCGCTGACGGCCACCCCCCATGCCCTGGCCTTCGAACACGTCGACTTCGCCTACGACGACGGCGCCACGGTACTGCATGACATCAGCTTCACCCTACCCCATGGCAGCCTCACCGCCATCGTCGGGCCCAGCGGCGCCGGCAAGTCGACCCTGGCACAACTGATGCTGCGCTTCTGGGACGTGCAGCAGGGCCGCATCACCCTGCAGGGTCGCGACGTGCGTGCCTGGCCGCTGGGGGAAATCCACGACCAGGTGGCCTATGTCATGCAGGACGTGCACCTGTTCAACCAGAGTGTGCTGGACAACATCCGCCTGGGCCGCAGCGACATCGACGAAGCCCAGGTGATCGAGGCGGCCAAGGCGGCCCAGGCCCACGAGTTCATCCAAGCCCTGCCCCAGGGTTACCAGACCCTGCTCGGCGAACGTGGCGCACGGCTGTCGGGGGGCGAGCGGCAACGCCTGTCGATCGCCCGGGCCCTGGTGCGCAACGCACCGATCGTGGTGCTTGACGAAGCCACTGCCTTCGCCGACCCGATGAATGAAGCGCAGATCCTCCAGGCCCTCGGCACCCTCACCGCCGGGCGCACGGTGGTACTGATCGCCCATCGCCTGGCCAGCATCGTCGAAGCCGACCAGATCCTGCTGCTGGAGGCCGGGCGCATCCGCGCCTGCGACACCCACGCCCGGCTACTGGCCAGCGAGCCGCTCTACCAGAAGCTCTGGCACACCCAACAGGCCAACGCCGATTGGCGCCTTGGCAGCCACACGGCCCAGCATTCCAACCTGGAGGCTGTACACCCATGAATATGCTCCTGGCGGTTTTCCGTATCACCCAGAGCCCCGACAACGGCCGGGTGTGGCGCAGCATCGGCTGGCGCCTGGGCGAAGCGCTGTTCGCCACCGTCCCCTACGGGGTGCTGTACATCGCCCTGCGCGAAATGTTCGCCGGCAGCCTGGACGGTACGCGGCTGGTCTGGCTGACGCTGGTCCTGCTGTTCAGCCTGGTCTTGCAACTGGGGTGCAACCTGGCGTCCAACCTCGGCGGTTTCCTCGGCGGCACCGGCATGATCTGTGACCTGCGCCTGCAACTGGCCGCGCAGCTGCGTCGCCTGCCCCTGGGCTTTCACAGCCGTAGCCGCAGTGGCGAACTCAGCGCCGTGCTGGGGGAAAACGCCACCCAGGTCGAGGAAGCCTTCACCCACCTGACCGGCGAGCTGTTCGGTCGCCTGGGCATCGCCCTGCTCAGCGGCGCGCTGATGCTGCTGATCGACTGGCGCCTGGGCCTGGTGGCGCTGTTCGCGGTCGGTGCCGGCAGCCTGCTGGCCCTGGCCCTGCGCCGACGCTTCGCGACCATGAGCCGGGCCAAGCACGCACAACGGGCGACTGTCGCCAGCCAGTTGCTGGAGTTCGTCCAGGGGATCAAGGTGATTCGCGCCTTCGGTCTCTCGGCCGAACGTTTCGGTGCACTGGAAGCGGCCATGATCCAACTGCGCCGCCTGTCCATTCGTATCGAAGTGGTCGCCGGGCTGCTCGCCGTCGGCTTCGCCGTGCTCCTGGAAATCGGCCTGCTGGCGCTGCTCGGGCTTGCGGTGTACCTGGCGGTGCAAGGTGAACTGGCGCAACCGCTGCTGATCCTGATGCTGGTGCTGGCACACCGGTTCTTCGCCATGCTCGGCGAGTCGGCCACGCTGATGGCCCAACTGGCGTTCTATCGCAAGAGCCTGGAGCGCATCGAGACCCTGCTGGACGAACCCTGCCTGCTGGAGCCGACGGTCAGCCTGCGACCGCGCGACCACGGCATCCAGGTGCGCAACCTGAGCTTCGCCCATACCGGCGGCGCGGCGGCCCTGCGCGATATTACCTTCGACGCTCCGGGCGGCAGCATCACCGCGCTGGTGGGCGCCAGCGGCGCCGGCAAGACCACCCTGGCACAACTGCTCGCGCGGTTTCACGATGCCGATGCCGGCCAGGTGCTGATCGGCGGCGTCGACGTACGCCACATGCGCCAGGACGAACTGCTGGCGCGCATCGCCTTCGTGTTCCAGGACACCCACCTGTTCGCCGACACGGTCGAGCACAACCTGCGCATCGCCCGTCCCGAAGCCACCCAGGCCGAACTTGAGGCTGCCGCCCGCGCCGCCTGCTGCCACGACTTCATCATGGCCCTGCCCGACGGTTACCAGACCCGCCTGGGCGACGGCCTCAACCTGTCCGGCGGCGAACGCCAGCGCCTGTCGATCGCCCGTGCGCTGCTCAAGGATGCGCCGATCGTGATCCTCGACGAGGCCACCGCCGCGCTCGACAGCGACAACGAAGCGGCCATCGCCCAGGCCCTGAACGCACTGACCCGGAACAAGACCGTGATCGTCATCGCGCACCGCCTGTACACCCTCACCGAGGTGCAGCAGATCCTGGTACTCGACCAGCAGACCATCGTCGAGCGCGGCACCCACGCCCAACTGCTCGATGCCGGTGGCGTGTACGCGCGCTTCTGGGCCCAGCAACAAGGCACCCGGCACTGGCGCATCCGCTCGCGGGATAGCGCCCTGGCCTGACCCGCCCCCTCTCACTCGCTCATTCGAACAACGCGGCCCCCCGAAGGAGGCCGCGCAGGAACCGCCTACCCCGAAAACGGGGTGGCAACCAGTCAGCATCGCCTGCGATGCCCAAAGGAAGACAGCATGAAAGCCCAAACGGTACCTACCCTGCCCGGCTTCCCGACCCTGGTCGACAGCCTCGAACACCATGCCTTGCACACCCCCGATGCACCAGCGCTGTGCTTTGTCGGCAAGGCCGGCGAACCCGACCAGCGCCTGAGCTACCAGCAACTGGCCGAGCGCGTGCGGCACTGCGCCGCCGGCCTGCAACAGCGCGGCCTGGCTGGCCACAGCGCCCTTATCCTGTTCCCCTCGGGGCTCGACTACGTGGTCGCCCTGCTCGGCTGCCTGTACGCTGGCGTGATCGGCGTGCCGGTCAACCTGCCGGGCGTGGCCCGGGTACGCCGGGTACTGCCCAAGCTCGATGGCATCGCCAGCGACTGCCGCGCCCGCGCCCTGATCACCAGCACGGCCATCGAACAGGCCTGTGCCGATGACCTGGCGACGTTCACCACCCGTCACGACCTGCTGGTGCAACGCCTGGACAGCGACCACACCGCCCAGTGGCAACGCCCGGCCATCGACGGCCAGGGCATCGCCTTCCTGCAGTACACCTCCGGCTCCACCGGCGAACCCAAGGGCGTGATCAACCGCCACGGGGCGCTGATGGCCAACCTCGGTTTCCTCTCGCGCCTGACCGGTGCCGGCCCCGACACCGTGGTCGCCAGCTGGCTGCCGCTGTTCCACGACCTCGGGCTGATCATGGGCATCCTGCTGCCGCTGGCCCAGGGCAACCGCGCGGTGTACATGGCGCCGATGGCGTTCATGGCCGACCCGTTGCGCTGGCTGGAAGTGGCGGCGGCCGAACGGGCCACCGCGCTGCCCTGCCCCAGCTTTGCCCTGCGCCTGTGCGCCGACCAGGCCACCCGCGAACCCGCCCGACTGAGCGGGCTGGACCTCGGCGCCATCACCTGCCTGATGCCCGCCGCCGAGCCGGTGCTGCCCGGCCAGGTCAACGCCTTCATCCGTGCCTTCGGCCCCTGCGGCCTGCAGACTGCCGCCATCCGCCCGGCCTATGGCCTGGCCGAGGCGACCCTGCTGGTCTCGGCCAACATCGCCAGCCAGGCGCCCTGCCTGATCGACGTCGAGAGTAATGCCCTCGTCGCCGGCCAGGCCCAGGTAAGGCTGGCCAGCGGCGAGCTGGTCGACGGCTGGCGTCGTTACGTCGGCAACGGTGACGATTTCGACGGCCAGACGCTGCGCATCGTCGACCCGCACAGCCACACCCCGTGCCAGGACGGCCAGGTCGGCGAGATCTGGCTGGCCGGTCCGTGCATCGCCAGCGGCTACTGGGATGCCGACGGCAGCAAAGCCGCACTCAACCAGCAAGTATTCGGCGCACGCACCGTGCCGGACCAGGGCTGCGATTTCCTGCGCACCGGCGACATGGGCTTCCTCCATCAGGGCCAGTTGTACGTCACGGGACGGCACAAGGACATGCTGCTGGTTCGCGGCCAGTGTCATTACCCCAATGACCTTGAGGCCACCAGTGGTTCGGCCCATGGCGCCTGTGTCGCCGACGCCGCAGCAGCGTTCGGGCTCACCGACAGCGGCGACGATGAGCGCCTGGTGCTCGTCCAGGAAGTGCTCAAACCCGTCGATGCCATCGATCATGCGGTCGTGGCCCAGGCCATCCGTGCGGCAATTGCCAGCGAGCATCAGTTGGCCACCGCCGCCGTGGTACTGATTCGCAAGGGCACCCTGCCCCGCACCACCAGCGGCAAGGTGCGCCGCCGCGCGGTCCGCCAGGCTTACCAGGAGGGCCAACTGCAGGTCGTCTGGCAGGATGATCTGGCTCCCGTCCAGGCTGCGCAGAACCAGGCCACCCAGGCGGCTGGCGAACTGCTCGCGCTGCCGGCGAGCATGCGCCGCGAACACCTGGTCGCCTGGCTCGCCGAACAGGCCGCCGCCATCCTCGGCACAGTCGCCGCGCGCCACCTGTCGGCTCACACCAGCCTGTTCAACCATGGCCTGGACTCGCTCTCGGCCGTGCGCCTGGCCGCCGTCGCCGGCCAGGCATTCGGCGTGGAAACCGCCGACGAACTGCTGTTCGAGCAACCGACCCTCGACCACCTCGCCGGCTGGATCCTCGATCGCCTGCAGGCCAGCGGCGCCGCGCCTACCGCTGCGGCGCCCGAGGCAACCGACACGCCGCGACCAGAGAGCGACGACCAGGCCGTGGCGATCATCGGCATGGCCTTCCGCCTGCCCGGCAGCGAGGGCGAGGTGCAGGACGACAATGCCTTCTGGCAGCAACTCGAAGACGGTGCCAGTGCCATCGGCCCGATGCCGGCAGCGCGTTTCCGCACCCCGGAAGGCATCCCCGGCTTCGGTGCCTACCTGGAGCGCATCGAGCAGTTCGACGCCGCGTTCTTCGGCATGTCGGCCCGCGAAGCGATCAACACCGACCCGCAGCAGCGCCTGCTGCTGGAAACCGCCTGGCACGCGCTGGAGGATGCGGGCCAACGCCCGGCCCACCTGCGTGGCAGCGACACCTCGGTGTACGTGGGCATCGGCACCGGCGACTACGGACATATTCCGTTCATCTCCGGACAGGCCGAGCATTTCGATGCCTACTGGGGCACCGGCACCTCATTCGCCGCCGCCTGCGGGCGACTGTCCTACTGCTTCGGTTTCGAAGGCCCGTCGATGGCTGTCGACACCGCCTGCTCGGCCTCCCACAGCGCCCTGCACCTGGCCGTGCAAAGCCTGCGCTCAGGTGACGCCGGCCTGGCCCTGGCCTGCGGGGTGAAATTGCAGTTGCTGCCGGAGGTCGACCAGGTACTGACCCAGGCCGGCATGCTGGCCGCCGACGGTCGCTGCAAGACCTTCGATGCCCGCGCCGACGGCTACGTACGCGGCGAAGGGTGCGTGGTGCTGGTGCTCAAGCCGCTGGCCCAGGCCCTGGCCGATGGCGACGCGATACGGGCCGTGGTCCGTGGCAGCTGCGTGCGCCAGGACGGCGCTGGCAGCAGCCTGTCGGCCCCCAACGGCGATGCCCAGCGGCGCCTGCTGCAACAGACCCTGAGCCGCGCCGGCCTGACCCCGGCCGACATCGACTACCTGGAAATGCACGGCACCGGCACCCGCCTCGGCGACCCGATCGAATACCAGTCGGTCGCCGAAGTCTTCCGCGGGCGCAGCGCCGACGACCCGCTGTGGCTGGGTTCGGTCAAGACCAACATCGGCCACCTGGAAGCTGCCGCCGGCGCGGCCGGCGTGGTGAAGACCGTGCTGGCCCTGGAGCGCGGGCGCATTCCGCCGCTAGTCGGGCTGCAGCAGCTCAACCCGTCGATCGACCTGCAAGCCATTCCGGCACGCCTGCCGGCCTGCAGCGAACCCTGGCCCGAGCGCCAGGCGCTGCGCCGGGCCGGCGTCACCTCATACGGCTTCGCTGGCACCATCGCCCACATCATCCTCGAACAGGCACCGACACCCGCGCCATCCGCCGCCGGGCAAACCGGCCCGGCGCTGTTCGTGCTCTCGGCCCGCAGCAGCCAGTCCCTTGGCGACTTGGCCGCGGCCTATGCCGAGCGTACCCAGTTGCCACTGCATGCCCTGGCCAATGCCATGGCCCGGCGCCGCGACCACCTTTCGCACCGCGCAGCCGTGGTCGCCAGCAATGCCGATGAGCTGCGCCAGGCCTTGCAGCGCGTCGCCAGCCAGAACCATGAAGGCTACACGCGGGCCCCGCGGATCGGCTTCCTGTTCACCGGCCAGGGCTCGCAACACGCCGGCATGAGTGCCGGCCTGTACGCTCGCGAACCGGCCTTCCGCGAAGCACTGGATGCCGCCGACGCAGCCCTCGCGCCCCACCTGGGCGAGTCGATCATCCGGGTGATGCACGCCAGCGCCGATCCGCGCCTGGAGCAGACCGCCTGGGCCCAGCCGGCGCTGTTCGCCGTGGGCTACGCGCTCGGCCAGCTGTGGCGCAGTTTCGGCGTACAGCCACGGGTCATGGTCGGCCATTCGATCGGTGAGTTCGCTGCCATGGTCCTGGCCGGTGCGTTGCCGCTGGCCGTGGCGGCGCGACTGATCGCCCGCCGCGGGGCATTGATGCAGGCCCTGCAGGAGCCCGGCGGCATGCTCGCCGCACGGCTGTCGCTGGAGGATGCCGAAGCCGTGCTGGCCGAGTTGCCAGAGGCCCAGCGCTCACGCCTGGCCATCGCCGCCTGCAACGGCCCGCAGGACCTGGTGTTCTCCGGCGCCAGCGCGGCGCTGGAGGCCCTTGGTGTACTACTGGCCGCCCGCCAGGTGCATGCCCGGCCGCTGGCGGTGTCGCACGCGTTCCACTCGCCGCTGCTCGAACCGATGCTCGAGGACTGGCGCGCCGCCTGCGCCCACCTCGATGCCGAGGTGCCGCAACTGGCGCTGATCAGCACCCTCACCGGTGCGCCGCTGGACGCCGCCCCCGACGCCGACTACTGGGTCGCCCACGCGCGCCAGCCAGTACGTTTCGCCCAGGCCCTGGCGCTGGCCGCCGAACACTGCGACCTGCTGCTGGAGCTGGGCGCCCACGCCGTGCTCACGCCCATGGCCCAGCGCAGCGTCGGCGACATCCCCTGCGTCGCCAGCCTGCGGCGTGGCAACGATGATGCGCAGAGCCTGCTCGAAGCCTGCGCAGCACTGTTCCAGGCCGGCCAGGACTTCAACGAGGCCGCGCTGTGGCGCGGGGCGCAACTGTCGCCGCGGGCACTGCCGCGCTACCCCTTCGAGCGCCAGCCCTACTGGCTCGAATACGACGAGGATGCTCCACGCACGCCGCTGCCCCTGCAGCCGCAACCCGAACGCGCCGCCGCAGTACCGGTGGACCTGTATCAGTTGCAATGGGAACCTTTCGACGCACAACCCAGCGCCGAACGCCCACGCTGCTGGCTGCTCGGTGGCGATACCGCCTTTGCCAACGCGCTGGCCCTGCACCTGGCGGGATACCACTGCGAGCAGTTGAGTCTCGACGCCTGGCCGGCCCATGTCGGACGTGTCGAGGAATCGCACCTGCTGATCTACCTCGGCGGCCTGGATGCCCGGCTCGCGCAGCTCGCCGAATCCCGTCATGTCTGGCAACTGGCCGAGGCCTTGCAACACCTCGAACGCGCCGGCGGCAAGCCACGCATCCTGCTGCCGACCTTCGTCGCCCAGGCCCTGGCCGATGAAGCCTGCGACCCGCTGCAAGCCGCCCTGGCCGGTGCCGCACGGCCGCTCTCCCTGGAGTACCCCGGCCCGCGCTGGCTGCAACTGGACCTGAGCGAACGTGACCCGGCACTGCTGGCCAGCGCCCTGCCCCAGGCCCTGAGCCAGTTCGGCACGGAAGACGCCCTGGCCTTGCGTGACGGTCAGTGGCAGCGCCCACGCCTGACCGCTACGCCAATGGCAACCGCGGCCCAGCCACTGCGCCTGCGCGCCGATGCGCTGTACCTGGTGGCCGGTGCCTACGGCGCGCTCGGCCGCCACACCACCGACTGGCTGGTGGCACAAGGTGCGCGTCATCTGTTGCTGCTCGCCCGGCGCGAAGCCCCGGCAGGCTGGCAGGCACGCCTGGAACTGCTGCGCGGCCAGGGTGTGCAATTGCAGCACCTGGACTGCGACCTGGCCGATGCCGCCAGCGTGGCCGCGGTCTTTGCCACCATCGACAACCGCCACCGCCAGGGCGGCCCGGCCCTAGCCGGGATCTGGCATTGCGCGGGCACCAGCCGCTTCAGCGCCCTGGCCGACCTCGACGAAGCCGGTTGCCGCAGCGTGACCCTGGCCAAGACCCAGGGCAGTTGGCTGTTGCACCAGCACAGCCAGCAGCATGCCCTTGAGCATTTCGTCTGCTTCACCTCCATCTCCGGCATCTGGGGCTCACGCCTGCAAGTGCCGTACGGCGCCGCCAACGCCTTCCAGGATGCGCTGGTCCGCCTGCGCCAGCAGCAAGGGCTGCCGGCGCTGTCGGTAGCCTGGGGCCCATGGGGCGGCGGCGCCGGCATGAGCGAAGTCGACGCGTCGCTGCTGCAACTGTTGCGCTCGGCCGGCATCGTCCGCCTGGCACCGCCACGCTACCTGGCCACCCTGTCGGCGCTGCTGGCCGCGGGCGCCACCGGCAACCACGTGGCCGTGCAGGTGGACTGGCGCCAGTTCATCCCCCTGCTGTCGCTGTACAACCCCACCGCGACCTTCGCCCGCTGCGCGCTGGAAGCAACCCCGGTCAGCACGCCGACACTGGCCGGCAACCCGCAGGAACTGGACGCCGACGCAGTGCATGCGTTCGTTGTCGCCGAACTGGCGCGCACCCTGCACGTGGCCCCGGCACGCCTGGAAGACGACACCGAGTTGCTCAAGCTGGGCATGGACTCGATCCTGGTGATGGACTTCGCCCGCCGTTGTGAAACCGGCCTGGGCATCCGCTGCGAACTCAAGGCGATCTTCGAGCGCAGCACCCCGCGCGGCCTCAGCGACTACCTCGTCGAGCAACTGCCCAACGCCAGCGCCACGCCGGCCGCCGATACCCCGGCGATCGTCGCCGACCTGGCCAACGCCGCCGAGCCGTTCCCGCTCACCGAACTGCAACATGCCTACTGGATCGGCCGCCAGGGTCACTACGAACTCGGCGGCGTGGCCTGCCACGCCTACCTGGAGGCCGACGCCGCCGGTGGCCTGGACCTGGCCCTGCTCGAAGCTTGCTGGAACACCCTGGTGCAGCGCCACGGTGCCTTGCGCATCGTCATCGGCGAAGACGGTCGCCAGCGCGTGCTCGACCAAGTACCGCACTACCGCCTGCAAGTCGCCGACCTCTCTACGGCCGCCGCCAGCGACCGCGAGGCCCACTGCCAGGCCTGGCGCGAACAGATGTCGCACCAGGTGCTGGACTGCGCCCAGTGGCCGCTGTTCGACGTGCGAGCCACGCGCCTGGCCGAGGGCGCGGTGCGCCTGCACATCGGCATCGACATGCTGATCAACGACGCCACCAGCGGGCAGATCATCTGGGAGGAACTGGCCGCCCTGTACCGCGCCGGCAACGATGCCGCGGCCGCCGGCCTGCAACCGTTCGCCATCGGTTTCCGCGACTATGTGCTGGCCCGCCTGAACGATCCGGTGCGCCAGCAACAGCGCGACAGTGCCCGGCAGTTCTGGCTTGCCGCCCTCGACGAATTGCCACCGGCACCGCAACTGCCGCTGCGCAACAGCGCGCGACAACAGGCCAAGCCAAGCTTCAGCCGCCGCCAGCATCGCCTCGATGCAGCCGCCTGGCAGCGCCTGCGCGAGCGCGCGGCAGCCGTCGGCTGTACCCCGGCATCGCTGTTGATCACGGTGTTCGGCGAAGTGCTGGCCGCCTGGAGCAGCGAGCCGCGCTTCACCCTCAACCTGACCATCTTCGACCGCCTGCCGTGGCACCCGGATGTACCCCGATTGCTCGGTGACTTCACCGCAGTCACCCTGCTGCCGCTCGACTACAGTGGCGAGCAGGCTTTCGCCACACGGGCCGCCGGGGTCAACGGCCAGGTCCTGGAACACCTGCAACACCGTGCCTTCAGCGCCGTCGATGTGCTGCGCGAGGCCAACCGTGGCCGCGAACGCCAGGACACCCTGGCCATGCCGGTGGTGTTCACCAGCCAGCTGGGCATGAGCGACCCGACCAAGGGCGCCGCCGCCGAGAGCGTGCTGGGCGTCGTCGGCCACGGCATCAGCCAGACCCCACAGGTGTGGCTCGATCACCAGGCCTGCGAACTCGAAGGGGCGCTGATCTACAACTGGGATGCCGTCGAGGCGCTGTTCCAGCCCGGCACCCTGGACGCCATGTTCGCCGCCTATAACCAACGCCTGGCGGAACTGGCCGACGAGCCGGCACTGTGGCAGGCCGATACCCCGGCGCAACTGCCCGAGGCCCAGCAGGTTGTCCGCGCGGCCATCAATGCCACCGAGGCGCCCCTGTCGAACCGTTGCCTGGACCAACTGTTCTTCGACCAGGCGGCACGCACGCCCGATGCCCCGGCCCTGCTCACCCACAGTGGCAGTTGGAGCTACCAGGCCCTGGCCGATTGGGCCCGACGCCTGGCCAACGGCCTGCTCGCCCAGGGCGTGAGCCGCGGCGACCGGGTCGCCGTGGTGATGCGCAAGGGACCGGAGCAGGTCGCCGCCTGCCTGGCCATCCAGGCAGCCGGCGGTGCCTACGTGCCGGTCGATGCCGACGTGCCCGCAGCGCGCCTGGCAGCCATCGTGCAAGGCAGCGGGATCCGCGTAGCCCTGGTCCAGGCCGACCATCTGCCGATCGTCCAGGCCCTGGTCGCCGAACTGGCGGTCAGCGTCCTCGATGCCAGCGAAGAAGCCGCCCAGGCCCATGCCGATACGCCGCTGGCGCTGGAGCGGGCGGTCACCGACGATGCCTACGTGATCTACACCTCCGGCTCGACCGGCACGCCCAAGGGCGTATTGATCGACCACCGCGGCGCGGTCAATACCGTGCTGGACATCAACCGGCGCTTCGGCATCCAGGCCGACGACCGGGTGCTGGGCCTGTCGGCGCTGTACTTCGACCTGTCGGTGTACGACCTGTTCGGTATCTTCGCCGCCGGTGCCGCCCTGGTCCTGCCACTGCCGGCCGGTGTCCGCGATCCGGCGCACTGGCGCGAGCTGGTGGAGCGCCATGGCATCACCCTGTGGAACTCGGTACCGGCCCTGCTCGAACTGTTGCTCGATGAGGTGGCCGCCGTCGGTGGCAGCCTGCCGAGCCTGCGCCGGGCGATGCTCAGTGGCGACTGGATTCCCCTCAACCTGCCCACCCGCCTGCGCGAACTGGCGCCGCAAGCGGCCCTGGTGGCCATGGGCGGCGCCACCGAGGCGTCGATCTGGTCGAACTGGTTCGAAGTCGGCCAGGTGGCGGAACACTGGACATCGATTCCCTACGGCTACCCCCTGACCAACCAGGGCTACCGGGTACTCGACGGCCAGTTGCACGATCGCCCCGACTACGTCACCGGCGACCTGTACATCACCGGTGTCGGCCTGGCGCTGGGTTACGAGAACGACCCGGTGCGCACGGCCGCAAGCTTCATCGAGCATCCACGCGATGGCCAGCGCCTGTACCGCACCGGCGACCTGGCGCGCTACTGGGCCGACGGCACCCTGGAGTTCCTCGGCCGACGTGACTTCCAGGTGAAGATCGCTGGCAACCGCATCGAACTCGGGGAAATCGAGAGCGCCCTGCTGCGCCACCCCGGAGTGCGCGAAGCGGTGGTCGATGCCATCGGCCCGGCCCGCGGCAACAAGCGCCTGGCCGCCTGGGTGGTGCCGCGCGAGCAGGATGATGAGCTGTTCGAAACCTTGCGTTGCACCACAGCCACCAGCGATGGCCACTGGCAAGCGGTGACCGCGGCAGCCCAACTGCCCGGCGCACCGGCCAGCCTGGACGGGTTCTGGCAACTGATGGACGACCTTGGCCTGCAACTGATGCGCGACACCGTCGACGCCGCCGGTGGCTGGGCGCAACTGGCACCCACCCCTGGCTTCAGCGCCCTGATCCAGCGCTGGCAGACCCTGCTGCCAGCCTCTGGCCCGGACAGCGCCAGCGAATGGTCCCGCCTGCGACCGCTGGCCGAAGCCTGCGGCCTGCCGCGCCAGGTGCTGCTGCGCCTGCGTGAAGGTGCCGCCCAGCGCCTGGCCGTGCTACGTGGCCAGGCCAACGCGCTGGAGCTGTTCTACGGGGTCGACCAAACCCTGGCCCCGGAGCAGATGACCCGCCTCAACCCGCTGTGGACGGCCACTCTCGGCGCCCTGGCCAAGCTGATCGCCGCCTCGGCGCAAGCCCTGGGCCGCGCGCCACGGGTACTGGAGATCGGCGCCCGCAGCGGCGTGGCCAGCCGTGAGCTGCTGGCGTTGCTGGCCGACACCGCGCTGGACTACACCCTGAGCGACGCCGCGCCACTGCTGGTCGAACAGGCCCGTAGCGAGTTCGAGCAAGGCCAATGGCCGGCGCACCACCAGCTCGCCTGCCGGGTGCTCGACCCGGACCTGCCGGCCAGCCAGCAGGGGCTGGAGCCCCACGGTTTCGACCTGGTGATCGCCTTCAACGCCCTGCACCGCAGCCGCGACATTCCGCGCCTGCTGGACAACCTGGCGGGCCTGCTGAGCCCTGGCGGCGTGTTGGCCGCGCCGGAGATCACCCGCAACAGCGACTTCCAGCTGGCCACCGTGGCCCTGCTCGAAGGCGGCTACCAGCATTTCGCCGACCAGCGCCAGGCCAGCGGCCAGGCACTCCTGGAAGCCCCGCAGTGGACCGCGGCGTTTACCGCTGCCGGCTTCACCCAGGCCCAGGCCGCCAGCGTCGCCGGCGAGGCACCGGGCATGCACCTGCTGCTGGCCCAGCACCCGGCCGAGGCCCGGCGCTTCGCCCCACGCAAGCTGGTCGAACACCTGGCGACCCTGCTGCCGGCCTACATGGTCCCGCAGACCATCACCGCCCTCGCCGCCCTGCCGCTGTCGGCGACCGGCAAGGTGATGCGCCAGCAACTGCCGCATCCGGACCCGTCGCAACGCCGCAACCGTGGCAGCCGCGGCACCGGTGACGCCAGCCAGGTACCCGAGGCGCTCCTGCGCATCTGGGAACAACTGCTGGCAGTACAAGGCCTGGATGCCGGCGATCACTTCTTCGACCTGGGCGGTGACAGCCTGGTGGCGGTGCGCCTTATCGAGCGGGTACGGCATGAACTCAATGCCCAGGTGGCACTGCCGGACCTGTTCGACCATCCGCGCCTGGGCGATTTCGCCCTGCGCGTGGCGGCCGCCCCGGCCTACGAGGACCGCCTGCCCGCGCTGGTGGCCAACCCGGCCGAACGCTTTGCACCGTTCCCGCTGACCGATGTGCAGCAGGCCTACTGGATCGGCCGTGACGAAGGCTTCGAACTGGGTGGGGTATCGACTCACCTGTACGCCGAAGTGGATGTCGACGGCATCGCCTTCGAAGCCCTGGAGCAGGCCTGGCAGGCCCTGGTCGAGCGCCATGACATGCTGCGCGCGGTGATCGACGACAACGGCCTGCAACAGATCCTGGAGCAGGTACCGGCCTACCGCATCGCCTGCACCGACCTGCGCACGGCGAGCACCGAGCAACTGCACGACTGGCAACAGGTGGTGCGCCTGGAGCTGTCCCACGAGGTGCCCGACACCCGCGAATGGCCGCTGTTCTCGCTGCGCGCAGCGCAACTGCCGAACGCGCGGGTACGCCTGTGCATCAGCCTCGACAACCTGGTTTGCGACGGTCGTTCGATGCGCATCCTGCTCGCCGAATGGTCGAGCCTGGCACGCCATCCCGGGCGGGTATTGCCGGCCCTGCGAGCGAGTTTCCGCGACTACGTGCTGCTGCTCGAACGCTTCGAACTGCGCCCCTCCTGGCAACGTTCGCTGGGCTACTGGCAGGACAAGCTCGCGCAATTGCCGGCAGGTCCCGCCCTACCGCTGGTCGAAGGCGCCGCGCGTGACATCCGGCCACCGCACTTCAGCCGCCGCGAGGCGCGCCTGCAACCCGCCCAGTGGCAGGCCCTGCAGGCTGCCGCCAGCGCCCGCAACGTGACCGCCAACGCCTTGCTGTTGAGCGCCTATGGCGAGGTCCTGGCGCACTGGTCGGCCGAGGCGCGCCTGACCCTCAACCTGACCCTGTTCAACCGCCCGGCGGTGCACCCGGACATCGACCACCTGGTCGGTGACTTCACCTCGCTGGTGCTGCTGGCCTTCGAAGGCGAAGGTGCGGTGCCCTTCGCCGAGCGCGCCAGCCTGCTGCAACGCCAGTTGTGGGCAGACCTGGAACACATGCAGGTGTCGGCGGTGCGGGTACTGCGCGAAGCCGCACGACGCAACCGCCGCCTGGACGCGGTGGCCATGCCGGTGGTGTTCACCAGTGGCCTCGGTGTCGCCACCGACGACGCCGGACAGGACTGGCTCGGCCAGTTCGGCTACGGCATCAGCCAGACCCCGCAAGTGTGGATCGACCAGCAGGTGGTCGAGCGCGAAGGCTGTCTGGTGTTCAACTGGGACTCGGTCGATGGCCTGTTCCCCGAGGGCCTGCTGGACGAGATGTTCGGCGCCTACCACGACCTGCTGCTGCGCCTGGCCAGCGAGCCGACGGCCTGGGACGCACCTGCCCGCGCGGCCATGCCGGCCAATCGCTGGCCGGTGGCCACGCGCCAGGTCCGCGTCGACAGCCCGGCCGCACAACAGCAACCGACAGACGCACGGCTGCTGGCGACCCTGGGCCAACTGCTCGGCGAACTGCTGGGCCGCGACGAATTGCCAGCCTCGGTCAGCTTCTTCGAACTCGGCGCCTCGTCGATGGACCTGATCCGCCTGCGCCGCCTGCTCAACCAGCGCTTCGACCTGGCCCTGTCGGTGACCGACGTGTTCGACCACCCAAGCCTTGCCGCGCTGGCCGCCCACCTCGGACGCCTGGACGACCCGGCACAACGGCCGGCCGCCAGCGACGACCACGATCACGACCAGCGCCGACGCGCGCGCCTGGCCAACGAACGCCGCAAGAAACGCGACCAGACCTCGCTCCTCTGACAGCCCCTATTACGGAAGACTCGTTATGAACCTGTGTGAACAGCTGGACCTGCAACAACACTATGGCGACACCCTGCCGGTGGCAATCATCGCCGCGGGCTGCCGCATGCCGCGTGCCGTGGACATTTTCGACTACTGGCGGCGGCTGGCCGATGGCGAGGCGCTGATCGAGCGCTTCGAGAGCAGCGACCCGGTCCTGCGCGCGCGCCCCGACTTCGTCGGCGCCGCGGCGGTGCTGGAAGACGTGGAGCGCTTCGACTGGTCGTTCTTCGGCTACTCGCAGCAGGAGGCGCAGTTGATCGACCCGCAGCAGCGGCTGTTCCTGATGTGTGCCTGGGAAGCCCTGGAAATGGCCGGCTACGGCCCCCAGGCGTTGGCCGATGACCCGCAACGGCCAACGGTAGGCGTACTCGGCGCCTGCAAGCTGTCGACCTACAGCGCCGCGCATTTCGACCGCGTACAGGACATTGCTTCGCCGCTGACCTTCGCCCGCCTGATGGGCAACGACAAGGACTACCTGGCCACTCGCGTGTCCTACAAGCTCGGCCTGCGCGGCCCCAGCCTGACCGTGCAGACCGCCTGCTCCAGCTCGCTGGTGGCGGTGCACCTGGCCTGCGAACAACTGGCCAGTGGCGAATGCGACATGGTCCTGGCCGGCGGTGCCGGCATCGGCTTCCCACAGCAGGCCGGCTACCTGCATCGTCCGGGCATGATCTTCTCCGCCGACGGCCTGTGCCGTCCCTTCGACGCCCAGGCCGACGGCACTGCCATCGGCAACGGCGTCGGCGTGGTCCTGCTCAAGCGCCTGGACGCGGCCCTGGCTGACGGCGACCCGATCCTCGCCGTACTGCGCGGCTCGGCAGTGAACAATGATGGCGCCGGCAAGGCCGGCTACACCGCCCCGTCGCCCGAAGGCCAGGCCCAGGTGATCGGCCAGGCCCTGCACCTGGCCGAAGTGGAACCGGCCAGCATCGGCCTGGTCGAGGCCCATGGCACCGCCACGCCGCTGGGCGACCCGATCGAAGTCCAGGCCCTGTGCCGGGCCTGGCAGGCCGGGCCGACCACGCCCTGGTGCGCGCTGGGTTCGGTCAAGGGCAACCTCGGCCACCTGGACACCGCCGCCGGGGTCGCCAGCCTGCTCAAGGCCGCGCTGGCACTGCACCACGGGCAGATCCCGCCGAGTCTGAACTTCGACCAGCCGAACCCAGCCATCGACTTCGCCCAAAGCCCCTTCTACGTGCCGCAGATGCTCCTGCCCTGGCCGGCCGGCAGCGGGCCACGGCGAGCGGCCGTGAGCGCCTTCGCCATCGGCGGGACCAACTGCCATGCGGTGCTGGAACAGCCGCCGGCGCTGGCGTTCGAACCCCTACCCGGCCCCGCGCTGTTGCTGCTCAGTGCCCGCAGCGAACAAGCCCTGGCCGAACTCGCCCGGCGCCATGCGCAATGCCTCGAAGACAGCCGCGGCGACCTGCATGACTATGCCGCCACCAGCGTGCACCACCGCAGCCTGTATGCGCGGCGCCTGCTGCTGGTCGGCGACAGCCGCCAGGATCTGGCCGACGCCTTGCTGGACTTCGCCGACGGCCTGCTCGACGGCTTCGAGCAGCAGGAACGTGGCGCGATCGGCCTGTGGCAGGCGGGTAACCTCGACCCTGAACTGCGCGACCTGGCCCTGGCCGAAACACCGGATTGGGCCGCGCACAGCCTGAGCGCTCGCCGCCCACGGCAACGGGCGCTGCTGCCGACCGCACCGTTCGAAGGCCAGCGTTGCTGGTACAACGCACCAGCGGCTGCCACGGCAAGAACCGCGCCGGTCGATGACTGGCAGGCGCTGAACGACGCCGCCGGGCAAGCCGCCGAGGCCCATGGTGCAGCCCTTGACCTCTCGGGCCTGGCGTTGGAGCAACGCGGCGTCGATGCCCTGCACAGTGCCTACGTGGGCCGTGCCTTCGCCGAACTGGGGGTGTGCGGCACGCCCGGCCAGTGGCTGGACGTGGACCAGTGCCTGGCCCAGGCCGGTGCCGCAGTCGAGTTGCGCGACCTGTTCGCACGCCTGCTGCGTGACCTGGCAGCCGCCGAGATGCTCGATGTGCAGGGCGGCCGCTACGGCAACCTGCGCACGGCGCAACTGCCGACGCCCGAACCGTGGCTGGCGACCATGCGCGAGCTGGGCTACGAACAACTCGCCGTGCTGGTCGAACGTACCGGCCCGCGCCTGGCCGACATGCTCGCCGGGCGCGTCGACCCGGTCAGCGTGGTGTTCCCCGGCGCCGCCACCGACGATGTCGAGCACATGTATCAGGAGCAACCCTGGTCGCGCTACCTGAACCAGATCGCCGCTGCGGCCGTGCATGGTCTGGCCGAACGCGGCCGGCCGCTGCGTATTCTCGAAGTCGGTGGCGGCACAGGTGGCACCACCCGTGATGTCCTGGCGCAGTTGCCCGAAGGCGGTTGCGTCGAGTACTGGTTCACCGATGTCGGCCCGCTGTTCCTCGGACGGGCCCGACGCAAGTTCGCCGACGTGCCGTTCATGCGCTACCACCCCTTCGACATGAACCAGCCTGCCGCCGCCCAGGGCCTGCCGGAAGGCTTCGACCTGATCATCGCCGCCAACGTGCTGCACAACGCGCCCGACCTGCGCACCGTGCTGGCCAACCTCGCCACCCGCCTGGCGCCCGGTGGGCTGTTGCTGATGCGCGAGATCATCGAGCCGAAAAAACTCTTCGACTTCGTCTTCGGCCCGCTGGTACCACCGCTGGACCCGGCCGACGGCCGTGCCGGCGAGCTGTTCGCGACCTTCCGCCAATGGCAGGCGGCGGCCCAGGCCGCCGGCTTCGAGCGCTGCAGCGGCTATCCCGGCACGCACCTGGCCAGCCACGCTCTCGGCGAGCAGATCATCGTCGCGCAATGGCCACGACAGGCAACCTCGATCGCGCCGCCAGCGCCATCGCAGCTATTGGCCGACCCCAGTGCCGGCGCGATCCTGGGCTGGCTGGTGCGCAGCCTGGACAATCCCGCCGACAGTCGCCTGCAAGGGCTGCACTGGCACCTCGATCCGCTCACGCTGCCAGCACCGCTGCAACTGCGCCTGGAGGGCGAGGCGCAGCACCTGCGGGTCAGCGCCCGCCAGGGCGACGGTCTCTGGCAGCCGCTGCTCAGCGCCCAACGGCAACAACCGCGCAACCTGCGTCGACAGGTCGCCCTGCCGCGCCAGGCACTGGCCGGTGCGGCGGACGACGGACTGCTCGATCGGCTGCTGGCGCGCCTGGCCCTCGATGCCCAGGACCTGCACGCCGTGCATTGGCGCCAGGACCAGACGGCCCCGGCGCAGCTGTGGCTACAGGTCGAACCCCAGGCGGCGCTGGCCGTCGATGCCACAGGCCAGGTCTGGCTGGAATTGCAGCATGGCCCGCGCCAGCACCCCGCTGCCGCGCAATGGCCGGACCAGGGTGGCTTGTATGCCTGGCACTGGCGGCCACTGACGCTCCCCACCGGCGCCAGCCTGCAACGGCTGCTGTGGCTGGGCGAGCAGGCAGACCTGGCCGGCTTCGCCCGTCATGGGGTGCAGGTCCAGGTCAGCCCGGTGAGCGCCATCGGCAGTCTGCACCTGGCGGATTACGACGCCGTGTGCCTGGCCAGCTTCGCTCCCGACGACTTGCCGGCGCTGCTGCAACACCTGGCCGGGCAACCACACCGCCCCGCACTGACCGTACTGTGCCGCGACGCGTTCGTCGTCAGCCCCGGTGACTGCGCCGAAGACTGGATGGCCGCGGGTGGCGCCGGCCTGCTGGCGGTGGCCGTGCAGGAGCTGGCGCCGCTGTCGGCCTGCCTGCTCGACAGCGACACCCCGACCAACGCCGAGACCTTGCTCGGCTTGTGGGCCGAGCCCGCCGTGGCTGACCTGCGCGTGCTGGCGCAGCGTGAGGGTCGGTTGTTCGAACGCCAGTTGCAGGCCCTGCCGCTGCCAGCGAACACGACCCGTCCGCAAGGACGTCACGTACTGGTCGGCGGCTTGTGCGAGCTGGGCCTGGCAGTCGCCAACTGGTTGGCCGACCAGGGCGCCGACGACCTGGTGATCCTCGCCCGCCGTGCGCCCGACAGCAGTGAGCAGCGCCAGCTCGAACGACTGCGCGCCCGCGGCGTAACAGTCGAGGTCGACAGCCAGGCCGACGTGCTCGATGCCCGGGCATTCGATGCCGCGCTGCTACGCCTGGCCAGGGGACCGAAGCTGGGTTGGATCATCCACCTGGCCGGCGTGGTCGACGATGCGCCATTGCGCCTGCACGATGCGACACAGTGGCACCGCTGCCTGGACACCAAGCTGCTGCCGGCACTCGCCCTGGACCGCCATCAGGCCCAGCTCGATCCGGCGCTGACCCTGTACTTCAGCTCCGCCGCCAGCGTACTCGGCCCCCAGGGCCAGGGCGCCCATGCCTGCGCCAACGCCCGGCTGGAAGCCCTGGCCAGCCAACGCAATGCCCGCGGCCACGATACCCTGGCACTGGCCTGGGGCCTGTGGGGTGAAATCGGCCAGCCGCAGCGCGCCGCGCTGGTGACGCAGTTGGCTGAACGCGGCATGCTCGGGCTGTCGACCGCGCAGGGCCTGGCGCTGCTTGGCGCGGCCACCGGCAGCAACGCCTCGATGGTGATGCCGGCCAGGCTCGACTGGGCACGCATCGCCCAGGCTCCGGCGACCGCCCGGCGCTTTGCCGGTGTGTTCGACGGCCAGGTTGCACGGCCACCGGCGCCGGTAATCGACGCCGCCCCCGCACCGGGCACCGATAGCCTGGCCGACACGCTCCGGCAACTGATCGCCAGCATCGCCGGTTGTGCTCCGCAGGCCGTCGGTGCGCAGACCCGGCTGATCCAGCTCGGCCTGGATTCGCTGCTGCTCCTGGAACTGGCCGAACGGATCCAGCAGCAGTTTGGCGTACGCCTGAGCGCCCAGGCACTCTATGAGGTCGACACCCTGCAAGCGTTGTGCAACCAGTTGGGCGGCCAACAGGCACCCGCCGCGGACGTTGCCAGCGACCTGCGCTCGCGCCTGGCGGCCCTGCTGCAATGCCCGGCCACCGACATCCAGGCGCACACGCCGCTGGCCCAACTGGGGCTGGACTCGCTGCTGTTGCTGGAGTTGTGTGAAACCCTCAAGCGTGACCTGGGCGTGGCACTGTCGGCCCAGGAAGCGTTCGAGTTCACCACCTTCGAACGCTTCGCCGCCGGCCTGGAACGCCGCCTGCTGCCTGCTGGCGAACAGGCGCCGGTCTCGGCCTGGACGCCCTTGCGCGAAGGCCTCGGGCAATTGCAGGCCCGTGGCGGCCAGTGGCTGGCGGCCAACGGCGACGCCCTGCCACAACCGGCCAGCGACGCCCCGCTGACCGGGTTGCGCGCACGCCGCCAGGCACTCGCGGACCTGCCACAACTGCTGTACGTGGAATACGACAAGCCTGCCGCGTTCAACCTGGAGGCCTTCGAACAGGCCTGGAACCAGTTGCTCGAGCGCCATCCGATGACCCGTGCCCACCTTGACGAACACGGCCGGGTCCGCCTGGCCCCAGCCGGCACCCGCCTGCACATTGCACACGACGACTGGCGCGGCCGCCCGGCCGCCGAGCGTGACCGTGCACTGGACGCGCGGCGCAGCCAGTGGTCACGCGAGCCCGCTGCCGTCAGCGGCCTGCCGTTCCAGTGGCACGCCAGTCGCCTGGATGAACAGACGCTGCGCCTGCACCTGCGCCTGGACACCGCGCTGATCGACATCGAAAGCGTACGGGTGATCCTGCGCGAGACCTACCTGTGGCTGACCGAGCCGGGCCGACGCCTGCCGCCACTGCAATTTGGCGCGTTGGACTACTTCGCCTGCGAACAGGCCCTGGGTGACACCGAAGCCTGTGCCACGCAGTTCCATGCCTACCGCCAAGCCAGCGCCAATTGCCCTGCGCCACTGACGCTGCCCCAGGGCGGCAGTGGCCCGGCAGACTATCGGATCTGGCGCGCGGCGCTGCCCCGCCAGCGCTGGCTGGCCCTCAAGCAACGCGGCCTGCAGGCCAACCTTTCGGCCAGCGCGGTGCTGGCGGCCATCTACGCGGTCGCCCTGATGCCCCACAGTCCACAGCAGGCATTTGCCCTTCGCCTGGACTACCCTGACCGCAAGCCCCTGCATGCCGAGGTGATGAACCTGGTACTCGATGCCAGCGACCTGGCCCTGCTGCCGTGCGACCCGGCGCAGCCAAGTTTCATGGCGCTGGCGCAGGCCGGTGCCGCGGCCCTCGAGCAACGCCTGGCAGCCTGCCTGGTGGGCCCGGCCCAGGTACTCGATGCCCATGGCCTGAGCGGTTTGCCCAGCGTGGCCATGACCAGTCTGCTGGGCGTGCGCACCACCTACGCGATTCCGGAAACCAGCGACCCGCTGCTGGGCATGCCGAGCTTCGAGGTGGCCTCGCAACCGGGCACCTGGCTGCACCTGCAGGTGCTGGAGGAAGAAAGCGCTCTGCTCTACAACCTCGACCTGCGCCTGGATCGACTCGACGAGGCACTGGGTGCAGCGCTGATGGCCCGCTTCGGCAACCTGCTGGAACGCCTGGCCGATGAGCCGGCGGCCTGGGATGCGCCGCTGTCGAGCCTGCTGGGAGGTGCCGCATGAACCTGCCGATCAAGGTCCTGGTCTGCGGTACCCGCTTTGGCGAGCATTATCTGGCGGCGCTGGCCAGCGGGGCGCTGCCGCGCTACCGCCTGGCCGGCATCCTGGCTCGCGGCAGCGGGCGCTCGCGGGCACTGGCCGAGCGTCTGGGGGTACCGCTGTACCAGGCGGTCGAGCAGGTGCCTGGCGACATCCAGGTCGCCTGCGTGGTGGTGCGCAGCGCCATCGTCGGTGGCGAGGGCTCGAACCTCGCGCGGGCCTTGCTCGAACGGGGTATCCATGTGCTCCAGGAGCATCCGGCACACCCCACCGACATCGCTCGCCTGCAGGCCGTCGGCGCGGCCCATGGCTGCCGCTACCAGGTGTGCACCTTCTATCCGCACCTGCCGGCCGGGCAGCGCTTCATCGGCTATGCCCGGTCCAGTGCCGAGCGACGCCCGCCGGCCTTCATCGAAATCACCACCAGCCTGCAACTGCTGTATTCCAGCCTGGACCTGGTGCAGCGCGCCCTCGGCGGCCCCCAGGCGGACTTTACCTGCAGCGCCGCGCCCGCACCGGAGGGCCCGCCGCTGCCATTCCGCTCCATCCAGGGCCGTATCGGCACGATCCCCTTCGCCCTGCACCTGCAGGACTGGCTCGACCCGGACGATCCCGACCACCACAGCCTGGTCATGCACCGCATCGCCATCGGCGGGCCGGAGGGCCACGTAACCCTGGTCAACAGCTATGGCCCGGTGGTGTGGAGCCATCCGATCTATGCCCCCGACTACCAGCGTGACGACGCCACGGCATCGTATCTGCTGGAGCCGGCCGTCCATGCCGACAGTCGCTTCAATCGCCAGCCGACCGCCGTCACCTTTGGTCCCGCCGACGGCCCGAGCCTGGCCCAGGCGGTACAAAGCGAGTTTCCCCAGGCCATCAGTGCAGCGCTGGACGAACTGCTCGAACCGGCGGCAGCGGTTCATCAACCCCAATGGTGGCACGCCCACGGCCAGGCCTGGCTGGGCATCATGCGCGCCGTTGGCCAGCCGCGCATGGTGCGCTGCACACCGCCGCCGGTGCCCTGGCCGGACCCGACCACCTACGCCCAGGAGGCCCACCCATGAACAACGCCCTCGCCCTGCAAGACCCTTCACTCCAGCGCAATCGCCAGGCCTACGCAGGCCTGGCCGAACTGCTGGAAGCCGCCGGCATGGCCGAGCATGCGCTGTACCTGAACTGGGGCTACCGCTCCGTGCCGGGCCTCACCGATCAGGCACGACACGTGGTGAACCCCGCCGAGCCCGGCGCCGACCAGGCGCGCCTGGTGCTGGAAATGCTCGGCCAATTGCCGGTGGACGGCAGCCAAGTGCTCGACGTCGGCTGCGGTCGCGGTGGTGCGCTGGCCCTGCTCGGCCGACTGTACCGTCCGCGCTCTTTGACCGGCGTCGACCTGTCGGCCGCCAACATCGCCTATTGCCGCAGTCGTCACCGGCAGGCGCGGCTGCGCCTGCAGATTGCCGATGCCTGCCAGTTGCCGCTGGCCGACAGCAGCGTCGACCTGGTGCTGAACCTCGAGTCTTCCGGCGCCTACAGTGACCTGCCGGCCTTTTTCGGACATGTCTGGCGGGTACTGCGCGACAACGGCACGTTCTGCTACGCCGATGTGTTCGATGCCGCCAGCCTGCCTCACATCCGCAACGCGCTGGCCCAGTGCGGCTTCGAACTGCTCGCCGAGCGCTCGGTTGCCGCCCAGGTAGTCGCGGCCCGCCAGGCCGCGCCGCCACGGGTTGCGCAACGCCTGCGCGAAGTGCTGGCGCAGCACGACAACCCCGAACTGCGCACCGAGCTTGAGCGTTTTCTCGCAGAGCCCGGTTCGAGCCTGTTCGATGCCCTCGGCGATGGCCGGGCCGACTACCGCGTCCTGCACCTGCGCAGGCGCGCACAGGCCGGCGTAGTCGAGCCGGCGGTGGCCCGTGCCCTGGCCGGGCGCTCGGCGCGGCTGGACGCGGCGTTCGGTGGCAACGCAGCGGCAAGCCCATGGCTGCCATTCGGGCAACCGGACCGGGCGCTGGGCCATCACGTGTTCGCCCTGCCCTATGCTGGCGGCGGCGCCTCGGTCTATCGCCACTGGCAGCTCGACACGGGTGCCTGGCGCATCCATCCGTTGCAACTGCCAGGGCGCGAGGGACGGATTGGCGAGCCGGGTATCGCCGACATGAACACACTGGTGCAACAACTGGTCGAAGTGATCGAGCCATGGACCGACCAGCCCTGGGCACTGCTTGGCTGCAGTCTCGGCTGCAAGGTGGCATTCGAGGTTGCCCGAGTGATGAGCGCGCGTGGCAGGCCACCCCGGCTGCTGTTCCTGATGGCCTGTCCGGCGCCGAGCCTGCCACTGCTGCGCAAGGTGTCCGGGTATGACGAGGCGCAATTCGCCGCCGAGGTACGTCATCTGGGCGGCACCCCCGAGGCGGTGCTGGCCGACGAGCAGATGATGCGCACCCTGGCGCCGATCCTGCGCAACGACAGCGCCCTGGCCGAAGGTTATTGCGCCGAGAGCGATGCCCAACTCTATTGCCCGGTGGTGATGGTCGCGGCCAGCGACGACCACCTGGTACCACTGGAGGCTGCCCGCCTGTGGCGCCGGCACGCGGGCGCCGGTTTCGACTGGCGCCAGGTCGACGGCGGCCATTTCTTCCTGCGCCAACGCCGCACCGAGCTGCTTAACTGGCTAGGCGATACGCTGCAGTACTCCCTTCACTTGAACGAGATCGAACATGCACACTGAACACTTCCAGGTCCACGATATTCGCGCCTTCCCTATCTGCCTGATCGAGCCCGGCGTGGTGGTGCCAGGCTACAGCCAGCAATGGGCGCAGGAACTCGAAGCGCTGCTGGCACGGGGCGAGCCGTTCGTGCTGGTCTATCACGAACCCGCGGATGATGAACCCCATGAGGACCGCAAGTTCCGCGCCCAATGGCTCAAGCAGCACCGGGGGGCGTTTGCCGGACTGTGCCGCGGGATCATCAGCGTCCTGGCCGACCCGACGCGACGGGCACACTTTGACGAGATGGGGCCCAAGGGCGAGCAGGCGTTCGGTATCCGCTATCGCACGGCCGCAACGCTGGAGGAAGGCCAGGCGCTGGCACGGCGCCTGCTCGATGAGGTGGAGGCAGGCCAGTAACGGCAGGGCCTCAGGTGCCTGCCGCTGCTACCCCCCAGCCCAGGCCCAGCGACTTGTGCAGCGCGGCAAAATCCTTGAGCAGTTGCGCATCCCCCGCCACGCGGTTCTGCTGGGCATCGAAGCGGGTCCGCTCGGCATCCAGCCAATCCAGGGTACTCGCGGTACCGGCGCGGTAGCGTTGCCGGGTCAGCTCCGCAGCACGCTCGGCGCTGGCCTGGATGCCGCGCAACGCCACCACGTGTTCGCGCTGCTGGCCGTAACGGGCCAGGGCGGTATCGGCATCACGTAGCGCTCCGAGTACCGTGCCGCGGTACTGGGCCGCGGCCACATCGCGCCCGGCTTCGGCACCTTCGACGCCCGCCTTGACCCGGCCGAAATCCAGTACATTCCAGGTCAGCCGCGGGACCACCAGCCAGGTCGCGTTGTCCTTGCGTGCCAGATGCCCTGGGTCGCCGGCACTGAAACCCAAGTCACCGTAGAGGCTGAGCTTGGGAAACCAGTCGGCGGTTTTCTCGCCGATCTGGGCATTGGCCGAAGCCAACTGGCGCTCGGCGGCGCGAATGTCCGGGCGGGACTTGAGCAAGGCGACGGGATCGGCGAGCGGCACCTGCGCCGGCACGCTCGGCAACGGCTGGACAGCCTGCAGGCGGCTGTCCAGCACACCCGGTTCCAGGCCGCACAGCGTCGCCAGTTGATCGAGCGACTCGATGATCTGCGCCTGCAGCGGCGAGCGCTGCGAGCGGGTGGTATCGGCCTGGGTGATGACCTGCTCCAGTTGCAACTGGCTGGCGACACCACGGCTGCGACGCTGGCGGGTCAGGTCCAGCGCCTGCTGTTCCAGCTCGCTGGAGGCATCGACCAGGGCCAGGCGTTGCTGACGGTCGCGCAAGTCGACATACGCCTGCACCACTTCCGCCGCCAACTGCACCTGGGCATCCGCCAACTGCGCGATGCTGGCACCGGCACTGGCATCGGCCGCCTCGATCGCCCGGCGAGTACCGCCGAACAGATCGGCCTCCCAGCTGGCATCGAAATCGACCAGGTACAGGCTCAGCGGCCCTCGCCCGCCACCGCCACCCTGGCCACCACTGAACTGGCTGATATCCGGCGAGCGCGTGCGCAACATCGTGGCGTTGGCCGAGAGTTTCGGCCGCCCGGCCGCCTGCTCGCTGGCCAGGCCCGCGCGCGACTGGCGCAACCGCGCCTCGGCCTCGGCAATGTTCGGGCTGTTGCGCAGGGCCTGGCGCACCAGCTCATCGAGCTGGCTATCGCCCAGGCCGTGCCACCACTCGGCGGGAGCCGGAGCGCCGGTCTCAAGGCCGCCGGCATGGGGCAGGTGACCAGCAGCCAGGGTTCGTTCGGCCACCACCGGTGCGCCAGCGTAATCAGGGCCCACGGTGCAACCAGCCAGCGCGGTGAACACGGCAGCAGCCAGTAAGGTCTTTTGTATCATCGTGCAGCACCTTGAGGTTGGCGGGTCTTGAGAAGCAAGGCCAGGGGAATGCAGGCGAGCAGCGCCAGCCCCAGCAGCAGGAAGGCTTCGCCGTAGGTCATCACCAGTGCCTCGCGGGCGATGGTCTGCGCCAGTTGCCCGAGCGACTGCATCTGGGCATGGGCCTGGTCGCCGCCACGGGCGAGGAAGGCCGCCGTGCTGGCGGCCAACTGGTCCTGGGCCAGGGTGCTGTTGGCGTTCACCGACTCGCGCAGCATGGCATCGTGAAAATGCTCGCGGCGGTCGACCAGCACCCCGATCAACGCCAGGCCGATCGAGCCGCCCAGGTTGCGTGCCATGTTGTAGAGCCCGGCGGCGTCACCGGCCTCCTCGGTCTTGACCGCCGACATCGAGGCCTGGTTGAGCGGCATCATCGCCAGGATCTGGGCAAAGCCGCGCATGATCTGCGAGCCCCAGAAATCATGGCCGACACTGTCGGCCGTGAGCCCCACGTCGAGCAGGCAACTGACACAGAACAGCGCCAGGCCGATGCTCACCAGCCAGCGCGCCTGATAACGCCCCAGCAGTTTGGGCAGCAGCGGCATCATCAGGAACGCCGGGATGCCGGAGAGCAGCATGATCGAACCCGCCTGCTGGGCGTTGTAGCCCGACACGTTGCCGAGAAACTGCGGCAACAGGTAGGACACGCCGTAGATCCCGGCACCGACCACCGAGACGATCAGGATCACGCTGGCATAGTTGGCATTGCGCATCAGGCCGAGGCGGATGATCGGTTGCCGGGCCGTCAGTTGGCCGAGGGTGACCAGCACGAAGCCAAGCACCGTCAGCAGGCTCAGCGAGAGGATCATCGGCGAGTCGAACCAGCGCTCGCGCTGGCCCTCCTCCAGCACCACGGTCAGCGAGCTGAGGCCGACCGCGAGGCCGACGATGCCCAGCCAGTCGGCCTTGAACAGGCGTTCGAGGTCGACCTTGTCCGGCTTCAGGCCGGTCCACAACAAGGTCACCAGGGCAATGCTCACCGGCAGGTTGAGGAAGAAGCACCAGCGCCAGCTGACGTTTTCGGTCAGCCAGCCGCCGACCACCGGGCCCATCAGCGGCCCCAGCAGCACGGTCAGGCCGAATACGCTCATGCCGATGGACAACTGATGCTGCGGCAGGCGGGTGCGGATGATGGTTTGCGCGGTAGGGATCATCGCCCCGCCGGCAAAGCCCTGGCCGATACGCCCCGCGATCATCGCACCGAGACTGTCGGAGGCGCCGCAGTACATCGAGAACAGCGTGAATAGAATGGCCATGGCCATCAGGAACCGACGCAGGCCGAATACCCGGGTCAGCCAGGCCGCCAGCGGGATCATGACGATTTCCGACATCAGGTAGCCGGTGCTGATCCAGGTGCCTTCGGTGCCGGTCGCGCCGATCTGGCCCTGGATCTGCGGCAACGCCGAGTTGGTGATGGAAATGTCCAGGGTCGCCAGCAGCGCACCGAGCGAGCCGGCGGCCACGGCGATCCAGTCGGACAGTGCGGCATTGGCCGGGCGGGCGCTGACAGCGCCTGCCCCCGGTGTGGTGTCAGCCATGCTTGGCATCCGCGGCACTGCGGGTATCGACATCGACGGTCACCGACAACCCCGGCAGCAGTACCGACCGCAAGGCCTCGGGGATATCCAGGACGATGCGCACCGGGACCCGCTGGACGATCTTGGTGAAGTTGCCGGTGGCATTGGACGGTGGCAGCAGTGCGAACTGCGCGCCGGTACCCGGCGAGATACTGTCGATGTGTCCGGCCAGCGCCTGGTTCGGCAAGGCATCGACGTGCACGGTGACTTCCTGGCCGGGGCGCATGGTGCCGATCTGGGTTTCCTTGAAGTTGGCCGTGAGGTACAGCGACTGGACCGGGACGATGGTCAGCAGCCGGGTGCCCGGCTGGGCGAACTGGCCAACCCGCACCGTGCGATCGGCCACGCGCCCGCTGATCGGGCTCTTGAGCAGCGTGTCCCCCAGGTCGAGGTCGCTCTGCCGGGCACTGGCCTGGGCCACGGCCAGTTGCGCCTGGGCCTGCTGCAGTTGCGCCTTGAGCGTACCGACCCGCACCTTCGCCGCGCGTAGCGCAGCCTGGCGCGAGACCAGCGTAGCCTTGGCGCGAGACTGTTCGTTGGTCAGGCTGGCCAGGCGCTCCTCGGTCTCGGCCCCCGAGCGGGCCAACGGTGCATAGCGCTGGACCTGGCCACGGGCATGGTGCAGGTCGGCCTCGGCGCCGCTCAGTTCCGCCTGCGCCTGGGCAATGCTCGCATCCTGCTCGGCCAGTTCGGCCTCGGCCCGCGCAACATCGGCCTCGCGCGCCTTGACCGTGGCCGAGGACTGCTCGGCAGACGCCTGGTAGTTGCCCCGATCGAGCCGCGCCAACGGCTGGCCGGCCTCGACCTGCTGGTTGTCGGCCACCAGCACCTCCGCGACATAGCCACCCACCTTGGGCGCGACGGTCATGCTGTCGGCCTGCAGGTAGGCATCATCGGTGGTCTCGATGAAACGCCCGACGCTGTACCACTGCACGGCCCAGACCAGCCCGCCGATCCCAGCCAGTGCGGCGAGTCCGAGCAATACCCGTTTCGGTTTGCGACGATTGGCCGGGGGCGCCGGGTTGTCGGTGGCAGGTTGCGTAGGGGCTTGCTGGTCAAGCGGGCGATGGGCAGACATGGGGCCGGGTTCCGAATTTATTCCACTTGGTAAAAAATCGCCTTTTGAGGGCTTTTATGTCAAGTGATATATTTTCAAAACGTTTCCCAGCAGATGCATTTCAATGGCCCGACATAAAACCACTGCCGAAGGCGGCTACCAGCGCGGCGAAGAGACCCGCGCACGAATCATCGAGAGCGCCCTGCGGCTGTTCGGCGAGCGTGGCTTCGAAGGCGCGTCGACCCGCGACATCGCCACCGATGCCGGGGTCAACGCCCCTGCCCTGCAGTATTATTTCGACAACAAGGAAGGGGTCTACCGGGCGTGCGTGGAGTACATTCTCGATCGCGTGTGGGAGCAGTTGGCCGCGCCTATCGAACACGCCGAGCAGGTGTTGAGCGAAGACGACTGCGACGACCAGCGCCTGATGGACACCTACCTGGCGCTGCTCGGCGGCTTCATCACCTTCATCCACGACAGTCCTCCCAGCCGCGACTGGCGCCTGTTCATGGCCCGCGAGCAGGCCGGCCTGGGTCCTCCCGGCACCCTGGAACGGATGGACGACCGCCTGCACCGGCGCATCGGTCGGGTAACCACCGGGCTCATCGGCCGACTCACGGGTTTGCCGGCCGATGATGAGCGCACGCTGATCCGCACCTTCGCGATCAACAGCCAGGGCCTGGTGTTCCGTGTATTGCGTCGGCAGGTGCTGGGGGTCCTGGGCTGGCAAACCATCGACCGCCAGCGCATGGAAACCGTGCGCGAAGTACTGCTGGGACAGACCCGGCTGACCTTGCAAGCCCTGCTCAACGAACGCGGCACCGGTAGCCTCTGAGGAATCGGGTCGATAACGGCGCGCTTGAACACCCGGCCATTGACTCTCCCGTTAAGGGCACACCCTACCCTGGGCTTTCATATTCAGGATGCGGTGATGATGAGCAAACGAGTTCTGGTGATTCTGGGCCACCCTGGCGCCGAGAGTTTCTGTGGTGCGCTGGCTGAACACTATGCCGAGGCGGCCAGAAGCGCCGGGCATGACGTACGAATGCTGCGGCTTGGCACACTGAACTTCGACCCGGTGCTGCACGAAGGCTACCGGCAGGTCCAGCCGCTGGAGCCGGACCTGCTCCAGGCCCAGGCGGACATTACCTGGGCCGAGCACCTGGCATGGGTCTATCCGATCTGGTGGGGAGGTATCCCGGCCCTGATGAAAGGCTTTTTCGACCGGACCTTCCTGCCCGGTTTCGCGTTCCGGTACCGCGAAGGCAAAGCCTTCCCCGACCCGCTTCTGAAGGGGCGCACGGCAGACCTGCTGGTGACGATGGATACACCGCCGTGGTACTTCAAATGGGTCTATCGCATGCCCGGCCTGCACCAGGTGCGCAAGACCACCCTGCAGTTCTGTGGCATCAGGCCATTGAAGACCCTGATGTTCGGACCGCTGTTCGGTTCCAGCGACCTGCGGCGAAACACCTGGCTGCAGCAGGTCGAGGCCATCGCCCGCCGCTGACAGCTCCGGGTTCCCGACGGTATGGCACTGTGCAAAGATGCGGCACCGCCCCCATCCCGCTCGAAAAAGGACGTTCATGTACATCGGCAAGGCCGCCCAACTGTCGGGCACGACCGTCAAGACTATCCGCCATTACGAAGACATCGGCTTGCTGCCGCCACCCCGGCGCGAAGGAAAATACCGGGTCTACAGCCAGCAAAGCGTCGAGCTGCTGACGTTCATCAAGTGTGCCCAGCAACTGGGTTTCAAGCTCAAGGAAATGCAGGCGATCCTCAAGGACCATCAAGGCCAGGAATTGCCCTGGGCGGTGGCGAGCAAGGCCATCGCCGATAAAAAGCAGGAACTGATGGCGCAGATCCAGGGGTTGCAGAAGATCCATGCGGGGCTGGAGGCGTTTGAAAGCAGCCTGAGGGAAGCCAGGGACCAATGTTGGCTTGGGCATCAACCATCTGATGGAAAGGCATAAGGAAATAGCATGTCCAATAGGCTCGCCGACCTCGGCGGCGCCAGCGGTCAAGAGGTCCCGAATGATCGCTTTCGTTGGGAAAACGATGTTTCGAGCAACGGCTTGATATTCTTCCCAGGTTTCAAGTTGCCTCACAATATCGCCTCCCAATGAGTACCCTTTTATAGGGAGCGGTGTTTTTGGGGGACATGAACGAGCCCGCCACGGTTCTATGCGAGTTGTATCAGCGGCAGTCGAACAATAGAGACGAAGTTAATATCAAAAAGCCATGCCATTGGATTGGTGCGGATGGGATCAGCGCAAGAGTTCTGTTGTTGTTAGCCCGCGGCTCTTACAACCCAAAGCTCGTCCGCATCGCTCTAAGGAAGATGCCAAAAGATAACTGGACCACGTCGAAGACGATCGAGCCCGCGGACATCCAGCTTCCTGCCGGGGCAGAGTATTCGGGGCTCGCTCCGTGACAACGGACGCCAGGGAAACCAAGTATTGTAAGCAACACGAAACACTCTCTTGAAGTTTGTCGAACAGTTCAAACATTTGATCATTTAGCGGGAATACGGATTGACTCACCAGTCACTCTTGTCTATACCGTTCCCCAAGGGGTGGAACCCGGTAATCGACGGTCTTTGGAAAGACCGTTGCGAGTTGAAGTAACTGTCCCCCCTTCTGGTACTGAAGTACGCGAAAGGGAGCCGGATCATTCGCGTTGTCACGGAAGGACAAAACGCCTTGAGCATTCTCGACAGCAGTATCAAACCGTCTCCAGAAGACCAGACTGATCGTTTCACCGTGCGCCATCTCGGCGATTGGTTGGTGTTCTGCCTGATTCTCTACATCAGCAGCGAACTGGACCGCCTCCTGGGGCTCTGGCTACTCCTGATCCCCCTCCTCGCCGCCCCTGCCCTGATCGCCTCCTGCAGCTTCGTCGTAGGGTTCGTGGCCAACCTCTGGAAACGTCGCTGGAAACGCCTGGTCTCGGTTGTCGTCGCCCCGGTCGTCACCGTTGGCCTGTTGACCGCGTCGTTCCACTATGGAGTGGACGCCGGCTGGGTCAGCTTTCAGCTGAAGCGGCATATCTACCTGGAAATGATCCGCAGCCTGCCACAATCGTCCGCGAAGTATCAGGAGTGGAGTTGGGGCTCGACGGGCGGTGATGTCGGCACCAACGTCACCTACACCCTGGTCTACGATGAAACCGACAAGCCACTGACCCAGCCGAAGAACGAGCGGCGCTGGCAGGAGAATGCGTCGGTGCAGCCCTACGGGCATCACTTCTTCCTGGTGACCGAGCTGCTCTGAGCATCGTTACGCTTCAGGTGCCATGATCTTCAGCCAGGGCCATCTGGCCTGATAGCTTCTCGCTTTCAGCTCGAACAGCTTCGGTTCCGGGTATCCGGGGTTGATGCGAAGAATGCCCTGCTCCACGTCAGTCAGTCCGTACGGCGCATAGACTTCGCCCGTGCGGACATCCAGCCCGATGCACGTCCCGGCAATCAGGTAGCGATCGATACCCTCCCTGGAGGAATGCAGTTGGGAATAAGGCCGACCAAAGCGCTCGCCATACCAGAGATGCACCCTGGCCTGGTTACGGACCTCGATGTTCACTCCAAGATCCTGGAAAAGTTGCTCGACCGAGCGGATGACAACGTCCTCGGCCTCCCAGGACAGGCCCTCGTCAAAATAGAAAACGTCGTAGTCCTTTATTCCCCAATCCGCCGATAGATCAGCCTGGTGATTCCAGACCGCCTGGAACAGGCAGCCTGCGGTCAGCATGCACTGGTCCAGGCCCAGCGAAGGCAAGCGCGAGGCGATCTCGGCGTTTACCGGGTTGGCCATGGCGAGGCTGATCAGGCTGTCGACGGTCAATGTCATGGGCGCACCCTAGGCTCAGTTGTTCGCACAAACGCGATACCGGATTCGTCGATCGAACTCGTCGTCCGGGTTCTCATGGGTTTCCAGCACCTCAAGGAACCCGGAGCGCTCAAGACCTATCAGGTCCTGGAGCGTCCACCCAGCGGGAAAGTCACTGGAAACATCCCTGCCCTGATGCTCGACCCAATGGGAAACCCCGAAAGGCAGGTAGCCCAGCCACTCCGACTGGTAGATGATCTCGTCGACCCCACTGGCTACCACGACCGCTTCGATCCTGCCCCGGATGATTGGCTGACGATCACTCATGATGCTCCCGATTTCCCGCGCAAGGCGAATACCGCCAGCACCGCGACCCAGATCACCGAAACACCATAGTTGAGTCGCTGGTACAGGCCAAACAGGTGCCCGTCGGCGAAGGCCTTGGCCATCATCGCCACCGTGGCGATCGACAGGATGACACAGATCGCCGAGAACACGGCAAAGCCGGACGACGGCAGCAGCCGCTTGCCGAGGAACACCCACAGCAACGCTGCCAGCGTCAACGAAAGGAACATCACCAGCCCTGACAGGTTATGGACCTGTTGCGAGAATGAGGGTTGAGCCGGCACGCAGCCCTGGTCACAGGAAAAGTAGCCGGCCGCCAGGCTCGCCAGACCATGAACGAAGATCAGTAGCGCACTCATCAACGCCAGTCGCGAGCCGCTGAACTGCCTGGCTATCCCCAGCGCAAAGAGCATGAACCATACGCCCAGCGGGAAGTTATTGAGCCAGGCCGAGAAGCTGTGAGTCGGTGCACCCTCGGCGCCCAGTTGGCTCATCGCCAGTTCCAGATGGCTGTAGCCGGGATAGGCAAGCGCGGTCAGGGCAACGCCCAAAAACAGCCAGAACGGAATCAGTACGCCAAATCCCAGCAAGGCACGATCGGTGGTTTTCACGGTGCAGCACTCCCTTGTCTTGTAGTGGTCAATCCGGGCTCCATGCTAGGAAACACGCGTCTTTCGCGTTACCGATTTTTTTGCAAGGCAGCTTGCGCATGCGTCATGATGCCGCCCCTTGTCCCATGGATGGCCCGCAATGACTCGACGTCTGCCCAGCACCTCCGCGCTGCTCGCCCTGGAAACCGCCGCTCGCCACCAGAGCTTCGCCAAGGCCGCACAGGAACTGTCGCTGAGCGAAGGCGCGATCAGTCGGCAGATCGCCAAGCTGGAGGACTTTCTCGGGGTGCGGCTGTTCCATCGCGTGGGCAACCGCGTCGAGTTGTCCGCTCCCGGCGCCAGCTATGCGGCACGCATGCGCACCGCACTCGCGGACATCGAGCGCCATACACGCCAGCTGATGAGCGACACGCAAGGCACGACCTCACTGGAAATCGGCGTGATCCCTACCCTCGCCAGCCGCTGGCTGATCCCCAGGCTCGCCCGGTTTCGGGAGCGTCACCCGGACATCGAAGTCAATCTGCGCGAAAGGACCCAGCCTTTTTCCCTGGAGGAAAGCGGCCTGCACGCGGCGATCAACTACGAGCATCCCATCTGGCATTCGATGAAGGTGCAACCGCTGTTCGAGGAGCCGGTGGTCGCGGTCTGTCATCCGCGCCTGACCGATACCGCAGCACACGACATGCCCTTGTTGCACAAGCATGAAAGTCCGTACGGCTGGGACCGTTACGCGCAGCTTGCGGGCCTGGCGCTGCCCAACAGCTCGATGGGCCCCACCTACGACCGCTACGCCCTGCTCATTGAGGCAGCCAAGGCGGGTATCGGCATGGCGCTGGTGCCACGACGTTATGTCGAGCAGGAATTGAACGAAGGGCGGCTCAGTGCGCCATGGCCAACGTTCCCCCAACTGAGCGAACGTTATGTCCTGGTTACACGGCCTGCAGCGGAGCGCACGCAGGCGCTGGAGAAGTTCGAAAACTGGCTGGTCGAGGAAGGTGACCATAACCTTCCAGCCTGATCAGAACACCAGCTTGTAGCCGATGGTGAACAGCATCAGCGCCAGGAAGGGTCGCAGGAGGCCGTCGGATACCCGTCCGGCCAGATGGCTGCCGAAGTAGATTCCCGGCAACGACCCCATCAACAGGAAGCCCAGCAGTTCCCAGTTCATGTTGCCCATGTGGGCATGCCCCAGGCCCGCCACCAACGTCAGCGGTACCGCATGGGCGATCTCCGTACCGACCAGGCGCCGGGTCGGCAGGAACGGATAGAGGATGAACAACGCCACCGTGCCCAGGGCACCGGCACCGATGGAGGTCAGCGCGACCATGGTGCCGAGGACCAGGCCGGTCAGCACCGTCAGGCTGTTCAGTTTCGATGGGCTGATCTGCGAATGGTCGACGCCACGCCGATGGGCGAACGCCAGCAACGACTTCTTGAACAACACCGCCAGCGCGGTCAGCAACAGCACCACGCCGAGTGCCTGCTTGATGATGCGGTTCAGTTCGTCGGGGGCCTGGTGCAGGCTGCTGAGAAACCACAAGGTCAGCAACACCGCCGGCACGCTGCCGAGGGTCAGCCAGCCGGTGATCTTCCAGTCGATGTTGTCGTTGCGCTTGTGCACCAGCACGCCACCGGACTTGGTGATGGCGGCGTAGAGCAGATCCGTTCCCACGGCGGTTGCCGGGTTGATACCGAACCACAGCAGGATCGGCGTCATCAGCGAGCCGCCACCGACGCCCGTCATACCGACGATAAAGCCAACCACCAGGCCTGCCACGACAAAACCGAAATTACCGACATCCATTAGCAAACCCTGGGCGAGACGACAAAAACAGGCGCGCAGCATAGCGGTTAATCTTATGACCGTTTATAAAAATAAAATCTATCGTTATAACCAGAGTAATCATTTGATACCGACGAATTCGCTGCTACAGCAGAATTTGTCGACGCTTTGACAGAGGAATTTTCCCTACTGTGAGGGGTTATTCCACTATGGCAGAGAACCGGCTCAACAAGGCGCAAGGCCGCATGTGGCGTCAGTCAAGGCGCATGCAGTGATAGGCTTCGGTGCGATAGGGAAACGCAATGGTCTCCCGGCCACGCAAGGCGGGATGGCTCAGGATCAGGTCCTGCAACTGTCCGAGCACCTGGGCCTTGCCGGCTTCTGGCAAGGCGGCGATGAAGCTGACCGACAGGAAGCGGTCGATGATCACTTCCTGCGGCGTCCCCACATGGGTGTACTCGAAACAGGTCAGCTCCGGCGCCGAGAAATGGCGACTGTTGTTGAAAGGCAAGCGCCAGGCGCCGCTGTGAAAGCGCGGGGTGTCACCCTCGTAGGGCGTGATGATCCGGGTGATCTGCGCCACCCAATCCACCGACTCGTCGCGTACGTTCCACACCAATCCGAGTCGCCCACCCGGCTTGAGCACCCGATGGATCTCGGCCAGCGCAGCTTCATGGGCAAACCAGTGGAAGGCCTGGGCGCAGGTCAGTGCATCCGCTGAGGCACAATCCAACGGCATGCTGTCGGCGGTACCCGATAACGCCCGAACCTGCGACAGCCGTGCAACCAGCTCGGCACGCATGGCGTCCACGGGTTCGATCGCGGTCACCGTTGCTCCGGTCTCCGCAAGCAGACGGGTGAACTTGCCAGTCCCGGCGCCCAGATCAACCACCTGGCTGCCAGGACCGGCACCCAAGGTGCCCCGCAACCACGGCTGCAAGCCGGCGGGATAGTCAGGGCGCCCGTGGGCATAGGTCTTGGCTTCGGCACTGAAACCGACTTGTGCCGCCTTGTGAACACCCGACATACCGACGCCCTCCGCAGGTCAATGGCGCGAAATACTACGCGGATCAGTCATCCAGATCCTTGGGCGCAGCGGGCGCCTTGCCAGGTTTGGCGCCCTTCGCCGGCTTGGCCTCGGCAGCGGCTGCTGGCGCAGGTGGCGTCGGCGCGACGATTTCCTTCTCTGAGGCCGGCAACGCGTCGACCGCCTTGAACACATCGGCCAACGGCAACGGCCCTTCGTGTTCGATGGTTCTCTGCTGACCGTCCTTGCCGACCAGGATCACCGTGGACTTGCCTTCCGGCGTGACGCCCAGCTTCAGCCCGCGAATCAGCGCCATGGTGCTCGGCTGCTCCATGAACTTGTCGGCACGCTTGCCCACGGTCTGAGCCACTTCGTAGAGCACCAGTTGGCGCTCATCGAATGCCTTGCGGTTGGCCGGGTCGTCGAGTGCCTTTTTCAGCCCGACCAGGGTCGGGTCTGCGGTACTCGGCGCGATCACCACCAAGGCACGGGATTTTCCGAAATCCTGGGCCAACGGAGAGTCGACATCGGCGGCCAGCAACGGACCAGACGCGAAGATCGACAGGGCGGCGAGTGTCAAAGACCGGACGAACATACACACCTCCTTTGAATATTCATGGGGTAATGATTGCGCATCGTAGGAAAAGATCCACACAGGGCCGAGTTATTTCTCAAAATTCAGGTAACGGGATCTTTCTTCCAGCAGGATATCGAACAGCGCCTGGGCCGCCGCGGACAGCTCGTGCCCCGGTTTGGTCAGCACACCGATGGCCCGTTCGACCACCGGCTCATGCAGGGTGATACAGCGTGCGCCCAGCTCGCGCATCTGCCCGACGCACAGCGCCGGCACCGCGCTTACGCCCAATCCGCTGGCGACCATACGCCCCACTGTCGCCAACTGGTGGCTCTCGAACTCCACCGGCAGGGTCATGCCCCGGGCATGCAGGTGTTCCTCGAGCATCACCCGCACATTGGACGGACGCTGCAAGGTAATGAAGGGCTCGCGCAGCAAGGTGTCCCAATCGATCTCGGTGGCTTCGGCCAGCGGCGAATCCGCCGGGACCACGGCCACGAAACGATCCATATACAGCGGCGTGAAACGCAGCGACGAGTTCTGCAGCGGTTCGAAGGCCACGCCCAGTTCCACCTGGCGATCGCCGACCATCTCCAGCACCTGCTCGTTGACCACATCGTTCACCGCTACATTGACCTGAGGGTAGCGCTGGCGAAAGATCCTGAGGATCGGCGGCAGCAGGTTGCCGGCGAACGATGGCATCGCCGCCAGGGTCACCCGGCCGCGCTGCAGGGTGAAACGCTGGCGCAATTCATCTTCGGCATTATCCCAGTCGGCGATCAGCCGCCGGGCCAGCGGCACCAGGGCCTCGCCCTCCGGGGTCAGGGCAACGTTGCGGGTGTTGCGGCTGAACAGGCGCCCGCCCAGTCCGTCCTCCAGGGCCTTGATGGTCAGGCTCAGGGCCGATTGCGACAGGAACAGGCGCTCGCCCGCCACGGCGAAGCTCAGGCTCTGGGCAACGGCGAGAAAGGCCCTAAGCTGTTTGACGGTCATCGATGTTTTCCCGTGGCGACTGGCGATTATTGAGATTTATCAATCAATCAAACCTAAAAATCAACTTAACAAATATATTTCCCGGAGCAACACTCTGTCGAAAGGCCTCTCGGCCTACGAACAACAAAAGAGGATCATGCATATGGCAGGTTTCGATAAACGCGTGGCGTCCTACGAGGAGGCCCTCGCCGGCCTCGAAGACGGCATGACCGTACTCTCCGGCGGCTTCGGCCTGTGCGGCATCCCGGAAAACCTCATCGCCGAGATCAAGCGCCGGGGCACCCGCGACCTCACCGTGGTCTCCAACAACTGCGGCGTCGACGGTTTCGGCCTCGGCGTGCTGCTGGAAGACCGGCAGATCCGCAAGGTAGTGGCCTCCTACGTCGGCGAGAACGCCCTGTTCGAGAAGCAACTGCTCAGCGGCGAAATCGAAGTGGTGCTGACGCCACAAGGCACCCTGGCCGAGAAGATGCGCGCTGGCGGCGCCGGTATCCCGGCCTTTTTCACCGCCACCGGTGTCGGCACGCCGGTCGCCGAAGGCAAGGAAACCCGCGAGTTCAATGGCCGCCCGTACCTGATGGAAGAGTCCATCACCGGTGACTTCGCCATCGTCAAGGGCTGGAAGGCCGACCACTTCGGCAACGTCATCTATCGCCACACCGCGCAGAACTTCAACCCGCTGGCAGCCACCGCCGGCAAGATCACCGTGGTCGAAGTCGAGGAAATCGTCGAACCGGGCGAGCTGGACCCGGCGCAGATCCACACCCCGGGCATCTACGTCGACCGGATCATCTGCGGCACGTTCGAGAAGCGCATCGAACAGCGCACCGTGCGCAAGTAATCCCCCGGCCCCTCGACTTACGGAGAACAAGAACATGGCACTTTCCCGCGAACAAATGGCCCAGCGCGTCGCCCGCGAGCTGCAGGACGGCTTCTACGTGAACCTCGGCATCGGCATCCCGACCCTGGTCGCCAACTACATCCCGGCCGGCATGGAAGTCATGCTGCAATCGGAGAACGGCCTGCTCGGCATGGGCGCCTTCCCCACCGAAGACACGGTCGACGCCGACATGATCAACGCCGGCAAGCAGACCGTCACCGCCCGTACCGGCGCGTCGATCTTCTCCTCAGCCGAATCCTTCGCGATGATCCGCGGCGGCCATATCGACCTGACCGTGCTCGGTGCCTTCGAGGTCGACGTGCAGGGCAACATCGCCTCGTGGATGATCCCCGGCAAGCTGGTCAAGGGCATGGGCGGCGCCATGGACCTGGTGGCCGGAGCCGAGAACATCATCGTCACCATGACCCACGCCTCCAAGGATGGCGAGTCGAAGCTGCTGTCCAAGTGCAGCCTGCCGCTGACCGGTGCCAGCTGCATCAAGCGCGTTCTGACGGACCTGGCCTACCTGGAAATCGAAAATGGCGCTTTTGTCCTCAAGGAGCGCGCACCTGGCGTCAGCGTCGAAGAGATTGTCAGCAAGACCGCGGGTAAACTGATCGTTCCCGACCATGTGCCTGAAATGCAGTTTTCCTGATGAGGAATGAAGCGATGCAAGACGTAGTGATTGTCGCCGCCACCCGTACGGCGATCGGCAGCTTCCAGGGTGCGCTGGCCAACGTCAGCGCGGTGGACCTCGGCGCGGCAGTGATTCGCCAGTTGCTGGAGCAGACCGGCCTGGACGGTGCGCAGGTCGATGAAGTGATCATGGGCCAGGTGCTCACCGCCGGTGCTGGCCAGAACCCGGCCCGCCAGGCGGCGATCAAGGCCGGCCTGCCCCACGCCGTGCCGGCCATGACCCTGAACAAGGTCTGCGGCTCGGGCCTCAAGGCCCTGCACCTGGCGACCCAGGCCATTCGCTGCGGCGATGCCGAGGTGATCATCGCCGGCGGCCAGGAGAACATGAGCCTGTCCAACTACGTGCTGCCCGGTGCCCGCACCGGCCTGCGCATGGGCCATAGCCAGATGGTCGACACCATGATCAGCGACGGTTTGTGGGATGTGTTCAACGACTACCACATGGGTATCACTGCCGAGAATCTGGTGAGCAAGTACGACATCAGCCGTGAAGCCCAGGATGCCTTTGCCGCCGCCTCGCAACAGAAGGCCCTGGCCGCTATCGAAGCCGGGCGTTTCGTCGACGAGATCACGCCGATCCTGATTCCCCAGCGCAAGGGCGACCCGGTGGCCTTCGCCACCGACGAGCAGCCGCGTGCCGGCACCACTGCCGAAACGCTGGCCAAGCTCAAGCCGGCATTCAAGAAGGACGGTTCGGTGACTGCCGGCAACGCTTCGTCGCTGAACGACGGTGCGGCTGCGGTGATCCTGATGAGTGCGACCAAGGCCAAGGCGCTCGGCTTGCCGGTACTGGCGAAGATCGCCGGTTATGCCAACGCGGGCGTCGACCCGGCGATCATGGGGATCGGCCCGGTCAGCGCGACCAAGCGCTGCCTGGAAAAGGCCGGCTGGAGCCTCGACCAACTGGACCTGATCGAAGCCAACGAGGCCTTCGCCGCCCAGGCCCTGTCGGTAGGCCAGGAACTGGGCTGGGATGCGGCCAAGGTCAACGTCAACGGCGGTGCCATTGCCCTGGGCCATCCGATTGGCGCTTCGGGCTGCCGGGTGCTGGTGACCCTGCTGCATGAGATGCTCAAGCGTGATGCGAAAAAGGGCCTGGCAACCTTGTGCATCGGCGGTGGCCAGGGCGTGGCCCTGGCGATCGAGCGCTAACGATCAAGGCCTGAACCCCGCTCGCCACCACAAGCAGCACCCCGCACCAATGTGGCGAGCAGGCTTGCCTGCGCTGGGGCGCAAAGCGCCCCCAAAACCAGCCAACGCGGTGCATCAGGAGGAATGGGGAACCTGGGTTGACGGCTGCTCAGCAGCCGAGCGCGGGCAAGCCCGCTCGCCACAAGCGGTACCACCGGGCAATCTGGTAGCTCTCATTGCAGGTAGCGCCACTCACAATGCGACACCCCATCTTAACCCGCACCACAAACCAATGTGGTGAGCAGGCTTGCCTGCGCTGGGGTGCAAGGCGCCCCCAAGCCAGCCAACGCGGTGCATCAGGAAGAATGGGGAAGCTGGAACCCGGGCTCGCGGCTGCTCCGCAGCCGAGCGCGGGCAAGCCCGCTCACCACAGGCGACTTACCCGAACACGGTGTTGTTGCATATCTCCAATGCCAATCCATCTCAGCCAGAGCAGGGAAAACCACCGTCCAGCACATAGAGGTGGCAACACACAGTAAACATATCCTGCCTCCCAGCACTGTTTGCACTGCTAGCGTGAATCAGACTTATCTCAGCAAAAGAGCGCAACGGATTGCGTGCCCGCCCCAACTCTCACCGCCTGCGTACAGGCCGATACTCCGAACCCGGCCGGGCCTATCTCGTTACGGCAGTGGTACATGGGAGATACCCCCTCTTCAGCGACTTGAAATTGGGACGCCTGCTGGTTGCCGAAATGAAAAAACTCCATGAACTCGGCCTCGTGACATCACTGGCCTGGGTGGTCATGCCAGACCACTTCCACTGGCTGTTGCAACTGCACCACACTCGCCTCCCCCAACTTGTCGGCAGCGTCAAATCCCGCAGCACATTGGTCATCAACCGCGCAACGGGCAAGCACGGTCGTTTCTGGCAAAGCGGTTATCACGACAGGGCCATTCGCGATGGTGAAGACCTGCGGGGCACGGCCAGGTACATCATCGCCAATCCTCTACGTGCTGGCCTGGTAGAACGGGTGGGCGACTATCCGTTGTGGGATGCGGCTTGGCTTTGAGTTTCTTCAGCACAATGTTGACTATTGAGATACCGCTCGCCACGGGATGGAACGACTTGACTGGATTGAGTGACCGGGCTTGTTGTGGCGAGCAGGCTTGCCTGCGCTGGGGTGCAAGGCACCCCCAAGCCAGCCAACGCGGTGCATCAGGAGGAATGGGGAACCTGGGCTGACGACTGCTCCGCAGCCGAGCGCGGGCAAGCCCGCTCGCCACAAGCGGGGCCACCAGTCGCTCTCATTGCACGCGGCGCCAGTAACAATGAGACCACTCCCACCTCAAGCAGCACCACGGACCAATGTGGCGAGCAGGCTTGCCTGCGCTGGGGTGCAAGGCACCCCCAAGCCAGCCAACGCGGTGCATCAGGAGGAATGGGGATCCTGGGTTTACGACTGCTCCGCAGCCGAGCGCGGGCAAGCCCGCTCACCACAAGCGGGGCCACCAGTCACTCTCATTGCACGCGGCGCCAGTAACAATGAGACCACTCCCACCTCAAGCAGCACCACGGACCAATGTGGAGAGCAGGCTTGCCTGCGCTGGGGTGCAAAGCACCCCCAAAACCAGCCAACGCGGTGCATCAGGAGGAATGGGGATCCTGGGTTTACGACTGCTCCGCAGCCGAGCGCGGGCAAGCCCGCTCGCCACAGGGGAAAGCAATGTTCCGTCCCCCGACTGCTATCCTCGACTCATGTGTCCATACGCATTGAGCGAGCCCCCGCATGATTCTTGTCCTGCTGCCCCACTGCGACTACGACCCCACCGAAAGCAGCGTCCCCTGGCAGTACCTGCACCGTGCCGGTATCGGGGTGCGCTTCGCCACGCCCCAAGGCACCGTGGCCCATGCCGACCCACGCCTGGTGGAAGGCGGCTTCGGCCCACTCAATCCGCTGCTGATGACCCGCAAGCCCGACCTGGAAAGCTACCGCGCAATGCTCGCCGATCCTTACTTCCTGCAGCCCATGGCCTACGCCGACGTCGACCCCGCACAGTTCGACGGCCTGCTGGTCCCCGGTGGCCATGCCGACGGCATGCGCAGCCTGCTGGAATCCGACCTGGCGCAACGGATCGCCCTGCACTTCTTCAAGACCGACAAGCCGACCGCCTCCGTCTGCCATGGCCCGCTGCTGTTCGCTCGCACCCTCGACCCGGACACCGGGCGATCCGTGCTGTACGGCCGCAAGCTCACCGCCCTGCTGTCGACAACCATGGAACTCGCCGCCTGGCTGATCACCGCACCCTGGCTCGGTCGCTACTACCGCACCTACCCGCAGACCGTCGAATCGGAGATCAAGGCCGTGCTGGCGAGCCCGAGGGACTTCATCAGCGGGCCACCGGCACTGCTGCGTGATTCCGCCAGCAAACCCGAGCGCGGCTTCACCGTCCGCGACGGCAACCTGCTGACCGCCCGCTGGCCAGGCGACTGTCATCGTCTCGCCGTCGAGTGGCTGAAAATACTCAAGAGTTCGCCAGACACCCACGCGCACTGAGGCACCGGCCGCCCGATCAGGCGGCCAGGCTCAACCCAGGTTTCAGAACTTCCACTTGGCGCTGAGTACCGCATTGCGCGGTTCGCCGTAGGAGCCGGAGTTGAAGGTACCGAGGCCGTCGTAGTACTTCTCGTCGAACAGGTTGTTGACGTTCACTCCGACCGTGAGCTGGTCGTTGACCTCATAGTTGGCCAGCAGGCCGACCAGCGCATAATCATTCTGGTAGGCGCGGAAGCCGGAGTCTGCGTCCTCGTGATAGATGGTGCTCTGCCAGGTGACACTGCCACCTACGGTCAGGCGGTTCCAGTCGCCACCCAGGCGGTAGGTGGTGCCCAGCTTGAACAGATTGATCGGCTGGTCGGTAATCGCGCGCTTGCCGTCCTTGTCGTGGGTTTCCCGATAGGTGTAGCCACCGAACAGATTCCAGCCCGGCTGCACCTCACCGGAAATCTCGGTTTCCACACCCCGGGTGATCGCGCCACTGATTGCCTTGTAGGCATCCAAGCCGCTCACGCTGACGCCATCCGGCTGGGCCAGGTTGTCCTGCCTGATCTCGAACAGCGCCAGGCTGGCATTGAGCGCACCACCGAAGTACTCGCCCTTGATCCCCAGTTCATAGTTGTCGCCTTCCAGCGGCGCCAGCGAAGTGTCGTTCCTGGTCTTGGTGCCCGGCTGCGGCTGGAAAATGCTGGTGTAGCTGGCATAGACCGAGTAGGTATCGTCGAGGTCGTAGACGATCCCGGCATAGGGAGTCACGACTCCGGTCTTCTTTGTGCGGTCGTTGGTTGGCGGCAGGCCGTCCTCGTCGTGGGTGCCGGAATCCAGCTGGTTCCACCAACTGACACGGGTACCGAGAATCACCGACAGCGCATCCGTCGGTTTCAGACGCAGCGCGCCATAGACGCCGGTCTGCTGCAGGCGCGACAGGTTGTCGTCGAGCTTGGCCAGGTGCGGCTTGCCGATCAGGTTGCCATCCCACTCATGGATATTCGGTACCGCCGGGTTGGCCCGGTCATAGGTCGGGTAGTTCAGGTGAGTGCGCGAAGTACTGGCGCCCAGCACCAGCTCATGTTCGCGCCCGAGCAGGCTGAACGGGCCGGAGGCGAAGACGTCGAGGGTGTCCTGGGTCTGGTAGCTGTCCAGGCGGTTGACGAACATGAAATTACCGCTGCCGGTCAGCGGGTCGGACTTGCCGCCACTGGCCGAGCCCACGGTGCCGCGACGGTAGGCGTACTGGTGGCTATAGGAGGCCTTGAGACTCCAGTCATTGGCCAACTTGTGCTCAAGCTGGCTGGTGAAGTTGTAGTGGCTGTTGTCCAGGTAGCTCCAGCGCGCGGCCGGGTTGAACGAACGGGAGAAATTCGTCTGGGTGCCATTGCTGTTGAACAGCGGGATATGGCCGAAGCTGACACCATCGGAGTCGTTGTTCTGGTAGTCCAGGCTCAGGCGCAGCAGGGTGTCTTCGCTCAGGTCGACGTCGAGGGCACCGTACAATACGCGCTTTTCCTGCTTGTACCAGTCGATGAAGGAGTTCTGCTTCTCATACACCGCCACCACGCGCCCACGGATGTTGCCGCTGTCGGTCAGCGGGCCGGAGACATCGCCTTCGGTGCGATACTTGTCCCAGGCACCGACGTCACCGGAGACATAACCTTGGAAGTCTTTGGTCGGCCGCTTGCGCACCAGGTTGATCGCCGCCGACGGCGAGCCGGAACCACTGAGCAGGCCGGTGGCGCCGCGCAGCACTTCGACCCGATCATAGATCGCCATATCCAGCAGCGTACCGGTGTATTGCTGCGAATCGTTGATGGTCTGCGAGGGAATGCCGTCGAACTGGTAGTTCTGGATCTGGAAGCCACGGGAGTAGAAGGTGTAGCGATCACTGTCGCGATGGTTGGTGGTGATGCCGGGGGTGAACTTGAGCACGTCGTTGAGCGTCGACAGGTGCTGGTCATCCATCAGTTGCCGGGTGATCACGCTGACCGACTGCGGCGTTTCGCGCAGCGACAACGGCAGTTTGGTCGCAGTGCTGGTTGCCCCGGTAGTGTAGGAATGGGTGTTCTCGGTAGTCAGACCCAGAGCATCGCCCGAAATGGTGGTAGCCCCCAGGGACAACGCGCCTCCGGAGGCGACGGTGATCAGCGAGTAACTGCCATCGGCATTGCGCACCGCTGCCAGGCCACTGCCGGCCAGCAGCACGGCAAAACCCTGGTCGACGCTGTAGGTGCCTTTCAGGCCGGGACTCTGGCGGCCGGCGGTAAGGTTCGAATCGAACGACAGCACCACCCCGGCATCCCCGGAGAAGCGGCTCAGCACCGCGCCCAGCGGACCACCGGCTATCGAATAGGCCTGCTGCGCCGAGGCGGCATCGGCCTGGCTGGATCGGCTGAACAACGGCGCGCCGAGACTGTATTGCAACGCCAGGCAGGCGCCGAGAACAGCCACCGCCAGGGGCTTTCGCGCATGGGAGTGAAGAGGTGGGACGGCGGCGCTGGTGTACCCTGGTTGCATGCTGGCTCCTGATGATCCGAATGAGCGGAAGTGTTCGTTCAAGAGGGAGTCGAACCAGCAACTAAAAATCGACAAGCCGAATCTGATTATTTTTCATTTATTTTCGCCGACCACCCGCGTCCAGTAGCGGGTGCGCTGCACCACCTGCACCGGCAAGGCCCGGGCCACGGCCACCAGGGCGCGATCGGTGTCGTCCAGTGGATAGGCACCGGACAGCCGCAGTCCCGCGACCTCGGCCGAACAACCCAGGTAACCGGGACGGTAGCGCTGCAACTCGGCAAGCAGTCGATCCAGCCGCCAGCCGTCGATCAGCAGTCGCCCACGGGCCCACTCACCCTCCCCCGACTCCAGCGGCTGCACTGCGTCCACCTGGTAGCGGCTGAAGCTCACCGACTGCCCCGCCGCGATGACCTGCTCTCGGTCGAGCGCCTGCGGTCGAACCGCCACGGCATGTTCGAGCACGCTCAGGCGTGTCGAGTCATCCTGCTGGCGCACCGTGAACCGGGTGCCCAATGCACGCATGTCGCCCTGGGTACTGCGCACGATGAACGGTCGGGCATCCTTGGCGGTTTCCACCAGAATCTCCCCTTCGCGCAGGATCAGCAGGCGCTGGCCGGCGTCGAAGCGCACATCCACGGCACTGGCGGTGTTGAGGGTCAGGCGGGAACCATCGGCCAGCTCGAAGCTGCGCCGTTCACCGGTGGCGGTACGGTGATCGGCCAGCCAGATCGGAGCTGCACGATAGCCGCTCCAACCGATGCCGCCGACACCCACGGCCATCACCAGGCCCTTGAGCAGCCCCCTCCGGTCCAGGCCCAAGGAACGTTCGCCGGCCTTGTCGAGCGTGCTGTAGGCCAGCGCGCCGGGCAACCCCTGCAACTGTCCCTGGAGCATCTCCACCCGTTGCCAGGCCCATTGGTGCGCAGGGTTCTGCTCGCGCCAATGGCGCCAGGCCTGGTGAATCTGCGCGTCCTCTGGCGCCGCGGCCAGACGCGCGACCCATTGCGCCGCCGCCGACAACGCCAGGCGTTGCTGATCGCGGGTCACGGCTGGGCATCCAGGGCGAACAGCAGGCAATGCTCGGTGGCCTTGGCGACGTACTTGGTCACCGAACTCACCGACACGTCCAACTGCGCAGCGATCTCCTTGTAGCCCAGCCCCTGCAACTGCGACATCAGGAAAGCGCGCTTCACGTTGCGCCCCAGGCCGTCGAGCATGGCGTCCACCGCCTGCAGGGTCTCGATGATCGACCAGCGCTCTTCCGGCGAAATCGCCACCCCCACCGGCTGCTCGGCCAATGCCTGCAGATACGCCTGCTCCAGCTTGCGCCGACGGAAACTGTCGACCATCACCCGCTTGGCGACGGTGACCAGGAAATGCCGTGGCTCATCGAGTGGTTTATCCAGGCGCTGGGCCTTTTCCGCCAGCAACAGGCGGACGAAGGTGTCCTGGGCCAGGTCCGCCGCCTGCTGCGAACAGCCCAGCCGCGCTCGCAGCCAGCCGACCAACCAGCCATGGTGCGCACCATAGAGCGTCGCGACGGGCCGATCCGGAGTCGAATTGAGAGCGCTGGGAGACATGGAGGTCACGAATACAATTGAGAATGCTTCGCAATTTAATCAAATATCGTCGCAACGGCAATGTCGGTGTATCAGCTAGCGACTCTCGATGATCCTCCGGCTGACGAAGCTGAACGCCAGCACCCCGAAGATCAGCACGCCGGTCGCGACCTGCTGCCAGTAGAAGTTCCAGCCGATCAGCAGCAGGCCGTTGGCGATGACGTTGATGAACAGCACGCCCAGCAGTGTTCCCGGCACGTTGGCCCGGCCCTGGCGATTGAAAGTGGTGCCGATGAACACCGCGCCGATCGCATTGAGCAGGAAGGCATTGCCGGACAACGGCACGTAGGCGTTGACCGTCGAGCTGAGCAATACCCCGGCCAGGGCGCAGGCCAGGGCCGTGGCCAGTACCACGCTGGTGACGATGCGCCGCACCGACAACCCAGAATAGTACGCCAGCAGCGGCTGGGTACCCTGGGCCAGCAGCTCGCGGCCCAGGCGCCCACGGGCCAGTACCAGGCCATAGACCAGCGCCACGCCCAGCACGGTCCACAACGGCAAGGCCACGCCGAACAGACTGATGCCAGTCAGCTCCGGCTTGAAGCCCTGGGCGATGTAGATCGGCTGGCCGCCGTCGGACAGCAACTGCTGGGCGCTGGTGCCGATGAACAAGGTGCCCAGGGTCGCCAGGAACGGACTGATCCGCAGTCCGGCGATCAGCCCGGCATTCAGCAGCCCCACCAGCAGCCCCGCTCCCAATGCCACCGGCAACGCCACCGCCAGCCCGTGACCTGCGTTGAGCAACACGACGAAGCTGAAGCTGGCGAAGTCCAGGGCCGTGCCGACCGACAGGTCGATCCCGCCCGCCGCCACCGCATAGGTCATGCCGATGGCGACAATCGCCAGCAGGACGAAGTTGTTCAGCACCAGGCTCCTGAGGTTGCCAACACTGAGAAAACCCGGTGCCTGCCAGGCAAACAGCAAAACCATCGCCAGAAACACCAGCGGCAAGGTAAACGGCAACAGCGACCGCACTCCCGCGGCCTGGCGTGCGAGCACCTGGCTCATGCGCCCTCCCCTCGATTCAGCGCGCTGGACGCAGCCACCACCAGCAGGATCAGCACGCCTTGCACGCCATTGACCCAGAAGCTGGAGATGTTCAGCAGTTGAAAGCCATTGATCAGGAAACCGATCAGCAGAGTCGCCAGCAAGGTGCCGGGAATACTCGCCACCAGTCGCCGGGAGAACACCACGCCGAGAAAGGCGATCGCCACCACCGACAGCAGCATCTCTGCGGAGCCGGTGGTGCTGCCGCTGAAGAACGCCGCCGAGCACAAGGCCGCCAGGGCGGCGCACAGACCCGACAGCAGATAGCTGGACAACACGTAGCCCGCCACGGGAATGCCTGCTGCCTGGGCGGCCTGGGGATACTCGCCCACCGCATGCAAACGAAGCCCGTAGGCGGTGTGCTGGATCAACAGCGTCAACAGCCCTGCCGTTACCAGCAGTACCCAGGCCAGCGCCGGTACGCCCAGCCAACTGCCGCTGCTGAGCAGGTCCAGTAACGCTGAATCGGTGGGCACCACAGTGTTTTCGGTCAGCACCAGCTCCAGCCCGGCCAGCACGTTCATGCTCGCCAGTGTCGCCAGCAGCGGTGGCAAACGCAGCAGCACCACCGCCAGACCATTGAACAGGCCGACCAGCAGCCCGCAACCCAGGGTCAAGGGCAGGCTGGCCCACAGTTCCAGGCCGGCGTTGTTCAGCCGGCTGAACAGCGCCGCACACAGGCCCAAGTTGGCAGCCAGCGACAAGTCCAGCCCACCGGCGACCACGTTCGAGCCGCCGCCGATGATCACGCAAGTCAGGCCGAAGGCGAGCACACCTAAAATCGCCGACTGGCTGAAGACATTGGTGATGTTGCCCAATGACAGGAAGTTCGGCGCCGACAGCGCAAACCCCAGCAGAATGGCCAGGAACACCCCCGCGGAGCCCCGCCGCAGCAGCAACACCCACAGGCGTCGGGACAGGCCCTCGGCGGGGGCTTCAAGTTGAAGCGGATCAGACAGCGACATCCGCCACCTCCCTTTTCACGACAACTGCCTCGGCCCGAGTGGCACCGGTGGCACAGGCCAGCAAGCGATCGCTATCGACCTCGCCCGCACGGAACTCACCGGCGATCTCACCGCGATGCAACACGAGGATACGGTCGCTGATACCGATCAGTTCCGGCAGGTCCGAGGACAGCACCAGCACCGCTGCGCCCTCCTGCACCAGGCGTCCGATCAGTCGATAGATCTCCACCTTCGCCCCGACATCCACCCCGACACAGGGCTCATCCAGCAGGTACACGGCAGAACGCCGGCTCAACCATTTGCCCAGGGCAACCTTCTGCTGATTGCCACCACTGAGCTGGCTGACCGCCGCCTGGGGACCAGGCGCCTTGATCGCCAACTCGTCGATCAGCCGCAGGCTCTCTGCCTGCTCCCGACGCCGGCTCAGCAGGCCCCAGCGGCTGAAGCGCCGAAGCCCGGCCAGCGTCAGGTTTTCCAATACCGACAGCACCGGCGCGATGCCCTGGCTACGTCGCTCCTCCGGCACCAGGGCGATGCCCGCGGCAATGGCCTGGCCCGGCGAACGCAGGCGCAGCAGCCGACCGTCGAGATGAATCTCGCCGCTGTCGGCACGGATCACACCGAACAGAGTCTTGAGCAGTTCCTTGGCCCCGGAACCGACCAGCCCGGTCAGGCCGACGATCTCGCCCCGGCGCAGTTGCAGATCGATCTGCCGGTAATGCCGGGTCAGGCTCAGGGCACGCAGCTGCAGCAACGGCTCGCCGGGAGTGACCGCAACCTTGGGGTACATCTCGCGCACCTCGCGGTTGACCATCAGCCGGGCAATCTGCGCGCTGGAGGTGTGGCGCGGCTCGACCACCGCCACATCGCGGCCATTGCGCAGCACCGTGACCTCGTCGCACAGGCTGTCGATTTCCTGCAGGTAATGGGAGATGTACAGGATCGACAGCCCCTGCTCGCGCAGGCGTCTGACGATCCGCAGCAACTGGTCGACCTCGCGCTTGACCAGCGCCACGCTGGGCTCGTCGAACACCAGGATCTTCGGCTGGCGAACCAGTGCGCGGGTGATTTGCAGTACCTGGCGCTGGGCGCTGTTCAACTCGCCCACCAAGGCCCCGGCGGGCAACTGCAGATCGAAGTATTCCGCCAGCAGGCGCTCGGCCTCACGCTGTTGCCGACGCCGATCCAGCAACGGACCGCGCCGCAACTCATGGCCGAAGAACAGCGCCTCGCCGACGGTGAAGCTCGCCGGCAGCAAGCGTTCCTGATGGATGAACTGCACGCCCAGGGCTTCCACCTGGCGTGGCGACAGCGCGGCATGGCGCTGGCCGTCGATGCCCAGATGCCCGGCGTCGGCCTTGTGTATGCCGGCCAGGATCTTGATCAGGGTCGACTTACCGGCCCCGTTCTCGCCCACCAGGCCATGAATGGTGCCGCGCGCAACCTTGAGACTGGCATCGTCCAGCGCCAGGGTCGCGCCGAAACGCTTGCGCAGATGCTCAAGGTGCAATGCCGGGACCGCCGCCATCAGTCACCCCGCAACTGCTGGACCTGGGCCAGGTTGCTGGCGGTGGTCAACAGCGTCGAGACATGGGTTTCCCTGGGCAGGTCATGCTGGCCGGCCAGGTAACGGGCGACGTTCTGCACCGCGGTCTTGCCAATCAGCGCAGGTTGCTGCGCCACCACTGCGCCGACCGGCGAGTTCGGTTGGCCGAGCAGTTCCAACACCTCGGGAGTGCCGTCGACGCCGTAGGTCTTGATCTCGGTACGCTTGGCATCGATCAGCGCCTTGCTCGCCCCCAGTTGCGGGATGTCCCAGGCCGACCAGATCGCCGTGACGCTGCCGGCCGGGTACTTGTTGAGCAACGCGGACACCTGGGAATAGGCATCCTGCACGGTATTGGGAATCACATCGCGCAGCTCCGGCTCGATGATCTCCAGTTGTGGGTGATCCTTGAGCGCCAGTTTCAGCTGGTCGTAGCGGATCGCGCAGACCGGTACACCGTAGAAGCCGTTGAACACCAGGATCCGCCCCTTGCCGCCAGCGTCCTTGATCAATTGGTCGGCCAGGGCCTTGCCGGTGGCGACATTGTCCGAGGTAGTGTTGTTGAGGCTGTACTGCGACGGCGCATCGATGGTGAACAGCGGGATCCCGGCCTTGCTGATGCGCTTGAGCCAGGGGTCGATCACGCTCAGGGTACCGAGAGTCTGGATCACCGCATCGGGCTTCTGGGTGACCACCGTCTGCAACTGGGTCACCAGGTTCTTGTCGTTGCGTCCGGCATCGAGGGTGATCGGTGTGCCGCCCAGGCGCTTGATCTCATCGACCTGGGCCTGGAACGCCTTGATATCGAAATAGTGACTGGTACCGGTCATGCTCACGGCGATGCGCTTGCCGGCCAGGGACGGCACGGCATCGTCGCCCTCGGCGGCCTGGACAATGGCGGCCTGGCCCAGCAGCAATGCTGCGCCGAGCCAGACGAAACGGGAAAGCGAAAAAAGAGTGCAAGGCATACAGGGCTCCGCTGAGCGAGCGATGAAGAGGGTTCACCGGTCTACTTGCACGGCCTATGCCACAGACATTTATCTATATAAATCATATAAATACGAAACAAACATGATCCATGACCTGTCGTCATTTCGACAGATGTGTCGGATCACTGTTGCCCAGGCAACAGCGGCGCTCAGGCCTTGGCGGGCTGCCGGGCGAGCATCGCGTCCAATTCACGGGTGTGCACGAAGCACAACTTGTTGCCTTCCGGATCACGACAATAGGCACCGTAGTAGTCGACGCCATAATGCGGTCGCAGGCCCGGCGCCCCTTCGTCCGTCGCCCCCAACGCCAGGGCACGATCCCAGGCGGCCTGCACCGCCGCTGGCGAGGGCGCAGCGAAACTCACCTGCACGCCGTTGCCCCAGGTCGCCGGCAAACCGTTGAACGGTTCCTGCACGAAGAAATGCGGCCACTCCCATCCCGGCAATCGCCAACCGGCACCGGGCGGGCCGCTGTCCTGTTCATCGGGCATGCGTACCAGGCCGAGCTCGGCCAGTACCGCCTCATAGAAGGCGATCATGCGCGGCAGATCCCTAGCGCCCAGTTGGATATGGCTGAACATGAAGGTTCCTCCCTGATGGATGCCCGGCGACTCAGTCGAGCTTGAACGCATCGTCCAGTGGCACACGATAGCCGTTAGCCAGCCGGTTGGTCTCGTTGGCCATGCCGACCACTGCCTGCAGCTCGCCAAACATCGCATCGGTCATCCCCGCCTTGCGGGCCGCCGCCGTATGCGAGGCAATGCAGTACGGGCAGTTGTTGGTGACACTGACCGCGACATAGATCAGTTCCTTGGTCAGCGAGTCCAGGGCGCCGGGTGCCATGATATCCTTGAGGCTGTCCCAGGTACGGCGCAAGGTGGGCGGATGCGCGGCCAGGCACTTCCAGAAATTGTTGACCTGCCCGACCTGGCGGGTCTGCATGATGTCATCGTAAACCGCGCGCACTTCGGGGCTGGCATCTTCGTATTCGGTCAGGTGCTGGGACGACATGGAGCTTCCTCGGAGTGAATGGACTACCGCGCCTGGCCCCTACGTTACCCCTTCTGCCCCCGTAAGCGAAAGCTCCCCGGACTCTCCCCCGTCCACTGCTTGAAGGCCCGGTGAAACGCACTTGGCTCGCGGAATCCGACTTCCTGGGCAACCTCGGCGATGCTCATGCGGGTGCTGCGCAGGCGCTCGAAGGCGATGGTGCGGCGCACTTCGTCCTTGATTTCCTGGTAGGAGAAACCCTCGCGCTGCAAGGCCCGACGCAGGCTGGCCAGGTGGATATCGAACTCGTCAGCCAGCTGTTCCAGGGTCGGCCAGTGATCGTAGCCGCACGAACGCAGACGCTGGTGCACCCTGGCGCTGAACCCTTCGCGATTGCGAAAGCGGATGAACACCGACTGCGGGGCATCGCGCAGGAACGCATAGAGCGACTTGCGATCGGCCAGCACCGGCAGGCGCAGGCATTCGCGCTCGAACTCGATCTCGGTCACCGGCGCCTCGAACTCCACATAGGCGCCCCACAGCAGGTGCTCGTCGCCATGGGCCGGCCGCGCGTGGGCAAACCGCGCCCGGCTGATGGGAATCCGCCGGCCGGCCAGCCAGCACATCAGGCCGACAATCAGGATCAGGTAAGTTTCGGTGACCACCGCCTGCAGGTACGGGTCGCGGGTATCGGTGGTCATCACCACCGCGACGCGCTTGCCACGCACCTGCACCTGGGCGTGGATGTCGCGCAGGAACAGCGCGAAGTATTCCAGCGACAGGCCCAGCGCCTTGCCCACCGTCGGTGCCTGGATCAGCCCGCGGCAGATCAGGGCAAAGCTGCCGATGGGCATGCCATGAGAGTCGAAACCGAAGAACTCGTCGCCCAGCTCGCGGATCACCGCCAGCCAGAGCTGCGCCAATTGCCGGGGCGCGACACGCTCGTCCAGTGCGTCAATCGAACGCTCGCTGAAGCCGGCAGCCTGCAGCAGCTCGGCGACCCGCGATGGATCGTCAAGGAAGCGCACCAACAGGGCCTTGACGAAATACGACGACACCGAATGTTTTTCTTTCATGAATCCCGGACTGCGTATGGCAAAAAAGAACAGGTTTACTGAGCAGTTTCGGCATAGGCCGAATCGATGGCCGGTCCTAGACTGGCCGACCAGACAAGCCCTGCTTCAGATGATACGTCAGGCACGAGCTAAGCTTCCCATTCAGCCCCGTGGGAGCCGGCTTGCTGGCGATAGCTACCCCGACAGCGCCGGGAAAGGTGCCGGATGGCCGACTTTGGCGGACCGCCAGCCAGTCGGCTCCCACAACAACAAAACAGGAGTGCCCCATGTCAAAGCCCGAAGTGTATATCGTCAGCGCCGTCCGGACAGCCATCGGCACCTTCGGTGGCGCCCTGAAGGATGTGCCCCTGGGCGAACTGGCGACCACCGCGGTCAAGGCCGCCCTGCAGCGCGGCGATGTGGACCCGGCCCTGGTCGGCCACGTGGTGATGGGCAACGTGATCCCCACCGACACCCAGGACGCCTACCTGTCTCGCGTTGCGGCGATGAACGCCGGCATTCCCAAGGAAACGCCGGCCTATAACGTCAACCGCCTCTGCGGCTCCGGCCTGCAATCGATCGTCTCGGCCGCCCAGACCCTGCTGCTCGGCGATGCAGAGGTCGCCATCGGCGCCGGCGCCGAATCCATGAGCCGCGGCCCCTACCTGCTGCCTTCCGCCCGTTGGGGCGCGCGCATGGGCAACGTCCAGGCCATCGATTACATGCTCGGCATTCTCCATGACCCGTTCCACGGCATCCACATGGGCATCACCGCCGAGAACATCGCCGAACGCAATGGCATCACCCGCCAGATGCAGGACGACCTGGCCCTGGAAGAACAGGTACGGGCACGCCGCGCCATCGACGAGGGCCGCTTCAGCGGGCAGATCGCCGCGGTGGAAGTGCGCAGTCGCAAGGGCACCGAGCTGTTCAGCGTCGACGAACACCCGCGCAGCACCTCGCTGGAGCAACTGGCGCAGATGCGCACCGCCTTCAAGAAGGACGGCACGGTCACCGCCGGCAATGCCTCGGGGCTCAATGACGGCGCCGCCGCCGTACTGATGGCCACTGCCTCGGCGGTGCAGGCCAACGGCCTCAAGCCCCTGGCACGCCTGGTGGCCTACGCCCACGCCGGGGTCGAACCGGAACTGATGGGCCTCGGCCCGATCCCGGCCACCCGCCTGGCACTCAAGCGCGCCGGCCTGGACATCGCCGACCTCGATGTGATCGAGTCCAACGTCGCCTTCGCCGCCCAGGCCTGCGCCGTCAGCCAGGAACTGGGCCTCGACCCAACCAAGGTCAACCCCAACGGCTCGGGCATTTCCCTCGGTCATCCAGTCGGTGCCACCGGCACCATCATTGCCACCAAGCTGATCCACGAACTGCATCGCACGGGCGGCCGCTATGGCCTGGCCACCATGTGCATCGGTGGTGGGCAAGGCATCGCTGTCATCTTCGAACGGGTTTAAGGACGATCTTCATGAATATTCAACGTATCGCCGTGATCGGCGCCGGCATCATGGGCAACGGTATTGCGCAGGTCTGCGCGGTAGCCGGCCTGCAGGTCAGTCTGATCGACGTGTCCCAGGCCGCCCTGGACAAGGGCCTGGCGACCCTCGGCAACAACCTCGAGCGGCAGGTACGCAAGGCCGTGATCAGCGCCGAGGACAAGCAGGCCGCCCTTGGCCGCATCAGCCTGAGTGCCGACTACGCGGTGCTGACCAGCGCCGAGCTGGTGATCGAGGCCGCTACGGAAAACCTCGAGCTGAAAAAGCGCATCCTCAAGCAGGTGGCCGAAGTGGTCGGTGCCGAGTGCATCATCGCCACCAACACCTCGTCGCTGTCGATCACCGAGCTGGCCGCGGCGATCAGCCGGCCTGAACGCTTCATCGGCCTGCACTTTTTCAACCCGGTGCCGATGATGGGCCTGCTGGAAGTCATTCGCGGCCTGCAGACCAGCGACGCCACCCACGCCAATGCCCTCGCCCTGGCCACGCAGATCGGCAAGACCGCCGTCACCGCGCGCAACCGCCCGGGCTTCGTGGTCAACCGCATCCTCTGCCCGATGATCAACGAAGCGATCTTCGTCCTACAGGAAGGGCTGGCCAGTGCCGAGGACATCGACGCCGGCATGCAACTGGGCTGCAACCAGCCGATCGGCCCGCTGGCCCTGGCCGACCTGATCGGCCTGGATACCCTGCTGGCGATCATGGAAAGCCTGCATTCGGGCTTCGACGAACCGAAGTACCGACCGGCGCAGTTGCTCAGGGAGATGGTCGCGGCCGGCTACCTGGGCCGCAAGAGCGGTCGTGGCTTCTACACATACGAAGGCTGATCGACCATGGCCCGGGCCGCCCTCGCCATTGCGCCGCAGGCGCCGGAACAGAAGCCTTCACGCCACCTGGAAACCCGCACCAAGGCCGTGGCGCTGTTTGCCCGGCGCGGGTTCGCCCAGGTCGGCCTGCGGGAACTGGCGGCGCACCTGGGCATCCAGCCGGGCTCAATCTACAACCACATCGAGAGCAAGCAGGCGCTGCTGTTCGAACTGATCGAAAGCCTGCACCGGGACCTGCTCGATATCGTCGCCAGCCCGGCCCCACGTTCGGCGGAAAAACGCCTGGACGCCCTGATCGCCGCCCATCTGGACCTGCACCGCGACAAGGCCGATTTCTTTCGCGTCGCGGAGCATGAGTTCCACTGCCTGGACGACTCGCAGCAGGCATCAGTGCTGGAGTTGCGCCGCCGCTACGAAAGCCACCTGGTCAAGCTGCTTACGCCACTGGGCCTTTCCCCCGACGAGTCCCTGGCCCGCACCACCGTGCGTACCTTCCTGTGCCTGCTCAACAACCTGCCGGCCTGGACCGACGAAGCGGGTCTGGAGCCACAGGGGCATCGAACGCTGATGCACGGGATTGCACTGGGAGCAGTGAAAGGCGCGCTGGCCAGCGCTACTCGGTGATGGGCAGCCGGTCCAGCTCAAACCATCAGAGGCAGGTAGCGACAGCCGCCAGCCGCCGGGCGCCGATCGGCTTGCTGGTGGTGGCGTAGTAGTCGACCACCGTGCCATCGGCCTCGCGACGGACATCGACAAAATACTCGGAACCACGGGTATAGACGGTCGAGCCGCCCTTGTAGCCCGGTTGCAGGTAGGCCGCGGCGTCGACATCGAAGACCTTTTCGTCCTGCCAGGAGAACTGAATGCACTGGGCAACGACATTGTCGGCCTTGGTCGAAGTAAAGCTCTTGGTCGGGCCGGTGGTACGACTCTGACTCATGCCGGGCCCCATGCACCCCGCCAATGCCACTGCCGCCAACGCCCCGATTAACATCCGCATGACCGTTCCCTGCTCGAAAAAAGAAGCGACTTTAGCACCGAGTCCACGCAATACGAACCGGATTCGTACCGCCAGGCCACCACGACACCAAGGCGGATCCGGCTTGCAACCCCGGCACCTTGAGCCAGACTATCCAGAGGCTTGCCCATACAGGCAAAAATGCAGACAAGACCTGCAGTTATCCCGGTTGTACACGACAAAATTGCACTGTTACGATCAACCATCGTTCGCTACGCGAACGCACCTAAAAAGACAATAAAAGCAGGGAGTTAGTTAATGACTGTTCGGGTTTCACCCTCCGCTGCCACAAATTTTGACGACGCCTCGGCCGAGGTACTGGCGCAGGTGCGCAACCATATCGGTCATCTCACCCTCAACCGACCCGCCGGCCTCAATGCCCTGACCCTGGACATGATCCGCCTGCTGCAAGCGCAGCTCGATGAATGGGCCGATGATCCGGAGGTCCACGCCGTGACCCTGCGCGGCGCGGGTGACCGGGCGTTCTGTGCTGGCGGCGATATCCGTTCGCTGTACGACAGCTACAAGGGCGGCGACCGGTTGCACGAAGACTTCTTCGTCGAGGAATACGCCCTCGACCTCTGCATCCACCACTACCGCAAGCCGGTGCTGGCGCTAATGGACGGTTTTGTCCTCGGCGGCGGCATGGGCCTGGTGCAGGGCGCGGACCTGCGGGTGGTCACCGAACGCAGCCGGCTGGCGATGCCGGAAGTCGGCATCGGCTACTTTCCGGATGTCGGCGGCAGCTACTTCCTGCCGCGGATTCCCGGCGAAATCGGCTTGTACCTGGGTGTCAGCGGCAACCAGATCCGCGCCGCCGATGCGCTCTACTGCGGCCTCGCCGACTGGTACCTGCACAGCGACAGGCTGGCCCTGCTGGACCAGCGTCTCGACCAGATGGAATGGCACGACACCCCGCTCAAGGACCTGCAGAGCCTGCTGGCCAAGCTCGCCGTGCAGACCCTCTCCGATGCTCCGCTGGACAAGCTGCGCCCCGCCATCGACCACTTCTTCGCCCTGCCCGACGTGCCGAGCATGGTCGAGCAACTGCGCGCGGTGACCGTCGCCGACAGCCACGAATGGGCCTCGCAGACCGCCAGCCTGCTGGAAACCCGCTCGCCACTGGCGATGGCCGTGACCCTGGAGATGCTGCGCCGGGGTCGCCACCTGAGCCTGGAGGAATGCTTTGCCATGGAACTGCACCTGGATCGCCAGTGGTTCGAGCACGGCGACCTGATGGAAGGCGTGCGCGCCCTGCTGATCGACAAGGACAAGACCCCGCGCTGGAACCCACCGACCCTGCAGGCGCTGGCGCCCGAGCAGGTCGCACGTTTTTTCCACGGCCTCGACACAAGCGAAAACTGAAGCCATGCACGATATCGAACTGAGCGAAGAACAAGTGATGATCCGCGACATGGCCCGGGATTTCGCCCGTGGCGAGATCGCGCCCCATGCCCAGGCCTGGGAAAAGGCCGGCTGGATCGATGACGGACTGGTGCGCAAGATGGGCGAACTGGGCCTGTTGGGCATGGTGGTCCCCGAGGAATGGGGAGGGACCTATGTCGACTACGTGGCCTATGCCCTGGCGGTGGAAGAGATCGCGGCCGGCGATGGTGCCACCGGCGCACTGATGAGCATCCACAACTCGGTGGGTTGCGGGCCGATCCTCAATTACGGCTCCCAGGCGCAGAAGGAAACCTGGCTGCAGAAACTCGCCACGGGCGAGGCGATCGGCTGCTTCTGCCTGACCGAGCCCCAGGCCGGCTCCGAGGCACACAACCTGCGCACCCGTGCCGAACTCAAGGACGGCCAGTGGGTGATCAACGGCGCCAAGCAGTTCGTCAGCAACGGCAAGCGCGCCAGCCTGGCGATCGTCTTTGCCGTGACCGATCCGGAGCTGGGCAAGAAAGGCCTCTCGGCCTTCCTGGTACCGACCGACACCCAGGGTTTTATCGTCGACCGTACCGAGCACAAGATGGGCATCCGCGCGTCCGATACCTGCGCGGTCACCCTGAACCAGTGCACGGTGCCCGAAGCCAACCTGCTCGGCGAACGCGGCAAGGGCCTGGCGATTGCCCTGTCGAACCTGGAAGGCGGACGCATCGGCATCGCCGCCCAAGCGCTGGGCATCGCCCGTGCCGCCTTCGAAGCGGCGCTGGCCTATGCCCGCGAACGCGTGCAATTCGACAAGCCGATCATCGAGCACCAGAGCATCGCCAACCTGCTGGCCGACATGCACACCCGGATCAATGCCACGCGGCTGCTGATCCTCCACGCCGCGCGCCTGCGCAGCGCGGGCCAGCCCTGCCTGTCGGAGGCCTCGCAGGCCAAGCTGTTCGCCTCGGAAATGGCCGAGAAGGTCTGCTCCTCGGCGATGCAGATCCATGGCGGCTATGGGTATCTGGAAGATTATCCGGTAGAACGCTACTACCGGGATGCGCGGATCACGCAGATCTACGAAGGGTCGAGCGAGATTCAGCGGATGCTGATTGCGCGGGAGCTGAGGCATTACCTGGTGTGATGCCCTGAAAGGCATCGCCAGCAAGCGGGGCGGCGCTCCGCTTGCTGGCGATAGCGGTGTATCAGTCATCACACCACTCGACGGTTTCAACGATCCTTGAACTGCGCCTCGCGCTTGGCCACGAACGCCGCCATCCCCTCTTTCTGGTCTTCGGTGGCAAACGCCGCATGGAACACCCGGCGCTCGAAACGCACGCCTTCGGACAGGCTGACCTCGAATGCGCGGTTGACGCTCTCCTTGATCATCATGCTGATCGGGATCGACTTGCCGGCGATCAGGGTCGCCACCTTCAATGCCTCGTCCAACAGCTCATCGACCGGCACGATCCGCGCCACCAAGCCGCAACGCTCGGCTTCCACCGCATCGATGAAGCGTCCGGTCAGGCACAAGTCCATGGCCTTGGCCTTGCCCACCGCACGGGTCAGGCGCTGGGTGCCGCCCATGCCCGGCAGCACGCCGAGGTTGATCTCCGGCTGGCCGAACTTGGCGTTGTCAGCGGCCAGGATGAAGTCGCACATCAACGCCAGCTCACAGCCGCCACCCAAGGCGAAACCGGATACCGCGGCGATGATCGGCTTGCGCCGGTTGGCCACCCGGTCGCTGTCGCTGAACAGGTCGTCGAGGTAGATCTTCGGATAGGTCAGCTCGGCCATTTCCTTGATGTCGGCACCGGCAGCGAAAGCCTTCTTCGAGCCGGTCAGGACGATGCAGCCGATCTCCGGATCGGCCTCCAGGCGATCCAGCGCCTGGTTCAGTTCACTGACGATCTGCGCATTGAGGGCGTTGAGCGCCTGCGGGCGGTTCAGGGTGATCAGGCCGACGCGGCCCTTGATGTCCAGCAGAATGGTTTCGTAGCTCATCGTTGATTTCCTTGCTCACAGGTTGCGCGAAATGACCATGCGCTGAATGTCACTGGTGCCTTCGTAGATCTGGCAGACCCGCACGTCGCGGTAGATCCGCTCCAGCGGGAAGTCGTTCAGATAGCCATAGCCGCCAAGGGTTTGCAATGCCGAGGAGCAGACCTTCTCGGCCATTTCCGAGGCGAACAGCTTGGCCATCGACGCCTCCACCAGTGCCGGCTTGCCGCTGTCGCGCAGCGCGGCGGCGTAGTGCACCATCTGCCGTGCCACGGCGATCTGGGTCGCCATGTCCGCCAGGCGGAACGCCACGGCCTGGTGCTCGACCAGCGCCTTGCCGAAGCTCTGCCGCTCGCGGGCGTAGTCGCGGGCCGCCTCGAATGCCGCCCGGGCCATGCCCACCGATTGCGCGGCAATACCGACCCGTCCACCTTCCAGGTTGGCCAGGGCGATGCGGTAGCCCTCGCCCTCCTCGCCCAGGCGATTGGCTACCGGCACCTTCACGTCTTCGAAGAGGATCTGGCAGGTGTCCGAAGCATGCTGACCGAGCTTGTCCTCGACCCGCGCGACCTGGTAGCCCGGCGAGTCGGTCGGCACGATGAACGCACTGATACCACGCTTGCCGGCACTCGGGTCAGTCACGGCAAAGACGATCACCACCCCGGCGTTCTGCCCGGAAGTGATGAACTGCTTGCAGCCGTTGAGTACGTAATGGTCGCCTTCCAGTCGGGCGCGGGTCTTCAGGCCGCTGGCATCGGAGCCGGCCTGGGGTTCGGTGAGGGCAAACGCACCGAGCATCTCGCCACCGGCCAGGGCCGGCAGGAACCGGGCTTTCTGCTCGTCGTTGCCGAAGTTGAGGATCGGCACGCAGCCCACCGAATTGTGCACGCTCATGATGGTCGAGCAGGCGCCATCACCGGCGGCGATCTCCTCCAGGGCCATGGCGTAGGCCAGGTAACCGGTGTCGCAACCGCCCCACTCTTCCGGCACCAGCATGCCGAAGAAACCCAGTTGGGCCATTTCGCCGATGGCTTCACGGGGGAAACGATGCTCGCGGTCCCACTCGGCGGCGAAGGGCTTGAGGCGTTCCTGGGCAAAATCCCGGGCCGCGTCGCTGATCTGTTGTTGCTCTTGGTTCGGTAGCATGGGAACTCCTTACAGACACTCGACCGCGATCGCCGTGGCTTCGCCACCGCCGATGCAGATTGCCGCGATGCCGCGCTTCAGATTCTGCTGGCGCAGCGCCGACAGCAGCGTCACCAGGATGCGCGCGCCGGACGCACCGATCGGGTGTCCCAGGGCGCAGGCGCCGCCGTTGACGTTGACCTTCTCATGGGGAATCTGCAGCTTGTCCATGGTCACCAGGGTGACCACGGCGAAGGCTTCGTTGATCTCGAAGCGGTCGACCTGGTCCAGGGACCAGCCGGTTTTCTTCAGCAGCTTGTGGATCGCCCCTACCGGCGCCACCGGGAACAGGCTTGGGGTGTCGGCAAATGCCGCATGACCGTGGATCACCGCCAGCGGCTTGAGGCCGCGTTTCTCGGCCTCGGAACGGCGCATCAGCACCAGCGCCGCCGCGCCATCGGAAATCGAACTGGAGTTGGCCGCGGTGACCGTACCACCTTGGCGAAACGCCGGTTTCAGCGAGGAGATCTTGTCCAGTTTGGCTTTCGGTGGCTGCTCGTCATCGCTGACCAGTCGCTGTTCCTTGCCAACCGTCACCTGCAGCGGAACGATCTCGTCACGGAAGCGCCCTTCACTGATGGCCTGCTGCGCGCGGATCAACGAGGCGACGGCGAAGGCATCCTGAGTCTCGCGGCTGAAGCCGTTGCTCTCGGCGCAATCCTCGGCAAAGGTGCCCATCAGCCGGCCCTTGTCGTAGGCGTCTTCCAGGCCGTCGAGGAACATGTGGTCGAGCACCTGGCCGTGTCCCATGCGATAACCGCTGCGGGCGCGGTCCAGCAAGTACGGCGCGTTGGACATGCTTTCCATGCCACCAGCTACCACCACCTCGGCACTGCCGGCCAGCAGCCGGTCGTGGGCGATAATGGTCGCTTCCATGCCGGAGCCGCACATCTTGTTCAAGGTGGTGCAGCGGGTGCCCTTGTCCAGTCCGGCACCCAGTGCCGCCTGGCGGGCCGGCGCCTGGCCAAGGCCGGCCGGCAGCACGCAACCGAACAGCACTTCGTCCACGGCGTCCGCCGCCACACCGGCACGCTCGACCGCCGCGCGGATCGAGGCAGCGCCCAGCTGCGGTGCGGTCAGGCTCTTGAGGTCGCCCTGGAAGCCCCCCATGGGGGTGCGCACGGCGCTGACGATGACAACGGGGTCCTGGATAGTCATGCTTGTTTCCTCCTACTTGGCCGCCATGCGCAAGGCGCCGTCGAGACGGATCACCTCGCCGTTGAGCATGCTGTTTTCAATGATGTGCCGGACCAGCGCGGCGTATTCCGAGGGTTTGCCCAGGCGCGGCGGGAACGGCACGCCGGCCGCCAGCGAGTCGCGCACTTCCGGGGTCATGCCGGCCATCATCGGCGTCTCGAAGATGCCCGGGGCGATGGTCATCACGCGGATGCCGAAGCGCGCCAGTTCGCGGGCGGCCGGCAGAGTCAGGCTGACGATGGCACCCTTGGAGGCGGCATAGGCGGCCTGGCCAATCTGGCCGTCATAGGCAGCGACCGAAGCGGTGTTGATGATCACGCCGCGCTCGCCACCGGCGTCCGCCTCGCTCTCGGCCATGGCCGCAGCGGCCAGGCGCAGCAGGTTGAAGCTGCCGATCAGGTTGACATTGATCACCTGGCTGAAAGTGTCCAGCAGGTGCGGGCCGTTCTTGCCGAGGATCTTCTCGCCGCGCACGATGCCGGCACAGTTGACCAGCCCATGCAGGCCACCGAAGGTGCTGACAGCCGCCTCTACGGCACGTTGTGCCTGGTCCTGCTGGGTAATGTCGGCGACCACGCTGCGGGCATTGGCGCCGAGTTTTTGCGCCTGGGCCGCGACGGCCTCGGCATTGAGGTCCACCAGCATCACCCGTGCACCAGCGGCCACCAGCATTTCGGCGGTGGCCGCACCGAGGCCGGAGGCGCCGCCGCTGATCAGGAAAGCCTTGTCTTGTATGTTCATTGCCCTGTCCTTCTTTCGTACTTCAATTCTGGATGATTCTCTGCCCTGGGGTGATCTCTGCAGGAGCGGACCCGCCTTGCAGGAACCGGGCTTGCCCGCGAAGCTTTTTCAGCCTTGAGGGCCCATTCGCGGGCAAGCCCGGCTCCTACAGGATCGTGTCAGGCCCCTGCCTGGGCCTTGGCTATTTCCTGGTTGCGCAGGATGAAACGCTGCAACTTGCCGCTCGGAGTCTTGGGTAACTCGTCGACGAACTCGATTTCCCGTGGGTAGGCGTGAGCCGCCAGGCGCTTGCGCACATGCAGGCGCAGTTCCTCGGCCAGTTGCGGTTCGGCGCGGTACTGCGCATTGAGCACCACGAACGCTTTCACTAACTCGGTGCGTTCCGAATCGGGCTTGCCGACCACCGCCGCCTCTACCACCGCCGGGTGCTCGACCAGGGCGCTTTCCACATCGAACGGGCCAACCCTGTAGCCCGATGTGGTAATCACATCGTCGCTGCGACCGACGAAACTGATGCTGCCATCGGTGTTCAGCTCTACCGTGTCACCACTGAGGTAGTACGGGCCGACGAAGGCCTTGGTCTCGAAGCCCTTGTAGCCGTTGAACCAGCACATAGGCGACTGGGTGCGGTCCAGGGCGAGAATCCCCGGCTGGCCAACACCCAGTTCCTGGTGATCATCATCCAGCACCACGATGCGATGGCCGGGCGAGGCGAACCCCGCAGACCCAACATGCACCGGGTGCTGCAGGCCATGGTGGTTGCACAGGACCATGCCCAGTTCAGTCTGGCCGTAATGATCAAGAATAGTGACGTCGAGGTTTTCCGCGAACCAGCGGATCACCTCCGGGTTCAGCGGCTCGCCGGCGCTGCTGACGGCCCGCAGACGGCCCCTGATCCGGCTGGAAAACGCCTCGCCGGCAGCGATCAGCAGGCGGTAGGCGGTCGGCGAGCCGGTCAGGTTGGTGATACCGTATTTCTCGATCACCCGGCAGGTGCTCTCCACGGTGAACGGACCGTCGTAGAAGGTGATCGGATGGCCCAGGCCCAGCGGCCCGGTGATGCCGAAGTAGAGACCGTAGGCCCAGCCCGGATCGGCGACGTTCCAGAACGCGTCTTCGGGGCGCAGGTCGACCGCATCGCGGGTGTAGCTCTGGAAGGCGATGATCGCCTTGAGTGGCACTTCCAGGGGTTTGGCGGGACCGGTGGTGCCCGAGGTGAACATCAGCAGGAACGGGTCGTTGCCACTGAGCATTACCGGCTCGCAAACCATCGGGTAGTTGTCCAGCTCGGCCCAGAAGCTGAAATCCCCGCGCACAATGCCCTGTCCCTTGGCACCACCGACCGTGACGATCGTTGGGCAGTCCGTGACTTCGCTGAGTTTCGCGCGATTGGCCGCATCGGTGACCACCACCTTGGCTGCCGAAGTGTTCAGGCGGTGCTCGATGGCCTTGGGCCCGAACGCCGTGAACAGCGGCTGGTACACCGCGCCGATGCGCCAGGTGGCGAACAGCGTCACCAGCAGCTCGGCATTACGCGGCAGCAGCCCGGCGACCTTGTCTCCGCGGCGCACCCCCTGGGCCAGCAGGAAATTGGCGAAACGCCCGGCCTGCTCCTGCAACTGGCTGAAGGTATGGACGGCGCTGCTCCCGTCGCGGCCCTCCCAGAACAGAGCGATCCGTCCCGGCAAGGCATGCCGGTCACAGCATTCGACGCAAGCGTTGAGCGCCGTCAGGGAGCCTTTCAGGCTCATGTCGGCCACGTGCTGATAATTGAAATTCTCGGTGGCAGTCAGGTAGTCGCGCATCCCAGCAATCTCCCGGTCTTGTTATTAGAGGAAACCGTAGAAAAATCCAGGAAATAGTCGCCCCGTCAGGGACTTGGGACAATGGTCAAAGCCTTCAACCTGATTGACTGGTTTGGCCAATGATGGATGGGAACGAGCGCCATTGCCGATATTGCAATCGCCCAATCAATCGAGACGCCCCCCCTGCAGGAGCCGGCTTGCTGGCGATCCGCCGCAGGTGGCCATTCAATGAATCTGCGGTTTCCATAGGCCGCTATCGCCAGCAAGCCGGCTCCCACAAGGATTACTGGGCGTCGTTGAGAATCAGGCTGCGATAATGCCCCGGATTCGAACCCGACCATTTGCGAAAGGCCTTGTAGAACGAGCTGACATCGGCAAATCCCAGCCACGCGGCGATATCGGCGAAGCTGATGGCCGGCTCGGCCAACCAGGCAATCGCCAGTTCCTTGCGCACGCTGTCCTTGAGCCCCTGGTAGGTCTGCCCCTCTTCTGCCAGCCGCCGACGCAGGGTCGAGGCGGACATGCACAGCTGCAACGCCAGCCCCTCGGTCTCCGGCCACTGCTGGGCCGGCAACTGCCGCAGATCGTGCCGGATCCGGCTGGAAAAGCTCTGGGCATCGCGGTACTTGACCAGGATATTGGCCGGCGCATGCCCGAGAAAACGCTGCAATTCCTGGGGGCTGCGCTTGATCGGCAGGTCCAGGCAATCGGCGGCGAGGATCATCCGCGTCCGTGGCCGGGCAAAACGCAGGTTCTCGGAGAACATCACCCGGTAGTCATCGCAGTAATCCGGCTCCTCGCAACGCAGTTCGATGGCCAGGATCGGAATCCGCCTTCCCGCCAGCCAGCAGGCCACGCCGTGGACGATCATCCAGTAGGTGAAATAGGTGAACGGTCGCCGGGCCTCGCTTCCAGGCTCCGCCAGGACGATTTCGGCCAGGCTCTGCTGAGTCACCAACTGGGCCGGCAGGCGCTCGAAGATCAGCGAGAGAAACTCCAGCACTGCTTCCAGCCCGGCCCTCACCGTCGGCTGGGCCATGCCGGCCCGGCACAGGTAGGCAAAACTGCCGGCCCGCAGCTTGCGCGGATCCATGCCAAAGAACTCGTCATCGTTGCGCCGCGCGAGCAGGCGCCACAGGCGTGCATAGTCGCTGGCCGGCACCCGGGCCTCGGGCCGGTGCAGCCACTGTGGGTCGATCCCGACCTTGTCCAGCACCTCATTGGTGGCTGCGTCCGTGGCGCAGCTCTGCAGCAGTGCCTCGCGCACCAGATGGATGGAGATGGTGTCTTTTTCCGACATTGACGGTCGCCCGAGCCTTGTGCTGTTCCTTGTGACGGCCATCTTAGGCAGCACCGAGTAAAAAGCCAGCCTACCGCGCTGATAAAGCCAGTTACGGCGCAGGCAACGGCACTTTGATACCATTGCCCCCCATCATGGAGTGATCTTCACCGGGAGTCTTGTGGGCATGATCGTGGTAGCCGCATCGAACACGGCGTTCGGGGTGTATCGATGAGTTGTTGGGAAGTCCTCGGCCTACCCTCGGACGCCGATCCCCGGAGCATCAAGCGTCAGTATGCCAGCCTGCTCAAGCGTACCCGCCCGGACGATGACCCGGAGGGTTTCCAGCGATTGCGCGAGGCCTACGAGCAGGCGCTGGACTGGAGCGAAGCGAGCCCCGAGCCCGTCCGGGAAGACATTGCAGCGACCAGCGATACCATCCACTACGACACGGACACCGGCCTGCAGCCCCGCCCAACCGGTCATTCTGCCGCCCAGCGCGTCGCCACGCAGTTACTTGAAGGCATCACTGCGGCCCTGCTCGACGAGCGTTTCGCCAAGGCCACCCTCTATCACTGCGAGCACGAATTCGGCGAACAACTGCTACTGCGCTGTCTCGAACCCGAACAGGACTTCACGGCGCTGGCCCACTGGGGCCTGGAACGCTTCCAGTGGATGAGCCCCTGGCGATCTACCGATGTTCCCCGCAGCGCACTCGCCGAGCTGCATCGACGCCTGCTGGGGAACCTGGAACAAGCCCTCGGCTATCAGCTCGACGTGGACAATGTCGAAGGTTTCTGGCGCGAGTATTACAACCTGATGCAGCTCTACGGGCTCGACGCCCTGGCCCATCAGCAACTGCTTGATGAAGTACTGGCCAGGCTGTTGCTGGAGTGCCCCCTCTGGTCTGCCAGACTCTTTCACGCGATGTGCAAGGTCAGGCAATGGAACGAGGTCGGTCCCGCGCTCCGCTGTCCAGAACCATACTGGACGCACCTGCTGCAACGCAGTCGGGACGAGGAACTGCTGTCCCAGCATATGCATCGCCTGCAGTTGCCGGCCAATACTCCGGATAACCGAGCCACCCAACTGCTGTTCGCCCAGATGTCGCAGGCCGAGCGTCGCAGCTTCACCCGTCGCTTCCATCAGGAAGACTGGCAAGCCTGCCAGCGGGCTGCGCAGACGATTCGACAAAACCACCCACGTTTGGAAAGCCGGCTGCCCGAGGGCAACGCGTTCTTTTGGCGCGACTGGCAATATGCCGAGACTGGCTGGCTTGGCTTCGCCGCCGTGATGCTGAGCTGCTGTGTCGCTGCGGTGCAGCAGAAGCTGCTGCCGGGCAGCGGGTTGAAGGCGACAGCCGACGCCATTGCCTTATGGTCACTGGCCCTGGGCGGGCTCACCGGAACCCTGCTCTGGTTCTGGCCGGCGATGGCGGACAGCTTCTGGACGCTGGATCATCGTTTCAGCCAACGCCTGTCGCACAGGCTCAGTCCACGCCGTCCCTCGCCGCTGGTATTACGCGAGTTGCTGCCGTGCTGGCTGGTGGCGGGAGTGACCGCCGCCTGGCTAGGCATGCTTCCCCTGCTGACCTACGCCGGTACGATGCTTGCGCTGGCGTGGACTGACCGGATGGGGAAAAAGCAGCGGCCCCGCCCCCTCTCCTGGTGGCTGGCCGGCGCCCTGATACTGAGTATCAGCCTCGGCACGCTGGCGCTCTATGTTGCGCATGGCAAGACCGTAGCGGGCCGCAACGAGGGCTTGCAGCCCTGGCCCGAGCGCCTGTGCAGCCGCATGCCGGCAAGCGTCGAGGACTGCCGCCTGCCCACCACCGGGAAACAGTGGTACGGCAAGGAGGCCCATTGATGGACAAGCGCTGGTTTCTCACTTTTGGCGTGCTATTGATCTGTGGCATCTATGTACTGGTCGGCACCGAGCAGCAACAGAGTCGTTTCGATATCTGGCTGGACCGCCACAACAGCGAGGCAACGGCCGAGGCCAATGCACTGCGGCCACTGATCAAATGTGTGAACGTCGCCGAAGTCCCCTGGCGACTGGACCGTGAGGCCGGGCAAAACACTGGAAACGATGACTTTCCCTACCTGCAACGCCATGACTACCAGGCGATCACACGCGACTTCTGCAAACCCGGCAGCACCTTCAAGGCCGGTCTTGTCGACGGTACGCGGCAGATTGGCCTGCTCGCCGATCGCTACCTCATGGCTCTGGCAAAGGCCATGGCCCCTGGGCTCCTCGACTCGACCAGGCCCATGTTGCCGGAGAAACTGGCGGCCCAGCTCAACAGCGTGATAGCCGAGTCGGACAGAAAGCGGCACGCCGAAAGCGTCGAGGCATTCCTTCCTGTTTCCAACACCATGCGCCGCGACCTGGAGTCCACCGACCTCGCGCTGCGTCCCCGACAGTTGGAACAGCTGGAGCAGAAGCTGGGCCGGGACATGCACTGGCACCTGCTGAACTGCATGCTGCAAGCCCGCCTGACCATCGACCGCCTGGATACGGCGGCACGTCGGCAGCAACTCGACCCGCCCCTGCTCGCCAGCGCCAACGACGAGTTACGCAAGGCCCGGGAAGCCGCCGTGACCTATCGCAACGCCCTCCCCGCCAGCCACCGCAACGGGCCGGTCCACGAACTGTGGTCGATGCTGCAACAGCCGATGCAACAGTACCAGGCCGCCCTGGAGCAGTTGGCAACCGACTGGCGCAACCACTCCGCCCCCCAGGTACTGAGCGACGATTTCTGGAACGTCGGTCACCGCTACGACGTCCTGCTGGCGATCTACAACCGGCAGGCGGATGTCGACTTCTGACTCCGGCCAGACACTCCGTCAGCTCGCCCAACCCCTTGCTCGTCGTGGCCTATAGTCAAATGACCGGCCACGGTGGCCGGTCATTGCCACCTGACAAGGGAGAACCGCGATGAGCGTCAAAGCGATACCGGAGGGTTTCCACAGCATCACCCCCTACCTCGGCGTCAGCCAGGCCGCCGCGGCCATCGACTTCTACAAGCAAGCCTTCGGCGCCACCGAGATCATGCGCCTGACGATGCCCGACGGCAGCATCGGCCATGCCGAACTGCGGATCGGCGACTCGCCGCTGATGCTGGGCACACCTTGCGGCGAAGGGCCGTTCGTCAGCCCGCAGGGGCCGACTTCGGTCGGTATCCACCTGTACGTCTCGGATGTCGACAAGCAGTTCGAAATCGCCACAGCGACCGGGGCCACGGTGATCAGCGAAGTACAGGACCAGTTCTACGGTGACCGCAGTTGCACCCTCAAGGACCCGTTCGGCCATGTCTGGTTCCTGGCCTGCCACAAGGAAGACCTGACCCAGGCCGAGATCGAGGCCCGGGCCGCGAAGCTGTTCGAACAACGCGAGGGCTGATCCGTCGCCCGCGACCAGCAACACACTTCATGAACGAGCGCCCCACGCTTTGCGCCTTGCCTGTAGCGCTGTGAGACTTAGGATGTCGGCAACAATAACGAGGAGTCACTTCCATGTTCGCCGGATTCCAGAAAGACCAGCGCCACGTCAACGGTGTGGACATCGCCTGGCCCTCGACCATCCCGAGGCGGTGCAGCGCATGGTCCTGCTGGATATCGCGCCGACCCTGTCGATGTACGCCCAGACCAACGAAGCCTTCGCCCGCGCCTACTGGCACTGGTTCTTCCTGATCCGTCCGGCGCCGTTGCCGGAGAGCCTGATCGAGGCCAACCCGGAGCAGTACCTGCGCAGCGTCATGGGCAGTCGCAGCGCCGGGCTCAAGCCGTTTACCGCCGAAGCCTTCGGCGAATACCTGCGCTGCCTCAGCCTGCCCGGCAGCGCCCGTGGCGTCTGCGAGGACTATCGCGCCAGCGCCGGTATCGATCTGGAACATGACCGCGCCGATCTCGCCGCCGGGCGCCAGCTGAACCTGCCACTGCTGGCCCTGTGGGGCGCCGAAGGTACGGTCGGTCGCTGCTTCGACCCGCTGCACGAGTGGCAACAGGTCGCCACCGACGTGCGCGGCAAGTCCCTGCCGGGCGGCCATTACCTGGCCGAGGAAATCCCCCGGCAACTGCTGGACGAAGTGCTGCCGTTCCTGCGCTGACCGGCACTCTGCAACCCTGACGTGAAACATCCCTTCGCCTTGGGCCGTCGCCACGATCCATGACGGGATCGGCGTGCCTGAAACTCTCCGGAGATAATAAAAATGACAATCAGAAAACTGCTGGGAACCCTCTATATCCAAGTCGTGATCGCCATCGTCCTGGGCGTGCTGATCGGCAACCACTGGCCGCAGACCGGCGTCCAAGGGCGCCGGTACGGTAGTCGGCGCAGGCTTCGTCGCCCTGGTGGTGGCCGCCTGGGAGGGCCAGCTCGATCGCAGCAAGATGGCACCGATCGCCCTTCGTCGCGAGCGCAATACCCTCGCCACCCAAGCCACCGAGTAATACTCATCTCCCCCAGGCACAATGACCAACGATGCTATTCTGGCGGCTCCTGCCGCCAGTTTTCGTTGTTGCACCCATGAGCCCAAAGAAAGACACCGTGCCCCTGCCCGAAGACCTGCGCGTGTTCCTCACCGTCATCCGCAAGGCCGGCTTCGCCGCTGCTGCCGATGAACTGGGGCTGTCGCCCGCCTACGTCAGCAAGCGTATCCAGATTCTCGAAACCACCCTCGCCACCCGCCTGCTGCACCGCACCAGCCGCCGTCTCGCCCTGACCGAGGACGGCGAGCGGGTGCAACGCTGGGCCGTGCGCATCCTCGAAGACTTCCAGCAGATGAGCGAGGAGCTGTCCGAAGCCCATGACAGCCCAAGCGGCCGCCTGCACCTGTGCAGCAGCTTCGGTTTCGGCCGCAACCACGTGGCACCGGCGCTGTCGCTGCTGGCCGAGCGCTACCCGGCACTGGAGATCCGCCTGGACCTGTTCGACCGCGTGGTCGACATCGTCAGCGAAGGCTTTGACCTGGAGATCCGCGTCGGCGACGACATCCCCGGCCAGCACATTGGCCGGCGCCTGGTGAGCAATCGCCGGGTGCTCTGCGCCGCGCCCGCCTACCTGGAGCGACGCGGCACGCCGCAGCAGTTGGGCGACCTGGAACAGCACGACTGCCTGGTACTCAAGGAGCGCGACAACGCCTTCGGTATCTGGAACCTGGAATGCGACAGCCGCCAGGACAGCGTGCGCGTACGCGGCCCGCTGTCTTCCAACAGCGGCGAGATCGTTTTGCAGTGGGCACTCGATGGGCGCGGCATCCTGCTGCGCTCGCTGTGGGACGTCAAGCCGCTGCTGGAACAGGGCCGGCTGGTGCAGGTGCTGCACGAACACACCCAGAGTGCGAACGTCTGGGCGGTGTACCCGACGCGGCTAGCCTATTCGGGGAAATTGCGGGCTTGCGTGGAGTTCCTGCAGGAGCATTTCCGGCAGTTGTCTATCTGACTCGTCCCTGTGAGGGCCACAGGGGCGAGTCATCGACTGTCAGCTCAGCCAGGGATTGGCCTGCAGATGCGCCCGCTCGAACGCCTTGATCTGCTCGCTGCGCTGCAGGGTGCTGCCAATGGCATCCAGCCCGAGAAGGAGGGCCGACTTGCGCAGTGCATCGATCTGGAATTCGATCACGCTGCCGTCCTGCAAATGAATGCGCTGGGCGTCCAGGTTGATCGAGATCTCGGCGCCTTCGGGCTGGCTCACTACTTGCCCCAGGCGTTGCAGCGTCGCCTCGTCGAGGGTGATCAGCAACACGCCATTGCGCTGGCAGTTGTCGTAGAAAATCCCGGCAAAACTGCTACCGATCAAGGCCCGGATGCCCATCTGCTTCAAGCCCCACACCGCATGTTCACGGCTGGAGCCGCAGCCGAAGTTCGGCCCGACCACCATGAAGCTTGCGCCCTGCCAAGCCGGCTGGTTCAGTACAAACTGCGGGTTGGGCTCACCCGATGGAAGGAAGCGCAGGTCAAAGAACAACCCACGATCCAGGCCGCTACGGTCGATGCCCTTGAGAAACTGCTTGGGCATGATCACGTCGGTATCGATGTTGGCCGCCAGCATCGGCGCGGCCTTGCCGCAGACCTGGGAAAACGGTTGCAGGCTCATGGGCGTTGCTCCAGGGAACGGATATCGGTCAGGCGCCCGGCAATCGCCGCCGCCGCCACCATCGCCGGGCTCATCAGGTGCGTACGGGCACCGGCGCCCTGGCGACCTTCGAAGTTGCGGTTGGTGCTGGAAGCGCAACGGTCACCCGCCGCCAGCACGTCGTCGTTCATCGCCAGGCACATCGAGCAGCCGGACTGACGCCAGTCGAAACCGGCCTCGATGAACACCGCCGCCAGCCCTTCGGCTTCGGCCTGGTCGCGGACCTGGGTGGAACCCGGCACGATCATCGCCCGTACATGCCTGGCCACCTGCTGGCCGCGCACCACCCGGGCCGCGTCACGCAAGTCCTCGATGCGGGCATTGGTGCAAGAGCCGATGAAGGCGTGGCTGATGACGATATCGCTCAGCGGCATGCCCGCTTCCAGGCCCATGTAGTTCAGGGCCCGGCGCATGTCCTGGCGCAGGATCGGATCGCCGATGGTTTCCGGATCCGGCACCCGCGCGCCGATGGGCGCCGCCTGGTCCGGGCTGGTGCCCCAGGTGACCATCGGCTCCAGGGCCGTGGCATCCAGGTACACTTCCCGGTCGAACCGTGCGCCGGCATCGCTGCGCAGCTCCCGCCAACGGGCGACGGCCTGGTCCCACTGCTCGCCCTTGGGCGCCCGCGGCTTGTCCTTGAGGTAGGCGAACACCTTTTCGTCCGGGGCCATGAAGGCTCCCCGCGCACCAGCCTCCACCGCCATGTTGCAGATGGTCATGCGCGCCTCGACACTCAGTGCATCGATGGTCGAGCCACGGAACTCGATGGCATAGCCGGTCGCACCGGAGGCACCGATCTCGCCGATCAGCGCCATGATCACGTCCTTGGAGGTCAGCCCCGCCGCCAACGCGCCGTCGACCGTCACCCGCAGGGTCTTGAGGCGCTTGTAGACCAGCGTCTGGGACGCCAGCAGGTGTTCGATCTCGGAAGTGCCGATGCCGAAACCGAAGGCACCGAGGGCACCATAGGTGGTGGTATGGCTGTCGCCAGCGGCGACGACCATGCCCGGCAGGATGAAGCCCTGTTCCGGGGCGACCACGTGTTCGATGCCCTGGCGCTTGTCGAGCACATCGAACAGCTCGATCCCGAAGTCGGCACAGTTCTCGGCCAGGTACGACACCTGTCGGGCACCACCGGCGTCCGGCATGGCGGCAATGCGCCGGGGCGCAGTGGGGTTCACATGGTCGACCACGGCCAGTGCCGTTTCCGGGCGCCAGACCGCGCGCCCGGCTTCACGCAGGCCGCTGAAGGCTTGCGGGCTGGTGTATTCGTTGATGACCTGGCGGTCGATATACAGCAGGACATGGCCCTGGTCATCGAGGCGACACACCGTATGAGAATCGATGTGCTTGTCGTAGAGGGTTCTTGTTGGAGTCATGGTGGCGCTCGCAGGAATGAAAGTACTCGAGGCTGTCGAATCACGGTCAGGAGTCGACAGGCTTCATGTCCATCATAGGGAGCCTGGGAGGGGCATCAATGGCGCGAGGGTGATGACGAGAAACATGGATCGTGTTCGATCGGCGCCTGCGTTGCACAAGCGCCGAGATCATACGGCGGATCAGTGCGTAGGAATGCCTTCGATGTCCTTGACGATGAAGTTCGGCAAGACCTCGACATAGAACTCCTCGACGTCGGAGTTGCCTTTGTTGCTGATCGCGCCCCACATGGTCTTGTAGTTGCGCAGGTTGCCCTGCACGCCGGCCGGCATCAAGCCGTCCCGGGCCTGGGCGAAGTTGAGTACCTCGGCACCGCCCCTGGAAACCTTGACCTTGTAGCTGAAACCGACACTGGCCAGGATGGTGTTGTCATCGACGATCATCGACACCAGGCCACCCTTGGAATCGCTAATGTGACGCGTATAGACCGTGCTCACGTCCAGCAGGTAGTCGGCGCTTTCGCGGCTTTTGGCATAGCGGCCAACGGTGCTCAACTTGTCCGACAGTTGATTGCGCAGGCGCTGGCGCAGGATGTCCTGGGACAGGAACCGCGGGTTCTCCCCCACCAGGTCCAGGCCGAAGGAATCGATCCAGTAGGTGGCGGTTTCCGGGATATGCACGGGGGTGGGCGATACGTAGTAGTCGGGTTTTGAAGCACAACCGGCCAACAGGGCGAGGGCCAGGATCAAAGCGGGAATCTTCACTTGAAACTCCATGAACGCAAACAAGCCGAAAAGGGGCAGGAGCCTGCCCCTGCGCGCATCAGTCAGTGCCGTATTTCGGCGATCGGGGCCCATAGAGCAGGCCGGTGTTGCGCCCAACCGACAGCAGGCGCCGGCTGGTGAGACCGGCAATCGGATGGCCGGCATCGGTGGAACTGTTGATGATCTGCTTGACCGCGGCGGTGATCAGCATGCCGACCAGGCCACCCTGGTTATTGTTGTTGCCCTCCTCGCTCGACGCTGTCGCGCTGCCGGTCCACAGGGTGGTACCGGACTTGAGGTCAACCAGCCTGGCATTGGCGGTCACGATGGTGTTACTGCTCAATACCATGTACTTGGTGCCGTAGTCGGTCACGGTGATGTACATCGCCGCGTCCGCACCAAAGATATCGTGCAGCTTGGCTGGCGAGGTGTTCTGGATGTCGTCGGCGGTGGTCAGGCCGTTCTGCTTGAACGTCTCGTCCACCAGGGCCACCGGCATCACGTAGTAACCGGCCTCGGCCAGCGGAAACGTCACCTGGGACAACAGGCTGTAGGAGCCCTTGATGTCCGGCGACTGGTTCAGCGGCGGCAGCACCAGGATGGTCTTCGGGCGTGCCTGCTTGTAGGCGGAATAGTCGAGACTCTTGACCTGGCGGGCACAGCCGCCCAGCAGGCCGAGCAGGACCAATCCGGTCACGATACCCAGAAAGCGCAGGTTCATGGCTTGCTTCCTTTCTGCGCGTTACTCAACAGGAAATCCATGTAGGTTTCCGACTCCGGGAACAGCGCCTTTTCGGTCTGGAACTGCTGCACCATCTGGTCGTCCTTGCCCAGGCTGCCGTACAGCATGCCCAGGTGGGCATGATAACCAGGCGGTGCCGCACGGTTGGTCGACTTGATTTTCTGCAGGTCGGCCTCCAGCGCCGCCACCTGCGCTTCCTTGGACTCGCCCTTGAAATACTCGTAGACCTGCGGTTCGTAGCCTTCCCACTGATACAGCGTCTTGGGCTGCTGGGCACACCCGACCAACACCGCACCACCCAGCACCAACGCGCCCAAACGCAGCGAACTGAACACTTTACCCATCACCCCTGAAACTCCCTTTTATCGAATACGTTAGTGCTGGCCCGGTTTCCACGCACCGCTGTCGATGGCATCGACCATCTTGTTCACCGCTTCGCGCATGGCCAGGTCGAGGACCTTGCCGTTGAGGGTCGAGTCATAGCTGGCGGTGCCGCCAAAGCCGACGATCTCGCGATTCGACAGCGCATACTCACCCGCGCCCTGGGTGGAATAGACCACTTCAGAAGTCACGATATTGACGATATTCAGCGCGACCTTGGCGTAGGCCACCTGGGTCTTGCCGCGACCGAGGATGCCGAACAACTGCTGGTCGCCGGTTTCCTTGCGTCCGAACTCGGTGACATCGCCGGTGACGACATAGTCCGCGCCCTTGAGTTTCTGGGCCTGGGACTTGATGGTCGCTTCCTGCTGGATCTCCGCCATGTTGTCGCGGTCCAGCACGCTGAAGCGGTTGGTCTGCTGCAGGTGGGTGATCAGGATGGTCTTGGCCTGGCCGCCCAGGCGGTCGACGCCATCGGAAAAGATCCCGCGCATGTAGCTGGAACGGTTGTCGAACTTGCCGACGGCGATAGGCGTACGTGCCCCGGCATACGGACGGCTGACGCTTTCAACCTGCTGCACCGGCAACGCCCGGGAAGTCTCCTGGGCGGCACAGCCGGCAATGGTGGCCAGCACGATTGCGGCCATCCCTGACATCATCACCTGCGGCATTTTCTTCACGCAGCACTCTCCTGGAAAAACGGACGGGGGAAATAGAGAAACGAATGGATCGAGGGGTTCTTCAAACACTGGGTATCACACGCCAGCCCTTCCGCCAGTTGGAAGGCTCCGGCCTGTTCTGGCTGGACACCAGGGCTTAAGCCTGAGCGACTGGCTTGGCTCCGGCAGTTGAAAGGGGTGTTTCGACGGTGGGGGTAACGCAGAACGGCGATGCCGGGAGGAACCTCATTCCGAGGGCAAAAACCCACATGTACGATCCCTCGATACATTTGATATCAATTTAATGGCAATTATTATAATAGTGACGGCTTTCGGGCGTCAATAAATCGAACCAGAGCAGCCAGTCCTGAGCGACACGGGAAAAGCAGCACTGCCCAGCCTGAAAACACCCTGAGCAGTCCACTGCCTGAAACCTGCCCGCAAACAGGCTCCAGGCGGCGGGTCGTGGTCGTTCAGCCCTCGCTGTTTTCCCCGATGAAGTCCAGGCGGTCATTCAGCCACTGGCGAACGATCTCCCGAGCGGCCTGCTGGGACTCGCTGGCCGACAGGCCACGCTCGCGTTGCAGCCAGGTGGCCGTTGCCTGCCGTGCTGGCTCGATGGCTGCCAAAACCTGCTGCCGCTGTTTCTTCGGCCAGGATTTGTCGTCCGTCCAATCACGGATGACCTGCTCCGGATCGGCACTCTGCTTGTCCGCAGCCTTGAGAAAGGTCCGCGGGGAAACAGTCGCCTGCAACGCCATCAGGCGCCAGCCGGCGTAGCTGGCAAAACGGATGGTGCCACTGTTCTCGCTGGCCGCATCCACGACCTTGTCGAAGCCCTGGCTCAACTGTTTCCAGGCAGCCAGCGCAAACAGGTTGCCCTGGGGCCCACAAATCGGCGCGCTGCTGTCGCGGGTAGAGCCGTACAACGGACCGAAGGTCGCGTAGGCATCCTCCCCCTGGCGCGAGAAAATGAAACAGTGCACATAATCGCGCTGACTATCGTAGGGCGCATATTCCGCGCGCTCGATCTGCATGCGCAGCAGCGTCAGGTCGACCCGCTCGCGACTGATCGACGCGTCCTTCTCGGTGTCAGTGAAGACCGACAGCGAGAAACTGTCATCGGCCAACGCCTTTATCGCCCGTTGCCGGCTCTGCTCCGCCTCCTTCTGCGTGACCCCGCTGGTCGGTTCGAAACGATGCAGATAGACCAGCCAGGCCGCTGCCAGGCCATTGTCCGGATAAGCCCTGAGTCCTTCGGCGGCCTCGGCCGGATGATAGGGAATGCTGGCGATGAGCGCGTCCAGCACCGCGGTCTCGGGCTGGACCTGCTTGCCCACCTCCACCACCCGCTGGCTCAGCAAGGGTTGCAGGCAGCCAACCAGCTTGTCCGGGTCGGTAGCGCAGGCGTTGCGGGCCTGCAGCCAGGCCCGCTGGCCATTACGCAGGGCATCACGCGGCTCGGGCGCCAGCCGGGCCATGGCCTGGCTGTAGTAGGAGCCAAGGGCGCTGTCCAGCCCGCTCAATTCGGGGCTGGCACAAATGGCCTTCTCCACCGCCGTGGAGGCCTTCTGGCAATCGAAGGAGGCTGCCATCGCGGGCGTACCAGCCGCCAACAGCAGTCCGGAGAGCAACAACATCGAACGAAGGGAGTATGCGTAGCGATCCATGGTGCCCCTTGAGTGAATACCTTCCAAAGACCCGATTGTGCCCACACCGGTGATTGTACGTCTATCCGCCACACAGCCTTCACGCAGTCGAGGAGCGGACCGCACACCCGCGCACCATGGTGTTACTTCCAGTAAAAAGCGTGCACGCTCCTGGCGCACACAGCCGCCTGCGACCGCTCTGGCCGGCCAGTAAACGCAAGACTGGCACGACTATTGATAAACGTAACCACAACGATTGTTGAACAATCATCAGTGGAGCGTTCCCGATGTCCCGAGCAAAAGCCTTCACCCTCGCCCTCACCCTCTGCACCGCCAGCGCGGTACAGGCCGCCGACGGCACCCTGCAAGCCGACCGCCTGAGCGTCGGCTCCGACCTTACCTACCCGCCCTATACCTACCTGGCCCAGGGCAAGCCGGCGGGCTTCGATCCCGAGTTCATGAACCTGCTCGGCCAGCACCTGAAGCTGACCACCCAGTTCCAGGACACCCGTTTCGCCAACCTGGTGATGGGCGTCAACGCGCGCCGCTTCGACGTGGTCGCCTCGGCGCTGTATGTCACCCCCGAGCGCGCCGCCCAGGTCGACTTCGTACCCTACCTCAAGAGCGGCGCCTCGCTGATGGTGCGGGCCGACGACAGCTTCCGCCCACAGCGCCCGGAAGACCTCTGCGGCAAGCGGATCGGCTCGATCAAGGGCGGCTCGTGGATTCCCAAGCTGATGGCACTCTCCAAGAGCCACTGCGAGGCCAACGGCCAGGCGCCGATCGACTCGCGTGAATTCCCCACCTCGCCGGAAGCCGCCCAGGCGCTGCTGGCCAAGGCGGTGGATGTGCAGTTCGAGGACGCCGCAGTCGCGGCGATCACCGCCGACAAGCTCAAGGGCCGCATCACTATCAGCTCCAAGGAACTGATCTATCCGGTGGTGATCGGCCTGGCCGTGCGCAAGGGTAACGATGCACTGCTCGGCGAATTGCGCCAGGGCCTGGCAGCCATGAAGAGCAGCGGCGAATACCAGACCCTGCTCGCTCACTACAACCTCGGCGAGCCAAGCCCGAGCGAAGTGGCCCAGGCCCTGGGCCAGAATCCCCAGACAGCAGCACAGTAAGCGGGAGCATCGAACATGCAATTCGATTGGCACTACGCCGCTGGCCTGCTGGTCAACGGCGATTTCTGGAAGGCAGTCGGCACCGTGGTGGAGCTGAGTGTCGAGACCTGGCTGCTGGGCATCGTGTTCGGCTTCGTGCTGGCCCTGGCCCGGCAGTCAAGCAATCGCGCCCTCAACCGTGGTGCGGCGCTGTATATCTGGTTCTTCCGCAGCCTGCCGCTGCTGGTGCTGCTGATTTTCGTCTACAACCTGCCGCAGGTGTTTCCGGGCACCAGCGTGCTGCTGTCCAACCCCTACGCCGCCGGCCTGATCGCGCTGGTGCTGAGTGAAGCGGCGTACATCGCCGAGATCCATCGCGGCGGCCTGTTGGCCGTGGCCAAGGGGCAGCTGGAAGCCGGCAAAGCGCTGGGTATCCGCTACACCGGCGTGCAACGGCTGATCGTCATTCCGCAGGCTCTGCGAGTGGCGTTGCCGACCCTGGCGAACGAGTACATCACCATCGTCAAGCTGACCTCGCTAGTGTCGGTGATCTCGCTGTCGGAGATTCTGCTGGTGGGCCAGCAGCTGTACACGCAGAACTTCCTGGTCATGGAGACCATGCTGGCGGTGGCCTTCTACTACGTACTGATCGTCACCGTGTTCAGCTACCTGCTCAGACGCCTGGAACTGCACCTGGACGTGACCCGTCGCCAGCCCAGGGTGATTGCCGACAGCCCGGCACAACCGGCACCCGCACGCCACGAAGCAGCGCCACGACGTGGCGAGTTCGCCCTGCGCGTGACCGGCGCGCGCAAGCACTACGGCCAGCTGGAAGTGCTCAAGGGCATCGACCTGAACATCCGCTTCGGCGAGGTGGTGTCGATCATCGGCCCATCGGGCTCGGGCAAGACCACCCTGATCCGCACCCTCAATGGCCTCGAAGGCCTCGATCGCGGCCAGGTCGAGCTGTGTGGCGCGCCCTTCCTGCGCGGCAACCACGAGGATGGCGGCAGCCTGGGCACGCGCCTGCACATGGACGGCATCGTCCAGGTCGGCATGGTGTTCCAGGGCTTCAACCTGTTCCCGCACAAGACGGTCCTGGAGAACGTCATGCTCGCCCCACGTCACCATGGCCACGCCAGCGATGCCGAATTGCGAGCCCTGGGCCTGTCGCTGCTGGCCAAGGTCGGCCTGCGCGAGCACGCCGGCAAGTACCCGCACCAGCTCTCCGGCGGCCAGCAACAGCGCGTGGCAATCGCTCGTGCACTGGCGATGCGGCCCCAGGTGATGCTCTTCGACGAGCCGACCTCGGCACTGGACCCGGAGCTGGTCGGTGATGTACTGAAAGTGATCGAGGACCTGGCCCGTGAAGGCATGACCATGGTCATCGTCACCCATGAAATGAAGTTCGCCTTCCAGGTTTCCGACCGCGTGGTGTTCATGGAGCGCGGGGAGATCGTCCAGGCCGGCGCACCGCGCGAACTGCTGGACAATCGCAGCGAACGGATGAACCGCTTCCTCAAGGATGTACAACTGGCATGAACATCAAGACCCCGGAAAAAACCGCCGAAAGTCTGTCCCTGGCCGACCAGGTGGCCTGCGAAGTGCGCGAGGACATCATCGGCGGCCGGCTGTTGCCGGGCATGGCGCTGGTCGAGGCCGAGCTGACCGTGCGCTACAACGCTTCGCGCAACACCGTACGCGAGGCACTGCACCAGCTCGGCCACGAGGGCCTGGCCACCTACGTGCGCAACAAGGGCGTGATGGTCCGTCGCCTGGGCGTGCCGGAAGTGCGCGACCTGTTCCTCGTACGCCGCACCCTGGAAGTGCAGGCGATCCTGGGCAGCAAGCCACTGCGCGAATACGAGTCCGACCGCATGCTCGATGCCATCGAGGCCGCCGAGCTGGCCCGTGAGCGCGAGGACTGGCAGGCGTTCGGTACCCACAGCCTGCGTTTTCACCAACACATCATCGGGCTGTTGCGCAGCCCGCTGCTCGACGCATTCTTCACCAACATCGCCGCGCAGATGCGCCTGGTGTTCGCCGTGGCCCCCGATGAAGAGAACTTCCAGCGCCCCTGGCTGGAGCGCGACCGACAGATCCACGACCTGCTCGCCGACGGCCTTCGCCACGACGCCGCCGAAGCCATGACCCGTTACCTGGACGACTCAGAGCATGCCCTGCTCGATCTGTTCAACCACCCACCCCGTTCCTGAAACCGGAGACTAACTCATGTACAAGGATTACCCCGCCGCCTACCAGGTCAGCAAGGGCTCGGCCCTGCAGGTCGACAAGCCGTTCTACGACCGTATCCGCGAACGCCAGGACGGCCGCACGCTGGTCGAGTCCTTCGAAGTACCGATCCGCACCGGCCGCGCCTGGAAGGTCCCGGCCGGCCACGTGTTCCGCGTCACCGCCCCGGTCGGCCCGCAGGTCGGCGACTTCAACATCTGGAACGCCAACGACCCGCGCGAGCGCCTGTGGGCCGCTCGCACCCGCCAACTGCAAGGTGCCCACGTGAGTACCTACGACCGCCTCTGGTCGAACCTGCCGTTCCTGCGGCCGCTGGTGACCATCACCGACGACAGCCTGGCCGACTACGGTATCGACGAGCACGGCGGGCGCCTGCACGACCTGCTCGGCACCCGCTGCGACCCCTACGTCAACAAGATGCTCACCGGCGAGGACTTCCACCACCACTGCCACTCCAACCTGACCCGCGCGGTCCTGCCCCACGGACTGACCGAGTTCGATGTGCACGATGTACTGAACATCTTCCAGTGCACCGGCCTGAACCATGACGACATGTATTTCATGAAGGCCTGCCCGGCCAAGAAGGGGGACTATCTGGAGTTCTTCGCCGAGATCGACGTCCTGTGCGCGCTGTCGACCTGCCCCGGCGGCGACCTGTCGTTGCCAATGTGGGGCCCGGACGCCCAGGACCCGCTGTCTGTCTGCCGGCCATTGGGCGTGGAGGTCTATCAACTCGAAGACAGTCTGCTCGAAGGCTGGAAGCCGCCACAGCGCGCCAGCTACAACGGACTCCACGGACTGGCCATCGGCAAGGCCGATTGGGAATAACCCGCCAGGGGCCTGCTGTCACAAGCAGGCCTCGGCTCCAATAAAAACAATATGAATGGAAGTTCAGCGTTCATTCAGATTAATTGTACAAAACAGATTATTTTCAATTGACTTGATACGCCTCGCTGAGTAAATTCCCCCTGCCTGCACGACAGGCCTTTTTTCAACTCACAAAAGAACCCAATGGACACAGTATCCAGACGCAGTCCGATTACCGCGAACGCGGCTTATCGGGCGCTTGACCCAAACATTGACGGGACTCGACGCACAGTCGGGTGAGCTGCGCCAGGGCCTCGTGCTCCTACGTAACTCCCCTCTGCCGGCGCCAGTCCGGTCACGAGGTGTGTTATGACCTTCAAATCCTCTGTAATGCCCGGCGTTCGCGCCTTTACCGCCAGCATGCGCGTCAAGCTGTGCCGCGAGCCCACCCGCGTGCGTCCCAACGCCCTGTTCGCCATTCCTTCCTGCAACGCCCAAGCCTCGCGACGCGCGACCATCGGCTGGCGCATCTGCCCGAACACCGGCCGACTGCAACAGCGCTGGAGCTTCGATGACAGCCAGGACCCGCAGAGTCGCATGCTCGCCCTGCGCCTTTGTAAGCCGCCGAAACGATATGTCGAGGTTTGCGTCGCCTGATTGAACGGCGCAACAAAGACAACTTCAAACATGCACTTACACAACAAATAAGTGCACGGAATTTTTATTCCCGTTAATTAATGAACATCGAGAAAGTTATTATGGACGAAGCCAGTAGTCGGTTCGCTGCCTGTCGTTTTTTCGTGGACGGGCAGCGAACGTCAAATATTCCCCACTACCCATATTCGAATCGATCGCACCCTCGCGACTCGGCAGGCATTCGCTCGCCCATCATTCGGTGAGCCGGCACATGCCTGGTCGCGAACACGTGACAGGGGCATACCCATGAGCAACGTAAAAACTCCACCACGGCACACCCAGGACAGCGGCAAGGACAACGCCCGGCTGTCGATGCGTGCCGCCCGCGAATCGCAGCAGGACCTGGCCACCACCCTGAGCAACGTCAGGGCCAGCCGCGACGGCCTGACCGAACTGGACGCCGAAGGCCGCCTGCAGCGCGAAGGCTTCAACGAGGTCGCCCACGACAAGCCACCCCGCGCGCTGGTCCAGTTTCTCCATGCGCTGAACAACCCGTTCATCTATGTACTGCTGATCCTGGCCGGCATCAGCTTCTTCACCGACTTCTGGCTGGCCGAACGAGCCGGTGAAGAAGGCGACCTGACCAAGGTCATCATTATCATGACCATGGTCACTCTCAGCAGCAGCCTGCGCTTCTGGCAGGAGTACCGCTCGGCCAAGTCTGCCGAAGCGCTCAAGGCCATGGTACGCACCACCGCCACCGTCATGCGGCGCGAGCAGGTGGGCTGCGAGCCGACCCTGCGGGAAATCCCGATGCGTGAACTGGTGGCCGGCGACATCGTGCACCTGTCGGCCGGCGACATGATCCCCGCAGACATCCGCCTGATCGAGTCCCGTGACCTGTTCATCAGCCAGGCCGTGCTGACCGGCGAAGCGCTGCCGGTGGAAAAGTACGACACCCTCGGCGACGTCGCGCAGAAGTCCGCGACCGGCACCGCCGCTGACCAGAACAACCTGCTGGACCTGCAGAACATCTGCTTCATGGGCACCAACGTGGTCAGCGGCACGGCCAGGGCCGTGGTGGTCGCCACCGGCCCGCGCACCTACTTCGGCTCGCTGGCCAAGGCCATCGTCGGCTCGCGGGTGCAGACCGCCTTTGACCGCGGCGTGAACAGTGTCAGCTGGCTGCTGATCCGCTTCATGCTGGTAATGGTGCCGGTGGTGTTCCTGCTCAACGGTTTCTCCAAGGGTGACTGGGGTGATGCCCTGCTCTTCGCCCTGGCCGTGGCCGTGGGCCTGACCCCGGAAATGCTGCCGATGATCGTCAGCGCCAACCTGGCCAAGGGCGCCGTCGCCATGGCCCGGCGCAAGGTGGTGGTCAAGCGCCTCAACGCGATCCAGAACTTCGGCTCGATGGACGTGCTGTGCACCGACAAGACCGGGACCCTGACCCAGGACCGGATCATCCTCGAACACCACGTCGGTACCGACGGCCAGCGTAACGATGCGGTGCTGGGCCTGGCCTGGCTCAACAGCCACCACCAGAGCGGCATGAAGAACCTGATGGACCAGGCCGTGCTGCGCTTCTCCGAGCAGGATCCGAAATTCGAGAAGCCGTTCGCCTACAGCAAGGTCGATGAGTTGCCGTTCGATTTCGTCCGCCGGCGCCTGTCGATCATCGTCGAGGACAGCCACGGCGACCACCTGCTGGTGTGCAAGGGTGCAGTCGAGGAAATGCTCGCCATCTCCAGCCAGGTGATGGAGGGTGATACCGTGATGGCCCTCGACGAGCAGCGCCGCAAGGAGCTGCTGGCCCTGGCCAACGACTACAACCAGGAGGGCTTCCGCGTACTGCTGGTGGCCACCCGGGAAATCACCAGGGACCAGGCCAAGGCGCAGTACAAGACCGCCGACGAGCGCAAGCTGGTGATCCGCGGTTTCCTGACCTTCCTCGATCCGCCGAAGGAAACCGCCGGCCCGGCCATTGCCGCCCTACGCGACATCGGTGTGACCGTGAAGGTGCTGACCGGCGACAATGCCGTGGTCACCTGCAAGATCTGCCGCGAGGTCGGCCTGGAGCCAGGCCTGCCGCTGCTCGGCCAGGATATCGAGCACATGGACGAGGCCACTCTCAAGCTGCGGGTCGAGGAACGCACCGTCTTCGCCAAGCTGACCCCGCTGCAGAAGTCGCGGGTGCTCAAGGCGCTGCAGTCGAACGGGCACACCGTGGGTTTCCTCGGCGACGGCATCAACGACGCCCCGGCGCTACGCGATGCCGACGTGGGCATTTCGGTGGACAGCGGCACCGACATCGCCAAGGAATCGGCCGACATCATCCTCCTGGAAAAGAGCCTGATGGTGCTCGAGGAAGGCGTGCTCAAGGGCCGCGAAACCTTCGGCAACATCATGAAGTACCTGAACATGACCGCCAGTTCCAACTTCGGCAACGTGTTCTCGGTACTGGTGGCCAGCGCCTTCATTCCGTTCCTGCCGATGCTGTCGATCCACCTGCTGCTGCAGAACCTGATCTACGACATCTCCCAACTGGCCCTGCCGTGGGACAAGATGGACAAGGAGTTCCTGCGCAAGCCACGCAAGTGGGACGCGAAGAACATCGGCCGCTTCATGCTGTGGATCGGGCCGACCTCGTCGATCTTCGACATCACCACCTTCGCGCTGATGTGGTACGTGTTCGCCGCCAACAGTGTGGAAATGCAGGCGCTGTTCCAGTCCGGCTGGTTCGTCGAGGGCCTGCTGTCGCAGACGCTGGTGGTGCACATGCTGCGGACCCAGAAGATCCCGTTCTTCCAGAGCACTGCGGCGCTGCCGGTCATCGTCATGACCAGCCTGGCGATAGCGATCGGCCTCTACCTGCCGTTCTCGCAACTGGGCACGCTGGTCGGCCTGGTACCGCTGCCGATGAGCTACTTCCCGTGGCTGGTGGGCACCCTGCTGACCTACTGCGTGCTGGCCCAGACCATGAAAACCCTCTACATCCGCCGCTTCAAGCAGTGGTTCTGACGAGCGCCCGAGCATGCCCGCGCTCCCGTAGGCGCCGGCTTGCTGGCGATCGCGGTGTATCAGTCAGCGAAATTATTGACTGACAGATTGCAATCGCCAGCAAGCCGGCTCCTGCAAACCTGAAAGCAATACACCAGCACTGGGAGAACCCTCATGTCTGGAACCACTCTATTGATCAAACTCGCCGGCACCATCGCCCTGCTGCTGTGGGGCACCCATATGGTTTCCACGGCCCTGCTGCGCGGCTTCGGCACCCAGCTGCGCAACGGGCTCGGGCGCAACCTGGATAAACGCTGGAAAGCCCTGCTCTCGGGCATCGGCCTGACCGCCATCCTGCAAAGCAGCACGGCGGTCAGCCTGATGGCGACCTCGTTCACCGCCGCCGGTACTCTCAGCCTCGCACCCGCGCTGGCGGTGATGCTCGGCGCCAACATCGGTTCGACCCTGGTCGTGCAGTTGCTCAGCTTCAATACCACGCTGGCGATCCCCATCGTACTGCTCGCGGGCTTCGTGGTATTCCGCCTGCGCGACGACTCCCGCTACGAAAGCGTCGGCTGCGCGCTGATCGGCCTGGGGCTGATGCTCCTGGCCCTGAACCTGCTGGGCGGCGTGCTCGAGCAGATGGAAAACACTCCGGTCTTCCACGCGGTGATGCAGGGTCTGCAAGGTGACATTCTGATCGCGCTGCTGGTCGCCGCCCTGCTGACCTGGATCTGCCATTCCAGCGTCGCGGTGATCCTGCTGGTCGCCTCGCTGGCCAGCACCGGCGTGATGTCGCCGATCACCACCCTGGCCCTGGTCCTGGGGGTGAACATCGGCGGTGCATTGCCTCCGGTGCTGAGCGCCAGCACCACGGTGGCCCGACGCCTGCCCCTGGGCAATCTTGCCGTGCGACTGTTCGGGGCGTTGCTGGTGCTGCCGTGGGTGTCCTGGCTCGGCCATCTGCTGGCGAACTCGGGCATCACCGCGGACCGCCAGGTGGTGTACCTGCACACCACCTTCAACCTGCTGCTGGGCCTGGCTTTCCTCGGGCTGGTGGAGCGCATGGCCGACCTGCTGACCCGGTTGCTGCCGGCGCCCGAGCCCGCCGCTGATCCGGGAATGCCGCAGTACCTCGACGAGGCCGGGCTGGAAGTGGCCAATATCGGCCTGTCCAACGCCGTGCGCGAAGCCCTGCGCCTGGCCGACATGCTATCGCTGATGTTCAGCCAGGTACTCGGGCTGTTCGAGACACCCACCCAGGCCACGCCCGGACAGATCAGGCAACTGGACCAGTCGCTGGACCTGCTCAGCGCCGCGATCCGTGCCTACCTGGCGGACATCGGCCAGGATGGCCTGTGCGACGAGGACGCCGACCGTGCCCAGGAAATCCTCATGTTCGTGATCAACCTGGAACACGCCGGCGACATCCTGTCGAGCAGCCTCACGCAACTGGCCATGCGCCGGCAACGCCGCAGTGAAACCTTTTCGAAGTTCGAGCTGGGGCATATCCACCGGCTGCACGACGAACAGCTGGAAAGCCTGAGCCTGGCGGTCACCGTGTTCTTGCGTGAAGACATTGCCAGCGCCCACAGGCTGGTCATGCGCAAGGATGCGATCCGTCGACTGGAAGCCAGCGCCAGTCGCGAACACTTTCGCAAGCTCAGCGCCGACAAGAGCGCCTGGGCCGAATCCGGGGACATTTTCCAGCGGGTGTTGCGCGACTACCGCCGGGTCCATCACCACATCGCCGCACTGGCCTACCCGGTGCTGGAACGGGCCGGCGAGCCTATCCCGGGCCTCGGCGAGCCGCCGGAAACGACCCGCCCCAGCGTGCGTCTTGCTGGAGGGCGGCGTCCGAACAACAAGGATGACTACCCATGCGCGTCCTGATCTGCGCCGGCCGCTACTACATGGACGCATCGATGTGCCGCAAGGTCCTCGAGGCCTACCACTCGCTGCGCCGGGTCGACGTGCTGGTGCATGGAGGCAACCAGCACCTGGGCAGCACCCTGGAGGACTGGGCCCGGGAAACCGGCGTCCACATCGTGCGCTACCCCTCCAACTGGCAACGCTACGGCAAGCAGGCCGAGCGCCGCCGCAACCGGTTCATGCTGCTCGACAGCGAACCGGACCTGGTGATTGCCTTCCCGGGCGGCAGCGACACCGAAGAGCTGCTGGCCCAGGCCAGGGCCATCGGCATTGAAACCCTTTCGATCGACGATTGAGCGAGGCTCTCATGCAGAACAATCATCAACACCGGACCGACCGCTCACCGCAAGGCACCACCCACCGCTCGCTCTACCAGGCATTGCCGCGCGCTCGAAGACGCAGCCTGCACGGCACCCTGGCATTTCTGGCCGCCAGCCTCGGCGCCGTTGCCTTGCTGGCAGCCTACTCCAAGGCCCATGCGGCCGGAGGTTCCTATGTCGTCGATGACGGCGGCCTCAACGCACCCGGCGAATGCACTGCCGACAGCTGGTACAAGAGCACCCGGCACCACGCGTCGAGCGGAGAAACCGTGCTGTCGGCGGACTGCACCCCGACCAGCCTGTCCTCGCTGCAACTGGGCGCCGATATCAATCGCAGTCGCGATGATGGCGAGCACCAGACCTTGTTCAGCCCGCACCTCAAGGCAGCGCTGTTCAGCCGCGAGGACCTGGGCCTGGAGGCGGCGTTGCAGGCCCAGGCGCATTTCGCCACAGCTCGCCGCCATGCCTACGACGGCACCGACCTGGCCCTGCCACTGACCTACACACCGATCCAAGCGCTACGCCTGACCGTCAGCGGTGGCTGGAGCCATGCCTACAACGACGGCGAACAGACGCATCGACTGACCTGGGGCACGAGCCTGGAATACGACCTGGCACCGGCGCTGACACTGGTGGCCGAGCGCTTCGGCCAGGAAGGTGGCGACCAGGGCTGGCAGGCGGGTCCGCGCCTGCATATTGGCAAGAACCTCGACATCGACCTGGTAGCGGGCGGACAGCTGAATGGCGGCCAGGATCACTGGTTCACCACGGGGGCAAGCTTGCGGTTCTGAGGGGGCAAGCCGACAGGCTTGTGGCGCCTTTCCTGGCCCCTTCGCGGGCAAGTCGGACGCCGCCCGTACGTTCCACAAGGCTGCAGCGTACGTACGGGCGCAGGCGCCACCGTACGGTAGGAGCCGGGCTTGCCCGCGAAGAGGCCCGAGAGAACCACACAAAGCCCAGAGGCCAGCCCGAAACGTTCTAGCGCAACTCAAAGCCCAGCGCCGCGACCGCCTCACGCAGCCGGTCACGGCCACTGAGCGACCCGGGCCCTGCCACACGCTGCACCACCGCCTCGGACCAGGGTTGTCCCGCCCGTCCCTGGCGGCTCTGGGCCTGTTGCATCTGCTCGTCGTAGGCACGGCACTGCTGCAACTCGTCCGTCACGCCATAACGATCATGATGCAACACCACGCGCTGTGGCAGGCGCGGTTTGACCGTCGCCGGCAAGGCCGGATCAGGGTGGCCCACGCACATGCCGAACAGCACCAGGCTGCCAACCGGCAGCCCCAACTCCTCGGCAACGATTTCCGGATGGTTGCGCATTCCCCCGATGTAGACGATACCCAGCCCCTGCGACTCGAAGGCCACCGCGGCATTCTGCGCGGCCAGTGCGGTGTCGACGCTACCGACGACGAAGGTTTCCAGGTAGTCGAGGCCATCGGTGGCCTGTGACTGGGCGTCACCGAGGCGCCGCAGGCGCGACAGGTCGAGCACCCAGGCGAGGAACAACGGCGCCTGCTCGATATGCCGCTGGCCGCCAGACAACTCGGCAAAGCGCGCCCGGCGCGCCGGATCCTGGATCGCGATGACGCTCCAGACCTGCAGGTTGGACGAGGTGGACGCCGACTGGGCGGCTGCCACTGCGACCTCAAGGGCGCCGACAGGCAGCGCATCGGGCAGGAAGGCCCGGACCGAGCGGTGCTCCAGCAGGCTATGCAGCACCGCGTTGTGCGGCAGGTCAGCCTTGGACAGCGGCAGGCCGTAACGCGCCTGCCACAGGGCATCAAGAGATGAAGTCGACAAGGTCATGGTGAGTCTCGAAAGGGAAATGGACGCGTCCCTGCGCTGGCGGCTTTACTGTCCGGGTACTTCATCCAGCAGCAGGACCTGGCGGTCCTGTACCAGGTCGGCGGCTGCGGCCCCCATGATCCGATAGTGCTCGGTTTCACGATGATGTTCGATCGCAGCCATGTCGATCCAGCGCTCGACGAAGACGAAACGCCCGGTATTGTCCCGGTCGACATGCAGCGTGTATTCACGGCAACCGGCTTCGGCCCGCGAGGGCACCACGGCGGCCTTCAATACGGCCTCCAGCTCGGTTTCCTTGCCCGGCTTGGCTTGAAGGATGGCAACGACACGAATGGCATGGTTCATGGATCTTCACCTGAATGGGAACGGTGTGCAAAAGCACTCGGGAGGACGATGATGCCCCCTCTGCCGCGGGCCATCAAGGGCAGAAGGCTCTGAACCGCCACTCCCGGACAGGTTCCGGGCGCTCTGCGAACAGAGCCGTTACCCACCAGCGAGGCGGGCAACGGGCGGACCGGCAGGAGCGATCAGGGCTTGAGCGGGGTTTCGCGATCGCGCTCGGGCATCTCCTTGCCATCGTCGGGATGCTTCCACGTTTGCGGTGGAGGCTCGTCATCCACCCCATCCTCCACCACCTCATCGTCCTCGGGCACAGGGACTTCATGCCAGGGCATCCCCACCAGGGGATACCGCGAAAACGGATCAGTCACGCAAGCAGGCTGAGTATCCATACGCACCTCACATCGATCGCCCGGGCCGTCCGGGCGTGGAGTCCTGAGTGTAGCAACCCGTCGTGTTAGCATGGTTGTTTGCCCAGAGGAGAACACGGCATGTTTGAAGGTCAACGCTTCGCGGCGTTTCTGTTCGATATGGACGGGACGCTGCTCAACTCCATCGCAGCTGCCGAGCGTGTCTGGAGCGACTGGGCGCGCCGGCATGGCCTGGATGTACCGGCCTTCCTGAAGACCATCCATGGCGTGCGCTGCATCGACACCATCCGCCGGCAGAACCTGCCCGGCGTCGACGCCGAGCGCGAAGCGCAGGCCATCTCCCAGGCCGAGATCGATGACGTCGAGGGCGTGGTCGCCATCGACGGCGCCCTGGCGTTTCTCGCCGACCTGCCCGCCCACCGCTGGGCCGTGGTGACCTCGGCGCCACGGGCCCTGGCGGAAAGCCGCATGGCCGCCGCCGGCATTCCCCTGCCCGACCTGGTGATCACCGCCGAAGACGTCAGCCGCGGCAAGCCGGCACCGGACGGCTACCTGCTGGCCGCCCGGCGACTGGGGGTCGAGCCGTCTCAGTGCCTGATTTTCGAGGATGCGCCAGCGGGTATTGGTGCGGCGGAAGCAGCGGGCATTCCGGTGACGGTGATCACCGCCACCCACGGCCATCCGCTGGAAACAGCGCACCCGACGCTGGCGGACTACAGCCGGGTGAAGGTCGACAGCAATGACCAGGGCCTGGCACTGGTCCAGGCCTGATCAGCCAGCGGTCTTACGAAACGTACTGCACACCCAGCGAAGCCAGGGCCTTCCAGTAGTCCGGATAGGTCTTGGCCACGCAATCCGGATCCTGGATACGAATACCGGAAACCTTCAGCCCCGCCAGGGCAAAGCACATGGCGATGCGATGGTCGGAATGGGTGTCGATCAGCGCGTTGCAGCTCGTGCCAGCCAAGGCTGGATCGGCCGCCACCAGCAGGTCGTCACCTTCCACCGAGGAAAGCCCGGCACGAATTTCGTTCAGGCCGTCGTGCAGCGCCTGGACCCGATCGCATTCCTTGACCCGCAGGTTCGCCAGCTCGACGAAACGTACCGGCGTGCGGTTGAACGCTGCCAGTACCGCCAGGGTCGGGATCGCGTCCTGCATCTGCGAACCATTGATCACTGCCGGCATGTTGGGGAACTGCTGGATCACCTCCAGCGCCTTGGCATCCGGCTGGGTGAAATCCTCCCCGGCCACGCCCAGGTCGATGCGCCCCCCGGTCAGCGCCTGCGCGGCCCACAGGTAGGTGGCCGCCGACGCGTCCGGCTCGACCTGGTAGTCGCAGGCGGTATAGCCGGTAGCCGCCACCCGCCAGGTAGTCTCGTCGACCTCTTCGATCCGCGCTCCGAAGGCGCGCATGCAGGCCAGCGTCAGGTCGACATAACCGCGGGCGCCGATGTCCTTGCCGGTCAGTGCCACTTCCACCGGTTCCTCGCCACAGGCCGCCAGCATCAGCAAGGCCGAGACGTACTGGCTCGACAGACCGCCATCGATCTCGAAACGGCGCGCCTGTACGCGGCCCTGGCCACGCACGGTCACGGGTGGGCAGCCGGTAGGGCTTTCGACATCCAGGCCGGCGCGACGCAACGCATCGAGCAGCGGGCCGATCGGACGTTTCTGCATGTAGTGATCACCGTCCAGCACCACCGTGCCATCGACGGTGCTCACCGCCGCCGTGAGGAAACGTACCGCCGTACCGGCGTTGCCGAGGAACAACGGCTGCGCGGGCACCTGCAACTGGCCGCTTCCGGTGACCACGAAGGTGGTGTCGTCGGGTTCGCTGATGGTTACGCCCATCTGCCGCAAGGCATTGGACATATGGCGGGTATCATCGCTTTTCAGTGCGCCGGACAGGCGGCTGGTGCCCTTGGCCAGGGCGGCGAGCAACAGGGCCCGGTTGGTGATCGACTTCGAACCGGGTGGCGTCACCTTGCCGTTCAGGGACGCGTTCGGCGGGATCACGGTGAGGGTTTGCTGCACAGCCATTGATCAACTCTCCAGGCTCGAAAGGTACGCGCACAGGCTCGTGCGCCTCGACAGTCCGCCATGATGCCATTAATACACCCGGCGGATCATCCGTTTCTGTCGAGCAGGCCGGCCTGCAGGCGGGTCTTGCGCTTCATCGACAAGCCAGGAAAATAGGACCGACTCTTTCTCGACAACGACCCCGCCATGATCGAACAGCGCCGACGCACCCTTCCATCCCTGCCCTGCCTGCTCCTGCTGGCCAGCAGCTTCTCGCTGCTCACCGGCTGCTCCGGACACCAGACCCCGGTCAACGGCTACCCCTGTTATGCCAAGGCGGTGCCGACCACCGGTGTCGGTGGGCTTGCCTGGGGACCCAGCGTGAAAACCGCCAGCGCCAAATCCCTGGACAACTGCCGACGCTATGCCGCCGAATCGGGCGGCACACCCCGTACCTGCAAGGTCACGGCAGCCAGCTGCCGCTAGAACCGCTCCGAGTCGGTGATGAATGCCGCCCTGCCCGGGGTCGGCATTTCGACCTTTCATCCGGGCGCCCCGCCCCCCGCCTATCTCGCTGAAAGCCTTTGAACACGGGCCGGCAGCAGCTGATTCCGACCTCCGGTCATCCTTGCGCAACACAAACTCATTCAAGGGGCTTGCGCAGCCAGTATTATGGTATACCATCATACCAACAGACCGACACACAACCGAGGAGCCCCTTATGAGTTTCGAAATCCGCAAGATCGTCAGCTACATCGAGGAAACCTTCATCGAAGGCGGCAAGGCCACCGACAAGCCGGTGACCATGATCGGCCTCGCGGTAGTGATCAAGAACCCATGGCTGGGCCGTGGTTTCGTCGAAGACCTGAAACCGGAAATCCGTGCCAACTGCTCCGACCTGGGCGCCCTGATGGTCGAGCGCCTGGTCAAGGCCATCGGCGGTGCCGAGAACATCGAAGCCTACGGCAAGGCCGCTGTTGTCGGCGCCGATGGCGAGATCGAACACGCCTCGGCGGTGATCCACACCCTGCGCTTCGGCAACCACTACCGTGAAGCGGTCAAGGCCAAGAGCTACCTGAGCTTCACCAACAAGCGCGGCGGCCCGGGCACTTCGATCCAGATCCCGATGATGCACAAGGACGACGAAGGCCTGCGTTCGCACTACATCACCCTGGAAATGCAGATCGAAGACGCGCCACGTGCCGACGAAATCGTCGTGGTCCTGGGTTGCGCCGATGGCGGCCGCCTGCACCCACGCATCGGCAACCGCTACATCGACCTGGAAGAACTGGCCGCCGAGAAAGCCCAGTAATCAAATAAGAAAGGCAGGAGCGCTCCATGATTCGGCACACCGCTGAACGCACCCCGGCCGGCACCAGTTACCTGGCGACCGGCGAAGGCCAACCCGTAGTCCTGATCCACGGGGTCGGGCTGAACAAAGAAATGTGGGGCGGCCAGATCGTTGGCCTCGCGCCACACTATCGGGTCATTGCCTACGACATGCTCGGCCACGGCGCCAGTCCGCGCCCTGACCCCGACTGCGGGCTGCTCGGGTATGCCGATCAGTTGCGCGAACTGCTCGACCACCTGCAACTGCCCACCGCCAGCGTCATCGGCTTCTCCATGGGCGGTCTGGTCGCCAGGGCCTTTGCCCTGCACTTTCCACAACGGCTACAAGGCCTGGTGGTGCTCAACAGCGTGTTCAACCGTAGCGCCGAACAGCGCGAGGGTGTCATCGCCCGCACCAGCCAGGCTGCCGAACACGGTCCGGATGCCAATGCCGAAGCAGCCCTGTCGCGCTGGTTCAGCCGCGAATACCAGGCTGCTAACCCGGCGCAGATCGCCGCGATCCGCCAAGTCCTGGCCAGCAACGACCCGCAGGGCTACCTGACCACCTATAAGCTGTTCGCCACGCAAGACATGTACCGCGCCGACGACCTGAACACCATCCAGGCGCCGACGCTGGTGGCCACCGGCGAACTGGACCCCGGTTCGACCCCGCTGATGGCCCGGCAACTGGCCGAGCGAATTCCCGGTGCCCAGGTTGCCGTGCTCCCTGAACAACGGCATATGATGCCGGTGGAATCGCCACGCCTGGTCAACCAGATGCTCCTCGACTTCCTTGCAACCACCTACGTCCAACAAACCATAAAGGGGATCGTTGCATGACACTCGCACGCTTCCAGATGTGCATCGGCGGCGAATGGGTCGATGCCCTGTCCGGCAAGACCTTCGATAGCCTCAACCCGGCCCTGGCCGAGGCCTGGGCGCAACTGCCCGATGCCGACGAAGCCGATGTCGAGCGCGCCGTCCAGGCGGCCCAGGCGGCTTTCGACAATCCGGCCTGGCGCGGCCTGACCGCCACCGCACGAGGCAAGCTGCTGCGTCGCCTGGGTGACCTGATCGCCGAGAACAAGGAACAACTGGCGCAACTGGAAAGCCGCGACAACGGCAAGCTGATCCGCGAAACCCGCGGCCAGGTCAGCTACCTGCCGGAGTTCTTCCACTACACCGCCGGCCTGGCCGACAAGCTCGAAGGCGGTACCCTGCCGCTGGACAAGCCGGACCTGTTCGCCTACACCGTGCACGAGCCGATCGGCGTGGTCGCGGCGATCATTCCGTGGAACAGCCCGCTGTACCTGACCGCGATCAAGCTGGCACCGGCCCTCGCCGCCGGCAACACCATCGTGATCAAACCCTCCGAGCATGCCTCGGCGACCATTCTCGAACTGGCCCGCCTGGCCCTGGAAGCCGGTATTCCACCGGGCGTGGTCAACGTCGTCACCGGCTACGGCCCGAGCACCGGCGCCGCCCTCACCCGCCATCCGCTGGTCCGCAAGATCGCCTTCACTGGCGGCGCGGCCACGGCACGCCACGTGGTGCGCAGCAGTGCCGAGAACTTCGCCAAGCTGTCGCTGGAACTGGGCGGCAAGTCGCCGAACATCATCTTCGCCGACGCCGACCTCGACAGCGCGATCAACGGTGCCGTCGCCGGGATCTACGCCGCCTCCGGCCAGAGCTGCGTCTCCGGCTCGCGCCTGCTGGTCCAGGACGAGATCTACGACGAATTCGTCGAACGCCTGATCGCCCGTGCCCAGCGCATCCGCATCGGCAACCCGCAGGATGAAACCAGCGAGATGGGCCCGATGGCCACCGCCCAGCAACTGGCCGTGGTCGAAGGCCTGGTCGCCGACGCCCTGGCCGAAGGCGCGCGCCTGCGTACCGGCGGCAAGCGTCCGGACATCGACGGCGGCTGGTTCTACGAGCCGACCCTGTTCGAATGCGACCGCAACTCGATGAAGATCATGCAGGAAGAAGTCTTTGGCCCGGTCGCCTCGGTGATCCGCTTCAAGGACGAAGCCGAAGCGCTGGCCATTGCCAACGACTCGCAGTTCGGCCTGGCCGCCGGCATCTGGACCCGCGACCTCGGCCGCGCCCATCGCCTGGCCCGCGATGTACGCTCCGGAATCATCTGGGTCAACACCTACCGCGCGGTGTCGGCAATGGCGCCGATCGGCGGCTTCAAGAACAGCGGCTACGGCCGTGAGAGCGGTATCGACTCGGTACTGGCCTATACCGAACTGAAAACGGTCTGGATCAACCTCTCGCAGGCACCGATGCCCGACCCCTTCGTGATGCGCTAGGAGACAGCTGAAATGATCGAACCCGGTATCTACAAAGAAGTCATGGGCTCCTTCCCCTCCGGCGTCACGGTGGTCACCACCCTCGACGCCGACGGCGGCATCGTCGGCATCACCGCCAGCGCCTTCAGCGCGCTGTCGATCGATCCGGCGCTGGTGCTGTTCTGCCCCAACTATGCTTCGGACACCTACCCGATCCTGCGCGACAGCAAGCGCTTCGCGATTCACTTGCTGTCCGCCGACCAGACCGCCGAAGCCTACGCATTCGCCGGCAAGGGCAAGGACAAGGCCAAGGGCATCGACTGGCACCTGAGCGAGCTGGGCAACCCGCTGCTGCCCAAGGCCACGGCGATCATCGAGTGCGAACTGTGGCGTGAGTACGACGGCGGCGATCACGCGATCATCGTCGGCGCGGTAAAAAATCTGATCCTGCCGCAGGACCCGGTCACCCCGATGATCTACCACAAGGGCAAGCTCGGCGCACTGCCGACCCTGGCGTAACTGACGCTTCGGCCGTGCGCCGCCTCTCGCGCACGGCTCTTTTTCGAGGACGCGAAATGAGCAACGAGAAATACCGGAAAGGCCTGGAGATCCGTACCCAGGTGCTGGGCGAAGCCTATGTGCAGAAGTCCATCCAGAATGCCGACGATTTCAACCGTCCGCTGCAGGAACTGGTCACCGAATACTGCTGGGGTCATGTCTGGGGCCGCGAGGGCTTATCGCTCAAGGAGCGCAGCATGATAAACTTGGCGATGATTTCGGCCCTCAATCGTCCCCACGAACTCAAGCTGCATGTACGTGGTGCCTTGCGTAACGGCCTCAGTCGTGAACAAATACGCGAAATCCTGCTTCAAGTCGGTATTTATTGCGGCGTTCCCGCAGCCGTGGACAGTTTCCGGCTGGCCCGCGAAGCCTTTGCCGAGGCCGACGCCGAAGCAGGCGCCTCCAGTTAACCGATGGCTGTCCGGTATGGCGTAGCAGGCCCGATACCCTGTTCCCGTGATCCGGACAACCATATTCAGAGCCGCCCCCATGAAACGCCTGCCACTCGACGATAATTTCAAGGTCAATCGCAACCCCGTCACCCTGCGCGAAATCGTGCTGGACAAGCTGCGAAGCGCCATCATGAACTTCCAGCTCCTGCCGGGGGATCGTCTGGTGGAGCGCGACCTGTGCGACCGCCTGGGAGTCAGCCGGACTTCCGTGCGCGAGGCCCTGCGCCACCTGGAATCCGAGGGCCTGGTGGCCTTCGCCGATGCCAAGGGCCCGAGCGTGGCCATCATCACCCTGGCCGACGCACGGGATATCTACGAGCTGCGTTGCGCACTGGAAAGCCTGATCGTCCAGTTGTTCACCCTGCGCGCCAAGGCCAAGGACATCAAGGCCCTGGAAAAGGCCTTGGAAGAGAACCGCAAGGCCCTCAAGGACGGCGAACTGCAGCAGGTGCTCGATTCGGTGCAGGGTTTCTACGACGTGCTGCTCGAAGGCTCGGGCAACCACGCCGCCGCCACCCAACTGCGCCAGTTGCAGGCGCGCATCAGCTACCTGCGGGCCACCTCGGTTTCCCAGGAAAACCGCCGCGGCGCCAGCAACAAGGAAATGGAACGCATCGTCGAGGCGATCAAGAGCGGCGACCCGCTGGCCGCCCACCAGGCGTCGGTGGATCACGTCCGCGCCGCAGCCAAGGTGGCGATGGAATACCTGCAACGCAAACAGGACGAGTCCGGTCCGATTCCGGAGATCATCGCCCCTCTCGCTGTAAAAGAACCTCGCATAGGTATCTGAAAATGCCAGCCCCGCGCTTCTGTCCGCAATGCGGTGCCGGTGACCTCGCTCACCAGGTGCCACCGGGAGATACCCATGAGCGCCTGATGTGCCGGGGCTGCGGCTACATCCACTACGTCAATCCGAAGATCATCGCCGGCTGCATCATCGAGCGCGATGGTCGCTACCTGCTGTGCCAGCGGGCGATTGCGCCCCGTCCCGGCACCTGGACGCTGCCGGCGGGCTTCATGGAAAGCGGCGAGACCACCGAGCAGGCGGCGTTGCGCGAAGTCTGGGAAGAAAGTGGCGTGCGGGCGGAAATCATCTCGCCGTATTCGATCTTCAGCGTACCCAGGATCAGCGAGGTGTACATCATCTTCCGCGCCATCGCCCTGGAGATCACCGACCAGTACGGGCCGGAGACCCTGGACTACCGTTTCTTCGCCCCCGACGAAATCCCCTGGGATTGCATCTACTACCCGGCGATCCGGCAGATTCTCGAACGCTACATCGAGGAGCGCCAGGCTGGGGTCTACGGCCTGTATATGGGCAACGACGACAGCGGCAAGGTGCATTTCATCCGCTGAGACCTTGTGGGGCCTTGGAGCCCCTGTTCCGGTCGTTCCCACGCGGAGTGTGGGAACGACCGGAACAGCCTTTGTGGCGAGCGGGCTTGCCCGCGCTCGGCTGCGAAGCAGCCGCAGACCGGACCTCTCGATTCATCCTGCCAGGCTGGGGGGGGCCGGTTTCAGTGCCGCTCCGCCCCCCAACGCAGGCTTGGCGGGAGGTTGCGCCGCCGCGCTGGAACGCGTAGCGCTCCTGAAACCGGTTACCGCGATACTTCGTGCGCAACCGGGTCGCCTGGCTTTACGGCTGCCGGGCAGCCAAGCGCGGGCAAGCCCGCTCGCCACCAGGCTGTGGTGCGCCCCATTTGGGTGTTCCGAGCGTAGGAACGATCATCAATCACTCAAACTCAGGGCACCATGCCCTCGACAATGATGATTTCGGCCGTCGCCACGCCCGCGCGATGCCCCTTGGCCTCCTGGTAAAGTTCCGAGTTGTAGCAGGCCAGCGCCTGCTCGTAGGAGTCGAACTCGATCACCACGCTGCGCTGCGGCGTCTCCCTCCCCTCCACTGCCTGCGACTGCCCGCCACGGGCCAGGAAACGTCCGCCATACTCGGCAAAGGCCGCCGGCGCACGGCGGGTGTACTCGGTGTATTGCTCGGCGTCGGTGACATTCACATGAGCGATCCAGTAAGCCTTCATTGTCGACCTCATTGTTTGTTTATTTTGTATTATGGTATACCACAAAATATTGCCACACACGCGGGGATTGCAACATGGCCTTTAACAGCATCGAAGAGATTATCGAAGACTACCGCCAGGGCAAGATGGTTCTGCTGGTGGACGATGAGGACCGCGAGAACGAGGGCGACCTGCTGCTCGCCGCCGACTGCTGCGACGCCCAGGCCATCAGCTTCATGGCCCGCGAGGCGCGTGGACTGATCTGCCTGACCCTGACCGACGAACACTGTCAGCGCCTGGGCCTGGAACAGATGGTGCCGAGCAACGGCAGCGCCTTCAGTACCGCCTTCACCGTCTCCATCGAGGCCGCCACCGGCGTGACCACCGGCATCTCCGCCGCCGACCGGGCACGCACCGTGGCCGCCGCCGTCGCCGCCAATGCCTGTGCCGACGATCTGGTGCAGCCCGGCCATATCTTCCCCCTGCGCGCCCGCGAAGGCGGCGTACTGACCCGCGCCGGCCACACCGAGGCCGGTTGCGACCTGGCACGCCTGGCCGGTTTCACCCCGGCCTCGGTGATCGTCGAGGTGATGAATGACGACGGCACCATGGCCCGCCGCCCGGATCTGGAAGTCTTCGCACGCCGTCACGGGATCAAGATCGGCACCATCGCCGACCTCATCCACTACCGCCTCAGCACCGAACACACCGTGGTGCGCATCGGCGAGCGCGAACTGCCCACCGTGCACGGCACCTTCCGCCTGGTGAGCTATGAGGACCGCATCGAAGGCGGCGTGCACATGGCCATGGTGATGGGCGACATCCGCCGCGACGAACCGACCCTGGTCCGCGTGCACGTCATCGATCCGCTGCGCGACCTGGTCGGCGCCGAATACCACGGCCCGAGCAACTGGACGCTGTGGGCCGCCCTGGAACGGGTTGCCGCGGAAGGTCGCGGGGTCGTCGTGGTGCTCGCCAACCATGAATCGTCCCAGGCACTGCTCGAACGCATCCCGCAACTGACCCAGCCGCCGCGCCAGTACAGCCGCTCGCAATCACGCATTTATTCCGAAGTCGGCACCGGCGCGCAGATTCTCCAGGACCTCGGCATCGGCAAGCTGCGCCACCTCGGCCCACCCCTCAAATACGCGGGCCTGACCGGTTACAACCTGGAAGTGGTCGAGAGCATTCCCTTCACCCAGTAACGCCGGGAGGAAAATTTTTCCTGGCCGGATAACCGGTAAGGCAAAGTGCTTGCACAAAGTTTGGAATACCATAATATGATATCCCGTAGACCGAACAAACTTACCCAGGAACCCGGCCAAGAACGAGACAGGCGACTAGCCTTGCCAAGACCGCCTGCAAAGGCACTGAAAGACCAGCTGCTCCCGATAGGCGGGCATCGAAAGCCCGCTCAAAAACACAACAATGAGGGCGTAAAAATGGTATTGAAAAAAGGTACGACCGCTGTATTGCTGGCAGGCTTGCTGGGCATGAGCCAGGCAGCGATGGCCGCCGAGAGCGTCAACTTCGTCAGTTGGGGTGGTAGCACCCAGGATGCACAGAAGCAGGCGTGGGCTGACCCGTTCAGCAAGACCAGCGGCATCACCGTGGTCCAGGACGGCCCTACCGACTACGGCAAGCTCAAGGCCATGGTCGAAAGCGGCAATGTGCAGTGGGACGTGGTCGACGTCGAAGCCGACTTCGCCCTGCGTGCCGCCAGCGAAGGACTGCTCGAACCTCTCGATTTCAGTGTGATCCAGCGCGACAAGATCGACCCGCGCTTCGTCTCCGACCACGGCGTCGGCTCGTTCTTCTTCTCTTTCGTGCTCGGCTACAACGAAGGCAAGCTCGGTGCCGGCAAGCCGCAGGACTGGACCGCGCTGTTCGACACCAAGACCTACCCCGGCAAGCGCGCCCTCTACAAATGGCCAAGCCCTGGCGTACTCGAACTGGCCCTGCTGGCTGACGGCGTTCCCGCCGACAAGCTCTACCCGCTGGACCTGGACCGTGCCTTCAAGAAACTCGACACCATCAAGAAAGACATCGTCTGGTGGGGCGGCGGCGCCCAGTCCCAGCAACTGCTGGCCTCCGGCGAAGCGAGCCTCGGCCAGTTCTGGAACGGTCGCGTCTACGCCCTGCAGCAGGACGGCGCACCCGTGGGCGTGAGCTGGAAACAGAACCTGGTGATGGCCGATATCCTGGTCGTGCCGAAGGGCTCGAAGAACAAGGCCGCCGCCATGAAGTTCCTGGCCAACGCCAGCAGCGCCAAGGGCCAGGCCGATTTCTCCAACCTGACCGCCTATGCGCCGGTCAACGTCGACAGCGTGTCGCGCCTGGACTCGGTGCTGGCGCCGAACCTGCCGACCGCTTACGCCAAGGACCAGATCACCCTTGATTTCGCCTACTGGGCCAAGAACGGCCCGGCTATCGCGACACGGTGGAACGAATGGCTGGTCAAATAAAAATGGCCGCCACTGCGTCCCATTCCTCCCAACCGACCGGGGGCGCCATTGGCGCCGCCGGCTCGGCCTCCGGCAAGGCGGCTGTCATGAAACACACACCTTCGCTGGCCCGGCGCTGGAAAGGCGCCGGCAACCTGGCACCGGCCCTGCTGTTCCTGGGCCTGTTCTTTCTCGCACCGCTGATCGGCCTGTTGCTGCGCGGCGTGCTGGAGCCCACGCCAGGGCTTGAAAACTACCAGCAACTGTTCGCCAACTCGGCCTATGCGCGAGTACTGCTCAACACCTTCTCGGTGGCCGGGCTGGTGACCCTGTTCAGCCTGCTGCTGGGCTTCCCGCTGGCCTGGGCGATCACCCTGGTGCCACGCGGCTGGGGCCGCTGGCTGCTGAATATCGTACTGCTGTCGATGTGGACCAGCCTGCTGGCGCGGACCTACTCCTGGCTGGTGCTGCTGCAGGCCTCCGGCGTGATCAACAAGCTGCTGATGGGCCTGGGCATCATCGACCAACCGCTGGAGATGGTGCACAACCTGACCGGCGTGGTGATCGGCATGAGCTACATCATGATTCCATTTATCGTCCTGCCACTGCAGGCGACCATGCAGGCCATCGACCCGATGATCCTGCAGGCCGGCTCGATCTGCGGCGCCAGCCCGTGGACCAACTTCTTCCGGGTGTTCCTGCCACTGTGCCGTCCGGGGCTGTTTTCCGGCGCACTGATGGTGTTCGTGATGTCCCTGGGTTACTACGTCACGCCGGCCCTGTTGGGCGGCGCACAGAACATGATGCTGCCGGAGTTCATCATTCAACAGGTGCAGTCGTTCCTCAACTGGGGCCTGGCCAGCGCCGGCGCCGCCCTGCTGATCCTGATCACCCTGGTGCTGTTCTACTTCTACCTGAAGCTCCAGCCGGAATCCCCGGTCGGCGCGAGCAACGCGAGGTAAGCCGCCATGCTCCTGACCCCGAATGCCATGAGCCGGCGCATGCGCCTGGGCCTCTACCTCACCACCGGACTGATCGCGCTGTTCCTGCTGCTGCCGATCGTGTTCATTGTCCTGCTGTCGTTCGGCTCCTCCCAGTGGCTGGTGTTCCCGCCACCGGGCTGGACGCTGAAATGGTACGGCCAGTTCTTCTCCAACGCGGACTGGATGAATGCCGCCCTGGCCAGCCTCAAGGTCGCGGTGCTGACCACGATCTTCGCCGTGGCCTTGGGCCTGCCGACCGCCTTCGCCCTGGTGCGCGGGCGCTTCCCCGGCCGGGAACTGCTCTACGGGCTGTTCACCCTGCCGATGATCGTGCCACTGGTGATCATCGCCGTGGCGGTCTATGCGCTGTTTCTCAAGCTCGGCTACACCGGCACTATGTTCGCCTTCGTGGTCAGCCACGTGATCGTCGCCCTGCCCTTCACCATCATCTCGATCATCAACTCGCTGAAGCTGTTCGACCAGTCGATCGAGGATGCCGCGGTGATCTGTGGTGCCTCGCGCCTGCAGGCGGTGTTCAAGGTGACTTTCCCGGCGATTCGTCCCGGCATGGTGGCCGGTGCACTGTTCGCCTTCCTGGTGTCGTGGGATGAAGTGGTGCTGAGCGTGATGATGGCCAGCCCGACCCTGCAGACCCTGCCCGTGAAAATGTGGACCACCCTGCGCCAGGACCTGACTCCGGTGATCGCCGTCGCTTCGACGCTGCTGATCGGCCTGTCGGTATTGGTGATGGTGATTGCCGCCGCTCTGCGTCGGCGCAATGAACTCAGCGCCTGAGCGCCCAGGAGTAGAAGACATGAGTGCCGTGATCAAAGATGCCGCACAACAGAACGACCGCACCCTGGTCAGCCTGCGCAACCTCAACAAACACTACGGCGACTTCGCCGCCGTGGACAACATCTCGCTGGACATCAAGGACGGCGAGTTCCTGACCTTCCTCGGCTCCAGCGGCTCGGGCAAGAGTACTACCCTGTCGATGCTGGCCGGTTTCGAGAGCCCCAGCACCGGCGAGATCCTGGTCGAGGGCAAGTCGCTGGTCAACGTGCCGCCGCACAAGCGTGACATCGGCATGGTGTTCCAGCGCTACTCGCTGTTCCCGCACCTGTCGGTGCGCGACAACATCGCCTTCCCGCTGGCCATCCGCAAGCTGGAGGCCGCCGAGCGCGAAAAGCGCGTCGACGCGATGCTCAGGCTGGTCCAACTGGAGCAGTTCGCCCATCGCCGTCCCGCCCAACTGTCCGGTGGCCAGCAACAGCGCGTGGCGATCGCCCGTGCGCTGGTCTACGAACCACGCATCCTGCTCATGGACGAACCGCTCGGCGCCCTGGACAAGAAATTGCGCGAAGACCTGCAGGACGAACTGCGCCAACTGCATCGGCGCCTGGGCATCACCATCGTCTACGTGACCCATGACCAGGAAGAAGCCATGCGCCTGTCCCAGCGCATCGCCATCTTCAGCCACGGCAAGATCGTCGGCCTGGGCAGCGGCTATGACCTCTACCAGAACCCGCCGAACGCCTTCGTCGCCTCGTTCCTGGGCAACTCCAACTTCCTGCGGATCAAGGCCCAGGGCAATGGTGCCGCCAGCTTCGAGGGCCAGGCGCTGTCGATCCGCCTGACGTCGGGCCTGCAGAACGACCAGGACATCCTGCTGATGGTGCGCCCGGAAAAGGCCCTGGCCCTGAGCCTCGAACAGGCCTCCAGCGAACCACCGGCCGCTGGCTGGAACCAGGTCACGGCGACCGTCGGCGAGGTGCTGTTCCTCGGTGAAAGCCAGACTTGCAGCGTTGTCACCCTGGGTGGCACGGCGATGACCGTCAAGGCGTTGTCCGCCACCGGCATGCCGCTCAAGACCGGTGACCTGGTGGCCGTGCGCTGGGCAACCGCCGATGCCTGCGTCTACACCGAGTGGCAGGAAAGCGACCTGAACAAGGCCGCTGGCAGTCACTGATCACCCGTCCTGCTCGCCTTGTCGGCGCCGGCAATCGCCGCGACGACAAGGCTTCCCTCCCGAAGCGTATCCACGCACACCATCGAATAAACTTCGCGCCCGCGTGTTATATCTGGCAGACCTGAACATACCGTCGGGTGCCTGCGGAGGCTGCGAATGAAAACCCTGTTATCCGTGATCGCCTTGACGACCGCCTGCCTGGGCCCGACGGCCCTGGCCGCCGAGCAGTGGACACTGGCCAGGGAAGCGGACGGCATCAAGGTCTACCTGACCCAGGTACAGGGCTCGCGCTACCAGAGTTTTCGTGGCGTCAGCGAGATCAAGGCCGACGTTTCGACCCTGCGTGACCTACAGGAGAACCTCAGGGTCGCCTGCAAGTGGCTGTACGCCTGCGCCGAGATGCGCCTGCTGAAGAATGACGGCGACGACACCTGGGTCTATCTCACCACCGACCTGCCCTGGCCGGCCGCCCCTCGGGACATGGTGCTGCATGTGCATACCGGGCAGGCCGACGACGGCAGCCTGGTCCGCCACCTGGAGGCGACACCCGACTACCTGCCACCGGTACCGGGCCTGATCCGCGTACGCCAGTTGCAGGGTGTGTGGAAGATGCTGCCCAAGGGCGACGGCGTGACCGAAGTGACCTATCAACTGCAGGCCGAGCCGGCGGGCGACATTCCCTCCTGGCTGGCCAACCAGTTCGTCGTCGATGCACCGATGGTCAGCCTCAAGACGTTGCGGGCAGTGGCGGAGCGCCAGGGTGTCCGCGCTGCCTTGATCAGCCCTTGAGCCGCACCTTGAAACCCTCGATCCACTCGCGAACCATGGCAGAATAAGGCGCTTCGGGGCGGGCCATGGTTTTCATCTGCTCCAGAATCTGTTCCTGGAGAAAACGCAGGCGTTTGGCGATACGACGGTCGCGCACCAGGCTGTCCTGGCCTGGTTCTTCAGCCAGCGGTCCGGGGTCCAGTTCCTGGGCCATCAAGCCCATTTCCACCGTCAGCATTTCCAGGAACTCCAGCTGGCGCAGCACGCGGGTGCGCTCCTGCACCAGGCCGAGCCGGTTCAGGCCATAGACATGGATCGACACCGCGCCCCTGAGGCTGAGCTTGTCGGCCAAGGCCTGCTCGATGACCTCGCGCAACTCCGGCCTTACACCCGCGACACCTGCTCCCGGGGCCAGCCCACCGCTGTCATGAAGCTTGGGCAGTACCAGTCCGATAAGGTTGTCACTGTCGACATGAAACCGCAGATGTTCCTCTGGCTGATCCCGGCAAGGATCCAGCAGCAAGGCCTGCTCACCGACAAGATCGAGGGTGCCCACTGCGGCCCGCTGACCGAGGATGGGAAAGCTGTCCTGTTTGCCGGTCTGGACCGTCCGGGATCGGCTGAAGGCCTTGTCTTCATTGACCAGCCTGACCAGACTCGCTGATAACGTGGGCGTCACCTGACCACTGCGCCGGTTACAGTGAATGCAACTTGGCAGCAGGTTCTCCCAGTCCATGGCGATCCACCAGTAGCCGGGATGGTCCGGCTCCTCGTAGACGCTGCCCTTGGGCCGATAATGCTCGATATCCACCGGGGCGCTGCCGTAGTAGAAACTCTCGCAATAGGCGCATTTGCCGTGAAACAGCTCATGCAACTGCTTCTTGACGCTGTCGGACTTGTACACGGTGAAGGCTGGTAGCTTGCCTCTCGGCATGGCGAAATAGGCCTGGAGCTTTTGCAGTTCCTTTTTTGCCTGTGATTCTTCTCCCAACATAGCATCGGGCACGGGAACGCTGTCGCGACGGACGGCACGCATACTTCAGAGTCCTTCCAGAATGCCGAGGATGCGCTGCTTGGCGTCCACGCGCAGTTGTGCAAGGTGTTCCGCCGAGGTTCGCCGCCGGCCCTTGAGGTATTCGACAACGGCCTCCTGCACCAGGCGTTGGACTTCGGTGGAGCCAATCGGCAAGGCATCGGCGATATCACGTTCGAGACTGCGCCAGGCCTCCTGTTGTGCCGCTGTCAGCGCCTCGCCTCTCTCGCGAACGCTCAGCAGGTCGGCGAAGTGAGCCAGCTCCCGCTCGGTATCCGGCTGATCGGTAGAGGCCAGGCTGAAGAAATCCGACGTCAGCAATTGCTCGACGGTCAGTTGGCTGACGTTCGGCAGGCGGACCACCTGCTCGACCATGACCGGTAGTTGGGTGTCGGTCCGCTTGCCGCTCGGAACCCGCTGCATGACGACCACCTCGCCCTCCTGCATGCCGCGCAGGCACAGCGGGTCGTGAGTGGTGACGATGAAGGTGACCTGCGGCAAGGCCGCACGCAGGGCCCGCATGATCTGGATCTTCCAGCGTGGATGCAGATGGGCCTCCACCTCATCGATCAGGACCACGGCGCGGGCGCTTTCCAGGTCTTCGAAGTGCGGGTTGAGCGTTCGGTCCATCAGCCCGCGGATGATATCGCAGACCATCGCCAGCATCGAACGATAGCCCGAGGAGGCATGACTCAACGGTGTACGGCCGGTGGCAGTGACGATATGGCAGCGGCGGGACTTGCCCACCTCGTCACGCTCGATGACCTGGAACACCGACTCGATCGAAAGGACTTCACGCAACGCCATGACTACCCGGTCGAAGTCCAGTTGCTCCAGCCCCAACAGCCACTTCTCGGGGTTGGGCAACAGCACATCGGACTTGAACAGGTTGACGATCCACCGCGCCTCGCCGAAGTTGCGCGTGCGATTCAGGTACTGGCGAAAGGCACCATAGGCGAACACCGGCGGCAGCTCATCCTGTCCGTCAGGCAAGTACTCACGCCCACTGATGGCCAGTGTCCGGCGGGTCGAATCGTCGAACGCGAGGCTAATCCGTGCGCTCTTCAAGGCCGTCGTGTTGGCCGCACCCATCAACCGCGGATCGAGCGGCAGTTTCCGCACATCGAGCCGCAGGCGGTCGCGGGCCCGGGACGAACATAGGGCCAAGGCCGTCGCCTCCAGGATCGAACTCTTGCCTGCGGCGTTATCACCCAGGATCAGCATGGCGGGCTGCTGGAAACCGGACGCCTGTGTCGGCAGCGAGAGGCACAGGCGCTCGATGCCCTTGAAGTTTTCCAGTTCGATGGATTGCAGGCGTCGCAGCAGCGGCTCCGCCTCGGATAATGGCGCCTGGAGTTCGGTATGCGAGGCTCGAACTGGAATACTCTCCAGCCCTCGTGTTCGCCGGGCACAACTGACGAAAGCCAATCCGAAACCCTGCGGGTCCCGCGGCGTGCTATCGCCGAATGAGCCCTTGAGCAGCGGTTCCAGTTGCAGGCACAGTAGATAACACAGGCCACCGAACTCCATGGCAGCGAAATCGAACAGCGACTCGAAGGCGGCCGGATCCTGAAACGGGGATTGCGTCAGTTGTTCCAGGGCATCCAGGTACTTGCCGAGCCTCCTGACTCTTCGACTCTTGAGCTCGGGGCGGTTGAGATTGAAGTGCCGAATGGTTTCCAGCCCGGCATCGCTGAAGGTCGCGAGAATCCCGGTCGACGGATGAATCTCGAAGTGCAGGCAAGGTACCCAGTCTCCGCACGGATCGAGCAGCAGATTAATCTCCCGAGGCGGATGATCGTGCCATACCCCCTCGGGGTCCGAAGCATAGGCCGAGAACTGCAACTCATGGGGAATCGGTGCCCTGGCCCCGTCGACAGGAAAGTAGTTGCGTCGCTCCGGAAGGCATTCCCGGCAGATCGGATAGAGGTTCTCCCAGGCATTGACCAGCCAGGCGTAGTACAGATGGTCGTTCTCGTCACCCTGCGCCGGGCTGGCATTGGCCCCAGGACGTAGCCGATAGGCGTTGGTCGGGCCGATGCGCTCGCAGAAAGCGCACTTGCCGTAGAACAACCGCTCCAGGCCCTTGAACAACGACGCATCGTTCAGGTCGAGAGCGAAGTACGAGGCCCGGGTCTGGGCGCGTACGCGCCTGTCAGCGCCAAAGAAATCCCTCAGTTGTACACGGGACGCCTGCATCTCCCGGCTTTGAAAAAACTCGGGAACAGGCACGGAACGACGATCGAACAGCTGCATGGGTAGCTTCCCTGAAAAACCGCGACAAGGCGGTGCATCCATGAAAAACGCAGACTTTAATCGGCGTGCAACGAAAAGTAGAGGCGTTTTTCGTCTCTAGTTCCTGCAACGCGGAAGCAGCATACCTATCAGGCTCTTCACCTGGTTGCAGAGACTGGAACACTTTGAAGCTTGCGGTGAAATCGTCAGCCTTGTGTCGTCTGGGCGGACGCCATCGCCAGCAAGCCGGCTCCCACAAGAACTCGCCGCGCCAGTGGCAGCCTATCAACCCGAGCACCGCTTTGGCTTCGGCTTCGGCTTTTGATCTTGCTTTTGATCTACCCGCCCCGTTCCCAGCCGGCTGAGTGGAGGTCCTGTTTCGAGAGTCGCCCGGCAGGGATGCCGGGCGAGCCGTGTTGGGCCATGGATGGCCCGTCACGGCGTGCTCTCGAAACAGGACCGGAGCGAAGGAACCCTCGCGCAGCGAGGGCCAATGGAGGGGCAAGCCCTTTTGGTTCCTTTTGGGGCGACTGCCAAAAGGAACTCGCCCGTAAGGGGCGAAACCGTAACATCAGCTAAACGCGCAAACGGATATACACCCGATCAAAACAAAAAAGCGCCTGAGTTCCCTTCAACCCAGACGCCTTCACTCAATCACTCAACTCAGGTCAGTCAACCCCAACCGCCCCGCCTTCACCCGCTCCTTGCGCGTCCGCGTCGCCAGGCAGTAGTACAGCGGACACGTCACCACCAACCCCACCAGCCACGACAGATCCGCCCCCTCCACCAGATTGGCATAAGGCCCGACATACAGCGACGTATTGGCAAACGGCAACTGCACCAGAATCCCGATAAAGTACGCCACGATCGCATGCATGTTGAAGCGCCCGTAGATTCCCCCATCGGCACTGAAGATCGACGCAATGTCGTACTCCCCGCGCTTGATGATGTAGAAGTCGATCAGGTTGATCGAAGCCCACGGCACCAGCACCAGCAGCAGCGCCAGGATCAGCCCGATGAAGTGCGAAATGAAGTCCGCCGAAGCGCCCAGTGCCACCAGGCAGCAGCCCGCCAGAATCACGCCGGAAAGCACCACCCGCACCTTGATGCTTGGCGTCCAGTGCCCGACGAAGGTCTGGATCGACGTCACGATCGACAACACCGCCCCATACAGGTTGAGCGCGTTGTGACTGATGATATTGAGCAGGAACAGCACCATCAGGATCGGCCCCAGCCAGCCGGTGGCCTGCTTGACCGCCAGCATCGCCTCGGTGCCTTCAGGCGTGGCCAGAGCCGCTACCGCGCCAAAGGAGAACGACAGGATCGTGCCCAGGGAAGCGCCAAAATAGGTCGCCCAGAACGGCCGGCTGATACCGATATCCACTGGCAGGTAGCGCGAATAGTCCGACACATAGGGCGAGAAACTGATCTGCCAGATCACCCCCAGCGACACCGTGGCCACCCACCCCGACAGGTTGAAGCCACCGCGGCTGAAGAAGTCCGCCGGCAGATCGTGGGCAAAGATATAGATGAACCCGGCCAACAGGGCACTGCCCATGACCCAGGTCCCCAGCCGGTTCAGGCTATGGATGAAGCGATAGCCGATCACGCCGATGGCCGTCGCACCCAGGGCACCGATCAGCAGGCTGGCCGACATCGGCATCGACGGCACGATGCCGGTGATCGACTTGCCCGCCAGCACGATATTGGAAATGAAGAAGCCGATGTAGATGATCGCCGCGAAGAACACGATCAGCAGCGCGCCATAGCGGCCGAACTGCCCGCGGCTCTGGACCATCTGCGGAATGCCCATCCTGGGCCCCTGGGCCGAAGCCAGGGCGATCACCAAACCACCCACCAGATGCCCGAGGGCAATCGCGATCAACCCCCAGAGCAGGTTGAGGTGGAACACCTGCACCACCATCGCGCCGGTGACGATCGGCAGGGGCGCGATATTGGTACTGAACCACAGGGTAAACAGGTCACGTGCCTTGCCATGGCGCTCGGCCAACGGCACGTAGTCGACCGTGTGCTGTTCGATCAACGGATCTTGCTGGGACATAGTCATGAACTCGGTTTTGTCTGTTCTTATCTTTGTACGAAGCCAAACCAGGGAACGCTCTACGGCGCTCGCTCAGATGAAGACCATATTATGGTATTCCAAGAATTGCACAAGACTGATCCGTAAGTTTTGACAGCATCTGATCCGTAGTTCGGCCCCAAAAAAACCTAACAAAATCAGCTGAAAGCCGCGTAAATATTGGACATCAGTCAATAACCCGACGTTTGTCGGCGACCTGAAAAAGCCCTTGCAAAGCCAGATTTACGGTATACCATCAGACAATATTCAAACAAAAATGCCCCTGCGGCACCGAGGTATTTCCAATGATCGACGCAACCCTCTACAAGCAAGTCATGGGCTCGTTCCCGTCCGGTGTCACGGTGATCACCACCCTGGACGACGATGGCCAGATCGTCGGCCTGACCGCCAGCGCCTTCAGCTCGCTGTCGATGGAACCGGCACTGGTGCTGTTCTGCCCCAACTACAGCTCCGACTCGTACCCGCACCTGATCAAGAGCAAGCGCTTCGCCATCCACGTGTTGTCCGACGCGCAGCAGAACGAGGCCTATGCCTTTGCCCGCAAGGGCAAGGACAAGGCACAAGGTATCGAATGGACGTTGAGCGAGTTGGGCAACCCGCTGCTGGCCAATGCCACCGCGATCATCGAATGCGAGCTGTGGCGTGAATACGAAGGTGGCGACCATGCGATCATGGTCGGCGCGGTAAAGAACCTGATCGTGCCGCAACGCGAGAGCGGCCCGCTGGTGTACTGCAACGGCAAGATGGGCGCCCTCCCCGCCGTCGCCTGATCGAACGTCGGTACGGCAGTGCCCGAGGCACCGCCGCGTTCCCGCCTCAGGTCCGGAACCGCCGGACCCACTGGTTCAAGGTCTCGGACAACTGCGTCAGGTTCTGCGCATCCTGGCTGGTGGAATCAGCCAGGTCCGCCACCAACTGAGCATCGCCATGAATCTGGCTGATATGCCGGTTGATGTCCTCGGCCACCTGGTGCTGTTCTTCGGCCGCGGTGGCGATCTGGGTATTCATGTCGCGGATCACGTCCACCGACTCGCGGATCAACTCGAAACTGGCCCGCGCTTCATTGATCGACACCACGGTCTCCTGGGACACTTCCAGGCTGGCATGCATCTGCTTGCCCATCTGCTGCGTGCGCCGCGCCAGGGTACCGAGCAGGTCGTCGATCTCGCCCGTTGAATCGGCCGTACGCTTGGCCAGCGCACGCACCTCGTCGGCGACCACGGCAAACCCGCGGCCCTGTTCGCCGGCACGGGCAGCCTCGATCGCCGCGTTGAGCGCCAGCAGGTTGGTCTGTTCGGCAATCGAGCGAATGGTGCCGAGAATCGACTGGATGTCGTTGCTGTCCTGCGCCAGTTGCTGCATGGCCTCGGCCGACAGGCCGATCTCCTGGCTCAATCGGTCGACCTTGCTCACCGCCGTCTCGATCTGCTTCTGCCCGCTGTGGGCCTGGCGCTGGCCGTTGTCCGCCGAGTCGGCGGCCTGGTTGCAGGAACGCGCAACCTCATTGGAAGTGGCGACCATTTCATGGAAGGCCGTCGAGACCATGTCCACCGCTTCGCGCTGGCGCGAGGCGACCTCGGCCATCTCCCGGGACACCTCGTGGGTGCTGCCGGAGGTGCTGTGGATCTGCACCGCCGCCTCGCCAATGCGCTGGATCAGGCTGCGGATCGCCTCCAGGAACTGGTTGAACCAGCCCGCCAGTTGCGCGGTTTCATCGCGCCCGCGTACATCCAGCCGCGCAGTCAGGTCGCCATCGCCCTGGGCAATGCCTTCCAGACCATTGGCCACCCCGCGAATCGGCCGCACGATCAGGCTGGCGAAAAAAGCCCCGGCAAAGGCGAACAGCACGGCGCAGACCACGGCGATGACGGCGATGATCCAGGTCAGGCGGGTGACGCCGGCCATCACCTCGCTCTGCCGCACCAGGCCGACGAAGCGCCAGCCAAGGGCCTCGGAAGGTTGGACGTTGGCCATGTAGCGCTCGCCTCCTAGCTCGACTTCCACCAGCCCCTTGCCGGCCTTGGCGATGGCGGCATGACCGTCACCCAGTTGGCTGAGGTTCTTGAAGTTGTGTTCGGGTTGTTGCGGGTCCACCAGCACCTTGTCGCTGCCCTCGGTGAGCATCAGGTAGCCGCTGTCACCCAGGCGGATCTGCTTGACCAGGTCGGTCAATTGCTTGAGCGAAACGTCGATGTTCACCACCCCACCCTGCTCGCCCAGGCGATTGGCGAAGCTGCGCACGGTACTCACCAGCACCACGTTGTCCGCCGCCCAATAGTAGGCGCCGGTGCGCAAGGTCTTGCCCGGCTGGGCCATCGCCGCCTGGTACCAGGGACGGCTGCGCGGATCGTAGCGGTTGAGGTTGGGATCGCCCGGCCAGAACACATAACCGCCCTCGCGGGTGCCGAGGGACAGGTAGGTATAGGCCGAATGACTCTTGACCAGTTGCGCGAACAGCCGGAACACCTGCTGGTCCTGCTCGCCCATGGCGACCTTCGGTGCGTCGGCGTCGAGGTAGCGCTTGAGCTGGCCATCTATATTTTGCAGTTGAGGCGCCTCGGCGAGAAAGTCGACGTTCTGGGTGATGCCCTCGAAGAACAGTTGCATGGCGTTCTCGACCTGGCGGATTTCCCGGCCGCTGCTGTCCAGGAACGCCTCGCGGGCCTCATTGCGCAAATTGAGGATGATCAGCACCGCCACGAGGATGACGGGCAAGGCAGCGATTGCAGCGAAGGCCAGCGTCAGTTTTTGTTTTATGTTCATCGGTTGGCACGCTTTCCTAGTCAGGTGAGTGCGATTTGTCGGAGAGAAAGGTTTTGCGGATATTCCATATTATGGTATACCAACACCTTATCGAGGGACCAGTCATGCACTGGCCGACTCGAACCGCTTGAACATATCCGGCAGCGCCCCGCGCGCCATCCAGGCAACAGGCCCGCAGTCGACAGGCCATCTACAAGAGACCCGAGGTAAGCGTCATGAAATTTTCCCTGTTCGTACACATGGAACGCTGGGACGAAAGCGTCAGCCACCGCCAGTTGTTCGAAGACCTCACCGAACTGACGCTGCTGGCTGAAGCCGGTGGTTTCAGCACCGTCTGGATCGGCGAGCACCATGCGATGGAATACACCATCTCGCCAAGCCCGATGCCGCTGCTGGCCTACCTCGCGGCCCGTACCACCACTATTCGCCTGGGCGCCGGGACCATCATCGCGCCGTTCTGGCACCCGCTGCGGGTGGCCGGCGAATGCGCCCTGCTCGACGTGATCAGCAACGGTCGGATGGAAGTCGGCCTCGCCCGCGGCGCCTACCAGGTCGAATTCGACCGCATGGCCGGCGGCATGCCCGCCTCTTCCGGCGGCCTGGCCCTGCGGGAAATGGTGCCGGTGGTCCGTGCCCTGTGGCAGGGCGACTACGCCCACGATGGCGAGATCTGGAAATTCCCGACCTCCACCAGCGTGCCCAAGCCGGTACAGAAGCCCACCCCGCCGATGTGGATCGCCGCCCGCGACCCGGACTCGCACAACTTCGCCGTGGCCAATGGCTGCAACGTGATGGTCACGCCGTTGATGAAGGGCGACGAGGAAGTCCTCGACCTGAAGAACAAGTTCCAGGCCGCGCTGGACAACAACCCCGACGTGCCACGTCCGCAACTGATGGTGCTGCGCCACACCCACGTGCACGCCAAGGACGATCCCGACGGCTGGAAAGTCGGCGCCACGGCGATCAACCGGTTCTACCGTACCTTCGACGCCTGGTTCGGCAACAAGCAGGTGCCGGAGAATGGCTTCCTCGCGCCAAGCCCGGAAGAGAAGTTCGCCGAGCGTCCGGAATTCGAGCTGGAGAACATCCGCAAGAACACCATGATCGGTACGCCGGAAGAGATCATCACCCGCATCCGCTACTACCAGGAACTGGGCGTCGACGAATTCAGCTTCTGGTGCGACAACAGCCTGCCGCACGCCGAGAAGAAGAAGTCGCTGGAGCTGTTCATCCAGCACGTGGTGCCAGCGTTCCGCTGAGTACCCGATAGCAACCCCGCCGGGATTGGGGCCCAGCCCCAGTCCCGCCAACCTGCTGCGCTATGTCACACCGTCCCCCGGTGCGCAGGTGCTATATTCCCGTCACTCCGCCAGCGACTTGATGCCCGCCGTCAAGACGCTGCCGATCTTTTCGCTACAGACGACGGTGACGCATTCCATGAGCAATTCCCTTCCCCTCGCCCGCGATATCGACGGCAAAGCCATTGCCGCTCGGGTACTCGAAGAAGTCCGCGCGGATGTCGCGACCCTGGCCGGGCAAGGTATTGTGCCGTCCCTCGCGGTCGTGCTGGTGGGCGATGATCCGGCCAGTCACGTCTACGTGCGCAACAAGCTGCTGCGCGCCGGGGAAGCCGGCATCCGTTCCCTGGAACACCGCCTGCCGGCCAGCACCAGCCAGGCCGAAGTCCTGCGGCTGATTGTCGAACTCAATGCCGACCCGGCCGTGAACGGCATCCTGGTGCAGCTGCCGCTGCCGGCCCATATCGAGGAACAGGCGGTGATCCATGCCATCGACCCGATCAAGGATGTCGATGGTTTTCACCGGGAGAATGTCGGCGGGCTGGTCCAGGGCGCCGAAGTGCTGACACCCTGCACGCCCAGCGGCTGCATGCGCCTGCTGCAGGAAACCTGTGGTGACGTCAGCGGCCTGCACGCGGTGGTCGTCGGTCGTTCGAACATCGTCGGCAAGCCGATGGCGACCCTGTTACTGCAGGCCCATTGCTCGGTCAGCGTGATCCATTCGCGCAGCATCGACGCCGCGGCACTCTGCCGCCTGGCCGATATCGTGGTGGTAGCCGTCGGGCGGCCGCAGTTGATCGATGCCAGCTGGCTCAAGCCGGGGGCGGTAGTGATCGACGTCGGTATCAACCGCGTTGAAACCGCGGAAGGTCCGCGCCTGGTCGGCGATGTCGACTACGCCAGTGCCCGCACCGTGGCCAGCGCCATCACCCCGGTGCCGGGCGGTGTCGGGCCGATGACCATTGCCTACCTGCTGAAAAACACCGTGATCGCTACCCACCTGCAAGGCGCTCACCGGCCTCTCGCAGCCGTGGCGAGCTGACAGCCGCCTGCCGGTCGACTAGATCGCGCCGGCAAACGCCCGGCGACCGGCCTGCATCTCGGTGCGCAGTTCACCAATGAAGTTGGCGACCGAACGAACGCTGTCGAAACTGCTGATGGCGACACCGTTGAGCTGCAGGTCGACGCGCCCGGAAACCGGGTCGAATATCTTCACCATCAGCGCACCGTTGCCGTTGGTGGTGCAAGAACAGGACATCGGCAGAAAACCGGATTCAATGATCTGGCACAGCTCACGTTCTGGAAGCATGGTGGTCATCCCTGAAATCGAGCTCGAGGCAGCTCTTGCCGGATCAGCGTAGACCACCCCTTGCAATCTGCATGATAGTGCCGGGCACCGGATGCCTGACTCCTTGCAGAAAATGTGAACAGCGTCACGCTATCGAGTCGAGTCAGTGCTTGGCCGGTAGCGCCACCTGGGCGAACGCCTTGCGCAAACGGGCCATTTCCTCCTCCTTGCCGACCGTGACCCGCATCCAGGTCGGCCAGTTTTCCCAGATTCGCGCCACCCGTATCCCGTGCTGCGCCAGTGCCTGGGTGACCTCCCCGGCCGGACGGCGCAGATCGACCATGAAGAAGTTGCCCTGGGCCTCGGTGCAGGTGAACCCGCGGTCGCGGAACCAGGCCATGCTTTCATCACGAATACGCGCGTTGGTCTTCTTGCGCTCCGGCAACAGCCCGGCGTCCTGCAGGCTGGCGATCCCGCCCAGCAACGACGAAGCGGCCGCGACATTCTGTTCGCCCAGCACATTCAGTTTTTCCAGCAGCGCCGGCTGGCCGACGGCGTACCCGAGGCGTGCGCCCGCCATGCCATAGATCTTGGAGAACGTGCGCAGCACCAGCAGGTCCGGATGTTCCTTGACCAGTGGTACGCAACTGGGTGCATCGCAATAGTGGATGTAGGCCTCGTCGACCACCACCAGCGCACCGGCAGGCTTTTCCTTCAAGGCCCGCTCGATCTGTGCCATCGGCGTCAGGGTGCCGGTCGGGTTGTTCGGGTTGCAGATGTAGATCACCCCCAGGTTGGCATCGGCGGCCAGCATCGCGCCAATGTCATGGGCATGCCCGGCATCCAGTGCCACCTCGTGCACGGCGGCGCCGTGCGCCTGCGCGGCCAGGCTTGGTGCTTCATACGTCGGGGTCGCCACCACCAGGCTGCGACTGCCGGTGAAGGCCATCACCGCCTGCTGCAAGGCGACCTTGGAGCCGGCGTAGATCTCGATATGCTCTTCAGGCACCGACAACTGCCGGGCCAGCAGATCGACCAGCTGGTACTGGTACTTGTACGGATAGCGTCCGGACAGGGCGATCCCCTCTTCCATTGCCCGCCGCGCCGCCGCCGAGGGGCCCCAGGGACTCTCGTTGAAGTTGAGATAGACCTCGCCGGACGAAGCCTTCACAGCCCCAGGCAGCGCCGCAGAAAATGCCCGACCCGACCCACTCAACAACGGCAGCGCAGCCATCAGCCCCACCACCGAACGACGCGTAACATCAACCATCTACCCGATCTCCCTTGATCATGGACTCGGATGACCTCCAAGCCATCTGTAAAAATGTGTTAACAGGGGGACGAGTCGAAAAGAGTGCGATTTATCAGCAATCGTGTACCAGAAGCCCTACAAATGATGGCCCTATCGAAGCACCGCTTGATTGATGACGGCCGTCCGTGCACCCTCGCTGCCCGCATTCAAAGGCGTGCAGCCCACCCGGATTCATCCCTCAAATGCGGGACATCGCGCCCCGGCGTCCCGACGTAATTAGGCTAGAGTTTTTATCCGGGTCCCCTTTTTTCGCCTCATGAGAGTCAGCAGATAGCTTTGGCATGGAAGACAGGAGCAGTCGGAATGAGAAACAACCAGCCTGTTACACAGCGTGAAGTCTCGCTTGCACCGCAACAAAAGCTTATCTCGACGACAGACGCCCGAGGCGTCATCACCTACTGCAACGACGCTTTCGTCGAAATCAGCGGATTTGATCGCGCCGACCTGATCGGTGCCCCGCAAAATATCGTCCGCCATCCCGATGTCCCTCCTGCCGTCTTTGCCCATATGTGGGGTGCCCTCAAGCTCGGACGGCCGTGGATGGGCATCGTCAAGAACCGCTCCAAGAATGGCGACCACTACTGGGTCAACGCCTACGTGACACCGATCTTCGAGGGCAGCCAGGTGGTGGGCTACGAATCGGTCAGGGTCAAGCCGACGGCCGAACAGGTCCGTCGTGCAGAATCGCTCTACCGGCGTATCAGCCAGGGCAAGGCGGCGATTCCCCGCGAAGACAGCTGGCTGCCGGTGCTGTTCGACTACCTGCCGTACCTGGCGCTGGGCCTGGTGGCCACCCTCGGCGGCCTGTTCCTCAGTGCGCCGCTGGCGATCGTCCTCGCCGTGGGCGTTTCCGTGCCGATCGCCCTGCTGTCCTCCCGCTGGCAGAAGCGCGGAACCTTGCGCCTGCTGCAGTTGGTCGAACCTTCGACCAGCGACGCCTTGCTGGCCAAGATGTACAGTGACGCCCCCGGCCCCCAGGGGCGCCTGGAAACCGCCCTGGTCAGCCAGGACTCACGCCTGAAGACCTGCCTCACGCGCCTTCAGGATACTGCCGAACAAGTCAGCGAACTGGCCGGGCAGTCCGATCTGCTCGCTACGGACAGCTCCAGGGGGCTTGACCGTCAACGCCTGGAAACCGAACAGGTGTCCGCCGCGGTCAACCAGATGGCGGCGACCACCCAGGAAGTTGCCAGCCATGTCCAGCGCACGGCCGATGCCACCCAGCAAGCCAACCTGCTCACCAGTCGCGGCCGAGATGTCGCGCGGGATACGCGCCAGGCCATCGAACGCCTCTCGGCGGTGGTGGGCGAGACCGGCGCAACGGTGGCGCAACTGGCCAAGGACAGTAACGAGATCGGCACCGTGGTCGACGTCATCAAGGGCATCGCCGACCAGACCAACCTGCTGGCGCTCAACGCCGCCATCGAGGCTGCACGGGCCGGCGACATGGGACGCGGCTTCGCGGTGGTGGCCGACGAGGTGCGGCAGTTGGCCCAGCGGACCTCGCAATCCACCAGCCAGATCCATGAGCTGATCACCAAACTGCAGACCTCGTCTAACAACGCCGTGCAGACCATGGAGAACGGTAACCGCCAGGCCGAGGAAGGTGTCGCCTGGGTGCTCGAGGCCGACAAGGCCCTGGTGGGCATCAGCGAAGCCGTCGCCCATATCACCGACATGACCTCGCAGATCGCCACCGCCACCGAGGAGCAGACCGCGGTCGCCGACGAAATCAGCCGCAACATCAGCACCATCGCCCAACTGGCCGACCGGTCCTCGGAACAGGCCAACCTCTCCACGGAACTGAGCAAGGACCTGACCCGCACGGCATCCACCCAGTATTCGCTGGTCGAGCGGTTCAACCGATAGCGCGGCCGGGTTGCTCAACCAAGGCCCGGCTCGATGCCGGGTCTGTCGTTTCCGGCGGCAGAACCCGCCGCCGAGAAGGAAGCCAGCAACAGCTCGCGGGTGTAGGGATGCCGGGGCGATTCGAACAATTGCTCGGTAGCACCGGCCTCCACCACCACACCATCCTTGATCACCATCAGGTCATGCGCCAGCGCACGCACCACCGCCAGGTCGTGGCTGATGAACAGATACGTGAAGTCATGTTCCTCCTGCAGCCGGCGCAGCAGGCCGACGACCTGTTTCTGTACAGTACGATCGAGCGCAGACGTGGGCTCATCGAGCAGGATCAGTTCCGGCTTGAGTACCAGCGCCCTGGCGATCGCGATGCGCTGCCGTTGCCCCCCGGAGAACTCATGGGGGTAGCGGTGCCGAACTTGCGGGTCGAGGCCGACATCGCGCAACGCGCCGATGATTTCGCTTTCCCGCTGCCGGGCATCGAGGTCGGTGTGCACGCGCAAGCCCTCCTCCAGAATCTGCTGCACGCTCATGCGTGGGCTGAGGCTGCCATAAGGGTCCTGGAACACCACCTGCAGCTTCTTGCGCCACGGTCGCAGGGCGTTGCCCTTGAGTGAATCCAGGGCCTCGCCGTCATAGCGGATACTGCCCCGCGCATCGATCAGGCGAAGGATCGCCTGGCCCAATGTCGATTTGCCGGAGCCAGACTCGCCAACAATACCCAGCGTCTTGCCACGCTGCAGGCGCAGTTGCACACCATCGACCGCCTTGATCGGCGCACGGCGCCGGAGAAGACCGCCCTGCGCGAACCAGACCCGCAAATCATCGACTTCGAGCAGGTTCGCCCGCTCGGCTCGCGGCAGTGCCCGACCTTCCGGCTCGGCTTCCAGCAATTGGCGCGTGTACGGATGCCCCGGCGCGGCGAACAGCCTGGCGCAATCGGCCGTCTCGACGATCTCACCGGCACGCATGACCGCCACCCGCTGGGCGATGCTGCGTACCACATTCAGATCGTGACTGATCAGCAACAGGGCCATGCCCAGGCGCTGCTGAAGGTTCCTGAGCAACGCCAGAATACGCCGCTGCACCGTTACATCCAGCGCCGTGGTCGGTTCGTCGGCAATCAGCAGCACCGGCTCGCAGGCCAGCGCCATCGCGATCATCACCCGTTGCCGCTGGCCGCCGGAAAGCTGGTGCGGATAGGCGGTGAGCCGTCGTTGCGGTTGCTGGATGCCCACCAGTTCCAGCAGCTCCAGCACTCGCTGGCGGGCGGCCTCCCCACTCAGTCCCTTGTGCAGGGCCAGGGTTTCCGCGACCTGGCGTTCCACCGTGTATAGCGGATTGAGCGAGGTCATCGGCTCCTGGAAGATCATCGCGATCCGGTCGCCACGAATCTGCTGCAAGCGCCGCGCCGTGCTGCCCAGCAACTCCTCGCCCTGGTAACGGATGCTGCCCGTGGTACAGGTGACATGGGCGGGCAACAGTTGCAGGATCGAGTGGGCCGTCACCGACTTGCCCGAGCCCGACTCCCCTACCAGCGCCAGGCATTCGCCGGCACGGATATCCAGGTCTATGCCACGGACTACCGGGTGTCCGTCGAACCCCACCTTGAGGTCGCGGATTTCTATCAATACATCAGTCAATTGAGATTCCCCATGACAGGCTTTGGTGGGCGTCGTGGATCAAGATCGCGGATCAAGATCGCGGATCAAACGCATCCCGGCACGCCTCGCCGATGAACACCAGCAGCGACAGAATCAGCACCAGGGCGAAAAACGCCGTGAGTGCCAGCCAGGGTGCCTGCAGGTTGTTCTTGCCCTGGCTGATCAGTTCCCCCAGCGAAGCGGTGCCCAAGGGCATGCCGAAGCCGAGAAAGTCCAGCGCCGTGAGGGTGGAGATAGCACCCGTCAGGATGAACGGCAGGTAGCTCAAGGTCGCCGTCATCGCATTGGGCAGGATGTGCCTGAGCATCACCTGAAAGTCGCTCACGCCCAGCGCCTTGGCCGCCTTGACGTACTCGAGGTTGCGTCCGCGCAGGAACTCGGCGCGCACCACATCGACCAGGGTCAGCCAGGAAAACAGCGCCATGATCCCCAGCAACCACCAGAAGCCCGGTTCGACGAAGCCGGACAGGATGATCAGCAGGTACAGCACCGGCAGCCCCGCCCAGACCTCGAGCAAACGCTGCCCGAGCAGATCGACCCAGCCAGCGTAGTAGCCTTGCAAGGCTCCGGCGAGAATGCCGATCACGGTGCTGACGAGGGTCAACGCCAGGGCAAACAGCAACGACACCCGAGTGCCGAAGATCACCCGGGCCAACACATCCCTCGCCTGATCGTCCGTACCCAGCCAGTTCTGAGCCGAAGGCGGGGTGGGTGAAGGTGCATCCAGCTCGTAGTTGACGGTGTCATAGCTGAACGGAACCGGGGCAAAGAGCATCCAGCCGCCCTGCTCCTCGACCAGCTCGTGCACGTAGCGGTCACGATAATCGGGCTGGAACGGCAACGTGCCGCCCAGGTCCTGCTCGGTATAACGCACGAATGCCGGGAACAGCAGCGCGCCCTTGTAGCCAATCACCAGGGGCTTGTCATTGGCGATCAACTCGCCCCCCAGGCACAGCAGGAACAGTCCCAGGAACAGGCACAGCGACCACCAGCCGCGGCGGTTGTACCGAAAGCGCAGCCAGCGACGGCGTGTCGGTGCAGAAAGTACGAACATCAGTGTTTCCTCGCCGTGAAGTCCAGCCGTGGATCGAGCAATTGGTAGCCGAGATCACCGAGCAACCTGATCAGCAGGCCGCACAAGGTGAAGATAAAGAGCGTGCCGAATACCACCGGATAGTCCCGCGAAACGGCGGCTTCGTAACTGAGGCGGCCGAGCCCGTCGAGCGAGAAGATCACCTCGATCAGCAAGGAGCCGCCAAACAGCATCGTAGTCAGCGCCTGGGGCAGCCCCGCGACGATCAACAGCATGGCGTTGCGCAGCACGTGGCGGCGCAGCACCTGCCGTTCGGTGAAGCCCTTGGCCCTGGCGGTCAACACATACTGGCGGCTGATTTCGTCGAGAAAGCTGTTCTTGGTGAGAATGGTCAGGGTGGCGAAACTGCCGATCACCAGCGACGCCACCGGCAGTACCAGATGCCAGAAGTAATCGGCGACCTGGCCGGTCCAGGACAGCTCGGCGACGTTTTCCGAGACCAGCCCGCGTACCGGAAACCAGTCGAGCAAGGTGCCGCCGCCGAACACCACGATCAGCAACAGCGCGAACAGGAACGCCGGCAACGCGTGGCCGATAATGATCATCGCGCTGCTCCAGACATCAAACCGGCTGCCATGCCGGACCGCCTTGCCGATCCCCAGCGGGATCGACACCAGGTAACTGAGCAGCGTCGCCCAGAATCCCAGGGAAAGCGTTACCGGCAGCTTTTCCAGGATCAGGTCGGTGACCTTCGCACCGCGGAAAAAACTGTCACCGAAGTCCAGTCGGGCATAGCTTTTCAGCATCAACCAGAGTCGTTCGCCGAGCGGTTTGTCGAAGCCGTATTGCCGCTCGATATCGGCGATCAGGGCCGGGTCGAGGCCACGCACCGTGCGCGAATCCTGGCCCACCGTCTCGACATGCGCCCCGGCCAATGAGGCCTGGCTGCCGATTCCCTGCAATCGCGCGATGGCCTGTTCGACCGGCCCGCCCGGCGCCGCCTGCACGATGAAGAAGTTCACCAGCAGGATGCACAGCAAGGTGGGCAGGATCAGCAGCAGACGCCGTACGCTATAGGCCAGCATGGGCAACCTCCTGGTTGATCCGCTGCATCCCGGCGGTGGTCAGCGGGGTCTTGCTGACTTCCCACCAGGTATCGATGCCGACATCGTTCAGCGGTGCGATGGCAGGCCGACCGAACCGGTTCCACCACACCGACGACGACCCTGGCGGGTAGTAGTTGGGAATCCAGTAATAGCCCCATTGCAACACCCGATCCAGGGCATGGGCGTAGCGCACCATGGTCGGGCGATCGTTGGCGCGCACCAACTCGTCGATCAGGCGATCCACCGCCGGGTTCTTCAGCACCATGTAGTTGTTCGAGCCGGGGTCGTCCGCGCCCTCGGAGCCGAAGAAGTTGATGAGTTCGCGCCCCGGCGACGGGCTGACCGGGTAGCCATTGACGATCATGTCGTAATCCCGTGCACGCACCCGATTGGCGTACTGCGCCGAGTCGATCAGGCGGATGTTGAAACCGATGCCGATCTGCGCCAGGTTGCGCTTGAATGGCAGGAGCAGGCGCTCGAAGCCCTTCTGGCTGCTCAGGAAGGTGAACTGCAACGGTTGCCCCTGGGCATTGACCAAGTGATCACCGCAGGGTGTCCAACCGGCCTGCTCCAGCAGCTTGAGCGCCTGCAACTGCTGGGCGCGAATGCGACCACTGCCGTCGGTGACCGGAGCCTGGTAGACCTGGCTGAACACCTCATCGGGCACCTGCCCACGCAACGGCTCCAGGATGGCCAGCTCGGCGGCGTCGGGTAGCTCGCTGGCGGCCAGTTCACTGCGGGAAAAGAAGCTGCGCTGGCGCAGATACATGCCGTGCATGATCTGCCGGTTGGTCCAGTTGAAATCCCAGAGCAGGCTCAGCGCTTCGCGTACCCGGCGGTCCTGGAACAGCGGCTTTTGCAGGTTGAAGACAAAACCCTGGGTGCCCTGCACGGCATGCGGCGCCAGGTGCTCGCGCTGCAGGCGACCATCGTTCAACGCATCCCCGGCATAGCCGATGGTGTAGTTGGTGGCGGAAAACTCGCGGTTGAAGTCGTAGCCCTGGGCGCGCAGCAATTGCCGCGACACATCGGTGTCGCCGAAGAACTCCAGGCGCAGGGTGTCGAAGTTATACAGGCCGCGGCTGACCGCAAGACCACGTCCCCACCAGTCCCTGACACGCTCGAAGGTTACGCTGCGACCGTTGTCCACCGCACTGACCCGATAGGGCCCGCTGCCCAGCGGCGGCTCGAAGCCACCGCCATTGGCGAAGTTGCGCCCACGCCACCAGTGTTCCGGGAGCACCGGCAGCGAGGCGATGTCCAGCGGCAAGGTACGGTTGTCGGCGCTCTTGAAGGTGAAGCGCACCTGGCTCGGCGACTCAACGAGGACCTGGTCGACATCGGCGAAGCGTTGGCGATAACTCAGGCTGCCCTGGGTCCTGAGCAATTCGAAGGTGAAACGTACGTCCTGTGCGGTGATGGGTTTGCCGTCGGCGAAACGCGCCTTTGGGTCGAGAGTGAAGCGCAACCAGAGACGGTCCGTCGCCAGCTCCATCGACTGCGCCACCAGGCCATAGACGGTGTAGGGTTCGTCCAGCGAACGATAGGCCAGCGGGCTGTAGAGCCAGCCTTGAATCTGGCTGATACCGGTGCCCTTGTCGACGTAGGGGATCAGATGGTCGAACGGGCCATCCTCCATCGACGAACGACGAAAACTGCCACCCTTGGGGGCATCCGGATTGACGTAGTCGAAATGCGTGAAGCCCACCGGATACTTCGGCGCCTCGCCATAGACCGTCAGGGCATGGACGGGCCGGGCCAGCAGCGAGGGTACCCAGCCGACCGCTAACGCAGCACACACAATCAATCGAAACAGCATTGCAGCAAGGCTCCTGTCCGGCACCCATGGAAGGCCAGCGCCCTTCGCAGGCGCTGGCCAGCAGGTCATCAGAAGTTGTAGGAAAGACGGGTGTACAAGGTGCGTCCGAACGGGTCCGAAACCCGCGGGTCGTAACCGCTCTGGAAGGTCGAGGTCTGGTTGCTGAATGGTGGCTGGCGGTCGAACAGGTTCTGCACGCCGAGGGTAACCTGCGCCTTGTCGCGCCAGGTGTAGGTGCCGGCCAGGTCCCAGACGTTCCAGGAGCCGACCCGGTCATGGGTCGCGCGATCATCGTCGTTGTAGCCGCTGGCATAGCGGTTGGTCAGCGTCGCGCTCAAGGGGCCCTTGGACCAGGTGCCATTGAGGCTGTGGCGCCAGCGAATGACGGCCCCGGCTGACGAGAAAGTGCCGCCACGATAGTCACCGAGCTTGTCGATGTATTCGCCACCCAGTTCCTGCTGATAGTCGTAGCGCGTGACGTAGGTGCCTTGCAGGTTCGTCCCGAACTGGCCCAGCGCGGTCTCGGGGAAGCGATAGTCGAAGCTGACATCCACGCCGCTGGTCTTGACCTCGCCGAGGTTGGCCAACCCGGTGACGATGTGGTCGATCGAGCCATCGGGTTTGCGCACGATCCGGTCGGGGTAGAGATCCGGTTGGTCGAACACCGCGCTTTCCGGGAATTCGGAGATCTGGTTGGCGATCTTGATCCACCAGAAATCCAGGCCAAGGGACAGGTTGTTGACCGGCTGATAGACAAACCCGAGGGTGACGTTGCGGGCGGTTTCCGGCTTCAGGTCCGAGTTGCCACCGGTCTGGTTGAAAAACTGCTGGGCGCAGTCGCGGTTGGCGATCCCGCCGCTGCCGGGTGTGCCACCGGCACACAGGCGCGGGTCGTTGTAGTTGGCCACGGTAAAACCTGTCGCGACCGGGTTGTACAGTTCATACAGCGACGGCGCGCGGAACCCTTCGCTGTAGGCACCCCTGACCACCAGTTCGCGGAACGGCTGGAAGCGGAACGAATACTTCGGGTTGGTGGTGCTGCCGAAATCACTGTACTTGTCGTGACGGACCGCGGCAGACAATTCGAGGCTGTCGAGTACCGGCACATTGACCTCGGCGTATTCGGCCTGTACCGAACGATCCCCGGACACGGCGCCGGACGGATCGATGCCCAGGCTCTGCACATTGGCGGTCCACGCCGGGAAATCCTGGTGGAAATCCTCCTTGCGGTATTCACCACCCAGGGCCAGCGACGCCGGGCCGGCACCGAACCAATCACCGATGTCGCGGCTGACGCGCCCATCGAGACTCTTGACCCGACCGACAGCCACTCCATAGTCGCCATCGACGGCGTTGGCCGCCAGATAGGCGGCACCGGCCGCACTCTGCGCGCCGAACGGGTTGATGATGCCGTTGGCGATACCGCTCGCCACCGCACGATCATCGACGTAGCCACCGAGGATGGTGTTGGTCACCTTGCTCTGGTTGTAGGCGGCACCGATGTTGTAGTCCCAGCCGGCCACCGTGCCGTCGAAGGTCAACAACAGCCGCTGGTTGACGTTGTCGTCCTCATGCCTGCGCGGACCGACTTCACTTTCCCGCCAGTTCACGTCAACCGGCTGGGTCGGATCGAGGACAAAATTGGTCGGCCCCGGGGTGATGCCGTTGCCCGGATAGTAGGCCGTGCCGGGATTGACCTGCAGGCCGGTCAGCAAGCCCGGACCGATCTGGGTACGATTCAGGTTGCGCGCCCAGAAGTATTCGAAACTGGCGTTGTGGTCGTCCGCCAGCTTGCCGGTGGCCTTGCCGAAGAACGAGGTTTTCTCGGTTTCCGGCACCAGGTCCAGGTAACTCCACACCGACTGGCGGCAGATGCCGTTGCGCAGGATCAGGCCCGGCGCGTTACACCCCGACGCCGCAAGCGGGTTGGTGGCATTGCTGCCCTGGCTCCAGTTGGCGGGAGAAACGGTGCCGGAGGAATAATCCAGCCCCCTGCCCGGCTGGTAGTTGTAGGTATAGCCACGATCCTTGGCCTGCAGGCTCTGTTGCTTGTCATGGCTGATCACGCCGAAGACGTTGAATCGGTCCTCCTCCAGATCGCCAAAACCCCAACTGCCGCTGAAGTTGCCGGTTTCTCCGCCACCGGCATGGGTCGGGGTACTGCCGCCGACGCTCAACTGGCCGTCGGTGACGCTCTTTTTGGTGATGAAGTTGATCACCCCACCAATGGCGTCCGTGCCATACAACGCGGAGGCACCGTCGCGCAGCACCTCGACCCGGTCGATCGCGGCAAACGGAATGGTGTTCAGGTCCACGCCCGAGCCGTTGCTCGAACTGGTGGCGTTGTTGCTCAGGCGACGACCGTTGAGCAACACCAGCGTCTTGTTCTGGCCGATGCCACGCAGGTCGGCGAAGGAGGCGCCGCCGCTGGACGAGCCCACCGAGCGACCGGCGCCGACGGAGGACTGGTTTGCCGCAATGCGATTGACCAACTGTTCGGTGGAGGTAACGCCCTGTTTCTTCAACTCCTCGGTGCGCAGGATCGTCACCGGCACGGCGGTTTCGGCGTCGACCCGGCGGATGGCGGTGCCGGTCACCTCGATGCGCTGCAACTGCGGCACGATCGAAGGGCTTTCCACGCCAGCCGGTGCCGCTGCATTCGATCCGCTGGCGGCGGTACTCTGGGTGGCCTGGTCCGGCGTGCTTGTCGGCAACTCAACGCTGCCGGCGTGGGCGGCGGTGACGAAACTGGCGGCAAGCGTCAGTGCAAAGTGGGCGGGTAATGTTCTGGATGCTCGCATCGGCTGGTGGGCTCCCTGTCCTGGTTGGCGGTTGATGCAGGGTTGTGCGCCAGCACAGGGATTTTTATAGAGCGCGGTTAGAACGTTAACGCATGAGCTTATTCGGCCCTGCGGCGCGGGTTGTCGCCCCGGCGCACGGCGCCCGGCTCACCCACCGAAGTGATAGCTCACATCCAGCCAGACCTGCCGACCGTACGGGTCGTAGTTACCCGTCGGGTAATAGGGCCAGCCGGCAGAGTCATCCTTCTTGACCTGGTTGAGCAGGTTATTGACTGTCAGGCCGACACTGGCCCGGTCGTTGACCTTGTAGCGGGCGCTGGCGTTGAAGGTGGTCCAGGGCGAGAGCCGGCCATCACCCGCGGCATTGGTGACGCTGCCATAACGAATCCCCGCCAAGGTCGTGCTCAATCGCTGGTAGTCCCAGGTGATGCTCGCGTTGACCTTGCTGCGCCAGTCATAGTTGCTGTTGCTGCTGCGCAGGTTCTGCGTCTGGGACTCGTCGGATTCCTTGTAGTAGTGCGACAGCACCGCGCTGTAGCCGATCTGCGAGCTGAATGCGCCGTAGCGCCCGGCGCCCCAGCGGATATTGCTCTTGAGGTCCAGGCCACTGACCCGCTCGCTGGCGGCGTTGATCGCGTTGATCTGCACCCGCTGCAGCTTGTCCGGATCGACCGCCGCGGTACTGGCATTGCGTTGAATACGCGCCAGCACCGCCTGGCAGGTGGCGGCATCGAGCTGGCCGCTACGGCACTGGTTTTCCTGTTGCAGCAGGCGATTGATGTCGACGGTAGTCAGCAGGTCGCTGATCTCGACACGCCAGAAATCGGCGGAAAAATCGAACTGATGGGACGGCGACCAGACGAAGCCATAGGTCCAGGACTTGCCCCGCTCGGATTTCAGGTCTGGCGTGCCGCTCTGGGTGTAGTCGACACGCCCGCGATCACAGGCGCCACTGACGCCCTTGCTGCAGCCGTAGTAGTCGATCTGGGCCGGGTCATAGCCGTTGGTATCGGCCTGGTACAGGTAATTGAGGTCGGGGGCACGAAAGCTGGTGCCGTAGCTGCCACGCAACAGCAGGCTGCTGACCGGGCGCCACTCCAAGCCCAGGTTGTAGGTGTTCTGCTGCTCGCTGCGACCACTGAACCGATACTGGTCCCAACGCCCCGCCACCGAGGCCAGCAGCGTATCGGTGACCGGAATGCTGAACTCGCCGCCCAGCGCATAGCGGTCGCGGGAGCCACCCGAGTTCGAGGCGGGCGTGGTGTTGTAGAAGCTGCCGTCGTTGAGCTGGTCGTCGACATCGATGTGATACGACTGGCGACCCGCCTCGGCGATCCCGGCGAAACCGATCGGGCCCGCTGGCAACTCGAACAGGTCGCCGTTGACACCGGCACTCAGGGTTTGCGAAACCGATTGACTGCGCTGGGTCAGGTTGCCGCGAAACTGCCGCCACTCGTCTTCGGTCAACGGCCGGTCCAGCTTCGACTCATCCGGCGCATACACCGGGTAACCATTCTGGGTGCCCAGTTGCGGGCCGAGGAAAAAATCCCGAATGCTGCTCAATGGCGTGTAGCGCGTGGTCCGGGTGCTGGTGTACTCGGAGCGGTTGGCCGACAGCTGGTAACCCCAGTCACTGTTGGCGAACTTGTCTTCCAGCCCGAGGGTCCCGGTCCAGGACACCTCGCGCCATTTGCTGTTGTTGCTGGTCTTGCCGCCGATTTCCTCGCTGGCGAAACTGCGGTACCAGCGCTCCAGGTTACCGCTGTTCTGGTTGATGAAGTCCGGCGAGGTGAAGCTCGGGCCACGGGTGTTGTTCTGGGTGTGATCGAAGCCTAACATCAGGTCGGCAAACACCTTGCCGGTGTCGCTGAAATGCCAGGTGCCGCGAGTGTAGCCGTCGTAATTTTCCTTTTGCGCCTGCAAGGTCCAATAGTCGTTGTAGTACTGGTTGGTGGTACAGCGATTGCCGCTGCCGCCCAGCTTGCCGTTGTAGATGCCGCCATAGGCACCACAGCCGGGGCCCAGGTACTGGCCACTGTCGAGGTTGCGCCGATAGCCGACATTCACCGCGGTGCCATCTTCCATGAAGCCGCGCTGATTGGCCCAGATCGGCTGGCGGTTGGTCAGTTCCAGGCCGAAGATACCGTCGAAGTCACCCCAGCTGTCGCCGCCAGTGATCTGCAGCCGCTGGTTGTCGCCGCCGCCACGCTCGGTGTAGCCGCCGCGCAGGTTGACATCGACGCCCTGGGTCTTGTCCTTGAGGATGATGTTCACCACCCCGGCGATGGCATCCGAACCATAAATCGCCGAGGCACCACTGCTGAGGATTTCGATCCGGTCGATCATCATCGACGGAATGTTCGCCAGGTTGGTGAAGTTGACGCTGCCGTCGTAGGCCGTCGGGTAGTCGGCCACCCGCCGGCCATTGATCAGCACCAGCGTGTGGTTGGGCCCCAGGCCCCGCAGGTTGAGGGCACTGGCCGCCGGCTGGAAGGTATTGCCGTAGTCCTCGCCCTGGGTCATGCCGGTGTTCTGGGTCTGCGAGGCGATGGCATCGTAGACGTTCCGGTAGCCACGGGCCGCGATCTCCTGGCTGGTGATCACGTTCACCGGCGACGGACCCTCGACCTGTGCCCGAGGAATACGCGAACCGGTGACGGTGACTTTCTCCAGAGTGACATCGCCGGGCAACTTCGCTGCGGTCACCTGCGGCTTCACTGCCGGTTTGGCCGCCGCGGGAGCCTCCGCACCCCGGCGCACGACCCAGCCGCCGCCGGCATTGGGCAGTGCTTCCAGCCCCGATCCGCGCAGCGCCTGGATCAGTGCCTCACTCGTCGTCAGTTCGCCGTGAATGGGGCCGCCGACAAGCCCCTGGACCAGGCTCTGCTGAAACGAAATGATCGTACCGCTCGCCCGGGAAATGCTGAGCAGTACCTGGTCCAGCGGACCTTGCCCGATATCGAACGCCAGGCGGTTGGCGACCGCCACCGTCGGCGCCGGCAAAGCGACCGGCTGCGCCTGCACCAGCGCGCCAACCCCGAGGCTGCTCACGCCAATGGCCAGTGAGAGTGTCGCCAGCGATGGACGACAGGAACGTTTGAGTGGCATTGCGAAGTTTCCCATCATGGTTGTCAGTTGATGGGATTGAGCAACTAACGGGTGGTTTTTACAGGCCAGCATTAGGCCAATAAGGCATGGGCTTATAACCGCCCATGGAAGCCCGCCGCCCGCAGCAAAAGGCCCTGGCAGGCGGGTATCAATACGGTTGTGCAACAAGCCCGCGAAATTTATAGAGCCCGAGGCGATTTTTTTCGCAGGTACCCCTTGAATGCAGGCGCAGGTCAGCGGACGTCGATGTTGACCCAGTAGGGGCTGTGATAATCGATCTGAACCGGCAGCGAGGCCGCCAGCAATTGCAAGGCCCGATCGGTGTCGTCCAGCGGGAAGATTCCGCTCAGGCGCAGGGACTCGGCTGCCGGGCTGAGGCGAATGATGCCGCGCCGATAGCTGCGCAACGACTCGACCAGGCTGCCCAGCGGCTGGTCACGTACCTCCAGCAGACCTTCGGTCCAGGCCGACTCGGCGCCGCTGGTGGGCTGCACGGCAAGCATCCGGTCGGCGTCGAACAACGCCTGCTCACCCGCGCGAATGATCTGCACGGCGCCACTGCGCGTGCGAATCTCAACCTGCGAATGCAGCATCGAGATGCGGGTCTGCCCCTCGCCCTGCTCGACCACGAAGCGCGTGCCCAATGCGCGCATCCGGCCCTCGGCGGTTTCGATGATAAAAGGCCGCCCGGCGTCCTTGGCGACGTCCACCCAGACCTTGCCATCGAGCAGTTGCAACAGCCGTTGCTGCGGGTCGAAACGCTCCACCAGCCTGCTACGGGCATCGAGTACGAGGGCGCTGCCGTCGACCAGAGTCAGCTTCAGCCGCTCGCCGGTGCCGGTACTGAGCAGGCCGGGTTGCAGCCAGTCATTGCCCAGCCTGGCCACGATCGCCGCGCTGGCAGCCACGCCCACCCATGACAATGCATTGCGCAGGAAACGCCGGCGCCCGGAAGGCGCATTGAGCGTGTGCAGGAGACTGTCCCTGGGCATATGCCGCAACCGGTCATTGTCCAGGACGCCGAGGCCCACTCCCATCGCCCGGAAAATCTCGCGGCGCCGTGGGTCGGCATTGCGCCACTGATGAAAGGCCTGCTGTTCCTCCGGGCTGGCGTGGCCGGATTGCAGCAGCGCCATCCACTGCGCCGCCTCGTCGATGATCACCTCATCGGATGCCGCGCCATTCATGCCTGGACCATCGCCAGATAACAGCGCTTGAACGCATCGGCCATGTACTGCTGTACACGGCTGACGGAAACCTGCAACCGCTCGCCGATCTGCATGTAGGTCAGCCCGTCGAGCTGATGATAGAGAAACGCCGCCTTGGCCTTGGATGACAGGCCGTCGAGCAGACGGTCGACCTCGGCCAGCGTTTCAAGCAGCAGCAGGCGTTCCTCCGGCGAAGGATGGACACTGAGCGGAGCCTGCGCCAGTGTTTCCAGGTAGGCACGCTCCAGGTCCTGGCGTCGCCAACCCTCGTACATCAGGCGCCGGGCGATGGTCGTCAACAGAGCCCTCGGTTCGCGAATGGACGAGGGATCCGGTAGCGCGAGTACCCGCAGGAAGGTTTCCGAGGCAATGTCCTGGGCACCATGGGGACATCCCATTGCCCTGCTCACGCGCGTGCACAGCCAGCCATAATCACTTTTGAACATCTGACCAATCAGACCGAACTGCAGGTTCTGAGTCACGCTCATGCCAAGCTCCGTGTAATCACCAATCACGAGCGTCAATCGCCTGGGCCAATGCCGCTCGGTTTCCTGGTACGGGACTGTGCCTGAACTGTTACAACAGTTGGAAGGAATAAAAAATAAGCAGTAACTATCTAAAAGATATAAAAATTGTTGGACAATTTTCGCGTCAATCCCGGCCTGATCGACAACTTTCGATCGATCTTGACGTTATTCGGTGCACCGGATGGGCGAGCAACATGAGATAAAGGCCCCCCTCCAACGGAGTTCAGCATGCGCAAGGATTACCTGGCTTTTTTCATCTCACTGTTCCTGTCGCGGCTGGCGGATCAGATCCTGCTGTTCATCGTGCCGCTGGTGGTGTTTCAGACCACCCAGAGCGCCGCGTGGGCGGGCCTGGCGTTTTTCGTTGAATCGCTGCCACGGTTTCTCGCGTTTCCGGTGTGCGGGGCGCTGTGCGACAAGTTCTCGCCCATCAGGATCCTGCACATCAGCCAGGTCTACCGGGCCGTACTCTGCGTGCTGGCGGTGGGGCTCCATGCGGTCTTCGGCGGTATCGCCTGGCTGGTGGTGCTGTCAGCCCTGTGCGGGGTGCTGACCACCCAGGGCATCATGGCCCGCGAGGTGGTGATGCCGCATATCTTCCAGCACTACAGCTACACCAGGACCCTGTCCTACTCGCAGATCGCCGACCAGACCGGGCTGGTTCTCGGGCCGCTGGTGGCGGCGCTGCTGCTGGAGGTTTCGGCCTGGCACTGGGTGCTGCTGTGGGTTGCCGGGCTGTTCCTGCTGGCCGACCTGGGCATGCTGGCGTGGCAACGCCTCAGCCGGATCACCCTGGAAGTGTTCGAGCAGCACCAGGACATCTGGCTGCAGCCCCTGCGCATCGCCTTCAGGCACATCGGTGAACTGGCGGAGCTGAGAAAGATCATCACCCTCGCCGCTGGCGTCAACCTGATCGTCGGTGTCACCCTGGCCACCTCGGCGACCCTGGTGATCGGCCAGTACGGCGCCGGCAAGGACAGCTACGCCGGGGTGCAGGCGGCGGGTGCGGTGACCACCATCGTGATCCTGTTCTTCCTGGCGCGGGTGGCATTGCCCCTGCGGATATTGGGTGGCGTCGGCTATTCGATGATCGCCGCCGGTGCCTTCATCAGTGCGCTGAGCCCGAACCTGGCCGGCTATGTGCTGGGCTTCCTGCTGATCGTCGGCTTCGACAAGATGTTCAATGTCTACATGCGCAGCATCCGCCAGCGCGTGATTCCGCCCAGGGACTTCGGCAAGACGGTGGGCGTGATCACCCTGCTCAACAATCTGTCGCAACCGCTGGCCGGCTTGCTGGTGGCGGCGCTGGCCGCGCCTCTCGGTGCGCAAGGGGTGATTCTGATCCTGGCGGCGCTGACTACGTTGCTGGGGCTGGGGGCGCTGTGGTGGTTTGCTCGGGAACAGCACACCAACCCGTTGACTTGACGCCAGGAACTGAGGCGAAAACGCCCAATGCTGTGGTAGCCTCCACTGCTCCAGATCATCGTTTCCTACTCTACGAACCACCTGATTGGCACAGAAATGCCCCCTCTGACGGAACGTTTTATGTCGCTCAAAACAACCTTTGCCGCGGTGCTCAAAGCCATGCGCGCCACTCGTGGGCTCTCGCAGAAGAAACTCGCCGAGGTCAGCAGCAGAACGTACATCTCGAAGTTGGAACGCGGTCAATGCTGCCCGACCCTGGAAATGATCAGTGCATTGAGTGTTCCACTGAACGTGAGCCCGCTGACGTTGATGGCCATCACGCTAGGGGCTCAGACCGGCGAACCCATCGGCGGGTTGGTGAGCCGCATAGAACAGGAGGCGGCCGACCTGGCAAAGTCGGGGGTACTCCAGAAGCTGCAGATCCCCGTCGTCGAAGAACCGCCCGTGCCGCCGCGCCGCTCCCAACCCAGGACCAGGAGTCCGGCAATCGCCACGCCGCAAACCGAGTTCTGCTTCGCCGAATAACAGTCCTCCAAGCCTCCCGTTGCGCCGGCCTGTAAAACCCCCAGGCCCTGATCCGGTTTACCCGGAGCTGACAGACCGACAGATGTGCCAGCGTATGCCCGTCACTGGGTGAGCGCGCCCGTGCATTCGTCCCTGCACGTCCCACTGCCGACGTGTGTTTCAGCCGCTCGTGCTCAGCCCCCATCGAGCAGGAGCGGCCATGGCCAACACGACCGAAACAGTAAAGAACCAGCAGGCCTATCGAGAAAAGGGCCTGTTCAGCAGAGTATTGGCCCTGCCCTTCACCCTTCTCGGCATCCTCATGGTCGCACTGTTCTTCAGCATCGTCAGCGAGTGGGTCGGCTTGTACTTTTTCTGGCCGGATGAAGGCTGGCGTCACTCCCGGGACATGCTCAACGGCGAGTTGGCGTGGATTGCGAGTGCACTCGCAGACAGCCTGCTGCTGGAGGAAACGGAACAAACCGCGCGCCAGATCATCATGCAGGCCTACGATTGGTGCTTCGAGAAAACCGGGCTGATCCACTGGATCAACCGATCCGCCGAACATGCTCGCCTGCACCGCCCACAAGGCACTGGGTTGCAGTACTACCTGGGGCAGGCCCATATGCATATCGAGGACTATGGCCTGGCGGCCGTGTACGCCGTGTTGACCCTGCTGGCGCGCATCATGATCCTGGCCCTGACGCTTCCGATGGTGCTGGCGGCAGTCCTGAGCGGCGCGGTGGACGGCCTCGTCCGCAGGGATCTGCGGCGCTTCGGTGCCGGGCGCGAGTCCGGGTTCATCTACCACCGGGCCAAGAGGCTGCTCATGCCGTTGTGGGTTGCGCCATGGATCATTTACCCCGCGCTGCCCATCACCGTGAACCCACTGCTGGTCCTGCTGCCCGGCGCAGTGGTCCTGGGCCTGGTGGTAAGCATCACGGTCGGGAGCTTCAAGAAATACCTGTGAGAGACTCGCAGTGCGAGCCCCAGCGCTTTTCCAGGACAAAACATCCAGCCGCAATCCTGTTTTCCGAATGCCCCCGAGCCAGGTTTTTCAGACGATCCCGTTATCTCAACCTCGGGTTTTCCTCATGAGTCGTCTACTCCCGCGTCGAAATGCCAGGCCCTGGCTGCCTGCCCTGCTGGCCCTGCCCTATTCGCTCCAGGGTCTGGCCCTGGACACGGCAACCATCGTCCCCACGGTGTCCTCCCCCGATTGCCTGCAGTATCAGGTGGTGGGCGTCTGCTACTGGTTGCGCTGCACCAACTTCGGCTGCAATGTCAAAACCTCCGCCAAGGTTCGGCACTACGTGCCGGATGCAGTGGTGTCCAGCTACTCCACGACGGGCCAGAACCCCTGGCTGGAAGTCCGCCCCCTGAGCGCCCCGACCTCTGGCGCACAAGGCGGTGGAAGCGGTACCACCAACAGTACGAGCGAAAACAGCCTCACGGTGTTCAAGAACGTCGATGTGATCGGCCATCCCGGTATCGCGGCCTTCAATACCTTTGCCAGCGGCTCGGGCTACACCTGCCAGGGCGCGGGCACGCCCTACGTACCCAACCTGCTCAGCACCCTGGACCCCATTGGCTGGCGCCATGGCATTCCGGAAAGCGTGTTCCCCCAATCCCTGACCCCAGGCCTGCGCGAAGTCGGCAGCCGGCTATCGATGAACCTGTGGGGAAGTGTCTACCCGCGTAGCGGTTTCCTCCACCAACCCGACGACTACAAGGCCTCAGCGGTAATGGCCCAGCGCGCTGGCGATATCGTCACTCGCCTTGGCCAGGTGCATGTCTACCAGCCGCTGCTGGCGCCCACCAGGCCGGGTTACTGGCCGGCCGGCGAGTTGCGTGAGTCCGACTCGATGACGGGCAAGTGGCAGCAACTGGCACCCGCACCCAGCGCATCCTGCTCGGTGTTTCCCGACCCGGGCCCTCACCAGCAGGCCGCCGATGGAGCCTATGCCTGGTCACTCTGGCGCCCCTACAGCTGTTGCAAGCAGGAAGGACAAACCTTCCTTGGCAGCACCGGCGGTCAATGACACCGCGATACCGTCCTACTCATAACGGAGCCCTTGCCATGACCCGGATGTCATCGAATTCCCACCCCAGCCGTTGGCTGCTACTGATCATGGCACTGGCAAACCTGCCACTGCTCGCCGCGCCGCTCGACTTCGGTAGTGCAGGCAGTGTCACGGGTGACGACGTGCTGTACCAGATCGGCGGCGGCAGCGCCGTGAACATGGACCGGGCCGGCAATATGCAGAGCCTCCAGGTCGGCGTGGGCTGGAACACCAACCTGATGTGCGGAACCATGGACTTGAACACCACCCTACACAACCAGCTCAACGGCCTCACCGAAGGTTTCCAGAACATCATGGGTGACCTGATCCAGAGTGCGACAGGCGCAGTTGCCTCGCTGCCGGCATTGATCATCCAACGGGCGGACCCTGGCCTCTACAACCTGCTCACCAACGGCATTCTCCAGGCACGGCTGGATTTCGATCGCTCCAAGGCCAATTGCCGCGACATGGCCGAGCGCATGCTGAGGGTCGCCGGCAACCAGAGCAGTTGGGGGGCGCTCGCCGAGGGCCAGGCACTCAAGGAAGCCATGGCCGGGAACCAGGACGCCGTCGCGGTCACCACCCAGGCCGAGGCGGACAATGGCAACACCGGCGTGCCCTGGGTGGGCGGGGAAAAATCCGGAGGCAAGCAGCAGGCACCGATCCAGGTGATCAAGGATGTGGCCAAGGCCGGCTACAACCTGCTCAATGGTCGCGCCCCAAAGGACAACAGCGGCATCGACCCCAAGGATTGCAACAGCGGCCTGCTGTGCAAAACCTGGAAATCACCGGATGAGGCCGCCAAGTTTGCCAACCGGGCGCTGGGCGAGGTCGAGCAGCAAACCTGCGAGGGCTGCACCAAGAGCACCGCTACCGCAGGTGTGGGCCTGACGCCGCTGATTCAGGAAGAATACGAGGCCAAGCTTCAGGCGCTGCAGGAACTGATCGACGCCAGCAAACCCACCACGCCGGAGAACCTGGCCGCCGCCGGCAGCAACTCGATGCCCATCACCCGCGGTGTTGTCAGCGCCTTGCGTGACGAGCCCGACCAGGAATTGCTGGCCCAGCGCCTGATCTCGGAAATCGCCGTGACGAGCGTGCTGGAAAAAGCCCTGCTGCTGCAGCGCACATTGCTGGCCGGCAACAAGGAGCCCAATGTGGCCGCCAACGAGGTTGCCACTCAGGCCATCAACAGCGAACGCGAAACCTTGCAGCAGGAAATCGACAACCTGCAGGCCGAGCTGGAACTGCGTCGCTCACTGGCCCGTAACGCGCCCTCGGCGATCATTGCGCGCCACCAGCAACGCAAGGACAACTCACGGACGGTCTACGAGGGTGATGCCGATGCCAATCGGCTGGAGTCGGCGGAGAAGGACGTCAATGAAAGTGGTAGTCGGCCGCCATTACCCTGAGCAGCAGCGCTCAGCGAGGCAGCTTGTCTGCATGGATGAAGGTCGAGCTGTAGAAGGTGTCATCGTAGATGGCTGACATGACGACCCCTGCCTCACGTGTCATCGTGCAGTACATGCCCACCAGTCGCAGGATGCTCTTTTTCATCATCGAGTGACTGCGGTACAGCGTGTCTGGGTTGATCTGCAAACCGTAGCCCCGGAGCCTCTGCTTCACGAGTTCGGTGAGGGTGTCCCGGTTATCACAAGCGTTGAAGATCGCGGCGACCTTCAGATCGGCGATTTCCACGGACTGTGCCCCATTGCGGAACCGTTCCTGCGCAGCATCATGGTAGGCACGCGAAAGCTCAACCTCGACCATGCCGGCCCCGAGGATCCCCAACCAACTGGCCAATGTTCCCGTGTGCGTGCGCAGTCTCGCCTTGCGACTCCCCCACTGCTCGAAAAATCGCTGCACCTGCCCTGTACTCGTCAAATCCCGAAGATTGATCAGGGGGATGCTGCGCAGGCTCGCCTTGGCCGTTGATTCATTGAAGACTCTCTGGATATCGAGCAGGCGATCAATGGTCGCCTCCTTCAGCTCGAACCCCGGCTGGCCAAGAAATACCGAGGTGGAGTTATCCTTGCTGATCATCAGCTTCAGGCCATGGGTGATCATCTCGTAATCGGCCAGCAAGGTAAGACGAGCGATGAATGGCTCGCTGAATTCGCTACTTATCCGATCCGGGCTGTTTTTTGTCACTGGCAGCACCCCGGCAGCCGTCAACCAGCAATACGCCCCTACCGACACATCACTGAACTCACAGGCAAAGCAGCGCTTGGCCAGATCACGCCTGACCAGCGCCGAGTAGCCAGCGAACTCACCCTTCAGGGTTTCAGCAATTTGCAGGGCGTAGCTCACCTCGAGCCCCAGGGACTTCTCCGCCAGGACCAGCAGGTAGGCCATCTGAAAGTCGGCATTGAAGCGATCAACCGCTTCCACCGTCTGCCTGGAAAGATCAGGGGGTAGCGCCTTTACCGGGAAAGCCTGCATCCACTCATCCGTGGAGTTGGTCAGGTTGACCTCCAGGAAGCAGTAAGCCAGGTGCTTGATGATCTCGGCCTCACGGCCCGAGTAGCGATCCTCGGCCAACTGCGCTACACGCCTGATGACCGTCTCAAGCTGTCGTTGCTCCTCGTCATTCATCCCCCGATGAACGACGAGTTCGTTGAAGAAGATCTGGTCCAGAAAATCCAGGCCAGCCTTCTGTGCCTTGGTGATACGAGCCATCTACGCGTTCCCTTTTTTCTCCGCACTGGCGGCACCTGCCGCTGCACCCGCGCTTGCAGCCGCGCCCACGGCGGCCCCCGTCGTCGCCACGACCGTCGCGCCAGCCGCCATGCCACCACCGCCTGCAGCGATGGCACCGCCGCCCAATGCCGCCAGCGAGGCGTTGGTCAATGCAACGCCCGACAGCGAGCTGATCGCCGTACCGGAAGCCGTTGCCCCCAACAGGCCCGTCGAACCGACGACGGCGGCAATCGGACCGGCAAAGGCCGCCGCCGCGCCACCGGTGGCAATGGTACCAAGGCAGACCAGGGCCGTCTTGCCGGGGTGTTCCATCACCGTGTCAACGGCCGAACTGGCCAGGTCGCCTACCGTACCAACCGCCGCAACCGCCAGGTCGCCCACCGCCCCAGCCGCGCTACCAACAAAATCAAAAACCGAATCGAAGAAAGACATAGTGAACTCCAGGTTTTGTTCGCAGGACATTTCCGAACGACTTGGAGCCTATTGTGTGGAGTTGGCTGGGCGCGGGCTATTGCGAAAAGAATTTCACTTTTTCCTACACTGAAACAGCAAATGAAAGCTGTGCCTGTTGCCGTCGTTGACTGTAAAGGAGTGCTTCTTTCCTTCAGTACAAATATAGACACAAATATGCAGCGCCCCGTCCCCAGGCGCACGACGCCTTCACAGACCACTGCTACACTAATCACGTCGAACGGAGGAAGCGATCATGTCCGAACGAGAGCTGACCAACCTGCTGTCGCTGATGAACCAGCGCCAGGCTTGCCTGAGCAGTGCCTGCAAGGAGATTGCCGAATGGATCGACCGCCAGGGTGACATGCCTGCGGCGGGCAAGATCCGCGCCAGTCTCAAGGCGCTGGAAGCCGAGGATGCCCAGGTGCGCAAGACGCTCACTTCGCTGAGCATCGAGCGCCCATTGCCCAGGTTTCGCAGTTGACTGAAAACCGGTGATTGGTTCGGTGTTTTTCAGCGGCGGTAATGGATAAGCCTTCGTTGACGCGCGGGCTACGACATCGTGTTGACTGCTGGCCTTCTCCCGCACGATCCACGAACGCAGTGCCATCCACGGGACGATCAGCCCTTCGGTGCGGCCACTGATCGCCCGGCTCGATAACCAGCTTAGAAGGTGTACGCCACCCCGGCCTGAACGGTACGTGGTGCCCCTGGATAGGCGTAGGTGTTGAAGGCGCCCTCGTCATACCCCTTGTTGAAGATGTTCTTCACGTCCAGGTTCAGGCGCACGTGTTCGTTGACCTTGTAGAAGCTCAGCAGGTCGACCACGGTGTATTCGTCCATGTTGTAGGTGACGGCCTCGGTCTGGCCGTGGCGATCGTCCACGTATTTGACGCCCATGCCCAGCCCCAGGCCCTTGGCGAAGCCGTCCTGGAACTCGTAGGTGTTGAGCAGGCTGAAGCTGTTGCGCGGGATGTTGGCCAGGCGGGTACCGGTCGGCAGGCGATTGTCCTTGGTCACCTCGGCGTCGACGTAGGCATAGCCACCGATCATGCGCCACTCGGGGGTGATGTTGCCGGTGACGTTGATGTCCAGGCCACGGCTGCGGACCTCGCCGGCGGCCAGGCTGTAGTTGGTGTTCACCGGGTCCTGCGTCAGCACGTTTTCCTTGACGATATGGTAGATCGCCGCGTCGACGCTGAGCTGACGCTCGAGGGCTTCCCACTTCAGGCCCAGCTCGTAAGACTTGCCTTTCTCCGGATCGAAACCGCCACCGGCAGCCGGGGTGCCGCTGTTGGGCTTGAACGAACGCGCGGTGTTGGCATAGACCGCGAGTGTATCGGTCAGGTCATAGATCAGCCCGAAACGCGGGGTGACACCGTTTTCAGCCTTGGTGAAATCGCCAGCGTTGTTGAGCTTGTTGTCGTAGTCATGCTCGAAGCGCTCGAAACGCAAACCGGCCAGCGCCTTGAGGCGTTCGGTCAGGGCGATCTGGTCCTGGATGAAGAACGCCCAGGTCTGCAGGTTTTCCTTGTCCCAGGTGGTGGTGCGGGTCAGGGCCGGACGTGGTTGTCCCAGTACCGGGTTGTAGATGTCGATCGGATAGGTACCGACCGCCGCCGAAGAACGTTGAATGATCGAGTTGTAGTCGTAGTTCTCGTACTCGACGCCGGTCAGCAAGGTGTGGCTGAACGCCCCGGTATCGAAATGACCGGTCAGGTTCAGTTGCCAGTCGCGGTCGGTCCACTCCAGCTTGCGATAGTTGAAGTTGCGCTGGAGAGTACGACCATCGGCAGGCGCGCCATTCGCCTCAACGGCATTGCCCTTGAGCGAACCGTCGAGGAACTGGAAGCCGCCACCGAGCGTCCAGTTGTCGTTCAGCAGATGTTCGAAACGCACCTGGGCCATGTTGTTGTCGTTGTGCAGCAGGTTGTCGCTGCCCTTCTCCCAGACGTTGGTGTCGCGCGAGGCGCTGCCGGTCTGGGTGGTATAGCGGGTCAGCCCGCGATCCAGCGGGTGATTGTTGCGCATGAAGTCGCCCTCGAAGACGAGCTTCGTGCTGTCGTTGACCTGCCAGCTGACCACCGGCGCCACGTCATAACGCTCGCTCTGCACATCGTCACGGAAACTCTCGCCGCCCTCGCCCAATACGTTCAGGCGGTATGCCAGGCTGCCGTCCTGGTTCAGCGGGCCGGTCGCATCCAGCGTCGCGCGGTGCATGCCCTGGTCATCGAACTGGCTGCCCAGGGTAACCCTGGACTCCGGCAGCGGCTGCTTGCTGACCACGTTGAAGGTACCACCGGGATCGCCGCGGCCGTACAGGCTGGTGGCCGGGCCGCGCAGCACTTCCAGGCGCTCGACGGTGTTCGCGTCCGGGGCGTTGGGGTAGCCGCGGTTGATCGGGAAGCCATTGCGGTAGAACTCGCCCGTGGTGAAGCCGCGCACGGTGAAGGTTGTCAGCCCTTGCCCGCCAAAGTTGTTGGCCCGACCGACACCGCCGGCATAGTCGAGCGCATCCTGCAGACGCGTGGCGCCGGTGTCTTCCAGCACATCCTTCGGTACCACGCTGACCGATTGGGGGGTTTCGTGCAGAGCGGTGTCGGTACGGGTCGCACTGGCCGAACGGTTGGCCTTGTAGCCCTGCACGGGACCATCGGCACGTTCGTAATCACTGGCATCGGCGTTGATGTTCAACGCTTGCAACTGGACGGTAGCCGGGGCCGAAGGTGTTTCAGAGGCCCAGACAAGCGAGGGAGCAGCGTGGAGCAGACACAGCGAGACGATCGTGCGACGCATCGATTACGGTTCCAGAAAGCAGAGAGCGAGAGGGGTATTGAAATGCGCGGCGATTTTAACTGCTAACAATTCGTATTTTCAATGACTTTGTGTACATTTGTACACTAAGCGGTACCCGCTGAAACCGCATTGACACCCTCCAACGTCGCAAAGGAAATATCCTTGGCGGTGAGCAGGAAGTCGCTCACGTAAGGCACTTCGAGCATGTCACTGCGGATAGCCGCGTAGAGCCTGGCCTGCAGCCCCTTCTCTCCCAGCCGCTTGGCGGTCACGTAGCCACGCGAGCTGTACTCATGCACGGCCCAGTTCGGCAGGCAACATACGCCGCGACCGCTGGCCACCAACTGCATCATCATGATTGTCAGTTCCGAGGTGCGCACCTGTGCCGGCTCGATATCGGCCGGATCGAGGAAACGCGTGAAGATATCCAGGCGGTTTCGCTCGATCGGATAGGTGATCAGGGTCTGGCTGGCGATGTCACCGGGTACCAGATACGGCTTCTCACGCAGGGCATGGTGATTATCGATCGCCAGGAGTGCCTCGTAACCGAAAAGCGGCACATAGCTGATGCCCGGCAGGTTCACCGGATCGGAGGTCACCACCAGGTCGAGGTCGCCGCGCTCCAGCGCTGGCAGTGGCGCGAACGCGAACCCCGACGCCAGGTCCAGTTCAACTTCCGGCCAGGCACCACGGAATTCGTCCACCGACGGCATCAGCCATTGGTAACAGCTGTGGCATTCGATCGCGATGTGCAGCCGTCCGGCCGTCCCACCTGCCAGTTTCCCAAGGTCACGCTCCGTCGTGCGGATCAGCGGCAGCACCTGCTCGGCCAGTTGCAACAACTTGAGGCCGGCGCTGGTGAAGCGTACCGGCTTGGTCTTGCGCACGAACAGCGGCATGCCGATACGCTCCTCCAATTCCCGGAACTGGTGCGACAGCGCCGATTGCGTCAGGTGCAGTCGCTCAGCGGCTTCGTGCAGGCTGGCCGTTTCGCGCAGGGCATGGATGGTGCGCAGGTGTCTCAAATCGATCATGAGGAAAATTATATTTGTATGCAAAAAAAATGAGTTTGTCTCATGACAGAAAGATCCTGACAATCCCCTCATTGATTTTTTCGCCAGCCCAGCCATCGCAACATGAACATGACTAAAGATCTTTTGAAATCCATTCATCAGCCATCACCCTGAACCACCGTTCAGTTGTTACAAACACATTAGTCAAGCGTTGGAAAGTTGGCGCGCACTGAAAGCCATTACGTGATTAGGATACCAGGCCAGATGAGTAACGAATTTGCATTCTCCATCAAGCGCATTTGTTTCGATGAACACTATCAGCCATCGGACAATACCCGTATCACCACCAACTTTGCCAACTTGGCGAGAGGCAACAGCCGCCAAGAGAATCTGCGCAACACCTTGAGAATGATTGACAATCGTTTCAATGCCCTGGCGCACTGGGACAATCCCAAAGGGAATCGCTACACCGTCGAGCTGGAAATCATTTCGGTCGAAATGAATATTTCCAGCGAAAGTCGTGGCAATGCCCTGCCCTTGATTGAGATATTGAAAACGACGGTCGTAGACCAAAAAACCAACGAGCGTATTGATGGCATCGTTGGCAATAATTTTTCCTCCTACGTCCGCGACTATGACTTCAGCGTACTGCTGCTGGGGCACAACCAGGCCCAGGAAAAATTCAGCACCCCAGAGGATTTCGGTGATCTGCATGGGAAGCTGTTCAAGTGCTTCGTGAGCTCAAGCGTCTACAAGGAAAACTTCAACAAGCTACCGGTCATCTGCCTGAGTGTTTCCAGCAGCAAGACTTACCATCGGACTGAAAACCAGCATCCGGTATTGGGCATTGAATACCAGCAGGATGAATACTCGCTGACGGATGACTACTTCAGGAAAATGGGTTTGAAGGTTCGCTATTTCATGCCGCCCAATAGCGTTGCGCCCTTGGCCTTTTATTTCTCTGGTGACCTGTTGGCTGACTACACCAATCTTGAACTGATCAGCACCATCAGCACAATGGACACTTTCCAGAAGATCTATCGCCCGGAAATCTACAACGCCAACTCTGCGGCCGGTAAATCCTACCAGCCAAGTCTGCAACACCAGGATTATTCATTGACTCGAATTGTTTACGACCGGGAAGAACGTAGCCGGTTGGCGATTGAACAGGGGAAATTTGCTGAAGAGCACTTCATCAAGCCCTACCAGGCTGTGCTCGAACAGTGGTCCGCTGCGCAGGCTCTTTGAATAATTTACCGCACAAGGTCTTCCATCATGAAAAAACTGTTACCCACCTCTACCGCTGGCAGCTTGCCGAAACCCTCCTGGCTGGCACAACCCGAGACACTTTGGTCTCCCTGGAAATTGCAAGGCGAGGAACTGGTCGAGGGCAAACAGGACGCGTTGCGTTTGTCGCTGCACGAGCAGCAGCAAGCCGGCATCGATATCGTCAGTGATGGCGAGCAGACTCGCCAGCATTTCGTCACGACCTTCATCGAACACCTGGACGGCGTGGATTTCGAGAAACGTGAAACCGTCAGGATCCGTGATCGCTACGATGCGAGCGTGCCGACGGTGGTCGGAGCGGTCACTCGCCAGAAGCCGGTATTCGTCGAAGATGCCAGGTTTTTGCGCCAGCAGACCTCGCAACCCATCAAATGGGCACTGCCCGGCCCCATGACCATGATCGACACGCTGTATGACGCCCACTACAAAAGCCGCGAAAAACTGGCCTGGGAATTCGCCGGCATCCTCAACCAGGAAGCCCGGGAGCTCGAGGCGGCCGGTGTCGACATCATCCAGTTCGACGAACCCGCCTTCAACGTCTTCTTCGACGAGGTGAACGAGTGGGGAGTCGCGACCCTGGAGCGAGCCATCGAAGGCCTCAAGTGTGAAACCGCCGTGCACATTTGCTACGGCTACGGCATCAAGGCCAATACCGACTGGAAAAAGACCCTGGGCTCGGAATGGCGGCAATATGAAGAAGCCTTCCCCAAGCTGCAAAAGTCCGGCATCGATATTGTCTCGCTGGAGTGCCACAACTCCCATGTGCCCATGGACCTGATCGAACTCATCCGCGGCAAGAAAGTCATGGTAGGCGCCATCGACGTGGCCAACCACGCCATTGAAACGCCCGAAGAGGTTGCCAATACCCTGCGCAAGGCACTTCAGTTCGTCGATGCCGACAAACTCTACCCTTGCACCAACTGCGGCATGGCGCCGTTACCTCGTCGAGTGGCAAGAGGCAAGCTGAATGCCTTGAGCGCCGGCGCGGAGATCGTGCGCAGAGAACTCGCGAAATAGTGCTGAATCACCCAATATCCAGGATCCAACATGTCACGTCCAAGCACGGCGATAGAACCATCGAGATTTCGCGAAGCGCTCGGGCACTACGCCTCCGGTATCACGGTGATTACATCGCACATCGATGAAGAGCCGGTCGGCTTCACTTGCCAGTCGTTCTACAGCGTGTCGATGAGCCCGCCGCTGGTGTCATTCAGCGTCATGGCCAGTTCAGCCAGCTACCCCAGGATTCGCCAGGCCGGTCGATTCGCCGTCAATATCCTCTCGGGTGAGCAGGTCGGGATTTCCAACCAGTTCGCTCGGCGAGGCACGGACAAATGGCACGCCGTCCAATGGCAGGAGTCCCCGCTGGGTAATCCGATCATCGCCGGCAGCCTGCACTGGCTGGATTGCGAAATTCACGCCGAGCACGCCGCAGGCGATCACTTGATCGTCATCGGTGAAGTGAAGGCGTTGAACCTGCAAGACATCCCTGCTGCGCAGCCACTGCTGTATTTCAAGGGAGAATACCGCAACCTCGCTGCGCCGGTTGCCGTTTGAGCATGCTCTCCCCCTCGTGCGCTTCATCGGCGGTAGACAGGGCTGGACTTGGCAAAATACAAAAACGAAAAAACCCGCCAGGAGGCAGGTTTTTCGGGGGTTCCAGAGATCTTATAAGCCTTCTCTGGAATCTAGGATGGCGAAGCCGGGGTCGAACCAAACCGTAATCCATTGAAAAACAATGAAATTCTGAGTTCGATGATTTTTCCTACCTCTATGAGTACCCTGAAGAGTGACTCATCTGGATTCAGGGCTTGGTGCTAGCCCCAATCTGTCTGAGAAAAGACTCAGCCAAGACCAGCTTTCGATGATTTGCTTGTCGATGGTTGCTAGCTGGAGAAGGAAACGAGACCCGAAACAAGCCGCTATCTCTTTGAAAAACATCAAGGTTTTAAATCACAGAGGGGCTGGTCTGTACTTGATTGTGTACTCGCCGGGGCGCAGAGGCAAGCCAGACGCGGCCTGGCAGTGTGTCGAGTTGCTTCACTGGCCAAACCCTCCACCAGCCACTCAGGGATGTCCCGCGCCCACGCCAAACGCGCCAGACATCAATGTGATTATCGCGCTCAATGTAGAACACAAGGTGGGGGTTGAGTAGATCGCTACAGATCGTCAGCACCAGAGGCTGACAATGTTGAACTTGAGGAACGGCGAGCATTGCCTTGAGATGGCTGAAGACCCCATCCAATAGAGGCGATCCTCGAAGGCCCACGACAGATGTCGTGGACCCTTTTCCAGGTGAAGTGATCAGATCACGTCCAGTTAGCCGCCAGGACCGGCTGCAAAGCTTGTTGCTCGGCAGCACTGAAAGTCATGGTAGCCGGTGCAGCCGGGGCAAACGCTGCCATGGCCTGGACCAGATTCTCTACATCCCCTCCCATCAATCGATGCTGGGTACCGATCATGATGTCGCGAGGTCGCTCTGGAGTGCTGGCATACCAGTTGTGCAGCGTGACCTCCTGCTGGCTGCCGATGACCGAGATCTGCAGATCCTGCCCATGATGCTCGAACCACAAGCGCTCGGGGCTGATGTCCTGGCCGAACACCAGTTGCCCCATGCTACCGCTGAACTCAAGATCATTGACCCCATGTCCGACTTGCACGGTTGGCATGCTGCCGCTGACCACAACCTTGTTGTTGCCATCACCCAGCTTCACCTCGGTGAAAGAGCCGCTGTCGGTAATGTCATTGTTACCGTTGCCGACAGTCAGCTTGCTGATATTGCCAGCAACGACATTGTTGCCGTTACCCAAGCTGATCTCGGCTCGGCTGCCGGTCACATTAACCTTGTTATCACCGTTGCCTGCCGTCAGCTTGGCACCCGATGCCTCGACGTTGATGGTCTTGCTCTCGTCTCCAACGGTGGCGTTGGCGAAGAACCCCTTGACCGTCATGACACTCGAATCATTGGCCGTCGGTGCAGGCGTAGTCGGCGAAGTGCCCCCTGTACGACCTGGGATATCCAGATCACGGTGAGAGATATCAATCACCGGTACATCAGGGATCACAATCGGCCGTGGGCTTGGCACATCAACAACAGGACGTCCCCCTTGGTCACGGCCTGGCGACGTTGTGTCCGGCACTTTCGAAGGTTCGAGCGAACCTACGCCGCGCTCGGCAAGCAGTTCTTCAATGGTCTTGTGCTCGGGCACCGTGGGATTCAAGTCGACACCCCGTTCAGCCAGAATCTGCTCAATCGTCTTGGTCCCCGGCTGGGTCACATCCGGAATCGTGACCGTTGGCTTCGGGTCAATCGTCGGCAGTGGCTTGACCACGCCAGGTTGATCGACTACCGGATGCTCGACAGTCGGCGTCTGCGTCCCTGGCACACTGATCGCAGGCTGTTCAGTCGGCGGAACCACCACGGGCCCTACAGGCGCCACCACATCAGGCGTATGCGCGGCAAAGATGAAATCGGAGGCACTGACCTGTGCCACATCCAGCGCATCCAGATACACCAGATTCACGTTCGAACTGGTCCCTTGGCTGCCGGTAATCGCCACGTACACACCATGAATCTGCGTCAGGCCGTTGAGGGTGGCGCGGTTCTTGTGCTCGATGGTCAACTGGCTGAAGTCGGTGATACCCGTCTGGCGCAGGTCGATCTTGTCGATGCCATGGCGGAACCCGCGCAGGGCGTTGTTGTAATCCTTGACGCCCGCCTGAGCAGCCACTACAAACACATCCGAAGTCGCGCTGTCGTGGCTGTAGATCGTACCGCTCAGCGAAGCGACCATCTTGCCCTGGGCATCGCTGCTGTACATCACGCCCTTGGCACCGCCGTTGAGCACAACGGTACCCAGGCCTTCCTGCGGTTTGACTGCCGTAGCATCGCTGCTGACATAGGCCGCCGGGGCGACAAAGGTGTCCTGGAACTTGAAGTTCGCCGCGCTCAAGCCTGCCAGCGACTGGTTCTTCAGGACAATGCTCTGGCCTTTGGACAGATCGATCCTGACATCGGCGCCTTGCTGGGTCATTGCTAGATCAGCGTACTTCTTCCCAACAAAGCCCACCAAGTCGATGATCTCGCCACGGGCCGCCTCGAAGTTGTTGATGACATCGCTGCCACCGTCACGGCGATGGACGACGAAGAAATCCTTGCCCTGACCGCCGGTCAGGGTGTTGTTGCCCCGCCCGCCATCGAGCAAGGCATCAGCCTTGCCAGCGATCAGCACATCATTGCCATCACCGGTGACGATGTTCTGAATGTTTGCAGGATTCTTCACCGTCAGCGCCGCGCCGCCAATGCTGGCGACACCGGTCTGCAGGTTGACCGAGGTGTCTCCTGACACGGCTGCGGCGTTGAGGGTATTACGCCCGCCAGCAATGCCATTGACCGCATCGTCCAGCACTGCACGGTTGGCATGCCCGACCACGGATTTGACGTATTCGTCCGTGTAGAAGTAAGTATCGTCCGCAGAGCTCTTGCTGCCGTACAGGCGCAGCGACCACGAATTGAGCGTGACCGGCAGGCCCGACACCGCATCCGTCACCTGCAAGGTCCAGTTGCCTGCCGAGCGCTCGCCGAAGTCATGCGTCGACATGAAGGTGTACTTGAACGACCCCGACTGGGTGCTGCCCATGTCGCTGGCACTCGCCCCCGCCATGCCATCCGGCACTTTGCCCTGGCGGTTGAGCAGGATGCTCTGGGTGCCATCGGGAGAGATCAGTTTGAGCGTCAGGTCTCCCAGACGACCGACCTGGGCGTCGAAATCAATCTCGACGTGCTCGACGTTCAGGCCAGCGTTCATCGCAATGGTTGAGCTCACTGTGCTGCCTGCGGCAACGCTCTTTCCAAGCGCACCACTGGAAGCGCTGTAGACATACTCATTGGCCGCTGTGCTCTGGGTCATCCAGGCCTCCGCCAGGCGAACTGCCGCCCGTGCATCGACCTCGCCAAAACCGTAGTCATTGCTGGTGTGCATGCCCCCGCCGTTCCAGTTGTGGGCGGCGTTATCGCTCCATTGGGTGGACGGGTCGTTGATCTTGTGCGCCGACAACGCGAGGATCTGCTGCACATCGCGGTAACCCAGGTTCGGGTTGGCCTCAAGCATCAGCGCGACGATGCCGGAGACGATCGGAGCGGCAAAGCTGGTGCCTTGCATGCTGGTGTAATCGCTACCAAAGGTAGAACCCCGTTCGGTCTCCAGCATATGGCTGGTGGAGACCACGTTGCTGCCGGGCGCCGACACCAGCAGGCTGGCTCCAGGGTTGGAAAACGGCGACGAACCGATCTGCAGGGTCGACAGGTCGCCCTGGGCATTGATGGCTCCGACTTCCACCGAGAAGCGATTGTTGTTGGTCAGGGAGCCTTGGGCATTACCACCGGTTGCCCGGCTGTTGCCGCCAGCAGCGACAATGATTGTGCCCAGGCCTCCCCGACCGTTAGCCGCCGCGTACTGGGCATTCATGCTCAGTGCAGTGGCGGTGTTGAGGGAGCCGTCCTGAAAGCTGCTCAGTGCAAAATCGTTTGTGAAACCCCAGCTGTTGTTGGCAATGTCAAAGCTGACCATGTGCCCCAACCCGGCAAGGTCGGCGCCGCTGTTGGCCAGGTAGTAGCCGCCCAGTGTCGCCCCATAGGCCACGCCCACGCCGCCGACGCCGTTTTTAGCCGCCACCATCACACCCGCGACCATGGTCGCGTGGTTGGACACCAGTCCCGGCAACGTGTTGTTGCTCTTCTGGGTCTGTAGCCAGGCCTGGTCGACATTGGCCGCCAGATCAGGATGGGTAATGTCGAAAATTTCCGGAGCGGTGGCGAACTGCCCACCCGGCTCGAACTGACCGATGCGAACGCCTTTACCTGAGTAGTCGTTCCAGACTGGCAGGATGTTGGCATCGCTCAGGTACCATTCCTGGGCCGCCAATGGATCGAGCGGCACCTCCGGGGTCAGCAGCGTTACACCGGCGCGCATTGGCGCGGTCTTGCCACTACTCAGGTCCACGACCGAAGCGGATGCATTGCCGGCACTGTCGACTACGCCGTACTTGAAGCTGAGCAGGCCGGTGAATTTCGGATCCGGCGTGAACAGCACATCACCCTGCTGGGTCAGGCTGACCGTACCGCCAATCGCATCGCCGACATTGGCAATCCGCAAGCCGCCCTTGCTGTTGAGCACCTGATCGTTAGCCAGCAGGCTGGCGGCAGAAATCAGATGCGACTGACGGCGATCGAAGGCCTTGCCGTCCTTGTCGAGGCTCAAGACGTCAGCTACCGGCATCGCGTTGGGTTGAGCCAGATCGACCGCAGAGATATCCGAGAAATTCAGTTTCTGGATATTCTTCAAGATAACCGTTCCATCGCGCCCTGCCACATTGTCAGCCACTTCATAGCCGCTGGCGGTACGGGTGATGCGGTAGTCACCATGGTTGCCGTGCAACGTCACCAAGTTGATGCCGCCGCCGCCATCAATGGTGGCATTACCATGACCCACTTCTATGACGTCGTTACCAACATCCCCATAGATATGGTCGGCTCCACCGCCCGCATGGATGATGCTTCCACCTTTGGAGGCGTAGATGGTGTCGCCGTTAGGACCGGCATAAATGATTGCCTTGCCACTACCACCGATTAATGTGTTGTGACCTGTCCCCCCCACCAACACATCATTGCCCGCACCACCTGCCAAGATTGCATTTCCAGAACCGCCTTTGATATAGGCGTCCTGATCACCGCCGCTCATGATAACGTCGTTGCCACGACCGCCTTCCGCAATCGTAAGACCGGCGTTGGCCATATTGAGGAATACGTCTCCATCACCCACAATAATGGCTGTGTCACGCCCACCATTGCCGCGAATATTACGAGTATCGTCCGAGGCACTAATGACAAATACGTCATCACCTGCCCCGCCGAGATATGTATTGCTACCAGCACCGCCTACCAGCCAGCTACCCGTCGCAGAGGCGATCAGCGTATCGTTGCCGGTGCCACCATAAATATTATTTACGCCGAGTTTGGCTGCATCCAGAGTCTCATCAACGCTGCTCTGACTCGCATAGGCGACCGTCGTCTGACCACTCGCGGTGGAGACTATCCGCGTACCAGCCCCCTGACTACTGACAGTACTGCTGACTGGGTCGCCAAGGAAGTCAACGGCCAACATCTCTTGGGCCTTACCATTTATCGTGAAGGATCCACTAGCAATCACCCTATTTCCATCACGAACTTCGGTACTGCTGGACGAGCGAACATTGATTTGGGTAATGCCCAATTCAGCTAATGTCTTAAGCTCACCCGTGTTGACTTTCGCATCGTGAGAGCCATCGACCCAGACTCGCAACTTACTCCAAATCGGATCGCGCGAGTCAATCACGCCATCCTTGTTAGCATCTTCACTGGCCAACGCAGCAAAGCCGTCCTTGAATTTTGCCTCGCCGGCAGATCCGTTTACACCGGCCTTGCCTGTGTAGTACTCGGAAAACATCTGGCTGATGTCTTTGACCTGCCCACTACCGTCATCAACCACTAACATACCAGTAGTGCGATCTGCCCACCCGCTACGCTTGAGGGTACCGCTATGATCAGTATCAAACAGTACGCCGTCGCGCATATCAGTCATGTGCACGCCGCTGCCAGTCAAGTCAAGCAACAGCGGATCAACATAGGTATTGAACGTCGCCAGCGCCGAAAGTCCGTTCAGCGTGACGGCATTACGCAGACTGAAGTCCGGCTTGGTGGTGTCCGCATCCATATAGAATTGCGACAAATAAGTATTCGGACGGGCATTAGGGTCAAGCTGTACTTCGCCAGGGCGAACACCCCCCGATGCGAGGCTGGCCATCTGAGTAGAGGTAAAATCAGTTTTACTGAGGATACCTCCAAGAGCAAAAACCTTATGTGTAGCCGCGTTATCGATATAACCGTTGATTACATCACGCGTTCTTTGGTTTTCAAGCAATACCTCTCGACGCGCCTGAGGATCAGGATCAATTTCGATATTCAGCAAGCTTGAGGGACGAACCCACGAGTCTCCCTGATCGATAATCGCTTGCCCGTCGCGGTCCGGATTAACAACAGATATACCCGTCTTAATTGAAATAACGTTCGGCTCGTTATTCCACCATTCGCCCTCAGTCTGGATGTTTTCACCCCCAGCCCTCAGAGAGTTGTACAGATTATAAAGCCCACCTCCGCCAATAATCTCAATTTCGCGCAGCCCTAAAACAGTCGAGGCCATACCAAAATTGAAGGATGCTGCGTTAGTGAAGCTTGGAACAAAATCCCCGCCAGTCTTATATGAAGTGCCATTGTAATAGCGCTGCAGGTCGCCTTCCCCACCCTGCCTAAATGCTTCGCGAACCGTAGTATAGAGACTGGCACGCGTGCTGAACGTTGAAGCATCATATTCAGCCTTGATTTTTTCAAAATGCTCAATGACCGAATTAACATTATAGTCCTTCGGAACAATGAAAGGCTGTTTGGTCTGAGGATCAATAATATATTTACCAAAACCATCATTCAGCCACTTTGCTTCCACGAAGTTCTTTTTATCCCTGGTCGCCACCAGAAACTCGTCGGCACCATATTGCCCTTGCATCAATTCAGTTTTAGCCACTTACCCCTCCATCTCTTACACTTCTCGAAAATTCGAGAAAAATCAAAATCCATTTAGCGATAGGCCGAAAATTTAACCTGCACAACCCCTGACGCATCATATGCTTTAAGGTCAACTTTGCGACTACGCGCCTGCGTGCCGGCGATAGAAAAATCTATCTGTAGATTTCTTTCCGACTCCCAATGCACAGATGGGCTCGCATCCTTCTCAGCGAACGAATCACATTCACCCGAATAGACTAAGTAGTCGGAATGCTTAACGACCTCATCGACGCTCAACGAACTGCTAAACACAAGAACTCGATCCGAGCAGAACGAGGCTATCGCCCCGCCGCCTGACCGTGTGACATGTGCAGCAATATAGTGCCCATCCGGCGATGGATATTGCTTCACAGATAGATCATCGTCCGAGTCATCAATTAGAGAGATCAATGCAATGGCGCCATACTTGAGAACTGCAACAACACCAATCGCCATCAGTATCAATTTAATAAATCGCTTCATACATAATCTCTTTACAAAGAATTAGAATTCACTAACGTTCTCGCAAGCTCTCACTTCCATACTGTTGCAATGGACTGAGGAAATAATCGATCACTCGACGCTGATCGGTCTTAACTTCTGCTGTCACAGACATCCCCGGCGACAACATCACATCCTGGCCGGCCACACGCAGGTGATCAGTCTTCAATCGAATCCGGCTGCTGTAGATCAGTCCACGCTTCTCGTCTTCAATCGCATCGTTGGACACACTGACCACCTCACCCTCGACTGTCCCATACTTGGTAAAGGTGAAGGTCTCGACCTTCACCGTGACAGCCTGGCCTTCGTGCACAAAGCCTATGTCCTTGTTCTCCAGCATCGCCTCGACCTCGACCGGCTGGTCCCTGGGCACGATCACCATCAGTTGTTGCGCTGGCGTCACCACTCCGCCGACCGTATGCACCGCCAGTTGCTGTACCGTGCCGTCGACCGGTGCAGTCAGCAAGGTGCGCGCCTCCTGGTAACGGGCCTTGGCCAGCTCCTGCCTGAGGCCGGCGGTTTTCTGGCTGGAAGACTGCAGCAGATCGAGCATCGTCCTGCGGGTCTGTGCCACCACCCCTTCACGGCGCTGGCGGGCTTCACTTTGAGCGGCAGTCGACTGGAGCACTGCGGCCTGCTGCACCTGCAACTGTCGCTCTAGCTCCAACCGAGCCTGCTCTTTCTGCAGATACTCGTGACGTGCCACGTACTGCTGCTGCAATAGACGCTGGTAGTCCTCGGCCAACTGGCTGGCAATGGGGAGCGTTTTCTGCAGACTGGAAACCTGGGCCCTGGCTGACTGAATCTCTGCGCCACGTTGCTGGATCTCCGCCTCAACCAGATCCAGGCTGCTGCGGTACTCCTGATACTGCCCCTGCAGCCAGCGCTGGGCAGCCTGCACCTGCTCGGGATCTGTCGTTTCAATCGTACCGACCAAAGAGGCTGGAGCGCGGTTCAGGTTGATGGCATCCAACATCGCGGAACTGCGGGCGGTATCGATACGCGCGGCCAGCAAGTCGGCCTGCAGGCGTTTGATATCAGCATCCGCCGCCGTCGGGTCGAGTTCAACCAACAACTGCCCAGTCGCCACACTTTGCCCATCGCCCACATGGATGGCCTTAATGACCGCGGTCTCGCTGGGTTGGATCAATTTGCTCTTGCCGCTGGGCACAATCTTGCCGGGAGCCACGGCGACCACTTCGATCTTACCGACGCAGGCCCACACCAACGCCAGGACGGCAAACCCCATGATGCCCCAGACAAAGATCCGGGGCGCCGGATGCACGGGGGTATCCTGTAACTCCAAAGCCGCCGGTAGGAACTGTGCTTCATGGGGCAGGCGCCGTACACCGTCCATGTGCTTGCGTTGGCGCCAGGACTCGCGCCAGGCGTGGCGGTAACGCTGCATTAGTGAAGGCGCTTCACTCATGGAGTATCAATCCTTGAATTCAGAATACGGAGAGAGCCGGCGCGCTTGAACTCAAGTGCGCCGGGAGTTTCATGAAAGATACCTACAGGCTGACTCAGCCCTGCTGCATGCGATGCAGCCGCGAGTAGTGACCCGCTTGATGAGTGAGCAATTCGGCGTGACTTCCCTGCTCGACGATCTGCCCGCGGTCAACCACCAGAATGCGGTGGGCATCTCGCACGGCCGACAAGCGATGGGCAATGATGATCACGGTGCGCCCCGCGCAGATGCTCTGCATGTTCTGCTGGATCACCCGCTCGGACTCATAGTCCAGGGCGCTGGTGGCTTCGTCGAAGATGAGAATCCGTGGATTGCCGATCAAGGCGCGCGCAATCGCGATACGTTGCCGCTGACCACCGGAGAGCGAAGTACCGTGCTCTCCGACCATGGTGTCATAACCCTCGGGCAGTTCCAGGATGAACTCGTGGGCACCGGCCATGCTGGCCGCCTGCATCACGGTTTCGAGTGGTGCGCCGGGATCGCTCAAGGCGATGTTTTCTCGGATGCTGCGGTTGAAAAGCATGTTGTCCTGCAGCACCACGCCGATCTGCCGGCGCAGCGAGGACACATCCGCCAGTGCCAGGTCCATGCCATCGACCAGCACCCGCCCCCGCTCAGGGACATACAGCCGCTGGAGCAATCGTGTTAGCGTGCTTTTTCCGGAGCCGGAACGCCCGACGACACCGATCACCTCGCCGGCAGCAATCCGCAGGTTGATCCCGCGCAGGATTTCCGAACCGTCGGCACGATAGCGAAAGTGCACCTGGTCGAATTCGATCTGCCCCTTGAGGGGCGGCAATGCACTGCGGGTTGCCTGGGAGAGCTCGGTTCGGGTGTTGAGGATATCGCCCAGCCGCTGCACGGAAACACCGGTCTGCTGGAAGCTGGTCCACAGTTGCGCCAAGCGCATGATGGGCCCACTGACACGCCCGGCCAACATGTTGAAGGCAATCAGCTCACCGACGGACAGTTGACCGTCGATCACCAGTCGAGCCCCGAGCCAAAGCGTCGCCACGGTCACCAGTTTGCCGATCAGCGATGTGCACTCGTTGGCGATGGTCGACAGGGTTTGGGTCTTGAACCCGGCAGCGACATAGGCCGCCATCTGGTTGTCCCACTTGCGGATTGCCTGGGGCTCAACCGCCATGGACTTCACCGTATCGATGCCGTTCACGGTCTCTACCAGAAAGGCCTGGTTCTCGGCTCCACGGGTGAAGCTGTCCTGCAGACGAGCGCGCAGCAGTGGTGTGATGAACAGGGACACCAGCACATACAAGGGCAGCGACAGAATCACCACCAGTGTCAGCCAACCGCTGTAGTAGAACATCACCAGGATGAACACCAATGAGAACAGCACATCCAGCAGCAACGTAATGGCGTTGCCGGTCAGGAAGCTGCGAATATTCTCCAGTTCACGCACCCTGGCCACGGAGTCGCCGACCCGACGCGCCTGGAAGTAGGCCAATGGCAGGTTGATCAGGTGCCGGAACAACCGTGAGCCCAGTTCCACATCAATACGGCTGGCGGTATGGGCAAACACATAGCTGCGCAAACCACTCAAGGCCGACTCGAACAGCATGATCCCCAACAATCCTGCGGCGACCACATCAAGGGTCGTCAGCCCGTGGTGCACCAGCACCTTGTCCATGACCACCTGGAAAAACAGCGGCGTCACCAAGGCAAACAGTTGCAGGACAAATGAGGCCACCAAGACCTCGCCCAGCAACTTGCGGTATTTGACGATAGCAGGAACAAACCAGGTGAAGTCAAAGCGCGAGGTTTCGCCCGACAAGCTCGTGCCAGAACGCAGCAGAACCAGCTCGCCGGTCCAGCGCGCTGCAAGCTCTTCAAAGGAGATGACCAGGGGCCGCTCCGCACGAGGGTCCTGGATCAGCGCCTTGCCGTTGTCCATCCTCGCGATAATGAAAAAAGTACCGTCGTTGTCGCCAGCAATCGCCGGCAATGGCGTGCGATCCAGGCGAGAAAGGGAGGTACTGACGGACTTGGCCTTGAGTCCCAGCTTGCGAGCGGCGAGCAGTAATTCACGTTGCGTGAACAACTGGTTCGCCGGTGCAAATTCGTGAGCCAGTTGCTCGGCGGAGGCGGCCACCGAATGGAACCGCGCCATCATCACCAGACACACGAGACCGGTGTCTGGCATGGGCGATTGGTCGCCCCGTCCTTGTTCACTCATAAGCTTCCATGCTGCCGAAACGCGGCAAAAAAATCCTGATATCTCAATACTTTATATCACTCCCGATACAATTAGTATCAATTTGCAACAATGTAGTGAGATTTATTTCTTTCGACCGTATGAATACCTGATCAAAGCGCCTTGCGCTCTTGAGGTGGCAGGAAATCCCGGTCGGCGTCGTAGTCTTTTGTGAGGTACATTGCCAAATCAGCGAGGTCCTTCGGGCTCAAGGTGCCCACCACTTGCTTGAGCTTGAGCGTATCGATGATGTAGTCGTAACGTGCGTTGTTGTACTCGCGCACGGCGCTGTAGAGCTGGCGCTGAGCATTGAGTACATCGACGGTATTGCGCGATCCCACGTCGCGTCCCACCTGGTTGGCCTTGACCGAGGCCTGGCCGGAACGAATGGTTTGCCGACGGGCAATGACCTGCTCGATATCCGAGTTGACGGCTCGATGAAGGTTGCGGGTGTTTTGCACCACCTCTCGGCGCCGGTCCTCGCGCTCATCTTCACTCTGGGCCAGACGCTCAGTCGCTTCACGCACCTGCGAACGAGTCATGCCACCCGAATACAGGGGAATATTCAGCTCCAGGCCAATGCTGCCCTGACTCACACTGCCTCGGTAGCCGTCCTGCCCGAAGTCAGTGGGGTTGCTGTAGCCAAAGCTGTCGTTGTCGCCTTTGCGCCAGGATGCAACAGCATCGACGGTCGGTGCATAACCGGCCTTACGCTGGCTGTTGGTCTTCTCCGCCGCCAGCACCGCGTAGTCGCTGGCCTGCAGGGCCAGGTTCTGCTGGACCGCCTTGCGCACCCACTCGTTGGCATCATTGGGCACGGGAAGCTCCACTGGCAACTGATGCTCAATCCCCTCGATCGAGGAATACTCTTGGCGCGTCAGCCGGGACAACGCCTCAAATGCATCGTCGACCTTGCGCTCGGCGAGCTTGCGATTGGCACTGGCGTTGTCATGGGCCGCTTCAGCATCCAGCACATCGGTGATACTCGAAGCACCATTTTCCAGACGAGCCTTTGCCTGTTGCTGCTGGCGCTCCAGGGCGGCTTCCTCGGCTTTCGAGGCGGCCAGCAGATCCTGGGCACGCAAGGCCTCGAAATAGGCCTGTGCCGCCGTCAGGATCAACGTCTGCTCCTTGGCACTTAATTCAAGCTCGGCCTGATCCGTACTGGCCTGGGCAGCCTCCAGTTGAAACCAGCGATCGACCCGAAACAACGGCTGGTTCAGGTTCGCCTGAAAAACCTTGGTGCTGCGCGTACGAGCCAAGCCCGGCTCATCCCGCTGCAGCCGAACGGACTCCACAGTGCTACCTGCATTGAGGGTAGGCAGCAAACCGGCGCGTGCCTGAGGAACGCTTTCACGCCGCGCCTGGTAATCATGACGAGCAGCAGAAAGCTGGGCGTCATGCTCAACAGCTTGGCGGTAAACCTGTAGCAGATCGGCGCGGCTGGAAGAGACATCGGCAACAGCCGGAGTGGTCATCACCGCCAGCATGAACAGCGGTGAGAGGTGGCGCGAGGAGAGAGTCATAACAATCCATGTTGTAGTGGTCAACAATTCCCGGACACAGAATTGAGTTTTTCTTCCGCCACCGCCGGCGGTACGAAACCGTTGTGCTGATGCGGCCTTATCCAGTTGTACCGCTGCATGAGGTAGCGGCCGATGTCCTGCTCGGCCAACGCGGTCGTCATGTAACCCACCGTCGGCACCCACTCCGTTTTCAGGCTACGAAACAGCCGCTCCATGGGGGCATTGTCGTAACAATTTCCTCGTCGGCTCATGCTTTGGGTCATCCGATAGCGCCAGAGCCGCTGGCGAAAACTACGGCTGCCATATTGACTGCCTTGGTCGCTGTGAAACAGGACACCCCGTGGTCTGCCACGCATCTCGTAAGCCCTGTCGAGCGCCTTGATGACCAGTTCGGCATCAGGCTTGGCCGACATCGCCCAGCCCACCACTCTGCGGCTGAACAAGTCCAATACAACGGCCAGGTAATTCCATCGACCCTGTGCCCAGATATAGGTGATGTCACCGCACCAGACCGTGTTCGGCGCTGCCACGGTGAACTGCCGATCAAGGACATTGGGAATGTCGGGGCGCTCAACCGTGGCCTTCTTGTAGGCATGAGAACCAGGCTGTTTGCTGATCAAACCCTGCTCCTTCATCAATCTTCTGACTTTGAAACGCCCGACCTCGACGCCTTCATCCCGGAGCATGGCAACGAGACTGCGGCTACCCGCTGAGCTACGGCTTTGACTGAACAGCTCGTTGACGCGGCTGCGCAGGCTCACTCGGCGCACATCGATACGACGGCGCCGGGCCAGATGGGCGTAGTAACAAGATCGGGGCAGTTCGAAGACCGAACACAACAGTTGAACAGGGTAGTGTCTTGCCAACTGCCGAATCGACTTCAACGTCTGCGCCCGTGTTCCTCGGCCATCAAGAGCGCAGTGGCCTCCTTTAAGATTTTCTTCTCAAGCTCCAGCCGGTTGATGCGGGCCTGAAGCTCCTGGATCGTCTGCTGCTCCGGCGTGAGCGCCTTGGCAGTGGGGGTAATGCCGCCGCGCTCCAGTTGCAACTGGGCGACCCAGCGACGCAACAAGCTCTCACCCACGTCGAGGGATCTGGCGGCCTCGGGGCAACTGTAGCCTTGATCGAGCACCAGGCTGGCAGCCTCACGCTTGAAGGCGGGGGTGAAAGTACGTCGTTGTCTGCTCATCGAACACCTCTGTATGGCGATCATTCTCGCCTAAAAAGGTGTCCGGGGTTAGTAGACCACTACACAGCTACCAACCCGGTTGGACGATGGTTGGAGCGGGGGTTTTCGAGCGGGAGAAAACAGTCAGGGCAATGGCCGAATTAATCCCCAAGGGCGTTGAGTGGATTGCACAAGCGGTGGCTGCCTTCCGTCCGAACACGCAGGAAATCGTTCTCGCTAACGACCAGGTCCTTCGGTATGGAGTGCTGGTAGCGGCTCCAGGACTCAAAATCGACTGGGCGGCGATTCCGGGTCTAACCGATACGCTTGGCCAGCATGGCGTCACCTCTAACTACCGCGCCGACCTCGCGCCCTACACATGGAAGCTGGTGCAGAACCTCCGCAAAGGCAGAGCATTGTTCACGCAGCCTCCGATGCCGATCAAATGTGCAGGCGCCCCGCAAAAAGCTATGTACCTCTCAGCCGACCATTGGCTACGTGCCGGTTACCTTGCGGACATTGACGTCCAATTCCACACTGCCGGTGGAGTCCTGTTCAGCGTCGCTGACTATGTGCCCGCACTCATGGAATATGTCGATCGTTACAACGCCACGCTCAATTTCGGCTCAACACTCATTGCCATAGACGGCCCTGCTCGCCAGGCCACCTTCGCGCGCAAGAACGGCGAAGGTCAGGTAGTGGAGTCAGTAGAGCACTTCGACATGATCCATGTGTGCCCACCTCAAGGGCCAGTGGATGTGATCAAGCACAGCCCATTGGCAAATCAGGAAGGGTGGATCGATGTCGATCAACACACCCTGCGACACCAGCGTTTCAATGATGTCTTCGCATTGGGCGACAGCACATCGACGCCTAATGCTAAAACGGCGGCTGCGGCGCGCAAACAAGCCCCCGTCGTAGCAGAAAATGTGTTGGCCACACTGGACGGCCGGGATTTGTCTGCTCGCTACGATGGCTACGGTTCCTGCCCATTGACCGTTGAGCGTGGCAAAATCGTACTTGCAGAATTCGGCTACGGCGCACGTTTGATGCCATCACTTCCGACCTGGGTTCTGGATGGACTACGCCCTTCAAGGCTTGCCTGGCACCTCAAGGCGGATGTCTTGCCGCCGCTTTACTGGAACGCGATGCTCAAAGGTCGTGAACTGCTCTGCAAGCCCGAGCCATTGTAAATTGCCCGGATACAGAAACGCCGTCGCAAATACGACGGCGCCTGGCTCCTCACGGCAATCCTCAGCGGATATAGCTACCGCCATTGACGTCCAGTGTCGCGCCATTGAGAGACGCTTGCGAAGGCCGTAAGGTAAATGCAACTAGCTCTGCAATTTCCGCCGGGCTCGCCATGCGTCCAACCGGAATGTCACCCGTTGCCGCGGCCTCACCATGCTGCGCAACAAATTGCTCGGCCATATCGGTTCGCACCCAACCCGGCGCGATAGCCACAGCCACTACACCATCACTCGCCACGCTACGCGCCAACGACTTGGTGAGGTTGATCAGTGCAGCCTTACTGCAGCCGTAAGGCAACGCATCAGCTGCATAGCCTCGTTGGGCGGCACGGCTGGCCATGTTGATGATTCGGCCGCCGCCGTTGGCGCGGTAGTGTGCAACAGCTTCGCGGCACAAATCAGCGGCGGCGAAGAAGTTCACTTGAAACTCGCGACGCCACGCGGCTCGCCATTTCACAGAATCCGATTCCAGCGGTATTTCAGTACGAATACCGGCGTTGTTGACGAGGCCGTTAATACGCCCACCTGCCAGTTCCAGCGCTTTGCTCCAGAGCTGCCCGGGGCCGGACTCATCACTCAGGTCGCCCTGAACAATCCAGCCTTCGCCCTCAATCTTATCCAGTAACCGTTGTGCGCCCTCGGCGTCACGACTGTAGTGGATCAGTACCCGGGCACCTTCGGTAACCAACTGCTCTGCTACCGCAGCACCAATACCGCCAGAGGCACCTGTTACCAATATGACCTGCCCGGCCAGGGGGCGCGTGTAATCACACATCTGTAGTTACCTTACTGAAAGGGAAAAATGGCCTGCCGAATGCTTCTGGCTCGACACCGACAGGCCGTGTACATGGGGCTATTTAGCTTCGGCGTTGACCGCCAGCGAAGCCTGGTCTACCAGACGCTGTATCTCTCCCGACTCGCGTCGCTGCTGCAAGTAGATGTTCAACACTTGCAGGTCGGCTGGCGAGATGTCACGGCGTACGCCAAAGGAAACACCCTGTTTGGCCAGTGCCGGCTTGGGAAGGATTTCACGAGCCCAGGTGGGGTTGGCAAGTGCGAACAAGTGATTGGTATCGCTGGCATCGACCAGCACATCTGCACGCTTGGACATGACGGCCAGACGCGCTTCATCCATACCCGGCAAACGCATGATCTTGCCATTCTTAATGACCGAGGAAATAGCCTTGTCCTGTGCGGTACCTGACATCACTGCGAAGGTCACCTCAGGCTTGTCAAGAACGGAAATATCTTCCTTCACATCAGCCACTTTCGGGTTTTCCTTGTTCACCAGTAGCGACACTTGATAGTCGGTTGCTGGCACCGTGAAGGTAACCGCCAGTGCGCGCTCTGGTGTCTGGTTGAGCGCCATAGCCAGATCCCATTTGTTGCTTTGCAGGCCGGCCACCAGGTTGTCCCAGTTTGTATCGACGAAGGTAACTTTGACCTTGAGTACCTTCTCACCAAAATCTCGGCACAGGTCTACAAAATAGCCGCTGTAATCTCCGGATTTCGCATCGCGCATGACGTAAGGCGCAGCCACAGCGGCGCCGCAGCGCAATACTCCGGCTTTCTGGATACCTTGCAGTACCGATACTTCATCTGCCTGGGCCGCAGACTGACCCAACAGCGCACCGCAAAGGGTGGCGCCGACGAAAAGAGCTTTGAGGGAAGACGGGATCGGAAGAACCATTTGAAACCTCACTGAATAATCATTGTTTTTGGCAGGAAGGTACGGCACTACATTGCATGCGATTTTGTGTGCATGACTGCACTCACATTAAAAAGAATACAGAATCCTGTCAACAGCCATTTGATCTAAGAATTAATCTTTAGCACCATGGAAGAATTCGTACCGATAAGGAAAGTATTTCAGTACGTATGCGTGAGAAAAAATGGATTTAACTCAACAATAATAGGGCACAAGCTGATGCGCTTACTGAAGCCGACGCTAGTCAGGAGGAACGTAATTTGAGCCTTACAGATGATCTGGCACTGTTGATCCAGCAAGAGGAAACGCTTCAATTTTCGAAGTTCAACGAAGCGACAGCCTGGCAAATCGGGTCTTATCTATATGATCAGGCTGTGACTGAGTCGTGGCCACTGGTGATTGACGTGCGGCGCTTCGACCGCCCGCTGTTTTTCGCTAGCCGCCCAGGCATCACCTCGGACAACCTAGATTGGGTCAGACGCAAGTGCAATACGGTGCAGCGCTTTCTGCGCAGCTCTTACCGAATCAGGCATCAATTGGCGCTTGAGAAGCAGGACATCACCCAACGCTACTTTCTGTCCGCAGCAGACTATGCAAGCGTGGGCGGAGGTTTTCCGATCATCGTGCAAGGGGCAGGAGTCATCGGTTCTATCACGGTATCTGGACTCCCTGATCGTCAAGACCACCAGATTATTGTAGATGCGCTTTGTGAAATCCTTGGTCACCCCCCGGAGAATTTCGCACTCAACACGGAAACGCCTCTGTAGCAGCAAAATGCATACACGCGTCCCATGACCTGCCCCTGTCCAGCATCGTCCGAGGATGTACAGGGGCGTTTCATTTTGCGGATTAGAACACTCCAAGAACAATTAATAGAGTCTAAACCATGTCCAACACATCACTTGCGACCGGCTTGAAGCAGCGTCACGTCACAATGCTATCGATTGCTGGCGTGATCGGCGCAGGGCTATTCGTGTTTTCCGGCCATGCAATCGCCAAAGCAGGTCCGGCTGCTCTGCTTGCCTACATATTCACTGGAGCACTGGTTGTTCTGGTGATGCGCATGCTCGGTGAAATGGCCGTAGCATCACCAGACACGGGTTCCTTCTCAACCTATGCAGACCGCGCGATTGGCCCGTGGGCAGGCTTCAGTATCGGCTGGCTGTACTGGTGGTTCTGGGTGCTGGCAATTCCGCTCGAAGCGATTGCTGCGGCTAATATCCTCAATGCTTGGATACCAGCCATCGATACCTGGTTGTTTGCATCAGGCGTCATCCTGCTACTCACCTGCTCAAATTTTTTCAGTGTCGCACGTTACGGTGAATTTGAGTTCTGGTTCGGCCTGCTGAAAATCATTGCGATTATTGCCTTCATCGGGCTATGCATAGCGGCGCTGATGGGTTGGCTGCCTGATCGCGAAGTCAGTGGACTAGGGCGGTTGATCGCTGAGCATGGAGGTTTCGCTCCCAATGGCATGGCCGCCATCGTAGGCGCAGTACTGACAACGATGTTCAGTTTCATCGGCGCAGAGGTCGTGACCATCGCAGCCGCCGAATCGAAAAACCCTGCTCGGCAGATTACCCGCGCGACAAATTCGGTCGTGTGGCGCATCTGCATTTTCTACCTTTTGTCAATCGTAATGATTCTGTCGATCGTGTCTTGGAATGACCCTCGTTTACCCGAGGTGGGCTCATTCCAGCGCGCACTGGAAATCCTGCACATCCCTAATGCCAAGCTGGTGATGGACATCGTCGTACTGGTAGCCGTTGCTAGTTGCATGAACTCCCAGGTCTACACCGGATCGCGCATGCTCTACTCCCTAGCCCAGCGAGGTGATGCACCGCGATTGTTCAAGCGCACCAATCGCGCACAAGTGCCGGTTGCTTCCGTCGCCTCGACCACCGTGCTTGGCATCGTGGCAACCTTCATAAATTACTTCGCACCGGAAAACGTGTTTGCGTTCCTGCTTTCGACTTCCGGCGCGATAGCGCTGCTGGTCTACCTGGTCATCGCTGTTTCGCAATTGTGCCTGCGCAAAAAACTGTTGGCTGCCGGCGACCCGCTGCATTTCCGTATGTGGATGTTCCCGTGGCTGACCTGGGCGGTGATTCTGTTCATCAGTGGCGCGTTGATCAGCATGTTCTTCATCCCGGCATATCGTTCCGAGATCACCGCTACAGGACTGCTGACAGTGATGATTGTCTGCTTGGGTCTGTTGAATTCCAGAAAGGCCCCCCACACCGCCGATGGGCGCTCATCACGCAAAGCCTCACTGTCCAACACCTGATGTCTTTGCCTCTGTCCCGCAACAATTAACGGAGTATTTAACGTGGTTGAGTATGTAGTCTCCCTGGATAAGCTCGGCGTCCATGATGTGGAGCACGTAGGGGGCAAGAACGCATCCCTTGGCGAGATGATCAGTAACCTCGCGGGCGCCGGTGTATCGGTTCCCGGCGGCTTTGCCACTACGGCTCAGGCGTATCGCGATTTTCTCGAACAGAGTGGCCTGAACGACCGCATCCACGCCGCGCTCGACGCGCTGGATGTCGATGACGTCAATGCCCTGGCCAAAACCGGCGCGCAGATTCGCCAGTGGATCATGGAGGCCGAATTCCCCGAACGCCTCAACAGCGAGATCCGCACCGCCTTCGCCGCGCTGTCGGCCGGCAACCCTGACGTGGCCGTGGCCGTGCGTTCCTCGGCGACCGCCGAAGACCTGCCGGACGCTTCCTTCGCCGGCCAGCAGGAAACCTTCCTGAACATCCGTGGCGTCGACAACGTCATCCGCGCGGCCAAGGAAGTATTCGCCTCGCTGTTCAACGACCGCGCCATTTCCTACCGCGTGCACCAGGGCTTCGACCACAAGCTGGTCGCCCTGTCGGCCGGCGTGCAGCGCATGGTCCGCTCGGAAACCGGCACCGCCGGCGTGATGTTCACCCTCGACACCGAGTCGGGCTTCCGTGACGTGGTGTTCATCACCGGCGCCTACGGCCTGGGCGAAACCGTCGTGCAGGGCGCGGTGAACCCGGACGAATTCTACGTTCACAAGAACACCCTGAGCGCTGGCCGCCCGGCGATCCTGCGCCGCAACCTGGGCAGCAAGGCGATCAAGATGATCTACGGCGACGAGGCCAAGGCCGGTCGTTCGGTCAAGACCGTCGAGGTCGACAAGGCCGATCGCGCGCGTTTCTGCCTGACCGACGCCGAAGTCAGCGAACTGGCCAAGCAGGCGATGATCATCGAGAAGCACTACAAGTGCCCGATGGACATCGAATGGGCCAAGGACGGTGACGACGGCAAGCTGTACATCGTCCAGGCCCGCCCTGAAACGGTGAAGAGCCGCTCCAGCGCCAACGTCATGGAGCGCTACCTGCTCAAGGAAAAGGGCACCGTGCTGGTCGAAGGCCGTGCCATTGGCCAGCGCATCGGCGCCGGCAAGGTCCGCATCATTCGCGACGTGACCGAGATGGACAAGGTCCAGGTCGGTGACGTGCTGGTCTCCGACATGACCGACCCGGATTGGGAACCGGTGATGAAGCGCGCCAGCGCCATCGTCACCAACCGTGGCGGGCGCACCTGCCACGCGGCGATCATCGCCCGTGAACTGGGGATCCCGGCAGTGGTCGGTTGCGGCAACGCCACCGAGCTGCTCAAGGACGGCCAGGGCGTGACCGTTTCCTGCGCCGAGGGCGACACCGGCTACATCTTCGAAGGCGAACTGGGCTTCGACATCAAGAAAAACTCCGTCGATGCCATGCCGGAGCTGCCGTTCAAGATCATGATGAACGTCGGCAACCCGGACCGCGCCTTCGACTTCGCACAGCTGCCGAACGCCGGTGTGGGCCTGGCCCGCCTGGAGTTCATCATCAACCGCATGATCGGCGTGCACCCCAAGGCGCTGCTGAACTACGCTGGCCTGCCGCTGGAAATCAAGGAAAGCGTCGACAAGCGCATCGCCGGCTACGACGATCCGGTCGGTTTCTACGTCGAGAAGCTGGTCGAGGGTATCAGTACCCTGGCCGCGGCGTTCTGGCCGAAGAAGGTCATCGTGCGCCTGTCGGACTTCAAGTCCAACGAGTACGCCAACCTGATCGGCGGCAAGCTCTACGAGCCGGAAGAAGAAAACCCGATGCTGGGCTTCCGTGGTGCCTCGCGCTACATCAGCGAGTCGTTCCGTGACTGCTTCGAGCTGGAGTGCCGTGCACTCAAGCGCGTGCGCAACGAAATGGGCCTGACCAACGTCGAAATCATGGTGCCGTTCGTCCGTACCCTCGGCGAAGCCAGCCAGGTGGTCGAGCTGCTGGCGGCCAACGGCCTGGCACGCGGCCAGGACGGCCTGCGCGTGATCATGATGTGCGAACTGCCTTCCAACGCGATCCTGGCCGACGAGTTCCTCGAGCATTTCGACGGTTTCTCCATCGGATCCAACGATCTGACCCAGCTGACCCTGGGCCTGGACCGCGACTCCGGGATCATCGCGCACCTGTTCGACGAGCGTAACCCGGCGGTGAAGAAGCTGCTGTCCAATGCCATCCAGGCCTGCAACAAGGCCGGCAAGTACATCGGCATCTGTGGCCAGGGGCCTTCCGACCATCCGGACCTGGCGCGCTGGCTGATGGAGCAGGGCATCGAAAGCGTGTCGCTGAACCCGGATACCGTGCTGGAAACCTGGTTCTTCCTGGCTGACCAACGCGAAAGCTCAGAGCCCTCCCTGCAGCGCATTGAAAACGCTGAACCTGCCTAAGCAGTACAGTGACCCATGCCAGCACTAAACGTCTGGCTTGGGTTACTACCTCTGTCTAGCCCTGAAATAGGTTTACACCTGTTCAGCGGTCTTCATGCTCGAAAGCGGCGTACTAATGAGTCCAACTCCTCGGACAGTTCTGCCAAGTTATGCGAGCCATCCCGAGCGGATTGGGCCAGTTCAGCAACCAACCGCGCATCCTCATGGATCTGGCTGATGTGATGATTGATGTCCTCAGCGACCTGATGCTGCTCCTCCGCCGCCGTGGCAATCTGCGCATTCATGTCGCGAATGATATCTACGGACTCACGAATTTCTCCGAAGCGCTCGCGGGCCAAACCGATACGCACTACCGATTGCTCCGACACTTCCAAGCTGGCGTGCATCTGCTGGGCCACGTCAGCCGTTCGGGCGGCCAGATTATTCAGCAGCCCATCGATTTCTGCGGTGGAGTCAGCAGTGCGCTTTGCCAACGCACGAACTTCGTCTGCAACGACCGCAAACCCCCTCCCCTGTTCGCCTGCACGAGCCGCCTCAATGGCAGCATTCAATGCCAATAAATTGGTTTGCTCAGCAATCGAGCGAATAGTGCCCAGTATCGACTGGATGGCATTGCTGTCCTGTTCCAGCTGATGAATTGCCTGTGCCGATTGCTCGATCTCAGAGCCCAAACGCCCCACGCTCTCAACAGCAGCATCTATCTGCAACTGTCCCTCACGCGCCTGCTGTTGCCCACTATCCGCTGACTCCGCGGCCTGGCTGCAAGAGCGAGCTACCTCGTTGGCAGTGGCAACCATCTCATGAAACGCGGTGGATACCATATCTACCGACTCTCTCTGACGGCTGGCTGCAAGCTCCATATCACTGGAAACACGTGTAGAACTGGCGGAGGCGCTGAGAATGTTCCCTGCTGCTGAACCGATGTGCTGAATCAGGTTGCGAATAGCTGCCAGGAACCGATTGAACCATCCGGCGAGCTGTGCAGTTTCGTCGCGCCCTCGAATCTCCAGACTTCGAGTCAAGTCCCCCTCACCTTGGGCAATTTCTTCCAAGCCACTGGTGACGCTGAGGATCGGACGTACGATCAACTTCGCAAAGGCAGCACCTACCGCAGCGAACATAACGGCGAGCAAGAAGGCAAAAATACTGATCAACAGAGCCAAGCGCGTACTGTTTTGCATGACTTCATTTTGCTGGATCAGACCGATAAACGTCCAGCCCAGCTTGGTGTCAGAGTAGACGTTGGCCATATAGGCCTCCCCATCAAGTATGACCTCGGCCAAGCCCTGACCAGCCGCGGCTAACTGCATATAGCCCTGACCGAAGCTGCTCAATGGTTTGAAGTTATGGCTTGGATCATGGGGATCCACCAAAACATTGCCATTATTTTCCATCAGAATCAGATAACCACTTTCGCCTAGTTTGATCTGCTTGACGATCTCTGTAAGTCCTTGGAGCGACACATCAATATTGATAACCCCACCTTTTGAGCCCAGCTGGTTAGCGACTGTACGCACGGTACTGATCAGCACCGAATCGTCACCCACACCAGAGTACGGTGCAGTTCGAACTGTCCTACCTGGATTATCCATAGCAAGTTGATACCAGGGCCGCACCCGCGGGTCATACTTCGACAGAATTTGCCCTGCTGGCCAGCTGACATGGCCGCCATCGGCTACTCCATAGGAAATATAGGCATAGCTTGGGTGGCTCTGCCCCAGCCGGTCAAACGCATCAGTCAGTCGCTGATCTTGTTCACCCAATACCATGCTTCGATCCTGAGCGTCGAAGTGTTTGTTGAGGTTGCTACCAATACCAATCAACTCCGGCTGTTGGGCGAGATACTCGACGTTCTGCGTAATTCCTTGGAAAAAGATGCTCATCGCATTGCTAACCTGACGGATCTCCCGGGTGCTGCTGTCCAGGAAGCCTGCTTTGGCCTCATCGCGCAGGTTTAGGATGATCACAATGGCGACCAAAGTGATGGGTACACAGGCAATGCCAGCAAAGGCCAAGGTCAGTTTCTGCTTGATATTCATAAATGCCCTCTGTTGTTCTTGTTACTGCGTGAGGTCGCTGACCCAAATATGAAGTTCTGGGTATGGAAAAGCGTTACTTTCAACTTCCCATAAAAAAAGCCGCCAGTGTGGCGGCGGCCAGGTCTTGGGCCGAAGCCTTCGACTAAGTGGTGAGAAGCCAAGTGCCCGCCACAGGTCTGCAGCGGATATACCGTAGAGGAACTCTACGGGTTAGAGCACCTGTGCCATCACGGTCCTACATCAGAACAGTCGATGACGCAGATACTCGAACCAGTGACCAGCATCCGATGGAGGCCGGTCTGCGAACCATCAGCCAAGTACTGAGCCGATCACCTCATCCAGAATGGCAATACCGGCCTCGACTTCTTCAGCGGTGACGATGCAAGGCGGCGCGACGTGGATACGGTTCTCGACCACGAACGGCAGCAGGCCGCGCTCCATCAGCTTGTTTTTGAGCGCAAGCATGGTCTGCGCCGCCAACGGTGCACGGGTCGCCTTGTCGCTGACGAACTCCAGAGCCCAGAAAACGCCGGCGCCACGGACTTCGCCAATGGCCGAGTGACGCTGCTGCAACTCGCGCAGGCGCGGGCCCAGGTGCTTCTCGCCCATTTCCTGGGCGTTTTCTACCACGCGCTCGGTGCGCATGGCGTCGATCGACGCGACGATAGAGGCCATGGCTAGCGGGTGCCCGGAATAAGTCAGGCCGCCTGGGAAGAAGTGGGTGTCGAAGTAGCTGCTCAACTGCTCCGAGATCACCACGCCGCCGACGGGCACATAACCGGAGTTAACGCCTTTGGCAAAGGTGATCAAGTCTGGCACTACGCCGTAGTGCTCGAAGGCGAACCACTTACCGGTTCGGCCGAAGCCTGCCATCACTTCGTCGAGGATCAGCATGATGCCAAACTCGTTGGCCAGTTCGCGCACGCCTTGCATGTAGGCGGCCGGGGTCACCAGTACACCTGCAGTACCTGGCAGGCTCTCCAGCAGAATAGCCGCGATCGAACTGGCACCCTCGCACTCGATGACCCGACGCAGATGGCGCAGTGCGCGTTCGGTTTCTTCAGCCTCGGTCTGAGCGTTGAACTCGCTGCGGTACAGATAGGGGGTGAAGAAGTGCACATGGCCACGAGCGTACTCGTTCGGCACTCGGCGCGGGTCGCCGGTGGCGACGATCGCCGAGCCGGTATTGCCGTGGTAAGAGCGGTAGGACGACAGCACCTTGTCTCGACCGGTGAACAGGCGCGCCATACGGATGGCATTCTCGTTGGCATCGGCGCCACCGTTGGTGAAGAAGATCTTCTTGAAGCCCGCAGGTGCTTGCTCGATGATGCGCTTGGCCGCTTCACCGCGAATGAGGTTGGCCGTTGCCGGTGCGATGGTCGCCAGAGCTGCAGCCTGCTCCTGGATGGCTGCGATGACCGCAGGATGCTGATGACCAAGGTTGGTATTGATCAACTGGCTGGAAAAATCCAGGTACCGCTTACCGTCATAGTCCCATACCGTGCAGCCCTCACCGCCTGCGATCACCAGAGGGTTGAGTGTTCCTTGGGTAGACCACGAGTGAAAAACGTACTCGCGATCAAGATCTTTCACGTATTGATTGGTAATCGCCATGATACTTATCGACCTGCTAATTAAAGTGAGCCAGACGCTTGAAAAATGACGAACACCTGCGCCATCTACGTTCTCCGTCAGAACAGTCAATGACGCAGGCATTCGAACCAGGCGCTTGCCTTAGCTGTTGCTAGGGAAAGCGAACTGAGCTGCTTCATGGCTGGTGCGTTTCGGCCAGCGCTGAGTGATTGCCTTCTTACGGGTGTAGAAGCGCACACCGTCTGGACCGTAAGCGTGCAGGTCGCCAAACAGCGAACGCTTCCAACCACCGAAGCTGTGGTAGCTCACCGGTACCGGCAGTGGAACGTTGACGCCAACCATGCCAACTTCGATCTCGTCGCAGAACAGGCGCGCCGACTCACCGTCACGGGTGAAGATACAGGTGCCGTTGCCGTATTCATGATCGTTGATCAGCTGGATGGCTTCCTCCAGGCTGTTCACGCGAACGACACACAGCACCGGGCCAAAGATTTCCTCCTTATAGATGCGCATCTCTGGGGTAACGTGATCGAACAACGTACCGCCGACGAAATAGCCATCTTCGTTGCCGGCGACCTTAAAGCCGCGACCGTCCACCACGACCTTAGCGCCTGCTGCCACACCGTCATCGATATAGCCCAGCACTTTGTCGCGGGCGGCGGCGGTGACCAGCGGGCCCATGTCCAAACCACAATGGGTACCGGCACCAATTTTCAGGGCTTTGATTTGAGGCTCGAGCTTAGCGATGAGCGCATCTGCAACCTGGTCACCTACGCACACGGCTACCGAAATGGCCATGCAACGCTCGCCGCACGAGCCATAGGCGGCCCCCATCAACGCGCTGACGGCGTTGTCCAACTCAGCATCAGGCATCAGCACCGCGTGGTTTTTCGCGCCGCCCAACGCCTGGACGCGCTTGCCGCGCTTGGTGCCTTCGGAGTAGATGTACTCGGCAATCGGGGTCGAGCCGACGAAGCTCAGTGCCTTGACCTCAGGTGCGTCGATCAGCGCGTCCACCGCTTCTTTGTCGCCATGCACCACGTTCAGCACGCCCTTGGGCAGGCCGGCCTCGTGCAGCAATTCGGCAATCAGCAATGTCGAGCTTGGATCACGCTCGGATGGTTTGAGAATGAAGCAGTTGCCGCAGGCGATAGCCAGTGGATACATCCACAGGGGTACCATCGCCGGGAAGTTGAACGGAGTAATACCGGCGACGACGCCGATCGGCTGAAGATCGCTCCAGGCATCGATGTTCGGCCCAACGTTACGGCTGTACTCACCCTTGAGAATTTCCGGCGCAGCGGTTGCGAACTCAACGTTCTCGATGCCGCGCTTGAGTTCGCCCACAGCGTCCTCAATAGTTTTACCGTGCTCTTCGCTGATCAGTTGAGCGATACGCTGCTCGTTCGCTTCCAGCAGCTGTTTGAAACGGAACATGACCTGGGCGCGCTTCGCTGGAGGGGTATTACGCCATGCAGGGAACGCCGCCTGAGCAGAGTCGATGGCCTTTTGCACCGTAGTTCGGCTGGCCAGGCCCAGCTTGTGGATGACCTGGCCGGTGGCTGGGTTGAATACATCAGTGGTACGAGCATCGTCAGTGATGTGTTCACCATTGATCAAGTGCTTGATAGTTGCCATTTTCTTTCCTCGAGCTTGGTCACAAGCTGTGTAGTTGTTGTATTAAGGAGGTGCCCCAACGCATCGGGCGTGCTGCTCAATTGATTCCGTGCAACGCTTGGCCGACTGCATCGAACAGACGATCCAGTTCCTGAGGTTTGGTATTGAAGGTTGGTCCGAACTGCAGGGTGTCCCCACCGAAGCGAACGTAGAAACCTGCTTTCCAAAGTGCCATGCCCGCTTCGAAAGGCCGGATATGCGCGTCACCGTCGCGAGGGGCAAGTTGCAATGCGCCTGCAAGTCCACAATTTCGAATGTCGATGATGTGCTTAGCGCCCCTCAGGCCGTGTATTGCCTCCTCAAAGTGAGGCGCCAGCTCTGCTGACCGCTGAATAAGATTCTCTTTATCCAGCAGGTCCAGCGTGGCGAGCCCGGCAGCGCACGCTACGGGGTGTGCTGAATACGTGTAGCCATGGGTAAACTCGACCGCATATTCAGGGGACGCCTGATACATGAAGGTGTCGTATATCTCACGGGTAGCGATCACTGCCCCCATGGGAATCGCACCATTTGTAAGCTGTTTAGCTACATTCATCAGATCTGGAGTAACACCAAAGTACTCTGCACCCGTTGTGGTCCCTAGCCGGCCGAAGGCAGTGATGACCTCGTCAAAGATGAGCAGGATGTCGTGCTGGGTGCAGATCTGGCGCAGACGTTGCAAATAACCTTGCGGCGGTACGATTACTCCAGCCGAGCCGGACATGGGTTCGACGATAACCGCCGCGATATTGGAGGCATCGTGCAGCTCGATCAATTTGAGTAGCTCATCGGCAAGCGCCACCCCACCGGTCTCTGCCGCCCCCTTGGTAAATGCCAGATGCGGCTGCAAGGTGTGCGGAAGGTGGTCGACGTCCATCAACTCACCGAACATCTTGCGATTGCCTCCAATACCACCCAATGCGGTACCGGCGACGTTCACACCATGATATCCACGAGCCCGGCCGATCAGCTTGGTTTTCCCAGGCCGGCCTTTCAATCGCCAATATGCCCGAGCCATTTTGATCGAGGTATCCGCGCTCTCGGAACCTGAACCAGTGAAAAACACATGCTTGAGATTTCCTGGCATCAAACCGGCGATTTTCTCTGACAGTTTGAATGACAAAGGATGGCCATACTGAAACGCCGGGGAGTAATCCAGCGTTACCAGTTGCTTCGCAACAGCATCAGCAATCTCTTGTCGGGAGTGGCCAGCGCCGCAGGTCCATAATCCAGAAAGGCTGTCGAACACTTCTCGACCATGCTCATCAATCAAGCAGTTACCTTTCGCGCCTACGATGAAGCGCGGGTCTTTCTTGAAATTGCGGTTCGACGAGAACGGCATCCAGTGTGATTCGAGCTGAAGCCCACTGGCCAAGGAGATTTGGGTCTGCAAGGCCTGATTCATGAAGGCGATCCTGAGCGTTGATGGACGTGTGTAGCTTGTGCCGGAACATCATGTGCGTTAAATCTATATTTTCTTGCATTCAGTTATTGGATCGCTCACGTATGACTAAAAAAATACCCCTTCACCAGGTAAGCGATTTTGACCTGAGGCTGTTACGAGTTTTCAAGACCGTGGCCGAATGTGGCAGTTTTTCAGGGGCCGAGAGCGTTTTGGGGATAACCAGATCCGCAATCAGCCTCCACATGGGAGACCTTGAAAAGCGTCTTGGAATGCGCTTGTGTCAACGCGGCCGAGCAGGTTTCGCCCTGACCGATGAAGGGCGTGAGGTACTACGGGCGAGTGAAACCGTTCTGGTTGCAATCGAGGGCTTTCGCAGCGAAGTGAACCAGATGCACCAGCATCTGCGCGGGGACTTAAACGTTGCCATCGTGAACAACTTGGTTACGCAGCCCAAGATGCGCATCACACATGCGCTCAAGGCTGTAAGGGCCGAAGGCAGTGGCGTGCGCATCAATCTGAGCATGAGCACTCCAGGGGAAATTGAGCGGGGTTTGCTCGACGGGCAGCTCCATGTGGGCGCCGTGCCATTGATCTCACCTTTGTCAGGGCTGGACTACACCCTCCTCTACGAGGAGCGATCAAGTCTGTATTGCAGCCATGAGCATCCCCTATTCGCCTCGGCCGCCAACGTCAGCGACGAGCAGCTGTCGCTGGCAGACGCCGTAGTGCCTACCTACAGGATGACCGCAGAAGCCATCGGTTTGCACCAACTGCTCAACTTCGCGGCTTCAGCAACAGATCGGGAAGGCATAGCGTTCCTGATTTTGACCGGCAGTTACATTGGATTTCTACCCGACCACTACGCCGCCACATGGGTTGAAAAAGGTCTCATGGCTCCTCTTGGCCCTGACAGGCTGTACTTTGAATCCAAATTAGCCATTGCGACTCGAAAAGGGCGCCGGCAGAACTTGATTCTTGAGCGTTTTCTGAACGAACTCCAAATGACCGGCCCTGCCGCTTAACGCCCGAGTCACCCCCGCCCTGCCTACGCTCCCATTCACATTTGCGTGTGAGTCGGGGCGTTTTTGCTTCAAAAAATTCTTTGCGGCGTGTTGACAGCTTCAGCGGATTCGCAATAGCCTGAATGCACCACTGCACACAGTGCGGCACTCACAACAAATACAAACTTCAATCGTTTTTTGCTTGCTCTTCTGTCTACAAGAACAATTACTGGAGAGATTCAAAATGGCACCGTCCCTTTCCCGCACAATCGGTCGCGGCTTCGCTTTCGCCAGCGCCTTGCTCCTGATGCAACCCGCCGCTCAAGCTGGCGACCAAACTTGGAAAAGCGTCCAACAAGCCGGCGTGCTGCGCTGCGGCGCTGCAGTTGCCGCTCCCTACGTGATGCGCGACCCGGCCACCGGGAAATACAGCGGCTACTTTGTAGACCTGTGCCGGGATTTCGCTGAGCATGAACTCAAGGTCAAAGCGCAATTTGTCGACACCAGCTGGGACAACCAGGTGGCGGGACTGCAAAGCGGTAAATGGGATATGGCCATGGCACTCAACAAGACGCCAGAACGAGCCAAAGCAGTAGCATTCTCGGTCCCTGCGACGGACTACCAGGTCTCTTTGCTTACCAACAAGAAGAACCCAAAACTCAGCAACGCTGGCAACAACCTCTCCGATTACGATAAGCCAGGCGTGACAATTGCCGTGATCTCTGGCACCGCTGCAGACAAAGCCGTTACCGCAGCCATCAAGAACGCAACGCTGATGCGGCTCCCGGGTTCGGATGAGACTCGCATGGCGTTGATGTCCCGCCGCGCCGACGTACTGGCCGATGCCAACGACACCAACCACCTGTTCGCCATGGCCAATGCGTGGGCAAATGAAGTCCTCCCCGTACCAGCACTTGCCAAGCAAGGCGTGTCCTTCGCACTCGCGCACGAGACACCAGCCGATGATCTTGCCCAGCTCGATGCATATATCACCCAGCGCCGTGAAACGGGTGAGATCGACAAGCTGGTAGATAAGGCTTCCGCCGAGATCATTGCGGGCCAAAAAGCCCAGTAATCCCGCTGACATACCGAGATCCCCGGCTAGGGGACCTCGTGGAGAAGACTGTAATGAACACCCCACATTTGGTGGCTTCTCAGCCACAGGCCTCGCTCAACCCGAATTCGAGCCAGGGCGGCTGCTTTATCCAGCTACAGAACGTGCGTAAAGCTTATTCCGAACAGCTCGTGGTGATGGACGGGATGAATCTGGACATGCGTGCCGACGACCGCCTGGTGATCATCGGTCCGTCCGGTAGCGGCAAAAGTTCGTTGCTGCGGGTACTGATGGGCCTAGAAGGTATCCAAGGCGGCAGCATCCAGTTCCAGGGCAAACCTTACATCGATGGCAACCGCAAGCAGGGCAAGCCTCTGGACGAGACCTTGCACAAACAGATCGGCATGGTGTTCCAGCACTACACCTTGTTCCCGCATCTGTCGGTGCTGGGCAATTTGATTCTGGCCCCCGTTAAGGTCCATGGCCTGAGCAAAGCCGAAGCGACCGAAAAAGCTCGCGCCTACCTTGCGCGATTGGGACTGGAGAGCAAACTGCACGCCTATCCCAGCCAACTATCCGGTGGACAGAAACAACGCGTGGCGATTGCTCGCGCCCTGATGCTTGAACCACGCCTCATGTTGTTCGACGAAGTGACCTCCGCCCTTGACCCTGAAATGGTTATCGAGGTGCAGAACGTGATGATGCAGCTTGCTGACCAGAAGATGGCAATGATCATCGTCACCCACGATATGCATTTCGCCCGGCACATCGCCACCCGCGTGGTGTTCTGCGCTAACGGCAAGGTGGTCGAGCAGGGCCATCCCGATCAGATCTTCACCCAACCCAAGGAATCTCGTACACGCGAATTTCTTGAGAAGGTCGTGCACTTCGACTGAGGGATGCCTTCATGAACTATCAATTCGACTTCCATTTTCTGAGCGGTAGCCTGCCAGCATTGCTTGATGGCTTGAAGGTGACACTGCAACTGGCTCTGGTCTCCAACCTGATTGGCCTGACCTGCGGCTTCGTGCTTTGTCTGATGACGCTTAGCCGCTGGTCTGTCATCCGCTGGCCGGCGCAGCTCTTCATCGAGTTCTTCCGCTGCACCCCAGCATTGCTGCAGATCGTCTGGTTTTTTTATTGCGTGCCGATGCTCTTCGACGTGTTCATCGACCCGATTGCCATGGGCTTCCTGGCTTTGGGCCTGAACCTCACTGCATTCAATGCCGAAGCATACCGCGCGGGTGTGCAAGCTGTACCACGCGAACACTTGGACGCTTGCATTGCACTGGGACTTCGGTCTTGGCAGCGCACCGTCTATGTGATCCTGCCACAGTCGCTGCGCAGCGCCCTGCCAGTGCTGATTACCAACGGCATTGGCACGCTTCAACAAAGCGCGCTGGTGGCCATCGTCGCGGTTGCCGATCTGATGTACGTGGGCAAGAGCCTGGCCACCGAGGCCTATCGCCCCCTCGAAACCTACACCCTGATCGCCCTCATCTACTTTGCCTTGTCGCTGCCAATTGGGCAGTTGGTGCAGTGGTTCGAGCGGCGCCAGGAACTGGCCGGACAGCGCTGAGGAGAAAACCATGCCACTCGATTTTTCGGTTGTTCTGGGCTACTGGCCGGTGCTCCTGAAGGGCCTTGCCCTGACCTTAGCGTTCACCGGTGCCTGTGCCTTGCTGGGCAGCACGCTGGGCTTTGTGGTCAGCATGTTGCGCCAACTCAAGACACCTTTGATACGCCTGCCGTTAACCCTTTACGTGGAGTTTTTTCGCGGTACGCCCCTGCTTATCCAGCTGTTCTGGGTGTTTTTCTGCTTTCCGGTGGTGTTCGGTCTCGATATACCACCGTATGTCTCGGTGCTTATCGCCCTAACCTTGTTTATGGGAGCGATCACCAGTGAGACCTTCCGTGGCGCGCTGAAGTCCATTGCCAGCGAACAGCACGATGCATGCACCGCGTTGGGACTGACCCCAAAGGTCAAAGTCCTCTACGTGATCTTCCCACAGGCTCTGCTGCGTGCCGTACCGCCGCTGCTGTCGAACGTGGTCAGCCTGTTCAAAGAGAGTGCATTGATCTCCTCCGTGGGTGTCGCCGACCTGATGTTCGTCGGCCAGAACATTTCCAACAGCACTGCCCGTCCGGTCGAGTTCCTCTCGGCTGTAGCGGTCATCTACTTCCTCGTAGCCTTCCCGCTGACTCGTCTGGTCGGTGTGGTCGAAGGGCGCTTGCTGCGCCGCTACGCCTACTAAACCTCCCCTGACTAACTGGAGATTTTCAATGAAACTGAATGGCATCCTGCCCGCCCTGGTCACCCCGTTCGACGCCGCAGGCAAGGTCGACCACGACACCCTGGCTTCGATCCTCGAGCATCAGCTCAAGGCAGGCGTCAGCGGCTTCGTACCGCTGGGCTCCACCGGAGAGTACTACGCACTGACCAACGAAGAGCGTCGCCAGATCCTGGCCACCGTCAAAGAAGTCGTGGGCGACCGCGGCACCCTGATCGCGGGCGCCAACGGCTCATGCACCCGCGAAGTGCTGGAACAGATCAAGCAGACTGTCGATGCTGGCTATACCAACCTGCTGATCGCCCCACCATACTACGCGCTGCCATCCCAAGAAGAACTGTTGGCACACTACAACACGATTCTCGAGACCTTCCCCCAGATCAACGTGGTGCTCTACAACTATCCGGTACGCACCAACGTCGAAGTGGGCCTGGACGTCGTCGCGGCCCTGAATGACCACCCGCGCGTGATCGGGATCAAGGAAAGCAGTGGCAATCTGTTGCGCGCCATTGAGATCGGTGAAAAATACAAAGGTATTCAGCTGTCCTGCGGCTCGGACGACCAAGCCCTGGACTTCTACCTGTGGGGCGCCGATAGCTGGATCTGTGGCCCGGCCAACATCTTCCCAGAGAAGGTCGTGGCTTTCCACAAAGCGTTCACCAGCGGCGACATCCGCGGCGCACAGCAGGTAATGCGTAGCCTGTTCCCGGCCATGGCCAACCTGGAAAGCGGTAAGTTCGTGCAGAAGGTCAAGTTCGGTGCCGAACTGGCTGGCTTCAAGGTCGGCAATGCCCGCGCACCACTGCTGCCGCTCACCGAAGAAGAAAAAACCGAATTCCGCAAGGTATTCGAGGCATCCCAGCAGTAAGGCTATACGGGGCCGTCATGCGGCCCCCTTGAATCTTCTCTTGATACGAGACAGAACCATGAACACCCCACAATCGTCATCGCAGAACGCCGTGGTCATAGGCGGCGGCATCGTCGGTGTTTGCTGCGCGCTGTACCTGCAGCGCGAAGGCCATAAGGTCACGCTCGTCGACCCTGCCGCACCGGGCGACAGTACCGCCAAGTGGAGTTGCGGTCAGATGGCGGTCAGTGAAGTCATTCCGCTGTCCAAGCCTGGTATTCTGATGAAGATCCCGGGCTGGCTGCTCGACCAGAAAGGTCCCCTGGCCTTGCGCCCAAGCGCACTTCCCGGAATCCTTCCTTGGTTCCTGCGATTTCTGGCTTGCGCGCGCTCCTCGAAAATTCACGAGATCGCCCAAGACATGGCGCGCCTGACCCAGCACGTCTACCAGGATTACGCCCCGCTACTCGACGCTTGCCCGGACAAAGCTCTGTTGGGTGACCGTCCGATCCTAGAGGTATTTGACTCACCGGCTGGCCTTGCGCACGAACGCCCACACCTGGAGCTACGCAAACAGCTGGGGTTCAAATCCGAAGAACTGGATGGCGCGGCGATCGGCGACCTTGAACCCGCGTTGGCCGGCAAATTTCAGCATGGCCTGATGTTCCCGGACTGGCGCGCTGTTAGCGATACCGAAGGTTTCATCGCCGCACTGACAGACAGCTTCATCAAGCAAGGTGGTGAACGTGTAAGGCAAAAAGCCGAGAAGATCGATGAGAACCATGACCGAGCTACTGGCGTGACCCTGTCGGACGGCACTCGCCTTCCAGCGGAGCACATCGTCATCGCTGCCGGTACCGGTGCACGTGCGTTCTTTGAATCCTTGGGCGTTAATATTCCGCTTGCTGGCATCGCCGGTTATCAAGCTGTTCTACCTACGCCCGAAGTAGAAATCCGTCACTCAGTGATTTATGCCGACGGCGGCTTCTGCTTTGCGCCGATGACCCGAGGCCTGCAGATCGGCGGCACCATCGAGTTCGCCGCGCCAGGTGCCGAACCGAACTTCAAGCGCGCCGAAATCATCATGGAAAAGGCCCGTCGGGTACTCCCACAACTGAACACCCAGGGCATGGAGTTCGGCGTCGGTTACCGGCCCTTCTTGCCGGATACCAAGCCAGTCATCGACCGCTCACCACGCCTGAGCAACGTGATTATGGCCTTCGGTCATGGCCAGTTGGGCCTGACCCTCGGCGCGACCACCGGCCGCTTGGTCAGCGACCTAGTCGCACAGCGCACACCTGGACAAAACCTTTCTGCATTCAGCGCCCGACGCTTCGCCCTTATTGGAGGTACAGCATGAACCGCTACGATCAGTTCTATATCAATGGCCAATGGGTCAGCCCAATCGAAGGTGGTAGCTTCGAATCCTTCGACCCGAGCGATGAAAGCCTGATTGCCACTGTGGCCTCTGGCAGTGCAGCCGACATCGACGTTGCCGTCAAGGCCGCCCGTACGGCCTTCGATGAAGGCCCATGGCCACGTTTGAGTGGCGCCGAGCGTGGCAAATACCTGCGCAAGATTGCCGACGGTATTCGTGCACGTCAGGAAGAACTGGCGACGATTGAAGTACGCGACAACGGCAAGCCGTTCCCGGAAGCAATGTGGGACATCGGCGACACCGCTGGCTGCTTCGACTTCTACGCCAATCTGGCCGAAGAGCTGGATCGCAATCGCGAAAAGGACGTTACCCTCTCCGATGATCGGTTCAGCTCGCTGGCTCGCAAGGAACCAATCGGCGTAGCCGGCGCCATCGTGCCGTGGAACTTCCCGATGCTGATGGCCTCTTGGAAGATTGCCCCAGCCTTGGCCGCCGGTTGCAGCATTATTCTCAAGCCTGCCGAGCAGACCTCGCTGACCGCACTGGAACTGGCTCGAATCGCCGATGAGGCTGGCCTGCCAGCCGGCGTGCTGAACATCGTAACTGGCCCGGGCTCCAAAGTGGGGGCAGCGCTCACCGCGCACCCGGGCGTTGACAAGCTGGCCTTCACTGGCAGCGTGCCGGTGGGCAGCCGCATCATGCAAGCCGCCGCCCAGGACATCAAGAACGTGACCCTGGAACTGGGCGGCAAGTCGCCATTCGTGATCTTCGCCGACAGCGATATCGAAAAGGCCGTCGAGTGGATCATGTTCGGCATCTTCTGGAACAAGGGCGAAGTTTGCTCGGCCACCTCCCGCGTGCTGGTGGAGCGCTCCGCTTACGAGCCGCTGCTGGCCCGTCTGGCCGAAGAAGCTCGCAAGATCAAGATCGGCAACGGCATGGAAGAAGGCGTGCTGCTCGGCCCGCTGGTCAACCGCAGCCAGTACGAAGGCACGCTGAAAGCCATCTCCCGCGGCCTGGAGGAAGGCGCTCGACTGGTGTGTGGTGGCGAGCGCCCGGCGCACCTGGACAAAGGTTTCTACCTGCAACCCACGGTGTTTGCCGACGTGCCGGAGGACAGCTGGATCTGGAACGAGGAGATCTTCGCCCCTGTTGTGTGCATCCGTCCATTCGACACCGAAGAGGAAGCGGTCAAGTCCGCTAACAACTCGCGCTTCGGTCTGGGCGCTGCCGTGATGTCCAAAGACTTGGAACGTTGCGAACGCGTAGCGCGCAAGTTCCGCGCAGGCATCGTCTGGATCAACTGTTCCCAACCGACTTTCACCGAAGCCCCATGGGGCGGCTACAAGCAGAGTGGCATCGGTCGCGAGCTGGGCGAATGGGGCTTGAACAACTACCTGGAAACCAAGCAGATCACTCGCTACAACAGCGAACAGCCTTGGGGCTGGTACATTAAGTGAGGTAACTCCCATGCGTTGGAAACAGACGCTTCAGCTGGCTGAAGTGCACTGCGAAGGCGAGATCGGCAAGGTCATCACCGGGGGCGTCATTGGCGTCCCGGGTGCCACCATGCTCGACAAGATGAATTACATCAATGAGGTCGACGACAGCCTACGCCGCTTGGTGACACTGGAGCCACGCGGCTGCCTGCAGATGTCGGTCAACCTACTGCTGCCGCCGACCCGCCCAGAGGCTCATGCTGGCTTTATCGTGTTGCAAGCCGATAAGGCCCATCCGATGTCTGGCAGCAATTGCATCTGCGTCGTTACTGCTTTACTCGAACTGGGCATGGTACCGATGCAAGAACCGGAAACCACCGTGGTGCTCGATACCCCGGCGGGCCTGGTCACCGCTCGAGCCCGCTGCGCAAATGGCCGATGCCAGAGCGTGTCGCTGGATATGGTGCCGGCGTTCGTTGAGCATTTGGACCTGGAGATCGAGACTGAGGCGTTTGGTTCGATCAAGGTGGATGTGGCCTTCGGCGGCGTGTACTACGCGCTGATTGATGTAGAGCAGACCGGCTTGACCATCGCCCCGGAGAATGCACGGGCACTTGCAGATGCTGGTGTAGCGTTGAAGGATGTCATCAATCGTCAATTGACCATCCAGCATCCGCTACTGCCATCCGTCAATGAAGTGGCCTATGTCATGTTCCGCAACCGGCTGGACGAACGCACTTACCAGACGTGCACCACGCTGCCTCCTGGTCGGGTTGATCGATCACCCTGCGGTACCGGCAGCTCAGCCAACCTGGCAACACTGTCCGCGCGCGGGTTGGTAAGTGCCGGTGATCGACTGACCTCACGTTCGACCATCGGCGGGCAATTCCAAGTGGAGTTGCTAGGCCACGACGAGGTTGGCGGCCGTGCGGCGGTGTTGCCGAGAGTGACCGGACGCGCGTGGTTGTATGGCCTTCAGCAATTGGGAGTCGACCCTGACGATCCGCTTTCTGCTGGCTTCATGCTTAGCGATACGTGGGGTGTGGGACTGAAATAGTGGTCCTAGCGCACTGTGCCAAAGGAAGAAAAAGGCACAGTGCGTCCCTCTCCGAAAATCTCTCTCAACCGTGCAATAAGTACCCCCAGTGCTTCACATACAAGAACAGTCGGACGCCAAGGTGGGCAAAGTTTGACGTAGAAGCCATCCCCGCCCCATGCTACCGGTCGCCCAGTCGTGAACGACTGCAATAGAAGAAGGGTTGGCCTGTATGATACGGGTCAGACCAACGAGACCTGATGATGGCAAAAGAAATCGATAAAGAAACCGGCGTTCGCCGCCACGGTGGTCGGTATATTTACGAAGAGTTACGTAAACAAATCCTGACCCTCAAGCTTAAACCCGGCGTGCAGCTTGATGAAGTGTCACTGGCCGCCCAGTTTGGGCTCTCCCGCTCCCCGGTGCGCGACGCCTTGGCACGCCTGATCACCGAAGGTCTGGTAGTCATACTGCCAAACCGCACTACGTTGGTTACGCCGTTCGAAATTGAAGAATTCCCCAATTACGTTTCTGCACTGGATTTGATCCAGCGTGCGGTCACACGCCTTGCCGCAACCCAGCATCGCCCCGAGGACCTGGTGGCAATACGCAACGCGGATGCAGCGTATTTGCAAGCCGTGACCCGCGGTGATTTTCAATCCATGTCCGAGTTGAACAAGGCCTTCCACATGGCCATCGCCCACGCTGGCCGTAACCCCTACTTCATCAACTACTACGAGCGGTTACTCGGGGAAGGCCAGCGCTTGCTTCACTTGCACTTCGACCACATTGTCAGCTCAGCCAGCACCCACCGATTGGGTCGCGATCACGATGACATGATTCAAGCCATCGCGTCGCGCGACGCCGATGCCGCTGAGGCCGCGGCGCATGAACACACCATGTTGTTCCAACGGCGATTCCTGGACTACATGCAGCAGAACCTCACGGCTCGCATGTCCGTTGCGTGATGTGCAGGGCGGTCGGGTGGCAACAGAAACAAGTGATGCGGCCGGCGATATCGCTAGCAGCCGCATCACTCGATTCTCGTGCTATATCGGCAAGCTAAGCCGCGCAACCTCAGAGAAGTACAATGCCCCTATGGGCAGAATTGCATCATTGAAATCATAAGCCGAGTTGTGCAAAGGCGTAGCACCTGATTGGCCCTCCGCCCCATTGCCGATGAAGACAAAATTGCCCGGGACTTGCTGAAGAAAAGCGCCAAAGTCTTCCGAGATCATCATCGGGGCAACCTCCGCTACCACCGCCTCTTCGCCTACCACGTTCCTGGCTGCGGAAACGGCGATTTCGGTATTACCAGCCCAGTTTACGGTAGGGGCAAACTCATGGGTGTACTCGAACTCACAGGTCGCTCCATTAAGATGGCAGAGCCCTTCGCATACTTCACGCATTCGCCGCTCAAGTAATTGTTGAACATCTGGACTGTAGCTCCTTGTGTCACCCTTGATTGTCACCAGCGTCGGTATCGCGTTTCGGATCCCATCGGTAGTGAACTCTGTGCACGAGATCACCGCGGACAGGCTAGGGTCCACGTTACGCGATACAATAGTTTGCAACGCCAGTACGACTTGCGCGCCAATAACCATCGGATCGATGCCCATGTGAGGCCGGGCGGCATGGGTGCCTTTTCCTGTGATGCGAATAACAAAATTGTCTTCGCTCGCCATGATTCCACCAACGCGCGTAGCTATCTGGCCAGCCGGCATCCCTGGCATGTTGTGCGCGCCATAGATGGCGTCGACCGGAAAACGCTCGAAAAGCCCATCGGCCATCATCGCCTTGGCGCCACGACCATGCTCTTCGGCAGGCTGAAAAATGAACCTCACGGTGCCGTTAAAATTCCGTCGAGCGCATAGCAACTCGGCCGCACCGAGCACCATTGCCATATGCCCATCATGACCACAGGCGTGCATTTTCCCTGCATGGCAGGATGCATGTTCGCGCCCCACTCCACATTCGGTAATGTTCAGAGCGTCCATATCAGCGCGCAAACCGACTACTCCCCCGCCAGTCCCCACGGTGAGGCTGGCTACCAGTCCTGTTCCGCCTATCCCTCTGTGAACTGTAAGGCCGAGACCATTCAGAATCTCAGCCACCTTGTCGGATGTCGTAAACTCTTCGAAACCCGTTTCAGGATGGCGATGAAAATTATGCCGCCACTGCACGAGGCGCTCTTCCAAAGTACCTGTACTCATCATCATTTTTCTCGCTATTACCTGACCAGTGATTGCTCTGAAATCGAAGCCGGCGCCCCCGCACCCGTGCTGTCCGCTTGCTGCCAAATGACACTTTCCTTTAGGTAGGGCGTGCGATATCCGCTGCGTACACCCAATCGGTAAAACATAAACGCGACAACAACAACCACCCCCATGTCCACGCCCTCGGCCAGCAAGCCAATCCCGCCGAAAGCTTCGCTTCCGATCCATGAAATCAGCGCCATAGCGGGCAAATACCCGATCAGCCAAAGCGCAGCTCGGAGCTCTTGAGCGAACCCTCTCCAGCCGCTTTTCGCCTGGTAATAGAAGTAGATAGGCAGCGCTCCGATAACGAGCAGAATGACTTGCCCAGTCAGGGGCCAGCGGGCCCAGTACAACACCAACGAAGCACAGATGAAGGCGAAGGGAGCGACTACCTGCATACCCTTGAGCCGTAGCGGCCGATGAATGTCGGGGGCATGGACACGCAGGGACATCAGGCTGATAGGCCCAGTCAGGAATGAGATGATCACGGCTACCGATATCACAGCCGCCAAAGTGCCCCAGCCACGGAAGAAAAACAGGAAAATGAAGCTGACCGCGAGGTTCAACCACATGGCCTGGCGCGGCACGCCGTAAAGCGGATGGAGGTTGCCGAATATCTTGGGCAACGTTTTATTCTTCTCCATTGCATAAACCATACGAGCGGTGGTTGCGGTGTAAATCGAACCGGTACCGGAAGGGCTCACGAATGCGTCCAGATAGAGCAGCATCGCCAGCCAATTGAGGTTCAAAGCAAGAGCAAGCTGCGCTAAAGGAGATTCAAAATTAAGACTATGCCAGCCGGCGACGATGCTCTCAGGGCTCACTGCACCGATAAAGGCGACTTGCAGCAGCACGTAGATGAGCAGCGATATGACGACCGAGCCGATCAATGCAAATGGAATGCTTCTACCGGGATTGCGTGCTTCGCCTGCAAGGCTGACCGGACTCTGAAATCCGTTATAGCTGAATACGATTCCGCTAGCAGCCACAGCCGTGAAGACAGCTGACCATCCGTATGGGGCGAAGCTTGCGACGGAGCCGTCACCGAAGTTCTCGGTGTTGAACTGAGTCGATATCAGTGCAACAGCGGTGAGTGCGGGAACAACCAGTTTGAAGACAGTGATAGCAGTATTGGTTTTGACGAAGAGCTTCACGCCCCAGTAGTTCAGAGCAAAATAAACCATCACCAGACCTGCGCTTGCGACCAATCCGCTGGTAGTCAGCTCGCCATGCTCTACGAGTCCCTTCGCCCAGGGGAATGGCCAGGAAGCCATGTACTGGATCGATGCGATCGCCTCGATCGGTATTACCGAGACAATGGAGATCCAGTTGGCCCATGCGGCCATGAACCCTACCAATGATCCATGTGAGTATCTGGCATAGCGGACCATGCCGCCCGACTCGGGAAACATTGCCCCCATCTCAGCGTAAGTAAGCGCAATAGCGAGGACTACAACCGCACCTATAACCCAAGCCAAGATCGCGGCTGGCCCGGCAATTGCCGACGCATGCCAAGCGCCGAACAGCCATCCCGAACCGATTATGGAGCCGAGACCGGTCAGCATTAATGACCAGGGACTGATGTCACGTTTTATTTTGTTCATGCCTTCTCCCGTTATTTTTTTTGTACGGAGCGGCCTGAGGGTTGTGCTTTTTCAACCCTCAGACGTAATCGATCGACTTGATCAGGGTTGAGAGATCCAGCCTTGTTGACGACCCAGCACGGAAGCAGCAGTTTCTCCTACCAGGTCGGCATACACACCTGGTGCAGTTGCGCCTTCAGTGCTGATGAACAGGACGCGTGCAGTGGCATCAATACCCACATCCGCCGCTGCGCTTGCGGCTTTCACCAATCGAGCAAGACCTGCCAGACCGGCGACACTGGATTCACCTGCAACCAAAGGAATATCGCGAGCGCTGCCAGTAGCGAGCCGACGCATTGCGGCGATAGCTTCATCGTCTTCAATGGTCATGAAGAAATCGACGCTGGGCTCAAGGAAGCGCCAGGCCAGTGGAGAAGTTTCACCACACGCCAAACCGGCCATTACTGAGTCCACAGAACCTGTGGCCTTTGCCGGCTTACTCAAGCGTGCGCTTTGATAAAGGCAGTCAGCCTGCACTGGCTCGACCATGACGAAGGTCGGTCGGGCTTCGCCGAATTGCTCCCACAAATAGCTGACGATGCCGGCAGCTAGACCGCCGACACCTCCTTGCAGGAAAACATGGGTGAAAGCAGGTATTGGCTTACTGCCATCGGTCTGCTCGACTATCTCTGCTGCAATGGTTCCATATCCTTGCATGACATCGCGTGGAATCACTTCGTAGCCTTCGTACGAGGTATCCGAAACGACAATCCAGTCATTGTTGGCCGCAAGCGAGGCCGCCTCCTCGACCGACTCATCGTAATTCCCCGTAATGCGGACAATCTGAGCACCATAGGCCGCAATGGCATCCTCACGCTCAACGCTGACATTGGCATGCAGAACGATGACGCAGCGGCAACCGATGCTCTGCGCCGCAGCTGCCAGTCCCTTGCCGTGGTTGCCGTCTGTCGCACTAATTACAGTAAAGTCTGCGAGCGCGTCGGCGTACTTACCTTCCAACAGGCCACGCGGCTCGAAATGCTGCTCAGGGAACGTGCGCAAAATCAGACGAACAAGCGCAATCGGGGCACCCAGCGCTTTAAAGCTGCCCAGGACTGATCGCGTTGATTCATCTTTGACAAGGACTGCCTGCACACCCAATTCTTTGGCCAGATCAGGCAACGAGTAAAGCGGCGTAGCTCCAGGATTCAGACGCGACCACTGGGACAACCATTGACGGCTCTCCTGCGCCTGGGCGATACCCATGACCGACTGAAGGGATTCCGGGTAAGACTGACGTTTAGCTTTGGGGTTGGCTATGAACATTGGTAACTCCAGATTACAGGCAAGGGAAGCCCTCCCCGCAGCACTACTGTCCAGCGGGTGACGGGTCATGGTTCGTGGTAAATCAGGAAGCTAGGAGGCGACGGCTGACGACGTCCAGTAACACTTGCGCACCTTGGATCAGTTGCTGATCGTCTGTGTGTTCGCGAGGGTTGTGACTGATACCCCCGCGGCTGGGCACAAAAATCATCGCAGAAGGCGCGATGCGCGCGATCATCTGCGCATCGTGTCCGGCACCAGATGTCATCCGCCGATGGCTGTAACCGAGACGCTCTGCGCTAGCCTCAATTTCGTTTGCGAGATCGGCGTTGAAAATTACCGGCTCAAATCGCACCAGACGCTCGGTGGTGATCGATACACCCTCCCGCTGGGCGATGCCGTCCAGGTACTCGCGGAGCCGGTTCTCTGCGCACACCAATCTGGCTTCATCGGGATCTCGCAAATCGACGGTGAAAGTCGCTTTGCGGGGTATGACGTTGATCACATTGGGCTCGAACTTCATGCAGCCGACCGTTGCTAGGGTGGAGCCCGTGCCGACAGCAATGGCCCTCAACTCAGTGACGATCGAGCTGGCCACAAATCCCGCATCATGGCGTAGACGCGTTGGGGTCGTACCGGCGTGGTTGGCACTACCTTTGATCTCAACCTGCTGCCAGGAAATTCCCTGCAGGTTCTCAACCACGCCGATAAGCGTCTGTTCGGCCTCAAGGATCGGGCCCTGCTCAATATGAAGCTCGATGTATTCATGAGGGACAATGAAACCAGGCTCAAGCAGTCCTGCATAACCGATACGCTCAAGCTCATCACCCAGTCGGGTTCCGTCTGTACCGATCGTGTCCAGTGCCTCGTTTACTGGCATACCGCCTGCGTACACCAGCGAGCCCATCATATCGGGCTGATAACGAACACCCTCTTCGTTGGTGAAGGCGCCAACCGTAATGGAACGCTGCGGCAAAACGCCCGCATCACGAAAGGCGCGAATCACCGCCAAACCGGCGAGCACGCCATAGCAGCCATCGAGTGCCCCGGCATTGGTAACGGTATCGATGTGCGAGCCCATCATCAGCGGGCGCTCAGTTACCGAATAATTTGGGGATCGCAAGGTGCCAAAAATGTTGCCAATTCGATCGACCTGAATGTGTAGTTCAAGGTCACGCATCCAACCCACTACAAGATCACGGCCAGCTTTTTCGGCATCGGTCAGTGCAATTCTTGTTCTACCGCCATTTTCACTGTCGCCCCCCAGCTCTCCGAGCACCTTAATCTGCTGGAGTAGCAATGAGCCATTCAGCAGCAACTCTTTACTCGTCGTCATCAGCTCTCCTTGGGGATTCCGTAGCAGTGCCACACTGGCCTCTGCACCGTTGATGAGAGAATGTTATTCGTTCCCACCGTACGAAAAGCTTGATTTTTACCCAACAAATGATTTTTTATTACGCAAATACGGCATTAAGCGCCGATTCGTTACGAGAGCGGATGATGACACTCGATCATTTCGACAGGGCGTTGCTTGATGCTGTGCAACGCGACGCAGGGACCTCCCAGATCGACCTGGGAGCGAAGGTCAATCTTTCTTCGGCAGCCGTGAATCGCCGCCTGAAGAGGCTCACCGCTGATGGCGTGATTCGAGGGACCGTAGCTCAGGTGAATGCCGAACAGTTGGGCTATACACTCACGGTGATCACGGAAGTGGAGGTTGAAAATGAGCGACTGGACTTGCTCGACGAAATGAAAAAGACATTTCTACATTGCCCAGAGGTCCAACAGTGCTATTACGTCGCGGGGGAATGCGACTTCGTCTTGATCATGCTATTAAGGAACATGGACCAATACACCCAACTAACAAGGGAATTGTTCTTTGAAAACAACAACGTCAAACGCTTCAAGACTCTAGTTGCGATGAGCAACGTGAAAACCGGTCTTTTTGTGCCAGTGTTCGGTAATTAACCGTAAATAGAAAAGCGCGAGGTTCGTGGCTCGCGCTTTTCACAGGTTGGCTGTCGCTAAATCGCGTCCAACCGGACCTCAAATGCTCATGTTCACCATGGCTTCGATCTCAACCTCGCAGCCCAACGGAAGCGCTGCAACGCCAATTGCCGCCCGCGCCGGATAGGGTGGTTTGAAGTACCTGGCCATCACCTCATTCACCAACGGAAAGCAGGAAAGGTCGGTCAGGAAAATGTTCACCTTCATGGTGTTGGCCAGTGAGCCTCCCGCAGCCTCAACGATGGTCTTCACGTTTTCAAAGGCTTGGACGATTTGCTGCTCTGTCCCCTCTACGAGCTTCATGGTCGCAGGATCGAGGGGCACCTGACCTGAAAGGTACAGAACGCTTCCAGCCTGTACCGCATGTGAGTAGGTGCCGATCGCCACCGGCGCGGCCTCAGCGATGATGTATCGGTTATTCACATCGAATCTCCACTGCGTTTAATAATTACAAAAATCCATAACAGCATATTGCTGGCAAGCCAACTTATTTGTTCAGGACTCACTCACGGTTTCATCACATCGCCATCGTACAACATCTCATAATGCTGCTGATTGCTTGCCCTAAACGGACCAAACCCATTTTGCAAAAATGCAGACGCAAAGTTACCCACGGCCACGACCGTAAATAATGCCACTGCCAGACGCGCAGTTTTTGTAATCAAAATCGGAGATGCGTTAGCTTCGCGCTGAACACTCACTGCATAGAGCGCGACCATAACCAGGCAGTACATAATTGCTATCGTGAAGAACACGAAGGTCCAATTGTACATATGGAAGCCGAAGATTGCAGACCCCGTGGGCTTTGTGCCGGGCAACGCCTTAGCGAACATGAAAAGCAAACTAATCAAGCTGCCGATCAGCCCGCCACAAGCGGACAACACATAGTTCCACGGACTTATACCGAAGCGGACATTCAGCAGTAACCCGGCACCTAACACCAGAAATGCTACACGAATCAGGTTGCATAAAGCACAGGGCAGTTCATGCAATACGATTTGGTAGTAGAACGCTGCTAGTAAAAGGACACTGATCGCTACGAGACCTGCTTCATCGAGCCTGCTCAGTAGGGCGCTTATTTTTGATGAACTCATTACCAAGCCCCCAACTGCTTCAAGTCTGCAAGATGATGGCTCCCATGGTACGTGGCCCAACACACTACCAATAAAGCGCACAGCCCCCACAGCACTCTGGCAACCACCACACTCTTACGTCCACCAACAATCGCAACAACCGCAAACATAACGGGGATGAATCCCATGAACATGACTAACTCCTCTAGGCAATATCAGAAAAAGTCTCACATATTCGCAGGATACAATCTGTCGATGAGCTGACAGATGTCATAGACAACCAGCCAATAACCGGGTAATCAAGGGCAGAATAATGTGCCCTTGATTGCCACACTCAACTACACCCTACCATTCAGCCGCTCGAACCCACACTCCAGATCGCCAATCAGGTCTTGGACATCTTCTAGGCCAATCTGCAGACGCAACGTATATCCACCCGGCTGCCATTGAGTAGCCGTTCGGTAGTCAGCGCAGTTGAACGGGATAATAAGACTCTCGTACCCCCCCCACGAGAAGCCCATCCCGAAGATCAACATGTTGTCGAGCATCCTCGCCACATCCGCTTTGACATAACGCTCGTTCAGGACGATGGAAAACAGACCTGCCGCCCCCTTGAAGTCGCGCTTCCAGTGCTCATGACCTGGACAACTCGGGAACGCAGGGTGCAACAGCCTGGCCACTTCGGGACGCGCTTGCAGCCAGGTGGCAATTTCCATGGCTCGAGATTCGGCTTCTTTTAAGCGAAGATGCATGGTCCGCAACCCTCGCAGGGCCAGGAAGCAATCCTCAGGACCTGGCAGCATCGCCATTGCATCATAGGTCTGACGCAGAGCAGGCCAAGTCTCGACATTTGCAGAAATCATGCCTAGCAGCAAGTCTGAATGGCCGCCAAGGTACTTGGTTCCTGCTTCTAACGAAATATCGACGCCATGCTCGTGCGCTTGGAAGAACAAAGGTGTCGCCCAAGTATTGTCGATAATGGTTTTGATAGCATGCCTGCGCGCCACTGCCACAATCGCTGGTACATCCTGGACCTCAAAGCTTTGAGAGCCAGGCGCTTCGAGGAAGATAACGCTGGTGTTGGGCTTGATGAGCTGTTCGATATCAGCGCCAATCATGGGATCGTAGAAGCCGACCTCTACGCCGTACCGGGACAAGAGGTTGTCACAGAAGTTACGCGCAGGCCGGTAAGCGCAGTCTGCAATCAGAACATGATCACCCGCCTTGGTCGTGGCAAAAAATGCCAGGGCAATTGCCCCCAATCCCGAAGGAGCCATAACTGTACCGGCGGCGCCGGTCAGCTTGGTCCAGGCATTTTCGAGGTTTTCGATGGTCGGCGAACCCGCGGTGCCATACGAAAAACGTGAACGTTTATTCTCGATGTCATCCACAGTCTTGTAGACAATCGTTGAGCCGCGGTAGACCGGCGCATTTACAAAACCAGCCTGCTCATCCGGATCACGGCCCAACATGGTCAGCTGGGTGCTAATGTGGTGACGCCCAATTTCTTTATTCATAACGATTACCAAATCTTAAAACAGTATTATTCAGTTATTTCTCGAGCAGCTTGAGAAAAGGAGCAATGCACAACAAGCAGCCGAACAATGCGATGTAAAATATTCGCCAACTCTTATACACGTTCAGTGCCGGGACCTTGAATACCAGATAGCAAGGAATCAAGCAGGATACAATACCGTATACTGGCGCCCCCACCTGCTGAAGCAGCAATATCGAGAATTTCGTCATCACCCAGCACCACAACAGCACGACGATCAGCGCTGCAACACCCAGTGTCAGCGCACGGGGGTGGATATTTTCTACACTGACGAAGCGGCTGATGACGTTAACCGCCATGCCCTTGATAACCTCTTGGAAACCGAGATAGATACCGAAGAAAGCGGTCATGATCGCAAAAATATTCAGCAGGAGCGACATTGTCGCGACCACCTTTCCGGGTAGAACCTGCGTCGCCACCGCTAGAACCGATACATTGTTTTTGGCCGCTTCCGCAGCTTGCTCATGACTCAGAGAAAAGGTGAAAGAGAGGACGAAAAATATGACGCAGGTTGCCAGTATGGAGTACGCGATTCGGTTTGCCCTGATAGCTTTATAAGTGGCGCTCCGGCTGTCGGGCTCTCGCTTTCTGTAAGCGATGTTCATCGGGCTCAGGATCTGCACAAAAAGAATGGAGAATAACGTGAACGGGAGCGTCAAAATGGCATCTCGGACAAGCACAAAAAATTCAGGGACCAAACCGATGTTTGCTAGCGTCCATTTTGGAATCATTACAAATCCGAGCGCCACAACGATGAGCAGTTTGAGCACTACCATAGGGCCGGACACCTTGAAGAGAATTTTCTCACCTTGGGCTGCAATGCATACAAGGGCGACCAGTAAAACCAAGGGGTACCAAGCAGTTTGGGCAAGGCTTTCAGTCGTCAGCCCGTAACTCTGCAAATAAGCTGCGCTGTCAAAAGTTACAGCCAACGAATAGGTAAACATGCCTTTCAGTAGCATGAGAAAGTAAGCAACGCTGAGGCCAAAGCCCCAATTTCTGCCTAAGTAGTGCGTGATAACACCAGTATAATTTTCACACGCCTCACTTTTGGAAAGCGTTTTAAGATACAGGTCCTGCAGCATATAGAGTGCGGGATACGCCAACACCAATGAAAGTGCAAATACCCAAATCCCCTTCAATCCTACCTGAATCGGTAGGAACACGACGCCTCCACCGATAGCCATGCCGATACATAGAATGACCCAGCCCGCATCGTAGCGGGTGAATGGGACGGATAACCTTTCATTTTCCTCAACGTGCTGCGTTGTCAATACAGACATACTAGATTCCATTGTTTTTATTGGATTGAATCATCCCTGCTAGCCTCTAGTTTCCTAAATGGCTGTTGGCATCGCTCCTGACAAACTTTATAATCGTGCCTCTTCAACAATACCAGCGACATTATTTCATTACAGTTGTGAGGATCAGTCAAAAATGCTTCCAAATAATCTCACACTTAAGCAAATGATCATCTTTGTAAAGGTTGTCGAATGCGGGGGACTGAGCGAGGCTGCTGTAAAAATAAATTTGACCCCCTCTGCCGTCAGTAAAAGCTTGGCCTTGCTGGAGGAAAGCTTGGGCACCAAGTTGCTGCAACGGACGACGCGAAGTGTTTTCCTAACGGACGAGGGCAAGACCCTTTACCAACAGTTCAGCGAGACAATTAACGCACTGGAATCCACGATCCATGGTTTATCGTCCGATCGCTCGGAGCCTAAAGGACTACTGAGGATCTCCACTCCAGTAGCATTCGGTGCCCGTCACCTAATGCCTATATTTTCCGATTATAGAAAAATCTACCCGAAAGTGACATTACAACTCGATGTAACAGACTTGCAAGTCAACCTAAATGATGGTGACTGTGACGTCGCGTTACGAATCGCTAAACGGGCTCCGAACAACTATCATGCAACTTCGATTGCAACGATGCACTGGTTCTTCTGCGCATCGCCTGATTACCTTTCATCAGCCGGCACCCCCGACTGCATCAACGATTTGAAAAACCATACATGCTTGCTATATCCCGGCATTGACGAAACCTGGCACGCGTACTCCAGCGAAGGGGAAAAACAACTTATTACCTACGGGGAAATTCTGATCAAGGCCAATAACAGCCAGGTTCTTCTGGAGGCTGCACTAGAGGGTCTGGGTATTGCCTACCTTCCATCCTATTTGATGGACACACACGTCAAAAACGGACGCTTGGTACCACTGTTCAGAAACATCACTCCAGACATGTCGAGAAAACTGCTGGCCCTGCATCTACCTGATCGCGAGCGTAATAAGGTCATCAGTTCGTTCGTGTCTTTCCTCAGTGAGTGGGCCAACCCTTCCGCCCCTTGGGATTCATGGATGAGCCACTACCCACATTTGCTCGGCTGCTAAAAAGGCGCTGTCGAGTCCCGCTGCATCGACAGTGCCCGAGTTTCTACGTCACGTTGATGCGAACGCATGAAGAGCAACAGGCATGTCCCGACCGTCAGAGCCGCCCCGGTGATCACCAACGAATCGCTGTAGCCGCCATAGCGCGTTGCAAGATAACCTGCGGCGGCCGGTGCGATGATCTGAGCGATACCGTAGCTGATAGTAAGCTTGGCCATCGCCTTGGCCGGATTGGCGGGAAAGTTGCGGCCGACCAGCGCGAGGGTCAAACTCACGATACCTACGAAGGTGCTGCCAAATAGAATCGCTCCGATCACATTGATCAGGGTGTCATCAGTGAAGCGAGGCACCAAGATAGCCACAGTCTCGAACACATTGGCCACAACCAGCGCGGTGATAGTGCTGCTCGACCGTGCGATTTTGTCCCAGATGAAACTCGACGGAATCGCTGCCGCTCCGACAATAATCCATACGACACTTGCGATCTGAGCAAAGAACTCAAATTTTCCCAGAATCGCCACGATGAACGTCGCGCCGATGGCATAGCCGAAACCAGTGCAGAAGTAGAAAGCGATCAGAAGCCTCATCCAGGACGGGGAAGTTTTTTCTGATGTTCCAGCGGCAGTCATGGAGCGCTGCGCCACCTTGGCCGGTTGCGGCATCCAGAGCCATGCTGGCGGAAAAAACAGTAACGCGATGGTCGCCATCCAATACCATTGTTCTGCCCAGTTGAAAGTGTCAGCCATCAAGATGATCGCAGCGCCAGACACCACTATCCCTAAACCGAGTCCAGTAAAGTGCAGGCCCAGCTCTTGCTGCATCCCCTTGCGCATTAACCAGTTCATTATTAGCCCGGACGCAATCAGCATGCCAGCCACACTAGTCGCACCACCAATCAATCTTAGCAACGACCACACCACCAAATCGGTTGTAGCGCCCATTGCTGCAGTACTGGCAACGCTGACAACAAGGCAAACTTTGTAAAGCTTGTATTTAACTGTCAAATCACTCAAATTGGCAGCAATCAATGCACCTACGATGTAACCAATGTAGTTAAACGTAGCCAGCCAACCACCGGCCAATAGCGACAGCCCCGCCTCTTTATTCATAATGGGCAATAAAGGCGTATAGGCAAAGCGGGCCAGCCCGACGGTAATAATCAGTGCACATATTCCAGAGAGCACGACTTGATATTTTTTCAGCAACAATGAGTCGTCCGGGCTCTGCATTACTTTAATCCTCCACAGGTTGAGCAATTGCCTTTACTCGCGGCTCAACCCAAATGGTTTGGGGTGACAGCGTATTATTTTTATTCTATGGTGCCTGCGCGATGTCTTTCTCCACACGCCTAGCCAATTTGTGTCGACGAGTTGCCATGTGATGCCAAAATTTTCTGAAAACTGGCAATATCTGCCCCGATTAGGCACCGATGTTGACCGGCGGCCCGCCCCCGTGCGCCTACGCTCTCAAGTGCTGCCCGCACGAAGCAAATTTGAGCCGCATGCCCATGACTGGAACCAGCTCACGTACGCCACGGATGGCGTACTTAGTGTGATGATTGGCAATGAGTGTTTCGTGATTGCCCCTGGTCAAGCCCTCTGGATTCCCAGCGGTGTCACCCACACCACTGGCTCGGCGCTGGGAGCCACGCTTTCGAGCTTATACGTGGATGAGAGTACTGATACGCCTGCACAAACCAGAGCTTTCATGGTGTCCAATCTGCTGCGAGCGCTCATCGTGGAAGTCAGTAGTTTCGACCAAGATACCGAAAGCGATTACTCGATCCTCGTCACGACTTTGATCAGCAAACAGTTGGACAAGATGCAGCCCATCCACTCTGCCCTGCCATGGCCGACTGAAGGAGTTACTCTAAAGATCTGCGAGGCGCTATACAACGACCCGTGCTCTAGTCGTGATGCCGACGCGTGGGCTGCGCACTTCAAGATGTCCAAGAGAACACTTGCCCGTCACTTTGAAAGAGAAACAGGTTTGTCGATGCGCATATGGACGCAGAAACTGAGATCACTCAAGGCCTTGGAGCTACTTGCCAGCGGTAACACTATTACTCAGGTTGCTCTGACCTTGGGTTACTCCTCGACCTCCGCCTTCACCTACATGTTTCGTTCGGAGTTCGGCCTGAGCCCCAGTGCTTACATGCGGCGACCTTGATCACTGCCTTAGAACTCCAAGCTCATCACAAGAGGAAGCGACATGTCGGCGATTCAGGACTTTTACCCACCAAGGTTCGCACACTGCTATGGCTGCGGCGTAAACAACCCACACGGCCATAAACTCAAGAGCTACCTCAACGGCGACATTGTCGAAGCACGCTTCACTGTCGACCCCATCTACTCTGGCGGTGTCCCACAGAACGCCTACGGCGGCTTCCTCGCATCACTGCTCGATTGCCATGGCGCCGCCAGTGCCGCAGCGTTTGCACACGCGGCAGCCGGACGGGAAATGAGGGACGGTTGCGACCTGATGCGTTTTGTGACTGGCACTCTCACCGTGGTCTTCCATAGGCCCACACCGCTCGACGTCGAGTTACTTCTGCAAGCACGACTCAAGTCGCTCGATGAGCGCAAGGCCGTTATTGAACTGACTCTGAACGTTGCTGGAAGTACGCACGTCAGTGGCGAGATGGTAGCGATACGCTTTGTGGAGACTGACGGAAACCCAAGACGGGATTAGGCCCCGCTTGTGTCTCAAGCGCTGTGCATCCTGCACATCATCATCGCAGATTTCGGCGCAACAGCTTGCCGGTTGAAGACTTAGGTAATTCCTCGCGGACTTCCAAAATCCTTGGATACTTGTAGGCGGCAAGATTGGCCTTGCAGTGCTCGATGAGAGCCTGCTCGGTCACCTTAAAACCGGGACGTAGCGTTACAGCCGCCTTTACAGTTTCGCCTCGATAGCTGTCACTCACTCCGACCACGATTGCTTCAAGGACCGCTGGATGGCTATATAGGACGTCTTCAACTTCACGTGGCCACACTTTATACCCACTGACGTTGATCATGTCTTTCTTGCGATCAACCAGGTAGAACCAGCCCTTCCTATCCATGAAACCAACATCGCCAGTACGAAGCCAGCCGTCATGCATTACTTCTGCTGTTGCCTGTGTTTGCTGCCAGTAACCTTTCATCACTTGCGGCCCGCAATCAATGATTTCTCCGGGCTCTCCCACCGCTACAAAATATCCCTCATCGTCGATGACGCGTACCGAGGTATTAAACACTGGCACTCCCACAGCAATGGCTCCCGAGTGCTCATCCACTGGCGCACGTTCCCCGAATGGCACCAAATGGGTGGGCGAGCACGTTTCGGTCATCCCGAAGGCGTTATGAATGTAATGACCACTGAAGGACTCGAAAGCCTCAGCGGTCGCGGGTGAAATGGGCGCACCCCCAGAGTAGATGGCCCGAAAGCTGGCAAAGTCAGCCCGCGCTGCACCAGGAGCATTCATCAGACTCAGGAATGCTGTGATCGCTCCTATGGTGAAGGTAGGTCGTCGATCCCGGATAAGTTCCAGTATCACCTCTGCATGAAAGCGGTGGGCCAGGATCAAAGGGCAAGGGGTCAACAAGGCAAGCGCGACATGAGCCACGATGCCGGTGACATGGAACAACGGAGCTATGCCTAGAATGCAATCTTCGGGCGTCATGCGCACCCAGTCACGGTACGTCTGTGCGGTGAACACCAGATTTGCATGGGTATTCATGGCTGCCTTTGGCTTGCCCGTCGTGCCAGAGGTATAGGTCAGCATTGCCACATCATTGCCCGACAACTCTGCAGGTGGCAGGAAGGGGGGATGTTGCGAGGCACATGTGACTGCCTGGAGATCCAGTACACCCGACGCGACCGTATGCCGGCGGTCAACCTTCAGCACTCGAGCGTCATTGGCTGCCTGGTGATCGAGCATGGATGTGGTCACAACGATTTCGAGTGGCGAAACGAGACTTTCGATAACAGCCTTGGCGACGTCTTCGTAAAGTGAGTCGAGACACAGCATTGCCCGAGCACCGCTGTCCTCAAGAATGAAGGCCAACTCCCTGGCCTTGTTCATTGGGTTGATCGCGACCGCAATCCCACCTGCCTTCCAACTGGCCAGCATACCGATGATAAAGGCCGGGTTGTTTTGCAAGAACAGTCCCAGGCGATCCCCGGGCATGAACCCTCGGGCCAGCAGGTTGCAAGCCAATGCGGTGGATGCCCGGTCCACCTCCCGTAATGTCAAACTCGAATCGAAATAGTGAACCAATGGCTGATCAGGAGCCCTGCCCACGGAGTCCATGAAAGCCTCAAGCATGGTATCGAAAACCGGCTTGATCTCTGCCGGCTGCCCGGAGCGATAGAGGGAGAGCCAGGGTTTGCTGTCGTATCGTTCGACACTCATGCTTCGCGTCCTCCTTGATGTCATCTTTGAACCTGAGATTCGCGCGCAGTTGGCATTACTGGCCAACTGCGCGGTCCGGTTACACGCTCAGGGCTTGATGTGCGGCCTCGTATTCGGCCTTCAGCAAGCGCTTCATGAGTTTTCCAGTCGGTTCGCGAGGCAACTCACTACGAAAGTCGAACTGTTGAGGACACTTGACCCCGCCCAGGGCGTCGCGCACGAACTTGCGAAGCGTCTCGGCGAGCTGAGCATCGCCCACTACCCCGGGTCGTGGCTGAATTACAGCGATTACACGCTCCCCCATCTCCTCGTCGGGGGCGCCGAAGACAGCCGCGTCCTCTACTTGAGGGTGAGTGATCAGGTGATTTTCGATTTCCTGAGGATAGATGTTCACGCCTCCCGAGATGATCATGAAACTCTTGCGATCCGTCAGGAACAAAAATCCGTCCTCATCGACCCAACCTATGTCACTCAGGGTCGCCCATCCTTTGTGATTGTACGCTTGGCGGGTTTTTTCAGGGTCATTGTGGTATTCGAATTTCGGGCCATCTGCAAAGTAGACGTCGCCTTGCGTACCCGCCGAAACCTCCTCACCATCAGGACCTAGAATTTTTACCTTGCCAAGCACAGCGAGCCCAACAGAGCCCGGCTTGCTTAGCCACTGGGCTGAATCCAACGCAGTAATGCCGCAGGTTTCAGTGCCTGAGTAGTACTCGTGGATGATCGGCCCCCACCACTCGATCATGGCGTGCTTGACCGGAACCGGACACGGCGCAGCAGCATGGATGACCGCCTTTAGGGAACTGTAGTCGTACTGCTGACGCACCTCGCTTTCCAGCTTGAGCATGCGCACGAAATGAGTCGGTACGAAGGTAGCGTGGGTGATTCGATACTGTTCGATCAAAACCAGCGAGTGCTGGGCGTCGAAGCGATCCATCACCACCACCGTGCCACCGAAGCGGTGAACGACCATTGCCCACCGCAATGGCGCCGCATGATAGAGCGGCGAGGTCGACAGATAACGACTATTGCTTTCCATGCCATAGAGCGTCTCTCCCAATTGCATCAGTGGAGTCTTCGCCTCGATCGGGCCGTCCGGCAGTTGCGGTTTGACCCCCTTCGGGCGGCCGGTCATACCTGACGAATACAGCATGTCGGACCCCGCACTCGGATCGCTGACCAAGGTCACAGGCTGCCCTTCGCAGGCTTCGATGAAAGGCGTACGGCCCGATGCGTGGCTGAAGACGTACGGTGGCTCTAAAGCGGTTTGCCCAGCAGCCTGCTCGGCAACTTGGGAATATGCCTCGCCTGCAATCAGCACTTTCGCTTGCGAGTTTTCCAGCACATAAGCAAGATCGCTGACAGAGGTCTTGGTCGAGACTGCAGTCAGATAAAGTCCAATCCGTTGTGTGGCCCAAGCCACGACGAAAATCTCGAAATCATTACCCAGTACCACGGCAACGGTATCACCCCGTTTAAGGCCCAGTCCTCTCAGTAGATGGGCACCCTGGTTAGCAAGCGCGTCAAGCTCTCCATACGTCATCACTTTATTAGTTGATGCCAGGATGCAGGCTGGCTTATCAGGGCTGGTTTTGGCGTGAATCAACGGGTGCATGGCTTATCCTCTTATTGTGATTGTCGGAAGGCACAACACGAACTACTCAGCGACCCTGCCAGCTCGGTGGGCGCTTCTCAGCAAATGCCTTGGGCCCCTCGATTGCGTCCTGGGAATTGAGCATCGCCTGCACTTGGGGGTAGTCCCACTGTTCGGCCAGGGCCTGGGCGACAGGCACATCCAGCCCGCGCATCACAGCTTGCTTGGTGGCCCGTACCGAGAGCGGACTGCATGAGAGAATTTCGGCGGCCCAACGGCGCGCGGTGTCCATGACATCACCCTCTGCTACTTCATTCACAAAGCCGAGTTGAAGCCCTTCACTCGCACTGACACGTCGCCCAGTCAGCAGCATTCCCATACTGCGCTTCAAACCGATCAGGTTGGGGAGGCGCTGCATACCACCAGCCAGCGCTGCCAGGCCGACTTTCGCCTCTGGCAGTGCAAACGAGGCATTGGAGGACGCAACGATGATGTCGCAGGCCAATGCCAGCTCAAAACCACCGCCCATTGCCACACCGTTTACCGCGGCGATCACAGGCTTGTGCAAGTCAAAACGCGAAGCTAGGCCGCCGAAGCCCTTTTCAGGCGTGCCGAGATTCGCATCGTCGGCCTGTTGCTTGAGGTCATGCCCAGCGCAAAAAGCCTTGGAACCAGCGCCCGTGAGAATTGCCAGCCACTGGTCGTCATCATCGGCGAAATCATCGAAAGCTTGCTGTAGCTCCTCATGAGCCTTGAAATTCAGAGCGTTGTAAGAAGCTGGGCGCTGTAGGGTGATCACCGTCAGCCTACCTTCACGGGCCACGCTGATAAATTGATAATCCATCGCTCGATCTCCGGAGGTTAAGCCAGCATGCCGTTCAGACGCTGATTGATGATGCTGCGCGCGTCAGTGATCATTCGCTCAATCAATGCCTCGCACGTTGGAACATCCCGGATCAAGCCCTGGATTTGCCCGGCCCAGATGAGCCCTGCGTCCAGATTGCCCGTCTCCAAGGCTTCTCGCCCCTTGGCACCAGAAACGTAGCTGCGGATGTCCTCGAAAGTCGCACCGGGTTCTTGAGACAAGCGCACCACTTCATCGGAAACGGTGTTCCGCGCAACGCGGCCAGTATTGTGAAAACGTCGGAAGATCAGATGGGTGGAGCGCTCGTCGTTGTTCACCAGGAAGGCCTTGATGGCGTCGTGGATCGGTGCCTCTTGAGTCGCGCAGAACCGGGTTCCCATGTTCACTCCCTCGGCGCCCAAGGCCATCGCCGCAGCCAGCCCTCGGCCGTCTCCAATACCACCGCTAGCGATGATCGGGATGCTGACTTGGTCAGCGGTCGCAGGTATCAATACCAACCCTGGAATGTCATCTTCCCCCGGATGGCCCGCACACTCGAAGCCGTCGATGGAGATGATGTCGACGCCCATGCGCTGGGCCGAAACGGCATGACGAACCGCGGTGCACTTGTGAATGACAGTGAGGCCGTGAGACTTGAATGCCTCCACATGCTCCTGCGGTTTGTTGCCGGCCGTTTCGACAATGCGCACGCCTGACTCGATGATTGCTTGGCGGTACTCGGCATAAGGTGGTGGACTCACGGACGGCAGAATCGTCAGGTTTACCGCAAAAGGCTTGTCCGTCATGCTGCGGCAACGGTCGATTTCCCGACGCAGGTCATCAGGTGTCGGCTGGGTGAGAGCGGTAAGCGTCCCCAGACCGCCCGCGTTCGACACGGCGCTTGCCAGTTCAGCACGCCCCACCCACATCATGCCGCCTTGTACGATGGGGTGACGAATCCCGAGCAACTCGGTAACACGATTTCGGAAGGCCATTACAGCACCTCCAAAATTGTCACGTTGCTCACACCACCGCCCTCGCACATTGTCTGCAAGCCATACCGTTTTCCGCGAGCCTTCAGGGCATGAACCAAGGTGGTCATCAGTTTGGTACCCGACGAGCCCAATGGATGCCCCAGAGCGATTGCACCGCCATTCACGTTCAAGCGATCGGGGTCCGCCTCAAGGGCGTCGAGCCATGCCAAAGGCACAGGAGCAAAGGCCTCGTTGACTTCATAGAGGTCGATATCGGCGATGCTCATGCCGGCTTTCTTCAACGCTTTTTGCGTCGCGAAAATCGGCTCTTCAAGCATGATCACCGGGTCCCCGGCAGTCACTGTCATGTCGACGATACGTGCCATCGGCGTCAGGCCGTGGGTTTTCAAGGCACGCTCGCTGACTACCAGTACACCTGAGGCCCCATCGCACACCTGGCTTGCGTTCGCTGCGCTGACCACCCCGCCTTCCTGCAAAGGTTTGACCGAACCGATGCCATCCAAGGAAGCATCGAAGCGTATTCCCTCATCCACGAGATGCAGACCATCGCCTACCCACAGACCGATGATCTCTTGTTTAAAAGCCCCGGACCGTGTGGCTTGAGCGGCCCGCTGATGACTGCTCAAAGCAAATCGATCCAGCGTCAGTCGGTCATAACCGTACTTTTCAGCCAGCATTTGCGCCCCACCAAACTGGCTGAACGTATCGACCTGGAATCGCTCCTTGATGCGGTTGCTGAAAGGGCCGATGCCAATCCCTTCCTTTGCATGGAAAGACATGTTTGAGAACATCGGCACTCGACTCATACTTTCCACGCCGCCAGCGATCACCACATCCTGCATCCCTGACATGACGGCCTGGGCAGCAAATTGAACGGCCTGCTGGGAACTCCCACACTGGCGATCGATGGTGACGGCGGGTACGCTCTGGGGCAGCTTGGAGGCGAGCACCACATTGCGGGCAAAAGCAAAAGCCTGTTCACCGGCCTGGGTCACACATCCGATGATCACATCGTCCACTGCGGCAGGATCAATTCCGGAGCGATCCACCAGTGCGTTCAGCACCTCTCCCCCCATGTCCGCCGGGTGCCACCCTGCCAACTTGCCGTTACGACGACCACCAGCAGTACGTACCGCCGCCACTATGTATGCATCAGCCATGAGTCAACTCCTTCTTATTCTTTTGGGTACGTTGCGCTACAAATGCGCCGACTTTGTCACGTACATAGGGCCGGGTTGCCAGCGCCGAAATACTGCGAGCTTCTTGCTCCAGCTGCGCTTCCAACGGCATGCCAAGAGACTCAAGCAGCAACTTTTTCACACGGCCTAGCGCAGGCACATGCATCGATGCCAGGCTCTGTGCCAGCACCGCTCCTTCGGCATGCAACTGCCCCGCTTCGACAACCCGAGTAATCAGACCTAGGGTCTTCGCCTGTTCAGCGCTAATGCGCTGGTTGAGCAGAATGATTTCTTGAGCACCGCGCAGCCCAACCAACCGGGGTAGAAGCCAACTGAGACCTCCATCGGGGCTCAAGCCAATCGCACCGTAGGCTGGCGTGAAGGATGCTGCCCCCTCGGCCAGGACAACATCGCCTACCAATGAGAGGCTCATGCCGGCACCAGCAGCAGGGCCGTTGACGAGCACGACAAGCGGCTTTTCCATTCTCATAAGTCTGGAGATGGCGAGGTGCAACGTGCCAGCCAGCTCGCTGAGGAATCCAGAAATATCGTCCCCTGCGGCCACGAATTCATCCAGGTCGCCTCCGGCACAGAACAGTTTGCCACTGCCGGTGAGCACCACACACTTCACCTCGCAAGCCTGATCGCAGCTGATGGCTGCCTTGAGCAGTGCCTGTGCCATGGGGAGATCAATGGCATTGCCCTGCTGTGGTCGGTTTAATGTAATGGTGGCTACGCCTTGCTCCACCTTGAGTATTACTAAGTCGTTCATCGGCAACCCTCCAAGGCACGGCGGGCCAGTTCGGCCAGTACCGGGAAACTTTTTGCCCGTTCACAGGCATACGCCGAAGCGGCAGTGCCGCGAATGACTCGGCCTTTGATGCCATGGAAGATGGCGGCCATGCGGAACAGGTTGAAGGCGATGTAGAACTCCCACTCGGGAATTGAGGCTCGCCCAGTGCGATCGCAGTACGCCTGAACGTATTGCGCTTGCGAAGGAATGTTCAGGTGTGACAAATCCGCACCTGCGAGCCCTGCAACAATGTCCGGCGGCATCTGATACATCATCGCGTGGTTGGCGAAGTCGGCCAGGGGGTGTCCAAGCGTGGACAACTCCCAATCCAGCACGGCCACGACCCGAGGCTCTATAGGGTGGAAAATCATGTTGTCGCAGCGAAAGTCACCATGCACGATGCTGGTTTCGTCGCCTACCGGAATATGCTCAGGCAGCCACTGGACCAGCAAGTCCATGTTCGGATCCCGGCCCGCCGCTTCGTCTTCCAGATACTGCCGAGTCCAGCGGCTGATCTGCCGAGAGAAGTAGTTTCCCGTTTTCCCATAATCCTGTAGCCCAACATCCGCCGGATTGATTCGATGCAGGGAGGCCAGCGTCTGGTTCATCGCGTCGAAGTATTCTGGTCGTTCGTCGTGGCCGACGTCCGGCAAGGTGGCGTCCCAAAAAATTCTGCCCTCAACCCTCTCCATTACGTAGAAAGGTGTTCCTAGTACCGACTCATCCGTACACAGGCCGAAGATCTTCGGCACACTGAAGCCGACCCTGCCCAGCGCTTGTTGCACCCGAGCTTCTCGCTCGATCGAGTGGGCGCCTTTTAGCAATAGCCCTGCAGGTTTACGTCGAAGTACGTAGCTATTGTCAGGCGTGGTGATTTGATACGTGGGGATTGACTGCCCGCCTTTGAACTGCAGCACAGTCATGGGGCCTGCGAACCCGTCGACATTGGCCCGCATCCAGTTCGCCAGGGCCCGCTCATCGACCCCCATATCAGGTCGAACCGCTCCTGCCCCAGCGTTCGCTCGTTGCTCCAAGGCATTCATGCTCTGGCCCTCGCCCACTCACGTTTGATCGTTTTTGCCAGTGACCATTTGTGAACTTCAGTGGGTCCGTCATAAATCCTGAAAGCACGAATTTCGCGGAAAACCTGCTCAACGATCGAATCTTCAGTTAGGCCGCTGCCGCCCATTACTTGCACGCAACGGTCTGCGACTCTCATCAGGATTTCACTGACCGCCACCTTGGCCATCGAGCTTTCAGTGCCGCCTGCAGCCCCACTGTCCAGCACGCTTGCGCACCACTGAATCATCAGTTCAACCTGTTTAAGATCGATCAAGTTCTCGGCCAGGCTAAAGCCGGTGCCTTCGTGGTCGATCAGCAGCTTGCCGAATGCCATACGGCGGTTGGCATAGTCGGTGGCAATTTCATTGGCGCGCAGGCAGGCCCCATACCAACGCATGCAGTGCGACAACCGTGCAGGGGCAAGCCTGACCTGGGCGTAGCGAAACCCTTCACCGGCGTTCCCCAGCATCTGCTCCGCCGGCACCCGCAAGTTATCCAACGTGACGATGGCGTGACCACCCGGCATCGAACTGTCGATCGTGCGCGGTATCCGTTCGATACGGATCGCCGGGTCGGGCAACGAGACCAGAAACATGCACGCCCCTTCCTCCGCCTTCGCCATCACGATTCCGATTTGCGCGCCTTGAGCACCGGTGATGAACGCCTTGCGGCCGTTGATCACCCAGCTATCACCCTCTCTGTGGCAATGCGTTCGCATCATCGAAGGATCGGAACCCGCTCCACCCTCTTCGGCAGGCTCAGTCATGAAGAATGCCGACCGTGCTCTGCCTGTTACCAACGGCTCGAGGAATTGCTGCTTGATGTACTCGCTACCTACCTTACCCAGCAGGTACATGTTGCCCTCATCCGGCGCACAGGTATTGCAGGCCAATGGCCCCAGAGGAGAAAGGCCGGTGCGTGCCAGGACCAACGCGGTACCTTGTTGGCTCAGATGGCTACCATCGGGAAGAATATGCGGGGTGAGCACACCCGCCTGGCGTGCCTTTTCACGCAGTTCCAAAACCATTTCGTCTGTAGGACAGTCGTGATGGTCCCGGCGCATATCCTTCTCATACGGCACGACCACCTCACGTACGAACGCCTCAACACGCTCAGCAATCGCCGAAGCCAACTCGAGATCATTCACATTCATCGCGAAGCCATCCTGATCGCGCCATCCAGGCGAATGACTTCACCGTTAAGCATGGGGTTCTCGATGATTGACTGGACGAGTTGAGCGAACTCGTCAGGCTGCCCCAGTCGACTAGGGAACGGTACCTGCTGCCCAAGCGACTGCTGGGTCTCTTCTGGCAGCGATGCCAGGAGCGGTGTGAGGAAAATACCCGGCGCGATAGTCATCACTCGGATGCCATAGCGGGCGAACTCACGGGCCAGGGGCAGGGTCATGCCGACAATCCCCGCTTTCGAAGCGGCATATGCCGGCTGTCCGATCTGCCCATCAAATGCCGCAACACTGGCCGTGTTGATGATGATGCCGCGTTCCTCCCCAGCCTGCTCAGCCGCATGGAGACGGGCCGCGAACTTGGAAAGGACGTTGAAGCTGCCATTGAGGTTGATGTTGATAATCCGAGCGAAATCAGCCAGCGGGAGTGCTTTTCCGTCACGACTGATTGCTTTGGCGGGTGGGCCGATACCGGCACAATTGACCAGAATGCGCGCTTTTCCATGCACGCCTTCAGCTGTTTCCAGCGCATGCTCTACCGCGGCTTCATCAGTCACATCTGCCTTGATGAACACCCCACCGATTGATCTGGCGAGTGTTTCACCCAGTTGCTGGTTCAGGTCAATGATCGCAACATTCGCTCCCGCCGCCGCCAATCGAGCAGCAACTGCGCCTCCCAGGCCAGAGGCACCACCGGTGATGACTGCCGCTACATCTTGAATCTTCATCGCGCACATCCTCTTGCTTGTTTTTATGGGGATAGAGATCGCTGGAGTGTGCAGGCGGGCACTTAAAAACCTGCCAGTAGACCACCTACTCGTGAGTAGGCTAGAATTCCCCACATGGCCCTGTCAAGGTTATGCACGATGAAAATGCCGCGAACCTTGCTGCCCATGCATGGTCCTGAGCCGTGCTAAAAACAACGAACTGGATGACTAACGTGACTGACAGCTCACCTTTTCAAACCGTCACGCAAAAGCAGCAAGAACGTGAAGCCAAACGCCAGGCCGTGTTGCGTGCAGCGGTGCGCATATTCAACGAACGCGGCTTTCACGCCACGTTGCTTGAGGACGTAGCGATCAGCCTCGGCATCTCCAAGCCAACGATCTACCACTACCTGGGAAACAAGGAGCAGGTTTTGCTCCAATGTGTTCTGCACGGCCTGGAGCAGCTTATTGAAGCGGCAGAGTCTGCGCGCCAGCAACCTGGCAAGGGAATCGACCGGTTGCGCAACTATCTGCAGCGCTACGCCGAAATCAACATGGATGACTTCGGGCGCTGCGTGATCCGCACAGGTGATGAAGCCTTATCAGAAGATGGCCGAAAAGAATTCCGGTCGCTGAAAGGAAAAATCGACTTGGCAATGCGCGGCTTGATTGAGGAGGCCATCGCGGATGGGTCAATCGCACCTTGTGATTCAAAACTACTGGCATTCACGCTGGCAGGTGCCTTGAACTGGCCTGCCCGCTGGTTTTCTCCCGACGGCAAACAATCCAAGGAGGACGTAGCTGCGCAGATGGTCGACTTGCTCACGACAGGTTTTGCGCCACGCTGACGGGGTGCTGCGACATGGAGTGTCGTCACGACGCAAGGAAGGAGAACATGTACACCATGCTCAACGACCCAGACCCTAGATTCAAAGGCCCTGCACTCATTCCAACGCAGGTCAGGCGCTCGCGCTTGTTGCCGATCATCGAGCGAGCCGGTGGCACCCTCACCCTGTTGAGTGCACCAGCTGGTTTTGGCAAATCGACGGCAATGGCTCAGGCCTTCGGCCAGTTCAGCCAAGCCGGAATTGCAACGGCATGGTTGAACGCTCGGGCGACCGACAACGACTTGTCGAGGTTTCTGAGCTGCCTGGACAAGATCGTAAAGCATCTGGGCATCGCCCAGCCCGGTTGCGATGCCATGACAAGCATTGCGACACATGATGGGCCATTCGCACTCTTCGTAGATGATCTGGAAAATATTCATGAAGGCTCCGTTTTGGCGCTCCTTCAAGAAATTGCTCTGCAGCTTCCACGCCGCGCCTACCTGATAGCGGCCACCCGTCTGACACCCGCAATGGGGCTGTCGCGCTTGCGCGTCGGCGGCCGGCTCACAGAAATCGGCTCGAGCGAATTGCGGTTCGACTACGACGAATGTGCAGCGCTCTTCGCTCCTCAACTTGCCGCCGGCAACCTCTCACGGGAACAAGTTGATCACTTGCATGGCAAAACCGAAGGCTGGGCAGCTGCTTTGTGGCTAGCCTCAATCGCGCTTAAGCGAACAGAGTCCCGTATAGACTTCATCGCCCAGTTTTCTGGTTCAACAGGCACCGTGGGCCAATACCTGAGTGAAGTGGTTCTAGCCGAACAAACCCCTGCGCTCCGCATGTTCCTGATCCGCATCAGTGTGTTGAGATCGTTCAATCTATCCGTTTGTGAGGCGTTGAACCCAGGCGTGAACTGTCGCGAGATGGTAGAGGGACTTCATACGCAAGGCCTCGCGCTGCCAATCGAGTCCAGAAGTGGCTATTGGCGATTTCATGGCCTTTTTGCAGAGCTTCTGCGCAACCAGTTGATTACCGAATATCCCTGTCAGTGGAGAGACCTGCACCTGAGGGCGTCGCATTGGTTCGAATCTCAAGGCCAGGCTGTGCTGGCAATCGATCACGCGGTGCAAGGAAAGGTATTCGAACAGGCAACAGTGCTCCTTGAGCGGCATACCGAGTCACTGTTGGAGCAAGGGCGAATGCGCCTGCTGAGACGGTGGTTCACATCGATTCCTGAAAACCTGGTCGCAACCCGCCCAGTCTTGTACATGATGTCCATTTGGGCTACTGCGTTGACCGAAGGTTCACATGCTGCCCGTGAACAATTGGAGCAGATCGACTGGCGCAACAGCACGGACGCCCGGATTCGCAATCATGGTGCCGCACTCTATCCGACCCTCCTCGGCATGCAAGATCACTGCGAAGATGCCGTCACAGCAGGTAAGCACGCCCTGGAGAGCATGGAACCTGGGTACTGCTTCGCGAGCGCCACTCTGCTCAATGCCATTGCGCATCAGACCCTCATTATCGGTGATGCGCGGGATGCTCAATTGATGCTTGATGCGGCTCGACGCCTGCATGGTGGAGAAAGCCTGTTCAATCGCATGTATTCGGAAACTACCGAGGGGCTGATTGACCTCCTCCATGGAAGGCTACGTCATGCCTCAGCTCGCTTCAGGCTGGCAGTGGACGCCACGCATGCCACTCGCAACAAACATACTCATGGAAATGCCTGGGCCGGCGTGCTCTACACCGCAACGGTGTATGAAGCCAATGATCTCGCGAAAACTCGTCATCTGATTAATGTATACCTACCGCTGGTACGTGAAGTTTGCATACCTGATCATCTGATCCTTATCTACCTGCTCAAATGCAGGCTTGCCTTCATAGAAAAGGATCTCGACACGGCCGTACAAGCCCTGACCGAGTTAGAGTACCTCGGACACAGTCGCAGACTCCCGCGCGCAGTTGCGGCTGCGCAACTCGAGCGAGCGAAGATTCTCCTTATCCAGGGCCAAGGCTCTGCATCCCTTGATGAGCTGGCCAGGGCGGACGATCCCGTCATCTGGGCTCGCGAATGCCGCCAGCGTTTACTCGCGCACGACATCCATTACCTCCGCCTTGCTAGGCTCAGATGGGAAATTCATTTTGGTGACCCAGTAGCAGCACTGAAGCAAGCTAACACTGATCTCAAAGACGCTTACGCCTCTGGCCGACGCCATCGCGCACTGGTGCTTCAACTGCTCAAGGTGCTGGCATTGCATCGTTGCGACAACTTGCTTTGTGCCCACAAAGAGCTTGAGGACGCACTGTCATTTGCCGCGCATGAGGGCTACCTGCGCACGCTGCTGGATGAGGGACCATTACTGGCAGGCGTTGTGACCGAGTTCAAGCAAGCCTACGAAACGCGTAAGTCCAGGAACCCTCTGCTCTCAGATTTTCTACGGACGCTCCAAATTGGGTTCGGTCTAACGACTACTGAAAAGTGCAACAGCCAGTCGCTATCACAGCCTATGGCCGAACCGCTGACACGTAAGGAAATTGAAGTCCTGATGCTTTTGACCGAGGGTTGTTCGAACCTCGACTTAGCCGACCGCCTGCACGTCTCCAACAGCACCGTGCGCACTCATCTGCGCAATATCAATGCCAAGCTCGAAACCAACAGCCGAACCCAGGCCCTTGCCGTAGCGCGGAAACTCGGATTGGTCTCATAACTCACCTGGAAAATCGTCTTTTGAGACGATTTTCCGTCCCCTCCTTCTCCATAGACTTGAGCCAGATGTCCAGCGTTTGCGATGCAAGCGAGGCGTCTGGTTATTGCTGTTTCGCAGATCCAACAAAAATAATTAATGGGATTACGCAATGAACGAGCAGAGCACATCCTTCACCTATGCCGAGAGCAAAATCCATCCTGGCCGCTGGTATGCCGTTGGGTGCCTCATCATCTTCTACGCCATATCAATGGTGGATCGCTTCATCCTGTCTGCCGTAGCCCAGCCAGTTACACAAAGCCTGGGCTTGTCGAATACGCAAATGGGGCTTTTGTTAGGGGCGGGATTTGCAATCCTCTACTCCGTAGCCGGCATTCCAGTCGCTTACCTCATCGACAAGGGTAACCGTACGCGCATCATCCTCACGGGCGTGCTGCTCTGGTCGCTCATGACCGCGGCTTCCGCATTTACCGTCGACTTCACAACCTTGATCATATGCCGGGCGGGCGTAGCAATCGGTGAAGCCGTATTAACGCCGGCGGCAATGTCGCTAATCGGTGACATGTTCCAGCGCAAAGAGAGAGCGTTGCCAACCAGTTTCTACATGGCTACGGGTAACGTCATGGCAACGGGCGCCTTCCTCATCGGGGGAGCGGTATACCAGTACGCTGGCACCCAACAGTTCCTGCCAGGTATGGAAGCTTGGCGCTTCACCTTGCTCACCGTCAGCTTGCCTGGCTTCCTGATGATCCTGCTGTTTGCATTGACCATGCGTGAGCCTGCACGCGTCGAGTCACAAGCCTCTGAATCGGCAACGGGTATCGATGCACTGCTGCCATTTTTGAAGGGCAACCAGGCCATGTTCATTCCTTTTTTCATTGCAACAGGGATGATTTCATCACTCACACTCGGCGTGATCTCATGGGCTCCGACATTGCTGATCCGCTTGCATGAACTTACCGCCTCCCACGCCAGCTTCGTGTTTGGCTCGGTGGGTTTACCGACATCAGTATTCGGCACCCTGTCCCTCCCTTGGTTGGCCAGCAAACTGCAAAAAGCAGGGCGATCGGACGGCATCATTCTGATACTGATGCTTTCCGTGGCTATCCCGGTGCCAGCCATTATCATCGGCCTGCTTGCCGGCCAGTACTGGCTTCTGGTAACCGCGTTCGCGATCTGCATGATGTTCTTGCCAAGCATTTCCGTGATGACATGCCTGGGTATGCAAATGATCAGCCCATCCAGACTCAGAGCCCGCACCGTTGCGGTCAACCTTCTAGTCATCAATCTCTTCGGCTACACCGTTGGCCCATTCCTGAGCGGCCTGTTAGCTGACCGCGTGTTTACTGGGCCAACAGCCATTGCTTTCGCGCTGGCAACCATGGCTGCAGCCATAGGCCCCATTGCGATCCTGGGCTTCCTGTTCGCACGCCGTCACTTCGGTCAGATGATGAGCGCGCAGAAGGACTGAGCCTGAATCGCGCCATCGCAATGGCCTGACTCCAAACAACAATAAATACTGGAGCACCACATGACTTTCCGCACCGCAGCGTTGCTGATGTCCACGTTGCCACTGTCGTTCGCAGTTCACGCACAAAGTGCATTTTTCACTGATAGCTCTGCCAGCGTTCTTCTGCACAACTACTACCTGGATCGGGATTACAAAGACCCGGAAAACCCAGCGCTCAAGCGTGAGCTGAGGGAGTGGGCACAAGGCGTGACTCTCGATTTCAAATCAGGCTACACCGAAGGTCCAGTTGGGTTCGGGCTAGACCTAAACAGCATGACAGGCTTCAAGCTCGACTCATCACCGCATCGCGCGGGCACCCAACTGCTACCTGTAGATTCCAAAGGCCGATCTGAAGACAGCTTCAGTACCTTTGGAGGTGTTGCAAAGGTTCGCTTTGCACAGTCGAAATTGAACACGGGCCGCATGACACTGCTGCTGCCGGTTGCCTATTCCAGCCCAGGCAGGCTGCTACCGCAGACGTTCCAGGGCACCACGTTTCAGTCAGAAGACATTGAGAACCTGACGTTGATGGGGGGCTACCTGGACCGCATCAAGTTCAGGGACTCAAGCAACTACGAAAACATCCGCGTCACGGCACAAAATGGCCGCTTCCTCGACGTTGACTCCAGCGGGTTCACCTACGTCGGTGCCAAGTACAAGGCAAGTCCCAATCTCACCGCGAGCTACTATCACGCAACCCTGAACGACATCTATCGGCAGGATTACCTGTGGTTGGTCCATGACCTTCCACTGGGACCTGGTAGCCTCAAAACCGACTTCCGATGGGTCAAGTCCGGCGAAGATGGCTCCGCCAATGCGGGCGAAGTCGACAACGACAACTACGGTGTCGTGTTCCGCTACTCCCTGGGCGGTCATACCTTCAGCACTGGCTACATGGCTCTGTTCGGCGACACCGCTCAACCGTACATGGGCCGTAGCGAGCCATCTCCGACTGTGGAGGGAGCAATTGCTACCGACTTCCTCAATGCCAAAGAACGCACCTGGCAAGTACGCTACGACTACAACTTTGCCGCCGCGGGCATTCCGGGACTCACCGCGATGGTCTGGCATATGCGCGGGGACAACATCGAACTGCCAGATCGCATGGGCGGCAGCGGCCGATACGAACGCGAAAGCCAGGCACAGGTTGCTTATGTCATCCAATCTGGCCCTCTTCAAGGACTCGGTTTCAAGGTTCGCCACGCCTGGTACCGCAACAACTTCACCCAAGCCGCGACCTTCCGCGACAACAATGACCTGCGTGTGAACGTTCTCTACACATGGAAACTCTGGTGATACTGCTGTAGGTGCAGTGTTGATGCACCTTTCTGGGAGACCTTATGCAACGCTCTGGATTCAGTACTGAACATGACATTTTCCGGGAGAGCTACAGGGCTTTCCTGCAAAAAGAAGTGCAGCCAAATAAGCAGGCCTGGCGCAAAGCCGGGATCGTTCCTCGTGAGATGTTCAAGAAGATGGGCGAACTCGGTTTCCTGCTGGTGTGGGCCGCTGAAGAGCATGGCGGCATCGGCCTGTGGGATTTCCGCTATCAACAAATCATGATTGAAGAAGATAACCGCTTCGGCGAAGTTGGCTTCTACCACACCTTGCACAGCCGGCTGGTGGCACCGTACATCAAGCACTTCGGCAACTCTGATCAACAAGCTCGTTATCTACCTTCGTGCGCTACCGGCGATAGTATTCTGGGTATCGCCATGACCGAGCCGGATGCTGGCAGTGATCTGGCGGGCATGAAAACTCGAGCGCTGGAACGCGAGAACCATTGGCTACTCAATGGAGCGAAAACCTACATATCGAACGGCATCAATGCAGACGTAATACTCGTTGCAGCCAAGACTAATCCTGATGACCCCAGGCAGATTGGGCTGTTTCTGGTTGAGCGAGGGATGCCCGGCTTTGAGCGAGGGCGCCAGTTGGAGAAGATGGGCCTGCACGCCCAAGACACCGCAGAACTCTTCTTTAATGACGTGCGTGTACCCAAGCAAAATGTACTGGGAGATGTTTCTCAGGGGCTGCGATACCTGAAGACCTCGCTGGTCGAAGAACGTCTTATTTCAGCTGTCGGTTCGCTGGCCAATGCTCAATGCGGCTTTGACCTGACGCGCGACTACGTGCTTCAACGCAAGGCTTTCGGCAAGAAAGTAGCGGAGTTCCAAAACACCCGATTCACCATGGCTGACTTGGCAGCCGATCTGGAAGTCGCTCAAGTCTACGTAGACCACTGTGTTGCCCAGCACAATGCCGGCGAGCTTTCCGCTCAGTCAGCGGCGAAAGCCAAGCTCATCACGAGCGAGCTTGAATCAAGGGTCATGGATGCCGGTGTACAGTTGCACGGAGGAGCTGGCTACATGCAGGAGTACGAAATCTGTCAACGTTTCCTGGATGCCCGGGTTTCACGAATTTTCGCTGGCAGCTCTGAAATAATGAAAGAAATCATCGCGCGCAGCGTCTTGGGTTGACAGGCAATTGCATCAAGGAGAACACATGGGACCATTGAAAGGCATCAAAGTGGTGGAACTTTCCGGAATCGGCCCCGCCCCGTTCGCAGCCATGGTGCTCGCCGACCTCGGGGCAGAGGTCGTTCGTATCGTTCGCCCAGGCACAGCAGTAGACCCTGCTGATGTGCTCAGCCGTAGCAGACCGACCGTAGAGCTGGATATACGTACTGAATCCGGCCAATCCGCCGTTCTTCGCCTTGTCGCCAAGGCCGACATATTGATCGAAGGCTTCCGGCCCGGAGTGATGGAAAAGAACCGGCTTGGCCCAACTGAATGCCATGCAGTCAATCCTCGCCTGATCTATGGGCGTATGACCGGCTGGGGGCAGTATGGTCCGTTGGCCCGCACAGCAGGCCATGACATCAACTACATAGCGATCACCGGCGCGCTGCAGAGCATCGGACGTCCAGGTGAAACCCCGCCCCCGCCCATCAATTTCGTGGGTGACTTTGGTGGAGGCGGCATGTTGCTGCTAGTCGGTGTGATGGCCGCACTGCATGAAGTATCAAAGTCCGGCAAGGGTCAGGTGATCGACGCCGCCATGAGCGATGGGACAACACTACTGGCCAGCTTCATCCATGGGCTGCGGGCAATGGGCCAATGGGGAAATGATCGCGGCAGTAACTTGCTCGATGGTGCGGCTCCGTTCTATGACACCTATCGGTGTGCAGATGGCCGCTTCGTGGCGATCGGTGCGATTGAGCCTCAGTTCTACCAACAGTTGCGTGAGCTGTGCCCAATGGAAGGCAGTCTGTTTGATGACCAGATGAACCCGGCCAGTTGGCCATCTCAGAAACAGGCGCTGGCGGGTATCATGGCCACTCGCACGCGAGATGAGTGGTGCACCCTTTTCGAAGGCAGTGACGCCTGCTTTGCACCAGTGCTGGATTGGGATGAAGCTCCATTGCATGCGCACAATCGCGCAAGAGAGACCTTCGTGACCATCGCTGATGTAGTGCAGCCTGCCCCAGCCCCGCGATTCTCACGCACTTCGCCAGGTGTTCCTCAACCGGCCCATGCGATTCAACTCGAGCAGGCACTGCAACGCTGGGATGCTTGAAGTTCAACGGACGGAAAAAAGGGGGCCATGGGCCCCCTCTGTCCTACTCACTTATCAGTCTTGCGCCACTCTCACCACCGTTTTGCCGAGTCCCTTGCCGGACAGGCCAAACTCCAGCGCAGCGGCAAACTCATCGAACGCGAACACTTTGCCTATGGGCGGTGCCACTTGCCCAGCCGCAACCCATGCCAGCAATTCCTGGACATGGGAGGCGCCCTTCTCCGCTTCATAAATCTGAAACTGGCGCACATCAACCCCCACCAGCGATGCCCCCTTCAACAGGGGTAGGTTTGCACGCAACGAGGGGATGGGGCCTCCAGCAAAGCCGACGACAAGGTGGCGCCCACCCCAAGTCAGCGAACGAAATGCTGGCTCGAACAGAGGGCCGCACACTGGATCGAAAACCACGTTCGGCCCTTTTTGATCGCACAACTCCTTGACCTGGTCACGGAAGTTGTCCGCACTCGAATCAATCACAGCATCGGCCCCTAGGTCGCGGACGAACGCGCGCTTCTCGGCAGAGGATGCGACCGCGATTACTTTTGCACCAAGGCACTTGCCAATCTGTACAGCAGCACTACCAACGCCCCCCGCGGCGCCGATGACCAGCAAGGTTTCACCGGCCTGCAGGTTCGCTCGATCGCGGAGTGCATGCAGTACAGTCAAATAATTGATCTTGAAACCGGCTGCCTGAGCGAAATTCATATTTGCCGGGATGCGGGTAACCGTGTTTGCCGACGCGACCGCTAACTCAGCAAGCCCACCATGGATCTGAGTGATCACTCGGTCGCCAACAGCAACACTGTCTACCCCCTCACCTACCGCCTCGACCCAGCCGCTGACCTCTTGCCCAGGGACGTGTGGCAATGGGGGCTTGACCTGATAGCGACCGAGCGACTCTAGGGCATCAACGTAGCCGATACCACATGCAGCGATGCGTAACAGCACCTCCCCTGTTCCCGGTATGGGATCCGCAGCTTGCACCATTTGATAGTTCGCAATCGAATCCAGATTGTTGGTTTCTACCCGTTTCATCAGCCTCTCCAGTTAACCGATTACATGCGCAATCCAATACGTTCGTTTAGTTGAACCCCCTGAAGTCGACGATTCCCGAGAGCGGCTCTCGCTCAGTGCGCAGCGTATTGATGGGGTGCTCGCTATCGGCGTACCCCAGTGAAATACCGCAGAACACCATCATGTCTTCTGATAGCCCCATATGCCGCTCTACCGTTTTGTGAACCAGCGTCCAACAGGCCTGAGCGCAGGTAGCTAACCCCCTCTCCTGCGAGAGAAGCATTAGCGTCTGAAGGAACATGCCAAGGTCAGCCCACTGTGCTTGCCCCATGCTGCGATCTACAGCCAGCAACATGCCGACGGGAGCATCGAAAAATGTGAAGTTGCGGGCGAACTGCCGGACACGTCCGACACGATCATCTCGCGCCACATCTAAAGTCGCGTATAGATCCTCTCCACACTTGACTCTCCGTGCCTGGTATTCGGCTTTGAGATCTTGTGGATAGATCGGATAGCCCATCCCTTCGCCCCGTGGCTCACGAGCGAGAGTACGCCCCACTTCTTCTTTGAGACTGGTCAAGCTTGACCCGGCGAGCACGTATAACTTCCAAGGTTGCAGGTTGCCACTGGAGGGGGAGAACCGAGCGGTTTCCAGAATTTCCCTCAACAAGCCTTCGTCCACAGCACGTGGCAGAAAAGCCCGTGTGGAGTGCCTGTTCTTTACCGCATGCATCACTGCTGACATGGCGCTTAGCCTTCTGTGACAGGTCTGGCCAAATCCTATCCTTGCTGATTTCGGATTAAAACAGTAGAAATAAGATTTCACTTATGCGCAAAATCGATGAAACTCACCTCCCTTACAGAAGTAGACGCTTTTCTAGCAGTTGCCGAGTGCAAGAGCTTTGGCGGAGCGGCACGGAACCTTGGAATTGCGCAGTCCACAGTGAGCCGACGCATTACCAATCTCGAAGCAAGGTTGGGGCACCAACTGGTTCTGAGGACGACGCGTAAGGTGGCACTTACCGACTCGGGAATCAGTTACGCTGCCGATTTGCGCAATGTACTTGCCGGACTGGAGGATGCAGACACACGCTTGCAGGGCGGGCTTCTCAATGCCGAAGGAGTCTTAAGGGTGACGATGCCTACTTCCTTCGGCCGCGCCTTTGTACTTCCACGAATTGCGCAGCTCACCGCAGAGCATCCTAGATTGCGCTTCGAGGTTGATTTGTCGGATCGCTATGTGGACCTGCTCGATGGCGAATACGACGTGGCCATCCGCATGGCCTGCCCATCCCAGTCGGGCATCCGCTATGAAAAAATCAGTGCTTTTACGTTGGCACTGTGCGCAGCGCCTGACTATCTGAAGAAGCACGGCACGCCTACAGAAATTGCTGAGTTGGCAAACCATGTGTGCATGGCTCAGCGTGTATATGCGCCTGTGATCAGCTTTCCAGTGAGTTGGAGAGACGAGAAGGCTAACCTACACATAAACCCGCGTATCAGTGTCAGTGACTCAACATCTCTGCGCTCACTGGCATTAGCAGGCGCCGGACTGGCAGTCTTGCCCAGGTACCTTATTGAGGAGGAATTGGCGGCAGGAGAACTGACTCAGGTGCTGCCTGATCTCGCGTTTGCCGAGTACGATGTGTACGCTGCCTATCTGCGACACCGAGACGAGCTGGAAAGGGTCAAAGTGCTACTGAGAGCGCTGCAGGCTTGATCCACTTAGATGGCCGCTGCCCCCGGTGACATCCCTCTTCTAGAATCGAGATTCGAAGCACAAACGCCAGCTACCTGGCTGGCGTTTGCAGCTTTCCAGTGCTATTTCCCCCAGACCTCTCTGAGCACATTTACCCAGTTACCTCCCATAATCTTGCTCACCACGCGCTCAGGATGACCACGTTTGAGCAGAGTCTCTGTAAGGTTGGGAAACTCGCCGATGCTGCGCAGCCCTAGTGGATTGATGATTTCTCCAAAATTGGTCAACCGCCGGGCATAGCCTTTGTCATGGGTCAGGTACTCGAAAAAGTCTTGACCGTGCCCTTGCGTGAAATCAGTACCGATACCTACGGCATCCTCACCGACAATGTTCATGGTGTACTCGATTGCTTCGGCGTAGTCATCAATCGTGGCGTCGATGCCTTTGGCGAGGAATGGCGTGAAAAGCGTCACGCCAACAAACCCTCCTTGTTCAGCGATGAATCGGAGTTCGTCGTCGGACTTATTGCGCGGATGCTGCTTGAGCCCGGAAGGTAGACAGTGTGAGTAGCAAACTGGCTTCTTCGACGCGCGAATCACCTCCTCGCTCGTACGCGCCCCTACGTGAGACAGGTCGCACATGATGCCAACTCGATTCATTTCGGCGACCACCTCATGCCCAAATCCAGAGAGGCCGCCATCACGCTCATAGCACCCAGTACCAACAAGGTTCTGCGTGTTGTAGCACATCTGCACGATGCCTACGCCGAGCTGTTTGAAAACGTCCACATAAGGAAGCTGATCCTCAAATGCGTAGGTGTTCTGAAAGCCGAAGAAAATTCCTGTCTTACCGGTCGCCTTAGCTTCCAGGATATCTGCGGTGGTGCGCACTGGGATCACTAGATCGCTGTTATCACGCATCAATTTCTGAGTTGCGGCAATGCTGTCGACGGTTGCTCTGAATCCCTCCCATACCGAAACAGTGCAGTTAGCAGCGGTCAGGCCGCCCTTTCGCATGTCCTCGAACAACTCCCGGTTCCATTTACCAATGATCAGACCATCAATGATGATACTGTCGTTGTGCAGAGCACGAGCACTCATACATCTACTCCTTAGCGTTTTTTGATTGCGCGGGGCTCTCCCGCGCTTTGACACGGCAGGACTACGCCGGACGATGAAGGTTTTTTCCTACGTTGCCAGGCGTTGGCGTCGGATCGTCATGCAAAGAGATGCGTGATGTTTCAGGCAGAGCCAGACCACCACAGAGGGCAAGCAGAGCTATCAGCACCAAGTAGAAAGCTGGTGCGAGGCTACTGCCGGTGTGGTTGATCAACGCAGTAGCCACAAGTGGAGCAGTGCCGCCGAACAGCGTGTACGCGACGTTGTAAGTAATCGCTGATGCGGTATATCGGGTGCGTGTTGGGAACACCTCGGACAAGAGAACGGCAGTCACTACACCAGACAGAACAGCTCCTACAGCCAGCAGCATCACTCCCACGATTGCCGCCCAAACGTGTCCGGAGCTGGCCATCCAGTAGGCAGGGAACACCGTGAAGATCACCCACAAACAAGTGAAGCCGACAGTCCTGCGACGACCGACGTAATCGGAAAACGCGCCGGCTGCCGGGCACGCACCAGCCGCGAAGAGCAGCGCGACGGTCGTAACCATTAGTGATTCGGCTCGGGAAAGGTGCCCCACCACTTGCAGGTAAGTGGCGAAGTAGGTAGTGAACATGTAGAACGACAACCCTGTCAGCGAAATGAATGCGCCAAGTCGGAAAATCACTCGCTTGTGTTGAGTCAAGGTTTCTCGTAGCGGGGAATGAGCGTGCTCCGGTCGTTCGGCAATTGCTTGCTGGAAAGTCGGAGTTTCTTCCATCCGCCAGCGCAGGTACAAACCTACAACACCAAGAGGTGCTGCGATCAGAAACGGTACTCTCCAGCCCCATGCTGCCATTGCCTCAGCTGAGAGGCCCGCTTCCAGTAGATAAGCTAGAACGGCAGCAGCGGCGAAGGCAGAAAATGTCGACACCGGGAGAAAGCTTCCGTACCAGGCACGTCGGTTATTAGGAGCGTGCTCCATAAGGTACGCACATGCACCCGCGTACTCCCCTCCAGCAGAAAAACCTTGCACGCACCGCGTAATCGTCAGGAGCACCGGCGCCAAGATCCCCAGCGTTGCATATGTTGGCAATAGGCCGATGACAGTCGTCGAGCCTGCCATCATCAAGACTGTGGCGGAGAGCACCCGCTTACGACCTAACCGATCACCTAACCCACCGAACACGATCCCACCTAAGGGGCGTAAGGCGAAGGCTACTGCAAACACAGCAAACGTCTGTAGCAAGGCGGCATTGGGATCTGAGCTTGAGAAGAATTGCTTGGCGATAATCGTTGCCAGGAACCCGTAGACGGCGAAGTCAAACCACTCCACAAAATTACCTACCGCAGCAGCAGCAGTTACTTTGCGTAGCGTCGCATTGGATACGTTATTGATTGCATTCATGGTCATTGCTCTCCCGATTTTTGTAATTGAGTAGGATGGGCAGTGAAGGAAGTTAGGTATCTTTTTACTTGCGTATAGGTTGGATTCTGCAAAACTAAATATTGCCTAAGTATCTATGAGTCAGTTTTTTGCCATTCGTCCTATTTTTGGCGCTTGTTCTAAAAATGTCCTAGGTGCCATCATAGGCCCAGGTAGGTTGGTGCTCTACGGTTTCCAATCACCTAGGTGATCATAGAAATTGCAACAGTTTCTCATTTGGCTGGCTTTGGAGGTACGAGTGGAATATGAAGAAGTGGTGTCCAATGCAGACCTTTTCATTTACCACCTACCTATTGCCGTAATCATCGCAAGAAATCGAAAAATCACACTTTGTAATGCCTGCGCATTGGAAATGTTTAGGGCAAGCCCGGAGCAAGTAATTGGGGCATCTTTTGAAGTTCTCTATCCAGAGCACAAAGATTTCGAGACTGCCGCCCAACATTTCGGCCCACTGCTATCCAAGCACGAGAACTTTCAAGACGATCGCTTGATGCGCCGCCTGGACGGCACCCACTTCTGGGTGACGGTGCGCGGGTATGGATTCAATCCCAGTGCCCCCTACGAACTGGCAACCTGGGTGTTCACACACGTGTCAAACGCCGAGCTTCCATACCGCGAAGAGAGCATAATGCTTACGGCTCGCGAAAGGGACGTAGCAGCGCTAATGGTTGATGGGCTGACCAGCAAGGAGGCTGCCAAACGTCTGAACATCAGCCCGAGGACCGTGGATATACACCGCTGTAACCTTTTAAAAAAGTACGGTGTTAATTCTACAGCTGAGTTAGTCAAACGCATCGTCAGCTGAGCACTAGCAAAATTGAAAAACTGCTATAGCCTGCAAATCGAAAAAACGATCCGACCTAGATGTTTGCAAGCTAAATTCCGAGCAGATGAGTAATACTGCCTACCGATTATTTGCCCTCTGCTCAACGCTAATGCACATATGGCTTAAAAAATAAACCATGAAAATAGCGTCAGATGTACTCAATTGAGCACACTGCCACTGACGGCAAATAGACAGCCACGATCGTGTCCCGAGAAGTGGTGTAACTGAACCAACCGAAGGCGCCCTGCGGGCGAAAGAGGATGGTCATCGTGGTTCTTGGCTAACGTTGAGTTTGCGGACTTAACCTTCACCAGAGAAACCACGATGACCAAGCCCACTATCGCATTGACCGAGCTGGTTGAGAAAGGGGCAGACGCCGATCTGCTCAAGCAAATGATCCAGTACGTTGCCCAGCGCATGATGGAGTTGGATGTCGAAGGCCTGTGCAACGCTGGCTTCGACGTCAAAAGCCCCGACCGGGTAAACAGTCGCAATGGCTACCGTGATCGCCTCTGGCAAACCCGCGCTGGCGACGTTGATCTGAAGATCCCAAAACTGCGACAAGGTAGCTATTTTCCGGGCTTCCTGGAGCCGAGACGCACCGCCGAGAAAGCCATGGCAGCCGTCATCCAGGAGGCCTACATCCAGGGCGTATCGACGCGCTCGGTTGATGAACTGGTCAAGGCCATGGGCATGACCGGTATATCGAAAAGCCAGGTATCACGACTGGCTGGCGAGATCGACGAGCGCGTTCATGCCTTCCTCGATCGTCCGCTGGAAGGCGATTGGCCCTATCTCTGGATCGACGCGACCTACGTCAAAGTGCGGGAGGCCGGGCGTATCGTCTCGGTCGCCGTCATAATCGCCGTGGCCGTGAACACCAATGGTGGCCGTGAAATCCTGGGCATGCGGGTTGGCCCATCAGAGGCCGAGCCGTTCTGGACGGACTTCCTGCGCAGCCTGATGCGGCGTGGGCTACGCGGCGTAAAGCTGGTGATTTCCGACGCTCACGAAGGCCTCAAGGCCGCCGTTTCCAAGGTTTTCCATGCCACCTGGCAGCGCTGCCGCGTGCACTTCATGCGCAACGCCATGGCCCATGTCGGCAAGGGGCAGCGCACCATGGTGGCGGCGCTGCTGCGCACGGTCTTCGCTCAGGACAGCCGCCAGGAATGCCACCAGCAATGGCGCCTGGTGGCTGACCAGTTACGTGAGAAATACCCAAAGATCGCGGCGCTGATGGATGGCTGCGAGGACGAAGTGCTGGCGCACATGGCGTTTCCCAAAGCGCACCGGCAGCAATTGCACAGTACCAACCCGCTGGAACGGTTGAATGCAGAGATCAAGCGCCGCACTGAAGTCGTTGGCATTTTCCCCAACGATCCGGCCATTACCCGACTGGTTGGCGCGATGCTGCTGGAACAGAACGACGAATGGTGCCTGCAACGGCGCTACATGCAGTTGGAGGCTTTCGAAGCGGTCAGCGATAATCCGCAGGCCAAGCTGTCGGCCGTGATCAACTAAACGGCAAACTCAGTGGCCAAGGCCACGATGAGTTACACCACTTCCTGGGACACGATCGACAGCCACCCGCGTCATCCCGCTCCTTTTGTGACCGATTCCACCAATCGATTTCGCAATCGGGGGAGCCCGTTGACAGAGTCCGCAGCAGGCCTTATTTTGTACGCATCACTGCACACAACAGTGCAGCCAGACATACAGAGTCTTCCTGACCGCAGTAGTCTTTCGTGAAGTCACCTATGGTCAGATCGAGCATCCTGCTGCAACCATACCTTTTCCTTCTGTCTATCCGGGGCGCACGTCGCCTGGGAAGCTGAACGCCTGGTTCAATCACAAACAAAAACGGGAGTCGACGATGAACAGATTCGAGAACAAAGTAGCAATCGTGACCGGCGCTGCAGGTGGCATCGGATCAGCGATTGCAGCGCGGCTGGCTAGCGAAGGCGCCAAGGTGGTGATCAGCGATGTGAACTTTGAAGCAGCTCAAGCCGTCGTAGAAACCATCCAAGGTAACGGCGGCAAAGCTGTGGCCATCGCTGCGGACATTTCCAAAGGGGATGCCTGCCGCGAATTGGTACGGAAAACGGTAGCCGAGCTGGGAACGATCGACATCCTGGTCAACAACGCCGGTATCAATCGCCGCGGTAATTTGCTCTCTCTGAGCGAAGACGATTGGGATATCAGCTTCGCAGTTAACCTAGACTCGATGTTCCACCTCTGCCGCGCGGTATTGCCGATCATGATCGATGCGGGTGGCGGCGCTATCGTCAACACCGCTTCGCAGTGGGGTCTCTACCCTGCGCCTGGACACATCGCTTACAACGTTACCAAGGCTGCAGTGGCATCGTTCACCCAGAACCTGGCACGTGATTACGCGCCGCATAAAGTACGCGTTAATGCTGTTTGCCCAGGTGAGATTCACACGCCGATGCTAGAGGCGGGTGTCCGTAGATCTGGCCGCACCATTGCCGATCTCGACAAGATGGTACCCTTCGGGCGTATCGGTAAGCCTGAGGAAGTTGCTGCGCTGGTGGCTTTCCTGGCTTCGGACGAGGCCGCCTTCATGTGCGGATCGCTCGTCGAGATCACCGGCGCTCAGCCAGTAGCATGATCCAATTGACCTATCGCTGGCCAAAAAGGCCCAGCGATAGGTCTACCCCAGCCTCCTCGTCAGCCTCTACTCATGGCCAACCGTGCTGCGAAAGCCATGAAAATCATGCCCGTAGCTCGATCCATTCGACTGACCACTTTCTCCTTTCTCAGCACGCCTCCCAACGACTGCGTTGCCCCAATCAGCACTGAGGACCAGAGCAAACCCAGCACTACATGGATGCCGACCAAGCCGAATGTCCCGGATGAGTGATTGGCCTTGCGGAATAAACTGCGGCAGAAAAGAGACGTAGAAGATCCCTATCTTCGGGTTGAGCACATTCCCCATCATGCCTTTCACGAACCAATTGGTGGACGTCGTCTCTTGCGCGTTTACATCAGAGATCGATCGGCGGGGGCGCAACAGCATGTTCCCCCCCAGGTACAGCAGGTATGCGGCTCCACAGTACTTCAACAGGCTGTAGGCTACTTCCGAGACCGTGAGCAGTGCTCCTAAACCAAAAGCGATAGCGCCGCCCCAGAGCAAGCAACCGGCGTTTATGCCCAATGTGGCACGCATGGCCTGCGCCCTGCCCTCAACTGTAGCGGTTCTCAAAACCAATGCCGTATCCAACCCAGGTGTGAGGGTAAGTACAGTTGCGGCCAGAGTGAAAGCAATCAAATTATCAGTGACAGACATATCTAACGACCACAGATGAACACAATGAAATTCAGTTAGCGGGTAATACGTTCCAACACCTTATCCAGCGCCCGATGCAGCGCTCGCTCACCACCATGATGATTGAAATCGCGCAAGACCTGCTCATTCAGCCCACCTGGAGTTACGTAGGCGACGCTCAGTTCCTGGAAGGGGACTGGGTCGCTGAAAACCGCAACATCCGACAAACTAGTGTGGTGTCTCAAATATAATTTTAATAAAATCGATTTCTGGTACTCTTGTGGCTATCGCTTGATGGAAGCCATACATGCCCAGAACAGGTCGCCCTCCCAGGAAGCTGATCATTACGCCAGAGGAGCGGGCGGAGTTACTTGCCCGCTTGGCCATCCGAAAGGCCCCTGCTGATGAAAAGATGCGGATACAGATTGTTTTGGCATGTGCCGACGGAGAGCGTGGTGCAACCATTGCAGAGCGTCTGCACACGACTGTTCAAACGGTTTCAAAATGGTGCCGCCGATTTGAGGCGTACCGGTTTGACGGCCTGATAGATGCAGCCCGCCCGGGCCGTCCACGTACCGTTTCGGATGAGCAGGTGCAAAACGTTGTCAACCGGGCGCTTCAAAGCCTGCCCGAGAATGCCACACAGTGGAGCGTGCGCAGCATGAGTGCTGCAACGGGCGTATCGCCCGCTACAGTGCAACGGATCTGGAGCGCTTTCGGCCTGAAACCTCACTTGCAATCCACCTTCAAGCTGTCGCACCTTCATCCACGGCGCCTAGCAATGCGAACTCCAGCGCTTCACACAGGCTGGTTTTTCCGCTGCCGTTAGGGCCATAGAACAGGATCAGGCGCCTGGCGAGATCAAACGTCTCAGGGCTTCGAAACCCTCGAAACGGGCCAATCGTCAGCTCAGAAAGGCTACGCCAGCTCCAGCCGACCCCTGCAGCAATGGCATTCAACAAAGGTAACGCTGGGCTCGTTTGAGCAAATTGACCACGAGCAAGCTCCACAATGCGAATTGCCCGCTGACTGCGGTTTGCGGGTTAATTTGCGCCCCGGATACGCGTTGATTCTGGCCTGCAGCTCAGGAAGGCGTGACAACGGCAAGGCTGGCCGATGGGTGACTTTTGGCGCAGTGATCATGCCTTGAAGATCATGTGCCGGGTTTTCGGTAATGAGACGAAGGCGTTTGGCCTCTCGCATTATATTTTTCAGGAAGCTCTGCACTCTGATGGCGACATCGATTGCCCCCCGCGCCCTGATCGCCTCCACAGGCTGCATCAAATCAAAGGTGTCGAGGCTCACAATCGCTCGGGCGCCAATCAAGGGGAAAACGTCGGTCTTGAGACGATGCAAGACCGTCTTGGCGTGATCAGGCGACCACTTGGTAGACATGTTCTTGTGCCAGCCCAGGGCAACGCTTTCAAAGGTCGCCCCGTTGACCACGTCTTCCAGCCTGGTTTTCCGCTTGCTCTCTACAGGATCAATGCCACCCGCAAGCAACTGCTTCGCCTCCAAACGCTTCTGGCGCGCATCGCCCAGGCCGATCACAGGGTAATTGCCTAACGAGGTTAAACCTTCCCGCCCATCGGGTTTCACATACCTGAGACGCCAGCCTTTGCGGCCATTAGGTTGGATCAAAAGGTAGAGCCCATCACCGTCGAAAAGCTTGTAGGGCCGGTCAGTGGGTTTGGCGAAGCGACAAGCAGTATCCGTGAGAGGAGTCGTTGTACGTGACATAAGGGTACTCTCCTTTTTCGAACCGGAGATTACCCTTAATTGTACCCTTAAAACGGCTGGATTTCCGGGTACGGGCCTGGAACCTGATGGAAGGCAAAAACGAAAAAACCCGCCAGGAGGCAGGTTTTCAAGGCTTCCAGAGATCTCGTAAGCCTTCTCTGGAATGTAAGATGGTGCCCGAAGCCGGGGTCGAACCGGCACGTCCTTACGAACGGGGGATTTTAAGTCCCATGCGTCTACCAATTTCGCCATTCGGGCGGCAGCGCGGTGCAGCGGTCGACGCGGCGGCTCATGGTGAGCCGAAAGGTTTGATGACCTTCCAGGACCGGGGCGACAAGGGCACGAATATATACATCCCCTCCCCTCGAAGCAAGTTCACCGGCGCCAATTTTCCGTATTCGACACATTTCGCAAGCTTATGATTTTCAAAGGATTGCGCTTCGAATCAAACCCGCTGGCGAATTATCGCAGCAGATCCCGACCACCTTTCACGTATTTTCCATAGGGACATTAGCCCAATTTCAGGGTGGCAGCACCGGGCCCTTCTGATCCAGTTCGCGGAATTTCCCTTGGAGAAACTGGTAAAGGGCCTGCACGGATGCGGAAATCTGCCGCCGATGCGGGCACACCAACTGCAGCCGGGTATGTTCGCCATGGTATTCGGGCAACAGCAGTTCCAGGCGCCCCGCCGCAATATCGGCACGCACCTCCAGCCAGGCCTTGTAGATGATGCCCTCACCCGCCAATGCCCAGTGCCGCACCACATCGGCGTCGTCGCTGAACAGGGTCCCGGTGACCGCAACTTCACGGCGCTGGCCATCCTTGTAGAACGCCCATTTGTCGTAATAGCGGCCCTGCAACACGTAGCAGAGGCAATTGTGCCCGGCCAGGTCGTCGAGGCTGCACGGTCGTCCGTGAGCCTCCAGGTACGACGGCGCCGCCACCAGCACCCGCCGATTCTCCGCCAGCGGCAAGGCGACGAAACTCGCATCCTCGAGATGGCCGTAGCGCACCGCGACATCGACCGGATCACGGAAGACGTCGGAAATCTGGTCGGACACCGACAGGCGCAGGATCAGCCGTGGATGCAGGCGGCGAAATTCGATCAGCCAGGGCGACAGCAGGTTGCGCCCCAGGTCGGAAGACACGGCCATCTGCAGGGTGCCCTGCAGTTCGAGGCGTTCGACGTGCAACTGCTCGTGCCCTTCGCGCAAGGTTTCCAAGACGCCTCGTGCATAAGGCAGGTAGCGTTCGCCTTCCGCAGTCAGGCGCAGGCTGCGAGTCGAGCGGGCAAACAGGCAGATGTCCAACTCGCGCTCCAGGCGCCGGATCGCCGCACTGACCTGGCCGGGCAGCAGATCCACCTCGCGGGCCGCATTGGAGAAACTGCCCAGCGCGGCAGAGCGAACAAATAACGACAGGTCATCGAGCCGAATCATTTTCACACCAGGAGTGAAAGAGCTAACCGATCTTACCTCTTTATCTCTCTGTCAACGAAGATCAGAATCAGCGCCAGTCCTCATCCTGCCGCCATGGAGTTCCCGATGAACCTCGCGCACATCACCGCCCAGCGCTACACCACCAAAGCCTTCGACGCCTCGAAACGTATTCCCCAGGCCGCCATCGATGAACTGCTGACACTGCTGCGCAACGCACCTTCATCGGTCAACTCGCAGCCTTCGCACTTCATCGTCGCCTCGACCGCCGAGGGCAAGGCACGCCTGGCCAAGGGCGCCGAAGGACGTTTCGCCTACAACGAACCGAAGATCCTCAATGCCTCCCACGTGATCGCCCTGTGCACCCGCACCGGCATGAGCGACAGCCACCTGGAAAAGGTGCTGCAACAGGAACAGGAAGACGGCCGCTTCGCCAGCGACACCGCCCGCAGCGGCCAACAGCAGATCCGCTCGGGCTTCGTCGACCTGCATCGCTACGAGCAGAAAGACCTCCAGCACTGGATGGAAAAGCAGACCTACCTGGCCCTCGGCAGCCTGCTGCTCGGTGCCGCCTCGCTGGGTATCGACGCCACGCCAATGGAAGGCTTCGATGCCAAGGCGGTGGATGCCGAACTGGATCTGCACGCCCAAGGCCTGACCAGCGTGGTACTGGTCTGCCTGGGCTACCGCAGCGACAGTGACTTCAATGCCACCCTGCCGAAGTCGCGGCTGCCGGAAAACTACCTGTTCACTCACCTGGCCTGATCGACAGGCTACCTGGGCTCGCCAGCCAGCCCCTGACCTGGCGAGCCCTTCCCGCCGGCAATCCGCTTGCCGCCCTGCAACCCCACTTCCCGCGCCTGGCCATCACGCTGCTTGCCCTGCCGGGCCTGCCCCACCAACCGGGGAATCAGCGGCCCCTCGGGCAGATGTCGCCAGAAACGCCCCGGCATCTGCTGGCGCATGACCTGCGGATTGACACGGGCCGGGTTGAAGATGTGCCGGTAGTAGGTCAGCCATAATTCGGCGTCCGGATCATCGGCATGAAGGGCCCACTGGCGCCACTGCTCGGGACACTGGCGTCGGTAGTCCAGCGTCTCGCCATCGAAGCGGATGCCATCACGTGAGGTCGCGATCAGCCAGCGTTGTCGGCCCAGCCGCTCGGCGAAATGACCACTGGCACTGGCGAGAATGTCATGGGCAGGTTCGTGGAAGGCCACCAGGTCCAGTTGCAACCGTTCGGCCAGGGCGTCGGGCAACGGCACGAAGCGCACGAAGGCATGCAGGTGATGGGCCTCGCGCCGCACCTGCTTGATCCGCCGCTGCAATTCACTGCCCAGGCGGTCACCCGCGAGCATCGCGGTACGGTCGCCGTGGGCGACCCGCCAGAGCACCTCGTAGAGCAGGTTCCAGCGCTGCTCGCCATGATAGCGGGCGGCCTGTTCGAGCTGCGCCAGCAGCGCCGCCGGCACTCGCGCACAGAACAACCCCGGCCCGTTCGGCAACGGCGTGGGTTCGGCCAGCAGATCGAGCATCGGCCCTTCGGTCCAGGTCACATCGACCGGGTCGATACCGTGCCCCAGCAGTGTCCGTGCCTGGTTGCGCCAGGTACCGAAGTCGTTATCGCAGTCCAGCGCGATCATCCCCAGAGCCCCATCTGCAACGGCGCCTGGGGTTCACGCAAGCGGGCGCGCAACAGGCCGCTGCGGGTTTCCGCCTGGGGCGGTCGATAATCGCTGGTGACGATGAACGGCCGGGCTTTGTCGAGCACGCAACGTAGCTGGATCAGGTCGTCATAGCGAATGCGCCGTTCCCGGCGCAACGCCACCAGCCGCTGCACGCTACGCAGGCCGATGCCCGGAATGCGCGCCAGCAACGCCGGTTCGGCGCGGTTCACGTCCAGCGGAAACACCTCGCGGTTGGCCAGCGCCCAGGCGAGCTTGGGGTCGATGTCCAGCTCCAGGTTGCTCGACTGGCTCAACAGCTCGCCGGCCTTGTAACCGTAGCCGCGCATCAGGAAGTCGGCCTGGTACAAGCGGTGTTCGCGCAGCAGCGGTGGCGCGGCCAGGGGCACGCTGTCGGGGCTGTCGGGAATCGGGCTGAACGCCGAGTAGTAGACACGCCGCAGGCCGTAGCCCTGATAGAGCGATTCGGCATTGCGCAGGATCGTGCGGTCGTCCGTGGCGTCGGCACCGACGATCACCTGGGTGCTCTGCCCGGCCGGCGTGAAACGCGGCGCCCTGGCCTCGCCGGCCACCGCCTGCTGGCCGAGATGGATGGTGCCCATGGCCTGGCGGATAGTGGTCAACTGCTTTTCCGGTGCCAGGCGCTTGAGGCTGGCCTCGGTGGGCAGCTCGATGTTCACGCTCAGGCGGTCGGCCAACCGGCCGGCCTCCTCGATCAGCAGCGGGTCGGCATCGGGAATGGTCTTGAGGTGAATGTAGCCGCGGAACTGGTGTTCCTCGCGCAACAGTCGCGCCACCCGAATCAGTTGCTCCATGGTGTAGTCGGCCGAGCGGATGATCCCCGAGCTGAGGAAAAGCCCGCTGATGCAGTTGCGCCGATAGAAGTCGAGGGTCAGGCGCACCACCTCTTCCGGCGTGAACCGCGCCCTCGGCACATTGCTGGAACGACGGTTGACGCAGTATTGGCAGTCGTAGAGGCAGAAGTTGGTGAGCAGCACCTTGAGCAATGAAACACAACGCCCATCGGGGGTGAAACTGTGGCAGATGCCCATGCCATCGGTGGCCCCGAGCCCGTCCCGACCGCGGGAACTGCGCTTGGGCGCGCCGCTGCTGGCGCACGAGGCATCGTACTTGGCGGCGTCGGCGAGAATGCCGAGCTTGGCGATGAGCTGCATGGACTACTACTCGAAATACTGATCATTCATACAGTATTCCGAGATACAAACACTTGCAAGCACCGTTCGGCCAAAGATGCCTTGATCACCGTACAACAGACCTGAAAGCGCCATACATAGCTACCGCATTCACTTCCCGCACGCCACCTAGCGTGTCCGATTCGAACAACGAATCGGACCTCACGCAATGCCAAACGAACCCTCCACCCTTCTTCCCTCTCTTCCCGCACCCCGCTCGACCCGCAACCATCGCCTGATCATCAGCCGCCTGCCCGCCTGGCTGACCGGTGCCACCCTCGCGCAGCGCCAGGCCTTCGCCCGTGCGGTCAAGCGCAGCCAAGGTTCCAGGGTGGCGTTGGCCAGGCACCTGCAGGGGCTCAAGAGCGCCCGGCTGTTCGCCGCCCCGCTGCTGACCCAGGCGCTGAACGAGCGTTACGGTCCGGGCCTGGACATCTACCGGGACCAACTGCGCCACGTGCACATCCTCGCGGCCGCCACCCTCGGCAGCCCCCGCCAGGAAAGCATCCTCACGCAGAGCCTGCTGCAGGCCGCCCTGCAGAATTTCGAAAGCGCCGAGACCGGTTATTTCGGCTTCGATCGCGGCTCGGCGATCCTGCGCAAGTCCACCCGGGTGCTGAAAAAAAACATCACCCTGCCGGACTTCGCCGCGCTCTGCCGGCAACTCGACCTGGGCGGTCAGTACCGCAAGCACATCGAGGGTTTCCTGCTACCCGCCGGGCCCGGCCAGCCAGCGCCCTATCGCGTGCTCTTCGAACAGCAGCAGCGCGATGAACTGGCGCTGCAGGCCGAAATCGCGCAGATCCAGGGCAACCTCGACGCGGCGGCCTACCAGATGCTGCAAAGCCTGATCGACCCGGCCCGGACACCCCAATGGAGCGACCGCCCGATCACCTGCAGTTACCTGACACTGCTCGATTTCGTCAACCCCAGCGGTTATCGCGGTGCCGTGCTCAAGGGTGTCATGCTGATCGAACGCAACGACCCATCGGGCACGGCAGGGTCACCCTGCGTGCTGTACCTGGCGGGTGACCCGCAGCAGTCGGTCAAGCAGTATGCCTCCCGCCAGGCCGCGCACGACGCGCTGCGGGAGCGGCTGCGTGGCAAACCCTACCAGGCCTTTTTCAAGCGCTACGTGCACCTGCGCGCGCAGCCGGCGTTCTTCAGCGCCCTCGGCGAGCGGCTGGCCTCGCCCACGCCTGGGAAAGGGGCGGACCTGCACCTGCAGGCGACCTCGCTGGGCAACCAGCCCTTCGGCGAATTCTGCACCCTGCAGACCGTGAAGCGCCTCGACGACGCCAGGGTCACCGCCGTGCCCACCGACGACGAGAACAGGAAAACCCGCAGCGAACGCCTGCGCTCGCTGCTGAACTGGACCACCAACCTGCTGTTCCTGGTACCGGGCCTGGGCGAGGCGATGCTGGCGGTGGCCGCAGGGCAACTGATCGTGCAGCTCTACAACGGCATCGAGCAGTGGCGCCATGACGAAAAGGAACAGGCGGTACTCGGCTTCCTCGGGGTGGTGCTGAACCTGGAACTGCTGGGACTGGGCACCGCGCTGCAGGTGGGTTTCGAAGGCTCGGCCTTCATCGAGGGGCTGCACCCGATCAAGCCCGCGCCCAACGAACCGGCGCTATGGAAACCCGACCTGTCGGCCTACGCACACGAACTGCCCGACAGCGTGGACGCGAACCCCGATGCCGCCGGTCTCATTCACCACGACGGCAAGACCTACCTGCACCTGGACGGACGCAACTACCAGGTACGCCCCGGCACCGGGGTCAATCGCTTCCACCTGCTGCATCCGCACAACCCCGACAGCTACGCACCGCTGCTGCAACACAACGGCAAGGGGGCCTGGCAATTCGAGTTCGAACAACCCTGGCAATGGCAGCGCGCGCAGCTGTTTTCCCGGCTCGGGCCGGATGCCGCCAGCCTCGACCCGGCGTCGGTGGAGCAGGCCATGCGGGTCAGCGGGGTCGACGACAGCCTGCTGCGCCGGATGCACATGGACCAGGCGCAGCCACCGGCCCTGCTGGAGGACTGTGTGACCCGCTTCAAGCTCGACCGCGAACTGAACAACCTGATCCGTCGCCTGCAGGACGGCGGCGTCGCCGGCCCGTCGCTGGACGAACTGCACATGGAACTGCAACTGCTCACCAGCGAGCCGGTCTGGCCACGCACGAAGGTGCTGCGCCTGCTGGACCGCAAAAGCGTGCGGATACAGGAATACCCGGCGGGCCAGCCGGCCCTGGTCAAGCGTATCGACCTGCAATGGCCCGGCCTCGATGCCAACCGGTTGCTGGCCAAGGTGCTGGAAAACCTCGACGAAGGGGAAGTCCGCACGCTGCTGGACGAGGAATTCGGCAGCGGCCCGTTCAACCTCGAGACCCGCTCCGGCCACCTGCGGCGCAAGCTCGCCCCGCAGGCGATCAGGCGTCGCAGCGAACTGTTCGACTCGCACTATCGCTATCGCAGCCAGCCCGTCCAGCCTGGCGCCGCCGTGATCCAGCGCGACTTTCCCGGCCTGTCGACACCGGTCGCAGAAGAGCTCGCCCGCAACGCCAACCCGCTCGAACGCCAGCAACTGCTCGGCGCACGACGCATCCCCCTGCGCCTGGCCGAGGAAGCCCGCCACTACTTGCGCAACCAGCGCCTGGCGCGGGCCTTGGAGGGCTTGTACCTGGAGTCCGGCCATACACCCGACACCGACCGCGTGATCCTGCACCAGTTGCAGAAACTGCCCGGTTGGTCGCGACAGGTCCGCCTGGAAATACGAGAGCGCAACCTGAGTGGTCCCCTGTTCGACAGCATCGGCAGCGAGTCGGCGCCGATCCGCAAGATTCTGCTGAAAAACGCCGGGCGCTACGAAACCCTCGACGCCGACGGCCTGGAGTTGCATGGCCCGGACGATCTGTATGCGAGCGTCCTGCACGCCCTGCCCGACGCCGAACGCAAGGCCCTGGGCTTCCCCGGCACCCACGAGGCCAATGCCCTGAAGGGCCAGCTGCTGCAACAACCGCTACCCGATCGCCAGGCCTTGGCCGCCCTGCTCGACCTGCCGGCCATCAAGCCCGCCCATCGGCTGCCGATGCGCCTGGCCGATGGACGTATCGGCTACCCGCTCAGCGGACGCGGCATCGGCGGACGCACGCGGCTCATGCGCTCCCAGACATTCATCGAGCTTGCGCAGCGCCTGTACCCCGACCACCACTGGTGGGAGAGCGAAGCGTTTCTCGGCCTGCGCGGCCTGAACGAGGGCGCGGCCGTGCTGCACCTCGAACAACTGGGGCAGACCTACACCAACTTGGGCGAGGAACTCGACACCTGGGTGGCGAGCACTTCAACGTCGGCAGAACTCGCGCAGGCCAGGGCACAGTTTGCGGACAGCCTGAAAGGCTGCTGGCGCCGGGGCTGGTCCTACCACTCGAGCCTGGGCGGGTATCAATTCAATCAGTACCTGACCCTCGACCTGGCACCGCTGCCAAGCCTGTCGGCAACCTTCGACCATGTGACCGAGTTGACCCTCTTTCACGACGCTTCCAGTGTGGCAACCCAGATCGGGCCGTTTCTCGCCCGTTTTCCTCACCTCATACGATTGACGATACGCGGCGGCATCCTGGACGAACTGCCGGCGAGCCTGGGCTCGATGCCATACCTGGACTATCTGGACCTGAGCAACAACCACATCGTTCTGACCGAGCAGGGCGTCGCCCTGCTGACCCGGCTCACACGGTTGAAGAAGCTGGACCTGGGCAACAATCCGTTCCTGGGACGCACCCCGAATTTCAGTGCGATGTCCGAGTTGCAGGATATCTATCTGCACAATTGCGGGCTCAATACCTGGCCAACCGGGTTTGAACAGCTGCCGCGCCTGCGCCTGCTGGACCTGCGTTCCAACAACCTGGGCCATGTCCCCGAAGCCCTGCTCGATACCAGCGAACAGGGGCAGCGCCTCGCCCGGACCCTCAACCTCTTCAACAATGCCATCGACAACCTGGACGACGTGGTCAATTACCATGCAGAAACCGGGCTCGACCTGAACCTGGAACTGGAGTTGCCTTCCGATCCGGAGTCGGACGCCTCGCCAAGCGAAACGGCATCGGTGCACAGTCCGGTACTGGCGCGCTCCCCCGTCGCCCGCGACGAACAGCCCTGGTTGCAAGGGCTCATGTCCGCCGCCGAACAGGATGACTTTCGCAATGACTGGATGCTGCTGGCCAGCGAGGAACCCGTCGAACAATCCGAAGAATTTTTCCGGGTGATCCACGACCTGACAGACTCGGCCGACTACCTCGATCCGGTTGTTCGGCCAAGGCTGCAAGACAAGGTCCGCCGCATGGTCCGCGCCGCGATCAAGGACAGCGAGTTGCGTGAAAGGCTCTTCCTCAAGGCCAACAGCCCGGAACCGGACACCTGCACCGACGGCATCACGGTGGCCTTCAGCGACATGGGCTTCGACGTGCTGCTTCATGAAGCCTATGAGGAGCCAGAGTGGCAGCGGATCGAGTCGAAGCTGCTACGCCTGGCCCGGGGCAAGTCACGCCTGGATCGGGTGAACCAACTGGCCAAGGCGGAAATCGAAAATCGCGTCGGCGACCCCGACCAGGCGGAAATCTACCTGGCCTACCGCATTGGCCTGGCCGAACGCCTGGCGCTACCCTGGCAGGCCTCGAAGATGCGGTATGCGCCCATCGCCAATGTCGGCGAGCGCCAGTTGGAGGCCGCCTACGAGGCCGTTCTCGAACAGGAAAAACAACCACGGGACCTGGTCCGCCAGACGCTCAAGCAGGACTTCTGGGAACAGTACCTGCACGACCAGCACCTGCAGGAGCTCACCGAGAAGCAAGCCTTGCGCGAGCGCAAGGGCGATGCCCTGGAAGAACTGAAGAGCGCCCAGGAACGCTGGTTCAACCCGGCCAGCCTGTCGGAGGATGAAAAGGCCTCGCTGCAAGTCACCATGAAGGCTTCGGCCGCAGTGCTGGGCCAGCCGGAACAGCAGGTCTTCGCCCGTAGCCTGACGGACGCCGAATACCATGTTCTCTACCAGGCCATCGCCGGCGAATACACCGACGAACTGGAACGGCTCACCGAGGAAGCCCTGCTGGAACACGGCCTGGCAGTCGACTGACACCCAGCCGGTGTGCGGCACCTGGACGGGCCGCACACCCCCTATTGAACCAACGGGCTAGATCGAGACGGAAAAGCCGCTGACCGCCGCCTCGACCTCGATGTCACAGTGCTTCACCTGCGGGCGCAACAACAGCAACGACTGGCCCTCGGCATTGCGCAACGCCACTCGCGAGCCCTCGCCGACCACCGCCAGGGCCACGCCCACCAGGATCAACGCCACCCCCACGCCCGGCACCGCGATCAGGGCGAAGCCGGCCAGGGTCACGCCAAAGGCTCCCAGCAAGCGGCTGGCCGCACTGGCCATGCGCGCCGAGGTTTTCAGCACCGGAGCCGACAGCTGATTTTTTTCGACGGCGGTTTTCGCCCGCTGCAGATCATCCTGGGTGTCCTGCAGACGTTTCAGGGACAGCGCGTCGCCCAGCGAGACGCCTTTGCGTTTCAGGCTCTGTTCCATCTGCGCCATGGCCGGAAGCAGCCGGGTCGAGCAGGTTGGCAATGAGCGGAAAACCCGTGCCATAGGCCTGCGACCGGTTGAGCAGGTAGCTGTCCTGAATCCAGCGTTTCAATGCCAGGTAAAATCGCTGCAAGTCATCGGGGGTCTGTAGCGCGTCGCGCTTTTTGTAGGAAAAATACCTGAGGAGCAGCCCTATCGGCACAAGCTCCACGAAAGAACTCAGCCCCTTGTAGAGTGTCGTGGTCGCAACCTCCTCCCCCAATAGCAAGGTCAGCGATTGACCCCCGCACGCCGGGTACGCGCCTTGCTGTTCGACAGGTCGACCCCGAGTGCCTCGGCGACTTTTCGCTGGGCAATGCCCAGCGAGTGGAGTGACAGCACCCCCTTCAGCAAGCGCAGTTCCTGCAGCATCCGGCTGCCGTGCTCGCCCTCGACCTGGGCCAGGGCGGGCACGATGATCGAATGCTGCGCCAGGGTATTGATGATCGCGTCGAGATAGACGAAGCGCTGCGTATCCAGCCCGGTCCCCGACATTTCGTAGCGATCGAGCGCAGGGTCAAACGTCAGGCTCGACATGCACCGCCCCCACCTTGGCCGATCGCTGATATTGCTCAAGCAAGGCCTCGAACAACCCGCAAAAGCCGAGATAGGCCAGGGTCTTCACGTTGTAGTCCCGATCGGGCTTTTCACCCTCCGCGATCAGGCCTTCACGCTGCCACAAGGCCGTGTCCCAGAGGCTCAAGCCGCTGAGGGCGATCCTCGTGCCCTGGGCCGTCGGACCCTCGGCACCCAGTTCCAGCACCACCTCGTCGATGACCTGGGCGCTCGTCCCCCCTTGAGCCTCCCCCAGCGAATGACGGAACGACGCGACCAACGAAGCGGGAAGCTCGCTGCCCGGACCGGCGAAAAACAGGTCGAGGGCCTGGCGGTCATCGCTCAGCGAAAACAGCAGGAAACCCGTGCGCTCCTTCAGCTCGAACGCCCCTCGGTCCTGACCCTCGCTATCCTGAAACACCACTGTTTCTTCATAACGCAACGCGCCGGTTTCCGGCGCCGTGACCATTCTCCGGCAAAGCTGCACGCGAAAGACGATGGACGTCTCAGGGTTCGAAGTGTTCAGGGTCAGCCTGCCCATCGCCTCGCGACGCTCGTCGTTCAGCGCCTTGTCCTGGTTCAGTGCCGCCTGCAGTTGGGTCATGGTGCTCTCGAGTGCCGAGCTGTCGGTAAACGTCGAGCGCTTCAGTTGCGCCATGAACTGGCCAAGCCCCACCGGCAAGGTCCCCTGCTGGATCGCCGCAAGGGTGCCATCCGTGTAGTGGGAAGACAGGCTGAAGGCCTGGCTGGCATCGAAGGCCTGCACATCCGCAAGAATCTGGCGGAATTTCAGGCGATGATTGCGTGTGGTGAAACCCGGCTCGGACCTGGCCCAGGCATCGACTTGCGCGCCCAGGGTGGTGATCTCGCCCAGGCTGGCGGCACCGGGCAACACACTCAGCAGGACGTTGGCGCTGGCGCCTCGCCCGGCCGCCGCCTTCAGCGCGATGGAGCAGACGTTGCGGTGCAGCTCGAAACACAGCCCGTGGTGGTCCCGCCATTCGAAATCGGCGTTCTTCAGCGAATAAAACGCCCGGTTCTCCAGCAGACTCCAGCGGTCCTTGTGCAACGGGTAGTGCGCCGCCAGCCTGTCCAGTGGCAGTTGCCGATAACCGAAGCTTTTCAGGGCGGCCTTCTTCTCCTCGAGACAGTCCCGGAAGTTCTTCTCCCCCTCAGGTTTAGCGTTCCCACGCCAGGTGGCGACCCGCTGCACCTTCAGGGAGTGCTTGCCGGTTCTGAGGGCCACGGGTACCGCGTTGAACTGGAACTCGGTGAACCCGGAGAAAAAGTCCTCGAACGACTCACCCGGCACGTCCAGCGTGAACGGTTCCTGCTCGCTGTCCAGCGTGTTCCAGACCTTGAGGCTGGAGACGCCGCCGCGGGTTTCCAGCTTGATGACACACGGCTGCTCATGGGCCAGCCTGAGTAGGTCGCCCTTGCCCGCCACCTGGCGCGTGGCGATGGTTGCGAACCGCTGGTCATGGCGACTATTGGGCAGGCGCTTGCCATCGGCACCCTCCCCCCAGACCGTCAGTACCAGGTGCAACTGGCTGTCACGACAGAACAACGCGAAGCTGCGGCATTCCCGCTCGGAAAACACCCGTTCGTCCGGCGCCTCGGGCTCACGCCGAGTCAGGTAATGATCCTGCCGGCTTTCGCCCATCCAGATGTTCGGTTTTGCCAGGTTGCTGCTGACATAATCGACCGTGTGCGTCTGCCAGATCGGCTCGGCCGCGCAGAACTCGAAGGTGAAGGTGTAGTCCCTCTCGCCGTAGAAAGGGTTCTCGACGGTATGAAGACGCTCGTGCATCTCCAGTGGATTGGCTTGCGTGGACATCATTGTCCCTCCTGATCGTCCCTGTCGACGACGTCATACTGCTGGATCTGGTCTTCAAGAAAAGCCTTCGAAGCGTCACCCGCTGCCAGCCTGTCGGCCAACTGCACCAGGCCCCGCTGAAGGGCCGGCTCGGGCAAGGTCGACTTGAATCGATGGGATTCCTGCGCACGAATCTGCTGCGTGGCCCTGAGCAGGCCAAGCAGTTGCCCGGCGTCAAAGGTGCCCTCTTCGAGCACCAGGCTGACCCGGCCCAGGCGCAACGGGTCCCAGGCCAGGAGGCCCTTCAGGCACACCGTGAGCAGTTGCGCCTCGGTTTCGCGCAAGAGGAACAGGTCGTCATCCCTGAGCTGGGCGGTAGCGAAGCTGATCGCCGGGGCCTGGATCACGTTCAATGCGCCCTTCCTCCCCGAGAGGAAAATCACCTTGCTGCCCCCGGCGCCTGCGGAAATCTCGACGGTATTGCGGTAGCCGTTGGCGACCACGCTGTCGGTTCCGCCCAGGTGCAGGTAGAAATGGTTTTCCGGCAGGTTCCCGATCAACTGGGTTTCATGTTCACCGCCGTGGAGGTAGGCGACCTCGCCACGGGCCACGAGGATGTCCTGGCCACCCTCGCTGGGATGAAGCGCGGTGTTGGGCTGGCCCAGGATCGTGTGTCGTCGCACGAACTCGGTCTTGTCGCCCAGGCGGCCCAGCACGGTTTTTTCCCCCAGTGCCTCGCGGCCCAGGTCGACCTGTCGCCGCCAGTGAACCCTGCTATCGCCGGGAGGGTTTTCCAGCGTATAGACACGCCCCTCGATCTCGAACTCGATGAACTCGCCGATGGGTTCTTTCAGGAAGTTCACCAGGGTCAGCGAGCCCTCCTTGATCGCCGCCTGGCTTTCGCCGAGAAAGGCCAGCACCGCAGGATCCTCGGAGGCCCCCAGCTGTTTGTCCGGATCGACCCAGACGGCCCATTCCAGGACCAGGCTTCCCCACAACTCATGTTCCGGCTCGGGGACCTTGATGGCGATGCTTTGCAGGTCCACGCCGATGAGCTTGAAGCGCGTGGGCGCGACGCTGCGCTGGAAGTCTTCCTCGGCAGCGAAATCGAAGGTGGTGTGCGAGTCCCACAGCAGGTACAGCAGGTTCAGCGAACCGCGCCCCTGGACCCTACTGCGCCCCTGCCTCAGGTAGAGGGTATTGGAAAACAGCGGGTCCAGTTCATAGTCGTGATTGCCCTTCAGGCAGGGAATGTAGATGTACGGATTGAACTTGCCCTTGATCGACAGGGTGTAGGGAACATCATGAAAATAACCGAACTCGCTCTCGACACTTCGCGAGTAAGGCGATGACGTCCCGCGCAGGTCCTCCTTTTTCATCCAGCAGGTGAACAGCAGGATATCGACGCCTCGCCACCAGCCATCCGTCTCCAGCACCTGCGACCTGTCCAGCCAGGGCGTGGAGAACAGTTGCCTTGCGGTCCTGGAATAGCCATGGAGGGACGCCTGTTGCTGCAAGTCCTCCGACAGTTCACCCTCGACAAGCACGTCCTCGGCCATGCGTTCAAAAGAGAACGGCAGCGACGCATAGGCCAATACATGCTCATCCAGGAACGTCTTGAGGTTCGCCACCCTGCCCGCGCCCTCCTCGGGCACCGGCGAGGTAAGGCTGAAGTCCTCGTAGGGAAACGCCTGCTCCTGGGCGATCGCCTCGAAGTTCAGGTAGCGGTTGTAATAGAACTCCACCTCGGTGACCCACGCCTCGTTGCGGGAGGCTGCCGGGAACGCCGCCGGCAGCACGATCCGGTAATACGCGACCGTGGCGATGGCGGGGTCTTCTCGCGAGTCCTGGAGGTCCAGTTCGAAGAAGCACACCTTGCCCTGGCTCGCCAAGTTGATAAAGCGCGAGACCGTGGCGTCTTCAGCGGCCTTGCGGATCTGGCAACGGCCCTGGAACGTGCGGTCGCCCAGCCGCCGGCTGTGTTCGTCGAACATTTCATAGTCGACCTCGACAAGGCCGACCGGCGGCTCATCGTCGAGATAGACCAGGCCCTTGACCCGCAGGAAAGACTGTCTGTCGAGATAGACCGTCGAGGCCAGGGCGCTCATGTCGACCAGAATGGCGTCGGCCGTCCTGCGCGTCGCGTGCGCCACGTCCAGGCGCTGCAGGCTGTTGAAGACCCGGTCGGCGCTGCCCGCCTGAAACACCGGGTAGCTGGGAAAGCGCACATTCAGGTACTTGAAAACATCCTTTCCATCGAGCGCGAACTTCAACTCCAGCGACTCGCGGGTATGCTTGCGGTTGACCGCCTTCAGGTCGATCTGCTGATAGCGACCTTCCACCAGCCGCAGTTGCAGGAAGTCCTTCCTGTCGTCTTCGATCCTGCCGCCCAGCGTGGTGAGCTGGTAGGTCAGTCGAATCGAACTCAGGTCGAATGCCGACATCGGCCCACCGATATCGAAGGCGTACCCTGCCGACTTCCGCTTGCTGATCTCCCCGAAGGTCAGCGAACCGGATTTCGCCACGGTGAGCTGGCCATCGTGCCGGGTGGTATGAATCTCATAGTTGACCCGGCCCTGTGCCAGGTATTTTGCCAGCTCCGGTTCCCTGGCCGGATTGAATATCAACTCGATCGACTCGTAGGAGCGGCTGGCCGCACTGCCCAGGGCGACCCGTTGGTTATCGCCGGGAACCAGCAGCTTGGGCAGGTCCATGTCGAGGACACTGTACAGGCGCTTGCCGTAATAGGCGTCCGGACTCAGGCTCACGGTCAGGTTCTGCAGGATGATTCTGAGGCCACGCTCGACATCCTCACGCAGATGAGGTTTTTCACCGGCATCATCGGCCAGGAAAAAATCCCCTTCCAGCGAGACCTGCAACTTGTCCCCGGCCCGATCGCCAACGATACAGGACAGATGCCGAACGTCTCCTTCGTGAAAGTCGTTCAACCTGACTTCCAGGTCGTAGTAATTGAGCGTGTTATCCGTTAACAGCAAGTCGATCTTCTTCTGTGCCGAACTCAGGGCAATATCCCGCCCTGTGATCTTGATCACCTTCTTTCCACTCACGACTGATAGTCCTTTAAATATTCAAACCGCCTGAATGCTCAGGCTCGATCTTCAGATGGAAATCGCAAAGCCGCTGACCGCCGCCTCGACCTCGATGTCGCAGTGCTTCACCTGCGGGCGCAACAACAGCAACGACTGGCCCTCGGCATTGCGCAACGCCACCCGCGAGCCCTCGCCGACCACCGCCATCACCGGATGGCGCCGGCCGCTGCGGAAGTTGATATGCGCCGGCAATTGCACGGTGCGCACCACCTGCTCCAGCGCACACGGCGCCTCGCTGCCGGCCCGCACCAGCTCCAGCCGGAGCTTGCTGCGGGCCTTGAACCTGATCACCTCCAGCGACGCCGTGGACAGGTCCAGTTCGCGGATTGTTTCGCGGCCATCCCCCTGCGCCGACAGGTCTAGCGCGACCTGGGGCAGGCTCGGATAGTCGCCTTCGGGCACCAGCAAGCGGGTACGGCTGTCGAAGTGCGAATCATGGTCCTTGGCGCTCAGGACGCTTTTCTTGAACTGCAGCGTGTAACCGATTCCGGGATACAACTTGACCTGGTAAGCCTGGCGCGCCTGCTCCTGCGGCGACTCGCCCGGCGCCCAGCCAAAGGGGTTCATGCCCAGCAGCAGATGCGGCGTGGCGCCGAACAACAGCACCGCCGGCAAAGGACCGAAGTCCAGCACCTGCGCCTGGCTGCCCGGCGTCGCGGGCATCGTCACCATCAGCTTCCGCGCCAGGCCCGAACGTGCTGATGCGCGACGCAGATACCAGCCCTTGCGCACCTGCCGCTCCTTTTCCTGGCCCTTGCCGTCCGGCCAGGTACCCAGCTCGGCGGCGGTCAATCCCAACGGCGCCAGGGTATAGCCCTGGGCACGGTTCGGACCGGGTGGGCCAATGGCCTTGAGGGCGTTGGTCTGGTCCTCGTCGTCGCTGTCGTTGAGCACTGGCGTCAGCAACAGATCGATCCCCTGCTCGGGCAGGCTGCTGATCGAGGCATCAGCACTGCCCTCGAACAGTTGATCCGCCGCCTGGCGCATCTGCTGCTGGGCAGTGATTCCCTCCAGCGCCGTCGGTGGAGCGGCAAGACTGCCGGTCAACAGCGACGACGCGCCGAACAGGTTGTCGAAGAACAGCCCGACCTTTTCATCCCAGCGGTAGTTTTCCAGCGAAGACAGGCCAACGATCGCATTGAGAATGATGTTCACCACCGCCAGGGCCACGCCCACCAGGATCAACGCCACCCCCACGCCCGGCACCGCGATCAGGGCGAAGCCGGCCAGGGTCACGCCAAAGGCGGCCCCGTCGATCACCGTCATGGCCAGGTACAGGGCCTGCTCCTCGGCACTTCTGGCCAGGCGCACGCCGTCGATATTGCGGTAGAGGCTGACGGCCGTGAACAGTACGTCCAGCGGCAGCAAGACCTTGTTCAGCTTGAAGAACAGCAGGTCCAGCCGCGACTGCCAGATCGCCCGGAAGGCGTTCGAGGCCAGGCGCAGGCGCAGCGCCACGCCGACATCAGTGGTGAAATCGAACATTCCCTTGGTCACAGCAAGGGAGTCGCTGACCGTGAACACGCCGGAGCGCAACGAGGAAAAGTCCAGGTGGAACGGCTGGGTGCGAAAGTCCAGGAACACCCCAAAAGCGCCCAGCAAGCGGCTGGCCGCACTGGCCATGCGCGCCGAGGTTTTCAGCACCGGGGCCGACAATTGCTTGTTCTCGATAGCGGTCTTCGCCCGCAGCAGATCATCCTGGGTGTCCTGCAGGCTCTTCAGAGAACGGGCGTTGCCCAGCGAGGCTCTTCTCCTCGCCAGGTTCTGCTGCAATTGCTCCATGGCCGCCAGCCGGCCCGGCCCCTCCTCCCCGGCCTCAAGCGCGGCCCGCAGTTCGCGGCTCGAAACGCCGAGTTGTTCACTGCCCAGCAGGCCACGTTGGACCGAGGCATCCAGCACCAGCATCGCGGGCTCGGGCGCGGTCACCTGGAGGCTGCGAAACAGCGCCTCGGAGACGGTGGTATTGGGGGTACCGCGGGTGAAGAAATGGCCGATGGCCCAGTCGATATTGATGCCGGTCATTTCCTGGAAGTCCTGCTTGCTGAGCAGGAAGAACTTCTCGAAGGCGCCGCTGTAGGCCTGCTCACCGGGCTGCGTGGCAGGGCCTGTCAGGCTGAACAGGGTATCGACGATGAACTTTTTCTTTTCCGGCCCACGATGATCATAAGGATCGATCAGGAACTTGATTTTCGTATCGTTGTAGAGACGCAATCCCTCCAGCCAGTCACCGCGGTCCCTGGCCGACTTCAGCATCACCAGGAAATCGATGACCTTCCTCACGGTTTCGACCGCTCCGGCCCTCAAGAGCGCAGACGGTGAGCCTCCCCCCGACGGCCCGACGCCCCGCAGTGACGGTGCGATCGAGGCGGTCGTGACGAACTGCTCAATGGCCTCGAACCGGTCCGGGAATATGGAGCGAATGAGCTGCGCGGATTCCGCCAGCGCGGCATTGCGCAAATTGATCGATGCCAGCAGACCTGACGCAAGCAGCTCCAGCGTGGCGCGCTTCATGTAATGCTCGCCCGATAAAAAGCTGTGATCCAGCGACAGCACATTGCTGAGTCTCAAATAGTCACGGTAGGGCAGATCGTTCAGGTTCTGCAGGCCACGAGATCCCGTCAACCCGCTCTGCACGGCCAATTGCAAGGGGACTTTCTGGGCCTGCGAGGTCCTGATGAAGTGATCCAGCCCTTTGAGCAGCAGGCCCGGCAGAACGACAGTGTGCTCCTGCCAGGCCGCTGACAGCGAACCGAAGACCCGACTCGCATTCAACACCAAAGGCGCCCAGGGGCTGGAAATGGCCAGGACCACCGGAATTCTATCTGTCTCGAAATGCCGCAGTGCCTTCTTCAGCAAAAGACAGACCATGTGGCCGGCTACTACCTGATGAATATGACAAGCCTGAAAATTTATAAACTTCAGTTTTTTAAAACCCGCCGCACCATGAACTTGAATTATATTATCGTACAACCATTGTGCGACCCTCTCCGGGCGAGCGCGCATCTGCTCGCCAATGTTTCGGCCATGGCCGATGACATTGACCACGCCATCAAAAGAAACACCTTCCACCGCAGGAAGGGAATATTTAATGGATAAACCATTATTACTGATCGTGTAGTCTGCCCCCATATCCAGGTACTGATGACTGTATGGGCCGAACAAGCGAACCAATTCGGCACCCCGGATGACACCGAACTCCTTGTCGATGTTCACAATCATCTCTTTCCATACCGCCGAATCCACCAACGGCAGGGAAAGCTGGACCCGTAATGGACCAAACGCCCTAAATGCGTTGAGTTGATGAAGCCCGATCAGCAGATCAGCGGGCACAGACCAGATATTGATCAGGGACAGGAATGTGCTCACGTCCTGCGCGGTCTTGATATTCCCGCGCCACTGACCGTAGTAGGTGCACAACATGTTCATGCCGGCACGAGACTCGCTACGCCGCTCTGCGATCACCTGGTAGAGCTTGGCAACCGCCACCTCATCGCCAACCAGAAGATTCAACGAGTGTTCGGTATGACGCTTGCGACGGACAGCGGCATCCCTTGCCAGGGTAACGCCAAGATGACGCCTCACCTTCGCCTGAGCCACGCCCAGCTCATAGATACCGATCAGCCCATTCAAAAAATCCAGCTCGTCTTTTCTTATCCTGAAATCATCGCCCTCCGGATTGCTCATGAGCGTGAGATCCTGAACCAGTGCAAGGTTGACCAGGCCCTCGGCCGCCACACCCTCCTTGAGCAGGTAGGACTTCAACGCCGCATACGAAGCCTGCAGTTCCCTATCCATTCCTGTCCATAGCGCAAAATCCGGAATATGGCGCTCGAAGTCGAGTACGAATCGATCCATGAAACAGGGATAAACAATTTCTTGAGCCTTCGCACCCTGTACATGCAAATGGCCCAACGTAAAAACCGCATGACCACGAGCGATACGGATCTCCCTGCCTTCGAGGTAAATCCCGGAAATAGCAATATCAACATTACTCAGCGTCGCTGCAATTTTCTGCAAATATTCAAAACTGCCGCCATCCGCCCCCTCACCGGAAACTTCATAGCGATTCAAGGCATTATCAAACACCAACATTCTCATGCAAAAACCCACCTAATCCAATGGCACAAGAGAAAATCTCAGACTCTCGAGCTGGCTTCACGCCATTTTTCCATCCACATGTATTCCAAAGACTACCCGCCCGCTCGTTAAAAATGAAAATAGATTATATCGATGCAAAACCGGAATAACCGAACAGAAACGGGGATATATAAAATTCATATATATCACCAAATTCCGCCACAACGACAAGAACTCAACTGAACAAGAACCTCAATGAATGAAAAGAACCCTCTGACTCATTCGAGTTCATTAACTATCTAACACACCCTGGCTCCCACATGGGCTTTAGCTGGCGACTCGACGCCCTTCTTTCAAAAAACCGACAGCGAGTTCCAACATGCCCACCGCCCTTGAAGCCTCTTCAGCCCTTTCCTTGCCTCACGAGCGCTTCATCAGATTCCGCTTGCCGGACTGGTTGAAGAATGCCACTCCCCAGGAACGAACCGATCTGCGCGAAGCTCTGATCCAGTGTCATCTTTCCGCCATCAAGGTCGGTGATATCCTGAGCCCGCTCAAGAGCCTGGATGACTTTGCCGAACCGATCCTTGAGATGGACCTCAAGGCGGGCTATCCGCAGTTGCGTGACATGCAGATCGCTACTATCAGCAAACGCTGGTATCGCGACAGTGTCATGTGGATCCCCATTTACGATGCCAGCCCCGAACACAGCCTGCTGGAGGCCGCCCTCTACAATTTCGAAGCCTGGGAAACCCGCAGCAGTGGGTTTGGCAGTGGATCAGCCATCTATCTGACAGGAAAGTCCGCGGGACTCAAAAGCAACCTGCTGCCCGAAGTCTTCGCCCTGCGTTGCCGTAACCTTGACCTCGGCCGAAGATACCTGCTGCACCTCAAGCAGGTACTCGACCTGACCAACCCGGCGAACGAACCCCTGGTGCCACAGAACAAGCATCAGCACTTCGCCGAACACCAGCGCAATCGCTTCAATGTGATACTAAAGATGGCCCACCTGCGCGGCGACATCTCCGATGACTGTGCGAGGCGGCTCAAATACTTTTTGCTTGCGCCCGATAGAAGTAGAGGCAAGCTGCTGCTCAGCCATCGGGTCAAATTGCTTGGCCACGTGTTGCCCGGTGTCATTCATTTCGCCGCCGACCCGGACGACGACAAGGGACGGTGCGCCATTTACTTCCCCGGCCACCCTCTGTATCCGCTCAGGGAGTACTCCTCGCTGCTCATGTTCCAGGTGGTATTCATGACGCACCTCAATTCGCAGGACGCCCGGCGCCGGATCAGCCGACTCATGCCCATCGACTATCGGGACAACCTGCTGACGGCAAAACTGAGAAGCGCCATCAGCGCCGCCAACGCTCCTCAGGCCAGCCAGGTCAGCCTCTCCAGCTGGATCGAAGAGGAACTGTTCGAAGACATCCACCGACAGTTGCTATCGCGCGCGCTCGAGGACCTGGGCCGGCTGGCGCCCCCCGCGGCAAACGTGCAGGCGGCACAACGGGAAAAACTGCTGGACGACTATCAAACCTCGGGCCTGGAACTGCTGCCCACCCTCAAGGACTACATTCCCCAGTTCAAACGGCGCCTGGCCGAACCGGTGGACATCCTGGATGCGGCACTCGTCTATCAGGATCTCGAAACCTGGAACATCGTGGAACGACTGAGTGGTTCGATCCACCTGCTCAATGTCGTCGAAGCCCAAGCCAGCAGCCAGATAACGCCACAAATGCACACCGAGGCGAGCACACTCCCGGAACTGGTCTCCGTTCGCACTCGAAGCGGCACGCGCCTATGGCACCCCGACCCCAGCCACTATCGGGTGGCACTGCACCTGCCCAACGGTCAATGGCACATGAACGCCCTGGGCCTGCACGATTGGGCGAACAAGACCTACCTGCTACTCAACCAGTCGTACTATGAAGTCCGCTACGATACCGACACTCAGGGCTGGCATATCGTCTCTCAGGACAAACCCGAACTTTACTCTCCGCCGTTGAAACACAACCGCGTCGGTGCCTGGTGGACACTGCACGAAAATATCCTGCAATGGCCCGAGGCCAAGCTCATCAACCGCCTGAGTGCACGTGCCGCACGACTGCCCGAGCCCCTGGCGAACGCCTTGTTGTCCCTGAGCGGGGAAAATACCGACACCCTGAGACAACTGCATCGCCATGGCCGACGCACTCCGCCACTGCTGCTCGATAGCCTCAAGCGCCTATGGATTCTGCGGGAAATCGAGGGTTTCAACATCGACCAACCCCAGGACGATACCTGCTCCGAACTCTGCTCGCAGATCCAGACGCATCTGCCGAACCTGCTGCCCGACTTGCCGAAGCAAGCGCCCGTGCGCATCGCCAAGCAGAACTCGCGCCGGCTCATCCTGGGCGCCGATGGCGCGCAATTCGTCAACATCGACGAAATCCAATGGCTGCCCGAACTGTTCGACTATCTGTACCGGCAACTCGAACAACCCGAGACACCAAGCCAGCAACGACTGCGCGACGCGTATCCGGACCTGCCCAAGAGCCACCTGGAAGAACTCGACTTGATCCTGCAGACACTGGAGCAGAGCGAAACCACCCTGCCAGGACTGCAGCCCGAGATCGACCGCGCTCTGGAACAAGTCCGCATTTCCCGGGTATTCGAGGGCCTTTATCCGGAGTGGCCAAAAAACCAGCACAGTGAATACCTGGCCTTTTCACTGCTCGAAACCCTGGAGCCCTGGCCGGAGGACCTGCGCCTGGAACTCATGGACCCCGCGCTCGATCTCTCGACTCCCTTGCAAAGCATCGGGGTGGACTTCAGTCTGAACTACCGGCGCCTGAGGAAAACAGCATCACGCTACGAGACGCAGGACAGGCAAGGCAGGACGCTCTCCACCCACGCCGATTTCTACAGCGCGCTGTGGCAGACCCTGCCAACGGCGACGCAAAAACATTTGAGTCAAGCCTATGACATCAGTCTGGAGGCGGGGCAGACAGCGATCGACCTGAAACGGGCGTTATTCCGACAAGCCTCGAAGCTGCGTCGCCAGACCCCGGCAGTACGCATGCTGCACCCCCTGCCGGAACCTGCGATGACATCCTCTGCCGGACCGTTGCCAGAGCAGTTCGCCGTACCCGGCCGCCTGGTGTCCGGCCTGCAGTTGCGCGACAACGGCATCTACTGGAACCTGAACCGCGAAACCGTCTCGAGCCGGGCCCACCGGCACTACATTGTCGACCGCCGTCGCTATTATCCGGTCAGATGGTCCCCCGAGGGCTGGCGGCTGCTGAACGCGAGCAATCCCTACAGTTTCTACCAGCCGCGACTGCAGCGCAAAAGCAAGCGTGATCATCGATGGACCCTGCATCATCCGGACCGCGAGCCCAGGTTGCTGGTGCAATCGGAGCACCTTCCAGTACCGACAGACAGCCAGGTCCTGGCCGACCTTCAGCCAGGAACGATGTTTACCCCAGAGCAGTGGCAGCGCCTGTTGGCAAACAAGTCCTACCGCTCGCATACGAACTCGCCTTTCGCCTACGACCCGGTCGACAACGCCCGCTATCCCCTGCGGGATCTGGACGGGCACCCGATGACCATTACCGCGCTGTACTACTCCGTGGCCGAAGACAGTCCTCAGACCCAGGCCCGCGCGCAACAGATTATTCCCTACCTGGCACAGGGCGTGGAAGTGGCACGCCTTTACGAAAACAAGCTGCGCATCCTGCGTTTCAAGGAACAGCACATGGCGTCCGCGGATGAACGGCATCTACTCTACCGCTTTCGTGTTTCTCCCCGACACGACCTGAATCCGGGTGAACTGCTCGGGGTATATGGCGGCATGCTGATTCCGTTGATCGTCAACCACCATCGCCGAGACCCCTTCACGACCTGGATCCAGGACGAGCGCTCGCTGAACCTGCTGCGTTTTCATGGCCCCCACCCCCAATCGGCGCTGCCCTGTCTCACCGGCGACAACATGCTGTCGAGAATCAATACAATATTCGAGTACCACGATGGCATTCCCGTACGCCAGGCCGCCACTGGCTACAACGTCGAGGCATTCGCGTTTCCGGTCGATATCCAGGACTCTGACGGCAGCGTCGTGACAAATCGTTACTACATTACCGCCCTGTTCACCAGCCAAGCCGTCAAGGCCGATGAAGAGTTGCGCATGAATCACGGCTACACCTGGGAACAGATCCAGACGCTGAACAGCACCGAACCGGTTATTCCAGACATGTCGGAACCTTCCTGAGCGCCAGGAACCTGGCGGCGGCAGGTATGCATACCTACCGCCGCCGCCACGCGCAGCGCGCCTACCCTGCCCCTTCGAACAACGAAACGGGCTTAACGCAATGACCTCCTCTTCCTCAACGACTTCGGGCGACACGGCGGCCGCCAGCGGCGCCCGCGCCCCGCTCAACCAGCACCAGGTCTTTATCGAAAGCCGCCTGCCCGCACCATTGACAGCCCCAGGTTCCACCTGCCTCAAGGCGCTGGCGAACACCGAGCCGACGGCGCCGTCCTGGTATTCCCAGGCCACGGGCGAGCTGCGCGCCGCCCTGGAAAACAGCCAACTGGAGCGATGCACCAGCGAGCATCAACTCCACGCCATCCTCCGGCGCATCACGCCCCTGGAGGCATTTGCCGCGCCGCTGCTGCAGCAAGCGATCCGCCAGGCATCCGGGCTGGAGCTGGATGTGCGCAACACCTACTTCGTGCGTCGGATGCACGGTCGTCGCCCCTCCAGCATGGGCGGCCTGCTCGACTTTTCCGCCAGCGATCCGCAGGTCCGCAGCAGCTACTGGGACGTCAGCCTGCTGGAAGCCGCACTGCACAACTTCACCGCCGACGAGGCCAGCAAACCGCCTGCGGTAGGCGATGAATTCATCACCCACGACCACAATACCGACGACGTACAAATCACCGCCCACGACGAGGCCCGGGAGCTGCCCCTGCGCCCGGAGCGCTTCGCCGCAGTGTGCCGCGACCTCGATCTGGGCCGGCGCTACCAGGACCACATCACTGGGCAACTCAACCCCGCCAATCCCGCGCAAAAGGCCCATGTACGCCAGACCTGGGCCAGGCATCTGCACAACGAACTGGCCGAAGCCGTGCACTTGGCACGCATGAAAGACCTTGTTCCAGACGACGCCTACCAGGCCCTGCTGCAGTGGCTGGCCGGCCATGCGAATGTACGCCTGCAAGGCCACCGGCTGCGCCCCTGGCGCCTGCGGATGCTGGGCGTCGACCTGGGTGAATTGATTTTCCTGCGTCCCGAGGCGACGCCTTCGTCCTGGCGCTGCCTGGTCTACATACCCGGCGACGATGACCAGCCGGTACGTCATTACGCGTCGAGCGCAGACTTCATGGTCGACCTGCGCACCCGCCTGCACCTTGCCCACTATCGGCGCTTTTTCAGCCGTTTCGTGCCAGTGCGCGAACAGCCCGCCTTTTTCGCCGCGCTGAAAAAGCGCCTGGACCCCGCCGACCGCCACGGTCTGTGGGATGACTACAGCGTCAATCCCGAGTGGCGCGTGGGCCTGGATCTGGTCGAGTTGGCGCCACGCGTGGGCGCGAGCCCGACGCTGGAGACGTTGCTCAAGGACCAGTGCGAGCTGAAAATCGGCCGCATGCTCAGCGACGCGAGAGCCCTGGCGGTGCCCACCGACGACGAAGACCGTGAAGCCAGGACCGCACGTTTCCTGGCCTTCGCCGACGCAGCGATGGACCTGTTCAACCTGCTGGTGTTCATCCCCGGCCTGGGCCAGGTGATGTTGCTGGCCATGGCGACCCGGATGCTTCACGAGGTCTACTCGGGCATCGAGGCCTGGGAGGCGGGTGATACCCGCCAGGCCTGGGCCCACCTGCTCGGCGTGGCGATGAACGTGGCCTTTGTCGGCACCGCCGGCGTCGTCCTGTCAGCGCTCGATACCTCGGCCTTTGTCGACGCCCTGATACCGGTCACGGTGCGCGAGGGGGTTCGTCGACTGTGGAGCGCCGACCTTACGCCTTATCAGCACCAACCGACCCTGCCGGCAAGTTCACGGCCCGATAACCTGGGGTTGCATGCTGATGGCAATGATCGCTATCTGCTGCTGGAGGACAACTACTACCGGTTGCAACCCGACGCCCGCTGGCCAGGACGCTATCGCGCCCGCCACAGCCGCGCCGACGAACTGCTCAACCCCTACGCGCCGGAGTTTCGCAGCAATGGCAGCGGTGCCTGGCGGCACGAACTCGACACCCCCCTGAGTTGGCCGGACGCACGCCTGTTCAACCGCCTGGGCACCGATGCCGCCGAATTCGACGAGCAGACGGCCCGGTGCATTCTGCATATCGCCGGTATCGACGGCGATGTATTGCGCACCCTGCATCACAACAGTTGGCAACCACCTGCACTGCTCGACGATACCCTCACCCGCTTCACCCTGGATCAGGATCTGGAACGCCTGGTGCAACGCCTGCAAAGCGGTGCAACCTCCCATGGCACCGCAGACGAGTTGCACATGGAACTGCAACTATTGACCAGCGACCCGGTCTGGCCGGGCACGAAAGTGCTGCGATTGCTCAACGACTCGGGTCGCACCATTCAGGAGTACCCGGCGAACAACGACACCCACACCACCCGGATCGAGGTGCGCTGGCCAGGGCTGAATGCCGACGGTCTGCTCCAGCAGGTTCTGGGTAAACTGGACGAGAGTGAGCTGAGGATCCTGCTGCGCGAGGAGTTCGGACAAGGCACGCTCAGCCTCGCCAGCCGGGTCGTGGCCATGCGGCGTCGTCTGGCCAGGGACGCGCTCAAGCGCCGTGCGGACCTGTTCGAGTCACACTATCGTTATCGCACCACGCCGGCGGCCAGCGAGCCCGGCGCAACGGTGTTGCGTCGCGACTTTCCCGGTTTGCCAGACACCGTGGCGCAGGAACTGGCCCGCCAAGCCAGCACGCCCGAGCGCAGGCAGCTCAACAACGCGCGCGTACCGCTGCGCCTGGCCGAGGAAGCCCGACACTACCTGCGCGCGGTGCGGCTGGCGCGCCTGTACGAGCCGCTGTACCTCGACTCGGTGAGCCAGGCCGAAGTGTACCGGGTCGCGCTGCCGATGCTCCGGAAACTGCCGGGCTGGTCGAGCCGGCTACGCCTGGAAATACGCGACGGCAGCTTCGCCGGCCCACTGCTCGGCAGCATCGGCCCCGAGTCGGCATCGATCAGCAAAGTCCTGGTCCGAAACGCCGACCTATATGAAACCTATGACGACATCGGTCAACCGTTGCATGGCCCGGACGACCTGTATGCCAGCGTCCTGCATGCACTTCCCGATGCCGAACGCACTGCATTGGGCTTCCCCCATGTCGGCCAGGGCGCGCGGTTGAAACAGACGGTGCGCGCCTTGCCGCCACTGCCGCGCGAAGAGCTGGCCAGGCGCCAGGCGCTCCCCCCGATCAAACCGGGATTCAGACCACCGATGCGCCTGGCCGATGGCCGGCCAGGCTATAGACTCAGCGGACGCGCCACGGGCAGCCAACGCGCCTGCACGATCGGGCGTCTGGCCCGCGAGTTGTATCCGAACCTGAGCATCGCCGAGGTGGAAACCCTGCATGGCCTGCGCGACCTGAGCCAAGCGGATGCCATCACACGCCTGCGGGCGCTGGAAAGCGAATACCGCACCCTGGAAAACGAACTGGACGCCTGGGTGGGCGAAGCCCCGGACGCGGCGGATCACGGCAGGCTGCGCTGGGCCATTCAGATCAAACGTGGCTGGCGCCGTGAAACGGATCGCGCCATCGACAATGAAGGCGATCCGATAGTCATCGACCATGAGGGCACACGGACGGACGGGTACGAGCTGGCCCTGACGGGCTACACGGTGGACAAGCTGCCCAAACTCTCCGTGTCATTGCCCCATATCACCGAACTGCAACTGCGTGGAACGGGCCTGCCCAATTCGCCGGAGCTGGACAGCTTTCTCAGGACCTTCCCCAACCTGCTGCGCCTGAACCTCTCCGGTAATCTCCTGAGCCGCCTGCCGGCGGCGCTGGCGCATCTGAAGCAGCTCAAGCATCTGGAACTGCGCAACAACCAGATCATCATCACGGCGAGCACAGCCAGCCCGTTCAGCCACCTGGAGCGGTTGGAAACCCTGAACCTGGATAACAACCCCGAGCTGTCGCTGGTCCCCGACCTGAGCCCGCTGTCCAGCCTCAGGTGCCTGTACCTGCGCAACACCGGCCTGAGCCGGTTTCCACAGGGGTATGACCAATTGCCGAAACTCAAGCGCCTGGACCTGCGAGACAACCGGATCAACCAGATTCCCGAGGAACTCTTCGGCCTGAGTGCCGCCCGCCAACAGCTCAACATGACGATCAATCTCGATGACAACCTGATCCCCGTCGACCTGCATCGACGCATCGAACGCTATCGGCAGCGAACCGGCATCGACCTGGGGCTGGAGCCGCTGATCGAGAGTGGTGAGCAGTCCGAGTGGAGCAGCGAATCACGCCCGCAGTCAGCCGCCGGCTCGTACCACAACCCGTGGGGCAGCGTGTCGCCCGTGCCCCGCGACAGCCAGCCCTGGCTCGAAGGACTGGATACGGCGCGACAGCAGGCCAGGCGCGATCTCTGGCTACGCTTGGCCAGTGACGATATCGACGAATCCGAAGCGTTTTTCAAAGTGCTGGCCGACCTCAGAAACAGCGCCGACTATCTCCACGACAACGGTGCCCATCGTCCGCAACTGCTGGAGCGCGTGTGGCGCATGGTCACGGCAGCCGAGCAGGACAGCGGGCTGCGCAGAAGACTGTTCCTGCTGGCCAACCGGGCCGTCGACACCACCGGCCCGCTGATCGAGGCCGACACCTGTGAAGACGGCATGACCGTGACGTTCGACGACATGGGGCTGGAGGTGCTGCTGCATGAAGCCCAGAGTCTGCCGCTGGAACAGCGTGAAGCGCCATTGCTGCGATTGGCACGCGGCAAGGCGCGGCTGGCCCAGGTGAAACACTGGGCACGCCAGTTGATCCAGAGCCGCAAGGCCCATCACGAAACCGTGCATGAGGCCGAAATCCACCTGGCCTTTCGCATCGGCCTGGCCGAACAGCTGGAACTGCCCTGGCAAGCCCGGAGCATGCTCTACAACCACGAAGCCAATGTCGGCAAAGCGGTGCTGGAGCAGGCCAGCCAGGCCATTCTTGCCGGGGAACGCCTGCCCGGCGAACTGGCCAGGCGTCTGCTCGAACAACCGTTTTGGGAGGACTACCTGGAAGTCCGCTTTGCCCAGACACGACTCAAGGAGCCCAGGCTGCAGCGGGACGAGAGGATCGGTGCACTCGATGACCTGCTTGACGCCCAGCGCGAATGGTTCACCAGCGACGACCTGGATAGCGCCCGCAAGACCGAGTTGCAGCAGACCATCAGCCAGTCGGCGCGTACCCTGGAACTGCTGCAAAGCGAAGTGTTCATCCAGCCAATGAAGGACAGTACCTACAAGAGCCATGCGGAGCGCTTCGCCCGGACCTATCGCCGGGAGTTGGCGCAACTGACCGAGGAGCTTCTGCGCCAGCACCACCTGTAGTCACGCCGCAGGCAGAACACCAAGCAGCACTATTTACCCCCTCCTTTCGATTCGAGCGCCGTAGCGTCTAGCCATTCCCACCGGGCCCCGCACGACGAGGCCCGGTGATCCGCTCGAACGAAGGGATGCCCCCATGACCGACCCCGCCACGCCCTACTACCTGTCCCAGGCCCTGGAATTGCGCGACACCCCCAGCCCACTCGAACAGACGCTGCAGATCGATACCACCGAACGGCACTGGCTGAGCAACCTGTTCCTCGCCAACCAGGACGCCCGCGAGGCGCTCGTGCCCCCCATGTTCGTCGACAAGCTGCTGGTCGCGCAAGGCGCCATCACCGTAGACCTGGCTGGTACCTTCCTGATCCGTGGCCCCGAGCGGCACGCGGTCTTCCTCTGCACGCCGAGCTTCGGTCTGGAGCGTTTCGAGTCACGCGAGCAGTCGCTGGAGAAACTGCGCGAACGCTTGCGTCTCCCGGCGCAACGCGACGAACTGCTGCGGTTCGTGCCCTTGAAGGTCAGGAACACCCTCGGCTTCGAGCCCCTACCGGCCCTGGTCACGCGCCCCATCCAAGGCATCGTCCTGACCGATCGACGGCAATCGGTGCAGGCCTGTCTCGACAGCACCTTGAAAGACCTGCAGGACGAACTCCTCGAGCTGCCCAGCCTCAAGTCCCTGCTCAACCAACTGCTGGAAAACACCCTGGGCACCCGCTTCCCCCAGGCCCGCCTGAACGCCCTGAGGGTGATCAGCCATGACACCTCGACAGGCCGCCCACTGCGCCAGGTGTCGGTCCAGACACTGAGCGAAGCCCTGCTGGGACACTATAACCTCGGCAACTGGCCCAGTGGCCAGAGCCGCGAATTCGTGGCCCCCGACTACACCGTACAGCCGACGGATACCGCGGCCTGGGAAAACACCATCGCAACACTCGCCAGCCAGTTGCAAAGTCACTTGGAAAACCGCGTGAACGCCTTCTGGGACAGCCCACTGGACACCGGGCAGCCACGTCGGCAATTGTTCATCGACGCCCTGGGCGTGCGCTTTCGTGCCGAACTGCTGCAGCAGGAACTGGACTGGAACGCGATCGAGCCCGAAGACTACCACCGGCTGTGCGGCCTGTACCCGCTGGATCGATCACGACTCGACGCGGTCACACTGCATACCCTGGCGGTACACCTGCCCAGCGGCTCGTTCCCCCTGGCCAATGCCTTCGTCGTGCGTCATGCGCAGTCCGCAGCGACCGCTCATTTCCTCTATGGGGGCGAGCGTCTGCAAAGCTTCGAAAGCGAACACGCCCTGCTCGACGCGGTAAAGATGCGGCTGGAAGCACCTGGGCACGAGCAAGACTTGCGCCTGGGCCTGTCACTGCGCGAGCGCAGCCAACTGAGCGGCGCCAGCATCAAAGCCATCACCCTGGCCTCCGGCGAGCTGGCGATTTTCAAGGCCCTGTTCAACACCAGCCTCGCCAAACTGCTGGACAACATCGATTACGTACTGGAGCGCTATCGCGCCAGTAACGCTGCCCTGGCACTACCGACAGCCTTCGAGAGCGCATTGGACATCCGCCACCTGATCTCCTCGCGGTTGATGGAACTCGCCCCCCCGGTGCGCTGGAGCCATCGCCTGGACCCTTCTCCCAGTGAAAAACCCCAATCAACCGGGTTGACCGACACACTGAAGCCGAACCTGGACACCGCTCGACACCAATTGACGGTCCTGAATGAGTTGAAGGCCAGATTGACCAGCGGTCTACAGAACCGCCCGTCACTCGATGAGTTCATAAACAGCGAGCTGTCCAGCGAACTCGGCCGCAGGCAACTTGGCAACCTGTCACCCGACAACCTCTTCATCAATCACTATGCCGCCGCCCTACCCCGGATCGGCAACACCAGCCTGGCGCCGACTGCCTCGCAAAGCGTCGTGGCGCATTTTTTCGAACGCCTGACCCAGCGTACCCAGGCGCTCGCCCCCGGCAGCAGCAGCGGTCTGTTCAGCAAAGACTCCAGCGGCCTGTGGTCACGCGTCCCCAACCTGGATATCGGCCTGCTCAATACGATCCTCGAGCGGCTGCTGCCGGACTTTCTCGGTCATTTCCTGCGGCGGCATCGCTCGATATACGGCAATCTGTCCGCGCCGCTGAACGAGGCGATCACCTTCGGATTGCGCCGCGAAGCGCAATTGAAAGTCGTACGTGGGGCCCTGGGCGCCGACCACCTGGCCCTGCTCGACAACCTGCTCGACGGCCACTCGCGTGAGCAGCGTCTGGGGCTACGCGGATTCCTCCCCGATGCGTTCGAACTGGTGTACAAGCCCGACACCACGGCGACACCGAGCAAGTTGCACAACTGCTTCCTGCTGACTGCCCGGGGCGGACTGGAGAGTGATCACTGCGGAACCGCTTTGCTCTGGACGCCGGCCCAAGGCGTGGAGCCCTTCGACTCGTTTCATGACGCCGAGGTCGAGCTGCAGCGGCGCCTGCATCACCCCGTCGAGCGTCTGGCCCTGCTGGAAAACCTTGGCAACGACAAAGCCCCAGGCAACCTGCCGGTCATCCCGCCGTCACGTAGCAATCACCGGCCCCACCCGAGCCTGGACTTCCGGCTCATCCATACCAGTCTGCAAAGCAATCGCTTCAACTCGCTGACGGACAAGGCCCTGGCCGACCTGAGCCTGGCTGCCACCTCGGCGTACCGCGGCAAACAATTCCAGCAAAACCTGCAAAACTGCCTCGATAACCATTCGACGATTCCCATGCTGGAGCGGGCAATCCAGGCCGCGCAGAACACCGCCACCCACCTGGCCGTGCCGGCCTGGCTGAGCGGCATCGGCGACCACCAGCAGTTCGCCCTCGCCGCCCTGCTCGACCGCTATCGCCAGGACGCCGCGACCACCGACGATTATCACCTGGACATTCCCCCATTGCGCGAAACGGCCAGGACCAAGCTCATGAGCCTCTTGTCGAGAGACTTTCCAGACGAGCCGCTCGACCCGGACCAACTGCAGGTCTGGCTGACACCCCACGACTCCGCGCTGCCCGTTCATGAAGCGCTGACCGACTTCGCCCTGCGTCACTTCGACGACATCCGACCACGCACGATCAGCGCCAGCCTGTCGACCGGCACCCTGCCCAAGACCCTGACGGGCGAGCATCTGAAGACACTGGTCGAGGAAGCCGCCATCGGCAGTCATTACGCGGTACTGCTGGCCTCGCACCTGTCGCACGACGAGCCACAGAATGTCCACCGCCGTCCCATGTTCACCCGGCACGGCTACTGGCAAGGTCTGCTGCAGGCATTCGCGCAACGGCTGGGCAACACCCTGTCCACTACCGCCCATGGATTCATCAAGCACCTGCTGTCGATGCCGGACGGCCTCGCCCGTGTCCCCCTCAACGGACAGAACATCGAGCTACGTCCCCTGCAACTGCTCAGTGGCCTGAAGTCCGTGGCCGACGCGGTACGCGGCATCTACCTGATCGGTCCGGACGCCGGCCAGGGGCCGAGCATCCTGTTCAGCCCACATGGAGATCGACCGATGTTTCAGGAATATGCCAACGACGCGGCGTGCCTCGCCGATATCGGCAACTCGCCCAGCCTGCGCCAGCATGTGCTTGAGCGACTGGCACCCGGACGCTACGAGCATTACGCGCAATTGTTCAAGGCTTCATCAACCGCCCTGGCGATACACGGCAGCCCGATAAGGGGCAATCTGTTCCATAGGCTCTACCAGGACACGACCGAACTGTTCAAGGACCTGCTCGGCCGCCAGGGCGTGCAGGGCCAGGGATCGATCTGGAACCAGGCACTGTTCTGGCTCAAGGCCGGACTGTCCAAGGGCGCGACGCACCTGCTCGGTCGCTTGCGCCTGCCCTGGCTGGTCTGGCAAACCCTTTCCCAGCTCAAGGACGCCACGCAACACGCCTGGCAGGGTCGCTGGAGTGAAGCGATCGAGGAGTTCGTCATGGCCCTGGCACAGCTGGCGATGGCCCGCCGGGGCTGGAGCCGATCCAACCTGGGGGGTATCGCACACACCAGCACCGGGCACGCCATCGAATCCCCCTTTCCCGAACCGCCCTGGGGCGACCAAATCCTCGCGCCTCGACAACAGGCCCGGCTGCTGGCGCTGTCTGTTCATCGCATCGCGCTGGAACAGACCACCCTGAGCCGACTGAACAACCTCTACACCGAAACGGCAACCGGCGATACCTTCGTGGTCATTGGCGGGAGCGTCTTCCAGGTACGCCAGGAACAACAGCGCTGGCGCATCGTCACCGATACCGGCAAAGGCCCCTGGCTGCGCCAGGATGAGCAACAGCGCTGGTCGTTCGACATGCCAACGCAGTGCATCGAGGATACCTCGCGATGAAAATGCTTGATGATTGCATGAACCGCAGAGCACTCCGGCAAGAGATTCGTGTTGAAGCCGTCGGAATCACCAGCATCCGGCGGCTCTATCCCAACCGTGCCCGAATGATCCACCGCGCCCACCAGCAGGCGGTGGAGTATCTGAATGCGGCCATGCGCAACCTCGACAGCCTGTTCGGCACTGCCCGACTGGACAACAAACGCCGTCTGTTTCTGGAAAGTTTTTTCGATGTTTCCTCGATCGGAGCCGACACCTTGAGGAAAATCAAGGTGCGCCTGCACATCATGCTCGATGAACTGCTCAAGCCGTCGCTCAACCCGCTGACCTCGCAACGCTTTGTCGTAGGTTCGATTCCGCGACCGGACCCGATCAGCCAGGCGTTTATCCTGCCAGGAGACAACGACGGGAAAATCTACCTCACCGAGCGTTTTTTCGATCCCGGCCTGCAGGTTTACCTGCCCATACGCCCCAGGACCTTCGACCTCTACGGGCACAGCATGGGCACGGTGCTGTTACACGAAATCAGCCATATCAGCCTCGACACCCTCGATTTCGCCTACCTGGATGCGAGCCGCCCCTTTCTCGACCTGATCGACACCCGGACACCCGAGGGACAACACCGTCATTCGACGCTTGAACAATTGCAGCGGGAGGCCTTTTCCACGACCACCCCGGCCAATGAGCTGTTCAAGGCCTTCGATGAGTACGACTACCGTTGGCATGACCTGCAAAACGAGCCCAGGCACCGGGTGTTGAAGCTCACTGGCACCCAGGACCTGGATGCCGCCCGGCAGGCCTTTCTGGCCGACGCCAACAAACGGATCAACCTGATACTCGACAATGCCGACTCCATGGCCCTGCTGATCGCCCACCTGGGCAGGCCAGTGGAGTATCAGCCATTCGAGTAGGCGGGTTCAGCCCTTGGCCAGCGATCCCGAAACCGGCAGGCTGTCGAGCAGCCGCAGGCCGGTGATCTTGACGAAGGTCGGGTAGTCCATCGGCCGTTCGATGCGGGTCTCGGCGTTGGGCATCACGTAGGCCCAGGCCCGCCCGGAGGCACTGTCATAGACCAGCTTGAACAGCCGCGTCGGCACCCAGACCCGGTTGTCGCCGATGGTCCCGTGGCCCTCGTCGAACAGCGGGCCGGTGAACACGTACACGTTGCCATCGGCGCGCTGGGCGAACTTGCGCACGTCGGCCTCGACCTTGCTCCAGATCTTGCGGTTGTTGGTCGGGTCCTGCGGCACCATGTTCGACAGCGCGAACGACTGGGCCATGGCGTTGGGCGTCGGCGCATCGGCGGCCGGCGCCTGGTGCCCACGGTCCACCGCCGGATGCTGGCCACGATAGTCGCTCAGCTCGGCACGGGCGCCCTTGGGGATGCGCGGGTCGGGATAGAACTGGTTGGTGCGTTCCTCACCCTTGGCGTCCTTGAGCTGTGCCGAGTTCAGGCGCTCGACCACCACCAGCGGGGTCTTGCTGGTTTGCGAGTAGAGCACCGCGAAAGTGTCGGAGCACAGCGCCAGCGGCTTCATGCTGGCCGGGATGCTGCCCAGGTTGATCGGCCGGGCGTTGGGGAACATCTGCGCGCAGCCATCGAACGAGGGCTGCCGCTCCTGGCTGGAATACAGTTCAAGCGCCGCACCCTGGCCGATCGAGCCTGAGCGGTGCGTGGATTTTTCGTGTTGTGCCGGTGGCTCGAGCAGATCCAGGACGCTGCGGGCCTGGACCACGCCGCTGGTGAACAACAAAAGGGCTGACAAACCGACTGCTATCTTGCCTGGCTTCATGCGTCACTTCTTCACTTCGGATGGTCGAAAATTTTCCTACAGAGCCCTCTATACCGGGGCTCGGCGAGGCTTCTACCATCTGCGGCAAACAAATGACAGGAAAATGATCGACCGCCCTGAAAACTGGCAGACTGACAGTATCCGCCCAGGAAACCGACGATTTTCCGCCGACATGGCGTTAAACTGCCGGCCCTTTCAGATTGCCGATCCTGCCCGATGAATCCCCAAGCCTTGTCCACCCTTCACGCTCACCTGCTCGACGCACTGGCCAGTGCGCCAGGGGAAACCCGCCGGCTGTTCCATGGCCGTGGCCGCTGCTGGCCAGGGCTGGAGCAATTGACCGTGGACTGGCTGCAGGGCGTGCTGATGGTGTCGCTGTTCCGCGAACCGGAACCGGCGCAACTGACCGCGCTCAAGGACATGCTCGGCGAACTGGTGCGATCCGCAGCCTGGCAAGGCAGTGGCGCCCACACCTTGCTGCTGCAGCACCGCTACCTGCCATTGAGCCCGGCCGAATGGCTGCTGGGCGAAGCCATCGACGAATGGACCCTGACCGAGGGAGGGCTGCAGTACCGCGTTGACCTTGGCAAGAAGCAGAACAACGGCTTGTTCCTCGACATGCGCTACGGGCGCGACTGGGTCCGCGCCAATGCCCAGGGCAAGCGCGTGCTCAACCTGTTCGCCTACACCTGTGGTTTCTCGGTGGCGGCCATCGCCGGCGGCGCCGAGCATGTGGTGAACCTGGACATGTCCCGTGCGGCCTTGAGCCGCGGGCGTGACAACCACCGGCTCAACGGCCACGACCTGGGCAAGGTGGCGTTTCTCGGCCACGACCTGTTCAAGTCCTGGGGCAAGGTGATCAACAGCGGCCCGTATGATCTGGTGATCATCGACCCACCGTCGTTCCAGAAAGGCAGCTTCCTGCTGACCAAGGATTACCAGCGGGTCCTGCGGCGCCTGCCGGAACTGCTCGGCACCGGCGGCACGGTGCTGGCCTGCATGAACGATCCCTCGATCGGCCCGGACTTCCTGATCGACGGCGTGACCCGCGAAGCCCCGGCCCTGCGCTTCGAGCAGCGCCTGGAAAACCCGCCGGAGTTCCCCGACAGCGATGCCGACAGTGGCCTGAAGGCCCTGGTCTTCCGCCTGCATGACAGCGAAGGCTGATCATCACCCCTACCTGGCCGGAACGCACCGTGGCAAGCCCGCTCACCACAAAAGCCTGTTCACTCCAAGGACCACTGACGGCAGGCACACCCTGTGGCGAGCAGGCTTGCCTGCACTGGGCTGCCAAGCAGCCCCAAATCCACAGACCGCGCCATGCCTGACACAACCCATCTACTGATTTCAGGGCCGCTACGCAGCCCAGCGCGGGCAAGCCCGCTCACCACAAAAGCCTGTTCACTCCACGGCCCACTGACGGCAGACATACCCTGTGGCGAGCAGGCTTGCCTGCGCTGGGCTGCAAAGCAGCCCCAAATCCACAGACCGCGCCATGCCTGACACAACCCATCTACTGATTTCAGGGCCGCTACGCAGCCCAGCGCGGGCAAGCCCGCTCACCACAAAAGCCTGTTCGCTCCACGGCCCACTGACGGCAGACATACCCTGTGGCGAGCAGGCTTGCCTGCGCTGGGCTGCAAAGCAGCCCCAACCCAACGGAACGCGCCATGCCTGACACAACCCATCTGCCGATTCCAGGGCGCGGGCAAGCCCGCTCACTACAAAGCCCACTCATCCCACGGGTTGATAACGCCTTCTCCAAACCGGCGAACGACAATACGTGCCAGGCGGTTTGCGTCGCGCTCCGCTAGGCTGCAAGCTGTCGGCCACAAGAAAATCATCACCCGAAAACCCTTACCCGCCCACCTGCGAGGCTGTTGTGTCCAGAGGCATCGTTTTATCGATATCGGCGTCCTGCCTGTTCGCCATCATGTATTTCTACACGTCCGTGCTCGAACCACTCAACGGCGAGGACATCTTCGGCTGGCGCATGCTGTTGACCGCCCCGTGCATGACCCTGTTCATGCTGATTTCCGGCGACTGGAAACTGGTCGTGACGATCTGCAAGCGGGTCTGGCAACAGCCATGGCTGCTGGCGCAGTTGCTGTTCTCGTCGGCGATGCTCGGCGTGCAGCTGTGGATCTTCCTCTGGGCGCCGCTCAACGGTCATAGCCTGGATGTATCGCTGGGGTATTTCCTGCTGCCGCTGACCATGGTGCTGACCGGGCGCATCGTCTATGGCGAAAAGCTCTCGCGACCGCAGATTCTGGCCTCCCTGCTCGCGTTCGGCGGTGTGCTCAACGAATTGATCCAGGTGGGCAGCGTGTCCTGGACCACCCTCGTGGTCGCCGCAGGTTATCCGGTGTACTTCGTCCTGCGCCGCCGCCACCGCACCGACAACCTCGGTGGCCTGTGGCTGGACATGGCGCTGCTGCTACCGGTGGCCTGGTGGTTCGTGCACAGCGGGCAACAGGGCTTCGCCGTGGTCGACCAGCGCCCTGCCCTGTACGCACTGATTCCGCTGTTGGGAATGATCAGCGCCGCTGCGCTGATCTGCTACCTGCTGGCCAGCCGCATGCTACCCTTCGGCCTGTTCGGCCTGCTGGGCTACGTCGAACCGGTGCTGCTGGTGTTCGTCGCCCTGCTGCTGGGGGAAAGCATCGCGCCAGGCGAATGGCTGACCTACATACCGATCTGGCTGGCAGTGCTGGTATTGGTGCTCGAAGGGGTCAAGCGCCTGCTGAGGCAGCGCCGGCCTCTCTAAAGAGCAAGGGCCTGGATAGGTCCCTGAAGCGATAGAGAACGGTGGCGAGCGGGCTTGCCCGCGCTGGGGCGCGCAGCGACCCTAAAGCCTGTGATCCCATTGTGTCAGGCTGGACAGGGCTACAGGGCTTGGGGCCGCTACGCAGCCCAGCGCGGGCAAGCCCGCTCGCCACAAGAGAACGTGGGGCCTCCGGCACCGTCATGCGCGGTCAGAGCGCGGCAAACCCGAGCTGCAGATCCTCGATCAGCGAGGCCACCGCTTCCAGGCCGATGTGCAAGCGAATCACGGGTTGACTCACCGACACCGGGAACTGCCGGTCGGTGAGGTCGGCCAGGGTCACCAGACTCTCGTAACCGCCCCACGACGCCCCCAGCCCAAACACCGTCAAGGCGTCGATGAACGCCTCGGCCTGGCGCTGGTCAGCGTCGGCGAACTCGAACGAGAGCAAGCCGTTGCTGCCAGTGAAGTCCCGCAGCCACAACGCATGCCCCGGATGCTCCGGCAAGGCCGGGTGGAACACCTGTCGTACCTGCGGCTGCGCCTTCAGCCACAGGGCAATCTCCAGGGCCTGGCGCTGGTGCACCTCCAACCGCGCTGCCAGGGTCCGCGCACCGCGCAGCACCAGGTAGGCGTCGTCCGGGCTGACCGTGTTACCGAAACTGTCGCTCATCCGCGACAACGCCGGCCAGGCCGCCTCGGTGGTGCAGACGCTGCCCATCACCACATCGCTGTGGCCGGCCAGGTACTTGGTCAGGGCCATGAGCGAGATGTCGGCACCCAGGGCCAGCGGCCGGTACTGGTAGGCCGAACCCCAGGTGTTGTCCACCGCCACCAGGATGTTGCGTGGCTTGCACAGCGCGACAATCGCCGGCAGATCGCCCAGCTCGTACAGCAGCGAACCGGGTACTTCGCAGTAGACCATCCGCGTGTTGGCGCGCAGGCGGGACTCAAGGTCGTGACCATCGGCCGGGAAGTACTCGACCTCGATGCCGAACGGCCCGAGAAATTCGCTGGCCAGGCGGCGCACCGGCCCGTACACGCCATCGGTGATCAACACATGATCGCCCGGCCGCAGGTAGGCCAGCAGGGTCTGCGCCACCGCCGCCAGACCGGTACCGAACAATCGGGTGCGATAGCCACCTTCCAGTTCGGTCACCAGGTCTTCCAGGGCAAAGGCCGTGGGGTTGCCACGGGCACCGTAGCTGAGCACCCGCTCGCTGTCGCGCCGACTGCGGGCTTCGCGCTGCTGGGCGACGTTGTCGAACAGCACCGTGCTCAGGCGCGTGACCGCCACGTTCACCGCCCGTGCCCCACCGCCCTGCCCGGTGCGCCCGGCATGAACCAGGCGAGTGCGGACATCGACCACCGGTGCCAGCGGACTGAGGCTGGCGATTTCCGCCGCGGTCATCTGTCCCAGCAGGCCGGTTTCCCAGGCCAGGTACTGGCGCGCCGCGTCCTTGTTGCCGGAATGGCGGTCGTGGGTGAAGAACAGGAAGTCGATGCAGCGCTCATCGGGCAAGGCCATGGCGTCGTTCAGCCATTGCAGGTCGGCCGCTTGCCAACCGGCAGGGTCGCCCGCCAGCAGCCGCGCCGAGGCCTGTTGCGCCACCGGCAGTTCCAGCAGGGCCAGGCGGGCTACCGCCGGATCATCCGCGACCAGCACCAGCGGCCGGGTTTCGCCAGCCACCTGGGCGGCCAGCAACGGCCGGATCGACCACTGCGAGCCGGCCAGGTGGCCCTTGCGAAAGCTCATTCCCGGACGCAGGTCGATCAACGCCACCTGATTTTCAGCCAGCGCCCGCTGCAGCTCGGCCGCATCGATCGTCGCCAACGCTGGCGACAGCGGAGTGACCGGCAACGGCAACCGTAGGCCACTGTGCAAGCCGCCTTCCAGCACCTGGGCATCGTGACCCAATTGCCGCAGCCAACTGGCCACGATCGGCGCACGCACACCATCGTCATCGAACACCACCAGCCGCGCCTTGCGCACACCGATATACAGGTCGGTGGCCTGGATCAACTGGCCGCCCGGAGTGTGTTGCGCACCGGGCAGGCTGCCTCGGGCGAACTCTTCGGCACTGCGCACGTCGCAGAGGAACAGGCTGCCCTCGCCGCTGGCGGCCCAGGCCGCGACCTGCGTGACGCTGACATTCGGTACGGCGGCGCGCTGGGCCAGTTGTCGGGCCGCAGCACGGCGTTGCTCGACACCGGCCGGAACGGCTTCGTCGCGATAACGCCGACTGCTGCCATGTTCCAGTTGCAGGTCGGCGAGGAACCAGCCCTGGGTGCCGTTCTCCAGGGCGTAGACCGGGTTCTTCACGCCGAGGTTGATCAACGTCTGCGCGCCGATGATGCTGCGGGTACGCCCGGCGCAGTTGACCACCACCGGCGTCGATTCGTCCGGCACCAGGTCATGCAGGCGATAGCCCAGCTCACCATTGGGGCAGCAGATGGAACCGGGGATGGTCATCTTGCGGTATTCGTCGAACGGCCGACCATCGAGCAGCACCAGCGGCTTGCCCTCGGCCTGCCAACCGGCCAGCTCGCCGGCGCTGATATGCGGTGTATGGCACGCCTGCTCGACCAATTCGCCAAACGCCTTGGACGGTACATGGACCCCGGCGAACAGCTGCAGTCCGGCAGCCTGCCAACCTTGCGCGCCACCTTCCAGGCGATGCACCTGGCTATAACCGAGATCGGCCAGGCGCCGGGCCGCGCGCAACGACAGTTCGCCGCCGTCCTGGTCGTAGATCACCAGCCGCACGGCCAGGTTCGGTGCCAAACGCAGGGCTTCCAGCTCCAGGCGGCTATAGGGCAGGTGCACGCCATGGAACAGGTGCGCCTCGCCGTACTGGCCATGCTCGCGGATGTCGAACAGGGCGATTTCCCGGTCATCGAACAGCCACGTCTGCAACTGCGCCGGGGTAATGGTTGTGCTCACGAAAGCCTCGTCTCGGGATAAGCCGTATCTGGGAATAGTGCGGTCGTTGCGGTAGCCGCTACAGCAGCGGCGTACCGGTCTTCGAAGAACAGTGGTCAGGCATGGGCCTTGATCGAGGGCGCCATCTGCGACTTGTTGTAGTTGAGCACGGTGCCGTCGTCCTGCACGCCGTAGCGGCCCTCGAGGGATTCCAGCGGACGTCCGTAGAGGTGGAAGTGCAAGGTCGCCTGTTCGCCATCGACACGGATGCTGTGCAGGTCTTCGCCGAGGAAGGCGATCGAGGTGCCGGGCTGCACCACCACTTCGCGCTCCAGCTCCAGCACCGCGCGGGCCGGATCGCTGCCATCGTCGCTGCGGGCATAGACGCGATTCAGTTCCTGGCCCTCGATGGCGCTGATCACCGCCCAGGTCTCGTGGTTGTGGGCCACGGTGTTCTTGCCCGGCAGCAGCGAGTTCAGGTACAGGGTCGGGGTCTCGCCGTCGTCGTTGAGGCGGTAGCGGAACGCGGTGCTGCCCTCGCCTGCCACTGGCGCCGGGAAGCTGGCGAAGTTGAACAGGTCACGGCGCTCGGCCAGTTCCTCCAGCAGCACGACGATCTGTTCCAATGCCGCGCGGTCGACGCCACGCTGGTGGATGGCGCGGATCTTCACCAGGAAGGTTTCGATCACGTTGGCGCGTTCGGTAGTGCTCATGGGCAGGTTCCTTATCGGGGGATCACGGTTAGACGGACAGGCTGAAGGGGCTGATATTGGTCAGGCGGAACGGGTCGGCCGGCGGCGCGCGACGGTTGTCGCCGAGGGCATGCCGAAGGAACTCGCGGGTGCGCTCGCTGTGCGGGTCCTGGAAGATCTGCTGGGCGCTGCCGGACTCGACGATCCGACCGTTCTCGGTGAAATACACCCGGTCGCTGATTTCCTCGGCGAAGCGCATCTCGTGGGTCACGAGTACGCAGGTCATGCCCTCCTCGGTCAGTTCGCGGATCACCGTCAGTACTTCGCCGACGGTTTCCGGGTCAAGGGCCGAGGTCACTTCGTCGAACAGGATCAGTTCCGGGCGCATCGCCAGGGTCCGGGCAATCGCCACCCGCTGTTGCTGGCCACCGGAGAGCTGGCCGGGATAGGCCGTGGCCTTGTGTTCCATGCGCACCTTGGCCAGCAGTTGCCGGGCCTGCTGTTCGGCCTCGGCGCGGCTGCGGCCAAGCACCTTGCACGGGGCGATCAACAGGTTTTCCAGCACCGACAGGTGCGGGAACAGGTTGTATTGCTGAAAGACGAAACCGACCCGCTTGCGCAACTCGATCAGCTCGGCCTCGCGTTGCAGCCGGTGCACATCGGTGTCGCCCACCCGGATACTGCCACGCTGGGGTTTGAGTAGACCGGTGATGCAACGCAGGATCGTCGATTTGCCCGAGCCCGACGGACCAATGATCGACACCGCCTGGCCACGCAGCACGTCGAGGTCGATGCCCTTGAGGACCGGGTTGGCGCCGAACGACAGGTGCAGGTCGCGCAGGCTGACCAGGGTTTCAGTAGAAGGCATAACGGCGCTCCAGGCGTTGGGTCAGGCGGGAAATCGGGTAGCAATAGGCAAAGAACAACGCCAGCACGCTGAAGTAGATCAGCACGGTGAACGCGGTACGGTTGACGGTGTTGCTGGCGATCTGCGCGGTATCGATCAGGTCGTGCACGCCCACCAGCGAGGCCAGTGCGGTGCCCATGGTGACCACCGCGTAGAGGTTCATCCACGGCGGCAGCATGCGCTTGAAACACTGCGGCAGGATGATCGAGCGGAACAGTTGGCCGCGGCTGAAGGCCAGGGAGCGCGCCGCCTCCCACTGGGTGGACGGAATCGAGCCGATGGCGCCGCGAAAGATCTCGGCGACGTTGGCGCTGGCCGGCAGCGCCAGGCCGAGGGTGACCTTCACCCAGTCGGGGAACGGCAGGTAGTAACCGCCCAGGTGGATCTCGAACGGAAACACGTAAGTGGTGAAGTAGATCAGCACCAGCCACGGCGCATTGCGAAACAGTTGTACCCACAGCCTGGCAGGCAGGCGCAACAGTCGCAGCGGCGACAGGCCAAGGGCGCCGATCAGCAGGCCAAGCAGCGAACCGAGGGCGATCGCCAGCAGGCTGATCAGGATGTTCTGGCCGAAGCCGGAGATCAGCGCCGGGGTCCAGCGCAGCAGCGATTCCGCCGTTTCAATGGCCATAGCCGGGCATCCTCAGGCGCGCTTCGAGGTAGCGGCCGACACAGTTGACGATAAAGCTCAGCAGGCCGAAGAAGCCGAGGATCAGGATCATCAGTTCCAGTACGTTGTCGCTCTGGGTCCAGATCATGATCGAGGCGTAGGTGATATCGCCGACGGCGATGGCCGAGGCCACGGAGGTCATCTTCACCAGATCGATCAGGTTGTTGACCAGGGCCGGCAAGGCGAAGCGCAGGGCCAGCGGCAACTGCACATTCCACAACAGTTGGCGACGGCTGAAGGCCAGGGAGCTGGCGGCTTCGAGGGTCACCGCCGGCACCGCCTCGATCCCGGCGCGCAGGGCTTCGGCGTGGAAGGCGCCCTTGTGCAGGGAGATCACGATAACCACCCAGGCGAACGGCGTCAGCGGGTTGGCCGCGCCCACGGCCTGGGTCAGCAGCATGTTCAGCACCAGGAAGGCGCAATACAGCTGGACCAGGGTCGGCGTGTTGCGGGTCACTTCGACGAAAATCCGCGCCGGGCGGACCAGCCACTTGTTGCCACTGGTGAGCATGGCGGCCAGGACGAAACCGGCCAGCAGGCTGCCGACGATGGTCAGGCCGCACAGCAGCAAGGTGGTCCAGGCGCCGTCGACCAGGCTACCGCGCTGGTAGGCGTCGAGCAGGAAGCGGTAGTCGAGGCCCAGGGTGGCGGCCCAGTGGACGAGAGTTTCCATCAGCCCTTGAACTTCTCATGCAACTCCACCAAGGCCGGCGACGCCGGGGCGATGTGGTTGCGGGTCTCGGCCTCGATCAGCCAGCCGCTGCGGTGCAATCCTTGCACCACGGTGTCCAGGCACTTCTGGGTGTCGGTCTCGCCGGTGCGGGTCCAGATCACCGACGGTGCAGGATTCAGGTCCGGGGTCAGCGCACGGTAGTCCTTCCACTCCGGATTGCTCGCCAGCAGCGGGTTGATCAGCGTCGAGTCGTGCACCGCCGCCACGCAGTTGTTGCCGCGCAGGGCCAACAGCGATTCCGACGAGCTCTTGAACGCCTTGATGTCGGCGCCCAACTCACTCAGCGGCTTGACGTAGCTGCTGCCCTGGGAGGTGCACACCGGCTGGCCCTTGAGGTCCTCCCAGCGGGTGATCTTGCTGTCCTTGGCCAGCGCCGCGGTGCCGCCGATCCTGTAGAACGGCGTCGGCACGTGTCCGAGAATGCCGTCGCGCTCCTGGGTCCACTCCATGTTGGCGATCAGCAGGTCGACCTTGCCCTGCTGAAGGAACTGCACGCGGTTGGCCGGCAGCACCGGGACCAGCTCAACCGCCACGCCGAGGTCCTTGCCGAGGGCGTTCGCCAGGTCGACGTTAAGCCCCTTGGGGTCCTGGGTCGCCGGGTCGATCGAGCCGAACGGCCCGCCGGACAGCACCACGCCAACCACCAGCTTGTGCCGCTGCTGGATCTTGTCGAGGGTCGCGTCGGCCTGGGCGGCAGCGCTCGCACCGAAGGCCAGCAAGGCCCCGAGCACGGTGGGCAGGAAGCGTTGGATCGGGGGGCGCGTGAACTGCATGGATGTCTCCTCGGTGGCAGTCGGCGTTTCCCGACCTGATTTGCCCCGCATGCTAGGGAGCGCGCCCCCGGAACGGAAATTCAAATATCTAATATTGTTATAACTTTCTGGTTATTAATTTTCTGAAAAAATGGAATAACCCCTGTTTTCGGGGAAATTTCAGGTCGCGGATATTTTCAGCTGGCCATACACATAACAATACGTAATCTATTGCGGGTCGCCCTTGATATGAATGCGAGTCGCCATGCCCTCTTCCCTGCTCGATCTGGAACTGCTGCGCACCTTCGTCGCGGTGGTCGATCACCACAGCTTTGCCGAAGCCGGCCAGCATCTGGCCCGTACCCAGTCCTCGGTGACCCAGCAGATGCAGCGCCTGGAGCATCAGGTGGGGGTCAGCCTGTTCCAGAAACAGGGTCGGCACAAACAGCTCACCGAGCCGGGCCGGCAACTGCTGCGCCATGCCCGGCAGATGCTGTCGCTCAACGATGAAGTGCTCAATTCGTTGCAGGAAAGCCACCTCAGTGGCGTGCTGCGGATCGGTTCGCCCCATGACATCGCCGACACCATCCTGCCGCCGATCCTCAGCCACATCGCCCGCTCGGCACCGCGCCTGCGCCTGGAGATCGATGTCGGCCGCAGCCCCTACCTGATGGACGACCTGCACCGGGGCAAGATCGACATGGTCATCTCCACCCGCGAGGATTCGCGACTGCAAGGCTTTGCCTTGCGCACCTCACCGGTCTGGTGGATCTGCTCGGCGCAGTACATCCACGTGCCCAGCGAACCACTGCCGTTGATCCTGGTGGAAGAGCCGAGCATCTATCGGCGCTATGCCATGGAAGCGCTGGAGCGCGAGGGTATCGCCTGGCGCCAGGCGTACCTGGCGTCCAACCTGATCGGCATCAAGGCGGCGATCCGGGCTGGCCTCGGGGTAACGCCGCGCAGCATGGAACTGCTGGGGCCGGACATGCGGGTACTGGGAGAGAATGATGGGTTGCCGCGCTTGCCGGACGTGACGTACCACCTGTGGATCCGGCCGAACACGGTCAACCCGCTGGTGCGCCGGGCCTATGACCTGATTCGGGCGAGCCAGGGGCACTGAGACCTGGCTTGCTGGCGAATCGGCGACACGGTCTCAAGCCGCAGGCAGCCACACCCGGAACCGCGCCCCGCCCAATGGCGACTGTTCCACCGTCAGCGTCCCGCCCTGCGCCGCCGCCGCCCGCCGGCTGATCGCCAGCCCGAGGCCAAAGCCGCCGGTGGCACGGTCCCGGCTGCGATCCAGGCGGTAGAACGGCTCGAAGACCCGTTCCCGTTCCTGCTCGGGAATGCCGATGCCGTCGTCATCCACCCACAGTTCACAGCCCTCGGCCGTCGCGCGAATCCCCACCTGGATCCGCCGCTCGCAATAGCGCATGGCATTGCGCAGCAGGTTCTGCACCGCCCGCGCCGTCAGCCGCGGGTCGAGGGCGAAGTGTTCCTGGCCCCCTTGCATCAGCACGTCGAGCACGATATCCGGCGTCTCCAGCTCCTCATCGAAACTGCCGAGGATACTGTCGACGAACTCATGCAACGGCACCAGCACCCGTTCCGGCGTGCGTCCGGGATTCTGCAGACGACTGTAGGACAACAGTTCCAGCACCAACTCGTCCAATTCGCGAATATGCCCGACCAGGCCTTGCAGGCGCTCGCGCGACGCCGTCGGCAAATCCTCGGACAGCGCCAGGGCCAGGCCGAAGTCCAGTCGGGTCAAGGGTGTGCGCAGTTCGTGGGAAACAGCGTTGAGCAGGTCGCGTTGCTGGTTGAGCAGGCATTCGATATCGCTGGCCATGGTGTCGAACACCAGCGCCAATTCACCGATGTTCGAACGTGGCGAAATATGCGTGCGTTCGCTCAGTTGTCCCTGGCCGATATGCCTGGCGGTCTGTTTCAGACGTTCCAGGTCGCGCCAATGGGGGCGCAGCCAGAGCAGCAGGCAGCCCAGCAGCGCGGCGCCGACCAGCACGTTCATGCTCCAGTACAGCAACCGCACGTCCAGCGGGTCTGGCGGCACCTCCACCTGCACCGCCAACTGCCCGTCGAGCGGCGACGCCACCAGGTCCGGCGCCCCCCAGTCGCCGATGCGCACGGCATTTTCGCCGCGCCGCAGGCGCTTCTGTTCCGGCTCGCTGAAACTGATGTCGTCGATGCGGATCAAGGACACCCGCAACGGCTCGAAACTCTTGTCCAGATCAGTCGCCACCGCCGGCCAATGTTCCTTCGGCACCGCCTTGAACTGCTTGACCAGCAGGTCCTGCATGCCGCGCGCCTGGTCGATGTTGTAATCCATGAAGCGCTCGTGAAACACCCCGACCACCAGGTCGGGGACCAGGTAGATCGCAGCGCTGAAGGTGACGATGGTCATCAGGTACAGCCGGATGAGGATCTTCAGCATCGACTCAGTATTCCCATTCGGAACGGCTGAACAGGTAGCCCTTGCCCCACACGGTCTTGATCTTGCGGGCTTCGCCGGCGTGATCGTCGAACTTGCGCCGCAGCTTGGAGATCGCCACGTCCACCGAGCGGTCGGTGCCGTTGAACTCGATGCCGCGCAGGCGCTGGAGAATCTGGTCGCGGCTGAGTACTTCGCCGGCATGCCGCGCCAGGACCACCAACAGGTTGTACTCGCCACTGGACAGCTCCACCGGCTGGTCGCGCCAGGTCACGGTGCGCTCGGAAAGGTCGATGCACAGGTTGCCCATGAGAATCTGGTCGCTGGCCACCTGCGGTTCGCTGAGGCTGCTGCGACGTAACAGGGTCCGCACCCGTGCCAGCAACACCCGTGGTTCGCAAGGCTTGGTGACGTAGTCGTCGGCTCCCATCTCCAGGCCCAGCACCTGGTCGTGACTGTCGTCACGGGCGGTGAGCATCAGGATCGGCAGGCTCGCCGAATCGGCCCGTAGCAGGCGGCACACCTGCAGGCCATCGAGGCCCGGCAGCATCAGGTCGAGAATCACCAGGTCCGGCGAGCTCTGCCGGGCGTACTCCCGCACCTGGTCGCCACGGGCCAGCACATTGACCTGATAGCCATTGCGCTCCAGGTAACTGGCAATCAGTTCGGAAAGTGCGGTGTCGTCTTCGACCAGGAGAATCGTCGGCATAAATAATTACGAAATGAAGGAAAAGATGAAGGATATACGCCCTTACGCGCGGGCGAGCATATGCTTCACACTTTTTCACCAACCTCCTACATTGCTTCACAGCGCCACTTGACGGCCGCCCGTAGCATGCACGGGTCATCATTGGGACTTGATTATGTTGAAGAAGCTGTTTGCCCCGCTTTGCCTGTCGGCGCTGGCCCTGGCGCTGACCGCCTGCGACCAGTCTGCCGCCGAGCCGGAGGCCATGCCTGCGCCCAAGGTCCGGGTCGAGACCATCCACACCCAACCCTTGTCGATCAGCAGCGAGCTGAGCGGTCGTATCGCCGCCCCGCGGATCGCCGAGGTACGCGCACGGGTCGCCGGCGTGGTGCTCAAGCGCCTGTTCCAGGAAGGCAGCGACGTCAAGCAGGGCGACGTGCTGTTCCTGATCGACCCGGCGCCGTTCAAGGCCGATCTCGACAGCGCTGTGGCAGCACTGCAGAAAGCCGAGGCCAACGCCTTCCAGACCCGGCTGCAGCACCAGCGCTACCGCGAACTGGTGGAAAGCAATGCCATCAGCCGCCAGGACTACGACAATGCCCAGGCCGCCGCGCGCCAGAGCGCTGCCGACGTGGCCGCCAACAAGGCTGCCGTGCAGCGGGCCAAGCTGAACCTCGGCTACGCCACCGTCACCGCGCCGATCTCAGGGCGCATCGGCCGCGCGCTGGTCACCGAAGGCGCGCTGGTCGGCCAGAACGAGACCACCGCCCTGGCGCTGATCCAGCAACTGAACCCGATCCACGCCGACCTGACCCAGTCGACCCGCGAACTGAACGACCTGCGCCGGGCCTTCCGTGCCGGCCAGTTGCAGCAGGTCGGGCAGAACCAGGCCAAGGCCACGCTGGTGCAGGACGACGGCAGCGCCTACCCGCTGCCGGGCAAGCTGCTGTTCACCGACATCAGCGTCGACCCGAGTACCGGCCAGGTGATCCTGCGCAGCGAATTCCCCAATCCGGAACTCGACCTGCTGCCGGGCAGCTTCGTGCGCGTGCGCGTCGAGCAGGCCGTCAACCGGGAAGGCATCAGCATCCCGCAGCGGGCGATCCAGCGCGACAGCGCCGGCGTGCCCCAGGTGTTGCTGGTGGATGCGCAGATGAAGGCCAGCCTACAGCCGGTAAGCCTTGGCGCGGCGCAGAACGACCGCTGGATCGTCAACGCCGGCCTCAAGCCCGGCGACCGGATCATCGTCGAAGGCGTGCAGCACGCGCGCCCTGGCGAGCCAGTGGAGATCGATGACAGCCCCCTTTCCCTCGCCCAGTCCAAAGGACAGTGAGCATGCCGCAATTCTTTATCGACCGGCCGATCTTCGCCTGGGTGGTCGCCCTGTTCATCCTGCTGGCCGGCATCCTTGCCATCCCGCAACTGCCGGTGGCGCAATACCCCAACGTCGCGCCGCCGAAGGTGGAAATCGTCGCGACCTACCCTGGCGCCTCCGCCCAGACCCTGGACGAAAGCGTGGTCAGCCTGATCGAGCAGGAGCTCAACGGCGCCGACCACCTGCTGTATTTCGAGTCCCAGAGCAGCCTCGGCACCGCCACCATCACCGCGACCTTCCAGCCCGGCACCAACCCGGAGCTGGCCCAGGTCGACGTGCAGAACCGCCTCAAGGCGGTCGAGCCGCGCCTACCCGCCGCCGTCACCCAGCAGGGCCTGCAGGTCGAGAAGGTGTCAGCCGGCTTCCTGCTGCTGGCGACCCTCACCTCCAGTGACGGCAAGTACGACGACACCGCGCTCAGCGACTACCTGGCGCGCAACGTGATGAACGAGATCAAGCGTCTGGACGGCGTCGGCAAGGCCCAGTTGTATGGCGCCGAACGCGCCCTGCGGATCTGGATCGACCCGCAGAAACTGGTCGGTTTCAACCTCACCACCGCCGACGTCAACGCCGCCGTCGCCGCGCAGAACGCCCAGGTGTCGGCCGGCAGTATCGGCGACCTGCCAGGCCCGTCGACCCAGGAAATCACGGCGGCGGTGCTGGTCAAGGGCCAGCTGTCGACGCCCCAGGAATTCGCCGATATCGTCTTGCGGGCCAACCCGGATGGCTCCACCGTGCGCATCGGCGATGTTGCCCGAGTCGAAATCGGCAGCCAGGAATACCAGTTCTCGACGCGCCTGAACGGCAAGCCGACCACCGCCTTCGCCGTCCAGTTGTCGCCGGGGGCCAACGCCCTCAAGACCGCGACGCTGGTGCGGGCGAAGATGGATGAACTGTCGCGTTACTTCCCGGCCGGCGTGGAATACAAGATCCCCTACGACACCTCGCCGTTCGTCAAGGTATCGATCACCAAGGTGGTCCACACCCTGCTCGAAGCGATGCTGCTGGTGTTCGCGGTGATGTTCCTGTTCCTGCAAAACATCCGCTACACGCTGATTCCGGCGCTGGTGGTGCCGGTGGCGCTGATGGGCACCTTCGCGACCATGCTCGGCCTGGGGTTCTCGATCAACGTGCTGACCATGTTCGGCATGGTCCTGGCGATCGGTATCCTGGTGGACGACGCCATCGTGGTGGTGGAGAACGTCGAACGGATCATGGCCAACGAGGGCCTGCCGCCCAAGGAAGCCACCCGCAAGGCCATGGGCCAGATCGGCGGCGCGATCATCGGCATCACCCTGGTGCTGGTGGCGGTGTTCATCCCGATGGCCTTCATGCCCGGTTCCGTCGGCGTGATCTACCAGCAGTTCTCGTTGTCCATGGCAACCTCGATCCTGTTCTCGGCGTTCCTCGCCCTGACCCTGACCCCGGCGCTGTGCGCCACCCTGCTCAAGCCGATCGCCCAGGGCGAACACCATGCCAAGGGCGGTTTCTTCGGCTGGTTCAACCGCCGTTTCGAGCAGATGAGCGACGGCTACCAGGGCTGGGTGGTCAGTGCACTCAAGCGCAGCGGCCGCTACATGCTGCTGTTCGGCCTGCTGGTGGCGCTGCTCGGGCTGCTGTTCAACCGCCTGCCCGCCTCGTTCCTGCCGGTTGAGGACCAGGGCTACACCATCACCGACATCCAGCTGCCACCGGGTGCGAGCAAGAACCGCACGGTGAAGGTGGTCGAGCAGATCGAGGCCAATAACGCCACGGAAGCGGGGGTCGGCGACACCACGATGATTCTCGGTTTCAGCTTCTCCGGCAGCGGCCAGAACGCCGCATTGGCCTTCACCACCCTCAAGGACTGGTCGGAGCGTGGCGCCGAGGACTCGGCGGCAGCGATTGCCGAGCGGGCGAACATTGCCTTCAGTGAGCTGAAGGATGCAGTGGCCTACGCCATCCTGCCGCCGCCGGTGGATGGCCTTGGCACCTCCAGCGGCTTCGAGTTCCGCCTGCAGGACCGTGGTGGCGTCGGCCACCAGGCGCTGATGCAGGCACGTACCGAGCTGCTGGAAGCCGCGCAGCAGAGCAAGGTGCTGGCGAACGTCCGCGAAAGCGCCCTGGCCGAAGCGCCGCAGGTGCAGCTGGAAGTCGACCGCAAGCAGGCCAACGCCCTGGGGGTGTCGTTCGCCGACATCGGCGGCATCCTCTCCACTGCGGTCGGCTCAGCGTACGTCAACGACTTCCCGAACCAGGGCCGCATGCAGCGCGTGGTGATCCAGGCCGAAGGCGACAAGCGCGCCCAGGTCGAAGATCTGCTGAAAATCCACGTGCGCAACAGCAGCGGCAAGATGGTGCCCTTGTCGGCCTTCGTCCAGGCCCGCTGGACCCAGGGCCCGGCGCAATTGACCCGCTACAACGGCTACCCGGCCATCGCCATCTCCGGCGAATCGGCACCGGGCTACAGCACCGGCCAGTCCATGGAAGAAATGGAGCGGCTGGTGCAGCAACTGCCACGGGGCCTGGGGCTGGAATGGACCGGGCTGTCGTTGCAGGAGCGCCTGTCCGGCTCCCAGGCACCGCTGCTGCTGGCGCTGTCGCTGCTGGTGGTGTTCCTGTGCCTGGCGGCGTTGTACGAGAGCTGGTCGATCCCGACTTCGGTGCTGCTGGTGGTACCGCTGGGGGTACTCGGTGCGGTGCTGGCGGTGACCTTGCGCGGGATGCCCAACGACGTGTTCTTCAAGGTGGGCCTGATCACCATCATCGGCCTGTCGGCGAAAAACGCGATCCTGATCATCGAGTTCGCCAAGAGCCTGTACGACGAGGGGCATGATCTGCTGGAGGCGACGGTGCAGGCCGCGCGGCTGCGGTTGCGGCCGATCATCATGACCTCGCTGGCGTTCATTCTCGGCGTGGTACCGCTGGCAATTGCCACCGGGGCCAGTTCGGCGAGCCAGCAGGCGATCGGGATCGGGGTGATTGGCGGGATGATCACCGCGACGCTGGCGGTGGTGTTCGTGCCGGTGTTCTTCGTGGTGGTGATGAAGCTGGTGCGGCGCAAGGCCTCCTGATCTTTCGCTGGGCTGGAGGGCCTCTTCGCGGCGGTTCGGCGCCCCGACAAGCCCTGCTCCTAGAAGGGTGTGGTGTACACCTATCTTGTGATCTGACACCGAGCTGTAGGAGCAGGGCTTGCCCGCGAAGAGGCCAGCCCCCCCAACTACTGCACCAACTGGTTGATCTCGATGATCGGCAACAACACCGCCATCACGATCACCAGCACCACCCCGCCCATCACCACGATCATCAGCGGTTCGAGCAACGCGGTCATCCCCATCGCCCGCCGCTCGATGTCCAGCGACAGGGTCTGCGCCGCCCGCTCCAGCATCGGTGGTAGCGCGCCGGTCTTCTCACCGCTGGCAATCAGGTGAATCAGCAACGGCGGAAACACCTTCTCCACCTTCAGCGCCGCCGCCAGGTTCACCCCTTCCCTGACCCGCGCCGTCGCCTCGCTCACACTCAGGCTCAAGCGATCGTTCGACACCGTCTGCCGCGCCGCCTCCAGCGCCCGCAGCAACGGCACCCCGGCGCCGCCGAGAATCGCCAGGGTCGAGGCAAACCGCGCGGTATTGAGCCCCAATACAAACCGCCCCACCATCGGCAGGCGCAGGATCCGGCTATGCCAACCCAGCCGCGCCGCCGGCTGGCGCAGGTACAGGCGCCAACCCCAGAACGCCCCCGCCAGCACGGCAAAGCACAATGCCCCCCACTCGCGAATGAAGTCGCTGGCATTGAGCATCACCAACGTCAGCCCCGGCAGGTCCTGGCGCGCTTGGGAAAACGCGCTGACCACCTGCGGCACCACGTAGCTGAGCAGGAAGATCACGATGCCCACCGACACCAGCCCGACCACCGCCGGGTAGATGAACGCCGTGAGCACCTTGCCGCGCAGGTTGTTACGCTCTTCGATGTAGTCGGCCAGCCGCTCCATGACCTGGGCCAGGTCGCCGGATTCCTCGCCGGCGGCGATCAGCGCCCGATAGATCTCGGGAAAGTCCCGCGGCCGCTTGGCCAGTGCCTCGGCCAGGCGCATGCCACTGCGGACATCAGTGCGCACCGCGCTCAAGGCTTGGGCGATGTGCTTGCGTTCGGCCTGCTCGACCGTCGCGCTCAACGCCGCCTCCAATGGCAGGCTGGCGCCGAGCAGGCTGGCCAGTTGCCGGGTGGCCCAGGCCAGGTCGTTATCCGACAGCCGTGGGCTGAACAGCCCGCCGGCCGTCTCGCCGTTGTCGCTGACCTCGGCCTTGAGCGACAGCGCCGTAAGTCCGCGACCGCGCAAGGAGGCCATGGCCGCGCCCTGGCTGTCGGCCTCCAGGTGGCCGGACTCGATCTTGCCCTGGGCATCGGCGGCTTCGAAACGATAGCGATTCATCAGGCATCCCTCGTCACACGCAGGATCTCTTCCGGCGCCGTGGCACCGCTGCGCACCCAGCGCTCACCATCCTCGCGCATGCTCAACATGCCCGCCGCCCGCGCAGCCTGGCGCAGCGCCTGCTCGCCAGCGCCCTGGTGGATCAGGGTGCGCACATCATCGTCGATGCAGAACAGTTCGTGAATGCCGGTTCGGCCGCTGTAGCCGGTGTGGTTGCAGGCGCTGCACCCGACCGGACGCCAGGTGCCCGGCGTGGCCGGATCAGGCTGGCGACAATGCTGGCACAGCCGCCGCACCAGCCGCTGGGCCAGCACGCCGAGCATCGACGAAGCGAGCAGGAACGGCTCCACACCCATGTCGATCAGGCGGTTGACCGCCGACACCGCGTCGTTGGTATGCAGGGTCGCCAGCACCAGGTGACCGGTCAGCGAGGCCTGTACGGCAATCTGCGCGGTTTCCAGGTCGCGGATCTCGCCGATCATGATGATGTCCGGGTCCTGGCGCAGGATCGCCCGCAGGGCCAGGGCGAAGCTCATGTCGATCTTGGCGTTGACCTGGATCTGGCTGATGCCCGGCAGGTCGTATTCCACCGGGTCCTCGACGGTGAGGATGTTGCTGGTACTGGCGTCGAGCCGGGCCAAGGCGGCGTAGAGGCTGGTGGTCTTGCCGCTGCCGGTGGGCCCGGTGACCAGCACGATGCCGTGGGGCTGGCGGATCAGGTGGTCGAGCCGGGCCAGCACGTCGGGGTCCATGCCCAGGGTTTCCAGTTGCAGGCGCCCGGCCTGCTTGTCCAGCAGGCGCATCACCACCCGCTCGCCGTGGCCGGTGGGCACGGTGGAAACGCGAATGTCGATCGGCCGGCCGGCGACCCGCAGGGCGATACGGCCGTCCTGGGGCAGGCGTTTCTCGGCGATGTCCAGTTGCGCCATGATCTTGATCCGCGACACCAGTGCGCCGTGCAGCGCCTTGCGTGGCGAGACCACGTCGCGCAAGGTGCCGTCGACCCGGTAGCGCACCACCGAATGGGTCTCGAACGGCTCGATATGGATATCGCTGGCCTCGTCGCGGGCGGCCTGGGTCAGCAAGGCGTTGATCATGCGGATCACCGGCGCGCCGTCCTGAGTGTCGAGCAGGTCGGTGACTTCCGGGATGTCCTGCATCAGGCGGTCGAGGTCGACCTCGTTTTCCGCCGCACCGACCACCGCCGCAGCGCTGCCGGTGTCGGCATAGGCGGTGGTGAGCAGGCTGTCGAGTTCCTCGTCGCGCACCCGCTCCAGGCGCGCCGGCCCGTATTGGCGGCGCACCTCGCTGATGGCCCAGCCGGGAGTCGAGGGGCAGGCAGTAAGCACACCGTCGGCCAGCACCACCCGCTGGGCCTTGGCCCAGGCGTAAGGTAACGCGCTCATGGTGAAGCCTCCCTCTGTTGATCGACGCGATCACACCCTTGTGGCGAGCGGGCGATAGGATCACACCTCTGTGGCGAGCGGGCTTGCCCGCGCTCGGCTGCAAAGCAGCCGTAAAACCCACCAGCTCGGTACATCGGCAAAATCGGGTAGGCAGGTTTTGGGGCCGCCTGGCGGCCCAGCGCGGGCAAGCCCGCTCGCCACAAGGCAGTGCGGCGGTCCGATAAGCCCGCTCGCCACAAAGTGGGGCTGGCCGTTGCGGTTTGAAGGGCGCTCATGGCTGCTGCCGCTCATTCATCGATACCGGCACCGCGCGGATCGGCGCCCTCGGGGTCTGCGGCACCGGCACTGGCCGGGAACCGGGAATGGCTTCGCTGGCGGCAGGCAGTTGCGGTGCCTGCATGTCCGGCAAGGCCCAGTTGCGCTCCGGCGTCAGGCTGCCCTGGGCACGGCGAATGAAGTCGTAGCGGTTCAGGGTAATCGCCCGCCCGGCCGCACCGTCGCGGATGATGTATGGCCGCAGGAACACCATCAGATTGGTCTTGTTGCTGTCGCGTCGCTCATGACGGAACAAGGCGCCGATTCCAGGGATGCTCGACAGGAACGGCACGCCGTCGTTGCTCTGGCTGTAGCCGTCCTGCAGCAGGCCGCCCATGACCATGATCTGGCCATCGTCGAGCAGGATGCTGGTGTCGATCGCCCGCTTCTTGGTCACGGTACCGGCAGCCGTCGCGGTGGCGCGATCATCGACGCTGCTGACTTCCTGGTACACATCCAGCTTCACCGTACCGCCCTCGGAAATCTGTGGCCGAACGTTGAGCTTGAGCCCGACTTCCTCACGCTGGATGGTCTGGAACGGGTTGCTGCTCGAACTGCTGGCGTTGGTCACATAGCTGCCGCTGACGAAGGGAATGGTCTGGCCGACGAAGATGCTCGCCACTTCGTTGTCCAGGGTCAGCAGGTTCGGCGTCGACAGCACGTTGGAGCCGCCCTTGCTCTTCAGGGCCCGGGCCAGCATCTTCAGGTCCATCACCCGGCCGATGCCGGGGATATCCACCGCGCCGCGTACCACGCCGATGTTCAGTCCCTGGGGCAAGGCATCGATGCTGTTCTTGGCCGTGGTGACGATGCCGGTGTTGCCCAGGTTGGCCCCGGCGAACACGCCACTGCCACCGAGATTGCCGGTCTGCCACTGCACGCCGAACTCATTGGCTTCGTCCTCGCTGACCTCGACGATCAGGCTCTCGATCACCACCTGGGCGCGGCGCTGGTCAAGCTGGTCGATCACCTCGCGCAGGTTGCGGTACAGCGGTTCCGGCGCGGAAATCAGCAAGGTGTTGGTGGTGGCATCGGCCTGGATGGTCACGCCACCGGCGGAAAACGCCACATTCTGCTCGTTGCCCTGCTCCGCGCCACCGGCCTGGCCAGAACCGTTGCGGGCGGCCTGGCCGTAGAGCGAGTTGCTGCCACTGGTGCCGGTCTGGCTGGTGCTGCCGTTGGTCTGGCTGCCGTTCTGGCTGTTCTGGTTGTTGCTGTTGCTACCGCCCCCGCTGAGCATCGCCCGGGTCGAGTCGCCCTGGCCGTCGCTGCTGTCGCTTTCGCCGGTGAGCAGCCCGCGCAGGGCCTGGGCCAGCTTGCCGGCCTGGGCGTTGCGCAGGTACACCACGTGCAGGTTGCTCGGATTGCTCTGGGCGTTGTCGAGTTTGAAGATCAACTCCTTGGCCAGTTGCGTGCGCTCCGGGCTGCTGGCGCGGATGATCACCGAGTTGGAACGCGGGTCGCCGAGCACGCTGATTTTCTGGGTCGGGTCGTTGCCCTGGTTCTCCAGCAACTCCGAAACCATGCTGGCAATATCGCTGGCGATACCGTTCTGGATGCTCACCACGTCGGTATCGATGGCACTCGGGGTGTCGATGCTGGCGATCAGGCTGGCCACCCGTTGCAGGTTCTGCGCGTAGTCGGTGATGACCACAGTGTTGTTGCCCGGATAGGCGTTGATCGGGTTGTTCGGCGAGACGATCGGGCGCAGCACCGGAATCAGGTTGACCGCGTTCTCGTACTGCAGGCGGAAGGTGCGCGTGACCATGCCGTTTTCCGCCGGTTTGTCCGAGCTGTAGACCGGACCACCGAGCAGCTTGGCATCGGCTTCCGGCACCACCTGGGCGACCCCGCCGACATCGACCACGCTGAAGCCCTGCATGCGCAGGGCCGACAACAGCATGTCGTAGGCACGATGGGCCGGGACCTCGCCTTCGGACACCAGGGTCAGGTTGCCCTTGACCCGTGGATCGACCAGGAACTGCCGGCCGGTGGAACGCGACAGCGCGCGGACCACGGCCTGGATATCGGCGTCGACGAAGTTCAACTGCACCGGCTGGTCGCCCAGCGGGTTGCTGGCCGGGATCGCCCTGCCCGTGGTGCTGCCGGCCCGGGTCGATTTGCCGATCGGGTGCAGCACGCGCCGCGGCTGCTCGACCTGGGCCTGGGCTCGCTGCCGGTCCGCCACGACGTCACCGCTCTTGACGGTCGAGCCCAGCGGGCGGCCGAGTTCGCTTTCCACCAGCAAGGGCGCCTGGGGCGCCGTACCGCTGCTGCATGCGGTCAATGCCAGCAGCAACCACGGAGCCGCCGCCTGCCGGCAACGCAATCCATACAAAGAGCCTGACCACTTCATGAAGCTTCCTTAGCGCCAAGCGCCTGATCCATGCGAACGGTTCCCGACAGTCTGCCCGCCGAGCCTTCGGGTTCGGCCGCAGCCGCCCGTTGCAGGCGAGCCTCGACCACATCCAGGGTGAATGAACGGGGCTTGCCCAGCAGCCAATCCACCAGTACGTCGGCTGGTGCCCCCTCGACAGTCAACAGCCAGCCTTCCCCGCTGCCTTGCAACTGGTAGTGCCCACCCAAGCCACTGGCCTCGAGGCTGGCGCGCAGCCCCGCCTCGACATCGTTGCTGGCCGGCCGCGCAAGACCTTGCAGCAGGCCCTCGAGGGTCTGGGCCTGGGTTCTGAGCTTGGAAGTTTCGGCGGCCCAGTAATCGAGCTTCTTCAATGGCGGCTGGATCAGCACCAGCCAGACCAACAACCCCGACACGCCGAGGGCCAGGCCGCCGACCAGGCGTTTTTCCCGCGGAACCAGGCCGCGCCAATACACCTGGGCCTGGGTCGACAGAGCCTGCCAACGGGCCCGATAGCGAACCAGCCTGGGGTTATTCATTTTCCGCCTCCGCCACCGGTTGCATTTGTTCGGCCTGGGCCTTGAGCGTCCAGCCCTCGGCCGCCGCGCTCGCCATCACCCCGGCCTGGGCCAGTTCGGCCTGCCAGGCCCCGGCAGCACCGGGTTTGCGGTTGTCGGGCAGCAGGCTCAGGTGCAATTCACCCTTGTCGAACACCAGGCCCTGCACCCCACCGACCACGAACGGCATCGACAGACCGGCCTGGCGCACCAGCCGGGAGAAATCGCTGTCGCCGACACCGCCAGCCTGGTTCTGGGCCAACTGCTGGCGAGCCTGTTGCAACGGGTTGAGCACCACCGGCAGTGCCGGGAAAGCCTGCTTGACCCGCTGCACCATCCACGTCTTGAGCTGTTGCCCCTGCTCGGCCTCCCGCGCGGCATAGAGATTCAGGCCCACGCCCCAGACCGCCACGGCCAGTGCACAGCAGGCCAGCGCCCGCCCCCACTTGCCGGAGGTGGCGCCCGGCTGGCGCAAGGCAGCGTGCAAACCCCAGCCCGGCGCCTTGCCGGTCCAGCGGCGGTCGGCGGGCAAGGCCTGGACCAGCGGGTTCGCCGCCGGTGGTTCGCCAAGCCAGTGCAGCACCTCGCCGCGCCCCTGCAGTTGAGCCAGGGCCTGGTCGACATCCGGGTGCACCTCGGCCAGGTCCGGCCCGAGGCGAATCAGCAGATGTTCGTCGCGCGCCTCCACCACCGGTTCACCGGCAACCACCGGCAGGCAGTACGCCGCCGGATACAGGCCGCGCAAGCCCAGGCCAGTCTGGCGCAACAACGCGCCCAGGCGTTCGAGTACCTCCCGTGGCAGCCAGGCGATCGGCACCCGGCCCTGGGCATCCCGTGGACCATGGGCGATGTGCATCGACTCGCAGGCACCAAGGATCAGCGCCTGGGCCGCGCAGTCGACCGCCGCACGAATCTTCGCCGGCGGCAGCGCGGGCAGTTCGAGGCTGGCCAGCAGGCTGTCCCGGGGGTGCAGGTAGCACTCCACGGCAATACCCTTGTTGGCCTGCCCCAACTGCTTAAGGCTGGAGCGGCCAGCTTCACCGAGCTGGCCCTGGCGGTCGAGCCGGGCGAATTCCAGTGGGCTGTCCAGCTCCAGCGCGTCCAGCGGTGGCAAGGCAATACGTAAGAGGCTCATACACCCACCCGTGACCAGATCACCTGGGGCATTTCCAGCTCGCTGCGATGCAGCAGCGCGGCCAGGTTGACCCGGCGCCGATCGTTGCGTGCCTGGCCCACCAGCAGGAACCACTCGCTGGTGATGCCGACCTTGATATCGGCGACCACCAACTGCGGCATCCGCAGCCGGTTGACGAAGTCGCCACGATTGATGAACCACTGCCCGGCATCACGCTCGCTGACCAGGCCGCGGGCGCGCTGGGGCGACAAGCCCGGAACCTGGGAAGCCAGCACCTCGGCGGTGGCGGTATTGCCATTGACCCAGGTATTGGCCGGCAGAATGGTCACGTGTGGCGCCAGCCGGGCCAGGGTTTCGTCGTCCACGCCGTCGACACTCCTCAGGTCATCCAGGCTGCGCAACATCGGCCGAGTGGCCGGCAACGGTTTGTCGGCGGCGCCGGGCGAAGTCAGGCGGCCGCTGTCGAAGGTGCCCTGCACCGCCGTGGTGGCCTGGCGCTCGGGGTTCAGCAGGCGGGGGTAGGAACTGATCACCCTCTGGGCAATGCGCTGGGCGACCACCGACTTGACACCGATCATCGCGCACAGCCGGATGAAACCATCCATCTGCTCGGCATCGACACGCTGGTCCTGCACCAGATTGCGCAGGTTGAACTTGCCCTGCTCGTCTTCCAGGCGCCCGTCGAACTGGCCGCCGCGCTCACTGAGGATCGGCTGTGACCACGCCTGGGCCAGGTGGGTCAAGGGGTCGCGCTGGCGTGCTTCCCACAGCAGTTGGCGGCTGAGTTCAAGGCCGCCGCGCAACTGCCAGGAACCCTGGACGCGCAACTGCTCGGCTTCCAGGCTGCGGGTGAACACGGTTTCGCGGCTGAGCATGCCGGCGGCGATCACCGCCACCACGGCGGATATCAGCAGTGCGCTGATGATCGCCATGCCCTCCTGGTTATGGGCTTTCATGATCGCGACTACAGCTGCCAGGAGCCGATATCGGCATTCACCCCGTCACCGTCCGGCTGGCCGTCGGCGCCCAGGGAGAACACGTCGACTTCGCCGTTGGCGCCAGGGTTCAGGTACTGGTAGGGACGGCCCCACGGATCGTTCGGCAGGCGCTCCAGGTAGGAGCGCCAGTTACTGTCCTTGGCATTGGCCGGGCGCTCGACGAGGATCTTCAGACCCTGGTTCTGGCTCGGGTAGCTGCCGTGGTCGAGGCGGTAGAGCTTGAGCGCCTGCATCAGCCCGCCGATGTCCTGCTTGGCCGCAGTCGCCCGCGCCTGGTCAGGCCGGTCGAGGACCTTGGGCACCACCATAGCGGCGAGAATGCCGAGAATGACCACCACCACCATGATCTCGATCAGCGTGAATCCCTGCTGTGCTCGACGAGTTCCGGAACGGGAATTGATGTGCGCGATATCCATCTCGACAGTCCTTGGCTTGATTCGATTCGCGGCGGATTGTTGCAAGAAGATATGTCACCGATATTGAAAATCCTCGGGTGCTTTGGTCAGCAATCGGTCAAACAAGCGCGCTAGTGTCCTGACTCGATTCCCGGCCCGAGACAGCCATGCAGCGCCCTTCCCGCCAACAAGGTTTCACCCTGATCGAAGTGCTGGTGGCACTGGCGATCATCGCCGTCGCGATGTCGGCGGCGGTGCGTGTGGCCGGGTTGATGACCCAGAGCAACGGCATGCTGCGCGACCGTTCGGTGGCCCTGCTGGCCGCCCAGGGCCGGCTGGCCGAGCTGCGCCTGGAAGGCCGGTTGGGTCCGGGACGCAGATCGTTCGAATGCGACCAGGGCCGCCTGGCCCTGCGCTGCGATCAGACCATCGGTCCAGGCGGCAGCCCGCGACTGTTTCGAGTCGAGATACGGGTATTGGACCGCAGCCGCGAAGCACCTCCGCTGGCGCGCCTGGAAACCATCATGAGCCTGCCGCAGGTCAAGGCCGAGTCAGCTGCGGCAGGAACGGCGCTTCGCTGAGCCGGGTCACGGCCAGGTGCAGCTTCTGCGCGCCCTGCTCGACCAGGATGCCGTCGCGTTCGATCGACAGTAGCCTTATCCCCTGCCCCAACCGCTCTCCGGCGAGAAAGCTGCGTGGCGGGCCATCGTTCAGGCTGAGAATCGCCACCGCACCACGCGAACTGGCCATCACCCCGGACACCTTGATATCCAGCCGTGCCGGCTGGTTGGAAAACCACTGCAACGCCGGGTTGTCGCTACGCGCGGCAGCCACCGGCAATTGTGCCTCGGGTACCTGGGACACTGCTGGCGTCAGCAGCAGCGCCGACCAGACCAGCACGCCGGCCAGGGCGGCAAGCAAGGCCGCCGACTGAACAATCTGCACCGGGGAAACGCGCGGGGTCCATTGCATGCTTGAGGCTCCTTTTCTTTCTGTCTGCGCAACAGTGATGAGTGATCGGCGACCGTCCGCTGGGACGCGCCCAACCAGCCTACCTGGCAATTCTCACGTTTTTATTTCACACGCCCATCATCTTTGCCAGGCAGCATGGAGCCAGACCCAAGGAGCCTCGTCGAATGGATGCCCCACGCCCCGCTCAAGCGGGTTTCACCCTGATCGAACTGATGGTGGTGCTGGTGATCGTCGGCATCGCCAGTGCGGCCATCAGCCTGAGCATCAAGCCCGACCCGCTGCAGTTGCTGCGCAAGGATGCCGAGCGCCTGGCCCAGGCCCTGCAGGTGGCCCAGGCCGAAGCCCGGGCCGATGGCCGGCCGATCCTCTGGCTCGGCGACGGCAAGGGCTACACGTTCATCCGCACCGATGGCCAGGGCGGCAAGGAGCAGTTCAACGACGATCCGCAACTGCGGCCGACCCGCTGGCAGAGCACCCCGATGCAGGTACAGCTGGATCGGGGCAAGACCCTGCTGCTCGACGCCGAATGGATCGCCCCGGCGATGCGCCTGTCGCTTTCCGATGGCCAGCACAGTATTGACGTGGTGCGCAGCGCCAACGGCGAGGTACGCGTGCAATGAAGCGCCAGGCCGGCTTTACCCTGATCGAAGTGATGATTGCACTCATGCTCATGGCGGTGGTCAGCATCATTGCCTGGCGCGGGCTGGACAGCGTCAATCGTACCGACGAACACCTCAAGCGCAGCACCGCCCAGACCCACCAGTTGCTGGCAGCGCTGGGCCAACTGGAACGCGACGTGGCCCTGCGTGCCGGGATCGAACTGGTGGAGCCACCCCGCCCGGAGCAGGAGCCGCAGCCATCGGGCGGGCCGGTCGCGTTGAGTGTGCGCAGTGCCGAGGGCAAGGGTTTCCGGCTGGACCTGATTCGTACGTCGCCAGAGCAGGATGGCAGCCTGCAGCGGGTGCGCTGGTGGTTGCAAGGCGGGACGCTGTACCGGGCAGTGGCGGCGGCGCGCACGCAGTTTCCACTGCCGGCGCCGAAGGACGGCGTGGCGGTGCTGGAACAGGTGACTTCGATGGATCTGCGGGTGTGGCAGCCGGGCAAGGGCTGGCGGCGGTTGAGCGGCAACCGCCAGGATAATCCGACGGGATTGGAGATCAGCCTGGTGAGAGATACGCCGCAGGGAGTGGAGCGCTATCGCCAGGTGCTGGGGCCGCTGGAGTGAGGTTGGGCTTGAGGGCGCTTCGCGGATAAAACCGGAGCGCCGGACCGCCGGCTCCCGCAGGGCTTGCGGCGCCTATGACCTGCGCGTCAGACGCAATCATCGTGGGAGCAGGGTTCATCCGCGAAGAGGCCCGCCCAGCCACCCCATTGCTTAGCTGAGCAACACCACCCCACCCGGCAACTCGGTGCACTTGGCCCCATACGCATCACGGATCAGCAACGCCACGCCCGCCAACTGGTCCAGGCTGAACCGCGCCTGCACCTTGCGCTTGCCCAGTTCATTGTTGAGCAGCACCAGCATCCCCGGCCGATAGCGGTTGATCTCGCTGATCACCGTGGCCAGCGTCGCATCGTTGAACACCAGCATCTTGTTGCGCCAGGCAATGACCGCCGTCGGGTCGACGACCTGCGGCTCGCTGGCCTGGCGGGTGTCGTAGACCAACTGCCGGCCGCTTTCCAGGCGGAAACGCCGACCCAGCACATCCACCGTCAACAGGCCTTCGATACAGGTGACACAGACACTCTGGTCGAGGTTGCGCAAGTTGAACCGGGCCTGCTCGGCGGTCATCAACCCACCACCCGCCTGGACCTTGACTGGTGCCTGGGTCCGCGCCAGCACTTCCACTTCGCCGCTGACCAGTTCAATACGTGCATCGCCATTGTCCGACGGCAATCGGTTGATCCGGGTCTGGGTATTGAGTTCGAGACTGATGCCATCGGCCAGGTCGATGCGCCGCTGTTCGCCGACCGCGGTGCTGTAGTCCGCGCCCAGCCCGGAGAAGCCGCCGGGCACGGTGCCCCGAACCAGGAAAAACGCCGCCGATGCGGCAATGGCGCCCCCCAGGAAAGCCCGACGCCCGAAGCTGCGGGCCCGAGGCGGGTGCTGCAATTGTTCGAGGGCCGGCTTGAGGGACTGCCACAGGAGCTTGGCCTGCTCGAAGGCCCGGGCGTGCTCGGGGCTCTGTTCGCACCAGTGGCGCAAGGCCCGCGCATCGGCGGCAGTAGCCTGGCCAGAGGTCAGGAGAATCAGCCAGTCCCGGGCTTCGCTCTGCAAGCGGGCGGCTGGGCCGACCCGCAATTCGGTAATGGACGTCGTGTTCAAGCGCACAGGTACTCACGAAGATTTCGCTGATGTATGACTAAGACTGTTTTCCCGCCCCGGGACCGAACCGCTGAATCACTTTTCTTTCCAAACGGGCTGCACAATGTCCCAGGGCGGCCTTCAGTTCCTTCTCGACCATGCGCGTGGAAATACCGAAACGCTGGGAAATCTCCAAATGGGGCGCTTCTTCCAGGCGCGCGGCGATAAAGATCCGCCGGCGGCGAGCCGGCAGTTCGTACAACGCGCTGAGCAACGACTGGATCTCCTTCTGGCCGCCCACCACCCGCTCCGGGTCGAGCGCCTCGTCACTCAGTTGCAGCAGTTCCTCGACCTCTTCGCCAGTAAGCAGCCGCGCATCGGCCTGGCGCCGGTCGGCGGCTATGTTCAACGCCATGCGGTACAGATAGGCGTTGGGCTGGGTCAGGTTCAGCGGTGTTTCCATCCGGTCGACCCGCAGGTAGGTTTCATGCAGCACGTCATTGGCCAACTCCTCCGATCCCAGGCGGCGGCGCAGGCGCAGCTTGAAATCGTCGTAGGAGGTCAGGAACAACCGGACCATCGGACTGTGCCCGATATTCTTCATACTCCAGCGGCTCCTTTTTGTTCTGTGCAATCCATGCTCGTTCCTGCTGAATCCGGCATTAAAAGAAGGGTCACCGGCTGGCGCAGCGACGAAGGGGCCGAGCGATCGACCCGCACCGTGCGCAAACGCTCGACCAGCGCGCCATCACGCTGAACATTTCCGGTCGAACTGACCAGACGGCTGTGCTGCAAGGCACCGTCATGACCGATCCAGACCTGCAACACCGCCCGGTAGCTGCCGGGGCGGGTCAAGGGCACGGCGCACAGGGCCTGCTCGATCGCCTGCTGGATCGCCCGCGCGTAGCTGCTGGCCAACGCCCCGCCCTTGCCGACCGGCCCCCTGGTCGACGCCTCGCTGACCTGGGCCACTTGCAAGGTGAAGGCATCGGCCCGGGCATACCGCGCCATCAGCCCGCTGCCGGTGAGCAGCAGGGCCAGGGCCTCGCCGGCCCGATAGTGTCCATGCACCGCCAGGGAGCGGCGGGCCCGGGTGAGATCGCGGTCGACCAGCACCGCCATTCCGGTCTGGCGACTGAAGGCATCCAGCGCACCGGCCAGGTCCTGGGCGGCGATATCGAGATCGACCCGCGCCTGCGGATCGACCTTCAGCGGCTCGGCGGCCAGGCACACGGAAACTCGCCCGGCGAGCAGCGCTGCCAGGGTGATCACCATCAGACCCAGGCGAAAAAACGACAGACGCACGGCCACGGATCGAAGTCCCTGCACTGCTGACGTGTCCCTGAAAACCGTCATCCTGAGGGCTGTTTATGAATCTGATATGACGGGCGCTGCAAAAAAACCATCACCCAGGCGGGCCGGGCTTTGCACTAGACTCCAGGGCACCAGAACCTCGATCGCGAGGTCAGCCAGGAGGCCCCCATGAAAGCCCTTTCGCGTCTTGCCAGCATCCTTCTGCTCGCCACCCTTCCCGGCCTGGGTATCGCCGCCCAGGGCGAGCCGGCCGGCTGTGTCGAAGTCAGCGTCGACGGCTACAAGGCACCGGACTACCACTGCCTGAGCCAACAGATGAGCAGCCCGGAAAACACTGAAGCCAAGCGCCACAACCAGGAGGCGATGAATCCGGACATCACCAAAAAGGCGCCGAACCAGGCCGGCCTGACGACCCCGGCCGCGACCCGTATCCGCATGGGTAATACCTTTGGTACGTCGGTCAAGCCACAGCGCCCGGTTTCGGGCCAATAGGCCGGTCGTCAGGCCGTCCGGGCCCACTGCCGAGCAACCTGGTCCAGTTCGACCCGAGCCCGTTCCAAAGCCTCCAGGCGGGCTTCAGGCGCGGAAAACTGCAACGGCTGCGCATCGACGAACAGCGGCTGCGTCACGCCGATAAAGGCAAACGCCGCCCTGAGCGCCGGAGTCAGGGCATCCATCCAGGCCAGCGGATTGCCGGGACGCAAGTCGGCGCCACGACTGGTGAGGAACAGCACCTTCTGCCGGGTCAACTGGCCAACGATACCTTCCGGCGTGTTCAGGTAGGTCAGTTCGGTACGGGTGATGCTGTCGATGAAGGCCTTGAAGGTCGACGGCATCGACCAGTTGTACATCGGCATGGCGAACACGCAGGCATCGGCGTCCATCACCCGCTTGCACAAGGCATCCGACGCCGCGAGGGTCTGCTTCATCTCGGTGGTACGGGCATCGGGGTGGGTGTAGGTCGCCACGGCGAAGGCTTCGCTGACATGGGGCGGCGTGTCGACGCTGAGGTCCAGGTAATCCACCGTCAGGTCCACGCCCTGGGCGCGCAGTTGCTCGACGAAGTAGCGGGACAGTGCCCGGGAGTTGGACCGTTCGCCCTTGGCGCTGGCGTCGACATGCATCAGTTTCATTGGATTGGACCTCTTGTAGCCGCTGGAAAATTCCGGGCACAGCCTAAGGCCCCCGGCGCCGATGGCAGATAGCCAATCCGGGCTTTTTCAGGCAGGCCAAAGCCACCGCCAATGGCCCCCGGATTTTGCCGGGAATTGGCTATAGGTCACTGCGCCTGCCGCCCCTACTCTTGTTCAAGTCGCCCTGCTAACGGGGCGCTCGTCACACAGGAGAACCGGCAATGTCCGTTCAGGCGACCAACATCATCCGGCTCAAGACCGTCCCTGGGCGTAGCGACGAACTCGGGCAGCGCCTGCGCGCCCTGCTCGAAACCTTGCGCCTGGCTCCCGGCTGCCTGGACTACGCCATGACCTGTGGGGACGAAACCGGCGAGTGGACCATCATCGGCCACTGGCACTCCGCTGCTGCGCTGCAGGCGCATTTCCAACTACCGGCCCTGCAGGGCTTCATCGACCTGCTTGGCAGCCGATTGGCCAGCCGAATCGATTTGCAGCACTGATCTCCATTGGCGAACTCTTCACCCACACTTGCGAGAACCCATCATGAAAACCCTCAAGGTCCTTCGTGCCACCCTGACCACTGCCGCGCTGCTGACCAGCTTCGGCGCCCTGGCGCACGAAACCGGCGCCAGCCAGGAAAAAATCACCATCCTGCAAGACCAGGCACTGCTCAACGCTCCTGGCAAGAAAGCCATGATGCTGACCGTCGACTACCTGCCCGGCCAAGCCTCCGCCGCCCATCGCCACCAGGGCACGGCAATGGCCTATGTGCTCGATGGCGAAATCACCTCCCAGGTCAAGGGCGGCCCGGCGATCACCTACAAGGCCGGGCAATCCTGGTATGAACCGGCGGGTTCCGAACACCTGGTGTCGAAAAATGCCAGCGACAGCAAGCCGGCCAAACTACTGGTGTTCATGTTCATGGATGAAAAAGATGCGGTGCTGACGCCGTTGCACCAGTGAGAGTCCTGCCGCAGAGGGAAGGAATAAACCTGAGCGGTTTACGGTGACCGTGACGACGCTTTCGCGGGCAAGCCCGCTCCTACAGAAGAGACATTGCCGCAGACAATATCCCGATCAGCCAATAACCCTGCTCCGCTTTGGCTTTGGCTTCTGATCTTGCTTTTGACCTACCTGCCCCGTCCAGCAGGCTGAGTGCAGGTTCTGTTTCGAGAGACGCCCGGCAGGGAAGCCGGGCGAGCCGTGTTGGGCCATGGATGGCCCATCGCGGCGTGCTCTCGAAACGAGACCGGAGCGAAGGAACCCCTCGCTGTGGCGAGGGGCCGAATGGAGGGGCGAGCGTTTTTGGTTACTTTTGCCGCGACTGGCAAAAGTGACTCGCCGTAAAGGCGAAACCGTACCATCATCAAACCGCGCAAACGGATCTGCCCCAGGCTCAACCCCGTCGGCAAGACCCTGATGCCCGCGACACCGACCTGAGCCGGCCCGTGTTGCGGGTTGCACAACACCCGCAGGCGCGGCATTCTTGAGCGATTCCTGCGACAGAACTTTTTACGCCCCAGGCACTCAATCAGTGCATTGATCCATGCCTTTCCCGATAGAGACGCTCATGACTTCGAAGCTGGAACAACTCAAGCAGTTCACCACCGTGGTCGCGGACACCGGCGACCTCGAGGCCATCACCCGCCTGAAGCCGGTCGATGCCACCACCAACCCATCGCTGCTGCTCAAGGCCGCCGCCCTGCCCGGCTATGCCGAACTGCTCAAGGGCGCCGTGGCCCATGCCAAGGGCGATGTCGGCCTGGCCTGCGACCACTTCGCGGTCTCGGTCGGCGCCGGTATTCTCAAGGCGATTCCGGGGCGTATCTCCACCGAAGTCGATGCACGCCTGTCGTTCGACGAAGCCGCGCTGCTGGCCAAGGCCAACCAGTTGGTCGAGCTGTACGACAAGGCCGGCGTCGGCCGTGATCGCGTACTGATCAAGCTGGCTTCCACCTGGGAAGGCATCCGCGCCGCCGAGAAACTGGAGAAGGCCGGTATCCAGACCAACCTGACCCTGCTGTTTTCCTTCGCCCAGGCCGTGGCCTGCGCCGATGCCGGGGTGTTCCTGATCTCGCCGTTCGTGGGCCGCATCTACGACTGGTACAAGAAGTCCACCGGCAACGAATACACCGGTGCCGACGATCCGGGCGTGCAGTCGGTAACCCGCATCTACAACTACTACAAGTCCAATGACTACAAGACCGTGGTCATGGGCGCCAGCTTCCGCAACCTCAACCAGATCGAACACCTGGCCGGCTGCGATCGCCTGACCATCAGCCCGGACCTGCTGGAAAAACTCTCCCAGGACCAGGGCACCCTGGAGCGCAAGCTGACGCCGGGCACCACCGGTGAAGCACGCCAGAGCCTGAACGAAGCGCAGTTCCGCTGGGCCTCCAACGAAGATGCGATGGCCACCGAGAAGTTGGCTGAAGGCATTCGCCAGTTCGCTCGCGACCAGGAAAAGCTGGAAGCCTTGCTGACCCAGTAATGTTCGAGGGCCTCTTCGCGGGCAAGCCCTGCTCCTACAGGTTCGTGGCGCTCACAAAAGCGTTTGCAAACCTGTAGGAGCAGGGCTTGCCCGCGAAAGCGCCAGTGAGCCCTGAAAGAATCCTCGCCCCCACACGCCCCTTGTCGAAACAACCGACCCTGCCCCCTTAACAAACCACCGACAATTTCCCGATTGAGCCCGTCACGGACCGATGCCTAAACTCTCGCGCCTGCCCATGAGAGAGAGCATCATGACCGTGTCCGATACCGCCTCCCAAGAACCCCGACAGCGCTGGCTGGCCCTGGTAGTACTGTGCCTCGGGGTACTGATGATCGTGCTCGACACCACCATCGTCAACGTCGCCCTCCCCTCGATCAAGACCGACCTGCAGTTCAGCGAGACCGCCCTGGCCTGGGTGGTGAACGCCTACATGCTGACCTTCGGCGGCTTCCTGCTGCTCGGTGGCCGGCTGGGCGACCTGTACGGCCATCGCCGGCTGTTCCTGCTGGGGATTGCCTTCTTCACCCTGGCGTCACTGGCCTGCGGCATCGCCCAGACGCAAACCCTGCTGATCTGGGCCCGGGCCTTCCAGGGCCTGGCCGCCGCAGTGGTCACGGCAGTGGCGCTGTCGCTGATCATGGACCTGTTCACCGAACCGGCCGAGCGCGCCAAGGCCATGGGCGTCTACGGTTTCGTCTGCGCCGGTGGCGGCAGCCTGGGTGCGCTGCTCGGCGGGGTGTTGACCAGTACCTTGAGCTGGCACTGGATATTCCTGGTCAACCTGCCGATCGGCCTGGCGGTGATCGTGCTGTCACTGCGCCTGCTGTCGCGGTCCCTCAACCAGCATCCCGAGCGCAGCCTGGATGTGCTGGGTGCGCTGACGGTCACCGCCGCGCTGATGCTGGCGGTGTACGCCATCGTCAACGGCAACGAAACGGGCTGGGACTCGTCGCGCACCCTCGGCCAACTGGCACTGGCCATCGGCTTGCTGGTGGCGTTCCTGGTGATCGAGACCCGGATAAAGGTGCCGCTGATGCCATTGCGGCTGTTCCGCCTGCGCAACCTGGCGGTGGCCAATATCGTCGGCGCGCTCTGGGCGGCCGCGATGTTCGCCTGGTTCTTTCTGTCGGCGCTGTACATGCAACTGGTGCTGGGCTACACGCCGCTGCAGGTCGGACTGGCGTTCCTGCCGGCGAACCTGATCATGGCGGTGTTTTCCCTGGGCATCTCGGCCCGGCTGGTGATGCGCTTCGGTATCCGCGGCCCCCTCGCCGCCGGCCTCGGGCTGGCGACGCTCGGTCTGCTGCTGTTTGCCCAGGCACCGGTGGACGGCAACTTCGTCCACGACATCCTGCCGGGCATGGTATTGCTGGGGCTGGGTGCCGGGGTTGCGTTCAACCCGCTGTTATTGGCAGCCATGAACGATGTCACACCGTCCGAATCGGGGCTGGCCTCCGGCATGGTCAATACCGCCTTCATGATGGGGGGCGCATTGGGACTGGCAGCCCTGGCGAGCCTGGCAGCAGCGCGTACGCAATTGCACCTGGGTGCTGGAGTGCCGGAGCTGCTGGCGCTCAACGAGGGTTATCAGGCGGCCTTTCTCGCCGGAGCGGTGTTCTCTGCGCTGGGTGCCTGCATTGCGGCAACCCTGATGCGGACCAGGACCGGTAGCAATATCGGCGGCGAAGCGCCACTGGCGGTGTAGATACACGCCTGCGTTTTGGAGGAACACTTGTGGGAGCGGGCAAGCCCGCTCCCACAAGGCCAGCAATCAGCCGGCGGCCTGTTGTGCCTCCGCCTGGCGAATACTGGCCATGAACCGATCGGCCGGCATCGGCCGCCCCAGCAGGTAACCTTGCAGCGAATTGCAGCCGAGGCTGGTGAGAAAATCCCGCTGTTCGTCAGTCTCGACCCCTTCGGCAACGATCCGCAACCCCAATGCCTGCCCCAGTGCGACAATCGCCGAAACGATCGCCGCATCGTCGGAATCATGCTCCAGGTCACGGACAAACCCGCGATCGATCTTCAACTCCGTGGCCGGCAAACGCTTGAGGTACATCAGGCTGGAGTAGCCGGTGCCGAAGTCATCGATGGACAGGTCCACGCCCATTTCCGACAGCTGGCGCAACACCGTCATGCTTGCGTCGGCATCGCTCATGGTGGTGGTTTCGGTGATTTCCAGGGTCAGGCTGTTGGCCGGCAACTGGTGCCGGGCCAGGGCACTGGCGACGCTGGCCACCAGCCCGGCGTGGCAGAACTGCTGGGCCGACAGGTTCACCGCGATCCGCCAGTCCCGGTAGCCCTGCTCGTACCACTGGCGCATCTGCCGGCAGGCTTCGTTCAATACCCACTCGCCGATCGGGATGATCAGCCCGCTTTTCTCCGCCAGGATGATGAAGGTGTCCGGCATCATCAGTCCCTGCTCGGGATGCTGCCAGCGCACCAGCGCCTCGGCGCCGACAGGTAGGCCGCTGACAGCATCGAACTTGGGCTGATAATGCAGGCGGAACTGCTCGCCGCTCTCCAGCGCCTGACGCAGGTCCTGCTGCAGTTTCAGCTTCTTGCGCGCATTACCGTTCATCGAGGCATCGAAGAAGCTGTGGCAGTTCTTGCCCGCATTCTTGGCGTGATACATCGCCGCGTCGGCGTTCATCAGCAGTTCCTCGGCGGTCTGGCCGCTGCCGGGATACAGCACGATGCCAATGCTCGCGGAGATCTGCAGGTCCTGCTCGACCACCTGGAACACCTGGGAAACCAGGCTGACCTGACGCGAGGCCACCTGCAGCGCATCATCCGGCTCGGACAACTGCGCCAACAGGACGAACTCGTCGCCACCGATCCGCGCCAGCGTATCCTGGGGACGCAGGTCCCCCCGCAGGCGATGGGCGACAGCACGCAGCAACTGGTCGCCGGCGTGATGACCGAAAGCATCGTTGACCGGCTTGAACCCATCGAGGTCGATGAACATCAGGGCAAAACAACCACCCTGGGCGCTGACCTTGTGCATCGCCTGATCGATACGGTCGGCCAACAACACCCGGTTCGGCAAACCGGTGAGGTTGTCGTGCAGGGCCAGTTGGATCAGTTCCTGGTTGGCCAGGGTCAGGGAGTCGGCCAGGTCGGCGGTACGCTCCTCCAAACGGGCGTCAAGGACCGAGGTCAACAAGGCGATCGACAGCACCGCAAGGCTGGTCACCAGCACCAGGTTGTCCAGGCCTTTCACCGCCAGACCACTGACCGCCGCGCCACAGAAGCTGCCCTCGGGGAAATTCGCCGCCGCCATGCCGGTGTAATGCATGCCAACGATCGCCACGCCCATGATCACCGCCGCGCCGGCGCGGGCCAGGCGGATATAGGGGGTATTGCGGCGCAGGTGGAAGGCAATCCACAACGCTGCCGCCGAAGCACTCACCGCAATCAGCAGCGAGGCACTGAACAGCGTCGGGTCGTAGTCGATACCCGGCTGCATCCGCAACGCCGCCATGCCGGTGTAGTGCATGGCGCTGATGCCGGCGCCCATGATCAACGCGCCGAATGCCAGTTGCAGTAGCGGCAGGCTGGGCTGGCTGACCAGCCACAGGGCGAAGCCACTGGAAAGGATAGCGATCAGCAACGATAAGGCCGTGATCGGCCCGTCGTAGCCCAGCTCGATCGGCAGGCGGAACGCAAGCATGCCGACGAAGTGCATCGACCAGATGCCGACGCCCATGGCCAGGGCGCCCCCGGCCATCCACATATAGACTGCCCGCCCGCTGGCCGTGGCAATTCGTCCAGCCAGGTCCAGGGCGGTATAGGAAGCCAGGATCGCCACGCAGAGCGACATGATGACCAGCGATGAGGAATAACTACCGGTAAGCATGGGACTTCTAAACCTCGTACCAGATCAACATCCGGCCGGCCAAAAGCCGTCGATTGTACGCACTCCATCAGCGAACGCACGGGGAATTAGGCACTTGGCCAGTATCCCCCGAGGTCTGGACGACAGCGTTTACAAACGTGTCAGGAACAGCCGGGTCACCCGTCGTTCCTGCACTGCAACCACCGTCATCCGCCACCCTGCCCACTGCACCTGGTCGCCGATCATCGGCAACCGGTCAAGCAGGCTCATCACCAGCCCGGCCAACGTCTGGTAATCCTCGGTAGCCCTGGCCTCAAGCCCGATGCGCTGACGCGCGCGGCTCAGGGTCATGGCACCGCTGACCTGGAAACCCTCCGCTTCCTCTATCACCTCGGGGCCTTCGACCTCGCTGGCGTCCGGCAACTCGCCGGCGATCGACTCGAGGATGTCGGTCATCGTCAGCAGGCCGACAAAATCACCAAACTCGTTGACCACGAAAGCGATATGGGTCGAGGCCTGGCGCATCTGCTCCAGGGTGTTGAGCACAGAGTAGCTGTCTAAAAGGTTTATCGCCCGACGGGCCAAAAACTCCAGCCCCGGTTCGCTACCTTCCAGATACGCCTTGAGCAATTCCTTCTTGTGCACGAACCCCAGCGGCTCATCGACCTCACCTTGGCGGATGAGCGGTAGCCGTGAGTAGGACGAGCGGAACAGTTTCTGCCGGATGATCTCCGGACTGTCGGCAACATCCAGGGTGTCGACCTGCGTGCGCACGGTCATCAGTGTGCGAATCGGCCGGTCGGCCAGCTGCAGCACGCCGCTGATCATCATTCGCTCACTGCGCTCGAACGGTACCTCGGCCTCGCCTTCGGAAGGCTCCAGCAGGTCGGCGATTTCCTCGTCCACCTCCTCGCTGGACAGACGACGCCCACCCAGCATGCGCAGCACCGCATGGGCGGTACGTTCACGCAGCGGTCGCTGGCCATGGCTCGAGCGCTTGCGGCGGGCCCGCGCAATCTGGTTGAACAACTCGACCAGCACCGAGAAACCGATGGCCGCGTACAGGTAGCCCTTGGGAATATGGAAACCCAGGCCTTCGGCGGTCAGGCTGAAGCCGATCATCATCAAAAAGCCCAGGCACAGCATGATCACGGTCGGGCGCTCATTGACGAAGCGGGTCAACGGCTTGCTGGCGACGATCATCAGGCCAATGGAGACGATCACCGCGATCATCATGATCGACAGTTCCTCGACCATGCCGACGGCGGTGATCACCGCATCCAGGGAGAACACCGCGTCGAGCACCACGATCTGCGCAACGATCGGCCAGAACAGCGCGTAGCTGCCATTCGCCGAACGCTGGCTGGCATGGCCTTCCAGTCGCTCATGCAACTCCATGGTCGCCTTGAACAACAGGAACACGCCACCGAACAGCATGATCAGGTCGCGACCGGAGAAGCTCTTGCCCAGCACCTCGAACAATGGCTGGGTCAGGGTCACCATCCAGGCGATACTCGCCAGCAGGCCCAGGCGCATCAGCAGGGCCAGCGACAGGCCGATGATCCGCGCCCGATCACGCTGTTCCGGCGGCAGCTTGTCCGCCAGGATCGCGATGAACACCAGGTTGTCGATGCCCAGCACCAACTCCAGGAAAATCAGGGTGAACAGGCCAAGCCAGGCCGTGGGGTCAGCCAACCATTCCATGAAAAATGCGCTCCCTTAATGGATTCGAACGGACGCGCACGACGATACCGAGCCCAAGAATGGCCCGGATGCTGCGCTGCAAAAGTGAGAAGACCGCACGGCGGAGAGGGATGCGTGCGTGGAGGAGAACGTGAGGGGACGACCGGGAGGTTCCGCGAGGGTGTTCATGTACAACCTGAGTGGCTAATAAGGAAATAAATCCTACATGACTAAAAGAACCATCCCGACAGACAAACTATTTCAAATCATGAAATCGAGACCGCGTGGAGATCACCGGGCGCCCCCCTGCTCCCGCCGGAAATCCTGCCTGACCCGCTCGATATAACGTGCCACCGCCGGCGCCTTCTCGAAGCGCCGGTGAATCAGCGACAGCCAGGATGTGGTCTGGCAGCCGACGATCGGTCGATAGACCACATTCGGCAGATTGACGTGGCCGATTACCGACTCGGGTACCACCGCCACACCCTGGCCCAGGGATACGGCAGCGATCACCGCCACCAGCCCGCCGGGTTGCGGCCCGAGGTTGGGCGCATAACCGCCCTGGGCGGCGACCTGCAAGGTGCCGTTGATCTGCTCCGGCAGCACGAAGGTCTCGTTCTGCAGGTGCTCGGCGCCGATGCCCTGCAGGCGACACAGCCAACTGTCATCCGCCAGGGCCAGGACAAAACCCTCGGCATTCAGCCGAATCGCTTCTACGCCCTCGGGCAACGACATCGGCGAACGCACGTAACCGATATCGAAACGGCCGTCGGCGATCAACCCTGGCAATGCCGCCATGGGACTCTCCCGCACGTTAAGGCTGACATCGGCGAACTCGCGGACATAGGCCTTGACCTGTTGCTGCAGCACCCCCGAGTACACCGCCGAGGCCACATAACCGATTTCGACATGGCCGATCTCGCCGCGCCCGGCGCGCTGGGCATTGCGCTGGGCAAACTCGAACTGGCGCACGGTCGCCTCGGCCTCGGGCAACAACGCCGCGCCCGCCTCGGTCAGGCTAACCTCGCGCGACCCACGCAAGAACAAGCGGGTGCCTAGGGCATTTTCCATGTCCTGGATCTGCCGAGTGAGCGTCGGTGGCGCGATATCCAGCTGTTCCGCCGCGCGGGTGAAGTTGCGCTGGCGGGCGACGGCGAGGAAATAGCGGAAGTGACGGATTTCCATGGGCATTAGCTCAAAGGTAATGAAGTGCCAAGACCGGCCTAACGCGGCAGGTCGCAGCCCACGATAAGCTGTTTTCACCGCCACAGTAGAGAGCCTTGAGCATGTCAGTCAAACCCTTGTTTTTCCCGCCACATATAGATGGAGCCCAGCCACTCCCAGTGATCATTGCCTACGGGGCAATCGCACCTGAAGTGCAGGCCCGCCCATGAGCCGGGTCAGCCCGCGCCTGACGCTGCTCACGGCTTCCGGCGTCTGCTCGCTGATTGTCCTGGACACCAACATCGTCGCCGTCACCCTCCCAAGCATTGCCCGCGACCTGGGCGCGAACTTCGTCGACATCGAGTGGGTGGTCAGCGCCTACATGCTGGCCTTCGCCGCCCTGCTACTGCCGGCCGGCAGCATCGCCGACCGTTTCGGCCGCAAGAAGACCCTGCTCTGGGGCCTGACCCTGTTCATCCTCGCCTCCCTCGGCTGCGGGGCCGCACCGGACAGCCTGTTCCTCGACATCGCCCGGGCAATCAAGGGCATCGGCGCCGCGCTGTTGCTGACCTCGGCACTGGCGACCATCGGCCACACCTTTCATGACGAGGCCGAGCGGGCCCGGGCCTGGGCCTTCTGGGGCGCCTGCATGGGCGTGGCGATGACCGCCGCGCCAACCGTGGGCGGCCTGATCACCCAGTACCTGGGCTGGCGCTGGATCTTCTTCATCAACCTGCCTATCGGCCTGCTGCTGATGGCGCTGGTCCGCCATGCCGTGCCCGAGTCCCGCGACAGCCAGTCGGCGCGGCTCGACCCGTGGGGCAGCCTGGCCTTCAGCGGCGCCCTGCTGTGCCTGATCTGGGGCCTGATCGAAGCCAACCAGATCGGCTGGAGCAACCCGTTGACCACCACCCGCCTGCTCGCTGGCGCAGCCTTGCTGGGGTTGTTCGTGGTGGTCGAACGGGTGCAGAAACGGCCGATGGTCGACTTGCAGCTGTTTCGCCACCCGCGCTTCATCGGTGCCTTGCTGGGCATGTTCGCCTACGCCGGTTGCGCCCAGGTGATGATGACGCTGCTGCCGTTCTACCTGCAGAACGGCCTGGGGCTGTCGGCGATCGCCTCGGGCCTGGGCATGCTGCCGTTTGCCCTGACCATGCTGATCTGCCCACGGATCGGTGTGCGACTGGCGTCGCGACTGGAGCCGGCGACCCTGATGGCCAGCGGGCTGGCCCTGGTCGGTTGCGGCAACCTGCTCAGTGCCTGGGCGGTTGCCAGTGGCGGTTACCTGGGCTTCGGCTTGGCGATCGCGGTGACCGGAGCGGGAGCCGGGCTGCTCAATGGCGACACCCAGAAGAACATTATGGCCTGCGTGCCGCGAGACCGCACGGGCATGGCCTCGGGCCTGAGCACCACCATGCGTTTCAGCGCCATCGTGCTGGCGATCGGCGTGTTCGGTGCGCTGCTCGCCGGGCACACCCAGGACCTGCTGCAAGCCAGTCTTGCCAGCCAGGCCAGCGCTTGGCTGGAACAGACCCAGGACATCGCCTCGCGGGTGGTGGCCGGCGACATGCCAGCGGCCATGGCCATGCTGCCGGAAGCGGCCCGGCCACTGGTGCAGCCGCTGGCACGCCAGGCCTTTGTCGGCGGTTTCGGCACAGTGCTCTGGGTCGCCGGCTTGCTGGCACTGCTCGGTGCCCTGGTGGTCGGCACGCTGATGCGCAATCCGCTGCCCGGTGCACAGTCGCTGTCCCTGGCGCGGGAGTGACTTCGAGCACCGGGCCCAGGGCACGCCCCTGTTCAGTCTCCCAAGGGCCCGCCGAGCGATGCCATCAGGCGCTCGGCATTCTCCCGGCAGGACACATCCGCCGGCTTGTTCCTGATGCTGTTGACCACCCCGAGCAGTTGCAGCTTGCTCTGGGCCAGGCGCGCCTGCATGGACTCGATCTGGCCGATCTTGCGCTCCAGGCTGGCGATCATTTCAGCGTGATCCCAGGCCTCGGGCTCGCTGCTTGGCACCAGCGCACGCAACTCCTCCAGGCTGAAGCCGGCCTGCTGGGCGCACTGGATGATCGACAGTGTCTGCAAGACTTCCGGCGGATATTCGCGGTAGCCATTGGCCTGGCGCCGCACCTTGCGGATCAGGCCCTGGGCCTCGTAGAACCTGATCTTCGAGGCCGCCAGGCCACTGCGCAGGGCCAGTTCACCGATCTTCATGGAAATCCTCGCCGCGGCTATTGACATTAAACCTTACTTTAAACTTAGCCTGATCGCTCCACTACCCCGGAGTCAAGCATGTCACCCTTCCAGGCATTGTCGTTGCCCAACGGCGCACAGATCCCCAACCGCATTGCCAAGGCCGCCATGGAGGAAAACATGGCCGACCTGGACAACGCACCTTCCGCGCAACTGATGGAGCTCTACCGCGCCTGGGCCGACGGCGAGGCGGGCCTGATCTTGACCGGCAACGTGATGATCGACCGTCGGGCCATGACCGGCCCCGGCGGTGTGGTCCTGGAAGATGACAGCCAATTGGGCAAGTTCCGCCAGTGGGCAGCCATCAGCAAGGCCGGGGGTGCGCAGCTCTGGATGCAGCTCAACCACCCCGGTCGCCAGACCCTGGCCAATCTCGGCCAGCCCACACTCGCACCGTCGGCGGTAGCCCTGGAAATGGGCGAGTTTTCGAAGATGTTCGCCGAACCCCGGCCCATGACCGAAGCCGATATCGCCGAGGTGATCGCCCGCTTCGCCCGCAGCGCCCAACTGGCTGAACAGGCCGGTTTCACCGGTGTGCAGATCCATGCCGCCCACGGTTACCTGCTCAGCCAGTTCCTCTCGCCACTGAGCAACCGGCGCAGCGACCGTTGGGGTGGCAGCCTGGAGAATCGCGCCCGGCTGCTGCTGGAGGTGGTGAAAGCAATTCGCGCCGTGGTTGCGCCGGATTTCTGCGTGGCGGTGAAGCTCAACTCGGCGGACTTCCAGCGTGGCGGTTTCGACGCCGAGGATGCCCGCCAGGTGATCGAATGGCTCAACGCACTGCCGGTGGACCTGGTCGAGTTGTCTGGTGGCAGCTACGAGGCGCCGGCCATGCAGGGCGAGGCGCGGGACGGCCGGACGCTGGCGCGGGAGGCGTACTTCCTGGAAATGGCCGCCGGCCTGGCGAAAGTCGCGACGATGCCGGTGATGGTTACCGGCGGCATCCGCCGCCTGCCTATCGTCGAACAGGTACTGGACAGCGGCATCTCAATGGCCGGTATCGCTACCGCCTTGGCGGTGGAGCCCCACCTGCCCCGCCACTGGCGCGAAGGCCGCGACAGCCATCCGCAACTGCCGCCGATCCGCTGGAAGAAAAAGCCGTTGGCGGCGCTGGCGAACATGGCAGTGGTCAAGTTCCAGTTGCAGCGCCTGAGCCGGGGGCGGCGGACGAAACCCGATGTCTCTCCGGCCTGGGCGCTGGTGTTGGACCGGCTGTTCATTGGTCGGCGGACACGGCAGTATCGTCGGGAGATGGCCTCCAGTCAGCACTGATGCGCAACCTATGACCAGCCAACGAAGGAGTACCGACGAGCAATGGAAACGTAACGTCTGAGCCCGGAAAGAGAGGTGGTTGGCCCTGATGGGAATTCATTTTGATAAGCGCTGAGGATGCGCTTGCCTCGCTGGAGCTCAGGTGAATCCGTCTGACCATCGATCACCTGGGCAATGAGGCTTTCCAGCGTCCCCCCGTTATCGTTCATCTCCAGCAAAGTGGCCGATTTGCTGAAGAGGGCTGGAGAGGCGGTTGCCAATGCCAGCAGCACCAGGAGATGCCTGAACCTGCCGCCCTCCAATTTCGACAAGTCTCGTAGGCTGAGACTTGCCTTGATCAGACGGTAGGTATTGAGAAAACGCAATGCACGCCTGGGCGAGCCCCCGAGAAAAGGCGCCAGTTGTTTGAGAAATGCTTCCTCTTCCGGCGTTATCGACAGCCTGTCGATAGGCAGTTTGATCAAGGCCTTTTCTGGTACTGCTGCAGCAGGTCGGGGATCGAGGCGCTGAACATGATCAGCCAGGAAGTTTACGCTGGCATAACCCTTCATTGGGCTCATCCAGTAAGGTATCTGGAAAATCTTCTCCAGATAATCATTCGCCGAGGCCATCTTCTCAGCCGTATCACCTGCTGTGCCGATCAAGCCGGGATACACTTTCAGGAGTGCATTGCGTACCCAGCGAGCATCCACCGCCACCATGACAACAAAGATCGGGAACGTCAGAAGCAGATGAACCGCCTGCAAGACGTCAACCACCTTTTCCGGCGGGCAACGGTCCAGGTCGTCAATGTAAAGAACGATCCGCTTGAAGGATTCAGGCTCTTCCCCTCCACTGCCCTTGTCATTTGAAAGGTGAGTCAAAGTCAGTTTCAGCTCGCTGACCTCGCCATCTGTCAACAGCCCCTCATGGTCACCCAGAAACTGCTGCAAGCGCTTACCAAAAGCCTCTCGCTCCTGCTGGACTCGCTCATCGGGGCGTCCATCATCCATGACACATGAAGACAGCTCCTCAAAGTCCTTGCGAATAGTCTCGATCAGCCCCAAATGCTTTGCATAATCGCCATCTACGGCACGAGCCCGGACAAATGTTTTCAGGCGACTCGCCCCGGTTCCCTGTGAGTAATTATGCGAGGCCTCTGCCAGCCGCTCACTGCTGGCCTTGACCCGTGCCTGCGCTTCCTCCACAAGGGCATTGGCCTGGGACAGGCTGTCCTGTCGGCGTTTCAGGGTATTCGCCTGAGCACTCACCCTGGCATCCACTGCCCTGTCCAGGACGCTCTTGGCTGCCTCCAGCCGCCCCAGGATTTTCCTGGTCTTTGCTAGAAACCATCTCATCAAACCGGTAATGCTTGCCAGGCCTACGCTTGCAGAAATGATCGCCTGGTGCAGGCTTCCAAGCATGGGCAACCAGTTGGCCAGCGACTTCTGTACATAAGTGGCCAACACTGGCGCAAAAAGAATGACCAGCATTGTGGATATGACAAAAGGCCAACCTTGCAGCTGGCGTTTCCATCCCCTGGCCAACAAGCCTGCTCGCCTGGACTCGTTCTCAAGGTCGGTCATCACTTGACGAAGCGAGTCGGCACTCCCCACAAGATCGGTCATGCCGAGTTCCTGTGCAGCGCGCGTCAGCTGCTCTTCACTCTTGGCCAGTTCACTACCCGGTTGGGCCTCGGATATAACCGATGTCAGTACACTCCAGTAAAATCGGGGTGATGTGCCAAGCGCCTCGCGAGCATCGGTAAGTTGCTGTTCTGCCAGTTGCAAGTCATTGGCAGCGTTACGTTGCTCCTTACGACGGTCAACCAACTCCTGGGCGGCTTCGAGCGTCAGCGTGCGTGCAGTAGACAGGGTGTCCAGCAACCCGTCGGGGCTCTCGGGATTGTGCTCGCCATACCAGCGGTCCAACTCCGTGAACAGGTGATTGACCAGGCTGGCCCACAGATTGGTCTCCGCATAGTGCCAGGCATTAAAGCGAATCTGCACGATCCGAGTGTGAAAGTCAGGCGATCCGGCCTCTGAAGCCCCGATTTCCGGACGACCTGCGCACAGGCGCTCAATATGTTCGTGGACCAATCTCATGAAGAAAGACTTGCCGCTGCCCCAATCACCAAAGATGCCAACCGCCAAAGGCGGCACGAAGGCCTTGGAGGCTGCCATTCGAGCAAAGGCCTTGGCCTCGTCTCCAACATCCAACTGATCATCAAGCCCAACCGCCCAGGGGTCATCGCTGTGGGTGTTTGCTATTTGAATGCCATCAAGTTGAATGATTGGCCGAGAGGGATCCCCCTCTCCTGGCGAGCTGTAGAGGTCCGAGGAATTATCCAGTTGCATGGCATAACCAGACAGCATCAGCGGCTCGCCCTTGTCGTCTTTCAACACTGATTCCATTCCTGTACGGGCGACCGCAACGATCAGGTCACCGGGATGAGCGAACAAAGGTAGCCATTTAACATCAAGCACCCCGGTTTTGTAACAGCTCCTCGCTCACCGCCCTGCAAACCGCAACCGCGACAGCATCTTCAGGTCGCCATCCTTGTAGTACGCGTCGCTCCAACTGTCATTCGGCGCCAGCGGCTGCACCTCCTTGAGCGCCAGCTTTTTCGCGTAATAGCGGAACCGGTAGTGCTCGTAGAAACGCAGGATCTCCAGGCCATAGCGGTCCGCCAGATCGGTATCGCCGCGAATCACCAGGAAGTTCTCGTCGTTGCCCTCACTGGCGCCGACACTGAGGTTGTGGCTGCCGCTGATGATCGTCGGTGCATCAGTGGTGAAGTCGGTGACGACCGCCTTGGTGTGCACCAGCAGCCGGCCCTTCTGTCCCTTGAGGCCTTCCTTGATCCAGCCTTCCAGGCCACTGCCGAGCAGCGCCGTGGCGACGAAATCATCGGTGCGATCGGCGTGGATGCCGGAGATGCTGCTGGCCGTGTTCTGCAGGCCAAAGCGCAGCACGTCGTCGTGGGGCTTGCCGAGCAGCGCAGCGAGAATGTCCTGGGGCAAGGCGAAGGCCGTGGCAAACAGCACGTCTTTCTGCGCCGCCGTGATGATCTGCACGAACTCCGCCAGGTCCGCCCGGCCAGTGCGCGGGGAGAACCCGGCGAACAGCGGCTGGCCGGGGTCCATGGGGTTGTTTTGGGTGATCCACTTGCGCGTCGCCGCCACGTTCGCCGGGGCGGCCCAGATCTGTTCGAAGAGCCGGGTGTATTCGGTTGCCAGGCGACGGTCGTCGAGGATATGAATCACGTTGGCCTGGCGGTACACGCCATTGGCGGTGAAGTTGGTGCTGCCGCACAGCACCGCTTCGGGCTGGTACTGGCCAGCGGCATCACGCTGGCTGAGGACGATGAACTTGTCGTGGAAAATCTTGCTGGTGACCCGCCCCCGCTTGCTCTCGGCGGGAATCGCCGCCAGGCTGCGTTCGTTGTAGGCGGTGTCTTCGTCACCGACCTTGGCGTGATACAGCACGCGAATTCGTGCGCCGCGTTTCTGGGCCGCGTTGACCGCACTGACGATCGCCGGCAACTGATACTCGTAGATGGCGATATCCAGGCCCCACTGTCCATCCTTGGCGCGGGCGATGAAACCAAGCAGTTCCTCCAGCAGACCATTCTCCAGCCACAGGCGGGCGGCTTCCGGCCACTCCTCGATAGGCAGGCTCTTCTGCAGGGTCAGCTGCTGGTTCAATTCGGGAAACTTGCGCTCGAAACCCTGACTCGCCGCCACTGCCCGATTGAAGATGACCTGCTGGTTCTTCGGCAGGCCGTTGTCGGTGGTCACGCTGATCGCCAGCGACTCGCCCAGTTGCGGCGCATCGGGTGTGCCATAGGCCAGGTGCACGCGGTAATTGCAGAGCGTGCCGGGCTCGACGTTGTAGTCGGCCCAGCGAAATTTCTGCAACGGCGCCAGGTCGCTGGGGGTGGCGTGATACTGGGGAAAGGTATGCGCCTTGTCGGGAAAGGTCAGGCTGTTGAACAGGAATCGCCAGGCCTTGGTACCCGTCTGGCGCTCGATGGCAAAACCGAGCAGGCCCGCCCGTCTTGATTCGGCCAGATCCATTGCCAGCAGCACCCCGTTGGTGCCGGCATACGCCTTGACCCGGAAATCGTCCTGGGCATTGCTTTGAAGTACGCGCATGCATCACATCCTTGAGAGATTGGCTGGAGCGCAAAAGGCTAGCGAACTTTACCGACAGTGCCCACGCCCGCGTATGAAATGTAACTTTCAGCACCCGAATACAAGCATCAGGCCGCATAAAACTCTAGCCTGACCCATGATCCGCGGCGAACCGTCGTCGGACGCGATCTGCTGTTTTCCTACTCGAACCAGAAAGGACCTTCCATGGAATCCCCCTTGCACCCGAGCGTGGCCCCGGCCCTGAGCTTCAATGGCGGCTTCGTCGACACCCTGGGTTTTCTCGCCCTGCAGGGCCTGTTTACCGCCCATGTCACCGGCAACTTCGTGACCCTGGGGGTGAGCATCGCCAATGGGGCCTCCGGCGCATTGTCCAAACTGATTGCGTTGCCGGTGTTCATCCTGGTGGTAGGCCTGACGCACCTGGCTGCCGTGGCGATTCATCGCCGTGGCCTGGTGCCCTTGCGCCTGCTGCTGGTGGCGCACACGCTCATGCTCGCCGCCTTTGCCGGGCTGGCGATCTACTGGGGCCCCTTCGCCGATAGCGACAGCACCACGGCGCTGATCACCGGCATGACCGGAGTGGCGGCCATGGCGGTCCAGAATGCGATTTCCCGACAACACCTCAAGGGCGCGCCGCCCACCACCCTGATGACAGGCAATGTCACCCAGTTCGCCATCGACGTCTTTGCCCTGTGGACTGAGCGCGATGCGGCGCAGCGGGCCACGATCCGCCAGCGCCTGAAGCCGATCTGCACCACCCTGCTGGCCTTCGCCACTGGCTGTATCAGCGCTGCGCTGCTGTATCTGGTAACGGGTTTGTGGGGGTTGCTGCTGCCGGTGGCGGTTGCCATTGGGGTCTGCCTGAATACCCATCGCAAGGACCAGTTGCAGGCCTGAGGCCAGGCGCATACCTGGCGTATTGGCTACTTGCGCTTGTAACTCTTGTTGCCACTGGGGGTCAGACAATAGACCCCGCCCCGAGGCCCGGTGCAGTAGCTGCCGCTGCCGCACTGGCAGCCTTCGGCACTCTGCAATTGCTGCGGCCGAGCCGCACGCAGATCGTTGCGCAGCCCCATCATCGCCGAGCAGTTCTTCTTCGAGGCGCTGGTGGAGCCGTCGTTGCACAGGAAGGTTTCGCCGTCACAGCCGGCGATCCCGCCCTTGCTGCCGGAGCAGGGAGTGTTGCCAGCCAATGCCACACCGCTGAATACCAACAGTACCGCCAGGGCGAAGTGACGCAACCGGGGAAGACACGAAAAACTCATGGAGCGCATCCTTGCTGGAGAAAAGATGGCCTCATGATATCAATTTGCCTTGACCGCGCAGCCAAACTGGATAGGCGGTCTACTCCCTCAAAGCCTCAACCCGGCATGCACTGGAAGTCGCCAGTATTGGCCACTTCCTTGCCATGGGAATCCAGCAGGCGCGCGCTGACTTCCTGACCCAGGCTCGACTCCACCAGCTTGTAGTGTTCACCGGCCCTGAACTGCTTGTAAGACACCTGTCCGGAGCAGTCCTCCTGATTGCCATCGCCTACCGGAATCTCCACCAGCGTCACGTCCAGCTTGTGCGCGCCCGGCGTCACTTCGAAAAAGCGCCCGTCCTCGATCGACTTGCCGTCGACTTTCTCTGCCAGCAGGTCATTCGGCGCTTCTTCCTGCAAGCCGATCCAGGCCTGGCTCGGGTCGGCCTTGGGCAGCGGACCGGCACAAGCGGACAGCAGGAAGGCCAGGCCGAGGGTCGGGATCAGCATCAGTGGTTTGAGTGTCATGCAGGTTTACCTCGAAGATGAAAAAGCCGTCAGATGCAGGAGAACAGATGGGATTGGGCTACCTGCTTGCCGTGGTCGTTGACCAGGATCGCCCCGACGTCGGTCCCCGAACCCGATTCCACCAGGTGGTACTGCTTGCCGGCCTTGAACTGGTCGTATTCGACATGCCCGGTGCATTCGGGCTGGTCGAGGTCACCGTTGGCGCCCTGGATCAGGGTCATTTCGAGGTTGTGCTTGCCGGGTGCCACCTCGAAATAGCGGCCGTCATCCACCCGCTGGCCATCCACGCGCTCGGCCATCAGGTTGTCGCTCGACTGGCCCTGCAGGCCGATCCAGGCCTGGCTCGGATCAGCCTTGGGCAGCGGGCCGGCACAGGCCGAGAGCAGGCACACCAGGCTCAAGGCAGGGATCAGCAGCAGCGGTTTCAGGTTCATCGTATGAATTCCTCTCACATTCATTTGGAGTTTCGGCAGGCGGGCTCGCCGTCAAATCGCCGCCAAGAGTGGCGAGGCAGAGCGCTTTCGACAAATGAATGGAAATGAAAGGAATTTAAGTCCTTACCTAAAAGATCCTTCATGTTGGTGAAAGCCAAACGTTAAGTTCCAACGGCAAGACTGCCGGGGTTTGCAATTCCACTCTCCGGAGGTCCAAGGCATGCTCGGGCTGGTAAAGACCGCACTGCTCAAGCCGTACACGTTCATCGTGTTGGCGATTTTCATCTGCATCATCGGGCCGCTGGCGGCCCTGCGTACGCCCACTGACGTGTTTCCCGATATCGGCATTCCGGTGGTTGCGGTGGTCTGGCAGTACAACGGCCTGTCGCCCAACGATATGGCCGGCCGGGTGATCTACACCTATGAGCGCTCGCTGAGTACCACGGTCAACGACATCGAACACATCGAGTCGCAATCATTGCCCGGCATGGGCATCGTCAAGATCTTCTTCCAGCCGGGCGTCGATATCCGAACAGCCAACGCCCAGGTGACAGCGGTTTCACAGACCGTGCTGAAACAGATGCCGCCGGGGATCACCCCGCCGCTGATCCTCAACTACAACGCCTCGACGGTACCGATCCTGCAGATGGCGTTCTCCAGCCCGACGCTGTCGGAAGCCAAGATCCGCGACCTGGTGCAGAACAACATCCGCCTGCCACTGACTGCAGTGCCCGGCCTGGCCCTGCCGACCCCGATGGGTGGCAAGCAGCGCCAGATCACCCTCGATCTCGATCCCCAGGCGCTGGCCGCCAAGGGCCTGTCCGCCCAGGACGTGGGTAATGCACTGGCGGCACAGAACCAGATCATCCCGGTGGGTACCGCAAAGCTCGGCCCCTACGAATACACCGTGCTGCTCAACAACAGCCCGAAGGTGATCGATGAACTCAACGACCTGCCGATCAAGACCGTCGACGGTGCGCTGATCACCATCGGCCAGGTCGCCCACGTGCGTGACGGTTCGCCGCCGCAGACCAACATCGTCCGGGTCGACGGCCGCCGCGCGGTGCTGATGCCGGCGATGAAGAACGGCAACATCTCCACCCTGTCGATCGTCGACGGCATCCGCAACATGCTGCCGCTGATCAACGAAACCTTGCCACCGGAGCTGAAAACCTCGCTGCTGGGCGATGCCTCGGTGTTCGTCAAGGAGTCGGTGGGCAGCGTGGCCCGCGAAGGCATCATCGCCGCCCTGCTGACCAGCGCGATGATCCTGCTGTTCCTTGGCAGCTGGCGCTCGACCCTGATCATCGCCGCCTCGATCCCGCTGGCGGTCCTCTCCGCCATCGCCCTGCTGGCCGCGACCGGCCAGACCCTCAACGTCATGACCCTCGGCGGGCTGGCGTTGGCGGTCGGTATCCTGGTGGACGATGCGACAGTGACGATCGAGAACATCAACTGGCACCTGGAACAGGGCAAGGCGGTGAAGACGGCGATTCTCGACGGGGCCAAACAGATCGTCGGCCCGGCCTTCGTCTCGCTGCTGTGTATCTGCATCGTGTTCGTGCCGATGTTCATGCTGCAGGGCATTGCCGGCTACCTGTTCCGGCCAATGGCGCTGGCGGTGATCTTCGCCATGGCCAGCTCGTTCATCCTGTCGCGGACCCTGGTGCCGACCCTGGCGATGTTCCTGCTCAAGCCCCATATGGTCGAAGGCGGTCCCGGCCATCATCCCGAAGACGCGTTCATCAACCACCATGAAGGTGACCAGCACGGGCGCCAGCGCAATGCGCTGCTGCAGGGCCTGCTGAATTTCCAGCAGGGCTTCGAACGCGGTTTCTCCACCGTGCGCGACGTCTACCATGGCCTGCTGACCCTCGCCCTGGGTTGCCGTCGTCGCTTCCTGCTGGGTTTCCTCGGCTGCGTGCTGGCGTCCTTCGCCTTGCTGCCAAGCCTGGGTGAAGATTTCTTCCCAGCCACCGACGCCGGTGCCCTGGCCTTGCATGTGCGCCTGCCACTGGGCTCGCGGATCGAGGAAAGCGCGGCAGCCTTCGACCGTATCGAGTCGCGGATCCGCGAGATCATTCCCGCCGAAGAACTGGGCAATATCGTCGACAACATCGGCATCCCGCTGAGCGGCATCGACATGGCCTACAGCGCCAGCGGCACCATCGGCCCGCAGGACGGCGATATCCAGGTCACCCTCAAGCCCGGCCACAAGCCGACGGCTGACTATGTGAAGCAACTGCGCAGCGCCCTGCCGGAAAGCTTCCCCGGCAGCCACTTCGCCTTCCTGCCCGCAGACATCAGCAGCCAGATCCTCAACTTCGGTGCCCCCGCGCCGCTGGACGTGAAAATCTCTGGCCGCAGCGCCGAAGAGAACCGCAAGTTCGCCGTGGAGCTGCAACGTCGCCTGCAACACGTGCCGGGCATCGCCGACCTGCGAATCCAGCAGTCCGAGGGCTATCCGTCGCTGCAGGTGAACGTCGACCGGATGCGCGCCAAGGGCCTGGGGATCACCGAGCGTGACGTCACAAACAGCATGGTCGCCTCGCTGGCCGGCAGCTCGCAGGTAGCCCCAACGTTCTGGCTCAACCCGGCCAACGGGGTGTCCTATGGCGTGGTCGCGGCGACCCCGCAATACCGCCTCGACAGCCTGCCGGCACTGGAAGCCCTGCCGGTGACCGGCAGCAACGGCCAGTCGCAGATCCTCGGTGGCCTGGCAACCATCAGCCGGGTACCGAGCCCGGCGGTGGTGACCCACTACAACATCCAGCCGACCCTGGACATCTACGCCAACGTCCAGGGCCGTGACCTGGGTGCGGTGGCCCATGACGTGCAGAAGATCCTCGACGATGCTTCGTCGCTGCGGCCCAAGGGGGCGGTGGTCAGCCTGCATGGCCAGATCGACGCCCTGCATGAAGCCTTCAGCGGCCTGAGCTTCGGCCTGCTCGGCGCGGTGGTGCTGATCTACCTGCTGATCGTGGTCAATTTCCAGTCCTGGATCGACCCGTTCGTGATCATCACCGCCCTGCCCGCGGCCCTCGCCGGGATCGTCTGGATGCTGTTCCTCAGCGGGACTTCGCTGTCGGTACCAGCACTGACCGGCGCCATCCTGTGCATGGGCGTCGCCACCGCCAACTCGATCCTGGTGGTGAGCTTCTGCCGCGAGCGCCTGGCCGAACACGGCGACGCCCTCAAGGCCGCCCTGGAAGCCGGCTACACCCGTTTCCGCCCGGTCTGCATGACCGCCCTGGCAATGATCATCGGCATGCTGCCGCTGGCCATTTCCCAGGAACAGAACGCCCCCCTCGGACGCGCCGTGATCGGCGGCCTGATCCTGGCGACCACTGCCACCCTGCTGTTCGTCCCCGTGGTGTTCAGCCTGGTGCATGGTCGCCCACAACCTACTCGCGCCACAGCTGGAGAAATGACTCATGACTGATCGCAAACCCTCGGGCAAACGCCTGCTCTACCTGGGCGTCGGCGGCCTGACGCTGGCAGCGCTGCTGGTGGCCAACGGGATTGCCGCGCGAACCCGCCACGAACGCGACGTGACCGCCTGGACCGAGGCCGCCGCGGTGCCGATGGTCAGCGTGTTCCAGCCGACGCAGAACGCTGCTGGCGACACCTTGCGCCTGCCGGCTCGCCTTGAGGCCTGGAGCAAGGCGCCGATCCATGCGCGGGTCAGCGGCTACCTCAAGGACTGGAAAAGCGATATCGGCAGCCAGGTCCAGGCCGGCCAGGTACTGGCGCAGATCGACAGCCCGGACCTCGACCAGCAGGTCGCCCAGGCCCATGCACACATGCTGCAGGAACAGGCCAACGCACGCCTGGCCCAGACCACCGCAGCCCGCTGGAAAAATCTGGTGAACACCCACTCGGTCTCGCAACAGGAGGCCGATGAAAAGAGTTCCAACGCCGCCGCTGCCCAGGCCAATGCCCAGGCGGCCGAAGCCGACTACGCACGGCTTTCGGCGCTGGAGGCGTACAAGACCATCCGCGCGCCGTTCAGCGGCACCATCACCGCACGCAACACCGACATCGGCCAGTTGGTCAAGGCCGACAGCGACAGCGATCCGGAACTGTTCGATATCGCCGACACCCATCAGTTGCGTCTCTATGTACCGGTGCCGCAGAACTACGCCAGCGTGATCCGCCCCGGCCTGCAGGTGCAGTTGAGCGTACCGGAGCATCCGGGCCAGACCTTCGGCGCCCGCCTGGTGGGCAACTCCACCGCCGTCGACGCCCGCTCCGGCACCCTGCTGGCGCAGTTCGTCGCCGACAACCCGGACAACGCCCTGCTGCCCGGCGACTATGCCGAAGCGACGATCCCGGTGCCGGCCGATACCCATGGCGTGAGCATTCCCGCCAGCGCCCTGATCTTCCGCGCCAAGGGCACCCAGGTGGCGGTGCTCGATGCGCAGAAGCATGTGCACCTGCGCGATATCCATATCGGTCTCGACCTGGGTGAACGCCTGGTCATCGACCAGGGCCTGAAACCCGCCGACACGGTGATCGACAACCCGCCGGACGCCCTGCGCGACGGCGACCTGGTGAAACTCGCCGATGCCGGAGAACAGCATGCCCGCAAAGCTTAAACTCGCTGCCTGCCTGCTCCTGGTAGCCGGGCTACAAGGCTGCTCGCTGGCACCGACCTACCAGGTGCCGCAGATCGACCTCCCGGCGCACTACCGTGACCAGACCAGCGATGGTCCCTGGCACCTGGCCAAACCCGGTGACCCGCTGTCCAGCCAATGGTGGCAGCTGTTCCAGGACGAGCACCTGAACGACCTGCAACGGCGCCTGCTCAAGGCCAACCCTGACCTGGCCGCGGCCCTGGCCCACTATGACGGCGCCCAGGCCTACGCCAGCCAACTGCATGCCGGGCTGTTCCCGCAGATCACCGCCAGCGCGCAACCTGAGCGCCAGCGCCAGTCCGACAGTCGTCCACTGCGCGGCAGTACGCAGCCTTCGGTGTACAACAGCAACACCGCCACTTTCGCGCTGAACTTCGACCTCGACCTGTGGGGCCGCATTCGCAATCAGGTCGCGGCCGGCGACGCCCAGGCCCAGGCTTCGGGCGATGATCTCGCGGTGGCCCGGCTGAGCCTGCAACAGCAATTGGCGAGCCTGTACATCCAGCTCAACGGTCTCGATGCCCAGAGCAGGATTCTCTCAAGTTCGCTGGATGACTACAGCCAGGCCTTGCAACTGACCCGTGACCGCTACGAAGGCAAGATTGCCTCGGAACTCGACCTGACCCGCGCCCAGAGCCAGCTGGCCGAGGCCCAAGCCCAACTGGACGAAGTCCGAGGGCAGCGCAACCTGGCCGAACATGCGATTGCCGAGCTGGTGGGTGAATCGGCGAGCAACTTCCAGCTGGCACCGACCACCCAGATCCTGACGATTCCTCCCGTGCCGGGCGCCTTGCCCAGCAACCTGCTGCAACGTCGGGCGGACATTGCCGCTGCCGAGCGCCGGGTGTTTGCCGCCAACGCCGGGATCGGCGTGGCCAAGGCCGCGTGGTACCCCGACTTCAGCCTGACCGGCCTGATCGGTGGCCAGACCCAGGGCGTCGGCAACCTGCTGGCGGCGGGTAACCGCTACTGGGCGCTGGGCCCGCTGGTCAACCTGCCGATCTTCGATGGCGGGCGGATCAGCGCCCAGGAGAAGCAGGCCAAGGCCGAGTTCGAGGAGGCTTCGGCCCAGTACCGCAGCCATGTGCTGCGCGCGGTGCGAGAGGTCGAAGACAACCTGTCGCAACTGCACGACCTGCAACAGGAGGCCCAGGACGAACAGGCTGCGGTGAATGCCGCCGAGCACACCCAGACACTGGCGATGAACAGCTACCAGGCGGGTGCGGTGAACTACCTGGATGTGGTGACTGCGCAGACTGCGGCCTTGCAGGCGCAACGGCAGTTGCAGGCGCTGCAGACGCGGCAGTTGCAGGCCAGTGTCGGCTTGATGGTGGCGTTGGGTGGTGGCTGGAGTCCGCAAGGCCAGGGCTGACATCAGGACTCTGGAACGTGTAGAGAGCCCTACTGTGGGAGCCGGATTTACCGGGACGCCGGACCGCCGCGAAGACATTCTTGAGATCGCTAAAATCTTCGCGGATAAACCGTGACGGAGGGCCACCGGCTCCCACAGGATGGACTGCTCCTAAGGGTTGGATTGGTGTCCAACTTCTTGGGGCAGTCCAGGACTCACCTAATGTCAGCAACCTGCCTGACCAGATATCAAATAGATACCTGCATCTTCCAGTGCCCGAATCCTGAGGTAGTCCGCCCTGATCACCGCCAGATCAGGATGCACCAGATAAACCGTACCCGGCTGACTGAAAACATCCCTTGTGACCGCCACCGGCTGACCGTCCGCCAGATAAAAAACCGCCTCGAAGAAAGACTCAAGAGAGCGCAGCTCCTTCATGAATTCCTCTTCGCGAAAGTGGCCTTGCGAACGATTGATCAGGCTGACGTTGTAGGTGTTTTGCAAAAGCCGATAACTCTCCCCGGTAGCCAGCAGTCGCTGGAACTCCTCAGGCTTGGTGATCGACAGAGCTGTAGCCGCAATCTGCCCCAACCCGGTCGTTTGCCCAGAAACTCCAGGCCTCAGAATTCCATCGGTCCGCGCTGCAATCTCCACCAGTTTGGGCCCGGTCTCAGTGAGCATCACCTCGGCATGACTGGGGCCATTCTCGATGCCAAGGCACCTCACTACATCCCGCGTATAGCTCACAAGCTCCCGGCAAACGGGATCATCAGGCCCCACGAGCTCATCGATGTCATAGATGATCGAGCCGCAGTCCAGCCGCTGTTTCTGGTATCTCACCACCTCCGTCACCAGTTGCTTGCCGCCCAGGGAGACCATATTGACGACATACTCGACCCCTGCCAGGTACTCCTGAACCAGCACCTGAACATTCTCCGCGTTCAGCCTGTTTCTCTTGCCCAGCAACACCCCGAAAGCCCGCTCGCACGCCGGCAGGTCATTACATATTGCGACTCCATCCGCCCCGGCACTTTCGAGCGGTTTGACCACGACTGGAAACTTTCCATGGCGCTTGATCCAGTCACGAGCCTCGCCCCACGAATCCGCTACACAGTGCTGCGCCGCGGGCAAGCCGGCCAGGGCAACACACTGGATCATTTCGTACTTGTTCCTGCGGGCCCTGGTCCGGTCAAACCGGTTGCAGTAAGGCAGGTTCAGGCGCTCATTCAGTAGATCAGCCAACAGAACGCCACTCTCCGCGCCGGCGACAATGCACTGCGGCGCGAAGTTCTCAATGCTTGAAACCGTGGAGTCGATATCCCGATTCACCAGGAGGCGGTCGTAGATGGAGTCATCGAAACCGTTGTAATAGTAACTGTCCAACTCGGCCGAGGACGCCACATGCATCAGCACACAGGTGCTTTCCCTGAGCCTCTTCGCCAGGTGCTTTCCGGAGGAAAAGCCATCCACGAGCACGATCCTGTTCATTACTCACCTCACTTTTTCATACCGGCATGGATGTCCATCAGCCCTCGCCCGCACAACAGTAAAACGATGATGCCCACGGCAAGAACACTGGCGATCGAGAACTCCACCCGTGAGTCCAGATACTGAAACAGCAGCACGAAGACCGGCAGTGCCAGCAGCACCAGTGACACATGCAGGGGGCTCAAGTGATAGATGGTTTTCTGGATCAGGTAGATCGGCAGCAGATGCCCGACGATCACCAGAACGGCCATTGCCCCGAGCAAGTCACGGTTAATGGAAAAACCGTTTCCCGTCATCGGTATGAACAGCACGCAAGCGATGAGCATCGCCAGGTTCCTCACCGCAAGAATCTCGTGAGTGGCCCAGTCGGCAGCAAAGAGGCGCTTGGAAAAAACGGTGTACATGACAGTGCCCATGGCACAGGTGACGACAGCAAGAATGCTCAGGATGCGCTGCTCGATGGAGGTATGTACCAGCCCACTGTTTCCCGAGAACGAGTTGAACAACATGATCCCTACCGAAAAGAGCACCAGATAGGAAACCAGCGTATCCACTCGACTGGCGCTGCTACCCTGCTTGTCGAAGGTGGAGAATGCCAGCGTGATCGCCGGCCCAAAAGCCACCGAGGCGACGCCGACAACAGCAGGTTCCAGGTACCTCAGTGCGTAAAACAGGCCACCCCAATTCAGCAACACGGAACCATTCACCACCGCGACCAGCACCAGATCCCTCCTCAACTTGATAGCGAGCGAAGCCCCGCCGGTGTAGAGCGCATAGGCCAGGAAGGAAACTGCAGAAACACTGAAACAGTAGAAGATGACCACCAATGTGCTGATGGTCTGGGTAATGAACGCGACATACACGTCGAACGCGGCACTTACCGCACAGAACAGCAAACCCAGAGCTACCCCATACCTTTTCAAGATGGCAATTCCTCTATTTCACGCGCACAAGAAATAGACAACAGCCACACCTTGCCATAGCCGTCCGTAATCACCGCCATCCGTTAAGCAAGGAACTCTCTGAAAAAACTGTATGAAATATCAATAATTCGCACACCCCCTCATGGAAGCTCTTCTACAAAAGGGGTTGGCAACTGACAGAACAGGGTTCTGCGCAAGACTTGAATGTCTCTTCGCGGGCAAGCCACGCTCCTACAGATTTGGGGTGTACTCTCGTTTTGCGGTCAACGCAGCCCCTGTTGAAGCCGGCTTGCTGGCTCCAACAGGATACGGGCCCGCTACAGATTCGCGTTCGGCCTTCAGGCCGCCAGCCGGCCCTTGGCAAGCGTCTCCGAAGCCGCCAACATTGCCCGCAGCAACACCGCACACCCCGCCGCCAGGTCCTTGGGATCGGCGTTCTCGATTTCGTTGTGGCTGATCCCGCCTTCGCACGGCACGAAGATCATGCCCGCCGGCCCAAGTTCGGCGAGGAAGATCGCGTCATGCCCCGCGCCGCTGACGATGTCCATATGGGACAGGCCCAGCCCCGCCGCCGCATCGCGTACCGCCTCGACGCAGCCCTTGTCGAAATACAGCGGCGGGAAGTCCGCAGTCGGGGTCAGCTCGAAACTCAGGCCATGTTCTTCGCAGGTACTGTCGATCACCTGCCTGACCTCGGCGATCATCGAGTCCAGGCGCACAGGCTCCAGGTGCCGGAAGTCCAGGGTCATGCGCACCTCGCCGGGGATCACGTTGCGCGAACCCGGATAGGCTTGCAGGCAACCGACCGTGCCACAGGCATGGGGCTGGTGGCCCAGGGCGGCACGGTTGACCGCCGCCACCACGGCCGCCGCGCCGACCAGGGCGTCCTTGCGCAGGTGCATCGGCGTCGGGCCGGCATGGGCCTCGACGCCCTTGAGCTTGAGGTCGAACCACTTCTGTCCCAGCGCACCCAACACCACGCCAATGGTCTTGCGCTGGTCCTCGAGAATCGGCCCCTGTTCGATATGTGCCTCGAAGTAGGCACCCACCGCATGCCCGCTGACCGCACGTGGGCCGGCATAGCCGATGGCGTTCAACGCTTCACCGACGGTGATGCCCTCGGCATCGGTCTTGGCCAGGGTTTCCTCCAGGGTGAACTTTTCGGCGAACACGCCGGAGCCCATCATGCACGGGGCAAAACGCGAGCCCTCTTCGTTGGTCCAGACCACCACTTCCAGCGGGGCCTCGGTTTCAATACCCAGATCGTTGAGGGTGCGCAGCACTTCCACACCGGCCAGTACGCCAAAGCAGCCGTCGAACTTGCCACCGGTGGGCTGGGTGTCGATATGGCTGCCGGTCATCACCGGCGGCAGGCTGGGATTGCGCCCAGGACGACGGGCAAAGATGTTGCCGACCGCGTCGATGCTGACGTTGCAACCGGCCTCCTCGCACCAGCGCACGAAGGTATCACGGGCCTGGCGATCGAGATCGGTCAGGGCCAGGCGACAGACGCCGCCCTTGACCGTGGCGCCCAACCTGGCCAGTTCCATGAGTGACTGCCACAGTCGCTCGCTGTTGACGTGCTGATGGTCGGACTGCAGAACCTTGCTCAATGCGTTCATGGTGATCTCCTCAGTCAGTTCCTTGTTGTTCGCTCAGGTCGCCACGGCCCACATGGCCATGTACTGCCCCGGTGGCGAGGGGGCTTGCCCCCGCTCGACCGCACAGCGGTCGCAAAACCTGCACAGGCGCTCGGCCTGGCATGTCGCAGCCACTGCATTCACCTTCAGGCCGAGGGCTTGGCGGCCACCACCGCCTTGCCGCTGGCCAGCCGGCACAGCCCGTAATACAACACGCCGCCCAGCGCCGAGCCGGTGAACCAGCCGTAGTCGTAGAACCAGCTGAAGGCGCTGCTGCCCAGGGACATCAGGGTCAGCACCACCGGCAGGCCGAAGGCGATGAAGCCGTTCCAGTTCCAGGCCGGGTACACGTCGTCGCGGTACAGCCCGGCCAGGTCGAGGCGCTGCTGGCGGATGACGAAGTAGTCGACCACCATGATTCCGGCGATCGGCCCCAACAGGCTGGAGTAGCCCAGCAGCCAATTCGAGTACACCGTTTCCAGGCTCACGTCGGAGACCAGCCAGCCGAGTTTTTTCAGCAGTTCATGGCCCATCAGCAACAGCCCCACCAGGCCAGTCAGCAACACTGCCGTGGTGCGGTCGATCAGCTTGGGGGCGATGTTCTGGAAGTCGTTGGTCGGCGAGACGATGTTCGCCGCGGTGTTGGTCGACAGCGTGGCGACGATGATCAGCGCCATCGCGATGGCGACCCACACCGGGCTCTGGATATGGCCGATCAGGCTGACCGGGTCGGACACCGTCTGCCCCACCAGCGAGGCCGAGGCCGCAGTCATCACCACACCGAGGGCGGCGAACAGGAACATGGTCAGCGGCAGGCCGAAGATCTGCCCGAGAATCTGGTCCTTCTGGCTGCGGGCGTAGCGACTGAAGTCGGGGATGTTCAGGGACAAGGTCGCCCAGAACCCGACCATCGCCGTCAGCCCGGCGAAGAAGTAGCCATAGACGCTGGCGCCTTCCGGACGCTTGGGCGGCTGGGCCAGCAGTTCGCTCAGGGAAATATGCGGCAGGGCCCAGGTCAAAAGGCCCAGGCCGACCAGCACCAGCAGCGGCGCCGAGAGGGTTTCCAGGCGCTTGATCGACTCCGCCCCACGCAGCACCACCCACAGGTTCAACGACCAGAAGATCATGAAGCCGATCACCTCGCCGGTACCGCCGAGGGCTTTCCAGCCGGAGAAGATCGAGCCGAGGAACAGGTGGATCGCCAACCCGCCGAACAGCGTCTGGATGCCAAACCAGCCGCAGGCCACCAGGGCCCGGATCAGGCACGGCACGTTGGAGCCGAGGATGCCGAAGGACGGTCGCAGCAACACCGGGAACGGAATGCCGTACTTGGTGCCGGCAAAGGCGTTGAGGGTCAGCGGGAGCAGCACCACGATGTTGGCCAGCAGGATCGCCAGCAGCGCCTCGCCGACCGACAAGCCGAAATAGGCGGTGAGCACGCCGCCCAGGGTGTAGGTCGGGACGCAGATGGACATGCCCACCCATAGGGCGGTGATGTGCCATTTGTTCCAGGTGCGCTCCTGGACGCGGGTCGGCGCGATGTCGTGGTTGTAACGGGGGCTGTCGAGGACATCGTTGCCGGCGTTCAACTCATACAAGCCGTCACGCTCGGTCACTTGCGATCTGTTCTGTTGCATTGGCCGCTCCACTGTTGTTCTGATTATTCGCTCATCGGACCGGCTGGCGGACAGCGCCGCGCACCGGAAGATGGCCGGAGGTTCTGGGCAAAACTTGCCTGCACACAACACGACATCGACGGATCTGCCAGCCGGTTCCCGACGGCACTCAACAACCGTGCCGGGTTCCACGAAAACCTGCCCGGACGATCCGCAAAACAGTTGCAACTTGCTGACTTTGATCAGCTTTATATATTTTCCCAGTCAGTTCTTCGGGACTTGTGTTCCCACACTCAGGCGAATGTGAACAAGATCGACGAAACATCAGGACTCAAACTGGTGCAGCCAACTTTTTTCATTCGGTATTCATCGCCGCCCGGCAACCGCTCAAGCAGCTGATTTGCCATATAAAATCTCGCCGAGTTTTCAATCTTGTCAAGTGCGTCAAAATGGTGAGATGGCTCACCATTTTGGTGATTTGAATTTTATTTTGTTAAATTTCAAATAGTTAAAACAAATATAAGCTTATAAAAAATAATCTTGCTCATTTCATGATCAGCATCTAGATTTCATTCCTGACACAGCTGACAGGATTGAAACTTCCTCTCGGCACGTTCCCGTACAAAACCTAGAACCGGCAAGAACCGGTCAAGCCTGCGAGGAATTCGGTATGTCTCTGTTGATCCGGGGTGCCACCGTGGTCACCCATGAAGAAAGTTTCCCAGCCGATGTGCTCTGCGTCGGAAGTTTGATCAAGGCCATCGGCCAACAACTGGAAGTTCCAAGCGGCTGCCAGGTCATCGATGGCAGCGGGCAATACCTGATGCCTGGCGGCATCGATCCCCACACTCACATGCAGTTGCCCTTCATGGGCACCGTCGCCAGCGAAGACTTCTTCAGTGGCACGGCGGCCGGCCTGGCCGGGGGCACCACCTCGATCATCGACTTCGTCATTCCCAACCCGCAGCAATCGTTGCTGGAGGCCTTTCACCAGTGGCGCGGCTGGGCCGAGAAGTCCGCCAGCGACTACGGTTTTCATGTCGCCATCACCTGGTGGAGCGAGCAGGTTCGCGAGGAAATGGCCGAGTTGGTGAAGCACCACGGCATCAACAGTTTCAAGCACTTCATGGCCTACAAGAATGCGATCATGGCGGCCGACGACACGCTGGTTGCCAGCTTCGAACGCTGCCTGGAACTCGGCGCAGTGCCGACCGTGCATGCCGAGAACGGCGAGCTGGTCTATCACCTGCAACGCAAGCTGCTGGCCCAGGGCATCAGCGGGCCGGAAGCCCACCCGTTGTCGCGGCCGCCCCAGGTCGAGGGCGAAGCCGCCAGCCGGGCGATCCGCATCGCCGAAACCCTCGGTACGCCGCTGTACCTGGTACATGTGTCCACCCGTGAAGCCCTCGACGAGATCACCTACGCACGCGCCAAGGGCCAGCCGGTCTATGGCGAGGTCCTGGCCGGGCACCTGCTGCTCGATGACAGCGTCTACCGCCATCCCGACTGGCAGACCGCCGCCGGCTACGTGATGAGCCCGCCGTTCCGCCCACGCGGCCATCAGGAAGCGCTATGGCATGGCCTGCAGTCGGGCAACCTGCACACCACCGCGACCGACCACTGCTGCTTCTGCGCCGAACAGAAAGCCGCCGGGCGCGATGATTTCAGCAAGATCCCCAACGGCACCGCCGGCATCGAGGACCGCATGGCCGTGCTCTGGGACCAGGGGGTCAACAGCGGTCGCCTGTCGATGCAGGACTTCGTCGCCCTGACGTCGACCAACACCGCGAAGATCTTCAACCTGTTCCCCCGCAAGGGGGCAATCCGGGTCGGTGCCGATGCCGACCTGGTGCTCTGGGATCCCCAGGGCAGCCGGACCATCTCGGCCAAGACCCACCACCAGCAGGTCGACTTCAACATTTTCGAAGGCAAGACCGTGCGCGGTATTCCCAGCCACACCATCAGCCAGGGCAAGCTGGTCTGGGTCGATGGCGACCTGCGTGCCGAGCGCGGGGCCGGGCGCTATGTCGAGCGGCCGGCGTATCCGGCGGTGTTCGACCTGCTGAGCAAGCGCGCTGAGGCGCAGAGGCCGGTTGCGGTCGAGCGCTGAGTGCTGAGTGCTGAGTGCTGCGGCGTCAGTGATGGCCTCTTCGCGGGCAAGCCCTGCTCCTACAGGGACCGAGACGTACACATGTAGGAGCAGGGCTTGTCGGGACGCCGAACCGCCGCGAACAGGCCCTCCTGGCCAACCCAAAAATAAAACCAATGCCCATCAGAGGCAGCCATAAAAACCGTGAGGCCTTCACCGTGATCAAGACCCTGAGCCACCTCCCGCACCCCAGTGAAACCCCGGCCGCCCTCGCCGCCCATTTCAGTGACCTGGCGCCGCCACTCAATGCCCGCCAGGCCCACCTGGAGGCCTCGCGCTGCCTGTACTGCTACGACGCGCCGTGCGTCAACGCCTGTCCCAGCGACATCGACATCCCGTCGTTCATTCGCAACATCCACCAGGACAATGTCCAGGGCGCGGCACAGAAGATCCTCTCGGCCAACATCCTTGGCGGCAGTTGCGCCCGGGTCTGCCCGACGGAAATTCTCTGCCAGCAGGCCTGCGTGCGGAACAACAGCCACGAATGTGCGCCGGTGCTGATCGGCCTGCTGCAACGCTTCGCCGTCGACAACGCGCACTTCAGTGAACACCCGTTCCAGCGCGCCGCCAGCAGCGGCAGGCGCATCGCCGTGGTCGGCGCAGGTCCTGCGGGGCTGTCCTGCGCCCACCGGCTGGCGATGCACGGCCATGACGTGGTGATCTTCGAAGCCAGGGAAAAGGCCGGCGGCCTCAACGAGTACGGGATCGCCAAGTACAAGCTGGTAGACGACTTCGCCCAGCACGAGTTGGCGTTCCTGCTGCAGATCGGTGGCATCGAGATTCGCCACGGGCAGAAGCTGGGCAGCAACCTGTCATTGAGCGAACTGCACCAGCAGTTCGACTCGGTCTTCCTCGGCCTCGGATTGGCCGCCAGCCGTCGACTGGGCCTGGCCGACGAGGATGCACCGGGGCTGCTGTCGGCCACCGAATACATCAGCGAGCTGCGCCAGGCCGACGACCTCAGCCAGTTGCCCCTGGCCAACCGCTGCATCGTCCTCGGCGCGGGCAATACCGCCATCGACATGGCCGTGCAGATGGCCCGCCTTGGCGCCCAGGACGTCAACCTGGTGTATCGCCGTGGTCTGGAGGACATGGGCGCCACTGTCCATGAACAGGAAATCGCCAAGGCCAACCAGGTACGCCTGCTGACCTGGGCCCAGCCGGACGCGGTGCTGCTCGACGAGCAGGGCCAGGTCCGTGGCATGCGCTTTGCCCGCACCCGCCTGGAAAACGGTCGCCTGCAGAGCACCGGTGAAACCTTCGAGCTGGCCGCCGACGCCATCTTCAAGGCCATCGGCCAGGCCTTCGACGACGCCACCCTGGATGATCCGCTGGCCCGCCAACTGCAACGCCAGGGCGATCGCATCCTGGTCGACGCGCAACTGCGTACCAGCGTCCCAGGGGTCTACGCCGGTGGCGACTGCACCAGCCTCGGCCAGGACCTCACCGTCCAGGCCGTGCAGCACGGCAAGCTGGCCGCCGAGGCCATTCACACCCAACTCATGCTCAATGTGGAGGCTGCATAAATGGCCGATCTCTCGATTGTCTTCGCCGGCATCAAGGCCCCCAATCCGTTCTGGCTGGCCTCCGCACCGCCTACCGACAAAGCCTACAACGTGGTCCGCGCCTTCGAGGCCGGCTGGGGTGGCGTGGTCTGGAAAACCCTTGGCGAAGACCCGGCGGCGGTCAACGTATCGTCGCGCTACTCGGCGCACTTCGGGCCAAACCGCGAAGTCATGGGCATCAACAATATCGAGCTGATCACCGACCGCTCGCTGGAGATCAACCTGCGCGAGATCACCCAGGTCAAGAAGGACTGGCCGGACCGGGCGCTGATCGTCTCGCTGATGGTGCCCTGCGAGGAGCAATCGTGGAAACACATCCTGCCGCTGGTGGAGGCCACCGGCGCCGATGGCATCGAGCTGAATTTCGGCTGCCCCCATGGCATGCCGGAACGCGGCATGGGCGCGGCGGTCGGCCAGGTACCGGAATACGTGGAAATGGTCACCCGCTGGTGCAAGACCTATTGCTCGCTGCCGGTGATCGTCAAGCTGACGCCGAACATCACCGATATCCGCACGTCCGCCAGGGCTGCCCATCGGGGCGGTGCCGACGCGGTGTCGCTGATCAACACCATCAACTCGATCACCAGCATCGACCTGGAGCGCATGGTCGCCCTGCCGATGGTCGGCAGCCAGAGCACCCACGGCGGCTACTGCGGCTCGGCGGTCAAGCCGATCGCGCTGAACATGGTCGCCGAGATCGCCCGCGACCCACAGACCCATGGCCTGCCGATCTGCGGCATCGGCGGCATCGGCAGTTGGCGCGACGCCGCCGAGTTCGTCGCCCTCGGTTGCGGCGCGGTACAGGTATGCACGGCGGCGATGCTCCACGGTTTTCGGATCGTCGACGAGATGAAGGACGGCTTGTCGCGCTGGATGGACAGTCATGGCTACGCCAGTCTGCAGGATTTCTCCGGCAAGGCGGTGGGCAACACCACGGACTGGAAGTACCTGGACATCAACTACCAGGTGATCGCGCGGATCGACCAGGACGCCTGCATCGGCTGCGGCCGTTGCCACATCGCCTGCGAGGACACCTCACACCAGGCTATCGCCAGCCTGCGCAAGGCCGATGGTACGCACGGCTACGAGGTGATCGACGAGGAATGCGTGGGCTGCAACCTGTGCCAGATCACCTGCCCGGTGGAGAACTGCATCGAGATGGTACCCCAGGCGACCGGCAAGCCGTTCCTCGACTGGAACCACGACCCGCGCAACCCCTATCACATCAAGGAGGCCAGCTAGCCGGCAAGGCTGCGGGGGATCAGGGTTCCAGCCCGATCCCCCGCAGGATCACCTGGGTCACCGTCTGCACCGCTTTCTCGAACTGCATGTCAGACAGCGGCTGGTGTTCGTTGAGAATCGTCACCTGGTGGCTGAAGTCGGCATAGTGCTGGGTCGAGGCCCAGATCATGTAGAGCAGGCTCGACGGCTCCACCGGCAGGATGCGACCGTCTTCCACCCACTGGCGAATCTTCGCCTCCTTCATCTTGGCCCAGTCGTACAGGCTCATGTCCAAGGTCTCGCCAAGGGTTGGCGCACCATGGATGATTTCATTGGCCCAGACCTTCGAGCCATGGGGTCGGCTGCGCGAATGGTTCATCTTGGCGCGGATGTAGCTGCTCAGCACCACCCGCGGGTCATCGAACATCTCGAAGCACAGTGCGTCCTGTTTCCAGACTTCCAGCAGGTCGAGCAGCACCGCGCTGTACAACTCGCCCTTGGTGCTGAAGTAATAGTGCAGGTTGGAACGCGGCAGTTGCACCTCCTCGGCGATATCGGCCATGGCGGTGCCGCCGAAGCCCTTCTCGGCAAAGACCTTCTCCGCTCCCAGGAGAATCTTCTCGACGTTGCTGCGACGAATCCCACTCTTGTGATTGCCCATGAGGGCTCCCTGAAAACGACCTGTCCCAAGACTAACACCCGTTCCGGGCCCGCGGTATAGCGCGGTTGGGGGACAAATCAGGTCCTGCCGCCGGACCGGCAGGACCTGGCAGGTTTCAGCAGTCGCAACGGATCGCATCGCGATGGTCAACCCGCGGCCCTGATCATCGATCGCCGACTCAGGGTTTCAGGACCTGGCCATCCACCCCGTCGCCAATCGTGAGGAAATGCCCGCCGGCGACATGGTGCAGGGTGCGCAGGGCATCATGCCCTTCGAAATGCCAACGCCCGTCACTGAATACCCGCGAATCGGCCTGGGCCGCGATCACCTCGCCGAGGAACAGGTCGTACTGCTCATGGTTGCGCGGCTCCGGCAGCAGGCGGCATTCGAGCCAGGCGACGCAACCTTCCACCAGCGGTGCATCGAGCCGTTCACTCCGGAAGGTTTCCAGGCCATAGGCATCGAACTTGTCGCGACTGTGGCTCTGGCCCAGCTCCAGGCCGGAGGTGGTGCCCACGGTCTGCACGACATCGGCCTGGGCGACACAGGGCACGTTCAGCACGAAGGTACCCGAGGCCTCCAGCAGGCGGCGGGTCCAGGTCGACTTGTCGATCACCACCGCGACCTTCGGTGGCTCGAAATCCAGCGGCATGGCCCAGGCCGCAGCCATGATGTTGCGCTGGCCGTCGTGCGCCGCGCTGACTAGCACGGTCGGGCCGTGATTGAGCAGGCGGTAGGCTTTGGACAGGGGCACGGCAAGGCGGTGGGCGGCGGACATGAACGGGAATTCCTGACGGGGATACAGAAGGAGCATCCTAGGCGAGCAGGCCCAGGATGCACAGCCCTTGATCAAAAACCCGGACATCAATGTCATGCCTGTTGTTTCAGCATGACGCTAAAGGTCTCTGACTTTCACCAGCCTGAATTTCTGGTTTGCCGATCCGCCGTAGGGCCAGGCAATGATGTCGGTATTATCGGCCGTGTTCGAGCCTTTCACGTCCATCACGTCGCCGTAGGATTTGTTCTCGAGATAGACATGACCATTACCCGCATCCTTGAAAATCCAATGATAGGACGCGAACAGGATGGGGGAAGCATCATAGGAGGCACAGACATTGTTGCCGCTGATTTGCTCGATCATCAACTGAGGGGATTTTCCGTTGCGCATCAAATAGGCGCCATTGCCCAGGCGCGTGATGCTCCACGTCGACTCTGGCGCGTTACTGTCATGGTACAACTTGACGTTGTGGCGCTCCGTACTGCCTCCACTCAACGACATGTCGACAAGCCTGTTGCCGCTCAAGCCGCTGTAGATCTTGTAGACCGCCTCCGGTATCTGCATGGCAGACCCAGGCGCCCCCTGGATTGTGTGCCCAGGGTCCTCCCTGTCAGAGGGGGTGGATTCTTCGTGCATGATGATGACTCCTTGTGCGTTGCGACCAAGACGCCCTTGCCGGCTATGTTGGGCACACGCCACAAACCGGTCTACTGTCAGAAATGACAGGTTTATAGACGGTTTCCGAATAGCCAGTAGTGCCTTCACCTCTAATGGGCCCAAGCCGCCAATGCGATGGCTGGCGTGTACATCAGGCGTGCAGGCGACCGGCTTCGCATGAAACATCACCGGTAAAGATTGCAAGCTAACGATCTCCCCCCTTACCCTTCTCCACCCACCCGCGCATGTCCAAGGCTTCAGCTTCAATGTCTTCCGTACTCACTGTCCTGCTGCCTATCTTTGCCCTGATCCTGGTCGGTTTCATCTGCCGGCGCACCAACCGCCTGGGGCCCGGTGCCGCCTCGGAAATCAATCGCATGGTGGTCTGGCTGTGCCTACCGGCGCTGCTGTTCAAGGCCACGGCGACCGCGACCTGGGAACAGATCTGGCATCCGGGGTTCGTGCTGGCGTTCACCTTGGGCACCCTGGCGATCTTCGGCCTGACCCTGCTGCTGCGCTGGCGCAAGGCCGGGCACTTCGCCGATGCGAGTATCGATGCCCTGAGCGCGTCCTATGCCAACACCGGCTACATCGGCATTCCGTTGTGCGTGATGGTGCTCGGCCAGAACGGCCTGGAGCCGGCGCTGATCGCTTCGCTGCTGGTGGTCTGCGTGCTGTTCGGCCTGGCGCTGGTGTGCATCGAGATCGGCTTGCAGACCGAGCGCCAGGTGCACCGGATCGTGTTCAAGGTGCTGCTGGCCCTGGCGAAGAACCCGCTGGTGGTGTCACCGCTGCTCGGTGCCCTCTGGGCCTGGGGCGGTGCACCGTTGCCGGCACCGCTGGAGACGTTCCTCGGCCTGCTGGGCGCGGCGACCAGCCCCTGCGCACTGATCTCCCTAGGGCTGTTCCTGGCGCACAAGCAACAGGGCCCTCGTGAAGGCGTGACACTGCTGGTACTGCTCAAACTGGTGGCGCACCCGCTGCTGACCTGGTTCCTCGCCTTCCGGGTGTTTCACCTGCCACCGTTGTGGGCCAACTCGGCGCTGCTGCTCAGCGCCCTGCCCACCGGCACCGGGCCGTTCATGCTGGCCGAGTACTACAAGCGCGAAGCCTCGCTGGTGTCGAGCACGATCCTGGTCTCCACCCTGGGTTCGCTGGTGACCCTGTCGATCTGCCTGTACCTGATCGGTCACTGAGATACCCGCTCAACCCGCTCGTTGCGGGCCTCCACGACTTGCGTTGGGTCGCCCCGACCACCCTGCTCGCCCTGCGCTGCGTGCAACAGGCGCTGACGGCGACAGCCCGACAGTCACTTTTCCAACAGCCAGTTGCGGCTATCCTCGAGTAGCCGCTCGGCCAACTGCGGGTCGTCACAAACCCGCGCCAGCACCAGGGCACCGACCAGGGTCGCCAGGTTGCCGGTGGCGGCGCGGCGTTTCTCCTCGGCCGAGGCGCCCGGCGTATCCTGCTCCAGACGCTCAAGCTGCCGGCCAATGCTGCGGGTCATCTGCGCCCGCGCCTCGGCGGACTGGCGACGGGTTTCCCCGGCCAATCCGGCCAGCGGACAACCGCCGGCGCAATCCTCACGGTGGGCCGGGCTCAGGTACCGCTCGATGTAGCCGGCCAGGTCGTCACCCACCGGCGGCGACGTCGAGGCCACATGGGCCAGGGCTTCGGCCACCAGCTCATCCTTCGAGGCGAAGTAGCCATAGAAACCACCATGGGTCATGCCGGCAGCCTTCATCACCTGGGCGACGCTGACCGCCTCGTAGCCATGTTCCCGAAACAGCCGGCCGGCGACCTCGAGAATCTTCAGGCGGTTTTGCGCCACCTGCTCGCGACTGACTTTCATCCGAACCTCCGTTGACAGGCTTGACAGTATACATGACGAACATCATATTTAATAAACATGATGACCATCATGATTAAATCGACCCACGAGGATTACTGTCATGACCGCTAAATCCACCGTTCTGATCACGGGTGCATCCACCGGTATCGGCGCCGTTTACGCCGACCGTTTCGCCAGACGTGGGCACGATCTGGTACTGGTCGCCAGGGACAAGTCGCGCATGGATACCCTGGCCGAACGCCTGCAGGCGGAAACTGGCGTGAAGGTGGAGGTGCTGCAGGCCGACCTGACCGATGCCGCTGACCTGGCAGGGATCGAGGCACGGGTCAGGGACGATGCCAGTATCGGCATCCTGGTCAACAATGCCGGCATGAGCGGTGGCGGCAGCTTCATCGAGCAGGCACCGGAGCTGGTGAGCCAGATCATCAACCTCAACATCACCGCCCTCGCCCGCCTGAGTAATGCCATTGCGCCACGCCTGGTACGGACCGGTGGCGGCTCGATCATCAACCTCGCCTCGGTGGTGGGCCTGGCGCCGGAGTTGCAGTTGAGTGTCTACGGAGCGAGCAAGGCATTCGTGCTGTTCCTGAGCCAGGGCTTGAATATCGAACTGGGCGCCCAAGGGCTGTATGTCCAGGCGGTGCTGCCGGCTGCAACCCGCACCGAAATCTGGGAACGCTCCGGCAAGCGGATCGAGGACCTGCCGGCGGTGATGGAGGTCGAGGACCTGGTGGACGCGGCACTGGTGGGCTTCGACCGCCGCGAAACCGTGACCATTCCGCCGCTGCCGGACGAAGGCCAGTGGCAGGCCCTGGAGGCGGCGCGCCTGGCGATGCTGCCCAACTACCTGCAGGTGCTGCCGGCAGCACGTTACCGCGCCTGATCGTTTGCCCCCATCGGGGTCGATGGGGGCACCTCATTCAATTACGTGCAACAACCCGGCGACTCCAGGGCGTCCAGCCCTGCTGCATTCCAGCAGCCGCCAACAGAATCGCCGTCACACCCAGCCACTGCAATGGCTGCAAGCGGTGCCCGAAGGCGAACCAATCGACGAAAATCGCCGCAATCGGATAGATGAACGACAGCGCACCGGTCAACGCCGTCGGCAGTTTCTGGATCGCACCATACAGCAGCACATACATGGCACCGGTGTGGACGATCCCCAGGGTCACCAGGCTGCCCCAGGCAGCGGCCTGCGTCGGCAGCGTCGAGAAATTCGCCCAGGGCGCCAGCAACAGTGTCCCCGTAGCCACCTGGATCAGTGCGATCAAGTGGGGCGGCGTACCGACCAGGCGCTTGATGATCAAGGCGGCAAAGGCATACAGCAGCGCCGCGCCCAGGGCCAGCGCGATGCCCAGCAGATAATCGCCGCCACTCTCGCCCTGCTGGCCATGGGCACTGACGATCGCCAGCATCCCGGCAAAGGCCAGGCCCAGCCAGAACAGTTTCTGCACAGTGATCTTCTCGCCGAGAAACAACGCCGCCAACCCCACCAGCATGAACGGCTGGACGTTGTAGACCGCCGTGCCGATGGCAATCGAGGCGCGGGAATAGGAAGCGAACAGCAGCAGCCAATTGCCGACGATCGCCACCCCGCTGAGTACCGCCAACAGGAAAGTGGTTCGGGTCAGTATGCCTGGGCGCAGAAAACCCAAGGCGGCGCAGATCGCCAACAGGGTCAGCGCGCCGAACAGGCAGCGCCAGAACACCACGTCCAGTACCGGCTGGCCGGACACCAGCACGAACCAGCCGATGGTTCCGGAAATCAGCATGGCCGCGACCATTTCCAGCGACCCGCGATGCAGTGATTGAGGCATGATTGAACTCCTTGGCAGATGGCAAAAGTATGCCAAGCGCCCTGGCGGCTTCTCCAGCGACTATGAAAGGCTAAACTGCGGTTTTGCCTTTATGATCAAGGCCAACCACGACTTTTACCTTACGAGGCCATGATGACCGACGCCATTGACCAACTCCTGCTCACGGCCTTGATGGAAGACTCCCGGCGCTCGCTCAAGGCCCTGGCGCAGATCAGCGGGCTGTCCGCACCCAGCGTCGCCGAGCGCCTGCGCCGCCTGGAGGAACGCGGGGTGATCAAGGGCTACACCGTCGAGGTCGAGCCCCGCTCCTTTGGCTACCTGTTGCAGGCCATCGTCCGTATCCGACCACTGCCCGGCCAGTTGCACGAGGTGGAGCGACAGATCCAGGCGATTCCCGAGTTCACCGAGTGCGACAAGGTCACCGGTGACGACTGCTTCATCGCGCGCCTGCATGTACGGAACATGGAGCAGTTGGACACCCTGCTCGATCAGCTGAACAGCCATGCCGAGACCAATACCGCGATCGTCAAGAAGACACCGGTGAAACGGCGGTTGCCGCCGATGGCCTAAGGCGAGTGTTCAATCTTTGTCGCCGCTGGCCAATGTAGGAGTCGGCTTGCCGGCGAAGACGACCGATCAGACGAGGCGTCCCACTCGGACAACATCGCGAAGCGCAGCCCCTGGGGTATCATTCACCCGAAATCCTTCACTCTCCTTCCAGAGCCCGCCCGTCATGACCTCACTCTCCTCCACCACCCCAGCACGGGGTTGGTCACTGTGGTGGAAGCCGCTGCTGTTTCTCACCATCGCCGCCATCGGCCTTTACTACGTAAAGTGGTCGCCCTACTACGCCAAGGCCTTCGTCGCCGCCGACAGCCACAGCATCGGCGGCTCGATCATCAACGACAATCCGGGCTCGCCGGTGGCGGCCGCACTGGCCTACGCCCAGGTGTACTTCCTGGCAATCTGGAAAGCCGCCGTGCTGGCGGTGATCCTCGGCTCGCTGCTGCAGGTGCTGATTCCCCGTGACTGGCTGCTGCGCCTGTTCGGCCGGGCCGGCTTCGGTTCGACCCTGCGCGGCGGGCTGTTCGCCCTGCCCGGCATGATGTGCTCGTGCTGCGCCGCTCCCGTGGCCGCCGGCATGCGCAGGCAGAATGTCTCGGTAGGCGCGGCGCTGGCGTTCTGGATCGCCAATCCGGTGCTCAACCCGGCCACCCTGGTGTTCATGGGTTTCGTCCTCGGCTGGGGCTTCAGCGCGATCCGCCTGGTGGCGGGACTGGTGCTGGTACTTGGGGTGTCGCTGGGCGCCCAGCGGATCGCCCGTCCAGAGACGCTGCCGGAGCCGGCCGTGGAAGCGGTGGTGGCGGCCAGCACGGCGAGCGACCAGCACTTCTTCGTGCGCTGGGGCAAGACACTCTGGCAACTGTTCTGGAGCACCATTCCGATCTATATCGTGGCGGTACTGCTGCTCGGCGCAGCGCGGGTCTGGCTGTTCCCCCATGTCGACGGCGCAATGAGCAACAGCCTGCTGTGGCTGGTACCGCTGGCGATCGTCGGCACGCTGTTCGTGATTCCGACGGCGGCGGAGATTCCGATCGTACAGACCATGATGACCCTGGGCCTGGGTACCGCACCGGCCGTTGCGCTGCTGATGACCCTGCCAAGCATCAGCCTGCCGTCGCTGCTGATGCTGCGCAAGGAATTCGATGCTCGGGTGCTGGTGACCGTGGCGGTGCTGACCATGCTGGTCGGCATCGTCAGCGGATTGGTGGCGGTGGTGGTGCTCTAGGCACCGCTTTTCCATATGGAACCGGACTTGTGGGAGCCGGATCAGCTCTCTCAGCGTCGTGTCCGGTTCCCGAGATATTCCAGCACCGCTGACTGATCGCCCGCGAACTCGATCCGCGCGCCCTTCTTCTCGCGCTGGAATACGTACATCGGGTCGTAGTACTCGTTGAGCAGCCCCAGGATCCAGGCCCGGTGCAGGTCGACAGCACCACTGCGCTCCTGCTCGACCAGGGCATCGGCCATCAGTGCCCGCATCCGCCCATGGCACTCGCCGCCCAGGCGCTTGTGGATGTTGTCCAGGCTGCCGAGCAAACGTTCGCTGAACAATTTGAAGCCGTTGTCCCCATGAACGGCGATGAACTCCGCACACAGCTGCACCACGTAGTCACGCAGGATACGCTCGACGCGGCTCTCCACGCTGTCCTCGAGCCAGACCATGGAAAAGCGCTGCATGCCCTGGTACAGCGCCAGCGGCAAGGCACAGCGCCCGACCATGCGGCTCTCGTCCTCGACCACGAACTGTTCGATACCACGGGCACGCTTCTTCAGCAGGTCCACTGCCAGGCGGTTCTCGAAATCGATGTTGGACGGCTGCCCGGTGGCCCGCTTGCCGAAGCTGGAACCACGATGATTGGCATGCCCTTCCAGGTCCAGGCTGTTGTCCAACTGGAGGATGACGTCGGTCTTGCCGGTGCCGGTCATGCCGCCCAGCAGGACGAAGTCGGTTTGTGCCACCGCCTGCTCGACGGCCTGCATCAGGAAGGTCCGCATGGCCTTGTAGCCGCCCGCCACCCGCGGGAAGTCGATGCCTGCATCCTGCTTGAGCCATTGCTGGACGATCTGCGAACGCAGGCCACCGCGGAAACAGTAGAGCACCCCATCCGGATGCGCCCTGGTGAAATCGACCCAGGCCTGCAACCGGGCCGCCTTGACCTCGCCAGACACCAGTTGGTGACCGAGGACGATCGCCGCCTGCTGGCCGTGCTGCTTGTAGCAGGTACCCACGCGCTGACGTTCCAGGTCGCTCATCAGCGGCAGGTTGACGACGCCGGGGAAGGAGCCCTTGGCAAATTCGACCGGTGCCCGGGTATCCATCATCGGCACATCATCAAGAAACAGCTTGCGGTAGTCGGTGATATCGCCTGGCATCAGGACACCTCTACCGCATGGCTCTGTCGCTCCACCAGTTGGCCGATGGGCTCGAGACTCAGGCCCAGCTCGGCGGCGACGGAGAGGAACTGCGCCTGCCCCTCGGGGGTGACGGCTATCAGCAGGCCGCCGCTGGTCTGCGGGTCGCACAGCACCCGCTTGTGCAGTTCGCGCAGCGGGCCGACCTTGCTGGCATAACTGTCGAAGTTGCGCAGCGTACCGCCAGGAATGCAGCCCTGCTCCAGGTAATACTCGACCGTCGGCAGGCGCGGCACCTGCTCGTACACGATGCGCGCGGTCAGACCGCTGCCATCGGCCATTTCCACCAGGTGACCGAGCAGGCCGAAACCGGTGACGTCGGTCATCGCGGTCACCCCCGGCAACTTGCCGAAACGGCTGCCGGGCTTGTTCAGGGTGCACATCCAGTCACACGCCACGCCGACGTCTTCGCTGCGCAGCTTGCCTTTCTTTTCCGCAGTGGTCAGCACGCCAATGCCCAAGGGCTTGGTCAGGTAGAGGATGCTGCCGGCAGTGGCGGTGTCGTTGCGCTTCATGTTGCGCTTGTCCACCAGCCCGGTGACGGCCAGGCCGAAGATCGGCTCGGGGGCATCGATCGAGTGCCCACCGGCCAGCGGGATGCCGGCGGCGTCACACACCGCACGCCCACCGCGAATCACCTCGCGGGCGACCTCAGGCCTCAGCACGTTCACCGGCCAGCCGAGAATCGCGATGGCCATCAACGGGTCGCCGCCCATCGCATAGATGTCGCTGATGGCGTTGGTGGCGGCAATGCGTCCGAAGTCGAAGGGATCGTCGACGATCGGCATGAAGAAATCGGTGGTCGACACCACGCCGCGTTCTTCGTCGATGGCGTACACCGCCGCATCGTCGCGCGAGGCGTTGCCGACCCAGAGTTTCGGGTCGAGGTTCTGGGCACCGCTGCCAGCCAGGATCACCTCCAGCACCTGGGGCGAAATCTTGCAGCCGCAGCCGGCGCCGTGGCTGTACTGGGTCAGGCGAATGGGTTCGCTCATCGATCAACCTCGCTGTATCAAAGTCTGCCGATTCTAACAGACCCGTCCATGCCCGACCTGTGCCCCTAAACCGGGGACGTGCGACAAAGCGGCGCCTTCCGGTGTTTTCCTTTACTATCGGTGCGGTAATAAAGAAATAAAAACAGGCAGGACCATGGGCACACACACGCCGATCATCGACTGGGTGCACCGCGCACCACAGACCAGCCATGTGGAACGTTTCGAAGCGTTCTTCCATGGCCATCGCTTCAGCCCCCATCGCCACGATACCTATGCGATCGGCCGCACCCTGGCCGGCGTGCAGAGCTTCAAGTACCGCGGCAGCCAGCGTCACAGCCTGCCCGGCGGGACCATGGTGCTGCACCCGGATGAGGTCCACGATGGCCAGGCCGGCACCCACGACGGCTTCCAGTACCGGATGATCTACCTTCAGCCTTCGCTGATCCAGGCGGCTCTCGGTGGCCAGCCCCTGCCCTTCATTCCTGGCGGTCTGAGCGCCGACCCACGCCTGCGGATCGCCACCGAAACCCTGTTGCAGAGCATGGACAATGCGCTCGATCCGCTGGAGGAAGAGGATGCGATCTTCGAACTGGCCCATGCGCTGAATGCGGTGTGCGGCGCACCGGTCAGGCGGCGCAGTTTCGATTACCAGGCAGCGGAACGTGCCAGGGAGTTCATGCACAGCGCCCTGGATCGCACCGTGACCCTCGATGAACTGGCCGAGTACAGTGGTCGCGATCGCTGGGCCCTGAGCCGGGATTTTCGCCTGCTGTTCGGTACCAGCCCCTATCGCTACCTGAGCATGCGTCGGCTGGACCTGGTGCGTTCATTGCTGGCGCAGGGTCATTCGCTGAGTGAAGCAGCGTTGATGGCCGGGTTCTCCGACCAGAGCCACATGAACCGGCAATTCCGTACCACCTTCGGCCTGGCGCCAGGGCACTGGGCAAAGATGCAACGACTGGCAGGCTGAAGCAGCGGGACACGGGACGAAAGGTACAACGACGGGCGCTTGCCCGAGGGAGGGGTGAGCCGCAGGCGCCAGGGCTGGCACCTGCGTTCATCTTCAGGCGACGACCCGCGCGGTGCCACCGCACGGATCGTTCAAGGCCTCAGGCGCGACTCAAGCCTGGATCAGGTTGGCGATCGCCACGTCAGGGCTGACGTCGGCATCGTAGTCCACACCTTCGACACCGAAGCCGAACAGACGCAGGAACTCGGCCTTGTAGCCGGCGAAATCGGTCAGTTCGTTGAGGTTCTCGGTGGTCACTTCGTTCCACAGCTTGGCCACCAGGTCCTGCACCTCAGGCGCCAGTTCCTTGTAGTCGGCACGCAGGCGGCCGTCTTCGTCGAGGATCGGGGTTGGCGAATACAGGCTGTCCTTGTACAGGCCATAGACCTGCTCGATGCAACCTTCGTGGACGCCCTGCTCCTTCATCACCTTGAACAGCAGCGACAGGTACAGCGGCATGATCGGGATGGCCGAGCTGGCCTGGGTGACCACGGCCTTGAGTACCGACACACGGGCGTCGCCGCCCTTGGCCGCCAGGCGCTCGCGGATCGCCAGGACCTTCTGGTCCAGGTCCTTCTTGGCCGCGCCAATCGAACCGTTCCAGTAGATGTCGTGGGTGACCTTTTCGCCCAGGTAGGTGAACGCGGTGGTCTTGGCGCCTTCGGCCAGCACGCCGGCTTCGTCCAGGGCGTCGATCCACAGCTGCCAGTCTTCACCGCCCATGACCTTGACGGTACCGGCGATTTCTTCCTCGGTAGCCTGCTCCAGGGTGGTTTCGGCAACCACTTCCTTGTCAGTGTTCAGACCGCGCTGGGTGATCGACTTGCCGATCGGCTTGAGCGTCGAGCTGTAGACTTCACCGGTTTTCGGGTCGGTACGGCGTGGCGCCGCCAGGCTGTAGACCACCAGGTCGATCTTGCCCATGTCGCGCTTGATGGTTTCGATGGTCAGGCGCTTGACTTCGTCGGAGAAGGCGTCGCCGTTGATGCTCTTGGTGTACAGGCCCTTGGCCTCGGCGAACTTGTGGAAAGCGGCGCTGTTGTACCAGCCGGCGGTGCCCAGCTTGCCTTCGTCGCCTTCGCGCTCGAAGAACACGCCGAGGGTGTTGGCACCGCAACCGAATGCGGCGGTGATGCGTGCAGCCAGGCCATAGCCGGTAGAGGCGCCGAGCACCAGGACGTTCTTCGGTCCGTCATTGACCGGGCCTTGCTGGGTGACGTAGTCAATCTGTTGCTTGACGTTGGCTTCGCAGCCCACTGGATGAGTGGTCACACAGATAAAGCCACGAACGCGTGGTTTGATGATCATTAAGGTCCCCTTTTCTCTTAGGCCTATATCGACGCTGATGATGATAACGTCGCGGATTCTAGTCGTAGACGCTCAAAAAGCCCATGCGTCACTGCTTTTACCACACCGGTTGTGCCGGAGAAGGTGAAATACCTTGCCTTGCATCGCCTGGACCTTGATTCCAGGGCCTGCGGGCAACATTCTAGCCGCCCCCCTCCTACTGTGAATCCTGATCGATCATGAGCACCCCGTCTGCCACCGAAACCGATAGCGATGTCTACAAGACCCTGCTCGAATCGACCAAGGCCATTCCCTGGCGAATCGACTGGCAGACCATGACCTTCAGCTACATCGGCCCGCAGATCGAGACACTGCTCGGCTGGGCCCAGGACAGCTGGGTCGGTATTGATGACTGGGTCTCGCGCATGCACCCGGACGATCGCGAATACGTGGTGAACTTCTGCGTCTCGCAATCCAAGGCCGGCGTCGACCACGAGGCCGACTACCGCGCCCTGACCCGCGACGGTGAGTACGTATGGATACGCGATGTGGTGCATGTGGTGCGCAAGGACGGGGAAGTCGAGGCGCTGATCGGGTTCATGTTCGACATCAGCGAACGCAAGAAAACCGAGGAACACCTGGTGCGCCTGCAGAAACAGCTGGAGGAGTATTCGTTCCAGGATGGACTGACCGGCATCGCCAACCGCCGCATGTTCGACACCATCCTCGCCCGCGAGTGGGAACAGGCCCAGAGCAGCCAACTGCCGCTGTCGCTGATCATCCTGGATATCGACTTCTTCAAGCAGTACAACGACCACTACGGCCACATCAAGGGTGACGAAGCCCTGCGCCAGGTGGCCCAGACCCTGGCTCGGGCCACCAACCGGCCACGGGACTTCATTGCCCGGATCGGTGGCGAGGAGTTCGTCTGGCTGCTGCCCGAAACGCCAGCGGAAAAAGCCAGGCAGGTGGCACAGAAATGCCTGCAGCTGGTTCGCCAGCAACAGATTGCCCATGAGAAGTCGGCAGTATCGGAACTGTTGAGCATCAGTCTCGGGGTCGGCACCACCCGCGCCGCTGTCGAAGAGCCAGCGCTGGGCTTCGTCGAAAAGGTCGATGAGTTGTTGTACCGGATCAAGCGCAACGGACGCATGGGTGCCGAGTACGCCGACTTCAGCGAATGACTGAAGCCTGACCCTGCCTTTGTAGGAGCCGGCTTGCTGGCGATCCGCCAAAGGCGGCCATCCACCGAAATCATGACCGACAGTGGCACTGTTATCGCCAGCAGGCCGGTCACCACAAGGAATGGGCTAAAGCCCAAGGCAGGGCTCTAGCACGCTACTCGACACAATCGGGTAGGTTTGTATCAATAATCACTATTGATGCGACTGATAAGCGATAAGCGGGCAGCACTGGTACTGTGCACCCCGATGGCAAAGTTATGCCTCAATCGGTTTCCGGCCACTGCCGGAACAGTCATTGGGCCGTACTCTTCTTCATCATCCTTTGGTTAAGACTTCAGCTACTGTACTCCCCGTGCAGTAGCTTTTTTTTAACCGCGAACATTACCCCTCACCCCCGCGTCCAGCTCGCGTTGCGCCCAAACGCCGACAGGCACCACAGCGGGAACGGCAGGGTCACCAGTAGCAACAGCCAGAGCAAGGCATAGACCGCCTCCACCCCTTCGTTCTGCAAGTTGACGAACAGCTTGACCGGTATGCCCTGGGGAAAATAGGCAAAGACCATGACAATGCCGAACTCGCCGATCACCCTCACCCAGACGATCGCCAGCCCCGCAGCCAGGGCCCGTGCCGCCAATGGCAAGGTGACACGCCTCATCACCCCCGCAGCCGAGCAGCCCAGGCCACGGGCCGCCTCTTCAAGGGACAGCGGCACCGCCTCGAACGCCGAGCGGGCCGCCAGCACGAAGTAGGACAACCCGCCATACAACTGGGCCAGGACGAACGCCGGAATGTTGTTGCTCAGGGTGATACCCAACCGGCCCAGTGGCTCGCCAAGTGCACCATAGGGACCATAGGCCGAAACCAGCACGATCCCCATGGCCAACGGCGGCGTCAACAGCGCCATCAATACCAGCGATTCCACGGCCCGCTTGAACACCGAATGCGTGCGCGCCAGCCAACGGGCAAGCGGCAACCCGAGCAGCACGATCAATAGACAGGACAACGCACTCAAGCCGAGCGAAACACCGAGGGCGCTCCAATCGCCATAGGCCAGTTGCAGATCACTCCAGGCCGTCTCCCTGGCCAGAGCGAAAAACGGCAGTCCCAACAGCAGCGCCGCAGGCACGCAGAGCCAGGCAGACAGCCGGGGACTCACCAGCCAGCCGCTCAGTTGACCAGCGCCTCGCCCTTGGGCTTGCCGTAGCCTGCGTGGGCAAACAGCGCCTGGCCTTCAGCCGACTGCAGGAAGCCGACGAAAGCCTTGGCCTGCTCGGGGTTGGGCGCGTTTTTCAGCACGGTCGCGTAAAACACCAGCGGCTGCGGATGAACGACCTGGTCCTTGCCGTTCTTGTCCTTGAGGCTGATGCTGACGGTGTCGTACCAGTCCCTGGCGAACTGCGGGTTGCTCAGGTTGATCTCGTCCGGCAACGCCACATAGGGCAGGTGCGCCGACAGGGTCGCACTCTCGTAGCCCGAGGCTGCGTCCACCTGCCCGGCCTCCAGGCGGGTCAGCAGGCCACCTTCGCCAAACACCTGCGCCGGGTTCTGTACCTCGCCAAGGATTTTCTGTGCCAGGCCCGGCTGACGGTAGTATTTCTCGGCCAGTTGCATGGCGAAGACAATGTTCTGGCCCTGGGGATCGGTCGCCGCATCGGTGCGACCAAAGCGCAGCCCCGGCTGTTGCAGCACCTGCCACCAGGCCTGGCTGGCATCCGCCGCCTGGCTGGCCTCGAACGCCTTGGCGAACGTGCTCTTGGGGTTATAGGCAATCACCATCCGCGTACTGGCCACCGGCACCGCGGTATCCACCAGTCCGGCCTGGCGCAGAATCTCGATCGGCCCCGGCGTGATCGAAACGAATACATCGGCGACCACCTTCTTCGAGGCCAACAGGCGCGCCAGGCCGTAGGCGCCCTCGCCCTGCCCCTGGTAGGTCACCTGGTGCTCGCGGGCAAAGGCCGGGCCGAGGGACTTGTCCATGACCACGCCCATGGAACCGGCGTAGGTAACGTGCAAGGTATCTGCCGCCTGGGCTGCCAGGGACAGCGACAAGGCCAATCCCCCCATGGCCATCTTCCACCGTTGCTTGCTCATGCTGGCACTCCACCGCTATAGGGTTATTTATATAGCGGCGCAGCCTAACGCCCCGCACAAGGACAGGGAACCGGGCAGCGGGATATTGGGAGTTGCTCGCTATCTTTTGTCCGTTAGGGCTTGCCCGCCGCCACTTGTCCGACTTGGAGCAAGGGGCGGCGCGGGGTGGCTCAGGCCGGCATGTCGTCCACATGGCGCCCCTGAGGCGTGTGGCTTGAGCCGTTCTCGCTCAGCAGTGGAGACCTTTGCTGCTCGCCCACCGGGGTCAGCTGGAAGCAATGGCCGTCCGGGCACTGGCGTTTTTCGGTAGCGGCATTGGCGTGTACTGCAGCGCCAGCCAGGGAGAAAGCGATCGCACTCAGGTAGGTTCCAACGTGGTTCATGGCATGCACTCTCGTATCAGGAATAAAAGGCTCAACACGGCAAGGGCGAAGCGTTCCAAGGCTCAACTCCCTTCGTGGCAGATATCGGAGAACTTGCGGTAGGCAAGAATGTGTTGCTCACCCTGGGAATCGAGGTAGGTCATGCGAGCGTTGACCACGCTGCACTCCGGGCCATCGTCCTGACTCAGCGACAACACCTTGCGCACATCCAGGTGGCTGCCGTAGCGGTAGGTTTCCGGTTGCGGCTGAACCTGGGACTCGGCACGGGCCGACAGGGTGCAGACATTCAGTGCAGCGAAAAGGCAGGCGGCGAAAAGGGCTTTGCTGTTCATGGTCATTTCCTTCTGGTTGGCTTCAGCGAGGTCGAGTCGCGTTGCCTCGATGGAGCTCATTGAACGCCCGCCAGGTATCCCGGATGTGTCGCGAACGGCCCGCAATTAAAGCTCAAGTGTCTGGAGCGCCGCCTGATACAAAGCCATACACACGGCTGGCTCAGCCAGCCATGGGGCATCCCGCCTATATGGCAACGGTGAACGATCTTGTGCAAATGACCGAGGTTGGAGACGGTGAGCCCGAGCAGGCTTTTTTGCATATCCATGTATCCGTTTCGCGCCAGATACACTGCAATACAAACAGCAGCAGGCAAACGCAGTGCTTGTGGTTAGACTGCGCCATACCCCATTTTTGACAGAGGTTGGACCGATGGAACATGTCGATCACATCTTGATCGTGGACGATGACCGGGAAATCAGGGAGCTGGTCGGCAACTACCTGAAGAAGAACGGCCTGCGCACTACGGTAGTCGCCGATGGCCGGCAAATGCGCGCCTTCCTGGAAACCACTCCCGTGGACCTGATCGTGCTCGACATCATGATGCCTGGCGACGACGGCCTGCTGCTGTGCCGCGAGCTGCGCGCCGGCAAGCACAAGACCACCCCGGTGCTGATGCTGACCGCCCGCAACGACGAAACCGACCGGATCATCGGCCTCGAAATGGGCGCCGACGACTACCTGGTCAAGCCATTCGCCGCCCGCGAGCTGCTGGCACGGATCAACGCCGTGCTGCGCCGCACGCGGATGCTGCCACCGAACCTGGTGGTGACCGAAAGCGGTCGCCTGCTGGGCTTCGGGCGCTGGAAACTGGATACCACCGCGCGCCACCTTCTTGATGAGGACGGCACCATGGTCGCCCTGAGCGGTGCCGAATACCGCCTGCTGCGGGTGTTCCTCGACCACCCGCAGCGGGTGCTCAACCGCGACCAGTTGCTCAACCTCACCCAGGGCCGCGACGCCGACCTGTTCGACCGCTCCATCGACCTGCTGGTCAGCCGCCTGCGCCAGCGCCTGCTCGACGACGCCCGTGAACCGGCCTACATCAAGACCGTGCGCAGTGAGGGCTACGTGTTCTCGCTGCCGGTCGAATTGCTCGGGGCGCAAGCATGAGACGCGTCCTGCACTGGCCGCGCACCCTGGCCTCGCGGCTGTCGCTGATCTTCCTGGTGTGCCTGATCCTGGCCCAGGCGCTGTCGTTCGGCGCGCAATCCTACGAGCGTTATGAAAGCGCCAAGAACGCCATGCTCGGCAACCTGGAAACCGACGTCGCGACCTCCATCGCCATCCTCGAACGCCTGCCGGCAATCGAGCGCGCCAGCTGGCTGCCACGCCTGGCACGACACAACTACGGCTACCTGCTCGACGAAGGCACGCCCGGCGTGCCCATGAGCCCGGGCGAGTTGCCGATCGCCGTGCCCTCGATCGAGGAAGCCCTGGGGCCTGACTATCCGGTGACCTTCAGCGATATCCCTGGGCCGAAAAAGCACTTCCAGGCACACCTGACCCTCAAGGACGGCAGCCCGGTGACCATCGACGTGCGCCCCTCGCTCGCACCGATGTCGACCTGGCTGCCAGCGGTACTGTTCGGGCAACTGCTGCTGATGCTCGGCTGTACCTGGCTGGCGGTGCGTATCGCGGTCCGCCCGCTGACCCGCCTGGCCCAGGCGGTGGAGAACCTCGACCCCAACACCCATGCGGTGCAGCTGGACGAAAGTGGCCCATCGGAAGTCGCCCATGCCGCCACGGCGTTCAACGCCATGCAAAAACGCATCGCCGACTACCTCAAGGAACGCATGCAACTGCTCGCGGCGATTTCCCATGACCTGCAGACGCCCATCACCCGCATGAAACTGCGCGCCGAGTTCATGGAAGAATCGCCCGAGAAGTACAAACTCTGGCAGGACCTGGGGGAAATCGAACACCTGGTCCGCGAAGGCGTTGCCTATGCCCGCAGCGTGCACGGTGCAACCGAACTCAGTTGCCGCATCGACCTCGACTCGTTCCTCGACAGCCTGGTCTTCGACTACCAGGACACCGGCCAGGAAGTCGAACTGCAGGGCAAGAACGGCGCACTGATCGAGATTCGCCCCCATGCCCTGCGCCGGGTGCTGGTCAATCTGGTGGACAACGCCCTGAAGTTCGCCGGCGCGGCGCAACTGGTGGTCAGTTCGAAGGACAACCAGAGCATCTCGATCCAGGTCCTCGACCGTGGTCCGGGAATCGACGAGGCACAGTTGCAGGACGTCCTCAAGCCGTTCTACCGGGTGGAAAGCTCGCGCAACCGCAGCACCGGCGGCACCGGCCTGGGCCTGGCGATTGCCCAGCAACTGGCGGTGGCCCTGGGCGGTTCGTTGACCCTGAGCAACCGCGAAGGCGGCGGCCTGTGCGCCGAGCTGCAACTGGGCAGCACCCGCCCCTGACTCACCCTGCCCATAACGCCCCGCCAACAGTGCCCCGTCCGACGGGGCACACCTCGACGCTCGATTTAGCTATGCTAGGGCACTTTTCGCGTGCCGCTTTTCATGGAATAGAGAATGACCCAACGATCCGTAATCAATGCTTCCGTCAGCCCCAAGGGCAGCCTTGAAACCCTTTCCCAACGTGAAGTGCAGCAACTGAGCGAAGCCGGCTCCGGCAGCATCTACACCCTCTTCCGCCAGTGCGCCCTGGCCATCCTCAATACCGGCGCCCACGTCGACAATGCCAAGACCATTCTCGAAGCCTACAAGGACTTCGAGATCCGCATTCACCAGCAGGATCGCGGCGTACGCCTGGAACTGCTCAACGCCCCGGCCGACGCCTTCGTCGACGGCGAGATGATCGCCAGCACCCGGGAAATGCTCTTCAGCGCCCTGCGCGACATCGTCTACACCGAGAACGAACTGGGCAGCCAGCGCATCGACCTGGAAAGTTCCCAGGGCATCACCGACTACGTTTTCCACCTGCTGCGCAACGCCCGCACCCTGCGCCCTGGCCTGGAGCCGAAGATGGTTGTCTGCTGGGGCGGCCACTCGATCAGCAGCGAGGAGTACCAGTACACCAAGAAGGTCGGCCACGAGCTGGGCCTGCGCAGCCTGGACATCTGCACCGGCTGCGGGCCGGGCGTGATGAAGGGACCGATGAAGGGCGCGACCATCTCCCATGCCAAGCAGCGCATCACCACCGGTCGCTACCTGGGCCTGACCGAGCCGGGCATCATCGCCGCCGAGGCGCCGAACCCGATCGTCAATGAACTGGTGATCATGCCCGACATCGAGAAGCGCCTGGAGGCGTTCGTGCGGGTCGGGCACGGCATCATCATCTTCCCCGGCGGTGCCGGTACGGCAGAGGAATTCCTCTATCTGCTGGGCATCCTGATGCACCCGGACAACCACGAACTGCCCTTCCCGGTGATTCTCACCGGCCCGCGCAGCGCCGAGGCCTACCTGCACCAGTTGCACACCTTCGTTGGCGCAACCCTGGGCGAAGCGGCGTACAAGCATTACCAGATCATCATCGACGATCCGGCGCAGGTCGCCCGGGAAATGGCCCTCGGCCTCAAGGCGGTCAAGCAGTTCCGCCGCGAGCGTAACGACGCCTTCCACTTCAACTGGCTGCTGAAAATCGACGAGGGCTTCCAGCACCCGTTCGACCCGACCCACGCCAACATGTCCAGCCTCAAGCTGCACCGCAACCAGCCGGCCCACGAACTGGCGGCCAACCTGCGCCGGGCGTTCTCCGGGATCGTCGCCGGCAACGTCAAGGACAAGGGCATCCGCCTGATCGAGGAACACGGCCCGTACGAAATCCACGGCGACGCCGAGATCATGCAGCCATTGGACAAGCTGCTGCAGGCCTTCGTGGCCCAGCACCGGATGAAACTGCCGGGTGGCGCGGCCTATGAACCGTGCTATCGGGTCGTCAGCTGACCGATCCAAAGTGAAGTCCTTGCTCATCGAACGCGTCGGTGGGCAAGACTTCAATTGATAATACTTCTCAATACGAGTAGAGTCGCGCCCGCTGTTCATGACTCACTTTCAGGGCGCCTCTACTCTTCATGGCCGAGCCAGACTCCAAGCTCGATATCTACCTCGCCAATCGCCAGGCACTGGTCGACTATGCCGCGCCTATCGTCGGCGGTCAGGCCCAGGCCGAAGACGTGGTGCAGGATGCCTGGCTGCGATTCGACGGGCGTGATACCCGGCCCGTCCAGCGGCCAGTGGCCTACCTCTATCGCATCGTGCGCAACCTGGCCCTGGACCTGACCCGGCGCCTGCACAGCGACAAGTACCAGCCCGATGGGGCCGAACTGCTGGACACCCTGGCCGCCGACACGCCATCGCCCGAACACCAGCTGTATCACCAGGACGAACTGAGCCAATTGGAAGATGCCCTGGCCGAACTGCCCGAACGCACCCGGGTCGCCTTCGAGATGCATCGGCTGGGCGGCTGTACCCTCCAGCAGATCGCCAGCCACCTGGGCATCTCCGTCGGCCTGGCGCACTCGCTGGTGCGTGCCGCCTTGACCCATTGTGCCGAGCGACTGGGAGAAGGCGATGAGTAATGCGACAATGATTGCCCATCAAGCCAGCAAGGACCGTGTGCCAATGAAGGCCTCCCTCGCCGACGACCCGGTCTGGAAGACCGCCCTGGACTGGCTCGAGCGCGTCCAGCAAGCGCCCGACGACCCCGACCTGCAAGCGGCCTGCGCCGCCTGGCAAAACGCTGCGCCCGAGCATGCCGCCGCCTGGCGCAAGGCCGAGCGTGTCTGGCGGTTGAGCGGCGGTATGTCCGCCCGTTATGCCGAACAGTGGAGCCCCGCCCCCGCAGCGGTCAGCCAACAGCCGGCCGCAGTACTACCGATCCGGCGCACGCCACGCAGCCGGCGCCGTGCCTGGATCGGTACGGCGGCAGCCGCGGTGCTGGTGCTCGCCCTGCTGCCGGTGCTGCCCGACTGGCGCGCCGACTACACCAGCGGCGTGGGCGAGATGCGCCTGGTTCAGCTTAACGACGGCACCCGGATCACCCTTGGCAGCGACAGCGCCCTGGTCGATCACTTCAGCGACGGCCAGCGCAATGTCGAACTGCTGCGCGGCGAAGCCTTCTTCGATGTCACTCCGGATCCCCAGCGCCCCTTCACCGTCACTGCCGGTAGTGGCTCGATACGGGTCACCGGCACCGCCTTCGAGGTGCGCCTCGCCCCCGAGCAGTTGAACGTCGCCGTGACCCATGGTTCGGTCAAGGTCAGCGACGAGCGCCTGCATTCGGCAGCCTTGAACAGCGCCCTGATTGCCGGCGACCAGGCACAACTGGACTACGGAACCCGGCACCTGGAACGCCATCGGCTGCAACCGACCCAGATCGCCAGTTGGCGGCAGGGGCAACTGGTGGCCGATGACCAGAGCATCGGTGAACTGGTGGAGCAACTGCGTCGTTACCATCGCGGGCTGATCCTGCTGTCCGACGACAACCTGGCCGCCGAGAAGGTCACCGGCGTCTACGACCTGCGCAACCCGCAAGCAGCGCTGCGCGCACTGGTCCAGGCCCATGGCGGCCAACTGCGGACCTGGTCCGATTATCTCTGGGTCATCTCGCGCTCCTGAGTCTCCTGGCAGGCCGGTTAATACTGGCCTGACACCTCCCCCGAACACCTTCCTGAAATTATTTTCACTTTTTTCTGAAAATTTCCTGAAGCACTGCGTCATTTGCCTGCGACGCATTTGAGATGCGTTCGCATTTTAGTTCGCGTATGCGTTCAGCAGTGCAACGGGGAGTAACAACGAATGACGATTTCCAGGACGGCGCCTTTCGACCGCGCGGCCGACAAACGACTGCTTGGCCGCTCCGGCCAATGGCTGGGTGCCATGGGGCTGGTCGGGGCGCTGATGAGCGCCAGTGTCTGCGCCGACGACATCAAGCCGCTCGCCGTCAGCCAACGCCTGGAGCAACGCTTCGATTTCGATATCCCTGCACAGTCGCTGTCCGGCGCGCTGATCGCCTTCGGCCAGCAGGCCGGTATCCAGATCAGCAGCGACAGCGCCCTGCTGCGCAACCGCGACTCCGTCGGTGCCCGTGGCACCCTCTCGGCCCGTGATGCGCTGATCGACCTGCTGCATGGCAGTGGCGTGCGCTGGCACCTCAACCCGGCCGCCGACACCCTGATCCTCGAGGAGATCCCGGTAACCGACGCCTATCGTCAGAGCACGCAGCAAGTGCTGGTCACCGAGAACATCGTGGTCCTGGGTACACCGCAGGAAAGCGGCTTCCAGGGCGAAACGGTCATCGACCGCCGCGCCATCGAAGCCTTCCCCGGCGCCAACGGCGACATCACGACACTGTTGCAGATGCACCCCAGCGTGAAATTCCGTGCCGACGAGAAGAGCTCCAACACCGCCGGTGAAATCGACCCGGCCGATATCAGCATCAACGGTGCGAAGTACTACCAGAACAACTTCATGATCGACGGGATCAGCATCAACAATGACCTGGATCCCGGCAGCCATAGCTGGAACGACTACAACCGTATCGAGGGCCTGCCCAGTCGCGCCCATGGCATCGCCCTGGACGCCGATCAGCTGGAGTCGGTGAAGGTCTATGACAGTAACGTGCCGGCCGAATATGGCGGGTTCAATGGCGGAGTGGTCGACGCTATCACTCGCCGTCCAACCGAGGACCTGCATGGCAAGGTGTCGATGAGCACGACTCGCTCGTCCTGGACCAAATTCCACATCGCCGATGATCAGCGTGGCGATTTCGAACGCTCGAGCGATGCACAGAACCAGCCGGAATTTCGCAAGTTTACCTACAAGGCGACTGTCGAAGGACACCTGACCGACAACTTCGGCCTGATGGCGAATTTTTCCCGCAAGACCTCGATCATCCCGCTCAACGCCTATGACAACGGCTACCAGAGCAGCACCGATGACGGCAAGCATGATCAACGTCGGCAGATCGACAACTACGTGCTCAAGGGATTCTGGACCCCCAACGACCGCCTGGAAACCAAGTTCAACATCACCCATGCGCCGCAGGAGGGCGAGTATTTCCGCGCCAACACCCGCGACTCGGCTACCGTGATTCACCAGGGCGGCTACCAGGCGTCGATGCAGGCGATCTGGCTCGGTGACCAGGCGACCTACACCCACAAGCTCGCCTACACCAATCTGGAAAGCTCGCGTACTTCGGACAGCAACGTCTACAAGTCCTGGCGCTGGTCTGATGAAAAGAACTGGGGAAACCCGTTCCGCAATGGGGTGAGGAGTTCCGCTGCCACCAGCGCCGAAGGCGGCATGGGCGACCTGAACCAGACCCAGGTCGGTGCCACTTACAGCTTCAAGGCTGAATGGCTACCGGTACAACTCTGGGGTATCACCCACAACCTGCAGACCGGTCTGGAGTTGAGCCAGCAAACCGCTACCTACGAACGCCCGAGCGACGTCTGGACCGCCACTACCCTCGGGGTGGGCGCCTCCAGTGGCAACCTGACCTGCAATACCGCCAGCGGCGCCCTCGACAGCGAATACTGCTCCATCTCCAAGAACGCCCTCGGAGCACTGACCCGCCAGTACTTCCGCAGCCTGAACTACTATCGCGAAGGCAAGATCGAACTGACAGAGCGGCGTTACGGCCTGTTTGCCCAGGACAAAATCGAGCTGGGCAAGCTGACCCTGCGTCCGGGCCTGCGCCTGGACACCGACGACTACATGGACAAGAAAACCCTGGCGCCACGCTTCTCCGCCGAGTACGACGTCTTTGCCGACCGTTCCACCGTGCTGACCGGTGGCCTGAACCGCTACTACGGCCGCAACCTGTTCATCTACCGCCTGGCCGATGGACGGGAGGCACTGCGTTGGCGCCGTACCCGCGGCGCTGCCAGCGGCGCCACCATTCCGGACTTCGCCGGTTGGGTCAACTATGGTGTCGACGAGAACTCGTTCCGCAAGCTGGATATCCCCTATGACGACGAGGTCATGCTGGGCATCAGCCAGCGCTGGCTGGATACCACCTTCGACCTGAAGTACGTGCATCGCCAGGGCAAGGACCAGGTGGTGCGCTCCACCGCCAGAAACCTGGATCTACCGACAGGCGATGGCGTGAGCACCATCGCCAACTACTACACCTACACCAACAAGGGCAAAAGCGAGAGCGACAACGTCAGCCTGACCATCAGCCCGGACTGGCGTGTCAAGGGCCTGGGAACCTCGACTTCGATGCAACTCGCTCTCGATTGGAACCGTACCCGCAGTACTCACACCGACTACCAGCAGGTGCTCTCCGCCTCGGAGGTCGACGATAACGATGTGATTTACGACGGCAAGGTGACCGCCTACAGCGAACTTCCCACCAGTGACTTCAACCGTCCGTGGACCGCCCGCCTGACCGCCATCACCGACGTACCCGCGTTGCACCTGACCTGGAGCAACTTCCTGCGTTATCGCGGGCCATACCAACAGATCGTCAACACCGGCAAGACCGCGAGCCTGCCCAACTCCGAAGGCGGCCTGACCACCTACGACGTCTACGAGGCCGCCACCGTCAAGGCCGCCCCTACCTGGGACACCCGCCTCTACTGGGAAATACCGACCGCCCACGAACAGGCACTCTTCGCCGCCGTCGACATCACCAACGTCCTGGACAAGGTGTCGCCCATCGTCAGCTACTCCGGAACCACCACCTACGAGATCGGCCGCCAGTACTGGCTGGAAGTCGGCTACCGCTTCTAGCCGGTAGCCATTCCCGCAAGGCCGACCACCCCTGACCGAAACCAGCCCGAGCCCTTCATGATCAAGACATTCTGTACAGGCCTTGCCGGCCTGCTGCTGTTGACCGCCTGCGCCTCACGGCCAGCCACCACCGAACTGCCCTGGGACGACCGCCTGCAACGCGGCACCCTGGCCAACGGCCTGGAATATTGGCTGCTACCGGACCACAGCCAGCAAGGCCGGGTCGACCTGCGCCTGCTGGTGAAAGCCGGCGCGGTGGACGAAAACGGCGAACGCGGCGGTGTCGCCCACCTGCTCGAACACCTGTCGTTCTATCAACGTGGCAGCCTGCCTGGCACGGTGCGCCAGAGCCTGCAGGCCGCCGGCTGGAAACAGGGGCAGAACTTCAATGCCGTCACCAGCAACGATCGTACCCAGTACTTCTTCAGCCCGGCCGCCGGTAAGGCGCAGCTGGAGCTGGGCCTGCAGGCGCTGGCGACCATCAGCGGCCCGGTGGATTTCACCGCCGCCGACCTGCAGCAGGAACGTCCGATCGTCCTCGAGGAATGGCGCGGTGGCCTGGGCGTCGCCCAGCGCATGAACGAACAGCGACGTGACGCCCAGCGGGTCGGCTCGCGCTACGTCAACCACCCGCCCATCGGCAGCAAGGAGGGCATCGAAGCCGCGCAGTGGGCTGATCTGGCGACCTTCCACCAGCGTTGGTACGTACCGGGCAACATGCAGTTGGTGATCACCGGCGATATCGATCCCGCTACCCTGCCCGCGCGGCTTGAGCACTGGTTCGGCAAGTTGCCGGCAGCCTCCACGCCCGCCCGTGACTACCTGGAACTACCCCTGCGCAAGCAATTGAACATCGTCCAGGTGCAGGACAGCCAGAGCGGCGGCAGCAACGTCGCGTTGATGTTCCGCTTCCACGAAGCCGATGCCCGGGCCACCACCAACGACGGTACCCGCCAGCGCCTGATCAACCGCATGGTGCTGTCACTGGCCCAGCAGCAACTGGTTCGCCAGGGCCGCGATAGCGACTCGGGCGTGCGCAGCCTGACCCTGCAGAAACACCAGATCGGCCAGTTCTCGACAGTGCTCGCCGTCGGGGCCGGGGTCAGTGCCAGCGGCCACGAGGCCGGCCTGCAGAAAATTCTCGAGGAAATCGCCCGCCTGCGCCGCAATGGTTTCGACGAGCAGCAGTTCCTGGAGCAGAAAAACGCACTGCGTGAGACCGCCCAGCGCATGCTCAAAAACGGCGACGAGCGTGACTTCGCCGAATGGGTGCGCCGCCTCAACGATGCCGCCGTGCAGGACAATCGCGTAGTCCGTCCGAGCGCCATCGCCCAGTTGATCCTGCAACTGCTCGACGGCATCCAGCTCGCGGAACTGAATCAGCGCTGGAACACGTGGACCGACCAGCCGGATCGGGTCCTGCAATACCAGGCCCCGGGCCTGGCGCCGGTGCTGCTGCCCAGTGTCGACCATGTCGAAGCCGCCATCGCCCACTGGCGCGCGGCAGCGCTGCCCGCCCTACCCGCCAAGGTCGAGGAACCGATCGAGTTGCCGGTTCTGCCGGCCCCGCAACAGGCTGGACAGGTCATCGGCAAACAGCACTTCGACGCCGAGCAGGTCGAGCATTGGCAACTGGGCAACGGCGACCGGCTAGTCTGGCTCAAGCGTCCCGGAGCCGACGGCAAGGTACAGTTACGCATCGACTCGCCCTCCGGCTACCTCGCCAAGGGCCTGGTGCCATGGCAGGCACAGACCGCAGCCCAGTTACTCTCCCAGAGCGCCCCGCAAGGCTGGAGCGAGGCCCAATTCAAGCGCTGGCACAGCACCCATGCGGTAAGCCTCAACCTGAACAGCGAAGCCCGCCGGCTGACCTTCAGCGGCCAAAGCCCGGCGTCGGGCCTGGAACCACTGCTGGCGCTCTACAACAGTTGGCAGACCCGCGCGTGGATCGATCCGCAGGCCGTCGATGAAAGCCTGGAACAGATGCACGATGCCCTGTCGCGCCAAAGCGACAGCGTCTCCAGCCGCCACGCCCTGGCCCTGGCCCGATTGCGCTTCGCCCCGCAGCCGGCCCTGCAGCCCGATGCCGAGCAATTGGCCGCCGTGAGCCATCAGGACCTGCTCGAACAATGGCAACGCATGAGCCGCAGCCCGGTCACCTACTACCTGATGGGCGACATCGACGAACAGCAGTTGCAAGCACAGGTCAGCCGCTACCTGGCGGGTATTCCCCGTGGCCCGGCGCTGGCCACGCACGACATTGCGCCGCTGGCCGGCGCACGCCGGGAGAGCCTGGCGATGTCCCTGGAGCCACGCGCCAGCTTGCAGGCCTACAGCTTCAGCGAAATGCCCTGGAGCCCGGCGCAGGCGGCGGCTGTCTCGCTGCTCGGGCGCATGGCCCAGGAAAACCTCAAGGCCAGGTTGCGCGGTGAAGCCGGCGGCGTCTATCGCCTGACCTTCGAAAGCGAGCTGGGCCAGGACACCCGGCGTATCGACAGCCGGCTGGCCTTCACCACCGACCCGCAGCGCCTGGACGAACTGAGGAAAATGGCCGCCGACGTGCTCGCCCAACTGCCGCAACGAATCACCAGCGAAAGCGTCGCTGCCTTGCGCAAGCAACTCCAGGCCCAGGAACGCGAGCGGCTGAACGATCCGCAGACCCAACTCCACCGACTGATTCTCAGCGAACGGGCCTATGCCGACCCACGCTACCTGAGTGAACAACAGCAACTGGCGCAGAGCCTGCAACTGGCGACGCTCAAGGCGCTGGCCAAGCACCTCTGGAACCCGGCCAACCTGCGCGAACTGCAGGTTCTGCCAGCCGCCGAGGCTCGCCCATGAACACGCTGCGGATTTTCTTCCGGCTGGCCTGGCCCTACTGGCGCAGCCGCCAGCAGTGGGTGTCCTGGCTGCTGCTGGCCAGCGTGATCGGCATGGGCCTGCTGATCGTGCAGATCAACGTCTGGATCAACGCCTGGAGCAAGACCTTCTACGACACCCTCGGCGCCTTCGACACCTCGGCGCTGTATCGGTTGATGGGTGAGTACGTGATCTACCTCGCCGCCTTCGTGCTGATCGCGGTGTACAAGAACTGGCTGCACAAGGCCCTGTTGCTGCGCTGGCGCCAGAGCATGACCGAGCAGGTCATCGGCCGCTGGCTCGATGACCATGTGTTCTATCGCATGGGGCATCAGGGCGAGCCGGACAACCCCGACCAGCGCATCGCCGAAGACATCAAGCGGCTGGTCGAGAGCAGTGTCAGCCTGCTGGTGTCGTTCATCACCAACTTCGCCCAGGCCGGGGCATTCCTCGGCATTCTCTGGCAACTGTCCGGCACCCAGACCTTCAGCCTCGGCAGCTACAGCGTGACCCTGGACGGTTACCTGGTATGGATCGCGGTGATCTACACCCTGGTCGGTACGGCGGTGACCCACTGGATCGGCCGCCCGCTGCATCGCCTGAACTACGAACAGCAGCATCGGGAGGCCGACCTGCGTGCCGACCTGTTGCGCAAGCGCGACAACGCCGAGCAGATCGCCCTGTATCGCGGTGAAACGGTAGAAGCGCATCAGCTCAAGGCACGTTTCGCACGCATCGCCGACAACTGGCGGGCGCTGATGAACCGCGAGCGCGACCTGAACTTCTTCACCGTCAGCTATGACCGGATCAGCCTGATCATTCCGGTATTCGCCGCCTTGCCGGCCTTCCTGGCCAAGACCATCACCCTGGGTGGGCTGATGCAGATCCGCAGTGCCTTCGGTGCGGTGCAGAACTCGCTCAGCTGGTTCATCAGCGCCTATCGGCTGATCATGGACTGGAGCGCTACGGTCGAACGCCTTGGGCAGTTCCACAACGCCCTGGAACAGGCGCACGCCGAGCGCCCGCAACCGGCTGTCGGCAACCGGCTGCAACTACGTTCGGCAAGCGTGCTGCTGCCCGATGGCAACCCGCTGCTGGAGGACCTGAGCCTGAACCTGCAACCCGGTACCTGGCTGCGTTTGGCCGGACCGAGCGGCCTGGGCAAATCGACGCTGCTGCGTACCCTTGGCGGGGTCTGGCCCTTCCATCGCGGCCACTGGCAACTGCCTCCGGGTCGCAGCCTGCTGCTACCGCAAAAAGCCTATTTGGCCACCGATCGACTGGACCGGCTGCTGGCCTACCCGTCCAACGAGGTACCGGGGGAAAGTGGGCTGCGCGAGATACTGCACGCAGTCGGCCTTGGCGTCCTGCAGGATCAACTGGAGCGCGAAACCGAATGGACACGTGAACTCTCGGGTGGCGAACAGCAACGCCTGGCCTTTGCCCGTGCCCTGCTCTACCGGCCCGACACGCTCTATCTGGACGAAGCCACCAGCCAGCTGGATGAAGCCTCGGCCCGCTCGCTGTTGCTGCTGCTCAGAACGCGCCTGCCCCAATGCAGCGTGATCGCCGTCAGCCACCAACCGGCGGTGCAGGCGCTGTTCGAACAGACGCTGGACCTGCAGTCCCACCAACACACGGCACCGGCCAAATACCTGGAACCGGAAGCCGCGCTCTAACCCGCTGGCCAGTGCCCGACCCGTCGGGCACTGGTGCTCCCTCTCTCAATCACCTGTAAGAAAGCTCGATTGCTTGGCCCTGGCAATTGAAGGCCCAGGGAAAAGCACCCATTCTTGACCTCTTCACATTTCAGCAACTATATTTAGTTGCAAAAAGGAGGATAGGTGTCGAGGAATGAAAAGCTACTCACTCGACTGCTCAACCCCTGTACCACCTTCACCTGGCCTGAGCTGGTCACCTTGTTGAGGTACTTCGGCTACAGGCAAATCGAAGGATCGGGAAGTCGGGTCAAATTCGATAATGGCAATCCGCGCGCGCAGATCAACCTGCACAAACCACATCCTGGCAATGAGCTGAAAACCTATACCAGGCGTCAGGTGATCGAACACTTGAAATCGGGAGAGCTGATTCCGTGAACAATCCACTGCAATACAAAGGCTATTACGGTTCCATCCAGGCCAGCATCGAGGACAACTGCCTGTTCGGCAAACTCCAGTTCATTCGCGCGCTGGTGAACTATGAAGGCCAGACAGTGGCAGAGCTGGAAGCCGCCTTCAGGGAAGCGGTGGATGACTACCTCGAAACCTGCCGACGGCTCGGGCAGCCCCCAGAAGTACCGTGCAAAGGCTCGTTCAATGTTCGAGTCGGCCATGACCTGCACCTGGCCGCAGCCGTGAGTGCCACCCGACAGAACGTGACACTCAACGACCTGACCCGTCAGGCGCTCAGCGAATACCTGCAGCGGCATGCCTGATCCAATCCGCCGCTCAACGACTCGCCACCACGAACAGCCGCGGAAACGGTAGCAGCACGCTGCCGTCAGGCAAGGCCGGATACGCTGCACTGATCGCCGCCAGGTAGCGCTCCAGGTAGGCGGTTTTTTCAGCGTCATCCAGCGGTGCCAGATAAGGCCGCAAGGCGGAACCCTTGAACCACTCGACGACCGCCGCATGGCCGCCGGCCAATGGGTGGTGATAGGTGGTGCGCCAGACATCCACGTTCGCGCAGTGCGGCTTCAGCAGTTCGTAGTAGAACGTCGCATCATGCCGCGGCGGATGCCGCACGGCGCCGATCTTGCCTGCCCATGGCCCGTCTGCCGCCACTTCCCGCGCCAGCCGGTGGGAAGGCTCCTGCAGATTGTCCGGCGTCTGCACCGCCAGGCTGCCACCGCTCGCCAGCTTGCCGACCAGGCGAGGATACAGGCTGGCGTGATCCGGCAGCCATTGCAGCGAGGCATTGGCGAGGATCACGTCGAAGCGCTGCTGCGGGTCCCAGGTGGCGATGTCAGCCAGCTCGAAACTCAATCCGGGCAAGCGCTCCCTGGCACTGACGAGCATATCGTCGGAGCTGTCCAGGCCGGTCACCCGCGCCTCGGGATACCGCTCGGCCAGCACCTCGGTGGAGTTGCCCGGACCGCACCCCAGATCGACCGCCACCTGCACCGAGCGGGTAGGAATCGCCGCGACCAGATCGCGCACCGGGCGGGTACGCTCGGCTTCGAAGGTTGAGTATTGCTTGGCTGACCAGGTCATCACACGTCCTCTTGTGCTCATGGAGTGTGCACAGCGTAGGTTTTGCGAGAGGCGATGACAAATGACGATTTCGACAGCAACCTCCGTTTCGCTGATCCAGGCCCGCTTGAGCCCAGCCTGGAAGAGCAGGCCTTCCATGGCCCGCTCTCCAGCAAGGATTGACAAACCCCGCGCCAGCTCTTAAAACTGGACGCCTGATCCAGGGTGTAAACAAATATGTCCGCAACGCTCAACGTCTTCGCTATCGCCGCCGGCTTGAATGCCCAGGCTGTCGCGTGCGTTGCGTTTGCCCCTAAATCGAAGAAACAGTCGCTCATGTGACCGGGGCGCGCTGTCCCGTCAGATGAGCTGACAGGACATTGAGCGCGACGGACACCCTCCCTCCTCCCAACTTCCTTCCACGCTTCTGACGGTGACGAAACGGTCAACCATCAGGAGAAAGTGCATGTCATCGTTTCAAGGTATCTGGGTACCCATCGTCACGCCGTTCATCAACCAGGCGATCGACTTCGTCAGCCTGCGCCGGTTGGCCAGCCATCTGCTGGAAAGCGGCGTCGACGGCCTCGTGGTCTGTGGTACCACCGGCGAAGCGGCCGCCCTGGGCAAGCACGAGCAACTGGCCGTGCTGGATGCGGTGCTCGAAGTGGCAGCACCGCACCAGGTGATGATGGGCCTGGCCGGCAACAACCTCGGCGAGCTGCTGCAGTTTCAGGGCGAAATATTCAAGCGTCCGGTGGCTGGGCTGCTGGTACCGGCGCCCTACTACATCCGCCCGTCCCAGGCCGGCCTGCAGGCGTTTTTCAAGACCGTCGCCGATGCCTCCAGCGTACCGCTGATTCTCTACGACATTCCCTATCGCACCGGCGTGAGCTTCGAACAGGCAACCCTGCTCGACATCGTCGCCCACGACAACATCGTCGCCATCAAGGACTGTGGCGGCAACCTGAACAACACCCTGGCGTTGCTGGCCAGCGGCAAGGTCGACGTGCTGTGTGGCGAAGACAACCAGATCTTCAATGCCCTGTGCCTGGGCGCCAGCGGGGCGATTGCCGCGTCGGCGCACATTCACCCCCAGTTGTTCGTGCAGTTGCACCGGCAGGTCCGGGAGCAGCAGCTTGCCGCAGCCAGGGCGACGTTCCTGCACCTGACTCCGTTGATTCAAACCCTGTTCGTCGAACCCAACCCCGCACCGGTGAAAAGCACCCTGGCGCTACAGGGACTGATTCGCGACGAACTGCGTGCCCCCATGCTAGCCAGCAGCGACGCCCTGGTCGAACGTTTGCAAGATGTCCTGGCGACACTCAAGCAGCTCTCGCGCTAGACGCACACGAGCAGTACTCCAGGATCTATCTGCCGCCGTTGCTGCGACGAAACCGCGCGGCGGCCGCCTTCGGATTGACCCTGCAACCAAACCACCATATAGTGTGCCAACACCAACGAAAAACACTACATGATGTGCCACACTTCTCCTACGGCACCTCTCATCACCCTGGAACACCAGGGTTTGCCGATTGCCTGCTTGTGCTGTGAATCCTGTTGAACGGGAGTTCCAAACACGTGTCTACCTGCCCGACTCAAGGGCAGTGAACCAGGCCTACAAACACCCTATTTAAAAGGAATATCCGATGCTCAGCTGGGACGAATTCGACAAGGAAGACGGTGAAGCGACAGCCAAGGTTGCGATTGCCGGCCAAGCCGCCGAAGCCACCCTCGATCGCCTGGACAGCGCCGGCGGCGCCGCCGCCCTCGAAGCCCGTGCCGTGACCGCCAGCGACTCCGCCGCGATCATCCGTGCCAAGGCTGCACTCGACGCACTCGACGTCGCCGAAGGCCTGGCTGAACTCGAAGGTGCCTCGGCCCGTGTCGCGGTCGATGAGAAGCGCATGATCAACTGCCGCGCCGACCTCAACCAGCTCGTGCCTTTCAAGTACGACTGGGCCTGGCAGAAGTACCTCGACGGCTGCGCCAACCACTGGATGCCGCAAGAGGTCAACATGACTGCGGACATCGCCCTGTGGAAAAACCCGGAAGGCCTGACCGACGACGAGCGTCGCATCGTCATGCGCAACCTGGGCTTCTTCTCCACCGCCGACTCCCTGGTGGCGAACAACCTGGTGCTGGCCGTGTACCGCCTGATCACCAACCCCGAGTGCCGCCAGTACATCCTGCGCCAGGCCTTCGAAGAGGCGATCCACACCCACGCCTACCAGTACTGCATCGAATCGCTGGCCATGGATGAAGGCGAGATCTTCAACATGTACCACGAGATCCCGTCGGTCGCGAAGAAAGCCACCTGGGGCCTGAAGTACACCCGCTCGATCTCCGACCCGCAGTTCAACACCGGCACCGTCGAAACCGACAAGGAACTGCTGCGCAACCTGATCGCCTACTACTGCGTGCTGGAAGGCATCTTCTTCTACTGCGGCTTCACCCAGATCCTGTCCATGGGCCGTCGCAACAAGATGACCGGCGTCGCCGAGCAGTTCCAGTACATCCTGCGCGATGAATCCATGCACCTGAACTTCGGTATCGACGTGATCAACCAGATCAAGATCGAGAACCCGCACCTGTGGGATGCCGAAATGAAGGAAGAAGCGACCCAGATGATCCTGCAAGGGACCCAACTGGAGATCGAATACGCGCGTGACACCATGCCTCGCGGCGTACTGGGCATGAACGCGGCGATGATGGAGGACTACCTGAAGTTCATCGCCAACCGTCGCCTGTCGCAGATCGGTCTGAAGGAAGAGTATCCAGGGACGACCAACCCGTTCCCGTGGATGAGCGAGATCATGGACCTGAAGAAGGAGAAGAACTTCTTTGAGACCCGTGTGATCGAGTACCAGACCGGTGGTGCGTTGAGCTGGGACTGATTCGTTCGCTGCCCTGGAAGCCCTGACTTGGTCAGGGCTTTTTTATTTGGGATTGGGTGTATATCCATTTGCGCGTTTTGGTGATGTTGCGGTTTCGCCCCTTACGGGCGAGTTACTTTTGCCAAGCCCTCCATTCGGCCTGCTGGGCGGGGCCGGTAGGTCAAAAGCAAGATCAAAAGCCAAGGCCAGATCAAAACCTGTAGCGATGCCCCCGCTGGGCAACCGCCGTGGTAGTTCATCGGGTGAAAACTGGCGTTTTTTCGCAAGGCACGCGGGCTTCGCTTCCTGCCCCGACCTGTCGCCCATCACCTTGATGCTTGCACTGAAATAGCCCGTTCTAGAGCCATCATCGCCACAATGCACCACCTCTGGTCAGCACGTCGTATTCCGACAAAATCGTGTCGTTTCTGATCGCTCCGTCAACGTCGACAAATCCAATAATTCGCACACAGACCGGTCTTCCGCCATAGGCCGGTCCCGCAACACCGCGAGTATGCAGCCTCGCTTCACAATTCCAACGCTGCGGCGCCCTTCCGAACCGGATAACCGGTCGCAGACAACATATATGACTCAGATCCTATGGACCCGCGCACACGAGCGGACCATCTCTGTGTGCGCAACAATTGTGAAGACTTGACTGCCATGACGACTACCTCGATTTCCAGTGCCGGTTCTGCAACCGGCCACCGTAATGCGTTACTTATCGCCCACATTGCCGCGGTCCTGTTCGGGCTGACCGGTATTCTCGGTGCCCTGATCAAGGCCGACGCCAGCGTGATCACTTTCGGGCGTGCCACCTTTGCCTTCATCGCCCTCGGCTTCGTCGCCGGGCTCAAGGGCACCCGCCTGCTGGACGCGCTGACCTGGCGCAACCTGCCGATCATCGGGCTGACCGGCACCCTGCTCGCCGCTCACTGGGTGACCTTTTTCATCGCGATCAAGGTTGGCGGCGTGGCCGTGGCCACGCTGGGTTTCGCCAGTTTCCCGGCCTTCATCGCCCTGATCGACACCCTGGTGTTCCGTGATCGGATCGGTGCCACCGAAACCTTGCTACTGCTGATGGTATCGGCAGGACTGGTACTCGTGATTCCGTCATTCGACATGGTCGACCAAGGCACCATCGGTCTGATCTGGGGCCTGGCTTCGGGCCTGTCGTTCGCCCTGCTGACCGTCGCCAACCGTCGCAACACCAGCGGCATGAATGCCATGCAGACGTCGTTCTGGCAGAACGTGGTGGTCGCCGCGCTGGTAGCCCCCTTCGCCTTCAGCCACCTGGCTACCACCAGCCTGAGCACTGACGACTGGGTCAACCTCGCGGTTCTGGGGATCTTCTGCACCGGGCTGTCGCAGTTCCTGTTCGTGAAGAGCCTGGAAGGCCTGCAGGCCCGTACCGCCGGCATGATCATCGCCCTGGAGCCGGTGTATGCAATCGCCTGCGCCTGGTGGCTGTTCAGCGAACAACCTTCGCTGCGCATGGCCGGTGGTGCGGCACTGATCGTCCTGGCCACCATCATGAGCGCGTGGCGCAAAGCTTCCGCTCACTAATCACTAACTGAGTTCCACGCTGGCGGCGGCCACTTATCGTTGCCGCCAGCGCCCCTCCGCTGCCCGCCTGACCGCCAACACCAGTCAGCCTCTCCTCCGATTCAAACAGCACGAAAACGCAGGATGCGCGCTCCGTCATAAGGATCGGTGAGGTAATGCGCGTGGACGCCGAACGTTTCCAGCAGACGCTCGGGGGTCAGTACATCGTAGGGTTTGCCCAGGGCCACCAGCCGGCCTCGGTCGAGGATCGCCAGGCGGTCGCAGGTCAGGGCCTGGTTGAGATCATGCAGGGCCACCAGGGTGGTCACCGGCAAGGCTTGCACCTGGCGCAGCAGGCTCAGTTGATGCTGGATGTCCAGGTGGTTGGTCGGTTCGTCGAGCAGCAGCACCTGCGGGCGCTGCGCCAAGGCCCGGGCAATGTGCGCCCGCTGGCGCTCGCCCCCCGAAAGCGCGTGCCACTGACGATCACGCAGGTGCAGCGCGTCGGTGTCGGCCAGGGCCTGGTCGACGATCGCGCGGTCCTGCGCGGAGAACGGGGCCAGGGCCGACAGCCAAGGGGTCCGGCCAAGGGCGACAGCGTCGAAGACGCTGATGGCGTCGCCCGTGTCGGCCTGTTGCTCGACCAGCGCCAGCTTCTGTGCAACGTGTCGCCGAGACAACCGGGCCATCGGTTCGCCGAGCAACTGCACCGTGCCTTGGCTTGGCGTGCGCAGGCCGGCCAGCAGCTTGAGCAGGCTCGACTTGCCCGAGCCATTGGGACCGACGATGCCCAGGGTCTCGCCGGGAAACGCTGTCAGGTCGACATCCCGCAGCACATCGTGGCCGGCCAGGCGCAGGCCGAGGCCGTGGCAGGACAGCGGTGCAACATCCGTTGCCGTCATGACCGTCATGGGCGCCTCCTGCGGCTGACCAGGATCAGCGCGAACACTGGGGCGCCGATCAGCGCAGTCACCACGCCAACTGGAATCACCTGCCCCGGAATCAGGATGCGCGAGCAGATATCCGCCAGCACCAGGAACAACGCCCCACCCAGGGCGCTGGCGGGCAGCAGCCGGGCGTGACCGGGGCCCAGCAGCAGGCGCAAGGCATGCGGAATCACCAGCCCGACGAAACCGATCGCCCCAACGATCGATACCATCACCGCCGTCACCAGCGAAGCACAACTGATCAGCAGCAGTTGGGTACGCCGCACCGGAATACCCAGGGAAGCCGCCGAATCCGCGCCGAAGGTGAAAGCGTCCAGCGCGCGCCGATGCCACAGGCAGACCAGCAATCCCACCAGGGCCACCGGCACTGCCAGCCACACCGATGGCCAACGCACACCGCTGAGATTGCCCAACAGCCAGAACAGAATGCCGCGAGCCTGCTCGGCGGTGGCCGACTTGGTCACCAGGAAGGCCGTCAACGCATTGAACAACTGCGAACCGGCAATACCGGCCAGGATCACCTGGGCATTATTGCTGCTCGCCCCCACCGCACGGGACAGCAACAGCACCAGGCCGAACGCGCACAGCGCGCCGATGAAGGCCCCGCCAGACAGCGACAGCGCCGCCCCACCAAGGCCCAGCAGCCCCACCGCCACCGCGCCGGTCGACGCACCCGCCGAGAGCCCCAGCAGGTAAGGCTCGGCCAACGGGTTGCGCAGCAGCGCCTGGAGCATCACCCCACAGGTCGCCAGCCCAGCACCGCAGGCGGCAGCGACCAGTGTGCGGGTCAGCCGGTAGTTCCAGACGATGCCCGAGTCGATCGGCTCGACCGGATAGCCGGCCTGCCACAACTGGTTGGCCAGCACCTGATAGATCAGGCGCGGCGACAGGCTGGTTTCACCGATGGCAATCCCAGCCAGCAGGGCCGCGAACAAGGCGACCAAGGCCAGCAGGCTGTAGGGCAGCAGGCGCGTGTTCACTCTGGGGCTTTACCGGTGGCAATGGCGGTGGACAGGGTTTCCAGGCCACGGAACAGGCGAATTCCGGCCTGCATGGCATCAGCATCGAGGATGATGATGCGGTTGTTCTTCACCACGTCCATGTTCTTGGCGACCGGGTCGCTGCGCAGGAATTCGAGCTTCTTGCGGTAGTCGTCCGCCGGGAAGCGACGCCGGTCCATGCGGGCGATGATCAGCCAGGTCGGGTTGGCCTTGGCCAGGGTTTCCCAACCCACGGTCGGCCACTCTTCGTGGGACTCGACCACGTTGCGCACGCCCAGGGTCTGCAGCATGAAATCAGCAACGCCCTGGCGACCGGCCACGTAGGGATCGATGGCCAGGTCGGCGCTGGAGAACCAGAACAACGCGCTGGTGTTGGACAGGTCCTTGCCGGCCAACTGCTTCTTCGCCTTGTCGAGACGCGCCTGCAGGTCGGCATTGAGCGCCGCACCACGATCCTGCACATCGAAGATCGTCGCCAGTTGGCTGACGCTCTTGTAGATGCTGTCGACCTTGAACGGCTGCATCCGGGTGCCGTCGGCACCCACCAGATTGTCCTTGCCTTCGCAGTCCGAAGGCAGCAGGTAGGTGGGGATCTTCAGTTCGTTGAACTGCTCACGGGTACCGACCACGCCCTGGGGCCCGACCATCCACTCGAACTGCACCGTCACCAGTTGCGGACGCTTGCCCACCACCGCTTCGAAGCTCGGATCGTTGTCGGCCAGGCGCTCGACCTTGTCGTTCTGCACCTTGAACTCCGGCAGCACGTTGTTGAACCACAATGAAGTACCGACCAGCTTGTCGCCCAGCCCCATGGCATACAGCATCTCGGTGCCGGCCTGGCCAATGGTGACCGCGCGCTCGGGAGCCTTCGCGAAGGTTTGCGGCACACCACAGTTTTCCACGGTGAGCGGGTATTGGGTGGCGGCAGCCTGGGCCAGGCCGGTGAGCGAGAGGCCAGCGAGCAAGGTGGCGAAACGAGGCAGCATGGTGAGCGATCTCCTGTCGGGCAGAACACGAAGTGAACGCATGGACAGGCATCGCCGCCCTGGCACGACGTCCGGGGCAGCCCTTCACAGGGGAGATGGCCATCCCGGACACCCCGCCGGTTGGTAAATGTAGGCCGGCAGGTCTCCTGACTGGTGCGTCCTGGCCCGCCTCCGGCCTTCCCGAATCACATGGACCCAGTGGCATCGTTGGAGCGGGCTCGGCACCTACAGTTGCGGGGGCAGTTCCGTTTGGCCAACCGGGGTCGGAGGCCTGGGATTCCCTATTATTTCCGAGTGGAAACCGGCGGGCGGCATGGTAGACCATCAAATTGCCGTTGGGAACGCATAAGAACCGCTCTCATCAGCTGCGGGCCACTGCCACAACGTTCTACAGCGCTCATTTCTCGACCGATTCGAGAATAATTCAGGACTTTTAGCGGATTTTTCCTACAGATTTCCCGTTGATTCACTTGATCACGAAGCCTAATGTTTTCGCGTTGCTGCCAATTCAGCAACCGGGCTTGGACACCCGTTTTTTTTTGGAAGAAGAAGTCGCACAATGCCGCGCGAACGGCACTTTTGTGTCCGCTCTATGGCGGACCGTGCGCGGGACACTCCTCGGGGTGTGCCGGGTTTCTTCTTCCCCGGTTGTCCAAACCTGCGCACGGTTCGCCACCCTTTCGCTTGGACACGAAAGATGGCGCGCTTCCAAAGGTGTTACTGAAGAAGAGCTTGCCGATGACCAAGAAAATCACGCCCGACCCACCACCCTGCCGCACTTCAAGTCCGACTGAAAAAAGCGACTTCCTGCGCAGCGCCATGTACAGCGCCCTGGACCAGATCAACTCGGACCCACCACCGCCTGATCCACTCGATACCCTCGCCACAAGCGCCTTCAACATCGGCAGCGACTCAGCCAGCAAGCCTGCGCTCTTTGCCATTCAGCCAGGCGTCCCGGCCAAGGTGGCGTTGGCCCATGTCTCGGACCTGCTCCGGACTGCCGAACTGAACGCCGACGAAATCGGCCCGCGCCTGGAAGACGTTGACCGTGACCTGTTCAGGGGAGTGCTGCAATCGCTGGAACTGTCGCGAGCGATCGTGGACTCGCTGTTGGCGGCGCCCCCACTGCCCGCCTCGACCTGAAGTGAGCAGCGCTTCAAAATGGAGGGATGGAGGGTGTGCCTTGAAGGCTTTTAGTGATTTCACGGGCCTCTTCGCGGCGGTGCGGCGTCCCGACAAGCCCGCTCCTACAGGTGTTGTGTCGTACACCAGAATGGGGCCTGGCGCAGGCATCGGAGTGGGCTTGCCTGCGAAGCATTTGCTTTTTGATCTTGATCTTGCCTTTGCTTTTGATCCACCGGCCCCGCCCAGCAGGCTGAGTGGAGGTTCTGTTTCGAGAGACGCCCGGCAGGGAAGCCGGGCGAGCCGTGTTGGGCCATGGATGGCCCATCGCGGCGTGCTCTCGAAACAGAACCGGAACGAAGGAACCCTCGCGTAGCGAGGGCCGAATGGAGGGGCAAGCGTTTTTTGGTTACTTTTTTTCGCGTCTGAAAAAAAGTAACTCGCCGTAAGGGCGAAACCACTACCCCAGCCAACCGCGCAAACGGATATGTACACCTACAACCGCAATCGCACACAGGCAAACAGCAGGTTAAACGCCCCTCGATAACTCAGCCCTGCCTCCCCCCCATGTACAGCTCAAAATTCTTGATATGATCATCAAGGTTATCCTCAAGCATCAACCGATACTGATCACAAAAATACTTGAGCATCGCCTCCCGCGCCCCGGCCATCTCCTCCCCCGACTTGAAGCTGCGCGCACTGACCCAGGCATTGAACCGAGTCGTACCAAACATCATCGAAGCATTGACCTTGCCAAAATTCTCGACCTGCTTGAGCTGCTCATTGGCCAGGTTGATATGCTCGTCCGCACGGTCATAGAACGATTCATCGATGGTATCCGACATGGCAGGCTATCTCTGGATGATAAAAACGCCCTATGGGACCAGCCTTCCCGGCTTCTGTCCAGAACAGTTCAACCCGCCAGCCGGCCGGCAACTTCCCTGGCCACCTCAATGAAGGCCCGCGCCGCTGCGCTCTGGTACCCGCCCTTGCGTTGCATGACCACCGCCGTGCGCTGCAGCCGCAGGGGCTCCAGCTCGACCGCGACCAGATCCTGATACGCCAGGGTAATCGCCGCCGGCAACAGGGTCGACAAACCGGTCCTGCGCACCACCTCGATCACCGCCCCAATCGCATTGGCCTCCATCTGCACCCGCGGACGAATCCCATGCTGGCGACAATAGCGATCGATCTGCTCGCGAGTGGCGAACTCGGCACTGAGCAGCACCAGCGACTCCGCATCCAGCGCCTCCAGCCCGACACTGCGCTGCCCGGCCAGCGGATGCCTGGCGCTGACCACCAGGGCCAAAGTCTCGACCAGCAGCGGCTCAGCGTCGATTTCCTGCGCCTGCACCGCCTCGAAGGCGATCCCCACATCCAGTTGATCAGCCACCAACTGCTCTTCCATGGACTCCTGGGCAATCTCCCGCAGGTTCAGGGTGATATTCGGATAGCGCTGGTGAAAGGCCTCGACCAACGGCCCCACCAGATAGGTGGTGAAAGTCGGCGTCACCGCCACCCGCAGCGATCCCCGACTCAGGTCACCGACATCATGCAGCGCACGCTTGGCCTCCTCCAGCTCCAATAAGGCCCGACGCGCATAGCGCAGGTACACCTCGCCGTGATCGGTCAGGCGCGTCACCCGCCCGGAACGGTCGAACAACTGCACGCCAAGGCTATCCTCGAGCTGTCGCACCTGCTGCGACAAGGCCGGCTGGGAGACATAAAGGGCGGCGGCCGCCCGGGTGAAACTGCCGTGTTCCGCCACCGCGAGAAAGTACTGGATATGTCGGGCCAGCATTCACCCACCCCATAAGATTATCTGATACAGGAAATCATAAGCGATACCTTTACCTTATGCCATGCACCCCGTAATCACTGTTCCATCGCAACCTGAACCTGGCGACCTGTTCGTCATCCGCCATGCCGGCAACATCGATAATCGTGTGCCGACCGCCCCGGCCCCCTACCGCCGCCACCAGATGCCGCAGGTCTACGGCGCCGCACCCAGCAACAGATGCTCGGCAACCGTCCCTTGCAGAACGGGCTGCACCCGCCCACTCAGGATCACCCCGCCGCTACCGTCCCACTGCACGCTGACCGTACCGCCGTCGCACTGCACTTCGACCCGCTCGTCCAGCAGGCCCCGACGAATGCCGCCCACCACCGCGCCACAGCAACACGAGCCCGAACCCTGCGCAATGCCACCGCCACGTTCCCAGATGCGCAGGCGGATATGACCACGATCGATGACCTGGACAAAGTGCACGTTGGTCTTTTTCGGGAACAGCGGATCACTTTCGATCTTCGGCCCGAGGGCGGCCACATCGATAACGGACAGATCGTCGACAAAGAAGGTGCAATGGGGATTGCCCATGCTGCAAGCGACCGGGCTGCCGGCAAGCGGCAACACCAGAGTGTCCATGGGCTCGGCAAGTGGAACGTCCTGCCACGCCAGTGACGGCTGGCCCATGTCCACCGAAATGGCGCCGCCCTCCTCGCGCACGCAGGTCAGCAATCCACGGTTGCTCCTGAGCATCACCGAGGAAGTACCCGCCTCGCGCATCAGCGTATCGGCCACACCACGGGTGGCACTGCCACAGGTATCGAGGGGCGAACCATCAGGATTCCAGAACACCACACGGGCCGCGGCATCCTCACAATCGAGCACCACCGCCAGTTGATTGAAACCGATGCCACGATTGCGATCACCCAGGCGCCGGGCCACCGCGCTGGTGATCGGGTCGGCCTGACCACGACGGTCGATGATGACGAAATCATCGCCATGGGCATGCATTTTCACAAAGCTGAGGGTCATGCGTGCTCCTGTCTGGATTCGGGCGTTCGGCGAACATGAAGCATAAGGGGATGACAGGCGAGCCGTCACTCTGCCGGGCTGCGGTTCGCTTGAACCTGGTCTTCCAGCAGTTGCACGAACACCGACAGGTTCTGCGACACCGTGCCCCGCCGCCAGATCAGCCAGGTTTGCAGGTAACGAAAATCCGGCGACATCGGCCAGACACTGACAGTGCTGCACCCCGGCATGCTCTCAAGCATGCTGCGCGGCATCATCGCCAAGCCCGCCCCTGCGCTGACGCAAGCGAGCATGCCGTGATACGACTCCATCTCGAAGATCTTGCCGGGCACCGCCGCGTCGTGGCTGAACCAGCTTTCGAAATGATGACGGTACGAGCAGTTGGCCCGGAACGCATAGATGCTCTCGCCATTCACATCGGCGCCTCGGGTAATCGGCGCGTGCTGCAGCGGCGCGATGATCACCATTTCCTCATCGAACACCGCCACGCCTTCCAGGGTCGGGTGCAGGATCGGGCCGTCGACGAACGCCGCTACCAGCCGCCCGGACAACACGCCTTCGATCATGGTCCCGGAGGGCCCGGTAGACAGGTCCAGTTCGACCTTGGCGTATTGCTGGTTGTAGGCCGCCAATAGCGCCGGGATGCGCACGGCCGCCGTACTCTCCAGCGAACCCAGGGCGAACGGGCCCTGGGGTTCTTCCCCGGACACGGTCAGGCGCGCCTCCGCCACCAGGTCGAGAATGCGCCGGGCATAGTCCAGGAAGCTCCAACCGGCCGGCGAAAGCCGCAGGCGGCTCTTCTCGCGGATGAACAGCTCCACCCCGAGATCCTGCTCCAATTGCTTAATGCGGGTGGTCAGGTTCGACGGCACCCGGTGAATGAGTTGCGCGGCAGCACTGATGCTGCCCTGCTCGGCGACGGCCTTGAAGATTTCCAGCTGGACCAGATCCACGTCATTCTCCAATCGTGAATGAATGACTCAGTATTATTCAGTTTCCATAAAAACAACAGCGCCGTAATCTGGCTCCATAACCCACCCGTCAGGACGGTGCCATGACTACTGTGTCGAATCAGACCCACGCTATCTCGATCAACCCCTTCAACGGTGAGCAGATCGGCCATTACGCCTACGAGTCCGCCGAGCAACTGGACGCATCGCTGGCCCGCTCGGCCAAGGCCTACGCCGGCTGGCGGCGGACCAGCGTCGCCCAGCGCGCGCAACTGATGATCGCCCTGGCCAAGGCCCTGCGCGACAACGCCGGCCAGATGGCCGAAATGATCAGCCTGGAAATGGGCAAGCCGATCACCCAGGCCCGTGGCGAAGTCGAGAAATGCGCCCAACTCTGCGAGTGGTACGCCGAACAGGGCCCGGCCATGCTGGCACCCGAGCCAACCCTGGTGAACAACGGCAGCGCCCGCATCGAATACCGCCCACTGGGTGCGATCCTGGCCGTCATGCCGTGGAACTTCCCGATCTGGCAGGTGCTGCGTGGCACGGTCCCGACCCTGCTGGCCGGCAACACCTATGTGCTCAAGCATGCGCCGAACGTGATGGGCAGCGCCTACCTGCTGCTTGATGCGTTCAAGCGCGCCGGCTTTCCTGAGGGCGTTTTCGAGGTAATCAACGTCACTCCGGACGGCGTGTCCAAGGCCATCGCCGACCCACGCATCGCCGCCGTGACCCTGACCGGCAGCGTGCGCGCCGGCACCGCGATCGGCTCCCAGGCCGGTGCAGTGCTGAAGAAATGCGTGCTGGAACTGGGCGGTTCCGACCCGTTCATCGTCCTGAATGACGCCGACCTCGATGCCGCCGTGCAGGCGGCGGTGATCGGCCGTTACCAGAACACCGGGCAGGTCTGTGCTGCGGCCAAGCGCCTGATCGTCGAACAAGGGGTGGTGGAAGCGTTCACCCGCAAGTTCGTCGAAGCCACCCGCAAGCTGGTGGTGGGCGATCCGCTGTCGGCCGAAACCTACATCGGCCCGATGGCCCGTTTCGACCTGCGTGACGAGCTGGACCAACAGGTCCAGGCGACCCTGGCCGAAGGTGCGACCCTGCTGCTGGGCGGCAGGAAGGCCGAAGGCAACGGCAACTTCTACGAGCCGACCGTGCTGGCCGATGTCACCGACCAGATGACTTCCTTCAAGCAGGAACTGTTCGGCCCGGTAGCGTCGATCATCACCGCCCGTGACGCTCGCCATGCGGTGGAGCTGGCCAACGACAGCGAGTTCGGCCTGACCTCGACGATCTATACCGCCAATGTCGATCTGGCGCAGCAGATTGCCGATGAGCTGGAAACCGGTGGTGTGTTCATCAACGGCTACAGCGCCTCCGACCCACGCGTGGCCTTCGGTGGCGTGAAGAAGAGCGGTTTTGGCCGGGAGCTGTCGCACTTCGGCGTGCGCGAATTCTGCAACGCCCAGACCGTTTGGCTGGATCGCAACTGATCCGGACCGAGTGATCACAGACTCACTTGGTGGCGAGCGGGCTTGTCCGCGCCGGGGCGCAAGGCGCCCCTGAAACCAGCCGCCCTGGTCTATCAGGAAGACCGAGGTGGCTGGTTTTGCGGCTGCCTTGCAGCCGAGCGCGGGCAAGCCCGCTCGCCACAAGTGCTGCATCCCGCCCGGAAAACACCATCTGATCCGTATTTTTCTTCACTACCTGAATCTGTATCGGGATCAGATTTTCCCCGACAATAAGTCACCGCCCGACGTCTCGGGCCGTGCTTGAGGGGAGAGTTCGATATGACTCGGTTTTCGCTGCACCGCAATTCCTTGGCTCAGGAGGCCTGAAATCATGGGCAAGATGGCAATTTTCCTGGGCGGTTTCCTGCTACTCACCATCGCGATCGGCCTGCTGGCCACCATCTCTCCGACTTGAAAGCCGCTGAGACAAGTTGCCCCTTCACTCTGGATGAGGGGGCATCTGTTTCGGTTTCAGATCGACGATCCACGGCTCGAACCGCTGGCCGAACGCGACCGTCGCGTTGAACCCGAACATGTCACTCTCGCGATCTTCGTAACGCTGTCCCTTTATCTGCTGCCGGATCGGCTCAAGCAGCTCGCTGAAAGCTGCCGGTACGTTGATAGTTTGTGCAGCGACCCCAGTGATACGCCCCGTCAGCAGCCGTGGCCGGCTTTCGGTACTGTCGAGCACCAGGGGTTCGATCCTGCCGGGGAGAATCAGGTAGCGGGCCGTGTCCGGATACTGCTTGCGCAACGCCTGGGCATCCAGGCCGGCATCGACCAGGAACAGCCGGCTGTTGCCATTGAGTTCGAAGGCCAGTGATCGACGAATCGACTCCAGGTTGTTTTTCGAAGCATTTTTATTCACTTGCCGAGCTTCATATACCCGAGCCTTTTCGACAGCCCGCTGATAAGCAGGGCCATTGAACTCGAAAGCCAGGAACACCGGACGGGAAAACCGCTTCGTGTAGCGGCTGCTTCTGTACTGCGTCTCGTAGGGTTTGGAGACATCGAATCCCAGGCTCGCCAGCTTGGCCTTGTCCAGCCAGACGCTGACGTCTCCGGGATCGGAGTAGGCATTCTCGTATGGATGCAGCCCCCGCAGGCGCAGGCGCAGCGACAGGCCGCTGTTGTCGGCGTCATTCCCATACGGCAACTGCAATTCGCGTTGGGACAGGTTCAATTGCGCTTGCGGCGTCCCGCTGCGGTTATGGGCCACGCCCAGCAGTACGACCGCATGAGTGGCAAGAATCAGCGCCACCCCGGCAATCAATGTGTGACGGGTTGTCCACTTGATCATTGGACACCTCCGGACTGCAACGTCCTCAGTTTCTTGAGCGCCACCAGCACCAACACGGCAGCCAGGCCAACCACGAAGAAGAACAGGTACTTGGGCAGGCTCTCCCACCACCAGTCATAGAACTTGTTGAACAGGAAGATCACGAAGAAGGTCACGCCGGTGTTGACCACATCCGGCCACTGCCGACGCACGCCGAGCCAGATGACTGCGGCACTGAGCAGGAAGCCCGCCACTTGATAGCCCTGGGCAATGCGCTTCGGGTCGAATGCCAGGTAACTGCCCTCCCCCCAATTGGCCAACGCCAGCACCGGCACCAGCAAGGCCAGGAGCGCGGACACCCGATAGGTCATGGCGAAGCCGGGAAAACGTCTCTGCGGCATGAACCGTGCCGCCAGGGCGAGCAGCGCCGCTGCCGGGAAGAAATTTTCCGGACTGTCTCCCAGGTCCAGCCAGTACATACCCGCCCAGGACCCTACCCGGGCGGCGACAAAACCGGCCACGCAGAGAATGGCCGCCAGCAACAGCAGGCGCAGGTTGCAACTGTAGGCGAGCAACAGCGCAAAGATTCCCCAGACGATGAAGGCCTTGTCGGAAGGCGTGATATTGAAGATCTGCCCCAGCATGCTGACATCGAGGACGAAACAGGCAAAGGCCACCGTGGCCGCCAGCTTGGTGAAGTAACCGGTGCTGTCGCGACCTTGCAGCCAGATCGTGCCGATGAAGGTCAGCAATGGCGCCAGCAACAGCGTGGTGACCTGGGCCACCGTCGAGAGCGTGCCCCAGAAGCGGTAGAACAGAAAGAACACACTGGCCGCCAATGCCAATGCGCCGAGAAACGAGGCAATGCGCATGCCCATCGACAGTTGCCGGGAGCTGCTGGTCAGGTCGATATCGAAGGCGTTGCGGTAGCTGGCAAGCAACGCCTGATGGTGGGTGGCCAGCGCCTGCTGCTGCTCGGCTGACAGTTGCAGTGCGCCTTCATGGCCGAGTCGATCCAGCTCCAACTGGAAAACGCGGATGTCGTCGGCGCGCTGCTGGGCTTCTGTCTGGGTAAGTACACTCATTGGGCAATCCATTGACCGGGGCGAGTCCGATACGCCCGCCCCAAATGCCAATGCTATGCCCAATCCCTGCTTCAGTGCGAGCCGTTCATGGACAAGCCTCGGGGCCAGTTCACCAGGTAAATGGTGCGCAGCACTCAAGACACCTCTCTCCATCGTGATGTAAAGCCGCCCCGGCTCCCATCGTTCTGTATGATGGCGCGCTTTTGCAGCCCGGATTTTGAGGAATCGTTGATGTACAAGGCTCACCCAAGGTCCGCCCAGGGCACCTTTGCCCCGCGTATCACTCTCGGGCTGTTGGCCCCCGGACTGCTGCTTGCCTCCGGGCTGCACACGGCACACGCCGCTGAAACCCAGTTGCCGGCAGTCAATGTGATCGGCGAGGACAACAGCGGCTACCGCGCCGAGAACGCCTCGGTGGCCGGTTTCGACAGCGCCCCTCTGCGCGATACCCCGGCCTCGGTTTCGGTCATCACCGACTCGCTGATCAAGGACCAGCAGGCGCGCCTGCTCAGCGAAGTGCTGCGCAACGACGCGGCAGTAGGCCAGAGCTATGCACCAGTAGGCTACTACGAGAACTTCAACGTCCGCGGCTTTGCCCTGAACGCCGCCAACAGCTACCGGATCAATGGCCGCAGCATCACCGGCGAGCAGAACGTCGGCCTGGAAAACAAGCAGCAGGTCGAAGTGCTCAAGGGCCTGTCCGGCCTGGAAAGCGGCGTCAGCGAGCCTGGTGGGGTGATCAACTACGTGACCAAGCGCCCGGCTGACGTGCGCTCGGTCACCGTGTCCACCGACGACCGGGGCAGCGGTTACCTGGCCACCGATGTCGGTGGCTGGTTCGGCCCCGAGCGGCAGTTCGGCCTGCGGGCCAACGTGGCCCACGAGGACATCCACTCCTACGTCGAACACACCAACGGCAAGCGCGATTTCGCCTCGCTGGCCTTCGACTGGAACATCAGCCCCGATGCCCTGCTGCAACTGGACGTCGAGTACCAGAACAAGCAGCAGCGCTCGGCGCCTGGCTACCAGTTGCTCGGTGGTACCGAACTGCCCCACGGCGCCTCGCCGCGCAAGCTGCTGGGTCACCAGAGCGGTTCGCCGCAGGTGGTCAGCGATGCGCTGAACATCAATGGTCTGTTCGAATACCACTTCAATGACAGCTGGAAAGGCAGTCTGAGCGCTTCGCGCAGCCGGGTGGTGATTGATGACTACAGTTCGTTTGCCTGGGGCTGCTACGGTTCGACCAGTTGTAACGCGGTGAAAGTACCGAACTACTTCAGCCCCGAAGGCAACTACGACATCTACGATTTCCGCAGCCCCGACGACACACGGCGCAACGACGAAATCCAGGCCGCACTCAGTGGCAACTTCGACGCCGCCGGTCTTGGGCACGAACTGACCGTGGGTACCAGCGCGTTTCGTCGTGTGGTAGACCAGCATGATGCGATCAACCAAATGATCGGTAGCAGCAATATCGACAGCGACCCGGAGAACTTCGCGCGTTACGATGGCGCAATTGGCCCCTCCTATCGCCATCTGGACAGCCGCCAGTACGGCCTCTTCGCCACCGACCGCATCCATTTCAACGAACAGTGGCAGACCATCATCGGCGGTCGTGAAGTACGCCTGGACGAACGCACCTTCGACCAGGCCGGTGATACCACCCGGCATACCCAGCAATATGTGTTCCTGCCCGAGGCGGCATTGATCTACAAGCCGATCGAGGACCTGTCGTTGTACACCCGCTACAGCAAGGGCCTGTCCCTGGGCGGCACCGCGCCGTGGTTTGCCAGCAACGCCTTCGAAACCCTGGCACCGACTATCTCGCGACAGATCGAAGCCGGGATCAAGTATGACTGGCGACGCATGACCCTCGCCGCCGCCCTGTTCCAGATTCGCCAGGGCTACCAGTACTCCAGGCCCGACGGCAACGGCGACTTCACCTTCGTCCAGCAAGGCCAGCAGAAGAACATCGGCCTGGAGCTGTCGGCCAATGGCTGGGCGACCCAACGCCTGCAGATCGCCGCCAGCGTCGCGGCGATTCGGGCGCGGGTCACCGACACTGGCACACCTTCCTATGAGGGACACCAGGCGATCAACGTACCGCGACTACGCGCCAGCCTCTCCGGCGACTACGCCCTGCCCTGGGTCGATGGCCTGGCGCTGCTGGGTGGAATGCAGTACAGCGGTCGCAAGTACGCCAGCCACGAGGGCGGCGTCGAAACCGGCGCCTATGCGATCTTCAACGTCGGCAGCCGCTACAGCACCCGCATCGACGGTTATGACACGGTGTTCCGCCTGACCGTGGACAACCTGTTCGACAAGCGTTACTGGCGCGATGTCGGCGAGTACATGGGTGACGACTACCTGTTCCAGGGCGCGCCGCTGACGGCGCGCTTGAGTGCCTCAGTCAACTTCTGAGGGCATGAGCGTCACGGCGTGCCATTACGACCATACAGGCGAAAACCGGCACGCTGGCTCAGGCGTTCGTAATAGGCACTCACTGCGGGGAAGTCCGGATGAGCCAGTGGAGTTTCAAACCACCGGTTCACCGAGAGGCCGATCGGAATGTCCGCCAGTGAAAACTCACTGCCGCTGACATAAGCCCCCGTCGCGTCGAGTTGCCGATCCAGGATTGCCATGTGCCTGGACCATTGCCGGCACCCCTCTGCCAGGGCATCAGGGTCCTGATGGCCAGCGCTGCGCCTGACCAGCGCCATGAAGGCATAGCCCCAGGACTTGTTGAAGTCGGTCGCCTGCCAATCCATCCATTGATCCACCCGGGCCCTGGCCTTTGCGTCGGCGGGATAGAGGTGCAACGCCTGGGCCCGATTCGCCAGGTATCGGATAATCGTGTTGGACTCCCACAACACGAAACCATCGTCATCGATCACCGGCACCATGGCATTGGGGTTCAACGCCATGAACTCGGGAATGGCAGTCTCCCTGAAACCAGAACCCCAGTCCTGGCGCGCAAAAGGGATCTGCAGCTCGGAACAGGTCCAGAGCACCTTGCGCACATTGATCGATGAGGCCTTACCCAGTATCTGCAGCATTTCATCTCCTTATTATCGGGGCCACGAATTTCACATCCGCCGGCAGTATACCCACAAGGGTGAAACGTTAAACGACAGCGTTCACCTAACTCAAGATTTGTTTAAAAGTATTGCCTGGACCGTTCTGGCAGGCTATTTTGTGTAATAGATGTAGGAGACTAAAGAAGTCAATTCGCCACAAGTAAACAATCGATATTCATAAAACTTCAAACTGCCTTTCTACTCGAATCCGAATCTACTGACCGGCTGAAAACACCTGCCCGAAAGGACAGGTATACAAGCCTGGGCGGGTGGTTTTAAATCCAGCGCCATGTCGTTATCGCCAGCAACTAATCAAGAGTGCGACAACTTACAGGCACTAAACCTCCCCCTATATCAACAGCAGGTCGTAACAGGAGTTTGACGAATGCAGGTCGCTATCTTTCAGGTTGACGCTTTTGCCTCCAAGGCATTTTCCGGCAATCCGGCAGCTGTATGCCCGCTGGATCACTGGCTGCCAGACGAACAACTGTATGCCATTGCCGCAGAAAACAATCTTTCGGAAACAGCCTATTTCGTCAGGCAAGGTGACATCTACGAACTGCGCTGGTTCACGCCCCTGGTCGAAGTTGAACTATGCGGGCATGCGACATTGGCGGCAGCGTGGGTCATCTTGAACAAGCTCGGCGTCACCGCGGAGGTTTTAAGGTTTTCGACCCGAAGCGGGGAACTGCGGGTACGTCGTTCCGGTAGCGGGCTGACGCTGGATTTCCCGGCAAAAAAACCCGAGCCCTGCACGCCACCAGCTGACCTGTTGCCTGCACTGGGCCTGGAGTCGGCCGAGGTCTTCGCGACAGATGACTTCATCATCGTCGTGCCTGACGAGAAGATCGTGGAAAAGCTGGCTCCGGACTTCGCCCGCCTGAAGGGGCTTCCCCTGCGGGGTGTAGTCGTCACAGCGCGAGGTAGCGAGTTCGATTTTGTCTCTCGATGGTTTGGCCCTAATGTCGGGGTAAACGAAGACCCGGTGACAGGTTCGGCGCATACGTCGCTGATGCCCTACTGGGCAAGTGTGTTGGACAAACAGGTGTTGACGGCACAACAAGGCGGCTTGCGAAAAGGTCAGTTGCGCTGCGAAATGGCCGCGGAGCGAGTGCTGATAACCGGAGAGTCGGTGCTATACATGGTGGGAGAAATCACTCTTTAAGGCTCGCGCGGCGCTTGAGAAATACGCGAACGTATTTCTCAGGCAACCAGTCTGGATTCCCCGCCAGAGATTCAGTTACAACGCTGGGTCAATGAAGCATGCCCAAGGCATAGGCTTTCATGGCCGCTTCCACCTTGTTGCTGGAGTGCAACTTGCGCATGGCATTGACGAGGTGAAACTTAACCGTTCTTTCATCAATGGACAGAATGAGCCCTGTCTCGGTATAGGTCTTGCCTGTGGCCGACCACTTCAAGGTTTCCACTTCCCTGGCGGTAAGGACCGCACTGATCTCAGGAATGTAGCTTGGCGCAATGAAATTGAGCATGGTGGAATGCGCGATATGAGCGATCCATAGCAGTTTGGCCTCCTTCTCGTTGAATTCCAGTGATGTGATCGGATTGGCAGACCTGACCAGGGAGAGCATCCCGATCGTGTCGTGCTTTGCTCGCGATGGCGTGCACCAGCCATGGACGAGTTGATAATGCTTGGCATCCTCCCAGAAATGAAGCTGCTCGGTAAACCCATCGGCAGACCAGCACAGTGGCCGATACTGAGTCAGTCCATGTTTCACAGTCGGATCGATACTGAAGTAATTGTTGGCTATGTACGTGCTCTCCCAAGCAGCAGGGTAATTGGAAGACAAATGAAATTTCGGACTGGAAATGGGTAACGGAAAACGAATGCCCAGCGAATACTGATCAAACTCAAGAGAGCGAATGACCCACTCAAGCAACGCAAGAAACTCCTCCTCTGTTTTCGCTTCCGCAAATAGCGAAAGATAGTGTTCACGCCAATCAGACATATATATTTACCTTTAGTGAGGGTGCAAGGGATGGCCCCGACCCCAATAAATTGGAGTTTGGATATGAGGCCGAGCGGGGAATCTATTTGGAAAATAAAACCAACAACCAAGCAGAGTAATTCGAATGCAATCACTAGCCCCAGACCAGCTGGTACGCCTGTCTTACCCGGAGTTGATTGATTTGTCGTTCCAGCCTTACCTGACCTGGATCGACACTGGATTGACCGCCGAATTAAAGGAATTCGGACTGCCTGTTGCCTATGCTGGATACAGTGAGTGGGAGTGCCAGGACTCCGCACCAAAACTGAGCATTAGTTGGAATTGGTTCAAGGAAGCTTTTTCTGGAAAAGTCCTTATAGCACCGGGAGGAATCAGTTGCAACATCATGTTACGCTCACCCAGTGGTTATGATCTGGGGAGTGACATGACACAACAACTGCTTCTTGTCTGGATATCCAGGCAGGGCTTGGAATGTAAGCTGCCTGAGAGCTTGATATTCGAGCGCGACAGTTGATCTTAGTCATGCCGTGGCACCAGTCAATCATGCAGCCTATTGTATGGAAAGCAATACAACAGCACCAAAAAGAGGCATCAAAGATGGCACTATAGAAGCTGCCCTTTTGGGCAGCTATTCTTTTTCGCAACCATGACTTCTAATTCTGGGAACTGGATTGGAAGCTGGTGTGGAATGCTAAATATAACAAATGGTACAGCGCGACAACTCCCTTCTGAGCTTATCGCGGGGCTCGGGCTATTTCGCTACAAGATCTTCGTCGAAAAAATGGGCTGGCCTCTAAAGTGTGAAGAAGGCCTGGAATCCGATGAGTTCGACGGTGACGACACTTACTACATTATTGCCCGTGATAAAAACGGTAACGTCTGTGGCTGTGCCCGGATGTTGTCGACGAGCAAGAGTTACCTTCTTGAACAAATATTCCCCAGTTTGATGGGCGATATACCGCTGCCCAAGTCAAACGAAATCTGGGAACTCTCACGATTTGCCGTTAATTCCTCAGACGACAACACGGCAACTGACCATTGGCTGGACACATGCCGCTTGGTGAAACAAGTTGTCCTGGTCGCCAAAAACCATGAAGTCAAACGGCTAATCGCCTTTTCCGCTGTTGGCAATGAGCGGCTGCTCAGAAGAATGGGGGCGGATGTGCATCGTGTATCCAGCGCCCAGTTGATTGATGGAAAACCCGTAGTTGCATTCTGGATCGAGATCAACGAGAAAACGATAAATGCCTTGTCTGCTTATTAAGCAAGACGCTGGATGACTATATAAAACCTAGATTAAAGGACTAACCATGATTCTCTATCTGATAGGCGTCGCACTGGCGGTACTGGTTCTCGAACATATTATCCCCGGATGGAAACTACCCAAGGTCAGCACCTGGTTTTTTCGGTCCATGACCCTCAACATCATTCAGATCGCGGTAGCGCTGCTGGCCGGTGTTTCATGGAACAAATGGATGCAGGGTCACAGCCTGTTCCACCTGTCCGAAAGCCTCAGCCCACTCGCGGCCGGTTTCGTCGCCTACTTTGTCAATACCTTCGTGACCTACTGGTGGCACCGCTTCCGCCACGCCAACAACACGTTGTGGCGCCTGTTCCACCAAATCCATCACGCCCCCCAGCGAATTGAAGTCTTCACCTCGTTCTACAAGCATCCCACGGAAATGGTCTTCAACTCGATGCTGGGCAGCGCCGTGGCCTACGTGTTGTTGGGCATCAGTGTCGAGGCCGGTGCCTTCTACGTGATGTTCGCGGCACTGGGCGAGATGTTCTATCACGCCAACATCAAAACTCCACACTGGCTCGGCTACTTCTTCCAGCGCCCGGAAATGCACCGGGTTCATCACCAACGTGATCGCCACGAGTGCAACTACAGTGACTTCCCGATCTGGGACATGCTGTTCGGAACCTTTGAGAACCCCAAGGAAAATTTCGCGCCCCAAGGCTTTTCCGACAACAAGGAAAACCGCTTTGTCGACATGCTGCTGTTCAAGGACGTTCATGAAGTTCCAGCGACAATGAAAACACCTGGGAGCCTGAACGAAGAGTCACTGGTCAAGCGCGGGTAATTGATATGTTCTTGAATATTGATTCACGCCTGAGTCGTGATCTGTTGAAGTGCATAAATTCCGGAATTCCGCATGATGCACTGAATGTCCCCAAGGAGCCGGAGTTTCTCTCGCGAAGGATTGAGGCGCTGCGTAGCCAGTACGCGGCCCTGCGCAAGTCTTTCGGCAATAAAACACTGCCGGTGAGCAACTATCTGTTTTACATGATGCTCAAGGATAAATATTCAGAGTTTGATTTTGAGCTACCAATGAATTCCAAGGCCAGGGTATTGACCAACATTCATGTATTCAAAACCAAGGGACGCATACCTTCGATAGCATCGTTGTTATTGTCTGACGAACACGCTGCGAAGTCCGCCGTCGAACTCAAGTACACACATGTCGAACACATCGAACGATACGGCACGGCCCTGTCGCAACTGCTGAGCGAAGGTGGCTTGATGCCTCCGACGCAGGCGGCAATGGAAGGTGTGATCACGCAGATCAACCACAGCAAGTCGCTTGACCGGCGGTTGACCATTGTCAGTGCGATATGCCCGGACTACTCCTATGTCATGGATGCCGAAGGCAAGCCTCGGTATACCTTTACCCACGTAGGGGCGAAGCCGGGGCTGGCGGGGGAAAAACTGCTCAAGGTGGACAATGCCTTGAATGATTTCTCGAAGGCCGTGGGTGTGCCCCTGGAACACAAGCTGTTCGGTGGCGAGTTCGAGTACCTGTCGTTTAACCGGAACGCGAACTCGGCCAGTGCTCGAGATGAGTTTCTCGACAAGGTCTATCGGCAGTTACTCAGTATCGGCAATGAACTGACGGCACCTGCCGTCACGGGTTCCTTTTTTGAACTGTGTGGTAATGAGGATGGCTGGCACGAACGCCATCAGGCGATCCTGCAGCGACTGCGTTCAAGGGATTATGGCCAGACCGGTCTATGTCACCAACAGATGGAGGAAATATTCGAATCCAGGCGCCCACTGTATTCCAAGTGGTTTGTGGGCCAGAGCGACGAAACCATCTGGAACAACTTCCTTTCGCAAGCGGCTGAATATGCCCTCATGGGAGGAATCTTCCTCGAAGCATATAAGGACTTCGTGGTCCTGGCTGTCGACCACTACAAGATGGAGCCCTTCTACTCCTTCTTCGGGCCGGTCGCCGTTTTATATGTGAAAACGGATTATCTATAGGCGATGTGGGAATACTGCCAATATGAAACAGCAACTTTTTAGCACGCGCTATACGAAGTACGGGCATGGTATTGATGTCCGCGCAACGTATGAACATTTGCCGCTCCAGGCGTTCTGGACGTGGGTCACGGGCAAATCCGGCAACAAGAATCCACCCAAGGGTCCCAAGGAGACACTGCTGAAACCGTGGCAGCTTTTCCTTCAGATCAGCTGGGGTTATGCCGTGTTCGTGGCCGCGGTTCTACTTGGCAACAAGCTGCTGCAGTCGGATCTTCACTGGGCGACCAAGGTGCTGCTGTCGGTTCCCATGGTCTGCATGGTGGTCAACCGCCAGCGGGGTCTGCTGCACACCTTCCACTACACCATTCACGGTGCCGGCATCGCCAACAGGCGGCTGGCCAAGTTCGTCTGCAAGTGGGTGTTGTCGATGCCTATCGTGCATACCCCGTGGAATAACTACATGAAGCTGCATGTCAGTGAACACCACAGCGTCAACACCTTCTGCACGGACAAGGACGTCGACCTGCAGTTCATGGCCGCCCATGGTTTCTACAAGGGCATGAGCGAGACTGAATACTGGACCAGGCTGGTATTGGCGCCGTTTCACCCGATGCGTATCTACGAGCACATAAAGTTCCGGCTCGAAGTCAACTTCGTCAAGACCGACAAGCATGAAAGGATCAGCCGCGCGATCTACTGGCTGTTGTTGCTGAGCGGGGTCTACCTGTCCGGCTACATGGTGCCCTTCGCCGTGTTCTACCTGATGCCGATCTTCCTCGTGACACAGTTTTCTTCCTGGATACAACACACCACCGAACACCTGTGGTTTTCGGAAAACACCCAGGGTTTGCCCAAGTACATTTTCTACGGCTCGCTGAGCTGGGGCCGCTTCTTCGGACGCCCCTACCCCGTGAATCACACCGGCTGGGCATTCACCTGGCGAGTGGTGAAGTGGGGGCTGGCCGTCGTGTTCATTGACATACCCCTGCGGGTTTTCTCTTTCATGCAGGACCTGCCCAGCCACGACTTTCACCACCGCAACCCGGGTGTGAACTTCTGGAGCATTGCCCCGGAAAGAGCGGCGAATGAATCGCTGGCATCGCGGTTTGGCCCGATGACCGAAACCTGGAGCATGACCGAGAGTTTCCTGATCCTGCGCGATCATCTTTGCCGAGATCAAAGCGACCCCTTCGGGATCATCACCTGGTACGACACGAACAAGCAGCATATCGAATCAAAAACGGCGCGTAAGTTGCCAGCAGTAGAAGCCGAAGTTTAATAACTACTCTTAACGAAGGAACGTGAAATGAACATTGTCGACATCGCAAAAAAAGAATTGGCAAGCAACGGCTCTTTCTACTCCAGCGCCACCGATTTTCTGTATAGCCAGAATGACTGGAATGAAATCAACGCTATCCTGGCGAACACCGCATTGCCCTGGGAACAGGTCTATATCGGTGATGCCGACGAGCTCAACGACCTGACGGTCGCCCGCTTCATGACCGATATCGACAGACCGACACGCGTTAACCAGCCACTTGCCGACCACATGATTTCGGTGGTGTGCAATGAGAAGCTGCTGGGCTTTGTCTCCAAGCTGCTCGATGGCGACGACTTCTACATTCGCCGCATGCAGGTCAACAAAATGAAAGACGGGTCTTTCATCGGCAAACACCTGGACATCGATAGCAACCCTGACTACCTGTATTCGATCGTCCTGCAACTGGGCAAGCACTTTGCCGGGGGCGAGTTTCTGATTTTCGACAAGCAGGACAAGCAGGTGAACCTCATCCGCCCCGAGTTGCAATCAGTGGTGATCACCGATTGCTCCTTTCCTCATCAGGTTGAAGCCGTCACCGAGGGCGAACGGGTATCGCTGGTGTTTTTCGTGAGCAAGTACGCAGAGAAAAATCGTCGGGTGGCGTGATTTCACTGGTTCAGGAAGTTAGATGTCATGAAAACATCGGTTAAAATAATTCTATATGGCGTTTTCGGCACATTCGCAGCCGCAACGGCCGGCGTGATGTATGTGCTGCACAACATCACGCTGTCCAATGTGTTCGAGACCGGCGTCATGGAAGTGCCCAAGGGCATTTCCGACAAGGGCAGTATTGCCTGGGATGCCAACGCCGTTCCGCACATCAAGGCCGCCAATGAACGCGATGCCTATTTTCTGCTGGGGTACAGCCACGCCCGCGATCGCCTGTGGCAGATGCAGTTCAGCAGGAATTACGCGAGCGGTACCCTGTCGGAGACATTCGGCACGTCCACGGTGGAGATGGACAAATTTGCCAGGACGCTGGGCTTCAAGAAAAACGCCAGCCTGATTTTTCAGCAACTCAAGCCGCAAACCCAGGACATCCTGCGCAGCTACAGTGATGGGGTGAATTTCTTCATCGACAAATTCGGCGATCGTTTGCCCGTCGAATTTTCGCTGACCCGTTCCCCAGCCCCCAGACACTGGGAGCCCTCAGACTCCGTCGCGCTGCACCTGTTGTTTTCGTGGACCTTGAGCTCCAACCTCGGCATGCAGTTACAACGCCTGTCGTTGTCGAAAAACCTGAGCGTCGCGCAGATCAACGAGGTATTCGCACCTTACCCGGGCAGCGCACCGGTCAAGACCCGGGACTATGCCGCGCTGTACAACAAACTGGACGTATCCGACACCGGCCTGGCCCTGCTGGACAAACTGCCCCCCTCGAACGTCGAGGGGGTCGGCTCGAACAACTGGGTGATCGCCGGCGACCATACGGTGACGGGCAAACCGATACTGGCCAACGATCCGCACCTGCGGCTGACCAATCCGGCGCTGTTCTACCTGGCGGCTCTCGAGACGCCAGGCTCGTCGCTCGTAGGTGCCACTTATGCCGGTGCCCCCCTCTTCGTGATCGGGCACAACAGGAAGATCGCCTGGGGCTACACCAACACCGGCTCATCCGTTCAGGATGCGTACCTGGAAAAACTGAACCCCTCGGACAGCAATCTCTACCTCACCGCCGACTCGACCTATCAACCGTTTCGGGTCACGCACGAGCAGATCAATGTCAAGGGTGGAGCCCCCATTAGCCTGCCAATTCGCCACACGAAGCACGGCCCGGTCATCAGCGATATCTACCAGGCGGCCCAACAGGCCATCAGCGGCAGAAAATCCGTGGTCATCGCCCTGGCCTGGACCGGACTGGACCCCAGCGACAAAACCTTCGACAGCATCCTGGATATCAACCACGCAGAAAACTGGCCGCAGTTCCTCCAGGCTTCCGCCGAATTCGGCCTGCCGCCACAGAACATGGTTTATGGGGATACAGCCGGCAACATCGGCTACGTGTCGGCCGGCCGGGTACCGGTGAAGGCGCAGGACAACGACCTCCTGGGCCAGGGCCCCGCGCCCGGCTGGGAAGCCAAGTATGACTGGACAGGCTATGTGCCCGAAGCCGCCAAGCCGAGGCAGTTCAATCCTGCCGGCGGTTACATCGCGACGGCCAACAACCGCATCGTTCCGGACAACTATCCGTTCAATTTCGGCCATGACTGGGTGCTGCCCTATCGTTATGACCGCATCATGGATCTGTTGAAGGAGCGCGCACCGCATACCCTGCAAACCTCCACCGACATCCAGCTCGATCGCTACTCGTCGTCCCTGGCCGACCTGTTACCCAAAATGATCGCCCCCATCGACGGGCGACCTTCGGCACCTGCGCAGTTGAGCCTTCTCAAGGCCTGGCGCTTCGACTCGGACCCGGAGTCGGCAGCGCCATTGATTGCAGCCTACTGGGTCAGGAATCTCACCCAGGCGTTACTGGAGCCGAAAATTGGCAAGGAGCTTCTCGCGGCCGGCTGGAACCAGCGCAACTACGATGCATTTCTCAACCTGGTGTTAAGCGGGAAAGCCGACCAGGGCTTCTGGTGTGGGGCCCCTGGCAATTGCCAGCAGGTACTGGAGGCATCCCTGGACCAGTCGTTGCAGCAGATCCGGGAAAAATATGGCGCTGACGTCAAGGGCTGGAAGTGGGGACGCGCGCACGCCGCTGTTGGCGAACATGTGCCCCTGCACAAAAGCCCCATGGCCTGGTTCTTTGACAACCGCAACAACATGGGTGGCGACAATTTCACGGTGAATGTCGGACGCTACAACTACAGCGATCCGTCCAATCCGTTCAACACCAATATTGCAGCTACTTTCAGGATGGTGGCGGACCTGTCGAACCTTGATAACTCAAGCTACATCCTGTCCTCCTCCAATACCGGAATCAAGTTCAACGGCTATGTGGACATGAACAGGCTATGGGCCCGCGGCGACTACATAAAAATCCTGTCGCCACGCCAGACCTCGGAAAGCCATGCGCTCACATTTCTTCCAGACAACAAACGCTGAATCAAGGTCGCCTATGAACAGACAGACAAGCAACACGGAGTGGGACCTGGATTACTCGGTTGTCGGCCGCAATTTCCCGGACAGTTTCAAGGTCAAGATCGTCGAGGACCTGCAACAGGGGATGCCCGAATACGACGTCAGGCAGTACTTTGGCAACCAACCAGGGATTTTCGAAATCTACGAACACCTGGCATTGGCCATCGACGCCGAAAGCGAAAAGGTCGTGGGGATCATCGGTGCAAAAAGCCTTCCGTTCGGCTCATCGTCGTTCCTCTATCTGTGGACGGCAATGATCGCGGATGAATACCGGGGGTCGACACTGTTCAAGAAGCTCAACCAGTTTTTCCTGAAGAATGTCATTCAAACGATCGGCCTGCCCCGCCTGATCGTGGCCAAGACCTACAACCCGGTGGTCTACAACATGTTCCGGGTGATGTCTTCACGAGTCCCGTCAGCCCGCTTCTACCCCGACCTGCGTGTTGATGTGCAGGATGCCGAGATGTCCGCCCTGGCGCTCGAGATCGTTCACTCATTGTCCAAGGACCTCGTGCTGGACGTGAATACCGGGGTCATTCCCGGCGGCCAGAGCTCGGTCGCCCCCAATTTCTTCCCGAAGATGGACATGTCGAGCGATGAAGTGACCAATGCGCATTTCATCAGGCACGTCACCTACTCGGACCAGATCCTGTGTGTGGTGGCGCTGCAACCCGACTCGGAGTGGTTCGTCAAAGAAAAGATCATCCGATAGCCCATGCAGGTGAACAAGAGATCCGTTCTTCTCTCGGCGCTGCCGGCGGCCATTTTCTATGGCTCGCTGGCAGCGGTGTCCAACGCCGGCCACGGCATGGGCCCAATGGGCCTTGCAGCGGTCATTCAAGGACTCATCAGCTATGTTTCGACGCTCGTCGCACTCTCCGTCATGTTCAGGCTGGCGCGCCTGCTCGCCGGCTTGCCCAAGCGGGCGAGGAGAACACTGGTGCCATTGAGCGTGGTGAGCCTGTTCAGCTCACTGTCGGCGGTGGTTCACTTCAATGCGGGCACGCCCAATGTACTGCTGACGATCGCCCCCTCCTTTCTGGTCGGCTGGGGCTATTTCACGACGGTCTATTGGCTGACGGATTCAAGGCAACCCCTCCAGGCAACCGGACGCCACTAAAGCCGAACGTCGATGCGACTGAGCCGCTCACGCAGAAACTCGATGAACGCCTGCACTGGCCGCGATGCCTGGCGATGCTGCGGATACACCGCCGACAGCACCAGCGGCTCCGGGCGCAGGTCGTTCAACACCGGCACCAACTTGCCTTCCTCCAACGCCGAACCGACGATGAAAATCGGCAGGTAGGTGATCCCCATCCCGGAAATCGCGGCGTCCCTGAGCAGGTCGCCGTTGTTCACGCGCATCCGCCCGGTCACGTTGACCACCGCCGGCTTGCCCGGCCCGGTGAAGCGCCATTGCACCTGGCGACCGTGGCCATAGGGCAGGCAGTCGTGGAAATGCAGGTCGTCCGGCTTGAGCGGCGTGCCGCGCTCGGCGAGGTAGTCGGGGCTGGCGCAATACACCCGGTCGATGCTGGCGATGCGGCGGGCGATCAGCGTCGAGTCCTCCAGCGTGCCGATCCGCAGCGCCAGGTCGTAGCCCTCGCCGAGCAGGTCCACCGGCCGGTCGCTGAGATCGACCTCGACGCTGACCTCGCCATACCGCTGCAGAAACGGCGGCAGCAGGCAGCCCAGGTGCGCCAGGGCGAACGACAGCGGCGCACTCAGGCGAATGGTCCCGCGTGGTTCGGCGGTCTGGCCGGCAATGCCCTGCTCCACCTGTTCGACTTCGCCCAGCAAGCGCAAGGCCGACTCGTAGTAGCTCTGCCCCAGCGGCGTGACATCCAGGCGCCGGGTCGAGCGGTTGAGCAGCCGCACCCCCAGGCGCTCTTCGAGCTGCATCAGGCGCCGGCTGACGAACTGCTTGGACAGGCCCAGCTGGTCGGCGGCGGCGGTAAAGCTGCCGGAGTCCATTACCTGGCAGAAAATACGCATATCTTCGAAGGGGTTCATTGTCACTCCCTGGTTGACAGTAAAACGCTTTATAACGGCTTTTTCATGTTCTGGCATCCCATTAATCTGTTCACACGTTGCAGCGACAGCCACTGAGTCGGTCGCCAAACGCACTTCATACAGATCAATCAAATCAAAAGGATTTCACCATGAACATCGTACAAAAGACCCTGACCACTACCCTGCTGGCCCTGAGCGTCGGCCAGGCCTTCGCCGCCGGCAGCACCGGCGTCGAACACAACACCCAGGCATTCCTCGATGCCCTCGCCGCCGGCGGTGGCGGCCCCCTGGAGCAACTGAGCCCACGTGACGCCCGGGCAGTCCTGACCGGTGCCCAGGCCTCGGTCAAGGTCGACCTCTCCGGCATCGACGTCAGCGAACGTTCGATCCAGGTGGGCGGCCAGCCGGTCACCCTGAAGATCGTCCGCCCTGCCGGGGTCAAGGGCACCCTGCCCGTGTTCATGTTCTTCCACGGCGGCGGCTGGGTACTGGGCGACTTCCCGACTCACCAGCGGCTGATCCGCGACCTGGTGGTCGACTCGGGTGCGGTAGCGGTCTACGTCGACTACACGCCGTCGCCGGAAGCGCACTACCCGACCGCGATCAACCAGGCCTACGGCGCCACCCAATGGGTCGCCGAGCACGGCAAGGAAATCGGTGTCGACAGCAAGCGCCTGGCGGTGGCCGGCAACAGCGTCGGCGGCAACATGGCGGCGGTCGTGGCGCTGATGGCCAAGGAACGCAAGACCCCGGAACTGCGCTTCCAACTGCTGCTGTGGCCGGTGACCGATGCGCACTTCGACACGGCGTCGTACCAGCAGTTTGCCGAGGGGCACTTCCTGACCAAGGGCATGATGAAGTGGTTCTGGGACAGCTACACCACCAACGGCGCCGAGCGGGCACAGATTCACGCCTCGCCTCTGCAGGCCAGCACCGAACAGCTTCGCGGTTTGCCGCCAGCGCTGGTGCAGACCGCCGAATTCGACGTGCTGCGTGACGAAGGCGAAGCCTATGCCCGTCACCTGGATGCAGCCGGTGTGCCGGTGACCAGCGTGCGCTACAACGGCATGATCCACGACTTCGGCCTGCTCAACCCGCTGAACGGGATTCCTGAAGTCAAGGCGGCGATGCGCCAGGCGGCCCTGGAACTCAAGACCCACCTGAAGTAAGCGCGTAAACGAAAAACGAGCGGTCAAGGATGACCCTTCCCATGCAGAAAAACCCGCCGCAACGAGCTGCTCGTTGCGACGGGTTTCGCGTTGAGGCAAACAGCTTACTTGGCAGTCAGTGCCGCGTAGCTGTTCATCAGGTTGCGGTAGTTCGGGATACGCTGCGACAGCAGGTTGCCCAGGCCTTCGATGTCGTTGCGCCAGTCGCGGTGCAGCTCACAGGCTACGGCGAACCAGTTCATCATCTGTGCGCCGGCCTGGGTCATGCGGTTCCACGCAGCCTGTTGCACGGTGTCGTTGAAGGTACCGGAAGCATCGGTCACCACGAACACGTCGAAGCCTTCGGCCAGGGCCGACAGGGTTGGGAACGCGACGCAAACATCCGTCACCACGCCGGCGATGATCAGTTGCTTGCGGCCGGTGGCCTTGATCGCCTTGACGAAGTCTTCGTTGTCCCAGGCGTTGATCTGGCCTGGACGGGCGATGTACGGCGCGTCCGGGAACATCTCTTTCAGTTCTGGAACCAGCGGGCCGTTCGGACCCTGTTCGAAGCTGGTGGTCAGGATGGTTGGCAGGTTGAAGAACTTGGCGCAGTCGGCCAGGGCCAATACGTTGTTCTTGAACTCGTTCGGCGAGAAGTCCTGTACCAGCGAAATCAGACCGGTCTGGTGGTCGACCAGCAGCACCACCGCATCATTTTTGTCCAGGCGTTTGTAAGGAACGTTACTCATTTCGAGGCTCCATCATCGACAGCAAGGGTTTGTGGCGCCGGCCGGATGACCGGCGCCGTGGGGTGGGAAATCAGAAAGCGAAGCAGGAACAGCCGAATGCGCCCCAGAAGCCCTGGAAGTCGCTGACCGGCACGTTCGAATGACGGGCCCGCTCATGGCTGTGGGAGTGCACGGCACATGGACCGCTGCATAGGTGAACCTGGGCCTGCATCGGCGCATTCGGGCGCCAGTGGCCGGGTACCTTGGCGACCGGCGACCAGTCCGGCAGGACCGGCAGGTTGCCAGGGCCGAGCTTCTCGAAGTTTTCCGCGGCGTAGACCACCTTGCCGCCGACCACGGTCAGTACCGACTCGATCCACTTGATGGCTTCTTCCTCGACGCTGAAGAAGTCCGCGCTCAGGGCCGCCAGGTCAGCCAACTGGCCGACCTTGATCTGGCCCTTCTTGCCCTGTTCGGAAGAGAACCAGGCGCTGCCGTGGGTGAACAGTTCCAGCGCGGTCTCGCGTGGCAGGCCTTCCTCATACAGTGCCAGGCCGCCAACGGTACGACCACTGACCATCCAGTACAGCGAGGTCCATGGGTTGTAGCTGGAGACGCGGGTGGCGTCGGTACCGGCACCGACCGGCACGCCTTCGGCCAGCATGCGCTTGATCGGCGGCGTGGCTTCGGCAGCCTTGGAACCGTAGCGATCGACGAAGTACTCACCCTGGAACGCCATGCGGTCCTGAATCGCGATACCACCACCCAGCGCCTTGACCCGCTCGATGTTCTGCGGGGTGATGGTTTCGGCATGGTCGAAGAACCATGGCAGGCCGTTGAACGGGATGTCGCGGTTGACCTTCTCGAATACATCCAGCATGCGGCTGATGGATTCGTTGTAGGTGGCGTGCAGGCGGAACGGCCAGCGCTGCTCGACCAGGTGGCGAACCACCGGCTCCAGGTCGGCCTCCATGCTGGCCGGCAGGTCCGGACGCGGTTCGAGGAAGTCTTCGAAGTCGGCGGCGGAGAACACCAGCATTTCGCCGGCGCCGTTGTGACGCAGGAAGTCGTCGCCCTGGTGCAGCTTGACGCTGCCGGTCCAGTTCTTGAAGTCGGCCAGTTCTTCCTTGGGTTTCTGGGTGAACAGGTTGTAGGCGATACGAACAGTCAGTTGCTCTTCCTTCGCCAACTGCTCGATCACCTGGTAGTCATCGGGGTAGTTCTGGAAACCGCCGCCGGCGTCGATGGCGCTGGTCAGGCCCAGGCGGTTCAGCTCACGCATGAACTGGCGGGTCGAGTTGACCTGGTATTCCAGTGGCAGCTTGGGCCCCTTGGCCAGGGTCGAATAGAGAATCATCGCGTTCGGACGGGCCACCAGCATGCCGGTCGGTTCGCCGTTGCTGTCGCGCACGATCTCGCCACCTGGCGGGTTCGGCGTGTCGCGGGTGTAACCGGCCACACGCAGGGCGGCGCGGTTGAGCAAGGCACGGTCATACAGGTGCAGCACGAACACCGGGGTGTCCGGCGCGGCCTGGTTGAGTTCTTCCAGGGTCGGCATGCGCTTTTCGGCGAACTGGAATTCGTTCCAGCCGCCGACCACGCGTACCCACTGTGGGGTTGGGGTGCGGTCGGCCTGGTCCTTGAGCATGCGCAGGGCATCGGCCAGGGACGGCACGCCTTCCCAGCGCAGCTCGAGGTTGTAGTTCAGGCCACCCCGGATCAGGTGCAGGTGCGAGTCGTTCAGACCCGGGATCACGCAACGGCCCTTGAGGTCGATGAGTTGGGTGTCCGAACCACGCAGGGCCATGGCCTCGGCATCGGTGCCGACCGCAACGAAGCGGCCCTCACGGATGGCTACGGCGCTGGCCCGTGGTTTTTCACGGTCAACGGTGTGGAACAGACCATTGAACAGGATCAGATCGGCGTTCATCGCGTCTCCTTCGTCAGGGTAAGAGTGGAAAGGCTCGTCCGGGATCAGGCAAGACGCCAGATTCCGGCGAAACGATCATTGAGCGCCAGTCGTCCGGGACCGGCGATGAAAAGACTGGTGAAGAGGATCAGCAGCAGCCAGGCGAACTGGCCTTCGGCGAGGGTCCACTCGGGGTGCACGAACACCAGTGCCACCAGCAACACAGAGAGAATAGGCAAGCACGCCAGACGTACCAGCACGCCGGCAATGATCAGCAGCGGGCAGAACACCTCGGCGAAGATCGCCAGCATCAGGGTCAGGTTGGCGCCCAGGTGGAACGGGTCTTCGATGTTCTGCAGCTCGGTGCTGTAGTGCAGCAGTTTCGGCAGGCCATGGACCCATAGCAGAAACACCGCGGCGCTGACGCGCATAAACAGCAATCCGAGGGCCTGCGCCCGTTCATTCCAGCACGAAGCGTTCATGATCCACCCATCACCAAGAAAACCCACCGGCATCAGGAAGCCGGACTGTGGACAAATAGTGCGGGGACGGGCTGCGGAAAAATTGAATGTACGTGCTCTCTTTCCAGAGAGGCGTGATTAGGGAGCTGGGATATCCAGTGGCGCAGACATGAATTGCGCGATCCGTGAACGCAGCCAGCGCTCAGCCGGGTCGTTGTCATGCACCCCGCTCCAGGCCATCGACAACTGCGCCGCGTCGATCTCGAACGGCGGGTCCTCGGCGCGCAGCGCACAGCCCTCCACAAGGGCACAGGCGGCATAGTCGGGCACGGTGGCAATCATTTCGGTACCGGCCAGCAACGCCCGCAGTCCACTGAACTGTGGCACGCCCAGTACCACCCGGCGACAGCGGCCGATCTTTGCCAGGTCGAGGTCGATGTTGCCGCTCAAGTCACCGGAAAACGACACCATCGCATGGGGTCGCTCGCAGTACTCATCCAGGGTCAGGGGCCCCGGACGATCATCGCCACGCAGCACCTTGCAGGGAATGTCGCGCAGCATCTTGCGCTTGGCGTTGGCCGGCAGCTCGGTGGTGTAGCTCACGCCCACGGAGATTTCCCCGGAAGCCAGCAGCGACGGCATCAGCAGATAGTTGGCCCGACGCACCACGACGATGATGCCCGGCGCTTCCTCGCGCAACTGGCTCAGCAACGGTGGAAACAGACCAAACTCGGCATCGTCGGACAGGCCGATACGAAAGACGTCGCAACTGGTCGCCGGATCGAAGTCCTTGGCCCGGCTGACCGCACCGGAGATGGTGTCCATCGCCGGTTGCAGCTCTTTCAGAATCGCCAGCGCGCGCGCCGTCGGTTCCATGCCGCGACCGTTGCGCAGCAGCAGCGGGTCGTCGAACAAGTCACGCAAGCGCCCCAGCGCGGCACTCACGGCGGGCTGGCCCATGAAGAGTTTTTCGGCGACCCGGGTCAGGTTCTTTTCAAACATCAGGGCTTCGAAAATCACCAACAGGTTCATGTCGACGCGGCGCAGGTCGTTTCGGTTCATCGGCACAGTCTCCTCATGGGTCTGCCAGGGGCGATCCTCCAGTATCCATCGGCGCCCACCCCCGATACTTGAAAGGATGTGCTGTCTTTCACCGCCCGCCCCGCAACGTGGCGGAAAGGGGAATTAACAACGTTTAACTCGCCCCTTAACGCCCCTGCGCCAAAAATGATGACCTCAACCCTACCGTGGGACGGTGCTGACTCGACGTGCTGTGTGCCAGCACCCCTCCCCCCCGACACGGATACTGGTCATGGTTCAAACACAGCACAACGCCTCCCTTCCCCGTGCCACCGAAGCCCGTACGCCTATTCCGGGCGGGCTCTCGCCCTGGCGGGAAAAGCTGGTCAAGCAACTGATCCTCGACCGCCTGAGCGAAACCCTGGAGATCAGCGAGCTGGCCCGCGCCTGTTCACTGTCACGCAGCCACTTCTCCCGGGCCTTCAAATGCAGCACCGGACTCTCGCCCCAGGACTGGATTCGCCAGCAGCGGATTCAACGGGCCAAGCGACTGATCCGCGAAACCGACCTGAGCCTGACGCAGATCAGCCTGGAATGCGGTTTCTGCGACCAGGCGTACTTCTGTCATATCTTCACCCGTAGCGAAGGCATCAACCCCTTTGCCTGGCGCTGCCAGCAACTGGCCGCCAAGCCAGTGCGCAACGGTGCGCGCCATCTCTGCTATGTCGAGCGCCCTGCCACCCGCTGATCGCGGACGTCGTCGTTCTCGCAGTCATCTCCAGCCATCTGGCGGCCATCCGCAAAAAAACGGCGGCCCGCCACCCTGCCGCGGCAGAGTCAACCTGCCACCACCTTGCACATCCGCCAAAACCTGAGGAATATGCACGGATATTGCGTGATAGACCGGAGCCTTGCGTGCGGCCCGAGTCATCCGCCGCCCCCTCGACAAGCTTCGGCGGGGACGACCAGAAGAGAAGCAGGCAGGAGCGACCCGTTGACCCTTTCACTCGAGCAGGCCGTGCGTTTCGGCCCCTATCGAACCTACCCCGGACAGCGCCTGATCATGGAGGGCGACCGTCCCCTGCGACTGGGCCGGCGTGCCATGGATATCCTGCTGATCCTGCTCGAACATGCCGGACAACTGGTCAGCAAGCAGGAACTGCTGGCCCGGGTCTGGCCCGACAGCGTGGTCGAGGACATCAACCTGCGGGTGCACATGGCCGCATTGCGCAAGGCATTGGGCGATGGCCAGGCCGGGCAGCGCTATATCGTCACCGTGGCCCAGCGCGGCTACAGCTTCGTTGCCCCGTGCCAATTGGACATGATCGAGCAGCACCCACAAGGCAGCGCGCCGGTCAGTCATAACCTGCCGTTGCGCCGGACCCGCATGATCGGCCGCCAGGCACTCCTTGCCGGTATGCTTCGGCATTTTTCGCACCAGCGCTTCATCACCCTGGTCGGCCCCGGCGGCATCGGCAAGACCACCGTGGCCCTGAGCGTCGCCGAACAACTGATCGGCCACTACCGGGACGGCATCCGCCTGCTCGACCTGGCCCCGCTGGACAATCCGGCACTGGTCGCCGGCCATCTGGCAACGCTGCTTGGAATGTCCGCGGCGGAAAGCGAAACCACCGCCAGCATCGTCGCCTTCCTGCGCGAGCGGCAGATGCTGCTGGTGATCGATAACTGCGAACACCTGCTCGACGCCGTCGCACCGCTGTGCGAAAGCCTGCTGCGCGGTGCACCCCAGGTGCATATCCTCGCCACCAGCCGTGAAAGCCTGCGGGCCGAAGGCGAATTCGTGCAACGCCTGGAGTCGCTCGATTGTCCGCCGCCCCTGGCGGCCCTGGACCGCGCCCAGGCGATGGACTTCCCGGCCTTGCAACTGTTCGTTGAACGAGCGATGGCCAACCAGGACAGCTTCGAACTGACCCAGGAACAACTGCCGCTGGCCATCGAGATCTGTCGGCGCCTGGATGGCATTCCCCTGGCCATCGAACTGGCCGCCGCCCAGGTCATCAACCTGGGGCTGGAGGGCCTGCTCGCGCAGTTGCAGGACAGCTTCCGCCTGCTGACCCAGGGCGGGCATACGCCACTGGGTCGGCACCAGACCTTGCGCGCCACCCTCGACTGGAGCTTCGAGCTGCTCACCCCCACCGAACAGACTTGCCTGCGCCGGCTGGGTGTGTTCCGCGGCAGCTTCACCCTCGCCTCGGCCGCAGCGGTGATCATGGGCGCGAACGTCGAAGCCGGCGAGGTGTTCACCTCGATTACGCAATTGGTCGCCAAGTCGCTGCTGAACGTCGAAGTGGGTGACGAAGAGGTGTTTTACCGACTGCTCGACACCACCCGCAGCTATGCCCTGGAAAAACTCGACCTGGCCTGTGAACTGCCAGGCACCCGGCAACGCCACGCCGAGCGCTGCCTGGCCATGATGGAACAGGCCCAGGCCGAGTGGGAGAACACCAGCACCGAACGCTGGCTCGAGCGCTACGCCCGAGGCCTGGAAGATTTGCGCGCGGCGCTGGACTGGGGGCTGGGCCCGCAAGGTCCGCAAGGCCTGGCGATTCGCCTGACCGCCGCATCGGCGCCGCTGTGGCAGGAACTGTCGCTGCCCAAGGAACACGGCGACCATGTCCGCAAGGCCCTCACGCTGCAGGAAAAAATCGCCCATCCCTGTCCGCACCTGACCATCGCCCTCAAGCTGGCCCTGGGCAATGCCTGCTACCACACCCATGGCGGCAGTGCCGAAACCATTGCCACCTTCAGCAGCGCCCAGGCCCTGGCCGAGTACCACGGTGATCTGGGCGGCCAACTCAAGGCGGTGTCGGGCCACATGACGGCCAACCTCAGTAGCGGCAACTACCGGCTGGCGCTGGAGCAAAGCCGGCAGTTCGACCAACTGGCATTGAGCGATACGCCGTTGTCACTCGGCACGCAACGCCTGCGGGTGCTGGCATTGCACTATTCCGGCGAGCAGAACCTGGCACGAGAGCTTGCCGAACAGGTGCTGCAACGCTTGGCCCATGGCAATCACGTCAACCGTTTCACCCGCGACTTTGGCGTGCAGTACGATCAAAGCGTCGCGGCCCTGACCGTCCTGGCGCGCATTCTCTGGCTGCAGGGCCAGCCGCAGCAGGCCTGGCGCACCGCCCGCCAGGCGCTGGACCTGGCCCTGCAGGTCAACCATGGCACGTCCATCTGCTACACCCTGGCCCTGGCCGGCTGCCTGATTCCCTATTACAACGGCGACAGCGAAACCGCCCGTGAACTGCTGCAACTTCTATTGGAACAGGCGCAGAAACATGCGGTACCGCTGTTTCAGAACTGGGGCCAGCAGTACGCCCAGGTGATCACCAGGCAACCGTCGACCGGCCTGGTGCCGGCCAGCAATGGCCTGGTGAAGGAAATCATGGTCACCCTCGACAGCCGCTTCGTCGATGACGCCTTGCTCGCACGCGCCGAAAGCGGTGCGGCTGGCTGGAGCAGTGCGGAAATCCTGCGCGCCCAGGCAGAAAAACTGCTGGCACAGCGTCACCCGGATGCCGCACAGGCCCTGCTGCTCAAGGCCATCGGCGTGGCGCAGGCGCAAGGCGCCCTGGCCTGGGAACTGCGCTGCGCCACCTCGCTGGCACGGCTATGGCAGCAGCAAGGGCGCTACTGCCCGGCGCATGAACTGCTCGCACCGGTCCATGCACGCTTCAGCGAAGGCTGCCAGACGCCGGACCTGCTCAAGGCCGCGCAATTGCTCGAACAGTTGGAGCCGCGCCTGTCAGCCTAAGACTGGCTCCGCCTGGTTGAGGTAGGCGGCGTGGCGCCTTGCCAGCGGGCGCGACTGCCCGCTGCGCGCCAGCTGTTCCAGGGCATAGGTCCGGGTGGTGTTGAGCAGGCGGTAACGAGGCACACCCGTACCCTGTTCCAGCATCAGCAACGATTTATCAGCCAGGCGCCCCAGCAGCTCTGGCAGTTGCGCTGCCGCCAACTGCTCACAACAGGCCACCGCAATGGCCGACTCTGCGGTAAAGCACATCTTGAATACCGCCAGGCGCTGCAACAGGATCTGCTCCAGCGGCGCCAGCCGCTCGTAGCTCCAGTCCAGCGCTGCCTTGAAGGTCTGGTGCCGGGGTTCGGCGGTGCGCCGCCCCTGGATCAGCAGTTGGAAACAGTTGTCGAGCTGGGCCTGCAGCCCCACCAGGGCCAGAGCGCCGATCTGGGTCGCCGCCAATTCGATCGCCAGCGGCAGGCCGTCGAGCCGGCGACAGATATCGCGCACGGCCACCAGGTCCCGTTCGCGCAGGAAAAAACCCTGCTGGCAAGCCCTGGCGCGACTGACGAACAACTGAACCGCCGAATAGCCCATTACCTCCTCCACGCTGTGCAGCGCCGACGCGGGCGGCACTGCCAGTGGCGGCAGGCGCAGCACGCATTCATCACTGGCACCGAGCGGCTCACGGCTGGTGACCAGCAACGACAGGCGCGGGGCCACGGCCAGCAGGCGCTCGACCAGGGCCCGGCAGCCATCGAGCAGATGCCCGCAGTTGTCCAGTACCACCAGGGCATGCCGCTCGGCCAGGCCGTTCAGGTCGGGGTCCAGGTCAAGGCAGCAGGCCAGCTGTTCAAGCAACTGCGTCGAATCGTCCAGGGCAACCAGGTCGATCATCCACACGCCATCGCGATAGTGCTGCAGCAGCAGTTCGGCCACGCGCAACGCCACGGTGCTCTTGCCGACGCCGACGGGCCCTGTCAGGGTCATGAAGCGGCGCACCGGCAACTGGCGCACCAGGCTGCCCACCAGCGAGTCGCGACCGGTCACCGGCGTCAGTCGGGCGGGCAGGTTGTGCTGGGGCTTGAGGGCGGTCTCCAACGACACCGGCAATGCCGCCTGCTCGCGCTGCACCGAGGCGATGAAACTGTAGCCGCGCTGCGGAACGTTGACGATGTAGCGCTGGCCGCCCTGTCCGTCCCCCAATGCCCGGCGCAAGGCGGCAATGTGCACGCGCAGGTTGATTTCCTCGACCACCGAGGTCGGCCAGACACGGGCGATCAATTCATCCTTGCTGACCACGTTGCCCGCGTGTTCGAGCAATATCTGCAGAATGTCCAGCGCGCGACCACCCATGCGCAGCGGGCGCTCGCCCTCCAGGACCAGCCGCTGGCGCAGGTGTAAGGCATAGGGGCCGAAGCGCAGCAGCGCATCGCCATCCAATTGTCTGAGGCTGTTCATGTCCACTCGCGGGCCGGCGCCGGGCCCGAAATCGACGCGGCAAGAACCGACGCGCGAAATGATCCAGCGGACCCACGCCTCCCTTGCGAAATATCCACTTCCATCTTGGCAGGCATGGATGAAGGAACAACCGTCCCTGGGGGAGCGTTACGGACTTCCCGGTGCGCGAGGCGGACAAAAGCCGCTTAGCTGAACTGCTCGCGGTACTGGACGGGCGTCAGGCCAAGCTTTTCACCAAACAGAAAACGCATGTGCCGTACGCTGCCGAAACCGCTTTTATAGGCCACGGTCTTGAGCGGCAGGTCGGTGGTTTCCAGCAGGTTGCGGGCGTAGTCGATGCGCGCGCTCTGGACGAACGCCATGGGGGTCATATTGGTCTCGCGGACGAACATCCGCGAGAAGTGCCGGGGACTCATGTTCACCAGGGCCGCCATGCTCTGGATGCTGAATGCCTCGTCGAGATGTTCGAGCACATGATGCTGCACCCAGGTCACCGGGGTCTGCTGGGGCGCCACGGCCGCGGTCAGCGGGCTGAACTGCGCCTGTCCACCATGGCGCTTCATCACCACCAGCAGCACCTTCGCCACGTCCTGGGCGACTTTCTTGCCGTGATCCTCGGCCACCACCGCCAGCGCCAGGTCGATACCGGCTGTGACACCGCCGGAGGTCAGCAGCTTGCGGTCGCGCAGGTAGATCCGGTCGGTCTCGACCTGGGCGGCGGGGAAGGCCTTGATCAGCCGGTCGGTGTAGTGCCAGTGGGTCGTCACACGGTGGCCGTCGAGCAGCCCGGCGTGTCCGAGAACAAAGGCGCCGGTACAGATCGAGCCGTAGCTGAGCGCCTTTTCGGCAGCGCCGCGCAGCCAGTTGACCAACGCCGAGTGAGTCCTGTTGTAGCCACCCGGACCGCCTGGCACCAGCAGCAGATCATAGCTGGACTGCGCCTGGTCGATGCACAGGTCGGCCTGCACCCGCACGCCGTTGGACGCACGCAAGGCACCCGGCTCGCTGCCGATGGTCAGGAGTTGATACTGGTCCGCAGGCTTGAGGTAGCGGTTGGCCATGGAAAACACTTCCATGGGCCCGGCCATGTCGAGCAGGAGAAAATCAGGAAACAGCACCATCGCCACGGTTTTCATTGCTTGGACATCACTTCACTATCAACGGGGAGCGCCCACGCGACCGCCCGGGCATGACGACCTGGCTGGAATGGGGTGAATGAGAAGCATACAGGAGGGTTGCCCCAGACTGTCAACCAGAAGGAGACGGTCTTTCTATTTTCACCTACTTATTGAACCAATGAGTAAATATTAAGCTTCTCCTCACTCGGACGAATCAACGTCCACACAGGAGAATTCATCATGCTGACCCTTCGCAAGGCTACCGATCGCGGCGTCGCCAACCATGGCTGGTTGAAGTCGTTCCATACCTTTTCCTTTGCCAACTACCGCAACCTCAACGAGCAGGGTTTTTCCGACCTGTTGGTGATCAACGATGACCGGGTAGCGGCCGGCAAGGGCTTCGGCCAGCATCCGCACCGGGACATGGAGATTTTCTCCTACGTGCTCGACGGTGCCCTGGAACACAAGGACACCCTCGGCACCGGTTCGGTGATCCGCCCGGGTGATGTGCAACTGATGAGCGCCGGTACCGGCGTGGCCCACAGCGAGTTCAACCACTCTCACGACGAGCTGGTGCACTTCCTGCAAATCTGGATCGTGCCCGAAGTCAGTGGCGCGACCCCGCGTTATCAGCAGCAGCATTTCAGCGAAGAACAGAAGCGCGGCCGCCTGGCGCTGATCATCTCCCCTGAAGGGGAACAGGGTTCGCTCAAGGTGCGCCAGGATGCGCGGGTCTATGCCGGCCTGTTCGACGGCCAGGAAACCGCCAGCCTGGAACTGGCCGAGAACCGCTACGCCTATGTCCACGTCGCGCGTGGCAGCGTCGAACTCAATGGCCTGGTGCTGCAGACCGGTGACGGTGTGCGGGTACGCAAGGAACGCCTGCTGACCCTGGCCAACGGTGTCGATGCCGAAGTCCTGGTGTTCGACCTGCGGCCCGAAGAACTGCCGCAAATGCCATGAGGCTGAAACAGCCCGGGGGTTCGCAGCCCTCGGGCCTTGCCTGTGGAAGGGCTACCCGCAGGCCCGCGTTTGAGGCATCAGGCGGATATCGACCCGTCGATTGGCCGCACGCCCCACCTCACTGTCATTGCTCGCGATCGGCTGGCTGGCCGCCAGCCCCTGTACGGCGAAGCAACTGTCGGGGATATCACCCATTCGCTGCATCCAGTCGCGCACCGCGCTGGCGCGGGCATGGGACAACCGCTGGTTGTACTCGGCATCGCCCGTGGCGTCGGTATGTCCGGTAATCACCACCAGCCAGCCCGGTTGAGTCTTGATATCCGCCAGGGCGTCGATCAACAGCCGGGTCGAGTCAGGCCGCAGCTCGACACTGCCAGCCTCGAACAGTGACAGGCTATCCAGGCGCAACGGTTCCGGCGGCATCCGCACCAGCCGGGACCAGGAGGATTCCTGCCTGGCCAACCACCAGGCCCCACCCGCCGCGCTGGCCACCACCAACACCATCACGAACACCCATGGCAGCAGACGGCCCCTGCGACGTATCGCTTGCGGTGCCGCAGAGGGCGTCACGATGATCATCGGCCTCAGGAGAGCTTGCTGGACCGTGAAGACCGGCTGAAACGGCACGCTCACTTCATTCATGACCGGCTTGCGTGACAGGCGTCGGCTCAGGTTGCCCAGTTGCTCACGCAGGGCGTGCAACGCAACGAATGGCTGCTGCAGTCGAGATTCCAATTGCCGGTCCAGGGACTCCATCACCTGTTCCAGGCGCCCCAGTGCCGACAGTTCCTGCCCACCGCTTTCCCAACCCCGTAGCAGCACGCGCAACCGAGCGAACAACCAGGCCAGGACTTCCAGGCGTGCCGCCTGCGAGGCAGGCCAGCAATGCCGCCATTCCCCCAGCAGCATTTCGATCAACGACAGCCCCTGCACCATCCCCTGCGGTCCATACAGTTGGCTGCAGGCCACCGTAAAGGCCGCTGCGCCTTGCAGCTCCGCGCCGTTCCTGTGAAACAAGGTCATGCACAGTCGCTCCACTTCGACCCAGTCCACGACCGGACAGGCTGGATGGCCAAGCTTCGCCAACTCGTCGAGCAACGCCGTGAACTCGACGAAACCACGCGGGTCCCCACCGACTCGAACATGCATTTCAGTCAGCATCATCGGGCATCCTTTCCGGCAAGGGGTTCATGACGGCGACAGGGAGCCCTGCCTCTTGAGGTGCCGCACCAACACCCTGCCCTCGGGCCCGAGCCGGGTGCCGAAACACACCCGTCGACCGCCCTTGAGCTGCACATCGAGGGCGTACTCCAGATGCCCTGGAAGGCTCTGGGGCAAAGGTTCGATGGCAACCGCCGCCAAGCGCGACTCATACTTGAGCAAGGTGTCGACCATGGTGCCCATCAGGCTGTGCGCCGCGGCGGGCAGGCCCTGCAGGATCACCCCCATGTCAGGAAGACCGTAGTCCGGCAGGTGGCTGAGGCTGCCGGCGCGGCTATTTAGAATGCGCTGCAGGTTGTCCAGCACCGAGAGGGTGTACTGGTCTTCTTCAGTGACCCGGTGCAGGTCCAGTTCACCCTTGAAATGGTGCAGCAGCATTTCGTAGAGCGACGGGTTGTATTCGGTCATGGCCTAGTCCTCTGACAACGGACGCAGAGTCAGCCGATTGCCTGCCACTTCGATGACCCTTGGGCGCTCGGGGTCCAGGTCGTCACGGGCCAGGGCCAGCCGCCAACTGTCGCCGAGCTTGTCGGGCTCGCGGAACAAGCCGGCCACCACGATGAAACCGGCGTCCTTGTCCAGGGGCACGTTCAACTGTGCAGCGCCACCCGGCCTCACTACCACGCTGCGCTCATCCAGCAGCGTGGCACCGAGCACACTGCGCGCATCGCTCAACAGCAGGTCGTAGGTTGCCCTTTGCCCCGCCGCGTTGTCGCGCAACTGGTAGACCCGTACCTGCGTCGGCACCGGTGGGGCGTCCATTTGCGCCCCACCGGTGTTCATCGCCACCCGGCCGTCGAAGTCCAGCCGCAGGGTCTTTACCTGCTTGTGGAACACCGCGCTGGCCATCGAGCGGGTACCGTCGCCCACCGACTGCACCAGCCCGCAGCCACCGAGCAGCGCTGCCGTGGTGGCAAGCACCCATGCGTTACGAAGAATACGCGACATACTGTGTCTTCCTGTCCTGAGGGTTGTTTCGCAGGCCCTGGTAGCGGCCCAGATCGATGGTGACGAGGCCGTCCTGCGCGGCCTGCCAGTGCCCGCTGCCCGAGCCCAGCAGCGCGGTCATGCCGAGCAGTACCGGCACCCGCCCCAGTCGCGGCGGCGGCAGGCTGCGGATCGGCAGCGACAACTGCAGCTTCGCCGTGCAACGCCAGCCCAGGTAAACCCGCAACAGCACCAGCAGGTCGCTGTGCAACGGCCCTCCTGGCAGCCAGTCACGGGACTCCTGCAGGTCCTCCGTGTGCAGGCAAAGCAGCAACTGGCTGTTGGCATCCTGCCCCACCGGCCCCAGGGGTGTGCCCTGGGACAGGCTGACCGGTGGGTCCGTGGACAGGCCCGCAGGGCGTTCCAGGAAAACCTTGCACGGCCAGTGCGGTATGGCCCGCACCCGGGTCGCGGGCGCCAGCAGCTTGACCAGGGCACTGACGCCCTCGGCGTTACGCGTAGGCAGGCGCATCACGCCGAGCAAGGCGAGAAACCGCGACAACGGCGTGGCAAAGCGCTCGGCGGTGCCGGGAATGCCGAGGCCGATCAGGCCCAACAGGCACTGCGAGGTGACATCGCGCCCACCGGCCTGGAACGTCGCCGGGTAAGAGTACTTGCGCCAGATCCGGTAGAACTGAGTGAAGATCCGATGGTTGAAGATATCGAGAAAGGCTTCGAGCGCCTCATGCCCTTCCCGCCTCTGGGCGATATCGTCCAGGTACGCCGTGGGTAGCGGCGAGCCGATCCCGTACAGGCCGAGCAGCCGGGTGCGCACGGTGGCCGGTGCCTGCGGATTGTCCGGGTCGAACTCGATGGCACGCAGTTCGCCGACCGGAAAACCCATCCCCGGGTCGGGTCGAAAGCGCACCGCGTCGTCCATCGGGCTGGTGGTGCTGCCCAGCGGCGGATGTCCCGGCAACGCCAGCTCGAGCAACTGGCAGAGGCGATACAGGTTGGCCTCGGCCACCTGCCCTTGCAACAGGTCCAGCAGGCCGCAGGCCTTCAGCCGGGAATACGCTGACTGTGGTTCTCGTTCCATCGCAGGCACTTTCCGGTCGGTTGCAAAATCAGGGTGAGCTGGTTGTACAGGTGGATGTCGGCATACAGGGCAAAGAAGCGGTTGAGCATCTCGCCGAACAGGCTGATATCACCCTCGCCGCAAAAGCCGTTGGCATCCAGGGTGATCTCGATATCCACCCCGCGCAGCAGGAAGCCCCTCTCGAAACGCTGGATCAGGTGGTGACGCACCTCGACGATTGCCTCGAGCCGGCGCCGGTTCAGTTCGCTACCGGTCCATTCGTAAAGGGCCAGGGTGCCGCGCAGCACCTCGGCGCTGTCGAGCATCGGCAGGAAATTCGAACCGAGGTGACTGAGTACGCGCCAATGGAAGCGATCCCGATTGGGCGGATAACACGGCAAGGTCGGCGCACACAGGTTGCGCACCCGCAAGGCGGTCTGGGTGGAACTCACCGGGGTATCGAGCAAGGTACTCTGCAAGGCCTTGCGCGGGAGCTGGCCGTGGGTGCCGGTCAGGCGCAGGGACAGGCTCTGACCGCTGCGCAGGCGATCCTGGTCGAAACCGCCGCCGCCAAGGATCAACCAGGTGTGATGCAAGCCATTGGCGCCGCGCTTGAGGCGCGTATGGAAGTAACGTTCCGGGGCCTGGTCGCGCAGCATGCCACCCTTGTGGCGAAAGCTGCTGAACGGCACGTAGTCCTGGCGTTCGGCGCCCTTCGAGGAAGTCACCTGGTCCACCGAATAGATTTCGGTATGGCCGTCCTGCACGCGTATGGGGCGTAGCAGGTAGTCGGTTTGCAAGGGGTCCAGGGGCATCGGATCGGCATCGAGGGTAAACAGGTTGATCACCGGCACCGCATGCAGGCGAATATCCGTGTCGCCTGGCGCGGTTGGGTGCTGCCAGGGCTGGCCGAGCACGACCTCGAGCTCGAACCAGGGCGTGCCAGGCTCCATCTCGGCGTGCTCCAACCCATGGAGGGTGACGAACATGAACTTCTCACGAAAGACGAAGTACTCCAGCAGCAACTGGTAGCCACTGAAGGCGCTGTCGCCCTTGGGCCACAGGCGATCCTCATCGGCAAAGCCCTTGGGTGAAAAGTGGCCCCCCAGCCGCTGGCGCCGTGCCTGGCCCGGCAGTCGCACATACAGCGCCTGGCAATCGAGCGTCAGCGCCTGGTGCAACGCGCAGGCCAGTGGCGCATCGGCATTGAGGTACAGCACCAGGCGGCTCAGGTCGATATCCTCCCAGGGCACATTGCTGGCGCGGGTAAAGCGCAGGCGCAGCATCGAGCGGCCATCCGGCTCGCAGGCCAACCGCACGAAATCCAGGCCCAGCGGGCGCAGGGTCAGGTCCTGGGTGGTGGTGTAGCGACAGCGGGTGCCCTGGGGTCCGATGGGTTGCGACAGCACCTCGAAGCCCTGGGCGATGGTCTCGCAGCGTTTCATCTGCGCCAGGTCGGGAACCAGCTCGACGATCGACAGCGAGGCGACCGTGCGCAGGTAATGCGGCCAGAGCAGGCTGACCAGGCCCTCGGTCAACTCCGGCAGGTCGTCGTCGAGCTTCTCGCGCAGGCGCCCCATCAGGAACGCAAAGCCTTCGAACAAACGCTCCACGTAGGGATCATGAGCGCCTGGCTTGTCCAGATTGAGCAGCGCCGCGCGGTCGGGAAAGGCCTGGGCGAACTCCTTGCCGGCCTCGCGCAGGTAACGCATCTCGGCGTCGAAGTAATGCAGTGTCAGATTATCTGTACTCACGAAAAACCTCCTGGGCAAATGGCTTCAGCCACAGAGCACCGCGGCGCGCACCGGGTCGAGACTCACCAGCGCCGCCAGCAGCGTGTCCATGCGTCGGTTCAGGCCGGCCTTGTCGGCATCGCCGCGCTGGGCCTTCAGACGCAGCAACTTGAGCAGGCGGGCCTTGACCTCGAAGCTCAACGCCGGCTCCCATTTGGCCAGCGCCTGGCGCCGGGCGACGGCCTCCAGTTCCGCCAGCAGATGCAACGCCAGGTCGCTCTTGCCGTACTGCTCGGCCACTCGCGCCATCAACAGGTGCAGGAGCCAGCGCTGCCGGCCACTGTCGATGCCCGGCCGGGCGGCCAGCCAGGCGATGGCGGCGTCAACGCCATCGCTGTCGGCCTGGGCCAGGGCCTCCTCTTCCAAGGCCAGGATTTCGGCATCCGCAGTGGGTGGCGGGGTGGCCTGCACCGCCAGCCAGGGCTGGGGCGGGTTGCCCGTGACGTGCTGGTCGATCCACTCGCGGGTGGCGTCGTCGGCAAGGGGCGTGCCGTCGCTCCAGCACAGGGTCTCCAGGCCGGGCAGGCGTTCGAGAAACATGCCCAGGTCGCGCTGGACGATGGCCGCCCAGCCGTTCTGCGGCGTGGGTTGCTGACCCAGCGCCCGATGCAGGTACCACTGCAGGTCCAGCCAGAAATGGTTCACCCCTTCGGCATAGATGCGCTCGACCTGTTCGAGCAGTTCATTCCAGTTCTGCTGCAGATACAGGCGCTTGAGTTGCGCGCGGTACTCGGCACGTGGCGCGGCCAGACGGGTATTGCCCGTGGTGTTCTGGGGCGGCGTCTGGTGCACGCTGTCCCAGCGCAGGCTCTTCATCAGCCGGTGGGCGGCCAGCCAGCCCAGGGGTTGCTCGCGCAAGTAGGTTGCCAGGGTCCGGCCACTGTCCAGCAGGTCTCGCCCGGACTTCAGCGACATGGCCGGCAACACCGCCGCCCGGGCATTCGGTTCATGGCTGGCGCTGTTTTGCGGCACCACGGCATCCACCCCGCCAGACTGCGCCAGCCGGGCCGACAGGGCATCGTAGAGCGCCGTCAGCAGCGGGCGCTGCTCCGATGGCCAGGCCCCCAGACCATGCTCCAGCCAGGCCAGCGCGGCAACCGTACGCTCGGCCTCGTGTTTCACCACTTCGGGGTACAGCGACAGACTGTCCAGTACCTTGCTGCTGGCCAGCCATTCCAGCGCCATCCGGCGGCGGTTGGGGCGGGCGGGCAGCACCTGGTCGGCATAACGTTCGATCAACACCGCCAGCAGGCTGAGGCCATCGGCCAGCCCCGCCTCGCCATCGACCTGCAGGCGTGCCCACAGGTAGTAGGTGGCCACCCGCAAATCCTTGCAGCGCCGCACCAGGAGCTGTCGGGCCAGCGCTATCACTTGCCCGGCATCCGCTCCAGAGAGTTTGTCGACCTCCTCGCGCATGCGCTGGAAATCATCGTCGTAACCGGGGTCCTCGCCCACCGCGCAATCTGCATCAATGGGTGCGAGCCAGTCTTCCCAGCGGGCGGCCTGGCCGCGGGCCAGGGACAGCGCGTCGCGCCCCTCCAGGCAATTGGCGATCAGTGTCTGCAGGCTCATTCGAAACGTCCCTTTCCGGCCAACGGCTCCCCCGACTCGCGGGAAGCGACAAAGATCTGCCTGGGCAGCTTGAAACCGCGCAACTTGAGCAACGCCAAAGGCCCGGCCCCCAGTTCGGTACGCAGGTGCCAGGTCAGGTCCAGGCCGTCGGGGGCCTTGAGCACCAGGCGGTAACGGCTGTCGCCATCGTCCAGCGGCGTGACCCGGGCTTTTTCCAGCAAACGAATCAGCCCCCAGGTGCCCGAATGATCAGCCAACAGTCGTTCACCGGCGTAGATGCTGGTCCAGCTCAGGCTCACGCCGGGATAGTCGCTGCGGCCCGGCCAGTTGAAGCGTTGCCAGCTTTCCTGCTGGTTGAAGTACAGATGCTCCTGGCCATTGAGGATGAAACGGGTCTGCTCCACGTCGCGCACCGCCTTGCCTTGCAGTTCGAAGCCCAGGCCCAGGCCGCCATCGGTGTAGAGCACGTCGGCCAGGTGGCTGAGTTGGTTCACCGCAGTGAGGAACTGCGGATTGACCGTCAGCCCCTGACTGTAGGTGGGGTCGACCACCCACTGGCTGCCGTCCTTGTGCAGCACCCCGCCCAGTTGCCGTTGCAGGAACTGCTCGATGCGCCCCGAGTCGGCGCGAATCATCTGTCCCAGCATGGGCAGCGAGGCGTCGCTGCTGGTGTTCACGAAGGGGTAACGGCCGGTAAATGCCGTCTGCCAGTCACTGACGATCGACTGTTGCCACTGGCGATTGAGGCTGGTCGCCGAGGGTTGCAGCACGCGTTGCCAGGCCTGCTCCAGCGGTTGCACGAACAGCGTGCGGCCGACGCTCTCCCACTCCGCGCCCAGGCTGGCGGCGATCAGGCTGGCGTAGGCGCGGGTGTCGGTGAGGTCGATGCGCCTGCCCTGGAATACCGTCTGCGCCAGGCCACGGGCCACGGCCTGCGGATCGACAGCGGTACTCACCTGCTGCAGTTGCAGGCGCACGCCGGTCACCCGGGTAAGAAAGGCTTGCAGGCTCAAGGTTTCCGGCCCGGCCGAGCCCTCGGAGTGCTTGCCCAGAAGACTCAGCAACGGTCCGAAGGTGGCGTCCAGTGGGCCGGCCAGGTCCTGGGTTTCGAGGGGTATGACCTTGTCCTGCGCCACCACTTGTTGGGCGGACTGGATCAACGAGTCGGCCAGGGCCTGGCGGCGACCGCCGGCCTGCCCCTGGTAGGCCAAGGTGTTCATCAGCGCGATCAGCGGCGACTGGCGCGTGTCGCTCATCAGGCTCAGTTGCTCGATCACATCACCCAGGCTCTCGGCCCGATGCCAGCGCAGGCTGTCGAGAAAATCCAGCCAGGCGCCGGCGTATTCCTGGAAATAGCGTTCGGTGAGGTGTTCCCTGAGCACCTCGGGGGTCAGCGACGGGTCGACGGCGACCGGCTTTTCACTGAGTACCCAGTCGATTTCCTCGCGGCGCGCCCGAGCGACCCGCTCGATGGCCGGGCGCACCTGGCCTTCCCAGGCCTGGCGGGTGAACACCCCCGGTACGCTGGCGGTGGTGGAAAACAGCCCGTGAGTGTCGCCGAGCATTTGTGGCAGGCCCAGGTCCGGGTAATGCGGCGCGGCCTGGTCGAGCACCTGGCGGTATAGGCTGGCTTCGGCATTGCGCTGGCCCAGTTGCCCGAGCAGGACTTGCCGCACCTGCCGGACCAGCAGCGGGTCGGCCTCGATGCGCCAGCCCGGATGAGCCGCCAACTGGTCGGCATAGAACTGCCACAGGCTGGGCGACAGGAGTTCCCACAGGTCTGGGGAAATGCCCTGGCGCAGGGGTTCGAGGCTGCCCAGGGTGCTGGCGAGGAAGTCCGAGTCGACCTTTTCCGGGCGGGCCATCATCAGGTACGCCTTCAGTTGCCGATGGGCCGCCGGGGCTTGGCTAGTGCGTTCGGGGCTGTCCGGGGGCAGTTGGACCAGGGCATGCAACTGTGCCTCCAGGGCCTTCGCGGCCGGGTCGCGGATCAACCGATGGTTGGCCTCGATGTAACGGGGCCACAGGGCGTCGAGCAGGTCGGCGGTCGGGTCCAGGCCGAAGCGCTGGTACCAGGGTGCGCCGTACTCGGCCCGGTGAACCAGGCGACCCAGCACGAGCACCAGCTCATTGAGGCTCAGCACTTGTCCGTTGCCATCGCTGGGTTGTTCCAGCGCTGCCAACGACGTGTGGATCTGACCGATCTGGGCGCGGTTGCTGGCTGCGGACAACAGCAGTCCGGCGCCCCACACGGCGGCCAGGGTCAGCAGCGCCACATGACCGACTCGCGTGGCCGGCCAGCCGAGCCGACGCAGCCGCACGCCGCGGTCATCGACGATGCCCTGCCAGCTCGGCGTCGGCGGCCAGAGATGCGCCGCCTCATTGGCCGCGCGGGGCAGCGGCAGGCCGAACCACAGGCCGCGCAGCGGTACGCTTCGGCCCAGCGCGCCGAGCCAGGGCGCCAGCGCCTGGCGCCAACGGGCCATGCCCTCGGCCTCGAGATCGCGGGCCAGGCGATAGAGAAAGTCATGGGTCATGACCTGGCGCATCTGCCGCATACCTTCCCGGCGCAAGAGGGGCAGCAGCGCTTCGAGCCGGGTGTGCAGATCGACGGCGTTGAACGGCGCCGGCATCAGCGTACCGACCGGCTGGGTGGTGCGGTCAGCCTGACACCACTCGCTGTCGCAGATCTGCCACAGGTGCAGCGGCAGTTGCCAATGCAGGTCCTGGGCTAGTTGCCGCAGATGCCGGGTACCGTTGCGGATCGCGGTCGGGTCGGCGCTCTGCGCCTTGTTCAGCGCCCAGACCACGCCGTCCAGCGGGCGCCAGCGGCTGAGGCCGTGCCAGTGGCTGAACAGTGCGGGGGTGGTTTCGGCGTGGATGTCGCCGCCCCAGAGCAGCAGTGCGCCCTCGCCTTCCTGCCACTTCTGCCCGGCCAGGCCAGGGGCGATGGCTTCGATCTGCTCGGGCTCGCCGACGACCAGCAGCAGGCGCAGTTTGCGGCGCCAGAGCCTGCCGTGGTGGTCGTGCAGGTGCGTGAGCAATTCAGGTAGCCATGGCCGGACGGCCTTCGTGCCCCCCCTGGTTTTGCGCAAGGCCTTTGGCCAGGAATGGATCACCAGCGTGCGAATACCCTGCTGCGTCACCTGCCAGACCAGCAGCGACACCGCAAGCAGAACCACCCAGCAGAGCGCCGCCTTGAACAGGATGTCCTGCAGCATGGCTGCATCAGTCGGCCACGAGTCCGTCCAGTAGCACCAGGCCAGGCCTGCGAGGGCGACCAGCAAGGCCAGGACCACGACCAGTAGCAGCAACGTTCGCCAGGCGTGGATACTCGGGGTTTCAAGGGTTTGAGTCATCGGGTTCAACCACTCCCATGGCCAGGCTGTGATGGGGATCGTTCGCCAACCAGGCGCAGGGCATGCCCTGCTGCTCGGCATACCAGGCCGCCAGGGTCTGCACGACCATGGCCTCGAGGCCGGCCAGCGCGCCGAAGTGGGCGTCCTGCAGGTGTTGTCGGGTGTTCCAGCCGAGGGCGGACAGGTCGGGAACGTCAGGCTGGGAGAACGACACGCAGGCTTGCACCGGTGTCTCTCCCGTGCGCTGTTGCTGTGCGCGTTCGGCCACTGCGGCCAGGCTGTCGGTATCGGCGGCAAACCACTCGCCGCGGGAAAAACGCACGCCGCCCCGGGGACCGAGCAACCACAGCAAGGCGGCCTCCCCCGCGGGCAGGCGGTTCTCTGGCAACGCCGCTGAAGACTGGCAGCCGGCACAGAGAATGCGCGCATCCGCCGGGGCGCCCTGTAACCGGTCGATGATCGCGTCCAGGCTGTCGAGGCCTAGCCAGGGCTCGGGGCGTTCGGGCAACTGCACCTGCGGACAGCAATTCGCCATCTGCTCGACAAAGGCCTGCCAGGCGTCAGGCGTGCCCTGCCAGTAGCAGCACAAGGGCTGCACGACGATGGGCTCGGGCTGTTGTGCCTGCCAGCGCAGGGCCAGCAGTGTCGCCAGTTGGCGCTCGCGCTCGGTGCTGTCGCTACCCGACACCTGACGTATAAAGCGGTCGATGCTCTTGTTTTTCCTGCGCGGCACGGGCGGCAGGGCGTCGGCTCGAAACAGGCCTTGCGCTTGCGCCGGTGTCTGGCACGCGGCGCCAAGCAGCACCGAATCGACCAGCGCGACCTGCTGCCGATGCTGTTGCCACCAATGGCGCTGCACCTGTCGCACCGTTTCGTCATAGCTGTGCGCGTTGTGTCGGTTGAAGCGGTAGAACAACACCCGCAGCAGCAAGGCCAGCACCCAGAGCAGCAGCAGGAAAACCACAACGGCCACCACCACGCGCGTCTCGACAAAGGGCCGTATCACTGCACTGGCACTGGCCACCAGGGCCAGCAGCGCGACAACACTGGCCAGCCAACGCGCATACACCGGAGGCGCCACCCGCGGATAGGCCGCGAACGCGGGCGCCAGCTTCATGAAGCCACCCATGAATCGGGCATGGAGCTGACCAGGGTGCATCCGCAGGCGCAACGATGACCGTGCAGCGCCACCGGGCGGTCGTTGACCTGGAACAACTCGCTGCCTTCGGCAATCCAGGTCAGGCCATGCAGCTTGCAGCGCACGGCGTCCCCCTGGCAGGCAATGGGCTGGCCGTAATAGGGCGAATGCCCTTCCAGTACGCTGCCACCGAACTCGCGCAGCGTATCGCCTTGTCGAACTACCGGTCTCATCATTTACCTCCCGCCTTGCGGCGCATTTCCCTGCGGACATGGTTGCGGCGACGGCAAGCACAAGGAGGCTTGACGAAAGAAATGCGGATAAGTGCAACTACCGTTTCTTTTGCCGGAACAGTCAATCATTCGAAATACTTGTTCCATCACGTGAAAAACATTCAAACAGTTTCTATCAACCGACAGAAGCAACCTGCGAATAAGTTTCTGACCTATAAAATAAAACCAGTTATATCAGCGAGGCGTGCCCCTGATCAAAAATGGCCAACCCAGCCATCACCAATTCCATACTTTTAAAAAAACAAGATAAACCCCTGGCACGACAAAAAATATAGCCACTACACTAGGAAAAATTCTCCCATAAAAAAAATGGGTCAGCGCAACCCCAATCAAAGCAGCCGGCACCAGCATTACAATGACCACAACTATAGTAACCGGAAGAAAAATCAAAAGACCAAGAACTAAATCATTATTATTCAAGATGAACGCATACAAAACCAACAAGCAGGAAATCGATCCAACAATAGAACCAAACCATTCCCTAGCCCTATCGCTAATCAACCTCCATTCTATCGATTCAAATAAAACTTCATTATCATCATCTTTCATGATCAGTCTCCATAAACCAATGAACAATCAACTACTTCTCGTTTAGAACACGGCACTCCAGCAGCCAATGCGCCGTAGAAAGTGGTACTGCAATGTCGCTATCCAGGCCTTGTCGGCCGTTGGGCATTCGTCGCCCTGAAAAACCTGGGCAGATCACCTTGGACATGACTGCGGCTCCGGCAGGTGCAAGGGGGTCTTGATCGGGTATTCGGGGCTGCCGTAGGCGTAGCAAGACGTGGTGACCTGCAATTCTTCGCAAGGCAGAAAATGCACGGTAAGGCCGCAGACCTTCTGACCGGTGTAGTCCGGGACGGGGACGGTCTTGCTGTATTTGCGTTTCTGAGCTCTGATCTTTTGAGCCCATGCTTCATACCTAACCTCATCAGCAAAGCCAGGAAAACCATCGGGATAAGCCACACCGGTCTCCCAATCCACCCGCACCGTCAATCCCGGTTTCCAGCGCGCCGGAGCGATATAGCAACATCCACCTCCACCGCCCTGATAGGGACCGATGATGTCGATCCCCGAACGGCCATCCACGTTGAAATGGTTGATTGCCCAATGGGTATGGTTGATGGCTCCCAACGTACTGGCCTGGGCACCCTGTCCCAAAATCACCCCGCCGAACAAAGCGCATAGTGCGCCAAGTCGGAATCGCCATGAAGCGGGCCCCTGGAAAGCCATTGATGCAGTAGAAAACCGACTCACTTCAAACCGAAGCATCATCCACCTCCCCCGTCGCCCTGGCATGAGACGCCTTCCACCGTGCATCTATATTGCGCAACGCCTGGGCCTTGCGTTCGGGGTCCATGTACACCGGAGCGTTCTCGGTTACATTCGCCAACAACTGCTCGCCGTTTTCGTCGTAACGCACCAGCTCCCGGCTCCCCACATCACCGAAGAACACCATGCGTTCAAGCAGGTAGCTGCCGAAGGGCTCGCGGCCGTGTTTGTAGAGAAACCAGGCTCGGGAGTCGTGGACCTGATTGTCGAACAGCGCCCTGAGCAAACCTTCCGGCTGCCCGGCGTTGCGGCTTTCGTCCACATTGCCCCGGTTGTTTTCGTCCAGGTGGTTCTGCTCATGCCTGGGAGGCGGGAACAATGGTCGAACCCGAGCCAGGCCCAGCTCTTTCATCTGCTTTCGCTCGGCCCATATCCGGGCAAGCGACTGCACGCTCACCGCCACGCTCGGACGCACCCGCCAGATCGCGACGGAAAACGTCAGACTCTCACCCCGAAAATGCTGGGCAAACTCCTCGGCGGCCTCCCGCAACTGGGTCTGCGCCATGTCAGGGTCGAAGTCCTTGACCCCGGGTTCGAGCGGCAGGCTCGGTGTCCGGTCAGAATACTCGCGGGCCAATTGCTCCTGGCGACGCTTCTCGACTTCGGCCTGTTTCTGATTGCGCCTCGCCTCGGCATTGCTCCGGGCCTGCAGGTCGGACTCGGTATCGCTGGCCTCAAGATAGAACGGTGCCTTTCGCAGCGTGGCAAAGGCATAGCGGTCGATACGCCAGGCGGTGATCCAGCCCATCTGGTCACGCAGGGCCTCTTCGACGGTGACGGGGGCTTCTAGCGGTTGGTAGTGTTCAACTCGTTCGATGGGGAGCGGCTGGTCTGAGGGGATCAGACCTAGAGTGACCAGGCGCCAGGCGTTGAAGCGGTCGACTAACGTAGAGGAAACACGAAACTGCTCTACAACCTCAAACTCCATCACCCTCCAAAGCTCACGCTGTAACCCCGTCGGCAAGGCTTCTCTCGGCACTTTTAATGGTGCGCCATGGGCAAAGGCATCGGCATATAGATCATTCAGTGCAATCTGCGACAACAACAGACCATCACCTACCCGAGAGTCCTGGCTAATGGCCTTCCCCTGATCCCCAGGCGGATACCCTCCCCCCTGATCCGAATGCATCCCCGGATGCAATACCTCCAGGCTATTGTCCGGATACTCGCCACTCTGGCGGCGAATGGAGTCCAGCGGAAAGCACTGACGCTGCTCATGGCTGGCGACAATATGCAGGCAGCGCTTGACCAGGCTGCTCATCGGCAGTTCCTGGGTGCCATCCGCCCAGCCCATATGCCCCTGCGCCCCCGGGAAGATATCGGCGGCCCCCACCGAAGCCACGGTATCCAGCAACCCGAGGTAATCCACACTGATGGGCAGCGGCAACTCCATGCCCGCCAGCTTCAGCGCCGGCGTCGTCTCGGTGTTCGACAGCAGTTGGTCCAGCCAGCAGACAAAGGCTCGCGCCGCCGCGGCACCTCGAGAAAAACCATAGACATACAACTTGACGCCCAGCAGCTTGCATTGACCGGGAGTCGGCTGCTTCAGGGCAATATCCAGTGGTTTGAGCAATGCCCAGAACTGCTTGACGAACTCGCGCCGACGATTGCTGCGACCGGTCAACGACTCCAGCCCATGGGTACTGCCCATGGCCTTGACCGAGGCCAGAAGGCTCGCATTGTCTTGGCGGGGCAAGCCGAGCATGCGCCGCAGGGCGTCGACCAGCATCAGCAGCCCCCAATTGATGCGTTCTTCGCCATAGCTGGCAGCGCCCAGGCCAGAGAGGCTGTAGTCCAGGTCGCCCACCTCGGGGAAAGGCGTACCAACCCCGGGCATGTAGTACTTGTAGTGCTGGCCGTGGCCGGTGCCCGGTTCATCGACCAGCCCATGGGTCCTGCTGTGGGCCGTACCGCCCGCATAACCATCGCCGATACTGGCCCGGAACAACCGTGCGATATTGGTTGGGTGCCGGGGCGTCGACAGGTAGAGGTCGTTGTTGAGGTTGTTGCCGGTGCCATCGAAGCACAGGCTGATATGCAGGGTCCTGCAGCAAGGCGGCATGACCCGCCGCCCAGCGGCCACGCTCATGGCATCCTGGTAGTCGTCCTCCAGCTGGCATCGGCGCCGGATATTCTGATAGACCTGTCCTGCTCGTTGAGGCAGGCGCCCCTGGATGGGGAACTGCGGTGGATACCAGGCAGGCGCACGTTTCACTTCGGACATGAGGTAGGCTCCGGTAAATGCAGGGGGGTCTTGATCGGATATTCGGGGCTGCCGTAGGCGTAGCAAGACGTGGTGACCTGCAATTCTTCGCAAGGCAGAAAATGCACGGTAAGGCCGCAGACCTTCTGGCCGATGTAGTCCGGTACTGGGGCTAGCTTGCTGTGTTGGCGTTTTTGCGCTTTGACCTTTTCCCGCCAAGCGTCGTACTTGGCCTCATCAACAAATCCGGGAAAACCGTCGGTGTACGCCGACCCCGTTTCCCAATCCACCCGCACCTTCAATCCCGGCTCCCAGCGCGCCGGAGCGATATAGCAACAACCACCTCCACCGCCCTGATAGGGACCGATGATGTCGATCCCCGAGCGCCCATCGACACTGAAATGATTGATCGCCCAATGGGTGTGGTTGATCGCTCCCAGGGTGCTGGCCTGGACGTTTTGTACGCAGAGGCCCAACGCCAACAGTGAGACACCCAATAAGCGGCGCAAACAGGGTTCGGACATAGGTTCACTTCCTCTTGTCATCGGACGCCTCCAGTCGGGTCTGGCTGACCCTGTCGAGAACATAGGCCTGGCGTTCGGCATTCAGCAGCAACCCGGCCGCAGTCGCCGCGAGCATGGCGGCGAAACAAGCCTGGAAACGCTGCTCCGCCCCCCACTCGCCAGGAAACGCATCGGCCAGTTCATCAACGGCTGCGGTGGCATCGCTGGCACAACCAAAGACGTCCATCTGCCGGTCGCTGAGCTCCATGGGGCTGATATCCGCAGCACACTCCAGCGCATCGCCCTCCCCAGGCAACCACTCGGGCAGGCCGTCCCGATTCCGCCAACTCCAGAACAGCGCGGGTCTCAAGAACCGCTGTTGCTGGTCAGGTTCCAGCACATGGCTGAACAACAGCGGGAACAGGCGCGAGTCGTAATAGCGCAGCAAGCCCGAGTGACGGCCATTGACCGCCTCGACACATCGGCCGAGGTGCTCGGCCAGGGTCCGGAAGGACCAGGGAGAAGCCAGTGCCAGCACCAGCGAAGGGTCCAGTACACCCTGCAGCCCGTTCAGCCAGTGCCGCTGAAACGGCTGCTGCAGGTCGACACACACCAGCAATGGTGCCAGGTTCTCGTGCATGGCCTCTGGCAGCCCGGTGAACAACGAATACCAGGGTATCGGCGGGTCGACGGCCTGGACGCTGGGCAGCAACGACTCGTCGCAGCCCGATTGGTCGATAATGATGTGCACGTCATTGACGTGTAGCTCGGCGCAGGATGTTTCCAGCAGCTCGAGCCAGTTGGCGGAATCCCTGCCACTCATGTCCGGTCCTCCCGATTGGCGAAGCCCCGCGCTTTGGCCCTGGCTCTTTTCACACATTCCTCACACACCGAACCCGGCAACTCTGGCAGCGCAAACACCTCCTCGGCCGGAGCGTTGACCCGGTGATGCCCCTTGATACTGACCAACCCCGGCCCATGGATAAGGATCTCTCCGCTGGGCGTGATACGGATGCTGCCGCCGCCACAACCCAGGGTGATGCCGTTCGTGGCCGTCAGTTGCAGGTGCCCCTGCACCGACTCGACGCTGATGTCCTGCTGGGCGGCCAGCTTCAGCTCGTCGGCATGGGACTCGATCTCCAGCGGCCCCTTGCCGGACACCAGGCGCAGGCCCTCCTCGCGGGCCAGCAGCGAAATCGCCTGGTCGGCATGGGCCGACAGGCGCTGGGCGGCCGCCAGGTTGATTTCGTCCTGGCTTTGCAGGTAGAACGCGTTGCCGCTCTTGAGCAGGACGCTGGCGGGCGTCACGGCCGCGACGCCCTGGGGAGCGCTGAGCAGGATGGTCGGTTGCTGGAGATCCTTCGCCGCCGCCTGCAAGCTGCGCAGGCCCTCGGTGCCGGGCTGGCGGCCATGATGGGCCTCGCTGATCGCCTGCCAGTCGGTGAACTGCTCCAGCGCCTGCTGAACCAGGCCGGTGGCCGGTTCCATGCTCAGCACGCCCGCCTTCGCCCTCTCCTGTTTATCAGCACTGATAAACACGCCCTTGCCCCCCCGAATCGCCCCCCAATCATCGGTGCGCAACTCAAAGCCTTCCCCGCGCTTGTTCTTCGCCGCATCCACCAGATGCCCCAGGTTCAGCTGGCTCTTGCCGCCATACTCGGTGCTGAGCTTCACATGTTCCTGCCCGCGCAAGTCCTCCATGCGCAGCTTGTTGTTGGCCGGGGTACGCAGCACGTTGCGGCTGTGGTCGCGCCGATTGAAGGTCACGTGGTCCGGCCGGTCGCTGTCGTGCAAGGCGTGGGCGATGTAGGGCCGGTCCGGATCGCCCTGCTCGAAGGCCACCGCCACTTCGGTGCCGGCGATCAGCGGCAGGTGCAGGCCGTGGGTTTCGCCCGCATAGGGTCGCGCCAGGCGCAGCCAGCCGCTTTCCTGCCCCGTCGGCCAGGGCTCGCGGTCGAACAGGAAATGCACCCGGTAGCGGCCTTCGAAATCGATCTCGGCGTAGCGGTGGCTCTTGTCCGGGTGGCTGACCCGGGCCGGCAGGGTTCCGGCGATCTTCGGCCGGGGCAGCACGGGCGGGCGGAAGCAGATGCGTTCCGCGTAGGGCATGGCCTCGAAGCTGACTTCCAGGCTGCGATCGCGCGCGGCCTCCAGTAGCAGGCGGGTGATCACCGCACCCGGCTCGAAGGCCTGCGGCGCCCCGCCGCTGATGTTCAGCACCTGGCCGGGCGCCAGGCCCGCCTGGCTGCTGTGGCCGCTCAGGCGGGTGCGCTCGTTGAAGTAGCGCTCGTGACGCAGCCGGGCATAGAAGAAGCCGCTTTCGCTTTGCAGGTCTTCGTCCTGGGCATAGGCATCGCCCAGCACCCGATAGGCTTCAGCGTAGTGGTAGGCCTCGCCGTAGGTGCCCAGGGCCCCACGGCTCTGGTCGACCTCGCCATCGAGGTGGGCGTGGGCCTCGCGGTGGTGGTAGGCACGAACGCTGACGCTCTTTTCCACCACCCGGTGGCGGCACTGCAAGCCCCACACGCTGTCCTCGCCGAGGCTGCTCAGGCCCGAGGACGGGCGACAGGGCAACTCGATCTGTGGCTTGGCGTAGCCACGCTGGTCGTCGTGGAACTCGACGACATCGATCATCAGGCGCTCGTCGTGGCGGAAGCAGTACCAGATGCCGACCTCGGCCAGCAGCCGGGCAATGAATGCCAGGTCGCTCTCGTCGTACTGCATGACCTGCTCGCGCCGGGGGTATTCGCGCACCAGTTGGAAGTGAAAGTCCTGGCCGTAGAATTCATGGCGGCCGCGCAGGATATGCTCGACGATTTCCGGCACCGAACGTTGCTGGTAGAGACGAAATTGCTTGCCCCGCTCCAGCAGGGCCAGGTGCGGCTGCAGGGTGATCTGGTAGCGGGCCTCGTCGCGGGACGCGGACAGGCGCTGGAAGTCGGTGATCACCCCGAACACGCTGCGCAGCGGCTTGATCTCGGGTTCCTTCAGGCCCGGGATGTTCAGGCGTTTGACCGGCATCGGCCACAGGGTGAAGCCGGCGTCGCGACCGAGGATGCTTTCGACGGCGAGGTCCTGTGCGGTGCAGGTGAACTCCACCGTGTAAGCGAACGGTTGGCTCAGCTGTTCCTCGCCCTTGAAGGCCAGCACGTCGAGGCTGGCGTCCAGGTCACGGACCTCGAGCTTGTGGCGGCTGTGGTCGAAGAAGATGGGTTGTACATCACGCATGCTCAGTACTCCGCGCTGCGTTTGCGATGAGGCATGTCCGATACCGGTTTTTCCGGCGCCTGCCAGCTGGCACGGGCGACGGGCCGGATAACCTCGCACGGCTACCCGGCACTCGGCGGTCAGGCGCTCTGGCGTTCACTCCAGGAATCGGAGTGGATGATGTTGCCGTCCACGTAGGTCCAGGTGACCTTCTCGTAGCGCAGTTCGATTTCCTCCAGGTGGCCGTGTTTCTCCTTGCCCGTGTCCTTCACGTCGTGCATTTTCGGGGCGACCTTCACCACCTTGACGCCCTCCAGCCTGGTGGTGAAGTACACGACTTCCTGGCCGGCATCGTTGATCCGGTACCATTTGAATTCGGCACTCTTGAGGTTCTGGCCGGTGCTGACCGCCTTGTACAGGTAAGGGGTGGACGCATCGATTTCCTTGGCAAAAATGAACGGGGTATGCACGCGCGCCCCCGTCAGCTTGCCGGTGTTGTCGTCGGTCGGGATTTTCACGCTGTGGTCCTGGGCGATCACTTCGATGCTGCCTTCGCGGCCCTGCACATCGACCGATCCCTTGATCTCGGCACCACCATCATTTTGCAGCCACAGGTAAATCGGGATTGCCATGTGAAGCTCCTTCTCTGGGTCATGAATATCGCGCTAGGCGACAGGGGATTGCCTGTTCGATGCCGTGGCCGGGAGCGCACAGGCCCCCTGGGCAGGGACCAGGCGAATATCGACGCGGCGATTGAGCCTGCGTCCTGCATCGGTGTCGTTGGTGGCGATCGGCTGGCTGGCGCCGAACCCCTGCACCGCCAGGCAACTGTCGGGGATGTCGCCCACGCGCTGGATCCAGTCACGCACGGCAGCGGCACGGGCCTGGGACAAGCGCAGGTTCTGCCCGGCCTCGCCGGTGGCATCGGTGTGCCCGCCGATCACGATGAGCCAGCCCGGCTGCGCCTTGATGCCGACCAGGGCCTTGGCCAGCACCCGGGTCGACTCGGGCTTGAGCCGGGCGCTGCCTGAACTGAACAGGGACAGGCTGTCCAGGCGTATCGGTTCGCTGGCAAGCGGCGTCCCGGTCGACGAGCGATGATCGGTAGTCAGCTTCAACAGTGGCACGCGCAACGGCTCGCCCCTGTACAACCCCAGCCCCAAGGCCCACGGTACGCCATCGCGGTAGTAGCTCTGCAGGCGCTGCGCATCCTGGCGCAATAACGCCAGGGCCTCTGCAAGCCAGGCATGTGATTGAGCGTCATGCACCCCCGACTGGGACATGGACAAGTGACGATGCAGGTCAGCGCCGACCTGGCGTAGCAGCCGATGGTTCTGCCAGGCCGAACTGAACAACGCGACCAGCGCAGCGAGCGCGAACAGCCACACCGCCGCCGCCCTGACGCGATGCACGGGTGTCGTCCTGGCATGGGTGGACAACAAGGGCAGCAGCGGATCCGGGAACGGCAACAGCTCATCCGATACAGGCGAGGTGCTGCGGGCATCCAGCAAGGCGGTTCTTTCACGCAGCCATTGCTGCCACAGGCTATCGTCCTGCCTACCTGGCAGCACCGGAATCTGGATGACGCCACAGACCGCCGGCGAGCCCGCGCGATAGCGATCCTCACCGGTCGTGAAGCGAGGTTGCACCACCCGGCTCAGCCAGGCCACGCAGCTGTCCAACTGCACACAGGCCTGCACCCGCCGGGCCTGGGCACGAAGGTCGTCGGGCCGTCGTTGCCACTCCTCGAAGCTGGAGCAGGCACCCGCCTCATGCACCCGTGGAGCGCGCTCGGCAGCCGCCCAACTGAACCAGGGACCCTCGCCGTGGGCAGCCTGCAGATAACTCACCAGCATGAGCGGCAGCGCAGCCCCCCGTTGGCGAAGCAGTGCCAGTTGACTGCCCATGGCACGCACACCCGCCGTGAATACCGCCTCGTCACGATGTTCGCCGGGGTTGCAGACAAACATCACGCAAAGCTGACGACGCCACGCCGGGCGCAAGGCCGCCAGGTTGGCGATCATCCGCGGCAAATGCTCCGGCCGGGCGACCCGCACATAACAGCCCTGCTCGACAGTGCGCAGCGCCAGATGGTTCGGGGGGATGTCGCCGAACAACCCTGTCAGCCCATCACCACACACCAGCACTATCGGCTGGCGATAGCCTGCCGGTGGCAGGACGCTGTCGCTGCTGGCGGCCAGGCCCGACGACGGATGCAGCGCCGCCACCGGCTGCCGGCCCCGACGCCAGACCAGGGCAAGCAGCACGATGACACCCAGGGCAACCACGACCCGCATCCCGTCAGTCAACGGCAGCAGCATCGTCAAAGACAGGGTCAAGGCGCTCGCCCATAGCCAAAGCGCCCATGTCTGATAGCGCGTCATCTGCGTCTCACTCCAGCACCGGCAACACGGTGGAGGCCACCTCATCGAGCCATTGGTCCAGCCCCCACCAGACCGCAAGAAGCAGCAGCGCCACCAGCAGGGCATGAAACAAGGAGGATTGCAGCCCAGTTGGAAGACGCCTTCGCTGACCGATACCCGTGCAGGTGTCCAATGCGTGGCCAAGCGCCAGGGGCGCCACCTGAGCATCGAGCGCGGCCAGCACGCTCTTGCGCTCGGGATCGTCCGGGTTACGGTAGCGGCCCAGGAAACCCAGCATCAGCACGCGATGGAACACCGTCAGCACCTGCAGATCGGGAGCCGGCTCGCGCAGGACTTCGCGCATTTGCTCATAGAGAAACTCGCCCGCCTGGTGCTGATTGAAAAAGCTGGCCTGCAACGGCTTGTCGGCCCAGTTCGCATGGGCCTCGCCCTGGGCGTGGTGGAGCATGGTTTCGTCCAGCAGGGCACACTGGGCATGGCTGATATGATCGATGTTGCGCTGGCTCATGCCGGTTTTTTCGAGCGCCTGGCGAACGGCTTCGACCTGCCGTGCGCCATGCTCACGCAGTTGGGTGCTGTTCCGTACCGATGCGCCCTGGCGCAACTCCACCACCAGCAGATAGCTATCCTGCATCAGGCCGTCGACAAGCGCGGCGGCCATACTGTTTGTCTGGTTCATGTGCGTAACACCGCGAACAGTTCGAGTTTTATGTCAGCCAGGGTGCTCGGCACGTAGAAGACAAAGGTGCCGGCCTTGAGCATCGCCTGGCCCTTGTCGTGCCGAAGATCGAGGACGAAGTACTGGTTCTCCAGCCGCAAGGGAATGGCGGCAGGCACGTGACTGAGCGCCTGCAGGGGGACACCGTCCAACGCGGCATTGACCAGTCGCCTGACCTCATCCGGTGCTCCCACCTTGCACAGCCTGGGAAACTGCCCCTGCAGTTGCGCAGCCGGCAGGCTGGAACGCACCGACAGGTAGAAGTCGGCACCGTCGGGCTCCAACAGGCGCGTGTCATTGATCCGGACCTGCCAGTGGTTGGCGGCACCCGTCTCCAACGCCAGGGCGATGACCCGCGACGGCAGGCTGGCAGCCAGCAGACTGGCGATGGTCTGCATCAACGGCGGGAACACGGTTTCGAGCTGTTCGTGCCGATAGGCAGGAATGGCGTCGAGATCGTGCTCCAGAGAAAACGTCAGCAGGCTGCCGGCCAACCGCACCAGTTCCAGATAGACCTGCTCAGGATGCCGCTCGGGGTGATCACGCAGATCAGCCAGCACCGGCTGATAGCTGTTCAACGCGTTCAGCAGCCAGAACAGCGACACATCGGCCACCGCGAAATCGGCCATGCGCTGGTTGCTCTCGCGGCGCATGTCCATCAGGCGCTGACGCTTGGCGGACATCTGGGTCAGGAGGTTCTCCAACTGCACCAGCAGCCCCGGATGGGCGGCAAAACTGAGCAAGGGCGGTATGTAGGCCAGGTCCAGGCTCCAGGCCCCCTGCCCGTCTCGCACCAGCCGAGCGACCGGGCAAGTCAGGTAGTCGGCGTTCTCATCATGCCCCAGGCGCAAGCTCAGCATCTGCTCCAGAACGCCGACCGACTGCACCTCATCGGCATAGATGTCCTGCACCTGGCGCCAATCCTGGCGATAGCGCACCGGCCGGTCGGCCCTGGCCCCGTCGAACAGGCAGTTGTTGCCGTTGGCCTGCTCCAGCGGCAGGGCCAGCAACAGACTCACCTGCTGGAGCTCGGCGGGCAGCAGTTGCGCCAACTCGAGGGCGGGAGGCAGCCGATCCACGCGGTCGGTGTCGACCAGGCTGCCGTCGGGCAGACGCACCTGCAACCGGGTGGCCTTGAGCTTGCCCAGTCGCAACGCCTGTTGGTCGAAGGCCACGGCGCGCACGCCCCAGGGATGCACCAGCGACAGATGGGCAAGGTTTTCGTTGGCCCAGGCCTCCCAACGCGCCTGCTGCTGGAATTGCTGCGGAGACAGCAGTACACCCGCAGCCCAGAGGGGACGGTCGATTTTCATCCGGTAGTCTCCCTGCCAGGTCGTCAGGCTTTCGCCTTGGGCATCTGTGAAACCAGCGACAGGTTGACGTCCATGCCTTCGACCTGGAAATGCGGCACGGCATAGAGTTTGACGCGAAAGAACCCCGGGTTGTCCTCGATATCCTCGACGATCACCTGGCCCTCGCGCAGCGGGTGCGAGGCCTGCAACTCATCGCCCGGGTCGGTCATCTCGGTCACCAACCCGCCCAGCCATTTGTTCAGCTCAAGCTCGAGCAGGCGACGATCCTTGGTGGTGCCGATGTTCTCGCGCTGGATCAGCTTCAGGTAATGGGCAATGCGCGACAGCAGGAATATGTAGGGCAGGCGCGCGTTGATCCGGCTATTGGCGGTCGCATCGGGGGTGTCGTACACCGCCGGTTTCTGGGCCGAGTTGGCCGAGAAGAAACACGCATAGTCGCGATTCTTGTAGTACGAAAGGGGGATGAAACCGAGGTTGGCGAATTCGAACTCGCGGGTTTCCGGGATCATCACCTCAGAAGGGATCTTCACCTGGTTGCCCGTGCCCAGGTCGTACAGGTGAATCGGCAGCTCGGTCACCGCGCCGCCGGACTGGGGCCCGCGGATCTGCACGCACCAGCCATTGGCGACGAAGCTCTTGACCATGTTGGCCGCAAAGGCGAACGAGGCGTTGGTCCACAGATACTTCTCGTGGTCGGGCCCCTTGACGTTCTCGACGTAGTTGAAGCTGCGCACCGGCACGGTATCCGGCCCGTAGGGCAGGCGGCCCAATACCCGCGGCATGGTCAAGCCGATGTAACGGGCATCGTCGCTTTCGCGGAAGGACTTCCAGCGGATGTATTCGGCGCGATCGAAGTAGTTGCCAATGTCCTTGATCGCCGCCACTTCCTCCATCGACTCCTTGCCGAAGAAAGCCGGGCCCACGGCGCCAATGAATGGCATGTGGGCAGCCGCAGCGACCTTGGAGATATTGCGCAGCAGCGTGATGTCCTGCGGGCTGCGATCGAACTCGTAGTTGGAAATGGCTGCCGCGATCGGCTCACCACCCGGCGTGTCGTATTCCTGGGTGTAGGCATGGATATACAACCCGCTCTGGGCGATCTCCGGCGCATCCTCGAAATCCTGCACCAGGTGATCCTTGCTGATATCCAGCAATTCGATACGGACATTCTGGCGGAAATCGGTCTGATCGATCAGCGACTTCACCCCGCGCCACGTCGACTCCACACGCTTGAAATCGGCATGATGCATCACCGCATCCAGTTGTCGGCTGATCTGCCAGTCCAGCGCAGCGATATGTTCATCGAGCAACGTCCTGTCCAGGCGTTCGACTTTCTGCGAGGAGCTTTCGAGCAGATCGAGAAAGACACTGACAGCAGCCGTTACACGCTCATCGGTGGAGACCTCGGACAAAGCCTCGCTACTCTGGAATGTTTCAATGCCGGTCAACGTCTCAACCGGGTGCAGATTGATCTTGTCGAATAACGCGGCATATACGGTTTTGTTTTCTTCAGGCAACACTACGGCGCCGTGCGATTGCACGTCGGAATGATCTGCAGGCATGGTGAAACTTCCTTTTTAACCTGAGTAACCGAGATTTTTATTGGGCGTTCAGCGCGAAGAGTTCGGTCCGAAGTTCATGACTCAGAGCCTCATCCTTTAGAATTCGCTCCAACTCGCGCCGGAAGGTCGCGTTATCCAGCAGATTCGACTTGAGGTCACGCAGAAGATTGCGCATGGCCAACAGCCGACGCAGTTGGGGAATCTGGCGTGCCACCTGCTCCGGCTCGAAGTCCTTCATGCAACTGAATTGCAAATCAAAGCGGGTGTCGCTGGCGTCACCGGCAAGGGTGTTCTCCACCGTCAGCTTCAAGCCCGGTGAAAAATCGGCGAGGACGCTGTCGAAATTGTTCCTGTCGATGTCGATCCTTGCCCTGTCACAGAGGGGTTGCTGCTCCCTGCCGTTACTGTAGTCGCCCATCAGCATCAACTTCAGCGGCAATTCGACTTTTTTCTGCGCCCCGCCCGTATGCAGGTCCAGCCTGATATTCACCCGAGCCTTGGGTACTTCATTTTGAAAACTACTCGCGGCCATGATTTCTCCAGATGGCAACAGCAGATACCATTATTCAATTCAAATGGAATGTGAGTTCGTTAAAGGCCATGTACGAAATCACTTGAAACCTGTCTCTTGGTCAGGCGAGCCGTCCCCTGAAGTTAGGAAAATTCTTCGCCCCTCCCAAATACAATGAGTTATCCAGTAAAATCTTTCCATATTCAAAAATGCGTTAAGGAAATTTCACTGGACCTTTAGGAAATCACCTACAGCTTTTTATAGAGACACATCAATACAAATAAACCGAAAACACATCGTAAACCTCTGTATAAACAGGATATTCCAGAAGTAGCATCTAGCCATTACTGGCAAATTCTCGTCACACGCCAAAATCAGGAAGCGCCGCAACGCATCAGGTGGCAATCGACGCAAACTCAGTTTCTCGATGACCCCCATCAGTTTTTCAAATTGCCCCTTCCGGCGCGCAATGGCTTAATTAGAGCTTTGTCATGGAAGGCTCCCCACATGGAAAACGTTAGGACTTCAAGCGCTCATGCCGTCTGGCTGATGGTCAGCGTCGTGTTGGTCGCGCTCAATCTGCGACCGTCGATGGCCGCGGTCGGGCCATTGCTGTCGGCGATACGCGGCGATATTCCACTGAGTTTCAGCGCCGCCGCGCTGCTGACCATGCTGCCGGTGATGGCCATGGGCCTGGCGATGTTTCTCGGTATGCGCCTGGCCCAGCGCTTCGGCGAACACCGCACCATTGTCCTGTCGCTGCTGGTCATCGGCCTGGCGACCGCCTCGCGGCTATACCTGGACAGCACCGCCGAGCTGATCCTCAGTGCGGTCCTGGCCGGCCTCGGCATCGCCCTGATCCAGGCGGTGATGCCGGCACTGATCAAGTCCCGCTTCAGCAACAACGTCTCGCTGTTCATGGGCGTCTATGTCACGTCGATCATGGGCGGCGCGGCGATCGCGGCATCGTTCTCGCCCTTCGTCCTGGCCCAGACCGGCAGCTGGCGGATCAGCCTGGCGATCTGGGCGGTGCTGGCCCTGGTCGGGCTGGTCGTCTGGTACGCCCAGCGTTCGGCGGTCCCGGAGTTGCCACAGGCGCCGGGCAGCAGCCAACGGGAGTCGTTCTTCAGCAACTCGCGGGCCTGGCTGCTGGCGATCTTCTTCGGCCTCGGCACCGCCTCCTATACCTGCGTGCTGGCCTGGCTGGCGCCCTACTACGTGGAAAAAGGCTGGAGCGAACAGAGCGCCGGCCTGCTGCTGGGCCTGTTGACGGCCATGGAAGTGGTCTCCGGCCTGGTGACGCCAGCCCTGGCCAACCGCAGTCAGGACCGCCGCCTGGTGCTGGCCGTGCTGCTGGCCCTGATCATCGCCGGTTTCTGTGGCCTGATCCTCAGCCCGCAACACTTCACCCTGCTCTGGCCATGCCTGCTGGGCCTGGGGATCGGTGGCCTGTTCCCGATGAGCCTGATCGTCTCCCTCGACCACCTGGAAGACCCGCGCCGCGCCGGTGGCCTGACCGCTTTCGTGCAAGGCATCGGCTATCTGATCGCCGGTCTGTCGCCGCTGATCGCCGGGGTGATCCGCGATCAGCTGGGCAGCTTCGAATGGGCCTGGTGGTCGCTGACCGCCGTGATGGCGGTGATGATCGTGATGGTGCTGCGCTTCAACCCCAAGCACTACGAGCAGCATATCCGATAGCGATCAACGGCCCTTCCCGCCTGGCCGACTGGCCTGGGAAAGGGCCGCGCCCCCTGTCGACTCCCCCTGCCCCACCTGGCTGCCCTCGGGCCCCAGGCTGGGGCATCTGCATTCCGTCCTGGAGACGCTCATGAAACAAGTCGGTTTCGCTGCCGCCCATTGGGGCATGCTGGTCTGGGCGCTGCTGATCGCCGCGTCGTTCTTCGCCGCCGCCGAAGTGGGCCAATCGATCGACCCGATCCTGTTGACCGGGTTGCGCCTGCTGTTTTCGGCGCTGCTGTTCCTGCCGCTGTTGCTTCTGAACAACAAGTCCCCGATTTCAGCCAGGGGGCTGCTGGCACATGCCATCCTCGGCCTGTTGCTGGCGGGGTATTTCGGTTCGCTGTTCGAAGCGCTGCGCTACACCACGGCGGTCAACACCGCGACGCTGTACACCCTGGTACCACTGATGACCCTGGGTTTCGAAGCCGTGCTGCTGCCCAGCGCCAGCCTGAAAACGCGCCTGCTGCCGATGGCCCTCGCGGCGCTCGGCGCCGTCCTGCTGATTCTCAAGGGCGCGGCACCTGGCGAGTTGCCCACGCCGTATCCGGTGATCGTGTTCAGTATCGGTTGCCTGGCGATGGCGCTCTACTCGCCCCTGAGCCAGCGTTTCAAGGCCGGCGTCCTCAAGGGTCGCGACCCGGTGGCGATGACGTTCTGGAACATGCTTTTCGGTGCGCTGTTCCTGCTGGTGTTCTGCGGGTTCAGCGGTGGTTGGCGCAGCGGGGCGCTGCTGACCGGGCGGGATGTGTTCTGGCTGGTGTACCTGGCGCTGTTCGGCACCCTGGCGACCTTCTGGCTGCTGCACCGGGCTATCGGAGTGATCGCCCCGTCGACGGTGATTTCCTACGTCTACCTGAATACGTTGTTCGTAACCCTGTTCCACTGGTTCTGGCTGAGCCAGCAACCGACGCTGGTGGAAGCCGTCGGTGCCGTGCTGGTCGCTGTCGGCATGGGCGCATTGGTGCTGAGCAGCCGCAGCGCCAAGCCGGCCCTGGCCTGAGGGCCTCAGCGTAACGCAGAGCCCCGGGGCATCACCGGGGCCCAGCGTTCCAGTTGCCGCTCGAGGAACGCGGCGACAGCCAGCAGGCGCTCCTCCTGCCAGTGCGGCCCCACCAGTTGGATGCCGATCGGCAAGCCGCTATCCGGATCATGGCCGGCACGAATGACCACCGCCGGCGAGCCCGACAGGCTGAACGGGAACACGAAGGCATACCGATCACGATCCGCCAGCGACTCACCGTGGGCAAAAGCCACGTCCGGATACACCGGGCAGATGAACAGATCGTGCTCGGCGAAGAACTTCGCCAACTGGTAGCGGAAGGTATCGATGGCGATCCAGTCGCGCTTGAGTTCATCCACGCTCAGTTCGACCTGCTCGCTGCGTCGCACCAGTTCCGCCGTGGCCGGGGTGTAGGCCTGCTTGCCCATGGCCTGGAACAGCCGCTGCCAGCCACGGCCGGCATCCGCTCCGGTGATGAATACCCGCCAGAGGATATCGCAGGCCTCGTCGAGCATCGTCGGCACCGCCGGGCTCACTTCAGCGACCACTCCCTGCAGGCATGCCTCGACCCGCTGCAACACCTGCTTCACGCCGGCACTGACCTGGGTCCGCTCGGACGCCCAGGAAATCGCCACGCGCAACTCGCCCAGTGGCTTGCTCTCGGCGAACGGCACGTCGACCGTGTCCGGGTCCTGGCCATCGGCGCCGCTGATCAACGGCCCGAGCAACGCCAGGTCGTCGACATAGCGACCCATCACGCCAAACGCCGAAGTCAGGTGGAACAGCCCGGAACGGTCGTTGGGAAACTGCCCGGTCAGGGGCACTCGCCCCTGGGTCAGCTTGAGCCCGCAGATGCCATTGAAATGCGCAGGGATGCGCACACTGCCACAGGCGTCCGAAGCCAAGCCGGCCGGCGAGCAACCGGCCGCGATGGCAGCCGCTTCACCGCCGCTGCTGCCACCGGCGGAACGTTGGGCGTCATAGGGGTTGAGGGTGCGCCCATACAGCAGGTTCTCGGTTTCGAACGCCATGCACAGCTCGGGCACGTTGGTGATGCCCAGGATGATCGCACCCGTCTCACGCAACCGCGCGACCACCGTGGCGTCCTGCTCGCTGGGCTCACCGAGCAACTCTTCGAGGCCGCGCGACATGCGAAAACCGCGCACGTGGCAGACATCCTTGATGGTCAGCGGCACGCCGTGCAGCGGGCCGAGGAAAAGCCCGCGGCTGGCCAGTTCATCGGCCTCCCTGGCCTGGCGCCGCAACTCGTCAAGGGACTCGAGCTGGATCAGGGCATTGATCGCCTTGTTACGCTCGGCGATCCGTTGCAGATAGAACTCCAGCAACTCGACGCTGGTCAGCGCGCCACGGCGCAGCAGGCCGGCCATCTCCCGCAGGGTCAAGGTATCCGGGTTGAACATGCTCAACGCTCCGCCTTGCTGCGCAGCAGCTTGTTGGGAATCTGGTACATGTTGCGCACCACCAGGGAGAACGCCTTGACCCCAAGCTTCGGCCGCCGGGCGATGGCCTCCAGGGCCTCCTCGGTCATCGTCAGCACGTGACGCAGTGCCTCGGGCGTGATGTTCAGGGGCGGATAGAAACGCAGTACCGGGTGCCGGGCCTTCTCATTCATCGAGTGCCCGGCATGAATGCCGCGCTTGCCCAGCTCCATGCTCATCAGCGCCTCGTACACCGAGCCACGCAGGCGCAGGCCAGTCATCAGCCCCACGCCCGGCACATCCTCGACGATCTGCGGGTAGCGCTCGGCCAGCCGTTGCAGGCCGTGGCGCAACAGGCCGCCGTTGATCCGCGACTGCTCGACCAGGTCGTGCTGCTCGATATAGTCGATGGCCGCCAGCGCCGAGGCACAGGCCACCGGGTGCCCGCCATTGGTGCGCTGGTCGGGCTCGATCTCGGCCAGCGGGAACTGTCGGCTCAACCGCTCGCTGTACATCGCACAGGCGAACGAGGTGTAGCCGCCGGTCAGGCCCTTGGAGAGGATCATGATGTCCGGCACCACTTCGTCGTACTGCACGGCGAACCACTTGCCGCAACGCCCGAAGCCGGTCTGGATCTCGTCGGCCACCAGCAGGGTCTCGGTCGCGTCGCACAGGGCGCGAATGTTGGCCATGTAGCCCACCGGCGGCACCTGCAGGTGCGCACCACCGAGAATCGGCTCGACATACACCGCGCACACGCCCTCGCCCACCGCTTTCTGCAAGGCGGCGAAGTCGCCATAGGGCACATAGGTCACTTGCGGCGCATGGGTGCCGTAGCTGCGATGGTGCTGTTGCTGGCCGAGAATGCTCATCGCCGCCAGGGTCTTGCCGTGATAGGAGTCGCCCATCACCACGATGCCGCGACGGTTGCGCTGGACCTTGAGCACATAGCGCAGGCTCTGCTCGATGGCCTCGGCACCCGAAACCATGTACTGGACATCACCCCACTCGCCCGGCACCAGGTCCCGCAGGCGCTCGGACAAGGCATGCTGCAACGGATGTACGCGCCCTTCCGGAACCCAGGCCATGCGATTCAGTTGGTTCTGCACCTGCTCGCGAACCAGCGGGTTACGATGGCCGACGATGAACACCCCATAGCTGCAGGCACAGTCGATGAAGCGCTTGCCGGCATGGTCGGTGACATAGATGCCGTCGGTGTGCTGCTCGACGCTGGTCTTGCCCAGGCGATAGAGCTTGGCCGCCGAAGCACTCCAGTGACGCTGGCAATCATCCAGCAGTTGCTCATGCGGCAGGGTTAAGGACATGGCTGAGAGTCTCCTTGATGATCTGGGCGGCACGTTGGATGGGTTCGGGACGAGCGGTAACCGGGCACCGCAGGATCAGTTCGCGGCCGCGCGGCACGCTGACGTAGACCCCGCGGTCGTAGAGGATCTGGCACAACTCGGCCGGCTTGAGATCGCCCGCCAGTGGCAGGCTGACCCAGGCGCCACAGGCCACCGCCCCGAGGGGGGCCAGCGTCTGCGCCAGCAGCCGGCCGTTGTCCAGGCACTGCCTGGCACAGTCATGCTGGCGTACATAGTCGAGGGCGGTCAGTGCGGCCACGCAGGCCATCGGATTGCCCGCCGTGGTGCTGCCATGTTTCGCCGGGCTGCTGCGACCGTAGACCTGGTAGGCCATCTCTTCGCTGCAGGTGTAGGTACCGATGGGAATCGCCCCGCCGCCCAGGGCTCCGCCCAGCACGACGATATCCGGGGTGTTCTGGTAGCGCTGGAAACCGAACAGCTGGCCCAGGCTGCCCAGGCAGGTCTGCACGTCCATTGCGATCACCGGTGCCGAGGCCTTGGCGGCCCGGGCATACAGCTGATCAAGCAGCGACTGCTCGATCAGGCGCAAGCGACCGTTGTCATCGATCACCGTGCTGGTGTGGCAGACCGCAAAGCAGTCGGCCCAGTCGACCTTGTCCAGGTCGGCGACCTGTCGGATCGCCACGTGCCTGAAACCGAGGAAATCCTGGATCTCCTGATAATCACGCGATGCGCTCAAGCACCGGCCATAGCTCAAGGAGCCATAGTCGCCGCCCTGGATGAAGACGATGGTGTTGCCCTTGGGCTTGAGGCCCTTGCACAGCTTCAAGGCGCCTTCGAAGGCTTCATCGCCGGAGCTGCAGACGTAGGAGCTGACCAGCGGCGCGGGCAGCAGCTCGGCCAGGGTTCGGCACAGGCCGATCAGCGGTTCAGACATCAGCACCCGGTTGGACAGGCCCATGATGCCGGCCTGGCGGCTGACCGCGTCGATCACCGGCGGCACCTGGAAACCGAAGCCGCCGCTCAGGTCGACGACCTTGCGACCATCACCATCGGTGTAGGTCTCGTACTGGCCAGTGATGATCAGTTTGTCATTGGTCTTCATAAAAGGTCTCAACGGTAGCTCAGGGCATTGAAGATACGGCGGCGGTCATCAACGATGGCTTCTCGGCCATGCATGACCCGGCGGTTGTCGATCATCACCATGTCGTGGTCGCGCCAGCCGACCGGGTAGGTTTCCTGGGCCGTCACCGCGGCGATCTCGGCGAGGAACTCGGCCGGGATCGGCCACCCGGCCACGGTGTCGATCACCGGTGCCTCATAGTTGAAGGACGGGCCGAGAATGCTGTTGGCGAAAGCCGGACGCTGGCTGAACTCGGAGACCAGGATCGCCGGGGTGCTGAACGCGTAGTGGATCGAGTCATCGGCCGGGTTGAAGGTGATCTGCGTGCGCGGGTCGTCACCGATGATCTGCAGCAGGTCCTCGATGACCACGGCGGACGGATCGGAAAGCGTCGACGAGTAGTGGCAGACCAGGCGGCGCCACTTGTCGCCGGCGACGGTGCGGCTATAGCGAATCGGGTTGTCCTCGAAGAACCCACGGCAATCGGCCGACAGTTTGCCCAGGACTTTCTCGCCATCGCACAGGGTGGTTTGCGAGCCCTTGCGCGGCGCTTCCTGGCAATAGAACCAGGTGATATCAGGCCAGAATGGCGAGTTGCCGTTCTCGCAATGCAGGCCAACCGCATCGCGCCCGGCGTCCACCAGCTGCGCCGCGCCGCCGACCATGACCCGTGCCGGGTCGAGGCTCAGCCGGGAACTGTTCTGCCGGACGAAGGCGCTGAAATCCTCGGCGCTGTGGATGCAGTTGCGAAACAGCACGATGCCGTAGTGCCCAAGCAGCTCATACAACTCGGGCTTGCCCAGGCTGGTGAAATGACGGGGCTCGATAATCGAGATGGCTGGGCTTTCAGAGTGATAGGCAGGCGAGTTCATCAGTTGCATTCCCTTGCAGTGTGGAGAAAACGGTGGCGATATCGGCACGTTTCGGTCGGCCGGTCACGGTGTAGAGTTGTTCGAGCAGCGGATCGTCCTTGGTCAGCAGCCACAGGCGGCTGGGCCGTTCGATATCGGAAAAGCGTCGCCCCGACCAGTTGGCCAGCTCGACCCGGTCCGGCAGCGATTCAACACAGAGCAAGGCCACCAGGCCATGCACTTCATCGAAAAACACCGCAGCGTCGCGTACCCCCGGATACTCGCGGTATTCCAGCTCGACCTGTTCCGGGCTGACGTTGCGGCCATTGGGCAGGCAGATCACGTTCTTCTTGCGGCCGTGGACATACAGGTAGCCGTCGGCATCCAGGGAGCCCAGGTCGCCGGTGTCCATCCAGCCGTCCTCGGACATCGAGCAGGCACTGGGGTCCAGCCCCGAGTAGCCGCTGAACAGCGAACTGCTCTTGACCTCGATGGTCTGGTCGGCGCCGATACGCACCTGGACATGCGCCAGCGGCCTGCCGACACTGCCCAGGCGCTGGTTCGAAGCCGTGTTCATGCTCACCACCGAGGCGTTCTCGGACAACCCGTAGCCCTGGAACACCGGAATGCCGTCCTCGGCCAGGGCCTTGAGGATGTCGACGCTGACCGCGGCGCCGCCGCAGGTGATGTGCACACCCGAATGCAGGTAGCGCGACAGCCGCTCGCCGGCCTCGTCACCCTGGGCCAGTTGCTCGTAGAAACGGTTGAGCATCACCGGCGGCACCGTCATCGCCGTCGGCTCGACCCGCAGCAGCCAGTCGATCAGTTGTTGTGGCGAGGCGCCGGGTTCACCCAGCAGCGGCTCCGCCTCGGGCAGGAAGAACACCGTGCCACCGGCCAGCAACGGCAGGTAGGCCGCTGTCACCTGTTCGAGCAGCAGGCTCAACGGCACCAACGACAGATAACGCCGATGGGCACCGGCAGGCATGCCCTGGCGCAGGGAGGCCAGCACCGCGCCGACTGCCGCCGTGCTCAGCCGCACACCCTTGGGCCGGCTGGTGGTGCCGGAGGTGTGGATGATCTTGCAGATCCATTCGTCATCGTCCGGAACATCCAGCAGGGGCTGTTCGATGGCCGACTCGTTGATCAGGCGCAGACGCGCCGCAGGGAAGTCCAGCAGCCAGCGCTCGCTCAGGGTGCGTTGCCCGGCAGCGTCGACCAGGAAACCGTCGCAACGGGCCGCCAGGTGTTCGGCCTGGGACTGACTGAAGGCCAGGGGCAAGGGCAATGCGGTAATCCCGGCAAACAGACAAGCCAGGTCGGCCACCAGCCAGTCGCTGCTGTTGCGCGTGGCGATGCCCAGCACCACGCGTTCCCCCGCAGTGCCGGCAGTAAAACGCCGCTGCAATTCGGCCGCCAGGTTCAGGGCACGGGATTCCAGCTCGCCGTAGGTCAGCACGACGCCCTGCTCCGGGCCGGTGGCCGCGCAATCGACCGCACAGATCAGATCACGACTGGCCTGCAGGGCTCGGCGCAGATCGGTAATGAATGCCGCACTCATGGCTGCGCCCTCGCTGGCAGGTCGGTCGGCAGTTGGCTGAACAGCGTGTTGAGGGTCAAGGCGGCGAAACGCGAACGCTGCGGATCGACGCGGATGAAACCGGTGACCGGCTGCTTCGAGTAGTAACTGCCCCAGCTCTTGCCGTCCTCATTGACCAGGCGATCCGGATCGGCGGCGAGCAGCGGCTCGAAGACGATCTGGCAGCTCTCCATCATCTCCCGCACCCGCGGCGTAACGGTGCACAGCAGGTAATGGGCGCCCATGCACCAGGCCAGCAGCGGAATCATGTTGACCATGATGATGCCTGCCGTCATGTGGTGGGAGATCAGGTTGCCGATTTCGACGATGTTCGAACGCTCGATGCTCTTTTCGAAGCGCCGCGACAGGATCACCTCGATCGGCTCCGAGAGGTATTGCTCGGAGAACAGCGTTCGATGGTCGGCAAAAGTTATACCGGCGCAAGAAAGAATCTGCTCATCGGCATCCAGCGTCAGAGCAAAGTACTGCGGATTGGGTTCGACGCTGGCCTTATAAGAGCTGCGAAATTTTTCTTTCACAACTTCCGTCGCCTGTATCCACAACGGCGTCTGGTTTTCCGTGACACGTACCAACATTTCGTCCTCCTCCGTCCCTGTGCAGGGGTACTCAAATGTGAGTGGCGAATATAGGGAGGAGACTTCCAACAGGCTATTTAAAAAGTAAATTGCTTCCGCTAATATACAAATAGGATGAAACACTAGAAATGTGACGAAAGTAACACCAATGGATTTTTATCGAGACGGATCTTATGCTCAATAGCAATTTGCTTAGAAAGCTGGACATGCAGGACCTGATGGTATTCGTCGCGATATATGAACAGAGCAGCGTCACCGAGGTTTCCGAAACCCTTTGTGTCAGCCAGTCCACCGTCAGCTACTGCCTGAAAAAGCTGCGTACCAGCTTCGAGGACGAGCTGTTCATCCACACCCGTAATGCGATGTGGCCAACCAGCAAGGCCACCAGCATGTACAGTCATGTCATCAATATCATTAAAAGCATCAACCTGTGTCACTCGGAAAGTAAACCATTCGATCCGGCAAAGAAGGAAATAACTTTCAATATCTGTGCCCCGGAATATTTCGAGTTACTGATCCTGCCAACACTATTGAAAAGCTTCATCAAGAGCAGTTTCCCGGTAATCATCAACATCCACAAACTTCACAAAGACATTCCCACGGAAAAACTTGCAGACGGCCGCATTGATCTGGCCATTTGCTCCGGGCCCAACTTTCATCGAGAAGCCAAGAACTTCAAGTCGAAGATACTGCTGGATGATGACTTCGTCTGCGTAGTCGACAAAAACTTCGCCCCGGCGGGCAACAAGTTCAATCTGGAAAGTTTTTCCGCACGCCAGCATATATTCCCCACTCCGTGGATGTCGGACACCAACATGGTGGATGGCTGGCTCGGCAAGCAGGGTTATACCCGGCAGATCGTCGCACGCTCCAATAGTTACGTGGCGGCCCTGGAAATGATCACCGGCACCGATCTGGTCCTGACCCTGCCCCGGCGCATCCAGATGCGGATTTGCGATGAAACGAAATTCGCCTTCTGCAAACCACCGCCAGGCCTGCCCAGTTTCACCATGGACATGCTCTGGGACCGCAAGGGCGGCCAGAACAGCGCCAATGCCTGGCTACGCGAGCAGATCGCCAAGGTCTGCGCCTGAGGCGCCTGCCGCAGTACTGGCCAGTACCCTTGCGGGTGCTGGCCACCCACGCTATCACGGCCTGGAAGAGTTGCACTATAACAGTGCAATTGATTACCAATTGCTTATGAGTCCGCCCGTGGGCAACTGCCGTTAGTTGAAAAACGTCTGACAATTTACCCACTTACCTGCAGGCTCGGGCAAAAATGCCAGGTCGCTGTCTCGACACCCGCAAGATAACTGCTTAAATGCTCTAGCCTCTGTCCCGGATCGCTCTCCCGTTTTCGGGGTTTCTCCAGTGAACGGGCGTGGTTGACGACATATTGGCGTCATCGCCTTGATTACACTTTTTTGCAAATACGGCGTTCCGCTTGTTGCCGCGATCGTAGGACAACCGAACTCTGCGTAAAGCAGGGTCAATAAGCCTGAATTGTCCCCGCCCTATTCGGCCTGCCAGCGGCAGGCAGGCGTTTCTTTGCACCCACGGCCCGAAGTACTTTCTTACAACCACCCGAGCATGTACTTATCTCGTCGACAGGGATTGAAACAACTACCCAGTCGGGTTTGTTGTCCGGGTTAGAAACCCTGATTGTTCGACAACGCACCGTGCTGCAATCCGCAATCAGGGCTCCAGGTCGATCGTTGGCGACAGCCGCGAATCAGGATGTACGCAGCGCTTCGTTGCAGGACCTCGTCCGGTCGATCAGGCGAATACTGTCGCGCCCGCCCCGCTTCGACTCATAGAGCGCCGCATCGCTCTGCTCGACCAACGCCGCGAGGCTGCTGGGTGGCTGGTCGAACAGATTGGCGCCGATGCTCAGGGTCACCGCCTGGGGGGTGGCGAATTTCTCGCAGGCAATCTGGTGGAACTGATCGCGTAACGCACTGCCCAGTTTGACGACCTGCTCTTTCGAGGTATCGCTCAGCAGGATGACGAATTCGTCGCCGCCCAGCCGGGCCGCCAAGGCGCTTTCGGGCAGCAGCGAACGAATCATCTCGCTCAGCGCCACCAGCAGGCGGTCGCCAGCGGTATGGCCATAGAGGTCGTTGACCAGCTTGAAGTTGTCGACATCGATCAGCAGCAGGGCCGCCGGTCGCGCGCTTGAGACGTCCTCGAGCAGGCGCGGCGCGCGTACTTCAAGGGCACGACGGTTGTACAACGCCGTCAACGGGTCGCGGGCCGCCAGCCGGGCAATGCGCTTTTCCCGGCGATAGCGTTCGGTGCCGGTCATCGACAGCGCGATCAGCATGATCGCCATGGCGCCTTCGACCAGCGAAATCTGGATGATCTCGCCCCGAAACGCGGCAAGGTCGATCAGCGTACCCGGCATGATCGTCGACATGGCCTTGATAAAGTAGAAAAGCCCGTGGATCAGCAGGACATAACGCAACTGCACCGCGCCCACGCTCAACGACCTGCCGTGGGGACGCAGCAGAAAACTGGCACGCAGGCTTACCAGCGAGACCATCAGCGAATTGACCAGCATCATGATCTTCGACCACGACGGATCGTTGGGTAGAAACAGCATGGCGATCCAGGCCACGACCACCAGGAACCAGGCACGGGAAAGCCGCGTCTCGGTGAATCGCGCAACGCCCATCAGGAACAGCCAGTGTGCAGTCACCAGCAGGCCATTGGCGAACCAGATACCCAGTAACAAAAAGCCGCTTCCACGCAACAACGCAAGTGTCGAACCGATGCTGATCGTTGCAAACCCCGAACTCCAGAACAGCAGCGATGGTTCACGAACGCTGCGCCACTCGACCGCCAGATACAGCGCGGCAGCCGCTGCCAGGGCGATCGTGATAACCAACATCGTGAGGGGGTCAAGCGACATGACGGACAGGCCTTTACTGAATTACGTAAAAAAGTGTCAATCATAATGCTTTTCATTGAGGCCAGCCTGAACATAGATGGCTTTTTGCCAACTTTCTGACGGACTGCCCGAAACGCGAGGGATAAAGCTGCGCGACGATCAGGCCAGGAGGCGCTGAACGCGCGCAGTTCAGGGGAGGAACAACAGGCGGCCTAGAGGTGATCCGCGTCGATGACCGCCTTGGCGAATGCCTCTGGCGCTTCCTGCGGCAGGTTGTGCCCGATGCCGCCGTTGATCAGGCGGAACTGATACTTGCCGGTAAAACGCTTGGCGTAATCCTCGGGCGCCGGATGTGGCGCACCATTGGCATCGCCCTCAAGGGTGATGGTCGGGACGCTGATCGACGGCGCCGTGGCCAGTTTCTGTTCCAGCGCATCGTAGCGCGCCTCGCCCTGGACCAGACCCAGGCGCCAGCGGTAGTTGAACACCGTGATATCGACATGATCGGGGTTTTCCAGCGCCTTGGCGCTGCGATCATAGGTGGCATCGTCGAACGCCCATTTCGGCGAAGCCGTCTGCCAGATCAGCTTGGCGAAGTCATGGGTGTTTTTCTCGTAGCCGGCACGACCGCGATCAGTGGCGAAATAGAACTGGTACCACCATTGCAACTCGGCCTTGGGCGGCAGCGGCGTCTTGCCGGCCGCCTGGTTGCCGATCAGGTAGCCACTGACCGACACCAGCGCCTTGACCCGCTCCGGCCACAGGGCCGAGACGATGTCCGCCGAACGTGCGCCCCAGTCATAGCCGCCGAGCACGGCCTGCTTGATCTTCAGGGCATCCATGAAATCGATGACGTCGCTGGCCAAGGCTGCCGGTTGACCGTTGCGCAGGGTCTTCTCGGAAAGGAAGTGGGTGTCGCCATAGCCACGGGCATACGGCATCAATACCCGGTACCCCTTGGCCGCCAGCAACGGCGCCACGTCGTCGTAGCTGTGAATATCGTAGGGCCAGCCATGCAGCAGAATCACCACCTGGCCATCGGCCGGGCCGGTTTCGGCATAGGCCACGTCGAGCAGCCCGGCCTTGACGTGCTTGAGCGGGCCGAAAGGCGAAGGTGCCGAGTAGGACACGCCGGCAGGGCTGACATCAGCCTGAGTGGTCGTCGCCGCCTGCGCCGCGCCGAACATGCCGAACAGGGCGAGTGCGAGCATCGACGACCCGGCCAGGCGGCCCTTGCCGTTCTTGTTGTTGTGCAGTGCCTTCTTCATGGTGATCTCTCCGTTGCCAGCCATGGTCAGGGGTCTGGATGACGCCCTTGAAACCTTGGAGACATTTGACCCCCTCGACGTATCCGGCCTGTGTCGAACTCCCTGCCATTGGGAAAGCCTGTGTATCGGCTGATCAACCAGATACACAGTGATACACAACGCTCCGCTGGTCCCGCTCGACCGAGACAGAGAGACGCTTGCCAAGTGCAGCCAGGGCGATCTCCACCTGCTCGATCCTGGAGCTGTGGTCAAAATCGACCAGGCGGTCGACCTTGGTCTGGGACGCGCCGAGCAGCCGGCAAAGATCTGCCTTGCGCATGTTTTTTTCCCGCATCGCATTCCACAAGGAAACCTTTGCCGCGGTGAGCGCCGAGAGATGCACCAGATAATCTCCAGGCCTTGCGGCCGAAGGCAGCGGGATGGTCCGGACCTGGTCGACATAGATGGTCAGGGCCAACTCGAGCCCTGCGCTGGCGTTGCCCAGCAATTCCTCCACACTGTCACCCGCGCTATGAGCTTCCGGAATGTCCCGGCAGGATGACCAGAAGGAGCCGGCCTCCTCATGTAACTGGATGGCGTAGCTGTACATGTATACCTCACTGTTCAAACTGATGGATGCCCGTTCATTCGGCCTGGTGCTCAATCCTTGAGCCCCAACTGCTTGATGATTTCCTTCCTGAGTCCTTCGCCAATTTCGTTGGCTCCGTGGTTTGGGAAAATCGTCTGCCTGCCATTGGGAGCCAGGACCTTGAAGTGGCTGCTACCACTGCGTGACTTGAAGAAAATGACGCCCTGGGCTTCCAGCCACCGCCTGAACTCGTTGTATTTCATCAGCTCTCTCTCGCTTCGCTGACGACTCAAAGATACATCATAAATGTGGTAACACCACAGATCTGAAAAATCTCGATACTCAGCTTTTCATAACCACACTGAAGAAACGCCATGCTGAATGGCATGGCGTCTGCGTATGGTCGATTTAGAAGTGAGCGTGTGCCGCAGAAAATCAGACAGGGCCCTCTATCAGGTGGGATGACTCAAGGCTGCGAAGGGGACTCGGCACAATCGGGCGTAAGAGCTACACCCAGCGTTTGAACACCACGCTGGCATTCACCCCGCCAAACCCGAAGCCATTGGACAACGCATAGTCCATCGACAACGGGCGGGGCTGGCCGCGAACCAGGTCGAGACCGGCGGCAGCCTCGTCGGGGTGGTCCAGATTGAGCGTCGCCGGTGCCACCTGGTCGCGCAGCGCCAGGACGGTAAAGATCGCCTCGATCCCACCGGCCGCACCCAGCAGGTGGCCGGTGGCAGACTTGGTCGAGCTGATCGCCGGACCTGCACCAGTACCAAACACGGCCTTGATCGCCGCCAGCTCACCCTTGTCGCCCACCGGCGTCGAGGTGGCGTGGGCATTCAGGTGACGCACCTGGCCTGGCTCGATACCGGCCTGCAACAGCGCCTGCTCCATCGCTCGGCGGGCACCGTCGCCGTCCTCGGGGCCGGCGGTCATGTGATAGGCATCGGCACTGGTGCCATAACCCACCAGTTCGGCCAGCGGTGTCGCGCCACGGGCCAGCGCATGCTCCAGTTCCTCGATCACCAGCAGGCCGGCGCCCTCGCCCATGACAAAACCATCGCGGGCCTGGTCGAACGGTCGCGAAGCCCGTTGCGGGGTGTCGTTGAAATCGCTCGACAGCGCCCGCGCCGCCGCGAAGCCGGCCAGGCTGACCCGGTGGATGCAGGCTTCCGCTCCCCCGCAGATCGCCACGTCGATCTCTCCCGCACGAATCATCCGCGCCGCATCGCCAATGGCCTGGACGCCTGCGGCACAGGCGGTCACCGGGGTCGCCAGCGGCCCCTTGAAATCGTGGCGGATCGAGACTTGCCCGGCGGCCATGTTGCCGAGGAACGACGGGATGGTGAACGGCGACAGGCGCCGCGGCCCCTTGCTGTCAGTGGTACGCACCGCCTCGGCAATCGCCGGAAAACCACCCACCCCGGTGGCGATGACGGTGCCGGTGCGCGCCTGCGCCCGTGGGGTGTCTGGCGCCCAGCCCGCCTGGGCCAGGGCCTGCTCGGCGGCCGCCAGGGCGAACAGGATGAAGCGGTCCATCTTGCGCTGTTCCTTGGCCGCCAGCAGTAGGTCCGGATCGAAGCCGGCCTGCGGATCCTGGAGGCGATCCGGGACCTGGCCGCCAATGCCGATCGCCAGGTCGCCGATCAGTTCCTGCGGCAGCGGCCGTATGCCCGACTGCCCGGCCAGCAGGCGCTGCCAGATCGTTTCCACGCCGCAGCCCAGCGGGGTCAGCGCGCCCATGCCCGTGACAACGATACGTTTGTTCATGACAATCCAACTCCTTACAGGTGATTGAGCAAGTAATGGCCTGTGGACGCTACTATCATAATGAAAGTAACATGCAACCTGACAAAAAACAGCTTTCCCTGCAGGAGCCGCCATGCAGCGCAAAACCCTGATCCATGCCGAATGCCCGATCGCCCGCAGCCTCGAGCGGGTGGGCGAATGGTGGAACATCCTGATCATGCGTGACGCGCTGCAGGGCCTGAAACGCTTCGACGAGTTTTCCCGCAGCCTGGACATCGCCCCCAACATGCTGACCCGGCGCCTGAACGGCCTGGTGGAAGACGGCCTGCTCGAACGCGAGGCCTACAGCCAGCGTCCGCTGCGCTACCAGTACGTGCCGACCGCCAAGGGCCGGGATTTTCGCGTGGTACTGATGGCGCTGGTCGAATGGGGCAATCGCCATTACGCGCCTGAGGGCGAAAGCGTGCAGATCGTCGAACGCGACAGCGCCCGCCCCTTGCACCTGATGCTGGCGGACGTCGCCGATGGCCGCCCGGTGCCGCTGGGAAACAGCACCGTGCAGGCCGGGCCGGCAGCCAGCGAACAGATGCGCCAGCGCCTGGGTGGGCGCCGGCACGACAACTGAGGATTACTTGAGCCGCAGGCGCCGGGCGAGCTTGTGCAGATTGCTCGGATCGACCTGCAACAGCCGCGCAGCGCCAGACCAGTTCTCGCCACTGAGTTTCAGGGCCTGAAGCACCTTCTGCCGCTGGCAGTCGTCGACCGCGTCGGCCAGGGCCTGGAACGGCACGCCCAGGGCCGCCACCAGCGCTGGCTCGGCCTCGACCGGTGGCGCGCCCCGCGTGCTGTCGAGGTCGAGGACATCCGGCTCCAGCGTCAGGATCGATGCCCGGCTGCCACCACGGCCGAGCAGCTTCAACGCGGCGCGGCTGATCACGTGTTCCAGTTCGCGGACATTGCCCGGCCAGGTGTAGGCCAGCAACGCCCGCTCGGCCGCCGGCGACAGGCGCAGACCGCGCAGGCCGAGCCGGGCACGATTGAGCTCGAGAAAATGTCCGGCCAGCACCAATACATCCTGGCCACGCTCGCGCAACGCCGGGATCGGCACCGGGTACACCGAGAGCCGGTGATACAGGTCGGCTCGAAACAGACCATCGCGAATGCTGTCGGGCAGGTGCCGGTTGGTAGCCGCAATGATCCGCACGTCGACATGCAATGGCTTGTCCGCTCCCAGGCGCTGGATTTCGCCGTTCTGCAAGGCACGCAGCAGCTTGGCCTGGACGCTGGGCGGCAGCTCCCCCACTTCATCGAGAAACAGCGTGCCACCGTTGGCCGCATCGAAACGCCCGGCCCGGTCGCTGGTAGCGCCCGAGAAGGCGCCCTTGACGTGCCCGAACAACTCGCTTTCGGCCAGTGACTCAGGCAGGGCCGCGCAGTTGACCTGGATCAGCGGCTTGTCGGCACGCCGCGAGAGCCGATGCAGCCGACGGGCGAACAGTTCCTTGCCCACTCCGGTTTCACCGAGCAGCAACACCGGCAGGTCGGCATCAGCCAGCACATCCAATTCGTGGAGCAGGTGCTGCAACACTTGGCTCTGGCCGAGGATTTCCCCCTCCTCCAGCGGCCGTTCCAGAGCCCGCGGATCGCTGCGCGCCAGGCGCAGGCTGCGGTTGTCCTGCTCCAGTCGGGTAACCCGCACGGCGGCTTCGATCTGCAGGGTGCAGCGCTTGAGTTCCGCCTGGGCACGCGAGTCGAAGGTTCCGGCGTTGGACGCATCGAGGGTGATCGCGCCCCAGGGCCGCCCCTCCACATACAAGCTCACGCCCATGCAGTCATGCATCGGCAACACTTCGCCCACGTGGCTTTCAAGCAGGCCATCATAGGGGTCCGGCAGGCGGCTGTCGGGCTCGAACCAGGTCGGCTCCCGCGAGGCCATGATCGCCGCCAGGCGCGGATGCTGGGCGATGATGAAGCGGCGCCCCAACGCCTCGTGGACCAGCCCGGCCGTCGCCACTGGCCTGAGGCTGTCGCCGTCCAGGCGCAGCAGCCCCACGGCGCTACTGTTGAAGTACTCACGCAAGGTCTGGACCAGCCGCTGCAACCGCACGGCATTGGGCAGCTCGACGATCAGGTCGGCGGCCAGGCTTTCACGCAACATGGTAGTCATCACCCTCCTGGGTGGAATCGACCCGGCAAGTGCCGGGTCAATCTCACCACGACTAGAAATAAACCCAGGTTAATCAATCCATTAGCCTTGGCACACGGGATGCAAAGGGTCTGGGAAATCGTTGAACGGACAAGCGAGGAACCCCGATGAGCCTGACCCTGCTGGAACAAAGCTGGCGCGACGAACCGGCGCCCCAACTGATCTCTCACCTGCTGACCCGCTATCACGCCCGTCACCGCGAACAACTGCCGGAACTGATCCGCCTGGCGCGCCGGGTCGAGCAGGTGCACGGCAACCATGACACCTGCCCCAATGGCCTGGCCGACCTGCTGACCGACATGCAGCAGGAACTCGAAAGCCACATGTGCAAGGAGGAACAGGTGCTCTTCCCGCTGCTTCAACTGGGGTTCGGGCCACGGGCCGCGCCGCCGATCCAGGTGATGCGTTTCGAGCATGAACAGCATGGCGAAGCCCTGCACAGGCTGCTGGCCCTGACCCACCACATCACGCCGCCGGCTGACGCCTGCAATACCTGGCGCAGCCTCTATGACGGGCTGCGGGAGTTTCACGACGACCTGGTGCAGCACATCCACCTGGAAAACAACGTGCTGTTCGTCAATGCCCTGAGTCCCGGTCACTGAGTACTCTCCAAGGCCCGCCTCGCACGGGCCCGCTTGCACGCCTCAGCCATGCCAGAGGAACATGGCCTTGGCCAGGATCACGATCAACACCATGTGCCCGAGGATGCTGCGGCGAATCCACAGCGCCCGACCGGGAGTGATACGGCCGCTTTTCAGCCAGTAGGCCAGCAGCAGGTAATGGCCGATGATGCCCAGGGCCAACAGCATCTTCAGGCTCAGCAAGGTCGCGAACCGACTGGCCAACGGCTGGGCCAGCGCCTCGCGGTAGTGCCAGGCCATGCCGAGGCCGGCGCCGTACAACACCAGCACCACACCATGCAGCACCTTGCGCGAGCGCACGGCAATCGCCTGGTCCGCCGTCGCTCGGGCAGCGTCCGCCAACGGCTCGCGGGCGCGCTGCCAGATCAACACTTCAAAAAACAACGTCCCGATAAAGGCAATCGCCGCCAACAGGTGTGTCACCAGTAGATACGGATACATCAGCGCCCTCCTCGGGCAATGGCAAGTCGAGTCATCCCGGATGCCCGTCGACCCGGGCCCGCAGCAGCATCGGCCCATAGCGCCAGACATACAGTGCAAAGGCCAGCGTCCAGCACAGGCCGGCCAGCCAGAGGGCTGGCAACGCAAAGAAATTGACCAGCACGACCCGACTGAAGCACGCCAGGTTCAGCAGAATGAAGGCCAGGGTCATTCCCGGCGGCGGCTGCAGTGCCCGCCCGGTATGGCCGAGACTGACCCGGGCGATCATCGCCAGGATCAGGCCACCCATGGCGCCAACCGTCAGGCAGTGCACGGCCAGGCTCGGATTCAACGCCACGCCGAAATGCCACAACGCCACGGCAAGGCAGGCCAGCGCCAGCCAGCCATAGGCCAGGTGCAATGACCACAGCAACGGCACGCGCCAGAGCGCCCGGTCCTGCCAGCGCACCAGCCGAAGCAGATGCCCCGCCGCCAGTACCGCGAACAGCAGGCCCACCCAGAGGTTGGGAGACAGCGCCGGCCCCGCGGCATAGGCCAGCGCCGCCAGTGCCGAGCCCACCAGCAGCAACCCGTCCAGCCAGGGCCAGGCGACCACTCCTGCCGTACGCCCCAGGCCTCGCTGGGTGAAGAACGGAATGACCCGCCCGCCGATCAGCCCCATCATCGCCGCCACCAGCCACAGCCCACCCAGCACGCCCTGGCGCTGCCAGCCTTCGTGGCCGTCGAGCAATCCGTACACGGACAGGCCATCGACCCCGGTCAGCAACAGCAGCACCAGCACGATCGGGTAGTTACGTTTTTGCCGTACCGCCCACAGGGTGCGGCCCATGACGAAGGCCACCGCCAACGGGAACGCCAGCTCCAGCGGTACCAGCAACCACCACGGGGCGTTGCACAGCCAGGCCAACCGCGCGCCCAGCCACAGCAGGGCCAACGCCGCCAGGGGTTTGCCACATAACCCCGGACGACCGGCCCAGGTCTGCACCGCCGTCAGCAGGAAGCCGGCGATCATCGCCAGGCCAAAGCCGAACAACAGCTCATGCCGATGCCAGCCCAGCCAGCCCCCGGCCGGTGTCCAGCCACTGATCGAGCCCCCGAAGGCGGCCAGCCACAACGGAATGACCAGCACCGCCAGCACGCAGCCGGCGAGGAAGAAGGGCCGAAAGGCCAGCCGGAACAATGGTGTGATCGCCAGCGCCTTGCTGCGCTCAAGCACTTGCATAAAGCCACTCCTTTACCTTGCCGCCAACCTGCTACTCATCCGCATGCAGCGAGGTGATTCCAGGTGGCGATCATCGGGCATTCGCGGTTGAGTGCCCTTGTCGCAAATCAACAGTGCAAACGGCATGCCCCGGGGACACCTGCCGGCGGAACTGGCCCAGCCGATCCCGATGGGCAATCACAGGAGTCATTTCGACCAGACCCAGGGTCATTCAGACCCGCCGGCGCCGGGTCATTTCGACCTTGCCCCCTCGAGCCACGCGGCCCTGCGACAAACTGACAAGCGCCATGGCCGGCAAACTTGATCGTCGTCAAGCAGCCCCCGCCCTGCTCCGGCATAGCCTTGCGAACACTAAGAGCCGGCGTTCTGCGCTGTCGTCGCGGCGCATCGCAAAGGCCTTGCCTGAGGAGAAATGGAATGCTGATCAGCAACAGAAAAATCTTCGCCCTGACGGTCGCTACCCTGAGTTCGGCACTCGCCCTGGCGCCCAGCCAGGCCGCTGGCGCCGAGGAGCCCGCCAGTGCCCCGGCCATGGTCAAGAGCGCCGGTGCGCCCGACCTGAGCCAGGCCGAATTCGACGCATCGAAGGAAATCTATTTCCAGCGCTGCGCCGGCTGCCACGGCGTGCTGCGCAAGGGCGCCACCGGCAAGCCGCTGACCCCGGACATCACCCAGGCCCGCGGCCAGGCCTACCTGGAAGCGCTGATTACTTATGGCTCGCCAGCGGGCATGCCGAACTGGGGCACCTCCAATGCGTTGACCAAGGACCAGATCACCGCCATGGCCAAGTTCATCCAGCACACGCCGCCCACGCCACCGGAATGGGGCATGGCCGAGACGCTGAAAACCTGGAAGGTGCTGGTCAAGCCCGAGGATCGTCCGAAGCAGCAGTTGAGCAAGCTCAACCTGCCCAACCTGTTCTCGGTGACCCTGCGCGACGACGGCAAGATCGCCCTGATCGACGGCGACAGCAAGCAGATCGTCAAGGTCATCGAGACCGGCTACGCGGTGCACATCTCGCGCATCTCCGCCTCCGGCCGCTACCTGCTGGTGATCGGTCGCGACGCGCGCATCGACATGATCGACCTGTGGCCGGTCGAGCCGACCAAGGTCGCCGAGGTCAAGATCGGCATCGAGGCGCGCTCGGTGGAAACCTCCAAGTTCAAGGGCTACGAGGACAAGTACACCATCGCCGGCGCCTACTGGCCGCCGCAGTTCACCCTCATGGACGGCGAGACCCTGGAACCGAAGCAGATCGTCTCGACCCGCGGCATGACCGTCGACAAGCAGGAATACCACCCCGAGCCACGGGTCGCGGCGATCATCGCCTCCCACGAATGGCCGGAGTTCATCGTCAACGTCAAGGAAACCGGCAAGGTCATGCTGGTCAGCTACAAAGACATCAAGAACCTCACCATCACCTACATCGATGCCGCGCCGTTCCTGCATGACGGCGGCTGGGACAGCACCCACCGCTACTTCATGACCGCCGCCAACAACTCGAACAAGGTCGCGGTGATCGACTCCAAGGAGCGCAAGCTGACCGCCCTGGTCGACGTCGGCAAGACCCCGCACCCAGGCCGTGGCGCCAACTTCGAGCACCCGCTGTACGGGCCGGTCTGGGCCACCAGCCACCTGGGCGACGACGGCATCTCGCTGATCGGCACCGACCCCGTCAAGCACCCGCAATACGCCTGGAAACAGGTGGCCTCGCTCAAGGGCCAGGGTGGCGGCTCGCTGTTCATCAAGACCCACCCCAACTCGCGCCACCTGTACGTCGACACCACCTTCAACCCGGATCCCAAGCTCAGCCAGTCGGTGGCGGTGTTCAACCTAGACAAGCTCGACGCCGGCTACACCTCGCTGCCGATTGCCGAGTACGCCGGCATCAAGCAGGGCGCCATGCGCGTGGTGCAACCGGAATTCAACAAGGCCGGTGACGAGGTCTGGTTCTCGGTGTGGAGCGGCCAGTCCGAGGAGTCGGCCCTGGTGGTCATCGACGACAAGACCCTCAAGCCCAAGGCGGTGATCAAGGACAAGCGACTGATCACCCCGACCGGAAAATTCAACGTCTACAACACTCAGAACGACATCTATTGAGCTTCATCAATACAAGGAATCGTCATGAAAAATACGCTGATTTCACTGATCGCCCTGGGTGCCGCACTGAGCCTGCAACCCGCCGCTGCCCAGGACGGCCAGGAACTGTTCAAGAGCAAACCCTGCGGCGCCTGCCACGCCATCGACAGCAAGCTGGTCGGCCCGTCGCTCAAGGAAGTTGCGGCCAAGAATGCCGGCGTGGCCGGTGCGGTGGACACCCTCGCCGGGCATATCAAGAACGGTACGCAAGGTAACTGGGGACCGATACCGATGCCGGCCAACCCGGTCACCGAGGAAGAAGCGAAGACCCTCGCCAACTGGGTGTTGACGCTCAAATAGCCACCTGGAGGGCGCATGAAGCTGTACCGACACGTGACGATTGCAACGGCCCTCCTGCTTCTGTGCAACACCTCGGGCGCGGCGCCGGACAGCCGGCGCCAGGCCCAACTCGAACACCTGCTGACCCAGGACTGCGGCGCCTGCCACGGGCTGCACATGACCGGCGGACTCGGCCCCGAGCTGACCCGTGCGGCCTTGGCCGGCAAGCCCCGCGAGGGCCTGGTCGCCACCGTCGCCCTGGGTCGTCCCGGCACGGCGATGCCCGGCTGGGCACCGCTGCTCAGCGACGACGACATCCGTTGGCTGGTCGATCTTCTTCTCCAGGGATATCCCGCACCATGATCCGTTCAATCCTGCTGTCCACGACCACTGCACTGCTGTTGTCCGCCTGCGCCCAGGCGCCCTTGCGCGGCACCGGCAATCTCGGCGTGGTGGTCGAGCGCGCCAGTGGCAGCGTGCAGATCGTCGAAAGCACCGGCCACACATCGCTGGCCCGCCTCGATGGCCTGGGTGACCTGTCCCACGCCTCGATGGTGTTCTCACCCGACCAGCGCTACGCCTACGTCTTCGGCCGCGACGGCGGGCTGAGCAAGATCGACCTGCTCCAGCGGCGGATCGACCGGCGCATCATCCAGGGTGGCAACAGCATCGGCGGCGCCATCAGCCAGGACGGCAAGCTGGTCGCGGTGTCCAACTACGTGCCGGGCGGCGTCAAGGTGTTCGACGCCGACACCCTGCAACTGGTGGCCGACATCCCGGCCACGCCGCTGGCCGATGGCAGCAAGCGTTCACGGGTGGTCGGCCTGGTGGACGCCCCCGGCCAGCGTTTCGTGTTCAGCCTGTTCGACACCGGCGAGATCTGGAGCGCCGACTTCAGCCAGGGCAACACGCCCCGCATCGAACGCTACAAGGACATCGGCCAGCAACCCTACGATGCCCTGATCACCCCCGATGGCCGCTACTACATGGCTGGGCTGTTCGGCGAAGACGGTATGGCGCAGCTCGACCTCTGGCACCCCGAGCGCGGTGTACGGCGAGTGCTCGGCAACTATGGCCGCGGCGAGGAAAAACTGCCGGTCTACAAGATGCCGCACCTGGAGGGCTGGGCCCTCGCCGCCGACCAGGCCTTCGTTCCAGCGGTTGGCCATCACCAGGTACTGGTGATGGACCCGCGCAACTGGCAGCAGACCGCGACGATCGCGGTGGCCGGCCAACCGGTGTTCGTCACCGCGCGCCCGGACGGCCGCCAGCTGTGGGTCAACTTCGCCTACCCGGACAACAATCGGGTGCAGGTCATCGACACCGAAACCCACGCCGTCGTCGCCGACCTGCGTCCGGGGCCGGCGGTGCTGCACATGGAATTCACCGCCCGTGGCGACCAGGTGTGGCTGTCTTCCCGTGATGGCGACCAGGTCCAGGTCTGGGATCCGTACAGCCTGAAGCGCCTGGCCAGCCTGCCGGCCAGCGCACCGAGCGGGATTTTCTTCAGCAGTCGCGCACAAAAGATGGGGTATTGAGATGGACGTCGATCTGCTGGCTCGTCAACTGATGGACCGTTTCCAGCACGGCATGCCGCTGTGCCCGGAGCCGTACCGGGAGATGGCCAACGCCCTCGGTTGCGATGAGGAGCAGGTAATGGACTGCCTGCGGCACATGAACGAGGCCGGCAGCCTGTCACGCATCGGCCCGGTGTTCGAACACAGCCGCGCCGGCGCCAGTACCCTCGCCGCCCTCGCAGTCCCGGCCGAGCGCCTGCACCAGGTTGCCGAGCGTGTCAGCCAGTACCCCGAGGTCAATCACAACTATGCCCGCGAGCATGCCTACAACCTCTGGTTCGTGCTGACCGGGCCCGACCGGCCGCACATCGAGAACGTCCTCGACGAGCTGCAGCAGGACACCGGCCTGGTGCCATTGGACCTGCCGATGCTGACCGCCTACCGCATCGACCTCGGTTTCGCCCTGGGAGACGCGCCATGAAGCCCGGATTGAGCCCACACCAAGCCCTCATGTTGCGCCAGCACCTGGAGGGTGGCTTGCCGCTGGTATCACGCCCCTACCAGATGCTCGCCGAACGAATCGGCGCCCGCGAAGAGCAGGTGCTGGAGCAGATGCAGGGTTGGCAAGAGCAAGGACTGTTCCGCCGCCTGGGCCTGGTGCTCAACCACCGCGCCCTGGGCTTCACCGCCAACGCGATGCTGGTGCTGGATATCCCGGACGCACTGGTCGACGAAGTCGGCCGGCGCCTGGGCCAGGCCGCCGGCGTCAGCCTGTGCTATCAACGGCCGCGACGCTTGCCGCAGTGGCGCTACAACCTGTTCTGCATGATCCACGGGCGCCAGCGCGAGCAGGTCGAGGCACATATCCGCAGCTTGCTCGAAGCACAGCAACTGAACGACCTGCCCCATCAACTGCTGTTCAGCACCCATGCCTTCAAGCAGTGCGGCGGACGCTTCGCTGCAACCTCGACACGAGTGCCGAGCCATGGATGAACTCGACCGCCGCCTGATCAACCGGCTGCAGTTGGGCCTGCCACTGGTCCCTCAACCCTGGCAGGCGCTGGCCCGTGAACTGGGCAGCAGCAGCGCCGAACTGCTGGAACGCCTGCAGGCCTTGCTCGGTGACGGCACCCTCAGCCGCTTCGGCCCGATGTTCGACATCGAGCCATTGGGCGGCGCCTTCACCCTGGCGGCGCTGGCGGTTCCCGAAGAACGTTTCGACGCGGTGGCCGAACAACTCCACGCCTTGCCTGCGGTGGCGCACAACTATCGCCGCGAACATGCCTGGAACATGTGGTTCGTACTCGCCTGCCCCACCCGCCAGGCAATCAGCGAAACCCTGCAACAGATCGAACGCCTGACCGGCCTGACACCCCTCAACCTGCCCAAGGAGCATACCTACCATGTCGGCCTGTATCTCCCGGTCTGACTCAGCCCTGGCCCAACGACTGGTGGCACTGACCCAGGCCGGCCTGCCCCTGTTGGAAGACCCCTGGGCGTGGCTTGCCGCAGAACTGGAACTGAGCGTCGAGGGCACCCTCGAGCTGCTGGGGCGCCTGCAGGCACAAGGGGTGATCCGGCGCATCGCCGCCGTACCCAACCACTACCGCCTGGGCTATCGCCACAACGGCATGACCGTGTGGGACGTCGAGGATCAACAGATGCCGCGCCTCGGCGCGCTGATCGGCGCCCAGCCCTTCGTCAGCCACTGCTACCGGCGCCCACGCCGGGACGGCTGGCGCTACAACCTGTTCGCCATGGTCCATGGCCGCAGTCGCGAGGAAATCGACCGTTACCGCGAACAGCTGCGCGACCTGCTGGGCGAAGCCAGCAGCGCCGACGAGATGCTGGTGAGCAGCCGCATCCTGAAGAAGACCGGCCTGCGACTACCGCCCGCCGTACGCTGAACATCAGTCAAGGAGAGCGACATGTTGAGGATCAGCCAATACCTGCGCGCCCTGGCCGGCCAGGGCACCGCGCCGAGAACCAGCCCACCGGGCAGCCTGCGACCACCGGTGGTGATCTGGAACCTGCTGCGCCGCTGCAACCTGACCTGCAAGCACTGCTACGCCACCTCCGCGGACAGCGTCTTTCGCGATGAGCTGGACACGGCTGCGGCGCGTGGGGTGATCGACGACCTGCACGAGGCGGGGGTGAAGGTGCTGATCCTGTCCGGCGGCGAGCCGCTGCTGCGCGAGGACCTGTTCGAACTCAGCGCCCACGCCCGCGCCAAGGGCCTGTTCGTCGCCCTGTCCACCAACGGCACACTGATCGATGAACACAACATCGCGCAAATCGGCGCGGCCCACTTCGACTATGTCGGCATCAGCATCGACGGCCTGGAGGAAACCCACGACGCCTTCCGCCAGCTCAAGGGCAGCTTCGCCAGTTCCGTGCGGGCAATCGGGCTGTGTCGCGAGCAAGGCATTCGCGTGGGGCTGCGCACCACCCTGACCCAGGACAATCACCGGCAACTGCCGCAGTTGCTGGCGCTGATGCGCGATTACGATGTGCAGAAATTCTACCTGTCGCACCTCAACTACAGCGGCCGTGGCAAACGCAGCCGCCAGCTCGACGCACGCCGGCAGATGAGCCGCGACGCCATGAACCTGATCTTCGAACGGGCCTGGGAGGATATCCAGCACGGTCGCGACAGCGACTTCGTCAGTGGCAACAACGATGCCGACGCCGTGCTGTTGCTGCAATGGGTCGCCCGACACCTGCCGGAACACTACGAGCCACTGCAGGACATGCTGCGTGCCTGGGGCGGCAACGCCTCGGGCAGTGGCATCGCCAACATCGACAACACCGGCGAGGTGCACCCCGATACCTACTGGTGGCAGCACTCGGTGGGCAATGTCCGCCGCACACCGTTTCGCACCCTCTGGCTGGAGCAGCCCGATGCCCTGCTGCTGCGGCTGCGCGAGCATCCGCGAAGCATCGGCGGGCGTTGCGGGCAGTGTCGCTGGTTGGCGATCTGCAACGGCAACACCCGTACCCGCGCCTGGGCCGAAGGCGATCTCTGGGGCCAGGACCCCGGTTGCCATCTGAGCGACGAAGAGATCGGTGTCGAGCCCCGGCCGCTCATTCCCTGCGTCATGCATTGAAATACCCGCCGACGAGCCGTCCACCCGAGCACGGCAGCCGGCCCACCTGATGAAGCCCCAAGGACCGCCCATGCCCGCATCCATTTCTCTACCGCCCACGCTTGAGTCGTCTTTCCGGCCGGGCGAAGTCGCCCTGGTCGGTGCCGGCCCCGGCGACCCGAGCCTGCTGACCCTGCGCGCCTGGAGCCTGCTGCAGCAGGCCGACGCGGTGGTCTACGACCGCCTCATCAGCAACGCGCTGCTGGGCTTGATTCCCCTGGCCTGCGCCCGGCACTACGTCGGCAAGGCCAGCGGCTGCCACAGCCTGCCCCAGGAACAGATCAACGAACTGCTCGCCGAACTCGCCAGCCAGGGCCAGCGGGTGGTGCGCCTCAAGGGTGGCGACCCGTTCATCTTCGGCCGTGGCGCCGAGGAACTCGACTACCTGCTGCAACGCGGCATCGCCTGCCAGGTGGTCCCCGGCATCACTGCCGCCGCCGGTTGCAGCGCCTATGCCGGTATCGCCCTGACCCACCGCGACCTGGTCAACTCCTGCCGCTTCATCACCGGGCACCTGCAGAAGGACAACGCCTTGTCGCTGCCCTGGAGCAGCCTGGCCGACGGCAGCCAGACCCTGGTGTTCTACATGGGCCTGTCCAACCTGGACGTCATCGCGCAACGGCTGATCGAAGCCGGCCTGTGCGCGCAGACCCCGGCGGCCCTGATCAGCAACGGCACCCTGCCCGAACAACAGGTGATCCGCGGCACATTGCAGCAACTGCCCAACCTGGCCCGCGACTGCCCGCCGGGCGCACCGACCCTGACCGTGATCGGCCAGGTGGTCGACCTGTTCGATGGTCAACGGCTGGACTATCCGGCACGGGTTCAGCCGGCCCTGGCACTGCCACAGCAGCCATGACCGCACGTGTAGTTTCGGAAACGTCCCACGCCAGGCAAGGGACCGTTTGCGATAGGGTCGCAAGCGAACCCACCAGCGTCCAGGTATGAACACCATGACCGAAAAAGCAGTAATCGTTTTCAGCGGCGGCCAGGACTCGACGACCTGTCTGGTCCATGCCTTGCCCGTGTACGACGAAATCCACTGCATCACTTTCGATTACGGGCAACGCCATCGCGCCGAAATCGAAGTGGCCCAACAATTGGCCAAACGCTTCGGTGTCACGGCGCACAAGGTATTGGACACGACACTGCTGAACGAACTGGCCGTCAGCAGCCTGACCCGCGACAACATCCCGGTGCCTGCGGCCAACAGTACGGCAGGCGGCATACCCAGCACTTTCGTGCCGGGCCGCAATATCCTGTTTTTAACGCTGGCGGCGATCTATGCCTATCAAGTAGGTGCACGAACAGTGATCACCGGCGTATGCGAAACGGACTTCTCCGGGTATCCGGACTGCCGCGACCGATTTATCAAGGCGCTGAACCACGCCATTGATTTGGGCATGGATTACCCGCTGCGAATTGAAACGCCGCTGATGTGGCTGGACAAGGCGCAGACCTGGGCACTCGCCGATCACCATGGAAAGCTGGATCTGATTCGGCAGGAAACGCTGACCTGTTACAACGGAATCAAAGGCGATGGCTGTGCCGACTGCGATGCCTGCCACCTTCGCGCGAAGGGGCTGGAGCAATTTCTCAGCCATCGGACAGAGACCCTCGCCAGCCTCAAGGACAAATTGGCTCCATAGCCTGCCATGGGGACGAGCCGTTCAACCGGCTCGTCTTTCCCCTATGCCGGCTGGGCTTGAAAAACATAACGTCGAAACAGCGCCCTCGCCCCATAGGCAGGCAGTACGTTAAAGAACGCAAAAAACATCTTTATGATGATCTGCACATAGATCAGACCGAGGATTTTCTCATTCGGCAACGTCCCGGAAAACAGAATGAAGCAGAACACAAAGCTATCGATGATCACGGCGAAAAAGGTGCTGACAAACACCCGCAAGAAAAGAAACCTGGAATTTGTCAGCCGCTTCACCTTGCACAACAGATATGAGTTCACGTACTCGGAGAGCAGAAACGAAACCGATGAAGCAACCAACGCCGAAGAGACATGGTTGATCACCTCTCCATAGGAGGAGCCGAGTTCCCATCCGGCCAGACCTGGCGCCCAACTGGAAAGGCTCAACAGCAATAGAATGAACGCATTGTTCACGAAGGCAAACAGTATCGCCCTTCTCGCAAGCCGAAGCCCATAGGACTCGTTCAGCAAATCCACAACCAGGAAAGTCAGCGGATAAAGGAACACACCGGGCGTCACCACGACATCAAACCACTCGACATGGATGAGCTTGGCCGCAGACACGTTGGTAAAGATGTAGATAGCGCATAAAGCCAGGTTGAGCGCCACATAGGTCATCCATGAACGCTCGTTCCTGTCATTCATTTCATAGGCAGTCAATACGGAGCTACCAGAGTAATACTTTCGATAGACCTGCCTGATTTCCGACTTATTCAGATCATCCAGTATTTCACTTTTCAGCAATTCGTCCAATTTCATCTTGATAACCCTGCCTGTAGACATCAGCATGACGACGGCAAGGCTTTTGTTATTTTCAAAACCCAACAACTTGTACTTTCTGTTTTCGCGTTCCCTGTGTTCAGCCATTGAATCTTTCCTCCATGATATCGCCCACCACCAGCAAGGCCGCAGAGTTCGTAGGGACTTCATCCATTACGAGCAATGCACCTGTGTTCCTGTGATAAACCAGCTTTTGCCCCTCGACACCAGACGCGCCCTTTCTGACGATCAACAAATCTCCCGGCTCGTTGACGCCTTGAATTCCATGTTGCAAAAGCACCCCGATCAGGTTGCAAGCGTCCCCGAAATAGTAGGTAAGCGGATGACTGATTACCAACTCTCCGATTGTCTTGTCGAGTTTATCAATCAACAAGTGCTCACTGATGATCGGCACCGCCGCCGGATTCATATTTCCGTGCGGCAAAAGGGTATTTTCTATAACTTCCCTGCGTTCAAAATTGACAGTCTCAATCTCGTGATAGGAAACCCCGAAAAAATTGGATATTTTACGGACAGTCGATTGCTGTACGTTAATCACCCTTCCTTCGAGAATATTGTAGATTGTGGTCCTGGTCAGACCACTGGCACTACATAACGACAGCCTTGTCTCCCCGCGACTTCTCATGAGATATCTAAGATTATCTCTCAGGTTCTCCACCCGCTCTCTCTTATACATACCACATCCTTTTCCAACATAAAAACATCCCCTTGCGCTGCTCGAAACAGTCATTCATGGAGGCAGCCTCTTCCTATCACGAGATATCCATCAATCGATACAGGAGATCAGTCAACACAACAAATCAAGAAACTCCTTACAGAAAAATACTACGCAACACAGACAAGAATACAAAACTCCTAACTTAGTATCAGAAGCACACCCAGGATATTTCCTACATGAATTATTTATTTTCACGAATGTTCATTATTTTGATTAATTTCGGAGAATTTTCTGGTAATAACTACTGCTCTATCCGCTCAGGTAATTACCCACGCAACATCGATTGCCCATGAGCCTGGCGCCCACCCTGCAAGGAGCTCAAACATGAAAAAGGCCATCAGCAGCGCCCCCGAGTCGGGCCTTCCACTCTCCGAGCTCCGTCCCCACGCGGACTCACACCCTGCGGGCAGGTGGACGCCGCTGTTCACCGTCGCGCCCAACATCGACACGCGGTCATTGCTCTGTCATGCGAGCGAAACGCTTGCGTCCCTGAATGTCATGACCACCGATCTGGCCGGCGAACTGCAAGGAGCACACCGCAGCGTCGTGCTGGCCCTGCAGCAACTGACAGAGCTGGGTGAGTTGCTGGTGAACCGGGCGTTGAACAATCTTGAAATGCCGACAGGGCCGTCTGAAGTCATGGCGGACAGCCAACGCTGAAAGAACGTTCGTTCACCAGCTCAGGTAGAACATCCACTTGGCCAGCACCACGATCAGCACCATGTGCGTGAACACGCTGTAATGGATGAAGTGCTGGTAGCGGGCCGTCATGCGACCGCTCTTGAGCAAGCACACCGCTGCCAGAAAATGCCCGAGCACGCTGAAGGCCAGCAGAATCTTCAGGCCCAGCAAGGTGCCGAAGGACGACGCCAGCGGATCGGCGAGCAGCGACTGGTAACGCAGCCCGACCATCCCCAGCCCGGCGCCAAACAGCACCAGCAGGACCCAGGGCATCAGGCTCCGGGCACGCCGACCGATGGCCTGCTCTACCCGCAGCATGACCTTGGCCGGTAATTGTCGGCGGATGTTTTCCAGGAACAGGACTTCGAAGAACACCGTGCCGATAAACACCAGCGCGGCGAACAGGTGCAATGTGAGCAGCAGCGGATAGATCATGAAATCCCTGGTCTCGACGGCAGGCGCAATGTGGGTGGACCGTCGGCAACAGGGGCCACCGGCTTGCAGGCAGGCTAGCGCGACCGGCCGCGCCCGCCGTTGATACCGATCAAGACATCTGCCTGGCCCATGGTCCCCACCCGACAGCCTCCCCTCAAAAAAGGCATTGTGCTATTTCGAAAGACAATGTTATGTTCGTAACACGGTCACGAAAAATGACATAAACATAACAATCACGATGCTGGCACGCCGATATGTCCACGGAAAAGAACAGCTTTCTGCAGCAACTGGAGCAACAGTTCTCCAGCCTGACCCCGACCGGCAAGCGCATCGCCAGCTACCTGCTCGGCAATCCGGAACAACTGCCGTTCGAATCGGCCGACAGCATTGCCCAACAGGCTTCCACCACCGGTATTTCCGTGGGGCGCTTCCTGCGCTCGCTGGGTTACCAGAACATCGACGACGTGAAGAAGAGCCTGCGCGGTGAAGCGCCGGCGTCCTGGCTGATCACCGATCGTATTGGCGCCTTTCGCGCCGAGGCCAACCAGGAGGACGCCCTCGACCGCTCCATGCACCGCGAGATCGAGGCGATCCAGCACGTCTACGGATTGGCCCGCAGCGAGACCTTCGCCCGCATCGTGCAGCGGATCCATGAAGCCGACGCCGTGTTCATCCTGGGTATCCAGTCGACCCGCGGGATTCTCACCGCCTTCCACAGCCATCTCGAATACATCCGTCCCAAGGTCTACTACGTCGACGGGCTCTCGGGCATCTACGCGGAAACGCTGAACTCCGGCTTCGCCAATCCCTACGCGATCATTGCCGACTTTCGCGCCTACGCAAGCGTGGCCCAGACCTTCTGCCAGGTCGCCCAGGACAATAACCTGCCCCTGGCACTGATCACCGACCTGCAATGCCCCTGGGCGCGGGACCATGCGCTGGACCTGTTGCAACTGAAAACCGACGTCGGCCAGTTCTGGGACTCCCTTGCGCCGCTGACCTGCCTGTTCAACCTGGTGGTGTCGGCCGTGGCGGAGAAATACGGCGACCGTCTCGACGAGCGCCTGGCCCGAAATCGCCAACTGCAGAAAGCCTTCGGCCAGTTCGAAGGTTGATCGATAGCCCAGCAAGTCCCAACCGGAGTGTTTGCGTGAACAACAACCCCCTTGTAGAGATCGATGCCCAGCGCTACCAGGTGCAGATCGACATGATCTACGCCAGCGCGGACAACCTGGCAGGAAAGGTCATCTACCCCGACGCCCGCTGCCAGTTGCACCGCGAGGCCGCCGAGCGCCTTGAACTGGCCAGCCGGCTGGCGCGCCAGGCCGGCTACACCCTGCGCATCTATGACGCCTACCGGCCACCCTATGCCCAGCACCTGCTGTGGGCGGCACTGCCGAACAACGACTACGTGCGCGACCCGCACCTGGGCTCGCACCACAGCCGTGGCGTGGCGGTCGACCTTACCCTGGTCGACAGCGACAACCAGCCGCTGGACATGGGCAGTGCCTTCGACACCATGGAAGAACGCTCCCACCAGTTCTACCCCGACCTGCCCGTGGCGGTGCAACGCAATCGCCTGCTGCTGCTCGGGATCATGCTCGCCGCCGGGTTCCAGGCCATCGCCACCGAGTGGTGGCATTACGAGCTGCCGAATGCCGACGACTATCCCCTGCTGGAGGACCAATAAGCCCCATAAACCGTTCCAACCGCAAGGCCAACGCCAACGAAACCAGAGAGTTTCGAAAGCCACACAGCACAGCCGCCCAGCGTGGCTGAGAACAACAATAACCCGCACGACTTACGCTTCACCTGCAACTGCCCGGTTATAGCTTTTATAAAAAACCTGACGAACTTCCATACATCGAATGATCAAGGAAACCGGCATGAACCCTATCGACACCGTGACCCGCAAGACCGCTCCCGGCAAGCTGCTGCTGACTCTGCTGTGCAGCGCCCTGAGCCTGGGCGCCTGGCAGGCCGCCAGCGCCGCCACGCCACCCGACACGCTGGTGATCGGCAAGCCCGCCGACCCGCAGACCCTCGACCCGGCCGTGACCTTCGACAACAACGACTGGACCATCACCTACCCGTCGTACCAGCGCCTGGTCGGCTACAAGGTCGAAGGCGACAAGAGCAGCACCGAAGTCCAGGGCGACCTGGCGGAAAGCTGGACCGTCTCCCCCGACAACCTGGTCTGGGAATTCAAGCTCAAGGCCGGCAACCAGTTCGATGACGGCGCGCCGGTGGACGCCGCAGCCGTGAAATTCTCCTTCGACCGCCTGATGACCCTCAAGCAAGGGCCGTCCGGGGCCTTCCCCGAAGACATGGTGGTCTCGGTGGTCGATCCGCAGACCATCCGCTTCACCCTCAAGACACCGTTCGCGCCGTTCCTGTTCACCCTGGCCCACAACGGCGCCTCGATCATCAACCCGGACGTGGTGAACAAGAGCAGCGACGTCAACGCCTGGCTGTCGAGCCACACTGCCGGCTCCGGGCCCTTCCGCCTGAGCAACTGGCAGAAAGGCCAGTCGCTGACGCTGGAGCCGAACAGCCATTTCGCCGGGGCCAAGCCGGCGCTGAAGAGCGTGGTGATCAAGATCATCGCCGAGCCGTCGGTACGCCGCCTGCAACTGGAAAAGGGTGACCTGGACATCATCGAGGACATGCCCGAAGACCAGCTCGGCGTGCTCGCCAAGAAGCCCGGCGTGGCGGTCAGGGAGTTCCCGTCGCTGCGCGTGACCTACCTGTACCTGAACAACAAGAAAGGTCCGCTGACCAGCGTCGACGCCCGTCGTGGCATCACCGAGGCAGTGGACTACAGCGGCATCGTCAAGGGCATCCTCAAGGACAAGGCCAAGCTGATGAACGGGCCGATCCCGGACGGCATGTGGGCCTACGACAGTTCGCTGCCGGCGATGAAGCAGGACCTGGCCGCGGCCAAGGAGAGCCTGGCCAAGGCGCCACAGAAGGTTACCAACCTCAGCTACCTGTACTCCGACAAGGACCCGAACTGGGAGCCGATCGGTCTCACGCTGCAAGCGGCGCTGGCGCCCCTGGGCATCAACCTCAAGCTGGAAAAACTCGCCAACGCGACCCTGCGCGAGCGCGTCGGCCAGGCCGACTACGACATTGCCGCCGGCGCCTGGAGCCCGGACTTCGCCGACCCCTACATGTTCATGAACTTCTGGTTCGACTCGAAAATGCAGGGCCTGCAGGGCAACCGCTCGTTCTACAGCAACCCCGAAGTCGACAAGCTGATCCGTGAAGCGGCAGCCACCAGCGACACCGCCAAGCGCGTCGAGCTGTACCAGACGGCGCAGAAGAAGGTGCTCAAGGACAGCGTCTACGCCTACCTCTACCAGAAGAGCTACACCCTGCCGATGCGTGATTCGGTCAAGGGCTACGTGTTCAACCCGATGCTCGAACAGGTGTTCAACCTGGGCAGCATGAGCAAGTAAGCCTGCTCGCCCGCGCCGACCGTTCGCGGCTGGCGCGGCGTTCCCGTCGTTCGTGTGACTGAGGTGCCAGATGGCCTTCCTGACTCTGTTGCGCAAGCGCCTGCTCGGCCTGATTCTGGTCGTGTTCGGTGTTTCGCTGATTACCTTCGCAATTTCCCACCTGATCCCCGGGGACCCGGCCCGGCTGATCGCCGGCGATCGCGCCAGCGATGAACTGGTAGCCGGCATCCGCCACCAGTTGGGCCTGGACCTGCCGCTGTACCAACAGTACGGCCGCTACCTGATGGACCTGCTGCACGGTGACCTCGGCACCTCGATCCGTACCAACCGGCCGGTACTGGAAGACCTGCAGGCGTTCTTCCCCGCCACCCTGGAGCTGGCCCTGGTGGCGCTGCTGCTGGCGATCCTCGTCGGGGTGCCGCTGGGGGTGCTGTCGGCGGTCTACCACAACCGCGCCATCGACCAGATCGCCCGGACCCTGGCGGTCACCGGCATTTCCACCCCGGCGTTCTGGCTGGGCCTGGGCACCATCGTGCTGTTCTACGGCCAGCTTGGCTGGCTGCCCGGTGGCGGGCGCCTGTCCGAGGGGCTGGCACCGCCACCGACCTTCACCGGCTTCTACCTGGTCGACTCGCTGCTCGCCGGCGACGGCAGCCTGTTCGTCGATGCGTTGCAGCACCTGATCCTGCCCGCCGCCACCCTCGGTTTCGTCACCCTGGGCGTGGTCGCCCGACAGATCCGCTCGGCGATGCTCGACCAACTTGGCGAGGACTACATCCGCACCGCCCGCGCCTACGGCCTGTCGCGCTGGACGGTGATCCTGCGCCATGCCCTGCCCAACGCCCTGATCCCCTCGGTGACGGTACTCGGCCTGACTCTCGGCGACCTGCTCTACGGCGCAGTCCTGACCGAAACCGTGTTCGCCTGGCCCGGCATGGGCGCCTATGTGGTCAAGTCGATCCAGTCGCTGGATTTCCCGGCGGTGATGGGTTTCGCGATCCTGGTGTCCTTCATCTACGTGCTGCTGAACATGGCCATCGATCTTCTGTACCGCGTGATCGACCCACGTATCGGCGAGGTGAGCTGAAATGTCCGTAACCCTGAGTGCAACACGCGCCCCGCGCTGGAGCGACAAGCTCGCCTACCTGGGCTACCAGGTCCGCCGCAGCCCGCTGACCATGGCCGGCCTGGCGATCACGTCCATCGTCCTGCTGTGCATGATCTTCGCGCCGTGGCTCGCCAGCCACGACCCCAACGCCCTGAACCTCGCCGAGCGCCTGTCAGCGCCCTCGCCCGAACACTGGTTCGGTACCGACGAGGTTGGCCGGGACATCTTCAGCCGCGTGCTGTTCGGCAGCCAGCAATCGGTTGGCGTCGGCCTGTTCGTGGCCTTTGCCTCGTGCCTGATCGGCGGCCTGCTGGGCTGCTTCTCCGGGGTGATCGGCGGACGCTTCGATGCGCTGGTCATGCGCCTGATGGACATCATGCTGTCGGTGCCCTCGCTGGTGCTGATCATGGCCCTGGCCGCCGCCCTTGGCGCCAGCCTGTTCAACGCCATGCTGGCGATCACCCTGGTGCGGATTCCATCCTATGTGCGCCTGGCCCGCGGCCAAGCCTTGAGCATCCGCCAGATGGGCTACGTCAAGGCCGCGCAGACCTTCGGCGCCGGGCGCTGGCACATGGTCCACTGGCACGTGGCACGCAACGCCATGCCGCCGCTGCTGGTACAGCTGAGCCTGGACATCGGCAGCGCCATCCTGATGGCCTCGGCCCTCGGTTTCATCGGCCTCGGTGCCCAACAACCGACCGCCGAATGGGGCGCGATGGTCGCCACCGGACGCAACTACATCCTCGACAACTGGTGGTACTCGACCTTTCCGGGCCTGGCGATCCTGATCACCGCCACCGGCTTCAACCTGCTCGGCGATGGCGTACGCGATCTGCTTGACCCACGGCAACAGGGGAAATGACCATGAATTCACCCGCTCCCGTCCTGGCCATCGACAACCTGAGCCTGGAATTCCCGGCCTACAAGCACAACGTCAAGGCGCTCAACGGTGTCTCCCTGCACGTCAGCCCCGGCGAGATCGTCGGCGTGGTCGGCGAGTCCGGCTCGGGCAAGTCGGTCACCGCCATGCTCAGCATGCGCCTGCTGCCCGAACGCAGCTATCGCATCACCGGCGGCAGCCTGAGCATGCTCCAGCGCGACATGCTCGGCGCCTCCGAAAAGGACCTGCTGCACATTCGTGGCCGCGATGCGGCGATGATCTTCCAGGAACCGATGACCGCCCTGAACCCGACTCGGCGCATCGGCCGGCAGATGCTCGACGTGATCATCCATCACCAGAAAATCAGCGCCGCCGAGGCTCGCCAGAAGGCCATCGCCCTGCTGCGCGACATGCACATCGCCAGCCCCGAGCAGGTGCTGGACGCCTACCCCTTCGAGCTGTCCGGCGGCATGCGCCAGCGGGTGATGATCGCCCTGGCCTTCTCCTGCGAGCCGCAACTGCTGATCGCCGACGAGCCGACCACCGCGCTGGACGTCACCGTGCAGCGCCAGGTGCTGCTGTTGCTGCGCGAAAAGGCCCGGCAGAAAGGCACCGCGATTCTGCTGATCACCCACGACATGGCGCTGGTCTCGCAGTTCTGCGACCGGGTCTATGTGATGTACACCGGTGCCGTGGTCGAGCAAGGCAGCACCGCCGAGGTGATGGGCAACCCGCAGCACCCATACACCCGTGGCCTGCTCAGCGGCCTGCCGGAGATGGTCGAGCCGGGCCAACCGTTGCAGACCATTCCCGGCCAGGTACCGAATCTGGCTGCCCTGCCCCAGGGCTGTACCTTTGGCGAACGCTGCCCGTACCGCATGCCGGCCTGTGCCCAGCGTCCGTCGCTCACCCCCATCAACGGTAACGAGCAACGCAAGAGCGCGTGCTGGCTGCCGGCCAAGGAGCTGTCGCAATGAACAGTGCCGTCCTTCATCCGCAGCCGGAAACCGCGCCCGAAATCCTCCGGCTCGAGGACGTTCGCGTCCGCTTCCCGGTGAGCAACGACTGGCTTGGCCGGCCGCGGGGTTATGCCCATGCCCTCAACGGTATCGACCTGCAGGTCCGCGCTGGCGAAACCCTGGGAATCGTCGGTGAATCAGGCTGTGGCAAGAGCACCCTGGCGCAGTTGCTGATGGGCCTGATCGCCCCCAGCAGTGGTGCGTTGAACTGGCCCGAGCGTGATCACGGCCAGGCTCGGCGCAACGTGCAGATCGTCTTCCAGGACCCGCAATCGTCACTCGACCCGCGCCTGCCGATCTGGCGGATCATCACCGAACCGCTGTACGCCCGTGGCCATGTATCCCGCGAGCAGATGCGCGCGATCGCGGCCAAGGTCGCCGCCCAGGTGGGCATACGCCCGGAGTACCTGGATCGCTTCCCGCACCAGTTCTCCGGCGGCCAGCGCCAGCGGATCGCGATTGCCCGGGCGCTGTCCTCGGACCCGGACATCATCGTCCTCGACGAACCGACCTCCGCCCTGGACATCTCGGTGCAGGCGCAGATCCTCAACCTGCTGGCCGAACTGCAACGGGCACGCAAGCTGACCTACATCCTGATTTCCCACAACGTCTCGGTGGTCCGCCACATGGCCGACCGGGTGGCAGTGATGTACCTGGGGCAGATCGTCGAACTGGGCAGCGCCACCCAGGTGCTGGACACGCCACTGCATCCTTACACCCGCCTGCTGTTCGAAGCGGTACCGCGCCTGGGGGTGCCACTGCAGGCCGACCAGATGGCGGCGCCGACCGAGCTGCCGGGTAACCGGCGCCTGCCGGAAGGCTGCTTCTTTCGCGAGCGCTGCCGGATCTGCACGGTGGGCTGTGAGAAGCCCCAGGGAATGGTCGGCTCGGAGCAACAGCGCGTCAGGTGTCATATCCAGCGCTGAAGGACAGGCAGGCAGGGGCAGTCACTGCCCCTGTCGCAGGCGGTCATTCATCCTTGCGGGGCGGCATCGGAGAGCGGTACTCGTTGCTCTCCTCCGCACTCGGTGGCTGCATCGACGCCGAGGGGATGAACACGTGGGTCAGCAGTTCATGGGCATCGACATCGAGCACGCCCGGCACCAAGCGGACCAGATCGACGACCTGCTCATAATGACGATGATTCATCACCCGCCCGCTCAGGGCCACCATGCCAGCGTGGGTTTTCACATGGATGTGCAGGCTCTGGGCGGAATCCGCCATGGCCAGTGCGGACTTGACCCTGGCGGTGGTCCAGGTGTCATGCACGGCCATGCCCAGATCGTGGGACAGGTGCTGCAGGGAAGGTTGTTTCATGGCAGAACCCTCTGTCGGTTGCAGACGTACTGTTCATGCCCAAGGTGTGGTTGTGGAGTACGCGCCGCAGCCGCACCGACACTCAGAAAGTATAGTGCGCAAGCTCAAGAACTACGCAGTGGTCAGCCAAGCGGTCGCCCGCTCAGGACAGTCCGTCTGAAAGATCTCGGGTCTATGGCAGCAATATTAATAAGCCACTATCGTGTATCCGCCCCTCTCTCTGCGGTACATGAACATGAATCAGTTCCACCTGTTGGTCTTGCTAGCCATTTCCGTGACGGCCGGCCCCTGCCTGGCTACTGAGTTCGCCAGGACCGACAAGGGCTGCCAGGTCCAGAACTGGAATGCCCAGCGTACCAACCCCAGCTATATCTGGTCCGGCCAATGCACCAAGGGCTTCGCGTCAGGTAAAGGCGTGTTGCTCTCATTGGTCAATGGCCAAGTTTTCTCGACGACCGAAGGCACAATGGTCCAGGGCTCCTTCAACGGCCCAGCCACCATTCAGTGGGCCGAGGGCTATCACTACGAGGGACAACTGCTTGATGGCACACTCACCGGTCGAGGCAGCATGCGCTCCCCGGACGGTTCGGTACGTAGCGGGGTATTCAAGAACAGCGCACTGGTCGCCAGCGATACACCACCGCCCACTACGCCGCCCGTCAGTGCCGTTTCCAACGCAGACAGCACGGACTCAGGAGTCGGCACGGCCCTGAACATGTTGGGTGCCTTGAGCAGCGGCGTCGGCCATGGCATGGCGGCTAGCAACCCAGCTCGCGCAGCACAACTGACCGTCATGGGCAATGCCCTGAGCCAGGCAAGCGGGGCTGGCGGCGGGACGTCCCATGACAACACGTCGTATACGCAAGATTCTGCCAAGGGCACCGGGAAGATTTCGGCGGAAGTGGCCGCCGTGGATCTTTCAGGTGGCTGCGAGGCGGCGGAGCGCAAAGGCAAAGCCTATCTAGATCACCTGACCCAGCAGGGCCAATCCCAGAGGAATCCGGGCATCTGCGTCTCCGCCCGGCAGGCGCACAAGATGGGAGAAATAACGGTACGCGTGGCCGAGCAGTGTCAAGGCACAGCCAACTGGCAGCAACTGCGCGCTGAAGGCGAGAGATTGCAACGTGAGAGCGAGGAGACGATACAGGGGTCTTGTGGTTGAGGCTGCCAAGGCCACTTCAATTAAAGAAACTGGCTGAGAACCTGATCATTCCTGAGGCTGGACCTGAGTCCATCCAGCCTCATTGACAACAGCGACTAGGCCTGCGCGCCATTGCGCGACTGGCGGTACAGCGACAGGCAATAAAGCGCCAGCGCCACACCCGCCAGCGCACCACCGATCACGCCGATGTAGGAAAAACCGAGCTGCCGCCCCACCCAACTCCCCACCAAGGCCCCGCCGCCGATGCCGATGTTGTAGATCCCCGAGAACATCGCCATGGCCACGTCGGTCGCATCCGGTGCCAACTCCAGCACCTTGCGCTGCAGCGACAGGCCAAAACCCATGATCGCCACGCCCCAGAAGATACTCAGCACACTCAGCGCCGAAACATTCCCACTCAAGGGCAGCAGCAGGAGCAGGCAGACCGTCAGCAGCGAGGTCGCCGCCAGCAGGAACGGCTGCGGGTATTGTCGGTTGAACCTGCTGAACAGCCATGAGCCCAGGATACCGGCGCCACCGAACAGCAGCAGGATCAGGGTCACCACCTCGCCGCTCATGCCCGCCACGGTCTTGATGAACGGCTCGACATAGCTGTAGGCGGTGAACTGCGCGGTAATCACCGCCGCCGTCAGGCAGTAGACCGCCACCAGCGCTGGCCGCTTGAACAGCACCGGCAAGCTTCGCAACGAACCCGAATTCTGGCTCGGCAGCAGCGGCAGGGTCTTCGCCAACCAGAGCACCAATGCTCCCGCCAGCAATGCAATCACCAGGAAAGTCGTGCGCCAGCCCATGGCTTCGCCCAGCAACCGGCCCAGCGGAATCCCCAGCACCATCGCCATGGACGTCCCGGTCGACAGCAGGCCCAACGCCTGCACCTGCTTGCCCGGTGGCGCGACCCGCACCGCCAGGGACGCGGTGATGGACCAGAACAGCGCATGGGCCAGGGCGATGCCTATCCGGCTCACCAGCAGGATGCCGAAGCTGTTGGCGATGCTCGACAGCACATGGCTGACGATGAACAGCCCGAACAACACCATCAACAACTTGCGTCGCTCGATGTTGCGGGTCAGCAGCATCATCGGCAGCGAAGTCAGGGACACCACCCAGGCGTAGATCGTCAGCATCAGGCCGACCTGCGCGCTCGACATGTCGAAACTCTCGCCGATGGCGCTCAACAACCCGACCGGCACGAACTCGGTGGTGTTGAAGACAAAGGCGGCCAAGGCCAACGCGATCACCTGTTGCCAGTTGCCCGTGTTTTCTGTTGCTGGGGTTGTCATCTGAAAATCCGTCTTACGCTATCGAGGATCGGGCCATCGGCGGCTCGGGGGCCGGACGTCCGAAGAAAAAGCAGGTGAAGGTGAAATGGGTGACGCGCTGGGTGCAAGTATCGCTCCCAGAAGCGGCTCGATGATTGGAGAGCGGTGAGCCCAACCAAGTCACGTTGAAACATAGCAGGTGTGGTGTCAGGTGCCTGGAGCATACCAGGCGTTCAGCAGCAACAGTTCCACGATTGCCACAAACGCCGCAAAGATCAGGAACCCCGGCGAAAACACGCGCTTTCTGCGGTGATTTGAACCGCCGTCCAGCAGATCCAGAACACCAAAAATCACATCAATCAAATCGCTTATATGCATTTTGTAAGCGCCAAGCCCTCCCTACCTTTCAGTGCAGCGTCGCCGCACGACGACTCTGGCCAATCCGGATCCGGTCCAGCGCGCGGTTCAAGGCGTCCAGTGCGTTGAGCAATGCCTGGGCTTCAGCCTCCCGGCCATCACCCCACAGGCGTTCCGCCATTTTGTTCAGGGCCTGGATCGACTTTTCGATATCGGCCGCTGTCGCTGCCGAGCTACCTGCCAGCTGTGTCTTGGGCATTTTTCGAACTTCGATGATGAGGGATGGATTTTTTTACCATGCCTGGCGCGTTTCTGAAAATGCATCTTGCCCGCAAGCTGCATTTGCCTGCCTGCACATCGCCAGGCAATACCTTGACAGGGGCCTGTCACAGCGCAACTTACCCGCAGTGGATCAACGCCGATAGGCCGCTATGCGTTCATGGGTGGCATCCAGTAAAACGCCAAAGCCCAAAACCACCATTGGAACCAGCGGGAACAAAATGACCGTGCTGTAGAATGCGCCCCACATGACGCTGAACTCATAAAGCCTGTTGCTCAAGCGCCCTCGAGTGGACGGCTCCATGTCCGGCCCCAGAACGACAGTCGCGACCATGAAGGTACAGGCCAACAACGGGATCAACGCAAGGTAGTTGTGCCTGTAGTGGGCCAGTTTGAAGAACTCATGAAGTCTCACCTTGAGCGAGAACCGGGCGTACAGAGCGAGCCAGGCCAACATGAACGCCTGCAGCGCGAGGTCCTTTTCGTAGATCCAGGCGGTTTTCTTCAGAAAATCCAGCTGGCCGTGCGCAACAAAATAGTCCTCGGCCCTGGAGATAGCAGGTAGCCAACGGTGCAGCTCACTGTCGAGCGCGATGTCACTGTAGAAAATGCCAAAGTTGGTCAACCATGAGACAACCAGGCAGGTCGTCCAACCATACAACAGCGCCTTTATCGCCATCCGTGAGCTCTTTGCGTCATTTTTTCCAACCGTCTATGTGTTTCTTGCCGAACAATCTCCATGACGGTACACCATCCGGGAGGAAACACATCCTCATCCTCCACGGAAAAATGAAATAGGATGCCGACGCCCGCAATGGAATATCTTCAACAAGGACCCCGTCATCATGGAAACGCCCTTCGCGCAAATCACCGAGCGCCTGCACAACCGCCGCTTCGCCGTCGCCAGCAATACCCAGGGTCTTTCCGACGCCAGCACGATCTTTCACTACCTTCTCGACGGCACCGCCATTTCGGGGACCTACCAGGGCGGCAAGATCCGCAGCGGCCATCAGGTCGGCCGAGTGACCGGACCCGACACCATCGAACTGCTTTACCACTGCCTGACCACCGAGGGTGAACTGCGCTCCGGCTGGTCCCGTGGCACGGTCGGTGTCGATCACGCCGGGCGCACCACGCTGAGCTTTGTCTGGGGCTGGCTGTCGGGTGCCACCGGCGGTGGCGAATCGAACTACGTCGAATTCATTGCGCAATAATCAGGTTCCCAATGGACCCAAACCAAATAACCGCCCTGCAAAGAGAACTGGAAGCGATCCCCTGGGAGAGTTTTTCGACTGCCTATGGAGACGCCTCCGGGGTCCCTGCCGACCTTGAACTGCTGTTCTCCCAGGAGCGCTCCATTGCCATGGCGGCATCCCACAGGCTGTGGTGCGGGCTATGCCACCAGCATGCATTCATTTCTTCGGCCGCCTTGCCTGCACTGCCCTTTCTGCTGCAGGCACTGCGCAGCGCTGGCGATGAACTGAAAGTGGAAGTACTCGACATCCTGGTCGGATTCGCCATTTGCGCCCCGCTTCAGCTCTCCCAGGACTGGGCCGTCACGCTGAGGAACGAGCTGGCAAGAGAGCTGGCGCTATTCAGGCAGCTGTCAGCCTCGCCACACACCGAGGTAGCGGAATTTGCCCGCTGGGTGCGCGAGGAGCTTGGCGACACCACCCTGGCCAGCGTGGCCGACTCGCAAGCCGAAGCTGGCCGCGCCCCTCATTGACGGCGCCAGCCCTAGCACTCACAAGTGCAACAGCGCCAGCGCTCCGATCAGCGCCGGCGGCATCACCAGCACGCCCAGGCGCAGGAAGTCGAGGGCGCCGACATGTTCGCCTTCCCGGCGAATGGCAACCAGCCAGAGCAAGGTCGCCAGGGAACCGGTGATCGACAGGTTCGGCCCGAGGTCGACCCCGATCAGCAACGCCGCCGTGGTCTGGCTCGGCAATTCGACGAGGTGCCCCATGGAGCCGGCGATCAGCCCGGTCGGCAGGTTGTTCATCAGGTTGCCGGCAATCGCCGAGATCACGCCGGCACTCCAGCTCGCCTGGAGCTCGGAATGGCGCGCCAGCGCGGCCAGGCCATGGGCCAGGCGCTCGATCAGGCCGGTCTGGGCCACCGCCTCCACCAGCACGAACAGGCCCGCGACCAGCGGCAGCACGCCCCAGGCCACGCCCCTGAGCACCGGCATGGGATTACGCCGCTGGCGCCAGTGGATCAGCCCGGCCGTGGCGACCCCGGCACAGAAAGTGGGCAAGCCCAGTTGCCGATCCAGGGCGGAGGTCACCAGCAATAGCACACCGGTCAGCACGATGCCCCAAGCGCACAAACGTGCCCCAGTGGACAGGGCCTGCATCTCGGGGGTCGTCGCCAATGGCTGGCGGATCTGCTTGCGCAAGGCCAGGCGCAGCGCCAGGTAGGTCAGGCCGATGGCCGCCAGCGACGGCAAGGTGAACTGCCGCAGCCACTCCAGCAGAGGCGGCATCTGGCTGCCGAACACCACCAGGTTGGCCGGGTTGGAAATGGGCAGCACGAAGCTGGCGGCGTTGGCGATGAAGGCGCAGATGAACAGATAGGGCAACGGCTCGGCCCTGGCCGCCTTGCACGCCGCATACACCGCCGGGGTCAACACCACGGCCGTGGCATCGTTGGACAGGAACACCGTGACCAGCGTGCCCACCAGGAACACCAGGTCGAACAGCCGCTGGCCGCTGCCTCCGGCATGCTTGACCGCGTACATGGCCAGCCAGTCGAACAGTCCCTCCTGGCGCGCCAGTTCCGCCAATACCATCATGCCGATCAGAAACAGGTAGACATCGCCGCCTTCGGCGACCGCGGCCAATGCGCTGGGCAGCGGCATCCAGCCAAACACGATCAACAGCAGCGCGGCGCTGATCGCCCAGACATACTCCGGCACCCGCCAGGGACGCAGGATCACGCCACAGGTGGCGACGGCGGCCACGATCCAGATAACCGTCGAAGCATCGACTACAGGCATGAACATTACTCGGCTGAATGCAAAAGAGGGTAAGGCACGATCAAGTGAGTGCCGTGGGCGGGATCTCGGGAGCCGTGGTCTCGCCCAACGAATTCGAGCGCTCGCGGGTTTCCGGCATCGCCAGCCACAACAGCAGGAACGCCACGCCGGCAATCGCGGCCAGGGTCAGGAACGCAGCGTCGTAGCCTCGCGCCTGCACCACCCACCCGGCAATCCCCGGACTCAGTGCCGCGCCCACGCCAAACGCCGTGGACAACGCGCCCAGGCTGACATTGAAGCGTCCGCTGCCCTGGGTGAGGTCCTTGACCACGATCGGAAACAGCGCACCGAAGATGCCAGCACCGATGCCATCAAGCAACTGCACCGTCACCAGCCAGTAGGGATCGTCGGACAGCACATAGAGCAGGCCGCGCACGGGCAGGATCAGGAAACCCATCAGCAGCAGCGGCTTGCGCCCCCACGGGTCGGCCTTGGCTCCGACCAGCATCGCCACGGGCACCATCACCAACTGTGCGGCGACGATACACGCGGAAGTCAGCGGCGTCGCCATCTGCAAGTTGACCTGCGACAGCTTCTGGCTGACCAGCGGCAGCATGGCGGCGTTCGCCAGGTGGAACAGCGCACAGCAGACCGCAAACAGCAGCAGCGAGCGGTTTTTCAGCAACTCGCCGACGCCGGACGCCTGCCCATGACCACCCGTCAGGTCGGGGACAAAACCACGGGCCTGGTCATGGTCGATGGCCTTGGCCGAGATCAGGCTCACCGTGACGACGCTACCCAGCGTGGTCAGTGCCATCAGGTAGAACACCGCCACCGGACCATAGAGGTAGGCGAAACCACCGGCCAGCAACGCGGCGCAGGCATTGCCGGCATGATTGAATGTTTCGTTGCGCCCGGTACGGCGGGTGAAGGCCTTGGGGCCGGTAATCCCCAGGGAGATCGCGGCGATGGCCGGGGCAAATACCGAACCGGCGATCGCGCTGACCGTTTGCGTCAGCGCCACCAGGCCGAATGAAGTCACCCACGGCAGCAACAGGCAACTGCCGGTGACCAGCAAGGCGGCCACCACGATCACCGCCCGCTTCGCCACCGTCCGGTCGATCAGCGCACCGGCTGGCGCCTGCGTGAGCAGCGCGGCAATCCCCGCCAGGGTCATCACCAGGCCGATGCTGGCCGGTTCCCACTTGTGCACCGCCAGCAGATAGATCGCCAGGTAAGGCCCCAGCCCATCGCGCACATCGGCGAGAAAGAAGTTCAGCCAATCCAGTGACAGTTCGTTGCGGCGGGCTTCAGGGAGGGTTTTCAAGCGAGCATTCTCGACAGGACCGGCGGATAAGTGCAATGACCCTGGCGCCTGACGTTAGTTCGTCCACTCGCCACTATTCATGGCGTCTTCCACCTGAGTCTGGGCGCCCATCCGTCAGTAACAATAAAGATACATTTGGTAATAATTCTCATATTGATTAAGAATATCAATTCCTTTTGACACCCCAGGAAACAAAATCTTGAATCCTTGCCTTTCCACCACCTTGCTACTTGTGGGCGCCATCAGTGTCCTGCCCCAGGCGCACGCCGCCGACGAGGTCACACTGCCCGCTACGCAAATCCAGGGCGCAAGCACTCCGGGCGAGGCCCAGAGCGAGGGATATCAAGGACAGCCCTCTTCCAGCACCACCAAGCTGGGATTGACGGACAAGGAAACGCCACAAGCCATCACCACCATCACCCGCGCACAGATGGATGACTTCAAGCTCAACGGCGTCAAGGACGCCCTGCGCTCCGCGCCCTCGGTAACGGTCGAACAGAGCGAAACCGACCGCACCGAGTTCACCTCGCGCGGCTTCGACATCGGCACCTTCGAATACGATGGGATGGGCATGCCGTTCGCCCAGACGATCCTGATCGGCGACCAGGACATGGCCGAATACGAGCAGATCGATGTACTTCACGGCGCCAACGGCCTGATGAGTGGCACCGGCAACCCGTCGGCCACGGTCAACTTCGTGCGCAAGCGTCCAACCGACACCTTCCAGGCCCAGATCGGAACCAGCGTCGGTTCCTGGGACAACCGCCGTATCGATGTCGACGTTTCGGGGCCGCTGACGGACAGCGGCAACGTGCGCGGCCGCTTCATCTATGCCCACGACAAGGGCAACTCCTGGCTGGATCGCTACAGCCATGAAAAGAACGTGGTCGCCGGCCTGCTTGCCTTCGACCTGTCCGATGCCGATACCCTGACGGTCGGCTTCTCGCAGCACAACAGCGATTCGAATGGCAGCACCTGGGGCAACCTGCCGCTGGTGGACAGCAACAACAACCCGATCCACTACAGCAGCCGCAGCTCCAGCGTCGGCCAGCCGTGGACCTACTGGAACATGCACACCCAGCGGGCCTTCGCCGAACTCAAGCATGATTTCGGCAATGGTTGGAACGCGACGGTGACCGCGACCGGTATCACCGAGAAACAAGACACCAACATGCTCTATGTTTCCAGCGTCACCGATGATGACGCCAAGTCGTACGCGGCCCATACCACGAGCAAGGCCCACGAACTGCTCGGTGAGGCCAAGGTGTCCGGCCCGTTCAGCCTGTTCGGACGTGAACATGAACTGACCTTCGGTGCGAGTTATGGCCATACCCACCAGACCGCTCTCGAATACGATGCGGCGGGAGGAGACGGTTCCTACCACACCTCGTTTGCCGGCATTCTTGCGGGTACCGAGGCTCTCCCATCATTCATCTACACCAGCGATGCCGACACACAGAACTTCACTGACACCCAGAAGAGCCTGTTCGCCGGTGCACGTTTCAGCCTGGCGGACGACCTGCACTGGATCGCCGGCGCACGCATGCTCAGTACAGACGGTTCGGGCGAAAGTTATGGCGCCGATCACACCCAGCACGAACACGGCAAGGTCACGCCCTACACGGGCCTGGTCTACGACCTGAACCAGCAGTGGAGCCTGTACACCAGCTGGACGAAGATCTTCAATCCGCAGTACGCCACGCTTGGCGTCGACGGCAAGCCCCTCGCGCCCCTGGAAGGCAAGAGCCTGGAAGCCGGTGTGAAAGGCAGCCTGATGGATGACCGTCTGACCCTGACAGGCGCCGTGTTCAAGACCGAGCAACGCAATGTGGCGTCCAACAGCCGCTACATTGACGAAGGCACCCGCTACCTCTACTACACCGATGACTACAAGAGCCATGGCGTCGAACTCCAGGCCTCCGGCGAAGTGCTGCCCGGCCTCGACCTGCTCGGCGGCTACACCTATGTACGGATCGACGGCGACGATGGCGATCGCGCGCGCAAGTACGTCCCCAAGCACAGCTTCCACGGCATGCTCACCTATCGCCTGCCCGGCCTGCCGCAAGCGAAGGTTGGCACTCGCGTGAGCTGGCAGAGCAATGTGCAAAACGACACGTACAGCCAGATCCACCAGAACGCCTACGCCGTGGTCGACCTGATGGCCAGCTACGACATCAACAGCAACTGGAGCACGTCGCTGAACCTCGACAACGTCACCGATCGCAAGTACCTGGTGTCCCTGTACAGCGGCACGGCCAGCAACTACGGCGCACCGCGCAACCTGACCGCCTCGCTGACCTGGAAATACTGACCCGGTCGTTGTGCATCGCACAGGAGGGCTGCCCATCGGGAGCGGCCCTCCCCGGCTATTGGTCCGCCAGGTCCTAGACCAGTTCCTCGGCGATCCAGCCCTGGACCAGCCCCCAGACCATCGACAGGTTCAGGGCCGGCTCGCCTTCGGTCATCAGCATCGCCGCCTGCAGCACCGAACGCGGATCAGCGGGATCGGTCTGCAGCTCATTCGCCAGTTGCACCCAATGCTCCCACAGGCGCATTTCCTGCTCGTGCCCCACCAGTGGCCAGCGGCCCTTGCGATGCGGTATGCCCAGCATCGTGCGGCGGATGGCGACCTCCTTGGGCGACAGTCCGAACAGTTCGAGAATCATTGGCGAACTGGCCCCCAGGCTGATTGCCCGGCTGATCAGCGCCTCTTCGTCGCCGCTCTTGATGTGGGTCAGCAGGCGCTGGACAACATCACCGTCGACCAGCACCTTGAACCAGGGCACCGGCGAGTTCACCAGTGCACCCATGCAGCGCGGGTCGATCAGGGTCTGCAGGTCCTTTTCCTCGAAGCCCATGGCCAGGCAACTGCGCAGTTGACCGTTCTTGATGTTATTCATGATTTGAAAGGCGACTGCCAGATTCAACGGGTGCATATAAACCTCCACCATTCCATGGTCAGATGACAGCCCACGAGCGGGCCCGTCCGCTTCACGCCAGGCAATCCGCCGGGCCGGGATCGTATTCGTCACGGTGAGCGAACTCGACACTCAGGATCTCGACGCCGGCCCAGCCTTCGACATGGCTGGCCAGCTCGAACAGAAAGCCGTCGCGGCGCAATGACTCCTGGTTGATCCTGAGCAGGACCATGCAGGTCTGCCCGGTGGTGATGTCGGAACTCAAATCCATTTGTGTACTCCCTGTGGTCGCCGTCGCGCCGAGGCACGCCAGCCATGATGGTCGAGCAGACAGAGCGAACTTTCCGCAGGCCAGACGCGAAACCACGTCGGTGGTTCCGGGCGTCTTCCCTCTCCTCTGCCACGCAATTTTGTGGTGCCCCTAATTATGTAGTCGCTCTGCTCAAGGCTATCTGTAAGACAAAGCGTCCCTCCCGCAGGAAAAAGCGGGCGTCATTCGTGAGGCATTGAGCGCGAAGGGTTCGGCAAGGGGGGGTACAAGTGGCGTGGGAGTGATCACTCAGGCGCCAAAGTTGGCCACCTGGATGGTGACCGCCCAGGCACCGAGCAACAGCCAGAACACGGCGAAGAGCAAGGGCGAACGCAGGGAAAACAGCAGCGACTTGCGGTAGCCCTTGTGCGTCGACTCGGTCACGCAGAACAACGGCGACTCGTCATAGGCCAGGCCCATCACCGGCTCGCTCTGCAGCAGGTGGCTCTGCTTGAAGTGCCAGTGGTCGATGATTTCGTAGGCCGCCTTGATCCCCGGCCAGGCATTGAGCGAACTGAGAATGCCGAGCAGGGCCAGCAGCGGCGGCAGCGACAGGGTGAAGAGCTTGCCCCATTCAGGATTGAGGTTGCCCATGCAGGAGGCGAAGGCGATCACCAGGAACGACTGCGCACTCAGGTAGGCGTCGGTCCGGTTGGACAGGATGCTGGTTTCGTACTGGATCTCGCGGCGATAGAAATCCAGGCGCTCCTTGGGCGAGCCGAACATCTTGGCGTTCTGTTCGGTCAACTCGTCCTCGTTGACCTGTGACGTGAGGATTCTGGGCACCGGCGTGTCCCCCCTGAATAGACGCTGAAACTCTACCGACCTGCCCACCGCCGGAATGATTCAATCCGATTTAGCCACGTCCAGAGGGCGGGACGACCGTCCAGGCATTGGTTGAAACTTTATCCGGCCACGCCCGGTCCAGACCCCTATACGACTCTCAAGGCGTGCGCAGGCTTCGCGGTCCAGGCGACCGCGACCACCATGCCATCCACTCGAGCAGCGAGGTGTCCGATGAGCAAGACCGTAGGCGATTTCCTGGTGGAACGTTTGTATCAATGGGGCGTACGACGGATCTACGGCTATCCGGGAGATGGCATCAATGGCGTCTTCGGCGCCCTCAACCGTAGCCACGGCAAGATCGAGTTCATCCAGGCCCGCCACGAGGAAATGGCCGCCTTCATGGCCACCGCCCACGCCAAGTTCACTGGCGAGCCCGGCGTGTGCATCGCCACTTCCGGCCCCGGCGCCTCGCACCTGCTGACCGGCCTCTACGATGCGCAGATGGACCACATGCCGGTGCTGGCAATCGTCGGGCAACAGGCGCGGACCGCCCTGGGCAGCCACTACCAGCAGGAGCTGGATCTGGTGTCGATGTTCAAGGATGTCGCCGGTGCGTTCGTCCAGCAGGCCTCGGCGCCGTCCCAGGTCCGGCACCTGGTCGACCGCGCGCTGCGCATCGCCACCGGTGAGCGGCGCGTCACGGCGTTGATCCTGCCCAACGACCTGCAGGACCTCGATTATGAAGAGCCTCGTCGCGCCCACGGCACCGCGCATTCCGGGCCTGGCTACAACGCCCCGCGGGTGATCCCCTACGCGGATGACCTGCAACGCGCGGCCGATGTGCTCAACGCCGGCAACAAGGTGGCGATCCTGGTCGGCGCCGGTGCCTTGCAGGCCACCGAGGAGGTGATCGCCGTGGCCGAAAAACTCGGCGCCGGGGTCGCCAAGGCATTGTTGGGCAAGGCCGCCCTGCCCGACGACCTGCCCTGGGTCACCGGCTCGATCGGCCTGTTGGGCACCGAGCCCAGCTACAAGCTGATGAACGAATGCGACACCCTGCTGATGATCGGTTCGGGGTTCCCCTACGCCGAGTTCCTGCCCAAGGAAGGCCAGGCCCGCGCGGTGCAGATCGACCTGCAGGCCGGCATGCTCAGCCTGCGTTATCCCATGGAGGTCAACCTGCAGGGCGATGCCGCGCAGACCTTGCAGGCACTGTTGCCGTTGCTCGAACACAAGACCCGCCGCCCGTGGCGCAAGAAGGTCGAGGGCTGGCGCGCCAGCTGGGACAAGACCCTGGAAAAACGTGCGCTGGTCAAGGCCGACCCGATCAACCCGCAACGGGTGGTGTTCGAACTGTCGCCGCGTCTGCCCGACAACGCGATCATCACCAGCGACTCCGGCTCCTGCGCCAACTGGTATGCCCGCGACCTGCAGATCCGCCGCGGCATGCAGTGTTCCCTGTCGGGTGGCCTGGCCTCCATGGGTGCCGCAGTGCCCTATGCGATCGCCGCCAAGTTCGCCCACCCGCAACAGACCGTGGTGGCGCTGGTCGGCGACGGCGCCATGCAGATGAACAACATGGCCGAGCTGATTACCGTGGCCAAGTACTGGCGGCAGTGGCAAAGCCCGAAATGGATCTGCGCGGTCTTCAACAACGAGGACCTCAACCAGGTGACCTGGGAACAGCGGGTGATGGAAGGCGATCCCAAGTTCGAAGCCTCGCAATCGATCCCGGACGTGCCCTACCACCTGTTCGCGATTTCCATCGGCCTCAAGGGCATCTTCGTCGAACGTGACGAAGACGTCGCCGCTGCCTGGGAAGAAGCCCTCGCCGCCGATTGCCCGGTGCTGATCGAGTTCAAGACCGACCCCGACGTGCCGCCGCTGCCGGCGCACATCAAGCTTGAACAGGCGAAGAAATTCGCCTCGGCCCTGATCCAGGGCGACCCCGATGAAGCGGGCATCATCGTGCAGACGGCCAAGCAGGTGGTGAGCGCCGTGCTGCCCAAACGCAAGCGGTAAGGCCAGAGGTTGATCCCATGAGCGAACACATCGTGCACTTTCATTGCCAGATCGATCAGAGTACCACCGAGCGCTTTCGCGACTGCTGCCTGGAGGCTATCGAGCAAGGTGCGCAATCGCTGCTGCTCAACCTCTCCACCACGGGCGGCAGCACCAACTTCGGCTTCGCCCTGTACACCTTTCTCAAGTCCCTGCCGGTGCCACTGTGCGCGGTCAATGCCGGCAACATCGAATCGATGGGCATCATCATGTTTCTCGCCGCCCATCGACGCATCACCGCCCCCCACTCGCGCTTCCTGATCCACCCGATGAACTGGTACTTCAGCCAGAATTCGGTGGATCACCAGCGCCTGCGCGAATACCTGTCGAGCCTGGACAACGACCTGGCGCGCTACGTGAAGATCTATGAGGTCGAGACCGACGATGCCGAAACCAAGCTGGATATCTTCAAGTGCCTGTCGGCCGAGGAAAAAGTCATCGCCGCCCATGAGTCCCTGGCCTATGGCATCGCACATGAAGTCCGGCAGGTGGTATTTGCCACGGATATCAAGCACTGGAAAGTCAGTGGCGATTAGCTGCTTGCACTATTCCCAATCAATCTGAACTTCAAATCGCAATCATCTTTCAGATGAATGGCACACACTTTATCGACAATGGAGAACTTCCCCATGAGCGAACAACTTCGCAGCAAGAAAATTCTCGTCATTACCTCCAATACCGGTATCGAGCGTGACGAATTGCTCAAGCCACTGGAAACATTGCGTGGCCTGGGTGCCACCGTCACCCATGGTTCCAGCCAGGGCGGTGCGACGCAGACCTTCCTCCACGACACCGACAAGGACAAGGTGGTCGACTCCGATGCCAAGCTGGCCGACCTCGACAGCGCCGACTTCGATGCGCTGGTGATTCCCGGCGGCACCGTCAATGCCGACACCCTGCGCCAGGATGCCAGCGCCCTGCGCCTGATCAATGATTTCGTCAAGGCCGGCAAGACCGTCGCAGCCATCTGCCATGGGCCTTGGGCGCTGATCGACGCCGGGGTGATCGCCGGCAAGACCCTGACCTCCTACCCCAGCGTGCGCACCGACCTGGTCAACGCCAAGGCCGAGTGGGCCGACGCCCAGGTCAAGCAATGCCAGGCCAATGGCTGGCGCCTGATCACCTCGCGCAACCCCGACGACCTGCCGGCCTTCAACCAGGCCATCGCCCAGGCCCTGGCCGCCGCCTGAATGATCGCCGGCAATCTGTAGATATATATCTAAGCGTGCCGCTTGCTTATAGCCGCAAGCGGCAGCGCAAAGATCAAATCACTATCAAATAACCGTTCGTCGAACTTCGAATATTATTTTTCAACCTTTCGTTAGTTGGCCAACTCCCAATTAATGCTTGCCGCGATGACAAGCAACCTTCAATTAATCACGAGGTATCGCATCATGGCTAATACCGGAAAATCCAACTCGGGCAATTTCGCAAACGATCGCCAGAAAGCCTCTGAAGCGGGCAAGAAAGGTGGCCAGGCATCCGGCGGCAACAACTTCGCCAATGACCGGCAGAAAGCATCCGAGGCAGGCAAGAAAGGTGGCCAACACGGCGGCGGCGGTCGCAGTTGATAACTGATCCATTGCGCAGGGGCTTCGGCCCCTGCCTCTTTTCCGGCAGTCCCCCCGCGAACTGCCCTTCCCCCCGCTCCTGATGGAGACGCGCTTATGAAAGCCTACCCCCGCCCGCCGTTCCCGGCACAACCGCAGTCCACGCCCGGCTCGCAAAAAGCCATGGAACCCTATCCCGATTGCGGCGAGCAGAGCTACCAGGGCTCCGGTCGATTGCAGGGCAAGATCGCCCTGGTCACCGGCGCCGACAGCGGCATTGGCCGCGCCGTGGCGATCGCCTTTGCCCGCGAAGGTGCGGATGTCGCCGTGGCCTACCTGGACGAGCATGAAGACGCCAGGGAAACCGCACGCTGGGTCGAGCTGGCCGGGCGCCAGTGCCTGCTGCTGCCCGGCGACCTGGCGCAGAAACAGCACTGCCATGAGATCGTCGCCAAGACCGTGGAAGCATTCGGCCGTATCGATGTGCTGGTCAACAATGCCGCCTACCAGATGACCCATCATGAGCTGGCGGATATTTCCGATGAGGAATGGGTACGGACCTTCGATATCAACATCACCGCGCTGTTCCGGATCTGCAAGGCGGCGGTGCCACACATGGCCAGCGGCAGCTCGATCATCAACACCAGCTCAATCAATTCCGACGCACCCAAGCCCACCCTGCTGCCCTACGCGACCACCAAGGGCGCGATCGCCAACTTCACTGCCGGGCTGGCGCAATTGCTCGGGCCCCAGGGCATCCGGGTCAACAGCGTGGCGCCGGGCCCCATCTGGACTCCGCTGATCGTCTCCACCATGCCCTCTGAAGAGGTACAGCACTTTGGCGAACAGACGCCCCTCGGCCGTCCCGGCCAACCCGTGGAGGTCGCGCCCATCTACGTGCTGCTGGCCTCGGACGAGTCCAGCTATATCTCCGGCTCGCGGTATGGGGTCACCGGCGGCAAGCCGATCCTCTGACCTGCCACCCGAACCGGTTCAGAACGCCGCTTCGTAGATGGCCAGGGCATCGGCCCGGCTGACCTCGCGGGGATTGTTCACCAGCAGCCGTTGCTGCTGCAGCGCATCCTCGGCCAGTTGTTCGAGGCGCTCGCGTGGCACCTCGACGTCGCGCAGCCGGGTCGGCAAGCCACACCGCGGCGCCAGTTGCGCCAGCTCTTCGATGAACTGCTCGCAGCGCGCCTGCGGGTCACCGGCCCGCAGCCGCTCGCCGAGCAGCACCGGCGCCAGCTCGGCGTAGTCGGCAAAGGCGGCGGGCCGGTTGAAGCGCAGCACATGGGGCAACACCAGTGAATTGGCCAGCCCATGGGGCACATGAAAGTGCGCACCCAGCGGATAGGCCAGCGCATGCACGGCCGCCACCGGCGCATTGGCGAAGGCCTGGCCGGCCAGGCAGGCACCCAGCAACATGGCCTGGCGAGCCGCCAGGTTGTCGCCCTGATGGACCGCCTGGTCAAGGTGGCTCGCCAGCAATCTCAGCGCCTCACGGGCCAGCAGGCTCGACAGCGGGTTGCGCTTGAGTTTGCTGGTATAGGCTTCGATCGCATGGACCATGGCATCGATGCCGGTGGCCGCGGTGATTGCCGGCGGCAGGCCCAGGGTGAGCGCGGCGTCGAGCAGCGCCAGGTCCGGCAGCAACAGCGAGGACACCACGCCCATCTTGCTCGCCTGCCCGGTGGTGACCACCGCAATCGGCGTGACCTCCGAACCGGTTCCGGCCGTGGTCGGTACCTGCACCAGCGGCAGGCGTCGGCCCTGGGCCCGATCGACACCATAGAGTTCATCCAGCGCCTGAATGCATTCGGGATGCGCCAGCAGCGCCACCAACTTGGCGACATCCATCGAACTGCCGCCGCCAAAACCGACGATCAGGTCGGCACCAATATGCCGGGCACGTTCGACGGCAGACAGTACGCAGCTATCGCTCGGGTCGGCGCAGACATCGCTGAAAATCGCCACGCCCAGCCGGGCCTGGGTGAAGCCGGGCAACAGGTCATCCAGCAGGCCCAGGCGGATGATGCCGGGGTCGGTGACGATCAAGACCCGACGGGCACCGCGCTGCTGGCACAGTTGCGCCAGGCGGGCGGCGGCGCCCGCTTCGCAGAGCAGTTGCGGGGTGGTGGCGAAATGAAAAGGCTGCATGTCCAGGTTCCTCTTGTTCTTGTAGGGATGGCACCGGCCGCTGCGCTACTTGCGCGAGCGGCTTCAGGGGAAAGCCGGCTAGAAGGCGAAGTGTTCCTCGCTCATGGCCATCAGGCACTGCGCGCCCCCGAGCAACGCCTCGCGATGGGCGCCGGCCCGCGGCAACACCCGTCGCCAGTAGAACGTCGCGGCCTGCAGCTTGGCCTGGTAGAACGCGCGGTCCTCGCTGCTCCTGGCCAGCGCCGCGCTGGCGCAAGCCGCTGCCCGCAGCCATAACGCCGCCAGCAGCACGTAGCCAGAATAGGCGAGGAAATCCACCGACACCGCGCCGATCTCCTGGACGTCATCCCGGCACAGGTCGAGCATCTGCCGGCTCAGGTCGCGCCACTGCTCCAACTGCCGAGTCACCGCCTGGGCCATTTCGACCAGGGCCGGATCGCGGCAGGCCGCCGCCTCATCGAGCAGTTCCTCAATCAACTGCTGTATCTGTTCGCCACCGTCGGCCAGCACCTTGCGCCGAATCAGGTCCAAGGCCTGGATGCCATTGGTGCCCTCGTACAACTGGGTGATGCGACTGTCGCGCATCAACTGCTCGATGCCCCACTCGCGAATGTAGCCATGCCCGCCATAGACCTGCACGGCCAGGCTGGCAACCTCCTGGCCCACATCGGTGAAGAACGCCTTGACGATCGGGATCAGCAACGCCGCGCGCCGGCCAGCGGCCTCGCGCACCTGCGGGTCCGGGTCGCCGTGTTCCACATCGAGTTCACGGGCGGTGCACGCCGCCAGCAGCCGGCAACCTTCGACCAGGGTCTTCTGGGTCAGCAGCATGCGGCGCACATCGGGGTGAGAGATGATCGGGTCGGCCGCGCGCTCGGGCGCCACCGCGCCGGCCAGGCTACGCGATTGCAGGCGCTCGCGGGCATAGGCCAGCGCGCCCTGGAACGCCGCCTCGGCGATACCCAGCCCCTGCAGGCCGACCTGAAAGCGGGCATCGTTCATCATCGTGAACATGCAGGCCAGGCCCTGGTTGGCCTCGCCTATCAGCCAGCCACGGGCCTCGTCGAAGTTCATCACACAGGTGGCTGCGCCCTTGATGCCCATCTTGTGTTCCAGGGCGCCACATTCGACGGCATTGCGTCGTCTAGGGCGGCCATCCGCGCCAGGCTCGAACTTCGGCACCAGGAACAGGCTGATGCCCCTGACGCCGGCAGGCGCGTCCGGCAGCCGCGCCAGCACCAGGTGCACGATGTTCTCGCTGAGGTCCTGGTCGCCACCGCTGATGAAGATCTTGCTGCCGCTGATGCGGTAGCTGCCCTCAGGCTCGGGCCGGGCTCGCGTGCGCAGCAGGGCCAGGTCGGTACCGGCCTGCGGCTCGGTCAGGCACATGGTGCCAGTCCACTCGCCACTGACCAGCTTGCCCAGGTAGTCGCGCTTGAGCGTTTCACTGCCGTGACGGTGCAGGGCCAGCACCGCGCTCTCGGTCAACCCGGAGTAGATGCGAAACGACAGCGAGGCGCCCATCAGCATTTCATGGAAACTGGCCGAAACCATCTGCGGCAGGCCCTGGCCCTCGTACTCGACCGGGCCGGTCATGCCCGCCCAGCCCTGTTCGACGTATTGCCGGTAGGCCTGGGGAAAACCGTCCGGGGTCAGCACCCGCCCCTGCTCCAGGCGGCAGCCCTGCTCGTCGCCCTGGCGGTTGAGCGGCGCCACCACGTCGCTGGCGAAACGCGCCCCCTGCTCCAGAATGCCCTCGATCGTCTCACGGTCCAGGCCATTGCCAAGGCGGCGGCAATGTTCCGCCACGTCGAACACTTCGTGCAGGACAAAACGCATGTCACGCAGGGGCGCACGGTAGTTCATGCCTGCTCCTCCCGGCCGCTCGCCAGGCGGAGCCCGGCCTGATTCGGGAGGCACTGCACCGGCCCGGTAGGGACGGCGCCAATGACGAAGGTTGGGTAGAGGTGGGTCACTGGGCGGCGCTCCTGAATCGATGAACGAAGGGATTGCGGCAACCCTAGTCAGGGCCCTAGTATTTTTGAAATTTTAATTTTGCATCCCATGTATTCCGGCCATGAATATATCGACCTTCGATCTCAACCTGCTGCGGGTGCTGGACATGCTCCTGCGCGAACAGAACGTGTCGCGCGCCGCCGAGCGCCTGGCCCTGACCCAACCAACGGTGAGCAACGCCCTGGCGCGCCTGCGCGACCTGCTGGACGATCCGCTGCTGGTGCGGGTCGGTCGGCAGATGCGCCCCACGCCGCGTGCCCTGGCCCTCGAAGGACCGATCCGTGCCGCGTTGCAACAGATCGAACAGACCCTCGGCGGCGGCGACCACTTCGACCCGAGCCGCAGCCACCGGCAATTGCGTATCGCCCTGACCGACTACGCCGAACAGCTGTGCATGCCGGGGCTGCTCGCCACCTTGCAGACCCAGGCGCCACACCTGCGGGTCGATGTGGTGCACCTGGCGCCGAGCCTGCCGGTCGAAGCCCTTGATCGTGGTGAACTGGACCTGGTGCTGGGACGCTTCGATGAATCGCCGGCGCGCTTCGAACGCCGACACTGGCGCAGCGAAACCCTGCGCATCGCGCTACGCCAGGACCATCCGGTGGTAAACGCAACGCTCGACCTGAACACCTTCCTCGGCCTGCGCCATCTGTGGGTCCACGGTGGCCAGACCCGCGGCATGGTCGACCAGTGGCTGGCGGAACAGGGCCTGTCGCGGCGTATCGCCTACACCACCCCCAACTACCTGCAGGCCGCGCACCTGGCGGCAGCCTCGGACCTGTGCGTGGTGCTGCCGACCGCACTGGCCACGCACTTCGCCCGGCTGCTGCCGCTGCAACTGTTCGAACTGCCGTTCGCCCTGGAGCCCTTCGAGCTGGAACTGGTCTACCTCGCCCATCGCCAGCACGACCCGGCGCTGGCGTGGCTGGTGGAACGGATCATGGACATCCGCCCGGCCTGAGCCTTGGTCATTCCCTGTGGTCGATCAGCAATCGTACGATGACTAACCCCCATAATCCCCAGTTTGCAGAGGGACCGCCCCTGGCGGTCCACCCGGCCCTGAAAACCTTCTGTTAGGCAGATAACGCCCTTTATAACCGGGCGATCTAGCCCGATGGGGTAGCATGGGGCGTGAAACACATCGACACGCTTGATCGAGATAAATGACACTAGCATTCGCTCAAGTTGTACGATAACTTACCTCCACAGAAATTCCTTCCACCCTCGTGCCACCTGGATACCTATAACAATGACCCCACAAGAACTGAAATCCATCCTTTCCCACGGCCTGCTGTCCTTCCCGGTCACCGACTTCAATGCCCAGGGCGACTTCAACCCTGCCGGCTACGTCAAGCGCCTGGAATGGCTTGCCCCTTACGGCGCCAGCGCACTGTTCGCCGCCGGTGGCACCGGTGAATTCTTCTCCCTCGCGGCCAGCGAATACAGCCAGGTGATCAAGACTGCCGTCGACACCTGCGCCAAGTCGGTGCCGATCCTCGCCGGCGTGGGTGGTTCGACCCGCCAGGCCATCGAGTACGCACAGGAAGCCGAGCGCCTGGGCGCCAAGGGTCTGCTGCTGCTGCCGCACTACCTGACCGAGGCCAGCCAGGACGGCGTTGCCGCCCACGTTGAAGCCGTGTGCAAATCGGTGAAGATCGGCGTCGTCGTTTACAACCGCAACGTCTGCCGCCTGAACGCCGACCTGCTGGAAAAACTGGCCGAGCGCTGCCCGAACCTGATCGGCTACAAGGACGGCCTGGGTGATATCGAGCTGATGGTTTCCATCCGTCGCCGCCTGGGCGATCGTTTCAGCTACCTGGGCGGCCTGCCGACCGCCGAAGTCTATGCTGCTGCCTACAAGGCCCTGGGCGTACCGGTCTACTCCTCGGCGGTGTTCAACTTCGTGCCGAAGACCGCGATGGACTTCTACAACGCCATTGCCCGCGACGACCACGCCACCGTTGGCAAGCTGATCGACGACTTCTTCCTGCCGTACCTGGACATTCGTAACCGCAAGTCCGGCTATGCCGTGAGCATCGTCAAGGCCGGTGCGAAGATTGCCGGTTACGATGCAGGCCCGGTGCGTACCCCGCTGACCGACCTGACCGAACAGGAATACGAAGCCCTGGCGGCACTGATGGACAAGATGGGCCCGCAGTAAGCGCGCCCCTGCGGTCTGCCAACACCGCACCCGGAGCCGGGTTAACCGCCGGCTCCGCTCACAACTCGTTAGCCCGCACAAAAATAACTAGTGGGAGTACAACGCATGCAAGCGACTAAAAAGACGCATGTGCGCTACCTGATTCTGTTGATGCTGTTCCTCGTGACCACGATCAACTACGCGGATCGCGCCACCATCGCCATCGCCGGTTCCAGTCTGCAAAAAGACCTGGGCATCGACGCTGTCACCCTCGGCTACATCTTCTCCGCCTTCGGCTGGGCCTACGTGGCTGGCCAGATTCCTGGCGGCTGGTTGCTCGACCGTTTCGGTTCGAAAAACGTCTACGCCTTCAGTATCTTCAGCTGGTCGCTGTTCACCATGCTGCAGGGCTTCGTCGGCGGCATGCCGGTGGCCTGGTCGGTGGTGACCCTGTTCACCCTGCGTTTCCTGGTCGGTTTTGCCGAAGCCCCATCGTTCCCGGGTAACGCCCGGATCGTCGCGGCCTGGTTCCCGGCGGCAGAGCGTGGTACCGCCTCGGCAATCTTCAACTCGGCGCAATACTTCGCCACCGCGTTGTTCGCACCGATCATGGGCTGGATCGTCTACACCTTCGGCTGGGAACACGTGTTCATCGTCATGGGCGTGTTCGGTATCGTGTTCTCGGGCATCTGGATGAAGACCATCTACAACCCGAAACAACACCCGCGCATCAGTCAGGGCGAGCTCGAGCACATCGAGCAGAACGGCGGCCTGGTGGACATGGACCAGAAGCGCGCCAACGACGGTCCGAAGTGGAACTACATCAAGCAACTGCTGACCAGCCGCATGCTCCTGGGCGTGTACCTGGGCCAGTACTGCATCAACGCCATCACCTACTTCTTCCTGACCTGGTTCCCGGTGTACCTGGTGCAGGAACGCGGCATGACCATCCTCAAGGCGGGTTTCATCGCCTCGTTGCCGGCCATCTGCGGTTTCATCGGTGGTGTACTCGGTGGTGTAATCTCGGACTGGCTGCTGCGTCGCGGCAACTCGCTGACCTTCTCGCGCAAGCTGCCGATCGTCTGCGGCCTGATGCTGTCGACCACCATGGTCTTCTGCAATTACGTCGACGCGGAATGGATGGTCGTAGGCTTCATGACCCTGGCGTTCTTCGGTAAAGGCATTGGTGCACTGGGTTGGGCGGTCGTCGCCGACACCTCGCCCAAGCAGATCGCCGGTCTGTCCGGTGGCCTGTTCAACACCTTCGGCAACATCGCCTCGATCACCACGCCAATCGTCATCGGCTACATCATCAGCGCCACCGGCTCGTTCAAGTGGGCCCTGGTGTATGTCGGTGCCAACGCCCTGGTCGCAGTGTTCAGTTACCTGGTCATTGTCGGCCCGATCAAGCGGATCGAATTGCGTGACGGCCCAAAGGATGAATCGGCAAAGGATGCCAACCCCACGATCGAAGTCGCGGGTGCGCGTCACTGAGTAAGAACCCGTCCATGCCCGGTAACCACCGGGCATGGACGCAGTACAAAGCCTGAGAATCCATAAGAAAGGCACGACCATGCAGTTGATCGAACATTCAGACTCGCCCCGCTACGTCCGCCTGCACGAAGACGACAATGTCGTGGTGGTGGTCAATGACGGCGGCCTTGGCGAAGGCGCCAGCTTCTCCGACGGCCTGACCCTGGTTGAAGCGGTACCGCAGAGCCACAAGGTCGCCACCGTGCTCATCGCCAAGGGCGAACCGGTTCGCCGCTACGGACAGATCATCGGCTATGCCCTGGAAGACCTGCGCCAGGGCAGCTGGGTTCAGGAAAGCCAGTTGGCCATGCCATCGGCACCGGAACTGGACAGCCTGCCGCGCTGTGACGCCGTGCCTGACGCCCTGCCCCCACTGGAAGGCTTCACTTTCGAAGGCTACCGCAACGCCGACGGCACCGTCGGTACCCGCAACATCCTCGGCATCACCACCACCGTACAATGCGTGACCGGCGTACTCGAACACGCGGTCAAGCGCATCAAGGCCGAGCTGCTGCCCAAATACCCCAATGTCGATGACGTGGTCGCGATCACCCACAGCTACGGCTGCGGCGTGGCCATCAACGCCCGCGACGCCTATATCCCGATCCGCACCGTGCGCAACCTGGCGCGCAACCCGAACATGGGTGGCGAAGCGCTGGTCATCAGCCTGGGCTGCGAGAAGCTGCAGGCCGGCCAGGTGATGCACGACAACGACCCCTCGGTCGACCTGAGCGAACCATGGCTGTACCGCCTGCAGGACGCCAGCCTGGGCTTCACCGAAATGATCGAGCAGATCATGGAGCTGGCCGAAACCCGCCTGAAGAAACTCGACCAGCGCCGCCGTGAAAGCGTGCCGGCCAGCGAGCTGATCCTCGGCATGCAGTGCGGCGGCAGCGACGCCTTCTCCGGCATCACTGCCAACCCGGCCTTGGGCTACGCCGCCGACCTGCTGGTGCGCGCTGGCGCCACCGTGCTGTTCTCGGAAGTGACCGAAGTGCGCGACGCCATCTACATGCTCACCTCCCGCGCCGAAAACCAGGAAGTGGCCGACGCGCTGGTGCGCGAGATGGACTGGTACGACCGCTACCTGCAACAAGGCGCAGCCGACCGCAGCGCCAACACCACGCCGGGCAACAAGAAAGGCGGCCTGTCGAACATCGTCGAGAAGTCCCTGGGTTCCATCGTCAAGTCCGGCAGCGGCGCCATCCAGGGCGTGCTCGGCCCCGGCGAGCGGGTCAACCGCAAGGGCCTGATCTTCTGCGCCACCCCGGCCAGCGACTTCGTCTGCGGCACCCTGCAACTGGCCGCCGGCATGAACCTGCACGTGTTCACCACCGGTCGCGGCACCCCCTACGGCCTGGCCATGGCGCCGGTGGTCAAGGTGTGCACCCGCACCGAACTGGCCGAGCGCTGGCCCGACCTGATCGACATCGACGCCGGGCGCATCGCCACCGGCCGTTCGAGCATCGAGGAACTGGGCTGGGAGCTGTTCCACTACTACCTGGATGTCGCCAGCGGCCGCAAGCAGACCTGGGCCGAGCAGCACAAGCTGCACAACGACATCGTCCTGTTCAACCCGGCGCCGATCACCTGATGCACCGATCTGGCTCGATGTTCACAGCCCTTGTAGGAGCCGGGCTTGCCCGCGAACACCGGCAAAGCCGGTGCCCTGCACCGCGGTCCTGCTTCGCGGGCAAGCCCGCACCCACAGAAATCGAGCCAGCCCATCCAACCCGCATTCATCCTTCACTTCTCTCTAAAGGAGCATTCCATGCCTGAGATCCTCGGCCACAACTTCATCGCCGGTCAGCGCAGCGCCGCTGGCACCCAGCGTCTGCAGAGCCTGGACGCCACCACTGGCGAGGCCCTGCCCTACAACTTCGCCCAGGCCACCGAAACCGAAGTGGACCAGGCGGCCAAGGCCGCCGCAGCCGCCTTCGTCGAATTCCGCCAACTGGCCCCGGCCCGTCGCGCCGAATTCCTCGACGCCATCGCCGCAGAACTGGACGAGCTGGACGACAGCTTCGTCGCCGTCGTCTGCCGTGAAACCGCCCTGCCCGCCGCCCGTATCCAGGGTGAGCGTGGCCGTACCAGCGGCCAGATGCGTCTGTTCGCCCAGGTGCTGCGTCGTGGCGACTTCCTCGGTGCGCGTATCGACCTGGCCCTGCCTGAGCGTCAGCCGCTGCCACGCGTCGACCTGCGCCAGATGCGCATCGGCGTCGGCCCGGTGGCCGTATTCGGCGCCAGCAACTTCCCGCTGGCCTTCTCCACCGCCGGTGGTGACACCGCTGCGGCCCTGGCTGCCGGTTGCCCAGTAGTCTTCAAGGCCCACAGCGGCCACATGGCCACCGCCGACCTGGTCGGTTGCGCCATCCAGCGCGCTGCCGAGCGTACCGGCATGCCAAAAGGCGTGTTCAACATGGTCTTCGGCGGTGGTGTCGGCGAGTGGCTGGTCAAGCACCCGGCGATCCAGGCCGTTGGTTTCACCGGTTCCCTGAAAGGCGGCGACGCCCTGTGCCGCATGGCCGCCGAGCGTCCACAGCCGATCCCGGTCTTCGCCGAGATGTCGAGCATCAACCCGGTGATCATCCTGCCGGGTGCCCTGGCCAAGCGTGGCGAAGCCATCGCCCGCGAACTGGCAGGCTCCGTCTGCATGGGCGCCGGTCAGTTCTGCACCAACCCGGGCCTGGTCATCGGCCTGCAATCGCCACAGTACAGCCAACTGCTGGGCGAGCTGGGTCAGCACCTGGACCAACAGGCTGGCCAGACCATGCTCAACGCTGGCGGCCTGCGCAGCTACGTCGGCGGCCTGGAACACCTGAAGGCCCACGCCGGTATCGAGCACCTGGCCGGTCAGGCCCAGGAAGGCAGCCAGGCCCGTGCCCAGCTGTTCAAGGCTGATGCCCGCCTGCTGGTGGAATCCGATCCCCTGCTGCAGGAAGAAGTCTTCGGCCCGACCACCGTCGCCGTCGAGGTCAAGGACAACGAGCAACTGCGCGCCGCCCTGCTCGGCCTGCGTGGCCAGCTGACCGCCACCCTGATCGGTGAAGCGGAAGACTTCGAAGCCTTCGCCTGGCTGGTGCCACTGCTGGAAGAGAAAGTCGGCCGTATCCTGATCAACGGCTACCCGACCGGTGTTGAAGTGTGTGACGCGATGGTCCACGGTGGTCCGTACCCGGCGACTTCCGATGCCCGTGGGACTTCGGTAGGTACCCTGGCGATCGATCGTTTCCTGCGTCCGGTTTGCTACCAGAACTACCCGCAGTCGCTGCTGCCTGAGGCACTGCGTGATGGCAACCCGCTGGGGCTGCGTCGCCTGGTGAATGGGCAGTGGAGTGATGCGGCGATCTGATTGCTGCGTTGATGGAGAGAGCCCCGCTTTGGCGGGGCTTTTTCATTTTTGGGATCGGTGTTTCGCTTTGTCCGTCCGGGGACTAATCTGGCCTCACTGAATTCGTTCGCATGTCCACCTTTGGTAATCGGAATTTCTATGCAATCAGATCAGGCTAGGCTACTCGCGCTGCTTGAGATCAGAGGGTTGCTTGCTGATTATCTGGGCAGTGATGTGGAGGCGCCAATGGGCGTCCGTGTCGCAGCGCATCTGGCCTATACGCTTCATAATGAGGCGGAGGCGGCGTTCAATGACGTCGATTTTCAGACCGAAGCTGCGAGCCAAAATCGCCGCAATTGATCAAATTATTGGTGTTACTGATGGGGCCGGGCTGCTGAGTCGGTGGTAGGCTCAGAACAATATCATACCTTATGGCGCTAAGCCTGAATGACTGCTATCGCCCATTAGCAGCCATCCATGATCGACTGCATACCATGAGGTCCGGTCGACTCATCAGTCGGGCCACAAATAGATCCCTTTAATAGGTGTTCCGATGACTCAACCACATCTAGAGGGCATCTGCCAGGATGCGGTATGGCTAAACTCCTCACCTGATCTCAATTTTTTTGCGATAAGGGCATTTGGCCACTAGCCAAAAGTGATACAAACAGTAATGATTGCCGCAGACTTCAGGCCGTCTGCCGAGTCGAGCCGTAATTAAGAGCGATGTAAATTAATTCACGCTCACGGCTAAATATCACAAGGAACGTACAGGATGTTGACCGAATTCAGAGTAAAAAATCTTAGAAGCTTAAAGGATACGGGCACAGTAAAACTTTCGCCAATAACTATTCTTCTGGGCGAAAACAGCTCAGGCAAAAGTACTTTTCTTCGAGCGTTCCCTCTTCTAAAACAAAGTGCTGAAACCACAACTCGGAGCTCAATTCTCTGGTTCGGTAAATATGTCGATTTCGGAGATTTCGATCAAGCACTCATCAGGAAGCAGGGTGAAAAAGAAATCGTTTTTTCATTTGGCTTGACCGTCCCTGAGTTAATCTACCATCGACCGCTCAGAGCTCAGGGAGGTCCTCGCGATCGTAGCACCTCTAATATCACTGTAGATCTGCGACTAGCGTCTTTGGGCAAAGACGGCCTTACGAGAACAGCTGGGATTGATTTAGATATCGAAGGAAATTCAGTTAAAATCGACATCAATGAATCAAATAAAATTAGCTCAATAATTATTAATGGCGAAAATCACAGTCAATATTGTGATAGCTACACGTACAACTCAGCAGTCAGGTTACTTCCGCTCATCCGCGCCAAAAGCGACTCACCAAAAGAAGATATATACAGGTCATGGTGGAGCGGATTCTGGCCCGACGGAATCCTGGATGATCTAGTAGACACGCTGAGAGTCTATTCAAATAAGCGGACAAGCCTAGAATCTCTTACCAATGCAGTTTACAAGACTGTTATTGGCAAGCAGGCAGACATGCTTATTAACTTTAAAAAAATGTTCAGCACTAACACCTGGAAAAGCAAAACTTTAGATAAAGAGCATAACGATGAAATTTTCGTTCGCTTTCGAAACCTTCTGATATTAGCTAGAACGGGAATGATACTCTACAATCTTGACGAAATCTTAGATCAGACCTTCAGACGAGTTTCTTATATTGAGCCTATTCGTGCATCAGCGCAGCGATACTATCGCTCGCAGGATATCGGTGTAAAAGAGCTCGATTCAAAAGGCGAGAACTTAGCAATGTTTTTACGAAACCTAAGTGACCGTGAGAAAAATGCGCTTGACGAATGGTCCATGAAGGAATTTGGGTTTAGAACTGTAGTGCAGTTCAACGGGGGCCATGTAAATTTAGGCGTCGCTTTCGACAAAAGCAAAGAGTCTTATAACCTTGCTGATATGGGCTTTGGTTACTCGCAAGTAATCCCGATCATAATACAACTTTGGACCATATTGTACAAACCAACACGAAACGGTATAACGGGGCTCTCTTACACCTGTGTTATAGAGCAACCTGAGCTTCATCTACACCCGCGCATGCAATCGAAACTTGCAGAGATGTTAGTTTCAGTAGTAAACACAGCTAAAGAAGCCGATGTGATTTTGCATTTAATAATCGAAACGCACAGCGAGGTGATTGTCAATAAAATTGGATTGATGACGGCAATGGGAGCTTTAACAAAAGACGACTCCACTATCGTGCTATTCTCAAAAGAGCCTAATGCATCGCAAACAATTGTTGAGTTTAGTGGCTATCGTGAAAATGGGTCTCTTCACAATTGGCCGTATGGCTTTTTTGATTACGAGGCCTAAATGATTATTTATATTGACAAGACCATTACAGGCTGCATAGATAACGGAAATTTGAGTCCCACTGAGATAAGTGCACTTGAAGATATCGCATCCGCAGTGCGTTCTGGAGACCATTTGGTGCTCGGCGATGCCCAGTCGTTGATCTCCCTGAGCAAATTTGTAAAACTAGGAGAATCTGCGCGAGCCGCATATAAAAGCGTATTTGTTAGAGTTCCCCAACAAGAGTCGATTCTTGAAAAAGTTGAAATTTATGTGAAAATCGTTCCAGGCGATGGCATTCCAACGATTAGTACCGCTGCAAATCAAAAAATAATTTCTATTCCTCTGATTTTTTGTTCGGATATGAACTTAAGAACCCCACTGGAAATAATTTTCGAAGAGATAAATGATCACTATATTTATGAAATAATTTCCAAATGGTACGTAAGCCAGGCTTTGGCAGTGAAAACACTTAATCGTAAATATAGGCCTATCCATGGCGGAGGCAATCGGACTTACGCGGTATTCGAAAGAGCGCAGCGAAACAATAATTTATTTTGTCTATGCATCACGGATTCGGATAAAAAATATCCGACTGACGATTACGGACCGACCAGTACAAAAGTTCGTGAGTCTGATGACCCGACCAAAATCCTTACGCACCACTTAGATTTAGATTTCCATGAAATAGAGAACCTCGTGCCATTGTCTTTTATCTCGGAAAAATCAAACTCGCGCCATACCGATACTATGATTGCTGCTTTGAAGCTCGCCGAGCAGAGCGGACATCAAGAGGCAAAACTTTTCTTCGATTATAAGAAAGGCTTAAAGTTAGGCTATTTACGTACCTGCCAGGAAGCCAGTATGTATTGGAGCGCCGCATTACCCGGGCTTTCTCAAGATTGTTCCAAGGAGTGCCTGCAAGCTAGCTGCACATGCGACTTATTAAAGCCATTGCAGAATAGAGCTGAGATGCGGCTTCACATTGAGAAGCTTGTGCCACTATCCCCGGACGAATGCCCTACTTTGAAATCTTTGTGGAAAAGAATTGGATCTACGCTTACCAGTTGGAGTGCCGCTGGCCCGGCAAGATTGGCCTGATATTTATTTCCTATTATCCTAATAAAATAGCTAAAAGGGGGCGGATCTATTTTCTAAGAAGTCTTCGACCCGACCACCGTCACCGTCGAGATCAAGGGCAACGAGCATCTGCGCGCTGCCCTGCTCGGCCTGCGCGGGCAACTGACTGCCACCCTGATCGGTGAAGCGGAGGACTTTGTTTGGCTGGTGCCAATGCTGGAAGAGAAGTCGGCCGTATCCTGACCAACGGCTGTCCGACCGGTGTTGAAGTGTGTGACGCGATGGTTCACGGTGGTCCGTACCCGGCGACTTCCGATGCCCGTGGGACTTCGGTGGGTACCCTGGCGATCGATCGTTTCCTGCGTCCGGTTTGCTACCAGAACTACCCGCAGTCGCTGCTGCCTGAGGCGCTGCGTGATGGCAACCCGTTGGGGCTGCGTCGCCTGGTGAATGGGCAGTGGAGTGATGCGGCGATCTGATTGCTGCGTTGGTAGAGAGAGCCCCGCTTTGGCGGGGCTTTTTTATTTCCGGCGCGGTGCGTGTCCGTTTGAAGGCAGGCGTAACCTATCCTGAGGGTCTTCAGTTTTCGGGGGACATCTGGTTCGCTACGGGGACGCCATCCAGCAGCGCGTCGACCACTGCCCGTGCCATCTCTACAGAATGCAGCATGCTCCAGAACAATGCCCGCTCGAAAGGATCGGTGCGTAGGCTGAGTTCGTCGCCGTTGAGTTCTGCCGTTTCGAGCAAGCGCGAGACGTGGGCCAGCGCGTCATAGGCACTGACACCCTGCTGGATGGCGAACAAGGAAGGTTTATCAAGGGATTCTGGAGCAACAGGGCGGAAACGGGTGAATGTGAGACTGTCGAGTAAGCGGGTGGTGGATGCTTCGTTGTCTGTGCCGAAAGCCCTGTTGGTGGGCGGCGGATCAGGGACAATTTTCTTGGTCATGGTGGAGTTCCTTTGTTGGGTCAGGAGCCCGTCACCTACGCTGCAAAACGAGGGGTGACGAGCGTACACGATCGTGTCCCGAGAAGTGGTGTAACTGAACCAGCCGAAGGTGCCCAGTGGGCAAAAGAGGATGGTCATCGTGGTTCTTGGCTAACGTTGAGTTTGCGGACTTAACCTTCACCAGAGAAACCACGATGACCAAGCCCACTATCGCATTGACCGAGCTGGTTGAGAAAGGGGCAGACGCCGATCTGCTCAAGCAAATGATCCAGTACGTTGCCCAGCGCATGATGGAGTTGGATGTCGAAGGCCTGTATAACGCTGGCTTCGACGTCAAAAGCCCCGACCGGGTAAACAGTCGCAATGGCTACCGTGATCGCCTCTGGCAAACCCGCGCTGGCGACGTTGATCTGAAGATCCCAAAACTGCGACAAGGTAGCTATTTTCCGGGCTTCCTGGAGCCGAGACGCACCGCCGAGAAAGCCATGGCAGCCGTCATCCAGGAGGCCTACATCCAGGGCGTATCGACGCGCTCGGTTGATGAACTGGTCAAGGCCATGGGCATGACCGGTATATCGAAAAGCCAGGTATCACGACTGGCTGGCGAGATCGACGAGCGCGTTCATGCCTTCCTCGATCGTCCGCTGGAAGGCGATTGGCCCTATCTCTGGATCGACGCGACCTACGTCAAAGTGCGGGAGGCCGGGCGTATCGTCTCGGTCGCCGTCATAATCGCCGTGGCCGTGAACACCAATGGTGGCCGTGAAATCCTGGGCATGCGGGTTGGCCCATCAGAGGCCGAGCCGTTCTGGACGGACTTCCTGCGCAGCCTGATGCGGCGTGGGCTACGCGGCGTAAAGCTGGTGATTTCCGACGCTCACGAAGGCCTCAAGGCCGCCGTTTCCAAGGTTTTCCATGCCACCTGGCAGCGCTGCCGCGTGCACTTCATGCGCAACGCCATGGCCCATGTCGGCAAGGGCCAGCGCACCATGGTGGCGGCGCTGCTGCGCACGGTCTTCGCTCAGGACAGCCGCCAGGAATGCCACCAGCAATGGCGCCTAGTGGCTGACCAGTTACGTGAGAAATACCCAAAGATCGCGGCGCTGATGGATGGCTGCGAGGACGAAGTGCTGGCGCACATGGCGTTTCCCAAAGCGCACCGGCAGCAATTGCACAGTACCAACCCGCTGGAACGGTTGAATGCAGAGATCAAGCGCCGCACTGAAGTCGTTGGCATTTTCCCCAACGATCCGGCCATTACCCGACTGGTTGGCGCGATGCTGCTGGAACAGAACGACGAATGGTGCCTGCAACGGCGCTACATGCAGTTGGAGGCTTTCGAAGCGGTCAGCGATAATCCGCAGGCCAAGCTGTCGGCCGTGATCAACTAAACGGCAAACTCAGTGGCCAAGGCCACGATGAGTTACACCACTTCCTGGGACACGATCCCGTACACAGGTTTGCAGACCGGCAACAAAGGAACCGGCAGGCCGAAGCCTCCTGCGCACAGCTCGCCATAACGCGAACGAAAAAATGCCGCTGATCGCGGCGTTGTGCGCCTTTGTTGTCACGGGCTGCAAAACCCGTATCGCTGAATTTGCAGCGACCTTGGGACTGTAGCCATGACGTTTGGCGCACACAATATTGTCCCATGCCTGAATCGTGTGGGAAATATGAGATTTTTAGGAGGGCTTTTTCATCTTAGCCTTGAGAGCTCATTCTGACACGAGCGATCGGCACTTAGGGCCTAGGCCAGGAACATGGATAGTGTTTCAGTCGAAGGGAACAGTCGGTCCCGATGCGCCGGCGCCGTCATAGCGGCCGATTGAGGTGCCCAGAATCATTAAGCCAGTTCAGTCCCATTTGAAAGTTTGTAACGGATCGTTTCTATCGTCCGAATGAGCTGAAACCTTTCAGACGTTGTGCCATCACGGCCGCAACGTCTCGCATTGCAAGCGACCATGAGCAGAAGTGCTCCACGTTCGGTGCCATCATTGTGCTAGTCTCCGCTGATTGGTAACGAATCGTTCGGCGCCACTCGCCAAGGAGCGGTATTGGAATGGGAAGTGAGGAGCGAAAGCTGCAGTTTCGCCAGTCCGTAATGAAATTCGAGCTATATATAATTTCGCTTTGGCTGCTGTTCGTTTTGATGGTGGTGGTAAAGGCGGATTTTCCAGTTTGTTTTGGGAACGACTGCCATTACATTGGTACATGGGAATTGTTGAGGCATAACGTCCTTCCAATAATTTCGCTAATTTTTATCGCAGTTGCCGGAGTTTGCTACGCTCGGTTCAAGTATAGGGTTAAGTCTGGCGTAGGGCTTCCAGTTGAGGCCAGAAAAGTAGAAGACTTGAATTATGAGCACCTTACCTTCCTGACAACTTATATCGTCCCCTTAATTTGTTTTAATCTGGACAACACCCGTTACATAATTGCATTATTCATACTCCTGCTTGTGATTGGGCAGATATACGTAAAGACTGATAAGTTTTATGCGAATCCAACATTGGCGATACTTGGCTTTAGGCTATATAAGCTTGAAGTTGAGGGTGCTAGTAAGGTGATGATTACGACTCAGCGAATCATCGAATCCGATAAAGTTGTCTTTACCACAATTGACGAGAAATTCGTTTTCGGAAGGAAAGCATGAGCATTGACGCGTTGCGACTGACTGCAGAGAGTTTAGCAAATGACCCACAAACAGTAGGGGTTATGTTTTTCATCCTCAAGGAGCCAAATGGGTTCGCTGCTCGTAAGGTTGAACTCTCAGCCGATGCCCAAGTCGCGCTGATAGCAGATGTTAAGTACGAGATTCGAGAGTTTTTTCAGACGAATTATGTACTGAAAAATCTCACAGATGTAGACCTACGCCAAAATGTTATTTTTCGCTACGACCTTCCGGATTTTCCAGCACAACTGCTATCACTAAAAGATACGCTTGACTCACCTGGTACCACTCCTGATTTCGATCATACGAATGATGAAGTGACTAATCTAAAAGCAATCGTAGTAGTGCTGGGTAATGGGAGCGACAGCCTGGCTATTTACAAGCATCATTATCCAACCAATACATACCGAAGGAACGGTTTCAGCTTGTGGCGTGCCGGTATAGGGCAGGATCGCTTTGAAAAGCTTGATCAAGATATTATTCGGATGGGTCATACCATTGATTTTATCTACGATGGCACTGATGTGTTTGTGACTAACTTCAAGGTTTTGGAGAAATTTTTTGGATTTAAAGAGGCGGTAAAGGCTGATGCGAGTGTAAAGCTTGCTACGCTCACCGCTCGTAATATTATTGCAGACATAACAGTTCTCGAGGAGCGGATCACTGCCCAAGGTGATGTGACATTTGCCAAGAAGGTGATTAGAGCTATATCACATTCTCGGGTTCTTGATACTGTTGGCAATGATCAGATCATCCAGTTTATCAAGCAGCACCACAGTCTTAGCAAGAAAATAAAAATCAACAATACCGACACGGAAATCATTTTGGACACAAAAGTTTCTCAGAATTTTTTTATGAAGCTGCTTAATGACGACTATTTGAGGTCGGAGCTAACTAATTTTGAGTATGATGCAGACAGCAAAGACTTAGTGGAAGCAGCACCGTAAAGGCGTAAGCGTCTTTTAATTTTTGCGGACGTGCAGTGGTGCTGGTCACTCCATGAAGACCCGTTCGGCCTGTAGCGAACTCATCACTGTGATCTGCGTGGCTGCTCGAAACTTCCTTTGGATGATAGCGGCGTATTTCTCTGAGGTGCCGCTTACCGAAGACTTTAGATCAGCCAACCCGTGATTTAATTGGAGCTCTGTCAGTTCCTTGGAAAGGAGGACGTGGAAAAAGGGAATGCATCTATTTTCTGCCGTTGTCCCGTCCTGAATAAGGTTTACACCTTCTGATCTATTTTCAGGAGGGCGTAATGGAAACGGGAAAATTTAGTGGTCTACTACACCCAGACACCTTTTTAGGCGAAAATAATCGCCATACAGAGGTGTTCGATGAGCAGACAAGCGACAGCCAACCTACAACATGAATAAGAACTTCGGGGCGGCCTGCCGGCATCTCAAGGAGACGTCACATCCGACCCGAAGTGCATAGGCGGCACAACATTAGACCTTGCGTTTGACCTCCAGCATGTACTCCACCCATTCAGCATATGGAGTGACGTACAAATGGTAGCTGTCGAGCCCGGACGCCGGTGGCCAAGTTACGTGCTTACTGATCACAAAAATCTCGCGATCACGATCTACGTAGTAGCCCGTTACCACATTCCGCCCGCAAATACCCGGAGTCGGCGCTCCTGTCCTCGTTTCGGGATGGCCGAGATTTTTTGTCCAGATCACCTCATCTTCGATCCAACGTTTTACTTCAGTGAATTTATCCCTCATTTCGTCTGGCTTGGAGAACCAGCTGTTGAATAGCTCAGAGGCGTTTTCTTGTACGCTTTCCTCAAGAGGAATACCTCCTAAGGTGAGGCTACTCAGGTATTGGCTCACTGCTTTGGTGATGATGGAGTTACGCGGTTCGCCCGTGCGCAGCGCCCAAAGGTCCAACTGGTCGCGGACATTGTCGTTCAGTCGTACTGATAACATTTCGATTCTAAACTGTGTGGAGATGACACAAGCATACATTGTATTTATCAGTCTGCATACTATGTATGCATTGATTTTCGATCAATGCTTCCCAGGCCCCGAAGGGCCACATGCCATGTATTAATGTCTGCGTCGCAAGCCTCGGTTGGCTTCGAAAGCTCCAGTTTTCCCAAGCAGGGCATCGTAAAAAATTCGCCATTTCTAGGCTGTGGCGGCTTATGACCATCCAATGCACTCCATCCAGGGCCGCTCTGGGCCAAAACCTGCTTTTTTGACTGGCTGCTCCCACCCACTCAGCGCCCAACCAGACAACTCCCTTTCCCTTGCCTGAAATTTCCTAGAAAATCCCAACCGCTTGTTTGAGCCATGCGCCGCCGATAGTCTTGGCTCGGTCATCCCAACGGATGACACGGATGTGCAAGTCCGTTCATATCGGTGCGTCACGCGCCCTCAAACAAGCCGTTTCGACGGGTGCTCCTGCCCTCTTCGATTCCAGCTTGATGGTGGCCGTGCGTGGGAGACTTTCGAGTCTGCCGGGGTCCGATATGCCCGGTCTTGCACACCTGCGTACGGCTGCCACCCTCATTCGTGTGCAAGCGAACGGTGACAGCTCCACCTCATATCGGAGTTCGATCATGTTCAAAGCTACCCCCAATCCGCCGGCTATGCCTCGTGCCAGAATCATCGATCCTCGTGTCGCCGACCAAGCGCTGGCCCACTATGACCTGGGGCCAGAGGCGGTACCGAAACCTTTACCCGCCTCTGCCGCAGCCGCCGCGCCTCCAAGCCAACCGCCAAGCTCTCTGGCTCACGAAGACACCCTGCTCGACCTCCACTCGATTCTGCAATCAGCGGCCGCCACGGCCTATGAGAATGCCGACAACCAGACCGGCCCGAATCGCAAGGTGGCGATGGGTGTGGTGCACCTGATTGAGCTGGCACAGTTGAGAATGAGTGTGTTGGAGCAGCAGGTTGTGGCAGCCAACAGTTGATGGCTGGCTGAAGGTCAAAGGCTTCGCGGGCAAGCAGCCTTCCGACAGTGTTGCGGCGGTCATCAGAGTGGTGGTCACTTCAATTCTGCAGGAGCATGGCTTGCCCGCAAATAGGCCAACGGCTTCACCGCGAAACGCCTGTGCACTACGTCATGATGTCAGGCATCCAAGACAGAGATGATCGCTTGCTGCATCTACTTGAATTCTCCACCTGCTCGGCAGCGAGCCGACTGATTACCAGCTCCTGCTGTTCACGGGAGACTGCATCAATCACGATCCACAATCGACCCACAGCAGTCGGTCAGTCGGGAATGTGCAGATAATTGCTCCCAATCCCAGCCATTTCGAATACGCATGAAAAAAGAACCTTCAAGCAGTGAATCTACCCACGACGCGGCATATCGTCGTGCTCAGGACCACGGTGCCGGGCCGTTGGCAGTTGAGGGTTATCATCAGGTAGTCGAACCGCTCGGTCGCGTTGCCGGTGGTTGGCTCTTCCGTTACAAAATCCATTGCACCTTGGGCATCCCTGCCCATGAACAGGAGTCATTCGCTGGCGCTGCGGGCTGCATGGTTGCTGATGATGGGCTGATACAAGATCTATCGGGCCCGATGTTCATGGACATGCTTCACACGCTGGCGTAGCTCGCTGTTCCACTTCTGGCGATTGCTAGTTTTTACGAGACAGCGTCCGCCCACTCAGCGCCAAACCAGACATGTCCCTTTCCCTTGAATGAAATTTCCTAGAAAATCCCGACCGGTTGCGCCTAATAATTTCGGTGGTTTAGTCTCGGCCCATCACTGCCAATCCAGTGATCGGGTTTAGCAGCTCGGTAAATCGTTAGGCGCACAGCGTCACCCATCCCACCGGCTTTTTTGTGTTCGGTGCTTCATGGTGGCTGTGCGCAGGGCATCTTCGGATGCGCCGGTTTCCTAACGTACCGGTCTGCTAACCTGCGTACGGCCGCCACCCATCATTTAGCAGTGATTTTGGCGGCTTCTAACCTACGTTAGGAGTTACCAGCATGTTCAAAGTAACCCCCAATCCTCCGGCGACACCTCGTGCCGGAATCATCGATCCTCGTATCGCCGACCAGGCACTGGCCCACTATGACCTAGGACCAGAGGCAGGCTCGAAACCGGCAGCCGCCTCCACCGCAGCCGCCGCACCTCCAAGCCAGCCGCCAAGCTCTCTGGCTCACGAAGACACCCTGCTCGACCTCCACTCGATTCTGCAATCAGCCGCCGCCACGGCCTATGAGAACGCCGACAACCAGACCGGCCCGAATCGCAAGGTGGCGATGGGGGTGGTGCACCTGATTGAGCTGGCCCAGTTGAGAATGGGCCTGCTGGAACAGCAGGTGGTCGCCGCCAGCAGTTGAACGTGTCACGGTCGATGGCGGCCATGACGAGTCCGCTGTCGACCCCAAAAGCCGATAAGGTCCTGGCCCTCCGATCTGAATAATCACGCAACCCACTGAATGTTCAGATCTTTTTTGCCCACAGACGCAAGAAAAAACACTCGCGGAGGGAACCGTTATTTTTGAGTGGTGTCATGTTGATATCATGAAGGGCGATATCCTCTCGGTTTCGTCGTTCATGCGGTGGCGCGCGGCGTTCGCGCCATCCACACACATTACATTGACACTGAACGGCGGAAATCTAGATGGCGGGAGCAATCACACGTGGGTTGGGTAACATCAGTGTCCGGGCAAAACTGACGCTAGGCTTTGCGATCGTGCTGGTATTGACGGTACTGATCGCGCTCACCGGCTGGCAGGGACTGGCCTCGCTCAGTGAGCGTGGTGACAAACTGATCTCGATTTCCATCCTGAACGAGAAGGCTCGAGACATGCGCATCGCGCGGCTGTTGTACGCCCTCAAACCCGACAGCGAGCACGCGGCGGCGGTGATCAAGGCTATCGATGGGGTGGACCGGCATGTCGATGAGGTAAAGGCGCAACTGGAGACCCCGGAGAGCTTGCGCTGGGTGGCCCAGGCCGACCGTGCCCTGGACCAGTACCGCGCACATTTCAATGACTTCACCCAGGCCATCGGCGCGGCGGGCAATGGCGAGAAGGCGCGTCAGGTCGAGGACTCCCTGAACGCCGATATCGCCTCCCTGCTGGAGGCCAGCAGGCAGTTGTCCGCCGGCCAGGTCACCAAGCGCGATCATGATGTGAACCAGGCCAACGGCTGGCTGGCCGGTGCTTCAGCGGCGGCCCTGCTCCTGGGCGTGCTCGCCGCCTGGTTCATCACCCGACTGATCGTCGATCCACTGATGCTGACGGTGCAGGCCTCCAAGCGCGTCGCCAATGGTGACTTGAGCCAGGATCTGGAAGTGACGCGTCGTGACGAGCTGGGGCAACTGCAGGACAGCATGCAACGCATGACAATCAGCCTGGGAAAAGGGGACGCATATATTTTCTACCGTCGCCGCCAAGGACAACGAACAACTGCGCGCTGTCCCGCTCGGCCTGCGTGGTCAACTGACCGCTACCCTGATCGGTGAAGCGGTAGGCTTAGAAGCCTTCGATTGGCTGGTGCCACTGCTGGAAGAGAAAGTCGGCCGTATCCTGATCACCGGCTACCCGACCGGTGTTGAAGTGTGTGATGCGATGGTTCACGGTGGCCCGTACCCGGCGACTTCCGATGCCCGTGGTACTTCGGTGGGTACCCTGGCGATCGATCGTTTCCTGCGTCCGGTCTGCTACCAGAACTACCCGCAGTCGCTAATCGGCCGTTAGCTGGCCTATAATCGTCGTGATTTTTACGATTATTTATCGCCCAGCTTGGTTGCAAAATCGGCGGATAACGCGGTTGAGCCTTATAGACAGGGAGTTCAGATGGAAACTTTCGAATTGGATGACTTGACCCATGAGCAGATCAAGGCGTTTTGCCAATTGGGTGATGAACATCTGGAGGGCGGTAATTTCAATGCTGCCATCGGTCAGTACAACCTAGCGTGGGAGTTGATTCCAGAACCCAAAAATAACTGGGAAGCGGCGACGTGGGTGCTTGCCGCTATCGGCGATGCCTGTTTTCAGGGAGAACTCTTTACCTCCGCAAAAGAGGCCCTTGAGTATGCGATGACTTGTCCCGATGCGGTCGGCAATCCATTTTTGCATTTGCGTTTGGGCCAAGCACTGTACGAGAAAGAGGAAACTGATCGAGCCGCCGATGAACTTATGCGAGCATACATGGCGGCTGGGGATGAGATTTTTGACAACGACGACCCTAAGTATTTCGCGTTTCTAAAAACGCGGGCCGTGATTTAAAAATCGGAATAGCCGATAACAAAAGCTCGACGGCGGCAGTAATTGGCCGAAAGCTGCCTATCACGACCGTCGGCCCTGAGCCAATGCCTGCCACTCTTGGTCGGCAGCTTCCCCCACTCAGCGCCCAACCAGACAACTCCCTTTCCCTTGCATGAAATTTCCTAGAAAATCCCAGCCGCTTGTTTGAGCCATACGTCGCCGATAGTCTTGGCTCGGTCATCCCAACGGATGACACGGATGTGCAAGTCCGTTCATATCGGTGCGTCACGCGCCCTCAAACAAGCCGTTTCGACGGGTGCTCCTGCCCTCTTCGATTCCAGCTTGATGGTGGCCGTGCGCGGGAGACTTTCGAGTCTGCCGGGGTCCGATATGCCCGGTCTTGCACACCTGCGTACGGCTGCCACCCTCATTCGTGTGCAAGCGAACGGTGACAGCTCCACCTCATATCGGAGTTCGATCATGTTCAAAGCTACCCCCAATCCGCCGGCTACACCTCGTGCCGGAATCATCGACCCTCGTGTCGCCGACCAGGCACTGGCCCACTATGACCTGGGGCCAGAGGCAGGCTCGAAACCGGCAGCCGCCTCCACCGCAGCCGCCACGCCTCCAAGCCAACCGCTAGGCTCTTTGGCTCACGAAGACACCCTGCTCGACCTCCACTCGATTCTGCAATCAGCAGCCGCCACGGCCTATGAGAACGCCGACAACCAGACCGGCCCGAATCGCAAGGTGGCGATGGGCGTGGTGCACCTGATTGAGCTAGCCCAGTTGAAAATGGGCCTGCTGGAACAGCAGGTTGTAGCCGCCAGTAGTTGAACGTGTCACGGTCGATGGCGGCCATGACGAATCCGCTATCGACCCAAAAAGCCGATAAGGTCCTGGCCCTCTGACCTGATCAGTTACGCAACCCACTGAATGTTCAGATCTTTTTTGCCCACAGACGCAAGAAAAAACACTCGCGGAGGGAACCGTTATTTTTGAGTGGTGTCATGTTGATATCATGAAGGGCGATATCCTCTCGGTTTCGTCGTTCATGCGGTGGCGCGCGGCGTTCGTGCCATCCACACACATTACATTGACACTGAACGGCGGAAATCTAGATGGCGGGAGCAATCACACGTGGGTTGGGTAATATCAGTGTCCGGGCAAAACTGACGCTAGGCTTTGCGATCGTGCTGGTATTGACGGTACTGATCGCGCTCACCGGCTGGCAGGGACTGGCCTCGCTCAGTGAGCGTGGTGACAAGCTGATCTCGATTTCCATCCTGAACGAGAAGGCTCGAGACATGCGCATCGCGCGGCTGTTGTACGCCCTCAAACCCGACAGCGAGCACGCGGCGGCGGTGATCAAGGCTATCGATGGGGTGGACCGGCATGTCGATGAGGTAAAGGCGCAACTGGAGACCCCGGAGAGCTTGCGCTGGGTGGCCCAGGCCGACCGTGCCCTGGACCAGTACCGCGCACATTTCAATGACTTCACCCAGGCCATCGGCGCGGCGGGCAATGGCGAGAAGGCGCGTCAGGTCGAGGACTCCCTGAACGCCGATGTCGCCTCCCTGCTGGAGGCCAGCAAACAGTTGTCCGCCGGCCAGGTCACCAAGCGCGATCATGATGTGAACCAGGCCAACGGCTGGCTGGCCGGTGCTTCAGCGGCGGCCCTGCTCCTGGGCGTGCTCGCCGCCTGGTTCATCACCCGACTGATCGTCGATCCACTGATGCTGACGGTGCAGGCCTCCAAGCGCGTCGCCAATGGTGACTTGAGCCAGGATCTGGAAGTGACGCGTCGTGACGAGCTGGGGCAACTGCAGGACAGCATGCAACGCATGACGATCAGCCTGCGCGAAGTGATTGGTGGCATTCGTGACGGTGTCACCCAGATCGCCAGCGCCGCCGAAGAGCTGTCGGCCGTCACCGAGCAGACCAGTGCCGGGGTCAACAGCCAGAAGGTGGAAACCGATCAGGTGGCGACCGCCATGAACGAAATGGCCGCCACCGTGCAGGAGGTGGCGCGCAATGCGGAGCAGGCCTCCCAGGTGGCCCTGACCGCCAGCGAAGATGCCCGCAACAGTGATGAGGTGGTGGGACAGGCCTTGTCGCAGATTGAGCGCCTGGCCACGGAGGTGGAGCATTCCACCGAGGCCATGAGCGAGCTCAAGCGCGAGAGCGACAAGATCGGCACGGTCCTGGACGTGATCAAGTCGGTGGCCGAGCAGACCAACCTGCTGGCGCTGAATGCGGCCATCGAAGCCGCTCGCGCGGGCGAGGCCGGGCGTGGGTTTGCCGTGGTGGCCGATGAGGTACGTAGCCTGGCCCAGCGTACGCAGGCTTCTACCCAGGAAATCGAAAGCCTGATCGACGGCTTGCAGGGCGTTACAGCCCAGGTGGCCACGACCCTGGATAACAGCCGTGCCCTCACCGACAGCAGTGTCGAACTGAGCCGGCGCGCCGGCACGTCCTTGCTGAACATCACCCGCTCGGTGGCTTCCATCGAGTCGATGAACCAGCAGATCGCCGCGGCTGCCGAGCAGCAGGCGGCCGTGGCCGAAGAGATCAACCGCAGCGTGTTGAACGTGCGCGACATCTCCGAGCAGACCTCGGCCGCGAGCGACGAAACGGCCGCCTCCAGCATCGACCTGGCGCGCCTGGGCGTTCACCTGCAAGGGCTGGTGGGTCAGTTCAAGCTCTGAGGGAGCGTGCGCCGGTGGTGACTGTCTCGTGCCAGCCATCGGCGCTGGATGTTTGCCTGGAAGCTTCGGGCTGGCGGTGCCCTCCCCCCAGCGCAAGACTGGCGGCTAATCACAGTTGAGCATGTCGTCCCTGGCGAAGCACATCGCCAGAATCTTTTCGGATGCTTCGTCCACGGAAACGAAGATATGCGTGGTCCTGGGCGAGAAGGCGTTGCCCGACGGATAGGAAAGCCTGGTGAACATGACACCCGGCGGGAGCGTCAGGTGGTTTTTCTCAATGTAATGTTCATCACGAATCCGATACTTGGGGTTGACCTCAAAGGCACTGACAACCCGCTGTTGCCTGAGTACTTCCTTGACCGGTGCCAGCGTGCTGGCAGTCCGAAGGCTGGTGTACAACGCCTCCAGCTTCACATCTTCCCGGTACGACTGCCATTTGCTCATAACGGGCATGACCACGCTGAACCCGAGCACCACGCCGAGCAGAACGGTCATGATGCTGCGCAGATAGCGAAAGTCCGGCGCCCTCCCCTTGGCCTTCTGGTAGGCATTTCTTGCAAACACGATGATCGGGGAAAGAAGTAGCAGGGCCAGCAGCGACACCGCTGAACCCACGGTGGAATACCGTGCGACACCGCTTCCGTAAAACAGCCCCAGCCCATAGAGATATGAGCCATCCAGTCTCCACAGCACGGGAATCGACAGGACGAAGAGCAGCAGGTAGCGGTACTTTTTTTCTGGCATTTTCCTGTATCCATCAGGGCAGCAACTGCGGTTGGTGCGGTCCGGGGAACAGCGTTCGTTAGGCGTCGCGGCGAGCGGCGCAAGCTGAAGAACCCTAGGACCCGGATTGCCGATGTCCGAACCGCCTCAATCAAACGCCGAGCCTGTTCCAGGCGTATTCATCGACACAACGCTTAGTGTTGGCACCCTTGATAGCAGTTGCCGGGGCAGACGGCGCATTAAGATTTATTAAGTGATGCGAGAGGCAGGCAAGGCCTGCGAGGATGGTCCATTGCGCCTTGCATTCGCTATCGCCCCAAAGCGGAGGGTCCTACTATTTCCCTCAGTATCTGCCAGCGGCTACCATGGCTCAGGTGAGCCGATACGTTCAGAAACTAACTTGGCCAAGATCGACCGAAACTAAAGTGCTGAAGAAGATGGGGCGGCGAGCGAGTGTCGGGGCTTGGAGGTTGAGCGACCTCAATGACTCGATGAGCGCGCGGTAGAAATGGGTGTATAGGTGCCGTCTGGTCTGGATCAACAAAAGACCTGGCTCAGCAGAGGCCGCTCTCTTACTTCACCAGACCTCGGGTGCCATTCAGCTCTTTGCTGCAATCGTGCCTGATACGCCTGCACCTACGGCTGCCCCTGTGCCGGCAACAACGGCAGTACCGACTGCCATACCTCCACCACCGGCAGCAACAGCTCCCCCACCAAGCGCTGCGAGCGAAGCGTTAGTCAATGCCGCACCGGAAAGTGTACTGATCGCGGTGCCTGTGCTTGCTGCACCCAGCAGCCCTGCTGCACCAGCTGTTGCAGCAATCGCCGGAGCTGCAACCAATGCAGCGCCACCGGTTGCTAAAGTCGCAGCGACGACAGCAATGGATTTGCCCGGATTCTCAGAAATCGCATCTACGACATCGCCCACAAGGCCGCCAGCAACACCTGGAGGGCCAAAGAAGAATTCGTCTAGCGAACTGAACAGCCCCATATCACCCACTCCTTGACTGAAACTTGGAACACCATAGAGGCTATATGACATCAAGGGAATAACATACTCGATACCTATTCTTGAATCTAGCCCAACTGGCATCTGTGCATGGTGGCGCAGGGCGACTCACTACTCACATCGGCGACTTGAATCACCGTCCGCTTCTGGCCGATACCAGACGTTCTAGTCCCCCATCAAGCTTCGGTCAAAAAGCGCGAAAGCGCTTGCGAGAGCGCATCAAATACCAGCGTGACTCGCCGTACCCGCTTCCAGTCGTGGTGCATCGCAATCCAGACGTCGACCGGGAAGTCCACGAGGGGAAAAGGGGACGGAAAAGGGGGACGAATCTATTTTCCACTGACGCGCTACTTGGATGATGGTGCTGTGCCCATCGACAACAATCCTGTCGAAAACACGATCAGGCCGTGGGCTCTTGGGCGTTCTAATGGGTCGTTCGCCGGATCGCTAAACGGGCGGCAGCAATCGTGGGCTTAAACCAGTTGGCACTCATGAACGGGCATGATCCGTATGCCTATTTGAAGGATGCTCTTTTGCGACTACCCATTCAAAGAGCCAGCGAGATCAATAAGCGCCTTACACATGAGTGGGCTTCGCCTGAGCAGTGGGCAGGCCCGTTTTCCCAACGCTGACGACTGGTGCGGTTACAAAGGCAGCGGTCGGTTCTCAATGACACATTTCATGACCAGGGTGGAGGTCATCCGCAGCACGTTCGGCAGGCGCGAGAGACATTCGTCGTAGAGTTTCTGAAAAGCTGGTAGGTCGGATGTAACGACGTGTAGCAGGTAATCCGGGTCGCCGAACAGACGCTGAGCCTGGATCACCTCTGGAATGTCCTGCAGCGCTGTCTCAAAGTCCGCAACTGCCTGATGGTGACCTTCGCGTAGCGTGGCAAAGACGAGTGACGAAAAATTCAGTCCCAGGCCCGTCGCGGACAGTTCAGCCCGGTAGCCCATGATCACGCCAGCCTCCTCCAGCGCTCGGACTCGGCGATGGCAAGGCGAAAGACTCAACCCTATACGCTCTGCCAGCTCGGTGAGAGATTGGCGGCCATCGCGCTGCAACTCCGCAAGAATCTTCCGATCAACTTTATCCATTTCGAAATATCTTCCCCAGCCAACCATGTTTATCGGAAATATAGAGAGATAATTCTAACTCGATTTCCATATTCTTCCTCGTAGTAACGGGCGCTGCGTGCTCGATCTCACAAGCAGGAAGAATTCTGATGAACCTCAGTGTGTTGGCGGCGTTTTGGGCCGTCTCGTTTCTCTTCGTGATTACCCCTGGCGTGGATTGGGCCTACTCAATTTCCGCAGGTCTGCACGGTCGTCGGGTGATTCCCGCTGTAGCTGGAATGCTTTCAGGGCACCTAGCCGCAACGTTGGTTGTAGCTGCGGGTATTGGAGGAGTCGTTGCAGGTGTTCCCAGTGCAATGACAGCCCTGACGCTAGTCGGTGCTGCTTACCTGCTTTGGCTGGGAGTCGGCATGATTAAGCAGCCGCCGGTGCCAAGTGAAATTGCAGGCGCTGGCTCGGGAAGCGTCTCCAGGTGGTTCATGAAAGGGTTTTGCGTCAGCGGAATGAATCCTAAGGTATTTCTGCTTTTCCTTGCCTTGCTTCCGCAGTTTTCAAACCCTCAAGCTGCCTGGCCTGTTCCTGTACAGATCATCTGTCTTGGATTGGTTCACATGCTCAGCTGCACAGCCGTCTATATGGTCGTTGGATACGGAGCTAAAGCGGTTCTACGAACGCGTCCGAGCGCTGCCCGAATAATCAGCCAGATCTCAGGGGCAGCCATGGTCGTCATCGCAGTCGTGCTGGTGGTCGAGCGCGTCGTGTAAACGTTCACAGGCAGGATAATTCAGCCTCTCGCATTGCTAAGGAGGCCAGAGATCAAGCGCCCGATAAGTCAGCGACATGCAGTGCTTGCCGCGTTGTCAGCTAGCGCCGGTCTAACCTAACCGTTCCTAAGAAATAGTGCAGGGAGTTACCAATAGGTGGAGCTTTATTTCACGGCGGTCACGACCATCGCGGTCTTGTTTTTTTTCGCGTGCGCCAGTCCTGGGCCCGACTTCATAAACATTACGAGCTACTCACTGCTGAGTCGGCGAGCCGGTTTGGCTGCGGCAATGGGTGCTGTGATTGGCGTGCTAATTCTCGCAAGCGTAATTGCAGTCGGTCTCGCAACGGCATCTGCCGAGTTCGGCACTCTGTACCAAGTTCTGAAAATCGGCGGTGCGATGTATCTTGCCTACCTGGGTTGCAAGGCAATAAAGGGTGCCCTACAGGGTGATGAACCGCCAGTCCAAACCGCTAGCACATTGCCGTCGTATGTCATTTTTCTGCGTGGCGTGGCGACTAACCTGGCAAATCCGAAGGCGGCTTTTTTCATTGCGAGTATCTTCACTACAGCGTTGCCAAATGGGTCTGATGCCGAAGCATATGTAGCTTCAGTCCTGGCAGTCACGATAGTCGCGTGCGGTGTGTATGCCACGATCGCCATTACTTTTTCGCTGGAAAGCGTTCAGGCCACGTACCGACGTTCATGGCGAGCAGTCGATGCCATATTGGGAGCTTGCTTCATTGGGCTGGCTGCCAAGCTTGCTTGGCAGCGGTAGAACTAAATCCAGAAACGTCGGTGCTTAGCGGATAGACATTGGCCTGATAAGGCAAGGTGTGAGCAGCTATTCCCCAGGCCTGAGCCATGCGATGGCCACGTGCCTTTGAACATGGGGCAGCGTCGCACACCGTACTGACGGTGTTCGCCCAGAGCATGATGGGACCCGCTCAACCCGCCTACCCTGCCACCCAGTCAAAGGCGTAATTCTTGAAAACCAACCACCCGATCCCATGGGAGCACTGCACATGCCTATCGACTTCAGGCCCGCTCGAGCCTCGGACGCGCACGACATTGCGCGCTTCTTTCAACTGACCTCAGAGGGCATGGCCGATTACATATGGAGCAAGCTTGCCGCTCCTGGAGAAGCCTTGCTGAGTGTCGGTGCGTCTCGCTATGCCAGGGAACAGGGCGACTTTTCCTATAGGAACTGCCTGATGGCCACTTTCGAAGGGCGCGTCATCGGCATGATGCATAGCTATGCCTTGCACGAGACCCCTGACGGGCCTGTCGAGACAGACCCGGTCCTGGCGCCCTATTCCGACATGGAAATCCCCGACACCTTGTACATATCCAGCCTGGCCCTGGATGAGGGGTGGCGCAGCCAGGGGCTGGGCGCCCAGTTTCTTCGCCACGCCCAGCAGCGCGCCGAGGACGCTGGCCTGGATGGGCTATGCCTGATCGATTATGCAGAAAACCACGGTGCACGCCGCTTCTACGAACGTCACGGTTTTCAAATCGTTAAAACCTGCCAGATCGTTCCGCACCCGATGCTGGGTGTAACCGGTGAGGCCTATTTGATGTATCGCCCTAACCACAACGTGCTCGAGAAAAAGCCATGAACCAGAAACTGACCGTGTTCCGCGAACTGGATATCCAACCGGTGCGCGACCTGCCCTTTTTTGAAGAGGTCCTGGAGGGCACCCCTCATACGCTGACGTCCAAGTACTATCACGATGAACAGCAAGGTCGCATTTGCGGAGAATGGGAAGCCAGCACCGGAGCGTGGCGCATCGACTACAAAGTCTGGGAGTTCTGCCATGTCCTGAGTGGATGCTGCGTCATCGAGCTTGAGGGTCGCGCGCCCGTCACTCTGGCCGCTGGCGACACGTTCATTATCGAACCGGGTGCCAAGGGCAAGTGGACCGTGCTGGAAGACATGAAAAAGAACTTCGTGATCCTCTTGCCCACGAAATAGGGTCGGGGTCACGTTGCATCGAGCGCAGCGCAAGGACGGTTTGTATGTGTTCCTGCTGGCGGCGCTCGAATGTTCTACGGCAGGCCACAACAACCCTCTACCGCATGGCTGCGCTGTCGCCCACTGTATCTATTCGGTGTCTGCTTCGGGTCAATAGGGAGAAAAGGGGACGGATCTATTTTCTTCCGTCTCCGTCGAGTTCAAGGACAACGAACAACTGCGAGCTGCCCTGCTCGGCCTGCGTGGCCAGCTGACCGCTACCCTGATCGGTGAAGCGGAAGACTTCGAAGCCTTCGCCTGGCTGGTGCCGCTGCTGGAAGAGAAAGTCGGCCGTATCCTGATCAACGGCTACCCGACCGGTGTCGAAGTGTGTGATGCCATGGTTCACGGTGGTCCGTACCCAGCGACTTCCGATGCCCGTGGGACTTCGGTGGGTACCCTGGCGATCGATCGTTTCCTGCGTCCGGTTTGCTACCAGAACTACCCGCAGTCGCTGCTGCCTGAGGCACTGCGTGACGGCAACCCGTTGGGGCTGCGTCGCCTGGTGAATGGGCAGTGGAGTGAGGCGGCGATCTGATTGCTGCGTTGATGGAGAGAGCCCCGCTTTGGCGGGGCTTTTTCATTTTTGGGATCGGTGTTTCGCTTTTGTCCGGCCAGGGACTAATCTGGCCTCGCTGAAGTCGTTCGCACTTCCATCTTTGGTAATCGGAATCTTTATGCAGTCAGATCAGGCCAGGCTACTCGCGCTCGCGCTGCTTGAGATCAGAGGGTTGCTTGCGGATTATCTGCGCAGCGATGTGGAGGCGCTAATGAACGTCCGTGTCGCAGCGCATCTGGGCTATGCGCTTCACAAGGAGGCGGAGGCGGCGCTCAATGGCGTCGATTTTCAGATCGAAGATGCGAGCCTGAAAATCGCTGCAATTGATCAAATTCTTGGTGTTGCTGATGGGGTCGGACTGTTGAGCCTGTGGCAGGCTCAGGACAATATCATGCCCTATGGCGGTGAGACTGAATGACTGACATCGGCCAGAAGCTACCATTGCGAAGATGCATTACGATGCACGCCTACCGGTAGATCATTAGAGTTAACCCATGCAATTACATGGCTTCGCGTTCGGGCATATCGAGGTTGAGATTAACGACCGTGCGTACGATCTGCATAACTTCTACCAAGCCAGCGCCATCAATTACGACATCGTGGGTCGGTCGCTTGTGCTTAGCTTTACTCGACGGACTGAAGCTTGGGTGCCGACCGAAGAAGCACGCACAAGATTACAATCAGCTTCCTTGAGGTCGACTACTTTTCAGCGAGTGGGCGGGATGAAAACCCAGTTGACGGCGACGGTTGGGTTATTCATTGGAAAAAGGGGACAAATCTATTTTCTATAGTTATCCTAGAAAACCTGCGCTCTTAATTACCTGCCCACCTGCGTCGGGACAGACCAAGCGGCTATCAGCTACTAATCACCGCCCCAGGGATACCAGTTGAGCGACAACTCGATGGAGCGCCGATACTGAGTATCAATCTGCCGCGGAGCAAGGCGAACGTATCGTTCGGCTTTCTCACGCCGTTCGCCGGTTAGGGTCTTCAGGTACTCAACGACTTGATCAGCTGAGGGAGTGGTTTCTGCACCGTTGAATTTGGGAGGCAGACCGGTCCATATCACGTGAACCAAGTCGTGGGCATTAGCCCATTCAGATAAACCTGGGATTCGCCTTGGAGAAGGCTCGCCGGCAGACCATCGACAAACGTGTTTTTCCACATTTTTCCCCGGAATACCTTCACGACTGCGCAAAGCTTCAACGGCAGAGGCGAGATCAACTGTCTCCATTACCGCCCACAGGGAAGGAACCATTTGTCCGGATTCCACTAATACAAGAGTAATTCGCCCATCTTGCGATTGCCTGGCGAACTCAACCGGTATCAATGGTCCGTCTTCAGACCATTGCCCCTGAATCACGAAACCTCTCGGTTCCCAAATTAGGGAGCCCCATCCAAGACAAGCGATCCGAACCAATGTGCCTCCTTTGAAACTTGAACGTTGGTTAGCGGAACAAAGAGTCTAGCGCACAGACCACTGTTCACGCCTGCTGGCTCCGTCGATGGAGTTCAGCGATCAAAAAAATGGTTTAAATTCTCAAGACAAGACACAACTCTTTTCGAGGTCGGAGTTAGTAGCCCACCACACTGAATGGCTAGCTTGGGAATACAGCAATCACTTAAATTTTTCTACGACAGCAGTGGTACTTGAATACTCTTCTTGCAGACCATCGACATCATCGTAAGAAAAGCACTGTTCGGCCGTGCGCGTGGCAAATGTGTCGGGATGATCCATAAGATACTTTTGGATGTTTAGGGCGTTTCTATAAGCTCCATGATCGGCCGCGAAAAATCCACCTGCCCAAATCATCACCGTCAAAGGGATCAGACCTATGAAAAACCCAAAGGGAGGAACCTTAATTGTCAGTGCTATGGAGATAGCACCTCCGCTCAAGAGGAGAAGGATCGCCACAATTAACCCAAACCAAGCTCCAAATCTATCTGTCTTGGTGATCTCAATAAATGGTGTTGAGAACTCAGGTTTGGCTATTAGAAATCTGGCCACCCGGCGAATTTGCTCTCGATTCCAGTACCCGAGGCTGTCTAATTTGACCAGCGCAGCAATTTGCAAAGAGCTGCCTCTTATACCTGATACAATCCGAAATATTTCGTGCTCAACGGAATTATCCATATATTGCTTGAGCTTACTATTAGCAGGGACTACGGAGGCCAAATCCACCAATAACTTATAGCGTTTTTCAATAAAATGCTTGTCACGAAACTCCATGATTTGGCTCAACATGGAAATAGATTTTATTATCACTGCTACCAGCACACCGATGGCTGTCGCTACAGCTCCGTTACTGCTCAAAAGAGCTAAAATTTCCTGATACATTCCCCTTACCTCTTAGAACTCAAAGAAGGCACTCTGCCATCAATACCGTTTGTTTTCTAGCGCTGAATCGCCCGTAGTTTCGTAGATTCACAATGACGGCTTAGGGTTGTAGCAGTAATTGACGACTGGCAGCTGCCCTTCGCAAAACTCCCAACCAGACAACTCCCTTTCCCTTGCATGAAATTTCCTAGAAAATCCCAACCGCTTGTTTGAGCCATACGCCGCCGATAGTCTTGGCTCGGTCATCCCAACGGATGACACGGATGTGCAAGTCCGTTCATATCGGTGCGTCACGCGCCCTCAAACAAGCCGTTTCGACGGGTGCTCCTGCCCTCTTCGATTCCAGTTTGATGGTGGCCGTGCGCGGGAGACTTTCGAGTCTGCCGGGGTCCGATATGCCCGGTCTTGCACACCTGCGTACGGCTGCCACCCTCATTCGTGTGCAAGCGAACGGTGACAGCTCCACCTCATATCGGAGTTCGATCATGTTCAAAGCTACCCCCAATCCGCCGACTACACCTCGTGCCGGAATCATTGATCCTCGTGTCGCCGACCAGGCACTGGCCTACTATGACTTGGGGCCAGAGGCAGTACCGAAACCAGCGCCCGCCTCCACCACAGCCATCACAGCCACCGCGCCTCCAAGCCAACCGCCAAGCTCCCTGGCTCACGAAGACACCCTGCTCGACCTCCACTCGATCCTGCAATCAGCAGCCGCCACGGCCTATGAGAACGCCGACAACCAGACCGGCCCGAATCGCAAGGTGGCGATGGGGGTGGTGCATCTGATTGAGTTGGCGCAGTTGAGAATGAGTGTGCTGGAGCAGCAGGTTGTAGCAGCCAACAGCTGATGGCTGGCTGAAGGTCAAAAGCTTCGCGGGCAAGCCCTGCTCCTACAGTACGGCGGTGGTCATCAGAGTGGTGGTCACCTCAATCTTGTAGGAGCGTGGCTTGCCCGCGAATGGGCCAGTCGTCTCGGCGCAAAACACCGGCGTATTTCGCTGTGGTAGCGGGCTTCTCGGTCACAGATGGTCGCCTGCAACACCGGTTTGGACGTGACACTCACACGCATTCCCGCAGAAAATTGACGAACGCAATCGTGCGCGCTGAACGTCGCCGTTCGCTGCTGAGTACGGCGTTCACCGGCAACGCTATTGTCTGGTAGGCATCGAGCACGGTGATGACCCTGCCCTGCTCGACATCCGCAGCAAAAAGCCATTCTGGAGACAGGGCAATCCCCAGGCCGGAGATCACCATTTCGCGAATGGCTTCGCTGCTGTTGCTGGTGACATTGCCCTTGATGGGAATAGCCAACGCTTGTGCATCGCGCGTGAAGTGCCAGGTGTCGAAGTGTTCCAGCAAGGTGAAGCCGATGCAGTTATGGTCGGCCAACTCCTGGGGTTCGCGCGGCACGCCGTGATGCTTCAGGTACTCGGGGGCGACATAGACCCGTCGTGTGCTGGTGCCCAGGGGCACTGCAACCAGGCCCTCGTTCTTCACCTTTGCCGATGCGGATCGCCAGGTCGATGTTTTCCTTGAGCAGATCCTCGTTGTGATCGCTCAGCCGCAGATCAATCCGCACATCCGGGTAGCGCTGCAGGAAAACCCGGATCAGCGGCGCGATACAGGATCGTCCGTAGCTGACCGGAGCCGTGATCCGCAGGGGGCCGGCGATTTGTTCCTGGCCACTGGCAAAGCTGCGCGTGGCCGTCTCAAGGCTCCCCAGGATTTCCTGGCAGTGCTGGTAGAACCGTTGCCCCTGGTCGGTCAGTGAGAGCTGACGGGTACTGCGGGCAAACAGTGGCCCGCCCAGGTACTGCTCCAGCGCGCGCACCTGCTTGCTCACGGCCGGCTGTCCCACGTTCAGCTCTCGAGCAACTGCGGAAAACGAGCCGCGTTCTACCACGCGCGCAAAGGTGCGCATGCTGTCAAACAGATCCATGGGGAATTAGGCTCTTTCAAGGAATAGGTGATATTCAAATTTAGCTTCTTATCGGAATGCCTGGGGTACGGCAACCTGAACGCATCCACCCCATCAGAGGTTTCCGCCATGAACAACACCATGCTCGCCGCCATCGCTGAATCAGCCCAAGCACCCCTCGCCTTGCGCCAGGTTGCCCGCCCTATTCCCGGCAAGGGCCAGGTGCTGGTCAAGGTGCATGCTGCCGGGGTCAACCCACTCGATACCAAGATTGCCGCAGGCGCGGCCGCTCATGCCCGCCAACTGCCGGCCATACTCGGCCTGGATTTGGCCGGGACGGTCGTCGACGTGGGAGAAGCCGTTACCGGCTTTGCGCCGGGTGACGAGGTCTTCGGCATGGCCGGCGGGATTGGTGGGGCCCAGGGTGCGATGGCCGAATACATCGCGGTGGATGCCCGGCTGATCGCGACAAAGCCGCAGGCGCTGACCATGCGTGAGGCCGCGGCTCTGCCGCTGGTGTTCATCACGGCCTGGGAAGGACTGGTGGATCGTGCCAATGTCCGCGCCGGCCAGCGCGTGCTGGTACATGGCGGTGCAGGCGGCGTCGGCCAAATGGCCGTGCAACTGGCCAAGGCCCGCGGTGCCGAGGTCTTCGCCACCGGTTCAGCCGACAGCCTCGACTTCATTCGTTCGCTGGGAGCGACGGCGATCGACTATCGGGCTCAGAGCGTCGACAGCTATCTTGAGCAACATACCGCTGGGGAAGGTTTCGACATCGTCTATGACACGGTGGGAGGTCAAACCCTGGATGCATCGTTCCAGGCGGTGAAGAGCTACACCGGCCATGTGCTCAGTTGCCTGGGTTGGGGGGAGCATCGCCTTGCGCCGCTCTCGTTCAAAAGCGCGACCTACTCAGGGGTGTTCACTTTGCTGCCACTACTGACCGGCAAAGGACGCGAACACCATGGGGCGATTCTGCGTGAGGCGGCGGCACTGGCGGACGCCGGACAACTGAGGATCAGGGTCGATCAGCACCGCTATGCCCTGCGTGACGTCAACGAGGCGTTTCACCACGTCGCCCGAGGACAAGGAAAGGGCAAGACGGTGATCGAGTTGCTGAGTTGAGCGGGCAAGCCTGTCGCGTTGCCCGGCACGGACAGTGGACCCGCTTGGAATGCCTTTTCCCCAGCGCTGGGCTGCCGGCTAATCGCAGTTGAGAATGTCGTCCCTGGCAAAACACATCGCCAGAATCTTTCTGGACGCTTTGTCCAGGGAAACGAAGATGTGCGTTGTCCTGGGCGAGAAGGCGTTGCCCGACGGATAGGAAAGCCTGGTGAACATCACTCCCGGCGGGAGCGTCAGGTGGTTTTCCTCAATGTAATGTCTATCACGAATCCGATACTTGGGGTTGACTTCAAAGGTACTGACAACCCCCTGTTGCCTGAGCACACCCTCGATCTGTGCCATCGTACCGGCAGACCGAAGGCTGGTGTATAACGCCTCCAGCTTCACATCTTCCCGGTACGACTGCCATTTGCTCATAACGGGCATGACCACGCTGAACCCGAGCACCACGCCGAGCAGAACGGTCATGATGCTACGCAGATAGCGAAAGTCCGGCGCCCTCCCCTTGGCCTTCTGATAGGCATTTCTTGCAAACACGATGATCGGGGAAAGAAGTAGCAGGGCCAGCAGCGATAGCGCTGAACCAACGGTGGAATACCGCGCTACACCGCTTCCGTAAAACAGTCCCAGCCCATAGAGATATGAGCCATCCAGTCTCCACAACACGGGAATCGACAGGACGAAGAGCAGCAGGTAGCGGTACTTTTTTTCTGACATTTTCCTATGTCCATGACGGCAGGAACTGCGAGTGGTGCGGTCCGCAGAACAGACTTGCCAGGTGTCGCGGCGAGCGGCTCAAGCTGAAGAGTCCGATCAGGACCTTGGTCCAGGTCGCCAATGTCCGGGCATCGCCTGCCCTGGCCTCAATCAAACTCCGAGCATGGGTTAAAACCATCTTGCAGTTGAGTGACGGCGTAGAAGCGCTTCAGCTCGTCGCGCGGGTACCCGGCAAACCGAGCACTTTTCAGGTGAGGGAGGCGCACGAGAGGTTCCAGGCTGCCATCGGCAGGAACAACGCTCAACAACTCAATGTGTTGGAGTGAAGGCAGTGCGGATATCGGCTCGAGGGTATCGATCACGGTGCGTTTGCGTGACGAATCCCAGCTGGGCAATGTGGCCAGTGACAAGCTATTAAGCGCATCAAGTCCGGCCAGCGCCGAAACGTTCTGCACCTTCGGCAGGTGCAGGATCTTCAGGTACTCAAGCTGTTTCAAACCCGCCAGGAAGTCCATCGAATCGTCGGGAAGCGTGGCGATCACCAACGTTCGCAAGTTCACGCACGCTTCAATCGCTTTCAAGCTTTTGTACTTGCAATGCCATACCCGTAAGGACGTGACCTGTTCGGCAGGCACCGGAAGATTGAATTGCCTGGCCTGATCTCTCATCAAATCTATTTTCACGAAATCCCTATCGTTCTCTCACGGGCTGAAAATACGCCTGCCCTAACTCAAGCACACCGTTCCAGGCGTGCTCATCGACACAGCGCTTAGTGGTGGCATCCTTGATAGCAGTTGCCGGGGCAGACGGCGCATTAAGATTTATTAAGTTATGCGAGAGGCGGCCACGGCCTGCGAGGATGGTCTATTGAGCCTTGCGTTCGCTATCGACCCACAGCCGCCGCTGCTGGACGACAGCTACTGGCCAATGGGAGACAGTTTCTTTCCTAAAGCCAACGCCGGACCTGACTGCAGTACTGGCTGAAGTCGCTCCCGAAAAGGCTGGCAAGGGCTCGCTCCTCCGGCCCGATCTGGAAGCGGTTCATGTAGATCACGAAGCCCAGCACGCCCAGGAGTGCGGGCGGCCAGGCGAGGAATATCGACCAGGCGACCAGGACGGTAGCGAAGCCCAGGTACATGGGGTTTCGGGTGTATTGGTAGACGCCGGAACTGACTAGGGCGGAAGCCGTTTCCGGCCTCAGCGGGTTGACCGTGGTGCGCGCGCGGTGGAATGAAAATACGCCAGCCAGACAGATGGCCACACCTGCCAGCAACACGAGCAGCGCCAGACCGACACGCCACTCGATAGCCAGGTCCAGGGAACCTGGTAGGTACCGAGCAGCGAGCCACGCCAGCAGGCCGAACAGGGTTGCAACCAGCGGCGGAGGAATACGATTGTCCATGATGAATGCCTGGTAGAGAGGAGCTATCACCAGGATGAGGGCTGTAGTCACTTCAGGGTCAAGCAACATGAGCGCGATGAGGGCTCAGGGGCTGGGCCGTCTCACTGAGATCAGAGCAGTGATCATCCGTCCCGGTCGTCAGTGAGCCACTTGGTGTTTCCTGGAAAACCGGCAATCACTTTTGGTCGAGTGCAGCCGGTGACGATGGGCAGCTATCTGCCAGGAGCGCACGCTCATAACTTCTCGTGGGTTTAGGTGATTCGCCAATGACAGTTGGTTCCAGTCGCCAACCGGCAGCTCTGCTAGCTATACTCTCTCCCGTTCTTTGAGCTATGGTTTTCACCCAGTTATAGCCACTAGTGAGTTCTGGCCAACTAAAAAATTTTACGCGAGAACCATTTTATATTAAAGCTTGAGAGTAAAACATCCCCCATAACCTGCCTGCGTTAAATTCCTGCCTTCTTATTTTTCAAGGATGATTCCAAAGTGACAGAAATCACCAAACTAGAACTAATACAACAATATGGAGACATAAAGCCTAAGCTTGAAAGACTTAAAGCCAATCTTATAGCAGCATTGGAAGACATGATTGGGCAAAAAAAAGTACCTATCTTTGCAATCGAGTCCAGAGTTAAGGATGAAGAATCTTTCCTCGAAAAAATCGCGAAAAAGGAATATGAAGCGATGATCGAGAATGTCGACGACCTTTGTGGAGTTCGAGTGATCTGCTACTACCAAACCGACATAGATATAGTTTGCAAGTTGATCGACGATGAATTTCATATCGTTTCCAAAGAAGACAAGCAGGACAAATTAGATGACAATCAGTTTGGCTACAGATCCTTTCATTATGTAGTGAAGCTAAAAGATGAGTGGTTATCCCACCCTTCTGCCAGAGGCCTAGATGGACTCAAAGCAGAAATCCAGATCAGAACTATGCTTATGCATACGTGGTCTGCCATTAGCCACAAATTGCTGTACAAAAAAGTATCAGACGTGCCGTCACAGCTACTTCGAAAACTTAATCGCCTGAGCGCACTAATTGAATTGGCGGATGAGCAGTTTGATGCCATAAAAGACATGAAAATCGAATACAAAAATGATTTTCCTCGAAACAATCAAGAGTTCGACAATCTAAACGAGCTAAATTCTGATAGTCTGCTTGCCCTGCGCGATAGATACTTTAACGAGCGTAGCTACAGCGATAACAATATCCCTAGCTTATTAGAGGACATAAGGGAGGCTGGGCTAACCCTCAAAACTCTAGTTGAAAACATTGAATATACAATTCCGATATTGAATAACATGGAGAGAGAGGAAGCGGAGAGCGCAGGACTTGAGCTACCGTTATGGGAGTTTTCGGGTGTAATCAGAACGATTTTAGATCTTGTAAGCGATGATTATTATTACGGCCGAGAACACACACTACCAGATAGTGTCATAGCCTCCAGAAATAAATACCGACATATCCTAAATTTCGCAGGCACAGACGAATAGTTTAGAAATATTCTGAGCATCCGCATGGCGTCTAACATTTTTACCGAGACAATTCAGCGCCTAGCGGGCTGAGTCGCCCTTAGATATTATGACGCCATAACCGGCCGCTTTGAGTTGGAAGCCGCTGATCACTACAGGCCGCTTTCGACTCGAAGCAGCCCTTCGTGACGGGCAGAGACTGGCCAAAGGCGGTTATTCAAATGCGACGAGCATAGTCATGAGGTCACAGTTTGTTTTCATGATCGAGGGATTTTTTTAGCTCTTCAAAAACCGCGCGCTCGGTAAGTTCGGCGATCTTCATTAGCGTTTCCATTTTTTCAAAATTACTTTGATGGGAAAGTGTGAGTAACGTTGTGCCCTCATGAGCGATCTGATGTCTTGCGCCCAAAAGCGTGCTCAGTGTTGAGGTTGCTTCATCTCTTGTTAACTCTTGCGACTGCCAATTATTTGAAATTTTGTTTATACCTAGCACATCCTTAAAAAGAAGATCAATGTTTTTCGTATTCGGCGTATTGAACCTATCTATCGAATTTTCGACTTTTTGTTTCGCGACAGCTTTTAATATAGCATTCCCCTCGGAATTTTCTATTTTCCGAAATGCATACCTTGCTAAATCTTCTACAAATACCTGCCAGAAGGAAATTAGCTGAAATATGTATGATTGATTCAGAAATTGTATTTTCAACTCGAGGTTTCTAGCCTTGCTATCTGACAAATCCTTTTGGATGTGTTGAATGTACTTTATCTTTACCAAGTTTTTACTAAAGATGTGGAGAGGAGTGTATTCAAGATCAAGAATAATTGACATGGTTCGCACTGCCGAGGAATGGATTTATAGGTGTTGGATGGACCGTTCCTTGTCCATTTGGAGGAATGGCAATTTCCGATGTAACAAGCAGATTCTGACCTAGCCTTGCAAGGAAGTGAACTCCGCTGATTTTTTTAGACGTATCGGGCGGTCTGCTTCGCCGGAAGATGCCGCTCTCAAAGGTCCGATTTTGGCCGCTACCAGACGCTCGGCCTCCCATCAATTTTCGGTCAAAAAGCGTGAAAGCGCCTGCGAAAGCGCATCGAATACCAGCGTAACCCGCCGTACCCGCTTCAGGTCATGGTGCATCGCAATCCAGACATCGACCGGAAAGTCCACCAGCTCGGGCAGCACGCGCACCAGGCCATGACGTCGCGCCAGTTGGCTTGAGCATACGCCGATGCCCAAGCCGGCCCGCAGTGATGCGAACTGGGCCAGGTGGTCATCACTGCGCATGACAGCGTTCTCCCCGGTGCAGAAAAATCCTCGCTCTTTCAGGAACGTCTGCTCCGTCAGGTTACGGTCCGGGCCTATCACCGGGTATTCGTTCAATTCCTCTGCGCAACGCGGCTGCCCTCGGTGTTCGATCAATTGAGCGGTTGCATAGAGGCCAATGCGCAAGTCGCCGACATGGCGGGTCACGACCGCCGCCTCGGAGGGCCGACGAATCCGTACAGCCACATCGGCTTCCTGCAAGGCCAGGTCTTCCAGCCGGTTCGACACGCTCAGTTCAATCGCCAACTCGGGTTGGGCAGCGCGGATCTCGCCCAGCATGGGAGGCAGCACCTCGACGCCCAGCAACTGGTTGCTGGTCACGCGCACGGTTCCGCCTTGCCCATTGGCCTGCGCAGACGCGGCGCGGGTGAACGCTTCGGCAGCCAGGGCCATCGCTTGCGCATGCTCGATCAACTCTCGGGCGGTGTCTGTGGGCATCAAGCCGGCCGGCGAGCGGATGAACAGGCTGGTCCCCACACTCTGTTCCAGCGAGTCGATTCGTCGTCGCGCGGTGGCCTGGGCGATGCCCAGTGCACGGGCTGCGGCCGACAGGCTGCCGGTTCGCAGCACAGCCAGGAACACGCGCTGGGTTTCCCACTGAAGTGGCGGGATGTTCATACATTTCCTATGAGCTGGTAGTAATGTTTGATCAATTTTAATCAAGTTGAATACGAGGCATGCTTACCCAGTCGATGGTTGGCATCAAGCATCGAGTGTTGAAAACCAGGGAAATTGCCTATGAAACTTGCCGGTGGTTGCCGTTGCGGCGCCGTATCTTATCGTTCAGACAGCGACATGCAGGTCGCTGTTTACGCCTGTCATTGCCAGTTCTGCCAAACCTGGAGCGGCAGCAGCTTTGCGCTGCACGCCTTGCTACACAGTGAAGCGTTCGTGCTGCAAGGTCCGACTGTGGAATATGCCTATGAAAACCAGGGCCACACCTCGCGTCACCACCTGTGCGCCACCTGTCATACGCGCATTTACAACACCACAACCGCAGCCCCCGGCCTCTGGGTGTTGCGCGCCGGTACGCTTGAGGAGCGCAGCTCGTTGAGCCCGATGGCGCATATCTGGGTCAAGCACAAGCAACCCTGGCTGAACCTGCCCGACAACATCGCCACCTGGCCGGAAAGCCCGACGCCCGAGGAATTTGGAGCCGTGTTGAACGCAGGCCAGTCCTGACCGAGTGGAGGTAGCGATGATCATTGACGACTTCTGTGCAACCGGCCGTTGCCGCTGTGGCCAGGTGACGTTCGAGGTGCGTTCGCAACCGGTGATGACCAGCGCGTGTCACTGCACCGGCTGCCAGAAGATGTCAGGGAGTGCCTTCTCCTTGACGGCGCTGTTTCCGGCCGACGCCTTCTCCATCACCCAGGGCTCGCCCGTGATCGGTGGCATGCATGGCGCGACCCGACACTTTTTCTGTCCCCACTGCTTGTCCTGGCTGTTCACTCGGCCTGCCGGAAAGGATGCCTTCGTGGGCGTGCGCAGCAGCCTGCTGGACAGCGCCGAGCGTTACGCGCCGTTCATGGAAACCTGGACGCGAGAAAAACTGACCTGGGCCAGCACCGGGGCAAAGGTCAGTTACGAGGCCTTTCCCGAGCCACAGGATTATTCTGCGTTGATGGCTGCGTTTGCCGCGATGGGTTCGGGATCTAATAGTTAGCGGTAGCAGCTATCAAGACAAGGCTAACCATCACGTCACGGCTGAGCGTGGTGCCGATAGTCGCCTGCACACGGAAACCTCTACAATCCGCATCCCAACGTTCAAGGATGCCCGCGTGATGCGTTTTCTTTCCGTGTTGTTATTGATTCTGCCTTCCCTGGCGTGGGCGCTGCCGGCGCTGAAGGACACCGAGCTTTACAGCAGCAAGGCGACGGACTGTCACGATGTGGATCTCAAGACCTGGCAACACCCGGCGCGCGCTGTTCTGGAAAAACATCACATCAAGCTGGAACGGGTTCAGTTGTGCAATGGTGACCACTACCCTGTCTTCACCGGGCAAGTGCCATACGATCCGACTGGGCAAACGAAAAACTTTTTCCTTCCGCTCTACGAGGAAATGCGCAAAGCCAATGGGAAATGGCCGTACGCAATCGTGGCCAGCAGTGACGATATCGTGGTTTACGTCAGCTACCCGGCCAGTGATGGGATTTCGCTGGATTACGAGCAGTATGCGGAGTAGTACCGATATGGACATCAATCTACTGACCGAGTCCATGCTTGGTCACTGGCGTACTCCCTCGGGTGTTTGGCAATGCGAGTTCCAGTTCGGCAGCCGATTGATTTACGTCCAGCACCGCGATAACGAGTCACCGCACTTCAGAGTTGCCGCCGCACAACGCGTGGTTCAGGCCACGTGGGATGACATGCCCCAGGCAGTGAAGTTTGCCGAACAGCACTGCAAGGCGCAGATGCCCGAACTCATGCGGCTGTACGAAACCCACATGCCGTGGGAGTCTCCGTTGTTGGTGTACTCGATCCACTTCGATCTCGACAAGCCTTACCCTAGCTATACCCTTTCCAAGAACCATGATTTCGATTGGGATCGCATTCTGATCGACGTAGATGAACTGGGCCAGGAACACAGCATTTGCATGGAGCAATATGAGCCAGGAGATGACTTTTGGCTTCATGTTACGCGTGTGGGGTTTCAGCAGTTCGAGCTTGAGGGTTAGCTCGGCAATCAGACATGCGCACCACAGGTCGATGATGGTCGTTTGCCAATGCTATCCGCTTGTTGACCCGATCAGCATAATGCCCCCCCTTTCTCCACTCCTTACGCACGACAAGGACTGCCGGCATGCGAACACTCAACACACTTCTCCCGGGCCTTGCCCTGGCGCTGAGCTCGGCCGCCTATTCAACCGAGAACGACGCGGTTACCCAGGAATGGATGTATTTGATCAGGGCAGACTTCCCAGAGGGTTGTGTGACTCAGTTGAACCCATATTTATCGACCACCGGGGCGAACGGCGTGCGCACCAGTGCATGGCTTGTGCAAACCTGCCAGGGCAGTTACGAATACGGTGCAAGCTACCGTCCAGCGGCCACGCGTTCAAATGGGAAACTGATCAGCGTAAGTCGCGTGCGCAAGCTCGACATGCCTCCTGCGCAGTTGAAACGCCTTTAGTCTCTCTAGGTTAATGATCCTTTTGAGCGCGTGTCACGAGGGCTGATATGTTGCTCGCGCATCTGGTCGCGTCCAATCGACGCGACACCATCAAGGAAGAGAAAAACAATGAAAACAGTACTCGGCTTCGTGCTTCTTATCTGCCTGAACGTACCTGCATTCGCAGACTACAAGACCATCGATTTTCAGAACAAGACACTACCGGACGAGCACAATCATCGCCCGCTGGAACTGGTCGTCTGGTATCCGAGCACAACCACCGCCACACCGCAGTTGATCGCCGATACTGCGGTCTTCGTCGGTGACGTTGCCGTACGCGATGCGCTGCCGGCCGCCGGCGCGCATCCATTGGTGGTGCTTTCCCACGGCTATCGCGGTAACTGGGGGAACCAGTCATGGATGGCCAGTGCACTGGCTCACCAGGGTTACATCGTGGCCGCGGTCAACCACCCCGGCACGACCACCCGCGATCGCAACCCAGCGGCTGCCGCACAGTTGTGGCAGCGGCCCATCGACCTGCAGCGTGCCATTGATGCGGTCGTGGCTCAGCCAAGTCAGTATGGATCGGTGGCGAAAGGTCAAATTGCGGTGGTGGGACATTCACTCGGTGGCTGGACCGCGCTGGAAATAGCCGGTGCCCGGTTCGACTCCAAGCGTTTTCTTCAGGAATGCGCCACCCATCCGCAATTGTCCAGTTGCAGCGTTTACAAACAGATCAACCCTGACAGCGACCCCTCCTCGAAAGCTCGACTGAACAGTGACCAGAGAGACAAACGCGTCACCGCCATCGTCACCTTGGACCTGGGCCTGTCACGCGGCATGACCAATGAAAGCCTGGCAACGCTGCCGGTGCCGGCACTGGTGATCGCGGCGGGCGCGCCTTCCGAAGATCTCCCTGCACAGTTGGAGTCTACCGACCTGGCCAAACGACTGCCTCCGGCAACCAGTCGTTATGTCGAGATCAAGGACGCCAGCCACTTCAGCTTCTTGTCGATGTGCAAACCTGGCGCAATGGCGTTGCTCGAAGAAGACGCGCCCGGCGATGGAGTCATTTGTCGGGACGGTGATAACGCTCGACCGCGGGCGTTGATCCAATCGCAGATTAACTCGCTGATCACCGAGTTTCTGGCGCAGTCATTTTACAACTGACGATTGATGGCTCGATTGACGGTTGGTGCTTGGCGAGTGCCAACTGGATGCAATGGGTCGAAAGCGAAGGCTCACATGCGACCGCTATCGGCCCAAGACTGCCGTTGGTGAAAGGCAGCAACCGGCCAAAAGGAGACCTTCGTCACTGGCAGCTACCGACGTCACGAGGCGCAGGTGGCGGAGGCATCAGTGAATTTCCGTTTCTAATGAGTTATTCGCCTGAGAGCTGTGAATGGCTTTCCACGAAGTGCCGCAGGACTGCTTTGGCGTCTGGTGTCTCCTGAAGGGCGCTGATCATTTGAGTCAGATCACGCTGTTCTGCAATCAGTATGGCGGCTCGGCGCCGGATCATCGCTTCAAGGTGAGCCGGGGTGAATTCAGGATGATATTGGGTGGACATCGCATGGCGACCATAGCGAATGATCTGGTGCGGGTCATGGTTTGAGCGCGCCAGTGCGACGGCACCTTCAGGGAGCTTAACGACAGTCTGTTCATGAGTGAGATGAGCCGGGAAGCGCACTGGCCAGCGTCTCAACATCTCGTCTTGCGCTGCATTGGGTAACAGTTGAATGATCTCACAACCTACTTCACGTCCATCGGTGTGATAGTCAACAACGCCGCCCAAGGCATGAGCCATGAGTTGATGACCGTAGCACACGCCGAATAACGGCATCTCGATGACCATGGCTTCACGAATCCACTCAGCCACGTATTCGCTCCACGGCTCCCGGTCAGTGACCATGGCCCATGAGCCAGTGATGATCGCGATACAATCCTTGCTGGGGGCAGGTAACCGCTCGCCTTCAAAGGCTCGAATCACGGTCAACTCATCATGTGATGCCCCTATGGCTTTTGCAAACCAGGATGGCAGGTCGCCGAGCTGGTCGCGGATCTCCGCCGGAGGTGTACCGACCTGAACGATGAGAGGCCTGGATAAATTCAAGGATACCTACCGCTATTGAGGGAGTGGGCCAAGGATGCATTTTGGGAAGGATCAATGACCCAGCGCAAACTCGATTCCTGCTTCGATATGAATGGCCGTCGAGTCGAAGCCAGGCAGCGCAAGGTTGTCCGTTTCCAGGATCAGGCAGATCTCGGTACACCCGAAAATGACAGAGTCAGCGCCTTGAGCTTTGGCTTGCTCGATCAGAGATACAAGCACTGCCCGTGATTCATCGCTAACAATGCCCAGGCTGAGTTCATTGAAAATGATGTCGTGGATCTGACTCCGACCTGCACTATCGGGAACGAGAACCTCAACGCCGTGCCCCTGCATGCGGGCGGGGTAGAAACCGTTTTCCATGGTGTAGCGGGTCGCGATCAGCAACGGCCTTTTATGCCCTGCGGCCTTGAGCCTGTCTGCCACGACGTCGACGATGTGGATGAAGGGCAGTGAGGTGGCTGCCATCACGGCGTCGGCCACCAGGTGCATGGTCACCGCGCAGATCATCACGCAGTCAGCACCTGCGTTTTCCAGGCTACGGGCTACTTCAGCCAACTCGCGTCCAGCCTCATCCCATTGGCTAGCCTTCTGTTTGTCGACAATGGTCTGGAAATCCACCGAATGCAGCAACACCTGAGCCGAGTGCAGTCCGCCCAGTCGCTTGTTGATCCCGCGATTCAATTCCCGGTAGTACACCGCGGAGCCTTCGTAGCTCATCCCACCGATCAGACCAATCTTGCGCATCTGGCGTTGCTCCCTCTTTGCGTTTGCCGTTCGCTGAACAGCGGAAACGTTCAGCACATATCGAGGTGAGTGTATGCTGCTGAGCTATTCTCAGATAATGAATAATCAGCATATGGAATTCTCAGAATGAGAAACCTGGATCTGGACTCGCTGCAAATATTCAAAGCCGTGGTGGACTACGGCAGTGTCACGAATGCGGCGGCTCAGCTCAACCGCGTGCAATCGAACATCACCACCAGAGTGAAGAATCTGGAGGAGCGTCTGGGTGTGGTGCTTTTCCATCGCCAGAGTGGAAAGCTGATTCCTACGGATGAAGGGCTGCTTCTGCATCAATATGCCGAGAAATTGCTACGCCTCTCCATAGAGGCAGAGAGTGCGCTGAAGCGCGGCATTCTGGAGGGCGTACTGCGGATAGGCACACTCGAAAGCACCGCCGCCGCAAGACTGCCTCCACTGCTGTCGAGCTATCACGAGCGGTTCCCGGATGTTCAGATTGAGCTGGTGTCCGGATCAACCGACTCGTTGATTGCTCAGGTTCATCGAGGTGAACTTGAAGCCTCGTTCGTCTCGGATCCTTTCACGACGGCTGGCCTGGAAAGCCAGGAGGTTTTCGTCGAGGAGCTGGCGCTGATCGTCGCCAGGAACAGTCCGATTGTGAGTGCCCGAGCACTTGAGGGAGCGACGATTATCGCTTTTGCCAAAGGATGCTCGTTCAGGCGAGTTCTGGAGAACTGGCTAGAGACGTGCGAACTCGTACCCACCCGAGTGCTGGAACTCGCCTCCTATCATGCGATATCAGCGTGTGTGGCGGCGGGGACCGGCGTGGCAATCATGCCGCAGTCGGTGCTCAAAGCCGTGCAGGTCGAAAACCTGGTCAAGGCTCTCCCGCTGCCGCCCAGGTTTGCACGTGTCCGAACTCATTTGGTCTGGCGGTCTGGCTACGAATCGCGCCTGCTGGAATCCATTCGGAATGAGAGCGCCAGATACCGAGGAGCTTCCACGTAAGTAGTTTTCTGCCAACGTCCGCTTCTGGCCGTTAGCAGCCCTCCGCCAAGCGCAGCTACAACGACTCAGTAGACCTGCCGACCGACGATATCTTCAGTACTGCACACCCTGCGTCAGTCCACCATCGACCAGCAAGGTGGTCCCAGTGATGAAACTCGCAGCAGGGCTCGCCAGGAAGACCGTGGCGTTCGCGACTTCCTTGGGCGTGGCCATGCGCCCCATGGGGTTCGCTGCCAGACATTGGGCAAAGGCCACTGGGTCGTCACGCTCGATGGAGCCCCAGACACCATCGGCGAAGTAGACATTGCCAGGCGCCACGGTATTGACCCTGATGCCTTCGCTGGCATGGCGCGCCGAGAGGGTCTTGCCGTAGTGGGTCAGTGCCGCCTTGAGCACGCCGTAGGGCTCGGCAAATCTGTCGATCTCTCGGCCAGACACACTGGAGATCAACACCACCGCCGCCGCCGATGAACGCTTCAGGTAAGGAAGCGCCGTATTTACCAGGCTCACCGTCCCCAGCAGGTCGATATCGAACGCCTTGCGCCAGGTCGCCAAGTCCCCACCACCGGCCAATGCGCTGACATTGGGGATGACGATATCGATGCCGCCCATCTGCTCGGCGCTCTGGCGTAACCAGTCAATCACTTGGGCGGGGTCCGACACGTCAGCGACGTAGCCTCTTGCCCTCTCGCCCAGCACCGCTTGCGCCTCGCGAACGGCGTGCTCTTGCCTGGCACAGAAGCTCACTTGGGCGCCCTCTTCCAACATGCTCTCGACGATGGCTCGACCGATACCACGTGTTCCACCACTGACCAGAACAGACTTACCCTTGAGCTGAAGATCCAATGCGTTCACCCTTGCAGTCATGACTTTTGCGCAGGATAACGCCCTGTCGCGCAAGTGCGGCGGTGCTGCCGCAAGACTCATCGCAAGATTCGTCATTGCCGAAAAAATGAGTATTTTTACCGTGCAGGAGCCCGCACATTGACCACCCGCAGCCGCCAGATTCAATCAGTGGAAAGGGCCATGGGCCTGCTTGAGCAATTGCGTGACTTCCCCCAGGGTGCAAGGCTGGCAGAGCTGTGCGCCGCCAATGGCCTGACCAAAAGCACAGCCCATGGACTGCTCGATACCCTGGTGGAGTTGGGCTATGTGAGCCACCAGAACAGCCGCTACTGGCTGGGTAACCGGGTCAGGTCGCTGGCTCGATCGCCTCACGATCCAGCACAGCGGATCCGCGAATTGTTCAGTCCGGCGTTGCATGCCTTCAATGAGCTATGTGAGGCCGACTGCTTTCTGGCCGTGGCCAGCGGCACCCGCTCGTACCTGACGCTGGAAGCAGTGGACCGTGACGGCGTGGCGTTCGAGCCCACTGTCGATAACCAACGCGACGCCCTCTGCACCTCCGCCGTGGGAAAAATATTGCTGGCCCATGATGAGCAATTGGCGAGACGGATTCGGCGCGAAGGGGCAATAGATCGATCCCTGGAGGGAGACCTGGCGCTGGTGCGTAATATCGGTTTCGCGGTCGATCATCAAGCATCCCTGCCTGGCTTGAACTGCATGGCTATTCCTCTAAGACTGCAAGGCCGGGTAGTCGGTGCCTTGGGGGCAAGCGGAAGAGCAAGCGCATTGCGCCCGGCGCTGTTGCAGCTCAAGGCCAAGCGAGCGTTGAGGCAACTTTATGACGTGGTTAAATACTGAAACCGCATCAGGCACCGCGCCAATGGGCTCCTGCGCATTCGCAAGACGAGGGGCTTTGTCGCTGGTCAGTCTCACCAGGCCGGCGCCTGCGCGGGAGATCCTCAAGAGGAAGCAACACGTTGAAAACACTCAGTGAAATGTTCAGCACCCTGCGCTTATGTAATAATATTACATAACAATTTTGTTAGGGATTTCATTTTGCGTGCCTTCATCCGACTCGGTGGTGTTCCTGCCGGTCTCCTCAGCTTTTCATGCCTTGCACAGCCCGCTGCCACGATGGAGCTCGAAGCCACCGTCGTAGATGGGCAATATCATCAGGAAACCGCCGAGGGGCCGGTTGTGGGCTATCGTGCCACGCGCTCGGCCACCGCGACCAAGACCGACAGCGAACTGCGCGAGGTGCCTCAGGCCATCAGCGTGGTACCTGCCAAGGTGCTGCAGGACCTGGGCAGCGCCAACGTCGAACGCGCCCTCGATTACGCCGGTGGCGTTTCCAAGCAGAACAACTTCGGTGGTTTGACGCTGTATGAATACAGCGTGCGAGGCCTTACCACTTCGGAGTTCTACCGCGATGGTTTCAGCGCCAACCGCGGTTATCCCAACAGCCCGGACGGTGCCACCCTGGAGCGGGTCGAGGTACTCAAGGGGCCGGCCTCCAGCCTTTACGGCCGTGGCGATCCGGGGGGCTTGGTCAACCTGGTGAGCAAGAAGCCGCAGGACGATACCTTCGCCCGTTTCTCTGCGAGCGCCGGTAGCTGGGACCGTTACCGCGGCACCATGGATGTCAACGGTGCCTTGGACGACCAGCACAATCTGCTCGGCCGCCTCAATGTGGTGTCTGAAAACAATGGCAGCTTCCGCGACCACGTCGGTAACGAAAAATACCTGGTGGCCCCGAGCCTGAGCTGGCAGTTGAATCCGGACACGCGCCTGCTGATAGAAACCGAATTCGTGCGTAACAACAGCGTCTTCGACCGTGGTCTGGTCGTGCCGCAGGATGGACGCTCGGCGCCCTCGCGCTCGACCTTCCTCGGCGAGCCCAACGACGGCCATATCGATAACGACAACGACCTGCTGCAGGTACGCCTGGAGCATTACCTCAATGATGACTGGCAACTGCGTGTGGCCAGCCACTACAAAAGCGGCTTGCTCAATGGTGCCGCTACCGAGGCTCGGCGTTTCAGCAGTGCCGACAGCAGCCTGCTGCAGCGGCGCTACCGGCAGCGCGACATGGACTGGAACGACAGCATCAGTCAGGCCGAACTGCTGGGTAAACTACAGACCGGCAGTATCGAGCACCAGTTGCTGATAGGCGTGGAGTACGAAAACTATCGACTCAGCCAGCGGGTCACGTCCAGCAACTCGCCGGACAGCTATGCAGTCAATCCCTACAATCCGATCTATGGTCAGGCCAAGCCGAGCGATGCCAACACCGGTACCGACTACACCGAGCAGACCAGGAACTACGCCCTCAACCTTCAGGATCAACTGCTGCTGACGGACAACCTGCGCGGCGTGCTGGGCATGCGCGTGGACCGTGTCGAACAGGACAACCACAACCAGCGTCCTGGTGGCACCGACAGCCGGCAAACCCACAACGAAGTGACCGGTCGGGCCGGCCTGCTTTACCAACTGACCCCGCAAGTCGGTCTGTTCGGCAACGTCTCCACCACCTTCAAGCCCAACAGTGGCCTGAGTCGTACTGGCAAGACGTTCGATCCCGAGGAAGGTATCGGCTACGAGGCGGGTACCAAGCTCGAACTGTTCGACGGTCGCCTGGATGCCACCCTGGCCGCGTTCCACATCGAGAAGAAGAACGTGCTTTCCGCTGACCCGATTGACCCGAACTACAACCGTACTTCGCAACAAGTACGCAGCCAGGGTATCGATCTGCAGGTGACCGGTCAGCTCACCGACGCGCTGCGCCTGATCGGTAGCTACGCCTACATCGATGCCGAGACCACCAAGGACGAGCAAGACACGCCCAAGGGCAGCCGCCTGCTCGGTGTTGCCAAGCACAGCGGCAGCCTGCTGGGCGTCTACGAGTTCCAGAACGGCTGGCTGCGCGGTTCGGATATCGGTGCCGCAGTCAATTACGTGGGTGATCGCTCCGGCAACTCGAACGACAGCGGCTTCGAACTGCCCTCCTACACCACCGTCGACCTGCTGGCGCACTACAAGGTCAGCGAACAGGTCACGCTGGGGGTGAACGTCAACAACCTCTTCGACGAAAAATATTACGAGCGGGCCTATGACTGGTACTGGGTCATGCCAGGCGAGCCGCGCAATGTGATGTTCAGCGTCAATTACAACCTTTGAGCCAAGGGTTGAATCGCAGCTATTCGGGCTCGGGTTCGGGGTCGTGAGGATCCCGGCCTGAGCAGGGGCTACCACGCTTTGTCCGTCGTCTGTCAGGCGTTCGAGGCGGTTTTCGGCAGGCGGTCCGAGTGCCGCCTCTGGTCGGGCGCTCGGCATGCTCGGCGTCCAGCCCCATATTTTCTTAGGCCCGTTTGAAGAAAAGGCCGAGGCGCAAAACATGCTCAATTACCTGAAGTCCGACCATGACCTAGATGGGCTGGTGACGTGGCGGTCAGTGACCCGGTAGCCATACACACTCACCTCTGGGCATGATCAAAATGTCTGCTTCCCTGCAGATGGTATGCTCCCCTGCCGATTTTCCCCGATCAAGTTGACGCCCGAATGGATATCGAAGAAATCAAGCTGCGCCTGGCAAGGCCAGCCACAAAATTTGTCGCCGGTGGATTTCGCCCCACCCATGCGCACGACGAAAGCTGGCTGGGCAAGGTCTTCCTGTTCCGACCTGATGAAACCATCCCTGTGAACGCCGCGGGTGAGCAAATGCTGCCCTATGCGCAGTTTCACCTGCCCAGCCTGCCGTACACCTGCCCGGCACTGGCCAACGTTCGTGTACTCACCTTATTCATTTCCAGGGAGTTTCCAGAGCACTTTGAGCCCATGGGCGAAAACTGGTTGATCAGGGAGTACGGCGAGACCGATGTCCTGGTCAACAAGTCGCTTTGCGTGGCTGACTCACCGCTCAAGGCTTTTCCCTTGAAGGCCGAGTTGATGGAAGACTTTCCGTTATGGGATGGCGGTGGCGTTCCCGAAGCGCTTGAAGATGAAATACTCGAACTCGAGCGGGCCGGGACGATAGACAGTTACTACGACCTGATCACCCATGTTTACGAGCACAAGATCGGCGGCTATCCCTCGTTTTGCCAGTCGGGCGTTGACCCAGGGGAGGGGTTCGAGTTCGTGTTCCAGGTGTCGTCCGATGCCAAGATCCAGTTGAACGTGGTGGACAACGGCAGCCTGATGTTCTGGAAACATGCGGTGACGGGGGAATGGCAGCTTTACTACGACTTCTACTGAGGGAGTTTTCGCCATATTGGTTGAACCGGCCCCTTCTCGTATCATCAGCGCACTCTATCTGGAATGGTTTACGTGAAGTCGTCACCTGGAAGTATTTCGCCTGCCCCTGCTGCTCCCCAAGGCCCCAAATGGGATGCTGGCGAGGCTGTCGGCCAGCTCTCGTGGGACGATTTGCGGATCATCAAGACCCTGAGTGATTGTGGTAATCGCGCGGACACGGCCAAGAAACTCGGCATCAATGTCTCCACCGTGTCGCGGCGGCTCTCTCAGGTTGAGAAATCACTCGGGGTGGCGCTATTCGATCACCGAAAGGCGGGCTACCTGCTGACGGCCGAAGGTGCGGAGTTGCGTGCGCTGGCCGAGCGCGTCGAGCTGGATATCGTCAGTGTCACCCGCAGGGTTTCCCGTGCCGGCCAGGGGCCTCTGGGAAAACTGCGCATCACGACCAGCGACTCACTGCTCCTGTACTTTCTCACCCCGATCATTGCGAATTTCAAAGCCCTCAACGAAGGCATCACGATTGAAGTGCTGGTGGGCAACCAGACGTTGAGCCTGGCCAGGGATGAGTCGGATATTGCCGTGCGTGCCACTCGAAAGCCGGCGGACACGCTGGTGGGTCGCAAGCTGGCCAATATCGCCTGGGCCCCTTATGGCACCGTCAAGCAGGCGGTCACTGCCGATCCCTTCACGGAGGGCCAGTCATGGGTGTCCTACTCCGGCGGCTTACAGGGTTTGAAGGCGACGAACCATGTCGAGTGCCGGGTGGCCCCGGAGCGTATCTCGTACCGCACCGACTCGGTTGCCGCCGCCAGCGCGGCCATCGCGGCCGGCCTGGGTTTTGGTTTTCTGCCCTGCATGCTGGGCGACATCACCCCAGGGTTGGTTCGCGTCGGCCCTGTGGTGCGCGAGCTGCAGGACGAGCTATGGCTGCTCACCCACCAGGACATCAGGAAGTCCTGGCGGGTCAAGGCCTTCATGACCTTCTGCGCAGCGGCCGTGGCCGACCTGAAGCCCCTCGTGGAAGGACATCAGCCTTTCCAGGCCTCGTAGGTCGTAACTCGGGCACGGATTACCGGGCCTGCGCGCCGATCACCGCCCGGCACACGATCTCGATCAGTTGCGGCCGCTGGGCGAGTCGCGATACCCCGATGATGTTACTGGCCGCCTGGGGGCGTTCCATGCCGTAGGCGGCCTTGCGCACCTTGCCGACAACGGCAAAGGCCGCGTCCATGTCCAGCACATACAGCGTCTCTTCGACGACATCCTGCAGCGTGGCGCCATACAGGGCGAGCAGCTTGGAAATGTTGTCGTAGGAGACCCGCATCTGTTCTCCCATCGAGGAGTAATCGCTCGGCCTACCGTCGGCATCCAGCGGCGCGGGGGCGACCAGGTTGCCCTCTTCGTCATGGTTGAACTGCCCCGAAACGAAGATCTCGTTCCCGACCCGCCGCGCCTGCGGATAACCGTAGCTGTCTTCCCATGGAACGCCCCAGTAGGCGGTGTCGTCGTTGAAAGGTCGTGAAGCAGCCATTGGGTTCTCCTGGCGAGTGGGATCGATGTGATCCGAGTGACACGGATGCTAGCACCGCGAAGCAGGCCACTTAGGGCGCATTAATGCGCCCCCAAGAGCGCAAAAATGCGCCATCCATTCGACGCAAGTTTCGTTATCTTTTGCCGGCACTTGGCGACAACCCGCCCAGAGAACTCTCCTCACCCGAGGTCTCAGGGCTGCACGCTGCCTGACCCAAACATCTAACAACCAGGGGAAATGGATCTCCATGAACAGTGACGATTGCACCGTGTTGGCGACTGTGGAAGTGGATCTGCCAGGACGGCTCAAGCCATGGCAGGTCAGCACGGCCAAGCGGTTGATGTTGGATCATCTGGATCGCGGAATATCGGTGACGGAGGTCGCACAAGCCTGTGCACTGTCACGCAGTCACTTTACCCGCATGTTCAAGGAAAGCACCCGGCTCCCTCCCCGGGAGTGGCTGCGCGAACAGCGGCTCAGGAAGAGCAAGGAGCTGCTGAGTCGTTCGCGGATGCTGCTGGTCGATATCGCGCTTGAATGTGGCTTCTGCGATCAGGCGCACTTTTCCAGAACCTTCCTGAAAGCCGAAGGGGTGACGCCCTACTCCTGGAGGCAACAAGCTACCTATCCGAGCACCAGTCTCCGGTCTGCATGACGATGGACCGGCCGGTTAAAGATCAAGAGCTTCGCGGGCAAGCCCTGCTCCTACAGTGCTGGGGCGTTCACAACGTTTGTGGTCGCCTCCGTCCTGTAGGAGCAGGACTTGTCGGGGCGCCGAACCGCCGCGAATAGGCCAGTCGCTTCAGCGCAAAACGCCTGTCATTACGTGGCGTCGGCTCATTTCTCAGGCCGAGATAATCGCCTGCAGCACCTGCTTGAAGTTCGCCACCTGCTCGTCATCGAACTGGCTGAACACCCGTTCCTGCTGCTCCCGCGCAATGGTCCACAGCGCCTCGGTCTGGTCGATGCCTGCGACCGTGAGCTTCACACGCCCCTCTGCCTCGGTGACCAGCCCCTTGCGGCACAGATTGGCGATGGCCTCCTCCACTTCGCGCTGGGGCATCGCCACTTCGCGCAGCAGTTCGGCCTGGCTCAGGCCGGCGTCGTTCTCCAGCACCATCAGCATGCGCGCTTCGCTGGTGCGCAAGCCGGTTGCCAGTTGCCGTGGCTGGTAGCTGCCCTGGTAGCAGCGCACTGCCTGGGTCATCAGGTAGTAGAGGTTGTCGCGCAAGCGGCCCTGGAAGTGGCTGCTCGGGCGCTCCGCGAGGTCCGGCTGGGTGATGCGGGTGTGCGGCAGCACCATTGAGTAGGCGCCCTGGTGATACAGCAGTGGCGCACGGCCGAAGTCGTCGAAGGCCACCACCTTGCCGATCAGGATCCAGTGATCGCCACCGTCGACCATCTGGTACTTTTCACAGCGAAAGCGTGCGGCGCAGTCAGCCAGCAGCGGTGCCCCGCCCTCGCCCAGTTCATGCTCGATCTCGGCGAAGCGATCGTCCTTGCTGCGGGCGAAGTGATTGGAGTGGTCGATCTGGTCGGCGGCGAGGATGTTCACCGCGAAGTGGCTGGCCTGCTCGAACACCTCCAGGCTGCCCGAGCGCTTGTCCAGGCTCCAGAGAATGAGCGCCGGCTCCAGCGACACCGAGTTGAAGCTGTTGGCGGTGACGCCGACCCGGCGACCGTCGGCGGTGGCCGCAGTGACCACGGTCACGCCAGTGGCGAAGTTACCCAGCGCGCGGCGAAACGCGCGCGAATCGAATTCAACGGACATGCAAGACTCCCGGAGCCGCCCCACGGGCAGCCCTCTCGATTGTTGTTATGGATGGAGCGGTTTCAGACCATGCTCGGATCGGGTTCCAGGCCCATCAGCTCGCGGCCGAGGATCTGCGTACAGACGTCGTAGTCGGTGTAGGCATGGGCGCCGGTCATGTGCGAGTCGCGCCACAGGCGTTGCAGTTCGTTGGACTCCATCCACGCCCCGCCTCCGGCGGCCTCGAACAGCCGGTCGACGGCCTGGATGCACATTTTCACCGCGTAGCCCTGGTTGGTCCGCCAGAAGGCCAGGGTCTCGCGGCTCGGGTAGCGATGGGCTTCGCTGTGTTCGGCGTGCTCGGCCCAGGTCTTTTCCAGGAAGGCCCGTGCGGCGGCGACCTGGTGGGTCGACTCGGCCAGGCGCATCAGCGCCGGGGTGGCGGCACCGACCTGGGCACCGGTGTAGGCGCGCACGCGGTTGCGGGTCTTTTCCTTGAAGGCGTCGAGCATACGCTCGGCCACGCCCAGGCTGACGGTGGCGAAACCGCTGGCGAAGTATGGACGGTACGGCGAATAGAAGACCTTGCTGTCCGGGTACAGACCGAAGCCGGCCGACTTGCCTTCCATCATGTCCTTGGCTTTCTGGATGCGATGGTTGGGCACGAACACGTTGTCGACGACCAGGGTCTTGGTGCCGCTGCCCTTGATGCCGGCGGAGAACCAGTCGTCGCGGATCTGGTAGTCGCTACGCGGCAGGACGGCGAAGCAGTAGTCCTGGCCGCCTTCGTTGTTGGTCCGGCGGCAACCGAGAATCGCCCACTCGGCATGGTCGCAACCGCTGCTCCAGCCCATCTGGCCGCTGAACATCACCCCGCCTTCAACTTCCTCGACCTTGCCGAACGGCGCGATCGAACTGCTGGCGGTGGCGTCAGGGTTTTCACCCCAGATTTCGTCCTGCATCTGCTTGGAAAACATCGCCATCTGGTGGCTGTGGGTGCACAGCAGGCTCATCGCCCAGGCGGTGCTGGCACAGGCGCCGGCCAGCAGCGCGATGCAGTCGCAAAACTGCGGCAGGGAGATTTCCAGGCCGCCGTAGACCTTGGGCAGGAACGCCCGGTGCAGGCCGATCTGTTTGAGCAGGGCGATATTTTCGGCAGGTACCTGGCGGTCCTGTTCCGCCTGCGCGGCATTGGCGGCGATGGTCGGCAGAATGGCCTTGAGGTCTTCGAGCAGCGGGTTGGGCTGTTTCATGGGGGGTACCGAATTATTATTGGATTCCCCTCCAGTATTTCCCGCAGCCCCCACTTGGAAAATGGACGTTTCACAGGGCCGATTGTACTTTCCACGACCCTGTCGGTGTCCCGATCGCTCTTACGGCTCGATGGCTTTCAGCTCGTCGAGTAGCTCGTTGAGCAGCGCCAGCTTGTCTTCGCCCAGGCGCGACACCAGGCGCTGGTAGTTCAATTCCATGTCGTCGGCCATCTCGACGAAACGCTGCTGGCCGGCGTCGGTCAGGGCGACGAACATGCGCCGCTGGTCCTCGTTGGACTTGAAGCGGCGCACCAGTCCGTCGCGCTCCATCCGCACCAGCACACCGGACATGCTCGGCTTGAGGATGCAGGCCTTCTCGGCCAACTGGTAACTCTCCAGCTCGCCGTTCTGACGCAGGATGCGGATGATCCGCCACTGCTGCTCGGTGAGGTCATGGGCGTTGAGCGAAGGACGGAAAAAGGCCATCGCGGCTTCGCGGGCCTGGAGCAACGACAGGGTCAGTGAGGGACGTGGCACGGGCATGTTCAGGACAAGGTCAGTGAAAGGCCGATCAGCTTACGAGCCGGCGACAGGCGGTGGCAAGCGACGCCTGCGTCGTTCATGGAAAGTACCAGCGCTTGCCCGGAAAAGGCATTGGCCGCGGTTCCGGGCGCCGCCACGATAACGGCACAAAGGCTCTTACCCCAAGGCTGCACCGATGCCGTCATCCCCTGAAACCGCCCTGGCGCTGCCGATACTCGCCCGGCGTCATCTGCGCATAGCGCTGGAAGAACCGGCTGAAATAGGCCGGGTCCTTGAAGCCGAGCTGGTAGCAGATCTCGTTGGCCGAGTGGCCGGTGAACAGCAGCAGGCGCCGGGCTTCCTGCATCAGGCGCTCGAGCACCAGGCGCTTGGAAGACAGGTCGGCGATACGCCGGCAGATGTCGTTCAATCGTGCCTCGGTGACGCCCAGGCGCTCGGCATAGGCCGCCAGTGGCAGGTGTTCGAGGTAGTGCGCCTCGATCAGCGCGTTGAAGCGATGGAACACTTGCAGGTCCTCATGCCGCGCCGGTTGCGCCGTCAGCGAATGCGCCGACAGCCGCAGCAGGCTGATCAGCACCAGCCGCGTCAGTGCATGCAGCGCCGGGGCGCGACCACTGGCCTGCCCTTCGATCTCTTCCCGCAGCGCGTCGAACATCAGTTCCAGGCGCCTGGCCTCGGCCAACTGGTCGCCCTCAAGTCGATCCAGGGCCACGCAGGCCGGTGCCATCGGCGGTGGCGGCGCGAGCGCCGGGTCTTCTTCGAGCAGTTGCCAGACCAGTTGCTGGCGCACGGTCAGCACGTGCCCGTCGGCGTCGAACTCGGTAACGAAGGCATGCGGGATGGTCGGCGGCGTGAGGAAGAACATCGGCCCGCTTTCGACGAACTGGCGGTCGTCCAGGTAGACGCGCACCGCGCCGCTCTTGACGTAGTGCACTTGGAAGAACCGGTCGTGCCGGTGCACCGGCATGTTGCGACCGAAGAAACCGGCCAGGTTGCTCAGGCGGTCGTAATGGATCTCGGCATCGCTGTAACGCTGGTCGTAGACCTGCCCGATGTTGATGTTGGGGATGGGCGAACGTTCGCTGCGCATCAGGAAATTCCTTGTTGTTATGCCGGCATGCTGCGCGCTTTTACCGACTTTGAACAGTTGGCCGGGCGCGACCTCGCTTGACGATCGTTAACATCTTAATTATAACGTTAACACATTAACAATATCGGGCCCCAGGCCCTTCCAGGAGATCGAGATGCCCCGAAGCCTGTACGACACGGCCCACGGAACGCTGTTCGGCATCGCCCTGAACTACCAAGGCCTGCTAGCCCAGCGCCTGCCTGAGTTCAACGCGGCGCCCTACCAGAAACCACCGGTCAAGCCGGTGCTGTTCATCAAGACGCCCAACACCCGCAACCAGCACGACGGCACCGTCGAACAACCTGCCGGCGAGCGCCTGCAGCCGGGCCCGGCCCTGGCCGTGGTGATCGGCAAGCGTGCCAGCCGGGTCAGCGAGGCCCAGGCCCTGGAGCATGTAGCCGGCTACACCATCGCCAACGAATTCAGCCTGCCGGAAGACAGCTACTACCGCCCGGCGGTCAAGGCCAAGTGCCGCGATGGTTTCTGTGCTCTCGGCCCGGTGCTGGTACCGACCCAGGACGTGCCCAACCCGCAGGCGCTGACCCTCAAGCTATTGGTCAACGGCGAAGTCGTGCAGGAAAACACCACCGCCAACCAGGTGCGTGGCGTGGCGAAACTGATTGCCGAACTGAGCGAGTTCATGACCCTGGAGGTCGGCGACGTGCTGATCACCGGCACCCCGGAAGGCCGCGTCGATGTGCAGCCGGGCGACCGGGTCGACGTCGAGATCACAGGTCTGGGCCGCCTGACCAACCACATCCTCAGTGAGCAGGAGCCACGCCCATGAAACACGCCCGTATCCTGTTCGAAGGCAACGTGCACGCGGTGCAGGTCAACGACGACCACAGCGTGCGCCTGGAAGACGGCCGCGTGCTCGGCGAGCAGCAGGTCACCTGGCTGCCACCGGCCAACGGCAACATGTTCGCCCTGGGCCTGAACTACGCCGACCACGCCCGTGAGCTGGCCTTCACCCCGCCGACCGAACCGCTGGCGTTCATCAAGTCGCCGGGCACCTACACCGGCCATAACCAGCAGACCTGGCGCCCGGATGGCGTCACCTACATGCACTACGAGTGCGAGCTGGTCGCGGTGATCGGCAAGCCGGCGAAGAACGTCAAGCGCGAGGACGCCCTGCAGTACCTGGCCGGCTACACCGTGTGCAACGACTACGCGATCCGCGACTACCTGGAAAACTACTACCGCCCCAACCTGCGGGTGAAGAATCGCGACGCCACCACTCCAGTCGGCCCGTGGATCGTCGATGTCGCCGATGTGCCGGACCCGTCGAACCTGAAACTGCGCACCTGGATCAACGGTGAGCTGAAGCAGGAAGGCACCACCGCGGACATGATCTTCGACATTCCGTACCTGATCGAATACTTCTCCAGCCTCATGACCCTGCAGCCCGGCGACATGATCGCCACCGGCACGCCGGAGGGCCTGGCCGACGTGGTGCCGGGCGATGAAGTGGTGGTGGAAGTCGAGGGCGTGGGGCGCCTGGTCAACCGCATCGTCAGCGAAGCGGACTTCTTCAAGAACAACGTCAAGAACAACAAGGCATGAGCAGCATGATCAAGCACTGGATCAACGGCCGTGAGGTCGAAAGCAAAGACACCTTCGTCAACTACAACCCGGCCACCGGCGAAGCCATCGGTGAGGTCGCCAGCGGCGGCGCCGAGGAGGTCGCCCAGGCCGTGGCGGCAGCCAAGGAAGCCTTTCCGAAGTGGGCCAACACCCCGGCCAAGGAACGCGCCCGACTGATGCGCAAGCTCGGTGAGCTGATCGACCAGAACGTCCCGCACCTGGCCGAGCTGGAGACCCTGGACACCGGCCTGCCGATCCACCAGACCCGGAACGTGCTGATCCCGCGTGCCTCGCACAACTTCGATTTCTTCGCCGAAGTCTGCACCCGCATGGACGGCCACAGCTACCCGGTCGACGACCAGATGCTCAACTACACCCTGTACCAGCCGGTGGGTGTCTGTGGCCTGGTGTCGCCGTGGAACGTGCCGTTCATGACCGCCACCTGGAAGACCGCGCCGTGCCTGGCGCTGGGCAACACCGCCGTGCTGAAGATGTCCGAGCTGTCGCCGCTGACCGCCAACGAGCTGGGCCGCCTGGCGGTCGAAGCCGGCATTCCCAACGGCGTGCTGAACGTGATCCAGGGCTACGGCGCCACCGCCGGCGACGCCCTGGTCCGTCACCCGGACGTGCGCGCCATCTCCTTCACCGGCGGCACCGCCACCGGCAAGCAGATCATGCAGACCGCCGGCCTGAAGAAATACTCGATGGAGCTGGGCGGCAAGTCGCCGGTGCTGATCTTCGAAGACGCCGATCTGGAGCGTGCACTGGACGCCGCCCTGTTCACCATCTTCTCGCTCAACGGCGAGCGTTGCACCGCCGGCAGCCGGGTCTTCATCCAGGAAAGCGTCTACCCGCAGTTCGTCGCCGAGTTCGCCGCACGGGCCAAGCGCCTGATCGTCGGTGACCCGACCGACCCGAAGACCCAGGTCGGCTCGATGATCACCCAGCAGCATTACGACAAGGTCACCGGCTACATCCGCATCGGCATCGAGGAAGGCGCCACCCTGCTCGCCGGTGGCCTGGAGCGTCCGGCCAACCTGCCGGCGCACCTGGCGAAAGGTCAGTTCATCCAGCCGACCGTGTTCGCCGACGTGAACAACAGCATGCGTATTGCCCAGGAAGAGATCTTCGGCCCGGTGGTCTGCCTGATCCCGTTCAAGGACGAAGCCGAAGCGCTCAAGCTGGCCAACGACACCGAGTACGGCCTGGCCTCCTACATCTGGACCCAGGACATCGGCAAGGCCCATCGCCTGGCCCGTGGCATCGAGGCCGGCATGGTGTTCATCAACAGCCAGAACGTGCGCGACCTGCGCCAGCCGTTCGGCGGCGTGAAGGGTTCGGGTACCGGCCGCGAAGGTGGCCAGTACAGCTTCGAGGTGTTCGCCGAGATCAAGAACGTCTGCATCTCCATGGGCAGCCACCACATCCCGCGCTGGGGTGTATAAAGCCGAGACAGCAGGCTGCACCCTGCGGGAGCCGGCACGACCGACTCCCGCAGGACCAACAAGAACAATCAACTACCGGAGAACCCCATGGGCAAGCTCGCACTGGCCGCCAAGATCACCCACGTGCCCTCCATGTACCTGTCCGAACTGCCGGGCCCACGCCAGGGTTTCCGCCAGGCCGCCATCGACGGGCACCACGAGATCAGCCGGCGCTGCCGCGAACTGGGCGTGGACACCATCGTCGTGTTCGACACCCACTGGCTGGTCAACGCCAACTACCACGTGCTCTGCAGCCCGAGTTACCAGGGCGTGTACACCAGCAACGAGCTGCCGCATTTCATCAGCAACATGCCCTACGAATTTCCCGGCAATAGCGAACTGGGCAAGCTCCTCGCCGACACCTGCAACCGCTTCGGTGTCGAGACCATGGCCCACCACGCCACCACCCTGGGCCCGGAATACGGGACGCTGGTGCCGATGCGCTACATGAACCAGGACCAGCACTTCAAGGTGGTCTCGGTCTCCGCCCTGTGCACCTCGCACTTTCTCGCCGACAGCGCGCGCCTGGGCTGGGCCATGCGCAAGGCGGTCGAGGATCACTACGACGGCACCGTGGCGTTCCTCGCCAGCGGCTCGCTGTCCCACCGTTTTGCCCAGAACGGCCAGGCGCCGGACTTCGCCACCAAGGTCTGGAGCCCGTTCCTGGAAACCCTCGACCACCGCGTGGTGAAGATGTGGGAAGACGCCGAGTGGGCGGACTTTTGCGCGATGCTCCCGGAATACGCGTCCAAGGGTCATGGCGAAGGCTTCATGCACGACACCGCGATGCTGCTCGGCGCATTGGGCTGGTCCGACTACGACGGCAAGGCCGAAGTGCTGACACCGTACTTCGGCTCCTCCGGTACCGGGCAGATCAACGCCGTGTTCCCGGTCACGCCTCAGGACGGCTCGTCGATCCCCGCCGCCCAGGCCTCCAACCCCGCGTCGGTCGGCCTTGCCAGCCGCCTTTGAACCCAGGAGCCGCTCATGCCCCATCTGGTATTGCTGTACACCCCGGACCTTGAAGCCGAGGCCGACATTCCAGCGCTGTGCCGCCGCCTGGCCGACACCATGCTCCAGGCCCGCGACGAAAGCGGCAAGCCGGTGTTCCCCACCGGCGGCACCCGTGTGCTGGCCTACCCCGCCGCACACTGCGCGGTGGCCGACGGCCAGGGCAACCACGGCTTTCTCTACGCCAACCTGCGCATGGGCCTGGGGCGCAGCGGCGCCGTGCACAGCGCGGTTGGCGACAGCCTGCTGGCGGTGCTCAAGGAAGTCCTGGATCCCCTGGTAAAACGACGACCGATCGGCATCACCCTGCAGATCGACGAAAGCCAGGCCCAGGTCTACGACGGCAAGCACAGCAGCCTGCACCCGCTGTTCAACGGCCGCGCCTGAGCCTATCCCGTCTCATCCCATAAAAAGTACAAGACCATGAGCACGACCCACCCTGCCTCGACCCTGTGCGCGGCACAGGACCCTGCTGCCAGCGTTTACCGCCAGGTGACCTGGCGCCTGATCCCGCTGCTGCTGGTGTGCTACCTGTTTGCGCACCTGGACCGCATCAACATCGGCTTCGCCAAGATGCAGATGGCCGCCGACCTGCACCTGAGCGACACGGTCTACGGCCTTGGTGCCGGGCTGTTCTTCATCGCCTATGCACTGTTCGGCGTGCCGAGCAACCTGGCGTTGGAGCGGGTCGGCCCACGGCGCTGGATCGCCACGCTGATGGTGGTGTGGGGCGCGTTATCCACCAGCATGCTGCTGATCGACAGCAGCGGCGTGTTCTACCTGCTGCGCTTTGCCCTCGGGGCGGCCGAGGCCGGCTTCTTCCCGGGCATCCTGGTGTACCTCAACCGCTGGTACCCGGCGGGGCGCCGGGCGCAGGTCACCGCACTGTTCGCGATCGCCGTGCCCCTGGCGGGCGTGGTCGGCGGGCCGTTGTCGGGCGCCATTCTCAGCCTGATGCATGGCACCGGTGGCCTGGCCGGCTGGCAGTGGATGTTTCTACTTGAAGGTGCTCCGGTGATTGCGCTCGGCCTGGTGGTGTTGGCACGACTGCCCGAGCATTTCGAAACCGTGACCTGGCTCGACAGCGAGCAGAAAGCCGCCCTGCGCGAGGCCTTCGGTCGTGAAGAGCAGCGCAAGGTGGTCACTTCCTTCGGTGGCCTGCTGGCGAACCGGGCCATCTGGCTGCTGGTGGCGATCTATTGCGCGGTGATGCTCGCGGTCAACACCCTCGCTTTCTGGATGCCGAGCCTTATTCATGGTGCCGGCATCGGCAACGACGCCAGCGTCGGCCTGCTCAGCGCCTTGCCCTACCTGATCGGCTGCGTGTTCATGCTCGCCTGCGGCCGCTCCTCGGACCGTCGCCGGGAACGCCGCTGGCACCTGTGCGTGCCGCTGCTGATGGGCGCCGTCGGCATTGCCCTGGCCGGCCTTGCCCCGGAACAACCGCTGCCGGTCATGACCGGGCTGATCATCGCCGGCATGGGTGCCAGTGCTGCCCTGCCGATGTTCTGGCAACTGCCACCGGCCTACCTCAACGACCGCACCCAGGCCACCGGCATCGCCCTGATCAGTTCACTGGGCAGCATCGCCTCGTTCCTCACCCCCTATTTCATCGGCTGGATGCGCGACACCACCCACAGCCCGAGCCTGGCCCTGCACATCCTGGCCCTGTTCATCGCCTTCGGCGGCCTGCTGGTGCTGCGCACCCGGGCCGCCACCGTCAACCCTTGAGAGAGATTTTGCCCATGCTCGACTCCACCTTCATCCAGCAAGCCGCCGCCCGCCTCGACCAGGCTGAACGTTCGCGCGAACAGGTCCGCCAGTTCTCGCTCGACCACCCCGCCATCACCCTCGAGGACGCCTACGCCATCCAGCGCGCCTGGGTCGCCAAGAAGATCGCCTCCGGGCGCAAGCTGGTCGGCCACAAGATCGGCCTGACCTCGCGGGCCATGCAGGTGTCGTCGAACATCACCGAGCCGGACTATGGCGCGCTGCTCGACGACATGCTGTTCGACGAAGGCAGCGACATTCCTTTCGAGCGCTTTATCGTCCCACGGGTTGAAGTGGAGCTGGCGTTCATCCTCGGCAAGCCGCTCAAAGGCCCGAACTGCACGGTGTTCGATGTGCTCGATGCCACCGAGTGGGTGATCCCCGCCCTGGAAATCATCGACGCACGCATCCAGCAGGTCGATCCGCAGACCAAGGCCACCCGCAAGGTCTTCGACACCATCTCCGACAACGCCGCCAACGCCGGCGTGGTCATGGGCGGCCGCGCCGTGCGCCCAACCGAGATCGACCTGCGCAAGGTGCCAGCCGTGCTGTACCGCAATGGCGTGATCGAGGAATCCGGGGTCAGCGCCGCCGTACTCAACCACCCGGCCAAGGGCGTGGCCTGGCTGGCGAACAAGCTGGCACCGTACGACGTCACTCTGCAGCCGGGCCAGATCATCCTCGGTGGCTCGTTCACCCGGCCGGTCGCCGCCAACCCTGGCGACACCTTCCACGTCGACTACGACCTGCTCGGCAGCATCGCCTGCCGCTTCGTCTGAACCGGAGGACACGCTCATGTTGATCAATACCTTCAAGGCCCGCCTCAAGGCCAGGGAGCCGCAGATCGGCCTCTGGCTGGGACTGGCCGACGCCTACTGCGCGGAACTGGCCGCCAATGCCGGCTTCGACTGGCTGCTCATCGACGGCGAACACGCGCCGAACGACCTGCGCAGCCTGCTCGGCCAGTTGCAGGCGGTCGCGCCGTATCCGTCGCAGCCGGTGATCCGCCCGGTCATTGGCGACACTGCGCTGATCAAGCAGGTGCTGGACATCGGCGCCCAGACCCTGCTGGTGCCGATGGTGGAAACCGCCGAGCAGGCACGACAACTGGTCCGCGCCATCAGCTATCCGCCCAAGGGCATCCGCGGCGTGGGCAGCGCCCTGGCCCGGGCCTCGCGCTGGAACACCGTGCCCGGCTACCTGGACAAGGCCGATGAACAGATGTGCCTGCTGGTACAGATCGAGAACCGCGAGGGCCTGGCCAACCTCGATGAAATCGCTGCGGTCGAGGGTGTGGACGGGGTGTTCATCGGCCCGGCGGACCTGTCGGCCTCGATGGGCCATCGCGGCAATCCTGGCCATCCGGAAGTCCAGGCGGCGATCGAGGATGCCATCCTGCGAGTGAGCAAGGCCGGCAAGGCGGCGGGCATCCTGAGTGCCGATGAGAAACTGGCGCGACGCTACCTGGAACTCGGCGCGCTGTTCGTCGCGGTGGGCGTTGATACCACGGTGCTGATGCGCGGTTTGCAGACATTGGCGGCGCGCTTCAAGGGCACCGAGCAGCCCGGCACTTCGGGGGGCGGTGTCTACTGACCCGTTGTTTTCAGGGAGGCAATGCCACCTGCGAGTGTTGAGCCACCAAACCGCAACGAAAGGGCGGCGCAGAGTTTTTCATATCAGGTGGTAGCCTCCCATTCCCCTGTCAAGTAGTGGGAGCAGCCCAATCCTCAACTCGTAACCCAGGTACGCGGTCAAATTCGCGACGGTTATTGGTCACGACAATGAGTCCCTGGGAGCGGGCGTGCCCTGCAATCATCTGGTCGTAGGGGCCAATTGGCTGACCAACCCTGGCCAGCTCCGCGCGAAGCTGGCCGGTGTGTGCAGCTGCCGCCTGATCATAAGCCAGCACTTCCAGGCGTGCCGCGAAGCCCTCGACATCAGCCAGGTTGCGCTCAGGGTTAGAGGACTTTTCGGCGCCGTAGATCAGCTCCATCAACGTGACAGTGCTGATGCACATCTGCCCGTGGTGCTGCTTGAATGCCTCACGAACCTGTTCCGGGCGATTCTTGATCGTGAAGATGCACATGTTGGTGTCGAGCATGAATTTGAGCATCAAAACGCCTCTCGGTCCTGATCAGCAGGCTGCTCTCGATCCATCATGAAGTCGGCAGTGACACCCTCACCCTCGAACCAACTGTCCCAGGACTCTCCAGCGGGAGTGATGATTCTCGTACGACCGATCGCGACCACATCGACACGCTTCACCGCGTCAGGAAGCGCGACAGACTTAGGCAACCTCACCGCCTGGCTACGATTACTCTGAAAAACGGACCCCTGTTCCATAGTCACCTCACGGGATATCTCAAACGTATATCCCATAGTAGTTTCACTATGGGATATGTCAATGGGATATGTCGTTGATATCTTGCATTGCGAACCCAGCCAAAATACAGGCACGGCGCCCCTCACAGTTGCAACACACGGATGCTATTGTTTGACTCACCTGCTGCCTTGGGAGACTGTGCCGGTGAGTCAAACAGCAAGCGTTCCGAAACCGTTGGACAGACGTCGTTTCAACAATCCGCACCTGGCCATCAGGGCCGCGGGCGCCGATGCGGCACGCAAGGGCTGGAAGGTCTTCCACTGCCCCTACCAGCATCCGGCGATGCAGTCTTCCTGGCTCAAGGGGTTTGCCCAGGAGCAGCAGCTGGGTTTCGACTTTCTCTAGGCTTGCGATGAAACGCCATCGACGCCGTTCTCAACCCGCCATGGACATTGGCAACTCTGCGTATCGTCAATCGTAGCCAACCGCGCATCATCGCACCCTGCGAACTGTTCCCAGGTGTTTAGTGTCTATACTCACGCTACCCGTTGAGTCATACCCTTCCCTGATCGCCGCACAGCCCACCAGGCCCATGACGTGAAGTATTCAGTACTGATTGCAGCGCTGCTCTGTCTGTTGCCCGGCCATCCCGCCAGGGCTGAGCATTACCAGGTCGTCACCGAAGAGTGGGCGCCGTACAACTACCTGGAAAACGACCAACTCACCGGCATGGCCACCGAGGTCGTGCGCGGCATCATGGCGATTACCGGCGATGACTTCGAGATAGAGGTGGTCCCCAGCATGCGCGCCACCCGCTCCCTGCAGCACCAGCCCAGGACCATCATGTATTCGATGTTTCGCACGCCGGAGCGCGAGCCCTTGTACAAATGGGTCGGGCCTATCGTGGAAGAATCCATCCATCCCTATCAGCTCGCCAGTACCAAGCAGCCGGTCAGTACCCTGGAGCAGTTGATGCTGGCGCCACGCATCACCACCCGACATGCCGGCCTGATACCCGAGACGCTGCAGGCACAAGGTTTCAGAAACCTCGAGAAAAGCGCCACCGGCAGCCAGCAGCTCTACCGCATGCTGCTGGCCGGACGCACCGACATCGTCGTGGGCGACACCGACGCAGGGGTGGCCTACTACACCCGCCAGTTGGGCATCTTCCCCGGCGCGCTGCGGCAGATTCCCATCGAACTGTATCGCTCCTCGCTCTACATCGCCTTCAGCCTCGACTCCGACGACAAGGTGGTCGCCCACTGGGCCCGCGCCCTGGAGCAAATGCGCCATTCGGGCGAACTGGAAAGCATCCAGAATCGCTACGTGCAGTCCATCGGGCCGTGACTGCCCTCTCGTGACACGCCGCTTCCGGACTCAGCCAAAGCAGAGTTTTGGCACAAGGGCTTTACCCCAACCGCTTCACCCAGCACCATGACCCATTTGCATTCAAGGAGGATCCCGCCCATGTTCGGCACGCTACTCGGCAAACTCTTCAATCGCCCACTGACCGAAGACGGGTTCGCCCAGAAGTTCATCCAGGCGGTCCGCCAGGCCGGCTATGGCGGCAACCTCGAGTATGTGCCCGACGAGTTTCGACTCCTGCACGGCGACGGCGGCTACTTCAACCTGCACAACGCGTTTCGCGACTATCAGAAGGCCGACAAGTCGCACAAGGCCGCCGTGCTCAATGGGTATGTCGCGACACTGCTCAGCACCAAGGATAAAACGCCGCAGACCTTCGAACAGGTTCGCCCCACTTTGCGGCCGGTCATTCGCAACCTTGGCATGCTGGATGAAGTGCGCCTGCACCATGTCCGCAGCGAAGGTTGGAGCGCACCCTACACGATAGTCCACCGCCCCGTGGGCAAGGACTGCGTGATGCTGCTGGCGGTCGACTCACCGGAATCCACCGCCACCCTGACCAGGGGCCCCGAGGACCATTGGGGCGTGAGCCTCGACGAAGCGCTGGCGATTGCCGTGGACAACCTGCGTGATACGACGGCGCAGGCCTTCGAGGAAATCATTCCGGGACTCTATGTCGGTCGCTGGAACGATGGTTACGACATCAGCCGCGCCCTGCTGCCGGACGTGTTGCAACGGGCACCGATCAAGGGCCGGCCGGTGTTCATGATCCCCACCAACGACGTGCTGATGGTAACCGGTGACAAGGACGAGCAAGGCATCACGCAGATGGTCGAGGTCGCCTTCAAGGCCATGGAAAACGGCCGTGCCGTGTCCAGCCAGATCTACACCTACCAGGACCAGCAGATCGTTCCCTTCCAGGCCGAGGACGAAGCGCTAAAAGCACGCCTGGCGACCCTGGAACACTTGCTTCTGCAAGGCACTTATCACACGCAGAAGGAACTGCTCGACAAGATTCATGAAGAACAGAGCGAGGACGTGTTCGTCGCGTCCTACATGCTCTACCAGCGCTCGGAGGACGACAGCCGGACCTTCTCGATGTGCAGTTGGACCCAGAGCGTCGATAGCCTGCTGCCCAAGACCGACCGGGTGGTGCTGGTGGAACCGCAGGCGGATGGCGGCGCCAGGACTCAGGTGTTCGAATGGGATGAGCTGATACCCAAGGTCGGCGCACTGCTGACGCCAGCCGATGTCTATCCGCCGCGGTATCGCACGGTTGGATTTCCTACCGGCGAGCAGTTACAGGGGCTGACACTGCTGGGCTGATGGGAAACGGGGACTCCTCTCCCGCAGAGAGTCCCCTCCTACTCACACTCCAGGCTATACCCCACTCCATACACCGACCGAACCGGATCGATCCCCGGCGTAATGGCCGTCAACTTGCGCCGCAGGTTCTTCACATGGCTGTCCACGGTGCGGTCGGCGACCACGCGGTTGTCCTGGTAGATGTGGTTCATCAACTGGTCGCGGGACAACACCTGACCTGGCCGCTCCGCCAGTGCGGCGAGCATGCGAAATTCCACCGGGGTCAGGTCCAGCGCCACGCCCTGGTAGCGGGCCTGGAAGGTCTGGGCATCGAGTTCCAGGCCAAAATTGGTCGCCTGCGTTCCGCTTCGGCGTAGCACGGCTTTCACTCGCGCCACCAGCTCGCGCGGGGAAAACGGCTTGCAGATGTAGTCGTCGGCGCCCAGTTCCAATCCGAGCAGGCGGTCGATCTCGTCGACCCGCGCGGTCATCATGATGATCGGCAGGCGACTGAAGCCGCGCAGCTCGCGGCAGATGTCCAGGCCGTCGCGGCCAGGGAGCATAAGGTCGAGCAGCATCAGGTCGTAGGGTTTCTGCCGGACCGCCGGGACCACCGCCAGGCCATCGGCCAGGTGCTCGACCTCGAAGCTGGCGGCGCGCAGGTAGTCGCCCACCAGCGCGGCGAGTTTGGGTTCGTCTTCCACCAACAGAATCCGGCTCATGCTTCATCCCCCGCCACAGGTAGTTCCAGGCTCAACAGCAGGCCGCCCAGGCTCGATGCCTTCGCACTGAGTTTGCCACCGTGCACGTCGGCAATGCCACGGCAGATCGCCAGGCCAAGGCCTGTGCCGCCGCTGGCACGGTTGCGCGAGCGTTCGGCGCGGTAGAAGCGTTCGAACAGCCGCTCCAGCGAGGCCGCATCGACGCCCGGCGCGCTGTCCTCGCATTGCACCAGCACCCGGTCGCCGTCTTGCAGGGCTCGCAGTACGGTCTGGCCGCCCGCGTCAGTGTAGCGACGACTGTTTTCCAACAGGTTGTGCAGCAACTGGCCCAGGCGCGACTCGTCGCCCATTACCCACAGTGGCTGCTCCGGCAGTTCCAGGCGCAGCGCCAGGCCACGTTCGGCAAAGCCGGCCCGAAAGGCCTCGGCCACCACCGGCAACAGCACCCGCAGGTCGATACGCTCGCGGCGGTAGGTTGGTCCACCGACCTCGGCCAGGGACAGGTCGAAAAGATCGTCCACCAGTTTGGTCAGTGCCCCGACCTCGCCCTGCAGCGAGCTGAGCGCCGTGGCATCCAACGGGCGGATGCCGTCTTCGAGGGCCTCCAGCTCGGCGCGCATCACCGCCAGCGGCGTGCGCAGCTCGTGGGAGATGTCGGCCATGAAATCACGGCGCATGCGCTCGTTGCTGGCCAGGGTCGCGGCCATGCGGTTGAAGTCACCGGCCAGTTGTCCGGCCTCGTCCTGCGAGCGCACCGGTACCTGGATCGCGTAGTCGCCAGCGGCCAGTTGGTGGGTGGCGCGGGCCACTTCGCGGATCGGTCGCAGCAGCGCACGGCTCAACCACCAGGCGATCACCGCGGTCGCCAGTAGGCAGGCCAGGCCGATCAGCAGGCTGGAACGCAACTGGTTGAGCTGGAAGCGCCTGTCGCCGACGCTGGTCACTGACTGCAACGGCGCCAGGGCCATCCAGCCGACGACACGCCCCTGGTCATGAATAGGCCGCAGCAACATCTCCCCGGCGGCCTGGTAGCCGATGATCGGTTGGCGCTGTTCGTCGAGCAGGGCGAAGCGGACGAAGGCACCGGTGAGGTCCGAGACGGTCAGTTGGCTGGGATCGAAGGACTTGGCCGGTCTTGCGTCATCAGGGCGCAGCAGCTCGAACCACTGGTCCTTGTCCTGGCGAATGAAATCCCAGTCACCGTGAGCGGCATAGGCCTGCTCCACCCGCGGCACGATGCGGTCCATGCGCTCTTCGGCCTGCTGGTTGAGGTAGCCGAGAAAACCGTACTTGAGGCTCAGGTAGGCGGCGAACACCATGCCCAGCACGGCGAAGGCGCAGACCGCGAGCATGGCCAGGAAGAACTTGCTGGAGAGGCTGACTTTCATGGTACCGCCGGGACAATCGAAACTGTCGCCATTGAAACGCGGCAGCCCTGGCACGGCAAGGCGCGTCGGCAAATCTCCCAGATTTCTCCACATTGGCTGCACATTTGCCGAGCAGGCTGAGGACTGAAAATTACCTGGTCCGGAGTCCCTCGGATGTCCTTCTTCTTCGCTATTCGTTCCCCGCTGGCCCGCGCCCTGATGCTCAGCGCCGGGCTGATCGTCCTCGACGGCTGCCGCGACAGCACGCCAACCGCTCCCGCCACGCCCGTGCAGGACGTGACGGTGTATCACGTCACCAGCGCCCCCCAGGCCCTGAGTACCACCCTGCCCGGCCGCGCTACTGCGCACCTGGTCGCCGAGATTCGCCCGCAGGTCGGCGGCATCCTGCTCAAGCGCCTGTTCGTCGAAGGCGAAACGGTCAAGGCCGGCCAGGCCCTGTACCAGATCGATCCGCAGACCTACGAAGCCACCGTCGCCCAGGCCGAGGCCACTGTCAGTTCGGCCCAGGCCACCCTCAAGGCGGCGGAACTGAAGGCCAAGCGTGACGCGGACCTGGTGAAAATCGACGCCATCAGCGCCGAGGACAACGAAAGCGCCCAATCCTCGCTGCTGCAGGCCCGTGCCAGCTTGCAGTCGGCCCAGGCCGCGCTGCGCACCGCGCGCATCAACCTCGGCTACACCCGCATCAATGCGCCGATCGATGGCCGCACCGCCACCTCGTCGGTCACGCCCGGCGCGCTGGTGACCGCCGAACAGACCACTGCCCTGACCACCGTACAGCAGTTGGACCCGATCTACGTCGACTTCACCCAGCCCAGCAGCACCCTGCTGCGTCTCAAGCGTGAACTGGCCGAGGGCAAGCTCGCTCCCGCCGAGCAGAAGGATGCCACCCGCATCAGCCTGCAACTGGAAGACGGCAGCACCTACGCCCACGCGGGCACCCTGACCTTCAACGGCGTGAGCGTGGACGAGAGCACCGGCAGCGTGACCCTGCGCGCTCTGGTGCCGAACCCGGACGGCCTGCTGCTGCCGGGCATGTACATCAAGGCGACGTTGCAGGAAGGCGTGAAAACGGACGCCATCCTGGTGCCGCAACAAGGCGTCAGCCGCGACGAGCGCGGCGGCGCCACGGCGCTGGTGGTGGTCGATGGCAAGGTCGAGCAGCGCGAGCTGACCCTGGCCCGCGCCGTGGGCAATCGCTGGTGGGTGAGCAAGGGCCTGTCCGCGGGCGACCAGTTGATCGTCCAGGGCCTGCAGAAGGTCCGCGTCGGCCAGCAGGTGCACGTCACCGACGCCAACCTGACCGCCCGCAACGGCAGCACTGACTGAGGCAGACACCCATGGCACGCTTTTTCATCGACCGGCCGATCTTCGCCTGGGTCATCGCCATCCTGGTGATGCTTGGCGGGGTGTTGGCGATCTACCAGCTACCGCTGTCGCAATACCCCAACATCGCCCCGCCTCAGATCAGCCTCAACGCCACCTACACCGGCGCCTCGGCCAAGACCATGGAGGACTCGGTGACCCAGGTCATCGAGCAGCAGATGACCGGCCTGGACGGCCTGACCTACATGTCCTCCAGCAGCAGCTCGTCCGGCAGCGCCAACATCACCCTGACCTTCGCCGCCGGCACCGACATCAACACCGCACAGATGCTGGTACAGACCAAGCTGGAACAGGCCAAGGCGCGCCTGCCGGAAACCGTGCAGCAGCAAGGCATCGAGATCCGCAACTCGGCCAGCGACTTCCTGATCATCCTCTCGCTGATCTCGGACAACCCCGATGTCACCGCCTCGGACATCAGCGACTTCATCTCCAGTACCCTGTACGACCAGATCAGTCGGGTCAGCGGCGTCGGCCAGGTAACCACCCTGGGCTCCAGCTACGCCATGCGCATCTGGCTCGATCCGGACAAGCTCAAGCAATACTCGCTGATGCCATCGGACGTGAGCAGCGCCCTGACCGCGCAGAACGTCGACACCTCCGCCGGCCAGCTCGGCGCCCTGCCCGCCCGCGCCGGCCAGCAACTGAACGCGACGATCAGTGCACGCAGCAAGCTGCAGACCGCCGCGCAGTTCCGCGACCTGGTGCTCAAGTACGCCAGCAACGGCGCGGTGGTCACGTTGGCCGACGTCGCCCGCGTGGAACTGGGCAGCGAAAGCTATGACGTGATTGCCGAACACAATGGCCGACCCACCGGCGGCATGGCGGTCAGCCTGGCCACCGGCGCCAACGCCCTGGACGTGTCCAAGGCGGTGCAGGCCAAGCTCGCCGAGCTGGAGAAGTTCTTCCCCAGCAAGCTGCAACTGCACAGCGAAGTCGCCTACAACACCGCGCCGTTCGTGAAGATCTCCATCGAGGAAGTGGTCAAGACTCTGTTCGAGGCCATCGCCCTCGTCGTGCTGATCATGTACCTGTTCCTGCAGAACCTGCGCGCTACGCTGATCCCGGCGATCGCCGTGCCGGTGGTGCTGCTGGGCACCTTCGGCGTGTTGCAACTGATGGGCTATTCGATCAACACCCTGACCATGTTCGGCATGGTCTTGGCCATCGGCCTGCTGGTGGACGACGCCATCGTGGTGGTGGAAAACGTCGAGCGGATCATCGCCGAGAAAGGCCTGTCCCCGCGCGAAGCCACCCGCCAGTCCATGGGCGAAATCAGCAGCGCGCTGATCGGCATCGCCGTGGTGCTGTCGGCGGTGTTCGTGCCAATGGCCTTCTTCGGTGGCTCCACCGGGGTGATCTACCGGCAGTTCTCGGTGACCATGGTCGCGGCCATGGCGCTATCGGTGCTGGTGGCCATGACCCTGACCCCGGCGCTGTGCGCCACGCTGCTCAAGCCCCACAGCCATGCCGGCGAAGAACGCCGCGGCTTCTTCGGCTGGTTCAACCGTACCTTCGACCGAGGGTCGCGCCAATACCAGCACGGTGTTGGCGCCGTGCTGGCACGGCCACTGCGGGCGTTGCTGGTGTACGCGCTGGTGCTCGGCGGCGTGGTGCTGATGTTCCAGAAGCTGCCGACCGCGTTCCTCCCCGAGGAAGACCAGGGCATGCTGATGATGCAGGTAACCCTGCCGGTGGGCGGCACCGATGAACAACTGCAGGCGGTCACCCGCCAGGTGCAGGACTACATGCTCAGGCAACCGGAAGTCGCCTCGATCCTCACCGTGCGCGGCCTGGGCAACGGCGGCAACGCGCAGAACGCCGGGCGCGGCTTCGTCAAACTCAAGGACTGGAGCGAGCGCCAGGGCGAAGAACACAGCGCCTCGGCCATCGCCCAGCGGGCCAACATGGCCTTGTCGAAAATCCTCGAAGGCAATGTCTTCGTCATCGCCCCGCCAGCGGTCCAGGGGCTGGGCCAAAGCTCAGGTTTCGACATCCAGTTGCAGGACCTCGCCGGCCTCGGCCATGCCGAACTGCTCAAGGCCCGCGACCAATTCCTCCAGCTCGCCGCCCAGGACCCACGCCTGGCCGTGGTCCGTGCCCAGGGCCTGGAGGACACCCCGCAGCTCAACGTCGACATCGACGACCGCAAGGCCGGTGCCATGGGTGTGTCGGCCAGCGACATCAACAACACCCTCAGCGTGGCCATGGGCGGCAGCTACGTGAACGACTTCCTCGATGCCGGCCGCCTGAAAAAGGTCTACATGCAGGGCGCCGCCGACAAGCGCATGCAAGCCGAGGACATCGGCGACTGGTACGTGCGCAACTCGAGCAGCACGATGGTGCCGCTGTCGGCCTTCACCAGCACCCGCTGGAGCAGCGCCTCGCCACTGCTGGAACGCTACAACGGTTTCGGTTCCTACGAACTGGTCGGCTCGCCTGCCCCCGGTGTCAGCTCCGGCGATGCCATGGTCGCCGTGGAAGAGATCATGACCAAACTGCCCGAAGGCATCGGCTACGCCTGGACCGGCCAGTCCTACCAGGAGCGCCTGGCCGGCAACCAGGCGCCGCTGCTCTACGCCATTTCGATCCTATTCGTGTTCCTCTGCCTGGCCGCGCTATATGAGAGCTGGTCGGTGCCGTTCGCGGTGATGCTGGTGGTGCCGCTGGGCATTCTCGGTGCGTTGCTGCTGACCGGCTTGCGCGGGCTGTCCAACGACGTCTATTTCCAGGTCGGCCTGCTGACCACCGTGGGCCTGGCGGCGAAGAATGCGATCCTGATCGTCGAGTTCGCCAAGGAAGGCTACGAACGTGGCCAGGACCTGCTGAGCGCAACCCTGGAAGCCGTGCGCATCCGCCTGCGGCCGGTGCTGATGACCTCGCTGGCGTTCATCCTCGGCGTGTTGCCGCTGGCCCTGAGCACCGGTGCCGGTTCGGCCGGGCGCGAGGCGATCGGGACCGGCGTGCTGGGCGGCATGCTCGCCGCGACGCTGCTCGGGCTGTTCTTCATTCCGTTGTTCTACGTGCTGGTGCAACGCCTGGCCGCGCGCCGTAGCGCCGCCGCCCCGGCCACCGCCGAAGGAGAAATCTGATGCGTTTCGCCCCTCTTCCCCTGCTGCTGGCGATGGTGCTGGGTGGCTGCGTGAACCTCGCCCCGGACTACCAGCGCCCCACGGCGCCGGTGGCCGAGCAATGGTCGACCGCCACCCCGGCTGGCCAGGCCAACGCCGACATCGCCTGGCGTGAGCTGTTCGTCGACAGCCGCCTGCGCAACACCGTGGCCCGCGCCCTGGCCAACAACCGCGACCTGCGGGTCGCGGCGCTGAACGTCGAGTACCAGCAGGCGCAGTACCGCATCCAGAGCGCGGCACTGCTGCCGGCGGTCTCCGCCACGGCCAGCGGCACGCGCCAGCGCGCGCTGTCCGACAGCAGCACCGCGACCAGCAGCCAGTACAGCGTCGGCCTGGGCATCAGCAGCTACGAGCTGGACCTGTTCGGCCGGCTGGGCAACCTCAAGGACGCCGCGCTGGAGGACTACCTGTCCCTGGAGCAGACCCGCCGCAGCACGCAGATCAGCCTGGTGGCGGAAGTCGCCAGCGCCTGGATGACCCTGGCCGCCGACCAGCAATTGCTGACCCTGACGCGCAACACCTACACCAGCCAGCAGAAGACCTACGCGCTGGTGCAACAGAGCCACGGCCTGGGCGGCGAATCCGGGCTGAGCCTGGCCCAGTCGCTGAGCACCGTGGAGTCGGCGCGAGCCAACGTGGCGAACTACGAAAGCCAGGTCGAACAGGACCGCAACGCCCTGGAACTGCTGGTGGGCGAACGCCTGGACGACACACTGTTGCCGGGCGATGCACAACTCGATGCGGCGCTGCTGGTCAACGTCCCGGCCGGCCTGCCGTCGACCCTGCTGCAACGTCGCCCCGACGTGCTGGCGGCCGAACACACCCTCAAGTCCTCCAGTGCCGACATCGGCGCCGCCCGTGCGGCGTTCTTCCCCAGCGTGACCCTGACCGCCAGCGGCGGCAGCGCCAGCAGCGAGCTGTCCGGGCTGTTCAAGTCCGGCAGCCGCGCCTGGAGTTTCGCCCCGTCGATCAACCTGCCGATCTTCAACGCCGGCAGCAACCGTGCCAGCCTCGACGCGGCGAAGATCACCCGTGACATCGACGTGGCCCAGTACGAGAAGACCCTGCAGACCGCCTTCAGCGAAGTGGCCGACGCCCTGTCCGTGCGCAGCCATATCAACGAGCGGCTGGACGCCCAGCGCAGCCTCACCCAGGCCACCGACAAGAGCTACACCCTGTCGCTGGCGCTGTACAGGCAGGGTTCGACGAGCTTCCTGGATGTGCTCGACGCCCAGCGTTCGCTGTACACCGCGCAGCAGACGCTGATCAGCCTGGAGCTGTCGGAGCAGGTCAACCGGGTGACGTTGTACAAGACGCTGGGGGGTGGTTGGGAAGGTTGAGCAGAACCGCTCGGGAAGGCTGGGTCGTAGCGCAACCATGAGGCGGTCGACCACCCTCCCATCACAACGACGGGAGGGTGACCGGTTTTCATTCCATACAGCGTCACGCGGCTACGGGGTAGCGCCTCTGTCCTTGACGCCCAGCGAATACTTCAGGGCCCGTTGCTGCTGGACGCGAACATCCGGCAGACCGACGGTTTCCGGATTCGAGAAGCCGGTGGGCGTGCCTTGGGGAAGGTTGTGAATGTTGATCGCATCGAACAGGAAGCTGAAACCCTGCTTCAGCGCAGACTGGGCAACGCCATGACAGCCCATGCAACCGCCCATGGTCAGGGTCTGGCTGCTGTGGTCATAGTCCGGCACCTTGATGTTGGCCACGTTGCGCATGTTGGTCAGGGTGTTGTTCTGCGGAACCGGGAAAACGTTGGTTCCACGAAACAGCTGGATCCCCGGCTGGCTGCTCTCGACCATGATGTTGGCCAGGTAATAGTCCGGGTCGGTCTCGTTGCTCGACGGGATAGCCTGCACGCCCTTGAGCCGGTAGTGCTTCCAGACCGAATTGCCGAACTGGCCGCTGGCGTCCATCAGTTTCCTGACCTGTTCGTTCACTGCGGCGACTTCGGCATGGGTGGTCTGCGGCTGCACCACCGTGATCGGGCCGGCCTGCCCCTTGGGAATGCCGTTGCTGCCGGAGTAGATCGGCGGCGTGTGCTTCGCATCGGCCAGGTAGCCCTTGGGCAAGGTCACCTTGTGAATGCTCTTGCCATCGGAAAAGGTCGCCACCGGCGGCGGCGTGTCATCCGGCGGCGAGGCGTAGGCGATCCTGTCGTAGTTGGCGATGTAGTAGAGCCCGGTCGGCGAATTGTCGGGCAGGTTCAACGCATCCTCATGCTCGAACGTGGCGAAGATGAGGGTCGGGTAGTTGGGTGTCTTGTGGATGATGTGCAAGGCGACCAGGGCGTACTCTTCGTTGTAGGCCACCGGCTTGCTGTCATCCCCGTGGTAGGTCACCACGGTTGCCGTGTGGTAGCGCGAACGCTGCGCCTGGGGAATGTCCGCCAGCTTGCGCCAGGCCGCCTTCACCTCCACGGCCCCATCGGGCAGGACGATATGGTCCGGGTAGCTCTTCAGGCCCTTTGCATACTCGTAGACCACCGGGTTGGCCTTGGCCTCGAACAAGATCTGGCTGTCGTTCGAAGGCGCATAGTCGTTCCCTTTCTTCGCCGCATTCGGCGGGTTGACCGGGAAAAAGATCGAATTTTGGCCGATCTGGCTCGCCTCATCGAGGTTGTTGTAGTGGGCATAGCTGGCCCCGGGCGCCAATGGCACGCCATTGGGGAACTGGGTGTAGCTGTATTGCGGGCTGGAGCCGAACGGACGGGTCGGACCGCCAACCGCGCTCTTGCCTGCCGCCGGAAACAGCTCGGTACGATGGGCGAAGGTCTGCCACAGTAGAGGATTGGCCGTCTGGGAGGCCTTGCCCGAATCGGCGAAGCTGCCGTTCGGGTTGCCCACCCCGCGATTGGCCGGCAACGGCGTGTTGGCGGTGTTGTTCAGGGCGATGAAACTGCGCCAGGCAAAGGTGGCGTAGTCGGTATGGCTGATGCCGGTCGCCAGGTCCGACGGCAGTGTCGGGCCGTTGCGAGTCAGGTCGTTGGCGGTGATGGCGTAGGAGACACCCAGCCCCGAGGGAAAAGCCGACTTGCCGGAGAAGCTCTTGGAGAAATACGGACTCCAGTTCAACCCATCGTTTGAATAGAACGTGCTGGCACTGCTGCTGATGAATACCCGGCCGTCAATCATCGCAGCGCTGTTCAGAAAGCCCTTGAGCCCGCCCTTGCCCGTAATGCCGTTGAGATCACGCCGGGGCCCCCACTGCCCCGAGCGATCATAGGTGCGCGCAAAGGTAGCGCCATTCTGAAAGGCGTAGTAGGCCCACAACTGCCCGTTGTAGACCACGGGAACCATCGTCAGGATCGAATCGGCGGTCTCCTGGAACGCCTGGCTTTCGCGACTCCAGGCGATCCCGTCGCTGGAGCTGACCGAGTAGACGACCTTGCCCGAGTTCTCGCTGTACAGCACGAACAACTTGCCGTTGTACACCACAGGCTTGTTGGTGACGGCCGTGTGGAGCGTATCGATCGGCTTGACTGCGGACCAGGCTACCCCATCCTCCGAGCTGATGGTCTTGAGCCGAAACTGGGCGTCGGTGAACGTCAGCACCAGCTTCTGGCTGAAGGCACTGACGGAGACGTTGCCCAACACATTGTTCACGCTGATGGTTTGTGCCGTGGACCAGGTGCGCCCATCTTGCGAACTGGCAAAGTAGACATGCTGCTGGTCATTGTTGTTTGACCAGAACATATACACCTTGCCCTTGAATGAGTTGACCGACGGCACAAAGTAGGCCGGCAGCGTAAATTTTACCGTGCTCGAAAAGGAAGGCGTGCCCGTGGCGGCATCGGGTTTATCAAAAACATCGACGGCGATGCCGACACCCTGTTGCGGTGTGGCCACAATGACACTTTCGGCATTAACCGAAAGGACTGTCAACAAACCAAACAGGCCTATCATTGACCGGCCAAGTATTGCCCTGACGTTCATCGCTTCACTCCTTTGAAGGGAACACGACTTCGGGCCGTCATGACGGCCTGAAGTCGCGGTGTTTACGTTGTTCACAAACAGGGAATGCAACGCCGGGCCAAGCTCAAGGAGCGCTGGGGTGCCTTGCGTTGCCGCTTTCGGGATCGCACACGCCGTAAGGCGTCATCGCGTGTTTTCGAGCGCAGCGTCGGCCGAGTTGCCCGCGATGGTGGTCAGGTACAGCGACAGGACAAACCCTGGTGCGGCGCTCAGGCCGACGTCGATCGGTGCGCCGCGATCGTCCGGGATCAGTTGTCCGCTGGTGTCCTGTTCCTCGTTCAGTTCCTGTTCCACCCGCAGCTTGTAGCGGCCGAACTGAATCAGGTCAGGGTTGGTGATGGCGACGGCCGCCAGCGGGTCCCAGAAGTACAGGTAGGTGCCAATGCCGGGGGCAATGGTCGAGCTTTCCAGCACGTGCTTGAGGAACTGCGCCACCGGGTTGCCGATGCGGCCAAGCTGGAACACGAACTCCTGGGTGATCGGAATCGAGTTGGACGCATTGAGCGCCACCAGTTGCACCGGAATGCCACTGTCGAAGACCAACTGCGCGCCCAATGGGTCCAGGAAGATATTCCACTCGGCCACATCGTTGGTGTAGTACGGCGTTGCGCCCAACGCATCCTTGATGTTGCCGCCGGCCCCGGGCTTGACGTATTGCGGCAACAGGTTGCCGCCCATCACGACGATGCGCTCGACCTTGCTGTGCAGCAGTTTCTGCAGGGCGGCGTCGGTCCTGGCCTGCTGGAACAGATGCCCCCAGGTCGTCCCGCCGCCAATCATCAGTACGGTGAACCTGTGATCGGCGTTTTCCAGGGTTTCCCGAATGAACTCCACGGCACCGGTGCGCGTGGGGTTCGGGTTCTTGCGCGGGAATGCGGAATCGTAGTGCTGATCCGCCGCCTGGCGCGTGTCGAAGGCGAAGGTGTTGCTGTAGATCAGCGGACGCTGGAAGCCCGCCACGACGGGGATCTGCTCTATCGCAGCGTCATTGAACACGGTGAGGAAGTTGCTGAGGTTTTCAACGCCGTGGCTCAGGTGAGCGGCGCCTACACCCGTCACGGTAATGCCTTCAACCTTTACGGCATGGTGCTTGAGCAAATACGAAATGGCCATGTAATCGTCAAAATCGACATCGGTATCAACGAGTACATGAGTAAGGGATTGCGCAGACATATCCTTAGCCCTCCTGGCTAATAAAGCGTTCATATCCAATTCAAAGACAAAACGACCCTGCTGCCCAAACGCTGCGTCCTGAACTGTAGGTGAGCCTCCGATACCTGTCTAGCGGCCTATAGCCATCTATTTTTCATGCAAGACATGGCACTTTTCTGGAAGTCGCCTACACCTGTAGCAAGGAAGAACGGCACGCGATCGACAAGGAGTCGATAGGCAATTCCCCCTCGCATCTCTGCGCACAATCCGTCTCCCCTCTTTCCCGCATTTCCGGCCTGTCGCCGGGGATGGAACTCGTGTGTCCGGCACTGCCGAGGAGGTGAACCACCCCATACCCTGCTGACCCGTGAAGCCGTCTCGATGGCCAAACCGAGACTCAAACCAAGAAAAAAGGAAGCCCGGTATTGAACGAGCAGACGCTCGAAGGATGCCCGGCACATCCCTGTCAAGGAGATAATCGATGAACCAGCACCAGACAACACTCACAGCATTGGCGGTGGCGGCCGCCTTGTTCAGCGTCGCGGCCCAGGCCGGCACCTACCCCGACTACGGCTATGCACCACCCGACGGCTACACCGGCCCCAAGTTCGTCCTCAGCCAGAACTACCCGACCCAAGCGCCCACCGGCTCGCCGCCGGCATTCTTCAAGAAACTGCCGGCCAAGCCGGACAACAACTTCGAGACCTGGCGCACCTACATGAACGAGGTGAAGAACTATTGCCTGGAGGGCAACACCGAGGTCAACTGGGACGTGCAGAAGAACAAGGTGCGCCAGTGGTACCACATGCCGTGGCAACACTATGGACCGCTGGGACGTGAAGGCACCCATGGCCTGACCAAGGAAGCCCAGATCCAGGTCAAGCAACTGGCATCGACGCAGACGGCGACCGGCCAGACCTACGCCGTGGGGATCTACAACGACATCGGCGCCTACACCATCGGCCAGGTCTGGAAAGACCCGCAGAACCCCGACCCGAGCTACACCTCGCAGCCCAACAGCTTCCCCAACGGGACCGTGGTGTGCAAGGCGCTGTTCGCCGACATCGACCGCAGCACCGTGCCATTCCTCGCCAACCCGGTGCTGTGGAAGGCCTACATCACCGATACCTTCAAGTCGACCAACCGTGTACTCCGGGACGTCGCCCTGATCCAGATGGACATCGCCGTACGCGACACGCGCATGAAGGACACCGGCTGGATCTTCGGCACCTTCCAGTACAACGGCGCCAAGACCGGCAAGGCCGGCTGGGACAACCTGGTACCGGTGGGGATCATGTGGGGCAACGATCCGCAGCAGACGGGCGATGATTTCACCAACAAGCAACCGACCGTCACCAAGATCAACACGGCGCTGAAACAGACCGCCATCAACGCCAACACCCAGGAGTTGCCACCGACCCACCTGGGCTGGAACGGGCGCCTCAATGGCCCGGTGGACAACCCTGTCAGTTCCTGCCAGAGCTGCCACATGACAGCCGAGTCACCGCAAGTGGCGCTCATGAACCCCACGTTCCAGAGTCCAGACAAGGTGCCACCGGTGGGTTCGCCTGAATGGATGAAGTGGTTCCAGAACATCCAGGCCGGTCATCCGTTCACGCCGGGCACCCAGAGCACGGACTTCAGCCTGCAGATGTCGGGTGGGCTGGCGAACTTCTACGAGTGGAAATGTGCGATGGGCGGGATCTACGAGAACGGCGGCAATGCCTGCACGAAAGTCGCCAGTCCGAAGCTGAAAATGCTGAAGTCCGGCGGTGCGCCGCAGTTGCCCGTGCAGCGCGTCATCCGCGACCCAAGCCTGGAACAACTGCTTGAGTAATGGATGACGACCTCCGGGCACCAGTTGCCCGGAGGTTGATCTGACTCAGTTAGCCGTTGGGCTGCAGTGCATCCAGTTCCTGCTGGGCATGAGCTGCCATCCAATAGGCCCGAAGCAGCTCGGCGACCTCATCGCAGTCCAGTTTCCTGCCGGCGCTCATCAACCCGGCGGAGTGAATGCGAATATGCGGCTGGGGTTGCTTGAGCGCCATCCCCTGGTTGCCGAACAACTGTCGGCAGGAACGGTGCGTGGGCAGCTCGCTGCCTGGACGCAGGGTCAACTTCTGCAGCATCACCAGGCCCTCATCCTTGACGTAGATATCGACGACATCCACCAGGTTGACCGGTGCACTCAAGGTGTCGACGAACAACTGGCGACGGGTCAGGCGCATGAACACTTGTTGTCCGGCGTGACGATGCTGCCAGGTGATCAACGCGAAGGTCAGCACCATGGCCACGGCGAACACGATCATGCCGGTCTTGCCCAGATGAATACTCGCACCGAGGATGCCCAACGCAATCACCGTGAACAGCGGGCCCAGCCACTTGTAGCGGGTGGTGTTGGTGAATGCCGACTGCTCGGGTACGCGCTCGATCACCTGCTTGAGTTCGGCGATCGTCCGTTCGCGCCGGGCGGCGCTGAAACGGTCGTACTCGGCATCCGGGGCCTTGGACAAGCTGGCCAGCAGGTCCGGTTGTTGAGGGGTGGTCATCAGGTCTTCCTGTCTCGGCTCGTCGCTTACTGCTTCTTGAGGTAATCAGTCAGAAACGCCTGAGCATCGCCGCGGCTGGACAGGTTCTCGTCGTAGCCGACGGTCAGGGCCTTGGCCTCGCCCGGCAGGTACAGCTCACCCCAGCCTTCCTGGAGAATCAGCACGACGAACTTATTGCCATCGACAGTGGTGGAATAGCGGGTGTCCTTGGCGGTTTTTTCCACGTTCATTTTCTGGATGCGCAGGTTCCAGTCATGGTCGACGTCTTCCACTTGCACCAGCGCCTGGTTGTCGCTGCGCTCGCCAATACGCAGGGTCCAGACCTTGACGCCCTGCTGGCCGGAATAGGCCAGTACCTTGTCCGCAACCTGCGGACGATCCTCGGCCTGGGCAAAGCCCGCCAGCAGCGCCAGTGTGGTGACGAACAGAAGCGCCCATTTGCGAAAATCGAGCATCGTTCAGGTTCCTTGAATAGCGAAGGGGGTGACTATTGAAGTCTGCATACGACGCCGTGCCAACCGCAGTGGCCGCCGCGCACAACAACCACGCCATCGATCACAATCACTGACGCGCTGCCCGTGATCGCGTTAACATTTGCCGTCGAGTAGCCAAGTCTTCATGGAAACGCTGTACCGATGGAACATTGGAACGCCTATCTGGACACCCAATTCTGCTTTGACCGCCCTGCCCCGCTGGATCACACCGGCGTGCTCGACCCGGCGATCGGCCAGGTGCTGGGCAGCGCCAGCGGTCACTACCGCGCGCGAACCGTGCGCCCGCACCTGCAGTATTTCGACTGCGACCTGCAGTTTCCCGAACCGCTGCACATTCACAAGGTATTGCCCGGCAGCCTGTGCATCGTGCAAGTACTGGACGGACAGTGGCAGCACCGGGTCGACGGCCAACTCAACCGGTACACCATCGGTGCGCCCCATGCGTTGGGGCTGAGCGAGAGCATGGAAGCGGTGGATCAACTGCCGGCCGACAGCCATGTGCGCATGGCCGGGTTGCGTATCGCCGGTGACTACCTGCGTGAATTGGCCGAAGAGGACTCAACGCTGCAGCCGCTACTTGGGTTGTTCGACAAGGGCATGCAGTTCTCCGAGTTCAACCGTTGCCGGGCGTTGGGGAGTCTGCTGGAGCGGCTTTACCATTCGCCGTTTGAAGGGACGTTGGAGCGTCTGTATCAGGAAAGCTTGAGCCTGGCGGTGCTGGTGGAACTGGCGGCGCATCTCAAGGGGAAGGCTGACAAGCCAACGCCGACGGCGCGCGGGCATAGAGACCTGGCGCACGAGGCGCGGCGGCAGTTGGATGCCAACCTGATCGATCCGCCTGGCAGCCTGGCCCTGGCCCAGCGCCTGGGGGTGGGCGAAACGACCTTGCGCCGGGCGTTCGGGCAGGTGTTCGGGCAGTCGATGCTGGAGTATGTGCGGCAGCAGCGGATGGAATTGGCGCGGACGTTGTTGCGCCAGCGGAAATGGCAGGTGGCGCAGATTGCGTATCGGTTGGGGTACGCCAATCCGGCGAATTTCAATCATGCGTACAAGGCGTATTTTGGGTATGCGCCGGGGGCGGAGTGATGAGGCCAGCTAGATAGTTTTCAGATTTACTTTCAAACTCTGCCCCCCTAAAAAAACGGAGCAATTCTATTCCCCCGCATATCATTCAAAAAATAAATCCGCACCCTTTCAGCTAAATAAGTAAAATATCACCCTGCGCAGCAGCAGAAATCTCCATATCTCTTTCAGAGAAAAGCTTGCCAACAAACGCTAGCAGATCCCACTCGGTCCGCTTTACAACAAGCGAATTGGAATCAAAATGATATACAGCGTTAATATCTTCAGACGCTGTCTGAACAAAATAATACTGAGTTTCCGAAATCCATGCAAAAACGAAAGGTTTCTTCAAATAATCAAAAAAACCTTCATCCTGCATCTGGCTAAAAAAATCAACCTGAAACAACAAATGCTGCCTAACTCTCCATGACGGCCTGTAAAGCTGAATCACCGAATCCCCGATAGCTCCGCCATCGCTCTTACCTAGCTCCATTAAAAAATCCTTGAGCTGTCCGTCAATCTTGACTCTATAAAGTCGCTCGATTTTATCAAAATCCGATACATCATAACCTATGAATTTAGAAAAAAACTCTGAAAAACCCTCTACCGCAACATTGCTAGAAAAAGAACTCACGGATTGACTCCAGACGTACCCTGAAAAAACTTAACATTGAAGCCAGGATTGCTTTCAGCAAACCCCCTGCTACTAATAGAACAACCTGCACACATTCCCGGTCTACTAACAGAGGTATTTTCGACACCTATAGATATATTGGCGTTCCCCCCTGCGTAGGTTTCCTGTAAATAGCTCATAATTTTCTGCTCAGCATGATTAAAGTTCGTAATACCGCTTGACCCATTTTCAGCCGAAGGTACGGCTTCGCTATCCAATCTAATAACCTTATACTCCACACCGGAAATAGAAACCATATCCGGGGCGTTCCCCTTCCAACCTTTACCGCTCACAGATAGCAAATATTGTGTTTGACCATCGACCTCTACAGATCCGACCGCCACCGACAAATTATCGACATCTGCACTTTTAACATAAGGAGCAAGGCTATCACGGATGGTGGAAGGGTTGATTGCTGGATCAACAATATCACTAAGCGAATGAATAGACAGGTTTTGTGGTGTAGCTACTATTGGATCACCACCTGCTGCTATCGCTGGTTCGTTAGTCCCTCCTATGGGCTGACCATTAAATGTCGTCGTTCCTGACGCATAATCGCCCTCTAGCTTCCCACTATAAGGACCTTCGGAGGTCTCCCATACAGGTGCGTCAGGCGCTTTCTCAACCGAAGGTACCGCTGGCGACCCCACGGCTGTAACTGAGGTGTCGTCACCCTCAGCAATAACACCATTTTTCTGCGTGACGGTTTCACCAAAACGCACACCTGCCCCTACAGGCGCAACCTCACTGCTGCTAGCACCAGCCGCCCCCTCAGCGCTTAGACCTGCTTCAGTTGCCGCCTCCCCCTCCGTGCTCGCCCCTGCTTCAAGAGCAGCCGCACCGCCCCCACTCAGGACGATAGGAGTAATTTCTTTATGGAAATTTGTCAGCCAAATGTTGCGAGCAATTGTCTCGTCGTGAAAATTACTATCTTGAAAGTCCTGAACAATATCCCGCTCTTCAGAGCTCAGGTCCTTTGCAGATGCATACTTATCAAGAGACTTCGTAGCAGCTTCTATGTCTGCCAACTGGTCAAGGCAACCCGATTCCCCAGCACATCCATTTAGGGCAGAGTTGGTAGTCTTATCGCTGAGTGAGCGGTACTGCGACGCAACGTCTGTTCGACAAGCTGAAGGGTCTGCAGCAGCTCGGCACCCTTTGAGCTCACTCACCAGGTTATCTACCTGATGGTGGTTCAGGTAGTTGTAGGCCGTCGCGTTCTTCGCGATCTCCGAGCCCTTCTGTACATCACCACCTGTAGCGCCTGCTGCAGCGATACCTACCAACTGTGAAGCTGCAAGCAACAGACTCTGGTCCTGGTTCACAGCCTTGGATAACGACGTTACCAGCGCTTCGTTGGCTCCTGCCGCAGCAGCCCCAGTAGCGAAACTGCCGCCACCGATCTCGCTTAGCAATCCACCGACCAAGGCATGCAGGGCAACTTTCTGCGCGCTAGAGTCTTTCCAGCCCTGCTTATCCGAGAAATCCCCTACCGCGTTGAAAGCCACTGCTTGCAGTACACCTTGCAACTGTGAACTGAGGGTGGTTTCCAAATTGTCTCGCAAGCTTCCGCCCTGGAGCCCTGTCGCCACTCCGGCCTGAATGACGCCTTGAGCCCCCGTGTAAGCTGCGAACTTACCGATGTCGGTGATAGAACTTAGATCAAAGCCTTTTGTGATTTTATTGACATTGTCACCGGTCACTCCGAACGCCGGGTCGAGCACTCCGGCCGTAAAACCTGCTGTCAAAGCACCGGTCGCATAGTTCTTCAAGCTGCTGCTAGAGGTGACGTCTCCCAGGACCGCCCCGATGTTCCCGCCATTGTTAATAAAGCTGACGGCAGCGTTACTGGCCATGGAACTCAGTACGGACGTAAGGGCCACGTTGGCCCACCCCGCCGAAGCCGTTCCGACAGCCGTCCCAGCAGCCACCATGGCTTCGCTGCCACCAGCCGCCAACGCCGCACCACTCCCTGCCTCGGCGCCGGTACCGGCCATCGCACCGATTGCCCCGCTCGCCGCGCCTGCCGTCAGCACCGTGACAATGATGATGATCGCCAGCATCGCCCCCGCGCCGAGGCTGGAGTTGCTGTATTTATAGGAGTCGTGAAGCTCCTTGATCTGCCGCCAGTCGACGTCGCCGCGCTTCTCGGCGTCCTTGAGCCAGGCCAGTTGCGGGTCGGCCTGGACCATCGCGTCGATGGCCTGGCTGACGGTCTGTTCGTTGACCTGCTTCACATCGATGTGCAGGCCATCGACCGCCTTGATCACCACCTGGCCCTTGGCAGCCATTTCGGTCTGCTTGAGGGTTTCGTCGGTGCTGCCCTTACCCTTCATGGTGTTCCAGGCCAGGTTGGTGTTGCTCTTGGCGTGGTCTTCCTTGTGCAGGTCCTTCACGCCTTCGAAGGTGATGGCGCCGCCGCTTTGCAGGGTCAGGTCATTGCCACTGTCGAGCTTGGCCGCCTGGTAGTGCTGGTCGCCCGTGCTGATCAGGCCGATATCACCACCGACCTTGATCTGGCTGCCCACGTTGGTGACCTGGGTGACTTCGTCGTGCTGGGTCTTCTTGCTGCCCCAGGCTCCGCGCTTCTTCATGTCGTACAGCGAGTAATCGCTGTCCTGGGCAGCCAGCAAGTCCAGCTTGCCGCCCGACACCAGGTAGGCCTCATGGCCGGCATTGACCTGGCTCGACACCAGGGTCATGTCGGTGCCGGAACTGAGCCTCACGTCACCGCCAGCGGTGACTCTGGTGCCGACCTGGCTGACGTGGTCATGCTGGGAGGTAACCTTCTTGGTCTTGCTGTAGTCGTGTGCCTCGTTCGCGGCCGAGGCCAGGATCAGGTCACCGGCTGCAGCCATCGACAAGTCGCCCTTGGCGTCGATCTGGCTGGCGACGGCGGTCAGGTCGCGGCCGGCATTGACCGTGAGGTTGCCACCGGAAGAAATGCTGGAGCTGTCCTGGGTAATGCTCTGGTCGCGGTTGCGATCGCCACGGGTGTTGCTGTTGATCTCTTCGGCCGAGGTAATGTTGACGTCGCGGCCGGCCTTGAGCGTGGTGTCGGTGCCACTCTTGAGGGTGCTGCCGACGTTGTCGATGTCGCGGCCTGCCGTGACGGCCAGGCTCTGCGTCGCTTCGATCGCCGCCGCGTTGTCGGCGAAGGTGCGCTGCTCGGTCTTGGCGTCCGTGCCGCTCTGGTGGGTGGTCAGGGTGCGCTCGTTGATCACGTCACCCTGCACCGCCGTCACACCAACATCGCGACCGGCGATGATCCCGCCCGCCTTGTTGGTCAGGTCGTTGCCGGCCAGGGCATCCAGGCGATTGCCCGCCTCGAGCAGGCCACTGTTGACCAGGTCATTACCGGCAGCGGCCGTCAGGTTGCTGCTGGCGCGCAGGGTCCCGGCATTGGTCAGGTCCTTGCCGGCGATCAGGTTCACATCACTGCCCTGGACCAGGGCGCCGTCAGCCGCCAGCCGGTTGTTGGCATTGGCCAAGTAGAGCACCGGGACCAACACCTGTTCACCGTTGACCGTCTCGTTTTCCATCCAGACGATGTCGTGGGTCAGGGCCGCGACCTGCTCGGAAGTCAGGCTGACACCCAACTGCAGGTTCAGCGCCTGCTTGCTCTCGACGGCGTTGTTCATCAGGTACTTGAACATACCGTCATCGGAGGTCTGGCCATCGATGAAACGCTGCCCGGTACGGGCCACTACCGCCTGGTCAATCAGCTTTTCCTCGTAGAGCCCATCGCCCAGGCGCTTGGCGCTGGTGTCCGGGTCATAGCCCAGGCTGGACAGCAGGTAGTCCGAGCTCATGAACTGCTTGAGGTCGGTAAGGGCCGGGTTGGTCTCGATCAGGTACTTCTGTGGGTTGCTCCTGGCCGAGGTGTCAGGCAAACCGGCCACATGCACAAGGCTCGCTGCCTGTAGGCTGTTATCCGCCTGCCCACTGAGGCGAAACAGGCCGTTGCTGCCCGTAGGGAGGCTGAAGCCCGGCAGGCTGACCGGATTGACCTGCTGCTGCGCCAGGTCCGGCGGCAGTTGCTGGTTGACCGTGACGAAGGTGGAGAACGGGCTGGACGCGGCCTGGGTATCGGTACGCGGCCCACTGCCGACGTAGGTGTAGCCCGGGCGCACGACGCTGCTATCGAAGTTGCCTTGCGCCGTGACATTGACCGCGCCACCGGCCTGGATCACCGCAGCATAGCTCTGGTCGCCGGTATCGATCTTGCGCGTGCTGCGGAACTGGCCCAGCTCGGTCTCGGTGATACCGATGAAGGCGCTCATGGCCGCCTGCAGACCGCCCAGGTTGTTCGGGTTGTAGTCGGCGGCGCCCAGCGAGTAGTGATCGTTGAACGAAGCGGCGCTGTCGTACCACATGCCGGCATTCTTGGTGCGCTCGGACATGAACGTGCGCGAAGTCTCGGTTTCGCCAGTCTCCAGGCCGCTGTTGGTCAGGTTCGCGAGCGTGGCGGTCAGCGCGCCACCGGCAGCAATGGTGCTGCTCTGGTTGAGCAGGTCGCCGCCCAGCAGGGTCAGGTTGCTTCCCGCCGTGATGCTGGAGGCCGCGCTGGCCTCGGTGACCTCGAACCGGTCACGCTGGACGATCTGCCAGACGTGGTTCTGCTTGCCGCTGCAATCGCCGGCGTTGTAGCCCTCGATGCATTGCACTTCGGAAATCGACGCGGTGTAGATGCCCTGGTCGCTGGTGTTGAGCACCGCCCGGACGTTCCTGATCGTGCTGGCCGCCAGGCTCATGGTCCCATCGCTTTGCAGCGAGCCGGAGCTGTTGAGGATGCTGCTGGCCACGGTGCCCTGCCCGTCCCGATCCACGACCAGGTTGCCCAGGCTGTAGACGCTGGCGTAGCTGTTGGTCAGCGAATCGACCCGCAGCCCCATGTCGCCACCGCTGAAGATCAGGCCGTGGTCATTGAGTAATGCGCCGGTGGTGGCGGTGAGTTTCTGGGCGCTGCCCAGGGTGCCGTAGTTGTTGAGGCTGACGGCGGTGACCGTCATGTCGGCGGCGGAGGTCAGGCGCCCGCTGTTGTTCAGGATGCCGTCGATGTTGATCGTGGTGTTGCCACCACCGGCCACGCTCGCGGCAGAATCCAGGTCGAGTTGCGCCGCATGCAGTCCCAGTGTGCCCAGGCTGCTCAGGCGGCCCTTGCCGGCATAGCCACCGCCCAGAACCAGGCTGGCCGTCCCGTCACTGCCGATCAGGCCGTCGTTGATCCAGGTGGCCCCGGTGCCGGTCAGGCTGGTGGAGGCCAGGAGTTGGCCGCCAGCGGCCTGGGTCAGGTGGTTGACGTTGACGGTCAGGTGGTCGGCCTGGATCGAGGTGCTGTTGGTCCAACTGTCGGCGTTGAGCGTCAGGTCACCATAGGTCACCAGTTGGCCACCCACGTTACTGAGGTTGGCCATGCTGATGGCGAACAACCCGGTGCCAGCGTGCAACAGGCTGCCGCCCTGGTTCTGGAAGCTGCCGGCATCGAGTCCGAAGTCGGTGTTGGCCGTTTCCAAGCGTCCGTTGCTGTTGTCGAGCAGGCCACCGATGTTGAACACGGTCTTGCTGCTCTTGCCCAGCGCCCGTAGTTGGCCATTCTGGTTGTTCAGGCTCGCCGCGTTGACCGTCAACGTGCTCTGGCTTTCGACAATGCCACCGGTGTTGTTCAGGGCACCCTGTAGATCGAGATTGATCTGGTTGCCACTGATCTGGCCATCGTTACTGCCGCTGTTGTCGAAATCGGTAGCGCTGACCTGCACGAGGTTAGTGGCGTAGAGGCCGCCATTGCGGTTGTCGATATTGCCGCTGCGGGCGTCGAGCACCGCGTCGCCGGCCTGGGCGGCGATACGGCCACCGTTGTTGTCGATGCCACCAAAGGCATTGAGGGCCAGGCGTTGGGCCTGGATGGTGCCGCCCTGGCCGTTGTTGCTCAGGTCGTAGCCGTTCTTCAGCACGCCGACGATGTGGCTTTCAAACGCGCCCTTGACGCTGGAGAGCAGGCCGCCGCGGCTGTCGAGGTTGGCTGCGGTGACGGTCAGGCCGCCTTCCTGGGCGATGACCTTGCCGCTCTGGTTATCGATATCGCCCGTTACATCCAGGGTGACTGCGCCCTTGCCTTGCAGCGAGCCCTTGCCGTTACTCAGGCTGGCGGCATTGAGTTGCAGGTCGGCGTTGCGGCTGGCGATCAGGCCGTCGGCGCTGTTGTCGACGTTGCCGCTGGCGGTAATCAACAGCGTGTCAGTGGCACCGAGGGTGCCCTGCTGGCTGTTGTCCAGGCTGCCGGTGAGCAGGGTCAGCACCTCCTGGCTATTGATACCACCGTTCTGGTTGTTGATCTGCGCACTGCGCTGGATCAGCAGCGGACCGGCACTGGAAAGCTTGCCGTAATGGTTGGTCAGGGTGCCGAGCAGATCGAGGGTGACACCGGCATTGCCGGTGAAGGTGCCGTGGCTATTGTCCAGGTCAGTGCCGGTGAAACTCAGGGCGTCATTGGCGCTGATCATGCCGGCGTTGTTCAGGGCCATTGCCTGCAAGGTCAGGTTGGCCGAGCTGGTGATGGAGCCGCCCAGGGTGTTGTCGAGCAGGCCGGTGACGGTCAGCTTCTGGGCAGCACCGCTGGAGAGAACGCCCTGGTCGCTGTTATCGAGGCTGTCGGCCGTGACGGTCAAAGCCTTCTGGCTGACCACGGCACCGGCCTGGCTGTTGAGCAGCGCACCGCTGAGGGTGACGCCGACATCACCGTTGCGACTGGAGACGGTACCGTTGTTGCGATTGTCCAGGCCGGTACCCGTGACGGTCAGGCCCTGCCAGCCGGAGAGGACGCCGTTCTGGTTGTTGATCGCTCCAGCGGCGGTGAGGCTCAGGGTGTTTTCGGCCATCACCAGGCCGGTGAGGTTGTCCATCGTACCGAGGACCAGCGTGCTGCTGGCCTTGCTGGAAACTTCACCGCCGTTGTTGTTCAGGTGACCAAGGGTGGCAGTCAGTTGGCCGACGCTGTTGATCAGGCCGCCCTGCCCGTTCAGCACGGTGTCGGCAGTCAGATTCAGGCTGTCGGCGCTGAGGACCCGGCCCTGGCTCTGGTTGTCGAGGGTGCCGGCGGTGACCGTGACCTGGCGTTTGCCGCTCAGGGTACCGCCCTGGTTGCCCAGGGTCTGGGTAGTGGTGACGGCCAGGTCGCGGCTGGTGATGACGCTCTGGCCGGAGTTGGTGAAGTTCTGCGCCGTGATTTCCACGTCGCCTTCAGTATTGCGGCTGTTATCGGCGTTGACCCCGGACTCGATGATGCCGTTGTTGGTCAGTTGGCCGCCGCTATTGAGAGTGATGCGGTCCTTGGCCACCAGGTTGTTCTGGTTGGTCAGGTCGCCTTGGGTGTTCACGTCCAGGGTGGTGCCGGCATAGACCGGCCCCTTGGCTTCCAGGCTCTGCGCCTTGACGCTGACCGCTCCGGTCGCCGCAGTGTCGACCATGCTCAGGTGGCCGTTGGCATCGAGCTGGATGTCGCCACCGCTGGCGACCATCTTGCCGTCGAGCTTGACCCCAACCCCCGCTTCGGTACCGACCAGCTTGATAGCGCCGGCGTACATGCCACCCAGCGCCGAGGAGTCGATCGCCAGTTGCGGCGCGTTGTTTGGATTGGCGGGGCGAGCCGTTGCCTGCAATGTCCTGGCATCCACATCGTTGGCGCCAGTGATGATTGCCAGCTTGTTCGCGTTGATTTGTGCGTTGAGGGTCGCGGCACGGGTGATGATTTCGAACTGGTCGATGTTGTTGGCGTTCAGGCCCGCACCATCAATGGACACGCTACCCTGGTCGACCTGGTAACCCGAAACCTGGCCATTGGTGATCACCGGCTTGCCGGTGGTGAGCGTCGCCTGCGGCGTATTGATGAAGCCACAGCCGTTGCAACTGATGCCGTAGGGGTTGGCCACAATCACATGGGCCGCCTGCCCCGCCACTTCGGTGTAGCCGCGCAATTGGCTGGGGCTGCCGCCATTGACTTCGTTGAGGATGGTGGTGGCGGCTCGCCCGTTGAGGTTGCTGTTGCCGAGGATGATCCCGCCCAGCTGCGTCGACTGGGTACGGTCGGTGGCGTTGTTGAGGATCAGCCCGTTGCTGCCGACGTTGTAGTCCTGGAACTGGTTGTGCGACAGGCCACTGGCATTGGGGGCGGCGATATTGACGATGGGTACGCCGTTGCCTGCCTGCCCCAGCGTCGTGCCCGGTGCACTGACCACGATCCCGCCCGCCTGCGCCCACAACGGCTGCCAGAACATGACGTTGGCCAGCAGGAACGCCAGCCCGCGCTTGGGCAACCCGAGAAAGTTGTCGCGACGTTTCAAGGCGGCGGAAGGTTGGCGCGCGAGGAAGGCGAACTGGCGAACGTCCATGTCAGGCATCTCGGATCAGTTGAAACGACGAGTTAGAGAAAGAAATCCAGGCGGAAATAGATCGGCGCTTCACGCTCGGTAATAGGCGTCGGTCGTTCCAGGGAATGGGCGAAGGTCACCGTGGCTGCCATGTGCTGGCCGCGGGCGAACAGTTCCAGCGAGTCACTGGTCATGCGCCCGTGCTGCTCGGCGTTGTAGCGGTCGTGACGGATCACGCCCTGGTCGTAACCGAGGCTGGAGCCGTACTCCGAGAGCAGTGGCTTGAGCCACTCCAGGGTGACAGGGCGACTCCAGCGCAGGTCGTTGCGCCAGTAGCCGCCGCTGTCGCCGGACAAGGTCTGGTCCTGATAACCGCGAATCGACGACAGGCCGCCCAGGCTCATGCGTTGCGGACTGAACAGCACGTCCTCGCTGCGCTGACCGGTCATCAGGCTGCTGAAACTGAAGGACTCGCCCCACAGTTTGAACGGCTGCAGGTAACTGACCGTGGCGGTGTATTTGCGATAGCGCGCATCAGCCTGCCCCGGCCCCGGATCATGACTGCCCTGGGCGTCGAAGGCACCGATGCCGTCCTGCATGCCGAGGTCGACGTTGACAAATGCACCGCCGATTCGTCGCCCGTGCGTGATACCCAAGCCGGACTCGCTCAGGCGGTTGCTGCTGACCGCCAGCTTGCTGTCTTCGATGAAGTTGTTGGTGCGCAGGTAGGTCAGCGTGCTGTTGAGCGAGGTCTTGCTCACCGCGTCACGATAGACGACCCGCTCCAGTTTCAGCTGATGGTTCTGGCTGTCGCCGCTCTGCTTGAACGCAAACCCGCTGGACTGGGCCTGCGAACGGTATTCGCTTTCGCTGTAGGTGTAGCTGAGGTTCCACCAGCCGAACGGCAGGTTGTAGTAGAGCATGGCATTGCGCGAGTTCTTCGTCGTATCGCCGACCACGTCATGACCGGCCCTCAGGGAAAACTGGTCGGCCAGGCCCAGTGGGCTGTCCCAATCGAAGGTGGTACCGGCCTGCTGCCGGCCGGTGCTGCGCTGGCCCTCGTTACCGTATGACAGGCCAGCACGCCAGGGCTTTTGCGGGTTGTTCCTGACCAGCACTTCGCTGCCGCCGACTTCCTTGCCCGGTGCCAGCTCCATCTGGGCCTGGTTCGACGGCAGGCGGTTGAGCTGATCGACCATCTGCTCGATCTCCCGCAGGTTGAGCAGCTCGCTCTGTCTGCCGGGAAAACTCATCGTCAACTCACGGTCGGAGATACCACTGCCTTCGGCGCCCTTGAGCCCTTCGAGCTTGCCTTCGACCACCAGCACTTTCAGATGGCCGCTGGACAGGTCCTGCTGCGGCAGATAGGCGCGACTGGTCACCAGGCCCTTTTCGATATAGCGGTCGGTGATGACCTTGAGCAGTTCGTTGAGTTGCGGCACGCCCAGGCATTGGCCGATGTAGGGCTTGAGCAGCTGCTCGCGCTCGCTGGCGGAAAGCGAATCCGCGCCCTGCAGGTCGATGGTCTTGATCGGGAAACAGCGGCCGTCGACCGGCGCCTGGGGGGCCACCGGGGCAGCGGTCTGGCCGGGTAGATCCTTGAGTTCTTCGAGGCGGCGACGCTGTTCTTCGAGGAGACGATCCTGGCGATCGCGAATCAGGTCGGTATCGCCAGGAGTGGGAGCCGCGTGGGCGCTGAACGAGAGGCTGGTGACAATGACGGCCAACGCAACGACGGTGCTCGTCCTGAGAAATGAAGTGTCCATGCGCGCCCTTTAGAGATGGCTCTATGCCATCAATCGGCGGCGATACTAGGATGGCATTTCTATGGCGTCAATTTGTCAAACATGAAATTATTTCCAAATGTTTTCACGTGACATTCCCAGCAAATCATGGATATGAAAACGTGATGATCAGCGCCGCCAGACCTGCCCTTCCCCACTGACAACCCAAGGTTCCTGACCAGCCACAAGCCGAACGTTGCCCCCAGGAGTCCGGAGCTTGTCAGGCCCCATAGATAGCTGACATCAAGAAGAGAAATTTCCATCTACATCAAAGCTGCGCCTGATAGAGGCTTCTACCCACTCACCTGGATCATCGGCTGAGCCGAATCAATCTGATTTGATCTAGCTCTCCAGGGGTCACCTTGATGTTTTTTTTAGAAGCGAAAGACGCACGGTCATTGCAGAGTGTGATGGATCACATCACACTCAAGCCGTGATCGTCAGCTGGAGGCATAAAGGCCTTCGAGCTTTTTTTGAAAGTGGATCAACCAGCGGAATAAGAGCAGACCAGGCAAAGCGGCTCTCCAACGTGCTGTTTGTTCTGAACAGGGCAAGAGCACCAGACGATGTAAACCTTCCTGGTTGGAGGTTACATGCACTTAAAGGTGAGCTGTCAGGGTTCTGGTCAATCACCGTAACTGCCAACTGGCGCGTCGTCTTCCGCTTCATGGGGGCGGACGTCGAGTTGGTCGACTATTTGGACTACCACTGAACGGAGGCCCTCCATGGGCATGTTCAACCCACCTCACCCTGGCGGGATTCTTCTCGAGGACGTGATACCCGGCCTCGGAACCACCATTACCGAATTTGCTCGCCGCCTGGGTTTCGCTCGAGAAACGCTCTCGAGAATACTGCATGGCCATGCTCCCATCAGCCCTGACCTGGCCGTGAGGCTGGAGCGGGCCGGAATCAGCACGGCCCGCCTCTGGCTGGGCATCCAGGCAGACTACGATCTGTGGCAGGCAGAACATCGCGAGCAACCGCCGATCGAACGCTATGCCCAGGTGAGCTGAGCAGCTATCCCCCTTGGCTGCTCACGCCGGGCCTTTGAATGACTTGCCCTCATCAGCGCCGCCAGACCTGCCCTTCCCCACTGACAACCCAGGGCTTCTGGTTCGCCACAATCCGGACTCCGCCCACCCAACGCTCGGCCGGAGACTGGTCGAGCCAATGCGCTTGCCCCGCCAGAATCCGTTCACCGAGGGCAGTCAGGCGTAATGGGCGCCTTGCCCAAGTGTCGCCCTGGCCTTCGTGCAGCAACGGACTCGGTGCGTTGATCAAGGGCCGCAGCAGCACATGGAACATCAGGTCGCCCAGGTACGGCAGCGGTTCCTCGTGCTGCATCAGTTCGGCGAACACTCGACCGGCCGGCAGTTCCCCTTTTGTCGCCAGGATCCGGAGGGTCAGTCGCTCCGTGAGACTCAAGCCGTCCTCAGCACCGGGAAGCTCCTGCAGTTGCCGCGCCAACGCTGCGCCCAACAACGGCAGCGGCTGATGTTGCTGGCCAGCCAGGTCTGCCCAGGCGCTGGGGTCCGGCGCGGTATAGGCGGCCCAGGCCTGGCGCGCCAGCAACAGGGCATCCTCGCCCAGGCTACGGCGTTGCGGCCAGAGCCAGGCGAGCACATCCGGGGCCAGTTGGCCGATACCGATGAAGCGCTCGACGCCTGGCACCTGGTCGATCTCGATCAGCTCCAGCCGCCGCGGCAGGCTGGGAAGGCTGGCAAGCAGGCGAATCAGGAACAATTGGTCATAGGCATCCGCTTCGCACCAGAGCACCACTTCGCTGTCGGCGCTCAACTGTGCCAGTGCCGAACGCTGCAAGGCCTGGCGCTGCTGGACATCGCGGGGAGCCAGGCCAAAGGCCTGCTGCACATAGGCTGTGCGAACCCGCCAATAGTCGTCCTCTGGCAATGCCGGTACCGGCCCCATGACCATGGGGTCGTCGAACATGTGGAATGCGCCTTGAAAACCCGCTGTCCGCAGGCTGTGCTCGATGTCGTTGCCACAGCGCCAATGCTGGACGGTCGCCTCGCCATCGGCGACGAAGGCCGGATGGCGGGCGGCAAACGCGACCGCATCGGCATGGGCCTTGAGCTTGGGCCAACTGGCGAAGCCGGCTTCGCGGGCCACCAGCCATTGGGTATCGGCAAGACGGTAGTCAGGGCCTGGCAGGCCGATAGTGCGCAGTTGCGCCCGGGTGTCGTCGGCTTCGTGGTTTTTCAGCGCCGTGAGCAGGCGCTTGGCGCGCTTACGCAAGGCGGGCAGATCGAGCAGGCCGTGATGACGGGAAGCATTGATGGCGGACATGCCAACTCCTTTGGGGGCTCGGTCCGCCGACAAGCCGGGAGTTGGTATGAAAACAGGATGCAGTGCCTGGGCAACCCCTTTGCGCGGACCACTGGCGTGGCAAACGCCTGATGGGGGACTTTAGCGGCGGACTTCGGAGGATGCAATGGTTGATGGCTTCCATCGAGTAGGCTCAAGCATCGTAAACAGTTGTCTCAAATCAAGAGGATTCACAACAGTCCTGAGGGTAACCTGTGACACCCTCATACTGACCTTTTCTGGTATGTTTACAACATGCATTCAGCATGAATATTACAACCCTGACGCAAAGGCATCTTTAATATGCTGGTCCAAGTGAGAGAACCGGAGAAAAGACTGTGAAACTCGACAAGCTGCGCATACAGAACTATCGCTGCTTTGGAGAGTTCGAGATCGACTTCGATCCACATTTGACCATACTGACGGCTTCCAACGGCGGTGGTAAAACCACAATTCTGGATGCCGTGCGGGTTGCGTTATGGCCTTTCGTCAAAGGATTTGACCTTGGCAGTCAAACCGGTAAATCTGCCACCGTCCAGAACGAAGACGTCCGTCTCGCAAGATTCAGCAACGGCAACATGGAGCCTCAAACACCCAGTTCGATCGAAGCATGGGGGCAGTGGTCGGATCGCAGCCAGCAGAGCCACTGGCTGCAACAGCGCACGAGCGTGCAAAAGAACACCAACACCATTGGCGACTCCGAATCCAGAGCTTTAACCGCCTACGGTAAATCGCTGCAGGAGCAAGTGCGCAGCGACGCACCTGTCACACTGCCAATGATAACCTACCAGGGAACTTCCAGGCTCTGGTTCGAAGGCCGCTTCACCTCGTTGGCAGCTCAGACCACGCTGGACAAAACTGAGTATTCAAGGACATCAGGCTATCTGAACTGCCTCTCCTACTCGTCCAGTTTCAAGACTTTTACGGCTTGGTACAGCTGGATCTACCGCAGCTACCGGGAATCCCAGATCATTGCTCTGGAAAGCCACGAAGCAATATCCCACACGGGACAGCGCTTCGAGCAAATCATCGTAGCCATCAAGGAAGCTATCGATCGTTTGATCAAGGACTCCACTGGCTGGCATAGCCTGGAGTACAGTGCCAGCCATCAACAACAGTTGGTGATGCAGCATCCCGAGCAAGGAGTGTTACCGGTCGAGTTATTGAGCGATGGGCTACGCAATACCATAGCCATGGTCGCAGACCTCGCCTTTCGTGCCTGCAAGCTCAACCCTCACCTAGGAGAGCGAGCCCCACTCGAAACCCCAGGCATAGCCCTGATCGATGAAGTGGACATGTTTCTGCATCCCCTCTGGCAGCAGACTATTGTCGGATCCTTGCGGGCTGCGTTTCCTGCAATGCAATTCATCGTCACGACTCACAGCCCACAGGTCCTCAGTACGGTACGGCGGGAAAATATCCGAGTCATCGGGAGAAACGCCCAAGGTGAATTGATCGCCTCACAACCACTTGCCCTGACCTACGGCGAGCCAAGCAACAGCGTGCTTCACAGTGTAATGAACGTTGACCCTCAGCCCCCAATCAATGAAAAGCGGGATCTGCTGCAGTTGACCGAGTGGGTGGATAAGGGCCGCTATGACGAACAGCAGGTAGTGATATTGATGCAGCGGCTCACCGCTGCGTTGGGCGAACAACATCCTCAGTTGCAACGTTTGCATCGAAGTATCAGACGGCAGAAGGCATTGAAGGGATGAGGGCAATTCGCAAGCGAGGACACGGTCCCTATCAGCTAAACAACTCGCACGCCCACCCGCCTACATCTGACACCACCGCGACCAGCCGATGGGGCAGTTTTGGGTATAAACCAGAAGTGCTGGGCTATCTGTTGGAAGAGCAATACGCTTTGTGCTGCTACAGCGAAATCCGCCCGGATCGGGTTGGCTTGAACTTCCACATAGAGCATGTTGAAAACAAGAGCCAGCACCCGCAACGTACTTTTGACTACAGCAATTTGGCGGCCTGCGCCCTGGATAGCAAAAGCGACTTGCACGCACTCCAGGCACAAGGTGCAGAAGTCTTTGGTGGTCACGCGCAGGGCAAGTCAGACGGCGTCGATATGACCCGTTTCGTATCGTGTCACCAGCCAGATGCTTCACGCTTCTTTTCCTATTTGTCAGACGGACGTGTAGTGCCCGCTGATGGCTTGTCCCCCCAGGAAACGGATCGCGCCCAATACACCATCGGCCTGCTGAATCTGAACAGCCCCTATCTCCAGGATCTGCGTTATCGTTGGTGGGGTGAGCTGGAAACACTGATCGAAGAACACCTTGACCAGGATATGAGCCTGCATTGCCTCGCGGGCATAGACCTGATTCCAACTGGAAAGAATCTAAGCCAATTCTTCAGCATCACTCGCAGACTTTTCGGGGCCATTGCCGAGAAGGTAATTGAGCAGAACGCTCCTGAGCTACTGTGACACCGATTTAGCAACGAGGACCTCCAGCGCGCGTAGATACGGCCAACATCACCGCACGTATGATTCCAGAGATGAGTTTGATCACCTTTTCCTACTGATATTGAAGTCTCATGCACTGCATGCTCCGCCAATTTCGCAAGTAAGCATTGAAAGCCGAGTCGATACCGAAAATAGTACGCCTCTATCCCTGTATTGGCTAACGGCTCCAAAAGACCTCCTGGTACAAGCCAGGTACATAGCAAACTCGGAATGACCCAATTGATCACACAGGGTCAGTGGAGAGCCTCCAATGGTTCGTGAATCAATCTGGACGCACGCGTCATCTGACTTGTTTCGCCACGCCACGGCAGACAAGGCGGCCTTCTATCGCTCGATAATGGAGGTGTTTGCTTCTGCCAAGCGCCAATATCGCCTGCAATTGCGCCCCGATGAAGTCATGTCCGAAGCAAACTGGGATGACAGATCCCGACCCTCTCAGGAAGAGGTCAGCGCAGCACTGACTCAGCTCGCAGTCTGGGGCAATCTTGAGTCGCAGCCGGACATGACGCGCGTGTCTACACTCAACGACTACTATCGGGCACGTTTTCTCTATCGGCTATCACGTGGCGGCGAAGCAGTGGAGACGGGGCTGTCAGCCTTCGTGCAAAACCTCCGCCATCGTGCGGAACTGCAGAGCGTTGCCCTGGAAGATATTGACAACCGCCTACAAGCTTTGCGGCACCGTAAGCGTCCGGCGAACTCACCTTGCGTAAGTCAGGCCGGCATCCACTGATGCGGTAGCAACTGCCCGATCTCACTGGCCCGCTGCGTCGGCAGCCGCGTCAGCACATCTTTGAAATAGGCATACGGATCATGCCCATTCATGCGCGCCGACTGGATCAAGCTCATGATTGCAGCCGCTCGTTTACCACTGCGCAGCGATCCGGCAAACAACCAGTTCGAGCGTCCGAGCGCCCAGGGCCGTATCTGGTTCTCGACCTGGTTGTTGTCGATGGGCACAGCCCCATCGTCCAGGTAGCGCGTCAGCGCTACCCAGCGTTTCAGGCTGTAATCAAGGGCTTTGGCTGTGGCTGATCCATTGGGCACCAGATCGCGCTGGGCCAACATCCAGTCATGCAGTTTTTTGAGGATCGGCACCGCCATTTCCTGACGTATTCGCCAGCGATCTTCATCACTCATGTCCCGCGCTTGGCGTTCGACCTCGTACAAGCCGCTGATCGAGTGCAGCGCCTGTTCGGCCAACTGACTTTTGTTCGCCACGTGCAGATCGAAAAACTTGCGACGGGCGTGAGCCATGCAGCCGATTTCAGTGATGCCTTGCTCAAAACCAGCTTTGTAGCCCGCGAAGTCATCGCAAACCAGCTTGCCGCTCCAGTCGCCCAGGAAGTTGCGTGCATGTTCTCCGGCGCGGCTTGGGCTGAAGTCGTAAACCACCGCATTAAGCGCCGAAAACGGCGTCGTACTGTAGGCCCAAGCATAAGCGCGGTGAGTTTTCTTCTCGCCCGGCGCAAGCATTTGCACCGGTGTTTCATCGGCGTGGATCACGCCCTGGCTCAGCACCGCTTCACGCAGTGCATCGACTAGTGGCTGGAGTCGCACGCCAGTTTGTCCAACCCACTGGGCCAAGGTCGAGCGAGCGATGGCCAGCCCGGCGCGGCCAAAGATTTTCTCCTGCCGGTACAGCGGCAAGTGATCGGCAAACTTGGCCACCATGACCTGGGCTAGCAGGCCTGCGGTCGGGATACCTTTGTCGATCACCTGCGCCGGCACCGGCGCCTGGATCAGTGTTTCGCACTGACGGCAGGCCCATTTGCCACGCACATGCTGCTCGACGGTAAACACGCCCGGCGTGTAATCCAGCTTCTCACTGACGTCTTCGCCGATGCGTTGAAGTTGGCAGCCACAGGCACACTGGGTATTTTCGAGTTCGTGACGAATCACCGTGCGTGGAAACTGCGGCGGCAATGGCGCACGTTTCGGGAATTGCCGTGGTTCGGGCTGTGGCGCAGCTGGAAGGAGCTGTTTCAGCTCGGCCTCGATAGCCTCAAGGTCTGTGTCGAGCAGGTCATCCAGTAAGCTGCTTTGCGCCGGGCTGATTTGCTCGCTGCGCTTGGCAAACTTGTGCCGTTTGAGCAGGGCAATTTCGTAAGTGAGCTGCTCAATGACGGTTTGATCGTTCTGGATCTTCTTGCTCATCGCCTCGACCTGGGACTGCAACTGTAACGCCTGTGCCGCCAAGGCACGAAGCTGTTCCGGGGTCATCTGGTCGAGGTTGGGCGAGGAAGTCATGCCGCCGATTGTGCCAGAGCAGGCACGTGACGACGACACGTAGACCGGCCAAATGCACGGCGGTTACAGCATGCTGATCACACCGCCTGCACCGACGCGCTGCCACGGCAGGCCCAACACCAAGGCCTGGAGTTGTTCACTGTCGAGTTCGACCTCGCTGCCATGGCGAATGCCGGGCCAGTGAAACTTGCCTTGATTCAGTCGTCGCGCTGCAAGCCAAACTCCCACGCCGTCGTGCACCAGCACCTTCATCCGGTTGGCCCGGCGATTGGCGAACAGGTAAGCGCAGTGCGGCTTCGCCGCACCAAACACCGCGATCACCCGGGCTAATGCGGTTTCGGTACCAGCGCGCATGTCCATCGGCTCGGTGGCCAGCCAGATCGCATCGATGCGGATCATTGAGCAACAGCCCGGATAAATTGCGCACAGCCTTCGGGATCTGAGGCTGGCCATTTCACTGTGATCACTTGGCCGGCCATGGCTAATTCAATGATCACTGACGCTTCAGCTGGCCGTTTAGGGGCAGCCTTCAGTGGCACAAAGGCCGGTAGCGAAGTTGTCGCGGATTGGTCTCGATAGAGCGGCAGCCATTTGCGGATGACGTTGGCGTTGATGCCGTGGCTGATGGCGACACTGGACACGGTTGCACCAGGTTGCAGGCATTCCTGAACGACCTGGGCTTTGAAAGGCTTCGGATAAGAGCTTCGTTGGCGCATGGAGATCCTGGCGATAAGAGTGATCGCGTCCGCTTAAAAATACGCGGACACCATCGCCCTTAAAGCTGGAGTTCGGAAGGTGAGTTCGCCGGACGCTTACGCGGCACCTGCTGCACGAGGCACAGGCGAGCGGCAGCCTGGACACGGCAAAAGCCCATGAGATCCTGCGCGATCTGGTACGTGTATTCGAAGGTCTCGCCGAAAACGCCCAAGCATTCATGGCGGGAGTGACGCGCAGCCTGGAACTGCAACAATCCGACGCAACTGCACTGGTTGCCTACAAGCGACGGTTGATCGACTATCTCGAGAGGTTCATGGGAGATCTGATCCGTCGCTCCGACACTATCGCCCGGACACTGCAGGAGCTGTACCTTCCCGTCGACAACGTATTGCTGCAAATATCCACACGTGAAGCACGCGACGCCGCGCCCGGCAGCACCGACGAGCAGGAAACAGAAACCCTGCGACGCCTTGACGCCTGGCGCGAACGCTGGAAAGGGCTGCGCGGCTGGTTTCTGTCCACTGGTCACGAACCACCCCAGGCAGAATTGCTCCGCGCTCGCGCGCGCTCGGCGATCCCGCAATTGCTGGGGGCCATCGCGGCGGTTAATGAACGCCGTAGCGGTCGTAGCGACAGATCAGCCGACTTCCGTGTGCTGGCGCAGTGGTTCGCTGCCTGCCACTGCGACGAAGATGCTCATCGTCTAGCTCACGAGGCATTCGCACTGCAGCCAGCACGCCACTTTTCACTGGAGGTCGCTGAGGCAGAAGAGATAACCGCCAGTACCTCCTGGCTGGAAGCGCCCCCTCTGGTCATCAATCCCCGCCTGCGCGAATACGGAGAGGCCGCGCCACGAGGCGCACTGGCGAAGGTACGTGATCGCAGCAGGGATCGTGCGCTGATGGCGCAGCAGTTGGATCAGGAGTCGCGTCAGGTCGAAGCAGCACGCCGACGCTTGGCCACCGGTCGCCAGACGCGTCTCTCGGAGCTGGGCGAGCTCGATGTGCAGGCATTTGGCCTGTTCCTTGGATTGCTTGGCGAAGCGCTGGCAGAGCAGCGCGATCCAAACAGTCCGGTCGAGCGCCAGACAGGGGACGGCCTGCTGTACATTCAACTGCAACCTCTGGCTGAAAACAGCCATGCCCAGATATCGACACCGACTGGTATGTTTTCTGGCCGTGACCACTTGTTGACGATTCGACTCACCGAGTAAACCTGATGAAGAAATCCCGCCACACCAGGCATATGGGGGATACACAGAAGGCGCAGCAGCAAGATGAGTTTCGCAGGGCTCTACGCAGCCTGTTGATGCGCCCGCTTATGCCACCGGATCATGCAGACTTTCCTGCCGTACGACGCCAGGCCGAGCGTCTGCGCGAGTGGTTTTCCCGGGAAACCGGATGGCCGTTGCATGTCGACCGTGAGGGTGCGCGCCTGCTCAAACGTCCAGCCGATCTATCTGACCCGACCCGAGGTCTGCCTGACTACAATCGACGCAGTTATGTACTGCTATGCTTGGCGGCGGCTGTCCTTGAAAGGGCCGATCCGCAAATCACCCTGCGACAAATCGGCGAGCGAATCGTAAAACAAGCTACCGATCCAACACTGCAGTCACTGGATTTTGTCTTTACCTTGCACACTGCCACCGAACGACGCGAGCTGGTCATGGTATGCCGCACGCTACTGGAGCACGGCATCCTGGAACGGGTTGCCGGTGAAGAGGAAAACTATGTCCAGAACAGCAGCGGACCGCAGTCCGACGCACTCTACGACATTCACAGACGCCAACTGGCCGGTTTGCTGGCGGCGGTACGCGGCCCTTCGACCTGGAGCATCGAGGAAGCCCCCAGCAATACCGAAGCTCGATTGCGTAGCCTGGTGGAAGGTTTCACGGTGGACAGTGAACAAGGTAAACGTGACACCATTCGCCACCACCTCGCACGGCGCCTGCTGGACGATCCGGTGGTCTACACCGCAACGCTGGATGAGGACGCTCGCAACTACTTCATCAATCAGCGCGGCGTTCTCGCAAATCGTCTGTGCGAGGCTACGGGGCTGATCGCCGAACAGCGGGCCGAGGGCTTGGCACTGGTAGACGAAAGTGGGCAATTGACTGATGTGGTCATGCCCGCCGAGGGCACCGAGGCCCATGTCACACTGTTGGTCGCAGAGCATCTGGCACAGCGCCTGCGCAATAGGCGCACCTCGCTGCATGTGCCCGAAAGCGAAATTGCCCTGTTCCTGCGTGAGGCCACAGGACGTTACGGTCGTTACTGGCGCAAATCGGCACGCGCGCCAGGCGCCGAACACGAATTGGCACAAATAGCCATTACCCGCCTCTGCCGCCTGGGCCTGATGCTACGCAGCACGCAAGGTGTCAGCCCACTACCTGCCATTGCGCGCTTTTCCCTTGGACAGACCGAGGTACGCAACGCCCAGGGCAATGAATCTCTATTCCTATCCGGGCAGGACGCATGAGCAGCGATCTCTTCACTACCGACTCACGGCCAGCGCTACCCCAACCTCAACGCGAACGCTGGCAACCTCTGCGCCTGGGTCTGGTTGAGCTGTTCCACTATGACAGTGAGGAGTTCTGGTTCCACGACGGTCACCTGCTACTGCGCGGCAATAATGGTACCGGCAAGTCCAAAGTCCTGTCGCTGACCCTACCGTTGCTGCTGGACGCACAGTTGCGCTCGTCTCGCGTAGAACCCGACGGCGATAGCGGCAAGAAGATGGCCTGGAACCTGCTGGTTGGCACCTATCCTCGACGTATCGGCTACAGCTGGATAGAGTTCGGCCGTCGCGAGCACGATGGTCGCCTGCGCTACCTGACCCTGGGCGTGGGCCTTTCTGCTGTCGACGGTCGAGCGCATGTGGACAGTTGGTTCTTCATTGTTGAGGGCGACAGCACGACAGCAGATCCACGCATTGGAGAAGATCTTTGGCTGACCACCGCCGAGAGACAGGTGCTGACTCAAGAACGCCTGCGCGATGCCCTTGGCGGCCGAGGCCAACTGTTCACGAACCATCAGCTCTACCGCCGCGCAGTGGACGAGCGTCTTTTCCAGCTCGGTGCGCGACGCTTCGATGCCTTGATGGATACGCTGATCCAGTTGCGCCAGCCACAACTCTCGAAGAAGCCCGACGAAAGTGGTCTGTCCAACGCCTTGAGCGAATCACTGCCGCCACTCCCCCCCGAACTGCTGGGAGATGTGGCCGAGGCGCTCAATCAACTGGAAGAAGATCGCATCCAACTGGAAGAAGCCCGTCGACTCCAGCAGGCCGTCACCCTGTTCGAACAGCGCTACCGCATCTACGCCGGAATTCTGGCCAGACGCCAGGCGCGCGAGTTGCGTCAAGCGCAGACTGGCTTCGACAATGCCAGCGAGGCGCGCAACCGGGCAACGCAGGATCTGACCCGACGCGAGGGTGATCACAGCGATGCCTGCATCGCATTCGAAACGGCAAAACTGCAGAATTTGGCAGCCCGGGAGCAGGTAGAAACGCTGCAGAGCGACCCAGCCAACCAGGACGCCAACCGGCTGGCACAGGAAGAACGCAGTGCTGCCGAGCGCCAGCAGACAGCCCAATTGGCCATTGGAAAGCGTGATGAGGCGCGAATCAGGCTTGACGGCGAAATCGCTCTCAGCCAGCAACGCGCCAACGCGGCTGTTCTGGCTCGCGAAGAACTGGAAAAGGCGCGCACACGTACGCACAACACCGCCATAACCGTTGCCCTCGCAACCGAGGTCGCCGCTCATCCTCTGCTCTATATTGATGCCGAAACCCTGGCAGAACAACCATCCGGGCACAGAGCGACCGATGAGCCCCTGCGTACCCTGGTGATACAACGACGCCAGGACATCGTCCACCTGCGGCAACGCCACATGGAAGCCGGGAAGGCCCTGGCAGTGCTGGTGAACACGCACGAACACGTACAGACTGCTCGCGATGAAATGCAAACAGCGCTGGAACAACGCGAGGAGGCTGATCAGCAGGCCGAAGATGCAGGTAACGTGTTGCTCGAAACCTGGTCCGGGCATTGTGCACACCTTGTGCAACTGCGCTTCGAGGTAGAACAACCATTGCTTCAGTTGGCCAAGTGGGTGGCCCGCCCGGAAGGTGAGAACCCTGCTCAAGTGGCACTCGACACAGCCTGGCAGGCGTTCCTGCAAAGCCACGCCACACAAAAGGCGGCGCTGGACAGCAGGTTTGCAACCCTGGATAAACAACGTACCGATATCGAAGAGGAACGCATCCGTCTCGCCAGGGGCGAAGATGCCCTTCCCCCTGCGCCCCCAACCCGCGCAAGCGGTATCAGGCTGCAACGCCAAGGTATGCCGCTATGGCAACTGGTGGACTTTCACCCACACCTTAATGCCGCAGAACGTGCCGGGCTGGAAGCCGCCCTGGAAGCCAGCGGCCTTCTCGACGCCTGGTTATCACCAGAAGGCGGGCTGAGCGACAGCAGCGGTGAGCCACTACTGGATACCAGTTGGTATCAGCGCAGGCCGGCAAACGGTAGCAGTCTCAACGATGCACTGATTCCTGCCCGGCCAGAAGGCTGCCCGATCACGGATGCGGGCCTGAAGGCAGCGCTGGCCTGTGTGGCTTATGGCACGCAAGAACCCACGGACGAAGAAGCCTGGCTCTCACCTGATGGCCGCTATCGCCTGGGTCCCCTGGCAGGAGCATGGAGAAAAGCCGAGGCAGGCTACATCGGCCGCAGCGCCAGGGAAATGGCAAGGCAGCGACGGTTGGATGGGCTGGCCAATCTCCTGCTCGAACTCGACTCGACTCAGGCACAGCTCGAAGGACAGCAACAGACTCTGGCTGATGAACGCAGCCAGGCCGACCGGGAAAGACAATCCGTGCCCTCCGAGCGCCCATTGCACGATGCGATCAGCACCGCCATGCAAGCCGCCCGCGGCGTCGAGCAGAACAGGCAACGACTGGCTCATGCTGAAACACGCCATCAGGAAGCCGAGGAAACACTGCACTCCGTACGTGAACAACTGCAGAACGACGCTGTCGATCTGCGGCTTCCTCCCGAAGCCGAACAGCTACCCAGGATAGAGGAGGCACTCGAACACTTCGACCAAGCCCAGGCAAACCTGATACAGGCGGTGCGAGAGTGGCAGCGCGCCTGGCCCGATCAACGCCAGCAGCACCAGCGCGAAAGCGAAGCACGCACGATGCTGGAACAGGCCGAACAGGCTATGGGCATTGCTGAAAGCCAAGCAAAACAGGCCCAGACGCGTTTCGAGACGCTACGCCAATCCATCGGCCAACAGGTGGAGGAGTTGCAACGCAAACTGACGGCTGCGCGCACCGCAAGTGCTAAAGCTGAAGAGCAGACAGAGCAGTGCCGCAACGCACTGAGCAACGCGCAGACGCAGTTGGCCCTGGTTCAGGCAGAGGTCGAACGTGCCGAACAGAAACTGAATGAGCGTAGCGAGGAACGCCTGCAGGCGACCGAAAGGCTCCGCCACTTCAGTTCCAGCGGCCTGCTGGCGGCAGCCTTGCCCGAACTGGGGCTACCCGGGCATTGGAGCATCGATCCGGCCCTGACTCTGGCCCGTGGCATCGAACAGGCGCTACTTCATATCAACGATGACGACGCTCATTGGAACCGGGTACAGAAACAGATCTCCGAGGATCTGAGCGACCTGCAAAGCGGGTTGAGCGCCTTGAGTCATCATGCCATTGCCGAGCCTACCGATTGGGGCATCATCGTCACCATCCAGTACCAGAATCGCACTGAACGCCCCGACACGCTCGCCTCGCTATTGGCCGAGGACATCAGCCAACGCAGCGAGTTGCTATCGGCGCGCGAGCGCGAAGTACTGGAAAACCACCTCCAGGCCGAGATAGCCGCCGAACTCCAGCGCCTGATGCGCGCTGCCGACGAGCGCGTTACCGCCATCAATAGCGAACTGTACAAACGTCCCACTACCACTGGCGTACGCTACCGCCTGCAATGGGAGCCTCTGTCTCCACAAGAAGGCGCACCAGCCGGCCTGGAAGCGGCCCGTAAAAGTCTGCTCAATACCAGCGCCGACCTCTGGTCGACCGAGGATCGGCGCGCCGTCGGGATCATGCTACAGCAGCAGATTGCTGCAGAACGCTCCCTGGCCGACGCTGACAACGCCGGCAGAAGCTTGCTCGATCAACTCGCTCATGCACTGGACTACCGTTATTGGCACCGTTTCCGCATCCAGCGCCAGCAGGACGGCCAGTGGCGCAAACTGTCCGGCCCGGCCTCGAGCGGTGAACGTGCACTAGGGCTTACTGTACCGCTGTTCGCCGCCATCGCCAGTTTCTATGGCCATGGCGGTAGCCCACTGGCACCCCGCCTGATGTTGCTCGACGAAGCCTTCGCAGGCATAGACGATACGGCCAGGGCCCACTGCATGGGACTGGTTCGGGAGTTCGACCTGGACTTTGTCATCACCAGCGAACGGGAGTGGGCCTGCTACGCAGAACTGCCTGGCGTATCCATCTGCCAACTGCAGCGACGCGAAGGTATAGATGCCGTGTTCGTTTCGCGCTGGACCTGGAGCGGCAAGGCCAAGCGACTCGAAAAAGACCCGGACCGTAGGTTTCCACTGGCATGACCACTACTCCAGACCCACGGTTATTACGGTTGCTTGGAGGGCCGACCCTGTCCGGGTTACGCCTGCGTCTGCGCCGCCGATTTGAACAAGCCGATGAGCAAACAGTGATCGCCTCGATCCAACTGACAAATCTTGAACCGCATGAGTACTCAGCTCTCTGCCAACTGACCGGGCGCCCCTCGCGCACGGCACGCTCGATGAAGCTGGATCTCGACGATCTTGATACACGCTTGAAAAACGCTGGGCTTGCCGACTCGCTGCAGACCGCATTGGAGCAGTTGGACGGCCCTATCGCTGCCAAAGCGACCCTGCGCAAAACGCTCTCCGCTCAATGGGCGGCACTGGTCGACTCGAGCGAACACAGCTCGCCGCTATGCGCCTGGCTGCAAGATACCGCCATATCACTGCCTCTGCTCAAACGTCTCGGACGCGACCCGGCGAGCGCTGCACGGTTACTTACAGCGGTCGAGCGCGTCCTCCATCGGCTCCCGGCACAAGGACTGCCTCGCTCACAACTGGCTGCCGAAACGCTTGGTGACGCCCACGCGCTGGATATCGGGCGCCCGGTAGCAACCCTGGTGCTATCGGTGTGGCGCCTGTATGAACAGACTGATGCCGCTCTCAAGGATGAAGTGCAAAGCGAAGCCTCACCCGGTGCCGAAGAACATGTGCGGGAGATCTGGTCGAGAGCCGGGATTCTGGTCAACGAATTGGCTCGCCCCGTGTTGTTCCTGAACCTGCCCGTAGCACCTGATGCCACCCGCACGTGGCTGCCGGGCGAGCCTGGCTACCTTTCACTACGGCAACTGCTACGCAGGCCGTACGCCTGGCAGGTAGCCGACCGGAACGTCTACATATGTGAGAACCCAAACGTCGTTTCCATCGTCGCCGACTGCCTGGGGGTCGGTAGTGCTCCATTGGTCTGTACCGACGGCATGCCGGCCGCCGCGCAACGAGTCCTACTCGACCAGCTACAGGCAGCTGGCGCGAACCTGCATTATCACGGTGATTACGATTGGCCCGGAATCACGATCGGCAACCATGTCATACGTACCTGGAAGGCGAGCCCTTGGCGATTTGGACAGAAGGATTATCTGCAAGCGGTAGCGAAGACCCCCGTTCGATCACGTGACCTGAATAGTAGTGGAGTAGAAGCATCCTGGGATGACCGGCTTCGTGCGTCCATGGACACCTGCGGATTGGCAATTGCGGAGGAAGCTGTTACCAACATTCTGCTTGAAGATCTGAGCGGGAGAACTACGACCGACTGACTTCGCCCAAAATGTGCTCAAGTGCTTCGCGTCCCGGGCCAAAATGTTGCGCAATACCGTTGAGGACGCAGTAAAGGTTACTGCTCCACCCGCGCCCGCCCATTCGACTTGGCCCGATAGAGTGCCAGATCCGCCTGCTTGAGCACCGCGTTGAGCTCCACATCGAATGGGCAATCCGCCAGGCCGGCACTGAAACTGACGGTGGAGCCCTTGGGCAGGCCCCGGATGCGCAAGGCCTTCAGCTCATGGGCAAGGTGTTCCAGAAAGCCGTGGGCGGCATCCAGCCCGCAACCCGGCAGCAGAAAGACGAACTCCTCTCCCCCCATCCGCGCGAACACGTCGCCACTGCGCGCGTGAGCCTGGCACAGACGCGTGAAGGTAATCAGCACTTCATCGCCGACGTCATGCCCAAAGCGGTCGTTGATACGCTTGAAGTGATCGAGGTCGATCAACGCCAGGCACAACGGCCCAGACGACTGCCTGGCCAACTCGAAACGGGCAGCGAATGCCCGTCGGTTGAGCGCCCCCGTGAGCGGGTCCGCGTTGGCGAGTTCCCTCAGTTGCGTCTCCAGGGTCTTTTGCCTGCTCACGTCGCGGATTTCCGCCAAGCACTGCTGATCATCCAGTTCCAGCATCACGACTTCGGCCTGGAAGGTGCTTTGGTCGGCCCGTACCGCCACGCTGTGGCAAGGCTGCCCGGACAATTCGGTCGGCTCGGTCCCCGGCAGAAACAGGGCATCGAAGGACAGCCCATGCAGCACCTCGCGCCGACAGCCGAACAGCTCGCCCAGCTTGGGGTTGCTGTCCTCGATACGCCCAGTGCGCAGCAACAACATGGCCGCGCTGCTGATGCGCATCAACTGCTCGAAACGACGCAGGTTGGCACGGGCGGCGGCTTCATAATCGCGGCTTTGCGCCAGCGTGCGGTGCAGGCTCATGGCGGTGAACCCCACCAGCGCGTTCACCAGGAACGGCAAGCCGGTGAAGAACGACAGCATCGGAATGGAATCCTCGGGGAAGGCCTGGGGTACCCAACCCGCCACGCCCACCGCCAGGCGCAGGACATGGGCCAGGCAATAGAGCAGCAGCGAGATGTAAATGAACAGCCGGACCGAGCGCACCTCTCCGATCGCCGGGTGACGACGCAGAATATTGAGCTCTACGATCGCGAGTATCACGATGATCGCGCTATAAGCCGCATCGCCTACCGCCTGCGGCAGACCGTGGTCGCGAAAGTAGTCCACCGCAGCCTGCGCCAACAGGGCCGCCGGTAGCAGGGCCTTCGGCGTAGGCCGTCCAAGAAAGCGGAAAATCCCCAGCATCATGATGGTCTGGGCCGCCACCAGAATCTGGTTGCTCAGCCAGTCCAGGGTCAGTTGGCGGTCCAGCAGGTCATAGAGAAAAACGCTGTAGCCCAACAGCAACAGCCAGCAACACGCCGCCCAATAACCGGGGCCACGAGAGGGCCGGCAGAAATAGAGAATGCTGGTGCTGGCCACCGCGCAGGCAAACAGCACGCACATGCCCAACAGGACAGGAGAGCCAAACAACAATCCCGGCAGATTCGACATCAACGAAACGCCCCAGTGGTCAACCGCTTCCATTGAGCATAGATGCTCAGGTATTCGGCGACGGGGCGCAGGTCTTTAGTCGACTCCGGAGTGGCCGGTATCACTTCCGCTGGGGTCTATCGCCCGCAGTCCTGGAGACCGGCGCGCCTCAGGCCTTTTGTGCGGCGAACAGCGTCTCCAGCGCATCCAGGAAATGAGACGACTCCGGCTCCCTGGTATTCAGGCTCTGCCCACCGTCATCCTCTTCCCTGATCAGCGCGTTCCCTGACTCAAGCTGATCGACCAGCCATTGCAGGAAGACCGCGACAGAACGGCCCAGCACGAACTTCTCTTCCTCGTCAGCACCAAAGTTGATGACCTGCCCCACGGTGCCTTGCTGCGCCGGGTCCAGGTCCACACCGAGGTGGTTTCCGCCGTAGTCGTAGGCAATTGGAATCCAGTACCGGTTGGCGTAGACCTCCTTGACCAGACCAGGTTGAGCCGAGGTGCAGAAGGCGCTCATGTTCGCCATGTCCTCGGCGGAGAGATCATCGATGATCGTCTTCCAGGACTCCCAATGTTCCCGTGCCCCGGCCAGGGACAGGAAGTTGAGCCCGTAGAAGGGCCCCGTGTCGGCCTCGCCTTTTTGTCCATCATGCAGGCGGTAGAGCGCTTTCAGACTCTCGGGAAAAGGCCTTCCGACCGCCTCTTCAAAGTCGGCGAGTTCGGCTTCCGAGCAGCCTGGAGCCAAGTCGGCCTGTACTTGCGGGAGGTGGGTTTGCAGCCAGTGTTCCAGTCGATCCATCGTGGTTTTCATCAAGGGCTCCATGTGAAAGGAGTCTCAGGGTACCGCATGACCAACGTCGAGGTGAGCCCCGGCGGTGAACCGAAGCCGACCAACAGGGTCTGAAACGGCAAGCTCAACATTGGATGGATCCTGATCAATGCCTATGCGTTTGGCCCCCCTGTCGCTGGTGGTGCTGTTGACCGCCTGCACTCACTACCCCGAATACCGCTACATCAAGCCAGAAACACCGCAAGGACTGGCCTGCCTGCACAAACTGGACGCGGAGGTGGATGATTGCGAAACCCGGTACAAGAATCGGGCGGATAGTTTCCAAGGCCTGTATGAGTTCCAGGCGGGCAATACGCGGCAGTGCGAGTACTTCAATGACCTCAAGATGCCCAATGCCTGCCCGCCGCCGCCCAGTCCTCCAACCCGGGAGATCAACTATTGCCGCGACGGTTATGCCACCAAGTTCGTGGACTGCGGCGGCAGGATCGTGGAGATCAAGCCAGAGGATAAGTAAGCCTGTAGGCTGGCTCTGACGATCCAGCCCGGCCTGTTCAGCCACCTACAGTTTGAAGGTACCCACCAGGTTATTGAACGACACCGCCAGGCGCGACAGCTCCTGGCTCGACGCACTGGTCTGGTTGGCCCCGGCAGCCGTCTGGGTCGACAGGTCCTGAATGTTGATCAGGTTACGATCCACCTCGCGCGCGACGTGGGCCTGTTGTTCCGAGGCCGTGGCAATCAGCAGGTTGCGGTCGTTGATCTCGGCAATACTCTGGGCGATCCGCTCGAGGGATTCGCCAGTGGCCTGGGCCAGGTCCTGGGTGCTGCTGGCCAGGGTTCGGCTGTTGCCCATGGCCTTGACCGCGTCGTCGGCGCGCGACTGTACACTGGCGATCATCGCTTCGATCTCGCCGGTGGAGGCCTGGGTACGGGCCGCCAGGGCTCGCACTTCGTCAGCGACCACGGCAAAGCCGCGGCCCTGCTCACCGGCCCGTGCCGCCTCGATGGCCGCGTTGAGCGCCAGCAGGTTGGTCTGCTCGGCGATGCCACGGATCACATCGAGCACCTTGGCGATATCACGCACGCTACCGGCCAGCTCATCGACGATGACCGTCGATTGGCCAATCTCGTTGTTCACGCGGGTAATGGCGTTGACCGCATCGCGGGCCTGGTCGCGGCCGCTGGCCGCCTCCGTGCTGGTGTTCCGGGAGGCTTCGGAGGTGGAAGTGGCGTTGCGCGCCACCTCTTCGACCGCAGCGCTCATCTCGGTGACGGCGGTGGCGGCCAACTGAATCTCGTCGTTCTGCCGGGTCAAGCCACGGCCACTCTCCTCGGTCACGGCATTGAGTTCTTCGGCAGCCGACGCCAATTGATCCGCAGCGCTGGCGATCTGCTGGATGGTGCCCTTGAGTCCGCCCTGCATCGCGCCCAGGGCGGTCAACAGTTGGCCCACCTCATCCCGATGGCCACTTTCGATGGGTTGGGTGAGATCACCGCCGGCGATGCGCTGGGCGTTGCGAACGGCCACCGCGATGGGCGTACTGATCACCCGACTAATGAACATGCCCAACACCATGGCCGCCACAAACGCGAGGCCGATACCGATATACAGATTGAGCTTGGCGGATGTTTCCGAGGCACGCGCCTCCTCGGCGCCCTCGCCAATCTGGCGGTTGTTGGACTCGACTATGATGCTCAATTCATCGTTGATGGCGCGGAAAGCCTCATGCAACTCTCCGGAAATCAACCGCCTGGCGCCAGACAGATCACCACTGTCGATCGTCGCCACCGCACGGTCGACGAGGGCCTGATAGACAGGCCACTCCTTCTCCATACGATCACCGGCAATCCGCTCGTCATCGGCCAGCGGCGTGGCGCGGTAAATGGCGAAGGCACGCTCGCTCTTCTCACGACTTTCCTTCATCGCCGCAACGATGGGGCTGCGCTCGGATGCTTCAGCGCCACCCGAGGCGGCTGCCAGCAAGCGATACAGCTCACGGCTCTGCGTCATGGCATAGGAGCGGGCCTCGCCGGTTTTGGCGACCGACACGAGGTTGTTGGAAAACACCAATTGCAGGCTGGAAGACAACGAGCTAATGCCCGCGCCGCCGAGAATACCTACCACCAGGGTGATGGAAGCGCAGAGCGCGAAGGCGAGATAAAGCTTGGTCGATAGCTTGGCGTCGTAGAACCAGTTCATAGGCAAACCTGTGCAAAAAGAGGGGGGGATAGCGGTGACCGCGCGATGGCGTAGGCATACTCATCCTATCGACCGCACCAGAGCGGCCTGAAGGGTGGGGAATGGGTTTATTTGACGAGCGGCGTGGCGGCCGGTTGCAGGCAAGGGGCACGGTCAGACGCCGACTGCAGACTCGGGTAGAATCAGCTCAGGCATGAACACATGACGTTGTGGTTCACAGGCTGAGAACAGACACTCCTTTGAGCTTCACCTATTTCAGCAGCAAGCCAAGATTGTCGTGGATACGCCCTTGAATGAGCCGCAGGGTGTCCGGTGTGACCTGTACTCGAACACAATCTGCGGTCGACGGGTGATAGCGGTTGTAGACACCAGCGTGCCCCACAGCCAACGCTCCCCCCAGCCATCGTAGTAGACCTCGACCTGCTCAAGCACTTTCGGGCTTTCTCTTGATACGCTGGCGCTTGGCGCCATTTTCGTAGCGGCGAATGTCTTCAAGGCTATCCAGTCTGGGCAAGAACAGCACTTCAAGTTCCTTGATCCGGCCCAGGACCATTGCCACTCGGATCACGTTCTCGAACCCCACGTTACGCCCCGCCTCCAGATTGGAGACGGTATTGACCCCGCCCCCCGCGCGACCGGCGACATCAGCCTGGGTCATCTGTTGAGCCAGGCGCTCCCGGCGCAGGCGCTCGCAGAGACGACTGACGACCTCATTCGGCTTGCTGAAGCTTAAGTCCAGCATAATGTGCCTTACCGCCAAATCTGGCCACTTAATACACAAGATATTAGAATTAAGTGGAGATTCCTTCTAAGGTGATAAAACCCAGGATATGTGATTTAAAGCGGATTCTTTCCTTTAAACCACAAAATAAAGGATTTACCTGCGACTCCGCCTGTAGCCATCTCTACCCGCAGGGGGTAACCGTCTACGTAGGCGAGGTAATACCGACGTCGCCGGTTCCAACTCCTCCTCCAGCGCCGGCCTGACACCCACCTGCATCGGGTGCTGGCGCAAGTGGCGGCTGCGTTTCCACAAGTCGCCAAGCGCTGCAGGGAAATGATCTTTAGCCGGCAGGAGCTAGCGGCTAGCTATTGCGACCGGACGGCCTAGGCAAATCGGGGTCATTTAGACTCTTTGACGCCAGCTTCACTGGCTCTAACAGCGTAGATAAGACCTTGCTGCTCAAGAATCGCAGCGTTCGCGACCTCAAAATAGATCGCGCGCTTCTCCTCCACTGAACCGTGGCGGAAAAAATCAGACATCCTGGAAGAACCGGAACGTGTCACCGACGTGTTTTTGGTTTTTTCGCCCTTCATAGGGATGCTCCGTTTAATACGCTCTCAAGCTCGTCATGATCATAGGGCTGCTTGACAAACGCGTCAATTTCGAGCGCCGAAAGGTCAATACCAACATCTCTATTTTTCCCATCGCTGTCCTTGATTATTACGTCTACTTGCAACTGTCCTTGGTGTTCACGCTTAAGCGTACATACCGATACCTTCGCCGCATAAAACTGCCGAACAAAGTGATCACAAGGAATATGCCTCCCATCTTTTTTCTCCCTTGCAAGCACAAACTCCCAAGCAAGTTCAGGCCTCTGGTAAACATAGATAATCTGGGCCGATCGGTTTCTAGCATGAAGTGCTCGTGAAATGTTTCGTCGTGCTACATCCAGATTCGCAAGCGTTCCATCCAGCAAAAACGACTGGCGCTGATGATAAACAAGATCTAGCGTGCGCTCGACAAACTTGGTCACGCCGTGCTGAAAAAGGTTGGAGTTTCGCCCCGTATAATCGGGAAAGTAGTCTCTGAAATCATCCGGATCGATTCGCAATGCGTTAGACCCGCCGCGCTGCATGATTTGCACAAAAGCCTTGGACACCTCGGTCTTACCCGCACCTGGAGATCCCGCCATAAATACCGAGACTGGATACTCATCACTGGGATAGGTTTCCAAACACGCCAACTCCCGAGCAATACGAGTTCGATTCTGCTTCGCAAACTCCACGGCACGCACCCAAATGCAGAACTCCTCCCGTGTCATAGACCCACGCCCTCTGAAATAAATCAAGACCTCCACCAGACCGACAGTAAACTCTTCAGCACCTGCATACAGTTTGAAAGTACGTTTGCGATACTGTATGCATATTTACAACTGCACTGAAGAACCTATGCCACTGAGTTGATAGTGACAAACAGTAGGGCCTGCATTAGGCACAGACAATATTGCCTCGCGCCCAAAACACGTGGGAAATGTTTGATTATTTGGTAGGCTTTCTATCCTGAGAGCTTACTTAGCAGACTGATGCCGTACTGCTAGTTAGCACCCCATGCAGGTAGGCTACCTCCAGCCTCATCAACATTGCCGGCAGCAGCTTGTAAATAAATTGCAGCAAGCCGAACTGATCTTTACGACCAGCTTGCTTAGCTCGCACTACTCACGCTGATCTCACGCAAGGAAATCTCGGTCTCCAACTGCGTATCCAGCACCGGCCTGACATCCACCTGATTGGTGATCCCGAACGGAACATGCACCGACGGCGCCACCGCGCTGGCCGACTTCAAGTGCCCGGACTGGTCATCGAAGAAGATGTGCGGTTTCAACACGCCAAGAACGCGGCCTTTCTCGATGCCGCCGAGGAAAAACGCATCGTTGGCCATCACGCCCCAGCTCTTCAGGGTATTCATGGCCCGTTCATGAGACGGCGCGTTGCGCGCGGTGACGATCGAGACACGAATCCGGTTCTCGTAGTTGGGATTGCGCTTCTTGTGCTCCTCCTCCACCGACTGCAGCTTCGAAATTCGCACCATGAACTCTTTCAGCGGCCCGGGGTTGTGGGGCTGCATGACGTTCTTGACCTCGTGGGCATGGAACTCCGTCAGCCCGGAGGACTGCATCACTGCTTCCGACTCATCGCCCGCCAACACACCGTCGAAGTCGAACGCGATACGCAGGGTCTGGTCGGCCTCATCGTCGTCGAACTTGGACTCCAGCATCTGCCCGGCCGGGTGCCCGGCCCTGATGGCCGACTCGACGTCGGATTTGTCCCCCGACAGGAACAAGGCAATGTTCAACGCCGGAATGTACTCGTAGGGGGCCTTGCCCTGCATGAAAATCGCACGCGTCATGGGCAAGCCATAATGCTCAATGGTCTTCATCACCCGCAGGCCGGTGTCCGGGTCGTTCTTGGAAAGCAGCACCACTTCCACCAGCGGGTCGTCGGGATCGGGGCTGAGGTCGTTCAGTGACAGCAGGCGCTTGATGAACGGGTAGGCGATGCCCTTGGGCAAGGGATTGCGCAAATTCGACTCCTGGAACTTGCGGTACTTCTCCTCGCCCTGGCTTTTGAAGATCGCATCGGATTCCTGCAGATCGAAAACGGCACTGGAGGCGACGCCGATCACCAAGCGACTGTCCAATTCGTAAGGCATGCAACTCTCGCTTATCAAGGCCTGGATGAGGGACTGTAGCACTTTACAGAGCCGTCACCGCAAGGGGCCTCGGATTGGCCCCCTGCCCCTCACCAAACCCCTACCACCGAATCCGCCCTCGGCTCCGTGCCTCCCCACAACACCCCGCTCACCGGATCGCGCAAGATGATCTGCCCTCGCCCGTAATCGGTCAGGTCACTGGCCACCACCACCTCGTGCCCCCGGCGCGCCAGGGCGTTGATCAGGTCCCGCGAGGCGCCCTGCTCTATCCCGACCTTGTTTGCGCCCAACCACTGCCAGCGTGGCGCATCCAGCGCGGCCTGCGGGTTCAGCCCGAAGTCCACCAGGTTCATCACCATCTGCACATGCCCTTGCGGTTGCATGTAGCCGCCCATCACGCCGAACGGTCCCAGCGCTTGCCCATCCCGGGTGAGGAATCCGGGGATGATGGTGTGAAAGGTCTTCTTGCCCGGCGCCAGGCAGTTGGCGTGGTCGGGATCGAGGCTGAATTCCTGGCCGCGGTTCTGCAGGGCGATGCCGCTGTCGGGCAGCACCACCCCGGCCCCGAACCCGTGGTAGTTGCTCTGGATGAACGAGACCATGTTGCCCTCGGCATCCGCCGTCGCCAGATACACCGTGCCGCTGGCGTGGGGGTCGCCCGGTTTGGGCAGCTGGGCCTGTTCGCTGATCTGTGCACGCCGACGCTGGGCGTAGTCGTCACTGAGCAGGTCCTCGACCGCGACGCGCATGTGCAGCGGATCGGTGATGTGGTGCAGCCCATCGCTGTAGGCAAGTTTCATCGCTTCCAATTGCCGGTGCCAGGTGTGCTGGCTGTCGCGATGGTCGAAGTCGAAACCTTCGAGGATCTTCAGCGCCATCAGGGCCACCAGCCCCTGGCCGCTGGGCGGGATTTCCCAGACGTCGACGCCCCGGTAGTTGACTGAAATCGGGTCGACCCAGTGTGCGCGATAGCCCTCCAGGTCGCTGGCGCGCAGGTAGCCACCAGTGGCGCGGGAATGGGCGTCGATGCGCTGGGCCAGCGAGCCCCGGTAGAAGCTTTCGCAGCCGGTGGCGGCCAGCTCTTCGAGGGTGTCGGCCTGGGCCGGGTTGCGGAACAGCTCACCGGCCCTGGGCGCGCGGCCGTCGATGAGGAAGGTGTCGAACCAGGCTTGCAGCACGTCGTCACGGTGGGGGGCGAATTCGTTGAGCGCGATCTGCCATTGGTGGGCGACTACCGGCGACACCGGAAACCCCTCGCGGGCCAGGCTGATCGCCGGTTGCAGCAGCTCGGCAAAGGGCAATTTTCCGAAGCGCTGCGACAACTCGGCCCAGGCCGAGGGGCAGCCAGGGACGGTGACCGGGGTCCAGCCATAGAGCGGCATTTCGCTGCGACCGGCCGCCTTGACCGCTTCGATACTCAGTGTCGCAGGCGCCTGGCCGTTACCATTGAGGCCATGCAACTGGCCCTGGGTCCAGACCAGCGCAAAGGCATCACCACCAATGCCATTGCCGGTCGGTTCGACCACCGTCAGCGCGGCCGCGGTGGCGATGGCGGCATCGATGGCATTGCCACCCTTTTGCAGGATTTCGATACCGGCCTGGGCCGCCAGCGGCTGTGAGGCGGCGACCATCCCGCGGCGGGCGAAGACGCTCTGGCGCTGCGATGGATAGGGGTATTCGTGGGCAGAGAGATTCAACATGGCAAACGACTCTTCAATAGGGGAATTCATTGGCCGGACTTGATCCGACTCCATTCGCGGGTGATCAGGCGCTGGATGTTGGCCGGCAGGTCGGCGGAGACGAAGGTGTGTTCGATCACCTCGTCACTGGGGTAGATGCCGGGGTCGCCGCTGACCTTGGGGTCCATCAGGGCGGTGGCGTCCTTGTTGGGGTTGGCGTAGCCGACGTAGTTACTGATTGGCGCGATGACCTCGGGACGCAGCAGGTAGTCAATCAATGCGTGGGCGTTGGCGGTGTTGGCGGCATCCTTGGGAATGGCCAGCATGTCGAACCAGAGGTTCACGCCCTCCTTGGGAATCAGGTAGCGAATGTCCACCGGCTTGCCGCTTTCCCGTGCACGGCTGCGGGCCTGCATGACGTCGCCGGAGTAGCCGATGGCGACGCAGATATCACCGTTGGCCAGGTCGGCGGTGTACTTCGAGGAATTGAAGTAGGTCACCGAGGGACGCAGCGCCATCAGGCGATCCGAGGCCTTCTTGTAGTCCTCGGGGCGGGTGCTGTTGGGGTCGAGGCCGAGGTAGAGCAGCATCTGCGGGATGATCTTCACCGGCGCATCGAGAAAGGCCACGCCACAGCCTTTGAGTTTTTCCAGGTTGCCCGGCTCCAGGACCATGGCCCAGGAGTCCAGCACCGCGTCCTTGCCAAGCACCGCGCGAACCTTGGCATCGTTGTAGCCGATGCCGACGGTGCCCCACATGTACGGCACGGCGTAGCGGTTGCCGGGGTCGGCGGCCTCCAGGCGCTTCATCAGCCTTGGGTCGAGGTGCTTCCAGTTACCGAGCAAGGTCTTCTGCAGCGGCTGGTAGGCGCCGGCACGAATCTGCTTGGACAGGAACTGGCTGGACGGCACCACGACGTCATAGCCGGAGTGCCCGGAAAGCAGCTTGGCTTCAAGCATTTCATTGGTGTCGAAGACGTCGTAGCGGACCTTGATGTCGCTGGCCTTTTCGAAGTTGGCCAGGGTGTCCGGCGCGATGTAGTCGGACCAGTTGTAGACCTTGACCTCCTGCTCGGCGGCCTGGGTCAGGGGCATCACGGCGGCGCAGCAGAGCGCCGCGAACAGACTCGGTAAACGCATGGCGAAATTCCTTTGACGGTTCAGAGCACTCGGCTGAGAAAGGCCCGGGTACGTGCGTGGGTCGGGTGATTGAAGATCTGTTCCGGCGGCCCCTGCTCGATCAGCTCGCCCTGGTCGAGCACCACCACGCGGTCGGCCACTTCGCGGGCAAAGCCCATTTCATGGGTGACCACGACCATGGTCATGCCCTCCTTGGCCAGCTCTTTCATGACCTGCAGGACCTCGCCGACGATTTCCGGGTCGAGGGCGCTGGTAGGCTCGTCGAACAGCATCGCCTGGGGTTTCATCGCCAACGCCCGGGCGATCGCGACCCGCTGTTGCTGGCCACCGGAGAGCATCGACGGGTAGTGCCCGCCCTTGTCCGCCAGGCCGACCCGGGCCAGCAGTTGCCGGGCCTGCTCCAGGGCCTCGGCCTTGGACACCCCGAGCACCTGGATCGGTGCCTCGATGATGTTTTCCAACGCGGTCATGTGCGGGAACAGGTTGAAGCGCTGGAAGACCATGCCGATGTCCCGGCGCTGACGGGCGATGTTGCGCTCGGAGTCGCGCACCAGGCTGCCATCGGGACGTTCGCGGTAGCCCATGGCATGGCCGTTGACCCGAATGCGCCCGCCCTGGATGTCTTCCAGCAGGTTGATGCAGCGGATGAAGGTGGTCTTGCCCGAGCCCGAGGCGCCGATCAGCACCACCACCTCGCCGCGACGGACCTGCAGCGACACGCCCTTGAGAATCGGCAGATCACCGAAGGACTTGTGAATGTCCAGCGCCTCGATCACCAGCTCTTCGCTTTTGTGCGCCATGCTCAGCGTCCTCTCAGCAGTTTCAGGGGGCCGCGGCCAAACATCCGGCTGGCGGCCGGTGGCGGCGAGTTCGGTTGGTCGCTGCGGCCGGAGCGGTTTTCCAGCCAGCGCTGGAAGAAGCCCCACAAGGTGGTCAGCAGCAGGAAGTAGATGGCGACCACCAGGTACAGCTCGAACACCCGGAAGGTCGCCGAGGTGACCATCTGCGTACTCAGCAGCAGCTCCTGCACGCCGATCACGCTGACCAGGGTGGTGTTCTTGAGCATCACGTTGAATTCGTTGCCCAGCGGCGGCACGATCACCCGAAAGGCCTGGGGCAGCACGATGCGGCGCATCAGCTTGCCGAAGGTCATGCCCAGGGACCGCCCGGCCTCGTACTGGCCCCTGTCCACCGCGCCGATGCCGGCCCGAATGATCTCGGCCATGTAGGCGCCTTCGTTCAGGCCCAGGGCGATGATCGCCGCCTGGATATTGCCGGGCACCACCAGACCGAACAGCTGGATATCCTCGAAACGAAAGATCCCGCCTGCGGCCAGCGCGGTGTAGAGAAAGACGATCTGCACCAGCAGCGGGGTACCGCGCATCAGCCACACATAAAAGCGCACCGGCCATTGCAGCAGCGGATTGCGCGACAGCCGCATCAGCGCCGCCGCCAGGCCCAGCACGCAGCCCAGCAGCATCGCCAGCACCGCAATCAGGCAGGTCAGCCACAACCCCGTGAGGTACACCCCGCTGGGCTGCAACAGGTACTGCCAGAACACATCCCAATTGAAGTTCATCGATGCCGTTCCTCAGTCGAGGGTGTCGCTGCTGACGTGCCAGGCGCCGAGCAATCGGGCGTAGCTGCCGTCACTGCGCATGTCGTTGATGATCTGCTGCACCGCGGCGCTCAGTTGCGCATCGTCCTTGCGCATGCCTAGACCGGTGAGAATGCGACTGAAGGCCGGTACGCCCTCCTCGAACAGATCCGGCGCCATGGCGGCGTAGTAGCCGGCGGTCTCGACCGTGGTGCCGTAGGCATCCACCTGGTTGATGCGCAGGGCCTGGAAAGCGTCGGTGTCGGTGTTGTAGACCACCACTTTCATGGGTGGCTTGCCGGCCTTGGCCAGGCTGTCGTTATGGGCGTCGAGCAGGGTCTTGATGGTGGAGCCGTTGAGCACCGCGACCTTGTGCCCGGACAGATCATCCAGGGTCTTGAGCCCCTTGGGATTGCCCTTGGGCACCACCACCGCCTGGCTGGAATACATGTAGTTGACGATGTCGATCACCTGGCGGCGTTCGGGCTTGTCGAACAACTGGTCGACGATCATGTCGCACTGCCCGGCCAGCAGCGCCGGCACCAGGCCGGAGAACGGAATCACCCGCCATTGCACCTGCTTGTTGCCCAGACGCTTGGCGATTTCCAGGCCGAGGTCGATGGTCAGCCCACGGGGCTTCTGCTCGGCGTCGAAGGACACCAGGGGCGGTGAATCCATCCCCGAGCAGTAGGTGAGTTTATCGACGGTCTTGAGGCGATCCGGCACCTGGGGCGCGGCGACGGCCCATTGCGCGGAGAAACCGAGGGAAACAGCCAGTAGCAAGGCGCGGCGTAAATGCATGACCAGACACTCCACTTCGTTGGGTAACGGCAGGATTCAAAGTCAACACTCGGGCGGGTTGGGACCCGCCTCTATTTTTCCGATTGCAGAAACTGGATCAGCGCGGGGACGGTGCCCTCGATGTGGTCGCGGACCACGGCTTCGGCCTTGGCCGCATCGCCGGAGCGGATCGCCTCGAGAATCACCGCGTGTTCCTCGCGGGCGCTGAGGGGTTTGTCGCCGTGCTGCAGCCACAGGCGCATGGGCGCCTCGATCAGCGAGTACAGCGCGAAAATCTGCTTCATCAGCCGTGGGCGGCCGCTGAAGCTGCACAGGTGTTCGTGGAAGGCGCGGTGGCGGCTGACCCACTGCGCGCCGTCATCGCGGTAATCGTCCATCTCGTCGAGCATGCGTTCCAAAGCGGCCAGTTGGCGGTCGCTGATACGGCCGACGGCCACGCGCACCGCCAGGCCTTCGAGGGCGCTGCGCATCTCGAACACCTCATGCAGCTCGTCGATGTCCAGACCGCTGACCACGGCGCCGCGGTTGGGGCGCAGGGTCACCAGGCCCTGGGCGTCGAGACGACGAAAGGCCTCGCGCACCGGCATGCGGCTCATGCCGATTTCCGTGGCGATGTCCTCGGCGATCAGCCGGTCGCCCTTGCGATAGCGACCGCTGCAAATGGCCTGCAGCAGGAAGTTGTAGGCCTCCTCCTCGGCGGTCTGGGGCTGGCGGTCTACGTAGGCGGGGACGAATTGCATGAGGGACACCTTTTGTATTTTTGTATCCAATTATCCATGGATGCAAAAAAGCAAGGGGTGTGCCAGGTTTGGGGGTGGTGATTCAAGAGATTGATGTGGAAGGGAAAGGTGCCGGGGAGCGCGGAAGATGGGACTTGGGGTGAGTGGATGGAGTGCTACCGAATGGCTCACGGAGTGCACCGGGAACGTGCGGGTTGGTAGTTGGGTAACAATGCGTGCGCCCGCCTCATCCAGGAGCCAGGGATGCACGCAAAGGAGAGAGACGCCGGCCCAACGCCGGCGCGGGTCTAGAAAGCGCTCTTGATCACGCCCCCATCGGCGCGCAACGCAGCGCCCGTCGTAGCCGACGAAAGCGGACTGGCCAGATAAGCCACGAGAGAGGCCACTTCCTGCGGTGAGCCAAATCGCTTGATGAGCGAGGTGGGACGAACCTTCTCGAAGAATTCCTTTTCGAACGCCTCGAACGATTGGCCTTCGGCTTTGGCAAGGGTCTCCACGAACTCGCCCACGCCGCGCGATTTCGTCGGCCCCGGCAGGACGCTGTTGACGGTAATGCCCGTACCGGCAACAGCTTCGGCCAGCCCACGCGAGACGGCAAGCTGCGCGGTTTTCGTCACGCCGTAGTGGATCATTTCGACCGGAATCTGCACCCCGCTTTCGCTCGAAATGAAAATGATGCGCCCCCAGTTGGCCTGCCTCATCGCCGGCAGAAACAGGCGAGCAAGGCGTACGCCACTGAGCACGTTGACGTCGAAGAAACGTTGCCAATCCGCATCAGGTATCTCTTCAAACAATTTGGGCTCGAAGATGCCCAGGTTATTGACCAGGATCTCCACACCCGGATAGCACCCTGCGACTTCCTCGGCCGCGGCCGCCGTGCTCAGATCGCCTGCAAAGCCCAGCACATCGCCGCCGGTCTGCGCCTTCAGTTGCGCCACCACGTCGTCCATTGACGACTGGGTGCGGCCATTGACGATGACACGGGCGCCCTCCTGCGCCAGCGTGCTGGCGATGGCCAGGCCGATGCCGGCCGTGCTGCCGCTGACCAGCGCGAGTTTGCCTTTCAGATTCAGGTCCATCGGTGACTTCCTTTTTCGTGGGTGAAAGGGAAATGACGGCGTCGCGTCTTGAACAACGGGATGCCGCCAATGGGTTCACAGACGCGTAATCGAAGCGCCCCACCGACTCGCGCAGCCAGGCCGGCCACGAAAGACGAATTGTCCGACGCAAGAGACGCCGTACTTGGCTGGGTTCGCCTTCGCCAGGGACTGGCAGTCCTGCGCTATCGACGAAACATCCGTCGCCTGCCTCGCTACGTCATCACCAGCCAAAACATCCCAGTCAGCAATCAGCGACTGTTTGTCGGCATAGGCTTCAAGTGGGAGCAACGACATACCCAACGCCTGATGCAAACTTACCGCCCGGAGTTTCGCCGATACGTCGAACCCACTCCGCTATTCCAACAAGCTCGCCAGTTGGAACAGCGCCTGGAAAAGGCCGCGTTCCCTCTCAGCCTGATTCCCCGCTTCACCCACTGGGACAATCCACTCAATCCCGTGCGCCCACTTCCGCCCGTTGGCGGATCACCTCGCCTACATGGTGTAGAGCCCAACGAAATTCCGGTCTCACTTCCTCTTGGAGAACGCGTCGGCCACAGCCTGGTACTGGGCACCACTCGAGTCGGTAAAACGCGCTTGGCCGAACTGTTCATCACCCAGGACATTCGTCGAGAGAAACGCATCAACGGCCTCTCGGAGTTCGAACCGGTCATTGTTTTCGACCCCAAGGGCGACGCCGACTTACTCAAGCGCATGTACTGTCGAAGCCCGCCGCGCAGGCCGGGAAAAAGAGTTCTACGTCTTCCACCTGGGCTGGCCTGACTTCTCCGCCCGCTACAACGCCGTAGGCCGCTTTGGACGCATCTCGGAAGTCGCCAGCCGCATCTCCGGACAACTTTCCGGCGAAGGCAACAGCGCTGCCTTTCGCGAGTTCGCCTGGCGCTTCGTCAACATCATCGCTCGCGCCCTGGTGGAGCTAGGCAACCGCCCCGACTACGTGCAGATCCAACAGCACGTGATCAACATCGATGCCCTGTTCATCGATTACAGCAGCGACTACTTCGCCCGCCACGATCCAGGTGCCTGGGACACCATTGCCACGATCGAGGGCAACCTCACTGAAAAGAACACCCCCTACAACATGCGCGGCCGTCTCCCCCGCGTCACAGCGATCGACCAATACCTTTCGCAGACTCGCGTGGCTGATCCCGTCATGGATGGCCTGCGCTCCGCCGTACGCTACGACAAAACCTACTTCGACAAGATCGTGGCCTCACTCCTACCCCTGCTGGAGAAACTCACCACCGGACGCATGGCCGAACTGATCTCCCCCAACTACAGCGCCCTGGACGACCCCCGCCCCATTTTCGACTGGATGCAGATCATTCGTAAGCGAGGCATCGTGTATGTAGGCCTGGACGCCCTCTCCGATCCTGAGGTCGCCGCAGCCGTGGGCAACTCGATGTTCGCAGACCTCGTGTCAGTGGCCGGGCATATCTACAAATTTGGTCTGGACGGTGGGCTGCACAACGCCGACCAAGAGCAGAAAGTCCCCATCAACCTGCACGCCGACGAATTCAACGAACTGATGGGCAACGAGTTCATTCCGATGATCAACAAGGGCGGTGGCGCGGGCATTCAGGTCACTGCCTACACCCAAACCATCAGCGACATCGAAGCCCGCATCGGCAACCGCGCCAAGGCCGGTCAGGTGGTCGGCAACTTCAACAACCTCTTCATGCTGCGCGTACGAGAAACCGCCACCGCCGAACTCCTCACCCGCCAACTCCCCAAGGTCGACGTCTATTCCACCACCCTCGTCAGCGGCGCTACAGACAGCTCCGACATCTCAGGCAACACCGACTTCACCAGCAACACCCAAGACCGGGTCAGTTCCACCAGCGTCCCCCTGATTGAGCCCGCCCACGTCGTCAGCCTTCCTAAAGGCCAAGCCTTCGCCCTAATCGAAGGCGCCAACCTCTGGAAGATCCGCATGCCCCTACCCGCCCACGATCCAGACGAATGCATGCCCAAGGACCTGCAGACCCTGGCCGCCAACATGCGTAAGCGCTACGTCGACGGCGGCGGTGAATGGTGGGCCGGTAGCGGTAACCGCGATATGGAGGAGCAGCTCCCGGCAGCTGATTTAACTGAACGAGCCTGATGCAGCGAACAGGCACAACCCGCGTTATCAGAACGTGCTTTCAACAAACACTTTCACTTTTTTCGAAGACCTCTTCACGCGAGCAGGACATATCGCTTTAACTCGCGTGAAATTTCCTAGAAAATTCGGATCGCTTGTGTCAGTCAATCTCGATGACTATCTTCAGCCCATCACTGCTCATCAGTGATCGGGTTTAGTCGCCCGCGATAGATTGGCGCACAGCGCTCCCCTGAACTCAGGTATTTTTCATTGCCTGCAGTTTTATGGTGGCTGTGCGCAGGGCACCTTCGGGTGCGCCGGTTTCTCCAATCTTCCGGTCGACTAACCTGCGTACAGCCGCCACCCAATATCGTTTAGTCGCGATGGCGTGACGGCTCCAGCTACCGGATTGGAGATACGCCATGTTCAAAGTCACACCAAACCCGCCAAACAAAATCGCCCCCGAAGCAGCAGACCGCGCCCTCACCCATTACTTGTCGCCAAAGCACAATCACATCGCACAACCCGGATCTGATACACCCGAAGCCCTCAATCAAAACCGTGAAGACCTGCTTGTCAGTATCCATTCGATCATGGACAGCGCGGCTGCAACCGCCTATGAAAATGCCGACAATCTCACAGGCCCCCACCGGAAAGTTGCAATGGGAGTTGTGCACCTGATCGAACTGGCACAACGCAGGCTGAATGTTTTGATCGAGAAGGAACCTCCGCCGGCAGAGGCCTGAACGCCCAGGAGTAGGAGAGTCCCAACAACAATGACATCGAGGCATGGCTCGGCAACCGCGCCAGACATATCACGAGACTGGCGCCCCACCCTGCCTCGGCTCTTGAGCAATTCGTGCTTTCAGCTGAGCGATCAGTTGAGGATCTCGCAGCTCCACGCTGGTCTCGCGACGCAACGACAGGTTCTGCCAATCGGGCATTGCGCAGTACCGATAGTAACTGTGAGAAAGCCAATTCCAGCTGCCTACCGTTGCGACCTGCTCGTCGACCAGAAGGATCTTCTCGTGGGTCCCTCCTGGTAGACGAATGACATTCTCCTCTCCCAGGTGGCGGCGATAAGCCAGGATGAGCCCCTGATCTCCATCATCAGCATCAGCCCTGTGAGCCCAGTCGTGACCGTAGTAGACGGTGACCGCAACACCACGATCCTGAGCGGCGCGAAGAATGTTCAATGGAGGATGATTGCTGCTCTTTCCTTGACGAATCCAGGGGACGACTACCGTAAAGGAGTGCCGGCTTGAGGAGACCAACGACTCAAACGCCGTGATGTGGTCGCAGTCAAAATAGTGCTTCACGCCGCTGTTGCTGACGCTCTCAAAAGAAGGACTCTGGTGCTCCATATTGACGAAGAACGACTCTGCACAGATCTCGGCCATTCGGGCGAGGGCATCAGCGCTCGACGCCCTTGAACCCCGTAAAACATCAAATTGAAACCGCCCATGTTGGCGCAGGCGGCCTGAATTCTGGAGTCAGGTTTCGTGGTGCGCACCTGCACCCCGCTGTACTCGGCAATGCTCATGAACAGCGCGGCAATTGCAGGCTGACAACGTCGGTGCTCATCCAGAACGATGCCATTTCCTATATCAGAAACACCTCCGGTCAAGGTGCCCGCGGCTCGGTGATAGGCCGTCACCAGCATGGGCGAGACCGCCTCATAGAGCGTGTTGTCTTCAAAATACCTGGCTTTCAGTTTCTCCGCTGCGGCCTTGTCCAACGAACGTATAGGCTCGATCTGCAAAGGGTCGCCAACTACGATTGCCCGAGAGCTACGTGCCAGCAGCGGCACCAATGATTCGACCGAAATCATCCCCGCCTCATCCACCAGACTCAGTTGGTACGGCGTGAACCCATTCAGGTCAGCGAGCTTGTAGCCGGCCAATTTATGCGCCGACGCCAAGGTCGACGCCATCACTGGGTAAGCCAACGTGATCAGGCGGTAGAACTCTTCCAGCTTGTCCTTCCAGCGGTAATACCCACTGTCTTGCTTGCCGCTGAGCATGCTGCTCCACAGGGACAAGACCTGGCGCAGCGAAGCCTTCTGCCGCAGCAACTCCTGCCACAGGTAATCAATTGCAGACTCGAACAACGCACGCTGCTGCACGATGAAGCGCATGCGCAGCACTTCGAACCAATCCCCTTCAGGAAACTCGTCTTGCAGAGCACGTTTGGCACCGTTATAGCGGTGCAAGTCAACGACGCGAGAGGTGAGCTCAGCGACGTCAGTCGATAGCCGCTTCAGCGCCCGTTCCCTGTCTTTCTCGGCATCGGACTCCTCCCACCCAGCTGCGCTCAACAGTTGATCGGCGCCAGTGGCTGCAATCAGTTCCTTGCGGTTGCGCGCCAGCTTCGCCAACTGCAGATGGTCGAGGCCGACCAAACCGTAACGCGAGAAATCATCAGGGTAGGCCTTGAGCAGGTGCTCGCGTGCAGCTCGGTACTTTCCACCAAACCACTTGGCAAGAAGAAGGCCCAACCCACCCGCTGGGTGCTCGGCAAAATGGTGCTGAAGGTTCTCGCTCAGCGAACTGCCTAACCAATCACGATACGTCTCAAGGCCGAAAGGAGCGCCAACCAATTTGCCATAGCCACTAGACAGCCACTTTTGGGCGTGTGCGTACTCATTCCTTCGGACGTCGAGACGGGCGAGCGCCTCCGCACATTGCTGGGCGATGTCAGTCCCCCGCTCGACGGACAAGCCCAACTCCGAGCACTGTCGAGACACATCACTACCGAACAGCCTTGTTTGCGCTTCAAAGTCCTCAGGCGACATCCCCTTCAAAGGCACCGTCGCCTCGTCGAGCTGTTTGTTCAGTTCCTCGAATCGACTCAGGCTGACATCAATCAAGCGCCGGTTTTCGATGATCTTCGCTGCCAGCGCCTTCTGCTTATCCAGATCGTGGAGCTCAGCATCAAGCTAGCGTAACAGCCCACTGACACGCTGAAGCTCATTCGTCACCTGAACACTGTCTCCCCCCTGGAAATAGAGCCAGTTGAGGTTTTCTAAATAAGCATCGCCACGCAGGTCATCGATGACGTTTTCGACGGCCTTCTTCGCCGTAGAGGTAACCACCAATCCTAGATTGCGGTCATTGCCGCCAATGCATGCCAACGCCCGCTCCACGATCTGACTGGCAATCAGCGACTTGAACAGCGTTGTCTTGCCCGTGCCCGGAGCCCCCTGCACCGCCAACAACGACGCGCCACTCGAAACCTGAGCCAACGCCATCATCTGTCCGCGCCCCAATGGATACTCGCGCTCGAACAGGCCGTAGGGCGGACGCAAGTACAAGGAAGACGTTGAGGCAACTTCAGCAGAGCGGTGCTCGATGTATTGCCGAAGTAACGGCAATTCCTGCAGATTGGAACGCTGCAAGAGCACCTTGTAATCCTTCAACTGCTCCTTGGTGTTGTAGTCAGCATTCACCTCCGGACAGATGATTGCAGTGAACGCTAACTCCAGAGACGCCGTCGCGCTTTTGGCTGAGCTTTCGCCCAAGTCGTCCAAACGCTGCTTGATCCAACGCAGAAACTCACCGAAAAGCTCGCCAAAACTCGTCTGCATGTCCTCCATGCAAGCAGCAGCGATGCTCATCATGTGCCGCTCGGCCCCCAGCTCCTGGATATCAATATCCAAGTACAGGCGGAAGGCATCAACGTTTGGCGCAACTTCGGAGCCTTGCTTCACCGGCACAGTGAATTGCAGAGAATCCTCGCTGTGCCAGGTATCGGGCAGGGAGTATCGAAACAAGGGAAGGAAAAAGGTTTTCGAACCTTCAGTGACACGCAGCAACGGAAAACCGAGCTGTAGCGCATCGGATTGCACTACCCCCTCATCATCCGTCTTAGTGAAACGACTCTTTAGGGTCGACGCCTGAACATCAGACAGAGAGAAGCAAAACCCCTGGTCATTCTCCTGGAGGCTTTTCCTGCTGAGCTTGATCTGCTGATGCTCATGAACATCAGCCTCCTTGATAGGGCTTTTGGCGATCCCAGCCGCTTCAACAAACGCACGCCAACCCTCCAAAACTTCCATGTCTTGCTGCTTGCCTTGCATTGACTACATCCGAGCCTGAGCTAACGTCGCAGAGATTCTACGTCAACGCTCGATTAGTAGCATACAGCCATACCCCATCTGCCCCGTAATATGGGACACCGCAAGCCTTGCCAATCAAGGCGATCAGCGAAAAAGCCATCATTTAGCCATTGCATCATTTTCCTGAGCAGGCGAGCATTGCCCCCCCAGAAGATCACTGCCGCCAACAAGGACGTTGCTTTGAAACTCCCTGCCGTCAAAAAAGAGAAGCTTGAGCGCGCTCTGAAGCAGTTCGACGAGAAGTATCGCAGCACTCCTGAGTGGAAAGGCTGGACAGGTAATCAGGCTCATCGCTACGCGATCAGCGTCAATCACAAGATCTACCCCGCCAAGAAAATCGTCTCTCTGGCGACAGGCGTCCCCGTGGGCCTCTTCTCCGGCGGCAAGCCCACCAACAGCTACCTGGAGCGGCACGGCTTCACAATCGTGGAGTTCGAACGCTCGACTGCCCCTGAACTGAAATTCGTTGTGGACCAGGTCTATGACCGTCAGAGCGAGATTCATGAACTGTTTGGCGGAAGTTGGCAGAGCGGTATTTCCGCTTCAGCCAAAGCGCCAGCCATATTCATTTTCAGCGGTGACTCCGGTGAGCAGTATGGGTATGAGGACAAACACGGTGAAGATGGTGTTTTCCGGTATACCGGCGAGGGCCAAATCGGTGACATGACGCTCACCAAAAGGAATCTGGCGATCCAGCAGCACGCAGAGACTGGAAAATCCCTCTACGTGTTCAAGTCATTGGGCAAAGGCGAAGGGCAGCGCTACGTCGGTGAATTCACCTGTGCCAGCCTCGATTGGGAGCGAGGCCCAGATAAGCGAGGTGACGATCGAAAGATCGTGATATTCAACCTCGTTCCTGTTGGGCTTGAGCTCAACGTTGGCACCCACTCAGAAGAGAATGACGTGGAGGACTCTGGTACATCTCTGGAGCAAGCCAGAGAGAATGCCTACGCCGCAGCTGAGTCAAGTTTTGCCGCAGAGGGAAGCTCAGCCCTCAGAACGGTCTATCGCCGAAGCAAACGCATCGCCGAGTACGTTCTGCGAAGAGCCAAAGGCATCTGCGAAAGCTGCGAAAAGCCGGCTCCCTTCTTGAAGATGAATGGGGACGCTTATTTGGAGCCTCACCACGTCAACAGGCTGTCAGATGGCGGCCTAGACCATCCGCGATACATGGGGGCTATCTGCCCAGCCTGCCACCGTGAGATCCACCATGGTATGAACGGAAAGACGAAGAACGACGCTCTGAAAAACTACGTCGCCAGCATCGAAGGGAAGAAGTGAGCACTTGGCAAGCGAACACCATATGAGGTGCAAACAGATGCTCGTTATAAGGTAAGATTCATCCTATCCACGTGTAAGGCATCCCCGATTGACAACCGAAGGAGATGGGTGTTGGCGCAGAAAGCATATGAAATGCACCTTGAGCTGTTAGAGCCTACGACCTTACGTGTCCGTCCTCTACCGTACAACCTCGTTGGAGCCCAATCCATATCCTCAAAGCACGTGCCGCAGTTAACCAGGATGACGCTCTGCATTTACCGTAAATAATTAAACTTACTAACTAATTTAAACTCACTATGACCAGACGACAAACTGCCGCCCCCTTCCGATACGAGTTTGAAAAAGATGGCGCATTCGGAATATTCAAAACTAACGGCTCCATCCCAATTGAATACTTGATGACATCTTTCAAAATCGATGAGCTTTCGTATCTTTCCTACGCCAAAGACGTCAACACCGACCTAAACTTTGATTATTTAATCCAGCGCGACATTGATGAAGAACGAGCCATTGCCGAAATCAGCCAGTACTTGGCAAAGGAAGAAGGCGTTCAAAAGGACATCGTCTTTTTACCTCCACTGTTAGTTGGCGTTGTCTATGTCGACCAAGATAAACGCCTCGAAGATTACTACCCAAAATCAACATTTAGCTCTGACACTGACAACATCGGCACACTACATACCAGAGAGTGGCCAGGCGTACTGAAAGTCACAAATTATCAAGTCGACCAGGAAGAGCCTAGAATATTTTCCTGTGGCGATGGAGACCACCCTGTAGCGATTACAGTAGACAATGCAAAAATCCAGGTGAATATCACCCCCAACGGAGTGAGGGGCGCCAGGCTTGTGGTAATTGACGGGCAACATCGACTATTTGCGTTAAACGCATTGCGAGCCAGTCACAGAGATTTGGTAAAAGATCTGACATTACCTATCTGCCTAGTCTACCCACCCAACTCGATTGAGAATAGCCGCGACATACAACCTAAAGTCCCAGAAGTACTTCGAAATCTCTTCGTCGACGTGAACTCGACTGTAGAGCGTGTCAGCGGGCATTTCCTCACCTTGCTCTCGGAGCAAACTTTAGGTTCCATTATTTGCCGAGAGTTCTGTAAAGCGGTGCTGGAACAGAAGGATGGAGAGGGCCTCGGCTTAATCGAATGGAATACGAAAAACCACAAACAATCACTGGAGATCTCTCGTGAACACACCCTGACCAGCATCGGCGTGATTAACAGCGCCTTCGAGGAGCTCTTCAAAACCAAAAATGGCGTCAAGCTGCTGGCTGCCATTCTGGGCATTGATAGACAATCGAGTGAGTTTGATTTTGGTTCCGACGAATACGACGAGGAAAGAAGCGCGCCGGAGTATTTCCCGTGGCGCGATTTCCTGTCTCGCCATCGCGCTCGTCTTATTTCCCTGGTGAACGAAACCATCACACCAGCACTGGTTGAAATGTTCTTCAACACCCCTTTCTATGCAGAGTACTGCGCTCAATTCAAAAACTACTTTACCACCATCGAGGAGGAGCTCAGGCGCGAACGTCGTAACGACCAAAACGTGTTTTCCATCGTTAAAGGGCATGTACTGTTCAACGACATCCTGTCCAAACCGGCGCTCGCCATGCATGCGATGGTACGGGAAAAACTGAGAACATTAATCGACAATACAATACCCGATTTTTCGCGTAAAACCATTTTCCAAAAGGCCATGATTGAAGCATGGTCCCTCCTCTGCGCAAAATTCATTGCCAATGGTATTCCACTGACACGAGCTTCTCATTACATAACCATTTTCGTGGCGAATTCATTCCCGCCAAAATCTGATCTCTTCGATGAACGGCACCTCTATCTCCAAGACACAATTTTTAGTGGCTCTCGCATTAAAGTAACCAAGTCGGCGAAACGCCAGATTGTCCGACTACTGTTATCTAATGCAGATAAAACCGACTCCACCGACCCGAAAGAGCAGCAAGTTATATCGGAATTAGCCAAAGAGGAAGTAGGTAGTTTTATCAACCAGATGCGGGAAGACAAGCGCAAGGTTTTCGAGAAATCCTACCGCACTAACTTTAATCTTCCAGCATTTGAGCGCGAGCGACTGTACGCGGCCGAACTAGACAAATCTAGAGAGATGAAGGAATTTGGCGGCGACTCTTCAAAAACCCAGTTCGACACGCTGATCGGCACACTCATCTCCGAAAATCTGACTGACTCCTTTAATGACTTGGTTCGCACCCTGAAAGCCAAGGACTTTATTTACTCCAAGAGTGAGGAGTTTGATGAGGAACTGTAAGGATGTTTTCTTCTCCATCTTGGACGGAGATAACCTTGATCCACCTCGTAAGGAGCTGCTATGCGCTGCAACCTTAGAGTACTCTGAGTTTCTCATCGTCTCTGGCTCTCCTAGCTTACTGGCCGATCTTACGCAGCATATTTATGCTACGGTGGAAATCTGCCCTCGCTGCTTGCTGGTGCCAGGCAGCACTGTTCTGGCCACGGCGGAGCATTTCTTGGTGCACGCCTATCTACCAGCTGATGCAGATCGACGCTTTATTAAATATGATCTCGATACGGGGCTCTCAGCGGAGGTCCCCCAGCTGCGCGATACGGACTTCACCACGAATCACGAGAATATCACCCGCTATCTTCACGACACTCAGCATCTACACCCGATTGTTAAACACACTATTGAAGCGGCCTGCGGGGAGCACAATGAACTAGTCCGTCATATCAACCGACTATTGATTGGCTACAGCTTCCTGCCCGACAGGTTGCTGAGGAATAAGAGTCTCGGCACCGACCTCGATGGGCTTCAACTGCACGAACTCAAAGCATTCGTCGATTATATAGGCAACCTCAAGTCAACGTTCAGCATATTTAAGCATACCATCGACACGCTCATCAGTTATTGCAATGGTCTGCTCATGGTATGCCCCACCAATGCCACCGACTTATCCAACACTTACCCCACCGCGACCCTCCAGAACGGCTTTCCTTGTGTCTACAAGGTGATGTCAGTAATGCACTATTTGGGTTACGAGCTATCCATGCGCCGCCAGCTATATAGCAAGGCATTCATGCACATTTTTCGAGCCTATGAGTGCTACACAGCAGGTGCCTTATTCTTACACAATGCTACCATCGCCAACTACACGGACAAAAGAGGCACATTCACGGACGTGTACATACTCGACAAAAAGATGATTCTAGGTTTTAACCCAATCTATAAAAGCGTCGGAAACCACTTCAACCTTCTGCACGCTTCCGACTATACTTCCTGTAAGTTTTACATAGATCTGCGCAACAAGTTCCATTACACTCACGGCGACATTAAACCTAGCATAGTTCTCGTCCTAGAGTTTGCCCGTTCAGTATTGCGGCAGATCCTAAGAATCGAAAAAATCAGCAACCAACAAAACTTCCAATGGAGAGATGTCTACAAGCAGACCAAGGATAAATTATTTACGGATGGCAGCACAGAGGTCGCAGCGGCGATCATCCGCCACCTAGGAGTTCAGTCATTGGTCACTTTCGTCGAGGTATGACTTCTCCGCACCAGGGATGACCGAAGCGCCTGGTCCAAGGCTCCGAATCGACCCGCATGGGTCATGCTCACCTTGCGTGTACGTTAAAAATATGCAAAATGACGTACTCATAGTAAAAACACGTTCTGAGCCATGAATATTTACGTCCACTCCTTCCCATGCGTCAGGGGCATCCAAGCCGGACGGCCTTGCTACATTGCGATGTGCCCCATGCGCCTTGTGCCCAAAATATTCATTTTCAACGAGGACAATGTGCCAGCAGATCTGCGTGCGCAGCGCACATTAAACCTCGCCCGAGTGCCAGAAATCTCAGCCTATTTGCTGGATAATCGCGACGATTACACCCTATCCGCGATCACTGCATCAGTGGATGGCGTTGTCCAATTCACCCCTGCTTCCGACACTGGCCTAGCACAGAGCATCGGCACGCTAACAATACCGATGGAAGCACCTATATTGATCAACGACGGTCAGCATCGCCGTGCAGCCATCGAACAGGCCATCCGTGAAAATCCAGAGCTTGGCCACGACAATATCCCGGTCCTTTTCTTTATTGATGAAGGACTCAATCGCAGCCAGCAAATGTTCGCTGATCTCAACAAGCATGCCGTTCGTCCGAGCAATTCAATCAGCACCCTGTACGATCACAGAGACCAGATTTCTGACCTCGCTAGGTACCTGGCAAAAAATGTAGAAGTCTTCTCCAGGATGACCGAGCTGGAAAAGTCCAGCCTTTCCCCTCGCAGCTCCAGGCTTTTTACCCTCAGCGCCATCAAGAATGCGTCCCGCGTACTTTTAAAAAAAGGAAAAGGTGATCTCATCGCACAAAACGAGAGAGAGCTCGCGAAGTCTTTCTGGGAAGAGGTCTCTCTCCAGCTGCCCGATTGGGTCAGGGCAAAAAACAAAGAACTATCGACGTCTGAACTGCGAGATAACTACATCCATGCCCACGGCGTGATGCTGCAAGCGATGGGGCTTGTCGGTGCCGAGCTGATTATCCGCAAAGAATCCGAATGGAAAAAAACCATCAAACAGCTGCGAAGCATCGATTGGTCCAGAGCCAATCCTGAATGGGAAGGTCGTGCCATGGTTCACGGCCGGATATCCAAAGCCACAACGAACGTTGCACTTACCGCCAGTCTCATCAAGAAGAAACTTGGTGTACCGCTGTCTACGGTTGAGCGAGAGTTAGAAAACAGGTTTTCTCAACAATGAGTAATGATCAATTTCTTTATACATCACATGATGATTTCGTCCAAGAAGCGATCATTGCAGGTAGACCATTAGCGGACGCTGTCCGCGAGCTTCAGAGCATTTACAAGGCTGATAATCGGCCATGGGTAGTGGGTTTTAGCGGTGGCAAAGACTCCACTGTCATTCTTTCGCTCACATATTACGCACTAAAAATGTTACCGCCAGTGGAACGCCATAAGCACGTGTACGTGGTTTCCTCTGACACTCGAGTGGAAACCCCTGTAGTCGTCGATATGATCCGCCAAGTGCTTGAATCGGTGAATGCTCAGGCGATTCAGGACCAACTGCCGATGACAGCACACTCTGTCACTCCTGAAGTCGCTGAAACGTTTTGGGCCAACCTCTTGGGCAAAGGGTACCCTGCCCCGACCAAAGCGTTCCGCTGGTGTACTGAGCGAATGAAAATTGACCCTGTGAGCGAGTTCATCAAAGACAAAGTCGCTCGCTTCGGTGAAGTCGTGGTTGTGCTTGGTTCCAGGCGAGAGGAAAGTTCCACACGAGCCCAGGTAATCACACGCCACAAAATCGACGGTTCAGCATTGGGTAGACACACGACATTACCCAATGCGTATACCTACATGCCCATTGAGCTATGGCACGCTGACGATGTCTGGGAATACCTCATGAGCGCTGCCAGGCCCTGGGGCGGCTCGAATCGAGTACTGTTTGAGCTTTACAAAGACTCCAACGCTGGAGAATGTCCGCTCGTCATAGATACCAACACACCATCGTGCGGTAACTCGCGTTTTGGCTGCTGGACCTGCACAGTCGTGACACACGACAAAGCAATCGAGGGGCTCGTAAACAGCGGAGAGGACTGGATGTTACCGCTGCTCCAGTTCCGCAACCAGCTGCACGCCAGCTCCCTGCCCGAGAACAAAACTGAGTTCCGCAACTACAAGCGTCGTACTGGGAAAGTGACCTTCGCAAGAGGGGCTATCGATGACGACTCCAGTACCGCCGCCAAGCACGTTCCTGGTCCGTACTGGATGAAATACCGCCGCGAGTGGCTGAAACTACTTTTGGAAATTGAGAAAGGTATTCGTGAAACCAATCGCGAGATTGAGCTGATCGGCCGCGATGAACTGCAAGTGATACGCCAACAGTGGCTCAAGGATCCAAATGAGCCAGACTGGATTGATTCGCTTCCTAAAATCTACGGTGAGGTTTACCCCGAAGATACGATCGAGTGGATCAAAAACGATGCCGGCGCGTTTACTGAACCTGATGCTGCCATTCTCAACAAGCTTGAGGCTGAACGCGGCGTTCCAGCAGCTCTGATCATGAAGCTCATCGATACAGAGTTGTCGTTCTCCGGGCTCTCGCGCCGAAAAGGTATCCTGGACGAGTTGCAGAAAGTCTTGGAACAAGACTGGGGTGGATTGGACGAAGCGATGGAGCGACGCGCCAAACCTAAAGTTACCGACACGTACAAGACTGCTTTCGAATCTCTGAAAGCCGACCTAGATGGCTTGCTGCAATGATTATTGACTCCCTTTCAGTACTAGATTTCCGTGTGTTTAGCGGAGCCCACGACTTTGACCTGGTTCCTAAGGTCAAAAGAGGAAAAAACGCGCCTATCGTTTTATTTGGCGGCCTAAACGGCGGCGGCAAGACAACCATCCTGAGCGCGCTGAAGCTTGCCTTGTACGGCAAAGGCGTACTGGGTTCCGGCGCAACAATTGCCGAGTATCATCAGTACCTCCGTGAATGCATACACAGAGCTCATAACAGTATCGCTAAGCCTACGCGTGCATCCGTCGACCTGACCTTTCGCTATGCACAATATGGCGTCATATCGAGCTATCAACTGACACGTGATTGGTTTGTTGACCATGCTGGAAAGGTAAAAGAAGGCCTGATCATTTCAAGGGACGGTCACCCCTTGACCGAGCTGTCCTATGATCAGGCACAAGCATTTCTCAACGAGCTGATCCCGATCGGCGTTTCTGAGCTATTTTTCTTCGACGGTGAAAAAATTGCGAGCCTTGCCGAAGAAACATCCGGAGATGCCTTGCGTGAATCTATCAACAAGCTTTTGGGCTTGGATCTCATCGATAGATTGCACTCCGATCTCTCCGTTATTATCAGAGGGCGCTCGGTCAAAAAGGCTTCTGAAGATCGTAAGCGAAAAATTGCCGAAGCGGAAAAGACGTACAAGGAGCTGAAGAAGCAGCTTGGAGAAATACGCGAAAAGCTTCTCGTCATGCGCACGAATACTGTCGAGGCAAACAAGAACCTTGGCAAAATCGAAGCAAGCATCAACGCACGTGGCGGTGCCTGGAGCGCCTCCAGGCAAGAGGAAATGGTAAACCTCGATTCATTACTTAGTGAAAAAAAGGCTATAGAACACACACTGCATGACATGCTCAGCGGCCTACTACCTTTCGCAATAACTCAAAGCCTCAATGAGAAACTGCTAGCGCAGATAGACGCTGAGCAACGCGCAGAAAAAGCGCAGGTGCTCTCCGAGTACTTACAGCGTCAGCAGAGTAATTTTCTAGCAGAAGTCGAATCTACCTTTGCGATGACGAAGGAGCAACTCCCTGCCCTTCAAGATATTTTTCTCAGGACATTCGGCTCAGAAGTTGCACACAGGGCTGAACAGCGTTTTCCAGTTCACGAGTTCTCGGACACCCAACGTTTCAGTATCTCCCACCGGCTATTGAATGAGGTCGGCTCGCTCCAACAACGAGCCTCCGACTTGGTGATGACACTTCAGGAAACTGATAATCAGATCGAATCAGCCAAGGAAAATATCGCTAGAGCCCCCGACGAAAAAGTGCTGACTCCACTGTTTAACGAACAAGGGCAGCTACAGGGGAGGCTTTCAGCTCTTGAGGAGCAAAAATCCGTAATCGCAGAGGATGCAAAGGCCATCCTCGCTCGTTTGTCAGTGGCTGCAAGCCAGTTAGACGATCTCTATACAGAAATTGCTGAGTCCCAGGAAGAGGAGCGCCTAACCGGGCTCGCACAAAACGCTAGAGATGTACTGAAAGAGTTCTCTACACGCGCTCGAATTGAAAAACTCAAAGAGCTCGAGTCGCAGTTTTACACCTCATTCAATGGCCTTGCCCGCAAAGAAGATCGGAATCTCAGCATCCAGATCAATCCGAGCTCCTTCGAGGTAGTTCTGATCGACGATGAAGGCATCATACTCCGCAAAGAAGAGCTGTCGGCCGGCGAGAAGCAAATTTTTGCGATCTCTATTTTGGAAGCACTAGCTCGCACCTCGGGGCGAAGCTTGCCAGTTGTGATCGACACACCATTAGGCCGACTGGACTCGATTCATCGAAAAAAACTCGTAGAGAATTATTTCCCAAAGACGAGTCATCAAGTCATCATTCTCTCGACAGATACCGAAATTGATTACGCATTCTATGAAGGCCTGCAGGGAAAAATTTCGCACTCTTATCATCTGGTATATAATCCAGAAACTCGCTCCACTCAAGCAGAGGAAGGCTATTTCTGGCGGTGGGCACAAAACGCATGAACGCATTTCCGCATAAATTTAAAATATCAGCATCATCAACTGCGAAGCTGAAATTTCTCAAATCGAAAACAGGCCTGACACCTAATATCTTGAGTAGATTCGCGATAGCGCTTGCACTAGGGGACGAGAATGGACTTGGCAATGCCAGTGTATCGGACCTAGACGGGCAGGAGTTCAACGCCCCAACTCTATTTGGCGAGCACTTGGATATCTACGAAGCACTGCTCAGGCAATTCACACACCAGAATGCCATCGAGTGGGATCCAGTAAGGCACGTTGCGTCGCTGATTGAGGTAGGACTACATAAAATGGGGCATGTACGTTCAATCAAAGACGTAGCGCAACTGATTAGTAAATAATTAACACCCCGACCAGCAAGAACCCATAAGGCGAGGCTAGCCTCGCCATTACTCTCGTTGCGATACCACTAAGAAAATATCCCCAATGCACACATCACTTTTTAACATGGTTGACAGCCTAATCAAGCATGTCACATAGGATCAAAAACTGATTAAATGCATTGGGATTGGCGGTTCAATTACAAAGCTTTAACACCTGTCATCAACCGTGGCTATTTCGCCACAATTCAGGCTCTGTTAAGCCCCCAGGCCCCGACTCGGTGAAATCCACCTGAATTGGGTGCCCGAGTTCATTAGGTCATTAATATACTCACGCCACGAAAATAGCTGACGCCATCTTCAACAATTTTTGATGATACGCCTCTAACTCAGAAAGTCCCCATTTCTCATTTTGAGAAATTAGCCGATTCAAGTAGAGCGAAGAGCGGGCGTACATCTGACGCTTCTTAGCAAAAGAATCATTCCCAGAATCTGTGTTCGGCGCAGGATCTAGAAGCGTCAAATTCCCTATGGAATTTTTTAGATCTTCAATTTCTACACAAACATCATCAATGGCAGCATTTTTTGGATAAATATGCTCTATCGATGTATGCGTAAAATCGTAAATTCTATTCCCCTCTATACAGCTTGGCGCTCCATGAGCCCCCTTATCATACCAATCGGCATAGCTTTCTATTGTAGAGAGCAAATACTTAATCGGCTTATTTCCACCATCTCTCGCCTGATATTTCAAAGTAGAAAGCCCAGAGTTAAAGTTCTTAACTGGGGCCTTTTCTTCCAAAAGCTGATTCAATTTTTCGCGCAAGGAACTTGAGTCATAGGAATCACCAGAATTCCTAATATTTTTTGACTCTGCATAATACAGATTTTTCAGCGGCGTCACATGCTCCCCACAGATAATTTTATATCTAAAGAAGCTTCGTTCAAGCATTAACACTGCATTTCTAAATGTAACATCATCTCTTTCAGCGAGTGCTAAAATCAATGGAACACATAGAGTATGACCCAGATCAACAATCAATGCTTTTAGCCGTGATCGATCCCAAGGCGTAACAGGGCGTCGCTCCTCATATGGCCACTCACCTTCGACAATTTTTCTGCAAAGCTGAACATCCGAATGAATTTTTTTCATCGCGGCCAAAATTTGCTGCGCCTGCTCAGCAGTACATACATCGTAATTGACATTTGGAAAGAAATACCCAAAAAAAGCGTCAGATAGATTAGATGTTTTAGCTCGTACAAAAGCATGGGATTCGTAAATCCAATGTAAATAATTTAGCGTGACATTTGGTTCATCAGAGAGTATTTCATCCCACATGCTCTCAACTTCATACTGCTCAATTTCATGATTTTCTAAAAGCTCTAAAACTCTAGCACGCAACAAATCGCCATCTGTCAACGAAACGCCACGATCGTTAATAACCTGAAATAACCGATACGCATCCGCTTTATTTTCTGCAACCATATGAAGAACAGAAAAATCAGAAAGCAAAACATTTTGCAATCGCTCTAAAACATCAAGCTTTTCTTCAACACTAAGAACATTATCAACATAATTTGAAACATACCCTCTTAGTTTCATAAAAGCATTATTCAATTTCTTATGAGAGTCCCTAGATGGTTTCAGGCCTCCTCCGACAAGCATTGACCTAAAGAAGGGCTCATCATTTTTTGACATCGTAAGTACGTTGACCCTCCGTATCTCTTTATTAACTTCTTGATAATATTCTATAAAGCACTTCTTGAGGCGCGATTTACGAAGCTCAATACGCTCTCTATAAACATCCCCAGCGACAGCTAATTCAGCGAATATCTTCTGGTAATTCTCATATAACGCAGCCGCCAGAAGAGTCAACGTCGTAACTCGTTGCTGGCCATCTACCAACTCGAATTTTGATTCATTTGCGACACCTTGCATCTGGCGACGTACACTCAAAACACCGCCAAAAAAATGCTCTCTTGACCGATCATCCTCTCGGCGTGCTTCAAAGCAAACAGTTAGATCCCCAAGAAAATCAGCTATCGCCTCATCGTTCCAAGCATAACCACGCTGATATCGAGGTACTTCGAAAACTGAGCGTCCGTCAAAAATCACACCAAATGACGCGTGCGTGGGATTTATCTGCATCCTTCAATTCCTTTCCTAAAATTTGACTAAGCCACACTCGTCACAAAAGCGCTTCACTTTCCAAGCGGGCTCACGATCGCTGAGCAACATCATTATGACATCAAGAGATTACATACCGGTTTGCCTAAACACAAGTGAGATAGGCAATTGAGGGCGCTGACGAGAGCACGACAGCGATTAGAGTTCTTACACGCTGGCACCCAATCCTCGACTGGCGAACCCAGGAGCGCAATCCGAAAAATTGCGCTACCTACATACGTTATAGATCAGGTGAGAGCTCAGCTCTTAGGCTATGTACAAAATACCTTGAAACTTGGTGATGCGGCGTTAAAAACCGGCTCGAAATGCTCATTGACAACCAGTCAACTCCGCTTTCTCGCAATTTTTGCCTTACCCAACCTGCGTTTCAAACTATTTCGTACAAAGCCTAACTAATACTAGCTGGAACTTCTACGTCAAAAAGTGTTGTGATGAATCCTAGAGGTGCAGGTGCACAATCTAAACTTCTGATTGGAAGCATCGTCAATACTCAGCACCGCCCCCCCTATTTCACCATCTTAGCAAACCGATTAACTTTGACGACTAAACTCTCATGACTATTGAAACCGAGGGCGGAAAAATAAGACCTTCATGAAAGAAAGAAAAAACTCGAGAGCAATTGCCAGAGTCAAAGCCAGAAGCACCATAATCCCTTGGCTATCTATAGGCTCGACAAAACTTAGCATTTTAGAGGCCAGAGTGTAAGCTAAAAAATTTCCTGACCAGAAATAAAAATTATTGGTAACTAGTTTACCAACGGCATCGAACAGTCTCTCTACCCCCCCTAACGAATTCATCTCTCCGAAATGCTGCGTAGCCAGTAATGAGCGCACATATGATCATACCCCCAAAAAATTATCATAGAAAACTCTTGAAGATATTCGCCAGTTGATAATAGAAGAAATCACATCTGGAACTTAAGTGCTGCCAGACATATATCCCAGTTGACAGGCTACGATAACTGCTATTACAAGCGAAGGCATGACAAGGAAACAAAGCAGTGATGAACGGCGAAAAGTGATTATGTCCACGCCCAGTCCAACCTTTTGATTACTATTTATACAGAGTAAACTAAATACTGGATTAGTGGACAGTGGTTTTGTCAAAAAATTTCAACCTAGGCACCAGCCCGTCATCGAGCAGGTTTAAACCGCACACCCTAGAAACCTGAAAGCCACCCAAAGGTGGCCCTGTGATCAAATCATACCGGAGATACAACGCTCCAATAAATCACATACGCTTTTCAAGCATCTCAAAAAACCGCTTGGCCCAAGGCGAAGCCTCACTAACCTTGGCCGGGTCAATCAACGCCAACAATTTGAAGGAATGCTCGCCCTTGCCGTACTGATCCTTGGATTTGCAATTACGAGTTGCATCAGCAAACGCATCGTAGACACGCTCTTTGGCCACTCGCTCAAGAGAATTACCCAGCGCCGGCAGTTTATTTTCCTGATAACCCTGCCCGAAAAACTCCTTGAGCACCTGCCGGTCCGCCAGCAACCAGCTTTCCATGCATTGCACCATCAGCTGACACTGCCAGTCCTCAGAGCCCTCAGGCTTTTTCCAACCATCCCCTTGTCGCTGGAGCAGATGTTGCCATGGCAACCAGTTGGCGCGGTCGTCGGCCTCGCGCGCATCACCCGGTTGCGCCGCCGCGATCACCGGCGCCTCGCTATCTATAAGCAACATGGCCTTCTCGCCATTGCGTATCGCGGTGCAGAAAGAATCGTACGCGTCATTACGGCTGCCACACGCCACGATTCTGGGCATACGCCCCTTGAAGCCGGCCTTGTCCAGAAGCTTCGAAAAACCCTCACGGCAGGCCGTTCGCAATGAAGCTGCACTCCCCCTTCCTTCGACATAGAGCTTCACCAGCGCGTCCCTCCGATTTCACCTCGCGTCCACAGCTGGCCCAGCCGGTATTTCTCCAGCCAAGGCTTGAGCTTCTCGGCATTCAGGCGTGTCAGCGTCGTACCGGACTCCCCCTTCTCTGCCACCAGGACCGACTCAGGCTGATCGCTCATGGCATCGACCAGTACATCGGAATGCGTGGTCACAATCAGTTGCGTGCGCGTCGACGCTTCTTTGAGCAGATCCGCCAAAGTCGGCAAAATATCCGGGTGCAGCCCCAGTTCAGGCTCTTCGATACAGATCAGCGGGGGCGGATTGGGGTGGCACAGGACCGCCAGCAGGCACAGATAGCGCAAGGTACCGTCAGACAGGCGAGTCGCCGGCACCGTCATGTTCCCTTCGTGGAAAAACACCTGAACCGTACCGCCCTCGATCTGCACATCGTAGTCGTCGATACCACTGTAAAGCGACTGCAGGGCCGTCAACAGACGCCGCTTGACCGCCGGGTCGCGGCGTAGCCGGTTAAGCACCAGGCCGAGATTGCTGCAATCCGGTTCCAATACATCGTTGGGCAAATCTGCCTTTTGCGGCAGCCGAGGCGTGGTGTAGCGGCCAAAACTCCATTCCCTGTAAAGCCGGATCTTGCCCAGCGTCTGCCCCAGGTAGGTCACTTCCGGGTACTGATCCGGGTCGCGACGCTGAGATAGGATTGACTTCTCCAGGTCGACATCTTCCTGCTGTAGGGAACGGCTGCCCCCACCTTTCAGGTTCAGCACCGGCCGGCCGCCGTTGAAGTGATAGAAGAAATACGGCTGGGCATGACGCGCCCCGTCCGGCTTTTCGTTCTCGACGCGCTCGTCCGCGATCTCGAAGCGCTGCCCGACTTCCGTGAATGCCAGCTGATAACGCAGATTCTGCGCCCCTCTGGGGTGGGCGATCACAAAGTCCAGGGCAGCAGTTGGCGTTCCCTTCGCCCCTTTCCAAAGCCAGTCACGGACACCACCGCCTTCACGGATAGGTTTCGACAGTTGCTCCGGCGCACTGCGCAGCAACTCGATGGACTCCAAGAGGTTGGACTTGCCAGACCCGTTCGGCCCGATAATGACATTCAGCGAACTCAAGGGTACGGGGGTGGACGAAGTACCAAAGCTGAGAAAGTTCGCCAGCTGGATGGAGTGGATCAGCATTGCGTCTGCTCCCTGATATGCGTCATTGACCTGCCGAATCGCAGCCCCACCCTGGATGATGGAACAGATGGCGCCACTCGGAAAGTCATTATCCCAAAAACAACAAAGCCACCCGAAGGTGGCTCTGTCATCAAATATTGGTCGGGACGGAGTGATTCGAACACTCGACCCCTTGCACCCCATGCAAGTGCGCTACCGGGCTGCGCTACGCCCCGACACTGAGTAGCTGTGCTTTCAAACCTCTGAAAGCGATTAGGAATTTAACCTAAGCTTTTGAATTTTGGAAGTATTATTTCCAAAAAAATTCACTTCTTGAGCACCACCAGCACATCCTCCAGCTCTGCAATCATCTGGTGGATCAGTTGCTTGTACTGGATGTTCTCTTCCTTGGCATCGTCACTGGAGAGGCGCTGGCGCGCCCCGCCGATGGTGAAGCCCTGGTCGTACAGCAAGGCGCGGATCTGGCGGATCATCAGCACGTCGTGGCGCTGGTAATACCGGCGGTTACCGCCCCGCTTGGAGGGGTTGAGTTGAGGAAACTCTTGTTCCCAGTAGCGCAGCACGTGCGGTTTTACCGCACACAGCTCGCTGACTTCACCAATGGTGAAGTAGCGTTTGCCTGGGATCGGCGGGAGCTCGTCGTTATGACTTGGTTCCAGCATAGGCCTCAACTCGGGCTTTCAACTTCTGCCCTGGACGAAAGGTGACCACACGGCGTGCCGTGATCGGGATTTCCTCTCCCGTTTTTGGATTGCGGCCAGGCCGCTGGCGTTTGTCACGCAAATCGAAATTGCCGAAACCCGACAATTTGACCTGCTCGTTGTCTTCGAGTGCGTGGCGGATCTCTTCAAAAAACAGCTCGACCAATTCCTTGGCCTCGCGCTTGTTAAGACCCAACTCCTCGTAGAGACGTTCCGCCATTTCAGCTTTCGTCAGAGCCCCCATACGTCACTTCCTTAACGTGGCGTTCAACCTGGTTTCAAGCGAGGTGAGGATATTTTGCGTTGCGGAGTTCACCTCATCGTCATTAAGAGTGCGCGATGGATGCTGCCAGGTCAAGCCAACGGCCAGGCTTTTTCTATGAGGATCAATGCCTTTACCCTCATAAACGTCAAAAAGCCTGAGGTCCGTCAGCCATTCGCCCGCGTTTTCCCGGATGACTTCCAGCACGGCACTGGCTGCCACGCCTTTGTCCGCCAGCAGGGCCAGGTCACGGCGCACTTCAGGGAAGCGCGACAGCTCGCTGAACTTCGGCATCTTGCCCGCCGCCACTTCTGCAAGCACCAGCTCGAAGACGAATACCGGACGGTCCAGACCCAGGGTCTTGGACAGTTCCGGGTGGATCGCGCCGAGGAAGCCGACCAGGTTGCCGTCGCGCTCAATGCGAGCAGTCTGGCCCGGATGCAGCGCAGGGTGCTGGCCCGGTACGAAGGTGAAGCTGTCCAGTGCGCCGGCAGCGCCGAGCACCGCTTCCACGTCAGCCTTGACGTCGAAGAAGTCGACCGCATCGCGACCCTGCGCCCAGCCTTCCGGCAGACGGCTGCCGCAGACCACGCCAGAGAGCATCGGCTCCTGCTTCAGGCCTTCCAGCTGACCGACGAAACGCAGGCCGCTTTCGAACAGGCGCACGCGATCCTGCTGACGGTTCAGGTTGTGCTGCAGCACCTTGACCAGGCCCGGCCACAGGGACGAGCGCATGGCCGCCATGTCGTTGGAAATCGGGTTGGCCAGCAGCAGCGGCTCGACGCCTGGGCTGAACAGTTCGAACTGCTTCGGATCGATGAAGCTGTAGGTGATCGCTTCCTGGTAACCACGCGCCACCAGCAGGCGACGCAGTTCAGGCAGGCCGCTACGGGCTTCAGCCTTGGCCTTTGGCGCCAGGCGGGCTTGCGGGTAACGAACCGGCAGGCGGTTGTAGCCGTACAGACGCGCCAGTTCTTCGATCAGGTCGACTTCCAGGCTGATGTCGAAGCGATGGCTTGGCACTTCAACCGTCCACTGCCCTGCCCCGCTGGCGGTCACGCCCAGGCCCAGGCCGGTCAGCAGGCGCTCGACTTCAGCCGAGTCCATTTCCATGCCGAGCATCTGGGTGACGCGTTCGGCACGCAGGCTCACCGGTGCCACGGAGGGCAGGTGCGCTTCGCTGACGGTTTCGATGATCGGGCCGGCTTCACCGCCGGTGATTTCCAGCAGCAGGCCAGTGGCGCGCTCCATGGCTTCACGGGCCAGCTTCCAGTCCACGCCACGCTCGTAGCGGTGCGAAGCGTCGGTGTGCAGACCGTAGGAACGAGCCTTGCCAGCGACGGCGATCTGATCGAAGAATGCGCTTTCAAGGAAGATGTCGCGCGTGGTCGCGGTGTTCACGCCGCTGTGCTCGCCACCCATCACGCCGGCAATCGCCAGGGCGCGGTTGTGGTCGGCAATCACCAGGGTATCGCTACGCAGGGTGACTTCCTGGCCGTCGAGCAGCACCAGCTTCTCGCCCTCTTCAGCCATGCGCACGCGGATGCCGCCATTGATTTCAGCGAGGTCGAAGGCGTGCAGCGGCTGGCCCAACTCGATCATCACGTAGTTGGTGATGTCGACCGCGGCGTCGATGCTGCGCACGTCGGAACGACGCAGGCGCTCGACCATCCACAGCGGAGTCGGCTTGGACAGGTCGACGTTACGGATCACGCGGCCCAGGTAACGCGGGCAAGCTGCCGGCGCGAGGACTTCGACCGGACGCACTTCGTCGTGCACGGCGGCAACGGCCGGTACGGTTGGACGCGCGACGTCAGCTGCGTACAGCGCGCCGACTTCACGGGCCAGGCCCGCCAGGGACAGGCAGTCGCCACGGTTCGGGGTCAGGTCGACCTCGATGCTGGCGTCGTCCAGGCTCAGGTAGGCACGAATGTCGTCGCCCACCGGCGCATCGGCGGCCAGTTCGAACAGGCCGTCGTTGCCTTCACCAATCTGCAGTTCGGCCTGCGAGCAGAGCATGCCGTTGGATTCGATACCGCGCAGCTTGGCCTTCTTGATCTTGAAGTCGCCTGGCAACTGCGCGCCGATCATGGCGAACGGCACCTTCAGGCCCGGACGCACATTGGGCGCGCCGCAGACGACCTGGAAGGTTTCCGCACCGTTGCTGACCTGGCACACGCGCAGTTTGTCGGCATCCGGGTGTTGTTCGGTGCTCAGCACTTCGCCGACCACCACGCCGCTGAATTCGCCGGCGGCCGGGGTCACGCTGTCGACCTCCAGACCCGCCATCGACAGACGAGCCACCAGCTCGTCGCGGCTAACTTGCGGGCTTACCCAGCCACGCAGCCATTGTTCACTGAATTTCATCCTGTTCTCCCAATAGATTCGTGACGACTAGCGAAATTGCGCGAGGAACCGCAAGTCGTTGTCGAAGAACAGACGCAAGTCGTTCACGCCATAACGCAGCATGGCCAGACGCTCAACGCCCATGCCGAAGGCAAAGCCCTGGAACTCTTCCGGGTCGATGCCGGACATGCGCAGCACGTTCGGGTGCACCATGCCGCAGCCCATCACTTCCAGCCAGCCGGTCTGCTTGCACACGCGGCAGCCTTTGCCGCTGCACATCACGCATTCCATGTCGACTTCAGCCGATGGCTCGGTGAAGGGGAAGTAGGACGGACGGAAACGCACCGCCAGCTCTTTCTCGAAGAACACGCGGAGGAATTCCTCGATGGTGCCCTTGAGGTCGGCGAAGTTGATGTCGCGATCGACCAGCAGGCCTTCGACCTGGTGGAACATCGGCGAGTGGGTGATATCGGAGTCGCTGCGATACACACGGCCTGGGCAGACGATGCGGATCGGCGGCTTCTGCGATTCCATGGTGCGCACCTGGACCGGCGAGGTGTGGGTGCGCAGCAGCATGTTCGCATTGAAATAGAAGGTGTCGTGCATCGACCGGGCCGGGTGGTGGCCTGGGATGTTGAGCGCCTCGAAGTTGTGGTAATCGTCTTCCACTTCGGGACCTTCGGCGATGCCGTAGCCGATGTGGGTAAAGAATTGTTCGACGCGTTCCAGAGTCCGGGTGACCGGGTGCAGACCACCCGAGGTCTGGCCACGGCCAGGCAGGGTCACGTCAATGGACTCGGCGGCGAGCTTGGCGCTCAGTTGCGCCTCCTCGAACGACGCCTTGCGCGCATTGAGAACCTCTGTGACACGCTCCTTGGCGACGTTGATCAGGGCGCCGACCTGCGGACGCTCCTCTGCCGGCAGGCTCCCCAGGGTCTTCATCACCTGAGTCAGCTCACCCTTCTTGCCAAGGTAGTGAACCCGGATTTGCTCCAGGGCATTGATGTCTTCAGCGCTTTGCACAGCCTCAAGTGCTTGAGAGACCAGTGCGTCCAGGTTTTCCATGTACAGACTCCAGATACGAAATAGGGGAAGAGCCTGAAGGCTCTTCCCCTATTTACTGACGTTTAACACCAGGGCCCGCGAATGCGAGCCCCGGTGATTGTCGGGGGACTTAGGCCAGAACGGCTTTAGCTTTCTCGACAATCGCAGCAAACGCCGCTTTTTCGTTCACTGCCAGATCAGCCAGAACCTTACGGTCGATTTCGATCGACGCTTTTTTCAGGCCAGCGATGAAACGGCTGTAGGACAGACCGTTGATACGCGCACCAGCGTTGATACGAGCGATCCACAGAGCGCGGAACTGACGTTTTTTCTGACGACGGTCACGGTAGGCGTATTGGCCTGCCTTGATTACCGCTTGCTTGGCAACACGGAATACGCGCGAGCGTGCACCGTAGTAGCCTTTGGCAAGTTTCAGAATTTTCTTGTGACGCTTACGGGCAATGACGCCACGCTTTACACGAGCCATGAGTTACTTCCTCTATTCTTGATCCAAAAATTAACGAAGGCGCAGCATGCGCTCGACTTTTGCCACGTCAGACGGATGCAGCAAGCTGCTACCGCGCAGTTGACGCTTACGCTTGGTCGACATTTTGGTCAGGATGTGGCTCTTGAAAGCGTGCTTGTGCTTGATGCCGTTAGCAGTTTTCAGAAACCGCTTGGCAGCACCACTTTTGGTTTTCATCTTTGGCATGTTCGGATACTCCGCATTCAGTTGATAAACATAATCAGAAGGCCTGCCGTGCCCTGTTGATTACTTCTTCTTTTTCGGGGCGATGACCATGATCAGCTGGCGTCCTTCCATCTTAGGATGCTGTTCGACCGAGCCGTATTCTTGCAGGTCGGTTTCAACCCGCTTGAGCAGCTCCATCCCCAGCTCCTGGTGGGCCATCTCACGGCCGCGGAATCGCAAGGATACCTTGGCCCTGTCCCCGTCACTCAGGAAACGTACCAGGTTGCGTAGTTTTACCTGGTAATCCCCTTCCTCCGTCCCTGGACGAAACTTGATTTCTTTAACCTGCACTTGCTTCTGGTTTTTCTTCGCAGCAGCAATTTGCTTCTTCTTTTCGAAGATCGACTTGCCGTAGTCCATCACCCGGCAGACGGGTGGCACTGCATCGGCGGAGATTTCCACCAGATCCAGCTTGGCTTCTTCGGCAATTCGAAGCGCTTCATCAATCGAGACGATGCCAATCTGCTCGCCATCAGCGCCAATTAACCGAACCTCGCGTGCCGAGATATTCTCGTTGATCGGGGCTTTCGGTGCAGCTCGTTTATCTTGTCTCATATCACGCTTAATAATAATTACTCCGAATCTTGGCGACCACGCCGGGAAACCGCTTGCGCGAGGAGCGCCGTGAACTGGGCGACGGGCATCGAGCCCAGGTCAGCACCTTCACGGGTACGCACAGCGACAGTTTGCGTTTCGACTTCCCGATCTCCGATAACCAAAAGATAGGGAACCTTGAGCAAGGTATGCTCGCGGATTTTAAAGCCGATCTTCTCATTTCTCAAGTCGGACTTGGCACGGAATCCGCTTTCGGCCAGAGATTTTTCCACTTCGAGGGCAAAATCGGCCTGCTTGTCGGTGATATTCATCACCACCGCCTGGGTTGGCGCCAGCCAGGCCGGGAACGCGCCCTCGTAGTGTTCGATGAGAATTCCGACGAAACGCTCGAACGAACCGAGGATCGCCCGGTGCAGCATCACCGGATGCTTGCGGCTGTTGTCTTCGGACACGTACTCCGCGCCCAGGCGGATCGGCAGGTTGAAATCCAGCTGCAGGGTACCGCACTGCCAGACACGGCCCAGGCAGTCCTTGAGCGAGAATTCGATCTTCGGCCCGTAGAAGGCGCCCTCGCCCGGCTGCAGGTCATAGGCCAGGCCGGCGCTGTCGAGTGCCGCGGCCAGCGCATTCTCGGCGCGATCCCACAGCTCGTCGGAACCCACGCGCTTTTCAGGGCGGGTCGACAGCTTCATCTGGATGTCCTTGAAGCCGAAGTCGGCGTAGACGTCCATGGTCAGCTTGATGAAGGCAGCGGATTCGGCCTGCATCTGGTCTTCGGTGCAGAAGATGTGCGCGTCGTCCTGGGTGAAACCACGCACGCGCATGATGCCGTGCAGGGCACCCGACGGCTCGTTGCGGTGGCAGGCACCGAACTCGGCCAGGCGCATAGGCAGCTCGCGGTAGCTCTTCAGGCCCTGGTTGAACACCTGCACGTGGCACGGGCAGTTCATCGGCTTGATGGCGTAGTCGCGGCTTTCCGACTCGGTGGTGAACATGTTTTCGGCGTAGTTGGCCCAGTGCCCGGACTTCTCCCACAGGGAGCGATCGACCACTTGCGGGGTCTTGATCTCCAGGTAGCCGTTGTCACGCTGCACCTTGCGCATGTACTGCTCGAGCACCTGGTACAGGGTCCAGCCATTCGGGTGCCAGAACACCATGCCCGGCGCTTCTTCCTGGGTGTGGAACAGGCCCAGGCGCTTGCCAATCTTGCGGTGGTCGCGTTTTTCCGCTTCCTCGATGCGCTGGATGTAGGCGGCCAGCTGTTTCTTGTCAGCCCAGGCAGTACCGTAGACACGCTGCAACTGCTCGTTCTTGGCATCGCCGCGCCAGTAGGCACCGGACAGCTTGGTCAGCTTGAACGACTTGAGGAAACGGGTATTCGGCACGTGCGGACCGCGGCACATGTCGACATATTCTTCGTGGTAGTACAGGCCCATTGCCGTTTCGTTCGGCATGTCCTCGACCAGGCGCAGCTTGTAGTCCTCGCCACGCTGGGTGAACACCTCGATGACTTCGGCGCGCGGCGTGACCTTCTTGATCACGTCGTAGTCCTTGTCGATCAGCTGGTGCATGCGCGCTTCGATCGCCGCCAGGTCGTCCGGGGTGAAAGGACGCTCGTAGGCGATGTCGTAGTAGAAACCTTCGTCGATGACCGGACCGATCACCATCTTGGCGGTCGGATACAGCTGCTTGACCGCGTGGCCAACCAGGTGGGCGCAAGAGTGACGAATGATCTCCAGCCCCTCTTCATCCTTGGGCGTGATGATTTGCAGTGTGGCATCGGCCTGGATCAGGTCACAGGCATCGACCAGCTTGCCGTCGACCTTGCCGGCCACGGTGGCCTTGGCCAGGCCCGCACCGATGGAAGCGGCGACTTCGGCTACGGAAATCGGGTGATCGAACGAACGTTGACTGCCGTCGGGAAGAGTAATAGTGGGCATGGCGCCTCCTCTCCTAGTGGTGACCCCTACCAAAGGTCACGTGGGTTGGGATGAGCAGCCAGTACGCGACTCGTCCAGCCGTTCAGTGAAGAACGCCTGCCGCACATTGGCAGGAGCCGCAAGGCCAACCGGAAACGAACCAGAGTGACTGGAGTTCAAGAAAAAAGGGTTGATGGCGTGGCCTCGTCCGGGGGAACCCCGCTACGACGCCGATTACAGCCAAGTCGAGCATGCTAGCACAGATGAACGGTCATCGCCTCGCCAGGAACACAAACTGCTAGAGTCAGCAGGTTTCATGTGCCATGGGTGAACTTGAGTTGCCCTCGAGCCCTCAAACACCCCGTAAGCGACGTCCAGTTCGCGTTTTTCCAAAGGAGTACGAACATGCGCTTGACTCACCTCTTCGCCCTCGCCGCGCCCATCGCCCTGCTGCTGCCCCTGAGCGCCCAGGCCGCCTGGCCTGCCGGCCAACGCGACGCCTACATGAAGGACTGCACCGCCGCCGCCAACCGCAGCGTCGATCTCAAGACCGCCCAGCAGCACTGCGCCTGCAGCGCCGACCAACTGAACGACAAGTTCACCAACGCCGAACTGGCCGAACTGATGCACCCCAAGGACCCCAACAAGGGCCCGAGCAAGGAGCTGCAAACCAAGGCACTGAACGTCGTGGCAGCCTGCCGGGTCGCCAAATAATCCGGCAAATGTCGGGGCTTGTCTGAGCTTCAGAGCCGAAAAGCAGTTTTTTCAGACATTTTATGCAGTTTTTACGGCTTTTTTTATCACTGCCGTTTTCCCCTGAAAGCCTTTTAAACCGGGGCTTTCAGCCAATCACAGCGGTAAAGAGAGCGCGACTGATTGGCAATCAGCCGTTGTGGGGGGCTCCCAAGTCGAACATTTCGACTATGATAGCCCGGTGTGCCCAGTTGGCCTGAGCAACACAGCACTACTGAAAATATATGTTTCTTGGAGATACACCATGTCTAATCGCCAAACCGGCACCGTAAAATGGTTCAACGATGAAAAAGGCTTCGGCTTCATCACTCCTCAAGGTGGCGGTGACGACCTGTTCGTACACTTCAAAGCTATCGAAACTGACGGTTTCAAAAGCCTGAAAGAAGGCCAGACCGTTTCCTTCGTGGCTGAGAAAGGCCAAAAGGGTATGCAAGCTGCACAGGTTCGTCCGGAGTAAGTTTTCCGCGAACTGAAAAAACCCCGCCTTCATGTGGCGGGGTTTTTTTATGCCTGCCGGAAAGCCCGGCGAGAAACCGCTGGCCGATCAGCCGCAGTTGACCCGCTCGATCTTGCCGGTGCGGTCGGCATTGAGGTTCAGGCGGTCGGAGCGGTATTCCAGGGTGATCATGTCATCCGGGCCCACGACCCGTGCGCTCTGCGCACCGCTGCGGCTGCGTGCCTGCTCCAGCAATTCGGCCGAGGCCTGCTTGCCAAGGGCGAACTCGGCGCCCTTGGCTTCGCAACGGCCGCTGTCGTTCTGGGTGACGGGCTCGCTGCTACTGGCCGGCGAAGAGCCGGTGTTCGTCGAACAACCGGCCAGGACCGACATGGCGATAATCGCCCCCCAGGATGCAAGCTTCCAAGGCATGAAGCCTCCTCGTGAAAAATAGGTAGAGAGTGTGCGACCGCCGTTTGCACGATTGGTTGCATGGTGCCAGGCGGGCGAGCCGATTCTGGCGGCGATACCGGACAAGTCTGCCTGAGCCACTGCCCTGCTGGCACACTCAATCGTGACTGAATATGAACGATTTGTGTATTCAGTAGACGTCGATGTAGTCGAAGGGCGGATTGGGCCAGTTGTCCTTCAACGCGTTGAACACCTGGCGCACCCACACCTCGTCGCTGGCCGCCACGTTGCCGACATAGCCGGAACCGGCCGCCCAGGTTTCCAGGCGAAACAGCAATCCTTCGATATCGCGCCCGCCTACCACGCCGCTGGAGAGGTAGGCGATCCCCGAGCGGGTCACCCGCAATTGGGTGTGCACGTCGTCGCTGGCCGAGGCGAGCAACTGGCGCACGGCGTCAATGGTGAGGTTGTCGGGGTTGTTCAGGTCGATCTGCACGGCGGTTTTCCAGACAAGGCAAAACCGCAGTGTGGCACGTAGCCGGGCCTTGTGCCCAGCGAACCCACGGACGAGCGCCCGTGGGTGGCAGGGATTACTTGAGGCGACCGAGGCGCGCGGTCAGCAGGTCGAAGAAGCCCTGGGCATCGCCATTCTCGACCCAGAACACGTTCTTGTTCTGCTTCAGGCCGTCGTACCAGTCGACGATGGTCTGGCCGAAGGTCGGGCCTTCGCGGCTGTCGACCACCATGTTGACCTCACGCCCACTGAACAGCGACGGCTTGAGCAGGTAGGCGATGACCGTGGCGTCGTGCACCGGGCCACCGGGAATGCCGTAGTGCTCCATGTCACCCTTGACGTAGTCGTTGAGGATATCGCCAACCACCTTGCCCGCGTTGTTGTTCAGCGCGGCGATTTTCTTCAGGCGCTCGTCGCTGGTGAGGATCTTGTGGGTCACGTCCAGCGGCAGGTAGGTCAGCTTGACGCCGCTCTTGAGCACCACCTCGGCGGCCTGCGGGTCGGCGAACAGGTTGAACTCGGCCACCGGGGTGATGTTGCCGCCGTTGAAGTGCGTGCCGCCCATGACCACCACTTCCTTGATGCCCTGGGTGATTTCCGGGTCCTGGATCAGCGCCAGGGCCAGGTTGGTCTGCGGCCCGAGCATGGCGATGGTGATGCTGTGGGGCTTGGCTGCGCGTAGGGTGTCGATCAGGTAGTTGACCGCGCTGCCCTTGGCCAGCGGCGCCTTGGGTTCGTGCACGGTAACCCCGGAAATGCCTTCCTTGCCGTGGATGTTCTCGGCGTAGATCGGCGTGCGCAGCAACGGTCGTGGCGCCCCGGCATACACCGGCACCTCTTCACGCCCGGCCCATTCACGGGCCAGACGGGCATTGCGCGAGGTCTTGTCCAGGCGCACGTTGCCGGCCACGGTGGTCAGCGCGCGAATGCTCAACTCCTCCGGCGAGGCCAGGGCGAACAACAGCGCCACCACGTCGTCGGCGCCCGGATCGGTGTCGATGATCAGGTCGATCTTTTCCGCCGCCTGGGCGCCGGTAGCAGTAAGCAGGGACACGATCAGCAGACTCCTGAACCAGCGGGAGAAACTCTCAGCATAGCGTTGCATGGTGCACTCCTTGTGCGCGATGGGTAATTTTAGAACGTCACGCCTGCCACCAGGATGACGTTGCTGTAGGGCTGGCACTCGCCGGTGCGCACCACGGCCTTGGCCTGGCGGCTGAGTGCCTTGAACTCCTCGTGGCTGAGCAGGCGACGCTGCCCCAACTCGCCACGGGATTCGAGCGCCTCCAAGTAGGTCAGCGCCGGTGGCTGCTTGAGCAGGATCTCTTCGGCCAGCACATGGCTCTCCACCTGCATTTCGCTGAGCACGATGCGCAGGGTGCTGACGAAATCGGGAATGCCCGGGGTCAGCGCCAGGTCGATCAGCTCGACGCCGGGCGGTACCGGCAGGCCGGCATCGCCGATCACCAGCATCTCGCCGTGCCCCAGCGAGGCGATCAAGCGTGACAGGGCAATGTTGAGCAACGGTGCTTTTTTCATGACAGTTTGAACCCCTGCACTTCGGACAATTGCGGAATGGATGGCTGCGCACCGGCACGGGTGACCGACAACGCCGCCGCGACCTGGCCAAACCGAATGGCCTCCGCCTCGCTCTTGCCGCAGGCCAGCGCCGCGGCAAAACCACCGACGAAGGTATCGCCGGCAGCGGTGGTGTCGAGCGCCTGGACCTTGGGCGCCGGGAAATGAGTGAAGCCCTGGCCATCGGCGAACAGCGAGCCCTGGGCACCGAGGGTGATGATCACCTTCCCTGCCCCGGCGGCCATCAGTTGGGTCGCCGCGGCTTCGGCGCTGGCCTGCGAATCGACCGGCAGGCCGGTCAGGGCCGAGGCCTCGCTTTCGTTGGGGATCAGATAGTCGATCGACGCATACCAGTCGGCCGGCAGCGGCGCGCTGGCCGGGGCCGGGTTGAGGATGACGGTCTTGCCCAGCTCGCGACCCCGCTTGAGGGCGTAGCCGACGGTCTCCATCGGCACTTCGAGCTGGCAGATGATCACATCCGCCGCCTGCAGCACCGCATCGAAGCTTTTGACCACCTCAGTCGTCACATGGCCATTGCCACCGGCGACGATGACAATCGCATTCTGGCTGCTGGCGTCGACCACGATCAGCGCCACACCGCTGGACACGCCGTCCACCGCGCTGACCGCCTGGCAATCGATGCCCTCGACCAACAGCGCGTCACGCAACTGCTGCCCATAGGCGTCGTCACCGACACAGCCGACCATCGACACCTGCGCCCCCAAGCGTGCTGCCGCCACCGCCTGGTTCGCGCCCTTGCCGCCCGGCACGGTGGCGAACGATTGGCCGACCAGGGTCTCACCGGCCCGCGGCAAACGCTCCGCGCGGGTGACCAGGTCCATGTTGAGACTGCCTATGACCACTACTTTTGCTTGCATGCATCTTCACTCTTGAATTCGGTTCGGTCGGGACCAGCCGCGCTGGCCCGACGTTTCATGCAACCCCGTGGGGAACCGGCGCCGTCGATTCGCGCCTGACGATGCTGGGGGTCACGATGCGCTGGTCCAGCGCCAACTGTGGCGTCGCGATGCGCCGCAGCAGCAACTCGGCCGCCGTTTCGCCCAGTTGCAGGATCGACTGGCCAACGGTGGTCAGTGCCGGGTAGACATAACGGCTCATCTGCACATCGTCGAAGCCGATGATCGACAACTCGTCCGGCACGCGGATACCACGTTCCGCCGCCGCCCGCAGCGCGCCGATGCCGAGCATGTCGTTGCCGGCAAAAATCGCACTGGGCCGCTCGCCCTCCAGCAGCCGGGCCGCCGCCCGGTAACCGCCGGGGCTGGTGAAATCACTGGCCAGCACCCACTTGGCCGGTACCTTGACCCCGGCCTGCTGCAAGGCCCGGCGATAACCGGCCAGGCGCAACTGCGCCACGCTGGTGTCGCTCGGCCCGCCGATGAAGGCAATCGCCCGGTGCCCCAATTCCAAGAGGTATTGGGTCGCCAGGTAGGCGCCCTCCTCGTGGTCGATGCGCACCCGGTCAGCCTCGACACCAGCGATATCCCGGTCGACGATGACCATCGGCGTGCGTACCCCCGACAACCCGGCGGCAAGACTGTCATCACCGCCGATGGAGGCGACAATCAGGCCGTCGACACGTTTTTCCAGCAGGACCCGCAGGTAGTTGCGCTGCTTGTCCGGATCATCGTCGGAATTGCAGAGGATCACGCAGTAGTTATTGCGCTCGCAGTAATCCTCGATGCCCCGCGCCAGTTCGGCGAAGTACGGGTTGAGGCTGTTGGGCACCAGCAGGCCGATGGTCGCAGTGGTCTTGGCCTTGAGCGAGCGCGCCACGGCGCTGGGCACGTAGTCGAGTTCGGCGATTGCCGCCTCGACCTTCAGCCGCACCTGCTCGCTGACCGGCCGGGTCTTGTTCACCACGTGGGACACCGTGGTGTAGGAGATACCGGCCAGGGCCGCGACGTCCTTGATCGTGGCCATGACTCAAGCCCGCCGACGGGCGCGTTGGCTGCGGTAGGTGTCGAGTACCACGGCGATGACGATCACTGCACCGGTGATGATCCGCTTGGTCGGCTCGGTCGCGCCGATCTGCGCCAGGCCCGCGGCCAGCACCGAGATGATCAGCACGCCGAAGAAGGTGCTGATCACCGAACCGCGCCCGCCCATCAGGCTGGTACCGCCGATCACCACTGCGGCGATGACCTGCAGTTCCAGGCCGGAACCGGCGTTCGGGTCGGCCGCTTCCAGGCGCGAGATCTGGAACAGCGCGGCGATGCCGGCCAGCAGGCCCATGAGGCTGAAGACCAGGATCTTGTACGGCTTGGGGTTGATCCCGGCCAGGCGTACCGCTTCCTCGTTGGTGCCGATGCCGATCAGGTAGCGACCGAACACGGTGCGGGTCAGCACCAGTTGCGCGGCGATGATCACCAGCAGCGCGATGATGAACGAGGGCGAGATACCGAAGGCGATCGGGTTCGACAGCCAGGCGAAGGCGTCACCGATGTAGGCGGTGCGCGAACCGGTCATCTGGTAGGCAAGGCCACGGGCCATTTCCAGCACGCCGAGGGAGACGATGAACGACGGAATCCGCCAGGCCACGGTGATCGCACCGGTGATGGTCCCCGCCAGCGCGGCGCAGCCCATGCCCAGCAACGCCGCCGGCAGCACGCTCCAGCCCCAGCCGAGCACCGCGACACTGACCGCCGAGGCCGCCAGCGCCAGCACCGAGCCCACCGACAGGTCGATGCCGCCGATGATCAGCACGAAGGTCATGCCGACCGCCAGTACCATCAGGTCGGGAATCTGGTTGGCCAGGGTGCTGAAGGTGTCGTAGGACAGGAAGTGGCTGCTCAGGCTGGAGAACAGGATGATCATCCCCAGCAAGGCGCCGGCCAGGCCCAGGTAGGTGCCGAGGCCATAGAAGTTGCGACCGGCTTTACCGGCCGTAGGAGCAGTTTTCATAGGGTATCCCTAGGCGCCGCGTCGTTGAGCAGCGCATCACGTTTCTGATAGCCGGCAAATGCGGCGGCAAGCAAATCATCCTGGGTCCAGCTGTCGCGCTCGAAGGTCTCGATCAGGCGCCCGGCCGAAAGCACGCCGATGCGATCGCAGATCAGCATCAGCTCGCGCAGGTCGCTGGAGACCACCACCAGCGCCTTGCCCTGTCGGGTCAGTTCGCCGAGCAGCGCGTAGATGTCGAATTTGGCACCGACGTCGATCCCGCGCGTCGGTTCGTCGAACAGCAGCACCGAGCAGTCGCGCTCCAGCCAGCGGCCGATCACCACCTTCTGCTGGTTGCCGCCGGACAGCTCGGAGACCAACTGGTCCGGGCTGGAACTACGAATGCGCATGGCCTCGATCTGCCGCCGTGCCAGCGCGGTTTCTTCACCACCGTTGACCACCCCGCCGCTGGAAATCGCCGGCATGTTGCCCAGGGCGATGTTGGCGCTGATCGACTGGGTCAGCAGCAGGCCTTCGCCCTTGCGGTCCTCGGTGATCAGGGCGATGCCATGGCGCACCGCATCGACCGGCGAACGCACCTCGACCACCTTGGCCGGCGTACCCAGGGCGACGGTACCGCTGTCGGCGACATCGGCGCCGTAGATCAGCCGCAGCAGCTCGGTACGTCCGGCACCGATCAGCCCGGAAATGCCGTAGATTTCGCCAGCGCGGACTTCGAACGACACGTCCAGCACCTTGTCCGCCCGGCTCAGCCCCTTGACCGTCAGCGCCGGCGCGCCAATCGTGCGCTCGCCCAGGTCGATGTGTTCGCCAAGCTCGCGGCCGACCATCAGGTTGACCAGCTGTTCACTGTTGTAGTTGGCCATCGGCTCGACACAGACCAGGTTGCCGTCGCGCAGTACCGCAATGCGCTGGGCCACCCGTGCCAGTTCCTCGAGCCGGTGGGAAATGTAGATGATCGCCACGCCGCGGGCCTGCAGGCGGGTAATCTGCTCGAAGAGCATTTCGACTTCGCGAGCGGTGAGCATCGCGGTCGGCTCGTCGAGAATCAGCACATGGCAATCGCCGATCAGGTTGCGGGCGATTTCGACCATCTGCTGGTGACCGATGCCCAGCTCACCCACCAGGGTGTCGGGGTCGATCGCGTCCAGGCCGACCTGGGCCATCGCCTCGATGGCGGCCTTGCGCAGTTGCTTGCGGCTGATCCAGCCACCGTGGCTGGGCAGGTTATCGAGAAACAGGTTCTCCGCCACCGACAAGGTCGGCAACAGATTGAGTTCCTGCATGACCATGCGCACGCCCAGCTCTTCAGCCTGGGTCCGGCTGCCGGGCGCATAAGCCTGGCCATTGAAGAGCATCTGGCCGGTGGTCGGTGTGACCAGCCCGCCGATGATCTTCGACAGCGTACTTTTGCCCGCGCCATTTTCACCGGTCAGCGCCAACACTTCGCCACGCATCAGCGTCAGGTCGATGTTGCTCAGGACAGGTTGCGCATAGGTCTTGCCGATACCGCTGACCGACAGGACAGCGTTCGGTGCGGAAGATGACATAGGAAAGTCTCCGGGCGCCCGCTCAGGACGAGCGGGCGCGGTTGCAGCCAGGGATTGCTTCTTGGGCTTACTTCTTGAGGACCAGTTCGACCGGGGTTTCGATCACGCCATCGACGGCATCGACCTTCTCGCCCTTGACCAGCTTGATTGCGTTCTGGATACCGAACACGGCCTGCTGGGCAGCGGCCTGGTCGGCGGTGGCCAGTACGCGGCCGTCCTGCAGCATCGGCTTGATCGCCTCGATGTTGTCGTAGCCGACCACTTGCACCTTGCCTGCCTTGCCGGCAGCACGTACCGCGGAGACGGCGCCCAGGGCCATGTTGTCGTTACCGGCCAGCAGGGCCTTGAGGTCCGGGTATTCGCTCAGCATCGCGGAAGCGACCTTGTTGCCCTGGTCGATTTCCCAGTTGCCGGATTGGGTGGAAACGATCTTCAGGCCGGCGGCGTCCATCGCGTCCTTGAAGCCTGCGGTGCGCTGCTGGGCGTTGGTGGTGGTCGGTACGCCTTCGATGATGCCGACCTTGTCGCCGGAGGCCAGGGTCTTGGCCAGGTAGTCGCCGACCAGGCGCGCGCCCTTGCGGTTGTCGGGGCCTACGAAAGGAATGTCGAGGTGCTTGCTCTTGAGCACGTCCGGGTCGAGGCGGTTGTCGATGTTGACCACCTTGATGCCGGCGTCGGAGGCTTTCTTGAGCACTGTCACCAGGGCCTTGGAGTCGGCCGGGGCGATCACCAGGGCGTCAACCTTGGACAGGATCATCTGGTTGACGATATCGATCTGGGCGGCGGTGTCGGTTTCGTTCTTGATCCCGTTGGTGATCATGTCGAAATCGGCGGAATGGGCTTTCTGGTATTCCTTGGCACCGTCCTGCATGGTGACGAAGAATTCGTTGGCGAGGGATTTCATGACCAGGCCGACCTTGGGCTTGGCCGCGTCAGCGAAGGCCGACGACATGGGCAGGGTGGCAGCGAGTACGGCGACAGCGAGCAGACGACCAGCGAATGGCAACTTCATGGGTTCACTCCGGATCTTATGATTATTGTGAGCAAGCCAGGAGCGCGACGGGACTTTGCCACGACTTTCGGAAAGCCCCTGAAACTGCTCGCGCAAACGTTTGCGTGAAGCCAACTATGCGAAGCCCACCGACATTTGTCAACGGGCTGCAGTGCGCTTGATCCAGAGAATAGTCGGGAAATGACCACCGGGCGCGAGGCCCGGCGGTGGAGAGCGTGTTGCGAAGGGACGTTACGCGGTGGTGCTGACCAGCGAGCCGGAACTGCCGGACTTGGCTTCTTTGTTCAACGCCGCGAGCAGTGCCGCAGCCGTGGTCATCAAGGCACCATTGACGGTACTGATCTGGCCCTGGATACCCATCAGCACGGTGGTGCGGGCATCGTCCGACGGGTAGGAGGCCTTTTCCGCGGCCGCCAACTGCTGCTGGAGTTCGCGCAGTTGCTGCTGCAACTCCTTCATGCGCTTCTGCAGCGCCTTGACCGCGGCATTGTGGCTGTTGCCCGAACTCTCCTCGGCACCACCTGCGGCCTCTGCGCTGCCACCACCGGCACGGACCTTGCCCGATTTGGTGTCTGCCTCATCGCTGTCCTTCACCGCCTTGTCGATTTCGCTCGTCATGGCGATGGTCTTGGACTCCGTGCCCACCGTGTGGCCGTTGATCGAAAGGCCGGCGGGAGAAGGAAAACCTACTGACATGGTTAGAACCTCGGGAAAATTTCTGTACCGGCGTATCGGCGGTGGCTGACGAAACTTTAGCCACGATGTACGGCAGTGCATTCAATACCGATACAAATATCCTGCAATCAATCCGCCCTCCCCGCAGCGCAAACGCGAAAAGCCTGACCTGCTGAGCAGGCGCGTACTGACATTCAGGCCCCGATAAATCCTTATAATTTTTCCTACAACTGACGCCAAATCCTAAAAAGCGCTGTCAGAAACGCTCGAAACTGCTCTGACAGTTGCGAAACTGCCTACAGTTAAATACTGTATGCACGTACAGCTTAATTAAGGATTGTTTCGTGGCAAACCCAACTTCAGCCGCCGCCCCCAGTTCCTACGAGCGCATGGGCCTGCGCGTACAGAAAATCATCAACTCGCAATCCGCCCAACAGGCCAAGGCCGCGCTGATCTTCCGCATGCCGGACGAGCCCGCCGATGAGTGGGAACAACTGCTCGAGGAGATAGACGAGAACGACAACGTCACCCTCGCCTACCGCGATGACGGCGGCGTGCAGATTTTCTGGACCGTGCCGAAGGAAGACTGATTCATGCGTTTGCACGTTATCGCCCTGCTCGGCCTGTGCTGGGCGCTGCCGGCTCACGCCGAGGCCCCGCGTACCTTCAGCGAGGCCAAGAAAGTCGCCTGGAAGCTGTATGCCCGCCAGTCCACGGAGTTCTATTGCGGCTGCAAGTACACCGGCAACCGGGTCGACCTGCAGGCCTGCGGTTATGTACCGCGCAAGAATGCCAACCGTGCCGCCCGGATCGAATGGGAACATATCGTGCCGGCCTGGCAGATCGGCCATCAGCGCCAGTGCTGGCAACAGGGCGGGCGCAAGAACTGCAGCCAGAACGATCAGGCCTACAAGCGTGCCGAGGCCGACCTGCACAACCTGGTACCGAGCATCGGCGAGGTGAACGGCGACCGCAGCAATTTCAGCTTCGGCTGGCTGCCGGAGCAGAAGGGTCAATATGGCTCCTGCCTGACCCAGGTCGACTTCAAGGCCAAGAAGGTCATGCCGCGCCCTTCGATTCGCGGGATGATCGCCCGCACCTATTTCTACATGAGCAAGCAGTACGGCCTGCGTTTATCGAAACAGGACCGCCAACTGTTCGAAGCCTGGAACAAGACCTACCCGGTGCAAACCTGGGAACGCCAGCGCAACCAGAGCGTGGCGTGCGTGATGGGCCGCGGTAATGAATTCGTCGGCGCTGTGGACCTCAAGGCCTGCGGCTGAAGGATTACTTGTTCTCTTCAGCCTTGCCTTTCTGCACCTCTACGGAAGACTGGGTTCCACTGGAATTGTCTTTCGTTTTGTTATCGGGGTGGTCAAAGCATCCATGAAGCATGAATGCGCTGCACAAGCCCAAGCACATCGATAACCTTTTCATGATCGTTCACCTCAACGAGTGAGTCCTGCGGCGAAAGGGAATTTCGTCGGCACATGTTCAATCTGTCCGGGAGAACGAATGGGATGTTCAAGAAATCCGCCTCGACGCTGACGAGCGGTTGCTCCCAATCACCGACAAATGTCGCCCGCGCCAACCATCCCGAACCCTGGCCTGAACACCGATGGAACTCCTGGCGCTCACAATGGCCGACACTTGGCAGGCGACACGTCGATTGCCCAAGCACAGGGAGGCTCACATGCCCGATTCGAACGGCAAAATTCGTTACGCAGTGATCGGTGGCGGATCGATTTCCCAAGGCGCGTTCATGCCTGGGATAGGACAGACCGAGAACTCCGTCATGACGGCCCTGGTGACAGGTGACCCGATCAAGGCAGACCAGCTAGCCAAGCGCTATGGCCTGAAAAGCTACAGCTATGGGCAATACGCCGAGCTGTTGGCCTCGGGTGAAATTGATGCCGTCTACGTGGCAACGCCCAACTTCCTGCACCGCGAGTATGTAGTCCCTGCCCTGGAGGCAGGCATACACGTGCTGCTGGAAAAACCCATGGCCACCAACGAAGACGATTGCCAGGCGATGCTGGCCGCGGCGCAACGTTCGAGCGCGAAATTCATGATTGCCTACCGGCTGCACTCGGAGCCAGGCACCCTCGAAATGATCGAGCGCGTTCATGCCGGTGAATTCGGGCAACCACGCCTGTTCACCTCGACCTTCACGCAGACGGTCAGGCTGACCAATCATCGGATGCAGAACGGTTTCGCTGCCGGCCCCGTATTGGACATGGGGCCGTATCCGTTGAACATGGTGCGACAGCTTTTTGCCGATGAGCCCATCGAGATCAGTGCGGTCGGTACATCAGTCCCCGGTAGCAAGCTGGGCACACCCGACACCGTGAGCGTATGCCTGAGGTTTTCCGGCGAGCGCATGGCGCAATTCACCGTCAGCTACACCCTTCCAGACAGCGAGCGTTTCCAGCTCATCGGCACCCAGGGTGAAATAGAGGCCTCTCCATGCTTCGGTTATGGCAAGGAAGTCGGCATCACCTACCGCGCGATCATCGGCGACCAAACACAGGAGCATTCGCATCCCGTGGTCGACCAGTTTGCGGGGGAGACTGCGTATTTTTCCGATTGCATTCTGAATGATGTGACGCCGGAGCCCAGTGGCGAAGAAGGCTTCAGGGACGTTCGGGTACTGCTCGCGGTAGAACGCGCATTGACGACCGGCACGCCGCAAAAGCTCGAGCCATTGCCTGCGATACCGGTCCCTCGGCGCGATCAGCAACGACACTACCCACTGGCCGAGGTACCGGACTATATCGACACGCAATCGCCGACCGAGTGATCAGCGGTGCAGGCAAGTTGGCCGAATGCCCTGCGCTGCAGGCATCCTCGCGTCGTTTTTGTAGGAGCGGGCTTGCCCGCGAAGAGGCCAATGGGATCACCAAACGCTTCGCGGGCAAGCCCGCTCCTACAGAACAGATCCGAGCCTCAAGGCTGCGCCTTGTGTTCCACCACTTGCGATTCCATGTTCTGCTTGTCGGCCAGTTGAGCCTTTTTCTGCTCGGCAATTTCCTTGGTCGCGAACGGCCCGGCGATGACCTGGCCATCGTCGAGGATCTTGAACGGGAAACCATGCTCGATCAGCCACGCGGTCCAATCGGTCAGCGCCTTGGTCTTGTCATCCTTGATCAACAGGTCCCAACCCGTGGCCTGCACGGCCGCCGCTACCGGCGCGACGGCGGCCTTGGCCGGCTCGACCTTGTTTCCCGAGCCATCGCCACAACCAGCCAGCACCACGAATGCCATCATCACTGCTATTCTGCGCACAGAGCTTCTCCCGTAATCGTCAGTTAATGTGATTTTATCACCTTACGACCTGTCTCAACCTTGCAGAACTGTCCTATTACTGCCTTATCAGGCTGAATTACCGACGATTTTCCGATGCCGGGGAATTAAATAGAATGAAATGACGTCTGTAATGAACCACCCGCTCGGATCAACTTGGCGGTATTCTGTATGTAAGACCTAAGCCAGGAATGCCTGAGAAAGGCACCTTAGTAACAATCAAGGAGTAAAGACATGCTGATACTCACCCGCAAAGTCGGTGAAAGCATCAACATCGGTGACGACATCACGATCACTATCCTGGGCGTCAGCGGCCAGCAGGTACGCGTCGGCATCAACGCCCCCAAAGACGTTGCCGTGCATCGTGAAGAGATTTACCAGCGCATACAGGCCGGCTTGTCTGCCGGAGACAAGAAAGACAACCTGTAGTCATTCGAACTCGTCAGCCCTGACATCCAGGGTCGCGGCTGACGAAAGTCCTGCTTCTTCCCCCGCCCTTTCCCTACATTGCCAACGTAAGACCGCCCGCCGGCAACGGCAGCGCCGTCTTGTAGCGCACCTGCTTGAGCGCAAAGCTGGAGCGGATGTTCGCCACCCCCGGTACCTTGGTCAGAAAATCCATCATGAACCGCTCCAGCGCCTGGATGCTCGGCACCAGCACGCGGATCAGATAGTCCGGATCCCCCGCCATCAGGTAGCACTCCATCACTTCCGGCCGGTCGGCAATCGCCGCCTCGAAGTGCTGCAGCGCCTCCTCCACCTGCTTCTCCAGACTGACGTGGATGAACACGTTGACGTGCAGGCCCAGCAACTCGGCATCGAGCAGGGTCACCTGTTCGCGAATCAGCCCCAACTCTTCCATCGCCCGCACCCGGTTGAAACACGGCGTCGGTGACAGGTTGACCGACCGGGCGAGGTCGGCGTTGGTGATGCGGGCATTCTCCTGGAGGCTGTTGAGAATGCCGATGTCGGTGCGATCCAGTTTGCGCATGAGAGAAAATCACCTGTTTTTTATGCTTATGCAGATTTTTTATCTGCAAATAGTCTCAGGCGCAACCCAACACAGATAAATATTCTCCTACGACCGGCCTATGATTGTTGTAGGACAAAACTTCCCTTACCCAGGGAATGCTTGCCAGCTCGCGCGCCCACTACAAGAAATTCACAAGATAGAGCGTAGAAAGCCATGACCACAGCGTACCCACCGCTGCGCCTGCACGTACCCGAACCCTCGGGACGTCCCGGCTGCAAGACCGACTTCAGCTACCTGCGCCTGACAGATGCCGGCCAGGTCCGCAAGCCCCCCATCGACGTCGAACCCGCCGACACCGCCGACCTGGCCCGTGGCCTGATTCGCGTGCTCGACGACCAGGGCCAGGCCCTTGGCCCCTGGGCCGAAGGCGTGCCCGTGGAGATCCTGCGCAAGGGCATGCGTGCCATGCTCAAGACGCGCATCTTCGACAGCCGCATGGTGGTTGCCCAGCGCCAGAAGAAAATGTCGTTCTACATGCAGAGCCTCGGCGAGGAAGCCATCGGCAGCGCCCAGGCGCTGGCCCTGAACATCGACGACATGTGCTTTCCCACCTACCGCCAGCAGAGCATCCTGATGGCCCGCGAAGTGCCGCTGGTGGACATGATCTGCCAGTTGCTGTCCAACGAGCGCGATCCGCTCAAGGGCCGGCAACTGCCGATCATGTACTCGGTCCGCGACCACGGCTTCTTCACCATTTCCGGCAACCTTGCCACCCAATTCGTACAGTCGGTCGGCTGGGGCATGGCCTCGGCGATCAAGGGCGACACCAAGATCGCCTCGGGCTGGATCGGCGACGGCGCCACCGCCGAGTCGGACTTCCACACCGCCCTGACCTTCGCCCACGTCTACCGCGCGCCGGTGATTCTCAACGTGGTCAACAACCAATGGGCGATCTCCACCTTCCAGGCCATCGCCGGCGGTGAAGCCACCACCTTCGCCGGACGCGGCGTCGGCTGCGGCATCGCCTCGCTGCGGGTCGACGGCAACGATTTCATCGCGGTGTATGCCGCCTCCAACTGGGCCGCCGAGCGCGCCCGGCGCAACCTCGGGCCTACCCTGATCGAGTGGGTCACCTACCGCGCCGGCCCGCACTCCACCTCAGACGATCCATCCAAGTACCGTCCCGCTGACGACTGGAGCCACTTCCCCCTGGGCGACCCGATTGCCCGCCTCAAGCAGCACCTGATCGCCATCGGCCAGTGGTCCGAAGAGGAACATGCTGCGGTCAGTGCGGAACTTGAAGCCGAGGTCATCGCCGCGCAGAAGGAAGCCGAACAGTACGGCACCTTGGCCGGCGGGCAGATGCCCAGCGCCGCGACCATCTTCGAGGACGTCTACAAGGACATGCCCGACCACTTGCGTCGGCAGCGCCAGGAACTGGGGTTATAAGCCATGAACGATCACAGCAAACTGCAAACGGAGAACGCCGTGGCCACCAGCACCATGACCATGATCCAGGCCCTGCGCTCGGCCATGGATGTGATGCTCGAGCGCGACAGCAACGTGGTGGTGTTCGGCCAGGACGTCGGCTACTTCGGCGGCGTGTTCCGCTGCACCGAGGGCCTGCAGGCCAAGTACGGCACCTCGCGGGTGTTCGATGCGCCAATCTCAGAAAGCGGCATCGTTGGCGTGGCGGTGGGCATGGGTGCCTACGGCCTGCGGCCGGTGGCGGAAATCCAGTTCGCCGACTACTTCTACCCCGCCTCCGACCAGATCGTCTCGGAAGCGGCGCGCCTGCGCTATCGCTCGGCCGGCGAGTTCGTCGCGCCAATGACCCTGCGCATGCCCTGCGGCGGTGGCATCTACGGCGGCCAGACCCACAGCCAGAGCCCGGAAGCGATGTTCACCCAGGTCTGCGGCCTGCGCACCGTGATGCCGTCCAACCCCTACGATGCCAAGGGCCTGCTGATCGCCGCCATCGAGAACGATGACCCGGTGATCTTTCTCGAACCCAAGCGCCTGTACAACGGCCCGTTCGACGGCCACCACGAGAAACCGGTGACGCCCTGGTCGAAACACCCGGCCAGCGCCGTGCCCGATGGCTACTACACCGTGCCGCTGGACAGCGCGGCGATCACCCGCCCTGGCAGCGAAGTGACCATTCTCACCTATGGCACCACCGTCTACGTGGCCCAGGCCGCCGCCGAGGAAACCGGCGTCGACGCCGAAGTCATCGACCTGCGCAGCCTGTGGCCGCTGGACCTGGAGACCATCGTCAATTCCGTGAAGAAAACCCGTCGCTGCGTGGTCGTCCACGAAGCCACCCGCACCTGCGGTTTCGGTGCCGAGCTGATCGCGCTGATCCAGGAGCACTGCTTCCACTACCTGGAAGCGCCGATCGAGCGCGTCACCGGGTGGGACACACCCTACCCCCATGCGCAGGAGTGGGCGTACTTCCCCGGCCCGGTGCGGGTCGGGGCGGCATTGAAACGGGTCATGGAGGTCTGAATGGGTACTCACGTCATCAAGATGCCGGACATCGGCGAAGGCATCGCGGAAGTGGAACTGTCCCAGTGGCACGTGCAGGTCGGCGACCTGGTGGTCGAGGACCAGGTACTGGCCGATGTCATGACCGACAAGGCCATGGTCGACATCCCCTCGCCGGTACACGGCAAGGTGATCGCCCTCGGCGGCCAGCCGGGTGAAGTCATGGCGGTGGGCAGCATCCTGATCAGCATCGAGGTCGAAGGCGCCGGCAATGTGCGCGAAGGCAGCGAAGCGCCGGCCGCCAAGGCAGCACCTGCGCCGGTGCAGGAAAAACCGGCCGAAGTGGCCGCCGTCGAGCCGGTCGCCAAGCCGGCTGCCGCGTGCGCCCCGGCACCGACCCGCCCAGCCCCGGTGGCCCGCCAGCCCGACGAACGCCCACTGGCCTCGCCAGCCGTGCGCAAGCACGCCTGGGATGCCGGCATCGAACTGCGTTTCGTCCACGGCAGCGGCCCGGCCGGGCGCATTCTGCACGAAGACCTGGACGCCTACCTGGCCCAGGCCGAACAGCCGACGCACACCGGCAGCAACCGCTACGCCCGCCGCACCGACGAGGAACAGATTCCGGTGATCGGCCTGCGCCGCAAGATCGCCCAGCGCATGCAGGATGCCAAGCGCCGCGCCGCGCACTTCAGCTATGTCGAGGAGGTCGATGTCACCGCCCTTGAAGAGCTGCGCGTACACCTGAACCACAAGCACGGCGACAACCGCAGCAAGCTGACCCTGCTGCCATTCCTGGTGCGGGCGATGGTCGTCGCCCTGCGCGAGTTCCCGCAGATGAACGTGCGCTACGACGACGAGGCCCAGGTCATCACCCGCCACGGTGCCGTGCATGTCGGCGTTGCCGCGCAGACCGACGGCGGCCTGATGGTGCCGGTGGTGCGCCATGCCGAGAGCCTCGACCTGTGGAGCACGTCCGACGAGATCAACCGCCTGGCCAAGGCCGCCCGTAGCGGCAAGGCCACCCGCGAGGAAATGTCCGGCTCGACCATCACCCTGACCAGCCTCGGCGCCCTCGGCGGCATCGTCAGCACGCCGGTGCTGAACCTGCCGGAAGTGGCGATCGTCGGCGTCAACCGCATCGTCGAGCGGCCCGTGGTGATCAAGGGCCAGATCGTCGTGCGCAAGATGATGAACCTGTCCAGTTCGTTCGATCACCGCGTGGTCGACGGCATGGACGCGGCGCAATTCATCCAGGCCATTCGCGGCCTGCTCGAACAACCCGCCTGCCTGTTTGTGGAGTGAGCATGCAACAGACCAAAAGCACCACCCTGCTGATCATCGGCGGCGGCCCCGGCGGTTATGTCGCGGCTATCCGGGCCGGGCAACTGGGTATCCCGACCCTGCTGGTGGAAGGCCAGGAACTGGGCGGCACCTGCCTGAACGTCGGCTGCATTCCGTCCAAGGCGCTGATCCATGTGGCCGAGCAGTTCCACGCCACCCAGGGCTACAGCGGCGGCCACTCGCCGCTGGGCATCCAGGTGGCGCAGGCAACCCTGGACATCGGCAAGAGCGTGGAGTGGAAGGACGGCATCGTCGATCGCCTGACCACCGGCGTCGCCGGTCTGCTGAAGAAGAACGGGGTTGAGGTTCTGCGCGGCTGGGCCAAGATCATCGACGGCAAGAACGTCGACGTCGACGGCCTGCGCGTGCAGTGCGAACACCTGCTGCTGGCCAACGGCTCGCAGACCGTGGAATTGCCCATGCTGCCATTCGGTGGCCCGGTGATTTCCTCCACCGAAGCCTTGGCACCGACATCGGTGCCCAAGCGCCTGGTGGTGGTCGGGGCCGGCTACATCGGCCTGGAACTGGGCATCGCCTACCGCAAGCTCGGCGCCGAGGTGACGGTAGTCGAAGCCCGCGAGCGCATTCTGCCGACCTATGACCGCGAACTGACCCAGCCGGTGGCCGATTCGGTCAAGGCACTGGGCATCAACGTGCTGCTGGGGCACAGCGTCGAAGGTTTCGACGCGGCGAGCAACAGCCTCAAGGTGCGTGATCCCCAGGGGGAAACCCTGTCGCTGGCGACCGACCAGGTGCTGGTGGCGGTGGGTCGCAGGCCACGCACCCAGGGCTGGAACCTGGAAGCCCTGTCGCTGGCCATGAACGGCGCGGCGATTCGCGTCGACAGCCATTGCCAGACCAGCATGCGCAACGTCTGGGCGATCGGCGACCTGACCGGCGAGCCGATGCTGGCCCACCGCGCCATGGCCCAGGGCGAGATGGTCGCCGAGCTGATTGCCGGCAAGCACCGCGAGTTCAACCCGACGGCGATTGCGGCGGTGTGCTTTACCGATCCGGAGCTGGTGGTGGTCGGCAAGACACCCGACGAGGCCAAGGCCGCCGGGCTGGACTGCCTCGTCGCGAGCTTCCCGTTCGCCGCCAACGGCCGGGCGATGACCCTGGAGTCCAAGAGCGGCTTCGTGCGGGTGGTGGCGCGGCGCGACAATCACCTGATCGTCGGTTGGCAGGCAGTGGGTGTGGGTGTTTCGGAACTGGCGGCGGCGTTTGGGCAGTCGCTGGAGATGGGCGCGCGGCTGGAGGATATCGGCGGCACCATCCATGCGCATCCGACCCTGGGTGAGGCGGTGCAGGAAGCGGCGCTCAAAGCGCTGGGGCATGCGCTGCACATCTGACTGCTATCGGTAAGACTCAAGGGCCTCTTCGCGGGCAAGCCACGCTCCTACAAGATCGCGTCAATCACAAGAGAAATGAACGACGCAGTTCTGTAGGAGCGTGGCTTGCCCGCGAAGACGTCCGCCCAATCACCACAACCCCACCCACTCAATCCCGGTAATCCGGCGCCACCCGCTCCAACAACCGCAACATCGCCGCCCACGCCAGCTCCATGGCATCCGGATCGGTCAACTGCCCCTCCTGCGCCGGCCGTCCCGGATCGTTGAACTGCCGCTCGGTATGGACGCACACCTCATGGGACGGCAACACCAGCTCGCCGCAGGCCTGCGCCGTGACCTGGATCTCGCAGGCCTTCTCCAGGTAGTACATGCGTAGAAACGCCTCGCCCACCGTCCTGCCCACCGTCAGCAGGCCATGGTTACGCAGCACCATCGCCAACTTGTCGCCCAGGTCCTGTACCAGCCGGGCCTGCTCGTCCAGGTCCAGCGCCACGCCTTCATAGTCGTGGTAGGCGGTACGGCCATAGAACTCCATGGAAATCTGGTTCACCGGCAACAGCCCGCACTTGAGTGCCGCCACCGCGCAGCCGGCCTTGGTGTGAGTGTGCAGCACGCACTGGGCATCCTCGCGGGCGCCATGAATCGCGCTGTGGATCACGAAGCCGGCCGGGTTCACCGCATACGGCGACTCCTCCACCGCTCGCCCATCCAGCCCGATCTTCACCAGGCTCGACGCAGTGATCTCATCGAACATCAGCCCATAGGGGTTGATCAGGAAGTGATGCTCCGGCCCCGGCAGGCGCAGGGAAATGTGAGTGAAGATCAGGTCGGTCATGCGAAAATGCGCAATCAACCGATAACAGGCCGCCAGTTGCTCGCGCAATTGGCGCTCGATGGCTGCCGGCGCGGCAGCGGTGTGCAGAAGGTCATTCAAGCGGATCACTCCTACAGGCAGGGAATTCGAATGGCCGGGCGTCACGACAGCGCCCGGCCCCGGGCTACTTTACTTGCTTGCCCAGGCATTGAAACGCTCTTCGAGCTCTTCGCCGTGATCGACCCAGAAAGCGACGTTCATGGACAAGGCGCCCTTGAGATTCTGCGGCGCGGTCGGTACCCATTTGGCCAACGCCGGGTCGAGCCGGGCCGCCGCCTCGGTGTTGGTCGGGCCGTAGGGAATCTGCTTCACATAGTTGACCTGGGCATCGGGCTGGTTGGCGAAGGCAATGAAACGCCTGGCCTGGTCGACATGCCTGGAGCCCTTGATGATCGCCCAGTAGTCCATGCCGTAAAGGCTGCCCGGCCAGACCACGCCGAGGTGGCTGCCCTGCTGCGCGGCGGAGGCCACCCGACCGCTGTAGGTCGAGGTCATCACCACGTCGCCGGCCATCAGCCATTGCGGAGGCTGGGCGCCGGCTTCCCACCACTGGATGTACGGCTTGAGCTGGTCGAGCTTGGCAAAGGCCCGGTCGATACCCTGGGGCGTGCCGAGCACCGAATAGACATCCTCGACCTTCACGCCATCGGCCAGCAGCGCGAATTCCAGGTTGTACACCGCCCGCTTGCGCAGGCCGCGCTTGCCGGGAAAGGTCTTCACGTCCCAGAAATCCGCCCAGGAAGTCGGCGCCCGCACCAGCTTGTCGGTGTCGTAGGCCAGCGCCACGCTCCACACCAGCGCTGCCGAACCGCATTCCTGCGCAGCATCGGGAATCAACTGGTCGGCATGCCCCAGCTGTTTCCAGTCCAGGCGTTCGTACATGCCCTCGTCGCAGCCGCGCGCCAGGTCCGGTCCCTCGATCTGCACCACGTCCCAATCCACGCTGCCGGTGTCGACCATGACCTTGATCCGGGCCATTTCACCGTTGTACTCGCTCTGGATGAGTTTGCTGCCGTCCTTGGCCGCGAAGGGTTTGAAGAACGCCACGTCCTGGGCCTTCTGTCCGGCGCCGCCGTAACCGACGACCACCATCTCCTGGGCCGCGTGGGCGCAGCTCAACGTCAGGCTCAGGGCAAGGGTGGAAAACAGGGGATAAAAACCGTACCTGCAGGCATTCGATTTCATCGATGAATCCTCGTGCGGTACCGCCCGGACAGGAGTCCATGACGATCCACTTTCTTGTTTTATGAGGTACGCCCTGGGGACCGGGCGTGATTTGAAGCTACGCAAGGATCAGTAAAAAAACAAGTTGATTTTTTACTGAAGGTAAATTTTCATAGCCACATAATAACAACCACCCGGCCATGATTCCGGGTCGCCTGGAGAGTCGCCATGTCGTCGTCCCCAACCGCGTTCGCCCACCTGTTCGAGCCGCTGCAACTGCGCGGCAAGCGCCTGAAGAACCGCATCATGTCCACCGGGCACGACACCTCCATGCCTACCGACAACCGGGTCAACGATCAACTGGTCGCCTACCACCAGGCGCGGGCCGAGGGCGGCGTCGGGCTGATCGTGCTGCAGGTGGCCGGCGTGCACGACAGCGCGCGCTACACCTCCCACGTGCTGATGGCCACCGACGACGCCTGCATCGACGGCTACCGGCGGCTGGCCGAGGTCTGCCATGCCCAGGGCACGGTGGTGCTGTCCCAGGTGTTCCATCCGGGACGGGAGATCATGGAATCCAGCGACGGGCTGCTGGCCGTCGCCTACTCGGCCTCCTCCGTGCCCAACGAGCGCTTTCGGGTGATGCCACGTGCCCTCGACCAGGCGATGATCGACGAGATCATCGACGGTTACGCCTCGGCCGCGCGTCGCCTGCACCAGGCCGGCATCGACGGCGTGGAAGTGGTCGCCAGCCATGGCTACCTGCCGGCGCAATTTCTCAACCCACGGGTCAACCGGCGCACCGACGGCTACAACGGCGACCTCGAACAGCGCCTGCGCTTTCTCCGTGAGGTCATCGCCGCCATTCGCGCCGCGACCGCCCCAGACTTCATCGTCGGCCTGCGCATCTCTGCCGACGAGCGCGACGCCGAAGGCCTCACCGAAGACGAATCGCTGGCCGCTGTCGAGCAGTTGCAGGGCGAGCTGGACTACGTGCACATCGTCGCCGGCACCTCAGCGTCCCTCGGCGGCGCGGTGCACATCGTGCCGCCGATGGCCATCGAGCCGGCCTACCTGGCCAAGGAAGCCGGGACCTTCAAGGCGCGACTGTCGATTCCGCTGTTCGTCACCGGGCGCATCAACCAGCCCCAGGAGGCCGAACTGATCATCGCCCGCGGCCAGGCGGATGTGTGCGGCATGACCCGTGCGCTGATCTGCGACCCGCAGATGCCGAACAAGACCGCCAGCGGCCACGCCGAGGACGTGCGCGCCTGCATCGCCTGCAACCAGGCCTGCATCGGCCACTTTCACCGCGGGCTGCCGATCAGTTGCATCCAGCACCCGGAAACCGGGCGCGAGCTGCAGTACGGAAAACCGGTCGCCGCCACCGCGCGCAAGCGGATCATGGTGGTCGGCGGTGGCCCTGCCGGGATGAAGGCCGCCGCCGTCGCGGCGCAGCGTGGGCATGAAGTGACACTCTATGAAGCCGGTTCGCAACTGGGTGGCCAGATACAACTGGCGCAGTTGCTGCCACGGCGCAGCGAATTCGGCGGCGCCAGCACCAACCTGCAGCGCGAGATGGAACTGGCGGGGGTACGCGTGCTGCGCAACACCCGCGTCGACCGGGCGCTGGTGGAGCGCGAACGGCCGGACAAGGTGATCGTCGCCACCGGCGCCGAGCCCTATTGGCCGCCCTTCGAGCGTGGCGGCGAGCTGCAGGTGGTGGATGCCTGGCAGGTGCTGCGCGACGAAGTGCAGGTCGGCCGCTCGGTGGTGGTGGTCGACTGGCGATGCGACTGGATCGGGCCAGGGACTGCCGAGCGGCTGGTCCGCGCCGGGCACCAGGTGCAGCTGGCGGTCAACGGCACCCACTGTGGCGAGAGCCTGCCGTTCTACGTGCGTGACCAACTGGCCGGCGAGCTGCACAAGCTGGGCATTCCAATCACCCCGTATGCCCGCCTGTATGGCTGCGACGACAGCACCGTGTACCTGCAACACACCGCCAGCGGCGAGCCGATGCTGTTCGAGGAGGTCGACACCCTGGTGCTGTGCCAGGGGCATCAGCCGGTCGATACCCTGGGCGATGAGCTGCAAGGCCTGGTGGACTTCCAGCGCATCGGCGACTGCCTGGCGCCGCGTACGGTCGAGGAAGCGATCTACGAAGGGCTGAAGGTTGCCTGGACGCTTTGAAGAGCGGTTTGCCACCGGGATGCGACGTGCATTTCCTGATGTACCGCATTGGCCGGTTTCAGGGGCGCTTCGCGCCCCAGCGCGGGCAAGCCCGCTCGCCACAGGTCCAGCGTCTGGTTCGGATGCCTGGCCAAGCGCCCTCTTCCCGCGCTCGCCAACTCACTTATACTGCGGGCCTTTCAAGGATCGGAGCAGGCCATGAGCAACGCCCCAACGCCCGCCGGCGACAGCAGTGCCGCCGGCCCGCAGTTCCTCGGTACGCGCATTCGCGGCCTGCGCAAGCGGCGTGGCATGACCCTGACCGAACTGGCCAGCCAGTCCGAACTCACCGCCGGCTACATCAGCCAGCTGGAACGCAACCTCGCCTACCCGTCGATCCCGGCCCTGTTCAACATCGCCCGCAGCCTGGGCGTGACCATCCAGTGGTTCTTCGCCAGCGAAACCACCACCGCCCCCGAAGACAGCGGCTACGTGGTGCGCAAGAACAGCCGCCTGAGCGTGCATTACGAAGACGGCATCATCGACCAGTTGCTGACCCCGCAACCCAACCGCCAGCTGGAAATCCTCCACTCTCGCTTCCCGCCCGGCACCTACAGCCAGCAAAGCTACAGCCATGACGGCGAAGAAGCCGGCTACCTGCTGTCCGGCAGTTTCGAGCTGTGGGTCGGCGATCGTCATTTCCAACTGGCCGAAGGCGACAGCTTCAGCTTCTCCAGCCAGGAGCCGCACCGCTATGGCAACCCCGGCGACGTCGATGCCTTGGTCATCTGGGTCATCACTCCACCCACTTTCTAGGCTGCCTGCCCATGAGCACCGAACAAGCCGCCCCCGCGCTGAAGGAAATCTTCAACAGCGAACGCCTGCACCACATCGCCGATGAAATGCAGGCGGTGTACCCCACGTTCGACAGCGCCGAGTTTCTGCGTCGTACCCACGACGGCCTGGAAGAACTGTCGATCATGCAGCGCATGGCGCGAGTCAGTGAAAGCCTGCATGCGGTGCTGTCCCTGGACTACCGGCAGTCGATCGGGCTGCTGCGCCAGCTCGCCCCGCGGCTGAACAGCAGCTTCGTCAGCATCAGCCTGCCGCACTATGTGGCCAGCTACGGCGGCGATGACTTCGAACTGTCGATGGACGCACTGAAGTACTTCACCACCTTCGGTTCCTCGGAATTCGCCGTGCGGCATTTCCTGCTCAGCGATTTCGAGCGGACCCTGGCGGTGATGCATGAGTGGTCGCGGGACGCCAACGAGCATGTTCGCCGCCTGGCCAGCGAAGGCTCACGCCCTCGACTGCCGTGGTCGTTCCGGCTGGCGCGAATCCAGGCCGACCCGAACCTCGCCGCCGGGATTCTCGACCCGCTCAAGCGCGACGACAGCCTCTACGTACGCAAATCGGTGGCCAACCACCTCAACGACATCACCAAGGAGCACCCCGATTGGGTGCTGGACCTGCTCGAAGGCTGGTCCCTGGACGATCCACGCACCGCCTGGATCGCCCGCCATGCCCTGCGCAGCCTGATCAAGCAGGGCAACCCGCGCGCCCTGGCGCTGATGGGCGCAGGTGCCAAGGCCCAGGTCGAGGTCCGCGATTTCACGGTCGAACCGGCGCAGATCCGCCTGGGCGACAGCGTCACCCTGTCCTTCACGCTGGTGTCCACCGCAGCGGCCAGCCAGAAGCTGGTGGTCGACTATGGCATCGACTACGTGAAGGCCTCCGGTGGCATCTCGACCAAGGTCTTCAAGCTCAAGACCCTGCAACTGGCTCCTGGCGCCAGTGAAGCTCTGGTCCGCCGCCAGCACATTCGCGAACTCACCACGCGCCGCCACTACGCAGGCCACCACGCGGTGCACCTGCTGATCAACGGCGAACGCCTGGGCAGCAGCGGCTTCACCCTTCTCGACTGAACCTGTGGGAGCCGGCTCGTCCACAAACCCCGCAGATAGTGCTTCACGCCCCAGGCCATTGCAGTAGAATCGCCGCTCTTTTTTTCCAGGGCACCCGCCATGACCTCTCACCAGACCCCGCCCAGCGCTCCCCAGGGCAACGAACTGATCCTTGGCCTGGAGGACCGGCCTCGCCTGCTGATCGGCCTGCTCGCCGCGCTGCAACACCTGCTGGCGATCATCGTGCCGATCGTCACCCCCGGCCTGCTGATCTGCCAGGCCCTGGGCGTATCGGCTCGTGACACCAACCTGATCGTCTCGATGTCGCTGGTGATCTCCGGCATTGCCACCTTCGTCCAGTGCCGCCGCTTCGGGCCGTTCGGGGCCGGACTGCTGATCGTCCAGGGCACCAGCTTCAACTTCGTCGGCCCGCTGATCGCCGGCGGTGCGCTGATGGTCAAGCAGGGCACGCCAGTGGAAGCGGTGATGGCGGCGATCTTCGGCGTGGTCATCGCCGGCTCGTTCGTCGAGATGGGCATTTCGCGCATCCTGCCCTTCGTCAAACGCATGATCACCCCGCTGGTGACCGGCATCGTCGTGCTGATGATCGGCCTGACCCTGATCAAGGTCGGCCTGATCAGCATGGGCGGCGGTTTCAGTGCCATGAGCAACGGTACCTTCGCCAACGGCGAGAACCTGCTGCTGTCGGGCGTGGTGCTGGCGATCATCGTGCTGCTCAACCGCATCCCGCTGGTGTGGATGCGCAGCTGCGCCATCGTCATCGCTCTGGCCGCCGGCTACGCCCTGGCCGGCTACCTGGGCCGCCTGAACTTCACCGGCATGCACGAAGCGCCGCTGTTCCAGGTGCCGACCCCGCTGCACTTCGGCCTGGGCTTCTCCTGGTCGCTGTTCATTCCGATGCTGGTGATCTACCTGGTGACCTCCCTGGAAGCCATCGGCGACGTCACTGCCACCAGCAAGGTCTCGCGCCAGCCGGTCGAAGGCCCGCTGTGGATGCAAAGGATCAAGGGCGGCGTGCTGGTCAACGGCGCCAACTCGCTGCTGGCCGGGGTGTTCAACACCTTCCCGAGTTCGATCTTCGCCCAGAACAACGGCGTGATTCAGCTCACCGGCATCGCCAGCCGCCATATCGGCAAGTGGATCGCCCTGATGCTGATCCTGCTCGGTCTGTTCCCGTCGGTGGCCGGTGCCATCCAGGCCGTGCCAGAACCGGTACTGGGCGGTGCGGCGATGGTCATGTTCGGCGCCGTGGCGGCCTCGGGCATCAACATCCTGGCGAGCATCACCCTCGATCGCCGCGCGCTGCTGATCATCGCCGTGTCCCTGGCCCTGGGCCTCGGTGTGTCGCAAGTGCCGGAGTTCCTCGCGCACATGCCGGCAGCCCTGCGCAACGTGCTCGAATCCGGCGTGGCCACCGGCGGTATCTGCGCCCTGGTGCTGAACTGGTTCCTGCCACCTTCGCCAAAAAACTGATGATTTAACCAGGGTGACGGCACGCCCCGCCGTCACCCTGCAGACCTGAAACCCCTGTAGAAGCTGACTCCGAAAGTTCCTTTCCTAAATTTAATTTCATCCGCCCCCGCCCCCGTTTGACTCGGAACTGTCACATGGCCACCGCTTAATTGTTTCAAGAGTTTGCAGCTCTTATTTCAATTTCGTGACCAGGATCCGAACCAATGAACAAGCTGTTTAATCCCGTGATGGGTGCCGCCCTGGCGAGTGTCATGATGTCTGCCCACGCGGATTTCATCGATGACAGCCACGCCGACGTGACCCTTCTCAACCGCTATCTGAACCAGCAGGGGCGCGACATCAGCGGCAGCAGTGCCAAGGCCCACAGCATTCGTGATTGGGGCCAGGGTTTCCAGTTCGACTTCAAGTCCGGCTACACCGAAGGCACCATCGGCCTGGGCCTGGACCTGCAGGCCTTCTACGGCCTGAAGCTCGACTCGGGCGGCGACCTCAACGACAAGAACCACCAGGGCCGCTACCCCGGCAGCATGTTCCCGCTGGATGACGGCAAGTCCGCCGACCAGTTCGGCGTGCTCAGCCCGACCTTCAAGGCGCGCTTCCTCAAGGATGAACTGCGCATCGGCACCCTGTACCAGAACAACCCGATGCTGGCCAACACCGACGGCCGCCTGTACCGCCAGACCAACACCGGCGCGCAACTGGTGTCCAAGGACCTGGACAACTTCACCTTCACCGTCGGCGACATCAACCAGACCAAGATTCGCAACGAAACCGGCGACACCGGCATGATCACCGCCGGCGGCACCAAGAAGAGCGACCGTTTCCTCTACGGCGGCGCGGACTACGCCGGCATTCCAGGTACCACCCTGAGCGCCTGGTATTCGAGCCTGCAGGACTACTACCAACAGGCCTTCCTCGGCGCCAAGCGCCATGACGCCCTGCCGGTCGGCGCCATCGACAGTGATTTTCGTGCCTACCGCAGCCTCGGCATCGGTGGCAACGGCGACGGTGACAGCGAGTACGCGGCAGCCGGCTACTACGGCAACGGCATCAGCAAGGGCCGGATCAACCAGTCGACCATCAGCCTGATGGAAAGCTACAGCCTGGCTGGCCACACCGTCGGCCTGGGCATTCAGAAGAACAGCGGCGAGAGTGACTTCCCGTACCTGGACTCGGGCCTCAACAGCGGCGACAACCGCCAGGGCCCGGGCTCGGGTGCCGACACCCCGGCGCTGACCAACCTGCAACTGAACAAATTCCAGCACGCCGGCGAGCGGACCTGGATGGCCCAGTACAAGTATGACTTCGCCCAACTGGGCATCGACGGCCTGAAATTCGCCGCCACCTACGCCCATGGCGACCAGGTACGCAGCGCCGCCAACAGCGACGCCAGCGAGTGGGAACGCGACCTGGCACTGACCTATGAAGTGCAGACCGGCCAACTCAAGGGCCTCGGGGTGAAATGGCAGAACGCCCACGCCGCCCCGGAAATCACCGGCCAGACCATCCAGGATGAAAACCGCTTCTACGTGAGCTATGTGATTCCGCTCTGGTAATACCACCGCGCCCACGCTGCATGTGCCTGGCACAACACCTGTGGGAGACGGCCGGGCGGCGCTCCGCTTGCTGGAGATTGAGATCGACTTGACAGCACCAGGCTTGCTGGACGGCCGCCTTCGGCGGCTCGCTAGCAAGCCGGCTCCCACAAACCTTGATCGGAGAGGCCCTCAAGCCAGCGGCTGATTCAGATACAATCTGCTCTCCCTCCCGCCACACCGAGACCCCAAGCAACGTGGCCAAGCTCAACTTCAGGCACATGGAAATCTTCTGGGCCGTGATGACCACCGGCAGCGCCACGGCCGCAGCTGAGTTGCTGCATACCTCGCAGCCCACCGTAAGCCGCGAACTGGGTCGCCTGGAGTCCATCACCCAGTTGGTGCTGTTCAAGCGGGCCAATGCCAGGCTCATTCCCACCGAGCAGGCTCTGCGGCTATTCGAGGAGGTCGAGCGCGCCTATTTCGGCATGGAACGGATCGAGCGCACCGCCGAAGCCATCCGCCAGCACAAGCACGGCCAGATCGCCCTGGTCACCCTGCCGGCGTTCTCCCAGGCCGTGTTGCCGAGGGTCTGCAAACGCTTTCTCGGGCAGTACCCGGATGTAGCCCTGAGCATCACCCCGCAGGAACCGCCCCTGCTGAATGAATGGCTGTCCTCACAACGCTACGACCTCGGCCTGATCGAGGACGCCAGCATCCCGCTCGGCACCGAAAGCGACTGCGTGTTCACCTCGGACATGGTCTGCGTGCTGCCAACCGACCACCGCCTGGCCGCCAAATCGGTACTCAGCCTTGAGGACTTCGAAGGCGAGCCCTTCATTTCGCTGGCCGCCAACGATCCCTACCGCAAAAAAATCGACGCGTTGTTCCAGGAACACGGTGTCAGTCGCCGGCTGCAGGTGGAAACCCACAGCGCTGCCGCAGTGTGCAGCACCGTCGCCCACGGTGTCGGAGTCTCCACCATCAACCCCCTCACCGCGCTCTCCTACGTCAACCTCGGGCTGACGATCCGGCGCTTCGCCCTGTCGATCCCCTACTCCATCCGCGTGGTACGCCCGCTGCACCGCCCCCACTCGGCGCTGGTCGATCATTTCGTCGATGCCCTGCGCGATTGTTGCGAGGAACTCGAGGCCGAACTCGCCAGGATTCCCTGAGCGAAATCCTGGAGACGCAGCATCCATATCAGAAATGAATGGATACCCCGCAAACTGATATTTTTTATTCCGATACCGCAATGCTAAAAATGCGCACCCACGCCAGGTGCGCAGCCTGACAGCGCTCGACAGCGCCGGCGTGGCCATCCTGCCTGGCAACCCCAGGAACCATCGCCTTTCAGTCCGAGCTTGAGCCATGACCATCGAACAGCATGCCGCACACGTCGCCAGAACCCATGGCACCCCCGTCTGGATCTATGACGCCGCCGTCATCCGCGACCGCATTCGCACGCTGAAAACCTTCGACACCGTCCGTTTCGCCCAGAAGGCCCTGTCGAATCTGTCGATCCTCAGCCTGATGCGCGAGGAAGGCGTGAAGCTCGATGCCGTGTCCCTCGGCGAAATCGAGCGGGCGATCAAGGCCGGCTTCAACCCGCGCAGCAACGTCGATGGCCCATCGGACCTGGTCTACACCTCGGACGTGTTCGATCGCCAGACCCTGGCGCGCATCGTCGAACTCGGCGTCGAGGCCAACCTCGGCTCGCTGGACATGATTCAGCAACTGGGCGAGCTCTCACCTGGGCACCGCGTATGGCTGCGGATCAACCCCGGCTTCGGCCATGGCCACAGCCCCAAGACCAACACCGGCGGCCCCAACAGCAAGCACGGCATCTGGCACGAGCAGCTTCAGCAAGCGCTTGAACTGCTGAGCCGCTACGACCTGCACCTGGTGGGTGTGCACGTGCATATCGGTTCCGGCGTCGACTACGGCCACCTGGGCCAGGTCTGCGATGCCATCACCCAACTGCTGGAGAAGATCGATCGGCCAATCGAGGCATTGTCGGCCGGTGGCGGACTGTCGGTGCCTTACCGCGAAGGTGAGGAACCGATCGATGTGGAGCACTACTTCTCGCTGTGGGACGCGGTGCGCCGTACCGCGCAAACCCGCTACGGCCGTCCGGTACGCCTGGAACTGGAACCTGGCCGCTTCCTGGTGGCCGAATCGGGCACGCTGGTGTGCGAAGTACGCGCGGTCAAGCAACAGGGCGCCAACCCCTTCACCCTGGTCGACGCCGGCTTCAACGAACTGATTCGCCCGACCCTCTACGGCAGCTACCACCGCGTGTCGCTGGTGGCCCAGGCACCTGAGCGGCCCTCGATCAACACCATCATCGCCGGCCCCCTGTGCGAATCCGGTGACGTATTCACCCTGGCCGGCGACGGCGCCCTGCGCTTCGAGAGCATGAGCCAGCCAACTACCGGCGACCTGATCCTGTTTCACAACGCCGGCGCCTATGGTGCGAGCATGTCCTCCAACTACAACTCGCGGCCCCTGGTGCCAGAGTACCTGCTCGATGGCGAGGACTCGCGGCTGATTCGTCGCCGGCAGACCTTCGATGAACTGCTCGGCCCGGAACTGGCCTGCCTGGGCTGATTCCCCAAACGCCTCGCGGCGTCACCTGTTGAAGGGTGACGCCGTGTTGGTATTGCTTGATTCAAGCTACTTCACTGCGAAGTGCTCCCACCCCGCTTCTCACCTCAATCCCCGGCACAGCCATTGCCCCAGGTCTTATAGTGATATTCCTTGATCTGTCCGTCTGGCGTCTTGTAGGTCATCTTCGCGTCGTTAATTCCGCAGGCATAAGGGTCGGAGTCAACACGAATTACTTCAGCGACATCTTTTTTGTTCAAGGCAAACGCCTGGGCACTGAAAAGAACGGCGGTAACGGCCAAACATTTTGCATAGATATTCATGGGAACTTTCTCAATATAAAAAACACAAGCCGACTCGGCAAACCCCGCAGAAGGCGCTGAGTGCAGGCTCGCAATCGAGTGTTATCCGAGAATTAAGAAACCCATGAATAAATTTAAACAAAACGTTATAAATCGGATAAAGGAAAGTTAACAATCCAATTTTATAAATTGCAATTTACTCCATTAAAAAATATGAAAAAATGTTTATGAAAAATGCCATCATTACGCTACCCGGCACAACGGTCTTTTCTGACTGACCCGCCGCTTGCCGATCCTCGTCCCGACAGGAGCCCAGCTGATGTTGCCATCCGGCCCTCTTCTTTCCGGCAACCGCCTGCACCTGCGCCGCTTGCGCGGACGGGTCGGACTGGCACTGGTAGCCAGCCTGTCCTTTCTGGCGGGCATGACCGACGCCATAGGCTTCCTGGCCACCGGCGATTTTGTCTCGTTCATGAGCGGCAACACCACGCGCCTGGCGGTGTCGATCAGCGAGGGCGACCTGCCGATGGTGCTGCGCCTGGTCGCGGCGGTGATCGCGTTCATCGCCGGCAACGTGCTCGGTGTGCTGGCCGGCCGCGTCGGTGGACGGCGTTCGCTGCCGTTACTGCTGTGCGTCGCCACCCTGCTCTGCATCGCCGCGATACTGCCGTTCAACAGCCGCGTGCCGGCGCTGCTGACCGCGATCATTGCCATGGGCATGCTCAATGCCGCTGTAGAGCAGGTCAACGGCCTGCCCATCGGCCTGACCTACGTGACCGGCGCCCTGTCCCGCTTCGGCCGCGGCCTGGGACGCCGGCTGCTGGGCGAAAAGCGCGATGGCTGGCGGGTGCAGTTGGTGCCCTGGAGCGGGATGCTGCTGGGGGCGGTGTTTGGCGCAGTGCTGGAACGCAAGATGGGCGTGCAGGCGTTGGTGGTCAGTGCCGCGATTGCCGCCGTGCTGGGGCTTTTGGCGTTGAGGATTCCGCATCAGTGGCAGAAGGACTTTATGCCACGGTGAGAGTCGGCACCACGAACAGCGTTCAACACCGCCCTTGTCTGGGAACGGGGCTTGCCTGCGAATAGCCCCGCACCACTATGAAGATCCCCCCAGATCACCACGCCTCATCTCTCTCAGCCGTATAGAAGTCTACTTTTGTAGCCTTAAAACGACAGCCATTTCCCACATATATCCATATATCACCTCAAATTGACTTTTATTATTCCCAAATAACAAAAAACCTATCCGTTCGGCCAGTTATTTAAAACCAGCAAAAAATATTAAATATCCACTTACAAAAGAGCAGAGCCCACTCTCTTGCAGCCAGCAGGCGACGATCAATTCTCTGTCACCTGATCTGGTGTAGACAAAGTGATATCGGTCCGTTCCTGGCTTATCAAGTCAAACTTCAATCTGGAGTCACCAATGAAAACCGGCCACCTGTTGTTAGCCGCCACCTTGCTGCCGGCCATCAGCGTTGCACAAACACCCCTGCTGTCTTCACTTCAGGCCAAAGGTATTCACGTAACAGTCCTCGATGATGAAAGCCTTGGCAAGATCAGAGGCACTGCAAGGATTACCGGACACCCCTACCCCAGCGTTACGCAGGGTTTGAAGACCTACAACATACGGTTGAAGCGCTTTGGCAACGAACACGACTACAGGTCGTACTACTCAGTAGGCAGCAACTGGAGTCCACACAAGGAACTCAAGCACACAGCCGAAGATGGAACGATTTACAACGTTGCAGGTGACCGGTGGCTTGCAGACAAATCAGATGCTCCCGCTGGCCATTGGAGCGTAAGCAACGCCGTCGAAGTGGACTCCCACTATCAAGCCCTGGACAAGAATGGCGCGCCACTCAATTTCGGCTGGCGGGAGAGCACTTGGAATCGCCCCCTCTCAACATTTTCCTGGTAGCTCCAGAACCTCTGACCGCCTCCAAGCAAACCTCAAAAGGCAAGCACATGAACGTCAATAACAACCTGCAGTCGTACACATACAACTCATCTGCCTCCAAGGCAGCAGCACAGCCAACCCAAGATCAGCACCGCTTCTCGGTAGAAAACCCCAGCAATATCAAAAACACCTCAGACAAAGTCAGTATCAGCGCTGCTGGCGCTGACATGTCCGACCTGATGGACCCACCTGTTCCAGTAGGCGCCATGCCGAGTTGGTGGGGCGAATTCGCGATGGAAGTCACCTTCCCATCGGAGCGTGCGGCCTTGGGACGCCCAGGCAGTCTGGAACTGGATGTACGCTTCTCGAATCTTTCATCCGGCGAAGCCGATGAGTACTTCTCACTGCTGCGCTCTCATATGAATGCCTTGTACGAACGAAACGGCCTGATCGATGACGAATCGACCTATGCCGCCCTCAACTCCCGCTCAACGAACGAAAGGCTCCACCAAGAGTTCCTCGAAGGTATCAGAAACGATCCACGAATGTCCGAACTGGCCGGTCGACTCGGTATCGCGCTTTCCTGACTTCACCGCGGCAGCTGTAGTGGTCTACTAACCCCGGACACCTTTTTAGGCGAGAATGATCGCCATACAGAGGTGTTCGATGAGCAGACAACGACGTACTTTCACCCCCGCCTTCAAGCGTGAGGCTGCCAGCCTGGTGCTCGATCAAGGCTACAGTTGCCCCGAGGCCGCCAGATCCCTCGACGTGGGTGAGAGCTTGTTGCGTCGCTGGGTCGCCCAGTTGCAACTGGAGCGCGGCGGCATTACCCCCACTGCCAAGGCGCTCACGCCGGAGCAGCAGACGATCCAGGAGCTTCAGGCCCGCATCAACCGGCTGGAGCTTGAGAAGAAAATCTTAAAGGAGGCCACTGCGCTCTTGATGGCCGAGGAACACGGGCGCAGACGTTGAAGTCGATTCGGCAGTTGGCAAGACACTACCCTGTTCAACTGTTGTGTTCGGTCTTCGAACTGCCCCGATCTTGTTACTACGCCCATCTGGCCCGGCGCCGTCGTATCGATGTGCGCCGAGTGAGCCTGCGCAGCCGCGTCAACGAGCTGTTCAGTCAAAGCCGTAGCTCAGCGGGTAGCCGCAGTCTCGTTGCCATGCTCCGGGATGAAGGCGTCGAGGTCGGGCGTTTCAAAGTCAGAAGATTGATGAAGGAGCAGGGTTTGATCAGCAAACAGCCTGGTTCTCATGCCTACAAGAAGGCCACGGTTGAGCGCCCCGACATTCCCAATGTCCTTGATCGGCAGTTCACCGTGGCAGCGCCGAACACGGTCTGGTGCGGTGACATCACCTATATCTGGGCACAGGGTCGATGGAATTACCTGGCCGTTGTATTGGACTTGTTCAGCCGCAGAGTGGTGGGCTGGGCGATGTCGGCCAAGCCTGATGCCGAACTGGTCATCAAGGCGCTCGACAGGGCTTACGAGATGCGTGGCAGACCACGGGGTGTCCTGTTTCACAGCGACCAAGGCAGTCAATATGGCAGCCGTAGTTTTCGCCAGCGGCTCTGGCGCTATCGGATGACCCAAAGCATGAGCCGACGAGGAAATTGTTACGACAATGCCCCCATGGAGCGGCTGTTTCGTAGCCTGAAAACGGAGTGGGTGCCGACGGTGGGTTACATGACGACCGCGTTGGCCGAGCAGGACATCGGCCGCTACCTCATGCAGCGGTACAACTGGATAAGGCCGCATCAGCACAACGGTTTCGTACCGCCGGCGGTGGCGGAAGAAAAACTCAATTCTGTGTCCGGGAATTGTTGACCACTACATACGGCAGTGAACTAGACGAGTTTCTAGGTAAAACCTTACCGGCAAAGAGAAATTCCCCGTCCCGGCCAGTTTAACCCTCTTTTTTGGCCTCTTCGTAAGTGCTTGATTTTACAAGGTGCATTACCTCGTCGAAAAAAGAGGGTCAAAACAGGTGGGCCGATCGAGTTGGTCTCGCCGCTCATTAGAGCTTGCCGCACGCAAGCCTGGCTCGTGCTGTGCCCGAGCACCCTGGAATAGCGATACCCCGAAAAAACTTGTAGCAGATGGGCTTTTGCATCCATCGCTGGCGTTATCCATCATGAGGAGGCGTATCGCTGACTGTGTCAGCACTCTGCGAATGTAGCTTGGATCCGAAGGGCTACGATGCGCCATTGCGCATGATCCACCTCTAGGTCGCCAAGCTTCCAGCAATGCGGCCAATCGATGTATGTCGATGGAAGCGTTGCTGTTCCCTGGCCTGTAAGGCCTTACTCACCTCGCGCACAGCCGCCCCGCTGTCCGCCCTCACTACCGCAGTACTTGGCATCAGAGATACCTGATCCAAGCATTGTCCGTCGTACCCATCCACGCGGGAAATCTCTCCCCACCGGACGCAGCGTTCTCCACGTTCTGCCTTATGAACCTGGAGCACCGCGATACCCCACACCCATTGCCATGCATTGCCACGGCTCGTGCCTGACTGCGCCGGGACAGAAGCGGGTAACGGGCTTGAACTCACGCGCAGTACCCACCGATGGAGGTGACTCAGAAAAAACCGCCCGAAGTACTTACTCCCCCTCTTTCTTCCGATCCACCCACACCTTCAAACCTTGCAGGAGATTTTTCCCACATGAACCCAAGACTCAAGCTATGTATGAACCTGCGCAATGGCATAATATGCCAATATCCAAACCCGCAGCATTTGCACCAGGAGCACAGCATGGCCACGCGAAATGTCGTTCTCACCGACCATATGGATCAAGTCATCAATGACCTGGTTGACTCAGGCCGGTACCAGAACGCCAGCGAGGTCATGCGTGAAGGGCTTCGTCTATTGGAGCAGCGTGAAGTGCAGGAGCTGGCCAAGCTTGAAGCATTACGCAGCGCTACCTCAGCGGGACTGATGGACCTGGAGCAAGGCCGCTTCGTAGAAATTGATGGTGATCAGCTAGGAAGTCTTCTGGCTGAGATCGGCGAGCGAGCGGCTCTTTCCCCCAGCAAGAAACGTTGAGCATGGCGAATTACCGTCTCACCCATGCGGCTCTTCATGACATCGAGGATGTTCTGAGGTACTCCCAGGCGCAGTTTGGCTCCCGTGCACGGGTCAGGTACCAGGCGCTCATCCGCACAGCCATCGAAGACCTTGCCCAAGCACCAGACCGAGTGGGTAGTAGCCCGCGCGATGAACTCGCTGAAGGACTGAGGAGCTTTCACCTGGCCTATGTCCGTAAGCAGGCTGCCACGTCCATTGGCACCGTACAGAAGCCGCGGCATGTCGTGTTCTACCGGCTGGCCGGCGATCAGTTCATTGAGATCGTCCGGATACTGCACGACGCTATGGAGGTCAGGCAGCATCTCACTCAAGACGTGACAGGCAGCTAGCAGCGTAAAGCCGAGAAGCACCTGTTCATGCCCCTCACATCCACTTCACACACCGGCGCGGGGAATTCTCCCCCGCCGGTACCGAAGCACGCTCGGCCATGGATCGCCCTCCAACCCCTCACTCTCACCAGCACGAGCGAATGGCATCGCAACGATGCCGACTCAAACCTAGGTGCTCGATCAGGGGCTTTAGAAGGCGTTCGCAACCAGGACATAGAGCTACTCGGTCCTTCGGCGAGGGATGGCCCATTTGGAGGGGCATCGCGGCTCCATTCCCTGACATTTCAAGTTCGGAACCGATGCGGTTTTCCTTGCCATTCGTGGCCGGCGAACAGCAAAGCGCACGTATGGCCTAACCCACCTGCTCGCACGAACAGATGTAATAGAAACACAATTCAGAACAGAACTCGGGCCAGAATTGAAATAAAATGATTGACTACATTCAAATACAAAAACCCCATTGCAGAGAGCTTCGACAGCAGCAACGAACAAAACAACGAAATCAAAACAATTAACGAAATAACGAATTCATCAATTAACGAATTATTTATTTCGTTAAATCAAACCACTAGAAATCAACCGAACAGATAACCCCCAATCAAATACGCACTCACGCTAACGCGCTAATCCGCATTAACGTATTACCTCATTAGCGCCATGGGCTGCTGGCGCTGGCCAATTATGAGGAAGAGCACCCATCGCAATAATTATTTTCCATCACCCAGTTGACAGCCACCAATTAACGCAGCTTTAATTCAGCTGCCTATATCGACCACCGACCACAACTGACGCTTTTACCAGCGCCAGACGAATTAACTCAATCTGGATCCCCCTATGACACTTCAACTTATCCTCATCCTACTTATCGAGCTAGTTAGATTTTTACAGATCCTTGTAAGTTAGGATGCCATACTCCCCCAACGAGATGCCAAACCATGATCGTCAATTTCCTCGTTACTTCGGCCTCACCGTTGCCTGGCAGATACCCCTCACCTGGACGGGACCGCTAAAGCATCGACGGATGTTTATGCTGACCACTTCCCTGCTCTTGCCACATCGCATGAAGCCGCGAACGCGCGTCTTCCCTAGGTATGAGGCCGAACGGTACCCGGATGACTTCGAGGACAGTGACCACATGAGAAAGAGCACGTGCACTTGATTACTGAGCTGCCTATACGGCAGTGAGCTCATCGCCCAGCTTCATGCGCGGGAATTTCGATTTCTGAGCTGCCTATACGGCATTGAGCACTTGTGTCGTCCTGGCAGACACACACCGCCATTTCTGAGCTGCCTATACGGCAGTGAGCCACGATCAGATCAAGGGGCTTGGCCTTGTTTTTTTCTGAGCTGCCTATACGGCAGTGAGCCAGTATTACCACATCGTCGCCGACTACCGCCGTTTCTGAGCTGCCTATACGGCAGTGAGCAAGGCGATCAATCAGTTCAGCGAACGTGTAGTTTTCTGAGCTGCCTATACGGCAGTGAGCCTCCGACTCTTCGCCTCGGCGCCCGTATTCGTTTTCTGAGCTGCCTATACGGCAGTGAGCCACGATCAGATCAAGGGGCTTGGCCTTGTTTTTTTCTGAGCTGCCTATACGGCAGTGAGCCGCCCTCCAATGGGCTTCGAGGTTTCGTTTGATTTCTGAGCTGCCTATACGGCAGTGAGCATGTTAGCGTCTGGCGGAGGTTGCTGGTTCTTTTTCTGAGCTGCCTATACGGCAGTGAGCCTCCCGCATACTGCTACGTCCCTGCTCGGGCATTTCTGAGCTGCCTATACGGCAGTGAGCCTGGCCGGGTGTGCTGGCAGGGTCGAGCCCCATTTCTGAGCTGCCTATACGGCAGTGAGCGTTCTACGCCCGCGAGGACAAGCCTGGGGGTTTTTCTGAGCTGCCTATACGGCAGTGAGCCGTCGATGTAGGCGAAGCCGATTCCGGGCATATTTCTGAGCTGCCTATACGGCAGTGAGCGAGGCGGTTTGCACTGCCGATCAATGGCGCGCTTTCTGAGCTGCCTATACGGCAGTGAGCTCGCAGTACTCAGCCAACAACGCCTACAACATTTTCTGAGCTGCCTATACGGCAGTGAGCACCTCTGCAAAAGGGTCATATGTAGCGAAAGAGTTTCTGAGCTGCCTATACGGCAGTGAGCTAGACGATTTCCCCAGTAAGGCACTGGCAGCAAAGGGAAATATCCCAAAATCGGCTCGCGCACCCTTTTTTTCGGCCCCTTCGTAAGTCATTGATTTTACGAAGGGGAATGAGTCGTCCGAAAAAAAGGGTTCGCGAAGCCGTGGCTCAGAACCAGGGGATGGTGGCGGTGCTACTCAGGCCATAGCTGTTGAAGGTGCCTGCCTGAGCGGCCTCCAAGATATCGCCATGGCGGATGAACAGCGGGAAGGCGTTGCCGCTACCATTACTGCGCAGGCTCACGAAGGGCAGCTTGCTGCGTTTCCCCGCACTGTCCGGAATACGCTCGCGAGCCTCTTCCTCGCTGATCCCATGGCGCTTGACCAGCCGTCGCCGCAGGCGCTCCGGATTGCTGTCCACCTGCACACGAGTCACTAGTCGGTGGCGCACCTGGGCCGGCACAGCAGTCACCTCCCCCACATGCACATGATCGCGCATGCCCGTGAGCCAGTTCAGTGTCAGCAGGTGCGCCAGCGCTTCACGATTGCCGTGCAGACGCAGATGACTGCCCAGGTGGTGCCGCGCGCTTTCAATTTCTGGAAAGCTCACCCCCACATCGTTGCGCCTGAGGTCATGCAGTCCTCGGTGCAGTTTGGACATCAATGCGCTCATCAACTGCGTGGCCGCGAACTCCGGGTCGGGCAGCAGCTTCAGGTCGATGTAATGGTCCATGGCTTAGCCCGCCTCGCCAAAGACACCACCGCGGATCAGGGTCGCAATCACAAAATGCTGTTGCTCCAGCGCCGGTACCTTGTCCTTGAGCACCCAGCCATCGAGCAAGGTGTAGAAGTCATCCTTGGTATCGCGTGGCTGACGGTAAGCCCTGCCCTGCGTGGTCACTGAGCCATAAGGTTCCACAGCGATCGGGCCATTGACATCGGCCTCCTGGTACCAGGTGTCGATGCTACGAATGGCATTGCCGACTTTCTGCGAGTGCAGGCCGGCCACGCTGTCGACGTGGTAAAGGGTCTTGCTCTTCTTGCTGTTGTCCTTATCCAGGATCAGCTCCTGGGACGGGAATACCTCTTGGCCAGCGCCCATACGCACATAGGCCGTCACACGCAGCAGCACATGCTGAGAGCCCGTCAGGCCTTCGGCGATCAGTTGCGTCAGTTCACCCAACGCATCGGCGTTTTTGCCACTGCCATCGAAGTTACGCAGAGACAGAGCCAGCCCGTCAAAGCGCCACTGAGCCGCTGCCTTGCCATCGACCAGATGGGCCACCTCCACTTCCACCTGCTCCGCACCGATACGGTTGCGCCACAGGAAGCGGCCGTTGGCCAGGTTGTGGGCGTAGCGTCGGGCAAGCTCGGTGAAGCCATTCTTGTCGACATAGCCTTTGACGGTGTCGAGCAGCTTTTGTCGGTAATCGCTGTCGTTGCACGCCGATGGTTGGCCAGTACCGGTCAGCACTCTCAAGGTGAAGCTCACTCGCAGGGTGTCAGCATCGTGAGGCAGCGTGGCGACATCGACCGTCTGCAGGTTAGGGTTCTCGATCTGCGCGTCCAGCTTGGCCGGATCCATGTCCTTGGTCTTCAGCCGGTTGGAGATGGTACCCCGCACGGACTTCTCCCGAAGAGTGACAGGGGTCCATTTATCACGCGACTGCCAGTCCCCCGCATGGAACAGTGCATCGGAAGGATCGAGTTTGCGCTCGAAGGCCAGCACGGAAGCGGTCTTGAGAACATCTTTGGATTCTTTAGCCATGATCAAATACCTTTTAGGAAAATGGGCTGAGCGTTAGAAGTCAGGTGAGGTCGAGCGATAGTCGTTGCGGCACCGGTAGCGCCACTCTTCAGGCGCCGAATCGGCATACCAGAGCATTTGTTCAGCACTGTGCAATCGATGCGGGCTGATCCACTCGCCGACGCTGTAAAGGCTTTCGACAAAGCGGAACGGCGTCTGAGCATCACGCGCGTGCGTGACAGTGCCTGGGTCCTGCTCCTCTCCCAGTGCGCCATAGCCGATCGGAATGGGCACGACCCAGCCCTTCCCTTTGCGGTCGTTTTCCCAGTGGGCTTTTTGCTCGGGCTCACCCGGTGTGCAGGTCCAATTCACCCGCGACAACGACAGCCAGGCATCGAGCTTCGAGGCTCCGGGGTCTATAGCCAGTTGCTCTTGGTGCCGCAGCTCCAGCAAATCGGTACGGTCCACCAGCACGAAGCCCGGCAACAGGCTCAGCTTGATCTTGCGGAACAGCTCATCTCTCCCATCCTCATCAATCATCGACACGATGAAAGGACGCTGCTTACGCAGAGGTGCTCTGGAGGGGATCACACTGCCGCCGGCGATGCGCATCTGCGAGAGAATGTCGCGCACCTGACGGGCAAGCTTGGCCGAGTCCTCCTCTTCATTTTGCGAGGTATTCAGGAACTCGCTCTGAATACCGAAAACCAGGCTGATCTCCAGATGAATACGCCCCTCCTCCACGATCGCAGCGGTGCTGCCATCACGGTTGATCGGGTTGCGAGTCAGGCGAAGCGTCTGCACATACCCCTCCGTGGTGATCTGCTCCTCATGACGATGAGCAACCACAGCAGTGGCATTGAACTGAAGGTCCAACCCCGCCTCACGAACCTTGCGCTCCACAGCCCACATCAGTCCCAGGAAAGCCGTCATCGAGGGGAAGCCGTGAGTCAGCGGACTCGAAAGCGAGTTGGCGTTTTGCACCTGGATGCGCGGAATGACCAGCAGATAATCAACGTGTGGGCACGAATCAGCCATGTGCCACCTCCCGCTTGTCGTTGCTCACGGCAGCCGGAGCTTTGAAGGGGATCGGCTCATCGACCTCGATAATCGCCTGCTTGGCCCAGTGAATCTGTTCGACATCCCCCACGGGCAACTGCCGCTTGCGCAGTATCTCGTTGAGCCAAAGACCGAAGCGTTGAGCGACCTGATCGGGCCAGTCCCTCCAATGGAAGGCCGCGATAAAGGCCTGGTCCTCTTCAGCATACTCTTCACGCACAGGGAAGCTGACTCGGTCCGGGTCCAGCCAAAGCTGCTCGCACAGCGGCAATCTGCATGCTGGGTCACGGCTCCAGCCAGGCTCAAACAGTTCACGAGTGGCGACACCAAAAGCCGCCAGCAACCGGGCGAGCTCCTGCTCAATTTCTTTACGCTCGTCGCGGGTATCCATCACGTTGGGCGGGTCGTTTTCCAACAACGTGCAGAGCGCCTGTAGCTGTTCCCAGACACCCTCTGAGTATCGGAATCGCGCCAGAGCGGAGTCGATGTTCAGGAAGTTACGGGGCTTGTCCTGCTTCCAGATGGGCGGCAATGAGGCCAGCAGGTAATTCACACCGCCTCGATCGCTGTTGAGCTGACTGATGTTCTGGGGCTTGGTGCCGCCGAGCTTGCGCATCACCAAACTGGGATAGTTACGGTACGGGCCGTCGTGAGCCTCTTTCCTTCGCCAGGCCTGGCGAGCCACTTTGTTCTGCTCACCGAAACGCGCCGACTGGACATCCTGGTGCACGGCATGGGCCAGGCTGCTGGCGAACAAGGGCTGCAGCAGGTGAAAGCCCGTGTCGTCGGTCGGGTCACCGTTCACGCACCAATAGACCTGCTTGGCCAAGCCATGGGAGGCCAGGTTGGCCACTGGGCGCACCAGACTCTTGAACGCCATGGCCCACTCCTGCGCCGTAGCCTCATCACGACTCAGCGCTGCCAAGAGGTCCTCATCATTCGCCAGAAACCAGTCGAGTAGACGCTTGCCGTCGACCTCTCGCTTGAGGAACTTGTAGACGTCCAGCGCTGCGGCGTTGCCAACGATGTCATCGGCATACTGATCGCCCAGAACATGGCTGCCAATCTCGGCATGTTGTCTCAATGATTCGGGAGGGATATGCAGACTGCTGCCCCGCGCATCAGGGTGAGTCGCCTTGAGCACATGCGTGACAGCCTGGATCTGCGCCACCCGCCGCGCCGCATCAGCCAACCAGGTACCGTACTCGTACTTGTCTGCTTGAGCCTCACCGCCTTCGCCACCTTTGAGCTTGGCCTCTTTGCGCTCGTCGATAAAGGCGGCAATGGCACTTCGAAAACGTGTAATACGTGATACTTGGGTAGATCCCTCTTCCATTATCGTTCAAACCTTTTGAAGTCGACGTGGCGAACACAACGTATGTAGAATCCCCACAGCAACAAGCTGTTACTGCGGGGATTTACCTTGAGATTGGATTCATGAGGGCCTGGCCCTCAACGTTCTAATAAGAGCGAGTGGTTGCCAATCACCTTGGGTTCCTCCTTTGCAGAGCTGGGCCGACCAGCGAGTTGCTTTACACGCGCTGTTACAGCAGCGCGTGTAATCACAATATGCCACCTACATAGGCAAAGCAACACCATAGCGCCATCGAATGAACTGATAAATCTACCGAATAGGTAGCTCAGAAAATAGCGCCATCGATTGAGCTGATCACAAGCTCTTGATTTAACTACCGAATAGGTAGCGTTCCACCTGATAACGGGGCAGATTTCTGCCCCGTTATTTTTTTTGCGAAAACCCCAGCACTGGGTGATACCGCCACCCGAAGGTGCTCTCATACACACTGACGGGCGTGAACCTCTCAGCACACTCTCTCAGCGACAGGTTCTGCGCATCGACCTGCTCATTCAGCAGAGCCAACAAATCGTGCCGGCCCCATGGCTGAATGCCTGAACCAAGCTGGCTCTCGAGATCGACATACGTGAGCTGGCCCTGGGCAGCGGTGTAGATGGCTGACCGCCCCCGCGCAGCCTCTTCATGAATCCGGTGCAGCACCAGCGCCTGCTCATCCTCATCAGGCAGAAAGACCAGTTCCACTTCCTGGGCGCTGCTGTCTCGAAACGGTTGCTGCTGAGGCAAAGCCCAGGTCAGCGCCGCCTGCGGAAACTGCCAGGCGCAGGCTGCATCCAAACGCTGCGTCGTTGGCTTGACCCCACGAGGGGTCGGCTGACGGCTATCGCGGTTCTTGGGCAGCATCTGATCGGCCAATCGCGCATGCTCCAGATCAACCAAGCTTTCCTCGGGTCGCCACTGCTCTTTCGGTCGAGGCAAGATGCGCGGCCGGGCCGTCACTGTTTGGTACTCGTCTTCCCTGAGCAGCGTATCCAGGCAATGGCTCTTCAACCGAAAAGGATCACCCGGTTTTCCGCCCTCACGCTCGAACCCCGGCCTGACGAAGGCCGCCGGCTTCTGGACGCTATTGCCCAACGCCCCTTCAAGGTGTCGCAAGTTCGTATCGAAAATGAGGATGTTCGGCGATCGACTGACCTTCTGACGGTGGCGCTGCACCCTCCCCGCCAACTGAATCAACGAGCGCATGGACGAGGGCTCGACCAGGGCCCAATCATAGTCATGGTCGCGCCCAACTTCCGTCACGGGAGAGCCGAGCACAACAAACAGATGGTTTGCCTCGGGAGACTCGTCGATCGCCCGACGAATTTCCGGCAGGTCATACACCGCTTCGTCCTTGCGGCGATTCAGGGCCCGGTCCAACTGAGCCTCGATGGCCGAACGGATCAGCAGCGGAAAGCGCGAGTGATACACGCACAGATGAATCCGATGATCACTGTCGGCACCCGCCTGAAACAACGCCAGCGCCACATCAAACAATGGCTCGATATTGGCCATGCGCACCAGGCCAAAGCTGACCCGCTTGCCACTCCTGGGACAGGCTTCAGCATGCCGGGCATGAGCAACCAGCATGCCTGCTCGCACCTGCTCCGCAAAATCCCGGCGAATGGCCTCCTTGCTCTTGCTGGTGAAGTTCAGCGCCAGCAGTTCTCCCGAGCGGCATACTGGCGCCTTCTCCAAGGCTGCTGCTCGAGCAGCGGCAAACTGTCCGTGCTGCTCGACAAACTGCCCTGCGTCCCGGCAGGTTGCCACCTGAGTGGTGAACTCATCGACCCACAGACAAGCAATGTCCGGTACAGCCTCCTGAGCGCCTGGAACACCGCGGTTACGCTGGTAGTGAATGCGCCCAGCCCTGTACGCCTGAAACATGCCATCGAGCAGCGAGGGCGGCAGGGTCGCCGATGACAACAGCACCCGCGCGCCCAATAAACCAACCCAGTGCATCAGGCGCGTCAACGCGGGCAGGTCGTCGTGATCAAAATCGTCCAACTCATCCAGCACCAGGTCACTGCTGAGCAGGCGCAGCATGGGCGCGATCTGTCGTCCCGCGCGCTGAGCCTCCGTGGCCGGCATCAGGTGATCGATGGTGCAAACCAGCATCGGTGCCGCCAGCAGCGATCGGATCTTGGCATTGTCCATGGCCTTGCCGAGCAGACCGTGATCAGCCATTTGCCCCTCATAGACCACATGGCTGTCCTCCTCGATCAACTGCTGCGCCGAGGCAGAGCCAGTGACTTCCGCCTGCGCCTGAAAGTACTCGAAAAGCTTGCGGCTGTTCGTGCCGCCTACCCGTATCGCCAGCTCATCCTCCTTGAGGTGCAGGTCCTGACGATAGCTGTTGCCGGTTTGCTGGGTCAGCGTACGCAGGCCCAGGGCAAAGGTGCAGCGCATCCCCAACTGAGGGGCAGCCAGGGCGTACATGACACGGGCATTGGCCAAGGTCTTGCCACAGCCAGTGGAGGCCATGTTGACGATGAAGGCGCCGTGCTCCTTGGCTTGGGTGCGCACACTGCTGGCAGCGTCAGCAGCCCTGTCCTGCCACCGAAAGCGCTCCTCCTTGCTGCGCTTGCGCAGGCCGGGGTGTTTTGCCAGCCGTGGCAGGTGCCGTTCAAAATCCGGCAAGCCATGAACGATGGTAGCGCTGAAACGCGCCACGCCGAGCAGGTGCTCATCCAGCGCCTGCTTGCTGGCCCCGTTTTCGTCGGTATTGGCATAGAGCGAGTATCCCGAGTCCCCCTGGACACGCTGCTTGGCGTTCGCGGGTAGAGCCGAATAGTGGTGATCGGCCAACATCAGGCTCATGCGAGCCAAGTGCATCACATAGGGGTTGGCGAGCCAGTCCCCCTTTCCCGCCTTGGCGCACAGCGTCTGCAAATGCCGGGCGACCCTGGCCGCCTGGCTCCGCCATTTGGGCAACGTGACAGGCAAGGCCCCAGCAAAATGCCAGTAGGGACCGATTTCAGCCTCCGTGGCCTGGCGCTTGATCTCGTTCCAGTCGTGGGTGATGTCTTCGAGCAGGTTGTCGAGGCGCTCAGGGTTGAAGCTCTGGGAGGGACAGCCCAGCCACTGCTGCTCACCCCGCTCATAGACCGGCAGGACCGGCAACCGATGATGAGTGACCACCAGCCAGGCGATGGCGGCAGCCAAGGGCGGTAGATTGCGAAACGGCGGTGCTGCCGGCTCATCGAGCCCGTCACGCCGATAACGATCGCTGGCCAACCAGGTGGCATCGTCCTGCTCACTCGGCTGGGCCAGACGCTGCAGCCAGACCTCATCCGGATCCTCCCCCACGAAGGCGAGAAACAAACGCAGGGACACCCACTCATGGCGGTAGAGGTTCTTCTCGCGCACAGGCTTCTTCAGGCGCGCCTGAAAGGCCACGCTGGCTTTGCCCAGGTCGTGCAGCAAGGCAGCCATTTGCGCCAGCAGACGAATGTCCTCGGCCGTATGCCAATCGTTTTCATCGTCTTTGCGCAACACATTGCGTCGGGTGGTATTGGTGGGCACTGCTCCTTGCTCGTTGAAACGGCTCACGTCCCCAACGATCCACAGCAGCTCACTGTGATCGAGCCCCCGTATCCAGTGGCAGGCCACTGCGGTGTTGCGCCGAGCCGTCTTCCTCAACAACTGGCGCAGCGTGTCCAAACCGGCCTGGGTGATGGGGGTTTGCCACGTTCGTTCACCGCGGCGCTCAGCAAACTGATCGAGGATGCGCCGGCTTTCAACCAGCGCTCGCTTATCACATTGGCTGATCAGCAGGATGTTCAAGCGATGGGCGTCCCCAACTGATCCGCAATATCCTTGAGACTGTCGATCATGAAGTCCAGTGCCTCGCTGCGCGTGAGGTTCTCGATACAGGCCTGACGGAAGGCTTGCTCCTCATCACCGCGCATCGCGCTGATGAACGCCTGAGGCAGGATCAGGCCATCCTTCACCAGATCCGCCACGTCGAAGACCAAGCCTCCCCGCCGCGTCTTGCCGTGCAGCACGGCCAACCCATGGGGTAGCCCCAACACCCAGGTAGCCGTCGCAGCCAGGCCATAGGCGAGATAGTTACCGTGATCCAAAAAGCTGTTGGCCGGATCACCACCACTGCCGCGCTTGGCACGGGTGAACTCTCCGTACTGGGTGGCAGTGGCCGCCAGCTTGAACAGGCGCTTGGTCAGGCGGGCTTCTTCAGTGAGCAGGAAGGCGTGATCAGCTGCGTTGTTCAGGGAAGCCAGCGACTGCTCCAATGCTCGGGTCAACGCTGCGGCATCGACACGAAAGCCCGCCTTGCTGAAGGCCGGGTTATCGTTCCATTGTCGCGCAATGAACTGCAAACGAAGTCGCTGGAAGGCCTTGGCAGCTTCAAGACGCTTCGCCTCGTCGAACCAGAAGGACACCCAGCGCTGAAGATACTCGGTGGGGCGGTACTCACTCTGCGGTGAGAACCAGGCCACCTCGATGTCGATCTCGTTGCCACTGAACAAGGGCGTTCCGCCGCCTCCACAGAAACCCACCAGAACCCCGGCCCTGGCCAACTCCCGCATGGCAGCTTGAGTCACCGATGTACCGGTGCCCAGCAACACCGTGGTGGTATTGGCGATCGGGATATTCCAGTACAGCGACTGCTTGCCAGCGTCAGTCACATACTCGACGCGCCCACCATTGACCAGCACCCGACAGTGCTGCAGGTAGTAGATATTGGCGCGCTTGGAGTGAAGGATCGTCTTGAGATCCGAGGAGCGGATTTCTTCCATAAACCTGCGACCGACTGTATCCGTTCAATCATCGTGCAGAGGTTATAACGGAAAGGCTGGCAATGTGCCAACAGGCACCGTGAAACCAAATGCTTCGCGCCGACATTACGGCTTATGAGCTACCTATACGGCAGTGAACTCAGGCGCCGGCACAACAGTGATGCGGGTCATTTTCTAAGCTGCCTATACGGCAGTGGACTGCCAGTTTTGTACCGGGATTCCGATATTGACTTTCTGAGCTGCCTATACGGCAGTGAACGCGCTTATTCGCAAGGTGTCCGATCAATTGCTTTTCTGAGCTGCCTATACGGCAGTGAACACCGCTGGTTCCTCCAGTGCGGCCGTCACGTTTTTCTGAGCTGCCTATACGGCAGTGAACAGCTCATCGAACAGCAGGTTCGCCAGCCTTCTTTTCTGAGCTGCCTATACGGCAGTGAACAAAATCGATGTCCGGATCGATGTCGCCGAACATTTCTGAGCTGCCTATACGGCAGTGAACCATCCACGAAAATGATCCTGTGCCCTACGTGTTTTCTGAGCTGCCTATACGGCAGTGAACGACTGGGTTGGCTCGGAGATCCGCCATGATCTTTTCTGAGCTGCCTATACGGCAGTGAACCTTGAATCGTTCAGAGCGGGCCAGGCGGAAGATTTCTGAGCTGCCTATACGGCAGTGAACGGCGAGTTTGCGCCGGACGGTGGCCCCGGCCATTTCTGAGCTGCCTATACGGCAGTGAACGCCCTAGCCACGTGCCGCATGGCGCTTGCTCAATTTCTGAGCTGCCTATACGGCAGTGAACGAGGACGGCGAAGCGGTCAGTCCCAGGACCTTTTTCTGAGCTGCCTATACGGCAGTGAACTAGACGCTTTTCCAAGTAAGGCCTTGTCCATAAAGGTAAAAACCCCACTTCCCCATTTTAACCCTCTTTTTTCGCTCCATCGTAAGTGATTGATTTCAAAGCCCACAAAATCCCGCCAAAAAAGAGGGTCCAGAAAAGGGTCTGCGATCACTCTCTAATACACTGCCCTGATCCATTGGAGCGCACCCAAGAGACACAACCACGCACGCCACAAAACCCCAAAAGCAGATCAACCTGAATCAGCTCGTTGGGACCGTCATTGCAATCCATCATTGGCAGACAAACGGGTAACGGTCTGCTCATCCACCTCAGGTACATGACGCTCTTGGATCACCATAACAACGCGATCAACGCGATGCGGCAATATCCCCACACGACTGGCCTGAACCTTCATTGCTCGACATTCATTTCCCTTGTCGTCTTCCCATTTCTCCAAAATCATCCGCCCGACCACCAACACGCGCATGCCTTTGCAATAAATCTCTGAATAACGCTCAGCATCCTTGTGCCACATATCGACGCCGGCCCAGAATCCACCCCTATCCTGATACTCGCCTGCGCCTTTCGGGATTGGATTATCGAAGTAGATATTGAGCCTCAGCAGCCGATGCGGCGCGTTATTGCCGTTGGCAATCTCTCGGAATTCAGGCTTGGTCCCGATGTTACCTTCACCCCAGAAGTTGGTAGCCATGTTCACCTCCCTCCCGAGAGAAGTCGAGCGTGTTCAAGTAGCCGCTGCTGGTAGACTTGCTCAGCCGCCTCTGCCTTATTGGCACACAAAAACGCCTGGCGTCCAATGCTGTGCACCAGACTGATCTGCATGTTGATCACGATCCTCTGCAGTTCCAATGCATACAAATCGGAGATCAAGTTGATCGGCGTATGCTCATCGAGCACTAGCTCAGCCCACAGATCAGTTCCCATCTTTGAACGATCCGCTCGGCTCCAGCGTAGAAAAATAGTCCCCGTGCCGGTCGACTGCTTCACCAACCGAATGGGCAACAGGGTAAATGGGTACCGCTCGGCCTGAGCCAACACCCCCTCGATCGCCAAAGCGATCAGTCCCTGGGTCAGCTCAGCACACTGCTCACCAAATTCAAGCAGCTCCCCCTTACCCTTAAAGGGCTTTAAAAGCCCTTTAGGGAAAGCAGTGTGTTTCAGCTCACGGAAGGCAGTGTGTTCAAGTGGCTGGAAGGCAGTGTGTTCCGGGCCATCTCCCGACGTAGCCGGGCCCAAAGCGTTGTCACCTCCTCGTATCATGGTCATCGCATCAACCCTCCAAGGCCGCAGGTGTCATCTGCACCGAGGTATCCCCTCGAACAGCACCGCCCCACACAACCGGCTCCACCCCAGCCACTGAAACACCACGATCATCCCGGTTGCGACCGACAAGAATTTGCGGCGCAAACTCGGCCCTTCGCCGGCCTTCCAACACCTCCAACGGCAACTCTCCAAAGGCCTCCCTGGCCTCCCTAGCCCGATCGTTATTGGCCACAAAGTCAGCCCGATTCACTCCCGAAATACGGTACAACTGAGCCAGCCCAAACAGGCTTCGCAATACATAGCTGGCGCCATCGATCCGGCTCTCCATCGCCCGCCGGCCAATCAACGAAACATGATGAACATGCAGCAAACGGCGCACGATTTCGTCATAGGAAATCAGCAGGTACACGGCCAGGAAACCGAGCCTAGAACCGACAAACATGGGCAGAGTGACGGGCCGAACACTGAAGTTTTCCTTTGCGGAAATGGCACTCGGTATCTCACTCATCAACAGACCCACCTCCTGATGAATGTGCGCCAACTCGGCCTTGCAGCGCTTCAACTTTTCCTCGATACGGATCAACCAGAAGTCGGCATAGGGATCATCCCTCTGTGCGTCGTAGTTGATCCGTCCCATCAACCCGATAAAGCGAGCCAAACTCATGATCGGTGGTTTGTCTTCACTGGCAGGTCTTCCCTGCCAAATGCGCACGGCATGATGAGTGTGCAACGTGAGATGCATAACGCTACGCAGCGGCCCAATTTTGCTTTGAATAGAACCGGACATGGATGACTCCTGGCTGAGGTATCGAGCACCCAGTGTCATCAGGAACAAATCGGTCATCAGCCAAAAAACAGAAACGAGACCCGGTGGTTTTACGCCAGGAGAAAAGCCGAACAGATCCTGGACAGGAGCAACATGCTCCGCGTCTCGCCACCAGGACCGTCTCCATTAAACCCAGACAGCACATTCCAGTTTCCTTACGGCAACTCCCCTCCCCGCTCTGCAACCGTGTCCCCTGCAACCAGAGGACACCGGCATGCCCAACTTCCGTTATCTCTCCATAACGCCAGCCAACAGTCGCAACGAGGAGCCAAGACCGTGACCCAACAACATACCGTTGAAGTACTTCTGCGGCCCGCCGTTGAGCTCTACACCGTTGCGGTGTGTATCCCCTGTATTGGGGTATGCCTATTCGCACCCTGGATGCTTGGCCTGACGCCATTATTCGGGGCAGTAGCCGCGCTCATTTACGCGGTACTTGGCTGGGTTCGCCTTCGCCAGGGACTGGCAGTTCTGCGCTACCGACGCAACATCCGGCGCCTGCCTCGCTACGTCATCACCAGCCAAAACATCCCAGTCAGCAATCAACGGCTGTTTGTCGGCATAGGCTTCAAGTGGGAGCAACGACACACCCAACGCCTGATGCAAACTTACCGCCCGGAGTTTCGCCGATACGTCGAACCCACCCCGCTATTCCAACAAGCTCGCCAGTTGGAACAGCGCCTGGAAAAGGCCGCTTTCCCTCTCAGCCTGATTCCCCGTTTCACCCACTGGGACAGCCCACTCAATCCCGTGCGCCCACTTCCGCCCGTTGGCGGCTCTCCTCGCCTACATGGTGTAGAGCCCAACGAAATGCCGGTCTCACTCCCTCTTGGAGAACGCGTTGGCCACAGCCTGGTACTGGGCACCACTCGAGTCGGTAAAACCCGCCTGGCCGAACTGTTCATCACCCAGGACATTCGTCGAGAGCAACGCATCAACGGCCTCTCGGAATTCGAACCGGTCATTGTTTTCGACCCCAAGGGCGATGCCGACTTACTCAAGCGCATGTACGTCGAAGCCCGCCGCGCAGGCCGAGAAAAAGAGTTCTACGTCTTCCACCTGGGCTGGCCTGACTTCTCCGCCCGCTACAACGCCGTAGGCCGCTTTGGACGCATCTCCGAAGTCGCCAGCCGCATCTCCGGACAACTCTCCGGCGAAGGCAACAGCGCCGCCTTTCGCGAGTTCGCCTGGCGCTTCGTCAACATCATCGCTCGCGCCCTGGTGGAGCTAGGCAACCGCCCCGACTACGTGCAGATCCAACAGCACGTGATCAACATCGATGCCCTGTTCATCGATTACAGCAGCGACTACTTCGCCCGCAACGATCCAGGTGCCTGGGACACCATTGCCACGATCGAGGGCAACCTCACTGAAAAGAACACCCCCTACAACATGCGCGGCCGTCTCCCCCGCGTCACAGCGATCGACCAATACCTTTCGCAGACTCGCGTGGCTGATCCCGTCATGGATGGCCTGCGCTCCGCCGTACGCTACGACAAAACCTACTTCGACAAAATCGTGGCCTCACTCCTGCCCCTACTGGAGAAACTCACCACAGGGCGCATGGCCGAACTGATCTCCCCCAACTACAGCGCCCTGGACGACCCCCGCCCCATCTTCGACTGGATGCAGGTCATTCGTAAGCGAGGCATCGTGTATGTAGGCCTGGACGCCCTCTCCGACCCTGAGGTCGCCGCAGCCGTGGGCAATTCGATGTTCGCAGACCTCGTGTCAGTGGCCGGGCATATCTACAAATTTGGTCTGGACGGTGGGCTGCACAACGCCGACCAAGAGCAGAAAGTCCCCATCAACCTGCACGCCGACGAATTCAACGAACTGATGGGCAACGAGTTCATTCCGATGATCAACAAGGGCGGTGGCGCCGGCATTCAGGTCACTGCCTACACCCAAACCATCAGCGACATCGAAGCCCGGATCGGCAACCGCGCCAAGGCCGGCCAAGTGGTCGGCAACTTCAACAACCTCTTCATGCTGCGCGTGCGAGAAACCGCAACCGCCGAACTCCTCACCCGCCAACTCCCCAAGGTCGACGTCTACTCCACCACCCTGGTCAGCGGCGCCACAGACAGCTCCGATATCTCAGACAATACCGACTTCACCAGCAACACCCAAGACCGGGTCAGCTCCACCAGCGTCCCCCTGATCGAACCCGCCCACGTCGTCAGCCTCCCTAAAGGCCAAGCCTTCGCCCTGATCGAAGGCGCCAACCTCTGGAAGATTCGGATGCCCCTACCCGCCCACGACCCAGACGAATGCATGCCCAAGGACCTACAGACCCTGGCCGCCAACATGCGCAAACGCTACGTAGACGGCGGCGGTGAATGGTGGGCCGGTAGCGGTAACCGCGATATGGAGGAGCAGCTCCCGGCAGCTGATTTAACTGAACGAGCCTGATGCAGCGAACAGGCACAACCCGCGTTATCAGAACGTGCTTTCAACAAACACTTTCACTTTTTTCGAAGACCTCTTCACGCGAGCAGGACATATCGCTTTAACTCGCGTGAAATTTCCTAGAAAATTCGGATCGCTTGTGTCAGTCAATCTCGATGACTATCTTCAGCCCATCACTGCTCATCAGTGATCGGGTTTAGTCGCCCGCGATAGATTGGCGCACAGCGCTCCCCTGAGCTCAGGTGTTTTTCATTGCCTGCAGTTTTATGGTGGCTGTGCGCAGGGCACCCTCGGGTGCGCCGGTTTCTCCAATCTTCCGGTCGACTAACCTGCGTACAGCCGCCACCCAATATCGTTTAGTCGCGAAATCATCGGTCATGACATAGCCGCGATAACTTTCCAGCAGCCGCAACGGCACGTCCTGCGCACGGCTGCTGGTGTAGTCGAACAACACGACTTTACGATCCGGCGGGCCGCTCGCTTGCACCCACATCCAGGACTGGCTGGTCGGGTCTCGATCCGGTTCTTTCAATACCTGGACTCGGGTTTCGTCACAGTGGATCACCGGGCTTTCCAGTAATCGCTCGCGCATCAGGTTCAGCAGTGGCTGGAAGTGTTCACTGCACTGGATCACCCAGCGCGCCAGGGTCTGGCGCGGGATTTCGATACCGTGCCGGTTCAGCACACTTTCGAAGCGATACAGCGGCAAGCCATCGACGTATTTGGTGGTCAGCAACATCGCCAGGACGCCGGGGCTGGCCAGGCTCTTCTCGATCAGTTGCGCTGGTTTGTCGGCGGTGACGGGCGCGGCTTCGCAGCCACGGCAACCGTAGACTTTACGAACATGTTTGATAACCCGAATTTGCATCGGCACGATGTCCAGCTGTTCGCTGGCTTCTTCGCCCATGACATGTTTGCGGCAACCGCAGGCGCAGATTTGTTCCTCATCGGGCAAATCGTACTCGACCACGACACGCGGCAGGCTCGCCGCCAGCGGTTTGCGTTTCCCCCGGCGAGGGGGCGGCGCAACCACGTCTTCTTCCGGATCTTCGACGGTCAGCAGCGGCTCGCCCTCGCCCTCGGCCTCGTTGAACATTTCCAGTTGCGGCGTATTGGGGTCGACGGTCTGCTCGGACTTGCGGCCAAAGAACCGGTCACGCCACAACTTGACTTGCTCTTTGAGATCGTCGATGTGGCTCACATGGGCCTGGTTGACTTCCTGCTCACGCGAACGCGCAGCGTAGCTCTCAAGCAGTAGCTGCTTGAGCAGAACAGGATCATCGGGAAGGTCGTCGGGCATGGAAATCATGCTGCGGATTATACCGAGTCAGGCGACGTATCGTGGCGTCAGAACTTGGTGGGGACGGTTGCGCCAGAGGTCAAAACCGTCGAGTAGCCAGTTGAGTTCCTGAACCGTCAGCACGATGACGTCGTCGGTAAGTTCGGGCGTGGTTTTGAAACGTTCGGCTTCGAGACGCTTGAGCCAAAGGCAGAAACCGTTGCGCTCCCAATACAACACCTTGATCCGGTTACGCGCCTTGTTGAGGAAGACGAACAACACAGGATCGAACACGGCGACTTTGATATCCAACTCGACCAGGGCAGCCAGGCCGTCGATGGATTTTCGGAAGTCCACGGGCTTGGGGTAGAGGTACACTTTTTCAACGCCGGCGTTGGGACGCATCATGGCAAAGACTCCGGAAACTATTCGGGAGCCCAGCATCACGCCTCAGATTCTTGGTTTGAATGTGGGGACGATGGATCGCTTACAAATCTTCGGCGTACCGGGCGTCGGTGCGGGTGTACACCAGGGTGGTTTGCCACTGGTCCGTCAGGTCGCTGTGCAGGCTCGCCTCGAAGCCGCGGCGCAGGGTCCGCCCGGCGTTGCGGTAGCTGGTGCGGCCATCGGTGGAGCTGGCGACAACGATTTCATCGTCGGTGTGAATTTCATAGAGGGCGGCATTCAGGCGCGTGCGCTCATTGAGCCGGTACTTGATGCCCAGCTCGTACTGGGTGCTGGTCGCCGGCTTCAGGCCGAAATTGAAACTCTCCGACACACCCGGTGCATACGCCATTTCGGCCTGGGTCGGGGTTTCGAAGCCCTTGCCGACGCTCACATAGCCCCGCAGGTCTGGGGAAAACGCGTACATCACCGACAGCGACGGGTTGTTCTGCTGATATGTTTTCGAGCCGCTGGAGTCGCCGTTGGCCAGGTAGTGGTCATCGACGCGCATTTGCATCGTGCTGTGCCGCAGGCCCATTTCCGTGGTCCAGTTGCCCAGCTCCCAGTGCGCCTGGATGTAGGGGTCCAGGCTGGTGGCGATGTCCTGCTCGTCACGACGCAGCGCGCCCTTGACCCCCAATTCGCTGCCGCTGAAGTTCTGGTAGCCGCGGCGGTCATCCCGGCTCTGGTCGTAATCGGCGCCCACCGTGACGCTGAGGTTGCCCGGCGCGGCGGCAACCGGCTGGATCCAGCGCAAGGTTCCGCCATGGAATTCGCGATCGAAGTCGACGACACCGCCGCCACGCTGGCTGTTGGAGACCACCGTCCGGGGAATGGACAGGTACTGGATCACGCTTCGTTGCCCTGCGTAGAGGTTGAATTGCAGGGTGGCGTCATCGAAATAACGCTCGTAGTTCATCCCCAACTGCTGGTGGTCGATGCTCTTGCGGGTGTTGTAGGTTTCGGCAATGGCGGCGGTCGAACGAGGGTCGTGCTTGTACGCCGCCCACGTCTGCCCCAGCGGGTCCTGGGTGTTGTTCTGCTCCAGGCTGCTGTAGATCAGCGCCAGGCGCGAGTCTTCGTCAGGCTGGAAGGTAAACTTGGCGAAGGTCTGGTCGCGCCTGGCGGCGCTGTGGTCGCGATAACCGTCGGTGTCCATGCGCGAGGCATCGAGGACGAAACCCGCCGTGTCATTGCCACCCTCGGCCGACAGATGATTCTTGTTGAAGCCGTCGCTGCCAAAGGTAGTTTCCGCTCCGATCCTGGCCGGGCCCTGGCCGTCGCGCGTGAACATCTGGATGACACCGCCGGCGTTGCTGCCGTAGATGGTCGCTGCCGGGCCGCGCAGCACTTCGATGCGATCGGCCACATCCAGGTTGAGCGAAGCGGCCTGACCCTGCCCGTCCGGCGTGCTGGCGGGAATGCCATCGCTCAACAGCTTCAAGCCACGAATGCCGAAGGCTGAACGGGCGCCGTAGCCCCGCGAGGATATCTGCAGGTCCTGGGCGTAGTTCTGGCGATTCTGCACCACCAGCCCTGGGACCTTGGTCAGCACTTCAGAGAGGTTGACACCCAGTTGGCCGTCGGTGCCCTGGGACAGGTCCACGGTGTCGATCGAGAATGGCAGGTCGAAGCTGGCGGTCGGCGCGTACGAACCGGTGATCACCGTGGGCTCGACAATCACGACACCAGGAGCCGTCGGCTCGGCGTGGCTCAGCGCACTGGTGCCGGCGCTCACCAACAGGGTCACTGTCCGTATGCATGTCGGTAAAAGGAAACGGGGTTGAGGCATGCGAGGCTTCTTGAAACTTGAGTCCGAGGAAAAAAACGGCCCGGGTCGGTGTCGTGCCGAACCCGGGCCGCTCGTGGTTATACCTTGATTGCGGCTTATGACAAGGCGCCGGCGATTACACTGTCACCGCGCCTGTAGAAGAGTGACGAACCATCGGCGAAAAAACCACACGGAACTCGTCGCCCATTCAGAAGCGATCGACGCGATAGGGCGACATGTCGATCGGTGGTTGCTGGCCGGTCATCAGGTCCAGCATGAGCCGGCCCGTGGTGGCGGCATAGGTCAGGCCCAGGTGCCCGTGACCGCAGGCGTACCAGACATTGCCGCGCACGGCGGAACGTCCCATCACCGGGACGGTGTCCGGCAGTGCCGGGCGGTGCCCCATCCACTGCGACGTGCCTTCCACCTTCAGACCGGGTAACGCCTCCTGCGCGCGCTTGACCAGGATCTCGGCACGACGATAGTTGGGCGCCGCATCCAGCCCGGCCATTTCCACTGTTCCGCCAATGCGGATACCCCCTGCGGTGGGGGTGACCATGAAGGCCTTGGCGGGCCAGATAATCGAGTGCTTCATGGCAATGCCCGGCGCCATGACCTGGGTGTGATAACCACGCTCCGTCTCCAGCGGAATCGGCTCGCCCAGCAGCGCCGACAGCCGCGCGGTATAGGCGCCGGCCGCGAGCACCACGTCCCGCGCCTCCAGCGCACGCCCATCCTTGAGGCGCACGGCGGCGACCGCACTGCCGGCATGGTCGAACTGCACCACCTCGCCCTTCACCACGGTTCCGCCCAGGGCCTTGAACTGTTCGACCAGTTGCACGACCAACTGGTAGGGGTCGGCGATCGAACGGTTTTCCGGAAAGAGCACGGCCTTGCCGATCTGCGAACCCAGGGCCGGCTCGAGTGCCTGGAGCGCGTCACGGTCGAGCAGTTCGTGGGCAAAACCGAAGCGCTCGAGAACTTCGATATGCTCACGATCGGCGCGAAATTCGGCTTCGTCGGTGTAGAGGCTCAGGCAACCTTCGTGGCTCATCATGTGTTCGAGCCCCGTTTCCTTGAGAAGCTCAGCAAGGTCCTCATGCACCCGCGAACACAGCTTGGCACCCGCTGCCTCCAACTCCCGTACCTTGGACGGCCGGCTGGCCGACAGAAAGCGCAGGAACCAGGGCATGAGCCTGAGCAGGTAACTGGGCCGAATGGCAATCGGGCCCTCCGGGTCGAGCAGCCACTTGGGCATCTGCGACCAGATGCCAGGACGTGAGGCCGGCATGAACTCGGTGACGGCGATGCTCGCCATGTTGCCAAAGGACGCCCCCTTGCCTGGCTCATCCTTGTCCACCAGGACTACAGGCTGGCCGTGCCGCTGGAGTTTGTAAGCAATGGTGGTACCGATGATTCCAGCACCTACGACGACGATTGGGGGCACGACAGCTCCTCGCTTTTGTTTTGTTATGGACGGATCGCAACGGTGTCGGGGTAGGCATTTGTGCGCAGTCCAGCCGCTTTCAGCCGAGCATGAACGCAAATGCATGCAGCACTGGATACAAAATAGGAAATCGAGGTTTGCGTGTCAACCGGCTTCGGCGGCGCATCATTTCATTTATGAAACGATGACTTTCCGACACTTCTATTTTGATTTATTCGAGTCACCGATACGATTCTCCCATCGCAGCAATCAACCACTTGGAGAAACATCATGATCGGCAAACTTGAAGGCAAAATCGCAGTTGTCACCGGCGGCACTACCGGCATCGGCCTGGCCACCGCCAAACGCTTCGCCCAGGAAGGCGCCCACGTCTACATCACCGGCCGCCGCCAGGCCGAACTGGACGCCGCCGTGGCCCTGGTCGGCAACGCCACCGGCGTGCAGGTCGACTCGACCCGCCTCGACCAGCTCGACGCCCTCTACCAGCGCATCCAGGCCGAGCGCGGCCAGATCGACGTGCTGTTCGCCAACGCCGGCGGCGGTTCGATGCTGCCACTGGGACAGATCACCGAAGAGCACTACGACGACACCTTCAACCGCAACGTCAAGGGTGTGCTGTTCACCGTGCAGAAAGCCCTGCCACTGCTGGCCAACAACGCTTCGGTGATCCTCACCGGCTCCACCGCCGCCAGCTCCGGCACTGCTGCCTTCAGCGTGTACGCCGCGTCCAAGGCCGCCGTCCGCTCGTTCGCCCGCAACTGGATTCTGGACTTGAAGGACCGCAACGTCCGCGTCAACACCATCAGCCCCGGTGCCACCCGTACACCTGGCCTGGTCGACCTGGCCGGCCCGGACGCGGCGCAGCAGCAAGGCCTGCTGGACTACCTGGCGTCGCAGATTCCGCAAGGACGTGTGGGTGAACCGGAAGAGATCGCCAGTGCCGCGCTGTTCCTCGCTTCCAGCGATTCCAGCTTCGTCAACGGCACCGAACTGTTCGTCGACGGCGGCCAGGCACAGATCTGACGCTGAGTGAAGCAGCCCGCCGGGCTGCTTCTCACCTATTTTCCGGGATCGGAAGAGAAACCGCTGCGAGCCATCAAATGAAGCTGCCCAGGGCGAGCAACGGCAGCAGTGCGATGATCACCTTGCGAGCCACTGCTTCCTCTACCCGTTGTGCAATCCGTGAGCCCAGCCAAACTCCCGGCACCAGCACGGGCAGGCTCATGAAACCGAGATGCAGCGATTCCCGCCCCAACAGATCCATGGCCCAGAAGGCGGGCAGTGCCGCCACATCCATGCGCCTTGTGTTTCCCGATGCCGTTCAAGGTCGAGGGTCATGAAGAAAGGCCCCGGAGGGCCTTTGCCTATGCGCTCGGCGCACCCACCCCCAATGTGTCGAGAGCGCTGTGCAACGACGCCTGCTCAGTGCGCTGGTAAATCTGCAACTCATCCAGGGTCTCCCGCCCCAACGCGCTCTGGAAGGCATCACGGTTGGCCAGTTCCGCATAGTGCGCCTGGGCATTGTCGCCGAGGTTGGACTGGAAGATCCCTGCGGCACTGACCGGCAGGAAGTCCTCGTACACCAGGGGTTCATAGGCCAGGTCACCGCTGGCCAGCAGCGCCTCGACCTCCCCGGACAAGTTGCCGGCCGCCCGGCCCTGGTCAGTCGCGCGGTAACGGAAGAACGCCAGTTGCTCGCGACGCAGGGTCTCGTAGTCATCCGGGAAGGCCTTGAACGCCTCGGCCAGCAGTTCGCTATAGCGCGGGGCATTGGCTTCCGACGGGAACCCGCCCAACGCCTCGCGGGCCTCGGCCAACAGGGCATCGTACAGCGCCCGGCCTTTCGGGGTCAGCGCCACGCCACGCTGTTCAATCTCGCCAAAACGCGCCGAGTGGCTGCCCTGCTCCACGCCCTGGGTGCCGACGAAATCGATGGCCTCGTTGAGCGCCTTGAAGCTGGTCTGGCGCAACAGGATCGGGCAGTTGCGCCGTGGCGGACCTTCGATCACGGCCTTGGGCGTGATGCCACGGCGCGGCATGTCGGCCTGCACCTGGTCGATGTCCAGCGTACGCGGTGTCAGGTGGTTGATGTGCGGTCCCTTGAACGCGACGATGTCGGCAATCAGGCGATGGGCGCCATCCAGGCGCTGGTAGTCGGCCAGGCTGACGGTGGCCTGACCATGCCAGCGGAAGGTTTCCAGGGCCTGGGCGACGAACTCGCTGGCCGCCGATTCATCAAGGCCGCCATCACGCTCGGCCTGGGCGATCAGTTCCAGCACCCGCGGGGTGAAGATCTGCCGCGCTGCCAGGGTGCGCTCGGCAAAGGCCCGCAGTTCGACGTCCTTGATCAGCTCCAGGCGCAACAACGAGGTGAACACCCGGAACGGGCTGGCGCGCAAGGCGCTCTCGCCCACCGCGCGAAAGGCCGTCGAATGCACCGGCACACCCGCCGCAGTCAGGTCGTAATACCCCACCGGCTGCATGCCCATGACCGCGAACAGACGGCCCAGGGTCGCCAACTCCACGGCGGTGCCGACGCGGATCGCGCCGTGGCGCTCCAGGTCCAGCCGCTCCAGCTCGCCGGTATGGGCCAGCGCCTGCGCCACCGCCGGCTGCGCCGCCAGGGTGCGGCTGTTGGTTTCGGCCACCAGTTGCATCAGGTCGCCATACAGCGGCACCTCTTGCTGGTACATGGCGCTCATGGCCCGGGAAAAGTCGGCACGAATACGATCGGGGGAAACAAAAGTGCTCATCAGGCAGGTCTCCGCTCAGGCCAGTTGCGCCAGGCATTGTTCGAGGATGTTCAGGCCGGCTTCCAGAATGGCCGGTTCGGTGGTCAACGGTGGCAGCAAGCGGATGATATGCCGAGCCTTGCCACTGGGCATCAACAATAGGCCGGCTTCGCGGGCACTGGCCAACACCGCGGCCAGATGCTGCGGCGCCGGGCTGCCATCGGCATTGACCAGTTCCAGGCCGCGCATCGCACCGACACCGGTCAGGCGCCCGACGCAGGCAAAACGTTCCTTCCAGGCCGCGTGATAGCGGGCAATCGTCGCGCCCTGCACTTCTCCCCAACGCGACAGGTTCGCATCGGTCATCTGCCCGAGCGTGGCCAGGCCTGCGGCGCAGGCCAGCGGGTTACCGGAATAGGTGCCACCCAACCCGCCCCTGGGCAGGACGTCGAGCAGCTCCCGGCGCCCGACCACGGCCCCCAGCGGCACGCCACCGGCCATGCTCTTGCCGAGCAACAGCAGGTCGGGCTCGATGCCCAGCCGGGTAAAGGCAAAGCGCTCGCCGGTGCGGCCAAAGCCCGACTGCACTTCGTCGATCACCAGCACGATGCCGTGGCTGTCACAGAAGGCCCGCAGCGACTTGGCAAAGCCCGCATCCAGGGCCAAAAAACCGCCCTCGCCCTGCACCGGCTCGATGAAGATCGCGCCGATTTCCTCGACCGCGATTTCCACGCTGATCAGGCGTTCCAATGCCTTGAGGCCCTGCTCGACAGTGACGCCGGTATCGACGCTGGGGTACGGCAGGTGAAACACCGGCCCCGGCAGGCTGCCGACCTTCTGCTTGTACGGCGCCACCTTGCCGTTGAGGTTCAGGGTCGCCAGGGTCCGGCCATGAAAGCCGCCATCGAAGGCGACCACGCCGCTGCGCCCGGTGGCGCCGCGGACGATCTTCAGCGCGTTTTCCGCCGCTTCCGCACCGCTGTTGGTGAGCATGCCGGAGAGCGGATAGCTGACCGGCACGAACGCGGCCAACGCCCGCAGGTAGGCACCGTACTGGTCATGGGGCACGGCGTTGAACGCGGCGTGGGTCATGCGCCCGGCCTGCTCGCGAATGGCGGCGACCACCGCCTCGTTGCAGTGCCCGAGGTTGAGTACGCCGATACCGCCGATGAAGTCGATGTAGCGCTTGCCGGCGCTGTCCCAGACTTCGGCGTTAAACCCGTGGGTCAGTTCCACGGGGTGGACGATGTTGATCGATTGGCTGATGCAATCCTGATTCATGGCCTGCTGCCGTTGCTGGTGAAAGTGTCTCCATTCAAGCGAGCAGACGTGGGCAAGACAAACGATAAATAGTCGCGGATTCATTCCTTTCAGTCATGAAGTCTAAATTTCAAAAGCAAAACCCTGTCGACAGCCCCTTTTCTAGAGATTAAAGCTGGGATAAATCAGCCTTAACCCAAAGCCCCTCACCCATTTGAATTCCAAAAAAGAATGATATTTGGAATTTTGCTCGTTTGTTCGGCCACGCTTTCGGCACGGATACTGACCCACGTCAATTGTTCCTGTCGTCACGCCAAAGGAGTCGAATCATGATCAGTCAACTGCTGCAACGCCTGGGGGTTCCCGCCCACGCTTATAGCGAAGGCAACTACGCCGTACACACCCCTATCGACGGCAGCCGTATCGGCTCGGTCAAGCTGGAAGATCGCGAGCAGGTGCTGTCGCGCATCGCCACCGCCCAGAACGCTTTCGAAGCCTGGCGCAAGGTGCCGGCTCCGCGCCGTGGCGAACTGGTACGGGTCTTCGGCGAAGTACTGCGTGAACACAAGGCCGACCTCGGCGAGCTGGTGTCCATCGAAGCCGGCAAGATCACCCAGGAAGGCCTGGGTGAAGTCCAGGAAATGATCGACATCTGCGACTTCGCCGTCGGCCTGTCCCGCCAGTTGTACGGCCTGACCATCGCCTCCGAGCGTCCAGGCCACCACATGCGTGAGACCTGGCATCCACTGGGCGTCGTCGGGGTAATCAGCGCGTTCAACTTCCCGGTCGCGGTCTGGGCCTGGAACACCGCCCTGGCACTGGTGTGCGGCAATGCGGTGATCTGGAAACCGTCGGAAAAGACCCCGCTGACCGCCCTGGCCAGCCAGGCGCTGTTCGAGAAGGCCCTGGCCCGTTTCGGCGAAGCGCCTGAAGGCCTGGCGCAGCTGATCATCGGCGATCGCCAGGCTGGCGAAGCGCTGGTGGACGACGCCCGCGTCGCCCTGGTCAGCGCCACCGGCAGCACCCGCATGGGTCGCGAAGTCGGTCCGCGGGTCGCCGCGCGTTTCGGCCGCAGCATCCTCGAACTGGGCGGCAACAACGCGATGATCCTGGCCCCCAGCGCCGACCTGAACCTGGCCGTACGCGCCGTGCTGTTCAGCGCCGTCGGCACTGCCGGCCAGCGTTGCACCACCCTGCGCCGCCTGTTCGTGCACAACTCGGTCAAGGCCGAGGTGGTGTCGCGGGTCAAGTCCGCCTACGGCAAGGTGCGGATCGGCGACCCACGGGAAGGCAACCTGATCGGCCCGCTGATCGACCAGCAGAGCTTCGCCGCCATGCAGAACGCCCTGACCCAGGCCCGTGACGAAGGCGGCCAGGTGTTCGGCGGCGAACGTCAGCTCGCCGAGCAGTACCCGAACGCCTACTACGTCAGCCCCGCGCTGGTGGAGATGCCGGGCCAGTCCGCCGTGGTGCGCCATGAAACCTTCGCACCGATTCTCTACGTCATCGGCTACGACGACTTCGAAGAGGCGTTGCGCCTGAACAACGAAGTGCCCCAGGGCCTGTCGTCGTGCATTTTCACCACCGACGTGCGTGAGGCCGAAGCCTTCCAGAGCGCCAGCGGCAGCGACTGCGGCATCGCCAACGTCAACATCGGCACCAGCGGTGCGGAAATCGGCGGCGCGTTCGGCGGCGAGAAGGAAACCGGCGGCGGTCGTGAATCCGGCTCCGATGCCTGGAAAGGCTACATGCGACGCCAGACCAACACGGTGAACTATTCCCTTGAGCTGCCACTGGCCCAGGGCATCGTGTTCGACTGACCGTTATCCGGGGCCATCGCCAGTCGCTGGCCCCGCTTCTTTCATGGCGTTGAAACCAGGAGTCACTTCGATGCCGCAACTGCAAAAGGCCTGTCTGTGGGAACTGGCCACTCCCCAACGCCCCGCCCATGCCCCGCTGATCGGCGAGCATGTCGCCGATGTCTGCATCATCGGCGCCGGCTTCACCGGGCTATCGGCGGCGCTGAGACTGCTCGAGGAAGGTCGCACGGTGTGTATCGTCGAAGCCCACCAAGTCGGGCACGGCGGCTCCGGGCGTAACGTCGGGCTGGTCAACGCCGGCACCTGGGTGCCACCGGATGACGTGGAAAAAGTCCTCGGCAAAGCTGCGGGCGACACCCTCAATCGCGCCCTGGGAGGGGCTCCGGCGCTGGTGTTCGAGCATATCGACCGCTACGGGATCGATTGCCAGGACACCCGCACCGGCACCCTGCACATGGCGCACAACGCCACCGGGCTCGCCGACCTGCGCAGCCGTGTCGAACAATGGCAACGCCGTGGGGCGAAGCTGGAACTGCTGACCGGCCTCGAGTGCGCCGACGCCTGCGGCACCGACAAGGTTTCCGGTGCCCTTCTCGACTATCGCGCCGGTACTGTCAACCCGATGGCCTATGCCTCGGGCCTGGCACTGGCAGCAACGCAACGCGGCGCGCAACTGTACGGAGACTCGGCGGTGACCGGCCTGGCCCGCACCGAGGACGGCTGGCGCGTCAGCACGGCCATGGGCTCGGTGCGCGCCGGGAAGGTCATCATCGCCTCCAACGCCTACACCGAAGGCGAATGGGCCGAGGTGAGCAAGCATATCTACGCCGGCTACTACTATCAGGTGGCCTCGAGACCGCTGTCCGGTCCCGAAGCCGACCAGGTGCTCAAGGGCGGTCAGGGCAGTTGGGACACGCGCACCGTGCTATCGAGCATCCGTCGTGACGCCGAGGGCCGCCTGCTGTTGGGCAGCCTGGGCAATGCCGCGAACTACCCGCTGTGGTTCATCCGCCGCTGGGCCGACCGCATCGCCGGCCACTACTTCCCGCAACTGGGCAAGCTCGACTGGCAGTGCACCTGGACCGGCCGCATCGGTTTCACCCCCGACCACCTGCTGCGACTGTTCGAGCCGGCACCGGGGCTGGTCGCGGCCACCGGCTACAACGGCCGTGGCGTGACCACCGGAACACTGGTGGGCAAATCCCTGGCCGAATACCTGCTGGGCGAAGACAAAGAAGCTTTGCCCGTGCCTTTTTCCAACGCCAACCCGGTCAGCGCCCGAGGACTGCGCAGCACCGCCTACGACACCGGCTTCGGCCTGTACCACGCGGGCCAGTGCCTGCGCGTCGTACTGTAAACCCTTACGTCGTCCCTGCCAGACAACAACAAAACCATTACTGCACTTTCTGCCGAAAGTACTCGCTAAAACAGGACACGATCACCATGACTCAACTCACTTTCGTAGCGCTGCTTGCGCTCACCCCTCGAACACGCAGACGGATCGGGCACAGGCCAGGCAACGCCTGACGCTCCACTCCCTCGGCAGGACCGCAAACCGGATCTGCCGCACGCCTACTTCTTGTACCTGAGGGTCTGCAATGGCTTCCCATACTCCTGAGCGCTCGCTCAAAAAAGGCCTGTCCGCGCGGCAGGTTTCGATGATCTCGATTGCCGGCATCATTGGCGCCGGCCTGTTCATCGGTTCGTCCAAGGCCATCGCCACGGCGGGGCCGGCCATTCTGCTGTCCTACGCGATGACCGGCCTGCTGGTGCTGCTGGTGATGCGCATGCTCGCCGAAATGGCCATCTCCAATCCCGACAGCGGCTCGTTCTCCACCTACGCCAGCGAAGCCATCGGTCCCTGGGCCGGCTTCACCATCGGCTGGCTGTACTGGTGGTTCTGGGTGCTGATCATTCCGGTGGAAGCGATTGCCGGCGCCGACATTCTCCATGCCTGGTTTCCTCTGCTGCCGTCGTGGGCCTATGCGCTGTTGATCATGGTGGTGCTGGCCGGTACCAACCTGGTCAGCGTCAGCAACTTCGGTGCCTTCGAGTACTGGTTCGCGCTGGTCAAGATCATCGGCATCGTCGGCTTCATCGTGGTTGCCACACTGGCGGTGTGCGGGGTGTTCCCGCTGGCGCCGCAGGTGTCGGGCATCGGCCAGATCTTCTCCAACGGCGGCTTCATGCCCCATGGCTTTGGTGCCGTGCTGGGCGGCGTACTGATCACCATCTTCTCGTTCTTCGGCGCGGAGATCGTCACCATCGCCGCCGACGAAACCGAGAACCCGCAGGCGAAGATCCGTCGCGCCACCAACCTGGTGGTGTACCGCATCGCCCTGTTCTACCTGTGCTCGATCTTCTTCGTGGTCGCCCTGGTGGCCTGGAATGATCCGCGCCTGGTGGAAGTGGGCTCGTTCCAGCGCGCACTGGAGGTGCTGAATGTGCCAGGCGCCAAGCTGATGGTCGACATCGTGGTGTTCGTCGCCGTGACCAGTTGCATGAACTCCGGCCTCTACACCGCCTCGCGCATGGTCTACTCACTGGCCAGCCGTGGCGACGGCCCTGCCGCCGTGCGCTATATCTCGCGCCGTGGCGTGCCGGTGGTGGCCGTGAGCATCTCGACCCTGGCCGGTTTCGTCGGCTGCGGCATCAACTTCCTGTTCCCCGGCCAGGTGTTCGGCTTCCTGCTGTCTACCACTGGCGCCATTGCCCTACTGGTGTACCTGGTGATCGCCGTCTCGCAACTGCGCATGCGCCGCCGCGCCGACCGCGAAGGCCGCCAGCTGGAACTGCGCATGTGGCTGTTCCCGTGGCTCACCTGGCTGGTGATCGGGCTGATCACGCTGGTCTTGGGCTACATGCTGTTCAGCGAATCGTATCGCTACGAGACCCTGATGACCGCGGCGGTCGCGGGGGCGATGCTGATCACCGGCCTGCTGCGCCAGCGCTCGGCGGGTGTGTTGCAGGCAGTGAGAAACAGTTGAGCCGCAACCGCCACGGGGCCTGGGCGCAACGTCGCATCTCGACGTCCTGCCCATGCCCCGTGGCGGGTTCCAGGCGAACCGGCGGCTGTACTCAGAAGGTTTGGTGAGGCGGCCGGGATCGCTTGCTCGTAGGCGCCGGTGATCAAGACCACTTTTCCTTCGATACCTGTATTCATGCGAGTGCCTCGTTCCGGGCCTGGGTTTCAATGGCGCTGTAGCGCGGGTAGTCGATAAAGCCTTGTTCGCTGCCACCATAGAGGCCGGCGGACTGCAGCGGGTTGAGCGGCCAGCCGTGGGCGATACGTTGCGGCAGGTCGGGGTTGGCGATGAACGGCCGGCCGAAGGCGATGAAGTCGGCCAGGCCCGCCTCGACCATGCGCGCAGCACGTTCCGCGGTGTACAGGCCGGCATAGAGGATGCGGCCACTGAACGCACTGCGCACGGCGCGGCGGAAGGTTTCCGGCAAGTCGGGGGCATTGGCCCAATCGGCCTCGGCGATCGACAGATAGGCAATGCCGATGTCTTCGAGGACCTTCACGGCGGCCAGGTAGGTCTGGTGCGGATCGTCTTCAACGAAACCGATATAGACACGATCCTCTTCGGTGCTGGTGAACAGCGGTGCGAAGCGCACCCCCACCCGCTCCGGCCCGGTCACGGCGCTGACGGCCTGCACCACTTCGCGCAGGAAGCGCAGGCGGTTGTCGAGGGAACCGCCATAGGCGTCAGTGCGCTGGTTGGCGTGGGTGGAAATGAACTGGTTGACCAGGTACCCATTGGCCGCATGGATCTCGACGCCGTCGAAGCCTGCCTCCAGGGCGTTGCGTGCGGCCTGGGCATAAGATTCGACCAGTGCCTGGATCTCGGCAACGCTCAGCTCTCGCGGCAACGAAGGCTGGACCAGTTCACCGGTACCCGGTGCAGTTTCGATGAAGGCCTTGACGTTCTGCGCCTGGATTGCCGATGGCGCGACCGGTGCTGCGCCACCAGGTTGCAGGGCGTGGTGGGACACCCGGCCAACGTGCCACAACTGGGCGAAGATCACGCCGCCCTCGGCATGCACGGCGTCCGTCACCGTGCGCCAGCCATCGATCTGCGCCTGGCTGTAGATTCCGGGGGTCCAGGCATAGCCTTGGCCCTGGGGTTCGATCTGGGTCCCTTCGCTGATGATCAGCCCGGCGCTGGCGCGCTGCTGGTAGTAACGAGCCATCAGCGACGTCGGTACATCGCCAGACTGGCCACTGCGCTGGCGCGTCAGGGGCGGCATGACGATACGGTTCTGCAGGACCAGCGGCCCCAGGGTAAGCGGTTGGAACAGAGACGGGTGGTGCATGCTTGGCATCCTTCAAATGGGTAGTTCAGGGGCGGCGTGGCTTGCACGCCGCCCAACGGCGCGGACTTCTCGTCAGCCGTTCAGTTGGGCAATCAGCACCTGCGCGGCTTCGCTCGACGATGCCGGGTTCTGCCCGGTGATCAACAGGCCATCGCTGACCACGTAGGAAGCCCAGTCGTCCCCTCGGGAATACAGGCCGCCATGTTCCTTGAGCATGTCCTCAACGAGGAAAGGCACTACCTCGGTCAGGCCGACCGCCTCTTCTTCACTGTTGGTAAAGCCGGCGACCTGTTTGCCTTGAACCAGCGGCGTGCCGTCGGGCTTTTTCACATGGCGCAACACGCCGGGCGCATGGCACACCAGCGCGGCAGGCTTGCCCTCGGCCAGGAACGCCTCGATCAGGCGGATCGAGTCCGCGTCTTCGGCCAGGTCCCACAGCGGACCATGGCCACCTGGGTAGAACACGGCATCGAAGTCGGCCGGCGACACGCTGTCCAGCCGTACGGTGCGAGCCAGTTGAGCGGTGGCCGCGGCATCGGCTTCGAAACGGCGGGTCAGCTCGGTCTGGAACGCCGGCTCGTTGCTTTTCGGGTCCAGCGGCGGCTGGCCACCTTTCGGCGAAGCCAGCACCACTTCGGCATGGGCGTCGAGAAACGCGTAGTACGGCGCGGCCAGTTCTTCGAGCCAGAAACCGGTTTTACGACCGGTGTCGCCAAGGGTGTCGTGGGAGGTCAGTACCATGAGGATTTTCATTTGCGTGTCCTGTTTCTTGGAGAGTGGAATGTTCAGTACAGCGACAATCGAATAGACCGGTCGTCTAGTAGTGGCTGTCATTTTTTTGCGCGCCGACCGCAGGATTCAGATCAGGGAATGAGGGTGAGCAGGCAAGTTGCACCACGCGGCACGCAAACGCGTGCCGGCCCGGTCACTTCAGGTTGAGGATTTGCCGCGTGACGGCCAGGGCAGTGTCGAAAGGCCGGGTGTTGCGGGCGATCTTGACCATGACACTGGCGCCGACCCAAAGCTGGTAGAGACTCTGAGCCACCGCGTAGGGCTCCCCGGCAATGCTCAGCGAGCCTTCGGCCACACCGGCTTCGATCGTGGCAGCCAATACTGCGCGTACGACTACCAGGCCTTGCTTCGGCGACATCGAATCGTGCCCAGCCATTCACGTCCGGGGAACTGCTGGGACAACGCCGCGATGGAGAGCTTCTTCCGTTCGCTTAAAGCTGAGCGGGTGTACCTAACTCGCTACGCCAGCTACCAGGAGGCGAAAACCGACCTGTTCGACTACATCCGCTTTTACAATCACCGCCGTCGCCACTCGACGTTGGGCTATCTCAGTCCGATGGAGTTTGAGCGGCGAAATGCGAGCAGTAGCTCTTAACTACCTGTCCACCAGCTCCGGGACAGACCAATCGAGGTGTCCGGGATTAGTTGACCACTACAGCCTACCCCTCCTCACTGTTGGAAATTTCCGCTATACGCTGCAATACCCTGTCGATTGAAGCGGCTTCAATGCGTTGGGAAAAAGAGGCCCACACCTCCTCCCGCATGAAACGATTGACTGACATCACCAGGCCATTGCTGTGTACTGTGTGAAACCATCCGGCGGGGAGGACAAGCAACTCGCCAGGCTCAAGGGTGACCGATAACAGTGTTGCCTGCCGGGCCAGCGGGAACTTGACAAAGTCTGGCTGGAACGGATCGAAGCAGGCCAATTGGAACATGTTGAAGCATGCTCCAGGATACAGAGACTCCGCCGCCTCAGGCGGCGCTAACAGAAAGGTCTTTGCGCCGACGACCTGCCCTATGAAAGCATGCAGAAAATCCCGATGCAAACGGGTGCACGCCGCCTCATCTCGACGCCCCATCCATAACTGCGCACGACTGAAGCAGGCTGGCTTGAGTAGCGGAAGCGTAAATGCCTCGGACATCGGCCCAGGCAACGCGCACCCGCCACTGTAGATCGAAATGCCCTCCCCCCCAAGTGCGTCCTGAATCAGCGAATCGATGGTCGATATATTCAGTGACGCCCCCAGAACGTCCGCATCCAGCCCCACCAGAGGCAATGGACCAAACTGCTCACGCAACGGCTCCAGCGACATCTGCCAGCCACCTTCGCCTAGCATGGAGGTCAGAACCAGAGGCACGCCGAAATGCAGCGCCCAGAGCAACCCCGACGAGTCTATCGTCGCACGACGACAAATCTGCGGTTCCAGGCGCAGCCGACTCTGCGCATGCCGCTCAACTTCACACAACCGCGCGGGCCCGGTAGCCCCCTCCCCGTGCGCGGCCAGTGCGACCAACGACAGTAATGCCCGATCACCTGACATCTGTGCGCCACAACGCAGCGGTTGTTCTGGATGCTCCACAAAAGCCAGGAACATCTCCTCAGTCATCCCAATACGGGCATCCGGCTTATTGTGTACGCCAGGGTGAAACTCAATGGCATCGTTTAATACTGCATGAAAGCGCCCTTCAGCCTGATCGCCCACGATGAACTGAACGATTCCGCCGCGATGTCCCGGCCGAAAATTCCGTGTTGCTCGCCGGATAAACGTCTGCTTGAACTCGGAGAACAAAGGCATGATCAAGGAATTGTCATCAGACGAGGCCGGCACGTGCGGCCACATCGCTGAAGAAGCGCTGGCGTGCGCCAGCATTCGCAAAGCTGACTGAACATGCAGGTTCCACTGCAAGTGTGGTCGCATATAGCACGTCAAAGTCGTAGCTTGCGAGCATCGACAACGACTGAAGCAATTGCGACTTCCCTGACTTCATGGGGAAAGCGGTCCATTGCTCCCCGTCGTAGCCTACGATATCCCCTGCGAACAAAGCGCGTTGGCCATCCACCTCGACAAGAAAACAGGTGCCTCCAGGACGATGGCCAGGTGTAGGAATCACCTGGACATGGGCGAACAGTGGGTGTTCGCGAAAAGGAAATGCCTTCACGTGCTGCACACTTTTGCTCACATCATCCAGCTCAGGCGCACTGCAATACGTCCAGGCGCCAAAATGTTCGTGAAGCACATCGCAATGGTTGCTTTTCAGGTGCATATCGCCCAACAACTGCGCACTGATGCCCCCCCTCTCCCCTATCGCCTCGAAAGCACGATCAATGCCCGCTCCCTTGGCGAAACAAGGAAACAACAGATTGCCCTCAGGGTGCACGACAAAAAAGCTGCAGTACTTGGTCGACGTCACCTTAGAGGGCTGAACACGAAAGACAGAAGACGCCAGCGCAGTCATCCCCGACGCTGCCAATGCGCCATCGCCGCTACTCACGAGGCGCTGCTCGTGGCATTCTCCAGGGCCTTGCGCAAGCTCAGTGGGCGCATATCAGTCCAGGTTTTCTCGATGTAATCGAGGCATTCAGCCTTCTTTCCCTGTACACCGACCGCCCTCCAGCCTGCCGGCAGTTCCTTATAGTATGGCCAGATGGAATACTGCTCTTCGTGATTGACGACAACAGTGAACTCCGCATCTTCCTGATCCCAGCTCATTGCAGCTTCTCCTCGATTTGAGTGACCTTCAGGTCCTTCATGTGAATAACAACATCGGCGGCAAAAAAATAATCGGTGTCGTGCGAGACCACAATGACGATTTTCCCTCTCGCGGCCAACTCCGGCAGAAATTGCCGGTAGAAGAGATCACGATAGCCTTTGTCCTGATCAGCGGCCCACTCGTCAAAAAGGCATACAGGCTTGTCTTGCGCGACTAGATTAAGGAGCGCAAGGCGCTTGCGCTGGCCTTGGGACAGACGTGGGGCCGAACGCCATCCGCTTGCCGCTGACAACTTGTCATCGAGCCCCAAGCGTAGCGCCCACGATGCGAGATCCAGATCAACTGCGCTGTCATGGCCGTCATACGGCAATACAAAAAAATCACTGAAGATCGCACTGGTACGGTGCCGCAGCGCTGCTGTCATATCGGATTCAACCTCAACACCGTCGAGCAGAACACGGCCCTCGCTGGGGGCGTACAACCCCGATAACAGCTTCGCCAGGGTCGTCTTCCCCGAACCGTTACCGCCGGTGATGAAGACGACTTTACCGGGCCTGAGCAGCAGGTCGATCGGGCCCAGGCGAATGCCCGCCTCTCCCGGTTCTGCCGGATAATCAAAGCATACCCCACGCAGCGCCAACGTGTGGTTGCGGGGCACTGGCAGGTCGCTACCCACACCCGCTGAAGAGTTCACCTCCAATTGGGCGAGCCGACCGAGCGCAACCTTGCCAGCCAGCACCGTGGGCACCAGCTCCATCAACGCCATGATAGGGGCGCGCAACAGCAGCAGCACGAGTGCGTAGGTCGTCATGGTGCTTGCCCCTTCAATCGGCACGTAATGCGGAAGGACCGCCACCACCGCCAGCAGCAGGAAGAACACCAGATTATTCCATTGTACCGTTACGCTCCACAGCGCCCCACTCGCCCGCTTGCGTGAGGCCAACTGCGAACTGAGCGGTGCAAGCACACTGGAAACAAAGTGCTGCCGACGGGGTGTGTTGAGCCGGAACTCCTTGGCCCCCTCAACCATGGCACGGTACAGGTCCTGCATCTGATCCTCCAGCGCACGCACCTCTCGTAGCGCACGACCGGTATGAGACGATGCGTAGCGGGCGATGGCGATCCCCACAAACAACACCAGAGCCACCAATGCAAAATGCCCGGGCGACAGCAAGAGCAAGTATCCAAGTCCAAATACCACCAGACCGATGCAAACCACACACATCGGCAACGTACCCAGCGCCGTTGAGGCTTTGGTCACGTCATCCGAGAGCATGGCATAAATACGCGAAATGCCGTGTTGCTCGTACTCCCGGTAAGGCAATTGAAGAATGCGCTGCGCCACATGGAGCCGCATTTCGTGTACGACGCGGACACCCAAATGCCCAAGCGCCAGCTGAGAACTCAACCCCCCCAAAATACTGATTGCCAATGCAGCCAGGAAAATGCGCCAAGAAAAGTCGGGCCCCGTCCCTCCCTGCGCCAGGACCAGAGCAATTTCTCGAATGGCTACAATCACTGCACAGGAAGACGCGAGCCCGGCGATTACGCAAAAAATCAGCCACAAGGCGCGCTCACGGGATATGAATAGAACTCCACTGTGCATGCTTACTTATCCTTTTGTATCGTCAAAAATTGGTACTCCAGGACAGGGTCCAGAGTTCGCAGGATCCAGGCAGCCACGTCCTTCGCCCAGGGTTGAACCAGCATCTCGTAGTGATGCGCATCGAGTACTGCAAGGTGCGCCAGCCGTTGTTCGGGCCAACCGGCAGAAGCTCGGTGGTTGGTCGGTCGTGCACTCTCAATCAGAGCGATACGCGACTGCGAGGCGGGCATCGTTCCGTGCGCAGCGGCCTGCAAGGCAGCCATCGATAGTGAGAACAGTTCAGATCTCGCTGCGTCATCGCCATTGCCTGGCAACAGCCCGCCCCCCATCTTGAACTCAAAGGCGTTCCATTCTTTGTCTGCTGCGCCTTGCAGGCTGCGTGCGATGACGCCCGCCTCAGAACTGTCAATCAGCAATGAAAGGTTGAGCGCAGAGGGTCTTTGCTCTCGATCAACGTCCGGTAGACACGCAGCAAGCGTGCCGCCAAAAGACCAGCCGCAGGGCACAAAGGTGGTAATACCGGCCTGCACGATGTCATGGACCAACACCCGGCACAGCGCCTCGATCGTGTGGTCCTGTCCTTGATTCCAGCGTTGCAACACGGGCAGTGTCAGCGCCACCGTATAGAGCGCGCCGGGCCACGATGACAGCTCCTGCATCAGAGCGGCATAACAAGTGCCGTCGGCGCCGGGGGGAGCAATGAAAACAAGCGCAGGTACGGCGCTGTTGCCGGCGTTCCAGAGCGTCACGGCATCGCCATCGGCCGGATCGTCCGTCGTTGTCTCTGGCCGCTCAATGCGTGCGGCGAACAGCGACAGCGTCTGGTGATGAAAGATGTCCTTCACCCTCAAGGTCGTACCGAAATGCTCGTTGACGCGGCGCAGCATCTCCACGGCCTTGAGCGATGAACCACCGTAATCGAAGAAGCTACGTTCTGTATCTTCGATAGGCACCTGCAACACCGACGCCCAGATCCCAGCCAACTGATGAGCCACGGTACCGGCTAATGGTCGCAGTAAACGATCAGGTACCGCCTCTGCCATCGCTTGGCAGAGCAGGAGCTGAGTACGATCCAGCTTGCCATTGGCCGTCATGGGCCAGGTGTCGATGAAGTGGATTGCACTCGGCACCATGTAGTAAGGCAGGCGTTCAACCAAATATTGGTGGATCACCGCCAACTCCAGCACTGCTGAAGCGGACAGCTCGACATAAGCATGAATGGCATCATGCCCCTCATGCTTGAGCACAACAGCAGACTTGACCTGCTCCAACCCCTGGAGCGCCTGTTCCACCTCACCGAGTTCAATACGATGACCGCGCAGCTTGACCTGACTGTCCTGTCGCCCAAGAATCCATAGCGTGCCGTCGGCGTCACGCTTGACGCGGTCCCCCGTACGGTAAAGCCTGGCGCCCGCCTCGAATGGATGTGGCACAAAGCGCTCAGCCGTGAGGGCCGGTGCACCGAGGTAGGCATTCGCCAGGCAACCTCCGCCAATGAACAACTCCCCTTCCACGGCATCCGGGCAAACCTGGAAATCATCGTTCATGACATAGTAGGTGGCCGTCCCAAAGGCTCGGCCATAAGCAACTGCCTGCGCACGGCCCATCTCAAGTGCGCCCTGTGCATCACCGATAGGGTGATGGTTCGACCAGATCGCTGCTTCAGTCGCACCACCCAACGCATGCCAGTGCGCATTGGGAAAAGATACGCAGCCAGCTGCAGGCAGTTTGACCGGGATCCGATCACCACTGAGCATGATCAGCCGCAATGATTCGCAGCGGTAATCCGAGCCGATCCCCTCGCCCCCTGATAAGGCGAACTGCAACGCCGCAGGAGCAGAGTCCCAGATCGTCACGCCCCAATAGGTCAAGTAGGACGCAAGAATGACAGGATCGGTCAGCATGCCTTGATCAGCAATACACACCGTGGCCCCGGTAGCCAAGGTGCCATAGATGTCGTAAATCGATAGATCGAAACCGACGGAAGCACACCACAGCAATCGATCACTGGCGGTCACACCAAAGCGGGTATTGATCCACTCGATCGTAGAGCAAGCCGCCGCGTGCCCCATCACCACCCCCTTGGGAACCCCGGTGGAGCCGCTGGTAAAGATGACATAGGCTGCACCTGCAGCACTGTGCAATGAATTCACCCGCTCGACGCTTTCGGCGGCCCAATCCTGTCGGGCAACCACCAGCCCCACACCTGGGCGGTTCAGGGATGCCGCGCGCACGCTGAAGTCGTACAGGTGCGAAAGCTCCAACGGTTGTGCCGCACCCGACAGCAATGGAGCGAGAATCGCCTGGGTTGAAATCAACCGCTCAATCCCATGACGCTTCACAATTGCGTGTAACCGCAATGGCGGAACCTGGCTGTCGAATGGCACAAGGCACCCTCCAGCCTTGCTCACAGCCAGCAGCGCAACAATCAGGGTCTCATTGCGTTCCAGGCATACGGCAACCTGTTCACCCCATTGCAGGCCATCTCGCAACAAACGCCGCGCCAGCTGATTAGCCTGTGCTTCAAGTACCCCATAGCTGAACGTTCCAGCCGTGGTCATGACGGCAATGGCAGCAGGCGCCAGCAATGCCTGACGTTCAAAACCATCGGCAAGCCGCTCATCTTGCACCGCAGGTCGAACGCTGACCTGACGCATGCATTGCTGCGTTTGAGCAGTCGGAAAGGCGGCAATAGGAGCCTGCAGCTGTAGGCGCATCAACGCCAGGCAATGGCGCAAGTGAGCACCAAAACGAGCGATGGAGGCAGGTGCATACAACTCACTCTTGTAGTCGAACGTCACCCATAATCCGTCCTGCGTCTCGTTGCAGTGGCAGGTCAAATCAAATTGAGCCCCACGGTTTCCGCCCTGCGATGCGACCCAATGCAGGCCCGTTGTCTCGGTGGCCGGTACCGAATCATCCGTATAAACGAAAGCCAGTTGGAACAGCGGGTGGTAACCCGGCACACGCTCAGGCTGCAGCCTTTCGACGATTGCATCAAAACCGGGTGGCTGATGGCGAAAGGCTGCGCCGCACAGCGCACTCACGTTGACAATAAAATCGGCCAGCGTATCGGTAGCTGCAAATCGCGTGCGGATGACCAGCATGTCGAGGAAATACCCCTGCATCGTGAGCGTAGACAGCGCCCGGCGATTGGTCACCGGCGTACCGATGCACAGGTCGCGACTGCCGGTGTAGTGGTACACCGCCAATTTGAACAACGCCAACAGCCCTGTAAAGCGCGAGACCCCAAGCTGAGCCAGCGCATGGCTGATGTCATCCCACTCCTGCCTGGCAATCAGCAGGGCATACGCAGCACCTGAGTGGCTGGCCAAAACTGGCCGCGGCTGATCGGTGGGCAGTGACAAGCGCGCTGGCGCGTTGGCCAGTTGCGTTTGCCAATAGGCCAGGTGTTTCTGGTAGGCCGATTGAGAACTGCAGTGTCGGTCTGAGGCGGCATAGTCGACATACTGCAGTTGCGGTTCAGCCAAACGCCCAGGCTGCGCATATCGCTGGCTGATTTCACGTGTCAGTAATTCAATCGACTCTGCATCCGTCACGATGTGGTGAAGAACGACCGCAAGCAGCCACTTATCCTGGGTCAGACGAACCAAACGGACCTGCCCGAGCCCTGGCTGAGACAGGTCGAAGTGATGGGCAGCCTGAACCTGTCGACATGTGGCTTGCCGCTCGTGTTGCTGCTGTGGCGTCAGCATGGACCAGTCGTCCAGCGCCACCTCAATGCACGCTCTGTCTGCGATGCAAGCAACAACGTCGCCGTCTCGAAAGTGGAACGAGGTACGAAAAACCTCATGGTTATCCAGACACCCCTGCACCGCCTGCAAAAGACGTTGGGCATCCGTCGCCCCCTGCACGTGCAGCATGATGGACACGTTGTGGTGGGTACCGGGCTCAAACTGCTCCAGAAACCATAGCCGCCGCTGCGCCCTTGAAACAGGCAGGTCACAACCGTCTCTGCGCGCCACACGCTCAATAGGCCCCGCAGCATCAGGCAGTGCCTGAACACGCACTAGCCTGATAGCCTCATCAGCAAACTCCGCAAAAACAGGAAACTCGAAGATACACGCTAATGGCAGTGCGAGGCCGGTAGACGCTTCAATGGACGCAAGCATGCGCAGGGCCAATAGCGAATGCCCACCCAGGACAAAGAAATCATCGCTCTGGCCCAGCTCCTCCACATCCAATGCCGTACACCAGGCCTCACGCAATGCATGCCAAAGCAGATCCGTGGACACAGCCGATCCGTGCTCGTGCGTGGCTCGTTCTGGCGCCATCGAGGCAAGCAACTGCAGATCGACCTTGCCGTTTGGGGTCAGTGGAAGCGCATCGAGTCTGACAAAACGATTGATGATTCGACCATAGGCCAAGGGCCGTGTACGGGCTACACGAGAACGGAACAGACGCCGCAGGCTGGACTCATCAAAAGATGCCCCGCCCTCAGGCACGCAGAACGCCACAACGCAGGTATCACCCTCGGCGTCTCCCGGCGTGATGGGCAGCACAACTGCATCACGTACCCCCTGGCAGGCACGGATATCGGTCGCAAGCTCGTGGAAGTTCACCCAGATGCCTCGCAGCTTCTGCACCCCATCAACGCGCCCCAGGTAAGTCACCCCACCTTCGGCATCCACTCGCCCAGTGTCTCGCGTACGGTACATACGTGCGCCCGGCACATCCGAGAACGGATCAGGCACGAAGTGTTCGGCTGTCAGCGCTGCTCTCCCACTGTAGCCGTGTGCAAGTCCACTGCCTCCAATGCATATTTCACCGACCACCTGCTCAGGGGTTTCACCTCCCATGGCATCCAGCACATACATGGACACATGAGGCTGAGGGCGTCCGATACGGACTGTTGCGACTGCGCCCCCGTCACGTCGGATATCCTCGTAGCTGGCGTAGATCGAGCACTCTGTCGGCCCGTAGAGATTCATGATCCGACGCGTTTGTGTCTGATCAAAAATGCGTTGAACCAGTTCAGGCGGCAAGGCTTCGCCCGCCACGTTCAACGTGATCGCCCCCAACGGAAATCTCCCCTGTTCTAACAGAGCCCGCGCCTGCGAAGGGGTGCCACTGACGCAAGTGAGTGGAGGTTGCCCCTCATGGGGGGCAAGCAGATGGTCCATGAGCACTGCACATCCGCCCAAGGCCCAGGGTACGAACATCTCGAACAGAGAGACGTCAAATCCCAGCGAGGTGGCCAACGTGCTGTATTGGTAGGTCTGAGCATCGTAGGTCTCACAGGCCCAGGCGACGAGTGCAACGATGCCCTCGTGCGGTACGGTCACATACTTGGGCTGCCCCGTTGAGCCTGAGGTTCGAAAGATGACTGCCGGTGACTGAGGATGAAGGGCTGGGCTGGTCTGATCCGTATCATCCGATGCCAACAGCGATTGGACAGACAACACGCGTAACGCGTAGGGCCGCATCCCCACCGGATCGGAACCCACCACAAGCGCATCAAGCCGGGCCTGCTGAGCCTGCTCGCGCCAAACCTCAAGACTCATATCGGCCTGCATCGGACAATAGGCGGCCCCTGCGCGCAGAATTCCCAATAGACAGACAATGGCTTGAGACGAACGGGGCAGGCACAGGCCAATCCGAGCCCCCGGGCCCAGCCCCAGGTTGCGTAGCGCAGCAGCAACACGTGCAGCAGTCGCATCAAGCTGCGTATAGGACAGCGTCGTCAGGCCATCCAGGAGTGCAGGCTTGTCGGGGCTGTACTGTGCCTGTCGGTGTACGATCTCCCAAAGCGCCTGCACGCCAGCCAAGCTAGAGTCAGACAGCGCAGCCGTGGGGCGGGGACGCATGCTGCGCACCTGCAAGGTGTGCCAGGCCGCCTGCGGACGCTGCGCCCATTGCTCCAGGACTGCGCGATAATCAGCGCCCAGGTGCTCTATCAATGTCGAATCAAGCAGGTCTTCACGAAATTCCAACTCGCCATAGGCCACGCCTTCTGCCAGCGTCAATGTACAACCCAGCTTGAATTTCGCCTGCCGGCTACGCTGTCGAACGCCCTGCAAAACAAGGTCACCTGGAACCGATGACACCCCTGGCAAGTCCTGGAACCCAAACATCGTCTCAAACAGCGGTGAAGCGTCCAGATGCCTCTGCGGTTGCAAGGCCTGAACCACAGCTTCGAACGGTGCCTTCGCATGCGAGAGCGCCTGGTTCACCGTCTCTTTGGTCGCTAGCAGCACAGACTGCAGCGAAGCGGATGACTCGATGCTCAAGCGCATCACCACCGTATTCACGAACAGTCCCACGATCCGATCAGTGCCCACCTGGTCACGGTTCGCCACCGGTACACCAATGCTCAGGTCACATTGCCCGGTATAGCGCGAAAGTACCGTGGCAAAACCTGCCAGCAGAATCGTGTAAAGCGTTGCATTGTGAGAGGCGGCGATAGCTCCCAACTGCTTGCATAACGGGGCTGGTAGCTGAAAGGTGCATTGCCCCCCCTGGCGCGAAACACCTGTTCTGCACTCACGCTCAGGTAGCAACAGCGCAGGGTTGGCACCGACCAGTTGCTCACGCCAGTAGTTCACATCACTCTCGACAGCTGTTTTGAGCGCATCCGAGGCTCTCCAAGAGCAATAATCACGGTACTGGCCTATCAACGCAGGCAGCGCCTGCTCACCTTTGTACAGGCGCATCCAGTCGTCAAAGAGCACACCCAGGGACCATCCATCCGCCACGATATGGTGAAGCGTCAAATACAGAAAATGAATGGCAGGATCGCGCGTGCGCACCAGCAGAGCACGTGTCAGCGCTCCCTTGCACAGATCAAAGGGTTCATCGAGTGCGTACGTGATCGATTCAGGAGGAGACGATTGGGGCCCCGGCAAAACGTCCCAGAATATCTCATTCAGCATCCCGCCATCGGCAGGCCCAATGCACTGTCGAACTCCGTCACCGGTCTCCAGAAAGAACGCCCTAAGCTGTTCATGTCGACGAACGAGAGCCTCAAACGCACGGCCCAGCGCTGTTGCATCCAACGGACCGACCACCCGGTAGGCGTTTTTCAACACATAGCGATCTGACGGGCCAAGCAGGCGGTCCAATATCCACATACGCGCCTGCGCATCGGAAACAGGATAAGACACCCGTCCGTTAGCCTCGACCAAGGCCTGATGGGCGCTGTGTGCCTGCGGCTGTTCATACCAGGGTCGAACGACCTCAAAGGCCGGTCCTTGGGCGACCAATGCGGCAAACCGGGCTGCGGTACGGGCCTCAAACAACTGGCCCAGTGTAAAGCGGCTCCCAAAGCGTAGGTTGGTTTGGGCCACAACCAGTGCCGCCGTCAGCGAATTGCCGCCAGCTGCGAAAAAGTCATCATGGAGACCCAGGTTTGAAACCCCCATGGCCTTCGCCCAGATGGCTAGCATATCGACCTGCTGCGGGTTGCTGGGCACCTCCGTGTTGGCAGGCGATTGCAAGTCCCGACCAATGCGCCATAGCTCCTCAAGATCAGGAACACCCGCCACAAGCTCGCATACCCAGGGCACGATACGGAACCTGGCCGGCACGCAATGCTCAGGCACCGATGCAAACAGATGCCGACGCAAGGCAGGGAGCCGGAACTGCTCCGTGTCCACGACCAGGTGCATGACCAAACCCCGCGCATCATCAGAGGTCAGCAGAGCCTGGTGAACGGTCGGCAACGCTTGCGCGCATCCTTCGACCGCCGACACATCGATCGGCTGATCCACCTCATGGAATGCAGTTCTTGCCTGCAACGGCTGGATACGCCCATCAGCTTTTTGGCGGGCCAGCGTTCCAGTGCTTATCAGTTCAGCGTCCTGAAGACGCCACAGTTGGCCCACAAAGCCAGTCGGTACGCAGGCCCCCCATGCATCTCTGATGCAAAGCTCGGATAAGGTACGGCTGGCCTGAACAAACCCAAGCTTGTGTACAGGTGCTCCAGGCTGCGCGACTGCATCAGCCAGGATTTGCAGGTACGTGCTGTGCCAGACCTCAACGGTTTCGGCATCGAAGAGGTTGGCGTCGTACTCGAACAGAACCTCCACCCCCTCCTCTTTCTCAAAGGCAGTGACCTTGAGGTCATAGGCCGACCCGGTGTCGAGACCTCCAAACTGCTCAAGCTCGGCATCACCGATGCGCAAACGTCGGCCCGAAGCAGCCATGAATGAGAACATCACCTGAGTGAAAGGAACACGCGCAGGGTCCCTCACCGGACACAGGCGATCAACCAGGTACTGAAACGGAACCGCCTGACGCTGCATACCATCGAGTGTCGTCTTCATCACCCGGGCAACGAAATCGCTGAACGGTTGGTCGTGCTGGATATCAGAAACCAGAACAATGGTATTGAAAAAAAGCCCCACCGTCTGATCAAAAAAACCGTCATCGCGATTGGCAACCAGTGTCGCCACCGGCACGCGAGAACATAGGGAAAGTCGCCACAACAGCACCTTGTAGGCGGCCAGCATCACCGGGAACACGGTACTACGCGCCTCTCGCCCCATCTGTTTGAGCAGCGGCACAAGTTCGGCGGCGAGCCTGCCACTGACGGTGGCACGCTTCTGTAGCGGCACGGTGGGGCGCGGCCGATCAGTGGCGATGGGGAATCGTACGGGCAACGCCTGAAGCAACTCGGTCCAGTAGGCAACTGCCTTTTGCCCCTCCTGAGACTGCAGCCACGCTTGCTGGCGCCGGATAAATTCAAAGTAAGGGGCAGGCCGCTCGATTGGTGAACCCAGCCCTGTGTAGCGCGCCATCACATCCTGCTGCAGCAGCCCCATTGACCAGTCATCAGCCACCAGGTGATGCAGAGTCATCAGCAGATAAGTTTCATCAGGGCGCGTACGCACCAATGCCACACGAAACAACGGCCCCGTGGTCAAGTCAAACGGCGCCCGGGCGAAGCGGGTACGCATTTCAGACAGCTGGGCCTGAACCTCGGCCAATGGCAGTGCAGACCAATCATGCACCGGGCAATCACTGTGCATGACACGCTCAATCCGCTGGGCCACGCCCTCTGCGCTATCGGCAAACGGCACCAATCGGACATGCAACGCCGGATGTGCGGCCAAAGTCTGCGCCAAACTGTGCGAGAGGCGCTCCAGATCTACCGTGCCACGCAGCACCAACACATCGGTCATATGAAAGTGCCAGGGCTGAGGATCGACCTGCATCGCGCGATACATCTGCCGTTGCCCCCAAGTGAGCCCCCCCTGCCATGAACCGTTCGCCTGGAAAGAGGCATCAGGCAACACCACCACTGCTTGATCATTCGCGCTCATGGGATAGACCGGAAGTTGTCGGCTAGGGTTTGCGGGCTCGACAGCGCCCAGGACACGGGGTCACCTCGCTGCGCCAGACGGCGCTCCTGACGACGAAAGTAATCAGCACCAAACCCCGGTGAGGTAAACATGCCGTAGTACAACCAACGCTGGCCCTCCGTGAATTCACCGGCCCGGTGGTAACCACGCGTGTCGGCGAAAACAAGCGTGCCAGAAGGTCCGCAACAGGAAGTCGACATCGTCTCCAACTGCGTATTGTCGATAACCCCACGGCTGCCGCGTTCACTTCGATAATGCGTCCCACGGGCGTAGCGCATGGCTCCGTTGCGTTCTCCCACATCCTCGAAATAGACGAAGACGCGCAAGACCATGGCGTCGCAGACGCCGTCACGATGCCAGTTTCCGTTTTCCGAACGATTGGAGTACTCATTCCTGAAGACAGCGTATTTGCGCAGTTGGGCGAACATCCCGAAATAGGCGTTCACAATTTCTAGAATGGGTGCCTGACAGGCAAAGCGGGCAAAGATGCTCTGAGGGTCAAAGCGGGGGTACGAGCCCAGCACATTGGACATGAAGGCGTAGGTCCTGGCTTGGTCAGAACCTGCCGGTACACTGCTTTGACGTCTGGTTTCGACATACAGCGCGCGCTCGCGCAACTGGGCAAAAAGCGACTCCATCCCTGCGAAACGGTCAACACGGGTCATCGCCAGACCGCTTTGATTGAGCGCCTGCAATACCCGCCGACCTTCGTCGCACAGCACGCCTTGATAATCACGGTATTCGCGCGTGGCACGCCGGTTGAGCAGGTTACGGTACAGATAGTCACATTCAGCGACCCTGTGGAGCAGTCGATTGGTGATACGCAAGTGTGTGGCTCCTAGCCTTCAAAAGGTTTCAACTTGTCCAATAATTCTGCGACCTTGCGCCGGTCCGTCTTGCCCCGTTCATTGCGAGGCATCTCGTACACAAACTCGATCAAATGCGGGACCATGTAACTTGGTAGCATGACCGATAGCCGCTCTCTGAGGGTCTGTGCCAGTAGGCTGATTGCGCCCTGCTCATCCGGCTGCACAAGTGCAACCAGCTCGGCGCGCTCACCCTCCCGGTACAACACGACCGCCGCCGCGCGTACACCGGGCACTTGCAGCAACGCCGCCTCGATCTCCTCGGGCTCGATTCTGTATCCACGCAACTTGATCTGCAGATCCAGGCGTCCCAGAAACTCGTAGTGGCCCTCACGCCGTTGTACACGATCACCGCTGCGATAGAAGCGTCCCCCTACTTCAGGCAGTTCCACAAAAGCTGCAGCGCTGGCCTCTGGCGCGTTGATGTAGCCAAGACCGGTGGCAATACCCCCGATCAGCAGCTCGCCACTTTCCCCGTCAGGCACGGGTCTTAGATTATCGTCGACGACGTGCAGCGTAGCCCCCACTATCGCCCGCCCAATGGGCACGCTATTCCCCTGCGGGGCGCTTCGCATGACGTGGTGAGTCACGTCGACTCCGCATTCCGTCGGGCCATAGGCATTCATCAAAGGGATCCGGCAACTATCAAACCAGCGGCGAACCAGCGCCACCGGTAGCGTTTCACCCGCCGTGACCAACGCTCGAATGGCCTCGCCCGTCCCTCCCGGCCGTTGCCGGATCACGTCGATTAATACCGACAGGTAACTGGGTACGACCTGAAAGACCGTGACACCGCGGTCCACCATGGCGTCCAGCAGAGCGGGTGGATAGGCGACAGTCTCTCGCCCCATGACACTCACGCAAGCGCCCACCAGACCGGCTGCCAAAAACTGCCAGACCGAGAGATCGAAACCGAACGGCGCCGTCTGAGCAATCCGATCGCCCGCGCTCAACCCCAGATCCTCGACCTTGGCCCAGAGATGGTTCAGCAGGTTCGCTTGCGAAAGCACAGCACCCTTGGGCTCACCGCTCGACCCGGAGGTGAAGATCACATAGGCCGGATCCTCATCAGACCCACCTTCGAAATCGCCCTCACTTGAAGGGCCGAGGGTCACCCACTGCCTGAGATTGACGACGTTCCCCTGCGCTTGCAGCTCATCAAGGGGGTCGTCACTGGAGGAGTCTGCCAGCACCCACGTGCATCCGCATAACGCCAGCATCCGCTGCCGACGCGCTATGGGCAGTTGGGGATCAAGTGGCACATACGCTGCCCCAAGCTTGAACAACGCCAGGATAGCCGCGAGGGTGAGCACGCCCCGCTCAAGGGAGATGGCCACGAACGCACCACGCGCCACGCCCAATCTGCGCAGCTCAGTAGCAAAGCGATTGGCCAAGCCGTCGAGTTGCGCATAGCTCAAGCCAACATCGCCCTCCTCCACCGCAGGCAACGCAGCATGCGTGCGAGCAATGGACTCAAACAGGCGGATATAGGGCTTCAGGCCATCTCTGCCGGGATTGCGGGCCGGTGCCATCAGGTTATCGTTGTCGGCCATTTAGAGCTCGATATCCTCAAAGCTGTCCTCGTTCAAACTCCAGGCAATTAACTCACCCAAACCGGCGATCGTGACCGCTTCAAACACGTACCGAACCTCCAACTTCACCTCAAGCTCAGATTGGATGCGCTTGACGATTTTGACAGCACTCAAAGAGTGCCCACCCAGTTCGAAGAAACTGTCATAGATGCCGATGGCCTGACTGGCAGGTACGTCCAACACCTCACGCCAAATGGCAACCAATTGGCGCTCCAGATCGTTGCGCGGCGCACCGTCGTGCTTGGCGCCCGCGCTCTGCTGCAATAGGCCGCTCTCGGCGAGCGCAACTCGATCGACCTTGCCGGTACGGCCACGTGGCAACGCGTCGAGCTGCACGATATGCGCCGGGACCATGTAGAACGGCAGCCGCGCCTGCAGGATAGTGCGCAATTGCTCAGGCAGTGTTGCCTGCACTTTCTTGCGCTGCACCGGGAAGCGTGCCCTCAGCAACTGCGCCAACCGACCGGGTTTGTCCACCGAAATAGGTTGTGCCTTCACGAAAGCCATAATGGAAGGCTCGTTACGAGGGCCAGCCGAAACGACCACTGCCGCCTCCTCCACGCCCTCGATATTCATCAATGCATACTCGATCTCCGCCAGGTCGATTCGGTAACCACGAATTTTTACCCGCTGATCACTACGCCCCTGAAGCACCAGTTCATCCCCATCAGTCCAGATGCCCAGGTCGCCAGTGCGGTATAGCCTTGCTCCCGGCTCACCAAATGGATCCGGCATGAACTTCTCGGCAGTCAGTCGCGGGTTACCAAGGTAGCCTTGTGCCAGGCATGTACCACCCACCGCAATCTCACCGGTCACACCGATCGGCGCAGGTTGCAGGTAGGCATCGAGCACATGCACGATCGTATTGGGCGCAGAGCGTCCTACAGGCACCATTCCTTCTCTCTCATGGCCATCGCAAGCATGGAAACTCACAGGGCAGGCTTCGGTTTGCGCGTAGCTGTTGTAGAGGTTCGCACCGCATGCCTGCACAAAACGCGAGGTCAGTTGGGAATCCAGGTTCTGCCCAACGCAATACACAAGCTTCAGCTCAGGGCACTGGGCCAATGCTCGTTCATCAAGCAACACTGAGAGCACCTGGGGAACCACACTGAAATGTGTGATTCGATGCGTGCGCAGCATTTCACCCAGGTAAGTCGGATCCTGGTGCCCACCTGGCCGGCACAGGACAACGCTGGCCCCATTGAGCAGTGGCCAGAGCAGCTCACCCACCAGGCGAGCCGAGCTGGTGGGGGCACTCAACAACAGCCGGTCACCCGGTCCGATCGGATGGGGACAGGTCTGAGGCAACTGCCCAGTCAGTACCCCCTCATGCGATAGCACCACGGCATTGGGCACGCCTGTCGAGCCCGAAGTCATAAAGACAAACGCCGGGGCCTGGACCGGCACCTGAGGCCGATCGGCCGCATCACCTTGTCCAATCTTGACCTGAGGGGCAATCACGCGCTGCTGCACGGGGTAAGAGATGTCCACCTTGGCATCACACAACAACATCTCGATCCGATGAGCGCGCACCGTCTCCTCAATTCGGGCAGCTGGCGCTGAAGGATCCAGCAGCATGCACAGATCTCCGGCGCGCAGGGTAGCCAGCACACTGACGATCATGGAGGCAGAGCGATCGGCCAACACGCCAATTCGGCGCTGCGCCTGGCCCGCCTGCGGCGGGGGTAGCTCGCAGAATGCAGCGCAAGCGCTGGCCAAGTCGCGATAGCTGAGGGTCATGCCTTGATCGATCAACGCCGGAAAATCGGCGAAACGCCGAGCAGCTTGTTCAAAGCAACTGTAGATGTCCGCCAACGGTGCCATCATCCGCTCTTCGCCACGCTGAGATGCCTGTAGTTGCACAATCTCTTTGGGCGTGAGCAGGGCCAATTCATGGACACCTACCTCTGGATCAGTAATGCCCTGCTCCAGCACGCGCAGGAAATCGCGGATCATGCGCTCAATACGAGTCTCGGAGAACAGTTCGACGTCATATTCCAACCCACCGAGCACCATCCCATCGCGTTCACGCAGGTACATGTAGATGTCATATTTGGTCGTTGGGTGCGGAACGGTGAAGCGCGGTTTCTGATGCAGCGTACCGGTGTTGAGCTGGGGCAATTGAATATCCGCCCACTGGATGTTCTGAACCGAAAAGAAAGCGCGAAACAGTGAATAACGGCTCAACTGTTGGCCCTTACCGCGAGTCCCCAGCGCCTCAACCACCGACTGAAACGGTACGTCCTGGTGTTCGTAGGCCTCCAATGCCGAGGTCTTGACCCGCTGAACGGCTTCGCGAAACGGTGTGTTGGCACCCAACTCGGTGCGAAGTACCAGGGAGTTGATCGTGAAACCGATAACGTCGCGCAGCTCTTCACGCTCGCGGTTCGCATGGGGGGTGCCGACCACGATATCGGTTTGAGCCGTGTGGCGTGAGAGCATGACCTTGTAGGCGGTCAGCAGCACCATGTAGAGGGTCACGCCTTCGCGTTGGGCGAAAGCTTTCACTTTTTCCAGCAGAGGCGCAGGCACCAGTACCAGACAGTTGCTGGCCCGGTGGCTACGCTGTTGCGGAATCGCAAAGTCCGTCGGCAATTGTAACTGGGGGGCATCCTCGAGCCGGTCGGTCCAATAGGCAAGCTCGCGAGCGTACAGACCACTCTCGGCCTGATTACGCTGCCATATTGCGTAGTCGGGGAACTGCACCGGCACAGGTGCCAGCGAGCAAGGCCGACCGTGCAAGATGTCGTCATAATGCGTGCGCACTTCACGGTCAATGATCGCCACGGACCAGGTGTCACAAATGATGTGGTGCAGTGACACGATCAGCACATGCTTGGTGGGGGCAACCGTTAGTAGTGTGAAGCGGATCAGAGGCCCCTGCTCAAGATCGAACTGATGACAGGCTTCCTTGTCGACCAGTTTCCATCCGCTTGCCTCGCGAAGCGTTTCAGGCAAGGGTCGCAAATCCACACGCTCGAGTACCGGCGGCCATTGATCATGCACCACGTGCTCCACTGCATCGGCTTCTTGCCGAAAAGTCGTACGCAGAATTTCGTGGCGCTCGATCATCCGGCCGATGGCCTGCACCAGCACCGCCTCGTCAATTTCCCCTTCGGGCAGCCCCATGGGATAGACCACGTTGTGCGCGGTATCACCACCCGCGTAGTGGTCAATAAACCACAACGGTTCCTGATAACTGCACAGAGGCAGCCGGGCCTGAGGGTCACGGGCCGGGATATGGAGCGACTGCCTGGTCGTCAGGCCCTTTTCAGCCAGCAGCGCACGATAGCGCTGCAGTTGCTCGTCCGACAAAAGCAATGTGTCTAGCGTACTCAAGATCTGATCCCCATCATGTCGCGCTCAAGCGCCTGTTTTTTTTGAATGTTTCTCGTCCGCAGAACGAGAAAAGCGAAAAAGAACGGCGAAAACCGGGCGTTCGGTATTCATTCGCTCAACCCAAAACCCTGTTGCAATACGAAAAAACTCAAGGCCATCGTCAACAGGCTGTCCACGTACCTGGCAGCCTTGCCGGACAGCGATGGCAAGCGCGCGTGCAAGCGCAGAAGCTGTTGCGTATCGAAGATTGCGGACTGCTGCACCTGCTTGTCGTGCAGCACCTCGCGCAAGTACCGCCGCATCGGGCCTTCATCTGGACCTGCGAAAACCGCAGGCGCCTCAAAAGGCCGCTTGATCGCGCAACGCGCCGACTCGGGCGTCACAGCAGCAACGGCCTCACGCAAAAAGCGTTTCTCTTGAGCCCCCTCGACCAACCAGTGATCCGGCAACATCGCAGCAATGGCTGCAACACGGTTGTCCAGGAACGGATAGCGTGTCTCCACGCCATGGGCCATATCGAAGCGTTCGGATACCAGGATGTGATTGACGAACAGCGACTGTTGCCATAATCGGAGCGAGCGACGCAGGCCAGAGACCGCCAATGCCCCTGTTTGCTGCACCAGCACGTCGTAGGGGTTGCGGCCTTGAAATGCTTCCAGAAACTGGGGGTGCAGAAGGTGGTGCAGCCCGCTGCGCTGGTGGTTCCAGCTCGCCAGCAGATAGGGAACCTGGCCACCATAGCGATCGGGATTCATGTCAAAAAGAGGCAGCGCCTGCCCCATCTGGGCAGCGAGTGCCGAACGTCCGTCTTCCAACACCTGCTCCATCAGGCGCGCGTGGTTGGGCGAGCGCGCACTCAGTCGCTCAACGCTTGAGAAACCATACCCTGCGAACAGCTCATCCGCGCCATCTCCTGCCAGGACAGCCTTGTATCCACTGCCAGCAAGTGCACGTCCGAGTATCCAGCGTGCCGAACCGATAGAATTGAAGCCAATGGTCTCGGCATGGCGTACCGCGTCGGCAAAGTGATCGGCCAGTTGCCCCTCGCTGACCGGTACCACTTCGTGCCGAATTCCAAGACTGGCTGCAATGCAGGCAGCCTGACGGGCATCGTCAGCCCCTGCCCCAAAGTCAACGGTGAAGGCAGTCAACCCTGTCCTGTCATGATCAGCCGCTAGCGCGGCGACTGTCGCCGAATCGACACCGCCACTGAGGTAACAGGCAACCGGTGCATCCCCCTGAAAACGGTCTTGTACAGACCGACGCAGCCCCTCAACCAGACGAGGCATCCATTCATGCGGAGCCGCCGTCAAGTGCTCGCGGGCCGCTTGATCCACTTCATGTGCAAGGTCCAGCAATGGCTTCACCGAACAGCCTTGCGCGCTCCATTCAAGCACGTGGCCCGGCGGCACCTGATAGATGCCATCGAACAGCGTCTGGGCAGGTCCGACCGAGGCGAAGAAATGCTGGAACAGTGCAGCATGATTCCAGCGAGGCGATGCTCCCAGCGCGATGAGCGCCTTGACCTCGGAAGCCAGGTGGATCCCCTGCTCCGAAAGCCTGTAGAACAGGGGTTTGACACCCCAACGGTCACGGATCGCAAACAGCCTGCGCCGCCGCGCATCCCAGACAACGCTGGCAAACTCACCATTGAGCTCGCGCACGTACTCAATGCCGTCACGTAGGTAGCCGTGCAACAGAACTTCACAATCGGAATCAGTGGCAAAACGCGCGATCCCGGCCACCAACTCACGACGCAACGCTGCATGACCGTAGATCTCGCCATTGACGACGACATGCACATCACCGGCATGGAAAGGCTGCGCTTGCTCTCGAGCACCTACCAAGGCCAGGCGGTGAAACCCCATCGCGCAGTGGCCGTCCTGAGACAACCATAACGAACGTCCATCGGGGCCACGATGACGTAGCGAATCAAGCGCAGATTCCAGCGCACTCATCCGAACAGGGGTGTTGTGGTGGCAGGCAACAACGAATCCACACATGGGTCATGTCTTCCTTGACAAGTGCTGGCTCAGACGCAGTGCCCGCGGCCGACGCCCCTGCCATCCAGCTGGTGCGTGCACCGGCGACAATACTTGGGCGCCCGTCCCCTCAGCCAACCAGCGCGCGAGGCTTCGTGGGGTCGTGAAGGTGTAGAGGTCCACCAGTTCAGGCGCCAAGGCCGCTAGCGCTACAAGATGGGCCTGCAACCGCGCCAGAATGATCGAAGTGGCGCCCAACTCATGAAAATTTCTGTCGGCTTGTACCGACGATGCCCCCAGTTCCTGACGCAGCATGGCAAGAATTTCTTCCAGCCATCGGGCCTCATTGAGGACTTGAGGCCGCTGCTGCTGCGCAAGGCTCGCCGACAGTTGCTCGGCCAGTGTCGTCAGGTCGGGTTTGCTATTGCGTGTGAGTGGAAAGTCGCGGATGTGAAGAAAACGCACCGGCAGCATGTATTTGGGCAGCACTTCACGGGCAAACGCCGCCAGCTTCAGAAGCGGTAGCGGTTGCCCATCAGCCGTTGTGTAGGGCACACAGAGGCCTTGTGCAGGCAGATGCAGACAGGTCAATTGCGCGACCCCCTCACACCCAGACAGCAGATGAGCGATGGCATCCAGCTCGACACGATAACCGTTGAGCTTCGTCTGCCGGTCCACACGCCCGACGAACTCCAGGCCTTCAGACTGCGTGTAGCGAACCCGATCACCGGTGCGATACATACGCTGACCCGCCTGCCAGGGGTCGGGGACAAAACTTGTTGCTGTGGCGGCCGGCCTTAGATAACCCGCAACTTGTGGCCCTGCCAGGTACAGTTCCCCCACACAGTGCTCGGGGACCCATTGCAATGCCTCGTCCAGCACATAGGCGCGCAAACCTGCAAAGGGCCGGCCGATACGTGTCCCCGCACGACCTTCGCCAATACGCGCACTGCTGGCCCAAACGGTGACTTCGGTGGGGCCATATAAACTCCAGGCCTCAAGGCCGAGCGTTGTGATGGCGTTCGCCAGTGCAGCATCTACGGCGCTGCCACCGGCACAGATGCAGCGAAGGCGACCAATGCCCCGTCGCTCCAACAGCGGTAGCAAGAGACGACAGGCCGCCGGCGTTAGCCCCATGTGGGTAATGCCATCACGCAAAATCGTCTCGAACAACGCTTCAGGCAACGTTACACATCGCTCGTCGAGCACCGTCAGGCTGTGTCCGTGTACCAACGGTCCAAACAGTTCCCAAAGGGCAAAGTCGAAACTGGCGTGATGGGCAAGAACCCAGCGCTGATCTTCGCCAGCGAACAGAAAACGGGTGGCCGCCATCAGATGCTGCAAGCTTGAGCGCGAGACAGTCACCCCCTTGGGCGCCCCAGTGGAGCCGGAGGTGTAGATCAGATAGGCCATCTCAAGCGAATGCACGCAGGGCAGATCAGCCAGCGGCGCCTTTTGCGCCATCTCCTGCCAATGCGCATAGGCAAGGCCAGGCACAGGTAGCCCTTGCGCGAGCGCTTGCTGAGCGCTGGAAAAGATCAACGTGTTCAAACCGGCATCTTCGCAGGCCTGCGCCAACCATAACGGGGCCTGTTCCGGGTGTAACGGGACAAAGGCAATACCTGCACGAAACGCCGACAGCATCGCCAGCACCGCCTCAGTACCTCGTTCCATGAGGATGCCGATAAGCCCGCCAGCGGTGCATTGCAGGAGCGCCGATGCCATGCCCCGGGTCATCCGCTCAAGTTCGGTATGAGTCAGCGTTCGGCCTGCCTCGCGTATGGCGATCTCATCGGCTCTCACTCTGGCATTGCGGACAAAGGCTTGCTCAATCAGATCCGATGCAGGCGACGGCACGATTTGCGCTGGGCAGTGCCAGTCTGGCGGCTGGACAAAGCCCAGGTTACCCAACGCCACACCTGGGCCCTGGGCAAGTCGTTGCGCGAACACAGGCAGCGCCTCGATAAAGCGCTCGACAAAATGCGCCGATACGAAAGCCGCATCGTGCTTGAGCCCGCAAGTCCAGGTCTGTTGCTGGGCATAGACTGTGAGGGCAAGCTCGTAGGGCGAACCACGCTGTTCAATCAACAGCGGCTGCAGGCCTGTGGCACCGTCCGATGCAGACATCACATCCCAAATGAGGGCGACCTGGGTCAGTGCGGTCAGTCCTGGACGCAGTTCATGCACCTGGGCGCGCTCGCACAGCACCTGAAAGGGAATGCACGCCAGCCTCAGGGTCTCACGGACAGCGAGTTGGTTACGATGCAGCAAATCGCCAAAACAGTCAGTGGCCGCAATCTGTTGGCGTATGGGCAGGACATTGGCGAAATAGCCAATGGTGCGGCTGAACAGGCGGCGCTGACGACCGTGCATGGGCGTGGCCACGCTGATGTCTGAGGCGCTGCACTGCACAGACAGAAGCACCTGGAACAGCGATAGCATGACCACGTAAGGGGTGACCGCATGCTCGTGAGCACACTGCCGCACCCATTCACGAACGGCGTCGGGTATCGCAAAACGCCGTTCACGGGCTACATGAACAGGGGCAGACGAGCTCAGGCTTTGATCACCAAAACGCAGAGGTTGTGGCGGCGAGGCCATGTGCCTGGCGAACGCCGAGATCGCGGCCTCCTGCTTGGCGATCAGCGTCTTTTCAGACTGGGCAAGAGCAAAGGCGTTGGCGTCGGCCAAATAACGATCCCGAGCATAAACAGGTAACCCCTGCTGCTCGTCAAGAAGAGACTGCAGTTCCTTCAACACCATGGGAAACGACAGGAAGTCGATTACCAGATGGTGTCCGGTAAACACCAGCAATCCCACGATTTCTGACCCGCCATGACCGCAGACTGGCTCATCTTCGGCTTGTGCAGCCGTCAGAGCCTCGACCGTGGCTCGCCGAGCGGCCAGCGCGACACAGTGAAACAACATTTTGCCGGAGATCTGATGCGCACGGTCAAAACGTTCGTCGACAAAGGCAGCCAGTTGGCCAGACGACCATTCGCTAGCGTCCACGAACGCCAACAACTCGTCATCAACCAGCGTCTGGAGAGGTACCGGATGGGCCAGCGCCTCTCCCCCTTCGGACTCGATGATCTGACAACGAAGAATTTCGTGACGATCCAGCAAGCGTCGGTAGGCACGCTGCAGGACCTTGATGTCCGGCACCCCTGACGTACGCGCCAGCCCCAGCATCCCGTAGGTCTGAGCCTGGGGGAACAACCGCTGATACCGCCACAGCGACTGCTGATTGCTCGAGAGTGGCTGCCCCACCGACGCCCTGCTCACGGCGCACCGCCCCCGACCAACGAGTGCAGGCACGCTTGGTCATCGTCCAGCTCAAACCAGTTGCGAACCGATTCGAACGCAACATCACCGATGGCACACAACCCAATGCCGCAAGAGGGCGCGCGCATGCGCAGCAACTGCGCCATGGCGCCGGCTTCCAACAGGCAATAATCATGCGAACGGCCCGCATAAGAAGGCTCGATGGACGCCGGTCGGGACACCAGAAACAGCGCGAACGCCGCCGCGCGGTAAAGCGGCGCATTGAGCACCGGTTCGTAAAGCGATTCTCCGAGCACCAGGTCTGGCACCAGTAGCCAGAGCTCACGGCGTCCCGGATGGAAGTAGTAGAGACCGCACTGCAACCCCTGTACCCTGCCTGCCTTTACATACAGGTAGGTTTGCACGGGATACAGCCCACCTGCCGAGGCGTAACCGACCTGCCCAGACGCTCCACGCGTAGGATGCCCAAGGGCATCCAGCAAATGCGCGATAGCGCTCAGTTCGAGCACTTGAGGGCCGAAGGTACGCACACTGGCACCTTTCGCGTCGTCGGAAGGTGTGCTGACGGCCAGACTGACCGCCGGCCAATCATTGTCATTGCGTACGCCAGTGACGGTCACAGGGTCCTGGTGCACAGCCTGATCAGGGACAACCGGCCGGTGAGTCTCCGGTCCAGACTCAGACATCGGCTGGGCCTGATGCTCACGCGCGGCCTGGACATTCTTAACCAATGCCGTGATCGAAGGTTCGAAGCTGACCTCTTCGAACCTCAGGCGCAGCCCCATGCCATCCTCGATGAGGTTGATGATGCGCACCAGCTCCATCGAGTTGGCGCCCAGGCCGATAAGGTTGTCATCAGCATCAGGGACCACCAGCCCGAGCACAGACTCGACAATGCGTCGAACCTGATCAAGGGTCGACAGCGTTGCACTTTCGAAAGGTTCAGGAGAGCTCATAGGCGGTTAGTTCTTCTTCGCAGCATCAGGTGCAGCCGAAACATCCACCTTGTGCTGGGCGACCGAATACAGCTCATAGATCGGGCGCCGGGAGTACATGCCCTCGCCGTAGCCATAGCTGGTCTTGGCACCTACCGGATGCTCGCCGCTGGTCACCTGTTTCATGAAGGCGTCGTAAGCCGAACGGTCTCGCCACACGGTGACGTGCTTGATCGGTGACGAAGTGTCGCCGGTGGCTGGAAACAGCAAGTAGGACTCGATCAAGCCGTCGTGATGGCGAGATTGGGCCGCGTATTGCTGCTTATAGAAGTTCTGAAACTCCTGCTGCTTGGTCGGATTCACGTAAACGCTGACGATCGATGCCACCGGTCCGGAGGGTTCCTCCGAAGCGCCAGTCTGGGTGCCGGTCAACTCCCCTTGGGCCCACACCTGCGAGCAGGCCATGGCAGTGACGAACCACAAAGTCGCAGGAATCAGTTTCTTCATCTAGTTATGCTCCATCAGGTAGAGGTTGTCGCTTGCACAACAGGTACGGTTGTTGTTTTCAGTTGATGACCTGCATCAGGTCGTCCATCAGTTTGCGCATGACCCAGTTGCCATCCGATGAAGTCGTACCGAGCCGAACCACGACCAGGTCGCGCTCAGGAACAACCACCAGGAACTGCCCCTGAAAGCCTCCCAGGTAAAAGGTGCCGTGCGGCACTCGCTCGCCCAGCGAGTTGAGCCAATAGCCTGAACCCATCTCCGTACCGACCGGCATGTCCTGTGCAACAGTCGGGTTCAAGCTGTCCTTGAGCCAGTTGGCAGGCAAGGCCACCCCGGAGCGCTGCTTGCCTTGATGCTCATCCAACAGGAACAGGCCAAGGCGCCCCCAGTCCCTGGGACTGGCCAACATGAACGAGGACAGCATGTAGTTGCCGTTGGGCGCCGCCTCCAAGGTGGCACTGGTCATGCCCAGCGGCTGGAACAAATGGCGATACGGAAAGACCAGTGGGTCCTGATCATGGGCACGCAGGGTCCTGGCGAGGGTGTCGGACAGCAGTTCATACGAGCCGCCTGAATAGCGCCACGCCTGCCCCGGCAGCACAGTCTTGGGCGCCTCCAGTGAACGCGACACACTGGATGTGCCAAGCACCGAGGCCAACGCATCGGCATTAGGCAAGGCTTTTGCCGTGTCCGTTTGGCTGACCGGTTTGGCCAGGGGCTTGGCAGCCGCATAGGCCGCCGGGTCAGGAGCCGAGGTGAGCATGACCATCAGGTCAGACATCTCCCCCAGATAGCGCTCCGACCAGTCCAGACCCGAGGTCATGCGTAGCAACTGATCGACCGAGATACTGTTGCGTGCATCTGAGGCAACAACACCCCATTCTGGACGTAGCCCCATGCTCTGTGTCGTCAGCCAGCCTTTCTGGATCAAGAGCCCTGTCATGAGGTTCGCGACACCCTTGACCATCGAATACCCCGGCAGCGGCGTATCAGGCGTCACGCCATCGGCGTACTTCTCGCCAATGACCTTGCCTCGGTGGATCACCACAATCGCACGAGTGCTCTTGAGCAAGGCCGAATCATCTTCCTCGAAAGCACGTTCCAGGATCGGACCCAGCTCTGCTCGTGCCTGAACGGGTAATGCCGACGGGTGGGCGACGTTGGACTCACTCACCTGAGGGTAGGACTTGGGCGAGTCGGCGCGTTCGAGCAACGCTGATGGCTGATTATCGAGCGTACAGCCAAGCCCGTCTCGATAACGAGCCACTCGCTTACCGGAGCGCATCAGCGCCGAAACGGTACGATGCTCGCGGTCGATCTCGACTTGAAAGGCAGGCAAGGTTGCCAGGTCTTCCATGCGGATCTGATTCTCGCTCAGCCCCGAAACAAACACGCCTGAGCACATAATCTTCGAATAGGCCGAGGCGCCGATAAAGAACGGACTCGGTTCAAGCGGCTTGGGCGCTTCATCGGCCGCCACGACCGAAAACGAAGTACCAAGCAACATGGCCATCACCCAGACAGTGTGGCACCGACTCTTGCTCGCAACGGTTAAGAGAAATCCTGGAGTCATACGCTTTACTCTTTTCCTTTCTTGGATGTCGCCATGAAATCAAGCACTGCCGCCAGGTTCTCGGAAGTCAGCGCGGCCATGCTCTGACGCATGCCGTCCGGCATCTGCCGGACACCAAAGATAAAGTCGCGCAATGCGTTGACCAGATAGGTGCGGTTCTGGCCCAGCAGCAGCGGGCTGGCGTCGAGCTGCTCGTGGCAGCTCGCACAATGTTCCAGGTACTGAACAAGACCCGCAGAGGCCCCCTGTGCAGGGGCATCGGGGGCCTTGCTCAACGACGAAGGCCGCGTCGACAGATAGTCCGCTATCTGCTCAACCTCTGCGGGGGAGTAGCCAGGTATCAGTCGCAGCATCATCTTGGCGTCCGACCCTGGGTGACGGAAACTTTCCAGCCGGTTACGTAGAAATTCGCGCTTTTGCCCCATGAGGGTGGGAATGCCTTGGTTTCGCCCCTGCTCCGTATCGTGGCAGGCAGCACAGTCCTTCGACAGATAAACGCCCTCCTGTGCAGCAGCCCCCTGCATGGCCAATCCCAGCAACAGGCCTGCCGCCCATGCCAGGTGCCGACGCCTATGAATCCTCATCATTGCCCACGCCATCCTAGACCTTCTCTTGCTCTTGTAATGTTGCTTTGACCTGTTCTTGCAACGCACGGCGATCGACCTTGCCGTTGTCGCTCAGGGGTATACGCGGGTAACGGTGCCAATGCCGCGGCACCATGGGTTCGGGCAAACGCTGCGCACAGTGCTGACGAATGGACTCGATCGAAACACCGTCCTCGTGCTCAAGCACAGCGTGCAGGACCAACGCACCGTGACCCTTGATAGGCACCACGATGGCACGCGTGACACCAGGATGCGTCAGCACGGCATGCTCAACTTCCATGCATTCGATCCGATGCCCGGCAATCTTGATCTGCGAATCCATACGGCCCAGCAACTCGATCACCCCATCGGTGCGATAGCGGGCCAAATCTCCAGTGCGATAACGTCGCTCACCCGTGCGCTCATCAATGTAAAAAGCTCGCTCGGTGAGTACTGGACGTTGCCAGTAACCGTCACTAAGGCTCGCACCGGCGATGGTCAACTCCCCCACCACGCCGTCGGGACAAGACTCACCGAACTCATCCACGATGTCGCAGCGCTGCCCGCGAAGTGGCAGCCCGTAGGGAATGCTGATCCAACTGGACTGGACGGTGGTGACGGGAAAGGAGACCGACCAGATGCCCGCTTCAGTGGCACCGCCCAAAGAAAGCAAACGGGCGCCGGGGGCCAGCTCGCGCAACTGCTCAGGCAGGCTCAACGGTATCCAGTCACCACTGAGCATCACCCAGCGCAGCCCAAGCGTACCGAGCCGATCGGTTTTGCCGATACCGTAGTCAGCGAGCATCTCGAACAACGCTGGCGCCGTATTCCAGATCGTCACGGCATGCCGACGGCACAGCGACCACCAGGCCTGAGGGTTCATTCGATCCTCAGCCTCAGGCAACACCAAGGCGCCCCCCACCATCAGCGTGCCGAGCATGTCGAAGACCGATAGATCGAAGCCTGGATCGGATAACCCGAACACGCGGCTACTACGGTTCATGCGCAGACGAGTGCAGATGTCGCGCAACGTGTTGGCGACTGCCCCTCGGCGCATCATGACGCCTTTGGGTTCACCACTGCTGCCTGAGGTGAAGATCACATAAGCCAGCAACGAAGGATCCGAAGCCATCTTCAGCGGAGCAAGCACCTCATGTGTATTGCCTGGCCCTGATACCGACAACACCTGCGTCCGGGAAAGTTCCGGGCTCCAGGTGGCGACCTCTTCATCCGAGAAGACATGGGCGATGCCATAGGCTTGCATGACATCGATCACACGTACCCGCGGCCAGCGCACCGACAGCGGAACATAGGCCACACCCGCCATCTGAGTCGCGAGCACGACCACAACGTAGCGCCAGCCAGGCTCCAAATGGATGGCCACGCTCTCGGCCTCCGGCGCAACGGCCTTCAAGTAGCAAGCCAGATGCTGGGCCTGGGCCCAAAGTTGCGCATAGGTCAGCCTGGTGTCGCCCGCAATCACGGCGATGGCGTCAGGGGTCTCGACACAGTGCGCCTCGATAGTCGCCAGATAATCTTGCCAAAGCGGATCCGCCTGATGGTCAGTCTGTCGACGCGCCTGCTGAGCAGGTGGCAGCCTCAATTCGATTCCCTCGGCGTGACTCGCACCGTCTGCAGCCGCCAGCAAGGCTTCGACCAGCGCGCGGTAAGCGACAAACATGTCGTCGACCACACCCTCGGCAAAGCGCTCATCGACCACATCCCAGTGCAGACGTAGCTTTCCTGCTTCGCCGACGACCTGATTGTCGATCCACACACCCGCGGTTCGGGTAATGCGATAGCGCTCCACGCAATCGGCAGGAAATACCGCCGAACCGCCGTCTACCTCGGCGATGTAGGTGAAGACATAGCGCATCGCATCCACCTCACGCCATTGCGACTGGACCGCACGCGCCAGGTCAATGCCATTGAACGCTCGGTGCTCCAACCCTTCGAGCAACTGACCGTGCAGCGATCGGGCAAAGTCCAGAAAGGCGTCAGGGCGTTCACCCTGGATGGCCAACCAGAGCACCGAGGTAAAATCCCCCACCACGTGGTTGACTTGAGGGTGCACAAACGGACGATCAAACAGGGTCAGCGTCAGCGCAAACGCCTTTTTCACGGACCAACGCTGGAGCACCGCCGCGTATGCAGCCAGCAGCAGACTGCTCAGACTCAAACCGGCGCGTGCAGCCAGCGACTCCAAGGCCTGCTTCTGGGGAGACTCCAGTACCAGATCAAGCCTTCGTACGGTGAGCCTTTCAGGTGTTTGTGCACGAACCGGCAAGTGAGGTACGCCCGAGAAGCCTGCCATACGCTCGCTCCAATAGCGTCGGGCAGCCTCACGGGTTGCGTGGTGATCGTGCATGCGCGCGTGTTCAAGTACATCACGGAAAGAGATCTTCAGGACGGGCAGCTCAATCGCCGGGGCCGCGTAGAGCGCCCACAGCTCACGTGCAATGATGCCCATACTCCATGCATCGGCAAACAAGAGATCGAACTTCACCACCAGCACACACTGGCCGCCGGGCAGTTGGAATACCCGTAGTTGGAACGGCTCGTCACGGTCTGTCAAAGGCTCGAGGGCATGCTGCTCACGCCAACGTAACAGTTGCGCCTCACACGCCTGGGGCGACAAGGCAGACAGATCGTCGTGCTCGATACGGTACGTATGTGTCTCGCGCACCGTCAGCAAGCCATCCGATTCGATATGCGCGCGCAGCATGCCATGTCGTTCGATCAGCCGGTTCCATGCGGCCTCCAGACGCGGCACGTCAAGCGTCGGGATCTGCCACTCCTGGTACACGTGGCTACTGCCGCCGTCCTGCCCCTCGCGGTGACGTGCGACCCAATAAGCTTGCTGCAAAGACGTTGGTGCAAAAGGCAACAGCTGCGTAGCCAGGTCGGACTCAAGGTGCCGCTCTTGAGCCAGAGGCGTGCTCCCGCGTACCTGCAGCAATAGCGCCTGCGCCCGCAACTGGGTGGTCGCCTGCAACGTGGCGATACCCAGTCGCAAGCCAAACGTTCTCTCAATCGCGCCTGCCAGTTGTAATACCAGCAGTGAATGCCCACCCAGCTCATCAAAGTGGCTGTCAGCATGAACACTCGCATGCGGCAGCAACTCACGCCACAGGACGGCCAGGCGAATTTCAGCGTCTCCCTGCAATGGAACCTGCGCCCTGTCCGAGTGCAGCGTCCCCGTACCGACCAGCGCAAGACGATCGATTTTTCCTGCGCCCGTCAATGGCATACCTGTGACCAACCTCAGCTGTGCAGGCCGCTCCTCAGGCAGCAGTTGCTCGCGTAAAGCCGGCCAAAGCTGCTCTGGATCGACCTGCGGCTGACACTGGACATAGGCCGTCAGCCGACCTGAGCTATCAACTACCGCCGCTCGCAGTACCGGCGCCAGACGTTCCAGACGTCCTTCAAGGTCATCCAGGTCAATCCGTACACCTCGTACCTTGACCTGCCGATCGGAGCGCCCGACGATCTCCAGCCCATCCGGCCCTTCTCGGCCCATGTCACCTGTACGAAACAGGCGGGTGTCGTCCTCACCCTCAGACCAGGGATTGGGTATAAAGCGCGCGGCGGTCAACGCAGGCTGGTGCAGGTAGCCATGAGCCAGCGCCCGACCACTGACATAAAGCGCTCCTGTACAACCCGGTGGTACCGGCTGCAGGTTGTCATCGAGCAGGTGCAAGCCCACATTGCTTAGCGCAGAGCCGACGGGAACGTTCAAGGATGCGTTCGATCGGGTCTGCCACTGATCCAGCTCAAAGGCACTGACGTCTGCCGATACCTCTGAGGAGCCATATAGGTTCAGCCAGCGAACGCGAGGCAAAAGCGCGTGCGCGCGCGCCATTAGTGCGGCCTTTAGCGGCTCGCCACTGACCGACACCTGACGCAAGTCCAACTCGGCACGCGGCGGGCTCTTGGCAATCTCTGTCAAGACAGGGTCCAGCAAGGTGGGCACAATCACCAAATGCGTTACCGGCCAGCGTTGTAGCAGTTGGACGATGCAGGCCGGGTCCCGACTTTGCTCATCATTGGCTATCAGTAGCGTGGCGCCTGCACACAAGGGCCCAAGATTTTCCCAGAATACATCGACGAAACTGGCCGGTGTACGTGACAGCAAGAGGTCTCCCGGTTCAAGCGGATACCGGTGCAATTGCCAAGCGATACGGTTGGCCAATCCTGCGCAGGTCCCCAGCACCCCCTTGGGAACGCCCATGCTGCCCGAGGTGAAAATCACGTAGGCAGGCAGATCGAGGCAGCAAGTCCAAGGTTCGATCGGCTGTTCAAGGCGCCAGGCAGCCTCCTGCACCGGTGCGATAACCGGGCCACGCCAGTTGGCCAGTCGATCTTGCCGTACACCTGGATCAGCCACGATGAGCCCGGGTCGGCCTTGGCGTAACATCAGATCAATACGAGCCTGCGGAAGATAAGGGTCGATAAGAAGAATCGTGGCACCCGCCTTCAGCGCCCCAAGCATCGACACCACCCAACCGAAAGTGCGCGGCATCGCCAGCGCCACTGTCATACCGGGCTGACAACCCTGCCGGCGTAGTTCAGTCGCGGTGCATTGCACCGCCATCGACAGATCGCGATAGGTGAATACCTGCTGTCCTTCGCGCACCGCAATACGATCTGCGTGGACCTGCCAGGCATGCTGGAACAAATCGCCCAGGCTCGGGATCGCCTGCGTGCTACGTGGCATACCTGCCTTGTCGGTCTCAACGGTGATCGACATCACATCGGCTTCGGGCCTGCGCGCAAAGGCTTCGAGCACCTGGTCGAACAGTGAGGCGATCTTTTGCGCCTGCTCCTCGGTGAGTCGCCCACGGTCGAAGGCGATATACAACTGGTACACGCCAGCACGGCTGCAATCAACCCAGAGCTTGAACGGATAGTGCGTCTTTTCCTCCCCTCCATAGCCCTTGAAATGCAAGTTCTGGCCTAGGCTGCCTGTTCCCGCAAGCTCATGCAGCTTGCGAAACTGGGTGAAGTTAAAGCAGTTGTCGAATAGCGCAACGGACCAGTCGCGCTGGATCTCGCTGAGCGGTAGATGCCGGTGAACAATGGTCAATGCTTCCGCCTCTGCCACTGCACCCAGGTATTGTTTAACTGGCATGCTCGAGAAAACATGCCGAAAAGGCAGCATGTTCAAATGCAGCCCCAGCACCTCGCCCCCCCCATCGGTATCCAGACGGGTGTGGGTTTCAAGACCTGTGGTGACCTCACTGGTACTGCACCAGAGCGACAGGGCTCGCAGGTAACTCGCCAGCAGCACCACTTTGGGTGTGGTTGCACAGCTCCTGGCCAGCGCATCCAGGTGTCGCGCGGCGGCAAACGGCATCTCGCACACTGTGATCCGAGGTGTCTGGTCCGGCTCCGGCACGAGGCTGCGTGCCAGTGACGACGGTACACAACCGGCCAAACGCCCACGCCAGAACTCACGTTCCTGACCCGCGGCGATGATGTCGCGCTCGTGACGGACATGATCATGAAATGACAATGGCAGTGCTGGCTGAGCAGACAGCACCTGCCCATCCAGCAACCGCCCGTAGCCGATCAGCAATTGCGACAACAGTGAGGTCGAACTCCAGCCATCGAGCAAGGCATCATCGAGCAGCAACACTACATGCAACAGATCACCGTCAGGCAAGGCGAACACATAGACCGCCGGCCCCACCGGACAGATCGATTCAAGATCAGTCTGCATGGCCCACTCGCGCACACTGCGGCCGGCCAGATCACCGACCAGCAGGGGTGCCTCGCTGTGGGCGTGAACGATCTGCAGTGGCTCATGGAACTCCTTGAGGTCAACCTGTGAACGCAGCACCGGATGGCGCTGAATACAATGGGCCCAGGCCTGTCTCAACAGCGTTTCGTCCAAAACTCCTTCTAGATCTGCCCAAAGCAGGTCGCGATACAGGGACGGCCCGTCGTAGCGAGCGCGGTAGTAAGCCACCCCTTTTTGCAGCTCAGTCAACGGGAACGCATCAACGACATGCCCTTCAAGACGGGCGCGATCGTCATCGTGCAGCAAGGAGAAAGGCTCTACGCGCGAAACAGTATCATTCAGCTGGCGCCCCCAGTTGCCCTTACGTGCAAGGTCTGCCAGGGTCTTGGCTTCATAAAGCGCGTTCAGGGAAAACTGGAAACCCTCCTTGCGGGCGTTCTCAATCAGTAACAGGCCGCTGAGTGAGTCGCCACCAAGCGTGAAGAAGTTGTCCTCGGGTGTCACCGCGTCATGCCCAAGGCTGCTGGCAACCAGTTGGCACAGCAGCCGTTCACGAAACAGGATCTGCTGCACCACCGGCTCAGTCATGTCGGCCGACTGCACCGTGATACGGCGATAGCGGCTGGCGCGTTCTTCACTCAAGCGTTGCAGCTCAGGCACACTCGCTGCCGTGAGCATGATGGTATCCAGCGCGCAGTGGTCGAGCAGATGCTGGAGCTGCTCAAGCGCCGTCGGCACAGTCAGCCCACGCGAGAAGGCCTCATCGGTCACCGTTTTTTCGCGCAGCACCCGAGCCTCAAGCGCAACGAACGTCACACCGGACATCGACATCAACACGGCATTGCCTGCATCCGTGATGCAGATATCTGCAACCTGCTGCACGGAGGACGATTCTCGCAAGCTGACGTAGCTAAAGCGTGCCGTGGCCAATGATTCAGTTGCCTGCACTCGCTCAAAGGCTACAGGCACTGAAAACGAGCCTGCCTCCATTTGGATCGGCAACAGCGCCACATCCATCACAGCAGGATGCCAAGGCCATTCGTCAAAGTCCTGCATGAGCGACTCAGTGCTCAGCTCCACCCGGTAGACACTGGCGCAGCGACTCACCCCCTCGACACAATGCCAACGTTCGCCGACTTGCAGTCGCGCAGGCAGATGGATCTCACAGTGCTGGGCCGCTGTCATTGAAAATGGTGGAACGCTCAAGGCAGAGTCAGCGTTTTTCGAACCGCTATGCCACTCACCCGTTCTGGCCGTGCTTAACACCAGACCGCTGCTGTCAGCCACCTGAAGGGGCACACCCGAACCGGCCTGGCCCGATACAGCCAAATGCATCGGTGCACCTTCGCGCACCAAAGCCGGATTCAGCAGCTTGAGATCAACGAGCTCGCCCCCCTGGCTGGCCTGCAGCAAAAAGGCAACATGGGCCGTTGCGGGTAACAGGGCTACCTCATCAACGCGATGCTCATGCAATAACCAGCAGTGAGCGGGCAGTGTCAACGCCCAACTGGGCTGGCCCTGTGCTGGCAGCCTCCCGGAGGGCACCGCCGAACGGCGCGCCATACCCGTGTTCAGCCAGGTGTCCCAAGCAATCGACAGCGTGCGCCAGGGCGTGTCGCCAGACTGGGCAAGTGCATCCAGGTAGGCGTTTGCCGAGCAGTATTCGGCCTGTCCAGGCCCTCCCACCCAACCATTGATCGAGCTGAAAAACACCATGAAATCCAGCGGAACGTCGGCAAAGACACGGCCCAACGTCTGCGCGCCGGCCACCTTGGCCACACACCGCTGCCAGGCCGCGCCGATATCCTTCGTGCCCAGTCCACCTTCGCCGGCAAGACCGGCACAATGAAAGACCCCCTGAATCTCGTGCAGGGCAATACCGGTCTGCTGCACAATCGCCGTCAACTGGGCGTCGCTTTGCACATCAGCCTGTACGTAGAGCACCGTGGGGTATTGCGCCTGGAAAGCGTCCCACCCTTCTACCATCTCGATGGGGCGACGCCCACAGGCAATGACCCGTGCCCTGTAATGCGCACTCAACCAGGTCGCAAGTTCACGACCGATGCCACCGGCACCACCGGTGATCAGATAGGTACCGCCTTCACGCAACACCGAGCTGCCCGAGGGGGGCGCCGATACCGGAGGTATGGAAATAGGGCTTGGCACGAACACCCGTTGACCGCGCAGTGCGTAGGGGACAAATCCCCCCTTCTGCTCGTGAGCCTGGGGACTGGCCTGTTCAGCGCAAATCAAGGCCGTTAACGTCGACCACACCTGGGTGGCGCGCTGATGTCGACCTGCACGCACGTCATAAAGGCGGCAATACACACCTGCCACTTCCTGGGTCAGGACACGTGCCGGCCCCCAGATAGCCACATGCTCTGGCAGCAGCGCCGCGCCATCAGCCACGAACAAACCCGCCGAAACCCAATGAACGCCCATAGAAGGCCAATCGCTGTTGCGTGTACGGGCAATCCAACGGCCCAAGCCGAGCGCGCAAGCGAGCGTGCTATTGAAAGAAACCTGAGTGCTCTCCAGCCCCCCCAGGTAGATGATTACCGAAGGGGGCTGAACCTGGGTTCGAGTCACCCAGGCCTGATCCCACTGGGCGCTGTCTGTGAAATCAAAACGGCGGTCCACAGGGCAATCCCAGCCCTGCTCAGGATCACACCCCGCATGCAACCAAAGATCAAATGTTCCCTGCGCCTGCAAGTGACTCAGCAACGCCATCGGTGGGGGCACGGCTGCAACCAGCAGGACATGCCCCAGAGCGCCTTGTCCGACCGGACGGCGCTCGAAATCCGCGACCCACTGCATCTGGGTCAGATGGACACCAGGCTCGCTTGCCGGGCTGGTCGTCGGTGACGGTTGATACTCAAGGTGCGTGCGTTTGAAGCAGTAGCCTGCCGTCCACCCGCTATCGGGTGAGCCTGCGCTATAAGCCTGCCCACCCAGCGCTTGCTCGGGTGCCTGCTGAACAATCACATGGGCGTTGGTGCCGCCAATACCGAACGAGCTAATTCCTGCCATCCGCAACCGAGTATCGTCCTGCCATGACGTGAGCTGGCGGCAGACGGAAAACCTGGAGCCGTCGCTCCTCTCTGCGTGCTCCGGTACGTGCAAGGTCGATGGCCATTGACGATGGAACAAACTGAGTGCGACCTTGATCAGCCCCGCAATCCCGGCTGCACTGTCGGCATGCCCGATATTGCCTTTGACTGCGCCGAGCAGACAGGGCGAGCCGGACGTCTTGCCTGCGCCGAAGGCCCGCTCCAGAGCCTGCAGCTCAATGCTGTCGCCAACGGTGGTGCCGGTGCCATGCGCCTCGACATAATCGATGGCATCACTGCTGACCCCGGCGACAGCATGGGCCATACGAATCACTTCAACCTGACCGCGCAGGCCGGGAGCAGTGAAGCCGACCTTGTCGGCAGCATCGTTGTTGATCGCCGAACCGCGAATCACCGCATAGATACGGTCCCCGGCACGCAGCGCCTCCTCATACCGGCGTAATACGACAACCCCTACACCGTCGGTGAATACGGTGCCCGTTGCATTGGGGCTGAAGGGGCGACAGACACCATCGGTCGCTTCAACACCTTGATCGTAATAACGATAACCGTGACCTAACGGAAAATGCACACTGGCCCCGCCGGCCAGCGCCATCTCGCAGTCACCGTCCAGAATCGCCTGACACGCCAGGTGTACTGCCACCAGTGACGTCGAACAGGCGGTTTGCACCGTAACAGCAGGCCCCGTCAAGCCGAGCTTGTAAGCGACTCTGGAGGTCAGGGTGTCTTTATCGTTGGCGATGCCGGCACGCCAACGATCAGGACCCTGCCATGATTTGGAGCCCGCGTGTACGTGAGTCAGGAGGTAGGTATTGAAGCCCACACCGGCATAGACACCGATGCGCTCTTCAGGAGAGCGAGCACCGATCGCATTTTCACGCGCCTGCCAACAGGCTTCGAGAAAGACTCGATGCTGCGGATCGATCAGGGCGGCTTCCTGCGGGCTGTAACCGAAGAAGCCGGCATCAAAGCACAATGCGTCCTCAAGACTGCCGTTGGCCTTCACATACGCCGGATCACGCAAAACCTCAGGAGGCACTCCGGCCGACAGCAATGCCTCATCGGACAGCTGACGCACACCGCAAGATTGCTCAAGCAACAAGTTCCAGAAAGCCTGAAGGTCGGTCGCACCGGCAAAGCGGCAGGCCATACCTACGATCGCTACGGCTCCCTCGTTGTCGAGCGAGTTGTCCTCCTGGACGTTCGGCATTCCCTATCCTTTCTAAAATCCTTTTTTCCTGCTCATATAGAACAGCAGGTGCCACACTTTTTAGCCGAGCATGACCGCAATCTCATGAAATAATAATGATAATTGTATGAACTTGCACCATCAAAGATATTCTGATCACACCTCTTGTGTCAGTTGGCATGATGCTCCATGCTTTACTGCATGTCTCCCCATGGGAGTCGGCTCCAAGTAACTTACGACGTTGAGTGCCTGGAGCAAATGGAACGATTCATTCAGAGGACCCGCATTCGGTCAGGCACCCTTTTCGTTGCCTGAAGGTGCACACGGTCTTCTCTACGATTATGGAAAATCTCATGACAACCCAAATGGCTCGGCTGATCATCTACGTACGGGACGTCGCGTTGCTCAAGGCGTTCTACCAACAGCACTTTGGCCTGCCCGTTACCGAGGAAATCGAAAACGAGTGGGTTGTCTTCGATGTGGGTACCGTTGAGTTGGCATTGCACCTGGTCGGCCCGGCTTTTCGAGGCACGACAGCAACAGCCTCGCGAGAAGGCGGTGGCCACAACACGAAAATCGTCTTTACGGTTTCCTCGGATCTGCAAACCCATCACGATACGCTCGCCGGCGCCGGCGTCACCGTGCACGCGCTCAAGCGCTACGATGGCTTCGCCTACACGATGTACGACGGCGTCGATCCTGAGGGCAATGTCTTCCAAGTGATGCAGTTCGACTGACATGCTCGGACATGCCCCACTGACACGCAGCGCGTCCCGCGCCGGCCACGACCGCTTTCACTAGGTATGGCGACACCGGACATGGAGGTCGAGGCGTCGCAAGCGCTCACTGCGAGGACACTGCCCCTGACTCTGGGGCAGCGGCGCCTCTGGGGGTTGGCGCAACGGCACGCAGGTGACCCTGCCTACCATCACCTGAGCGCGCTGCAGCTTTCGGGAACACTCGATGAGACAGCACTCGCGCTGTGCCTGCGACTGGCCATGGCTCGGCACGACAGTCTGCGCATGCGTTTTCCCTGTGTGGATGGCCAACCAGTCGCTCGCATCGAGCCCAGCGCCGAACTGCCATGGCAACGCTACGACCTGAGCACCCTCACCCCACGCTCGCGAGAGTACGCCGTTGCAAAGAGGGCACGCCTGGAGGCGCGACGCTCTTTCGATCTAGAGCACGGCCCACTCATGCGAGCCTGCCTGCTCATCCTGGAACCAGGGCAGGCCGTTCTGCTACTCAGCATTCATCACATGGTGATGGATGGCTGGTCGCTGGGCCTTCTGGTCGAGGAAGTCGCGACCCATTACAGGGCCTATCACTCAGGCAAACCCGCAGCGCCCCGCTCTGAAACGACGCAGATCCGCTACCGTATCGACGATTATGTCACCGATGTACTCGCGGCATCCGGCAAGCCGGCCTACCTCGCTTCGTTATCCTACTGGAAGCAGCATCTGGAGGGCGCGCGCTGGACACGACTGTCGCCCAGCGTTCAGACAGCGCACCTTAAGCCACAACAGCGACGCGGGCGCACACTCAAGTATCGCTTCGATGGCCTCATGGCGATGCTCGATGGCTCGGCACGGGCGCTACGCGTAACGCGCTACCAACTGCTGCTGGGTGCATTTCTGCGTTTTCTGGCCTACCGCACCGGCAACAACGACGTGGCCATCGCCACCTTGTCGGCCAACCGGCATGAACGCCAGCGCCAACACCTGATCGGTTACCTGGCCAATACCGTGATCGTGCGTCATCACTGCGCGCCAGACGATTCAATACCGACCTTTGTTTCAGGCCTGTCAACCACCCTGCGCGACCTGATGCGCCATGGCGACGTTTCGCTTTACAGCATCGCGCATGAAGTGGCGCACCTCTTCAGCGAACCACCGTCCATCCTGTTCGCGCTACAGAACAACCCGATCCCACCGCTTCAACTTGGCGAAGTGGAAATGGCGATGCTGGACCTGGAAACCGGTGTCACCAAGTTCGATCTCAGCGTTTACCTGGCCGAAGGTCATGATGATCTGCAGGTGTGGATCGAGCATGACACGGCCCTGTATCGCGAGGAGGTCATAACCTCTTTCGCCGAGGGCTTTCGCAGCCTGCTGGTGCAACTGTGCGGGGCGCTTGAACATCCGGCAGCGCTCAGCGGCCAGCTTGCGCCAGACAACGTATTCCTGGCCCGACTGGAAGGCCCCTCCCTGCGACCTGATGACCGGTCCTCGCTGTGGCAGACACTACTCAAGCACGCGATGCTAAGGCCCACAGACATTGCATTGGACACAGAAGACGGCTCGACCTTCACCTTCACACAGATGCTTCAGGGGGCTGGCGCTGTTGCTGCAAGCCTCAGCAGCCTGGGCGCAAGACAGGGTGACCGGGTGGCCATCCTGGGTGATCGCAATCAGCAAACGCTGTGCGCGATATGGGCCTGCCTTGCCAGCGGCCTAACTTACGTGCCGCTGGCGCCGGATCTTCCACCGGCCAAGTTGCAACTGATCCTTGACGACGCTTCGGCACACTGGCTGCTGACTGACAGTGCACGAAGCAACCTGTCAGGCCCGTGGCAGGACATCTCACGCTGGCTGGACGATCGCTCTTCACTCCCCGACGATCGGCTGGCAACGCCGCCCTGCCCCGACCTTCCGGCCTACCTGCTCTACACGTCAGGCTCAACCGGCAGACCGAAGGGTGTAGTGGTCTCCTACGGCAACCTGGAGGCTTTCTGTAGTGCGATGGACCGCCGCATTACGCATTCACCCGGTGATGTGTGGCTCGCTGTCTCCAGCTTGTCCTTCGACATCTCGACGCTGGAATTGCTGTGGTCCATGAGCCGGGGCTTGCGAGTCCGAGTGGGCTCGCTTGCAGCCTTGTGCCAAAGGCCGTCGAGCCAGGTGCCAGGCACCGCCGGTCAACTGCCTGCGCTAGGCCTGTTCTACTTTGGCTCGACCCATGACTACACACCGTCAGATCATCTGGCGCTGCTGCAACAGACAGCACAGTGGGGGGACCGTAACGACTTTGCCACGCTGTGGACACCGGAACGGCATTTCACCGCCTTCGGTGGTTTCTTCTCCAATCCTGCACTGACCGCAACCCATCTGGCCGCCCTGACACAACGCATCGCCATCCGAGCCGGTAGTGTGATCGGACCGCTGCAGCACACCGTCCGACTCGCCGAGGATTGGTCCAGCGTCTGGCGCCTATCAGGTGGCCGGGCAGGCCTGTCGCTCGCCTGCGGTTGGAACCCGGCTGACTTCATTCTGGCCCATCGGCCGATTTCGGAGCGGGTGGAGACGCGCCTGCAGCAAATCCATGAGCTAAGAGCGCTATGGCACGGTCAGTCAGTTGCCTACCACGACCCTGACGGCCGCTACTTCGACGCGAGCCTGCCGATCGCCCCGTTGGCCGATATCCCTTTGTCCATGACAATCTCCAACCGCCCAGAGCAATTCGAAGCCGCTGCCGAGCAAGGGTTGGATATCCTGACCCACTTGCTGGAACAGGATATCGAGCAGTTGGCTCGCAACATCGAATGCTATCGCCGGACATGGCAAGCCTGCCAAGGTGACGACGTACCGCCAGGGCGGGTCGTGTTGATGCTGCATACCTACATCGGCCTGGACGACGCTGACGCCACCGAGACAGCACACCCGCTACTGGCCCGTTATCTGGCCGGTGCAAGTGACGCACTGCGAAGCCTGGCCCCTCACGTGGAGATCCACTCACAGGATCACCTGATTGAAGCGGCTACGCAACGACTGATCAATGACCGCAGTCTGGTTTGTGGTGAACACACCGCCATCCAGCGTCTGCGTCAACTCTATCGCCTGGGCGTGGACGAAGTGGCCTGCCTCATCGATTTTGGACTGCCCCTGGAAAAGGTCACGACGAGCCTGGAACGACTGGCAAACGCGCGCAAGGCTGATCAACCTGAAGCTGCCAACCTTGCCCATCCGCCGGCCACTCACCTGCAATGCACACCGTCTGCCGCGAGGCTGCTGCTTCAACAAGACGGGCAATTGCCACCTGCATTGGAGCACCTCACTTTTTGGGCTGTCGGCGGCGAGGCACTTGACGAAAGCCTGCTGCGGCGGATGCGTAGGGCTTGCGGGGCACCATTTGCCAACCTCTATGGCCCCACCGAAGCAACGATCTGGGCCACCTGCTGCCCTATACCCGCACGGCGCAATGGCACCGTGAGCATTGGCACCCCGCTGGCCGGCGTGCAAATCTACCTGCTCGACGACCAATTGCAGCCGGTACCCCAGGGTGTTGAGGCACAGTTGTACATTGCAGGTGCAGGCGTTGCGCAAGGCTATTGGCGCAAACCGGCACAAACGGCGACCGCCTTCCTGCCTGATCCGTTCGGACCAGCAGGCGCACGACTCTACGCCACAGGCGACCGCGCCGTCATGGACCAGGACGGCCGACTGATCTTCATGGGCCGCCAGGATTCGCAGCTCAAGATCAATGGTCACCGGGTCGAGTTGTCCGCGATGCGCGATGCACTCGTGCGCCATCCAGCGATCGTCGACGCCTATGTGCTCGCCTGCAACACCAACGGGACGCAAGTGGGTTCTACCCTTGTCGCCTTCGTGGTACCCAGGGAAAAGGCCAGCGATACACTGGCCCAAGAGGTGCTAAACCATCTGTCGGGCCTCTGGGAGCTCGGCACCCTACCCCATGACATCATCTGCCTTTGCGAGCTTCCGCTGACCACCAGTCAGAAGGTTGATACGCAGCAACTGCAGGCTCTGTATCGGCAACGGTGTGTGCAGGGAACATCATCCCCGTATGCAGAACCCACCAACCTTTCGGAGCGCACTGCATTCCAGACATTGCGCCGTCTATGGCAGGAGGCACTCCCCCAATTCGACGGTCATGCCAGCTTCCACCACGCCGGTGGTAATTCACTCATCGCCCTGCAATTGCTCGGTCGCGCCAACGCTCACTTCGGCGCTGAAGTCTCGCTGCGTGATTTCTACAGCGCACCCACGCTCATCGGCCACCATCGAACCTTGCAAGCCGCGAAGGCACGCTCACAGGGAACCGAACTGGTCAAGGTCGCCCGCAGCGAGGACTACCCGGTTTCGTCGGCGCAGCGCGCGATGCTCATTGTACAAGGGCGGGGTGAAACGCGTGCCTACCACGATCATGTGGTGTTGAACATCGATGGCGCCCTCTCACGATCTGCGCTCAGGCAAGCGTTCGAAGCCCTTGTGAAACGCCACCGAATCTTCACCACAGCCTACCGTTTCGAGCAGGGTGAGTACCGGCAACGCTGGTGCGAGGATCTGACACCGGACTTTCATGTCGCGACTGCCGGTGAGGCGCCGCTCGAGCAGGTACTGCGCCACTTTATCGACGAACCTTTCGACCTTGAAAACGGCCGGGTCATACGCGCCCTGCTGTTGGACACACACGCCGACACCTATTGCTTGTGCCTTGTCATGCATCACATTGTGAGCGATGGCGCGACCCTGCGGCTCGTGCTAGGTGAATGGTTACGCGACTATGGCCGTCTGCAGGCGGGCGAAAACCTCGAGCACACCCAAGCCTCCTGGCAGTACGTAGACTTCGCCGACTGGCAGGCCAGGCACCTGGCAAGTCGGCGAGAGAACCTGGCAGCCTTCTGGGCTGAACAGGCCAACCACTGTCGTGCCTCATCCGAGATCCAGACCTCGGCCCAGGCTTCATCAGCGCCAGCACGAGTGGCGGGGCACTTGCCCATTGCCATCACCGAGCGCCCCATGCAGGTGGTCGACCAGTTGACCCAACAGCACACCGTCGGCGAACTCAGCGTCCTGATCACCGCGCTCTGTCTGGCCCTGGAAGATGCCAAGACGGGTCACCCGGTGATGATCGCAACGGACGCGCGCAACCGCGAACGCCCCGAGTTCGAGCAGATCGCCGGCATGATGGTAAATCAGTTGCTGTTGCCGATGCGCCTACCCGAAAGGGGAAATGCCGGCCAAATCGTAAAAGCCTGCCAACACCAACTGACGGATGCATTCAGCCATCAGGCCTACCCCTATGAGTGGTTTGTGTCGCAATGGCGTCAGTCGAGACAAACGCACCTGGCACCGCATTTCGATATCAAGTTCGTTCTCAATGACACGCACTCGCCAGTGAAAAACCCGCACGGTCTGGTCATCGAAGAACGCAGGCTCGCCCCTAGCGAGGCCAAGTTCGGCATCCTGATCAACCTGCAGCGCGATGCCGTGGGTTATTCGGGAAGCCTGGTGTTTGACGCGACCTGTCATTCAGAGCACGCCATGCTGGCACTCTGGGATGACTTTCTCAGTGTGCTCTCGCGACTGGCATACATAGACGATATCCAGCAGCAACGACAAGCCCTGGCCACGCGGCGAGCTGAGCGCGTGCCATCAGCACAGCGCCAGCCCGCCTCGGCGTTGCTCGCACACCTGCAAAGCGCGCGACGCCGGCCTGCTGGGTTGGCGCAGCAGACGCTTCAGCTCATGGAGGTCGATGACCAATGCCCCGTGCCATGCCTTCAACCGTGCCGAGGTAACGTCTCACTGGCAAGTGCAATCCTTGAGGCGCGAGCGCAGCTGACAACGCAGTTGCGCCGCCACGGTGCAGTGCTGCTCAGAGGTTTCACCGGCGTCTGCGCTCAAGAACTGGAGCAGTTGGCCCTCGGTCTGTGCGGTGAGCTGCTCAACTACACCGAGCGCTCTACACCCCGCACCAGTCTCGGCGAGAAGCTCTACACCGCCACAGAGCACCCGGCCCACCAGCGTATAGACCTGCATAACGAGAATGCCTACGCCCAGCAATGGCCGGGAACACTGTTCTTCTGGTGCGCTTCACCAGCGCTCTGCGGAGGCGAGAATCTGCTCGCGGACTCCCGCGCCATACTGGCTCAACTGTCGCCAGCGCTGCGCAAGAAATTCGAAGAGCGGGGTGTGTTGTATAGGCGTGAACTGGGGCCACCCTTGGGCATGCCTTGGCAATACGTTTTCCAGTGCGAACAGCAAGAGCAAGTCGATACGATCTGCCGCGATGCCGGCTATGGGGTCAACTGGCATTCGCCGAGCAACCTGAGCCTGTCTCGTACCGCCAGCGCTATCGCTACACACCCGATCACTGGCGAGGCCTGCTGGTTCAACCATGCGCTGTTCTTTCATGAAAGCAGCTTGGACAACGCCGTACGCAGCTCTATCCGGGACCTCTACGGAGCAGGCTACCTACCCAATCGATCCTTCTACGGGGACGGTACGCCAATTGAAGAAGATGAATTGGCACAGTTACGCGCCGCTTACGCACAGTGCGAGCGCCGACTGCTGCTCAACAAGGACGATGTTCTGATCATCGACAACCTCCTGATGGCGCACGGTCGTTGCGCTTATGAAGGCCCACGCGATGTCAGGCTGATGATGGGTCAAACGATCCGCTAGCACGGAGCCTCAATGAACAGTGTGATCCCCAACGACATGAACAGCGATCAGCAAGAGGCATCGCCTGGCTATCCGTTGTCGCCTCAGCAACAGGCACATTGGACCCGCGACAGGCAAGCGCAGCACTACGTGGCCCGTCTGAACCTACCCGGCAGGCTGCAGCGGGAGCGCCTGCTGGACGCCTTCAATGCCGTGGCGCAGCGGTATGAAATTCTACGCACTACCGTGCATGCCTCAGCGCAGGGGGGCGAACCTGTACAACGGGTCTCGGCCCACGTGCCGCTTGCGGTCTTACCGCAGAGCCTCCCAGAGCCTGCGCAAGGATTACCCTTCGCTATCGCCCTGCATGAGACTGAAGAAGGTTGTGTGCTTGAGCTGAGCGTCAGCGCCTGGAGTGCAGACCCCTGGTCGGTTGCCACCCTGCTTGAACGGCTCTCCGACCGCTACCTGGATGTAGCCCTGCCTGAGACCAGCCTGGTCCTTCAATATGCCGACCTGTCAGAGGGCTACCACGCCCTGCTACTCGACCCGGTAGGCACCGACTATTGGGCAGCCAGGCAGGCAAATCTGAGCGCAGAAGTATCGGCGATGGGCGCTCGGCAGGCCGTTGAACGCATTGCATTGAGCTGCCCATCCGTCGTCAGCGAAGGCTGGCTATTTGCACGTTGGGTACTGTTCCTGTCGCATTGGGCACGCCGCAGCCAGGTTGTGTCGGACTATTTCGCTGCCGGTGCTCGGTTTGCCGAAGACGCAGATCTGGTCGGCCCCATCGGTCGCCTGTTACGCCTGCCGTTCAACGTCGACTGGAGCATTGATGCCCAGCAAGCGGCCGCTGTCATCACCAAGCAGGTGGAGAGCGATATCGCCTGTACGGATCATTTTGATTGCTCACTCAAGCACGCTCACCGTGAATCGCCATTCCTGTTCATCCCAGCCTGTCCCCTGCCCCAACACTTCGCCGGGATGCTTGTGAACACCGCTGAACTCAAAACCCCGCCCTCACATGCCCTGTTGCAACTTGAGGTGACGCAGCCTGGACAACTGCTCCTGACCGGACGAGGGCTGAGTGCAACACAACTGGCCGCTGCGGCGGCAGACTTGGGCCAATTGCTGCAGGCGGGTGCCATGCCCGCAGGCATACGCCTGGGTTCGTATCCATGGCAGGCCCCTGCAAGCGCGACGTTGGCCAGCGGCCACGATGTCGGCATAGCCGTGGAACGTTGGGCTCTCGAACATCCGGACCGACCCGCGCTGTTGGCTCAGGATACGCCCCTGTCGTATGCCCAACTGAACCAGGCCGTCCGAGCGGCCGCCGCCTCATTGCGTGCCCACGATGTCCGCCCCGGCCACACTGTGGCCCTGCAATTACGCCGCGGTATCCCATGGATCGTCTGGTGGCTCGCCGTCTGGCGCGTCGGCGGCACCGTACTGCCACTCTCGGGCGATGCACCTAGCAGTCGGGTGAGTGACGGATGTCGGCGCGCAGGCGTGCAGTTGCTCGTATGCACCGACTTACCGAGCGATGGCACGGCTGACTGGCCTGCGGTGCTCGTACCATCGACCCTTCCCGTGTCCGCCCTCCAAGACGATCAGCACAGTGCTCACCAGCCTGACCCTGCCGAGGTTGCCTACATCCTGTTCACTTCCGGCTCGACCGGTGTACCTAAGGCCTCGGCTGTCAGCCATGGCGCTCTCGCCGCATACCTGAATTGGGCAAGCGCCCGTTACGCCAGCGACAAACACGGCGGCACCCTCGTGCACTCGGAACTGGGCTTCGACTTCACCCAAACGTGCCTCTGGCTGCCTTTGCTCGCCGGTGAAACGATCCGTTTCGCGCCCGATCCGTGCTCACTGGAGACGCTCTACAGTCTGTTAGCGACTGAAACACCCCTTTCATTTATCAAGCTGACCCCCGCCCACCTGCAGGGCATCAAAGCGCTGGAATCACTGACCCCACAGCCGCTGCAGTGGCCAGATCACGTGGTCGTGGGAGGCGCGGCCCTATCGGGTGCCATGCTGCCACCTTCGCTGCGCCGCTCGGCGTCCATCGTGCACAACGAATACGGCCCCACGGAAGCCACCGTCGGCTGCTGTGTTCACAGCGAGCCCGCTGACGCGCTGGTGCAGGGGCCGGTTTCCATCGGCTCGGCAACACCCGGCACCGAGCTGTTTGTCCTTGATGCCAAACTACAGCCTGTTACGCCTGGTACAGAGGGCGAACTCTATATTGCAGGGCAACAGCTGGCTCAAGGCTACCTGGGTAACCCCCGAGAAACCGCACAGCGCTTCCTGCCCCATCCCCATGCCCACTCGCCGGGGACGAGGCTCTACCGGACCGGTGACCGCGTGAGGCAGACGGATAGCGCCCATCATGTCTACCTCGGCCGGCTTGATGACATGATCAAGCGTAATGGCGTCCGCATCGAGCCCGGCGAAATCAGCGCGCAGATGCTACGCCACCCGGCCGTCTCGGGCTGCCACACCTTTGCACGGCCGATGGCCGAGCAGGCGGAACCGACCATCGTCTGCGCGGTAACGATCAGCGCAGCGGTCCAGGTACGCGATCTTCATGCCTGGCTGGCCACTCAGTTGTCGGTCCTGATGCTACCCAACCGTATCGTGATCATCGATCACTTGCCCTGCACACCTCAGGGCAAAATCGACGAACGTTGGCTGCTGACCCATCTGGAGGAGGCCGATCGCCCCACCACAGACGAACTCGCTCAAGGTCACGAGTCGGTGCTGGCCGTCATCTGGAGCCAAGTGCTCGGCACACCCGAGTTGGGCCCATCCAGCCACTTCTTCGCCGAAGGCGGTGATTCGATCAGGGCCATAACGGTCGCCGTCGAGGCTCGTAAACAAGGGCTGATGCTCTCAGTCGAGCACCTGTTCGAATACCCGGTGCTGCGCGATCTGGCAGCGGCCATCGCCCCGCTGGAGCAGCCCCCTGCCTCATCGGGTTCCACCTCAACTGCCTCCAACCCGCCGTCTGCGGCCGGTATCGAGGAAAGCTTCCCCATCTCGCACCTGCAAATAGGTATGATTTTCCAGAACGAGGTGGACGGGCGCTATCACGATATCTTCAGCTACCGCCTCGGCTTGCAACTGGATGAAGCCTGTCTGCAGCAGGCGGCGCGCCAGCTTGTGGCCCGCCATCCTGGGCTGCGCACAACCTTCGATGTTACCCATGAGGGCGGTGGGGTACAGCACGTCTGGTCACAGGGCGTGAACGTGCTTGAATGCCAAGACCTGTCGGCGCTGTCGCCAGAGGAACAACAGCTCAGGATCCAGCAATGGATACTCCAGCAGCGCGAGATCGGCTTTGACGTACGATCGCTGCCGTTGCTGCGCATGCAGGCCTACCGGCTGGATGAGCAGACCATTCAATTCAGTGTCAGTTTCCATCATGCGATCATGGACGGCTGGAGTGACCAGCAGATCCATACGGAGTTGTTTGCTGATTACCGAGCATTGGTCGAAAGACGCCCGGTCGCCCTTGCACCACCCGCCAGCCGATACCGTGACTTCGTCGCTGCGGAGCAGGCCGCCCTGCGTTCTACCGAGACGCGTGCGTACTGGCGCAACTACTTAGCCGATGCCCCCCACACACCGCTGGCACCGCAGGGTGCCGCGCCACAGGAGAGTAATGGCTCCCAGTCCCATTGGCATCACTGCGTCACGCTACCGGCTCGATTGCTCCATACACCACTGCACGAGGCCACGCGCCAATCCCGTGAGCCTTTGGCCGTGCTGCTGCTTAGCGCCCACCTGGTGGCGCTGCGCCTACTGACAGGACAACGGGAGATTCTCTCCTGCCACGTGACTAACGTGCGCCTGGATGAGGAAGATGCAGAGCGTGCCGTCGGGCTCTATATCAATACCCTACCGGTACGCGCGACGGTTGCCAACGAGACGTGGCGCACACTCGTTCAGCGCATTGGCCAGCAACAGCGCGAAGCCTTCAGTCACCGGCGACTGCCATTCTCCGAAATTCAACGCGAAGCCGGTGTGGAACGTCTATCCGACTCCCTGTTTTATTTCACCAACTTTCACAACCGCATTGCTGCCACGCCGGCACTGGTGCAACACGATCGTTTTGCGCACGAGGTCACGAGCTTTCCGCTGACGGCTAGCTTCAACGTCGAGCCCACCACTGGACAGATTTCGTACACCCTCGCTTTTGATACACGCCATTTCAGCCAGGCACGGGCCAAGCAGGCAGCGCAATGCTACCAGGGTGCATTGAACTCACTGGCCAACAGCATCGACGCCCCCCTGCCAACGCTGCTGGAGCTCACGCAGCTACGTCCGTCAGTATTGATCGGCGATACACCGGTTGAGTCCCGCCCATGCAACGTGCTGAGTCTTTTCGACGAGCAAGTCCGGTTGAACCCCGAGGCTCAGGCCATACGCTCATCTGATGGCCTGCTCAACTACCGCCAACTGGCCGCCCGCTCTTGCGCACTGGCCTCAGCGCTCTCAAGTAGAGGCATAGGTCCCGGCAGCGTAGTAGGGCTCCTGCTGCCCCGCGGTGCAGACCTGGCGGTGGCCATATTGAGCGTGCTGCGCACCGGTGCGTGTTTCGTGGTACTGGATGCCCAGGACCCACCGCCGCGCTTTGCTCACATCCTGCGAGACACATCGTTCGTGATGGATCACCAGGACAACGCCCACCGGGTGCCTTCGCATCCATGGGAGAGCCTTCAAGTCCTGGAAGATGAGGCACGCTCCGTGCCGGCTGGCCTTGAGTTGGCGATTGACCCGGGGCTGCCCGCCTACCGCATGTATACCTCAGGGTCGACAGGGACACCTAAATGCGTCGAAGTCACCCATAGCAATTATACGAATGTGCTGCTGCACTTTCGCGCCTTACTCGGCACCCGACCGGGTGACCGGGTCATGCTGACCTCGGCGCTGAGCTTCGACATCAGCCTGCTCGAATTCGGTCTGCCGCTGGTCAGCGGCGCCATGCTGCAAGTTCTGACCCGAGAGCAGGCCCTGACGCCCAGTGCCTACCAGATGACTGAACACACCACGGGCAAGACCGTCATTCAGGCTACACCTTCACTGTGGGGGGCCTTGCGCCTGAGGGGATGGCAGCGCACACCACAAACCCAGGTGCTGGTAGGGGGCGAGCCCCTGCCTACTCAACTCGGCGAATGGTTGTGCCAGGTCGCGGACGAGGCCTGGAACGTCTACGGTCCCACCGAAACCACCATCTGGTCGACCGTGGCACGCTTGGAACCGAACAAACAGACCATTGGCGCACCGATTACGGCAACGACCTGTTTTGTGCTTGATGATCAGCTTGATCCCGTCCCACAAGGCAGCATTGGTACCCTCTACATCGGCGGCGCAGGTGTAAGCCTGGGCTATGTCGGCGAACCGGTCATGACGGCGACAGCCTTTTTGCCGGATGCCGCCGGGGGGCGCCTGTACTGCACCGGTGACAGCGCTCTGCTCGATGAAACAGGCGCTCTGGTCTTTCTGGGACGTGGTGACCGCCAGGTCAAGATCGCCGGTCACCGCCTTGAGCTGGAAGAAGTCGAGGCCCGGCTACGCGCCCACCCCGGTATTGCCGAAGCGGCAGTGGTCCATCAGGCGGACTCCGACGACCGCTTGGTCGCCTATCTGGTCAGTTGTGGTACAGAGCCGGAGGTGACGCAGATCGAGTTGCGAGACTGGATGTACTCGCACCTGCCAGCTTATGCCCTTCCTCGCGCCTACTTGTGGCTGAACGAACTGCCTCGCTCGCGCAACGGCAAGCTTGACCGAGCAGCACTGCCAGCCGCGCCCGGCGGACGCCCCAGCCTGAGTGCGCGCTACGTAGCCCCCGAGCAGGCGCTGGAACAGGTGCTGCAGCGTATCTGGTGCAAGGTGCTGAAAGTGGAACCCATTGGCGTGAACGACAGCTTCATCGAGTTGGGCGGCTACTCGCTGACGGCCATCCGCATCATTGCCCAGATTCGCGACCTGTTCGACGTTCAACTGGACGCATCGGCCCTCTTCAAGGCGACCACCATCCGCCAACTGGCCAGCCAACTGCTGAACAGCGCTCCCACCTCTGCCCAGCTCGAAACCAAGGCCGAGCTCCTTCTCTCCATTCTCTGAGTTTCCAACCGAACATGACCTCATCATTCAACTTCAACCGCCGCACCTTTCTGGCCTCCATTCTTGGCAGCATTGCGGCCAGCTACACCTTTGCCAGCCCCTCTAGCACGGGAGCCGGTATGCGGATCGGTATCGTCGGTGCCGGCGTTGGAGGGCTGATGGCCGCGCGCTACCTGCTTGAGCTCATGCCTAACACCCATATCACCGTGCTGGAAAGCAGCCGGGACTATCACACCTGCTTCAAATCCAATGAGGCATTGGGCGCGATGCGGCCCGATAGCGACTTGCGCTTTGATTACACGAACTGGGCTAACCGCGTGCGCTGGGTTCAGGAAAGGGTGAGCGCCATCGAACCGGGTAAGGTGCTCACGCAGCAAGGTGGCTCATACACCTTCGACAAGATCATCGTCGCCACAGGCGTGCAGTTCCGCTACAAGGACATCGAAGGGTTATCTGAGAACAATACACTGAAGGTTCCTCATGCCTGGGGAGGTGAAGCGCAATTCAACGCCCTCAAGTCGCAATTGAGCACGATGCCAGATAACGGCGTGTTCGTACTCACGACCCCTGCTGGCACCTACAAATGCCCTCCAGGTCCCTATGAACGCGCAAGCCTGGTGGCACACTACCTGAAAACCCACAAACCCAAAGCCAAACTCATCATTGCAGATGCAAGCGAGACTTTCTCGAAGCAGCCACTCTTCCAGCAAGGCTGGGAGCGCTTGTACGGCTCCGGCACACCGGGCAGCTTGATTGAACGCATTAGCGGCAACCACGGTGGCAAGGTCATCAGTGTCGATGTTGAGCGACGGCAGGTAAAACTTGAGAGCGGTGAAACCATTACTGCCGATGTCTGTAACCTGATCCCGCCTCAACATGCCGGAGACATGCTGACCCAGTCCGGCCTGACCCATGAAAGTGGCTGGTGCCCTGTGAACAAGGCCACCATGGAGTCGGCACTGATGAAGAATGTGTATGTCGTAGGCGACGCCTGCGATGCCGCGACCATGCCCAAGTCAGCCTTCTCTGCCGCCTCCCAGGCCAAGGTCTGCGCCTTCGCGATCGCAACCGAGGCGGCCGGCAACCCAGCGCCGCCCCCCCACTACATGAACGCCTGTTTCAGCCTGCTGGAGCCGAACTACGCGATCTCGATCGCCCACCATTACGGCCTGGATGCATCCAACAACCGCATCATCCAACTGTCCGGTGGACTGACCGCACAGGATGCCTCGCAGGACGATCTGACGCGGGAAGCCTTGTTCTCCGAGGATTGGTTCAAAACGATCACGCAGCAGTTGTTTGGACCGGCTTACCCACTGGTGTAGGCCTTGCCGTTTGATACGGCGGCGCCCGTAGAGCTTGACACTGGCGTCGCCTGCTTGCGGGCTTATTGACGCGGACGTTTGAACGGCGCCAGGTAGGATTTGAGTCGGCTGATGCCGCCCGTGCAGCCTTGTTCCTGGACTTCACGCAACGACACCGTCGCAGGAATCCAATGCGGCAGGGGCGCTTCCACGCGCTCTTGCAGATAGACCTTGATGGGCCAAGCCTCTCCGGACGCGCTCCCGCCCTGTATGGCGCGGCGACTCGGCCTCGCCACGTCGGTACTTGCGCACGGTGTTGCGCGACAACCCAGCGTGTGCGCGATGGTTTTGATGCCCATGCCCTGACGGGCGATTGTACTGACTGCTCCTGGGTCAACATCTCGGCAGTTCAAAACCGCCATGATGGCCCAGGGGTCATATTTGCGTTGGCGGTGACAAGCATTGCGCCTGGATCGGTTCCAATGACAGTTCACGATTGCCTGTACGGGTGTGCGGAGTCTGCCAGAGGACCAGGTGAACGTGGTTTTTATAAGGTGTCATTCAGGCACCGGAGGTTCGTGCAGTTGCAGAGCAAATTGTCCTCCACTTCTTCTGCGCGATATCAGCCGAGCACATCGCCGAAACGGGCCGCCTTACTCTCTGACCTGCATCCACTCCATGAAGTCTTGCGTTGCAAATCCGACACCGCAATTTGCATCGAAGCGCTCGTTGATTCTGTGGAGAGTGATTTTGCCGGCTTGCTCTGGAGACATCGGGACGAAGGCACCACCGGGTTCCGCATGCATGTAGAAGTCCCCAAGCTTCGCACCACAGTGCTGGCAGTGATTCATGAAGTAACGACATCCAGCCATTTTGCTGTAGTCCAGCCTAAAGATCCCTGTGAACTGGCGAATCCGCTTCAGTACTTGAGGAGATAGGCTGCCGACGTCAGACACCGTGCCTCCGTAGCCTCGGCTTTTCCACTGACCCAGGTTACTGGTCAGCGTGAACACCTGAGGATCTTCGTACTCCTCAATGTCATGAAACTGTTCGTATTCGTCAGGAAGCCGGAATGAGAACACGCGTGTCGGGGCACAGCATTTCCAACAATCGGATATCGACTCCATAACGTAGTAGTAAGGTGATCTGGTTCTAAATTCGGGCTGGTGCTCCAGCTCTGACTTATCGGGTGGGGGCACCCATCGCTCCATCTGCCCGATTTCAACCCCGTCAGGCACATACCAGACTTTCGCCTGCGGATCCCAACGCGCACCGAGTGATTTCGCCAAGTCCTTTTGGGAAAACGGAACATTCAGATCAACTCTCGCCATAGACAATATCCATATTTTCTTACGTCTTAGATGCTCCGTTTGCGCCTGCACCCACGCAGTCGAATGCTACCTTTGAACAATGTGCTCCTATCGCATGCGAGCGACTCAGACCGGCCACATCCTCAGGAAGTGGTCACTCGCACAGCATTGACTGAGCTCCCTGCTGCCTAGGAGCAATCACACCCTGAGCCTCAAGCTCCATTGCCAGGAACGGCGCACGCCGGCGCAGATAGTCCAGTGAGATCTCGCCGTCGAAATAGGCCGTGGCGTACTCTTCACGGACCTTCAGGCAATCATGGTCATTCAACTTCAGGCGATCAATCGTGGCGCGCACGCGTGCCTCAATCTCGACATCTAGATCCTCGCCTGGCACGACCTGGTAGCTGACCAGCTCAAGGCGAAACCATCCCTCCTCGACCTCGAACGGATCCAGGACGCCCTGATAGTGATTCTTGCGGGCGTTCATCAGCGTGCAGGCCAGGCGATAGTTCGTAAGCGTCCGCCCAACTCACCTTGCGTAAGTCAGGCCGGTACCCACAGATGCGGTAGCAATTGCCCGATCTCACTGGCCCGCTGTGTCGGCAGTCGTGTCAGCACATCGTTGAGGTAGGCATACGGATCATGCCCATTCATGCGCGCCGACTGGATCAAACTCATGATCGCAGCCGCCCGTTTACCACTGCGCAGCGACCCGGCAAACAGCCAGTTCGAGCGCCCGAGTGCCCATGGCCGTATCTGGTTCTCGACTTGGTTGTTGTCGATGGGCACAGCCCCATCTCAGTATGAAAGCGTTTCAGGGCGTCCTCCCAGACCTCAGGCGCCATGCTCAGGTACGGAATGCCATAAGGCCCCGCCAAGGGCAGCTTGGACATCGAGGCACCGTACTTGCCGGCATCAAAGCGCGCCAATGGAGAGATCACCAGGGCCCGGCGCCCCGCCTTGCTCACTTGCCGCGCCACAGCCCTGTTGGCCGTCTCAGCACGGGAGTTGGGTGTCGCACATACCACCAGCACTTCGTCGAGGGCCACTCGACTGGCCTTGATGCGCCGAGCAGTTTTTCGTAGCAGGCCATGAACCTGTGCGCTGTTGCGCTTGCCCTCCATCGCGGGGTACCAGATGTTCAACCGGGCTTCCTGCCATAGCAGGCAGAGCAGCCCCAGAAGCGTCATGGTGCGCTTGCGGGTACCACTGAAATGCTGTTGAAGACGATCGTCGCGAGCGCCGCCTACCCTGGCGGGTAACTCAATCAGGCCTCGGGCCAGACGAACCCGCAGGGTACCGTCATCGCCCTCCTCGACCACACCCACCTCATAGCCCTGCAGGCCTGAACGTTCAGGAGCGGGGGCATAGAAGCGGCACTCGTTGGCGTGTTCAGGTCCTGTGCCGGCGAAGCGGGCCAGGTGAAAGCCATCGGTGTCGTCACGACGCTTGATGGCCAGTTTGCGTTCGCCCTTGCCGGGGCAGCGACAGATGGCGTGGGTGCGGCCGTAGGCTTTTTCGAGCACGGCCTTCCAGGCGCTGGCGAACTCGTCCTTGGCCTGGAACGTCGTGGAGAAGGGTTTGCCGTCAATGACGACGGGGAATCGCTCATACACCATACGCAGGCACTCCTTGCCTTGGTCAGTCATGCAGCGAGGGCTGCTGATCAAATGTACCGTTGCGGGTGTGGAGTTCGAACTGCCAGGGCGTTACAAGGTGTTTTGCCAGAGGCTACCGTACTGTCGAAGCCGCTCAGTGCCCTGACTCAATGGAGATGCAAGAAGGGTTTTCTCAGAACTGCGCGTTGAGCACCAGCAGTAGCGGCCAAGAACCGAAGTGCTCGACCGCTGTTGCTGGGGATCACTAGCTCGCGCTTGCAGCAATCACTGCATCAAGCTGCGACGGTTGGCTTACACCAAAGCTTGTCAGGCTGCCCGCAGGGACTCCAAACCCTGCCATAGCGTCAACAAGGCTGTTGGTCTGCCTCTCCATATCTGCGTCGCTACTTAAGCTTGAAAACTGACTGACACCCTCATTATCTTTCGCGGTGACGGTCGAAGTACTGACTTGGGTATCCGCCGTCAATTTCGCCTGAGACCACTGGGTGCCATCGGCGAACTCAATACGGCTCACCTGGTAGTAGTTGCTGAAGCCATAGTCCGGTACAAACCAGTTCGCGATCGTCACCCGATCCTGACCGTTACTGTGCTGCAACACCAAATCCACACCGTCTCGGCTGACCTGAATGTCCGACGCTTGGATGCCAGCACCGAAACGCAACACATCCGTGGTCCACATCGACTCCGCTTCATAAATGATGTCCTGTCCGTCCCCCAGATCGAAGAGATAGGTATCGCTGCCAGTAGAGCCGATCAGCACATCGTTGCCTGTACCACCGGCCATGATGTCGCTGCCATACCCGCCTTTAAGCATGTCGTCACCTGCGCCGCCGTAGAGGGTGTCATTGCCATCCCCACCCTCCAGCGTGTCGTTACCATCCCCGCCACTGAGGGTGTCATACCCCTCTTCACCGTACAGTATGTCGTTGCCGGCCCCACCCTCAAGCACGTCATTGCCTTGACCACCGTAGAGCTTATCGTCGCCGGCCCCGCCATCCAGATGGTCGTTGCCTGCCAAGCCATAAAGAGTGTCGTTACCGCCCAGGCCACGAAGATCATCGTTGAGATAATCCATACCGCTTAGGGAATCATCACCCTCGGTTCCGTAAGTAGTCAGCAGCGCAGCACTGAGCTGTTGCTGTCCCCACACGGTGCCATCGGCGAATTCAACACGGTTAATCTGGTAGTAGTTGCTAAAGCCATAATCCGTCACAAACCAGTTCGCGATCGTCACTCGATCCAGACCATTGCTGTGCTGTAGTACAAGGTCTACGCCGTTTCGACTGACCTGTATGTCAGAGGCCTGGACGCCAGCGCCAAAACGCAACACGTCAGTGGTCCACATGGATTCCGCTTCATAGATGGTGTCCTGACCGTCTCCCAACTCAAAGAGGTAGGTATCGTTACCGGTTGAACCGATCAGGATATCGTTCCCTGTGCCGCCGGCCATGATGTCGTTGCCGTAGCCGCCCTTGAGGGTGTCGTCACCTGAACCGCCGCTGAGGATGTCGTTGCCATCTCCGCCTTCCAGGGTGTCGTTGCCTGACCCACCACTGAGGGTGTCATTGCCCTCCCCGCCCTCCAGGATGTCGTTGCCGGCACCGCCTTCGAGCACGTCATTGCCTTGAGCACCGTAGAGCTTGTCGTCGCCGTCTCCGCCGTCCAGACGATCATCCTCTCCCAATCCATAGAGGGTGTCGTTGCCGCCCAGACCACGAAGATCATCGTTGACATGATCCATACCGCTGAGGGTGTCATCACCTTCGGTACCATAAACCGTCAGGACCGCAGCAGTGAGCTCTTGCTGCCCCCACACGGTGCCATCGGCGAATTCAACACGGTTTACCTGGTAGTAGTTGCTAAAGCCATAATCCGTCAAAAACCAGTTCGCGATCGTGACGCGGTCCTGACCATTGCTGTGCTGCAATACCAGGTTCACGCCGTCTCGACTGACCTGAATGTCCGAAGCCTGGATGCCAGCGCCAAAACGCAATACGTCCGTGGTCCACATGGATTCTGCTTCATAGATGGTGTCCTGCCCATCGCCCAACTCAAAGAGGTAGATATCATTGCCGGTGGAGCCAATCAGCACATCGTTTCCTGTGCCGCCGGCCATGATGTCGTTGCCGTATCCGCCCTTGAGCGTGTCGTCGCCGGATCCGCCGTTGAGGATGTCGTTACCATCGCCGCCTTCCAATGTGTCATTGCCGGCGCCACCAACTAGGGAGTCGTTGCCAAGGCCTCCAGCCAGACTGTCATTGCCATCCCCACCATCTAGCTGGTCATTGCCAGAGCCACCAATGAGCGTGTCATCACCGCCCATACCTTGCAAAATGCTGATATAACCTTCGATACTGGTTATCTTGTCATTTCCCTCTGAACCGACAACATCCAGCCTACCGTCCTTGAGCCAGAGCCCCACGTCGGAGATGATCTGATTTTTGACTTCGCCGGATATCAGGGGGCTTTGCACCAGATCCTGAAACTCTTCAAAGGCGCCGGTCAAAGATACGGCGGACCGCTCCAGAAAAACCGCTTTGAGAGGAGACCAGTCCATACTCAGCGTCCCGCCCTCCAGCTTCATCTCGACGCTGTCGATGTACGGTTTCAAGCGGGTCTGGAAAAGCAAACCTGTATAGACTGACTGACGCAGTTCCTCATAAGCCTGATTGATCAGATAGGTCTGATTTATATCCAATCCAAGATTTGCCTCCGTAACAGTTGCAACTCCATCCACGGAGGAGATCAGACCACCTCCATTTATAGTTCCGAAGGTCATCGACAGTTGATAATAGTCGTTAACAACTGCCCCAGAATGAAAATTAAAGAAATTCTGGGCATTAAAAACCTCTAATACCTTGATTCGCTCCAACAGTTGCCGCATGGCTTGCTGTCCGGCTGTTGGCGTAGTCCCGCTGACCTCCCATGAATACTGAAAACGTACGTCGATATTTCCAGTATCAAGGGCGTCAATGCGCTTATCCAGATTCGAATAATTTGAGCTTTTGGCCCAATCTGCAAGTAACTGATCGATCAAGCCAAATTGTTCGTCACGGCTTTGTGCCTGGCTGTATGCCACCAATGTTGCTTTTAACTGATTGCTCTGCATCGATGCTTCGCGCAGGTCTCGCACTGCACCAGAGCCGGTCATGTCAGGCAACGCCTTGACTGCCTCATTTAAAGAAATCTTGTCAGTGAATTCCCGATAAAATGGGTTTGATGCCAGGTCGAGGTTCGCTGCAAGGCTCTGGTTACCATTTACGGTGCCAGTATGTCCATCAGCAAAAGTAAAGGTGCCAGTAGCACTGATGATGCTGCCATCAGAATTCTGGTTGGACTCAGTCGATGCCAAGCTAATTGACTGAATATGTAGCTCGCTTAGACTTTTTAGTTCATCTGCCTGAGAGATACCATCTTGGTTTTTATCTTGCCACACGCGAACATTCGCGAACTCGGTATCTTGGGCATTAAATATGCCGTCGCCATTACTATCCAAATCACTCAGCGCATCAAAACCATTACGGGCTTTGGTGCCGTCCGACTTGATGGTGTCTACGCCAAACAGCTCACGACCATTATCAATCTGTCCGTTACCATTTCTATCAAGAACCAGGAATCCGTCATCGCCCTTAATCCACCCTGTCCCGGTCTTGACACCATCACCATCAAAATCAAATATTACACCAGAGTTAGCAGAAACAATTTCAATGCCATCGCTGTCTAGGTCTAACGCAAGAGGATCAGCACGAGGAATGAAATTCAGCGCAGAAACAAAATTACTACTTACCTTTTCACCAACACCTGAAAGAGGTGAAAAACCAGCAGCAAAATTTTCATAAGCAGAGAGTACTAACGGATCATTTGGAATGAACGGATTATTAGCACCATTTTTTGCCGCCTCATCCCGATGTTCCATATACCAATTGTAAGCTACCGGAACCGCATCATATAAAAATAAGCCCACACCAGCAACGGTCACGGCAGCTAAAACCCAAGGGCTCGCTAGCCCAGCGATTACACCAAAACCAGCAGTAACCGAAGCAACATCATATATTACACCCGCTACATCCCTGCCTGTAGCCGTACCGTCATCTATTTTATCAAAGAGTTTTGAAAAACTGCCGACCAGCCCACCCTGGCCAGAAACAAACATCGCATACGCCTTACCCCAAGGCCCACCCAGCTTATCCCCCATGATACCTGAGACAAGTTGGACTGCATTCGTCGCTTTTTCAATATTTTCAGCAGCACTCATCAATTTCACCCCTTAAAATACAAAAAAAGCAAAATCAAAAAACCGACAAGAGTACAAAAAACACCTACAAACCGCGACCACTTTGTTATTTTATAATAAATAAGCTCTTGTTTCTCTTGCTGACTTAACTCTCGCCCTGATTTTAGACCCTCGATCCTATTTCTAATTTTTCGCGAATATCCAAAAATATTAGCTACATATAACAAAATCCCAACCCCACCCACCAACAGCACACACCCCACGAAAACCAGATCCATAACTTCACCTATCAATCAAAATTTTTTAAACATCACTCAGCGCATACCCTACAGATCCAACCCTCAGCCAGCTACTAACCCGCCTAAAGCACTAGCCCAACCGCATTCTTTTAGATGCAACCTCTGAACTGCTGGCTGTACATCCGCCTCAATGATCGTACCGAACTCAGCCCCCCTTACTCGAGACAACTTGATCAAGAGCTTTTCTCGGAATAGAGTTAGACGAAAGCTGAAAGCCTGCATCCGTTAAAGTGCGACCTTGCGAGGCAGCCGCAAGCATTGAGGATCCACGATTAAAATTATTGCGGATACTTGGCTCATTTACCTTGGCGATCATAGCAACAGCCAGCCAATCTGGGAGCTCAAGCAATGCAGTTGATGTGTCTCCATCCGGCGCAATTGATGCTTGGGCATCAACAAGATTTCTCATATACAAATAAGCTTCCGGGTACACCTCGATCGATTGCAAGCGATTCAACTCCCCCAACTGCGACGCAGTCAAATCCAACAAAGCCATCATTCACTCCATTAATTCTTACTGGCTACTCTTGAAGTCAACACGCCCAACACAAAATCATCAACGGCCTTGAAATCCGCATACCCCCTTGAAAATTGATAAAGAATTTCTAATCCCTGAAACGCCCTATTACCCTCGCTAACATCACCTCCACCAACATACACCCACTGACCATCTACGCCCTTGAACCTGAATAGCTTCCTATCTCTTGCCTCGTAAAACTCAACACCGTCAAGACTGGAAGCCAACGACATGTATTTAATACCTACATCACCACGAATCAAGTCGCTCGACATTTTGCGCACACGGACAACAACCGCAGAACCATTAATGGCCCTGCTACTCAACACTTCCCCGCCTGGATAGTTAATATGAAACGTCAAAACAGCCCCATTAAATCTAATTTTTTTTGCACTCCGCATCCGCCCCTTTGAACACTACCTTCGGACCACTATCAAAGTAAAATTCACAGCTACCAAACACCTTCGAGCCACACAAAAAAAGTGCTACCGTTAAGAGAATCTGAGAAAATATTTTTGATCGCGCACATTCATCCATTCGTATCAAACCCCCATCGGAGAAACCGGCACAGTGCGATTATCGCTCGCTCAAACTTGAACTCGCATAGGCCTCCAGAGGACTCAAGAAGTACTCGATCACGCGCCGCTTATCCGTTTTCGCCTCCGCCGTCACCGACATGCCGGGAGACAGCAAAACCTCTTTCCCTTGCACATTGACCTTATCCTTGAGCAAGCGAATACGGCTGCTATAGATTGGCCCTCGCTTCTCGTCCTCAATGGCATCGCTGGAAACGCTCACCACCTCACCATCCACCGTTCCGTACTTGGTGAAAGTGAAGGTCTCAACCTTCACGGTGACCGGTTGCCCAGGTCGCACAAAGCCAATGTCCTTGTTCTCGAACATCGCCTCGACCTCCACTGGCTGGTCACTTGGAGCAATGACCATCAGCGGCTGCGCCGCGGTCACCACGCCGCCAATGGTGTGCACCGCCAATTGCTGAACGGTACCGTCCACAGGAGCGGTCAGGCTCATCAAGTGATCGCGTTGCTCGGCCTTGTTGAGCTCCTGGGTGAGTGACGCCGCCTTCTGTTCCGACTGCTGTTGCAGGTCCAGCATCGTGCGCCGTGTTTGGGCCAGCAGTACCGACCGCCTACGCTCGGCTTCTTTTTTCGAGGCCCCAACCTCGGCGAGACGCGATTGCTGCACGGCCAGATCCCGCTCCTGGTCCAGGAGAGCCTGCTGCTTTTCCAAGTAGGCATGGCGGGGCACGTACTGCTGCTCCAGCATCTGCTGGTAGTCCTCGGCCAAGCGGCGAGCGATCGGCAGCGTCTTTTGCAAGGAGGCCAACGTTGCCTTGGTGGACTGGATCTCGGCGGAACGCTGTTCAATCTCCGCATCGATCTGCTCCATCGAGCTGCGCAGTTCCAGGTACTGGCCTTGTAACCATCGTTGGGCCGCCATCTCCTGCTCAGGGGCAGCTTTGGGAATGCGCCCTACCAAAGAGCCAGGTTCCTTGCCCGTCTGGATAGACTCAATCAACGCTGTCGCACGTGCAGTGTCCACCTGCGCCGCGAGCAACTCACTCTGAAGGCGTTTGATGTCAGCGCCCGTGACGCTGGTGTCCAGCTCGACCAGCACCTCCCCCGCCTTCACCACCTGTCCGTCGTGCACCTTGATGGACTTAACGACAGCCACTTCACTCGGCTGGATCGTCTTGCTCTTACCGCTGGCAACAACCTTCCCGGTCGCCGTGGCCACAACATCGATCTGGCCGAAGATGGACCAGAGCAAGGCCAACAGGGCAAACGACATGATGACCCACTGGATGTAACGCGGCGCGGGATGGACCGGTTGATCCTGCAACGCCAACGCTGCCGGCAGAAACTGGACCTCATGGGGAAGACGCTTGGGCGCGTCGAGCAGCTTGCGTTGCGCCCACGCCTGTTTCCAGACACTGCGATACCGCCGAAACAGCTCACGCCCTGCTGAAGCTTGACTCATGACAACTTATCCTTGTTGCAAACGGTACAGACGCGAGTAATGCCCAGCTTGATGAGTCAGCAGTTCGGCATGACTGCCCTGCTCCACGATTTGCCCACGATCCATGACAATGATGCGGTTGGCATCGCGCACCGCAGACAGCCGATGCGCAATGATGATCACCGTCCGCCCCTTGCAGATCGCCTGCATGTTCTGCTGGATGATCCGCTCCGATTCGTAGTCCAGGGCACTGGTGGCTTCGTCGAAGATCAGGATGCGGGGGTTACCGATCAGGGCTCGGGCGATCGCCACGCGCTGACGCTGTCCGCCGGACAGGGAGGCGCCGTGCTCGCCTACCACGGTGTCGTAACCTTCAGGCAATTCCAGGATGAACTCATGGGCGCCAGCCATTTTGGCGGCGTGCATGACAGCCTCCAAAGGCGCACCGGGATCCGTTAGGGCAATGTTCTCGCGAATACTTCGGTTGAACAGCATGTTGTCCTGCAGCACCACCCCGATCTGGCGGCGCAAGGAGGACACATCAGCCAACGCCAGGTCCATGCCGTCGACCAGCACGCGCCCACGCTCCGGTACATACAGTCGCTGCAAGAGGCGCGTCAGGGTACTTTTGCCCGACCCCGAGCGCCCCACCACACCGATGACTTCCCCGGCCTCGATCACCAGGCTAACGCCGCGCAGTACCTCAGAGCCTTCCGGGCGGTAACGAAAATGCACCTGATCAAACTCAACGCGTCCCTTGAGCGTAGGCAGCGCGCTGCGCGTGGCCTGCGAGAGTTCGGTACGGCTATTGAGAATATCGCCCAGGCGCTGGACCGACACGCCTGTCTGTTGGAAGTTGGTCCACAACTGCGCCAGGCGCATGATCGGTTGAGCCACGCGGCCGGCCAGCATGTTGAAGGCCACCAGTTGGCCTACTGACAGTTGCCCGTCGATCACTAAGCGCGCGCCCAGCCACAAGGTCGCCACCGTCACCAGCTTGCCGATCAGCGAAACAGCTTCGTTGGCGATGGTGGACAGTGTCTGGGTCTTGAAACCAGCCGACACGTAGGCCGCCAGTTGGTTGTCCCACTTACGAGTGACCTGAGGCTCGACAGCCATGGACTTGACGGTGTCGATGCCATTGATGGTTTCGACAAGGAAGGACTGGTTCTCGGCGCCGCGGGCAAAGCTCTCGTTCAGCCGGGCACGCAGCAGCGGCGTGATGAACAACGACACGATGAAGTACAACGGCAATGACACCACGACGATCAGGGTCAACCAGCCGCTGTAGAAGCACATCACCGCGATGAAAACGACTGAGAACAGTACGTCCAGCAGCAGCGTGATGGCATTACCCGTCAAGAAGCTGCGAATGTTCTCAAGCTCTCGCACACGAGCTACCGAGTCACCTACCCGTCTTGCCTGAAAGTACGCCAGGGGCAAGGTCACCAGATGCCGGAACAACCGTGACCCGAGTTCGACGTCGATCCGGCTGGCGGTATGGGCAAACACGTAGCTGCGCAGGCCACTGAGCGTCGATTCAAACAACATGATGCCCAACAGGCCGATGGCCACAACATCAAGGGTGGTGAGCCCGTGGTGCACCAGCACCTTGTCCATCACCACCTGGAAGAACAATGGCGTCAGCAAGGAGAAAATTTGCAGCACCAACGACACCAGCAAGACTTCGCCCAGCAGCTTGCGGTACTTGACGATGGCAGGAATGAACCAGGTGAAATCGAAGCGCGAGACCTCGCCAGCCTGCGAGGAGGCTGACTGAATCAGGATCAATTCGCCCGTCCAGCGAGCTTGCAACTCCTCGGTACTGAACACGGTTGGGCGCTGCTGGAGAGGGTCGTGAACCAGTGTCTTTTCCTGGTCAACGCGCGCGATGATAAAAAAGCTACCGTCGTTCGAACAGGCAATGGCGGGTAATGGCGTTTGGGAAAGGCGTTCAGCCTTGGTGCGAACAGCTTTGGTCTTGAGCTTTAACTGCTTGGCAGCCAGCAGTATTTCCGGCTTCGAAAAGCGCTGACCTTCAGCTAGATACTCATGGGCCAACTGTTCAGGCGATGCAGCAACGTTATGAAATCTTGCCAGCATGACCAGGCACGCAAGGCCAGTATCAACCGCATCTGAGGACCGGGCAGCCCCCTCGCCTTGTTCGTGCATACAACTGCGTCCTTGCTAAAAGCGTCAAGCCTGAATGACCCCGAAAAATACGGAGCAGAGAAATCATATGCGGACAGATTCATCCGAGGAAGGGCAAAACGACATCAGCGATGTCATTTTCAAAACAATATTTCACTTGACACGCAAAAAGATTGATTAAGCCCCTTTTTAGAGGCCTTTACTGTCTGAACGAGGGGGTTAAAAACTGCTGCGAATCCGGCCTTGAGCTGGCCATTTCAGGCGGCAAAAAATCGCGCTGTGGGTCATAGTCCGCCTTCAAGTACTGAGCCAGACTCTGCAGATCTGCAGGACTGAGCGTGCCAGCCGACTGTTTGAGACGCAGGTTGTTCAGGATGTAATCGTATCGGGCGTTGTTGTAGTCGCGGACCGAGGTGAACAGCTGCCGCTGGGCATTGAGCACGTCTACCGTGTTGCGACTGCCAATATCAGCGCCGACCTTGGTGGCTTTGAGCGAGCTTTGGGCCGACAGAATGGTCTTCTTCCGGGCCCGGATCTGCTCGATGTCCGAGTTGACGGCACGATAAAACCCTCGGGTATTGAGCACCACGTCCCGGCGCTGACCTTCCCTCTGCTCCTCACTCTGGCTCAACTTCTTGTAAGCCTCCCGCGCCTGGGAACTGGCTCGGCCACCGCTGTAAATTGGCAAATTGACCTCGAAGCCAATCGAGCTTTGAGTGACGTTGTCACGATAACCGTCCCGACCAAAGTCACTGGGGTTGCTGTAGCCGAAGCTATCGTTGTCGCCCTTGCGGTAGGAGGCCACTGCATCCAGTGTCGGAGCGTGCCCAGCCTTGCGCTGGGAGAGCACCTGTTCAGCCGACTCAACGGCCATGTCACTGGCCTGCAGTTTGAGGTTCTGTTTCATTGCCGCATCGACCCACTGCTTGGCGTCGGCCGGAACCGGTGTCAGCACTGGCAACTGATGCTCAATCCCTTCGATGCTGGTGTAGTCGTGATGGGTCAGGTGGACCAGTTGTTCGAAGGCATCATCGACCTTGCGCGCCGCCAGCTCCCGGTTGGCTTGGGCATTGTCGTAGGCGGCCTCTGCATCGAGCACGTCGGTGATGCTGGCCAAACCGCCCTTGAGACGCCCGCGGGCCTGTTCCATCTGCTGCTTGAAGGCCACCTCTTCAGCCAACGCCGCAGCATGGGTGTCAGAGGCACGCAATGTCTCGAAGTAAGTCTCAGCGGTTTTCAGGATCAGTTCCTGCTCAGTCGCTGACAACTCAATAGCGGCCTGGGAGACACTGGCCTTGGCGGCCTTCAGACCATACCAGGCATCCGCCCGGAACAGCGGCTGCCTCAGGTTGGCCTGGTAGGTAGTCCCACTGCGGGCTCGAGTCAGTTCGGGAGCATCGCGCTCCAGCCGAGTCGACTCGATCGTTGCACTGGTATTGATTGCCGGCAACAGGTTGGCGCGTGCCTGTGGAATCGCTTCCTGTTGTGCTTCGAAGCCGGCCCGGGCAGCCTTGAGTTCAGAGTTGTTCAAGACCGCCTCGCGATAAACCGACATCAGTTCGGCGCGGTCAGATGGGAGCGATTCCAGTTGAGCTGCCAGCACACTGACAGGCGTCAAGCACACCATCAACCAGACGCAATACCTGCGGGTCATGAACAAGTCCTTTTGTGGGGCCCGTAGGGAGGGTCAAGGGGCATAGCGGCCTCGCGGGCGAGCACGCTATGTCAGCGCGTGTTACAAGTCAATTTCGTAATACTTGGAAATACTCGAAATGGCCCTCCGAAAATACACCGGTTTCCTACGTGTTATGGGCATGGGAGAATATTGTGTGCGTCTACGGTGGTGACTAGAGTCCGAGGGTCGCTGCACATTCAGCGATGCGGGTTTCGCAGCCCGGCGATGAATAGGCGCACAGCGCCGCGAAAGCGGCTTTTTTGTGTCCGCGTCATGGCGGGCTGTGCGCAGGAGGCTTATGCCTGCCGGGTTTCCTATTCACCGGTCTGCGAACCTGCGTACAGCTCGCCACCCTTGTGTCGCAGCGAGAGTGGAGGAGTCCCCTGAACGTAATAGGAGATTCACCATGGTCAAGAAAGTCACCCCCGACCCACCACCCTGCATAACATCCAGTCTCGAAGAAAAAGCCGCCTACCTGCGCAAGGTCATGCATGAATCACTGGCGCAGATTCAATCGGCACCACCTGATAGCCAGGCGCCGATTCTGCTCGATACGCTCACCACGACAGCCTTCAAGACTGTCGAACCTGATACGTCCTTCGCACCGTCATTGTTCTCTGTTCAACCAGGTGTCACAGCCCAGGTCGCGCTGAACCAGGTTTCGGAGTTACTCCGATGCGCCGAGCTGAACGCCGATGAAATCTGTCCGCGACTGGAGGGCTTCGAGCGAGATCTGCTTATGGGGATGATCCATTCAGTGGCTCTTTCACGAACCGTGGTAGAAGCACTGCTTGAACAGGCATCTGCGGCCAACTGAGTGCCGCAGGCCGGTGGCTGCAGGACCGCAGCTGCCGGCGACTGAAGGTGCGGTGATGAAGACCCACCATGCTCAGCCGACTTCAGTTCCGTCGGTGGCTTCGCTTGAATCTCGACGACAGCATGAGCAGTACCCCCGCCTCCTTAGGAAGCAGCCAAGGATGCTCATAAAATCAAGAATCACAGAAGCGCCTCTGGCGGTCCGTTTCCTGATGTTCAGAAGGTTCTTGGGGAAGAACTCGTCACGCTCCAGAGCAGGACTCAACGGCTACACGCTGATGCCCCTCACCACTGTTGCATAGCTGACCATTGCCCTCCACCCTCCATCGGCGCACAGCTCGCTGGCAGCACTGGCTTGCCGCCCGTTATCAGGCCTCGAACAGACAACTCTGAGAAGAATTGGCTCACCCTTCCAGGTGAGCCGGTGGTTTTATTGGGTCAGTGCCAGCGACCTGATGCTGGCGCGCTCTGCCGACACCTACACCAGTTTTTCAGTAATCCAGTACTGGAGTTGGTTCCAGATCATGGCCAGGTTGAGGGTCGGCTCGCGCTCGGCCATCAGCATCGCGGCCAGCAGCACCGAGCGTGGGTCCTGAGGGTTGGTGCCCTGCTCTTTCGATATCAGCGCCCAATGCCCCCACAGGCGCATTTCTTCATCGAAGCTGACCTGGCGCCAGCGGCCCTTGCGGTACTCGATGCCGAGCATTGTTCGGCGAATGGCGACCTCCTTGGGAGGCAGCCCGAATATCTGCTGGAGCATGGGAGAACTGGCACCTAGATACAGCGCTCGGCGAATCAGGTCTTCCTCTTCGGTACCCCTGGCATGGGCCAGGACGCGCTGGACGATATCGCTGTCCACCAGCAGTGTGAACCAGGGCGCCGGTGAGTTCACCAGCGCGCCTACGCAACGGGGATCACTCAGGGCCTCCAGGTCCCGTTCCTTAAACCCCATGGCCAGGCAATTGCGCAGTTGACCGTTCTTGATGTTGCTCATGACTTGAAAGGCGACAGCCAGATTCAGCGGGTGCATAGGAAACCACTCCATGGTCAGGTGAGGGCCGCGAGCGGGCCGGTGTGCTTCACGCAAAGGGGGTCGTTGGGTGAGCACCGTGCTCACTGCCGGTGCCGAATTCGACGTTGAGGATATCGACGCCTGGCAAGGCGTCGACAAAGCCGGCCAGCTCAAGCAGAAAGCCGTCCCGTCGCAGGGACTCAACGTTGATGTGCAGCAGGATCTGGCAGGTCTCGCCAGCGGTGTGATCAAAACTCAAGTGCATGTGCGGTACTCCCTGTAATCACTGTCGCAGCAAGGCGCGACAGGTCTGATGGATGAGCAGATCGCAAGCGCCTCCAGGGAGTGCCAGAACGGTTCCTGAAATCGAACACCGCTCGCTCCTGCTACTCGATTGTGGTGTTGCCCATGAATATGTAGTTGCTGGGCCCAGGTCTATCCGTAGGACGACGCGGCGCGCCGCTGCCGAAAAGCGGGCACCTGCTGTGAGGCTGCTGGCCGCTGGGTGGGTGCCCGTCGATGGTTCACAGCTGAGAGCGGCGCCAGCGGAATGGCACGATGAATTTCAACTGAAGTGCAAAGCCATGAGGCCATTCACCTCGAATGGGCTCACTGAGGACGACCCCATTCAGCGATGCCTGACCGGTGCGAGGCAGGGGTTCCTGCATCCGCTGAGGCGGTAGCGCGACGGGAAAGTTTTGATTTCATACACGGTGCCAGCGTCGGCAAAAGCTTGTTGCAGTGGGTGCTTTGACAGCCTTGGGGTTGGGTATTCATTGTGCAGGGGCGTACTGCTGGCCTTGTCAGCAACATGCCAAGGTAGCTGGGACCTCACGGCTACGCTGCGCCATTGCGCAGGGTCCAATACCAGGTCGCCAAGCTTCCAGTGATGCGACTAATCAACTGCCATTGCGGTCGATGGAAGCGTTGCTGTTCTGTTGTTTCCCCTATACGGGTCTTGCCCGTATGGGCAGACCCTCCCTATGAAATCTGGAAGTCTGATGAAACAGGATGTGAAATGCCACCCGGCGCGGATCGCGACCGATGGCCGTAAGGAAAACCTACTCAATGCAGGTGAGCCCATGGAGGACGAACCACCTTCATGCTGCGCCAGCATGGCTTGCATTGCCCAGCACCTCGATGAGCTGAAGCTGGATATTTCCATGCTTCGTTCTCAAGCCATCTTCGACCTGTCACGGCTTCATATCGACACCTCGACGCTGTGTTACAGGCTACGCAAGATCGACACCAAGCTGGGTGCCCTGAATGGCTGGCTGATCGTACAGCTGCTGTCGTTCATGACCCTGGCAACAGTGGCCGGTGCAGTGATCGTGCTGAACCTGGGCTGCCCAAGCTAACCGACTGTTTCAACCCATCCGCGCGGGGACTCCTCTCCCGCCGGGCGAGAGGTTCTCCGTGTTCGCCTTCGTGAATCAGGAGCATCATCATGGAAAAACTACTGAACGTTCTGCAGCTCATTTACCCGTTTGTTCGTAACCCCTACGCACCCCACTCGTTTCTGCGGCTGGATGCGTTTCACAAGCAGTTCACCATCGTCTGCTCAGGCGTGACGTGGCTGCCACTCAATGACCCTGGCGTAGGATGTCGCGAGGTCAAAGCGCAATACATCCTGGGCTACCGCAGCTCGATCGAGGATGCCATCAGGCTCTGTACCTCGAAGTTTCTCGACCTGTATGCCTACCCGCAGATCAAGGCTGGTTCCTCGTTTGAACCGCATCGTGTCGAGGTCTACTACACCGCGGACAAGGCCTACCAACCCACCGCTCAAGCCTCGGCTCAGGGCGCTACCTGTATCCTCTCGGGTACGGTCGAGGAGGCAGAAATCGTCTGGTGCCGCCCTGCTGCCGTTGTGAATGCGATCTTCGAGCTGGAGATCTGGCTGGATACGTTTCATCGCAAGGTGAGTGAGCAGGCCTGCACCGGCGAGCTGGATATCGCCAAAAGCATCTGCCGGGAAGCCGCAGAGCTGAAGAAGTTCTTTGATTCGCTGAAATGGAAGAACTTCGTGCTCAGGGCTCTCGATCAAACCGGTGTGACCTGCACGCCCGAGGCGTCCCCCTACAGCAGCGGCTATTGAGAACAGGCTACTGCATAACCACTCAGGCTAGGCGCCTCGCCTGGCCATTTGAAAGACCCTCACCTCAGCCCGACTCTGTCGGGCTTTTTCTTGGGTGTCGCGGGTGGAGCGCCGGGGCATCGGCGGCTGGTGCTGTTGCTGTTACTGTTGCTGGCCGGGAGGACGAGTCGGGGTTGGGTCGATAGGTTTCTGCCCAGGAGATACCCTCCTCTTCGTCACGGCACAACAGCTCAAGCGGTCGGTCATCGAGCCGTGATAGTTTTGACGGTTTTGGACTGCTGGCAGCGGTTGTTCGAACCTCCCGGCTGGCACAGCAATGCCCTCTTTCACGGACCGATTCATGTCACTCAAAACCACCTTCGCTGCGGTGCTCAAGGCCATGCGTGCCACGCGTGGGATATCGCAGAAAAAACTCGCTGAAGTCAGCAGCCGTACCTACATCTCGAAGCTGGAGCGGGGCCAGTGCTGCCCGACGCTGGAGATGATCACCGCGTTGAGTGTGCCGCTGAAGGTGAGCCCGCTGACGCTGATGGCGATCACACAGGGGGCGCAGACTGGGGAGCCCATCTTGGGGTTGGTGAGTCAGATAGAGCGGGAACTGACGGAGCTGGCAGAGTCCGGAGTGCTCCAGAGGCTGCAGATTTCATTAGGTGAAGAGCCACGGGTTTACGACCGTCGCGCCAGACCTCGGGCCACGAACTCGACGATGCCGACTCCGCAGACCGAGTTCTGTTTTGCTGAGTAAACATTTGCATTGATAGTTTTTGAGGGGCCGCTATCGACCCATAGCTGCCCTTCGTGAAGGACAGCTAATGGCCGGTTGAGTCCACAACCCAAAGCGGGCATCGGCGGGACATTCCGATTAGCTGAATTGACGCTCATACAGGTCGACGTGCTGAGGAAACAGCTCGCCATAGAGCGAATGTGGAATTCCGAAAATGTTCACTTCGATGCACGGTGGCGCGAACTCTTCGGAGTAATCCAGGATGGCCAGACCTGCACATGGTATGACCAGACCCGCTTCGGTCTGAACAGAAAGATCCAGAACGGTCTGGTCGTGATGGTTCGTGGAGCACTGGTTCTGGATAGCTGCGTACCCATCGGCAGGTTCGAATTGGCCAAAAGCAACGCCCATCGGGGGATCTCCGTAATCGAGCGCCGAGTAGCCCACCAAAACCAATCCGCTATAAATTGAGAATCGCATCATGAGACTGCCTGTTTGTGTCATGCATTAGACCCAAGCGCGGTATATCACTTGGCTGATCCTTAAGCGAGGGCGAAGCAGTTGGGCGACCGCTATTGGCCGGTTCCTGCCGGTCATCTGCAGGATGTAGTGGTCTAATGAAACCGGACATCCCGATCAGCAGCTTTCGCCCACTCGGCGCCAAACCAGACAACTCCCTTTCCCTTGAGTGAAATTTCCTAGAAAATCCCGAGCGCTTGTTTGCGCCTGATCGCGGGGCTAGGCTCGGGTTCGTCACTGCCAATTCAGTGACCGGGTTTAGTCGCCCGCCAGCTTGATCAGGCGCACAGCGCCACCTTCTACGAGGCGCTTTTTTGCAGCCTCCGCTTTATGGTGGCCGTGCGCAGGGCACTTCGGTGCGCCGGGTTTCCTGATCACCGGTCGACTAACCTGCGTACGGCTGCCACCTCTTCGTTTAGTCGCGAACGTGACGGCTCCCAAAACCGATCGGGAGTTACCACCCTATGTTCAAAATCACCCCCACTCCCCCGCCCTCCTCCCATGCTGGAGGCATCAATCCGCGTATCGCGGACCGGGCCTTGTCTCACTACAACCTGGGTCCGGATGTGGGCTCGAAATCACCCTCATCTGAAGGGACTGGCGACGTCTGCACGAACCTGGGAATCAGGAAGAAGCCCTGATCGATGTGTATTCGATTCTGCAGTCAGCCGCGGCTACGGCCTATGAGCACGCCGACAACCAGACCGGTTCGAACCGAAAGGTGGCGATGGGCGTGGTTCATCTGATCGAGTTGGCACAGCTGCGAATGGACTCGATGCTGGAGAGGCAGGCCATCGGCGCCACCGGCTGACGGCACGCTGCCAAGGAACGGGAAGCACCACTTCCCGTTTCGCCTGCACGTTGGCCTAGCCTCTTGGTGAAACAGGCTATCCAGGCCCGGAGTGGCGTCGAGGAGTGAGTTGGATAATCATGCTTTCGCACATAATGATCCGTCATCACTCCTCCAGGTACCCCGCGCCCCAATGACACACAGCCGTTGCACTTACTCTGCCACCAGAGCAATCCAGGATCTTGCCTGCGCCCGTTTGCTGGTGGGAAAGCGACTTCACCTGCTCTCGCACCAGCAGTACTACTTCAATGACGAGAAAGACCCGGCGGACACAGGCCCGCTGGTGTGGCAAAGCGAGGGACAGATCGTGTCCATGTACCTGCTGAGTGATGGTGAAAGCGTGGGTGCCGATTCCTTGCCGTTTGATACACCGGCAGCCTTTGAGCTTGAGTCCGGCGCCATCTGCTCGTGGAGAAATGAGGATCTGCTGGCGGGCCTATCGGCAGTTCATCTGGTGAGTCAGCTCATTCATGAGGTCGAAGGCATCATGGACACCCACAGTCACCATGGCGCTCGGCTCGTTGGATTCCAGATCACCTTCGAAAGCGATGATTTCCTGGTGTTTCTGAATCAGGGGGACCAAGGGGTTGTGCTGGTAAACCAATTTCCTGCGGCGGTTGAAGGCATCCAAACCCAGCGGTCATCACCTTCGACTGAGACTTGGGACTCACGGCAGTAGCCTGCCAATGCGGAGGGACTCTCCGACAAAAGCAACGTTGAGCCTGTTCACAATCCACACCGAACGGCCACAGAGGTCACTGGACAAGAGAGATGCCCAGCGACCTTTGAATACCTGCCTCTGCTCCCAACTAGCATGTTGGTCAATGCCAGTTGGCAGCAATCACCGCGTTCAGTTGCTCGCGCTGGTCGTTGGTCAGAGCAATTTCTCCCCCGGCCGGCGCTCCGAATGAGGCCATCGCGTTGACCAGGTTATCGACGGCATTGGCATACAAGGCACCTGTTCCAGCTTGGATGACATCAATCTTCTGTGCAGCGCCAAGATACCAATCCTTGACCGTCACCCGATCATCCGAGCCTGTCACATCAATGACCAGATTGTTGCCATCCCGAGACAGCCAGAGGCTCGTTGCGGCGATCCCTTGGATGACCAGGGTGTCAGCATCACCTGGCGTCGTGGAGAAGTTGTTGATGACATCCTGGCCATCACCCGCTGCAAAGATGTAGGTATCAGAGCCCCCTGCGCCCTGGAGCAGATCATTACCTTTCCCCCCTTGCAACCGGTCGTTGGTCACCGCGCCAGTGATAGTGTCATTTCCCGCTGTACTGGATCGGGCGGTCATCTGGTCGCTGGTCAACAGTGAGCCATCTGCAAATTCGAACCGCTCAATTCGATAACGGCCATCCGTCGCGTAAAACCAATTACTGATGGTCAATTGGTCCGCACCGTTCTTGTGGCTGACCACCAGGCTGTTTCCCACCCGGCTAGCGGTAAGATCTGAAGTCAAAATTCCTTCACCGAACTTCAGGACATCAGTACCCGAACCATAGCCATTGTCGTCGTTGATGGTGTCTCGGCCATCCCCCAGCTTGAACAGGTAGGTATCACTGCCAGCCCCACCGTTGAGCACATCGTTGCCGGTTCCGCCGTCCAATACATCGGCTCCACTACCACCGGTCAAAATGTCATTGCCGGCCCCGCCCGACAGCCACTGATTGAACGCTGCATTGACGCCGGTCAGCACGTCGTCACCGTCACCTCCTATTTGGTTGAGCAACGCATTTGACAGCGACGCACTGGTCCAGACGGTACCGTCGGCAAACTCGAATCGCTCAATTTGATAGCGGTCACTGGCAGCCGCAAACCAGTTGTTGATGGTCACCTGATCCTGGCCATTGCGATGGCTCACCACTAGGTGGGCACCTACACGAGTGACAGAAAGGTCAGTTGCGAGGATGCCGGCTGCAAACTTCAGGACATCTGTGCCCGAGCCATAACCATTGTCATCGTTGATCGTGTCTCGGCCATCCCCCAATTTGAATAGATAAGTGTCACTGCCCGCTCCACCATTGAGCACATCGTTACCGGTTCCACCGTCCAGCACGTCGACACCGCTGCCGCCGGTCAAGGTGTCGTTGCCGGCCCCACCTGATAGCCATTGATTGAATGCCGCACCAACGCCGGTCAGCACGTCGTCACCGTCGCTGCCCACCTGATTCAGCAAGGCGTTCGACAAGGTCGCGCTGGTCCAGACTGTTCCGTCAGCAAACTCGAAACGCTCGATCTGGTAGCGGTCACTGGCCGCCGCAAACCAGTTGTTGATGGTTACTTGGTCCTGGCCGTTGCGATGACTTACCACTAGGTGAGCCCCTACGCGACTGACAGAAAGGTCAGTTGCGAGGATACCGGCTGCAAACTTCAGAACATCTGTACCCGAACCATAACCATTGTCATCGTTGATCGTGTCTCGGCCATCCCCCAATTTGAATAGATAAGTGTCACTGCCCGCTCCACCATTGAGCACATCGTTACCGGTTCCACCGTCCAGCACGTCGACACCGCTGCCGCCGGTCAAGGTGTCGTTGCCGGCCCCACCTGATAGCCATTGATTGAATGCCGCACCAACGCCGGTCAGCACGTCGTCACCGTCGCTGCCCACCTGATTCAGCAAGGCGTTCGACAAGGTCGCGCTGGTCCAGACTGTTCCGTCAGCAAACTCGAAACGCTCGATCTGGTAGCGGTCACTGGCCGCCGCGAACCAGTTGTTGATGGTTACTTGGTCCTGGCCGTTGCGATGGCTTACCACTAGGTGAGCCCCTACGCGACTGACAGAAAGGTCAGTTGCGAGGATACCGGCTGCAAACTTCAGAACATCTGTACCCGATCCATAGCCGTTGTCATCGTTGATGGTGTCTCGGCCATCCCCCAGCTTGAAGAGGTAAATGTCACTGCCTGCTCCACCGTTGAGCACATCGTTGCCAATACCGCCGTCCAGCACGTCGACACCGCTGCCGCCGGTCAAGGTGTCGTTGCCGGCCCCACCTGATAGCCATTGATTGAATGCCGCACCAACGCCGGTCAGCATGTCGTCACCGTCACCTCCTATTTGGTTGAGCAACGCATTTGACAGCGACGCACTGGTCCAGACGGTACCGTCAGCAAACTCGAATCGCTCAATTTGATAGCGGTCACTGGCGGCCGCAAACCAGTTGTTGATGGTCACCTGGTCCTGGCCGTTGCGATGGCTCACCACCAGGTTGTTACCTACCCGGCTGGTGATCAGGTCGGCTGCCAGGATACCCTCGCCGAACCTAAGTACATCGGTGCCCGAACCGTAGCCATTGTCATCGTTGATGATGTCCCGGCCATCCCCCAGATTGAAGAGGTAGGTATCGCCACCCGCTCCGCCATTAAGAATGTCATTGCCCGTGCCGCCTTCCAAGAGATCAGCACCTGCCCCTGCCGTGATGACATCATTGCCACCGCCCCCGCGAATGAATTGCGGCTGTGAGCTGGCGACACCCGTCAGTACATCGTCACCATCACCTCCTTGCAACTGAAGGAGGAGCGTAGAGATTGCTGCGCTCGTCCAGACGGTACCGTCGACAAACTCAAAGCGCTCGATCTGGTAGCGATCACTGTTGGCCACGAACCAATTGTTGATCGTCACCTGGTCCTGGCCATTACGATGGCTCACTACCAGATTGACGCCCGAGCGGCTAACAGAGAGATCTGCGGCAAGGATGCCTGCACCAAATTTCAGGATATCGGTGCCCGACACATAACCGTTGTCGTCATTGATCGTGTCTCGGCCGTCCCCCAACTTGAAGAGGTAAGTATCACTACCCGCTCCGCCGTTGAGGATGTCGTTGCCCTTCCCACCATCCAATACATCGGCACCACCACCTCCGGTCAACGTGTCGTTGCCACCACCACCCGACAGCCATTGTTTGAATGCCGCACCAACGCCGGCCAGCACGTCGTCACCGTCGCCGCCTACCTGGTTGAGCAAGGCGTTCGATAAGGCCGTGCTGGTCCAGACGGTTCCGTCAGAAAATTCAAAGCGCTCGATCTGGTAGCGGTCACTGGCCGTCGCGAACCAATTGTTGATGGTTACCTGGTCCTGGCCGTTGCGATGACTGACCACCAGGTTGATGCCCACCCGGCTGACGATCAGGTCGGAGGCCAGAATGCCCGCGCCGAACTTCAGGACATCCGTATCAGAGATATAGCCGTTATCGTCGTTGATGGTGTCTCGACCATCACCCAGATTGAAGAGGTATGTGTCACCGCCCGCACCGCCATTGAGTACATCGTTGCCGGTTCCACCATCCAATACATCGGCGCCACCACCTCCGGTCAACGTGTCGTTGCCACCACCACCCGACAGCCATTGTTTGAATGCCGCACCAACGCCGGCCAGCACGTCGTCACCGTCGCCGCCTACCTGGTTGAGCAAGGCGTTCGATAAGGCCGTGCTGGTCCAGACGGTTCCGTCAGCAAATTCAAAGCGCTCGATCTGGTAGCGGTCACTGGCCGCCGCGAACCAATTGTTGATGGTTACCTGGTCCTGGCCGTTGCGATGACTGACGACCAGGTTGATGCCCACCCGGCTGACGATCAGGTCGGAGGCCACAATGCCCGCGCCAAACTTCAGGACATCCGTATCCGGTACATAGCCGTTATCGTCGCTGATGGTGTCCCGACCATCACCCAGATTGAAGAGGTATGTGTCACCGCCCGCACCGCCATTGAGTACATCGTTGCCGGTTCCACCATCCAATACATCGGCGCCACCGCCTCCGGTCAACGTGTCGTTGCCACCACCGCCCGACAGCCACTGTTTGAATGCCGCACCAACGCCGGTCAGCACGTCGTCACCGTCGCCGCCTACCTGGTTGAGCAAGGCGTTCGATAAGGCCGTGCTGGTCCAGACAGTTCCGTCAGCAAATTCAAAGCGCTCGATCTGGTAGCGGTCACTGGCCGCCGCGAACCAATTGTTGATGGTTACCTGGTCCTGGCCATTGCGATGACTGACCACCAGGTTGATGCCCACCCGGCTGACGATCAGGTCGGAGGCCAGAATGCCCGCGCCGAACTTGAGGACATCCGTATCCGAGATATAGCCGTTATCGTCGCTGATCGTGTCCCGGCCACTCCCGAGGCTGAAGAGGTAAGTGTCCGCCCCACTTCCACCGTTGAGAACGTCATTGCCGGTCCCGCCGTCCAACACATCGTTTCCAGCACCACCTGTCAGGGTGTCGTTGCCTGCACCGCCCTCAAGCCGATCGTGCAAACTTCCGCCCACGAGTTCGTCATTACCAGCCCCACCTATTAGCAGGTAATTTTTATCATTAGCACCCACCAAACGATCGTCACCGGAAAAGCCCAGCCTGAGGTCAGGCATGCGAGCAAGCACATCTGAGCGCTCAAGGCTCGATAAACGCCCAATAAAGCTGTCCATCAAGTCAGAAGTCAGAAATACCCCTCTGATTTCTGGATAATCTCTAAATTTCAGCAAATCAATAACGACGAGTGCTCTTGAGGTGCCCGAAGCACCCGAAAAAGCCTGCTCAAACGTTGACGTAACAGCGCCGAAATTCAATACACCGCCGGTAGAAGACGCATCGAGTTTTATCGCTTGGAAATAGGGCTTCATCCTGACGTCGAGGATAAGAGAGTCGAGAATATAACTTCTCAGTTTTTCATAGGCGTTCACCAGTACTTCAGCAGAATTGGGCCCCGGGTCTGGCAGCCCCTCATTGGCGCCAGCTCCCTGAATGAAAGATTTAGCCAGGAATGCCTCCAGGGCATACAGCTTGCGAGCGTCTGAAAAATACTCGCCGCGGCTATTCGGGGCATGGGTATCGGCACCACTCCAGCGATAAATCAGCTGATCAATCAGTCCACTGCTACTTGCAGAATAGACATCCTCTTTCAATTGTTTAACCAAACTCACCAGGACACCAGAGGTATCGCTCATCAGGGCTTGGTGCAAGCTTCTTACATTACCTAGTCCAGAAAAATCGGGTAAGCCGGCGATCTCTCCGGAGATCGCCACTGGTGCAGCATCTACCGTATTGGTCAGATCAACCGAAAACCAGATATCGTTCATTCCACGAACGACTCCGTTTGCATCGGTGTACTGCCCAACCTGAAGTGCCTTATTTCCCTGCGCATCTGTCGCTGTGCCATTTTTATAGGCTGTGTTCAGGCTAGAGACATTGGTTTCACTCAGACTGATCAACTCACCCGCATCAACTTTTGCATCGCTATTGATGTCTCTCCAAACCTGCAAACTCGAAAAAGCGGTATCGTTCGAATCAATCTTCCCATCATGGTTGCTGTCCAGTTCGGCCAACGCTGAAAATCCATTGGTCGCCCGCTGACCATTTGAAAGTAATGAGTAATTACCGAAAAGCTCAGTACCATCATCAATTTTTCCATTACCATTTCGATCCCAAACGAGCAGACCATCATCTTTACCGACCCAGCCAGTCGTTTCCGCGGTCCCGTTGCCATCGTGGTCAAAATGTATGCCCGCACTCACTCCGATGGTTTCGACACCGTCACCATCGAGATCTAATATCAGGGGGGATATGGTACTTTTGGCTTGATCAAAAAGAGAGGAAAGCAGAGAGGTCAAATCTTTGCCAAATTTTCCGAAACTGAATTCGTCACCACGGTGGATCCCGTAGGCATCTGCCCCGCCATTGTCCCAAGCCCATCCCCAGACCTTACTGGCTGCGAATCCAAGCATTATGGAGAAGACACCCGCAGTAACCGCCCCTACTCCTGCTGCCGCTAACGCACCTGAAACGAGCGCCCCCACTGCCATGCCTGCCAATACAGTGACAGCCGTTTTGCCAACCTCGTAGGCATCTCCCGTATTAGCAGCTACACCTAATTGAGCAATATTTATGGCCGGGCCAAGAGCGGAAGCCAATTTTGTCAGGCCTGAAGCTAGCGCACTATTGGCGTTAGCATTTGTCATAATCTGACTTGCTTGGTTGAGCGCACTTTTTGCGACAGCGTCATAGGCCTTAGAGGTGGCGACAGCATTCTTGTACAAGGCCGACTCTGGAAGGTCTGCGTACTGCAAAGCATCCTTGGCAGCTGCTGCCGAGGCTTTCAATGCATTTTGTGCCAGATAGTTCTGGTATGCAGCCTCTACAAGCGCTTTCTCGGTAGCTTGGGTTATGCTCCCGCCATAAGAGTTTTTAATAACACTTGCGATTCCATTTTTTACAGCCTCCGCAGAAACGCCAGCGCCATCCCACCAATCCGGTTCGAACGTTGAGTAATCAATTGCCTGGCCAGCCATGATGAAGACCTTTATTTTTGTAAATGGATTTTAGAAAAATTCGTAAGCCACCAATACAACGACGCCAAACCAAATCCAACACCGTAGGACAACAAGAACGCAAAGCCCACCTGAAGCGGCCTGGATTCATATATACATAAATTCAGACACTTCTCTTCAGCCGGCAGCGAAAAAAAGAACAAAAGAACACTTGGCGAAAAGAAAAACAATACAAGCAGCGGGCGCACATGCCTCTTAAGGCACCCTTCGACATTGACAAATGAGTCTTCGTATTTCTCATTCCTCGCCAAGAGGATCGCATAATAGATCACAGCATACGAGAAATAAGAGAAGACAAATCGAGTAACTTCTGGGAAATACGATTTACTACTCCAAGACTCTACTGCCGGAAAAAATTTACTCGGCAGCCAAGTAAAAACATCCCACACCCCTTGGAGCGGGGCATAAATCAACGGCATAAAATACGCCACGACTCCTGCGATTATTATCGGTACCCAAAAGCTCCAGCGCCGCAAAATCTCATCATCAGAGATTTCCTTTATAACCTTAGGATCAGACGGGAAATACATACTCAACCCCCAAAATCACACATCAGACATTACCCGCACGACGACTCAACCCTTTCTCTAGTGGCGCAGTCTCATGGAAAGATAAATAAATCGAGGAGAACCCTGGAAAAACCAAGAATTAGAATAAATCAGGTAAGGCTTTTTCGACGGCGCTCTATCACGCATGAGTAACACGAGGGGAATACGATGACTGGCGATAGCGTCCATGCAAGCATAACTCAGCAGCGCCATTAAAATAGTGGCCCTGGCGCAATCTTAGCCGACGAAAATTCCAAACGCATGGGGCTTGATAGATTAAAACGCTATAAATTAGGTAGCATATTGGAATCAGAGTAGCGGCGCTCCCTATGCAGTGCTAGCGACGACAGCACCCACCAAACACTGCACGCTGCGCACTTCCTGTGACACTCTCAGTCGGCGGTACCATCAAGTTCATAACCGTGGCCCTGGTCGAGATCATCCGCATAGATTGGATCAGCTCCAGAGACGCAGCAGTTGGAGACACTATCCGCGTTCTTCACCTATGGGGCTTGCCAGTAGGCAGGATCATGCACCTAGCCTGCGAGCCACAGCCCAACTTCCTCGAGTGGGGGCGCCCTCTTCTGAGAGAAAGGCCTGAGGTATCAGACTGTTTCCCGGCGGTTGCTGTGTTTCACCGCCAATGTAACTGCCCCCCCTAATCCGCCAGCGCAAAAAACTGGCACCGCAACCATTGATCCGCGGATCGGGCGCGGGCTCATTATAAGCTGGGCCCAGAAGCAGACGCGTCACCTGTGCCTGTCTCTGTCGATGCTGCAGATCCTCCGGGCCAGCCGCCGGCCTCGTTGCCTCACGAAGACACCCTACTCGACATCCATTCAGTTCTGCAGTTAGCCGTGGCCACCGCTTACGAGAACGCCGATAACTAGATCGGTTCTAATCGCAAGGTGGCGATGGGTGTGGTGCACCTGATCAAGCTGGCACAACTGAGGATAGATTCGATATTGGAGAAGCAGATAGTCGATGCCAATGGCTGACGCTCCTCGAGTGTAGGGCGGGAGCCCAGCTTCCCGTCTTGTGCTTCCGATCAGGTAGTGGAGTTCTGCACGCTTGAAGGTGATTGCCAGCTCCTCAAGCAATGCATGCACTGCCTGGCCTTCCAGGTTCTCAATTGCCCACCGCAGAAGGTGCAATGAGCCACTTTCTGTTTGCACTCTGGAGCGCTTCGGTGCCGGACGTACTCCCAGACGATGGCAGGTTCGACACCTTCGAGCCTGACGATCTCGTCGACCAGCGCTTGTTTATCCGAGCGGTAAACCCCGGTGGCGTAGAGTGTCTCCAGGTTCGGGCAGTAATTGGTGATCGTGTCCCCGCATCGATCACAGAGTCGATAGCCCAGCGTTCGAATCATGGTTGCCATCCCGTTGAGCGCGTATCCGTCAATTGCACCACACGGACCGATCGATGAGAAGGTAAGCCAACCTGAGACCGCTGGCAGCCAAACCACCACGCCGGAGAAGCTGGCCAGAGCTGGCAGCAACCCGATGCCGATCACCCGTGGCGCCCTCACCGGCTTGCTCGATGTGGGTTATTCTGCCACTCACTCGATGCGGATCTGATTGATCTTGTGGTGGAGGACGGTAACTACGGCATGACCGCTACCTTCGAGATAGCAAGTAAATCACGGAATAATTATCCAATGCTGGAGTTGGACTAGTCTACCGATTAACTGCCTGTGGGCCTGGTAGTTGACCCAGGACGGGCCTATAGCGGTTCGTCGAGGACAGGCCTGCGACACGCGAGTACCGCATCCGCCCCATTCAGCATCCGACCAGACAACTCCCTTTCCCTTGAGTGAAATTTCCTAGAAAATCCCGAGCGCTTGCGCCTGCCAATTCCAGTGAACTAGTCTCCCGAACGTCATCGCCCACGCGGTGACTCGGTTTTGACAGACTGAAATACACAGGCACAAACAGCCCCAACCACCCTGCTGGCGTTCTCCCTATGCTGGCGGTTCGGTGTTATGGCGGCTGTGCGCAGGGCATCTTCGGATGCGCCGGGTATCCTGTGTCCGGTCTGTCAACCTACGTACAGCTGCCACCCTTACTGTTTGACAGCAGTGGATGGTAGTCACTCATCACAGGAGCGACACCGTGTTCAAAGCCACCCCCAATCCACCGGCTACACCTAAGGCCGGAACCATCGATCCACGCATCGCCGATCGAGCACTCTCCCACTATGACCTGGAGCCAGAAGCGACATCGAAATCCGCGCCGGCGTCAGTCATCTCTAGGGCAACTGCGCCACCAAGTCAGCCGCCGGCCTCGTCGAGCCACGAAGACGCTCTGCTCGACCTCCACTCGATCCTGCAGTCAGCCGCGGCCACCGCCTACGAGAACGCCGATAACCAGACCGGCTCGAACCGCAAGGTAGCGATGGGTGTAGTGCACCTGATCGAACTTGCACAACTGCGAATGGACTCGATGCTGGAGAAGCAGGCCATCGGCGCCACCGGCTGACAGCACACTGCAGAGCGACGGGAAGTACCACTTCCCGTTTCGCCTGCGCGTTGGCCTAGCCTCTTGGTGAAACAGGCTAGCCAGAGCGGTGCGGCATCGAGAAGTGGGCTGGTGAGAGCTACTTCACACAGGAGACGCAGCGGAGCCCGACAGCAGTTACCGCATGCGTCCTACGCTTGTAGCTGATAACTACATGCAGTCCTTTTCCAGGTCTCATACAGGTCAGTTCCACCGGAAAAAAACTGTTGCAGATGGAGCTTTGACAGGCAGTAGTCGGGGTATCCATTGTGTGGGGGCGAACTGCTGACATTGTCGGCACATGCAAGGTAGCTTGGGATCTGAAGGGCTACGATGCGCCATTGCGCATGATCCAATCCTCAGGTCGCCAAGCTTCCAGTGATGCGACCAATCGACAGCCATTGCGGTCGGTGGAAGCGATGCTGGACATGATGTTTCCCCCTACGGGCCTCGCCCGTACGGGCGGGCCCTCCTATAGAAATTTGGAGGTCTGATGAAACCGGAAACGGCTTTTTACGGCGCGCTACGCAATAGCGGCATGCCACATCGAAACGCAACCGCTATCGTGAATGCGTTGGAGAAAGAAATGACCACTGTCGTTGCTAGCAAGGCCGATCTCACGGAGGTTCGTAGCGAACTGAAAACTGAGATCGCATCCGTCGGCACTGAACTGAAAGGCGAAATCGCGGCAGTTCGCTCTGAGCTTAAAGAGCTTCGTTTCGAGCTGAAAAGTGATATTGCACAGGTTCGCTTTGACTTTGCAGAAGTACGCTCCGAGTTGAAGGCAGACATCACGAAAGTCAGTTCTGACATGAATATAGAGATGGCTAAGCTCAACAACGCAATCACCTTACGCACAGGCGTCATGATTGCCGCTGGACTAACCTTGTTGTTCGCTGCATTGAAATACCTCAACTAGCAGACTCTGCTGTAACCACCCACGCGGGGATCACTCCCCGCCGGGCGAAGTGCTCTCCGCATTCTGTTTCTGAATCAGGAGAATCGCGAGGCCCTGCTGTTGTACCTTCGAGCGCTGATCGCTCCCGTTTGACTTCGTCGGCCCTGGGCTGACTCGCTGATCCGGATGCCGGCCCCTCGTGAGGTTCGTTGTTCATCGGCTTTCACTTAATGGGTGTGCTGCTGGTCAGCACGCCCACCTAACACTCACTGCCCTGCCCCCTGATTTTTCATCAGGTTTGTGGTGTGGCAGATACCTCACTTCGCTGCTGAGTCGTGCTGGCTGCTGATCGCTGTGGCGGTTTGCTTTTCGGGTGCTTTGCGCCTGCGCCGGTGTCTGGCCGCGGCTTGAACCTGACATCCATCCATAGGGATTTCCTTGCCCTATGGGGCGAGGTCCGTCCCGCCCCTAGGAGTGCTGCATGGAAAGATCTATGAATGTTTTACGGCTGCCGTTTCCGTTCATTCGCAACCCTTACCTACCCGGTTCGGCGTTGCGGCTGGATCGGTTTCAACGACAGTTCACGATTGTCTGTACCGGTGTGCTGCGTCTACCGGAAGACGAGCCCCATGTGGGGTTCTACCAGGTGCACGGTGAGTATGTGGTCGGGTATCGCGGGTTGCTTGAGGAGGCGATTGCATTGTGTGTATCGCGCTTCTACGAGCTGCATGCGTATCCGAAGCTCAGTGCCGTGGCATCGTTTGATCCCTACACGGTGGAGGTCTACGACACGCGGGTCAGGGTCTATCGGCGCAAGCCCATAACCTGTGCCGGTGATGATGTGCAACGGGTGCTGTCCGGTGTCATTGGGGCATCGGGGATCGTTTGGCGACGTCCCTGTGGGACGGTTGCAGAGGTTTGGGCAGTCGAACAGCAGATGGCGGCGCTCTACGAGCAGGCGCACCAGGACTTGAGCCAGGAGGCTTATGAATCGGCCAGGATGGCCCGGCGGGAAGCCAAGGAATTGAGGGGCTTTCTGATTTCACCCAGATGGCGAGGGTTTGCCCAGCAGGCACTCACCAACACAGGCGTTACCTGCTGCACCGCTTGACGCTGTAATTGAAGTCGCTGTAACCGGGAAACCACTTCCCGGTTGGGGCTGGTGGTTTCTCACAATCATGGAGAAATCAGATGCCCCAGATGAAAAAACAACGCGCTGGCCAGGCAATGGAATATGGCATCGCGATTACTGCACAGCTGTGGGACCTGGTGCTGCTGGATCCGGCCGATCGCCGGCGCTCGACGTACGAGAGCCGGTTGATGGGACTGTTCCAGGCGGTGGCCAGAGCTCACAACCAGAATCCTCAGGCGAGGCAGGTCGATTTTGACTTGTCCTCCCCAGAGCAAAAGGAAGGTGCTCTGGCGCTGACGCTGAGGCTTATTGATTCACCTGAAGGAGTGCCGTATTTGCTCCTGTCGCTGCAGGGAGAGCCGGTTGAGGGATGACTGGGTTCGAACTGTAGCGGTATTTCACTTAAGCCCGACGTTGTCGGGCTTTTTTCTGCCAAGTGTCATCGCCTGTCATACCTATACAATTTTCGCTAAAAATTCGAAGGGATATACGCGCCAGCCTCTCGTGGCGGCGGAAGAAAAACTCAATCCTTTGTCCGAATTGTTGACCACTACAACCGGTCGATAGATGCTATCTGCCGGCCAAGCAGCCCTCTTCTAGGGTTTTGGGTAGTAGAACTTGCACTCGACGCCCTTGGGGCCGTCCTCGAATGGGAAACCATTGCAACAGTCAGTTCCGTACGGGCCAACGAAAGTCCCCTCCCGACAAGCTCCGGGAAGCAGCTTGCGCCATCTAGTACCTTGCTTATTGGGTCCGCCGTTGCTCAAGAACTCATAGGCGCACGTGTTGGCGCGTTGCCCGGATTTGGGTTTACCTTGGTTGTATTTTTCTTCCCCAACACGAACGCACTGTTCGTACTTGGGCTGATCCAGATCTTGGGCGGCCTTGGCTTGAGTGTAGTGGTCAACAATTCCCGGACACAGAATTGAGTTTTTCTTCCGCAACCGCCGGCGGTACGAAACCGTTGTGCTGATGCGGCCTTGTCCAGTTGTACCGCTGCATGAGGTAGCGGCCGATGTCCTGCTCAGCCAACGCTGTCGTCATGTAACCCACCGTCGGCACCCACTCCGTTTTCAAACTACGAAATAGCCGTTCCATGGGTGCGTTGTCGTAACAATTCCCTCGTCGGCTCATGCTTTGGCTCATCCGATAACGCCATAGCCGCTGGCGGAAACTACGGCTGCCATATTGGCTACCCTGATCGCTATGAAACAGGACGCCATGAGGCCTGCCGCGTATCTCGTAAGCCCTGTCGAGCGCCTGGATGACAAGTTCGGCATCAGGCTTGGCCGACATCGCCCAGCCCACCACTCTGCGGCTGAACAAGTCCAATACAACGGCCAGGTAATTCCATCGACCCTGTGCCCAGATATAGGTGATGTCACCGCACCAGACCGTGTTCGGCGCTGCCACGGTGAACTGCCGATCAAGGACATTGGGAATGTCGGGGCGCTCAACCGTGGCCTTCTTGTAGGCATGAGAACCAGGCTGTTTGCTGATCAAACCCTGCTCCTTCATCAATCTTCTGACTTTGAAACGCCCGACCTCGACGCCTTCATCCCGGAGCATGGCAACGAGACTGCGGCTACCCGCTGAGCTACGGCTTTGACTGAACAGCTCGTTGACGCGGCTGCGCAGGCTCACTCGGCGCACATCGATACGACGGCGCTGGGCCAGATGGGCGTAGTAACAAGATCGGGGCAGTTCGAAGACCGAACACAACAGTTGAACAGGGTAGTGTCTTGCCAACTGCCGAATCGACTTCAACGTCTGCGCCCGTGTTCCTCGGCCATCAAGAGCGCAGTGGCCTCCTTTAAGATTTTCTTCTCAAGCTCCAGCCGGTTGATGCGGGCCTGAAGCTCCTGGATCGTCTGCTGCTCCGGCGTGAGCGCCTTGGCAGTGGGGGTAATGCCGCCGCGCTCCAGTTGCAACTGGGCGACCCAGCGACGCAACAAGCTCTCACCCACGTCGAGGGATCTGGCGGCCTCGGGGCAACTGTAGCCTTGATCGAGCACCAGGCTGGCAGCCTCACGCTTGAAGGCGGGGGTGAAAGTACGTCGTTGTCTGCTCATCGAACACCTCTGTATGGCGATCATTCTCGCCTAAAAAGGTGTCCGGGGTTAGTAGACCACTACATTATGACCGCAGCGGAAAAGAAGCGACTGGAAATCCAATCACCGTCTGAAATTTTTGTCTCGCCTGCACCGATGATCCTTACCTGCAAACGGTGCAAGGTGCTCGACTTCTACGATGCTCGTGAACCAGATGAGCGGACGCTCTCCAAAATGCAGTCCCGGATCAGACAGCACAACGGCAGGAGTTTTATCCCCTGCAAACGAAGAGGTTGCTCGGGAGACATGATCCAGCTCCCTTACGTTTCAGTGCATCGCTGTGGGTACGCAAGCCCGGTCCACATCCCACACCCTGCCCGACGATCCAGCAACATCGGTTACAAGGATGCGGGCACGTTCTTCCACTCTTCGTTTTTCGATGTGGAGACCGGAGAGAAATTATCGGGTTCATACCAGGACGATTGCCCTGCCTGCAGCGCTTTGTTCGGCACAGAGATTCAGAAGCGCGGCACACCTCTCACCAGTGGTGAATCATTCTATGCCCAGAGTACTCAGTACATCGCATTAAGCGAAGACCGGGGCAAGCTCATAGCAAGCCTTCTACAATCCCTGCAAAACGCGCCAGAGGGCGCAGAGGGCTTGGCCCAGGATGTTTCCGAAGGCGTGGCGCTCGCGTTGTTAAAAAGGATGTCTGGTCGCGAGCTGGAACAGCGGCTCGCCCTGCTGCTATCGACCAACATTGGTGATCCAGATGAACAGGCGGCCCTGCGTTCGTTGCTGGAGAGAAAGAAGCTCAGCATCGCGAAGTTCGAAGTTATGGCCTCAGATGACGACGATATGGCTATCGTGCTGGACTCCGCGCGGAAGGAAGTGGCCGAAATTGAGGGCAAGCTCGCCGCATCATCCGGCTGCTTCAGTTCGGTACGAGAACTCATCCCGGAGCTCAGCACGATGATCGAGTTAGTCGGCAATCGGCGCACACTCGAAGCAGTTTTCTTACCCCACGATGTTCAAGGCAAGACGATCGAGCAGGAGATCCAAGAAACCACAGATATCACGCAAAAGGATTTACTCGCAACCCAGTGGCAAAGCGTACAAAAACGCTACGGGATCGACTCGATCACTCACATACCTGATCTTCGAGTGGTCTTGGCCACGCTGGGATTCACGCGGGAGAGAAGTACACCATCGATCAACCCTGAAGCACCTCCCGTCGTGCTCAATGCTTTTGCCGATCGTGTTGATGAAGGCATGAAAGGCAAAACGTCCATTTACGCGATGTCGGCGAAAACTGAAGCCCTGTGGATCCGCCTGGACCCTCGCAAGGTACTCAGGTGGTGTATCGACTCGGCATACCTCGAATCGCCGGGTGACGACGTACTCGATGATAAAGCTCGCTGTCACGCTCACCTGCTGAGACATCATCACGTCTTGGCCATGCAGCCAGGCAAGGCAGCCCGGGAAATCCCGGCACGCAATCCTGAAGAAGGTGCCTCCTTCAACCTGCTGCACTCAATCAGCCATGCGCTCATGCTGACTGCGCGACGTCATACCGGGTACGACTCCAAGAGCATTCAGGAATACCTGATCCCCATGGATTTGTCGGTGATCCTGTACGTGTCGTCAGTCCAAAACTACACCGCGGGGGGCCTGCTGACACTGTTTCAGCACTACCTGCAGTCCTGGTTTGACGACGCGAGCATGTTCGCCTTCAACTGCGCCTTCGACCCCGTCTGCACGGACGTCGGCAATTCCTGCAGCGGCTGCGTACAGATCGAGATAGGTTGCGAAACCTTCAACCAAGGACTGTCTCGCGCCTATATCCATGGGGGAGCTGCAAACCGGGAAGGCTCATTATTGATCCGCAAAGGCTATTGGGATGCGCCTGCGCCGTAAAACTCACTAACCACTACAGAAGTCAGATATGAACTCAATTCTGTGTCTGGGAGTTTTGGGCCACTACAGCCATAGAATTTGAGAGGAATGAAGTTCTGGCAATGACCTCCTCGCCAAAAGCGCCTCCCACGATCCAGTTTTCCTGCTGCGACGGGGCAAGGTACTGAGGAGGATTTGAGGCTTCTCTTTCAGGAGCCTCAACATGTCTCTCTCCCACACTCGATCCACGATCTCAACTGCCGCCCCGATAGCGCTGGACCAGCCGCAGGTAGATGGCATCAGGCCTACCTGTTCTCCGCTCCTGCAGGCTACTGTGCACGCCTTTAGGCCATCGTGCCAATGCGGCGGGGAGCCACTGCAAGCCGGGTATTACTTCCCCTGTTCGCGGCGCACACGCGCACAGGCGGTCAAGCCATGAACATGACCTCGCACAAGTACCTCAAACTCTTGGGCCTGATCGTCTTCGTGCCCATGGTGCTCGGTCTGCTCAGTCTGCTGGTGGGAAGCCTCGTGACTATCGGCGGCGTCTCCCTCATGCGCCTCGCTGAATGGCAGGAGTGGCAGGTCCATAACTACTGGTGCTTCCTGCTCGCCCGAATCGTCTTGTTCAGTCTCGTTGCATGGGGCTGGGTCCGGTTTCGCAGGAAGACACTCAGCGTTCAGCCGGTCGTTCTCAAGAGAATGAAGAAGACCGAAATCACCGCTGCCCAGGGCATTCTGCTGATCGAGCTGGTACGGGGCCTGGCCCTGTGGGAGGAGCTGGTATGACGCTCTATACCAACGACTACCTGGAGTACTACCTGACCCTGGTGGGTTGGCTGGTCAGCAACGGGATCTGGGAAGTGCTGGTCGGTTCGGGGCTGTTCGCACTGCCCTTCCTGGTGATCATGTTCCAGGAGTGGTTCAAGGCTCGGGAGGACGGTGGCGGCGCCGATATGGCGTTTGCCGCCAGCGCCAGAATCGAGCACCGCCTGTGGCTGGCGACTGCCGTGATCATGTTTGCCGGGGTGCCTTTTTTGACCCTCGATCTGAGTACCCTGAAATACGACAAGAGCCGCTCGGAACAGTGTCAGACCCTGCAACCCTTGCCCCAGGACACCGGCTGGGGCAAGTCTTTCACCACCCTGAACGACCAGAGCGCGAAGGTGCCACTCTGGTGGTTCTTCGTGCACTCGATGTCCAAGGCCGTGAGCGGCGCCGCAGTGGCGGCCATACCCTGCGGGACCGACTTGCGGCAGATGCGCATGCAGGTGAACAACGCCCGGCTGAAGAATCCGCTGCTGGCTCAGGAACTGTCCGAGTTCACCAACGACTGCTACGGCTATTCCAGGGCGAAGCTGTTCATGAAGCGCCCGCCCCTGACCGAGGAACAGACCAACGATATCAATTGGATTGGCTCGCGGTATTTCCTGGAGACGCCGGGCTTCTACGACACCTATCACTCCAAGACCCCAAAGACCGAATGGCCCTACCACGCGGACCGGGACGCGGGCCTGACCCAGGCGAAAGACGGTGGTGGCTACCCGTTGTGCAAGCAGTGGTGGAATGACCTGGGAAAGGGATTGAGAGACCGGGTGCTTGCCGAGGTGGACCGCTCCCTGCTGGAGCGCTTTGAAAGCTGGGCCAGCGCTGCCGGCAAGGAGAAGGTGGACGACGCGATCATTCGGCAGGTGATATCGCCGACGAACCAGAAGATGACGCAGGGTCAGGTCTATACCGACTATGGCGGCCAGGTTGGTCCTTCGGTTACGGACTTTGCGGCGCGGGTGACTGGGGCGGTGGGGACGACGGTAGGGACAATGACGAACATGCCAGCGATGGATGTGCTGCGCCAGGCACTTCCAATGGTAATGGCCCTGCTAAAGATGACGCTAGTGATCTGCATACCGTTGACACTGGTGCTTGGCTGCTACGACCTGAAGGTGCTAATCACCGTCTCGGTGGTGCAGTTCGCAATGATTTTCGTCGACTTCTGGTTCCAACTGGCGCGATGGGTAGACAGCACGATATTCAATGCTCTCTACGGGCTTAACTCGCCTCACGCGAATCTGAACCCGTTGATGGGATTGAACAACGGACAGGCTGACTTCCTGCTGGGCATTGTGATGGGAGCAATGTTTCTTCTGATGCCTTCACTCTGGATGACCTCATTAACCTGGGCAGGTCTCCAAACGGGTCAATTTCTAAAGGGTCTAGCTGAGGGTGCGAGTAATCCACTGCTGTACGCCAGCAGAGGAAAGGACATAGTAGAAAGAAATCTGAGGAAAACCCTGAAAAATAACCGCAAGTAGCCTAATTATTATTTCGGTGAAATGCAGGGTCATTAATATTTTCGAGAGAGTAAGGATCAGGAAATAGATTATCCGTATCAAAACTTTCCACTACCCCTGCATCTTCACCCTCAGATCCGGTAGAAATCATTTCCTTTATTGCAAATAGGGAAATTACTGCGACCACAGCCCAGAACGCCAAGTACAGAAAAGCACCGATCAACGACAACCTGATTACCCCACACAGAATGCTCGCCAACGTGGCGGGCATGCCTTTTTTCAGCGCCCAGCGGATCACCGGTTCCTCGCACCGCAGGTAACGCCCAGAGCACCAACCAAAGGCGTAGCCCAGCCGATAGACAAGTCCCTTTTTCTTCGTTTTGGCAGCCATGCTTCGAAGCTCCTGATTGAGATTTCACTCGCCGTACAGGTTCTCGGTACGACGCTCAGGTCAGCTTGGCAGAGGGTTCCTGCAGGGGCTTGTAGGACTTTTCCCAAATAACAATCGATTTGGCAGCAAGAGCAATAAAACGCGGATCATTCAGTCAGCGGCAAGACAACTCTCTTTCCCTTGAGTGAAATTTCCGAGACAATTCCAAGTGCTTGTTTTGCGCCCAACTCCACCGCTAGTCTTCGGCTCGTCACTGCTCATCAGTGATCGGGTTTAGCAGCCTGTCTTGCACTTAGATTGCGCAAAACACCACCTTGAGAGGGTTCTCTTCGGTCCTCGTCTTTATGGTGGTCGTGCGCGGGGCGTCTTCGGGCGCGCCGGTTTCCAAGTGCACCGGTCTGCTAACCCGCGTACGGCTGCCACCTCTCGTTTAGCAGCGATGGTGATAGCTCCCAATCAAGCACTTGGAGTTATCGAATCATGTTCAAAGCAACTCCCAATCCACCAGCAAAACCCAACGTCTCAAACATCGACTCCCGCATCGCCGACCGGGCGCTGTCCCACTACAACCTGGGTCCTGATGCAGGCCCGGCTCCCACTCCGCCGCCTCCTCCGCCTGCTGCGACACCGCCGTGCGTGTGCCCATCACTGAACCAGGAGGAAATTCTGGTCGACATCAATTCGATACTGCAGTCGGCCGCAGCCACGGCCTATGAGAACGCCGACAACCAGACCGGCCCCAATCGCAAGGTGGCGATGGGCGTGGTGCACCTGATTGAGCTGGCGCAGTTGAGGATGGACCAGGTCCTGGGTGGACAGGCGGTCAGCGCCTGCAACTGATCGCACAGGCGCGTGAAAAGCGGGAAGCCGGAACACGGCTTCTCGCTTTAGAACTCGTAGCCCTTCTTCAGCACTACGCAGAATCCAATGAAAGCGAACAGGTTTCTGGTGATGGAGGACTCTGTGACGTTTGACGCCATCTACCAACATAGCCCGACAAACTGTGTCGTCTGCTCAGCCAACGCGACCAAGACCGCACCAGGGACTTAGCAGAAGCATCCTGAAGTGGGACATCATTCAGAGAGAAGGCGATCGTTTCCTGGGACAGGATCCGCAAACTTGCCGCAGTATGTAACTAGATCCGGACATCCGACCCAATGCTGCATCAGACCTGTTGCTAGAGTCACTCATGCATGAAGGATTATCGGCGACATAGGGTCAACTCAGCCATTGAAAAGCTCTGCCTGAAGCGCCTCGACGGGAACTGCATAGCTGTTGCACATCCCCTTCTTGATGAGACGCACGATGGCTGCTTTGATCGCAGGAGTAATTTCGAAAGGTTGGGTGTACCGTGTTTTGCGGCGCTCGATCATGAAGTCAAGTCCGAACTGAACACTTCTCACAATGACGTCGAGTTGCATGAAGCGCATGTACGCACCGTTCGGCTTTGTTGCAAGCACCACAGTATTAGGGTCGAACGGAGGTCTCAGTTCACCGCTCTCCTCGGTGAGGAAATCTCTGTATGGACGCACTGCGGAAACAGTACGTTTCTTATTACTTTCAGCGATCTGCCGGGTTACAGAATCTTGGTCATGCATGATTCTGGACGCCTCATCCTTAGCCGCTTGCATATGCTTCACCTCCCAGACAAACAGCGGAATGGTGAGAAAGCCCTGCTTTGCCCAAGCTTCGAAGGAGAGCACCCTGCTCCCGCGTTTTCCCGAAGCGTTTCGTGATGCCTGCTGCGCTATCTGTAAAGCTGCCTGATTGCGGATATGCTGAGCGCGGTGAGCCTCAAGTGCTTCATCAAAGCCGGGAGATCCGGCCATCATGACCTGACTATCCTGCTTCAGTACTGCCAGTTGATGTTGATAGTCGTTGTACAGATCCCGACTCGTAATCACCACGCAGGTATCTCGTCCCATACCCACGCCCTGCTTAGTAAAATTTGCACTCCCAATCACCACCCTGTTAGGAGAAATCAGGTAAAGCTTCCAGTGGATGCTGGCGTTTCCCCGGAAATCGACCCAGAGATTTTGCTTCAGAAACTCCTTGGCTTCGTCAATGAACGTCGGTGAAGTGAAAGCGTTGATGGTGCCGACAATCACTTCGACGTCGTTGGCCGTGGCGATAGACTCCAAGAGCGTCACTGTTCCAGAAGCAAAGGCAGAGATAATCGTGACTTTACGATTGCGCTGTTTCAGTAGAAACTCTTCAAGGTCATTTTCATTATGAAGCCGTTCCATGTTCTTCCTTAGCATGTCCGCCATGCAATCCTGAATATTACTTTTGCTCATGTTTTAAGCCGATATCAACTCCAGCCCATACAAAAATCTGCTCGTTCTAGTAGATTGCCACCGTTTGTATGCTTAGAAAGAACGGTATATCGGATGTCAGCAGAAAACCTCACAACTACCGCTCTAGTCGTACCAGTCGAGCTTGAGGCCGATGACCTTGCGAAAACTGTTCAGGGCGTTCATGTACTCCGCCCGTTCGAACGAAACTGAAGGTACGCCCTCAAACCAATCTACCTCAGGGTCAGCATCCCGTATGCTGCTGCGCACGACCCCGAACCGCTGCCAATGAACGCGGTCTTGATCCGCAACTTGCTCTGTCACCACGACAGCACAACAGAAATCCAAATCCTCCGAGCATATCAGCAATGGAACAAGCGTTTTCCAGCCTGGAGCTGTTGAATAGCTACGATCCCAGATCAGCTCGACCTCATGATCGAGATCGACTCCCCAATGCGCGCTAACCAGATCCATTTCCGTATCCGGATCTTGCTGTGGTAGCCAGACCTCAAACGGCAGGCCATCAATGGCAAACGTCGGATAAGGCTCGGTGATGTACTTGGAGATGTGCTGAACGATTGTCAGGCGGTTCATTGCGGGGCTGTTGTCCGTGTTCGGTTCCATGCTCCAGGCAGGCTACAGAATGCCGACAGCAGGGTCCATGGACTTCCATCCCGGACTCGCTACACGACCGAATCGATCTGCCCGCCATATCGGAATGCCCCGGCAATCAATTGGCCCTCGGTGTCGTTGAAGTCGGTGTGGTACCTGACGGGGAAGACCTGGAGCTTTGTACCAAGGGAGTCCAGTAGTGCCCTCTCGTGCTGCTGGTTCAAATCCTTCAGCAATGGATGTGTGCTGAAGTGGAAGCTTTCACCTCCATGGAAGATCGTGAGGCAATATGCGTCCTCATTCACCACGTAGCCCTTGAGCAATCGTCCGTCAGCCGTCTCGATCGTGGCGCGCACGAACAGGCGCATCCGCGGCGGAAATGGATTGGACTCCAGTAGGGTGTAAACGCAGTGATCACCGCCGACAGCGTTCATCTTAAACAACTGAAGCACCTCGTCCCGATCCAGTCCCCAGCGCACGACGTCATCGATCTCCTCGTAGTCGTAGCGCTCCGACCAGACGGGGTAGTAATCGAAGGCCTCTTCGTTGAGACGAGTCTGAGGCAGCACGCGGAATACAGAGATGGCTTGTGTGTCGATGGCCACAGGGGCTCCCAATGGACGTGATGAAGAACATGATGATGTTTGGCGAGGTGGGGCTGCCAGCGGTTCAACCGAACTCGACGTCAGATGCTTCGTCAGGGTATTGCGCCTGCATGTCATCAAGGCATTCTTTGAGCAATCTGGCATCGTTTGGTAGACGCTTGGAAAAGCGCTCCCAACCCAAGATTTTCAGTTTCAAGGGCATCGGGACCAGGCCGGTTATAGCGTCCCAGAAGGCATCCCAGTTACAGCCGTACCATCCGGGAAAATCAAGAGCCTCGCTCAAGAGAGTGTGGAGCTCATCGGAGCTTGCCGCGTGACTCAAATCCACTTCGACAAGGGGAAGTCTCGCCATCCCTGGAACTCCGAAAGGTTGTTGTGGGCGCAATGCACTGCGTCCTGAAGGATCGGCTGAAGGGACACTCTCTGCCCTGGAACATCGGATGGATAGACTTCCGGTCATACCGGCTTGATCGACACCACTTCGAAATATCGAAACCTCTTCTTTTTCGCTTCGGCCTTGGCCTCCTGCTCGGCCGTGAAGGTGCTCAGGGTGTTGGCGTCATAGGTGAGGACCTCGACCTTGCCTTCGAACTCTTTCGTGGCATGCAGGATCACGCGCAGCTTCGGAGAGAGTGGCTTTGAGGTAGGGCGGCGTTTGGAGGCAGCAGTTGGCGCCGAAACTGGTACCGGCTTCGGTGTTGGTTTGAACTCGACTTCAGGTACTGGTGAAACGATTGGTTCAGCGACTGGAGTGGAGGGACCGAAAAGCGCCAGGCGCATTTCTTCCTCGCTCAGTTCTGTGCTCATTGCGGGTGTCTCAATTACGGAGTGGTTTTTATGTTTAGGGGTACTAACGAACTCTATCAGACTCGTTTGGCATTTGCGTGGTTCAAACTGGACAGGCGCCGCCGTATTTACCTCGGGAGTCCAGGACTGGGTCGCAGCTCTGGTAAGGTCCATAGGTGGTCGCCGCTGATGTGACACCCCTGCTCACACGCCGACAGGCAACATTCTGACGATGTTGGTTTACTATCGCGCAGCCCTGTCCTGGGCACCGCCGAATGGTTTCCTGCATCTCAAGTCAATGGAGCTTCATCGTGAATCGGAATCTACAGAAAGCCGGCCTCTACCTGCTGCTGGCGCTGGTCAGCGCTTGTTCGACCGTTGAGACGCGTCGCCCTACCGAGTCAGCACCTACTCCGTTGCCTCAGGTCACGGGGGCAGCGCCGCAGATCGACAATTGCTCGGTGGGCTGCCCTACCGGCGGCAGCAACGTCACGCTGGTCAGGACGGCCTACACGCTGAACAACGATGCGCAGACCAAGTTTGCCAAGTGGGTGGCGTATCGCGTCACCAAGGACACGCCCTACCCCAATCGCCCCCGCAACTGGAAAACCGATCCAGACATTCCTGCTGGCGAGACCCTGGACGATGCGGACTACAAACTGGCCAATGAAACGCTGAAGACCGACCGCGGGCACCAGGCGAACCTCGCCTCCATGGCAGGCGTCAGTGACTGGCAGACGCTGAACTACCTGTCCAACATAACCCCGTAAAAGAGTGACCTGAACCAAGGTGCTTGGGCACGGTTGGAAGACAAGGAACGGACGCTGGTGAAGCAGGCGGGGATTGATTCGGTGTACGTGCTGACCGGCACGCTGTACGAGCGCTACATCGGTACCCTTCCCAGCACCACCAAGCAGCACACCATCCCCAGCGGCTACTGGAAGATCATCTTCACCAACAGCACGCCAACACAGGGGACATTTGCAGCCTTCATCATGGATCAGGACACGCCTCGGGCTGCCAACTTCTGCAACTACCAGGTCACCGTTGAAGAGATCGAGCAGCGATCCGGCCTGAAGGTCTGGACGACGTTGTCGGCGGCTGAACAGGCGGCGCTCAAGCCGGTTCGCGGAAAGCTAGTGAAGGATATTGGCTGCTGAGTAATGGCTGTGGCGGTGGTACCTTACAGGGCCTCACGCCACGTCCTCCTGTGCAAAAAACTGTGTGAAAGCACCACGGTGCAGATGCTGACCTCGACCCCGTTGCTGCGAGCGTATTCGGATCCAACGCCGAGCTACCCCCGGCGGTACTTCTCACGTTTTCCTGTACCCTGAACAAGAAACCCTAAGGCTACTCAGACGTTGCCGGCAGACCCGCATGGGGCTGACGGTGCCAGGATTCATTCTTCGAAAGGACTCGCCCCATGAACACCTCACACCATCTGCACACCATCAACGCGACCAAGCTACCCACACGGCTCGATCAGATCTTCGCAGCAGCCTTGACTGAAAAGCGCATCGTCGGAGCGGTCGCCATCGTCGCGCAGCACGGCCAGGTTCTCTATCGTCGCGCCCATGGCCTGGCCGATCGCGAGGCGAACCTACCCTTGCGAGAGGACAGTCTGTTCCGTCTGGCTTCCGTGACCAAACCCATCGTCACCGTGGCCGTGCTGCGACTGGTCGCCACTGGCCGGATGCAACTGGACGACCCGATCACCCGCTGGCTACCGGATTTCACGCCGAAGCTGGCCGATGGCAGCACACCGGTGCTGACCATCCACCAACTGTTGAGCCACACCGCCGGGCTGAGTTATGTCCTGTCCGAAGAGTTCGGCACGCTCTATCACACGCTCGGTATTTCCGACGGTATGGATCTGGTCGATTTCGATCTGCATGAGAATCTGCGCCGGCTTGCCGCTGCGCCTCTGCTCTATGCACCGGGCAGCGCCTGGCGCTACTCGCTGTCGCTTGATGTGTTGGGGGCCGCCATCGAGCGTGCGACCGGCGAACCCCTGGCGCGAGCGGTCGAGCAACTGGTCACCGGACCCCTGGGTCTGCACGACACCGGTTTCGTCAGCACTGAGCCTGAACGCCTGGCAACGCCTTATGTCAATGCCAGCCCGGAACCTCTGCGTATGAGCGACAACCTGGACGTGCCAATGCCGGAGGGGTTTGGGGTGTCCGTGCGGTTCGCTCCATCAAGAGTCTTCACCCCACAGGCCTTTCCTTCTGCAGGGGCCGGTATGTATGGCAGCGCCGACGATGTCCTGCGCTTGCTGGAAACGATCCGCAACAACGACACGTTTCTGCCCAGGGCACTGCGGGAAAGCATGTACGTAGCCCATGCAGGCCAGGAAGCCGAATGCAACGGTCCCGGATGGGGGTTTGGTTACGGGGGCGCCGTACTGGTAGACCCGCTGCTAGGGGCCACACCGCAGAGTGCCGGCACGCTCAAGTGGGGAGGAGTGTACGGCCATTCCTGGTTCATCGATGCAGCCCGTGGCCTGAGTGTCCTGCTACTGACCAACACCGCCTACGAAGGCATGGCCGGCGACCTGCCTACGTCGGTTCGGGACGTGGTGTATCAGCGCTGAAATCCTGCCGAAGTAACAGTGGCCTACCCTCCATGATTTTCTTTACACCCCACTACGCCCGTGGACAGCAGAACAGCGCAGCCGCAGCCATGCTTGAGGTAGTGTATGCCGCCCTCAAGCATTCCTTGCTCAGGAGTGTAAGAGGCCAGCCAATCGTTACCGGTTTCTGGCAATTCGACAACGTAGCGTTGTATAAGCTGCTTTGCAGCTCGGACGCCGGCCTGGTAGTCAGAAATCAAACGAGCAAGCTGAGTGTTCATGAAGCCTCGACGTGCAGGAAGTGAGTCGCGCCATCAGTGCCGCTCGTCATCAGGCAAAATTTTCTCGCAGTGCCTGCGCCTGGCTGATGGTCGATGGCATTGGCATCGAACAGTGGGCTGCCCAGCACTTGGATTACGAACTAGCGGCAATGCTTGGGCTGTCGCTAATTTGGTTACTGGAGGAAGAGGAGCAAGAACTGGCCAAACGCCGCTTCGCTCCGGGTGAGGACGGCACCTCGACACTGGTGCCACTTCTCGTCTGCGCCGATGACATGGATTTCGACTGCACGGTGCTCATGGTTGAGCAGGTCGTCGCAAATGACGTCGTTACCTGGGTACGGTTTGGGCTCAGTGTTTCAGATGGGCTTGAAGTCGGAGCGCAAACACGGTGGATGGTGGACTGCCAGCCGGTGTCATTTGCCCTTTCGGACTTCCAGCAGGCGCTTGAGGACTTCGAAGTAATCCTCTCCAATCCAACCACCTGAGGGTTGGATGCGCTCAGTTCAGTGGGCACCGGCGAGGGGCATGTATCCGTCCCACTGACGGGCAAGTGGCAACAACTGACGCCGGGCCCCTAAAAGCTCTCCATCTGCTGGCTACAGTCTGCCAGTCGCTGGCCGGTCAAGGGCGATGCGCCAGTCATGAGCATTATCGCAGCCACAGCTCCTTGTCCTCACTCATTGCAATAAGTTCGCTCCCGTTCCCGCCCTCAACCCCGGTGAACAGCAACGCCGGTGCTCCGCTGAGTTTCTCCAATGTCTCGTTGGTAGGACGTGTGGCATTTTGTGCACTTTTCCCCTGGGAGCGCTCATCTATGCCGTCATCGCCCGGCGTTTTTACCGTGACCCGATACGTGTGGAGCATCCAGCGTTTGTAGAGCGCTATCCATGCAGAGCAGTGCGTACAAGCCTTCTTGGCCCCACCCAAATGAACGACCTTGTTGGCGTAATGTTCGGGGTTGGCAACAATTTCACTGGCGAGGAACGATAGCAGCACCAGTTCGGCGTGCAGCCCCTCTTGTTCGTTGCTCAGTACATTGACCGATTTAGCATTAGAGAATGTGCTCAGCAGCGCTCGCGGCTGGCCCTTGGGCTTGGCTGCGTTTGTTAAATCGTTTACATGAGCAAATTTGCGCACGAACCAACCATGTGCCCCACCTTTGTAGAGGTAGGTGTAAATCCTGGACTCCAGCGTATCCTCAGGCGCCAGGAACGTCGGCTTGGTAAACTTATCTATGACCTCGCGGTCCTGATCAGAGTATTTGATCATATATTCGGAGTCGAATTTGACCTTGGGCTGATCCGATGTGCGACTATTGTTGTAGGTGGTCAGGGTGCCGTGCGGGAGCGAGAGAAACCAATGGCTGATCCGTAGGCAGTCCTCGAAGGTCGCCTGGGTGTCGGTGTTAAAGCTGCTCAGATAATGGCGCACCTTCTCATGTTCTCTGTAGTTACAGGCAATGTAGACCTTGTCATCGCCATCAATCTGCATGCACTGCACTTCTTCGACCTTCTCCGCCTTGCCTGAAGCTAGGTCTAAGCTCCAGTCTCGCGCAGCAGCAGCGGCTTTGATGATAGTGGCAATGTAGCTGAGATCTTTGGGGCTGTAGTTCATGGCGTCGTCCTTGAGGCTTGCTGGGGGAGTATCAGGGCACCCATCGACCTTAATGCAGGGCTCGTAAGGTGAACGGGTCAGACGTATACGGCTAATCGCACTCACTTTTCTGTCTAGCGTCGGCGACGAGTTCTGCACCGACACGTGTTAACCGTTGCGACTGGAATAAGCTACGGAATTCGATATCAAAAAGCCACTACCCTCTCTCTGGATCAACAGCAGCCCAGCCAAAGGCGCAGCGAGAGGCCTGCCGCCTCGCGTTTGAATTCAGCGGAAAAGGAACGAAGTTGCTTGGTCATCAGACACCTCTATCTGGCGAGCATTTTTGCCTAAATGGGTGTCCGGTTTCATTGGACCACTACAGCCAACTTCTGCAACTACCAGGTCACCGTTGAAGAAATCGAGCAGCGGTCCGGTCTGAAGGTCTGCCCCACTCGGACACTGCCGTCGTCACTCTAGACCTTATGCGCCAGCAACATGGGTTCGATCACGATGATGACCCGCTGAGCCATGTCGCTGTACGAGCGAGACTGTCGAGTTGGCGCATCGTTGTGGATACGCTGTGCGGAGAGTTCGGTACAGAGGACGCCACGAAACTTCAGGCAGCCGCCTGGCAACCACCATGCGATTTCCTGACACGCGTCCACACGCAAACCATTCCACTCGATATCGCTCTTTCACCAGAACAGGAAAATGCGCATACTGGCCATCCGACATCAACCTCGCAAGGAGTGCACAATGAAGGTATCGATCAACCTACGTCTGACCCTCGGCTTGGACAATTACGACGTCAACTTGGATCTCCCCGGCAGCACACCGACAGGCGATGCCCCTTTCTTGTTCGCGGTCGAACAGTTCAAGCTTGATGCCAACAAAGAGAAAGACAAGAGCAGTGCCGACCAACTCCTGCAGGTTGCCATTGGCGGTAGTAAACAACTCTACGTTGCCGTCAAGCCTCCCAAGTCGCTGATCACCGCCGCCGGCGTCGACAAGGTGGTACAGAACCTTGAGGTACTAGTCGCCGAGGGCGACTTCCTTCCAAAAGAACACAAGTTCGCGATCAAAGGCGGAAGCACTCCCGGCATCGGCAATAGCGATGGTGCCGATGGTGCCGATGGTGCCGATGGTGCCGATGGTGCCGATGGTGCCGATGGTAGCGGCGCCTCCGGTGGCACCGAAATCAAGTGATCTGACGTCGGCTGCTCCCCCCCTCCCCGCAAAAACCGGTCTTCGGCACACTGGCGGCATACGCAATGGACGCAACAAAGCTGCTCGCAGAACTGCGAAAAGGATTTCCCGAAGCGCAACGATCGGGCGTACTGGACACCGCGAAGCTGCCGGGTACGCCCTGCGCCGCGGTCTTCAAGACGCTCGGCCTGCCTGAGAAGTTGACGCTGCACAGCAAGCGCGGCTGGGACGAGAGTGATCAGGCCTGCGTCCTGCGCGGATACGCCGAGCAGACGCTGCTGGGCGTGAAAAAGCCCTCAGTGTTTCTGCGTGTGCAGCCAGACGGTGCAGGGTGCCAGGTGCTGCTGGGCATCAACCTGCCAGTGAATTGGCAGTTCACCGATGCCTTCCCGGACGCGACCTTTCCGATTCTCAACACACTGGCTTGCCGCAGCCTACTGGTTGCCAGCGGCAGCATCAGCGCGCCAATCAGTTGGTTGCAACAGGTCAGCGAAGTGCGTCCCGCTGACGAGGTGCCAGCGGCGGATGGCAAGCGGCTCGCCGCAGGCCCAGGCGCCAGTCTGTTCGGCTGGGACAGCGACGCCACTGACCTGATTGGTGTAGAGACTCTGTTGACGCTGCTGCGACAACCCACCTTGAAAGTCGCCATTTCCATGGGGCTGGTGGGCTCTACACCGGCGAACCCTCTGGATCAAAACGCGCCGCTGGTGACCAACAACCTGCCGGAACAGTACCGCAACGATTCCGGCCTGCTGAGGCGCAACGAAACCTGGTGCGGTTTCAACCGCGAAAGTAACAGCGTGAGCCAGGCCTACCTGTCTCTGCATGCCCTTGGCGACGAGGGCTGGGATATTTGCCCCGGACTGATCAACCTCAGCGATGTGCAACTGCGCTTCAGTACCCTGCGCCCACCAAGCCGGGACAGTCTCCTGTCCTTCGCTGTGCAGGGTATGTTCACCCTGGGTGGGTTGCCCTTGCTGATCAAGGGGCATCTGCCCAGCAAGAACCTCAGCGGTGGCCTTGATCCGGCAAGATCAGCACCGTCGCTGACGACCTTCGTGAATAAGGTCTTCAAGTACGATCTTCCAGGGCAGATGACCATCGAGCGCCTGGAGTTCTGGGCCAAGATCAAAGAGTCCAGGTACGGCGCGGCGCTGAGCATCGAGGGTGACTGCCGGTTCGACATCGGTCGTGAACGTTTCCTCGCCTTCCATCGCCTGGAAATGAGCATGCAGCGTGACCTGCAAGGGGCCTCGGGTCGCCTGGCGGGCGGCTTCAGCATCAATGAAGATAACGAGTTCGATATTGACATCGACCTGGCCGATCAAACCAAGAAAATCACCGGTGGCTGGAGCAACCATGGCAGTCCACCCTCGTTGAATGATCTGCTTCGTGCCCTGCACCTGCCACAGATTGGCGAGCTGCCCGGTGGCTTGCAACTGCACTTGAACGAGGCCAGTTTCACGTTCCAGGAGGAGTCCGGTGCGCTGTCTTTCGCCCTTGATTTCAAGGCGCAGTTGACCACTGCGCAGGACCCTACCGGCACTTGCACCAGCGAAGCGTTGTTGGTGGCCGGACGCCGGTCGAAGAACGACCCATGGGGATACCTGTATGCCATGGACCTTGGCCTCAAGCTGAATGTGGGCCTCAATAGCATTCCCCTGGCAGGTCAGTTGGTGCCCGAGGGCAGCGACCAACTCGGTATCGAGCGCGTGCGCCTGATCGCGGCGAGCAAGGTCTTGCCACCTATTCCGGCAGGCAGCAAGCTGACCGTTCTGTCCGAACAATCGTTCGATGGGGGGCTGTCACTGGCAGTGGACCTGAAAGTGGGCAGCGAGCCGAGCAAAACCCTGATGGTCCACTTCGGCGGCCAGGCGAAAACGCCGCAGGTGGCAGGGCCGACCAAGCCCATCATGCCAGCCACGCCAATCCAACCAGTCCAACCCGCCAAGCCAGTCGCGCAAGCAGAGCCCGAACCGGCACTCCCGGAGGATGAAGAAGAACCGAGCGCCGACAAGGTCGCCTGGATCAAGATCCAGCGCGCTCTCGGTCCGTTGCGTCTGCAGCGCATCGGTTTCAGCATGACCGACAAGGGCGCCATTGCCGTGTTGCTTGATGCCGGCCTCGATACCCGCGGACTGAACATCATGCTCAGCGGGCTGCAGGCGAATATCCCACTGCTGGGTGAGGACAAGACGCCGACATTCGAGCTGGCCGGGCTGGCCGTGCAGTACCGCAGCTCGGCGCTGACCATCGGCGGCGCACTGAATAGCGTCGGAACCCGGGAGAAGCCGATCTACGATGGCCAACTGACGGTCAGCGCCGGACGCTTCGGCGCCACGGCCCTGGGCAGCTACACCGAGGTCGAGGGGCGACCGTCCTTCACGGCCTTCACCTTCATCGAAGTGCCGTTGGGCGGGCCACCGTGCTTCTTCGTCACGGGCCTGGCCGCCGGGGTCGGTTTCAATCGCTCGCTGCGCCTGCCCGAGGTGGACAAGGTCGGGCAGTTCCCACTGATCCAGGCGGCAATGGGCAACTTCACCCAGCAGGAGGCAAAGGACAGCCTCAGCCAGTACATCAAACCCGAAGCCGATCAGGATTGGTTCGCCGCCGGCGTACGCTTCAGCTCGTTCAAAATGATCGAGAGCTTCGCCTTGCTGACCCTGTCCTTTGGGGCCCGCAGCGAAGTCGCCCTGCTCGGCCAGAGCACCCTGAGCCTGCCCCCCTCCACGTCGAAGAAACGGGCGTTGACGGTGGTGTACGCCGAACTGCTGCTCAAGGCCAGTCTGCAACTGGAGGAAGGTTTGCTGGCGGTTAACGCGCAGCTGTCGTCCACCTCCTGGGTGTTCAGTCGCGACGCGCGACTGACCGGCGGCTTCGCCTTCTACCTGTGGTTTGGCAACAGCCCCTATGCCGGTGACTTCGTCGTCACCCTGGGCGGCTATCACCCACAGTTCAAGGTGCCGGCGCACTACCCGCAGGTCCCGCGCCTGGGCCTGAACTGGCGGGTCTCGGACAAGCTGACGATCAAGGGCGAGCTGTACTTCGCCCTGACGCCCTCGGTGATCATGGCCGGTGGCTTGCTCGATGCCACCTGGCAGAGCAGCGGCGTGCAGGCCTGGTTCCAGGTGCAGACCCACTTCCTGATCCGTTTCAAGCCGTTCACCTACCGAATCAGTGCCACGGTCAGCATTGGGGTCTCGGTCAAGGTCGATCTGTGGCTGAGCTCCTACACCCTCAATGCTCGGGTCAACGCCAATCTCGACCTGTGGGGGCCGGACTTCGGCGGTTTGGCGCTAGTCGACCTGTCGGTAGTGTCTTTCACCATCGACTTCGGCGACCAGAAGCATCCCAGCGATACGCCCCTGGACTGGCAGGACTTTCGTGAGTCGTTCCTTCCGGCCCCCGCCGAGCTCAAACCCAACCAGCCGACTCCCACGCAAAGTCCGCTGATCGGTATCAGCGCACCGAGCGGGCTACTGGGTACCGTCGATCAAAAAGGTAAGTCGCTGTGGAAAGTCGACCCCGCCAATCTGCGTCTGGTGCTGAGCAACCCGGTGCCGGTGACCGAGGTGAGCGGCCCACTGGCACCGACACAAGGCGACTGGAATCGCAGCCTGGGCGTGGCACCCATGAACAAACCACAGGGGTCGCTGACCAGTACGTTATCCCTGAGTATCCAGCGCATCGACAAGAAGGATGGCGGCCGTTGGAGCAGCCAGGCCCTGCTGGGCAACGTACCCGCCGGTCTGTGGGGCAACGGCGGCGCCAGCCTGCAAGATCCGGCGATGCTTGCCAACGCCCTGATCGGCCTCGATCTGCGTCCCGTGCCACCTGTCGCGCAAAATAGCCTGAGCGTCCTGGTCAGGCACCTTCAGGCACCAACGCCGTTGCCGCTCACAGTCACCTGTTCGAACAGCAAACCCGACAAGGCGTCCTACAAGCGTGGCAATACTTTGGAACAGCTAGGCGAATCCCTGGGCGATCAGCAGTCGAGCCAAAAGCGCAACGACATCCTTGCCGCCCTGCAGCGACAGCATCAGACCACCGCCAGCAGCCTCGACCTGAGCAAAACCGCCAGCGACGCACCCGACCTTTTCCGCGCGGCGCCGTACCTGTGCCCACTGGGTGCTGCATGAAACAACACATCCCTCGCTTCGACGCCGCCGCCGGCGGTCTTCCAAGGAATCCGCCAGCATGCCGCTGAAACGCCTCCAGCGCCCGTTCACCCAGGATCCGGCCAATGCGTCCCTGACCTTCATCCCTTACCTGTTGCCGCCACTGGCCAGCGGCGAATACCGCATCAGTGCCAGCCAGACCGTTAAAATCGGCGGCGCGAAACAGGCCCCCTTCGAGTCGTTTCAGGATTTCATGGTCCTGGGAGAACGCTATCGTCTCGCCCCAACATCGCTCAACAGCCAGTCACCACGCAATGGCGCTCGCGGCGATTTCTCGCGGCAGTTGCCCCACGTGGTGCTAAACGCCGCCACCCTACCCTGGCAGCGCTCGCCCTTCGTCGAGCCGCCGGCCACGGGCGAGGCACCGCCAAGCTGGCTGGCCGTGTTGCTGTTCGATGAAAACGATCCAGCACCGACCCCGCAGCCAATGACCATGGCCGATATGCTTGGGAGCGACAAGGTGTTCTTTCCCCTGTGCAGCAAGGAACCCGGAGAAAAAGACACAGACCCGGTCACGGTGATCGATGTCGATATCGACCTGTTCAATGCCATCGCCCCTTCGCTCAACGATTTGCGCTGGAATACCCATGTGCGTCGCGTCGACCCGCAAGCCAAGGCCAGCCTCGACGACAGCCTGCCGCAACTCGACTACGCGGTGGTGGTGGGCAATCGCCTGCCCGCCGCCGGGCACTCCTCGGTCGCGCACCTGGTGTCACTGGAGAATTTCGCCCCCTACCTGCCAGGGGACGAAGGTGAGCCGTCTACAGCGTTGCCAGCGGACACGCGTGCCGTTCGCCTGGTGAGTCTGGCTAACTGGACGTTCAATTGCCGCGATGGCCAGCAGAGCTTTGCCCAGCTCTTTGGCGCCCTTGAACCCGCCGCACTATGCATGCCTTGGAAGGCAGCCAGCGCAACGGACACTGACGGCGACAAGCGGGTGGAAAATGCCTTCGGCCTTGGCTACAGCGCCATGAACCACGCGCTGCGCAACGGCGAGCAGAGCGTGTCCTGGTACCGTGGCCCGTTGTTGCCGGTCAGTACCACCGCCATGCCGAAACCCTCGGCCAGCCATGCCGATGAACTGCTGCGCTACGACCTGGCCAGTGGCATGTTCGACGTCAGCTACAGCGCCGCCTGGCAACTCGGGCGACTGCTGGCCCTGCAAAACAGCAGCTTCGCCAGCACCTTGTACCGCTGGAAACTCGGCCACACCCAACAACAGTTGCAGGACTGGGAAAACAACGATCTGGATTCAGCACTGGCCGATTTGCCGTTGAGCGCAACGCCGGAGCAAGCCACCGGGAGCCGCGTCGAACGGGTGTTGCTCGACCTGCTCGATCAAGCTGTCGACGACCTGGCCAAGTCCATTAGCACGAGGAAAAACTGAGCATGGCACGTCAATTTGGCACGCGGATCACGCTAGAGGTCATGGGCCAGCGCTTGCAGGAAGCACCGATCGCCCCCAGCCCAACGCCATTGCAAAGTGACGTGGCCGACAATGCGTTCGACTTCGCCGACGATGATTTTTTTGTATCCGTCAATGAACTCAGTGTCCCCGACAATGAGCTTGATCTACCCCCACTGCTGTCGACACCTATCCCAGCACCAGTCGTCACTTGGGACAGCGATGATACCGACGCCAGGCTGATCCGCGACTGGTTGAGCGAGTTGCAGATGCTCAAGGGCGTACCGTTCAACTACCTGGTACCCGACATGGCCATGCTGCCGGACGAATCCCTGCGCTTTTTCCAGGTCGACAAGGGCTGGCTCTCTGCCCTGCTCGACGGGGCGTTCAGCATCGGCAATACCACCATCGATTCGCTTGCCGCGCAGCAAGCCTGTGACGCGCTACGCGCCGCCGCCGACAGTGCGGTGCAACGTTGCGAGGTGCGCCAGGCGCTGCACGCCGAAGCCGTACCTGACGCCCAGTGCCAGCCCGTGGCAACCACAGGTACGTTGAGTGGCTTCCTACTACGCTCGAACCTGCTGAGCGCCTGGCCGGGTCTGGAGGTCCAGGGCTTCACCGATACCGGGGCGCTGTCCATCGTGCGTATGGAACTGCTGGCACCAGGCCTGCTGCTGTGCCTGTTCAATGATCGACTGACCAGGGTGCGCTTCAAGCTGCCGGCCGAGGCCAGTCATTTCGGTGTTCGCGACGCCGCAAACAAGGGCTTCGACAAGGCCCTGCGCGCGCTCGATGACGATCCAGGCGCCCCCACCAAACTGAACGCCGACGTTATCACACGCACCAACGGACGCAGGGTCATACCTTTGGCGCGCCTAGCCGCCAGTATGAGCCAAAAGCTGAAAAAGCCCATCGATGCCGCCGGCTTCGCCCTGCAGATGGTGGAAGGTGCCGATGCCGTGGACTTCACCTGGAGCCTGTCATGAGCGATGACATCCTGATCGCCAACATCGATGTCTCCGCCCTGGCCGTGGGCCGGGGCGATGTCGCTGACCATGCCCTGGCGCTGCCGGCCATGGCTGATTTCTCGCGCTTGCCGCCCAAAGGCGACCCAGCGCCCTACATCAGCCAGACCGTGCTCGGTGGTAGTTCACCCTTTGCCGACGGTAAGCCGTTGAAGTTCGGTATCCACCTGCACTGGAGCCTGCCCCGGCAACTGACCCGCGGCGGAAGTAAGCCCCAAGGCCTGAAGTTTCCCCCGGTGCCGGACCGCTGGCTGGTGACCCGCATACTGCGCCAGGACAACAACACGGTGCAGTTGAAAAGCTGGGTCGTGGAAAGCGACCGCCTCAGCGACACCGGCAACCCCGAGGCCCCGACCATCCTCTTCAAGAACAAGAAGAGGCGACCACAGACGGCCTGGATCGGTCAGGTGTTCCCCGCAGAAACCTGGCAGGAGATCCTCGAAACGGGCGGGGCTCAGCGCGCGCCACGACCGTTCACCGCACTCGGTTATGGCGAACCGTCCTTTGCCGCCTTCTACCCCAATTGCGTGTCGGTGTTCGGTTTCCACGATGACCTGACCAGCGTCGAGGGCAAGGTGGACTCCGCACGAATCAGTTATCAGGTCAGTGGGTGGTATTCCCGAGATCAAGAAGATCCACTGCTCCGGGCAACGGCCAAGACCTTCGCCGACTGGCAGGTGCCGGCGGGTAGCCAGCCAAAACGGCTGATCTGCGCTGGCCTGCTGGACGGCATCGCCTGGGAAGCCAGCGCACGCTACCTCAATACGCCACCGCAACCCTTGAGCGTGGCCATCGCTGGCACCTCCCGCGAGGCGCTGTCGGCGCTGCTGGCCAGGGGGCCGAAGGCCGACAAGGCCGAGGCCCTGTTCAACGCCCTGCAGTTCGGGTGGCTGGCCGATGCAGACAGTGATACAGGTTCCGGGCGCGAATTCGAGCAACAGCTCCATGATGCCGGCTTTGCCACCCTTTCCGGCGGTAACGCATGGAGTGTCGAACGCAAAGACCAGAGCCTGGGAAGCGATACACCGGAACTGCCGGCCAATCAGGCGCGGCTGCTGGCTCAACTGAACAACCTGCAGGACACGCTGAACAAGGACGATCGCAGACGCCGGGCATTGCAGGCGCAACTGTTTCTGGACTGGCAAAAGTACCAAATCATGTTGCATGCTCCGTCAAAAGTGACGCCTGGCCAGCCGCTTGGCCTGGAAGACATGCGCCAGTGGTTGCTCACGCGCAGTGCCGACATTAGCCAGTGGCTGTCCAAGCTGGACGCCCAGCGCTCGGACATCAAGCAACTGGCGCAGCAACTGCAGGAGCAACTGATCGATGCTCTCACGTTGCGCGAAACCACCGGTGCACCACGTTTCTACCGGCCAACCGAGCCTGTATTACTTATCGCGGGTGAGGATGCCGTACCACCGGAGCGGCACGCACCGGATCGCATCAAGGGGGATGCTGGCGAAAACCGTCTGGCTCGGCAGATTCGCAGTTTCAGCATCGCAGGCGTTGGGCCAGAAGGTCCTTTCATCCGCAGCAGTGATGACCTTTCATTGCTGCAACTGCCCGCGTCGTTGCCGGTGACGCCCGCGCTCAAAGCACTGGTGACGGAAGCGCTCATTCTCAGCCAGAACCTGCTGCCACTGCTGGACAACACGTTCGTACCTCGGCTGCCGGTCCACTCGCCCCCGCTGACCACCGAGTACCAGGGACTGGAGCCAGGGTCCGGCTACTGCCAGGCATGGAGCACACCCTGGCTGCCCTTCCTGCTGCACTACGAAATCGAACTCTGCGCCCTGGGCGGCGACAAGCCATCCACCGGTTACCCAGAGGATTTCATCCAGAAGCATTTCCGCTTCGGTTTCGATGCCTTCGATCTGGAGTGTTCTGGTAGCGCGTTGGGAGCGAAACGCGTTCTGCGGGGCAGTACCCTGCTGGCCGCCGACGCCACCCAGGGACTCACCCGGGAAATCGAGCGTTACGCAAAGCAGCGCGCAGGCGATAACCAGCCCCTGCGCGACTTGTTGAACACCATCGAGAACCTGCCCCTGCTCGCGCAAAACCTCACAGGCTTCAACGACGCCTTGCTCATGCAGCGCGCCGCCCTGCAGCTGACGGTGGACGATCAGCAGGCAACCTCTGGCCAAATTGGACTGATCAGAGCCGTACGCGACGCTGTCGGCGGACGGACCCGCTTTACGCCCGTTACAGACGCCAGTTACACCCCATTGCGCGCGGAACTGCTGCGTATCAGCCGTTTGCGCCTGGTAGATGTGTTCGGTCGTTTCAAGGATTACTCGACCCCGAGCGTGAAGGTCGCCAAGGGTCTGCAGCCTCCACCTAGCTTGCGCCAGGACGGCAGTGCCCTGCTCGCTCCCCGCCTTGCCCAGCCTGCGCGCCTGCAGTTTCGCTGGCGCTCCGCCAGCAATCCCAGTAAGGAGAGTGCTGATAGCCTCGACAGCGGTCCGGTGCTGGGCTGGGTCATCCCCAATCACCTCGAACGCTCACTGATGCTGCATGCCGCCAATGGCCGGCCACTGGGCACACTGGTTCTAGCGGACAACAAGGTGCACTGGAGTTGCGCGCCGCTGAGCGGGTTTGCCAATGGCACGCTCATGAAAGAAGTATTCGTCGATCAGCCCGCAGATTTCTTGCACTTCGCCCAGGCCCTGCACAACGACACCGAAAAGGACGTTCTTGAGGGCTTTCTGGGCTCCGTCGACTTCGCCCTGCGCTACTGCCTACCGGACCAGTTTGCCGAGACCGCAGAGCACGTCGTACTGAGCGGACAGCCGCTGGTTCTGGCCCGCGCGAGTCTGGCCCTGGAACTGCTCGGCCCACCGGCACGAAACCAAGCCTGGAGCTCTCTGGCGACCCCGTACGCGCTCGATGAGGCAGGCTTGAGCAAGGTTCGCTTCCCGGTCCGCTTGGGTGCCCTGAACAAGCCGGATGACACACTGCTGGGCTACTGGATCAATCCGCAGGCCGCTGCGGGCTACCGGGATTTCAAGGCCCTCTACCGTGAGGCCGTGGCAGGCAACGACCGTCAGATAGACGATCCTCTGAGTGTCACCGCCGATGGCAAAGCAAAGGACCTGGTCCTACTCCTCGATCCGCGCGGCAGCGTACACGCCAGTTGCGGCATCCTGCCGGCGAAGACCATCGACATTCCGCCCAAGCACTACGCAAGCACACTCGCCTCACTCGATGTGACCTTCGATTGCCTACCGGTACTGACTGGTAGCGACTCTGCAGCCCCCGCTTCGATGGTCCTGCCGCGGGTAGCCCGTGGCGAATGGCACTGGATCAGCACCACCGGAGAAAACTGGAACAGCCTGACTCCAAGTGACATCAATGGTGCCAAAGCCAATCTCGACTATGGCCACCAAGGCATCGCCGAAGGCTGGCTGAGCGTGCGACGCGAGAAACCGGAGAAACCGGAGAAACCGGACCATGAAGAATAACGATTTTGTTTGTAGCAACTCTAAGTCAGCAATGGCTCCGGCCAAAATCGGCAATGAGTTGTTCTAGAACCGAGTGGCTACCACCGGAAGGAGCATGGACAGAGCGCAGCAATTGTTCTGGCTAGGCGTCCGCCCCCTCAATAGCACACATAGTCATTTCAGCATCAGATCAATTAGCATGATCCCAGCATTGATGACTATCGGATGGCGGAATGATCGACCAGGATTTTGTCGAGTTAAATCGTACGTTTCACGAGCTCTCCCAGATCGCGAACAACGACGAAGTGGTGCCGCGATCGTTACTCGGTACCGGAAACCTGACTTGGGCAGACCTGATCTCACATCACAGGGTGGTTCTGCTCTCAGAGGCAGGTACGGGCAAGAGCATCGAAATTAGAAACATCGCACGCCGGCTGAGAGCCGACGGTAAAGCCGCTTTCTTCATTCGGTTGGAGTACGTGGTCGATGGCCTTGACGGCGCCTTCGAGGAAGGAACTTATGACGAGTTGCTTCAATGGCTCGAGGGAGCTGATGAAGGTTGGATATTGCTGGACTCTGTCGATGAAGCCCGGCTCAGCGCCCCCTCTGACTTCGAGCGCGCTATCAGAAAGCTGGCAAGTGAAATCCGTGTCGCTAAACAAAGGACACGGGTTCTACCCCATTTCCACGGACGGTTTGAAAAGAGCTGAAAACTTCAAATCTTGCCGGGCAACTCTACGACGCATTCGTGGGTTATGAAACCGCTCGATGTAGTCGAATAGATCCGCCCGAGCCTCATCACGAGTTCGATACGACTGATGGACAACGCGCTCCCGTTTGAGCTGACCGAAGAAGCCTTCACAGGCCGCGTTGTCACCGCAGTGCCCGACGGCACTCATCCTGCAAACCAGCGTGTTGCGATTCAGAAAACGCTGGTAGTCGCCGCTGGTGAATTGGCTGCCGCGATCCGAATGCAGGATCACTGACCAGTCACCCTGGCGCTGCCAGATCGCCATCTCCACCGCTCGAATCACCATCTGCCGATCCTGGCGGTGGTGCATCGACCAACCGATCACCAACTTGCTATACAAGTCGAGCACCACGCATAGAAAGAGTTTGCCTTCCTGGGTGGCGATTTCCGTGATGTCCGTGACCCACTTGCGCTCTGGTTCCTGCACGGTGAAGTCGCGCTCCAGCAAGTTTTTCACGCCTGCTGGGCGGCCACTGACGGCTCTTCCAAAGCCACGCCGCTTCCGGCGTGGCCAGCCTTGAATTCGCTCAGCCGCCATCAGGCGAGCAACGCGATTCAGGCTGACGGCTTCGCCCTCGTCGAGCAGATCCTCATGCATACGTGGCGCTCCGATCACACCACGGCTGTCCTCGTGAATCTCCCGAATGCGCTTCACCAAGCGCGCATTCTCCTGAGCTCGCGGGCTTGGTTCACGATCCTGCCAGGCGTAATAGCCGCTAGCGGAAACCTTCAGGCAACGGCACATCAATCGTACCGGGTAGTCTTTGCGGCAGCGCTGGATCACCGTGTACCGCTTGATGACTCCTTGGCAAAGTACGCTGCCGCGTCTCTTAAAAAATCACGTTCCTTGGTGACTCGGGCTAACTCGCGCTTGAGGCGGGCAAGCTCCTCATCTCGCGGGCTTCCCGTTCCAGGAAAGGCTTTATCAGTATCTGGGTGTGCCTCCCGTACCCAGCGTGTGAGCAGGTTGGGAGCAACACCAATCTCCAGGGCTACCTGTCGACAGCTCGCTCCTGAACGACGAACCAGCTCGATGGCTTCCCGCTTGAACTCGGGGCTGTATTTCTTGCGCTTCATGAACACTCCTTCAGCTCGGTGTGAGCTTACTCGAAAGTGTCCGTGTTAGTGGGGTAGAACCCTCCCTTGCTTACCCCGTTTATCCAAAGAGGCTTGAAGCCTCCAAGCCATGCTCTTTAGCATGGTCTGGCGTCGGTTCCACGCAGGCCGGCGCACCGAGTGGTGGGCTACCTGAACTTGGCATGGGCTCACCACTCCCCCTTGGCAGAGACACTGAGCGTATGCTGGGCTATATCCCCAATCGCGAACGAGACGCTGCCATGAACATTATCCCTTACACCCTCGATCACTATGACGGTGTGATGGACCTGATGCGCCGCACGCCAGGCATCGTCGTTCGCGACACAGACTCCAAGTCGGCGACAGCGCGTTATTTGAGCCGCAACCCCAATTTGAGCTTCTTGTGCCTCGATCAAGGGCAGGTCGTCGGTTGCGCGATGTGTGGCCACGATGGACGCCGAGGCTATCTTCAGCATGTCGTGGTCGCGGAGGCTCACCGGGGTCAAGGAATGGCCAACACACTGGTGGAGCGGTGCCTCGTGGAGCTGGAAAAGATCGGGATCTACAAAACCCACATCGATGTGCTGGTGGAGAACACCGAGGCCCAGGAATACTGGGCACGGCGTGGATGGCAGAAACGGGACGACATTGATCGCTACTCGATCATTCGCTCAGGCAATCAGAACGCGTGAAAACCGGCGCTCCGTTGTGCTTTCCTCCGAAACAGCAAACAGTGGAACACGAGAGTGTCATCCTCCTCCTACCCCGCTTATCAGGCCCCCCTTGATACCGGGTCGCCAGGCTTTTTAGCATGGACGGACGTCGGCCCCTGAGACCGACGCACCCGTGGTGAGCTATCTGAACTTCGCCTACGTAGCTCACCACGCCACTATTGTGAACAGTTGAGCCTCTGCGCATCGCCTCCGGACACTGAAGCGCGTCGAGGCTCTTTTTTGCTCACCTCAATCCGGGCACTTCCCACGGCGTAAACCCACGTGCCGCCCCTGCCTTCCCCAGACAAGCTTGCCTGCGCATCGGCCGAATTGATCGGCGACTGCCCAGGCAGCCGAGGCCTTCAAGGCTGCGAACGCCCACGCGTTGGCCGTCCCTGTCTTCTCACGTCGTTGGTCGCTCCGAAGCTCAACGGCGCCCTATTGCAGGAGCCTCGACATGTCCGCTCATCCATATCCGTTGAAGAGTGTAAGCCCTGGCCTTACACTCCTATTACCATGATCCGGCGCTTCCGGCACAAGGGCTTGAAGGCATTGCATCAACGTGGCGACACCTCCGGCGTACGCGCCGATCACGTGGCTCGTCTGCTTCGCCTCCTGGCCTCCCTGGATGTCGCACGAACACCCCATGACATGGATCGCCCCGCGAACCGCCTGCACCCGCTCAGAGGTGCCTATGCAGGTTTCTGGTCGGTGAACGTGTCGGGTAACTGGCGGGTAATTTTCCGTTTCGAGGGTACGGACGCCGATCAGGTCGATTACCTTGATTATCACTAAGGAGGTTCCTGATGCCGATGCACAATCCTCCCCACCCAGGTGAGGCACTGCGCGAAGATGTGCTGCCTGCTGTGGGCCTGAGCGTCACGGCCCTGGCCCGGCACTTGGGTTATTCCCGTGGGCAACTCTCGACCGTGTTGCACGGTCATGCGGCGATTTCAGCAGACCTGGCTCACCGGTTGGAAATGGCGGGACTGGGCAGTGCTCGTCAGTATCTGGCCGAGCAGGCGGCCTATGATCTGTGGCAGGCCCAGCAGCGCGAGCATCCCTTGATAATACCGTTAAAACTAGGTTGATTTACACCTCCAACTTGAACGATGCGAAGCACGGTAGAAATACCGGCTTCACCTAAAAAATACTTATGGAAAATCAAGTTAATCTCGCATAGCAAAATCACCCATGAGCGTCACTCTAGCAACCGCTTAACTAGCACAAAGCACTATGGTGACGCGCAGGCCACAAAAATACGAATTGTACTCAAAAATCCATCTTTGCACGCAATTCGAACTCACACAAGCGACTATCTCACCCAAGCAAACGATGCCAATTTGACACCATCCTAATAAGGCACCTAAAATTCACTGGCCTCCTTAACTATTTAAGCCAACAAAACATAGAGCTCTTACATTCCATGGATGAACCTTGCCGCGTCACTGATGTATTTGGACTTCGCCGAGATGTATTATCTTACGTTGAACGTGACCATGTCGATACGCTATTCAAAATAGCTCTTAAGACAGACAAGCAGATTTTGGTATACGGCGCTTCCAAACAAGGAAAAACGGCACTAGTAAACAAACATTGTCCACCGGAAGAAACTATAACCTATCAACTGACTCCCGAAACTCAACTGACTGACATTTATCAACACATTCTTAGAGAAGCTGGCGTTTTAATACGTACAGAATATACTGAAGGCGAAGGTGGAAACGCCTCTCTTAGCGTCAAGGCCAAAATCAAAGCAACATTTGCTTTATTCGCAAGCGGAGAGGCTGGTTTAGATGGCAATGCATCATTAAACTATTCACAAAGCAGCAAACATCAAGAAATACCATTCAATATCGAACAACCTCAACAAATATCCTCTCTACTAAGAAAAGTCAAAAACAAGAAAATCATTGTACTTGACAACTTCCACTATCTAACACTGGAGACTCAAAAAGCATTTTCTTTTGACTTAAGAGCATTCCAAGAGCTCGGCGTAAGGTTCATCATTCTTGGTGTGTGGAGAGAGCGGAATAGAATGCTTCAGTTTAACGGAGACCTTCTGGATCGAGTTAAAGAGATCCCAGTTGAACCTTGGAGCCAAGCTGACTTTGAAAAAATACTGAAAAAAGGCGAATCACTCCTAAATATCGAGTTTTCACCTACAATTGCGAGCGACTGTTGTGAGCTTTCATTCTCTAGCGTGGGCGTATTTCAAGACCTACTCCAAGGGGTTTGTCTGGCCGCTGGTATAGAAGAGAGGCAGACTAAGAAATCCACAATAGATCAAAACTCCGCACTAAAGTTAATAGTTCAAGAGAAAGCCGAGAGCTATGGTGATAGACACAAGCGCTCCTTTGAATCCATAGCATCTTGCACCAAGCACTCCGGAGGAATGGAGAAATACTACTACACAATAGTAGACATCATCCTAGAAGGTGGTTTTTCCGCAATTGAAAATGGCATAACTCACGAAGCTATTTTTGAAAAGATACTGAGCAGAACCTCAAGAAAGGCGCCTGGAAAGCTGATGATCAAAAATGCCCTTACTCAACTTCACAAAATACAGTCGGAAAAATCCATAACCCCGCCAGTACTGTATTTTGATGAAAACACAGAAACCCTTAGCATTTCAGACTCAACTTTATATTTCTTCCTAAAAAACTCAAACCTCGAAGCTTTCAGGAAGCGACTGCGCCTATCATTTGGCAACGAGATATAGAAAACCGATAAGCGGCGATAATTTACCCACCGTCTCACGACAGATTAAATTATCGCCAAACCTACAACCCCAACCAATGTCAAAAAATATGTATCGAGCAATATATTCTTGAAATTATAAACTCAATCCGAGGCGCTGGAATAAAAAAGATCGAACCCGGCAGCTCATTTCTTCTCTTAATGATTACCACTCCCGCTCATGATATCTCCAGCACTGCCAACTCGTTTGGCATCTGCCCAGGTAGCCAAGATCCTCAAGGCTACGGCGCGGCCTTCACCGCGTTGATCCAACGGCCTACCCGCCGTCCCATCAAGCGGCCATGCCCCGGCCGCCCCTGACTGGAGTCCTGAACATGCCCAAGAAAACCCTCCCCGCGCAGCTCGCCGAGCTGATTCGTGCCCAGTACCCAACGCCCCAACTGTTCTTCCGAACCTGGAAACAGGCCGCCCAACTGGCTGGGGTCCCCTACTTCGGCGACGGCAGCCAATCAAGCTTCGATAACGCTCAAAGCAAATGGGACCTCTGCCCCAACCTGCCCCTGATCCAACAGGCGATCCGCGTCATAAGCCATGGCGAACAGATATTCCTCGCCGCTCTGGTCAGCGTGTACAGCGCCGAAGACGGCGGGCCCCTGCTGCATCAAGCCGGCGTCCAGGGCCTGGCTGAACCGCCCCGGGTATCGCGGAGGCTCCACCTTTTGAGAAACTGGAGCCACTATGCCAAAGCCACCTAAATTTTCCCCCGAAGTCCGTGAGCGTGCTGTGCGGATGGTCTACGAAGTCCGCGAGTCGCATGACTCCCAGTGGGCAGCCATCGAGGCTGTCTCCAGCAATATCGGATGTACAGCCCAGACCTTGAGCAACTGGATCCGCAAGGCCTCTTCCCCCGCAACGTCCAGTGCCCCGGCTGATCCCCGGATCAAAGAGCTGGAGCGCGAGGTTCGTGAGCTCAAGCGAGCCAATGAGATCCTCAAGGTCGCCAGCGCTTTTTTCGCCCAGGCGGAGCTCGACCGTCGTTTGAAGTGATCTGGCGTCTGATCGACGAGCATCGACAGCGCTTTGGAGTCGAGCCACTGTGCCGCGTGTTGCAAGTGTCTCCATCGGCTTACCGGCGGCATGCTGTACGGTTACGTGATCGCTCACGACGCTCTGCCCGAGCGATTCGTGAGGAGGCACTTGCCGTACAGATTCATCGTGTCTGGCAGGAAAACTACGAGGTCTATGGGGCCAGGAAAATCTGGCGGCAGATGCATCGCGAACATCAGGCAGTAGCGCGCTGCACAGTGGAGCGGTTGATGCGTGAGAGGGGGCTTTGCGGCGTGACCCGGGGCAAAACGGTGAAAACCACACAAGCTGATCCTGACAGTGCCAATCCCAGGGATCTGGTAAAGCGTCAGTTCACTGCTGAACGCCCCAATCAGCTCTGGGTCGCCGACTTCACGTTCGTTTCAACCTGGCAGGGGTTTGCCTATGTCGCGTTCATCGTGGATGTCTATTCACGGTTCATCGTTGGCTGGCGTGTCAGCCGACACATGCGTACGGAGTTTGTTCTGGATGCACTGGAACAAGCACTTCACGCCCGTCGGCCTGAGCCTCATCGACTGGTTCACCACAGCGACAGAGGCTCGCAATATCTGTCGATTCGTTACAGCGAACGGCTGGGAGAAGCGGGTATTGAGCCGTCAGTTGGCAATACCGGTGACAGCTGCGACAACGCACTGGCAGAGACCATCAATGGCCTTTACAAGACCGAGCTGATTCACAAACGAGGGCCATGGAAAAGTGTTGAAAGCTTGGAATGGGAAACGCTGAAATGGGTGACTTGGTTCAACCATCAGCGCCTGCTGGAGCCGATTGGAAATAGGCCGCCGGCTGAGTTTGAGGCACTATACGAACAGAGTCAGACAACAAGCCCAATTGCAGCCTGACTCAAACAAAACAGCCTCCGCGATACCCGGGGCGGTTCATTCCGCATATAAATGCCAAGCCACTCGCAACGACGAAGCCGTTTGGCACGAGACCTGAGACGCAGAGGCAAAATACATTCTCCTTCACATTAATATTTATTCAGTTAAAAATTTTTCTAAAGATGCTCCAAAAACCAGAGCGCTAGACACCTCCCTCCAAAGGTATGCCAAAGCAAAGAATGTAACAGATTGTAACTTTCTCACCCCAGCAGCGGGATGAGAAATCTGTAAAAGCCAAGGAAACAAGAGAAACCTTCATTTGATAAATCGATTAAGCAACTCCGCATCGCAAGCTTTTGACACTGCAAAAATTTCATGATTGAATTTAAAAAACGCACACCAAGTTCTCTTTAATCACAAATAAGCTGAAGCTTTCATAGATTGTCATCTTCATTTTTGACATCAGCGAAAGTCAAAAAATCGCCGTCAATAAATAGTGGCTGCATTCTTGCTAGCGGCAAACTCAAATGGATAGTTCAACCTTAAACAGTCGAGCTTTTTGAGTAGTGGAGTCCAGATACCTGTTGCAGCACCGTCTTATGTTTGGCCCGAAGTACTTCGTCCATGCGACGTTAATCGGCCTAATCGAGAAGGCAGCCCCAAGTCCAGGGCTTAGTAAATTCGGACCTCACCTCTCACGAGAATCAACCATGACCTCGCAAGACGAACTAACCAGGCGCCGCAGTTGGGAACACCTTCTACTCCGGGCTGCGAACGACATTTCTCTGACACCCAGCCAATACAAGACAATAGAGGACCGCTATTCCCAACTGCAAAAAATCCTCGACGCGTCTACAAACCCACTGCTGTCCGGGGCTCACATTTTCCCGCAGGGCTCGATGCGCCTAAAAACTACGATCAATCCAGTCAACGGTGCACCCAAGGACCTTGGGACTATCGATGCGGACGCCATTATCTGGCTTCCTCACGCGGGTGATTCCGACGCAATGACCGTGCTGAATGCCATTGAGGAGCGATTCTGCGATGGTAGCCGGGTGAAATCGGATATCGTCCAGCTCCGCCGCGGAATCCGGATCGAGTATGCCGACGAGAACCCTGGCTTTCACATCGACGTAACACCCGCCCGTGCTGTACGAGGGAACAGTAAAGTTGATGGCCACGGTAATCTGGAAGTACCCGATCGAGAGATTGGCTGGAAAGCCAGCAGCCCGATCTCCTACGCAGATTGGCTAGATAACGCTTCAAAGAGGCAGATTTCACTGGAGCACCTCCAAAAAGCTTACGCGATCAATCGCAGCGGCACCGAATCGATGGACTCGGCAACTCAGGAGCCCCTACCCACCTATCAGGATTACGACGATCTAGACCCGTTGCGCGCCACCGTAAAACTGTTGAAGCGGCATCGTGACGAATGGGCTATTGAGACCCGCAACGAAAGTCATCGGCCCATCTCAGCAGTTATTACAACTCTTGCGACCCATGCCTACCTTAAAGTCGTCGAGGAGTCGCAGTCAGTTCCGCTGACACCGATTGATGCCATCCTCAAGATAGTCGAGAAGATGCGTGACTACGTCTCTTACGCCAACGGGGAGTACCGAGTGCTCAACCCGAAAGATGCTGGAGAAAATTTTTCGGAAAAGTGGAACAGACCCCAGGAAGGACAAAAGTACCGGAAGGCTTTCTACGACTGGCATGCAAGTGCCGTGGTCTCCTTCCAGCTCGGTCTACAGAGCCACGAAAGTGCGGATACTTTCGCCCGGGCTATGGAGGCAAGCTTTGGTATCGGCAAGAAGATCATCAACGACGTCAACAGGGAGATTCCAGGAAACTGGACCATGCCAGGTCGAAAAGAAGGCATGACTCGGAATGCTGTAAACTTGGGCGCGCTGTCTGGCAGCGCGAGCCACGCCTCCACTCAAAGCAATGTGAAGCCAGTTGAACGCCTCGGTTGAGATGGAATTTACCCCAGCCGTGGAGCGCGGCATAGCCGCACTCCACGAATTTATTGGCGAAGAAGCCGCTTCTTCGCTTCTTCAATCCCTTCCTCCCGAAAAATATGAAGTAGCAAGGTTTTTACTCCCGCTGCCGCGTGACTACACCGGCGTAGAACGACGTTTAATTATCGCCTTCCCACATCACTTCCCCCGATTTGCACCGACTCTCCAGATAGAGCCCTCACCGTGGTTAATGTGGCCGCATGCCACTAGGTCTGGCCTTTGCCTTCATGGATTCCGTGAAAGACCTATTACTGGAACACCTGAAAGAGTAGTGGAAGACAGCCTTTCACGCCTTAGCTCTATCCTGCAACTCGTTCTTGAGGGCTCAGATTCAGAGCTTCGGAATACAGAGTTCCGGAACGAGTTCACCACATACTGGAGCCTACAGCTCGCCACCTCCCCACAGGACATACTGCTTCTGGAACGACCTCAATCGGGCTCGGAACTATTTGCCATAAGTGACCCACGCCCAGAGCGGCGTTCACGCACAGCATGGCTCGCGCCCAATCTGGAATCACTCAGGATCCACCTGCGTCGCGTAGTTGGTTATGGCGGAAAAATTCGCTCGCCTGCAGTTCCGGGTTTCTATGTGAAACTACGGACATATCCCGATCTGCGGATGCCTGCTCCCGGAAAGCTGCTGGATTGGTTGACACCACACCTCACTGAGGATGACCGCAAGAAATTTCTGACCTGGTTCTCTGGAAAAGGATCATTGGCAGACCGCTGGGTTGTTCTGGAACTCCCAGGCCCTGAAGGGGCGCCAACGTTTTGCCTGGACGTTCGCTCTTACAGCAAACAACCGGACCGAGGGCGATGGTATGGATTTCGCTCCGCTCGCCGCTGGTCAGGCAAGAAGCAGCCCTCGCACACACCAACACTGGTTCGTGACGCTGTAATCAACATACTTGACCGAACGGACATTCTCTCACGTGACCTGAGCCAAACGGCTGAGCACCTGGAAAGAGCCAGGGTGGTAATGGTCGGTGCAGGCTCACTTGGTAGTGCTGTTGCCTTGCAACTCGCCAGATCAGGAATTGGCGAAATCATACTGATTGATCCTGAGCTCCTTGAGTCAGCCAATCTCGGCCGCCATGCCCTAGGAGCAGACGATCTCGGTCGGCCAAAATCAACGGCTTTGGCAGACAAACTCTCACGCGACCTGCCTACCGTAAAAGTGACTCCTTACCGTGACTTCGTGGAATTACTACTTCTACGAAAGCCAACACTTCTCGACGACGCTCATCTTGTCATCGTTACCACCGCAGACTGGTCATCTGAAGTTGCACTTTGGCAAAAGAAATCGGAAGGTGCCCCCTGGGCACTCCTACAAGCCTGGAGCGAGCCACACTCCTTTGTCGGACACGCTCTGCTGGCTCCACGTGGTACCTTTGATGGCCGCACACTGTTCGACGACGCGGGCAACTTTAAATACAAACAGACTGAATGGCCCGATGGAGGCGGTGTTATTCCGCTTCCGGCGTGCGGCCAAACCTTCATTCCTGGAGGAGCCTCAGGTATGAGCAACGTGGCGGGGATGGTGACTCAAGTTGCCCTGAGGGCCTTGACCGGCCAACTCGAATTGCAGGCATGGACCACCAGCATCTACCGACCGAAAGACATTACTAAACATGGCGGCACTTACCGCGGACCGGCAGTAGAGGAGGGTGTCCAACACATGGTTCTTGAACGTGCCTGGCCGGCCAATGAGGACCAGGCCGGATGAGCGGCATAGCCTGGAGTTGGACCTGGCCTGAAATCGAATGCACGCTGTCCGTATCGCAAACCGTTGCCGAGGTCTTTGATCAATACCGGCAGTATTCCTGGAAAACCGAGCGCGGTGGTCAGCTGTTTGTCGACCTAGCCAACCCCAGTGGACTAGTCATGACACTTGCCACACTACCCCACCCACGAGATCGTGCCGGATGGGCATGGCTCGAGCTCGATGCTAGCCGTTGTCGGCAAGAAATTGATGTAGCTAACGCCCGAGGGCTTAGGCTGGTGGGTTACTGGCATACACACCCCCAAACCATCCCGGCGATCTCTCCAACGGACGCAGCGAGTTTCTCTAGGTTTGCTGCCCGCTATGCGCAGGAACTGCCACATCCTATCGCAGTAATTGTCGGCCTGTCGCAAACACCTGATGGCATCAAAGCTTGGCGCTTCCATAATGGAGGTTATAAAGAGGCGAAACGGGCCAGCTGAATCACTCCAACTGCGCCCTGTGCTGCAACATCAACTCGAAGAGCTCGGCCTGATGGCGTGCATCATCCAGTGCGTTGTGAGTCGCAGCCCGCTGAGGGCACAGGCTCGCAATCATGTGCGAAGACTTAGTCTCCTTCCACGCGAGGTTAAAAGCCCCCATGTAGTAAGCTTTGATATCGAGCGCTGCAAACCCGAACGGATTCTGACCTAGATATCTATGAAAATAATAGTTCACAAACGACCAATCAAAAGGAGCATTTAGCCCAACAAAAACAGGCTTTCCTATACCAGATGCAATCTCCCCCACCCAGACTGCAAGTTGCTGCATCGCCTCCCGCGGTTCAAGACCCACTTGAGCCAGTTGTTCCAAATCAAATCCTGTGACCTCCAAAGCTTCAGGATCATGTTTTGGGCTATCAGGTTTAATTTCAAGATAAATAGCTTTCTCAGGGTACCCGACGACACACGCCCCCAAAGAAAGCATGCTGAACTCACCCGGGATCGGACCAGATGCCTCAATATCAATTGAAACGTAGATTTCTTTATTCATAAAAGCCTTCTCCTGAAGTGACTTGGTAGGGGTGTACCGATCCAGCTAGCCATCTACAGCTTCGACACCGTGCGTCGCTTTCCACTCCGCCAACACCTTGTGGTTTCTATCCTTGGTCTCAATAGGCTCCACCGTGTGCGGGCTCTTCAAGACCTAGATTTGAAGCGACTTGCCAGAAGCATTGACTACGCGAGACGAAAGCTGTGTACGGCCCCTAGGGCCCAATACTGCAAAATATCACGCGGGCTAACACCATACTAGCCGAGGAAGCCGCGCAGCTTTTGCTCGAATTCAATTTCTCCTTTTAAGCTACCTTTCATTCTTAAAGTATTCCAGCCCTGCCAACTGGACTGCAATCTACCACTCAAGCGTACGAAAATCCTCAAGCAAAATCCACCCTGCCCAAACAACCATCAAAACTCAACAACCAGTTTATTGAAAAGTCAATCCCACATCAGCTATACCTGCGAAGCGAGAATGCAATTCTCTCAGCGCTATTACAAATGTTTAAATTAGCCTCTGGATATCACGTAGCTGCTTGCCTTGCCAAAAATAAAAATTTCAAAACCTCTAGCCTATCAACAGCCTAGCCTGCGATCATTACAGCACGGACCCAGTGCCACATACCGAAGGCTATCGTGAAGGGATTATCAGAATGATACTAAAAGAGATACTTAGTTGGGGCCGGAAGCTAGTTGAGTGGTATGTTCGCCCGAAGAGCTTCGGAGTATTCCTAGTCAGCTACGGAGCACTGGTTGTATTGACGACCCTGGCTGGAGGGGTGGTCGTGGGCATTAACTACACCAGCGATTCGACCCGCATGCTAGCAAACGTCGACACTTCTGGAGGGACGCCTGCATGGATGACGCAAGCAGGCTTCACGGTCGGTGTACTGATGATCGTCACCGGCATTTGCATAAACGTGCACGAACGGAGGCAGTTTGCGCGCAAGCGCGTATTAGTCTTAGAGCACAAAGGGTTACACGGTATCGACAGCCCACTAGATTCGGTAGTGCGGAAAATCATAGGAGGCAATGTCGAAACTATTCTGGTGGACATTCGCGAAAACATTATTGAAGGTCGCATTACTCACCCAGAGGCCGCCTTGAAAAAGGTCGTGGATGGTCGAGGGGACCTGGTGCGACGCCTCGCTGGACAAAACAAGAACGACATTGAAATCGTGTATGGCGGCCTGATGCCGGTACCATTCACTTTTGTCACGGGCTGCATGGTGGACGACGAAGGTGGCGCCCTAAAGGTCTTCGATTGGGATCGTTTAGGGGGCGGTGAGTGGCGCCTGATTCAAAGCAGCCGTGATGACGGGGACCGATTGCGCTCCGCAGCGGCACCATCCGAAAACACCGACCAAATGGTGCTCGCACTATCCATATCGTATCCGGTCGATGAGGCCGGTATTTCCAACACTTTCCCAGGTATACCGATAACGCATATGAAGATGGACGAACTGTCGTCGAATGCACACTGGTCCAGTGAGAAACAAAGCGCCCTGGCAGAACAGTTTCTGCAGGCACTCAAAGCACTATCGGCTCAGCAGGTGAAAACCATTCATCTAGTGATAGCTGCACCAAACAGTGTGACCTTCACTCTGGGTCGCATCTACGACAGAAGACTGTTACCGGCAGCAATCATCTATCAGTACGAGCGCTCCAACACTCCGGCCTATCCTTGGGGAGCAAGCATCCCTTCGCACGCTCAAGAGCTACCGACGATTGTTTACACAGCGAGCAGCTAATCTCAAATTGCGCTTGCTGAACAAAGGGCACTGAATCTGACGGTGCCCTGAACAGCATAGAGTAAGAGATTATGATAAGTCCGCACGACTAAGTAGGCGGTAATTCAGAGTTTCGACCTGGAGCCCCTTGTCATTAGCTGCCAAAGCCTCAGCTATTAAACTACTCCTCGAAATCCAAGTTCTCAAGCATCAAGGCCACCAACTCCATCGGGCGACGACTGTTGATCACCGTATAGATCGGATCCCGCTTACTCCGCGGCAGCTTCTTCACGCAGCTCTTGGCCGACGCCCGCACCGCGTCATCCGTGCCATGGATACGAGCGGCCAGCAGCAGAATCAACACAGCATCGGACAGTTTCATGAGGAACGGGCTCGGGTCATCGGGACTGAAGTGTATCGGCCACACCAGCCCTTTCTTCACGCCCGATCACCGTTGGCGTTCGGGTGGCTTGATCGTCGGCAGCACACTCTCCAACTTGCGCCAGGCGTTGCGCGAAGCCGTCTCGTTGACCAAAGACGACCGTCCCGAAGCAGCGGCCTGCCGACGCCCCGCCTGACGTTCCGCCACTGGATCCAGCGCCCGCCCTTCCGCCAAGGTCTGCAGGTACTCCGCAATCAGTTGCAGGCTGTCCGGCACCTGCGGCGCCGCCAGTTGCGGCTGAGGCTCACCGCGCTCCCACCGATCCAGACAGTCCGCCCACTCCTGCATCATCCGCCGCCGCGGCTCAATGTACTGCGCATGGTTATAGGACCTGCGCGCCAGGTTCGGATCGGCATGGGACAACTGCGCGTCCACCCAGTTTTCCTCATACCCCAACTCATTCAGCGCCGTGGACAAGGTGGCGCGAATGCCGTGTCCGGTGAGCTTGTCGACGTAGCCCATCCGCCTCAGCGCGGCGTTCAGGGTGTTCTCACTAATCGGCTTTTGGGGATCGTTGCGCCCGGGCAAGAGATACCGCTGCCCCGGTGTCTTCGCGGCCAGCAACTGGTGTACGATTTCCAGCGCCTGCCGGGACAGTGGCACGATGTAGGACGGGATGTCCCGGCCCTCCTTGCGCAGCCGAACCTGCAACTGCTTCACCAGCTTCGGCGGGATAATCCAGAGCCCCCGCGCCAGGTCGAATTGCTCAGGGACCGCCGCCCGCAACTCACCCGTGCGCACACCGGTCAGCAACAGCAGGCGAATCCCAAGCCGAGTCGAGAGCTGCCCACCATACCGGTTGATCTTCTGCAGCAGCACGGAGAGATCGCCCATGAGCAGGAACGGCTGATGGCTGACCGCCGGCTTGGGGGCCGCGACGATGTCCAGGTCCGCCGCCGGGTTCTGCTCCAGTCCTTTCTTCACCATCGCATAGCGAAACAGCTGGTTGAACCAGGTCCGGCATTTCTCCGCGACGGTAAAGGCCCGACGGCGCTCGAGGAGGCCCAACACCCCCAGCAGGTGCAGTCGGGACACCTCGGCCATCGGCAGTGCCTTCAAGGCAGGTAGCACGTCCTTGTCGAAGATTCGGTCGATTTGCGAGAGCGTGCTCTGCCGTCCGACATTCAGGCTCTGTGCCTTGAACGCCCGCCACTCGGCGAACACGGCCGCAAAGGTATGGTCGGCCTGGGTCGCCAGGGCCTGGAACGCCTCGCGGCGCTGCTGTCGGGGGTCAAGGCCCTGGGCGAGCCAGGCGCGCGCCTGATCGCGCTGCACGCGGGCGTCCTTGAGGCTGATCGCCGGGTAGCTGCCCAAGGAAATCCGCGCCTGCTTGCCCTGCCAGTAGAACCGCCAGTGCCACTGCTTGGTGCCGCTGGCGCGCACGAGCAGCGCGAGGCCACCGCTATCGCTGAGCGTGTAATTCATGGCGGAAGGTTTGGCGTGACGCACCGCCGTATCGGTCAAAGCCATGGAAATATCCTCCAATACAAGGGAGGAGATATGGGCTTGAAGGACTCGTAGGCTCTAGCGACAATTCGCCTTGGCCAACGCCCAAATTCGATGTACTTATTTCTGTACTTGTTGGGCGTGGCTAGCGGTGGATTCCAGTGGAAGGCACTAAAACGAAAAAAGGCCCCGAAGGGCCTTTTTTCTTTCGCTTACAGAGCCCTGTTGAACTCTGAAGCTTGATTTGGAGCGGGAAACGAGACTCGAACTCGCGACCCCGACCTTGGCAAGGTCGTGCTCTACCAACTGAGCTATTCCCGCGTCGTCTTGGTGATACGCATTCTATAGATTCTGCACACCACGTCAACCCCTTGATTCAAAAAAGTTTTATTTACTTTCGCCATTGATCCGCAGATGCGGCCAGGCAGCCCGCAGATACTGCACCATCGACCACAAGGTCAGGCCAGCGGCGACCATCAACAGGGCGTAGCCGAGCACGACCCAGAAGCTGATAGCCGACGGGTTGCCCAACAGGATCACCAACGCCAGCATCTGCGCTGCGGTTTTCCACTTGCCCAGCCTGGACACGGCGACCTGCGCGCGCGCACCGATCTCGGCCATCCACTCGCGCAAGGCCGACACCACGATCTCACGCCCGATGATCACCACCGCCGGAAAGGTCAGCCAGAAGTTGCCATGTTCCTGCACCAGCAGGACCAGGGCCACTGCCACCATCAGCTTGTCGGCCACCGGGTCCAGGAACGCGCCGAACGGCGTGCTCTGTTCCAAGCGTCGCGCTAGGTAGCCATCGAGCCAGTCAGTCGCCGCGGCAAACGCGAAAACCGAACTGGCCGCCAGGTAGCTCCACTGGTACGGCAGGTAAAACAGCAAAATGAAGATCGGAATGAGTACAACGCGCAGAACGGTGATCAGATTAGGGATATTCATCGGCACAACTGGCTACGAAGTGAAAGGGCATTCTACTCGCTGTGCAGACTGGCATAAATCAACTCTGCGAGCTTTTTGCTGATCCCCGGCGCCTTGGCGATCTCATCGATGCTGGCCCGGGACAGTTCCTGCAATCCACCGAAATGCTTCAACAACTCGCGCCGACGTTTCGGCCCAACGCCCGCCACCCCTTCCAGGGTCGAGGTACGACGGGTCTTGCCGCGGCGCGCACGATGACCGGTAATGGCGAAGCGGTGGGCCTCGTCACGAATCTGCTGGATCAGGTGCAGCGCTGGCGAATCGCCCTTGAGCGTGAACTCATGCGCCGCATCGTTGAGGTACAGGGTTTCGAAGCCGGCCTTGCGCGTCGCGCCCTTGGCCACGCCGAGCAGGATCAGGTCCGGTACCGCCAGCTCATTGAGCACGTCGCGGGCCATGGACAACTGCCCCTTGCCACCGTCCACCAAGAGGATATCCGGCAACTTGCCCTCGCCCTCCTTCAACCGGCTGAAACGGCGAGTCAGGGCCTGGTGCATCGCCGCGTAGTCGTCACCGGCCGTGACCCCCTCGATATTATAGCGGCGGTAGTCGGACTTGATCGGTCCTTCCGGGCCGAACACCACGCAGGACGCCACGGTCGACTCGCCGCTGGAATGACTGATGTCGTAGCACTCCAGGCGCTGCGGCGGCTCATCCAGGTCCAGCACCTCGGCCAGCGCATCGAAACGCGCCGCCACATGCTGGCGATTGGCAAGGCGAGCGCTCAGGGCCTGCTCGGCGTTGGTCACCGCCAGTTGCTGCCAGCGCGCACGGGTGCCTCGCACCCGATGGCTGATGCTCAACTCCCGACCGCGCAGCTCCTCGATGGCGGCGATCAGGGTCGGGAAGTCATCGTGAACCACGTTGACGATCAGCTCATTGGGCAGGTCCCGCTCGGGACTACTGACGAAATACTGGCCGAGAAACGCCGCCATGACCTCGGAAACGTCCTCGTCGATGCCCACCTGCGGAAAGAAATTCTTGCTGCCCAGGACTCGCCCGCCCCGCACGCTGATCAGGTGCACGCAGGCACCGCCCGGGTTGACGAACGCGGCGATGACATCGACGTCGCCATTGCCGCCCTCCATGCTCTGCTGGTCCTGCACGCGGCGCAGCAGCGCGATCTGGTCGCGCAGTTCGGCGGCCTTCTCGAAGTCGAGGGTGCTGGCGGCCTGCTCCATGCCAGCGTTGAGTTCATCACTCAGGGCATTGCTGCGCCCTTCGAGGAACATCACCGAATGACGCACATCCTCGGCGTATTCACGGGGCTCGACCAGGCCGACACAGGGCGCCTTGCAGCGTTTGATCTGGTACTGCAGGCACGGCCGGGTGCGGTTCTTGTAGTAACTGTCCTCGCACTGGCGCACGTGGAAAGTCTTCTGCAACAGCGCCAGGCTCTCGCGAATCGCGCCGGCACTCGGATAAGGCCCGAAATACTTGCCCTTGAGCTTCTTCGCCCCGCGGTGGATGCTCAGGCGGGGATAGTCGCCGTCCGAAAGAAACACATAGGGGTACGACTTGTCGTCGCGCAGCAGGATGTTGTAAGGCGGCCGCCACTCCTTGATCAGCGTCTGCTCGAGCAGCAACGCCTCGGTTTCGTTAGCGGTGATGGTGGTTTCGACCTGGGCGATCCGCACCACCAGGGCGGCGGTCTTCGGTGCGAGACCGGTCTTGCGGAAATAGCTGGCGAGGCGATTCTTCAGGTTCTTGGCCTTGCCCACGTAGAGCAGGCGCGCATCGCTGTCGAACATGCGATACACACCGGGGCGGCCACTGCAGGTAGAAAGAAAAGCGCTTGAATCGAATGTTTCAGTCATTGTCAGCCGGCATCGACCATGCCATGGCGAACCGCCAGAAGCGTCAGCTCGACATCACTGCTCACCGACAGCTTCTCGAAGATCCGGTAGCGGTAGGTATTGACGGTTTTGGGCGACAGGCACAGCTTGTCGGAGATGATCTGCACCTTCTGGCAACCGACGATCATCAGCGCGATCTGGATTTCCCGCTCGGACAGGGCATCGAACGGCGATTCGCTGGCCGGCTGGAAGGACTTGAGCGCCATCTGCTGGGCGATCTGAGGACTGATGTAGCGCTGCCCGGCGAACACCAGGCGAATCGCCTGGACCATTTCCGCCAAGCCCGCGCCCTTGGTCAGGTAGCCCGAAGCGCCGGCCTGCATCAGGCGCGTCGGGAACGGATCCTCCTCGCACACGGTAACGGCCACGACCTTGATATCAGGGTGGCTACGCAGCAGTTTGCGCGTTGCTTCAAGGCCGCCGATACCCGGCATCTTGACGTCCATCAGCACGACATCCGGCTTGAGCTCCCGCGTTTTCAGCAGGGCCTGCTCGCCCGACTCGGCCTGGCCCACCACCTGCAGGCCATCGATGTCGGCAAGCATTCGCGTAATGCCTGTACGCACAAGATCATGGTCATCGACAACTAGCACCCTAATCAAGCAGACACCTCGCGAAATTGGTCTTATCAGATTATTGACCACCTTAGCAAAAAACCGGCGGCCAGACCTAGCTGCAAGCGTCACATAAGAGTGTCAGGGCGCTATGGGCGCCTGTGAAGTCGATGGGGAGGCCACTTATCCGCGGTCTTGCGGGTCTCGGCGGGCCTTGCCGCCGTAGGAGGCGATCGCTTCGGCCAGGGTTGTAGTCAGTTGGCTGATCGCCTCCTGGTCGGCCTTGCGCAGGGTGCGGTAGTTGCCCAGCACCTTTTCTTCATTGGAACTGAGGTTGTCGACCAGCGTCGGCATCCGGTTGCCGGTCAGGACGTACAACACGTCGACGCCACGCTCGGCCACCCGGGACAGGTAGTCGGCCTTCGGAGCACGGTCGCCACTTTCATATTTGCCCTGGGCGTTGGCCTCAACGCCGCCGATTTCGCCAAAAGCCTTCTGCGACAGTCCGAGTCGCTCTCTCTCTTGTCGCAACCGGGAACCAATTCCACTCATTTGGATGTAATATCCCAAGTCTAGAACCCCTAACGGGGGTTTAATTCAACACAATTAAACAAAATTGAACGGTTTTGAACTATGCCCGGTATTCGCACCGCCGCACAAGCCAAGGCTTGGCTGGAACATCAAGGAAAATCGGTTCAGGAGTTTGCACGCGAGCATGGCGTCGACCCGGCAACCACCTATCAGGTGCTCGCCGGGCGAAAAAAGGGACGCCGCGGGGAAGCCCATAAGGTGGCGGTTCTACTGGGCATGAAGGACGGAATCATCCTCGACGACAACAAGCTGAGTGAGGAATAAGCCCAGGCGTTTGGGGGCAATATGCGCCTCGAAATGCCGAGGAGTAAGCTCCATCCGAAAATACTGTCAGCCGATTCCATTGCCCGATTTCAGCGCCCTGGCACTCATGCGGAAGAAGCACTCGTCCTCCCCTACGACCTCCAGCCCCATACGCTCGTACAGCCGCCTGGCGGGATTGCTCTTGAACACGGTCAAGCGCACCTCAGGCCGCCCCTCCCTGAAGGCGATGTCGCGCGCCTGCACGATCAACCAACTGCCCAAGCCCTGCCCGCGCCCCGCTTCAACCAACTGCAGCTCGCGTATATACAGCGCCCTGGCATCCCGACTGAAACTGACGAAACCCAGGACCTCTTCTCCTTCGCACAACAAGGCGTTCTGCCTTCCAGACCAGGCGACATCGAAGGCTTCTTCCTGCCAGAGCAAGTCGTACTCGCAGTAATAAGCCATCATGTTCCTACGCGTCAGCGCCCGGGCGAACTCCAGGTCCGCCCCGGTAGCCGGGCAAAAACGCCAATCCCGCGTCACAGCCCCTCCATTTCCACCACTTCGCCCTGCCACTGGCCGGCGACACGTCGACCAATCACCAGCACATCACCCGTTCCCGCGGCAGTTGCTACCAACTGCCCGCCCGCGGCCCAGATCGCACTGCGCCCGGCCGACACCCAACCGCCGGTAACGCCACCATGGTTGACCATCAGCACTGCCATGTTGTGTTCGCGGGCATAGCCCTGGAGCAACGCACTATCGGCGGCATAGCCGTTCTCACTGACCAGGACGCCCGATGCATATAGGTTAGCGCCAGATCGAGCGGCCTGGAGGGCATGGCTGGCGTGGGAAAAGTCAGCACACACAGACAGCGCGACAGTGTAGGCACCGAAGGCCAAGGCAGTGCCTCCCGACCCCGGCGTAAACACCTGGTCTTCGCCAGCGTGCAGGTGCTGTTTGCTGTAGAGCTGCCGGGAACCGTCGCTATTGAAGGTCAGCGCCCCGATCAGCACCGGGCCACCGGCAGACTGGCGGATCGGCAGACCGACCACGGTCACCAATCGCAACTCCCGCGCCAGGTCGGACAGGGGTTGCAGTACCTCGGCGTCCGCCGTGATCGCCAGTCCAGCGGCAAGGCCGGGCTCATAGCCGGTCAGCGACAGTTCCGGAAACACCAGCAGCTCCACGCCCTGCCCGGCCGCCTGCCGCATGAACCGCAGGTGCCGCTGAAGATTGCCTTCCAGATCACCGGCGATGGAACAGGACTGGGCTGCGGCAATGGTGAAGGCGGTCATGGGCGTGCCTGATGATCGAGTCGGAAATTTCCGAGGAGTGTGTCACAAAACGTTTAGTTTGTTTAAACCATAGCGGCGCCCCTCGAACACGCCATAGAAATTTCCAATTGATCAGCCAGCCATGCCTCTTGTAAGCTCGATCCATTCCCTCGGAGACGTACCATGCACACCCTTCATTCCATGCCTTGCCAGACTGCCAGCGCCCTGCGCTCGCCAGTGGCTGCCTGGGTGAAAACCGCTGGCGCATCCGCAGGCTTTTATTTTGGGTATTGGTTTAGCCACTGGCGCGCCTGATACCCAACCGGCGCCCACTACTCAAGGGGTCGCCTACCAGAGAATCTACAACCCCCGGTCGGCCTCCCGACCGGGGGTTTTGTTTTTCCAGGGCTTCACTTTTAGCAAACCGCTTCAACTGACATTTCGAATCGAGGAATACCGACATGAACTACGCCACCTATTACCGCTACGAACTCACCACCGCCTGGCGATTTACCAACCTCCGCTCGGGACAGCACGCCGCCTCCGAACGGTCACTCACAGGTGGCAAGCACGTACTCGCAGCCCATCCGGCTGATTGTCGAACACCGCAATAGGGCCGCGCGCGGGAAGACCCGCCGCCTGCCCAAGGAACCCCGAACATGAACTCGTCTCTCTCTGCCTTGCCACTGTCCGCCCTGTCGTCCGCCAACGAGCCGCTGACCCAGCGCCTGCCGACGGCCCTGCAACTCAAGCAGCACCTGCCTCTCAACACGACGCTCAGCGACCAGGTCGCCCGCCACCGCGAGGCGGTACGCGCCATTCTCGACGGTGAAGATCAGCGCCTGCTGATGATCGTCGGCCCCTGCTCGATCCACGACCCGCAATCGGCCCTTGAATACGCCGGACACCTGGCCAGCCTGGCGAATGACGTCAGCGACCAGATGCTGCTGGTGATGCGTGCCTACGTTGAAAAGCCGCGCACCACGGTCGGATGGAAAGGCCTGGCCTACGACCCGCACCTGGATGGCAGCGACGACATGGCCGGCGGCCTGGCGCTGTCCCGTGAACTGATGCGCGAGATGTTGCGCATGGGCCTGCCGATCGCCACCGAACTGCTGCAGCCGATGGCGGCCAGCTACTTCGACGACCTGCTGAGCTGGGTCGCGATTGGCGCACGGACCACCGAGTCGCAGATCCACCGGGAAATGGCCAGCGGCCTGCCGATGCCAGTAGGCTTCAAGAACGGCACCGACGGCGGTGTCGGCGTTGCCAGCGATGCCATGCGCTCCTCCGCGCATACTCACCGGCATTTCGGCGTCGATAGCCAGGGACATCCGGCGATCATCCAGACGGCGGGCAACCCGGACACCCATCTGGTACTGCGCGGCGGCCACCGCGGCCCGAACTACGATGCCCGCAGCATCGCCCTGGCCCGGGCAGGCTTGGAGAAACAAGGCATCCCGAGCCGGATGATGGTCGATTGCAGCCATGCCAACAGCGGCAAGGACCCGTTGCGCCAGCCAGCCGTCTTCGCCGAAGTGCTGGAACAGCGCCTGCAGGGCGACCGTTCGCTGATCGGCATGATGCTCGAGAGCCATCTGTTCGAGGGTTGCCAGCCGTTGGGCCCATCGCTCAAGTACGGTGTGTCGATCACCGACGGTTGCCTGGGCTGGGACGCGACCGAGCAGTTGCTGCGCGGTGCGGCGCAGCGGTTGCGGGAGCGGGCGGCGTCCGGCACGGCGGTGAGAGCCTGACAGGACGCGTTCGCCGAGAGGACGCCTTCGCGGGCAAGTCGGATCGCCACCGAGGAACTTTGCCAGGAAAAAGCCGCCTGAATCCGGTAGGCTCAACATTTTCCTGAAAGGAGTACCCCACCATGGCCCGAGCCACTGCCCGCCACATCCTGGTTGCCACTGAAGACAAGTGCAACGAACTCAAGGCCCAGATCGAAGGCGGCGCCGACTTCGGCGAAATCGCCAAGGCCAACTCCACCTGCCCTTCCAGCCGTGACGGCGGCAACCTGGGTTCCTTCGGCCCAGGCCAGATGGTCAAGGAATTCGACACCGTGGTATTCAGCGCCCCGGTCAATACCGTGCAAGGCCCGGTGAAAACCCAGTTCGGCTACCACCTGCTGGAAGTCACCAGCCGCCAGGACTGATCGCCCCAACGAGGGTTGCTCTTCGGGGCAACCACCGCCCTTGTGGCAGCCAGCCCCTGTGGCGAGGGGGCTTGCCCCGCTGGGTCGCAAGGCGATCCTGAAACCGGACACTCGGCCTATCAGAAATACCGAGCAAACCGGCTTTACGACTGCTTCGCAGCCGAGCGCAGGCAAGCCCGCTCGCCACCGGAACCTGCTTGCCACAGGAGGCAACCAACTTTCACACCGTCCTCAAGGCTGACGATGCGACTGGTTCTTTCCCTGACACTCAGCACCCTGGCCCTGTTCGCCAGCGTCGCCCACGCCGCTCCCGCACAACACGCCCTGACGGTGTACGGCGAGCCGCCCAAATACCCGGCCAACTTCAGCCACTTCGACTACGCCAACCCCGACGCCCCCAAGGGCGGCAGCCTCAAGCGCTCGGCCATCGAAATCGGCCAGTTCGACCATGTGCTGCCCTACATCGACAAGGGCATAGGCGTTTCGCAAATCGACAGCTATATCTATTCGCCTCTGGCGGTACGCTCCCTCGACGAGCCCTATACCGTCTACGGCCTGGTCGCCGAGAAGATGCAGCGTTCCGATGACGGCCTGTCGCTGCGTTTCTTCCTCAACCCCAAGGCGCGCTTCGCCGATAACACGCCGATTACCGCCGAGGACGTGCGCTACACCTTCAACCTGCTGATGACCGAAGGCAGCCTGAGCTACCGCATGCAGTTCGAAGGCATCAAGGACGTGGTGGTCGAGTCACCGACCCAGGTCCGCTTCGATTTCAAGAACACCGAAAACCGCTCGCTGCCGCTGGATATCGCCACCCTGCCAGTCCTGCCGGAACACTGGTGGAAAACCCGCGACTTCGCCGACGGCGGCGGCTACGAAGCCCCGCTGGGCAGCGGCCCGTACCGGGTCAGCAAGGTCGACTCCGGGCGCAGCATCACCTTCGCCCGCAACCCCGACTGGTGGGGCAAGGACCTGCCGGTCAACCGTGGCCTGTACAACTTCGACCGCTTCAGCATCGAATACTTCGGCGACACCGACGTCGCACGCCAGGTATTGCGTGGCGGCGCCTACGACTACAACCGCGAGTTCTCCGCCACCGCCTACTCCATCGGCTACGACAGCCCGGCGCTGAGCGACGGTCGCCTGCAGAAGGCACACCTGGCACCGGAATCACCGCAGCCGTCCCAGGGCTACGTCTTCAACCTGCAGAAGCCGATGTTCCAGGATCGCCGGGTACGCCAGGCCCTGGCCATGCTCTGGGACTTCGAGTGGAGCAACAGGCAGATGATGCGCAACATGTACCTGCGCCAGCAGAGCTTCTTCTCCAACACGCCACTGGCCGCCCGCGAGTTGCCGGACAAGGACGAGCTGTCGATTCTCGAACCGTTGCGCGGACAGATCCCCGACGAGGTCTTCACCCAGGTTTTCGAGGCACCGAAGACCGACGCCAGCGGCAACCTGCGCGACAAGCAGTTGCAAGCCCTGGCCCTGCTGGAACAGGCCGGCTGGAAACCGAAAGGTGACCAGTTGGTCAATGCCCGGGGCGAGCCGCTGAGCTTCACCTTCCTCAATGCCCAAAACGGCATGGAGCGCCTGCTGCTGCCGTACAAGCGTAACCTGGCGCAGATCGGCATCCGCATGGACATCCGCCGCATCGACCCGTCGCAGTACGTCAACCGTCTCAAGAACCGCGACTACGACATGATCGTCAGCGGCTACCCGGTGACCACCTCGCCGGGCATCGAGCTGTACAATTTCTTCGGCTCGTCGACGGCGACCGATCCCGGCTCGAACAACTTCATGGCCCTGCAGAACCCGGCCGTGGACAGCCTGATCAACGGCCTGGTCAAGGCCGATACCCAGAAACAGATGCTCAGCTACGCCCATGCCCTGGACCGGGTACTGCAGTGGAACTACTACTGGATCCCCAACTACTACCCGCCAGGCATCTCCACGGTGTGGTGGAACCGTTTCGGCATTCCGCAGATACAGGCCAGCAATGACGCGGCTGTCGAAACCTGGTGGGAAGTCAGCCCGACGCCGCTGACCAACGAACAGATGACCGCCGAGCTGATCAAGCGCGGCCGTGATGGAGGGCGCCGCTGATGCCGGCCTATATCCTGCGGCGCCTGCTGCTGATCATCCCGACGCTGCTGATCATCCTGCTGGTCAACTTCGTCATCGTCCAGGCCGCTCCCGGTGGCCCGGTGGAACAGGCCATCGCCCGCCTGCAAGGCGTGGGCGGTGGCGGCGCGATCGGTGGTGGCGGTGGTGACGGGCTGCACGGTTCGTCCCGTGCCAGTCGCGGCCTCGATCCCAAGCTGATCGCCGACATCGAGCGCCAGTACGGTTTCGACAAGCCGGCCCCGGAACGCTTCTGGCTGATGCTCAAGAGCTACGCCCACCTCGACTTCGGCAAAAGCTTCTTCCGCGGCGCCCAGGTCACCGACCTGATCCTGGAAAAGATGCCGGTGACCATTTCCCTCGGCCTGTGGGCCACGCTGATCACCTACCTGGTGTCGATCCCCCTGGGGATCCGCAAGGCGGTCCGCCACGGCAGCCGCTTCGATATCTGGAGCAGCACCGCGATCATCCTCGGTTACGCGATGCCGGCGTTCCTGTTCGCCATGCTGCTGATCGTGCTATTCGCCGGCGGCACCTCGCTGAACTGGTTCCCGGTGCGCGGCCTGGTCTCGGACAACTTCGACCAGCTCTCGACACTGGGCAAGGTCGCCGACTACTTCTGGCACCTGGTGCTGCCAGTGACCTCGCTGGTGATCGGCGGTTTCGCCACCCTGACGATCCTGACCAAGAACTCGTTTCTCAACGAGATCACCCGCCAGTACGTGGTCACGGCGCGGGCCAAGGGCCTGAGCGAACGCCGGGTGCTCTACGGCCATGTGTTTCGCAACGCCATGCTGCTGGTGGTCTCGGGCATTCCCCAGGCGTTCATCAGCGTGTTCTTCGCCGGCTCCCTGTTGATCGAGGTGATCTTCTCCCTCGATGGCCTGGGCCGCATGAGCTATGAAGCGGCGGTGTCGCGCGACTACCCGGTGGTATTCGGTTCGCTGTTCATCTTCACCCTGTTCGGGCTGCTGATAAAACTGATCGGCGACCTCTGCTACACCCTGGTCGACCCGCGTATCGACTTCGCCGCGAGGAACGCCTGATGCTGCGACTTTCTCCCGTCAGCCGTCGCCGGCTCGACCGATTCAAGGCCAACCGCCGAGGCTGGTGGTCGTTGTGGCTGTTCGCCGCGCTGTTCGTGCTGAGCCTGGGCGGCGAGCTGATCGCCAATGACAAGCCGCTGGTGCTCAGCTACCAGGGTTCACTGTACTTCCCGGTATTCAAGCGCTACACCGAGCAGGAATTCGGCGGCCAACTGCCGTTCCAGGCCGACTACCGCAGCGACTACGTGCGCCAGCTGATCACCCGTGATGGCGGCTGGATGCTGTTCCCGCCGATTCCGTTCAGTGCCGACACGCCCAACTACGACCTCAACAAGCCGGCCCCCAGCCCGCCCACCACGGTGAACTGGCTGGGCACCGACGACCAGGCCCGCGACGTGCTGGCGCGGGTGATCTTCGGCGCACGGGTGTCGATTCTGTTCGCCCTGGCGCTGACCGCCATCAGTGCGCTGATCGGCATTGCCGCCGGCGCCCTGCAAGGCTACTACGGCGGCTGGATCGACCTGCTCGGCCAACGCCTGCTGGAAGTCTGGTCCGGGCTGCCGGTGCTGTACCTGCTGATCATCCTGTCGGGCTTCGTCGAGCCGAACTTCTGGTGGCTGTTGGGGATCATGGCGCTGTTCTCCTGGCTGGCGCTGGTCGACGTGGTCCGTGCCGAGTTCCTCCGTGGGCGCAACCTGGAATACGTCAAGGCCGCCCGCGCCCTGGGTCTGAACGACCGCAAGATCATCCTGCGACACATCCTGCCCAATGCGATGAACGCGACCCTGAGCTACTTGCCGTTCATCCTCACCGGCGCCATCTCGACCCTCACCGCCCTGGACTTCCTCGGCTTCGGCATGCCCGCCGGCAGCGCGTCGCTTGGCGAGTTGATCGGCCAGGGCAAACAGAACCTGCAAGCCCCGTGGCTGGGATTCACCGCCTTCTTCACCCTGGCGCTGATCCTCTCGCTGCTGGTCTTTATCGGCGAGGCGCTGCGTGATGCCTTCGACCCCCGCTCATGAACCAGGCCCGCGCAATGACTGACAACCTGATTGAAATCCGCCACCTGACCGTGGCGTTCGGTGGCCAGCCCGTGGTCCGCGACCTGGGCCTGGATATCCGTGCCGGCGAGTGCCTGGCACTGGTCGGCGAATCCGGTTCGGGCAAGTCGGTGACGGCCCACTCGATCCTGCAACTGCTGCCGCAGACCGGCTGCCACTCCACCGGCAGCGTGCGTTATCGCGGCCAGGAGTTGCTCGGCGCCGACAACGGCACTCTGCGGCAGATTCGCGGCGACCGTATCGCGATGATCTTCCAGGAACCAATGACCTCGCTGAATCCGCTGCACACGGTCGAAAAGCAGATCGGCGAAACGCTGATGCTGCACAAGGGCCTGGGCGGCAAGGCGGCCCAGGCGCGAATCCTCGAACTGCTGGAACTGGTGGGCATCCAGAAACCCCGGGAACGGCTCAAGGCCTACCCGCATCAACTCTCCGGCGGCCAGCGCCAGCGGGTGATGATCGCCATGGCCCTGGCCTGCGAACCGGAACTGCTGATCGCCGACGAGCCGACCACCGCCCTCGACGTTACCGTGCAGCGCAAGATCCTGCTGCTGCTCAAGTCGTTGCAACAACGCCTGGGCATGTCGCTGCTGCTGATCAGCCACGACCTCAACCTGGTGCGCAGCATCGCCCAGCGGGTCTGTGTGATGAAGGCCGGGGAAAGCGTCGAGCAGGCCGACTGCGAAACCCTGTTCAACCAGCCACGACATCCCTATAGCCGCCTGCTGCTGGATGCCGAGCCGGCCGGCGAAGCACTGGCCCTGGACGATAACGAAAGCGTGCTGCACGTCGATGACCTGCGCGTGCGCTTCCAGGTCGGCGGCGGGCTGCTGCGGCGCAAGGAGTACCTGCAGGCAGTGGATGGCATCAGTCTCTGCGTACAGCGCGGCAAAACCCTGGGCATCGTCGGCGAGTCCGGCTCCGGCAAGTCGACCCTCGGCCAGGCGATCCTGCGGCTGCTCGACTCCGAGGGCAGCATCCGCTTCCAGGGCCAGCCCCTGGATGGCCTCAACCAGAAACAGTTGCGGCCATGGCGCAAGCAGATGCAGGTGGTGTTCCAGGACCCGTTCGGCAGCCTGAGCCCCCGCATGTCGGTGGCGCAGATCATCAGCGAAGGCATCGAGGTGCACTGCCCCGGTACCGCCGCCGAGCATGAGGCCCAGGTGATCCGCGCACTGGAGGAAGTCGGCCTCGACCCGCAAAGCCGTCATCGTTATCCCCATGAGTTCTCCGGCGGCCAGCGTCAGCGGATTGCCATCGCCCGGGCCCTGGTGCTCAAGCCGGCGCTGATCCTGCTCGACGAACCGACCTCGGCCCTCGACCGCACGGTGCAGAAGCAGGTGGTCGCGCTCTTGCGTGACCTGCAGGCCAAGCACGGCCTGACCTATCTGTTCATCAGCCACGACCTGTCGGTGGTCCGCGCCCTTGCCCACGACCTGATCGTGGTCAAGGACGGCAAGGTGGTCGAACAGGGCAGTACCTGCGCAGTGTTCGATAACCCGCAACACCCGTACACCCAGGAGCTGCTGGCAGCGACACTGACCCACACTTCCCCCCTGAACTGTCCGTGAGCCAGACGCCGATGAACGACCGTGAGAGCCTCAAGGACTACCAGCGGGTTCGCCTGCTGGCGATTCGTTCGCTGTTCGAGAACATCGAGCAGTCCAGCGAAGGCACGGTGATCGTCGACCGCGACGCGCGGATCGTCTGGATGAACGAGCGTTATGCCAAGCGCTTTGGCCTGGGCAGCGCCGAACAGGCCATCGGCCAACCCTGCGAGAGCGTGATCCCCGGCAGCCTGCTGCGCGAGGTGGTGCGCACGGGCCGGCCGATCCTGCTGGACCTGCAAGACATGCCCAAGGAACCGCTGGTGGTGATGCGCCTGCCGGTTCACGACGATGTCGGCGTGGTGATCGGCGCCATCGGCTTTGCCCTGTTTGGCGAGCTGCACAGCCTCTCGCCACTGCTCAAGCGCTACCAGAGCATGCAGGCGGAACTGGCCTCGACCCGCTCGCTGCTGCGGGCCCGGCAGACCAAGTACAATTTCGCCCACTTCATCGGTACCAGCGCCGCGAGCCTGGAGGTCAAGCGCCGCGCCCGGCGTAGCGCAAGCACCGAGTCGCCGGTGTTGCTGCTGGGCGAAACCGGCACCGGCAAGGAACTGCTGGCCCACGCCATCCACAGCGCCTCGCCACGGGCGCACAAGGCATTCGTCAGCATCAACAGCGCGGCGATTCCCGAAACGCTGCTGGAAGCGGAGTTCTTCGGCACCGCCCCGGGCGCCTTCACCGGCGCCGACCGCAAGGGTCGCCCCGGCAAGTTGCAGATCGCCCAGGGCGGCACGCTGTTCCTCGACGAAATCGGCGACATGCCGCTGCCCCTGCAAAGCAAGCTGCTGCGGGTGCTGCAGGAGAAGGAGTTCGAGCCGGTCGGTTCCAATGAGGTATTGCGCAGCGATGTTCGGGTGATCGCCGCGACCTCCACCGACCTGGAGGCAGCGATCAAGCGCGGCGAGTTCCGCGCCGATCTGTATTACCGCCTCAATGTCCTGCCGATCCACGTTCCGCCCCTGCGCGAACGCCTGGAGGATCTGCCGGCGCTGAGCGAGGTGATTCTCGAGGAACTGGACAGTCACCATGAACTGGCCGCCGAGGCACTGGAACTGCTCGGGCAGCATGCCTGGCCGGGCAACATCCGCGAGCTGCGCAACGTGCTGGAACGAGCGGCGCTGCTGGGTGATACGCAGGTGCTGGGCGCGAGCGATATTCGTGGGGCAATCGGGACGTTCAGCCCACTGGAGCGCCGGGCTGCTCCTGCCGTGGCAGCGGTCGGAACGGAAACCTTCAGCGTCGCCCGCGAGCGATTCGAGCGGCAGTTGATCGAAGCGACCCTGGCGCAATGTGGCGGCAAGGTCATGGACGCAGCCAGGCAGTTGGGACTGGGACGCTCGACCCTGTACAAAAAGATGGTGGCGCTGGGCATCAGCGAGTCTCAATAAAGAGACTGACATCCCGAAATAGAGACAAACCCCGCCAAGGCGAGCAAGATTCCCTCTTGTGGTGAGCGGGCTTGCCCGCGCTGGGGTGCGAAGCGCGCCAAAAATCAGTAACCGCGGTGTATCAGGCGCTATTGAGGCGACTGGTTTGCGGCTGCCATGCAGCCGAGCGCGGGCAAGCCCGCTCGCCACACAAGCGGGTTTTCGATGCTGCCAACCATCCGGCGCTGTCTCTAAATAGAGAAAAAATCTGAAGGCTTTTTATGACCCTATAAAATATTCATATATTTCAATGACTTAATTAATGGCACGAAACTCGCTATTCCCACTGGAGATTCAGACCTAACCTACAAAAATAACAATTGGAGACACACCATGAGTGTGATCATCGCCCTCGCAGCCCTGGCGCTGCTGATGCTTGCGGCCTACCGTGGCTACAGCGTCATCCTGTTCGCCCCCATCGCCGCCCTCGGCGCCGTCCTACTCACCGATCCCGCCGCCGTCGCTCCCGCCTTCACCGGGGTGTTCATGGACAAGATGGTCGGCTTCATCAAACTCTACTTCCCGGTGTTCCTGCTCGGCGCGGTGTTCGGCAAGCTGATCGAGCTGTCGGGCTTCTCCCGTTCCATCGTCGCTACCGCCATCCGCCTGCTCGGTACCCGCCAGGCGATGCTGGTGATCGTGCTGGTCTGCGCGCTGCTGACCTACGGCGGCGTCTCGCTGTTCGTGGTGGTGTTCGCGGTGTATCCGTTCGCGGCCGAGATGTTCCGCCAGAGCAATATCCCCAAGCGCCTGATCCCGGCGACCATCGCCCTCGGCGCGTTCTCCTTCACCATGGACGCCCTGCCCGGCACGCCACAGATCCAGAACATCATTCCCAGCACCTTCTTCAACACCACCGCCTGGGCCGCGCCATGGCTGGGACTGATCGGCACAGTGTTCGTGTTCTGCGCCGGCATGCTGTTCCTGCAACGCCAACGCAACAAGGCCCAGATCGCTGGCGAAGGCTATGGCACGGAACTGCGCAACGAGCCGGAAACCGCCGAGGACATCCGCCTGCCCAACCCGTGGATCGCTCTCTCGCCCCTGCTGCTGGTGGGCAGCATGAACCTGCTGTTCACCCACTGGATTCCGCTCTGGTACGGCAAGACCCACACCCTCAGCCTGCCCGGCATGGTCTCGCCGGTACAGACCGAAGTCGCCAAGCTCACCGCCATCTGGGCAGTCCAGGCGGCGCTGCTGGTGGGCATCGTGGTGGTGTTGCTGTTCGGTTTCCGGGCGATTCGCAGCAAGCTCGCCGAAGGCAGCAAGAGTGCCGTTTCAGGCGCGCTGCTGGCGGCGATGAACACCGCCTCGGAATACGGTTTCGGTGCGGTGATCGCCTCGCTGCCTGGCTTCCTGGTGCTGGCTGAAGGGCTCAAGAGCATCCCCAACCCGCTGGTCAACGAAGCCATTACCGTGACCCTGCTGGCCGGCATCACCGGCTCCGCCTCGGGCGGAATGAGCATCGCCCTGGCCGCCATGGCCGACAGTTTCGTCGCTGCCGCCCACGCCGCCAACATTCCACTGGAAGTGCTGCACCGGGTGGCCGCCATGGCCAGTGGCGGCATGGACACCCTGCCACACAACGGCGCGGTGATCACCCTTCTGGCCGTGACCGGGCTGACCCACCGCGAGGCCTATAAAGATATTTTCTGCATCACGCTGATCAAGACCCTGGCGGTGTTCGTAGTGATCGCCACGTTCTACGCCACCGGCATTGTCTGAGGAATCGAACATGAGTCTCAACGGAAAAACCGCACTGGTCACCGGCTCCACCAGCGGCATCGGCCTGGGTATCGCCCTGAGCCTGGCCAAGGCCGGTGCCGACCTGATCCTCAACGGCTTCGGCGACGCCAGTGCCGTGCTCGCCGAAGTGCGCCAGTTTGGCGGCAAGGTCGGTCATCACCCGGCCGATGTCAGCGACCCGGCGCAGATCGCCGAGATGTTCGCCTATGCCGAGCGGGAGTTCGGCGGCGTCGACATCCTGGTCAACAACGCCGGCATCCAGCATGTGGCGTCGGTGGACGAGTTCCCGGTGGAGCGCTGGGACTCGATCATCGCGATCAACCTGTCCTCGGTGTTCCACAGCACCCGCCTGGCCCTGCCGGGCATGCGCGCCAAGGGCTGGGGGCGGATCGTCAACATCGCCTCGGTGCATGGCCTGGTCGGTTCGGTGGGCAAGGCAGCCTATGTCGCAGCCAAGCACGGCGTGATCGGCCTGACCAAGGTGGTCGGCCTGGAGACCGCCACCGGCAATGTCACCTGCAACGCCATCTGCCCCGGCTGGGTGCTGACGCCACTGGTACAGAAACAGATCGACGACCGTGCGGCCGGCGGCGTCGACCCGCAGCAGGCGCAGCATGACCTGCTGGCGGAGAAGCAGCCTTCACTGGAGTTCGTCACCCCGCCGCAGTTGGGTGAACTGGTATTGTTCCTCTGTAGCGAGGCCGGTAGCCAGGTCCGCGGCGCGGCGTGGAATATCGATGGTGGGTGGTTGGCGCAATAGTCGAGCCCCTGCGGGCCCTGCTCGCGAATAGGGCCCGCACCAAAAACACAAAATAAGAAAGGGAACCCCATGTCAGAAGTCCTGTGGCGCCCCAGCGCAGAACGCATCGGCAAAACCCGTATCGAAGCCTTCCGGCGCTTGGTCAATCACCGTCACGACCTGCAGATCGCCGACTACCCGGCCCTGCACCGTTTCAGCATCGAACGCCGCGAGGACTTCTGGCAGGCGATCGTCGATTTCTTCGATGTCGAATTCCACACCCCGGCCAGCCGTGTGCTGGTCGAAGAGCAACAGATGCCCAGCGCCCACTGGTTCCCCGATGCGACGCTGAACTTCGCCGAACACCTGCTGCGCCGCCGTGACGACCACCTTGCCGTGGTCGCGGTCAGCGAGGACGGGCGACGGGAAACCCTTACCCATGCCGAGCTGGCCGCCCATGTCGCCGGTCTGCAACAGCGCCTGCGCGAGGCAGGCGTCGGCGTTGGCGACCGGGTCGCCGCCTGCATGCCAAACACCTGGCAAACCCTGGTAGGCATGCTCGCCACCACCAGCCTGGGCGCGATCTGGTCCTGCTGCTCGCCGGACTTCGGCACCCAAGGCGTCATCGACCGTTTCGGCCAGATCGAACCCAAGGTGTTGATCGCCTGCGCCGGCTACCGCTATGCCGGCAAGGAGCTGGAGCAGAGCGCCAAGCTCAACGAAATCCTCGAACATCTGCCCTCGCTTCGGCAACTACTGGTGGTGCCCTACGCCCATCCCCAGGCCGGTGCCGAAGACTTCCGGACCCGCGCAAACGTGAGCCTGTGGCAAGACTTCTACCAGCCCGGCGGCGAGCCGTATTTCGTCCCGGTACCCTTTGCCCAGCCGCTGTACATCCTCTATTCCAGCGGCACCACCGGGGTGCCCAAGTGCATCGTCCACAGCACCGGCGGCGTGTTGCTGCAGCACCTCAAGGAACATGGCCTGCACGTCGACCTGGGGCCTGACGACTGCCTGTTCTACTACACCACCTGCGGCTGGATGATGTGGAACTGGCTGGTCTCGACGCTGGCGGTCGGCGCGACGGTGGTGCTGTACGACGGCTCGCCGTTTCACCCCGGCCCGCAACGCCTGCTCGACCTGATCGACAACGAGGACATCAGCGTCTTCGGCACCAGCCCGAAATATCTCGCGGCCCTCGAACAGGCCGGGCTCAGCCCACGGCAGACGCACCGGCTGGACCGCCTCAAGACCCTTCTCTGCACCGGCTCGCCGCTGTCGCCCCACAGCTACGACTACGTCTACCGGGAGATCAAGGCCGAGCTGTGCCTGTCGTCGATGTCCGGCGGCACCGATATCGTCTCCTGCTTCGTCAGCGGCAATCCGACCCTTCCAGTCACCCGCGGCCAGATGCAGTGCAAGAGCCTGGGCATGGCCGTCGAGGTCTGGGATGACAACGGTCAGCCAGTGCATGGCGAAAAAGGCGAGTTGGTCTGCACCCGACACTTCCCGGCGATACCGGTCGGACTGTGGAACGATCCCCGCCAGGAGAAACTCAGGGCCTCCTATTTCAGCCTGTTCCCAGGTGTCTGGGCCCAGGGTGACTATGCCGAGGAGCTTGAGGGCGGCGGCCTGATGATCCACGGTCGCTCCGACGCCGTGCTCAACCCCGGCGGCGTGCGCATCGGTACGGCGGAAATCTATCGGCAGGTGGAAAAGGTCGAGGCGGTAGTGGAAAGCCTCGCCATCGGCCAGCAATGGCAGAACGATGTGCGGGTGGTGCTGTTCGTGCGGCTGCAGGAAGGCGTGGCGCTCGACGAAGCACTGCAGCAACGGATTCGCCAGGTGATCCGCGACAACACCACCCCACGTCATGTTCCGGCGAAGATCGTCGCGGTGACGGACATTCCACGGACCCTGAGCGGCAAGATCGTCGAACTGGCGGTGCGCAACGTGGTGCACGGGTTGCCGGTAAAGAACACCGATGCCCTGGCCAACGCCGAGGCGCTGGAACAGTTCAGGAACCGGGAGGAGTTGCAGGAGTGACCACAACGCCGGCAGGCTCGCGAGGTACAACCCTCCCAAGCCTGCCTGTATGGCCTCCTGGCTAGATCGCCGACAAGGAAATGTTGCCAATGGTCGGTGCGGACCCGGGAGCCGGCTCACCCACCGGAACCAGCGTCACCGAAGGCGCTTCTTTGACCTCCCCGGCCTTGAGCAGGACCTGCAACTGTTCGCCCACCAGGAAACTGGCACTTTTCGAGGCATCATGGTGTGCCTTGTGCGCGCCAACACCAAACATGCTGATCGTACCCACAAGGTATTCAGAAGTCGGTGCCTTTCCTTCCGGTAGCCCCAGGTAGACGTTATAGGCGTTTCCTGGCGCTCCGCTGGCAGCAATTGCCTCGAATGACAGGGCATATTCCTGAACCGGCGGCAGAGCCTTCACCTGTGCGCTGAAAGTATGAGCGGCAGAGTTACTCGCATTGGCTGCGGGCGCGGGTGCCCCGCCTCCCGACAAGGTGACAGTGATGGGCTTGCTGCCAAGACTGATGGCCTTGGCCGTTGCAGGCGGCGCACTCTGGGCCAGCAGCAGGAGTTTTTTCTCGCCGGTGGCAAATGGCAGGCTACCCTTGGGCCGCTGGGCGTACTCCGAGTAGATGTAGGGAGAAGCCAGCTTCGTCGTGTCGAGCACGTCGGCGGTCTTGATCTTGACCGCTTTCCCCGACGCATCGGCGAACGTCCAGGTCTGGTTGAGGTAGCTCCCGGTGTTGGGGTTCTGGCCACCACTCTTGACCCAACTGGCCCAGATCCGATCAATGTTGGCATGGTGAATCCAGAAAACCGGATCGTTAGCAGCCCAAGGCACCTCTCCCATGCCTTTTTCGTTACCTACATCGTCATGAAGGCTGCCGTGCGGATTGTTGTCGATGTTGCTACAAAAGCCGGTTTTGCTGCTGTAGTCGCGCCACTTCATGCAAGCGAGGTCAAGGGAACTGCCAAAGTCGACCACCGGTTTGCCGGCGTTGGAGCCGGGATTGCGGTCAGGACGGTAGAGCGAGCCGAAGACCGGATCGTCCTTGAGCAGGAACTCCTTGGGCATCACGCTGTAGTTGTTGCCCGCCGCACTGGAGGGCCCTGTGTAATCCCAGAACGGCAGCGTGAACTCCGGCTCTGCGGAAACCTCACGGATGATCTGCTCGAAATACATCACATACATCCGATGCCAGGGCAGGAATGCATCGCTGTTACCGCTGGCATGTGGCTCACAGGTCCACCAGGCACTCTGGGCCAGGGCCTTCTGCGGGCTAGCCGCACTACCGAAGACCTTGTCCACCGCCTTGGACTTATCCCCGGCATCGACATCCGGAATTGCATGGATATACCACTGGAAGGTCCACGACAGCGGATCGGTCGCGGGCTTGGCCATCATCTTCTTCACCGCACCCGCGTAGATTTTCAACATCTTCTGCCCTTCGGGGGAGAGCACGTTGTAGCGTACCAAGGTCTTTGCCGGCGCGGCCCAGGCCTTCTTGACCATTCCTAGCGGCAACAACGCCATACCGCCACCTATCACTCCCGCCTGCAGCACTGTCCTTCGACTGATAGTCATCTTCACTCCCTGAATCGCACGAGTTGGCTGATGCGAAATCGCCAGCACCCTCAGCGTAGCAGCGGGTGAAATTTCCTCCAGATGCCGTGGAACTTTTACGTCAGCGAGGAATCGCGACGATCGAAACCTCTTCGATACGGGCCTGCACGCCTGGCCTGTCAGGCCTGACAGGAACCAGCGTCAGGGAAGGGGCAACCGCCAGGCGCCCAGCGGCACCTAAACGCACTAGTGCGTCATCAAGGAAGAAGGCAACCTCCTTGGGATGCTCGTGATTGTAGTGATCAGGAGCCCCATAGAAACTCACCTCGCCGAGATGACCGGGGTCCGAAACCAGGGGCCGTAATCCTGCAGGTACATTGAGATAGAGGTGGTAACCTGCCGAAGGTGCCTTGCTCGCCCACACCCCGGACAACACCAGGACCAGGGGTTCGCCGCTTTTGTGGCGGGAGAGATCGACCGCCGCAGGGGACTTCGATTGCAGGCGGATATCGGTACGGGCACTGCCCAACTCGACAGCCTGTTGCGTGCGATAGAGGACTTCTTCGGCCCAGCAACCTCCTGCCAGCAAGAGCATTCCGACCATCAAACTGAATCGCCACATGAGCAGCTCTCCGCAATGGACCTGCATTCAATATGACATCGCTGCACAGCCATGATGAAATAGCAGCTGAACGGTCACCCGTTGCCCGGATGATGACATCTCAACCCAGATACCGCATCACCACCGCCTGGAAACCACCGAGCTGTGAATGCCCCGCAACCAGGATACGCCCGTCCCCCTGCACCGCCAGCGAGGTGACGGTGTCCAGGCTCTTGCCCAGACGGGTGCGCACGTAGCCCTTGCCCGCAGCGAACTCGGGATCGAGCTGGCCATCCGGCAGATAGCGCGCCAGCGCCAGGTCCGAGCCGAACCCGGCCACCGTCGAACCTGCCGCGAGAATTGCCCCGTCCAGCTGGACGGCAACCGCAGCCCACCGGCAGGCGGGAGCGTCGATATCCAGCAGCACCGCGGCGCCATGATTGAAACGCCGGTCGACGCAACCGCTGGCGGTAAAGCCCTGCAAGGCACTGCCCAGCGGCTCGAAACGATTGCCCACGCAGAACAGTTGTCCCTGGGCACCGCGAGCCAGGCGAGTGACCGTCGAGCTGGCATCGGCAAAACGCACGGACAGGTAGCCTTCGTGACCAAAGGCCGGGTCCAGCCGACCATCCGGCAAGTAGCGGGCCACCAGACCGCTGGGTGGGAAGTCGATCGAACCGCCCACCAGGATCTTGCCATCGGGCTGCAGCAGGATGCAGTTGAGCCAGGTGTTCATCAGCAACCGGCGCACCATCACGAAACCCAGGCCATTGAAGCTGTGATCAAGGTCGCCGTCCGGCAGCAGGCGTACCAGCAGACCGACATGATCGGTAGAGGAGTAACTGTGGTTGAGGGTCAGCAGGATCCTGCCGTCCGGCTGTATCGCGCCGAAGCAGCTCTCGAAACCCGCCAGTCCCGGTGGCAGCCAGCGGTCACGGGGGCCTTCGGCCAGGTCGCCGGGCAGGCGCAGCAACTGCACGCCCTGAGTGCCAAAGCGCGGATCGGGGCGGCCGTCCGCCAGGAACCGCGCCACGGCCGGCAAGGTGCGCCGGTCATCCGGGTAATGCAGGCCAAAGACCAGGATTCGCCCATCATGCAACCGGCGCAGGCTGATGCCGGTCGATTCGCCCCCGGCCTCGAAGCGGCCAACCAGGCTGCCATCCTGGCCAAACGAGGTGTCCATCGAGCCATCGATATTGAGTCGGGCCAGGCCGAAGGAAACGCCCTCGGGAAACTCCACCCGGGCGACCACGAGGATCTTGCCATCGGGGCAGAACAGTACGTCATTGGCCTGGCTCGACAGGCTGCCGGGAAACACCACCAGCGCCTTGCCCGGACAGCCAAAACCCGGGTCGAGCTCCCCCGCCGGGTTGACCCGGCAACCGCGCAACGCCTGTAGCATCATCAGGGCAATCCTCCTTGAAAGAGACGTCGCCTGCGGCTTTTGCAACCGTTGCGATCTGCCCGCTATTCAATCCATCGAGGTTTCCCCAAACAACTGTCAGAAATGACAGGTTTAGTGGTTTTGCGAGCCACACGAATGGCCCCTCGAGCCAATCTGTCGCTCGTCAGGCCATCGCCCGCGGTACGATCACTCCATGGCGGTCTTGACCATCGCCAGCTCAGGGTGGCTGACCAGCTTGTCGATATGCAGTTCTTCATCGTTGAGCCAGGTTTCGGTCAGCACCCGATAGTGTTCCATGTCCCGGCAACGCATGCGCAGGCTGTAGTCGAAGGCACCACTGATCAAATGGCACTCGAGCACCTGGGGACAGGCGCGGATCTTGGCCTCGAAGGCCTTCTGCGCCGCCCGCCCGCTCTGGCCGGACAGCGCCACCAGCACCAACAGCGACAGGCCGGGCGACAGCTTGTTCTCGTCGAGGATGGCGCCATAGCCGCGGATCACCCCCAACTGCTCCAGCTTGCGCACCCGCTCCAGGCACGGCCTGGGTGTCAGGTGCACACGTTCGGAGAGCTTCTGGTAGGTGATACGCCCGTCATGACGCAACACCTCGATAATTGCCTGGTCGATGCGGTCCAGCACAATCGACAGGTCACGAATTTCAGCCATGGATGGCTTGCCTCACTTCAACGGCCATAAAAAACAGGCGCCATTGTACGACCTTCCATGGCCAATGCCTGAATCACTTTCAGCCTCGTCGAGCGCTCGCTGGGTGGGCGACAGCGCATCAGGCGATTTTCCAGCGATCACGGCTGGTGACAAATGGCCATTGGAAATATGATGACCGACATGGCGCTCACCGGGAGCGGCCATAGGACTTCATCCGAAAAGGAATCCCATGAAAGACTTCGTCATTGGTGTCAACAACATCGTTCTGTACATCGCCCTGGGCTTCATCTGGCTGCTGAGCCTGATCACCATGTTCGGCAGCAGCTTTTTCGCCGGCCTGGGCGGCCTGATCGGTGGAACGCTGCTGTGGTGCATCATCTCCGGCTTCTGGTTCGTCCAGTCGGCCACCTACGAAGAGCTGCGCAAGCTGAACTCGAAAGGCGACTGACGCGAAGACTATGCGGTACGCGCGGCCTCCTCTTGCAGGCCGCGTCCATACCGTCGGGGCGACGGTCATCAACCGACAAAAACCAACTCCCCCGAACTTCTTCCCATCTGCACAGCCATACTAAAAAGAAGGCAGCACCCTGATACCATTCAGGTAGTTTTTTCATGCACGGGGCAATCATGGAAGCACCAGAAACCGGACCGCTCGAGTCATCAGTCGAGCAAGACATGCACTACCGAACCATGTTCGAGGCTGTCGATACCGGCTTCTGCATCATCGAGATGAAGTTCGATACGGCCGGCAAGCCGGTGGACTACCGTTTTCTCGACATGAATGCGGCGTTCGAGCGCGAAACCGGGCTCGTCGACGCCAGGGGCCGATGGGTACGGGACATGCTTCCAGCCCACGAACAACACTGGTTCGATATCTACGGCAACGTGGTCCTGAATGGGGTCGAACAACGTTTTGAAAACCAGGCCCAGGCCCTCGGCCGCTGGTATGCCGTGCATGCGGTTCGTGTCGGCAGCCCGGGGGCGTACAAGGTCGCGGTGTTCTTCAACGACATTACCGAACGGCGCCAGGCCGAAATCGCCCTCAAGCAACTGAACGCCTCGCTGGAACAGGAAGTTGCGTCCCGTACCGACGACCGCAACCAACTGTGGACACTGTCGTCGGACATCATGCTGCGCTGTACTTTCGATGGCCAGATCATTGCCATCAACCCGGCATGGGAAACGACCCTGGGCTGGTGCGAAGCCGACCTGCTCGGCACCAGCCTCTACGACCTGATTCATCCGGAAGACCTCGAGCAGACCCTCGAACGCGCCCGCTATTCCGCGACCGGCCAGAGCATTCGCCGTTTCGAAAACCGCTACCGCTGCAAGCAGGGCGGCTACCGCTGGATCAACTGGTCCTCCAGCCCGTCCGATGAAGTGATCAACGCCGTGGGCCGCGATTGCACCCTCGACAAGGAGCAGGCCCAGGCCCTGGCCAAGGCCGAGTCACAACTGCGCCAGAGCCAGAAGATGGAAGCCGTCGGGCAGTTGACCGGGGGCCTGGCCCACGACTTCAACAATCTGCTGACCGGCATCAGCGGCAGCCTGGAAATGCTCAAGAGCCGTATCGACCAGGGCCGCGTGGAGAGCCTTGAGCGCTATATCAATGCCGCATTGATCGCATCGCGCCGAGCCACCGCCTTGACGCATCGGCTGTTGGCCTTTTCCCGCCGGCAGACCCTCGATTCGCGGGCAACCAATGTCAACCTGCTGATCCAGGAAATGCAAGACCTGATCCGGCGAACGGTCGGCCCCTCGATAAAGCTGGAGTCGAAGCTGTCCGAGCGCCTGTGGACCACCCTGGTGGACCCGAACCAGCTGGAGAACTCGCTGCTCAACCTGTGTATCAACGCCCGTGATGCGATGCCCGACGGCGGTAGCCTGGCCATCGAGACCGCGAACATCACACTCAACTCGGCGTCGGCCCTGGCCCTGGAACTGCCTCCGGGCGGCTATGTGTACCTGGGCGTGGCCGACAGCGGTTGCGGCATGTCGGCCGATATCCTCGGCAAGGTCTTCGATCCCTTCTTCACCACCAAGCCACTGGGCTCAGGGACCGGCCTCGGCCTGTCGATGGTCTATGGTTTCGCCCTGCAGTCCGGTGGACAGGTTCGCATCGGCTCACAACCGGGCAGCGGCACCCAGGTACGTCTCTACCTGCCCCGTCACTTTGCCGAAGCAGAGGAGCGCGAGAGCATCCAGGCGGCCACGCCAACCCTGGCCGCCATGACAGGCGAAACAGTGTTGGTGGTCGACGATGAGCCACAGGTGCGGATGCTCATGGTCGATCTGCTCGAGGAGCATGGATACAAGGTGCTGGAGGCCAGCGACGGGTCCCGGGGCCTGAAGATACTGCAGTCGCCGATACGGGTTGACCTGCTGGTCAGCGATGTCGGCCTGCCAGGCGGCATGAACGGCCGGCAACTGGCGGAACTGGCCCGGCAAACCCGGCCCGGACTGAAGATCCTGTTCGTTACCGGCTATGCCGAACACTCGGTGATCGGTGATGGCAACCTGGCAGCCGGCATGCATGTGATGACCAAGCCGTTTGCCCTGGATGATCTTGCCAATCGCGTGCGCGAAGTGATCAGTACTACCTGACCGATAGTGCTGGACTGCAGCCCGAGTATCGCCAAACAGCGAAACCCTACCGCAGACTTGTCACCGCGATATAAACCTTACTTCCAAAAAGGTTTATATCGCGTGCTTTCGAAAAAATTCAAGGCAAAAAAAAGCCCAAGCGGCTGATGGACGCTTGGGCCTTAAAGAATGCATAAACCGTGGTAGGTGAACGCAGGGCAATAATAACTGATGATGGAAATTCGTAACAAGATATTTTGATTATAATTTTATTCCTAACCCCTTCAATAACCACAGTTTTTTCCAGGACATAGGCATTTTCCGACGTAAGGCGGGGCGCCGTGGCCGCTCGTCCGAGGGACTGTTAGGGAGTTTGCACCAAAGTAGTTCACGATAAATGTCAAAACCTGCATCAAGACCATACTTGTTATCTGGGAATTATTCGGCGGATATATGAAGGTAACCCTTCGGCCGATATAAAACCCGATGAACGGCCTATTTAACCCACAGTTCATCAGGGTATTTTCGAACCACTCGGCCCGCCTCGCGAAACAGGAAAGTTCCACGAGGGCAAAAAAATATAAACCGTCCGTCCCCTCGACAGCGTTTGCGTCTGCGTCGCTGCCCGGCGACAATTGGCGCTCCATTCATTTCGAGGTTCGCAACATGCGTAAAGCACTTACCGTCCTGGCGCTCAGCGCCCTGTTTGCCCAAGGCGCCATGGCTGCCGGCGGCACCCAGGCAGCAGTCGGAGGTGGCTTGGGTGGCGTCCTGGGTAACGTGGTCGGCCAGCAGATGGGTGGCAGCACTGGCGCTGCGATCGGTGCAGGCCTGGGCGGTGCCGCAGGTGGCGCCGTAGCGGCCAAGAAAGGCAAGAAGACCAAGGCAGCCCTCGGTGGCGGCCTGGGGGCCGCAGGCGGCTCGCTGCTGGGCAACAAGCTCGGCGGCAGCACCGGCGCAGCGATCGGCGCAGGCCTGGGTGGCGCAGCCGGCGGCGCACTGGGCGGTCGCAAGTAATACCCCCCGATACGAAAAAACCCGACACATGTGTCGGGTTTTTTATGGGCCGGATTTTCCTATCGCCGGGTTTCAAGATGAGCGGCAACCGGGGCGGCCTCCGCCCGGGGTTGCAGCCACCGGCTGAACAGACGCGTCACCCGTGGCATGAACACGTAGACCACCAGCAACACGATGGTCAGGGTAATCACCACGTTGGCCGGCACATACCCTCCCAGCCAGGGCCACAACGCGAACAGCGGTTTCCACAGAATGGGGACCAGGAACGTCAACGGAAGGATCACCAGGAATGTCACGCAGGCCTGCTTCCAGCGCGGTGGCGGCGTCGGTGCGTCCACCGGCGGGGGCGTGAACCAGAATTCGCGATCTGCATTGATTTCCGTCTGGTCACCATCAGCCAGCAACGGACGGGCCTGATCGACCAGGTCGCGACGGTCATCGGAATCCAGCCAGACCTGCAACTGTTCGGTGCTGGCAAAGCGCAACACACAGGTGAACAACGCCAGGCCGCCACTGTGCCCACGGACCACGTCAATCCCCAGGTGCCCAGGATAACTGCGCGCCTTGGCGATGATCTGGCGCAACCACGCCTCATACGCCTGATCCCACCCCTTCCTGATTCGGTGACGCACCAGCAGCGTGACCACGCCGTCGGACAATTCGATATTCATGGCTGATTCCATCTTCCTGTATGTCGCCAATGGGTAAGCGATAACCGTTACGCCCACCCTCTCTCTATTGCTTGCCTGACCTGCGCCGCAGCGCCTTGCGGTCAATGTGGCAGTTGGCTGCAGGTCCCGCTTGGAGACCTGTGCTGCCTGCTTGTGACAAATTCTGGGGCCTGGATAAAAAAGGGACAATTCCATAAAATCGGAAATCATTGATTCTATTTAGGGAACAGTCATGGATCGCGTCGAATGCATGCGGGCGTTTGTCGCCACCGTAGGGGCCAATGGCTTTGCCGCGGCGGCACGAGCAATGGACGTACCACGCTCGAAAGTCAGCAAGCAGATCCAGGCGCTGGAAGAGGCGATCGGCGTGCAACTGCTGTTGCGCACCACCCGCAGCCTGCATCTGACCGAGGCTGGCGCCGAGTACTACGAGTCCGCCCGCGAACTGCTGGCGTCGCTCGATGAAGCCGAGCAGCGCGCCCGCGACGGCATCGGCGAGCTGCGCGGGGTGTTGCGCGTCAACGCACCGATGTCCTTCGGGCTGCGACGACTGGGACGGTTGATACCGCTGTTCCATGAGGAACATCCGAACGTCGAGTTGCAGTTGGTACTCAGCGACCAGCAGGTTGACCCGGTCAAGGGCGGCTTCGATGTGACCATCCGGATCGCCAGCCTGCCGGACTCATCGATGATCGCCAAATTGCTGGCCCCGGCCCCGCGCATCATGGTCGCCTCTCCCGGCTACCTGGAGCGCGCCGGTATTCCTACGACACCACGGGAACTGTGCGCCCACCAGTGCCTGAACTATGGCTACCTGCAAAGTGGCGTCAGCCTGCAACTGAGCAATGGCAAGGAGACCCAGCGGGTCACGGTCACCGGCCCACTGCACGCCAACAACGGCGATCTGCTGGCCCAGGCTGCCGAGGCGGGCATGGGCATCGCGCTGCTGCCGGACTTCATCGTCGAGGATGCCCTGGCCGCCGGGCGCCTGGTGCCGGTGATGTGCGAGTGGCAGGCGCCGCCGATCAGCATCAACGCCGTATATGCCTCGGCACGCCGGGTGCCGCAAAAGACCCGGGCGTTCATCGATTTCCTTGTACGGGAACTGTCGGTAGCCGCAGAGCGCTGAAACAAATAGACTGTATATACATACAGACAAGGATTGCTCACGGCCCCGCCACCGAGCATGCTGTCCGCTCTCTCCCGCGCACGATCGAACGAAGGTGGCCATGCGGCTGTTTCTCTGCGAAAAACCCTCCCAGGCCAAGGACATCGCCGCCGTGCTCGGCGCCACGCGCCGTGGCGATGGCTGCTGGGTCGGTGCCAATGCCACGGTCACCTGGTGCATCGGGCATCTGCTGGAAACCGCTCCGCCGGACGCCTACGATGCCCGCTACAAACGCTGGGTACTGGCCGACCTGCCAATCGTCCCGGACAAATGGAAGATGCAGGTCAAGCCCAAGACCGCCAGCCAGTTCAAGGCGGTCAAGCGCCTGCTCGGCGAGGCCGGGGAACTGGTGATCGCCACCGACGCCGACCGCGAAGGCGAAATGATCGCCCGCGAGCTGGTGGAACATTGTCGTTATCGCGGACCGATCCAGCGGCTCTGGCTGTCGGCACTCGACGACGCGTCGATCCGCAAGGCCCTGGCCACCCTCAAGCCGGGTGGCGAAACCTTCAACCTCTACCATTCGGCCCTGGGACGCTCGCGGGCCGACTGGCTGATCGGCATGAACATGAGCCGGCTGTTCACCCTGCTCGGACGCCAATCCGGCTACCAGGGCGTATTGCCGGTAGGCCGGGTGCAGACGCCAACCCTGCGCCTGGTGGTGGATCGCGACCGCAGCATCGCCGATTTCGTGCCGGCACCCTACTGGGCGATCGATGTACACCTGCTGCATGACGGCCAGCCCTTCGTCGCCCAATGGCGCGCGCCCTCGGACGCCTGCGATGACCAGGATCGCTGCCTGAACCAGGCCCTTGCCCAACAGGCTGCCGCCGCCATGAGCGTGGCCAGCAGCGCGCGGGTGGTGAAACTCAAGACCGAGCGGATTCGCGAACCCGCGCCCCTGCCCTTCGACCTCGGCACGTTGCAGGAAATCTGCTCGAAACGGCTGGGCCTGGGCGCCCAGGAGACCCTGGACATCGCCCAGTCGCTGTACGAAACCCACAAGGTCATCACCTACCCGCGCAGTGATTGCGGCTTTCTCCCCCTCAGCCAGCATGGCGATGCTCCCCGGATACTGACGGCGCTGGAACGGGCCGACCCGAGCCTGGGCAAGCTCGCCCCGTACCTGGACCCGACACGCCGCTCACGGGCCTGGAACGATGCCAAGGTCACCGCGCACCACGGCATCATCCCGACCGGCTCGGGCGCCAACCTGGAACGTCTGCAGGGCAAGCCGCGAGCGGTCTACACGCTGATCCGTGCACGGTACCTGGCGCAGTTCCTGCCCAACCACGAGTACGACCGCACCCAGGCCGATTTCGACTGCGCGGCACAGGCATTGAGGGCAGTGGGCAAGCAGGTGATCGAACCCGGCTGGAAACGCGCCCTGCCGCAAGCGTTGGCACCGACCAAGGGCCGAGAAGCGCCAGAACCACAGGCTTTGCCGAAACTTCACGAGGGCAGCGAATGCGCGGTAGACCGGGTCGACCTCAAGGACCTGTGGACCCAGCCGCCAAAACCCTTTACCGAAGGCGACCTGATCAAGGCGATGAAAAACGTCGCCAGGTACGTGGAAGACCCGCGCCTGAAGCAGAAGCTCAAGGAAACCACTGGCATCGGTACCGAGGCCACCCGCGCGAGCATCATCCAGGGCCTGCTGGACCGCAACTACCTGGTCAAGCACGGCAAGAGCCTGTCGGCAACCCCCGCGGCCTTCAGCCTGATCGATGCAGTGCCACGGGCGATTGCCGATCCAGGCACCACGGCCATCTGGGAGCAGGCGCTGGACATGGTGCAAAGCGGCGAGATGAGCCTGGAGGAATTCGTCGCCAAGCAGGCGGCGTGGATGAGCAAGCAGGTGGGGCGTTGTGTCGAGTTGAAGCTGCAGATCAGCATGCCGCCTGGCATGGCGGCACCGCCCCCCTGGAAGAAAAAGCGCAAGGCCACCGGAACCAGAACCACAAAAGCCCGCCGTCCGGCAAAGGCGGCAAGCGGTCGTCCTAAAAAGTGAACGGCCTGATGGCGGGTTACTTCACCTTCCGGCTCAGGTCATCCACCTTGCGCTGGAGGTTATCCAGCTCACGCCCCTGATCGCCGACATCCCGCTTGAGCCCGGACAGTTCGCTGGAACTCGATCCGGAGCCCGAGCTGCGCTTGAGCTCGTCCACCGTGCGACTGAGCTTGTCGATCGTTCGATCCTGCTCGTCTACCCTGCGCTTGAGCGCCGACAGGTCGTTGCTGCTCGAACTGGAGGACGAGCTGCTGCCACGCTTGAACTCCTCGATGGTACGAGCCTGCTCCTTGACGATCTTCTTCAGGTCATCCAGTTCATCGGCACTGCGCTTCTGCTGCTCGCGCAATTTCTGCAGGTCATCCACCGTGAATCGGCTGTTGCGTAGCGTATATCCGGACCCCGCGTCGCCATGACTGGCGAGCACCGCATCGTAGCCGGAGGCATCGGAACGCTCGATCTCAACTGCGGCCTGGGCCTGGAACGGCAACCCCAGGCTACCCAACAGCAGTGCGAATACGCCAGTAAAGCGGAGGGAGAAAGCGGGATTGCGGCGAGGGAGCATCGTGCGTCGTCCTTGTGAAGTGCCGCTATGGCACATCGCTATGATCCGTTTTTTCGCAACTTGTTCCCTGCGGCCTCAAGTCTGGGAACACCGTCTCGGCACTGATCAGGTCCGGCGGTTATCATGGCGGGCTGCTTGCGCTCGGCGCGGCGGCTTGCACACTTATTGGCCATGTCGGCGGGACACGCTCTCCGGGTAATCGGGCAGCGTATTCAGGGAGTGGTTTCCCGCCCATCAAAGGAACGAAATATGACCCCCAATCTGATTGGCAAAGCAGCAGGCAGCGTAGCGGCCCTGCTCCTGCTCATCGTGTTTTTTGGCAGTTGGTACACCGTGGATGAAACCGAGCGCGGCGTGCTCCTGAGAAACGGCGCGCTGGTCGGCGTGGTCGATCCCGGCCTGTCGTTCAAGATGCCCTTCATCGAAAGCGTTCGCCTGATCAGCATCCAGAGCCAGGTGTCGGGTTACGAGAACCTGCAGGCCTACAGCAAGGACCAGCAGTCGGCGCAGCTCAAGGTCTCGGTCTCGTGGCACGTCGCGCCGTCCGATGTGGCCAAGGTCTATACACAGTTCAAGGATATCGAAGGCATTCGCGATCGCCTCATCAGCCGCCAGGTGCCGACCCAGGTCGAGAACGTCTTCGGCCAATTCAACGCCGTGGCCGCCGTGCAGAATCGCGTGCAACTGGTCAACGACATATCCGCCGCCATCAAGACCTCGATCACCGGCCCGGTGATTATCGACAGCGTGCAGGTGGAGAACATCGACTTCAGCGACGCCTATGAGAAGGCGATCGAGGCGCGCATGGCAGCCGAGGTACAGGTGAAGACCCGTGAGCAGCAGTTGGCGACCGAGCAGGTCCAGGCGCAAATTCGCGTAACCCAGGCCCAGGCCGAAGCGGATGCCCAACTGGCCCAGGCCAAGGCCGATGCCCAGGCGACCGAGCTGCGTGGTCGTGCCGAGGCCGAAGCGATCAAGGCTCGCGCCCAGGCGCTGGCAAGCAACCAGAACCTGGTGGAACTGACCAAGGCCGAACGCTGGAACGGCGTGTTGCCAACCACCGTACTGCCAAGCGGCACCCTACCCTTCATCGACGCCCGGCAGGATCGCAAATCGGACTGAGGTCCGGAGCCAGGAGGACGCCCACCGCCATTCGTGGCGTCCTCGGTTCACAGCCCACATCACAAGCGAGGGGGCCACGCTCATGGGTTGGCCCCTTCCGTTATCTTCCCGCCCTACCCTCGACCTGCCTGCCAAGATGACGAAACTCCACCCGTAGCACCTGCAACTCGCTGCTTGCCTGATCGAGCAGTTCACGATCTGTCAAATACGGCTGGAAATGCGGGCTCGACGCTGGGAAAGGATTAATCAAACGCCAGACGCAAAAAAGGGCCAATCTTTCGATTGACCCTTTCAGACCGCCCAGCAGCGCGGATTTTATCTGGTAGGCACGATTGGACTCGAACCAACGCCCTCACCATGTCAAGGTGACCGGCAGTCAGGCCTATCCCACTGACAATGTAATTTATAGCCTTTCCGTCACCTTCAAAACTCAGCATACGCGCTATATGAATCAATAACTTAGCGTTGGATATTCCTACAGTAATACCCTCTCCAGGCGTCCTGCCGACGAACACCACTCCCAAATCTGACGCACCTCAAAACTGTACGCACACACAGCATTGAGATACGAGTATGAATCTTGACATGGAAACCGATGATTGGCTTGGCTGCCCAACACCCCTAGAAATGTACCAACACCAGTGCGCCCTCCTCGAGGACGAGCTCATTCAGACCGAGGCGATGCTGCGGAAGGCCAGGGCAAATATCGCAGGTCTGGTGCAGATGAATGACCTGCTCGCCACCGGCAAGGCTTCGGCAGAGTCAGCTCTGAGGGACGCCCTTGAGCGCATATCGGCAAGGTGTGATGAGACGCCGACAACGCCATCGACCTGATTACCTAAAAGCGCGATCACCTATTCAGAGAAAATCAGCGGCTGTTGGGCGAGTTGCGTAACCTCAAGGATGCATCAGCTTCTACTCCGTCAGTGCCTAGAGCCTTTCTTCTGTCGCAGAATCGAAGACCACATACAGCTGATCAATGGTCGCCCCTGTCAGGGCGCGGGCCGACTCCAGGCCCAGCATGACCACTACAGTTCAGTTACACCACTGCCTGGGACACGATCAATCTACGAAAGCGACCTCACCTTTGTGGACTGTTTTGCACCTTCGATTCGGAGGTCATGCCCGCTCCATAACGCGACCACCTGATTCCAGAGCGCTCTCATCAACTAAACCCGGTTTCTTTCTCTCCTGAAATGGACAGAGGAAAGGAAACGGCTCAACGCCTCAGGGTGCTTCCGTTTCTTTTCTCACCGACATACTGATTCTATTGGGGTTATTTTGATCTAGTCACGCTGGGAATCACTGGCTGCATTCAGTGTCAGCTGATAACCAGCCCCGAATCATTAGACAAGTCTCGTCATGCGGCGCTGAAGCAAAGCCCCCCCAGAGCACGCCGTTGAACATTAATCGATCGCCTGCTCTGCCGTGTCCTTGTGCCAAACTCGATAAAAATCTTTCACTAATCCAACAGGATAAATATCCCTTTCACTCACTCTGCATGTAACAAAATACTTAAAAACCTATCCGTTCGGATAGTTGAAAAGAGACTTTAAAGCTCGACACAATCGCAAGACCCGACCAAGTAGCATTTAGGCACCCACAATGAAAAAATGCGTAATACCCCAACAACTAAAGAACGGTTCCCCCCGGCAACACACCCAATCACTTTACGACAACACCACTACTTTAATATCAATAAGCGTTCTCAATGAACCAGGCGAATTATAATTTATAAAATTCCATTTTTCACGGAAGATAATATGAAAACATACACATCCAAGCTATTTGAAAACTATAGCATCCCCCCTGAAATCATTAAAAAATTAGCACCGCTCGCCGAAAAAAGAAACACCCCACTCCTAAAAGCATTGATCTTTGACTATTCTTTAATCATCATATCTATATATACCTGTCTTAGCGTTAGCTGGTACCTATATCCAATCACCCTGATTGCAATAGGCTCAACCCAGAGAGCACTAACCAATCTTTTACATGAGGCAACACATGCAACGCTAGCAAAAAGCAAGCTGCTCAACTACTTGGGCGGCACTGTATTTTCTGGGCATTTAGTCTTTCATATGTTCATACCCTATCGAGCCTCTCATATACAAAATCACCACCCCAAGCTCGGAGACCCAGAACTCGATCCTGATTATAAATTCCACATCCAATGTGGTTTGTACAATTACCAAAATGAATCCTCAACGGTATTCATCGTCAAAAATGTACTACTGACACTTATAGGTTTCAGAAGCTGGAATTACATTAACTATATCATCCGCGATCGCATACTCTACAGTGGAGAAAGAAAAGGCAGACATGGACATGCCCTAATGGGATTTCGAGCCGAGCGATTGACCCTAATTTCCATGTGGTCCCTCATATCATTAATAACGCTCTACCATGGAGTTTTCATCTATCTGATTGTTTTCTGGCTTATACCTCTTTTCACCACTGCAGTTGCAATAGGCTGGATCATTGAACTCTCCGAACACTACCCACTTCCCCAATCCGAAACATCATCATTACTGCTAACTAGAAATAGACATGGATGGCTGCTGGAACGTTTTATTTTCGGACGTCACAATGACAATTATCACCTGGTACATCACCTACGACCGTCCATACCTTTTTACAACATGCGCAAAGCACATTGTATTCTCTTAGAGGATCCACGTTATCGGGCATGGGATGGGATTTGGGGAGGAATCATAACCCGAACACGTGACGGTGAGGAAAGTGTCCTCAGCTACGTGAAGGCCTATAAAGATTGGCTTGTAACTTTCCCACAAAAGGTAGGCCAGTCCTATGCTGTAGAAATGTTAAATGCACGCACTACAACGTTAGCCTGCAACAATATCTTGAGCAACGCAGATGAAGTTCATATTCAGGTTTGACCTATAACAAAAGGTGAGAAATGAATCTATCAAGTGAAACATTGCAGCTCGCCTGCAACGGCCTAAAAAAAATAGCACTCGACCCAACAAGCCGCGCAGCGTTTCATGAAGGCACACTATTTAAAGATCTTTTCAAAAGGTCGGCCATGCGCTATCTGATTTCTGAGACTCAAGAAAATTTATTTGAGAAATTATCTATTCTACATAGCAAAGGATACGAATTGGGTGTCGAGTACGTTGGCGAAGAAAACCGAGACATCCATACAATCTCAAAATTTGTAAATGAATACCTAAATCTACTTAGTAATTATAGAAAAATTACATTTTCTCCTCAGCTAGGCTTTGATTTAAGCGCCGTAGGAATGTTGATATCACAGGATTTGGCAATAGAAAACACAACCAAAATACTCGATGCCGCAGCAAAGCTGAATGTGAACATCATCATCAGCATGGAGCAATCCTCACAAGTTGACAACATATTAAATATTTTTGAAAACCTTGCTCCGAAACATGAAAATATCGGATTCACATTGCAAGCTCAGCTACATCGAACTGAAGACGACCTACAAAGCATTATTAAACACGACAGAAAAATTCGGCTCGTTAAAGGAGTATACAATGAAAATCCAAAAATCGCACTACACCGCGGTGTGAAACTTAACCGTAGATATATGACCCTACTGGAAACAATTACATCCAAACACGATAAGTTAGCCTGTGCCACTCAAGATCAAAAACTACTAAACTCACTGGCAGATTGCGGTTTGCTCAAACATGTCATTGAAGTTGAGATGCTTCATGGCGTGCAGCCAAACGTTATTAAGAATTTACGTGAGCAAGGCATCACTTGTCGAATATCAACAGTTTACGGTGAGAACTGGTTCCTCCATTTTCTACATAGATTGGCGGAGTCCCCCACCAATTTATTAGAGTCTCTGGCAGATTTTTATTATCCAGACAGATTAGTTTTTGCAGAACACTACTAACCTTAAGAGAATTTAAAATGTATATCGATCTCAGAAGTGACACAGTGACCAAACCTAGCGACGGTATGCGTAAAGCAATATACCTTGCAGAGGTAGGTGATGATTGTTTCGGCGACGACCCAACAGTCAAAGCATTGGAAGAGTATTGTGCGAGCTATTTCCATAAAGAAGCAGCTCTGTTTACCACAGGCGGCACACTTAGCAATCAACTTGCAGTAAAGACACTAACCTGCCCGGGTGACGAGGTCATACTCGATGCATCTTATCATATTAACTATTTTGAGGCCGCTTCAACGTCAGCATTCTCTGGCGTAAATTTTTCTCAGGTCTACTCCGATGATGGGGTTTACTCAGTCGACAACCTCAAAGATCTGTATGCCAGCAAATGCCGCTGGAACACAAACTACTCGCTCCCAAAACTCATTGTCATAGAGAATACTCTTGGCTGTAAGGTAGGTGGAGTCTTTCCCTTGGAGAGAATGCAAGAAATTTTTAACTATGCCAAGAGCATAGGTGCTTATCGATATCTAGACGGGGCAAGAATTCTACATGCATCAATTGCAACGGGCATCGATGTAAGATCATATACAGATACTGCAGACCTTTTCTCCATGTGCCTTTCAAAAGGATTAGGGGCTCCAGTAGGATCAATAATGGTAGGTTCAGAAGAACTGATTTCCAAAGCCAGGAAGTATAGGAAATGGTTTGGCGGTGATATGCATCAGGCGGGCATGATGGCAGCAGCAGGTCTTTACGCTATGCGCAACAATATCGACCGACTACATTTAGATCATCTCAATACCGAGCTTCTATACAACCTTATCCGAGATATAGAAGAAGCACCAGCAACCTATCGCGGCACAAATATGGCAGTGATAGACATTTCAAAACTCAACATATCAACTCCAGATTTTGTCAAACTACTGTCCAGCCATGGAGTTGGCAGCCTAGCCTATAACACTAAAGAAGTTCGCTTCATGGCACATCTCAATATATGCAAAACCGACATAATTACCGCTGCCGAGATTATCAAAAACACGGTACGTGGACTTACAGCCTCCAGACAAGGCGCCAAATATGCTATTTAAAAAAAATATCATTATCATAGTAGATGCCTACTCGACTGGAAGCATGATCGCACCAGCCTTCATCTCCAAGGGTTTTAACTGCGTTCATGTCAAATCAACCGACATCGTCAACCCATTTTATATAGCAACATATAGAACTAATGACTTCATAAAAAATTTTTCTTATTTTTCAGAATGCAAACTCAAGGAAAACTTACAAGAATTCCATGTACTCTATGTACTCGCTGGCTGTGAATCCGGGGTCGAACTTGCCGCAAAACTAGCTCACACCTTCCAAACGCCGCAGTTGAACGACCCCGATCAAGCCATACTTCTACGTAATAAATACCTAATGCATGAAACCTTAAAGCGGGCCAAAATTGCATCAATAAAGCACTTCCGTTCCAACTCTCTACCCACCATTATAGAGTGGGCAAAAAACCACGAAAAATACCCTGTGGTAGTAAAACCAATAGACAGTGCAGGTACTGACAATGTTCATATTTGCCAATCCCTCGAGGAAATTGAATATGCATTCAACTGCATCATTGAAAATCGAACAATATTCCTTGACCCCAATCATGAAGTATTGATACAAGAATATTTAGATAATTCAGATTTCTCTTTCGAGAATACTCCCCATAAAAAATTAACGACACAGCCTACAGATGTGGAGTATTGCGTCAACACCGTCAGCCTTGCCGGCAAACATTATGTTAGCGAGATAATTCGCGTCTACCGTGTAAGAGTTAACGACTCTCCAGTCCATGACTACAATGAACTCCTATGCCCTATTGAAAACCGCCGCACATACGAAGTGCTTTCAAGATATGTATTTAACGTACTCGACGCCTTAAATCTGAAGTATGGTGTTGGGCACAGCGAGGTAATGATTGTAAATGACAAACCCGTTTTATTAGAAACCGCAGGACGGCTTCCTGGAGGCATAGATCTCTCGGCATACACCAAAGCCCTCGGATATAACCAGCTAGAGCTTTGGATACTATCTTTACTGGATCCTGGGCGCTTTCTTGATTTTATATCCAGCCCACGCACACCTTTAAAATTTCACTCGTCATGCATTTTTCTTATCAGCGATCAAGAGGGAGAAATAAAAAACCCCCCAAATATTCGAAGCTGGAAAAGAAGTGTAACTTGTTTGCATAGTGTAAAAATCCAAGATAAAGGATATCTTCAAAAAACGATCTCATTACTAGACAGTCCTGGCTCCATCTTTCTGCTTTCTGAAAACAAAAAACTACTTTCATCAGAGCGCCAAATCGTCAGATTGCATGAGCAGACCATATACTTAAAAATGCTTAGCACTTGAAAAAAACATTCATCACAAGGGGGACTCATGACAACAGCACAACAAAAACACTCAAACAACATAAAGATCTTGTTTCTTGCAACTTTTACATTAACCCTAGCAAGAGCAATAAGCCTCCCCTATCTAGTAATTTATCTTTCAAATCATTTTTTTCTAAATATTAGTACTACTGGAGTTTTCATCGGAAGCACATTGTTAATCAGCTCGATACTCAGCATATACGGAGGCTTTCTGGTTGACAAACTTTCTTCCTTCTCAATCATTACTTTGTCCACTACTATTTTTATAGTGGCATTCATCACTGCTTATTTATCCCACGATATAAAATCGTTTTATATTTCTCTTGTCGCCGTCAACCTCTCGTACGCCACAATAGATATCGCGATAAAATCCGGCTTTAGCATTTTATTGCCTGACGATAAACGAGGGGCTGCCTTTTCCTTTAAGTATACACTTTCAAATATCGCCTATGCTATCGGACCACTTCTAGGTGCTGGACTTATAAGCATAGACGGACATTTGTCCTTTATCACTTCAGCAGCTCTCGCATTATTTTTTATTCTCACTTATCTTTTCTTCGGGAGAAAATCCATTTACAAATTTAGCTCACCTCAACCCATATCCTTTTTTGGCCTAATCCATCATCTGATTAAAGACTCTCGCCTGGTATATTTCACGCTTGGAGGAATGCTCAGCGCCATCATCTTCGGCCAATTCACCGCCTACCTATCACAGTACCTATTATCTACCTCCGCACCTGAACAGACTACAGAAATTATTAGCATCATTGTAACTACCAACGCGCTGACCGTTATAGCTCTACAATATTTTATTGGTCGGCGAATAAATAACAAAAACTTGCTCGCCTACTTAATGCTTGGCCTAGGTTTATTTTTAATTGGGCTTTACGGCTTTTCAATCTCAATTACTCCTTTAGCCTGGGTTATTGCCATGATATTTTTTACTCTGGGGGAGATCATCGTAATCCCCGCCGAATATATGTTCATCGATAGAATCGCCCCAGAAAACCTACGCGGTATATATTATGGTGCTCAAAATTTTTCAAATTTTGGCGCAGCGCTAGGCCCAATACTCTGTGGTTTTGCACTGGCGACCTACCCCCCGAATTTCATGTTTTTTATTCTAGAAGCATTAATTTTATTTTCTGGCTTGTTTTATTTTCTAGGTTCAAAAAAGACATCCACAAACAAAAGATAATATCATGGCTCATTTCAACACTGCAGGAGCAGGCTTGCTCGATCACTCGACGATTGAAGCGATGTATGCTTTTTTGGCCCAAGAAAAATCCATCGGTGCTTATGAGGCAGAAATACTCAATGAGCACATCCTGACCGATGAAGTTTACCTTAATCTTGCAAGGCTAATAAATTGCCAAAAAATTAATATTGCACTATTTGATAGTGGTACCCGCGCTTGGGTTACGGCAGCGCAATGCCTTCCATGGAGAAAAGGCGGGCGGGTTTTTATTACCCCATACGAATATGCAGGGAATCTCATCGCGCTGCGCACACTGCAAAGAGAATTTCTCTTTTCTATAGACATAATTCCAACTGAGAAGAATGGGACGCTAGATCTAAAATGGCTATCCATCAATATAAAAAATGATGTCCAACTTGTATCAATACCCCACATACCTTCCGCATGCGGAATAACAAATGATATTGAGTCCATCGGACAGCTGGTAAATAATCAAGGAACTTTTTATTTTGTCGATACCTGCCAATCCGCAGGGTTGCTTGACTTGGATATTGGAAAAATAAGATGTGACATACTGACGGCTGCTGGCAGAAAGTTTATTTGCGGCCCACGCGGCACTGGATTTGGTTATTTTTCCGACAGATTTATAAATTGTGCAAAACTACTCTTCACAGACCTGCATGTTACTACCTTCGAGACCACTGATTATATCTCTATAGAGAACACTGCTAGAAAATTTGAATTCGCAGAACGTAACAATACAGCCATAATTGGTTTAAATTCAGCCCTATTATACCATTTTGATATAAGAAAGCACTATACAAGGGAAAACTACGACCACCTGAGGATGGAGTTAAAAAAATTCCCTGGATTCAAAGTTATAGAGCCAGGCCACTCACACAATGGTATTGTTGCTTTTGTACATGAATCTCTTGATGCGAGATACGTAGTTAAGGAGCTTGCTGAGGCTGACAGCCACTGCTGGAAAGCAACGGCAAGCCATACCCCTTTATTCATGCCAGCACAAGGGTATGACTTTTTTGTTCGTGCATCAGTACACCACTACAATACCCCACAGCAGATAGAAAACCTATTAGCTACATTGCATAAAATAGGTAAAACCTAGCGATTTGATGCCCCTCGCGTCGAATCAAGTTCGCTCGTTCATTCTTGCGGCAGCGGCAGTGTCAAATGTTGTGCAGGATTTACCGAATATAGCCGTATCACTGCGGTGCCAAACATCACGCAAATTGGTGCCAAAACCGGCGCTAACTTACACTCATCAGGATTGCGGACTCGGCGCGAAGAGAGAATTCGTCAAACGCCAGACGCAAAAAAGGGCCAATCTTTCGATTGACCCTTTCAGACCGCCCAGCAGAGCGGATTTTATCTGGTAGGCACGATTGGACTCGAACCAACGACCCCCACCATGTCAAGGTGGTGCTCTAACCAACTGAGCTACGTGCCTGCTGTGGGCTGCATTCTACGGATTTTCTGCCGGGAGGCAACCTATTTTTTTGCTAAGTCCATGAATAGGCTTGGAAAAATCTTCAACACAACAATAGCGAGGCGAAATAGCCCCCAAGCACAGAGCGAGGGTCGAATTTTTTTCAGGACGAAAAAAAGGCCAATCTTTCGATTGGCCTTTTCACACCGCCCAGCAGAGCGGATTTTGTTTGGTAGGCGCGATTGGACTCGAACCAACGACCCCCACCATGTCAAGGTGGTGCTCTAACCAACTGAGCTACGTGCCTGCTGTGAGGCGGCATTCTACGGATTTGCCGAGGGGTGTCAACACCTTTCTTTCTGCTAAGTCCCTGAATAGGCATATTTTTTATCAGACCTCCGACAACCTCCCGATTTCGAGCGGCTGGCGGGGGTATTTCAACTGAGGTAGCATCAGGCGACTCGTAAAAAATATAAAACAGAGGTTGCAGGATGGCGAACACTCCCTACCCCCAGTCCTATTACGCCGCATCGGCCAATCCGGTTCCCGAGCGTCCGCCCTTGCAAGATGATGTCGAAACCGATGTGTGCGTGATCGGTGCCGGCTATACCGGCCTGTCCAGCGCCCTGTTCCTGCTGGAGAACGGGTTTAAGGTGACTGTACTGGAAGCAGCCAAGGTCGGCTTCGGCGCCTCGGGCCGCAACGGCGGCCAGATCGTCAACAGCTACAGCCGCGATATCGATGTCATCGAGCGCACTGTCGGGCCGAGGCAGGCGCAACTACTCGGGCAGATGGCCTTTGAAGGCGGCCGGATCATTCGCGAGCGAGTCGCCAAGTACAATATCCAGTGCGACCTCAAGGACGGTGGCGTGTTCGCCGCCTTGAGCAACAAGCAGATGGGCCATCTCGAATCCCAGAAGAAGCTCTGGGAACGCTTTGGCCATACCCAGCTGGAGCTGCTGGACCAGCGCCGCATTCGCGAAGTGGTCAACTGCGACCAGTATGTCGGCGGCATGCTCGACATGAGCGGCGGGCATATCCATCCACTGAACCTGGCGCTGGGTGAAGCGGCGGCGGTCGAGTCGCTGGGCGGCAGGATTTACGAACAATCGCCAGCGGTGCGTATCGAGCGTGGCGCCAATCCCGTGGTGCACACGCCCCAGGGCAAGGTCAGGGCCAAGTTCATCATCGTCGCAGGCAACGCCTACCTGGGCAACCTGGTACCGGAGCTGGCCGCCAAGTCGATGCCCTGCGGCACCCAGGTGATCACCACCGAGCCTCTCGGCGATGCGCTGGCAAAATCGCTGCTGCCGCAGGACTACTGCGTCGAGGACTGCAACTACCTGCTCGACTACTACCGGCTTTCCGACGACAAGCGCCTGATCTTCGGCGGTGGAGTGGTCTATGGTGCGCGCGACCCGGCGAACATCGAGGCGATCATCCGGCCGAAGATGCTCAAGGCCTTTGCGCAGCTCAAGGATGTGAAGATCGATTACGCCTGGACCGGCAATTTCCTGCTGACCCTGTCGCGTCTGCCGCAGGTCGGTCGGTTGGGTGACAACATCTACTACTCCCAGGGCTGCAGCGGCCACGGCGTGACCTACACCCATCTGGCCGGCAGGGTACTGGCCGAGGCACTACGCGGGCAGGCTGAGCGTTTCGATGCCTTTGCCGACCTGCCGCACTACCCGTTCCCTGGCGGGCAGTTGCTGCGCACGCCGTTCAGCGCGTTGGGGGCCTGGTACTACGCGCTGCGGGACAAGCTCGGTGTCTAGATACCGAGGAGCTTCGCGGGCTTGCCCGCGAAGTTTTCCAACTGCCGGAATCAATGCCCGGCCAATGCCTTCCTGGCACTGGCCGCAGCCTGCTCCTGGCCTGCACGAGCCAGCTCGTCAGCCGCCTTCAACCAGCGCTGCTGATCGACCTGAGCCGGCAGTTGCGTCGGCGACTGGATCAACACTGCCCAGCCACCCGCGCCCTTCCAGGCCGAAGCGAAGGTGTCGAAATCCATCGGCATCCGTCGATTCATCCCCGCCCGCAGCAGGATCGTGTGCTTGAATCGGTTATACCCGGCAACCACCGCATAACGCGGCTCGGACCAGACCCGCCCTTCGTTGAAGCGCACCAGTACCGGGTAACCCGCCGCGACCTGGGTCAGCAAGGCCGACAGATCCGCATCCAGCGGATAGACCACCATCCCGTACTCACGCGCCAGCACCTGCATGTTCTTCTGCAGGTCCGCTTCCGCGCCTGGCAGTTTCAACGGTTTGTCCAGCAGCCCCGGCGTAACGGTCACGCCCTGCTGCGCCAACATGCTGGCCAACGCGCCAGGGCCACTCTGGTAGGCCTCGCCACGAAAGAACGGTACACCGTTGAGTTCCACGCGCTCCGGCAGCCGCTGGAGTTGCGGCGGCTGCCCGCCGCCACTGGAACAACCGCCCAGCGCCAGCAGCAAGGCTCCCACCATCAGCAATCGACGGGATGACACGGATTGAAAATGGCTTGATCCCTTGAACATCTTCACTCTCTTGATCAGTTGCCAGGCAGATCCGCCCTGGCTCGGGCCCTGATCATAGGTTGCCGTCGCACGGGGGTATAGCCTTTCATCGCAGTTTATCTGGCGTCATAGAGCGAAATGGCTGACTGCACACGACCATTGGTCAATAGCTTGAAACAACCCAGCGACTAGACTGATCTACAAGAAAGACGAAGTGAGAAGAGCCCCGAGCGGGGCGAAGGAGGCGCTGATGAGCCTTGTCCTGACAGTTGCACTGTTGATCTTGGGTTGGCTGGCGGTTGCCGCCGCCATGTTGTGGGGAGTCCTGAGGGTTTCCCGTCGCCACCACCATCCCCATGCCCTGCCCTCACGGCCAAACAAGACCGAGAAAGCAACCGGGCGCCCTGCCAGCGCCCACTGAATCTCCCGCATGAAAAAGCCGCCTGGCTCCCTATCGAAACCAGGCGGCCCTGTTCGTTGCAACGCCTGGATCAGCCCTGCATTGCCTCACGCTTCTGCCGGGCGCGGCGAGCCAGCATGTTCAGGCCCTCGATCACCGCCGAGAAGGTCATGGCGGCATACACATAGCCTTTAGGCACATGGGCACCGAAGCCTTCGGCGATCAGCGTCATGCCGATCATGATCAAAAAGCCCAGGGCCAGCATCACCACGGTCGGGTTGTCATTGATGAACCTGGCCAGCGGTTCGGAAGCCAGCAACATCACCGCCACCGCAACGATCACCGCGATCACCATGATCGGCAGGTGCTCGGTCATGCCCACTGCCGTGATGATGCTGTCGATGGAGAACACCAGGTCGAGCATCAGGATCTGGCCGATGGCCGCAGCAAAGCCCAGGGATACCCGCGAATTCTTGTCTTCGCTCTCCTTCTCCTGCGGGTCCATGCTGTGGTGGATTTCGGTGGTGGCCTTCCACACCAGGAACAGGCCACCGGCGATCAGGATCATGTCCTTCCAGGAAAACGCCTGGCCAAACACTTCGATCACCGGCGCGGTGAGCTTGACGATGTAGGCGATGGTGCCCAGCAGGCCCAGACGCAGGATCAGCGCCATGCCGATGCCGATCCGTCGCGCCTTGGTCCGAAACTGCGCAGGCAGCTTGTTGGTCAGGATCGAAATGAAGATAAGGTTATCGATACCCAGCACGACTTCCATGACGATCAGCGTCAACAAGGCAATCCAGGCGGTGGGGCTGAGAGCGAGTTCCAACAGGTATTCCATGGTTTAGTCCTGAGTAGAGTCCCAGGCAAGCCTGGGCTATGTACGAAATCGCTTGAAACTTGGTTATGCGGCGTTAAAAACCGGCTCGGAATGCTCATTTACTCCAGTAAAGTCGAGCGCGACCCCGGCCGTTCCTCGCCGGTTTTTGCCTTGCCTAACCTGCGTTTCAAACAATTTCGTACACAGCCTAGCAGTGGCTCACCGATAGCGCCGCATTCTAGGGATCGAGACACTTCAGTAAAATTCGTATTTTTAAGCGTTATACTTCGATTTTTACGAAGTGATACCCCGCATGCTCAATTATCGCCAGCTGCATTATTTCTGGGTCGTGGCCAAGACCGGCAGCATCGTCCGGGCCTGCGACCAGTTGAACCTCACCCCGCAGACCATCAGCGGCCAGATCAGCCTGCTGGAGCAGAGCCTGGGCGTCGAGCTGTTCCGCAAGGCCGGGCGCCAGCTGGAACTGACCGAAGCCGGGCGCCAGGCCCTGCCGTATGCCGAGCAGATGTTCCAGTTGGGCAACGAACTGCAGGCGATGCTGCAGGCGCAGCCGAGGGAGCAGCAATTGCTGTTTCGGGTCGGGGTGGCGGATGTGGTGCCCAAGTCCATCGTCTACCGGCTGATCGCTCCCACCATGGAGCTGGAGGAGCCGATCCGCATCACCTGTCGCGAGGACAAGCTCGAACGCCTATTGGCGGACCTGGCGATCCAGCGCCTGGACCTGGTGATTTCCGACAGCCCGATGCCGAGCCATCTCGACATCAAGGGCTACAGCCAGAAGCTGGGGGAATGTGGTGTCAGCTTTTTCGCCACAAAGGCGTTGGCGGAACGTTACGACAGTGACTTTCCGCAATGTCTGCAGGGTGCGCCGCTGCTGATCCCCGGCCAGGAAACGGTGGTCCGCAGCCGGCTGCTGCGCTGGCTCGCCGAGCAGCAGATCCAGCCGAGGATCGTCGGCGAATTCGATGACAGTGCCCTGATGCAGGCATTCGGCCAATCCGGCAGCGGGTTCTTCGTCGCCCCGAGCGTGATCGCCGATGAAGTGTGTCGGCAGTACGACGTCAGGCTGATGGGCCAGACCGACGCCGTAAGCGAATCGTTTTATGCCATTTCGGTGGAGCGCAAGATCAAGCACCCCGGCACGCTGGCGATCACCGAGGGGGCGCGCCGCGAGTTGTTCATGGGGCCCGAATCCTAGGCTGTGTACGAAATTGTTTGAAACGCAGGTTAGGCAAGGCAAAAACCGGCGAGGAAGCGGAGTTTACTGGAGTAAATGAGCATTCCGAGCCGGTTTTTAACGCCGCATAACCAAGTTTCAAGCGATTTCGTACATAGCCTAGGCTGTTACCGTCTTCGAATCAGCCGTCATCAGGGCCATCGCCAGTAGGATCGACAGCAGGATCAGCGCGGCGGCAGCGAAACCAAGGCCGGTCAGGCCGACACCCTCGATAACCCGGCCACCGATCACCGCCCCCAGGCCGATGCCCAGGTTGGCTCCGGCGATGTTCAGCGATGCAGCGAAGGCCGGTGCCTGGGGCGCCACCTTCATCAGGCGGACGTGACTGACCAGGAACAGCGCCGCCTGGGTGATGCCCCAGACCGCCAGCGCGGCAGCCAGACCAGGCCACGAGTTGATGTTCGGCATCACCGCCACCAGGGCGGGAATCATGAACGCGCAGAACACCATCGAGGCGATCAGCGGCTGGCGATCGACCATGCGCCCGCCCAGGGCGTTGCCGAGCAGGCCGACCGCACCGAACGCCATCAGGCACCAGCCGACCACCGTGCCGTTGAAGCCGGCCAGCCGCTCAAGAATGTCGGCCAGGTAGGTGTAGGCGGTGAACATGCCGCTGAAGATCAGGATCGACAGCAGTACATGGCCAAGCATCAGCGGGCTGCGCAGAATGCCGAACTGCGAACGCATCGAAACCTGATTGAGGTGCAGGCGGGTCGCGGGCAGGTAGCGCCAAAGCAGCAGCGCCTTGACCAGGGCCACCACCGCCAGGATGGTGAATGCCATGCGCCAGCCCCAGGCGTCGCCAACCAGCGTACCCACCGGAATGCCGAATACTGTCGCGCAGACGATGCCGAAACCGATCTTCTCGATCGCCCTCCCCGCATGGTCCGGGCCGACGATGTCCACCGCCGTTTCACTGGCCAGGGCCCAGAACACCGGCAGGCCCAGGGCTGGCAGCAGACGGGCGGCGGCCATGACCCAGATGTTCGGTGCCAGCGCCGCCACGGTATTGGCCACGCCGAAGATCACCAGGATGCTGATGAACAGCCGGCGCCGCTCGAAACGGGAGAAGTAGGCGGTCAGGAATGGACCGAAGGCCGCCACGGTAAAGGCGAACAGGGTCACCAGCAGGCCGGCCTGGGGGATGCTGACCTCCAGGTCGCGGGCAATGGCGGGCAGCAGCCCGACAATGACGAATTCCGTGGTCAGCACGGTAAAACCGGCGGCCGACAGCAGCAGGATGGCTAGGAACATGAATGACTCCGCAAACGACAGCGCCAGCGATAGCCCTGGGGCTCACTGGAAGGAAGGAAATGAGGATGAGGGATTGTAACAGACCGGGTATGACAATGCGTAATGCGGTGTCAGTGATGGCCTGATCGCGGCGGTCCGACGCATCGGTAAATCCGGCTCCCACAGCGTTGCAGCGTACACAGAAGTCGTGTGTCGCCGCGGTATCCAGTGGAAGCCGGATCTATCCGCGAAGGCTACCTATGAGCCAACAGAACAGAAATGTCGACTGCCAGGCGAGCTTCAGCAGTGTTCAATCAGAACGCGCCCATGTAGTCGCGCTTGCCGATTTCCACGCCGTTGTGGCGCAGGATCGCGTAGGTGGTGGTCACGTGGAAGAAGAACTGTGGCAGGCCATAGGTGAGCAGGTACGACTGGCCGCTGAAGCGCTTCTCTTTCGGCGTGCCCGGACGGGTCACGATCTCGATGCCTTCCTTGCCATCGACCTGGGCCGCAGTGATGCTGTCCAGGTGCGCCAGGGTCTTGCTGATCAGGGCCTGCAGTTCGGCGAAGGTGGTTTCGCTATCGGGGTAGGACGGCACTTCGATCTCTGCCAGGCGCGAGGAAACGCCCTTGGCGAAATCGACGGCGATCTGCACCTGGCGCACCAGCGGGAACATGTCCGGAGCCAGGCGGGCCTGTACGAATACGCTCGGGTCGATGTTCTTGGCCGTTGCATGAGCCTCGGCCTTGTTCAGGACGTCGCTCAGGGCGTTGAGCATTTGCTTGAAAACCGGGATGGAAGCGGCGTACAGGGAAATGGTCATGGGGTTCTCACAATGAAAATGGCGGGAGTACAGCCGGCCGATTATAGCCAGAGCCGGTCGTATTGCCGCTTGTCTTTTTGCGTTGTGAAGACCTAGGCTAGCGGCTTCCAATGCATAGGGAACCGCACCATGAGCACCGAGCAAGAGACTTCCGTCGAACAACCCCGCTTGAACAGCACGGAAATCCGCATCCTGGGCTCGCTGATCGAGAAACAGGCCACCAGTCCGGAAACCTATCCGCTGACCCTCAACGCACTGCTGCTCGCCTGCAACCAGAAAACCAGCCGCGAGCCGGTGATGAACCTCAGCCAGGGCCAGGTCGGCCAGAGCCTGCGGGCACTGGAAGGCCGGGGCTTTGCCCGGCTGGTGATGGGCAGCCGGGCCGATCGCTGGGAACAACGGGTCGACAAGGCCCTTGAGCTGGTGCCGGCCCAGGTGGTGTTGATCGGGCTGCTGTTCCTGCGGGGGCCACAGACCGTCAACGAACTGCTGACCCGCAGTGGTCGGATGCATGACTTCGAGGATAACGAGCAGGTCGTGCACCAGCTCGAGCGACTGATCGCCCGCGGGCTGGCCCTGCTGATTCCGCGTCAGGCCGGCCAGCGCGAGGACCGCTACACCCATGCCCTGGGTGATCCGGCAGATATCGAGGCGATCCTTGCCGCGCGCCAGCAGGCGCCGGAACGCGGAGCCGGTGGCGCGGTGTCAGCGGAGCGAATCGAGGAACTGGAAGCACGGATCGCGGCCCTGGAAGAACGACTGGCCCGCCTGGAACAGTAACAGCGGGCCTCTACGGCGCGAGCCCGGAGCCTACGCCCGGGCGAATGCCACCGCTTTCTGGAACTGCTCCTCGGTCGGCCGCACGCCGGTGTACAGCACGAACTGCTCCAGCGCCTGGATCGCGATCACTTCCAGGCCGGTGATGACCCGCTTGCCCTGTTCCCGGCCACGCACGATCAACGGCGTCTCCGAAGGAATCGCCACCACATCGAACACGATCTCGGCCGCGTCCAACGCCGCCGGCTCGAACGCCAGTTGCCCGGCCTCCGGGCCACCGTCCATGCCCACCGGCGTGACGTTGACCAGCATTTGCGGACGCGACCCGCCCAGCTCGGCCTGCCACTCATACCCGCAGATCGCCGCCAGTGCCTTGCCGGCGGTTTCGTTGCGGGCCACGATCACGCCGTTGCGGTAACCGCCATCGCGCAACGCCGAGGCCACGGCCTTGGCCATGCCACCACTGCCGCGCAGGGCGAAGGTGGTATCCCTCGGCACCGCATGGGTGTCGAGCAACTGAGCTATCGCGATGTAGTCGGTGTTGTAGGCCTTGAGATGACCTGCCGTGTTGACGATGGTATTGATCGACTGGATCGCCGCCGCCGAAGCGTCCAGCTCGTCGACCAGGGCAATGCAGTCTTCCTTGAACGGCATCGACACGCCGCAACCACGAATGCCCAGGGCGCGGATGCCGCCGACGGCGCCCGGCAGGTCCTGGCTGCTGAAGGCCTTGTAGTAGAAGTTCAGGCCCAGTTGCTCGTAAAGGTGGTTATGAAAGCGCAGGCCGAAATTGCCGGGACGCCCAGACAACGACATGCACAACTGGGTGTCTCTGTTCGGATTCATCTGCATGTTTCATCTCCTGAGGGGTACTTTCGGATAAACGGGATTAGCCATCCACCCGTGTTTTCGCTGATCATAAGGAACGTTTGCAAGGCTCTGGCGCAGGTGTCGCGGGACTGTAGAAGGACTGTAAAGAAGCACCGCCCCGAACCTTACACAAAATTTACTCAGCGGCGTCGAAGATTTTCAGAGAGCCGCTGTCATAGCAGTATCCCCGCGACAGTTCTTGAGTCTATTGCAGACAACAAGCGCTGGGGTTGGAAACCGAGGAATAATCATGATGCGTACAATTCCCAAGATAGCCTTGCTCGTTGGTGCACTCGCTGTCGCAGGCCAGGCCTCTGCCCACGGTGGTGGCGGCTGGGTGGGTCCTGCCTTGTTGGGCGGCGTGATCGGCGGTGCCATTGTCGGTTCGGTAGTGTCGAGCCCACGTCCCGTTTACGTGCAGCAGCCTGTGTACGCGCAGCCAGCACCGGTTTACGTCCAGCAGGCTCCGGTCTACGTACAACCGGCCCCTGTCTACGCGGCACCGCCTCCTCCACCGGTGGTGGTCTACGGTGGTGGCGGCTACTACGGTCGCCCCGTGTACTACGGTCACCCCCATTACGGTTACGGCCCACGCTGGTAACCGCCCGCTAAAAACCAGGCCCCGCTCGCAAGACGGGGCCTGGTTCGTTCTGGGAGACGTGAATTCCGGACGGATATCCCTGCACATACGCCCCTCCTCGTCTGAATTGCAGAGGTAAAGGTCGCAGGCAAGACAGCAATCGTCCACCAATGGCGCATGATAGGACTGCCGATTACCGGGTTGATCAGCCCTTCATATCACTGTCATATTTATGCCATCCGTTGGCGGCAAGATCGACGTCTATCGTCGAAGGCTTCCCTATAAGAACAAGGACGAACCATGCCTACGCAAAATCCGCATCGCACCGCCGGCCTCTGCACTTCCAGCAAGGTCTATAGCGCACTCACCGAACTCAAGCAGCTGGAGGGCCATCGCACGGCCAAGTTTCTCTCGCTGCTGGCCGAGAACCTGGTGCGCAAGGGCTTGTTGAATGAACAGGAAATCTTGAACATGCTGGACCAGGTGGTCGACTGATCCGGCATGAGCAGTGCCTTCAGTGGATGAAGGGCTTCGAAAAGGGTTCCAGCAACAACGTATTGCGTCCGCTTACTTGAACGTGGCGAGCAGGAACAACAGTCCAATACCGCCGACCAGGAAGGCCCAGCCAAAACGTGTCATGAACGGAATCGGGTTCTTCTCGAGCTTGTCCTCGACATCCTTGGCCTTGAGGTTCCAGCCACGGCTGCAGATATCACAGATCAGGTGATACTTCTTCTCCGTCACCCAGCGCAGGTAATACAGGTGCGCATAGCGATAGTTAAGGATTACCTTGAAATCGCGCTCTTTCTCGCAGGTCTCGCAGTGCCGCGTTTCCGCCTTCCCCAGATCGGCGTTGCCGCCTCCCGATCCCCAAATAATCATGCCGCCCTTCCTTGAATAACCTTGTCTGAAAAAAGACGAACGATGCCCGCTCGCCTGATCGAGTGGCTGTAAGAAACGTGGTAAGGGCGAAGAAGAAAAGCTAGGGGCTGGAGGTGCAGTCTGAACCTGTGCACCCGCTGTCGCGATCGATCTCTTCCCTGAAACACACTTTGTTACATCCGCACCGGAATCATGAAGCGCTGCCGCTGAAATTTCAAGGAGAGATGGCCTGCCATGGGCCATGGCTCGATTCCGTCAATGTCCACTATCGAGCACGGTGATTTTTCCTTGAGCCACCGTCACCGTAAGGTAGCGCCATAGATTGATGGAGGTACTTATGCCCAAGGTTCAGATCATGTCCGTTATCGGTAGCGCCGTTCCCGCCTCGCTGAGGGAGCTGGGCCTGCTCGCCTGCTGGTACCTGGTGCGCGATGGCGTACGGATCAGCGGCCCCCTGACTTCCCTGCCAGCGGCCAAGGCCCTGTCCGAACGCATGGACCTGCATGCCTTCGACGCCTGACCGCCCACCGACTTCTCAAACGTGCGTTGCTCCGCACAACCCCTTGCCCGCACTCGTTGCGGGCTTTTTTATGCCGCTCAGCTGCGCTCGGCCTGGACGCTATTGATTTGCGTGCGATGCCCCAGTTTCTGCAGGCGCTTGTCCAGCTCGACCATCACCGCCCGATCCGAACGCCCGCTCTCCAGCTCGTCGATCAGCATATTGGCGACCTTGCGCAGTTCATGAATGATGAGAACCCTGTCGTCATTCAAATCCTGCTTGTGGGACTCGAACAGGCGGTGCAGGAAGTCTTCGAGATTGCGCTGGTAGCGATGCCGGTCGGAGGCACGCAAATGAATGAGGCTGGCGGTCACCCGCCCGAGCAGTTCGAGCATTTCCAGGCCGAAGTAGTGCAGGCGCCGGGCATATCCCACTTCACGCTCGCGCAGGCGTTGTCGCTCGGCCTGGAACTCCTGCTTGCGCTGGATCGCCGGTACGGCGATCGCCATCATCAAGCCGACAATCAGTCCCACGGCCTGAATCCAGCCATACCAGTCGGCCGATTTCGGAAAAAACGCGAACCCCAGCAGCAATACCGCGACGATCCCTGCCCACACCAACATGGGCAGGTAGTCCCTGCTGAAAGAAATCTTTGGCATTACCCCACTCCTGAAGTCCACAAGGCATCGATCTCGATATACGCGCCGATGCTAATCGCAGTTCGGGGCAGACACCATTACATATCGATACCGATACATGATCCCCCTTCAGCACTCAGGGAAAACCTTAGCTAACACTTGAATTGAAAGGCTTTTTCATCTTCTGGCGAGCTTGACGGAAGCCACTGGGGGAAGCGCCGCGAAATAACCTGGAAAAATCGCTGTAACCTGCGAAATAAAGGCCCGCAACCGATGTAACGACGGACAGCTCTACGCTACCATATGCCTTATGGCCAGTATGGACCCGACAGGGTCTTCGCCAGACAGCCAAGGCACGTCTTCCGGGTCCTCCGGGCAGCCCATGCAATGACTGAATCCAACCAGGGATCGGGCAACAATCGGAAAGTTCGAGCAGCGAACGGGAACGGAACCGATACAAAATTAAATTTTGTGTCAGTTACGCCCATTATCTGCAGAGCTGTGGCAACTTTCCGAGCTATATTCATCAAACGTAACGCTTTTTCAAGAAAGCCCGTTGCCAACGGTATATCCATTTTTAGCGAGTCCATCCGCGTGAACATTCGTCATTCCATCCTCGGCCTTTTTTTCATCCTGGCCGGCACCGTTGCTACTCCTGTCGTCGAGGCGCGTGAAACCACCCAGGCCCCTCGCGATACCAGCCACCTGCAAGTCGCCTCCGGCAGCGCCCTGCTGATCGACCTGCAGACCAACAAGACCCTGTACTCGAGCAACCCCGACGTGGTCGTGCCGATCGCCTCGGTGACCAAGCTGATGACCGCCATGGTCGTGCTCGATGCCAAGCTGCCGATGGAGCAATACATCGCGGTGAACATCAGCGACACGCCGGAAATGAAAGGGGTGTTTTCCCGGGTCAAGCTCGGTAGCGAGCTGCCCCGCAAGGAAATGATGCTGATTGCCCTGATGTCGTCCGAGAACCGCGCGGCCGCCACCCTGGCTCACCACTATCCAGGCGGCTATGCAGCATTCATCGCCGCCATGAACGCCAAGGCCAAGTCCCTGGGCATGATCAACACCCACTATGTCGAGCCGACCGGGCTGTCGATCCATAACGTCTCCACCGCCCGCGACCTCAGCAAGCTGCTGATGGCCGCCCGTCACTACCCGATGCTGAGCGAGTTGAGCACCACCAAGGAAAAGACCGTGGCGTTCCGCAAGCCCAACTACACCCTGGGCTTTCGCAACACCGACCACCTGGTGAACAAGGAGAGCTGGAACATCAAGATCACCAAGACCGGCTTCACCAATCAGGCCGGCCACTGCCTGGTGCTGGTCACCGAGATGGGTAACCGCCCGGTCGCCCTGGTGATTCTCGACGCGTTCGGCAAGTACACCCACTTCGCCGATGCCAGCCGGATTCGCAACTGGGTCGAGACCGGCAAGGGCGGCAACGTGCCGGACGTGGCCCTGCGCTACAAGGCCGACAAGAACCTCAAGGGACGCCAGGCGAGCGAACAGGTAGCAAAGTAAGCCCGGTGCAAGCGGCTCGGTTTTCCGGGCCGCGTTCAGCCGCGTTGGCGTTTGAGTGCCTGTTTATGGGCGTACATCGCCTTATCGGCGTCCGCCAGCAGGCTTGCGATCGAGTCATGGCGCTGCGAGTCATACTCGATCTGCCCCACGCTGAAGCGAATGTCATAACCCCGCTGCTGCCCTGAATTGCGCTCGGCCAGGGTCTCACGCAGCCGCGCCATGATGGTGTCGACTTCCACATGGTCGGAACCGGTCAACAGCACCACGAATTCGTCGCCGCCCAGGCGTCCGATCACATCGCTCTCGCGAAAGGCGATACGCAGCACATCGGCGAAGTTCTTCAGCGCCAGGTCGCCTTCGGCATGACCATACACATCGTTGATCTGCTTGAAGTCGTTGAGGTCGAAGAACAGTAGCGAAGCCGGCTTGCCCATGCGTTTGCAAACGCTCAGCCCCTGGTTGGCCAGCGCTTCGAAGCCACGGCGGTTGGACAGCAGCGTCAGCTCGTCCATGGTCGCCATCTGTACCGCCGCCAGTTCCTGCTCGGCCATTTGCGCAAGGTCGCAGAGCAATGACCGCTCTTCGTCATCCAGGGTCCGCGGCTTGGTGTCGATCAGGCACAAGGTGCCCAGCTTGTTGCCGTCGCCCACGGTCAGCGGGCAGCCGGCATAGAAACGGATGCCAGGAGCACCGGTCACCAGCGGATTGTCGTGGAAGCGCTCGTCGTTCTCTGCATTGGGAACCAGCAGCACCTGATCACCCAGAATCGCGTGGCCACAGAAGGAAATATCCCGCGGCGTCTCGCTGGCGCTCAGCCCGACGCAGGACTTGAACCATTGCCGGTTCTCATCCACCAGGCTGACCAGCGCGATGGGCACATCGAACAGGCGCTTGGCCAGGCGGGTCAGGCGATCGAAACGTTCCTCGGGCGCAGTATCGAGGACATTCAGCGAGCGCAGCTTTTCCACGCGAGCCGTTTCATCGGCAGGTTTCTTCGGTGCTAACATCACAGACATCCCAGGCTTGCGATCATGCAAGCGTAGTCAATAAATGAGTCGGTACAACGCTATGGACCGCGTAAATTTTCCGATGTTCTTCTTTCAGGCGCCGAACGGCGCCTGATCAGCGGTTCCAGTTTCCCGCTCCCTGTGACCGGCCGCACAACCCGATACCCAGGCATGGGCGCCACGGGTGCGAAAGGTCATACTCGCCCTCCGCCATCACCGCACAGGATGTCCCCGTGAGCGCCGCCCGCGACGAAAGCAACGCCCCCAAGAGCATCGGTCGCCTGCTGCTGGAGCTGGTTTGGCAGGTGCTGGTGCTGGGTGTACCGATCTTCCTGGTGACGACCCTGCCGCCGCCCCTGGCCCTTGCCGTGGTGCTCGCTGCCGCCGCCAGCATGTGGCTCTGCGCCCGGCTCGGTTGGCTGGCTGGCGGACGCGGCGCGGCCCGCCTGATGATTTCTTCAGTGTTCGGCCTGGGCTTCAGCCTCGGCCGCGCCCTGCCCGACTACTGGGATATCGCCGCAGCCTGCCTGGCCATTTTTCCCGGACTGGCCTGTGTCGCCATCTGGGAACGCCGACTCGGGCTGGCGCCGCCCAGCGCCTCCACGGCCAGCCGAAGCGCATGGGGAGGCCAGGAACCGAGCGAAACGCCCGAAGGCGAGCCGATCCGAGTGTTCAACCACAGCGAAATCGCCATGGGCGGGCCGGTCGTCTGCGACTACCTGTTTCCCGATGGCGTGCTGCTCGAAGGCCTCGGATCGTCGGCGCGCTTTTCCAGTGACGGCCGCTATTTCGCCGCGCCGGTACCCTCGCGCCAGAGCTGGGGCCTGGTGATTCTCGACCGCCATCAACACCAGCTCTATCGCTGCGACGACGAACGTTTCTGGGAGCTGGACACCTTCAATGAACAAGGGCTGGGCGGACGCCACAGTCCATTGGTGGACAACAGCAGCCAACAGGTCGACTTGGACACCCTGCTCAAGGCCGCACAGCGGGTAAACCTGCTGCCCATCGGCGATCTCTGGCTCGAACCCGGCTATTGGCAACAGAGCCTGGCTCGCCAGCAGATCGAACACCGCTCCCCGGACGGCCGGCACCTGCTGGAAGGCCAGCTCAGCCTGCCCGATCACCTGCGGCAGCTGGACCAGCCTCTGGCAGCCCTGTCACACCCGGATTACCGCCTGAGCCTGGACGGCGAGCCCACATCGCTGCAAATCAAGGCAGACACGGCCCTGGTCTGGAGCGATGACAGTCAGCGGCTGGTCTGCATAGCCACCGTCGCCGGAGAGCCGGCCGGACAACCCCACGACCTCTGGCTGTGGCAGCGGGGCCAGGGTTGGCGAGCCCTGCGCACGCCGTGGAGTGCCAATGATCGTAGCCCTTCCGGCTACTGGAGCGAGCCGGTGGCACTGGACGCAGAGTTCGTCCGACTGGAGAGCTACCTGCCGCTGAACCAGCCGGACAATGGCCGCTTCGGCTACCAGTTGCACAACATTCACAGCGACTCGGAAATCCTTGTCGGCCACGACGCGCTCGGGCGCGAGCAGGACGGCGACTGGAACCGTGCCCGCGTACTCCTGGCCCTGCCACTGGAGAATGGTGGGCAGGCCGCATCAGTACGGATCGAATCCGCCCCACTGCTGGATGGCTGCCGCGCCTGCTTCAGTTGGGTCAGCGACAACGGGAATGGCAGCAGCGGCTACCGCTGCCAACTGGCCGACTGGGAACTGCCCGGCGTCTGGCAACTGGACCACCGAATCAGCGACGACGGCCAATACCTGGCGCTGATTCCCTTCACCGAAGCGGCGGCCTTGCCAGACAGAGTGGTGGTGGCCGACCCCGGCCGCAAGCGTCTGCTCGACAGCCCACCACTGCGGGTTGCCGGGTTGGTGGATTTCCGTGGTCCGCTGCTCAGCATCGCGGTCGTCGTCGGCCGCCTGCCGCGTGACGACACCGGCACGCCCTTGCGTCGCTTCAGCGAACCGGCACCGGCGGCAGCCAAGGCCGGTGAATTCTGCGCCTATCGCGAAGACTCACGCGTGTACTACGAAATGCGCCAGCTCAAGCTCGACAACGACACACTTGAAATCCAGCCGACCTGGCGCGTGGTCAACCAACCGCAGATCGCCACCGCCGAAGGCGAGTTCATCCAGCCCGCGCCGACCGGCCTGGATGCCGCCTGGCTGTTCGGCAGCGGCACCGAATACGGCGACGATCTGCTGCGCGGCCAGTGTCCACGCCTGGGAGGGCATCTGCTGACCGCCTCCGGCTGCGCCCTGTCCAACCTCGCGCCATCGATGATCTGGTCACCCAAGGGCCGGTACCTGGCGCTGACCCGGCTCTATCTCGAACATCCGGATTTCGAATACAGCCAGCGCGCCTGGAAACTCCTGCTGCTGGATGTCGAGGCCCATACCCTGCGCATCGCACCGAACTGGCTGGGCAATCGCCCGCAGTTCATCGATTTCACCGGCGACACCCTGCACCTGCGCCAATACGAAAACGACTGGGACCTGCGCGACGGTTCGGACCCCGGTCGCCGGGTGCAGATCGACCTGAAGGCCATCCTGCAATGGCCCACCGAGCCCCTGGAGCGCCATGGCGAACTCTGGCTGACACGTGACGACGCCGCTGATGCCAGCGCCTGGCAGGCACTGGAAAGACCGGCGCTACTGTAGGAGCATGTCCAGGATTCGACCGCCCGAGAGAATGAAAGCGACCATGAGCAGACCCAGTACCGCCCAACAGGATGACAAGGCACCGTATTTCTGGCGCGATGCGCAGTTGCCGTTCATCGAGGCACGGTCGATCCAGGACGGCCGCAAGGTCTGCTACGCCCGCCATTCCCACGAGCATTTCTCCATCGGCGCAATCATCCAAGGCCGCAGTACCTACATCAACGAGCAGCAACAGTGGCAGGTCGAGGCCGGCACCGTGGTGTTGATGAACCCTGGCGAAGTGCATGCCTGCAACCCTATCGACGACCAGCCCTGGGCCTACCGCATGTTCTACGTCGAGACGCCTTGGCTGACTGCGCTGCAACACGAACTGGGGTTCAGCCAGGACCTGGATTTCCGCCGGTTCTCGGCCCCCCACAGCCGCGACCCGCTGCTCTACCAGTGGCTGAACGCACTCTACGAACAACTGGTGGACGATGACGCCGCGCACCTGGAAAAACAGTGCGCGATCGTCGAATTCTTCACCCTGTTGCAACACCGGCTGAACCCGGCGCCGATCCCTGCCCGCGAGATCAACCAGAAGCTGGAGCGGGCCGCCGCCTATATCCACAAGCACTGCACCGAGGCGCTGAAGCTGGAAGATATCTGCCAGGCCGCGCAACTTTCGGCGTCCTACCTGACCCGCGCCTTCAAGCAGTATTACGGCATGACGCCCCATGCCTTCCTGGTCAACCGGCGCATCCAGTACGCGCGCAACCAGTTGCGGCGTGGACGGCTCATCGCCGACGTTGCGCTGGAGGCCGGTTTCGCCGACCAGGCGCACTTCCAGCGGGCGTTCAAGCAGCACCTGGCGGCTACGCCGGGCCAGTACCGCGGCGATCAAACTCAAGGCAGCAACAGGTAGGCCGCGCTGAGTGCAAGCAGCAAGGCCATCAGCCGGTTGAACAGACGCATCCCCCGCGGGTTCTCCAGATACCGGCGCAGAAAGGTCCCGGCAAAGGCCCAGCAGGCAATCGAGCCGTAGCAGATCACGAAGTAGATCAGGGCGAACTCCAGCACCACGCGGGTATCGCCGTTGGCGGCAAACGCGCCCATACCGGCGACGCAGGCCAGCCAGGCCTTAGGGTTGAGCCACTGCATCACCGCGCCGAGGGTCAGGGTCGGGCGCTTGCCGGCCTGGCCGGCGTCGAGCGAGCCGTCATCCAGGGCCAGCTTCCAGGCCATGTACAACAGAAATGCCACGCCGCCGAGCTGAATGCCCCGGGTCAGGGCCGGAACCCGTAGCAACAGTTCATGCAGGCCCAGGCCGATCAGCACCAGGAGCAATGTGAAGCCCACGGTCGCGCCAGTGACATGCCGCAAACTGGCCCGCAGACCGAACTGCGCACCGGAACTCAGGGCAACGATATTGACCGGGCCCGGGGTGATGGACGAAGCCAGCGCAAAGGCGGCCATGGAAAGCATAACGCTCATCGGATACGTCTCTCTCGATTGAAGGTGAGGAGTACGGTACCCAGCCGTCCGCGCAAGGTATTGAAGAAAACTCCCCTGCGGGACGAAGACCGAATGCCTTGGTTTACCGGCACTGAACGATACACCTGGGCAACAAGTTTCCGGTACAGCCGGGCAAAAGCCGCGACGGGCTGGCGGCGGCACGTATCCAGGGTTACTGTGGGACTTTTCTTCCCTGCCGGAGCACGCCATGAACCTCTCGACCCTGCTTCTCTTCATCCCGGCGTGCTTCGCACTGAACATGGCTCCCGGCCCGAACAACCTGTTGTCGGTCAGCAATTCCACCCGCCATGGCTTTCGCACTTCCTGCCTGGCAGGCCTCGGACGACTGCTGGCCTTCGCCGGGATGATTGCCCTGGCGGCGGCAGGCCTGGCAGTGGTGCTGCAGACCTCGGAACTGTTGTTCCACGCGATCAAGATCCTCGGTGCGGGCTACCTGATCTACCTGGCAATCCAGCTCTGGCGCGCCAGCCCGGACACCGAAACCCAGGCAGAGGACACCCGGGCCAGTCTGCCGGCCCTCGCCCGCCAGGAGTTCTTGGTCGCAGCGGGAAATCCGAAGGCCATCTTGATCTTCACCGCCTTCCTGCCGCAGTTCGTCGACCCAACCCAAGGCGTCACTCAACAATTCGCGGTACTGGGTGCACTGTTCCTGGCATTGGAATGGATCGCCATCAGTGCCTATGCCTACATGGGCCTGCACATGCGCCGCTGGTTCGCCGAGCCCAAGGGCAAGCGCCTGTTCAATCGTGGATGCGCGGTGCTGTTGTCGGGCGCGGCTTCAGTGCTGCTGATGGCGCGCAGGGCCTGACATGTCCATGACCATGCCTGTACCCGAGATCCACACCCATCGCCTGCTGCTGCGCCCGGTGCGGGCGGACGACCTCAAGGTGGCCCAGGCCATTCATGGCGATCCACAGACCAATCGCTACAACCCCAAGGGCCCGTCTTCCCTGGAAACCACCAGCAGCAACCTGTTCAACTGGGTCGAGCACTGGAAGAGCAAGGGCTTCGGCTACTGGGCCGTCTGCGACCGGGAACAACCGGAGCGGGTACTGGGCTTCGGTGGACTGCAGGACGCCAGTTTCGGCTCACGCACCGGCTTGAACCTGTACTTCCGTTTCGCGGTCGACGCCTGGGGCAAGGGCTACGCCAGCGAAATGGTCGAGGCGGCGCTCGACCTGGCCTTCAGGCACCTGCAACGCAACGAGGTCATCGGCCTGGTACGGCCGGATAACCTGCCTTCGCGCCGCACTCTGGAGCGTGCGCGGATGATCCTCGACGGCGAACTCGACGACGTGCCCGGCCAGCCCCACAGCCTGCTCTACAGCCTCAGCGCCGAGCGCTATCTGAGTCCGGAAAGTTTCATGTAGCGTGCCTCGACGAAGGCGTAAGATGCCCCGAGCAACCATGACCAAACCGGCAAGCCCGGGGGAATCGCCAATGAAACCAACTCTCGTCAAAGCCGCGCTGGTGGCAGGTAGCCTGTTGCTGGGCGCCTGCTCATCGGATATGAGCACCCACTACAACAGCGCCTGTTCGACCCTCAGTTGCCAACAGCACTACAACAGCAGCGCCCGCCTGAGCCAGGACAATGGCTCGATGAACCGCAACCTGGGCAGCAGCTTCAGCGAGTACGGCGAGAGCATGCTGCGCGACTAGCCCCCCTAGCAAAGAAACATCACCTGAGCTGACCGAGCCGAGCACTGAACTCGGCCTCGTGGCTGTTGCAATCGCTGCACCCCTGCCCCCTCTCACCCAAAGACCAGCGTTTATGAGCGAAGCTTTCGAAGTCCCCAGCCCTCACGAAAAACATGTCGAGCACACCACCGAGCACGCCCACTCACGGGGCGACGGTTTTGCCAGTCGGATCGCGGTGATGACCGCAGTCATGGCCACCATCGGCGCCATGCTCAGCTACCAGGCGGGCTCCACGGAAAGCGAGGCGGCGATGGACAAGAACAACGCGGCCATCATCAAGACCGAGGCCGCCAACCAGTGGAACTACTACCAGGCCAAGTCCAGCCGCCAGAATCTCTCGGAAATGGCCAGTCACATTCCAGGGCTGGATGCCGCACACTACACCGCCGAGGCCGAGCGCTACCGGAAGGAAAAGGAAGCGGTACGGCAGAAGGCCGAAGGACTCGAAGCCCAGAGTCGCGAATGGGATGCCAAGTCGGAACAAGTGCTGCACCAGCATCATCGCTGGGCCCAGGCGATGACCGCCATCCAGATTGCCATTTCACTGGCAGCGATCACCCTGCTGACCCGCCGGGAATGGCTCAAGCGCCTGTCCTATACCGCGGTGGGCGCCAGCGTGCTACTCGGTTCGATGGCCTGGTTGCACATCTGACGCCTATCCACACAGGACACTAGGCTGTGTACGAAATTGTTTGAAACGCAGGTTAGGCAAGGCAAAAACCGGCGAGGAACGGCCGGGGTCGCGCCCGACTTGACTGGCTGTCAATGAGCATTCCGAGCCGGTTTTTAACGCCGCATAACCAAGTTTCAAGCGATTTCGTACATAGCCTAGGTGTTTTCGCCGTCGGTCCAGCTCATGTGGAACGAAGCCCCGCCCCACTGCGAATCCCTGACCTCGACCTGTCCGCCATGCCACTGTGAAACCCGTCGCACCAGCGCCAGGCCGAGGCCAAAGCCACCGGTGCGGCGGTCCCGGCTCGCATCCAGGCGCAGGAATGGCTCGAAGATCTTCAGGCGGCCTTCCGGCGGTACGCCGGGGCCATCGTCACAGACCACCACCTGGTAGCCATCGGCCTCACGCGTCAGCGATACCTGCACCCGCCCCTGTGCGTACCGAATGGCGTTGCGCAGCAGATTGATCACCGCACGGGCCATGAACCGAGGCTCGACGCAGACGGTGTCGACGTCACAGGCCGAGATCGTCAACTGCACGCCGGCGGCCTCCGCCTCCAGCGCCACGCTGGCAACCACGCTGTCGAGCCAGCTCTGGGCCTGGATCAGCTGGCGCCGGCTCTCCCCTGCCCCATGCTCGAGGCTGGCGTAGGTCAGGAGCTCGGAAACCATGTCCTCCAGCTCACCAAGATCGGCGTACATGTCGCCGATCAACTCGCCGCTCAGTTGCGGGTCGACATGCTGGCGCAACTGGTCCAGTTCGAACGACAACCGCGCAATCGGCGTGCGCAACTCGTGGGACACCGCGTTGGTCAGCTCGCGCTGGTTGGCGATCAACCCCTCGATGCGCGCTGCCATCTGGTTGAAATGCTCCGCCAGTTCGTAGATGTTCGAACGCCTGGGCAGATACGCACGGGCCCCCAGGTCGTTGTTGCCGAAGCGCTGGGCCGCCAGGCGCAGCAGTTCCAGATCACGCCAGTGTGGGCGCACCCAGAAGAACAGCGCGATTCCCACCAGCACGGCGAGCATGATGTAGGCCGCAATGGTGTAAGGCACTGTCATGCTGGGCTCGGGCGGCAGCTTGATCATCAGCAACTGCGAGCCATCGTCGATACGTGAGATGAACTCGGTGAACTCGTCGCGCACCACCAGTTGATTGGACGCCAGCAACGCCTGTTCCCGAGCAGAGAGGTTGAGCGTGTCGGTCTCCACCAGGCCCAGGGTCAAGCCGTAATGCGGCTTCCACTCCAGCAACTGCCGCTCCCGCCCATCCCGATCCAGCGGGCGCAGGTCCTTGACCAGCGCATAGGCCTGGCCACGTACCGACTCGCGGTTGAGGGCTTCGGTCGGCCCGTTCAACAGCTCGGTGAAGACATAGTCGACCGCATAGATGGCACCACCGATACCCAGCGCCAGCAGGAAATAGAGACGCAGGAACAGGCGCAGCATCTAAAGCTCCCAACCAAACGGATTGAACAGGTACCCCTTGCCCCAGATAGTCTTGATGCACACCGGCTCGCGAGGGTTGTCATGCAACTTGCTGCGCAGCTTGCTGACGTAGACGTCGACGCTGCGGTTCAGGCCATCGAAGGCAATGCCCCGCAGGCGGTTGAGGATATCGTCACGGGAGAGCGTTTCGCCGGCGGCATTGGCCAACAGCCACAGCAGTTCGAACTCCATGGTGGTCAACTCGATCACCTCGCCCGCCAGGCGCACCTCGCGACAACTGCGGTCGATGCTCAGGCGACCGAACTCCAGCGTCCCTCGCGCCATTGCGTCCGGTACCTGGCGACGCAGCAAGGCACGCAGCCGGGCCAGCAGCACCGGCGGCTTGATCGGTTTGATTACATAGTCGTCGGCACCGGACTCCAGGCCCAGGATATGATCGAGGTCATCCTCCCTGGCGGTCAGAATCACGATCGGTGTCTCCGCGATCGCGCGGATATCGCGGCACACCTGCAGGCCGCTCTGCCCCGGCAACATCAGGTCGAGCACCACGATCCTGGGCTTGAACTCCTGGAAAGCCGCCAAGGCCAAATCGCCGCGATTTACCGTGCGCACCTCGAAACCGTGCTGGGAGAGGAACTGCGCGACCAGCGCGGCAAGCTTGAGGTCGTCTTCAACAAGCAAGACTTTGCTCAATGTCGAACTTTCCATAAGTGACAATCTGTAGATATATAAAGTGCGCGTATTATAAGCGCGCCATTGTAAATAAATTCCAGATCCACGATAAATAAATTTATCGCCTAAAACAGGGCTATACAAACTTTTACAATCTGCAAACTTTTTAACAATTAGCCTGGCGACGTAATTGTTTTCCAGCGTTTGAACGCGAACTTATGCCCCGCCTGAAACCCGCGCCACGTGGCCTCTGAATGCCTGCACGACAAGATGCCCAGGGCTTTTTCGATGAAACCGATATAGCGCCGTAACAGTCACCAGTACGCCCCCATACTTACCGACCTTGCAAGTACTGAAGGAAAAACTCGATCACAGGCCGGTAGAGTTTTATCAGCGTCGACAGACACTTTTCCCAACCGGAGTCATCATACAAGTTGCGGGCGCACCGAAAACCGTTCGCGATAGGCCTGGGGTGTCACCCCCACCGCCCGCATGAAACTGCGACGCAGGGTCTCCTCGCTGCCGAACCCGCAACGGGCGGCAATTCGCTTGATCGGCGTGGCGGTATCGCTGAGCAGGCGGCGAGCGCTTTCCACACGGATATTCTCGACCGCCCGCGCCGGCGTCTGGCCGGTTTCCTGGCGATAATGACGGACAAAGCTGCGCTCGCTCATCCCCACCTGCTGCGCCAGGATCGGGATCGACAGATCCAGAGCCAGGTGCTCGGCGATCCAGGCATGCAGGTCACCGAAACGACTGGTGCTCTTCTGCAGCGACAGCGTCGCACTGAACTGCGACTGCCCGCCCGGGCGCTTGAGAAACACCACCAGGTGCCGGGCAACTTCCAGAGCCATCGGCCGCCCGAGATCCTGCTCCACCAGCGCCAGGGACAGGTCGATGCCAGCAGTCACACCGGCTGAGGTCCAGACCGGCCCATCGTTGATGAAGATCGGATTGGGCTCGACCTGCAACTGCGGATAGCGCTCGGCCAACTGTTCGCAGCGGGTCCAGTGGGTCGCCACTCGCCGGCCATCCAGCCAGCCGCTGGCCGCCAGCAGAAATGCCCCGGTGCAGACCGACGCCACCCGTCGCGCGCAGGCCGCCTGCTGGCGCACCCAGGCCACCAGTTGCGCATCCTCAGCCGCCGCGTAGGTGCCCCAGCCACCGGCAATGACCAGGCTGTCGCAAGATGTTCCCGGCTCGGGCAACGGCTCGGCGAGCATGGCCAGGCCGGCCGAACTCATCACCGCGCCGCCCTCGGCGGCGATCACCCGCGGCGCGTAGGGCAGCGGCTGGCCCTGGGAACGGGCCAGGTCATTGGCCGAGGCAAACACTTGCAGCGGCCCGGTGACATCGAGCAACTGCACATTGGGAAAAGCCAGTATCTCGATGCTGCGGGGTGTATTCATGGCGATTGGCGTAAAAAGTGGGCTGTATGGCGTATTCGCCAGATCCTACGAAACTACAGTAAAGCCGTCTACACGCACCTGATCTTTGCGCAACAAGGAGCTTTCGCCATGACGCTGCACATCGGTTTCCTGCTGTTCCCCAACGTTCAGCAACTGGACCTGACCGGCCCCTACGACGTTCTCGCCTCGCTGCCCGGGGTCAAGCTGCACCTGGTCTGGAAAGACCTGGAACCGGTGAAGTCGAGTACTGGCCTGGTGTTCACCCCAACCACCCGCTTCGACGATTGCCCGCCGCTGGATGTGATCTGCGTACCGGGTGGCGCAGGCGTCGGGCCGTTGATGGAAGACCCCGAGACACTGGCCTTCATCAACCAGCAGGCGGCCCAGGCGCGTTATGTCACCTCGGTCTGCACCGGTTCGCTGGTACTGGGTGCCGCCGGCCTGCTGCGCGGGCGCAAGGCCACCACCCACTGGGCCTACCACGACATGCTGACGACCCTCGGGGCGATTGCCGTGAAGGACCGCGTGGTGCGTGACGGCAACCTGCTGACCGGTGGCGGCATCACCGCCGGCATCGACTTTGCCCTGACCCTGGCCAGCGAGCTGGTTGGCGCCGATGAAGCCCAGGTGATCCAGCTGCAACTGGAATATGCCCCGGCGCCACCGTTCGACGCCGGCAGCCCGGACACCGCGCCCCAGGCCGTGCTCGATGCCGCTCGCCAGCGTGTGGTGGAATCGCGTCGCGTGCGGGGCGAAATCACCGCCCGCGCGGCCGAGCGGCTCGGTCTGCAGTAGTCCTTTGGGCTGGCGTTGCCCCTTGGGGATTTGAGCAAAACTGGAGGGCCTCTTCGCGGGCAAGCCCTGCTCCTACAGAATCTGGGGTGTACGCAGCGTTGGTGTACAACACCACCCCTGTAGGAGCAGGGCTTGCCCGCGAAGACGACCTCGAGCCCGCCCACACACCCCAGGGGTCTCCCACAAGCGGCCTTTCTCTGGCAACCTGCCGACCAGGCAAACACGGACGCCAGGGATAACCCAGACAATGATCCACGACTTCTGCATCATCGGCGGCGGCATCGTCGGCTTGGCCACCGCCATGGAACTGCTCAAGCGCCAACCTGGCGCCAGCCTGGTCATCCTGGAAAAGGAAGCCAGCCTCGCCCGCCATCAGACCGGGCACAACAGCGGCGTGATCCATGCCGGCATCTACTACGCACCGGGCAGCCTCAAGGCCGACCTGTGCAAGCGTGGCGCCCAGGCCACCAAGGATTTCTGTCGCGAGCACGGCATTGCCCACGAGGTCTGCGGCAAAATGCTGGTGGCCTCCACGCCGCTGGAGATGCAGCGGATGAACGCACTGTACGAGCGCTCGCAACTCAATGGCCTGAAGGTCGAACGCCTGGACGCCGATGAGCTGCGCCGCCGCGAACCCAACATCGTCGGCCTTGGCGCGCTGTTTCTCGATGCCACGGGGATTGTCGACTACCGCCAGGTCTGCGAAGCGATGGCCCGGGTGATCAGCAGCAACGGCGGGGAAATCCGCCTGGAGCAGACCGTCACCGCGATCCGGGAAAATACCGACGGCGTCACCGTCGATACCCAGGGCGGCACCTGGCAGGCACGCCGACTGGTGGCCTGCGCCGGCTTGCAGTCCGACCGCCTGGCGACCCTGGCCGGGATCTCCATCGACCACCAGATCATCCCGTTTCGTGGCGAGTATTTCCGCCTGCCGGCGTCGAAGAACGACATCGTCAACCACCTGATCTACCCGATCCCCGACCCCGACCTGCCGTTCCTCGGCGTGCACCTGACCCGCATGATCGACGGCAGCGTCACCGTCGGACCGAACGCGGTGCTGGGGCTCGGTCGGGAGAACTACCGCAAGTTCTCGGTCAACTGGCGGGATGTCGCGCAGTACGCCAGCTTTCCCGGCTTCTGGAAAACCATCCGGCAGAACTTGCGCTCCGGCACCCAGGAGTTGAAGAACTCCCTGAGCAAACGCGGCTACCTGCAACTGTGCCGCAAGTACTGCCCGTCGTTGGAAGTCGAGGACCTGCTGCCCTACGAAGCCGGTATCCGCGCCCAGGCGGTCATGCGCGATGGCAGCCTGGTGCATGATTTCCTGTTCGCCGAGACCGCGCGCATGGTCCACGTCTGCAACGCGCCTTCGCCGGCCGCCACGTCGGCCATGCCGATTGGCGAGATGATCGCCGACCGGCTCCTGGGGCCGCGCTAGTGTCCTGTACGGTTAATTCGAATACTTAAATTTGCGTCCAAGGGTTTGCCAGGCAAGGCGCCATGACGAGTCGTAGCAGGGCTACGGCGAGGAATGGCAACGCCGCCTGGCGAAGACTTGGACGCGAAGTTGAGTAAGCGAATTAGCCACACAGGACACTAGTCAGTCATCGAGCGGCATGTCCAGCAACGCCGAGCCCAGGCTCTTGCCGTGGGCATCCAGCGCCAGGGAGCGGGTCACGCCACCGCGCAGGATACCCGGCAGCACGAAGTTCAGCGCTTGCACGCCCGGCAGTTCATGGCGCCGCACCGGCGCGGCAGCCGGGTCGCGCAGCTCGGCGAACCAGGCCGCAACCCGTTCCGCCGTCAACCATTCGCGCAACCGTGGATAGTCTTCGGCGCGGTAGGCAATCACCGAGATGTTCGACGTGTCGCCCTTGTCGCCAGTACGCGAATGGGCCAGCGCCCGCAGCCTCAAGCCACTCATTGCAGATCCTCCAGATGAACCCGGGCGGCCAGGCTTTCCCGCGGCAGCAATAGCGACGCCACGGCCACCACCTGACGCACGCTCTTGCTGGCACCACCGCCGCCCGAAGGGCCGTTGGTGTACAGCGTTTCCACTTCGTTACCGACGCGCACGGCATCGGACCGCTGGGCACAGCGGGCGGCCACGCGCAGGCGCACCTCCCACGGCTCATCCGTGGTGCGGCCGCCCAGGCGCTCGCCATGCAGTGAGTCGACACCCATCAGCTCGGCACGCACCTCATCCACCTCGATCCCGATGATCCGCAGGCGCTCCAACACCACTTCCCGCGCCAGTCGACCACGGGCCAGCGCGCCAGGGCCACCATAGGACATCTGCCCCTCGCCGATCCAGCCATCCAGGTAACCGACCGAAACCTTCAGTGCCCCTGGCCGCATTTGCCCCGTGGCGCCCTGCACCCGTACCCGGTCCGGCCCCTGGTCGGCAAAGCTCACCTGGGAAAAGTCCGCAGTGACATCCGGGGTCAGGTAGGCCGCCGGGTCATGCACCTCGTAGATCAGTTGTTCGGCGCAGGTGGCGCGGTCCACCCGACCACCGCTGCCATCCACCTTGGTGATGACCGCCTCGCCCTGTTCATCGATCTCGGCCAGCGGGAAACCCAGGTAGGCCAGGCGCGGTACCTCCTTGACGCCAGGGTCGGCAAAGTAACCACCGGTGATCTGCCCCGCGCATTCGAGCAGGTGCCCGACCAGGGTGCCGCGACCAAGCCGCTGCCAGTCATCCGCCGCCCAACCGAACTCGAACAGTTGCGGCGCGAGGAACAGCGACGGGTCGGCGACCCGCCCGGTGATCACCACGTCGGCATCCTCCGCCAGGGCCTGGACGATGCCTTCGGCGCCCATATAGGCGTTGGCCGAAACCAGCCGATCGCCCAGTTGCGCGACCCGCAGGCCATTGTCCAGCAGCCGTTCTGGCTCGGCCTGCAAGGCCGCCAGCACGTCATCGCCGGTGACCGCCGCCACTTTCAGCGTCGGCAGGCCCAGTTCGCCGGCGATTCGTCGTACTTCCCGCGCCGCCGCCAGCGGATTGGCCGCGCCCATATTGGTGATGATCCGCAACCGCCGTGCATTGCCGGCGACAAAGGGCAGCACCCGCTGCATGCGCTCGCGCAGCAGTGGATCGTAGCCGGCCTCGGGGTCGCTCAACCGCGCCTGCTGGGCCAGGGCGATGGTGCGCTCGGCCAGGCATTCGAATACCAGGTAATCCAACTCGCCCTTCGCCGCCAATTCCACGGCCGGCTCGATACGGTCGCCGGAGTAACCGGCACCGGAGCCGATACGCAAGGTTTTCATCGCAAAGTCCTTCCTCTCAAAAGACGCCCAGAAGCAACGCCGTCAGGGTCATCAGCACCGAGGCGGCAAACAGGAATGGAATGGTGAAGCGCTGGTGATCGGCCAGTTCGATCTTGCACAGCCCCACCAGCAGGAAGGTCGCCGGGGTCAGCGGACTGACCGGGAAACCGGTGGTGTGCACGCCGAGCAGTGACGCCTGGGCCACCTGCAGCGGTTCGACCCCCAGCGCCTTGCCGACCTCGGCAATCACCGGCATCACCCCGAAGTAGAACGAGTCCGGGTCGAACAACAGGCTCAGCGGCATCGACAGCAGCCCCACCACCGTCGGAATCAGCTTGCCGTGCCCGGCGGGAATCTGCGCCACCGCCACCTCGGCCATGGCCTTGAGCATGCCGGTACCCTGCATGATGCCGGTGAACACCCCGGCGGCAAGGAGGATGCTGGCCATGGTCAATGCGGTCCTGGCATGGGCATCGATACGCTCGCGCTGGGCGTCGACATTCGGGTAGTTCAGGCACAGCGCGACCACGGTGCCGAGCATGAACATCACCACCGGGTCGACCCAGCCGGCGATCATCACCACCATCACCAGCACCGTCAGCAGCAGGTTGGCCCAGAACAACCGAGGCCGCCGCAGCCGTTCCTCGTCGGCACTGATCACTCGGGTCGGCACGCTGTCCACCGCCGTGCCGGCCCCCAGGCCGAGGCGGCGCTCCTCACGCCGACCCAGCCACCAGGCACTGGCGAACACGAACAGCAGGCCAACGACCTGTACCGGGATCAGCGGCTGGAACAGGTCTGCCACCGGCACGTGCAGCGCTGCCGAAGAGCGCAGCACCGGCCCGGTCCAGGGCAGGAAATTGACCCCGGCGGCCATCGCCGCGACACAGGCGAGGATCCGCCGGTCGATGCCCAGCCGGGTATACAGCGGCAGCATCGCCGGCACCGTGACCAGGAAGGTCACCGCCCCCGAACCGTCGAGGTGCACCAGCAACGCCAGCAGCGCGGTACCCATGACGATCCGGCTCGGTCGGGTGCCGACAGTGCGCAGGATACGGTCGATGATCGGGTCGAGCATGCCGGCATCGGTCATCACGCCAAAGAACAGGATGGCGAAGACGAACATGCCGACCACCGGGGCGACGTTCTTGATGCCGGTGATGATGAAGGCGCTGGTCTGCAGGCCGAAGCCGCCGATCAATGCGGCGATGATCGGCAAGGCGATCAGGGCGACCAGGGGGGAAAGACGCTTGCTCATGACAGCCGCAAGCAGACAGAGAATGGTGATGACACCCAGCGTGGCAAGCATGGGAAGACTCCAGTGAGCCGCACCGTCAGGCCAGAAGCCCGAGAGCGGACGGTTATTGTTTTCCCTGGAGTATTGGAATGCGGTTAAGCTTTGTAAATTGGAATGTTCACTGCCTTGCATTCGGAAAAACAGAATGAAGAACGCCATCCAGCATATCCGCGCCTTCCTTACCGTGGCCCGTACCGGCAACTTCACCCGCGCAGCGGACGAACTGCACCTGTCGCCCTCGGCCCTGACCGTGCAGGTGCAACAGCTGGAGGACTGGCTCGGGGTCACGCTGCTCGAACGCAGCCCGCGGCAGGTCAGCCTCACCAGCGCCGGGCAGCAGGCGCGCGGGCCGATGGAGAAGCTGCTGCTGGATCTGGACAACATCGTCAGCGGCTCCCGCGACCTGGCCAGCCTGCAACGCGGCGTGGTGACCATCGCCGCCTTGCCGTCGATCTGCTCTGGTGCCCTGCCGCCGGTGCTGCGTGCCTTTCGCGAGACTTATCCGGGTGTGGAAATCCGTCTGCGCGACGTGGTCGCCCAGCGCATCGACGCTCTGGTCCGGGAGAACGAGGTCGACTTCGGCCTGGGCGTGCGGGCGCGTCTGAGCCATGGCCTGGACTTCGAGGTGGTGATGGTCGACCGACTCTGCCTGTTCGTACCCGAACAGCATCCGCTGGCCCGCAAACAAAACGTACGACTGACCGACCTCAGCGGCCAGCCGATGATCCTCACCGGACGCGACAGCAGCGTGCGCGAACGGGTCGAGCAGTTATTCGACGAACAACGCCTGACGTTGGTCCCGGGCCTGGAAGCCAACTACATGTCCACCGTCCTGGCCCTGGTGCGCCAAGGCCTGGGCATGACCCTCCTGCCGGAGTCGGCGGATGATCGACAAGGCGGCCTCAGGTGCCTGCCGGTGGAGCACACCGGCGTCAGCCGTGAAATCGGCCTGATCACCCGCACCGGGCAGACGCTCGGGCCGGCGGCGGCACGCTTTGCCGACCTCGTTCGCGAGCGCTTTGCCCTGGCCGCGAAGCCCTGGTCAGAACCGGCTGGCGTTATCGCCAAAGGTGCGGATCAGCTCCAGCAACATCTTGACCCGTAACGGCAGGTTGCCAGCCGGATACACCGCATGCATCTGCGGGTTCTCGCCACTGCTGGAGGTCAACCGGTACTCCGGACAAACCCGCACCAGTCGCCCCTGCTCAACCTCGGGTTCCGCCAGCCAGTCCGCCAGACGGGCAATCCCCAGGCCGGCCAATGCCCCCTGAAATACTGCTGCGCCCGAACTGAAGCGAAATTTCGGATGCACTCGAAAGCTGATTGCCTGCTGCTCGTTGCGAAAATTCCACTCTTTAAGAATCCGCGGGGCAGTGTGCAGAATCAACGAATGGAGGTCCAATGCCTCTATCGAGTCGGGAGTGCCACAGCGCTCCAGATAAGCAGGACTGGCGTATAGGAAGCGGGCATAGCTCCACAGGGGAAAACCGATCAGGTCGCTGGATTGCGGAAAGGCGCCGCGAATCGAGAAGTCCAGCTCGCTCCTGGCCGGGTCGATGCTTTCATCGGTGAAAATCACATCGATCTTCACTTGCGGGTAGCGCTCGCAGTATTGGGCGATCAGCCTGGGCATGACTCCATGACCGAGAAACTCCGGCGCCGAGAAGCGGACCCAACCGTTGGCCAGGCCGCTGATACCGGCCAGGTCTTCATCGGCCTCACGTTGCAGATCCAGCATTTTGTGGGCATGGGGCAACAGGCGCTCACCCGCCTCGGTCAGGCTCACCGCGTTGGCTGAACGATTGAACAGCTTCACCCCGGCGCTCTCTTCCAGAGCCTGGACAGCACGGGTCACGGCGCTTGGCGAGCGTCCCAGAGTTCGCGCCGCAACAATGAAGCTGCGCTTGCGCGCCACTGTCGCGAACGCTTCGAGCTCACTCAACATATCCAGCGCCATCATTCACCTCGTTGCACTTTTCGCAATGTGGCATTGCAACACAAAAAGGTCCCTTCCGTTAGCCTTCGCGCTTAACCCACAGGGATGTAGGAATAAAGGAGCAAGGACGTGTCAAAACTGGATGAGATAGTCGGGAATGCGGCCAGCCGCGCCGGCCAGGCAAACCCGGACTGGCTGGTCCGGAACAAGCCGGCAGCGATGCTGCAGTCCCTGCCCGAACTCAATCTATCGTTCGCCGAGCAGCGACAATTGCACGAAGCACTCACCTCCTTCGCTATCCACGACAGCGCCTCGGGTATCGAGCAGATGCCGGCCCTGGCACGCCTGCTGGAGACCGTATTGAGCGCCGACAAACAGCAGGCGCTGCGGGACTTCCCCAAGTCCGACTCGGTGGCAATGATCGTTCGGGGCTTGCCGGTCGACCTGCAACTGCCGGCAACGCCCTATGACGCCGAGCCTGGCATCGAACAGTTGCCGGTGCTTGCGGCCGCAATTCTCTGCGTACTGGCGACCCTGGGCACCCGTCCCGTGGGCTACGCCGGCGAAAGCGACAACACGGTATTCCGTCACGTCTCGCCCAAGCAGGAACGCGAAACCGAAGCCAGCTCGTTCGGTTCGCGCCTGGGCCTGGGCATGCATGTCGACAACCCGCACCTGCCGCTGACCTGCGAACCGGTCAGCGGGCTGTCGGCCTGCCCCGAGTACCTGACGCTGACCGGACTACGCTGCGAACTGGACGTGCCGACCCGTATCGTCGCCATCCGCGACGTGCTGGATATCCTGCCCGATTTCGTCGAGCAGGAACTGCTGCGGCCGAACTTCAGTATTCGCCGGCCGGAATCGTTCGGCAGCCCGGGTAACGTCCTCGAAAACGTACCGCTGCTCTACAAACCGCAATCCGGCGGCCTGCACTGCCGCTACAACAAGGCCGCCGTCACGGCGACCACGGCCAACGCCGACTTCGCCATGCAACTGTTCTCGGCCACTGCCAACCACCCCGATGTCATCCGTCACATCCTGCTCCAGCCCGGCGACATGCTGATTTTCAAGAACCAGCAGACCCTGCACGCCCGAGATGGCTTCGCACCGCGCTACGACGGCCGCGACCGCTGGATGATCCGGGTGTTCGGGGTCGACGATCCGGCGCGCGTGGTGCCGCTGGACCCGACCCAACCCTTTATCGTAAGAGCCTGACTCCATGCTAGATATCGTCACCCTGTGCTTCTTCGCCTTTGCCGCCGGCCTGATCGACGCGGCAGTGGGCGGAGGCGGACTGATCCAGATCCCCGCGCTGTTCAACGTCCTGCCCTCGGCCCCGCCGGCCGCCCTGCTGGGGACCAACAAGGTCGCCGCAGCCTGCGGCACGACCTTCGCGGCACGCTCGTTCGTCCGCAAGGTGGTGATCGACTGGAGCCTGGTGGTCCCGGCGGCCGGTGCGGCATTCGTCATGTCGTTCTTTGGCGCAGCGACAGTGTCGGCCGTACCACAATCGGTGGTGCGCCCGGCCGTACTGGTGATGATCGTGCTGATGGCGCTCTACACCTTCTGGAAAAAGGACTTCGGCGCCCTGCACAAACCGCTGCAGATCGGCCCTCGGGAAAAACTGCTGGCGGTATTGATCGGCGGCGCCATCGGTTTCTACGACGGCCTGTTCGGCCCCGGTACCGGCAGTTTCCTGATCTTCCTGTTCATCCGCTGCTTCGCCTTCGACTTCCTGCATGCCTCGGCCTCGGCGAAACTGGTGAACATCGCCACCAACGTCGCCGCGCTGGTGTTTTTCATCCCGACCGGTAACGTCCTGTACCTGATAGCCCTGCCCATGGCGCTGTTCAACATCCTCGGCGCCCTCACCGGTACCTGGCTCGCCGTGCGCAGGGGCGTGCCCTTCGTCCGCGCGCTGTTCCTGGTCTTGTTGGTGATCCTGATCAGCAAGCTCTCCTACGACCTGATCAAGACAATCTGAGGAACGCCCATGTACCCCGTTTTCGATCGACTGGTGAGCCTGCTGGACAGCCATGGCGCCCATTACCGCGTTCTGCAGCACGATGCCGAGGGGCAATCGTTCCGTGTCGCCGACATCCGCGGCACCGAACCGGGCCAGGGTGCCAAGGCCATGCTCTGCGCCCTCAAGGGCCAGGCTGAACGGTATGCCCTGGCGATCCTGCCGGGTGACCGGAAGCTCGACATGAAGAAACTCGGCGCCGCCCTCGGCGGGAAAAAGGCCGAGCTGGTGAAGGCCGAGACGGCCATGGAACTGACGGGCTGCCGGATCGGCGCGATTCCGCCGTTCGTGTTCGATGAACGGATCGAGCTGATCGTCGACCCGAGCCTGACCCGTCGCTACGGGGAAATCGCCTTCAATGCCGGACGGCTGGACGCCTCGATAATCCTCGCCAGCGAGGACTACCTGGCGATCGCCAAGCCACGGCTGCTCGATATCAGCCAGGTCTAGGCCGGACCGCTCCAAGCAGATTGGTCCCGGTGTTTTCCTTGCCAATGGCCCTTGCCAAGGCACACCGGGCTGACTGTAATGGTCGAAGAACCAACGCCTGAGCCCACACCGTGAAAAACCTGCTGCTTACCCGCCCCCTGGAAGGCCAGCGCCTGCTGCTGCGCCCGCTGCAACCCGATGATACCGATGCGCTGGTCCGCGCCGCCGAGGATGGCGAACTGTGGAACCTGCCCTTCACCGTGGTGCCTTCACAGGCCACCGTCGGCTCGTACATCGGCACGGCAATCGCCGGGCGCGAAGCCGGTACGGTGATGCCTTTCGTCATCGTGCTCAAGGCCAGCGGCGAAGTCATCGGTTCCACCCGCTTCTGGAAGATCGATCGCAACTATCGCAAGCTGGAAATCGGCAGCACCTGGATAGCCTCGCGGTGGCAGAAAAGCTTCGTCAACACCGAGGCCAAGTACCTGATGCTGCGCCATGCCTTCGAGGACCTGGACTGTGTGCGGGTGCAGTTCACCACCGACGAAATCAACGCCCGCTCGCGCGCAGCGATCCTGCGCCTGGGCGCCAAGCAGGAAGGCATCGTGCGCAACGAGCGGATCATGCCCGATGGCCGCAAGCGCAACTCCGTGCGTTTCAGCATCATCGACGAGGAGTGGCCCGAAGTACGCGAACAGTTGCAGGCGCGCCTCCAGCGAAGCTGACTCCTCCTCCCACAAGGAACAGCGGCGACCGAAACTTCCAGGCAAAACCGGGCACTCGGTATCAGGATGAAGAAATCTTTATGGCGACGCCGGCGGCCACGCCGTGAAACCGCCCAGAAGCCTTGCCGGACGTGGCCTTGAGGTAAAACTTCTTTCACGGTGCCCAGGCACCGGGCTGTTTATAGTGAACCCGCTCCTTTGATGAACCTCCCATTCAAGCCCGCCCGCATGCGGGCTTTTTTTTCGCACTCACGGGCCGTCCAAAAACTATCGCAAGAACACCAAGCCAGGGCGAAACCAATACGCTCGACGAACGCTCCAACGCTCATGTCCCAGCCAGAGAGCGTGCCCCTTGAAACCACCTCGCCCCAGCCAACGCGCTGCCATCCTGTCCAACCTGCGCAACGAGAAAATGGCCCGCTCCGCCCACGCCTATGTGCGCGGCAATACCGCCCAGTTCTACGAGTGGCTGCACAGCCAGCGCGGCAGACGCCTGCCCCACGGCCCGAATGTGTGGATCTGCGGCGACTGCCACGTCGGCAACCTCGGGCCCACCGGCGACGTCAACGGTGATACCGATATCCATATTCGCGACCTCGACCAGACCGTGATCGGCAACCCGGTGCACGATCTCGTACGCCTGGCGCTGTCCCTGGCAACCGCCGCCCGCGGCTCGGACCTGCCCGGCGTGACCACCGCACGCATGCTCGAAGAGATGATGGTCGGCTACGAGCAGGCCCTGCAGGACGAAACCGACCTGGTCCCGCATCGCCCATCCCAGGTCAAGGCCGGCCTGCGCGATGCGGTCAAGCGCACCTGGAAACACCTCGCCCGCGAACGCATGGAACACACCCAGCCGACCCTGCCCATCGGCCGTCACTTCTGGCCGACCTCACGCAGCGAGAAAGCCGCGATCAAGGCGCTCTGCGAAGGGCCGGAGATCCATGAACTGGTCACTGCCCTCAAGGGCCGGCCACGGGATGCGCGGGTGCAATTGCTCGACAGCGCCTACTGGGTCAAGGGCTGCAGCTCCCTGGGGCTGATGCGTTATGCGGTGCTGCTGGCAGTCGGCGAGAAGGACGAACAGGATTTCTGCCTGCTCGACGTCAAGGAAGCCGTGGCCGCCCTGGCCCCACGCGGAGCCCATGTGCACATGCCGCGCGACAACGCCCGGCGCGTGCTCGAGGGCGCTCGCCAACTGTCGCCGAGCCTGGGCGAGCGGATGATGGCGACGCGTTTCCTCGATCACGGGGTATTCATTCGCGAACTGCTGCCCCAGGACCTCAAGCTCGAACTCGATACCCTCGACAACACCGATGCCAAGCATGCCGCTGGCTACCTGGCGCGGGTAGTCGGCATCGCCCATGCCCGGCAGATGGATGAAGCAACCCGCAGAAGCTGGCTGGCGGAACTGCAGTTGAACCGTTCCAGGACCCTGGATGCACCGTCGTGGTTATGGACCAGCGTGGTGCAACTGGTGGGCAGTCATGAGCAGGGCTATCTGGAACACTGCCGGCGCTATGCGCTGGGGACCGACAAGTGACCAGGCGCGGCACCACGGCCGCGCCTGACCCTTGAATCAGGAGAGGAAGCCTTGCTGTACGGCGACGATCAGGAAGACACCGAGGACGGCGCGGTAGATCACGAACGGCCAGGTGGAGAAACGCTCGAGGAAACGCATCAGGCCCCAGATCGCTGCGAAAGCCGAGACACTGGCCACCACGATGCCAAACAGCAGGTGACTCCAGGCCTCGGCCGGGATCTGCGCGTGGTACAGCACCCACAGCTCCTTGAGGCCCGCAAGGGCAATTGCCGGCAGACCGAGCAGGAACGAGAAACGCGCCGCCTCTTCACGCTTGAAGTTGAGGAACAGTGCCGCCGTGAGGGTCGAGCCGGAACGCGAGACACCCGGAATCAGCGCACCGACCTGGGCGATGCCGACGATCAGCGCATCGCGCAGGCGCATCTCACCGACCACCCGCTGGTGCCGGCAACTGAATTCCGACACCGCCAGCAGCACCGCCATCACCAGGCAGGACACACCGATCACGGTCAGGCCGCGCAGCGGCGAATCGCAGGTATTGAGGGTGGAGGACAAGGCCAGGCCGGCGATACCGATCGGAATGGTCGCCAGGATGATCGCCACCGCCAGTTTGAACCATTGGCTGTCGAAGTCGCGCTGACGCACCGCCGTGATGCTGCCGCCGACCACATCACGCACATCACGCCAGAAGTAACTGACCACCGCCGCCAGCGCCGCCAGTTGCATGGCCGCAGAGAACGCCGAACCCGGATCCTGCCAACCGAGCACCGCCGGGACGATACGCATGTGCGCAGTTGAGGAAATCGGCAGCAGCTCGGTGATGCCCTGGATGATCCCGAGGATGCCGATCTGTAGGTAATTCAGAGAAGCGAAGCCAATATCAAGGCCGCTGGAGCAGACGTTAGACAAAATGAGTTCCTGAAAAAAGGCGAGTGGTCTTCGTCCAGGCGTGCAGCAACCGCCCGGAGCGTGGAAACAGTGCGGCGAATGATGGGCCGGTTCTTGCCGAATTTCCAGTTAAAACAAAGGCAAAAATGCAAGCGACAAAATAATTCTATTTATGACAAAGCTGCCACGGACCCCGCGTCGCAGTGCACTGCCGCGTCGCTCGACCCTATTCGAAACGTCACACGTCGTTGATGCCCCCTTTTACCGCTGTTCATCAGGATTGCGTCTCAGGAAGACGTTTTCATTCTCCAGGCGGTATCAGCCCATCTCAATTGACCTTCGGAAGGCACATGACGAGTACATTCCAGATCCAATACGAAGAAACCAGCAACACCGCCAATAAACAGCAACATGCGGGCGTCAGCCTGGCCGATGCCGAGGTAGTTTTCTACGATGACGGAGCCCTCAGGCTCCACGACCGGGATCATGAGCGCCAGCCCTGGATCATCATGGGGCTGGATGCGACCAGACGCCTGCTCGTTGCTGCCTACACACAGACCGAACCCGGCATCGTGCAAGTCATCGGTGCACGAATCGCCTCGAGCAATGAAGCCCGCCAGTATCTGGAGATCTGATTGATGAAAGCACAATACGATTTCGCCAGGGCCAAGCGCGGCGCCGTTGCCAGCAACGTTGGCAAGACCCGGATCGCCCTCCTGCTCGACGATGCCGTCGTCACGGCAGCGCGGGCACGCGCGCAAAACGACACGACCGGCAGCCAGACCCTCATCAACGACCTGCTGCGCCAGGCCCTGGCTTCTCAGCCGGTGCAATGAGGTCAATCCCGGGCCCGTCGTTCCATGGGCCCGGGATGACGAGTCAGGCAGCCGCGTCCTGCGTCGAGTGGGCGACAGCGCCGTAATAGCGCCAACAGCAATGGTCCCTGTGCCCCGGCAGAATCACACAGCCGCTGAGGCTCAGCAGCAGGACAGCGGCAACGAGCAGCGAGAGACGACGAGACATGGTGAGGTTCCTCATGGTGCGGGTAGGTAAGACCGGCCGACGAACAGCACAAACACACTGCCGATTGCCAACGGTTACCGGTTAAACGCAGCCAACTGCCGGAATCCGTCGCGGCCTTCGCACGATTTCATCAACACCCCGCCCACCCTGAGCAATACTTCTGCTCGATACCGCTGAAAAACCCTGCGAAAAATTTTGATTTTGCCGCGACGGTTTTTCCCGGTGTCCTGCGTTCAACCCATCAGCAGCGTTCATTTTCGTACGCCGCATGAAGGAGTTGTCATGAGACCTGCACGACCTCTGGCCAAATTTCGCCTTGCCCTGCTGATTCCCCTGGCCTTCGCGGCCTTGACCAGCACCCCGACCTTTGCCCAGCCCGAAATCATCATTCGCGAGGCTCCGCCGCCCATGCGCGTGGAAACCATCCCCGTCGAGCGTCCCGGCTATGCCTGGGATCGCGGGCACTGGCGCTGGGAAGGTCGCGGCTACGTCTGGGAGCCGGGTCATTGGCAGCCGGTGCGCCGCAATGCCCGTTGGGAACCGGGCCACTGGGCACCACGCGGCCCGAACTGGGTATGGATCGAAGGCCACTGGATTCGCTGAGTACCGGTCCCCGGCTGCGCGGCGCGCAGCCGGGACTTCCGATCAATCCGAGGTTCAGCCACCGGACCGGGATTTGCCATATTGAAAGAAACTGATCCGGACGTGGAGTTGCTGGCCCGCATCGGCAACAACGAGCCGGCGGCCGTCAACGAGATGGTGTCGCGCAAGCTGCCCCGCCTGCTGGCGCTCGCCGCCCGGCTGCTCGGCGATGCCGATGAGGCCCGGGATGTGGCGCAGGAGAGTTTCCTGCGTATCTGGAAGCAGGCAGCGAACTGGCGTAGCGACGAGGCACGCTTCGACACCTGGCTGCATCGGGTCGTACTGAACCTGTGCCGTGATCACCTGCGCCGACGCAAGGAACGTCCGCTGACCGATGACGACCAGCCGCTGGAACTGCCCGACAGCACGCCAGCGCCCGACGAACAACTGGAAGCCGCCGCGCGTAGCCAACAGATGGCCGCGGCATTGGCCGCACTGCCCGAACGCCAGCGCGAGGCTATCGTGCTGCAGTATTACCAGGAGCTGTCGAACATCGAAGCCGCGGCGCTGATGAACATCAGCGTCGAGGCACTGGAGAGCCTGCTGTCGCGGGCCCGGCGCAACCTGCGCGGCTACCTTGCCGAGACGCTCGGCGATGCCGGACTAGGGAGGGAAAGACCATGACGCCCGAACGATTTGCCCAACTGGCCGAAGCCCATGGCGCGGACCTGCGGCGCTGGCCGGCCACCGAGCGGGCCGGCGCCGAAGTCCTGCTCGAACAGGGCGACGGCACCGCCCTCGCCGCCCTGGACCAGGCTAGCACGCTCGACCATCTGCTCGACGGCTATCGGCTACCTGCACCGGACCCGGCGCTGATCCGGCAGATTCGCCTGTCGGCCGCAACGAAGCGTGTTCCATCGTTCTGGCAACGTTATGCCGGCTGGTTGTCGCCGGCAGGCATTGTCGGCGTCGGCGTGGCCGGGATCGCCGCCGGCATCCTGGTGGCATCCCTGAGCCTGCCGTTGCCGATGCATTCGGCCGAAGTGCTGCCGAGCGTCTTCGACCACGGCGATGCCGACATCGTCTTTACCGTCAACGCCGAGGAAACCGAGCAATGACCCCACCCAAGTACCTCAAGCCGCTGCTGGTTGTGTCGTTGCTGCTCAATATATTCCTGGTCGGCGGCATCGCCGGCGGGCTGTATCACTGGCTGGTCAACGCCAAGCCCACCGTGGTCGCAGTCAACCAGCATGGCTTGCGCCAGGCACTGATGCAGTTGCCCGAACCGCGGCGCAAGCAACTGCGCCAGTTGCTGCGGCAGAACCAGGCCAACAGCCAGCCGCTGGTCATGGCCGGGCGTGAGGCACGCCTGGACGTGATCCGCCAGCTGGAAGCGCCGACCCTGGACCGCAATGCCCTGCTGACCGACCTGGGCCGGGCCCGTGAAGCGGACAACTCGTTGCGGGTGCTGGTCGACAACACCCTGGCGGATTTTGCCGGCAACCTGCCGCAGGATGAGCGCCAGGAATTGGGCAAGGCCTTGTACCAGCGCGGGCAGGGCAAGGCGAAAAGCACCAGAAGGGAGTGATAGTTGCGATGGAGCGGGTGCCGGGCGCACTGGCGATGCAATCAGCCACCGCACTTGAGAAAACAACCGAGCGAGTCACTCCGACTACAGGTTGTTCTCAACGCCACCCTTGTGTGAAACCTCCCGGGCAGCCACCTCTTCTGCCCGGGCGATCTCGCTGCGCACCACGTCGCAAAGGTCCTCGCAACACCGGAAATAAGCGCGCTCGGCGATCTTGACCGCCTTGAAACCCTCTTCCAGGGCTGACGGTGGCGTCTTGCTCAACGAGGCCACCGTCAGCCGCCAGGCCGCGCGGGCGCTGTCCCTGGCCGCCAGGTAAGGTGTCAAGAGTTCCGAGTCGATCATCGTCATGGGTGGCTCCTGCCGGTGGCGCTCAACTATTCGTCTGTCTGAAGTTAATGTAGTGCGGATCGGAATAATTGCCTCATTTTCAAGCATCCTGGCAATACCCGCCCCGCATCAGAGCCCCATCCTACAGGTGTTTACCCTCGTCGCCGACCTGTGCCAACGACTGGCCAGCCTTGCCATCGGTGCGTTCATCGCACTCCGGCAAGGCAAAAAAAACGGATGCCGCATCCCTTGGAGGAACGCTGGACATCCGTAAAGTCTGGCTCTGTCGCCCTGTATCAAAAACCGTCGCCGGATAGGCCTGGAGCGCACCGGCAACGCTAGGCATTACTTCAGTACTTGAACCTCCCGACCAGCGTATTGAGTTCGCTGGAAATATCCGCCAGTTGCTCGGCGTCGTTGCGGGCCGCGCGGGCCAGGTCCTCGACCTCGCGTGCATCAGTGTGAATCTGCGTGATGTGCCGGTTGATGTCCTCGGCCACCTGGTGCTGCTCTTCGGCAGCCGTGGCGATCTGGCTGTTCTGGTCGCGGATGTTGTCCACCTGATCACGGATCTTGTTGAAGCTTTCCCGTGCCTGCTGGATGCGGTCCACGCTCTGGCGGGACATGTCGACGCTGGCCTGCATCTGCCGGGTGACGTTTTCGGTACCGCGCACCAGGTTGCCCAGCAGGCCGTCGATTTCACCGGTGCTGTCGGCGGTGCGCCGCGCCAGCGCCCGTACCTCATCGGCTACCACGGCAAAGCCACGCCCCTGGTCGCCGGCACGGGCGGCCTCGATGGCCGCGTTGAGCGCCAGCAGGTTGGTCTGCTCGGCAATCGAGCGGATGGTATCGAGAATGCCGTTGATGTTGCGGCTGTCCGCCTCCAGCGCCTGCATGGCCTCGGTGGCCTGTTCGAGGTTGTTCGATAGCTGCCCGACATTGTCGGTGGCCTCGTCGATCTGTCGTTGCCCACTCTGCACATCGCGCTGGCCGGCTTCGGCCGAGGCTGCCGCTTCGGTGCAGGAACGCGCCACTTCGTTGGCGGTGGCGACCATCTCGTTGAATGCGGTACTGACCAGTTCGACCGCTTCGCGCTGGCGCAGCGCGGCATCGTTCACCGCGTGGGCAACCTGGCGGCTGCCGCCGCTGGTGTGGTGCAGCTTGCCCGAGGTCTGGCCAATGTTGCGCACCAGTTGGGCAATGGCGCCGAGGAACTCGTTGAACCAGCCGGCCAACACCGCCGTTTCGTCATTGCCACGTACGGCGAGATTGCGGGTCAGGTCGCCCTCGCCCTGGGCAATGTCCTGCAGGCCGCTGGCAACACCACGGATCGGCCGCACGATGATCCCGGCAAACCGCGCACCGACCAGGGCAAACAGCACCGCCATGGCCAGCGCAGCCCAAAGGATGATCCAGCTGAGGTGATCGGCCTTGGCCATCACTTCCTGCTTCTCGATCAGCCCGATCAGGTGCCAGCCCAGGGCCTTGGAGGTATAGACGTTGGCCATGTAGGTGACACCCTTGAGCGTCACCTCCGTCGAGCCTTCACGCAGGGCCGCCAGGGGCACGTAGTCGTTGCCCAGCTCGGCGAGCCGCTTGAACGAATGCGCCGGGTCGGCCGCATCGACCAGCACGTTGCCGTCAGCCTCGGTCAGCATCAGGTAGCCGCTGCGCCCCAGCTTGATCTTGCGCACCAGCTCCGTCAGTTGCTTGAGCGATACGTCCAGGCCGACCACGCCACGGGGGTTGCCCTGGGCATCACTGAGGGTGCGCATGGTGCAGATCAGCACCGAATCGCTGGCCGCCCAGTAGTACGCCGGCGTGCGGACAATGGTCCCCGGTGCCGCCATGGCCAGGCGGTACCAGGGTCGCGTGCGCGGATCGTAGCCGGCCAGGTCCGGCACATCCGGCCAGGCGACATACCCACCGTCGTCCGTGGCCAACGACACATAGGCGGTATTCGGATGCGCCTTGGCGAACATGTCGAAGATGTCCAGGGTGGCCTTGGCCACCGCCGGCGGCGCCACGCTGGGCGCATCGGCGGCCATGTAGCGCTTGAGCCCGGTGATCGGTGCCAGGCGCGGGTCCTGGGACAGGTATTGGACGTTCTGGGCAATGCCGTCGAAAAACTGCTGCATGCCGTTGTCGATCTGCACGATCTCGCGGGTGCTGCTGTCGACGAAGCTGTCCCGCGCCTCGTCGCGCAGATTGACCACCACCACCGCCGCGACCAGCAGCAGCGGCACACCGGCGATCCCGGCAAACACACACGTCAGTTTATCTCTTATTTTCATTGTGCTCGGTCCAGAACGTAAGGAGGGCCAGGGGCAGTCGAGGGCGGTTTATTCGAAGCGTTTTTCCCGGGAGGGCGGGTAGCCGAAATAGGCGGTGTAGCACTTGCTGAAATGGCTGGGCGACACGAAGCCACAGGCCACGGCGACCTGCACGATGGTCAGCCCCGAGTGCTGCAGCAGCCGCCGCCCTTCGGTCACCCGCAGTTCGAGGTAATAGCGCCGTGGCGTGGTGTCCAGTTGCTCCTTGAACAGCCGCTCGATCTGCCGGCGGGAACGGTTGACGTAGCTCGACAGCTGCATCAGGTCCAACGGCTCCTCGAGGTTGGCTTCCATCAGCTTGACCACTTCCCGCAGCGGCTCGGCCATCTTGATGTGCAGCTTGGGATTGACCCGCCGGTAACGCGAATCCTCGAACGCGAGGATATCGATGATGCCGTCGACCAGTGCCGTGTTGCGCATTTTCCCGATCCACTCGAGAACCATGTAGAACGCCCCGGTGGGGCTGGCAGCGGTCAGCCGGTCGCGGTCGACCATGTAGCTTTCACTGGTGACCTGGGTTTCCCTGGCCGCCTCAGCCAGGGCGGGCCGATGTTCGGGATGAATTGCACAACGGTAGCCTTCGAGCAGGTTGGCCTGGGCCAGGAACCAGGCGCCGTTCCAGAGCCCGCCGAGCGCGATCGACTTGTCGGCCGTCTTCTTCAGGAACGAGCGCAGCTCCGGCTGCTCATGCAGGGGCGTACGCAGGCCACCGCAGACCACGATCAGGTCGAAATGGTCGAGGCTGCAGCCGGCCAGGCTGGAGTCGGGGCGAATGACGATACCCAGGTCACTGACCACGTCCTGCCCATCGACCGTCATGGTTCGCGTGGCGAACAGCGCCGGTTGCAGCAGGTTTGCCGTGACCAGGGTGTCGAGGGCCTGCGTGAAGGCCGGCATCGAAAAATGCTCCAGCAGGATGAACCCGACAGCCGCCTGCCCTGGCGGCGAGACTTCATCCTTTTGTACATAGCGATAGTTCTTGACCTGGAGACCACCGCTGAAAACTCTTCTATCTACCATTTATTGCTCATATCAAGTGATCTGAAAACCATGGGCCAACGGATCTTCATCATCGACGATGATGGTGTTGTAACCGATGACCTTGGCCCAACCCGTTACGCTGGGTTGGATAGCGGTATAGGTACCGAGGGTCGCCTGGGCTTCGACCCGGCCGGTGAAAATCGTGCCGATCAGGCTCTGGTGGCGGAACTCCTGGCCCACCTGCAGCCGCCCGCGGCCGTGCAGTTGCGCCATGCGCGCGCTGGTGCCGGTGCCGCCCGGCGAGCGATCGATGGCCTGTTCGCCGTAGAACACCGCGCAGCGTCCGTCGACCTGGGCATCGTCCGGCTGGTCGCACCAGATCACGTGGTGCACCCCACGAATCCGCTCATCGAGCGGATGAACCGGTGAAATCACCGAGGCCAGTGCAGCGCGCAGCTTCTGGCTCAGTGCGATCAGCGTGGAGGCCTTGGCGCCCTCCAGGCCGGGCCAGTTCTCCTGGGGCTCGACCACCGCGTAGTAGTTGCCGCCGTAGGCGATGTCGACGGTCAGGCGCCCGACACCCTCGATCTCAACTGCCACGTCGATGGCATGCAGGTAGCTGGTGACATTGAGCATCTTCACGCTACTGACCCGGCCGTCCTCCATCCGGTATTCGACATCGACCCGCCCGGCCGGGGTTTCAAGGGCCAGCTGGCCGGGCACCCGCGGAGTCACCAGACCTTCCTGCAGGGCGCTGGTGACCAGCCCGATGGTCCCCGCGCCGCACATCGGCAGGCAGCCGCTGACCTCGATGAACAGCACCGCCACGTCACAGTCGTCACGATACGGCGGATAGAGGATCGCGCCGGACATCACGTCATGGCCGCGTGGTTCGAACATCAGCGCCTGGCGGATCCAGTCATGATGCTCGACGAACAGCGCGCGCCGTTCGGCGATGGGCAGATGCGGCAGCATCGGTGCCCCGCCCGCCACCAGTCGTACCGGGTTGCCGCAGGTGTGCGCGTCGATGCAGAAAAAGCTGTTCTTCATGGCGATCATTTCCCGTGGCGTGGCTTCTGATTACGGTCCAGGGCGCCGCGCGAAACGCGGTCGAGCAGCAGGGCGACAGCGACGATCGCCAGCCCGGCGCGCAGGCCCAGGCCCATTTCCATGCGCGTCAGCCCACGGGTCACCTCGGCGCCCAGGCCACCGGCCCCGACCAGCCCGGCCAGGACCACCATGGCCAGCGACAGCAGGATGCACTGGTTCAGGCCGACCAGCAGGGTCGGCATGGCCAGCGGGATTTCGATCTTGAACAGGATGGTCCGCGGCGAAGCGCCCATGGCATTGCCCAGTTCCAGCATGTGCTTGGGCAACTGGTTGAACGCCAGAGTGGTCAGGCGCAGCATCGGTGGAATGCCGTAGATCACCGTGGCGATGATTGCCGGCACGCGGCCCAGGCTGAAGATCATCACCGCCGGAATCAGGTAGACCCATGGCGGCACGGTCTGCATCACGTTCAGCAACGGGCTGAGCGCAGCATCGACACGCTTGATGCGCGAAGCCAGGATACCCAGCGGGAACGCGATGCTCACCGAGATCAGCACCGAGACCGACACCAGTGCGATGGTCTGCATCGACGCGGTCCACAACCCGGCGATCAGGCAGAAACCGAGCATCACCGCCGTCAGTACCGCCACCCGCAGACGTACCGCCAACAACGTGCCAATGAACACGATCGCGATCACTGCCAGCGGTGGCAACGCCAGGAAGGCGGACTCCACGGCACCGAGTACCAGCGAGATCAGGTTGCTCAGGGCGGCAAAGAAGCCGTGCATGTTGGTGTTCAACCAGTCGACCAGCGGCGCGATGTAGCGCCCTGGAGAAAACTGCAGATCGGCGAGGCTCATTCGCGATTCTCCCGGGCTTTGGGCGTGGCGCTCTGGGCCATGCGGTCGATCACCATGGTCAGGATCACGATGGCGATGGCGGCGTTGATCGAGGTGGCGATGTCGAGGGTCCGGATCGCGTTGTAGATCACTTGGCCCAGGCCACCGGAGCCGACGATACCGGCGATCACCACCATGCCGAAGGCCATCATCAGGCTCTGGTTGACCCCGGCCATGATGCTCGGCAGGGCGAATGGCAGGCGGATCTTGCTGAACATCTGCCAACGGGTCACGCCGCTGGCATTGCCCAGTTCGACGAACGCATTGGGCGTCATGCGAATACCCAGTGCCGTCAGGCGAAACGCCGGGGCGAAGGCGACGATGAAGGTGGCGATCAGCGCCGTACCCGGGCCGTAGCCGAGCAAGGCGATCGCCGGGAGCAGGTAGATGTACGGCGGCAGGGTCTGGATCAGGTCCAGCGCCGGTTCTACCACCCGGTCCAGGGCCGGCAACAGGCCCGCGACGACCCCGAGCGGGATGGCGACGAGCAGCGCCAGTGCCGTGGCGGCCACCACCAGCGCCAGGGTGCTCATGGTCTCGGCCCACAGGCCGATGAATGCACAGCAGAGCATCGCCACCAGTGTCCCGATGGCGAAACGCAACCCCGCCAGGCGCCAGCCAAGCACCGCCAGCAACAGGGCCATCACATAGAATGGTGGGAGCTGCAGCAGCCAGTACAAGCCCTGGTACACCCCCTGCAATCCGGCATTGATCCCGTCGAACAGCGACGAGGCGTTGTCTTGCAACCACTCCAGCATCGCGTCGACATGCGCATCGAACTGCTCGGGAAAACTTTCGAAGGCCATGTTCACGCCCTCTCCCGCTGTTCACCGGTGCTGGCGAACTCGTTGGCGATGCCCTGGACGCCGCGCAACAGGTCACGAATGGTGATCACCCCGATCACCACGCCGGCCTGGACCACGGCGACCGAATCGCTGTCGCCCTGGGTGGCCAGGCCAATGATGTGATCCAGGTCCGCGTCCGGCGCCACTTGCGTCAGGCGCGCCACATTGACGCCCGGATGGGCCTGCTGGTACACCGCCACCGGCGCCATGATCGAATGCGCCTTGACCAGGTGCAGGCGGGAAATGCCGGCGACGAACTCGGCCACGTAGTCGTCGGCCGGATTGAGCACGATATCCTCGGCCGTACCGACCTGGATGATCATGCCGTCCTTCATGATGGCGATGCGATCACCGATGCGGATCGCCTCTTCCAGATCGTGGGTGATGAACACCGCCGACTTGCCCAGCTCCTTGGTCAACTGGCGGAACTCGTCCTGCAGCTGGCGGCGAATCAGCGGGTCGAGCGCACTGAAGGGTTCGTCCATCAGGATCACTTCCGGGTCCGCGGTGATCGCACGGGCCAGGCCGACACGCTGCTGCATGCCGCCGGACAGTTCGTTCGGGTAACGATTGGCCCAATCGCTGAGGCTGACCTTGGCCAAGGCCTTCTCGGCAATCTTCAACCGCTCGGCCTTGGGCACACCCTGGACCTCGAGACCGAAGGCGGTGTTTTCCAGCACCGTGCGGTGCGGCAACAGCGCCACGCTCTGGAACACCATGCCGATATGCTTGGCACGCATGTCGCGCAGTTGCGCAGCGTTGAGTGAGTTGAGTTCACGCCCCTTGACCAGCACCTTGCCGGCACTGGGCGTGATGAGTTTGTTCAACAGCCGGATCAGTGTCGACTTGCCACTGCCGGACAGGCCCATGATGCAGAAGATCTCACCACGGCGCACTTCCAGATTGACGTCGGATACCCCCACGACACAACTGTAGTCATGAAGTATCTGTTTCTTCGAGAGCCCCTTTTCAATGACTGCGCGCATCGCTTCTTCGGAGCGCTCGCCAAATACTTTCCAGACAGACTGGCAACTTACCAGTACTTCATGGGCATCTGCAGTTTGCGTACTCATATCAATCCCGTCCGGCCCTTGGTAGTTCAGGCCTGTAGTGCATTCAAGTTCGGCAGTTGGCAAGTTTGAAAACCATCAGTCTTTCTTGATGTTTTCCCAACGCTTGAGCAATTCGGCATGGCTGTCGGTCCAGTTCTTGATGGCCTCGTCCATGCTCTTGCCGTCCTTGACTTCACCGTTGATGGCCTTGATGTCGGCCAACGGGACATACACACTGGCAATCACTTCACGCGCACGCGAGTTGGCCGCGCTGAAACCCTTCTGGCCAATCCAGTAGTAGCCTTGCGGTGGCGGGAAGATACCTTTCGGGTCAGCGAGGAACTTGACGTCGAACTTCTGGGTCATCCACGACGGGTCCCAGATCGCCACGGCGATCCATTCCTTGCGGTCCACGGCAGCCTTGAGCGCAGCGGTCATCGCCGCAGTACTGCCTTCGAGCAGATTGAGCTTGAGGCCATAAGCCTTGACCGCATTGGCTGCGTCACTCATCAGGCCCGAACCGGGTTCGATACCGACGATCTTGCCACCGAACTTGTCGGCATTGGCGTTCAACTCTTCCAGCGAATTGATCGTTACATAGTTGGGTACGGCGATGGCCTGGTAGAGGCCGTAGGACACCGGCGAGATCTTCTCGAGCCGGTTCTTGTTCTTGTTCCAGTAGTCGTTGGCGGCATAGTCGATCTGCGAGGCAAGGATCTGCACATCGCCCTTGCCGAGAGCGGCGTAGGCGATACCCCACTCGGAGAACTGGGTAACCTTGACGGTATAACCCTGGTCTTCAAGAACTTTCTTGGTAATACCGGTAATCGGCGTGAGGTCTTCCCAGGACAAGGTGCCCATGGTGATGGTTTTTTCTTCGGCGTGTGTCGGCAGAACAACTGCCGCCGCCAGAGCCAATGCACAAAACGCTTTTTTAAACATCTTCATGGTGGTTCCCCGAATTGGTTATTTTTTGAAACGGCAGAACAAGCACTTGCTATTGTTTTTGGACTTCGATGTTTGTTTTTTATTGTCTGTGTAGGTGTCTCGACCCTCTTTTACGGCACGTAGTCAACCGTTCCTGGCAAAAATCTCTGCCAGAAAGTCTGTGCAACGTCAGGCTTGACGTTGGTATTCAAGATATTGAAAAGGCCCTAGCCGTATTCGCCGGGCCCATGCCATCGCGCATGTACCGGCCCTGTGGAAGCGGCCGGAGAATTACGGGCGTTTCAGTCGATGGTCGGCGCGTACAACGGCGGCGCATTCATACCTTCGAACCTCAAGACGCATACTCCACCATTTAATTCAGCGGGCCCTCCACCAACGAGTCAGCCTTCAGCGCCTGCGGGGCAATGAACAGCTGCATGTTCGCTCGCGACAACTCCCAGTGTTCGAACACCAGATCCACTACCCGACTTTCATCGTGCCTGGCGATCGCCTCGATGAACTCGTCGTGATGTTCCACCGACAGATCCAGGCGTTGCTCCATGTCCTGATCACGTGGCCGGTAGAACGTGTGGCCGATCCGGGCGTGATCGATCAACAACCGCGACAGGCTTGGTTTCAGGTACGGGTTGCCAGCCATTTCACCCATGATTTCGTGGAAGCGGTTGTTCTCCAGCGACAGTGCCAGGGGGTTTCTTTCCAACGAGGCCTGGCGAAAACGCTGCTGGGTCTGTTTCAGTTCCTCAAGTTGTGCCGGTGTAAAATTCTGTACCGCCAAACGCCCGATTGCAGCGTAGACCATCGGTGCAACCAGGAAAAAATTGCGCAGCGTCGAATGGTTCATCGGGATCACCCGGGTTCCGCGGTTCTCGCGGATGTCCAGGTAGCCCTCGCCTTCCAGGCGCCGAAATACTTCTCGAACCGGGGTGCGAGAAAGCCCGTAGCGTTCACTCAAAGTGACCTCATCCAGAACCTGGTCAGGATCGAGTTCCATCGTCAGGATCTGCCGCTTCAGGTCTTCGTAAAGCCCAGTTTTGCCACTTTTCACCAGGGACCTCCGGTGTTCTGGATGCCAGTGATGGCACCGTGGTGGGAAACAGACTCCCACGCAACTCGGGCGTGGTCAATCCGTTGAATTCATCTTGTACACACTGTGAACACAAGACAAATTCACACTTTATTGTTTTGAATCAAACACTTAACCGATATTCGCAATGTGAAAAATAGTCGGTTTTGAGTATGAATCTGTCGGAAATCGATAAACAGCGCTTTTTCAAACGTGCTGGGCACCTTCCGCCGTTTTCCGGGCATCACACCCAGGTCGATCAGTTTGCCTGCGACATCCCTTGGTCTGCCAACGACATTTACACCCATTTGCCCACAAGCATGCCCAACGGCACTCGACAGCTGCGACGAGCTGCCGCATATTTATGGATACAACATGTATACATCTGGTTTCCCACGACGGTTCATGTCGTCGGCGGGTGATGTCAAATAACAATAGAGCGGTGCCCATGGTACAGATCAGTTCTCTTCCAGCCGACGATAACACCTGCGGTTGGTATCACCTCAGCCAGAAGCGCCAGGCACGCCCCGCGCACACCGGCAACTCCAAGGCACGCTGGGTGGTGGTCGGCGCCGGTTTCACCGGACTGGCGGCCGCCCGTCAATTGGCGCTGGGCCATCCGAATGACGAAGTGATCCTGGTGGAAGCGCAGGAAGTCGGCTTCGGCACCTCCGGGCGCAACGCCGGTTTCGCCATCGACCTGCCCCACGATATCGGCGCCGACGACTACATCGGCGACATCGACAACGCCAAGACCGTCCTCAAGCTGAACCTGTCCGGCCAGCGCTACCTCAAGCAACTGGTCGACACCTACGACATCGACTGCCAGATGACCTTTTGCGGCAAGTACCAGGCCGCAGTCGAGGACCGTGGCATGGCCGTTCTCGACGCCTACCGGCGCGGGCTGGAAAAACTCGGCGAACCGTGCGAGATGATCGGCGCCGAGGCCCTGCGTGAACGGGTCGGTACCGGTTTCTACCGCCAGGCGCTGTTCACCCCCGGAACCGCTCTGATCCAACCCTCGGCCCTGGTCAAGGGCCTGGCCGACACGCTGCCGGCCAACGTCAGCCTGTACGAACACACGCCGATCCTCGACGTGGAGTACAGCCCGCGCATCCTCCTCAAGCATGCCAACGGCAGCATCGAGGCCGATCGCCTGGTGCTGGCCAACAACGCCTTCGGCATGCACTTCGGTTTCCTCAAGGGCCGCATGCTGCCGATCTTCACCTACGCCAGCATCACCCGCCCGCTCACCGAAGAAGAGCAGGCCCGCCTGGGTGGCAACCCGTACTGGGGCATCATTCCGGCCGACCCGTTCGGCACCACCGTACGCCGCACCCCGGACCAGCGCCTGTTGATTCGCAACAGCTTCAGCTTCAACCCGGACGGACGCGCCAAGGAGCGCTACCTGGAACGTTTCGTCGCGCATCACCGTGCCTCCTACGACCGACGCTTCCCGATGCTGCCCAACGTGGAATTCGAATACACCTGGGGCGGCGCCCTGGCGATGACCCGCAACCACAACGGTTTCTTCGGCCAACTGGCGCCCAATGTCTATGGCGCACTGGGATGCAACGGCCTGGGCGTCACCCGTGGCACCGCCACCGGCAAGCTGCTGGGCGACTGGCTCAGCGGCCAGGACGACGAACTCACCCAGTACCTGCTCAAGGTCCCGGGACCGTCCGCCAACCCGCCGCAGCCGTTCCTGTCGATGGGCGTGAACATGAACCTGCGCTGGGGTCAGTACCGCGCCGGCGCGGAGAGCTGAGGCCCTTCTCCCGACGGCTACCTGAACCACTTGCCGTGGCATCCCCGGGTGTCGCGGCGCGGTCCGGCCTTGCCTGAAGTCCGGCTGGATACCGCGAACGATCAACACGTGGAGACAACATGAAAAACAACAATCACTCGATCGAAGACGCTCCCCTCAACCGCTTTCACCAGCGCCTGACCGTCCGCTCCGGCGGCGGCTCCTTCGTCGATGGCTACGTACTCAGTATCGTCGGCGTGGCCATGGTGCACATGGCCGCCGCGCTGGGCCTGAATGCCTTCTGGCAAGGCCTGATCGCCGCCTCGGCACTGATCGGCATCTTCTTCGGCGGTTTCGTCGGCGGCTGGCTGACCGACCGCTTCGGTCGCCAGCGCATCTTCTTCGTCGGCCCCGTCCTGTTCATCGTCTGCTCGCTGGTGCAACTCTGGGCCCAGTCCGGTGAGGAAATATTCCTCGCCCGCCTGTTGCTGGGGGTCGCCATCGGCATCGAATACCCGGTGGCCACCGCGCTGCTGGTGGAGTTCCTGCCGCGCAAGTATCGTGGTCCACGCCTGGCCACGCTGACCATCCTCTGGTTCGCCGGTGCCGCCTTCGCCTACCTGGTGGGCGAACTGCTGATCCACTTCGCCGGCCCGGATGCCTGGCGCCTGGTCCTGGCCAGTGCCGCCGTGATCGGTGCCCTGCTGTTCCTGGTGCGCCTGGGCACGCCCGAGTCGCCACGCTGGCTGCTCAAGAAAGGCCGCCCGCAGGAAGCCGAAGCAATCATCCAGCAGGTGTTCGGCCCATCGTACTCCCTGGCCAACCTGCCTGAAGAGCCGGCCGAGCGCAAAGTCTCGATCCTCAGCCTGCTGCACTCGGGCTACGGCAAGCGCATGCTGTTCGTGACCATGTTCTGGACCTGTTCGGTCATTCCGGTCTTCGCCGTCTACGCCTTCGCCCCACAGGTGCTGCGCGCCCTCAACCTGGACGGCACCCTGGCCTCGGTCGGCTCGGTGGCGATCACCCTGCTATTCGTGGTCGGCTGCATCGTCGCCACCCGCCTGATCAACAGCCTGGGTCGCCGCCGGATGCTGATCCACAGTTTCTTCTGGTCCGGCCTGGCGCTGCTCGCCCTGGGCGCCTCGCACAACGCTTCCGGGCTGGTGATCCTCGCCCTGTTCGGTGCCTACGCGCTGTTCATCGGCGGCGCCCAGGTGCTGCAACTGGTGTACCCGAACGAAATCTTCCCGACCGAAATCCGTGCCCAGGCCGTTGGCGTCGGCACCTCGATGTCACGCATCGGTGCGGCGGTCGGCACCTGGCTGGTACCGGCGGCGCTCGACAGCATGGGGATCGAACAGACCATGTATGCCGCCGCCATCGTCACCTTCGTCGGCCTGGCCTTCTCCTGGGCCCTGGCACCGGAAACCCGCTCGCTGAACCTGCAGCAGGCGGCTTCACTGAACTGACCGCTTTACTGAATTGACTGCACTGAACTGAGTAGCACCGGCGCCGCCAGCACCACGTTCGCTGGCGGCGCCACCCTGACCCTTGTTTCCCTGGAGAATAAAAGCATGAACTTCGACGGTATCTTCACCCCCGCCATCACCCCCCTGGCCGCTGACGGCTCGATCGACACCGGTGCCTTCGCCCAGGTCCTGGAATACCTGATCGAGCAGAAGGTCCACGGCATCATCATCGGTGGTTCGACCGGCGAGTACTACGCCCACAGCATCCAGGAGCGCCTGGACCTGACCCGCCTGGCCGCCGAAGTGATCAACGGCCGCAGCCCACTGGTGATCGGCACCGGCGCCATCCGCACCGAAGAATCGGTCGCCTACGCCGAAGCCGCCAAGGCGGCCAAGGCCGACGCCATCCTGGTCGGTTCGCCCCCCTACGCGCTGCCGACCCAACAGGAAATCGCCAACCACGTCCTGGCTGTCGACCGCGCCGCCGGCCTGCCGATCATGCTCTACAACTACCCAGGCCGGATGAGCGTCGACATGGGGCCCGAGTTCTTCGAGGCCGTGAGCGGCAGCCGCAACATCGTCGCGATCAAGGAAAGCTCGGGCGACATCGCCCGTATCCACCACTTCGCCGAGCGCTACCCACAAATCGCCCTGTCCTGTGGCTGGGATGACCAGGCCCTGGAATTCTTCGCCTGGGGCGCGCGCAGCTGGGTTTGCGCTGGTTCCAACTTCATCCCGGCCGAACATATCGCCCTGTATGAAGCCTGCGTGCTGGAAGGCGACTTCGCCAAGGGCCGCAAGATCATGGCCGCGATGATGCCGCTGATGGACTTCCTCGAAGGCGGCAAGTTCGTCCAGTCGATCAAGCACGGCGTCGCCCTCAACGGCCTGGTCACCGGCGGCGTGCGCGCGCCGCTGAGCGGCCTGGACGAGCAGGAGCAAACCGCCCTGCAAGAAGTCATCAAGACCCTCAAGGCCAAAGTCGCCGCAATCAAGGGAGCCTAACGAAATGGCCGACGTACTGAGCAAGGACGAATACGCGGCGATTGCCGCCAAACTGAAATTCCCGACCCAGGCCTACATCGGCGGCGAGTTCCGCAACGCCCTGGGCGGCCGGACCTTCGACACCTTCAACCCGGCCAACGGCCAGTTGCTGGCGAAGATCACCGCCTGCGACAGCACCGACGTCGACGTGGCCGTGGCCGCCGCCAAGGAAGCCTTCGACGACGGTCGCTGGCACCTGCTCTCGCCGGGTGAGCGCAAGCACGTGCTGCTGCGCTTCGCCCAGTTGCTGGAAGACAACTCTCACGAGCTGGCCGTGCTGGAAAGCCTGGACAGCGGCAAACCGGTCGGTGAATGCCAGGCGACCGACGTGCCGGAGACCATCCATACCCTGCGCTGGCACGCCGAGCTGATCGACAAGATCTACGACGCCACCGCGCCTACCGGTTCCGGCGCGCTGACCATGGTCGTGCGCGAGCCGATCGGCGTGGTCGGCCTGGTGCTGCCGTGGAACTTCCCGCTGCTGATGCTGGCCTGGAAAATCGGCCCATCCCTGGCCGCCGGCTGCTCCATCGTGGTCAAGCCCGCCAAGGAAACCACCCTGACCGCCCTGCGCGTTGCCGAACTGGCGCACCAGGCCGGTATCCCGGCTGGCGTGTTCAACGTCGTGCCTGGCGGTGGCAAGGAAGTTGGCGAGCCCCTGGGCCGTCATGACGACGTGACCATGGTCAGCTTCACCGGCTCGACCGACACCGGTCGCCTGTTCCTGCAGTACGCAGCCGAATCCAACCTCAAGCGCATCGTGCTGGAGCTGGGCGGCAAGAACCCCGCCGTGGTCATGGATGACGTCGAGGACCTGGATCGCGTGGCCCGTCATGTGGTCAACGGCGCCTTCTGGAACATGGGCGAGAACTGCTCGGCCTCCTCGCGCCTGATCGTCCACGAGGACATCAAGGACGCTCTGCTCGAGCGCATCGGCGTGCAACTGCGCGACTGGGCCCTGGGCGACCCGATGGACCCGGCCAACCGCCTGGGTTCGCTGGTCAGCAAGTCGCACTTCGAGAAAGTCCGCAGCTACATCGAGAAGGCCGCCGGCGACAAGCTGTCGATCATCTTCGGGGGCAAGGCGAACGACGGTTTCGTCGAGCCGACCGTGGTCGACAACGTGCCGTCCGACAACACCCTGTTCCGTGAAGAAGTGTTCGGCCCGGTCCTGAGCGTGACCTCGTTCAAAACCCTCGACCAGGCCATCGAACTGGCCAACGACACCCTCTACGGCCTGGCCGCCTCGGCCTACACCGGCAGCCTGCGCAACGCGCTGCGCCTGTCCCGTGAAATCCGGGCCGGTATCGTCACCGTCAACACCTTCGGCGAAGGCGATGCCTCGACGCCGTTCGGTGGCTACAAGCAGTCCGGTTTCGGCGGTCGCGACAAGTCGCAGTGGGCCCACGACCAGTACACCGAACTGAAGACCATCTGGATCGACGCCAACTGATCCACGCGGTACGCTTGCCCCTCACGCGCCGCGCCTGCGGCGTATGGGGGCTCTACCCCGCGCATCCTGTCCCCCTTTCCCGCCGCATCGCCCCCTACTGAATCGATAAACGACGCTCACGTGCACGTTTACGACGATCTGGAACAACCTCGCCCGCCCCACCCTGCTTAGCGTAATAGGCGACATCGCCCTCAGGCGTTGCCCTCGACAATTTCAATAAGAAGGGCTCCAATGATGACCATGCCTACCTCCGGCGCTGGCGGCAGCCTCGCGCAAGGCTTCAAGACACGTCATATCACCATGCTGTCCATCGCCGGCATCATCGGCGCCGGACTGTTCGTCGGCTCCGGCCACGCCATCGCTTCCGCAGGTCCCTCCGCAATCCTCGCCTATGTCATGGCCGGAGCCCTGGTGGTGCTGGTGATGCGCATGCTCGGCGAAATGGCGGTAGCCAACCCCGACACCGGTTCGTTCTCCACCTACGCCGACCAGGCCATCGGCCGCTGGGCCGGCTACACCATCGGCTGGCTGTACTGGTGGTTCTGGGTGCTGGTGATTCCGATCGAGGCGATCGCCGCCGGCAACGTGCTGAACCACTGGCTGCCGATGTTCGACAGTTGGGTGTACGCGCTGGGCATCACCGTGGCGCTGACCGCCACCAACTTCTTCAGCGTCAGCAAGTACGGCGAGTTCGAATTCTGGTTCGCCATGCTCAAGGTAATCGCCATCGTCGCCTTCATCGCCCTCGGCGCCGCGGGCCTCGCCCATCTGCTGCCGAACGTCGAGGTCAGTGGCCTGAGCAAGCTGACCCAGACCCACGGTGGCTTCATGCCCAACGGCTGGACCGCGATCATCGGCGCCCTGCTGACCACCATGTTCAGCTTCGTCGGCACCGAGGCGGTGACCATCGCCGCCGCCGAGTCCCGTGACCCGGAGCGCAACATCACCCGCGCCACCCGCTCGGTGATCTGGCGCATCAGCGTGTTCTACCTGCTGTCGATCTTCATGATCATCTCCATCGTGCCGTGGAACGACCCGCTGCTGCCGGTACAGGGTTCCTACCAGCGCGCCCTGGAACTCATGAACATCCCCTACGCCAAGGCCCTGGTGGACATGGTGGTGCTGGTGGCGGTCGCCAGCTGCCTGAACTCTTCTATCTATATCTCGTCGCGGATGGTCTTCTCCCTGGCCAAGCGCGGTGATGCACCCTCACTGATCCAGCGCACCTCGGCCGCCGGCGTGCCACGCGCCGCCGTCATCGCCAGCACCCTGATCGGCATGCTCGCCACGGTGGTCAACTTCTTCGCACCCAAGGCGGTGTTCGACTTCCTGCTGGCCACCTCCGGCTCCATCGCCCTGCTGGTGTACCTGGTGATCGCCGTCAGCCAACTGCGCAGCCGCGCACAACGGCACAAGCACGGTGAAACCATCGCCTTCGGCATGTGGCTGTTCCCGTGGCTGACCTGGCTGGTGATCGCCTTCGTGGTGTTTGCCCTGGGCGTGATGTTCACCATGCCCGAGCATCGCATGGAAGTGACGGCGACCCTGGCCCTGGCGGCGCTGATCGTCGCCCTCGGGGTATTTACCCGCAGGCCGGAGCCAACCCTGGCAACGGCGCGCCAAGCTATTGGTTAAAGGAAAGGCTGCTGACGCCTTCGCGGGCAAGCCGCGCTCCTACAGGGACGGTATCGTACGCAAAATGTGCGTCCCCCCCATTCTGTAGGAGCGTGGCTTGCCCGCGAAAGGGCCATCAGCCACGCCACAGGCCCCCCTGAAACCCTCAGGCCGGAAGGCTCAAGCGCACCACCTCGGCAAAGTACCGCGCACCGGTCGCCAGGATCGCATCATTGAAGTCATAGGATGCGTTGTGCAACGGCGTCGCCCCCTCCTGCCCTTCGGCGCCATTGCCGATGAACACGAAGTTGCCCGGCACCTGCTGGAGGAAGGCACCGAAGTCTTCCGAGATCATCATCGGCGACACGTCCGCATCGACCGCCTGCTCTCCCACCACCCGACGGGCCGCGGCCACAGCGAGAGCCGTGTTGTCCGCCCAGTTCACCGTCGGCGCGAATTCATGGGTGTACTCGAACTCGCAACGGGCCCCGTGCAACTGGCAGATGCCTTCGCTGATCTCGCGCATGCGCTGCTCCAGCAGACGCTGCACGGCGGGGCTGTAGCTGCGGGTATCGCCCATGATAGTGACATGGGTGGGGATCGCATTGCGGATGCCATCGGTGATGAACTCGGTGCAGGAGATCACCGCCGAGTGGCTGGGGTCGACATTGCGCGAGACGATGGTCTGCAACGCCAGGACGATCTCGGCACCGTGAACACGGTGATCGCCGTGTTGGTCTTGACGAAGAGCTTCACGCCCCAGTAGTTGAGCGCAAAATAGACCATTACCAGCCCTGCGCTGGCGACCAGGCCACTGCTGGTCAGTTCGCCGTTCAACACCAGCGCCCGGGCCCAGGGGAACGGCCAGGACGCCATGTACTGGATTGAAGCGATCGCTTCGATGGGAATCACTGAAACAATGGAAATCCAGTTGGCCCAGGCGGCCAGGAAGCCGACCAGCGAGCCGTGGGAATAGCGGGCATAACGCACCATGCCGCCGGACTCGGGGAACATGGCGCCCATTTCGGCGTAGGTCAGGGCGATCGCCAGCACCACCACGGCACCGATGATCCAGGCCAGGATTGCCGCCGGCCCGGCGATGGCCGAGGCGTGCCAGGCGCCGAACAGCCAGCCCGAACCGATGATCGAGCCGAGGCCGGTCAGCATCAGCGACCAGGGGCTGATGTCACGTTTTATCTTGTTCATGGAGTCTCCCGTTATTCTTCTTGTGTGGAGCAGCCTGCGGACCGGCTTCGTCCCGTCCACAGGCGTTGACTGGCAGGGGGTCAGGCGGTTTTGGCCCAGGCTTGCTGGCGCTCCAGCACGGAGCTGGCGGTTTCGCCGAGCAGTTCGGCATACACGCCCGGAGCAGTAGCGCCTTCGGTGCTGATGATCAGCACCCGCGAGCTGGCATCGAGGCCGATATCCGCCGCGCCACCACCCTTGACCAGGCGCGCGAGCCCCGCCAGGCCGGCGACGCTGGACTCACCCGCCACCAGAGGGATGTCGCGGGCACTGCCGGCCGCCAGGCAACGCATGGTCGCCACGGCTTCGTCGTCCTCGATGGTCATGAAGAAGTCGACACAGGATTCGAGGAAACGCCAGGCCAGTGGCGAGGTTTCCCCACAGGCCAGGCCTGCCATCACCGAGTCGACCGAACCGGTGGCCTTGGCCGGCTTGCCCAGCAGCGCGCTCTGGTACAGGCAGTCGGCCTGCACCGGTTCGACCATCACGAAGGTCGAACGCTGGGCGCCATGGTGCTCCCACAGGTAGCTGGCGATACCGGCGGCCAGGCCGCCGACGCCGCCCTGCAGGAACACATGGGTAAATGTCGGGGCGTCGGCGCTAGCCTCGATAATTTCCGCGGCAATGGTGCCGTAGCCCTGCATCACATCGCGGGGGATCACTTCGTAGCCTTCATAGGAGGTGTCGGACACCACGATCCAGTCGTTGGCCAGTGCCAGCGCGGCGGCCTCCTCCACCGATTCGTCATAGTTGCCGGCGATGCGCACAATGGTCGCGCCATAGGCGGCGATCGCCTGTTCGCGCTCGATGCTGACATTGGCATGCAGGACGATGACGCAGCGGCAGCCGATACTCTGGGCCGCAGCCGCTAGGCCCTTGCCATGGTTGCCGTCGGTGGCGCTGATCACGGTGAAGTCCGCCAGGGCATCGGCGTACTGGCCTTCGAGCAGCTTGTGCGGTTCGAAACGTTGCTCGGGAAAGGTACTCAGGATCAGCCGCAACAGCGCGACCGGCGCACCGAGCGCCTTGAAACTGCCGAGTTCCGAGCGCACCGACTCGTCCTTCACCGACAACTGGGCGATGCCCAGTTCACCGGCCAGGTCGGGCAGCGAATAGAGCGGCGTGGCACCGGCATTCAGGCGCTTCCAGGGCGCCAGCCACTGGCGACTTTCCTGGGCCCTTGCAATGTTCATGACCGATTTCAGCGTGTCGGGGTATGGCTGGCGGCGGGCCTTGGGGTTGGCGATAAACATCAGGAACTCCTTTTGACAGGCAAAGGGGGGCCGATACCGCTGAACTCGATGTTCAGCGGATCGGGGTGAAACCGTGGAATCAGGAAGCGCTAAGGCGGCGACCGACGACGTCGAGCAGCACTTCGGCGCCCTGGATCAGTTGCTCATCGTCGGTGTGTTCGCGCGGGTTATGGCTGATGCCGCCGCGGCTGGGGACGAAGATCATCGCCGCCGGCGCGATGCGCGCGATCATCTGGGCATCGTGGCCGGCGCCGGAGGTCATGCGCCGATGGCTGAAGCCGAAGCGCCGGGCGCTGGCCTCGATTTCATCGGCCAGTTCGGCGTTGAAGATCACCGGCTGGAAGCGCACCAGCCGTTCGGTAGCGATGGTCACGCCCTCACGCTCGGCGATCTCGCCGAGGTACTGGCTCAGGCGCTGCTCGGCGCTGACCAGACGGGCTTCGTCGGGATCACGCAGGTCGACGGTTAAGGTCGCCTTGCGCGGGATCACGTTGATCACATCCGGTTCGAACTTCATGCAGCCAACGGTGGCCAGGGTCGAACCGGCTTCGACGGCGATGTTGCGCAGTTCGGCGACGATGGCGCTGGCGACGAAGCCGGCGTCATGACGCAGGCGGGTCGGCGTGGTACCGGCATGGTTGGCGTTGCCCTTGACCTCGACCTGCTGCCAGGAAATGCCCTGCAGGTTCTCGACTACGCCGATCAGGGTGTTTTCCGCTTCAAGGATCGGCCCCTGCTCGATGTGCAACTCAATGTACTCATGGGGCACGATGGCGCCCGGCTCCAGCGCGCCGGCATAACCGATGCGCTGCAGTTCATCACCCAGGCGCGTGCCATCGGTGCCGATGCTGTCCAGCGCCTCGTCCACCGACAGGCCGCCGGCATGCACCAGCGAGCCCATCATGTCCGGCTGGTAGCGCACACCCTCTTCGTTGGTGAACGCCGCGACCGTGATCGAACGTTGCGGCAACATCCCGGCATCGCGAAACGCACGGATCACCGCGAGACCGGCCAGCACGCCATAACAGCCATCCAGGGCGCCGGCGTTGGTTACGGTGTCGATATGCGAGCCCATCATCAACGGTTGCTGGTCGCCGGCATCGCTGGCCGAACGCAGGGTACCGAAGATGTTGCCGATGCGGTCGACCTGGACCTCCAGGTCGAGCTCGCGCATCCAGCCGACCAGCAGGTCGCGGCCAGCCTTTTCCGCATCGGTCAGGGCGATCCGGGTTCGCCCGCCCTGCTCGGCATCGGCGCCGAGCAGGCCCAACGCCTGGATCTGCGCCAGCAGCAACGGGCCATTCAGTTGCAGGGGTGTACTCGCCTTCATCCGCCATTTCCTCCGGGGCCACGCAAATCTGCGCGCAGCCCCTGTTATCGATCATGGGAGAATCTTATTCGTTACGAGCGTACGAAAAGCTTGATTTTCACTCGATAGGTGCAATTTTATTGCGCCTACAACGTATTTCTCGTCACCGCCTTACGGAGAGCTCCCCATGGACCTCGATCACTTCGACCTGGCCCTGCTCGACGCCGTGCAACGCGACGCCGGCACCTCGCAACTGGACCTCGGCACCCAGGTCAACCTGTCCTCCGCCGCAGTCAACCGGCGGCTGAAGAAGCTGTCGGCCCAGGGCGTTATCCAAGGCACCGTCGCCCAGGTCGATGCCCAGGCACTGGGCTACAACCTCACGGTCATCACCGAGGTGGAAGTGGAGAACGAGCGCCTGGACCTGCTCGACGATATGAAGAAGACCTTCCTGGCCTGCCCCCAGGTACAACAGTGCTATTACGTCGCCGGTGAATGTGATTTCGTGCTGATCATGCTGGTTCGCAACATGGAGCAGTACACCCAGCTGACCCGGCAGCTGTTCTTCGAGAACAACAACGTCAAGCGTTTCAAGACCCTGGTGTCGATGAGCAACGTGAAAACCGGGATGTTCGTGCCGACGCTGAACGAGTAGCGGAGCCGCCGAGACGGCCGCTCGGGGAAGACAGCACATCAGTCCAATCACGGATGGTTCTCACTCTCTATCCTCTGGTGCATGTTTTCCCTGTACGAGATCCCCTGATGCCGACCCTGACCGCTCCCAATGACATCGTGACACTCGTGGTCCGGCACCGTGTACGAACCGAGTATCTTGCCCAGTACGAAGCCTGGCTCAAGACCTCGGTGCGCGCCGCCATGTCGCAGGAAGGCCATCTGGGCGTCAACGTCATTCGCCCTGGCGAATCCGACAATACCTTCACCACCATCGTCCGGTTCATCGACTCCGTGCGCCTGCAAACCTGGATCAACTCGCAACTGCGCGAGCGACTGATCAGCGAAGTCGCGCCGATGCTGGAAGAGGAAGACCACCCCGAGATCGAAAGCCAGGCCGAGTTCTGGTTCACCCCCAATCACACCGACTCCAAACAGCCGCCCAAGTGGAAGCAGGCGCTGCTCAGCTATGTGGTGATCGCCCCCCTGTCGATGGTGATCCCGCAGCTCTGGGGCCCGGTGTTCCAGGCGCAGCCACAACTGGGCGGCATCATCCCGAGCAACCTGATCATCACCGCCTGCATCGTCGGCCTCGTCACCTACCTGATCATGCCCAAGGTGACCCGCTGGCTGGCAGGCTGGCTCGCGGCCGAATAGGCGCACGCCTCGTCCCCTCATCGATGGATGGAGCCTGCGCGCTCCCTCCTCCCCTGAACTACCGCAACCCGATAGCCCTGACTCTCAAGCCATCCGGAACGTCATGGCGCCCGATATCCGATGTCGGCGCCCTCACCGCTAACTTTCACTGAAAGGATATTCAATGAAACACTCGCTCAAGCCTCTCTCCCTGGCCCTGGTGCTGGGACTCACCGCGTCGCTGTCGGTGCATGCCGCCACGTCCGCCAGCGTGGCCGTCGCGCCGCAATACGACACCAGCCACGTGTACGTCGCACCAACCGACGTGGACGCCTTCGTCAAGAGCTTCCTCGCCACCTTCGGCGGCAAGAGCACGCCGCAGGTCGTGGTCAACGTCCTGCCGGTGCCGAGCAGCACCACCTCGCAGTTGCTGCAGACGCCGGTCGGTACCGTCTCGCTGTTCGGTTTCACCACGCCGGTACCGTATCCGTTCGGCGCCGAGCGTAACGGCTACCTGGTCAAGGACCTCGACGTGGCCCTGGCCGAAGCGAAGAAGCATGGCGCCGACGTCATCGTCCACGACTTCCCCGATCCGATCGGCCGCGATGCCGTGGTGCAGTGGCCGGGCGGCGTGAACATGCAGCTCTACTGGCACACGAAGACCCCGGACTACGCGGCCTTCCAGACCGTTCCGGAGAACCGCGTGTACCTCTCCGAGCAGCGCGCCGATGCCTTCATCAAGGGCTTCGTCGGTTTCTCCCACGGCAAGGTCGTCGCCGATGAGAAACGCCTGGACGGCGCCGTGGTCGGCGAGCCTGGCAAGAACATCCGCCGGGTCAAGCTGGAATCCGACTTCGGCAAGATGGTCGTGTTCGTCACCGACGGTCACCTGCCTTACCCGTACGGTCGGGAAACCACCGGTTATGAGGTGAGCGACCTGGCAGCCACCGTGGCCAAGGCCGAAAGCTCGGGCGCACGCCTGGTGGTCGAGCCCAAGGCAGAGCCGGGCCGGCAGTCGGCGATCGTCGAATTCCCTGGCGGCTACGTCGCCGAGATCCACCAGCCCGTTGCGGCAAAGTGACTTGAAGAGAGGTGAACCATGAGCCGACGCCCTTCGCATAACGTCTATGCCTGGGCTCTGGCCGTGCTGTGGCCGCTGGGAGTTTCCAGCGGCCATGCCGCCGAACCCGCCGAACGCCCGGTGCTGAAAACCAACCGCTGGCAGGAAGACTGGTCGGTGCTGCAGAACCCGGCCCTGAAGACCGCTCCACTCGACGACCTCAAGTACATCCCGCTGTCCGCGGACAATCCGGCATCCTACCTGTCGTTCGGCGCGACCCTGCGCGAACGTTTCGAACTCAACGATGCCAGCGGTTTCGGTATTGGTGGCCGCTCACGCGACTCCTGGCTGATCCAGCGGCTGCAGGCCCATGCCGACCTGCACCTGAACGAACACTGGCGCATCTTCACCCAACTCGAAGACGCCCGCGCCTTCGGCAAGGAAACCATCGGCGGTGCCGACCAGAACCATCTCGACCTGCGCCTGGCGTTTGCCGAATACGTCGACCAGAGCGCCGACCACACCTTCAAGGCCCGGGTCGGTCGCCAGGACTTCGCCTTCGACCTGCAGCGCTTCATCTCCTCGCGCGATGGCCCGAATGTGCGCCAGTCATTCGATGCGGTGTGGGGTGACTGGGAAACCGAGAACTGGCGTTTCATCGGCCTGGCCAGCCATCCGGTGCAGTATCTGGATGGGCGGCATTTCGACGACAAGTCCAACTCGGACGTGGCGTTCCACATGCTGCGGATCGAACGGCTGATCGACGGCAAGAACGAGTTGTCGGCGTACTACGGTCTTTATGAAGAACGCGATGCGCGCTTCCTCGACGCCCAGGGCGACGAGCATCGCAACATCTTCGACGTCCGTCTCGGAGGCGCCTCCGGCCCCTACGACTGGGACGTGGAAGCCATGGTCCAGAGCGGCTCGGTGGGCTCCAAGGACATTCGCGCCTGGGGTGGCGGCAGCCGCCTGGGCTACACCTGGCAATCGACCCCGTGGAAACCGCGCCTGGGCCTGCAACTCGATGCAGCCTCGGGTGACCGGCATCCTGGCGACGGTACGCTGAACACCTTCAACCCGCTGTTCCCGAACGGCTACTACTTCTCCCTGGCGGGCTACACCGGCTACAGCAACCTGATCCACGTCAAGCCGTCGATCACCTTCAAGCCGGTCACCGACCTGTCGATCCAGACGGCCGTCGGCCTGCTCTGGCGCCAGACCACCGAAGATGCCGTCTACACCCAACCGAACCTGCCGGTGGCCGGCACGGCCGGGCATGGCGGCCGCTGGACCGGCTACTACGATCAGTTGCGGATGGATTATGCGTTCAACCGCAACCTGTCCGGCGCCATCGAAGCGGTGCATTACGAAGTCGGCCAGGCGCTGCGCGATGCGGGCGGGGACGACAGCAACTACCTGGGGGTTGAGCTGAAGTTCATGTGGTAGGCCCGGCATGCTCTGGTATCCGGAGGTCTTCCGGTGAAGCGGCTGGCCTCTTCGCGGGCAAGCCCTGCTCCTACAGATTGGTGCCGTATGCAGGCTTTGTGTACGACGCAAAACCGTAGGAGCTGGGCTTGCCCGCGAAGCTCTTGATCTTGATCCTGCTAAAAAAAACGGCGCACTCGTGGTGCGCCGTCACTGCAAGAAACCAGTCATCTATCGTGGGAGGCCAGCAAGGCGCTTGTGACGCCCTACCGGATACGCCAGGCCGGATAGCAATCACCACCGGCCCACGCATTGCTTGCCCGAGCGGCTCCTGGGCCACCCGGACAGATATTCAAATCAGTGCTGCGCAGCCAGTTGCGCGGCCCCGGAGTCCCGGCCCTTCACGGCCACGACCACCACCAGGCCGCCCACCGCGCAAACGAGCGCCGCCACACCGAACGCGCCGCTATAACCGCCGCCGTACTGCACCAGCAGGCCAGTCAGCGACGGCGCAATGATGCCCGCGATGTTCGCCAGCAAGTGCACGAAGCCACCCGTACCGCCCACGCGATTACCAGGCACGATGTCCTGGATCAGCGCCCAGCAGATCTGCGGCGTTACGAACAAGAACACACTGGACACGGTGATGCAGGCCACCGCCATGTGCAGCGAAGTCACTCGGGTCGTCAGCAGCACGCAGGCCGCCGCGACACCCAGCCCCACCACCAGCATGATCTTGCGGGCACGAATGACGCTGCCAAGCTTCTTGCTCAAGACGTCGGTCAGCGTACCGCCACCAAGAAAGCCCACGGCGGCGCCCAACCAGGGGATGACGCTGACGATACTCATGCTCTTGATGTCCAGGTGCTGGAAGTCCATCAGGTAGCTGGGCAACCAGGTCAGGAAGAAATACAGCACATAGTTGAAGCAGAAGAACGCGGTCGCAACCGCGAGCACCGGCGCCGAGAAAATGCACGAAACCAGGCTTCGCTCCTCCTGCACACCTTCGACGGCAGACGTGGCACGGCTGCTGCGAATCAGTTCGCGCTCAGCCGCCGAGACCTTCGGATGCTGGTCCGGCGTGTCCTTGAAGAACATCAGCCAGGCCGCCAGCCAGACCATGCCCAGCAGGGCAATCACCACGAACGAGATACGCCAGCCGAAGTTCAGCGCAACGATCCCGACAATCGGGCCGGCCAACGCTGCACCCAGTGGCTGACCGCAGTTGGTCAAGCCTAGCGCCCGTCCTGCCTCTTCCCGCGGGAACCAGTTGGAAATGGCCTTGTTGGTGGTGGTGCCCATCGGCCCCTCGCCCATGCCGAACAGCACCCGGAACACCAGCAGTTGGAAGTAACCGGTGATCAGCGCCGTGGCGCCGCAAAACGCCGACCAGGTCCCGGCGGCAATCGCAAAGACCCGCTTGGGCCCGAACTTGTCCGCCGCCCAACCGCCGATGAAACAAAAGGCGCAGTAACCGATGAAGAAACTGCTGAAGATGAAGCCCATCTGCGCATCATCGATATGCAGCTCGGTCTTGAGCAGCGGTGCCACCACCGACAGCGCGGCACGATCCAGATAGTTGAGGATGCCGGCGAAAAACAGCAGCCCGGCGATCTTCCAGCGGTAATTGCCCATCATTGTTGTATTGCCTTTTATAGTTATTTGAACAGGTGATGCAGCGGGTCAGCCAATAACCGCCCGATCGATGCAATAGGTTTCCAGGACGTCGAGATCCGGTGCAAAACCCAGCCCCGGAGCTGTGCCCAGGTGCATGTGCGGCTGGAACGCCAAGGCAGGGAACAACAGGCGCTCGAACTCGATGAAAGGCACCTCCACCGCCACGTCTTCCGGCAGCAGCGTGCACAGGTGGGCAACGGCCAACAGCCCGGGCCCATAGTAGAAGCAGTGCGGCACGGCCTTCACGCCGTACTGCCGGGCCAACTCGAACACTTCGAGCATGGCGCCGATACCGCCGACCTTGGCGACACTCGGTTGCACCACGTCGATCGCCTGCTGGTCGAGCAAGGCGCGCACGCCGTTGACGCCAGCGGCGTTTTCACCGGCGGAAAGCGGCACGCCCTTGGCGCGTACGGTCGCCAGGCCACGGGCATCGTCCGGTGGCCAGACCGGCTCTTCCAGCCAGGTCAGGTCCAGGTCGTCCAAGCGAGCGGCCATCTCGCCGGCCTGCTCCACCGTCCACGGACAGTTGACGTCGACCATCAACTCGCCCGCGTCGGCCGGGAGTGCCTCGCGCGCAGCCGCGATGGATTCGTAGGTGGTCTCGTGCAGCTTGATCTTGCGAAAACCCAGGTCGCGGGCACGGCGAACCTGGCGGAAGACTTCCTCGGGATCGCCACCGTAGCTGACCAGGCTGGCATACAGTTCCAGCTCCCGGGCCGTACCACCGAGGTAGCTGTAGAGCGGCTGGCCGGCAGCCTGGGCGGCCAGGTCCCACAGCGCGATGTCGATCCCCGACAATGCATAGAAGATCGGGCCGGTACTGCCAAAACCGTGCAGGGCGCGGCGCGCCTTTTCCATCTGGGCCAGGTGATCCGCCACCGAGCTGCCAATGAACTGCGGTGCGACGATATCGGTCAACGCCTTGAAGGTCGCCGGGTTCGAACCATGGCCGAAGGCTTCACCCCAACCGACGTGACCGTCGTCCGTGGTGATCTTGATGGCCAGGCATTCCATGCGGCGATGGCGGGGAGAGGCGGCATTGAAGGCATCATCATCCTTGGCCTGGCCCTGGGACTGGCGCTCAGTCGTCCCTGCGGTGAAGGGGATGCTCAGGCGGATGATCTCGATACTGCGGACTTTCACAAACACGCTCTCCGATAGCACTTATTGGGGATTTATTGGCTCGGCCTTGAGGTACGTTATCGTACAACTCAAATAAGAGCTAGTCCCAGATGCGGCATTCTACCGCACCTTTCATGAACAGCCGAAGACCCCGACATCGAGACAGGCACTGCCCTGGTGTGGAGCAATGGGTGGCTCAGGGGCCTCGCTGCGGAAAAATACGATGTCATAGCTCATAACTACTATCAAATGCATTTGATATTGATTATCATTTGACTTAAGAATTCTTAAACATTGACACGTCCCGTCTTTGGTAAAAAGGCGGCAGCCCCTCCTACAGTAAATAAGGATCATTAACATGCGCGTATTGGTAGTGGAGGACGATCCCTCTGTCAGTCACTGGCTTGGGAGCAAACTGCATGCGTGTGGACACAACTGCCGCACTATCGACAACGGTGAAAGCGCCCTGCAGATGCTTGAGAAGGAGGCCTTCGACGTGGTCATTCTCGATCGTATCCTGCCAAAAATGGACGGCATCGAGGTACTCACCCGCCTGCATGGCAAGGCACGCCCTCCCGTCCTGATCCTGTCGGCCAACGACCAATCGGCGGATCGCATCGAAGGCCTGCGCGCTGGCGCCGACGACTACCTCGGCAAACCCTTCGACTTCACCGAACTGCTGCTGCGCCTGGAACTGCTGGCTCGTCGCCGCTCGCAATCAACAGCCGACGAGCGCCTGCATATCGACGACCTGACCATCGACCTCAACCGCCGCGAGGTCAGCCGTGGCGGCCAGAAGATGGATCTCACCGACAAGGAGTTCAAGCTGCTGCATGTCCTCGCCGAACACCAGGGCCAGACGGTCACGCGAGCAATGCTGCTGGAGCGGGTGTGGGGCTACCACTTCGACCCGCAAACCAACCTGATCGATGTCCACTTGTCCAAGCTGCGCACCAAGATCGACAAGGGCTTCCAGCGCTCGATCATCCGGACCATCCGCGCCATAGGTTATGCCCTTGGCTGACAGCGACAACGTCAAGCTGCTGCTCAATACCAGCAGCTTCCGCCAAGCGACGACCATAGCCTTCATCTGCCTGCTGGTAGCCCTCGCCTCCATCATCCTGTGTAATCACTTGCTGGAGATCGTGATGCGCAGCCATGTGCGCGAAATGATCCTGGCCGACGTGCGCGCCCAGCAGATGCACGGCAACCTGAAGAACGCCAAACAGGTGCTCTCGGCCATCCACTACCGGGGCCCCTTCGAGATACGCAAGGACCGCCATGCCCTGGTACTCGACAACCAGGGCCAGGTCATCTACGGGGATGCCAAGCTGGTGCCGCAACTGCATTGCGGCACCTTCTGCAGTGGCAACTGGCGCCATTCGACGATGATCGATTCCGAGGGCCACGAGAACGAAATCCTCGGCCTGCTGGTGCCGTTGCGCGATGGCGGCCAGTACTTCAGCGCCTACGACCTGCGGCCGATGCTCGAACGCACCCGGATCATTCCCTTGATGACCGGTGCCGGGCTGCTGCTGATCCTGCTGTTCATCCTGCTCACCAGCCTGTCGTTCAGCATGCGCAACGTGCACCGGATCAACCGGATTCGCGAGGCGCTGGGGCAATACGCCAAGGGCGACCACAGCATCACCGCGCCCTATCGGCAGAACGGTGACGAGTTCGACCAGTTGGCCAGCGACATCAACCATTGCCTGTACCGCACCAACCGCCTGATGGACGAGGTGCGCAACATCACCAGCCACATTGCCCACGAACTGCGCACGCCGTTGACCCGCCTGCAAAGCCGCTTGCAGAACGCCACCGAGCAGGTTGCCGGCGATGTGCGCCTGGAGTTGCTGAGCGCGGTGAAAGACAGCGAGCGTATCCAGAACCTGTTTCGCGCGGTGATGCGCGTGGGCGAAGTGGAAACCGGCCGTTGTGCCCACAACTTCGAGCAGATCCAGGCCTGGGAATTGCTGACAGACGTACGCGACTACTACCTGCCGCTGGCCGAAGAGCGCGGCTGTCCGTTGCTGGTCGAGACCGGCCGCAACTGTCAGTTGTATGGCGACCGCGCCCTGCTGTTCCAGGCGCTGGCGAACCTGGTGGATAACGCCCTGAAGTACTCGCCGCCGCAACGGCCCATCACCCTGTTCGCCAACCACCAGCGGGACTGGAGTTGCGTCGGTGTCGCCGACCGCGGCCCCGGTATTCCGGCGGAGCTCAACGGCAAGGCGGTCGAGCGTTTCCAGCGCCTGGACACCAGCGGCAACGCCCCTGGAAACGGCCTCGGCCTGACCCTGGTCAAGGCGATCTGCGACCTCCACGGCGGCGACCTGAGGCTTGTCGACAACGCGCCCGGCCTGCGCGCAGCCCTGAAAATCAAGGTGCTCCGGGAGTTGCCGTAAAGCGGCTTCCTTAAGCTTTCTTAATGATCCCGTGCTTGCCTTCCAATTGAGAACAAATCTTAATATCAATTCGTTCAGGGCCCACTGGAGCCCTCGTTTCAATTGCATCCTGGAGCCACCGATGTCCCCTTCGCTGAAAAAATTCCTGTCTGATGAAAGCGGTGTGACCGCCATTGAATACGGCATTCTCGCGGCTGCCATGGCCGCCGCGATTGGCGTCATCTTTGGCTCCGACGGTGTCTTCGTCACCGCGCTGAAAGAGCGCTTCTCCTCGATCGCCGACCAGATCACCAACACCAACAATCCTGGCGCAAGCAAGTAAGTTCGGATTCGGAGCACATCATGGGCGACAACCTGGCCTTAATGGTCCTGCTTCCTGCCCTGGCCTGGGTGATCGCCTCTGACCTGCTGTACCGGCGCATCCATAACCTGCTCGTCGTCCTGTTGCTGCTGGTCTGGCTGAGCGTGCCGTTGTCGGTGCCATTCGGTGCAGGCCCCTGGGGACAGCTGTCCACCTCGGACACCCTGTGCCTGCTGATGCGTTGCTTCGCCGGTGCAATCGTGGTGCTGGTGGTGGGCTACAGCCTGTTCCGCCTGGGCCGCGTCGGCGCCGGTGACGTGAAGCTGATGGCGGTGCTGTGCCTGTGGGCAGGCGACGAGCAGATGGCGTTCCTGATCGTCACCGCCTTGGTGGGCGGTGTACTGGCCATCGCGCTACCGCTGCTGACGCTGCTGGAAAACATCCTGGCGCAGAGCTGGCTGCAGTTCGCCACGCAACGCCTGCACATGGACATCGAGACTCCGACGGTGCTGACCGACGATCGCCCCCAAGGCATTCCCTACGGACTGGCGATTGCCGCCGGCGCGCTCTACATCCTGTTCGCCCCTACCCACTCCTGACAAGCGCGGTTCAATTCATGAAAGCCCCTTCCATCCTTCTACTGGCCGGCACCGTGCTGGTGGCCGGCAGTGCCGCACTGCTGGTACGCGTCATGCTCAAGCCCGCGCCGCCAGTAGTGGTGCAACAGCAACCGGCCAAGGCCGTCATCCACCAGGCGATCCTGGTGGCCGACCGTGACCTCAAGCCAGGCGAGTTCATCGACACCTCCGCCGTGCGCTGGCAGGAAACCGAGAGCGAGCATTCGCCGTTGCTGTATTTCCTCCGCGACAAGGACAACGTCGGCGTGGTGCTCGGCGCCACCGTGCGCCAGCCCATCAGCAAGAACGAAGCCCTGGCCAGCAACCTGCTGGTACGGCCGGGCGAACCGGGCTTCATCGCCGCCGTGCTGCATCCGGGCCTGCGGGCCATCTCGGTACCCACCAGCGCCGTGGCGAGCAACTCGGGCCTGGTCTCCACCGGCGACCGCGTCGACGTGATTCTCAGCCTTGAACGCAGCAAGGACACCAGCACCGAGGAAAACCCCACTGCCCCGCCCCGCCTGGCTTCGCAGACCCTGCTGCGTGACGTGCGCGTACTGGCGCTGAACAACGTCACTCGCGGCGAACTGAATGTGCGCAACGACCAGGACGCACAGAAGAAAAGTAATCGACGCGAATACAGCAGCTACGAAACCGTGACCCTGGAAGTCACCCCGGCCGAAGCCGAACAGCTGGCGGTGGCCAAGGAAGTCGGCACCCTGCAACTGGTGCTGATCGGGGCCGGCGAACCGATCGGCGAACCGGTGGATGCCGCCACCGGCCAGGTCACCTCGCTGGCCCAGACCACCAACATCTACAGCAGCTTCCGGGGTCCCAGCGCCGCTGTCGTACCCAAGGTGCAACTGTTTCGCGGCACCACCACTGAAAAGCTCGAAATGAATCGCTGATCCCCGAATCGAGCACAGGCCGAGGCGATATCGGCCGCACTAGCCAACCTGGAAGCACAGACAATGAAGTTCGTCTCGAAAGCCCCTGCATTCTCACTCGCCTGCTCGCTGCTCGTCGGCCAGGTGGCGCTCGCCACTGCCCACGCCGAAGAGGCCTATGACGACGTCGATGCCGTCGCCATGGCGGGCGAAGAAGCCGCGCCACGCCAGACCCATTTCCCGAGCAAGCTCACCCAGGTGCAGACCACCGAGGATGTCCACCTGCTGGTCCAGCAGGGTCGCCTGCTGCAACTGCCGCGCGCCGCCGTCAACGTGCTGGTGGCCGACCCCAACGTGGCCAGTTTCCAGATGCCCACCCCTGGCAGCATTTTTGTCTTTGCCCAGAATGCCGGCACCACCACTCTTTACGCCATGGACGCCAACGACCAGGTGATCTCGGCGATCCGCCTGGTCGCCGAGCATGACCTGACGGCCCTGAGCAAGCAGATCGCCGAGGAGGTCCCCGGTTCCAAGGTCGAGTTCGGCCCTTCCTCCGGCAACGGCCTGATCGTGCGCGGCAGCGTGCGCACGCCGCAACAGGCCAAGCAGGTCATCAACAGCGTCGAGGCCTACCTGGGTGCCAACAGCAACAACCAGGCCGGTGGTGCGGGCGGCGGTGGTGGTGGCGGCGCGGGCGGCGGCGGCGGCCAAGGAGGAGGTGGTGGTGCCGGCGGCGGACAGGGCGGTGCCAAGCCGCCACGAGTGGTCAACCAGTTGAAGGTGGAGCTGTCGGCACAGGTCAACATCAGTGTGCGTATCGTCGAAGTCGCCCGCAGCCTGACCACCAACCTGGGGCTCAACTGGGATGTCGCCCTCAAGGACGGCAACTACTTCCTGCGCAACTCCGCCAGCCTGTTCGACGCCACCACCGGCGCCTTTACCGGCGGCAGCACCACCAACGCCGTGGCCGGCGGTTTCCATACCCGTGGCTCCACCACGGTGGCCGGGGTCCTCAGCGCACTTTCGGAAGACGGCCTGGCTACCGTGTTGGCCGAGCCCAACCTGACGGCGATGTCCGGAGAAACGGCCGGCTTCGCCGCTGGTGGTGAAGTCCCGATCGTGATCATTACCAACAACAACGTCAGCATCGAGTACAAGCAGTACGGGGTGATCATGCGCATGACCCCGACCCTGCTGTCGCCCAATCGCATCAGCCTGCACGTGGCACCGGAGGTCAGCGACCTCTCCGACGAAGGTGCCGTGAACCTGCAGGGCAACGTGATCCCGGCGTTCAAGGTGCGTCGCGCCGACACCACGGTCGAGCTGTCCAGCGGCCAGAGCTTCGCCCTGGCCGGCATGCTGCGCAGCAACCTCAGCCAGAAAATCAGTGGTGTGCCGGGGCTCAAGAGCATTCCGGGCGTAGGTCGCCTGTTTGAAAGCGAAGCCAACAAGCAAGAGGACACGGAACTGGTGATCATCGCCACCGCCTATGTGGTCGAGCCCACTGCTCCGGGCGAGTTGCAGACCCCAGGTCGCGGCATTCGTGCGCTGGACAGCCAAATTCCGAGCCAGGCATCTGCCGGCTACCTCTACTGACACCGGAGCATCATCATGCCTGCGACCAAACCCCTGCTGGCGCTGCTGGCTACCTCCCTGTTGCTGGGCGGTTGCGACAGCACCCTGAACAAGATGCGCGAGCGCCGTCTCGGCCCCTACACCGCTGCTCCCCAGGCCACGGTGGCGCCATCGGCGTTGACCACCTCGCTGCAGGCCGCACCGGGCGGTGGTTTCACCCCGGAATCATTGGCCAATCTCAACAGCCTGCTCCAGGCCCAGGGGCGCCTGCATGCGCAGACCCTGACCCTGCGCCCCTTCACGCCAACCGGCGAGAGGCTGGCCCAACGCCTGGCCACGGTCCTGCGTGAACAGGGCGCCAACCCGCAACAGGTCATCGTCGCCCCGGTCGCCCTGAAGAACGCTGGCACTCCCCAGGCCGCCAGTACCCAAGAATGGGACCTGCAGGTGATTTCCGAAGCCCTGGTGGTGAAGACCCCGGACTGCGGCATCGCCAACAGCCAGGCCTGGAGCGTGCAACCCTTCCAGGCCACCGGCCCGCTGGGTTGCGCCAACCGCTCGAACATCGCCCGCATGGTTGCCGACCCACGCGACCTCAGCCGCCCACAGGCCCTGGACGCCGGCGACGGTACCGCGGCCGTCAACGCGGTTGGCCGTTACCACAACGACAAGGTACGCGACCTGCTCGACATCGACTTCCAGCAGAAATGACGTCCGCGCCTGCGCAACGCCGCACGACCGCCAAGAGAATAGCGAAATGAACGACAGCCACGACAACACCGCCCGCCCGAACGAGCTCATGCTGTTCGCTGCCAGTGCCGCGGACGCCCAGCGTTTTGCCGAGCAGATGAACCGCCTGGGTCATGCCCCAGGGCAAACCCAGGCCGGCGGTATTGCCGCAGCCATCGCATGGAGCCGGAACAACCCGCCACCGGGCGTCCTGCTGGTGGATATCGACGGTGATCCGCTGCCCCTGCAATCGATCAGTGAACTGATCGAGGTCTGCGACCCTGGTTGCCAGATCATCGCCCTGGGCAGTACCCAGGATGTGAACCTGTACCGCACCCTGGTCCACAGCGGCGTGTTCGATTACCTGGTCAAGCCCGTGCCCCTGGACCTGCTCGCCGCTACCCTGAACCGGGCGCAGAATAGCGGGCACCTGGAAGCGCCCGGCGCCCGTAGCGGCCGCACCATTGCCGTCACCGGCGTATCGGGAGGCAGCGGTTGCAGCACCATCGCCGCCGGCCTGGCACTGCTACTGTCCGAGCAACGCCACACCGCTACCGCGCTGGTGGACTTCGACCGTACCAACGGCGACCAGGCGCTGCTGCTCGGCTACGACGGCGACGCCGGCCTGGGTGGAGCGCTGTCCAGCAGCGAAATCGACAGTCGTTTCCTGCAACGTTCCATGGGCCGGATCAACGAGCGCCTGCACCTGCTGGCCCAGGAGCCGAGCCTGCGCCACGACCACGATTTCAGCAGCGAACACCTGCTGACCCTGGGTGCCAGCTTGTGCCGCATGTTCAACCAGGTGGTCTGGGACCTGCCCGCCAGCCGTCCCCATGGCGCACTCGACGTGCTCGCCCACGCCCAGACCCGCATCGTGCTTACCGACTTCAACGTGCAGGACGCCCGCAAGTGTCACCGCCTGCTGCATGAGATCGGCGATGAAAGCGAAGGCCAGCACCTGCTGCTGGTGGCCAACCCCAGTCGCTCCGCCCAGCTCGGCACTCTCGATCGCCAGCAGTTCGAAGATTTCGTCGAACGCGGCATCGACCTGGTACTGCCCCACGCCGGGCAGCACTTGAGCAACAGCCTGCTCACCGGCCCCCTGCGCCTGGCTACCGCCTCGGTGTTCCAGAGCAGCCTGCTCGAACTGGCGGACCAGGCTTGCGGGCATACCCCGCGCAAGGTCGAACCAGCCGCCGGCAGCATCATCACGCGCCTGAAGCTCGCCCTGGGGCGTAACCGCAAGGTGGCCTGAGGCCAAGGAATTCCAGCATGCTCATTCGCCAACCGCAAAAACCGCAACCCGCCCGCAAACCCCGCGTGGAGGAGCCACCGGCCAGCCAGGAAGTGCGCGCCACCAGCGTGCAGCGCAATGTTCAGGGCAAGGCCCTGGACCCGGTCGCCGTCCAGAACCGCCGGCTGATCCGCGGCCACCTGTATGACCAGATCGATCCGCTGAAGGCCGCAGCCATGGGCCGCGACAAACTGCGCGGGCAGATCGAGTCGATGATCCGCCGGATCTGCGATGACAACCGCCTGCAGCTGTCGCGCCAGGAAGAGGAAACCATCGCCGAAGAACTGCTCAACGAGATGGTCGGCATCGGCCCGATCGAGCCGTTGCTGGCCGACGACACGGTGAACGACATCCTGGTCAACGGCGCCGGCCAGGTGTTCGTCGAGCGCTTCGGCAAACTGGAGCTGTCATCGATCACCTTCGTCGACGAAGAGCATGTGTTCAACACCGCCCAGCGCATCGCGGCCGCCGTGGGCCGGCGTATCGACGAAAGCCATCCGATGGTGGATGCGCGCCTGGCCGATGGCAGCCGGGTCAACGTCATCACCTACCCGCTGGCGATCGACGGCACGACCATCTCGATCCGTAAGTTCATGCGCCGCAACATGTCCCTGGAGAACCTCGCCGAGCGCGGGGCGATTTCCTTCGAGATGGTCGAAGTGCTGCGCCGCGCCATGGTCGCCAAGCTCAACGTGATCGTCTCCGGCGGTACCGGTGCGGGCAAGACCACCCTGCTCAACGCCCTGTCGCAGAAGATCAGCGACGAGGACCGCATCATCACCATCGAGGACGCCGCCGAGCTGCAACTGCAGCAGATCCACGTGGTGCGCCTGGAAACCCGTCCGGTCAGCGCCGAGGGCACCGGCAAGGTCGACCAGCGCGACCTGGTGCGCAACGCCCTGCGGATGCGCCCGGACCGCATCATCCTTGGCGAGGTGCGTGGCGGGGAAAGCTTCGACATGCTGCAGGCAATGAATACCGGCCACGATGGTTCGCTGTGTACGGTGCACGCCAATACCCCGCGCGACGCCATCATGCGTCTGGAAAACATGGTGATGATGGCCAGTATGCAGCTACCACTGGAGGCCATTCGCCGACAGATCGCCAGTGCGGTCAACCTCATCGTGCAGGTCGAGCGGATGCGCGATGGCGCCCGCCGTATCGTGTCGCTGACCGAAGTCTGCGGCATGGAAAACGACGTGATCCAGACCCAGGAGCTGTTCAGCTTCAAGACCACCAGTGTCGATGCCAAGGGCCGCCTCAGCGGCCAGTTCGTCGCCAGTGGCCAGCGACCGCAGTTCTACACCAGCCATGCGCACCTGTTCGAAGGTCAAGCCTGATGGACGCCGTTCTCGATCTGCTCACCCTGCTGGTCTTCGCCAGCGTGCTGCTGGCCTATTTCTTCGCCCGCAGCCTCAATGGCCGGCGCAAGCAGGACAAGGCCGCCGTGCAACACCTGGCGCGACTCAAGGGCCGGCTGAGCGGTGGTGATGCCAACGACAGCCTGCGCACCTTCGCCCAGACCCACGACATCCTGCGGGACATGGAGCGCACGCCGCTGGCCAACGCACCGATCGTCGGCCCCGTGCTCGCAAGAGTCTGGCTCAACCTCAATGTGCTGGGCTGGAAGAACTCCCTGCGCACACGCCTGGTGCTGCTGGGCCTGGTCAGCCTGATGATCGGTACCCTGCTGGGCCGCGAGACGCCGATGCCCTGGCTGTTCGGCAGCCTGCTGGCGCTACTCGCCTTTGCCGGCCTGGGCAACCTGATCTATCGCTCGGCCCTGGCCAAGCACCTCAAGCAACTCAAGCAGAGCTTGCCGGAAGCCATCGACGCGATTACCCGTACCGCCCGTGCCGGGGTCCCGGTGAGCAACGCCTTTGCCCTGGTCGCGGAGAACATCCCGGGCGCCCTGGCCGTCGAGTTTGCCCTGATCGACAACTGGCTGCGCCTGGGCCTGCCCTTGCGCCAGGCGATGCAGGACTCGGCCAAGCGCATTCCGCTCAACGAGTATCGTTTCTTCGCGGTGATCCTGATCATCAACCAGGAAGCCGGTGGCCGCCTGGGGGAAACCCTCGACCGCCTCGCCAAGACCCTGCGCGAACGCCAGGAGCTGCAACTGAAGATCCAGGCCAAGACCTCCGAAGCCCGTGCCTCGGCCAAGATCGTCGCGTCCCTGGTACCGCTCGCCCTCGGCTACATGTACCTGAATTCGCCGAAGGACTTTCATTTCCTGCTCAACGATGCCACGGGCAACAGCGTGTTGTTCTACGCCTTTGGCAGCGTGGCCCTGGGCCTGACGATCACCCAGATGATGGTACGGAGGGTCGCATGACCGCGCTGTTCGACGATCCTGCGCTGCAAGGCGCCCTGGCCACCCTGCTGGCCGGTATCGGCATCACCCTGATCGGCCTGCACAGCCGGCGCCAGGGCAGCCCGCTCAGCTCGCGCCTGGCCAAGCCCAAGGCCGAGAGCGCAGCGGAGCCCCGGCAGAACATCCTGCGCAACCAGGGCCTGCAACTGTCGCCGCGCCTGCAGGCGGTGCTGCTGCCCATGGCGCGCTTCGGCGACGGCCTGGCCGGCACCGCCAGCGACCGCCAGAAGCTGCTCCGCCTGCTCGCCATGGCCGGCATCCGCAGCCAGGAAGCGCTGGGGCTGTTGATGGTCGCCAAGTACGGCCTGGGCCTGCTGATGGCGGCGCTGGTGCTGTTCGGCCTGCTCGACAGCCATTCGCGCTTTGGTCTGAATGGCCTCGCCGCGGGCCTGATCGCCCTGTTCGTCGGCACCACCCTGCCGGAACTGTGGCTGAAGGTGCGCAGCGCCCGGCGCGGTGGACGGCTGTCGCGCAGCCTGCCGGATGCCCTCGACCTGATGGTGATCTGCGCCGAGGCCGGCCTGCCGCTGGGCCGCGTACTGCAGGTGGTATCCAAGGAGCTGGCGTTGTCCGCGCCGGAGATGGCCGACGAACTGCGCTACACCTTCGCCGAGCTGCAGATTCTCAGCGACCGCACCCGTGCCCTGCTCAACCTGGCCGAAAGGACCGGCGTCAGTGGCATCGAAAGCATGGTCGCCACCCTGATCCAGGCCGAGCGCTACGGGACGCCACTGTCCCAGGCCTTGCGGACCATCTCCGACGAGAGCCGCACCGCGCTGATCCTCGACCTCGAAGAGCGTGCCGGCAAGTTGCCTGCGCAGCTCAGCGTGCCCCTGATGACCCTGATCCTGCCGCCCATCGTGGCGATGATGGGCGCACCTGCCATGGTGCGCATCATCCGCCTGCTGGGCAGTTGACCCCCTATACCGTTACGGAACCCATCGCCCATGCCACGCCTGCAACCCCACCTGCTCCTGCTCGCCCTGCTGCCCCTCGGCGGCTGCAGCAACCTCGCCCAACTGCACACCGGCAACAGCGCCGCCCCCAGCGGCAAGGAAGCCCAGGAAGCCCTGCGCCTGGCCCATGTGCTGCGTGACAACGGCCGCCTGGAGGCGGCTTACGAAGTGTACGAGCGCATGGACGAGCGCCGGCAACTGCACGGTGCCTATATGCTGGAGTACGCCAGTGTCGCCTCCACCATACGCCCACCGAAGCAGGCCCTGGAGCTGTTCCGCCGTGCCGCCGGCGAACTCGGCCAGGACCTCTCGGCCATGCCGCCGGCCCAACGCCAGACCCTATGCAGCGGCACCGGCCGCGCCCACCTGGCACTGGGCATGGCCGCCCAGGCCGAGCGCGATTTCCAGTGCGCGCTGGACGTCAAGGGCAACAACCCGCAGGCGCTCAACGGCATGGGCGTCGCCCTGAACCTGCAGGGCAAGGGGCAACAGGCCCGCAGCTACTTCGAGAAGGCCCTGGAGATCGACCCCGGCTACAGCGCGGCGGTGAACAACCTGGCCCTGGCCTGGCTGGCCGACGGCGACAGCAGCCGCGCCATCGGCCTGCTCAACCAGTCGCGCAGCAGCGGTGACGTGGCGATCGAACTGAACCTGGCGCTGGCCTACGTGCTGGCCGGGCACGACGACACCGCGCAAAAGGTGCTGCTGGAGAAGCTCCCCGCTGACCGTACCCGCACCGTATTAGAGGCGTTCCAGTCCGCCCGCGAACGCGTACGCAACGGTACGCCGCTGGCCAGTGAACTGCTTGCCGCCAGCCAGCACCCGTTCACCCTCAACGACAAGGACTGAGCCTGAGCATGCGCAAGTCCCTGGGCCCCAACCGCCTGCTGCGTGAACAGGATGGCGTCACCGCCGTGGAAACCGCGCTGATCCTGCCGGTGCTGCTGTTTGGCGTGATGATGCTGTTCGAGCTGGCACGCATCGCCCTGATGATCGGCGTCGGCAGCCTGTCGCTGGAGCGCGCCGTGCAGGATTTTCGCAGCAATCCCACCTACTACCAGTTGGGTGCCGCGCAACTGCAGGACGAGATAGAAAAGCGCATGGTCGACTCCTCCTATGGTTTTCTCACCGAGGACAACTTCAACGTCGACGTGCTCGCCTTCGACACGCTGCGCCAATTCGGCGGCGGGGCGCCCGACGAGGAAGTGGACAAGCAGGACAAGTCGCCACCGATTCTCAGCATCACCGTGGACCTGACCCAGCAGTTCATGACTCCGTTGCCCGCGCTCTTCGGCCTCGGCAATGCCTTCCAGTACCAATATCGACACCTGCTGGGCAACCTCACCAGCGACAAGGAGACGGCTGAATGAAATCCTTCGGCCCCGCCCGCCAGCGTGGCAATGCCCTGCTGGAAACCGCACTGATCATGCCACTGCTGATCGGCACCGCGCTGATCGCTGCCGACCTCTACAACGTCAGCCAGGCCCGCAGCTACATGGAACAGTCGGCGCACAACATCGCCTCGGTGCTGGCCATGCAGAATCGCATGGACAGCAACGGCCTGCAGGCGCTCATCGACCAGGCTGCCGCCCCTGCCCTGCTGGGCGACTACGAACTGGTGATCAGCCGGGTCAGCCTCGACCGGGCCATGCCCTGGAAGCCGCTGTATCGTGGCAGCATGACCGAACTGTGTCCGACCTACAGCGATGCCAAGTACTACACCGGCGAACTGCCTGAGGAAAAGCCGGCCGAGGAACAGAAAAACGAAGCCACCAAAAGCACCAGCACCACCAGCATCCTGGTGGTGCAATTGTGCCGCAACAGCGACAACCTGGCCTTGAGCAGCGGCCTGCTGGTAGACAAGACCATGCATTCCATCGCATTCAGCCGCATGAGCTACGACGATCTGAAGCTCGACGATGCCCTGGCCCAGGAAGTCGGCCAGGAGCCGGACAAGAACGAGCAATAGGCCCGGCGCCGGGCAAAACTTAAGCCATCTTAACTTGCCCGCGGGAGGGCAAGAATTTCTACTGGACGGACCTTGTGCCACAACCCGGATGAGTTCCGTTGCCCATGATGCGCCGTGCCCCAGCCCCCAGCTGCAACCCCCGTGACACCAGTGGACCACCTGTCGCCAAGGGCCTCAAGCGCTGGGCCTTTCTGCTGCTGGCCTATGCCAGCCTGGGCTGCGCCATTCTCGGCGTGATCCTGCCTGGACTGCCGGCCACCGAATTCGTGCTGCTCAGCGCCTGGGCCGCGGCCAAAAGCTCCCCACGCCTGAGCCTCTGGCTCGAACAGCATCGACTGTTCGGGCCGCTGCTGCACAACTGGCGCAATGGCGGCGTGATCAGCCGGCGCAGCAAGTGCCTGGCGAGCCTGAGCATGAGCGTGTGCCTGGCGATCCTGCTCTGGCACCAGCCACCACTCTGGCTGCTGCTGTGCGCCGGCGGCGGCATGGCTTGCGGTGCGCTGTACATCTGGTCGCGCCCGGAGCAATTGGCACCTCATGTACCGGCATTCTGCCGTGCCGAAAAGGCCTGCTGAAAGGCAGGCTGCCCGCCCGGATTCGGCAACGCATTAAGCAATCTTAATGAAGCCGTGATTGCCTGAAGTTGCGAATAATTCTTATCTTTCCCGCACTTTGCCGGCCCTCTTTGGTGCCGGCGCTCCACCGGGCAGGAATCACGCACGTCCATGACAACCCTCAGTACTCCAAAGCCGGCGCGGTCGGGTCCAGGCGGTGCCGCTTTTGGCGCGGCCCTCGGCCAACGGGCCCGGCAACGTGGCAACATCGCCCCGTTCATGGCCCTGGCCATGGGCGGCGTGCTCATGGCCACCGCTTACGCCCTCGACACCAGCCGCATGGTCAATGGCGCCGCGCAGGTGAAACGGGCGACCGATGCCGCCGCCATGGCCGTTGGCAACGAGCGCCTGATCAACAAGGACGCGACCCGGGAAAGCCTCAACCTGCTGGCCTACAACTACGTCACCAACAACCTCGGCATGGACAGTGAGCTGGCCCAACAGATCGACCGCGACAGCCTCACCCTGACCGAGAGCGAAGACGACGAGGGCCACACCCGCTACAAGGTGCAGGTCGAGTTCCATGCCGACCCCGAACTGCTCGGCGGCGAACGCCAGCTGTTGCAAGTGCACTCCACGGTGGAGGTGGTATCACGGGCTACCGAAGTGGCATTGGTGCTGCCCAACACCGGCACCGAAAACGACAATGAACTGGCGGCATTGCGTCGCCTGGGCAAGTTCTTCGCCAGCAGCCTGCTCGACGACGGCAACGACCAGCAGCGCACCTGGCTGTCGCTGGTCCCCTACAGCCAGGCAGTCAACGTGTATGACACCAAGGACCCGCGTCGAGTCAGCAGTTGGGCGACCTCGCAGGCGCTGAACCCGGTCGAGCTCAGGTCGCTGTTCCGCTCCGGCAAGGTCTCAAGCCTGAGTGACCAACGTACTCCCGATCTCAAGACCCGCCTCACCTGTCTCAACCGCGGCCTGCTCCTGGGCGAAAACTACTTCTGGGATCGCGCGCCAGCCGGCCAGTTCACCCGGGTCTACTACCGCCACGACCTGCCGGAAAACGATCCCACCGCAGCCTCGGTGTCCTGGGTCGGTCCCAACCCCGACTTCGGCCAGGCCAACGGCACCAACGACACCCGCTGGATCGTCGCCGACAAGGGCTGCCCGAAGGCCGCCGTGCTGCCGCTGAGCAAAAAGATCGATGATATCGACGAGCGCCTGGACAACATGCGCACCGGTTTCAACACCAACTACGCCATTGCCATGGGCTGGGGTGCGATGACCCTGTCGCCGAAGTTTCGCGGCAGTGCGGGCTGGGGCGACAGCGAGTTGCCGCTGGATTTCAGCGACGGCGAGAGCGACAAGAACGTGAAGATCATGGTCATGCTCGCCAATACCACGGGCGACTGGTTCGACACCGATGCCTACAACACCGCCGTGGTCGGCCAGGCCATCGGCGGTGCCCAGGCCGGCACGCAAGGGGCCGTGGACGAGGCCCAGAAGCGCTTCATCAGCCTGTGCAACAGCTTCAAGGACCGCAAGCTGAAGTTCTACTTCATTGGCGTACGCCCGGGTGATCCGGAGGACTTCGGCCGCGGGCTGTTCGGCCGCGTGGCCGTCCCGGGCCTGAGCATCTGCACCCAGGGCACCGGCGGCATGGTGTTTGCCAATGCCACGAACTTCGTCGAAGGCGAAAAGCAGATCCACACCCTGCTCGAAGACATCGCCAAGAAAATCAAACACGAATACTACGCCCGCCTGGTCGAGTAACGACCCGGCCTGTGGCCGATCACGCCATTTGCAAAAGGACCGCACCATGAACGCACCGCGCAAACGCAGCAAGCACAACAGCCTCGCCCTGGCCCTGGAGCCTCGGATGATGTTCGACGCTGCCGCCGTGGCCACCGCCGCGCAAGTGGTCGCGGCCACCGACACGACCCCTGGCGTCACGGCCAAGGGCGTGGATGCAACGGTCGCCCTCCATGACAACAGCACCACTGAAACCGTGGACCTGTTCAGCGATGTCAGCGTAAGCCGCGACAAGGCCGACCAGCCCCTGGACAATCTGGTGGTCACGGTCAATACCACGGGCAGCAACCAGGCACTGGTGATCGATGGCACGCAGATCACCCTGCAGGCCACCGACGACCCGGTCAGCACGGCCAACAACAAGTACGCCTATAGTGTGACCGTCAGCGGCAACACCACCACCATCACCCTGAGTATCGCCTCCTCGGATAAAACCGACCCCACCGATGTCGGCAAGCTGATCGACAGTATCGCCTACCGCTCCCTGGACAACACGGTGCCCAACAGCACCGTCAACGTCACCCTGGCCAGCCTGAGCGACGACGGCGGCGACACCGCGCAGCTCAACATCCGCTCCACCCTGACCATCACCAGCGATATCAACGTGGCCCCGACCCTGGGCAGCGATGGCGGCCTGGACAGCCGGGAAAACATCAGCCTGGGCGATATCGGCAGCGGCACCGACGTGGCCTATTCCAGCAATGGCAAGTACGCCTATGTCAGCGGCAGCAACGGCATCGATGTGTTCAGTGTCGATGCCAACGGACGCCTGACGGCAGTACAAAGTTTCAGCGACAGCCACCTGGGCAGTGTCAGCCAACTGGTGCTGAGCGCCGATGGCAAGTCGGCCTACACCCTGGCTTCCGGCGCCAGCAATATCGTGCAACTGCAGGTGGATGGCGATGGCAGGCTCAGCTACAGCGCTACCATCGCGACACAGAACGGTAACGCCAACGGCGGCCTGGCGATCTCTGCCGATGGCCGCCAGGTCTATGTGGGTACCGAATACAACGACGTGGTGATCTACAACCGCAGTTCCAGCACGGGTGAACTGAGCTACCTGGGGCGCGCGGTGAGCGACGGCAACAGCCGCGCCGGGGTCATCACCAGCCGTGGCGACTACGTCTACATCCTGTACGTCGGTTCGCCGCACAACCTCACTGTCTACCAGCGTGGCAGCGATGGGCTGCTGAGCCTGGTGGACAGCCTGAGCACCAGCGCCACGGGCTACACGCCAACCGACTACACCCTGCTCACCTCGGCCGATGGCCAGTACCTGTATGCGAGCAACCCCAACGCCGGCACCCTGACCGTCTTCCGCTTCAACAACGGGCAACTGAGCGAAGTCGCCAACATCAGCCAGAGCGGCATCAGGGACATCGCCCTGAGCCCGGACGGCAGCTTGCTCTATGCCAGCAACGGCAACGGCACGGTGAACATCTACCAGGTCGCCGCCAATGGCACCCTGAGCCTGGGCTCCACCCTCAGCGGAACCGGCGGCGGTGACATCGCCGTCTCCGGCGACGGGCTGTCGGTGCTGGTCGCCGGCAGCAGCCTGAACCGCTACAGCAGCATCCAGTCGCTCAGCCAGGACCAGGCGCTGAACTTCGCCCATGGCCTGAGCGTGGCCGACAGCAACTACGACGCCCTGGGCAACTACAAGGGTGCCAGCCTGACCATCGATGCCAGCGTCAGCGGCGGCACCTTCGCCCTGGTCGAGGGCAATGGCCTGACACGCAATGGCAACAACCTGCTGCTCAACGGCACGGTCATCGGCACCTTCACCACCAGCGGCAACAGCCTGGCCGTCAGCTTCACCGGCGACACCAGCAAGGCCGTGGCCAACCAGGTGCTGCACCAGCTCACCTACGCCAATGCCAGTGCCGCAGCGGGCAGCCTGCTGACCCTCACCGTCCGGGCCAAGGACAGCGCCCTGAGCAGTAACAGCCAGGTGCTGACCCTGCGCATCAACAGCACGCCGCAGGTCGACAGCAGCGTCGCCAATGGCTACAGCCTCGGCGCCGCCACCACGGAAACCGGCTACAGCGTCACCCTGCCGGCCAACCTGTTCAAGGACGCCGACGGCGATATCCTGAGCTGGACGGTCAGCGGCCTGCCCAGCGGCCTCAGCTACGACCCCGCGACCCGCACCATTTCCGGCACCACCCGCGAGATCGGCAGCTTCAACCTGGTGATCCGCGCCACCGACGCCTCCGGCGCCAAGGCCGAGCTGGCCCTGACGCTGGAGGTGGCGCAGATTGCCAACCGCGCGCCGGTGGCCAACGCCGATGCGGCGAAGACCCTCAGCGCCGTGGTGGTCAATGGCAGCTACAGCGCCGTGCTCGACAGCAAGCTGTTCAGCGACCCCGACAGTATCTACAGCGACAGCACCCTGACCTGGTCGGTCAGCGGCCTGCCGGCCGGCCTCACCTTCGACGCCGGCAGTCACACCCTCAGCGGCACGCCGACCGTGCTGGGCGACTACAGCATCGTGGTCAAGGCCACCGACGAGCATGGCGCCAGCGCCGAGCAGACCCTGACCCTGCGGGTGATTTCCCAGGCCGAGTCGAGCAACAACGCGCCCAGCGTGCATGCCGACCCGGACAAGCTCGTCTACGCCAGCGACGGCACCCTCAGCGGCTACAACTACTACGTCAACAGCGTGCAGGTGTCCAAGGACGGTACCTTGGTGGTGATCGCCGGCAGTACCGGTACCAGCGCCGTCGGCAGCGTCTCCAGCCAGGGCAGCAACGTGCTCGGCGTGTACAGCCGCAACCTCGCCACCGGCGAACTGACCCTGTTGCAGACCTTCGTGCAGGGCACCAGCGACGACGGCAACGCCAGCAATGGCATCGAGGCCGACGGACTGTCCGCGGTCACCTCGATTGCCTTCTCGGCAGACGGCAAGTACCTGTACGTGGCGGGCTACGGCGCCAGCGGCAATGACTCACACTACACCGTGGTCACCTTCAAGGTCGCTGCCGACGGAGCCCTGGAACGGGTCGGCAGCGTCGCCAACCTCGAGCAGAAGATCGTCGAGATCAGCGCCTCCAGCGACGGCAAGCAGTTGTTCGTGCTGTCGACCAACACCCTGTACAACTACACCGTCGGCAGCGATGGCAGCCTGACCCTCAAGCAATCGCTGGTGCCTACCTACACCGGTGGTTTCAACTCGCTGACGCGCGACATGACGGTCACCAGCGACGGCACCGTCTACGCCATGAGCAACGGGCGCATGGCGATCTTCACCTACGACACCAACAACGGCCAACTGACCTACCGCGGCACGCTGCAGAACTCCGGTGGCCTGGTCTACCGGCAGTACGACAGCAACGGCACACTCACCAGCCTCACCGCCGGCAGCTCCGGCGCTTTCAGCACCGCCTACTCGCTGACCGCCTCGGACAACGGCTATATCTACATCACCACCTACAGCAACTTCACGGTACTGGTGCTCAAGTACGATGCGGCGAGCAATACCGTCACCCAGGTGCAGACCGTCGTCACTCTCAACCCCAACATCTACCCCTCAAGCGTCGCGATGTCGGCCGACGGCAAGCTCCTTTACGTGGGCAACGGCTTCACCTCCAGCCTGATGATCTACAACGTCGCTGCCGACGGCACCCTGAGCCTGTCGCAGACCGTGGACACCGGCATCACCCGCATCTACCGGATTCAGGCGACTGCGGACGGCCAGGTGTTCATCGGCAACAACGTCAACGGTGGCTCCACCGGCCTGGGCCAGCTCAGCCCCAGCGACCTGATCAACCTCAAGTACACCGAAGGCACCACCCTCAAGCCGGGGGCCAGCCTCAACCTGGCCGACGTCGAGTACGACGCCCTGGCTGGCGGCGCCGGCAACTACAAGGGCGCCACCTTGAGCCTGGCGCGCGAGGCCGGTGCCAACAGCGACGACCTGTTCGGCTTCGCCGCCGGGAGCGGCCTGCGGGTAGACGGCAGCAGCCTGCTGCTCAACGATGTGAAGATCGCCGACTTCAGCAGCGCCAACGGCAAGCTGACCATCGTCTTCACTGCCGATGTCAGCACCGCCACCGCCAATGCGGTGCTGCACCAGATCACCTATGACAACGCCAGCAACGACCCGCAAGCCGCCATCCGCCTGACCCTGACCGTGGCCGACCAGTTCGTCAGCGGCGTCAGCCACTTCACCATTGCGCTGGCCGTCACCGGTGTCAACGACGCCCCCGTAGTGACGGCCACCCCGGTGACCAGCGCCAACTACGACGCCGGCAAGAGCGCGGTCAGCCTGTTCAGCGCCAGCAGTGTCTCCACCGTGGAAAGCGGGCAGACCATCAGCAGCCTGACCCTGACCATCGGCGGCCTGCTGGACGGTGCCAACGAAACCCTGCGGGTCAACGGCAGCACCATCAACCTGGTGACGGGTTCCGGGACCACCGTCGATGGCTACAGCTACACCGTCACGCTCAATGGCAGCACCGCCACCCTCGTCATCAGCAGCGCGGGCATGAGCGGCCAGGCCGCTGCCGCCCTGATCGACGGCCTGGCCTACGCCAACAGCGCAGCGGCCAGCGTTGGCGAGCGGACCATTACCCTCAGCGCAGTGAAGGACAGTGGCGGCACGGACAACGGTGGGCAGGACACCGCCAGCCCGGCCCTGCAGGCCAAGGTCAACGTCCAGGTCGGGCAAAGCCCCGAGCTCGGCGCCAGCACCGGCACGCTGACCTATGCCGATCTGGTCAGCGGCGACCTCACCGGCATCCGCGGCGTCACCACCCTCGGTGACCAGGTCTTCGTGATCAGCACCAACAGCGAATCGGTGAGCACCCTGTCGGTCTACCTGCGTGGCTCGGACGGTTCCCTGAGCCTGCAGGAGACCTTCAGCAGCAGCGACCGCGCCAGCCTGGCCGCCGCCACTGGCGTGGGGGTTTCCGCCGACGGCAACACTGTTTATGTGCTCGCCGACGAAGGCGTAACGCTGTTCAGCCGCGACAGCAGCACCCACGCGCTGACTGCCCTGGGCAGCCTCGACGCGACGCAGGTGGGCCCGTCCGCACTGATCCGCGACGTGCTGGTGCAAGATGGCAATGTCTACCTCACCAGCGGCGACAGCCTAAAGGTGTACAGCCAGGCCAACGGTACCTTCAGCCTGCTGCACAGCTACAGCGACGAAGGCAGTAGCGGCGTGCAACTGGATGCCGCCAACAAACTTCTGCTGTCGGCCGACGGCCACTACCTGTATGTCGCCACCTCGGGTGGCGGCAGCCTGGTCAGCGTGTTCCAGGTCGGCAGCGGTGGTGCCCTGACGTTCCTCATGGCCGCCCAGGGCAGCGGTGAATACTACGCCAGCAGCCTGAGTTTCTCCGCCGACGGCAAGACCCTCTACGCCATCACCACCGATGGCAATGGCTATGCCCTGCAAAGCCTGTCGATCGCCAGTGACGGTCGAGTCACCGCGCTGGGCAACGTGGCCCTGTCCGCTGCGGCCAGTAGCGTGGTCGCCTCGCCGGATGGCGCGATCCTGTTCGTCATCGGCGAGAAGCGGATCGATCTATATGATCGCGCTACTGACGGCTCCCTGACCCTGCGCAGCACGCTCGACAGCTTCGCAGGCACCGGCATCAACGAAATTACCGGCGCCCGCCTGAGCGGCGACGGCAAGCAGCTGTACCTGAGCGGCACCTTCGGCTGGGCCGACGGCCTGCTGCTGCTCGACCTGGCCCGCCAGTCCTCGACCTTCATCGAGAAAGGCACGCAGGTAACCCTGCTGCCGGGCGGCACCCTGAGCGACCCGCAGCTCGATGCGCTGAACAACGGCCTGGGCAACTACCAGGGCGCCAGCATCGTGGTGCAACGCCAGGGCGGCGCCAACAGCGATGACACCTTCGGCTTCAGCGACGGTGCAGGCCTGACCCTGAGCGGCGGGCAGATCCTGCTCGACAACGTGGTGGTGGGCACCTTCGCCAGCAGCAACGGCAGCCTGACCCTGACCTTCACCGGCGCCATCAGCCACGCCGACGCCCAACGGGTGCTGCAGCACATTACCTATGGCAACAGCAACAGCGACCCGACCCGCAATGGCGACGTGGCCCACTTCGACGTACAGCTCAACGACGGCGACGGCCACAGCGACAATCTGGTCGTGGACGTGCAACTGGAGGGCCGCAACGACCCGGCCATCGTGCAGACAAGTGCCCTCTCGCCCACCTACAACGCCGAGGGTGAACGGGTAAAGCTGTTTGAAAACACCCGGATCGATACGGTGGAGCAAGGCCAGGCCATCGCCCAGGTGATCGTCATTCTCGAACCGGCCAACCGCGGTGACGTACTGGGTGTGGAGAACGGCAGGATCCTGCTGGACAAGGACACCAGCGGCACACAGACCACCGCTACCGGCCTCACCTACATGGTGACGACCGAAGGTGGCAAGACCACCGTCACCCTGTTCCTGCAGAGCAGCGCGGAACGCGCCCAGCAGGTCATCGACAGCCTGACCTACGGCAACAGTGGCAACGCCACCAGCGGCACGCGGACGATCACCCTGCAGGTCAGGGAGAGTGTCGATACCAGCCAGCCGCAACCATTGAACGATGTCAGCACCTTCAGCCAGCAGGCCGTGGTCACCCTGGCGGGCGCCCTGTCCAGCAACACCGCACCGGTGCTCGGCGGCGGCAGCGACGTCAGCTACACCGAACAGGCCAACGCCGTGCTGATCGCCCCGACGGCGACGGTCCACGACACCCAGATGGATGCCTTCAACGGCGGCGCCGGCAACTATGACGGCGCCGTGCTCACCCTCACCCTGGGCAGCGGCACCAGCAGCGCCGACAGCCTGGGCTTCCGTAGCGGCAACGGCCTGACACTCAGTGGCGGCAACCTGATGAAGGATGGCGTGGTCATCGGCCAGTTGAGCACCGCCAACGGCGTGCTGACCGTGACCTTCAGCGATGCGGCCGGCACCCGCCCGAGCAGCGCCGACGTGCAGAACACCCTGCGCCAGATCACCTACGCCAACAGCAGCGACGTGCCGGTAGCCAGCCTCGCGGTGAGCATTACCCTGAGCGACCAGCGCGGTCTGGCCTCCACGGCGCTGGCACTGACCCTGCGCATCACGGCCGTCAACGATGCCCCGGTCATCAGCGTCGACCCGCGCCTGTCACTGGGCGACCTGCAGTCGGTACAGTCGCTGGCCAGCATCGCCGGGTTGGGCCAGCTGTCCAGCAGCGTGGTCAGCAGCGATGGCAGCAGCGTCTACCTGGCCGACAGCCAGGGCGCCATCGCCCTGTTCAGCCGTGATGCCAGCAGCGGCCAGCTGACCTACGTGCGCACCTTCAGCGCCGTCAGCGCCCTGGGCGGCATCGCGCATATGCAGGTCTCCGGCGACGGCAGCAGCGTGTATGCCCTGAACAGCGAAGGCAATGCCCTCGCCTGGTTCAGCCGCGACAGCAGCGGCAACCTGACCCTGCAGGCGACCCTGGTCGATAACGAGGCCACCGGCGGCAACCTGTTCTACATGAAGGACATGGCGCTCTCCGCGGACGGCAAGAACCTCTACGTCACCAATAGCTACAACCTGCTGACGTTCACCCGCGACGCGCAGACAGGTGCACTGACCTACAGCTCGGCCCTGGAAGGCAGCATGTCCAGCCCGCCGTACCTGTGGCAACCCACCGCCGTCACGATGCAGGGCGACCTGCTGTACGTGGTCACCAACGCCTACCAGAGCGCGACGCTGATCGTCTATCAACGTGCGGCGGATGGCAGCCTGACGGCCCTGGGCAATATCCACTCGGGCGAACCCGACGCCAGCGGCCAGACCATCACCCTCGATGACTTGCAGCATGTCAGCGTCAGCAGCGATGGCCGTACCCTGTATGTCGCCAGCGCCAGCCAGATCGACGCCTTCCGCCTGGACACCGGTACCGGCGCCCTCACCCACCTGGGCACCCTGGCCCAGGGACTCGCGATCAACGACATCAGCCTGTCCGCCAACGGCAACGCGCTGTTCGTCAGCCTCGCCGATGGCAGCCTCAACTACTACGCCACGGCGGGCAACCAACTGACCCTGGTCGGTTCGCAAGCCGGCCTGAATGACGTGCACCAGGTGCTGCGCGTCGGCGAAGGCGTGCTGGTGGTGGGCAGCCGTCTCGATGTGCTCGACGCGCCAAGCATTCCGGCGCCCAGCGTGCTGATCGGCGGTAATCCGACCCTGCTGGCACCGACCCTGCACCTGGGCGACGCCGAACTGGATGCCGCCAACAACTACCAGGGCGCAACGCTGACCATCAGCGGCCAGAGCGGCGACACGTTCGGCTTCCAGGAAGGCGCCGGCTACACCGTGTCCGGCAACAACATTTCGCTGAACGGCAGCGTGATCGCCACCCTGGAGCAGACCGGCAACACCGCAGTACTACGTTTCACCGGCGCCGCCAGCAGCGAACAGGCCAATGCCCTTCTCCATCAGCTCACCTATGCCAGCAGCAGCGAGCAGGCTGGGTCCCGTACGGTGGTCCTGCAACTCAACGATGGCGAGGACAATGGCAATGCCTACAACGTGCAGGTCACGCTGCTGTCGGGCAACCACGCCCCAGTCGACACCGGGGTGGCCTACACGCCCGCTCCGGCCGTCAGCGGCCAGGCCTACAACGCGGTGATTCCGGCCGGGCTGTTCAGCGATGCCGATGGCGATCGCCTGACCTGGAGCGCCAGTGGCCTGCCGTCCGGCCTCAGCTTCGACCCGGACAGCCGTACCTTGTCCGGCACCATCGGCAGTGCCGGCCGTTATGTGCTGGTTGTCAGTGTCAGCGATGCCAAGGGTGAGACGGCCTCGCGCAGCATCACCCTCGAAGTGGCACAGGCCAACGTGGACGTGCCGGTGCCAGGTGACAACACCAGCAACAGTGGCAACAGCAACAACAGCGTGGCGCCGGTGATCCTGGCGAACCCGGCACCACACTTCAGTGCGCCTGCCCCTCACCAAACCGCGCCGGGCAGTTGGACGCCCATGGCACGCGGGATCGACAGCCATCCGGCCAACCCGATTGAGCTGCGCCTGTCGAGCCTGGCCGGGCTGGGCGAAACCAGCGGCCTGGACGACAACCTGGACCTCGATCAACCCCACTACAGCCGCACTACGCTGGACGACAGCGCAGGCCTTGCGCGCATCAGTGCCTTGCTGCAGGTGAATGGCGCGGCGAACACGCTGCACTTCCAACTGCCGGCACGCCTGCTCAACAGCTACAGCGAAGGCTACAGCCTGCGCCTGAGCAACGGCCTGCCATTGCCGCAATGGGTCCGCCACGACAGCCGCACCGGCGCCATCGAGCTGGACCGCACGGCAATGATCAAGGCCCAGCGCCTGCACTTGCAACTGGTGGGCAAGGGCCCGGGCGACAAGCCGTTGCGGGTACCGGTCGAGCTGCAGGTGGAACCGCAGGCCACGCCCAACCGGCAAGCCGCGGAACCGCTCCCGCGCACCGATCGCAGTACTGACCGAAACCACGGCGAGGCGGCGCGGCACAACCTCAGCCAGCACCTGCAAGGCGCCAGCCAGGACAGCCTGCTGAGCCGTGCCCAGGCACTGATCGCCACGCTGCTGGGCAATACGCCCGAACAACCGGAAACGAAACCACGCGATCGGGCCTGACCGCAACGAACGCGGGTTCATTAACCATTCTTAATGAACCCGCGATTGCCTAGAGATGGGAATAATTCTTATCTTTGCCGCCACTGCGCAACGACACAGCCAAACAGATGGCGTGAATCGCACTTAGGGGAAATCTTGTGAGCAACCATAAACTGCCGGGGGTCACCAGCGGCGCCATGCTGCGCCTGTCCATCGGCCTGGCGATCTTCGGCCTCAGCGCCTGTGCAGTGAAACCGGAACCGGTGAACCTGGACCAGCAGATTGCCCAGGCCACCGCCGACCGCATCAAGATGTTCGACGGGCAGGAGCCGGTCAGCCACCCGATCGGCCTGGAAGAGGCCATGGCCCGTGCCGTGAAGTACAACCTGCAGCAGCGCCTGGGCCTGATGGAACGCGCCCTGGAAGACAACCTGCTGGATGTGCAGAACCTCGACATGCTGCCCAAGCTGACCGCCCGCGCCGGCTGGCGCGGACGCGACAACACCCAGGCGTCGTCGAGCCAATCGATCAGCACCGGCAGGCAGTCGGTGGTGCCTTCCACCAGCCAGGACCGTTCAAGCCGCACCGCCGACCTGCAGATGTCGTGGAACGTCCTCGATTTCGGCCTCGGCTACTTCAATGCCAAGGCCCAGGCCAACAAGAGCCTGGCCGCCGAGGAGCGCCGCCGGCGCATTGTCGCCGACATCATCCAGCAGGTGCGTTCGGCCTATTGGGAAGCGGCCACCGCCGAGCGCCTGCAACCGGAAGTGAAACACGCCCTGGCTGACGCTCGCGTGGCCCTGGAGCGTGCCCGCCAGACCGAACAGCAACGCCTGCTGGCGCCACTGGAAGCCCTGCGTTTCCAGAAGGGCCTGCTGGAAATGGTCCGCCAGCTGGAAGCCGTGGACAGCGAACTGGCCACCGCCAAGTCGCGCCTGGCCGCCCTGATGAACCTGCCGCCGGCGACCCGGTACAGCCTGGTACTACCCACCGAACAGCAGTTGGTACGTCCGAACCTGGCCTACAACCTCGACGACCTGGAAACCATGGCCATGGTCAAGCGTCCCGAGGTCAGCGAAGAGGCCTACCAGGCGCGCAATGCCGTGCTGGAAACCCGCAGCGCAATGTTGCGCCTGCTACCGGGGGCCTCGCTGTTCGTCGGCAGCAACTACGACAGCAACAGCTACCTGGCCAACCACAACTGGGCCGATGCTGGTGTCCAGGTCAGCTGGAACCTGCTCAGCGTGCTCTCCTACCCGGCCATCAGCCGCGCTGGCGAAGCCCGCGAAGCCGTGGCCGATATCCGTCGCCAGGCGCTGCGCATGACCGTACTGACCCAGGTAAACGTCGCCTGGCAGCAATACCAGCGCGCCAGCGCGGTATTCGAACGCTCCAATGAACTGCAGCGGGTGCAGCGCGGTATTCTCACCCAGACCGAGAACGCCGTGCAGAGCGACGCGCAGACCCTGGTCGAGCGCATCCGTACCAGTACCGAAACCGTGCTGGCCACGCGTACCCGTGACCGCAGCTTCGCCGAACTGCAGAGCGCCTATGGCGCCATCTACCAGGCCGCCGGCCTCGATCCGCTGCCGGCGAAACTCACCGACAGCAGTGTCGCCGCCCTGACCCAGGCGATCAGCCGCAACAGCCTGGCCCTGGCCCAGGGCGCCGTGGCCGTGCCACGCCTGCCGGGGGCGCAGAACCTGATGGTGGTCGCCCAGCCACCCGCGCCGCTGCGCCCGGCCCAGCCCGCCGTCGAACGGCTGGACATGTGGAACAGCCTGGGTTCCCTGCAAAGCACCGTACCGGTGGAAGTCAGCGCCCTGCGCTGATCCCTCCCCCCACCACCGCCCCAAACCGGCGTGCGCCTGCGCGCCGGGTTCTATCGAGATGCCCTTCCATGCACCCTGCCCCACTGCTACGTCTGTCGCCGCTGCTGCTCGCGCTGCTGAGCACCGCCAGCCTTGCCCAAACCCCGCTGCTGGCGCCACCACCCACCACAGTCAGTACCACCGGCAGCTCGCCGGATATCCGCGTGCAGTTGAGTGCCAGCCGCCACACGGTGATCTCCAGCGAACTGGCGGGCAAGATCACGCAGCTGGAGGTCAAGGAAGGCGAGCATTTCAAGCAGGGAGAGCGGCTGGTCAGCTTCGATTGCGCGGTTCACCAGGCTCGCCTCAATCACTCGACCGCCGCCGAAGCGGCCGCAAGCAAGAAGTTGGAGGTGGCCAGGCGGCTCAACCAGTTGCAGTCCATCAGCCTCAGCGAGATCGACCAGGCACAGGCGGCGTTGACCATGGCGCGGGCGGAAAGCGGCGTGGGCCGGGTCATGGTGCAACGCTGCAGCATCACCGCACCGTTTTCCGGGCGAGTCGCCGAGCGCAAGGTCCAGCCGGGCGAATACGTGGCCGAGGGCGAGAAGCTGCTGGATATCTATGACGACAGCGCCTTCGATGTCGAGCTGATCGTCCCTTCACGCTGGCTGACCTGGCTAAAGCCCGACCACCCGTTCAGCGTCAGCCTCGATGAAACCGGCCAGAGCTACCCGGCCAAGGTGGTGCGCGTGGGTTCGGTGGTCGACCCGCTGAGCCAGTCGATCAAGGTCTTCGGTCGCCTCACCCGGGTCGACGGCCAACTGCTGCCGGGCATGAGCGGGGTCGCCAGCCTCAGCGAGCAACCCGCGGTCAGCGCACCATGACTACCACGGCGGGTGCCGCCAACCACGCCCTGAACGGCCTGGGCCAACTGTTGCAACTGGAGAAACAGGCTCGCCACGCCCAGGGCGAGCAGGCCCTGGCCTTTGTCATGGTCAATGACACCCGCCTGCTGCTGCCCTACCGCCAGGCGTTCCTGTGGAACGCGCAAAGCCAGCGCCTGCAGGCCGTCTCCGGATTGGCCGTGGTCGAGCACGACGCGCCCTTCAACGTCTGGCTGCGCGAGCAGTGCCGGGGCTGGCAGGACGCTGCCCAAGGCACGCAGATCCGCTTCCTCAGCCGCGATGAACTGGCCGGTGAAGCCCGGCAACACTGGGATGAACACCTGCCCGCACACCTGGCCTGGCTACCCTTGCGGCGCCCGGACGCCAGCCCGCTCGGCGCGTTGCTGCTGGCCTGCGAAGAGCCGCCGACGCAAGCCCAGTTGGGCCTGCTGGAACTGCTGCTCGACGCCTATGGCCATGCCTGGGCCTCGCTGCTGGGCAAGACCAAGCCGGCACTGCTCAAGCACAACCGCCGACGCGTCTGGTGGCTGGTCGGCGCCGCTGCCGTAGTAATCCTGGCCTTGCCCGTACGGCAATCGGTGCTGGCCCCCGCAGAGATCGTGGCCTTGCACCCCAGCGTGCTGCGCGCGCCCCTGCAGGGCGTAGTGGAACGCATCCTGGTGCAGCCCAACGAGCGGGTGCAGGTCGGCCAGCCGCTGGCGCTGCTGGACGCCCGCGAGATGCAGAGCCGCCTGGAGTCGTCACGCCAGGCCCTGGCAGTCGCCGATGCGGAATTCCGCCAGGCCCAGCAGCAGGCCCTGAGCGACGATCGCAGCAAGGCCAGCCTGGCGGTGCTACAGGGACGGCGCGAGCAGGCCCAGGGCGAAGTCGACTACCTGCAGGCCAACCTGCAACGGATGAACATTGTCGCGCCCCGTGCCGGGGTGGCGGTCTTCGATGACCCCAGTGACTGGGTCGGCCGACCGGTGTCGCTGGGCGAACGGATCATGTCCGTGGCCCAGCCCAACGAAGCGCAACTGGAGATCCACCTGCCGGTGAGCGACGCGATCTCCCTGGAGCCTGGCGCCGAGGTCAAGCTGTTCCTCAATACCGCGCCCGCCTCGCCGCTGGAGGCCAGCCTCAAGCGCCTCTCCTACCGCGCCAGCCCGACCGCCGAAGGCAGCATGGCCTATCGCCTGAAAGCCGACTTCGAAGGCAGCGACCCGCTGATCCGCGTGGGCCTCAAGGGCACGGCGAAACTCTATGGTGAGCGCACCAGCCTGTTCTACTACGTCATGCGCCGACCGCTGTCGGCCCTGCGTATCTGGCTGGCCTTGTGAACGCCCCTGCCCTCGCACCGGCCGGCATGGCGCTGCCCTCTGCGGCGCCACAGCCGGCCAGGCTGCCAGCACTGCGTGAAGAACTGCGCCTGCACGAAGGCCCGCGCAATCGCGATGGTTCGCCGACCTGGACCCTGGAAGACCCTGCCCGCGGGCAGTTCTTCCGCCTGGGCTGGGCCGAACTGGAAATGCTCTCGCGCTGGCACCACGGCGACGTCGGCGCCATCGCCCGCAGTATCGACACCGACACCACCCTGGAGCTGGACTCGCAGGACGTCGAGGAATTTCGCCAGTTCCTGCAGAACAACCAGTTGCTGCAAAGCTGCGGTGCCGAAGACAACGCGCGCCTGCAACGCATCGCCGAAGCGCAGAAAGCCGGCTGGGCCAAGTGGCTGCTGAAGAACTACCTGTTCGTGCGCATTCCGCTGCTGCGCCCGGATGCCTTCCTGCAACGGACCCTGCCGCTGGTGGAGCCGTTCTACAGCCTGACCTTTCTCTACCTGACCCTGCTGGCCGGTGGCCTCGGGCTGTTCCTCGCCGCGCGGCAATGGGACACCTTCGTCCATACCTTCCTGCATTTCTTCACCCTGGAAGGCGCAGCCATTGCCGGCATCACCCTGGGCCTGGCCAAGGTGCTGCACGAACTGGGGCACGCCTACACCTGCAAGCGCTTCGGCGGGCGAGTGGCGACCATGGGCGTGGCCCTGCTGGTGATGTGGCCGGTGCTCTACACCGACACCTCCGGTGCCTGGCGCCTGAAACAGCGGCACCAGCGCCTGGCGATCGGCGCGGCCGGCATGCTCAGCGAAACAGCCCTGGCAGCCTGGGCAACCCTGGCCTGGAGTTTCCTGCCGGACGGTATGCTACGCAGCGCCGCCTTCATGCTGGCGACCACCACCTGGATTCTGACCCTGGCGGTGAACCTGAGCCCGTTCATGCGTTTCGACGGCTACTTCCTGCTGTCCGACCTGCTGGATGTGCCCAACCTGCAGATCCGCGCGTTCCGCCTGGCCCGCTGGCGCCTGCGCGAATGGTTGTTCCGCTTCGACGAACCGCGCCCCGAGCATTTTTCGCCGTGGCTGGAGCGCACCTTACTGGTCTACTCGTTCGGCACCTGGATCTACCGCTTCTTCCTGTTCCTGGGGATTGCCCTGCTGGTGTATCACTTCGCCTTCAAGCTGCTCGGCATCCTGCTGTTTATCGTCGAAATCATCTATTTCCTGCTGATGCCCATCGTCAACGAGCTGCGCGAATGGTACGCCCGGCGCAAGGACTACCGCATGAACCGCAACGCCCTGGTCACCCTGTCCGTTACCGCCACCCTGCTCCTGCTGGCCTGCGTGCCATGGCGCAGCGACATACACGCCGCAGCGCTGCTGCGTGCGCAACAACAGGCCAGCCTGTTCGCGCCGGTCGGTGGCCGAATCGAGCAGATCCTGCTGGAGCCCGGCGCCAGGGTTCAGCGCGGCCAGGCGCTGTTCCAACTGGTATCACCGGAGCTTGAGCAGGAGCTGGCCAGCCTTGATCGGCGCATCGTCACCCTGCAATGGCAGAACAGCTTCCAATTGCTCAACCGGGAAACCGCCGCCAACCTGCGGGTGGTGCGCCAGGAGCTCGCCGCCGCGCTGGAGCGCCAGGCGCTGCTGCGCCAGCAGCAGGAACAACTGACGGTGCGTGCACCTTTCGATGGCATGCTGGTGGATCTTGCCGACCCGCTGCAGGCCGGGGAATGGCTGCCGGCCGGGGAATGGCTGGGGACCCTGGTCGGACACCAGGGCCGCCAAGTGGAAGCCTTCATCGAGGAGCATGACCTGGCCCGCCTGGCCGTAGGCAATCCGGCGCGTTTCTATCCCGAGGCGTTCGACCGTGCCCCGGTCGACCTGAACCTCGACGAGCTGGAGCAAACCGCAGTGCGACGCCTTTCCTCGGCGCCGGAACTGGCCTCGCCCTATCAGGGCGCGATTGCTGCTACGCTGGATCACGAGCGTTTGCCGGAACCGGAACAGGCACTCTACCGGGCACTTCTGAGCCCCACCAACGATACCCAGGACACCCGTCAGGCACTACGCGGCACAGTGATCATCGAGGGCCAGGCCCAGAGCCTGGTCATGCGCGCCTGGCAGTCGGCCCTGGCGCTGCTGATCCGCGAATCATCGTTCTAGACGGTTAAGCATTCTTAATAGTTGGCTCGTTGTTCCGCGACGCGGGCCTGCCCATGATGGGCGCAACTCTACACACCCCTTGGAACCCGCCCATGAACGCCATCGTCCAGCACGCCCCCCAACTGCCCCTGAGCAAACAACTGAAAAGCGGTACCAGCAGCGACCACGACAGCGTCGACAATCTGGTCATGGCCGCCCGCCCGTTCGAGAGCCTGGAGCGCTACGGCTATTTCCTGAAGTTGCAGCATCAGTTCCATGGCGTCATCAACGGCCTGTACCAGGATCAGACTCTCAACCAGTTGCTGCCCGGCCTGAATGAGTTGCCGCGCTTCGCCGCCGTCTGCGCCGACCTGAGCGACCTGGGCCTGGAAGTCCCGGCCACGCCACAAGCCGTTGAGCCGGCCAGCGCCCATGCCGCCCTGGGCTGGCTGTATTGCAGCGAAGGTTCGAACCTGGGCGCCGCATTCCTGTTCAAGGAGTCCCAGTTGATCGGCCTGAGTGGCAGCCATGGCGCCCGGCACCTCGCCGCCCACCCCGACGGCCGCGGCCTGCACTGGCGCCAGTTCGTCACCCTGCTCGACGGCTTGCCGCTGAGTGACGAAGAGCGCGCCGAAGCGGTCCAGGGCGCAGTCGACGCGTTCGACTTCTATCGCGCGGCCCTGAAAAAATGCTTCCCCTGAACTGACCTCCGTTTCCCCCGGTGAACCCGGGCCTGGGGCTTGATACGCCCCCGGCCCATCGCCGACCTCGGCCAAATCCATGGGCAACCTCGCACCGTCAGGATCAATGCCCCGTATACTTGACCCGGACAGATACCGTTAACCTGCGTATTCGCCGGCGCCAGCCCCGCGGTCGCGTACCCGGACCAGACCATGCCCTCCGACACTCCCCCTACGGATGAACCCCAGCGCCGCTCGGTCGAAGGTGCTTCGCCTGCCCGCTTGCGGTTCGCCCAGAAGTTCAAGCAGGCCCGCCGGGCCGCCGGATTGACCCAGGCGGACGTGATGAACCGCTCCGGGGTGCAGCGCACCACGCTCTCGGACATCGAGCAGGGTAAACACAACGTCACCATCGACATGATGGACCGCCTGGCGAACGCCGTCGGCTACCCACTGGCCGAGCTGCTCTAAGCCCACCACCGCCCTATCCGTCGCCAGCGAAAAGTACGTAGCGACGCTTGCAACGGCAAAATGTCGGATATATCCTACATTTCAGTTGGCCAATCCACCATGGTCAACCGCAGCGTCCAGGGGTATCGCACCCCATGGCAGGACAGGACGGCCAGACGCATTCACCATTGATTCGCAGGGCGGCGAGCAATTAATGAAAACATACGACCTCATCGGTATCGGCATCGGTCCATTCAATCTCAGCCTCGCGGCATTGGCCGAACCCACCGGCCTGGAAACGCTGTTCCTGGACAAGCGGGACACGTTCGCCTGGCACCCCGGCATGCTCTTGTCCAATGGCCAGTTGCAGGTTTCTCCGCTCAAGGACTGCGTCACCCTGGCCGCGCCGACCAGCCGCTACTCCTTCCTGAATTACCTCGCCGAGCACCGGCGGCTCTACAGTTTCATCAATAAGGGGGGGGCCTCGACCTCACGCAAGGAGTTCGCCGACTACTACGGCTGGGTGGCGCGGCAACTGTCCAATCTGCGCTTCTCCCAGGAAGTGCTGGATGTGGTCGAATGCGCCGAAGGCTACCGGGTGGTGACCGCCGAGCAGAGCTACCAGGCCAAGGCGATTGCCGTCGGCGTCGGCATCACGCCCCGAGTGCCGGAATGTGCGCGGCCCTGGCTGGGCAACGCCATCTATCATGTGGCGGACTTTCTTCACCGCGAAGCCGTCCAGCCCGGCGAGCGGGTGCTGGTGATCGGTGGTGGCCAGAGCGGCGCGGAAACCGTCGAGCAACTGCTGGGCACCCCCTCCCTGGGGGCGCTCACCTGGGTCACCTCGCGCTCGAACCTGTTCGCGATGGATGACAACGCCTTCGTCAACGAGGCCTTCTGCCCCGCCTATAACCAGCGTTTCCAGACACTGCCGATGGCCCAGCGCAGCCACGCGGTGCAGCAGGAACGACTGACCAGCGATGGCATCTCGGCGGACCTGTGCAACCGACTCTACGAACGACTCTATGAGCGCCGCGTGGGTCATGAGCAGTCCCATGCCATCGATATCCTGCAGTCGGCCGTGCTCGATGGGCTCGAGCCGGAGGGTCGACGCTGGCGCGCCCGGCTCAGGTCGTTGAGCAGCGGACAGCAGCGCAGCATCGTCGTCGACCGGGTGATTCTCGCCACGGGTTTCCAGCCCTGCCCGCAACCGTATGTCGACAACCTGCTGGCCAAGGCCCAGCGCGATGGCGGACAACCGCTGATCGACGGCAGCTACCGCGTGCAATTCGCCACGCCGATGCCCGGCCCGGTCTATCTGCAGAACCGCAGCATCGTCCAGCATGGGCTGCAATCGGTGAACCTGTCGATGGTCGCCTACCGCAACAGCCGCATCCTCAACGACCTGCTCGGCCACGAGCATTTCCAGACCGAACCGGACACGCCGATGTTCAGCCACATCGACGCGCTGAGCGAGGCCCCGGCCCGACACCTGGAGCCCCGGCACGCCCTCAGCCTCGTGCAGTACTGACTTGCCGCCCACACCGCCAGAGCACCCTGCCATGCCCGAAACACCTGAGCCATTACCCGACCGGCTGCCGTCCTCGGCGTTCCTGCCGTTCCTGATCGCCGGCATCATCATCGCCGGCGCCTACGGATCGAGCTTCCTGTTGCCGGAGTACCTGCAGGCCATGGGATTCGACAAGGCCGCCGTCGGCAGCGTGATCTCGACCGGGATGATCACCACCATACTGTGCTGCTGCCTGGCGGGCTGGGCGGCGCAGCGCATCGGCGTCATGGGTAGCATCACGGTTGCCTGCCTGGCCATGGCCCTGGCGATGTTCGCCTTTGCCTGTGCCGCGCGAATGCCCGGCGCGGCGTATCCGGGCGGGCTGCTACTGGGCGTGGGCTGGTCGGTGTTCTACATCCTGGCGCCCCTGCAGATCATTCATCACCTGCGCCCTGCTGCCCGCCTGCAATACTTCACGATCATGTCCGGGGCGCAGATGGCCGGGCTGGGCCTGACCACGCCACTGGGTCACCTGGTGGTCAAGGCCACCGGCAGCTATGGCCTGTTCTACGCCCTGCTGGGCATCGCCTGCCTGGTATCGGCCCTGTGCGTGGTGCTCGCCCGGCGCGCCATGGTCAACCTGCCCAGGTCCGCCACCCGGCAAGTCTCGCTGCGAATCGTCGATCTCAAGGCACTGCTGGGGAGCCGCGCGGCCCTGCCGATCGCGATGATCGTGCTGGGCGCCTGCATCTTCTCGGGCCTGTCCACCTACCAGGCCAGCTACGCGCAGGTACGCCAGCTGAAAGCCGACAACTTCTTCATCACCTTCACCCTCACCAGCGTACTGCTGCGCTTCTCGGTGGCCCGCTCGATCGGTCGCCTGCCGCTACAACGCCTGGCGATCGGCCTGTTCCTGTTCACCAGCCTGTCGCTGGGGATGTTCCTGCTCAACGACGACAGCACGCTGGTCTATCTGCTGGCGACCGTGATTTTCGCCATCGGCTACGGCCTGAGCTATTCGACGCTCAACAGCCTGGCGGTCAACCAGGCCGAGGCGAACGGGCTGTCGCCCTCAGTCACGTCGCAAGTCTTCACCCTGGGCTACTTCATTGGTCTGTTCGGCTTTCCCTCGATCGGCGGCGCGATCATGAGTCGCTGGGGCGTCGATTGGGTGTTGGCGTGCCTGCTCGTCGCCGCGCTGACCAACCTGGCACTGATGGCGAGTACCCGCAGCAGCAAGATGCTGGCTGTTTGAAAACTGGTTAATCACACGTAAAGGAGTAGCGTTGATGTTGTCTGAAGCTCAGAAAACCCAGTGGCACGACGAAGGCTACATTCGGCTGGAAGGCTTTTTCCCGCCGGAAGATCTGGCGCGGCTGTCCGAATTCACCCAGGAAATCGGGCGCTGGGACATCAGCGACGATCGCTGGATGATGTGGTTCGAGAAGACCGACAAGGGCGAGAAGATCACCTCCAAGGTCGAGAACTTCATCGAGTTCCACCCCGGCCTGCAGCAGGTGTTGCTGCAGGACGAGCGCATCACCCGCACCGTTGAACACCTGCTCGATGAAAAGACCCGCCGCCTCAAGGAACTGCTGATCTTCAAGTACCCGGACAGCGGCGGCTTCCGTCCCCACCAGGATATCTACCACATCCCGCACAAGCTCAAGGAGCGGATGGTTCATGCCGTGGTCGCCGTCGCCATCGACGACGCGGACTCCAGCAACGGCGGGCTGTTCTTCAGCCCCGGCCAGCACAAGCAGGGCGTGTTCCCCATGGACGAGGGCGGGGTGATCCTGCCGGAAGTCGCCAAGCAGTTCAGCTGGAAGGAGGTGCCGTGGCGCGCCGGCGACATCTTCATCTTCGACGACTACGCCCCGCACTACTCCTTGCCGAACAAGAGCGACCGCTCGCGCCGCACCTTGTACCTGGTCTACCAGCGCGCCTCGACGGGCGGCCCGACCCGCGATGAATACAACGCGATGAAGCGCGCCTACAACCCGCCTGAAGGCCGTGTGGCCGACCTGGAAAACCTCAAGCCGTCCAACGGCATTTTCTACCGCGACTGAACGACTGGGTGAGATCGACATGCATGTAAAGCCTATTGAGCCGCAGATGATGCGCCCGGAATACGGCGTGCTGGTTTGCCGCTTGCTGGATCACCTGCCCACCACCCTGAGCCCGCAGTTCGGCATGTCGATTGTCGAAGTCGAGCCTGGTGGCGCGGTCGATCTGCACTCGCATCATGAACATGAAGTGTGGGTACTGATGGAGGGCGAAGGGATTTTCCAGGAGCAGGAGCGGCAGATGCCGGTGGCCGGCTCGATGCTGTTCTACATGAAGCCGCATATCCCCCACTCCATTCACAACACACATTCACAACAGCCGCTGAAGTTCCTGGCCGTCTGGTGGGATTAAAATGACTGACACACAAAAAACCTACTTCGTTTGTCCTGCTCCACCCTGCCCCAACGGCAAGCTGCACCTGGGGCATATCGCCGGCGTCTACCTGCTGGCCGATATCTACGTGCGCTTCCAGCGCCAGGCCGGGCATCGCGCGTTCCATGTCACAGGCTCCGACGAACATGGCACCTACACCCTGGTCAAGGCGCAGAAGCTGCAACGGCCGGTGGACGAGGTGGCCCAGTTGCACAACGGCGAGATCCTCGCCTGCCTGGGCGCGATCGGCATCGAGCCCGACGAGTTCGTGCGCACCACCAGCGCCGACCATATCGACAACAGCCTGGCTATCTACCGGGCACTCAAGGACAACGGGTTCATCGCCATCAAGGACGGCGTGCAGCTGTATTGCGAAACCTGCGCCGAGTTCGCCGCCGACTCGCTGGCCAGCGGGCTGTGTCCGGACTGCTCGGCGCCGACCGACAGCAACCTCTGTGAAAACTGCGGTTTGGCCGTTCCCCATTCCCGCTTGAAGCAACCGCGGCACGCGCCCTGCTCCGGGCCGCTGAGCCTCAAGCCGATCCGCCAGGCCCACCTGGATATCGAAAAGCTCGCACCGACCCTGCAACAGGCGATTACCGAGAGCCAGTGGCCGGCAACCATCAAGGACCTTGAGCTGACCTGGCTGCACGAGACCCTGCGCACCCTGCCGATGTCCCGCCATTTCGAGCGCGGCGTGGTCCTCGGCGAGCCCGACGACGTTGCCGGACAAACCCTGCTGACCTGGTTCGAGGGACTGTGGTGCTTCGATACCGGTATCCGTCGGCTGTGCGCGCGCGAAGACCGCGACTACCAGCAGGTAATGGCCAGCCCGGACAGCCGGGTGGTGTTCTTCATGGGCCAGGACAACCGTTTCTACTACACCGTAGGCGTTACCGCGAGCCTGCTCGGCCGGGGCTTCGCCGCGCCGTTCAACCAGAGCATCCAGGACTTCTCGACGCTCGAAGGGTCGAAATTCTCCACCAGCCGCGATCATGTGATCTGGGCCGATGAAGTGGCCAAGGTGATCGACCAGAACGTCTTGCGCCTGTACCTGGCGAGCATCGCCAAGCCCTTCGGCAACCAGGACAACGAGTTCGAACTCGAAGGTCTGATGGCCGCCGCACAGAAGCTGCATGCCTGGGAGGCGGCGTTGCGCGCCCATGCCCGGCAGGCCCGGCAGGTCGTCGACGAACCCTTGCCGACCCGACTGGCCGAACAGGTGGCGCGCCATACCCGCGCCATGGACGGGCTGGCGTTCTGGGACGCCCTGCAGGCGATCGAAGACTTCATCGACCACGCCGACATCACCGATACCGCCCCACATTGGCAAGCCAAACAGGTTTCGGCGCTGCTGGGCATGCTCGCGCCCTTCATCCCGCAATGGACCCAGCGCTACACCGCGCTGTACTTCGGCGCCGACTGGACAGCGGCCAGCCAGCCGCTGCCACTGCCTGCCTGGCCGTTGCCGCAGGCGTCATTCCCGATGATCGATGCGCACATCCCCGACCACTATATCCGCGCGTACAAGCAACGCTTTCGCGCCGCCGCCGCCATCGCCTGAGGCCGAGGAGAACAACATGTACTCGCTACGCAGTCAGCGCGCCAGTGACTTTGGTGCGTTCGATTACTCATCGACCAAACAGGTCATCAACTTCGCGATCGGCATGCCCGATCCGGTGACCTTCGCCGGTATTCCCCTGCCGACCTCGCCGCTGCCAGCGACCGGGGTCGGCATCGGCGACCTGCTCCAGTACACCGACTCCCTGGGCCTGCCCGAGCTGCGCCAGGCCATTGCCCGGCGCCACGAGGTGATGGTGGAAAACGTGCAAGTGACCGCCGGTGCTTCGCAGGCCCTGACGCTGCTGGCGGACCTGCTGATCGATCCGGGCGACATCGTCCTCACCGAAGACCCCAGCTACCTGGGCGCACTGCGGATCTTTTCCGTGGCCGGGGCGCAGGTCATCCAACTGGGGATGGACCGCGACGGCGTCGATCTCGATGAGCTGACCCACGCCTTGACCAGCACCACCGGCAAGGTGGCGCTCTACTACACCTCGCCGGTGTTCCATAACCCGACCGGATGCTGTTTCTCCGTCGAGCGCATGCAGGCCGTGGCGCAGTTGCTCAATCGCCACGGAGTGCCGCTGATCCAGGACCTGGTCTACTCCGAACTGCCCTACCAATCCCAGCGCCCGGAAGTGCTGCCGGCAGGCCAGGGAGTGATCAACGTGCACAGTTGCTCGAAGATCGCCGGCGCGGGGCTGCGCCTGGGCTGGGTGCTGGCCGAGCCGGCGATCATCCGCGGCCTGGCCCAGCTCAAGCTCGATGGCGGCGTCAGCCCGCTGATCAGCAACCTGGTACTCAGCCTGCTGCAGAACGAAGCGTTCGAAACGCACATCGATGACCTGCGCGAACACTACCGGACCAAGCGCGACCTGATGGCCGGCCTGCTGAAATCCTGCACGTTCTGCGTACAGGACTATCTGGTCCCCACCGGAGGCTTCTCGTTCTGGGTCAGGATTGCCGGCGATGTCGAGCCGGCGGCGCTGATCGAGAAGGCCAGGGAGCTGGGCAACGTGCGCTTGTCCCACGGACAGCACAATGGCCCGCAATCGCGGCGCTATGTGCGCCTGTGCTTCAGCTACCTGTCGCCGAGCCAGATCCGCCAGGGGCTGCAGATCATCGAGGAGGCTTATCGCTCGCTGGTTCGCTAGCCTCTTCTGGACAGGCACTGCGAGCGGCAGCCAGGCGCCGGAAAAATTCGGTCGCGCGCGGATCACCGGCGTAGGCGACATTGATGCGGATCCAGTCGCTGCGCTGGCCGTCCAGATAGTAGGCATCACCGCTGGACAGCATCACGTCACAGGACGCGGCCACGGCATTGAGCTGGGCAAAACCGAACGGCTTGCAACGCGCCCAGACGAACATGCCGCCGACCGGCTCGGCGAAGGTTTCCCAGCCATAGTCCTCCAGGCGCTTGAGGGTATGGGCCATGTCCTTGTCCAGGCGGTCGCGCAGGCGTTGCACCAGCTTGCGATAGGCGCCGTTACCGAGCAGCGTGGCCACCACGCTCTCGATGAACCGGGAGGTGCCCATGCTCGTCACCGACTTGAGCTGGGCCAGGCGGCGTACTCGCTGCGCGCTGGAGACCAGGTAACCGACCCGCAGCGACCCGCTCAAGGTCTTGGAAAAACTGGCGACGTAAATGACCCGGTTCTGCGAATCCAGGCTGGCCAGGCGTGTGCAGGAACCGTTATGCAGGTCGGCGTAGGTATCGTCCTCGATGATCTGGAAGTCGTGGATCTCGGCCAGTTGCAACAGCCGATGCGCAGTCGCCGGGCGCAGCGAGGTACCGGTGGGATTGTGGTACATGCTGTTGATGAAGAGGCAGCGTGGCCGATGGCATTGCAGCAGGGCTTCCAGGTGGCGGATGTCCGGCCCGTCCTGCTCCCTGGGCACCGTCAACATGCGGATGCCGCTGGCTTGCAGCAGATTGAACAGGTTCGGGTAGCCCGGTGATTCGACCACGACACAGTCACCCGGCTGCAGCAGATCCCTGACCAGCAAGTCCATGGCATGGCTCACGCCCTGGGTGGTCAGGATCTGCTCGTGATCGACCCGCACATCCATCCGTTCGAGGCGCTTGTGAATCTGCTGGCGCAGCAATGGCAGCCCCAGCGGCGTGCTGTAGCTGAACAGGCTGTCGGGGTCGGTGCGGGTCACCTGGCGAATGGCGAAACCGATGGCCTGGGTTTCGCGCCAGACCTCGGGAATCCAGCCGCAGCACAGATTCAGCCGGCTCTTGCAGAACTGGGTCAGCGGCTGCCAATGGGCATCGTTGATCTTCTGCACCTCGGGCGGGGGGGCGCTCTCTGCCGCTATCGGTTCGACCAGGAAGAAGCCCTTGCCCTGGCGCGACTCGAGGATGCCCATCGACACCAGCCGATCATAGGCTTCGATGACCCGCGAATGGCTGACGTGTTTCTCCCGGGCCAGTTGACGGATCGACGGCAGGCGCGTGCCCGGGCGAATCCGCTGCGCCTCGATCCACTGGCAGATGCCATTGACCAGTTGCTGGGTCAGGGAAAGGTCATCGTCCTTGCTCACCATGAAGTCTTTCACTGCCACGCCCACTGTTCGGTCTTATTAGGAGAACAGTTAATCATAAATGGGGAGGAACTGTTACTTGTTGTGTCCCCAGACAACGTCGATAGTGAGTCCCGCCCCAGCGTCCAGAACGCTTGCACAAGACAGCGGAAGCATGGAGTTTCCGGGTGAAATGCCGAATATCGCAGAGGTTTCGATGCTTGAAGTGAGCACAGAACAGTTGACCAGAAAGCCGGTGACCGTGGGATCGATATCCGCCGGCAGACACTTCGAGGACCAACTGGACGCATTGGATCGGTTGTTCACCGTAGCGCATGGCCAGACACTCGAAGCATCCCGTTGCGCCACCTTTCTGCTCGGCTGGTTTTACCCCGGCGAAGTGGGCGGCATTGACCTTTCGCTCATCGGCTGGAAAGTCTCCCCTCCGGTCGCGGCCGACATGTCCCAGGTGTTCCAGCTGATGGTGCAATTGCAGCAGCGTGGCATTGGCGCATCCCAGCTCGGCCATGAAGCACGGGCCCGGTCGTTGCTGGCGACCTGGTTCCCCGAAGTCCTCGGCATCGCCCCCAAGCATCCGGCCGGCCCCGAGTTGAAAGCCTTCCGCCGGCGCCACGACCTGACCCCGCAGGCCTGTGCCGAGCTGGTGCGGGTGCCCACCGCGATCTACAAGGAGTGGGAGCAGGACTGCCACCCGATCCCGATGACGCTGTGGATCGAGTTGCGCACCCTGATGGGAGAGCGGCGCCTGCGTTCGACTGCACGCGGGATGGCGATGGCACGCTAGCCATACGTCTCGCGACTGCCTCCACCGGCCAGCGCTGATAGCACTGTGCCAGACCCCGATTCGGCCTTTTCGGGGTATTCAAAGACGACGTGCAGACGGCGAAATATTGCCTATCGTAAAGAGTCTCCACTGGATGAAAAGGCCTTGCCATGGATATCGATAAGCTGTTTTCGGAGTTGCACAGTCTTCCCAGCATTCCCCAGGTCGCGCTGGAGCTGGTCCAGCAATTCGACAACCCCCACGAAAGCCTGGAAAACGTCGCCCGCAATATCCAGCGCGACCCGGTGGTCTCCGCCAAGGTCCTGCGCCTGGCGAACTCGGCGCGCTTCAAGGGTGCACGCGAGTCGGCCAGCATCGAGGACGCCGCCCTGCGCCTGGGCTTCAACGTGTTGCGCACCCTGGTGCTGGCTTCGGCCGTGACCGGGGCCTTCAAGTCGGCGCCGGGTTTCGACCTCAAGGTGTTCTGGGGCCGCAGCTTCCAGGTCGCCAGTGTCAGCCGCCTGCTGGCCCGCCAGGCCGGGCTCGACGGTGAAGTGGCCTTTACCTGCGGGGTCATGCACGACATTGGCGAGCTACTGATCCAGACCGGTGCGCCGGACTACGCCGCCCGGATCAAGGGCGCCAGTGGCACCACCAGCCGCGCCGCCAGCGAAACCCAGCAACTGGGCTTCGGCTACCCGGAAGTCGGCGCGGAACTGGGCAAGCGCTGGAACCTGCCGCTGACCATCCAGTCGGCCATCCGCTACCAGGGCCAACCGCACCTCGCGCCGGATGGCCAGCCTTATGCGCGGATCATCGCCCAGGCCATGGAAATCTGCGATGGGCTGGAACAGCACGGCGGCCCGACCCCGGAAGCGCGCAATGCCGTGGGCGGCCCGCTGTTCGAGGGAGTCGACCTCGACGCACTGTTCGGCAAGCTGCCGCTGGTGCTGGAACAGGACAAGGCGTTCGCCGACTTCCTTGCCTGAGTGGAGTGGGTCATGGGGGCCAGGCGGGAGCCCGGTGCCAGGAGCTTGCGAGGTGCCAGTACTGCCTGGCGCCGGCGCGAGGCAGAGCCAGGGGCAACGGGGCCAGCCTATGTTGTGAATTCTGAGTATTCGCCCCACGCACCACTCAAGCCAGCGCCCTGCCCCATCCCGACGAATGCCGCTCCACAGCCTCTCGTTCAGAACGCAGCCTCCAGCTTCCGCCTAGACCGCCGCCTCCCGCAGCATGGCCTGTGTCAGATCATCGATCACCGCTTTGCCCATCTCGGCCAGGTAGTGGGAGGCCCAGGCATAACGGGAGCCATCTGCGTCGATTGCGGCGTCAAGGGAGAGCGTCTTGGCGCAGTGGAGCAGCAAGGAGGCATGCTCCAGCGCTTCCTGAATCGGTACGCCAGAATTGACCCGAAACAGTTCACGACCTTGAGAACCGCAGGTCGCGAAAGTGACGGCGCCCACGGTTTTGCTCGAAAGGGGATTGTTCATTGGGCACCTCCTGCAATGGCAAGGGTGTCGAGGTTTGGACGTGGAAAACGTAACGCAGTGGAAACGAACATACGCCTAGCTCCTAGTGAAGGAAGCTGCCACATTCGTTCTCAGGCGAAGAGGTGGCAGCTGTGCGCAGGCTGAGAAACCGGGCCAATAGGAACCCGGCAGACCGAAGTCTCCCGCGCACAGCCGCCATGACACAGACGTGCGGACACAAAAATAGCGCCAACAGTCTAATGGATGGTGGCGCCTGTGCGCCTATTGTTTCACGGATTCTCAGGCCCGGCCGCTGAATTGGCAGCGACAGCTCAAGCATAGAGGAGTGGCGGGGGCGCTCAAGGTGACATTTGAGGCAAGACGTTTCGGTGCAGAATGGCAAAAATGGGAATGGATTCATTTTCACCAGTACAGCAGGTTGTGAAAATATATTTGTCCCATTTTCGCATTTTCGTTCCGCGCCGCTTCAGCGTTGCGCCGATGATGGATTGGACCTATTTTTCCTGAAAGCCTTGCGCTGCAGGCCTTACAGATGAGACCCCTAGAGCCTGTACCATTTTTGTACCACTGACTCACCTAATGTAGGTTTCTGCCATTCGCGAGGGGCAGCTTCGGCTCGAAAGTGGCCATCCTGCAGCTGAAAATCAAGCTGGTCATGGTGTTCCTTTCCTTTAGCGTTGAGCATCCATAACGAATCCATCTCTGATCCATCTGTAGATCCGGTAGAGCAGCGCTGGAATAAGGTATGCCAGGATGGCACCCAGCCCCAGCACAACCCAGCCGATCGGCTGGACTTGCGTGAACCCGTGAGAAAGAAAGCCAATTACGGCGATCCACCAAATTACAAACAGCACGCCAACTACAGCGCAAACCCTGCGTACTCCTTCTGGCAGACGTTTCATATGGTTCTCCCTGTCGCAGACGCGAAAACCGCGCCTCTTCTACGCCCTCGGCCCCGGTTTTTAGGCCAGGGTTTGGGGTACAGCTGAGCGAGTTTTCCTGCTTACTGCTCCTCGCGCTCGGCTTCATTCATGCCCTGGATACCAGTTCGCCTGTCCACGTTAAACACGGCCTCACGGGCGCGCGCATAGGCCTCCAGCTTGTCGAGCACATGCGACGGCAGATCAACGGTGATGGTGGTTGCGTTGTTCATGGTCGATTTCCTTCCTATTCGCTTGGGTACCACTGGCCTATGCCACCAGCCTCTATCAGCATGGCTTGGACTTGTTCGTAGGTGGCTGGCTCGTCCGCGTTGACCAGGTAGGTGCTCGGGTCGGTTGCTGTCACCCAGTTGCTGCCCACGATCAATGTGATCGGCCAAAGTCGCCCTTCAACACAGTGCCAGACGAACTGAGCGACAGGCTCGGTGATTGGTGGAGAAATCATAATGGCGCCCTTTTCCTCGCTGTTAGCTTGGGTACGTCGCATCACAGCTTTTGTAGCGCTGGAGCAACGACTCCAGGAAAGCAGTCACGCTCGAATCGTCCTGGAGAAACGATCTCACTTGGTTTATTTCGTCCTCTTCCAGATCTGCCGTATCTTCATCAAACGTGCCTGCCCAATCCGAAAGTATGTCCTGCCACTGCACATCTTCCTCTTCCGATATTCCAAAGTGCTCTTTCAGCCACGTATAGGCTTCAGCTTCACCGCCGAAACCCTCCGGCCCCCAGACGCGATCCATTTCAGCTAACACTGACTCGATTAACTCTGATCTGGTTAGACGCTTCATCACTCGTTTTCCTATCATTCCCGGCTGCTCGGCCCAGGCTCTCCTAGTAGGACTCGGGCGATATCACCTCGTCTCACCTTTGCGTCACCACGCATGGCTATGACAAGGCTAATGAGACTTTCCCTACCTTCCTCCGTTGCCGCAGCAGCACCGGCTTGCTCAAATGCACTTAACGCAGCTATGACCTCGCTTGCACCATGGATCACGATTTTGCATTTTGCTAACGCTGCGTCCGCTAGAACTTTCGGACGATCACTTGGGTTACCCGAACAAGCAATGGCTGAAAGATATTCTGCATAAGCCTCTGTTCGGAGCGCATTTCGTCTTTTGCTTCGTTCGATCAAAATGCCGGAAACGAATGCCATTACAGCAGCACAAACCGCAACCAGCAGAGGTATCCAAACGGTCCAAGCCATAAATCACTCCTCTTGCCTGCTCAATCCTGGGCGCCGATCACCGACCCCTTCTCCTGCCTCGGCCCAGCTCGATGGTTGGTCTTGTGGTGTACCTGGTACGTTTCCCCTACCATTTAGTTCTGCGCTGGGCTGCCTGTTTTGCTTTGTCAGCTCTATCTAACAGCTTGCCGCTTACCCAGAACGTCACAACCGCAAGCACTAGGGTGATAGTCCCCATCAACAAGTGATTACCTGGCCCCTGCGCTCTCGCCACCATGAATGCGAGCACAACACGCAGCCCTCCAGACACGAGCCATACGCACGCCAACACCCGTAATATCCATCCTATGACCCGCATCTATGATCCCTCTTCAATTTCGCAGGCTCAAAATTTTCCCTGCTGCTACGGCATCCGGGAAAACCGGGACGAGGGAAAACCGGGACGGAGGGAAAACCGGGACGGATTTATTTTCTATCAATGTCGACAGGTATAAAAGTAAGCCTTTCCCGTTTGCCAAATATATGACAAGCCGGGCCCTGAAAATGTCAGCAGGAGACGACCTGTAATGAACTCTTCCACCATCGCAGGCGATCGCGATGAGGTATCCACTGGCGCGCTCACGACACGGGAGGTCTGCCAGGTACTGCGAGATGTCGTTCTTGGACGAAGGACTATGGTGAAAGCCCGCAGACAAACCGGGAACGGGGCCGACACCGGCCACTTTGCGGTCGACGTCGAAGGGTGGCGAATCACGATTTGCAACGATGGTGATGCGCTCGACTACTGCAATCAGTGTGAGTGCCCTGACGGGAGGGTGTGGCAGCTCGCCCCTGGAGATCGATACGGAACTGATCCAATTGCCCTGCTCAGCACCTGGGAGCACAAGGTCTTGGAAGAACGCCTGAAAGCGCTTTGATCGCAATCATGCTCTCTTGCCCCATCCTCTGAGCTGCTCCATATTCTGCACAGCGGGAGCTTTTTTCTGAGGAAAATGCTATTTTAAGCACTCTTTAAAGCACTCCAAAGGAGTCTCTCAATGGCCCACGTCTTGCTGTCGCAAGTAGTGCAAGCATTTCCGAACTGAAGAAAAACCCAATGGGCACCGTGGCGGCTGGCGGTGGCTTTTCTGTGGCGATCCTCAATCGTAACGAGCCTGCATTCTACTGCGTCCCAGCCAAGGAATATGAGGCCATGCTGGACCGCTTGGAGGACATGGAACTGGCCGCCATCTGCCGCGAGCGGGAGAACGACCCAACCATCAAGGTCTCCCTTGATGAGCTATGAGCTGGAGTTCTCTGAAAAACCCTGGAAGGAATGGCAAAAGCTCGGAGCGACAGTTCGTGAGCAGTTCAAGAGAAAACTGCAGGAACGCCTTGGCAATCCCCATGTGCCCGGGGATCGCCTGAACGGCTTTGCCAGTGCGTACAAAATCAAGCTGCGAACGGCTAGGTATCGCTTGGTTTACAGGGTGGTAGATGAGGTTCTTGTGGTTACGGTCATTGCAGTGGGTAAGCGTGAGCGGGGTGATGTCTATAGCGAGGCCAAGAGACGCTGAGAGGACCTTGCGCCAGTAGTGAAAAGGCACGTCTTGGGCACCGGCCAGGAAAAATGGCTTGACCAGCCCCTCGCCTCCTCCGCCAGCCAAGCCCATTTCCTGATAAACTCCGCCCCATTCAGCCCCACGCCACTCAAGCCCGCGCCCTGCCCCATTCGCGCCGGCTGTGCCCACAGCGACCGATTTTCCATGCCCTTGAACGACGTTACCCCCACCCGCTCCGAGCCCTCGCGCCGCTTCAGCGTTGCGCCGATGATGGACTGGACTGACCGCCATTGCCGGTACTTTCTGCGCCTGCTCTCCAAGCACACCCTGCTCTACACCGAAATGGTCACCACCGGTGCAATCCTCCACGGCGATCGCGAGCGTTTCCTGCGCTACAACGCCTCCGAGCACCCGCTTGCGCTGCAACTGGGTGGCAGCACGCCCGCCGACCTGGCCGCCTGCGCGCGCCTGGCCGAGGAAGCCGGCTACGACGAGGTGAACCTCAATGTTGGCTGCCCCAGCGACCGGGTGCAGAACAACATGATCGGTGCCTGCCTCATGGGCCATCCGCAACTGGTAGCCGATTGCGTGAAGGCGATGCGTGATGCGGTGTCGATTCCGGTGACGGTCAAGCATCGCATCGGCATCAATGGCCGGGACAGCTACGAAGAACTCTGCGATTTCGTCGGTACGGTGCGCGAGGCCGGTTGTGGCAGTTTTACCGTGCATGCGCGGATCGCGATCCTGGAAGGCCTGTCGCCCAAGGAGAACCGCGAGATTCCACCGCTGCGCTATGACGTGGCCGCGCGGTTGAAGCAGGATTTCCCGGAGCTGGAGATCGTACTCAACGGCGGAATCAAGACGCTGGAGCAGTGCCAGGAACATCTGCAGACCTTCGATGGGGTGATGCTGGGCCGCGAGGCCTATCACAACCCGTATCTGCTGGCCGAGGTCGACCAGCAACTGTTCGGCAGCACGGCGCCGGTGATTTCCCGCGCCGAGGCGCTGAAGCTGCTACGGCCTTATGTGGCCGAACATATTGCCAGCGGCGGGGCGATGCACCATGTGACCCGCCATGTGCTGGGGCTGGGCACCGGGTTCCCGGGGGCGCGGCGGTTCCGGCAGTTGCTGTCGGTGGATATTCACAAGGCGCAGGATCCGCTGGCGTTGCTGGATCAGGCGGGGGAGTTGCTGGAGGGACGCTGATCGCTGGCGGGGCGTCAGTTGGGGCAGTGTTATCGTTCATCGCCAGCAAGCCGGCTCCCACATAAGATCATCACTCCCACAAGGGGATCATTATTCCCACAGAGGGTCATCGCTCCACAGGAAGCTCGAGCTGAGCTTTGAAAGAGGCAGCGCAAAAAGGGCGACACCCGGCAAGGTGTCGCCCTTTTTTGTACGCCTCGAGGCGTCAGTGGCTCAAGTGCGCTCCAACGCGTTCACGAGGTCGTGAAACGCTTCGCGGTTGGAGTCGTTCAAGCCCATGAGGATCTTGTGCGCTTCCAGCACCTTGACCCGCACCACCTCTTCCGACTGGTCCTGCGAAGGCAGGTCGGTCAGGCATTCCGGGCACGGAATCGGGCGGTTGACGATGTTGAACACCTGGTCAAAACCCATGGATTGCAACAGGCGGGTAATGTCGTCGTGGACGGTCACTACGGTCGGCAACAGGCCGACTTTCTGCCGCGACAGGATCGAGAGCTTGGCGAGCAAGCCCAGGGTCGTGCTGTCGATGCTGCGGGTTTCGGTCAGGTCGATCACGATCGCCGTGAAATTCAGCGCCGTGAAGATCTTCTCGATCGTGGCATCCAACGCTGAACACAGGGTCAGGCGCACTTCACCGACGAACTTCAGAACGAAGGTGCCATCCTGCTCGGCGAATTGGATTCTACCGGTACTCATCAAAGGTTCCTGCTCAACACTAACAGGGCGATATCATCCGGCATCTCCCCTAGCGTGGCCAATCCGAAAACCTGGCGCAAGCCATCCAGGCTGCCACCGGCTGTTCTCACCAATTCAGGCAAGGCAGCCTCTTTCTCTTTGAGTGTATCTTGTTGCAAAAGGTCCAGAATGCCATCAGACATAAGTGTAAGACTGAATGTCGGCGGCAGCTCCAGAATGTGGTCCTCGTAGGTGGCCTCGTTGAACAGGCCGACCGGCAGACCACGCCCTTCCAGGTAACGCACACTGTCCGGAGTGTAGAGCACCGGCAGCGGCAGGTGCCCACCGATGCTGTAGGTCAACAGCCCGGTTTCCTCGTCAATCACGCCACCGACCATGGTCACGTGCTTGCCCAGCTTGCAGTTGATCAACCCGCGGTTGATATGACCGAGCACTTGCGACGGCTTGAATTCCGGCAAGGTGCCATTGCGCTTGGATTCGAACAGCAGGCGCGTGGTCATGAATTTCAGCAGTACGGTGACGAACGCCGATGAGGCGCCGTGGCCGGAAACATCCGCCAGGTAGAACGCCACTCGCCGCTCATCGACCCGGAAGTAGTCGACGAAATCGCCCGACAGGTACAACGACGGGATGATCTGGTGGGCGAAATGGAAGTCGTCGATGCTCCAGGGGCTGACCGGCAGCATGTTCATCTGCACCTGGCGCCCGGCGTTCTGGTCTTCCTGCAGCAGGTGAAGGCTGGCCTCGAGTTCGCGGTTGGCGGCTTCGAGCTTCTCACGGTAGCGCTGGTTCTCAAGCAACAGGCGCGCACGATCCAGCGCCCGGCGCACGGAATGCTCGAGTACGGCGAGGTCTTCAAGGGGCTTGATCAGGTAGTCCGCTGCGCCCAGGCGCAAGGCCTCGACGGCATCGTTCATCACGCCGGCACCCGAGACCACGATCACCGGGGTCTGCGGCGCAAGGTCGGTGACCTGGCGGATCAGTTCGAGGCCGCCCATCTGGGGCATGCGCAGGTCACAGATCACCACGTCGGGCCGGGCCTGCTCGAATACCTGGAGTCCCTGCAGGCCGTTGCTGGCTTGCAGGACGCTGAATCCGCTGTCTTCCAAATAGGCCGCAAGGCTTGCGCGCACTACTTCGTCGTCATCTATTATCAGCAGCGTGGCACTGGTTTTCTGCATGTGGGCAAACGGAGCCAGAATTAGGTTGGCGTAGACAGCAAGGCCTGGACCCCACTCGTACTACTGGATTCGCTTTCTAGCCTCTCCGGTTCGAGCAGCCGAACGATCAGGTCCGGTGCATCGGTATCAGAGGTGCCCTTCTAAGGCGCAGACGGTACTCCCATCCGCCGGGCGTTTCAAGCTCATGCCGATGGTCGCTTGAGGTCTTTACACCTCAAATCACCGGGAGTTATAAGAAGTGTGAAAACCACAACGGAATGGAAGGACGAAGTCGATGAGCCAAACCGATCGTGACTACACGGAAAAGCGTGATTACATCCGGATGCGCGTCGATGCCGACGTGACGCTGATCCATGCCGGGCTGGAGATTTCGGCGGTGTGCCTGGACCTGTCCAGCAGCGGGATGCAGGTGGCTGCGCCGCGGGCATTCAAGGCGGGAGACCGGTTGCTGGTGAGGATCGACTCCGATCACCCGTCGCTGAAAGGGCTGGAAGCAGAAACCGAAGTAGTGTGGGTAAGGGATCAGGATGGGGGGCAGAGGCTGGGGTTGCATATTCTCAAGATGAGTTGAGCGATTCGTTTGAGATGGGTGGGGGATGGCCGCCCTTGGCGGTTCGCCGGCAAGCCGGGCTCCTACACGGGGGAACGGAGTTCCCAGGACCGGCGTTTCAGGCAGGCATGAAAAAGGCGACTCCTGGAGTCGCCTTTTTGTTGGCAGGATCGGACACTAGAAGTCGTCGACGACCTTGCCGTCCTTGACCTTGAACTCGCGGTTCTGCAGGTAGGCGTTGCGGATGAAGATGTACTTGTCGCCGCTGATCAGCTTCTCGCTCGACAACAGGCTGGCACGGGTGTCGATCAGATCCAGGCCCATGGTGATGTTGCGTGCCGGAACGTCATGGATGTAGCGATAGGGTTCGGTGTAGCTGTCGACCACCTTGGACGGCGCATCCCGCAGGGTGCTTGGGCCGAAGAATGGAATGACCACGTACGGGCCACTGCCCACGCCCCAGTGACCGAGGGTCTGGCCGAAGTCTTCATCGTTGCGCTGCAGCCCCATTTTGGTGCCCACGTCGAAGAAGCCCGCCACGCCCAGGGTGGTGTTGAGCAACAGGCGTGCGGTATCGACACCCGCTGCCTGCGGCTTGAATTGCAGCACGTCGTTGACCAGGTTCCCGACATCGCCGAAGTTACGGAAAATGTTGTGGATGCCGTCTTCCAGGAACTGCGGGGTCACGGTCTGATAGCCCTGGGCCAGGGGTTTCAGGGCGTAGGTGTCGAGGGTGTCGTTGAACTTGAAGATTGGACGGTTGACGCTTTCCCACGGATCTTCGTCTGCCGCCTGCGCGGCAAAAGGCACCAGCACCATGCTGGCACACAACGACACTTGAGCTAGACGATCGATCCAGCGCATAGAAAGAAACTCCTTGGATGAGACGGGATGCGGGCGCCGTGCCCTGACCAACTGATGATTGAGGCCAGTATAAAGCGGATGCCTGCATTTAGGCAGTATGGCCGGGATAAGTCCTACAAAGAATTACAAGTCAGGCCGACAGTGATAATTCATCCAACTGTCATGGCAGCGCCTTATTCTGCGAAGTTATTTCAGGGACGTTGCCATGCCACTCACTGCCGCCACCACACCGTTGCCTACGCCCACCGCCCTGCTCTTCGGCCTGACCGGCTGCCTGGTGGACTTCGGCGCCCGGGCGCGGACTGGCCAGCGTCCCGATGATCATAGCCACGCCACGCCCGGTGCACTGGAAGTATTACAGGATTTGAAACAGCTCGGCGTGCCCTGTGCCTGGATGGACGAACTGCCCCACGACGTCAGCCTGCCACTGGCCGCCACCCTGCCCGGCTGGGTGAAGCCGGCCGGCGTCGCCGAGGACGCCCGTTGGCCAGCGCCCAACGCCTGCTGGCAGGCGCTGATGGGCCTCGGCGTGCAGCAACTGGAGGGCTGCGTGCTGGTCAGCGGCGAGCCGCGCCTACTGCAATCGGGGCTCAATGCCGGCCTGTGGACCATCGGCCTGGCCTCCTGCGGCCCATTGTGCGGGCTGACACCGCAGGAATGGCAGGCACTGAGCCGCCAGGAACGGGAGCGGAAACGCGGCAAGGCGACCGTGGAACTGTTCAGCCTCGGCGTGCACTCGGTCATCGACCACCTCGGCGAACTGTCCACCTGCCTGGACGACATCGCCTTGCGGCGCCTCAAGGGCGAAAAACCCTGATACGACGATCTTGACCGGGATCAGGCACGGATCGCCATAGTGGATTACTCTGAAAGTCAGGTACCGACCTTTCTCGTTGGGACAGGGTCTATGCCTGTGACTCTCCATAGAAGGAAACCACCATGCCTGCCCGCGAACTGCAAGAACAACTCGATACCCTGCGCGAGCAACTTGAACAGAATCCGCCGCTGTCCGAAGCCGAGCGCGCCCACCTGCAGGGCCTGATGCAGCAGATCGAACTGCAGTTGAAACTGAACAACACGACCCAGGACAACAACCTGGCCGACGGGGTGAACCTGGCGGTAGAGCGCTTCGAACTCGAACATCCGACGATCGCCGGCACCCTGCGCAATATCGTGAATACCCTGGGCAATATTGGTATCTGAGCCCTCACACCAGCCCAATGAAAAAGCCCCGGCTCTCACGAACCGGGGCTTTTTAGTTACAGCTCATTTCAGGCTATCACAGCCCTGACTGGCCGCTCAGGGCCAGGTCCATCAACTCGCGGTTGGCCACCGCGTACATGGCGTAGTCGGTGCCGCTGGCGGCACGGATTTCCACCAGCATTGCACGCCAGCGATCGGCCATGCTCGCGTTCTGCTCCAGCCACAGCGCCACGCGGGCCTCCATGTCCTGCGGCGCATCGGCCAGCTTGAGCACCGAGATGGTGATCGCGCGCTGCTGCCAGTCGACATCGTCGCGGAACGCTTCGCGAGCCTGGGCCTGCCAGTTGTTGGCCACGCGCAGGTCGCTGATCTGCTGGGAGTACCAGGTCAGGTCGAGGGCACTGCCCACCGCGAAGTAGGCCTTGGCCACTTCGGCAGCGTCGTGACCGGTGACGTCCGCGGCCTCGATGATCGGCAACAGGGTGTACAGGTGCGTGGTACCAGCCACCATCCGCGCCAGCAGTTCCGGTACGCCGGCCTCGACATAGGCCTGGTAGCGGGTCTGCCAGACTTCGCGGGTCGGGCCTTCCAGCAGTTCGTCGAGCTTGAGGCCCAACGCCGCCAGGTGCGGACCGAAGTGCGCGACGTCACGGGCTGCATCCTGCTCGTTGCGCCGGCTGCGCAGGAACCAGCGCGTGGCGCGACGGCCCAGGCGCATCAGTTCGTCCATCAGTTCCAGCTGGGTCTCGGCCGCGACCTTGTAGTCCAGGGCCTCGATCTGGCGGAACCAGTGCGGCAGGTGGAAGATGTCCCGCACGATCACGTAGGCACCGGCGACGTTCGCCGGGCTCATGCCGGTGGACTCCTTCAGGCGCTGCACGAAGGTGATGCCCATGTGGTTGACCAGGTCGTTGGCGATCTGGGTGCTGACGATTTCACGCTTGAGACGGTGACGGCGCATGGCCTCGGCGAACTTGCTCACCAGTGTCGGCGGGAAGGCGGTTTCCATGTCACGGGTCAGGTACTCGTCATCCGGCACCTTGGAGTCGAGCAGCGCGGCCTTGAGGTCGATCTTGCTGTAGGAGATCAGGACCGACAGCTCGGCGCGCGTCAGGCCCTGGCCAGCGGCGGCACGCTCGGCCAACTGCTCTTCCGACGGCAGGAACTCGATGGCGCGATCCAGCTTGCCACGGCCCTCCAGGTCGCCCATCAGGCGCTTGTACTCGGCAATCCGGTCGTAGGCACGTCGGGCTGCCAGGGACAGGGCCTGGGTCTGCTTGTAGTTGTTGCCCAGCACCAGGCCGCCGACCTCATCGGTCATGCTGGCCAGCAGTTGGTTGCGCTGCTTGTCGGTCATATCGCCAGCCTGCACCACTTCGTTGAGCAGGATCTTGATATTCACCTCGTGGTCGGAGCAGTCCACGCCACCGGCGTTGTCGATGAAGTCGGTGTTGGAACCGCCGCCATTGAGGCCGAACTCGACGCGACCGAGCTGGGTCATGCCCAGGTTGCCGCCCTCGCCCACCACCTTGCAGCGCAGCTCGTTGCCGTTGACCCGTAGCGCGTCGTTGGCCTTGTCGCCGACATCGGCGTGGCTTTCGGTGCTGGCCTTGACATAGGTACCGATACCACCGTTCCACAACAGGTCCACCGGCGCCTTGAGCAAGGCGTTGAGCAGTTCGGTCGGGGTCAGCTTGTCGGCCCTGATGTCGAAGCGTTCTTTCATCTGCGGCGAGATGGCGATGCTCTTCGCGCTACGCGAGAAGATACCGCCGCCCGCGGACATGATGCTGGTGTCGTAGTCCGACCAGGCCGAACGCGGCAGGTCGAACAGGCGCTTGCGCTCGGCGAAGCTGGTCGCCGGCTCCGGGTTCGGGTCGATGAAGATATGCAGGTGGTTGAACGCCGCCACCAGCTTGAGCTTGTCGGACATCAGCAGGCCGTTGCCGAACACGTCGCCAGCCATGTCGCCGACGCCGACCACGGTCACGCTGTCTTCCTGGACATTGATGCCACGCTCGCGGAAGTGGCGCTGCACGCCAACCCACGCGCCCTTGGCGGTGATGCCCATCTTCTTGTGGTCGTAGCCGGCCGAGCCGCCGGAGGCGAAGGCGTCGCCGAGCCAGAAGCCATAGTCGATGGCAATGCCGTTGGCGATGTCGGAGAAGGTCGCGGTGCCCTTGTCCGCAGCCACCACCAGGTAAGGGTCATCGTCGTCATGACGGACGACGTTGGCCGGTGGCACCAGGGCGCCATCCTTCAGGTTGTCGGTGATGTCCAGCAGGCCGGAGATGAAGATGCGGTAGCAGGCGATACCTTCGGCCGCAATCTCGTCACGGCTACCGCCCAGCGGCAGGCGACGCGGTAGGAAGCCGCCCTTGGCGCCTACCGGCACGATCACCGAGTTCTTCACCTGCTGGGCTTTTACCAGGCCCAGGACTTCGGTACGGAAGTCTTCCTCGCGATCCGACCAGCGCAGGCCGCCACGGGCGACATTGCCGAAGCGCAGGTGCACGCCTTCTACCCGTGGCGAGTAGACGAAGATCTCGAACTTCGGCACCGGCTTGGGCAGCTCGGGAATCGCGTGCGGGTTGAACTTGAAGCTGAAATACGACTTGTTCTGGCCGTTGGCGTCGGTCTGGTAGAAGTTGGTCCGCAGGGTCGCCTTGATCAGGTCGAGGTAGCGACGCAGGATCCGGTCTTCGTTCAGCACCTGGACGTCGTCCAGGGCGGTCAGGATCGCTTGTTCCAGGCGCTGCTGCTTGTCATCGAGGTCGTCGGTGCTGAGCTTGCGGGCCAGGTAGAAACGGGTCTTGAACAACCGGGTCAATTCGCGGGCGATATCGGTGTGGTTGTTCAGGGTGCTGGCGATATAGCCGAGGTCGAAGCCCAGGCGGATCTGCTTGAGGTAACGGGCGTAGGCACGCAGCAGCGCCACGTCACGCCATGGCAGGCCGGCGGTCAGTACCAGGCGGTTGAACGCGTCGTTCTCGGCATCGCCACTGACGATGTGGACGAAGGCGTCCTGTAGGGTGTCGTTGAGTTGCTGGATGTCCAGGTCCAGGCCTTCGGCAGCGGTGAAGGCGAAGTCATGGATCCAGAACTCGCGGCCGTTGCTGTGGCGCAGGCGATACGGGAATTCGCCCAGCACCCGCAGGCCGAGGTTTTCCAGGATCGGCAGCACGTCGGACAGCGCCAGCGGGTTATCGGCGTGATACAGCTTGCAATGCAGCTCGCGCTGGCCGGAAACCTGGCCCAGCGGCTGGTAGAAGCTCATGACCAGCGGATTGGCTTCGGTCAGACTCAGCAGGTGCTGCATGTCGACCACCGCCGAGTGCGCGGCGAAGCGCTCGCGGTAACCGGCCGGGAAACCTTTCGGGAAATCCGACAGCACGTTGGTGCCGTGGGCTTCGCCGAAGCTCTCGACCACCAGGCTGGAGTAATCGTCCTGCCAGCTGCGGCAGACCTGGATCACTTCCTTTTCCAGCAGCAGCGGGTCGATGTCCAGGCGGTTCTTCGGATCGACCCGCAGGATCAGTTGTACACGGGCCAGCACGGATTCGGAGAAGAAGGTCCAGAACTCGCAGTCGCTGGCCTTCAGGCGATCCATCAGCACTTGCTGGATCTTCTGGCGCACTTCGGTGGAGTAGATGTCACGCGGCACATAGGCCAGGCAGTAGCAGAAGCGGCCGTATGGATCCTTGCGCAGGAACACGCGGATCTTGTTGCGCTCCTGGATCTGCACGATCGACATCACGGTGCTGAACAGCTCGTCGACCGGGGTCTGGAACAGGTCGTCGCGCGGCAGCACTTCAAGCACCTGGGCCAGTTCCTTGCCCAGGTGGGCCTTGGACTGGAAGCCGGAGCGACGCTCGATTTCCTCGACCTTGCGGCGGATGTACGGGATCACCCGCACGCTCTCACCGTATACCGAGGAGGTGTAGAGACCGAGGAAGCGGCATTCCTTGACCACCTTGCCATCGGCGTCGATCACCCGTACGGAAACGAAGTCCGGGTAGGCCGGACGATGGACTCGGCTCGGGTGCGCGGCCTTGGCGAACGACAGCGGGGTCGGCTCGGCCAGGTAGGCGACGGCATAGTCCTCGATGCGCAGGTCATCGGCGGTGAGGCCGGCGCGCAGCAGCTTGGTCAGGCCGAGGAAGGAGTTCGGGTCATACTCGATGTGGCCACCGTCCTGGTCGCCATGGACCACGAACTCTTCGTAGCCGAGGAAGGTGAAGTGGTTGTTCACCAGCCATTCGAGGAAGCTCTTGATCTCGGCTTTTTCGTCTCCAGCGATGGCGAACTGGCTGTTGTCGATGCTGTCGATCAGCTCGCGAACCTTGTTCTTCATCGGTTCGAAATCGGTGACCGCGACGCGGACTTCCGCCAGGACCTGCTCCAACTCCTTGGACAGCACGCTCAGTTCAGCGCTGTTGGCGCAGCGGTCGATCTCCAGGTACATCAGCGATTCGTTGAGAATATCCTCGCCCTGGGTGCCCTTCGGCAGGATTTCCAGCAGTTCGCCCTTGGCGCCACGGCGCACGCTGAGCACGGTGGTCTGCAGGGTGTGGATGCTGTAGCCGCGGCGGTTGAGTTCGGTACGTACCGAGTCCACCAGGAACGGCAGGTCGTGGTGCAGGACTTCCACGGCGGTGTGGGTCGATTGCCAGCCATGGCGTTCGTAGTCCGGGTTGTACACCCGTACTTGTGGCTGGGCGTGGTCGAAGCGCTCCAGGAGGCGCCAGGCCGACAAGGTACAGCCGGCGAGATCGGAGAGTCGACGCTGGGTCAGTTCATCCAGGGAAATGATGCCGAAGAACTGTTCAGCAAACAGCGCCACTTGTGGCAGTGCCTGCTCGCTGATGTGCTGCGCCAGTGCCGCTTGCAGTTGATGCTGGAAGTCGGCTTTGCTGGCTGCGGTGAAGAACGCCATCTGTGGTACTCCGCTTGGGCTTGTTATATAGAGTGAAGCGTCGCGCGTTTTCCCCGTGAAAGGGGACCCTCGGCACTGCGCAGATGTAGCTTGGGCAGTGCGCAGTGACAGGTTGATGAAGCTGATCGCGACCCAGGGGTCACATCCACGTTCGAAGAGTAGCTGTTTCCGCAGCCGCTGCCGGTTTTACAGGGCGGGGCCGGGAAAGAACTATCCGTTGCGAAGCTTAACGAGAGGGTCGCCAGGCGTTCTTGCGATGCTGCGACATATTCGGATATTGCTAGGTATACCAGCGTGTGGAAGCGTCAGGGCACCGAAACACGCAAACCCAGGAGTTGCGAGACATTCAACTCGCCATTGCCGCAAAACTCGTCCTCGACCGTGAATTGGCAGGAGAAATTCCCGGGCAGGACAAGGCCACCCGTGATCATCAATTCGAAGGGGTACTGCGCCGTCAACGGGGAAAACTCCACTTTCAGCAGCGATGTGCCGTAGGCGTCGAGCAGCGTGGAAAAATACTTGTCGACTCCCTCCTGCACGGCCTGGGCAAGCATCTGCGTGGGCTGGTCCCTGTCGGAGAAGACAGCCGTCCCGTCCGACGCATAGCCGACCACCTGGCCATGAGGCGCGGAAAACACCGCCTCCAGCGCCAGGCTGTGGGCCTCGACCGGTTGCAGGGGCCTGCCCAGGTGCAGGGCATCGTTGAAAAACCCATGGATCTGCCCGCCCTCGTCGACGACCTGCTGCGCGGCCTGGTTGGTACTCATGTAGAAGCCCTCCAGCGGACACTGGAGAATCCGCTGCAGGCGATACTGAATGGTACCGGCATACCCGAGGTCGATCACCGCATAACGCCCACCCGAATGGATGCCAAGCCTATCCACGTAGTCGGTGAATGCCTGGAACTGCCCGGCACAGTAGTCGGCGATGGCCTCATGATGCGCCAGCACATGCTGCCTGACCCGAGCCTCATCGCCCGGCAGGACAATGAACTCGTCGCCGTCCCGTGTCTCGAAACCCAGCCGGGCCTTGAGCAGGGCGCCCACGGTACCGCTGAAGCGCCCGCCACGGAACAGGTCCTCGACCGCAATGCCCTGCCCCCACAACACCGCCAGTAACGATTGGCGCGAGCAAAGAAAATATTCGGTCCTTTCCCCGTCCACGTTGGCGTAATGCCGATTGAAAACCTCCTTGAGGTAGAAGCCATCCCTGGCCAGGAACAGCACGCGGTCATAACCCCCCGCGACCAGCTTTTGATCCAGCCAATTCAGAAAGCTCATGACCAGCGGCCCGTAGACCAGGTAACCGACATCGACCAGGCTGTCCAGCACAATGGGACGCAAGCCCTGTTCGAGCAGCGGGTCATTGGCGACAACCTGGACCGCCGACCCCAGCAGGATGCCATCCCGCCAGTCGTTCTCAGCCTCGCGCCAGCCTGGCGGCAACTTCAACCCGCGCTCCTGGGCAAGCACGGCCGGATTAAGGATGGCTACTGGCGACAGGCCATTGCGCAAGGCCTGCTGGATGTCCGCCTGCTCGTTATCACCGACATGCCGGATCGACGCCCCCTCCAGAGCGACCAGATAGGGCCAGATGTCGCCACGATCCTTGCGATGTCCCACCTCGCAGGAGACATACACCTCGTCGACCCAGCCCGCCACGTCGAAACGCCTCAGCACCTCGATGAGAAAACCACGGTCGAAATAGCTGTCGCTGACGATGATCACCCGCTTGCCCTGACGCTTCATCATGATCAGCACATCCAGTACCGCCTGGCGCGGAACCAGGCAGCGCTGCTCGATCTCCAGTTCCAGGGCCATGGCCACCCTGGAACGCTCGGCATTCCAGCCGAACAGGGAAAAACAGTCGTAGATATCCGAGAGCCTGACCTCGCCGGTCTTCGAGAGCTCGCGAGCCCTCGACTCGGCCGCCTTGCGCACGGCATAAAACCCCTGCGCGACCAGCGGGTCCAGGCGCTGCTCCAGCTCGAAACCGATGTAGTGCTGGACGTCCTCGGGCGACACCGAAACCCTGGAGAACAGCGTGTCGAAGAAATCGAAAGACACCACGGCGAATCCGCTGGCGTCGCCGATCCGCCTGCTCGTGACCGGGTAGTGGCTCAACAGCTTGCCGCCACCGCCCCACAGAAAGCGCTCGGCCTGCGGATTGATTTCGCCATAGACATACCCGGCATGCTCCGCGACAACCCCGATGGAGCGCTCGATCAGATGAGGCAGCGTGCCGTCGTCCGCGGCCGGCTCGGCCTCGAAATCCTCATACCGCCACGCTACCGCCAGCAAGGGTCGCAGGGCGGCGACCCGCGCCCAGAACATCCCGCCTACCGGAAAGTCGATCAGGCCCCGTCGCGGATAACGGGTGATACCCAACCTGGAGAAAAAGCCCGGTAGCAAGTGCCCTACGGACAACCAGTGATGAAACCAGTAGCTGGCCCCCTGCTCATAGGTTTCGGGGGCAATGACCCCAGCTTGCGGCCGATCCCGGTAGACCCCTCGAATCAAACCAACGGTCGCCGGACTACCCAGCAGGCAATCGAACAAATGGGTCCGCCAGGCCTTCTGGTCGTCGCCGGTTCGTAACGATTTCTTGGTGTGCAGATGCAACATCAGGTCGTGACCGAGGATCTGGTCGCGGTATTCCACCAGCCAGGGGGCAAAATTGCGTCCCCGGTTGGGACAGACTCTCACCTCGAAGCGCTCGACGCCCTGGCGCTGCAGTGTCTGCGTTACAGCAGCACGACTCGCCTCATCCGATACCGAAATGTAGAAATGGCAATTATCACCCAAGTGAGGAAAACAAGCGGCCATCTCCTGGAAAACGTCCAGGTAGAACACATGAATGACCACCGCAACGCTCTGTCTCCCAGCCGCAGTTGCGACCCGCGCCCGTGCTGACAACGCCTGATAGTCCAGGCGGCATACCGGCGACCTGGGCGAATCTGCCACGACAGTGCCCGGCGGCGCCCCCCAATACAACAGGCGCTCGCCAAAGAATCTGAACGCGACCCTGAGCAGAAACGGCCGCAGACGACCAGGTAGGCGGCGATAGACCGCACGCGCCAGTGGCCGCAACACCCGGAGCGTGTTCCGACCGCTGGTACCGCCCCCGGACAGCCATCGCCTGAGCCAGCGCAACGGAGCCGTCAGGCGCCAGGACCTGGAGGCCAATAAAGCGCTGTTCAATTCGATCAATTGCGAAACACGACCACGCAGCACTTCGTTAACCTGCTCCAGGCCGCCGATCCGTTGATCCAGATCGGCGCACTGCCCTTGCAACCCGCCAATCTGGCCTTTCAACCTGCCAACCTGCGCCGCCAGGGCGACATTGGTCTCTTCCAGCTCGAGGATACTCAGAAGATCCTCCGGCTCACTGGGCTCGACCTCCCGGGTATCGAGCCCATGGCACTGCAAGTGCCTCACCGACGACGCCTTGTCCGAGAGGCGGAAACGCAGGTACGAGACGCTGGCCGCGGTCTTGCCGAACACCCCCACATAGTCATTCCACCGCTGTTCCGGACGCGCGCCCAACTGAGCACCGATAAACGATTCGATCAACACCGGTGCATAGCCATTTCTACGGCCCCATTGAATCAACGACCGGCCCGAATCCGGGTAAAAACGCCAACTATCCACCGGGTGGCGATGAACATAACCATTGCTCGGCACGTTCAGATAAAACAGTCCATCAGCCTTCAATACCCGGAGCACTTCCAGGAACACCAGCCAGAACATGTCGGAATGTTCGAAACAGGAACTGCAAATCACCACGTCAATGGAGTCATCATCGAAGGGCAGGCAGTAGGGATCATCCAGGACCAGATCGACATTTTTGCCTTTGACAAAATCACAGCCGATGTAGTGATAGCGCTCGGGAATGAAGGCCCTGAACGACCCATTGACGTCCTGGGAGCCCACTTCAACCATCTTGACCTGCCGGCTGTCCGGGTACTGCAGCGACTCGATGAAATTCCTGCCGTGAAGCATGGCCGAAGGATGCATAGGTTTCCTTGCTACTCAGTAGTGATCGACGCTGAGACTGATGTTCAGAAAGGGAATGCCGATGATTCCGGTCGACACCGGATCGTGGTGCGACCTGATGAGCAGGCCCTCGTGGCACCAGTGCAATTGCTTGTGGTCATGCTGTTCGCCATTGGCAATGGCGACCTGGATGACATAGTCCCCCTTGGCCAGCCAGGGCATGAAAAACTCGAATTGTGCGGTGAGTGTCGAGCCAGCCTGTGCCGCACGGGCATTGCCCAACTGACTGATATAGGTGTTGTCGCCAAACAGAGTCTGCCCCAATCGATCCTTGACGAAGAAGCCGATGATCGGGCGATCGAGGAAAACCGATGTCTGCGCCTCGACCCGGAGGCTGACCCGCTCTCCACCCAGGATCCAGCTCAGTCCGGTCCCGGACGAGTCGGTCAACCTGACCTCGGTGATCCGCGCCTCCTCCCCTCCGAAAGCTCCAGGGGCCTGTGGGTCGAAGCGAAACACCTCGAGATCGTTCCTGAGGTTGCTCGCATTGATGTAGTCGGCACGCTGGTCACGCCACTCCAGGGCAACCGGCCCATTGCGCTTCATCGCGTTTTCAACCTGGGTCGCAGGCTGGCCGACACTTGCAGGGTGTCCACCACTCGTTGCATGAAACAGATCGTTCAGATAACGCTCGCACACCCCCCGAGCTTCTCCCAGTGCCCTTGGCTGCCCCTGGTCCAACCAAAGCACCCGGTCACAGAGGTTTATCACCGAAGCCGTGTCGTGACTGACAAAGATCAGTGAATGCGTTTCCTTGAACTTGCGGATGAACCGCATGCATTTCTGCGAGAAATAGGCATCACCGACCGACAGCGCCTCGTCAATGACCAGGATATCGGCGTCGACATGAGCGACGACCGCAAACGCCAGTCGCACATACATGCCACTGGAGTAGGTCTTGACGGGCTGTTCCATGAAACCGCCGATATCGGCAAAGGCCGCGATGGCGGAAAAGCGCAAGTCGATCTCTTCGCCACTCAGCCCATACAGTGAGGCCGCCATGTAGACATTTTCGCGGCCCGTAAACTCGGGATTGAATCCGGCTCCCAGTTCCAGCAGGGCAGCGATTCGCCCCTGGACACGAAGCGTTCCCGCGGTAGGGCGCAAGGTCCCGCAGATCAATTGCAGGAGAGTCGACTTGCCGGAGCCATTGCGGCCAATGATGCCGATGGCCTCGCCCCTTTTCATTTCGAATGACACATCATTGAGCGCCCAGAACTCTCGACAATGGGACTTGTGCCCCTGGAACAGCATCTGCAACAACCGGTCGCTGGGTTTGTTGAAGAGCCGATAACACTTGCCCAGCCCCGTGGCAGCGATGGCGATATCAGAGGACATCGGCAAACCCTCCTCGGGTTCTCTGGAAGAACTTCAGGCCAAGCCACGCTGCCAGTGCGCCGACCAGCAACGACAGACACCAGTCGCCGGAGTCCGGCAAGCGGCTCCAGAACGCGACCAGCCGGGCATTCTCGATCACCAGGGCCAGGGGATTGAGATACATGAGATGCTGGAAGCGCTCGGGCAGCGCCGTGACGGGATAGAAGATCGGCGAGAGGAACAGCAGCGCAGTGACCAGCATCCCGACCAGATGACCGATATCACGCAGGTAGGCCCCCAGTGCCGCCAACACCCAGCAGGCGCCCAGGGTGAACAACAGCAGCGGCAGTATCGCCACGGGTAGCAGGACGATGGTCAGCGGTGGGACCTGAAAGCACAGCGCACAAAACACCAGCCAGACGCCGAGGTTGACCAGGAACTGAAACATCGCTCCCGCCAACAGCACCACCGGCAGTATTTCCAGCGGAAAAACGATTTTCTTCACATAACTGCCATGAGCCGCGATCATTCCGGGAGCACGACTGACCGACTCGGAAAAGATATTGAAAACGATCAGCCCGAGAAAAAGGACCAGGGAAAACTCCAGCGGTGAACTTCCCCCCGCCCCCCAGTGCGACTTGAATATCCCACCAAAGACAAAGGAATAGATCGCCAACATGAACAGCGGATAGAGCAACGACCAGGCAACTCCCAGCATTGAACCACGATAACGCCCGACAATATCGCGGCGTGCCAACATCAGGATAAGACTTCGGTGACGCCAGATCCCCCTCGACATATCACTCGATGAGTTGATGAGTTCATGCATTCAATCAGTACCCCTGAATAAAATGATGCAGCCGTCTTTCGACCGGTACGCGAGACAGCCAATAGGAAATGAGAAACTTGCAGACCGTCAGATCTTTCGCAGCAAGGCGGCAAACAACAACCCAAGGTTGCCGCCGAGGGTCTGTCGATAGACGCCACAACGTCTGATACCCGAGACTCGCTGCCAAAGTGGCAGGTCGCGGGCATTCTTGAATGCCGAAAGAACTTCGATGCTGTGCTGGTCCAACCGGTGGCTCATCAACTCCAGGGCCCGGATGTTCTGACGGTTCCATTCGTGAAAACGGCCATGGACCAGCATGCGAATCCGATACAGACGCGCCAGCCAACCGGCGTTGCTGCCGACCAGGTTGGCCTTGTGCTGGCGATAGAGCGTCTTGGGCTGCGGGTCGTAGAAAACCACGCCGTCCCGCGCCCCGGACACCAGTTGATAAGCCCACCAGTCATGGGAGGGAATGCAGACATCGGCGCCTGCCTCCCGCAGCAGCTCGCGAGCAGCATGATTGAAAACCATGGTGTTGCCCCCGCCAATACTCTGCACCAGCGCATTGGAAAACTTCGGCGGCTGGCAAAATCGCGGGGACTGACCGGTGCCAAGCCCCAACTCGGTGATCAATCGAGTGCGACCGCAATACAGTGCCGGAACATGCGCGGGAATGCTCTGCAACCACATCAGCGCGGTTTCGAGCTTGTCTTCGTTCCAGATATCGTCCTGGTCCGACCAGGCGTAAAAGTCCGCCTGCACTTCGGGACGGAAGGTCAATGACAGGAAGTTGGCGACAAATCCCTTGCGAGGTCCGGAAAACATCTTCAGGCGCTCTGCTGGCCAATCAACCGTACAATGATCGATTACTTCCAGGGTGGCATCGCTGGAACCATCGTCGGATACCGCCAGACTCCAATTGCAATGACTCTGGCGTTCAAAGGAGTTGATCTGTTCGGCTAGGAAGCGTTGGCCATTGTAAGTGCACATCAGGATCGAAACTTTCAAAACCTTATTCCTCCGTAGAAGATTTTCGGAAAAATCTTGAACCGGACAACGCTGGAACTCGGCTTGGCGAGGATTATCAAGACTTCGACGTACATCGTCTACTGTCAGAAATGACAGGTCTATGCGAGAACTCTGAACGCAATATGGAATGATGGAAGTTAAAGCCAAGATACTTCCTACACATCACCCAAGAGTGTCCTGCGAGGCGACACCGCAGACGAATGGTTCGCATGCCGCCATCCAATCCTGAAAAATATCCTCGAAACAGGCAAGATATCGCCCCTACCCGCCCCCACAGGACACCCAGCCATGCCGTTCAGCACCGCCCACCTCATCGCCAACCCTTGCGACGATGAAGAAGACAACATGGCCATGCTCTGCTGCCACAGCGACAAGGGCGAGATGTTCCTGATGACCCGCTACCCGGACGAGGATGAGCTGGAGATCACCCTGGACGGCGAGCCTTCGACCCTGGACGGGGTCAAGGTCACACTGAGCGCGACCCGCCTGCTGATCGAAGTGGCGCCGGGCGATGCCGACGCGCTCAACGGCGCGGACCACCTCGAAATCCTGCATGGCACCGACGCGTCGGAGCTGGCCGAAGTCGAACAGACGCTGAAGAATATCCTGGCGGGCACCGGCACTTACGTCAGCGAACTGGGCTGAAAATCGTTTGGGCGTGACATCTGTGAGAAATAACTCTCAACAACGCAGGATTTTTCCCGAAAAATCACAAAAAACCCTTTGTACGTTAGTCGCCACGACCCTCGATGGATTAAAGTAACGCCCCCGGCGACGGCATTTGTCCGCATGCCGTCGCCCCCTCTCAGGAACACTCATCGATGGAACATCGTGAAGCGCTGCTGGCGCTGCGAACCTTTCTCTCAGCGCAGATTCTCGGCCAGGAAAAGCTGATCGAGCGCCTGTTGATCGCATTGCTGGCCGACGGCCACATGCTGGTCGAAGGCGCCCCCGGCCTGGCCAAGACCAAGGCCATCAAGGAGTTGGCCGAAGGCATCGAAGCGCAGTTCCATCGGATCCAGTTCACCCCCGACCTGCTGCCCGCCGACATCACCGGTACCGAGATCTATCGGCCAGAAACCGGCAGCTTCGTGTTCCAGCAAGGTCCGATCTTCCACAACCTGGTGCTGGCCGACGAAATCAACCGGGCCCCGGCCAAGGTCCAGTCAGCCCTGCTCGAAGCCATGGCCGAGCGCCAGGTCAGTGTAGGACGCAGCACCTACGACCTGTCCCCCCTGTTCCTGGTGATGGCGACCCAGAACCCGATCGAGCAGGAAGGCACCTACCCGCTGCCCGAAGCCCAGCTAGACCGCTTCCTGATGCACGTCAAGATCGGTTTCCCGGACGCTGCCGTGGAGCGGCGCATCCTGCAGCAGGCCCGTGGCGAAGCGCTGAACGGCGAAGCCAAGCCCGAGCGCCGGGTCAGCCAACAGGCGATCTTTGCCGCGCGCAAGGAAATCCTTGGCCTGTACATGGCCGACGCCGTGGAGGAATACCTGGTGCAACTGGTGATGGCGACCCGCAACCCGGCCAAGTTCGATCCGGAGATGGCCGAGTGGATCGCCTACGGCGCCAGCCCGCGCGGCTCGATCGCCCTCGACCGCTGCGCCCGCGCCCACGCCTGGCTGGCCGGTCGCGACTTCGTCAGCCCGGAAGACATCCAGGCGGTGCTGTTCGACGTGCTGCGTCACCGCATCATCCTGTCGTTCGAAGCCGAGGCGGCGGGGATCGACCAGGATCGGGTCGTCCAGCGGATTCTCGACGTCGTCGCCGTCGCCTGACCCCGGCCATGATCACCCCGCTACCCGCCGAGCCCGGCATCCGCACCACTCTCGCCGAGTTGATCGAGATGCGTCACCGCGTGCGCGAAGTGCGACTTTTCTCGACGCCGAGCCAGCGCAGCCCGCTGATCGGCCTGCACCATTCGAAGCTGCGCGGCCGTGGCGTGGACTTCGACCAGGTACGGGTCTACCAGGCCGGCGACGACGTGCGGACCATCGACTGGCGCGTCACGGCGCGGACCCAGGAGCCACACACCAAGCTGTTCCACGAAGAACGCGAACGGCCGATCTTCATTCTCGTCGAGCAGAGCCGGCAGTTGTTCTTCGGCTCCGGGCAGATGTTCAAGTCGGTACTCGCCGCCCAGGCTGCCAGCCTGATCGGCTGGGCGGCGCTGGGCCATAACGACCGGGTCGGCGGGCTGGTCTACGGCGACAACGAGCACTACGAAATCAAGCCGCGGCGCAGCAAGCAGAGCCTGTTGCAGTTGCTCAACCGGCTGGTACGGGTCAACCATTCGCTGCACACCGACACCGCCACCGGCCAGGACACCCTGGGTCTGGCCTTGATCCGCGCGCGGGAGGTACTGCGTCCCGGCAGCCTGGTCATCGTGATCTGCGACGAGCGGGCGCTGAGCGATGCCGCCGAACGCCAACTGAGCCTGTTGTCGCGCCATTGCGACCTGTTGCTGCTGCCAATCTCCGACCCACTCGATCATGCCCTGCCCGCTGCCGGCCTGCTGCGCTTCGCCGATCGCGGCGCGCTGCTGGAACTCGACACGCTGAACCCGGAACTGCGCCAGGCCTATCGTGCCCAGGGCGATGCGCGGGCCGCCCGTTGGGAACTGCTGGCGCAGAAACTGCGCGTGTTGCTGATGCCTCTGAGCACCCAGGGCGAAATGGTCGAGCAGTTGCGCGAGTACCTCAACCCCCAGCGGCCAGGCAAACCGTCATGAGCGGCCTGGACCAGTTGCAACCGCTGATCAGCCCGCCGGTACAGGGTTTCTGGCCACCCGCGCCGGGCTGGTGGCTGCTGGCGTTGCTGATGCCGTTGCTGGGACTTGGCCTCTGGTACCTGCGCCGCTGGCTGCCCGGCAAACGTCCGATTCCCCGTGCCGAACAACCGCTGGACCCACTGCGGCTGGCAGCGCTGGACGAACTGGCGCGCCTGCCCAAACCCTACGATGGCGCCCCCGCCGGTGCCTGGCTGCAGCAACTCAACGGGCTGCTCAAGCGCCTGTGCCGCAACCACTATCCCAACAGCCAAAGCCATACTCTCAACGGTCGCCAGTGGTTGGCCTTCCTCGACAACCGCTGCCCGGCGGCCGGGCTGACGCGCTGGATGGTGCTGGTGGAAGGCGTCTACAAGCCTGAGTGCAAGCTCGACGACAAGGCTATCGCCGGCCTGAACCAGGCCGTCGACACCTGGATCCGCAAGCATGTTTGAGTTCGCCTGGCCGTGGATCTTCGCTTTCTTCCCCCTGCCCTGGCTGCTGCGACTGGTGCTGCCGGTGGCCGACAGCGGCGAGGCGGCGCTGAAGGTCAGCTTTCTCGCCGACCTCGAAACCCTGGCGCGCCGCCGTGCCCGGCTCAACCTGCCGGGCTGGCGCCAGCAGGCGCGCTTCGTGCTGCTCTGGCTGCTGCTGTTGATCGCCGCCGCCCGCCCGCAATGGCTGGGCGAGCCGTTGCCGATCGCCGCCAGTGGCCGCGACCTGCTGGTGGCGGTGGATGTCTCCGGCTCCATGGAATACCCCGACATGCGCTGGCAAGGCGAGGACGTCAGCCGCCTGAGTTTGGTCCAGCACCTGCTCGGCGACTTCCTCGAAAGCCGCGAAGGTGATCGCGTCGGCCTGATCCTGTTCGGCAGCAAGGCCTACGTCCAGGCGCCGCTGACCTTCGACCGGCGAACCGTGCGGATCTGGCTGGATGAAGCGAAGATCGGCATCGCCGGCAAGAACACCGCCATCGGCGATGCCATCGGCCTGGCCCTCAAACGCCTGCGCCAGCGACCGGCGCAGAGCCGGGTGCTGATCCTGGTGACCGACGGCGCCAACAACGGCGGCCAGATCGACCCGATCACCGCCGCCCGCCTGGCCGCCGAGGAACATGTGAAAATCTACCCGATCGGTATCGGCGCCGATCCGGAACAGAGCGGTAGCCTGTCGATGCTTGGGCTGAACCCGAGCATGGACCTCGACGAGCCGGCACTCAAGGAGATCGCCCATGTCACTGGCGGCCAGTATTTCCGTGCCCGTGACGGCCAGGAACTGCAGAGCATTCGCAGTACCCTGGACAAACTCGAGCCGGTGGCCCAGCAACCGACCCAGGCCCGCCCGGCCCGCGCCCTCTATCACTGGCCGCTGGCCCTGGCATTGGCCCTGAGCCTGCTGCTGGTGGCCCGTGAACACTGGCCGGACAACCTGTTGCAGCGCTGGCTGGCGCGCCGCCAGTTCCTGCCGCAGCATCCTGAATGGCGTCAACGCCTCAAGCGCCTGCGCTTGCGGAGGCGTCGATGAGCGGTGAATTCCTTCCAGCCCTGTGGCCACACTGGTTCCGCCCCGCCTGGCTGGTGCTGCTGCCCCTGCTCGGCTGGTTGCTGTGGCAGCTCTGGCATCGACAGAAACGGGCCGGGCGCTGGCAGATGATCCTGCCGCCGGCCTTCCACCGCGTACTGCTCGGTGGCGGCAGCGGCCGCGAGAGCCGGCTGCCGTGGGTGGTGCTCGGCCTGGGCTGGGTCCTGGCGGTGCTGGCCCTGCTCGGCCCGAGCTGGCAGCGGATCGAGCAATCCACCCAGAAACCCCAGGACCCGCTGGTGGTGCTGCTGGAACTGACGCCCGACATGCTCGCCACCGATATCGCGCCCAACCGCCTGGAACAGGCCCGACGCAAATTGTTCGACCTGATGCGCGCGCGCAGCGATGCGCAGACGGCGATCATCGTCTATGCCGGCAGCGCCCATACGCTGGTGCCGCTGTCCGATGACATGGGCACCAGCCGCAACCTGCTGGATGCACTCAAGCCGTCGATCATGCCCGAGTCGGGAAACCGCGCCGACCTGGCGGTGGCCAAGGCGCTGACCCTGCTTGAACGCGGCGCCCAGGGCCAGGGCCGGCTGTTGCTGATTGGCTCGTCCCTCAGTGAACAGGAACGCGAAGGTATCCGCCAGGCCCTCGACCGGCAGCCCCACAGCCTGCTGATCCTTGGCATCGGCACCCGCGACGGCGCACCGGTCGCCCAGGAGAACGGCGGTTTCCTCAAGGACGCCCAGGGCGCGATCCGCGTCCCGCGCCTGGACAGCCCGAGCCTCAAGGCCTTCGCCGGGGAAGTCGGCGGACGTTATCGCCAGGGCCGCGTCGACGAAAGCGACCTGCGCGGCCTCGGCCTGCTCGACGGCCCACGCCACCTACGTGACGACGGTGAGCGGGTACAGCTCGACAGCTGGGAAGACCAGGGCTACTGGCTGCTGCTGCCACTGCTGTTGCTGGCCGCCTGTGCCGGTCGGCGCGGCTGGCTGTTCTGCCTGCCATTGTTCCTGCTGTTCCCCCAGCCGAGCCAGGCCTTCGAATTCAACGACCTGTGGCTGCGCCCGGACCAGCAGGGCATGCGGCTGCTGGAGCAACAGCGTCCGCTGGAAGCGGCCCGGCATTTCGACGACCCGCAATGGCAGGGTCTGGCCCTCTATGAAGCGGGTGACTACCTCGGCGCCGCGCGCAAGTTCGCCGAGGGTGACGACGCCAATGCCCATTACAACCGGGGCAACGCCCTGGCCCAGGGCGGCGAGCTGGAAGCGGCGCTGGACGCCTACGAACAGGCGCTCGAACGCCAGCCGGACCTGCGCCCGGCATTGCGAAACAAGGCCCTGGTGGAACAGATCCTGGAAGAGCAACGCAACCAGCCCACTGCCCAACCGGACAAGCCCGCCGAAACCGGCGCCACCGGCGAGCCTGCCGCGACGCTGCAGGATGCTCCGGCCGGCAACGCCAACCCTGGCCAGCCCCAGGGAACCGACGTCAAGCCGCAGGAACACGAACAGCCACCGAATAGCGGATCAACCGATAGCCCGGCCACGCCATCAGGCGATAATGACGTACCGGGCAGCGAACTGGACGACGAACAGACCACCCGGCCACCGCTGCGCAGCGCCGCACAGAACATCGAGGGCGAGCAGCGCCAGGCCCTTGAACAGTGGCTGCGACAGATCCCCGATGATCCGGGTGAACTGCTCAGGCGCAAATTCTGGTACGAACAACAGCTCCATCAGGACAAGACCCGATGATCAACCGCTTTCCCGTTTTCCTGCTGTGGCTGCTCTGCTGGAGCCTGCCGGCCCACGCCGACGGGTTGCTCGCCAGTGTCGACCGCACGCGCCTGAACTCCGGTGAATCGGTGGAACTGACCCTGGAGTCGCGGGATGTCACCCAGTTTGGCAAGCCGGACCTGGAGCCGCTGGCCAGCGCCTTCGAGGTGCGCGGCACGCGCCAGGTCAACCAGTTGACCAGCCTGGGCGGCGACCAGCAGGCGACCACCCGCTGGATCATCACCCTGCTGCCCCGGCATACCGGTAGCGTAGTGATTCCGGCGCTGCAACTGGGCGAATTGCAGAGCCAACCCATCACCTTGCAAGTGGTGCAGAGCGACGAGCAGGAACCGATCGACAGCATGGCGCCCGTCTTCATCGAGACCAGCCTCGACCAGGACAATGTCTACGTCCAGGCACAGGCCGTACTGACCCTGCGCATCTATCATTCGGTATCGCTGTATGACGACAGCAGCCTCAGCCCACTGCAACTGGGCGATGCGCGCATCGAACAACTGGGGGAGTCGCGCACCTACGAGAAGCTGATCAACGGCGTGCGCCATGGAGTGATCGAGCTGCGCTATGCCATTTATCCGCAGCACAGCGGCGAACTGGCGATTCCGGCGCTGGTGTTCAGCGCCACGCTGGTGGACGCCGGAAAAATCCAGAATCAGGGCCAGGCCCCCACCGCTCCCAAGCCCGGCAAGCTGATTCACGTCAGCTCGGCAGCCCTGACCCTCGACGTCAAGCCGCAACCGGCCACCTGGCCTGCCGATGTACCCTGGCTGCCGGCCCGCAGCCTTAGCCTGGGCGAAAGCTGGAGCCCGGAGCCGGATCACAGCCAGGTTGGCGACTCGCTGACCCGCAGCCTCACCATCAAGGCCGAAGGGCTGTCCAGCGCGCAATTGCCGCCTCTGCCGGCCACCAGCGTCAATGGCCTGCGCCGCTACCCGGACCAGCCACAACTGAGCAACCAGAACAGCGAGCGCGGCCTGATCGGCAGCCGTGAAGAACGCGAGGCGCTGGTCCCGACCCACAGCGGCAACTTCGAGCTGCCGGCGGTCACCGTGGTCTGGTGGAACACCCATGAGGAACATATCGAGCGCAGCAGCCTGCCGGCCCGCAGCCTGCAAGTCGCGAACAACCCGAGCCTGGCGGTAGACACGCCCGTCAACAGCCTGCCGGCGAACCTCGCTGCCGACGCGGCCAACCTGTGGCTCTGGAAACTCAGCACACTGCTGCTGACCTGCACCACCCTGCTCGGATTCGGCCTGTGGTGGCGCGCCCGCTCGCAACCGGCGGTGCACCGCGCCGCGCAAACCGGGCCAAGCCCGCGAACGCTGCTCGACGACCTCAAGCGCACCTGCCTGGCCAACGACCCCCAGGCCACGCGCCAGGCCCTCGACGCCTGGGCCCGCCAGCAGCCGGAAACCCTGGCGGAGATGGCCGCGCGTTTCGTGCCGCTGTCCGATGCCCTCGACGGCCTGAACGGCGCCCTCTACAGCGAGAGCGGCCAATACTGGCAAGGCGAGGAACTGTGGCGGGTAGTCCGTGCCATCCCGACCGCCGAGCGCGTGCAGGACCCGGTGGGCGACAGCGGGCTGCCGCCGCTCTATCCCAAGTAACCCTCGGCCTGGGCATTCCCCTCCTTCCGCCCCAACACCGCCCCCTGTAGGAGCCGGGCTTGCCCGCGAAGCTTTTGGCGGTCTTGAGGACCCCTTCGCGGGCAAGCCCGGCTCCTACAGGCGGCGGAGTCAATCGCCACTCCCCGCGGATTTACCAGTAGACTTGTCGGTCTTTCGCACCGCCATCTTGTCTTGAGCGGTCGCCACCGTCTTCGCGGAGTTTGTCTTGCGCCTGTTTCATACCTCCGACTGGCACCTGGGCCAGAATCTTCATGGCCAGGAGCGGGATTTCGAACACGCCTGCTTCCTGACCTGGCTGCTGGCCCAACTGGCCAGCCAGCAACCGGATGTGCTGCTGATCGCCGGCGATATCTTCGATACCGTCAATCCGCCGGTCAAAGCCCAGGAGCGTCTCTACGACTTCATCGTCAGCGCCCACGAACAGCGGCCGCAACTGACCATCGTGATGATCGCCGGCAACCATGACTCCGGTTCGCGAATCGAGCTGCCGGCACCGCTGATGCGCCGCCTGCGTACCCACGCCCTGGGCCGGGTACTCTGGCTCGATGACGGCCAGCTCGACAGCGATCGCCTGCTGATCCCGCTGCCCGATGCCACCGGCGAAATCGCCGGCTGGTGCCTGGCCCTGCCGTTCCTGCGCCCGGCCGAAGTCACCGGCACGCTGCTGGGCGACGACTACCTGCGCGGTATCGGCCAGGTCCACCGCTGGCTGATCGAGGCCGCCAACGCCAAACGCCAGCCCGGCCAGGCACTGGTCGCCATCAGCCATGCGCACATGGCCGGCGGCTCGGTGTCGGAGGACTCCGAGCGCAGCCTGATCATCGGCAGCGCCGAAGCCCTGCCCGCCAGCCTGTTCGATGCCAGCGTCAGCTATGTCGCCCTCGGCCACCTGCACAAGCCGCAAAAGGTCAACGGCGAGGAGCGCATCCGCTACAGCGGCTCGCCGATCCCGCTGTCGTTCTCGGAGATCGGCTACAAGCACCAGATCCTCGATATCGTCCTCGACGGCGAAACCCTGGTCAGCGTCGAACCGCGCCTGATCCCGCGTGCCGTCGATCTGCAACGCCTGGGTCCGCTACCTTTTGACGACATTCTGGAAAAGCTCGCCGAGCTGCCCGATGTCGACCTGCTCGCCGACCTGCAACGCCAGCCCTGGCTGGAAGTCCGGGTGCGCCTCGACGAACCGCAGCCGGACCTGCGCCAGCAGGTGGAGACGGCCCTGCAAGGCAAGGCCGTGCGCCTGGTGCGCATTGCCGCCGAATACGCCGGCAGTGGCTCACAAGATGAAGAGGATGGCGCACGCCTGGTCGACCTTGACCAGCTCAGTCCCCAGGACCTGTTCAGCCGTGCCTGGCAGGACAACTACGGCAACGAAGTGGACTCTCAGACCCTCGCCGACTTCGCCCTGCTGTTGCAGGAAGTCCAACTGGAGGATGAGCAGCCATGAAGATCCTTGCCATTCGCCTGAAGAACCTCGCCTCCCTGGCCGGACCGTTCGAACTGGATTTCACCGCCGAGCCACTGGCCAGCACCGGCCTGTTCGCCATCACCGGGCCGACCGGCGCCGGCAAGAGCACCCTGCTCGACGCCCTCTGCCTGGCGCTGTTCGGCGCCGTGCCACGACTGAACAACGCCGCGCGCGACGCCAAGGTGCCGGATGCCGATGGTGAAATCGGCACCGGCGACCCGCGTACCCTGCTCCGGCGCGGCACCGGCGCCGGCTTCGCCGAAGTCGACTTCGTCGGTATCAACGGCCGGCGCTACCGCGCCCGCTGGGAAGCCAACCGCGCCCGGGACAAGGCCAACGGCAAGCTGCAGGCCAGCCGCCAGAGCCTGCGCGACCTCGACAGCGACCAGTTGCTGGCCAGCCAGAAAGGCGAGTACAAGACCCAGCTGGAAGCCTGCCTGGGGCTGAACTTCGAGCAGTTCACCCGCGCCGTGTTGCTGGCCCAGAGTGAGTTCAGCGCGTTCCTCAAGGCCGACGACAACGAGCGCAGCGAACTGCTGGAAAAGCTCACCGATACCGCGCTGTACACCCGCCTCGGCCGCCGTGCCTTCGACAAGGCCAAGGAAGCCCGCGAAGCCCACAAGCTGCTGCAGGACCAGGCGGTCGGCGTCACCCCGATGAGCCCTGAGGCCCGAGCCGAACTCGACGAGCGCTTCAGCAGCGCGCAGCAACAGCTCGAACTGCACAAGGCCCAACTGCGTCAGCTCGAACAGCAGCACAGCTGGCTCAAGGAGTTGCAGCAGTTGCAGGACGCCCGCCAGGCCGGTGCCGAACAACTGGAGAGCGTCCAGCAGCAAGGGCAGGCAATGGCCGAAGAGCGCCTGAAGCTCATCCGGCTGGAACAGTTGGCCCCGCAACGGCATCAATTCGCCCGCAAGCTTGATGTCGACGGACAACTGGCGCCCCTGGCCGAGCAGATCGGCCGCCAGCGCCAGCAACACGACGAGTTGAGCGAACGCCTGGCACAACTGGAAAAGGGCCTGGGCGACGCCCAGACAGCGCTGAACGTCGCCCAGCAACAGCAGGCCAGCGGTGCGCCGCTGCTGCGCCAGGCCTTCGAAGAGCAAAGCGGCCTCGCCCGCCTGGCCAAGGACGCCGCACAGGCTGCCCAGGCGCAAGAGAGCGCGCAGCAGGCCCGCGACCAGGGCCTGCACACGATCCAGACACTACAGGAGCGGCAACAACAGGTCGCCGAGCGCCTGCAAAAGATCGCCACGCAACTGCAACAGAGCACCGACCTCACGTCCCTGAGCGACGCCTGGAATGCCTACCGCGACCGCCTGCAGCAACTGATGCTGATCGGCAACCGGCTCAACCAGGGCCAGGCCGAACTGGCCGGCCTCGAGCGCACGGCCAGTGACACCGCGCAAACCCTGGCCGAGCAGAAGCAGCAACTGGAAATGCTCTATCAGGAGGCCGCCGCCGAACCGGACGCGGTGGCCGAGCAGATCGGCATCCTCGGCAGCCTGCTGCAGGACAACCGCAAGCAACTGCGATCCGTCGAGGACCTGACCCGACTCTGGTCCAGCCAGAAGGACCTGGACAAACGCGCCGCCGACCTGCAGCAACGCCTGGCCAGCGCCCAGCAGGAGCGCGAGCGCCTGACCCAGGACGGGGTCAAGGCCAAGGCCGAACTGGCGGTCGCCGAGCAAACCTTCAACGTCACCCGCGAACTGCTCGAGCGCCAGCGCCTGGCCCGCAGTGCCAGCGTCGAGGAACTGCGCGCACAGTTGCAGGACGACCAGCCCTGCCCTGTCTGCGGCAGCCACGAACATCCCTATCACCAGCCCGAGGCGCTGCTGCAGAGTCTCGGCCGCCACGATGAAAGCGAGCAGACCAATGCCCAGGCAGCAGTCGATCGGCTGAAGGAAAGGCTCACCGAGCTGCGCACCGAAGTCGGTGGAGTGATCGCCCAGCAGAAAGAGCTGTTGACGCAGCAGGAACAACTGGCGATCCAGCAACAGACCTTGACACCAAGCCTGGAAGCCCATCCGCTGGCCACCCAGTTGCTGGATCAGGACGCTGGACAACGCGACGCCTGGCTGGAGCGGCAAACCAGCCAGTTGAGCCAGAACCTGACGCGCGACGAGCAGCGCCAGGGTGCCCTGCTCACCCTGCAACAGGATGCTGCGCGCCTCACCCAGCAACTGCGCCAGGCCGAAACCGCGCATCAACAGGCCGCCCAACAGCTGGATCACCAGCAGCGCGAACTGACCAGTGATCGCCAGCGCCTGGACGACGAACTGGCTGCCTTCGCCACGCTGCTGCCGGCGCCGACCCTGGAAGCCCTGCGCCAGGAACCGGCGGCGACATTCCTGCAACTGGACCGGCAGATCGCCGAGCGCCTAGAGCAGCTCGAACAGCAGCGTGATGAACTCGCCGAACAGCAACAACGCCAGCAATCCCTGGAGAGGGAGCTGGAACGCCAGCAAGGCCGCGAACAGCAATTGCAAGCTGCCCAGCAACAGTTCGAGACACTGTCCGGGCAGCAACAGGCCAGCCAACAGCAACTGGGCCAGCTGCTCGGTGCGCACGACAGCGCCGAACACTGGCAACAGCAACTCGAACAGGCCGTGGAACAGGCGCGCCTGGCCGAAAGCGGCACAGTCCAGGCGTTGCAGGAAACCCGCACGCAACAGGTACAGGTTGCCACCGAACTCAAGGCCCAGCAGGAACGCCAGCAGTCCCTGGAACAGGAAGCCAGCGCACTGGCCGGCAAGATCGCCGAGTGGCGCGCCAGCCATCCGGAACTGGACGACAGCGGCCTGCAAGCCTTGCTCGAACTGGACGAGCAGCAGGTCGGCGAGCTGCGCCAACGCCTGCAACAAAATGAAAAGGCCATTGAGCAGGCCCAGGTTCTGCTGCAGGAGCGCGAACAGCGCCTGCAGGCGCACCAGGCCCAGCACAACGGCAACCTCGACGCCGAGCAGTTGGCCAGTGCGTTGGCCGAACTCCAGCAGCAATTCACTGCCAGCGAACAGCAATGCGCCGAACTGCGGGCCGAGCAGGCCGACGACCAGCGCCGGCAAAACGCCAACCAGGCACTGGCCCAGCGAATTGCCGAAGCCTATGCCGAGTACCAGCGCTGGGCCCGCCTGGATGCGCTGATCGGCTCGGCCACCGGCGATCGCTTCCGCAAGCTGGCCCAGGCCTACAACCTCGACCTGCTGGTGCATCACGCCAACGCCCAGCTGCGGCAACTGGTACGGCGCTATCGCCTCAAGCGTGGCGGCAGCATGCTCGGCCTGTTGGTGATGGACATCGAGATGGGCGATGAACTGCGCTCGGTGCATTCGCTGTCCGGCGGCGAGACCTTCCTCGTCTCGCTGGCCCTGGCCCTCGGGCTGGCCTCGATGGCCTCAAGTACATTGAAGATCGAGTCGCTGTTCATCGACGAAGGTTTCGGCAGTCTCGACCCGCAATCCCTGCAACTGGCGATGGACGCCCTCGACGGTCTGCAGGCCCAGGGGCGCAAGGTCGCGGTGATTTCCCACGTGCAGGAAATGCACGAGCGCATCCCGGTGCAGATCCAGGTACAGCGCCAGGGCAACGGCCTGAGCACCCTGGAGGTGAAATGACCGCGGCGCTGCTCTACTCCTTCCGCCGCTGCCCCTACGCCATGCGTGCGCGCCTGGCCCTGCGTTACTCGGGCGTGGCGGTGCATATCGAGGAGGTCAGCCTCAAGGCCAAGCCGGCGGCGATGCTCGCGCTGTCGAGCAAGGGCACGGTGCCGGTACTTGCCTGTGGCGATGGGCAGGTGATCGAGCAGAGCCTGGAGATCATGCACTGGGCCCTGGCCCGGCATGATCCCGAGGATTGGCTGCTCAAGGGCGACCCGCTGGCCGCCCAGGCCGCCGCCGCGCTGATCGAGGAGAACGACGGCGATTTCAAGTTGCGGCTCGACCGCTACAAGTACGCGGTGCGCTATCCGGAGTTTTCCATGGAGCATTACCGGGCCGAGGCCGAGCCATTCCTGCAGAAACTGGAAGGCTTGCTGCAACAACGCGACTGGTTGCTGGCCGAGCATCGCAGCCTGGCCGACATGGCCCTGGCGCCGTTCATTCGGCAGCTCGCCCATGTCGACCGGGACTGGTTCGCGCAAACGCCCTATCGGCGCCTGCAAGAGTGGCTGGAACGATTCCTGGCTTCAGAACTGTTCAGCGCAGTGATGAGCAAGCCGGCCTGGGCCGCTATCGATGGCGGCTGATCAGGCCCCGGTATCGGCGTTGTGCACGAGCACACCGGCGGACTGGGTCTTGTGTTCGAGCGGGATGGTCGGCGTCGCCAACTGGATAGCCGCGTCGTCCGAGCCGTGCAGCAGGGTCGACAGACTGACGACAAGCACCAGCACCACATACAGGCCGATAGCCAGGTAGGCGCCGTGTCGGGCAGAAGTCAGAAGGTTGCTGGCCATGGTGTTTTTTCTCCACAGGCGAATGTCATGCCTATAGGATCCATCATAACCGCTTAATCAAGTAGGCAACTATTTAAATAGTCGCCATCAGTAATATTAATCTTAGAAGAGTCAATAAGTCAGCGTCAATTTTAACAGCGACTTATATGAATCTTATTGTCTGTTTAAACAACACTGCAGAAATGACAACGCCGGGGCGAATTCACTCTCATGGCAGTCGGCTGGTGGGCCTGCTGCCGAATGAGTGCATTCGCTCCGGCGTTGCGGGGTGGTTCAGCGCTCAGTGTTGAGCCTTGTGATCCAGGGCGGCGTAGAAGTTGGCGCTCTGTTGCAGGTACTTGGGGGTGTAGCTCTGGGTGTGGGATTTTTTCTCGCTGACGTCGACGCTGGCACTGGCTGGCAGGGCAACGCTGGCAGAGATGGCGGAAGCGGCGATGATGGAGAAGAGATTGAAGTTCATGTCGAAAATCCTCGAATGTCAGTTGGCTTGCTTGCCCTTTCAGGCCGTGAGTCCAAAGTACATCCGAGGAGTGTCCGGGTTGAAATTCATTACAGCAGTAGCGGATATCAGCGTGATTAATAGAAGCGCAAGCCCCTTGCAAGCCGCGGCCTGCGGTCTATTGTCCCGCCAGGAAACCGAGATAGCTGGGCGCATCGAACGGCACAGTCTGCACGGTTTTACCCAGCAGGCCGCTGTCGACATCACGCTCGATCACCACGATCTGGTTGCTCTTCTGGTTGGCCACCAGCAGGAACCTGCCACTCGGATCGAGGGCGAACTCACGCGGATGGTCACCCTCGACCGACCGACGCTGCACTTCCTTCAACTCGCCACTGACCGGGTCGATGGCGAAAACCAGCAACTGGTTGGCCGTTCCGCGGTTGCTGACATAGAGGAACTTGCCGTCCTTCGAGGCGTGCAACGCAGCGGCGGCCTTGTCCGCCAGCGGCTGCTGGTCGGCCAGTTCCACCCGCTGCTTCTGGGTGAGCTTGCCATCCTGATAGTCGAACACGGTGACCTGCGCACTCATCTCGCTGGTCAGCCAGGCGTGCCTGCCATCGGCGCTGAACAGCAGGTGGCGCGGACCGCTACCCGGCGGCAACTGGACGTAGGCCGGGTTGGCCGGGGTCAACGGCATTTCCGGATTGGCCTTGGGGTCGTACTTGTAGACGAAGATCCTGTCCGCACCCAGGTCGTTGGCGAAGACGAAACGACCGTCCGGCGACGACACCACCGAATGCACGTGAGCCGAAGCCTGCCGCTCCAGGTTGACCAGGCTGGCCGGGTGGCTGCTCAGCTGCACCGGCGGCGACAGTTTGCCCTTGGCATCCACCGGCAGCACGGCCAGGCTGCCGCCCGGATCTTCCAGTACCGAGTAGTTGGCGACGAACAGGTAGCGCTGGTCGCCGCTCAGGCTCGAATGAGTCGGCTCGCTGCCCAGGCTCTGCACCTGACTGATCGGCTTGAGCTGGCGGCTTTTCGGGTCGATCGCAAAGCTGCTGACCCGCCCGACCGGGTCCTTCTGGCCCGGACCGTTTTCATTGACCGCGTACAGCCGGCGCTGATCGGCGGACAGGGTCAGCCAGGACGGGTTGGCCGTCTTGATCACCTGCAACGGCTTGGGGTCGAGTTTGCCGGTGCGGCTGTCGAACTGCAGGCGGTAGATACCTTCGCTCTTGCCGGCCGTGTAGGAGCCGACCAGCAAATCGACGGTGTCGGCCGATGCCGCCAGGACCGGCATCGAACCGATGCTGCCAGCCATCAGCAGGGGCCAGAATTTACGCATCATCTTGTTCGTCCTCCTCTTCTTCCTTGGCGCTGAACGCACTCAGGCAGACCAGGCGATGCTCACCGGAGTCGCCGGCCAGCACCCAGCTCTGCAGAGCCTCGTCGAAGGCGGCAGCCTGCAACTGCGCCTGGCTGAAGGTCCAGCGCTTGGCGGCACGGCCGTCCATGCACTCGATCAGCAGGCCGGCGTCGTCGAGGGTGAAATCGAAGGCGTGCAGGCCGTCGATTTCCAGCATGTCGCAGGCTTCAAGGGCAGTGAGCAAGGTGTCGGTCATGGTGTTTTCTATCATTTTTCGGGAAAGGGGCAATGATAGGCGATATTGCGGCATAAAGGTTCCAGGGGCTCGGAAACCGATGTGGCGAGCGGGCTTGCCCGCGCTGGGCTGCAGTGCGGCCCCAAAACCTGCAACCGTGGTTTTCCAGATAAAACCCGGCCGCCTGCTTTACGACCGCTGCGCAGTCGAGCGCTGGCATGCCCGCTCGCCACATTGCCCGCCGTCCTGTCCTCAGTGGGCCAGCAGCGAACCGCCCACCTTGCCCGCCAGTTTCTCCGGCTTGATCAGGAACCGCGCCAGCGCCGGCAGCAGCCACAGGGCACCGAACATGTTCCACAGGAGCATGAAGGTCAGCATCAGGCCCATGTCGGCCTGGAACTTGATCGCCGAGAAGATCCAGGTGCAGACGCCGATCGCCAGGCAAAGGCCGGTGAACAGCACCGCCTTGCCGGTGGAACGCAGGGTCTGGTAGTAGGCCTCCTGCAACGACAAGCCGGCACGCAGGAAACTCTCCAGGCGGCTGTAGATGTAGATCCCGTAGTCCACGCCAATCCCCACGCCGAGCGCCACCACCGGCAGGGTCGCGACCTTCACGCCAATCCCCATGAAGGCCATCAGCGCGTTGCCCAGTACCGAGGTCAGCACCAGCGGCAGGACTATGCACAGGGTCGCCGCCCAGGAACGGAAGGTGATCATGCACATGGCCGCGACGCAGATGTACACCAGGATCAGGATGGTCAGCTCGGCCTGCTTGATCACTTCGTTGGTGGCGGCCTCGATCCCGGCGTTACCGGCCGCCAGGATGAATTCCAGGCCGTCCTTGTTGTTCTCCCTGGCAAAGTCCTGCACCGCGTGCACCGCCCGGTCCAGTGTGGCGGCCTTGTGATCGTTGAGGAACACCAGCACCGGCGCCAGCGAGCAGTCGGCGTTGTACAAGCCGTCGGCGCGGGAGATCGAGTTGTTCAGCACATCCGGGTTGCGCGACAGGGTTTCCCATTTCAGGTTGCCCTCGTTCATGCCCTTGATCATCTGCTTGGACACGGTCACCAGGGAAATCGCCGACTGCACGCCCTCGGTGTTCTGCATCTTCCACATCAACTCGTCGATCGGCGCCATCGCCGCGTAGCGCGAGCAGCCCTCGGAAGCGGTCTTGACCATCACCACCAGCACGTCGGAACTGGTGGAGTAGTTGTTGATGATGAAACTGTTGTCCTTGTTGTAGCGCGAATCGGGACGCAGTTCCGGCGCGCCCTGGTCGAGGTCGCCGATCTTCAGGTTCTGGCTGTACCAGAGGCCGCTGCCGAAGGCCAGCAAGGCCAGGATGATCGACACTGGCGCGACCTTGGGACTGGCGAAGTTCGACAGCAGGCGCCAGAACGGGTGTTCGCGGGTCGCGTCCTTCTTGCTGCGCTCGACGGCCTTCTGGCTGATGCCGACATAGGAAATCGCCACCGGCAACAGGATCAGGTTGGTGAAGACGATCACCGCCACGCCGATCGAGGCACCGATCGCCAGTTCGCGGATCACGCCGATGTCGATGATCAGCAGGGTGATGAAACCCACGGCATCCGCCAGGATCGCGATCATCCCCGGCAGGAACAACTGACGGAAAGTCCGCCGGGCTGCGGTCAGGGCGTTGTCGGCCTCGCTGGACTGCAAGGCGATGCCATTGATTTTCTGCACGCCGTGGGAAATGCCGATGGCGAAGATCAGGAACGGCACCAGCATCGAATACGGGTCCAGCCCGAAGCCGGCCGCGTGCATCAGGCCGAGTTGCCAGACCACCGCCACCAGGGTGGTGATCAGCACGGCGATGGTGCTGCGGATACACCAGGTGAACCAGTACAGCAGCACCAGGGTGATGACGAACGCCACGCCGAAGAACAGCACCACCATGATCAGGCCATCGATCAGGTCACCGACCTTCTTGGCGAAACCGACGATATGCACCTTCACATTGGGGTTCTGCGCTTCGAACTTGTCGCGGATCTTCTCCTCGAGCTGATGGGAGAACTTCTGGTAATCGAGCTTGAGCAGCTTGCCCTGGTCCTGCGGGTCCGGATAGGACTCCAGCAGCGGGATATCGACGATGCTCGACTTGAAGTCGTTGGCCACCAGCCGCCCGACCTGGCCGGACTTGAGCACGTTGTTGCGCAACTGGTCGAGGCTGTCGGCCGAGCCGTTGTAGCTCTGCGGGATCACCTCGCCGCCGGCGAAGCCCTCCTCCGTCACTTCGGTCCAGCGCACGCTCGGGCTCCACAGCGACTTCAGGCCGGAGCGATCGACACCGGGAATGTAGAACACCTCGTCGTTGATCTGGCGCAGGGTGTCCATGTACTCCTTGGTGAAGATATCGCCCTCCCTGGCCTCCACCGAAACCCGCACGGTGTTGCCGAGGTTGGCCAGGTCGTTGCGGTGCTCCATCATCTTTTCAATGAACGGATGCTTGAGCGGGATCATTTTCTCGAAGCTGGTGGAAGGACGGATCAGCGTCGCCTGCCAGAACAGGAAGATACTGACCAGCAGGCAGATCACGATCACTGCCGGGCGGTTGTTGAAAATCAGGCGTTCGAGAAACGTCGCCTTGTCCTGATGATGACTGCTCATGTGCAACTCCCCGCCTTCTTATTATTTGCCCTGTTCGCTGCCGGTCGCCGAGGTGACGTGGGCGCCGCCCTGGCCAACCAGGATCAGGTTGCCGTTGCCGGCCGTGGTAACCGCCGATAAGGAAATGCGGTCGGGACGATTGAAGACGCTGAATGTCACGCCGTCATCGCTGCTGCGGATCACGCTGCCACCGTTGCCGACGATCACCAGCGAGCCGTCGGCCAGCAGCGCGCCGCCGGACAGGCCGAACTCCAGCGCACCGCGGGCGGCCTTGAGTTCGACCGGCTCCCAGCTGGAGCCGAAATCACTGGAACGATAAAGGTTGCCGCGCAGGCCGTAGGCCAGCAGGGTTGCCGGCTCGGCGGTACCGATCACGCCGAACAGCGAGCCCTGGTAGGGGCCGTCGAGGCGTTCCCAAGTCTGTCCCCAGTCGGCCGAACGGAACATGCTGCCCTGCTCGCCGACGACGAACAGTCCGGAATCCTTGACCGCGGCAATGGCGTTGAGGTGGTACTGGTCTTCGTTGTCGAGGCGGTCGCTGGCATCTTCCCAGTGCTGGCCGCCGTCGGTGGTTTCGAGCAAGGCGCCATAGGCACCGACGGCGAAGCCGGTACTGGCGTCCTTGAACCAGACATCCAGCAGCGGTGCTTCGCGCTTGAGGTCTTCGAACTGCTTGGTCCAGGTGGCGCCACCATCGCTGCTGGCGAGGATCTGCGCATCGTGGCCAACGGCCCAGCCGTGCTTGTCATCGACGAAATAGACCGCCGTGAGCAGTTGCCGGGTCGGTACGCGGGCCTGGGTCCAGGTCTTGCCCTGATCATCGGAAAACAGAATATGCCCGCGATCGCCGACGGCAACCAGGCGGGCACCGGCATGGACCACGTCGAGCAGCAGGCCCTTGGCGGCCTTGGATGATTCGATGGAATAGACGTTTTCGGCAGCACCCGCCTCGGCGGCGAATGCCGGCCCGGTCATCAGCGCCAGCCCGGACAGAGAGAGCATCGAGGTCAGCAATACCGCGTGCCGCCAGGTCGGCGGACGGCGGGAACCCGTACCCTTCACAGGCTCATTCATAGACCTTTCCCCCATTATTATTGTTAGGTCAGCCAACCTTTCAGGGCGCCTTCGAGGGCGTTTTCATCGTTGCAGGTCGTCTGAAACCAGCAATCTAGAGCCCCTTCCACAGCTGGACCTATCCTATCGGGCTTTGGAATCGTCTGACAATCGACACCACGTTATCTTTTGTTAACCCGGAGCTTTCGCACAGGACATGAATATCGGGGCATCAGGGGGGATGATGAATAAAGGCCACGAATGTGGCCTTTATAGGGTTTGATTGTCGATGCACAGAAGTACTGCTTGAGGTGCGCTGTTCGTGGCGCATTGCATTGTGGCGAGCAGGCTTGCCTGCGCTCGGCTGCACAGCAGCCGCAAAACCTGAAACAACCCGGTGCACCTGATACACCGCAGTGGCCGGATCTGGGAGCGCCTTGCGCTCCAGCGCGGGCAAGCCCGCTCGCCACAAGGTGACCTCACAACCCACTTCCGACCCGCTCAAGGTCCGTTCAAAGGCACCTGAGGTGCCTCTGCGCTAACAGATCACAGTCAGGCCAGGCTCTTGCTGACTACCTCGAAGACATCCGCCGACAGCTCACCCGAAGCACGGATGCGCTCCAGTTCGGCCTTCATCAGTGCCTGGCGGGCCTTGTCGTACTTGCGCCAGCGGGTCAGCGGTGCCAACTGCCGCGAGGCGATCTGCGGGTTCAACGCGTTGAGCTGGATCACGATGTCCGCCAGGAAGCGGTAGCCGGAACCGTCTGCCGCATGGAAGTTGACCAGGTTTTGCCCAGCGAAGGCACCGATCAGCGCGCGCACTTTGTTCGGGTTGCGCAGGGTGAAAGCCGGATGCTCCATCAGCGCCTTGACCCGCTCCAGGCCACCCGGCAGGGTGCTGCCAGCCTGGACGCTGAACCATTGGTCCATGACCAGCGGATTGTCCTTGAAGTGCTCGGCGAAAGCCGCCAGGGCCTTGGCCCTTTCCGCTTCGAACGGCGAGTTCACCAGCACCGCCAGGGCGGTCAGGCGCTCGGTCATGTTGTCGGCCGCGTCGAACTGCTCCAGGGTTGCAGCCAGCACCTGTGGCTTGCCACTGAGCATCAGGTAGGACAGCGCGATGTTCTGCAGCGCACGACGGGCGAAATGCTCGTTTTCGGCAATGTAGGCCGTGTTCTTCGACACTTCGCGATTAGCCTGGTAACGCTGCCACAGGCCATCGAACAGTTGCTCGGCCAGTTGCTGGCGGGCGAATTCACGGGCAGCGTGAATCGAGTCGACGTTCGCCACCTCGCTGATCTCGGTGAGATACGCCTCGCTCGGCAACGACAGCATTTCGGCGACCATCGCCTGGTCCAACTGCTCGTTGGCCAGCACACTGCGCAAAGCCAAGACCAGGCGCTGGTCGAGCTGCAGCTCGTCACCCTTGTGGTGCTGCTCGATCAGTTCCTGCAGCACCTGCACCGACAGTTGCTGGCCGGCATCCCAGCGATTGAAACCATCGCTGTCATGCTGCATCAGGAACATCAACTGGTCGCGATCGTAGGGGAAGCTCAGCTTGACCGGCGCCGAGAAGCCGCGCAGCAGCGACGGCAACGGTTTGGCCGCGATGCCGACGAAGGTGAAGGTCTGCTCGGCTTCGCTTACCGACAGCACACGGCTGCTGGCACCCGGTGCCGCCTCGCCGGCCAGTTGCAGGGCGATTTCGCCGCCCTGGGCATCCAGCAGGCCCAGTTCCACAGGAATCACGAACGGCAGTTTTTCCTGCTTGTCCGGGGTCTGCGGGCAGCTCTGGCGGAAGGTCAGGCTGTAGCTCTGCACCTTCTCGTCATAGCTCTCGCTGACCGCCAGGCGTGGCGTGCCAGCCTGGCTGTACCAGCGTTTGAACTGGGTCAGGTCGACGCCGTTGGCGTCTTCCATGGCCTTGACGAAGTCATCGCAGGTCACCGCCTGACCGTCGTGGCGCTCGAAGTACAGGTCGCTGCCCTTGCGAAAGCCTTCGGCACCGAGCAGGGTGTGGATCATGCCCACCACTTCCGAACCTTTCTCGTAGACGGTCAGGGTGTAGAAGTTGGAGATCTCGATGAAACTGTCCGGCCGTACCGCGTGGGCCATGGGGCCGGCATCTTCGGCGAACTGGTGGGTACGCAGGTAGGCGACGTCCTGGATACGCTTGACCGTGCGCGAGTTCATGTCCGAGGAAAAGCCGGCGTCGCGGAACACCGTGAAGCCTTCCTTGAGCGACAGCTGGAACCAGTCGCGGCAGGTCACGCGGTTGCCCGACCAGTTGTGGAAGTATTCGTGGGCGACGATCGCCTCGACCCGCTGGTGCGCGGCGTCGGTGGCGGTTTCGGCGCGGGCCAGCACGGCGCTGGAGTTGAAGATGTTGAGGCCCTTGTTCTCCATGGCGCCCATGTTGAAGTCGTTGACCGCGACGATCATGAAGATATCCAGGTCGTACTCGCGGCCATAGACTTCCTCGTCCCAGCGCATGGACTTCTTCAGGCTGTTCATCGCGTGTTGGCATTTGTCGATGTTTTCCGGCTCGACATAGATGCGCAGCGCCACGTCACGCCCGGTCATGGTGGTGAAGCTGTCCTCGACGCACCACAGGTCACCGGCCACCAACGCGAACAGGTAGGCCGGCTTCATGAACGGGTCTTCCCAGGTCGCCCAGTGCCGCCCGTCTTCCTGAGGGCCGCTGCCGATCGGGTTACCGTTGGAAAGCAGCACCGGGTACTGGTGCTGCTCGGCAATGATCGTCGTGGTGAAGGTGCTCATCACGTCCGGGCGGTCGAGGTAGTAGGTGATCTTGCGGAAGCCCTCGGCCTCGCACTGGGTGCAGAACATGCCGCTGGACTTGTACAGTCCTTCCAGTGCGGTGTTGCTCTCCGGATGGATCTTCACGCTGGTGTCGACGGTGAAACGCTCAATCGCCGGGTGCAAGGTCAGGTGGCTCTCGTCCAACTGATAGTCGGCGGCGCCCAGCTCGCGATCATCCAGGCTGACCGACAACAGTTCGAGCAACTGGCCATCGAGCACCAGTGGCGGCAGGCCGGCACCGCGTGCCGGGTTGCGGCGCATCAGCAGTTGCGCATGGACCAGGGTATGGTCCTCGAGCAACTCGAAGGTCAGGTGCGTCTCGTCGATCAGGTACTCGGGGGCCTGATAGTCCTTCAGATAGATCATCTTCGGCTGTTCGGTGCGCATGGGTGCGTCCTTCTACTGATGCACGGCGAGCTGGTAGGCCGTGTATTTACGGATATTGATCACGCCGGTATCGAAGATCAGGTATTGGCCCTTGATCCCCATCAGCGTGCCTTCGGCAATCGGATTCTTGTCCAGGTTGAAGCTGACGATCTTGGTCGGATAGGCCTCGATCGGGTAACGGATTTCCAGCGGTTCGATGTCCGTCACCGGCTGGATCGCCTGCAAGCCGAAACGCTCCTGCAGGGCCTGCAGGCCCTCGGCGCAGGACTCGAACAACTGGTCGCGGACCTGACGCAGGTCGACCGCCGGCGCATCACCCTTGAGCAAGGCGCGCCAGTTGGTCTTGTCGGCAACCTGGCTACGGAACAGGTCTTCGACGAAGCCGGACTGCTGGCGGGTCGCCACGCGCATGATCGGCAACGCCTGACTGGCCCCCTGGTCGAGCCAGCGGGTCGGCAACTGGGTGGCACGGGTGATGCCGACCTTGATCCCCGAGGAATTGGCCAGGTAAACCACATGATCGGTCATGCAGAACTGCTCGCCCCAGCCCGGCTCGCGGCAGGTGCCGGCGTCGTAGTGGCAACGCTCCGGACTCATGATGCAGGTGTCGCACTGCGCCAGCTTGGTCATGCACGGGTAGCAGTAGCCCTGGCTGAAGCTGGTCTTGGTCTTGCGCCCGCAATGGCTGCAATGGATGGCACCGAGAAATTCCAGGCGCAGCTTCTGGCCGATCAACGGATTGACCGGCACCTCGCTGTCACCCAGGCGAAACGTGTATTGCACGGTCGAGGCGTCCAGACGCGTCGACATCTTGCTGACTGCACCACGGCCTAGCTCGATCAATGGATGGCATCCGACTTGAACAGGATGTTCGGGATCGGGTCGGACTTCGACGCACACTCCTGCGGCCCCATGTAGCCGGTACGCTGCTCTTCCGGCAGGTTCTGGGTCTCCCAGGCGATCATTGCCTGCAACGACAGCTCGCGCTGCTCGGTGGTGAGCTTGCGGCCATCGGACCATTTGCCGATTTCCACCGCCAGTTTCAGGCTCTGGTAGATATCGGGGGTGATGTTTTCAATCATTTCGATGAAAGAGGACATTAAAGTCTCCAGACTTTTTCAAGACATTCGAATCAGGCGGCCAGTCTACGCCGGGACCACAGCCCGCCCAACAGGCCGGTGAAACATCCGATGAGCAGCCCACCGACGTGGGCGCCGTTGGCAATTTCGCCGAAACCGATCAGCGAGATCAGCCCGGACAGGCACACCAGCAACCAGACCAGCATCATCGCCAGCACGCCACGGGGCAGCCGGTAGACCGGATTGGGGGCCAGCCACTGGTAGATCCAGCAGTGCCCGAGCAGGCCGTAGAGCACGCCGGACAGGCCGCCGAACAGGGTCGGGCCGCTGACGTAATATTGGGTGAAGTTCGACACCAGGCTGAACAACAGGGTCAGCCCCAACAGGTTGATACCGCCCTGGCGCAGCTCGATGCGCTTGCCCAATTCCCAGTACCACATGCTGTTCATGGCGATGTGCAGGAAGCCGAAGTGCAGCAGCATCGGCGTCACCAGCCGCCACCACTGCCCCGCCGCCAGGCCGTCGGCCAAGGGGGTGAACTGGATGTACTCGCCGCTCACGCGGAAATCGAGAAAGGTGAACCAGCGCAGCGTCGACAGGCTGTCACCCAGCCAGGTGATCGCGCCGACCACCAGGGTCAGCAGCAACACCAGCGCGGTGACCGGGCTGTGACGCACCTGCTGGGCCAGGCTCGGGCGACTCGGCGCCGGCGCTGCGGGCGACGGTGGCAGCGCCTGCAACTGATTATGCGGATCGCCCTCGGGGAAATGCTGGTAGAGCGCCAGCACGTCGGCGCTGACCGATTCCGGAACCCACAACACCTGCTCGCCGCTCTCCTCGCTGACCCGGTGCGGCACCTGCAGGCGCTGGAGCAATTGCACGAAACCGCTGAGATCGGTCGCCAGCGGCAGACGCAGGACAGCAGTGGCACTCATTTCAGGACCTCGGGGCGCTCGACATCGACCCAGACGAACTTGTTCAGATCGAGCTGGGTTTCCTCATCCAGGCGATAGGCAGCCAACTTGCCATACAGCACTGCACTGTAGTCCAGGCAGGCCAGGTTGGGACGGATCGGCATCGGCCGACCACTGCGCCAGTAGTGACCGACGAACAGCATCGGTTCCTCCAGGCCGTAGCGCAGCAAGGCATTCTTTTCCCGCGGCGACAGCGGCTTGCTCGCCACCTGCTCGGGCAAGGCGTCGGGCTGGAAGACGATATCGCCGTAGGTCTGCGGATCGTCTTCCCAGAACTTGGTGCGAAAGAACGCCCGGGTCAGGCCGTCGCCGCCGGTCAGGGTCAAGCCGTCCGGCAGGCGCATGTCGGTGCCGCGCAGCAGGCGGTCGAACACGGTGCAGGCAAAGCTGCCGGACACCGCCGAAGCCTGGACGAAATGTTCATCGATGCGGCCTTGAGGGTACTGCGCCCGCAACGGCTCGATCAGCCCGGCATCCCAGCAGGCGTGGACCACGCGGAAACGCCCGGCATCGAGGAACAGCGGCAACTCGTAGAACCAGCCGAGGAAGTCATGCCAGTCGGCCGGGTGTCCCTCGAATTGACTAAGGGTCTCGTGCAGCAGGCGGGCATGGCGCGGCGTGTGCTCGCGGACAAACTGCTTGCCACTGTCCGGCGGTGCCGCGGTGGTCCAGCCGAGGGCGTTGAATTCATGGTTGCCCATGATGCACAGCGCCTGCCCGGCCTCGACCATATCATGGACGATATGCAGCGCCTCGCGAATCCGCGGGCCGCGGTCGATGATATCGCCGACGAACACGGCCATGCGCCGGGGATGACGCCAGACGCCGCCCAGCTTGTGATAACCGAGCATGTCCAGCAGATGTTCCAGAGTATGAGCGCAACCGTGCACATCACCGATCAGATCGTAGCCACGCGCGGGATCGAGCATCAGTCGTCTCCACCGCCCAACCGGCTGCCCCAGCCGAGTTTGGTCCTGCAGACTTCGTAGTAGTTGTGATCCAGCGGGTGGATCAGTCGCAGTTTCTGCGGTTTCTTGCTGATGGTCACTGTATCGCCTGGCGCGCAGGTGAAATGGTTCTGGCCGTCGCAGGAGACTTGTGGGTAGATCTGCATGTCCCGGGATACCACGATCTTCAACTCGCTGTTGCCATCCACCACGATGGGGCGGCTGGACAAGGTATGGGGGTACATCGGCACGATCACAATGGCATCGAGCTTGGGATGCATGATCGGGCCGCCGGCCGACAGCGCGTAGGCGGTGGAGCCGGTGGGCGTGGCGACGATCAGGCCGTCGGCCTTCTGGCTGCAGACAAACTGGCCGTCGATGTACAACTCGAACTCGATCATCCGCGTCGACTTGCCGGGGTGCAGCACCACGTCGTTGAGCGCGTCGCCCTGGCCGATGGCTTCCGCGTGGCGGCGCACCTCGGCTTGCAACAGGAAGCGGTTTTCCACCAGGTAGTGGCCGTCGAGGACCTTGGCCACTTCGACTTCGAGGTCATCCGGACGGATATCGGTGAGAAAGCCCAGGTTGCCGCGGTTGATCCCCAGCACCGGCACGTTGTGCCGCGCCAATGCGCGGGCAGCGCCCAGCAGGCTGCCATCGCCGCCGACGACGATGACCATGTCGCAGACCTCGCCGAGCATCTTGCGCGAAGAGGTCTGCAGGCCATGGCCTGGCAGCACTTCGGCGATGGTGTCTTCGAGGATCACATGCATGTGCCGTTCGAGTAGAAAGCGCTTGAGGCGGCGAACGGTATCCAGCACCTGCGAACTGCCCAGGCGGCCAATGATGCCGATATTGCGAAATTGCTCCATGGGGCTCCTGAAAGGTTCTGCTGCAGGCAAAAGAACGATTATGGGCGAAAGAAGGTCCCAGACAAAATCCTTTCAGCCCTGAAGCAAACGGCTATGCTCGCAGAATGATCCTGTTTCCCGGCTTGCTCGACCTCCCCCGACAGTTGCGCCACCCCGAAGTGCGCGACCTGGCCTGGGTCGTCCTGGCGCCGCCGATGCTCCTCGACACGCCCTGGCCACAGCGCCATCCGCTGGCCGGCAGCGACTGGGTGCAGGCCCCGCACCAGCTGGAACGCTGGTTGCGACAACTGGACCATGACCACACGCCCCTGCAGCACTGGCTGGCCCAGGCCGCCACGCGCCGGCTGGGATTGTATTACGAGCGGCTCTGGCAGTTCGCCGTGCAACACGCACCGGGCATCGAGCTGATCGGCGCCAACCTGCCGATCCGCCGCGAAGGCCATACCCTGGGCGAACTCGACCTGCTGCTGCGCGACCGCGACGGCGTGCACCACCTGGAACTGGCGATCAAGCTCTACCTGGGGCCGCAGCAGGGCCATGGCGAAGAGCCTGAACACTGGCTTGGCCCCGGCTGCCATGATCGCCTGGACCGCAAGCTGGCGCACCTGAGTGAACATCAACTGCCGATCTCCGCCCGCCCGGAAAGCCGTGAGGCGCTGACGGCGCTGGGCATCGAGCAGTTCAGCGCGCACCTGTGGCTGGGCGGTTACCTGCTTTATCCATGGCCCGGCAGTTCCTGCCCGCCACGGGGCGTGCACCCGCAACACCTGCACGGACGCTGGCTGCATCAGCGCGATTGGGCGGATTTTCGCGTGCAAAGCCCGCCAGGACGCTGGCAGCCGTTACCGCGCCATGCCTGGCTGGCACCGGCGCACTATGCCGACGACCAGGCCTGGGCCGAAGAACGCCTGGACGATTGGCTGGATCAGCTCGACCCGATGGCGCCGGCGCAATTGCTGGTGCGCCTGACCCGCAATGATGGAGGCGACTGGGAGGAAGCCGAGCGGCTGTTCCTGGTGGCCGACCTTTGGCCGAATGTGCCGGGCTCAGCCTGACCAGGTCAGCCAGCTCGCGCCCGCCGTCCGCAGAAAGAATACCGACCTCCCCCTCACCAACGCTCGCCTCGGGCGAAGGGTTCAAAAGCGTATTAAAGTGTAGGAAAGACTCCGTTACAAAAAAGCGGAGCGTTGCGCCCTGATGCGAGAGGATCCACCCATGCCCTGGAAAAACACCGACAGCCGCTACAGCAACCTGTCGATCAGCCTGCACTGGCTGATGCTGGCGCTGCTGGCCATCGTCTACTGCTGCATCGAATTTCGCGGCCAGTTTCCCAAGGGCAGTGGGGGCCGGGCGTTGATCGTCGAATTTCACTACATGCTCGGCCTGACCGTGTTCGCCCTGGTCTGGCTGCGCCTGCTGGCCAGGGCCATCGGCGTGGCGCCCCGGATCGTGCCAACGCCACCGACCTGGCAGAGGCTGCTGTCGAAACTGATGCACATCGCGTTGTACCTGTTCATGATCGGCACCCCGCTGCTGGGCTGGCTGGTGGTCAGTGGCCTGGGCCACGAGGTGATGTTCTACGGCTTCGACCTGCCGACGCTGATTGCCGAAAACCGCCCATTGGCCAAGGAAATCAAGGGCTGGCACGAACTGGCCGGCACCCTCGGCTACTGGTTGATCGGCCTGCACGCCTTGGCCGGGCTCTATCACCACTACGTGGTGCGTGATAACACCCTGGCGCGGATCATGCCGAGGCTTCACCGCTGAAACCGCGACGCCCCTGCAAACCGCCGGTATGGACGAACACCAATCGCGTGCCGGGGGCAAAGCTCCCGGCGTCGACCCGCTGCTGCAGCGCCATCAGTGCCTTGCCGGTGTAGAGCGGCTCCAGCGGCAGGCCGGCCTGCTGTTCGCCCTGGGCGATGAACGCCTGCAGATCGGCGTCGACCTTGGCAAAACCGCCACGGCATGCGTCGATCAGCTCATAGCCACAGTCCTTCATTCCAGCCTCGTCGAGAATCCTCGCCATCGAAGGCGCAACACCGTGGCCGTCCGGCACGGCCAATGCCGCATGCACCGTTCGCCGCCCGGCCTCGGCCAGCACCAGGCCGGCAGCCGTGGTGCCGGTTCCGGCTGCCAGCCACCAGCCATGAAAATCCGCCCAGCCGAGTCGTGGCAGTTGCGCCTCGACCATGTCGCGCAGAACCATGCAGCCGAGCGCCCCCGCCAGCCCGCCACCGCCCTCGGGCACTCCATGCAGATGCGGGTAACGGGCTTGCCAGGGTGCCCAGAAATCCGGCTCATGGCGCTTGCGATAGCCTTCGTAGCCAAGCCAGTGAAGCTGCATGCCGAAAGCTTGGAGATCGAGGACAGTCGGGGTTTCCAGTGGATGCCCGCGCAGCAGGCCGACGGTAGCAAAGCCGAAACGCCGGCCAGCAGCGGCCAGGGCGTGCAGGTGATTGGAATGGGCACCGCCGAGGCTGATCAGCCCTGCGGCATTGGCCTGACGGGCGGCGCTGATGTGCTCGGTGAGCTTGAACCACTTGTTGCCGCTGATCAGCGGGTCGATCAGGTCCAGGCGAAGGACTGCCACCTCGACAGCGGCTCGGGCGAGCCAGTCGAGGTGCAGGGGTTCAAGCGGCGCGTGGGGGCGCCAGTCGGGCGGTGGCAACATCGGGTGAAGCTCACGAAGCGAAGTGACGCCAGTCTACCAGCCTTGAAAAAGTATCGACTGCCGCGCCGAGGAACCCAGTGGCGAGCGGGCTTGCCCGCGCTCGGCCGCGAAGCGGTCGTAAAGCCAGCCCCGCGATGCATCTGATACCCCGCGAACTCTGGCTTTGAGGCTGCCGTGCAGCCCAGCAGGACGGTGCTGCGCCCCGACAAGCCCCCTCGCCACAAAGTGCCGGGCAGCCCGGATCGATCAGAGCTCGGCGGCCAGCCGCGAACCCTGGTTGATCGCCCGCTTGGCATCCAGTTCGGCCGCGATATCCGCGCCACCGATCAGGTGCACATTCTGCCCGGCCGCCACCAGGCCTTCCTGCAGTTCGCGCAGCGGGTCCTGGCCGGCGCAGATGACCACGTTGTCCACTGGCAGCACCTGCGGCTCGCCTTCACCGATACGGATATGCAGCCCCTCGTCATCGATCTTCAGGTACTCGACGCTGTTGAGCATCTGCACCCGCTTGTTCTTCAACCCGGTACGGTGAATCCAGCCGGTGGTCTTGCCCAACCCGTCGCCGACCTTGGACGCCTTGCGCTGCAGCAGGTAAACCTGGCGCGCCGGCGCCTGGACCTCGGGCTTGACTCCGGCGATACCACCCCGCGCCTCCAACCGGGTATCGATACCCCACTCGTGCCAGAACGCCTGGCGATCCTGGCTGGTGGCAACGCCCTGGTGCACCAGGAACTCCGACACGTCGAAGCCGATACCGCCTGCACCGATCACCGCGACCTGGCTACCCACCGGCTTACGCCCCAGCAGTACGTCCAGGTAGCCCAGCACCTTGGGGTGGTCGACGCCGGGAATGGCCGGCAGCCGTGGCGCGATGCCGGTGGCGAGGATGACTTCGTCGAAGCCGCCGGCCACCAACTGCGCAACGTCCACGCGGGTACCGAGGCACACTTCGACATGGCTGGTCTGCAGCTTGCGCTTGAAGTAGCGCAGGGTTTCATAGAACTCCTCCTTGCCCGGCACGCGCTTGGCGACGTTGAACTGGCCGCCGATCTCGGCGGCCGCATCGAACAGCGTCACCTGGTGGCCACGTTCGGCAGCCACGGTCGCCGCCGCCAACCCCGCAGGACCGGCGCCGACCACGGCGATCTTCTTGATCTGCCGGACCGGCAGGTAATTCAGCTCGGTCTCATGACAGGCACGCGGGTTGACCAGGCACGAGGTCAGCTTGCCGCCAAAGGTGTGATCCAGACAGGCCTGGTTGCAACCGATGCAGGTGTTGATCTCGTCGGCACGCCCGGCAGCTGCCTTGTTGACGAAATCCGGGTCGGCCAGGAACGGCCGAGCCATCGACACCATGTCGGCATCGCCTTCGGCCAGCACCTGCTCGGCGATTTCCGGGGTGTTGATGCGGTTGGTGGTGATCAGCGGAATCGACACCGAGCCACGCAGCTTGGCGGTGACCTTGGTGAACGCAGCACGTGGCACCTTGGTAGCGATGGTCGGGATACGCGCCTCGTGCCAGCCGATGCCGGTGTTGATGAGGGTTGCACCGGCCTGCTCGATAGCCTTGGCCAGTTGCACGATTTCTTCCCAGGTGCTGCCGCCCTCCACCAGGTCGAGCATCGACAGACGGAAAATGATGATGAAGTCCGTGCCGACCGCTTCACGCACGCGCCGGACGATTTCCACCGGCAGGCGCATGCGGTTCTCGTAGCTGCCGCCCCAGCGGTCGGTCCGGTGGTTGGTGTGGGCCGCGAGGAACTGGTTGATGAAGTAGCCTTCCGAACCCATGATCTCGACGCCGTCGTAGCCGGCGGACTGGGCCAGGGTCGAGCAGGTGACGAAATCGGCGATCTGCTTCTCGATGCCCGCCTCGTCCAGCTCCCTGGGCTTGAACGGGTTGATCGGTGCCTGGATTGCGCTCGGAGCCACCTGCTTCGGACTGTAGGCATAACGTCCGGCGTGAAGGATCTGCATGCAGATCTTGCCGCCCGCCTCATGCACGGCGCGGGTGACAATCCGATGCTGCTCGGCTTCTTCGCGAGTGGTCAGCCGGGCGGCGCCGGAGTAGACCCCGCCTTCCTCGTTCGGCGCGATGCCGCCGGTGACCATCAGGCCGACCCCGCCACGGGCACGTTCGGCGAAGTAGGCGGCCATGCGCTCGAAACCGCCGGGCTTTTCCTCAAGGCCAGTGTGCATGGAGCCCATCAGGGTGCGGTTGCGCAGCGTGGTGAAACCCAGGTCGAGCGGGGCCAGCAGATGCGGATACGAGGTGGTGGTCATCACAACTCTCCAAAACAAGCCAGATCACGGAATGCGGGTGCTCTGCGGCCCCCGTCAGGTGTATGAATGGCATATTGAAGAGCCCTCGATGACCACTCAATGATCGAAACTGACAAGTTATTGATCCAAATGCGCAGCAGCCCTTGGCAACTACGATCATCACCCCTACCCTAGTCGGTGAATTCCGCCCACGGCCGCCAGCTCTACCCTCCATGCGCAAATTTTTCGTCGGTATCCTTCTCATTGGCCTGGTCGCCGGACTGACCAGCTACGGCATCTGGACCCAGCAGCGCAGCAGCGGCCACTACCTGTCCGACCTGCGGATCCGGCTGGCGCTGAACCAGGGCGTTCCCGGCGAGCATGGCAACCTGCTGGGTATCCAGCCAGAGCTGTTCCCCAGCGACTACCAGAGCCTGCCGCGCCTGCACCGCAAGCTCGCGGCCTACCTGCAACAGGCCCGCAGCCTGGGCCTGCTGAACTCCAAGACCGTGGTGGTACTGCCCGAACATGTCGGTACCTGGCTGATGCTGGGCGGGGAAAAGGACGACCTGTTCCAGGCCCTCGACCAGCAGGAGGCGATGAACTGGCTGATGGTCAGCAACCCGCTGAAATTCACCAGCACCCTGTTCAAGGCCAAGGGCCGCAGCCGCCTGGACGATGCCCGGTTGCGCATGAAGGCCAAGGCCATGGCCAGCGATTACCAGGCACTGTTCGGCGGCCTGGCGAAAGAGTTCGGGGTAACGCTGGTGGCTGGCACCATCCTGCTGCCGACGCCGTTCGTCGAACAGGGCACGCTGAAATTCGGTCGCGGCTCGCTGTACAACGCCAGCCTGACCTTCGGTACCGACGGCCTGCCCCTCGGACAGCCACAGCGCCAGCTGTACCCGAACTTCGACCAGCGCGGCTACGTGCTCGGCGCTTCCGACCAGGGTATGAATGTCGTCGATACCCCGGCCGGCCGCCTGGGCATCCTGATCGGCAGCGACAGCTGGTACCCGAACGCCTACAGCCAACTGGACGCCCTGGGGGTCAAGCTGATCGCGGTGCCGGCCAATGTCGCCGGCAAGGGCAGCTGGGACCGGCCCTGGCGCGGTTTCCGGAACGCAGTCACACCGCCAGAGATCGGCCTGCGTCCCGGTGAAGTCAGCGAAGGCGAGGCCTGGCATCGCCTGACCCTGATCAGCCGACCAGCGGCCAGCCAGTCCATTGCCGGGATCAGCGTGTTTCTGCGGGGCCAGCTCTGGGACCAGCGCAGTTCGGGGCAGAGTTTCATCAGCTACAACGGACAGACCTTCACCCAGGACGACGCCGGCGGGCGCGGCGCCCGCCTGATCAACCTGTGGTTGCCATGAAACCGGCCGCCATGCGCCTCGGCGACCTGTCGGTGGGCTTTGTCCACAGCCTGGCGGACGCCGTCCGTGAACTGGGCTGCGATCCTCAAGGATTGCTGGAGCAATACGGCCTGGACTCGGCTCGCCTGGGCGAGCCCGGCGCACGCCTGTCGATTCCACGCTACATGCGCCTGGGCCATGCTGCCATCCAGCTCACCGGCAACCCGGCACTGGGCCTGCACATGGGTCGCCTGAGCCGCCTGAGCCAGGCAGGCCTGGCCGGCATCACCGCCGCCCAGGCGCCGACAGTCCGCGAAGCCGCGCGCACCCTGACCCGTTTCGAGCCGCTCTACGGCTCCAACTACCGCGGCCAATCCAGCTTCCATGAAGATGCCGAGGGGGCCTGGCTGCGGTTCTACTCCATCAGCCCGTACAACGCCTACAACCGTTTCGTGGTCGACTCGATCATCGCCGGCTGGCTGAAACAGCTGTCGAGCGTCGCCGGCCAGCCGCTGCGGGCCGAACAGATCGATATCGAGTTCAGCGCGCCTGGATACGCCGCCGACTACCACCTGCTCGGCGACAGTCCGGTGCATTTCGGTGCCGAGATCAACCAGCTACGCCTGGACCAGGCCAGCCTCGGCCTGCGCAACCCGGAGCACTGCCCGAGCACCTGGCGGCATCTGCTGCAACTCTGCGAAAGGGAACTGGAGCAGTTGACCCGCACCCGCAGCCTGCGTGAACGCATCACCCGGTTGCTGGGACCGTTGCTCAATGGTGGCCGGGAACCCGACCTGGAGGAAGTGGCGGCACGCCTGAAGCTGCCGACCTGGACCCTGCGGCGCAAGCTGGCCGATGAAGGCACGCAGTTCCGGGCGATTCTCAACGACACCCGTCGCGACCTGGCGATGACCTACATTCGTGATACGGAACTGGCGTTTGGCGAAATCGCCTACCTGCTCGGCTTTGCCTCGGCCGAGGCCTTTCAGCGCGCCTTCAAACGCTGGAGCGGCCAGACGCCAGGCGAGTTCCGCCGCAGCCAGCGACATTCCGCCTGAGCAAAAAAAACGCCACCGTTTACAGCTCGGTAGCGTCGTCTGCCGGTTCGACCGGGTCCATCTCGAAAGCGTGGAATTCCAGCAGTTCTTCTTGATAGTCATCCATTGTGAAGCTCCTTGTAGTCGCAGGTATAAGCGCTCGTATTACCGACCCGCAGGGCCAGCTTAAGTTGCCCATGTGAAGAAAAAATGAAGCGCTCCATTACCAGACGTGCTCCTGAGTAGAAAAACTAGCAGATGGGTCAGGTTTTTTTCCAGTCATTTTTTCTTCACAACAAATCTGGTTGCATTTGCAATTACATGCGCAGCTGCCTTAGGGTAAAAAGCCCTCCTCCAGGCAGCACTGAACATGAACGCATTTAACAGCGAGACACCCCGCTCCACCGCGACCGCACGCGCCTGCATCGAGGCACTGCAGAGCGCGCCCCAGGCCGGCTGCTCGCCGTTGGCCAGCGTGCTGGAGATCGCCGATCGCCTGGAGAATGGTCCCTGTGCATCCCAACGGGCCTGGGTCATCCGCAATCACCGCCACCCCACGGCGACACCATCGACCCGGATCAGCGCCTGGTCACTGCGCTTCTCTGGCCAGGACGTCGAAAAGCCCCTGCTGTACCTGCTCAGTGCGGAGCATTCCGCCGGACTCTGTGCAGTGGCCGAGGAAACCCGGCACCGCGGTATCTTCTGCAACGATAGCGAAACCCTGCCCTCGCGCTGGCCCAAGGGTGCGCAGCCATCGCTGCCCTTATGGCTGGCGGGCAATCCGCGCTGCCAGCCATTCGATCCGGCCTCTGGCGCCGAGGCCCGCACAATTGTCCTGGGGGCCTTGCAGCAGTTGTATGTCGAGAGCAATCCAGGCTTCTACTACCTGGCGCTGCACGACCAGGAGCAAGGACCGGCGCCGACACCGGAACAGGCGCGGGATGCCCTCGACGGCATGTATCGACTGGGAGAAGGAAAGGCTGCGCAGGTTCATCTACTTGGGGCGGGTCGCGCCCTTCAGGAGGTGATGGCCGCCGCCTGCCTGCTGGAGCACGACTGGGGAGTGACGGCACAGGTCTGGAGTTGTCCCAGCTACACCCGCCTGGCTCGCGATGCCAGTCGTGCAGAGCACTGGAATCGCCTGCATCCGGGTGACCGCAAGCGTCGCGCTCACTTGGCGTCCTGCCTGGGGGACAGCACGGCACCGGTGATTGCGGTCACCGGTTATCCGCAGACCGTGGTCGCCCCGTTGGCCGGGCATATCCGCGCGCGGTTCGTCGGGCTGGGGGCTGGGTCGGTCGGGCCGGGAGCGCCGGATCGGTACTGGATCACCGCCCTGGCCCTGGGGGCGCTGGCGGATGAGCAGAAGGTCAAGGCACAGCTCGTCAGGCAGGCGCACGAGCGTTACAGGCTTGAGTGAGGGTCGCGACCATGTACTCGATATTGTGGGAGCCGGCGGCGATCACTCAGGCCTTGTCGCGCTTGCGCGACTCACTGCCGGCACTACGCGCCAGCTCGGCGGTGCGCTCCAGCGCCTCGGCAAACCCCTGGCGCTGGCCGTCATCGAGTTGCGACAGAAACAGCTCGGCCACCGCCTCCTCGTAGATCTGCCACATCCTTTTGCGCAACACCCGCCCCTGCTCGGTGATGGACGCCAAGGCTCCGCGCCCATCGCCTTCGGAACGCGACCGAACCACCAGGCCGTCCTTCTCCAACCGATCGACCAGCCGCGTGAGGTTGTAGCGCTCGATGGCCATGACATCCGCCAGTTCATGCATTCGCCGGCTGCCGTCCGGCCCACTCTCCAGCCCCCACAAGGCGTCATACCAGGCATAGGGCGGCAAGCCGGCCTCGGCCAGGCGCCGCTCGATCTCGCGGATGACCGTGCGGTGAGCCCTGACAAAGCGAAACCATACATCGGGCTCGTTGGAAGCCATGAATACCATCCGGGGAAATCAGAAAGGTTGCAATGGTAGCGCATGGCGGGATAGATTCGGACATGTAATTGCAATTGCAATTACTTTCCAGCGCAGCGCGACACCGCCCACAAGGCCCGGACGTCACCTGCGCGCCGCCATCACACTGCCCACCGGCAGCCCCCAGGAGCCCGGCATGATCCAATCCAACGCCCTGATTCTCGACGACGACCCACAGGAAACCCGCGAGTGGCTCGAATCGATCGAGTCCGTCCTGTCCAGCGAGGGTCGCCCCCGCGCGCACTACCTGATCGACCAGTTGCTGGATTTCGATGTTGCCCGCCATGGCGACTTCCACGGCCGGGTCACCACACCCTACGTCAACACCATCGCCCCCGAGCGGCAGCAGCCCTACCCGGGTAACCTGGCCCTCGAGCGCCGGCTTAACGCCTATATCCGCTGGAACGCGATGGCCATGGTGCTGCGCGCCGGCAAGCATTCCGGGGTCGGCGGCCACATCGCCACCTACGCCTCCGCGGCGGTGCTGTACGACGTCGGCTTCGATCATTTTTTCCGTGGCCGCACCGACAGCTTCGATGGCGACATGATCTACATCCAGGGCCACTCTTCGCCGGGCATCTACGGCCGCGCCTACCTCGAAGGCCGGATCAGCGAAGCGCAGCTCGACAACTTCCGCCGCGAAGTCGGCGGCGAAGGCCTGTCGAGTTATCCGCATCCGCGCCTGATGCCGGACTTCTGGCAGTTTCCTACCGTATCCATGGGACTTGGACCGATCACTGCGGCCTACCAGGCGCGCTTCATGCGCTACCTGGAATATCGCGACCTCAAGCCACACCAGGGCCGCAAGGTCTGGGCCTTCCTCGGCGACGGCGAGATGGACCAGCCCGAATCCCTGGCGGCGATCTCGCTGGCCGGGCGGGAAAAACTCGACAACCTGATCTTCGTCGTCAACTGCAACCTGCAACGCCTGGACGGCCCGGTACGTGGCAACGCCAAGGTGATCCAGGAATTCGAGAGCCTGTACCGCGCCGCCGGCTGGAATGTGATCAAGGTGATCTGGGGCAGCGGCTGGGATGCATTGCTGGAGAAGGATCGCAGCGGCCTGCTGCGCCAGCGCATGATGGAGTGCGTTGACGGTGAGTACCAGAACTACAAGTCGCAGAATGGCGCCTATGTCCGCGAGCACTTCTTCGGCAAGTACCCGGCCCTGCTGGAGCTGGTCGCCGATCTGACGGACGATGAGATCTGGAAGCTCTCCCGTGGCGGGCACGACCCGGACAAGGTCTACAACGCCTACGCCACGGCGATGCGCCACAGCGGCCAGCCGACGGTGATCCTGGCCAAGACCGTCAAGGGTTTCGGCATGGGCGAGGCCGGTGAAGGCCAGAACATCAACCACCAGTTGAAGAAGATGGACCTGGATGCGGTCAAGGCCTTCCGCGACCGCTTCGGCCTGGAAGTCTCGGACGAACAGCTGGCCGAGGAGATTCCCTACCTCAAGCCGCCAGCCGACAGTGAGGAAGCCCGCTACTTCGCCGCCCGCCGGCAGCGGCTCGGCGGCCACGTACCGGCGCGCCACTCGGCCTGCGAGAGCCTGCAGATCCCGCCACTGGAAAGCTTCGACGCGCAGTTGAAAGGTACCGGCGAACGCGCGATTTCCACCACCATGGCCTTCGTGCGCATCCTCGGCACGCTGCTCAAGGACCCGCACATCGGCAAGCGGGTGGTGCCGATCGTGCCCGACGAATCGCGCACCTTCGGCATGGAGAGCCTGTTCCGCCAGATCGGCATCCACTCCGCCGTGGGCCAGCTCTACACCCCGCAGGACGCCGGGCAACTGAGCTACTACAAGGAAAGCCGCGACGGCCAGATTCTCCAGGAGGGCCTCAACGAGTCCGGCGGCATTTCCTCATGGATTGCCGCCAGTACCTCCTACAGCAATCACGGGCTGATGACCGTGCCGTTCTACATCTACTACTCGATGTTCGGTTTCCAGCGGGTCGGCGACCTGGCCTGGGCGGCCGGCGATGCCCGCGCGCGGGGTTTCCTGCTCGGCGCCACCTCGGGCCGCACCACGCTGATGGGCGAAGGCCTGCAGCACGATGACGGCCACAGCCACGTGTTGTCCTCGACCATCCCCTGCTGCGTGTCCTATGACCCGACCTTCGCCTTCGAACTGGCGGTGATCATTCGCGAGGGCATGCGACGCATGTACGTCGAGCAGGAGGACATCTACTACTACATCACCCTGCTCAACGAGAACTACCCGCACCCGGCGATGCCCGAGGGTGTCGAGGACGGCATTCTCAAGGGCCTCTACCTGCTCGAACAGGGTGCCGAAGCGAGCGATGGGCAAGCCCGCGTGCAATTGATGGGCTGTGGTTCGATCCTGCGGGAAGTGCTCGCGGCAGCGCAGTTGTTGCACAGCGATTTCGGCGTGACCAGCGATGTATGGAGTGCGACCAGCCTGACCGAACTGCGTCGCGAAGGGCATGCAGTGGAGCGCTGGAACCTGCTGCATCCGCAGGAGGAACCGCGCATCAGCTACGTGGGAAGTTGCTTGCGCGAGCACAGCGGGCCGCTGGTGGTGGCGACGGACTACATGAAAATCTTCGCCGACCAGATTCGCCCGTTTGTCACTGACCGGCGTTTCGTCGCCCTTGGCACCGATGGTTTCGGTCAATCGGATACCCGCGAGGCCCTGCGGCAATTCTTCGAAGTGGATCGCCACTTCATCGTGCTGGCCGCGCTCAAGGCCCTGGCCGATGACGGGCAGGTTCCCCGCAGCAACGTGGCGCAGGCTATCAGTCGCTACGGAATCGAGGTCGACAAACCCGATCCCGCGGCGATCTGAAGCGAGGTCTTACTGGGCCGGCGTAGTAGCCGGTTCGGTGGTAGCCGGGGCGGTGGTAGCCGGGGCGGTGGCCGGAGCCGGCTCGGCGGCTGGCGTGGTCGCTGCCGGCTGGGCCGGTGCCGTCTCGACAGGCGTTGCCGGGGTGGCCGGTGCAGCTTCCGGCAGCGGCTTGAGCGGTTCGGGAACCGCCGGAGCAGTCAAGGCCGGAGCAGCAGGGCTTGGCTCCACATGGGCAGGCTCCGCATGGGCGGCCTCGGACGCCTTGGCCGGCTCCGCCGCCGCTTCAGGCTTGGTCGCCGCACTTTCCGGCACGCCGAGATCAGCCTTGGGCTTGTCGTCGGTGTGCTGCTCCTTCTTCACCTCGGGCGGCAGGAACAGCTCCACCAGATTGAAGAACCGGTCATAGAAGGTCGCCGAAGACACCGTCTCGCTCGCCACCTTGACCATCGAATCATCCGTCGAACCGATCGGCATCGATACCGAACCCAACACACCCACACCCAGGCTCGCCGAGTTGTTGACCTTCTTCAGCGCATAACGGTCCTGCAGGGCGTTGGCGAACACTGTCGAGCGCCTGCCGCCGCTGCCATCGGCCGCACAGACGATGCTGAAGCTGATCTGCAGGTGCGTCTCGCCAGTCTGCTGGAAGCTCTTGTTGCCGGTGACCAGCTTGGGATCGGTGCTGGTGATGATGTAACCCTGGCTGAGCAAGGCACGGCGGGCCGCCTCGCAGGAAGCCTTCTCGTTCACCGAATAGTTGCGCGAGAAGGTTCCGGAGTCGTCGAAGTTCTCATGTTCATAAACGGCGGTCTTGGGCGAGGAGCAACCTGCGGCGCCCACCAGCACCACGGCCATTGCCAGGGTACGCAAGTGGAATGATGTCGACATTGATAATCCTGAGTAAAACGGTCCGGGGCGTATTGTGCATCAGATCGCCATTCCAGAGCGCGCGCTTTTAGTGTCTTAAATACCTTACGACAGCGATTTTTCAGGAAAAAGACCTTCGCTCAGGTGATCGATCAATACCCGCAGTTTTGCAGAGGCATGACGACTTGACGGCCAGAGCATCCAGAAAGTTCCGCTGTGCTCCAGGTAATCGTCGAGTACGCGCACCAATCGGCCCTCGGCCACCGCCTCGTGGATCATGTAGTCCGGCAGGCAGGCGATGCCCAGTCCCTGCTGGGCCACATAGCTGAGTACCTCGATCGGCGAGGAGATCATCAGGGTTTTCATGGCCGGCTCCTCCTCCCCTGGCGCCAGGCGCAGGGGCCAGGTCTCCAGCTTGCCGGTGGCGCAGAACTTGTGCCGCAGGCTGGCATGCCCGGCCAGGTCTGCCGGCACGCGCGGCAGCCCGTGCTGGCGAAAATATTCGGGGGCACCCACCAGTGTCAGTTGGTAATGTCCCAACGGCCGGGACATCAGCCGCGAGTCCTGGGGCTGGCCGGTGCGGACCACGGCATCGAAACCCTCCTCGATCACATCCACCATGCGATCGGACATGTCGACTTCCAGCTCGATCTGCGGGTAAAGCCGCATGAAATCCACCAGTACCGGCATCACCAGGCCACGCGACTGCGGCAGGCTGATGCGCAGCTTGCCATGGGGCTCGCGGGTGGTGTCGATCAGTTCCTGCTCGGCAGCCTCGGCCTCGGCCAGGATGCGCCGGCTGCGTTCCAGGAACAATGCGCCCTCGGCGGTCAGGGTGATACTGCGGGTACTGCGGTGAAACAACCGCACGCCGAGGCGCGCCTCAAGACGAGCGATGCTTTTGCCGACCGCCGAGGACGACACCCCGAGCACGCGGCCCGCTTCGGTGAAACTGCGGGTGTCGGCAACCTGCACGAACACCGAGATACTGCCCAGGCTGTCCATTGTCTGGTTCTCCAGTATTGCGGACATCAACGTCCGATAAGTTTGGAACTCTAGCCCGTTTTTCTCCCTTACGCAGCCCTCTAACCTCGGAGCCCTGTTTCGGACATTACAGACAAGGACTCCCATGAACACACAAAGCTGTAGCGCCACGCCTGCGGCAGAAGCCGATCGCCTGCCGCTTTCCGGCTTGCTGGCCCTGGCCGCGGCAGGCTTCATCACCATCCTTACCGAGGCCCTGCCCGCCGGGCTGCTGCCGCAAATGAGCGACGACCTTGGCGTCACCCAGGCACTGGTCGGGCAATTGATCACCGCCTATGCCCTGGGTTCGCTGCTCGCCGCCATTCCACTGACCCTGCTGACCCAGGGCTGGCGCCGGCGGCCACTGCTGCTTAGTGCTGTCGCCGGTTTTGCGCTGGTCAATGCCGTGACCGCGCTGTCCAGCCATTACTGGCTGACGCTGGTTGCGCGGCTGTTGGCCGGAGTCTTCGCCGGGCTGCTATGGGCATTGCTGGCCGGTTATGCCAGCCGCATGGTAGCCAGCCACCTGCAAGGCCGGGCGATCGCCATCGCCATGCTCGGCGCACCGCTGGCGCTGTCCCTGGGGATTCCGCTTGGCACCTTCCTCGGCAACAGTTTCGGCTGGCGCCTGAGCTTCGCGATCATGACCGGACTGACCCTGCTGCTGATCGGCTGGGTGCGCTGGCAGGTACCGGACTTCGCCGGACAAACCGCCAGCAAACGCCCGCCACTGTTGCGCGTGGCCGCCTTGCCCGGCGTGCAGGCAGTGCTGCTGGTGACTTTTCTCTACGTGCTGGGGCACAACATCCTCTACACCTATATCGCACCGTTCCTGGCGCCTGCGGAGCTCGTCGAGCGGGTTGACCAGGTGCTGCTGGTGTTCGGCCTCGCCGCTCTACTCGGTATCTGGGGCACCGGCCTGCTGATCGACCGCTGGCTGCGGCAGCTGACACTGGCCAGTTGCGCGCTGTTCGCGGCTTCAGCGATCGCACTGGGGCTCTGGAGCGCGTCGGCAGTATCGGTTTATGTCGCCGTTGCTATCTGGGGCCTATCGTTCGGCGGCTTGCCGGCGCTGCTGCAGACCGCCCTGGCAAAAACCGCGGGAGAAGCCGCCGATATCGCGCAGTCGATGCTGGTGACCGTGTGGAACCTGGGCATTGCCGGGGGAGCGATGAGCGGCGCGCTGGCGTTGAGCGAGCTGGGTGTAGAGGCCCTACCGTGGATGGTGCTTGGCCTGCTGGCCGTGGCACTGTTGATGACTGCGCGGGCAGGAAAGAGCGGTTTCCCTGCCAGGAACTGAAACCTGCAGGCAGTGTATGCCTGATACTCCGCGTGCACAGGTTTCTGGGGGGCTTCGCCCTCAACGCAGGCAAGCCTGCTCGCCACGTTGAGTTCGCGATGTCCGACACACACGCAAAAAAAAGCCCCGACAAGTCGGGGCTTCTTCTGTCGCTTCGAGGAGTTCAAGGGCCTCGAAGCCTTGTATGGCGCAGCGGACGGGACTCGAACCCGCGACCCCCGGCGTGACAGGCCGGTATTCTAACCGACTGAACTACCGCTGCGTATCGCTCGGACTTGCGTCCGTTTGAATCTTTGAAACCCGTGACATGAAAGCTTCGGTGCTTTCACATCGCAAACCGCCGAAGCGATCTGTACAGAATATGGCGCAGCGGACGGGACTCGAACCCGCGACCCCCGGCGTGACAGGCCGGTATTCTAACCGACTGAACTACCGCTGCGCGTCGGTTGGAGGTTCTTCGCAGAACTTCCGATTCTCTTGCGAGACTCTCTCTTTCGAAAGACTCAAGAAGTGGTGGGTGATGACGGGATCGAACCGCCGACCCTCTGCTTGTAAGGCAGATGCTCTCCCGGCTGAGCTAATCACCCTTTGCTTCGTTGAGGCCGCGAAATTTACGCAGGTAGAGAACCTAAGTCAATAGCCCGCTTGAAGTTTTTCTGAAAAAGACACATTCATGTCAGTTCCGGCACCACAAAACCTCAAGCCCTGCGGACTACAGCGCCCTACTCGGCATAAATCATCTTCTTGCTCATGCCACCGTCGACCACGAATTCCTGGCCGGTGACAAAACCCGCGCTTTTGGACAGCAGCCATCCAACCGTTGCTGCAACATCCTCGACCGTCCCGACCCGACCCACCGGGTGCTGGGCATGGTCGCTCTCGCTCAACGGCTCGGCCCGACGTTGCGCCGGGTCACGGGCATCGATCCAACCCGGACTGACCACGTTCACGCGAATCTCAGGACCAAGGCTCATCGCCAGCGCATGGGTCAATGCCAGCAAGCCGCCCTTGCTCGCCGCGTAGGCTTCGGTGTCCGGCTCAGACTGCGCCGCGCGGGTCGAGGCGATATTGACGATGGCACCGCAATGGGCGCGCAGGTAAGGCGCACAGTGCTTGGCCAGCAGCATCGGCCCACTGAGATTGACCGCCAGCACCCGGTTCCAATGTGCCAGGTCGAGGCTTTCAAGGGTGATGTTGTGCGGGTCGGCAATCGCTGCGTTGCTCACCAACGCGTCGAGTCGACCAAAGCGCCCCAGCACCTCTGCCACGCCACGCGCCACCTGGGCCTCGTCGGAGACATCCATGGTGATGAAGCAGGCGTTCTCGCCGAGAACTTCAGCCACCTTGCCGCCCCGCACAGGGTCCAGGTCGGCCAACACCACCTGCCAGCCTTCACTGACCAGCCAGGCGGCGATGCCCAGCCCGATGCCCCGCGCAGCGCCAGTCACCAGCGCGACGCGGCCGTTGTTGCCAACGGCTGCATCAAAGGCCAACTCGATCACAATGCGGCCAAGCCGCGCGCCAGGTCGGCCTGCAGGTCCGCTACGTCTTCCAGGCCAACCGCCACGCGAATCAGGCTGTCGCGGATGCCCGCCGCCTCACGCTCCTGCGGCGACAGACGACCGTGGGAGGTGGTGCTCGGATGGGTAATGGTGGTCTTGCTGTCACCCAGGTTGGCGGTGATCGAGATCATCCGGGTCGCGTCGATGAAGCGCCACGCGCCCTCCTTGCCACCCTTGACCTCGAAGCTCACCACACCACCGAAACCGCGCTGCTGACGCTGCGCCAGTTCGTGTTGCGGGTGGCTCTTGAGACCGGCGTAGTGAACCTTCTCGATGCCGTCCTGCTGCTCCAGCCATTCGGCCAGGGCCAGCGCGCTGGCGCAGTGGGCACGCATGCGCAGGTTCAGGGTTTCCAGGCTCTTGAGGAAGATCCAGGCATTGAACGGACTGAGGCTCGGGCCGGCAGTACGCAGGAAGCCGACGACTTCCTTCATCTGTTCGCTGCGACCGCAAACGACACCGCCCATGCAACGACCCTGGCCGTCGATGTACTTGGTCGCCGAATGCACCACCACGTCCGCACCCAGCTTCAGCGGCTGCTGTACCGCAGGCGTGCAGAAGCAGTTGTCGACCACCAGCAGCGCGCCCTTGGCATGGGCGATTTCGGCCAGGGCGGCGATATCCACCAGCTCGGCCAGCGGGTTCGACGGCGACTCGACGAACAGCAGCCTGGTGTTGGGCTTGATCGCCGCGTCCCAGCCGGACAGTTCTGCCAGCGGCACGTAGTCGACTTCGACACCAAAGCGCTTGAAGTACTTCTCGAACAGGCTGATGGTGGAACCGAACACGCTGCGCGACACCAGCACATGGTCGCCGGCACTGCACAGGCTCATGACCACGGCCATGATCGCCGACATGCCGGTCGAGGTCGCCACGGCCTGCTCGGCGCCTTCCAGGGCGGCGATACGCTCCTCGAACGAACGCACGGTCGGGTTGGTGTAGCGCGAATAGACGTTACCCGGCACATCACCGGCAAAGCGCGCAGCCGCATCGGCGGCAGTGCGGAATACGTAGCTGGAGGTGAAGAACAGCGGATCGCTGTGCTCGCCTTCCGGGGTACGGTGTTGACCGGCACGAACGGCCAGGGTGTCGAAGGCTACGCCGTCGAGATCGCTGTCCAGCCGACCGGCATCCCATTCCTGACTCATGCTGCCACTCCTTGCTCTCAATCTTTGGAAGATACGAAACCGGCCCCTCGGGGCCGGTTCTTACTCAGTTGTTGTACAGATCGATGATCGCACTGACCGCCTGGGTCTTGGCCTTGGACGCATCGTTGCGCGCCTGTTCGATCCGGTTCAGGTAGTGCTCGTCGATATCGCCGGTGACGTACTTGCCGTCGAATACCGCGCAGTCGAACTGTTCGATCTTGATCTTGCCACCACCCACGGCCTCGATCAGGTCCGGCAGGTCCTGATAGACCAGCCAGTCGGCACCGATGAGGTCGGCAACGTCCTGGGTGGTACGGTTGTGGGCGATCAGTTCGTGGGCACTCGGCATGTCGATGCCGTAGACGTTCGGGTAACGCACGGCCGGCGCCGCCGAGCAGAAGTAGACGTTCTTCGCGCCGGCTTCGCGGGCCATCTGGATGATCTGCTTGCAGGTGGTGCCGCGAACGATGGAGTCGTCCACCAGCATCACGTTCTTGCCGCGGAACTCCAGCTCGATGGCGTTGAGCTTCTGCCGTACGGATTTCTTGCGCGCCGCCTGGCCCGGCATGATGAAGGTTCGACCGATGTAGCGGTTCTTCACGAAGCCTTCGCGGAATTTCACGCCCAGGTGGTTGGCCAGTTCCAGGGCCGCGGTGCGGCTGGTGTCCGGAATCGGGATGACCACGTCGATCCCGTGATCAGGACGCTCGCGCAGGATCTTCTCGGCCAGCTTCTCGCCCATGCGCAGGCGCGCCTTGTACACCGACACGCCGTCGATGATCGAGTCCGGACGCGCCAGGTAGACGTGTTCGAAGATGCACGGGGTCAGGCTCGGGTTGGTCGCGCACTGACGGGTGTGCAGCTTGCCGTCTTCGGTGATGTACACCGCTTCACCCGGAGCCAGGTCGCGGATCAGGGTGAAACCGAGTACGTCCAGGGACACGCTCTCGGAAGCGATCATGTACTCGACGCCTTCGTCGGTGTGACGCTGGCCGAACACGATCGGGCGAATGCCATGGGGGTCACGGAAGCCGACGATACCGTAACCGGTGATCATCGCCACGACCGCGTAGCCACCAACGCAACGGTTGTGCACGTCGGTCACCGCGGCGAATACGTCTTCCTCGGTCGGCTGCAGCTTGCCGCGCTGGGCCAGTTCGTGGGCGAACACGTTGAGCAGCACTTCCGAGTCGGAACTGGTGTTGACGTGACGCAGGTCGGACTCGTAGATCTCCTTGGCCAACTGTTCGACGTTGGTCAGGTTGCCGTTGTGCGCCAGGGTGATGCCATACGGCGAGTTGACGTAGAACGGCTGGGCTTCAGCCGAAGTCGAGCTGCCGGCAGTCGGGTAGCGCACATGGCCGATGCCCATGTGACCTACCAGGCGCTGCATGTGGCGCTGCTGGAATACGTCGCGGACCAATCCGTTGTCCTTGCGCAGGAATAACCGGCCGTCATGGCTGGTCACGATACCGGCAGCGTCCTGGCCGCGGTGCTGGAGCACGGTTAGCGCGTCATACAGCGCCTGATTGACGTTCGACTTACCGACGATACCGACGATGCCACACATGCGACGCAACCCCTACTTAATGAATCTGAACTGAACGACTCTTACTGGGCAGGTTTGCCCGGCAAGAGATGCTCCTTGAACGGAATGTCAGCGGGTACGCTGATTCCGCTGGCTAGCCACTGACTGCTCCACCCCAATATGAGGTTCTTTGACCAATCTGCAACCATTAGAAATTGTGGCACGAGCCGAGACTCCTGCCACCACTGATCCTGCTGCACCGGTCCGAGGCTGAGCAGCCCGACCGCGACAACCACCAGCAGCGCGCCACGCGCGGCGCCGAAGGCCATGCCGAGAAAGCGATCGGTCCCGGACAGGCCGGTGACGCGAATCAACTCGCCGATGAGGTAATTGATCATGGCGCCGACCAGCAGGGTCGCGACGAACATGATTGCACAGCCCGCGATGACGCGAGCCGAAGGTGTCTGGATATAGTCGGCAAGGTACACGGACAACGAGCCACCAAACATCCAGGCGACCACGCCGGCGATGATCCAGGTGAGCAGGGACAAGGCTTCCTTGACGAAGCCGCGGCTCAAGCTGATCAAAGCAGAAACGACGATTACCGCGATAATCGCCCAGTCAACCCAGGTAAATGGCACAGTGCAGCCTACAGACGGATAAGGCGGCGCATTTTAGCAGAGCGCCGCCCTGCTGGTAAGGCGATTGTTCGGTGGATTTCGTACAACCCGGCGCTTAACCGCGCTCGGGTTGGAAACGAACGACAAAACCCTTCAGGTTCTGCTGACGACCGAGCAGGTCACGCAGGCGATCAGCCTCCGCGCGCTCGATCAGGGGACCGACGAATACCCGGTTCTTGCCATCGGCGGAACGGATATACGCGTTGTAGCCCTGGCTACGCAGGTTCTTCTGCAGGCTCTCGGCCCCTTCGCGGCTCGACAGGCTGGCCAGTTGCACCGACCAACTGATCGGCAGGCCGTTGGGATCCACGCGATTCTGCGTGGTGTCGAGCTTGGCCACTGGCTGTGCCACCACTTGGGCCGGCGTCTGCGCAGGCACAGCAGCCGGCTTGGCGGCCGGAGCAGGCACTGGCGTCGCCGGCTTGACCGCGACAACCGGAGCGGCTGGCTTGACGGCAGGCGCGACCGGCGTCGCAACCGCGGGCTTGGCTGCAGGAGCTGCCGGGGCCGCGACCACTTCGTCATCTTCGGGCGGGAGCGAGTCTTCTGGCAGCGCTTGCGGCTCAGGCACCGCGACCGGCTCGACACGCACCTGCGGCATCGCCGGTGCCTGTGGCGCCGCCGGCGGGTCGACACGCACCTGGCGCTGTTCGTCCTGACGGGAGAACAGCATCGGCAGGAAGATCACCGCCAGCGCCACCAATACCAGCGCACCGACCATCCGCTGTTTGTACGCTCTATCCAGCAATGCCATCTGCAGCTTCCTCCGTGGCGCGCCGGGCCAGCCATTCCAGCGCCTCGGCTACGCAAAAGAACGATCCGAACAACAGAATTTCATCATCGACCGCAGCCTGGGCACACTGCCCGTCCAGTGCCGCGGCAACACTTTCGTAGACCGTCACCGCGGCCCCACGGGCCTGCAAGGCGACCTGCAGATCCGAAGCCGGGCGACTACGTGGCGACTGCAATGGCGTGACCGCCCAATGCTGCACGTACCCCGCCAACTGCGACACCACGCCGTCGAGGTCCTTGTCCGAAAGCAGCCCGAACACCGCCAGGCGGCGCCCAGCCAATGACCGACGCGCCAGGCGCTGGGCCAGATACTCGGCAGCATGGGGATTGTGCCCCACGTCCAGCATCAGCTGGACCGATCTACCCTGCCAGTTGACGGTTCGGCGGTCCAGCCGACCGACGATTCGCGTTGCCTGCAAGACCCCCGCGATCCGCTCGGGCTGCCAGGGCAAGCCCATCAGCGCATAGGCTTGCAGCGCCAGTGCGGCATTCTCCATCGGTAGGTCCAGCAACGGCAGGTCGTGCAGCTCGAGCGGCTGCCCCTTGTCGTCCACGCCGCGCCACTGCCAATGCCGATCAGTGGACGCAAGATCGAAATCGCGGCCACGCAGGAGCAACGGGCTGTTCAGCTCACGAGCCTTGTCCAGCAACGACTGGGGCGGGTTCAGGTCACCGCACAACGCTGGCCGTCCCGGACGGAAGATCCCGGCCTTTTCATAGGCCACCGACTCACGGGTATTGCCCAGGTATTCGGCATGATCGACACCGATGCTGGTGACCAAGGCAAAGTCGGCATCCACCACGTTGACCGTGTCCAGACGCCCGCCCAGGCCGACTTCGAGCACCACGGCATCCAGCTGTTCACGCTCGAACAACCAGAACGCCGCCAGGGTGCCCATTTCGAAGTAGGTCAGCGTTGTATCGCCACGGCCGGTTTCCAGCGCGACAAAGGCCTCGCACAGCTGGGCATCGGTGGCCTCGACACCATTGATCTGCACGCGCTCGTTGTAGCGCAGCAGGTGCGGCGAGCTGTAGACGCCGACCTTCAGGCCCTGCGCCATCAGCAATGAGGCGACGAAGGCGCAGGTCGAACCCTTGCCGTTGGTGCCCGTCACGGTCACTACCCGAGGCGCCGGCTTGCCCAGCCCCATGCGGTTCGCTACCTCTCGCGAGCGCTCCAACCCCATGTCGATGGCCGATGGATGCAGTTGCTCCAGGTAGGCGAGCCAGTCACCCAGGGTACGTTCGGTCATACGTTGGCCGGTGCCGGTGGAACGACGACAGGTTCGACAGGTGCCGCCACGTACACAGGCGTCGGCAGCCCCATCATCTGGGCCAGCAGGCTACCCAGGCGTGGACGCAGCTCCTGGCGCGGGATGATCATGTCGATGGCACCGTGCTCCAGCAGGAACTCGCTGCGCTGGAAGCCTTCCGGCAGTTTCTCGCGTACGGTCTGTTCGATCACGCGCGGACCGGCAAAGCCGATCAGCGCCTTCGGCTCACCGACGATCACGTCGCCGAGCATCGCCAGGCTGGCGGAAACACCACCGTAGACCGGATCGGTCAGCACGGAAATGAACGGCAGGCCTTCTTCGCGCAGGCGTGCCAGCACGGCCGAAGTCTTGGCCATCTGCATCAGCGAGATCAGCGCTTCCTGCATCCGCGCACCACCGGAAGCCGAGAAGCAGACCATGGGGCAGCGTTTTTCCAGGGCATAGTTGGCGGCACGCACGAAACGCTCACCGACGATGGCACCCATGGAACCGCCCATGAACGAGAATTCGAACGCGGAAACCACGATCGGCATGCCCAGCAGGGTGCCGCTCATCGAGACCAGCGCGTCTTTTTCGCCGGTCTGCTTCTGCGCCGCGCTCAGGCGGTCCTTGTACTTCTTGCCATCACGGAACTTCAGGCGATCGACCGGCTCCAGGTCGGCCCCCAGCTCGGCACGGCCTTCGGCATCCAGGAAGATATCGATGCGCGCGCGCGCGCCAATACGCATGTGGTGATTGCACTTGGGGCAGACGTCCAGGGTCTTTTCCAGCTCCGGACGATAGAGCACCGCGTCGCAGGACGGGCACTTGTGCCACAGGCCCTCGGGTACCGAGCTCTTCTTCACCTCGGAACGCATGATCGAAGGGATCAGTTTGTCTACTAACCAGTTGCTCATGCTTTCTTTCTCCAATTCGTTTTCGGCCCGTCGGACAACCGGGCCCGCCTGTTTTCTGTGGCGGTAAGCATGGACGGCGGCAGATTGCCGCCCGTCACATCGGCGATCAACTGGCGCGTACCGCCTGGATGAACGCCTTGATCTTCGCGGGGTCCTTGATGCCCTTGCTCTGCTCGACCCCACCGCTGGTATCCACGGCATACGGCTTGACCTGGGCAATGGCATGCGCCACGTTCTCCACGGTCAGGCCACCGGCCAGGATGATCGGCTTGCTCAAGCCCTGCGGCACCAGAGACCAGTCGAACGCCTCACCGGTTCCCCCCGGCACGCCTTCGACGTAGGTATCGAGCAAAATGCCGCTGGCCCCGGGATAAGCCCGGCAGGCCGCAGCAATGTCGTCACCAGCCTTGACCCGCAGTGCCTTGATGTATGGCCGATTGAAGCCCTCGCACTGCGCACTGGTTTCGTCGCCATGGAACTGCAACAGGTCCAATGGTACGGCATCGAGGATCTCGCCCAGTTCGCAACGGCTGGCGTTGACGAACAAGCCCACGGTGGTGACGAATGGCGGCAGCGCGGCAATAATGGCCCGCGCCTGCTGGAAAGTCACCGCCCGCGGGCTCTTGGCGTAGAACACGAAGCCGATGGCATCGGCTCCGGCTTCGACCGCAGCCAACGCATCTTCAATGCGGGTGATCCCGCAGATTTTGCTGCGAACGGCGGACATTTCGTCAGAACCTCAAGGTTTTTCCGGATAAAGGCCCGGATGGTAGCAAATGCTTTTCCGGGCGTCAGCCGGCAAGATCGGAGAAACCGGTGAGGAAGTGTGGCCCGATATAACGCTCGGGCAACTCGAACTCGTCGCGGTACTCCACCTGCACCAGGTACAGGCCGAACGGATGGGCCGTCACCCCACCCGTACGGCGGACGCGGCTCTCCAGCACCTCGCGGGCCCACTCGACCGGGCGCTCGCCAGCACCGATGGTCATCAGCACGCCGGCGATATTGCGCACCATGTGATGCAGGAAGGCGCCGGCACGGATATCGATGACAATCATCTTGCCGTGCCGGGTCACCCGCAGGTGATGCACTTCCTTGATCGGCGACTTGGCCTGGCATTGACCGGCGCGGAACGCACTGAAATCGTGGGTACCGACCAGGTAGCGCGCAGCTTCGGCCATGCGCTGCTCATCCAACGGTCGATGATTCCAGGTGATTTCCTGATTGAGGTGCGCCGGACGGATCTGGTCGTTGTAGATCACGTAGCGGTAGCGCCGGGCGATGGCCTTGAAGCGGGCATGGAAATGCGCAGGCATGACCTTGGCCCAGCTGACACTGATGTCATGGGGCAGGTTGATATTGGCGCCCATGGTCCAGGCCTTCATTGAACGCTCGGCACGGGTATCGAAATGTACCACCTGCCCGCAGGCGTGCACGCCGGCGTCGGTGCGCCCGGCACACATCAGCGAGACTGGCGAGTCCGCCACCTTCGACAGCGCGTCTTCCAGAGTTTCCTGGACCGACAGCACACCCGAGGCCTGCCGCTGCCAGCCGCGGTAGCGCGAGCCTTTGTATTCGACGCCCAGGGCGATTCGGAAAAAGCCTTCGGCCGCCATTTCGGCAGCCGGGTTATCTATATTTGCCAAGAACTTGCAGCCTGATGATTAACGCAAAGGCGTGCATTATAAGGCGCACGCCCGTAACGACAACGGCAGCCCAAGGGCTGCCGCTGTTTTTGTCCTGGCCGGATAGACTCAAGCCAGGCGCTGGAGCATCTCCCTGGCCTCGCTCTTCTGCGCATCGCTGCCTTCGCTCATGACTTCGGCAAGAATGTCGCGGGCGCCATCCCGGTCATCCATGTCGATGTAGGCCTGGGCCAGGTCGAGCTTGGTCGCGGCCTCATCGGTACCCGCGAGGAAATCGAACTCCGGTTCGTCACCCAGGGCTGCGTCCTGCTCAGTAAAGCTCGGCGTCGCCAGTGGTGGCTGCTCCAGGCTCTGGGACAGGCGATCGAGTTCGGCGTTGACGTCATCCAGCTCATGGGTGAAGGCATTCGGCCCAGTGTCGGCCAGCAGGTCGTCGACCAATTGGTCATCAGTCGCCAGGTCGCCGGTTGCCAGGTCATCAGCCAGAGACAGGTCGAAGTCAGCCGGCAGGCCGAGGTCATCCAACGCATCGAGGGTTGGCACCTCGCCTTCCGGCGCCTTGGGATCGTCGGCCAGTCCGAGCAGGAAGTCCTCGTCGGCCTGAGCCGTAGCAACTGGCTCATCGCCACCCAGATCCAGGTCGAAGTCGGACAAGTCATCCAGGCTACTCAGGTCGTCCTTGGCCTCTGTCTGCTGCGCCAACACCGACTCGAAACTCAGGTCATCGTCGAGCTGCAGGTCATCCACGCTTTCCACTGGAGCGGGAGCGGCGACAGGCGCGACCGCCGGAGAAACAGCCTCCAGATCATCCAGGCTGAGATCGAAGTCGTTGTCGAAGTCGTCGACAACCGGCGCAGGCTCCACAGCCACCACCGGCTCTGGAGCAGCGACGGGCGCCAGCTCGTCATCCTGCAGCAAGTCCTGGACGAACTGCTCATCCAGCTCGGCAGCCGCCGCGGCCGCTCCCAAGCCCACGGCCGCCGCAGCGGCGACGACAACCATGCCGGGGAAGCGGCTCTTAAGCTGCTCGACCTTGGCCTGGTTATCGGCAGTGGCTGGCAGCTGCTGCTCCTGGCGCACGAATGCATCACGGTCACCCTGGCGACCGTAGACTTCCATCAGTTTGAGACGCACATCACTGCGCTGCGGCTCCAGCTTGGCCGCTTCTTCCAGCAGGTCGGCAGCCTGGTTCAGATGGCCACGCCCGATGTGCAGCTCAGCCTGGCCCAGGACGTCGATCGGATGTTCAACTGCGGGAGCCGGCGCCGGGGCCGGCGCCAACTTTACATTAGGCGCAGGCACCTCCAAACCTTCGAAGCTGCCCTCCGGCATATCCATGTCTGCGGCGAAATCGGCTTCTTCAGACAAAGCCCGCGCCATACGCTGGTGCTTCTCGGCTTCCTGCTGGGCCTTTCGGCGACGAACCAGCAACAGCAGGAGCAACAGCGCCACCAGCACCACGGAACCGGCGATCAGCCCCATCATGATCGGACTGGACAGCAGGTCGTCGAGCTTGCGTTCTTCGGTCGGCGCCGGCGGAGCTGCCGGTTCGATCGGCTTGGCCGCCTCGGCAGGAGCCGGTGTCGGCGTTGCAACAACTGGAGCGGGTGCCGGAGCCGCCTCAGGCTTGGCCACCAGCTCGGCCGACACTGCCGGCTGGGTCGCAGTTGGAGTGGTTGCCGGAGCGGCAGGCGCAGCCGCACCTTCTGCCTGCAACTTCGCCAGTTGATCGTTCTTCAGGTCGATCAGGCGCTGCAGCTTGTCCAGTTGGCTCTGCAGGTCTTCCATGCGGCTTTTCAGCTCGGCATTGTCGCGCCGGGTCGCGTCGAGGCTTTCCTGGGTCACCGCCAGTTTGTTGGTCAGGTTCTTGCTGTCGCCGGCCGCACCCTTGCCACCCTTCTTGCCGTTCTCGGCCGAAACCAGGCTCAGTTTGTCCTTGCGCTCGCCAGCAGCGGGTGCACCCTCGCCGCCCTTGTGCCGGGTGGCATCGATCTGCTGCTTGCCAGCATGGCCATTGCCGGCACGACGCCCCTGGCGCCAGGCGGCATTCTGCGCAGCGACCTCGGCGATCGCCCTGGACTGCGGCAGAGCCGTGCTCTGCACAGTGTCAGGCATGCGCAATACCTGGCCGGTCTTGAGCCGGTTGATGTTGCCATCGACGAACGCGCCGGGGTTCAGCGCCTGGATGGCCAGCATGGTCTGTTGCACTGAAGCGCCATTACGCTCCCTGGCAGCAATTTCCCACAGGGTATCCTTGGCACCGGTGGTGTACTGCTTGGCCCTGGTAGGCGCAGTAACCGGCGCGCTTGGCGCAACGGCAGGCTTGGCGGTATCGCCCGCAGGAGCATATTTGGATGGATCGAGCAGCACGCTGTAGTCGCGCATCAACCGGCCCTGGGGCCACTGCACCTGGACCAGGAAGCGCACATAGGCCTCGGACAGCGGCTTGCTCGAAGTCACCCGGACCACGCTACGGCCATTGGGATTGATGACAGGCGTGAAGGTCAGGTCATTCAGGAAGTCCTGGCGATTGACGCCGGCATCGCTGAACGCCTGGGGAGAAGCCAGGCTGGGCACGATGTCGGAAGCGCTGAGGCCGCCGACATCCTGCAATTCGATTTCCACCAGTAGTGGCTGGTTCTGGGTCGACTTGAGGGTCATTTCCCCCAGCCCAAGGGCATGCGCCATACCGGAAGACAGCGCCGAAGCGGCCGCTATTGCTAACACCAGTTTGCGAACTTGAACCATCAGCCTCTTCCTTTGTTTGTGCGTTCCTCGGCCAGCGAGAAGGTGATGTAGCTGCCTTGCGGCCTGGTGCGCAGCCGTGAAAATACGCCTGCATCACCCTGTCGTCGCCGATGCCCCTGCAAGTGCCCATCGGGCAGCTCACCTTCAGCAACCAACCTGAGCATAGCGTCAGGCCAGAATCATTCTGCAAATTGTCGCCAAGTATCTTTTACAGCGGGTCTTTTATCAACAGCTCCGCCAGTTGCACCGCGTTCAGCGCGGCGCCCTTGCGCACGTTGTCCGTGGTCAGCCACAGGTTGAGCTGCGCCGGGTCATCCACGCCGTGCCGGACCCGTCCGACATAGACCACGTCCTGGCCCACGGCATCACCGACCGCGGTCGGATAATCGTCGCCGTCCACCAGCTCGATACCCTCCGCCGCTTCCAGCGCCGCGTTCACCGCTTGCAGGTCGACATCGCCAGCAGCCTGCAGTGACACACTATAGCTATCGCCAAAAAACACCGGGGCTTGAACGCAAGTCACTGAAATTTTTAGTAAAGGTGCTTCCAGCAGTTCGCGCAACTCGTTGACCAGCCGTTTTTCCAGGGGAACGTGCCCCTGGGCATCCGGCTTGCCGACCTGGGCCAGCAGGTTGAACGCCACCTGGCGGTCGAAAACCCGCGGCTCCAGCGGGCGCATGTTCAGCAGTTCCGCGGTCTGCCGAGCCAGTTCACTGACAGCTTCGCGGCCCTGGCTGGACATCGCCAGGCAGGCAGTCAGGCTGACCTGCCGGATATCCAACAGCCCCTTGAGCGGTGCCAGTGCTACCGCCAGCGCAGTGGCCGAGGCACTCGGGCTACCGACCTGGACCGGCTTGTTCAAGGCCGACAGGACACCGGCGTTGGCTTCCGGCACCACCTGTGGCACCGGCAAGGCGCCCGACAGGTCGATCACGGCACAACCAGCCGCCGTCGCCCGTGGTGCAAAACTGAGGGTGACCGCCGGGCCGGCGGCAAGGAACACCAGTTGGACCTTGGCGAAATCGAACTCGTCGACTTCACGAACGCGAACGTTCTTGCCGCGAAACGGCACCGACTGCCCCGCCGACTCACTGCTGGCCAGCAGGTGCAGGTTGGCCACCGGAAAATCCCGTTCCTCGAGGATCTGCACCAGGGTTTCGCCGACCGTGCCGGTGGCACCGATCACGGCAATATCAAGGGACTGGCTCATGGGATTATCCTCAGGCAAACGGGGGGAGCGGCACTTTACCCTTGACCGGGCGGTCAGGCAATTTCTCGGTACGGCCACCATGCCCCTGTAGGAGCAGGGCTTGCCCGCGAAGAGGCCCTCGAGATCGCCAGAAGCTTCGCGGGCAAGCCCTGCTCCTAAACGGGTCCGTTGCCACAAGGACCGTACCACAGGAAACAAAAAGCCCGCGACTCTTGCGAGACGCGGGCTTCGTTCAAGCCTTCAGCGAATCAACGCTCCAGCAGGATCCGCAGCATGCGGCGCAGCGGTTCGGCCGCGCCCCACAGCAACTGGTCGCCGACGGTGAACGCACCGAGGAACTGCGACCCCATGTTCAGCTTGCGCAGACGCCCTACCGGGATGTTCAGGGTGCCGGTGACCTTGGTCGGGCTCAGCTCCTGCATGCTGATCTCACGCTGGTTCGGCACCAGCTTGACCCAAGGATTGTGCTGGCTGATCAGCCCTTCGATGTCAGCCATCGGCACATCCTTGTTCAGCTTGATGGTCAGCGCCTGGCTGTGGCAACGCATGGCACCGATGCGCACGCAGATACCATCGACCGGGATCGGGCTCTTGAAGCGACCGAGGATCTTGTTGGTCTCGGCCTGGGCCTTCCACTCTTCGCGGCTCTGGCCGTTCGGCAGTTCCTTGTCGATCCACGGGATCAGGCTGCCGGCCAATGGCACGCCGAAGTTCTCGGTCGGATAGGCATCGCTGCGCATGGTTTCGGCGACCTTGCGGTCGATGTCGAGGATGGCGCTGGCCGGGTTGGCCAGGTCATCGGCGACTGCCGCGTGGGTAGCGCCCATCTGCCGGATCAGCTCGCGCATGTTCTGCGCGCCCGCACCGGAAGCGGCCTGGTAGGTCATCGCGCTCATCCACTCCACCAGGCCGGCCTCGAACAGACCGCCCAGACCCATCAGCATCAGGCTGACGGTGCAGTTGCCGCCAATGAAGTTGCGGGTGCCGGAATCCAGCTGCTGGTCGATGACCTTGCGGTTCACCGGGTCGAGAACGATCACCGCGTCATCCTGCATGCGCAGGCTGGAAGCGGCATCGATCCAGTAACCCTGCCAGCCGGCTTCGCGCAGCTTGGGGAAAACCTCGCTGGTGTAGTCGCCGCCCTGGCAGGTCAGAATCACGTCGAGGGTTTTCAGCTCTTCAATGCTGTAGGCATCCTTCAGCGGAGCAATATCCTTGCCCACGGACGGACCTTGGCCACCAACATTGGAAGTGGTGAAAAACACCGGCTCAATAAGATCGAAGTCCTGCTCTTCCAGCATCCGCTGCATGAGCACGGAACCGACCATACCGCGCCAACCGATCAGACCTACACGCTTCATCGAACTACACCTTTTACAAAAGTGGGTCACCGCTTCCGGGGATGAAAGAAGCGGTGGGCCCGAGAGATTACAGATTCCGTAGCGCCTCGGCTACAGCGTTACCCATTTCCTGCGTTCCGACCTTGGTGCAACCCTCGGACCAGATGTCGCCAGTGCGCAAGCCGCGGTCCAGCACCAGGCTCACCGCCTGCTCGATGGCAGCGGCTGCGTCGTGCAGGTTGAAGCTGTAGCGCAGCATCATCGACACCGACAGGATGGTCGCCAACGGGTTGGCAATGCCCTGCCCGGCGATATCCGGAGCGGAGCCGTGGCACGGCTCGTACATGCCCTTGTTGTTGGCATCCAGCGACGCCGACGGCAGCATGCCGATGGAGCCGGTGAGCATGGACGCTTCATCGGACAGGATGTCGCCGAACATATTGTCGGTGACGATCACGTCGAACTGCTTCGGTGCACGCACCAGCTGCATTGCGGCGTTGTCGACGTACATGTGGCTCAGCTCGACGTCCGGATAGTCCTTGGCGACTTCCTCGACCACTTCACGCCACAATTGGCTGGATGCCAGGACGTTGGCCTTGTCCACCGAGCAGAGTTTCTTGCCGCGCACGCGGGCCATGTCGAAGCCGACACGGGCGATACGGCGGATTTCGCCTTCGCTGTACGGCAGGGTGTCGTAGGACTGGCGCTCGCCGTTCTCCAGCTCGCGGGTGCCGCGTGGCGCGCCGAAATAGATGCCGCCGGTCAGCTCGCGCACGATCAGAATGTCCAGGCCGGCAACGATTTCACGCTTGAGGCTCGAGGCATCGGCCAGTTGCGGGTAGAGGATCGCCGGGCGCAGGTTGCCGAACAGCCCCAGTTGCGCACGGATCTTCAACAGGCCGCGCTCAGGACGGATGTCACGCTCGATCTTGTCCCACTTCGGCCCGCCAACGGCGCCCAACAGCACCGCATCGGCGGCACGGGCACGTTCCAGGGTTTCGTCGGCCAGCGGTACGCCGTGCTTGTCGATGGCTGCGCCGCCGATCACGTCGTGGCTCAGTTCGAAGCCCAGGTTGTACTTGTCGTTGGCCAGCTCCAGCACCTTGACCGCTTCGGCCATGATTTCCGGACCAATACCGTCGCCTGGGAGAATCAGAATCTGCTTGCTCATGCTTTCCTCATGTCGTCTGTCGGGCCACCCGTGACACCGGGCGACCTGGAAAAAGTCTATCGTTCGGCCCACAGCACCAGTACATCTGTACTAAACGAACCATCGGCCGCAATCTCAAAATATTCCCGCACTTCCGCGCCCATCGCCTGCTGCAGGTCGCGAATCGCCACTTGCAACGGGGCCGGGGTGCGCATGCGTTCAACCCAGGAGCTGTACTCCAGGCGCAAGCGCTGGCGGTTGGTACTGCGTATGTGCAGGCCCGCCTCGCTGACCTGGCGCGACCATTCGGCCGCCGAGTAATCACGTACGTGACTGGTGTCGCGCAGTACCTCGACGGTCTGCAGGTAGGTGTCGAGCAACGGGCTGCCGGGCGACATTACGTCGATAAAGGCTGCGACGCCACCCGGTTTCAACACCCGGCGCACTTCCCGCAGGGCCAGGCCGAGATCACTCCAGTGGTGCGCCGAGTAGCGGCTGAAGACGAAATCGAACTCGCCATCGGCGAACGGCAGGCTTTCCGCCGCGCCGCGCACCGTCGCGATATTGCCCAGGCCACGCTCCCTGGCAGCCGCGTCGACCACGTCGAGCATCTGCTGCGAAAGATCATAGGCCGCCACCTTGGCCACCAGCGGCGCGACGTGAAAACTCACATGACCGGCACCGCAACCCAGGTCGAGGACCCGCGCATCGGCGCGCCCGGCCAGTGCGGCCTGGAGCAGCGCGAATTCGGCGCCCTGGGCATGTACGGCGCTGCTCAGGTACGCAGCGGCCTGTTCACCGAACTGCTTTTGTACCACTTGAGTGTGGGCATTGCTGGTCATGGCGTGATCCTTCTATCGGGTTGCCGAATGGCTTTGCGGGGGCTTCAAAGGCCTCTTCGCGGGCAAGCCACGCTCCTACAGGGTTAGAGGCGCACCCAGGATAGGCGTACCGCACAAAACTGTAGGAGCAGGGCTTGGCGGGGCGCCGAACCGCCGCGAACGGGGCCCAACCTGCCTACATCGGATCAGGCGTCGCGAAACAGCCAAGGCTGGCTGGCCCGATGCTTGGCCTCGAACGCAGCGATCGCATCGCCGTCCTGCAGGGTCAGGCCGATATCGTCCAGGCCGTTGACCAGGCAGTGCTTGCGGAACGCGTCGACTTCGAAGTTGTAGACCTTGCCGTCCGGACGGGTCACGGTCTGCGCCGCGAGGTCGATGGTCAGCTGGTAGCCCGGGTTGGCCTCGACCTGCTGGAACAGCTCGTCGACTTCGCTGTCGCTGAGAATGATCGGCAACAAGCCGTTCTTGAAGCTGTTGTTGAAGAAGATGTCGGCATAGCTCGGCGCGATGATACTGCGGAAGCCGTACTCTTCCAGGGCCCATGGCGCGTGTTCACGACTGGAGCCGCAACCGAAGTTTTCCCGCGCCAACAACACGCTGGCACCCTGGTAGCGCTCGGCGTTGAGCACGAAGTCCTTGTTCAACGGACGCTTGGAGTTGTCCTGGTAGGCATAACCCACGTCCAGGTAGCGCCACTCGTCGAACAGGTTCGGGCCGAAGCCGGTGCGTTTGATCGACTTGAGGAACTGCTTGGGAATGATCTGATCGGTATCGACGTTGGCACGATCCAACGGCGCGACGAGACCGGTGTGCTGGGTAAAGGCTTTCATGTGGTTTTCCTCAGATCAATTCGCGAACGTCGATGAAACGGCCGTTGATGGCAGCCGCAGCGGCCATGGCCGGGCTGACCAGGTGGGTACGCCCACCGGCACCCTGGCGCCCTTCGAAGTTGCGGTTGGAGGTCGAGGCGCAGTGCTCGCCGCTTTCGAGGCGGTCCGGGTTCATCGCCAGGCACATCGAGCAGCCTGGTTCACGCCACTCGAAACCGGCTTCGAGGAAAATCTTGTCCAGGCCTTCCGCTTCGGCCTGAGCCTTGACCAGGCCCGAGCCCGGTACTACCAGCGCCTGCTTGATGGTCGAGGCGACCTTGCGGCCCTTGGCAACCTCCGCAGCAGCACGCAGGTCTTCGATCCGCGAGTTGGTGCAGGAACCGATGAACACCCGATCCAGCTTGATGTCGGTGATCGCCTGGTTGGCGGTCAGGCCCATGTACTTGAGCGCACGCTCGATGGAGCCACGCTTGACCAGGTCCGGCTCGCGCGCCGGATCCGGTACGTTCTGGTCGACGGCGAGGACCATTTCCGGCGAAGTGCCCCAACTGACCTGCGGCTTGATTTCGGCGGCATCGAGCTCAACCACGGTGTCGAACACCGCATCGGCATCGGACACCAGTTCCTTCCAGGCTTCGACGGCCAGGTCCCATTCAGCGCCTTTCGGGGCGAACGGGCGGTCCTTGACGTAGGCGACGGTCTTTTCGTCGGTCGCCACCAGGCCCACACGGGCACCGGCTTCGATGGACATGTTGCAGATGGTCATACGGCCTTCGATGGACAGGTCGCGGATCGCGCTGCCGGCGAACTCGATGGCATGGCCGTTACCGCCAGCGGTGCCGATCTTGCCAATCACCGCGAGGACGATATCCTTGGCGGTCACGCCGATCGGCAATTGCCCTTCGACGCGAACCAGCATGTTCTTCATCTTCTTGGCCACCAGGCACTGGGTGGCGAACACGTGTTCGACCTCGGAGGTGCCGATACCGTGGGCCAGTGCCCCGAAGGCGCCGTGGGTGGAGGTGTGGGAGTCACCGCAAACCACGGTCATGCCCGGCAAGGTCGCACCCTGCTCCGGACCGATCACGTGGACGATGCCCTGGCGCACGTCGTTCATCTTGAACTCGGTGATACCGAACTCGTCGCAGTAATCGTCGAGGGTCTGCACCTGGATGCGCGACACCTGGTCGGCGATCGCCTCGATACCACCCTTGCGCTCGGGGGTGGTCGGCACGTTGTGGTCGGGCGTGGCGACAATCGAGTCGATGCGCCAAGGCTTGCGCCCGGCCAGCTTGAGGCCTTCGAACGCTTGTGGCGAGGTCACTTCGTGGATGATGTGACGGTCGATATAGATCAGCGACGACCCATCGTCGCGCCGTTTCACTTCATGGGATTCCCAAAGCTTGTCGTAAAGCGTTTTGCCAGCCATCAGACGTTTCCTCATCAGCTTGTTTCTATGCCCTGGATCTATTGAGGATTGTTCTCAATAACCCTTTGGCTTGTGAGGTCGATGCTATGAGGTTAGAGTGAATAACTCAAATTCATAATTTTCATGCTTCGGATAGCTTTATGGAATACAGATCATGGACCTGGCCAATCTCAACGCCTTTATCGCCATCGCTGAAACCGGCAGCTTCTCCGGCGCCGGCGAACGCCTGCACCTGACCCAGCCAGCCATCAGCAAACGAATCGCCGGCCTGGAGCAGCAACTCAACGTCCGATTGTTCGATCGACTGGGCCGCGAGGTCGGCCTGACCGAGGCTGGCCGGGCCCTGCTGCCCCGGGCCTACCAGATTCTCAATGTGCTCGACGACACCCGCCGGGCCCTGACCAACCTGACTGGCGAGGTCACCGGCCGCCTGACTCTGGCCACCAGCCATCACATCGGCCTGCACCGCCTGCCCCCGCTGCTGCGGGCCTACACCCGGCAGTATCCGCAGGTGGCCCTGGACATCCAGTTTCTCGACTCGGAGGTCGCCTACGAGGAGATTCTTCACGGCCGGGCGGAACTGGCAGTGATCACCCTGGCACCGGAGCCGCACCATCTGGTGCGCGCCGTGCCGGTGTGGGACGACCCGCTGGACTTCGTCGTCGCCCCCGAACACCCCCTGGCCAGCAACGCCAGCGTCAGCCTGCGGGACATCGCTCACCGACCAGCGGTCTTTCCCGGCGGCAACACCTTCACCCATCACATCGTCCAGCGCCTGTTCGAGGCCCAGGGCCTGACACCGAACATCGCCATGAGCACCAACTACCTGGAAACCATCAAGATGATGGTCTCCATCGGCCTGGCCTGGAGCGTGCTGCCGCGCACCATGCTCGATGACCAGGTCGCGCGCATACCTTTACCGGGCATACAGCTCAGTCGCCAGCTAGGCTATATCTTGCATACCGAACGGACGCTGTCGAATGCCGCACGAGCCTTCATGGCTTTATTGGATGCACAGACGGATTTGCCGACCTCCACGGCATAAGCCGGTTCTGTCTCAGGCCAGGTCTCTTGCAGCAATAACGTGCCTTTCACCCAAGGACTGCCGTTGATGCCCAAGAACGCTAGCCGTATTCCGCCCTTGCCGCGCATCCATGCCCTCGACCCTCACGAGTCGGAAAAGAGCTGGGAAAGCGCCCCGCAGTTATTGGCCGCCCTCAATGGCGCCCGCCTGGGAGCCTGGTCCTGGGATATCGAGAACGGCCAGGTCAGCTGGTCACGTGGTACCCAGGCATTGTTCGGCTTCGACCCGCACCAGCCACTTCCCCAGGATGTCGACTACCTTGACCTGCTCCCCGTCGAGGACCGGGCGCGCACGCTGCGCGCCTTTCACGCGGTGCTGGCCGGTGAACCGGTGGAACGGGCCATGCACCACCGCATCTGCTGGCCGGACGGCAGCATGCACTGGCTGGAAATCAGCGGCAGCCTGCTGCCGGACAAAAACGGCAAGCCCCGGATGATCGGGGTGATCCGCGAAGTCACCCAGCAGCGCCAGCGCGAACAGGCCCTCAGCAGCTCGGAAAAACGCTTTGCCACGCTGTTTCACCTGAGCCCCAACATGGTGTTGCTGACCCGCGAGGAAGACGGCCTGATCAGCGAGGCCAACCAGTACTTCGAAAGCCTGTTCGGCTGGCCGGCCCTGCAGGTGATCGGCATGACCACCCTGGAACTGGGCCTGTGGGTCCATCCGGAAGAACGCGGACGACTGGTACAGACGCTGCGCACCAAGGGCGACGCCGCCAGCCAGGAAGTGCAGTTTCGCGCCAGCAACGGCCAGATCCACGATGGCATCCTCAGCGCCCAGCGGGTCGAACTGGAAGGCCAGGCCTACCTGCTCAGCACCTTTCTCGATACCACCGAACGCAACAATGCCGCGCAGGCGCTCAAGGACAGCCAGGAACGCCTCGACCTGGCCCTGGACTCGGCACAGCTGGGTACCTGGGACTGGCACATTCCCAGCGGCATGCTCTACGGTTCGGCGCGGGCGGCACAATTGCATGGCCTGGAACCACACCCCTTTCACGAATCCTTCGATGCCTTCTTCGACGGGGTGCCTCCCGAAGAACGCGAAAACATGCGCAATGCCTATCGCAGCCTGCGCGAAGGCCCGGCCGGCAACTACCAGGTGACCTACCGGGTGGAACTGGGCAATGGCAGCTCGCGCTACCTGGAAAGTCGCGCCAGGCTCTACCGCGACAGCGACGGCAACCCGCTGCGCATGGCCGGCACCCTGCTCGACATCACCGAGCAGGTGGAGCGCGAGCAGCGCCTGCAGGCCTCGGAAGAAAAGTTCGCCAGCCTGTTCCAGGCCAGCCCCGATCCGATCTGCGTGACCCTGCAGGACAGCGGCCAGTTCATCGAGATCAACCCGGCCTTCACCCAGACCTTCGGCTGGAGCCTCGACGAGATCCGCCATCGCAGCGCCGATCAGATCGGCCTCTGGGAAGACTCGGACAAGCGCCTGCAGCGCATCCAGCAGGTGATCCGCGACCAGGCGCTGAACAATGTCGCGGTGGTCGTGCACCACAAGAGCGGCCAGGCCCTGACCTGCGTAATCAACAGCCGGCAGATCGAGGTCGAGCAGCAACCCTGTATCGTCACCACCCTGCGCGATATCACCCAGCAGCAGCGGGCCGAGGCCGCGCTGAAGGCCAGCGAGGAGAAGTTCGCCAAGGCCTTCCACTCCAGCCCCGACGCCATCACCATCTTCGAGCGGCAAAGTGGGCGCTACCTGGAGGTCAACGACGGCTTCTGCCGCCTGACCGGCTATTCCAGCAGCGAGGTCATCGGTCGCACCGTCTATGAAGTGGGTATCTGGGCCGACCACAAGCAGCGCAGCGCCCTGCTCGAAGAACTCAAGGAAAAGGGCCACGTACCGCACCGCGACATGCTCGGGCACAACAAGCGTGGCGATGTGCTGACAGTGGAGGTGTCGATCGAACCAATCACCCTCAATGAAACCGCCTGCCTGTTGCTGACCGCACGGGATATCAGCCAGTTGAAAAACGCCCAGGCGCAGATCCGTCACCTGGCCTACCACGACCCACTGACCAACCTGCCCAACCGCGCCATGCTGATGGATCGCCTGAGCCAGCAGATCGCCCTGCTCAAGCGCCACAACCTGCGCGGCGCCCTGCTGTTTCTCGACCTGGACCACTTCAAGCATATCAACGACTCCCTCGGCCATCCGGTGGGCGATACCGTGCTCAAGGTGGTCACTGCCCGCCTTGAAGCCAGCGTGCGCGTCGAAGACACCGTGGCACGCCTGGGTGGCGACGAGTTCGTCGTGCTGCTGAGCGGCCTGGAGGGCTCGCGCAGCGAGGTCGAGCAAAAGGTCCACGACCTGTCGGACACCATCCGCGAGCTACTGGCCGAACCGATGTTCCTCGACGGCCAGCGGCTGCAGGTGACCCCCAGCATTGGCGTGGCACTGATCCCCGACCATGGCTCGACGCCCGCCGACCTGCTCAAGCGCGCAGATATCGCGCTGTACCGGGCCAAGGACTCCGGGCGCAACATCACCCAGATGTTCCACAGCACCATGCAGAAAGCCGCCAGTGAACGCCTGCGCATGGAGAACGACTTGCGCCAGGCGCTCTCGCGGGGCGAATTCAGCGTGCACTTCCAGCCCCAGGTGGACGCCCGCGACAACCGCATCGTCGGCGCCGAAGCCCTGGTGCGCTGGCATCATCCGGAACTCGGTGCGCAATCGCCTACCGAATTCATCAAGGTCCTGGAAGACAGCGGGCTGATCCTCGAAGTCGGCACCTGGATTCTCGACCATGCCTGCGAAGCATTCGGCGTGCTATTGCGCGAAGGGCTGATCGTCCATTCCTTCAGCCTATGCGTGAACATCAGCCCGCGGCAGTTCCGCCAGGCCGATTTCGTCGAACGGGTGGAGCGCTGCCTGCTGCAACACAACGTGCCCTCCTCGATGCTCAAGCTGGAAATCACCGAAGGCATCGTGATCCAGAACATGGAGGACACCATCAACAAGATGCGCCGCCTGAACAAGCTCGGCGTGAGTTTCGCCATGGACGACTTCGGCACCGGCTATTCATCGCTGACCTATCTCAAGCGGTTGCCGGTGGACGCGCTGAAGATCGACCAGTCATTCGTCCGTGACGCCACCCATGATCCCAACGACGCGGAAATCATCCGCGCGATCGTCGCCATGGCCCGCAGCCTGGGGCTGAAGGTGATAGCCGAAGGGGTGGAGTTGCCGGAGCAGCTGATTTTCCTCGAAGGGCTGGGATGCCACCTGTACCAGGGCTACCTGCATAGCCGGCCGTTGCCGCTGGCAGATTTCAAGAAACTCCTGGAGTGAGCATCCAAAAGAACGGGTTTAGTTGGGTTAGCGGGCTTGCGTGGCGGTGTGGCGAGCGGGCTTGCCCGCGCTGGGGCGCGAAGCGGCCCTGAAACCAGCCACCTCATTCTGCCTGATATACCGAGGTGGATGGTTTTGGGGCTGCCTTACAGCCCGGCGCGGGCAAGCCCGCTCGCCACAGGATTTGCATTCACCTCAAGGCATCCATTCACACAAAGGTACAAGCCCCAAAAACAAGGAACCCCGCCGAGGCGGGGTTCTGTCATGCACGCTGGAGCTTAGTGCTGCAGGGCCGGTTGCTGCACCCCTCCGATCGGGATGCGCTTGGCTTTCGCCTCTTCCGGCACGACCCGCAGCAGGTCGATGTTCAGCAGGCCGTTGCTCAGTCCGGCAGCCTTGACCTCGATATGGTCGGCCAGGCGGAAAGACAACTTGAAGGCACGCTGGGCGATGCCCTGGTGCAGGTAGCTGACGTGTTCAGCCTTGGGTTCGCGCTTGCCGCCACTGACGGTCAGCACGCCTTTCTCAACCTGCAACTCCAGGTCTTCTTCCTGGAAACCGGCAGCCGCGACGACGATGCGGTACTGGTCTTCGCCGTGTTTCTCGACGTTGTAGGGAGGGTAGCTGCTGCTTGGCTCGTTACGCAGCGCGGTTTCGAAAAGGTCATTGAAACGGTCGAAACCAACGGAGGAACGGAACAGTGGAGCCAAAGAAAATGCGGTAGTCATGTCAATCTCCTGAAATTCAGCGAGTCGGTTGATTCGCGACCCGAATTCGGCATCGCGTACCCCTTAGATAGGAGCGGCCAAACGCATTTCAAGAGATTGTCGAAATTTTTTTCAGCCGCCCATTTCAGGCGGCCTCGGACACCGGCACCTGCAACAGGAGGCTGACCGTATCGCAATCGGTCTCGCGGCGTACGAAGCTGAACAGCTCGACCGCCTCCGGGTAATTGCGCGTCAGCATCGCCAGCCATTGCTTCAGGCGACCCGGCGCCTGGCGCGGCGTGAGTTGCTCGCGAGCCTGGAGCCAGAAATCCTGGAGCAGCGGCAGCAGCTCGGCCCAGCTCATCTCCACGACCTCTTCACCGGCCTTGTGCGCCGCGATCTGCCGGGCCAGGTCCGGACGCGACACCAGGCCGCGACCGAGCATGAAGTCCTCGGCACCACTGACCTCGCGGCAGCGCTGCCAATCCTCCAGCGACCAGATGTCGCCATTGGCGAACACCGGCACCTTGACCACGTCCTGCACCCGCGCCACCCACTCCCAATGAGCCGGCGGCTTGTAGCCATCGACCTTGGTCCGCGCATGCACGACGATCTGCGATGCGCCGCCTTCGGCCAGGGCCGTACCGCAGACCAGCGCGCCGTCCGGACTGTCGAAGCCCAGGCGCATCTTCGCCGTCACCGGGATATGCGCCGGCACCGCCCGCCGCACATGCTCGACGATGCTGTTGAGCAGCTCCGGCTCCTTGAGCAGCACCGCCCCACCGCGGGACTTGTTCACGGTCTTGGCCGGGCAGCCGAAGTTCAGGTCGATCACCTGCGAACCCAGCTCGCAGGCCAGCGCCGCATTTTCGGCCAGGCATACCGGGTCGGAACCCAGCAATTGCACGCGCAGCGGGACACCGGCCGCCGTGCGCGCTTCGGTGAGCAGCTCGGGAGCGAACTTGTGGTAATAGGCCGGCGTCAGCAACGAATCGTTGATGCGGATGAACTCCGTGACGCACCAGTCGATGCCGCCTACGCGCGTCAGGACATCGCGCAGGATGTTATCGACCAACCCCTCCATGGGCGCCAGGGCAATTTGCATGGGTGACTCTCATTGAAAAAAGCAGGGAACGAAAGGCGCGGCAGTTTACGGGGTTCCGCGCCAAATCGGTACACCCTCAGACCGACAGCACGGCGGGTCCGTAACCCTGCAGAAATTCCTCGGGCATGCGCTTGGGCTTGCCACTGGACAGTTCGATACAGACGAAGGTGGTTTGCGCGCGTAGCAGTGTGAGGTTGTCGCTGGGACGGACCAGTTGGAAACGCCGGGTCATTTTCAGGCGCTGGTCCCAATCGACGATCCAGGTCGCCAGTTGCAGCTCGTCGCCTTCGTAGGCGGCCGCCAGGTAGTCGATTTCGTGCCGCACCACCGCCATGGCCCGGTCCAGCCGGCGATACTCGCTCAAGTCCAGCCCCAGGCGCTGGGAATGGCGCCAGGCGCAGCGCTCCAGCCAGGTGACGTACACCGCGTTATTGGCGTGCCCGAGGCCGTCGATGTCCTCGGCGGCCACCTGCAGGTCGAGGGTGAAGGGTGTCGCCAGATCCCAGCTCATGTACCACTCCCGGTCGATTCAAAGACCGGGGCAGTGTAACGGATCAGGCCGACTGGCGCTGCGCCAGGCTCCGCCCGGCCAACAACGCAAGAACCCCTTCGATCAGCCTTGGATCGGCCAGCACGCGCTGATGGCCACCGCTTTCCAGGCGCAACAGGCGACTGTCGAACCACGCCTCGTGAATACGCTGGGATTCATTGACCGCCACCAGTTGGTCGTCTTCGGCGTGCACGATCAAACCTGGCATCTCCATCTGGTAATGCTCGATATCCAGGTGCTCCGCACGCATCCCGACATCCCGTTCGACTTCACGGATAAACGCCGAGCGCGCCCGCGGCGGCAGGCCGACATAACGGGCGAAACCTCGCAGCACACCGAGCACCCGCGCCGGCGCGGCGATGCTGACCAACGCCTCGGTACGCAGCCCAAGCTGGGTGGCGAGCATCGCGCTGGCACCACCCATGGAATGACCGATCACCGCCTTGAGCGCTGGCAGCTCGGCAGCGGCTTCAAGCAGCGCCCGGGCAAACGCCACCACATTCGCCTCACGCCCCGGCGACTGGCCATGAGCCGGGCCATCAAGGGCTACCGCGGTGTACCCGGCTGCGACCAGCGCTTCGATCAGGCTGGCGAACTGGGTGGGCCGCCCCTCCCAGCCGTGCATCAGCAATACCGTCGGGCCCTGCCCCCACCGCAGCGCGGACAAGCCGAACCGCAAGGTGATTCTTTCGGCCGTCGCCAGCAGCGGCAGCTCCCAGTCCCGCGGCGAGCGCTCGCGAGGCGTCATGAAGACCTGACGCATCCGGCTCGCCGCAACCTGCGGTGCCACACGCCCCAAGGTGCCATTGATGCCACGAATCCAGCGCAAAGTGTTCATCGGATACTCCCTCAGGGCAGGACGAACCTTCAGCGCACCGCCGACTTGGCTGCGCGCAGCAATCTGTCGGACAACTCGCCCGGACCCAGCGCCCGGGCCACGGCGAGGCCGCCGATCATCAGGGCGATATCGGCCAAAGCCTTGTCGGTGTCCTCGGGACTGGCCGCCAGTTGCGCGACCATCAATTCCACATGTTCGTTGAGCGCCTCGCGAAAGCACGCCGGCAGGCTACCGATCTCCCCCACTACCGCCGGCAGCGGGCAGGCGTGATCGACGGCATCGCGGTGCTTGCGCGACAGGTAGAACGCGGCAATCAGGGCACGTCGTTCTTCGCCATCCAGCTGGTCGTCGACTTCTTCTATTTTTGCCCGGCGTTGCGAGAGCAACTGCTTGAATGCCTCAAGCATCAACGCATCCTTGCTCTCGAAATGTGCGTAGAAGCCACCCACGGTCAGGCCGGCAGCAGCCATCACCTCACTCACGCTGGGCTCGGCCGGGCCACGCTGGATCAACGCGGCGCTGGCAGCCTGGAGGATGCGCTCACGGGTCTGGGCCTTTTTGTCGTTCATTGCCATCTCCAGAGGTTACGTTGGAAATATTATTCTCATAATATTTTTTCGCAAGACTTTCGTGCGACCGTTGGTCCGACTGAAAAATACGAAAAGAGGATTCAGGGCGAAAGAAGGTAAACGCCAGAAAAACAAAAGGGCCATTCAATGATGAATGACCCTTAAAAATCCCGCAGAGCGGGCAATCGTGGCGTCCCCTAGGGGACTCGAACCCCTGTTACCGCCGTGAAAGGGCGGTGTCCTAGGCCACTAGACGAAGGGGACGCAAACCCTTCTAACATTACAGGAGTCGACTTGTTGGCGACTTTTTACTTCTCGGTGACTCATGCACCTTCAGTATCCTGCAACTTCGAATCAAGACCGGTGTGGCCAGATCTTGAACCGTAAATTGGTGGAGCTAAGCGGGATCGAACCGCTGACCTCCTGCATGCCATGCAGGCGCTCTCCCAGCTGAGCTATAGCCCCAGATTTATCGCCTCGCGGCGCAGCGACATTCAAACTGCAATGCCACTTGTGTGAAACTGGCGTCCCCTAGGGGACTCGAACCCCTGTTACCGCCGTGAAAGGGCGGTGTCCTAGGCCACTAGACGAAGGGGACATAACCCTTGTGTACCCTTATCGGCGCTGGTTCCGATTCGTGGTACAAACTCCAGGTCAGTGTAGCGTAACCTGAAGCTTCTAATTTGGTGGAGCTAAGCGGGATCGAACCGCTGACCTCCTGCATGCCATGCAGGCGCTCTCCCAGCTGAGCTATAGCCCCACAGTGTCAGACTTCACTTCATCTCAGCGTTGCTGCTGTGTTTCCGTGTTGTCTTGTGGACGGGGCGCATATTAAGTGCGACCCACTCCCCTGTCAAACTTTTTTTGAACATTTTTCAAAAAATTTTTCCGCGATAACAATCACTTACCGCCATCCCCCGGAAAACCGGGGTTGTCGGCCACGCCCGTAACCGATGGATACGGCTACGGTGTGGCCACCACTGGGCCAGGCCCTGAGTCGGGTGCCGACTCAGGCAATGGTGCCGAGCAGCTTTTCCCATTCCTTGTTTTCTTTCTTCGACACGCCACCCAACAGTTCCAGAGCCTGGCGCAGACGGAAGCGCGTCAGGTCCGGACCAAGGATTTCCATCGCATCGAGCACCGATACCGAACTGGCCTGCCCGGTGATCGAGGCGAAGATCAACGGCATGGCATCGCGCAGCTTCAGCTCCAGGGCATCGACCACCGCCTGGATGGTCGCGGTGATGCTGTCCTTCTCCCACTGGCGCAGGCTTTCCAGCTTCCACAGGATCAGTTGCATCAGCTTGCGCACGTCATCCGGCGAGAGTTTCTTGTGTTCGAACAGTTTGGCATCCAGCGGCAGGCTGCCGGCGAAGAAGAAATTCGCCAGTGGCGCGACCTGGCTGAAGGTCTCGACACGGCTCTGCACCAGCGGCGCGATCTTCATCAGGTACTCGGGGTTGAACGCCCAGTTCTGCACGCGGCTGGCGAACTCTTCCACCGGCAGGTCGCGCAGCCACTGGCCGTTGAGCCAGGACAGCTTCTCGATATCGAAGATCGGCCCGCCCAGGGAGACGCGGGACAGGTCGAAGTTGTCGACCATCTCCTGCAGCGAGAACTTCTCGCGCTCGTCCGGCATCGACCAGCCCATGCGCCCCAGATAGTTGAGCATCGCCTCGGGCATGAAGCCCATGCGCTCGTAGAAGGTCACCGAGGTCGGGTTCTTGCGCTTGGACAGCTTGCTCTTGTCCGGGTTGCGCAGCAGCGGCATGTAGCAGAGCTGCGGCTGCTCCCAGCCGAAGTACTCGTAGAGCAGGATCAGCTTGGGCGCCGACGGCAGCCACTCTTCGCCGCGCAGGACGTGGGTGATGCCCATCAGGTGATCGTCGACCACGTTGGCCAGGAAGTAGGTGGGCAGGCCGTCGGTCTTCATCAGCACCTGCATGTCCATGCGATCCCACGGGATCTCGACATCGCCACGCAGCATGTCCGGCACCACACAGACGCCTTCGCTCGGCACCTTCATGCGGATCACATGGGGTTCGCCAGCGGCCAGGCGACGGGCCACCTCCTCCTTCGACAGCAGCAGCGCACGACCGTCGTAGCGTGGGGTTTCGCCGCGAGCCATCTGCTCGGCGCGCATCTGGTCCAGCTCTTCGGCGGTGCAGAAGCACGGGAAGGCGTGGCCCATGTCGACCAGTTGCTGGGTGTACTTCTTGTAGATCTCGCTACGCTCGCTCTGCCGGTACGGACCGTGCGGGCCGCCAACGTCCGGGCCTTCGGCCCAGGTAATGCCCAGCCAGTTCAGCGCATCGAAAATCTGCTGTTCGGACTCGCGGGTCGAGCGCAACTGATCGGTGTCTTCGATCCGCAGGATGAACTCGCCACCATGCTGCTTGGCAAAGCAGTAGTTGAACAAGGCGATGTAGGCGGTGCCAACGTGGGGATCGCCAGTAGGCGATGGCGCGATGCGAGTGCGAACAGTGGTCATGGGCGGTCTCGAAATAGAGATAAAACAAAGGGCGAATGGTAACAGGCCGACCGCCCTCGCCTCCAGCACGGGGCACCCGGCCGAGGGCATATAAGCCAAGCTTCGGTCTAAAAATAACGCTGGACCACTAAAACCCCGGTTTATTCGTTAGTGGCATTTACCCACTAATTACGCTGTGCCAAATTTGTCTACCGAGAAGTTCACTAATTATTCGATCGTTGCCCATGCCCGCCCAACTCAAACGCCGCCTGTTCGTCTTCCTGCTGATCGTCCTGCTGATCGCCCTCGGCTTCTTCGCCGAGTGGTTCTGGCGTGGGCGCTTCCATGAAAGCACCGATAACGCCTATGTCCAGGGTGAAATTACCCGGGTCTCCAGCCAACTCGCGGCACGCATCGACCAGGTGCTGGTGGCCGACAACCAGCCTGTCGAGCAAGGCCAGTTGCTGGTCCGGCTCGAAGGCGCCGACTTCCAGCTCGCCGTCGACCGGGCCAACGCCACCCTTGCCACCCGCGAGGCCGAACGGCTGCAGGCGCAGAGCAAGTTGACCCAGCAGGCCAGCCTGATCGCCGCCGCCGACGCCCAGGTCGCGTCCAGCCAGGCCAGCCTCGGTCGTTCACAGATCGACCTGTCGCGGGCGCAGACCCTGCGCAAGCCCGGCTACGTTTCCGAAGAGCGGGTCACCACCTTGTCCGCCGACAACCATATCGCCCGCTCCCAGGTGGCCAAGGCCCAGGCCGACCTGCAGAGCCAACGCCAGCAGGTCAATGCCTTGACCGCCGAACTCAAGCGCCTCGACGGCCAGATCGCCAGCGCCCGCACCGAGCTGGCCCAGGCCGAACTGAACCTGGGCCGCAGCGAGATCCGCGCGCCGATCAGTGGCAGGGTCGGCCAGCGCGCGGCGCGCAACGGCCAGTACGTGCAAACCGGCGCCTACCTGCTGTCGATCGTTCCGGACCAGGACATCTGGGTCCAGGCCAACTTCAAGGAAACCCAGATCGGCCACATGCGCCCCGGCCAGAACGCCACGCTGCTGTTCGACGCCTACGAGGACACGCCGATCCAGGGCCGGGTCGACAGCCTGTTCGCTGCCTCCGGCGCGCAGTTCAGCCTGCTGCCGCCGGACAATGCCACCGGCAACTTCACCAAGGTGGTGCAACGGATTCCGGTCAAGCTGGTCTTCCCTGCCGACAACCCGCTGCGAGGGCTGATCCGTCCGGGCATGTCGGTTACCGTCAAGGTCGATATCCGCGACACCGCCAATGGCCGGTGATGCACTGATCCGCCCGGTCGGCGAGCCGACCCGGCGCGACTGGATCGCGGTGATGAGCGTGATGCTCGGCGCCTTCATGGCGGTGCTCGACATCCAGATCACCAACTCTTCGCTCAAGGACATCCAGGGCGCCCTGTCGGCGACCCTGGAGGAAGGCTCGTGGATCTCCACTTCCTACCTGGTGGCGGAAATCATCATGATCCCGCTGACCGCCTGGCTGGTGCAGTTGCTTTCGGCCCGGCGCCTGGCGACCTGGGTATCGCTGGGGTTCCTCGCCTCGTCGCTGCTGTGCTCGCTGGCCTGGAACCTGGAAAGCATGATCGTGTTCCGCGCCATGCAGGGCTTCACCGGCGGTGCGCTGATCCCGCTGGCCTTCACCCTGACCCTGATCAAGCTACCGGAACACCACCGTGCCAAGGGCATGGCGATGTTCGCCATGACCGCCACCTTCGCCCCGTCGATCGGTCCGACCCTCGGTGGCTGGCTCACGGAGAACTGGGGCTGGGAATACATCTTCTACATCAACATTCCCCCAGGCCTGATCATGATCGCCGGCCTGCTCTACGGCCTGGAGAAGAAAGAGTCGCACTGGGAACTGCTCAAGAGCACCGATTACGCCGGGATCGTCACCCTGGGGGTCGGCCTGGGCTGCCTGCAGGTGTTCCTGGAGGAAGGCCATCGCAAGGACTGGCTGGAGTCGCAATTGATCCTGACCCTGGGCAGCGTCGCCCTGCTGAGCCTGATCACCTTCGTCATCCTGCAACTGTCCAGGCCCGACCCGCTGATCAACCTGCGCATCCTGCGCAATCGCAATTTCGGCCTGTCGAGCATCTCCAGCCTGGGCATGGGCGTCGGCCTGTACGGTTCGATCTACCTGCTGCCGCTGTACCTGGCGCAGATCCAGAACTACAACGCACTGCAGATCGGCGAAGTGATCATGTGGATGGGCGTGCCGCAGCTGTTCCTGATTCCGCTGGTGCCCAAGCTGATGAAATTCGTCTCGCCGAAAGTACTCTGCGCCCTGGGTTTTGGCCTGTTCGGGCTGGCGAGCTTTTCCTCGGGGGTACTCAACCCAGACTTCGCCGGCCCGCAGTTCAACCAGATCCAGATCATCCGCGCCCTCGGCCAGCCGCTGATCATGGTGACCATCTCGCTGATCGCCACCGCCTACATCCAGCCCCAGGACGCCGGCTCGGCGTCGAGCCTGTTCAACATCCTGCGCAACCTCGGCGGCGCCATCGGCATTGCCCTGCTCGCCACCCTGCTGGACGCGCGAACCAAGATCTACTTCGACTACCTGCGCGAAGCTATCGTCCCGGCCAACCCGCAGGTCGCCGAGCGCCTGGCACTGCTGGCGGAGAAGCTGGGCAGCGATGCGGCGGCGCTGGGCAAGCTCAGCGAGATCACCCATCAGCAGGCGCTGATCATGGCCTACAACGACGCCTTCCACTTCGTCGGGATCACCCTGGGCATCAGCATGCTCGCGGTGCTGCTTACCCGGGCGCTGCCGGCAGGAGTCAAGGCTGGAGAGGCGCACTGACCCCAAGGTCCCTTCACGGGCCAGCCCGCGAAGGAGCACGCACAGAAGCGGAATGACTACAGACGCGGCCGGTTGCGCTCGCGGATCAGCTCGATCAGCGCCCGCAGTCCCGCCGGCACATGCCGGCGGCCGGGGTAGTACAGCGACAGCCCATCCAGCGGCGGGCTCCAGTCCTGCATGACCGGCACCAGGGTCCCCGCCGCGATATCGGCTGCGGCGTTCCACTCAGAGACATAGGCCAACCCCAACCCGGCGCGCGCAGCCTCCAGGACCAGGCTCGGCTCATCCAGGGTCAGCACGCCCGGCACATCCACCTCCAGGCTCTCGCCGTGACGGGAGAACTCCCAGTGGTAGATCCGCCCGCTGGGCATGCGCAGGCGAATACAGCGGTGCTGGTGCAGGTCGGTCGGCGTTTGCGGCAGCGGATGTTGCGCGAAGTAGGCCGGACTGCCCAGCACCAGCAGGCGCAACGGCAGGCCCAAGGGGATGGCGATCATGTCCTGGGGCACGCTCTCGTGCAGCCGAATCCCGGCATCGAACCCTTCCACGACAATATCGATCAGCTTGCTCTCGGTGACGATATCCACGTTCATCTGCGGATAACGCCGCATGTATTCGATGAACAGCGACATCGCCTGGTTCGCCGCGCCCGTCGAGGTGTTGATGCGCAAGGTCCCGCTGGGAATCCCGGCATGGCTGCCGGCCTGCTCCATGGCTTGGCGGATGGTCGACAGCGCCGGCGAGATGTTCTCGACAAACTGAGCCCCGGCCTCGGACAAGGCGACACTCCGGGTCGTACGGTTGAACAGCCGCGCGCCGATCCGCCCTTCCAGCGCTGATACCGCATGGCTCAGCGCCGAAGTGGACACATCCAGTTCGGCAGCCGCCGCACGAAAACTCCGATGCCGGGCCACCGCCAGTACCGCCTCCAGCTCACTCAGACCGGACGTGCGCATTATCCCAAATTCCTCATCAAGTCATGTCGATTTATCCTGCTTATCAGGCCAATGCTAGTGGCTTACCGTGTTCGACACCACCCGCACACGTTCTGGAGCAGCCATGCACCGCATCGATCAGATCTACATCAACGGCACCTTTGTCACCCCTCATGGCGAGGAATGGTTCGATCTGTTCAACCCAGCCAGTACCCAGGTCATCGGCCAGGTTCGTCTCGCCGACGAACACGACGCCGATGCCGCCATCGCTGCCGCCAAGGCAGCCTTCCCGGCCTTCTCGCGCACCAGCCAGGCCGAGCGGGTGAACATGCTGCTGCGCATGCACGCCGCCATTGCCGCCCGCGAGGAGCAACTCAACGAGGCGATCATCGAGGAATACGGCGCCCCCACCTCGCGCTCACTGTGGATGGCCCGGCACGCGGCCAGCGTACTGCAGGAGTCGGCGCGGGTGCTGCAGGACTATGAATTCACCCGCCAGGCCGGTAGCGCCCAGGTCCACATGCAGCCGCTCGGGGTCGCTGGCCTGATCACCCCATGGAACAGCAATGCCGGCTTCATCTGCGGCAAGCTGGCCGCAGCCCTCGCCGCTGGCTGCACGGCAGTGATCAAGCCCAGTGAAATGAGTGCCTTGCAGACCCGTATCGTCACCGAGGCGCTGCACGAGGCCGGGCTGCCACCCGGTGTGTTCAATATTGTCACCGGCCGCGGCGACACCGTCGGCGCGCGGATCAGCAGCCATCCGGACGTGGCGAAGATCTCCTTTACCGGCTCGACCGCAGTCGGCAAACAGATCCTGCGCTCGGCCGCCGACACCCTGAAGCGAGTCACCCTGGAACTGGGCGGCAAGTCGCCGGTGCTGATCCTCGACGATGCCGACTTCGACCAGGCCATTCCCCTGGCACTGCAGGCCGGCTTCATGAACAGCGGCCAGGCCTGCGTCGCCGGCAGCCGGATCCTGGTCCCGGAACAACGCCTGGCCGAGGCCGAGGCGGCCGTGCGCAAGGCCATCGCCGGAATCCGCAGCGGCGATCCACGGGCGGCACAGACCAGCATCGGGCCGATGGTCAGCGAGAAGCAGTGGCAGCGGGTGCAGCGCTACATACGCATCGGCATCGACAGCGGTGCGCGCCTGCTGAGCGGCGGTGAAGGGCTGCCTGAAGGCCTGGAGGCCGGTTGGTTCGTCCGGCCGACGGTGTTCAGTGGGGTGACCAACGACATGACCATCGCCCGTGAAGAAATCTTCGGCCCGGTGCTGTCGATCATCACCTACCGTGACGAAGCAGATGCCCTGCGTATCGCCAACGACACGCCCTACGGTCTGCAAGCCTATGTGCTGGGCAACGACGTCGAGCGGGCCCGTCGGGTCGCCGGGCAGATCGAGGCCGGGCGCGTGCTGGTCAATACCCTGGCCCATGAGCCGAAGGCGCCGTTCGGCGGGTTCAAGCAATCGGGGATCGGTCGCGAGTACGGCGCCTATGGAATGGAGGCCTTTCTCGAACCCAAGGCGCTGCTCGGACTGCCTATTTGAAATGCGCTCCACCGTGGGAACCGACTTGCGGACTCCCACAAGGCAGGTCAGTGCAGAAGGATGAATTCGCGGGCTTGCCCGCCGCGGTTCCGGGCGGTAGGTTGGCCGACATTCACTGGCCGACTGGCGGAGAGCCGCATGTCCAACGTAGTACTGGTGTTGACCGAGACCGTCAACGAATACCTGCCGATCATCGAGCGCCATGGCTTCGAACTGATCCTGGCGCCCACCAGCGCCCTGCGCGCCGAGGCCATCGCCGCCCATGGCGAGCGCATCAAGGCCGTGCTGACCCGCGGCCCGCTCGGCCTGTTCGCCGACGAAATCGCCGCCCTGCCATTGCTGGAGATCATCTGCGTGATCGGTGCCGGCTACGAAAAGGTCGACCTGTACGCCGCCAAACAGCGTGGCATTGTCGTGACCAACGGCGCCGGCGCCAATGCCTCGTCGGTGGCCGATCACGCCATGGCCCTGCTGCTGTCGCTGGTCCGTGATATTCCCCGGGCTGATGCGTCGGTACGCCGTGGCGAATGGCGCAAGCTGATGCGCCCGTCGCTGGGCGGCAAGCGCCTGGGCATCCTCGGCATGGGCGCCGTCGGCCTGGCGATTGCCCAACGCGCCGCGCTTGGTTTCGGCATGTCGGTGAGCTACCACAACCGCCGTCAACGCGAAGACCTCGACTATGCCTACTGCGCCACGCCAGCCGAGCTGGCTGCCGCCTCGGACTTCCTCATCATTGCCACTCCCGGCGGTGCCGCTACCAACGGCCTGATCGGCCAGCCGGAGCTGGACGCCCTTGGCCCGGAAGGTTTTATCGTCAACATCGCCCGCGCCAGCGTGGTGCACACCGACCACTTGGTGGCAGCCCTGGAACAAGGCCGGATCGCCGGTGCGGCGCTGGATGTCTTCGACGACGAGCCGAATGTACCCGAGGTACTCAAGGGCCTGGCCAATGTGGTGCTGACACCCCACGTCGCCGGCCTGTCGCCGGAGGCCTCGGAAGCCACGGTCAGCCTGGTCGCGCAAAACCTGCTGGCGTATTTTTCCGGTCAACCGGTACTCACGCCCGTTGCACTGCCCGAGTGATGACTGACGGGGCGATAGGCTATGATCGCCCACTTTCCCAATCCGCCTACGGACACTTCCTGCATGGAACGCCCACTGACCCTTGCCTGCCTGTTGCTGAGCCTTTCGCCCCTGACCCAGGCCGCCGAGGCGCCGATCGATTGCGCGGCCCTGGATACCAAGGCCAATGCCGAAGCCGGCAGTTGGCGTCCCCCTCTCGAAGCTACCGTCATCGGCCAGGGGCGGGCCTACTTTCACAGTGCGCCCAACAGCGCCTGCATCGACAAGAAGGTGTTCATCATTCCCGGCGATAGCGTCACCGTCTATGCCAGTACCCAGGACGACTGGGCACAAGTCATGTACGTCGCCAAGGGCGGCAAGGACTTCACCGGCTGGGTCGAGGAAAGCCGCCTCAAGCTCGGCGATCACCTGGGTGGCAACCTGGAACCGGACGACGCGCCGGACGAGATGCCAGAAGACACGCCAGCGCAGTAAACCGCCATCGGCCTGAACTTACGGCGAGCAATACCGGTCAGCTCAGTGAGTGCCGCCCACCCGCGCACTCACCGCAGCCTGTTCCTCGACCCGGAGTCTCGCGGCCATGACCGATCACCCCCAGGAACCCCAGAGCCCCATCGAAGCCCACGGCGTCATCGGCGACATGGGCAGTGCCGCACTGGTCAATGACCGTGGCAGCGTCGATTTTTTCTGCTGGCCAGCCTTCGACAGCCCGGCGATTTTCTGCGCCCTGCTCGACAGCCCCGATGCCGGGATTTTCCAGCTGGCGCCGGACCTGCCCGATGCGCGCCGTGAGCAGATCTACCTGCCCGACACCAACGTCCTGCGCACCCGCTGGCTGAGTGCCCAGGCGGTGGTGGAAATCACCGACCTGCTGCCGGTCAGCGATGACAAAGACGACCTGCCCCTGCTGATCCGCCGCGTCCGGGTGATCAGCGGCCAGGCCAGCTTCCATGTGCGCTGCGCCGTACGGCATGACTACGCGCGCGCGGCAACCGTGGCCCGGCTCGATGGCGCCGACGTCTGCTTCGACGCCCCAGGCCAGCCAAGCCTGCGCCTGTGCGCCGACCAGCCGCTGCGCCTGGAGCAGCAGGCCGCCGTTGCCAGCTTCCAGCTGGGCCAGGAACAAGAAGCCGAATTCCTCCTCGGCGCCGTCGACGATCCACGGGTCAAGCTCGGCGACAGCGGCGTCGCGCTGCAACACACACTGACCTTCTGGCAACACTGGATCGGCCGTTCCACCTACCGGGGCCGCTGGCGCGAGGCGGTCAACCGCTCGGCCCTGGCACTCAAGCTGCTGACCTCGCGCAAGCACGGAGCAATCCTCGCCGCGGCGACCTTCGGCCTGCCGGAAAGCCGCGGCGGCGAACGCAACTGGGACTATCGCTATACCTGGATCCGCGACGCCTCATTCACCGTCTACGCCTTCATGCGCCTGGGCTATATCGAGGTGGCCAACGATTTCATGCGCTGGCTGCGCCGGCGCGTCGACGACGGCTGCGACCAGTCCATCAAGCTCAACATCCTGTATGCCATCGATGGCACCCAGGAACTGCCCGAGAGCGAGCTGACGCACCTGTCCGGCTACGGCAATGCCCGCCCGGTACGCATCGGCAACCAGGCCTGGGAGCAGGTCCAGCTGGATATCTTCGGCGAACTGATGGATGCGGTGTACCTGACCAACAAATACGGCGAAGCCATTTCCCATCAGGGCTGGCTGCGGGTCGGCCAGCTCATCGACCACGTCTGCGCCAACTGGAACAAGCCCGATGTCGGCATCTGGGAGATGCGCGGCGGCAAGCACCACTTCCTGCATTCACGGCTGATGTGCTGGGTGGCGCTGGACCGGGCCATCCGCCTGGCGTCCAAACGCTCGCTGCCGGCACCGTTCGCCCGCTGGGACGAGGCCCGCCAGGCGATCCACAACGATATCTGGAGCAACTTCTGGAACGCCGAACGCGGGCATTTCGTCCAGCACACCGGTGGCACCGGCCTGGACGGCTCTATGCTGCTGATGCCGCTGGTACGTTTTGTCGGTGCTACCGATCCGCACTGGCTAGCGACCCTGGACGCCATCGAGAAAAGCCTGGTACGCGATGGCATGGTCTACCGCTACCGCAACGACGACCACCCCATCGACGGCCTGCCGGGCAACGAAGGCGCCTTCGCCGCCTGCTCGTTCTGGTACGTCGAGTGCCTGGCCCGCGCCGGGCGCGTCGAACAGGCGCACCTGGAATTCGAACAACTGCTGCGCTACGCCAATCCACTGGGGCTGTATGCCGAAGAATTCGATCCCCAGGCCCGGCACCTGGGCAATACACCACAAGCCCTGACCCACCTGGCGCTGATCAGCGCGGCGTGCTTTCTCGACCGCAAGCTCAGCGGCGACGTGACGCCCTGGCAGCCTTGAACGGCAAGGCCTGTAGCATTTGTATGAAGTTTGTAACGAAATTGAATATATTTCATACCCCGTCGATACAATTGATTGGAAGTCTTTCAAGCACCCTACAGTCGACAGGATATTCCCCATGGTTTTCTCACCAGAAATCCGGCAGGACGCCAAGGCCACCAGCCACCACAACGCTGGAGGTCGGGTATGAGCGTAGGTTCGATCACCGCCTGGGCCACCGAAATGCGCTCGCGGGTCCTGAAGCTGGATACCGCTGCGGCGGAAAAGGCCGCCAAGCAGGAGGTCAAGACCCGCGACGTCCTCAAGGACATCAAGCCGGACCCGAAAGCGCTCGACACGGCCAAGATGGCCCAGGACAAGCTCCAGTCGAAATTCCAGGGCTTCGACCCGAAAGCGGTCACCCCCGAGCAATTGTCCAAGTACAGCGACATTCTCAAGGAACATGGCCTGATCAGTGCGTCCACGGCGAACCTGCTGTCCACCGCCGGCGCGCAGAAAAAGCCGAACGAGAAGTTCAACGCCCTGGACTACTTCGCCAACCAGATCAGCGCTCTGCAAAGCGGCCCGACCAAGAACGACCAGTTCTCCAACTACATGATTCCCGAGTACAAGCGCGCGATCAGCGTGATGCTCAACCTGCAGCAGTTCGCCAGCTCCGGCGCCAGCCTCTCCATCGACACCAAGGCCTGAGCCCTGCCCCCACCCGTGGCGTAACGCGCCACGGGCTGCCTTTCCACGATTCCTCCCTCCGTAAGACGGTCCTGCACTCGACTACCTGCCTGTTCACACGCCAGTTAATCGCAAATGATTTTTATCTATTTATGTAAATGATTATTATATAGATTGATTCTCGACAAATTCGCGCAAACTGGAGCACCCGCAAGATGCCAAGCACAACCAACCGGGCTTGGGCCGAAGCCTGCAAGCGTCTAAGCTGGGGAGCCCATTCCCTCAGCCTTGGATCGCCGTGTGAAATTCAGCCTGCCGAAAGTTGCCACCGCCCCCTTCTGCCCTTCTGAAGTGAACGGCTCGATAGCAGTCGACAGCAGCGCGCCGTTCTTCAAGCGTGCGCTGCGCTTCGCCGGCCCCGGCCTGCTGGTCTCCATCGGCTACATGGACCCCGGCAACTGGGCCACGGCGATCGAGGCCGGCTCACGCTATGGCTACAGCCTCCTGTTCGTGGTGCTGCTGGCCAGCCTGGCTGGCATGGCGGTGCAATGCCTGTGCTCGCGCCTGGGGATCGCCACCGGCCGCGACCTGGCGCAACTGTGCCGTGATCGCTACAGCCCGCGCTCGGCAAAGGCCCAGTGGCTGCTGGCAGAAGTATCGATCATTGCCACCGACCTGGCCGAAGTGCTCGGCTGCGCCCTGGCCTTCCACCTGCTGCTGGGCTGTTCGCTGACCTTCGGCATCGTCCTGACGGCCTTTGACACCCTGCTGATCCTGGCCTTGCAGAACCGCGGGTTCCGACGCCTGGAAGCGATCATGCTGGTGCTGGTGGCAACTATCGGCGTGTGCTTTTTCATTGAGCTGGTGCTGATCAAACCCTACTGGCCGGACGTTTTCGAGGGCTTCAAGCCGTCGCTTTCGACGCTGAGTGAAACCGCGCCGCTGTACCTGGCCATCGGTATCCTCGGCGCGACCGTGATGCCGCATAACCTCTATCTGCATACCTCCATCGTACAGACCCGGCTGGTCGGCAAGGACCTCGAAAGCCGGCGTGACGCGGTGCGCCTGGCGCGCTTCGACACCATCGGTTCGCTGGCCCTGGCATTGCTGGTGAACGCGGCGATCCTGATTCTCGCGGCGGCGGCCTTCCACCAGTCCGGACACACCGATGTGGTGGAAATCCAGGATGCCTACCACCTGCTCGACCCGCTGGTGGGCGGCGCCTTTGCCAGTATCCTGTTCGGTATCGCGCTGCTGGCTTCGGGGCAAAGCTCGACCTTCACCGGTACCATCGCCGGACAGGTGATCATGGAAGGCTACCTGAACCTGAAGATCCCCTGCTGGCAGCGCCGCCTGATCACCCGTGGCCTGGCACTGATCCCGGCGTTCATCGGCGTCTGGTTGATGGGCGAAGGGGCAGTCGGCAAGCTGTTGGTGCTGAGCCAGGTGGTGCTCAGCCTGCAACTGCCGTTCGCCCTGTATCCGCTGATCCGCATGACCAGCGACGAGCGCCTGATGGGCGAATTCGTCAACCGCTGGTACACCAGGGGCCTGGCCTGGCTGCTGTTTGTGGCGATCAGCGCAGCGAATATCTGGCTGATCGCGCAGTTCTTCAGCGAATGACCCACCAGCGCCCCTAAGCCGTTCGGGGCGCTGGCTCATCCATGATTCACGGACACGTGTGGTCGCCGAGCAACGTCCAGGCGACACCCGGTGGCGGGGTGTTCACCCAGTAACTGGCCTGGTACGACTTGCCCCCGTGAATCACCCGATTGCCGGTGACATAGGGTCGCCCGGCCTGCCACGGCACCGGCAGCTGGCTGACCAGGGTAAAGGCATCGGTCTTGTCCGGAGAGACACCACGGGTCGACCAGCCGGCCCGCCAGACCACCCCGTTGTGCTGCACCGTATTGCCACCGACATAGGTCTTGAGCGAGTCCCACTGCGGGTATTGCCCGGCAGTCGGGTCACTCGGCACACAATCGTCGCCACCGCCGGAACCGGCGACGACCCGCACGACCTGGGTTTTCAGGTCTTCTCGCCCCTGCCCGTCACGCACATTGAGTTGCACCGTGCGGTTACCGACGGTGGCCGGCGCGATGGCGACCACTCGCTGGCTGCTGGCGCTGGCTGGAGTGAAGTCGGGCAGGCGCCAGGCATACGTCAGCTGGCTGCCCGTCGAGGCCGCTGCCGAAAATTCCAGGGGTTTGCCGACTTCGACCTGCTCGTCGCTCGTGATAACGGCCACGGGCGCGGGACTGGACGGTTCGGCATTGACGCTCACCTCCTGGCTGTCGCTCAGCTCGTCGCTATTGGTCACCGTCAGGCGAAAGGTGAAACGGCTGCTGCGGTTCACCGCCGGAATGCTCGCCCGCGCCTCCCTCGACGAACTGCCACTGATACTGACGTCCGGTGTACCGTCCGTCTGCTCCCAGCGATAGCGCAACCCGCCTCCCGTCGGGTCGGAAGATTGCGAACCGTCGAGCCGCACCACCTGGGCGCCGAGTACCGAGGAGGGCTCCGCCCGGGCAACCGCATAGGGTGGATTGGCCTCCACCGGATCAGGGTAGAAGTTCGCCACCACGGGGGCACGCACGACCCAGACCCTGGTGTTGTCGCTGACATTCACCACGCCCAGGGGGGCGTCCTTGTAGGTGCGATAGGGGTTGGACCAGTAATTGATCACCGTGCAACGCGAACAGTAAGGCGCCATGATCGTCGACCAGCGGACATCGCCCGAGGTCTTCTGGTGGCCGGAGCCATAGGGGAACGCATTGCCCTGCGCCTCTTCCGGGGTATGGTCGGCCCCGATATTGTGGCCGATTTCGTGCTGGACCGTCGTACCGTCCGAGAAGCACGTCCAGTCGACCGCGCCATAGGCCGTGGCCTTGCTTGAATTGAGCGTGGCCAGGCCGCAATAGGAGCGGATATCCGCCACCAGCACCACCAGGTCCGCCCGATGTTCATCACGTAGCGCCCAGGTCGGGGCGCCGAGGTCCGGGTCGGATCGGCTCTCGATCTTGTCCAGCAACCGATCACCGTCCGCCTGGGCCTGCTGGGCATAATTGAGGATATAGGTGCCGGCACTCTCGAAGCGGGTGGGGATGCCGCTGTTGAGAAACGACTGATTCGACTCCTCCATCACCAGCGCAGCCTGGGCCTGCAGGCCGGCATTGCCGCCGAGCTTTTCCACTGCCAAGGGCGTGGCGACGATCATGACCCGGATCGTGCTGATCCCGTCACGTGGCTGCGATGCAGCGGCCGACTCCACCGTCGAGATCTCCGAACCCTTGCCAGGCACGGGCCGCCGCTGACCGTAGCCCTCGTCGAAGTGGCGCCTCTTGCTCGGGTCGACCTGCACCAGGAGCTGTCCGCCGTGAGAAAGCGGCAGGATTCTATGGACCTCGCCGCCCACCCGGATGATTCCGCTGACCTGATCGGCGTTGCGTACCAGTACCACCGAATTCAGTTCATCGAGCAACCTGTCGGCCTCGGTGCCACCTGGACCAGCCGCTCCCGGCTCGACAATCTCGCCTCGCCAGACAGAGCCGGTCGGCGTGGCGCGATACAGCAGCTTGCGCGCACTGACCACGCGGCCATTGCCCAACGGTATCTGCAGGACATCGAGTTGATCGGACAACAGATCGGCATTGGCCCGGACCCTCTGTATCGAGGTAAACGCCTGCGCCTCCAGAACCGCCGACAACGTCGGATCATCGGTTTGCCGCAACTGCTGCGGCGACTGCGCGGGTTCGATCGTCAGGAAGCCATCTGCCGCCCATGAACCTGGGGCGACGATCAACAGACAGAGAATCCACGCGAACCCGCTGTAGCGTTTCCATGAGCCGGATCGCGCACCGGACAGGTGACAAGTCATGACACTCTCCCATTCGAACGGACAAGGCGCTGCCTTGGCAGTTCGCACATGTGTGTTTTCGTGGGGTGCTGGTGACGATCGACTACGCGCTACGACATGAGAGGGGCGCTGACACGCACCCTACGACTCAAACACCTGCTCGCTGGCATTCGAAAGCCGTTTCAATACGACGGGGAGCTGACTGGATAACCACGCCTACTGTCTTTCCCAAGTGAAACAGACGTCCGGCCTTGGCCAGTACCCTGGACAGTAGAAGGCCTGCTGCATTGCACAGGAGAGTCTAGACACAAAATCGCCGGGCAAGCGAGCCGGCCCGACAATTGTCACAACACCCCCAGCAGGCTCCACACCCGCCGAGCCTCGGCATCGGAGCTGATCAGCTCCCCCAGCAGTTCGTTCAATGGCTTGTTGCCCCATTCCACGGCCTTCTTCACCACATAGGGTACCGGGCTATGGGGCTCGGTCCGGGCCAGGTAGTCGGCAATCAGCAGCAGTTGCCGGTAGGCCTCCTCGCGACTGCGCGGGGTGGCCAGGCGTTCTGCCGGCTGGGCCGGCTCGGACGACTCGGGCACCGCGGCCGCAACGTCCGTATTCACAGGTTCAATCACGCCCGCAGGCGGTTCCGGCTGTTGCGGATGCATGGCGATAAACTCCCGGGCCAATGTGGCCAATGTCTGGATGACCTCGCGTAAAGGTCGGCAGGTCGGGGCCAGTTCTCCCAGGTAACGATCGGTCCACTGCTCGAGCACCTCCAACTGACGCAACGACGCCAGCAACAGGTTCTGCGTGTGCAGCCACCAAGACAAGGGCGTGGCGCGGATCAGTTCGTTGACCTTCTGCTGGTCGAGCCGGGCAGTTTCGACAGTGACCTTGGCCGCCTTGTTGTCACCGGCCAGTACCTGCCGCGCCTGCAACTGCTGCCAGGCATACAGATTCAACCCGGAAAACTCGCTGCCGCCGCCCGGCTCGAACAACGGTACCCGTGTATGCAGCACCTCGGCATAACGCCGTACCAACCAGTCCAGGGGTGTTACCCGCCAGGACTGGTCGCCCTCCTCGGCCTGCGGATGCACCTGCTCGGGATAGCGTTCACACAACCCCGAGAGCAACGCCAACGCCGCCTGCAAGCCCTCCAGGCCGCGGCGATGAAGCCAGGCCTCACCGAGCCAGGCGGCGACCATCAGATCCTTGCTGCGCCCCTGGAGGATTTCACTGGCCAACTGCTCGACACCCGACCATTCTGCCCGCTTGGCCTGCCGTTCCCATACTCCAGCCGGCAAGCTGGTATCGTCCTCGCGCCGCAATTCGCGCAGCCGATCATAGTCAGCCTCGTAACGCAGGTTCTGCCCGCACGGCGCATCCTCGGAAATCGCCGTCAGCAGCGGCTCGACCAACAGCGACAGTTCGATAACCGCCTGACTCATAATGCCCCCTGACTACCGATCGCGGTTCCGGTGGTGCCAGGACCTGGCGCACCCAGGCCCGCCGTACCAAAGCTGGAAAACGGCGACAGCGGAGCCCGCACCGGCAGCGGTGCCAGCGACAACGGCAGCTTGCCGCCCTGGGTCATCAGCGACAGCCGGATGAACATGGTGGTCTGGCTATCGCCGTTGAGCGAGCCTCGCACCGGCAGGCGCAGGGTCAGCGGGAAGTCGGTGTAGTCCATGCTCGGCTGGCGGATGATCGACAGGTGCGAACGCATCATCCGCAGCAGCGACCACGGCCCGCCATATTCCCAACCGGCTTCCAGATCAGCCACCGCCAGGCTCGGCTGCAACGGATCGCTCAGCGGCCGCTCGGAGCCGTTGCGTGCCCAACGCAAGGTCAGCCGCAGGGGCTGCCCGACCATCCAGCGCAAACGTTGCTGGGCATCACCCGGGTAGTTGATCTGCTGGCTACCGGCATTCAGCGCCCAGGCGATCACCTGGTCGGCGCCGCGCTCCTCCTCGCGGTCGGTGCGCCAGCGAACGTCCATGTCGAAGCCGATCATCCCGCTCTGGTCGCGCTGGAACAGCGGCCCGAGCCAGGCCCGCGCCTGTTTCAACCGTTCGAGGAAATCCGCCGCGGCCAGCCGCTCAGGCGACTGGCTCAGCACCAGCCCGGCCTGGGCCCTGGGCAGGCGCGTATCGATCAGCTCCAGTAGGTGCCGGACCCGCGCCGGCTCGGCATCCACTGCCTGCAGCCCATGGGAGAACGGGAAGCGCTCGGCCAGGTACTGGTTGAAATAGCCGGCCAGCTCGTTCCAAGCCGCGACCGCCTGCGTCTGCTGCAATGCCTGGCAACGGCGCATCGCGCTCTGTTGCAGGGCCACCACACGTAGCGCCAGTTCGCCATGACCGCTGGGCAGGTTGGCCGAGGCCAGGATTTGCCCGCAGGAGTTGGTGTCCATATCGATGAAATCGCGACTGACCAACTGCTCGATCAGCGCCGGCGAACTGGCCGGATTCTGCTCCTTGTACTTGTTCAATTCATCGCTCAGGGAGTTGAGCCGGGTGAACCGTTCGAAATCCCCCGCGCCCAGGTTCTGCTGCTGGGCCCTGAGCCACTCCAGCGCTGGCGCCCGGGCCTCGGCGATGGCCTGCATGCTGGTGAACTGCTGCTTGAGGTCGAGTTTCAGGTCCGGCACATCGTTGGCCCGGAACAACTGCAGGCCAAGGTTCTTCGAACCGTCCCAGCTATCGATATCGACCCGCTCATGGAACACTGCCTGGGCGTTGATCTGCTCCAGCCCGCTGCCGACCTCGGCCAGCGCCTGACGATTGAGGAAGTTCTGCAGGTTGGTGGCCAGGTCCGGCCGCTTGAGTTCGATGAACGCGCTCTGCACCGCCAATGCCTGTTCGGTCTTGATATTGAACGTCGTGTCCAACGCCCGTCCCTGGCCGTTGTCCAGACTCATCCACATGGCCCTGGCCGCCGCATTCTCGGCGGCATGCAGCAGAGCCCCGCGATAGGCCGGCGGGATGCGCGGCATCTCCTCGCCGGCGTAGCTCTTGAAGCTGGCGAAATAGGTCAGCGCAGTGTTCAGGCCATCATTGTCGAGACTCTGGTAGCTGCCCGGGACGCTGTCGCCGGCCCGCATGGCCATGGCCACGAAATCACGACGAAACAAGGCGGTGATCGCATTGTTCAATTGCAATACGTGCTCCTGCAGGACCAGTTGTCCGCTGCCCTGCTGGATCAACAGGTTGCCTCTGGACCCCGTCTTGGCGATCCACTGGTCGCGAAAGCTCTGCTGCAGCCTGGCCGCCTGGTCTTCCAGGCTCTGCGCCACCGGCGCCCCGAGCAAGGCGCTCTGACGGACTTTTTCCATCAGCGCACTGTAGCCGGGCACCAAGTCCTGGCCCTTGCCTCGGCTCCAGGTCGAATTGGTCAGGCTGACCGCCGTCTGCAGGTCCTCGATCATCCCCTTGAGGTCTTCCAGTTCGACCAGGGAATTGACCGCACCGGACTCCAGCTGGTCCAGGTGCAACTTCAGGTAACCGGCCTGGCGGACAAAGTTCTCGGCCAGGTAATACTGGTCCAGCCAACGTCCCATCAGTTCCTTGAAGTTGTCCCCAATGGTCAGGCGCTCGGCTGGAATGTCGACGTGCATCAGGTTCGACAGGTCCATCTGCGCCAGGTATCGGTTGTAGAAACTGGCGCGAGGCAAGGTGGCGGCATTGATACCCAGGCCCAGCGTGAGGTTGCTGAGCGCCGCCAGGTCATCCAGCGGCGCCTTGCGATTGTTCATCGCCCTGGTCAACAACAGGTATTGCTGCTCGAGTGCCATGGCCCGCTCTACCAGGTCCCTGGACTTGATATAGGTCTGCCATTGCGACGGGTCCTCGCTTTCCAGATTGGGCCGTCGCTCGGTGTTCCGGATCGCCCGCAACTGAACCAGGTTCGCCTGCAACAGGTCACGCAGTGGCAGTACCATATGGGTCATGGCCATCTCGTGCAGCAACTGGTCACGCTCGTCGTCGTGGGATGAAAACCAGGAAGTCGGAAAGGCCAGCGAGGTGAAATGCCAATGCGGCGATTGCTCCATCAACCGCCAGAAAGCCTGCACGTTGCGCCGGGTCGGCCCAAGCCGGTGTGCCTCGTCCGCCACCGTGACGTAGCCCTCGCGGGTTTCCTGTAACAGGCGCGACAGTTCCTGGGCATCCTTGAGCGAAGTCTGCCAGGCCCAGACCATGACCACCGCCCATACCAGCCCGACCAACGCTGCCGTCACCCCGACCACCCGCTGCCAACGCTGGCGCAGCCGCAACAGCCGCGGCACCACCTGGGCCAGCCCTTGTTCAGCGATGATCCGACGGGGCCAGAGCAAGCGGGCAAAGGTGCTGTGCAGCAACGGTACATCGCTGGCGGAAAACGCCGGCGCCGAACCCGGAGCTTCACTGGAGGTGAAATACACCCCGCGAAAACGTGGTGCCTCATTCTGGGCGTTACCCTGGAACACCGGATCGAGCAGGGTCTGCAGGTTGCGGCGCAAGGTGTCGAAGCGATCCGGCAGCGCATACAGGTCTTCGCTCAGATGCCCTGACAATACGCCGACCTCGGTGATCGCCTCGCCCAGCACCCGGGTCATCTGGTCCAGGGCCTGGTCGCTCCACTCCGATTGCCAGAGCGTCTCCGGAGCAAATGGCGAAGTCCAGCCCAGCACCCGCTCGCGGGACTCCTTGGGCAGCGCGCTGGCCAACTCCTGGAAGCCGGGAATCTGCTCCATATCGGTGACCACCACATACACCGGCAGGCTCAGGCCCAAACGCTGCAACAGATCAATGAAACGCCGACGCGCGGCAACGCCCAGGGCAGCCGCCTGTTCGTCGTCCCACAGGCGGCCGGCCGGGACGGTCCAGATCACCCCGTCCAATGGGCGCCTGGCACGCAGGCGCAGAAGCAGGCCGAGCAGGCGCCACCAACTGCCGCGTTTGAGCTTCAGCCCTTCGTCCGGCAGGAACAGCGCCTCCGGCACCACCAGCACCGCGCCGTCCGGGTCAGACCACCAACGGCCGAACCAGGCCGGCTTGTCGCTGGGCAACAGGTGCCAACTGGAACACAGTTGAGCCCCCTGGACCTCGTTGCCGAGCATCAGCAGCCAGGGCGACTGATAACGATCCTGTATGCCCTGTTCCTGCTCCATGTTGCGGACCGCAGCGTAGAAACTGCGAATCGCCGCACCGCTCCGGGTCCGCAACCACCAGACCGCCACGGCCAGCAGCACCAGCACCAGCAGCACGCCGACCACCCACGCAACAATCGCCAGGGGGCTCATGGGTTCTGCTCCAGGGCGCTGTCGCTGGTATCGATGCCCGAGCGCACCTGCGCATTGATGTCGTACCAGAAGTAGTGGCTGAGACCGAACAGCACCAGCGCCACCCCAAGAATCACCACTCCCAGGCGCAGGCCGTCAGGCAACGACTGGCGGATCGGCAAGCGGCGGGCCGGAACATTGGCGGGCCGCTCCAGGCAGTCGCTGACATCAACATAGTCGGCGTCACGCTGCCAGGCGAAGGCGAACAGCGCATGCCGCCATTTCTCATGCAGCGCCAGCCCGGCTTCCCCGCGCAGGCGCCCATGAAAACCCAGGATCAGGCACTGCAGGTAGACGTTGGCCAGGTCGCGGGTACCCGAGACCTCGTCAGCCAGGATCTTTTCGATCGCCTGGGGCAACTGCTCACCGGCATGCCGGGAGGCGTACAGCAGCGACTCCAGGGGATCGTCCTGCCAGGTCCGCTGACCCGGCCAGTTCGCATACAACAGGGTCTCGTCCACCAGCGCGACAAACGCATAGACGGTAGCCTTGACCTGGTGCTCGGCCGAGTCGCCGACACTGGCAAAGGCATTGCGCCAGAGCTTGCGGCTGATCTTCGTGGAGAACTCCACTGCGCTGCCGACCTGCCGTGCCACATCCTCGTCGTCCCTGTTCAAGCCGTTCCAGGCCTGCTGCCATTCCAGCCAGGCCTGGCGAAACGCGCTGCTCAACGGTGACTGCTGCAACCCCGCTCCGAGACTCCCATCCGGCATTGCCTTCCCCTTCCTTGACTACAGCGTTTCATTGGCCTGCTCGACAAACAGAACGATCTGCCACGGGTTGACCGCCAGCTTCGACGCCGGCGCGATGATGTGCAGCGGCTGCTCGGGGTCGAACCACTCGCCTCGCGCCTCGACGATGAACAGGCGGGTGTCGCTGCCAACGCTGTAGGCCACCTGCTCATGACGGCTCATGACCTGGTGGCGCAGGCCCGGCATGCGCTGGCGGGCCAGGATCGTCAGGTTGCGATCGGAGGCGATGATGGTCCGTTCCAGCCATTCGGCGGCGGCACTCTCACTGGCCCCGGCCGGCATCCGCAGGCCGATCACCAGGCGTTGTTCGGGGTCACGCTCGGGCAATTGCAGGAAGAACAGCTCGCCGCTCTGCTCGAACGGCAGGCAGCGATAACCGACACGAATCTGCTCCAGGCCCAGTTCGAGCCAGTTGAGCACTTCGTCGTAGCCGCGTTGCAGGTCCTGGTAGTCCAGCGGCATGAAGGCCGGCACGCCAGCCAACGGCTCAAGTACCGACCAGCCCCCGGCCATCCCCAATAGGACGCCATGCAAGGCCTGGGGCGTGGCGACCCGACTGTTGAGCAGTCCCTCGACTTCCGGCAGGCGTGACCAGAGCGCACCGAGCTGGCGCCGGATCTCCATGGCATCGTCCTGGCTGCCCGCCTGTTGTGCCTGACGCAGGCGGCCGGCGAGAAACAGGCATTTTTCCCGAGCACGCGCGCACAGCGCAGCGACCCGCCGGCCAAGCGACGACTCCGGCAACAGCCTGGGGCTGGGTGGAACATAAGGCACCTGAACGAAGCCACCACCTTCCTTGCGAATACGCAGCAGCGGCAGGCAGACCGAGTCGGCCCTGTTCGCATCCGTGCACAGGTGCGGGTTCGGCCGCCAGACCGTGACCGGTTGCGGGTTCTCACCGCTGGTAAGATCGGCCAGGGCCTCGCGGGTAGAGGATTGCAGACGGCCCTTGAGTTCACGCAACTGGCCACCGCGCCACAACGGATTGACCGCCAGGTACACCGTGGCCATCGAATGGATCGAGTTGGCAATGGCCTCGCTCACGTCGAGCTGCAGCAGCGCCCCGTCCGCCGCATCCAGACGGACCGGCAGGCCATCGGGCATGGTCGCCTGCAGGGACAGGATACGGACCTCCCCCGCGCACAGCGCCGAGGGATCGATCTCCAGTTGCTCGACACCCCAGAACCACGGATTGCCCGCCTGTGCCAGGTGCGCCGCCAGGACCTCGGCCCGCAGGCCCTGCAACTGGAAGTGCTGGGGCAGCAACTGCATGCCCTCGTACCAGCAGACCGCATCAGGTAACAGGCTCATACGACTCCTTTCGACGTCCGATGGTGCTTGCAGGCAGGGCCGATCAGCGATCGGCCGGGTTCAACAGACTCATTTCCCGGCTGTTGAATTTCAGCCAGGCCTCCCGCTGATCATCCAGCCTGAGCCGGTGCGCACCGGGAGTGTTATAGCTGGCGAACACTAAAAGTCCAGCCGCGCGCTGACCCTTCAGGGGGAAGTCCTGCTCGGCGACGAACTGCCCGGGCACCAGCTCCAGCCCCCAGATATCCAATTGCTGGCGATAGTCGCGTCGCAGTTGCTCGCGCTCGCTGAACCACTGCCGGGCGCTCATCCCGATCAGTTGCTTGAACAGGTCGGGATCGCGCACCGCGACGAAGTCCACGGCGATCGGCGCGTTGTCGTTGGCCAGGGGCGCGACGTCCAGCGTAATGCTGCTCACACCGACCTTTGGCCCGAAAAACGAGCAGCCCGACAGTATCAGCGCCGATACAAAAACCAGGATTTTCTTGCACAAAATTGAATTTTCCCTTTCCCGTGCCGGTCAGATATAGATTTGCCTTGCTTTTTTATAGACCTGTTCTAGCGTCTTGGGTAGTTCGTTGTCATGACGGACCGGAGGGACCGTCGAAGGAATGACAGGCTCGTGTTCTCCAACCCTGTCTGGCTTTCGCGGTTCGGCAAGGGATGCGATCACGGGCAACCGATGCATTGCGCCCGCACAACGCATCGGAGTCAGCCAACATGGCCGAAAGCACCCAGCACAAGCTCGATCGGATTCGTCCGCCGCGGGTCCAGATCACCTACGACGTGGAAACCGGCGGCGCCATCGAGAAGAAGGAGCTGCCCCTGGTGGTCGGGATCCTCGCCGACCTGTCGGGCAAGCCCGTCAACCCGCCGGAAAAACTCGGCGAGCGGCGTTTCGTCGAGATCGACCGCGACAACTTCAACGAAGTCCTCGCTTCCATCGGCCCGCGCGCGGTGTTGCAAGTCAGGAACACCCTGGACCAGAAGGACGAGAGCAAGCTCAACATCGAGCTGAAGTTCAAGCACATCGACGATTTCGAACCGGTCCAGGTGGTCGAGCAGGTCACCCCGCTACGCCGTCTGTTCGAAGCCCGCCAGCGCCTGCGCGACCTCTTGACCAAGCTCGACGGCAACGACGACCTGGACAAGCTGCTGCGCGACGTGATCGCCAACACCGAGGGCCTGCAGGAAATCAAGTCGTCGGCCCGCGTGACCGATGTCCCGGCCGCCAACGAAGACGGCGCCGCCCCTGCCGAAGAACCGCAAGCCTGATCGCCCATCCATTCACGGAGGATTTGTCATGCCCAGTTCCGCCAGTGCCGAAAATACCGGCAGCGAAGGTTCCACCCAGACGTTGTCCCTGCTGGACCAGATCATTGCCGACGGTCGCATGGCCCACGACGACAGCCAGCAGGAATATGCCCGTGACATGCTCGCGGAGTTCGCCACCCAGGTCCTCGATGAAGGCATGGCGGTCGACAAGGACACCGTGGCAATGATCAACGATCGCATCAGCCAGATCGACAAGCTGATCAGCGACCAGCTCAACGAGATCTACCATCACCCGGAAATGCAGAAGCTCGAAGCCTCCTGGCGCGGCCTGCACATGCTGGTACAGAACACCGAGACCAGCACCCGGCTGAAACTGCGCCTGCTCAACGTCAGCCAGAAAGAGCTGCAGAACGACCTGGAAAAGGCCGTCGAATTCGACCAGAGCGCCCTCTTCAAGAAGATCTACGAAGACGAATACGGCACCCTTGGCGGGCACCCCTACAGCCTGCTGGTGGGCGACTACACCTTCGGCCGTCACCCCCAGGACATCGGCCTGCTGGAAAAACTCTCCAACGTCGCCGCCGCCGCCCACGCGCCGTTCATCGCCGCCGCCGGCCCGAAACTGTTCGACATGACCAGCTTCACCGAACTGGCCGTGCCGCGCGACCTGTCGAAGATCTTCGAGAGCCAGGAACTGATCAAGTGGCGCTCCTTCCGCGAAAGCGAAGACTCGCGCTATGTATCCCTGGTGCTGCCACACACGTTGCTGCGCCTGCCCTACGGCCCGGACACCAAGCCGGTGGAAGGCATCAACTATGTCGAAGACGTCAACGGCACCGACCACAGCAAGTACCTCTGGGGCAATGCCGCCTGGGCCCTGACCCAGCGCATCACCGGGGCCTTCGCCAAGTACGGCTGGTGCGCGGCGATCCGTGGCGCCGAGGGCGGGGGCGCGGTGGAGGGACTGCCGGCGCATACCTTCCGCACCAGCTCGGGCGACCTGTCGCTCAAGTGCCCGACCGAGGTGGCGATCACCGACCGTCGCGAGAAGGAACTCAACGACCTCGGCTTCATTGCCCTGTGCCACAAGAAGAACAGCGACGTGGCGGTATTCTTCGGCGGCCAGACCACCAACAAGGCCAAGTTCTACAACACCAACGAGGCCAACGCCAACGCACGGATCTCGGCCATGCTGCCCTACGTGCTCGCGGCCTCGCGCTTCGCCCATTACCTGAAGGTGATCATGCGCGACAAGGTCGGCAGTTTCATGACCCGCGATAACGTGCAGACCTACCTGAACAACTGGATCGCCGACTACGTGCTGATCAACGACAACGCGCCCCAGGAAATCAAGGCGCAGTACCCGCTGCGCGAAGCCCGGGTCGACGTCACGGAGATCGCCGGCAAGCCCGGAGCCTATCGCGCCACGGTATTCCTGCGACCGCACTTCCAGCTGGAAGAGTTGACCGCCTCGATTCGCCTGGTCGCCAGCCTGCCGCCACCGGTCGCAGCCTGAGCCTGTACCCGCCGGCCTCGTGGCCGGCGGGATTTCCCGTTCCTTGCAGTAAACATACTTTCAGGAGTTTCAGGCGATGGATGCAATCATTCTCGACCTCGGCGGCGACATCAAGGGCGACAGCCTGCTCGAGGGCTACAAGGACAAGATCGAAATCATGTCCTACAGCCACAACGTGGCGATGCAAGTGACCAACGACGTCAGCAACTCGGAACGGACCTCGGGCAAGCCGCACATCGGCGAGTTCACCCTGACCAAGTTCATCGACACCTCGACCCCTTCGCTCAACGAGTACTGCTGCGCCGGCAAACCGATCCCCGAAGCCAAGATCACAATCGGCCGCAACGCCGCCGAAGGCAGCGGGCAACTCTTGCCGTTCATCATCTACACGCTGAACAACGTGGTGCTGTCCAACGTCAGCGTCAGCGGTGGTGCGGGCGGCAAGCCGGTGGAAACCATCTCGCTGAACTTCACCAAGATCAAGTGGGAGCTCACCGCCCAGAAAGATGACGGCACCAAGGAAGGCACGGCCGCGTCGACCTGGGACATGGCCGCCAACAAGCTGGTCAAGTAAGGGAGTCGGGCGGCCATGGCGGCGACCGGCATTCTGCCTCCATTGTTCGAGCGCCTCGCGGCTGGCGAGGGGCAGTCGTCGCAAGTCGAGGCCTTCGACCTGCCAGCACTGGCCGACTCGGTGCGTGGCGAACTGCTACGCCTGTTCAACACCCGCCGGGCCGGCGAGGCACTGACCTCACCGCCCAGCATCCTCGACTATGGCATCGCCGACTGGACCGCGTTGCAGGGCCAGCGCAGCGATGACCGACGCAAGCTCGCCCGGGAGATCCGCCAGGCGGTGGCACATTTCGAACCACGCCTGGCCCTGGACGCCGTCGACGTGCAAGCCCTGGAAGGACAGCCGCAACAACTGGGCATCGTCCTCCACGGCGCCCTGCGCAGCGGTCGGCAGCATTGGCCAGTGGCGTTCGTCATCGAGAAGACCCGGGAAGGGTTCGAGGTCCGCCATGAGCGACTCGATTGATGCCGAACTGCTCGACTACTACCAGCGCGAGCTGACCTGGCTGCGTCACGCAGGCGGCATCTTCGCCGAGCAGTACCCGAAGGTGGCGCGCCGCCTGGAATTGTCACCCGGTGAATGCCCCGACCCCCATGTCGAACGACTGCTGGAAGGTTTCGCGTTGTTGGCCGCACGCCTGCAACGACGACTCGACGATGACTACGCGCAGTTCAGCGACGCCCTGCTGGAACAACTCTACCCATTATCGGTGAGGCCCCTGCCGTCCTGCGCCATCGTCCAGTTCCAGCCGGACCCGAGCAAGGGCAACCTCGCCGCCGGTTATCGACTGCCTCGGGATACGCCGCTGTTCGTCACCACCGTCAAGGGCGAGAGCATCCATTTTCGCACCAGCACCGAGGTTGACCTGTGGCCGCTGGAAATCACCGAAGCGCTGCTGCTCGACAGCGACGAGACCCAGGCCCTGACCGGAGTGAACCAGGCAAGCTCGGCCCTGCGCCTGGGTTTTCGCTGCCAGGGCAAGACCCTCTGGTCGGAGCTGCAAGCGCGGCAACTGCGCCTGCACCTGGCCGCCTCGCCGGTGGTCAACGCCAGGCTCTACGATCTGCTTGGCGCCCACACCACCCAGGTGCTGGCCGGTCCGCCCGGGACGGTGCCACAAGCGCTGCAAGGCCTGCCGCAGATCGTCGGATTCGCCAACGACGAAGCCCTGCTGCCGGAGGAAGACGGCGTCCACCCCGGCTTGCGCCTGCTCGCCGAGTACTTCGCCTTCCCGGAGAAATTCAGCTTCTTCGACCTGCCCTTCGGCGGCGGCCAGGACGATCATCAAATCCTCTATTTGTACCTGGTGTTCGACCGCTCGCCCGGCAGTCGCCTGCACCTGCAGGCCAGCGACATCGTGCTGGGCTGCAGCCCGGTACTCAACCTGTTCCCACGTACCTCCGAACCACTGCGCCCTGACGGTACCCGCAGCGAGTACCGGCTGATCGCCGACAGCCACCGCGAAAACAGCGTCGAGATCCACAGTATCCGCGGCCTGCGCGCCATGACCCCGCGTGGCGTGCTCAAGGTGCCAGCCTATTACAGCAGCCACCACGCCATGGGCGAGGACCGCCTGTACTGGCATGCCCGACGCATCAGCGGGCTAACCCCCAACCGGCTCGGCAGCGACCTGATGCTGAGCCTGGTGGACACGCAGTTCAAACCCCGCGAAGACGCTCCCGAATACAGCGTGACCGCCGAGTTGCTGTGCACCAACCGCCATCTGGCGCAAAGCCTTGGCGCCGGTACGCCGCTGAACTTCGAGCGGCCGGGACCGGTGGCCTGGGCTCGCCTGCGCAACCCGCCGAGCCCGCAGAGCCTGCCGCGACTGAACGGTGAGTCGCGCTGGAAACTGGTCTCGCAATTGACCCTCAACCATCTGTCGCTGGTCGAAGGCCCGCAAGCACTGGAGGCCCTCAAGGAAATTCTCGAACTGCACAACCTGCGCGGCGAGGCCAGTGCCCACCGGCAGATCGAAGGCCTGATGAGCCTGACCTGCGAACGGGTGGTCGCCCATGTCGGCGAGGATGCCTGGCGCGGTTGGCGCAATGGCTTGCAAGTGAGCGTACAGCTCGACCCACAACGCTTCGTCGGCGACAGCGCGGTGTTGTTCAGCGCGGTGCTGGCGCAGTTCTTCTCTCTTTATGCCACCGCCAACCGCTTCGTGCGTACGGTACTGGTGCAGTCCGACAAGGAGGTCAAGACATGGCAACCCCAACCCGGCCAGCCACTGTCCCTCTGAGCCAGCAACTGCGCGACGATCCGCAGGCCTTCGAACTGCTGCAGGCGCTGTTGCTGCTCGAAAGCGAGCAGCCGCAGGGCACGCCGCTGGGCACCGGCACCGCCCCCAGGACCGAAGCCGTGCGCCTGCGTGGGCCATTGACGCCGCTGTTTCCCAGCAGCGAAGTGGAGAGCCTGGAGGAAACCGGGGGTCGTCAACCCGTGTTGAACACACCGGTATTCGGTCTCGGCGGCCCCGATGGTCCGCTGCCCTACGCTGACCAGGAGTGGCTGCAACAACAGGCCAGGCAAAAGAACCATGCGCCCGCCGAATTCCTCAACCTGTTCCAGCACCGGCTGATCAGCCTGCTGTACCGGGTGATGCGCAAGCACCGGCTGGCGCTCGGTTTCCTTCCACCCGCCGCGACACCCGTGCACAGCCAACTGCGCGCCCTGAGCGGCTTGTTGCCCAGGGCCCTGCATGATCGCGGGGCACTACCCGATGCTGCGGTTCTCGCCCGTGGCGCCCTGTTTGCCGGCGGCCGACGCTCATTGGCGGGCTTCGCGGCGGTGGTCCGCCAACATTTCAATATCCCGGCGACGGTCGAGGCCTATGTCGGCGGCTGGCGCGAGATTCCCCCGGCCAGTCGCAGCCGCATCGTACCTGGCGGGCGCAACCTGACCCTGGGTCGTGATGCCGTGGCGGGCACCCAGGTCTGGGACGAGCATGCCGGCATTCGCCTGACCCTGGGTCCCCTGCCCAATAGCCAGGCGGTGCGTTTTCTCCCGGATGGCGGTGACCACCCGGCACTGGCCGCCCTCGCCGCCCTGTATTTCGGCCCCGACCTGGATTGCGGCCTGACCCTGCTGATACGCGGGGCCAGCCCCATGCTGCTCGACCAGTACGCCCCACCACAATTGAGCTGGAACAGCGGTTTGCAGTCGCAGCCCATTGACCGGCTACAGCGTATTGAAACCCGCCTGCACCAACTGGAGATCGCTTGAGCATGGAACTGGGCAGCCTGATCGGACGCCTCAACACCGACAACCGTCGCGCCCTGGAAAAGGCTGCCCAGCGCTGCCTGCAGCGGGGCCATCACTATGTGGAAATCGAACATCTGTTGCTGGAGCTGCTGGAGATCGAAGGCGGCGATTTTGCCTGGCTGCTGCCGCGTTTCGGCCTGGAGCGCGATGCCCTGGCGGCGGAGATCAACCAGGCGCTGGAGCTGTTCAAGTCCGGCAGCACCCGTACACCGGCACTGTCGGCACAGACCATCGGCCTGCTTGAGGATGCCGTGGTGCAGGCCAGCGTGCTGGGGCTGGAGAGCATCCGCTCCGGGCTGTTGCTGCTGGCCCTGCTCGACCGTGACGAGCGCCGCAGCCTGCTGCTCAACAGCGCCTCGTCGCTGCTGAAGATTCCCCGCGAGGCGTTGCGTAGCAACCTGCTGGAGTGGACGGAGAGTTCCCGCGAACACAGTGGACCGAAACGTTCGGCGACGGCGGCCCCGGAGAAACCTGGCAATCGCAACCCAGCCCAGGACTCGATCCTCGACCAGTACACCCAGGACCTGACCGCCGATGCCCACGCCGGGCGGATCGACCCTATCGTCGGCCGCGACGGCGAAATCCGCCAGTGCATCGACATCCTGCTGCGCCGGCGACAGAACAACCCGATCCTGGTCGGTGCGCCGGGCGTTGGCAAGACGGCGGTGGTCGAAGGCCTGGCCCTGCGTATCGCCGCCGGGGACGTGCCGCCCTCCTTGCAGGAAGTCGACCTGCGGGTACTGGACCTGGGCTTGCTGCAGGCCGGGGCCGGGGTCAAGGGCGAGTTCGAGCAACGCCTCAAAGGCGTGATCGACGCCGTGCGCAGCGCCGACAAACCGATCATCCTGTTCATCGACGAAGCCCACACCCTGATCGGTGCGGGTGGTGCCGAAGGTGGCAGCGATGCGGCCAACCTGCTCAAGCCGGCGCTGGCCCGTGGCGAACTGCGCACCCTGGCTGCCACCACCTGGATGGAATACAAGAAATACTTCGAGAAGGACCCGGCCCTGGCCCGGCGTTTCCAACTGGTACAGGTGGAAGAACCGGACGAAACCACCGCCGTAGAAATGCTCCGTGGCGTGGCCGCCAAGCTGGAACAGCACCACGGCGTACAGGTACTGGATGCGGCGATCCACGATGCGGTGAAACTGTCCCATCGCTACATCTCCGGGCGACAGTTGCCGGACAAGGCCATCAGTATTCTCGACACCGCCTGCGCGCGGGTCGCCCTCGGCCAGCATGATGTGCCGCCGCCGCTGGAAAGCCTGCGCCATCGCCAGCAGAGCCTGCAGGAAGAAGTCGGCCGGCTGCGTCGCGAACAAGCCACCGGGCTCGATCATCGCGAGCGCATCACCGTGCTTGAAAGCGAATCCCGCGACAACCAGCAGGCCATCCGCGAACTGGAAACCCGCTGGGGCGAAGAGCGCGAGGCGGTCCGCGAACTGCTGGAAAAACGCCGTGAACTGCTGGCCCTGAGCGACAGCGTCGAGAACGGCAAGCCCGATGGCGAAACCGATGGCCGCATCGACACCCTGGCCGCCGAGTTGGTGCGCCTGGAAGCCGGGCTCGACGCGATCCGCCAGGACGACCCGCTGGTGCCCGAGCAGGTCGACTCCAAGACCGTGGCGGCGGTGATCGCCGGCTGGACCGGCATTCCCGTCGGCAAGATGCTCGCTGACGAAGCTCACGCCGTGCGTACCGTTGGCCAGCGCATGGGCCAACGGGTGATGGGCCAGGCCACGGCACTCGGTACCATCGCCCAGCGTCTGCAGGCCTATCGCGCCGGGCTGACCGACCCGCAGAAACCGGTCGGCGTGTTCCTGCTGCTCGGCCCGACCGGCGTCGGCAAGACCGAAACCGCCTACGCCCTGGCGGACGCCCTGTACGGCGGCGAGCGAAACCTGATCAGCATCAACCTTTCCGAGTATCAGGAAGCGCACACCGTCAGCCAGCTCAAGGGCGCCCCGCCCGGCTACGTCGGCTACGGCACCGGCGGCGTACTGACCGAAGCGGTACGGCGCAAACCCTATTCAGTGGTGCTGCTCGATGAAATCGAAAAGGCCCATCCGGATGTGCTGGAGGCGTTCTACAACGTGTTCGACAAGGGCGTGATGGAGGACGGTACCGGGCTAGTGGTGGACTTCAAGAACACCGTGATGCTGGCGACCAGCAATGTCGGCGCTGAGCTGATTCTCGACACACCGGTTACGCAACTGGGTACCGATGGGTTCACCGAGCAACTGCGCAAGGTGTTGCTGCAGGCGTTCCGGCCGGCATTCCTGGCGCGGATGACGATCGTGCCTTATCGGCCGCTGGATGAAGCGACGCTGGAGGGAATTGTGTTGGCGAAGTTGGAGAAATTGCGCGAGCGGTACAAGGCGGCGACCGGCAAGCAGTTCGAGTTCGATGCGGGGATTGTGAAGGCGGTGTTGGCCAAGTGCAGTGCGGCGGGTGCCCGGGATGTCGAGAATGTGTTGATGACGCAGGTGACCGGAAAATTGGCGGAGTGGGTGCTCGAATGAAGTATAGGACAGCGGTAGAAAATGCGCTGAACGCCTGGGACGGGATCTGGTTTCATTGGAACAAGAGCGATGCCAGCAAATCCGCAGCCATGATTCTTCGGCGAGTAATCCTCGAAGACTCATACGATGACCAGCTTAAAGAGGCAGTGGACTGGTTTATTGGAAAAAGTGATAAACCCTTTATTTACATGTATTCCTTCTCGACATTGAAGACAACATCAGCACTTTTTGCCCAATTGAGCTCACATATAGAAGCTAATGATGTCGAGCCTGCGAATCTCAAACCGATAGTGCAACAACAAATTCGTCGTGTGCAGCATGCCCCCTCCAGAGTACAAAGAACATCAACCACTACATCCAGTATTCCTTCGGTAGCGACGTCCTCCACGCCCAAGAAAAGCAATGTCGCTGTACAGCTGATGAGATATCAGGAGGTCTGGAAGGAAATAAAAATCACCGATATCCCCACCGGCAAGCACGGCCGCTACGAACATACACCCGATGACATATTTACAACTATGCAAAAAGGATCTGCCGCAGCAGTAGTCAACATGCAACTTGGTATAAAAACCAATGCACTGGAAGTTCCTGCCTACTGGATTGAACTAGGGCGAATAGTTATGAAATTAAAAAAAGGTCGCTGCTTCAGCTGTGCCGGAGCAGCCGTATTCACACTAATCAAGGACACCTACTTTGACAACTACGACATCGCCATCATGGGCAATGCAAAATTCGATCATTACTTTGTCTGCATTGGCAGCACCTTCGGCGAAATAGAAGCGGGCATCGGAACCGCCGTTGATATATGGCAAGCAAACCTGGCGAATACTCCGGACACCTTCGCCAAATCTCCGGCAAAAAATTTCATGTATTGGAAAGGCGCAGAAATCATCTGCAAAATCCCTAAAGACATACGAGAAAAACTTAGAAAGTTTACTGTCGAAAGGGAGGAAATCGAGCACTCAGTTCTATGAATCCCGGATTTTAAATAACCCACACCTTAAATCCAATTTCAAGTAAAACTGGAAAACCAATGGGAAACATACAAGCCAAGGAAAAAGCGAAGGCAAGCACCAGCACTGGAACATCTGCAAGCCTTGCCTTGCTACGTACAACGCCCCAGGTTTTCTTTGATAACTTTGGCCTGTTCGTCCGTACAGACGAGGATTTTTCGGACAATACCGGCGGGCCATCCCGCCTGTCGTTGGCCCGTACGCCAACAGCGAATGTATTTTCGATCGAAGTCAGTGCCGGGGGCACCGATTGGTACATACCCTACCAAGGACAGCATGCTAAATTTGTCGACATTCCCAAAGGCCTGTACAGCGGCACTCTGGCTGTCACCTTCCCTATGAATGGATGTGCCCTAGCGGTTCATGAAATAAAAGGCGGTAAAGGTATCGCAGCTAACCGTTTTTTCCATGATTACAACGGTAAATACATGAGTGATGTTCCTAGCGATACCGGCAAGGAAAAATTTCGCCTGACCGAGCCCACATACGCAGGAGTAGGCAGACCCTTGGAAGGAAAAGTCAGAGAGATTTCTGAAGCCGGACTCAGAGTCTTCAACTTTGAATACTGCATTGTCTGTGTAAAGAAAAATGACACATGGGAAGTCTATAGCTCCGCCATCGTCACATATTTTAACTTCGAAAACGAAAAAACCCCAATATGGGTCAATCAAAACGTACCAAGCCTTGTTGGTAGCTTTCCGGATTGAGAGAAAATTCATTTCACAGATAAATCACCTTCGAACGGATTGAAGTTAATTCTGAACCACTATCTGACTGAGTCAACCCGATGTCTCGTTCCGTCGATACCAACACCAGTTTATCACTCACCGCAACATCCCTGGCGGCTCTATACCCTGCGTCCATTTCCGGCGAAGAAGCCCTGAACCAACTCGGCCAACACCTGCTACTCGGCCTGAGCGACGGCACCAGCCTCACCCTCTCCGACGCCATTGCCACCCACGTCACCAGCACCTTCCATAACGACGCCCAGCAGCGCCCCCTCGACGCGCTGGTCGCCGAAATCCGCCAACTCCCCGCCGACGCCACCGCCGAGCGCTATCAACTGGTGCTGCGTCCCTGGCTCTGGTGGCTGACGCTGGCCAGCAACAACCGGGTGTTCCAGAACCTCAGCACCTCGGACATCGTCACCACGATCTTCAAGGCCCACGGCTTCACCGACTTCAAGCTCTCGCTGACCGGCAGCTACAGTCCACGCGAATACTGCATCCAGTACGGCGAAACCGATTTCGCCTTTGTCTCGCGGCTGCTGGAGGAAGAAGGGATCTTCTGGTTCTTCACCCATGGGGACGGTCTGCACACACTCGTTCTGGCCGACAACAACGACGCCTTCCCGCCGATCCCCAACGGTCCCAAGGTGCCCTATCTGGGCCAGGAAATCGGTGTCCGCGAACTGCATGGCATCCGCTCCGGGCAACTGTGCCTGCAAGCCGTCGCCGGCACCTACAGGACCACCGACTACGAATTCACCACCCCCACCACTTCGCTCTACGACCAGGCCGAAGCCGTGGCCGGGCCCCGCTCGGTGTATGAACACCCCGGTGGCTACACCACCAAGGCCCGCGGCGATACCCTGAGCAAGCAGCGCGTGGATGGCCTGCGCAGCCAGGAAAAACGCTTCGTCGGCGAAAGCGACTGCCGCTGGCTGGTGCCGGGACATTGGTTCACCCTCTCCGGGCATGACGACGCCAGCCTGAATATCGATTGGGTGGTCACCTCGGTTACCCACGAGGCTGACCACCAGCATTACCGCAACCGCTTCGAGGCGATTCCCAAGGCCACGCCCTTTCGCCCGCCGCGCAGCACCCCCAAGCCACGCATGCACACCCAAACTGCGCTGGTGGTGGGCAAGTCCGGCGAGGAGATCTGGACTGACGAATACGGTCGGATCAAGCTGCAGTTTCCCTGGGATCGCGAAGGCAAGAACAATGAAACCAGCTCCTGCTGGGTTCGTGTGGTACTACCCTGGAGCGGCAAGGGTTTCGGCATGCAATTCGTGCCACGGATCGGCCAGGAGGTGATCGTCACCTTCATCGACGGCGATCCGGACCGGCCGCTGGTCAGCGGTTGTGTCTACAACGGTGACAACGCCCTGCCCTATGCGCTGCCGGACAACCAGACCCAGTCCGGGATCAAGACCCAATCTTCCAAAGGCGGTGGTGGTTTCAACGAGCTGCGTTTCGAGGACAAGAAGGATGCCGAGGAAGTGTTCCTCCAGGCCCAGAAGGACTTCAAGATAAACGTACTCAACGACACCACCGCCACCGTCGGCCACGATGAGACGCTGACCGTGCAGAACGCTCGCACCCGCACGGTCAAGGAAGGCGACGAGACCGTGACCCTGGAAAAGGGCAAGCGCAGCGTGACCATCCAGACCGGCAGCGACAACCTCGACGTGAAGGACAGCCGCACGGTGAAAGTCGGTGCCGACCAGACCCACAGCACTGGCGGCAACTACGAGCACAAGGTCAGCGGCAACTACAACCTGACCGTCGACGGCAACCTGACCATCAAGGTCACCGGCACCCTCACCCTGCAGAGCGGCGGCAGTTTCGCGATCAAGAGCGGCGCCGACCTGGCGGCCCAGGCCAGCACGTCCATCAGCCAGAAGGCCGGCACGTCCCTGAACAACCAGGCCGGCACCTCGCTGGAAAACAAGGCCGGTACGACCATGACCAACGATGCCGGCATCAGCCTGACCAACAAGGGTGGGGCCGAGCAGACGGTGGATGGCGGTGGCATGCTGACCATCAAGGGCGGCCTGGTGAAGATCAATTGAGGTCGGGACATGAGTGAGTCGACGAAGCTGGACCTGACACGCGGTGACAGCCATCTCACCGGACGCCTGCTGGATGAACAGCTTGAAGGTCCGCTGAAGATCGAGGAAGCCGGCCGCCCGCAGGCCCAGCTCAACTACAGCCAAGGCGAGCTGCAGGGGCTGTCGACGCTCTATCATCCCAATGGCAGGGTCTCGGCGCAGGTGCCCTATGTCGCCGGGAAAACCCAGGGCGTCGCCAGTTTCTTCAGCCCCGAAGGCGTCCTGCAACGCAAGGCGGCCTACCGCAACGGGCTGCTGCATGGCGAGGCCACCAACTACTACGCTGATGGCAGCGTCGCCGAAGTCGAACACAACCGCGACGGCGTGCGCGATGGCCTGTACCAGCGCTTTCACCCGAACGGACAGCTAGCCGTGAGCAGCCGCTACGGCAATGGCCAGTTGCTCGACGCCGGCCAACCCTATGCCGAAGATGGCCGGCCACTGGATGCCGAGGGCAAGCCGATCTCACGCTGGCGCTGGTGGTGGCTGCGCCACGAAGATCCCGAACAGGCCTGATACTCAGGGAATCAGCATCTGCACCTGGCCCGGCACGACGATCTTGATCACGCCACCCCAGGTGCACATCACGCAGCTATTGGAATCCAGGGCCGGCATGCTGCCCAGCAACAGGGTCGGTGGGCCTCCGGGAATCCACGGTGCGGCGGTGGCCGGAATGCACGGCATGGGGGTCAGCACGCCGAGGGCGGCGGCGGTCGCGGCGGCGACCATCGGGTTGGCGAGGCTCTGGCACATGGCAAAAGTCGTGATGTTCACCAGCGGGATGTGATCCATGATGTTAGCGGCGGGCATGCTGCTGGTCAGGGCGCGGTTGACCGGCAACACGTTCAGCATGCCTGGCGCGGCGCCGAAGCTGCATTGCAGGGTGGCGCCACTGCACACCTGGGGACAGCCCATGGGAATTTCCTTTCCAGTCGTAATGGGACATTGCCAGCGTAGACCAGAACGGTCCGTTAGCGATTACACTGCCCGCTCCTTGCCCCGGGACATCCCATGGATATCGACCTCGCCCGCACCTTCCTCGAAATCGCCCGCTGCGGCAGCCTGGTGGCCGCCGCCGAGAAGTTGCACGTAACCCAGACCGCGATCACCGCCAGGGTGCAGAAGCTCGAAAGCCAGCTCGATGCCAGGCTGTTCGTGCGCAATCGCGCCGGTGCCCGGCTGACCGCCGACGGCGAGGCCTTCGTGGTCTACGCTAACCAACTGGTGCAGACCTGGGATGCGGCACGCCGCGATCTGCCGCTGCCGGAAGGGTTCAACAATGTGCTGCACATCGGCGGCGAAGTCAGCCTGTGCAACCCGCTGATTCTCAGTTGGGCCAAAGCCCTGCGCGAGCACATCCCGACCCACGCCCTGCGCACGGAAATCCGCGACGGCGAGCAACTGCTGCGCCAGCTCGAACTGGGGGTGCTCGATGCTGCCCTGGTGTATCAACCGACCTACTGGCCGGGGCTGCAGGTCGAGCAGTTGCTGGAGGAAAAACTGATCATGGTGCGCCTGACGGAAAACCCCGAGCCTTATGTGTATATCGACTGGGGCGAAAGCTTTCGGCGCCAGCACGACGCCGCATTGCCGGACAAGGCCAGGGCCGCCGCCAGCTTCAACCTGGGGCCGGTGGCCCTGCAGTTCATCCTCGGCAACGGCGGCTCCGGCTACTTCCGCACCCGCGTGGTCCAGAGCTACCTCGACAGCGGCGTGATGGAGCGGGTGCCCAAGGCGCCGGAGTTCAGCTACCCGACCTACCTGGTGTACGCCCGCGAACGGGACTCGACCGCCCTGCAGACAGCCTTCGAACTGCTGCGCGAAATCATCAAGGCCGACACCGACTGGTCCCAGCGCTGGGACCCGATGATCTGAATTTCAGGCCAGGCTGGCCTGCTCACGCCGCTCGTGCTCGGCGAGCACATGCTTGATGATGTCCATTACCTCCACATTCGAGCGCTCCATGATATCCAGGTGGCCGAGGATGTCTTCAAGGCGGCCCTCGCGGTGGGCCAGCAGTGCTTCGGCGCCAGCAGAATGCACCAGGCCATGGGGACGCTCGATACGGCTGAAGGCCTGGTAACTCTTGAGTTGCTGGTTGCCTTCGCCGTAGTACCAGCGCCCGAACGGGCAATCATGGTCGCTGATCAGCACGCTATCCTGCCCGTCACCCAACACCCCCTCATAGACCGAAACCTTCAGCGCCAGCTCGGCCAGGTTGGCCTGCTCGATGGAGGCCCGGAAGCACGACTGGTTCATCTCCCGCTGCATGCGCTGGGCCAGGGAGTAGACCTCGTACATCGCCCCGCTCGCCTCGGTGGTCAGCGTGTGAAAGGCGCCGGCGGTACCCGCCTGCTGCTGGATGCCCTCCTGGGCGACACCGATCATGGCCTTGATATCGGCGGTTTCGCGAATGATGTCCTGGGTGGCGCTGGCGGTCTTTTCCGCCAGGTCGCGAATCTCGCTGGCGACCACCGCAAAACCGCGTCCCGACTCGCCGGCCCGAGCCGCCTCGATGGCCGCGTTAAGGGCAAGCAGGTTGGTCATGTTGGCGATGGAGCTGATCAGGCCGACGATCCGGTCGATCTCGCTGGCGCGGATGACCAGTTGCGCAATCTGTTCGTTGAGGTCCGCCAGGCCATCCTCCATGACATGGGCCTGTTCCTGCAACACCCCGAACTTCTGCCGATTCTCGATCGCCGCTGCCGCCACGCTCGTGGCCCGCTGGTTGTTGTCCACCAGCCGCAGATTGAGATAGTCGAAGGACTCGCCAACATGGGAAATGGAGCGGCCGAAGAGCAGCAGGTTGCCGGCCAGTCCCTGGTAGAAGGCCAACTGATCGGCGGATAACGCTTGCTGCTCTCCCGCGACCGGGGCGGCCTCCAGCAAGGCAATGCGTTGACGGGCCTGATCCAGTTCTTCACGCAATCGGGCATTGTCCTGGAGCAGGGAGCGGTGGTGGCTGGCACGTACGAACAGCATGGGCATGACTCCGGCAGAGATTAATGTCGTATTGCCACTCATCATCCGTGCCAAATGCGTACCCCCTGAAAACAGGGCGCTGCAGCCTGATCGTGGTCATTATGACCCTGAAAAATCAATAGTCATATCGACTACACGGGTCAGTATGACCTTCCTTGGGGCGCTCATTGAAGGATTACGGTATCCCCCCTTACCAACAGCAATCCTCAACTGTCTCCAAAAGCCACTCAACCGCAGGAAACAGCTGACAAAAGGGTCGTCGGAACTCTACTAGGGTGAAAACAGACACAAATTTTCTATTTCCTTCTATACGTAGATAGCGTACAAAGAATGAATGCTCTGTTTATCGAATTGCCGCCTTTCGAACGTCACCGCAAAAGCTACCTGGGTGACGAGGCATTCCGCTGTTTTCAGTTGGCCCTGATACAAAACCCCGAAGCCGGTGAAGTGATTCAAGGCACGGGAGGGTTGCGCAAGGTGCGCTGCATGGACATGCAACGGCAAAAAGGCAAACGGGGCGGTATCCGGGTGATCTATTACTGGTGGCCACAAGGCGCCCGGTTCTGGCTGTTCACCCCGTATGACAAGGACGAACAGGATGACCTGAGTCCGCAACAGAAAACCGTGCTGAAGCGGCTTCTGTTCCTGGAAATAGAGGCAAGAAAAAATCATGAAACGTGACATCTTTGCAGAACTGGTCGAGGGCTTCGATGCCTTGGCCGACGAACGCCAGGGGAAAGTCACCCTGCGCACCCACAAAGTCCAGATGAGCAAGCTGCAGCCGCTCGGTGCCGAGGAACTGGTGGCAATCCGCACCCAGTTGAAACTGTCGCGGGCAGTGTTCGCCATGTACCTGCGCACCAATACCCGCACCCTGGAAAACTGGGAACAGGGACGAGCCCGGCCGAATGCCCAGGCCACGACCCTGATCCGGCTGGTGGAGAAGTACCCGGAGACGGTAGAACACCTGGCCTCCCTGGGTTGAGTGACGGGAGCGGCGACCGCTCCCGCGCATTTCAGGCGTGTTCGAGATTCTTCTGTGGCGCCGGCTCCACGGCCGTCGCCCCTTCGAACCGATCCGCCAGGAAGGGGGTGATGTCCAATGGCAACGGCTTTTCATTGACCAGGCGCTCGAGCATCACCCCGGTGATCGCCGAGGTCAGGATCCCTGTACGGAAATGACCGCAGGCATTGAGATAACCCTCGACACCCGCCATCGGCCCGAGGATCGGCAGTTCATCAGGTGAGCCCGGACGCAGGCCCGCCCAGCAACGCTTGAGGTTGATGCCCTGCAGTTGCGGCACGCAACGCACGGCGCCCTGTACCAGCCCGGTCACTTCCGGGAAGGTGGTACTCACGTCGAAGCCCTTGTCCTCGGTGGTGCTGCCGATCAGGATCTCGCCGTTGTCCTTCTGCGCCATGTAGCAGTCACTGGTGGTCAGGCAACCGCGCAACAGGCCGGGCATGCGCTCGGTCAATAGAATCTGTCCCTTCACCGGCTTGACCGGAATCGCGATGCCGGTAGCCTGCTGGCTGAGCTCGGCAGCCCAGGCCCCGGCAGCGTTGATCAGCGTCGAACAATGGAACTCGCCCTCCTCCGCCGTGCGGACGCCGCTCACGCGACCGCCCTGGTGCAATACTTGGGTGACGTTGGTGTTGAAGAACAGGTCGACCCCGTTCTGCCGTGCGCCCTCGGTATAGGAATCAGCCAGGCGGAACGGGCTGACCTGATGGTCGCAGAGAAATTCCAGCGCGCCTTGCGCTTCGCCGCTCACCGCCGGCTCGGCCTCGCGTAGCGCGTCACGATCCAGCCAGCGCAGTTGATCTGCCAGGTGCGGGATGTGCGAGACGATATGCTCGGCGTACAGGCGATCCTCGTCGTCGTAGATCACATATTTGAGGCCGGTGCGCTCGAACTTGCAGTCCATGCCATGGCGTTCGAGCAGCTCGCGATGCAACTGTGGGTACAAGGCATTGGACTGCAGGGCGAAGTCGAAAAACGACTGCGGCAGGATATGCGGCGTACTGGAGTCCACCACCACCGCCGCACCATTGGCCTCGCGACGGCGTCGGGCAGACATCATGCGAAAGAAGATCACCCCGCAGCCCAACCCCACCGACTCACCGATGGCCCATAGCCCTCCGGCTGAAGCGCGGGTCGCATTGCCCGGACGCTTGGCGTCGATCAGGGCGATCCGCAGGTTTTTCTCGCGGGACAGGTGATAGGCACAGGAAGCACCGATCACACCACCACCGGCAATCACGACATCGTAGGTTCTGCTCATGGCTCAGGCGTCCTTGCCCAGTTGTTCGAAGGCGGAAAAGGGAATCGGCTCGATGGGAAAACGCGGTCGCAACCAGCCGACATCGGCGCGGCCCGTCGCATCGCGCAGGCGATCGCTGCAATAGCCGACGCACATCCGGCCCTGGCAATCGCCCATGCTCACGCGGGTACGCATCTTCAGCGCGGCCATGTCCTGCACCCCCTGGGACAAGGCGAGGTCGATGTCGGCACGAGTGGCATTTTCGCAACGGCAGATCACCGTATCGGGCCGGGGCAGGTCGATCTGCCGGGTGCCACGCCGGGTGTAGCGATCGATGCCGGAGCGGAACTTGCGGATCTTCGCCAACCTGTCGAGATAGCCCTGGCGCAGGGACAGGGCCGTGTCGGCATCCAGCACGTCACGTTGCATCAGAATGGAAATGGCCGCGATCCGCCCGGCCAGCATTGCCGCTTCGCCACCGCGAATGCCGCCCATGTCACCGGCCAGATGGATATGCGGCTCGCTGCTCTGTTGCCAGACATTGGTTTCGGCGCACAGGTAGCCGTCGGTATTGAAGGCGTGAGCCAGGCCCATCTGCTGGCTGAGCTGGGTCCGCGGGATAAAACCATAGCCAACCGCCAGGGTCTGTGCTTCGAGCTGATGCGCACGCGCCAGGTCCGGCTGCCAGTCCTCGGAGTATGGCGCCAGGGTCACGCGGCTCAGTTCCTCCTGGCCCTGCGCCTCGACCACGCCCCAGCCATAGTGCATCGCAATACCGTGCAGCTTCAGGTAGGCCAGCATGCTCAGGCCGTCGAGGAACATCTGCGGCTTGTTCAGCAGGGCCAGGCTCTCCCGGGCTATGCGGCCAAAGGCACTGGCCTCGTAGATACCTGCCACCGGTACGCCTGCCGCATGCAGTTGACAGGCCACCAGTGGCAACAACGGTCCGGTACCGGCAATGACCGTCGCACCCAGCGGCTTGACCACGCCGCTCTTGATCTGCAATTGCAAGCCGCCGAGCAACATCACCCCGGGCAGGGTCCAGCCGGGGAACGGCACGTTGCGCTCATGGCAGCCGGAGGCCAGCAATAGTTGGGGGTACTCGACCGGATACAGCGACTCATCGGCATCCAGCGCCATCAGCGTCCGGGCGCCTTCGCCGCCGATGATGCGGGTGTTGAGGCGTACATCGACCCGGTCCGCACAGGTGGCGAACTCGCCGTGCAGTTTCTCCAGGGTCGAGCTGTAGCGCGCGCCCAGATAATCGAGATCGACGCCACTGCGCAAGGGCCCGCGATAGACCACCCCACCCAGGCGCGAAGCCTCTTCGAACAGCACGCTGGAAACCCCGTGGCGGGCCAACTCGATGGCCGCGGACATGCCGGCCGGACCACCGCCGACGATGACTGGAAGCTGGCTCATAGCACCTCCAGCGCGGTAAACCGGCTGACGCCGGTCTCGACCCGCATGCCCGGCTTCACTACCGTCTGGCAGGCCCGGCGCTTGAGCCGGCCATCGATCGACACCAGGCAGCTCTGGCACACGCCCATGCCGCAGAAGGCGCCGGCCAGTTGCCCGTGGTCGTTGCGCGAGACCTGACGCAGGCCGACCGACTGCAGCACCGAGAGCACGGTCTCGCCTTCTGCCGCGGGTACGTCCTGGCCGTTGAGGTGGAGGGTCATATCCGCTCGTTGAAGCGGCTGGATATCGTATTTTCGATCCAGGTTCTGCATGTTCTGCATCATCCATGATTGACGTGAGGAGACTGCCACCCTGCCCCAGGCATTCCTGGCCTGGCCGCAACACACATATGGCGCATGACGGCCACAGAGTGGTGGTTCGCCGCAACGCGGTGAACCGGTGTGCATTCACGTTAAGGGGTTGTGCGGTGCAAAACCTTGATCCAGGCCAGTAAAGCGGGGGAAAGCCCTACCGACCGTCCGCACCCTGGGCGATTACTCGGCTACCGCCTGCAACAACCATTCGCCGTCCCGCTCGACGATCAGGCCAGAGGCCAGCAGCAGCGGACGCAGGCGGATGTGCAATTCGGGTTTGGCGAATTCCTGCACCTTGAACAGATCCAGCAGGCCCGGCACCTCCAGTTCGGTCTTGAAGAACGACAACCAGGCCTTCTTCAGCGCCAGCAGCACATCGCTTGGCGTGGTCCGGGCGAACTGGCGGTTGACCACCTTGCCCAGTTCGAAGGTGTGCTGGAAGGCATAGCCGGTCTCGACACCGGAGTTCTCCACGCAGCGCAGGCACTGGCACGGGCCGTCGGCGAACGCCTGGAGCAAAAAGGCGTTGAAGTCCATCACGGGCTTGAGGGAAAGCCGCTTGTCCACCTGAAACAGATCGTCCTGCTGTGCCATTTCCGCCATGCTGATTTCCTCGACTGTAAGCGACGGCCCGCCACAACCGCCTGAATTGCGGGCAAAAAAAAACCTGCATCGCTGCAGGTTCTTCTTCTATCTGGCTCCACAACCTGGACTCGAACCAGGGACCCAATGATTAACAGTCATTTGCTCTACCAACTGAGCTATTGCGGAATGGCGTCTATGTTACTGATATAAAAAGAGAAGTCAAGCCCTGATCGACAAGGTGCCGAGCCCCTCCCCACCTGCAATCCTGTATCACAGTGTGTATCAGTGCCGTGGCGACACACCCGCTCAATTTTCCGCGAATGCCGAACACATCCCGGATACACCGACGCGATGAACTGTAACGGTCATCAAGACCACCCCACGGAGATCATCAGCATGAGCGTCACCCTCTACGGCTTCAGCGGCAGCACCTACGTCCGTACCGTCAGAATGCTTCTCGCCGAAAAAGGCGCGGACTACCGACAGGTCCCGGTGGACGTCATCCAGGGCGAGCCCCATCACCCCGAACACCTGTTGCGCCATCCGTTCGGCAAGGTGCCGGTGCTCGAGCATGATGGCTTCAAGGTGATCGAAACCGGAGCCATCACCCACTACCTCAACGAGGTACTGCCCGGCCCGTCGCTGCTGCCAGACACCGCCCAGGGCCGTGCCCGCGCCAACATGGCGATCGGTATCTACGATTCCTACGGCTACAACGCGCTGGTGGCGGTGGCCGGCTACCACCTGTTCCCCGACTTCATCGGTGGCAAGAACGAAGCGGCGCGCGAAGCCGGCATCGAAAAATCGCGCCAAGTGCTGCGCGAACTGATGAAGATCAAGGGCCAGGACCGCTTCATCGCCGGGCCGAATCCTTCTCTCGCCGATTTCTACCTGGTGCCGTTCTGCAGCTACATCTCGCAAACCGCAGATGCCGAGCGGATGTTCGATATCGAGGGGTTTGCCCAGTGGTGGGAGCAGGTCCAGGCCCTGCCCAGCTTCAAGTCGACCCAGCCCTGAGTCCTGGGTTGCGCAATCGGCCCGCTCCAGAGCCCTTCTGGAGCGGGCTTTTGCACATCTGTCCCAGTCAAAGGATCCGCTTGCCGGTACGGTCCAGGCGCGGCATCCAGTGGCCGAGAATATCGGCCGACACCACGATGTGGTGCGCCCGACCGATCAGCAGGTGACGTGGCACGAAGCCGATGTAGCGCGAGTCGGCACTGTTGTCGCGATTGTCCCCGAGCATGAAGTAGCTGTCTGCCGGCACCGTGATCGGCCCGAAGTCCCGCGCAGCCGCCACTCCGTGCAGGAACTGTACCCGGCGCACGCTGTTGTCCGACACTTCGGTGACCGACACGCCGGGAATGCTCATCCCGTGGCCGCCCGGCTCGCTGATATCGCGGTTATCGCTGTAGTGCGCGGCAACGCCGTTGACGTACAGCACCTCGTTACGCATCTCCAGCACATCCCCCGGAACACCGACCAGCCGCTTGATCAACCGCACGCCATCCTTGGGCGAGGTGAACGTCACCACGTCGCCGCGCCGTGGATTGCCCAGCGCCGCCAGGGAAATATCGCTCAAGGGGAGTTTGAGGTCGTAGGCCAGCCGATTGACCAGCACCACATCGCCTTCCAGCAAGGTCGGACGCATGGAACCCGAGGGAATCGGGTTCCAGTCCGCCATGGAGGTCCGGAAGATGCCGAAACACAGGAGAAAGATCAGCAGCCCACGGTTATTGACGATCCAGCGTTTCATAGCGACCTCTGAACAGGATGATGTTTCAGAGGGTCTTGTAGCACCCGGCCTCAGGCCGAGCCAAGCGTCTTGTGCGACGGACCGCGAGTTTTCATCAATGCTTCATGCAATCCGCTGCCTATCAGGCGCTGGCCGAATCAGGTACGCCACTTGCCACCACGCACCAATTCAGTCACCGCATCGGCAAAGACCTTGGGCGCTTCCTGGGGCAGGTTATGGCCGACACCAGGAATCTGCCGGTGGCTGCGCGAACCGCTGAAGCGGGAGGCGGACGCCTTGCCATCGGTGGCCGCGATCACGCCATCGGCCATGCCGTCGAGGGTAATGGTCGGCACGCCGAGGGCCGGCAGCAACGCGAGTTTCTGCTCGGCCTCGGCATAGCTCGGGTCGCCCTCGGCCAGCCCCATGCGATGCCGATAGGAATGGATGACGACGTCGACATAGTCCGGATTGTCGAAGGTCTCTGCCGCCCGCTCGAAGGTCTGCTCGTCGAAATGCCAGGTCGGCGAATTGTTGCGCCAGAGAAGTCGCGCGATGTCGCGGCGATGGGCGGCCAGCCCGGCACGCCCGCGCTCGGTCTGGAAGTAATGCTGGTACCACAGTCCCCATTCGACCTCGGCTGGCAGAGGGCTGGCGGCCTTGGCGATGTCCTGGATCAGGTAGCCGTTGACCGACACCAGCCCCACGCAACGACTCGGGCGCAACACCGCTGCGACGCAGGCCGCACGGCCGCCCCAGTCATAGCCGGCGAGCACCGCCTCGGGAATATGCAGCTCGTTCATCAAATCCAGCACATCCTGGCCGATGGCCGCCTGCTGGCCGGAACGTGGCGTGGCGCTGTCGAGGAACCGGGTACTGCCATGTCCGCGCAGGTGAGGCACGATCACCCGAAAACCCTGGGCAGCAAGCAGCGGTACGACTTCGGCATAGCTATGGATATCGTAGGGAAAGCCGTGCAGCAGAATCACCGGGCGGCCGTTCTCCGGGCCGGCCTCGTGGTAGCCGATATCCAGCAGGTCGGTACGCACTTGGCGAACGGGCAGACGCGCCAGCGGGTTGCCCGGCTTGTCGGCACGAGCTGTCGCGCCCTGCCCCGTCGACGCCAGTGCCGGGGCCACGTCGGCCAGACCGATGGCCGCCGCGCCAGCAGCGGCGGATAAAAGGAAACGACGACGATTGAACAGGTACTCAGACATGGTGCAGTTCCTTGGCAGAGAGAGTGTGGGGATCAATTGATCGAAACGATCAGTTCACTGGCAAGCCAACCGGCCAACAGCGCGCCGGCCCGGGCCACGCCCTCGGATTCGCCGAGGCGCTCGACCAGCCACTGGCACAGGGCGGCGAAACTGCCGTTTTCCTGCAGGTGCAGCAGCGCCTGGTACTCCAGGCTTTCCAGCGGCCGCAGGCGTGACGTGAATTGCCGACGCCAGACGATCACCCCACCCGGCTCGGCGAGCATCTCGCTCTCCGGTGGCGGCGTTTCCTCGCACAGCGCCGCCCAGATCGGTTCGGCATTGGTGGTCAGCGCATGGCTCCTGAATGACGGCGTCAGGCACAGCCGCGCCGTGTCCCAGTCGATGGTCGCCAAGGCTTCCAGCGGCAGCGCCTGGGCATCCTCGGCGACGAAGGCGTCATTGATCGCCGACTCGATCCAGGCCAGTTCATGCACATCGGGACTGTTGGGGAACAGCTCGACCAGGCTGGCATGGAAGCCCTGCGGGTAGGCATCCAGCGTCCAGGCATGGGGTGGCTGCCGGTCGATATGGCTGATCGCCGCAGCCAGGAACGCCTCGTCGCCGATCCACCGGCGCACCTGGGGAAACGCCTGTTCCAGGCAACCCACCAGTTGCGCCCGGTAGTTGTTCTGGTAAACCGCCAGGCCAGCATCCAGGCCGTCACCCAGGGGACGTGCGAGTTCATCGGAACCGGTCACCAGCCACTGCTGGAACTGCCGTTGCAATTGAGCCAGGTTCATACTGCCCTCCGCAGGCCGCCACGGGCATTCGCCGCGCCAATGGAACGGGCAATCGCCAGCTCGTCGAGCAGTTCGGCCAGCGGCGGAATATGGTCGTCGCGCTCGATCATGGTGGCGGCCGTGCCGAACCGCGCCACCGCCTCGGCGTACAGCGCCCAGACGTCTTCGCAGACCGGGCTGTCATGGGTGTCGATCAGCAGATGCTCGCCCTGGCTGTGTCCGGCCAGGTGCATCTGGCGCACACGGTCGGCGGGCAGTCCGTCGAGAAACGCCAATGCATCGAAGCCATGGTTGCTGGCACTGACGAAGACATTATTGACGTCGAGCAGCAGGCCGCAGCCGGTACGCTCGGCCATGGCGCCGATGAATTCCCACTCGGTCATCGAGGCGCCGTCGAAGGCCAGGTAGCTCGACGGATTTTCAAACAGCATGGAACGGCCGAGGAAATCCTGGGCCGTGGAAATATTGCGGCAGACGATCTCCAGCGCCTCTTCGGTGTAGGGCACCGGCAGCAGGTCGTGGGAGTTGAAGCCGCCGATGCGCGACCAGCTCAAGTGATCGGAAACGAACAGCGGGTCGATCTCGTCGACCAGTTGCTTGAGGCGGCGCAGGTAGTCCGGGTTCAAGCCGTCTGCCGAACCGATGGACATCGAAACACCGTGCAGCACCACCGGATGCCGCTCGCGAACCTGACGCAGGATATGCCGGGGCTGGCCACCGTCGACCATGAAGTTCTCGGAAATGACTTCGACGAAATCGACCGGAACCTCGGTCTCCAGGAAGTCCCGATAATGTTCCTTGCGCAGGCCCAGGCCGAAGCCCGGGAAAACAGGAGTGGATATCGACATCGCGGATGCTCGCTTGAGAGGAAGGGGGTCTGCAGGAGCCGGCTTGCCGGCTCCCACGGATCAGGTCAGAGAGGCCCCATGGATCGGGGCCTCACTACCAGGTGGCGCTTACTTGGGCTCGGTCAGGGTGCCGCCGGCCTTCAGGCATTCGCTTGGGGTTTTCACCACGACGCCCTGCCCCTTGCAGCCGTTCAGGCCCTTGCAGTCGTTCTTGGCGGTGGCGCAGAGGCTTTCGCCCTTGCAGCTGTTGACGCCGTAGCAGCGGCCCGGCTGCTCCTTGTCGGCGGCGCTGGCCGAGACGGTGAAGGAAGCGCAGGACAGTGCGATCAGGGCAGCGGCGGTGGCGAGGCTCAGGCGGGAAGCGGTAGTGGTCATGGTGTATCTCCAGGTAAATAAAGGTATGGGTGGATCGATATGGGTTGTGGGAATTACTTGGCGTTCAGCGCGGCTTCCTCGATGACTTTCGCCACCGCCTCAGGCTGCGAGATGTACACGGTGTGGCTGGCCTTGATCTCGGTGACCCTGGAACCGGCACGCTTGTACATCCAGCGCTGCAGGTCCGGGTTGAGGGCCTTGTCGTCGGTGGCGACGATTCCGTAGCTCGGCTTCTTGTGCCAGGCGGCCGCCCAGTTCTGCGTGCCGAAGGTCGCGGCAGCAGCCGGCACTTGCGAGGCCGCCAGGAAGTCGGTGCGATTGGTGGTCTGGTCGGCAGCGAAGTCCTCGCCGAACTTGGCCCGGTCGACGAACAGCAGGCCGTCACGGGTGGCATGGATGTCGTTGCTCGGCGACGGCATGGAGCTCAGCAACTGGCCGAGGGTCTCGCCGACTTCCGGCTGCAACGCCGCGACGTAGACCAGTGCCTTGACCTTGTCCCGCTCACCGGCGATACCGATCACCGCGCCGCCGGAACTGTGGCCGACCAGCACCACCGGACCGACCTGCTGGTCGAGGATTTCCCGGGTGGCGGCAACGTCGGCATCCAGGCTGGTGGCCGGCTGGTGCACCACGGTGACGTGGTAGCCCTTGTGGCTCAGGATGTCGTGCACCACTCGCCAGCCGGAGCCGTCGACGAACGAACCATGGACGATGACGATATTCTTGGCACCTGCAGGCGCCGCCGGTTGCGCGGCAGCACTGGCGAACATCGGGGCAGCCAGGGCCAGGGCGCTCAGGGCCAGGATGGGTAACTTGCGCATGCTGCATCTCCTCAAGCCGTCATGGCTTGATGTTGTGGTTGAAATTCATCTGTTCGAAAGGGTGTCGGGCGGGTGGATCAGTTCGATCCGCGGCGCAACAGCCCATCCAGCGACCACTTGCCGCCGCCATGGGCGATCAGTGGCAACAACAGTCCGGCCCAGGTCAGGTGGGTCGGCCAGGCGTCGGGGTAGACGAACACCTCGATCACCAGCGTCATGCCCAGCAGGGCCAGCGCCGCGGGCCGGGTCAGCAACCCCAGCACCAGCAGGATCGGGAACAGGTGCTCGGCATAGGTCGCCAGGTGCGCCGCCAGCTCGGGCGAAATCAGCGGCAACGCATACTCCGAACGGAACAAAAAGTAGGTGCTTGGCTTGATCGTCAGCAGGCCTTCGACCTTGGTCCGTCCCGACAGGAAGAACACCGAAGCGATCCCGACGCGGGCCACCAGCAACAACAGGGATTCGGGCAACAGCCGGCCGAGGCCGGCGGTCACTGCCCCGTCGGTACGGTTCATGGCTGCTCCGTCAGGGAGCCGAAGCCCTTGGGTGTCTTGATCTGGGTACAGGTGCCCTTGTCCACCAGCACCCAGGCGTTGCCCTGGTAGTCGGTCTTGGCGGTGCCCGCGCAGGAAGTACCGGCACCGGCGGCGCAATCGTTCTGGCCAGCCTTGGAGACGCCGTAGCATTTTTCCTTGGGCGACTGGTCGTCGGCGGCGTGGGCACCGACAGCGAACGCGCTGAGGGAAATGGCGAGGGTGGCGGCGAGGGCGGCGTATTTGCTCTTCATGGTCTTCTCCTTAATCAACGATGGTGTGAGCGAATCAGCGGCTCAACCGGCTGCGCTGTTCGACGAGCAAAGTTAATCGCGGGCGTGTATCCCCTCTGTGTCGCGCAACCGGCCAGGAAGTCGCGCGATGTATCAGCAGGCAGTCCGTATACACTGTGATACACAGCCGCAGCAGACCGGGTCCTCACGGCCACAGGTGACCAGGGTCGAGGGGCAAACGAGAGATCGTCATACAAGCGTCATATTGGCGAGATAGCGTTGTGCCTTCACTTTGCCCGGCGATCCCCAGCATGCGTGCAGAAAACTTCTCCTTCATGCGTCCACAACGCTCCAGAGACCACCGTTGTGCCGGTGATCTCTGCATGCAGATGCCGGCGATCGACGCCAACAGCACCAATGCCCTGGTGATGGAAACATTCAGTTCGCAGAAGGAAATGGCGTGCCTGGCCGTGGTGGAGAATGCTCGCCCCATCGGACTGATCAATCGCAACATCTTCCTGTCGATGATGAGCAAGCCGTTTCACCGCGAGCTATACGACAAGAAGAGCTGCATCGCCTTCATGGACAAGGAGCCCCTGATCGTCGATGCCGGGATGAGCATCGAGGAGCTGACCTTCAAGACCGTGGAATCCGGTGAGAAGGCTCTATCCGACGGTTTCATCGTCACCCGCGACGGGCGCTTCGCCGGGCTCGGCAGCGGCCTGCAACTGATGGCGGTGGTGGCGGCCATGCAGGCCGAGAAGAATCGCCAGATCATGCAAAGCATCGAGTACGCCAGCGTCATCCAGCGGTCGATGCTGCGCGCCTCGCGGGACACCCTCAAGGCGACCCTGGAAGACGCCGTGCTGCTATGGGAACCACGGGATGTCGTCGGCGGCGACTTCTACCACTTCTGCGCCTACGCCGATGGCTGGTTCGGCGCAATCGCCGATTGTACGGGCCACGGCGTGCCCGGCGCCTTCATGACCCTGATCGCCTCCTCGTCACTGACCCAGGCCCTGGCGCAACTTGGCCCACGCGATCCCGGCGCACTGCTGGCGGCGGTGAACCGCAGCGTCAAGGAGCTACTGGGCCAGGTGCACGGCAGCGATGGCACGCCTGAATCCGATGACGGCCTGGACGCCGCCTTCCTCTGGTTCGACAACGCCAGCCAGACCCTCAGCTTCGCCGGCGCACGCATGGCGCTGCATGTCCTGCAGCCTACCGCCGAGCAGATGGAAACCCTGGCCGGACAACGGGTCGGCGTTGGCTACGTGGACAGCGCCATCGACTACCACTGGCCGGTGAACCGCATCACCCTGGCCCCCGCCAGCCTGGTGTTCATCGCCACCGACGGCCTCACCGACCAGATCGGCGGCCCGCGCAACATCGCCTTCGGCAAGAGCAAGGCGTTCAACGCGATACTGGAGCACCGCAATCAGCCGGCGACCGTCATCTGCGAAGCCCTGCAACGCACGCTGGCCAATTGGCAAGGAGAGCAGGCACGGCGTGACGATCTCACCCTTTTCTGTGCGCGTCTTGGAAACGAACAATGATCAATTCGAATACTGCCCACCCCGACTACCACTTTTTCGATCTGGCCCAACAGCGCAATGTGATCTTCTATCACATGGGTTATTTCTCCCACACCATCGTCAGCGCGATGGCCGAGGTGGTGCGCCTGCAACTGGAGATCTCCGGGGTGAACGGGCCGACGCGGCGCAAGCTGTTCTCGTCCTTCGTCGAACTGTCGCAGAACATCATCCACTACTCCTCCGACTCGTTGCCCAACGAGCCCGGCGAAGAGTCCGCACTGCGCCAGGGCGCGGTGTGCATCAGCAGCGAAGGCGAGCGCCACCTGATGCTGTGCGCCAACCCTATCGCCACCCACGACGTCGACCGTCTGCGGGCCAAGCTGGAACCGCTGCGCAACATGTCCCTGGAGGAGATCAAGCAGGCCTACAAAGTCACCCTGCGTGCGGAAACGCCCGTCGAGAGCAAGGGCGCCGGCCTGGGTTTCCTGACCATGGCGCGTGATTCCAGCGCACCCCTGGAGTTCGATTTCTTCCCAAGGGCGGACGACCCGGGGACCACGCTGTTCTGCCTTAAAGCAACTATCTGATTAGAGTGACGCAATCACCATGGACAACTTCTACATCGAAGCAACCGCCACCTCACCGGAAGTCGACTTTCGTTTCGATCAGAACCTGCTGACGATCAAGGGCGAGTCCTACCCGGAAAATGCTGCGGCCTTCTATGCCCCCGTGCTCCAGCAACTGCGCGCCTACCTCGCGTCCCGCGAGGACACCCTCATCACTACCCACATCGCACTGGCCTACTTCAACAGCTCCAGCACCAAGATGCTGTTCAGCATCTTCGATGCCTTGGACAGTGCGGCCCAGGCCGGTAACGAAATGCAGGTGAACTGGTACCACGACGAAGAAGACGAAACCATCTTCGAATTCGGCGAAGAGTTGAAGGCCGACTTCACCGCGATCGTCTTCAACGACCACGCCACGACCCTCCAGTGACTCCCCGACAAGGATGATGAGCATGACCGCTTCAGTCTCTCGCGTAGGCGCACCGGCACAGGATGAAGCCGAACACGACCTGTTCCGCAGCGAAACTGACGCCCTCGAACACGCCCGTTCGATCCTGGCGCTGACTGAAGCCGGTGCCCCGGTGTACCAGCAGGCGCTGGCCGACCTCACTGCCCACTTCGAGCGCCTGATGCGCGAGACACGGCGACTGATACGACGCAGCGATCGCGCCGAACGGGAAATGAACACGCTCAACACCCAACTGCAGACCCTTGCGCACCAGCTCGAATACCGCGCCACCCATGACGCTCTCACCGGCGTGTTGAACCGTGGCGCAGTCATCGACCTGACCGTGCAGGCCCTGCAGAAAACCGGGGCGGTGATGGTGGTGCTGGACATCGACCACTTCAAGCACATCAACGACGAGTTCGGCCACCCCGCCGGCGACGCGGTAATCCAGGGTATCGTCGGCTGCCTGCGCCGGATCGTCGGCAACGCCGGGTTCATCGGTCGCGTGGGTGGAGAGGAATTCACCGTGCTGATGCCCGCCGGCACCCTTGAGGCCGGCCTGGAATTGGCCGAGAGTCTGCGCGCGGCGATTGCCGAGCATGTCTTCGGCCAACCCGTGAACCGCCAGATCACCGCGAGCTTCGGCGTCAGCGCCAGCCCCGTGGGCACCAGTTTCGACTGCGCTTATGGCCAGGCGGATGCGGCGCTGTACCAGGCCAAGCGTACGGGCAGGAACCGCGTGGAAGCGGCACGAACAGACGCCCTGCTGGATGCGGGAGAAGCGTCCCCTCCTCCCGCTCACTGATCAGAATATCGAGATCGGGTAGTCGGCGATCAGCCGCAACTCGTTGTTGTCGCCTTCGGCCTGGTCGGCGTTGCCGCGATGGAACGATTGGCGCAAGCGCAGCGACAGATCCTTGGCCGGCCCTCCCTGCACCACGTATTTGGCCTCGACATCGGTTTCATGGTGCTCGCCGTTGGCACCGTAGCCATAGGCGCGATACGGGCTGTCCGCAGCCATCCGGGTACCATCGATGTCGTCACCGTGGATATAGCGGGTCATGAAACTCAAGCCCGGCACCCCATAACTTTTCATGTTCAGGTCGTAGCGCGCCTGCCAGGACTTCTCGCCAGGACCGTTGAAGTCCGAATACTGTACCGAGTTGGCCAACAGGATCGAATCGCCGCCATCACCGGGACCGTTGGTGCCGAAGCCGGCATAGTCGAACGGTGTATCGCCGTGCACCTTCTGGAAGGCCAGGGTGACCGTGTGAGCGGTCAGGAAGGTGTAGGCGGTGGCGAAGGAGAACGTCGTGTTGTTGATCGCCCCGGCCTTGGCCTGGCCCTCGTCGAGGGTGCGGTAGAGGTTGAAGTCGAAGTTCAGCGACTGCCCCGGCGAGAGCGGCAGGTTGTAGTTGGCGTTGGTGTAGTACTGGCGCCAGATGTCCTGGAACTCGGAACCGTAGAGGGTGAAGCTCAGGTCGTCGTTGACGCTGTACTTGCCGCCCAGGTAGCTGACGGCATTGGTGGGGACGTTGGCATAGACCGCGTACAGATCATGGTCGTGGCTGGTGGTGACCACCCCGGTACCGCTGGTGAAGTGCCCGGCCTCCAGGTCCAGCCCCTTGATCTCGCTGCTGAGCAAGTCGAAACCGGTGGCGGTTTCCGGGATCAGCCGGGTGCCGCCGGCGGCGAACACCGGCGCGGTTGGCTGCATGTCGCCGTAGCGCAGTTCGGTCTTGGAAACCCGCAGCTTGAGCGCGGCACCGGCCTTGGAGTAATCATCCTCGGGAGAGCCGTCGCGGCCGATCGGCAGGTTGCCGGTACCAGCGGTACCCGCACCGCCATCGAGCTTGATACCCCAGTAGCCAAAGGCATCTACGCCAAAGCCGACGGTGCCCTGGGTGAAGCCGGAGCTGTAGTTGCCGAAGATGCCCTGGGTCCAGTCCTTGAGGTCGGATTTACCATCCTTGCGATCACGGTCGAAATATTGGTTTTTCAGGTGCAGGTTGAGACTGCTGTCCTCGACGAAACCCTTGGCGTCGCCCTGGTCGGCGATGGAATCCGCCATCACGACCTGGGCCAGCCCCAGCGATACCGCCAGCGTAAGCAAGTTGATCTTTACCGACATCGTTATTATCCCCTGGTTAATGAAGTTTCACTCTTTTGTTGGAGCGAACGGCTGCGCACACGCCGTCATCCGCGCGGAGAGTGGAAACCTGGTGCATTGAAAATGGCAGAGTGGCCCGAGAGCCAAAGACAATCTTCACGAGTGCAGAAGCGGGGATCTGGCCGGGCCTTGCCTGTCGCGTCCGGAGGCTTGCCCTGTGGGCATTTGCGATAGAAACCGGAACACTCCAGGCCACCGACCAGAGGCCTCTCTTGTTATTTTTTACTGCCGGTTTCTATATATAGTTTTCTATTGGGCTGAACCATGTTCGCCGAGTTAATTAGCCATGAAAGATTGTTCATCGACAATTAACTCGACCCTGCAACGTGTTCAGGACACACGCTGATAACCACCGACCACACCCTGCTTCGACAGCACCCATTGCCAGAGCTGGATGTCCCTGGCGCGAAACGCACCGGCGCAGGACAGCAGGTAATAGCGCCACATGCGACGGAAGCGCTCGCCCATCTGTGGGGCGAAGCGAGGCCAGGCCGCTTCGAAGTTCTCGCACCAGGCCATCAACGTCTTGTCGTAGTCGGCGCCGAAGTTATGCAGGTCCTCGACGACGAACAGGCCGTCGACGGCATCACCGATCTGGCCGATGGAAGGCAGGTCGCCATTGGGAAAAATGTACTTGTCGATCCAGCGGTCGGTGGTGGAGTCGCGGCGGTTCTTGCCGATGGTGTGCAGCAGGAACAGCCCGTCGTCCTTGAGGCAGCGCGCGGCGGTTTCCATGTAGACCCGATGATTCTTGTGCCCGACGTGCTCGAACATGCCGATGCTGACGATGTGATCGAACGGTTCGTCGACATCGCGATAGTCCTGCAGGCGGAACTCAAGGGGCAGCCCGGCATAACGCTGCTGCGCCCAGGCGGCCTGGTCGCGGGAGATGGTCACGCCGACGCATTCGACGCCATAATTCTGTGCCGCATAGGACATGAAACTGCCCCAGCCGCAGCCGATGTCGAGCACGCGCATGCCGGGTTCCAGGCGCAATTTGCGGCAGATCAGGTCGAGCTTGGCATTCTGCGCCTCGATCAGATTGTCGGCGTCGCGCCAATAGCCGCAGGTGTAGGTCATCCGCGGATCAAGCATGCTCGCGTAGAAATCGCTGCCGAGGTCGTAGTGCTGCTCCCCGACCTGCCAGGCTCGCTTGCGGTTCTGCAGGTTGAGTAGCTTGACCCGGGCAACATGCAACAACATCGCCATCGGGTTGACCCCATCGGCCAGCCCCGAACGCAGCAGCCGGGCAAAGAACTCATCCAGTTGCTCGGCGTCCCAGTCACCGTCCATATAGGCCTCGCCCAAGCCCAGGCTGCCCTCGGACAACGCCCGTTCCGGCACGCCGGGTCGATTCAGGCGCATGTCCCACGGCGCACGCCCGTCCAAGCGCAAGCCGGCCTTGTCGAGCAGCTCTTCGGCCAGTCGATGGGAACTGCTGGGTGGGTTGCTTTCGGTGGAGAGGTCGGGGTTGTTGCAGGGATGGGAGGCTAAAGAATCTTCGCACTTTGACTGCATCGGGAATCCTTACTTCTCAACTTGCACTGGAAGTGGACAACGAGGCCATTGTTCAAACCGTGGACGCAGGCGCTCAGGTTGACTTTCGAAGCTCAGGGAAGCTTATGTCCGGGCTCGGAAACCTGACAAACAAGGATTTGATAAAAGTGCTTTACGACATTTGTAACAATTTATGAATTCATGGATGAGGGGGCCTGGGTATTTTTCGGCGAGGCTGCTGGCCCATTCGCGGGCAAGCCCGGCTCCTACAGTCTTGCGGCGTACAAAGTTCTTTGATCACCTCGATCCCTGTAGGAGCGTGGCTTGCCCGCGAATGGGCGTGGCAAACCCCACCCACCTCGGCCAGAAACGAAAAGGCCCGCATCGCTGCGGGCCTTCTTCATCCGAAAACAGCGGCGGGAAAAACCCCGCCTTGCACTCAGATCACCTGGACAATGGCCTTGACCACAGCCTCGATGTTGCGCTGGTTCAGCGATGCCACGCAGATACGACCGGTATCCAGCGCGTAGATACCGAACTCGCTCTTCAGGCGTGCCACCTGCTCCACGGTCAGGCCGGAGTACGAGAACATCCCGCGCTGGCGACCGACAAAGCTGAAGTCCCGCTTGGCGCCATGCTTGGCCAGCAGCTCGACCATCTGCATGCGCATGTCACGGATGCGCTCGCGCATCTCACCCAGCTCCGCTTCCCACTGGGCGCGCAGTTCAGGGCTGTTCAGCACGGTGGCCACGATGGTCGCGCCGTGGGTCGGCGGGTTGGAGTAGTTGGTACGGATCACGCGCTTGACCTGGGACAGGACGCGAGCGGTCTCTTCCTTCGACTCGCTGACGATCGACAGCGCGCCGACGCGCTCGCCATACAGCGAGAACGACTTGGAGAACGAGCTGGAAACGAAGAAGGTCAGGCCCGACTCGGCGAACAGGCGCACGGCAGCGGCGTCTTCATGAATGCCGGCACCAAAGCCCTGGTAGGCCATGTCGAGGAACGGCACCAGGTCCTTGGACTTGACCACGTCCAGCACGTCCTGCCAGTCCTCGGGAGTCAGGTCGACACCGGTCGGGTTGTGGCAGCAGGCGTGCAGTACGACGATGGACTTGGCTGGCAGTGCGTTGAGGTCTTCCAGCAGGCCGGCACGGTTCACGCCGTTGCTGGCGGCATCGTAGTAGCGATAGTTCTGCACCGGGAAACCGGCGGTTTCGAACAGCGCGCGGTGGTTTTCCCAGCTCGGGTCGCTGATCGCCACGGTAGCGTTCGGCAGCAGTTGCTTGAGGAAGTCCGCACCGATCTTCAGTGCGCCGGTACCACCAACGGCCTGGGTGGTCAGTACACGGCCGGCAGCGATCAGCGGCGAATCCTGACCGAACAGCAGGGTTTGCACGGCCTTGTCGTAGGCGGCAATGCCGTCGATCGGCAGGTAGCCACGGGAAGCGTGCTGCGCCGCGCGCTGGGTCTCGGCTTCGACAACGGCACGCAACAGTGGAATCTTGCCACTTTCGTCACAGTAGACGCCCACGCCCAGGTTGACCTTGTCGGTACGGGTATCGGCATTGAATGCTTCGTTGAGGCCCAGGATAGGATCGCGTGGTGCCATTTCGACAGCGGAGAACAGGCTCATTATTGCGGCGGCTCTGAATGGAGGGTGATCGGGCGTGACAGCGCTCCAGCCGATTGCACTAGAGCGGTGCACAAACGGGGAGCTAGTATAGAGGCCATCAATGGCGAGGGCGACCGACTATTGTCGGAATCCGAGAAGTTTTTTGGATTTATTTTACGCCCGACAGTCAAAATGTAACGCCACGTCCGACAGACGCTTGCCTTGAAAGCGATCGGACGAAACACCATTTCCAGGCTTATGATGTTTTTTTCCGCGACCTGCCGTCGTGGTCGATCTTTTTCGTCGCTGCACGGCCTGCCGGGCAGAAGTGCCTCCATGGCACGTGCAAGAGGTACGTTATGTCCCAATTCCAGCTCGTCACCCGCTTCCAGCCCGCCGGCGACCAACCCGAGGCGATCCGCCAGATGGTCCAGGGCATCGAGGCCGGCCTGGCCCACCAGACCCTGCTCGGGGTGACCGGCTCGGGCAAGACCTTCAGCGTCGCCAACGTGATCGCCCAGGTTCAGCGCCCGACACTGGTGCTGGCACCGAACAAGACCCTGGCCGCGCAGTTGTACGGCGAGTTCAAGACATTCTTCCCGAACAACGCCGTCGAGTACTTCGTTTCCTACTACGACTACTACCAGCCGGAAGCCTACGTCCCCTCCTCCGATACCTTCATCGAGAAGGACGCGTCGATCAACGACCACATCGAACAGATGCGCCTGTCGGCGACCAAGGCGCTGCTCGAACGCAAGGACGCCATCATCGTCACCACGGTGTCCTGCATCTACGGCCTGGGTAGCCCGGAGACCTACCTGAAGATGGTCCTGCACGTGGACCGCGGCGACAAGCTCGACCAGCGTGCCCTGCTGCGCCGCCTGGCCGACCTGCAGTACACCCGCAACGACATGGACTTCGCCCGGGCGACCTTCCGTGTGCGCGGCGACGTGATCGACATCTACCCGGCCGAATCCGACTTGGAAGCGATCCGCGTCGAACTGTTCGACGACGAGGTGGAGAGCCTGTCGGCCTTCGACCCGCTGACCGGCGAAGTGATCCGCAAGCTGCCACGCTTCACCTTCTACCCCAAGAGCCACTACGTGACGCCACGGGAAACCCTGCTCGAAGCTGTCGAGGGGATCAAGGAGGAGTTGCAGGAGCGCCTGGAATACCTGCGCAACAACAATAAGCTGGTGGAAGCCCAGCGCCTGGAACAGCGCACACGCTTCGACCTGGAAATGATCCTCGAACTAGGCTACTGCAACGGCATCGAAAACTACTCACGCTACCTTTCCGGGCGTGAAGCCGGTGCACCGCCACCCACCCTCTACGACTACCTGCCGGCGGACGCCCTGCTGGTGATCGACGAATCCCACGTCAGCGTCCCGCAGGTCGGAGCGATGTACAAGGGCGACCGCTCGCGCAAGGAAACCCTGGTGGAATACGGCTTCCGCCTGCCCTCGGCGCTGGACAACCGGCCGATGCGCTTCGACGAGTGGGAAGCGGTGAGCCCGCAGACCATCTTCGTCTCCGCCACGCCTGGCAACTACGAGGCCGAACACGCCGGCCAGGTCGTCGAGCAGGTGGTACGCCCTACCGGCCTGGTAGACCCGCAGGTGGAAGTGCGTCCGGCGCTGACCCAGGTCGATGACCTGCTCTCGGAAATCAACAAGCGCGTGGCCGTGGAAGAACGCGTGCTGGTCACCACCCTGACCAAGCGCATGGCCGAGGACCTCACCGACTACCTCGCCGACCACGGCATCCGGGTGCGCTACCTGCACTCGGATATCGACACCGTGGAGCGGGTGGAGATCATCCGCGACCTGCGCCTGGGCACCTTCGATGTGCTGGTGGGGATCAACCTGCTGCGCGAAGGCCTGGACATGCCGGAAGTGTCGCTGGTGGCGATTCTCGATGCGGACAAGGAAGGCTTCCTGCGCTCTGAACGTTCGCTGATCCAGACCATCGGCCGCGCCGCGCGCAACCTCAATGGCCGGGCGATTCTCTACGCCGACAACATCACCGGCTCCATGCAGCGGGCGATTGGCGAGACCGAACGCCGCCGCGACAAGCAGATCGCCTTCAACGAGGCCAACGGCATCACGCCCAAGGGCGTGTTCAAGGACGTCGCCGACATCATGGAAGGTGCCACCGTGCCCGGTTCGCGCAGCAAGAAGCGCAAGGGCATGGCCAAGGCCGCCGAGGAGAACGCACGCTACGAAAACGAACTGCGTTCACCGAGCGAGATCAGCAAGCGCATTCGCCAGTTGGAAGAGAAAATGTACCAGTTGGCTCGCGACCTGGAGTTCGAGGCCGCCGCGCAGATGCGCGACGAGATCGCCAAGCTGCGGGAGCGGCTGTTGAATGTGTGATTGCGCTTGAAGCGCTTCGCGGGCTTGCCCGCGAAGCCTCTCACCGCCGACGCCGCCCACAACCAACCACCATCGGCGGCAGGTACACGGCGCCAGGATGCCTGTGATATTAATGGCCTAACGCGCCGCCGATGGACCGAGCATGAAATTCGACAAAGCCTATTGCGTCAGCCTCGACGAGAAACTGACGATCTACGATGTTCGCGACCTGAACTTCGATGAAACCGTGCCCTTCGATTCGGCCACGGAAACCTTCCAGTGTCCCAACGATGCCTGTCGCAACGCGTTCGACCCCGGCAATCACCTGACCACCTACAATGCCCGCCGGGTGCGTTTCAAGCGCACGCCACACTTCAAGAACACCCCCAACACCCGGCACCTGCCGGATTGCCCCTACCTCAGCCCGGAAACCGCGCCCGATACGCTCGACTCGGACCCATCGCCGGACGAGATCGAAGGCGAGCAGAATTTCCCGGTGGAACTGCTGCTGAACCGTCGCGTGTACACCCGCAAGGCCGCCGTACCCGAGGCGGCTGATCTGCCAACGGCACCACAAGTGGCCCGCCCTGCCGCCGACAGCGCCCCTCACGGCAGCGCCAGGACGGCGCCGACTCGCACCAGCGTGTTCGCCCATCCGGTGGAGTGCTTCGTCTCCAACTTTGCCAACAAGGAACTGCTCAAGCGCATGCCGCTGACCATCGGCGAGCTGAGCCTGAACTACAACGCCTTCTTCAAGAAGGTCGAGTACTGCCAGGATCGCCAGGGGTTGATCTACTGGGGCAAGATCAAGGAAATCAAGGACTACAAGAGCAGCTTCAGCGTGGTCTTCGACAAGCCGGTCTGGGCCGACCGCAAGCGCTACTCGGTGAATGTCTACCTGAGCAAGAGCCTGATCGAAAACTACCGCCAGCGCACGGCGTTCCTTGAAGAGATCAAGAGCGTGATCGACCAGGCCGATGACCTGTACTGCTTCTTCTACGGGGTCACCCCGGAATTGAAACAGGTGCCGAGCAAGAAGAATCCGGAGCAGACGTTCAGCGTCTTCAGCTGTGAAATCGAGAACCTGGATCACTTCCTGATTCGCCCGGCGCCCGACCTCGAGCGCCTGTGAATGCTTTACTCGGCAGAAGCAGGTCGGGCGACCGGAGCGCCGGCCCACTGATAGGTCTTGTGGGCGGCGCAACGACTGTCGGCGGCCTTGGAGCGGTCAAAGATGAATTCGAAGGTCACGGCGCCCTGGTAGTCGGTACGCACGATCCGATTGATGTCCAGCAGGTGCCAGTTGCCATCCTGCTTCAGTGAGTCGGGCGAGCTGTAGACATCGTTGCCCCTGACCACACCCTGGCGATTCACCGTGTCCAGGTGAAAATTGATATTGGCCTTGTCGCCACCGCCCTGGCCGCCGCTGCGCACGATCCGGTACCTCACCGCGCTGACATCGAAGTACGCGGCCCCACCAGCCGCGGCAAAGGCCACCCGGGCTTCAAGTTCCCCCCTGAAACGCCCGACCGAGCAGGAAAAATAATCGGTGCGGATCCCGCCCAGCACTTCCGCCGGAGACGGTTCGACCCCGTCGGGGGCGGTGGAGGACGCGGCAATGGGCTCCTCGCCCGTTTGCCCAGCATTGGCCCCGGCCGTCAGCACCAGCCCCGCACACAACAACATACCGCACATACCCTTGAGCGCTTTCATCGCAAATTCCATTTGATCGGGTTGAGAATCCGGGCCCGTTCTTGTGGCCCGGTCCGGGATCGGCTGACGATCCCGTCGATTCATCAAGCCAAAAAGCGCCCTGGCCGGACAAGGGCACAACAGCCCCGTGGCTAGAGAGGAGAATCCGAACAACACGTCAGGGGTGTTTTGTCGTCTCGATCAGACCTGGCGCCGTGCCGCTCCGAAGAGATGGACACTCTGCAGTTCACCCGCCTGCTCCTGCAGGCGAATCGGCGCAGTGCCACCCGGCATGCCGACCCTGACCTCGCCAGCGCTGACCCAGCCGACCCGCCACGCAGCACAGGCCACCGCGCTGGCACTGGTGCCCGAAGAGGCCGTCGGCCCTTCGCCACGCTCGAACACCCGCGCCTGCAAATGCCCTGGGGCCTCAAGCGTTGCCCATTGCAGATTGATTCCGGCAGGGCACGGCTCGCCCTCGCCCACCGGCGGCGCATAGGCAATGGCGGTCAACCCCGGTTCCAGTGCGGCCTCGAGCATCTGGGCGTTGCTCGGCAGTGCCGAGGCATCCTCGACCAGGGTCACGCAATGGGGATTGCCGACCCGGACGAACTGACTGCGCTGCCAGGCGTCGTTCAACTGCGCCAGGGTGGCGACATGGCTCAGCACGCGCCCATTCAACTCGCGGTCCCCGACGCCGAAGGCGGCAACCGCCTCCGGACCGAATTGCGGCTTGCCCAGTGCCAGCCAGAAACCCTGCTGGCCCTCGACCTGGGCCGGCTCCACCTGCGTGGCCACGGGGGAGGTGCCGCCCGCCTGATCGTGATGGACCCGCAACAGACTGCTACCCTGCCCCGGCAGCAGCCCCTGCTCGCTCAGGGCCTGGGCGAAGATGGTCAGGCCATTGCCACTGCGCTCGGCCAGGGTGCCATCGGTGTTGACGATCAACAGGTCGAACGGCGCCGAAGACTGGAACGGCCCGACCAGCAAACCGTCGGAGCGGTGGTGCTTGCCACCTCGTCCCGGTTCCTGGCCGGCCCAACCGCAAAGTGCCTCGACCGCGGCGAGGGACCAGTCGCGACGGTGCACCGCCGCCTGCGCCGCATCCGCTGGCACATCGAGCCCCAGAGCGCGCACCTCCTCCGGGCTCGCCACCGCGTAGATATTCCCCCGTGCATCATAAAACGTCGCCACAGTCGTGCTCCCGATCCGCTCCGGCAAAGCCGCCACTCTAGCCTCGATCGACCGGGCGCGACACACCTTGGCGTTAGCATTTTCCAGGGAATTGGCTAGGCTGGCAGGAGTCGATGTCCTGCTGTCGTCGACGCGCGAAGTTCCCATCTATCGCCCATGGAGACAGCATGAACAACAACGACCCGGTGGCCGAGCTCTACCGCGAAGGCCGCAAGCAATTCATCGAACTGGTACCCGACGGCGGCGCGCGCCTCGATGCGCTGTTTCACACCACCCCAGCGCTGGGTGAACTGGCCGTCGGCGTGGTCTATGGCCATCTGCATCAGCGCCCCGGCCTCGATCCCCGGCTGCGTGAGGCGGCCACCTTCGCCGCCATCGTTGCCGCCGGCATGGTTGGACCACCATTGAGCGTGCACTTCAAGACCGGCCTGGCTTCGGGCCTCGCCCCCGGCGAATACATCGAGCTGCTGTTGCAGGCCTCGGCCTTCACCGGTTTTCCCCGGGCCGTGGCCACCGCCGACCGCCTCAACCAGTTGTTCGCCGAAGCTGGAATGACTTCGCCACCCGCCCCTGCGCCACGCACCGTGGTGCTGGATTTCTGCGAAGCGGTTCGGGACAACCGCGAGCACTTTCCGATTTCACCCCAGATACGGGCACTGTTGCGTGCACCCCATCACTTGCAGGCCACGACCACGACAGCTGACCAGGTGCTGGTGGAGAGCTACCAGAAAGGTCATCCGCGGCCAAGAGGCCTGCTGCTGGTTCAAGTCGACGGCAACAAGATCGTCGCCGTGACGTTGTTCAATCCTGCCTAGGTTTCAAGACAAGCGGCGACCAGCAACGACTCGTCGGCGAGTGAGCGGTCAGGTGGCCGGGACTCGCCGACAGTCGTCAGGCCCCAACAGGCGGCCGTCCTCGGCGCGTAGTTCCAGCGGCCTGAGCGGCAACCCCTGCTCGCGGTCGACCAGCACCGAGTGCGGCTCCTGCGGTTCGTAGCAATGCGCCTCGCCCCACTGGCGCAGGCCGATGATCAGGTTGAACAAACCCCTGCCCTTTTCCGTCAGCACGTATTCCTGGTAGGCGCTGCCATCCGACGCCGGCGCAATGGCCAGCACCCCATGTTCGACCAGGCTCTTCAAGCGAGTGGCAAGGACATTCCGGGCCACGCCGAGATTGCGCTGAAAATCACAGAAGCGGCGAATACCGTCGAATGCGTCACGAACGATCAGTAATGACCAGCCATCGCCGATGACGCCCACCGAGCGTGCCACAGGGCATTCGGCGGCTTCCAGACTCGAACGCTTGACCACGGCACGGTACCCCCGACAGGAAAATGTGGTTGCAATATAAAACCGGTATCTCTAGGGTACAACTGGTTTTTAATTGCAACCAGATACCCAAGGAGTCCTTCCATGGCGCTTGAAGCCTTGGCCATACCGGAGGTCGAAAACCGGCTTTCCAGTGTGACGGTCCTGCTGTTCGCCATCGCCTGCGGCCTGTCAGTGGGCAATGTGTATTATGCCCAGCCACTGCTGGACGCCATGGCCGAAGCCTTCGCCATGGACCACGCCACCGTCGGCATCGTGGTCAGCCTGAGCCAGGTCGGCTATGGCCTGGGCCTGCTGTTGCTGGTCCCGCTCGGTGACCTGCTCAACCGTCGACGACTGATCGTCGGCCAGATGCTGCTGTCGGTACTGGCCCTGCTGCTCGCCGCCCTGGCGCCCAGCCGTTCGTGGCTGCTGCTGGGCATGAGCCTGATCGGCCTGCTGGCGGTGGTGACCCAGACCCTGGTCGCCTACGCGGCACAACTGGCGGCACCTGGCGAGCGCGGCAAGGTGGTCGGCAGCGTCACCAGCGGCATCGTCGTCGGCCTGCTACTGGCGCGTACCGTTGCCGGCGGCATGGCCGACCTGGCCGGCTGGCGCTCGGTCTACCTGCTGTCGGCAGTGCTGACGCTGCTGATGGCCGTGGCGCTCTGGCAGGTCCTGCCCCGGCATGAGCCAGCCAGGCCGCGGCAAGGCTACGGTGCGCTGATCGTCTCGCTGTTCGGGCTGTTTCGCGAAGAAAAGATCCTGCGAGACCGGGCGGTGCTGGCGATGCTGATCTTTGCCGCCGGGACCGTGCTGTGGACGCCGCTGGTGCTGCCACTGAGCGCCCCGCCGCTGTCGTTGTCGCATACCGAGATCGGCCTGTTCGGCCTGGCCGGTGCGGCCAGTGCCCTGGGTGCCGCGCGCGCCGGGCACTGGGCGGATCGCGGCCGGGCGCAGTGGGTCAGTGGCCTGTCGCTGCTGATGATGCTGCTGTCGTGGTTGCCGATCGCCTTCACCCAATCTTCGCTGTGGGCCCTGCTGGTCGGGGTGATCGCCCTCGACCTGGGCCTGCAGGCGGTGCATGTGACCAGCCAGGCGCTGATCTACAGTATCCGGCCCCAGGCCCAGAGCCGCTTGGCCGCGGGCTACATGCTGTTCTATTCGGTGGGGAGTGCCAGCGGAGCCTTGGGGGCCACGGCGATGTATGCGTGGGCCGGATGGACGGGAGTCTGCCTGTTGGGGGCCGCGATCAGTGCCACGGCGCTGGTGTATTGGGGGTGGTCACTGCAGGCAGTGACGCCCCGCTGATTCAGGCAAGACCTCAGCCCTTGCCCCGCAGCATGCTCTCCAGCACCCCATCCCGACGAATCAGGCCATGGAACAAGGCCGCCGCCAGGTGCACCAGCACCGTCAGGAACAGCAGGTAGGCCAGGTAGCCATGGGCCTTGCGCAAGAAGGCAAAGGTCGTGGCATCCGCCGACAGCAATGCCGGCAACCGGATCGAACTGCCGAGCATCACCGGATCACCAGCCGCGCAGATCATCGCCCAGCCCAGCAGTGGCAACACCAGCATCAACGCATACAGCAACACATGGGACAACTTCGCCGCCAGCACCTGCCAATCCGGCAGATCCGCCGGCAACGCCGGCTGCCGTGTGCGCAAGCGCACCACAAGCCGCACGATCGCCAATGCCAGGATCGCAATACCCAGCGGCTTGTGCAGATTGATCAGCCACTCATGCCGCGCCGACACCGACGCCACCATGCCGGCGCCGATGAACAGCATCGCCAGGATCATCAGCGCCATCAGCCAGTGCAACAGGCGCGCCAGGGGAACGAAATGCTTCAAGGGGGCGCTCATGGGCGGGACTCCTGTTTGGCCTGGCCAGCAGGCAATTGGCCAACTTCACTGGTGCGACGCAGGTAGGAACTGGCATAGGCCGCCGAGCGCGCCGCCAGCAATGGGTCGGCCGAAGCCTCGATACCACTGGGCAGGACCAGCGGATCGTAGTTGATGTCGCGGCAATCGCCACTGTCCTGCGGCTGCGTGCTCTCCAGCACCAGGGTGCCGGCATTGAGCACCTTGTGCTCGCCGGTCCAGGCCTTGCTCGCGTCATCCGTCGGGTCGCCGGGGTTGGCCAGGGTGATGCGCAACTGCCATTTCAGCGGACCGGCCGCCAGGCGCTGTACCAGGTCCTTTTCCAGGAAGTCGGCACCGGCCGGGGCCACCGCACCGGGTTCGTCCTGGCTCACCGGGACGAAACCCCAGCGTACCGCCTGGCGCTGGCCCGTGGCATTGACCAGGTAGAACGCATTCAGCGCGTTATAGCTTTCGGTGGCGTAGCTGGCCGATGGCTTGGCAGTCTTGACCCACTGCAGGAACTGGGCGGTTTCCGGATGCGCGGCAAAGAACGCCGCCATCGCCGCCGGGTTCGGCTTGCCGGTCGCCGGGTCCGGCGCGGCCGCCTTGAGCTGTTCGTAGAAGGCTTGCGGCGTGCTCACCGGAAACACCGGCATGCTGTTCATCCCGGTGCGCCATTGCTGGCCATTGGCGAGGATGAAGCGCAGCCCCAGGCTGCGGATCGGCACACTGCTGTCCGGCGCGTAAGGGTTGCCTCCGGGCAGGGCAAATCGCCCCTCCACCGGCACGCTGCCTTCGGCGAAAACCTTGGCGATGGAGTACGGACGGGCCTCGTCGCTGCTCTCGAAGTAACCGGCGACGCAGACGCCCTTGGCATGGTTGCGCCGCAGGCCCGGATAGTGGCCGCTGTTGTGCTCCAGCGTATCGACGATACGCGCAGGCGTCAGGCGCTGCGGATCGAGCCGGCCACTGACGTAGCCGAAGGCACCAGCCAGCGCCGCGACGACCACGGCAATACCACTCAAACGCAGGATCTTGCTCGTACCGCTCAATGGCGGCTTGGTGTGATCTACCATGAAAAAACTCCAGGGCCCTGGGCGGCCACACGGTTAGAGAGCCAGTGGGACGCAGGCCGTCATGGGTTATTCCAGGGCCTCGATAATTTTTTTTGATAATTGTTTTTCCGCCGTCTGGAATAACCTTCAGCCACGGACGTCTTCCTGCAACCAGCGTAGTGACTGGCCAGGCCCCAGCAGGTTTCCATGAACGATCTCGATGAACAGCTACGTGAACTGATCCCCCGCATGCGACGCTTCGCCGTGTCGCTGACCCGCAACCCGAGCAGTGCCGACGACCTGGTCCAGGCCAGCCTGGAGCGGGCGCTGTCCAGTTGGGGCAAGAAGCGCCCCGACGGCGACCTGCGCGCCTGGCTGTTCTCGATCCTCTACCGGCAGTTCCTTGATTCCCACCGGCGCCAGCGCCGTTATGCGCGGATGCTGGAATTCTTCACCGGTCGCGACGACAGCGAGCCTTCGGTGGAGCGCACGGTGGTGGCACAATCGACCCTGGAATCCTTCGAACGCCTGCCGGTCGAACAGCGCGCACTGCTGCTCTGGGTCTCGGTGGAGGGCCTGAGCTACAAGGAAGTCGCCGAAATCCTCGACGTGCCCATCGGCACCGTGATGTCGCGCCTGTCCCGCGCCCGCCAGGCCCTGCGTCAACTCAGCGACGGCGAAATCAACAGCCCTTCCCTGCGGATACTGAAATGATCACCATGCCTCCCAGCGAACGCGACCTGCACGCCTACGTCGACCACCGGCTCAGCGATACCGACCGGCAATTGATGGACACCTACCTCGCCAGCCACCCCGAGGTGGCCCGCCAGGTCCGTGACTGGCAACAGGACGCCCAGCACCTGCGCGCGGCCCTGGGCGGCGCGCTGCAAATGCCGGCCAATCCCGAGCTGGATCCGGCGGCCATTCGTCGGCGTCGAGGTGAACGCTCACGACGCTACCTGGCCAGCGCGGCGGTGCTGCTGATCGCGGTGAGTGTCGGCGGCGTGAGCGGCTGGCAGGCCCGCCAGTTGACACTGCCGACGCCATTGCCGATGGCCGACGCGGTGCAGGCCTATCGCATGTTCGCCAGCCAGGACATCCTGCCGGCAGATTTCAAGGTCGAGCAGAACGGCGACCTTCAGGGCTGGCTCGACCGCTACTTCACCCGAGCCAATCGCCTGCCGAACCTGGACAACGCCGGCTTCAGGCCGGTCAGCGCGCGCCTGCTGAGCACCGAGCAGGGTGCAGCGGCGATGGTCCTGTATGCCGATTCGCAAGGGCGAAAGATCACTTACTACATGCGCCCGCCTGGACCGCAGAACCACCTGCTCGAACGCGGCCACAGACGGGACGGCGATTTGCAGGCCGAGTACTGGTCCGGCCCGGGCTACAACTACGCCATGGTGGCGCCAGCCGATACACCTGCAGCGCAGGTGCTGCAGCAGACCACGCAGTTCTAGCGGATCGGATGCTTCAGGTGATCCGGTTCGAGCTCAAGATCAACGCAGAAACCAGCACAACCGCTATTGCGAAGCCCCGAATATCTGCGAAGGCCGCCGCAGCAGCGGATCGAACGGATTGATCCGCGGACCGATTGCCGCGGCTTCGCGCTTGAGCAACTCTACCACCGTTGGCAAACGGTCCGGACCGAGGCGATCGGTGATGGTCGCCACGCTCAACGCCGCGACCGCCCGGCCATCGCGGTCGAGGATCGGCACCGCCAACCCGGCCATGCCCTGCAACACTCCAGTGTTGCGCCCGGCATAACCAAGCGTGCGCACGTTCTCGACTTCCGAGCGCAGGAACACCTCGTCGTACAGGTGAAAGTCCCGCAGTCGTGGCAGGTTGTAGCGAATTACCGTCTCCCGCTCGTCTTCCGGCAGGAACGCGAGAATCGCCAGGCTCCCCTGCCCCACGCCCAGGGCCACGCGGCCGCCAATATCACCGGTGAAAGTACGGATCGGGAACGGCCCCTCGCTGCGATCCAGGCAGATCGCATCGAAACCGCTGCGCGCCAGCAGGAACAGCGAATCACCCAGCGAAGCCGACAGCCGCAACAGCGCCGGGCGCACCAGCTCGCGCAGATTGCCGCTGCGCCCGGCCCGGGCCGCCAGGGCGAAGAACTCCAGGCTCAGTCGATAACGCTTGCTGCGCGCATCCTGCTCGACCATGCCTTCGTCCATGAGGCTGCGCAGCAAACGATGGGTGGTGGGTTGGGACAGGCCGATACGTTCGGCCAGTTGGGTGACTCGCTCCCCCGCCTCCGGCGAGTCGCCAAGGCTGCGCAACACTGCAAACAGTCGGGAGACAGCACCGACACCGACCTCATTCGACTTTTCATTCCGTTCAGTGGAATTCATATTGGCTTTTCTCAACTAGAAATCTGCTGAGTGAATGAAATCGAAAATAATCATTCTTTCAGTGAAATTCACTCTTTCCCACATCCTAGGCTTCGTCCTACTCTGCGTCCACAAGGGGCGATTCGAACAACATCGGTAGCCGACATCGGTCGAGCACCACGCACCCCGTAATGCCCTTTCGTCTCTGCCCATGACAAGAAACGTGCGCCTCGCCGCGCACAACAACCAAAGGTGGAACGCAGTTATGGCCTTTCTACGATTTGAAGGCGTGTGCAAGCGCTATGGCACCCTCGAAGCGGTCGTCGCGACCAACCTGGCGGTGGACAAGGGCGAGTTCGTCTCGCTGCTCGGCCCTTCCGGTTGCGGCAAGACCACGACCTTGCAGATGGTCGCCGGCTTCGTCGAGGTCAGCGCCGGACGGATACTGCTCGACGACCGCGATATCACCCACGCCAAGCCCAGCAGCCGCGGCCTGGGCGTGATGTTCCAGAGCTACGCGCTGTTTCCCCACATGACCGTCCAGGACAACGTCGCCTTCGGCCTGCGCATGCGCAAGGTGCCAGCCGCCGACGTCCAACGTCGAGTGGCGACGGTGCTGCAGTTGGTACGCCTGGAGCGGCATGCCGAACGCTATCCCCGCGAGCTGTCCGGTGGCCAGCGCCAACGGGTGGCCCTGGCCCGTGCGCTGGTGATCGAACCGCCGGTGCTGCTGCTCGATGAACCGCTGTCGAACCTCGACGCCAACCTGCGCGAGGAAATGCAGTTCGAGATTCGCCGGATCCAGCGCGAGGTCGGCATCACCACGCTCATGGTCACCCACGACCAGGCCGAAGCGCTGTCCATCAGCGACCGCGTGGTGGTGATGGAGGCCGGGCGCATCACCCAGGTCGACGAGCCCTATCGTCTCTACGAACACCCACGTACCCGCTTCATTTCCGGCTTCGTCGGCAAGGCCAACCTGTTGCCGGGCGACCCCGATGCCAGCGGCTGCCCGCAGGTCCGCCAGTCGCCGGGTGACGGTGCGCTGACCCTGAGCCTGCGCCCGGAAAAGATCGACCTGCTGGCCGCTGGCAGCGGACGCTTGCAGGGACGGATCGTCACGCGTTTTTTCCTCGGCAGCCAGTGGCTGTACCGCATCGATACCGCCCTCGGCGAACTCAGCGTAGTGCGCCGTAACGACGGTTCGCCACCCTTGGAGGAAGGCGGCGCGGTCGGCCTGGACTGGCCCGCCGAATTGCTGCGGGTGCTGGAGCCTTGCGAGGTGCCGGCATGAGCCTGCTGGCGCGGATGCGCCAGGGGCGACATGGCTACCTGCTGTCGGCACCGGCGCTTGCCCTGTATCTCGGCCTGCTGGTGCTGCCGCTGGGGTTGACCGCGGTGCTGTCGCTGAACGTCTTCGACTACCAGAGCGGCGTCCAGGACGGTGCCTACACCCTGGAGCACTACGGCGCGCTGCTCAGCGACCCGTATTTCTACGAGATATTCCTGCGCACCTTCTGGATCAGCGGCCTGACCACCCTGCTCTGCGTGCTGATCGGCGTTCCCGAAGCCTACATCCTCAGCCGCATGGGTCGCCCCTGGCGCTCGATCTTCCTGATCCTGATCCTCACCCCGCTGCTGATCTCGGTGGTGGTGCGGGCTTTCGGCTGGAGCCTGCTGCTGGGCGCCGACGGCCTGGTCAACCAGAGCCTGCAGGCCATCGGCCTGGCACCGATGAAGCTGCTCTACACGCCGTTCGCGGTGGTGGTCGCGCTGGTCCATGTGATGTTGCCGTTCATGATCATCCCGGTCTGGACCTCGTTGCAGAAACTCGACCCGGCCGCCGAACAGGCCGCGCTGTCCCTAGGCGCCAGCCAGGCCAAGGTGATGCGCCTGGTGGTCCTGCCGCAGGTCATGCCCGGCGTGCTGTCCGGCACGCTGATCGTGTTCGGCCTGTCCGCCAGTTCCTTCGCCATCCCCGGCCTGCTGGGCGGGCGCCGGCTGAAGATGGTTGCGACCCTGGTCTACGACCAGTACCTGTCGGAGCTCAACTGGCCGATGGGCGCGGCGATCGCCGTGACGCTGTTGCTGCTCAACCTGCTGATCATGCTGTCGTGGAACCGGATGATCGAACGTCGCTACAAGAAATCCCTGGGGGCCGCGTAAATGTCCAGAAACGGCCCATTGGCCCTGCTGTTCCATAGCCTGATCGTGGTGTTCATGCTGGCGCCACTGTTGGTGGTGTGCCTGGTGGCGTTCACCCCGGAAAATACCCTGAGCCTGCCGACCACCCACTTTTCCCTGCGCTGGTTCCAGGCGGTGTTCGAGCGCGCAGACTTCGTCCAGGCGTTCTACAACAGCCTGCTGCTGGCCTTCAGCGCCGCCAGCCTGGCGACCCTGATCGCGGTGCCGGCCGCCCTGGCGATGACTCGCCACCAGTTCCCTGGGCGGGATTTCCTCAATGGTCTGTTTCTCTCACCGATCATCATTCCGCACCTGGTGCTCGGGGTAGCGCTGCTGCGGCTGTTCGCCCTGATGGGGGTCAACGGCAGCTTCAACTGGCTGATCCTGGCCCATGTACTGGTGATCACCCCCTACGTGCTGCGCCTGGTGCTGGCCGCCGCCATCGGCCTGGACCGCAGCGCCGAGCAGGCCGCCGAGTCCCTCGGTGCCGGGCGCTTCACGCTGTTTCTCCAGATCACCCTGCCGATGATCCTGCCCGGCGTCGCCGGTGGCTGGCTGTTGGCGTTCATCAACAGTTTCGACGAAGTGACCCTGTCGATCTTCGTCACCTCCCCGGCAACCCAGACCTTGCCGGTGCGCATGTACGTGTACGCCACCGAGTCCATCGATCCGATGATGGCGGCGGTGTCGGCCCTGGTGATCGCCCTCACCGCCCTGACGATGATTCTGCTCGACCGGGTCTACGGCCTCGATCGGGTCCTGGTAGGCAAACAATGAGGCTGCTATGGCGCTGCTGAAACGACTGGCCGAAGCCCAACGCCCGGCCCTGGACTTCACCCTCGACGGCCAGCCGGCCAGCGGCCTGCAGGGCGACACTCTGCTGACCGCGCTGCTCACCGCCGGCGAGCACCTGCGTCACAGCGACTTCAGCGGCGAGCCCCGCGCGGGCTTCTGCCTGATGGGTGCCTGCCAGGACTGCTGGGTCCGCCTGGCCGACGGGCGCCGGGTGCGCGCCTGCTCGACGATGCTTGAAGCCGGACAGCAGGTAAGCCGTGAAGGAGGGCCGAAACCATGAAGCCGATACTGATCGTCGGTGCCGGGCCGGCCGGGATTCGCGCCGCCCAGACGTTGCTCGAACATGGCCTGCGGCCGATCCTGCTGGATGAGTCGCCCCGTGGTGGCGGACAGATCTATCGGCGCCAACCTGAGAACTTCCGCCGCCCACCCGAGCAGTTATATGGCTTCGAGGCCGGCAAGGCCAGCGCCCTCCACCAGACCCTCGATGAGCTGCGCGAGCAGCTCGACTATCGCCCCGAGACCCTGGTGTGGAATGCCGAACACGGCGCCCTCGATACGCTCCGCCAGGGCCGCGCCGAGCACCTCGAATATTCGTCGGTGATCGTCGCCACCGGTGCCACCGACCGCGTGCTGCCGGTGCCCGGCTGGACCCTGCCAGGGGCCTACAGCCTCGGCGCAGCGCAGATCGCCCTGAAGTTCCAGGGTTGCGCCATCGGCGAGCGGGTAGTGTTCGCCGGCAATGGTCCGTTGCTCTACCTGGTCGCCTATCAGTACGCCAAGGCCGGGGCCAAGGTCGTGGCAGTGCTCGACAGCTCCCCCTTCAGCGAGCAATGCAAGGCCATGCCGGGACTGCTCAAGCAACCACTGACCCTCGCCAAGGGTCTCTATTACCGTGGCTGGTTGAGTGCCCATGGCGTTGCCGTGCACCAGGCCGCGCAGTTGCAGCGGATCGAGGGTGAACGACGGATAGCTACGGTGCACTGGAGCCAGCCTGGCCGATCGCAATCGCTTGAGTGCGATGCCGTGGCATTTGCCCACGGCCTGCGCAGTGAAACCCAATTGGCCGATCTGCTCGGTTGCCGGTTCGGTTGGGACCCATTGAACCGCAGCTGGCTACCGGACCGAGACCATGCCGGGCGCAGCAGCGTCGCAGGCATTTACCTGGCTGGCGACGGCGCCGGCATCATGGGCGCCGATGCCGCCGAGATGGCTGGCGAACGCGCCGCCCTGGCACTTCTGGAAGACCGAAGCTACAGCGTCGACCCCGACCGAAGCGCCGACCTGGAAAAGCGCCTGGCGCGCATCGGCCAGTTCCGCCAAGGCCTGGAGAATGCCTTCCCCTTCCCTGCGCACTGGGCGCGCAACGCCCCGGATGAACTGATGCTTTGCCGCTGCGAGGAAGTGCGGGTCGGCGAGGTACGTACAGTGGTTCGCGAGGGACACTGGGAGATCAATCGGGTCAAGGCCCATTGCCGGGTCGGAATGGGCCGTTGCCAGGGGCGGATCTGCGGTGCCGCGGCGGCGGAGATCATTGCCTGCGAGAGCGGCCTGGCGCTGGAGGCCATCGGTCGGTTGCGCGCCCAGGCACCGATCAAGCCGCTGCCGTTCGGGCTGGAGGTCACGCCATGATCGAAGTCGAGGTGGCGATTCTCGGCGGTGGCATCGTCGGTTCCTCGGCGGCGCTGGCCCTGAGCCGCCAGGGCCGCAGCGTGGCGCTGCTGGAGCGGGACTTCTGCGGCAGCCATTCCAGCGGGGTGAACTATGGCGGCGTGCGGCGCCAGGGCCGGCCGTTGTCGCAGTTGCCACTGTCCCAGCGGGCCCATGGGATCTGGAGCCGCCTGCCCGAATTGATCGGCATCGACGGCGAATACCAGCGCTCCGGACATCTCAAGCTGGCCCGCAGCCTCGACGACCTGGCTGCGCTGCAAGCCTACGCCGAGAGTAGCCAGGGGTTCGGGCTCGATCTGCAGATTTTCGATCGCGAGCAGCTACACCGCCGGTTTCCCTGGGTCGGACGGATCGCCGAAGGCGCCTCGCTCTGCCCCGACGACGGTCACGCCAACCCGCGCCTGGTGTCTCCGGCCTTTGCCCGCGCCGCGCGCCAGTTCGGCGCCAAGGTGCTGGAGCAGAGCGAGGTCAGCCGGGTCGAGCACGATGGCCAACGCTTTATCCTGCAGACCGCCAATGGCCTGGAGATCCGCTCGGCCTGGCTGCTCAATTGCGCGGGGGCCTGGGCCGGCGCCCTCGCCGCGCAGTTCGGCGAGACCGTACCGATCCACTCCGGACATCCGGCGATGCTGGTGACCGAGCCGTTGCCGCAGGTGATGGACGCCAGTACCGGCGTCGAAGGCGGAGGCATCTATGCCCGCCAGGTCAGCCGTGGCAACTGCGTCCTCGGCGGCGGCCAGGGCTTTGCTCTCGACAGCGCCCGGGCCCGGCCAGGACAGGGTGCCGTCCTGGAAATTCTGCGCCAGGCCGTCGAACTCTATCCGTTTCTCGAAGGTGCCCAGGCGATCCGTACCTGGAGCGGCACCGAAGGCTACCTGCCCGATCGCCAGCCAGTCATCGGCCCGAGCGCGACCCAACCCGGCCTGCTGCACGCCTTCGGCTTTGCCGGGGCGGGTTTCCAGATCGGCCCGGCGGTGGGCGAGGTACTCGCCGAGCTGGTCTGCCAGGGCCAGTCGCCGACACCGATCGAAGCCTTTTCCATCCAACGTTTCCAAGCCACTCCCGCCGCCTGAGCGGGCCGTCAGAACCCAGAGGAAGATCGCGCCATGAACAATGCCCCACGCAATGCCCTGATCGGTTTGTCCTGCCTGCCTCTCGCTGCCCTGCTCCTGGCCACTCCGGCTCAGGCCGAGCCAACGCTATACCTGGGCATGAATGGCGGGACCATGGAACGGCTGTATGCCGACAAGGTGCTGCCGCCCTTCGAAAAGGCCAACAACGTCAAGGTGGTGATCGTCCCCGGCACCTCCGCCGACATCCTCGCCAAGGTCCAGGCGAGCAAGGACAACCCGCAACTGCACGTGATCTTCCTCGATGACGGGATCATGTACCGGGCGATCTCCATGGGCCTGTGCAGCAAGCTGCAGGACAACCCGACCCTGGCGCAGATCCCGGCCAAGGGCCGGATCAAGGACGAAGCGGTAGCCGTCAGCCTCGGGGTGACAGGCCTGGCCTACAACACCCGCCTGTTCAAGGAAAAGGGCTGGTCCGCGCCGACCTCGTGGCTGGACATGGCGGACAGCAAGTACAAGGACAAGCTGGTGTTCCAGTCGATGTCATCGTCGACGTTCGGCCTGCACGGTTTCCTGATGTTCAACCGGCTCAAGGGCGGCGACGAGACCCATGTCGATCCGGGCTTCAAGGCCTGGCCAGACAGCGTAGGACGCAACGTGCTGGAATACATCCCGAGCTCGGCCAAGCTCTCGGAGATGGTCCAGACCGACGAGGCGGCGCTGTTCCCGCTGACGCCAACCCAGGTTACAGCGCTCAAGCTCAAGGGCATCCCGGTGGAATACGCGCAGCCCAAGGAGGGCGCGGTGGTGCTGAACGTCGCCGAGTGCGCGATTGCCAACAACAACCAGCCGGCGCTGGCACAGAAACTTGCCGAGTTCCTGCTGACCCCCGAGGCCCAGGCGGCGGCGCTGGAGGATGGCGACCAGATCCCGTCCAACCCCAATACCCCGACCACCGACCGGACCCGTGGCCAGGTCGAGGCGATGAAGCAATACCTGGAAACCGCCGTGGCCATCGACTGGGACCAGGTCAACCTGCTGCGTCCGGAGTGGAACGCCCGCTGGAACCGCAGCATCGAGCGCTAATCAACTGCCCGGTTCAGAACCCGACGTCGAGGATCACGTTGTCCAGGTAGCTGCCGGCCGCTGGTGTCGCCTGGTCGGTATAGACCTTGGCGTTGTAGTTGAACACCTGGCTGCCGACGCCAAGGCCATTGCCCGGATTGACCTCGGCGTCGGTACTGGAACGCCGGGCCGAGCCCACGCTGCCCCACACCGTGGTGCCGGCACTCTTGAAGATGTCATAGGCCAGGAAGTTGCCCCCCGACACCAGGCGCCGGCGCCCACCGCTGGCGTTCTGCCCTGCATCCAGGCCCACGGTATAGGGCGTGCCCTTGGTGCAGGAAATGTTGACGCTCTGGTTGACCGTACTGAAGGCACTGACCACTGGTGCACCGCCAAAGCTGATGTTCGGCGCCGTCACCGTGCAATCGTTGTTGACCGTCATGCTCACCGTGAGGGTCGCCGTACCCGTATTGATGTCCCGCCCGAGACAGACCCCCAGGGCACCGATACCAGAGCAGTAGTTCCAGTCCCAGAAGATACTCAGGGTTTCGGTGTAGGTCCCCGCCGCGACATTGTTGCCGGTGATCGTGCCGAAGTAGATCGGCACCGTCTTGGGCGTGATGCTGCCCAGCAAGCCCAGCAGGTCGAGGATGCTGTTGCGGGCGAAATCGTACTGGGTGCCACGATTCACCACGTAGGCGGCGCCGGTGTTGTTGGTGGCGTAGATGTTGTAGGTGATGATGTCACCGGTCGGACCGACCATGCCGCTGGTGGTCGAAGTGACCGTGGCATACACGTGATCATTGAGCGACAGCAGGCTCAGCAACGAACCGGTGCAGCGCAATCCGGCGTTGGCGGTCGAGGTCGACTGCACCGTGGTCCGAGCCAGGATCGAGCTGACCGCGCCAAACCCCGCCGGAGTCGTGGCGACGGTAGAGCACAGGGCATGGGCCTGGTTCGCCAGACCGCTCGCCAATACACCCAACAGCACACTACGCATTCTCACCTGATACCCTCCCTGTTCAGCGACAGACCAGCGGCCCGATCAGCGGCACCTGTTCGGCGGATTCCGGCAGGGCGAACTGCACCTGGCACTGACTGCCATCGGCCAGAGTCACCTTCAGCGAGTTCTGCTTCGCCAGGTTTTCCAGGTAAACCAGGCCATCCCAGCCGACCACGGCGGCCGTACCGCTCTGCTCATGAATGACATTGGCCCCCAGCGGCAACGGCTGGTTGCCCGCGTCGACCAGTTCGATGCTGGCGGCGACGATTCGCGTCAGCGGGAACTGCAGCAGGTAGCCGCTGCCGCGACGCACCGCGACGCGCTGCTCGACCTTGGGACTGCGCACGTCGGCCGGCAGGTTCAGCGGATCGATCTCGTACTTGCCGCTGTAGTACCCGCTGCTCCAGGGCACCAGCAGCCGCCCAGAACTGTCGGTCTCGCCGACCAGTTGGTTCTCGTAGCGCACCGGGACCTTCGGATAACCGTCGGTGCTGACCACCACGAAGGCATCGTTGATCCGGTTGGCGGCAAACACCTGCCTGTCCATCCACACCAGCGAACCACTGGCGTCCGCCCAGCGGGTCTCGGCGTCGCTACTGCCGTAGACACCGGCCTGCAGTTGCACCGACTGCAGGCGCCAGGTCAGGTCGGCCTGGCGGTAATCCGGGCCCTGGCCATGGGCATAGCCGAGGTTGTAGCCAAAGCCACCCTGGGTCGGCACGGCCCGGCTGAAGTTGACCCGCTCGCGGGTCTGGCCGCTGGTGCTGCGCTCGACACTCATGCTCAGGTTGCCGCTGAGGTCGAAGGGAATCACCACCTGGGCCTGCACCGCCCAGTTGCTGTCGCCGACCTCGCGGTTGGCCGACAGGTAGAAACTGCTGCCGCCCCACAGCGAGCGGCTCCAGGTCAGGTTCACCAGGCGGGTGCGGGAGTCGTCGGCTGCGAGGATGTCGAAATAGCCGGCACCCAGGCTGCCCCAACTGTCGAGGTTGACACTGGCCGTCACCTGCTGGCTACGCTTGCTCAGGCTGACGTAGGGACTGTCGACAACCGACAGGTCGGCATACTGGTCGCGCCGTTCCAGACGCTGGTACGACAGGCTGTAGCGTTGACTGCTGTACTGGTAGCCGAGACTCAACTGCTGGCCAGCGCGACCGTCGAACCGGCTCTGGCTGATGGCACTGTTGAGCACCCCGAAGTTGCCCAGGCGCAGGTTACCGCCGATGCCGCCGAGGGTCAGGTCGCTGGCGGCCTCGGCGTGGCTTTCCAGGGTGAAGCTGTCGCTGACGCCATAACGCAGGCTGCCGGAGGTGACGCCCGGGCCGTAGCCGAAGTCCCGGCGGGCGTAATCGCGGCGCAGGGTACCGGCCGCCACCGAGAAGTCGGTCAGGCCCTTTTGCAGCAGGGTGCTGGTGACATAGAACGGCACCGTGGTGGAAACCTGCCGGCCGAGGGCGTCGGTGGTCACCACCACCGCCTCGCCCGCACCGTTGATGAAGGGAATGTTGGTCAGGGTGTAGGGCCCGGGTTGCACGTTGTCGCTGGACGACTTGAAGCCGTTGATGAACAGGTCCACCGAGGACGGCACCGCCGCCTCGCCGGCGAACTGCGGCAACGGGTAGGTCACCAGGTCCGGGCGCACGCCGAAGTCCCGCGAAAACTGCACACCCCCCAGGCGCACGGAGCTGGTCCAGGGCAAGGCTCCGCTGACCACGTCGCCAGCCTCGTAGGTGAGCATTCGCTCATCGTCGGAGAAGCGCCAGGTGGTGTCGTAGCGCAGGTAGCCGTTGTTCAACCCATTGCCGGCGTTGACGCCGAAGCTGCGTCGATACTGCCCGGTATTGGACAACGTACCCCAGGTGTCGAACACCCGCAGTTCGTTCCAGGCGGCCAGGTAGGTACCGGCATCGTCGGTATCGTTGAGGTACAGGTCATAGTTGAGCATGGCGCCGAAGCTGGTCAGCGCCTGGTTGCGCGGGTAGGCCTGGCGCTTGCCGAGAAACTGCGCCGGCAGCCAGTCCGGCGGCACGCTCAGCAGCAGGCGCTGACCCTGGCTGTCGTAGTCGCTGTGCAGGCCCGGCACCTGGTCGAGGGCCACTTCGGCGGCGACCGGCGCTGGCAGTTTCATGCCGACCGCCTGCAGGTCGGCGGCGGGCAGGAACAGCCGCCCCGCCCGCTGCTCGACGATGATGACCTTGCCGGTGTCCATCTGGTTGACCAGCAACTCGAGGTACAACTGCGCATCGGGCATCGCCTCCAGGCTGGTCGGCGGAGGCGGTAGCTCGCCAGCCTCGGATGCCGCAACCAGCATCAGCCAGCAATAGCCCATGGCGCCCCATGGCCAGCGTTGGATTCGACGAACCGACACTCGAGCTACTCCCTGTTCGTCACGCGCGGTTCATCACTGACCGGCCTTGACGCTCTGGGCCTGGGGCGCACCGTTGACCCGCAGCAGCAGCTCCTGGCCGCTGGCCACTGGCTCGGGCACCGGCCAGCGCATGGTCGCGCCCGGCAGCACATAACCCAGCAGGCCCTCGGCCACCGGCCGCACCTGGCCGTTCTGTTTGATCGTCACTTCGGTCAGGCGCGCATGCACCGCGCCACGGTTACGGATCTCGATGAAGGAACGCCCACCCTCGGCCACCTTGCGCCAGCTCAACTCCGGCACCCCGGCGCCCTTCGGATCGCGGGGACGGCTGGGATCCTCCTTGCTCCACAGGCCCGCGCCGTAGGCGAACAGCGGCACCGAATAGCGCATCTGGAACTGGATCGCCGCCGAGGTCTTGCCATCGGCCCCTACCTCTTCCGGCCGCTTCGCCGCCGGAATCTCGTCGATGATGATGCGGTAGGCCTTCTCGATCCCTGGCGGCAACTGGCCGGTGCGGGTCAGCCGCACCAATTGCTTCTGCCCCGGTTCGATACGTGCCACCGGCGGGCTGCCGATGACCTCGCGCTGGTTCTGGTACTGGTCGTCGAAGCCGCTCTGGGTCCAGCCGAACACCCGGATCTGCAGGTTCGCCGTGTCATTGCCGCGATTCTCCAGCCACAGTGCACTGGCCTGTTGGTCGGCCTCCAGCACCGGGTCGATCGGCCAGATCAGTACCGAACTCGCCGCCTGGGCGATACTCGCCCCGAGCAAGGCCATTGCCAGCAGCCCGTAACAGGCGGCCTGCCGGCACCGGGAGGGTGAATGCATACAAAAGCTCCTTGTTCCTTCAGGTGAAACGCCCCCTACCAGGTCAACTGCACTTGCACCACATCGCTGTAGGTCCCCGCCGGTTGAGTGCCTGGTAACACCACCCTGCCGTAGATCGGCAGGCGAATATTGTTCGCATTGCTGTAGGCCACGTTGATGCTCTGGCCGATCCCCAAGGCCTGGCTCAGGCCGATATCGCTGTACAGTTGATAGGCCAGCCGTGCAGTGCCGCTGTTGAGCTTGAGGTTGCGGCCGCCATTGTTGTTCTGGCCGCCATCGACGCTCATGGTCAGGGTCACGCCCGGCGTGCATTGCAATTGCACGCCGCTGGCCAGTGCGGTCGACACCGGGCCGACCGTCAAGGCCGAGTAGCTGCCGTAGTTCAGGCTGCCGTAGTTGGAACCCCCGCCCACTACCAGGCACCCCGGAACGATGCTGGCCGTAACCTGGAAAGTCGTACCCGGCGCCGCTGCCAGCGACAGCGACTGGCTGCTCGCAACGGCTAGCAGCAACGCACCGACGTATCCATGTCGGGCCACGGCTCTCAGAAACTCAGTTGCACGGAAATGGTGTCGGTGTAGGTACCGGCCGGCAGCCCAGGCTTGCCGACCGCCTTGCCCCAGAGGTTGATGGTCTGCAGCGCACCGGTGCTGGTGGCCAGGTTGATGATCCCGGTATTGCTCAGCAGGTTGTTGAGCCCCGAATCGGTATAGAGGTCATAGGGCACGTAGTTGCCCGCGCCATCGGCCAGGGCCCGGGTGCCACCGCTGGTGGCACCGTCATGCAGGCCGCTCTGGACGGTGACTGTCGGCGTGACGCCCGCCGAACACTGGATCGCCACCGCGCCACCGCCCGAAGCCTGCAACTGGATGCCGACCTGGCTGAACAGGCTGGTAGCGGTACCGAAGTTCAGGGTACCGAAGTTCAGGTTGGAAGCCCCGGTGGCACCGTTGACCGCACAACTGCTGGTCAGGGTCAGGGTAGAGGTGATCTGTCCGGTGACAGTGGTCGCGGCATGGGCACTGGCGGCCAGGGTCAGGCTCAATACTGATAAAGCGAGACGCGAAGCAAATTGCGGCATGATGCTCTCCTCCATTGAGTTACCAGTCCAACGTGACCGTCAGCGTGTCGCTGTACGTACCAGACGGCAGTGCGTTGGTATTTGCCACCACGATGCCAAATACCGGGATCGGGCTCCGGACATCGGCACTGACAGCAAAATTGCGTTGCTCTCCGACCCGGTAGGTATCGTTGCCTTCGGGATCGACGGTGAGTTGGTAGGCGATGGTCCGGTTGCCGTTGCTCAGGCGCCGGGTATTGCCGTCGCCGTTGACGCCGCCATCGATGGTCACGGTAAAACCGCTGACCGAGGCATTGCAGGCTACGTGCAGGGTGGCGCCGCTGTTCTGGATATTGGCGTTGATCGAGCCGGTCCAGGTCGGCCCCTGGTTGCCGAAATTCAGCTGGCCCAGTCTGCCGGACATGGAGTCGGCACCAGCGCTCACTTCACAGGCGGGGGAGATGATCATCTGGGCCTGGATGCTCCCGGTCACCATCGCCGCCCCGGCGTCATTCGCCAGGAACAGCAGGGGCCCCAGAGCCAGCACTGCGCGGTTGTGGTGCTTCATATGCCAATCCCACTTCCATCAGGAGACAACCGATTGGCCGCCCATCGAGGGGCGACATTCCCTTTCCTGCCCGGCTCCGCCCGGCAGAGAGCTGCATGTCCACGCTTACCAGGTGACGGTCACCTTCAACACATCGCTATAACGGCTGGCCCGCGGTATCTGCGCCAGTGGCTCGATCCGCGCGTACAACGGCAATTCCACCGACCCCGTGTCGGGGACGACGCCACTCACCGGCTCGTTCACCGGCAACGCGATGCGCCGCGCGGCGTCGCGGTAAAGCCGGTAGGGAATCAGAGTACTGCGGTCTGCACCCGCCAGGTAACGCACCTCGCCGACGCCGCCATGCAGTCCACCGTCGATACGGACCTGGTAAGGCGTATCGGGGTTGCACTCCAGGCGGGGCAAGCGACCATTGGTCAGGGAGGCGCCCAAGGGGCCGCCACGGTCATCAAGGCGGGCGGTATTGCCAAAATCGAGCACACCCAATTGGTCAACGCCCGATTCGCGCGGCGCATCGATCAACTGACAGCCGCGCATGACATTGACCCGCACCTCCACCTGGAGCTGCGCGGCCGATGCCGGAACGCAGCACAGCGCGCCCGCGACTGCCAAAACCATGGGTCCCTTCACAACCTCGATCCTTTCCGGGGTGGCTTGCTGATATCAGCCTAGCATTGAAGGAAAAAGCTGCAAATTAAGACGGAAACGTTGCAGTGACTTGTAATACTTTTCCTGGCAATTGCCTCTATATCCCGATGTTTTTATCGAGAAAGGCTTTATCGAGCATTGGATCCAATGCTTGGCAGGCGTTGCTCAGCCGGCAAGACAGGGACGTGGCGGGAGGTGAACCATTTTACCAGTTCAGGGTGACAGTGACCGTGTCACGATAGGTACCCGCAGGCAGCGCCCGGGTATTGGCCAGGAGCGCGCCATGGATCGGGACAGCCATCCAGTCCCCCGTACCCGCGTTGAAAGTACGCTGCTGGCCGATGGGGTACCGATCACTCCCGGCCTCGTCGACGGACAGGTGATACGGGACACGCTGGGTGCCGTTGCTCAGGTAACGGACGTTGCCGTCGCCCTGGGTGCCACCGTCGATGGTGACTGTGAACTGGGTGGGATTGTTGGCTGGCGAGCTGCACGCGACCGCCAGGTTGCCATTGCCACTCCCCAGGCGGGTGCTCAACGGCGCGCTCCAGGTCGGCCCCTGGCTGCCGAAGTCCAGGCTGGCGGTACTTGAGTTGGACGCGCCCTGCACGGCGCCCTCGTTGACCTGGCAGCCAGCGGTAATGACCAGTCGGGCCTCGATCTGCCCATTGACCGCAGCAAAGGCGTGATCACTCAGCAGGCAGGCGCCCAGGGTCAGCAGCAGTCGACAGATGGAGTGCATGTGGCCAGTCCCGTTGAACATTCGCACGGGGCTCCGCTCAATGGCTCAATCCATTTGAGCGGCGGGGACCTAGACGAAGAAATTGAGGAATGAAGATACAGCGCCAGAATAAACTAGGTGGCCATGTGCCTGCATTCTTTTTCATGCAGATGCCGACGAGCTGCTATCCATTTCGGAGATGACTGGCCGCGCGATTTTCTATTGGTGAAATGATCAGGCCCCCGGCAAGATAGCGTCAGTGCAGCCAAGCCGGCTGCGACGCTTGGCCCATTCACCCATGGAGGATTTTCTCCGTTGGCCGTTACCCCCATCCACCGCCAAGGCAGGAAGTCCCGCTGGCCGGCGTTGCGCCGTTTCTTCGGCAAGATTTCGCCTGACAAGCAGGGCGCCGTTACCCCGCACCCCGACGTACCCGAATACTTCCAGCGCAAGGCCAGCCACCAGGGATACACCCTGAGCCATAGCCAGCAGCGGGTCATCGAGCGCATGGCCCAACAGGCCACGGCATTGCTGCACGGCGCCCCTGGGCAATTGCGCAGCCTGTACCTGCACGGCGCAGTAGGCCGGGGCAAGAGCTGGTTGCTGGACGGCTTCTTCCAGGCCGTGCCGCTTGCCGAGAAACAGCGCCTGCACTTCCACGATTTCTTCGCCCGACTGCACCAGGGCATGTTCGAGCATCGCGAGAATCCGGATGCACTGGGCGCCACCCTGGACGAACTGCTCGCTGGCTGCCGGTTGCTGTGCTTCGACGAATTCCATGTCCATGACATCGGCGATGCGATGCTGATCACCCGGCTGTTCAAGGCGCTGTTCCAGCGCCACGTGCTGCTGGTGGTGACCTCCAACTATCCGCCCGAGGGCCTGCTGCCCAATCCGCTCTATCACGCGCGGTTCAAGCCGGTGATCGACCTGATCAATGCGCGGATGGAGGTCATGGAGGTCGGCGGCCCCCACGACTACCGAAGCCTGGCGCCCAGCCATGCACAGCAGCAGTTCACTCACGGGCAGTACATCTGGCCCGGCAGCACCGAACAACGCCAGGCCCTGCAACTGCCAGAACGGGGAACGCCACCCAGCCCGCTGCGGGTGGGTACGCGACAACTCAAGGTGCGGCAGAACCACGACCGCTGCGTACGTTTCGAATTTGCCGACCTGTGCGAAGAACCCACGGCGGTCATGGACTATCTGGAACTGTGCCGCCGTTTCGACACCTGGATCATCGACGAACTGCCCAGCCTGGAAGATTGCCCGATCGCCAGCCAACAGCGCTTCATCAACCTGATCGACGTGCTCTACGACCAGGACAAGCGGCTGCAACTGATCGGCGCACGGCCCCTGCGCGAAAGCCTGGGCGGCAATGCCATCGATCTCGCACGGACCCGCAGCCGGCTGGGGCAACTGGTGGAAATCGGTCCCTGAGCGCACCGGCGAGCAAGGTCGCGTCCAGGCAGCTATCATGGCGGCCTTTTTCGATGATCGCGACCGTACGGAACGCCCGCTCATGCACACCCTTGATCAACTGCGTGCCGGCCAATTGGCCGGCATCAAGCGACTCGACCTGTCCTGCGGGCTGACCGAGTTTCCCCGGGAAATCTTCCAACTGGCCGACTCCCTGGAAATTCTCAACCTGAGCGGCAACCGGCTGGACAGCCTGCCGGAAGACCTGCACCGCCTGCCCCACCTGCGCATCCTGTTCTGTTCCGACAACCTGTTCACCGCGCTGCCCGCCTGCCTGGGCCAATGCGCCCAACTGAGCATGGTCGCGTTCAAGGCCAACCGCATCGAGCACGTACCGGCCGCAGGCTTGCCACCCCTGCTGCGCTGGCTGATCCTGACCGACAACCGCATCACCGAACTGCCCGACGAGCTGGGCCGCCGGCCGCTGCTGCAGAAGCTGATGCTCGCCGGCAACCGTCTGCAGAAGCTGCCAACGACCCTGGTCGACTGCCACAACCTGGAACTGATCCGGATCGCCGCCAACCAGTTGGAGGAGTTGCCACGGTGGCTGCTGACCCTGCCCAGCCTGGCCTGGATCGCCTATGCCGGCAACCCGCGGCTTGATCACACCGGCGAGGTGCTGGCCGGCGACACCACGCCGTACATCGACTGGGCGCAGTTGCAGCTCGAACAGCGGCTGGGCGAAGGCGCCTCCGGGGTGATCAGCCAGGCCCTGTGGAACCGTCCTTCAGCGGCGGCCAAGGCGGTGGCGGTCAAACTGTACAAGGGCAGCATGACCAGCGACGGCTCGCCGCTGAACGAAATGAACGCCTGCATCGCCGCCGGCCTGCACCCGAACCTGATCCGGGTCGAAGGTCGCATCAGCGGCCATCCCGACGAACAGGCCGGTTTGGTCATGGAACTGATCGATCCCCGGTTCGCCAACCTCGCCGCCCTGCCCAGCCTCGACTCATGCAGCCGGGATGTGTATCGCAACGCTACCCGCTTCAGTCCACGGCAGGCACTGCGCATGGCGCGTGGCATCGCCTCGGTAGGTGCGCACCTGCATCGGCTGGGGCTGTGCCATGGCGACCTGTATGGCCACAATATTCTCTACAACGCCGACGGCGACTGCCTGCTGGGCGATTTTGGCGCGGCGTCATTCCACTCGCCGACGGACAGCCTGGAAACCCGTGCATTGCAGCGGATCGAAGTGCGGGCGTTCGGGATTCTGCTGGGGGAATTGCTGGAACGGGTCGACGGGGAGTTCGAACCTGGGGTACGGGAGTCGCTACAGGCTCTGCAGGAGCGCTGCATTCAACCGGATGTGCTGGAACGACCGGGGTTCGAGGAGATTTGCGCGCTGCTGTAGGTTGAGTGTGGCCCTGTTCGCGGCGGTCCGCCGCGAACAGGCGCGCAGAAGATCTGGATCAGCCGGCCAGGCCGACGAACATGTCCTGCACGTCGTCATGGTTGTCCAGGCCTTCGAGGAACGCTTCGACTTCAGCCATCTGCTCGTCGGTCAGGCCACTGACCGGGTTCTTCGACTGATAGCCCAGCTTCGCCGACAGTACGGTGAAACCTTGTTCCGGCAAGGCCTTCTGCACCGCATCAAGATCGGTGATCTCGGTGATGAACAGGGTCGCGCCCTCTTCAGCCGGTTCGAAATCCTGGGCACCGGCCTCAATGGCCGCCATTTCCGGATCGGCATCCGGGCTGTCCGGAGAGGCTTCGATCAGGCCGACGTGGTTGAAGTCCCAGGCCACCGAACCGGAAGCACCCAGTTGGCCCTTGCGGAAGGCTACGCGGATTTCCGCCACGGTGCGGTTGATGTTGTCGGTGACGCACTCGACGATCAGTGGCACCTGGTGCGGGGCAAAGCCTTCGTAGGTCACACGGTGGTACTGCACGGTTTCGCCCAACTGGCCGGAACCTTTCTTGATCGCACGTTCCAGGGTATCGCGAGGCATCGAGGCTTTTTTTGCCTGCTCGACCACCAGGCGCAGGTGCGCGTTGGTGGAGATGTCCGCACCATTGCGCGCGGCGATGGTGATTTCCTTGACCAGCTTGCCGAACAGCTTGCCCTTGGCGTTGGCTGCCGCCTCTTTGTGTTTAACCTTCCACTGTGCGCCCATTACTCACTCTCTCGATCAGTGGCGTCGTGACATCTATTGGCCGACGCTTTGCGCGCAGTTTATACGGCAAAAAGTCACTGATCGACCAAAACCTGATAATCGCTACGACTATGCCCGGATCATCGTAGGCAATTTCCCAAAAGCCGTTTTGCCGTGCCCAGATATCTCCAGCATTTCGTACCCTCTGTCGTAAAGTCCCCGACACAAAGAGATGAAATGGCTCAGGACAAGGCACGACTGATCTCACTGGCAATTGCTTCCCTTCCCGCGCCCCTGCAGGTCATTCGCTTCAGCGGGCGCGAAGCCCTGAACCAGCCCTACCGCTTCGAGGTCGAGTTGCTGGGCGAGGACTCGGGACTGGACCTGCCGGCGCTACTGCAACAACCGGCATTCCTGGGTTTCGGGCACGCCGGGGAAGGCGTCCATGGAATAATCCATGAAATCAGCAGTTGCTACCTGAACCCCGGGCGGTGTCACTACCAGGTGGTACTGGGCCCTCGCCTGGCACTGCTCGAGCGAAGCAACAGGGGCCGGGCCTTCCATGACTTGAGCGTCCCCGAGATACTCGCGCGACTGCTCGCCAGCAACGGCTTCGGACCGGCCGACTATCGCCTCGAACTTGGCCAAGGCACCTACCCGCCTCGCCCGTATTGCCAGCAGCATGAGCAGAACGACCTGCAGTGGCTGAACCGACTGTGCGAGGAAGAAGGCATCCACTACCACTTCGAGCACAGTCACCGGCAGCATGTCGTGGTCTTCGCCGAAGATCCCCAGGCGTTTCCCGAGCACCCCGGCGTGCTGCGCTATTGCGCAGCACCACACGGCGGTCAGCGAGCCATCCATCAGTTGCATGAGCGACATGCACTGCCAGCCCCCATCGAGCACCGGCGACCGACCAGGACGGGCAGCCTCCCCTGGGCAACCACACTCCGCTACGCGATGCCCAACAGCGATGGCGCAGCCAACCAGGCCGGACTGCACGGCGTGCACTCACCAATCACCGATCCAAGGCAACGCCACGAGCTGCAATGCAGTCGACGTGCCCTGGAACGCCTGCGCTGCGACAGCCGGCAAATCCATGGCAGCAGCAATCTCGGCGAACTGCATTGTGCCGACGTGCGCAACCTGGGCGATCACCCACGCCAGGCTCTCAACGACCAATGGTTGATCACCGAGGTCCAGCACTGGGGCGAACAATGGGTGGACCACGAGCATGGGCAAAACCGGCACCGGGACGAAGAGCATGAACTCCAGGGTTATCACAATCGCTTCAGGGCCATTCCCTGGGCCACCCCCTTTCGCCCGGCTTTGCGCGAGCCTCGCGCCAAGCCACGGGACTACCAGATCGGCATCGTCCTTGGCCCACACGGGCAGTCGGCACAAGCCGACTCCCAGGGGCGCCTGCATGTCCGGTTGCAGGATGCCCTGCATGCGCCGGACGCCCCTCGCGGCTGCTGGATTCCCCTGGCCATTGAAGGCAAGGCACCGGCAGTAGGCAGCCAGGTGCTGATCGAATGCCTCGACCACGATCCCGATCAGTTGGTGATCTGCGGTTTCCTCGACAATCGGAACGCAGGCCTGCCACCGCCCGCTCCGGTGCGGGCGGACCCGCAATCGGCACCGCAGTGCCCGGCCGAATGCCTCGCGCCGGACACAACGGAACGGGCCGGACAAATCTATCTCCATGAGCAGCCGCAACAGTCCGGGCACTGCCTGGGCAATAGCGTCTGGTACATCGTGCGCATGCCCCGCCCAGGTCTCAAGGAGCTGGCGCGCCTGGGCCGCGATGACATCCTGCTCGAAGGCCGCAGCAACGCCCAGGGCATGGCCGTACTGAGCCCCTACCAGCGGCATCGGTTGGCGCTGGAACTCGCTGACACGCCGGAGCAACTCTGGCTGCTCTACCCTGGCCAATGCCTGGCCGTGCACGAGTACATTCAGCAACGCTGGAGTCCCGCCCAGCGCAGGGACTTCCTGCAGAACAGCCTGAACACCAGTCCCGACAGTTGTCCTGGCGAGTTGAGCAGCGTCTACGAATGGCTGATCAAACCCTCCGGACCGACCTGAAGGTCATGCCAGCAGCCCGAGGAACGCCTGGATCAGGCGCAATTCACTGCGCCGCTCCAGGCAACCGATCATATGCCGGTTGCATAGCCCGTCGCCGACCAGCGGTATGGCCCGGACCCGTGGGTCGTGGCTGACTTCAAGGGACGAGACGATACCCAGCCCCAGGTCGGCCGCCACCGCCTCGGTCACCGCCTCGCGGCTGTCCAGTTCCAGCAGCACCCGTGGGCTGACGCCAGCCTGGCCACAGGCCTGGTCGAACGTCCGACGAGTGATCGACGAGGGTTCGCGCAACACCATGATCGTCTGGTCCAGGCGTTGCAATGCGACACCCTCGTACTCGTCCTGCCAGGGATGCCCGGCAGGCACCAGGACGCAGATCCACGACTCGCTCAGCGGCTGCAGGTGCAGGCCCTTGCGTGGCTCGACCTCGGTCAGCACGGCAACATCGGCATGCTCGGCGAGCAACGCCGCCAAGGTTTCCTGGGCATTGCCCAGACGCAGGTTGACGGTTACTCCCGGATAACGCTCACGCAGCCGGGCAAGCATCGGCATGACCATGTGCGGGCCGTCCGCCGCGACCTCCAGGCGTCCGGTGAGCAACTGCCGGTTGGCTTCGAGCATGACCCGCGCCTCTTCGGCCAGGCCGAACATCGCCCGGGTGATCGCCGCCAGGCGAATGCCCTGCTCCGTCAACTCCACCCGTCGTGCCGTGCGGCGCAACAACGTGACCTGGTAATGCTCCTCCAGGGCCTTGACGTGCCCGGTGACCGCCGGCTGGCTGATGAACAGCCGGGCAGCGGCGCGGGTGAAACTGCCCTCACGGGCCACGGCATCGAATGCACGGAGTTGAAACAGGTTCATTGTCTATCGGCCTCACTTATAGCTCGCATAACAACAAACAATTTGATTGATAACAAGGCAAACCGCAATTTATGCCGTGTATCCCGTCAATGACCAGCGCTGCAAGGAAATCCCCCATGAGTACCGCCGCCCCCCTCCTGCTGACCCCTGGCCCGCTCACCACCTCGGCCCGCACCCGCCAGGCGCTGCTGCTGGACTGGGGCTCCTGGGACGAGCGCTTCAACCAGTTGACCGCCAGCGTTTGCGAACGCCTGCTGGCCATCGCCCATGCCACCGACAGCCATCATTGCGTGCCCTTGCAAGGCAGCGGGACCTTTGCCGTGGAAGCCGCCATCGGCACCCTGGTACCGCGTGGCGGCAAGGTTCTGGTGCTGGTCAATGGCGCCTACGGCAAGCGCCTGGCGACCATCTGCTCGGTGTTGGACCGGGCCTTCTGCACCCTGGAAGGCGCCGAGGACCAGCCAAGCAATGCGGCCGAGGTGGAACAGCGGCTGCTCGCCGACCCGATGATCAGCCATGTCGCGCTGATCCACTGCGAAACCAGCACCGGCATCCTCAACCCGCTGGAGCAGATCGCCGAGGTCGTCGCTCGCCATGGCAAGCGCCTGATCATCGACGCCATGAGTGCCTTCGGCGCCCTGCCCATCGACGCCCGCCTGGTAGCGTTCGATGCCCTGATCGCTGCCTCGGGCAAATGCCTGGAAGGCGTACCGGGCATGGGGTTCGTATTGGCCCATAAAGCCAGCCTGGCCGCAGCGGCCGGCAACTCGCATTCACTGGCGATGGACCTGCATGACCAACACACCTACATGGCACGCACTGGCCAATGGCGCTTCACGCCGCCAACCCATGTGGTCGCAGCGCTGCATGAGGCGTTGCTGCAATATGAGGAACAGGGCGGCCAGCCGGCGCGCCAGCGGCGCTATGCCGAAAACTGCCAGGTGCTGCTCGAAGAACTGGACCGACTCGGCCTGCGCAGTTTCCTGCCACAGGCGATCCAGGCGCCGATCATCGTTACCGTGCATGCGCCGCAAGACCCGCACTATGACTTCAAGACGCTCTATGAGCGGGTCAAGGCCAAGGGTTTCATTCTCTATCCAGGCAAGCTGACCGAGGTCGACACCTTCCGCGTCGGCTGCATCGGCGACGTCACCCGCCACGACATGCAGGCCGCGGTCCAGGCGATCGGCGAGGCACTGGTCGAGATGGGCGTAGCGACCATCCGAGTTCCGGGCGTTGTCACGCCCACCCATGACACCCACTTCCGTGCTTGAGGTAACCGCCATGAACTACACCCAACCGACCCGACTGCAAGCGGCCATCCTCGACTGGGCCGGCACCGTCGTCGACTTCGGCTCGTTCGCCCCGACCCAGATCTTCGTCGAAGCCTTTGCCGAATTCGACGTGCAGGTTTCCATCGAAGAAGCACGTGGCCCCATGGGCATGGGCAAGTGGGATCACATCCGCACCCTGTGCAACCAACCGCAGATCGCCGAGCGCTACCGCAAGGTGTTCGGGCGCACGCCCAGCGACGTGGATGTGACCGCGATCTACCAGCGCTTCATGCCGCTGCAGATCGAAAAGATCGCCGAACATTCGGCGCTGATTCCCGGTGCGCTGGACACCATCGCCGAACTGCGCAGTCAGGGCCTGAAGATCGGTTCGTGCTCCGGCTACCCGGCGCAAGTGATGGCCAAGGTGGTCGAACTCGCGGCAAGCAATGGTTATGTGGCCGACCATGTGGTCGCCACCGATGAAGTGCCCAATGGTCGCCCATGGCCGGCCCAGGCCCTGGCGAACGTGATCGCGCTGGGCATCGACGATGTCGCGGCTTGCGTGAAGGTGGACGATACGGTGCCGGGGATTCTCGAAGGTCGGCGTGCCGGCATGTGGACCGTCGCCCTGGTCTGCTCCGGCAATGCCCTGGGGCTCGACTACGCGGCCTACCAGGCCCTGGACAGCGCCAGTCTCGCTGCCGAGCGCCAGCGTATCCATACCCTGTTCGAGGGCTCACGCCCGCATTACCTGATCGACACCCTCAACGAACTGCCGCCAGTGGTTGCAGCGATCAACCAGCGCCTGGCGAATGGGGAGCTGCCGCAAGGCTGCTGATTCTTGTAACGATGCTGGTCACGGGCGTGACCTGCATCGCTGGCTCCCCCCAAAACCATCAGGCCTTCTTGTGCTGTTCCACCCACTGCCCATAGGCATTGATGAAACCCTGCAGGAACGGTTTGCTCTGTTCCGACAGCTTGCCCGCCTCATCGAATGCACTGCCCGCACCACCGAAGTAGGCTTCGGGCTGCTGCATGCACGGCACATTGAGAAACACCAGCGACTGGCGCAGATGATGGTTGGCACCGAAGCCACCGATCGCCCCCGGCGATACGCTGATCACCGCTCCCGGCTTGCCACTCCAGGCGCTCTTGCCATAGGGCCGCGAGCCAACGTCGATGGCGTTCTTCAACGGCGCGGGCACCGAGCGGTTGTATTCGGGGGTCACGAACAACACCGCATCGGCCGCGGCGACCTGTTCGCGAAAGGTGGTGTAGGCCGCTGGCGGCGTGCCGTCGATGTCTTCGTTGTACAGCGGCAGGTCGCCGATCTCGACAATCTCCAGCTTCAGGTTCGCTGGCGCCAGATCAGCCAGGGCCAGCGCCACCTTGCGGTTGATCGACTCTTTTCTCAGGCTGCCAACCAGCACGGCGACGGTATGGACATTACTCATGGACACTCCGGATATGCGAGACAAGGGAGCTTTAGTTATAGATGATCAGCCACGGCAATTGTCGGATTTTTCCCGGTAGCCTTTGGTACATGGCCCCTTGCCCGACCAGAAACCGGCAAGATCACATGACTATTTTTTTCCAGGGATAAAACTTCCCCGAGGCGGGCACGGTCTACAGAGCCGCAAATCGGCAGTTAATTTCCAGAGGTTCAATACAGATGGCCGCAGTACTCGTCGGACAATTTCATGCCAGGGACGCCGAAGGACGCGTGTATTCCGTGCATGAGTTCCAGGAATCCATGCCTTCGGAAGCGGGCCTGGCCGGCACGGAGCCCGTCACCACCTACAAACTGGCCATTGGCGATCGCGTCAATAAACTCGACGAAAACGAGTTTCTGCTGGTCCAGTCCGGTATCACGCTCATTCGCGAACCCGATACCATCGCATCATGACGCACCGCTGAACGCACGCCGACCTGCAGTCTTGCCGGCCAACTTGGGTTAGGATCAGTCCACTGACCTCTTCCGTGCGGGACATGGACTTCAAGCATGCGTCTACGCCATATCGAAGCAATCCAGGCCATCCTGCAGACCGGCAACCTCGGCCCCGCCGCCGAGTTGCTGCAACTGCCGGCGTCCACGCTCAGTGCCACCCTGCAGGATGCCGAGCAACAATTGGGCTTCCTGTTGTTCGCCACCGTCCGCGGGCGGATGCAGGCAACTCGCGAAACCCGCGAGCTGCAACCGCAGATCAGTCACCTGTACCGCGAGCTGGAACCGTTGCGGCGCCTGGCCGCGGAACTGCGCCAGCACCAGGCGCCACCGCTGCGCGTCACCTGCACCCCGACACTCGCCCAGCACCTGCTGCCGCAAGGCATCGCCGCCCTGCGCCGGCGCTTCCGGGATACCCCGTGCACCCTGGCCAGCCAGCATACCCGTGATATCGTCCGCGGCTTGCTGCTGCGCGAGATCGAACTGGGCCTGAGCCTGCACGACCCCGAGCACCCGCAGATCCAGTGCGAGACGCTGGCCCAGGGCAAGCTGCAACTGCTCGCGCCCCACGGCTGGTTGCAACCGAAACAGAAGTACATTTCCCTGCAGGAGCTGGCAGGACAACCGATGATCGGCCTGGAACAGCAGGACACCCTCAGCCTGCTGCTCGACAGCAAGCTGCAGGGCCTGCGCCCGCCACCCCAGGTACAGACGCGGGTCCAGACCTACCAGATGATGCGCAGCATGGTCGAGGCCGGCGAAGGCCTGGCCATTGTCGATCCCTTCACCGCAGTGGGTGCCAGGGAGGGTGGGCTGGATGTCTGCCCGATCTCGCCGGCGGTCCCCATCACCCTGCATGCCCTGACCCTGAAGGAGCGCGAGCCTTCGGCAGCGCAGAGGGCCCTGCTGGAAATCATCGGCGAGAAAGCCGGCAACATGCTGGCGCCGGCCTGATCCTCAGGCCGGCGGCGCGAACAGCAGGTACCAGAACAGCGCCACTTCGCGAGTCTGGGCATCAATGCCGCGATACCGCAGGTGATCCATCCCGCCCAGTACATAACCGCAACGCTCGTACAGGCGACAGGCGCCGAGGTTGTTGTTCTGGGTTTCCAGCATCACGCCCGGCAGGTTCTTCCTGAGGCTCCAGAACCGCACCTCCTCCAGCAGGGCCCTGGCCACGCCGTGACGCCGCGCGCGGGCGTTCACCGCCAGCTCGTCGACGTGGGCAAAGCCGTTCCAGTTGGTGCTGACCACCACATGCCCGGCCGGCCGGCCATCGAGGTAGGCCATGAAGATCGCACTGTCCGCCTTGCCGCGAAAGCTGGCGAACTCCTCGGGGTCGATGCCATAACACTTGCGGTAGGGGGCCACTGCGGTCAGCGGCCACTGGTCGACCTTGCGGCCCATCTCGGCTCGGCCATAGGCCTTGACCTCGAAGCTGAAATCGCTGCCCCAGATATACTCGGAGAAGCCCTCGTCGGCCACCCGGACCGAGACTTCAGGGTCTTTCGGGTTCATGACTAAATGCATAGGGCGAACTGTCCTGTCCTCATTCCTTGATGCAATCGACGGTATAGCAGCGGCCATCACCGTTGTCTTCGTGTTGCAGGCCGTGCACATCCGCGACGAAACCGGGGAAACCACTGTCGAACGCCCGGGCAAAGGCCAGGTAGTCGATGATCGAACGGGTCGCCTCGGTAAAGCGTTCGCCCGGCATGATCAGTGGGATACCGGGCGGATAAGGTACCAGCATGACCGCCGCGACCCGCCCCTGCAATGCATCGATCGACACCGCTTCGACTTCGCCGCGAACCAGGCGGTCGTAGGCATCGGCAGGTTTCATCGCAACTTCGGGCAAAACCGTGTACATCCGCTTGAGATGCCTGGCCGTGGCATTACTGCGATAACAGCCGTGCAGTTGATCACACAGGTCGCGCAGCCCCATGCCCTGGTAGCGCTGCGGCCCCTGCCTGGCGACTGACGGCAGGCAACTGGCCAGGCTGGTGTTGGCGTCGTAGTTGCGCTTGAAGTCCAGCAACTCCGTCAGCAAGGTACTCCATTTGCCTTTGGTGATGCCCATCGAGAACAGGACCAAAAACGAGTACAGACCGGTCTTCTCCACCACCAGGCCGCGCTCCCAGAGAAACTTGCTGACCACCGCCGCCGGAATGCCGCGCTCGCTCAGGGCGCCACCCGCTGTGAGCCCTGGCATCACCAGAGTGACCTTGATCGGATCGAGCAGCACGTAGTCCTCGGCCACGTCACCGAAACCATGCCAGTCGGCCTGCGGTTCCAGCAACCAGTCCGGCGTCTCGACCCGGTCGATACCCTCCACCCGTGGAGCCTGCCAGATACTGAACCACCAATCATCGGCGGCAATATGCTGGCGCAGATTGGCCAGGGCGCGACGAAAGCTCAGCGCTTCATCGAACATTTCCTGGAGCAGCGAGCGCCCCGCCGGCCCCTCCATCATCGCCGAGGCCACGTCCAGGGAGGCGATGATGCTGTATTGCGGCGAGGTGGAGATGTGCATCATGAAAGCTTCGTTGAAACGGTCGCGGTCCAACTGGCGCGCCCCACCATCCTGCACATGGATCATCGACGCCTGGCTGAAGGCCGCCAGCAGTTTGTGGGTCGAGTGGGTGGTGAACACCAGCGGGCTGTCCGGGGTTCGTGAAGTGCCCATGCCGTAGCGCCCGGCAAAAAACTCGTGGAAGGCCGCATAGGCATACCAGGCCTCGTCGAAATGCAGGACCTCGACGCTGTTGCCCAGGCTCTGCTTGATCAGCTCGGCGTTGTAGCACAGGCCGTCGTAGGTCGAGTTGGTGACAACCGCCAGTTTCACCCTGGGCGGACGCCCACGGGTCAACGGACTGGCCTCGATCTTTGCCTGGATCGATTCACGACTGAACTCGCTCAGCGGAATCGGGCCGATGATCCCCAGCTCGTTGCGCTCCGGGCACAGGTACAGCGGAATGGCGCCGGTCATGATGATCGAATGCAGCACCGACTTGTGACAGTTGCGGTCCACCAGCACCAGGTCATCGCGGCCAACCATCGAATGCCAGACGATCTTGTTCGCGGTGGACGTGCCGTTGATCACGAAAAACGTATGGTCGGCGCCAAAATTGCGCGCGGCCCGGGCTTCGGCCTCGGCCAACGGGCCAGTGTGATCCAGCAAGGAACCCAGTTCCGGTACGGACACCGACAGGTCGGAGCGCAGGGTGTTTTCCCCGAAGAACTGGTGAAACGCCTGCCCTACCGGGCTCTTGCGGTAGGCCACGCCACCGCCGTGGCCGGGCGTGTGCCAGGAATAGTTGGAGTCGGCAGTGTGTTGCACCAACGCCCGGAAAAACGGCGGCAGCAAACCATCCAGGTAATTGCGCGCCGCGCGGGCGACCTGCCGGGACAGGAACGGCACGGTATCCTCGAACAGATAGAGAATGCCGCGCAGTTGGTTCAGCTCGCTCATGGCGTCGGCCGGCGCATTTTCCAAGGTGACCTGTTCGCCCAGCGCGAAGATCGGCAGGTCGGGAGCACGGACCCGCGCCAAGCGGATCAGCTCGACCATGTTCTGCAGCAGGTGAGTGTTTTCCCCGGCGCCCTCGGCTGCAATCAGCAGGCAGGCCAAACCATGGTGGGTCGAGGCGACCAGGCGGCCCTCGGCGTAGTCGACGGCACAGAAAACGCTGAAACCGTCCTGTTCGAGTTCCTTGGCGATTCCCCGTACCCGATCTCCGGCGACCGTGTCCGCCTTGATGTCGCGGTGCACGATCAGGATCGGAAACTTCAAATCCTTGTACATGGGCCTGTCAGTCCTGAAGCGACGGGATACCGCCCGTCTGTTCCTTCAGGGTAGAAGCTGTTTGTCCTACATGTGAAGTTGAAAGAAGAGAAAGGAGAACTCTTGTAACAAACAACCTCTACTGCGCTGCGGCTTCGGCCAGTTGCGTCCAGAGCGCCGGTGCACCGGCGGACTTGGCAATGATTTCCAGGCGAGCCTGGTGTTCAGCCAGTTCGCTGTCGCTGGCGCGGATGATCCGGCCCGGCTTGCGCTCGGCCGACAGCCGGCGGATTTCGCTGGCCTGCCCGGCCCCGCCTTCACCGGCGCCGTCGCCGGTGCTGCCGGCCAGGGACAGGCTGGTCTGGCCACCGGTCATGGTCAGGTAGACGTCGGCGAGAATCTCCGAGTCGAGCAAGGCGCCGTGCAGTTCACGGCCGGAGTTGTCGACCCCATAGCGCTTGCACAAGGCGTCGAGGCTGTTGCGCTGGCCAGGATGGCGTTCCCGGGCCATCAACAGGGTGTCGAGAACGCTGCAGTGCTGGCTGATATCGGCGCGGTCGTGCAGCCCTGCCAGGGCGAACTCGTTGTTGATGAAGCCAACGTCGAACGCCGCGTTGTGGATGATCAGTTGCGAACCCTTGATGAACTCGAAGAATTCATCGGCCACTTCGCCGAAACGTGGCTTGCCGATCAGGAACTGGTCGGTGATACCGTGGACGCCGATCGCGCCCTCGTCGCTTTCGCGATCCGGTTGCAGATAGACGTGGAAATGCCGCCCGGTCAGGCGGCGGCCGATGATTTCGACGCAACCGATCTCGATGATCCGGTGGCCGTCGGTCACCGGCATACCGGTGGTTTCGGTATCGAGTACGACACTACGCATGCTTGACTCCCCGTACTTCATCGACGCCGCGGTTGGCCAGTTGATCGGCACGTTCGTTGCCCGGATGGCCGATGTGCCCGCGTACCCATTTCCATTTCACGGTGTGGCGGTTGACCTGCTCGTCGAGCAGTTGCCACAGGTCGGCATTCTTTACCGGCTCCTTGGCCGCGGTTTTCCAGCCACGCTTCTTCCAGTTGGTCATCCACTCGGTGATGCCTTTCATCACATATTGGGAGTCGGTCACCAACAGCACTTCGCAGGGCCGCTTGAGCTCTTCGAGCCCGCGAATCGCGCCCAGCAGTTCCATGCGGTTGTTGGTGGTGTTGGCTTCACCACCCCAGAGTTCCTTCTCGACCCCCTTGAAGACCAGCAGTGCGCCCCAGCCGCCAGGACCAGGGTTGCCCTTGCAGGCGCCATCGGTGAAGAGTTCAACGGTATCGCTCATTACAACCTTTCCATCGAAAATTGCTCTATGGGCCATCGGTCAAGGGCCGAGGGCACCTGGGCCGGCAGAGCCGACCCGCTGATAAGTTCTGTGAGAGCTGGCCTGCTAGGGCTCACTGGGGCGCCGGTTGACCTTGGCCAGCGGCAGTGGCACCAGCTTGCCGACCGGCTCGCGTCGTACCTGCTGGACCGGCCGCAGGCCAATCATGATCTTGCGTGCCACCAACAGATAGAAACCGCCACCGGCCAGCTGCCAGCCACCGGCAATGCGCTCCAAGCCCGCCAGTCGAGCCTGCCAGGCAGGCGAGGCCAGCGGCGGACGATAGCATCCGAAGCGGCGTTTCTCCAGCGCAAAGCCCAGCAGGTTCAGCCAGTCGGCAACCCGCGAGGGGGAAATGCAACGGGCCTGGCGCAAGGCGTCGTGGGCAAATACATGCCGCAGCCCCCAGGCACTCCAGGGATTTATTCCAACAATCAGCAAGTGCCCGCCGGGACGCACGCTGGCTGCCGCTTCACGCAGCAGGCCATGGGGTGACAGACAGAAATCCAGGCCGTGCTGCAACACCACGACATCCGCCGCGTGCTCGCTCAACGGCCACGCCCGCTCCTCGCAGACGATCTCGACCCCCGGCAGCGGCGCCCCCAGGCGCACGTTGCGGCGCACCTGCTGCGCTTGCGGCGGCGTCTCGGCAGATGGCCCGTAATGAACCAGGTAACCGCCGAAATAGCGCTCAAGCTCTTCGTCGAGCATGCGTCGCTCTTCATCGAGCAGCAGTTTCCCCAGCGGTCCTGACAACCAGTCGCGGGCCGCGCTGATCAGTGCCAGCCATTCAGGATCGGCCTGGGCGAACGCTTTATCGGTCATTGCTTGCTCCAACTCGCCATGAGCCATACCAGCCTCTAAGATGCGCCAATGTTTTCCGCTTGGCGACTTCCAACATGATACAGATCGATGCACTGCCCGCGTTCACCGACAACTATATCTGGCTGCTGCAGGATAACGCCCGGCGTCGCTGCGCGGTGGTCGACCCCGGTGACGCGGCGCCGGTCCTGGCGTGGCTGGAGGCCCATCCGGGCTGGCAACTGGAGGACATCCTGGTCACCCATCACCACCACGATCACGTCGGCGGCGTCGAGCGCCTGAAACAGGCGACGGGTGCCCGGGTACTCGGCCCCGCCGAGGAAAACATCCCGGCCCGTGACGTGGCACTGCGCGATAACGACCGGATCAGCATACTCGACCTGCCATTCCAGGTGTTCGCGGTGCCTGGTCATACCCTGGGCCACATAGCCTTCTATCAGGTGGATGCAACGGCCCCGCTGCTGTTCTGCGGCGACACGCTGTTCGCTGCCGGCTGCGGCCGCCTGTTCGAGGGCACGCCCGGGCAGATGCATGCCTCGCTGAGCCGACTGGCAGCCCTGCCTGCCCACACCGCAGTCTACTGCACCCACGAATATACCCTGGGCAACCTGCGCTTCGCCCAGGCCGTCGAGCCAGACAATCTGGCTATCACCGCACGATTGGAACAGGTCAGCCAGTGGCGGGCCGACGGGCGGATCAGCCTGCCCTCCAACCTGGCCCTGGAACTGCGTACCAACCCATTCCTGCGGGTTGGCGAAACATCTGTTAAAGAAAAAGCGGACGAACGGAACGGCCGTGACAACCGCTCGCCAAGTGAGGTTTTTGCTGCCCTGCGAGCCTGGAAAGACCAGTTTTGAGACAAGGAGGCGGTCGGCACGCAAATGCTCAATGGTTGACCGCACCCTGAGCGCTTTCTAGAATCGCCCGACATTTTTGCCCGGAACTACCTTCCAGCCAATGTCGTCACCTAACCGAAAACCCATAAATTCAGGCACATTGACGCGATTGGCTCAGGCTGTCGCCGTGGCTGTTTCCGCCACTCTGGCGGGTTGCCAAGGCTTGCATCACCCCTCGGACAGCGGCAGCGAAACAGCGCCGAACCTCAACGTCCGGATCAAGCAGAAGCCCATCTGGATCGGCGAGAAAGCCAACCCGACTCCGCCACAGGATGTCTGGGAACGCATGCGCCAAGGCTTCAAGCTGCAGGACGGCCTGGGCGTGAACCCACGCATCGAGCAGCAACGCCTGTGGTTCGCCAGCAACCCATCGTTCCTGGAAAACGCCAGCGAACGCGGCACCCTTTATATCCATTACATCGTCGAGCGTCTCGAAGAGCGCAACATGCCGCTGGAACTCGCGCTGTTGCCGGTCATCGAGAGCGCCTATAACCCGATGGCCTACTCCCGTGCCGATGCGGTCGGCCTCTGGCAGTTCATCCCGTCCACCGGGCGCAACTTCAACCTGCGCCAGGACCGTTTCTACGATGGGCGCCGCGATATCACTGCCTCGACCCTCGCCGCACTGAACTACCTGACCCGCCTGCACGATATGTTCAACGGCGACTGGCTGCTGGCCATGGCCGCCTATAACGCCGGCGAAGGTACCGTCAGCCGAGCCATCGAGCGTAACGAAAAACTCGGCCTGCCGACCGACTACTGGAACCTGCCGCTGCCGCAGGAAACCCGTGACTACGTGCCCAAGCTGCTGGCCCTGTCCCAGGTGGTGATGTCGCCGGAAGCCTACGGCGTCAACCTCAACCCGATCGCCAACGAACCCTACTTCGCCAGCATCGAAGTCAACCAGCCGATGGACCTTTCGCGGGTCGCGGCCCTGGCCGAGATCGATGAAGACGAGATGATCCAGCTGAACCCGGCCTACAAGCAGAAAGCGACCCTCGACGGGCCACAACACCTGCTGGTACCGAGTTCCAAGGCACAGTTGCTGACCGCCAGCCTGTCCAACCTCAAGCCCGAGGAACTGGTGAGCCTGCGCCCGAAGAAACCGGTCTTCGAGAACGTTGCCAGCAATGGTCCGGCCCGTCGCTACAAGGTCAGGAACGGCGACAGCCTGTCGTCGATCGCCAAGGCCAACAAGGTCGATGTCAAGGAACTGCAGCGCTGGAACAAGCTGTCCGGGCACAAGCTGAAGATCGGCCAGACCCTGGTCATGCAGGGTAACGTTCGCGCGCCGGTCAGCAAGAAGTCGACTGCTCCCACTACCTACAAGGTGCAGAAAGGTGACTCCTTCTATATTGTCGCCAAGCGTTTCAATGTCGAAATGCAGCACCTCAAGCGCATGAACCCGCGTACCGGCCAGGCGCTGAAGCCAGGCCAGATCCTTACTGTTTCCCAGCCGCGCTGATCTGCACATGGCAGATGACCTGCGGGGGCACGGCTCCCGCCATTTTCTTTGAATGGCCGCCTTTGGCGGTTCGCGGGCGAGCCCGCTCCTACACTGGCCGAGTCGTGCACAGATTAAGCGTATGACACCCTGTGGGAGCGGTTTGTCGGGACGCCGTGTCGCTGCGAGAAGGTACTCAAGCCTTGCTCGTAGCCAGAATTCCCCACCAGAGCGGTGGTCTTTTTCCTACCGATACAAGCTGTTAAGGTACGATCCATATAGCCCAAGCAGCCTGGATCGGTTCCCTGAGTTGATGCGTCCCCTCCTTCCGTTCTTCATCAGCCTGGCCTTGAGCTTTCCCGCAAGCGCGACGATCAGCGAAAGCCACGGTTATGCGCAGTTCGGCACGCTCAAGTACCCCGCCAAGTTCACCCACTTCGACTGGGTAAACGCCGACGCGCCCAAGGGCGGCACCTTGCACGTGATGGCCTTCGGCACCTTCGATACGCTCAATCCCTATACTTTCAAGGGCACCAGCCCGGTATCGACGCCAAACTTCCTGCAATACGGAGTCAACGAGCTGAACGAAACCCTGATGGTCGGCACCGGCCAGTATGCGCCGTCTGGCGATGAACCGACCTCCAGCTATGGCTTGATCGCACAATCGCTGGAGTACAGCGAAGATCGCAGCTGGGTCGTGTTCAATCTGCGACCCGAAGCGCGCTTTCACGATGGCACGCCGATTACCGCCTACGACGTAGCGTTTTCCTATCGCTTGCTGTTGAAGGAGGGGCACCCGCAGTACCGGACCGACCTGCAGGAGGTCTCCCGAGTCGATGTGCTCGGCCCCCAGCGGATTCGCTTCGTGTTCAAGCGTTCGGGCAACCCGCTGCTGATCCTGCGCCTCGGCGAATTGCCGGTGTTGCCGCAACACTACTGGCAGGGCCGCGATTTCAAGGCCACGACCTTCGAGCCGCCGCTGGGCAGCGGCCCGTATCGCATCACTCGGGTCCAGCCTGGCCGGCAACTGGTGTTCGAACGAGTCAAGAACTGGTGGGGCGAGAACCTGCCGGTCAACCGCGGCAAGTACAACTTCGATCGGGTCGAGGTCGAGTTCTACCGGGACAGCGAGGTCGCCTTCGAGGCGTTCAAGGCCGGTGAGTTCGATATCTATATCGAGCACCAGGCGAAGAACTGGTCCAATGGCTACAACTTTCCCGCCGTGCTGCGTGGTGATGTGATCAAGGCGCAAATCGCCCACCAGATCCCGACGCAGACCCAAGGGCTGTTCATGAACACCCGCCGCAACACCTTCGCCCAGGACAAGGTGCGCGAGGCCCTGGGAATGATGTTCGATTTCGAATGGACCAACCGCACGCTGTTCAACGATGCCTATCGACGTACCCTGAGCTACTACCCCAACAGCGAGTTCTCCGCCAGCGGGCTGCCGGTCGGGCAGGAATGGCTACTGCTGTCGCCGTACCGCGACCAACTGCCGGCCGCCCTGTTCACCCAGCCCTACAGCCTGCCACGTACCGACGGCCGCGGCATTCCCCGCGAAACCCTGCGCCGCGCCCTCGGCCTGCTCGCGCAGGCCGGTTGGAAACTGGACGGCCAGCGCCTGCTGAACAGCGCCGGGCAACCGTTGCGCTTCGAAATCCTGCTGGTCAACCCGAACCTCGAACGGATCCTCCAACCCTACGTCGAAAACCTCGCCAGCATCGGTGTGGAAGCGCACCTGAGAACCGTTGATCGGGCGCAATACAAACAGCGCCTCGACCAGTTCGATTTCGACATGATCCTGATGACCCTCGACCAGACGCTCAGCCCCGGCCTGGAACAGTGGCAGTACTTTCACTCCAGCCAGGCCGCGGTCAAGGGCAGCAAGAACTACGCCGGCGTCGCCAACCCGATCGTCGACCGCCTGCTCGAAGCCCTGCTCGCCGCCCAGTCGCGAGACGAGCAACTGGCTGCGGGCCGCGCGCTGGATCGCGTCCTGCTGTGGCAGCACTACATGATCCCCAACTGGTACCTCAACTATCACCGCCTGGCCTACCGCAACCGGTTCGCCTTCGTCACCACGCCGCCATACACCCTGGGCCTGAGTGCCTGGTGGATGAAAGCTTCGGAGAAAGCCCAATGATGCCTTTGCGTGCCCTGCTGCTGTGCGCCAGTGGCCTGCTGTCGATCGGAATCGCCGGTTTCGCCGGTGCCACCCCACAACATGCCCTGACCCTCTACGACGAGCCGCCGAAATACCCCGCCGACTTCAAGCACGTCGACTTCGTCAATCCCGACGCGCCCAAGGGCGGGACCTTCCGCCAATCGGCCTCCGGCAGCTTCGACAGCCTCAACCCGTTCATCAACAAGGGCGTCCCGGCCGACGGTATCGGCCTGATCTACGACACCCTGGCCCGCCAGGGCCTGGACGAGCCCTTTACCGAATACGGCCTGGTCGCGGCCAGGATCGAAAAAGCCCCGGACAATAGCTGGGTACGCTTCTACCTGCGCCCGGAGGCGCGCTTCCACGACGGTCATCCGATGCGTGCCGAAGACGTGGTGTTCAGCTTCGAGACCCTGATCAAGGATGGCGCTCCGCTCTACCGCGCCTATTACGCCGATGTCGCCGAGGTGGTCGCCGAAGACCCGCTGCGGGTGCTGTTCAAGTTCAAGCACACCAACAACCGCGAACTGCCGCTGATTCTTGGCCAGTTACCGGTACTGCCCAAGCACTGGTGGGCCACCCGAGACTTCAACAAGGGCAACCTGGAGTTCCCCCTCGGCAGCGGGCCTTACAAGCTGGCCGAGGTCAAGGCCGGTCGTTCGGTGCGCTATGAGCGGGTGAAGGACTACTGGGCCAAGGACCTGCCGATCAACCGCGGGTTCTACAACTTCGACGTGATGACCACCGATTACTACCGTGACAACAGCGTCGCCCTCGAGGCCCTCAAGGCCGGGCAGTTCGACTACTGGCTGGAAATGAGCGCGAAGAACTGGGCCAACGCCTACAACACCCCGGCAGTGGCCGAGGGGCGGCTGATCAAGGAACAGCTACCCAACGGCAACCCGACCGGCATGCAGGGCTTCGTCTACAACCTGCGCAAGCCGATGTTCCAGGACATTCGTGTCCGCGAGGCGCTGAGCCTGCTGTTCGACTTCGAATGGAGCAACAAGCAACTGTTCAATGGTGCCTACACCCGCACCCGCAGCTATTTCGAGAACTCGGAGATGGCCGCCACCGGCCTGCCGGACAAGGCGCAACTGGCGATCCTCGAACCGCTGCGCGGGAAGATTCCCGAGCAGGTGTTCAACCAGGCCTACCAGCCATCGCTCTGCGACGGCAGCGGGATGATCCGTGACCAGCAACGCCGAGCCTACCAACTGCTGCTCGAGGCCGGCTGGCATATCGTCGACGACAAGATGGTCGACACAGAAGGCAAGCCGGTACGCATAGAGTTCCTGCTGGCCCAGACCGAATTCGAACGGGTGCTGTTGCCGTTCAAGCGCAACCTGAGCGACCTGGGAATCGACCTGGTGATCCGCCGGGTCGACGTATCCCAGTACATCAACCGCCTGCGCTCGCGGGACTTCGACATGGTCGTCGGCAGCTTCCCACAATCGACCTCGCCAGGTAATGAACAACGCGAATTCTGGATGTCCGCCAGCGCCGACAAGCCCGGCAGCCGCAATACCATGGGCCTCAAGGACCCGGCCGTGGACACTCTGGTGGAAGAGCTGATCAACGCCGATTCGCGGCAGAGCCTGGTCGATCATGCCCGGGCATTGGACCGTGTGCTGCAGTGGGGCTTCTACGTGATTCCGAACTGGCACATCAAGACCTGGCGCATCGCCTACTGGGACCACGTCGCCCACCCGAAAATCTCGCCGGCCTACGATGTCGGCACCTCCACCTGGTGGATAAAGCCGGACGCGACGCCGGTGATATCGCCGGACAACACTCACGGCACAGGCGCGGGGCAATAAGATGCTGGCTTACATTTTTCGGCGGCTGCTGCTGATCATCCCGACCCTGTTCGGCATCCTGCTGATCAACTTCGTAATCATCCAGGCCGCCCCCGGCGGCCCGGTGGAGCAAATGATCGCCAAGCTCGAAGGCTTCGACGGCGCCACCAGCCGGATCGCCGGGGGCGGCTCGGAAGTCTCGGTCGCCGGTTCCAGCTATCGCGGCGCACAAGGCCTGGATCCGGCGCTGATCAAGGAAATCGAGCACATGTACGGCTTCGACAAGTCGGCGCCGGAACGCTTGTGGATCATGGTCAAGAACTACGCGACCCTGGATTTTGGCAACAGCTTCTTTCGCGATGCCAGGGTCATCGACCTGATCAAGGAGAAGATGCCGGTATCGATCTCACTCGGTTTGTGGAGTACGCTGATCATGTACCTCGTGTCGATCCCGCTGGGCATCGCCAAGGCGACCCGGCATGGCAGCCATTTCGACGTCTGGACCAGCTCGGCGATCATCATCGGTTATGCGATTCCGGCGTTCCTGTTCGCCATCCTGCTGATCGTGGTGTTCGCCGGCGGTAGCTACCTGGACTGGTTCCCGCTGCGCGGCCTGACCTCGAACAACTTCGACCAACTAAGCGTGTTCGGCAAGATCCGTGACTACTTCTGGCACCTGGTCCTGCCCGTTACAGCCCTGGTGATCGGCAACTTCGCGACCATGACGCTGCTGACCAAAAACAGCTTTCTCGACGAAATCAACAAACAGTACGTGATCACGGCCAAGGCCAAGGGCCTGACCCAACGCCGCGTGCTTTACGGCCATGTGTTCCGTAACGCGATGCTGCTGGTGATCGCCGGCTTTCCCGCCGCCTTCATCGGCATCTTCTTCACCGGCTCGCTGCTGGTGGAAGTGATCTTCTCCCTCGACGGCCTGGGCCTGATGAGCTTCGAAGCGGCGATCAACCGCGACTACCCGGTGGTATTCGGCACCCTCTTCATCTTCACCCTGCTGGGCCTGGTGGTGAAGCTGATCGGCGACCTGACCTATACCCTGGTCGACCCACGTATCGACTTCGAACATCGGGAGCATTGAGATGCAACTTTCCCCCCTCAATCGCCGGCGTTTCGAGCGCTTCAAGGCCAACAAACGCGGCTGGTGGTCGTTGTGGCTGTTTCTCGGCCTGTTCGTCATCAGCCTCGGTGCCGAACTGATCGCCAACGACAAACCGCTGGTGGTGCATTACGACGGCGGCTGGTACTTCCCGGCTCTCAAGCGCTACCCGGAAACCACCTTCGGCGGCGAATTCCCGCTGGAGGCCAACTATAAGAGCCCCTACATCCGTGAACTGATGAAGGCCAAGGATGCCTGGGTGCTATGGGCACCGATCCCCTTCAGCTACCAGAGCATCAACTACGACCTCAAGGTCCCGGCACCCGCCCCGCCGTCGACGGACAACCTGCTGGGTACCGATGACCAGGGCCGTGACGTGCTCGCACGAGTGATCTACGGCTTCCGCATCTCGGTGCTGTTCGCCTTGACCCTGACCATTCTCAGCTCGATCATCGGCGTGATCGCCGGCGCCCTGCAGGGGTTCTATGGTGGTTGGGTCGATCTGGCCGGCCAGCGTTTCCTGGAAATATGGTCCGGCCTGCCGGTACTCTACCTGCTGATCATCCTCGCCAGTTTCGTCCAACCGAACTTCTGGTGGCTGCTGGGAATCATGCTGCTGTTCTCCTGGATGAGCCTGGTGGACGTGGTCCGCGCCGAGTTCCTGCGTGGCCGCAACCTGGAATACGTACGCGCGGCACGAGCGCTGGGCATGCAGAACGGCGCGATCATGTTCCGGCATATCCTGCCCAATGCCATGGTCTCGACCATGACCTTCATGCCGTTCATTCTCACCGGCGCCATCGGCACCCTGACCGCCCTCGACTTCCTTGGCTTCGGCCTGCCGCCAGGCGCACCGTCGCTCGGCGAGCTGGTGGCCCAGGGCAAATCCAACCTGCAGGCCCCATGGCTGGGTATCAGTGCGTTCGCCGTGCTGGCGATCATGCTCAGCCTGCTGGTGTTCATCGGCGAGTCCGCCCGCGATGCCTTCGATCCGAGGAAATGACATGAACCAGGACAATCTGATCGAAATACGCGACCTGGCCGTTGAGTTCGTCGTCGGCGAGCACCGCCAGCGGGTGGTCGAGAGTGTCAGCTTCGATATCCGCCGGGGCGAAACCCTCGCCCTGGTCGGCGAGAGCGGCTCCGGCAAGTCGGTGACCGCACACTCGATCCTGCGCCTGCTGCCCTACCCGCTGGCGCACCACCCCAGCGGCAGCATCCGCTACGCCGGGCAGGATATGCTGGCCCTCAAGGAAAAGACCCTGCGGCATATTCGCGGCAACCGTATCGCGATGATCTTCCAGGAGCCGATGACCTCATTGAACCCGCTGCACTCGATCGAGAAGCAGATCAACGAGATCCTCGCGATCCACAAGGGCTTGACCGGCAAGGTCGCCACACGACGCACTCTGGAGCTGTTGGAACTGGTCGGCATACCCGAACCTCACAAACGCCTCAAGGCGCTGCCACACGAGCTCTCCGGGGGCCAGCGGCAACGCGTGATGATCGCCATGGCCCTGGCGAACGAGCCAGAGCTGCTGATCGCCGATGAGCCGACCACGGCCCTGGACGTCACCGTGCAACTGAAGATCCTCGACCTGCTCAAGGAGCTGCAGGCACGCCTGGGCATGGCCCTGCTGCTGATCAGCCATGACCTCAACCTGGTGCGGCGGATTGCCCATCGGGTCTGTGTAATGCAGCAGGGACGCATCGTCGAGCAGGCCGATTGCGAGGCGTTGTTCAGCAAGCCACAGCACCCATATACCTGTGAACTGCTGAGCGCCGAACCACGCGGCGAGCCCGCGGCCAACCAGGTCGGCGCCCCCTTGCTGGAAGTCGAGGACCTGAAAGTCTGGTTCCCGATCAGGAAAGGCCTGCTGCGCCGCACCGTCGATCACGTCAAGGCGGTGGACGGTATCAACTTCAGCCTGCCCCAGGGCCAGACCCTGGGCATCGTCGGCGAAAGCGGTTCGGGCAAGTCGACCCTGGGCCTGGCGATCCTGCGACTGATCGGCAGCCAGGGCGAGATCCGTTTCGAGGGCCAGACGCTGAGCAGCCTGTCGCAACAACAGGTACGCCCGTTGCGCCGGGAAATGCAGGTGGTGTTCCAGGACCCGTTCGGCAGCCTCAGCCCGCGCATGTGCGTCAGCGAGATCGTCGGCGAAGGCCTGCGCATCCACAAGATTGGTACGCCAGCCGAGCAGGAACAGGCGATCATCGCCGCGCTGAAGGAAGTCGGCCTCGACCCGCAGAGCCGGCACCGTTATCCCCATGAGTTCTCCGGCGGCCAACGGCAGCGGATCGCCATCGCCCGGGCCCTGGTGCTCAAGCCGGCACTGATCCTGCTCGACGAGCCGACCTCGGCCCTGGATCGCACCGTACAGCGCCAAGTGGTCGAGTTGCTGCGCTCGTTGCAGGTCAAGTACAACCTGACCTATCTGTTCATCAGCCATGACCTGTCGGTGGTCAAGGCCTTGAGTCACCAATTGATGGTGGTCAAGCACGGCCAGGTGGTCGAGCAAGGGCCGGCACGGGAGATCTTCGAGGCGCCGCAGCACCCCTACACGCGGCAATTGCTGAAGGCTGCGTTCCTTACCCCCGAGAAGGCCTCGTAGGCCTGGCAGGGACTCTTCACGAACAAGTCGGACGCTTCAACACAACATCTGGACCGACAGAAACAGGAAGGCCGCTCGATTGAGCGGCCTTCCTGTTTACAGCAAAGCTATATCAGCGGCTTCAGAAGCGCTTGATTTCCGCCTCGCCTTCCAACTGCTTGCGATACGCGGCAAAGTCCTGCTGGCCGATACGCGAAGCGAGGAAGCGGCGATAGGACGCCTTCTCCTGATCGGTCGGTGCAGCCCCCTCGTTGACGCCACTCAGGCGCACGATGACGAGGTTGCCATCGGCCAGGGTGACGGTTTCAAAGGTCGGCTTGTCCTTGGCCACAGGCTTGGGCATGCGGAACAGTGCCTGCAGCACCGCCGGGTCCACGCCTTCCTGACCACGACTGGCGGCTTCCTGCACCTTCCAGGCCTGGCCAGCTGGCAGCGCCTTGCCTTCACGCAGGCTGGCGATCAGTTCGTCGGCCTTGACCTTGGCAGCCGCAGTAGCGTGCTCCTTGGTCAACTGCTTGCGAATGCTCGCGTCGACGCTTTCCAGTGGCAGTTGCTCAGGCTTGCGGTGTTCCTTCGCACGCAGCACCAGCACGGTATCCGGGTCGAGGTCGATGGCACTGCTGTTCGCCCCCTCGTCCAGGACTTCCGGGCTGAATGCAGCCGTCACCACGGCACGATTGGCCGCAATGCCTTCGCCACCTTCACGACCGAACGGCGCAGTGGTCTGTACCTTCAGGTTCAGATCCTGGGCCGGCTGGGCCAGGTCGGACGCCTCGAACGACGAATCTTCGAGCTGCTTGGTGGCCTCGACGAAACGCTGCTCGACCTGTTGGGCTTTCAGCTCGCGGGTCAGCTTGTCCTTGAGGCTGGCGAAGGTCGGCACTTCAGGTGCTTCGACGCCCAGCAGTTTGATCAGGTGGTAGCCGAACTCGCTGCGCACCGGGCCCGATACCTGATCCTTGTTCAAGGCATACAGCGCCTTTTCGAAGGCCGGATCGTAGACGTCAGGGCCGGCGTAGCCGAGGTCACCGCCGTTGTTGGCCGAACCCGGGTCCTGGGAGAACTGCTTGGCCAGGGCCGCGAAATCCTCACCCTTGGCCAGGCGCTGCTGGATCTCTTCGATCTTCGCTTTCGCCTGGGCATCGGTGACCTTGTCGTTCACTTCGATCAGGATGTGCGCCGCACGGCGCTGCTCAGCCAGGTTCGAGGTTTCTTTCTTGTACAGCGCCTGCAGGTCTTCATCCTTGACGCTGACCTGATCGAAGAAGGCCGACTTCTTCAATTCCAGATAATCGACGACCACCTGGTCCGGTGTCATGAACTCCTTGGCATGCTTGTCGTAGTAGGCCTTGACCTCATCACCGGTCAGCTTTACGGCAGCCGGGTCGCTCTTGACATTCAGCGAAGCGAAATCGCGGGTCTGCTTCTCCAGGCGGGCAAAGGCCTGCACTTGGGTATCGGTCACGAAACCGCTGCCTGCCAGACCGGCGCGCACCTGGCCAATGAGCATTTCCTGGGTCAGCATCTGGCGGAATTGCATACGGCTGTAGCCCAGCTGACGAATCACCTGGTCGAAACGGTCGGAGTTGAACTTGCCATCGACCTGGAATTCAGGTGTCAGCAGGATGACCTGGTCCAGCGCGGCTTCGGAGAAGCCGAATTTCGACTTTTCAGCGCCTTGCAGCAGCAGCTTGCGATCGATCAGGCCCTTGAGAGCCGATTCGCGGAGCATTTTTTCATCCAGCAGTGCTGGGTCGAAATCCTTGCCCAGTTGCTGCATCAGTTGGCGACGTTGCATGTCGACCGCCTGGCTCAGCTCGTTCTGGGTGATTTCCTCACCATTGACCTTGGCCGCATCCTGACTGGTGGAGGTGGCCCGAAAAATGGCATCGAAACCGGTCAGCGCCATCAGTAGAACGATGGTGCCGATGATGGTCTTGGCAATCCAGCCTTGTGAATTGTCCCTGATATTTTGCAGCATGCGTCCCCCAGAAACGGTTGAACCTCAAGAATGGACAACCGTGGAGCGTGGGTAGAGTCCGGATAGAAGAAAGGCGCATCCGAGGATGCGCCTTCTCGTAACTGGCGGAGCGGGCGAGGATCGATCATTCAACCCCGGCATGACAGGTCAGCAGCCCTGGTGGGCCCGGCCAACCGATTTACCGCTCCGCTACCAGGTCAGGAGCGAGCCCGACCTGGGTAGGCAAAGGCGTTGAAGAAACTCAGTTGACCGCTTCTTTCAGTGCTTTACCAGCTTTGAAACCTGGCTTCTTGGCAGCCGGGATTTCCAGCGTCTTACCGGTCTGAGGGTTACGACCAGTGCGAGCAGGACGATCGGTAACGGAGAAAGTACCGAAGCCAACCAGTACAACGGAGTCGCCAGCCTTCAGAGCGCCAGTGACGGATTCGATTACTGCGTCCAGCGCACGGCCAGCAGCGGCTTTCGGGATATCAGCAGATGCAGCGATAGCATCAATCAGTTCCGACTTGTTCACTCTAAGTCCCCTTATATCTATTGAGTATGTTTCTAAGTTTTTGGTGAATCTGAAACGGGTGCTGAATGGCCTACAGCCACTTAATAAGTGCCGCTTTATAACAAGGGCTCTAAAAAGCTGTCAAGGAAGCCCCCCAGGCAAGATCTCTACTAATGGGTACTGATTCTTTCCTTGGAATCCGAATCGCGTTTCTCATCCTTCGCGACGATCTCCGGAGCCACATCTGGCAAGGGCTCCGGGGCGTATTGCAGCGCAATTTGCAGGACCTCGTCAATCCATTTAACCGGTTTAATCTGAAGATCCTGCTTAATATTGTCAGGAATTTCCTTCAGATCACGCACATTCTCTTCTGGAATGATCACGGTCTTGATCCCGCCACGGTGAGCGGCCAACAATTTTTCCTTCAGGCCGCCAATCGCCAGTACCTGGCCACGCAGGGTGATTTCGCCGGTCATGGCGACATCTGCACGCACAGGAATGCCGGTCAGCGCCGACACCAATGCGGTGCACATTCCTACACCAGCGCTAGGACCATCCTTCGGCGTGGCACCTTCCGGCATGTGGATATGGGTGTCGCGCTTCTCGTGGAAATCCAGCGGGATACCCAGGCTCTTGGCCCGGCTGCGCACCACGGTCTGGGCCGCGGTGATCGACTCGACCATCACGTCACCCAGGGAACCGGTCTTGATCAGTTGCCCCTTGCCCGGCACCACAGCCGCCTCGATGGTCAGCAGTTCGCCGCCCACCTGGGTCCAGGCCAGGCCAGTCACCTGCCCCACCTGGTCCTGCTGCTCGGCGAGGCCGTAGCGGAACTTGCGCACGCCCAGGAAGTGCTCCAGCAGGTCGGAAGTGACCTTCACCGAGAAGCGTTTTTCCACCGCATGCTCTTTCACCGCCTTGCGGCAGACCTTGGCAATCTGCCGCTCAAGCCCACGCACACCGGCTTCGCGGGTGTAGTAGCGGATGATGTCGCGGATCGCATCCTCTTCGAACTCCAGTTCACCCTTCTTCAGGCCGTTGGCCTGGATCTGCTTGGGCGACAGGTACTTCGTCGCGATGTTGATCTTCTCGTCCTCGGTGTAGCCCGGCAGGCGGATCACTTCCATCCGGTCCAGCAGCGCCGGTGGGATGTTCATCGAGTTGGAGGTGCACAGGAACATCACGTCGGACAGGTCGTAGTCGACTTCCAGGTAATGGTCGTTGAAATTGTGGTTCTGCTCGGGGTCCAGGACCTCCAGCAACGCCGAAGCCGGATCGCCACGCATGTCGCTGCCCATCTTGTCGATTTCATCGAGCAGGAACAGCGGGTTGCGTACGCCCACCTTCGTCATTTTTTGTATCAATCTTCCTGGCATCGAACCGATGTAGGTCCGGCGATGGCCACGAATTTCTGCTTCGTCACGCACCCCCCCGAGGGCCATGCGCACGAATTTGCGATTGGTCGCGCTGGCGATCGACTCCGCCAGGGAGGTCTTGCCGACACCCGGAGGGCCGACCAGGCACAGTACGGGCCCGCGAATCTTCTTCACGCGCTTCTGTACGGCGAGGTACTCGAGAATGCGCTCCTTGACCTCGTCCAGGCCATAATGGTCGGCATCGAGGATTTCCTCGGCACGCTTGAGGTCCAGGCGCACCTTGCTCTGGGCTTTCCACGGTACCTGCACCAGCCAGTCGAGGTAAGAACGTACCACGGTGGCCTCGGCGGACATCGGTGACATCTGCTTGAGCTTGTTCAGCTCGGCCTGGGCCTTGGCCAGGGCGTCCTTGGGCAGACCGGCGTCATCGATGCGCTTTTTCAGCTCCTCGATTTCGTTATGGCCTTCGTCACCATCGCCCAGCTCTTTCTGAATGGCCTTCATCTGCTCATTCAGGTAGTACTCGCGCTGGCTGCGCTCCATCTGTTTCTTGACGCGACCACGAATGCGCTTCTCGACCTGCAGCAAGTCGATTTCGGCATCCAGCAGCGCTAGCACGTGCTCGACACGGGCCGGCAGCTCGATGATTTCGAGGATTTCCTGCTTCTGCTCGATCTTCAGCGCCATGTGCGCAGCCATGGTGTCTACCAGGCGGCTGGGCTCATCGATGCTGTTGAGCGAGGACAGGACCTCGGCCGGTACCTTCTTGCCCAGTTGCACGTATTGTTCGAACTGCGACAGAAGGCTGCGTACGAAGACTTCGGATTCGCGATCCGGCGCTTCGGTTTCCTCGATCAACGCCACCTGTGCACGGCAATGGCCATCGACCTCGCTGAAATGCTCGACGGTACCGCGCTGCTCGCCCTCTACCAGCACCTTGACGGTGCCATCAGGCAGCTTGAGCAGTTGCAGTACGGTCGCCACGGTACCGACCCGATACAGCGCATCTTCGCCCGGGTCATCATCGGCAGGATTACGCTGGGCCAGCAGCAGGATCTGCTTGTCGCCCGTCATCGCGGCCTCGAGGGCTTCGATAGACTTCTCGCGCCCCACGAACAGCGGGATAACCATGTGCGGATACACCACGACATCACGCAATGGCAGGAGAGGCAATTCGATGGTCGTCTTCATGATTTCGCCTCTACAGCGGCCCGAAGGCCGAAAGGTGGAAAGTAAGCTTGGAATCAAGATGGGGGTTGCTTGGGAAAAAAACAAGCGCCCTCTCTTCGCAAAAGCAGCAAAAGCAAAAGGGGGCCCTAGGGCCCCCTTTTCGGGTCACGCACGTCGACACTTACGCGTCAGGTGCGGCCTTGGCGGTCGGCTCGCTGTTTTCATAGATATACAGCGGCTGGGACTTGCCTTCTATGACGCTTTCGTCGATCACCACTTTACTCACGTCGGTTTGCGACGGGATTTCGTACATGGTGTCGAGCAGGATGCCTTCGAGGATCGAACGCAGGCCACGAGCACCGGTCTTGCGCTCCAAGGCACGGCGGGCCACGGACTTCAGCGCATCGGCACGGAACTCGAGGTCAACACCTTCCATTTCGAACAGCTTGGCATACTGCTTGGTCAAGGCGTTCTTCGGCTCGGTGAGGATTTGCATCAATGCAGCCTCATCCAGCTCGTCCAGGGTCGCCAGAACCGGCAGACGACCGACGAACTCCGGGATCAGGCCAAACTTGACCAGATCGTCAGGCTCGACTTCACGCAGGGACTCGCCAACCTTCTTGCCCTCTTCCTTGCTGCGGACTTCGGCACTGAAGCCGATGCCGCCCTTGGTGGAACGGTTCTGGATGACCTTTTCCAGGCCGGAGAACGCACCACCGCAGATGAACAGGATATTGCGGGTGTCGACCTGCAGGAATTCCTGCTGCGGGTGCTTGCGACCGCCTTGCGGCGGAACGGAAGCGACCGTGCCTTCGATCAGCTTCAGCAAGGCCTGCTGCACACCTTCGCCGGAAACGTCCCGGGTGATCGAAGGGTTGTCGGACTTGCGGGAAATCTTGTCGATTTCGTCGATGTAGACAATACCCATCTGGGCCTTTTCCACGTCGTAATCGCACTTCTGCAGCAACTTCTGAATGATGTTTTCCACATCCTCGCCTACATAACCCGCCTCGGTGAGGGTGGTTGCGTCAGCGATGGTGAACGGCACATTCAGCAGGCGTGCCAGGGTCTCGGCCAGCAGGGTCTTGCCCGAGCCGGTCGAACCGATCAGCAAGATGTTGCTCTTGCCGAGTTCGACGTCGTCACTTTTCTTGTCGCGCTGGTTCAAGCGCTTGTAGTGGTTGTACACCGCTACGGCCAGAACCTTCTTGGCACGTTCCTGACCAATGACATACTGATCAAGGATGCCGCTGATTTCTTTAGGCGAAGGCAATTTATGCGCGCTGCTCTCGGCCTGTGCTTCCTGCACCTCCTCACGGATGATGTCATTGCACAGGTCGACGCACTCGTCGCAGATAAAGACCGAGGGGCCGGCAATCAATTTGCGCACTTCATGCTGGCTTTTGCCACAGAAGGAGCAATAAAGCAGCTTGCCGTTGTCCTCGCCGTTGCGGGTGTCAGTCATTCGTTCGATCCAAATCCGATAGGCTTGCAACACAAGATGAAGGCTATTGCGGGCTTTTTCAAGCCCGCAGGTGATCGGACCGGCCGACCACCCCTATTTTGTGCTGCTTATTTCACGCTGGGCGCTTTTCGATCACTTCATCGATCAGGCCGTATTCACGTGCGGCGGTTGCGCTCATGAAGTTGTCGCGGTTGGTGTCGCGCTCGATTTCTTCAAGAGTACGCCCGCTGTGCTTGGCCATCAGCGAATTGAGGCGCTCGCGGATGAACAGGATTTCCTTGGCATGGATTTCGATATCCGATGCCTGGCCCTGGAAACCACCCAGCGGCTGGTGAATCATCACGCGCGAGTTCGGCAGGCAGAAACGCTTGCCTTCGGCACCTGCGGTCAGCAGGAATGCGCCCATGCTGCAGGCCTGGCCGATACAGGTAGTCGACACGTTCGGCTTGATGAACTGCATGGTGTCGTAGATCGACATGCCTGCAGTCACCGAGCCGCCTGGAGAGTTGATGTAGAGATGGATGTCCTTGTCCGGGTTTTCCGCTTCAAGGAACAGCAATTGCGCACAGATCAGGTTGGCCATGTAGTCCTCTACCGGGCCCACCAGGAAGATCACTCGCTCCTTGAGCAGACGCGAGTAGATGTCATAGGCGCGCTCGCCACGAGCGGACTGCTCGACAACCATCGGGACCAGGCCGCCAGCGGCCTGGATATCAGAGTTCTGCTGAATATAAGAATTACGGAACATGCTCTGCACCCAAATAGTCATGTCTTGAATACGCATAAGCCAGCTCGAGGCTGGCTTATGGTGTGTATTTTCCAACGAGTCAGAAAATCATTCGGCCTGTGGAGCTTCCGCAGGCTTCACTGCTTCTTCGTAGGAGACCGATTTATCGGTCACTTTCGCCTTCTGCAGAACAGTATCCACAACTTGTTCTTCCAGCACAACCGAACGAACTTCGTTCAGCTGCTGTTCGTTCTTGTAGTACCAGGACACAACTTGCTCTGGTTCCTGGTAGGCAGAAGCCATTTCCTGGATCAGTTCGCGAACACGGTCTTCGTCAGGCTTGAGATCGAACTGCTTGACTACTTCAGCGACGATCAGGCCCAGGACAACACGGCGCTTGGCTTGTTCTTCGAACAGTTCGGCCGGCAGTTGGTCAGGCTTGATGTTGCCGCCGAACTGCTGAACAGCCTGCACGCGCAGACGGTTCACTTCGTTCTCCAGCAGGGCCTTTGGCACTTCGATCGGGTTTGCAGCCAGCAGGCCGTCCATTACCTGGTTCTTGACCTTGGACTTGATCGCCTGACGCAGTTCGCGCTCCATGTTCTTGCGAACTTCGGTGCGGAAGCCGTCCAGGCCGCTTTCCTTGATGCCGAACTGGGCGAAGAAGGCTTCGTTCAGCTCAGGCAGGGTCGGTGCGGAAACGCTGTTCACGGTCACGGTGAACTCGGCGGTTTTGCCAGCCAGGTCCAGGTTCTGGTAGTCCTCTGGGAAGGTCAGGTTCAGAACGCGCTCTTCACCAGCCTTTGCACCCACCAGGCCATCTTCGAAGCCAGGGATCATGCGGTTGGAACCCAGAACCAGCTGGGTGCCCTTGGCGGAGCCGCCAGCGAACGCTTCGCCGTCGACCTTGCCAACGAAATCGATGTTCAGCTGGTCTTCGTTCTGAGCAGCACGCTCGGCCACTTCAAAACGGGTGTTCTGCTTGCGCAGGATTTCCAGCATGTTGTCCAGATCGGCATCAGCCACTTCGGCGCTCAGGCGCTCGACGGCAATGGAGTCGAAACCGGCAACGGTGAACTCAGGGAACACTTCGAAGGTAGCGATGTATTCCAGGTCCTTGCCCTTCTCCAGCACTTTCGGCTCTACCGAAGGCTGGCCAGCAGGGTTCAGCTTCTGCTCGACCACTGCTTCATAGAAGGAAGCCTGGATGACGTCGCCTACCGCTTCCTGGCGGGCATCAGCTTCGTAACGCTGACGGATCACGCTCATTGGCACCTTGCCAGGGCGGAAGCCTGCAATCTTGGCCTTTTGGGCAGTCTGCTGCAGACGCTTGTTGACCTGGGTCTCGATGCGCTCAGCTGGCACGGTGATGCTCATGCGGCGCTCAAGAGCCGATGTATTTTCAACAGAAACTTGCATGGATATTCCTCGTTGCACAGACGTTAGCCGGCCGTTTCCGACCTCAGAAGCAAGGGCATGCATTCTAGTGGGTCATACTCAAGAAGTCACCCTGCTGAAAACGAGCAGGAAACAGCCGGTAATTATTCGTCGGAACAGGCTGTTGGCATCCTTTTCCGACAACACGCAATCACTCGCACCAGAGCCATCGTCGCCCTTTCCATAAAAAGAAAAGGCGGCCGACCGATACCCCGGCGATCAGTCCGCCAAACAGACCGACGACAGAACCGGCAGCATCCGGCAACAACACCGCAACCAGGCATGACGCCTGGACAACCGTCATCGCCAGACCGACCGAGGCCTGAAACAAAAACGGCGCAGCCCTTATTCAGGTGCTGCGCCGTCTTGTGTATTTGAAGCCAATTTGGTGCGGACGAAGAGACTCGAACTCTTACGCCTCGCGGCGCTGGAACCTAAATCCAGTGTGTCTACCAATTCCACCACGTCCGCGGGTCAAACCGTTAAAGCAAAGACGCCAGATGATTAATCTGGCGTCTTTATTCGAATATGGGGTGGACGATGGGGATCGAACCCACGACAACAGGAGTCACAATCCTGTGCTCTACCAACTGAGCTACGCCCACCATATTGCGTTACTTGTGCCAAAGCTGCCTAAATGGCGCACCCGGCAGGACTCGAACCTGCGACCATCCGCTTAGAAGGCGGATGCTCTATCCAGCTGAGCTACGGGCGCCTTATTAATCTGTACTCTATTATGACTACAAACTAAGAGCTTCAATCTTGCTGAGCTAGGCTTAACATCCACCTATTCAGCTCGACCTTCTTAACCAGTGCTAGGCTGTGCCCGACAAGTGCGACGAATGTTATAGACGAGTCGGAAGGTCGTCAACTCTTTTTTGAAAAAAATTTAGAAATATAAAGGAGTTAGGGGAATATCCAGACCAAGCGCCTTTGCCCTCGCGCCCTGGCGTGCGAGAATGTGCGCTCTTTTTCCACCCCTTTCGATGGTTAATCACGCGTCATGACTGCACAACTAATCGACGGCAAGGCGATCGCTGCTCGTCTGCGCCAGCAGATCGCTCAACGTGTCGCCGAGCGTCGCCAGCAGGGTCTGCGTACGCCAGGCCTCGCAGTGATTCTGGTCGGCAGCGATCCTGCCTCCCAGGTATACGTCTCGCACAAGCGCAAGGACTGCGAAGAGGTCGGCTTCATTTCGCAAGCCTATGACCTGCCCAGCGAAACCACGCAGCAGGCACTGACTGAACTGATCGATCGCCTGAATGATGATCCAAGCATCGACGGTATCCTGCTTCAGTTGCCGCTGCCGCAACACCTGGATGCCTCCAAGCTGCTGGAACGCATTCGCCCAGACAAGGACGTGGATGGTTTCCATCCTTATAACGTCGGTCGCCTGGCCCAACGCATTCCATTGCTGCGCCCCTGCACGCCGAAAGGCATCATGACCCTGCTGGAAAGCACCGGCACCGACCTGTATGGAATGAATGCGGTAATCGTCGGTGCTTCCAACATCGTGGGTCGCCCGATGGCCATGGAACTGCTGCTGGCCGGTTGCACCGTGACCGTGACCCACCGCTTCACCAAGGACCTGGCCGGCCACGTTGGCCGTGCCGACCTGCTGGTGGTGGCCGCCGGCAAGCCAGGCCTGGTCAAGGGGGAGTGGGTCAAGGAAGGTGCGATCGTCATCGACGTAGGCATCAACCGCCAGGAAGACGGCAAGCTGGTCGGTGACGTGGTCTACGAGACTGCCCTGCCCCGCGCCGGCTGGATCACACCGGTTCCAGGCGGCGTTGGCCCGATGACCCGCGCCTGCCTGCTGGAAAACACCCTGTATGCGGCCGAATCGCTGCATGCCTGACAAGCGACAGCAGTAAAGACAAAGGCACCTTCGGGTGCCTTTGTTGTTTATGGGGCGCTGTTCGCGGATAAATCCGGCCCCCACAGATTTTCGGCGCACACAAAATACCTGCCTGGTGCCAACTGCCGTGGAAGCCGGATTTATCCGCGAACGGGGACACCGCCATTCTCACAAACAAAAACCCGCACAAGGCGGGTTTCTGTTCACTCAACACACGATTCAGTCAGCCAGGCGCCAGGTCGTACCGCCCTTGCCGTCCTCCAGCACCACACCCATGGCGGTGATCTGGTCGCGGATGCGGTCGGATTCAGCCCAGTCCTTGTTGGCCCGCGCCGCCAGGCGCGCCTGGATCAGCGCTTCGACCTGCGCCGCATCAACACGGCCTTCGGCGCCAGCCTGCAGGAACTCGTCCGCCTCCAACTGCAATACACCGAGCACATCGGCCAATTGCTTGAGACGCGCCGCCAGCCCGGCCGCCGCATCGACATCGATCTCACGCAGACGGTTGATCTCACGCACCATCTCGAACAGCACGGCGCAGGCCTCGGGGGTACCGAAGTCGTCGTTCATCGCCTGGGTGAAACGCTCGACGAACGCCTCGCCACCGGTAGCCGGTACGTTCGGCAGGCCTTTCAACGCATGGTAGAAACGCTCCAAGGCACCCTTGGCGTCCTTGAGGTTGTCTTCCGAATAGTTGATCGCACTGCGGTAGTGGCTCGCCACCAGCAGATAACGCACGACCTCCGGGTGGTACTTGTCCAGCACATCGCGAATGGTGAAGAAGTTGTTCAGGGACTTGGACATCTTCTCGCCGTTGATGCGAATCATGCCGCAGTGCATCCAGGCATTGGCGTAGGTCTTGCCGGTGGCCGCCTCGCTCTGGGCGATTTCGTTCTCGTGGTGCGGGAACTCCAGGTCGCTGCCGCCGCCATGAATGTCGAAGGTCTCGCCAAGGCAGCAGGTCGACATCACCGAGCACTCGATATGCCAGCCCGGACGCCCGGCGCCCCACGGCGATTCCCAGCTCGGCTCGCCAGGCTTGGCCGCCTTCCACAGGACGAAGTCCAGAGGGTCCTGCTTGGACTCGTCGACCTCGATCCGCGCACCGATGCGCAGGTCTTCGATCTTCTTGCGCGACAGCTTGCCGTAGCCCATGAACTTGCCGACGCGGTAGTACACGTCGCCATTACCCGGTGCGTAGGCATAGCCCTTGTCGATCAGGGTCTGGATCATCGCGTGCATGCCGGCGATATGATCGGTGGCCCGCGGCTCCATGTCCGGCTTCCTGATGTTCAGCCGCGCCTCATCCTCATGCATCGCCGCGATCATGCGCTCGGTCAACGCCTCGAACGACTCGCCGTTCTCGTTGGCCCGATTGATGATCTTGTCGTCGATGTCGGTGATATTGCGCACGTAGGTCAGGTCGTAACCACTGAAACGCAACCAGCGGGTCACCAGGTCGAAGGCGACCATGCTGCGACCATGGCCCAGGTGGCAGAAGTCGTAAACGGTCATCCCGCAGACATACATGCGCACCTTGTTGCCATCCAGCGGTTTGAAGACTTCTTTGCTCTTGGTGAGCGTGTTGTAGATCGTAAGCACGTTAATTCCTTGACTGAATCACTGACCCCAGGAGTCGCGCAGGGTCACCGTACGGTTGAATACCGGGGCGCCTGGTTTCGAGTCCTTGATATCCGCGCAGAAGTAGCCTTCGCGCTCGAACTGGAAACGGTCTTCCGGCTGTGCGTTGCCCAACGAGGGTTCGGCACGACAACCAGTGAGGACCTGCAGGGAGTCAGGGTTGATGTTGTCCAGGAAGCTCGCGCCGTCTTCGGCCTTCTCCGGATTCGGCGAGCGGAACAGACGATCGTACAGGCGCACTTCGCACTCGACGCTGGCGGCTGCCGGCACCCAGTGGATCACGCCCTTGACCTTGCGACCCTCGGGGTTCTTGCCCAGGGTGTCCGGGTCGTAGGAGCAGCGCAGTTCGACGATGTTGCCATCGGCATCCTTGATCGCCTCGTCGGCACGGATCACGTAGCTGCCACGCAGGCGCACCTCACCAGTTGGTTCCAGGCGCTTGTAGCCCTTCGGCGGCTCTTCCATGAAGTCGTCGCGGTCGATGTAGATCTCGCGGGCGAACGGCAACTGGCGCACGCCCATGTCTTCCTTCGGATGGCACGGCAGTTCGAGGTTCTCGACCTGGCCTTCCGGGTAGTTGGTGATCACCACCTTCAGCGGACGCAGCACGCACATGGCGCGCGGCGCACTCTGGTCGAGGTCGTCACGGATGCTGAATTCGAGCATGCCGAAGTCCACCACGCCGTCGGAACGGTTGGTGCCGACCATCTCGCAGAAGTTGCGGATGGATTTCGGCGTGTAGCCACGACGACGGAAGCCCGACAGGGTCGACATGCGCGGGTCGTCCCAACCGTTGACGTGCTTCTCGTCCACCAGTTGCTTGAGCTTGCGCTTGCTGGTGATGGTGTAGTTCAGGTTCAGCCGCGAGAACTCGTACTGGCGCGGCTTGCATGGCACCGACAGGTTGTCCAGGAACCACTCGTACAGCGGACGATGGCTTTCGAACTCCAGGGTGCAGATCGAGTGGGTAATGCCCTCGATGGCATCCGACTGGCCGTGGGTGAAGTCGTAGATCGGGTAGATGCACCACTTGTCACCGGTCTGGTGGTGGTGGGCATGGCGGATACGATAGAGGATCGGGTCGCGCAGGTTCATGTTCGGCGACGCCATGTCGATCTTGGCCCGCAGCACGCGCTCGCCGTCCTTGAACTCGCCAGCCTTCATGCGGGCGAACCAGTCGAGGTTTTCCTCAACCGAACGCTCGCGGAACGGGCTGTTCCTACCAGGCTCGGTCAGGCTGCCACGGTATTCCTTGGCCTGCTCCGGGGTCAGGTCGTCGACATAGGCCTTGCCGGCCTTGATCAGCTCGACCGCCCAGTCGTGCAACTGGTCGAAATACTGCGAGGCATAGCGCACTTCACCGGCCCACTCGAAGCCCAGCCACTTGACGTCGCTTTCAATGGCGTCGATGTATTCCTGGTCTTCCTTGGCCGGGTTGGTGTCGTCGAAACGCAAGTGCGTGACGCCACCGAACTCCTGGGCCAGGCCAAAGTTCACGCAGATCGACTTGGCGTGGCCGATGTGCAGGTAGCCGTTGGGCTCAGGCGGGAAACGCGTGACGATCTGGGTGTGCTTGCCCGAATCCAGGTCGGCCTGAATGATCGGGCGCAGGAAATTGACCGGGACAGCCGGGCCGGTCTTGGCGTTCGAAGTAGGGTCGACAGTGGGCTTGCTCATAAGATCCTTGGACGTAACAAGTGCGTGGCCCGGATAGGCCGGGTCAATCAAAACTCCTATCATAGCCGAACCTGTCAAGCCCCTGACAGGGCCAGCCGGAAAACCGCTGCTTTTAATACCGGCGGTATAAAAACCCTCGAAATGCCCGGCAAGCACGTTAAACTCCCCGCCCAGGTTGTGGCGCCGCCCGTTGCAAGGGCCAGCCGCAGTTCCACGAATTCCCTGAACAGAGCGATAGCTACCATGACTCAAGTCAAACTGACTACCAACCACGGCGAAATCGTTCTCGAGCTGAACGCCGAGAAAGCCCCGCTGACCGTTGCCAACTTCACTGAATACGTCAAGGCCGGCCACTACAGCAACACCGTGTTCCACCGCGTCATCGGCAACTTCATGATCCAGGGCGGCGGTTTCGAGCCAGGCATGAAGGAAAAGAAAGACAAGCGCCCAAGCATCCAGAACGAAGCGGATAACGGCCTGCCGAACGAGAAGTACAGCATCGCCATGGCCCGTACCATGGAGCCGCATTCGGCTTCGGCGCAGTTCTTCATCAACGTCACCGACAACAGCTTCCTCAACCACAGCGCCAAGACCGTACAGGGCTGGGGCTACGCGGTATTCGGCAAAGTCATCGCCGGCACCGAAGTGGTCGACAGCATCAAGGGCGTTGCCACCACCATGAAGGCAGGCCACCAGGACGTACCGGCAGAAGACGTGATCATCGAGAAAGCCGAGATCATTGAGTGATACTGCTGATTTCAGACTTGCATCTGGAAGAGGAGCGCCCGGATATCACCCGGGCGTTTCTGGATTTCCTCGCCGGGCGAGCCCGTTCGGCACAAGCGTTGTACATCCTGGGCGACTTCTTCGAGGCCTGGATTGGCGACGACGCCATGACCCCGTTCCAGCGCTCGATCTGCACGGCGCTGCGTGAGGTCAGTGATGGTGGCACCCCGATTTTCCTGATGCACGGCAACCGCGACTTCCTGCTCGGCAAGGCCTTCTGCAAGGCCGCCGGAGCCACGCTGTTGAAAGACCCGAGCGTGGTGCAGATGAATGGCGAACCGGTGCTGTTGATGCACGGCGACAGCCTGTGCACTCGCGACGAGGCCTACATGCGCCTGCGTCGCTATCTGCGCAACCCCATCACCTTGTTCGTCCTGCGGCACCTGCCGTTGAGTACCCGGCACAAACTGGCGCGCAAGCTGCGCAGCGAAAGTCGGGCGCAAACCCGGATGAAGGCCAACGACATCGTTGACGTGACCCCGGAAGAAATCCCGCGGATCATGCAGCAATACGGCGTGCGCACCCTGATCCACGGCCATACCCACAGGCCGGCGATCCACAAGCTGCAACTGGGCAGCCAGGCGGCGAAGCGTATCGTGCTGGGCGACTGGGATCGCCAGGGTTGGGCGTTGCAGGTGGATGAACAGGGATTCCAGCTGGGCGAATTCGAGTTTCCGCCTCCGCCGGCGCTGCCCCTGCTCCATTAAAAGCTTCGCGGGCAAGCCCGGCTCCTACAGGGTTCTACCGTGTGTAAGAACGACGCAGCTCTGTAGGAGCCGGGCTTGCCCGCGAATGGGCTTGACTCGGATCAATGCCCCGCTGACGCCGGCCCGGCTTTCGCCGCAAACGGCGGCTTGGCCAGCCACACCAACAGCATCAACCCCATGAACCCCCAGCCCAGCAGCGTGAAATAGTCCACGGTCGACAGCATGTACGCCTGACTGCTGAGGATCTGGTCCAGCTGGCTGTAGGCCTGGCTCCCCGCCCCACCGAGATTGTTCAGCGCCTCGCGCGTCGCCGGATCGAACGGGGTGATGCTCTCGCTCAGGTAGGCGTGATGCTGGTCCGCCCGGCGAATCCAGATCCAGGTGGTCAACGAGGCAGCGAAACTACCGCCCAGCGTACGCAGGAAGGTCGCCAGGCCCGCGCCGTCGGCGATCTGCTGCGGCGGCAGGTCCGACATCAGGATGCTCAGGGTAGGCATGAAGAACAGCGCCACACCGATCCCCATGAACAGTTGCACCAGCGCCACATGCTCGAAGTCCACCTCATTGGTGAACCCGGCGCGCATGAAGCAGCTCAGGCCGATCGCCAGGAACGCCAGGCCCGCCAGCAGGCGCAGGTCGACCCGGTTGGCGTACTTGCCGACGAAGGGCGACATCAGCACCGGCAGGATACCGATCGGCGCCACCGCCAGGCCCGCCCAGGTCGCGGTATAGCCCATCTGGGTCTGCAGCCACTGCGGCAGGATCAGGTTGATCCCGAAGAACCCGGCATAACCGAGCACCAGCACGATGGTACCGATGCGGAAGTTGCGATAGGCAAACAATCGCAGGTTCACCACCGGATGCTCATCGGTCATTTCCCAGATGACGAACACCGCCAGGGCGATTGCCGAAATCACTGCACCGATGATGATGAAATTCGATTCGAACCAGTCCAGGTCGTTGCCCTTGTCGAGGATCACCTGCAACGCACCCACCCCGATGATCAGGGTCAGCAGGCCGATATAGTCCATCGGCTGCCGACTGATCACCACTGGCCGGGCCTTGAGCTGCTGGCGCACCACGGCAGCGGCGAAAATGCCGATCGGCACGTTGATGAAGAAGATCCACGGCCAGCTGTAGCTGTCGGTGATCCAGCCCCCGAGGATCGGCCCGGCAATCGGCGCGACCACCGTGACCATCGCCAGCAACGCCAGGGCCATGCCTCGTCGCGCCGGCGGATACACGGCGATCAGTAGCGTCTGGGTCATCGGATACAGCGGCCCGGCCACCAGGCCCTGGAGCACCCGGAAGCCCACCAGCTCAGGCATCGAGGTGGAAATACCGCAGAGAAACGAGGCCAGCACGAACAGCAGCGTGGCCCAGATGAACAGTTTTACCTCACCGAAGCGCCGGCTCAACCAGCCGGTCAACGGCAAGGCAATGGCATTGCTCACGGCGAAGGAGGTAATGACCCAGGTACCCTGTTCCGAACTCACCCCGAGGTTGCCGGAGATGGTCGGCAGTGCAACGTTGGCGATGGTGGTGTCGAGCACCTGCATGAAGGTCGCCAGCGACAGGCCGATGGTGCTGAGCAACAGGCTCGGCGGGGTAAATGACGCGTTCGAACTCATCGCGAATCCTTTGGAACTAGGCAGGCGCTGCGACGACCAGGGTCGCAGCGGGGGATTGGCGACTCAGCGCTGCGCCGTCTTGGTCGGCGTTGCACTGTTTTCGTGAATCAGGCGAGTGATCACCGCATCGGCATCGGCCAGTTGCTGCTGGTAGACGCTGGTGGTGAACGAGGCTTTCTGTGGCGGCTGCTGGGCCAGTACCGGGCCGCTCTGGTCATGCAGGTCGACCTCGACCTGGGTCGACAGCCCGACCCGCAGCGGATGCTTGACCAGGTCCTCGGCATTGATGTGCACGCGCACCGGCACCCGCTGGACGATCTTGATCCAGTTGCCGGTGGCGTTCTGCGCTGGCAGCAGGGCAAAGGCGCTGCCGGTACCGGCACCGAGGCTGTCGATGGTGCCGCTGTACTTCACGTCGCTGCCGTACAGGTCAGACTCGATGTCCACCGCCTGGCCGATACGCATCTGGCGCAACTGGGTTTCCTTGAAGTTGGCGTCGATCCACAGCTGGTCGAGCGGGATCACCGCCATCAGCGCAGCACCCGGCTGCACACGCTGGCCCAGCTGCACGGTGCGCTTGGCCACATAACCGGTCACAGGGGCGACCAGGGTGCTGCGAGCATGAGCCAGGTAAGCCTGGCGCAACTGGGCAGCAGCGGCTTTCACATCCGGATGGTTGGAGACCACCGTGTCGTCGACCAGCGCATTACTACTGTTGAGCTGCTGCTGAGCGTTGCTCAGGGCGCTCTGGGCCGAGGTCAGGTCGTCACGGGCGTGGGACAGCTCCTCCTGGGAGATGGCGCCGCTGGCCGCAAGATTCTTGCGGCGGGTGAAGTTTTCCTGGGCTTTCTGCACCGCCGCTTTCTGCGCCGCAACCTGGGCCTTCATGCCATCGACGTTGCTGTACAGGCCACGGACCTGACGCACGGTCTTGGCCAGGTTGGCCTCGGCGCTCTGCAGGCCGATTTCGGCATCGCTCGGGTCGAAGTTCACCAGCACCTGGCCCTCATGCACCAGGTCACCGTCATCGGCGCCGATGCTAACCACCGTACCGGTCACCAGAGGCGTGATTTCCACGACGTTGCCGTTGACGTAGGCGTCGTCGGTGCTCTCGCTCCAGCGACCGTAGAGTTCGTGCCAACCCCAGACTGCCAGGCCACCGACCACGACCACCAGGGCGAGCACGAGCAGCATGACCTTGCGTTTGCCGGAATTGGCAGCACCAGGATTGTTTTCAACCGAATTTTCTTGGGCAGGGGTAGCCATGACAATTACCTTGAATTAGTGAGTCTGTGCGGCCGGGCCTTGGCTGCCCAAGGCGACGTTCTCGGCGTGGAATCCACCGCCAAGGGCCTGCATCAACTGAATGGAAAGATCGATCTGCTGGGCATTCAGTTCCGCCAATTGGCGCTGGGCCTGCAACAGGGTCTGCTCGATGGTCAGCACGTCCAGGTAGTTGCCGATACCCGCGCCATAGCGCTGGACCACCGTGTCGTAGGACTGCTGGGCGATATCTGCGGCGTGCTGCTGCACGGCGATCTGCCGGCCGATCTCGCGCAATTGCTGGATCGTGTCACTGACATCCCCCAGTGCCTTGACCAGGCTCTTGTTGTACTGCGCCACCGCCAAGTCGTAATCGGCGTCCTTGGCATCGAGCCCGGCACGCAGGCGGCCGCCGTCGAAAATCGGCAGCGAAACGGTCGGCCCGACACTGAAGAAACGGCTGGCCGAACCGAACAGCGCGTCGCCCAACAGGGACTCGGTCCCGGCAGCGGCACTCAGGTTGAGGTTCGGGTAGAAACGCGTCTTGCCGGCGGCGATATCCTTGCTCGCGGCCTCGACCCGCCAGCGTGCAGCCACCAGGTCGGGACGCCGGCCCAGCAGCTCGGCCGGCAGGCTCGATGGCAGCGCGACGACTGCGGGCTGGAGGATTTTCGGCCGGGCCAGTTCATTCCCCCGGTCCGGCCCCTTGCCCAGGAGTACCGCCAGCGCGACCTTGGCGCTCTGCAGTTTCTTGCGCGCATCGATCACCTGCTCTTCGGAGCTGGCGGCCAGGCTTTCGGTCTGCTGGTACTGGTAATGGCTGTCGATCCCTGCGCCCAGGCGGCGCTGGCCCAATTCGAGCATCTGCCGGGTGCGCTTGAGATCATCGTTGGCCAGGTCATGGACGATATAGGCCTCGCCCAGGTTGCTATAGGCCCGCGCCACATCGCCGGCCAGGGTCAGGCGTGCCGCCTGCTGGTCGACTTCGGCGGCCCGCGCCTGGCCGAGAGCGGCCTCCCAGGCATCACGCTGGCCACCCCAGAGGTCGAAGGTGTAGTTGAAGTCCAGGCCCAGCTTGCGCACCGTGTCGTAGGCCCCACCCTGCCCCTTCGGGTCCTGGTCCCTGGGCAGGCGGGAGCGAGTCACGCCGCCGCTGGCGTCGAGAGTCGGCATGCGCGCGGCGTCGGCGGCATAGGCCGCGGCGGTAGCCTGGTGGGTCCGCGCACTGGCGACCTGCATGTCGGGACTGTCACGCAAGGCTTCCTGGATCAGCCCATCGAGCTGCAAGTCACCGAGGCTTTTCCACCAGTCGCTCGACGGCCAGGCCGCCGTCGACAGATCGATCCCCTTGAGCGACTGCTCGGTTTTGAGGTCCTTCGCATCGAGGCTCACTCCAGAGGTCGTCAGCCCCTGGTAGCTGGCACAGCCCACCAGGGCCATCGCCAGGAACACCAGACTGAAACCGCTGCGCAAGGTTTTACCGTTCATTTTTTTCACCTACCCGCAGCAGGGTGATCGAGTCCCCGGCTGCCAGCAAAATCTTCTTGAGAATGTCTTCCAGGGTTTGCAGCTCGTCACGGGTGATCGCGCCAGCCAATTCGTTCATGGCGTCGGCACCAATTTCCGGCAGGCGATCGGCAAGGGCCTGGCCCTGCCCGGTCAGCACCAGGCGCACCTGGCGCCGATCACCCTCCGAGCGCTGGCGCACCAGCAGATCCTTCTGTTCCAGGCGGTCGAGCATCCGCGTCATCGAACCGCTATCGAGCGACAGGTGGCGGCACAGCTCGGCCGGCGAGTCGACGCCAAACTGGGCCATGATGATCAGCACCTTGAACTGCGCCGCGGTAATGCCATAAGGCACCATGTGGGTATCGATGATCCGGTCCTTGAGCAACGCCGCACGCCCCAGCAGTAGGCCGAGATGGCAGTTGTGAAAGTCTTCCGGAAGGAAATGCTTCATAGGGTCACCAGAAAGCTGCCTAGGCAGAGAATGGTATGGATATTACTGCCTAGGCAGTTAATGTCAAAGAAATTGTTAGCAAGCTTTTCAAAGAGCCGATGGAAGGTATGAGCCAGTAGCGTATGGAAATAGACAGCAACCGGCTTAGATGAAAGCGAGCTGAACGACCATCCCGCCCTTCATCTCAACTGTCGGGAGACGAGGGGCAGCACTTTTCGATAGATAACTCTAGACACACCTTTAACAGCGCTATCTGATGGGAGAGAGGCTAGGCTTCCTGGACAGGATCGATCAGGGAATCATGTGTGACCACAAGGACACGGGCGGGCTCGGCTTGAACCGGCTCCCCCAGGAGGAGATCATGCAATATCCCATTGCTATTGAATGGGGTGATGAACACACCGCCATCAGCATCCAGATTCCGGACATCCCGGGTGCCGTGACCGCCGGCGATACCTTCGAGCAAGCCCATGACGCGGCTATCGAGATCGCCCATATCCGGCTCGAGGAAATTGCCGCTGGCGGCGAACTGGTGCCGATGCCATCGCCAGTGCTTGCCCACAGGCAGAACCCCGACTTCGCCGAAATGGGCTGGGGCATGCTGGAAATCGATATCTCGCCCTACCTGGGCAAGACCGAGAAGGTCAATGTCACCCTTCCCGGTTTCGTGATCCAGCGCATCGACCGCTACGTACGCGACCACCGGATCAAGAGCCGCTCGTCGTTCCTGGCCGATGCTGCGCTGGAAAAACTGATGCGCGGTTAAGCGGCCGGGACGCCGCTGTGGAACCGGAACTCGACGTCCGGTGATTCGATCAGCTCCTGTTCGGCCGCCCGAACCCTGTCGATGACCTTGGCGATGTCCGCGGCGTCGCCATATTGGTAGGCCAATTTCAGATAACCCTGAAAGTGCCGCGCCTCGCTCTTGAGCAGGCCGAAGTAGAACTTGCCCAGTTCTTCGTCCAGATGCGGCACCAGGGCTTCGAAGCGCTCGCAACTGCGAGCCTCGATGAACGCCCCGACCACCAGCGTATCCACCAACTTTACCGGCTCATGGTTACGCACCACCTTGCGCAAGCCCGACGCGTAACGGCCGGCGGAAAGTTGACGCAAATCGATGCGACGGCGCTTCATCAGGCGCATCACCTGCTCGTGATGCACCAACTCCTCCCGCGCCAGGCGCGACATCATGTTGATCAGGTCGACATGGGAGTGATACTTGGCGATCAGGCTCAGGGCCGTGCTCGCGGCCTTGAACTCGCAGTTCTTGTGGTCGATCAACAGGGTTTCCTGGTCGGCCAGCGCTGCCTGCACCCAGGCATCCGGCGTGCGGCAGCCGAGAAACTCGTGAATTTCCGGCAGGTTCACAGGGACGCTCCCGGCAATGCGCAGCGAATGGGGTCGAACAACGAAAGAATCGGCAACATGGGGCTCACAAAGGGGTCGGGCAACTCAAGGGCGCCGATTATACGGGTCCAGCGGCGGACCACCAGCCATCTGCCTTGATATGCATCAAGTTCAGGGCGAACGCAGGGCAACTATAGTTAGGTCATGCCGACTTCGGACCTCTGGGAGCAAGCTGACCATGCAAACCATCCGCAGCATTCTGGTGATACTCGACCCCGATCACGCCCACAGCCTGGCGCTCAATCGGGCCAAATTGATTGCCAAGGTCACGGATGCACACTTGCACCTGCTGATGTGCGACCCCCGGCACGACCATAGCGCCCTGCTCTCACTGCTCAAGAGCCAGCTGCACGACGACGGCTACAGTGCCACGGCGGAACAGGCGTGGGACAAGACCCTGCACGACACGATCATCGGCGTGCAACAGGCCGAGGGCTGCGGCCTGGTAATCAAGCAACACCGTCCAGACAGCCCACTGAAAAAGGCCCTGCTGACGCCATCGGACTGGAAACTGCTGCGCTTCTGCCCCTGCGCGGTGCTGATGGTCAAGACCGAAACACCTTGGGCCGGCGGGGTGATTCTCGCCGCCGTGGACGTCGGCAACTCGGACGAGGGCCACCGACACCTGCATGCAAGTATTGTCGACCATGGCTATGACATTGCCAGCCTGGCCAAGGGCCGACTGCACGTGATCAGCGCCCACCCCTCGCCGATGCTCTCGGCTGCTGATCCGGTGTACCAACTGCGGGAAACCATCGAGGCGCGTTATCGCGAGCAGTGCCGGGCGTTCCAGGCAGAGTTCGATGTCGATGACGAACACCTGCATATCGCCGAAGGACCGGCGGATGTGCTGATCCCGCACATGGCGCACAAACTGGACGCAGTCGTCACGGTGATCGGCACGGTAGCGCGTACCGGGATTTCCGGAGCATTGATCGGCAATACCGCCGAGGTGGTGCTGGATTCACTGGAAAGCGATGTGCTGGTACTCAAGACCCAGGAGATCACCGACCACCTGGAGGAACTGGCCAGGGGCTGAGGCTCGCAGGGCATTTGAGGGCCTCTTCGCAGCGGTTCGGCGCGAAGAGGCCGGCACAGGTGACAACCATCTCAGCTACCCAACGCTTCCTTGAGAAAGCCCGGGGCGATGTAGCGCTCGTAGTGTGCTTCGGACAAGAGGAAAAATTCCCGATCAATGGCATCGCGCAGCTCCGGTAGCGCCCAGTCGCGAAACTCCGGCAGCAGCACCATGCCATAGGCATCCAACTGGTTGATCACCCGCGCGCCACGCGCAATCAATTGATAAGCCCAGCAATATTCCGACTGATGGGGCACGAAGCGGATCTTGCGGCTCTCCAGTTGCTGGTGCAGTTTCACCGGGTCGAACACCTCCAGCTTGGCCACCATGACCTGCACCAGCAGCTGCTCCAGGCGCAACCACACCGCACGCTTCTGTTCCTCGTCGTAGCCGTTCCAGTGGATCACTTCATGGTGGAAGCGCTTGCAGCCACGACACACCAGATCACCGTAAACAGTGGAGCAGAGGCCGACGCAGGGGGTCTTGATAGTCTGATTGGGCATGGGCAGGAGAAACGCGCAGAAGCAAAACAGGCCCGCATGTTAGCCCTTTGTCTAAGAAGGGTCACCCCCGAACCTGTAGGGCTTACCTTACCTTTCTTCAGAATATGCCGTAGAATTGTTCTGCCTTTTTAGGCGCCAATGTCCGTTGGAAGCTGTTTTCAAAGCGTCACGAGCACAGTTTAGGGTGAAGCCAGTCCCAGGACGCTTCATCCACCGGGTGGTTCCCCACCCTCACCCTGAAGAACGACGTTGGCTCGGGAATTTCCGCCCGGAAGTTCTCGCGCCGACCCTCATCTGCTCCGTTCCGAAGGCGTAAAACTTTGAAAACAGCTTCTGTTGGAAATCGCGGAAACTCTGGCTAAGCGGCCCAAAAAGCCCCGCAGCGCATGAGTACCGTGCATTTCTGGATGAGCGTCCCGGACACCCATTTGGGACCACTGATGAGGGTAATAACTGTGCTTGAAGCCTACCGCAAACATATCGAAGAGCGCGCAGCCCTGGGTATCGTGCCCCAGCCGCTTAACGCCGAACAAACCGCAGGCCTGGTCGAGCTGCTGAAGAATCCCCCGGCTGGCGAAGAAGCTTTCCTCGTTGACTTGATCACCAACCGTGTTCCGCCAGGGGTGGACGAAGCCGCCTACGTCAAGGCCGGTTTCCTCTCTGCCGTGGCCAAGGGCGAAGCCCAGTCCCCGCTGATCGACCGCAAGCGCGCCACCGAACTGCTCGGCACCATGCAGGGCGGCTACAACATCGAGACCCTGGTAGCCCTGCTCGATGACGCCGAACTGGCGCCGGTTGCCGCCGAGCAACTCAAGTACACCCTGCTGATGTTCGACGCTTTCCACGACGTGGCCGAGAAAGCCAAGGCTGGCAATACCCACGCCAAGGCCGTCCTGGAGTCCTGGGCCGCCGGCGAGTGGTTCACCGCCCGTCCAGCCATCGCCGAAAAGTACACCCTGACCGTGTTCAAGGTCCCTGGCGAAACCAACACCGACGACCTGTCCCCTGCCCCGGACGCCTGGTCGCGCCCTGACATCCCGCTGCACGCCCTGGCCATGCTGAAAATGGCCCGTGACGGTATCGAGCCTTCCCAGCCAGGTTCGGTCGGCCCACTGACACAGATCGAAGCGGTCAAGGCCAAGGGCTTCCCGGTTGCCTACGTCGGTGACGTGGTCGGTACCGGTTCCTCGCGTAAATCCGCCACCAACTCGGTGCTGTGGTTCTTCGGCGACGACATCCCGTACGTTCCAAACAAGCGCGCCGGTGGTTTCTGCTTCGGCACCAAGATCGCCCCGATCTTCTACAACACCATGGAAGACGCCGGCGCCCTGCCGATCGAATTCGACTGCACCAACCTGGCGATGGGTGACGTCATCGACGTCTATCCGTTCAAGGGCGAAGTACGCCGCCACGGCAGCGACGAGCTGGTCACCAACTTCGAACTGAAAACCGAAGTGCTGCTGGACGAAGTCCGCGCCGGCGGCCGTATCCCGCTGATCGTCGGCCGCGGCCTGACCGGCAAGGCTCGTACCGAGCTGGGCCTGGCACCATCAGACCTGTTCAAGACACCTGACGCTCCGGCTGCCAGCACCAAGGGTTTCACCCTGGCGCAGAAGATGGTCGGCAAGGCATGCGGCGTCGAGGGCATCCGTCCTGGCACCTACTGCGAACCGAAGATGACCACCGTCGGCTCCCAGGACACCACCGGTCCGATGACCCGTGACGAACTGAAGGACCTGGCGTGCCTGGGCTTCTCCGCCGACCTGGTGATGCAGTCCTTCTGCCACACCGCGGCTTATCCGAAGCCGATCGACGTCAAGACCCACCACACCCTGCCCGACTTCATCATGACCCGTGGCGGCGTGTCCCTGCGTCCAGGCGACGGCATCATCCACAGCTGGCTGAACCGCATGCTGCTGCCGGACACCGTCGGCACCGGTGGCGACTCCCACACCCGTTTCCCGATCGGTATCTCCTTCCCGGCCGGTTCCGGCCTGGTCGCCTTCGCTGCGGCCACCGGTGTCATGCCGCTGGACATGCCCGAGTCGGTACTGGTTCGCTTCAAGGGCAAGCTGCAGCCTGGCATCACCCTGCGCGACCTGGTTCACGCCATCCCTTACTACGCGATCCAGCAGGGCCTGCTGACCGTAGAGAAGAAAGGCAAAAAGAACATCTTCTCCGGCCGCATCCTGGAGATCGAAGGCCTGAACGAACTGACCGTCGAGCAAGCCTTCGAGCTGTCCGACGCCTCGGCCGAGCGTTCCGCTGCCGGTTGCACCATCAAGCTGCCGGAAGAAGCGATCGCCGAATACCTGAAGTCGAACATCACCCTGCTGCGCTGGATGATCGGCGAAGGCTACGGCGATGCCCGTACCATGGAGCGTCGTGCCCAGGCGATGGAAGCCTGGCTGGCCAAGCCGGACCTGCTGGAAGCAGACAAGGACGCCGAGTACGCCGCAGTCATCGAGATCGACCTGGCCGACGTCAAGGAGCCTGTGCTCTGCGCGCCGAACGACCCGGACGACGCCCGTCTGCTGTCCACCGTTGCCGGTGACAAGATCGACGAAGTGTTCATCGGTTCGTGCATGACCAACATCGGTCACTTCCGCGCTGCCGGCAAGCTGCTGGACAAGGTCAAGGGCGGCATCCCGACCCGTCTGTGGCTGGCTCCGCCAACCAAGATGGACGCACACCAACTGACCGAAGAAGGCTACTACGGCATCTACGGCAAGGCCGGTGCGCGCATGGAAATGCCAGGTTGCTCGCTGTGCATGGGTAACCAGGCACGCGTACAGACCGGTTCGACCGTGGTGTCCACTTCGACCCGCAACTTCCCGAACCGCCTGGGTGACTCCACCAACGTCTACCTGGCTTCGGCCGAGCTGGCGGCAGTCTCTTCGATTCTCGGCAAGCTGCCGACTGTCGAGGAATACATGGAGTACGCGAAGAACATCGACAGCATGGCTGCCGACATCTATCGCTACCTGAGCTTCGACCAGATCGCCGAGTTCCGCGACGCTGCGGCTAACGCGAAGATCCCGGTCGTTCAAGCCTAAGCGACACCGCAATAGAAAAAGCCCCGACTAGTCGGGGCTTTTTCGTTTCTGCTGTCGGGAGCTTGGTGGCGCAGCGTCTACCGGACTGCGACTTATCCGGTATTGTAGCTTGCCGGTCATCAGGCCCCACCCGGCACGGTGTGGCGAGCGGGCTTGCCCGCGCTGGGGTGCGAAGCACCCCCAAAAACCGATGGACGCGGACTGTCAGTAATATTGGGGATTATGGCTCTACGGCTGCCCTGCAGCCGAGCGCGGGCAAGCCCGCTCGCCACAAAAGCCCTCTCCCCACAAAAGCCCGGAAGCCCAAAACCAGCAAGCGCCCAAGCCAAATAGCCTTCCTACTGACGAACCAGCCGCTGGTTCTGGAACTCCACCGCTTCGGTGCTGCGGTAAGGGTTGATATCCAGGCCACCACGGCGGACATAGCGCGCATACACCGTCAGTTTCTCCGGTTTCAGCAACCGCTGCAGATCGAGGAAGATCCGCTCCACGCACTGCTCATGGAAGTCCGAGTGCTGACGGAAGCTCACCAGGTACGCCAGCAGGCTGGCATGATCCAGCGCCGCGCCACGGTACTCGACCACCACGCTGCCCCAATCCGGCTGGCTGGTCACCGGGCAGTTGGACTTGAGCAAATGGCTATGCACGCTCTCCTCAACCACTCGCGACGAATCACAACGCAACAGCTCAGGCCGCGGATGGGCATAGTCGCTGACGCTGATATCCAGATCATCGATGCACACGCCAGGCAAGGCCACCACACCTTCGGCCTGCACCTCGTTCAGAGGCCGGATGCGCACGCCCACCGGCTTGCCCGCAGCCGCCGACAAATCGGCGCGCAGCACGGTCTCCAGGCTTGGGATATCGGCGAACGGCGTCTGGTTCAACGAGTTGAGATACAGCTTGAACGACTTCGACTCGATGATATTCGGCGAATCGGCCGGAATGCTGAACTCACCAATGGCCACCACCGGCTTGCCGGACGGCAGCAGCCAGGACAGTTCGAAGCAGTTCCAGAAATCGACACCCTGGTAGGGCAAGGTATCGGCGCTCAGCCCCAGCTCAGCCCATTTCGCGGCACGCGGAATCGGGAACAGCAAGGAGGGCGTGTACGTGGCGATGTATTCACTGGACTTGCCCAGCGGCGAATGTTCGGCTGCGGGATGCATAACGAAAACCTGAAAGAATGAACCCGACAATTCTATCGGGTTTGCGTCCGGCTTTCAGCGTGCAGAGGCCTGCGACCTGCCTCAGCGGTCAATTTTCAGCTGGCCGACCATGCCCGCCTGGTAGTGGCCAGGGATATTGCAGGCGAACTCGAGCGTGCCAGCCTTGCTGAAGGTCCAGGTCAGCTCGGCGGTCTTGCCCGGCTCCACCAACACGCTGTTGGGATCGTCGTGCTTCATCATGCCGTGGTCCATTCCGCCTCCCGCCATCTTGGAATGATCCATCGCCGGCATCTTCATGCCGGTTGGCGTCAACATGCCATTTTGCTGCATCTGGAGCATTTCCTGCTGGTGCTCGGCATGCATCGCCGCCTCGCCCAGGTTGAACTCATGGAGCAACTGGCCCTTGTTGACCAGCACGAAACGCACCGTCTCGCCAGCCTTGACCTCAAGCGCCTTGGCATCGAAGGCGATATCGGTCATGGTCACTTCGATCGTGCGGGTTGCCTTCGCAGCCGGTGCCGGCTGGCCGAAGTCATAATGCCCGGCCGGTGAGGCCCAGGCCACGGAACCCAGCAGCAAGCCGGCAAAGGCAAGGCTATTGCGCACAAACATGATCAAACTCCAACAGAATAGGTTTCACTCTATGCAAGACTGTAGAACCGCGCCGCTGCCGCCAGCCTGACGGGAAGATTACAACTTTGTCAGCTTGGGCCCGGCCAGCCGGGCGACCTGTATAACGCTACCGCTCCATCTACCATGAGCCATCCATGAAACTGCTGATCGTCGAAGACCAAGCGAAAACCGGCCAATACCTGCGCCAGGGCCTCAACGAGGCCGGCTTCAGCTGCGAGCTGGTGGCAGACGGCACCAGCGGCCAGCACTTGGCGCTAACCGGCGACTACGACCTGCTGATCCTCGACGTCATGCTGCCCGGCCGCGATGGTTGGCAGATCCTCCAGGCGGTCCGCGCCGCCGGCATGGAGATCCCGGTGCTGTTCCTGACCGCCCGCGACGCGGTGGAGGACCGGGTCCACGGCCTTGAGCTGGGTGCCGACGACTACCTGATCAAGCCCTTCGCCTTTTCCGAACTGCTGGCCCGGGTTCGCAGCCTGCTGCGCCGCGGCGGCGGCAACAGCCAGGACACCAGCCTGCAGGTCGCCGACCTGCGCCTGGACCTGATCCGCCGTCGGGTCGAACGGGCCGGCCAGCGCATCGACCTGACCGCCAAGGAGTTCGCCCTGCTGGAAATGCTCCTGCGCCGCCAGGGCGAAGTGCTGCCCAAGTCACTGATCGCCTCCCAGGTCTGGGACATGAATTTCGACAGCGACACCAATGTCATCGAGGTGGCCATCCGTCGCCTGCGCCTGAAAATCGACGATAACCACCCGCACAAGCTGATCCACACCGTTCGCGGCATGGGCTACGTACTCGAAGAGCGGGCCCTGTGATGCGCCGCCTGTCCCTGGCGGGGCGCCTGGCGCTGTTGTTTGCCGCCTGCACCGCGACGGTGTCGCTGGTGGCCGGCGTGCTGTTCAGCCGGGCCAGCGAGTCGCATTTCATCGAACTCGACCAGCAACTGCTGGACGGCCGCCTGGCAGAGTTGCGCAGCTCATTGGGCCGGGTGGACAACCTGGCCGATTTCCAGCCGCTGCGCGAACGCCTGCAGGGCGAAATCAACCTGCGACCCGACCTGGCGCTGAGAATCCACGGCAGCGACGGCCAACCCTGGTTCGACAGCGCCAGCGTCCTGCCCATCGCACTGCCCAACCAGCCTGGGCTCGCCAGCCTGCAGAATGGCGCCACTGCCTACCGCATCCTCAATGCACCACTGAACCCTGGCCAGCCTGGCTCTGCAGAGCTGACGCTGATTCTCGACATCACCCACCACCAGCACTTCCTGCAGCGCATGCAGCAACTGATCTGGCTGACCGTTGGCCTGTCAGCCCTGGCCACCGCGCTGCTCGGCGCCTGGGCCGCCCGCAGTGGCCTGCGCCCCCTGCGACGCATGAGCGAGGTGGCGAGCAGCGTCTCCGCCAGCTCGCTGACCCCACGCCTGGACACCGGGCAGATGCCGGCGGAACTGGCCGAACTGGGACAGGCCTTCAACGCCATGCTTGGGCGCCTGGAGGACTCGTTCCAGCGGCTCTCGGCGTTTTCCGCGGATATCGCCCATGAACTGCGCACGCCGCTGTCGAACCTGCTGACCCATACCCAGGTCACCCTGACCCGCCCTCGCCCGCTCGAGGATTATCGCGAGGCGCTGCACAGCAACCTCGAAGAGCTGCAATGGATGGCACAGCTGGTCAACGACATGCTGTACCTGGCCAAGGCCGACCACGGCCTGCTCAACCCCAGATTCGAGCAGTTGGAGCTGGCTGACGAGGCGGATGTGTTGCTGGAGTTTTTTGCGCCGCTGGCGGAGGACAACCAGGTGCACCTGACCCGCAGCGGCACGGCAAGGATCCTGGGCGATCGCAGCATGCTGCGTCGCGCGCTGTCCAACCTGCTGGACAATGCGCTGCGCTTTACCCCGGCGGGGGGTGAGATACTGGTCAGCCTGGAGGCGCTGGCGGCGGGGCTGCGGGTCAGCGTGCAGAACAGCGGCGAAGGAATCGCAGCGCAAGTGCTGCCGCGATTGTTCGATCGCTTCTACCGGGTGGATTCGGCCCGCCATGAAGGGAGCAGCGAGCATGCCGGCCTGGGACTGGCGATTACCCAGTCGATCGTCCGGGCCCATGGCGGGCGAATTCATTGTGAATCGGAGGAAGGCTGGACGCGGTTCGTGATCGAGTTGCCTGTCGCCCGCTGACATACCAACCTGTGGTGAGCGGGCAAGCCCGCTCACCACAGGCGGCCCCGAATTACGAGTAGCGCAAGGCCTGCGCCGGCTCGGTCTTCGCTGCCCGGTAAGCCGGATAAAGCGTCGCCAGGAAGCTCATGATGAACCCGGCCGAGCAGATCAGCACCACGTCCCCGCCCTGCAACTGCGAGGGCAAGTTGCTGACGAAGTACACGTCGGAGCTGAAGATGTGCTGCCCGCTGATCCGCTCGATCCAGCACACCAGTTCGCTGACGTTCAGCGCTGCGATCACCCCGAGCACCCCACCGATCAGGGTGCCGACGATACCGATCACCGTCCCCTGCACCATGAAGATCGCCATGATCTGCCGCGGCGTGGCGCCGATGGTGCGCAGGATGGCGATGTCCGCACCCTTGTCGTTCACCACCATGATCAGCGTCGCGATGATGTTGAACGCCGCTACCGCGACGATCATCAGCAGCAACAGGCCGATCATGGTCTTTTCCATCTTCATCGCGCTGAACAGGCTGCCCTGGGTGTGCGTCCAGTCATCGGCCCTGTAGCCATCGCCCAGACCGCCAGCGATGGTCGTGGACACCTGTGGCGCGGCATAGAGGTCCTTGACCGCCAGGCGCACGCTCTGCACCTGGTTCGGCTGCCAGTGCTGGATCTGCGCGGCGTCGGCCATGTGGATCAACGCCATCGAGCCATCCAGCTCGGCGCCGACCTTGAACACGCCCACCACGTTCAGGCGCTGCATGCGCGGGGTGATGCCACCCGGATCGGTGCTGACTTCCGGAACGATCAGGGTCAGTTTGTCACCGACGTTCAGGCGGAAACGCCGAGCGGTAATCTCCCCGATCACCACACCGAACTCACCCGGTTTCAGGTCTTCCAGCTTGCCCTGGACGATATGCTGGGCAACGATCGACACCTTGCCTTCCTGGGCCGGATCGATACCGCTGATCTGGATCGGCTGCATCGAACCCTTGTACGACAGCATGCCGTCCATTTCAGTGAATGGCACGGCCGCAGTGACCTCGGGGTTCTTCAGCGCGGCGGCGGCCACTGGTTGCCAGTCGTCGATGGGCTTGACCCCGACGATGGTCGCATGGGGCACCATGCCCAGGATGCGCGACTGCATTTCCCGCTGGAAGCCGTTCATCACCGACAGCACCACGATCATTGCCAGCACGCCGAGGGCGAGGCCAATCATCGAGGTCATCGAGATGAACGAGACAAAACGGTTGCGGCGTTTGGCGCGGGTATAGCGCGTGCCGATGAAAATCGATAACGGTCTGAACATTCGCAGGCCACCGTAGAAAATAATCGAGCCGGCAGCCGCGCGTTTCCACGGGCGCCGGCCAGGGTGAATCAGATAGCGACCAGCTTGCCGTCCGTGAGGTGCAGGACACGGTCCATCTGGCGGGCCAGGTTCATGTCATGGGTCACCACCAGGAATGCAGTCTGCATCGAAGTGCTGAGTTCCAGCATCAGGTCCTGGATGCCCTGGGCGGTATGGTGGTCGAGGTTGCCGGTCGGCTCGTCGAGCATCACCAGGCCCGGCTTGTTCACCAGCGCCCGGGCGATAGCCACGCGTTGGCGCTCACCACCGGACAGCTCGGCCGGCTTGTGCTCCAGGCGATGCCCCAGCCCAACCCGCTCCAGCAATGCCGTGGCGCGTTGACGGGCTTCGGGAATCGCCGTGCGACCGATCAGCAATGGCATGCAGACGTTCTCCAGGGCGGTGAACTCCGGCAGCAGGTGGTGGAACTGGTAGACGAAACCCAGGGCGCGGTTGCGCAGCAGCCCACGGGCCTTTTCCCCCAGCGCCGACAACTCCTCGCCAGCCAGCCAGACGCTGCCCTTGGACGGCGTATCGAGTCCACCCAGCAGGTTGAGCAAGGTACTCTTGCCCGAACCGGAACTGCCGACGATCGCCACCCGCTCACCCGCGTGCAGCTCAAGCTGCAGGCCGGACAGCACCACCACCGACTCCGGGCCCTCCTCGTAGGACTTGCCCAGGTTGCGGCAACTCAGCACTGCTTTATCACTCATGCCCAACTCACTCATAACGTAGCGCCTCCGCAGGCTGGGTGCGCGCCGCACGCCAGGCTGGATACAGGGTGGCGAGGAAACTCAGGACCAATGCCGCGCCGCAGACCATCAGCACATCCTCGGCCATCAGCTGGGACGGCAGGTAGTCGATGAAATACACGTCGGCATTGAGAAATTTGTGGCCGATCAACCCTTCAAGGGCGGAGATCGCCGCGCTGACATTCAGCGCGGCGAAGATCCCCACCGCGGCGCCGATCAGGGTGCCGACCACGCCGATCACACTGCCCTGGACCATGAAGATCGCCATGATCTGTCCAGGGGTGGCGCCCAGGGTGCGCAGGATCGCGATGTCGCCCTTCTTGTCGTTCACCACCATCACCAGCGTCGAGATGATGTTGAACGCGGCAACGGCAACGATCAGCAGCAACAGCAGGCCGATCATGGCCTTTTCCATCTTGATCGCCTGGTACAGATTGCCGTGGGTCCGGGTCCAGTCACGGGCGTAGTAGCGGTTGTCACCCAACTGCTGGGCGATCTCCCAGGCCACGCGCGGCGCCTGGAACAGGTCGTCGAACTTCAGCCGCAGGCCCTGCACCTGATCGGGTTTCCAGCGATGCAGGCGCGCCAGGTCGTCGAGATTGGTCAGGCCCAGGTAGCCGTCCAGCTCGCCGGCGCCGACATGGAAGATGCCGACCACGGTGAAGCGCTTCATCCGCGGGAACATGCCCGCCGGCGTCACCGAGACTTCCGGCGCGACGAAAGTCAGCTTGTCGCCAAGGCCGACACCCAGCTTGGTGGCAGCCTTGTCGCCGATGACGATACCGAAGCTGCCCGGCGCCAGCGCATCGAGCTGACCCTGCTGCATGAAACGATCGATGATCGACACCTTGCGCTCCTGCGCCGGGTCGATGGCGTTGAGCAGCACCTTCTGCACCTGGCCGTTGTTGGTCAGCAGCCCCTGCATCTGGGTGAAAGGTGCCACGGCGGCGACCTGCGGGTTCTGCCGGACCTTGTCCGCCAGGGCCTGCCAGTCGCTGATCGGCTCGCCCGATTCGATGGTGGCGTGGGGCACCATGCCCAGCACGCGATCGCGCATTTCACGGTCGAAACCGTTCATCACCGACAACACCACGATCATCACCACCACACCGAGGGCGAGGCCGATGATCGAAGTCAGGGAAATGAAGGAGACAAAATGGTTGCGACGCTTTGCACGGGTGTAACGCGTACCGATAAATACGAAGAGTGGTCTGAACATGTCGGGGGCTGGTTTGGAGGAAAAGAGGACGTCCATGTGGCGAGGTAGGGTCAGCAGCTTTACACTCAGACCATTGCCTCTGCCTTGGGTTCGCCATGTCGACATTAGATGAAGAAGATCGCCGCGAATACTACCGTATCGAGGACACGATCGCACTGGAAATCCGCCCCCTGTCTGCCGCGGACGCGGCGGGCAAGGATGTGTTGCAGGATGATTCGCCACTCTTCAACCTGCTGAGTGAACTGCACCTGAGCGAGTTCGAGTCGCAGCACCTGCTGCGCCAGGTCAGCGAGCGCGACCGCGCACTGTCCGCCTACCTGAAGTCCCAGAACAAACGCATCGACCTGCTGAGCCAGGTGATGGCCATGACCATTCTCGGCGAGTTCGGCGAACCGCAATCGGTGATCCTCTCCGAAGGCGGCATCGAGTTCAGCCACCACACCGCCTACCCGGCAGGCACCGAACTGGCGCTCAAGCTGGTGTTGATGCCCCAGGCCCAGGGCCTGTTGCTGCGGGCCAAGGTCACCCACTGCGAACCGCAAAGCGTTGGCACCTTTGAAATAGGCACCGAATTCGAAACATTGACCGATGCCCAACGCCAGTTGCTGGCGCGCTATATCCTGCAGAAACAGGCACTGCAACGACGCCTGGCCCGCGAGCAGAGCGACCCCGAGGCCAATTGAGCCTCGGACTCCATCGTGTGCCCCACCGATTATCTACCGGATCATTTTTCCTTCAAGGAGCAGTCGTGACTCTGATTTATGGCCATCGTGGCGCCAAGGGCGAAGCGCCGGAAAACACCCTGACCAGTTTCCAGGAATGCCTCAAGCACGGCGTACGCCGCTGCGAGCTGGACTTGCACCTGTCCATGGATGGCGAACTGATGGTCATCCATGATCCGACCCTCAAGCGCACCACCGACCGTCGCGGCAAGGTGGTCGAACACACCGCCGCCGAGCTGGTGACCTACGACGCGCGCAAGGGCGGCCCGGGCTGGATCAATCCATGCCCGATCCCGCGCCTGGAAGAGCTGTTCGAACAATGCGATTTCGAGCACTGGCAACTGGAGGTCAAGAGCGCCTCGCGCACCCGCGCCGCAACCACGGTATTGGCGATTCGCGAAATGGCCCAGCGCTTTGGCCTGCTGGACAAGGTCACTGTCACCTCCAGCTCCCGTGAAGTGCTCAAGGCCGCCCTGGAGCTGACACCGGACCTGTCACGCGGACTGGTAGCCGAATACGCCTGGCTCGACCCGATGAAGGTCGCCCAGAGCTATGGCTGCGAGATTCTGGCGCTGAATTGGACACTCTGCACCCCGGAACGCCTGGCAAGAGCCCAGCGCCAGGGCCTGCACGTCTCGGTGTGGACGGTCAACGAGCCCGCGCTGATGCGCAGGCTCGCCGACTTCGGCGTCGACAGCCTGATTACAGACTTTCCCGGTTTGGCCACGGCCACACTTGGGAAAGGCTGAAATCGGTCTCCCCGGCCGGCTCAGGCCACCGGCCGGAGCCGCTCAAAAAAGCCGGTTCAGGCCGTCGTAGGCAGCTACCCGATAGGCTTCGGCCATGGTCGGGTAGTTGAAGGTGGTGTTGACGAAGTACTTCAGGGTGTTGTTCTCACCCGGCTGGTTCATGATCGCCTGGCCGATGTGGACAATTTCCGAAGCCTGGTAGCCGAAGCAGTGCACGCCGAGCACTTCCAGGGTTTCGCGGTGGAACAGGATCTTCAGCATGCCTTGCGGCTCGCCGGCGATCTGTGCGCGAGCCATGCTCTTGAAGAACGCCTTGCCCACTTCGTACGGCACCTTGGCCTTGGTCAGCTCATGCTCGTTCTTGCCGATCGAGCTGATCTCCGGGATGGTGTAGATCCCGGTCGGTACGTCGTTGACATAGCGCCAGCTGCCGTTGTCGACGATGCTGCCCGCTGCCGAGCGACCCTGGTCATGTGCAGCACTGGCCAGGCTCGGCCAGCCGATCACGTCACCCGCACCATAGATGTTCGGCTGGCAGGTACGGTAGTTCTCGTCGACTTCGATCTGGCCGCGGCCGTTGACCTTGACGCCGATGTTCTCCATGCCCAGCTTGTCGGTATTGCCGGTACGGCCGTTGCACCAGAGCAAGGCGTCAGCCTTGATCTTCTTGCCGGACTTGAGGTGCAGGATCACCCCGTTGTCCAGGCCTTCGACTCGCTCATACTCTTCGTTGTGGCGCACGGTGATGTTGTTGTTGCTGAAGTGGTAGCTCAACGCCTGGGAAATCTCGGAGTCGAGGAAGCTCAGCAACTGGTCGCGGTTGTCCACCAGTTCGACCAGCACGCCCAGGCCACTGAAGATCGACGCATATTCGCAACCGATCACCCCGGCACCATAGATGATCAGCTTGCGCGGGGTATGGCCCAGGCTGAGGATGGTGTCGCTATCGTAGATACGCGGGTGGTGGAAATCGATATCGGCCGGACGATAAGGGCGCGAGCCGGTGGCGATGATGATGTGCTTGGCCACCAGTTTCTCGACCACGCCGTTCGGGCAGACCACTTCGACGGTCTGCTCGTCGGCGAAGCTGCCGGTACCGAAGAACAGGTCGACTCGGTTACGCGCGTAGTAGCCGGTGCGCGAGGCGACCTGCTTGGCAATCACCTTCTCGGCGCTCTTGAGTACGTCCGGGAAGGAGAACCAGCGCGGCTCGCCGATGGCCCGGAACATCGGGTTGGTGTTGAACTGCATGATCTGCCGCACCGAGTGACGCAGGGCCTTGGACGGAATGGTCCCCAGATGGGTGCAGTTGCCACCGACCTGACGGCGGCTGTCGACCATCGCGACCTTGCGCCCTGCCTTGGCGGCGTTCATTGCCGCACCTTCTCCAGCGGGGCCGGAACCCAGTACCACTACGTCGTAGTTGTAGACAGCCATGCGTACTCCTCAGAACAGGCCGAGGCACCCCTCTGGCACCTGCGGCTAAATCACATCGCGGCAGCGACGTGAAGGATCAAATCTCGGTGTGCAGTCTATAGATGCGTGAACGCCGCGCACATTAACCCTTGGTCGCGTCGTAAGCCAGCTTTGCCTGCACTACATGTTAATGCGTATTCGCCTTCAATATTCTGTCAAACGCCGGACTCGTTCGTGTGACGAAAGCTTTATCGGCACGAATCACAAAAAATGCGGCGACATCATGTTTTTCCGCATAGTCCCAGCCCCGGTCCGGCCCGAGGATCAGCAACAGCGTCGACAAGCCATCGGCCATCAACGTCGATGGATGAATGACCGTGACCGCCGCCAGGTCATGGGTGACGGGGACACCGACGCGAGCATCGAAGGTGTGGGAATAACGCTTGCCATCCCGTTCGAAATAGTTGCGATAGTCTCCCGATGTGGACACCCCATTGCCGTCGATTTCGACGATCCGCTGTACCACCTGCCGATCATCCCGTGGTTCCTCCAGGGCGACCCGCCAGGGGCTGCCATCGGGCTTGTGGCCCACCGCCTTGAGCTCACCCGTGACTTCGACGAGAAAACTGTCGATACCCATCTCGGCGAGCCGCGCCGCAACCCGCTCCACAGTGTAGCCTGCGGCGATACTGTCGAAGTCGACCTCCACCGCGGCATCCTTGCACAGACGGTCGCCATCGATATGCAAGTGGGCATGGCCGACCCGCTGGCGTACCGCTGCCAGCTGTAAGGCATCCGGCACCTTTTCGTCACGCCCCTGCGGGCCGAAGCCCCAGAGATTCATCAGCGGCTCGACCGTCAGGTCGTAGGCACCGTCACTGGCCTGGGAAAGCGCCTCACCGGTGCGCACCAGTTCGAGAATCGAAGCCGGCATGGCCCGGCAACCGTTGGCTGGCAAATCATTGAAGCGGGCAATGTCCGAGTCACTGCGGTAAGTCGACATTTGCCGGTCGACCTGCGCCAGGATCGCCTCGACCTCACCCTTGACCACAGTGGGCGCCGGCCCGCCAGCACGCCGTACATATTGGATCGAGTAGGTGCTACCCATGGTCGGGCCGCCAAAACGCTCCAGCCCGTCCTGCCCATGACAGCCGGACAGCAGCACCAGCGCGAACCCAGTGAGCCATGAACGGCGAATTCGCAAGACAATCGGCAAAGGCTGAAGAAATGACATGGATTCGCAATGGGCAGCATTCAGGGTTGCGCATTATGCGCCAGATCATTACCAGCCTTTCGGCAATCGAGGCCACGCTTGTGACAAATCCGAAGCGGAGCGCTCTAGTCCGAGGTTTATGCCATTTAGCCAGCAAGCTTGCTTTTTTGTTGCCCGAGAACCCTAATACACATATCGTTACAAAACTGTTCTGCCAGCGTGCGTATGCCTGAAAGAGTCAGTAAGGACGAGCAAAGACGAAGGATTGCTTATAAGACAGCCAAAGTGAGTGAATAAAAATGGCCTCGAATACGGGCAAGGGCAAGGCGATCTTTCGCGTTGTCAGTGGTAACTTCCTTGAGATGTTCGACTTCATGGTCTACGGCTTCTACGCCACGGCCATCGCTAAAACCTTCTTTCCTGCCGACAGCGCATTCGCTTCCCTGATGCTTTCGCTGGCCACCTTCGGTGCCGGTTTCCTGATGCGCCCACTGGGGGCGATCTTCCTCGGTGCCTACATCGACCGTCATGGTCGCCGTCAAGGCCTGATCATCACCCTGGCCCTGATGGCCGCGGGGACGGTACTGATTGCCTGTGTACCGGGCTATTCGACCCTCGGCGTCGCCGCGCCATTGCTGGTACTGGCCGGCCGCCTGCTGCAGGGTTTCTCCGCCGGCGTGGAACTGGGCGGCGTCTCGGTCTACCTGGCCGAGATCTCGACACCGGGCCGCAAGGGCTTCTTCGTCAGCTGGCAGTCAGCCAGTCAACAGGCCGCGGTGGTCTTCGCCGGCTTGCTGGGTGTGGGCCTGAACCACTGGCTGAGCCCGGAAGAAATGGGTGAATGGGGCTGGCGCGTACCGTTCCTGGTCGGCTGCATGATCGTTCCGGCGATCTTCATCATCCGTCGTTCGCTGGAGGAAACTCCCGAGTTCCAGGCGCGTAAACATCGCCCGACCCTGTCGGAAGTGATGCGCTCGATCGGTCAGAACTTCGGCCTGGTGTTGGCAGGCATGGCCATGGTGGTGATGACCACCGTGTCCTTCTACCTGATCACCGCCTATACCCCGACCTTCGGCAAGGCCGAGTTGCACCTGTCGGACTTCGACGCGCTGCTGGTGACCGTGTGCATCGGCCTGTCGAACTTCTTCTGGCTGCCGGTGATGGGTGCCGTTTCCGACAAGATCGGCCGCAAGCCGCTGCTGCTGGCGGCGACCATCCTGGCGATCCTGACCGCCTATCCGGTGCTGTCCTGGCTGGTCGCCGACCCGAGCTTCAGCCGCCTGCTGATCGCCGAACTGTGGCTGTCGTTCCTCTACGGCTCGTATAACGGTGCGATGGTGGTCGCCCTGACCGAGATCATGCCGGTCGAAGTGCGCACCACCGGTTTCTCTCTGGCTTACAGCCTGGCAACCGCGACCTTTGGCGGCTTCACCCCGGCAGCCTGCACCTACCTGATCCACGTACTGGACAACAAGGCGGCGCCAGGCATCTGGCTCAGCGGTGCGGCGGTAATGGGACTGATTGCGACCCTGGTGCTGTTCCGTGGCAACAAGCATGCGCTGCGCACAGCGCAGTCAGCGGCATAACATAGGGAAGGACCCGTTGTGGCGAGCGGGCTTGCCACAACGGACGGTCAGACCCGGAACCAGGTCCAACTTCGGCACAAACAAAAACGCCCCGACAAGTCGGGGCGTTTTCATTTGCAGTCGCTTAGCGCGGGAACGCTGGCGGGTTGACCCCGGCCATGTCTTCCATCACGCGAACCACCTGGCAGCTGTAACCGAATTCGTTGTCGTACCAGACGTACAGGACAACGCGGTTGTCATTGCAGATGGTCGCTTCAGCGTCAACTACACCGGCGTGGCGCGAACCGACGAAGTCGGTGGAAACCACTTCCTGCGAGTTCACGAAGTCGATCTGCTTGTGCAGATCCGAGTGCAGCGCCATGTAGCGCAGGTACTCGTTCATCTCTTCGCGAGTGGTGGCAGTGCCCAGGTTCAGGTTCAGGATCGCCATCGACACGTTAGGCGTCGGCACGCGGATCGCGTTACCGGTCAGCTTGCCGGCCAGCTCAGGCAAGGCCTTGGCAGCAGCAGTGGCAGCGCCGGTTTCGGTGATGACCATGTTCAGCGCAGCGCTACGGCCACGGCGATCGCCCTTGTGGAAGTTGTCGATCAGGTTCTGGTCGTTGGTGTACGAGTGAACGGTTTCAACGTGACCGTTGACGATACCGAACTTGTCGTTGACCGCCTTCAGCACAGGAACGATGGCGTTGGTGGTGCAGGACGCCGCCGAAACGATCTTGTCTTCGGCAGTGATCTCGGCATGGTTGATACCGTGCACGATGTTCTTCAGCTTGCCCTTGCCTGGAGCGGTCAGGACAACGCGATCGACACCCGGGCAGGCCAGGTGCTGGCCCAGGCCCTCGGCATCACGCCATACACCGGTGTTGTCCACCAGCAGGGCGTCCTTGATGCCGTACTGGGTGTAGTCCACCTCGGTCGGGTTCTTCGCGTAGATAACCTGGATCAGGTTGCCGTTGGCGGTGATGGTGTTGTTTTCTTCGTCGATGGTAATGGTGCCGTTGAACGAACCATGTACCGAGTCACGGCGCAGCAGGCTGGCGCGCTTGGTCAGGTCGTTGGTGGCACCCTTGCGCACGACGATGGCGCGCAGGCGCAGGCCGTCGCCGCCACCGGTCTTCTCGATCAGGATACGGGCCAGCAGGCGACCGATACGACCGAAGCCGTACAGCACCACGTCGGTACCCTTGCGAGCGGCAGCGTTCTGCTGGCCAACCACGTCGGCCAGTTCTTCACGGACGAACTGCTCGGCAGTACGGCCATTGCCTTGTTCCTTGAATTTCACCGCCAGCTTGCCCAGGTCCACCGAAGCGGCACCCAGCTTGAGCTCGCTCATTGCCTTGAGCAGCGGGAAAGTCTCGTGGACGGACAGTTCGGCATCGTCGCTCTGACGATGACGAGCAAAGCGGTGAGCCTTGAGAATCGCGATGACAGACTGGTTGATCAGGCTGCGGCCATAGATCGAGCTCACCACATTATTGTTGCGGTAGAGCTGACCGATCAGCGGAATCATCGCTTCTGCAAGTGCTTCACGATCAATCCACTCACCAAGACACTGGTCGGGCTTCTGAGTCACGGGAACCTTCCACATGTAGGGGCTTAAAAAAGGGGCTACATTATGCCGCCGAGTGACGCCGCGAGCAATGCACGGCTGTCACCCTTTATCACACAAAATGCCGGTAAAAAAATCAGCACCTCGGCGCAGACCAGTAAATACGCGGCTTTCAGAGCGCCCCATTTTGGGGCAAGCGGAGTGACTTGTGTGTAACCCTCCGAAACACCAGCGCATTAGCGCACTACATATTCCAGAAAATCCGCCTTTTTTTGTCATAGCCACTACATTTCCCCCATCATGCAATAGAGACAGTCTGCAACTGACAGGCGGCACCCGAGGCCGTTACAATTGACGACTTTGTCGCAACGCTTGGAGCTCAACCTTCCGTGCCCGTTCTGCGTCTACCGCTACTGCCTGCCGCGACAGGCAAACAACACTGGGGCAACCTCCCCGGTGCCGCCCTGAGCCTGGCCATTGCCGAGGCTGCCAGCGCCGCCAGGCGCTTCACCCTGCTACTGACCGCCGACAGCCAGAGTGCCGAACGGCTGGAACAGGAGCTGAGTTTCTTCGCCCCGGATTTGCCGGTGCTGCATTTCCCGGACTGGGAAACCCTGCCCTACGACCTGTTCTCGCCGCACCAGGACATCATCTCCCAGCGGATCGCCAGCCTCTACCGGCTGCCGGAGCTGGAGCATGGCGTGCTGGTGGTGCCGATCACCACCGCCCTGCACCGCCTGGCACCGACCAGATTCCTGCTGGGCAGCAGCCTGGTGCTGGATGTCGGCCAGAAGCTCGACGTGGAGCAGATGCGCACCCGCCTGGAAGCGGCCGGCTACCGTTGCGTCGATACGGTGTACGAGCACGGTGAATTCGCCGTCCGCGGCGCGCTGGTCGATCTGTTCCCGATGGGCAGCAAGCTGCCGTACCGCATCGACCTGTTCGATGACGAGATCGAGACGCTGCGCACCTTCGACCCGGAAAACCAGCGCTCCATCGACAAGGTCGACTCGGTGCGGCTGCTGCCGGCCAAGGAATTCCCGTTGCAGAAGGAGGCGCTGATCCGCTTCAAGGCGCGTTTCCGCGAACGCTTCGACGTCGACTTCCGCCGCTGCTCGATCTTCCAGGACCTCAACAGCGGCATCACGCCGGCCGGTATCGAGTACTACCTGCCGCTGTTCTTCGAGGAAACCTCGACGCTGTTCGACTACCTGCCCCAGGACACCCAGGTGTTCTCGCTGCCAGGCATCGAACAGGCGGCGGAGAACTTCTGGAACGATGTGCGCAACCGCTATGAAGAGCGCCGCATCGACCCGACCCGCCCGCTGCTGCCGCCAGCCGAACTGTTCCTGCCGGTGGAAGACTGCTTCGCCCGCCTGAAAAGCTGGCCGCGGGTCATCGCCAGCCAGCAGGATGTGGAAACCGGCGCCGGCCGCGAGCGCTTCGCCGCCCGCGAATTGCCGAACCTGGCGATCGAGGCCAAGGCCAACCAGCCACTCGCGGCCCTCTCCGGGTTCCTCGACCAGTTCCCCGGCCGCGTGCTGTTCACCGCCGAATCCGCCGGCCGCCGGGAAGTTCTGCTGGAACTGCTCGAACGCCTCAAGCTACGACCGAAGACCGTCGACAGCTGGCCGGAATTCGCCGCCGGCAAGGAACGCCTGGCAATCACCATCGCTCCACTGGACGACGGCCTGGTCCTTGATGACCCGGCCCTGGCGCTGATTGCCGAGAGCCCGCTGTTCGGCCAACGCGTGATGCAGCGTCGGCGTCGGGAAAAACGTGCCGACGCCAACAACGATGCCGTCATCAAGAACCTCACCGAGCTGCGCGAAGGCGCGCCGGTAGTGCACATCGACCACGGTGTCGGCCGCTACCTGGGCCTGGCGACCCTGGAAATCGAAAACCAGGCCGCCGAGTTTCTTACTCTCGAATATGCCGAGGGCGCCAAGCTCTATGTGCCGGTGGCCAACCTGCACCTGATCGCCCGCTACACAGGTAGTGACGACGCCCTCGCCCCGCTTCACCGCCTGGGCTCGGAAACCTGGCAAAAAGCCAAGCGCAAGGCCGCCGAACAGGTCCGCGACGTCGCCGCAGAGTTGCTCGACATCTATGCCCGCCGCGCCGCCCGCGAGGGTTATGCGTTCAGCGACCCGAAAGCCGACTACGCGACCTTCAGCGCCGGCTTCCCGTTCGAGGAGACCCCGGACCAGCAGACCGCCATCGAGGCCGTGCGTGCCGACATGCTGGCGGCCAAGCCGATGGACCGCCTGGTCTGCGGCGACGTCGGTTTCGGCAAGACCGAAGTGGCCATGCGCGCCGCCTTCATCGCCGTGCACGGCGGTCGCCAGGTAGCGATCCTGGTGCCGACCACCCTGCTCGCCCAGCAGCACTACAACAGTTTCCGCGATCGCTTTGCCGACTGGCCGGTGACCGTCGAGGTGATGAGCCGCTTCAAGTCCGCCAAGGAGGTCAGCGCCGCCGTGGCCGACCTCGCCGAAGGCAAGATCGATATCGTCATTGGCACCCACAAGCTGCTGCAGGACGATGTGAAGATCAAGAACCTGGGCCTGGTGATCATCGACGAGGAACACCGTTTCGGCGTCCGCCAGAAGGAACAGCTCAAGGCCCTGCGCAGCGAAGTCGACATCCTCACCCTGACCGCCACGCCGATTCCGCGCACGCTGAACATGGCCGTGTCGGGCATGCGCGACCTGTCGATCATCGCCACGCCGCCGGCGCGCCGGCTGTCGGTGCGCACCTTCGTCATGGAGCAGAACAAGAGCACGGTCAAGGAAGCGCTGCTGCGTGAGCTGCTGCGTGGTGGCCAGGTCTACTACCTGCACAACGACGTGAAGACCATCGAGAAGTGCGCCGCCGATCTCGCCGAACTGGTACCGGAAGCGCGGATCGGCATCGGCCACGGACAGATGCGCGAGCGCGAACTCGAACAGGTGATGAGCGACTTCTACCACAAGCGCTTCAACGTGCTGATCGCCTCGACCATCATCGAGACCGGCATCGACGTGCCAAGCGCCAACACCATCATCATCGAACGGGCCGATAAATTCGGCCTGGCGCAGTTGCACCAGTTGCGCGGCCGGGTCGGACGCAGTCACCACCAGGCCTATGCCTACCTGCTGACACCAGGTCGCCAGCAGATCACCGCCGATGCGGAAAAACGCCTGGAAGCGATCGCCAATACCCAGGACCTGGGGGCCGGCTTTGTCCTCGCCACCAACGACCTGGAAATCCGTGGCGCCGGCGAACTGCTGGGCGACGGCCAGAGCGGGCAGATCCAGGCCGTCGGCTTCACGCTGTACATGGAAATGCTCGAACGCGCGGTCAAGGCCATCCGCAAGGGTGAACAGCCGAACCTCGACCAGCCGCTGGGTGGCGGGCCGGAAATCAACCTGCGCCTGCCGGCGCTGATCCCCGACGATTACCTGCCGGATGTACACGCGCGCCTGATCCTCTACAAGCGCATCGCCTCGGCGACCGACGAAGAGGGCCTCAAGGACCTGCAAGTGGAGATGATCGACCGCTTCGGCCTGCTGCCCGAGCCGACCAAGAATCTGGTTCGCCTGACCCAGCTCAAGCTGCAAGCCGAGCACCTGGGGATCAACAAGATCGATGGCGGCCCGCAGGGCGGGCGTATCGAGTTCACTGCGCAGACGCCGGTCGACCCGCTGGTGCTGATCAAGCTGATCCAGGGGCAACCCAACCGCTACAAATTCGAAGGCGCCACGATCTTCAAGTTCATGGTGCCGATGGAACGTGCGGAAGAACGCTTTAATACACTGGAGGCGCTATTGGAGCGCCTCACCCCGAAATCTGCCTGATAAGGACGCCGTATGCGCCTGATCCCATCGCTGGCCGTGCTGTTGGCCCTGCTCGCTCCGGCCGCCTTCGCCGACGAGCCGTACCAGGTCGAAATGATCCTGGTGCGCCAGAACCTCGAGCAACCCTTCCAGAGCCAGCCGGCGCCGGAAGACTGGGCTAAGGGCGCGAAAGCCGTCACGTCCAGCGACGAGCGCACGCCCAGCCTCAACGACATGGTCGCCAAGCTCAATGCCAGCGGCAACTACGAGGTGCTGCTGCACAAGGCCTGGCAACAGAATCTCAGCGACCAGCCGAGCGTGGTCTCGATCACCGCCGGGAACGAGCAGTTCGGCCAGTTCCCGGTGGAGGGCACCCTGAGCCTGACCCTCAAGCGCTTCACCGAAGTGCAGGCGCAGTTCTGGGTCAACGGCTTCGACAACAACGGCGTGGTCAATGCCAGCGAGCGCCTGAACCAGACCAGCCAGACCAAGAACGGCCAGCTCAACTTCCTCGACAGCGGCCACCTCGCCCTGCTGCTCAAGGTGACGTCGCTGAACGCCTCGAAACGCGAAGCCCCGTCGCAGAACCTGGACCAGTGAAAACGCAATGCCCTCGCCCCTGACGCCCGTCATGACGAAGCCGCTCGCACCGTCATGGGCCAGCCGCTTCAAGGAGCAGAGCCTGGAACGCGGTCGACGCTACGCGATCGAGAACCGGGTGAGGATCGTCGAAGCCGGTGACAGCACCATCACCGCCAGTTGCGAGGGCTCCGGCGGCAATGTCTACCGCCAGACCATCCACCTTCGCGAATCGGCCAAGGGCACCCTGCTGATCATCGATGCCACTTGCACCTGCCCGGTCCGCAGCAACTGCAAGCACACCGCCGCAGTACTGCTGAAAGTCCAGGAAACCCTGGCCTATCCGGCCGCCGAGAAAGACGCCGAGCTGCTGGAGAAACTCCAGGCGGTACTCGATGCGCGTCCGCCGCCACCACCCCAGCAACTGGTAGACGACGTCCAGCCGGTGCCGAGACTGTGGCTGGCCAGTGTCGAGTTCAGCGCCTTCGAACCGCGCAACGGGCGCATGCAGCGCTATATCCAGCACCGTGCGGCGCTGTCCTTCAATTACCTCGGCGAGTACGCCAGCGGCCAGAAAAATGCCGACGTGATCCTGCGCCAGGAACAGCAGACCCTGCGTATCAAGCGCCAGGCCGAGGCGGAAAAGGCCTGTCGCGAACAACTGCGCCTGCTTGGTTTCAAGATCGCCACCCGACAAAGCAAGGCATTACCGGAAAGCGCCGGCGAACTGTACGAGATGGTCAATGACAGCGCCTGGCTGAACTTCACCCTCAACGAGCTGCCAGGCCTGCGCGAGCTGGGCTGGGAGTTGCAGATCGACGAAGACTTCGGCTTCGACCTGAGCACCGTCGACGACTGGTACGCCACCGTCGATGAGGCACCGGAGCGCGACTGGTTCGACCTTGAGCTGGGCATCATCGTCAACGGCGAGCGCCTGAGCCTGCTGCCGATCCTGCTCAACCTGATGCGCTCGCACACTGAACTGCTCAACCCCGAGCGACTGGCGCGGCGCCGGGACGACGAACTGATCCTGGTGAACATCCCCGCCTCCCCCAGCGGCAGCCACGGCCCTCTCCAGGTGGCGCTGCCCTACGGACGACTCAAGCCGGTACTGACCACCCTCGGCGAGTTCTACCTGGAGGAGCCCGGCAGCACCACGCTACGCCTGAGCAATGCCGATGCCACCCGGCTCAATCCCCTCGACGGGTTGCCGCTACTGTGGGAAGGCGGTGCACAGATCCGCAGCCTGGCCGAGCGCCTGCGCGACATCCGTGAATACAGCGCGAGCATGCCCGAAGGCCTCAATGCCACCCTGCGCCCGTACCAGCACGAAGGCCTGAGCTGGATGCAATCGCTACGGCAACTGGAGGTCGGCGGCATCCTGGCCGACGACATGGGTCTGGGCAAGACCCTGCAGACCCTGGCGCACATCCTCAGCGAAAAGAACGCCGGCCGCCTGGATCGCCCATGCATGGTGGTGATGCCCACCAGCCTGATCCCCAACTGGCTCGACGAGGCGGCGCATTTCACGCCGCAACTGAAGGTGCTGGCGCTGTATGGCGCGGCCCGCAAGAAGCATTTCGAGCATCTGGGCGACTACGACCTGATCCTCACCACCTACGCCCTGCTGCCCAAGGACATCGACAAGCTCAAGGCCCAGCCGCTGCATGTGCTGGTGCTCGATGAAGCGCAATACATCAAGAACCCCGGCAGCAAGGCCGCCCAGGCGACCCGCGAACTTCAAGCACGACAACGCCTGTGCCTGAGCGGGACACCATTGGAAAACCACCTGGGCGAGCTATGGTCACTGTTCCACTTCCTGCTGCCGGGCTGGCTGGGGGATGCCAAGAGCTTCAACCGCGACTACCGCGTGCCCATCGAGAAACACGCCAGTGAAGTTCGCCTGCAGCACCTGAACGGCCGGATCAAACCGTTCCTGCTGCGCCGCACCAAGGAGCAGGTGGCAACCGAACTGCCGCCGAAGACCGAAATCATCCACTGGGTCGAACTCAACGAGGCGCAGCGCGACGTCTACGAGACCATGCGCCTGGCCATGGACAAGAAGGTCCGCGACGAGATCACCCGCAAGGGCGTGGCCCGCAGCCAGATCATCATCCTTGAAGCACTGCTCAAGCTGCGCCAGGTCTGCTGCGACCTGCGCCTGGTCAACGACGCGGCGCTGCCCACCCGCGGCAGCGCTTCGGGCAAGCTCGACAGCCTGATGGAAATGCTCGAGGAACTGTTCGCCGAGGGTCGACGGATCCTGCTGTTTTCGCAATTCACCTCGATGCTGTCACTGATCGAGGCGGAGCTGAAAAAGCGCCACATCACCTACGGCTTGCTGACCGGACAGACCCGCGATCGACGCACGCCGGTGAAGGACTTCCAGAGCGGGAAACTGCAGATTTTCCTGATCAGCCTCAAGGCTGGCGGCGTCGGTCTGAACCTCACCGAGGCCGACACCGTGATCCACTACGATCCGTGGTGGAACCCGGCGGCGGAGAACCAGGCGACCGACCGCGCGTACCGGATCGGCCAGGAAAAGCCGGTGTTCGTCTACAAGATGATCGCCCGCGGCACGGTCGAGGAAAAGATCCAGCACCTGCAACAGGAAAAGTCCGACCTGGCCGCTGGCGTGCTCGACGGACGCCAGGCCGGGGACTGGCAGTTGCAGAATGAGGACATCGAGGCGCTGTTCGCGCCGCTGCCCGACAAGAAAACCGGGCGCTGAGCCGCCTTAAACGCTTCGCGGGCAAGCCCGGCTCCTACAGGCTACGTGCCGCCTGATATATGGCGCATATCCTGTAGGAGCCGGGCTTGCCCGCGAAGAGGCCCTCGAACACAATGCAACTCAGTCAATAAGCTGCGCGTCCCGCAGCGCTCCCAGCGCCTCCAGCCACCGCGGCTCCTGTCGATAATCAGTGCGGGCAAAGCCCTGGCCGCGCATCCGAGAGATCCGCGCCGACGGCGTCACCTTGAGCCGCTGTGCTGCACTCAGGGCCAGCTCAGCCGCCGCCCGGTCATTGCACACCAGGCCCATGTCGCAACCGGCCGACAACGCCGCCTCGATCCGGCTCGCCGCATCACCGACCACATGAGCCCCGGCCATGGACAGGTCATCACTGAAGATCACCCCGTCGAACTGCAACTCGCCCCGCAGAATCTCCTGCAACCAGCGCCGCGAGAAACCGGCAGGCTGGGCATCGACCTGTGGATAAATCACATGGGCCGGCATCACCGCGGCCAACTGCTGGCTCAGGCGGGCGAACGGCACCAGGTCATGGGCACGAAGGGTCTCCAGGCTGCGCTCATCGACCGGAATCGCCACATGGGAATCTGCCTCGGCCCAGCCATGGCCGGGGAAATGCTTGCCGGTGGCCGCCATCCCGGCCGTCTTCATACCACGGATGAACGCCCCGGCGAGCAGCGCCGCCCGCTCGGGATCACCCTCGAAAGAGCGACTGCCGACCACCGCACTGCGCTGATAGTCCAGGTCGAGCACCGGGGCAAAACTCAGGTCGAGCCCAACCGCCAGCACCTCGGTCGCCATCAGCCAGCCGCAATGCTCGGCCAGGCGCTCGGCATTCGGGTTGTCGGCAATCGCCCGCATCGCCGGCAGGCGTACGAAGCCCTGGCGTAAACGCTGTACTCGCCCGCCTTCCTGGTCGACCGCAAGCAGCAGGTCGGGACGAATGGCGCGGATCGACGCACTCAGCTCACGGACCTGGCGCGGACTCTCGATATTGCGCGCAAAGATGATCAGCCCGCCTACCTGCGGCTGGCGCAACAATTGGCGATCCTCGGCCGTCAGCCAGGTGCCGGCGATATCGACCATCAGGGAGCCTTGCAGGGCAGTACTCATAGGGAATCCTTGTGAAAAAGAGCCGTCGGAAAAACCACCAGGCGCGCGAACACGCTGCCGTGGAACGCATCCGGCAGACGAACAGCAAGAGGGAAAGAATGAAACTCAAGGGAATCGGACATGGGCGGCAAGCTTAGCGGATCAAGACCTGCACGCCCACCCGAATGCGTCACGCCTTGACGACAGGCGCCGCCGATTTGTTGCGAGGACGCAGTTGCGCGGCGGCCATGGTTTCGTCGGTCACGCCACTGTCGGCACGCATGCCCGCCGCGAGGAATGGCACCATCAGGCGCATCACGGTTTCGATCGAGGTGTTGACGCCGAAGTCGGTCTCGGCGATCGCCCGCAAGGCCTTGATCCCGGACATGCTGAACGCGGCCGCACCGAGCATGAAGTGCACGCGCCAGAACAGTTCGATCGGAGGAATGCGCGGAGCCGCCTCGTTGACCAGCAGCATGTAACGACGGAATACCTTGCCGTACATGTCTTCCAGATAACGCCGCAGGTGTCCCTGGCTCTGGCTGAAGGCCAAGCCCAGCAGACGCATGAAGATAGACAGGTCGTTGCCGCTGCGCGGCTGGACCACCAGGGCCTGCTCGACGAGGATTTCCAGCAGTTCTTCCAGGCTCGGCTTGACCTCGGGCCTTGCCTGGCGGCGCTCCAGCTCGCGATCGAGGCTGGCGCAGAACGGCCCGAGGAATCGCGAGAATACCGCCTGGATCAAGGCCTTTTTCGAGCCGAAATGGTAGTTCACCGCCGCGAGGTTGACCCCTGCCTTGCTGGTGATCAATCGCAACGAGGTCTCGGCGAAACCTTTTTCCGCGAACAACTGCTCGGCAGCATCGAGAATGCGTTCAACGGTTTCCGACTGGGCCATGACTACTCCGCCTGACAAACACTTGTTTGAAACATACGTTTCAGCCCGTGGAATGTCAAGTCTGCCGGTCCTGTTCCGGCCAGGCAGTCAGGTATTAAATCATAGAACCCGCTGCCTGTAGCACGGCCCTCGCGGTGGAAATCGACACCCTTTTCGACAACCGTCTGGCGGGCGCCTTGAAAAGGAGGATTGCCAAGTGCCCTGCACTGTATATAATTCCAGTCACTGTATAAAAAGACAGAGCAATCGAAATGCTAAAACTGACGCCTCGCCAAGCTGAGATTCTGGCTTTTATCAAACGCTGCCTCGATGACAACGGCTATCCGCCCACCCGTGCGGAGATCGCCCAGGAACTGGGCTTCAAGTCGCCGAACGCGGCCGAAGAACACCTCAAGGCCCTGGCCCGCAAGGGTGCGATCGAAATGACGCCTGGAGCTTCCCGCGGCATTCGCATTCCCGGCTTCGAAGCCAAGGTCGACGAGTCCACCCTGCCGATCATCGGTCGTGTCGCTGCCGGCGCCCCTATCCTCGCCGAGCAACATGTCGAGGAGTCCTGCAATATCAACCCCACCTTCTTCCATCCGCGGGCCGATTATCTGCTGCGCGTCCACGGCATGAGCATGAAGGATGTCGGCATTTTCGATGGCGACCTGCTGGCGGTGCACACCTGCCGCGAAGCCCGTAACGGCCAGATCGTCGTGGCCCGTATTGGCGAGGAAGTCACCGTCAAGCGCTTCAAGCGCGAGGGCAGCAAGGTCTGGCTGCTGGCGGAAAACCCCGAATTCGCCCCCATCGAAGTCAACCTGAAAGAACAGGACTTCGTCATCGAAGGTTTGAGCGTCGGCGTCATTCGCCGCTGAAGGAGGCGTCATGCAATTCCAGACTCCACAACATGCGCAACTGCCCTTGTTCGAAGCCTTCATGATGCAGCCACTGGCTCCTGTCCTGAAGGAGGTGGTCGAAACACCCTGGAGCACCGAACCCGAGGCCTTCAGCGAATTGTCGTTGCGTGGCGGGAATTGCATGAGCCTGCTGGCCCCCATCCTGCGCGAACTGAGCCAGGACCAGGACGCCCGCTGGCTGACCCTGATTGCCCCGCCTGCCAGCGTCACCCAGGCCTGGCTGAGGGAAGCCGGACTGAACCGCGAGCGAATCCTGCTGCTGCAACCCAGCAGCGCGCAAAGCGCCCAACAACTGGCCTGCGAAGCCCTGCGCCTGGGTCGCAGCCATACCGTGGTCAGCTGGCTGAACCCCCTGGGCAGCAGCGCCCGCCAGCAATTGATCAACGCCGCGCGCAAGGGCGATGCACAAAGCCTGAATATTCGCTTGGGTTGAAGCCGGACCAAAGAGAGACAGCAATCGCAGGCAGGTTCCTTGCACCTGCCCTACAGGGCTTCTCCAGGACAGGGAAGCCGCTCAGGACCAACTATTCACACAGACGCCGCCTGGATCAGGCACGATCGGGATCAGTGAAGAACCCGCGGACCGTCTTCTTCCTTTTCGAGTTCGCCTTCCACCAAACGCCCTGCCATCTGCACACCAACGCTCAACATGGCCTTGGCCACCTCGACATGCTGGCCCTGCAGGAATGCCTTGGCATCCTCGGAGAAATTCAGGGTCACCAGAGAACCTTCGTCCTCGGCGCGGCGCAGCTCGATACGGCCGTCCGGCAGCTCGACAATTTCTAGAAAGGACGTAGGCATGACAGTCTGTTCTCCACGAAAGGCGGCTGGCATTATACCAGTCATTCATGGCAACTCGCTCAAGATCTCAACAGCTTTCGTGACGGCCTGATGAACAGCTGACAGACGGGACCTACACCCGCCCCGACGAACTCAGCACTCACTGAGCCCGTCACGGAAGCGAATCGCCAGCGCCTTGAGGTTCTGCCGCCAGCTCTCCAACTCCTCACGACCCAATTCAGGGGCCACCTCTTCATCCAGGCTGACCGCCTCGATCAATGGCTGCAGCACGTCACCCTTTGGCTTCCTGGGCGCCTGGGGTGGCAGGTACAGCGCGGAGTGGGCAGCGATCAACCGCGCCAGCCAGGTTTGCGGGCTGTGGGCCAGCTCAACCAATTCGGCCATTTCCGGAATGGCAATGGACTCCAGCACCTCACGGGTCAGCAACAGCTCGGCACGCGGGGCACCGGCCTGGGGCAGGCGATAGAAACCGGCGATCTCATGGCACAGCCCGAGCAAGGCGCCATACAGATGAAAAACCGCAGCCTCACGCTCAGCCTGGGTCAGCGCCAGAGCGTTCATCGCCCGGCTTTCCTCAGCCTTGCCAAGGGCTTCCAGAGCGAGGCCAGCGTAGAAAATCTTCTGGTTGGTACGGGTATAGAGTTCATTGGCCATGAAGGCGCACTCCAAAAAAGAGACCACACACGCTCCCCTTGAAGGAGCAGAGCTTGCTCGCGAAGCTTTTGGCGCCCATGAGGGCCCATTCGCGGGCAAGCCCTGCTCCTACAGGGATTTGCATCAGGCCAGGCATCTGCATCAAGTCCTGGATTACACAGGCCCTGGATGTGCACCAAGTCCTGGGATTGCATCAGGCCCTGGACTTGAGAAGGCCATGGCCCAAGGGAGCAACCGAATCAGGCACCCTGGCGCTTGTCTTCCACCTTCCACTTGCCGCTGTCGTAGAACGCCTTCCAGCCAGTCGGCTTGCCATCAACCTCGGTCTGCACATACTGCTCCTTGGTCTTGCGGCTGTAGCGGATAACCGCCGGACGGCCGTCCGGGTCCTTCTGCGGTGCCGCACAGAGGAAGTGATACTTGGGATCGATTTCGTCCTTGTGCGGAACGATTTCGAGCACCAACGGCGCACGGGTCTCACGGTTTTTCGGGAACTGGCTCGCCGCCAGGAACAGGCCGGAAGCACCATCGCGCAGAATGTAGGTGTCGTCGACCTTCTCGCACTTGAGCTCCGGCATCTTCACCGGGTCCATCTTCGGCGGTGCCGCATCACCGCTTTTCAGGAGCTTGCGGGTGTTCTTGCAGGCCGGATTGGTGCAACCGAAGAACTTGCCAAAACGGCCGGTCTTGAGCTGCATCTCGCTGCCACACTTGTCGCACTCCAGGCTCGGGCCTTCATAACCCTTGATCCGGTAGTTGCCTTCTTCGATCTCGTAGCCGGCACAATCCGGGTTGTTGCCACAGATGTGCAGCTTGCGCTTCTCATCCAGCAGATAGGCATCCATCGCCGTGCTGCAGATCGGGCAGCGATGCTTGCCACGCAGCACCAGGGACTCCGATTCACCCTCGTCGTCCGCCGCGATCTCGTCACCCGGAACCAGGTTCACGGTGGCCTTGCAACGTTCTTTCGGCGGCAGGCTGTAGCCCGAGCAACCGAGGAACACGCCCGTCGAGGCGGTACGGATCTGCATCGGCCGGCCACAGGTCTGGCACGGAATGTCGGTCATCACCGGCTGGTTGGCACGCATGCCGTTTTCCGCGCCCTCGGCCACTTCGAGCTTCTTCTTGAAGTCGCCGTAGAACTCGTCCAGCACGTTCTTCCAGTCGCGCTCGCCCTGGGCCACGTCATCGAGGTTCTCCTCCATGCCCGCGGTGAAGCCATAGTCCATCAGGTTCGAGAAGCTTTCGGCCAGGCGCTCGGTAACGATGTCACCCATCTTCTCGGAGTAGAAGCGGCGGTTGTGCAACGCCACATAGCCACGGTCCTGGATGGTGGAAATGATCGCCGCATAGGTCGACGGGCGACCAATACCGCGTTTTTCCATTTCCTTGACCAGGCTGGCTTCGGAGTAACGCGCCGGCGGCTTGGTGAAGTGCTGGCTCGGGTCGAGCTGGATCAGCTTAAGCACTTCGCCCTGACCCATGTCCGGCAGGACATCATCGTCGCCCGGCTTGCTCAGTTGTGGCAGCACGCGGGTGTAACCGTCGAACTTGAGGATACGGCCCTTGGCGCGCAACTCGAAGTCGCCAGCGGCAACGCTGACGGTGGTCGACAGGTATTGCGCCGGCAGCATCTGGCAGGCCACGAACTGGCGCCAGATAAGCTCGTACAGCCGCTCGGCGTCACGCTCCATGCCCGACAGCTTGCTCGGGTCGGTGTTGACGTCGGAAGGACGGATCGCCTCGTGCGCCTCCTGGGCGCCTTCCTTGCTGCTGTAGACGTTAGGTGCGGACGGCAGGTATTTCGCGCCGAACTCGCCCTCGATGTAGGTCCGCGCCATCGCCACGGCGTCGGCCGAGAGGTTGGTGGAGTCGGTACGCATGTAGGTGATGTAGCCGGCTTCATACAAGCGCTGGGCCATCATCATGGTCTTCTTCACACCGAAGCCCAGGCGGTTGCTCGCGGCCTGCTGCAGGGTGGAGGTGATGAACGGTGCCGACGGCTTGCTGCTGGTCGGCTTGTCCTCACGCTTGGCAATGGTGTAGGTCGAGGCCTTGAGCTTTTCCAGTGCCGCCATGGCCTGGGCTTCGTTCAGCGGTTTGAAGGCCTCGCCGTTTTCCCGCGCGACGTCGAAGCGCACCTTGGCGCCCTTGGCGGTGCCGAGGTCGGCGTGGACTTCCCAGTATTCTTCCGGGTTGAACGCACGAATCTCGCGCTCACGCTCGACCACCAGCTTCACCGCCACCGACTGCACACGACCCGCGGACAGGCCACGGGCGATCTTCGCCCACAACAGCGGCGAAACCATGTAGCCGACCACGCGGTCGAGGAAGCGGCGCGCCTGCTGGGCGTTGACCCGATCGATATCCAGCTCGCCAGGAGCTGAGAAGGCATCCTGGATCGCCTTCTTGGTGATTTCGTTGAACACCACCCGCTTGTAGCGGCTGTCATCCCCACCGATGGCTTCGCGCAGGTGCCAGGCAATGGCTTCCCCCTCGCGATCCAAGTCGGTTGCGAGATAGATGGTGTCGGCATCCTTGGCGAGCCGGCGCAGCTCCTCGATCACCTTCTCCTTGCCGGGAAGGATCTCGTAGCGGGCCTTCCAGCCGTGATCCGGGTCGACACCCATGCGCGAGACCAGCTGCTTGCGCGCCTTCTCCTTTGCCGAGAGTGCCGGCGCCTCGCCGGCAGCGGCCTTGCCACGCTTGGCGGCAGGTTCCTTGGCGGCACTGGCCGAACCGCTGGTGGGCAGGTCTCGGATATGGCCGATACTCGACTTCACCACGTACTGGGTTCCCAGATACTTGTTGATGGTCTTGGCCTTAGCCGGGGATTCCACAATGACCAGCGATTTGCCCATGGATCGGAAAATTCCTGAATGCTAGAAGTGAGAGCGCAGCCCGCGCCTGGCGCGGCACCGCTATATATAGTGGCAACAAGATGAGGTCAAGCGCAGGGTTCTGCGCGACCGCCCCTCAGGCCTTGGAAAAAATACTTGGCTCGGCCTGCACCAAAGCAAAGCGTGGGACACGTTCGCCGTCAACCTCGACCGACTCCAGGAACATGCTCAAGGGGCGTACCCAGAAGCCGTATTCGCCATACAGGGCCTGGTAGAACACCACCTCCTCCTCGGTCTCGGAATGCCGTGCGACGCTGAAAACGCGGTACTGCGGTCCCTTGTAATGCTGATAGAGCCCTGGTTGCAAGTTCATGTATCGGCCCTCTTACAAAATAAAATAAAAAATTTCAGAAAAACAAAAACCGGGGCACCAGGCCCCGGTTTCCGTCACCGAAACGCTTAGACGCGTTCGAAGACGGTAGCAATGCCCTGGCCGAGGCCGATGCACATGGTGGAAACCCCGAAGGTGCCGCCATTCTGCTTCATCACGTTCAGCAGAGTGCCGGAAATCCGTGCACCAGAGCAACCGAATGGGTGGCCCAGGGCGATGGCACCGCCGTGCAGGTTAACCTTCTCGTCCATCTTGTCGAGCACTTTCAGGTCCTTCAACACTGGCAGGGCCTGTGCGGCGAAGGCTTCGTTGAGCTCGAAGAAGTCGATGTCGGCAATCGACAACCCGGCACGCTTGAGGGCTTTCTGGGTTGCCGGTACCGGACCATAACCCATGATCGCCGGATCGACACCGGCCACCGCCATCGAGCGGATCACCGCCAGCGGCTGGATACCGAGATCCTGGGCACGCTGCGCCGACATCACGATCATGCACGAGGCACCATCGGTGATCTGCGACGACGTACCCGCGGTCACGGTACCACCTTTCGGGTTGAATGCCGGCTTCAGTGCCGCCAGGCTTTCCAGGTTGGTTTCCGGGCGAATGGTCTCGTCGTAGTCGAAAACCTTCAGGAAGCCAGCCTCGTCATAACCCTGCATCGGGATGATCTCGTCCTTGAACTTGCCTTCCACAGTCGCCTTGTGGGCAAGCTGGTGGGAACGCACGCCAAAGGCATCCTGCGCTTCACGGGTGATGCCGTGCATCTTGCCGAGCATCTCGGCAGTCAGGCCCATCATGCCCGAGGCTTTCGCCGCGTACAGCGACAGGTGCGGGTTCGGGTCGACACCGTGCATCATGCCGACATGGCCCATATGCTCGACGCCGCCAACGACGAAAACGTCACCATTGCCGGTCATGATCGCCTGGGCTGCGGTGTGAAGCGCGCTCATCGACGAACCACACAGGCGGCTGACGGTCTGGCCGGCAGCAGTGTGCGGGATCTGGGTCATCAGCGAGGCCATGCGCGCGATGTTCCAGCCCTGCTCCAGGGTCTGGTTCACGCAGCCCCAGATCACGTCCTCGACTTCGTTCGGGTCGACCTTGGCGTTGCGCTCCAGCAGCTTGCTGATCAGGTGCGCGGACATGTCCTCGGCACGGGTGTTGCGGTGCATGCCGCCCTTGGAGCGGCCCATCGGAGTACGACCGAAGTCGACAATCACGACGTCTCTAGGATTCAAGCTCATATAGTTCACTCTCGCTCTAGTGTGGGCGCTTAATCGAAGAACCGCTGGCCGTTCTTGGCCATTTCACGCAGCTTCGCGGTCGGGTGGTACAGCGCGCCCAGATCGGCGTACTGGTCAGCCAGGGCAACGAACTCGGCCACACCGATCGAATCGATGTAGCGCAGCGCACCGCCACGGAAGGGAGGGAAACCGATACCGTAGACCAGGCCCATGTCGGCTTCGGCGGCGGTGTCGACAATACCGTCGTCCAGGCAACGCACGGTTTCCAGGCACAGCGGGATCATCATCCAGTTGATGATGTCCTCGTCGGTCACTTCACGCTGCTCGTAGACGATCGGCTTGAGCACTTCCAGTACGGATGGGTCGGCGACCTTCTTCTGCTTGCCGCGCTTGTCGGTCTCGTAGGCGTAGAAGCCCTTGCCGTTCTTCTGGCCCAGGCGCTTGGCCTCGTACAAGGCGTCGACAGCCGAACGGCGGTCATCCTTCATGCGATCCGGGAAGCCTTCGGCCATCACGTCGCGACCATGGTGACCGGTGTCGATACCGACCACGTCCATCAGGTAGGCCGGGCCCATCGGCCAGCCGAAGCGCTCCATGATTTTGTCGATGCGCACGAAGTCGACACCGGCGCTGACCAGCTTGGCGAAACCGCCGAAGTACGGGAACAGAATGCGGTTGACCAGGAAGCCCGGGCAGTCGTTGACCACGATCGGGTTCTTGCCCATCTTCTTGGCGTAGGCCACGGTGGTGGCAATCGCCTGCTCGCTGGACTTCTCGCCACGAATCACTTCCACCAGCGGCATCATGTGCACCGGGTTGAAAAAGTGCATGCCGACAAAGTTTTCCGGACGCTTGAGGGCCTTGGCCAGCAGGCTGATGGAAATGGTCGAGGTGTTCGACGCCAGAATGGCATCTTCCTTGACCTGGCCTTCCACTTCAGCCAACACCGCCTGCTTGACCTTCGGGTTCTCGACGACGGCCTCGACCACCAGGTCGACGTGGCCGAAGTCACCGTAGGACAGGGTCGGGCGAATGCCATTGAGCACTTCGGCCATCTTCGCCGCAGTCATGCGGCCCTTGTCGACGCGACCGACCAGCAGCTTGGCGGCTTCGGCCAGGCCCTGTTCGATACCGTGTTCGTTGATATCCTTCATCAGGATCGGCGTGCCCTTGGACGCCGACTGATAGGCGATGCCGCCACCCATGATGCCGGCGCCGAGTACGGCGGCCTGCTTCACGTCCTTGGCGATCTCGTCGTAGGCCTTGGCCTTTTTCTTCAGTTCCTGGTCATTCAGGAACAGACCGATCAGGCTTTCGGCAGCCGAGGTCTTGGCCAGTTTCACGAAGCCGGCGGCTTCGATTTCCAGGGCCTTGTCACGACCGAAGTTGGCCGCCTTCTGGATGGTCTTGATCGCTTCGACCGGCGCCGGGTAGTTGGGACCTGCCTGGCCGGCAACGAAACCCTTGGCGGTTTCGAACGCCATCATCTGCTCGATGGCGTTGAGCTTGAGCTTGTCCAGCTTCGGCTGGCGCTTGGCCTTGTAGTCGATCTCGCCGGAAATGGCGCGCTTGACCAGGTCCAAGGCGGCCTGCTGCAGTTGCTCAGGAGCAACCACGGCATCGACGGCGCCGACCTTCAGGGCGTCTTCGGCACGATTTTCCTTACCGGCGGCAATCCACTCGATGGCGTTGTCCACACCGATCAGGCGTGGCAGGCGGACAGTGCCGCCGAAGCCCGGATAGATGCCCAGCTTGACTTCCGGCAGGCCGATCTTGGCACTGGCGGACATGACCCGCAGATCCGCGGCCAGGCACATTTCCAGGCCGCCACCCAGGGCGATACCGTTGATCGCGGCGACGGTCGGAACGGCCAGGTCCTCGAAATCGCTGAAGATCCTGTTGGCTTCGAGGTTACCCGCCACGAGCTCGGCATCCGGCAACTTGAAGTTGTCGACAAATTCGGTGATGTCGGCGCCGACGATGAACACGTCCTTGCCACTGCTGACGATCACACCCTTGACCGAGGCATCGGCCTTGATGGTATCCACCGCCTGACGCAGTTCGTTCAGGGTCAGACGGTTGAACTTGTTGACGGACTCACCCTTGAGGTCGAACTTGAGTTCGACGATGCCACTTTCAAGAGCCTTAACCGTGATGGCTTTACCTTCGTAAATCATCAACTGATCTCCACGATATGGAAGCTGAACAGTACACGTCGAACGCTGGTTTCCGGCCCGGCTGACGTCACCGTCGCTGCTACGCCAAGCCGCCAGGCACACCCGCCGACGCGATAATCGGGATTCTGTAAGAGTCGTCTGTCAGACAAACGCTCAATTCATACGCCCGTTTGATTTGGGTGTGGACACCTTCACGGAATTCGAGGCAATTGTCAATTGCCGAAAACACCCCGAAAAATGCGACTTTCCGGTCACTTTCCAGGCGCGCAGGTGCTGCAGCAGCCGGCCTGATGGCGCTTCATTCACAAAATCAATAATCAGCGAAGCCACCACGTCAGGCACAAAATCAGGAACAGGCCTACCAGACTCCAAGAAACAGCCTAGTGGAAAATAGGGATACTTTTTATGAAGGGAAGGTGCAACAACGATCGGGCCGATGGAATACCCATGACCCTCAAGCCAGGGCCTTGAGCACCGCAGCGATGTCATGGAGCACCTGGACCTCGCCACGCTCGCCCCAGTAGAGCGCGATCATCTGTGCATCCGCTTCGACCTTGAAGACATTGGCCGGCAACGTCCGGAAATGCACCAGCAATGCCTCGTCGGCGAGCACTTCGCGCCACTGATTGACCCATACCCCTGGCTCGCACTGCCAATAGCTCCAGCATTGCGGCGCCTTGCCACGTCGCGGGCGATGGTATTGTGCGCACGGGCTGGGCGGTTCCTGTGGCAGCCAGTGTGGCCACTCCTGGGGCGCCAGTTGCATGCCCAGGCCGATGCGGCGCGCCTCCATGCGCAGGGCCATCCGGTCACCCTGGCGCCGCGACGGACGCAGCCATGCCAGGGGACTGAGAACCACCGCCAGGATTGACACCACTATCCAGACCGTCATATCTCTACTCTCCGAAGATTATTCATGAGCGATTGGAGCCGTGCAGAACCAATCAGCTTGAAACGAGCCATACTTACAACAATTGCGATCCTCAGGAGGTGCCTCCATGCCCTACAACCACGTTCTGGTTGCCGTCGATCTGACGGAAGAATGCGACCCGGTCATCCACCGCGCCCGCGAACTGTCGGTCAGCAACAATGCCAGACTTTCACTGGTACACATCGTCGAACCGATGGCCATGGCCTTTGGCGGCGATGTGCCGATGGACCTGTCCCAACTGCAGCAACAACAGTTCGACCAGGCCAAGGAGCGCCTGGAACGACTGATCAACAAGTACCCGGAACTGTCGAAAGACGCCTGCCACCTGACCTACGGCCAGCCTCGCCAGGAAATCCATCACCTGGCCAAGGAACAGGGCTGTGACCTGGTAGTGGTCGGCAGCCACGGGCGCCACGGCCTGGCCCTGCTGCTCGGCTCCACGGCCAACGACGTGCTGCACGGTGCTCCGTGCGACGTCCTCGCCGTGCGCCTGCAAAGCAAGAGCTGACAGATACGGAACCTGCGCAGGAACAGGGCGTGCTCGCGAATGAGCCCTCAAGGCCGCCAAAAGCTTCGCGGGCAAGCCTTGCTCCTACGACCACCAGCCATCCTGCAAAAAGCCCGGCTTCACAGAATGAAGCCGGGCTTTTTATTGCCGCAGGAACAATCAGGCGTCCAGCTCGGCCCAGCGCTCGACCATCGCATCCAGCTCGGCCTGCAGCGTTTCCAAACTGGCCAGTACCGCAGTCGTCTCAGCCACCGGTCGCTGATAGAACCCCGAATCGGCCATTTCGGCCTGCACCGCGGCGATCTGCTGCTCCTTGGCATCGATCTCGCCCGGCAAGGCTTCCAGCTCGCGCTGCAGCTTGTAGCTGAGCTTTTTCTTTGCCGCGGGCGCTTCAGCCACAGGCGCCGCTTGCACAGGTGGCGCGCTGACAATCGCCGACTCGAGCTCGGCCTTGCCCGACTTGCTCTCGGTCACACCGAGCAATCGTGGCGAACCGCCCTGGCGCAGCCAGTCCTGGTAACCACCAACGTATTCGCGAACCTTGCCCCCGCCTTCGAACACCAGGGTGCTGGTTACCACGTTGTCGAGGAATGCCCGGTCGTGACTGACCATCAGCACGGTGCCCTGGAAGGTCAACAGGACTTCTTCCAACAGCTCGAGGGTTTCCACATCGAGGTCGTTGGTCGGTTCGTCGAGTACCAGCAGGTTTGCCGGCTTGCTGAACAGCTTGGCCAGCAGCAACCGCGCGCGCTCGCCACCGGACAGCGCCTTCACCGGCGTCCGCGCCCGCTGCGGGCTGAACAGGAAATCGCCGAGGTAGCTGAGCACGTGGCGGCTCTGACCATCGATCTCGATGAAATCACGACCCTCGGCGACGTTGTCGACCACGGTCTTTTCCAGATCGAGCTGATGGCGCAACTGGTCGAAATAGGCGACCTCGATGCGGGTGCCCTCCTCGACCTTGCCGCTGGTCGGTACCAGGCCACCAAGCATCAGTTTCAGCAGGGTGGTCTTGCCGGTACCGTTGGCACCGAGCAGGCCGATGCGGTCACCGCGCTGCAGGACCATCGAGAAATCCTTGACCAGGAACGGACCACCCGGATGAGCGAAGCTGACATCCTCCAGGACCATCACCTGCTTGCCGGACTTCTCGGCGGTATCGAGCTGGATGTTCGCCTTGCCGGTACGCTCGCGCCGTTCGCTACGCTCGACGCGCAGGGCCTTCAGCGCACGGACGCGGCCTTCGTTACGGGTACGCCGGGCCTTGATGCCCTGGCGAATCCACACCTCTTCCTGGGCCAGGCGCTTGTCGAACAGCGCGTTGGCGGTTTCCTCGGCAGCCAGTGCGGCTTCCTTGTGCACCAGGAAGCTGGCGTAGTCGCCGTTCCAGTCGATCAGTCCGCCGCGGTCCAGTTCGAGGATGCGCGTGGCCAGGTTCTGCAGGAAAGAACGGTCGTGGGTGATGAACAATACCGCGCCCTGGAAGTCCTTGAGGGCTTCTTCCAGCCAGGCGATCGCGCCGATATCCAGGTGGTTGGTCGGTTCGTCGAGCAGCAGCAGGTCCGGCTCGGCCACCAGGGCCTGGGCCAGCAGCACGCGGCGACGCCAGCCACCGGAGAGTTCGGCCAGGGTCTTGTCGGCCGGCAACTGCAGGCGGCTCAGGGTGCTGTCCACCAGGGTCTGCAAGCGCCAGCCATCGCGGGCCTCGAGGTCATGCTGGACGCGCATCAGCTTGTCCAGGTCGGCATCGGTAACGATGTTCTGGCTCAGGTGATGATATTGCGCGAGCAGTTCGCCGACACCGTCCAGGCCCTGGGCCACCACGTCGAACACCGTACGCCCATCGGCCACCGGCAGTTCCTGCGGCAATTCGCCGATCTTGAGCGCGGGCGCACGCCAGACGGAGCCGTCGTCGGGCTTCTGATCGCCCTTGACCAGCTTCAACATGCTGGACTTGCCTGTGCCGTTGCGACCGATGATGCACACCCGCTCACCACGGGCGATCTGCCAGGACACCTTGTCCAACAACGGCATGGCGCCGAATGCAAGGGACACATCGCTGAATTTGAGCAGGGTCATGAGCTTCTCCAAAAACCGGGCGCGCATTCTACCCGATGTTGAGCGGCGAGGCCGCCGCGATTTTCTCCAACGGTAGAGCGTCGTCGCCTGCCGGATGACATTTGGTATCAAGTTGCGTACGCAGGGCCGGCAAAACTTTCGCCCGCCGCCGGCAAAAGGCTAAGCTACCCGACAATCAGTGCTGGCCCCGTAGCCTGCGCTTGTCTGTTTTTTTGCCCGGAAGTCTCATGCGCAGCCGTCTTTTCAACTTTTTATCGTGTCTGCTTCTTTCCACCTGCGCCGTTCAAGCTGCACAGGCCGTCGATCTCGCCCAGCAACGTCAACTCTACGATGACGCCAAGCGTGCCCTGGCCAAGGGCGATTCGGGTCCCTACTTCCAGAACCGCAGTGCCCTGCAGAGTTACCCGCTGGAACCCTACCTGGCCTACGACGAGCTGACCGCCCGCTTGAAGACCGCCAGCAACGCCGAGATCGAGCAATTCCTGGCCGAGCACGGCGACCTGCCCCAGGCCAACTGGATGAAGCTGCGCTGGTTGCGCTGGTTGGCCGAACGCGGCGACTGGGCACCCTTCGTCAAGTACTATGACCCAAAACTCAACTTCACCGAACTGGACTGCCTCAACGGCCAGTACCAGCTCAGCCATAACCTGCGCGCCGAAGGCTACGCCACTGCGGAAAAACTCTGGCTGACCGGCAAGACCCAGCCCAGCGCCTGTGACGCCCTGTTCGACAGCTGGGCCGCGCAAGGCCAGTTGACCGAACAAAAGCGCTGGCAGCGCGTCAAGCTTGCCACCGAGGCGCGCAACTACGGCCTGGCCAGTGCCTTGGTCAAGGGCCTGAGTACCCTCGGCGCGCAGGGTCGACTGATGATCGACGTGGCGCAGAAACCCGACATGCTAGGCCAGCCTGCGCGTTTCGTACCGGCGGACGAGGCCATGTCCGACGTGGTCGGCCTGGGCCTGCGGCGCCTGGCACGCCAGGACCCGGACAAGGCGATGGCCCTGCTCGACGGTTATGCCACCAGCATGCACTTCTCCCGTGACGAGAAGGTTTCCATCGCCCGCGAAATCGGCCTGACCCTGGCCCGCCGCTACGATGGTCGCGCCCTGGAAATCATGACCCAGTACGATCCGGAGCTGCGCGACAACACCGTTACCGAATGGCGCCTGCGCCTGCTGCTGCGTCTCGGTCGCTGGGAAGAGGCTTATCAACTGACCCGCCGTCTGCCCCAAGACCTGGCCAGCACCAACCGCTGGCGCTACTGGCAGGCCCGTAGCCTCGAACTGGCTCAACCGCAGAACCCCCAGGCGCAGGTACTGCTGAAGGCCGTTGCCCGCGAGCGCGACTTCTATGGTTTCCTCGCCGCCGATCGCTCCCAGACCGCCTACCAGCTCACCAACCGTCCGCTGGTACTCAGCCAGCAGTTGATCAACAAGGTCCGCAACACGCCGGGCGTACGTCGTGCCCTGGAACTGCACGACCGTGGCCAGGTGGTCGATGGCCGTCGCGAGTGGTACCACGCCAGCCGCCACCTCAGCCGTGACGAAATGGTCGCCCAGGCCAGGCTGGCCTACGACCTGAAGTGGTACTTCCCGGCAATCCGCACCATCAGCCAGGCGCAGTACTGGGATGACCTGGATATCCGCTTCCCCATGGCTCACCGTGACACGCTGGTGCGCGAAGCCAAGCTGCGCGGCATCCATCCGAGCTGGGCGTTTGCGATTACCCGCCAGGAAAGCGCGTTCATGGATGATGCGCGCTCCAACGCCGGTGCCACCGGCCTGATGCAGCTGATGCCGGGCACCGCCAAGGAAACCGCGCGCAAGTTCAGCATCCCGCTGGCCTCGCCGCAGCAGGTGCTGGACCCGGACAAGAACGTCCAACTGGGCGCTGCCTACCTGAGCCAGGTGCATGGCCAGTTCAATGGCAACCGCGTACTGGCCACTGCGGCCTACAACGCCGGCCCCGGTCGGGTACGGCAATGGCTCAGGGGTGCGAACCACCTGAGTTTCGATGTCTGGGTGGAGAGCATTCCATTCGACGAGACCCGCCAGTACGTGCAGAACGTCCTGTCGTATGCGGTGATCTACGGCCAGAAGCTCAACGCACCGCAGCCGCTGGTGAACTGGAACGAGCGCTTTTTCGACGACCAGTGACCCCTGGATTGTGAGCGGGACTTGCAGGCCTATTCGCGGGCAAGCCTTGCTCCTACAAGGGAGTGTCGTGCACAAGATCGGCGTACGACATGACTCTGCAGGAGCAGGGCTTGCCCGCGAATGGGCCAGCAGGACATCCGCAAAACCCAAAGCCGCCCGTCACTCCAGAATGGTTACCGGCATCCCAACCTCCAACCGCCCTACCGCATCATTGACCAGGTTCTGCCCGAACAGCACATTGCCATCCTGCTCCCGATAGGTCTTGAGCGTGGTCAAGGGCTCGCGGTCGGCACTCCGTTGCCCGGTCTGCGGATCGATGGTCGTGAGAATGCACCGCGAACAGGGCTTGACCAGCCGAAACTCGATTTCACCAATTCGAATTCGTTTCCACTGGTCCTCGGCAAACGCCTCACTGCCCTCAATGACCAGGTTCGGCCGAAAGCGCAGCATCTCCAGAGGACGTCCCACGCGACGGGACAGATCCTCCAGCGACGCCTGGCCGATCAGCAGCAGTGGAAAACCATCGGCGAAAGCCACCCGGTCATCATCATTGCCATAACCGGCCTCAGTGATCCGCGCCCGCTCGCGCGGCACGTGCACCAGGCGCACCGGCTTGCCGATGAAGTCGCTCAACCAGGCAGCGGCCTCATCACCCGCATCAGGCACGCGCAGGGTATCGCTCCAGATGGTTACGCCACGCAACGACTCGTCGGCGCCAGGCACAGCCACCTCCAGCGGCGAACGCCCTGGGCCGCTCAAGGTCAGACCACCAGCGTCATTCCACAAGGCCGATAACTGGCTCATGCCGGCCACGGCACGCTGGGTCAGGAAACGTCCGCTGGTTTCGTCCACCACCATCCAGCGTCGATCACCCGCCAGGCCCAGTTGGTCGAGCACAACGTGCGACAGGCCTTCGCCTCTTGCCGACTTGAGTGGATAACGATACAGCGCGCTCAGACGCAACATGGGAACCGGCTCCGGGGAGAAAACGCCACGATATACGAGCCGCCGATGCAGTCAAAGACAACGCAATGACCGCTACAACCGAGGGCAGGCGTTGCACCTGCCCCCGCGACGCCAGGTCAGGCGCCCGGCTGATCCAGCAGCAGGCGCTGGCGAACCACGTCCACCAGCTTGTCCGGCTGGAACTTGGAGAGGAAGTTGTCGCAACCGACCTTCTTCACCATCGCTTCGTTGAAGCTGCCGGACAACGAGGTGTGCAACACTACATAGAGGCCACGCAGACGCGGATCGTTGCGGATCTCGGTCGTCAGGCGGTAACCGTCCATCTCCGGCATCTCCGCATCGGTGAACACCATCAGCAACTTCTCGGTCATCACCGCGCCGGAGTCGGCCCAGGTCTTGAGCATGTTCAGCGCCCGCAGGCCATCGCTGGCGATGTGCAGTTTCACCCCCAACTGGCCGAGGGTGTCGCGCAACTGCGACAGGGCCACCTTGGAGTCGTCGACCAGCAGCACTTCGCGTCCGCGGGCATGCTCCATGATCGGGTCGTCGAGTTTTTCCCGGGAAACCTTGGCGTTGTACGGGACGATTTCGGCGAGGACCTTCTCCACGTCGATGATTTCCACCAACTGGTCGTCGACCTTGCTGATGGCGGTCAGATAATGCTGGCGCCCGGCACTGCTCGGCGGCGGCATGATTGCTTCCCAGTTCATGTTGACGATGCGGTCCACACCACCCACCAGGAACGCCTGCACCGAGCGGTTGTACTCGGTAACGATGATCGTGCTGTCAGGACCGGGCACCAGGGGGCGCATGCCGATCGCCTGGGACAGGTCGATCACCGGCAAGGTCTGGCCGCGCAGATTGACCACCCCGCAGACAAACGGATGGCGCTGGGGCATCAGCGTCAGCTTGGGCAGTTGCAGGACTTCCTGCACCTTGAACACGTTGATTGCGAACAGCTGGCGACCCGCCAGGCGGAACATGAGAATCTCCAGACGATTCTCTCCCACCAATTGCGTGCGTTGGTCTACCGTGTCGAGAATGCTGGCCATCAATCACTCCTGGGGCGTTGATACAAAGAACTTCATTGAGAGAGCTATCGGCAGGACTCGCCAGACCTTGACCCCCATGGGAAATGCCACGTCAAACAGTTGATATCACATTAACATCATGCTTTACTGAGCGCACTGTCCTGGCTCGACGCACCTCGCGCGAGGCGACCATCGGATCTGTCTTTTGTTCCCCGGCATAGGGGAATCCCCTAGTAACAATCAGGCCCAACCTGATATTCGCAATATCCAATAGCCATTAATGTGACGCCATTCTCATTACATGAATGGAGTCAGGCTTTTGCTTTCAATCGCGGGACAGTGGCCAAAAATCCAGGAAAGGCGCTTCGCAGCTCTGAACAAAGCGCTCTGGACCAGCCATTTTGAGCGATTTCTGCAATCGTCGCGAGTTGCGTTTTCAAACGTCGCTGGCGGCTGCCTGGCTTTCCTGTGTGATCAGCGCAGATCGAAACAATCGGAAACAGACTACAGACACTCGCTGTCAGCCGACATTAATTTACCGCCGTTCGCCAAGCGCGACCTTCTATCGCCTGCCGATGTTTCATGGAGATAAAGCATGCTGAACGGTAAAGAGCGGCAGATCAACCTGCCGGAATTCCTGGTGGAAGCAGAGACCCTGCAAGCGAAGATGCGCGAGTGCTGCCAACACCTGGCGCTGATTCGCAACGACAGGGATGCCATCGACTGCCTGATTGCCGCCCTGCACAAGCACGGCTCGCGCGCCGATGTGCTCGGCCTGCGTTGCATGGCTGATTTTTCCCGGCACATTCATGATGTCCTGAGCCATTCACCCGAGCAGCTCAACTTGCATGACACGGCCCTGCAAGCACTGCAGGACTGCCTGACGCTACTGGCCTGGCAGCTGGAATTGATCGACCCCCACACCGGCCAGCTAAGTCTCGACGACAGCGAGCAGGCCGAACTGGTTGCCGCCCTGGCGGCACAGACCGACCGCTCGACGACCCTGCCTGCCGAACCCAAAGGCTTCAGACTGATCAGTTTCCCCGGACATTCCGCTTGAACGGCGGTGCCCGGGCATCGGCATTTGCCATCCGCCTTCGTTAAATGCGCAGCGCCCCTCTCCGTCAACCCCGACAAGACAACTAACGAGCAACTTTCGCTGTTTGCCTCCTTAGTGCGCAAAGAACAACTTCTGGAACCCGCATGCAAAAAACTGACCATTCGGACATATATCAATAGGGACGACCAACCTTAAACGAAGTGCTACTATGCTGGCCGTCTGCTTATGTACTTGATGGCAAAATGATTTCCATGTCATTCATGGAATGACCCAAAAGATACTAGCACTTAGCCATACACGCTATATCAAGCTGTATAAGAACATTGCACCGTAACCGTTTTTCAAACAGAGTCCTGTCAGCGGTTACGGTCGGACTCTTCCGTACCGGACACTCATTGGCTCCACACGCTATGTACGCCAGCCTCAAGTCAATAAAGCCTTGGCTCCCCTCGCGAAAGAAAGCCCGCCGGCTGACCGTCCTGCTATGCATCGCTTCGGCCATCATCAGCCTGTCGCTCTACCTGAAGGGTTCGAATCTGTCGCTTGGATTGCTGTTGCTGAACCTGGCCGCGCTGGCGGGCATCTGGCTGCAGTACCGCGACGCCAGGACCTCGATCAATTTCCAACCCCAGGAATTGGCCGATCGCCTGTTGCAAGTACAGGAAAACGAACGTCATCGCCTGAGCCGCGAACTGCATGACGACATCGGTCAACTGCTGACGGCGGCCAAGCTGCAGACCCAGTGGCTGCAGGGGCGCCTGCCACAGGACCTGCGCAACCATTGCGCAGAACTCAACAATACCCTGGACGAAACGCTGGCCAAGGTCCGCGATGTCTCGGCCATTCTCAATCCGCGCCAGTTGACCAGCCTAGGGCTGGAAGCCAGCTTGCGCGCGCACCTGCTCAAGACCCTTGGCAACACCCCACTGCACTGGAGCCTGGAGTGCCATCAGCAATTGGCCGGATTGTCCGAGGAAATGGCCGTGACCGCCTTTCGCCTGACCCAGGAAGCGGTCACCAATGTGCTGCGCCATGCCAGGGCCAGCAACCTGCTGGTACGCCTCAAGCGCCTGCCGGAAGGCCTGTCGTTGCATATCGCCGATGACGGCCAGGGGTTTTCACCGGCAGCCAATCCTGCAGAACAGGGTCAACGCGGCATGGCCGGCATGGCCGAGCGCGCCGAGCAGTTGGGTGGCAGATTGACAGTCACCAGCGGCCCCGGCAAAGGTACGCAAATCGAAGCCCTTCTTCCCTGGGCCCCCCGCGCCCTCGAACGAGCCAGCACGAATAAGGTTCTATGACCTGCAACTTACTTCTTGTGGATGACCACTCACTGATCCGGGCCGGTGTTCGCGCCCTGGTGCTGGAGATTCCAGGCTACGCCGTGATTGGCGAAGCCAGCGATGGCGCACAGCTGCTCGAAGCCGTCGAGCGCCTGAATCCGGATATCATCCTGCTCGACCTGTCGATGCGCGATACCGGCGGGCTGGATGCCCTGCGCCAACTGCAGGTGGTGCGCCCTCAGAGCAAGGTGTTGATCCTGTCGATGCACACCGACCCGCAACTGATCATGCAGGCCCTGGAAATCGGCGCGCATGGCTACCTGCTCAAGGACACCACCGCCACCGAACTCGCCCAGGCGCTGGAGGCCCTGCGCAACAACGAGCGCTACCTCAGCCCGGCGATCGCCCATACGGTGATCAACCAGGCGCTGACCCAGGCCCAGCGTCAGTCGCCGACGCAAGCCCAGACCCACAACCTGACCGGACGCCAACTGGAGATCCTCAGGTTGATCGTACGCGGCAAATCCACCCGGGAAATTGCCACTGGCCTGGGTTTGAGCATCAAGACCGTGGAGACTCACCGCGCCCAGATCATGAAGCGCCTGCAGATTTTCGACGTGGCCGGACTGGTGCTGTTCGCCGTGCGCGAGCGCATCATCAGTCTGGACGACTGAGCAGCGGCGAATCCTCCGGCAAGTGCACGCGTAGCGCACCGGGGCGGGCTTCGAAACGCAGACTGTCGCTCTGCAGGGGCTCGCCGTCGAGATTCAGGTACAGGCCCTCGGCGACCTTGATCTCGACCCAAGGCAGACGCGCCCGGACAAACAGGTTGTCCAGCCCCCAACCGTCGCTCATCAGTTGCCGCAAGGTGCCGACCACCTCCTGGGGAGCCGGCAGGATACTGATGTCGAGCAGTCCGTCATCGACCAGCGCCTGCGGACACAGCAAGTGCCCGCCGCCAGCCTGGCGACCGTTGCCGATGCCCAATGCCAGCAAGTCGCCCTGCCAATGAAAGCCAGGCCCCTGCAACTCGCCATAGGCCGCATGCAATTCGCCGAAGCGTGAAAGCCCGGTGAACAGGTACGCCGCGCCACCCAGCACTTTCTTCAGATCCTCGGACGTATTGGCCGTCACCTGGCTGCCGAAACCGCCGGTTGCCATGTTCAGGAACACCTGCCCGCCGACTGCGCCGAGGTCTATCGGCCGAGCCGGTACGTCCAGCAGTTGCAAGGCCCCGGCGGGCTCCAGCGGTACGCCAGCGGCACGGGCAAAATCATTGGCGGTCCCCAGCGGCATCAGCACCAGGCTGGCCTGGCCTCCAGCCCCGGCCAGCGCCTCGGCGATATCACGCAGGGTGCCGTCCCCACCGCCGGCGATCAGTTGCCGGTAGCCCATCTGCAACGCCTCCTCCACCAGGCGCTGGGCATCACCGGCCTCCCAGGTCAGCCGCACGGCCAGCTCCCAGCCTTCGCGGCGCCTGTCCTCGACCGCTGCCCTGACTTCCTCGTTGAGAGCCTGCTTGCCATGCAGAATCAGCAATGCCTTGCGCTCGCTCATCGGCGTTTTCTCCTGTGTCGACGGCCTGAAAAATGTGGACAGCAACCCATTGAAAATGACTTGCCACTCCACGAATTTATTTCGCTACCGAGCCTGCGCAGGCTCTATACCGGGCTTGCGCAATAAATCGAAGACCTCGGCGATTTTTTTTGACTACATGGCGTCATTCCATTAGCGACGAACGGTTTCATGAGCTTTACTCAAGCCTATGCCCTGTACACAGGAGGAAAAAATGTACAAACGCGTCGTTGAAAACCACTAGAAGAGTAAGACTTGTCCTTGCAGAAACGACAGCCAGGCAGAAGTCGTATCCAACAGGAAAGTCAGCTACCAGGGATAGGGGCAGCACTGGAAACCCTGAAGCGTTGCCAAAGGAATTACCTACCGAAGTGCTTCGTCGTTGCCATTTCGCGGTGGTAGAAAAGGAAGGGGGTCTTAATGCGCTTGCAACCAGTCGACAGTCTGTTTCTCACCCGGCCGAGCATGGTCGAGTACTTTCTGTTCGGCATCCGCCTGGTCCACGGACTGACCGCCATCCTGCCTGGTCTGCTGTTGCTGGTTTACCTGCGCGAGCAAACCCCGGATATCACCGAGAGCTACCTGACCATCCTGGTATTCTTCGGCGTCATCTGCGTGCTGATTTTCCAGGCGCTGGGCGTCTACGCCGAGGCGATCTTCAGCAACCTGCTGCGTTTCCAGATCACCCTCTTCGCCTGGTCCTCGGCCTTCTGCCTGCTGCTGTTCATGCACCATGGGCTGCAACTTTTCAGCTACCTGGACAACACCCAGCTGCTGGTCTGGTTCATCGCCAGCCTGACGCTGTTCGGCGTCGAACGGCTGATCCTGCTGGCGCTGTTCCAGCAGCTGATGCAGCGTGGGATCTTCCTGCAGAACGCGGTGATTCTTGGCGCCACCGAAAACGGCCAACGCCTGGCCGACTACCTGTCCCAGCACCAGGACATCCGCTCCGGCGTGATCGGTTTCATCGATGACCGTATCGCCCGCTTGCCGAAAACCATGGTCAACCTGCCGTTGCTGGGCAACTCCGATGACCTGGAACGGCTGATCCGCGAGGAGAAGGTCACCCAGGTCCTCGTCGCCCTGCCATGGTCGGCGGAAAACCGCATGGACTTCATCATTCGCGAGCTGCGCCGGCTGCCGGTCAACGTGCTGCTGGTGCCGGACATGATCGCTTTCCGGCACGCCCACAACCGCATCACCGAAGTCGCCAACCTGCCGATGTTCAACGCCTCCGAGATGCCCTTGCGCGGCTGGTCGCCGATGTTCAAGCGACTCGAGGACATGGTCCTGTCGACCATTGCACTGATCCTGCTGTCGCCGATCATGTTGCTGGTGGCATTGGCCATCAAGCTCGACTCGCCGGGGCCGGTGCTGTTCCGGCAGAAACGCTACGGCTACAACAACCGGTTGATAGAAGTCTTCAAGTTCCGTTCGATGCACCAGCACCAGGCCGACGCCAACGCCGAGAAACAGACCACCCGCGGCGACCCGCGGATCACCCGGGTCGGGCGTTTCATCCGCAAGACCAGCCTCGACGAGTTGCCCCAGCTGTTCAATGTCTTCGCCGGCAGCATGTCCATGGTCGGCCCCCGCCCCCATGCCACCGCGACCAAGGCCGCCGGTATCCTGTTCGAGGAAGCCGTGAAGGAATACACCTCGCGTCACCGGGTCAAGCCGGGGATCACCGGGCTGGCGCAGATCAACGGTTATCGCGGTGAAACCGACACCCTGGAAAAAATTGAAAAACGCGTGGAGTTCGATCTGGAGTACATCGAGAACTGGTCGATCTGGTTCGATCTCTACATCCTCTTCCGCACTGTCCCGGCAGTACTCCTGACTCGCGAGGCCTTCTGACATGAGCCAACTCATTCCCTGCATCATTGCCGGCGGTTCCGGCACCCGGCTCTGGCCAGTGTCCCGCGAAGCCATGCCCAAGCCCTTCATGCGCCTGCCCGACGGTGAAAGCCTGTTGCAGAAGACCTTCCGCCGCGCCACCGGACTGCCCGACGTGCAGCGCCTGCTGACGGTGACCAACCGCGAAGTGTTCTTCCGCACCCTGGATGACTACCGCCTGCTGAACAAGGGCGGGGCCGCACTGGACTTCATCCTTGAACCTTTCGGCCGCAATACTGCGCCGGCCATCGCCGCCGCGGCACTGCACGTTTCGCGGCTGTATGGCGAGGATGCGCAGTTGCTGGTATTGCCGGCGGACCACCTGATCAAGGACCTCGACGCGTTCGCCCAGGCGGTGCAAAACGCACGCAAACTGGCCGACCAGGGCTGGCTGGTAACCTTCGGCCTGGTCCCGACCAAGGCCGAAACCGGCTTCGGCTACATCGAAAAAGGCCAGACCCTGGAGGATGGCAGCTTCCAGGTCGCCCGCTTCGTCGAGAAGCCCGATGCGGCCACCGCCCAACGCTATGTCGACGGCGGCTTGCACCTGTGGAACGCCGGCATGTTCTGCATGCGCGCCGACGTGCTGCTGCGCGAGCTGCAAGAACATGCCCCGGATGTGCTGGCGGCCATGAGCGAATGCCTGGCCCATAGCCACAGCCGCGAGGGCAGCCAGGAACTGCAACTGGAGCTCGACGGCAAGACTCTCGGCCAGGCCCCGGATATTTCCATCGACTATGCCCTGATGGAACGCTCGCAGAAGGTCGCGGTGGTACCGTGCCAGCTCGGCTGGAGCGACATCGGCTCCTGGCAGGCGGTGCGCGAACTGACCCCTGCCGACGCCCACGGCAACCAGTGCAATGGCGAGACCGTCCTGTACGACGTGAACAACTGCTACATCGACTCGCCCAAGCGCCTGGTCGGCGGGGTCGGGCTCAAGGACCTGATCATCATCGACACCCCGGACGCCCTGCTGGTCGCCGACAGCAACCGCAGCCAGGATGTGAAATTCATCGCCCAGGAACTCAAGCGCCAGGGCCATGAAGCCTACCGCCTGCACCGCACGGTGACCCGCCCATGGGGCACCTACACCGTGCTCGAAGAGGGCAAGCGCTTCAAGATCAAGCGCATCGTGGTCAAGCCCGACGCCTCGCTGTCCCTGCAGATGCACCACCACCGCAGCGAACACTGGATCGTCGTCAGCGGCATGGCCCGGGTCACCAACGGCGACAACGAATTCCTGCTCGACACCAACGAATCGACCTTCATCAAACCGGGCAAGACCCACCGCCTGGTCAATCCCGGAGTGATCGACCTGGTGATGATCGAGGTGCAGAGCGGCGAATACCTGGGCGAGGACGATATCGTGCGGTTTACCGACATCTACGGAAGGGTTCCCGTCGAAGCCGGCAAGTCCTGAACACCCAACCATCCAGCATCACCGAGCCCGTCAGGGAGCTGTAGACATGCACCACAGGAAGACCGACCGATGAAAACCCCCTTGCTGATCTTCAGTGTTCTCCTACTCAGCGCTTGCAGCATCCCGGCCAAGGTGGTGCTGCCGCAGAAAAACGTGCTGCAAGAAGGTCACAGGGCTGGCGAGGCATTGGCCGGCAAGCCCCTGCCAGCACAGCGGATCCGCGCCGGCGATACCTTGCGTATCGTGCGCAACACCGGCGAGGCACCGTCGATCTCAGCGTTCACCGCCAACTCCATCTATGAGCTGACGCTATTCACCGTGATGAACGATGGCAGCTTCGCCTATCCCTATATCGGCAACGTCAAGGCCGCGGGCCTGACCCCGCAGGAACTGACCCTGCTGCTGCAGGACAAGCTGAAGAACATCTACCAGGATTCGGCCCTGACCGTGAACATCAACACCGCACCGGGCAACACCGTGTTCGTCGGTGGTTCGGTGCGCAACCCGGCCAACCTGCCGGTCACCGTCACCACCACCCTCGAGCAGGCCCTGATCGGTGCCGGCGGCCTGTTACCGGTGGGCGACAGTCGCAACGTCGCGTTGCTGCGCCAGGAAGACGACGGCCGCTACAAGACCTATTTCTTCGACTACCGCGACACCATGCTCGCCGGTGTCAGCAACCGGCCGCCGGTGCTGCTGCAACGTGGCGACGTGGTGTTCGTGCCCAAGTCTCACGTGGGCAATGGCATCGAGTGGGTCGATCTGTACCTGAACCAACTGATTCCGTTCCAGAAATCGATTGGTATCGGCGTGAACTACAACTTGCGTGAAAACAGCAACTGATCGTTAAGGACAACAGACATGATCAATATCCGCTCCTTCCGCGATTTGTTGCGCCTGTTCTTCATCTTCAAACGCGAAGTGAAAATCGCCGTTCTGGTGACCCTCATCATCGTCCTGCTGGGCGCCTTCCTGCTGCCCAACCGCTATGAGTCCACGGCCCTGCTGCTGGTCAAGCCGGGACGCGACACCAGCACCCTGCCGATCGAGATCTCCGATCGCCAGGCGACGATTATCCCCAGTGCCCAGCGCGATCCGATTCTCGATGAGGAACGCATGCTCAGCGGCCGTCCGATCGCCCGCCTGGTCGCCGAGCAGTACCTCAACGAACTGTCCAGGGTACCGCCGCAGGAAGGCTTCATCGGCACACTCAAGACCCTGGTCAAGAGTACGCTGCAAGCCTTGGTCGATGCCGGTCGCGGCCTCCTGCAACTGCTGGGCCTGGTGGAGAAACAGACCCCGGTAGAGCGCCTCGCCGACCAACTGCTGAAGAACTTCAACGTGACCCACGCCGCCGGCTCCTCGGTCATGGAGATCAGCTTCACCTGGAACAACCCGGCGGTCGCCCAGACCATCGTCCAGAGCTGGATCGAACAATACGAGCAGGAGCGCACCCGTAGCCTGGGCCGCAAGAGCCTCTACACGTTCTATGAGAGCGAAAGCAAGGCGACCCAGGCGCGGATCCTCGACTACAAGAAAAAAATCGAGGCCCATCTCAACGAGCTGGGGGCGGTGAGCATCGGCGAGCGTCTGAACGATATCTCGCGCAACCTCAACAACCTGCGCGGCGAACACCTGAACACCACCCGCGCCGTGGCCTCGACCCGCAGCGGCCTGGAACGGATCCAGGCGCAGCTCAACAGCATGAAGAAAGAAATCAGCATCGGCCGGCAGATGAGCATCAACCCCGACCGCCAGGACCTGCAACAACGGATCAACTCCAAGCAGATCGAGCGTCAGGAAATGCTGCGCACCTTCAAGGAGGGCGCGCCACCGGTGAAGGCCATGGACACCGCCATCGCCAACCTGGAGAAGTTGCTCCACTCGCAAAATGCAGTGGTCCAGCGCTCCGACAACCTGGCGCCGAACCCGGTCTATACCCGCCTGCAGAACAGCTTCGCCGACCAGCAGGCCAGCCTCAGCCGCCTGCAGACCCAGGCCGCGCAACAGAAGACCCAACTGGACCAGTTGGAGCAGGATCGCCGCCAGGCCCTGGCCATCGAACCGGAAATGTCGCGCCTGCAACGTGAACTCGAGGCCGCCGAGAAAAGCTTCGCGCTGTACAGTGACAGCACCGAGAAAGCGCGTATCGACCGCGAGCTGGACAAGAGCCAGATCAGCAACATCGCGATCATCGAGCAAGCCACCCTCAACGAAGGCCGGATCTTCCCCAAGAGCCTGAGCATGATCCTGCTGGCGATCCCACTGAGCCTGGCAGTCGGCCTGCTGGCCTTGTACTTCTTCTACCTGCTTGACCAACGCATCCACGACGGCGACAAGATCGAGTCGCGCTTCGGGGTCAAGGTCTGGACCAGCCTGCAGGACATCAGCGACGGCCAGCCCCAGCGCCGTACCGCCTTCACCGCCAGCATGTACCGGCTCTACGGGGTGCTGCCGCTGGAGCGGGTTGCCGAACACGGCCTGACCATCGGCCTGACCTCGGCCCGCCACGGCGAGGGGGTCAGCTTCGTCATCGAGCACCTGAGCGAACTGCTGCGCCAACGCGGCCACAATGTCCGCGTCGACGGCCCTGAGCCGGCGCAGCCGGGGGAAATCCTGCTGCTCAACGCCGGCGCCTTCTTCTCCAACCAGGAGGCTTTCGTGATCCTGCGCCAGGCCGATCTGATCACCCTGATCATCGAGGCCGAAACCACCACCGTGCCGATCCTGGAAAATGCCCTGACGACCCTCAACACCGCCTTCAAGCGCGTCGACGGCATTATTCTCAATCGTCGGCGCTTCGAGATTCCGGAGCGGGTCCTCAACACCCTGGCCCGGTTCCGGAGTCACGCCTGATGCACATCGCCCTGCTCGCGCCCATGCCGCCGGAACAGAATGGCATCGCCGACTACGCCGGCCACCTGAAGACCGCCCTGGAAAGCCAGGGCGTGCAGGTCAGCACGCCGCTGGCCGGCCTGGGCAACGACCCGCAGCGAGCGGTCCGCGCGGTAGCCGAACACGACTGGCACGGCATCGACCTGGTGCATGCGGAGATCGGCGGCGGTCGCCTCGCCGAATTCCACGCCCTGAAAGCCTTGCGTGCGCGCTTCACCACGCTGCCGCTGACCGCCACCATTCACGACCCGGAGCGCCTGGTCTGGCGCCGCGAACGCCTGCCCTGGCCATTGTCGCTGGCCAGCAAGCTGCCCTCGCCGCTGCCGCAAGTGGCCACGGTGCTGGCCGATCCGCTGTGCCTGCGTGAGGAGCGACAACTGGCCCGCAGCCTGACCCGGCTGATCACCCTCACGCAATCGGGCAGCCGCTGCCTGCGCCAGCGCATGGGCCTGCGCAGCGAACAGATGGCGGTGATTCCCCACGGCAACCTGGCGATCCCACCCGCACCATTGCCGCCGCTGGAGCCGCTGAAACTGCTGTATTTCGGCTTCATCTATCGTGGCAAGGGCATCGAGGACCTGGTCGATGCCCTGGCAATGACCTTCACCCAACAACCCGGCCTGCGCAGCAAGCTGCGCCTGACCCTGGCCGGTGGCAGCGAACCGGAGATGGCCTTCGGCCCCTCCGGTAGCTACCTCGACCAACTGCGCCAGCACATCCAGCGGCTCGGCCTGCAGGACAGCATCGACTGGCAACTCGACTTGCCGGCCGCCGACATCCCCAAGGTGATCCAGGCCCATCACGTGATGGTGCTGCCCTACCGCGAGTCGAGCAAACTCAAGCTGCTGGGACAATTGCGCGGCACCAGCGGCGCCTTGTCCTGGGCCGCCGCCTGCGGGCGCGGGGCGATTACCTCCGACGCCCGCTCGTTCGCCGAGGAAGTCGCCCAGGGCAACGGGGTGATCTTCCCCCAGGGCAACGTCAGCGCCCTGGCTGCCGAGATCAGCCACCTGTGCGCCACCCCCGAGCTGGCGATCCGCTGGGCCGAACACGCCAGCGTGATCGGCGAACAGCGCATCTGGAGCCAGACTGCCAGCCGTTTCCTGCAAGTATTCGAACAAGCGTGCCGAGGACATGAAAATGTGGCGTAAACCGCTTCTCTGGGTACCCTTGCTGGTCATCCTGGCCGGCGTCTTCAGTGCTTTGCAGTGGCGTGACACCGGCGCCCAGTCCTCGACCCAGGTGCTGCTCAAGGCACCGCGGGCGATCGAGTGGAAGGACTTTCTCGGGGTCAACGTGCAGTTCCAGTATTTCGATCCGGACATCTACCAGAAACAGATGAGCCAGCTCGACGCGCTGGGCCTGAACTGGGTGCGCCTGACCATCCACTGGCCCATCATCGAACCGCAGCCGGGCGCCTATGAGCTTGATGCCCTGGACGGGGCGATGAAGCAGATGCAGAACCATCACTACAACATCATCGCCTACCTGGTGGGTTCGCCAGCGTTCGCCAGCAGTGCACCGGAAGGCGCCACCGGCACCGACCAGTACCCGCCCAAGGATTTCGACCTGTTCGCCAACCGCATGGCGACCCTGGCCGAACGCTATCCGCAAGTGAACACCTGGCAGGTGTGGAACGAACCGAACATCATCTGGCTGCCCAAAGAGGATCCGACCGCCTACTACCGGCTGCTGACCACCACCGCCAAGGCGATTCGCGCGAAAGTGCCCGGCAAGCCGGTGGCCACCGCCGGCCTCGCCTACTACAGCCAGATGCACAGCACTCCGGGGCTGATGATCGACAGCCTGGTGACTCAGGGATTGGCCAGCCAGGACATCATCGCCGCCTACCACCCCTATTCCGAATTGCCCGAAGGCGACAGCGCCACGGCAAAGGACTTCCTCAGCAAGGCCAACAGCATCAACAAGTCCCTGCACAACGCCGGCGTCTCCCAGGTATGGGCCACTGAATGGGGCTGGTCGAGCTACGCGGGGCCCAAGGAAATGCAGGCACTGATCGGCACCTCCGGCCAGCAGGACTATACCCTGCGCCGCCTGGCCCTGATGAGCGCCATGGACTACCAGCGGATATTCCTGTTCAACCTCAGCGACTTCGACGCCCGGGCCACCCCGCGCGACCAGTTCTACGGCCTGGTGGACGTCGGCGGCGAGCCGAAGCCGGTCTACACCGCGCTGAAGAACTTCCTCGACGTGACCGGCCCGAAACTGCAACCGGCCGATACCCCCAGCCTGCGCAACGCACCCGATGACCTGTACAGCGTGACCTGGACACGCAACGACGGAGCCCGCGTCTGGATGTTCTGGAGCGCCAGCGGCAAAAGCCTGCAATTGCCCGGCGTGACCAAGGCCGCCCTATTCGATCCCCTGGCGGGCAGCCGTACCGACCTGAGCGACGCCCAGGCCGTTACCGTACCGCTGAAAACCAGCCTGCAACTGTTGGTGTGGTCGCCATGAAAATTCTCTGGACCCTACCCTACCTGCCCTGGCCCACCACCAGCGGCGGCAAGACCCGGCAATTTCACCTGCTGCGCAGCCTCGCCGCGCGGGGCCATCGGATCACCCTGCTGGTGCAATCCAAGACGGCCCTCGACGAAGCCACGCGCCAGAGCCTGCTGCCGCACCTGGAACGGCTGATCGTGGTGCCGCGCCGCCCACTGCGCAGCCTACGCACGCTGTCCACCGCACTGCTGGCACCCTACCCGATGCTCGCCGCGGTCAATGGCTCGGCGCCGCAGTTGCAACAGCAATTCCGCGAACTGCTGGAAGAACACTGGGATGTGATCCAGATCGAGCACAGCTACAGTTTCCAGCCGTTCGAACAGCCGCTGGCCGAGGCCGGGCGTGACTTCATCCTCACCGAACACAACGTCGAGTCGGCCCTCGGCGCCGCCAGCTACGACCGACTGCCGGGCTGGCTGAAACCCTTCACGCTGTATGACCAGTGGCGCTACCGGCGCTGGGAAACCCGGGTGTTCCGCCAGGCCACCGAGCTGGTCGCGGTAACGCGCGAGGATGCCGACGTCTTGCACCAGCAGACCGGCAAGCCGGTGGCGGTGGTGGTCAACGGCGTCGACACCGGCCATTACGCCGGCGTCACGCCTGACCTGCGGGCCCAGCGCCTGCTGTTCATCGGCAACTACGAATACAGTCCGAACCTGGATGCGGTGGAATGGGCACTGGAGGAGATCCTCCCGGAACTCTGGAAACTCAATCCAGATGTACGGTTTGCCATTGCCGGCTACGGCCTGCCGGATGCCTGGCGCGAGCGCTGGAGCGATCCACGCATCGAGTGGCAGGGCTTCGTGCCCGACCTGCGCACCCTGCAAAGCCGTTCCTCGGTGTTCTTCGCGCCACTGCGCCAGGGCGGCGGTTCCAAACTCAAGGTGCTGGAGGCCATGGCCGCCGGGCTGCCGGTGGTCACCACCGACCAGGGCAGTTCCGGCCTGAAGGTCGAGAATGGCCACCACTATCTCGGCAGCGAAGACCCGCACGCCCTGGCCCGGATACTCGCCGATGCCCTGGCCCGGCCCGAGCGCCTGCAGCAGATCGCCGACGCCGGCCGGGCCTATGTCAAGGCCGAGCACGACTGGTCCGTGGCTGCCGCACAGCTCGAAGCGGTCTACACCCGACTCCCACAGCTCAAAAAAGAAGAAGTGTCCGTATGCGCATAGGACTGGATTACCGCCCGACGGCGGGCTACGCCCAAACCGGTATCGGCCGGCAGAACCTGGCACTGGAAGAGGCCCTGCGGGCCAACCCCGAGGTGCGACTGCAACTGTTCGGCGTGGCGCCGTACGATCACCCACTGCGCCGCCGTGTTCATTGCCCACGCTGGGAGGCGCCGCTGCAAGGCATTCACCGCCTGCCGCTGCGCCTGAAGTTCGAGGCCGGCTTCCTGCCCGGTGCGCTGCGCGAAGCCGGGGTGGAGATCTATATCTGCAACTTCAACATGGGCCTGCCCCTGGGCCGCAAGCCGGTCGGCATGCGTTATGTGCTGCAACTGCACGACCTGTTCCAACTGACGCTGCAGAACAGCCACGGTTCGCGAATCAAGGAAAGGGTCTATCGCGCCACCGACCGGCTGTCGATCGGCCACTCGGTGAAGGTTGCCGACCGGATCTGGACGCCGTCGCAGTACACTGCCGATGAAGTGGTCAAGCTGTTCCCCCAGGCTCGCGACAAGATCAGGGTGCTGCCCAACCTGGTCGATGGTTTCAGCGGCGAACCGGCCGACATCGGCGACCTGCAGTTGCCGGAGCGCTACTGGCTGGCGGTCGGCACCCGTGAACCACGCAAGAACATCCCCTGGTTCGCCAGCGCCTGGCAGGCTGCCCGCCAGCAGTCGGACAAGGTGCCCGAGCTGGTGTTGATCGGCGCTCCCGAGCACCTGCCGTCGCCACTGCGGCATCTGCCGGGGTTGCACTACCTCAGCGGCATCAGCGATGCCCAACTGCACGCGGTCTACCAACAGGCACAGCGTCTGTGGCAACCGTCCTATGCCGAAGGCTTCGGCCTGCCGGTGATCGAGGCGCTGAGCGTCGGCACACCGGTGGCAGTCGCCAGCGGTTCGTCACTGGATGAAATCACCCCGCCGGACAGCCCGCGCTTCTCGCCGACCGACAGCCCGGCGCTGACCACGCTGATGCTCAACCTCGCCGAAACCCCGGCCGAAGACCCCGCCACCTTGCGCGCCTGGGCTGCGAACTACGCCACGGCGGCGTACCGGGAGCGCTTCAATCAATTGCTCGGGGAACTGCAATAATGCCGATCGCGATGCCCATCGCACTGTTTTTCAGCCTGGTCTTCGGCGTGCTGATCTGGGTGTTGCCGGCATTCAAGGTGCTGGTGCTGCTGGTCGGTATCGCCGGAGTGGTGACGATCATCCGCCACCCGCTGTGGGGCCTGTTGCTGTTCACCGTGTTCGCCACCTTCCTGCCCTATTCGACGGTACAGGTCGGCATCCGCACGACAGTATCCGAAGCGCTGATCCTGCTGGTCTGGGGCAGCGTGCTGGTGCAAGGCGTATTCAACAACCTGCCGGAAAAACCACCCCTGCTGCGTACCGAGCGCCTGCTGGTGGCCCTGATGCTGTTCAGTGCCTTCCCCTTCATCATCGGCCAATTGACGGTGAATGCCGAGGGCAACGGTCCGGTGAACTGGATCCGCTGGCTGCTCAATCTATCGGTGCTGTTCCTCGTACCTCGCCTGCTGGACACCCCACGGTCCCGTGAACAGGCAGTCATCGGGCTGCTGCTCGGGACCCTGCTGATGTTGCTGCTGTCGATTCCGGTGTTTCTCAAGAACGGCACCGCCACCAGCATGACCCCCATCCTCGCCCGCCTCGGCTATGGCGGTATCGAGGTGCTGGGCGACAGCCTCAGCGCGCTGTCCAACCGCATGGGCTCGCCGTGGATGCACCCCAACGTCACCGGCGGCGCCATGGCCCTGCTGATGCCCGTGGCCTTCTGCTTCGGCCTGACGCGCCAGGGCTGGCCACGGATGCTCGGCCTTGCCGTCGCCGGCCTTGGAGCGATCGCCCTGCTGCTGACCGGCTCGCGTGGCGCGCTGCTGAGCCTGATCGTGGTACTGGTCTGGCTGGCCCGCAAGCGCGTGCCCTACACCGGTCGGCTGCTGATGGGCGGCGCGGCCTTCGGCGCCTTGCTGCTGATGTTCTACCCGCCACTGCAGGACCGCCTGCTGACCATCTTTTCCACCAACGACGCCAGTACCAGCGTGCGCTTCGACGAGTACGCGCACTTCCCGCAGGCCATGGCCATGTTCCCCTTCGGCATCGGCTTCAAGACCGAACCACCGGTACCCGGTACCGGTCTCTGGGGGATTTCCAACCTGTGGCTGAACTTCATCTACAAGCTCGGCATTCCCGGCATGCTGCTGTTCGTCACGGTGATCTGGAGCTGGTGGCGGGAAACCCGCCCCAACCAGGAGACCATCCGCCTGAACGCGGACAACGCGCTCTGGCTAGGCAGCACGGCCGGCCTGATGGCCGCGCTGCTCAGCGGTATCTTCGACCACTATTTCAGCTTCACCCAGGTACTGATCGCCTTGTTCTGGCTGCTGCTGGGCCTGAACCTGCATGAAGCCCGACGCCTCAAGCCCAAGGCCTCGAGCCTTTCTGGAGTCCACCCATGAAACACCGTATGTTCCACTCGTTGAACCTGCGAGAGGCCCTGCCCGAATACGCGCAGAAAATGGCCGTCAACCTTGAGGAGTTGCAGGCCGCCTACCAGTGGATGCTGGAAAACGATGTCTGCTTCGAGCAACCGCTCAAGGGCAACGTGCTGTGTTTCATCAGCTACCTGAACATCGAGCCCCGTATCGAGAACCCGCTGGCCCGGCGCTTCTATGCCCTGCTCGGGCGTGAAATCAAGGGCGCGCTGATCCCGCTCTACGGCATCAACTGGCCAACCCTGCGCGACCGCCTGCTGCGCTGGTGGGAGCTGGCCTACAACATCCTCATCTGCAAGATCCCCAGCCACACCCTGCGCCTGCTCTGGCTGCGCATCGGTGGGGCGAAGATCGGCAAGGGCTCGACGGTCTGGCGCAACACCGAGGTACTGGGCGTCGACAGCCTGCGCATCGGCAACGACAGCACGGTCGGCTGGCACTGCCAACTGGACGCCCGCGGCGGGCTGATCATCGGCGACCACGTGACCATCGCCTCCCATGTGCTGATCATCGCCGGTGGGCATGATGTCCAGGCGCCGGAATTCTGGGCGGTCGGCGGGCCGGTGTATATCCGCGACTACGCCTGGATCGCCAGCCGTGCGCTGCTGTCCTTCGGCGCCGATATCGGCGAGGGCGCGGTGGTCGGCGGCCAGTGCGTGGTGTCCAAGCCGATCCCCGCCTACGCCATCGTCGGTGGCCCGGATGCGGCGATCAAGGGTGAACGCTGCCGTGGCCTGAACTACAAGGTGGGCGGCAAAGGCCTGTTCACTTTGTTCCACTGAGCCAGGCGAATGTTCGGTTCGACGCTCTGGCTGACCCTGGCGACCCTCACCGGCCTGGCCGCCGGCTTCGCCCGTGAGTGGCTGCTGGTAGCTGCGTGGGGAGCCGGCGGGCGCAGCGACAGCTTCCTGGTTGCGCTGTTCCTGCCGGAAGCCCTGCGCATGGCCCTCGCCGCCGGCCTGCTCAGCGCGGCGGCACTGCCGCTGTACCAGCAACGCTCGGTTGGCGAACAAGCCAACTGGCTCGGGGCATTGGCCCCGCGCCTGCTGCTTTGCGGCCTGCTGATGGGCACCGTGCTGAGCGTGGGCGCACCGCTGTGGGTGCGGCTGATCGGTCCCGGACTCGACAGCCAGGGCTATCAACTGGCCGGGGGAAGCCTGCATTGGCTGGCCTGGTGTGCACCCGGCTTCATCCTCCACGCACTGTTCTGCGTGCCGTTGCAGGCCCGTTCGCGGTTCATTCTCGCCGGGCTCGGCTCGCTGCTGTTCAACCTGCCGCCGGTGCTCTACCTTGCCATCCTGCGGCATGACGCAACGCCCACCGGGCTGGCCGGCGCCTGCGTCCTGGGCAGCCTGCTGATGCCAACGGTGCTGTTGCCGGCCTTGCTGCACGGCGGCTGGAAACCCTGGCAAGCGACAAGCGCCCCCGGCGCCGGTCGCGAACTGCTCAAGCAGATCGGTCCGTTACTCAGCAGCAACCTGGCCAGCCAGGGCCTGGCACTGCTGGAACGGATGGTCGCCTCGCTGCTGGGGGAAGGCGCGGTCACCTGGATCAACCTGGCACGCAAACTGATCAACCTGCCGCTGATCGCCCTGATGAGCCTGAACCAGGTGCTGCTCGGGCTGATGAGCGGCAGCGCTGGCAACGAACGCCTGTCGCTGTTGCGCAAGGGGCTGGCCAGCGCGACCCTGCTGACCCTGCCGGCGGTCGCCGGGCTGATCGGCGCGGCGGCCGCACTGGTCAACCTGCTGCTGCCCAACCAGGCCGCCGACAGCCCGCTGCCGGAGTTGCTGGCGTGGTTCTCCGTACCCCTGATGTTCGGTGCCTGGAACGCCCTGCTCGCCCGCTACGCCTATGCCGCCGGCGATACACGCATGCCGCTCGCCTGCGAACTGGCCGGCAGCCTGCTCAACGCCCTGCTGCTGGCGGTGCTGCCGTATTTCCTGGGGTTGATCGGGATCGCCCTGGCGGCCGTCTGCGGAGTGATTCTTACCGGTCTATTACTGATGCGCCGCCAGCAATTGCTGGCCCAGGTGCCCTGGCGCAGCCACTGGCTGCTCGGCGTCGGCGTGATGATCTTCGCCGCATTGCTGCTGCACCCTCTTACGGGTACCTGGCTGCAATTGGGCCTGAGTACCCTCTACAGCCTGGCGCTGCTGATCGCCCTGGCACTCTGGCTGCGCCCCTGGCAGCCAACGGCAATCCCTGGAGGCTGAACCATGTCGACCCTGAAAGTGGCCTGCGTGATCCCGACCTACAACGGCCGCCGGGATCTGGAACGCCTGCTGGACTCCCTCGACCGCCAGACGGCGGTGTTCGACACGCTGATCGTCGACTCCAGCTCCAGCGACGGCACGTTCGAACTGGCGGCGTCGCGCTGCCCCAACGTGCTGCGCATCGACAGCAAGGACTTCAACCACGGCGGCACCCGCCAGATGATGGTCGAGCGCCACCCGGACTATGACGTCTACGTGTTCATGACCCAGGACGCCTACCTGGAAGACCCCGAGGCGCTGGCCAACATCAGTTGGCCGTTTACCGACGACAGCATCGGCGCAGTCTGCGGCCGGCAGTTGGCACACCTCGACGCCAGCCCATTGGCCGAGCACGCGCGGCTGTTCAACTACCCGCCCACCTCGCAGGTCAAGAGCCTGGAGGACGCCCCGCGCCTGGGCATCAAGACCGCGTTCGCCTCCAATTCCTTCTGCGCCTACCGCCGCCAGGCCCTGATACAGATCGGCGGTTTTCCGCAGCACGTGATCCTCTCGGAAGACATGTATGTTGCGGCAAAGATGTTGCTGGCCGGCTGGAAGGTCGCCTATGAGGGCAGTGCCTGCTGTCGGCACTCCCACAACTACACGCTCAGGGAAGAATTTTGCCGTTACTTCGACATCGGCGTGTTCCATGCCCGCGAGCCGTGGATACGCCAGGCGTTCGGTGGCGCCGGCGGCGAAGGCTTGCGCTATGTGCGGTCCGAGTTGAAATTCCTTGGCCCCCAACGCCTGTCCGCATGGCCGGGCTCGCTCCTGCGCAATGCGGTGAAGCTGTTCGCCTACAAACTCAGCCAACAGGAGCGCCACCTGCCCAAGGGGCTGAAGAAACGCCTGGGCATGTACAAGCGCTACTGGGACAGTCCCTACGCCTAACGGCCTGCCATTGCTCCGCCGGCGACTTTTCCGATAGAGATCAGGGAATCGCCTCAATTGACCCGCGAGCCAAATAGCGCGAGTTTTCGAAGTGTCTTTTATCCGGGCGATGGCGCCCGGAGACCGGACCTTCGAGGACGAGAGAACACATGGAAGTCGAGTTCAAGCGCTGTATCAGGCCCCACCTGCAACCTGCCCACCAATGGCCGGACAACCATGATCCGATACGGCAATCCCCCTCATCCGGCAACCCGGCCAAGCAGCACGCCCCGTCTGGAGACACCACCATGGAACCGCGCATCACCGAGCTGGAAACCCGCTTCGAATACATCCACCGCGACCTCGGCGAAGTACGCAGCGATGTGAAATCCATCCGTGCCCGTCTCGCCTACATGGCAGGCGGCGCAACCATCATCGGCGCGCTGCTGGCCTGGGTGGCCAACACCCGCCTGGACCAGATCGTGCTACTGCTGACGTCCTGAAACCCAGCGGGAACGCCGGGCGCGGCGCCCCGACAATGGGACGTCCGCGCCTATTACAAGGCGATCGGCTTGCGACCGGCAAACGAGTGCGCGAGGGTCCCGCCGTCCACCAATTCCAGCTCACCGCCCAATGGCACACCATGGGCGATGCGCGAGGTGACCAGGCCCTTGTTGGTGAGCAACTGAGCAATGTAGTGCGCCGTGGCTTCACCTTCGACCGTCGGGTTGGTCGCCAGGATCACTTCGGTAAAGCTGCCCTGCTCCTCGATCCGCGCCAGCAACTGCGGAATACCGATGGCTTCCGGGCCGAGGCCGTCGAGCGGCGACAGATGGCCCTTGAGTACGAAATAACGGCCGCGATAGCCCGTCTGCTCCACCGCATAGACATCCATTGGCCCTTCGACCACGCACAACAGGCTGTCGTCCCGGCGAGTGTCGGCACACTGCGGGCACAGGTCGTCCTCGGTCAGGGTGCGGCATTGGCGACAATGGCCAACCCCATCCATGGCCTGGGCCAACGCCTGGGCCAGCCGCGAGCCTCCGCTGCGGTCACGTTCGAGCAGCTGCAAGGCCATGCGCTGGGCGGTTTTCTGGCCGACCCCGGGCAAAACCCGAAAGGCGTCGATCAGTTGGCGAATCAGGGGGCTGAAGCTCATGGCAATAGGTCCGACAAAACTGCGAGAGGCGGTTTATACCCGCGGCTCCGGCAAGCGTCAAATGCGCAGGCCGGCAGCCCCGGAAACGACAATGCCAGGCACTCGGCCTGGCATTGTTCAACAGCAGATACCTTAGAACGGCATCTTGAAGCCCGGTGGCAGTTGCATGCCAGCGGTCATGCCGGACATCTTGTCGGCGCTGTTGGCTTCGATCTTGCGCACGGCATCGTTGACCGCGGCGGCGAACAGATCTTCCAGCACTTCACGGTCGTCTTCGCTGACACCTTCGAGCAGGCTTGGATCGATGCTCACGCGCTTGAGGTCGTGACGGCCGGTCATGACCACGGTGACCATGTCGCCGCCGGCCTTGCCGGTGACTTCAGCGTTAGCCAGTTCTTCCTGCATCTTGGCCATTTTTTCCTGCATCTGCTGCGCCTGCTTCATCAGGCCGGCCATGCCACCCTTCATCATGGGAATCACCTCAAAGTTGCTTGGACAATGGACGCAAGGCTCATGCCTCGCGCCCTTCAGTTATTAGCCCTGGGTCACCAGGGCGTCGACAGGTTCAATAGTATCGTCACGGATCACCGCACCGAACTGTTGCATCATTTGCTGGATGAACGGATCAGCATGAATCGACGCCACCGCCTCGTTCTGTCGCTCGTGCCGCCGGCGCGCTGCGGCCTGGGCCGGGGTTTCCTGCTCCGGCTTGATCAGTTCGATGGTCAGCGTCAGCGTGCGTCCGTGATACTGGTTCAGCGCCTCATTGAGACGCCGCTGCTGAGTCGGATTGAACAGGGCGCTGTGGGCCGGGTCCAGGTGCAGCAGCCAATCGTCACCGTTGACCGCGATCAGGGTGCAGTTGGCCGCGATGCTGCCGGTCATGCCGGAAATCGGCAGTTTCGGGAACAGTTGCAGCCATTCAAGGGCCAGGCCGGTCGCCGGCTGCGCTGCGGGCAGTGGCTCGGGCTCGGGCTCGGGCTGTTTATCCAGCTCGGCGGCGTGTTCAGTGGCCAGCTCATCCAGATAGCTGTAGGCCGAATCCATGTCCGGCTCGATGTAGTCCTCGTCCAGCGGCGGCTCGTCGTCGCGGTCGGGGCCCGCCGCGGCACTGGCCATGTGGGCCGGAACCGATTCGGGAATAGCTTCGGCCGCCCATTCGGGGGCCGCCTGCACGGTATTCTCGGGAGCAACGGGCGGTACCGGGGCTGGCTGCTCGACGAAAGCCTCCGGGACCGGTTCTGCGACGGGCGCAGGCTCTGGCACCGGCTCCTGGGTTGGCACCTGGGCAGGCTCGTTCCACGGCAGGTCGATTTCCTCGACTGCCGGGGACACCGGCTCGGGTTCAGGCTCAGGCGCCACTTCGGCAATGGGTTCAGGCACGGCCTCGACCACTGGAGCCGGAGCTGGCGCTGGCGGAGCCGACGGCGCTGGTGCTTCAACGACGGGTGCCACAGCAACGGCAGCCGGCGCGGCGATTGCCGGACCAGCCACCTTGCTCGCGGAATCAACTGTGGCCTGGCTGATCCCCACTGGCTTTAGTGGTTGCCTGGGTGCTGCGGCACTGTCAGCCGGACGGAAGGCGAGCATCCGCAACAGCACCATCTCGAAACCGCCACGCGGGTCCGGCGCCAGCGGCAGGTCGCGCCGACCGATCAGGCCCATCTGGTAGTAGAACTGGACATCTTCTGCCGGCAGCGCCTGGGCCAGGACCAAGACCCGGTCACGGTCGCCATGGCCGTTGTCAACCCCCTCCGGCAGCGCCTGGGCTATGGCCACGCGGTGCAACACGTTGAGGATTTCCGAGAGCACGCCGTTCCAGTCCGGCCCCTGCTCGGCCAGGTGGCGCACGGCCTCGAGCAGCGCCTTGGCATCACCATCGATCAGCGCATGCAGCACATCGTAGACCTGGCCGTGGTCCAGCGTGCCGAGCATCGCCCGCACATCACTGGCCAATACCTTGCCTTCACCGAAGGCAATCGCCTGGTCGGTGAGGCTCATGGCGTCGCGCATCGAGCCATCGGCCGCACGCCCGAGCAGCCACAGCGCGTCGTCTTCGAACGGTACGTTCTCGACACCTAGTACATGGGTCAAATGCTCGACCACACGCTCTGGAGTCATGTTCTTCAGGGAGAACTGCAGGCACCGCGACAAAATCGTTGCCGGGAGTTTCTGCGGGTCGGTGGTCGCCAGGATGAACTTGACGTAGGGCGGCGGCTCTTCGAGGGTTTTCAGCAACGCGTTGAACGAGTGGCTGGAGAGCATGTGCACTTCGTCGATCAGGTAGACCTTGAAGCGCCCGCGGCTCGGCGCGTACTGCACATTGTCCAGCAGTTCGCGGGTGTCCTCGACCTTGGTGCGGCTCGCGGCATCGATCTCGATCAGGTCGACGAAACGCCCTTCATCGATCTCGCGACACACCGAGCAGGTACCGCAAGGTGACGAAGTGATGCCGGTCTCGCAGTTCAGGCACTTGGCGATGATCCGGGCGATGGTGGTCTTGCCCACCCCGCGGGTACCGGTGAACAGATAGGCATGGTGCAGCCGCTGGCTGTCCAGAGCATTGATCAGCGCCTTGAGCACATGGGTCTGGCCGACCATTTCGCGGAACGAGCGCGGACGCCATTTACGTGCAAGAACCTGATAACTCATCGATAACCGTCGCATCTGGAAAGCGGAAGACCGCTAATGCTAGCGGAGCAGGGGCGAAATTGCATCCGGCGTGCTTCTCTAATCTGTCTTGGCTGCACTTTGTGGGAGAATCCACGGTCTCGAACGTAGTACTCCCGACGGAGAGTCTGATGCGTCTAGTGTGGGGCGCGCTTGCGCTGATAACCGCCAACTGTTTCGCCACCCCGGCGCCGCTGCGTTTTTCCGTGGCCGACAGTTGGGCCATGCCGCAGGTCGAAATCCAGGACGGTCGGCCGACCCAGGGTATTTTCTACGATCTGATGACCAGCCTGGCCCAGCAGGTCGGCAGGCCGGCCGAGTTCCACGTGCTGGCCCGGGCCAGGGTACAACTGGCCATGCAACATGGTGACATCGATGTGAACTGCTACACCTCGCCCTCCTGGCTGTCGAACCAGCAAAGCGACTATATATGGAGCGTACCCCTGCTGATGCAGCGTGACGTCATCGTCAGTGCTGCCGAAGCTCCGGCCCAGGTCGTCCCGCAGGAACTGCCCAGGCAGTTGATCGGCACGGTGCTGGGCTACACCTATCCGACCCTGCAGCCGCTGTTCGACGACAATCGGTTGATCCGCGACGATGCTCGCAACCAGGAGCTGGTGCTGGAGAAGCTCGCGGCAGGGCGTTACCACTATGCGGTCAGCAGCCAGTGGAACCTGGACCGGTTCAACCTGAAACTGCCCGCGGAGCAGCAACTACGGGAGGTCGCGGTACTGCAGGAACAGCCGATCAGCTGTGCGGTGCGCAACGATCCGGACCTGCCGGTGCAGAAGATCCTGCGAACATTGCTGAAGATGAAGATGTCCGGGGAGATCGACGGGTTCATCGGGCGGTATACCGGCAATACCCCGTCCCAGCAAGACCTGCCCCTAGGGGGCGGGCAAGGCACGCCATAGCGGCGAGGGCACGAAGGCCGCGACCCAGCCCGGTACCTCCCCTGCCGCCATCGGCCCGGCAATGAACCCGCCCTGCGCCACCTCGCAACCCAGGCTCATCAGCAAGCGCCCCTGTTCCGCGGTTTCCAGGCCCTCGGCGATCACCTCCCGGCCAAACGCCCGGGCCAAACCGATCACCGCCGTGGTCAGGGCCAGGTCGTCGTGGTCCTGGAGGATATCGCGGACAAAGGAGCGGTCGATCTTGATGGTCTGGGTCGGCAACTGCTTGAGGTAGCTCAGGGAGGAATAACCTGTACCGAAATCATCCAGGGAAAACCTCACCCCCAGTGCCTGGCAGGCCTGCAGGCACTGGCTGACCCGCTGGACGTTCTCGATGGCCTGCGACTCGACGATCTCCAGGTCCAGCATCTGCGGCGGTACCTCGGCATAGCGGGCCAGCAATGCCTGCAGCCGCGGAACGAAGTCCCCGCGCTGGAAATGCCGGGCGGCAATGTTCAGACTCACCGGCCATTCATGCCCCGCCCGCAGCCAGGCCTGCATCTGCGCCAGGACCCGATCGATGACCCATTCGCCGATCTCGCCGATCACATCGGCCTGCGCCACTAGCGGCAGGAATTCATGAGGCTCGAGCAACCCTCGTTGCGGGTTCTGCCAGCATACCAGGGCCTCGAAGCCAAACACCTGGCCGGTGCGCATATTCACCTTGGGCTGATAGACCAACCGCAACTCATCGGCTTCCAGGGCCTGGCGCATCGACTCCACGTTCTGATAGGTCGCCCGCACCTCCTGGTCCAGGGACACATCGAACAGGTGGAAGCGATTGCGCCCGCCCTGCTTGGCCAGGTACATGGCCTGGTCCGCATGACGCAACAAGGTGTCGGCATCCTCATCGTCATCCGGAAACACCGTCACACCGATACTGGCACAGACGTGGACCTGCTGTTCCTGGATCGAATAAGGCGCCGAGATCGCCCACAACACCCGTTGCAATGCGTCCTGCAGTTCCTGGCTGTCACGCACATAGCGCAGGATCAGCACGAACTCATCACCGGCCAGCCGGGCCACCACATCCTCGCCCCGCATGATCCCGCGCAACCGCGCGGCCACCTGCACCAGCAAGGCATCGCCGCAGGCATGGCCATAACCGTCGTTGACCGCCTTGAAGCCATCGAGGTCGAGCATGCACACCGCCAATGGAACGCGCTCGCGGCGGGCGAAATCCAGGGATTGGTTCAGTAGCTCCGAGAGAAAGGCCCGGTTGGGCAGGCCGGTGAGCACGTCATGGCCAACTCGCCACTGCAAGGTCTGCAGCAAGCGCTGCTTTTCACTGACATCGAAGCGGATAGACATGTACCGGCACACCCGCCCCGTCACCTCGTCCAGCAGCGGCACCATGGTGCTGTCGAGCCAGAACAGCGAGCCGTCCTTGGCGCGGTTGCACACTTCCCCTTTCCACACTTGCCCGAGGCCCAGGGTGCGCCACATGTGGGTAAAGAATTCGGTGGTATGAAAGCCGGAATTGAGCATTCGGTGGTTCTGCCCCAGCAACTCTTCGCGGCTGTAGCCGGAAATCGCACAGAACAGTTCGTTGACGTAGGTGATGCAACCGTCCAGATCCGTTTCGGAAAAAATCGCGGCTGCATCCACTACCTTACGGTATGTCTCATCCATGAGTCAGTTCACTTGGGCAGTTACCGGTTGAATCGCTCGACCAGGGCATCCGCCCCCGCAGAGACAAGCACCCGTTCGCCACGACAACCGACCCGGTCCACGACCAGGCAACGCCACGCTGTTGGGCAGAACTTCGAAGAAGATCAACTAGAGTTAAACCGAGGTTATCAGCAGATAGACGCACTAACCGCTGGAACCCGCGAAACAGACACCCGAAGGCTCGGTTCGGCGTGCGTGGCTTGAGGCTCGGGGGAAATACGCGCAATTCCCGACTTATAAAACAGCCACCTGAAACCCGATCACCCAAAACCTGTCCGATCCACCGATTCTACGATTTGCATCACATTATGCAATAGAAGGTGATGAATCATGGTGTTGCCTAATGCCAATATTTATCGTTAAGTTCTTGATTCTAAATGGGAATTGAGCGATGGAAATTTCAAGTTTGGGTGTGGCCATTAGACGCTATCGCAAGGTAGCAGGGCTGACTCAGGCTGAACTTGGCGAGAGAACCGGTTTTGACCCCAAAACCATCAGTCGTTTCGAAACCGGCACCTACACTCCCAGCGTGGAAGCCCTGTTTCTGTTCGCTGATGCGCTGGGGGTGAAACTGAAAGCGTTTTTCGCGGATATGGGCGACGAGGACGAACAGCGAGCCTACCTGTTCGGCGTCATTCACAAAGCCCCCTCAAAGGACTTGGGAAAACTGATCGCCGCGGTCGATCTCGCCTTGTCCAAGCCTTGAATCACCTCACTTCAGGTCCGCCCCCCCCCCGGGGCTGGACCCGAGGCACAAGCTCCTCGCAATCCAATCCATGGGCACCGCCTCCCTTGCGGGAGCGGGCTTGCCCGCGATCAGCGGATCCCTTGCGCCCTTCCAGATGCAGCCCCACCACACTCCCCAACACAATCGCCCCACCCACCAACACCATCGGCGACACCCCAACCCCCAGCACCAGCGCGGCCATCACGATGGCCACCGGCGGAATCAGGTACAGCACCGCCGCTGAACGGCTGACCGCCGAATGCGTCAGCACGTAGGCCCAGGCCAGGTACGCCAGGGCACTCGGGAAAATCCCCAGCACCAGCACCGCCACATTCACCCGCAGCGAAGCCCGCGTCACCGCTTGCTCCAGCCCCGGCAGATAGACGCACAGCAGCAGTGTCCCGGTCCAGACCATGTAGCACACCGTGGTCAGCCCGCTGTAATGATGGGCATAGTGCTTCTGCAAGGCGAAATAGATGCTCCAGGACAACGCCGCCAGCACGATCAGAAAGCCCTGGGGGTTGAACGTGCCAATCCCGCGATCACCCCAGATCACCACCAATACGCCGATGAACCCGGCCAATACCCCAAGCCAGCGCCAACCGGTCACCGGCTCCTTGAGCCAGAAACAGGCGATCAACGTGGTGAATAACGGCGTCGACTGCGCCAGCACGCTGCCCGCCCCCGGCGTCACCCATTGCTGGCCATAATTGATGCTGACGTGATGCAGGAAAATCGCGAAGAAGCCCAGCACGAACAGCCACGGCAGGTCGCGCAGGCGCGGCAGGGCGATACCCTTGACCAGCGCCACCCCGGCCATGAACACCGAAGCGATCAGGAAACGCAGCAGGGCCAGGTGTCCGGGACTGTAGTTTTCCAGGCCGATATGGATACCGGTCGGCGAATAGGCCCAGCAGAGAATGACTGAGGCAGTGGCAAGGGAAACTTTTATCGAAGGCAGGGCTTTCACGACAAGGCGACATCCAAGATGATCCAGGGAATGCACCCAGTCTTGAGCGGCCTGGCGATCAGCACAATTGACGAATATTGAGACGAGAATTCACCGGGAGCGAATCATGGAACTGGCGCAAATGCGCATGGTGAAAGCGGTGGCCGAAACCGGCAGCATCGCCCTCGCCGCCCAACGGCTGCACTGCGTGCCGTCCAACATCACCACGCGCATCAAACAACTGGAGGGCGAGCTGGGCACCAAACTGTTCATACGCGCCGGGCGCGGCCTGAGCATCAGCCCGGCCGGGCAGATCTTCCTCGAATACTGCGCGAAGATTCTCAACCTGGTGGACGAAGCCAAGCGCGCCGTCGACGCCAACACCCGCCCCTCCGGCAGCCTGCGCATCGGTGCCATCGAGTCCTGCGCCACCGTGCACCTGCCTGCCCTGCTCGCCGAATATCAGGGTGCCTACCCGGAAGTCAGCCTGGAGCTGATCACCGGCACCTGGACGCAACTGATGGAAGACGTGCGCCAGCGCCGACTCGATGGCGCCCTGGTGGCCGTCGATGTGCATCACCCGAAGATCGCCACCACCGGACTCTACCGCGAGAACCTGGTGCTGATCAGCGCCGCCGACAGCCCGCCGATCCACTGCGCACAGGACCTGCTGGGTCGTACCCTGATCATGTGGCCGAACGGCTGCCCCTATCGCGCCGCGCTGAAGCACTGGGTGCAGGAACACGACCGCAACCCACCGATCGCCAGCTACGGCAGTTGGGGCACCATCATCGGCTGCGTGAACGCTGGCGCCGGCGTGTCGCTGGTACCGGAAGGTATCCTGCGCCGCTTCGAACAATCGACAGGGCTGGCGACCTACCGTTTCAACGAGCTGACGCCGGTGCAGAACAGCTTCATCTGGCACAAGGAAACCACTCGTCACCCGGCCCGCGAGGCCTTCGCCCGGCTATTGCTGGAGCGCCTGGAGCCCCAACCGCAGTAGCTGCAAACACGAGATTCTGGCGATTGACCAGCTTTTTCGAGTATCCTGCCGGTCAAATTAATTCAAATTGTAAGGGACTACGATGAAACACCTGCGCCAGTTGTTGGCGGCAGTGTTGCTCAGCGCAACCACTTTGCCCGCCATTGCCGCCAGCACTCCCGCGCCTGCGCCAACCGCCAGCGAACAACCGCACCAGACCGCCGAACAGTGGCTGGCCACGCTCAAGCAGCAGCATGGCACCATCACCCTTCCCAGCGGCATCGCCAGCCTGCAACTCAACAACGAGTTCTACTACCTGTCGCCGGAAGACACCGAGCGCCTGCTGACCGAAGCCTGGGGCAACCCGCCGGGCCACAAGACCCTGGGCATGATCATCCCGACCGCCGTCAGCCCGCTGGCCGACAATGGCTGGGGCGTGATCATCAGCTACAAGAACGACGGCCACATCTCCGACGATGACGCGGCGAAGATCGACTACGCCGACCTGCTCAAGCAGATGCAGGCCGATGACGAGGAAGACAACAAGGAGCGGCGTAAGCAGGGTTACGCCGGCCTGACACTGCTGGGCTGGGCCGAGCCACCGAGCTACGACCAAGGCACCCACAAGATGTACTGGGCCCGTGAGCTGAAGGCCGACGACGCACAGCAGACCACCCTGAACTACAGCATCCGCGTGCTGGGTCGCGAGGGCGTGCTCGAGCTCAACGCCGTCGCGGCAATGGCCGACCTGCAGACCATCAAGCAGGAAACGCCGAAGATCCTCGCCTTCACCAACTTCACCGATGGCAACCGCTACGCCGACTACGACTCCAAGACCGACAAGCTGGCGCCTTACGGCCTGGCCGCCCTGGTCGCCGGTGGCATCGCCGCCAAGGCCGGCCTGTTCGCCAAGATCGGCGTCGCCCTGCTGGCGTTCAAGAAGTTCATCATCCTCGGCCTGGTGGTCGTGGCCGGTTTCTTCCGCAAGCTGTTCAAGCGCACTTGAATCGGTAGGGATGGGGGGCACCTATATGACAGGAGCTCCTCCATGATCAACGAACCGCCTCCGATCTCATCTTTCTCGACTCCCTGCACAGCACCTGGTTGATGCATGGTCGCCTTGCCCCCTCGGGCAATTTCACCGGGTGAAGCACATCTGACAAAAGCTCCAGCCAAGCATGCGTGTCAGGCTGAGCTACATTTGACGCTTGGGTATTTAAAGCAGATGTTCGCCAGATAATTATTCAATGTTGTCCAACCAGGGGTTTTTATGTCGAAGGAATTGATCGTATTGCCCGGTGTGTCCGTATCATGCGCCCTGGTTTCCAATCTCAGCCTGGCTGAATGGGGGAAAAACCAGGCGAAGTATCCCAAGAGTGGAAACGCGAGTTCGCTTAAATGGTTGCTGGCAGATGCCTCTTCCGGCCAGAAAGGATCAGCATTCATTACCTATGTCACGGAACAGGCGAAGTCGCAGGCCAAAAAGTTTTGCCTGCACTATTCAAAAACCTATCTCAACAATACGGTGGATGGGAGTGCTGTCGATACGATCATCAGTCAACACCCACTCAGTTCCGACGGCCTGAACAAATTGCAGAATCAATCAGCAAACCAGGTGGCGGGCCTGAGTGACATCAAACTGGGCATCATCAACACAGAGATTGAAACCTGGTTCAATATCTTGCGAAAAGCCCTGGTCCGCCATTGGCTAACCCATGTACGCAGCGCGGGCATCACCCTCCCCACCCGCCGTGAAGACGACTCCGTGAAAAAATCCGCGAATGTCGCCTGCGCCGTTCACATCCAGGACAATGGCACGTGGGGCAGGCTTGGAAACATGTACACCAGCGCCCCGAACGCAAGCCACGCCAATCATGCAGAAATGCAATGGAAGGCCGCTCACGGAGAAGCACTGGCGCCCAAGTTGGCTACAGTCACCCAGGTCGAGTTCCACATCAGCAAGCAACCTTGTGGAGAAAACTGTGCGACGAAGCTGATCGAGTATTGGGCCAGCCTGAATACACAGGTAGCCGGATTTATCGTGACGTACGCCGACGACGATGGTGCTGCGCACCAATACCGTTTGTTCGATGATGCCATCATACGCTTGGCCTGAAACCACGCAGACAGGACACAACAGTAATGGCCTGCCATGAGTAGCAGGCGGGAAGAGCTGATGGGCTGGGCGCGCCGGCGACACTGCTGCGCCCGTCACGGCCAGCAGATCAACGCCCAGGCCGATTGGCGAGATTGCGGCGGCCAGCGGGCATGCCTCGACGTCACGTTTTGCGGTGCGTTTTCGTAAACATTACGGATTATCGCCGAGAGAGTTGCGGGCAGCGATTTAAATATCACGTTAAAAGGACGGCACATCACCGCCCCTGCAGGCCCGGCAGATCATGCACCACATCCCTCCGGGCGTTCAGCCAGCAGACGGGCATGACGCCCGCGGATTACCGGCAAAGGGCGGGAGGGAGGAATGCCGGGGTGGCAGGTCAGAACGCCAAGCTATACTGGGGCCTGGGTATTATGTATCAGCCAGTGTTTGGCAAACGCTCCCAGTGCTTCGCCATCGCTGTATTCATTGCGGTTACCTCCCCAGCAAGCCGAGGAGAACGGTAATGAAAAAAGATATCCCCCCCTACCTCAAGCCCGTGGAAAACCTTCCAACCAATCCGCTCGTGTTACACCCGACTCACTCAAATCTGAGTGCTCTCCATTTTCATGACGAGGATTCCAATATCGTTAGAGTGACTCGTGCCCTACCTGCGCCGGCGAACGCGTTTTGGAAGTTCCAATCCTTCGGCAAGGCTATTTTCCACATTCGATCCCATCCGAATGATCGCCTGTTCTGGACGTGGCATGAAAATAGACTCATCGTCAGGAGCTATTCGGGAGATACCAATCAGGAGTGGGAAATTTTTCATCAAAACAACAGACTTTTCTATATAAGATGCTCCTCTGTGCCTGAAAATAAAGACTTCCTGAGTGTCAACGTCAATTTTATTGAAGACGAGCCGGTCACCTTCGCGCCCCTCGGCTCCCTGATAACGACGGGATTTTCATTGGGAACCGTGCTCTGATTCAGCAGGATTCGAGCAAGCTCTTCTTCCACAGGCCACTAGGTTGTGTACGAAATTGTTTGAAACGCAGGTTAGGCAAGGCAAAAACCGGCGAGGAAGCGCAGTTGACTGGTTGTCAATGAGCATTCCGAGCCGGTTTTTAACGCCGCATAACCAAGTTTCAAGCGATTTCGTACATAGCCTAGGCCTTGATTGAACAGTAGTGGGGCTTGCCCGCCTGTCATCCCCGGAGGGCGGGCTAGCCGAGGTGGACCGTCCCGCCTTTCAAGAGGCCCGTCCTGGGCCGGCCCCATCACTTCCTGAATCAGCCGCGATAACGCCCAGGCTTGTGCCAGATGATCAGGATCGCGTTCATCTCGACAGTGCCGAGTAGCGACCAGGCCATTTTCCCAAGGGGCAGATACACGCTCGCCACGATGAACAGCACCGCATCGCAGGCCAATTGCGCGATACCGGCGATGCCGCCAGTAATCAGCCCGCTCTTGTCCAGGATGGCGATGCCGGTGGCGGCAAAGGCAATCCCGATGAACAGGCCTTAGGCGTCATCCAGCAGACTATGCCGGGGGGTATGGCGCCGGTAGCTCGGCCAGGTCGTTAGCGCAGCTCATAAGGCACACTCATCGGGGTGATACCGCGATTGGCGAGCCCTTCGACCGGCGTGATCCGGGCAATCTCGATGCCATGGCGCACGATTACCACCTCAGTCCCGTGCGTGACCTGCTCAAGGATGAATTCGAGACTGGCCTGTGCATCGTTCACACCGTATTTGACTTGCTGCATGTCGTCGTTTCCTTTTGGGATGGCAGCGCTCTGTGCAGGACCCGGTGGGTTGCACCGGCGGCCCTGCCACGCCCCTTGGGGGACGTATGGCTGGATGCTTAGTCTGGACGTTGAGGCGCGGAAAGTGCTTTCGTATTTTGTGGCGGTAGCGCTAGGATGCGGAAAATCCTTTCACAGAACTCATGACATGCAAAAAAATCATCTGGACGACATGGACCGGCGTATTCTACGGGTGCTCAGCAGAGACGGCCGGGCCAGCCTGCAGGACATCGGCAAGCAGGTCGGCCTGTCGTCGAGCCCCTGCTGGCAGCGGATCAAGCGGATGGAAGACGCCGGGGTCATCCAGGGCTACCAGGCGCGCATCGACATGACCGAACTGGGCTATCGCGACGGCCTGATCGTCATGGTCACGCTGGAGCACCATAGCGACGAGCAACTGGACAAGTTCGAGCAGGCGCTGGCCGACATTCCCGAGGTCATCGAGGCGTATCTGGTGTCGGGGGAATACGACTACTTCCTACGCCTGGCGGTGAAGGACACCCGCGACTATGAGCGGCTGCTACGGGAGAAGCTCTACAAGATTCCGGGGCTGCGACATTCGGTGTCGAGTTTTGTGTTGCGGCAGTTGAAGGCGGCGAGTGTGCCGCTTTGAATATCAGAAGTGGAATTGCCTGATCGCTATCTGCTTAGGCTCACTGCATCAACAATGACAGGCTCTAAAATAGATCTGTCACGTTTTTTGCAGTCACGTTTTTTGCAATCCACCTGATACCCCAGCCACTTTTGACTACATGAGCGTTTCGGCACCATGACCGGGCGCCCCGGCACAACACCTGTCCCGACACCCCATGGACCCGCCTTATCACCCAAAGACATTCCGGGTTGTCGCCAAAGGCGTTGCGGGCGGCGATCTAGATCGACTTGGCCCCCGGCGCCCAGCGCTCTGGAAAGTCACTGGAGCGGATCGCCGGCTCACAGCACCCGATATTGAACGTCACCAATTGGTGAACCGCGAACGGATCTTCGGCCAGCATGTCCTGGATATCGGCGAGATGCTCGCCCTGCGCCAGGATAAACCCGCCGCCCTGTTGTTCAAGGGGTCCGGCAAACAGGACGGTGCCCGCCTGGATATGCCGGACCAGCCACGCCTTGTGGGCCTCCAGATGAACCTTGACCTGATCCAGAGGGCGGATATAGCTCAGCGTAATGGCAAATATCATGGGGCAATCCTCATTATCGTGTGGACTCAGGCAGAAACCGCCCCGTCATTCAGCACATCGGCAATCGCGGCCCTGGCCTGTTCGATACCCTGTTGCCGCACCTGCTCGCCTTTCGACGCGCCTTCGGCCCTGACAAACTGCACATCGCCAGTCCCCAGGAAACCGAAGAATGCCTTGAGGTAGTTCTCCTGGAAGTCCATGTGGGCGAAAGGACTCTGGGCGTAGAAGCCGCCACGCGCCGAGACGACGATCACACGCTTGCCCGCCGACAGGCCGACCGGTCCCTTTTCGGTGTACTTGAAGGTCCGCCCCACTTGCGCGATGCGATCCAGCCAGGCTTTCAACTGACTCGATACCGAGAAGTTGTACATGGGCGCACCGATCACCAGCAGATCGCTGTGCAGAAACTCGGTCACCAGCGTTTCGGAAACCTGGTGCTCGCGCACCGTGGCCTCATCCCACTCCCCGCCTCCAGGCTGGCGGAACCCTGCGGCGATGTCACCGCTCAGATGGCGGATTTCATTTTCGGCCAGGTCGCGGTATGTCACCTTGGCCCCGGGATGGCGGGCACTCAGTTGTGCAACAACGGCGGCAGACAGGTCCCGAGTCACGGAACCACCGCCCAGGATGCTGGAATCGATGTGCAGAATGTTCATTCAAACCTCGCGCTCAATGGCTGATGACTTACTGAAAAAGGCTGTTTCCGGGCTTGCTGGCTTCCCTGGCCGCTCGTTCTATCAACATGGCCACCTCATCGGGATGAGACAGCAATGACAGGTGGCTGGAATCGATCGACGTGACCCTCGCCTCCATGCGCCGGGCGATCGCCTTTTGCACTGCAGGCTGCAGCGCTTGGTCGCGCTCGGTCTGCAAATACCAACTGGGTTTGTCGTGCCAAGCCGCATGGCGGATCTTTTCGGAAAAGCTGGCCGCCGCGATGGGCTGCTGGATCGCGGCCAGCGCCCGTACCTGCGCCATGGGCAGATCCGCGGCCATCATCTGATGAAACACCCGGGGATCGTCCAGCCAGACCAGGCCCTGGGCATCCGGCGCCAGGCCGTCCATCGGAACGTTGAGCGCCGCCAGCAGATCCACCACCGACTCGCCGCTGTCGGGCACCAGCGCACTGAGATAGACCAGGCCCTTGACCTGGGCATCGTTGCCCGCCTGGGTGATCACCGCACCAGCCCAGGAGTGCCCCACCAATAGCACGTCGCCCTTCTGCCGGCGCAACACCCGCTCGGTGGCACTGACGTCATCGGCCAACGAGGTCAGCGGGTTCTGTACCGCCGTCACGTGGTACCCCATGGCCTGCAAACGGGTGATGACCGGCGCCCAACTGGAACCATCGGTAAAGGCCCCGTGTACCAGCACGATATTGCGCAGCCCCACCGGAACGGGAGCAGCCTGTGCGCTGCCAAAGAGCGTCACCAGCCCGATGGCGGCGGCCAAACGCCCCAACCATCTGAAGGCAGAAACTCCTGCGGCGTGATGCGAGCGAGCGAATGAATTCATGCCAAGTGGCCCTGATCTGCTGATGGGGCAAAGTCTATAGAGCCCCCCGCACTGGCATCAGATGGCAAACAAGCCATGTTTCATGCAAAACTCGCCAAACCCAATATTCTCACCGAGCCACCTTTCCATGCGCATTGCGATTGTCGCGGTAGAAGGCAGCCTGCTGTCGGCGATTACCGGGCTGGCCGACCTGTTCTGGATCACCAACCAGGCCCTGCGCACCCCGCCAGAAGGAATGCTGCCGAGCCCGCCGGGCCCAGGCCGGATAGAATTCCAGACCACCATCATCAGCGCGGATGGCCAGGCGCTGCGCGATGCCCAAGGCCGCCTGATTCCGGTGGAAGGCTCGTTTAATGACTCGGCCAAGTGCGATGTCGCCCTGGTCACCGGCATGGCCTTGGGCGCGGACAAGTTGCCGCCGCTCTCGGACTCGATTCGCCAGGCGGCGGGCTGGCTCAAGGAGCGGCATGACAACGGTGTACTGGTGGGCGCAGCCTGTGCCGGCACCTTCGTGCTGGGTGAAGCGGGGCTGCTCGACGGCCGTCGCTGCACCACCACCTGGTGGCTGCACCACGTGTTCAAGCAACGTTTCCCCAAGGCCCGGACCGTGTGGGGCACGGCGGTCGAAGAACAGGATGGCATCATCACCACCGGCGGCCCGCTGTCCTGGGTCGACCTGGCCCTGCACGTCATCCGCCGCCAGGCGGGCCCTGCGGTGGCCAAGTTGGCAGCCGATGTTTCGGTCGCCGACAGCCTGCCACTGCCCCAGGCAGTCTATGCACCCCGTGGTTTTATCAACGCAGCCGACCCGTTGCTGCTGCAGGCGGAACAGATCATCCGTCATGGCCATCCGGGAATCACCGCCGAAGGCTTGGCCAGCGCCTTGAACCTAAGCGACAGGACCCTGCACCGGCGCCTCAAGGAGTTGAGCAACGAATCGCCCAAGACGTTCATTACCCGCGTGCGCATCGAAACGGCCTGCGTGCTGCTGGAAACGCCGGGGGCCAGCGTCAAGCAAGTAGCCCTCAAGTGTGGTTACAACGACGAAACTTCGTTTCGCCGGGCTTTTATCCAACTGACGGGGATGACGCCGGCGGATTACAAGCGCTGGGCGAGTGGGCGTTAAACACCCAGATCGCGCGCGCCCTCCTGTGGCGAGTGGGCTTGCCCACGCTCGGCGGCGTAGCCGTCGTGAACCGGGTTACGCCGAAACCGCAGAAACAGCGTCACCTTAAAACCAGAAACGTGAAAGCCGCCTTGATCGGCGGCTTTCCTCAGGATGCTAATCGGCCTACTGGCTCGAGTTCGACCTCTTTATACATTGTTTCTCGTCACTCTTTTCCCAAGACATTCCGGACAATTCAGACGACATTGCGAGGCGATATCTAGTCCCGATCAAGTCGATATCGAGGCAACTTTCAAGTCCTGCTCATGAACCGAGCAACTGGGAAGTGAGGCCTTCAATGCAAATCGACAGGACGTACAGGATCGTCGCTCATCGCGGCGTGATCTTCGACATCAGCGAATTCACAGTCAGGGAGGACAACCGTCAACAGCTCAATACGCTCCATTTTGCGGCCGTGAGGCGGCACAACTATCAGATTGTCGAGAAAGTGAAAGAGCTGTACGACCGCATGCAGGGCAGGCACCTACCTTGCGTAATGTCGGTCGCCATTTCAAAGCCTTTGAACCGGGATCAAGGCGATGCACTGAACGATCAGCGCTGGACGGTCACCGGTGTGATTTCCGGAACAGTCGGCTTCGCAATCGGAAAAATGACACACCCATTGGTAGCCCTGCCAGCGAATGCAGGAACTGCCGCTTTCGTTGCCAGTCGCCTCCCACGCTATCACGCAGGTGATGTGCTGATAGCTCTGGACGCCAAGGTCCAAGGGGGTATCGGGCCACAGCACTCGTCCATCACTTTGATAATCAAAAGTTGAAGTCCGTCATGCTCGTCCCCCCGGAGCAGATCGCGTTGATGTTCGTGTTAGCGTACGTGGTTGATCTATGGGTAAAACCACCTCAATGGCGCAAATGGCTTGGCATCGTATCGGCGCTGATAGGATTGCTCAGCATTCTGCACCCAACTGCCTGGCTGCCTCATAGCGACGTGCTGATCATGTGGAAAACTTTTGTCATGGTCACAGGAGCTTTGCTGTTCTCTCGTCGTAATCTTCATGTTGAGCGGTCGTAGTGGGAGGACGCACGCCCACCAAAGCCACTACCGCGAGCACAAACACTACTTGGAAGAGCCACAGCCAATACTAAAATCGAAACACGAAAATATATCCGTCCGTTTTCATACGTCCCGTTTTCATAGATTCCGGTCGATGGCTCGTTTCATGACCTGCCCCAATACGATGTTGCCCTGGTCACCGGCATGGCCCTGGGCGCGGGCAAATTGCCGTCCTCTCGGACTCGACTCACCAGGCGGCGAGTTGGCTTAAGGAGCGGCATGAGAGTGTGGTGTGCTGGTGAGCGTTCAGCGCGTAAAAACTGAAGCACCGATTTAAACAGATTGCCCGCCCAGTCCAGATAATGGCGCCAAAATAAAAACGGATATTCCCGGAACAAGTTTCTGAGTAATAAAAACGGGAAAACTGAACGTCAAATATTGATGAGAATCCGCCAGTGTCCTTTCCGACCGATGACACTAAATAGCCACTACTCGAAAAGAAAGGTTGGTGCGATGATCCGCCCATTAGAAAACGGGTGCCATATGAAAATCGTTTACTTGCCGACCTGGCTGATAGCAATCAGCGCCTTGGCCTGTCTGAGCCTGCCTGCGCAGGCAGAATGCCTGGTAACCAGCTCAGGCAAAGCCACCTGGTGCGACAACGGCTCGACCGGTACAACAACCGCACCCAAACGTGCCACGCCGAAGATCAGCGCCGAACAGACCACGCAGATCATCAATGCAGTGGGAGCCATCGGCGACCTGCTCGACCAGCAGTCAGAGCAGAATGCCGAGCAGGAACGCCAACGTGATCAGGCGCTGCAAGAGGCTTATCGACGCCAGGCGGAAGATCGCGTTCGGTTGCAGCAAGAGGAGCAGCAGCGCCAGGCGGCGATCATCAACGCGAGCCAGTTGATCAGCAATGCCTCCCAGGACACCCAGGATTGGAAAAGTCGCGCGCAAACTGAAGAGGACACCCCGACTGCCGGCAACTCGAACTGCGATTGTTCGAAGACGGTGGATATCTGCAAGGCCAGCATCCAGATTGTGAAAAAGCTCAAGACCGGGGTCGATTTCAAGGTCAGTTCGTCTGAAGCAAGCTGTTCAAAAGTCAGCTATTTCATTGACAACACGCCTTATTTCACCGTGCTTTCGAATAGCCGAAGCGCGATCGAACATAGTGCCAGCCTGAAACCTATCTCCGCCTCCTCCTTTACCATCGAACGGTGTGAAGTATGTGCCCGCAGTCGTTGAAAAAATCCGCTTTCGTCCTGGGCACGGCCCTCGCCCTCGTGAGCGTGCAAGGCCTGGCCTTCGCCGAGATGAAGAAACTCCGCACCTGGCCTGCTGACGTACCTGTGGATAACCCGGCGCTCAAGGAACAGTACGAGTACGATCCACTGGCGGGAGCCGATGATCAGCACAGGATCATCGGCACCACGATCACATCCTGGCAAAACGGTAAAACCTATGTCGTCTCCTGGCCGCCAAAACCCACGGACTCACAGGACCTTCCACAGTACTCGCACAAATCGGTATCCATGTTTTATGGGCTGGATAGCTACACTACCGATCCTAACGTCAAGATCACCAAACTGAATTTGAAGACGAAAGGCAATATGCCGTCGTCTGACTTTACCTACTACGTGGAAAAAACCATAGCGATCAACGGCACAGGTTACAGCAAGGATCTTCTGGACTGTAAGTTCCAAGGCCAGTTCGATGCCAGCCGATATATTCCGGGACTACCTGGAAAACTGTATAAATACAGCTGTTCGAAGAATCAGGTATTCACCTTCAACAATACCCCTTCGACATCCACCTTGAACAACAACTACTACATCTCTGACTGGCTTCAATCAGTGGTAGCCATCCAGACTGGAAAATACACGAGCAATGGCGAAGAGTTGAATCTGAATACTGGTGGGTATCGTTACTCCACTGCATTCACGATTAGTACCCCAAACGGTGGGAAGAGCGAAATCGTGGTTGACGAAGCTACCAGGAGCCGGCTGCCGTAGTCCCCGTGGCGAGTGGGCTTGCCCACGCTCGACTGCGCAGCAGTCGCAAACCGGACAACACCGGAACCGAGCATCCGGGACTTTCGTCATGGTCATGGGAGCGGTGATTTTCGCTGGTCGAAATCGATATGCTGAAGGACGGAAGTAGCGGGGATATAGACTGCGCTCGCTGCGTGATTGACTTATTGCGGGGGAAACTTCCCATGACCTTTCACAATAGCCACTAGCTCAGTGAAGCTTGAGTTCTCGTACTGAAGGGAAGCGATAAAAACATCCGCCTCCTCCCATGAAAGCCCCCGTACGATTTGCTTGTCGCTCACATCCCCAAGGTAGATGACAGGCGAATGATGGCTTTTCGTTAGAGAGGGTTCAAATGCAGCGGTTTTCAGAAAAAACTCGTATTGATTTCCGTCATCGGCGTCGAAGCAGAAGCCATACGAACCGCCATCGCGATAAACATCAGCGCTTCGGATTTTCACCACTTTCAGCATGTCGTTTCCCTGCGCAGGCCTAGGCTGTGTACGAAATTGTTTGAAACGCAGGTTAGGCAAGGCAAAAAGCGGCGAGGAAGCGCAGTTGACTGGTTGTCAATGAGCATTCCGAGCAGCTTTTTAACGCCGCATAACCAAGTTTCAAGCGATTTCGTACATAGCCTAGCTAACGCATCGTTGAAATCTTGAAGATAGGCTAACAGTCGTTGATGAAGTTAAAGGAACGTATCTACCCGAGACACAAGCGCCAATGCAGCGTTTGAATCGAGTGTGGGGAGGATTATGCAGGGGATAGGGATCATGGAGGCAACCCCACCAGCCACACCCCGGCACACAATGTTCCCGCTGTGGCTGCTCCCTTCCGGGCCTGACCAGGTTAACGGGTAATCGTTGCGGGGGGACCGATGGGGTCACCATAACAACACTCGCCTGGCAGCGAGCCGCGCCATTGTACCTAGATAACGAGAAGTTACAACCGCTAGGTGGTGATAAAAATTCGATGAGGGTCAAGTACTTGTCTGCTGGGGCGCACAGGAAGAGCGCTGCCGGGCGGTGGGAGACTTCATCGGTTGGGTCTAGGCTGGCGGCCTATTCGCGGGCAAGCCACGCTCCTACAGGACGGCGGCGCGCGCAAGGAGGTGTACGACGCGATTCTGCCGGAGTAGGCGGTGCGGCGATCCGACTTGCCCGCACATGAGCCCAAGCCCTGCTCACAGTCATGAAGCCTACCGCCGGGGTCAGGTAGTTACTTGTTTGGCATCCAGGAGGTCGTCGACATCGACCTGGGCCAGGTCGACCAGGTGGACGACGGCGCGTTGGCCGGCGGGGGATGAGAGGTTTGGGCTGCTTTAGGCCCGCTGCGCGCGCCAACGGGGGCAAGCCCCCTCGCCACAAAGTGGGGGCTGCTACAGAATTGGGCATATCGCGAGATCTGGAAGAGCCGGCTTGCTGGCGAGTGCAGTCCGCTGAGACACATGTCGGTCCACAGGTAGATCGCAATCGCCAGCAAGCCGGCTCCCACAAGGGTTCACCGCTATATCCGAGTGGACGTCAGACCTCGATGTTGTGGGTTTTCAGGAAGGCGACGAAAGCCTCCTCATCCAGCACCTTGAGGCCCAGTTCGTTGGCCTTGGCCAGTTTTGAGCCCGCACCTGGGCCTGCCACCACACAGTGGGTCTTGGCCGAGACGGAGCCGGCGACCTTGGCACCCAGGCTTTCCAGTTTGTCCTTGGCCACGTCGCGACTCATCAGCTCCAGCGAGCCGGTCAGCACCCAGGTCTGGCCCGTCAACGGCAGGCCTTCGACGGTCTTCTTCTCGCTCTGCCAATGCATGCCGAAATCACGCAGTTGCACCTCGATCGCCAGCGCCCGTTCGGCATTGCCCGGCACGTCGAAGAACTCCCGCACGGCCTTCGCCGGCTTTTCATTCAATGCCTGGCGCAGGTCAAGCCAGTCGGCGTTGATGATCCCTTCCACCGAACCGAACTTGGCCGCCAGTTTCTCCGCCGCCGTCGGCCCTACCGAGCTGATATCCAGCTTGGCAATCAGCCCACCCAGGGTGGTGCTGGCCGCGAATTCGGCACCCAGCTCGCCCTGGTCCTGCAGCACCAGGCCGCGTTCGAGCAGTTGGCTGATCACCGTGCGGTTGTGTTCGTCCTCGAAAAAGCTGTGGATCTCATGGGCCACTTCCAGGCCGATGTCCGGCAGGTAGGTCAGCACCGATGGCAAGGCCTGCATCACCCGCTCCAGCGAGCCCAGGGAGCGCGCCAGGACCTTGGCGGTCTCCTCGCCCACATCGGGGATGCCCAATGCGTAGATGAAGCGCGCCAGGCTCGGTTGCTTGCTGTCGGCGATGGCTTGCAGCAGGTTGCTGGTCGACAGTTCGGCGAAGCCTTCAAGGTCGACGATGTCTTCGCGCTTGAGGGTGTACAGGTCGGCCGGCGAGGCAATCAGCTTTTCATCCACCAATTGCTCGATGGTCTTGTCGCCGAGGCCTTCGATGTCCATCGCCCGGCGGGAGACGAAGTGGATGATCGCCTGCTTGAGCTGCGCGCCGCACGCCAGGCGACCAACGCAGCGGTACACCGCGCCTTCGCTGATGGTTTCGCGGCCCTTGCTGCGCTTGATCAGTTGGGTGCGCTCGACATGGGAGCCGCACACCGGGCAGCTCTCGGGAATCTGTACCGCGCGGGCGTGTTCCGGGCGACGTTCGGTGACCACCTGGACGACTTGCGGGATCACGTCGCCGGCCCGGCGGATGACCACGGTATCGCCGATCATCAGGCCCAGGCGCGCCACTTCGTCCATGTTGTGCAAGGTGGCGTTGGACACGGTGACGCCGGCGACCTTGACCGGTTTCAGGCGAGCCACCGGGGTGACCGCGCCGGTACGGCCGACCTGAAATTCCACGTCGAGCAGTTCGGTAACTTCTTCCATCGCCGGGAATTTGTGGGCAATTGCCCAGCGCGGTTCACGGGCGCGGAAACCCAGCTCACGCTGGGAAGCCAGGCTGTTGACCTTGAACACCACGCCGTCGATTTCATAGGGCAGCGCGTTGCGGCGCTCGCCGATGGCGCGATAGTAGTCCAGGCAGTCATCGATGCCCTTGGCCAGTTTCAGCTCGTGGCTGATGGGCATACCCCAGGCCTGGAGCTGCTGCAGGTTACCGATGTGGCTGTCGGCGATGTCCTGCGAGACCTGGCCCAGGCCGTAGCAGCAGAACTCCAGCGGGCGGCTGGCGGTGATCTTCGAGTCGAGCTGGCGCAGGCTGCCCGCTGCGGCGTTGCGCGGGTTGGCGAAGGTCTTGCCACCTATCTCCGCCTGCGCGGCGTTGAGGCGCTCGAAGCCGGCCTTGGACATGAACACTTCGCCGCGCACTTCGAGGATCGCCGGCCAGCCAGAGCCTTGCAGCTTGAGGGGAATGTTGCGCACGGTACGCACGTTGACACTGATGTCCTCGCCAGTGGTGCCGTCGCCACGGGTGGCGCCGCGGACCAGCAGGCCATCCTGGTACAGCAGGCTGACCGCCAGGCCATCGAGTTTCGGTTCACAGCTGTATTCGACCGCGGCGCCGCCACCGAACAGGTCACCGACCGGCAGGTCCAGGCCTTCGTTGACGCGGCGATCGAACTCGCGCATGTCGACTTCTTCGAAGGCGTTGCCCAGGCTCAGCATCGGGATTTCATGACGGACCTGGGTGAATGCCGTCAGCGCCGTGCCTCCGACGCGCTGGGTCGGCGAGTCGGCAGTGACCAGTTCCGGATGCTCGGCTTCCAGGGCCTTGAGCTCGTGGTACAACCGATCGTATTCGGCGTCCGGGATGCTTGGTTCGTCGAGGACGTGGTAGCGGTAATTGTGCTGATCCAGTTCAGCACGCAGCTCTAGAATACGGGTCTGGGCGGCGGTCATGGGGGTCTCTCAAAAAGCAAAAGAGCAGCCGGGGCTGCTCAATATGTTAGTGCGGTTTCGGCGGCGAGGTGGAGAGCCTCTTCGCGGGCAAGCCCGGTTCCTACAGGATAAGGGCTGACCACAAGACTGAAGTTCGACAGGGAACTGTAGGAGCAGGGCTTGCCCGCGAAGAGGCCAGCAAGCCTGCCCAATAGATCAGCGCTTCTGGGTCAGCGCGCGACGTTCGAATTCGACGATGCGCTGGCGGTAGTGTTCGATGGTCTGGGCGGTCAGCACGCTGCGCTGGTCGTCCTTGAGTTCACCGTTGAGTTCCTGGGACAACTTGCGCGCCGCAGCCACCATCACGTCGAAAGCCTGCTTCGGATAACGCGGGCCTGGCAGGCCAAGGAAGAAGCTCACCGCCGGAGTGCTGAAGTGATCGATGTCGTCGAGGTCGAACACACCCGGTTTCACTGCGTTGGCCATGGAGAACAGGACCTCGCCGTTGCCGGCCATGCTTTCGTGGCGGTGGAAGATGTCCATCTCGCCGAAACGCAGACCGCTTTCGAGGATGTTCTGCAACAGGGCCGGGCCCTTGAAGCCATTCGGGTCGCGGCTGATGACGCTGATCACCAGTACCTCTTCGGCAGCCGGCTGATCCTTGTCATGACGGTCCTTGTCCTGGCGCGCGGCCGGCTTGTGGTCGTCGATGAAATCGTCATCACGGCTGCTGAAACTCGGGCCTTCCTCTTCCAGATCGAGATTCAGGTTCAGGTCACCCTGGGCAGGCTCGCTCGCTCGCTTGCCGCGCTTGGAAGGTTTTTCCCGCGGCTCGCGCGCCGGCATGCTCACCGATGGCAAATCGTGCTCATCGAGCTCAGGCTCCTTCTGGGTTTCCAGCACGCGGGAGGGGCCGAGCAGTTCGGCATTGGTGTCGTCATCCGGCAGGTTCGAAAAACTGCGGTCCAGACGGAACTTGAGCTTGCCCTTGCCACCGCGCATGCGGCGCCAGCCATCAAAAAGAATACCGGCGATGACAATGATGCCGATGACGATCAGCCACTCGCGCAGACCGATTTCCATGTAATCCCGTGCCTCTAAAATAATGGTTCTATGAAGAAAGGGCGGAAAACCCTTTAAAGCGTGGTGCCAACTCTATGTTCTGACAGGCATTTTTTCCCACGCACAAGAAAATTGGACATTAAATTAACACGACCAAAGGTAACTTTACACCGTCTGTCGTACAGGGTATGCATTAATAAGTCCCCAATGAGCGGTGCTAGTTCCCGCAAGGTCTGAGGAAAGCACCTTGCGCCCTGAATCGGTCGCCCTCGCCCGTCGCCGAATCAGGCGTCGACCATGGCCATCGCTTCCTCGACATCCACCGCCACCAGCCGCGAACAGCCGGGTTCGTGCATGGTGACACCCATCAGTTGATCGGCCATTTCCATGGCGATCTTGTTGTGGGTGATATAGATGAATTGCACCGACTCGGACATTTCCTTCACCAGTCGGGCATAACGTCCAACGTTAGCGTCATCCAGCGGAGCGTCAACTTCGTCGAGCATACAGAATGGCGCCGGGTTCAACTTGAAGATGGAGAACACCAGGGCCAGGGCCGTCAGTGCCTTTTCACCGCCGGACAACAAGTGAATGGTGCTGTTCTTTTTCCCCGGAGGCCGGGCCATGATGGTCACGCCGGTATCGAGCAAGTCGTCACCGGTGAGGTCCAGATAGGCACTGCCGCCGCCAAACACTTTTGGAAACAATGCTTGCAGGCCACCGTTGACCTGGTCGAACGTGTCCTTGAAGCGATTGCGGGTTTCCTTGTCGATCTTGCGGATGACGTTTTCCAGGGTCTCCAGGGCTTCGACCAGGTCGGCGTCCTGCGCATCCAGATAACGTTTACGCTCGGATTGTTGCCGATATTCGTCGATCGCAGCGAGGTTGATCGCGCCCAGGCGCTGGATGCGTCCGGCGATGCGTTCAAGTTCTTCCTCGGCGTCCTTCTCGCTGGCCCCGGCCACCAGGGTGGCGAGTACCCCGTGCAGGTCGTAGCCGTCTTCCAGCAACTGGTCCTGCAGGGCCTTGCGGCGTACCGTGAGGGCCTGCCATTCCATTCGCTGCTGTTCGAGCTGGCCACGAATCAGTTGGGCCTGCTGCTCGGCCTGGCTGCGGCGCTTCTCGGCGTCGCGCAATTCGCGGTCGGCATCTTCGAGGGCGATCTGCGCGGTCTTCAGCTCGACATCGACGCTCATGCGCTTGTCGAGCAACTCTTCGAGTTTTAGGCGCAGTTCCTCGAGTGGGGCTTCGCCCTCCTCCAGGTTCAGGCTCAACTGCTCGCGCTTTTCCGTCAGGCGCTCGGATTGCAGCTCCAGGCGCTCAAGGGCCTGGCGAGTGGAATCGTGCTGGGCTTTCAGCGAGCCCAGGCGCACCGCCAACTGGTGGGCGTGGTCCTTGTGCTGGCGGGCTTCCTGGCGCACCCGGTCCAGGCGTTCGCGCAGGCTGTCACGCTGGGCCAGCAGCAGCTCACGCTGCTCGGCATCCACCGCCATTGCGTCGAGCGCTTCCTGCAGTTGCAGACGGGCCTCGCCGATGTCTTCATGTTCCTGGGCGCGCTGCGCGGCCAGTTCCTCGACTTCCTCATCGAGCCGGGTACGGCGCAGTTGCAGTTGCTCGACCTTGGCCTTGGCGGCGGACAGCTTGGCTTTCAGCTCGCCTTGCTGGCGGGCTTCGTCCTGCAGCAGCCGACGCAGGTGTTCACGACCGGTTTCCTGCTGGCGCTGGGTGGCGCGCAGGGTTTGCAATTGGGTTTCGAGCGTCGCCAGGGTTTCTTCCAGCGTTTCGCGATCGAGCTGCAGTTGCTCGATTTCCTGCCCACGGGCCAGCACGCCGCTTTCGGCTTCGCTGGCGCGCCGCACCCGCAGGAAGTGCCGTCCGACCCAGTAACCGTCGCGACTGATCAGGCTCTCGCCGACCGCCAACTGCCCACGCTGGGCCAACGCCTGTTCCAGGCTGCCGACCGGCTTGACCTGGCCCAGCCAGGGCGACAGGTCGATATCGGCTTCAACCTTTTCCAGCAGGCTGCCGGCAATCCGCGTGCCTTGCGCCATTGGCGTGAGCAGGCGCAAGTCACCCTGCTGGAAGCCGCCCAGGTCGAAGCCGGCGAAGTTGTCCACCAGTACCGCCTGCAGGTCGGCCCCGAGCACGGTTTCCACCGCCAGTTCCCAACCGGGCTGTACCTTCAAGCCTTGCGCCAGCCGTGGCCGCTCGGCCAGGTTCTGTTCGCGCAGCCACTCGGCGGTGCCCGTACCGGGATCAAGCGCTGCCTGCTGCAAGGCCTCCAGCGAGGCGAGACGGCCAACCAGCCGTTGCAGGTCGCCCTGGGCCTGTTGCTGCTCCTGGGTAGCCTTGTGCAGGTCTTGGCGCAGCTGTTCCAGGCGTTCGACCTGACCCTCTTCGCTGGCCTGCAGGTCTTCCAGGGTCTGTTCGCTCTCGGCCAATTGCTCGGTGAGTTCGAGGATCGCCTCGTCTTCCGGGTCTGCAGCAAGCAAGGCGCGCTCGTCGGCCAGGCGCCGCTGGCGCTCGGCCAAACGCTCCATGCTCGCTTCCAGTTGCTGGATACGCGACTGCTGGACTTCCGCCTGGCGTCGCGGTTCGGAGGAACTCAGGTTGAACCCGTCCCACTGCTCCTGCCAACCGTGCATGGTGGTCTCGGAGTCTTCCAGCGCGGCAGCGGCTTCTTCGGCGGCAGCGTTGGTCAGTTCCTGCTCGGGTTCGAGCATTGCCAGCTCTTCGCCAAGGGTCGCCAGCAAGGTGCGGTCGTGCCCCAGGTGCGACTCGGTTTCCAGCCGTGCACGTTCGGCTTCGCGCAAGTCGTCCTGCAACTGGCGCAGGCGCTGCTGACCGTGCTGGATGCTCTGCTCGACCCGGGCAATGTCGCCACCGACCGAGTAGAAGCGCCCCTGCACCTGGTTGAAGCGCTCCGACAGCTCATGGTGGCCGTCACGCAGGCGCTCGATGCTGGCATCAGCGTTGCGCTGTTCGGCCACCAGTGCTTCAAAGCTGATTTCCTGGTTGCCGATGACCGACTCGCGCTGGCCGACCTGATCGTTCAGCGCCTGCCAACGCAGGGCCGACAGCTGGGCCTTGAGCTGGCGCTCCTCGGCCTTGTATTCCTGGTATTTCTCGGCGGCCTGGGCCTGGCGGTGCAGGCGTTCGAGCTGGCGCTCGAGTTCTTCACGCAGGTCGGTCAGGCGCGCCAGGTTCTCGTGGGTACGGCGGATACGGTTTTCCGTTTCGCGCCGACGCTCCTTGTACTTGGAGATACCTGCGGCTTCCTCGATGAAGTTGCGCAGGTCTTCCGGCTTGGCCTCGATCAGCTTGGAGATCATCCCCTGCTCGATGATCGAGTAGCTGCGCGGCCCCAGGCCGGTGCCGAGGAAGATGTCGGTGATGTCCTTGCGTCGGCACTTGGTGCCGTTGAGGAAGTAGCTGTTCTGGCTATCGCGGGTCACCTTGCGGCGAATGGAGATCTCCGCGTAGGCCGCGTACTCGCCCACCAGGGTGCCGTCGGAGTTGTCGAACACCAGTTCGATACTCGCCTGGCTGACCGGCTTGCGGCTGGTGGAGCCGTTGAAGATGACGTCGGTCATCGACTCGCCGCGCAGGTTCTTCGCCGAGCTCTCGCCCATCACCCAGCGTACGGCGTCGATGATGTTCGACTTGCCGCAGCCGTTGGGGCCGACCACTGCCGCCATGTTACTGGGGAAGGTCACCGTGGTCGGGTCGACGAAGGACTTGAACCCCGCCAACTTGATGCACTTGAGCCGCACGTTTAGTCGACCGCCAGGGCAGACAGCACAATGTCACAACTGCGCTGGGCGTAGCTGGCCAGGACCGAACGGATCAGCGGCAGGTCGCGGGCCAGCACCGCCGCCAGCAGTCGGGCGAACAAGTCCAGGTATTCGCTCATTTCCGCCTTGCGCCGCTCCAGCGCCAGGTAATAGGCGCGGCTCATGGCCGGCTGGAGGTTCTCGACGGTTTCCTGCAGGTACGGGTTGTCGGCAAACGGATACGCGGCGCGCATCACGTTGAAGCTGTCTTCGACGAAGTTGCGGATGTCCTGGCGCTCGTAGCTGTCGCTCAGGCGCTGCTGCAACTGCAGGAACGGCGCGAGGTCGGCCTGCACCTGCCAGCGCTGGGCCACGGCGTTGCCAAGCAGGATATACAGCTCGCTCATCAGGGTGCACAGGCTCTGCACCTTGTGGGCGGTCAGCTCGGTCACATGGGCGCCCCGCCGCGGCAAAATGGCGATCAGATGGCGACGTTCGAGAATCAGCAAGGCTTCGCGCACGGAACCACGGCTGACATTGAGTGCCAGCGTGACCTTCTGTTCCTGGATGCGCTCTCCGGGCTTGAGTTCACCGCGAATGATGCGCTCGGCGAGGTGGTGAGCAATCTGCTCGGCGAGGCTGTCCGGCGCCTTGAACGTCATGGTTTTCCTTCAAAAATCGATGGTCGGTGCAAGCGGCGCAGTGTAGCGCACTTGGTGCGTGATGGCGCAGGGCCAAGTGGCCGGAATTTGGCACGAAATGCGCTTTTGATCTGCGACTAGACTTTTGGAAGGAGCGGCGGGGATGGCCTATTCGCGAGCAAGCGCGCGCCCACTGGCGTCAGCCCACCCCGTGGGAGTGGGCTGACGCGCGAATGGCCCATCCAGGCTTGCCTGAAATCATGAGTTTCCCAAGCGAGCAAAAAACCTGACCTATAGGTCAGATATTTGTTGACCCGGAAGTCAGACAGCAATAGATTCTGCCTCAACGGTCAACAATAATAATGAGTCTGCGAGGCCATCCGTGATCCAGTTTCTTCTCAACCAGGAACTCCGTAGCGAGCACACCCTGGACCCGAACCTGACGGTGCTCAATTACCTGCGTGAACACCTCGGCCGCCCCGGCACCAAGGAAGGCTGCGCCAGTGGCGACTGCGGTGCCTGCACCGTGGTGGTCGGCGAGCTGCACATCGATGAAACCGGCACCGAGCGCATTCGCTATCGCAGCCTCAACTCCTGCCTGACCTTCGTTGCAACGCTGCACGGCAAGCAACTGATCAGCGTCGAGGACCTCAAGCATCAGGGCCAGTTGCATAGCGTGCAACAGGCCATGGTCGACTGCCATGGTTCGCAGTGCGGCTTCTGCACACCGGGCTTTGTCATGTCGCTGTTCGCCCTGCAGAAGAACAGCCACGCGCCGGACCACCACCAGGCTCACGAGGCCCTGGCCGGCAACCTGTGCCGCTGCACCGGCTACCGACCAATCCTCGCCGCCGCCGAGCAGGCCTGCTGCAACAGGCCCACCGACCAGTTCGACGCCCGCGAAGCGCAGACCATCGCCCGCCTGAAAGCCATCGCCCCCCAAGAAACCGGCGAGCTGAATAGCGGCGACAAGCGCTGCCTGGTACCCCTGACCGTCGCCGACCTGGCCGAGCTGTACGAATCCTATCCACAGGCCCGGCTGCTGGCCGGCGGTACCGACCTGGCTCTGGAGGTCACCCAGTTCCATCGCCCGCTGCCGGTGATGATCCATGTCGGCCAGGTTGCCGAACTCAAGCGTATCGAGCGTTTCGACGACCGCCTGGAAATCGGCGCGGCCGTGCCGCTGTCCGATTGTCATGCCACGCTTGCGGACGAGTACCCGGATTTCGGCGAACTGCTGCAGCGCTTCGCCTCGCTGCAGATCCGCAACCAGGGCACCCTGGGCGGCAACATCGGCAACGCCTCGCCCATCGGCGACTCCCCTCCCCTGCTGATTGCGCTGAACACACAACTGGTACTGCGCAAGGGAACCGAAAGCCGCACCCTGGCATTGGAAGACTATTTCATCGACTACCGGGTGACCGCACGCCAGGACAGCGAATTCATCGAGAAGGTCATCGTGCCAAGGGCCAGCGCCGATTGGCAGTTCCGCGCCTATAAGGTGTCCAAGCGGCTGGATGACGACATTTCCGCGGTGTGCGCCGCGTTCAACCTGCGAATCGACAACGGCATGGTGGCCGAGGCGCGGATCGCCTTTGGCGGCATGGCGGCGATCCCGAAACGGGCCCGAGCCTGCGAAGCCGCACTGGTCGGCCAGCCCTGGAACCAGGCCAGCGTCGAGCGCGCCTGCGCTGTCCTGGCCGAGGATTTCACCCCGCTGTCGGACTTCCGCGCCAGCAAGGAATACCGCCTGCTCAGCGCACAGAATCTGCTGCGCAAATACTTTATCGAACTGCAAACGCCGTATATCGAGACTCGGGTGACTGCTTATGTCTAATCATCCTGTGGCGGAAAAAACCGAGGCCGAGCTTGCCGAGCTGTTCTCCAGGGACTTGAACACCGGTGTCGGCCGCAGCGTCAAGCACGAGAGCGCCGACAAGCATGTCGCCGGCGAGGCGGTGTATATCGACGACCGCCTGGAATTCCCCAACCAGCTGCATGTGTATGCGCGGCTGTCCGACCGTGCCCATGCGCGAATCCTGCGGGTCGACACCACGCCCTGCTACGCCTTCGACGGCGTGCGCATCGCCATCACCCACGAGGACATTCCCGGTCTCAAGGACATCGGCCCACTGCTGCCGGGCGACCCGCTGCTGGCGATCGACAAGGTCGAGTTCGTCGGCCAGCCGGTACTCGCCGTCGCCGCGCGGGACATGGAAACCGCTCGCCAGGCGGCCATGGCCGCCATCATCGAATACGAGGATCTGGAACCGGTGCTGGATGTGGTCGAGGCGCTGCGCAAGCGCCACTTCGTCCTCGACAGCCACACCCACCGGCGTGGGGACTCGGCCGCTGCCCTGGCCAGCGCTGAACACCGGATACAGGGCAGCCTGCATATCGGCGGCCAGGAACACTTCTACCTGGAAACCCAGATCTCCTCGGTAATGCCCACCGAGGATGGCGGGATGATCGTCTACTGCTCGACCCAGAACCCCACCGAAGTGCAGAAGCTGGTGGCCGAAGTGCTCGACGTACCGATGAACAAGGTGGTGGTCGACATGCGCCGCATGGGTGGCGGCTTCGGCGGCAAGGAAACCCAGGCGGCCAGTCCGGCGTGCCTGTGCGCGGTGGTCGCACGCCTGACCGGGCAACCGACCAAGATGCGCCTGCCCCGGGTCGAAGACATGTTGATGACCGGCAAGCGCCACCCCTTCTACATCGAGTACGACGTCGGCTTCGACAGCCGTGGCCGACTGCACGGGATCAACCTCGAACTGGCCGGCAACTGCGGCTGCTCACCGGACCTTTCGGCATCGATCGTCGACCGGGCGATGTTCCATGCCGACAACGCCTATTACCTCGGCGATGCGACAGTCAACGGCCACCGCTGCAAGACCCACACCGCGTCGAACACCGCCTACCGCGGCTTCGGCGGCCCGCAGGGAATGGTCGCCATCGAGGAGGTGATGGACAACATCGCCCGCCACCTCGGCCTCGACCCGTTGGCGGTGCGCAAGGCCAATTACTACGGCAAGACCGAGCGTAACGTCACCCACTACTACCAGACCGTCGAGCACAACATGCTTGAGGAGATGACCGCCGAGCTGGAAGCCAGCAGTCAGTACGCCGAGCGGCGGGACACCATTCGCCGCTACAACGCCCACAGCCCGATCCTGAAAAAGGGCTTGGCGCTGACCCCGGTGAAGTTCGGTATCTCCTTCACTGCCAGCTTCCTCAATCAGGCCGGCGCGCTGGTGCACGTGTACACCGACGGCAGTATCCACCTGAACCACGGCGGCACGGAGATGGGCCAGGGCCTGAATACCAAGGTCGCCCAGGTGGTGGCCGAGGTGTTCCAGGTGGAGATCGAGCGGGTGCAGATCACCGCGACCAACACCGACAAGGTACCGAACACTTCGCCCACCGCAGCCTCCAGCGGTGCCGACCTGAACGGCAAGGCGGCGCAGAATGCCGCCGAAATCATCAAGCAGCGGCTGGTGGAATTTGCCTCGCGGCAGTACAAGGTCAGCGAAGAGGATGTCGAATTCCACAACGGCCATGTGCGGGTCCGCGACCAGATTCTGACCTTCGAGGCGCTGATCCAGCAGGCCTATTTTGCCCAGGTGTCGCTGTCCAGCACCGGTTTCTACAAGACCCCGAAGATCTACTACGACCGCAGCCAGGCCCGTGGCCGGCCTTTCTACTACTACGCCTATGGCGCGGCCTGCGCCGAGGTGATCGTCGATACCCTGACCGGCGAGTACAAGATGCTACGCACCGACATCCTGCATGACGTCGGTGCCTCGCTGAACCCGGCCATCGACATCGGCCAGGTCGAGGGTGGCTTCATCCAGGGCATGGGCTGGCTGACCATGGAGGAATTGGTGTGGAACGCCAAGGGCAAGCTGATGACCAACGGCCCGGCCAGCTACAAGATTCCGGCGGTGGCCGACATGCCGAGCGACCTGCGGGTGAAGCTGGTGGAAAACCGCAAGAACCCGGAGGACACGGTGTTCCATTCCAAGGCCGTGGGCGAGCCGCCGTTCATGCTCGGGATTGCCGTATGGTGTGCACTGAAGGACGCGGTGGCGAGCCTCGCCGACTATCGGCTGCAACCAAGGATCGATGCACCGGCGACACCCGAGCGGGTGCTGTGGGGCTGCGAGCAGATGCGCCAGGCCAGGCTGTCCCTTTGCGGGAGCCGCCCTGGTGGCGACAGCGGTGCGTCAATCGACAACGGTGCCGAAAGTGAAATCGCAATCGCCACCCAGTTGGCTCCCACAGTGACCGACAGGAGGTGCCCATGAACTACTGGCTCAGCGCCCTCGCCGACCTGCAGAACCAGGGCCAACCCTGCGTGCTGGTGACCATCATCGAAGAGCAAGGCTCGACCCCGCGCAACGCCGGCTCGAAGATGGTCATCAGCGCCATCGGCACCTTCGACACCATCGGCGGCGGCCACCTGGAATACAAGGCCACGCAGATCGCCCGGGACATGCTCGCCAGCGGCCAGCAGCAAACCCGCCTGGAGCGCTTCAGCCTCGGCGCCAGCCTTGGCCAGTGCTGCGGCGGCGCCACGGTACTGCTGTTCGAGCCGATGGGTCAGGTCCAGGCAGAAATCGCCGTATTCGGTGCGGGCCATGTCGGCCGTGCGCTGGTACCCTTGCTCGCCAGCCTGCCCTGCCGGGTGCGCTGGATCGATTCTCGCGAGCAGGAGTTTCCGCCGCTGATTCCTGACGGCGTGCGCAAGATCGTCAGCGACGAGCCGCTGGAAGAAATCGACCGCCTGCCCGCCGGCTGCTATTGCGTGATCATGACCCACAACCATCCGCTCGACCTCGAACTCACCGCCGCCCTGCTCAAGCGCAACGACTTCGCCTACTTCGGCCTGATCGGCTCGAAGACCAAGCGCGTGAAGTTCGAGCATCGCCTGCGCGAACGCGGTTTCGACAATGCGGCGCTGCAACGCATGCGCTGCCCGATGGGACTGGCCGAGGTCAAGGGCAAGCTGCCAGCGGAAATCGCCATCTCCATTGCCGGCGAAATTATCGCCACCTACAACGCGAATTTCGGCCAGCACAGCGCCAGCGCCGAACCTATTGCCAAACTGCTGCCGGCCTCGCGCCGCAGCCAAGCCACGAACTGAGAAAGTCCATGCCTGCAACCCGTAAAGCCTACCGCGCCGCCCTTCTGCACAGCCTCGCCGACCCGGCCGAGGTCGGCATCGAAGCCTCCTACGAATACTTCGAGGATGGCCTGCTGGTGGTCGAAGACGGCAAGATCAGCGCCATCGGCCACGCCAGCGAATTGCTGCCAAGCCTGGCGACCGATGTCGAGGTGAACCACTACCCCGACGCGCTGATCACCCCCGGTTTCATCGACACCCATATCCACCTGCCGCAAACCGGCATGGTCGGCGCCTATGGCGAACAACTGCTCGACTGGCTTAACACCTACACCTTCCCCTGCGAAAGCCAGTTCGCCGACCAGACCCATGCGGCCCAGGTTGCGGATATCTTCATCAAGGAACTGCTGCGCAACGGCACCACTACCGCGCTGGTGTTCGCCAGCGTCCATCCGGAATCGGTCGAGGCGTTTTTCGAAGCGGCACAGAAGCTCGATCTGCGGATGATCGCCGGCAAGGTGATGATGGACCGCAATGCCCCGGACTACCTGACCGACACCGCCGAATCGAGCTACACCGAGAGCAAGGCGCTGATCGAACGCTGGCACGGCAAGGGCCGCCTGCACTACGCGGTGACCCCACGCTTCGCGCCGACCTCGACCCCGGAGCAGTTGACCCTGGCCGGCCAGTTGTTGGGCGAGTATCCGGATCTGTACATGCAGACCCACATCAGCGAGAACCTGCAGGAAATCGAGTGGGTCAAGGAGCTGTTCCCGGAGCGCAAGGGCTACCTGGACGTCTATGACCATTACCAACTGCTGGGTGAGCGCTCGGTGTTCGCCCATGGCGTACACCTGTGCGACGACGAGTGCGCGCGGCTGGCCGAGACCGGCTCAGCCGTGGCGTTCTGCCCGACCTCGAACTTCTTCCTTGGCAGCGGCCTGTTCAACCTGCCGATGGCCGAGAAGCACAAGCTCAATGTCGGGATCGGTACGGATGTCGGCGCTGGCACCAGCTTCTCGATCCTGCACACGCTGAACGAGGCCTACAAGGTGATGCAGTTGCAGGGCGCACGGTTGAGCCCGTTCAAGTCGCTGTACCTGGCAACCCTGGGCGGTGCGCGGGCGTTACGCCTGGAGCAGCGGATCGGCGACCTGCAACCGGGCAGCGATGCCGACTTCGTGGTGCTCGACTACCATGCCACGCCGCTGCTGAGCTATCGCCTGCAGCAGGCGCGTGATATCGCCGAGAAACTGTTCGTGTTGATGACCCTGGGGGACGACCGCACGGTACTGCAGACCTATGCGGCGGGGAACCTGGTGCACCAGCGCTGATACCACACCCGGCCCTCCCACGATTCCTGTGGGAGCCGGCTGGCTGGCGATAGCGGTGCATCAGCAACAGAGAGGTTGACCGTAGGATCGCAATCGCCAGCAAGCCGGCTCCTACGAGGGAACAGTGTCAGGAGATCAGAGCTTGGCCGACGGCCGCTTGGTCTGCAGCAGGTGCGAGAACACCGCATGCAGGTCATCCGAAGCGCTCTCCTCGTCAAGGTTGAGCTTGCTGTCGATGTGGTCCATGTGGTGCATCATCAGGTCCACCGCCAACGCCGCGTCCCGAGCCTCGATGGCATCGATCAACTGGGTGTGCTCGTCGTAGGAACAGTGCGAGCGATTGCCGCTTTCATACTGGGCAATGATCAGCGAAGTCTGCGACACCAGGCTGCGCTGGAAGCTGATCAGAGGGGCATTCATCGCCGCTTCCGCCAACTTCAGGTGGAACTCGCCGGACAGGCGAATCCCCGCCCCACGATCGCCACGGGAAAAGCTCTCGCGCTCGTCGCGAACCATCTGCCGCAACTCGGCCAGTTGCTCGGCCGTCGCGTGCTGCACCGCCAGTTCTGTGATCGCCTTTTCCACCATGCGCCGGGCGAAGAACACCTGGCGGGCTTCCTCGACGCTCGGGCTCGCCACCACCGCACCGCGGTTGGGCCGCAGCAGCACCACGCCCTCATGGGCGAGTCGCGACAGGGCCCGGCGAATGATCGTCCGGCTGACCCCGAAAATTTCCCCCAGTGCCTCTTCGCTCAGCTTGGTGCCGGGCGCCAGGCGCTGCTCGAGGATCGCCTCGAAGATATGCGCGTAGACGATATCGTCCTGGGTCACGCTGCGGCCGGCCTTGCCTGCTCGCGGTTGTTTCTTGAGGGGCTGCAACTGTTCGTTCATGGGCACTCGAGTCGGGAACGGGGCAAGGGACTGTCATAAGCCACAATGGATCGCTGACAAGTATCGCGTAAAATCATGGCATATTGTACACAACCTGTAGCACCAACACGACTGTACGGCTGTTTGCGGTCACGGCTGTACCGCAATAAACAGATACCTTTGCGTTTAGGCTGCAAGCGCCATTAACGCCCCGTTTTATCCGTACAAGGAAAGCCCCCATGACCGACCTCACTCACCCGCGATTGCGCCCGCTGGCCGACACTTCGCCCTCTGCGGTGGTCGCCGGTTTCATCGCGATGATGACCGGCTACACCAGTTCGCTGGTGCTGATGTTCCAGGCCGGCCAGGCCGCCGGCCTGAGCAGCGGGCAAATCTCATCGTGGATCTGGGCCCTGTCGATCGGCATGGCGATCTGCAGCATCGGGCTGTCCCTACGCTACCGCACGCCAGTCACCGTCGCCTGGTCGACGCCCGGTGCGGCGCTATTGATCACCAGCCTGTCCGGCGTCACTTATGGCGAGGCGATCGGCGCCTACATCACCTGCGCCGTGCTGGTGACCATCTGCGGCCTGACCGGCAGCTTCGAGCGCCTGGTCAAACGCCTGCCTTCCTCGCTGGCCGCAGCACTGCTGGCCGGCATCCTGTTCAAGATCGGTAGCGAGATTTTCGTCGCTGCCCAGCACCGCACCGGCCTGGTACTGGGGATGTTCTTCACCTACCTGCTGGCCAAGCGTCTGTCGCCACGCTATGCAGTACTCGCCGCGCTGCTGGTCGGTACTGCCCTCTCCGGACTGTTGGGCCTGCTGGACTTCAGCGGCTTCCAGCTGGAAGTGGCGACCCCGGTCTGGACCACGCCGTCGTTCTCGTTGGCGGCAACCATCAGCATCGGCATCCCGCTGTTCGTGGTAGCCATGACCTCGCAGAACATGCCCGGCATCGCCGTACTGCGGGCCGACGGCTATAACGTGCCGGCCTCGCCGCTGATCAGCGTGACCGGCATCGCCTCGCTGCTGCTGGCGCCGTTCGGTTCCCACGGTATCAACCTGGCGGCCATCAGTGCCGCCATCTGCACCGGGCCACATGCCCATGAGGACAAGAACAAGCGCTACACCGCGGCCGTCTGGTGCGGGATCTTCTACGGCATCGCCGGCACCTTCGGCGCCACCCTGGCGGCGCTGTTCGCCGCCCTGCCCAAGGAACTGGTGCTGTCGATTGCCGCATTGGCGCTGTTCGGCTCGATCATCAACGGTCTGACCATCGCCATGACCGAGCCCAAGGAGCGTGAAGCGGCGCTGATCACCTTCATGGTCACCGCCTCGGGGCTCACCCTGTTCTCGGTGGGTTCGGCGTTCTGGGGCATCGTGGCTGGCGTGCTGACGTTGCTGATCCTCAACTGGCGCAAGGCCTGAAGAACGGGCCGGTGGCGAGCGGGCTTGCCCGCGCTGGGGCGCAAAGCGGCCCCAGGTCCAGACTCCTCGGTGTAAGTGACGGGCCGAGGTGGCTGGCTTTCGGGGCTGCCAAGCAGCCCAGCGCGGGCAAGCCCGCTCGCCACGAAGAGTTGAAAGGCTCAGGTACGGAAATGCCCAACCATCCCCTTCAACTCCATCCCCAGTTGCGCCAACTCGATACTGGACGCGGCATTGCCCTGCATCGCCACCGCCGACTGATCGGCACTGGCGCGGATGCTGGTGACACTGCGGTTGATCTCCTCCGCTACCGAACTCTGCTGCTCGGCCGCCGCGGCGATCTGCTGGTTCATCTGCTGGATCAATGACACCGCCGAGGCGATGCTGCCCAGCGCGCTCTCGGTCTGCAGCGCATCGCTGACCGCCAGCTTGACCAGGTCACCACTGCTGCGAATCTGCATCACCGATGACTGCGCCGCCGCACGCAAGGCGCTGACCAGCCGCTCGATTTCCTCGGTGGACTGCTGGGTCCGCCGAGCCAGGGCCCGCACTTCATCGGCCACCACGGCAAAACCACGCCCCTGCTCCCCGGCACGGGCGGCCTCGATGGCGGCGTTCAGCGCCAGCAAATTGGTCTGTTCGGCGACACTCTTGATCACATCGAGCACGGCACCGATATTCTGGATTTCCGCACTGAGGCTTTCGATGCTGACGCTGGCCGAATTGGCCGAGTCCGCCAACTGCTCGATACGCTGCATGCTCTGGCGTACCACCTGCTGGCCGCTGTCGACCTTTTCGTCGGCGGTCTGCGCCGCCAGCGCCGCTTCCTCGGCATTACGCGCGACATCGTGGACGGTGGCGGTCATCTGGTTCATGGCCGTCGCCACCTGCTCGGTTTCTTCCTTCTGGGTACTGACTTCAAGATTGGTCTGTTCGGTGACGGCCGACAGGGAGTGAGCCGAATTTGCCAACTGTTCGATCCCGGCCTGCAGGCCACTGACAATGCCGCTCAGGCCTGCGGCCATCTGCTGCATCGCCTGCATCAGCTGGCCGATTTCGTCGCGCCGCCGCACCTCGATCGTCGCGCTCAGGTCGCCTGCGGCGATCTGCTGTGCCACGCGAATCACGCTGCGCAGTGGCGCAACGATCAGGCGACTGATCACCAGTGCTGCCACCAGGCCCACCAGCAAGGCCAGCGCCGAGGAGCCGATGATCAATAGCGAGTTCTTCTTCAACTCGGCCTGCATCAACTGGTCTTCGGCGGCATAGGCCTGGTTGACCCGCTCGACCACCTGGGCCGCGCGCTCATGCAGTTGCTGATAGACCTTCTTCTCCTGCTCAAGCAGGCCGGTGTATTCAGTGAGTTTTTCGTTGAAGCTGGCGATATGGCCACCCACCTCGTTGAGCACGGTCTGGTAGCCGGCATCCTTGACCGAACCCTTGAGCTGCTCGACGCCGACCAGTGCCTGCTCCGCCTGCTCGATCTTGCCCTGGTTCTGGTTGTCCTCGTCGCCCTTGCGACTCTGGTCAAGACGCACCCGCGCCTCGTTCATCGCCTGCAGCATCAGTTGCGAAACGTGGCTGACCTGCCCGGCCTGCTCAAGGAAGTCACTACCGTCCTGGCCCTGGGACTGCTTGAGAGTGTAGCTGCCATCATCGGCCAGACCGGCCTGCAGCACATCCAGGTTGTTGGCCACGCTCGACACCGACCAACTGGCCATTTCCAGCGCGAGATCCTTGGCCTGGGTCAGCCCGACGAACTCGTCGAAAGCCTTGCGATACGCCGCCAGCGCCTGCTCGACATCATTCATCACCGCCACGTTGGCCGGCGACTGCGCCTTGAGCATCTCGGCCTGTGCCGCCAGGCCATCGACGCCTTCGTGCAGGGCATCCACCGTCCTGGGGTTGGAATGCAAGGCATACTCCTGCTCAAGCAAACGCACGTTGAGCAGGCTGCTATTGAGCGAGGACATCTGCTTGAGCCCGTCGAAGCGCTGGCTGATGGCCTGCAAGGACCAGACGCCGATTGCCGCCACCAGGCCGGTGAGCAGCAACACGAGGGTAAAACCGATACCCATCTTTTTCGCCATGCCGAGGCTGGCGAAACGTCCTTGCACGGCAGAAATCATGGGGCGTAATCTCCGGTCGAATGCTGAAGGCGCGCAAGCCATTCAAGATTCGCGAAGGTTCGCAACCACGACCGGTGAAACACAAGCCTTTGGCGCCGGAATAATGGCCAAAAGCTACATCTGCGTCGTTTTCAGAATCGTCGAGGTCGATTCGGCACCGCCCAGCAGACGGAAGAACTTCTGCGCCCGCAAGTCCTTCGCATAAGCCACGTTGATCCGCAACCAACCGGCGGAGGTTGCCCGCGGGGTAAAGGCCGAGTCCTGCGCCAGCAGCACCCCGAGCTGGCGGGCACCGGCCTGAACCTGCGCCGGATTGTAGTGCCGACTGCGCGCCCAGATGAACATGCCAGCCGAGGGCTCGCTGAACACTTCCCAACCGCTTTCCTCGAGCATGTCCAGGGTCGTTGCCATCTCCGCTCCCAGGCGTTGACGCAGGCGCTGCACCAACTTGCGATAGGCACCGTTGGCCAGCAAGGTGGCGACCACGCACTCGGCAAATCGCGACGCGCCGAGACTGGTGATCATCTTCACCTCTGCCAGGCGCTGGATGAGTCCGGCATGGGCGCGGATGAATCCGACTTTCAACGAACTGCTCAGGGTTTTCGAGAAGCCGCCGAGATAGATCACCCGCTGCTCGGAATCCAGCGCCGCCAACTGCACTCCCGGTCCGCCCTGCAGGTCACTGCAGACAGCGTCCTCGACAATCAGGAAATCCTCCGAGCGGGCCAGTTGCAGCAACTGCGTGGCGACTGGCAGGGTCAAGCTGCTACCCGTGGGGTTATGGCAAAGACTGTTGATGAACAGGCATTTGGGCCGGTGGTTGCGCAGGAGTTCGCGCAATACCTCGAGATCAGGTCCCGAGCGTGTCCTGGGCACCTCCAGCAACTCGACTCCCTGCAGCCGCAGGAGCCGGTAGAGATTCCCGTAACCCGGGGTTTCCACGATCACGCAATCACCCGGCTTGAGTAGCGTGCGCACCAGCAAGTCAAGGCCCTGGGTAACCCCGAGGGTCGTCAGAACTTCGCCATCCACCGACTGGATGCCTTTCTGGGTCAGGCACTTGTGCAACTGCTGGCGCAAGGCCGGCAGCCCCAGCGGGGTACTGTAGTGAAACAGTCCCTGCATCTGTGTGCGGCTGACTTCACGCACGGCGTAGCCGATATCATCGCTCTCGCGCCACCCTTGCGGTATCCAGCCGCAGCCCAGTTTCAACTCGCCGAGAGGGTGCTCGCTGAACGCGCCCCACTTCGCCTCCAACCCCTCGTACCACTCCTGCTCGCAGACCGTCCGGGATACGCCAGTGGGCTGCGCGACGATGAACACCGAACCATTGCGCGAAGCCAACACGCCCTGCATCACCAGCCGCTCGTAGGCCTCGGTCACGTTGGTCTGGCTGAGGGAGTTCTGCTTGGCCAACTGCCGCACCGACGGCAGGCGAGCCCCGGGGCAGGCACTGCTCAGGCGGATCCATTCGACGATCGCACTGACGACTTGCTGCACGACAGGCACCAGGGCCTGCCGATCAATTTCCAGATCCATTGTATGTGACGCTCCAACGCACGGTTATTTCCCGTTAAACAGTTAACCATACAAAACCACCCCTTCCGCTTGCACAAAAAGCCTATACGCAGATTGCTGGAAGCCAGGCAGGCTGCGGGCCAAAGCGATTTCCCTGCACCAATAAGCGAATGTTCCCACTGCATTCACAAGATTGGCGGACATAAAATAACCCGCATACGCGGGTTATTTTTTACCTTGAAACTACAGCCGCCAACGAAGAGTGCGACAGGTCAAATGGCCGTGGCGCCACCGTCCACGGCGAGGGCCTGGCCGGTGGTGAATGCCGCGCCATCGCTGCACAGGTAGAGCACTGCACTGGCAATCTCCTCGACCTTGCCAATGCGCCCGACCGGATGCATCGCCGCGGCGAACTCGGCCTTGCGCGGATCGGCTTCATAGGCACGACGGAACATGTCGGTATCGATGACCGCCGGGCATACCGCGTTGACCCGAATACCGCGTTTCGCATACTCGATCGCCGCCGACTTGGTCAGGCCGATGACCGCATGCTTGGAGGCCGCATAGATACTCATCTTCGGCGCCGCGCCAAGGCCGGCGACCGATGCGGTGTTGACGATGGCGCCACCACCCTGGGCCTGCATCAGCGGCAACTGGTACTTCATGCACAGCCAGACACCCTTGACATTGACGCCCATGATCGCGTCGAACTCGTCCTGGGTACCGTCGGCCAGCTTGCCCTTTTCGATCTCGATCCCGGCATTGTTGAAGGCATAGTCGACCCGTCCGTAGGCAGACACAGCCTGCTCCATCAGCTTTTTCACCTCGGTTTCGAGCGTGACGTTGCAGCGCACGAAGATCGCCTCGCCACCAGCGGCACGAATCGCCTCGACAGTGCCCTCGCCGCCCGCCACGTCCAGGTCGGCCACCACCACTTTCAGGCCCTCGGCCGCGAACGCCTGGGCGGTTGCCCGGCCAATGCCGGCGGCAGCGCCAGTCACCAGGGCCACCTGGCCGGAAAACGTCATGCTCATGATTCCTGTCCTCGCAACGTGCGTGAGTGATCGTGCGGGCTGAGTCTAGCCAGAGGTCGGCGTCACGGGGCAGCACTATCAGAAGGCCGGTTATCGTCCCATGCACGATGGTGATAAGTTAGGGTGATAACGGCCTGTGGGCCACCATCAGCGAAGTGGATCGCGCCCTATTCGCCCGACCGGCAAAACTTGCCCTCGCGGCGATCAGGGTCTATCTACAAGGCTTCATTGATTTCATCGAGTATCTGCCATGACCACCCAGAACAACCGCCAATTCCTGCTGGCCAAACGTCCGGTCGGGGCCGCGACCCGCGAGACCTTCACCTACCAGGAAGTCCCCGTGGGTGAGCCTGGCGCCAACCAGATTCTGGTCAAGAACGAATACCTGTCCCTGGACCCGGCCATGCGTGGCTGGATGAATGAAGGCAAGTCCTATATCCCACCGGTGGGCCTGGGTGAAGTGATGCGGGCACTGGGTGTCGGTCAGGTAGTCGCCTCGAACCATCCGGGTTTCGCCGTGGGTGACTACGTCAACGGCGCGCTGGGGGTGCAGGACTATTTCCTCGGCGAGCCACGTGGTTTCTACAAGGTCGATCCGAAACTGGCACCGTTGCCGCGCTATCTGTCGGCGCTGGGCATGACCGGGATGACCGCGTATTTCGCCCTGTTGGATGTCGGTGCACCGAAGGCCGGGGAAACCGTGGTGATTTCCGGTGCCGCAGGCGCAGTGGGCAGCATCGCCGGGCAGATCGCCAAGCTCAAGGGTTGCCGGGTGGTCGGGATCGCTGGCGGCGCCGACAAGTGCCGTTTCCTGGTCGACGAACTGGGCTTTGACGGCACCATCGACTACAAGAGCGAGGATGTTCATGCCGGGCTGAAACGCGAATGCCCCAAGGGCGTCGATGTGTATTTCGACAACGTCGGCGGAGATATTCTCGACGCCGTGCTGACCCGCCTGAACCTCAAGGCTCGCGTGGTGATCTGCGGCGCAATCAGCCAGTACAACAACAAGGAAGCGGTCAAGGGCCCGGCGAACTACCTCGCCCTGCTGGTCAATCGCGCACGCATGGAGGGTTTCGTGGTGATGGACCATGCCGCGCAATTCGCCGCCGCCGGGCAAGAGATGGCCGGCTGGATGGCCAAGGGTCAGCTCAAGAGCAAGGAAGATATCGTCGACGGGCTGGAGACCTTTCCCGAGACGTTGGCGAAGCTGTTCAGCGGGGAAAACTTCGGCAAGCTGGTGCTGAAGGTCTGAGAAGACCATGGGGCAAGGCCTGGAGCCTTGCCCCACATATCCGCAGGGTCAGGCCAGTTCGGCAACCACCGAAGCCAGCGCCTGGGCCGGATCGGCAGCCTTGCTGATCGGACGGCCGATCACCAGGTAGTCGGAACCGGCATCCAGAGCCTCACGCGGCGTCAGGATACGACGCTGGTCGTCCAGCGCACTGCCCGCTGGGCGAATGCCCGGTGTCACCAGTTGCAAGCCAGGATGCGCACTCTTGAGCGCGGTGGCTTCCAGTGCCGAGCACACCAGGCCGTCCATGCCGGCTTTCTCCGCCAAAGCGGCCAGGCGCAGCACCTGCACCTGCGGCTCGACATCCAGGCCGATACCGGCCAGGTCCTCACGCTCCATGCTGGTCAGCACGGTCACACCGATCAGCAATGGCTTGGGTCCGCTGCGCTGCTCAAGCACTTCGCGGCACGCCGCCATCATGCGCAGGCCACCGGAGCAGTGCACGTTGACCATCCACACGCCCATTTCCGCCGCAGCCTTGACCGCCATGGCGGTGGTGTTGGGAATGTCGTGGAACTTGAGGTCCAGGAATACTTCGAAACCCTTGTCGCGCAGGGTCCCGACGATCTCCGAAGCGCAGCTGGTGAACAGCTCCTTGCCGACCTTGACCCGGCACAGTTTCGGATCCAGTTGATCGGCCAGCTTCAGGGCGGCGTCACGGGTAGGGTAATCCAGGGCGACGATGATAGGAGTCTGGCAGGCGGACATGGAGGGCTCTCAGGCAAGTCGAAATCGGCGCGCATTGTAGCGGAACGCGGTGGCGTTCGGGACCCGGTGATCGGCAAATCTGCCGAACACGCGCCATAAATGCCCGCACTTGCACCAATTAAAGTCGAATTCCCGGACAACCTCGACGAAATATCCTCGATACGACAGCCTTTGCGGCTTTACGACACCCTTCCCGGCAGTGGCACGCCCGCTGCACTCGCCTGACCCGAGCGGTATCCAAACGGTTCAGGGAGAAACACATGAACACTCAACTCAAGCCCACGCTGGGCACGTTGCATCTTTGGGGCATTGCGGTTGGCCTGGTGATTTCCGGGGAATACTTCGGCTGGAGCTATGGCTGGGGCGTGGCCGGTACACTCGGTTTCCTGGTGACCTCGCTGATGGTCGCGGCGATGTACACCTGCTTCATTTTCAGTTTCACCGAACTGACCACTGCCATTCCCCATGCCGGCGGGCCTTTCGCCTACAGCCGGCGGGCGTTTGGCGAGAAAGGCGGGCTGGTCGCCGGACTCGCGACCCTGATCGAGTTCGTCTTCGCCCCGCCAGCCATCGCCCTGGCCATCGGCGCCTACCTGAACGTGCAGTTCCCGGCGCTAGACCCCAGGCATGCCGCCGTTGGCGCCTACATCGTATTCATGGGCCTGAACATCCTCGGGGTCAAGTTGGCCGCGACCTTCGAGCTGGTGGTCTGCATCCTGGCGGTGGCTGAACTGCTGGTATTCATGGGCGTGGTCGCCCCGGCCTTCAGCTTCAGCCATTTCGCCCTGAACGGCTGGGCCGGCTCGGATAGCTTCGGTGCCCCCGCGATTGCCGGGATCTTCGCCGCCATTCCTTTCGCCATCTGGTTCTTCCTGGCAATCGAAGGCGCGGCCATGGCCGCCGAGGAAGCCAAGGATCCGAAACGGACCATCCCCAAGGCCTACATCAGCGGCATCCTGACTCTGGTACTGTTGGCCATGGGCGTGATGTTCTTCGCCGGCGGCGTTGGCGACTGGCGCACCTTGTCGAACATCAACGACCCGTTGCCCCAGGCGATGAAAGCCGTAGTCGGCGACAGCTCCGGCTGGCTGCACATGCTGGTCTGGATCGGCCTGTTCGGCCTCGTGGCAAGCTTCCACGGAATCATTCTCGGCTACTCGCGGCAGTTCTTCGCCCTGGCGCGCGCCGGCTACCTGCCAGCGTCGCTGGCAAAACTGTCACGCTTCCAGACCCCACACCGTGCGATCATTGCCGGCGGCCTGATCGGCATTGCCGCGATCTATAGCGACGGCCTGATCAACCTGGGTGGCATGACGCTGACTGCGGCGATGATCACCATGGCGGTATTTGGCGCCATCGTCATGTACATCATGAGCATGCTCAGCCTGTTCCGCCTGCGCCACACCGAGCCCTCGCTGGAACGCAGCTTCCGGGCCCCGGGCTATCCCCTGATACCCGCTATCGCGCTGTTGCTGGCGGCTGTCTGCCTGGTAGCGATGGCCTGGTTCAACACCCTGATCGGCCTGATTTTCGTAGGCTTCATGGCTGTCGGATTCCTCTATTTCCTGCTTACCGGCCAGTTGCGCGCGGCGGCCCCGGCGGATGCAATGCTGACCGGACTCTGAAAGCGACCAGGGCACAACGGAGTTACAATTGAACCACTGAGAAAGCGCTTCACTCAAAGTGGCAAGGACCGACAACCGATGTGAATCGTTCGCCCGGAATCGGTCCATCAAGGAGAACCCTATGCCCTGGTATGCCTGGTTGATCCTGCTGGTCGCGATCGGCTCCATCGTTGGAGGCCTGATGATGTTGCGTGACACCGCCAGCAAGGTGGAACTGACCGAAGAACAACGTAAACGCGTTCAGGAACGCAATGCCGAAGCGGATGCCAAGGACGCACAGGATCGCTGACCGACGGTACTTGAACGAAATTGAACACCTCGATAAAAAAGTATGGCCATCCCCCTCCAAGTCACAGTTATCATTGGCGATGGATTTGGAGGTTCTGCCATGCGCTATTCACAAGATCACAAGGCACAGACCCACGAGCGCATCATCAAGGAAGCGGCAGCACGCTTTCGGCGCGACGGCATTGGTGCCACCGGCCTGCAGCCCTTGATGAAAGCCTTGGGCCTGACCCACGGCGGCTTCTACGCACACTTCAAGTCAAAGGATGAACTGGTCGAAAAGGCCCTGCAGGAAGCGGCGGCCGAACTGGACGTGCATTGCGACATGCTGTTCAGCCAGGACAAGCCCCTGCAGTCATTCATCGACAGCTACCTTTCCGAGTGGCACCAGACCACCCCCGAGCACGGCTGCCCGATTCCGACCATGTGCTCGGAACTGGGCCAGCGTGGCGAGCCGAGCCCGACGACAGACACAGTGATCGAGTCGCGCCTCAGGCAGGTGGAAACGGCACTGGGGTCGGGGCCTGATGCCGAAGAGCAAAGTATCGTCATGCTGGCGACCCTGGTGGGTGCGCTGGTGATGTCGCGCAGCGCGGAAGATCCGGAACTGGCGAAAAAGATCCTGGAAGTGACCAAGGCGCATCTGAAGGACCAGATCGAGTAACGCCGGACCCAACCCATCGGAAAAGGAGGCCGGTCCTCCAACCGGCCTCGAGGATCAGGCGATCGGCGTCAGTTGATATCCAGCTGGTCGCGGTTCTTGTCGAGAATCGACTTGCCGATCCCCTTCACCTCCAGCAATTGATCCACCGAAGAGAACGGCCCGTTCGCCTCGCGATGGGCAACGATGGCCTGCGCCTTGGCTTCACCGATACCGGTGAGTTCGCGCTGGATGGTCTGGGCATCGGCGGTGTTGAGATTGACCTTGCCAGCTTTGGTAGTGGACATCGCCTGGCTCGAGGCCGGGGGTTGCTGCTGGACAGCCGGATTGGCTGGCGCGGCATTGACGGCGCCGGTAGCACCGAGCAGAAAGGTTAACAGCAGGGAAGGAAGAACGCCTGTACGCATAAGTGACACTCCTTGGCATCGTAGGGGAAAAGCAGCTTTTCCGAAGCTGCCTTTCAAACCTAGGTGATGCCAGGGGCTTGTCAAAAGCCAGGCCGTTACCGGGTGTGTAGCTCAGGGGTCCAGGCGGCGCTGCTGATAGATCCAGTCGACAATCTCGCCATCCGGTGCGTAGCCGCTGACAGTCTCCCGCAACAGTTGTCGGACACGTGCGTAGTCATCGTTCTGCACGGCAGTGAGCAATTCGGCCAGGCGTAGCTTGAGCACATCCCAGGGCAGCATGTCTTCATTGGCAGTCATGATCATCGGATGAGGGGTTGCTGCCACGTTGTCGCCAATCAGCAATTCCTCGTAGAGCTTTTCACCCGGACGCAGGCCGGAAAACTCGATGGCGATGTCGCCATGGGGGTTCTTGTCGGAACGGACACTCAAGCCGGAAAGATGGATCATCTTTTCCGCCATCTCGACGATTTTTACCGGCTCACCCATATCGAGGACAAATACATCTCCGCCCTGCCCCATGGAACCGGCCTGGATCACCAACTGGGCAGCTTCCGGAATAGTCATGAAGTAGCGGGTGATCTTCGGGTGCGTCACCGTCAGAGGCCCACCTGCCTTGATCTGCTTGTGGAACAAGGGAATGACCGAGCCCGACGAGCCCAGCACGTTGCCAAAGCGGACCATGGTGAAACGGGTCTTGTTGACCCGCGATACGTTGTTCGAATCACCAAAAAGCACCGGTGCCTGCTCGCGGCTGAGGGCCTGCAAGGTCAGTTCGGCCAAACGCTTGGTACTGCCCATGACGTTGGTCGGTCGCACCGCCTTGTCGGTGGAAATCAGCACAAAGTTGGCCACTCCCGCCTGCAGCGCCGCTTGCGCGGTATTGAGCGTACCGATCACGTTGTTCAGCACACCTTCGGCGATGTTGTGCTCGACCATAGGGACATGCTTGTAGGCCGCGGCGTGATAAACCGTTTCGACATGCCAGGTCTTCATGACCGACAGCAATTTATCCTGATTGCGAACCGAACCCAGGATCGGCAGCAGGCGCACGGGCAGCGACTCGCGGTCCACACGGCGCTCAAGCTCGGACAAGATGCTGTAGAGATTGAACTCGCTGTGCTCGAAGAGCAGAAGTGTCGTCGGACGCAAGGCCAGGATCTGCCGGCAGAGCTCCGAGCCGATTGAACCGCCTGCCCCCGTCACCAACACTGAACGCCCCTTGATGCAGCGCTCGAGCAGTTCGGACTGGGCAGGTACCGCGTCACGCCCGAGCAGGTCGGCGATGTCGACCTCCTGGATATCATCGACCTTGACTCGCCCACTGGCCAGATCCATGAAACCTGGCACGCTGCGTACGTGCAAAGGATAGCCCTCGAGCAGACCGAGGATCTCGCGACGCCTGGCACGGGAAGAGGAAGGAATTGTCAGGAGGATTTCCTGGGCACCCGTCGCGTCGATCATCTGCTGGATATGCCTGGGCTTGTAAACCTGCAGGCCCGAGATACTGCGATCAGCGATACTACCGTCGTCGTCGATGAAAGCGACAGGTTGCATCGCCCGCCCCATTCGCAACGCAGCAACCAACTGATTGCCAGCGGCACCTGCCCCATATACCGCAACCTTTGGCAAACCATTATCGCGATTGGCAAACGGCATGTGTTGGGAAGCGCCAAACCAGTCGCCCAAAAAATACTGGCGCATGCCCAAACGCAGACCACCGATCATGATCAGGCTCAACCACCAGTAGTTGAACATGATCGACCGCGGCACCAGCGTCTGATGATTGCTGTAGAGATAAACCACCACACCGAGAATCAATGCGGACAGGCTCACCGCCTTGACGATGGCAATGAGAGCATCGTTGCCGAAATAGCGCATCACGGCGCGATACAGGCCGAACCTGATGAACAGCGGAATGGAAACCACCGGAGCGGAAAGAAACAGCCAGCGATGCTGGGTGAAAGGGTTGATCACATCGTCCAACCCCAGCCTGACGACAAATGACATCCACAAGGCCAGCCAGACCAGGAAGATGTCGGCAATGACCTGGAGAATGCGTTTTTGCCGACGCGGGAGGCCCAACAAGCAGGCTCTAATCTTATCCATAACCCCTCTAAAGCCGATATCCGAAAAATCAACACATACTGCCAACAGCACCCACGGTTGCAACCTGGGAAAGCAACGCTTCAGCGCGTCTTTTCCAGCTCACCCGCATGAAACCTGAAAGCGAGAACAACCAGGGGCGCATAAGCGACCAGCAGCCCGGTGATCCCGTCCAGTATCGAAAGTCCGACACACAGGGCGATGGGCAACAACCAGAAAACATTGATTGCAGCTACCGCCAGGGTGACCGGCAAATGGCTACCCAACTGCCGCGACGCATATTGATAAGCATGGCTGCGATGGGCCTCATATACCTTGTCGCCACGCAAGAGACGTCGCCCAAGTGTAAACGTGGCATCGACTACGAACACCCCCAGCAGGATGAGCCAGACCCATAGCAGTTGAGGCTTGCTCCAGGCGGCATGAAGGGAAAGCCCTCCAAGCATCACACCCAGGAAACCGCTGCCAGCATCACCCATGAATATGCGGGCAGGAGGGAAATTCCAGTATAGGAAACCACATACGGCCATTGCCAACAGCAAGGACGGCCAGACCAGGGCGACATCACCGCTGAGCATATACACAAGGCAGGCCCCCAGGCACGCCGTCACCGCCTCTACGCTTGCGATACCATCTATTCCGTCCATGAAGTTGTAGAGATTGAGCATCCAGACCAGATAGAACGCCGCCAGAATCGACCCTACCACTCCCAGACTGACCTGCATTCCCATGATCTCGAGTGGCGGAAATCCACCCAGCCAGACAAGCAACCACGCCGCACTGGAAAAATGAGCCAGCAGCCGCCAGCGGGCAGCGATATGCCCATGATCATCAAGAAACCCCACAACGGCGACAGCACCTCCTGCGCCCAACAACCCCAACGTTGTCGGCCAGGACAAAATGCCCATCAATGCCAAAATGGGCAAAACCGCCAGAAAGCTGATGACAATGGCCACACCACCGCCCCGGGGGGTGGCAACGGTGTGGGAACTACGTTCGTTGGGAACGTCAATCAGACTACGTGTCAATGCATAGCGACGAAGTACCCCTGTCAAACACAACGACACCGTCAAAACGACCAGACAGCATAAAAAAATCATCATCAGACTCAAGATCCCAGCACATTCAAAATACGGTATTCATGAAAAACTCGTCGAGTGCTTGAACCGGCAAGCCTTGGACAAATGCAGGAAACATGAAATCACGCCCAAAAGACATCCTGCCCGGAAATATACCAATGGTATCGAGGTGTCAAAATGAAACTAATCCAGCAGGAAAACCCAGCTTGCCCAAGCACACGGTTGGCGCATCAGGATGCGACCTACACAAGGCCTGAAGCAGAAGCAAGGGGGAGCATTCTACGCAACAACGCGATGCTTGCCATCACGAACCGGATAGAGGTAGACAATAAGGAAGGACTAGGCGCGAAACCCACGAACACTCAAACCCGTTGCACGTCCCAGAGAACAGGAGATTACGGGGCGCCGAACAAGTCAGAAGGCATTCAATTCAATAATTGAAGGAAGAAAAGAAAAAATCGCCAATAGCAGCTTCAATAGAGCGATCAACAGCGGAAGACAAGTATCGCGAAATCACTGGAAAATACCGGAGCACCACACCAGACATGCCAGCAGCTATCTAAACTCCGATCAAATATCACCAACACCTTGCCGCAGCCGTCCAGAGAAAACACTGCCGCGAAGCGTCTCGATACGCAACCCTGCAATCAAAAGGTCAGCCAATACTCCTGGCAAGCTGATCAGCTGTCACCCTCCTCCTCTTCGTTCACCCGGTCACGTAGTTCCTTGCCCGGCTTGAAATGCGGCACGAACTTACCATCCAGGCTCACCGACTGTCCGGTCTTCGGATTCCGCCCGACCCTTGGCGCACGGTAATGCAATGAGAAACTGCCAAACCCACGAATCTCGATCCGATCCCCAGTCGCGAGACACTGGGACATCTGCTCAAGCATGGTCTTGATGGCCAGCTCGACATCCTTTGATGAGAGCAAGCCCTGATGGGTGACAATTCGCTCGATCAATTCCGACTTCGTCATATTTTTCCCTTCTTTTTCAAGCAGCTAGGAAAAGCATTTCGAAGGTTTTAGCACGGCTGAATGGTTTTGAACAGCCCACCTATTGACTTATCTGCCTACAAGATAAGTCGAAGCTCAGGCAGGCTACTGTGGTTGGTTGCAGATAACCAGCATGGTCCGCGTAACGGAGCCTGCCGGATTCCAGCCAAACAGATAATCACCCTCGTCATCCTTGGCGTCGCTGGATTTGGTAACGACCCTGTAGCCCTGAGCCTTGCACTCGCGAGCCGCACGCTTGTAGCACTTCTCCCAGCCCGAACCGAGCCCCGAGCAGTCGATCTCGACACCGTTCACTCCATGCCTGGCGTGAGTCTTGGCATTGGTGGTACACCCGGCGAGCAATGCCAGGGCAATTACAGCTATGAGCCTGCTCATTTACATCCTTATCAAGGCAATACCCTGAGAAAAGCCTCTGGCAACGAACGACGACCGCCTCAGACACTTGCATCTTTACACTTTTAAATATGACCGCCGCAAGACTGATTTTGTTTCGCTTCCGTTACAGGCGAATTCCAGGCACAAAAAAAGGGCGACCTAAGTCGCCCTTTTTCAACGGTCAGACAGAACTCAGTTCTGTTTAGCCATTGCTTGACGCAGCAGAGCAGCCATGGTGGTGTCAGCTGCTTCACCTTCCGGAGCGGCTTTCAGGCTCTGGATGGCTTCTTTCTCGTCTTCAACGTCTTTCGACTTGATCGAGAGCTGGATTACGCGGCTCTTACGATCAACGCTGATGATCTTGGCTTCTACTTCTTCGCCTTCTTTCAGGACGTTACGCGCATCTTCAACGCGGTCACGGCTGATTTCGGAGGCTTTCAGAGTCGCTTCGATATCGTCGGCCAGAACGATGATGGCGCCTTTGGCGTCAACTTCTTTCACGGTGCCTTTGACAACAGCGCCTTTGTCGTTGACCGAGACGTACTCGGAGAACGGATCGCTTTCCAGCTGCTTGATGCCCAGGGAGATGCGCTCGCGCTCTGGGTCAACCGACAGGATGACGGTGTCCAGCTCGTCGCCCTTCTTGAAGCGACGTACGGCTTCTTCGCCGACTTCGTTCCAGGAGATGTCCGACAGGTGAACCAGGCCGTCGATGCCGCCGTCCAGACCAATGAAGATACCGAAATCGGTGATCGACTTGATGGTACCGGAGATCTTGTCGCCCTTGTTGAACTGGCCAGAGAAGTCTTCCCATGGGTTCGACTTGCACTGCTTGATGCCCAGGGAGATACGACGACGCTCTTCGTCGATGTCCAGAACCATGACTTCCACTTCGTCGCCGACTTGTACGACTTTCGAAGGATGGATGTTCTTGTTGGTCCAGTCCATTTCCGAAACGTGTACCAGGCCTTCAACGCCTTCTTCCAGCTCAGCGAAGCAGCCGTAGTCGGTCAGGTTGGTAACACGCGCGGTCACGCGGGTGCTTTCTGGGTAGCGAGCCTTGATAGCGACCCATGGATCTTCACCCAGTTGCTTCAGGCCCAGGGAAACACGATTGCGCTCGCGATCGTACTTCAGAACCTTGACATCGATCTCGTCGCCAACGTTGACGATTTCCGACGGGTGCTTGATGCGTTTCCAAGCCATGTCGGTGATGTGCAGCAGGCCATCGACGCCGCCCAGATCAACGAATGCGCCGTAGTCGGTGAGGTTCTTGACGATACCCTTGACTTGCTGGCCTTCCTGCAGGGATTCCAGCAGAGCTTCACGCTCGGCGGAGTTCTCGGCTTCCAGGACGCTGCGGCGGGAAACGACAACGTTGTTGCGTTTCTGGTCGAGCTTGATGACCTTGAACTCGAGCTCTTTGCCTTCCAGGTGCGTGGTGTCGCGCACTGGACGGACGTCAACCAGGGAACCTGGCAGGAACGCACGGATGCCGTTAACGTCGACAGTGAAGCCGCCCTTAACCTTACCGTTGATAACGCCCTTGACCACTTCCTCGGCTGCGAAGGCTGCTTCCAGAACGATCCAGCATTCAGCGCGCTTGGCTTTTTCACGGGACAGCTTGGTTTCACCAAAGCCATCTTCAACCGAATCCAGCGCCACGTGAACTTCGTCACCGACGTTGATGTTCAGTTCGCCAGCATCGGTGTAGAACTGTTCCAGCGGGATCAGAGCTTCAGACTTCAGACCAGCGTGGACAGTTACCCAACGAGCTTGGTAATCGATATCAACGATAACACCGGTGATGATCGAACCAGCTTGAAGATTCAGGGTCTTCAAGCTCTCTTCAAAGAGTTCCGCAAAGCTTTCGCTCATTTTAATTCCTGTTGATGAGGGCGAAGAATACGCCCATCTGCCACACCCCAGACGGTATGGGTTACGTTCATATGAAAGAGGCCATGCAGGACTATGACTGGTCCCCTGCACCCCTCTTGGTCACCCGGCGATATCGCGAATGGCGATCTCGCTCATGATGCGTTCCAGCACCTGCTCGATGGACAACTCCGTGGAGTCCAGCTGTATCGCGTCGGCCGCCGGTTTGAGCGGGGCCACCGCGCGCTGGGTATCGCGCTCATCACGCGCACGGATCTCATCCAGCAGACTCGACAGACTAACATCATCGCCCTTGGCCTTCAACTGCAAGTAGCGACGACGGGCACGCTCCTCGGAGCTGGCGGTCAGGAACACCTTCAGCGGCGCATCGGGAAACACCACGGTGCCCATGTCGCGACCGTCGGCCACCAACCCCGGCGCCTCGCGGAATGCCCGCTGGCGCTGCAGCAGCGCGTCACGCACCGCCGGCAGGGAAGCGACCTGGGAAGCACCGGCACCGATCGACTCGTTGCGGATGTCCTGGGTGACATCATCCCCTTCCAGGATGATCCGCTCCGGCTGACCGTCGGTCGCGCCGATAAACTGCACATCGAGATGCGCGGCCAGCAGCTTGAGGGATTCTTCGTTGGTCAGGTCGACACCATGGTTGCGCGCAGCGAAAGCCAGCAGCCGGTACAGTGCACCGGAGTCCAGCAGGCACCAGCCCAGGCGCTTGGCCAGCAAGCCGGCGATGGTGCCCTTGCCCGAGCCGCTAGGTCCGTCGATGGCGATGACGGGAGCTTGAATATTCACGACTGAGCCTCTTTCTGATCATCGTTGACGTTCATTGTGTCCTTGCGGGCCCGTCGGGCCAAGATCCTGCCGAAATGTTCACGAGCCGACTGGGCCCGCTTGAACACATCCAGCAGTTGATGCCCGTCTCCTGCATCGACGGCATCGCGCAGGACATCCAGGTCGCCGCGAAAAGTATCCAGTGCACGCAGAACCGCATCGCGGTTGGCCAGGAAGATGTCGTGCCACATGACCGGGTCGCTACCGGCGATTCGCGTGAAATCACGGAAGCCGCCTGCGGCGTAACGGAAAATCTCCAGGTTCTCGTTGCGCTTGGCCAGCGAATCGACCAGGCCAAAGGCCAGCAAGTGCGGCAGGTGACTGGTCGCCGCCAGCACTTCGTCGTGGCGCTCGACTTCCATCTGCTCGACATCCGCCCCCAGCGCACGCCAGAGCGCATCGACCGTCGCCACCGCATCCGCATCGGTCCCGGCCAGCGGCGTGAGGATCACCTTGTGCCGCCTGAACAGCCTGGCGTTGGAAGCCTCCACCCCGCTCTGCTCGGACCCTGCAATCGGGTGCCCGGGCACGAAGCGCGCCGGCATGGCACCAAACGCCTCGCCAGCGGCCCGCACCACATTCCCCTTGGCACTGCCGACATCCGTCAGGATAGCCCGGCCCAGGTCCATGCCCGCCAATAGGCCGAGCATTTTCTCCATGGCCAGGATCGGCACCGCCAGCTGGATCACATCGGCCCCCTGGCAAGCGACCGCCAGGTCTTCCTCGCAGCGATCGACCACCCCCAGCTCCACCGCCAGTTGGCGCGACTGCGGATTGAGATCGACCCCCACCACCTCCCGGCACAGCCCGCTTTCTCGCAGGCCCTTGGCGAATGAACCACCAATCAACCCGAGACCGACCACCACCAGGCGGCCGATCATAGGCTCCACAGATTGCATCGGCATGACATCAACCACAAGCCAGAACCTTGCCCAGAGCCTCGAGCAGCCGGCTGTTTTCACTGGCCAGGCCAATGCTGACCCGCAGGTGTCGAGGCAAGCCGTAGCCGCCAATCGGACGGACGATCACGCCTTCGCGCAACAGCCCCTGGTACACCGGGCCAGCGTCACGCCCGACATCGACGGCGATGAAATTGGCCCGCGAAGGAATCCATTCCAGGCCCAGCTGACGGAAACCAGCCTCCAACTGCTGCATGCCCGCCTCATTCAGCTCGCGACTGCGAGCAACGTACTCGACATCGTCCAGGGCCGCACACGCAGCCGCCAGGGCCAGGCTGTTGACGTTGAACGGCTGACGCACGCGATTGAGGATGTCCGCGACCGCCGGCGACGACAGCCCGTAGCCGACCCGCAGCGCCGCCAGGCCATAAGCCTTGGAAAAGGTGCGCGAAACCAGCAGGTTCGGGTAGGCCGACAGGTAGTTCAGGCCATTCGGCAGGTCGTCACCTTCGGCATATTCGATGTAGGCCTCGTCCAGCACCACCAGCACACGCTCGGGGACGGCGGCGAGGAAAGCTTCCAGCGCCTGCGGCCCGAACCAGGTCCCGGTCGGGTTGTTCGGGTTGGCGATGAACACCACGCGAGTGTTCTCGTCGATTGCCGCCAGCATCGCCGGCAGGTCATGGCCGAAATCCTTGGCCGGCGTCACGCGGGCATCAGCAGAAACGGCCTGGGTCACGATCGGATAAATCGCAAAGGCATGCTCGCTGAACACCGCATTCAGGCCCGGCGCCAGGTAGGCCCGGGCAACCAGCTCAAGAATATCGTTGGAGCCATTACCCAGGGTCACCTGGCCCGACTGTACACCGCACAGTTCGGACAGGCGCTGCTTCAGCTCGAAGCCGTTGCCATCCGGATAACGGGTCAGCTCAACCAGCGCGTCGGCAATGGCCGCCAGGGCCTTGGGACTGGCGCCCAACGGGTTTTCGTTACTGGCCAGCTTGATGATGTTCGCCGGATCGATATCCAGCTCACGCGCCAATTCGTCCACGGGCTTGCCCGGAACGTAAGGCGAAAGTTTTTGCACGCCCGGCTGCGCCAGGGCGAGGAAGTCGCCACTCATGTCCAACGTCCTTAAAGAACCGCTTTCGGGTAGGAGCCCAGCACCTTGAGCGCTACCGCTTCCTGGCTGATCTTCTCCAACACACCCTTGACCAGCGGGTCGCGGTGATGGCCGACGAAGTCGATGAAGAAGACATAGGTCCACTTGCCGCTGCGCGAAGGGCGGGTTTCGATTCGCGTCAGGTCGAGACCGTTGTCATGGAACGGCACCAGCAGCTCATGCAGTGCACCCGGCTTGTTGCTCATGGAGACGATGATCGAGGTCTTGTCGTCGCCAGTCGGTGGCACTTCCTGGTTGCCGATCATCAGGAACCGGGTGGAGTTGTCCGGACGGTCCTCGATTTTCTCGGCCAGACGGGTCAGGCCATACAGGCCCGCCGCCATGTCACCGGCAATCGCCGCCGAGTTCCACTCACCCTTGACCCGCTTGGCCGCCTCGGCATTGCTCGACACCGCCACGCGCTCGACATTCGGGTAGTGGGCATCCAGCCACTTGCGGCACTGGGCCAGGGACTGCGCATGAGAGTAGATACGACTGATGCTGTCGGTCTTGGTGTTCTCGCCCACCAGCAGGTGATGGTGGATACGCAACTCGACTTCGCCGCAGATCACCATATCGTGCTCAAGGAAGCTGTCGAGGGTGTGGTTGACCGCACCCTCGGTGGAGTTCTCCACCGGCACCACACCGAAGTTCACCGCGCCGGCGGCCACCTCGCGGAACACCTCGTCGATGGCGGCCATCGGCTTGCTGATCACTGCATGACCAAAGTGCTTCATCGCCGCAGCCTGGGTGAAAGTCCCCTCGGGGCCCAGGTAAGCCACTTTCAGCGGTTGCTCCAGGGCCAGGCAGGACGACATGATTTCACGGAACAACCGCGCCATCTCTTCGTTGCCCAGCGGCCCCTGGTTGCGGCCCATGATGCGCTTGAGTACCTGGGCCTCACGCTCCGGACGGTAGAACACCGGCACTTCGCCTTCGGCCAGCGAGCCCATCTTCACCCGCGCCACTTCCTGGGCGCAACGTGCGCGCTCGCTGATCAGCTCGAGGATCTTCTCGTCGAGACTGTCGATCCGCAGGCGCAGCGCCTTGAGTTCTTGCTCAGCCATCAGCCGTGTTCCTTCTCGAATTCCGCCATGTACGCCACCAACGCCTTGACCGCATCGAGGCCCACGGCGTTATAGATGGAGGCACGCATGCCGCCTACGGAACGGTGCCCCTTGAGGTTCAGCAGGCCACGGGCCTCGGCACCGACCAGGAACGGCTTGTCCAGGCGATCATCGGCCAGGCGGAACGGCACGTTCATCCACGAGCGGTTGCTCTTGTTGACCGGATTACTGTAAAGGCCGCTGGCATCGATGAAGTCATACAGCGTGCGTTGCTTGAGGTCGTTGACCTTGCCGATCGCCTCGACACCACCCTGCTCCTTGAGCCACTGGAACACCAGGCCCGAGAGGTACCAGGCCAGGGTCGGCGGGGTGTTGTACATCGAACCGTTATCGGCCGCGACCTTGTAGTCGAGCATGGTCGGGCAGATCGAACGGGCGCGCCCCAGCAGGTCTTCACGAATGATATTGACGACAATACCGCTTGGGCCGATGTTTTTCTGCGCGCCGGCGTAGATCATGCCGAAACGGGAAACATCCACCGCACGCGAGAGGATGTTCGAGGACATGTCGGTGACCAGCGGTACGTCGCCGGTTTCCGGAATCCAGTCGAACTCCAGGCCACCGATGGTTTCGTTAGACACGTAGTGGACATAGGCGGCGTCTTTCGACAGCTTCCACTCGTTCTGGCCCGGAATGGCGAAATAGTCATAGGGCTTGGCGCTGGCCGCGACGTTCACGTTACCGAACCGCGAAGCTTCCTCGATGGCCTTCTTCGACCAGATGCCGGTTTCGATATAGTCGGCCTTGCTGCTTTCCGGCAGCAGGTTCAACGGCACCTGGGCAAACTGCTGGCTGGCGCCACCCTGCAGGAACAGCACCTTGTAGTTCGAGGGGATATCCAGCAGATCGCGCAGATCCTGCTCGGCCTGCTCGGCGATGGAGACGAATTCATCACTGCGATGGCTCATTTCCATGACCGACAGCCCCTTGCCGTGCCAGTCCAGCAACTCCGACTGGGCACGCAACAGGACAGCTTCAGGCAGCGCAGCAGGACCTGCGCAGAAGTTATAGGCTCGTTTGCTCACATCCACTCTCGCTATGCTTGAAGATATACACGCCGCCAGGCCTGCCCGGCACCCTGCAGGAACGACCCGCCGACATCAGCGAATCCCGATACTCCTGATACGACGAAGCGGTCCGACAACGACCGCTCCGCGCTCGATCACGACCCACCGTCCAACGATGGGTTGCCCTACAGTAGCTACAACGTCAGGCGCAGGCGTTTAATTAATCCTGCTGTTCAATTTCATCGGCCGCATCGCCCGGCGAGGCATCGCCAGCCACGCCGTCGATAGGCATTTCGCCATCAAACTCGACGTCCAGCGCACCTTCCAGCTCTTCGCCCTCGACCTCCGAAGGCTCCTGGACGCGCTCCAGGCCAACCAGCGTCTCGTCGGTGGCCAGCTTGATCAGGGTCACGCCCTGGGTGTTACGACCCAGGCTGGACACTTCGTCGACACGGGTACGAACCAGGGTGCCCTGGTCGGAAATCAGCATGATCTCCTCGCCTTCCTGCACCTGGATCGCGCCGATCAGTTGGCCGTTGCGGTCCTTGGTGACCATGGCGATCACACCCTGGCCGCCACGCCCGCGGCGCGGGAACTTGCTCAGCGGGGTACGCTTGCCGAAACCACGCTCGGAGGCGGTGAGGATCTGCGCGCCCGATTCAGGAATCAGCATGGAGATCAGTTTCTGCCCCTTGCCGATGCGCATGCCGCGAATACCACGGGCGCCACGGCCCATTTCACGCACCACGCTTTCGGCGAAGCGAATCACCTTGCCGGCATCGGAGAACAGCATGACTTCCTTGGCACCGTCGGTGATCGCGGCGGCGATCAGGGTGTCGCCTTCCTTCAGTTTCAGGGCGATCAGGCCGCTGGTACGCGGACGGCTGAATTGCGACAGCGGGGTTTTCTTGACGGTACCGAAAGCGGTGGCCATGAAGATGTAGGCGCCGGTTGGCTCCGCCACCAGTTCGGCGGTGTCGCCATCGACTTCTTCAGCCGCATCGACAGCCTCATCGGCCTCGATCACTTCGCCTTCGATCACCGAATCATCGGCATCGTCCAACTCGTCATCGGCGCCAGCACTTTGCTGCAGGGCCTCGAGGTCGATCTGCAGCATGGTGGTGATGTACTCACCCTCGTCCAGCGGCAGCAGGTTGACCAGCGGACGACCGCGGGCAGCGCGGGACGCCTCGGGAATTTCGTAGGTCTTCAGCCAGTAGACCTTGCCCTTGCTGGAGAACAGCAACAGCGTGGCATGGCTGTTGGCGACCAGCAGGTGCGAGATGTAGTCCTCGTCCTTGACACCGGTCGCCGACTTGCCCTTGCCCCCGCGACGCTGGGCCTGATAGGCCGACAGCGGCTGGGTCTTGGCGTAGCCGCTGTGGGAAATGGTCACCACACGCTCTTCTTCCGGAATCATGTCGCCCAGGGTCAGGTCGAGGCGGGCATCGAGGATCTCGGTGCGACGCGCATCGCCGTACTCGGCGCGAATCACTTCCAGTTCCTCGCGGATCACTTCCATCAGGCGCGTGGAGCTATTGAGGATACGAATCAGCTCGCCGATCTGATTGAGAATCTCCTGGTACTCGGCCAGCAGCTTCTCGTGCTCCAGGCCGGTCAGGCGGTGCAGGCGCAACTCCAGGATGGCCTGGGCCTGCTCTGGCGACAGGTAATACTTGCCTTCGCGCAGGCCGTATTGCGGGTCGAGGTTTTCCGGACGGCAGGAGTCGGCACCGGCACGCTCGACCATGGTCATCACCGCACTGGATTCCCAAGGCGTGCTGACCAGCGCTTCCTTGGCTTCCGAAGGCGTCGGCGAAGCCTTGATCAGGGCGATGACCGGATCGATGTTCGACAGCGCAACGGCCTGGCCTTCGAGAATGTGGCCACGCTCGCGCGCCTTGCGCAGTTCGAACACGGTACGACGGGTTACCACTTCGCGGCGGTGACGAACGAAGGCTTCCAGCAGGTCCTTGAGGTTCAGGACCCGTGGACGACCGTCGATCAGTGCAACGACGTTGATACCAAACACGCTCTGCAGCTGGGTCTGGGCGTAGAGGTTGTTGAGGATCACCTCGGGCACTTCGCCGCGACGCAGCTCGATCACTACGCGCATACCATCCTTGTCGGACTCGTCGCGCAGCTCGGTGATACCCTCGAGCTTCTTCTCTTTCACCAGTTCGGCGATCTTCTCGATCAGCCGGGCCTTGTTCAACTGGTACGGCAGTTCGGTGATGACGATCTGCTGGCGACCGCCGACCTTGTCGATATCCTCGACCGTCGAGCGGGCGCGCATGTAGATGCGGCCGCGACCGGTACGATAGGCCTCGATGATGCCGGCACGCCCGTTGATGATGCCCGCAGTCGGGAAGTCCGGGCCGGGGATGTACTGCATCAGCTCGTCGACGGTGACATCGGGGTTGTCGATCAGCGCCAGGCAACCGTCGATCACTTCACCGAGGTTGTGTGGCGGGATGTTGGTCGCCATGCCCACGGCGATACCGCTGGAACCGTTGACCAGCAGGTTCGGGATACGCGTCGGCATGACCGCGGGGATCTGCTCGGTGCCATCATAGTTCGGCACCCAGTCCACGGTTTCCTTGTGCAGGTCGGCCAGCAATTCATGCGCCAGCTTGGTCATGCGCACTTCGGTGTATCGCATGGCTGCGGCGTTGTCGCCGTCGACGGAACCGAAGTTACCCTGGCCGTCTACCAGCAGATAGCGCAGCGAGAATGGCTGCGCCATCCGAACGATGGTGTCGTATACAGCGGTGTCACCGTGCGGGTGATACTTACCGATCACGTCACCGACCACACGGGCAGATTTCTTGTACGGCTTGTTCCAGTCGTTACCCAGCTCGCTCATGGCGAACAGGACACGCCGGTGCACGGGCTTCAAGCCATCACGCGCATCGGGCAGTGCCCGCCCGACGATCACGCTCATCGCGTAGTCGAGGTAGGACTGTTTCAGCTCGTCTTCGATATTGACCGGGAGGATTTCTTTGGCCAGTTCGCCCATGAGAAGCCTGATTCCTTTTTCTGGTGAAACTTCGTCACATCCATATGGGACGAACGAAGCTTGCCGCTGCCGACCTGATGCCTGGCAGCGATTTACGACAAATCAACGAGTTATGCCATGGATCTGCGCAGTAAGGGCAACCGGTTCGGGCAGCCCTGGAAACCGTCGGATGTTATCACAATCGCCGCCTCGCACCTATCCCCGGATACACAAGGAACCAGACAGGCGACCAACGAAAGCCTTCGAGAGCGCATCTGGAGGGGCTTAAAAGCAAAATGCCGCTGTCCGGGCCACGAAAAAGCTCCCTGGCCAGGAAAAAAGCCGATCAGTGCAGGCGCTTGCGGCACATCAATTTGGCCAGCTTTGCCGCATCCGGCCGCTCGACAATACCCTTTTCAGTCACGATGACATCGATCAGGTCCGCAGGAGTCACGTCGAAGACCGGATTGAATGTCTCTATCTGAACGTCGAGCCGCTTGCCATCGACGCTCAACAACTCATCGCCGTCGTGCTCCTCCAGCGCGATATCGTCACCGCTGGCCAGCTCCAGGTCGATACTGGCACTCGCCGCCACCACCATGAAACGCACGCCGTGATGCATGGCACAGACGGCAAGCTGGTAAGTACCGATCTTGCTCGCCACATCACCGTTGGCGGCGATGCGGTCGGCGCCGATGACGACCCAGGTGACGCCCTTGGTCTTCATCACATGGGCCGCGGCGGCGTCGGCATTCACCGTAACCGGAATACCCTCGCTGGCCAGGGCCCAGGCCGTCAGTCGCGCGCCCTGCAGCCAGGGCCGGGTCTCGTCGACGTAGACCCGCTCGACCATGCCCTCGACGAAGGCACCGCGAATCACCCCGAGCGCCGTGCCGAAACCGCCAGTGGCCAAGGCACCGGTGTTGCAGTGGGTAAGGATCGCCTGGGCATTGCCCTGGTTCTTGCGAATCAGATCGACGCCCAGTTGTGCCATGGTCAGGTTGGCCTCGCGATCGCTGTCATGGATCGCGACGGCCTCGGCCTCCAGCGCCGCCAGCGGATCAGCCCCGTCACGGACCCGCGCCAGCCGCTCGCGCATGCGGCCAAGGGCCCAGGAGAGGCTGGCCGCGCTCGGCCGTGCGGCAGCCAGCAAGGCGAAATCCTCTTCCAGCGCCGCGACCCAATCGCCCCCTGCGGCAAGCCGTGCCCGCGCCGCCAGCACCACGCCATAGGCCGCGCAAATACCGATGGCCGGTGCGCCGCGCACGACCAGCGCGCGAATCGCCTCGGCGACCGCCACGGCACTGCCGCAGGACAACCAGCTCTGCTCGAACGGCAGGATGCGCTGGTCGAGCAGGCACAAGGTTCCCTGGCGCCAATCGATGGCCTTGACCTTTTCCGCTGCCAACAACCGATCGCGCATGACTCACTCCGCACTCAAGGAAACAAAAGCCGCCGATTATAGCGATCACCCCGCCCGGACGCTCGGGTATACTTCGCCATCCTGATAGATGCATGAAACCTGGAAGCCGTCCTCGATGCCACACATCGCCGCCCCGCTCGACCTGTTGTTGCTGCCCACCTGGCTGGTGCCCGTCGAGCCCGCCGGCGTAGTCCTCAAGGAGCACGGCCTGGGTATCCGCGACGGACGCATCGTCTTTATCGGCCCTTGGGCCGAGGCCTTGAAGCTCGAGGCCGGCGAAGTCCGCGAGCTGCCGGGGACGCTACTCGCCCCAGGCCTGGTCAATGCCCATGGGCATGCCGCCATGACCCTGTTCCGCGGCCTGGCCGACGACCTGCCGCTGATGACCTGGCTGGAACAGCATATCTGGCCGGCCGAGGGTAAATGGGTCAGCGAGGACTTCGTCCGCGACGGCACCGAGCTGGCCATCGCCGAACAGATCAAGGGCGGCATCAGTTGCTTCGCGGACATGTACTTCCACCCCAAGATTGCCAGCGAATGCGTGCACGACAGCGGTATCCGCGCGCAGATCGCCATGCCGATCCTCGATTTTCCGATTCCCGGAGCCGCCAGCGCCGACGACGCATTGCGCCAGGCCATCGAACTGTTCGGTGATCTCAAGCACCACCCCCGTATCAAGATAGCCTTCGGTCCGCATGCGCCCTATACCGTTGGTGATGAAAACCTGGAAAAAATCCGCGTCATCGCCGAAGAACTCGACGCGGCGATCCACATGCACGTGCATGAAACCGCCTTTGAGGTCCAGCAGGCGCTCGAGCAGCACGGCGAGCGACCATTGGCTCGGCTGGCCCGACTCGGCCTGCTGGGACCACGCCTGCAAACCGTGCACATGACCCAAATCAGCGATGACGACCTGGCTTTACTGGTAGAAAGCAATACCAGCGTGATTCACTGCCCGGAATCGAACCTGAAACTGGCCAGCGGCTTCTGCCCGGTGGAACGCCTGTGGCAAGCCGGCGTCAACGTCGCCATCGGCACTGATGGCGCAGCCAGCAACAATGATCTCGACCTGCTGGGAGAAACCCGTACCGCCGCGCTGCTGGCGAAGGCCGTTGCCGGCTCGGCGAGCGCCCTGGATGCCCATCGTGCCTTGCGCATGGCAACGCTCAATGGCGCACGGGCCCTGGGCCTGGACAGCGAAATCGGCAGCCTGGAACTGGGCAAGGCTGCGGACATCGTCGCCTTCGACCTCGGCGGCCTGGCCCAGCAGCCGGTCTATGATCCGGTCTCCACGCTGATCTATGCCAGCGGACGCGATTGCGTGCAACACCTGTGGGTCGGCGGCAAGCAACTGCTCGACGACCGGCGCCTGACGCGCCTGGACGAGCAGCGACTGAGCGCCACGGCACGGGCCTGGGGCCAGCGCATTGGCGGACACGCCCACTGATTCGAGCGTCCCGGATGCGAACGATCCGGGATCACCCTGATTTTCAAGCTTTAGAGGATACACCCATGAGCAACGTCGACCACGCCGAAATCGCCAAGTTCGAAGCCCTTGCCCACCGCTGGTGGGACCGTGAAAGCGAGTTCAAGCCGCTGCACGACATCAACCCGCTGCGGGTCAACTGGATCGACGAGCGGGTCAAGCTCGCCGGCAAGAAAGTCCTCGACGTCGGCTGCGGCGGCGGCATCCTCAGCGAAGCCATGGCTCAGCGCGGCGCCACGGTCACCGGAATCGACATGGGCGAAGCACCGCTCGCCGTGGCCCGGCTGCACCAGCTGGAATCGGGTGTCGACGTCGAATACCGGCAGATCACCGCCGAAGCCCTGGCCGAAGAGATGCCCGAACAGTTCGACGTGGTCACCTGCCTGGAAATGCTCGAGCACGTACCGGACCCCTCGTCGGTGATCCGCGCCTGCTTCCGCATGGTCAAGCCCGGCGGCCAGGTGTTTTTCTCCACCATCAACCGCAACCCCAAGGCCTATCTGTTCGCCATTGTCGGCGCGGAATACATCATGGGCCTGCTGCCACGCGGCACCCATGACTTCAAGAAATTCATCCGCCCCTCCGAACTGGGCGCCTGGAGCCGCGATGCGGGCCTGGCGGTCAAGGACATCATCGGCCTGACCTACAACCCGCTGACCAAGCACTACAAGCTGGCCTCCGACGTGGCCGTCAACTACATGATCCAGACCCTGCGCGAGGAGTGACCGATGCGCCTGAGAGCGGTTCTCTTCGACATGGACGGCACCCTGCTCGATACCGCGCCGGACTTCATCGCCATCTGCCAGGCCATGCTGGCTGATCGGGGGCTGCCGCCAATCGCCGACAAGCTGATCCGGGACGAGATCTCCGGCGGCGCCAAGGCAATGGTTGCAGTGACCTTCATGATGGACCCCGAGTCGCCAGGCTTCGAGGATCTGCGCCAGGAATTCCTCGAGCGCTATCTCAAGGCCTGCGCCGTGCACAGCAAGCTGTTCGATGGCATGGCCGAGTTGCTGGAGGATATCGAGAAGGCCAGGCTGGTCTGGGGCGTGGTCACCAACAAGCCGGTGCGCTTCGCCGAACCGATCATGCAGCAACTCGGCCTGGCCGATCGCTCGGCGCTGTTGATCTGTCCAGACCACGTCACGAAAAGCAAACCGGATCCCGAGCCACTGATCCTTGCCTGCAAGATGCTCGACCTTGACCCGGCCAGCGTGCTGTTCGTTGGCGACGACCTGCGCGATATCGAGTCGGGCCGTGATGCCGGGACCCGTACCGCCGCCGTGCGCTATGGCTACATACACCCGGACGACAACCCGGACCACTGGGGCGCCGACGTGGTCGTCGACCACCCGCTGGAACTGCGCCGAGTGCTCGACCACGCCTTGTGCAGCTGCTGACATCCGTGGGAGCCGGCTCCCACGGGCAGCACCCCTCCCCAATATGTTGAGGTTTAGCCATGTTTGATTATTCCGCCCGCCCCGAACTGCTCAAGGACCGGGTGATCCTGGTCACTGGCGCTGGTCGCGGCATCGGCGCGGCTGCCGCCAAGAGCTATGCCGCCCACGGTGCCACTGTACTGTTGCTGGGCAAGACCGAAGCCAACCTGACCCAGGTCTATGACGAAATCGAAGCCGCCGGCCACCCACAACCGGCCGTGATCCCGTTCAACCTGGAAACCGCCCTGCCCCACCAATACGACGAACTGGCGGCGATGATCGAAAGCGAGTTCGGCCATCTCGACGGCCTGCTGCACAACGCCTCGATCATTGGCCCGCGCACACCGCTGGAACAGCTCTCGGGCGAAAACTTCATGCGGGTCATGCAAGTCAACGTCAACGCGATGTTCATGCTCACCAGCACCCTGCTGCCGCTGCTCAAGCTGTCCCGTGACGCCTCGGTCATCTTCACCTCCAGCAGTGTCGGCCGTAAGGGCCGCGCCTACTGGGGAGCCTATGGCGTTTCCAAGTTCGCCACCGAGGGCCTGATGCAAACCCTCGCCGACGAACTGGAAAACGTCGCGCCGGTGCGCGCCAACAGCATCAACCCGGGCGCCACCCGTACCAGCATGCGCGCCCAGGCCTATCCGGGAGAAAATCCGCTGAACAACCCGACCCCGGAAGAAATCCTGCCGGTGTACCTGTACCTGATGGGACCGGACAGTACCGGCATCAACGGCCAGGCCTTCAACGCCCAGTAACTCCCCCCCTTTGCGCCCGTGCCGGAATACCGGCACGGCAAGCACTAAATCTCAAAAAGCCACCATGGCAAGTCAAACAATTGCCGCTCCTGCCGGGCTTTTTTCACCTCAAAAAACCAAGCCACTGAATTCCAAGGCATTTTATTTAAGTGAACTGGTTGGCACGACTTTCGCTCTAATCACCTCAGACACGCTGTGTGACAGCCTGGGGCGTTCCATCGGCCGAGCCCGCAAAGCTCGGTCAAAGCGACTAGACTGATGCCAATGGTCCTACGGGACTGATGGATCAGTACGACGTGCAGCCCAAGCCGCTCTCGCCAGCCTGTAAGACTGCATGCTGCGCCCAGGGGCCCGCCACCATGAAAACACCGATCCAGACCAACGCCATTGATTTCGATAGCGCCAAGTTGCAGCGCCTGGGTTTCGGCCAGGCCCCTTCCCTGTTCCACCGCCCAACCACGCTGACTCAACTGCGCCAGCAACTGATGCTGCAGTTGCAGACCAGCCTGGAACCGGAGCGTATCCTCGGCCTGTTCTTCCGCGAGATCCAGCGCCTGGTACCACTGGAGGCACTCGCCTACGCACACCGCTCCAGCGACCTGCGCCTGGAGTTCGGCCAGCGCGGCCATCATTCGGCGAGCTATAGCCTCAGCCATGAAGGCGAACACCTGGGAGAACTGCTGTTTCGGCGCAACCAGCGCTTCACCGAGGCAGACCTGGGCAACCTGGAGTCCCTGCTGTCCTGCCTGCTCTACCCGATGCGTAATGCCCTGCTCTATCGCGCCGCAACGCAGAGTGCCTTGCGCGACCCATTGACCGAAACCGGCAATCGCATCGCCATGGACCAGACTCTGCAACGGGAAATCGAACTGGCGCGCCGCCACAACCAGCCACTCTCGGTGCTGATGCTCGATATCGACCACTTCAAGCGCGTGAATGACAGCTACGGCCACAGCGCCGGCGACCAGGTATTGAAGGCCATCGCCGCAACGATCAAGGAACAGTTGCGCAATATCGACATGGTCTTCCGCTACGGCGGTGAAGAGTTCCTTATCGTCCTCTCCAACACCGGCCGGGAAGCTGCCGGCATGGTGGGAGAACGCCTGCGCCAACGTGCGCAGTCCCAGGATTATGCCGCGAACGAGCAGACCATCGCCCTGACGGTGAGCGTGGGCTGTGCCACGCTGCTCGCCGGGGAATCATTGCAGAGCCTGCTGAAACGCGCCGACAGCGCCTTGTACGTCGCCAAGCGTGAAGGTCGCAATCGCCTGGCAATGGCGGGATAGTCCTGCTGGCACTGCGGCAATGATCCCGCAGTGCTCCCGATGACTCAACTGTCGGCGAGTTCGGCCACGCGCTCACGGGCCGATGGAGCCTTTTCCAGTTGCATGCAGCGCTCCAGGAACAGGTACATGTAGTCGTAGCTCTTGCAGATGGCCTGGCGCAATTCGACCTGCAGCGCCTTGCTCGGATTCATCCCCGCCAGGGTACAGACGATTTCCAATGCTTCCCATGGGTGGGCATCGTCGTACTGGGCATGCATCTTCAGCCACTTCATCGCGCGCTTGCGCTCTTCCTCGGGAAACGCCGCCGCATAAACGCCGGTCGAGCAGACCAGCGCCGACCACTCGCCCGTAGCCCCCTCGATGGCATAGTTGGTCGCCGCGACCGCCACCACCAGCGAGTCCGCCGAACTGGTATGCCAGCACCAGTGACTCAGGGCATGCAGCTCGGGAGGCACCTGCTGTGCCTGCAACTCCTCGAGCGTGACGCCGTGGGCGCGACTCCAGTGCACCCAGTAGTCGGCATGGTTCAGTTCCACGCGAATGTTGCGCATCAGCCAGCGGCGCGCCATGTCCTCCCCAGGATGGCGGGCAAAGCGGGTCTTGGTGAGATTCTGCGCCATGTACAACGCAAACTGTTCAACGACCGGCCAGCCGCCAATCAAGTACTGGCGCATGGTTTTCGCGCTCAGCTTGTTGTCCCGCATGCGCTGGTAAAGTTCGTGCTCGACAACGCGGCGCTTGCTCTCGCTACAGTCCCGAATGAGCTGCTGCGCCCATGCCGGATAGCTGGCGGCTTCCATAAGCGGGCCGGTTCTGCTGAATGTGTCGATCACTGTTGAGCTCCTTTCCTTTTGAGTGGTGATTGTGCAGACCTGGAAGCTTTCAGCGGAACGTGCCGGGCGCCTTGAACAACAGCGGGCGAGATCGGGCGGGACGCCGCAGCAGACTGTCGCTGGTGAACAGTTGCGGGCGTTCGATCAGATAGCCCTGCGCGTAGTCGACACCGATCTCCTGCAATGCCTGCTCGATCTGTGGCGTCTCGACAAACTCTGCAATGGTTCGCTTGCCCATTACATGCCCGATGTGGTTGATCACTTCGACCATGGCGCGGTTAATCGGGTCGTCCAGCATATCCTTTACAAAACTTCCATCGATCTTCAGGAAGTCTACAGGCAAATGTTTGAGATAAGCGAATGAAGACATACCCGCACAGAAGTCGTCCAGGGAGAACTGGCAACCCAACCCCTTGAGTTCATTGATAAAGCGAATCGCGCTCCCCAGATTGGAGATGGCGCTGGTCTCGGTGATTTCAAAACAGATCAGACTCGGCGACACACCATGCAATGCAAATTGTTCGTGAAGGAAACCGAGGAAATCCTCGTCACCAATGGTCGTGCCTGACAGATTGATCGCACACATGGCCATCTGCTCCTGACGCCCCAGGGCACTGCACTCGGCAATCACCTTGAACACATTCTGCACCACCCAGCGGTCCAGTTGACTCATCAGGCCATAGCGCTCGGCAGCCGGAATAAAGCTGTCGGGGAGGATCATTCGGCCAGCCTCATCATGCAGGCGCAGCAGGATCTCTACATGACCACCTGCATGATCGGTCTGATCCAGCGGGGAAATTTCCTGCGAATACAGGCAAAAACGGTTTTCTTCCAGGGCCATGTGCAGGCGCTGGACCCACGCCATCTCGCCAAATCGCAGGGACAACTCGGAGTCGTCGGCGTGATACACCTGAATCCGGTTACGACCTTTTTCCTTGGCCATGTAGCAGGCCATATCGGCGGCACGCAGGCAGGATTCAAGGGTCGCGGACGGCTGCAGATGAACCAGACCGATACTGACCGTGGTGACAAAGGGCCGCCCTTTCCAGACAAAGTGCAGGTTCTGCACAGTCTGCCGTAAGTTTTCCGCTATCTTTTCGGCCGCTTCTGAAGGGCAATTCTCTAGCAGAATTCCGAATTCATCCCCACCCAGCCGCGCCAGGGTATCGCCCTCGCGCAAGCCAGACTGCAGCAGCGCGCAAATGTGTCGCAGCAGTTCATCACCAGCGGCATGCCCACAGGTGTCATTGACCAGCTTGAACTGGTCGAGATCGAGGAACATCAGCACATGCCGGGCCTGCTGGCGCACCAGGTTGTGCAGCGCCTGTTCCAGGCGATATTCGAATTCGCGCCGGTTGGCCAGACCGGTCAGTGCGTCATGGGTGGCCTGCCAGGAAAGATTGGCGATGTATTGCCGCTCCTGGGTCATGTCATGCAGCACCAGCACCGCGCCACCGACCTTGCCGGCATTACGGATCGGCGCCCCGACCAACGCCACCGACACCGTACTGCCATCCAGCCGCTGGATCAGCTTGGAATGCTCGCTACCACCGCCCAGTTGCCCGCTGAGGATGTGTTCGATCAGCGTGAAGCCCTCGTCCTGGGCGTTTTCATCGAGCAGGTTGAACAGCGCCGACAACGGCAAGCCATAAGCCTGGCTGGCCTTCCAGTGGGTCAATTGCTCCGCGGCGGGGTTCATGTAGACGATGGCCCCACCGACATCGGTGGTGATCACGCCATCGCCAATGGATTCCAGGGTGATCTGCGCCCGCTCCTTCTCCACCTGCAGCGCATCGGCAAAGGCATGGCGCTGGGCCAACAGCTTGTGGGTGCGTAGCAAGGCAAGAATGATCAGCACCAGCGCGGTGGTGACGTTCGTGGCCAGCAGCAGGCGCAAAATCACCCGCGAACCTTCACCCAGGGCATCAGAGAACGCTTTCGCCGCCGGCGTAACGCCGTCGTTGATGGCGAGAATGTGGTTTTTCCAGCGCTGGATATCGGCGGCCGTCGCCCGGTTGGCGGAAATCGACTGGTGCATCTGCCGGGCAACCTCATCCAGTTGCACCAGATAGCTGTCTCCCACCGCCCACTTCTCGATCGCCCGCTCAAGGTAACTGAAGTGGCGGAAATTCAGGTACAACCAGATGATGCTGGAGACATCGTCAGGATGGTTGCCACCCTGCAGGATGCCCTGGCGGGCCACCTCCAGGTCCGGCTTTGGCGCATCCAGGGCAATGCGCAATTCATGCCCGCCCTGGGGCACGGCAATTGCCTGCTGGTACTTGAGGAAAATCGCCTCGTCGCGACTGTCGGCATAGAGATTGAGGTAATAGATCGCGTCCTTCTGGCCCTTGGACCAGAGGCTCTCGCCAGCGACATAACCGCGCACGGCCGAGAGCACATAGAGACTGAGGCATCCGAGCAATGCCTGGAACAGGACGACGGCGATAAACGGCCAGACAATGCCCAAAAGCCGTGGCGTTCCGAGAGTCTGCTTGCGCTTCATGAGTACCCTTGCACCAGTACAGCCGGATGAACAGCCGAGAGATTTTCGCCCCTGAAAGCACAGCCTAGGCTAATTTCCAAAAACTCGGACGGATTGTTGGGTCGCTCAAGATCGGTGCTTTTGGCCAGGTACGCGACCATATCGGGAAAAACTCATTTCTTGTAATTAATTCAATTACTAAGCACAGAAAATAGAGTCAAACTCAAGAGCGTCAAATTTTTTGCAGATGACCATACAGCTTCGCATACAGGCCACCGTCGGCAATCAGTTGCTGGTGGTCGCCATCCTCGACAATTCGCCCGCCATCGAACACCAGCACCCGGTCCGCCTGTTTCACGGCCGACAGCCGATGCGCAATGATCAGCGTGGTACGCCCGCTGAGAAAACGCCCCAGGGCCTGATGCAGGTTGTACTCGGTTGCCGCATCCAGCGCCGAGGTGGCCTCGTCGAGGATCACCACCTTGGGCTCCGCCAACACCATTCGCGCGATGGCCAGGCGTTGCCGCTGGCCCCCGGACAGGCGCACGCCGGAACGCCCGACAATGCTGTCCAGGCCCTGTGGCAGGCTGCGGATGGTGTCCTCCAACTGGGCGATGTCCAGCGCGCGCCAACAGGCCTCGTCGCTGCGTTCGCGGCCCATGGTGAGATTGGCACGCACCGTGTCATTGAACAGGGCCGGGTGCTGCAGTACCACGGCGACATTCTCGCGCACAGTTTCCAGGCCGATCTCGGCCTGGGTCGAACCGCCAAAACGGATCGTGCCGGATTGCGGCACATAGAGCCCGAGCAGCAGCTGCACCAAGGTGCTTTTGCCGCCACCGCTGGCCCCGACGATCGCCACCTTTTCACCGGGTGCGATGGACAGGTCGAACTGATCGAGAACCGGCTCCTCGGCATAGGCAAAACTCAGGCCACGCACCTCGATACCGACCGTCTCGCGCCCGACGAAGGGATCGACGCCTCCCGGATACGAGGGTTCGTCGGCCCGCGCCAGCAACTCGTTGATTCGCGTCAGCGCGCCGCCCGCGGCGTAGTAGGCGTATTGCAGGTTCAGCAACTGCTCCACCGGGCCGATCATGAACCACAGGTAACTGAACACCGCGAGCATCTGGCCGATCGACAGGTCCGAGAACAGCACGGTGAGCATCGCCGCCGCCCGAAAGATATCGATGCCGAACTGGAACAGCAAACCGCTGGCCCGTCCCGATGCATCGCTTTTCCACTGCGAGGCCACGGCATAGTCGCGCACTTCCCGTGCCCGCTGGCCGAGGCGACCGAGGAAAAAGCCCTGGCGATTGCCGGCGCGCACTTCCTGGATGGCATCGAGGGTTTCCGTCAACGCCTGGGTAAAGCGCGACGTGCTGTCGTTCTCCAGTTTCTTCAGGTGCTTGACGCGCTTGCCCAACTGCACCGTGAAATAGATCACCAGCGGGTTGAACAACAGGATCAGCAGTGCCAGCTTCCAGTGCATCCAGACCAGGATGGCGGAGGTGCCGAGCAGCGTCAGCATCGCCACCAGGAACCGGCTGAGGGTTTCGCCAACAAACTTGTCGAGCGTATCCAGATCGGTGACCAGGTGCGTGGTCACCGTGCCACTGCCCAGGCTCTCGTACTCGCCGAGGGAGATCCGCTTCAGGCGCTCGATCAGGCGGCTGCGAATGCGGTAGACGATGTCCTTGGCGAGGCCGGCGAACAACCGGGCCTGCACGACGTTGAACAACAATGCCGAGCAGCGCAGGCACAGGGTGACCAGCAGCATCAGGCCAATGTAGCCGACCGCCGTCTGCCAGGTTCCGGGCAACAGGTGATTCATCACCTGCAGCGCGGCATCACCGTGCTTGAGCAGCACTTCATCCACCAACAGGGGCAGCAGCAACGGAATGGGCACGCTGCACAAGGTCGCCAGCACCGCCACCGAGTTGGCAGTCCACAAGGCTTTTCGGTGTTGCAGTGCCAGGCGGCGGATTTGCGCCCAGCTCAGGCGGTCGTGCGAGGATGCCGGCTCAGGCACAGGCCGCGCGCTCCAGCCAACGACCGAGCAGCGGTGACAGCTCGGAAAGCGGCTGGTAGCCATTGGTCAGCAGCGCCAGCTGGCCATTGCGTTCGGCCAGGAGAGTCGGGAAGCCGGCGATGCCCAGGTCCTGGACCCAGGTGAAATCGGCGGAAGTGGCCTTATGCTGCTCGGCAGTGTCGAAGGCGCCAGCGAACTCGATGCGCGGCAGACCGGCCTTTTCCGCCAGTTCCACCAGCACCGAGGCCTGCGTGACATCACGCCCTTCGGCATAAAACGCCTTCTGGATCAGCCCCACCAGGGTCCATGCGCAGTCCGGCGCCAGGCTGCGCGCGGTGATCACCGCGCGGCAGGCAGGCTCGGTGTCATAGACGAAACCGTCCGGCAAGGCACCGTCGAGCTTGAACGGCTGGCCAGTGGTCTCGGTGACCGCCTGCCAGTGCTCCAGGATGTAGCGCCGGGTGGTGGGTTCCAGCGCGGCCCCGCTACCGGTGCGCAATCCCCCCATCACCAGGTGCAACTCGACACCCGCTGCCTGCGCCTGCCTGACCAGCGCCTCGGCCACCGGGGCGAAGCCCCAGCACCAGGAGCACATCGGATCCATCACATAGAGCAGGCGTGCGGACATGGTTCAGCCCTCGGAAGCTTGACGGTAGTTATAGCCGATAGGATGCGGTTGGTTGCGGGCCTTGGCCAGTTCGATCTGCTTCTGCCGGTCGATGGCGCTGCGACGGGTCTTCTCGCTCAGCGAGTCCCAGCAATGCGGGCAACTGATACCCGGCACATAGTGCTCCGATGCACGCTCTTCGACGCTGACTGGCGTGCGGCAGGCGTGACACTGGTCGTAATCACCTTCACTGAGGTCATGACGTACCGTCACACGATTGTCGAACACGAAGCAGTCGCCACGCCACTGGCTTTCCTCCTGGGGCACCTCTTCGAGGTACTTGAGGATGCCGCCCTTGAGGTGATAGACCTCTTCGAAGCCCTCGCCGAGCATGTAGCTCGAAGCCTTTTCGCAACGAATGCCGCCGGTGCAGAACATCGCGACCTTCTTGTGCCTGGCCGGGTCGAAGTTGGCCTTGATGTAGTCGGGGAACTCGCGAAAGCTGGTGGTCTTGGGGTCGATGGCGCCTTCGAAGGTGCCGATCGACACTTCGTAATCGTTGCGGGTATCGATCAGCAAGACTTCCGGATCGGTGATCAGGGCATTCCAGTCCTGCGGCTCGACATAAGTGCCAACCTTCTTGTTCGGGTCCACGCCTTCGACGCCGAGAGTGACGATTTCCTTCTTCAGCTTGACCTTGGTCCGATAGAACGGCTGCTCGTCGCAGTAGGATTCCTTGTGATCCAGATCCACCATGCGCGGATCGTTCTTCAGCCAGGCCAGCAGGCCATCGATGCCTTCACGGCTACCGGAAACGGTACCGTTGATGCCTTCTTCGGCAATCAGCAGCGTGCCCTTGATACCGTTGGCGAGCATCGCCTGCAACAGTGGCTCGCGCAGGGCAACGTAATCCTCGAGGGTGACGAACTTGTACAGTGCCGCCACGACGACAGGTTGGGTCATGGGTATTTCTCTCCAGGTGGCTGCCCTCGCAAAGGGCGAACCGGATGCAAAAAAAACGCGCCGACAGAGCGGCGCGTTGCGGATTCTAGCAAAAGGCGATCTCAGGGTCTGTACAAAAACTCACCGAGCGGCAATCAGGCAAGCCTGTTTTCAAGGCAACATGATCGCCGCGCAGGCAGTTTTGTGCAGGGCCTAGTGCCCTCCGCCGGCGCAGGTCGGCGATGCCGGTGCCGCGCCGATTTTCACCCATTCTTCAGGGGTGTAGGTATGCAGGGCCAACGCATGGAACTGCCCCATCAGGTCACCCAGGGTGGCGTAGACCTTCTGGTGGCGCTTGACGCTGTTCAACCCGGCGAACTGCTCGCTGACCAGCACCGCCTTGAAGTGGGTCTGCAACCCACGGCTGTGCATGTGGCTTTCATCCAGTACTTGCAGGTGCTCGGGGTGCAGCGCGCCCAGGGCGGTCTCGATACGTTGTTGCATGCTCATTCCAGGCCCCGCTTACTTCTTCTTGGCCGGAGCGGCAGGCTTGGCTGGCGCCAGCTCGTTGGTCATGTCTTCCAGCAGCTTGTTGACCACTGGCACCGCGCTTTCCAGCTTGGCCTGGGTCATCTGGGCCGATTGCTGGGTCAGTTGCGGCATTTTCTCCAGGACTTTCTTGCCCAGCGGCGACTGGTAGAACGCTACCAGGTCCTTGAGCTCCGACTCGCTGAAGTTGCTGGTGTAGAGCTTGACCATGTCCGGCTTGAGCTTGTCCCAGCCGATCGCCTTGTCCAGGGCGGCGTTGGCCTTGGCCTGGTAGGTATCGAGCAGCGGTTTTTTCGAATCTGGCGCCTGGGTCTGGGCAAAGCGCTGGGCGAACATCTGCTGCACTTGTGCGTAGACCGGGGTTCCGAGCTTGTCGGCGTGGGCCAGCGTCAGGAAAGCTTCGGCACTGGCGTTGTGGCTGGCGGTATCGGCGAAAACCTGGCCGCTGGCGCATACCAAAGCAACCGCGGTACAGAGGGCACGAAGACGGGTCATCGAGTTTCCTTTCTAGCAGGCGAGGTAAAACCCCAAGAACGCCCATTCTGCGCCTAACAAAGTGTGTCACTCAACCCCGACACCGATTGTGACAGTTTCAAGTCCCCTGCACCGGCAAAAACCTGTATGGGGAACCTGGCCGGCAGATCAGGGCCTAAACTCCAGTAATCAGTCATTTTCAGTCATGTAAGGAAGAGCGTGTCCGATGAGCCGTATCGAAACCGACAGTCTTGGCCAGGTGAATGTCCCGGAAGAAGCCTACTGGGGTGCACAGACCCAACGTTCGCTGATCAACTTCGCCATCGGCAACGAAAAGATGCCGCTGGCCGTGATGCACGCCCTGGCACTGATCAAGAAGGCCGCGGCCCGGGTCAATGACCGCAACGGCGACCTGCCCGCCGATATCGCCCGGTTGATCGAACAGGCGGCCGACGAAGTGCTCGCCGGTGAACACGACGACCAGTTCCCACTGGCAGTCTGGCAGACCGGCAGCGGCACCCAGAGCAACATGAACGCCAACGAGGTCATAGCCGGGCGCGCCAACGAACTCGCCGGCAAGGGCCGTGGCGGCAAGTCGCCAGTGCACCCGAACGACCACGTCAACCGTTCGCAAAGCTCCAATGACTGCTTCCCCACCGCCATGCACATTGCCGCTGTCCAGGCCGTGCACCGGCAACTGCTGCCGGCAATCGCCGAACTGTCCGGCGGTCTTGCCGAACTGGCCGCCCGCCATATGAAACTGGTCAAGACCGGGCGTACCCACATGATGGATGCCACGCCGATCACCTTCGGCCAGGAAGTTTCCGCGTTCATCGCCCAACTCGACTATGCCGAACGGGCGATTCGCGCGGCCTTGCCGGCGGTCTGCGAGCTGGCGCAGGGCGGCACGGCGGTGGGTACCGGACTCAATGCACCGCATGGTTTCTCCGAGGCGATCGCTGCGGAAATCGCCGCCCTGGCCGGTTTGCCGTTCGTCAGTGCACCGAACAAGTTCGCCGCCCTGGCCGGCCATGAACCGCTGACCAGCCTGTCCGGGGCGCTCAAGACCCTCGCCGTGGCCCTGATGAAAATCGCCAACGATCTGCGCCTGCTAGGTTCCGGCCCTCGTGCCGGATTCGCCGAGGTCAAGCTGCCGGCCAATGAACCGGGCAGTTCGATCATGCCCGGCAAGGTCAACCCCACCCAGTGCGAGGCCCTGTCGATGCTGGCCTGCCAGGTCCTGGGCAACGACGTGACCATCGGTTTCGCAGCAAGCCAGGGCCACCTGCAACTGAACGTCTACAAGCCGGTGATCATTCACAACCTGCTGCAGTCGATTCAACTGTTGGCGGATGGCTGCAGCAACTTCCAGGCGCATTGCATCGCTGGCCTGGAACCCGACCCGCAGCAAATGGCCGCGCACCTGGAGCGTGGACTGATGCTGGTCACCGCGCTGAACCCGCATATCGGCTACGACAAGGCAGCGGAAATCGCCAAGAAGGCCTACGCCGAGAACCTCACTCTGCGCGAGTCTGCGCTGCAACTGGGTTATCTCACCGACGAAGAGTTCGACGCCTGGGTCCGCCCGGAGAACATGCTGGAATCGGGCAAGAACGGCTGATGGGGTGCCTGCCCCTAGCAAGCCGAGACAGATAACGTGTTGTGGCGAGCGGGCTTGCCCGCGCTCGACTGCAGGGCAGTCGCAGAACCTGTAATCGCGGTGTATCTGATATATCGCGCAACCAGGCTTTGGGCCGCCTTGCGGCCCAGCGCGGGCAAGCCCGCTCGCCACGGGGTTAACCGCTCAAACCCATCATGCCAATCGTGCACGCCGGGCCTTGAGCCCGGCAATCAGCGAGGGCCCCAGGGCCACCAGCGCCGAACCCAGCACCACCAGCAGCGCCCCGCCATAACCCAGGCCATTGATGTCTTCGGCATGCACGTAGTCTGGCCAGATCCAGGCGGCCACGGCCACCGAACCGAAGGTCACCAGCGGCGTGATCGCCAGGGTCGCACTGACCCGTGAAGCTTCCCAGTGCGCCAGCGCTTCGGCAAACGCACCATAGGCCACCAGGGTATTCAGGCAACAGCCCAACAATAGCCAACCCTGCAGTGGGCTCAATTGCAGTATCTCCGCCGGACGCGCCCAGGGGGTCAGCAACAAGGCACAGGAAAGGTAGATCACCATCATCACCTGCAACGAGTTCCAGGCCGTCAGCAGCTGTTTCTGGCTCAGGGCATAGAAGGTCCAGACCGTCGAGGCCAGCAACACCAGCAGCACCCCGGCGGTGTAGTTGCCCAGGGAAGTCAGCAGCTCCTCCAGGCGCTGGTTGAAGAACAGCCCGAAGCCCACCAACAGCACCGCCAGCCCGACCCCCTGGCCCAGGCTGAAGCGCTCCTTGAACACGAAGAGGCTGGCGATCAACAGGAAAATCGGCCCCATCTGCACCACCAATTGCGCAGTGCCGGGGCTCAGGAGATTGAGGCCCATCAGGTACAACACGTAGTTGCCCACCAGCCCGAACACCGCCAGCAGCACCAGCCAGCCACCCTGTGGCCCCAACGCGCGCCAGCTTGGCAACCGCTTGCTGAGCGCCAGGTAGAAAAACAGAAAACCACCGGAAACCATCAACCGACACCAGGTCACGCTGACCGGGTCCATCACCTGCAACACCTGCTTGAGCTTGATCGGCAGGATGCCCCAGAGCACAGCGGTGAGCAGGGCGAGAAACAGCCCGTAGCCCCAACGGCCGGATGAAATATGCATGGAAAGTCCCGTGGGGCGATGGATTCGAGCCGCCATTCTAAGCCGCTCGCCGCCCGCTCTACAGCCGCCCTGCCGATTAAAAACGACATCGAACGACGCTCGAACGTCGCCAATAAATTGGCTTTAGCCGTTGATCGAAGAATCGGGCAGCGTATCTGCGCAGGATTTATGATGTTTATCTGACACCCCACCCACTCTGGAGCTTTTCTCCATGTTCGGCAAGCGCGCCCAGGACAGCACCGAGGCCACGCATTTTCGCAGTGACCGCGTCAGTGCTATCAATGGCCAGTATTTCTTCAGCACCCGGGAAAACACCCTGGAAGGACCCTTTTTCAGCCGGGCCGATGCAGAGCGGGGAAGCCAGCTGTACATCAAGCGCATGCAGCTGGCGCAGGATATTCGGGATTTTCTCTGATTTCTATGTGGGGGCCGGCTTGCTGGCGATAGCGATATAGCTTACGCCACATAAGGTGCTGGACGGCCGCCCCAGGCGAATCGCCAGCAAGCCGGCTCCCACAAGGGCGGCGTCGTACACCGATCAAAGGCAAGACAGAACAATCAGCGCACGGCTTCGAACAGCCCCGTAGCGCCCATCCCGCCACCCACGCACATGGTCACGATGCCGTAGCGCAGGTTGCGCCGCTGCAACTCACGGACAAGGTGCCCGACCTGGCGTGAACCGGTCATGCCGAATGGGTGACCAATGGAAATCGAACCGCCATTGACGTTGTACTTGCCGTTGTCGATCTCCAGCCGGTCGCGGCTGTACAGGCACTGCGAAGCAAAGGCTTCGTTGAGTTCCCACAGGTCGATATCCGCCACGCTCAGCCCCTTGGCCTTGAGCAGCCGGGGTACCGAGAACACCGGCCCGATGCCCATTTCATCCGGCTCGCAACCGGCCACGGTGAAACCACGGAAGAACGCCTTGGGCTTGAGCCCCAGCGCCAGGGCCCGCTCCAGGCTCATGACCAGGGTCATCGAGGCGCCATCGGACAGTTGCGAGGAGTTGCCCGCCGTCACCGAACCATCCTCGGCAAACACCGGCTTCAGGCCGGCCAGGCTTTCCAGGGTGGTATCCGGCCGGTTGCAATCATCCCGATCGACCACCCCCTGCAACTGCTGGATCTGCCCACTGGCCTTGTCCTCGACCGCGTAGGTCACCGTCATCGGCACGATCTCGTCGGCGAACAGCCCGGCCGCCTGGGCCGCAGCGGTGCGCTGCTGGCTTTGCAGAGCGTAGAGATCCTGCTGCTCGCGGCTGACCTGGTAACGCCGGGCAACGATTTCCGCGGTCTGCCCCATGGGGAAGTAGATGCCCGGCACCTGCTCCTTGAGCAGCGGGTTGATCAGGTTATCGGTATTGACGCTTTTCAGCGTCAGGCTGATGGACTCGACACCCCCGGCGACGATGATGTCACTGCAACCGGAAGCAATCTGGTTGGCCGCAATGGCGATCGCCTGCAGGCCCGAGGAACAGAAGCGGTTGAGGGTCATGCCCGCCGTGCCGGTACCGAGTTGCGACAGTACGGCCACGTTGCGCCCGATGTTGTAGCCCTGCGCGCCTTCGTTGGAGCCGGCGCCGACAATACAGTCCTCGACCGCGGCCGGGTCGATACCGTTGCGTGCCAACAGGGCATTGACGCAGTGGGCGGCCATGTCATCGGGCCGGGTCTGGTTGAACTTGCCGCGAAACGATTTGGCCAGGCCGGTACGCACGCTATCGACGATCACCACTTCACGCATGGGACACCTCATTGTCATTGTCGGTCCAGGAAAGCCTGAGCATAGGCTCGACTGATCCGGAACCGCGATGATCATTCACTGGGCGTATGCGTGGTCATCGTCCTACTTCGTCTTCTTGCCCTTCTTGTCTTTCCTATCCTTCTTGTCATGCTGGGCGAAGGCCGCCTCGATCGCCTGGTTGAGGGTGCGCAGTACCTTGACCCGGGCCCAGCGCTTGTCGTTGGCCTCCACCAGGGTCCAGGGGGAAATCTCGGTACTGGTGCGGTCAACCATGTCGCCCACCGCAGTGCGGTAAACATCCCACTTGTCGCGGTTGCGCCAGTCGTCCTCGGTGATCTTGAAACGCTTGAAGGGGATGTCCTCGCGCTGCTGAAACCGTTCCAACTGGGTCTCTTTGTCGATGGCCAGCCAGAACTTGACCACGATCACACCGGCATCACTCAACTGCTCCTCGAAGTCGTTGATCTCGCCGTAGGCGCGCATCCAGTCGTCGATACTGCAAAAGCCCTCGACCCGCTCCACCAGCACCCGGCCGTACCACGAGCGGTCGAACACGGTGAACTTGCCGCGTTCCGGAATCTGTCGCCAGAAGCGCCACAGATAGGGCTGGGCGCGCTCGTCCTCGCTCGGTGCGGCAATCGGCACGATGTTGTACTGACGCGGATCGAGGGCCGCCGCCACACGCCGGATGGCCCCGCCTTTGCCCGCCGCATCGTTGCCCTCGAACACCGCGACGAGGGCGTGCCTGCGCATGCGCTTGTCGCGCATCAGGCCCGACAGGCGTGCCTGTTCGGTGATCAGTTGCTCCTCGTAGTCGGACTTCTCCAGCGCCAGGCTCATGTCCAGGCTGTCGAGCAGGCTCATCTGGTCGACAGCCGGCGGCAGCGGCGCGACATTCCCCGGCACCGACTTGGTCTGGGAGTTCCGCAGCGCCGCCTGCAGGCCTTCGAGCAGAATCTTGCCCACCGTCAGGCTGCGGTAGTGCGGGTCCGCGCCCTCGATCACATGCCAGGGCGCGTAGTCGCGACTGGTCCGACGCAGCACCCGCTCGCCGAAATGCACGAAGGTGTCGTAGGTCTCCGACTGCTGCCAGTCCAACGGACTGATACGCCAGCTGTGCAGTGGGTCATCCTTGAGGGCCTTGAGCCGGGCCTTCATCTGTTTCTTGGAAAGATGGAACCAGAACTTGAAGATCAGTGCGCCTTCGTCGCAGAGCATTTTCTCCAGGCGCTCGGCCCCGGCAATGGCCTGGTCCAGCACCGCATCCTTGAACAGGCCGTGCACCCGCCCCTGCAGCATCTGGCTGTACCAGTTACCGAAGAATACCCCCATCCGGCCCTTGGCCGGCAGCAGGCGCCAATAGCGCCACGCTGGCGGATGGGCCAGTTCCTCGTCGCTCTGCTGGTCGAAGGTGCGCACCTCGATCAACCGCGGGTCCATCCACTCGTTGAGCAACTTGACGGTCTCGCCCTTGCCGGCGCCCTCGATGCCATTGATCAGCACGATCACCGGGAAACGCTTCTGCTGCTGCAATTCGAACTGGGCTTCGAGCAGGGCTTCGCGTAACGCAGGGACTTCAGCTTCGAAGGTTTCTTTGTCGATGGCGTGACCGATTTCAGCGGATTCGAACATGGAGGGCTCCTTCCAGAATTGAGCAAGGTTAACGGATCGGACCACGGCGTGGGTCACGAAGTCCCTCGCATTTGTCGTGGATCAATCCCATCCCGGCCAATCGGCTAGAATGGCCGACTGTCTGCCGATGAGTTGCTCCATGAACCGCGTACCACCGCATGCCCAGATCGACTGGGACGACCAGGGACGGCCCCGCTCCCGGGCATTCGATGATGTGTACTTTTCCGATGGCTCGGGCCTTGAGGAAACCCGTTACGTCTTCATCGAACAGAATCGCCTGAAAGAGCGGTTCGAGGCCCTGCCACCCGGTGGCCGACTGGTGATCGGCGAAACCGGCTTCGGCACCGGGCTGAACTTTCTCTGCGCCTGGCAACTGTTCGAGCAGTATGCGCCGGCGGATGCACGGCTGCATTTCGTCAGCGTGGAGAAATACCCGCTGAGCCACGCCGACCTGCAACGCGCCCTGGCGCTCTGGCCGGAGCTGGCGCCCTTCGCCACGGCCCTGCTCAAGCAGTATGTGGCCATCCACCAGGGGTTCCAGCGCCTGCTGCTGGACAACGCACGTGTCAGCCTGACCCTGCTGGTCGGCGATGCACTGGAGCAGTTGCCGCAGCTGGATGCCCGGGTCGATGCCTGGTTCCTCGATGGTTTCGCCCCGGCGAAGAACCCCGAGATGTGGAGCCCCGAGCTGTTCGCCGAGCTGGCGCGACTGGCGGCGCCCGGCTCGACCATCAGCACCTTCACCAGCACCGGCTGGGTGCGGCGCTCGCTGAACGCGGCCGGCTTCAAGATGAAACGCACACCAGGCATCGGCCATAAATGGGAAGTCCTGCGCGGCGAGTTCATCGGCTGGCCCGAGGACGTGCCGGCGCCAGCGGCAACGCGGCCCTGGTTTGCCTACCCCGGACAGGTTGCCGGGGAGCGGCGGGCCTTGGTCGTCGGCGGCGGCCTGGCCGGTTGCGCCAGTGCCGCGAGCCTGGCCGCACGGGGCTGGCAGGTGACACTGCTGGAGCGTCGCGACGCCCTGGCGCAGGAGGCCTCGGGCAATCCGCAGGGGGTGCTCTACCTCAAGCTGTCAGCCCATGGTACGGCACTGTCACAACTGATCCTCAGCGGTTTCGGGCATACCCGGCGTCTGCTCGAACACTTGCACAAGGGCCTCGACTGGGACGGGTGTGGCGTCCTGCAATTGGCGTTCGATGAGAAAGAGGCCGAACGCCAGGCACAGTTGGCGGCGGCCTTCAGCCCCGACCTGCTGCATCGGCTGGAGCGCGAAGCGGCGCAAGCGCAAGCCGGTGTCGCTCTGGAACATGGCGGACTGTTCTTCCCCGAGGGCGGCTGGGTGCATCCACCGGCGCTGTGTGGCTGGCAGGCCAGCCATCCGCTGATCGACGTCCGCCCCCACAGCGACGCTCTTGAACTGCGCCGGGTCGACGGCCAGTGGCAGGCCTGGGATGCCGAGACGCTGCTGGCCAGCGCCCCGGTGGCGATCCTGGCCGGCGCCGCCGAGGTGAAACGCTTCGCCGCCGCCGCGCAACTGCCACTCAAGCGCATTCGTGGGCAAATCACCCGCCTGGAGCAGACCACCGACAGCAGCGCCCTGCGGACAGTGGTCTGCGCCGAGGGTTACGTGGCCCCGGCCCGCCTCGGCGAACATACCCTGGGCGCCAGCTTCGACTTCAACAGCGAGGACCTGACCCCGACCACCGCCGAACACCTTGGCAACCTGGCGCTGCTGGAAGAAATTTCCGTCGACCTGTCCCGGCGTCTGCACGCCGCCGAGCAGGATCCGCAACAGTTGCAGGGCCGGGCGGCCTACCGCTGCACCAGCCCGGACTACCTGCCGATCATCGGCCCCCTGGCCGACGCCGTTCAATTCGCCGACACCTACGGGGTATTGGCCAAGGACGCACGCCAGGTACCGCAACTGCCCTGCCCCTGGCTCGACGGCCTGTACATCAACAGCGGCCACGGTTCACGCGGCCTGATCACCGCACCGCTGTCGGGCGAACTGCTCGCGGCCTGGCTGGAAAACGAGCCGCTGCCGCTACCACGCGCGGTCGCCGAAGCCTGTCACCCGAACCGCTTCGCCTGGCGCGCCCTCACGCGGGGCAAGGCACGGCCCGGCAACGGCGGTTGAATCAGGTGCCGGGCGATGGCGCGGGATGCTTCTCCAACTCATCAAGGGTCAACCTGGCCAGAAACCGCTGCTCCTCGAACTTGCGGGTGTCCATCAGGGTCGACAGTCGCCGGAAGTACTTCTCGCTGAGCATGTCGGGGGACTCGCGCAACATCACTTCTTCCTGGTCATGGAACGGCTGGTTGAAACGGGAAAACTCGCGCGGATGCTGTTTTTTCAGGTACTCGACCCAGAAGTCGCGGCCAGCGATGAATGCCGTCAGGCTCGGCGTCTGCTCTGCCGCCAGGATACGCCGTTGCGCGGCCTGTAGCTGTGCCTCGGAAACCTGGGCGAGAGAAGTGAACACCATGTCCTTGGGCTGCCCGGGCAAATGCATCAGGCGTCCCAGGCCGACCCGGTAAGCCAGGTTCACCTCGACTTCGTCGGGCAGACGGCTCGAAGATACCTCCGGCTTGTCCGCCAGATCCCGCACATGCTCACGCGCAATGGCATCGATCTGTTCCAACCGAAACAGGCCCCGTGCCAACTTGAGCAACTGGTTCGGTTCTTCACCCTGTGTCGCCAGTGCCCGGGCCTTGGCCTGTAGCACACGGACTTCCAGATGGCTGAAATTCTGCGCCGCGCTGTCGACACAGGTCATCGGATTGGCCGTCAGGTCAAACAACTCGCGACGCAACGCACCATCCTCGGCCGCCGCCTCCAACACCTCCCAGACCCGCCGCACGAGGTCGGCGCGGGTCCTGAGATAATCCGCACTGCCGCTCAGGCGTCCGAGCAGATCGAACAGTTCCTGGCTGCCCGGTTCATGCCAGAGGCTCTGCCACAGGGATTGCAGGCGACTACGTCGCTGACCCTCGATATCGGTCAACCAGCGCAGGCGCGAACTGTACTCATCCAGCGCCAGTTCGGACTCGGGTATGCCAAAGGCGATGCCGGTACGCAAGCGGTAGGCAGCCAAAGGGCTCTGGTTGGCCCGTCCCAGTGGATTGTTACGCAGGATGATGCGTCGGGTGATCGGTGACGGCGCGTTGTAGAGCTCACCGGGCAATAACTGGATCAGATTGCCACGCAGGTCCGCCACCGACAGGCTGGTGCGCGTCAACAACCCCGTCGGCAAATGTTCGATGCCGGTACCGCGCAACAGCAGGCGCCGCAGATGCGGCAACCGACCGACATCCAGCAGGCCGACATCGTGATTGCCATTCAGATTCAGGACCTCCAGTTGGCGCAGCGCCGTAATCCGACCTACCGAATCCTGGTCGAGGACGATGCGGTTATCCTGCAGGTGCAGCTCTCGTAGCTCGCTCATCTGGGCAATGTCCACCGGCAGCGATTCCAGGCGGTTGTTGCCCAATTCAAGCTTGCGCAGCTTGGGAAAACGCTTGAGAAAGCCGGTAGGAATCGTGTTCAGGTCCATGCTTTTCAGCGACAATTCGGTGACATGTTCGAAACTGATCGCCGGCGGCAGATCAGGCAGACTCGCGACCCGCAATCCCTCCAGGCTCAGGCCATGACCTATCGCCACGCCGTTGTCGTCGTAGGTCCTGGGGGTTTGCCGGCGCCAGCAACGTTCGAGGATCTGGGCCGCCTGTTTGCGATTTTCCTGCATGCTGCCGAACCAGATATAGCGCTGCAGTGGCACGACGTAACCACCGTGCCAGCTATTCAATGCCGAACACAACTGTTCAAGCTCCAGTTCCAGCGAGCGGAGCCGGTTGCGTACCAGCGCCGAGTCGTCGCCCAGCAACATCAGGAACGCCCGTGCGTCGGCCTCACAGAAATCGGGATATAACTGGGTCACTCGGCGCAGGCTGCGCCGGGTCGCCTCCACCCCACCGCGCCTGACACGCGTGCATTCGGACAGAGGGGCACGTCGCCAAAGACTCGACGAGTGGCCGGGCTTTCTCGGCGCCAGGCCGAGCGCCTCCTCCCGTGCAGCCTGCGGGCGTGCCATGGCTGCCTTGATCAGTAATCCGTGCAACCGGCCCTCCTCCCCCAACCGGATTCCCATGGCCATGCGCTCACCCACACTCAGCGTGTTCAACACGACGGCACTCAGCGCATCGGTTGCGCAGACCTGCTCGCCAAGCTGCCGGCCGGCCCCGTCGAATGCCTGATATCCCTGTCGGGTGCCGACCAGTATCCGTCGCCTGGTCAAGTCGGCCTTGCCGACCTCAGCCAGCAACGGGCCGTCGACACTATCCTGGCGTACCTCCAGGCGCAGATCAGCGGGCCAACCCGGCAGACTTTCGAGCAGGGGCACCTGCAACCTCGCGGTATCCGGACTGTTTGCCGAGCGCAGGAAGCCGCCCTCCAGGGCCCGATCAACGCGGATTTCGCGGACGATGTCGTTGACGTCCTCAACCAGTTGCAAGGGCAGGCGCGCACTCGTCAACAGCCGGTTTCGCACCTCCACGGCGGACTGTGCGACAGCGTCGCGCAAAACCACGTCCGGCAACTCGGGGAAGCGTTGGCGCAAACTCCCCGGAACACCACTGTCAGACAGCCAGCGCAAGCGATAGAGCCGCTCGAACAGAGCCTGGCGATGTTTACCGACATGGGCCTGCAACGCTTGCTCCAGTCGGGCCACCTCTTCACCTGGCCGCACTGACGCCCCGAACAGCGCCGACCATCTCGAACGGCCCAATTCATCGATGATCACCTGCAAGCCGCCTGCATCGAGCGCCGTGGCCGAGACTTTCATCGGCGACGGTCGCGAAGTCAGGTCCGCGCCATACTCATGGATCAAGGCGCCGGAGGCATCCATCAGGCTGATCGTGCCACTACGGGGCCAACCCGGTAGATCCGGCAGGATGTGCAGTTTCAAATCCAGCAGGGCACGGGCCGCCGCCGGTGGCGCTTCGGCAGGAGCGGCCAACCAGCTCAATTCGCGGTCCAATCGAAAACGCCGAATCGAATCGAGCAGCGGTGCAGGGATGCCCCCTCGGTCCATGTGCAAGCGGCGCAACGACGGTTCATCGAGCCGATGGATCGCCAGGACCCGCTCGACATCCTCATCCGTCAACAATGTGAGTTCCGGCCCCAATCGGCGCATCAGGTAGAGCTGTCCCTGCCATTGCGGCGGCCATTCATGGGCCAGTCTCCAGCCGCCGGCGCCGTTATGTTCCAGCAACGGCTCGTAGGCCGATTCACGGCTGCGATGGCGCAGCCGCCAGCCTCCGACAGCTTCATCCCGATAGGCGTGATATGGCCGCCCGGCAATCGCCAGGTAACGATGCCCGTCATCGGTGGCACCGCCGCGGTAGAAGCCCTGGCTATCCGGCTCGTGCAAACTGAAACGCGGCTCGTCATGCACATAGGGCTCAAGACTTGGCTGCCATAACCGGTAGCGCCCATCGCTCGAACGCACCGGCACCAATTCATCGAAGAATGCCGATTGCCGCTCAAGCAGGTTGCCGATCACCCGACCACCCACGTGCAGGGCGGCCCCTGTGGCGAGCATGGTTGCGATGTCCTCGACCACCGATAGCACGTGGGCGATTGCCTCGTCGTGGTGACCCTGCTGCCAATCCTGATACCCCTCGTACATTTCAGCCAACAGCTCGCCCACGGCCACCCCCATCATCAACAGGCCGACCCACGGATTGGCGAAGGCGACCAGGTTGAGTATGGTCATCCCTGCCCCCAGCCGGGCCTGGTAACTGGCGGTACGTGCAGCCTGATCGACATCCTCGGTCGGCACTGCCACCTTGCGGGCGTCATCCTGCAGGCGCTCCACCTGCTGTCGATAGAGTCGGGAAAACAATCCGTCGTTGATTGCCACGCACTTCAACTGCAGGTCGGCTTGCGGGTCCGGCTCGGTGCCGCGCTTGCCATCGGCACCCGGGGCTGGCCGGGCCAGGCGCTTGCGCAATGCTCCGAGAAAGGCCGGTAATTCGCCTTGACCGACCAGGCTGCAAAAAAAAGCTTCGTACGCCGGTTCCCACAGACGCTGGCACAACTCGGCGCGAAAGACCTCGAGCGAGGGATAGTGCTTGAAGCGACTGACCGGATCATTGGGCACATGCACCAACAGCCCGCGATCGGCTCCCGCCCCCTCGCCCGTCGGCCCAGCCTGCAGAGTAAACACGCGGACTGCCGATAACGTGACCCCAAGCATTCGCAACTCGTTGACCTGGATCCGCGAACCATCAGTGGCCACGCGGGTATTGGATTCGATCAGTGCGCAAAGCTGTTGATAGGCGCCATCATCGATATCCTTCTTCATGCAGGCGATACAGCCGTCCACCAGCAGGTCAGCCTTTCGCTGCTGCGTCATGGCAAATTCGATCCGCTGCCCGTCTTCGTCCGCCTTCTGCTCCTGTCGGGAAGGCAGATGAAAGACATCGCAGAGATGCTGTTGATAAAGCCCTCCGAGGTCCAGTTCACGTACCAGCGAGACCAATGCCGCCGGAGTGAATGCCGACCTCGGCCCGCCAGATAGGCTGATATGCGACTGCGGAGGAAACTCTTCATCGGCCTCGAAATTCTGCAGGGCCGCTTCCAGCAGGGTATGGCGGGTGAACATCATCGGAAAGGTAGCCGAAGGCCCGAAAGGCCTGGGAAGATCCGGCCAGCGATCGGCAACGAACAACACATCCCTGTGCATATCCAGCCCTGCCCCGAATCGCTTGAGCAGGGCCTGCTCGAGTAAAGGCTCGCAGAACTCGCGAACCGGCTTGAGCGCCTTGAGCCGTAGCGACACTTCGGTCTTGAACAGCTGGCTATCGCGCATGTATTCGCCCAATTGCCGGATGTTCTCCGTCTTCGCCTGCAACAGCCAGGCGGGGGCATTGGCCCTGACCACTTCTTCATTTTCGCTGTACTCGTCAGGTGCAGGTGGCACTGGCGGGGTAACTGCCGACATTTCCAAGGTCCTCGTCATCCATGTCCTTGGAGGGTATCAATCCGCAGCGGCATAAATAGCTCGAAAAACTGTTGTATATCAGCGACTTGGATCGTAAAAACAGACCACTCGCATACCCCGCTGATACCGTTTTTCGGCAACACCCGCCACTGCGGCTCCATGCCGGGAGCCATGCTCGGCGAATTGCTTATAACGGATCGATATAAAACTCCCCTGCCCGCAACGAGTCAGTTTCCTAGTCACCCTCCCCAACGGAAAACCGGTAAGGACTTATGTGCGGAATAGCTGGCGAACCCTAAACGCGGAAAATAGGGGGCTCCAGCGCACTCAATGACCCCTTCAAGCCCCTATCGGGAACACGATTGGTACAAAAAGTGGTACAGACCTGAGCCCACCTGAAGCACCTCGCCACATCGCAGTTCGTCGAGTTGAGTGGCGAGACTGCAAAGCCTCAATTACTGTATGCACATACAGTTATAAGCGCGCATTCCATGATCAGCCTCCGCACCAAAGCAGAATGGCTTGCCTACTGGCAGCAGCACCTCGACAACCACCAGTCGAGGCTGGATAACCCCGAGGCGCATCGCATCATCTGCCTTGATATCAGCAGGGAAATGGCCGCCGCCCAGATCATCGATCCGATCGAGAAGCTGGAGATGGACGAGATGGCCAATGCCGCCTACTGGCATGCCGTTGAAACCTTGATTGACTGCGAACCAGCCTTCATGACAGCCGGTTTCTACGACGTGGTACCACGGCACGGGGGACCAGCTCTCGGGAAAATCAGCACCATGATCTATTACCCGGACGCCACAGTGGAGAAGCTCGGCCCTTGGGCCGCACAGGTTATCTCTGAGAACGGAACTCGTAGACTGGTGTTTCGCATCAACTCCGAGGTCTGGGACATGAACGGGCTCACGGTCATAAGACCGGACGGCAGCGTCTACGACCTGGTACTGACCGGCCAGCGGATCAATGGTCGGGAGTACTCAAACATTGATGATCCCGATGCATACCGAGCGCTGGCCGACACCGCCCAGATTGCTATGGAGAACCACGACTTCGTCGCATACCAACGAGCGCGACCGCTGCTGGCTACGGCCATGTTCATGAAGTGCCCCACTTGCATGGATCGTTTCGCATTACGAGAGGACTGCCAGGCCTGCGCAGGCCTTGGATTCATCATCAATGCGAAGCAGAGCAGGACGATGTAGACGAAAAGGCTGGCCAAATGCGACTATGCTCCAACGCACCGTAACTAAGGTGCTCACCACGCAAATGGAACTTAGCAATGGCGAAAATTGAAAGTTATGTCGTCTGGAACAACAAGGGTGGTGTAGGTAAAAGCACCATCGCATTCCACACAGCTACCCGATATGCAGAACTAAATCCAAACAAAATGGTTTTAGTAATTGACTTATGCCCGCAATCCAATTCAAGCATGATGCTCCTCGGGGGCGGTACTAACGGGGAGAACTATGTACTTCAGCTTTGCACAGAAGCCACTCCAAGATCTGTAGTTGGATATTTGAGCACAGTCATTTCCGCTGGTCCAGGAGCTCCACTTCCGGATCCGTTAAAATTTCTTGTTCAAGTGAGCAGCGTAAACCAAGCAGCCCCGACGAATCTGGCACTGCTGTGTGGTGATGGAAATTTGGAGCCAATGTCACCAGCAATAACTGGCGCGGCCAATGCCCCTTCACTGATCCCAAACAGCCAGCCGTGGAAATGGATACATTTAATCTTCAGAAACCTGATTCAATCTTTTTCCGAAAAATACCCTAACAAAGAAATTGCTGTTTTTATTGACACCAACCCAAGCTTTTCAATCTACACAGAACTTGCCATATCTGCCGGCGACAAACTTATCGTCCCAGTTAACGCGGACGACTCATCCCGCGTCGCGGCAAATGCTCTATTTATTCTGCTTCATGGCCAAAACCCACCTCACCCCATATATGGATCTTGGACTTTTGCCGCAAAAGCAGCAGCCCTTGGCATGATTGTCCCTCAAATACATGTGATAGTCGGGAACCGTCTCACACAGTATGAGGGTGCTGCCTCTGCGTTTTCGGCACTTTCAGATGCTACCGCTGACGCCCTATTCGCCGCATACAACACATCACCAAATTACTTCACTAATCGCGGCCCAGTTCCCCAAAACGTTCAGGAATTCCGAGCTCAATATTCTGTAGCACTCAGAGACTTCAACACTGCGGGCGTGGTTGCCGCGCACATCGGCCGCCCTCTTTCACAATTGCGAGGTGGGCACTATCCAATTCACGGCCAACAAATTAAGGTCAACAACGAACGCGTAGCGGAGTGCCAAAAAGCTGTTGATAGCTTAATCAACATGCTCTAATTATCCGGCACTTCTATCAGTTGATCTGCTTCATTGATCAGAAAAGCGCCAGCTCCAGACCAAGGAGATTTAGGCGCTTTTCTTAAACTGCCGAAAAGAAATCATAAGGCCACAGCAGGAAATAGATTTAGGCTTGCACCTTTACGTTAACCAGCCACACCTAGTCGCAAGCCATCTTTATACTCAAAAGGACAAAACGATTGCAAATATCAGACCTCAAAGAAATCACTCCCCTCGTAGCGGCAGCGATCGCGGCAGCATCAACGCTATTAGCCGTATTCATAACAAGCAGATACAATTTCAAAACTGCAAGACTCAACAACCAAACACAAAGCGAGCAAAAAACAAAAGAGTTGAAGCTCAGCAAAATAGAAGACCTCTACATTTTATTCGACAAGTGGCAGATGCATTTTTCAAATACCTACCTCTACCATTACCGATGCTACAGAGGCAAGCTTACATACGCCCAAACCCTGGAAGGAGTTACCAATTTAAACCTGATAACTCCAGGAGACTACCAAAAGTACAAAATGATAATTGCAGTTCACTTCCCCAACCTGATTAAGGAATACGAACCCATTGAACAAGCCAGACGCCAAGTCGTTCCATTCTTCACCGACCCCAAGGAAAGCAAACTTTCCGCAGAAGACTTTGAAAAAGCTCAAATAAATTTTGAGAAACAATCTGAAATCTTCAAGTCTAAGATAAGCTCGATGGCACACAAAATCTTAGAAAACTGATCATTCGCTCTAAGCAGCAGCAACCAATCACAGCAAGTAGGCCCGGGCCAGCACAATGCTGGCCGAGTATTTCAAAACAACCCACCCAGCGCAGCCGGCTCCCAGTTCATGATCACCAGCTCACCCGTCACCTCCGCCTTTCCCTGCCGCTGATTGGCCGTGGTGTAGCGGATATCCACCGTCTCGAAATGGAAGCCTTCAAAAACCCGGCGGATGTCCGGGTGATCGTTGATGCTGACCATCACCTTGCCCCTGCAGCGCCGCATGAAGTCGGCCATGCGCTCGTACTCCTCGAACGGAAAATCGACACCATAGCCGGCGGTCTGCCAATAAGGCGGGTCCATGTAGTGGAAGGTATGCGCCCGATCGTAGCGCTCGGCGCATTCAAGCCAGGGGAGGTTCTCGACGTACGTGCCGGCGAGGCGCTGCCATGCGGCCGAGAGGTTCTCCTCGATCCGCAGCAGGTTGATGGCCGGGCCGGTGGTCGCGGTACCGAACGTCTGGCCGGAAACCTTGCCCCCGAAGGCATGCTGCTGCAGGTAGAAGAACCGGGCAGCGCGCTGGATATCAGTCAGCGTTTCAGGGCGGGTCATCTTCTGCCACTCGAAGATCTGCCGCGAGGACAGCGCCCACTTGAACTGGCGCACGAATTCTTCGAGATGGTTCTGCACGACGCGGTACAGCGTCACCAGGTCGCCGTTGAGGTCGTTGAGGACCTCCACGGGCGCGGCCTGGGGGCGCATGAAGTAGAGCGCGGCACCGCCGGCAAATACTTCGACGTAGCATTCATGGGGAGGAAAGAGAGGGATGAGGCGGTCGGCCAGGCGGCGTTTGCCGCCCATCCAGGGAACAATCGGAGAGGACATTGAGAGCAAGACCTTTACTGTATAGATAAACAGGTGCTAGGCTCCTCGCGCTTTGTGCACGAAGCAGGAGCCTTGGCTGGACTTGCAGGGATGATCTGCGGGGACGGCGGCCGGAACGGGTGCAGCAACACCCAGACCGGCCGCTCCTTTTAGTGCGGGGTTGAAACTTCCTTTGCGTAGGCCTGACAGGCCTTCAGTGCGATCAGTCCTTGATCGCCGTCGTCGGTGATTCCGACAATTCGTTGAGCATGCGCCGGGTCAAGTCTGGCGCGCGGGGCTGCATGAACCACGCTGCCGGCGGCGGGGGTGGTTGGCAGCGCACATCCGGCGGCGGGGTCGCTCCGATCAAGGAGGACTGACAGCCGCAGATCGGCAGTAGCAAGGCGATCACGCAGGCGAGCCTGATTCTGTTGCACATCATTCATTTCCTTCGAGTGGGTCTGGTCACTGGCCTGAAGCCGCTGCTCCAGGGCTAGGCGCTTGTCCTGCTCGGCACGCTGCAGCGCGGCCGATGCGCGGGAATGCTCGTTGAGCGCGTCCGCCTGCAGTCGGGCCTGATGCTCCAACTGCTGACCGTAGCGCCAGTTCTGAACCTGCCAGGACGCCACCGCCGAACTACCGGCCACCAGGGCCAGCAGCACGACGAAAGCCACCAGGCGGTAAGGTGCCGGGATCAGTTCGAGGAGGCGCATAGCACCGCCCTCGCCCGCGCCCAGATCTGCAGGCGATCCTCCAGGCCGTTCAGCCCGCCATTGATCCGGCGGGTGATGCTGTTGAACTGGTCGGCATCGGCCAGCTCGTTGAGCCCTTGCTGCTGCCAGAACCACGCGGCCGACTCAGCGGCCCACTGTGGCTGTTCGAGCAGCTCCGGCTGCTGCAGGAGACGCTCGTCGCCAAACAGCGCGAGGCTGCACTGGCGGTAGTTGGTTCGGCCGGTGATCTGGATCAGCCCGCGACCGCGATAGCGCTGGCCATCACCGTCAGCGGCAGGGGTATTGCCCAGGCGGGCAGCCAGGGTGCCGGTGTCGTACTTGCTCAGGTACTGGTCGCTGCCCAGCTCGCGCACGTAGAGCAACTGCGCGGACTCGTGGCCGACCTGGGCCAGGAACGCGGCCGCGCGCTTGGGAGTGTTGATCTGCCGGCGGTCCATGGCCGTGTTGAGTGCAGACACAAAAACGCCGGCTTTCTTGCCGGCGCCCGGGAGGATCTGCTGAAGCTGTTGCACGGTGACTGTCATTGCTGTGCTCCTGTATGGATCGACCAATCAGGTCGGTTTCACGTCGACCACCTTCAGTGGCTTGGTTTCCTTCTTTTTCTTGCCCTTGGCTTTCGCCTTGCCCTTCTTGCCGCCGTTGCACTCGACAACAGTCGAAAAGCCCGAGGCGTCGAAGGTCTGCTCGACCTTGTCCACCAGGTACTCGCCATCGAGGCCGACCTTGAAGCCCTGGGCGTTGATCTTGCGTTCAGCGAAGAGATCCGTACGCCCGGCCATCTGCAGGCGCACCCCGGCAGTGCTGCGGTTGAACGCGGCCAGCTTTGCCTTTGCAGCCTGCTCGGCGGCGGTCTTGTTCGGATAGATGTGCCGATCGGTGTGGACAGCCGGCAACCCAGACGGGACGTCATCGTTCCCCAGCTCGACCGTGACCAGCTTTCCGTCCTTCTTGTGCTTTGTCTTCACGGCCTTCTGCGAGCTGCGATCGCCGAGGTGGAACTGCCAGCGGCTGACGTCGGCCGGGGTGATCGTGATCGCCGCGAACGACTTGCCGCTTGCGCTTTTGCTGGCCTCACGGGGCATCACCAGCAGCTTGCCGTCGGCGACCTTCGCCGTGCAGTCGTACTGTTTTGCCAGCCGGGTGATGAAGTTGAAGTCCGATTCGTTGCGCTGGTCGATGCGCTCGACCTTGGTCTGCACGGGACAAACCGGCGTCCAGCCGTTGCGCGCAGCCACGTCGCTGACGATCTTCGAGAGGGGCACGTTTTCCCAGGAGCCGCTGCGTGTGGTCTTGCCGGAGCCGCGCATGTCGCTGGCCTTGCCCCGGATGACCACCGTACTCGGCGGACCTGATACCTCGATCTCGTCGACCGCGTATTTACCCAGGCGGGCCAGTGCCTGCCCGGCATATCCCATGTAGATCTCAACGGCCGCACCACGGCGCGGCAACGCCACCGCCGCGTCTCGATCGTCAATCCGCAGCTCGAACTCATCCGAGTCCATGCCGGGCTTGTCGGTGGTCCGCAGCAGCAGAAGCCGGTCATTGATCAACGCCGTGATGTCTTTGCCGTCAGCGACAACACGAAATGCTGGTTGCATGTGCACTCCAGAAAAGAAAAGCCCCGCTCATGGCGGGGCTCAGTGAATGAACCAGGTCAATCCCACAAGAGGATCGTCTCGGTGGACGGTGCCGGGAGATCCGGCAGTGTGATGAGGACGCCGGCACGATACGGCTGCGCCTCGTCAGCGAGGCCCTGATTGGCCTCCAGCACCGCCTCCATGGTGCCGTTGAGGTGCCCGTAGTAGCGGTAGCACAGGGTATCTAGCAGATCCCCGCTAGACGTTCTGCATGTCTTCGCCATACTTCACGAACTCCAGAGAGAAGCCTTGTTTTCGCGGGATCCCGCCGGCCAGAAATGCGCTCTGCTCCTCGTCGATGCTGACCAGGCACCAGGTGCCCAACACTTCGCCATAGCCCGTTACCAGGCTCACCGGCTGCAGCGATCGAGCGATCGAGCGGAGCGTGTCCAGTTGCTTGAGCCCGCCCTTGAAACCCGGAAAAATCGCACCCTTGAGGCTCAACTTGTCTTCGCCGTGGCCCACGGCCTGCTGTGCGATGTCGCGGGTCAGGCGTTCCTGAGCCGCCCAGCGCGCCGAGGTCTGCCGCCGCAACTCGTCAAAGGTCGCGGTGTCGAGGTTGAAGTAGTACGGCTGCAGCTTGTGATCCAGCGGCTGCAGGATCAGCAGATGCGGGAACGGCTTGATGGCTGCCGCTGCCGGCGAGCTGCCCGCTGTGATCGCGCTGGTTGGCAGAATGCCGGTAAGCGATGGGCTGACCTGGCCGGCGATGCGATTGATCGCCGCGCTGGCCTTGCCCGCCTGCTCGCTCAACGAGCCCAAGCGCTCCTGCACTGCAGTTGCCCCTGTGACAACCCGGCTGTAGGTCGACGCGATCTGCCCTACCGTTGACTGCGCCGCGCTGATGGCCCGCATCGTCCGCTGCAGCTTCTCCCCGACTGCTGGGCCAACCACCGGTAGCCCCTCCAGCTCGTCAACAGCCCCAGACATATCACTGACAGCGCTGGTCAACGGGACCAACATGCCGTCGAGGCTGGTACGGCCAGCCTCCCCCGCTGCAAACAACGACGAGAGCGTTGATTGTATTGACTCCATGTATGCCATACACCCTCCTTAAACGTGGGGTTCATCGAATAGCTGGCCAGCCGACTGTCGTGCCATCGACTCCCGCGACCACTGCTCCCAACTGCTACGCAGCCGCGATTCAAGGGAGCGGAACAGCTGATCCGGATCCTTGGCATCGCCCTGAATCGTGATGGGCATGTTCGGCGAGTACGAGAACTGCTGGTCGACCCGGGGTGGCTCGCTAGGCTTAGCCTGCTCCAGCGCCTGGGCCACAACCGGCGCCGTCGGTGCCGGAACGGTCGCAGAGATCGAGCGCGCGATATCACCAGGTGCTGACACCTTGGTTTTGTCAGCATCGGCGACCTGTTCGTCTTCACCGAACCACTTCTTACCGAGCCAGCTACCCAGGCCCTCGCCGCCCATGCCGCCCAGCGCCGCACCGATCGCGCCGCCGATCGCGGTACCAATGATCGGCACAACAGAGCCGATCGCCGCGCCTGCAGCACCACCGGCCAGGGCGCCGGCCAAGCCGCCGGCAGCGCCACCGTAGCCTTCGGCTTTCTCGTCCTGGGTCTTTGCGTTGAGCGCGGTATCGAGTACAGACATACCGGCGTCAACGATCTTGCCGCCGGGCAGCTTCGCCGCGACCTTCGAGGCCTTGCTCAAGGCTCCGACGACTCGCCCCATCCGACCAGCCTCTGCAGCGACCGGGACGATCGTTGCGACACCGGCAACCGCTGCTCCTACGCCACGACCGCCCCGGCGCCGACGACCGCGACGGCGGCGCCCTCCAGGCTCGCCTACACCACCTGTGGACCCGATGCCACCGATCTCCCGGGCGTTCACAACGAAAACCCGCTGCGGCTCGCCGAGAGCGGCACCGACGTCGTTCGCAGCACCGTTCCCGAGCACCTTGCCCAACGCGCCCAGGCCTGCGTCGACCACCTTGTTACCGGTCTGTGGCACCTCGCCATCACCAGCTGCAGCACCACGACCGCGTCGGCCGCGAACCACATTCAGCATGCCGCGACCAATCTTCGCCGTGCTGTACAGGGTGATCAGCCCACCGACCGCCGCCGTGATACCGGCGATGCCCATGACAACCTTGGGCGAGCTGTCCGACAGATCTGTCAGCTTCTTGGCAACGAACGTGATGCCTTCCGCGACTTTGTCAGTGGCCGGCCGGATTGCGTCGCCGACGCTGCGCATGCTGTCGTTGATCGACTGCATCGTCTCTGCCCAGATCTGCGAGGACGTCTCACGCCGCTCGGCCAGGTTCTTGTCGAGGATTCCGGTGGCATTGGCCGAATCGTTCTTGAGCTGGGTGTAGAGGTCTTTGTTCTGCGAATAGGCCGTGAGCGCGGCCTTGACCTGCATGTCGGCGAACAAGTCACCGGTACGCAAGGTCTTCTCCAACGCATCTAGGGCGGCCTTCGCCTTCTCCGGATCCGCTTCCTTGCTGATCGCCGCCTTCGCGTCCTTGATCTTTTTGGCCTTGGCCGGGTCCGTGGCCTCGACGTACTTCATGGCCAGGGCCATCGACGACTCAATCGTCGACATCCCTTTCTGGATGCCCGTGTTCAGGGAGGCCTGATAGTCGATGCCCGCATCCTTGTAGGCCTTGACCACATCACCCGCGCCGATCTTCTCGACCCAGTTCTTGAAGTTGTTCGCCGCCTCGTCCGAGCTGCCGGCGGTTTTCATCTGTACCTGCAGCATCGAGCCAAGCGACGTCACCGCGTCCAGGCCGGTGCTGCCGTTCTTCTCCATGCTCGCCAGCAACTGCGGGAACCATCGCGCCATGTCTGACGCCTCGAAGCTACCGGCCTGGCCCTGGTATGCGATCGCTTCCAGCGCCTGCTGCATGACCTTCGGGTCGTTGATCTTGGCGTTCTGCTGCAGCGCCATGATCATCGACGCCGTGTCGACGCCGCTGGCCCCCTGGCCGACCGCGAACTTCGCCGCGATCGGTGCGTAGGACAAGGCCTTGTCCAGCTCCATGCCGGCGCCAACGAGTTGGTTGACCAGGTCGGCCACGTCATTACGAGACATGCCCGTGTCTTTCGACGTGTCGAGGACTGTCCGTGTCAGTTGCGCTTCCTCGGGCTTGTTCGCGACATCCGCCTTGATCGCGATGTCGCGGACGATCGCCTGGTAGTCCGCGCTGATCTTGGTCGGGATCGCGGCCATGCCCACCCCCACGACAGCAGCCCCCACCGTCGACTTGAGCATGGACTTGCCCGAGTCGATCTGCTGCCGCCCTTTCTGCTGCATCTCAGCCGCTTTCACTTCCCGGCCGAGGCGCTGGTACTCCCGCGACAGGCGCCCGACCTCGACGCCCTGCCGCTTCAGGGCATCCAGATTGCCCTCCAGCTTACGCAACAGGCCAGCCGCAGAGGCGGCCCCGCTGTCGTGGGCACGCTTCCACTCGTCACGCAGCTTGATGGTCTCGCCGATGGTGTTCTTCAACACCTTCGCCTTGCTGCCCGCGTCTTCCAGTTTCTTGATGTGGCCCTGGGCAGTACCAAAAGCGGCGCCGAGCGACGACGCCACGGCACCGCCAATTTCCAACGCAATCGCCAAACGCGCCATGCGTCACCTCCTGCAGGCTCAATCCGTGAGCCACCAAATCATGTCAGCCCATGACATCGTCGATATCTCAGCCGCCGAGAAACCCAGTTCTGCGGCTAACCGTTTGGCCAGCCGCTTCTGGGTGCCAGGGTCAAAGCTCGTCGTCTTGCACCAGACGAAAATAGCCGGCCTGCAAGCGGGTGTAGTCCTTCATGGTGAAGCCTTCGAAATCCTTCACGCCGACCTCGGTGAGCGAGGAGAACAGCTGTAGCTCGCGCACCTCATCGTCACCGTTCGAAGTCGCAGCGGCAGCGCGCACATCACGCACGGTCGGGGCGCGCATGACGAGTTTGTCGACCTTGATGCCATTTGCCTCGGACGGTGTGCTCAATTTCACGACGACGCGCTCGGCATCGATCTCCAGGTAGGCAGGAACTTTCTTGCTCATTGAATTGTTTCCTTACGGATAGAGGGACAGTGGTTACAGGCCCAGCGCCTGACGCTGTGCGGCAAGCTGGTCAACGCCGCTGATAACGCGCTTCATGCCGAGCGCATCGATCTCGTAGATCTCGCGACCGTCGACTTCGAGCCGGTAGTAGATGAGCGCCACCGAGTGCTTGATCTCGGCCTTGTCGCCGGGCTTCCAGTCGCCCATGTCGACCTCTTTCAGGGTCCCGCGCAGGGTGACAATCACCGGGGTGATCTTGCCCTTGAGCCCCTTGTAGGCACCCCGGAACGTGCCGTTGAAGGCGGAACCATCGGCCAGGCCGAAGAACTTCAGCGACTCGCGGCGTACACCTGTCGTGGTGAAGCCCGCTTCCTGCTTTTCCATGCCCATTTCCAGCTCGACCGGCACGTCCATGCCACCGCCCCGGTGTTCGTCCATCTTGAGGGTCAGTTTCGGCAGGGTCAGACTGGGTACATCGCCCTGGAAGCTGACACCGTCTACAAAGAGGTTCAGGTTCGACAGGGTTTCGGGAAACATTGCCATGATGTGGGTCGCTCCTTACGCGGCGGTATCAAGGACTTCGGTCAGCCACTGATCAGTGACCTCGACACGAAAGTTGGGGTTTTCAGCCGGAGGGACATCCGTGAACCGGATGTTCCAGAACACTTTTCCCTTCGCCAACTGGCTTGCGGTGTTGAGTTCTGGGTCGGCATAAACTTCGAAATTGATGATTGCGCCCTGGGCCTTCAGATCGCGCATGAACGCCTGCAGACCGTCCGTCACGTCTTTGACGTACGTAGCGGTGATGGACCGATCGACCGCCCACTTGTGCCCGTACAGGATCGCGTCCATCACGATGTCCATGGTTCGGACACGTGTAACAAAGGCCCACTTCGGATCACTCGACAGGGTTCGGTTACCCCACAGGCGGTAGCCGTCATCACGAATGATCGTGGTGATATTCGAGTTGTTCAGCAGGTTAGCGCGGCAGGTCTCATCACCGTCGAGGAACTCGATTGAACGCGTTGTGCCGGTGATACCGACAAACAACTTGTTCGATGGCGATGCCCAGAACCCATACGCGCTGTCGGTCCAGGCAAACAGACCGGCAGCCCACGCCGACGCGGGGGCATCCACCGTCGCGTTCACGGTGGTGTCCCAGTACTGCACACCAGGGTCAACGAGATACGCCCGCTTCTCTCCGAAGTTTTTGACGTATTCCTGTGCTGCTTCGTCAGTGGTACCGGGCCCATCCAGGATCGCCAGCCCTCGCAGTTTGTTGGCCAAGCCGACAAGCGCTGTGCCGACCGCCAGGGTCGAGCTGTGCTTCGGCGTAACCAGCAGCCGCGGCTGAGCGTTGAAACGGCTTTTCCCGTCGAGAAGCGCCTGCAGGCCTGTCCGCTTACCGCTGGCCAGGACGCCGCCGATAATCGACGAGGTCTGCTGGGCAGCATCGGCGACCTTCGCTACGCCACACGCGACAATGACAGCTCCACCGAGCTGATAGATCGCCTGGCAGGCTTTCGTGATCGCCGCGTCAGGCCCCCAGGCCGCGATCGCCTCGCTCTCGCGGGTGATCAGCACCAGGTCATTCGGCTGCGCGGTGTATTCCGGAGCCGGGGTGAAGGTGTCGACAAGACCGATGATCGACGACGACGGCAGCGAGATGGTACGGCTGCCGGTGTCGACGTTCGTCACGGTAACGCCGTGGTAGAAACTCATAGAGGTACTCTCCAGAAACGACAAAGCCCCGCAGTGCGGGGCCATGGGGGGTTAGAGACGGGTAAAAAAATGCCCCGGCGATGCGGGGCGGTTATTCGGCTTGATCAGCAATCCAGGCGGGGGCGACCGGTCGATTCTCTTGGGCAGGGAACTCGGGAGACTGAGGCCAATCGCGCAGGGCCTGCATGTAACGAAGCAACTCGGCAAACTGCTCATCGGTCAAAGTCGTTGCAGCTCCGATATCCGATTGGTCACGGTGCCGATCACGCAACCAGGTAACAGCTGATAACTCGGCGTCGCGCCACCCTCGCTCCTGGGCAGCTAGATCGACAACCGGCAACGGTGCATCGATCAAGTATGGAAGACCATGCTCATCATGCGCCCTGATTTTTCCAGGAGCTGGATTGCCGATCACCGACAAATACAGATCCTCGGAGATCTCAACCGCGTCACCTGGGATCTCACTGTTGAGGCCCTGCAAGTAACTGGACCGAGTGGTTGGACTGTAAAAACGCTTCATCCACTACCTCCTAGTATCCCAGTGCCAACCAGTGATAACCCACCGTCGACATGCCCGTAGCATAGCCATTGAGCCTGAACTGCTCCTTGCTGATTTTCTGCACCCCTACACCAACAAACGCTCCACCTCCGGACTGCCCCCCATCACCCACAGCGATGACGTTCAGGCATTGAGCAGGAAAGGCCAACTGAAAGGAGACGAGCGCCGTTAAGTCGTCGAGAGAACCCGCGTAGTACCCCCATTGAATAACCAGGCCACCCAACCACGACGGGAGCACCAGATAACCATTGGTGGCAAGACTGACGGAGAAGCCCAGTCGAAGTTTCTTCGGCGTGACGATGGTGCTGTCATCAGAGCCTGCAGACATCTGAGTGGCGGTTGCAACCTTGGCGGTGCCCTGCCGGGTTTCCGTCGCCTGAGCGGCCAAAGCAGCCAGGGCCGCAACATCGATATTTCCCTGATTGACGGGTGCGTTCCAAGCCTTGATACACCACATCACCGACAAGTTTCGCGGCCGCACCTCGGCCGCTGTCCTGATAACCCTCGACGCGTCAAAGTTTACGTTTTTGAGAAGGCCACCGCCGTTGGTGAAGTTCCCAGCGTCGGAAATAATCGCAAACGGACCACTCGGTGTAATCGCAGCAGCATCACCTCGCACGCCACCAACCCAACCCATGATGTTCTGCTGAGCATCACCCTGGCTTGTTCCGACTTCACGTCCAACATCGAGACCTCGCCCATGGTCCCAACCCCGTAGGAATTCACCACGAGACTCCGGCAGCCGGAAGTTGCCAGCCCCCTCATCGCCCTTGTTGAACGATGTGCCGAGGTAAGCGGCCAGATCCGGATAGGTCGCAATGCTCTGCACGCTGCCGTCCAGCTCCAGAAAACCAGGCGGTACCGTTCCCTTGGGAAACGCCACCATCGAGCCAACCGGCAGCGAGGACGCTTGGGCGACCTTCGAGTCGACCTCACCACGGGTGTAGGCATCGGTGATGCCGTAGCCGGCCAGCGTGGTCGGATTCGTACCAGCGATGACCCGACCATTCCTGTCCACCGTCAGCTTGGTGTAAGTGCCAGCGACAACGCCTGTCCGACCGGCGATCATCTCGAACGCAAGCGGCGTCGTGCCCAGAGTGATCGGCGCGTCAGTGATCAGTTGCCAGATGCTGTCGCCACCGACAGCGCCCTGCTCAACATGCACAAACAGCCCCGGAGTGACTTCGATGCTCGTATCGGCATCGGCAGCACGAGGCCAAGCCCCTGCCGCTACCAGGTAGATCCCATTGTCCCTGCCGGCGGCCTGATCCTTGACCAGCACCCGAGCACCAGCCGCCAGCGCGACACCGTCGATCGTCTGCAGGCCGCTCAGCACAATCGGCGCGGTGGTGGCCACCTGCACCGAATGCTTGAAATCCTGCTTGTTCAGCGCCGCGACGATCGACGTGTCGACATACTCACGCGTTGCCAACACCACCGCCGGGTCGATCTTGAGCTGGATGTTCGCCGTGTTGCTTGTGACGATGTGCATCCGCACGACCTGGTTGCGGCCCGAGCCCTGGACCAGCAGCGGCTTGTAGCTCGGCGCGCAGTTCGCCACGGCCGAGAACACGCCGTCGATGTCCTCCAGGGCCAGCTCGCGGATCCACCAGCCCCCAACGTCCGGAGGCAGCACAAGCTCCGCCACCAAGACATTCGCATCGGTAGGAGACACGTACAGCTGATTGAGCGGGGCCCGGTAGACCTGATTGATCAGCTTGGTCTGGGTGGGTGACGGCACCGGGTCAGTGTCATTCGCGTTGCCAATGAGCATGTGACTCGGCTGCCAGGGGATGCCCAGGGCATCACAGTTGGTTTTCTTGGCGGCACCGGCATTCGTCAGCATGCCGCCAAAAATAGAGTTTTGGTTAACCATTCAGGTACACGTCCTGTTCGTCATTCGTGATTGTGTGGACGCCGTAGGTGCCCAGCACCTGCACGTCGATATCGGGATTTTCCCACGGGTAAACATCAAGCTCGTCGCCGTCGTAGGCCATCACGCCGACAACGCAGGTGACGGGGCTCTGCAGGCTGATGTTCAGCGAGGACATGTGCCGGCTGACCGGTTTGGCGTCATCGATCAGCGCCGTCAGCTCGGTGTACATGTCTTCCGTGATGCCGGTGTCGAGTACACCGACCTCTAGAGCGAAGGTCGCGGGCTCGCCCATGGGCTGGGTCTGCCACCACTCGGTGACCTTCAGCAGAAAGCCCAGCGGCTCGACCACGCGGCGAATGGCGCCGATCGTGCCCTTGCGCGAGTGCACAAAGAACGCCGATCGGCACACCGCCCGCTTTGTCGCCTCGGGCCAGGCGTTATCCCAGCGATCCACTGACCAGGCCCAAGCGAGCTGGTACAGCAGGTGCGCCGGGCAGGTGTCAGGGTTGTACAGGGTGCGCAGGGGCACCTCGACGACCTCGTCAGCGGCTGCCTCGATGGCACGTTCCAACTCGGTGCTGTTGTTGGGGAGAAGGCTGTCCATCAGCTCTCCCCCATCACAACATTGAAGCCCGTGCAGTACGCCGCCTGCGACCGGCTCGGCGTGATATCCACCCAGTTGGCCAGCTCGACCTTACGCACACCGCTGATGTGCAACTGCGCATCCACCGCCGAGCGCGACACCTCGACACCCAGCCGGCGCCGGGGGTTGATCCACGCCGCAAGTCGCCGCTGGCACTCGGCCAGAATCGCCTCGTTTTCTGATCCGGTACCGGCCATGTGCACAACGGCATCGATCCGGTACCGCAGGATCTCAGCAGCCTGAACCAACACCCGGTCACCCAGCGGTCGGACATCCTCGTCGCTCAATGCCGCGTACACCGTATCCAGCAGATCCTGACCAGCAACCCCTTCGCCGGCCAAGGCCAACACCGTGACAACAACCACCGCCGGCGACGGGCTTTGCGCCTCAGCGTCTGCAACCTGGCCGGAGGCGTTACGGGCATGCAGGATGTAGCTGCTACGCGGCCCCGCCGTGGTCAGCCCTTCGTAAACGAGCTGGACCCGTTCGCGCAGTGCATCGTCCTCTTCCAGGACCTGCTCCACAGGAGGCACCGCTGCCAGATCCTCGGCCTGGACAACCAGGCGCTGCAGGCGGACATTCGCCGCCAACTGATCGAGGTCACCACGCTTTGCATGGGCCAGCAGCAACGACCTTGCCGCATCGTTGACCCGAGCCCGATTGCCGACCTTACGATAGGCACCGACCTCCAGCAGCTTAAGGACCGGATCGCTCTCAAGTTGCGCGGTCCAGTTCTCCCCCATGTACAAACGGAAGGTGGCGAGGTCGGCCTGATACACCTCCTCGAAATCCAGACTCTCAAGCACCTGCGGCGCAGGAAGCGCCGACAAATCAACAATACTCACGCGGCCACCTCCACCAGCAGACTATCGCCCATGTACTGACCGGACAGCTCCAGCGAGATCTGGCCACCCAACACAGCAAGAACTCTCACCCGCTCAAGCTTGAAACGAGGCTCCCACCGTGCCAGCGCACGGGCGATCTCGGCCTGTACGGCACTTTTCCACCCCTCGTTGACTGGCAGATCGACAAAGCGGCGAAGGTCGCAGCCGTACTCCGGGCGCTGTCGCCGGCTGCCGATCGGCGTCGTCACGATGTCCTCGATCGACTGCACCAGGTGTTCACGATCGGAAAGGGGCAAGCCGGTACGGCGATCCATTCCGATCATCGCGATTACTCCTGCAAGGGCTCGAACTCGGGGTGGGCCTTCAGGAAGGCGTATTGATCGTCGTCGGCCGCGCTGACACGGCCACGGGCGACGGGGATGGTGCTGCCGTCCGACATGACGAGCGTGCGCGAGGTGTAGACCTTGTCGCGAAAGACACGCGCGGGGCCGACGGCGATTGCCGCGCTGACAGTGTCAGGGGCCACTACCTGGCCCTCTGCCGAATCGGGCGGCACAACGGGGCTCGATTTGCTCATGGGATGCTCCAGAAAAAAGCCCGCACGCGGCGGGCTGGTTGATAGGTAAAGGTCAGTGCTTGTGGTTAGGACTGTTGCCGGTCGTATCCATGATCGAGCCAGCGCTGGTGATGTTGCCGGTGGTGTTGAGCGTGCCATCGATCGTGACCGCACCCACCAGATTGATCTGACTGGACTGCACGCTGATCTGGGCAGGCGTGACCTCAACCTGGGAGCCACCGACCTTGACCGTGACAGTGCCGGCCGGCAACTCGATGGTGTAGCTGTTGGCCTGCCAGTCGTAGACCAGGCTGCCGCCATCATCGAAGCGCCAGACCTCGACGTGATCACGGTTGTCGGCCTGCGGGCCCGCCTTGCCGTACAGCCCTGGCACGAAGGTCCCTTGAGCCGGATCCCCGCTCGGGCTGAACAAGATACCCTCCTCATTCAGGCTTGGCGCCCGCCAGTGCCGGGCCTTGCCCGCCGCCTGCGAATGCCATTTCACCCAGGCGCTGCTCCAGTCATCGCCATCGGAAACCCTCACCTTGCCAGCCTCCAGATCGACCGCGACCACAAAGCAGGGAAGCACCAGGTCAGCGATCATCCGGTCATGCTGTGCAGAGGCGTAACTCATACGGGATCCTCCAACTCGACCGGGTTGCCGTCATCACCAGGCACCATGGGCTTGCCACCGGGCTCGATCGGCCAGGGCCATTCCTCCTCGCCCAGGTAGATGATCTGGGTCCACTCAACCATCCAGACCGCGTAACCATCCAGCTCAGGACGACTCCAGTCCTGGGCAGCACGAACAAACTTCGCCGGCTCGACAGCCAGGCCCCAGGTCTGCATACGCAACAGAATCGTGATCTGCGCCGCCGCAAATGCCGCCATGCGCAACGCATTCTCCTCCTCGCCAGCGACGATCACCCGCGCCTCGAAACGAACATCCAGCCCCACCTCGCCAGTACCAGGGTCATGACCTGGCTCCCACTCGGTCAGCTCGATGACAACACCCGGCAGAGGCACTCGATCGAGCTTGTCCGGCATAGTCCCCACATAGGCCAGCGCCGGTATAGCCTTGGCGATATGCGCTTCCATGGCCGCGTAAAGACTGTCCAGTGGTATCGGATCATCGTCCATTACCAATCCTCCCCAAGAATTTCTGCAGTTCGTAGTTCAGCTCTTGCCTCATCACCTCCAGCAGCCGCTGATGGGCCCGATTGGTCCATGACTCAAAATGCCGCCGGACGTCCTCGAGCGAGATCATCGCCTTGGCCAGGGGGAAGCGACCGCCGTTCTCGGCAATCCAGCCCGAACTGGCGCCACCACCACCCGAGACATTGCTGTTCGGGTAGTCGCTCTCCCTGAAATGCTTGCTGCCCGTGCGGATCCAGATATCCGCCTGACTGCCGTAGACCGCCTTGTAGAAGGCGCCCGCGTAACGGCGACCAGCCACAGACACACCCGCCCGGGTCTGCCGTGGACGCCCTGCGCGGCTCGCTGCAATCGGGTCGAGGCCAAACCATAGCCGGCCCTGACCGTTGCTGCCGACCGGATAGGCCCGCAGACGCTGCCGCACCGAGGCGACCGCGATACGCTCCTGCACCGCCACCGAGCGGCCGACATGCGTCCGAAGCCAGCGCAACGTTTTGTTGATAGCCCGGCGTTGTGCTGCCGCGATCGCCTTCGGTGCCAAGCCCGCGAACTCGTCGAACTGGGCGACCTGCTGGGGATTTGCCTGCAGGAAGATCATCCCCTCACTGACCGTTTGCCGGTGATAGCTGCCTACGCTCATGCCGTTTTCCTCAGCACCAGGGCAACGAGCCCATCACCGCCGGGCTCGATGCTCGCAATTGTGTAGGTACCGCCGCCATCTTCTGCCGGAAGATCGATAACAACCTTCTGCCGGATCTCCACCCCGGCGTTGTCACACACCCGGATCACCAGGTGAGGCTCACGCAACGCGGTGGTGATTCGGCCCAGCTTGGGTTGCAGCCAAGGTGCGGAGAACATCCCGTGCACTTTTCGGCCCTCGATCAGGGCGCGATCGCCCAGGACATCAAACACCGTGTCGTCGACATCGTCGATCAAGTCCCGGAAGGCCATGATCAGACCGTCAAGCGGATAACGGCACGAGGACGGGTGCAGATGTGTAAGGGGTTGGACTGCGCCTCACCATCGACACCCTTACCGAATGGCATCTCCTCGATCTTGCTGTAGTACGGCAGACCTTCGGTGTTGACGGTCTCGATGTAGTCGGCCGGCGCGTAGATCGACAGGAACAGATCCGAGACGCCCTCGGGCACCAAGCGGGCCTCATCGTCGGCCACATAGGCGTTGCCGCCGACTTTGCCGCGATAACGCTCCCAACTGATACCACCGAAGTCAAACGACTCGCGGCCGTCACCGCGCAGCGATGCGGCCTGCTGGCTGCCTTTGTAGGTCTCGACCACAGACTGGTGGGCGATCAGTTTCTTCCAGAACGTCTTGCCGCAGAACGCACGGGCGCCGGTGGTGGTGACGTTGCCGAGGGCATCTTCCTGCATGTCCAGCGCGTCCACGCACTGGGCCTGGATGTTCGTGTCCTGGTTGTTCAGCCCCATCGGCAGTGACTGCTGCTGCACGCCGAACACCTTGTAGATGTCCAGCAGCACCGATTCACCATCGGCATCGAGCAGCTTGCCGTTGAGCGCGCCCATACGATGGAATTCGTGGGTGGCATCCAACTGGCTGCGAGCCTTGCTCAGGCGCTTGTTCACCACGGCCTGAACGGCCTGCAACTCGGTCAGGGCACCGAACGCACGAATGCCCTGGATCTCGTCAGCCTTGATCGAGAAGCGCTGCGGCAGGTGGATGGTGTTGAACGGGATCAGCTTGCGCTTGCTGCCGCTTACCACCAGGCCAGAGGTACCGCGCTCGCCCGCCGGCACCAGCGCGAGGGTGTCGCCGTCCTTTTCGAGCTGGACAGTCAGGGTCGGGACGCCCTCTTCACGGAACAGGCCGAGGGCGGCCAGACGGCCCGGCACGTACTCCTGCTCGTTGATGGCGGCGGTCAGGGCTGCAACGCTGAAAGCATCGTCTTGAAAAATGGCAATCTCAGCCATGGGGTACTCCAGAAAGTAAGAACCCCGCTCAAGGCGGGGCTGGGAGGAAGGAAGGGTCAGATCAGCGCAAGATGATGAAATGCGCGGCCAGTGCTTTTTCGGCATCAACATCGACGCCCGTCAGCAGCGCCTCGGTGACCTCAGCCAACCGTACGACAGCGCGCCCCCGGCGTGAGGTGTCCGATTCACCGAGCGGGGCAAAGAGGATGCAGGCGGCGTTTTCGGTACCGTCCTCGGCGGCAGGGTTGTAGGCGGCGAACTCGCCGGTAGCCGTGACCAGCCCCAGCAGTTGGCCCGCAACCAGAGCCGGGCCAGCGGCGACACTAATGGCTTCACGGGAGATCTTCCCTGCACCCTCGGACAGCAGGAACTCACCGGCGTGGACCGGTTCCTGTTGGATGTTGCTCATGGTCGTGCTCCTTTATTGGTGGCCTGCCGGCGGGCAGCCCAGATACTGGATGGGTTGGGGAGTTGCGCCTTGACCGGCGGTTGTTCATCGTCAGCAGGCGGCAAGGCGTTGTTGATCTCGAAGCCCTTACCAGAGCTGACAATCTTCTCGAACAACCGCGCCCGCACCGCATCAGCGTCCAGGCCGGCAGCGACGTACTCTTTCGTCAGCTCAGGCAGCCGCGCCGCGACACAGAGATCGTGTACGCCCTTGGCCTGCTTCATCGCGGCCTGTACCGTCGCTGCGTCAGTCAGCTTCGTCGACGCGATCAGCGTCTCAGTCAGGTTGCCGATACCGGCCTTTGCGCAGCCCTGGGTGATCATCAGCGCCAGGGCCGTGGAGTCAGCAACGTCAGGCTTGGTCGTTGCAGGCGGCTTTGCCGGATTCTCTGCTGGTGGCTTGCCGGCCAACTGATCGAGCAACGGCTGCGGGGTTTTCTGGTACCGAGCCATGGCCGCGCCATTGCCCAGGCAGGCCCGCACCTGCACACCGCTGCCGATCTCATCGACCAGCCCGAGGTCGAGGGCCTCTTGGGCGGTGAGCCAACTCTCATCGTTGACCAGGCGCCGCAGCTCGGCTTCGTCGATCTCGGGCGACTTGGCCTTGTAAGCCGCGATGATCACCTCGAACGCCTGGTCGAGCACATCGGCCACCCGTCGCAACTCATCGGCGTCACCCTCGATCCAGGTGTAGGGGTTGTGAATCATGAGGATCGCGTTCGACGCCATCACCACGCGGTGAGCGCCGCACACCGCAACGCTGCCTGCGCTGGCCGCCAAGGCATCGATCCGGGCGGTGCAGCGCTCGCCCAGGCGGGCCAGCGCGTTATGAATGGCCACCCCCTCGAACAGGTCGCCGCCGTTGGTGTTGAAGGCCACATGCACCGGCGAGACACCGTCATCGATCGCCTTCAGATCGCGGAGGAACTGGTTGGCGGTGATGCCCCAGCCACCGATCTCGCCATAGATATAGATCTCGATCGGCGCCGGCTCGGCATCAGCGGCGCCTTCAGCCTTGGTCGCGGCGCTGATACGGTACCAGTGCTGCTCGTTTTCCGGCTGAGGCGCAGGCGCCTTGTTGAAGATGCGGATTGGTTTCAAGGGGTTCATGGTTTCTCCTTCTCGTCGGGATCGTCTTCGACCGCCGACAAAGTGCTGTACTTGATACCCAGAGCCTGCGCCCGGGCGAGATCGGCGGCGTTCTCTTCGTCCACCACCTCGGCATCGGTACCGTTGCGCAAACAGGTCTCGCTGCGCGTGGTAAAGCCGGCAGCGATTTCCATCTGCCGAGACTGGACGTCTTGCACGGGGTGGATGTAGGCCCAGCCTTGTGGCACCCAGCGGGTCCGCCGGTATTCACGACGCCGCTGCGAGTAGTCCGGCAGGTCGAGCGCCCCGGCCAGGAAAGCCATGTCCAACCAGGCTTGCCGCACAGGACGGCACAACTGGTGGACGTAGACCTGGAACTGGAGCTGCTCTAGCCGACGCCGGAACTCGGTCAGCACCACACGGATCGCGCGGTCGTTCACGCCCTGCATGTCGCCGGTCATCAACTCGTACGGCAAGCCGGTGCCGGCTGCAGCGGCCATCAGTTGCTGCCGCATGAAGTCGCGGTAGTTGTTGCCCGCGTCCGGTGGGTCAGAGAACTCGATCTCCTCGCCTGCCCCCAGCTCCTGCACCGTACCGGGCTCCAACCCCACCATGGGGGTGAAGCCATCTCGGTCGAGGTCTAAGGGCGCCCCAGTGAGGGGGTCGAGCTGTGGCCGCCCATCCGGCACGGGCTTGCGAACGAAGCCCGCGAACAGGTTGGCCACTTCCTGCCGGAACAGCACTGCGTCATCGAAGTTGTCCAGGCTGCGCAAGCGCTTGAGTACCGGAGCCAGGCGCGGCACACCACGCAGTTGACCCGGCTCCAACGGTTCGAAGATGTGCAGCATCTGCTCAGCAGGGACACGCACCAATTGGTTGTAGCCGACATTCAGCGAGGACTTGTCGCTGGGGTGGACCCGGTAACACCAGTACGCCACCCGCCGGCCCATGCTGTTGAACTCGATCCCGGCACGGATGACGTTGCCGAAGCGGGCCACCTCGAACTTGTCGTGCGGAACGAACTCCGGCGCCAGGCACTGCAGTTGCAGCGGCACCGCGTAGCCATCCTCCGGGCGGCGCGGGCGCAGGCGGATGAAGCATTCGCCCGACTGCTCCACGGTACGAGCGACAAGGGCCTGCAGGCCGTAGAAATCGGTGAGCTGATCCGCGTCAGCCTCATCGACCCAGTCCTCCCACAGCACCTGCATGGCCTTGCGTAACTCTTTGTCGGCGAGCTGGGGATGCGGCGTGATGCCGGTGCCGATCAGGTTGCTGATCCGCTTTTCGATGACGTTGGCCGCGTACGGGTCATTGCGCACCGCGCTGCGGGAGCGAGAACGCAGGTTGCGCAAGGCCGGCATGATCAGGCTGTTCACGCCGGTGTCCGGCGCGTCCCACCCCGATGAACGCCGTCCCTCGGCGGCGCCTTCGTAGCTGGCCTTGATCCGCTCAGGCACCAAGATGCCCGAACGGCCGAGGGACATATAACGTCCGCTCATAGTCCTTTGCCCCCATGGTAGAGGCGAGTCACACGCGAACGCGGGCCGGCGGCCTTCACCAGTTCGGACTGGATCAGGTCGCGGGCCTTGATCAACTCGTCGACCGTTCGATACTCGACGGTGCGGTCCGAGTACCGAACGACCTTTTCACCACGCGCGATCGCACGCTCGACGGTGGCGAGGTCTGCTTTTGTGTATGCCATATCAGCGTCTCTTCAGGTAGCCGCTGCTGGAGCTGCGGCGTTGCGGTGGTGGCGCACTACGCGGCGTAGCCGGAGGTGGCGGCGGTGGTCGTGGTGCCGGGGGCGGTGCAGCAGGCGTTGAATCCTGATCCGTGTCCAAATCCGGTTTGTCATCAGGCTCGGCAACAGCGTCGGCCTGCTGTGGCGTTTTCGTGGGCGGCTGATCGAACAGCCCCGCCTGGGCCAGCGCCTGACGGGCACGCTCCCAATCGACTTCGTGATAGCGGTTGATACCCAGGTAATGGGCCATCGCCAGGTTGTACACCTGCAGGTCGAGCGCCTCATTGCGCTCGCCCTTGCCCTTGGTCCACTCGATGCGCTTGTGGCCACGCACATAGCGGGCAACCTTGCGCTCGGCCACGCACTGATCGAAGAAGTCATCAGGCATGTCGTTCGGGAAGTGCACGGCGCCGGGCCCGCTCTCGAACTGGTACCGGTTGTAGATCCAGTCCTTCGCGGTGTCGGTACCGACGAACCACAGCTCAGCACCGTTGCGCTCCGTCTGGCCCTTCCATGTCACGTCGACCATTGATGGGCGCTGGGCTATCACTGGCCGGCCGGGCTTACTCGCCCCCTTGAGGGCGAAGACGTTGCGCCAACGGCGCAGGCGGCAGAACTGGTACACCTCGTCAGTGTGGTGACCACCGGAGTCGACACCTGTCGCGAGGATCGCCAGGCCAACACCACAAGGATGCTGGTAGCGAACCTTGAGCCGCTCATCAAGCGCCGCCCAGGTGCGCTCGTCTGCCGGATCACCCGAGATCACCTGGTGATCGACCACCCAGCGCTCCATCCCGACGCCCCAGCCTTCCACCATCAGTTCCAGGCGGTTGTCCTGAGTGTCCACGGCAGCGGTGAGCATCAGCACACCAGCGGGCATACTGCCCATGGTGTAGTTCTCAAGCTTCGCCCGGTCGCGCAGTGCGCTCGCCTTGGTCTGCTCTTGGGCGCTGTCCCACACCCGCGCAAGGCGCGTGTTGTAGAACACCTGCATGGGCTCCAGATCGCCCTTGGCCTGGGCCTTCTTGGCCCGCTCGAACTGCTTGGCGAGCGAGGGCCAATCCTGCCAGCCGAGCGGCGCATACAGCGCGTTGAGGTGGAAACCAACCGTCTCACCGTCGCCCTGAGAGTGTGACCGCCACTCGCCACGGGCGAGCATGTCGCCCTTCTGGTGCTCCTCGATCATCACGTCGCAGTCAGCTGCAGCGCACTCGTAATGCACCACACTGAAGTCCTTGCTGTAGTGCAGCCGCTCCCACTCCAGCACCTGGTAGTGCCCGCAGGTCGGACAGGGGACGTAGTAGTAACGCTGATCGCTGACCTCGAACAGATCCGCGATCCGCGAGGCGCCCTTGATGGTCGGCGAACTGGAGAAGTAGAACTTAGCGTTGCGCCCGAAGTTACTGCCTCGGGTTTCAGCCAGCTCTACCGGGTCACCCTCCTCACCAACGTCGACCTCCCAACGGTCGACCTCATCGCCGTAGACATACCGTGCCGTAAGTTCGGCCAGGTTGGCGGCCGAGCCGGCTGTGGTGACATACAGGGCGCCGCCCTCGAACTCCTTGGTGTCCATGGTGTTGCGAGCATCACGGGACCGGCTGGACGCCACGCGCTCGCGCAGCACCGGGGTCGCCGTGATGGTCTTGCCGATACGAGCCGACACCCGCTTCGACAGCCCCAGGCTCGGCAGCAGCGTGAGGATGTTGGACGGAGCCATGTGGATCAGACCGCCGATCCAGTTCAGGGCGATCTGCGTTTTCATCAACTGCGAGGCCACCATGGTGACGACACGCTTGCAGGGGTGTGCCGGCGAAAGACAGCGCATGGGCTCACGGGCGTAAGGTGTCCGCGCCGTACGGTACTGACCGGGCTCAGCGGCGCCAGTGTCCCGGGGAATGCGCATGTACTCATCGGCCCATTCGTCGATCCAGAGATCAGGGTCGGGACGCAGCCCACGGAAATACGCCTCGCGGTACACCTCTGCACCATCGGGGATTTCCGTATGCATAGGGTCAACTCGGGTTAAGGGTGTGTTCCAGATCCGCCGTGGACAGCCGCTCGGCGTCCTCCAGCGTTTGGCGGATCGCCGCCGTCAGGTGTTTCTCGATCTGCCAGGGGTCCGTAATGGCGGACAGCTCCGGGGCCAGCCGGGTCGAAAGGCCCAGCAGTTGATCGCGCAGCAAACGACCGTTGCTGTAGGCCGCCAGCTTGATCGCCGCAGCCTCGACCAACTCGCCCTTGACCTTGCGCAGTTCGATCTCGGCCATCTGCGCAAGGTTGTGTTCGCGCAGCGCTCGGGCTTTTTGGAAGTCCGGCTGCCGGCCATCGCTGGGAGTAACTGGCTGCGGCGCAGCCGTGTTTGTCGGCTCGGCGAGGGTCGAGAGTTGGCTGTAAACGTCCCGCTGGAGCCGTTCTTGGTGGTGGCGAGCCGCGACAGCGGCCTTGCTAGGGTCGGCGGTCTCAAGAATGAGTGCCTCGGTCGCCAGTACATCGATCTGTTTGCCATCCGGCGCAATCACCAGGCGGTTGTTGTTTTTCAACCAGGTGATGTAACTCGGCGACCGACCGATTCGCGCCGCGAAGGCGCTCTTTGACAGGTACAAAGAATCTGCCATAAGCCCTCCTTTTCAACGGCTTTTCAATGGATTCCTTTCAATTTCAACGGGTTGAATTTCAGTAAGCTGGCAACCCGTTCGCTAACGCTTTCCCGCGGGTTCCCGGTCCCGTGTCCGGGCCACTTTGGCAGGGTCCCCGGCGCCTTTTTTTGGTGCAAATCTCTGAAAGCCACGGAATACGTGGCCTCCAGCCCATCAGCCCTGCCCGCCATCGACCGGCGGCACATCACAGACGCCCAGGCGCTTCGCCGCCCAGCGTTCGTAGAGCCCGATCGCCACATCGGCGCCGGCCATCGCGGTGATGCACCCGATGCTGCCCGCCGCCAGGATCGAAACCCCGGCGGCGTTCAACAGCATCATGGTCGACAACCCGCAGACAACGCAGGCACCGGAGCGAAGTGCGAGGCGCCGCATCAGCGGCCACCCGCGCATGCCGTCCTTGTCCGCGCGCCATGCCTCCCCCGATACCCCACCGATCATCGCCAGCAAGATCACCATCCAGATCGGCATTTCAATCAACGCTTGCTGCTCGCTCGTCATTCTCCTGCCCCTTAAACGCAAAAACCCGGCGCAATGGCCGGGTTTGGTGTGGAGTGCCTGCCGCATCATGCGGTCGCACCTATCGAAGATGACTACTTTTTACAGGTCGATTCCGGTGGCAGCAACCCCGTTTTAATGCCACCCGGTGAATGTCTGGTGAACGTCCCGGCAATGTCGGTGAATATCTCAGTTCCGGCTTCCAGCGCCTGCGGCGCTGTCCATGCTGCCTAACCTGTTCCTGTCGAAGTAGGACAGCTACAGACGCCTAAATTCGGGGCTCTGCCCCACTGTCCTACCTTATTTATCCTTTTCTCGCGTAAAGAGGAAAATTTTAAAACACGCGTGCGCGCGACTGCGCGTATGCATCTGCGCTGCGCTCATGTGTGCATGACACACAGGAAGGCAGGACAGTAGGACAGGCCAGAAGCAACGCGGCCCGCGCCAGTCCTGCTACGTTGAATTGCAGTGGGACAGGTCGGGCCAGTAGGACAGCAGCAGACGGAGTAAGATCGAGGATCACGCAGCCTCCAGCCCGTGCCATTTCGCCCAGATGAAGAGATGCGCCTCATGCAGGCGATCGTAGTAGGCCTGGCGGCCGCACCCGCAATGGGCATAGCGAAGCCGCATGTCCGCATCGAAGTTGCAGTAGTGCTCGTACACGACTGTCACCAGGTGCTGCGGCATATGCTTGGTCACTATCAGCTCGATATCCAACGGGCCCTCCAGCGGGGCACGGAAAGCCCGGCGCCCTCGGATCAACTGGCCGTTGCTCTCCATCATCATCGCGACCATGTTGCCGCCGGCCAGCCCACCCTTCGTGAACTCGCTGTGCAGATCCTGGGCCCAAGCACGCAGCCAAGCGTCGACCTCCCTAATCAAAGCAAGGCTCCTCGAATCGCTCGACCACCAGTTGCGAATTACGCCCCCAGTCGGCCGGTTTCTTGTAGGCCCACGGCCGGACACCGCTCTTGGGTAGAGCTGCCTGACGGACCTTACGCCACTTGAACCGGTGCATGATCGCACCAACCCGCATCTGTTCTGGCTTGCCCCAATGACCGAAGTCCAGCTTGAGGGCACCCTGCAGGATCTCGCTGCCGGTTGTGGTCTCACCTATTTGAGACTCTTCGAGCCATTTCAAAATCGGCCCTTCCCACTCATCGACCACGAACCGCCCCTCCTGAGCCTCTGCGAACAGCGGAGACTCATCAGGGTTGACCCACCAGATGTCGCCGGACATGTAGCAGTGCATCGCCTCGGCCCATAACTGGTCGCGGTTCTCCCGCAACTGCTCAAGGTTGACCTTTGTGCATGCCACAGGCCAATAACGCCGGTTGCCAGTAGCATCTTTCAGGTATTCGTCTTGGTTGGTCGTACCCACGAAAACACACTGGCGTGGCACGTCCTGCGTTCTGCGGCCGTAGCTCTCGCGGTATGTGTCGGTCGACGCCCCAAAAAACTGCTTGGCCTGGAGTGATTCAGCCTTGTTGAAGCTGTCCAGCTCACCGAGTTCAACGATCCACTTGCCACGGATCGCCTGAAAGCCATCTTTGTCGCCCAGGGTGAACGGGGTATCCATGAACCATTCGCCACCGAGTACCGACATCGCAGTTGATTTACCAGCGCCTTGCGCGCCCTCAAGAATCATCACGCAGTCGGCCTTGCAACCGGGCTTCATGACACGGCCAACAGCCGAGATCATCCAGCGCTTACCAACCTTGGAGCTGTAGTCGTTCAGCTCAACACCCATGATGTCGGTCAACCAGGTGTCCAATCGCTTCACCCGGTCCCACTCCAGCTTATTGAGGTACTCTCGAACAGGGTGGAACATGTGGTCGTGGGCCACAACGCTGACCGCCTCAATCACGCTGCCGGCTTTTACGCGCAGGTTGTACTGCTGCGCGAGCCACCTCATCACAAGCATGTCGTCAATGTCGACCCAGTCGCCGGTACCACCGCCGTACGGGGCTGCCCGCAGCTTCACGATCTTCGAACTGAACGAACTGAAGCCGATCACGCCGGCCCAGCGCTCGTCGTTGCCGAGGATCAGCTCGACGTTCTGCATGTGAGCGATCAGCATGCCGGTCTCGGTCCTGGCCAGTTGGTCCTTCCAGCCACCAGCTGCTGGTGGGCGAACGACCGCCAGCACCTGGCGGCGGACAGCGTCCAATCCCTCGGCGCAGTGCAGATCGTTGAAGTCGGTCCACTTGTCCTCGCGATCGCCAGAGAACACTGGAGGCACGACTTGGCCACCGACAACTGTGGCGGCGTTGTTGGCCTTCTCCTCGCCTGGGTTCCAGGGCTCGCCGTTGGGGCGCTTGGTCTTCCAGTCGTCATCGCGACAAATGATGATTGGGCGGCCTGGCCTGCGCTCACGCATAGCCTTGCAAACAGCCATGAGGTTTCCCGCATCAAAGGCAATGGCGACCGTCAAGGAGGTCGCCATATGCAGGCTCGCGCCGGTCGCATAGCCTTCACACACAAGTATCGGCTCGCCAGGGTTTGGGTCCGGGCCTATAAGGTGGAAAGCCCCCTCCTTCGACATGCCCGCCGGCCAGTAGGACTTATCCCGCCCGGTGCTTTCCTGTTTCTCGGGGTAAATCACCTGCAGGCCGACGATCTGGTCGCGGGCGTTGCACATCGGAACCAGCACCGCCCCCGAACGGGGTGCATAGCGAACACGAAAACCGACGATTTGCTTCCGATCAAGATAAGCACTGCGCCCATTCTCAGGCATACGCTTGAACATACCAGCAGCACGGCTAGCCGCTCGGCGCGCCGCGTTGGCCGCTACCTCAGCCGCCTTGTGCTTGGCCTCCTCCTGACGGGCGCGCAAGACCTCTCGGTCCTCGGCGCTCATCTTGCCGGCCTTGACCTTGATCTTCTGCGTCTCACCCGAGCGCCAGTCACCGAAGCTGCCGAAGATTAGCGTCTCGCCCTTCTCCGTGCGGTGCTCATGCACCACGTACCAGCCGTTCTTTTCCGTGCCCTTGTCAGCACCAGACTTGCAGCGGGTCAGCTTGCCGAACACCAAGGGCAGCTTGGGGTCCAGACCGTAGTCGCTGAACTGGTTCAGAACCTCATCGAGCATGGCGGGCCTCATGCAGTTCGTTGATGCCCTGGCAGGTCACGCAGAAGGTGCAGCCGCGAATAGCAAGGCGACGGGCCTCAGGGATCGGCGCAGAGCAGCGCTCACAGAACAGGAAGGAATGCGCCGCAATGGAAGGCAAGTTTGCAAGACGCGAGGCAAGTGCCTGGTCGAGGCGCTCCTGCACAAGGTCGTTTGCGAAGTCAGCTTCATTAGCCACGGTTCGCCCCCCTTGTCGTCTGGTTCACGTAGGAAGCGCGGTTGTACAGCCCGAGCAGCCCCTGAATACCACGAAACACCTGCAGGCGGATCTGAGCCAGCTCCTGATCGCATACAACACCGTCGCCGATGCTCTTCGCCCATGTGTCGGCCAGATCGGCGACCTGGCGGAAGTAGGCAGCAATGCCGGTGGTCAAGGTCTCCGGCATGTCACCGGTGTAGGTGTCGGAAAGGTCTTGCCACATGGTGTCGCCGACCAACGAATGCACCGCATCGAGGATGCGGCGATCTTTGGTCAGCTCGAGGATCTCACCGAACTCCTGAATGTTCACGGAGTGGCTTGGGTGGGTCGGGGACAGCTTGTGCTGCAGGGTTGTCGCGTTGCGGCCGGTGGTGGCAGCGATAGCGGCGGCGCCACCCGGGTAGTCACGGACGGCATGGTAAAGCGCGAGATCGAGCGGCAGGACTTCCCGCTTGGCTCGATCAACGCTGTGCAGAGCAATACGGCTCATGGCATTAATCCTTGTAAGTTGCCAGTGCCGCGCGACATGTAGTGGTGTTACATTTGCCGCGTGGCTTGAAGAGGCCCAAACGCCGGCCAGATCCGCAAGATCAAAACCGGCACCGTGCCGAGGCAAGCGATCCGTCGCTCACCCCTGGCGCAACAGCTGCCCGATCTGTGGTGGAGAGAGCAGCAACCCAAGGCATCCGTGCCTTGGCATACGCGGTAAAGATCGGCGGCTTTTGCATGTGGTGTGCATGCCGACCTTCATCGCGGCCCGACAACGCTGTGGTGGCGCGAGTCGGGGGAAACTGGGCGACCTTTGGGTCGCCTTTTTTCTAAGCACTACGCTGCAACAGCGCAGAACCCTGGCGCAGGAAACAGGTCAGGCAGATCCGGGCGCAGCTCATGAGGGAGAACCTTGCCCTCGGAAGCACGAGCCACAGCATGAACACGCTCTGTTGGAACCCGGCCTGCCTTCAGCCATTTCCAGACATGGGGCTGCTTCACGTTGCACCGGCGCGCCAGTTCCGACTGGTTGTTGCCGCAGGCCTCAAGGACCCGCAACAGAGCGGCCTGACCCTGAGGAATAGCCTCAGGAGTTGAGCTGCTTTGATCAAGGTGATTTGTAGACATGGACAGACCTCAAACGAGTAACTGACCGGCAGACTATAACCTAAAGTTTAATTCGTCAACAACCCTGGCTGTTGGACATTCTATAACCGTGGTCATAACCTGAGCCCATGAACTACTTAGATAAATCTCAGCTCCCCACGCTCGCTGAACGCCTGAACCACGCGATGTCAGAACGCGCCGTCAGCCAGGAAGCCCTGGCCGCGCTCGCAGGCTGCTCTCAGGCCAGCATCCAGAAAATCAGCTCCGGAAAATCTCAAAAAAGCCGCTTCCTGCCAGCGATTGCCCGCGCACTACAGGTCGACGTGGACTGGCTTGAACTAGGGACTACACCCCAAAACCCAGAAGCAGGCGTAAGTAACTACAGACTACGCCCCAAAGACGGTACTCCCTTCGTCCTGGGCGAGCTTTCGCCCTGGGACGACCTTACCCCCATGGATGACGATGAGGTCGCGTTGCCGCTTTACAAAGAAGTTGAGATAGCCTCAGGGCTGGGCAAGTCGACCGTTCAGATTGACGAAGGCCGCAAGGTGCGCTTCTCCAGCTACACCCTGCGCAAAGCCGGCATAGACCCAACGAATGCAGCCTGCGCCACGAACACAGGCAACTCGAACCACCCGCTCATCCTGGATCGAGCAACCCTAGGTATAGACAAAGGGATGACCAAGATCCTTGACGGCCAGGTCTACGCCCTCGACCACGACGGCCTGTTGAGGATCAAGTTCCTCTACCGCATTCCCGGTGGACTCCGCCTTCGGAGTTACAACCGCGAGGAGTATGCAGACGAGGACTACACCTTCGAGCAGGTAATGGAGAACCGCATCCAAATCATCGGCAGAGTCTTCTGGTGGTCAACGCTGAACCCGATAAACTCGTCGCTCATCACCTAATTAACACCTAGGTTATTGCTACAAATTAAAACCTAGGTTATTTTTGCCTCACTCTTCCACCACAGAGCGAGGCAACACCATGCACACCACCGCAATACTCCACATCCATCCAGCCGCATCCTCGGCCACAAATCGCCGGCCAGTAAACCCCAACAGCGACTGCAGCACCGTTGCAACCCTGCATGCCCATCCTGCGATTTACGGGATTGAACGCATCTTCGAGATTCGCCGCTTGGCGCGCGAATCCGGCTGCACCTTCATCGCCAGCAAACACAAACGCCTGACCCGCTCGGCGCCTGCTCCGTTCGATCCCAACGACGGAGGCCGTGCAGCATGAAGTTCAAACTGAACAACCGCACGCTGTCCCTGCTGAAAGCCCAGTCGTGCCTGACCGAGACCTTCACTCACACGCTCAGGTCTGAGCCGAAACGCCAGGTGGTATCGTTCCGCCTCGCCGTTGAACACAACGAGGCCAACACCACTTTCGGCGTCATGCTCGGCAGCGAACACCACACGCTGACCCTGCCCAACAGCCCGAAGATGCACCTCAAGCTGGCCGACTTCATTGAAGAGATCGTCAACGGGCCGGCCGAGACTGTCACGCCGGCCGAGCTGCCCCACGCGGAACGCGAATACGGCAACTTTGAGATCGAACACAAGCAACAGGTGTTCGAACTGATCAGCCGCGGCGGATCGGCGAGCCTCGACCTCGGCTTCGCACTGCCGATCAACGTCGCCGTACACCGCAACCAGACCCGTACCGGCGTCACGACGATCATGAGCATCGGCAACTCGCGCCCCCGCACCAAGTGCTTCACCGTGTGCGGTAGCGACATCGAGATATACAAACGCCTGATCCAATCCCTCGACCACCTCGCAGCAGCCGCTACGCCGGCCGCGCACGCGGCATAAGGGGGACGACATGGACCGCGACCTCCAGAAAACCGCCAGGTACTTCGGCACCACCCGCCCAAAGCTCATGGCGCTAATGCGCGAGAAAGGCCTGCTGAACGAGGAAAACTTACCTGCCTTCCCCGTCCGCGACCGCGAGTACCTGCGCGTCAAGGACAGCAGCTGGTACCACGAAACCTTTGGTATGCAGTACAGCCAGTCCACCCGGGTGCGGCAAGCCGGCATCCCATGGCTGGCCAAGCAGCTTGGCCTCGACCTTCCTGCCGTCCCGGCAGATCGCCGTGACGTGGCCTAGGGAGTACGCCCGCCAGATCGTAGCCCTTCCGACACGCGAGCAGCGCAACGCCGCACTGCTCGACGTGCCGGAACATCTGCGCGAGCTGACCAAAAAGCACTGCCTCCTCTACTGGAACCACCCAAAAAGGAAGAAGGACCATGGACCACAACCTGATTGACCAACAGATTTTGGCGCTACTGCGCACTCCCGTTGAGCAACGCACCGTCGAGAACCTGGCTGCAGCCCTGCATAGCATTGCCACAGCAGCCTCGCTTGTTGAAGCGCCGATCACCACCCCTGATACCGACCTTCAGCGCCTGATCAACTTGCACCGCGAGCAGGTCAAGCTCAGTTACTACAGCGAACTGCTGCTGCCAGTACTCGGATATTGGTCCTACGACGTTTCTATCAACTCGGCCATGACCGATTACGGTAACAGCGCAACCCTCTTCGTCGTCCTTCGCCCTACAGCCTACTCATCAGCATCGGCAGACGAACTCCCCACGCTTTACGGTAGCGGAGAGACAGCCCAGGCCGCATTGCTGGACCTGCACCCCATCGCCAAGCGAGAACAGGCCGCATGAAGGAATCCAACCAATCCCCACTGCGGCTCATGCCTGCGCCGGAGGCAGCCACCGTCGAGCTGCTCTACCGCACCTTCGGCGACGTGCTGATCCCGCTGGAAAAGCTGCGCGTGCAGTACTTCCGCAACCTGAACGAGCAGACCTTCGCCGCCGAGATCCAGAACGGCCGTATTCAGCTGCCCGTTACCACCCTGGACAACAGCCGCAAGGCACCGAAGTTCGTGCACATCAAACATGTTGCCGCACTGATCGACATCCGCGCCTACAAGGCCGACGAAGACCAGGCACAACAGAGAACCGAAGCACCCGAGCAAGACCAGTAACCCGACGGCTGACACCACCAGCCAAAACCACCAGGAGTACACCACATGACTACCATGCAGATCTGCGCACTGATCATCGCCATCCTGTTCATCGGCTTGACCTACTGGGGCGGCTACCGAGGCGGCCTGTCCGACGGTCGTGCCGAGGGCATCGAGGAAGGCAAGGCCATTCAGAGTTCGGACGACCACGGAACACTGATGGACTTGCAGTTGCTGCTCGATCAGGCCCGGGAGAACCACAACAAGCTGTACACCCACTACAAAAGGGCCTTGGCCGCGTCGAAGCTAGGTGAACCAGCCCGTCAAACTCTCCTGGATATTGCCGAAAAGCTGCGAATTGCGGCCGAAACATTCAGCGCATTCCGTACCGGCAAAAAGCTCGAACGTGACTCGCTAGCTCTCCGCGACCAAGCACTGGCCATGGCGGTGCTACTAGGCCCACTTGCATCAGAACCGGTCTTGGCCGAAGCAGACAGCTCAGTCATCCAGCCCTCAGGGAAATTGATAGTAGAGCGCGCACCTACCGAAAAAATGTGTCGCAAAGATTCTCAAAAGGCACAACAGTTCTTCCGAAACGCCACCTCGGAATTCGATCCCCAAAACCCAAAAGCATCCGGCGGTGACGTATGAGCCGATCCATTCCGATGCTTCGTTTGACACCACAAGCCGCCGGCCAACTGCAACAGCAGCACGATAAGGCCACCACCGAGCTGGCCGCGTTGCAGCGCCACAACAAGGAATTCGACCGCCAGCTCAGCGAGCTGATCGGCCCCGATGCCCTGCGCCGACTGCACAAAGCCACCGGCAACGCCCTGCTGCTGGTCGACCTGAAGAAGGAGGCCGCGTGATGCCCTCGATCCTCACCCACACCGGCAAGAGCTTTGACGTCCTCGCGCCCCAGGTCGACATGATCGATCCGCGTGACATTAGCCATGCCCTCGCTCACCTGTGCCGTTGGAACGGCCACACCCGTGTGTTCTACAGCGTGGCCCAGCACAGTTGCATGGTCGCTGACCTGGTGCCGCCGGAGTTCAAGCTCGCGGCACTGCTCCACGACGCCACCGAGGCCTACATCGGCGACATGCCGCGCCCGATCAAGCGTGCAATGCCCGAGTACCAGCGCATGGAGCATCGGCTGTGGTTGCGCATCTGCCAGCGCTTCGACCTCCCGCTTGCCGTGACCACTTTCCTGCCCGATCCAATTAAACACGCCGACCAGGTAGCACTGGCAACGGAACACCGCGACCTGCTGCCACCGGACACGGCCATTAGCGATGCCTTGAGCAACATCGAGCCCCTGGCCGAGCGGATCCGCCCGTGGTCGGCCACCGAAGCCCGGCTCACGTTTCACCAGCGCCTGATGGATCAACTCGCTATCGAACACCGGAGGAAAGCGGCATGACGCACGCACAGGACACCACACAAGCCCAGGCCGCTTTGCTCCGCAACGACAGCGGGATCACCACGCCTGTAACAGACTGCGGCTGCGAAGCAGCCAGCATTATTGCCCCTCTCAGCGCCACCACCGAGGGTCTTGTACCCCACGAAAAGCTGCGCGAGGCAGCCATACCCGAAGCATCGCTGATAGCTCTGAATCGCCCGCCCGCGCAGCTTGCCAAGGGGTATACGTACCCTACGTCAACTGCAGGAAGCCGTGCGGGTGGCCCTCGCTACTGGCCTGCCGACCTGACAAACGTCCACCCAGATGAATGGGCCCAGATGTCGCCCAAGCACGTAGCTGAGTTCGCCGGCATGACCGAGGTCTGGTTGCTGCTCGAGGCCGCTCAGAAGCATATCGCTCAGTTGCAGGTCGACAAGCAAAACCTTCAGGCCGACAACCGCCTGATGAGCAGAAACGCCCTGCGCTACCAGGTGCTGCGTCAAGCCGACATCGACACCATCCACAATGGAGGGCTGTTCGCGGGCCTCACACCAGAAAACGTCGTAATCAATGGCCACGACCTCGACGAGCGCTGCGATGCAGTTATTGCTGAACTCTCAGCACTGCTTTCAGCAATCAAGACGGTGACGCCATGACTACTGGAACTATGTTTGCCCCCAAAGACGAGGCTAGTTTTATCTACCGGGATAAGTACCGCTGCCAAGGCACCGTGCTTAGTACGAACCCTGAAGGCTTCGCGATCCTCAAGTGCACCAGCGGCTATGCCAAAGGCAGGACAATAGCCGTCAACTTCCCAGCCCTCAGGAAGATTGAGCCTGAACCCGTGCCTGTGCCTGTGCCTGTGCCTGTGCCTGTGCCTGTGCCTGAACACTCTCCCGCCAGCATCAACAGCCCACGGCAGAGCGACATCTTCGCCGGCGGCGCCAAGCGCCTGCAGATGACCGAGAGCATCGAGCTCACGATCCAGTCCCTGCAGGCCTACGGCGCCGACCATGAGCATTGGGGTGTTGCCTGGTCGGGCGGAAAAGACAGCAGCGCCACACTGACATTGATCACCTACCTGATCGATACAGGCAAGATTCAGAAGCCGAAGACGCTCACCGTCTTCTACGCCGAAACCCGGCAGGAGCTGCTGCCACTTGCCAACGCGGCCGCCAAGATTATGGACGAGCTACAGGAACGCGGTATCCAAGTCGAAGTCGTCACAGCACCGATGGACAAACGTTTCATGGTCTACATCCTGGGGCGCGGCGTCCCGCCACCGAACAACAATACGCTGCGCTGGTGTACCCGCCAGATCAAGATCGACCCGATGATAGCTGCAGTTGAAAAGCGTATCGCCGAGCTGGATGGCAACTTCCTGATGATCACGGGCGTCCGCCAAGGCGAGAGCGCGATTCGCGACAAGCGCATCGAAATGTCTTGCAGCAAGGACGGCGCCGAATGTGGCCAGGGCTGGTACCAGAAGGTGCTGCCCGAGGCGAAAGGCATCAAGGGCCGGATCGCAACCCTGGCACCGCTGCTGCACTGGCGCGTCTGCCACGTCTGGGAATGGCTCAAGCACTGGGCTCCCCTAGCGGAATTCGGCGACTGGTCAACAGCCACAATCGCCGATGCATATGGCGGGGACGAGGCCGAGGAAATCAACGCCAGGACGGGCTGCACTGGCTGCCCTCTGGCCAGTGAGGACAAGGCGCTCGACACGATCCTGCTTAACCCAGCCTGGGCGTACATGGCGCCCCTTAAGCGCATCAGGGTCCTCTGGCGAGAGCTGCGCGAACCTCAGCACAGGCTGCGCAAGGCCGGGGCCGAGTTGCTGAAAGACGGCAGCATTGCCTCAAACCCCCAGCGTATGGGTCCCATCCTGCTGGAGTCCCGCTTGATGGCGCTGGAGCGCGTACTGGCCATTCAGACCGAGATCAACGAATCAGCCAAGCGCCTCGGCCGCCCCCTTGTCGACATGATCAACCCCGAGGAAGAGATCCGGATCCGCGAGCTGATCGCCGCAGAGACTTGGCCCCAGGGCTGGGACGGTGACGAGCCAATCGCGACCACCCCGCTCGACAAGGTGTTTTCCGACGGCGCCGTGCAACCCTTGTTGTTTGGCTGATTACCCGCCAGCAATCGCACAACAGCACAAACCATTAAAAGCCACCGACCACAGCCGGTGGCACGGAGAGAAACATGGCAGCAGCGGAAAAGCTGGCCGACGAATCAGGTCACGACAAGGTGACCGAAAAGCGAATGGCCGAATTGCTGGGCACCACCCCAAAAGCCCTGCAGAGGAAACGAGAACGCAACATCATCCCGGCCGGAGTCTGGTCGAAGATCGATGGGCGAATTATGTACAGCAAATGGAGATATGACGAATGGCTCGAGAGCCAATGGACCTCCCAGCCGGCGTCGAATTCGTCGGCAAGTCGATCAGGATCAGGTTCTCATGGAACAAGAGGCGCTGTTGCGAAACGCTCCCCTTCCCGCAGACTGCAAAAGGAATCGCAGCAGCCGAGGCTCTACGTTCTCAAGTGAAACAACTTGCCCGCCTGGGCGCACTCACGCCAGAACGTTACGTTGAACTGTTCCCGGGGACACGAAGCGCCCCGGACAGCACCGTACCCATTTTCTTCGACTATGCCCAGGAGTGGCTGGACGGCCTGCAGATCGAAGACAGCACCCGGAAGAACTACCGGAGCGCGATGCAGAAGTACTGGGTTCCTCCCCTTGCTCATCTGCCCATGGACAAGATTGCACCTATGTTGATGCGCAAAGTGGTCAACGGCATAACCTGGCCGTCGGCCAGTCGAAGGAAGACGGCTGTTCGGTTGGTCACCAGCCTATTCAATCAAGCAGTAAACGATGAGCTGATCGACAAGAACCCAGCCAGGACGATACCAACCAACAAAGTGCCAAAGCGCGAGATCGATCCCTTCACACGCGCCGAGGCTGACCTGGTGATCGCAAAACTCTACGAAATGACAAGTGGCATACAGACCATTTACGCATGCTTTTTTGAGTTCTCGTTCTACTCGGGGATGCGGCCGGGCGAGGCCATAGCCCTGCAGTGGAACGAGATTGATGCGCGCAACCGTACCGCGAAAGTACGCCGTATCCGGATCTACGGAAAGATCAAGGAGCGGACGAAAACGAAAGTGATCAGGGAAGTTTTATTGAACGATCGCGCCTGGGAGGCACTCGAACGTGCCAGACCTCTTACAGCGGCGCGCTCTGATTATGTTTTCGCGCCGGAAGGAACGGGCGAAAGATCAGAGCTGTACGTCCGATCCGAGACGGGTCCGAAGCGCTACTGGTTGGCAGCACTAAAGGAGCTGGGGATAAGACGTCGCAGGATGTATGACACCCGGCACACCTATGCAACCATGTGCCTGATGGCTGGAATGAACCCTGCGTTCATTGCGTCACAGCTGGGGCACAGTGTACAGGTGCTGCTCTCGACCTATGCCAAGTGGATCAACACGTCCGGGGACAGGGCGGAGCTTGAGAAGCTGGAAATGCCTGAAAGTGGTACAAAATTGGTACTAACTGAACGGCGGTAGCGCTCGGGCCCAGTAAATATAAGGGCCTTAGCAAAATGTGCGGAATTGCTGGCGAGTTACGTTTCGATCGACACCCTGCGGACCTGTCCGCCCTTGAGCGGATCACCCATCACATGGCTCCCCGTGGCCCTGATGCCTGGGGTTTCCATAGCCAGGGGCCGATTGCCCTCGGTCACCGTCGACTGAAAATCATGGACCTGTCGGATGCCTCGGCGCAGCCGATGATCGACCCCGACCTGGGCCTGTCCCTGGCCTTCAACGGCGCGGTCTACAACTTCCCGGAACTGCGCCGGGAGCTGGAACAACTGGGTTATGCCTTCTACTCCGGTGGCGACACCGAGGTGCTGCTCAAGGGCTATCACGCCTGGGGCGAGGCGCTGCTGCCTAGACTCAACGGCATGTTCGCGCTGGCGATCTGGGAGCGTGATGCCCAGCGCCTGTTCATCGCTCGCGACCGTCTCGGGGTCAAGCCTCTGTACCTGTCACGCACCGACCAGCGCCTGCGCTTCGCTTCGAGCCTGCCCGCACTGCTGCAGGGCGGCGACATCAACCCGCTGCTGGACCCGGTCGCCCTCAACCACTACCTGAACTTCCATGCCGTGGTGCCCGCACCGCGCACCCTGCTGGCCGGTGTCGAAAAGCTGCCACCGGCCACCTGGATGCGTATCGACGCCAATGGCAACAGTGAGCAGCGGACCTGGTGGTCGCTGAACTATGGCCCACAGGCCGATGAACTCGACCTGGGCCTGGAAGACTGGCGCGACCGGGTGCTTGCCAGCACCCGTGAGGCCGTGGCAATTCGCCAGCGGGCGGCCGTGGATGTCGGCGTGCTGCTGTCCGGTGGCGTCGACTCGAGCCTGCTGGTCGGGCTGCTGCGCGAAGCCGGGGTGGAACAGCTGTCGACCTTCTCCATCGGCTTCCAGGATGCCGGCGGCGAGCGCGGCGACGAGTTCCAGTACTCGGACCTGATCGCCCGTCACTACGACACCCGTCACCATCAATTGCGCATCGACGAACGGGAAATCATCGAACAGTTGCCGGCGGCGTTCCGGGCAATGAGCGAGCCGATGGTCAGCCATGACTGTATCGCTTTCTACCTGCTGTCGCGCGAGGTGGCCAAGCATTGCAAGGTGGTGCAGAGCGGCCAGGGCGCCGACGAACTGTTCGCCGGCTACCACTGGTACCCGCAGGTCGACGGTGCCGCCGATCCCTGGGCGGCCTACCGCGATGCGTTTTTCGACCGCAGCTACGACGACTACGCCGCCACCGTGCAACCTGCCTGGCTGGTCGCGCAGGATGCTGCCGGCGACTTCGTCCGTGACCACTTCGACCGCCCTGGCGCCAATGCTGCAGTCGACAAGGCGCTGCACCTGGACAGTACGGTGATGCTGGTGGACGACCCGGTCAAGCGCGTCGACAACATGACCATGGCCTGGGGCCTGGAGGCCCGCACGCCATTTCTCGACTACCGGCTGGTGGAACTCTCGGCGCGCATACCGGCGCGATTCAAGCTGCCGGACGGCGGCAAGCAGGTGCTCAAGGAAGCCGCCCGACTGGTCATTCCCAGCGAAGTCATCGACCGCAAGAAGGGCTACTTCCCGGTGCCCGGCCTAAAGCACCTGGAGGGCAACACGCTGGAATGGGTCCGCGAACTGCTGCTCGACCCAAGCCAGGATCGCGGCCTGTTCAACCCGGCGATGCTCGATCGCCTGCTGACCGATCCACAAGGACAACTCACCCCGCTGCGCGGCTCCAAGCTGTGGCAATTGGCAGCCCTGAACCTGTGGCTCAGCGAACAAGGAATCTGACTTGATGAAAGCTCACGCCACCACCTACAGCCAACGCCTGCTGCGCGGCCAGCCGCCGTCCTACGAGCGCCTGCAGGCGCGCCTGGCCGAGGACGGCAGCGAGCCGGCGCCGGAACCGGTGGCCGTGCACTGCGGCTGGGGTCGACTGCTGATCGGCCACACCTTCGCCGACCCGGCCGTGCTGGCCGGTGAACTGCTCAACGAACGCGACGGCGAGCGCGACATCGCCCTGTATGTCGCCGCTCCCCAACAGGTGCTGGCCCAGGCCCCGCAACAACTGTTCCTCGACCCTTCGGACACCCTGCGCCTGTGGTTCAGCGACTATCGCCCGGCCACCCGGGTATTTCGCGGTTTTCGCATCCGCCGGGCACAAAGTGCCGAGGACTGGAAGGCGATCAACCAACTGTATGTAGGCCGCGGCATGCTGCCCGTAGACGAGGATCGGCTGACCCCGCGACACCAAGGCGGGCCGGTCTACTGGCTGGCTGAGGACGAGGACAGCGGTGCGCTCATCGGCAGTGTCATGGGCCTCAACCACCACAAGGCCTTTCATGACCCGGAACACGGTTGCAGCCTGTGGTGCCTGGCGGTCGACCCGCAATGCAGTCGACCGGGCGTCGGCGAGGTACTGGTCCGTCATCTGGTCGAACACTTCATGAGCCGCGGCCTGAACCACCTCGACCTGTCGGTGCTGCATGACAACCGCCAGGCCAAGAGCCTGTACGCCAAGCTCGGTTTTCGCACCCTCAGCACCTTTGCGATCAAGCGCAAGAACGGCATCAACCAACCGCTATTCCTTGGCCCTGGACCGGAGGCCGGGTTCAACCCCTATGCCCGGATCCTGGTGGAAGAGGCCCATCGGCGCGGGATCGACGTACAGGTCGACGATGCCGCCGCCGGGATGTTCACCCTCAGCCACGGCGGCCGCCGGGTACGCTGCCGTGAATCGCTGACCGACCTGACCAGTGCCATCAGCATGAGCCTGTGCCAGGACAAGAGCCTGACCCATCGAGTGCTCCAGGAGGCCGGTCTGAACGTGCCCGAGCAGCAATTGGCGGGCAGTGCCGAAGCCAACCTGGCCTTTCTGCGCGCCCACGAGCGCATCGTCGTCAAGCCCCTCGATGGCGAACAGGGACATGGCGTGGCAGTCGACCTGCGCACCCCCGAGGAAGTCGAAGAGGCCATCAAGGCGGCCCGCGTCTTCGACAGCCGGGTGTTGCTGGAAAGCTTCCACGAAGGCCTCGACCTGCGCATCGTGGTAATCGGCTTCAAGGTGGTTGCCGCCGCCCTGCGCCACCCGGCCCAGGTGATCGGCGACGGCCAACACAGCATCGGCGCGTTGATCGAGGCACAGAGCCGCCGACGCCAGGCCGCCACGGGTGGGGAAAGCCGGATTCCCCTCGATGCTGAAACCCAGCGCACCTTGCACGCCGCCGGCCATGACTACAACACCGTGCTGGCCCGCGGTGAACAGCTGGCAGTGCGGCGCACCGCCAACCTGCACACCGGCGGCTGCCTCGAAGACGTCACCGATATCCTTCACCCGGCCCTGGTCGAGGCGGCCATCCAGGCAGCGCGGGCCCTGGATATCCCGGTGGTCGGACTGGACCTGATGGTTCCTGCAGCGGACCAGCCGGAACATGTATTCATCGAGGCCAATGAGCGCTGCGGGCTGGCCAACCACGAACCACAGCCAACGGCGGAGCGCTTCATCGACCTGCTGTTTCCCCATAGCCAGCCGGTGCAATAACCGCCGCGGCTGATTCAAGCCTCTGTGGGAGCCTGCTCCCACAAGGGTTTCCTCGCTCAAAGGAGTAGCCATGACAAACTCCCTTCCCACACCCGACCTCGACTACCTGCAACGGGTGCTGCTGGAAATGCTCGCCATTCCCAGCCCGACCGGCTTCACCGACACCATCGTGCGCTATGTCGCCGAACGTCTCGAAGAGCTCGGCATTCCCTTCGAGCTGACCCGCCGCGGCACCATCCGCGCCACCCTCAAGGGCCGCCAGAGCAGCCCCGACCGCGCTGTCTCGGCGCACCTGGACACCATCGGGGCTGCCGTGCGGGCGATCAAGGATAATGGTCGACTGAGCCTGGCACCGGTCGGCTGCTGGTCCAGCCGATTTGCCGAGGGCAGCCGGGTCAGCCTATTCACCGATACCGGGGTGATCCGTGGCAGTGTGCTGCCGCTGATGGCTTCCGGGCACGCCTTCAATACCGCGGTGGATGAGCTGCCGGTGAGCTGGGATCACGTCGAAGTGCGCCTGGATGCCTATTGCGCGACCCGTGCCGATTGCGACTCACTGGGCATCGGCATCGGTGACTTCGTCGCCTTCGATCCGCTGCCGGAGTTCACCGAAAGCGGTCACATCAGCGCCCGTCACCTGGACGACAAGGCCGGCGTGGCAGCCCTGCTCGCGGCGCTCAAGGCCATCGTCGAAAGCGGTGCGCAGCCCCTGATCGACTGCCACCCGCTGTTCACCATTACCGAGGAAATCGGCAGCGGCGCGGCTGCGGCCTTGCCCTGGGACGTCAGTGAGTTCGTCGGGATCGACATCGCCCCGGTCGCCCCCGGCCAACACTCGAACGAACACTCGGTCAGCGTTGCCATGCAGGACTCCGGTGGTCCCTACGACTATCACCTCTCACGCCACTTGCTGAGCCTGGCAGCAGCCAATGAACTGCCGGTACGCCGCGACCTGTTCCGCTACTACTTCAGTGATGCCCATTCGGCGGCCACCGCCGGACATGACAGCCGCATGGCGTTGCTGGCATTCGGCTGCGATGCCACCCATGGTTACGAACGCACGCATATCGACAGCCTGGCCGCCTTGAGCCGCCTATTAGGCGCCTACCTGCTCAGCCCCCCGGTGTTCGCCAGCGATGCGCAACCGGCAAGCGGCTCTCTCGACCGCTTCAGCCGGCAACTGGAGCACGAGACCCAGATGGAAAGCGACACACGGGTCCCCACCGTGGACAGCCTGATCGGCCAGCGCAATCCCCCAGACTGAGAGTTGGGGTGGCAGGCCCACCAGGCAGCCATCGATCTCCGGCTATTCGCCGATTGGCGGTAGCCGGGATCGGCTCGGCGCAGTAGCATCACGCCGATTACCGACGAGAGCCTTTCATGCTGATTCCCCACGACCAACTCGAACCCGATACTTTGACCCGGCTGATCGAGGATTTCGTCAGCCGCGACGGCACCGACAACGGCGATGACACCCCCCAGGAAACACGCGTACTCAGGGTCAGGCAGGCATTGAGCAAGGGCCAGGCAGTGATCTTCTTCGATCTGGAAAGCCAGCAGTGCCAGCTGGTGCCCAGGCACGCGGTGCCCAAGGAGTTCTTCGATTGAGGCTGCGCCCCTAGACCACGGGATCACGAACGGTCTCGACCTTCGTCAGGATTCGGCGATAGATTTCCGCCCGATGGACATTCACATTCTTTGGCGCCTCCACGCCAAACCGCACGTGATTGCCATTCACGGCCAGAATCCGCACGGTGATGTTGTCGCCGATTGAAATTCTCTCGCCCACGACACGACTCAATACAAGCATGGCACTCATCCTCAGGGGTTTATGAGTGCCCAAGACTGCCCGGCCCAATCGGCCCCTTCAATGCAGCGGCGGCAAATCAGCCTGCCCTTACCGACACGGCCGATTCGCCCTACAGAATCAGATTTCATACCGCGCCCCATCAGACCTTTCACCACCGCCTGACCGGACGCGCGGCACGCTATTGCGCAGGCTGGCGGGCCTTGGCCCGCATCTTGTTGGCCATTACGGTCATTTCGTCATAGAGCAACTGCGGGTTCTTCTGCTTCATCGCCCAGGCCATGCGCCCCTGTTCATGGGGCAGAATCAGGAACTCGCCCTGTGCGACCCGCTCATGGATGTAGTCGGCAATGTCGCTGGCGGTAATCGGCGAACTCTCCAGCAGCTTGCCGACCTGGGCTTTCATTGCCGGGGTCGGTCCACGAAAGGAATCCAGCAGGTTGGTCTGGAAGAAGGAAGGACAGACCACGTGAACCCCGATTTCCTCCTGTGCCAGTTCAACCAGCAGGCTCTCGGACAACGCCACCACCCCTGCCTTGGCAACGTTGTAGTTGCTCATCGCCGGCCCCTGCATCAGGGCGGCCATGGAGGCGATATTGATGATCTTGCCCTTGCTCTGCTCGAGCAACGGCAGGAAGGCCTTGCAGCCCTTGACCACCCCCATCAGGTTGATCGCGATCTGCCATTCCCAATCTTCCAGGGACAGTTCGCTGAAGAAGCCGCCCGAGGCCACGCCGGCGTTGTTGACGATCACATCGATGCCGCCGAACTTGACCTCACAGGCCTGGGCCAGGGCCGTCAACTGGCTGTAGTCACGCACATCGCAACGCTGGGTGAACCCGTCGCCACCGGCTTCGCGCACCAGCGCCAGGGTTTCTTGCAGGCCGGCTTCGCTGACATCGGACAAGGCCAGGCGCCAGCCCTCCCGCGCCCAACGCAGGGCGATTTCGCGACCCAGACCGGAGCCCGCGCCAGTGATCATGATGCGATTTTGCATAGGAGAATGCCTTGTGCGTTCGGAAGAAGTGAGCCGCAGTGTAGCGAAGGAAGATCAGCCACCCATGCACCATCAGATTGCTGAATGCTCAAGGCAAAGTTGCAGCCGAGGGCGAGTGTCGGAGTTATCGTGCCCGTGTTTGAAAGGCCGGAAAGCCAGAAGGAAATTTCTTGATAAAAAACTGAATTTTCTGCGCAGCCGCCCAGTCGGAGATTTTAAGCGGTTCGTTATTTGAATGATGAATCGAACTGTGTACTGACGGGGCAACCAATAAGGAAAACACCATGGGTACTATTCTGATTGTCATCCTGATTCTACTGCTGATCGGCGGCCTGCCAGTCTTCCCGCACTCCAGAAGTTGGGGTTACGGTCCCTCGGGCGTCATTGGTACGGTACTGGTCATTCTGCTGATTCTGGTATTGCTCGGCAGGATATGACGCAAGTTCGCGAGACTGACTTCAAGTTCTATCCGGCAACGAAAAACGCCCCGAAATATCGGGGCGTTTTTCATGGTGCAGGTAAAACCGCAAGTGTGTTACTTGCTCGGTGCAACCCCTGCGGTGTTATCCAGCAGACTCTTGGTCGCGGTCTGGATGAAGGAGCCGAGTTTCTGCTTCAGCGCAGCCTCGTCCGGCGAATCGGAGAGTACTTCACCGCCGGGATTGGCACCCAGGTGGTAGCGCCAGAGCTTGGCCGGCATGTCCTTGGGTTGAACCACCATGTGATCGCCGCTGATGATCGCCACGGTTGGCTCGCTGCCCGACGGCTTGATCATGCCGATGCCCTGGTCGCCTTCCGGCAGATTGAGCAGGTCACGCCCCCAGCACTGCTGGCGGAACTCACCGCCGAGGCGCCCCATGATGGTCGGCACGATATCGATCTGGGTGCCGACGGTGTCGCGACGGGTGCCGAACTTCTCCTGGATACCCGGGCCGATCAGCAGCAGCGGCACGTTGAAACGACCCAGGTCCATCTCGGTGATCTGCTCGTCGTTGCCGAAACCATGGTCACCCACCACCACGAACAGGGTGTCCTTGAAGTAAGGTTCCTGACGGGCCTTCTCGAAGAACTGGCCCAGTGCCCAGTCGGAATAACGCATGGCCGTCAGGTGCTCGTTGAGCGTGCCGCGATCGGTGACGCGTTCGACCGGCAAGGGCGTTGGCAACGCATACGGCGTGTGGTTGGACAGCGTCTGCAACAGGGCATAGAACGGCTTGCCGCTGGCTTCACGCGCCTTCAACTCTTCCAGGCTGCGGTTGAACATGTCCTGGTCGGACACACCCCAGGTCGGGTCGGAGAACACCGGATTGACGAAATCATTACGGCCGATGAAGGTGGTCATGCCCTGGCTGCCGAAGAAGCCCGACTGGTTGTCCCAGGCGAAGTCGCCGTTGTAGACATACACATCGTCATACTTGCGGGCACTGAGCAGTTGCGGCAGGCCGGACAGCTTGTGGCTGCCTTCCGGCGTCTGCATCAGGTACTCGAAACCGGGCAGGTTCGGGAAGCATGCCATGGTGGCGAACATGCCCTGGTGGGTGTGGGTACCGTTGGAGAAGAAACGCTCGAACAGCAGGCCTTCCTTCGACAGCTTGTCGAAGTACGGGGTGATGTTGCCGGGACGACCGAGGGCACCGACCGAGTGACCGGCGAAGCTCTCCATCAGGATTACCACCACGTTCTTGATCGGCAGGGTGTTCTGCGCCGGTGGCAGGGTGTCACGGCGGATAGCGGCGATATCGCTGTCGACCAGTTTGTCATTACCGGTCAGCAGCATGTCCCGAACGGTCTGCTGGGCCAGAGGCTGATCCAGGGTGGCCTTCCAGATATTGTCGCGATCATCGGACAAACGACTGTGGGCTGCCGAGATCAATGTCAGCGAACCATTGAGGCCAAGCTGGTTGGCGAAATTCGACTCGGTGGTGTAGGCGTCGCCCCAGCGCAACGGCGGCCCCTGGCGCAGGGTGCCACGGGCGGCGACCACACAGACCAGCAGCAGCACCACGAACAGCGCGGTGCGGGCGTACCACGGCGCAACGGTACGCCCCCCGGCGCGGGCACTGAACCCGGCACTCGGACGGGTGATACGGTCGGCGCCGCGGAACAGCAGGCTCAGCACCACGGTACCCACGGCCCAGGCCAACAGGTAGCGAACCACCGGGAAACCGTACCAGAGCATGCTCATGACGGTTTTAGGGTCTTCCTTCACGTACTGGAACACCAGGCCGTTGAGGCGCTGGTGGAACTCCCGGTAGAAGTCCATTTCCATCAGGCCGAAGAACAGTGCCAGGCTTGAAGTCACGGTCAGCCAGAAGCGGAACAGGCCGCGCGCAGCCATGGCCCGGGCGCTGAGGAAGGCCAGCGTCAACGGAATGCAAAGGTAGACGACGATACGGATGTCGAAACGCAGGCCATTGCCGAACGCCTCGAGGAAAGTCGAGGCCGGGGTGTCGAGAATCATCTCGCGGTTATAGACCAGCAACGCCACCCGTAGCAGGGTGAACATCACCATCATGATCAATGCGCACAACAGCGTATAGGCCAGGTGAGACTTAACGGTCGGTTGCGGCAGGCGCGTTGAGGGGCGCTGCTTGCTCAGGGCGTCCGGGTTTGCCATGTCGATTGCGGGCTCGTTGGATTCAAGTTGAAAAGTCGGGTCAGCGGCGCCCCGCCCTCTATGTATCGCGAGGGGGACGCGAAGCCGGCAAATGTTGCACGATCATCGGCTGTTTACCACCCATGATCGTCATTAACCGTTGAAATCCGCCCTCGACAAGACAAAAACCGTTGCAAGGCAACGATTTGCGGCGTGAGAGGGCTGAGTTAAGCGACGGAATTGTCTTAGACGGAATGTGAAAATTTCGTTGGGTGTATGTTTTGACACATAAAAGGAACAACCTGCCGAAGCGCAATTCGCCGCTTCGACAGGGGACGCCTGGCCGTCTTGTCGGGATGCGGCTAGATCCGCACGTTACCGCGTGGCCCGGCGATGGCCCAGATGATCAACCCCAGCACCGGCAGCAGGGCAATCAACAAAACCCAGAGAATTTTCATCCCGGTTTCGGCGCCGCTTTTCAGGACATTGAGAATGGCCCAGATATCCAGGGCCAGGATAATCAGGCCAACAAGGCCGTTGAAGGTTGAACCCATAATGCTACTCCCGAATGAGGATCTGCCCTCTCTAGGATAGTCGGCAATGAGCAGGGTTCCCTTTTTCGCCGGCTTCAGACGTGCAGGGCAATCCGCAGAGCTTCCAGGGAGGGCGCGGCGGCAATACCCACCTGCTCGCACAGCTCCAGGACCCGTGGCAGGTCATTGCCGTAGACCAGCACCGCCTGCAGTTCGTCATCCAGCAACTGGCTGAAGTTCATCAGGACATAGCCACCTTGCTCGGGGTTCATGCTGGAGAGCTGGATCTGGATCCGGTTCAACGCCGTCAAGGCCTCGACCTTGGCCAGTTGCTTGGGCTTGATATTGAACGGCACGTCCTTGCCGAAGGACTCGACGATCTGCGCGAACAGATCCATGTAGGTATCCGCCTGGAACAGCACCGTCTCCGGCAGGCTGCCCACCACCACCCATTCACCCAGCGGGATCGGGAAACTGTCGTCGTAGTTGATATCCGGGTTGGCTGCCAGGAAACCAGCCTCGTCCGCATAGGCCTGGGCTGCCTCGTCGGCGATTTGCAGGATCTCGGCCTCGCCCATGCAGCCGGAGCTGATTTTAGTGATGAGTTCGATGAGGGCGGTTTTCATGGCTAGCCTGCGACCTGGGGTTGTTCGGGGGCGCGAAGGATAGCGCAAATACCGGGGCCTTGCAGGTGCTCGACCTGCAAGGCCCCGGCAGCGTCAAGCGTTGAGCCGCTCCAGTTGAGCGGCAGTCTCGGTCGCGCCCATGGTCCGGGCTGCGGCCAGCGCCGTCACACCATTGGCATCGGTGGCATCCGGGTCGGCGCCCTGGTTGAGCAGGTACTCGACGATGGTGGTGCGATTGAACATCGCCGCCATCATCAGGGCCGTGCGCCCGTCCGCCGAAGCACCCTCGACCTGCGCGCCACCCTCGACCAGAAGCTGGACCATCGGCAGATCGCCCTTGAAGGCCGCACCGGCAATCGGGCTCTGGCCATTGGCATTGCGGATCTCCGGATCGGCCTTGTGTTCGAGCAGCACCCGCACCGCATCGGCATGGCCATGGTAGCTGGCAAGCATCAGCAGGGTATCGCCCTTGTGGTTGCGCAGGTTGGCCGGCAGGCCACTGCCCAGCAAGGCCGCCAGCATCGCCGCATCGCCCTTGCGGGCCACGTCGAATACCTGCTCGGCAAACTCGGCGGCTTCTTCTTCGGTCATTTGTCGGGCTTGATCGGACATTTCGGACTCCCTGTGGCTGAACAAGAAACTGGTCATCTATTGAGCCAGTTTCCCGGGCTGGAGTTTCCCTGTCATGCCTTATTTTTCAAGCGCTTCCATAGCCAGAATCAATAACGGAACTTGCCGGCATGAATTTCCTCGTGCATCTGCCCCGTTACCTGCACATAGGTGTCGGAACCCGGCAGCCAGGCATAGATGGGATCGTCACCGGATTTCCCGGGATCGAAGGCCTCGTCGCGCAACCGGCCCTTCTGGTACTTGAAGGTGCCGGTGGTTTCCATCTTCAGCTTCACCCGCAGGAACAGCGGGATCGCGTACGTCGGCATTTGCTGGCGGGCGAAGCTCAACAGTTCGGCAAAGTCCAGGGTCGCCAGCGATTCGGCCGGAGTGATCGCCGCCATGCCGGCCCGGCCGTTGGTGTTGCTGATTTCCACTCCGTAGGACACCACTTCGGCAATGTGGGGGTGTTGCAGCAGGATATTTTCCACTTCCGTGGTGGACACGTTCTCACCCTTCCAGCGATAGGAGTCGCCCAGACGGTCGACAAACTGCGCGTGCCCGAAGCCGATATCGCGCAGCAGGTCGCCGGTATTGAAATAGCGGTCACCCTTTTCGAACACATCGCACAGCACGACCTTCTGGGTCTTGGCCGATTCGGTGTAGCCATCCAGCGGGGCCTTGTCGTCGATCCGCGCCAGCAGCAGCCCCTGGCCGCCCTTGGGCACCTTGCGCATGAAACCGTCGGCATCGCGTAGTGGCGTACCGCAATCCGGAGCGTACTCCACCAAGGCCCAAGACATCAGGGAAAAACCGATGGTGTTGTTGAAATTGAGCGCGTTGGTGAAACCGATGTTGCCATCACTGGCCGCATAGAACTCGCTGATGTGATCGATCTCGAAGCGCTGCTTGAACTCCCGCCAGACGCTCGGGCGCAAACCGTTACCGATCATCTTCGTCACTTTGTTGTGCTTGTCCGCAGGGCTGGGCGGCTGGTCCAGCAGATAGCGGCACAACTCGCCAACATAGCCGAAGGTGGTGGCATTGAAACGTCGCGCCTCTTCCCAGAACTGGCTGGCGCTGAATTTGCGCCGGAAGGCAAAGCCCGAGGCCCCGGCGATGGCCGATCCCCAGCACACGCACAAGCCCGTCGCGTGGTACAGCGGCAAGGTGCAATAGAGGACGTCCTGCGGACTCATGTCGAGGGCGATCAGGCCAAAGCTGGCGTAGGTCTTCATCCATCGGCCATGGCGGAATATCCCGGCCTTGGGCAGGCCGGTGGTGCCGGAGGTGTAGATATAGAAGCACGGATCATCGGCGAAGATCTGCTGGCTGCTGGCCGGATTGGCCTGGTCCTGGCCGACGCTCTCGCCCATCAGATTGATCCAGCCCGCAGGCGCCTCGCCCGGATCGACATCGGTCTCCTGGTCGGCGATGAAATAGTGCCGCGCCGGATCGACCTGCACCTGCTCACGCACTGCCGAGTAGGCCTCCAGCAGTTCCGCGCCGACCACCATCGCCACGGGCGAGACCAGGGTGATGCTATGGACCAGGGCACCCTGGGTCTGGGAGGTGTTGAGCATCGCACAGACTCCGCCGATCTTCGCCAGCGCCAGGATCGTCACCAGCAACTCGATGCGGTTTTCGATCATGACGCCCACCACGTCACCCTTGCCGATGCCCTGGCTGGCCAGGTAATGGGCAATCCGGTTGGCCCACTGGTTGGCCTGCAGGTAGCTCAGGGAGCGATTGCCATACAGCAGCGCCGGCCCCGAAGGATTGCGCACCACGGCCTGTTCGAAGCTCCAGGCCAGCCCGCACGGCTGGTCGGGAGTCTTCACCTTGGACAGCTTGAGGCCACGAATCACACGCGGCAGCGCCTTGGCAACGGTAGGGAGTTTGCGGAGCATCATGCCCCAGGTGATCACGTCATCGGTTTGAACGTTCATGGGTCACATCCTGTCTTTTATTATTATCGACCGAGTGTCGTCCGGGCCGGCGACCTCGTACATCGTCCTTGTCACGGCGCTGGGGCTCGAACCGCCGCCTGGGGTCCGCTTGATCTCGAAAATACGGCAACCCCGCCGAGGCTGTACATGAAGGTTTTGCAAAGTTTTGTATCCTTGTGACCATCCGGATCGCGCCTTGGACCCGCCTCGCAATCAATAGGCAAAATGCAGGATGCACGACAGCATATCTTGCATTTTGCACGACACCCAAAAATCATAAAATCATTAACTAACTGATTTATATACAATTTTTTAAAAGACAAATACTGGCACAGTCACTGCAACCCTCACTCCATACCTAGCCATTCACGCGCTGACGGAGTCGACCGACATGGACCTGATCCAGGAAAAATTCTCTTCTGTATTCTCCAACTACGAAGTCACCACCCAGCCACGTCCTGACGGTGGCGTCCTGCTGACCCTGCGTGACAGCGACGGCAAGCAGGTCAAACGCTCGATCTCCTATGCCCAGTTGCACACCGCCGAGCAATTGACCTGGGTGATCAGCGCAATCCGCCGTGACCTCGCCGGCCAGCCCAGCGAACTGCCATCGATTGCCCTGCTGCAGAGCCAGAACCGTTTTGCCCTGCCGTCGTATCATTGATAGACACTGCTGCGAGAGAAACTGCTACCCGAGGCCTTGCCTAGACCAGCCCGCGATTGACGGCTTCGCCGACAGCGTGGGCACGGTTGCTCACACCCAGCTTGTGGTAGATGTTGCGCAGATGGAATTTGACCGTAGCTTAGGACACGTTGCGGATCACACTGATTTCCCAGACAGTCTTGCCCGCCCTGGCCCACTTGAGCACTTCCAACTCCTTCTCGCTCAATGTCTGGGTCTTGGCGAGACGGCTGCCACGATCTTTCTTCAAGGCCGGCAGAATCACCACCTGGACAACATCCTGTTTAAGCGGCTCCCGGGAATCCTTGATATCCGCCGGTCGATGCCGGGCCGTCTGTGCGGGATCGGCCAGCGGTATCTTGGGCATGCTCATGTCAGTTTCTCCCTGTGACTTTCGACAGTTCGGACAATTACTGTCCGAACAATCGTCAAAAAGAGAGAGTTACACAGAAGCGGGAATTAACAACCAACTACAAAAATAAACAGGGATGGCCGACATTTCATTAGGCAAAATCCTACAATTTAAAACATGCGCTTCCGACTCAAGTTTTAATTACTCAAGCCGTCCGCTACTTGTTTAATGTCGACACACCCTGTCTTCAGTCGTCAAGACGGGGGAAACGTCCAGCCAGGTGCCCCTCGCCAAGCGCAACCACCCGCCCCTCGGCCTTGTCGAACAGGCGAATGGCCACGCAGCGCGGCTCTTCGCCCAGGTCGAACCAGCAGGCGGTGCCGGCCGGTATCGAGATCAAATCGTTGCGTTCACACAACACCGCATAAACATAATCACCAAGATGCAGGTTGAGAAGGCCCCGCCCGCCAAGGAAGAAACGTATTTCGTTCGCGTCCTGACGCTGCTCGCAAAACAGTTGCGCACAGCGCTCTGCCTTCTGCGGATGATGGTTGTCGAGGCTGATGACCTCGACCGCAACGCTACCGTGTTCACTCATCAGCAGATCGAGTTGTGCACGACAGGCCTCGAGCACCTGCTCCTCACCAGTCCCGGGTCGGACAGGTGCCGCCACGGGTAAACGTTCGAAACGAACGCCCTGCTCTGCCAGGGTCGCGGCGATATCGTCGACATGGGTCAGGACCTTGTTCGGAAGGTCAGGGCTGGCAACAGGGTAAACGGACAGACTGCTCATGGGCTTCTCTTTCCTCGGGGCGGGCTCAGGGCCGTTCCTCTCGCATGCGTGTGGCAATGATAATCGCGGCGGCCAGGGCCGCCAGGCTGGCGATACTGAAAGTCAGGGTGGGCCCCAGGGCATTCCAGCTGTAACCGGCGTACAACGCGCCCAACGCCCCGCCCGTCCCGGATAGCGCGGCATAGAGGGCCTGGCCCTGCCCCTGCTGACGCGAACCGAAGCTGCGCTGGACAAAATGAATGGCCGATGCGTGAAAACTGCCGAACGTCGCCGCGTGCAGCAACTGGGCAAGCAGCAACAACCACAGGTGCTCGGCAAGGGAACCGAGCAGCAGCCAGCGCAAGGCCGCCAGGAGAAAGCTTGCCATCAGCACCCGGCGCACGGAAAACCGCGCCAGGATCCGGCTCATGCCCAGGAACATCAGCACTTCGGCCACCACTCCCAGGGCCCAGAGCAGGCCGATCAAACCACGGCTGTAGCCGAGGTTCTCCAGATGCAGGGTCAGGAAGGTGTAGTAGGGACCGTGGCTCAGTTGCATCAGCGCGACACAACCGTAGAACGCCAGCACGCCGGGACAGCGCAATTGCTTGAAAAAGCCCTCGCCCGCCAACCGGCTGCCCTGGGCCGCTGGCTGGGCATTGGGCACCCAGGCGGTACTCAGGGCGATGCCGGCCATGATCACCACGACCGTCATCGGATAGATATCCAGGCTCAGCCATTCGAACAGGCGCCCGATCAGCACCACCGCGAGGATGAAGCCGATCGAACCCCACAAGCGGATCTGGCTGTAGCGCCCCGGCTGGCCTTGCAGGTGCGCCAGGGTGATGACCTCGAATTGCGGCAGCACGGCATGCCAGAAAAACGCGTGCAAAGCCATGACCAGCGCCAGCCAGGCATAGCTCTTGTCGAGGAAGATCAGCGAGAACGCCAGCAGCGTGCAGGCAGCGCCGCAGCGGACGATCAACAGGCGCCGACCGGTGTAGTCACCCAGCCAGCCCCAGATGTTCGGCGCCACGCAGCGCATCAGCATCGGAATCGCTACCAGTTCGCCTATCCGCGCCGGAGCGAACCCCAGGTGATGGAAGTACAGCGCCAGGTACGGCGCCGTGGCGCCGAGCAGGGCGAAATAAAACAGGTAGAAGCCGGAAAGCCGCCAGTAGGGGAGCGGCGCTCCCGACATTACAGCTGGCCCAGCACCGGCGTGCTGACACGCACATCCGCATTCTGCGCGCGATGGCGCAGCAGGTGGTCCATCAGCACGATCGCCATCATCGCTTCGGCGATCGGCGTTGCCCGGATACCGACGCACGGATCGTGGCGCCCCTTGGTGATCACATCCACCGGGTTGCCATGAATATCGATGGAACGGCCCGGGGTGGTGATGCTCGAGGTCGGCTTCAGCGCCAGGTGCGCGACGATCGGCTGGCCGGAAGAGATGCCGCCGAGAATGCCGCCGGCATTGTTGCTGAGGAAGCCTTCGGGCGTCAGTTCATCGCGGTGCTCGGTGCCCCGCTGGGCCACACAGGCGAAACCGGCGCCGATCTCCACGCCCTTGACCGCGTTGATGCTCATCAGCGCATGGGCCAGTTCGGCATCCAGGCGGTCGAAGATCGGCTCGCCCAGGCCAGGCATCACGCCTTCGGCAACCACGGTGATCTTCGCGCCCACCGAGTCCTGGTCCCGACGCAACTGGTCCATATAGGCTTCCAGCTCCGGCACCTTGTCCGGATCGGGGCTGAAGAAAGCATTCTGCTCGACCGACTCCCAGGTCTTGAACGGAATCTCGATCGGGCCCAACTGGCTCATGTAGCCGCGGATGACAATGCCCTGGCTGGCGAGGAATTTCTTGGCGATGGCGCCGGCGGCCACGCGCATGGCGGTTTCCCGGGCCGAACTGCGCCCGCCACCACGGTAGTCGCGCTCACCGTACTTGTGGTGGTAGGTGTAGTCCGCGTGGGCCGGGCGGAACAGGTCCTTGATCGCCGAGTAGTCCTTGGACTTCTGGTCGGTGTTGCGGATCAGCAGGCCGATGGCACAGCCGGTGGTGCGGCCTTCGAACACGCCGGAAAGGATCTCCACCTCGTCCGGTTCCTGGCGCTGGGTAGTGTGCCGGCTGGTGCCGGGCTTGCGCCGGTCGAGGTCGCGCTGCAGATCGTCGAGCGACAACTCCAGGCCTGGCGGGCAGCCATCGACAATGGCGACCAACGCCGGGCCATGGCTTTCGCCGGCGGTGGTGACAGTGAACAGCTTGCCGTAGGTATTGCCGGACATGCAGGACGCTCCGCGAATCAGATCTAGATAACCGAGCGGCCCAGTATACGCAGGCTGTCCAACGACTTCATCCTCGAACCTTATCGACGGTTGCGAGTCCAACCGGCACCTTATCCATGATGGCGTGATGATGCTGCGACTTTTGCTCCTGACCCTGACCCTGTTCAGCGGCCTTGCCCAGGCCGGCGTGGTGCTGCAACGACCGATCGAACTCGATACCGGTAACGGCCGGTTGTTCGGTTCGCTGCTGCTGCCCAAGTCCGACAAGCCGGTGCCGGTGGTCCTGATCGTTGCCGGTTCCGGCCCCACCGACCGCGACGGCAACAACCCGGACGGCGGGCGCAATGACAGCCTCAAGCGCCTGGCCTGGATGTTGGCTCGGCACGACATTGCCAGCGTGCGTTATGACAAGCGCGGCGTGGCCGCCAGCCTCGCAGCGACGCCCAACGAGCGTAACCTGAGTGTCGAAGCCTACGTCGCCGATGCCGTGGCCTGGGGAGAAAAGCTCAAGGCCGACCCACGCCTGGGGCCGCTGATCCTGCTCGGCCATAGTGAAGGTGCGCTGATCGCCACGCTCGCTGCGCCGAAACTGGATACCGCCGGAGTCATTTCCGTCTCGGGCAGCGGTCGCCCGGTCGACCAGGTATTGCGCCAGCAACTGGCCAAGCGCCTGCCGCCGGCCCTGATGCTGCGCAGCAACGAACTGCTCGACAGCCTCAAGGCCGGACGGACGGACGCCAACATCCCGGAACCGCTGCAGCCGATCTTCCGCGCCAGCGTCCAACCTTACCTGATCAGCCTGTTCCGCCAGGATCCGGCGGCGGCCTTCAGTCACCTGCAGGTGCCGGCCCTGATCGTCCAGGGGCGCAACGATATCCAGGTCGGCGTCGACGACGCCAAGGCGCTGAAAGCGGCCAAGCCGGATGCGCAACTGGCGATCATCGACGGCATGAACCACATCATGCGTATCGTGCCTGACGACATCGAGCACCAGATGGCCTCCTACAACAACCCGCAGCTGCCGCTCGCCGCCGGCCTGGAACAGCCGATTACAGGCTTTATCGACGGACTTGCTCGCCATTGAGATGATTTTTCCCTCCAGTCCTGGCCGAAACGGCCGATAAGGGCATTGCCGGTATCGCGATTGTTACCGGCAAGCTGGACACGGACAGGATCTCGCCGAATGACAGAAACTCAAGCGTCACCCGAAAGCACCGCCGAAGCCGTCGAACCCGCGCCGGTGGAACTGCCGTGGGCCGATGTGCAAGCCGAGCACTTCAAGATGCTGCGCCTGGCCCCGTTGGCCACCGACCGCAACACCGGCGGGCGACCGTTGCGCTTTGTCCAGTTCGGCTACGCCGAGCGCAACAGCAAGGAGCGCAGCCTGCTGCGCATGAACATCCAGTTGCCGGCGCAGAAGGTGCGCAAGGAACAGAACCATCTCGACGTCTGGGTCGACCACACCACCAAGCGCGTGCACTTCGGGCCTGAAGGCGGCTTGCAGGTGGAGCCGTGGAACCGTGGAATCGGGCGTTTCCTGGTGGCCCAGGCCGCGATCTGGGCGCAGAAGAAGTGGTCACACTATCGCATCGACGGCGGCGCCCTGCAGAACAAGGACGCCCTGAACGAAGACACCCGCCTGCGCCGCGACCATTTCCTGCGGGTCCAGGGTTTCGATGTGGTCTATGCCGATCCCCAGCACCTCAAGGGCAGCTACAAGGACATGCAAGTCGGCGAGATGCTGTCCCAGTGGAACACCGAGAAAGTGCAATTCGTGGAGATTCTCGAAGCCTCGCAAATGCTCCAGCAGGCCGAACAGAACCTGCAGGAAAAGGAAGTGAAGCTGCGCCAGCAGGAAGAACGGGTAAGCAAGTTCAAGCGCGAGGACAGCGGGCTGCGCTTCACCATCACCTGCCTGGTGGCCTTCGCGGTGTTCCAGGCCGGCTTGCTGATCTGGATCGCCACCCACCGATAGCCTCATGGGAGCCGGTCGAACCGGCTCCCACAGCCAGGATCAGATCTTCGAAGCGAACAACGCCTGATGCTCACGGCACTGCTGCGCTGTCAGCATGAATACCCCATGCCCGCCGCGCTCGAAGTCCAACCAGGCAAAGTCCACTTCCGGATACAACGCCTCGACGTGCACCTGGCTGTTACCCACCTCGACGATCAGCAGGCCCTTCTCGGTCAGGTGATCCGCCGCCTCGGCCAGCATTCGCCGCACCAGGTTCAAGCCATCGTCGCCACAGGCCAGGCCCAGTTCCGGTTCGTGCTGATACTCCGGCGGCATGTCGGCGAAGTCTTCGGCATCGACATACGGCGGGTTGGACACGATCAGGTCGAAGCGCTGCCCCGGCAAGCCGTCGAAACCGTCACCCTGGACGGTAAACACACGCTCGTCGACGCCGTGGCGCTCGATATTGCGGTTCGCCACTTCCAGCGCGTCGAAGGACAGGTCCGCCAGGACGACTTCCGCCTCTTCGAACTCATAGGCGCAGGCGATCCCGATGCAACCCGAACCGGTGCACAGGTCGAGGATGCGCGCCGGCTCAGCTCCCAGCCAGGGCGCGAAGCGACTTTCGATCAGTTCGCCGATCGGCGAGCGCGGGATCAGCACCCGCTCGTCAACGATGAACGGCAACCCACAGAACCACGCCTCACCCAGCAGGTAGGCGGTCGGCACCCGGTCCTCGATCCGGCGCTTGAGCAGGTGCTGCAGGCGGGTCAGTTCTTCGTCTTCCAGGCGGCAGTCGAGGTAGCTGTCGGCGATTTCCCAAGGCAGGTGCAAGGCGCCCAGCACCAGTTGGCGAGCCTCGTCCCAAGCGTTGTCGGTGCCATGACCGAAAAACAGTTCCGCACCGTGAAAACGGCTGACAGCCCAACGAATATGGTCGCGCAGGGTGCGCAGGCGGGAAGTGATCACGGGTAGACTCCTGAAAAAACGACTGGCGATTCTAACAGCCAAACGAACCTCGGGTGGAAACAAGGCAAAAAGACATCACCCCGCACTTTTCCGACCATCGGCGCCGCCCTCTTGACACGGCTACAGGCCAATAAACACGGTGCCTGCGTCGGTAGCGATTCACATAAACGCTCAGCCGGAGGACAATGGGCAAAAGCCCCACGCACAGGAGCCCCCCGAATGTCCGTTCCAAAGACGATGTTTCAACTCAGTGGCCGAGGTTATGCGGCAGCCAATCTGAGCCACGCCACCCTGTTGATCATCGACGCCCAGAAAGAATATCTCAGCGGCCCGCTCGCGTTGTCCGGCATGGAAGAAGCCGTCGACAACATCAAGCAACTGCTCGCTGCGGCGCGCGCGGCCGGCCGGCCGATCGTGCATATCCGCCACCTGGGCACCGTTGGCGGCCTGTTCGACCCGCAGGGCGAACGCGGCGAGTTCATTCCCGGCCTGGAGCCCCAGGGCGACGAAACGCTGATCGGCAAGCTGCTGCCCAGCGCCTTCCATGGCACCGGCCTGGAAAAACAGCTGCAGGACATCGGTCCACTGGACCTGATCGTCTGCGGTTTCATGAGCCACTCCAGCGTCAGCACCACCGTGCGCGCCGCGAAGAACCTGGGTTTCCGTTGCACCCTGGTCGAAGATGCCTGCGCCACCCGCGACCTTCCCCACAAGGGCGAAATCATCAGCGCCGCCCAGGTCCAGCGCACCGAAATGGCGATCATGGCTGATAATTTCGCCACCCTGGCACTGACCCGGGACCTGACCTGAGCCCAGCAGGATCGGGCGTTCCTGACGACCGCCCATCCGCTAGCGCCCCGCTCATACTCCGATTTCCCCTGCGTGTCCGGAACAAGCCGACCTTCTCTCGGTCGAACGGCCGATAATCAAAGAGGAAAATCGGAATAATGAAGATATCCGATGATGGATTCGACGCTCGCCGGCTGCGCCCCAAGGGCCAGAGCAACTGGCGTTCGCGTCTGGGTGCCGGTTTCGCGGCACTGCTGGCGACGTTCGGTGTATTGCTGGCGATGGCCGGTACCGCCAGCCTGCTCGGGCATGCCCCGGCCATGGGCGAGTTGAATGCCAGCCCAGGAGGCTCGGCGACCATCCTGGTCGTCGGCCTGCTGGTGCTGTATGTCGGCGTCTGGCTGTGGCGGCGCTGCCGCCGTCGGATGCGCCGAGGCCAGTCGCTGAACATGGCCCCGCACCTGATGAAAAAGCACGACTGAACGCTGTTCTTCCAGGAATCGCCTGTGACTTGAAGCCCGTCACTTGGGTAAACTGGCGGTTCCTGCGGAGACTGACATGCAAGACGACGATTTTTCCCTGTTCCAAAGCGAAATCCGCGGTGTAAAGCCGATCAAGCACGATCGTGCCGATACCGGCAAGCCCAAGTCCGACCGAGCCCAACTGGCCAAGCTGCGCCTGGCGGCAACCGTGCGCAGCGAGACCACCACGGTGGACGGCCTGTCCGACCAGTTCGTCATCGACGTCGGCCCCGAAGACGACCTGCACTGGTCCCGCGACGGTGTGCAGGAAAGCCAGATGCGCAAGCTCAAGGCCGGCCAGATTCCATTCGAAGGCAGCCTCGACCTTCACGGCATGACGGTGGAAAAGGCCCGGGAAACCCTCTGGGCGTTCCTCGCCGAAGCGACGAAGTTCGAAATCCGCTGCGTGCGCGTCACCCACGGCAAGGCCGTGCGCCTGGATGGCAAGCGCCCGATGATCAAGAGCCACGTCAATACCTGGCTGCGCCAGCATGCCCAGGTTCTCGGTTTCACCTCCTGCCAGGCCCGCCACGGCGGCACTGGCGCGGTGTACGTGATGCTCAAGCGGACGATGATGGAAGGTCGCGACGAGTAACCGGACCGTCATCGAATTTGCAGGCGGCTGCGAGCCGCCGTATCCTTGCCCTTTGCGTAGACTCCCCACAGGTAGCTTCATGTCCCTGGAACAGAATTACACCGCGATTCTGAATGGGTAAGGCAAGGTAACGAAACCCAGCAAAACCGGGGCTCCCCCTACTCAGGGATACCCGGTTTTCACCCTGCATACGCGTGCATTGGTACAAAAATTGGTATGAGCCGACGATGTGTGCAGACAGGCGGCAAACCGTTCCCATCCCGGGAAATTCATGCCCCCCCGTTGAAACACCAGCCTCGATAAGGGCAGCCCGCCTAGAAAATCAATACCGAACTTAAGTTATTGAATTCTCTGCCGATACAATTCTTGATGGCAAAAAGCCTTAGAAACTGCTTTCCTACAGGTAAAGTAGCCTATAGAATCCGCCGACTTTTTCGCTCAGGACTGAGCGAACGGATTCGCCAGCTAAGGGTCGTATGGATTTCGAAATTGAAAAGGAAATTTCACCAGATACCGTCGCGCCTATCATTGATGCGCTGAATGGTTCTGATGATGCAGAGACGATCAGGATCATCCTCCGCCACAACAATGGTGGTCATGTGCCGTCGGCTTTTGCACTGATCCTTGCAGTTATAAACACGAAAGCTACAGTAGAGATTCTGATGGACCGACATATCATGAGCGCTGCGGCGTTCATATGGGTCTGGTTTGCGATCAGACATCAGGACAATGTAAAGGCGCTTCACCCTGCTGAACCGGCAGTGCTAATGTACCACCGCCCTCGGCAGCTAAGCCTGGAATCGTCTGATCACTATGTCTTTCGTGATGATTTGGAAGAAACACACCCGCTCCGGGAGCACTTAGCAGTAGGGGAGCAGGTATTTGACACACTTTTTGATGAACTTATTCAGGCGCTAGGGTACTCAGATGAGAAGGAATTCCTAACGCATGATGGCGCTCTCTACCGGCATAACCTCAGTTACATGAGAGCTGCGTACTACCAAAATCGGGACTGTGTCCTGACTTTCTGAAAGGGAATAGCTATGACCACCGTGGCGATGAGCAACCTCGACGTGAGCCGTATAAAACGCTCAAAATCGAATGCAGAGCTGACATCTATGCTCGCCGAATACATCCGGACCGACGAACGACTGCGGGCCGAATGCCAACGCCAAGGAAAGCCTCTCCCAAACCTACGCGCCGAACAGAAGCGATGAAGAAAGCCCCTTAAATGGGGCTTTTTTTTGACAAAATTCCGCTTACTCTGAATCTCTAGGCAATAAGCTTGGCACTCTGCCAGGGCGGTCGGTCCTTCTGAGCCGTCGCCTTTTATTCTGACAAGTCGTTGAGCCACAGGCCTGTCAACTTTTGCTCGAGCAGCTCCATGAACCAATCCGCCTACGGCACATCCTTGGGCGATGATAGCTGACAGCTACAGCAATTTGTGGTGCCAAGCACCTATTCCTCAGCTTCAGCCAGCCCCCACAACCTGGCCGCCTCCGCGAGTTCAAGCATTTCGCTCAACTCCCCATCCCCTACCTCCGCGCGGCGGTGCGCCGCCATAGCCATCTCCACCAACACCTCCGCCCGCCCATCCGGATCCGCAGCAAGCTCAAAGCGATCATAGAGCTCCGCCAACCATTCTTGAGGTATCTGTCCAGGGCCTGGCCCTGGATTACTCTGCACGACACCACCATGACTGGGCATACATGACACCATCCACCTCTTCGAAACCAGTAATGTTCATCCCGCGCTGAGCCATGCCGTTGACGCAGGCGTCATGCAGCCTCGGGATGATGTCCTCGCCCGGGCCGGGATTGAAGACCCAGGCTTCAATGCAAGGGCGGCCAAGCGCTTGGCTGTGACTGTATTGGAGGTGAACGTCTGCGCGCAGCGGCTTGATCTTGCTGAGCTGATCGCTGGGGATAGCAACACCGCGCTCCCGGCGGCGGACGAGGAGGAAGTACATGGCTCACCAATACTGGATATTAATACAGCATTTAGCCACCAAGCCTACAACGAACGAAAGTACCGCCTGGCGGACTATGCTCTCCTGTAATGACTGGAGGGCGGCGCATGTGCGGGAGATTGAGCCAGTATCGAGGAATCCACGAATTCGTCGAAGTCTTGAGCATGCCTGGGGCCTGGCAGAACAACGTCGGCGAGCAGGCGCTGGAAAGGTACAACGTGGCACCCAGCACCCAGGTGGCGGTGCTGCGTGTGGATGACGCAGGACCGCGGGCGGACCTGGTGAGATGGGGATGGCGGCCGCACTGGGCAACCGATCGAGCGGCGCCGATCAATGCCCGGGTCGAGAAAGTCGCCCACGGTGCGTTCTTCCGCGCAATCTGGCCGCACAGAGCGATAACACCGCTCGACGGCTGGTATGAGTGGGTGGACGAAGGCGGCCCGAAAAAGCAGCCCTACTACATCCGGCGGCGGGACGGGCGCCCTTCCCTCTGCGCCTCGATCGGCCAGTTCGCCGGCGGTGAACACGACGGGTTCGTGATCATCACTGCCGATGCCCAGGGAGGCCTGGTCGACGTCCATGATCGGCGACCTATCGTTCTGTCGCCGGGCCTGGCGCTCGAATGGCTGAGCGACGGCACTGCCGGAGTGCAAGCCGAGCAGATAGCCGTCCATTTGGGCGAGCCAGCCGAGGCGTTCGAGTGGTACCGAGTAAGCGTTGAAGTGGGTAACGTGCGGAATCAGGGCGCAGGGCTCATTGTTCCTGTTACTGGGTAAATCAGCTCTCCGGCAGCGCCACTCTCGACTTCGCCTGAAGCGCCTTCTCTTTTGCGATCAGTTCCTTGTCGCATGACGAACTCCCAGTAACGATTGCCTCTCTCGTGCAGGCCATGGCTGATTCCTCAAAGTCATTTATTTGTTTAAGGGTACTTAGCGAATATCCTCCGCCGAGGAGCGCGCAAAACAAGCCGAACGCAAAGAATGGCATTCTGTATGACACATTAGACCTCGTGAATTTATTGGCGCCAGTATTGTGACAGCATAATTGCGGAGACAAACCCTCCGCAACAGCGCGTCTACCGACAGGCGCCGGTCGCCGCGACAAGCTCCTTCTCATAGCCTACTCGCTGCCGACGCTCCGCCAGCAGCGCCCTCACCTTCACTTCCAGGCTGTCGTCCTTACGCAGGCCGGCAGCGGCCCAAGGCGGAACTGCCACGTCAGGCGTGCGACAAGGCACCTGCACTGGAACCTCGACACGCACGTACTGAACCTGAGGCTTTGTGTTGCCCGCGCAGCCAGCCAGCAGCAGGCCGACCAGCAGCACCTGCAGCACCTGCACTTTTCGCCAGGTCCTGCATTTTTCTCGAGGTCCTGCCGATTTTCGTAGCATCTGCAGGCTCATAGCCCAAGCTCCTTGTCGATGATAGAGGTGGCAGCTGCGCACTGGTCGCCGCCGGTTCGCTCCTGCTGCAAGCGATTCGCCGCGGCGTAGTCGCCCTGGGCGCTGGCCTGGGCCTCCTTCACCGCTTCCTCTGCCCTGGCCTGGCGCGCGTTCGCCGCCAGGGTCAGCTCGCCCAGGGCCTTGCCCTGCTCCGCCGCCAGGCCGGTGAGGTTGTCACGGGCAGACTTGCAGGTGGCCACCTGATCCTGCTCGGCGTCGAGCAGTGGACGGAAATGGCTGGTGGTCGCCCAGGAGCCCATGGCCATGCCCAGCACGATCAGCAGGCCGGCGCCGATCATTCGCATCACCACTGATTCCATGACTCCTCCCAATCGGGCAGATCGACCGTTTGGCCGGCCAGGTGGTGGGTGCTATCGCCCAGGTAGTGGATGCGGCCATCGGTCACGAACGAATGGCAAACGAATGGGCGGGGCTCGACATGACCGCCAGCCATGAGGGTCGAATGCTCCTCATCAGTCAGGCGCTGCACCCCCTTCGCCAGAATCGACGGGGTGAACGTCGGCGCATCAGGGTTGTCGTTGTAGCCCCAGCGGGGTTCTGGCCCGGCGCCAACCTGAAGACGATGCGGCTCGTTGCAGCCGTTGCAGAAGAACATCAACGAGCCGTCGGCAGCCTGCCCCAAGACGCGCCCAATGGTTTTGATTTCGTTCATGCCAGCACCGCCAGCGCAGCGTCGTACAGCGCTTGGCGGTCTGCGGCTCCGGTCTGCCCGCCGTTGATCCGCCCGGTGATGCCCTTGAAGTCGCCGGCGTCCGCCAGCGTGTTCAACCCGCTGGTCGCCCAGAACCAGGCAGCCGAGAGCGCGGCATACTGCGGCTGCTCGAGCAGCTCCGGCTGTTTCACCAGGCGGTCATCGCCGAACAGCGCCTGGCTGCACGCCGCGTAGTTCGCGCGGCCGGTGATCTGGATCAGCCCACGCCCGCGGAACTTGTAGCCGTCGCCGGAGGCCTCCGGGCCATTGCCCAGGCGGCCGCCGTACAGCGCATTGCCGAGCCGGATGGAGTTGCCCGCTAGTTCCGCAGCACGGGGCACAAGACTGCGCCAACGGGTTCCGGGCTTCGACGCGTTGCCCAGGGCAACGATACGGTCGGCGCGGTAGCTCAGGCTCTCCAGCACCTGGCGCAGTTGCGACGACTCATGTCCGACCTGGGCGATGAATGCAGCCTCGCGCAGCAGGCCGACGATCGCATACCGCTGCATCGCGGTGGCCAGCACAGAAACGAAAACGCCGGCTGCGGGGCCGGCGTTGGGGAGAATGCGCAGCAGTTGCTGCTGAGTAATAGGCATATGTGCCCCCTGCGCATATTACGCGCAAACACTTATTAGTTGTATGGAAAAGGAAGTCCTGCAGTATTGATCAACAGAGCGCTAGGCCTAGGCGATGATGCAGTGTTAAGCCAAATTGTAGAAGCAACGGCTCTATTTGAACTTTGCTGCCCTCCTGCTGAAGGACAAAAAACGAAACTAACACCGCCAGGCCTGCCGAACGCACCTTCGATAGTGCTGTGACCTAGCCCGGCAGAAGCGGCCTCAGTCCCCAAAATATTCCCCCCGCCTCGAGACCATGGCAAGTAAGTCGCGTAGTTAATCCCGGAAGACAAGGCGATATCGACTTGAAAGTACATAGATGCTGGAGTTGACACATAGTACTTGTATCCCCCGGCGTATGGTGTTGTCGTGCCACCCTCCAGCCCCCCGACAGGCGCAGGAGCATCTACGGTGCCAATCACGTTAAGCGGTGGCTGCAAGGAGTTGAATGTTATAGTCCCATCGTCAAGCCACGTTTTGATATATGGCCCGCCTGGGATATTGTCCCCCATAAGGTCAAAGCAGTAATACGGAATAGGACCCGGTGCCCCAGAGTAGTAAAAAGTTATGCTCCCATCAGCGTTCCTTGTTGACCCAATTCTCGCAGCGCGACCGGAAATGAAAACTATCGGGGAGAGTGCGTTGGCAATAGTAAAACCATACACAACGTCCGCCTGAGGACCGGGACTGGTTAGTACCGACTCGGTCCAATTGCCGCCCCAGCTAGGGTCAATGTTTCCACCTTTGAACTGCCTGCGACTCCAAGTCTGTAGATACTGCATGTTCCCACTTTTCACAAGGCCATAGGATATCATCCTTGTATCAAAGAGAATCTCCCCATTCTCTTTATAAACAATGAGCTTAGGCGATGTCATCAGAAGTACCCATAATAAATCCTGCAATTAGCCGAAAAGAAACCCCAGCCATTAGTCGTATATGAGTATACCCAGCTCAGGGTTGTTCCAGAGATAGTGACACCGGGAGATTTCCCTTTCTCCCTTGCAGTATCCACCAGCGGAACAACTATATAAAATGCCCTTTTCCCTTGTGGCAGAGAAGGAATCTGGATGCTTCCATTAGCCGAACCGGTATCAACAAATCCAGTCGTCTGACTTATGCTTATAGTCATATCAATCATGACCTGACCGTCAGATTTTTTCACAACAAGACCAGTCATATTACAAACTCAAGTCAATAGCGATATTTCCATTCGCGTGATACATCTTGAGTGACGTGCTTGTCATAACCATCCTACCGTTGCTATTGGCCCCGTTATTTTCAAACGTACCATCCTTGCCAAGTCTCCATCCTGTCAGCTGGGAAACATAATCAGTGGAACTAAGGTCGCCTACCTTGGCATTTGTGATAGACCCATTTTCAATAAATGCCGACTTGATGTAAGCCTCGTTTCCTTGGATAACGAACGGGTAAAAAACATCAGTCGTGTTCGGGTCGATGATCGCGAAGCGGCTTGCGGCGATCAGCACCTGGCTGGTGATGATCCCTTCGTCGTTCTCAACCCCCACCCCGATGGCGGCCAGGTATGGCTTTCCGTCGACAGTGAGCTGGGTCTTGATGCTGTACATCGCGGCCAACTCGGTCTTCAGTGCTTCGATCTCGACCTGGGCGCCGCCCCCGGAGTCGATCTTTTCCAGCAGGTGCTGGCTGAGCTGGGTTTCAGTGATCTGGTCATTCAGGTAGTCCAGGATAGGCCCCGCGTCTGCCGACGACTGCCCGGTGACAGGTCCGTAGAAGGCACCGACGTTTCCGATCCGGTCCACCAGGCGAGCCCAGAAGAAAAACCGGACGCCGGCGGCCAGGCCCATGATCGTCAGATCGGTCTGCGGGTACGCATAGTCGCCAAATTTGATCGCCTCGCTGATGTTGTTGGCCTGGCCGTACCAGATCTCCGTGCGCTGCAAATCGGCAGTGCTTAGCCCTGCCGGGATACCCCATTTCAACTTTATGCCGAAAACTATCGACTCGGCTGTGAATGACGACGGTACCGGCGGCGGCGTTGTCTTGCCGTTCAGCACGGTCTCGGCCGACGTCGCGAACACTGAGCCGATATCCAGCGAGTTGATTGCCCGCACCTTCGCCACGTACCTGCCGGCGTAGATGCCGCTCACATCGATGGACGTGGTGCCGGTGCGCCCCGCGAAAATCCAGTCACCGTCGTTCTTGCGCCAATAGACCTCGTATGCGATCGCGGCCTCTGGCTTCTCCCAGGTGATCGTCATCACGCTGACCGCACTGCCCTGGTCGACGAAGTGGTCATTGCTGACGGCCACGTTGGCCGGAGGACGCTGCACGCTCGGCGGGATCACGGTCACCGGCGGCGTCTCGATCCGGGTGCCGTTGTCGATCGCGTCGAACTTGCTCGCGTTGTGCTTCACGCCGGTGATCGTGAACTTGATCTCGGAGTCGGAAAAGTCTTCGGCAACAGACATGACGCGGAAAAGCTGGGTGGCAAGCGTGGGCGAATCGATTGCCCACATCGAGTGCGTCGGCGGCAGGTCGTCCAGATCCTGGGCCAGCACAATCTGCTGCACATCGGAGGGAAAGCCCGTGGTGTCGAGCGTGATCGTGCCGTTATCCCATTTGATTCCATTCTGATCCCAGGTCAGTGGATAACCGACCGACTTGATCGCCCGCGACACAGCCTTCCCGGTGGGCATGATCAGGGTGATCGTGTCGCCCGGGAATGCCTTCACATCTGCGTCGAGAATCAACGTGTCGAGCGTTGAAGAGCGAAGCCTACCGCCAATCCTGCGGCCTGCGCGGTCGTTGTCTGCGATCCGAATGATTTGCCCTGGGCGGGCCATTGCGCCATCCAGGCCCACCGAAAAGCTTACGCTCTCGGTCTCCAGGCGGTTGGTCAGCAGCGCCCATTTGCCGATGCGCTGGGCCTGGGCCTGGGAGGTGCAGCCGGTGGCGGTCATCTCGGTCTGCTGGATGCCGTACCGCGCGATGCCGGCCTGGTCGTCGACATACTCGACCTTCTGCCGGTAGAAGTCTGCTGGGTCGTTCCAGCTCACCAGCGCAACGGTGTAGCGCGTCTTCTTCGCAGACCCGGTGTACCCGAACTTCCCATCGATCACGTTCGCGTTGGAGTACGTGTATGCCGGATCCTCTGGGATGTCAGCAACGGCCATGACCGATCCGGCGGCCCAATAGCTCATGCCGCGGAAGGTGGTGGCCAGGTCCTGTAACACATCCAGTGCATTCGCCCGAGTCTGCAAGAACAGGTTGCAGGTGAACCGCGGCTCGGTGCCGCCCTTCCCGTCCGGTACCGGTTGGTCGCAGTATTGGCCGATCCGGTAAAGCTCCCATTTGTCCACCTGGGCAGCGTTCAGCAGGTGGCCCAGGCCGTACCGGTAATGCAGCAGCAGGTCGTAGAAGATCCAGGCCGGGTTGTCGGTCCAGGCGGTCTTGAACGAGCCGTCCCACACGCCAGGGTATATCCGGCCTTGCGGGTCGTAGTTGCTGGGCACCCGGATGATCCGACCGCGCAAGTCAAAGGATCGCGTCGGGATCGACTGGAACTGCGAGGCATCGAACTGCAGGCCGACCAGGGCCGACCCCGGGTACCTCAGCTTCGCGTCGATGATCTCGGTGATCGCGTCGATGTTCGTGGTGTCGGCGATGAGCCCACTGGTGCTGTTCGGCGTCAGCCTGGTGACTCGTACCTGCCAGCCACTGCTTGCCTCTGGAAGGTCGATCCGGTGCGACCGCTCGTATTTTGTGGTGGTCTTGCCGCTGAACGCCGCGCCCAACACGGTCACAAACGGGCCATTGTCCGTCGACACCTCGATACGGTACGAAACCGAATAGCCGTTGGTATCGCCGTTGCTGGAGCTGGTCTGCGCTAGGCGCGGCACCGACAGCCGGACGCGCACTGCGGACAACTGCAGGTTCGTTACAGCGCGGGTCCAGGGCTGTCCGTAGCGCAGTTCGACACTCACGCCGATCTCGCTTTCCACTGCAGGGAAGCCAGCGATGTGGTCCTGGTCCTGGCTGCCGTAGCGCGCGTCAAGGGTGACACCGCTGAAGTTGAGCGTTCCGTCGGCATTGGTCAGCGGCGTCTCATCGAGGAAGACAGACTGCATGCCGTTGGCCAGGCCGAGAATCTCGCCCTCGCTCACCAGATCGAGGATTCGGGCATAAGCAGTACTCTGCAGGCTGTCGGGCGCCTCAACTGCCGGGCGCGGCTTCGACTCACCGCTCTTGCTGCCGGTGATGATGTGATCGTTCATGACTTTCCTTCGGGCGAAAAAAAGCCCGCGCTCGGCGGGCCTGGTCTGGAGAGTGGGTTACATCTGGTTCTCGGCGTAGATGCCGGCGCTGACCACCGCACTGCCGACGATCATGCGGCCATAGAGCAGCGGTACCGGATTGCCCTGAACACTCGTATTCACAGCGCCGTTGAAGCTGTAGCTGGGTCGGTTGTTGGGGCTGTCCTGCGTGCCCAGGCCCTTGGCCTGCGGGCTGAGCATTTGCATAACGCCGCCGGCCGCAAGTGCAAATCCAACTGGAGCCAAAGCCTGGAATCCTGGAACGAATGACATAGCGATCAAAACCACACCAACTAGCGTCTGAAAAAGACCCGCACGCTTTGACCCTGCTATGACCGGAACGATACGAATAACATCGTGCCCTGTAGGCTTCGCAAGGTCGTCCTCGCCGACGTTCTCCTTCCCATTGAAAATCGCGTACCGCATGCCTTTGCTGGAACTTTCGGCCATGTGCCGCTCGAACCCTGGGAACTGACGAAAGTACCCCATGATGTCCCGAAACCCGCCGGCCGTAGTCATCCGGTGCCGGCGACCAAACATCCTTGCAAGCGACCCAGACAGCAGTACCGTCTGCATCTTTTCTGCACTCTCACTCATGTTTCCTCCAGGCAATAAAAAACCGCCCGTAGGCGGTTATGAAAAATGGAAATCAGAGGCAGGACTTAACTGCAGCCTCTATTGCGCTTCGCCCCATAAGCTTTGACCAGGCCATGCGCTGGTAAAGCGTTACCGAGCTTCCGCTTGCTGTCTTGCGAACCTCAAGCAGTTCATCTGCCATGTTGTTGCTTGCAATCCAGAGCCGGTACCCGCTTTCCGTTTCTGCCATGGAAGAATCAGTCCGCGTATCTTGCCACCGCGGGAACACGCACAAAGCATACTGCTTCGGATCTTTGTGAGTTACTGACTTGATGGTCGGGTCATTCTTTGCCAGATCCCCAGGCCCAACACATCCAGCCAGCAGCAATGCAGATGCCAGCGCCAAGATTGAGAACCTCATAGAAAACGCTCCTTGTGAAATCGGCAGACCATACCACGTCAGGGCCTGGTGTACCGCCAGTAGCTGACCGTGACCTCCTGCCAATAGCCGCCGTACGGGTCGCGCTTGCTGTTCCGCCCATACAAGTGGTGCAGGATCGAGCCAGGCGCTGGGTGGTGATGCGGCTCGGTCTTCAGCACGCCCTCAGCCAGGTACACCCCGGCGTGATTCGGCACTGGGGACCGGATCTGCATCAGCACGATGTCGCCGTGCTGCAGTGTCGAAACCTTTTCGAGCCCGGCCGCCGGCAGGTTCTCCAGGTACAGGTTGCCGCCCCTATCCCACCAGCCGTCCTCGCGCTGGTAGTTGCCTAGGTCGACGCCCATTTCACGCCGGTAGAAGTCGAGGATGATGCTCAGGCAGTCGTGCACGCCGTGGGCAAATTTGCGGCCGATCAGCGGGGCCTCGTAGCCCTCAGGGGAAAAGCTCACCAGCTCGCCGGCCCGAATCTGCTCGTCGTCGCCCTTCCGCACCTCGACGATATGCCAAGGCAAGCCGGAGGCCTCGCACGATACCCGGTCGGCTTCGCTGGGCGTTGCCGGGTAGTCGGGGTGACTGTGCACCACCGCCAGCACCTGGCCGCGATCCTCAGCGGCGGCGTAGTCCTCCGGTGCCAGGCGGAAGTGCTCGCTGGGCGTCGAGGCGGTGTTGCGGCACTCGACATAGGCCTCCTTCCGACCTTCCCTGATCACGAGCCCGCAGCATTCCCGCGGGTACTCTGCGATAGCATGCCGCTCGATCGCGGCGCGGGTCGATTTGTTCATATGGGTCAGGTCCTGATCAGGCCGGCGGCAGGGAAGCTGCCGTAGGGGAGCGGGTTGTTCGCGCCGTGGCGCAGCTTGCAGCTAGTCAGCTTGCCGCCGCATTTATCCTTCGCGGCATCCGTGACGATGATGTCGTTCTCGTCGGCCACCGGCGGGCCGTTGTAGCCACAATAGGGCCCGCGGTACCCGCCACAGCTCAGCCACCAGCAGACGTTCGCGACGATCTGCCGGCGCGGGAGCTGCACACCCTGGAAATCCAGGGCCGTCGACAGCTCGAACGACACGACCTCGTTGTTCTCGCCTGACTTGCGCTCGACGTACCAGATGTCCGGCGGCAGCTCTTCCTCTGGGTCGGCCTCGGGCTGGCCGTCGAGGTACTTGCCAAGCGTCCGGTGCCTGGTCAACTTCGCACCCACCAGGTCATCGAAGTACAGCACTAAGGCAGTGATAAAACCGCCGACGTTGCCCACGGAAAGGGTCGGGGTCGGCTGGGTGCCTTGCCCTGTCATCTCGAAGCCTTCAGCCTGAATAGGCCAGGGCGAATACTCGTTGCCCTGCCAGAAGATCGAGGTCTGCTGTGGGTACCCGTGGAAACGGTAAAGCTCGGCGCCCAGCATCGTGGCGTCGAGCTCGAAAAGCTCCACCCACGCGCCAGGCTCCAGGGTCTGGATATCTGCTGTGATTGGCATACTGGTGTTCTTGTGAGAGAGGGTTAGGTAGGTCTGACAGGGCGTTTTTCCTGCCCAGGGAAGTCAGGCGACTCGTGCCACAGACGAACCTTCGTTCGGTACTGCAGCCAGTCTTTGCGGGTGCCGGGCAATGCGTCTTGAGCCTCTTCCTCAATGGCAAGCAGCTGGTTTTCAATGAACTTGAGTTCAGTTTCCTGCCAGGCCGACTCAATCGCCCTAAGTTCATCGATCGTCGGCATCGGCGGAACATAGTCGGCAATATCAATTACCGTCCCGCCCATTATTTCTGCCAATTCGTAGATTTCGACCTCGCCCGTAGGTACCGCCGCATAGCCGTCTTTATCAAGGATTACTTTCATCACAGCCCCCCATAAATCGCGACCCCGACCCTACTGACATCTCTGCCGGAGGAGCTTGTGTTCAACACAGACACTCGAACCTTGGCAGTCGTTTTGTTTGCTGCGTTCAAACCGGTTTCACAGACTATGGCAGCCGCTGCAGAGTCATCCGAGGCACCACCGACAGTGAGGTAGTTTGCGTTGTTCATTGCCGAGGTGAAGGTGATGTCATAGATGCCCGTGGATATCTTCGTCACGGCCGAAACGTTGTGCGAGTTGTAGATCACCGGCGTTCCGGTTCCGTTGAAGTAGACCCAGGCGTTGCTGATCTGTCTGTAGCTACCGCCGATCTTCGCGTCCAGAGCGGCCTGAAGGTCAGTCTGCGCCGAAAGCGTGCCTGCAATTGCCCCCCAGGTACTGCCCGTTGCCTGCGCGATCCATGTGCCTAAGCTACTCAACACGCGAACCGCGCCAGCCGGTGGTGCAGGCACCAAGCCTTTTGCGCCCTCTGCAGACGCTGTAGCCCCTGTCATCAGGGCCGTGTAGAACGACGCCGCCTGGCCGTTCAGCTTCGCCGAGTCGACCGCGGTATCACCCGCGCCGAGCTTTGCATTGAGTTGGCCCTGGAGCTTTGCGAGGGCCTGGAGGATCGTGTCGCTTGCTAGGATCGCGGCGTTTACAGCAGCGCCCAGGCCGGCCAACAGCGTCGAGCGGACCCGAGCAGCGGTGAAGTACAGATTGGTCGTGCCTTCCGGCACCTGGTCAGTGGACCCTGGCGATGCCGGGATCAACACATACGCAGTGCCGCTCCAGCGGTACTGACGCGTAGGGTTGGTCGGACTGTCGCCGCCGTTGATCGCGATGTAGATCTTCCCGGTTTCGCCACTCGCCGGGAAGTTGGCGAGCGTCGGGAATTCGAGTACGTCATCGACGAAACTCGGCAACTGGCCGGCAGGCACAGTGCCGTTGATCAACTGCGCAACAGATACGCCCAGGGCAGCACCTGGCACCGCCGCATCTGCTTTCGCCCGCGCCGCATCTGCTGCCGACTTTGCGGTAGCCGCATCGGAAACGCCCTGGTCAGCCTTCGCCTGGGCGGCCGTGGTGCGGGTATCGAGCTCGGCGAAGTTGTCGTTGATGACCTGGCCGCCCGACCGCAGGTCCTGGCCCGTGCCGTCGTTCGGCGCCGAACCGATGTTGATTGGCTGGATCATGGGTGAAATGCCTGTTCAAAGGTCGCAGTCAACGAGTAAATGCCAGCCCCGAGTGGTGATGGCTGGTAGGTCTTGCAGCGGTATAGCGCCTGATCGCCGAGAGGCGCCGTCCAGTAGAAGGGCGTGGCGCCGGCGTGGCGATCGAGAAAATCGGCGATTTCCTTGATCTTCGCCTCGGCGCCGACAAACGTCAGCGGCCAATTCTGGCGTTTGTTGTTGATGCCATCCTTGGCCACCTGCTCGTAACCATCACCGAACTTCGCGCTCTTGACCTTGAACTCTACGGTACCTAGAGGCTCAATCTTGGGGCACCAGGTGAAAGTCTCGATTGCCATTTATGTTCGTCCTTTGGATTGCATGTAGCTCTGGCCGCCCGGCTTCCAAGAGTCGGCAATGCCCTTCTCGATACCGGCCTTGATCTGGGTCTGTATGTTCTTCTGCAGGGCTGCCGGGTCAAGTTGCATGCCTTCGTCGCCTCGATCAACAATCGATATGCTGACAGGGGCATTGATCTGAACGAGCATTCCACCACCGGCCCCGCTGCCTGATGAGTTGCCACCGCCGATAGCGCGAACACCGAGCTTTCCGTCCGCCGTTCGCGCCAGAGGAAGGATTGCCTCCGCCCCTGCTTCGCCCATAATTCCGAGCGTTCCATTGCCCATTCCAAACGCTGTTGGCCTGCTGACGATGCTATTGGTGAAGGCGCCCCCGTTTGCGAAAAGCTGAACTCCATCAGCCCAGGCGCCGCCCTTGGCTTGTGGAAAGTAAGTCGATGAGTAACCCGCAGCAGAAGCTCCCAGGCTCGAAGAGGTGGCACCCGCGGAACCGGCCGCCAGACCATTTCCAGCACCACCGCCGAAGTAGGCACCAAGCGCAGATGACGCCATACCGAACAGAGAACTCAGCGCTGAGGAGGCCGCCTGCCGCGCAGCAATACGCGCCATGTCTGCCAAGATCGACTTCGCGAAGTCGGAAAAGGACAGCTTGCCGGTCGTTGCGAACTGGACAATCGCATCCTCCATCGAACTGAAGGCGTTACTGAAAAGGGAACGAGTCTGGCCGGCAACGTCCTGGGCGCTGTCGAGGTAGTCCTCCCAAGCACCGCGGGCACCGTTCGTCCAGTCTCCCTGGGCTTCTTTCATCGCCCCATAGTTGGCCTGAACCTGATCGGTCATCTGCTGATGATTTTTCTTTAGCGCATCGAGCTTGGCGTTGTACTTGTCCAGGGCATCAGCGGACTGGTCGTCAGCGAACTGCGCGGCCAGGGCCTTCCGGTCCTCGGCATAACTGTCGTCGACGCCGTTCAACTGCTCCTGCAATGCAGCGCGGCTACTGCCCATTCCGACTGCATCAGCGGCACGCTGGCCGGACAGCTTCAGGTTGTTCAACTGAACGTCCAGGGCTTCCTGGTATGTAGCGATCTCCTTCATGCGCAAGACGAGGGGATCGGTGGTGGCCACGGCAATGTTGAACTGCCTGGCCATCTCAGCGATGCCCTTGTTGTACTCGTCCTGAGTGATCTTGCCGTTCTTCAGCAGCAGGTCGAGTTGCGTGCCGCGCTTCTTGAATTCATCAGCAGCGAAACTAACCGGGTCAAAAGACTGTTTCAGTTCCTTATATGTCGCCGCTGCTTCCTTGAGCTGCTGCTTGAGCTTGTTCTGTGCGTCCGTTGCGCTCTTGGTGGTTCCATTGAGCTGGGCGACCTGCTTGTCGATATCGGCGATCGCGCGCCGGTACCGCTCGGCGTTTTCCGGGTCCTTGGCCATCGCAGCAGTCAGTGATGCCCTGTCCTTCTCGAGCTTCGCCAGCTTGTCATAGGAGTCGAGAAGCTTGTCGATCACGCCATTCGAGCCCTTGCGGGCAGCGGCAACCTTCCCTTCCTGTTCCGCGAGTTGCTTCCCGCCTTCGACCAGCTTCTTGTCGCCCTCAGCGATCTTGTCGTCGCCCCACCCGCGCAGTTCGGTATAGGCCTTGTAGCTTTCAAGGCGCTCGTCCGATGCCTTTTTCGCGGCAGCCAGATCCTGCCCGAACATCTCCCCCACGAACATCGTCGGGTTTACTGCGAACTTGTTCCAGCTGCCCTGGGTTTTGTTGTAGCTGTCCAGGGCGCGGTTGGTTGTTTCTTCGTCCTCAACCCCGGCCAGATGCCGACCCTTTTGGTCCGAGGAAAACACGCTGAGGACGTACTGCAGGTCGCTGCTCATTTTCTTGAGATCAGCAGGTAGCTGAGCCAGGCCAAGCGCCGCGGCGCCAGTCAGCTTAACGACCATTGCCGCAAGATCTGTGATTCCCTGCTGAAAGCCTGGGTCCTTAACGATGTCGCGAATTCCGTCCAGGGAATGCTGGAGCGGGCTCAAATCAACGTTCGCAAGCCCCGACACAAACTCATTGCGCAAGCCTTGAACTTGAGCCTGCAGGTCCTCGATCAACTCGTTGGCTTTGACCAGGCTGGCGATCTGAGCAGGATCCAGCGCAACACCGAAGTCCTTGGCTTGCTGCATATACTTGCGCAGGCCCTCTGCGCCGTTGTCCAGCAGCGGCAACATTCTCGAAAGATCATTACCCAAGCTCTCGAGGATGTTGATTTTCTCCGACTGCGATCCGACCTTCTTCAATCCTTCGGAAATGGCCAGGAGCTGCTTGTCCGGGGTCATACTGGCCAGCGAATCCAACGACAGGCCAAGCTTGTCGATTGCGTCTACGGCCTCGCCGCCACCTGTGACCAGGGCGTCACCGATTTTGTCGCTGATATCCTTGAAAATATCAGCCATGTTGTCAGCGCTTAGACCAGCTCGCTCGGCAGCGTACTGCCACTGCTGGAGCGTGGTGGTGCTCATGCCAAGGGATTTCGCCCAGCGGTCTGACTCCGTAGTCGCGGCGGCAGTGCTTTTAAGCATCACCAGAGCTGCCGCGCCGGCGCCGGTTGCAGCAGCAGCAACAGCCCCCAGGGCCACGCCCACCCGCCGGCCAACCGCCTCGGCGCTTTGCTGGATATCCCGCATGCGCCTACCGGAGACACGGGCGGCCCTATCCATTCCCTGCTCAAACCCACCGATGCGGGCGATAAGGTCAAGGGTCAGGCTCCCAAGCGAACGAGTTGCCATGTCAGATTTCCATCAAAGGGTCACGCCCACTGCTCCATGGCCTGCTCCAAATCAACAGGGGCAGGTGCATGGCTGGGCATAAAATCGAGAAGGTCGGCCTTGCCGCCCGCCAGCCGGTTTACTTGTAGGGCAACAACCGCCCCCATTTGCTCAACGCGAGAGCCAACGCTGAGTGAGCCGTGCTTGTTGCGATAGGCCACCCAACCCATAACTTCCACGTAGGTCAGGCGGCGCTTTGCTTCAGCCACCGATCGGCCGCCGATTCCGTTCAGCACCAGTTCGTGCCAGAACTCGTCGGCGGCAGTCAGTTTTTTGCGCGGTCAGCCCCGGTGCTGTTCACTTCATGACATGCGGCCAGGATCGCCCAGCCCAGCCCTGGGGAAAGGCGGTAAGCCTTCTCGTAGGGAATGGACTCCTCGCCTTTCTTTCCGAGCGTCACGCAGGCGGAGATGTAGCGAGCATTGCGGCTCTGTTCGCTTTCACCATCGGAGAACAACCGCTCGATCATGCCGAACGACTGCGGCATTACGAAAATGCTGAACTTGTCGGTGACCTTCTTCCCGGTGGAGGGGTCGTCGTGCTCCCAGACGATTTCCTTCTTGACCTTCTCAGCGCCGACCAGTCCGCCGGCGTCTTCCAATTCCTGCAGGTTCATAGGCTTCCCTTATGCAGACTTCTTGACCCAAGCGCTGCCGCCAGACCGTTGGATGGATACCGCGGTGCTGACCACAGCGTTAGCGGCGAAGTCGAACGGAAAGTCCGCGACATAGCCCTCAAAGACAAACCAGGTACGCGTGGGAGGAAGAACAAAATCCTCCTCGGCGTTGATCGTGGCACTGGCAGCTACACCAGAACCGGCGCCGCCGGTGAAGCTCACGGTCGGCGCGCTGGTGTATCCGCTCCCCGCACTTGTGATGTTGATCGCCGATACCTCATCGCCGTCGAGAACGGCCACAGCGGTGGCTCCGCTACCACCGCCACCGGTGAGGGTGACAGTCGGAGCAGAGGTGTATCCGCTGCCTGCATTGGTAATGGTGATCTGGTCCAGGGAGCCAGATACAGAAACGGTAGGTACCGCTTTGCCATCCGACCAGCCAACAGCCCACTTGATGGTCGTATCACCATCGGTCTCGGACAACTGGTGAAGGCGAATGTGACTGGCACTGTTAGGGTCCGCGTTGATGGTCAAGGACGCCTGGCCAGGGGTGCGCAAACCCGGCTTGTAGGTGCGTTCGTTCGAGCTGAGGCAGGTGTCCTCGATCTGCTCTTTTGGCGAGCCAGCCGGGTTGAATGCAGTCGCGCACTCAACCTCCATCACAGTCGATGGGCCGGTACCGGTGAGGGGCGGCACCAGGGCATAGACCTGGGTACCTTGGGTCAAAATCGACATGGTGATCTCCTGTCGGGCAAAGAAAAACCCGCACTAGGCGGGCTTGGCGTGTTCAACGGCGGACTATCCAGTCCACGTCGAAGTTGGTTCTGTAGTTTTTGGTGGTGGTATCGCGGCTCTCACCGCCCCATCGAGTAACGTAGGCCTGCAATTCGATTGCATCGCGAATGGCGTCGCGCACCGCACGGACCGATGGGCCGGTGCTGCCGTACACGTCCACCTGCAGACTGAAACCATCAGCATCTGGTCGCCCGGAGAGGAAGTTCTCTGGCTGGCCATTCACCAGTTGCCAGACCGCATAGGGCTTGGCGACACCTTCCGGTGCCTCTCCGAATGAGTACAAACGCAGGTCCGCCCCCGAACCAAGCAACGCGGTGACACCTGGGTCCTGAACACAAACCTCAAAGATTGGTGCATTCATTGAGTGGTCGCCCTCCTTACAGCTCGCCTGATGGCGCGGTCAATTGCTCTCTCGTACTCGGTGACGAAAGTGTTGGTGGCTTGGCTGATGCTATCGGCCAGCGCAGGTCGCATGAACGGAACTGCCGAAATGTGCTCGGTACCGAACTCAATCAGTCGCCAGTGAGGCGTCGGAGAGTTTGGCCTGAGGTCTCCACCATCCCTCAACACAGCGCCGTGTAGTACCCCGATTCGAAACCCTAGATTGCCAGTCTGCTTGAACAGGCGGCCGTTCCAACGGAGCACGATGTTGTCAGCAATCGATCGCCCGGTTTCCTTGTCGTCGATGCGCTCAGCACGTTCCTTGGCATTCTGCACCACCACCTGCGCGGCCCGGCGAAGCGCAGATCGGCCACCCTTGCGTTTCATGTCGTAGGTGATGGTCTCAAGCTTCTCGAGCAGGCTATCCAGGCCGATGATGCTGAACTGGACGCCGTCAGCCATCCTTCACCCCCTTCGACACCAAGATCGTCAGATACTCCAAGCCAGATTTCGGGTCTTCAAGAGGAGGCCCAACAATGCTGTACAGCTCACCCCGGTAAACGATCCTCATGGTCGGCAGTACTCCGACGCGGTACCGAATGACCATGCGCCCCGTTGCCTCTGCCTGGCCGGCCTGAGCGGCAATGAAGTCTCGGGCCGACAGCGGCTCGACACTTGCTGGGCATTTTTCCCACCGCGTTATCCACTGGGGGTCGCCGAACTCCCCGGTACCCTGATCGCGTACAGGGACCAGCTCCTGAATATCGATGCGGTGCCGCAGCTTTCCGGCCAGCATCAAACACCCATCCGGATGCGATATGGCATCAGCAGGTGCTGAGACGCCAGAGGAAGCTCGACAGCGGTCACCCCGGTAACCACCTCCTCACGGTTGGCGAACAGATGGCCCAGCTTGAGCAGGCACGCCGCCTGGATCGAAGGATTTATCACCACGCCATAAGCGATTGTGTCGGCCTGATCATAGGCGTCGGCCAGCGTCTGGCGGGCATGGTTGAGCAGGCGACAGCGCAGTGCGTGGTCCTGCTCCGCTTCGGCAGCCTCAACCGCTGCGGCATTCGCGCTCTTGGCTGCCTGCAACGCACCCTGCACACCAGCACGAGCCGCGTCGAGCGCGACCTGATCCACATAGAAGCGGCGATTCAGGAACATCATCGCCGCATCTTCCGCCGCATCAAGCTGCGTCTGCACCAGCACCTGGTCGTCAGGCTCAGCCAGCAGGTGATGCATGGCCATGGCGATGTCGATCACGGACATGAATTACTCCTTCGCTGGCATGAGAGACGCCAGATTTCTTTGCACCAGAACATCGGCATGCCGACGGGGAACGGGATAAGCCGGACCGCCCCGCCGCCGGAGTTCACCTTCATCCATGTAGGTCCTTATGGGGTATATGTTAACGATTGCTGGATTCGGATTTTCTGGTGCCGGCACTTCAGCGGAAGCAGATGATGCCGACTCATTGCCCAACAGGACTTGCGAGCCCGCCAGCCCCAGGCCATCGGTGGCGGAACTATCACCAGAGCCAGGCACCGGAATAGTGCTGGCTGCTGCAGCATCCGATTCGGATGCCGATCCAGGCTCGGCAGTGCTGTTACCTGAGTTGCTGCCTTGCCCGCCGGCGGTCGTAGACGTAGCTGATGCTGGGTCCGACACAGTGACCGCACTGACAATCGACGGAGGCTGGGATGGGCCTGGCTCATTCGCTACCGCCCCACTGACGGACTCGGTAGGTGCTTGAGTGGTTTTCTTGCGCGCCATAATTTTCTCCAGATGGGCACCATCACAGGTGCCCGTTGTGGATGGGTTACGGAGTTGCTGGTGTCAGGGGCCCGGTGACGAACGCCTCGCTGCGATATACAGCCAGTGCCAGCCGCTGTTCAGCGCGGACGGTGACCATGTTGTTTTCGAAGTCCTTGTCGTTCTCGGTGGAGATCAAGATTTCGACATCCATGCGATCGAAGATCTGGGCACCGAGTCCGAAGGCACCCACGAGGAAGTCGTTCTGAGGCATAGCCTGGGTAGATACGACAGGACGGCGCCACAGGGTTGGCTGGGTGTTTCCTTGAGGCTGGCCAATCAGGTAACGGCCTTCGGAGTCTTTGAGCAGTTCGATCAACGCCCAATCGATGGGGTTGAGCACGATGCCGTCGGCTGGGAACTCAGCGAGCTCCGCCTGCAACAGAGCCAGTCGAAGGCGGTCGATCCGCTGCTCCCCGGTCACGGTCACGCTGCCCGGAGGCGCGTAGACCTGTGCAACAGGAACGATGCCGCCGATGTTCGCACCGGTACCATTGCCAAACAGCAACTGAGCCTCTTCGGCCAGCTTCAGGCCGTATTGAGCACGAGCGTCGATAAAGCTCCGCAGGGCGGGGGCATCATCGAGAATCTGGCGGCTGGCCTTGAACAGGTGCGCCAGAGTCCTCACTGGTGCCTGCTCCAGCTTGAAGGTGAGGTCGGAATACGGCTTTGCGGTACCTTCTGCAACAGGCCGCGCGCTGTTGGTGAAGCCCTCCTCCTGCACATACTCGACCGAGTTGCTGCCAGTTTGCCCAGGGGCGATCAGATCGCGAATGGTCAAGCGACGCTCAGGGGCTGCTTGAATGCCATAGAGCCGATCGGGAGTGACCAGGTCGCCAGCGGACCCGGGCACGGAAGTAATTGCTGCCCGGGTTACAGCAATACGGCGGGAGCCACGGAAGGCAGAGTCAACACCTTCCATTTCCTTGGACGCGGTGACGATTTCACCTGCGGACTTCTGGCGCTCTGGGTCACGACGGTCGCGACTGGCATTGACCAGCTTCTGCTCGGCCTCACCGAGACGCGCGCTGATTTCACCCTGCTTGGTCAGAAGCTCATCGACCTTGGCACGGGTCTCCGCATTCATCTCGCCCGAGGCCTTGATTTGCTTGTCGACCGCCTCGGCCTGGGTTTTGATCTGGTCGCCAATGCCCTTCAGGCTGGCGTTGAGTTCCTCGACTTGGGATTCGAAATCCATGGTCATTGTCCTTTCAGAGAGTTGAGTAGATTGGTTGCCGCGCTCAGAGAGGCGGTGAGGTCTGGCGCGACAGCGCTTTGCTTGTCGGTCGGGGCAGCGTTACGCGTGCCCCCGCCGGCAGCGCGAGGCATGCCGGACTTGAAATTGGCGAACAATTCGCGGCGCTCGGATCGAGGCATGCCGGACTTGGCCAGCGCCATATCCATGGCCTTTAGCGCATTGGCCTGTCCGGTCTCTTCGGTTTCGCGCTCGGTGATTTCGGTAGCCGAAAGCAGGCCGGTGGCCAGGCCCAATTCCACGGCTCGCTTACCGCGGATGTAGGTCTCATCGTCCATCAGGTCGGCCATTTCCTTGACCGGCTGCCCAGAGGTTTCGGCATAGAGGTCGGCCATGGCTGCGTCGAATTCCTCCATGTCGTCGGCGACGTCGCGCAGGTAGTGGCGGTTGCCGGCGAGAAACGTCCAGCAGTTGTGAATCATCAGGAAAGCACTACTGGCCACCTGCCTTTCCGACCCGGCCAGATAGATCACCGAGGCTGCGCTCGCGGCCATGCCAAGAACCTTGGTCGTGACCTTGTGACTGTGCTCCCGCAGTCGGTTGTAAATGGCGATTCCCTCGAACATGTCACCGCCTGGCGAGTTGATGTAGACGGTCACATCCTTCTCGCCAATCGAGCGCAACGCAGCGTCGATTCGTTTGAGAGTGACACCGTCCCCGTACCAATCCTCACCAATCACACCGTATACGGTGATGGTGTCGCTGGTGTTTTCCACCGCAGCCTGGATGGCGGGATTCCATTTTTCGAGCGCACGCGGGCTCATCTCGCTGCGCAGGCCGCGAGACTGGATCTTGTGTTTCATGGGTTACTCCCGAGGGTTGCTGTCTGTATCTTGCAGCCAGGCTTTCAGGGCTTCGCGGGCAGTCTGCCCATCGTTTTGTTTACCGAGCTGATCCAACGGCACCAGGTTGGATTGCACAGTCAGCACATCGCCGCCTGGCTTGCTCGGTAGATTCTCTTTCCGACGACCTTCGTTGCGGGTCATGTAGCCGTTCTGGCCCATGGTGCTGAGGTAAGCAGCGCGGCCAGCACTATCTGCGCGGAGAAATGCCTCCAGGGAGAACTCGGCGTAGTAGTTGATTCGATCGACAGCAGACAGGCAGAACTTGTTGACACACTGCTCGATCGGTGCGGTGTAGGACATGATGCAGTAGGTCAGGAAAGCGATCTGCTGTTGCTCCAAACCGGTTCCCCAGTTGCTGCCCTTATCGGTCTTCATGACCATCCAGGGAGGCACACCGAACCAACGACAGATCTCCTCTACGCTGTGTCCCCGGGACTCAAGCAACTGGGCGTCAGTTGGGTTGATCCCCAACTGCTCTGGCTTGACACCCTGCTCCAGTACTGGGCTCTTCCCAGCATTCAGCGCTCCGGTAATGGTCTGTACGTAGGCTCGGAAGTCTTCGCGCTGGGGCGGGGTCAGTGTCCTATCAAGGGAGAATGCGACAGTGGGCATCATCCCATTCTTGAATGTGCTGTTGGCTGCGTCATCAGCCGACATCGCACTGCCGAACACGTCGGCGCCGTAGCGGATTGCTGACATACCAACCCGACCATCCAGGGTAAAAGCTGGAATGTGCAGCATGTTCTCCCTGAGGATCTGTCGCCTTGCGCCCTTCGGGGGGCGATAAAAGTAGGTAAGGTGCCCGTCGTCATCCGTTTCCAAATCGATACGAGATGGCAACAGGAAATCCAAGGCAACAACCCGGCCGGCACTCCGGTGAATCTCGGCGTATCCATTTCCCCACAGAAGCATCGACGCCACGACTGCCTGCCAGAAATGGAAGGCGGCCATGTCCTCGTTTGGACTGGTATGAACGACATCGTAGAGCCGGAAATCCCTGGCACTCTCGCGACCGCCATCAGGCAGCCTGCGATAAATGTTCAGAGGCAGACCGGCGACCGAGGTAGAGATGATGCGAACGCATGCCCAAACTGCCGAAAGCCGCATGGCCTTGTCGACGGTGACCGTCTTGCCGCTGCTCGATTGGACGCCCGTGAAAGCGCTCCAGAAACCGCCATCGGTCAGCCTGATGCTCTTACCGACCCACTCGCCGATACTGGCCGATGGCCGCCGAGCCGCGTTTCCAAGCGCACGAAGAATTGTGTTAGCCACTGACTATTCCCCGACGAACGAAGGCAGCGATACAGAACATGCTGACCGCGGCGGTGATGAGAGCCCAGCCAGTGCCGGCCAGGATGAATACACCAGCCACCATCAGACCGAAGCCCAGCAGCGCGGTGACCAGATAAAGAATCGTCGCAGTGTCCATCAGTAGATTGGGTTCCGGATAGCGGCCATAAAGTTATCGACGCTGTTGCTCACCAGGTTCTGCGCCATAACCCGGCCGGTTGCCATAATGAGCGCCACTGCGCCGTCGATTTTGTTGTCTTCGCCCTGCTTGATGGGGCGCACTACATCATCATTGCCAGGCAGGTTCTTGCCGATGACGTTGCCAATACACCAGGTCATGATCGGATTGCCGTCGTGATGAAACCTGCCCGCCTCGATTGCGGCCTCCAGCTCCTTCATGCCGTCGGACATGTTGGTGTAGTTCTGGGTGATAGTGATCGGGTTGAAGCCCTCGTCGTCCAGGTCATGACTCAGGCCCGTGGCGCCGTGCGGGTCGATCGGACTCTCCCTGATCGGTGCCAGCTTGTTGGCTTCTTTGGTGTCCTCGAGGATTTCGCGGTAGTCCACCTCGGCGCCAGGTGTGGCGGTCAGGTGGCCGGTATTGACCCAGGCCTGGAAGCGCTCGGACATGCGCTTGTTGTCCACGTCGTTCGCGGTGTCCTCGGGCACCCAGAACGCCGGTGCCACGCTGTAGTAGTGGATCTTTCCGTCGATCTCGCGCCAGAAGAGCCTGGCCCTGGAGTTCATATCGAGCTTGCGCGCCAAGTCGAAACCCGCGATCCACTCCTGCCCCTCGAACTGCTCAAGCGTGAGCGTCTTGTCCTCGCAGGCCTTCCAACTTTCCATGTTGAAGAAGCCGGATTTGGCACTCACCCACAGGTTCAGGTGCTTGGTCTTGAACGTGTTGGTGAAGCGCGCCGAGCGGATCGCCCTGGCCAACTGGCTCTCCAGATACTCCTGAAATACCGACACACCCATGCATGGGTTGGCTTTGGCCAGGTTCTTCGGGTCGGTCCAGTCGTCGCCCTCGTCGAGCGTCCAGATGTAGCCGAATAGCTCGTCGTCCGGCACGGTGCCGTTGAGCATCTCGATGACCTGGCGGCGCTTGTCGTAGCACGGCCCCTCGATGCTCGCGCCGGCGGTGGTGATGATGAACATCAGCGGCTGCCGGCGTGCGCCCATGCCGGTGAGCATCGTGTCGTACTGGGCCGCGCTGTCGTGCTCGTGGTATTCGTCAATGATCGCGCAGGATGGGGACGCACCATCACCTGGGTTGCCGATCAGCGGCTCGAAGCGGCTTCCGTTCGACGGAATGTTCAAGTTCGAGGCGTTTACCTCGATGCCAGCTGCCTCGATCAGCATGGGCGACCTGCTGACCATCAGTCTTGCAGGTCGGAACACCTCCCACGCCTGCTTCTCGGTGGTCGCACCAGAGTAGACCTCAGCGCCAAACTCGTTGTCGGCGGTGAACATGCTGATGCCGACGCCGGCGGCAATCACCGATTTGCCGTTCTTGCGCGGCACCTCCCAGTAGCTCTCGCGGAAGCGACGGTACCCGCCCTTCTTCCGGACCCAGCCGAATGTGCAGGCCAGGCCGAAGAGCTGCCAAGGCTCAAGCGTGATCAGTTGCCGCTTGAACGCCCATTCGCCCTTGGTGTGGGGCAGCAGCTGTATCAGGCGCAGCTTTTTCTCAGCCTTGGCCGGGTCGAACTTGTACGGGTAGTTCTTTGATCGGCTGGCCGCCACATCCTCGAAATGCCGCTCGATCGCCTGGTGGATGTAGCGACATGCCGGAAACTTGCCCTTGAGGACAGACCTTGCCCACACCATTGCCTTGTCGACATTGGTGTACTTGGCTCGGGTCATCAGGAACTCAGTAGGGCTGCAAACTCGTTGGTGGATTTCTGCTTGTTGCCGCCGATGATCCGCGTCCGGCTGGCCGGGTCCAGACCCAGCATCGAACCGAAGGTGACCATCTGCCGCATAGCTTCATTGGCGGCGGTGAGCGCCGGGTTTTTCACTGGGCCGCCAGTGGCACCAGCCACCACAATGCCGTGGGCGATGACCGATTCCTGTGCCCTTCGCCAGTTGCCATACGCAGTGCAGAACGCCTCGACATTGTGCATGTCGGTCAACGCCAGCACCTTTGCCCGCAGGAGTTCAGGAACCAGCATCTCCCAAACCTTGGTGGAGTATTCGCATAGCCATTCAGGCGGATCGACGTTGGTCACCAGAGCGAAATCCGGCTCGTCCTTATTCAGCTTGCGCTTGCCGGGATTGCCGGCCAGCTCCTTCTGGGCCGTGGGTTTTGGGCGACGGCCAGAGCGCCCGGCAACCCCTGGCATCGGCGCCTCCACTAAACTTTATATTTCGCGGGTGTAAAAAAATGACTGGGGGCGCGGTCTAGAAGCGGAAGGGCCTGAACTTTTGACCCTCCCCCTCCCCATTAACGAGAAATATTCTCATTTTCACCATTTCTGGCCGATTCCGCGCGATCCGACTGGAAATACGCACCAAACCGGTGCGCCACCCCAACACCGAGGATTCCTACAGCCCTCGTCATGAAAAATTTCTTAGAAAAATAAGATTTTTATAGCGCTATAAAATCTCGCGTCGAGCATTGCCGAACCCGCCATCCTCCGATGCCGTCTTCTTCGAGTGGCACGGACCACACAAGGCCTGCCAGTTCGATCGATCCCAGAACAGCGCCATGTCGCCCTTGTGCGGCACGACGTGATCCACATCGGTGGCCGCCACCACAAGCCCGCGCGCCTGGCACCTGATGCACAGCGGATGCTTTGCCAGGTATCCGGCCCTTGCCTGCTGCCACTTGTACCCGTATCCCCTTGAGGTCGAGCTCTCGCGAGGCTTCTCCCGTGCAAGGCTCTTGACCTGGTCGGCATGAGCATCGCAGTAGCCCGAGGCATTGCGATGCAGTGCACGACAGCCTGAGGCCCGGCATGGACGCTGCGGCCTCAGCGGCATGGGGCGCCGCTCAGGTAGGTCTCTGGAGGCGCACCAGGATCAGCACCGCCTTCATCCGCCAGAGCTTCGATTAGCGCCAGGTTCTGGCCGGCGATCGTCTCCAGAAGGACGGTCAGCCGTTGCTGCTGCTCCAGTATCTGCTGCAGCAAAGAGATTGCTTGCTCGCTCACGGGCTACCCTCATCCACTTATTGATCCACTCGCGCCGGGCGGCGCATCCAGTGCAGGCCATGGGCCCACTCCTCATCGTTTGTACCAGGTCAACTGGTAGCACCTAGCATCTGAAGGCACTTCGGCAATCGGCCAGCGCAGGCAGTCCACGTGCTTGCGCTCAGGCCTGGTGCGACTCACCCGCAGTGTCTGCACCAAGTAGGCCGACCCGGCAGCAGTGGTGATGTAGTCACCGACAGCGATGCCATCAGCTCCATCGACATAAAGCTTGCATGGCGTGTATGGCTGCTTCGCCCTTGGCATGATGTCCACCGTGCGCGCCACGAAATGGCGCATTCGAAAACGTGGCGCAAGGTCAAACCTCCTCAACCTTGCGCTCTGCCCAACGCTTGCCGAGTTTGCGTGCCTGTTCGACACCAAGCACACCAATGAAGCCGGCGGTGGCGAACGACCAGGCGATACTGAACCCCAGCTCCTTCACCACCAGACCGACCACCATCACAATCAGTGCGCCCAGCGCAGCCTCGATGAACTGGCGCCACGGGCTGGCTCCCTTGGCGTCGTACTGAATGCGAAGCCAGGTCAAGACAAACGTGAGGCCCATGGCCAATCCGTTATCACGAAGGGCAGTCAGTACCAACACCCAGAACGATGGGTCTTTCTCTGGCATGTTCGGCATCTCGGTTCTTCCCGTTGAGGGGAGCGCAAATGAAAAAGCCCCGGCAATTGCCAGGGCTTGGAATTGGTGCAGACGGCCGGTGCGTACCCGGCTGGCTCCCTCTCGTTCTATTTCAGCGGGCCTAGTGGGAGCGAGCGCCGCAATCTGCCATTCAGCCATGGCACTCATCTGCATAAACGAGAAAGCCCAGCGCAACGGCTGGGCTTTCGATTGTCGATCCTCTGCAACGCGCAGGAATGACAGGATGGAGAAATATTCGGCCATGCGGCCATTTGATGTCAAGCGGCATTTTCCAGAGCCAGGCCTTCGTAGTCCAAGATCGCGCCCGCCTCCACCAGCGCTTCATTGACCATCAAATCAAGCGCATCCTCAATACCCCTTTTCCAGCGACGCCGGGTTCGCTCGGGGCGGGCTTCAGGGTCCCAACGGTTGATGTCATAGAACTCTGCCGGCAGCACAATGATGTCGCTTGAGCGCTTCCCCTCTGCCCCTTTCATCTTGGGAATGGCCCAGGCAGTGACGGCACCGCTGATGAAGAGCGCCGGCGCATGAGAAGAAACCAAAGGGCACAGGCGCCCGATTGACTGCACCTTGCGCCCCTTATGCGTGCTGTACTTGGCCACCAGCACATCCCAGTGCCGAGGTTTTAGCTGGCTGTGCAAGCGCGCGAACACCCAACAGTCGGCATCCATGCGGCTAATATCCCCACGCTCTACTGAGCGACTCAGGGTTGCCATGTCGTGGCCGTCTTCACTACCCGGCACGTAGAGCTTCTGCCAGGCCTGCTTGTTGGTATTGTCGATCGCTTCTGCCGCCAGGGCAGACACGACCGCCGAGAGTACGCTGCTATAGATCATGTCCTTTCCCCTCAATCCCCGGTGTAGTTCGTGCCGCCCGGGCCGCGTCGGTTGTTCTGCTCGTAGTAGGCCTCCGGCCCGCCGGCCGAGGCTCTGTTCAATTGTTCAATCTGCCGGTGAGCTGCCTGCAGCTTGAGGCTGAGCTGGGTCACCAGATACTCCAGCGGCAGAGCTTCACCGGTGCCAGCCTCGACCCAGCCACTGGCGTTGCAGTTCATGCAGTCCAGGTCGTGGAAGACCCCCTTGGTGACCGCTTTGCCGCGGCAGACTGGGCACCGGACCATATCGATCACCTGCTTGCGGAATGCCGGGCCGTGGCTTTTGGTCACGCCAGCACCTCCTTGCCCATGAACTCATCAACTACCGCATCCGCCATGCCACTGAACAAAGGCATCTTCCCCTCGTTCCAGATAGCCAAAGGTGAACTGGTACCTATCGGGTTGCGAACGAAGCGATACCGCTCCGCATCCTTGCGCAGCGCCTCGTTCTCGACCTTTAGCCTTTCCGCCTCGCGCTGGAGCTTGCGCGCCTGCTTCTGCATCTTCGAAGCGTCTTCACCCATGCGCTTGGTGCTACCACGCAAGCTGCCGTTGTCGACCTCCAAACGCTCGCTCTCGGCGATCAGGGCCAGGACGCCATCAGCCAGTGCTTTGTGATTCTCGTCCCCGCAGAACCGGCGATCATTCAGCACGCGGTCAGCCAGCTGCTTCAGTTCCGCGACGTCCAGGGTGAACTGATTCCAGCCCACCACCGACACTTCGAGTCGAGGCCCGGCGGCATCGACGGTGGCAGCCAGCACCGCTTTTTCGGTCTTTTCGCTCATTTGGAATCCTCGCCTATGGTTGTTTCCTGAATCACGTCGCAAGCCTCGTACGGCGCGGCTTTCAGGCAATTATCGGAATCTGCGTTTCTAGCCTCCTTCACACCATGGATAACGTCGAAACCCTGGGTGTCTAGAAAGGCGTGCCACTGCTCCAGGGCTGCACGCTTGCGCTCCTCGGCGGTGGTCTGGATGTAGGCCTGCACGTTGTGGCCCATCGCGTGATTGATCAGCAGCTCGCCAATCAGGAAGTCGATGCCCTGCTCTGCCCAGCAGGTCCTGGCCAGCTTGCGCAGGTCGTGGCTTGTCCATTGGCCCTGGCCCAGCCGCGTGAACACGTCGGCCGCCTGCTTCTCGCTGATGCACCGGCCGGCCTTCGCTGGGAACAGGTATTGCCCGGTGTAGCCGCGCTCCCGCTGCTCGTTCCGGTACCAGGCCAGCAGGCCGCACACCTGGTCGGTCAGCGGCAGGGAGTGCTCGGCCCGGGTTTTCGTGTTCTCGGCCGGGATGTGCCAGTTGCGCACCGCCAGGCTGACATGCGCCCACTGCGCCATCCGGGTTTCGCCGACGCGGTTGCCGTGGCACAGCATCAGCAGCGCCAGCATTGCGTCCGCCGGCTCCTCGGCGATCACCTGGGCCAGTTGCTCGAGCAGTTCACCAATCTGCACCCCACGCAGCCGGGCCGCCCGGGCCCTGATCCTGGCCTTGGTGAAGTCGCTGAAGCGGATGCCGGCCAGCGGGTTGCTCGGGATCATGCCCAGGCCGTGGGCCTTTCGGAAGGCGTCCACGAGCAGGCCGAACACCAAGCGCACGTACTCGAGCGACAGGGTTTCCTGCATCGGCCAGATGAGCTGGGTGTCCAGCGAGCTACGGCTGACGTCGGCGATCAGCAGCGCGCCCACACGCGGCATCAGGTGGCAGGCAATGGCTGACTTGGCGGTGGCCCGGCGCTTGGTCGACAGGCTCCGGTTGCGCTCCAGGCGATCGGCGAACCAGTTCAGCAGGTCGCCCACCGTCTCCCAGCCGGACACAGCGGCCTTGCCGTCCTCCAGCAGGCGCTGGCGAATGTCTGGCAGCGCGGTCACCACGGCCTTCACGCCCTGCTCCGGGTATGCACCGATCTTTCGCCACTGCCGGCGCACCAGCAGGTACCAGGAACCGCGCGGACGCGACTCGGTGAACCGAAAGCGCAGGCCTGGGTGACGTGGGTCGCGCAGCAGCACCGCGGCGGGATCTTCTGCCCGGCGCCGAAGCTCGGCGTCCGAGAACGAAACAACGAGTGTCTGGATCATGCTGCCACCATTGTGTTCGGGAGCCGCACGTAGGCCCGGATCTGCTCCATGGCATCAAAGTGCCCACGGCACACGATCGCCAGGTAGCCCTGCTCGTTGAGCATCCGGATGCGGGCGTGTTGGCTGGCCGAGACCTCGGCGTCGTTCGGTGGGGTGGCCTTGAACTCGATGTACAGCCCGAAGTACCCGCCGCGCGCCATCGGCAGAACCAGATCCGGTATGCCGGCCTTCACGCCTTGTCCTTTCAGGCGCGCAGCCGTGGCCTTGTGCCGGTGGCCACCGTTTGGAACGTGATAGATCAGCTCAAAAACCACTGGCAGCGTGAGTTCCAGCTCCTGCATCAGCGCAGCCTGCTCCAGCCCCTCCCGGTCCACCGGCTTGGCCCGGGCCACCCTGGGCCTGAATGGTTTGATGGAGAACGCCTTCATGCACCACCTCCGATATTCTCGCCGGTGGACAGATCGATCACCTCGAAGGTACTCGGCCACATCGATCCGCCGAAACGTACAGCAGCCACCGAATCATCAAACAGTGCAACCGCCCGATCTGGCTCGCTGCCGAGGTCCAGCTTGTAGGAGCAGCAGTGCACCGCGTAGCGGTAATCTGCCGGGTTCGTTGGTGCCAGGCGCTGGTTATCCATGTCGAGGGCCCCCCATACTGCTCGGACCGGACGCTAGGCCTTGGGCCTGATTGACCAGCATCGCTCGGCGTTCGGCAAGGTCGTTTGCCGCAGCGATCTGCATTTCGAGTTTCTTTTCTGCGCTTGCCTGGCGCATCTCCTGCATTGATTCCTTCACCTTTGCCAGTTTCTCCCGGAGATTCGGCTCGGGTCGGGTGACCGCCCCAGTCAGCAGGCCGGCGATGGCACGGCCATCTTCAGTGACCTGCGCAATATTCATGTCTGCCAAGTACTTCTGGCCGTGCTCCTGCGGGATTCGTTGCATCTGCACGGCTCGGGTGATGGCTTGGACCCGGCGGGTGGCGTCGAACCCGACAGACACGTGCCAGCTCACCGGCTTGGCATCTGCACGGGCTTGGGTAACGAAGCGCTCGTAGGCGCTGATGAACGCCATCCGGGCGCCGACCTTGTCGCCGGCGTCGAGCACAGGCTTGGCAGCAGCCAGGGCCAGTTGGATCTCATCGGTCAGCACCACGGTTTCGAATTCGTCGTTGGTGGTCATGGCGATCGCCCAGGCCTCGTCCTTGCCCGGCCGGCCATCGGACGCCTGAACACGCTGCAGGATGTCAATCATGGCCAGCTTACCCTTCACCTCGAATCGGCAGGCCTTCAGCGCGGCTTTGACAACGAGCACCGGGTAGGCGCAAAGGTCTTCGGCCATCATCGCCGCAGTACCCGGGTTCATTTCCTGCCCCATGGCCTCGGCGGTCGCGCAGATGGCGGCTGCCAGCCCGGCGACCTGCTGGTCGTTCATTTCAAAGGTATTCATTGCGGTCACCTGCTTTGCGCTTGGCCAGGACCAGTTGGGCGGCCTGTTCTGCCGCGGACAGGTTCGCCTCAGTACGCTCCATCTGGCGGGCGGTTGTTCCGTTGATGCGCTGACCGGTCATCCACTGGGTGTGGTAGCTCTCGGCGTTGGCCAGCAGCTCGTTGAGACTGTGGCACTTGCGCAGCACGGCGGCGTCACTGGTTTTCAGGAAGTGCGCGGCGACGTGGTGAGCGACATCGACACCGAGGCGGTCAACCAGTTGGCCAAGTTGCCCGCCGGCCTTGGCATTCCAGACTGGCCAGGTGCCGTAGCGCTTGCGGTAAGCCATGGCGTAGTTGGCCCAGGCCTTGAAGGTTTTGCAGGACTGGTCTTTTGGTCCGGGCATGTCGGCCGGGATCTCGACCCGTGGGGCCTCGGCGTGATCAACCACCAGCACCAAGCTCGGGGAGCAGGTCGGCTTGCCCGAGCCGTCCTGCAAATCCTGATTACTGGTTACCTGATTGGTACCCTGATTATTGGTATCCTGATTTGTCGGAGATTTTTCCGACCCGTCCTCGGATTTTTCTCCGATCTTGCTCGGAGATTTTTCCGAGGTGGATCGGATTTTTTTCCGACCATCGATCGCATCAGGGGTCGGATATTTTTCCGACCCATCCACTTTTCTATTCCACTCTGCCGCCTTCTCAGTCAGACGAAATAGCGTGATGTTTGATGTGCTGGAAAGTTCGATAAGCCCGGCATCATCCAACGCCTTGAGCATTCGGTATGCGGTGTCTGGCTTGTCCGTGAGCAGCGGCAGCTCTTCGACAATCTTCGCCTTGCTGAGCGCGAAGAATATCCCGTTATCGGTCTTCACTGGCTTTGCCCAGCTCGGACAGCCGTAGACAAAGGCGAACAGCAGGGCCTGCTGAGAATTCAGCCCCCACTCCAGCGCCTTCACCTGGTTAACGGTCACTGTAAACTGCATGTTAGAGGTTCTCGCCTTGGAGGAGCTCTGCCAAACGAGCCAGGCCCTTTGGTGTCACCAGCGGCTGAAACGCCGCTCGCTCCACACCCGTATCCGGGTTGGGCTTCAGCTCGGTGACTTTGTGAATGAGATACCCGCTGGCGATGCGGGGTTGATAGGCGATCCATCGCGTTGAGCCGTCGCGCCGGTAGATCCACCGATTCGCCGACATCCAGGCGAACAACTTCGAAGGCTGCATCTGCAACTGTTTGGCAGCATCCGTGATGCAGATCGCGCCGCCGGCGGCCGCCAGGCGCTGGATCGCAGCAACCTTCGGGGCCTGCCTCTCGATGACGTGCTGGAGTTGCAGGTTCTGCTCGGCCTGGTCGGCCGCCAGCCGAAGGGCCTCGACATATGTCTGCGGGACCGTGGGCTGGGCGGCCTGCCGGCCTTCCAGTTCTTGCCAGCGATCGATGATCCGGGCTCGCAGCTCGACGCTGTACCCGGACACGACCACCAGGGTGTCGCGCTGGGTCAGCAGGTACTCGCGGTAGGTCTGGCCGTTCTGCGGATGACGGTATGGGGTCTCGTTTCCAGAAACGACACCCTTGGCTACCAGCGCGCGAATGGTCTTCAGCACGTTGTCGTGTGTGCTGCCGGTGAGTTCCGCGATCTCGCGGGAAGACATCGTCTGTATGTGCGCCACGTTTACTGGATAAACAGAACGTGGCGCACACTCAGCCGTATTGATTGGAGCGGCTGCTCTGTGCATAATGAAACTCCTCAGTTTTAACGAATCAGCCGGCCTCTCACGCCGGCTTTTTTGTGCCTGCGATTCAGGCGACCTTTACCGATTCCTCCATGACGCCCAGCTCACGGCGGACGTGTTCGATCTCCTTCCGAATTGCCTGCTTCTCGATCTGGCTGACGTGGCCGTCCTCGAGCGCCGTATGCACGGCCAGGGTCAGGTCAGCGATCTCTTTGCCGACGTGCATCATCGAAGCGGTGAGTGCCTTCGGCGCCGGCGCAGTTTTCGCCACGAGCTCGAAACCGAACTGGTCAGCGAGAGCCGCCAATGGGCGCATGTCCTGTGTATGCAGCAGAATCCCGAACAGGTGCTCGATTGTCAGGTGGTGCGCATCATTGTCCGGGTTGGCGCGCTGCAGCAGGCTCACGTGTGGCACACCCATCTGGCCGGCCAGCACCTTCGCTTCGTTGTCGAGGACCGCGCTCTGGCAGGCCCGCAGAAATTCGTCCATTCGTAAAACCTCATTTTTGTTTCAGTGGCTGCGTGCCATCACGCATTGCAAAATGTTTCTCACCGGCTTCAAGCAGACTGCTTGCTAGTGCTTGCCGCGATCGCGGCTAGTTTCGGAAAAAACGAGAAGGCCGATACGCGCCCGGAGGTCGCTTTGTGGAGACTCACAGCAACAGTCTCGGATGGTTTGCGGTGCCCTCCAGCGATCAGCCACAGATAGCCGACCGATATTCCCGACGCTTCGGCCACGCGCTGTCTCTCGTCGGCGCTGGCTTCGGAAAGCCAGGCCTGCATCTCAGGAATGGGTTTTTTCATTGTCTTTGCCTTTCTGGGAGATAAACGAAATTTATCTGAAAGACAAACGGCAGGCAACTGATCATTTATCAGGAAGATTATTTATCACATGGATAAAAGCGGCGATCATTCACATATGGATATGAACACGATTCGACGAGAAAACCTGCGAGCCCTGGCTGCTCGCTTCCCTACACAGGCTGAATTTGCCTCGGCATGCGGCACTGCGCCGTCCGTCATCAGCCTAATCGTATCGCCCAACCCCAAGCGGAACCTGGGCAATCAGCTAGCAAGGAAGATTGAGGAAGCGACAGGCCTTCCCCATGGCTGGCTTGACCAGCACCACCAAGAAATCGAAAGCAAAAGGCAAGTGGTACCAAATGCTCAGATTGAGTCCGAAGGTATCGATCAATGGGCTGATGACACGCCTCTAGATGATGATGAAATTGAGCTTCCTTTCCTGAAGGAAGTTGAGCTCTCCGCAGGAGGCGGAAAGACAGTGATCGAGGTAAGTGGCACTAGAAAGCTGCGTTTCGGTAAGTACACGGTTCGGAACCTTGGGGTTCAACCTGACCAGGCCGTATGCGTCTCAATCTCAGGAAACTCAATGGAGCCAGTGCTGCAAAACGGGGGAACAGTTGCAGTCGATCGCGGAAAAAACAAGGTGTCTGATGTTATCGACGGTAAGATGTATGCACTCAGTCATGCTGGGCACGTACGCGTGAAGCAACTCTATCGCCTGGCCCGTGGGGGGTTGCGCCTGCGTAGCTTCAATCGTGACGAGCACCCTGATGAAGAGTACACAGCAGACGAATTAGTCGCGGAAGAGATCACGATCATAGGGCGTGTTTTCTGGGGTGCGTCTTTTTTCTAAGTGCCCCCAGTAGATCAAGTAAAACGGAATCAGCAGGATGGGCAAAGTTTCGGCAAGGAGATTGTCCTTGCCTCCCATCGTGGCCAGCAAATCATACTTTTCCGCCGTATCGCTCCCACGCAAGAATCACATCCTTAATGGCCTGCTTCTGTGATTCTGGCAAAATGAAGTCATGATAGTACTGGCGACCTTCAAATCGGATGGTTACCTTCTTTGCTTCGGATATCTTTCTTAGCATTGCCAAGTCACTCGCCACAGTGTCTGACCATTCCCAAACTCCGCCATAGGAATGATCTCTCTCAAACTCCAGAGATCCCATTTCGAACGTCTGATCATCGGCCTTGATGGTCACCCCTGTTACGAACAGCCAGCTTGACGAGTGATACTGGAGTTTAAGCCGCAGAGGCAGCGCTCTGGGACTCCCCTCCTTTTTGCCAAAGTACAACGACAGCTGGTTTTCACGGGTTGGGGTCGACTTGTGGGAAACCCAGACAATTCCCTTGATCTCGTCTGTATCTTTTTTGAGGTTCTTGTCCAGCCTTTCCGCTGTTGCTTTAGCTTCCTGACGCTTTTTGTCCTCAGACGCTTGCCTTTCAAGCTCCGTAGTCTTTTCCTCTTGAGATATTACCGCTAGTAGCGCCTTTGCCGTTAACGCCTCAGATGTTTCCGGATAGCGTCGGACCAGGTCAGTCAGAGCCGCCTTGGCCGAGGCATTGTCTCCTGATGACCTCGCGTCGTTTGCTCTCGCCAACAGTCGCTGGACACCATTCTTTTCAAGCTCCAGTTCTGCCTTGAGCTGGAGGTTTTCGGACTGCAGCTTCCGTACCTCCCCTTGAAGCTTTTCAGCCCGATTTCTATCGGCATCTCCGCAACCAACCAGGGCCAACCCAATAGATACCGCGAAAGCCACTTTCTTCATCGGTCAGACCTCCCTGTGTGATCTGTCGACTCTATCAAAGCGCCAGCATGAAGACGACCCGACACAAGCCCTGCCAGGAAGGAGGTTTCTGGAAATTTATCACCCTGCAGAAAGCCTCCGATAAACACGAAATTAGAAATCGGGATAAATTTATCAAAATGATATTGACACAAATTTATCGTGTAGATAAATTTCACCTCAAGCCAGTACACACGCTTCCTGGCCAGCAGCGAAAGCTGCGCCGCTCTTTAACAGTCATGGAACCTCGCGGATCGATCCCGGCAACGGTACAGCGCGAGCAATAAATTTCGATCCCCATGCCAGCTCTGGAACTGGCCAGCTCGAAGTCAGGCGGAACGTCAGCACGGCAGGAATATAGGCCGGGCCACGGGAAGCGGATGGAGGGCTGCGTTGCAGATGCTCCCTGCCGGGATGCCCTCAGAACGGGCGTAGGTGCCTGGCAAAGCACGAGCAGCGATCAACCAACAGGAGGACCCTGCCAATGAAGTAGCAAGTCCAGCCGGAAAACGGACCGGCACCCCGCGACGAACTGCCCTAGATTTCTGCGCCACCGAGCTGCAGTTGACTGTTGCGTAGCGAATACCTGAACCCGGTGACCATCACGCTGACTCCGACTGACGCGCGATACGAGGGAAGCTCAAGGCCGAACACATGAAGCGCAAAGCTGTCGGTGGCAGAGCGCAGCGGACATTGCTTACGCAACAAACCCGGGCCGTCGCCAGTAGCGGGTCCGGGGTTTCACCAGGTGCCATTCCATGAGTGGCATCTGGGAAACCACTGGAGAACCACAGCATGAACCGCAAGCAATTCAGAAAAGCCCGCGTAGCCGTGAAGTCCGACCGCATCAACAACACCTGCAACTGCCTCGTTCCGGGCTACGAGAAAGCGCTGATCCTTGAACTGATGCGCCGCGCCTGAGGATTTCACTGGCTGGCCTTCCAACGAGGGTCAGACGGGAAATCAACCCGACACAGGAGCATCAAAATGACCGCACAACAGAAACTGACTCCACCCGCAATCGGTGAAATCTGGCCCGGCCAGGGTGGCATCTACGGCGGCGTCCGCCAGTACCCAGAAGGCCTCTGCCACGTCATCTACGCTGCTGAAGACGTACCAGGTCGCCACGAGTGGGGTTCGTACGGCGACAAGGTCGAAGGCGCCGACAGTCGCGCCGATGGCCGCTCGAACACCGCCGCCCTGATCATCCGTGACGGCAAGCACCATGCAGCTATTGCTGCCTCTGGCTACACCGCAGACGGCCACGCCGACTTCTATCTCCCATCCATTGGAGAGCTGCACCACGGCTGGCAGTTCGCGTCGGAGTCTTTCGCAACTGATTGGTACTACTGGTCGTCATCGCAGTTCTCAGCCAACACCGCCTACTTCATGGGCTTCGGAGCTGGCTGGCTCAACGACACCGGCAAGAGCCACGAGCGTCTCGTGCGCCCCGTCCGCAGATTCCTTCAGTGATTCATTTATTCAATTAACTGCAGGCAGCCCTCGAAAGAGGGCGCATTGGCGAGCCCTGTGGCACCTGTCGTTGGGTGGTTGGTCGCCACGCCACAGGGTTCGCCAATGCGGATGATCACACGCCGGCCAGACCGGCCCCCTGCATGTAGTACAGATCGCACCGTCGATGCGGACGAGTACACACCGGATCAAGCCGGCCCCCTGCATCGACCCCCACTCTCCCGCGCGGAGGATTTTCACCAATGCACCAGTAACGGCGTCACCTCGGGATTGCGGCAAGCCTGAAGGCCGCGACTACAGACCACGGCAGGCAGCGGAAACCGGGCCAGAGATGTGACCGCGCATCACCGCAAAAGCGGCGGCCAACCACAGCGCACAAGAAAACCTGACGCAACACCAACGGGCGGTCGCCAGCAGCGCGCCCGTTGCATGGGACCTTTTCCGGTGGACACTGCCAACCCAGTGAGCGATATCAGGAGCATCCGCCATGAAGAAATAGCCGTTGCAGTGAACCGCCCATGGGCGGCCAAGGCGCACATAGGGAGGTCTGTGTGAGCCACAGAAAAGCCCGGGGCAACTCGGGCTTTTTTTCGCCTGCCGTTACTCGCCAGCACTCTCCTCCTCTCGCCCACCGGCAAACAGCGAGGACGCGAGAGTGCTGACGAGTAGCTGCAACCCGACAATGAAGGAATCGACATGAACCAGACCATTCGCCAGAAACAGGCCGTTCTGCAAGTTCTGCGTGACCGCATGACCCTGTCCACCGCCGAGATGTACCAGAAGATCGGCCGACCGGCCCCGGCCAACCCGCCGCGCTTCAACGTTGTGCCGCTGGGCAAGAACACGTTCGATATCATCGACCGCGCAACCGGCAGCTCCCGCGGCGCACGCTCCGGACATGCCAGCGCCTGCCAGTTCGCCCAGGATCTCGAACAGAACGCGCAGTTGTTGAGTGCAGCTCGAGCAACAGGCCGGCGCTTCTTCAGCCTGCTGCTGCGCTGGACCATCGTTACCGCCTGCGTGCTTGCGGTATTCGCGTTCTACGGTGCCCGGCCATGATCGGCGCCCCGATACCAGACCCGCGCCGGGCGCTGGCTGACGATCTCAACCGGCAAATCGACCGGTTCTTCGCCGCCGGCGGAAAGGTTCAGCCCATACCGATCGGCGTCGGCGTTGATACTCCAACCAACGGCATCGGCGGACATCACCAGCGGTTGCGTGCCCAACGCGACAAGGATGCGCCGAAGGTGCGCAAGATGGCGGAGGCGGGCCATACCGCCGCGGCCACCGCCAGGCTGCTCAGCATGAACGTGAAACGCGCGCTGCTGATCGCCCAGGAAAACGGCTTCAGGTTCAGCGAGCAATGAAGCGCATCAGCAACAAAGTGCGCCAGCGCCGACGCCAGGCGTGGCCGGACCTGGCGCCGGAAGCCGGAGCAGCACATGGCAGCAACGCAGCAGCAACGCGACGAGAGCACGGCAGCCAGGCGCAAGGCCCTGGGGGAAGTGGAGTTGCGGCACACGGTTCGCCCGGGCATCGAGGAGATGCTGGCGGAACTGCAGGCCTGGCACGGGATCAGCGAGCGCAGCGAAGCTGTGCAGAACCTCATCCTGAATGCTCGACCCGCTGAGTTTCCGGAGGTCGCCGGCTTCGAGTTCGCCGCTGGCAAGTCCGGCAGAGTCCGGCACTACATCCGGCCAGGCCCGCGCCAGCGGCTGGCCGACCTGTCCGGTGACATGCCGGAGAAGCGGACAATTGAACTATTGATCCTGGCCGCCCACCGCCAGGGCCCAGCCGGATCAGCCCCGTACGTCAAAACGATGCGCCACGAAATCACTGTAAGCGAAAGCGTGGCGCAAAAAATCAGGAGGGCCGGGATTCGCGAAGCGCACATCCTGGCCCTTGAGGAAGAAGCCTCGCCTTAGCGGTCGAGACCAGTATCAACGCCAGCCTCTTTTGCAAAGGCTTCTGCCTTGGCAAGAGCCGCTGCCTTGGCTTCAGCCTCGGACGCGAACTCCCCCCTTCGACGCTGAACAGCCTGCCGGCCACAGACCTGAACAGATTCAATGTCCCATCCACCCGCTGGCGATTGCGTAAGCACCACGTGGATCTGACCCTCTGTGAACTCGCTGCTGATAACCATTTTCAAGCTCCTTTTGAGCCGGCCGCATGCCGGTCTCCTTTGATACCCCAGCCACTTACAAATTGCCACCATGCCGAATCCTCGGCAGGCCGGCGCTCACCCTGGAGATACCAATGACCCAAGCAACCCAGAAGACCGTAGCTGCCGCCGACCTCCCTGCTCGCGGCCAACCACTTGCCGGCGGAAAGTTCGTCACCCGCTACTGGCTCGGCGATCATGAGCACGTTCTTGTGCTGCTCGACAACGAGCTTTCCGGTGAATATGGCGAGTACGGCCAGGACGTTACCGGTGCCACCTCCTACGTCGACGGCGAAGCGAACACCCGCGCAATGGCTGAGGCTGGCAGCGTGATCGCCAGGCAAGCCCTGGAGCTGGATGCATTCATCCCGTCCTGCCTGCAGGGCCAGTTGCTGATGGCTGCCAAGGCCGAAGGCCTGATTGAGCTGCGCGAGGATCGCTGGCACTGGCTGAGCACGCACTACTCAGCCAACCTCGCCTACACCATGGACTTCGAAGATGGCTGGCTCCTCACCAACGACAAGACCAACGAGCGTCTCGTGCGCCCCGTCCGCAGCCTCATCATCCAGTAATTCACCCCTTCAATGCTTTTCATCGCAGGCGATTCCGGGTTCGTCAGGACGGCGATCAGACCAGAAACGTGCCGGGCAGTGCCGGCCGCCTGCAACCTATTTCCTCAGGAGAATTCTATGCAAGCGAATCAACTGACGACCTACACCCGCGGCGACCTGATGATCAGTAGCCCGGATGAACAGGTGGTGCTCAAGCTGGCCAGCCTGTCGATCGGCATCACGCCGGCAGCGAATGAAGCTGGCGTCCCTGCTATCGGCCAGCCCTGGCCGGGCGAAGGAGGCGTGAACGGCGGTCTGTACCCAGGTAACGGCAAGCCCTACTACCTGATCGTGCCAACCGGCGCCGATGCCGAAGCGAAGCATGTATTCGGCGGGTACGGCGATGAGCTCGATGGAGCGAACAGTTCGCACGACGGAATGACTAACACCGCAGACCTGGTGGAGACCGATGGCAACTACCCCGCCGCCCAGTTCTGCTCTGCGTTTGAACGTGATGGTCACAGTGACTTCTACCTGATGTCGCGGCGTGAGGCTCAGTTCCTGGAGATCACGGTTCCGGAAGTGTTCAGCAAGGCCTACCACTGGACGAGCACGCAGTACTCAGCCGACCGCGCCTACTCCGTGGACTTCGAAGATGGCTGGCTCGGCGACTACGTCGAGACCTTCGAGCGTCTCGTGCGCCCCGTCCGCAGAAAATACTTCTGATCATTCAGTTATTCATTCCTGGGCGCCTCGGCGCCCTCGCTTTTAGGAGGCCAGGATGGCCATTCACACGGAGCTTGAGATTCACAAAACCGCCGAGGAGCTTCTCGGCCTGGCGCTCGACCTGGTACGCAATATTCCCCGCGATCTCAAACAGGTTGTTGGGGCAAAGATCAGGGATGAGTGCCTGCAAGCCCTTGTGCTGATCGGAAGGGCCAACATGTCGCGGGACAAGCGCCCTCACCTGAACAACCTCCTCGAAAGCATCTGGATGCTCAACTACCTGCTTCGTGCGCTGACCAACAAAGGAATGATCAGCCACGGGCAGCATGCCAGGGCAATGAAGTTGACAGCTTCAGTTGGCCGTCAGGCCAATGCCTGGAAAAAGAACGCAACCGCGCCCGCTGCTTGAGGGTCACGGCCCTCCTGCCTGAGCGCTAAATCTGGTCGTGCCGCTGGCCATTCGGCCACCGCCATGCGCACCAATGGATACCACCGGTCTAAAGCATCCGTGTTGGTCCAGCGCAGTTTCCGGGATGAGCAGTCGCCCCGGCGACGTAGATAGCACGACAGGTCGCAGTACTCAGCCGACCGCGCCTACTCCGTGGACTTCGAAGATGGCTGGCTCAACGACAACGTCAAGACCTTCGAGCGTCTCGTGCGCCCCGTCCGCAGATTTGAGTGTTGCACCCTTTCAGTTCGAGAGTCTCGTACAGGCCTACTACGACTGCCGGCGGCGCAAGCGGAACACCGCGAGCGCCCTACGGTACGAGCAGGACATGGAGATCAACTTGCTGGAGCTTTACGAAGACCTGGTTTCCGGCACTTACCGGCCAGGCCGATCAATTTGTTTCGTCGTCACAAGACCGAAAGCCCGCGAGGTTTGGGCTGCCGAGTTCAGGGACCGCATCGTCCATCACCTGCTCTACAACCACATCGGCGCACAGATCGAAAGCAGCTTCGTAGCGGACAGTTGCGCTTGCATCCCTGGGCGCGGCACGCTGTACGCAGCAAAGCGCCTTGAAGCGAAGATCCGCAGCCAGACGCAGAACTGGACCGTACCGGGCTTCTATCTGAAGTGCGACCTCGCCAATTTCTTCGTGGCGATCGACAAGCGAGTCCTGGCCCGGCAGTTGACCAGGCGAATCGCCGAACCGTGGTGGCGGGAACTGGCCCTGACGATCCTGATGCACGACCCGCGTGAGGATTGCGAGACCCGCAGCCCGCGACACCTGTTCAACCGCGTACCGCAGCACAAGCGCCTCACCGCTCAGCCAGCCCACCTCGGCCTGCCGATCGGCAACCTGTCGTCGCAGTTCTTCGCGAACATCTACCTGGATACGCTCGACCAGTTCTGCAAACACACCCTAAAGGTGAAGCACTACATACGGTACGTCGACGACTTCGTGCTGCTGCATGAGTCACCCCAGCAGCTCAACGAGTGGCACCGGCAGATTGAGCAGTTCCTGCCGACCCTGGGCGCAAAGCTCAATCCGAAGAAGACGATCCTGCAGCCAATCGACCGCGGCGTCGACTTCGTCGGGCACGTCATCAAACCGCACCGCCGGACAACGCGAAAGCGCTCAGTCGCCCATGCAGTGAAGCGGGTTGCCGCAGTACCCACTGAGAACCTGCGCGAGACAGCCAACAGCTACTTCGGCCTGCTCACTCAGGCCAGTCACAGCCAGAAAGACCGAGCCGCACTGGCGAACCTCGTGCTTCGCCGCGGGCATGTCGTCAACGGCGAACTGACCAAGACCTACCCGAAACGATAACCCCTCAGCCCCCACCATGCCGACCAGGCGCCGGAGGAAACCCCATGCCCATTCTCAACGCGGTAATCCACCAGATCGACAAGAAGCCGGACGGCAGCCCGGCGGTGCTCCACCTGGCCAACCACAAATTGCCGGACAGCCCGGCGATGGACAACCTGCTGTTCGATCTGAACGGCAACTACAACGCCAAGCAGGGCAAGGCCTGGGGATTTTTTCACGCCGAATCCGGCGCGTACCCGTTCAGCGGCTGGCTGAGCAAGTTCACCGCTGACGAACTGGGCTTTGTGGAGTTCACCAGGACCGCGGCCGAGCACCTGACCAAGCTGCTGGAGGAATCGAATCTCTCCACCGGCGGCCACGTCCTGTTCGCCCACTTCAGGCAGGGGATGACCGACTACCTGTCGATCGCGATCCTGCAACAGGTTGAGACGGTGGCCATCGCCCACGACCTCACAGTCGCGGTGTCCCGCCACCTCGACACCAGCGCCCTCTCCTTCGCTGCCCGCATCAACCTGAGCGAGTGGAAGAACAACCCGGCATCGCGGCAGTACATCTCGTTCATCAAGCCGAAGGGCGCTCGCCGCGCCACCGCATACTTCCGAGACTTCATCGGGGTGACCGAGGGCATCGACGCCGCCGGCGAAACCCGTACCCTGCTCAAGGCCTTCAGCGACTTCGTGGAGAGCGAGGACCTGGCCGAAGACGACGCCCGCGAGAAGACCCAGGCCCTGGTTGATTACGCCTCGGCTCAGGGCAAGCTCGGTGCCGCTGTGAGCCTGAACGAGCTTTCCGCCCTGCTGGACGAGGACCGCCCGGCCAACTTCGCCGAGTTCATCCGGAACAAGGACTACGGCCTGTCGCCGGAGATTCCTGCGGACAAGAAGACGATCAACCAATTCCGGCGCTTCACCGGCCGCGTCGAAGGCTTGTCGATCAGCTTCGAGCAGCACCTGCTGGGCAACAAGGTCGAGTTCGACGCCGAGGCCGGCAGCCTGCTACTGACCGGCCTGCCCACCCCGCTGATCGACCAGCTCAAGCGCGCTACCGCGTAAGCACCACATCACCTTCCCCCGCCGGCCAGCGCAGGCGGCGCATGCATGGAGCATTCAAAATGCAGATTCAACGCAAAGGTAATCTCTCGTTCGGCGACGCTCGCCTGTCTATCTGGGAAGAAGGCATATCCGCTGCTCGCGATGCTGGCGGTGTTCGCGGAGCCGACGCCTGGGAAAAACAGTTCAAGCGTGAGGTTTTCAAGCGCATCATCCAGACCCTAAACCGGCTGGGCTGGACTGTAGGCCCAGATCTCGATGCCGAGAAGAACTACAAGTGCATTGCCCACGGCATGCGGTGGTGCAGCAAGGGCGATTTGAAGGCTGACCTGAAGGTTAGCGGTCGTTCGATCACTTTCGAGATGTTCCAGAACGTGAACGCTCCAGATCGCCCAGACCTTGGCGGGCGTTATCAGTCCAACAAAGAGTTCCACATGCCCTACGTCATGCGCCTGGAGATGGAGCGTACCCGCCGCAAAATCCGCGACTACCTGTGCGCTGTTTTCACCGACTACAAGTTCACCCCCGCTGACCTTAGGGGTATGGGCCCTGGAATCAGCACTGCCTTAGAACAGGTGGAGCGGCACCATGCATCGCATCTAAACAAGGGCCGCCTGGTTGACTTCGTTGCCCCGAAACACAGCTATAAGTCGAAGGATGGCGAGCTACTGCAGCACGGGCAGAAGGTCTGGATCTGCGATCGGAAAGGCCGCGTGCTACCTGGCACCGCCTACTACAACAGCGGTCAGATGTGGTGGGTGATCACATCCCGATACGACTACACCAACGTTGCCAACTGCGAGATCTGGACCGTAAACCCTGGCGAACTGCGCCGCAAACGCAATGAGTGGCTGCGACGCAAACGACTGGAGTCACTTATGTCGGCAGCGGCTGCGCGGATGGACTTCAAGCGCGCCGAGACCTTGAAGAAAATCCTGTTCCCACCTCAAGAATCGCTCTTCATGATCTGGACGGATCGCCACGGCGGGGCCTACTTCGGCCCGAACTACAGCGGCTACACCAGCGACACGAACAAGGCTGGCAAGTACACCCGCGCAGAGCTGAAGCCCTACCTAGGCGATGCCGACGAGAAAGACCACCTCCGCGCAGTACCGGTTCGAAACGCTGCCTGATCCTCCGGCGCTGCCCGCCAGCTCCCTCCCCCTCTAAAACGATGAACGCCGCCCGGCGCGAGCGGCGCCTGCATGGAGCATCCATGACCAAGTTCTACTATCAGATCAAAGGCCGCCAGCAATACGACGAGGACGAATTCGGCTGGGCCTGGCCGCCAGTGTTCAGCGGAATGGTCGAAGCGGAAGACCGCAAGGGCGCCAGGGCGGCGGTCGATGAGCTGTACGAGCGCAAGTTTCCGATGGCCGTGAAGCTCAAGGACATAGCCAACCACGACTACCTGCTGCTCATCCAAGAGATCGGCGAGCACGACACCTACTTGCTGAAGCGCTTCGATGACACCCCGTACAAAGAGTGCGGCACCGTGTTCAAGCTGATCGACAAGTACAACGACCCCTACACAGAGACGAAGAGCCACGACTACTGCACCGAGGCGTGCCGGAAGGCTGCGGTCGGACGTGAGCTTTCGGAGTTCCGGCTGGCGAGCGAAGGCCGGTCACCGCCGGTGATCTACCAGGTTCGTCAAAAGTCCACCGGCCGGGCCTACGTCGGCCAGACCACCCAGCCGTTCACACTTCGCTGGTGGCAGCACCTGAGCAAGCCCAGCGGGTGCAAGTTCCACGCGGCCCTGGGCAGCACGAACATCACCGACTGGGAATTCTCGGTCCTCGAGGTGATCGTCTATCCAGACGAGTGCAAGGACCGGGCGGCCTACATCACCCAGCGGGAGGCCTACTGGGTCGATACGCTGTCGGCGGTGGATACAGGGTTCAACACCGTTCGGCCATCAGCGGCGACGGCACATGCAGCCCAGGCGGTGCTGTTATGAGCCGCCGGCTCCACCTGCCGGGTATCAGCCATTCCCCCGTTCGTAGCCTTCCACCCTCTCCTTCGAGATGCGGATGAGCTTCGAGACAGGCAGCCTGCTGGAAACCTCAGGGTCGAGGTCGGCATCGAGGGCGAAGTACACAAGCCACGAGCCATCGGGTTGAGGTTCCACATCAAGACAGTAGGTGCCGACCTGCCCCAGCGTGAGCCCAGTTTCTTCAGCGATCAGTTTGTTACGCGTCTCAACGTCCATTTGCTCCTCCTTGAGCCGGCCCTGTGCCAGCTATCAACCAATAGCCCACTTCAAACGATCACGCCACTCTGGCGAGGACCGCCCATGTCTGCATTCCAGAAAAAAAACCCCTTGGACTTCAAAACCCAGTTCAGCCTGGCCCTTAACCAACAGGACGACGAGCTGGTGGTCGACTTCTTCTGCGGTGGCGGCGGCGCCGGCACCGGCTTGGAAATGGGCCTTGGCCGGAAGGTCGACGTTGCCAAAAACCACAGCCCGGCGGCTATCAGCATGCATACCGCCAACCACCCGCATGCCCGCCACTTCACCACGGACGTGTTCGAAGGAGACCCGGACGAGGAATGCCAGGGCCGGCCTGTTGGCTGGTTCCACATGAGCCCCGACTGCACGCATCACAGCCAGGCAGCCGGCGGGCAGCCGCGCAAGCGCGAGATCCGCAACCTGTCGTGGATCGGCCTGAAGTGGGCCGGCAAGAAAAAGCCCCGCGTGATCAGTCTGGAGAACGTGAAGCAGATCCTCCAGTGGGGCCCGCTGATCGCCAAGCGAGACAAAGCCACCGGCCGGGTGATGAAGCTGGACGGCACCGTGGCGGCCATCGGCGAGCGCGTGCCTGTGCAACAGCAGTTCCTGGTACCCGACCCGAAACGCCGCGGCATCACCTGGCGCCGGTTCGTGCAACTGCTCGAAGGCATGGGCTACCAGGTGGAGTGGCGAGTCATCAAGGCGTGCGACTTTGGTGCTCCAACCAGCCGCGAGCGCCTGTTCATGATTGCCCGCTGCGACGGCGAACCGATCGTGTGGCCGGAGCCAACCCACGCGAAGAACCCCGCCAAGGGCCAGAAGAAGTGGCGTACCGCCGCCGACTGCATCGATTTCACTGACCTGGGCAAAAGCATCTTCGGCCGCAGCAAGGACTTGGCCCCAGCCACTTTGCGACGAGTTGCCAAGGGCATGAAGAAATTCGTAATCGATAACCCGGCTCCGTTTATCGTGCCGATCGCGAACTGGTCGGGTGAGTCGGTCCAGTCCGTCGACGAGCCGCTGCGCACCATCACCTCCTACCCGAAGGGCGGCGCCTTCTCGGTTGTGAGCCCGATCATCGCGCCAGCAACACACCAGGGCAGCGACCGAATCAACAATCCACTCGAACCTCTGCCAACGGTGACCTGCGCGAATCGCGGCGAGCTGACGCTGATCAGCCCAACCCTAATTCAGTCAGGCTACGGCGAGCGCCAAGGACAAGAGCCGCGCGTACCTGGTCTGGATCAACCACTTGGCACGGTTGTAGCTGGCGGCGTTAAGCACGCCCTTGCTGCGGCGCACCTGGTGAAGTTTCGCTTCAATGATGCGGGCAAAGCACTGGATGAGCCACTCCCGACCATCACCAGCGGCGGCAACTATCAGCGCCCGGCTGGGGCCGCGCACGCCATGGGCATTTCCACGGTGTTCATGGCGCAGATGAATGGCGGCTTCAACACCACTGACGCCAAGAGCATCGAAGACCCGATGACCACGGTGACCAACACCGGCAGCCAGCAGCAACTGGCGGTGGCGAACCTGGTGCACCTGCGCGGCAACTGCGATGCACGCGACCTGAACGACCCGTTACACACAGTCAGCGCCGGCGGCCAGCACCACGGGTTGGTCAGCGCTTTCATGGAGCGGGCATTCGGCGCCAGCGTCGGCCAGGGCCTGGAAGAACCGGCGCCGACCATCACCGCCGGTGGCGGTGGCAAGAGCTCGCTGGTTTCGCTCACTTTGTCGCCAGAACACGAAGCCGGTGCCCTGCGGGTCGCCGCCTTCCTGATCAGCTACTACGGCACAGAGAACATCAGCGCCTGCGATGCGCCGGCACCGACCATCACCACCAAGGACCGCTTGGCCATGGCCACAGTAATGGTGAAAGGTACTCCCTACGTGATCGTCGACATCTGCCTGCGGATGCTGAAGCCGGCCGAGCTGTACAAGGCCCAGGGCTTTCCCGCCGACTACATCATCAGCCACGGCGCCGACGGCAAGCCTTTCACTAAGACCCAGCAGGTGCACATGTGCGGCAACAGCGTCAGCCCGCCGCCGATGGCAGCGCTCGCTAGGGCCAATGACCCCTGGCGGTCCAAAACCGAGCAGGCGGTGGCGGCCTAGCTGATTGTCGCGATCCAAAGCCGGGTCGGTTCGACATCAAGCCGAAGGCCCAGGGCCTCCATCTCCGCCAGCAGCGTCTGGCTTATTCGGTAACGCCTGCAGGCCTGGCAGTTCCACTCCAGGTAGTCACCTGCAGGCGCAACATCTTCAGCAGGTTCACGACAGATCCGACACGACATTTTCTGCACTCCTCGTGAATGACCTTTCAACTGTAGCTGATGCATTCAGCAACACCACCGCCCGGGCCAGGCCCGGCGAGGTATCTCCATGCCCAAAGAAAACCGAATGACCACCACAACGGTATTCGCGCCAGATGATGAGGCCAGTTTTCTCTACAGAGAAAAGTACCGCTGCCAAGGCACTGTGCTGAGCGTGAATCCTAAAGACGGCTACGCGATTCTCAAGTGCACCAGCGGCTATGCCAAAGGAAGAATCATCGGAGTTAAATTCCGAGCACTCAAGAAGGTTGAGCCCAAGCCTGCCACTCCCCCTGCAGAGGCTACAGCCCCGCGGCAAAGCGACATTTTCGCCGCAGGCGCCAAGCGCTTGCAGATGACCGAGAGCATCGAACTCACGATCCAGTCCCTGCAGGCCTACGGCGCCGACCATGAGCACTGGGGTGTCGCGTGGTCTGGCGGGAAGGACAGCAGCGCCACGCTGACCCTGATCATCTACCTTATCGACACCGGCAAGATCCCTAAACCGAAGACTCTCACGGTTTTCTACGCCGACACCCGGCAAGAACTGCTGCCCCTGGCCAACGCGGCCGCCCAGATCATGGACGAGTTGCAGGAGCGCGGCATCCACGTCGAAGTCGTCACAGCTCCGATGGACAAGCGCTTCATGGTCTACATCCTGGGGCGCGGCGTCCCGCCACCGAACAACAACACGCTGCGCTGGTGCACCCGCCAGATCAAGATCGACCCGATGATCGCTGCAGTTGAAAAGCGTATCGCCGAGCTGGATGGCAACTTCCTGATGATCACAGGTGTTCGCCAGGGAGAGAGCGCGATCCGTGACAAGCGCATTGAGATGAGCTGCGGCAAGGACGGTGCTGAATGCGGCCAGGGCTGGTACCAGAAGGTGCTGCCCGAGGCGAAAGGCATCAAGGGTCGGATCGCAACTCTGGCACCGCTGCTGCACTGGCGCGTCTGCCACGTCTGGGAATGGCTCAAGCACTGGGCGCCCTTGGCTGAATTCGGCGACTGGTCAACAGCGACCATCGCAGATGCATACGGCGGCGACGAGGCCGAGGAAATCAATGCCAGGACAGGCTGCACTGGCTGCCCACTGGCCAGCGAGGACAAGGCGCTCGACACCATCCTGCTCAACCCGGCTTGGGCGTACATGGCGCCACTCAAGCGCATCAGGGTCCTGTGGCGAGAGCTGCGAGAACCGAAACACAGGCTGCGCAAAGCCGGGGCCGAGATACTCAAGAGCGGAAACATCGCCTCGAACCCGCAACGCATGGGGCCGATCCTTCTGGAATCTCGGTTGATGGCCCTGAGCATCCTGCTCGGCATACAGGCCGAGATCAACGAATCGGCCAAGCGCCTCGGTCGTCCCCTGGTCGACATGATCAACCCCGAGGAGGAAACCAGGATCCGGGAGCTGATCGCTGCCGAGACCTGGCCCCAGGGCTGGGACGGCGACGAACCGGTGGCTACCACGCCACTCGACAAGGTCTTCGCCGACGGCACCGTCCAGCCGCTGCTGTTCTCCTGACCATTCACGCCATATCGGCGAGGTATCCCCATGTCCGAACAAAAGCACATCGACGGGCCGGTACCCTTCGCCAAGCAGCAGGAAATTCTACCGGCCTGGACGAACAGCCACGGCGCGGTCGCCGCTGTCATGCCGAACGGCAGACAACTCGGTCTTCGCCCCGGAGAGTTCGAGGTAGACAGCTGGCATGACGAACGAGCCGAATACCGCGTTTACCTCTGCGGCCCGATGACCGGCCTGCCCGACTACAACTACCCGGCATTCCACGCCGAAGCCGCCCGCCTCCGCGACCTGGGCCACCACGTCGAGAACCCGGCAGAAAACCCAAAACCAGTGCGGGACAAGTGGGAGCTCTACATGCGCATGTCCATCCCCCAGATGCTGACATGCGACACCGTGGCTACCCTCCCCGGCTGGGAGCAATCCAAGGGCGCCAGGCTTGAGGTTGAAATCGCGACCCAGCTTGGGCTGCGAGTGATCCGCGCCAGCTCCCTCACTGAAGAACCGGAGGCCGCATGAGCCAGAAAGTCCGGTCCCGGTTCGTCGTCACAATCGATGAACGCGGCCTCACCTTCGTCAAGGGCCTCCCTGCCCGCGGCGCACTTCTCACGTCGGGCCAGTTGCGCGAGCTGGCACGGACCCTCAACCAGATTGCCAACGACGCCGACCAGGGCGCCAAGGGCGAACAGACCTACCCGCAGGAGGCTGCATGAGCAACGAACAGAAGATGGTCAGCGTGCCAAGCGAACCAACCAACAGGCAGAAGGTTGCTGGCTGCCAAGCCTATATAGAGGCTGATGGAAGCCCCGCGTCCATGAATCCGACGGCAATGGGGCACGCGTACCGAGCGATGCTCGACGCCGCACCGGCCGAGCAACACCATTCCGTTGGCGTCGACAACATGGTCGACCATCACCAGGGTAAACCGGTGGGCTGCGATCACGAATGGACCGACGACGGAGAGTTCCTTCTCGTCTGCACCAACTGCGGTACGCAAGAGGATCACAACCCAGGCTGGCGGGACATGGAGACCGCGCCGCGTGACGACTCCATGCTGCGCCTGCTCGTCGAATTCACCGACCACTCGACCGAAGACGAGGAACAGGCTGCCACCATTGGCGCCAACAACTTCGACAGCGACGGCGAGGATCGCTGGCAATTCGCCGGCTGGTGCTGGGATCACGACCACTTCACCGAGGGCAAGGGGACTCCGGTTGGCTGGCTGCCGATGCTCGATACTCCCAACCCCGTCGACAACAGCGAGGTCGAGCGGCTTGTGGCTGTGAACGCCGATTTTGCCCGTCGTCACCTTGGGCAATTGGCAGAGATCGAGCGGCTCCGCGCCGAGGTCAAGCTCCTGAAATCAGATCTCCGGATCGCCAACGACACTGCCGCCCTGGGCGTTAAGATGCTGGCCAAGCATATTCGTGACTGGGCTCAGGCAAGGGCCGACGAGTTGCTATCCGGTCTGTCCGACAGCGCAGAGCCGAGCGCTCCTATGTCCTTCCAGCGACGCGTTCAGCCCTGGCTGCTCAAGTGCTTCGGCGAGATGATCGCCGGCGACCGCGAAGAGCGCAATCACCGATTCCTCGAGGAGGCGCTTGAGCTGGTTCAGGCTCTCGGCGCAACTGCTGACGAGGCGCACCAGCTCGTCGACTACGTGTTTGGCCGTCCTACCGGTGAGCCTGGCCAGGAAGTTGGCGGCGTGATGGTCACGCTTGCCGCCCTTTGTCTGGCAAACGAATTGGACATGCACCAGCAGGCCGAAACGGAGCTGGCACGCATCTGGACGAAGGTTGAGCAAATCCGGGCCAAGCAAGCCAGCAAGCCCCAGTTCGGCCCTCTACCTGGCGCGTACCCAGACCGAGTCAGTACGTCCCCACCCGGCCCGGGCGCCTCGATCGTCAGCGCCTGGAGTGATCGGCAGGACAGGCATTCATGAGCGACTTATGGATGGTCAATGTCCGAATGCGCCGGGTCGAGCCAATCCAGCTCCATACCCGGGCTCACCTGGTGAATGGGTCAGGGCCGAAGTGCTACCAGGGCCCTGGGCGAACCTACATGCTCCATGAAAGCCAGGTCCACTTGTCACGGTCTGCGGCGCTGGAAAAGTTGAATCTCAACCTGCAGGCCATCTACGAAGATCGGCGCTTGAAGCAGCAGAAGCTGTTCGCTGAAATTCAGTTGATCGCCGCCGAACTGGAGAGCCAGCCATGAACCACAGAACAGACCCGGTGGTGCATATGCACTTGTCCAGTCTGGCCCGAACTCTGGGCTCCTTCCTGTACCGCTACGGCAATGAGGTCCAGTTGCACGAGGCCCTGGCCAAGGTCATGGACCAAGCCAGCCTCACGTACCAGCGGGAGCGCATCCTCGACGCAAAGAATCGCGCCGACTTCTGGCTGGCAGGAATTGTTGTCGAGGTGAAGGTGGATGGATCACTGGCCGAGGCCCTGCGCCAGGTCGACCGCTACATCCACCTGCCGCACGTCACCGGCGTCCTCCTCGCCAGCACACAACGGTGGGCAAGTTCCCCCCTCAAAGGCCGACCCGAGTGGGGCGGCAAACCTTTCCAGATGATCAGGCTCGGACGGCAAGCTCTATGATTTCAAACAACTATGGATCGGTGGCATACAACGGGCGGTACTGGCGGGTCACCTGTGAACCACAGGTACGTGCGCGCCTCAAGCGCGTTTTCCCCAGGGTTCCCCAAAGCGCCGGGGAGCATATCGACCTGCTGGGCAGTCCGGAGAACAGCCGGGAATTGCTCTGGTTTCTCCAGCGCTACCCGATGACCATGGAGGCCGAAGCGCAGCAGAGCCTCCACCGCCTGGCAGACAAGCATGTCGACATGGAACAAGGGCTGGCCGATCTCGTCGCCGGACGCCTGCCGGTGCCCGCCTTTGAGCTGGCGAAGCCACCACGCGAGTACCAGCGCTACGCTGGGGCTCAGCTCGATATCCGCGGGGGACTGCTGCTGGCCGACGACCTGGGCCTGGGCAAGACGGTGACGGGCATCTGCCCAATGGCCGTGCCAGCGAATCTGCCGGCTGTTGTGGTCTACCCCGCGGCACTGCCCAACCACTGGCCGGAGAAACTGGCCGAGTTCGTACCCAACCTGCGGGTGCACCACATTCGAAAGGGTCAGCCCTACCCGCTGGTACGCCAGCCGCGCCAGCGCATACCGGACCTGTGGGACACCCTCCCCGACGTGATCCTGGTCAGCTATCACAAGCTGCGGGGTTGGGCCGAGGTGCTCGGCGAGATCGTGCAGTACGTGGTCTTCGAAGAGTGCCAGCAACTGCGAAGCCCGGACAGCGAAATTTACCGGGCCTGCAGCTACTTGGCCGGCCAGGCGCGCCTACGCATGGGACTCACCGCCACGCCGATCTACAACTACGGATAGGAGTTCTATCACGTCGTGAACCCGCTGATTCCGGACGCCCTGGGCGGCTATGACGAGTTCCTTCGCGAGTGGTGCATCGGGTCACCAGGCGAAAAGCCCAAGCTGAAGGACTCCGAGCAGTTCGGCACCTACCTTCGCCGCGAGGGCATCATGCTTCGGCGCACCCGGGCGGAGGTTGGCCGAGAGCTGCCAGAACTTTCGAAGATCCCGCACGAGATCGAATCGGACAGCGCAGCATTGGCACGGATCACCGGCGATGCTGTTGCCCTTGCCCAGGTGATCCTGGCGCAGAATGAGTCATACCGCGGCGAGAAGATGCAGGCGGCTGGTGAGTTCGACCAACTGGTGCGCCAGGCTACCGGCATTGCCAAGGCCCCGTATGTGGCCGAATTCGTTCGGCTGCTGGTGGAGAGCGGCCAGCAGGTCCTGCTGTTTGGCTGGCACCGGGAGGTGTATGGCATCTGGCGGGAGAAGCTGGCCGACCTCAACCCAGTGATGTACACCGGCAGCGAGTCGCCCCGGGGAAAGCAGGCGGCGAAAGAGGCGTTCATTGCCGGGGACAGCAAGGTGATGCTGATCAGCCTGAGATCTGGCGCCGGCATCGACGGGCTACAGCATGCATGCAGCACCGTGGTCTTCGGTGAGCTGGACTGGTCACCTGGTGTCCATGAGCAGTGCATTGGCCGGGTCCATCGCGACGGCCAAACCGAACCCGTCCAGGCGTTTTTCCTGATCTCAGGCGAAGGCAGCGACCCCATCGTTTCCGACGTCCTCGGCGTGAAGCGCGAGCAGATCGAGGGCGTTCGCAACCCCGGCGACAACCTCATCGAACGCCGGGACCTGGGCGAAAACCAGTTGCGCCAGCTCGCCAAGCAGTTCCTCAAGGACAGCGGCGTGCAACTGGCCACAGCACCCAAACCCACTCCGATCAGGTCACAGCAGCAGTTCGAGCTGACCTGAAAGCCCATTTTCAACCTATGCCGCCAGACGCGGCAGGGAGAGCTCATGCCTGAAGTAAAGGAACGCCCGATTCTGTTCAGCGGGCCGATGGTCCGCGCAATCCTCAGCGGGCAAAAGACGGTCACGCGGCGGATGATGAAAGCCCCCGATCGTTCCTGGGAATTCGGTCTCAACGAAGCCGGTATGACCTGCGGGACGATCAATAGCCCTCACCCGAAACGCGGTAAATTCGGTGTACTCATCCGCCGTGAACTTGCCAGTGGAAGCGGAAAGTACGAGCGAGATCTGATCGTTTGTCCGCACGGCCAGCCAGGCGACCGCCTGTGGGTGCGGGAAGCCTGGGTAGCAGATGCCCAGGTCGATTCGATCTCACCACGGGACCTGAGCCAGGGCGAGCCGATCTGGTACCCGGCAGACGGTAGTAGCCGGCAGACCGGTTGCTCCATGATCTCGCAGGGCCGAACCCGACCCTCTATCCACATGCCGCGCTGGGCAAGCCGCGTGCTGCTGGAAATAACCGAGGTGCATGTAGAGCGCCTGCAGGATATCAGCGAGGAGCAGGCCGACGCAGAGGGTGTGGATTTCCTCCGCCATGTGCCTGATGCCGACGAAACGCTGAGCGCGACCCAGTTGTTCGAATGCCTTTGGAGCAGCATCAATGGCACCGAATCTTGGGACGCAAACCCGTGGGTGTGGGTCGTCGAGTTCAAGCGGGTGACACCATGATCGAACAATTCACCCTGCTGGAGCTGGAGGCGATGCTCAAGGGGCGAGCCATACCAGGTAACCAACTGGTCAACGAAACGACCGCCCAGTACCTATATCGAGAGGTTCAGCAGTTGGCCCAAGAGCGCGACAGGCTTCGCGCCGATCGCGACGGCCTGCTGGAAGCAGGAGCGCACCTTGTATGATCCTACCCCTTGTGTATATGGCCTACCTGATCTACGGGGGGGCCAGGTGAACCAGCCCCCACTCATCAGCAGCCAACGCCACCTGAGCCGCGACGTCGTCGCCAGGAAGGCAGCGAAGTTCAAGGTGTTCGTGGTCCGCACCGTCGACCTCGAACTGCGGGGCCAGGTCTATCGGATCATCATCGATGGGCACCACAACCTGGCTGCCGCCAATCTGCTGGGCATTGAGCCAACGTGGAAAGGACCGCCACCCAAGTTCGAACGCCTCATGTCGCGCATACCGGCAGCGGCCTTCGCCGACTTCATGATCAACAACCTGACCGACAGCGACTGGTACTTCCACGACACCGGACGCGTCGTCGAAGCCTTGCTGTAACCCATCCCCTCTCATTCAGCCCGGCGGCCGCCGCGCGGGCCAGGATCCCTATTGCCATGACAAAAGAAGAACTCTCCGGCCTGCCGGACAAGATCCGAATCGCAGCGGAGGCCGGGAAGGTTGCCGCTGCCGCCTGTGACAATGACGGAGGCAGCGCAAACTGCGACCGCGTCGTGATCCCGGTCCCGGGACTGCGCGCCAGCCAACTGCAAGGCCTACCTGGCTATGTGCAGAAGAAGAGCCGGTACCACCAGCAGGGTATCCACCTCGATACGCCGTGGCCTGGGATAGGAAACCGGCACAGCGCCGGCGTCCAGGCCATGCACAAATCACTCAAGGACCAGGGCGTCAACTGCTACGTCTACTACCAAGTCGACTGACTACATACCTGCCGCCAGCGGCGGTGCGGAGAAACTCATGCAAGCAGCAGAACAACTATCGGAAAAATTCAGTTCGGACAAGGTTCCTGAGAAAGACTTTGCCGAAATGGTGTTTTCGACTCGACGTGCACTTCAAGGTAAACGCCAGCGCGGTGTGATACCACGTGGGGTCTGGAAAGAAATTGACGGGCAGATTTATTACAGCATCAGGAGATATGAAGAATGGCTAGAAAGCCAGTGGGATTGCCCGCCGGAGTTGAACTCGCGGGGCAATCGCTCCGCATTCGCTTCACGTGGAACTTCAGGCGTTGCGAAACCCTCCCCTATCCCCCGACGCCAAAAGGAATTAAAGCGGCAGCCGATTTGCGTTCTACAGTAACAAGCCTTATAAAGCACGGCGTAATGGATGAAAAACGTTACGCCGAGCTTTTTCCGAACTCCAAGTACACTGAATACTCAGCGATGCCACTTTTTGGTGAGTATGCACAGTCTTGGCTGAACGGCAGGGAAGTTGTAAAGGGAACCCTAAAAAACTACAGAATTACACTGAACAAGTACTGGATGCCTTACTTAGCTCTATTGCCAATTGATCATGTTTCATCTGTCATGCTTCGAAAAATCACTAGTGAGATATCCTGGAAATCACCGACAGTGAAAAGGGCTTCCATTCAAAGACTGGGAGCAATGATGGAAACTGCTGTAAAGGACGGCCTGATAGTCAGAAACCCAGTCAGCTCCTTAGAGCTTCCGGCTAAAACCAAGAAGCTTGTTGACCCCTTCACTGTGAGCGAAGCTGACTCAATTGTCGATCACTTGTACAAGATGCTCAAAGGATCGATGAGAGTTTATGCGGCATATTTCGAATTCGCATTTTATAGCGGAATGCGGCCTGGTGAAATTGCGGCATTGCGTTGGGAGGAAGTGGACTGGAGTAGTCGACGGGTCAACGTGTGCCGGATCGTCGCCGACACCCTGATCGAGGAGCGGACAAAAACCAAGGATGCCCGCGTGGTGATGATGAACAGCCGTGCCATGCACGCCTTGGAGGAGGCCCAAAAAATTGCGACCCTGCGGGCTGGTCAGGCCCGACGTAGACACAAGAAATCGCCGTATGTGTTTCCACCTACAAAGAATTTCGAGTACATCCAACAGGCCAGCGTCACCGACAAGCATTTCCAGCAGGCCCTGGAAGATTTGGGAATTCGCGTCAGGCGGCAATACAACTGCCGGCATACCTACGCTACTATGTGCCTCATGGCCGGCATGAACCTGGGGTTCATCGCCAATCAGCTAGGGCATAGCGTGCAGATGCTGCTCACGACCTACGCCCGGTGGATCAACTCCAGTGAGGACTGGAGCGAGATCGGGAAGCTGGAGAAAAGCCTCAATGGTACAAAATTGGTACAGACCGAAACCGTACCTCAATAGAACCCATACGGAATAACGATCTGTGACACTGGAACAGAATTACACCGCGATCCTCGGCCAACTCGGCGAGGACGTCTCCCGCGAGGGTTTGCTCGACACGCCAAAGCGTGCCGCCAAAGCCATGCAGTACCTTTGCCGCGGTTACCAACAAACCCTGGAAGAAGTCACCAACGGTGCCTTGTTCAGTTCCGATAACAGCGAAATGGTGCTGGTCAAGGACATCGAGCTCTACTCGTTGTGCGAACACCACCTGCTGCCATTCATCGGCAAGGCCCATGTTGCCTATATCCCGAGCGGCAAGGTCCTTGGCCTGTCGAAAGTCGCGCGGATCGTCGACATGTACGCCCGCCGCCTGCAGATCCAGGAAAACCTCAGCCGCCAGATCGCCGATGCGGTCCAGCAGGTCACTGGCGCCCTGGGTGTTGCCGTGGTGATCGAGGCCAAGCACATGTGCATGATGATGCGTGGCGTCGAGAAGCAGAATTCGTCGATGATCACTTCGGTGATGCTCGGTGAGTTCCGCGAGAACGCAGCGACCCGCAGCGAGTTCCTCGCGCTGATCAAGTAACACCTGGCGACATGAAAAAACCGGCGTTCATCGCCGGTTTTTTTGCGTCTGGGGAAAATCAGGTAAGCTGCCGCCTTCTCCACCGCCCGCGAGGCCATTCCGTGTTAGTCAAAGCCCTTCGAGTCGGCCTGGGCCAGCTCATCATCCTCATCGACTTCATCACTCGCCCACGCAAGCAGCAACGCAGCGCCCAGGACCAGGCCAAGGTCGATACCGCCGCCAAGGGACTGACCCTCTACCAGTTCCACGCCTGTCCTTTCTGCGTGAAGACCCGCCGCACCCTGCACCGCCTGAACGTACCGGTGGCGCTGCGCGATGCGAAGAACAACGAACAGGATCGCCAAACCCTGCTTGAACAAGGTGGCAAGATCAAGGTGCCGTGCCTGCGCATCGAGGAAAACGGCCAGACCACCTGGATGTACGAATCCAAGGTGATCATCGACTATCTGGACAAGCGCTTCGCAACAGTCTGAAAGGGCTGTCGGGGAACTTCAGCGCCCGTAAGGTCCTGTTCGCGGATGAACAGGCGCCCCGGTTTATCCGCGAAGCTTTTAGCGATCACACCCTTTTCAACGGGGGCACTGGTCGTATTCGTTGCGGCATTCGGTATAGGCCTTCAACTGCGCGGCGCGCTGCCGGGTCAGTTCGGTTCGGCATTGCAGGTCGCGCATCGGCCACATTGAACCACCCTCCTCCGGCTTGCCGACCTGGTACCGGCAGTCGGCATCGCGAAAGGCCAGCCACTTGCGCTGGGCATCCTTGAGCGCGGCCTTGTTGGCTGGCGTATCCAGATAGCCCATCTGAGCCTTGTAGTACCTGTTCAGGTCATCATCGGCCTTCTTGAACGCCGTGGCCGCGCACGTGTTCATTGATGCCTGGTTGGCGCCGCAACCATCAGCCGCCTGGGCAGCCGTAGTCAGGCCCAGCAGACCTAAAGTCAGGAAGAGCGCAAGCGGATGCGTCATGGATGTCCCCATGTCAGTGAATGAGTCGTCGAGTGTGCGACAGGGTTTCGCCGTCGGCAAAAAGAAACCGGCCTGGGAGCCGGTTCAAGTGTTTGCAGAGTTGTCGATCAGTCCAGCATGCCGACATGCCGCGGATGGCTCGCCACCCGCTGCAGCCAGGCCTGGATGGCTGGGTAGATGCTCAGGTCGAAACCGCCCTGGTGCGCGACATGGGTGTAGGCGTACAGGGCGATATCGGCGATCGAGTAATGCTCGCCGACCAGGTACGGCGTCTGCTGCAACTGTTTCTCCATCACCTTCAAGGCCTTGTGCCCACGTTTCTGCAGCTTGAGGTACTCCTCGCGGCGCTCTTCCGGCAAGCCCAGGTAGAACTCGATGAAGCGCGCCACCGCAATGTAGGGTTCATGGCTGTACTGTTCGAAGAACTGCCATTGCAACACCTGGGTACGCAGGCGTGGTTCGGTCGGCAGGAACTCGCTGCCGTCGGCCAGGAAGTTGAGGATGGCATTGGACTCCCACAGGCAGGTGCCGTCTTCCAGCTCCAGCACCGGGACCTTGCCGTTGGGGTTCATCGCCAGGAACTCCGGTGTCTCGGTGTCTCCCTTGAGGATGTCCACCGGGTGCCAGCGGTACTCCTGGCCCAACAGGTGCAACATCAGCTTGATCTTGTAGCAGTTGCCCGACTGGTAATCCCCGTAAACCTTGTACATGGCCCTCCCCTTAAGCCGCTTGCGCGGCCTGTGCGTGACGTACGACAGCGGCCAGTCGCCCCAGACCTTCGTCCAGGCGCTCCGGCGCGATATGGCTGAAATTCAGGCGCAGATTACCCGGATTACGCTCCGGTTCGGCAAAAAAAGGTTCGCCCGGCATGAACGCGACATCCCGTGCCAGGGCCGCATCAAGCAGGGTCCGGGTGTCCAGCGGCTGCTTCAGCGTGAGCCAGAAGAACAATCCGCCCTGGGGCACCTGCCAGTCGGCCAGGTCGGAGAAATGCCGTCCCAGCGCCTCGGCGAATGCGTCCCGGCGCACCCGGTAGAACTCCCGCAGTTCCAGCAGGTGCTGGCGATATTTTTCCGTACCGATCCATTGCAACGCCTGCCATTGGCCGACGCGATTGGTGTGCAGGTCCGCCGACTGCTTGAGTTTGAGCAGGTGCGGGAACAGGTCGGGACTGGCGATCAGGTAACCGACCCGCAGGCCGGGTGCCAGCGTCTTGGAAACGGTACCGGTGTAGATCCAGCTCGCCGTCTTCAACCGGGCGACGATCGGTACGGCATCCACCCCGTCGTAGCTGAGTTCGCGGTAGGGCTCGTCCTCGATCAAGGTCACACCGAACTCATCCAGCAACGCCGCGACCCCGGCACGCTTGGCCTCGCTGTAGCAGACTCCCGACGGGTTCTGGAAGGTCGGGATGAGGTAGACGAACGCCGGCCGGTGTTGCTCAAGGCGAGCGCGCAACTGCTGCAGGTCCGGCCCGTCATGCTCCTGGGGAACGCTCAGGCAATCGGCGCCGAACAGCTGGAAGATTTGCAGGGCCGCCAGGTAGGTCGGCGCCTCCAGCAGAATCTCGGTGCCCTTGTCGATGTACAGCTTGGCCGCCAGGTCGAGGGCCTGCTGGGAGCCGCCGAGTACCAGCACCTGGCTGGCCTGGCAGTCGACACCCAGGGCCCGCGCCTCGGCCGCCAGCGCCTCGCGCAGGGCCGGCTCGCCCTCGCTCATGCCGTACTGGCCGATGGCACGGGGCATGCCCTCCCACTCCAGCGTCGGCAACATCGCCTCGGCTGGTAGGCCACCGGCGAACGACATCACTTCAGGACGCTGGGCAGCAGCGAGGATTTCACGAATCAGCGAGCTTTTGAGACGCGTAACACGTTCGGAGAAGGCCATGACAGGTCACCGTAGCGGAGTGAAAGGGAAATACGTCAAACTGGTTGACCGAAATTACGACGCCACGGACCAATACGTCAATATGCTTGACCTTAAAAATTCCAATACCCAGCAGGACGCCATGGAGGCGTTTTTCTTCGGCTACCAGGCCTTCACCACCAAGGCCGATGAAATGCTCGAACGGCGCGGCCTGAGCCGGGTACACCAGCGGATCGTGTTTTTCATCGCCCGTTATCCGGACCTGAGCGTCAAGGAACTGCTGGATCAACTGGGAGTGAGCAAGCAGGCGCTGAACATGCCATTGCGCCAGTTGACCGAGATGGGTCTGGTGCAAAGCGTCGCCTCGCCGAGCGACAAGCGCAAACGCCTGCTGTGCCTGACCGCCGACGGTGCCAGCCTGGAAGAATTGCTACGCCGAGAACAGGTCAAGCTGCTGCAGAAGGCCTTTGCCCAGGCCGGCGAAGCGGCGGTGGATGGCTGGATGGCGGTCAACCGGGCCTTGGGCGAAAGCCGCCAGGGCTGATGCCACCCGGTGGCGAGCGGGCTTGTTGGACGCCGCACCGCCGTGCTGGGCCGCAAAGCGGCCCTCTCTCCCTACCGCCAGACCGATATAGCCCATCCCACCGAAAAATCGCACACACCCTCAAAAACATTATTTGCTTTCTTTGTATACAAAAGCATAATTCACCTCGTGCAATTTCCTGACCTTTCGGTCAAAAAACCGCACTCCCTCAAAGAGCCGCTGCCCACGACAACGTGTCCGGCTCTGGAAATAACAATAAAACTCTTGAGGAGTACTGCTGTGGAAAGCCGCAAATCCGAAGCACCCACGCTGGATCTCTCGCCGCCCTCGAACACGGGCCTGCTGGAACGCCTGTTCAGGCTCAGGCGGCATGGCACCACGGTGAAAACCGAACTGATCGCCGGGGTGACCACCTTCATCACCATGGCCTACATCATCTTCGTCAATCCCAACATCATGGCCGACGCCGGTATCGACCACGGCGCAGCGTTCGTCGCCACCTGCATCGCCGCCGCCCTCGGCTGCCTGCTGATGGGGCTCTACGCCAACTGGCCGGTAGGCCTGGCACCCGGCATGGGGCTCAATGCGTTCTTCACCTACACCGTGGTCGGCACCATGGGCTACCACTGGGAAACCGCTCTCGGTGCGGTATTCATCTCCGGCGTGCTGTTCATGGTCCTGACCCTGTCCAGGGTGCGCGAATGGCTGCTCAACAGCATCCCGGTGAGCCTGCGCCATGCCATGGGCGCCGGCGTAGGGCTGTTCCTCGGGCTCATCGGCCTGAAGACCGCCGGTATCGTCGTCGCCAGTCCCGCCACCCTGATCCGGCTCGGCGCCCTGCACGAACCCGGCCCGCTATTGGCTGCGGTGTGTTTCCTGATGATCGCGATCCTCAGCTATCACCGGGTGTTCGGCGCCATCCTGATCAGCATCATCAGTGTCACCCTGATCGGCTGGGGCCTGGGCCTGGTCGAGTATCACGGGGTCTTCTCCACCCCGCCGAGCCTGGCGCCGACCTGGATGGCCATGGACTTGGCGGGAGTGTTCAACGTCAGCATGATCAGCGTGGTGCTGGCGTTTCTCTTCGTGCACATGTTCGACACCGCCGGGACGCTGATGGGCGTCGCCCAGCGTGCCAATCTGGTCAACGCCGACGGTCGTATCGAGAACCTGTCGCGGGCGATGAAGGCCGACAGCGTCTCCAGCGTATTCGGCGCAGTGGTGGGTGTGCCGCCGGTCACCAGCTACGTGGAAAGTGCCGCCGGCGTCGCCACAGGTGGTCGGACTGGTCTGACCGCTGTTACTGTAGGCATACTGTTCGTGGCGGCAATGTTCTTCGCCCCACTGGCCGGCATGATCCCTGCTTATGCAACGGCGGGGGCGCTGATCTACGTAGCCATGCTGATGATGGGCAGCCTGGCGCATATCGACTGGGAAGAGGCGACGGAGAGCATTCCGGCGATCATCACCGCGATCATGATGCCACTGACCTTCTCGGTTGCCGACGGGATTGCCCTGGGTTTCATCACCTACGTGGCACTCAAGGCGGGGACCGGCAAGTTCAGGGACATTTCTGTCAGCCTGTGGGTGTTATGCGTCATTTTCATCGCCAAGTTCATCTTTCTCTGAAAGAAGACTGGCAGTAGCAGGCAACAAACGACCGGCCCTATTCCCATGGGGCCTTCGCACACAAGGGAGAAACCCGATGAGTCTGGAAACCTGGTTGTTGTTCAGCGCCGCCGCCCTGGTGGTGATCCTCATCCCCGGGCCGCTGTCGCTGCTGATGATCAGCAACAGCCTGAACTATGGACTGCGCCGCTCATACCCGGCCTTCCTCGGCGGCGTCAGCGCCTCGATCTGCCTGCTCAGTGCCTCGGCGCTGGGCCTGGGTGCCCTGCTGCTGGCCTCGGAACAATTGTTCAGCACGCTGAAGGTGATCGGCGCACTGTACCTGTTCTACCTTGCCTGGCAGAGCTGGCAGCAATCGCGCCAGCCGGCGCAGACGGCGAACGTATCGGAAGCGGCCCCCGTGCCACGCTTTCGCGCACTGTTTGGGCGCGCCTTCATGCTGGGTGCGAGCAATCCCAAGGACATCCTGTTCTTTGCCGCCTTCCTGCCGCAGTTCCTCAAGGCCGACCAGCCGTTCCTGGGCCAGTTGCTGGTGATGATCGCCACCTGGACCGTGCTTGACCTGCTGTGCAAGCTGACTTACGGCCTGGGTGCCCATGGGGCGGCGAAATACCTGCGCAGCGGCAAGGGGCAGAGCTGGTTCAACCGGGTCAGTGCCGGGTTGTTCAGCGGAGCGGGGGCGGCTTCCTTGTTGAGCCGGTAGAACGCGCATGACATGACGGCCTCTTCGCGGGCAAGCCACGCTCCCACGGTTTTGAGGCCCTCACAACGCCTGTGTAGCTCCTGGCCCCGCAGGCGCCGGGCTTGTCGGGGCACCGAACCGCCGCGAAGAGACCCGAAAGATCTCCACGAAAATCCGGGCGAAAAAAAGCCCGCAGTGTGGGCGGGCAAGAGGACCGAAGAAGTTGTTGCGCAGTTCTTGGGGGGATCTAACTTCCTCTATAGGTCGAATAGCTGTACGGCGAGATCAGCAACGGAACGTGGTAGTGCTCCTGCTCGGCACGGATGCCGAAACGCAGCACCACCACATCGAGAAACGCCGGCTCCGGCAGCGTCACGCCACGAGCCCGATAGTAGTCACCGGCATGAAATTGCAACTGATAGACCCCGGAGCGGTAGTCATCGCCCTGCAACAACGGTGTATCGCAACGGCCGTCGCTGTTTGTCACGGCCTTGGCGACCAGTTCCAAACCGGCGCCTTCGACCCGATACAGCTCGACCTGGATCGAACTGCCCGGGCAGCCATGCGCGGCATCCAAAACATGCGTAGTCAAACGTCCCATTGCTTCTGCGTACCCGCCCGCCCTGCGGCAGACCGGGTTTCGCGCCTCCCGGAGTCAGTGGATGAAGGAGCTGGCGAACACCGAGGAGACACCTGGGCGTTGCGCCGATGAAGTGATTAAGACACTTCCAAGGAAAATTGTACACAATAAATTTTGCCCGTTTTCGGCCGACCACCTGTCGCCGTGAGTCTTGACAGAAGCCCCGTGAATAGCCGACTTTTAATCCATTAGCTGACCGATCAGACAGGTTTCAAATGACAAACAGAACAGGTAGGATCGAGAGCATCTGGAAAAAAACTGACTTACAAATCGGCGATAAAGTTGTATACAATCACCTCATCGCCGTGACGCTGCCCAACCCGAACGGGGCGCCACGCAACTGTCACCACGAACAAGAAGGAAGACTGCAGTGAGCGCTGACTATCCCCGCGACCTGATCGGTTACGGCAGTAACCCTCCTCACCCACGCTGGCCGGGCAATGCCCGTATCGCCTTGTCCTTCGTGCTCAACTACGAGGAAGGCGGCGAGCGCAACATCCTGCACGGCGACAAGGAATCCGAAGCCTTCCTCTCGGAGATGGTTGCGGCACAGCCTCTGCAGGGCCAGCGCAACATGAGCATGGAGTCGCTCTACGAGTATGGCAGCCGCGCCGGCGTCTGGCGGATTCTCAAGCTGTTCAAGCAACTGGACATCCCGCTGACCATCTTCGCCGTGGCCATGGCTGCCCAGCGCCACCCGGATGTCATCCGCGCCATGGTCGAGGCCGGCCACGAAATCTGCAGCCACGGCTATCGCTGGATCGACTACCAGTACATGGACGAGGCGCAGGAGCGCGAGCACCTGCTCGAAGCTATCCGCATCCTCACCGAAATCACCGGCGAACGCCCGCTGGGCTGGTACACCGGTCGCACCGGCCCGAACACCCGCCGGCTGGTGATGGAAGAAGGCGGCTTCCTCTACGACTCGGACACCTACGACGATGACCTACCCTACTGGGAACCGAACAACCCGACCGGCAAGCCGCACCTGGTGATCCCCTATACCCTCGATACCAACGACATGCGCTTCACCCAGGTGCAGGGCTTCAACCAGGGCGACGACTTCTACCAGTACCTCAAGGATGCGTTCGACGTGCTCTACGCCGAGGGTGCCGAAGCGCCGAAAATGCTCTCCATCGGCCTGCATTGCCGCCTGATCGGACGCCCGGCGCGCCTGGCCGCGCTGCAACGCTTCCTCGAATACGTGAAGGGCTTCGACCAGGTCTGGTTTGCCCGCAGGGTGGACATCGCCCGCCACTGGCACGCTACCCACCCCTACCAGGAGCCGGCGCAATGAGCGCGTTCCAGACCCTCAAGCCGTCGACCCTGGACCGCGCGGCCTTCGTCGCGGCCTTCGCCGACATCTACGAACACTCGCCATGGGTGGCCGAAAAGGCCTTTGACCTGGGCCAGGACGCGACAATCGACCAGGTCGAAACCCTGCACCAGCGCATGAGCGATATCCTGTTGAGCGCCGATCACGCCAGCCAGCTGGCACTGATCAACGCCCACCCGGACCTGGCCGGCAAGGCCGCGATCCAGGGCCAACTGACCGAAGCCAGCACCCACGAACAGGCTGGCGCCGGTATTCACCACTGCACGGCCGAAGAGTTCCAGCGCTTCACCGAGCTGAACGAGGCCTACAAGGCCAAGTTCAAGTTTCCCTTCATCATGGCGGTAAAAGGCAGCAACCGGCATCAGATCCTCGCCGCGTTCGAAACACGCATCCACAACCCGGTGGACACCGAGTTCAAATGCGCGCTGACCGAGATCAACAAGATCGCCCTGTTCCGATTACTGACTCTATAGCACGCCGGGCCCCGGCGCCGTAGGTGTCCAGGGCCTGGCGAACATCCCCAGCCACTTGCTCAAAGGCAGACAAGAAAAATGAAAGCTTACGCCGCACCTTTCGAAAAATTCGTCAACCTGGCCGACGCCCGCCTGGGCACCCGGATCATTTCCGTCACCGACGACTGGTTCGCCGATGCCAACCGCCTGTTCCAGCCAACACCGGCCGTGTGGAAGGAAGGCGTGTTCGATGACAACGGCAAGTGGATGGATGGCTGGGAATCGCGCCGCAAACGCTTCGAAGGCTACGACAGCGCGGTGATCCGCCTGGGCGTACCCGGCTCGATCAAGGGCGTGGACATCGACACCTCGTTCTTCACCGGCAACTACCCGCCATCGGCGTCACTGGAAGCCTGCTTCCTGGCCGACGGCGAGCCGGACGAAAACACCCAGTGGATCGAAGTACTGCCTGCCGTCGAGTTGCAGGGCAACAGCCACCATTACCATGAAATCAACCACGAGCAGCACTTCAGCCACCTGCGCTTCAACATCTACCCGGACGGCGGCGTGGCCCGCCTGCGCGTGCATGGCATTCCGTACCGCGACTGGTCGGCCGTGGGCGACAATGAGCAGGTCGACCTCGCCGCCGCGCTGAACGGCGGCCGCGCACTGGCCTGCTCCGACGAACACTTCGGCCGCATGAGCAACATCCTCAACCCGGGCCGTGGCGTCAACATGGGCGACGGCTGGGAAACCGCTCGCCGACGCACCCCTGGCAACGACTGGGTGATCGTCGCTCTCGGCCATCCGGGCGAGATCGAGAAGATCATCGTCGACACCCTGCACTTCAAGGGCAACTACCCTGACAGCTGCTCGATCCAGGCCGCTTTCGTCAAGGGCGGCACCGACAGCCAGATCGAGACCCAGAGCCTGTTCTGGCGTGAACTGCTGCCGAGCCAGAAGCTGGAAATGCACGCCGAACACACCTTCGCCGAGCAGATCAAGGCGCTGGGCCCGATTACCCATATCCGCCTGAACGTGTTCCCGGATGGTGGTGTGAGCCGCCTGCGGTTGCTGGGCAAGGTCGCGAAATAACGCTTCGCCCTTGTGTAGGAGCGCGGTTTGCCCGCGAAGGGGCCCGCAAGGCCGCTAAGAGCTTCGCGGGCAAGCCGCGCTCCTACAAGGTTGTGCCGTGAAAGAATCAACGCAACGTAAAGAATCATTGAATTCGAGAACAGAAGAACAGCATGCGCACACTGACGATTGAACCGCTGACCAAAGAAGCCTTCGCCCCTTTCGGTGATGTGATCGAAACCGACGGCAGCGATCACTTCATGATCAACAACGGTTCGACCCAGCGCTTCCATCGCCTGGCCACGGTAGAAACCGCAACGCCCGACGACAAGGCGATCATCAGCATCTTCCGCGCCGATGCGCTGGACATGCCGCTGACCGTCCGCATGCTCGAACGCCATCCGCTGGGCAGCCAGGCTTTCATCCCGCTGCTCGGCAATCCCTTTCTGATCGTGGTCGCGCCACTTGGCGATGCACCTGTATCGGGTCTCGTCCGTGCCTTCATCACCAATGGCAGGCAGGGCATAAATTACCATCGCGGCGTCTGGCACCATCCGGTGCTGACGATCGAAAAGCGGGATGACTTCCTGGTGGTTGATCGCAGTGGCAGCGGTAACAACTGCGATGAGCATTTTTTCCAAGAGGATGAGCTGTTGATCCTCGCCCCCCACCAGCGGGCGGAGTGAAAACCCTTGTGCCAGGCAAGGCCCTGCTGAAAACCGAGCGTGGATATCCGCAGGCCCTGGTCGAGCGGGGCATCGCCACGGTTTTCATGCAGCCCTGCCATTGCTCGCTACGTTTTCACACCGTCTTCAAATAAGAAAAGGCCCGATCGCCCTGCAAAAGGTCGACGGGAAAAAGGTAAAGACTGTGGAAGCACATCTGTTGGAATGGCTGAACCTCAGCGTACGCTGGGTTCACATGATCACCGGCGTCGCCTGGATCGGCGCTTCGTTCTACTTCGTCTGGCTGGAAAACAACCTCAACCGGGTCAACCCCAGGAGCGGCCTGGCCGGCGACCTGTGGGCCATCCATGGCGGCGGTATCTACCACCTGGAGAAATACAAGCTGGCCCCACCGAGCATGCCGGAGAACCTGCACTGGTTCAAATGGGAGGCCTACTTCACCTGGATGTCGGGCATCGCGCTGCTGTGCGTGGTGTTCTATTCCAATCCGCTGTTGTACCTGGTCGCGCCCGGCAGTGGCCTGAGCGGTGGTGAAGGCATCGCCATCGGTATTGGTGCGCTGGTCGCCGGCTGGTTCGTCTATGACTTCCTCTGCGACTCACCGCTGGGCAAGCGCCCCGCCCTGCTCGGCCTGATCCTGTTCATGCTGCTGATCGCCGCGGCCTACGGCCTGAGCAAGGTGTTCAGCGGGCGCGGCGCCTACCTGCATGTCGGCGCGATCATCGGCACCATCATGGTCGGCAACGTGTTCCGTATCATCATGCCGGCCCAGCGCGCGCTGGTGGCAGCGATCGCCGAGAACCGCACACCGGACCCGGCCCTGCCGGCCAAGGGCCTGCTGCGCTCGCGGCACAACAACTACTTCACCCTGCCAGTGCTGTTCATCATGATCAGCAACCACTTCCCGAGTACCTACGGCAGCCAGTACAACTGGCTGATCCTGGCCGGAATCGCGGTCCTGGCGGTATTGGTGCGGCACTACTTCAACACCCGCCACGACAGCCAGAAGTTCGCCTGGACCCTGCCGGTCGCAGCGCTGGGCATGATCTGCCTGGCCTATGTCACCGGCCCGGCGTCGACCCCTGCCGCCCCCGAAGTAGCCAAGGCGCCCGCGAAGATCGAGTACCAGCCCCTGCCGGAAACCGCTCTCGGCGGTGGTCCCAAGCCAGCCCCGGCGGCTGAACCGAGCGCACCGACGACAGCGGCGGCACCGGCCCCGGCAGCGACGCCAGCGGCTGATGCCGTCGCCTTCGACAAGGTGCACAACGTCATCCAGGAGCGTTGCGCGGTCTGTCATTCGGCCAAGCCGACCAGTCCGCTGTTCAGCAGCGCGCCGGCGGGGATCATGTTCGATACCCCGCAACAGATCCAGCAATTGGCCCCACGCATCCAAGCCCAGGCCGTCACCACCCAGATCATGCCCCTGGGCAACATCACCCAGATGACCCAGCAGGAACGTGACCTGATTGGCGCCTGGATCAACCAGGGGGCACGTACCAACTAGCAGAGGCTTAAAAGCTTCATGAAGTGAGACCTTGTGGCGAGCAGGCTTGCCTGCGCGGGGGGCGAAGCGCCCCTGAGACCGATGGACGCGATATCGCTGATGGAACGCGGACACAGGTTTACGGCTGCCTTGCAGCCGAGCGCGGGCGAGCCCGCTCGCCACAGGCAACCTCACAGCGCCAAAACCACAAGAATAAAAACCATCCGAGGTGTTGCATGTCCGAGCTATCCGAACCGCGCATACCCGAAGCACCCGCAATTCAGCGCCTGCCCCTGTTGCAACTGCTGCTGGTGGGCCTGCAGCACGTCCTGCTGATGTATGGCGGGGCCGTCGCCGTACCGCTGATCATCGGACAGGCTGCTGGCCTGGGTCGTGAAGAGATCGCCTTCCTGATCAACGCCGACCTGCTGGTGGCGGGCATCGCCACCCTCGTGCAATCCTTCGGCATCGGCCCGCTGGGCATTCGCATGCCGGTGATGATGGGCGCCAGCTTCGCTGCTGTCGGCAGCATGGTGGCCATGGCTGGCATGCCCGGCATCGGCATGACCGGTATCTTCGGCGCGACCATCGCCGCCGGCTTCTTCGGCATGCTGATCGCGCCATTCATGTCCAAGGTGGTGCGCTTCTTCCCGCCGCTGGTCACTGGCACAGTGATCACCGCGATCGGCCTTTCGCTGTTTCCGGTAGCCGTCAACTGGGCTGGCGGCGGCAGCAGCGTGGTGCAGTTCGGTTCGCCGATCTACCTGACCGTCGCCGGACTGGTGCTGGCGACCATCCTGTTGATCAACCGCTTCATGCGTGGTTTCTGGGTGAACATCTCGGTGTTGATCGGCATGGCCTTGGGCTATGTGCTGTCCGGCGTCATCGGCATGGTCGACCTCGGCGGCCTGGCCCAGGCGCCCTGGGTCAAGGTGGTCACGCCGCTGCATTTCGGCCTGCCACAGTTCCACCTCGCGCCGATCCTCTCGATGTGCCTGGTGGTGGTGATCATCTTCGTCGAATCCACCGGCATGTTCCTCGCACTGGGCAAGATCACCGGCCAGGAAGTCACCCCGCGGATGCTCCGCCGTGGCCTGCTGTGCGACGCCGGCGCTTCGTTCCTGGCCGGTTTCTTCAACACCTTCACCCACTCCTCGTTCGCCCAGAACATCGGCCTGGTGCAGATGACCGGCGTGCGTTGCCGCTCGGTGACCATGGTCGCCGGCGGCTTCCTGATCGTCCTCAGCCTGCTGCCCAAGGCCGCGTTCCTGGTGGCCTCGATTCCACCGGCGGTACTCGGCGGCGCGGCCATCGCGATGTTCGGCATGGTCGCCGCCACCGGCATCAAGATCCTCCAGGAAGCCGACATTTCCGACCGGCGCAACCAGTTGCTGGTGGCCGTGAGCATCGGCATGGGCCTGATCCCCGTGGTCCGCCCGGAGTTCTTTGCCCACCTGCCACAGTGGATGGGGCCGATCACCCACAGCGGCATCGCCATGGCGACCCTCAGCGCCGTGGCCCTGAACCTGCTGTTCAATGTGCTCGGCGGTGCCGAACGCGCCGCCCTCAGCGGGCACGCGCCCCCACACTGAAGGCCGGCAAGGCCCTGCAAGAACGCTTATCGGGTGGCCAGCGACGCTCTGTCGCTGGCACTTGAGGCCAGGTGCGCACCTCTGTATCCTGCGCGCCCTCTCGTTCTACAGCCGAAAAAAGGCGCCACGCCAGAGCGCCGGACGACCTCCAGGTCGAACCTCTTAACTTTGGGAGCAACCAAATGAAACGTACTTGCACGAGCCTGATGCTCGCGGGGACACTGCTGGCCACCGGCACAGCCGCCGCCGAAGACCTGCTGCAGTGGCAGAACAACAGCCTGACCTACCTGTGGGGCAAGAACTTCGCGGTCAACCCGCAGATCCAGCAGACCGTGACCTTCGAGCACGCCGACGCCTGGAAATACGGGGACAACTTCTTCTTCCTCGACCGGATCTTCTACAACGGCAAGGCAGACGGCAACGTCGGCCCCAACACCTACTACGGTGAATTCAGCCCACGCCTGTCGTTCGGCAAGATCCTCGACCAGAAGCTCGAGTTCGGCCCGATCAAGGACGTCCTGCTGGCCCTGACCTATGAGTTCGGCGAAGGCGACAACGAGTCCTACCTGTTCGGTCCGGGCTTCGACCTGGCGATCCCCGGCTTCGACTACTTCCAGCTGAACTTCTACCAGCGCCAGACCGAGGGTAACCGCCCCGGCGACAACGTCTGGCAGATCACTCCGGTCTGGTCCTACACCATCCCGGTGGGCGACTCCAATGTGCTGATCGACGGCTTCATGGACTGGGTTGTCGACAACGACCAGACCTCGCGCGGCACCTACCATGCCAACCTGCACTTCAACCCGCAGATCAAGTACGACCTGGGCAAGGCCCTGCATTGGAGTGCCAAGCAGTTGTACGTGGGTATCGAGTACGACTATTGGAAAAACAAGTACGGTATCGAGGACTCCGGCGCCTTCAAGACCAACCAGGACACCGCGAGCCTGCTGGTCAAGTACCACTTCTGATGAAGAACGGGAGCCCGACGGGCTCCCTGTTTGCCGCGTTGGTCACCACGTCATCACATAACCGCAAAAAAACCTCGCCTCCACGTCCCCGCGCAAAACCGCTCTAACTCAAGCCTCCGGCCCCTTCCCCGTGACTTCCCAGCATTTTCCCGCCAATTGAGCCGCTCAAGGCACGTTGACAAAGCTTTTTTCAGCTGTTGATAATCCGCGCCATGTTGTACGACGACGTATAACGCCAATAACAATAAAAACCGCAGGAGCTTCACCGTCATGATGATTCGTCCCTCCCGTTCGCTGTGGCTGTCCGGTACCGCAAGCCTCGCTCTGACCCTACCTACACTGGCTTGCGCCGAAGGTTTCGTGGACGATGCCAGCGCCAACCTGAACCTGCGCAACGCCTACTTCAACCGCAACTTCACCAACCCGGCCTACCCCCAGGGCAAGGCTGAGGAATGGACACAGAACTTCATCCTCGACGCCAAGTCCGGCTTCACCCAGGGCACCATCGGTTTTGGCATGGATGTGCTCGGCACCTATTCGCAGAAGCTCGATGGCGGCAAGGGCACCGGCGGCACGCAGCTTTTACCGCTGGACCGCGACGGTCGCCCGGCCGACAACTTCGGTCGCCTGGGCGTGGCGCTCAAGGCAAAAATTTCCAAAACCGAACTGAAGGTCGGCGAGTGGATGCCGGTTCTGCCGATCCTGCGCTCCGACGATGGTCGCTCGCTGCCGCAAACCTTCCGCGGCGGCCAGGTCACCTCGAAGGAAATCGACGGCCTCACCCTCTACGGCGGCCAGTTCCAGAAAAACAGCCCGCGCAACGACTCGAGCATGACCGACATGTTCATGAACGGCCGGGCGGGTATCACCTCCGACCGCTTCAACTTCGCCGGCGGCGAATACACCTTCAACGACAAGCGCACGATGATCGGGCTGTGGAATGCGCAGCTCAAGGACATCTACCGCCAGCAGTACATCAACCTGGTGCATAGCCAGCCGCTGGGCGACTGGACCCTGGGCGCCAACCTCGGTTTCTTCTACGGCAAGGAAGACGGCAGCGCCCTGGCCGGCGACCTGGAGAACAAGACCTGGTCGGGCATGTTCTCGGCCAAGTACGGCGGCAACACGTTCTATGTCGGCCTGCAGAAACTCACCGGCGACAGCGCCTGGATGCGTGTCAACGGCACCAGCGGCGGCACCCTGGCCAACGACAGTTACAACAGCAGCTACGACAACGCCCAGGAAAAGTCCTGGCAATTGCGCCATGACTACAACTTCGCCGCGCTGGGGATTCCGGGGCTGACCCTGATGAACCGCTACATCAGCGGTGACAACGTCCATATGGGCACAATCACCGATGGCAAGGAATGGGGACGAGAGTCGGAACTGGCCTACACCATCCAGAGCGGCACCTTGCGCAACCTGAACATTCGCTGGCGCAACTCGAGCATTCGCAAGAACTTCAGCACCAACGAGTTCGACGAGAACCGCCTGTTCATCAGTTATCCGATTTCACTGCTATAAACGCCGCTTATGGGGGTCGGACCGCTGGCCCCCATACTCCATACCACCGAAATATTTTGCAAAATCTACGCTCAGAAATCGCCGCGAATCACCCCTCTCGTTGCATTGACAAAGCCATTTCACGCTGACGATAATCCAGCAAAACGTCGTACGACAACGGACGACAAAAACAACAATAACCTCGACCAAGGCCCAGCCATGACCTCAGCAAGACCGACCCCGCAGCCCTTCAACCGTCTTCTGCTCACTGGTGCGGCCGGTGGCCTGGGCAAGGTATTGCGCGAAAGCCTGCGGCCCTACGCTCGTGTCCTGCGCCTTTCCGATATCGCCGAAATGGCCCCGGCCGTCGACGAGCGCGAGGAAGTCCAGCCCTGCGACCTCTCCGACAAGCAGGCGGTGCACCAACTGGTCGAAGGCGTGGACGCGATCCTGCACTTCGGCGGCGTCTCGGTGGAGCGTTCGTTCGAAGAGATCCTCGGCGCCAACATCTGCGGGGTGTTCCATATCTACGAGGCGGCCCGCCGTCATGGCGTCAAGCGCGTGATCTTCGCCAGTTCCAACCATGTGATCGGTTTCTACAAACAGAGCGAAACCATTGACGCTCGCGTCCCGCACCGCCCGGACAGCTACTACGGCCTGTCCAAGTCCTACGGTGAGGACATGGCCAGTTTCTACTTCGATCGCTACGGCATCGAGACCGTCAGCGTGCGTATCGGCTCGTCGTTCGCCACGCCACAGAACCGCCGGATGCTCAGCAGTTGGCTGAGCTTCGGCGACCTGACCCAACTGCTCGAACGCGCCCTGTACACACCGAACGTCGGGCACACCGTGGTCTATGGCGTTTCCGACAACCGCTACATCTGGTGGGACAACCACCTGGCCGCCCACCTCGGCTATCAGCCCCGGGACAGCTCCGAGCCGTTCCGAGCCGAAGTCGAAGCCCAGCCGGCGCCACCTGCGGATGATCCGACGCTGGTCTACCAGGGCGGCGCCTTCATCGTGGCCGGCCCATTCGGCGACTGAGTCCGCGCCAGCCTCACTCATGACATCGAGCCGCCACCGACCCGTGGCGTGCCCATCCTGCCCCGGGCAACCCGGGGCCTGGACAAACCCTCTTTCAACGCCTGACCGACAGCGTTCACTCCGAGCACCTCCGCAAGACCGAAGCAGCCAGACAATAACAACAAAACGGAGAATCACCCCATGGATTTCAAACGCAAGCTTCTTGTCGCCGCACTCCCCCTCGCCCTCGGCTTCAGCCACCTGGCCCAGGCTCTGGAAATCAAGTTCGCCGATGTGCATCCGGCCGGTTACCCGACCGTGGTCGCCGAAGAAAACATGGGCAAGGCCCTGGTCCAGCAGAGCAACGGCCAGCTGACCTTCAAGATGTTCTCAGGCGGTGTACTCGGCTCGGAAAAGGAAGTGGTCGAGCAGACCCAGATCGGCGCCATCCAGATGGCCCGGGTCAGCCTCGGTATCGTAGGTCCGGTGGTACCGGACGTGAACGTGTTCAACATGCCCTTCGTGTTCCGCGACCAGGCGCACATGCGCAAGATCATCGACGGCGAGATCGGCCAGGAGATCCTCGACAAGATCACCCAGTCCGAATTCAACCTGGTGGCCCTGGCCTGGATGGACGGCGGTACCCGCAACCTCTACACCAAGAAGCCGGTACGCAGCCTGGCCGACCTCAAGGGCATGAAGATCCGCGTGCAGGGCAACCCGCTGTTCATCGAAACCATCAACGCCATGGGCGGCAACGGCATCGCCATGGACACCGGCGAGATCTTCAGCGCCCTGCAGACCGGGGTGATCGATGGTGCGGAAAACAACCCGCCCACCCTGCTCGAACACAACCACTACCAGAACGCCAAGTACTACGCCCTGACCGGCCACCTGATCCTGCCGGAGCCGGTGGTGATGTCGAAGAGCACCTGGGAAAAACTCACGCCCGAGCAGCAGACGCTGGTGCGCCAGGTCGCCCGCCAGGCCCAGCTGGAACAGCGCGCGCTGTGGGATGCCAAGTCGGCCAGCAGCGAAGAGAAGCTCAAGGCCGCCGGTGTCGAGTTCGTCGAAGTCGACAAGAAACCCTTCCATGAGGCCACCGCCTCGATCCGCCAGAAGTACGGCGCGCCCTACGCCGAGCTGATGACCCGCATCGAAGCGGTCGAGTAACGCCCCCACCCACATGGAAGGCCCGACCGGCACGCGCCCAGGCGCGTGCCGGCGGGTAACGGTGAAATCCGATGAAGAATCTCGTGCTGCTGATCAACGATCGGCTCTACATGACCTGTGTCTGGGTCGCGGGCCTGGCGATCCTCGCCATCAGCCTGATCATCCCCTGGGGCATCTTCGCCCGCTACGTCCTTGGCACCGGCTCCAGTTGGCCGGAGCCCACCGCGATCCTGCTGATGATGGTGTTCACCTTCATCGGCGCTGCCTCCAGCTACCGGGCCGGCGCACACATGGCGGTGGCCATGCTGACCGACCGCCTGAGCCCGGCGCTGCGCTCGGCTGCCGCGCTGGTGGCCCAGTTGCTGATGGCGACCATCTGCCTGTTCATGACCATCTGGGGCGCCAAGCTCTGCGCCTCGACCTGGAACCAGTTCATGAGTGCGCTGCCGACCTTGCGGGTCGGCGTCACCTACATGCCGATCCCCGTGGGCGGTTTCCTGACCCTGGTGTTCGTCCTGGAAAAACTCCTGCTGGGCGACCAGAGCCAGCGCCGCGTGGTGCGTTTCGACCTTGTCGAAGAAAACGAGGGGACCGCGTGATGGACGCCTTTATCCTGTTGGGCAGTTTTATCCTGCTGATCCTGATCGGCATGCCGGTGGCCTATGCCCTCGGGCTTTCCGCGCTGATCGGCGCCTGGTGGATCGACATTCCGTTCCAGGCCCTGATGATCCAGGTCGCCGGTGGCGTCAACAAGTTCTCGCTGATGGCGATTCCGTTCTTCGTCCTGGCCGGCGCGATCATGGCCGAGGGCGGCATGTCGCGGCGGCTGGTGGCGTTCGCCGGGGTGCTGGTGGGTTTCGTCCGCGGCGGCCTGTCCCTGGTGAACATCATGGCCTCGACCTTCTTCGGGGCGATTTCCGGTTCATCGGTGGCCGACACCGCGTCGGTCGGTTCGGTGCTGATTCCGGAAATGGAGCGCCGTGGCTACCCCCGCGACTTTTCCACCGCAGTCACGGTCAGCGGCTCGGTCCAGGCATTGCTGACCCCGCCGAGCCACAACTCGGTGCTCTACTCGCTGGCCGCCGGCGGCACGGTGTCGATCGCCTCGCTGTTCATGGCCGGCGTGGTGCCGGGCCTGCTGATGAGCGCCTGCCTGATGGTGCTGTGCCTGATCTTCGCGAAAAAGCGCAACTATCCCAAGGGCGAAGTCATTCCCCTGCGCCAGGCCCTGAAAATCTGCGCCGATGCGTTGTGGGGCCTGATGGCCATGGTGATCATCCTCGGCGGGATTCTCTCGGGGATCTTCACCGCCACCGAGTCGGCGGCGATCGCGGTGCTCTGGTCGTTCTTCGTGACCATGTTCATCTACCGCGACTACAAGTGGAGTGAACTGCCCAAGCTGATGCATCGCACGGTGCGCACCATTTCCATCGTGATGATCCTGATCGGCTTCGCCGCCAGCTTCGGCTACATCATGACCCTGATGCAGATCCCGGCGAAGATCACCACGCTGTTCCTGACCCTGTCGGACAACCGCTACGTGATCCTGATGTGCATCAACGCCATGCTGCTGTTGCTCGGCACGGTGATGGACATGGCGCCGCTGATCCTGATCCTCACGCCGATCCTGATGCCGGTGATTCTCGGCATCGGCGTCGACCCGGTGCACTTCGGCATGATCATGCTGGTGAACCTGGGGATCGGCCTCATCACCCCGCCGGTGGGCGCGGTGCTGTTCGTCGGCTCGGCGGTGGGCAAGGTCAGTATCGAGAAGACCGTGACCGCGCTGCTGCCATTCTACGGCGTGCTGTTCCTGGTGCTGATGGCCGTGACCTACATCCCGGCGCTGTCACTCTGGCTGCCGCACCTGGTGCTGTAGGCCCGCTGTTCCCAAGGGCCGCCGCCGCTGGCGGCCCTGCATTTTCGGTGAAGGAAAACCGCCTGCCATGTCCGTTTCCCCTGCCCTGCCGCGCCCGCTCGCGGTGCTGATTCTCGCCACCCTCGCCTGCGCCTTCGCCGGCAATCACATCGCCGCGCGGATCGCCTTCGACCACGACACCGGCCTGTTGCTGGCGATTCTCTGCCGTTCCGGCATCACCTTGCTGGCACTCGCCGCCGTGGTGCTCTGGCAGCGCGAAAGCCTCAGGCTGAAGGCCGGCACCTGGCGCTGGCAATTGCTGATGGGGGTGCTGATCGCCACCCAGAGTTTCTGTATCTATTCGGCCGTGGCGCGGATTCCCGTGGCCCTGGCCTTGCTGGTGGGCAACACCGCGCCGATCCTGCTGGTGCTGCTCAACTGGGCCCTGGGCGGCCGTGCGCCCAACCGGCAGACGTTGCTGCTGATGGGCATGATTCTCGTCGGCCTGCTGTTCGCCCTGGATGTGCCACAACGCCTGGGCGGCGTGGAAAGCAATGAGCGCCAGTGGCTCGAAGGTGTGTCGTTCGCCTTTGCCGGTGCCGGAGTCTTTGCCTGCGCCCTGTGGATAACCGAGCACAAGCTGGCCCAGGTGCGCGGCAGCGTGCGCAGCCTGCTGACCTTGCTGGTAGTGTTCTGCAGCACCACCCTGCTCGGCCTGAGCGGACTGTTGCCCGGCGGTGTCAGCCTGCCCAGTACGCCGACCGGCTGGCTGGCGCTGGGCTGCCTGGTACTGCTTTACGGATTGGCGTTCTCGCTGCTGTTCATCTGCGTGAGCCGCCTGGACATCGTGCGCAACGCACCGGTGATGAATGTCGAACCGATTGCCAGCCTGTTGCTCGGCTGGCTCATCCTCGACCAGTTGCTAAGCCACATGCAGATCGTCGGCGGCCTGATCGTGGTCGGCGGGATCGTGCTGCTGGCCTCGCGCAAGCCGGCCTGAGCCCGCCGCCCGGCCCGCGATGGGGCAATCTTGGCCTGTCGCGGACCCGGTGCTACCATGCCCAACCGCCCGGACAGGCAAGGAAAACCCTGGTTTATGAGCACCATCCGCGAACGCAACAAAGAACTGATTCTGCGCGCAGCCAGTGAAGAGTTCGCCGACAAGGGGTTCGCCGCCACCAAGACCAGCGACATCGCCGCCAAGGCCGGCCTGCCCAAGCCCAACGTCTACTACTACTTCAAGTCCAAGGACAACCTGTACCGCGAGGTATTGGAAAGCATCATCGAACCGATCCTGCAGGCCTCGACGCCGTTCAACCCCGACGGTGTGCCCGGCGAAGTGCTGGCCGGCTACATCCGCTCGAAGATCCGCATCTCCCGTGACCTGCCGGCGGCGTCGAAGGTGTTCGCCAGCGAGATCATGCACGGTGCCCCGCACCTGAGCCCCGACCTGGTCGAACAGCTCAATGCCCAGGCCCGGCACAACATCGAATGCATCCAGAGCTGGATCGACCGAGGCCAGATCGCCCCGGTGGACCCCAATCACCTGATGTTCAGCATCTGGGCCGCAACCCAGACCTATGCCGACTTCGACTGGCAGATCTCATCGATCACCGGCAAGGCCAAGCTCGATGACAGCGACTACGAGGCCGCCACGCAGACCATCGTGCGCCTGGTGCTCAAGGGCTGCGAGCCCGACCGGTAACCGTTTTGCCCGGGCTTGTGTAGTAGCAAGCTTGTGTGGCGAGCAGGCTTGCCTGCGCTGGGGCGCGCAGCGGCCCTGAAACCAGCCAACACGGTGCATCAGCCAAAATGGGGAACCCAGGTTCCCTGGCCACTGCGCAGCCGAGCGTGGCGGTGCGGCGTTCCGACAAGCCCGCTCGCCACACAAGCTCGCTAACACTGCAACAACACCAGGAAGCTCGCCTCTCCAACGGTTGCCGTCAGGCTGACACCCCGGCATCCGCCATCAGCCCCAGCGCCTCGATCGCACTGATCGCGCACTGCTCGTCGATGTCCGAGGTGTCACCACTGATGCCGATCGCCCCCAGCAACAACCCGGCCTGATCGCGAATCAGTACCCCGCCCGGTGCCGGCACCACGCTACCCTGACCCAGGCCATTCAACGCCGCGATGAACGCCGGCCGTTGTTGCGCGTCCAGCGCCAGCAGGCGTGAGCCCTTGCCCAGGGCAATCGCGCCCCAGGCCTTGCCGATGGCGATCTGCGGACGCAGCAGGCTGGCCCCATCCTCACGCTGCAGGGTCACCAGATGCCCGCCGCCATCGAGTACCGCGATGGTCAGCGGCGCCGCCGAAATCGTCCTTCCCGCAGCGATCGCCTGGCCTGCCAGGCTGACTGCGACTTTCAAGGTTAACGCGCTCATGGGTGCCGTCCTCATTGTTTTTGGAAAGTCATTCGGGCTCCGTGCGGGAGCGATTTCGAACATCAAATAGAACACAATAATAGATATTTTTGTATACAAAAAAATCAACACACGGACAAAACGCTGTGGACATCCTGGTTTTCCTTGATCCAGACAAATACCACTCCGATTCAAGAAAATGGATTGACCTGCGCCATTCGCCGTGAATACACTCGACCCAGAGCCACTTGTATACAATTACAAAACTTAAGAGGCACAAAATAATGAGCAAAATGAGAGCAATCGAAGCTGCCGTGCTGGTGATGCGCCGCGAAGGAATCGATACCGCCTTCGGCATCCCCGGCGCCGCGATCAACCCGCTTTACTCCGCACTGCAAAAAGTCGGCGGCATCGATCATGTCCTCGCTCGCCACGTTGAAGGTGCCTCGCACATGGCCGAGGGCTATACCAGGACCCGAGCCGGCAACATCGGCGTGTGCATCGGTACCTCGGGGCCGGCCGGCACCGACATGGTCACCGGCCTGTACAGCGCCAGCGCCGACTCGATCCCGATCCTCTGCATCACCGGCCAGGCCCCCCGTGCCCGCCTGCACAAGGAAGACTTCCAGGCCGTGGACATCACCAGCATCGTCAAGCCGGTGACCAAGTGGGCGACTACCGTGCTGGAGCCGGGCCAGGTGCCCTATGCCTTCCAGAAAGCCTTCCATGAAATGCGCTCGGGACGTCCCGGCCCGGTGCTGATCGACCTGCCGTTCGACGTGCAGATGGCCGAGATCGAATTCGACATCGACGCCTACCAGCCACTGCCGCTGGCCAGGCCCAGTGCCACGCGGATTCAGGTCGAGAAGGCCCTGGCCCTGCTCGACCTGGCCGAGCGGCCCCTGCTGGTGGCCGGTGGCGGGATCATCAACGCCGACGCCAGCGAACTGCTGGTGGAGTTCGCCGAACTGACCGGCATTCCGGTGATCCCGACTCTGATGGGCTGGGGCAGCCTGCCCGACGACCACCCACTGATGGTCGGCATGGTTGGGCTGCAAACTTCCCATCGCTACGGCAATGCCACCCTGCTCAAGTCCGACCTGGTACTGGGCATCGGTAACCGCTGGGCCAACCGCCACACCGGCTCGGTGGAGGTCTACACCGAAGGCCGCAAGTTCATTCATGTGGATATAGAGCCGACCCAGATCGGCCGGGTGTTCACTCCTGACCTGGGCATCGTTTCCGACGCCGCCTCGGCGCTGACGGTGTTCATCGACGTGGCCCGCGAATGGCAAGCAGCCGGCAAGCTGAAGAACCGCAGCGCCTGGCTCAAGGACTGCCAGCAGCGCAAGGCCAGCCTGCAGCGCAAGACCCATTTCGACAACGTGCCGGTCAAGCCGCAGCGTGTCTACGAGGAGATGAACCAGGTGTTCGACAAGGACACCTGCTACGTCAGCACCATCGGCCTGTCGCAGATTGCCGGTGCGCAGTTCCTACACGTTTACAAGCCACGCCACTGGATCAACTGCGGCCAGGCCGGCCCGCTGGGCTGGACCATTCCAGCGGCGCTCGGGGTGGTCAAGGCCGACCCGCAGCGCAAGGTGGTGGCGCTGTCGGGCGACTATGACTTCCAGTTCATGATCGAGGAACTGGCGGTGGGCGCGCAGTTCAAGCTGCCGTACATCCACGTGGTGGTGAACAACTCCTACCTGGGGCTGATCCGCCAGGCCCAGCGCGGCTTCGACATGGACTACTGCGTGCAGTTGTCCTTCGACAACCTCAACGCGCCACAGCTCAACGGCTACGGCGTGGACCACGTGGCCGTCGCCGAAGGCCTGGGCTGCAAGGCCCTGCGCGTGTTCGAACCGGGCCAGATCCAGCCGGCGCTGCGCCAGGCCCAGGCGTTGATCGAAGAGTTCAAGGTGCCGGTCGTGGTCGAGATCATCCTCGAACGGGTGACCAATATTTCCATGGGCACCGAGATCAACGCCATCAACGAATTCGAGGATCTGGCCCTGGTCGGCAACGACGCGCCAACCGCCATCGCGCTGCTCGACTGACACCACTCTGAATGTAAAAGCGGGCTTGCCCAGGAAGCCCCTGGGGGCTCGATGCCCTCTTCGCGGGCAAGCCTGCTCCTACAGCGTGAATCGAGCTGAATGATCAACGTCTACCTACCGGAGACCGCCATGCCCCGTTTTGCCGCCAACCTGTCCATGCTGTTCACCGAACAGGACTTCCTCGCCCGCTTCAAGGCCGCCGCCGACGCCGGCTTCAGCGGCGTGGAATACCTGTTCCCCTATGACTTCAGTTCCGCCCAGATCAAGGCACAACTGGACGCCCACGGCCTCACCCAGGTGCTGTTCAACCTGCCCGCCGGCGACTGGGCCAAGGGCGAGCGCGGCATCGCCTGTCACCCGGATCGTGTCGAGGAATTTCGCCGCGGGGTCGACCTGGCCATCGCCTATGCCCAGGTGCTGGGCAATAGCCAGGTCAACTGCCTGGCCGGGATTCGCCCGCTGGGTTTCGACGAGGCTTTCCTGGAGAAGACCCTGGTCGAGAACCTCAGGTATGCCGCCGACAAGCTCCAGGCCGCCGGCATCAAACTGGTGATGGAGGCGATCAACACCCGCGACATTCCCGGCTTCTACCTGAACACCACGGCCCAGGCCCTGTCGATTCGCGAGCAGGTCGGCAGCGCCAACCTGTTCCTGCAATACGACATCTACCACATGCAGGTCATGGAGGGCGACCTGGCCCGGACCCTGAGCAATCACCTGGGCGAAATCAATCATGTGCAGCTCGCCGACAACCCCGGCCGCAACGAGCCCGGCACCGGCGAGATCAACTACCGCTTCCTGTTCGAACACCTGGATCGCATCGGCTACCAGGGCTGGGTTGGCTGCGAATACAAGCCGCTGACCACCACCGAAGCCGGCCTCGGTTGGCTGAAAAGCCACAACGCGATCTGAGCGTTCCCCTACCTTGATACATGCGACAAGAGGATTTTCTCATGGCTAAAATCGGTTTTATCGGCACCGGCATCATGGGCCACCCCATGGCTTCGAACCTGCAGAAGGCGGGTCACAGCCTGCTGCTTTCCGAGCATCACGCCAGCGCTCCAGCCGACCTGGTCGCCGCTGGCGCCGTGGCCCTGGCCAACCCGAAGGAAGTTGCCCAGGAAGCCGAATTCATCATCGTCATGGTGCCTGATACCCCGCAGGTAGAAGATGTGCTGTTCCGCGCCGACGGGATCGCCGCCGGTGTCGGCCCCGGCAAGATCGTCATCGACATGAGTTCGATCTCGCCGAGCGCCACCAAGGCCTTCGCCGCCAAGATCAACGAAAAAGGCGCGCAGTACCTCGACGCGCCAGTGTCCGGCGGTGAAGTCGGGGCCAAGGCCGCGACCCTGAGCATCATGGTCGGCGGCGACAGCCAGGCCTTCGCCCGTGCCCTGCCGCTGTTCCAGAGCATGGGCAAGAACATCACCCTGGTCGGCGCCAATGGCGATGGTCAGACCGCCAAAGTGGCCAACCAGATCATCGTCGCCCTGAACATCCAGGCGGTGGCCGAAGCGCTGCTGTTCGCGGCGAAGAACGGTGCCGACCCGGCCAAGGTTCGCGAGGCACTGATGGGCGGCTTTGCCTCGTCGAAGATCCTCGAGGTGCATGGCGAGCGCATGATCAAGGGCACCTTCAATCCGGGCTTCCGCATCAACCTGCACCAGAAGGACCTCAACCTGGCGCTGGCCGGTGCCCGCGAGCTGGACATCAACCTGCCCAACACCGCCAACGCGCAACAGGTGTTCAGCACCTGCGCGGCCATCGGTGGCAGCGAATGGGACCACTCGGCACTGATCAAGGGGCTGGAACACATGGCCAACTTCTCGATTCGCGATCAGTGACAGTAATTCCGGAGCCCGTCATGTCGGTCGGTCCGCAAGAATTCCTGCTGGGCCTGACCGCCAGCGACGAACTGGATGACAACAACGGCTATGGCTACTTCGCCGCGCTCGATGCACTGGTCGTCACGCAGGTGTGCCTTTTGGCCAGCCCGGCTCGATCCACTCGTTGCGGATGGAAACCTTGATCTGAAGCCAGGCCGGGGAGCCTCTTTCGCGGGCAAGCCCGCGAAGGGGCCACTCGCAAACAGACTGTCATACACAGCACCTTTACTGACCTGCCCCCATGCAATCGAACTTCAATCAACACTGCCCCGACTGGGCCACCGCCCTGTTCAACGGTTTCAGCCAGATCTTTCTCCAGCGCCATCCACTCTGCGGCCTGTGCTGCCTGCTGGCGATCCTCTGCACTGCGCCTGGCCAGCTCGGTGGTGCGTTGCTGGGCGGTATCGCCGGCCTGCTCACGGCCCAGCGCCGCGGCTACCCCAAGGCCGACCGCCAGGCCGGCCTGTACAGCTACAACGGCATCCTGCTGGGCCTGCTGATCAGCCTGAACACTCCCTGGTCACCGCTGCAGCCGCTGCTGATCATCGCCGCCGGCGGCCTGGGCGCGATACTGGTCCGACACTGGCCTCGAAGCCTGCCGACCTATACCGCGCCTTTCGTACTGCTCGGCTGGATTCTCCTGGCATTCGACCCGGCCACGCCGACACCAGCCCCGCAACTCGAAATAAGCCTGCCCACTCTGCTACAGGCAGTCATCAAGGGCTTCGGCCAGGTCATGTTCCTGGACAAATCGTTGGCGGGCGGCCTGATCCTGGTCGGTTTGCTGCTGGCCAACCGACGGGCGGCGCTGTGGGCGGTGTTCGGCAGTGGCCTGGGGCTGGCCGTCGGTATCGGCAGCGAAGCCACCCCGGCCCTGGCAGGGCTGGGTAGCTACAACGCGGCTCTCGCCGCCCTGGCCCTCAGCCCGTTGCAGCGTCGGCCCTGGCTGGTACTGGCCGGCATCGTCCTGGCCATCCTGCTGCCACCCGCGCTCGCCACCCTGGGCCTGTCGCCACTGACCGCGCCGTTCATCCTGGCCTGCTGGCTGAGTCGAGCAGTCGCGCGGATGTTGCCCCCGCCGTTGTGTACGCAGTCGTAAAAGTGGCGCCGAGCGGGTCTGCACCGACAGGTCGACGCCAGCGTATCGTGCGGTAACGCACCAGGGCCCGCCCCGGCTTGCGGAATGCCCGCCCTTGCCCCACGCTTGCGGCATCAATCACTTGGGCAACACCTCATGACTAGCAACAACGACTGGCGCCAACGGCTCTACGTCATGGTTTTTCAAACCGACACCGTCGCCGGACGGCGCTTCGACAAAATCCTCCTGCTGATCATCCTCGCCAGCCTGGTGACGGTGATCCTCGACAGTATCGAGAGCATCCACCAGAACTTCGCCGGGCTATTGGCCGGGATCGAATGGGGCTTCACGCTGATCTTCGCGATCGAGTATCTGGTACGCCTCTACTGCTCGCCCCGACCATTGCGCTATGCCTTCAGTTTCTACGGGCTGGTCGACCTGCTGGCGATCGTCCCGGGGATCCTCGCCCTGTACTACAGCGATGCCCAGTACCTGCTGATCATCCGTATCGTGCGCATGCTGCGGATCTTCCGCGTGCTCAAGCTGGCGCCCTATCTCAAGCAGGCCCATTACCTGCTCGATGCCCTGCGCGGCAGCAAGCAGAAGATCCTGGTGTTCCTGTTCTGCGTCTGCACCCTGGTGACCGTCTTCGGGACGCTGATGTATGTGATCGAAGGCCCGACACACGGTTTCACCAGCATTCCCAAGGGCATCTACTGGGCGATCGTCACCCTGACCACCGTCGGCTATGGCGATATCGTGCCCAGGACCGTGCTCGGGCAGATCATCTCGTCGCTGGTGATGATCACCGGTTACTCGATCATCGCCGTGCCCACCGGGATTTTCACTGCCGAACTGGCCACCGCCCTGCGTGGCGAACAACTCAAGCACGCGTGCCCGGTGTGCCGGAAAAACAGCCATGAGCCCGAGGCATCTTTCTGCTCGCGGTGTGGCAGCGCGCTTTTCAAGAAACAGGAATAAGCAAAGTACTTTTTAATCTTTTAGCGACTATCCGCTCACCGCTATAGTTGCTGGCAAATTGCCCTCTCTCTAACTCGAACAAGGAATGCGCAGTGAAAAAACTCTTTGGCGCCTCGCTCCTGGCCGCAGGCCTGGCCTTCGGCGGCATCGCCCAGGCCGCCGCACCGACTCTGCTGAACGTGTCCTACGACGTGATGCGCGACTTCTACAAGGACTACAACAGCGCCTTCCAGAAACACTGGCAGGCCGAGCACAACGAAAACGTCACTGTGCAGATGTCCTTCGGCGGTTCGAGCAAGCAGGCCCGTGCGGTTATCGATGGCCTGCCGGCGGACGTGATCACCATGAACATGGCGACCGACATCAACGCGCTGGCCGATAACGGCAAGCTGGTACCGGACAACTGGGTCACCCGCCTGCCGAACAACAGCGCGCCATTCACCTCGGCCACCGTGTTCATCGTGCGCAAGGGCAACCCCAAGGCGCTGAAGGACTGGCCGGACCTGCTCAAGGAAGGCGTGCAGGTTGTCGTGCCGAACCCGAAGACTTCGGGTAACGGTCGCTACACCTACCTCTCGGCATGGGGCTATGTGCTGAAGAACGGCGGCGATGAGAACAAGGCCAAGGACTTCGTCGGCAAGCTGTTCAAGCAGGTGCCAGTGCTGGATACCGGTGGCCGTGCCGCCACCACCACCTTCATGACCAACCAGATCGGCGACGTGCTGGTGACCTTCGAGAACGAAGCGGAAATGATTGCCCGCGAATTCGGTCGCGATCAGTTCGAAGTGATCTACCCGAGCGTGTCCGCCGAGGCCGAACCACCGGTGAGCGTGGTCGACAAGGTCGTGGACAAGAAGGGCAGCCGCGCGGCAGCCGAGGAATACCTGAAGTACCTGTGGTCGCCGGAAGGCCAGGAAATCGCTGCGGCGAACTATCTGCGTCCACGTGATCCGAAGGTACTGGCCAAGTTCACCGACCGTTTCCCGAAAGTCGATTTCCTCTCGGTGGAGAAGACCTTCGGTGACTGGCGCACCGTGCAGAAGACCCACTTCAATGACGGTGGCGTGTTCGACCAGATCTACGGCAAGTAGGAGCCGGGCTTGCCCGCGAAGGCGTACTCACTGACGCCCCGGTGGTGAATGGCCGCCTTTGGCGGTTCGCGGGCAAGCCGCGCTCCTACTGCGCGAATTGCTTGCCCAAGCCTGGTGGCACGCCGTGGATATCGGTTTCTTCCCATGGCCCGTTGGGGCTGATCGAGCGGCTCCAACCGTTATCCCAGCGATAGTAGGTACGTTGGCGATAGAACGTGCTGGGCTGGCTGTCGAGCACATAAACGCCCATCTGCCCGTCCCAGTGGCTGCGACCGCCTGGCGGCGGGGCGAAGGTCGCCGAAGTGCTGGGGCGCGGCTTGGCCGCAGGGATCGGCTTGCCTGGAGTCCCTGGCGTGCCGGGAGTGGCTGGCGGATTGGGCTGGGTGGTCGGACCGGACGGCGGGATCGTCGGGCCCGTCGGTGCCGACGGGCGATGGACCGTACAGGCGCTCACCCCCAGGACCAGCGTTAACAGGGTGAGGCGAGCGATGGCGGTCATGGCGGGTCTCTACTTATCCGGGCTGTCGATGGTCAGGTTCTGTTGCACGGCGGTATTGCTTGCCAAAGGCTGGCTGCGACCGATCCATTCACCGGACATTGGCTGGCCGGCGCGGGATACCCGTGCAACCAGTTGGACTTCAGGAAAGTTCGACAGTTTCAATTGCGGCATCATCGCGTCCGCGTCGCCCAACTCGACCGTGGCTGGCAAATCGGCCACGGTCAGGCGCTTGGCCGCCAAGGGCGCCGGAGGCCCTTGGGTGGCACGGGCAAAGATGAATACGCTGTCGCCCGGCTGGACCTTGGCCTTGAGGCCCGCTGCCAGGTCGACCCGTACCTTGAGCAGTGCGCCTTTCTCAGCCGGCGCCTTCTCGACAGGCGCCACGGCAACCTTGCCACCGCTCTCCAGCAGCTTCTCGCTGGCACGGTCGATACCGCCCTGCAAGGCCGCGCGGGACTGATCCTGCGCCGGCAACTGCACCAGCAGGCGCTTCCAGTAGTCGATCGCTTCCTGGTAGCGCTGCGCCTCGAACGCGGCAATCCCCAACAGGCCCAGGCTGGTGACTTCATTTGGATCAGCCTTGAGCGCCTCATCAGTCAATGCCTGGACCTGGGGCGACCACTGCTTGCCATCGGCGAAGTAACGCGCCTGCGCCCATTGCCCAAGCAGCTCGGGCTGGCGCCCGGCGAGCTTGACCGTGCGCTCGAAGATCTTCGCCGCATCGCCTGGCCGGTCCTGGGCCATGTAGGCACGGCCAAGGAAATACAGGCCTTCGGCCGAGTCCGGCTGGGCGGCAACCGCTCGCTCCAGGCGGCGGGTCATGTCTTCCATGGACTGCGGCGCCTGGGCGAATTCGCGGGTCAGTTCAACCTTGTCGCTGGCACCGAAATGCAGGTACAGGACCATCCCGAGCACCGGCACCAACAGCGCCGCCAGCAGTGGCAGCGGCCTGCCCAGGCGCGAAACCGGCGCCGGGCCGACACCCTCGGTATCGGCCAGCAGCTCGCGAGCGGCTTCGGCCCGGGCGCTGTCCATCTGCGCGGCAGTCAGCACACCCTCGTCGTGCTGAGCCTGCAGCTCAGCCACGCGTTCCTGGTACAGCGCCACGTTGAGCGCGGTTCGATTCTCTTCCTGCTGGGCACGGCGATCACGCAGGATCGGGATCAGCAGGAAACTCAGGGCAATCAGCAACAACAGACCGGTAGCAAGCCAGAAATCAATCATTCGTGGTTTTTATCCAGCAGGTGGTCGAGGCGCTCGCGCTCCTCGGCGGAAAGCACGTCCGGGGTTTCGCCGCGCTGGGCGCGACGACGGCGGACGATCACGGCGATGACGACCAGGCCGCCCAGCAACAACCCGGCCGGGCCGAACCAGAGCAGCGCGGTCTTGCCGGTCAGCGCCGGCTTGTAGCGGACGAAATCGCCATAACGATCGACCATGAAGCCGATGATCTGCTGATTGTCCTTGCCCTCGCCGAGCATGCGGAAGATCTCCCGGCGCAGGTCGGCGGCAATCGGCGCGTTGGAGTCGGCGATGTCCTGGTTCTGGCACTTGGGGCAGCGCAGTTCCTTGGTCAGGTCGCGGAAACGCTCGCGCTCGGCATCATTGGCGAACTCGTAGGTATCGATGGCGGCGTGGGCCACGCCGGACAGGCTCAAGCCAAGGGCAACGGCGGCTAACCAGCGCTTCATGGCCGAGCCTCGTCCACCAGTGCCTGGTACACCGGCGCCAGTTGCTCGCGCCAGACCACGTCGTCGATCACCCCGACGTACTTGTGACGGATCACACCCTTCGCATCGATGAAGAAGGTTTCCGGTGCGCCATACACGCCCAGGTCCAGGCCGAGGCTGCCCTGCTCGTCGCGGATATCCAACTGGTACGGGTTGTGGAAATCCTTCAGCCACTTCAGCGCTTCGGCATTGTCATCCTTGTAGTTCACGCCGTAGATGCGCACGCCCTGCTGCGCCAGCTTGTTCAGTACCGGGTGCTCGACCCGGCAGGAAATGCACCAGGTGCCCCAGACGTTGACCAGCGCCGGCTGACCATGCAGGTCGAGCTGGGTCAGGGTCTTCTCGCCCTGTACATCGGGCAGGGAGAACGCCGGGAACGGCTTGCCGATCATTGCCGACGGCAACTCGGCCGGGTCCAGGTACAACCCGCGATAGAGAAACACCGCCACCAGCAGGAACACCGCCAGCGGCACTACCATTATCCAACGCTTCATGCCGTCGCTCCGCTCATGCCCAATGCTTCCTTCACGCGGCTCTTGACCTTGAGCCGATAGCGCCGATCGAGCGCCGCCAGCGCGCCACCGAGGGCAGTCAGCAGCCCGCCGAACCAGATCCAGCGCACGAACGGCTTGACGTGCACCCGCACCGCCCAGGCGCCATCGCCCAGTGGTTCGCCGAGAGCGACGTAGAGGTCACGGGTGAAACCGGCATCGATCCCGGCTTCGGTCATCATCGATTGCTGCACAGTGTAGAGGCGCTTTTCCGGATGGAGTACAGCCACTTCGCGGCCCTTGTCGATCACCCGGACAGTGCCCTTGTCCGAGGTGAAGTTCGGCCCTTCGAAGTGTTTGGCGCCTTCGAAGACGAACTGGTAACCGGCCAGTTCCATGGATTCGCCCGGTGCCAGGCGCAGGTCGCGCTCAGCGCTTTCCTGGCTCGACAGCACCACGCCCAGGGCGCAGACCGCGATGCCCAGGTGCGCCAGATGCATGCCCCAGTAGCTGCGGGTCAGCGTTGGCAGGCCCTTGAACAGGCCCTTGTGACGGGTCTTGTCGAGGATGTCGCGCACACCCGCCAGGACCACCCAGGCCGCCAGCAGGAAGGTCGCCAGCACCGCCCAGTTGAAATCGCCGTAGACCAGGCCGGCCACCACCGCCAGAGCGACGCTACCGAGCAGGACCGGGGCGAGCATGCCCACCAGCCATTTGACTGGGGTGTCTTTCCAGCGCACCAGCACACCGACCGCCAGCACCACCATCAGCACCGCCATCAGCGGGATGAACAGCGCATTGAAGTACGGTGGGCCGACCGACAGCTTGGCCCCGCTCAGGGCGTCGAGCACCAGCGGGTACAGGGTCCCCAGCAGGATCATCGAGGCGGCCACCACCAACACCAGGTTGTTGGCCAGCAGCAGCGTCTCGCGGGACCACAGGTTGAAGCCGACCTGGCTCTTCACCACTGGCGCGCGCAAGGCGAACAGTGTCAGCGAACCGCCGACCACGAACAGCAGGAAGATCAGGATGAACACGCCACGGGCCGGATCGGAAGCGAACGCGTGCACCGAAGTCAGCACGCCCGAACGCACCAGGAAGGTACCGAGCAGGCTGAGGGAGAATGCAGCGATGGCGAGCAACACCGTCCAGCTCTTGAACACCCCGCGCTTTTCCGTGACCGCCAGGGAATGGATCAGAGCCGTGCCCACCAGCCAGGGCATGAACGAGGCGTTTTCCACCGGGTCCCAGAACCACCAGCCACCCCAGCCGAGTTCGTAATAGGCCCACCACGAGCCCAGGGTGATCCCCAGGCCGAGGAAGGCCCAGGCCACGATGGTCCACGGCCGCGACCAGCGCGCCCAGGCCGCATCGAGGCGACCGCCGAGCAATGCGGCAATGGCGAAGGCGAAGGCCACGGAGAAGCCGACATAGCCCATGTACAGCATCGGCGGATGGACGATAAGGCCGATGTCCTGCAACAACGGGTTGAGGTCGCGACCATCGGCCGGAATCTGCGGCAGGATGCGCGAGAACGGGTTGGAGGTGAGGATCAGGAACGACAGGAAGCCGGAACTGATCATGCCCATCACTGCCAGCACCCGCGCCAGCATCACCTGTGGCAACTGGCGCGAGAACACCGAGACGGCGAAGGTCCAGCCACCGAGGATCAGCGCCCAGAGCAGCAGCGAGCCTTCGTGGGCCCCCCATACGGCGCTGAACTTATAGTACCAGGGCAAGGCGCTGTTGGAATTGCTGGCGACGTAGGTGACGGAGAAGTCATCGGTCATGAACGCGTAGGTCAGCACCCCGAAGGCAAACACCAGGAAGGCGAACTGCCCCCAGGCCGCCGGCTGTGCCAGGCTCATCCACAGGCGGTCGCCACGCCAGGCACCGAGTAGCGGGACGCTGGCCTGCACGAGGGCAAAGCACAGCGCCAGGATCATGGCCAGGTGGCCAAGCTCGGGAATCATGATCAACCCTCCTTCGCAGGCGTCGGGGCGGCCTGGCCGCTGTCCTTGAGTGCCTTGGTCACTTCCGGTGGCATGTACTTCTCGTCGTGCTTGGCCAGCACCTCGTCGGCCACCACCACGCCTTCGGCGTTCAGCTTGCCGAGGGCGACAATGCCCTGCCCTTCGCGGAACAGGTCGGGGAGAATGCCGCGGTAACTGATGGTCACGGACTTGTTGAAATCGGTGACCACGAACTTCACGTCCAGCGAGTCGCTGGAACGGACCAGCGAGCCCTTCTCGACCATGCCGCCGGCGCGAATGCGCGTATCCAGCGGTGCCTCGCCATTGGCGATCTGGGTCGGGGTGTAGAACAGGTTGATGTTTTCCTGCAGGGCGCTCAGGGCCAGGCCGACGGCAGCGCCGACCCCGACCAGGATCGCCAGGATGATGATCAGTCGCTTCTTGCGCAGCGGGTTCACTTGCTATTCTCCCGGCGCAGACGACGCGCCTCCTGTTGCAGGTAACGCCGGCGTGCCAGCAGCGGCGCCGCGACGTTGATGAGCAGTACCGCCAGGCAGATGCCATAGGCCGACCAGACATACAGGCCGTGATGGCCCATGGCGAGAAAATCGCCGAATGACGCAAAAATCATCGAGCCGCCTCCAGTTCGCTCAATACCTCGGCCTTGACCCAACTTGCCCGCGCTTCGCGCTTGAGCACTTCGAGGCGCATGCGCAGCAGCAGCACGGCGCCGAAGAAGCAGTAGAAACCGAGCACGGTCAGCAGCAGCGGCAACCACATTTCAACCGGCATCTCCGGCTTCTCGGTCAGGGTGAAGGTCGCGCCCTGGTGCAGGGTGTTCCACCACTCCACCGAGTACTTGATGATCGGAATGTTGATCACGCCGACGATCGCCAGTACCGCGCAGGCCTTGGCGGCGCTGTCACGATTGGTGATGGCGTTGCCCAGGGCGATCAGGCCGAAATAGAGGAACAGCAGGATCAGCATCGAGGTCAGGCGCGCGTCCCAGACCCACCATGCGCCCCAGGTCGGCTTGCCCCAGATGGCTCCAGTGACCAGCGCCACGGCGGTCATCCAGGCGCCGATGGGCGCCGCGCATTGCAGGGCGACGTCGGCCAGTTTCATCTTCCACACCAGCCCGACCACCCCGCAGACCGCCAGCATCACATAGCAGGACTGCGCCAGCATGGCCGCAGGCACGTGGATGTAGATGATGCGAAAGCTGTTGCCCTGCTGGTAGTCCGGCGGCGCGAAGGCCAACCCCCAGACCACTCCGCTGGCGATCAGCAGCACGGCGGCGATACTCAGCCAGGGCAGCAGGCGCCCGCTGATGCCATAAAACCATTTGGGCGAGCCCAGCTTGTGAAACCAAGTCCAGTTCATCACGGTACATCCAAGGGTCTTTGCTGGCCGTAAACCGGCCAGACCTCATTATTCGCCGACGCTGATCTTCAGGCCAGCCGCTATTGCAAAAGGTGCCAGGGTCACTGCCAGGGCGGCCAGGCTGCCGAGCCAGAGCAGATAACCGGTGGCCGGCATGCCCTGCAACGCGGCCTGCAAGGCCCCGCTGCCGAGAATCAATACCGGGATATACAAGGGCAGGATCAGCAGTGCCAACAACAGGCCACCGCGCTTGAGCCCCACCGTCAGCGCCGCGCCTACCGCACCGAGCAGGCTCAGCACCGGTGTTCCCAGCAGCAGCGATGACAACAGCACCGGCAGGCAGGCGCTCGGCAAGCCGAGCATCAATGCCAGCAACGGCGCCAGCAACACCAGCGCCAGACCGGAAAACACCCAGTGTGCCAGTACCTTGGCCAGCACCAGAAGAGCCAGGGGGTGCGGCGAAAGGACCCACTGTTCAAGGGAACCGTCCTCGAAATCACTGCGGAAAAGCCCGTCCAGCGAGAGCAGGACGGACAAAAGTGCCGCGACCCACAGCAGCCCCGGAGACAAGGCTTGCAACATATTCGTCTCGGGACCGACCGCCAACGGAAACAGCGCGATCACGATGGCAAAGAACACCAGCGGATTGGCCAGTTCGGCCGGACGCCGGAACAGCAGCCGCGCCTCGCGGGCAAACAATAGACCGAAGACACTCATACCGCCCACCGCCCGAGGTCCAGGTCGCGGTAGCCCACGGGCACCCGCGTGAGAGTGTGATGGGTGGTCAGCACGATCATTCCGCCACGCTCGCAATGACCGGCCAGGTGCTCCTCCAACTGCGCCACGCCTTGCTTGTCGAGGGCGGTGAAGGGTTCATCGAGGACCCACAGCGGCGGGCTGTCCAGGTACAGCCGGGCCAGGGCCACGCGACGTTGCTGGCCGGCGGAAAGCGTGTGGCAAGGCACGTCCTCGAAACCACGCAGGCCGACAGCGGCCAGGGCCTGCCAGATCGCTTCGCGCGCGGCCGGCCGGTGCAATGCACAGAGCCAGCGCAGGTTTTCCTCGGCGCTCAGCAAATCCTTGATGCCGGCGGCATGGCCGATCCACAGTAACGTGCGCGCCAGCTCGCTGCGCTGGCTGTCCAGGGGTTCGCCATTGAGGCGGATCTCGCCGCTGGTGGGCTGCATCAGCCCGGCCAGCAGGCGCAACAGACTGGTCTTGCCACTGCCGTTGGGGCCGCTGATCTGCACCATGTCGCCGGGATTCAGACGCAGTTCGAGGTTCTCGAACAGCATCCGCCAATCACGCTCACAGGCGAGTGCTACGGCTTCTAGAAGAGGGCTGGTCAAATGATCGAAGCCTTTTGCGGTTCTCAAGTCGGCCATGACGCGGCCGTTAACGTAAGGCAGCATAATTGCTTTTGCAGCTCGTTCCAGAGAGCTGCGTCAATTTATGCGATAGTTTGGACACACTTTCGGGAACGGCGCGGCATTATACATGCATCGCCCTACTCCAAAGAGGGCTATCTCAACAGGTTGCGACCCGATGACAGGCGAATTCAACATCCCTCCGCTGGCCCAGTTGATCCCGGCCAGCAGCCGCCCGACGGTGCAGGCCGGCGAGCTGCTGAAGCTGACGCCGCCGCTGGACGGACTGATTGCGCCCGGGCAAAGCGCCAGGGCCGATATCCTGTCGCTGAAGCAGACCGACCAGACCTTCCAGTTGCTGCTCAAGCTGACCACTGAAAACGGTCGCCAGACCACGGTGCAAGCCACCAGCGACCAGCCACTGCCCCAGGGCGCCCAACTGACCGTGACACAGCCGTCGGCCGGTAACCTGGCCGTCACCGTGCAACAGGCCCTCAGCGCCAGCGCCGCCGCCCTGACCCGCCTGGATACCACGCAACTGCCACTCGGCACACTGTTGCAGGGCAAGGTCCTGACCAGCCAGGCGCTACCGCAAGTACCGGGGCAGCCGCAGGTATATCGCTCGCTGGTCAGCCTCCTCAATACCTCACTCAGCGGCACCACCCTGACCCTCGACAGCCCCCAGCCACTGCGCATCGGCAGCCTGCTCAGCGCCCTGGTCGAAGGCTCGCAGAGCCTGAGCTTCGTGCCCCTGGGTGGGCGCCAGGATCAACTGGCAGTGACCCAGCAGTTGCTGGCCCAGCAAGGCCGCCAGGGCTCGCTGGACAGCCTGCTCAACAGCCTGCAGAACCTGCCACGCAGCGCCGACCTGCCGGCCGACCTGCGCAGCGCCATCGCCACGCTGCTCGCCGACCTGCCGGACATCAGCCAGTTGAGCACCCCCAAGGGCCTGGCCCAGGCCCTGCAGAACAGCGGGTTGTTCCTCGAAGCCAGGCTGCTGCTGGGCCAGAACCCAGCGATGGTCCCCGACCTCAAGGGCAACCTGCTGCGCCTGATCGCACAGATAACGCCGCAATTGCCGGACGGTGCCGCCAGCAACCCGGGAGCCTCCGCCGCCGTACTCGCCCAGGCCCTGCCGGGTTTCGTCCGCAGCGCCCTAGGCGCACTCGGCCAGGTCGGCGGCAAGCCCCAGCCGATCAGTTTTCCGCTGCCCTCGCGGTTGCTGCAGAGCCTGGCCGGCGAAGGTGACCTGGAAAACCTGCTGCGCCTCGCCGCGGCGGCGGTCTCGCGCCTGCAAAGCCATCAGCTGTCGAGTCTGGAACAGACCGGTCGCACCGCCGATGGCAACCTGCAGACCACCTGGCAACTGGAAATTCCCATGCGCAACCTGCAAGACATCGTGCCCTTGCAGGTCAAGATCCAGCGTGAGGAACGGGAAGAAAGGGAATCGAACGACAAACCCGAACCACGTGAGCAGAAGTCGCAACTGTGGCGGGTGGAACTGGCCTTCGATCTCGACCCGCTGGGCCCGCTGCACGTCCAGGCGCAATTGCTCAGTGGCAGCCTGTCTGGTCATCTCTGGGCCGAACGCGAGCAAACCGCCAACCTGATCGAAAGCCAACTGGACGCCCTGCGCAAGCGCCTGCTGGACTCGGGGCTCAACGTCGGCGAACTCGACTGTCACCGGGGCACCCCACCGCAAGGCAAGCAAACCCGACTGGAACAACGCTGGGTCGACGAAACCGCATGAGAAATCCGAACACCCCACGCCAGGCCATCGCCCTCAAGTACGACGGCCAACAGGCCCCGACCCTGATCGCCAAGGGCGACGAAGAACTGGCCGAAGCCATCCTCAAGCTGGCCCGCGACTACGAAGTGCCGATCTATGAGAACGCCGAACTGGTGAAACTGCTGGCGCGCCTGGAACTGGGCGACAGCATTCCCGAGGAGTTGTACCGGACTATCGCGGTGATCATCGCCTTCGCCTGGAACCTGAAGGGCAAGGTGCCACAGGGGTTCGAGCCGCTACCGGAACCGGTGGAAAAAGACGTCACCGAACGGGGCGACGATTACTGATGTGCAAGGCAGGCCAGACAGCCTGCCTGAAACGTGGAACCTGCCGCAGCCGAGGATCAGCTGCGATGCAGCTTGCTCATCAACTCGGCCTCGGCCTGGGTCAGTCCGCAGGCCTGGGTCAATTCGTCGATACTGGCGCCCATGCCTACCAGCCGGGCGGCCTGGGCGAAGGACAGGGTCGAGGGATCGCGCTGTTCCAGCTGGGCCAGCTTGTCCGGCAGGGGCGCAACCACCGCCCGCAACTCGTGCAGATCCTCGCCCATGCGAACCGTGCCGTTCTGGAAGTTGTCGACCCGGCGGGCCAGTTCCTTGATGCGCTGGTCGCGCAGCGCATCGCCCTCGGCCTGCTGTGCGGCAATTTTCTGCTGGTTGCGCACATGGAACAGGAACATCCCCAGCGTCCCGATCCACAACAGGACCAGGAGGATGACTATGACCTCAAGAATCAATCAGATGCTCTCCAGCTCGGACCATTCTTCTTCAGTCATCATTTTGTCCAGCTCGACCAGGATCAGCAGTTCGCCATTCTTGTTGCAGACGCCCTGGATGAACTTGGCCGACTCTTCGTTACCCACGTTCGGTGCGGTCTCGACTTCCGACTGACGCAAGTAGACAACTTCAGCCACGCTGTCGACCATGATCCCGACGACCTGCTTGTCGGCCTCGATGATGACGATACGGGTGTTGTCGTTGACTTCGGTCGGCATCAGGCCGAAACGCTGGCGGGTGTCGATCACGGTGACGACGTTGCCGCGCAGGTTGATGATCCCCAGCACGTAGCTCGGCGCACCCGGCACCGGAGCGATCTCGGTATAGCGCAGGACTTCCTGGACCCGCATCACGTTGATGCCATAGGACTCATTGTCCAGCTTGAACGTCACCCACTGCAGGATTGGATCATCGGAACCCTGTGAAGACGCTGACTTATTCATACCCCTGCCCCTCGATTACCGTTGATACGGTGTGTGTGCTGTCTGACGCCCTGACGCACTGGTCGCCCTGACGCTGTTGTTTATGTCGGTTTGTGCAACTGCATCTGCTTGACGGCACCGCTGGCGATCAACTCGGCCAGCTCGGAGACATCGAGCAACGCACACATGTGTTCGATGACCGTGCCAGCCAGCCACGGTCGCTGCCCACGCTGGGTGCGCCATTTGATCTCGTTGGGGTCCAGGCGCAACGAGCGGCTGACCTGGTGCACCGCCAGCCCCCACTCATAACCCTGGACCGAAATAACGTATTGCAGGCCCTGGCGGAAGTCGTCGCGATAGCGATCGGGCATCACCCAGCGGGCCGTATCCAGCACCTTCAGGTTGCCGGCCTGGCTCGGCAGGATGCCCAGGAACCATTCCGGCTGCCCGAACAACGGCGTCAACTCCTGGCCAGCCAGGGAATAGATCGATCCCAGGCAGACCAGCGGCACCGCCAGGGTCAACCCGGCGACATCGAACAGCAGGCACTCGAACGGCTCCGCCGCCCAATGCGGGCGCGTATCCCCCTCGACCGGCGGTGGCGGCGTATTGCCGACTGGCGGCAAATGCACTTCGACCACCGGCTCCACCAATACCGCGGCGACCGGTTCGGCCACCACCACCTCGACCTGTGCCAGTGGCACTTCGGCCTTGACCACGGGGGCCGGCGCAACCGGCACTGCCTGCGCGGCCAGGGCATCGCGGGCCTGTTCCTCGAGGACCGCCGCCTGGAACTCATCGAGTTCGTTGACCGGCTCGGGCTCAGGCTCGACCGCAATCTCGATCGCCGGCTCTACCGCCAGCTCCACCGGCAGTTCTTCAGTCGCCTCCTGGAGCAAGGCATCCAGATAGGACTGCAGTGCCAGTTGCGGACGAGTGGTGATGTCGACGGGACGGATCATCTGAATGCCCATGAAAATGTCCCGCTACAGTGTTCTGTAGGAGTTATCGGCTGAAACGGCAGGTGACTTGAATGCAACACGTCAGGCCACCTGTGGAACGAGCTGCTGGGACAGCAGATGCTTGAGCAGGGCACGGTAGGCCAGTACCCCACGGCTCTTGCCATCGAACTGCGAAGGCGTGACCCCAGCCCGGCTGGCGTCGCGCAGGCGCGTATCGACCGGGATATAACCCTGCCAGATCGCTTCGGGAAACTTGTCGCGCAGCACGCGCAGGGTGCCCATGGAAGCCTGGGTCCGACGATCGAACAAGGTCGGCACGATGGTAAAAGGCAAGGCCTGGCGACGTGAGCGGTTGATCATCGCCAAGGTATTGACCATGCGCTCCAACCCCTTCACCGCAAGGTGTTCGGTCTGCACCGGTACCACCAGTTGCTGGCTGGCCGCCAAGGCATTGACCATCAGCACGCCGAGCAGCGGCGGACTGTCGATCACCGCATAGTCGAAATCCTGCCACAGTTGCGCCAGGCTCTTGGCAATCACCAGGCCCAACCCGCTCTGCCCCGGCGACAGGCGCTCCAGGGTCGCCAGCGCGGTACTCGACGGCAACAGGGAAATCCGCTCGTCGCTGGTGGACAGCAACAGCTGGCCGGGCAAGCCGTCGGGTACCTGGCCCTTGTGCTGGAACAGGTCGAAGTTGCTGTGCTCCAGCGTGTCCGGGTCGTAGCCGAAGTAGCTGGTCATCGAGCCATGAGGGTCGAGATCGACAACGACCACGCGCTTGCCCGCCTCAGCCAGCAGACCGGCTAGAGCGATGGAGGAAGTGGTCTTACCGACGCCACCTTTTTGATTGGCTACTGCCCAGACTCTCATTCAGTGTGTTCCTCCCGGCAAAAATGTCAGGCCTGCCGAGAAATAGCGCTAAGTTATAGAGCAGGTGCCGGAGATTTGACGGAGTTCTCGCGTACCGCTTGCTTTACCGCTGGCGGTGCAGTTTGTGTGCCAGCCCGCTTCAAAGCCGCATCGGGTGTCGCATTGGCAGTACCGGTACCGGTCAGGCTGCGCCGCACATCGAGGTTACGCGACACCACCAGCACCACCCGGCGATTGCGCGCACGGCCTTCGGCGGTGGCATTGTTGGCCACCGGCTGGAACTCACCGTAGCCGACCGACGCCATGCGCTGCGGGTTGACCCCTTCCATCGCCATCATTCGCACGATGCTCGACGAGCGCGCCGAGGACAGCTCCCAGTTGGTGGGGTACTGCGCCGTACGGATCGGCTGGTCATCGGTGAAGCCCTCGACGTGGATCGGGTTGTCGAACGGCTTCAGGATCTTCGCCACCTTGGCGATGATGTCGAACGCCTTGTCGCTGGGCAAGGCATCGCCACTGCCGAACAACAGACCGGAATTGAGCTCGATCTCCACCCACAACTCGTTGCCGCGGACGGTCATCTGATTGGAACTGATCAGGTCGCCGAACGCCGCGCTGATATCGTCGGCGATGCTCTTGAGCGGATCCGCCGCGCCCTGGCCGAACGCTGCATCGGTCTGCTCGGAATCCTTGATCAGCGGGTCGGCCGGTTTGACAGTGACTGGCCGCTCGTCGCCGATGGGGATCGGCTTGAGGCTGCGATCGGCGTCGGTGAACACGCCGACCAGCGCCTGGGAAATGATCTTGTACTTGCCTTCGTTGATCGACGAGATCGAGTACATGACCACGAAGAATGCGAACAAGAGGGTAATGAAGTCGGCATAGGAAACCAGCCAACGCTCGTGGTTCACATGCTCTTCGTGGTGACGACGCCTGGCCATGTCTACTCCATCAGTCCATGAAGCCCTGGAGCTTCAATTCGATGGAGCGCGGGTTCTCGCCCTCGGCAATCGACAGGATGCCTTCGAGCAGCATTTCCCGGTAGCGCGACTGGCGTATGGCGATCGACTTCAGCTTGCTGGCGATCGGCAGCAGCACCAGGTTGGCACTGGCCACGCCGTAGATGGTCGCAACGAACGCCACGGCAATGCCGCTACCCAGCTGAGACGGGTCGGCAAGGTTGCCCATGACATGGATCAGGCCCATGACCGCGCCGATGATGCCGATGGTCGGCGCGTAGCCACCCATGCTTTCAAAAACCTTGGCGGCTTCGATATCGCGACTTTCCTGGGTGAAGAAATCCACTTCGAGAATGCTGCGGATGGCTTCCGGCTCGGCACCGTCGACCAACAGTTGCAGGCCCTTGCGCGAGTAGCTGTCGGCCTCGGTGTCGGCTACGCCTTCCAGGCCCAGCAAGCCTTCCTTGCGGGCGGTCAGGCTCCAGTTGACCACACGATCGATGCCCCCGGCCAGGTCGACCCGGGGCGGGAAAAAGATCCAGTCAAGAATCTGGATGGCGCGCTTGAAGGCGCTCATCGGCGATTGCAGCAAGGCTGCGCCGATGGTCCCACCGAGCACGATCAGTGCCGCCGGGCCGTTGGCCAGTGCACCGATATGACCACCTTCGAGGAAATTGCCGCCGATAATGGCGACAAACGCCATGATGATACCAATGAGGCTCAACACATCCATCAGAGACAGGCCTCGACCAGGTGCTTGCCGATATCGTCCAGGCTGTATACGGCGTCCGCCAGGTCTGCCTTGACGATCGCCATCGGCATGCCGTAGATCACGCAACTGGCCTCATCCTGGGCCCAGACCGCGCTGCCACCCTGCTTGAGCAGGCGCGCACCCTCGCGACCATCGGCGCCCATGCCGGTGAGGACCACCGCCAGGACCTTGTCACCGTAGGACTTGGCCGCGGAACCGAAGGTGATATCCACGCAGGGCTTGTAGTTGAGGCGCTCGTCACCCGGCAGGATTTTCACCGAACCGCGGGCGTCGACCATCATCTGCTTGCCACCTGGCGCCAACAAGGCCAGGCCCGGACGCAGGATGTCACCATCCTCGGCTTCCTTGACGCTGATCCGGCAGAGCTTGTCCAGGCGCTCGGCAAAGGCCTTGGTGAAAGCCGCCGGCATATGCTGGATCAACACGATCGGAGCAGGGAAATTCGCCGGCAGTTGTGTCAGTACCCGCTGCAGGGCCACCGGGCCGCCAGTGGAAGTACCGATCGCCACAAGCTTGTAGGCCTTGCGCTTGGGTGTTCCCGAGGTCGTCGGAGCGGCCGCCGGGGTACGGCTGGCGACCGGCGTGGTACGGGCCGGAGCGGGAGCCGGGGCATGGCTGCTGGAAAAACTGCTGGTGCCGGACGGCGCGGGAGCAGGCGCCGCAGTGGGGTGCGGTGCCGGGGCGCTGTAGCTGCTGAAACGACGGTTGCTGCGCGAGATGCTGTGAACCTTCTCACACAGCAGTTGCTTGACCTTCTCTGGGTTGCGCGAGATGTCTTCGAAGTTCTTCGGCAGGAAATCCACCGCACCGGCATCCAGAGCGTCAAGCGTGACGCGGGCGCCTTCGTGGGTCAGGGAGGAAAACATCAGCACCGGCGTCGGACAGCGCTGCATGATATGCCGCACCGCCGTGATGCCGTCCATCATTGGCATCTCGTAGTCCATGGTGATCACGTCCGGCTTGAGCGCCAGCGCCTGATCAATGGCTTCTTTACCGTTGGTCGCCGTACCGACGACCTGGATGCTCGTATCCGCCGAAAGGATTTCCGAGACGCGGCGGCGGAAAAAACCCGAGTCATCCACCACCAGGACCTTGACTACCATAAACACTCCGTTAGGCCTGGCGGCGGACTCATGTCCTGCCGCCGAACCGGAATCAAATACGCCGTGCGGCGTAACGCTTGAGCATGCTCGGCACATCGAGAATCAGCGCGATGCGACCGTCACCGGTAATGGTGGCGCCCGACATGCCCGGGGTTCCCTGCAGCATTTTGCCCAGTGGCTTGATTACCACTTCCTCCTGGCCAACCAATTGATCGACGACAAAGCCGATGCGTTGAGTGCCCACGGAAAGGATCACCACGTGGCCTTCGCGCTGCTCTTCGTGAGCCGCGGAGCTGACCAGCCAGCGCTTGAGATAGAACAGCGGCAACGCCTTGTCGCGTACGATCACCACTTCCTGGCCGTCGACCACGTTGGTGCGCGACAGGTCGAGGTGGAATATCTCGTTGACGTTGACCAGCGGGAACGCAAAGGCCTGGTTGCCGAGCATCACCATCAGGGTCGGCATGATCGCCAGGGTCAGCGGGACCTTGATGACGATCTTCGAGCCCTTGCCCTTGGTCGAGTAGATGTTGATGGTGCCGTTGAGCTGGGCGATCTTGGTCTTCACCACGTCCATGCCCACGCCGCGGCCCGACACGTCGGAGATCTCGGTCTTGGTCGAGAAGCCCGGGGCGAAGATCAGGTTGAAGCAGTCGGTCTCGCTCAGGCGGTCGGCTGCATCCTTGTCCATCAGGCCTTTCTTCACGGCGATGCTGCGCAACACGTCGGCGTCCATGCCCTTGCCGTCATCGGAAATCGACAGCAGGATGTGGTCGCCTTCCTGTTCGGCCGAGAGCACTACCCGACCGCTGCGCGCCTTGCCCATCGCCTCGCGGTCGGCCGGTTCCTCGATACCGTGGTCGACCGAGTTGCGCACCAAGTGGACCAACGGGTCGGCCAGGGCCTCGACGAGGTTCTTGTCGAGGTCGGTTTCTTCACCCACCAGTTCCAGGTTGATTTCTTTCTTCAGTTGCCGTGCCAGGTCACGAACCAGGCGCGGGAAGCGGCCGAAGACCTTCTTGATCGGCTGCATGCGGGTCTTCATCACCGCGGTCTGCAGGTCGGCAGTCACCACGTCGAGGTTGGACACCGCCTTGGACATGGCTTCGTCGCCGCTGTTGAGCCCGAGGCGCACCAAGCGGTTACGCACCAGCACCAGCTCGCCGACCATGTTCATGATCTCGTCAAGGCGCGCGGTGTCGACCCGTACGGTGGTTTCCGCTTCACTGGCCGCCGGTTTTTCGCCACCACCGGCCGCGGCAGGAGCCGGCGCACGAGCTGGAGCCGGTGCCGCAGAGGCGGCAGCCGGAGCCTTGGCGGCTGGCGTGGGTGCTGCCGCCGGCGTCTTGGCGGCCGGTGCTGCAGCGGCGGCAGGGGTCGCAGCAGCGGCGGGCTTGGCCGCCACGGGAGCAGCCGCCGTCGCGGCCACTTCGGAGAACTTGCCCTTGCCGTGCAGCTCGTCGAGCAGCGACTCGAATTCCTGGTCGGTGATCAGGTCACCACCGGAAGCTCCGGTGACTTCCGCAGCCTGGGCGGCGGCAGCACCGGTGTCGATACCCTCGACCTTGAACGATCCCTTGCCGTGCAACTGATCGAGCAGGGCTTCGAACTCGTCATCGGTAATATCGCCGTTGTCGGGTGCTTCACCCGCCGCCGGGGCTGCCGCAGGGGCTGCGGCGGATGCTGGCGTCGCGACAGCGTCGGGCGCGAACTGGCCCTTGCCATGCAACTGGTCGAGCAGCGACTCGAACTCGGCGTCGGTGATTTCATCACTCTCGGCCTCACCTTCCGCAGCGGCCGCCTTGGGCGCATCGGCCTCGGCACCGTCGAGCGAGTCGAGCAGTTGTTCGAATTCATTGTCGGTAATATCACCCGACGGGCTTTCGGCGACCGGCTCAGGCTCAGCTACCGCGACCTCGGCCACCGGCTCGGGCGCAGGTTCTGCCCCGGCAGGTTCCGCCAGACGCGACAATGCCGCCAGCAGCTCAGGAGTCGCGGGAGTGATCGGGCTGCGCTCGCGCACTTGACCGAACATGCCGTTGACCGCGTCCAGCGCTTCCAGGACCACGTCCATCAGCTCCGCGTCAACGCGACGCTCACCCTTGCGCAGGATGTCGAACACGTTCTCGGCGATGTGACAGCACTCCACCAGCTCATTGAGCTGGAGGAAGCCGGCGCCCCCTTTTACAGTGTGAAAACCGCGAAAAATGGCATTGAGCAGATCCGCATCGTCCGGCCGGCTTTCCAGCTCGACCAGTTGTTCGGACAGTTGCTCAAGAATCTCGCCGGCCTCAACCAGGAAATCCTGAAGGATCTCTTCATCGGCGCCGAAGCTCATGTGTATGGGTGCTCCTAGAATCCAAGGCTGGAAAGCAAATCGTCGACATCGTCCTGGCCGGACACAACGTCTTCACGTTTATCGGCATGAATCTGCGGACCTTCACCCTTTGCCATTTGTTTTTGTGGATCTTTTTGCGCGAGGATGGCTTCGCGGTCATGTTCGATACCGGCAAAGCGATCCACCTGGCTGGCCATCAGCACCAGCTTGAGCAGGTTGCTCTCGACCTCGGTGACCATGTGCGTGACACGCTTGATCACCTGGCCGGTCAGATCCTGATAGTCCTGGGCCAGCAGGATGTCGTTGAGATCGCTCGAGACGGCCTGGGTCTCCTGCTCGCTGCGCGTCAGGAAACTGTCGACTCGCCGGGCCAATGCGCGAAATTCCTCGGCACCGACCTCGCGGCGCATGAAGCGCCCCCAGTCGGCGCTCAGCGCCTTGGCTTCGTCATTCAGGCCATTGACCCGCGGCGTCGCGCTCTCCACCAGGTCCATGGTGCGATTGGCCGCCGCCTCGGTCAGCCTGACCACATAGGACAGGCGCTCGGTGGCGTCGGTGATCTGCGAGACTTCCTCGGCTTGCGGCATGGTGGGATCGATCTGGAAATTGACGATCGCACTGTGCAGCTCGCGGGTCAGCTTGCCGACTTCCAGATACAGGCCGCGGTCACGGGTCTGGTTCAGCTCATGGATCATTTGCACCGCGTCGCCGAAGCGGCCTTTTTCAAGGCTTTCGACCAGTTCGCGGGCATGTTTTTTCAGGGTCGATTCAAAATCGCCCAGAGAAGATTCGTTGTGCTCCATAGCGCCCCCGTGGCGGACTTCATCAACCGATGCGTTCGAAGATCTTCTCGATCTTCTCTTTCAACGCCTGGGCCGTGAATGGTTTGACCACATAACCGTTCACACCCGCCTGGGCAGCCTCGATGATCTGCTCGCGCTTGGCTTCGGCCGTGACCATGAGGACCGGCAGATGCTTGAGCTTCTCGTCGGCACGTACGTGGCGCAGCAGATCGATGCCGGTCATGCCGGGCATGTTCCAGTCGGTGACCAGAAAGTCGATGCTGCCACTATTGAGCACCGGAATGGCGGTGGTACCGTCATCGGCCTCGACAGTGTTGGTGAACCCGAGGTCACGCAACAGGTTTTTGATGATCCGCCGCATCGTTGAAAAGTCATCAACAATGAGGATTTTCATGTTCTTGTTCAATTCGACCTCCAAGCAGTCTTAAACGCGTTTCAGCACCTGGACGCGCTGTTAAATCAATTCGGCACAACACTCGACAAGGCTTTGTACCCTACTGCATGGAAACCACAACCGGCCGAGCCACCGATGCACCGTCACACGCCGCATCGGTCTCGTTCGCAGTGTCCCCACACACTGCCCCGTCAACGCGCTCGCCACTCTCCCAAACGCCCCCGCAAACGGGCTGCGCACTGGCTATGCAACTGGCTGACTCGCGACTCGCTGACCCCCAGCACCTCACCGATTTCCTTGAGGTTCAGTTCCTCGTCATAGTACAGCGACAAGACCAGCCGCTCACGCTCCGGCAAATTGGCAATCGCGTCCGCCAGTGCGGCCTGGAAGCGTTCATCCTCCAGGTCGCGCGACGGTTCGAGATGAGCGCTCGCGCCATCCTCATGCAACCCTTCATGCTCGCCGTCCTGCAACAGGTCGTCGAAACTGAACAGTCGGCTGCCCAAGGTATCGTTCAAAATCCCGTAATAATCATCGAGACTCAATTGGAGTTCGGCTGCAACCTCATGATCTTTAGCGTCGCGACCGGTTTTCGCTTCAATTGAGCGAATTGCGTCGCTGACCATGCGGGTATTGCGGTGCACCGAGCGCGGCGCCCAGTCCCCCTTGCGCACCTCGTCGAGCATCGCGCCACGGATGCGGATACCGGCATAGGTCTCGAAACTCGCACCCTTGCCCGAATCATATTTGGTCGAGACTTCGAGCAAACCGATCATGCCGGCCTGGATCAGGTCTTCGACCTGAACACTGGCCGGCAGCCGCGCCAGCAGGTGATAAGCGATCCGCTTGACCAGGGGCGCGTAACGCTCGATCAATTCATACTGGCTGTCACGCGAGGATTTGGAATACATGCGATAGCCACTTGCAGTCATAGCACCGGTCCCGCACTCGTTTGAAGTACCAGACGTTCGACGAAGAATTCCAGATGCCCACGAGGGTTCGCGGGCAACGGCCAGGTATCGACCTTCTGCGCGATAGCCTTGAACGCCAGGGCGCATTTCGAACGTGGGAAAGCCTCGTAGACCGCACGCTGCTTTTGCACGGCCTTGCGAACGCATTCGTCATAGGGAACGGCGCCCACGTATTGTAGGGCGACGTCCAGGAAGCGATCCGTGACCTTGGTCAACTTGGCGAACAGATTGCGACCTTCCTGCGGGCTCTGGGCCATGTTGGCCAGCACCCGGAAACGACTCATGCCGTAATCGCGATTGAGCAACTTGATCAGCGCATAGGCGTCGGTGATCGAGGTCGGCTCATCGCAGACCACCAGCAACACTTCCTGGGCCGCGCGGACAAAACTGACTACCGAGTCACCAATACCCGCAGCGGTGTCGATCACCAGCACGTCGAGATTGTCGCCGATATCACTGAACGCCTGGATCAGGCCGGCGTGCTGCGCCGGATTGAGATTGACCATGCTCTGGGTCCCGGAGGCCGCCGGCACGATGCGAATCCCGCCAGGCCCTTGCAGCATCACGTCACGCAACTCGCAGCGGCCCTCGACCACATCGGCCAGGGTCCTTTTCGGGGTCAGCCCCAGCAGGACGTCGACGTTCGCCAGCCCCAGATCGGCATCCAGCAGCATGACACGCCGGCCAAGCTCAGCCAGTGCCAGGGACAAGTTCACCGACACGTTAGTCTTTCCGACGCCACCCTTGCCGCCGGTCACCGCAATCACCTGTACGGGATGCATGCTGCCCATGTTCTCTTCTTACCTTGTCTTGCTTAGACGGAAGGCCACATAACTGGCTGCGCTTTCCCGAAGGAAACTGATGCCTGGCAGACCATCGATGTAGATGCGTTGCAACGTCTTCATGGTTACCTCACCCCACTCGCTTGGAGGGGCTGTGGTAGATGTCAGCGAACATATCGGCCATGGCCTCTTCGCTGGGTTCTTCCTGCATTTGCACGCTGACCGCGCGGCTCACCAGCTGGTGGCGACGCGGCAAATGCAGATCGTCCGGAATCCTCGGGCCATCGGTCAGATAGGCCACCGGCAGTTCATGGCTGATGGCCAGGCTCAGCACCTCGCCGAGGCTCGCCGTCTCATCCAACTTGGTCAGGATGCAACCGGCCAGGCCACAGCGCTTGTAGCTGTGATAGGCGGCGGTGAGCACCTGCTTCTGGCTGGTCGTGGCCAGGACCAGATAATTCTTCGCCTTGATCCCGCGACCGGCCAGGCTTTCCAACTGCATGCGCAAGGCCGGGTCGCTGGCTTGCAGGCCGGCGGTATCAATCAGCACCACGCGCTTGCGCAGCAGCGGATCGAGCGCCTGGGCCAGGGACTGGCCAGGGTCGACGTGGGTCACCGACACGTTGAGAATCCGCCCCAGGGTCTTGAGTTGCTCCTGGGCGCCGATACGGAAGCTGTCCATGCTGACCAGCGCAATGTTCTGTGCGCCGTACTTGAGTACGTAGCGCGCCGCCAGCTTGGCCAGCGTGGTGGTCTTGCCCATGCCGGCGGGGCCGACCATGGCGATCACGCCCCCCTCTTCGAGCGGTTCGATCTCCGGCGTGACGATCATCCGCGCCAGGTGCGCCAGCAGCATGCGCCAGGCCTGGCGCGGCTCCTGGATCTCGGTGGTCAGCGCCAGCAGGTCGCGCGACAGCGGACCGGACAGGCCGATACGCTGCAAGCGCCGCCACAGGTTGGCCTGCTCCGGTTGACGACCCTGCAACTGGTTCCAGGCCAGCGAGCCCAGTTGCACTTCCAGCAACTCGCGCAGGCCATTGAGTTCCGAGCGCATCGAGTCGAAGACCCGCTGGTCGACTGCCGGGGCGGCCGCAGCCGGCGCCGGGGCAGGACGCCGTGGCTCGCTGAAGGTCGGTTCGATCAACGGCTCCGCAGCGGTCAGCGGCAGTCCGGCGAACAATTGGCGATTGGTCGATCCATCGTTTTCACCCTCATTGCGCAGGCTCAGTTCGGCCTGGGCAGTGACGATCCGCGACTGGGTCTTGCGCAGCTCGTCCTCGAGCTCCATGTTCGGAACCCGTGGAGCCAGGGCCGAGAGCTTGTAGTCGAGCGCAGCCGTCAGCTCGACACCGCCCGCAATACGGCGATTGCCGATGATGGCCGCATCCGAGCCCAATTCGTCACGAACCAGCTTCATGGCCTGACGCATATCGGCGGCGAAAAAACGCTTAACTTGCATAACCCACTACCTCAGCCGTTGGGCCCTACTGTCGCAACGATGGTGACTTGCTTGTTGTCCGGAATTTCCTGGTAGGCCAGCACATGCAGGCTGGGTACCGCCAGGCGACCGAACCGCGAAAGCATCGCGCGAACCGGACCGGCTACCAGCAGGATCACCGGCTGCCCCTGCATCTCTTGACGCTGGGCGGCTTCAATCAGTGACCGCTGAAGCTTTTCAGCCATGCTCGGTTCGAGGAGAACACCCTCTTCCGAGCCCTGTCCGGCCTTCTGCAGACTATTGAGCAATATTTGTTCCAACCTTGGCTCCAAGGTGATCACAGGCAGCTCGGAGTCAAGCCCTACAATGCTTTGGACGATTGCACGGGATAATCCGACGCGCACCGCGGCAACCAAAGCGGCAGTATCTTGACTCTTCGAGGCATTGTTGGCGATCGCTTCGGCAATACTGCGGATATCGCGAACCGGCACGTGTTCGGCCAGCAGCGCCTGCAGTACCTTGAGCAGATGCGACAGGGAAATGATCCCCGGCACCAGTTCCTCGGCCAGCTTCGGCGAGCCCTTGGCCAGCAATTGCATGAGCTGCTGGACTTCTTCGTGGCCGATCAGCTCGCTGGAATGCTTGTACAGAATCTGGTTGAGGTGGGTCGCCACCACGGTACTGGCGTCCACCACGGTGTACCCGAGCGACTGCGCCTGGGAACGCTGGCTGATCTCGATCCAGACCGCCTCCAGCCCGAAAGCCGGGTCCTTGGCGGTAATCCCGTTGAGGGAGCCGTAGACCTGCCCGGGATTGATCGCCAATTCGCGATCGGGATAGATCTCGGCCTCGGCCAGGATCACACCCATCAGGGTCAGGCGGTAGGCGCTGGGCGCCAGGTCGAGGTTGTCACGAATATGCACAGTGGGCATCAGGAAGCCAAGGTCCTGGGACAGCTTCTTGCGCACCCCCTTGATCCGCGCCAGCAATTGCCCGCCCTGGTTGCGATCCACCAGCGGAATCAGGCGATAACCGACTTCCAGGCCGATCATGTCGATCGGGGTCACGTCATCCCAGCCCAGCTCCTTGGTTTCCATGGCGCGAGCTGGCGACGGCAGCAGTTCCTGCTGGCGCTGGACTTCGGCCAGGGCCTGGACCTTGGCGACATTCTGTTTTTTCCAGAGCAGATAGGCTGCACCACCGGCCACCAGCGCCAGGCTGAGGAAGGAAATGTGCGGCATGCCCGGCACCAGGCCCATCACCGCCATCAGGCCGGCAGACACGGCCAGGGCCTTGGGAGAGGCGAACATCTGCCGGTTGATCTGCTTGCCCATGTCTTCCGAGCCGGAAGCACGGGTCACCATGATGGCAGCCGCTGTGGATAACAACAGTGATGGCAATTGCGCCACTAAACCGTCACCGATGGTCAGCAGGGCATACACCCGGCCCGCGTCGGCGAAGGTCATGTTGTGCTGGAAGATCCCGACCGCCATGCCGCCGATCAGGTTGATGAACAGGATCAGCAGGCCGGCGATGGCGTCACCGCGAACGAATTTGCTGGCACCGTCCATCGAGCCATAGAACTCGGCTTCCTGGGCCACTTCCGCACGACGCGCCTTGGCCTGTGCCTGGTCGATCAGGCCGGCGTTGAGGTCGGCATCGATCGCCATCTGCTTGCCAGGCATCGCATCGAGGGTGAAACGTGCGCTCACCTCGGAGATCCGCCCGGCACCCTTGGTCACCACGACGAAGTTGATGATCATCAGGATCGCGAAAACCACGATACCGACCACGTAGTTACCGCCGATCACCACCTCACCGAACGCCTGGATCACCTTACCGGCGGCGGCATGGCCTTCCTGGCCATGGAGCATGACCACCCGGGTGGATGCCACGTTCAGGGCCAGGCGCAACAGCGTGGCCACCAGCAGGATGGTCGGGAACACGGCGAAGTCCAGCGGCCGCAGTGCGTACACGCAGACCAACAGGACGACGATCGACAGGGCGATGTTGAAGGTGAAGAACACGTCCAGCAGGAAGGCCGGCACCGGCAGCATCATCATCGCCAGCATGACCAACAGCAGCAGCGGCACCCCCAGGTTGCCCCGGCCGAGACCGACCAGGTTGCTGCGGGCAGTGTTGATGAGTTGAGAGCGATCCACCGGTATTCCTCGTCACCTTGAAGCAAACTTTTGACGCCAGCGGGCGCCGTGGAGCTGCTTCTGCAAGAAGCTCTCCAACTATGACGAAGACGTTGAAAATGCGGCTATGCGCAAGGCTTGCGGGCCTCTTCGCGGGCAAGCCCGGCTCCTAGAGGGTTTGCGTCGTACACCCATGCCGTGTATTGCTCCGCCACCCGTTGTAGGAGCAGGGCTTGCCCGCGAAGGGGCCCGCAAGCCCCACACAAGACCGGCAGATAGGGCACCAATCAGGAATCGCGGCGCAAATCGGGCGGAATCGGCAGGTCGTCCTTGAGCGGGTCCGGGCGCTTGCCCTTGCCCGCACGGAACTGACGGATCTGGTAGACGTAGGCCAGTACCTGCGCCACCGCCAGGTAAAGCCCGGCCGGAATCTCCTGCTCCAGCTCGGTGGAGTAGTAGATCGAGCGCGCCAGGGCCGGCGATTCGAGCAACATGATCTCGTGTTCGACGGCGATCTCCCGAATTTTCAGGGCAATGAAGTCATTACCCTTGGCCAGCAGCACCGGCGCGCCACCCTTCTCGGAATCGTACTTGAGTGCGACCGCATAGTGAGTCGGGTTGGTGATGACCACGTCCGCCTCGGGAATCGCCGCCATCATCCGGCGCTGGGACATCTCGCGCTGCAACTGGCGAATCCGCTGCTTGACCTCAGGCCGCCCTTCCTGGTCCTTGTACTCGTCGCGCACTTCCTGCTTGGTCATCAACAGCTTCTTGTGGCTTTCCCACAACTGTACCGGTACGTCGACTGCCGCGATCAGCAACAGGCCGAGGGACATCCACAGAGCGCTCCACCCCACCAGTTGCAGGCTGTGGATAATGGCCATTTCCAGGGGCTCGTGGGCGATTCGTACCAAGTCGTCGATATCCGACGACAACACCGCCAGCGCCACCAGCAGGACGATGAAGAACTTCGCCAGGGCCTTGAGCAGTTCCACAAGAGCCTTGGTCGAGAACATCCGCTTGAGGCCGGACAACGGATTCATCCGACTGAACTTGGGCGCCATGCTGCCGGCGGCGAACAGCCAGCCACCGAGGGAAATCGGCCCGACGAAGGCGGCGACCAGCAAGGTCAGGAGAATCGGCTGCACCGCCAGGATCGCCAACTTGCCCGACTGCAGCAGGAAAATCGCCATGTAGCGCTGGTCCAGCACCACCTCGCGAGTCAGGGTGAAGTTCAGCCGCATCAGCTCGGCCATTTCCTGCGCCAGCGTGCCACCGAATACCAGCAAGCCACCCGCCCCGGCCAGCATCACCGCAAGCGTGTTGAGCTCCTTGGAACGGGCGATCTCGCCCTTTTCCCGGGAGTCCTTTTTTCGTTTCTCCGTGGGTTCTTCTGTCTTGTCCTGACCGCTCTCGCTCTCTGCCATGCTCAGCGCGCCCGTGCCAGTTCACGTAAAAACTGCAGGGCCTCGACGACCAGCGGTTGATACTGATTGAGAATATCCCCGAGACTGACCCAGAGGATCAACATCCCCAGCGCCAGGGTCAGCGGGAAGCCGATGGAAAAGATGTTCAGTTGCGGCGCGGCGCGAGTCATGATGCCGAATGCCACGTTGACTACCAGCAGCGCGGTGATCGCCGGCAATACCAGCATCAACGCCGCCGCGAGGACCCAGCCGAGCTTGCCGGCGATCATCCAGAAATCCGTGGCCGACAGGCCGCTGCCCACCGGCAGGGTGGTGAAACTCTCGGTCAATATCTCGAATACCACCAGATGGCCGTTCATGCCGAGGAACATCAGAGTCACCAGCATGGTGAAGAACTGCCCGATCACCGCCGTCGAAACCCCGTTGACCGGGTCGACCATGGACGCAAAGCCCATGCCCATCTGGATCGCGACGATCTGCCCGGCCACCACGAACGCCTGGAAGAACAACTGCAGGGAGAAACCGAGCAAGGCACCGATGATGATCTGCTCGACGATCAGCATCAACCCGCTGAGATCAAGCGGATGGACCTCGGGCATTGGTGGCAGGCCCGGCGCGATGACCACGGTAATGGCAACGACGAAATACAGCCGTATCCGCCGGGAAACCAGGGTGGTGCTGAAGATCGGCATGGTCATCAGCACCGCGCCGACCCGGAACAGCGGCAGCATGAAGCTCGCGACCCAGGTGCTGATCTGCGTATCGGTCAGCGCGAGCAGCGACATGTCAGCCGATGACCTGCGGAATGCTGCCGTAGAGCGACTGGATGTACTCCATGAACTTCTGCACCAGCCAGGGGCCGGCCACGATCAGGGTAATCAGCATCACCAACAGGCGCGGCAGGAAACCCAGGGTCTGTTCGTTGATCTGGGTGGCCGCCTGGAACATCGCCACGATCAAGCCGACCACCAGACTCGGAACCACCAGCACCGACACCATCAGCGTGGTCAGCCAGAGGGCATCGCGAAAAATATCAATTGCTACTTCAGGCGTCATGGCGCGCTACCCGTAAATATCTAGACACCACCAAAACTGCTGGCCAGGGTACCGATGATCAGCGCCCAGCCATCCACCAGCACGAACAGCATGATCTTGAACGGCAGGGAAATGATCAGCGGCGACAGCATCATCATACCCATCGCCATCAGCACACTGGCGACCACCAGGTCGATGATCAGGAACGGGATGAAGATCATGAAACCGATCTGGAACGCGGTCTTCAGCTCGGAGGTGACGAAGGCCGGCACGATGATGGTCAGCGGCGCCTGGTCGGGCGTAGCGATGTCGGTGCGCTTGGACAGGCGCATGAACAACTCCAGGTCACTGCTGCGAGTCTGGGCCAGCATGAAATCCTTGACCGGCCCCTGAGCCTTGAGCAACGCGTCCTGGGCCGTCATTTTCTCGGCGAGATAAGGCTGCAGGGCCTGCTGGTTGACCTTGTCGAACACCGGGGCCATGACGAACATGGTCAGGAACAGCGCCATGCCGGTGAGAATCTGGTTCGACGGTGTCTGCTGCAGGCCCAGGGCCTGGCGCAGGATCGAGAAGACGATGATGATCCGGGTGAAGCTGGTCATCAGGATGACGAACGCCGGGATGAAACTCAGCGCGGTCATGATCAGCAGGATCTGCAGGCTGACCGAATATTCCTGCTGTCCGTTGGCCCCGGTACCGAGGGTGATCGCCGGAATCGACAGCGGATCGGCGGCGAATGCCAGCGGCGCGGCGAGTACTAGCGCCAGGGTCAGGATGAAACGCAACGCAACCATCACTTCTTGTCCTTACCCAGCAATTCCATCAGGCGTTGGGCGAACTCCGGCGTCGCCGGCTCGCCACTCGTCACCTTGACCGGCTCCTTGAGTACATGCAGCGGCGTGATCGTACCCGGCGTCAGCCCCAGCAGAATCTGCTCGTTGCCCACCTGCACCAGAACCAGCCGGTCACGCGGCCCAAGCACCCGCGAGCCGATCAGCTCGATCACCTGGCCCTTGCCCGTCGGCCCCGACTGCTGCACACGCCGAATCAGCCAGGCCAGGACAAAGATCACGCCCAGCACCAGTAACAACCCCAGCACCAATTGCGTCAATTGTCCGGCCATCCCGCCACCGACCGTGGGCGCAACCGCTGCCGTGGCGACGGGCTCGGCCGCCAGCGCAGAAAACGGCAGCAACAGGAGGGCGCCGAGAAGCCTGCTCATTCAGCGCAACTTCTTGATGCGTTCGCTCGGGCTGATCACGTCGGTCAGACGGATGCCGAACTTTTCGTTCACCACCACCACCTCGCCATGGGCGATCAGGGTGCCGTTGACCAACACATCCAGCGGCTCGCCGGCCAGGCGATCCAGTTCGATCACCGAGCCCTGGTTGAGTTGCAGCAGGTTGCGGATATTGATATCGGTGCTGCCGACTTCCATGGAAATCGACACCGGGATGTCCAGGATCACGTCCAGGTTCGGCCCATCGAGCGTCACCGGTTCCTGGCTCCTCGGCGCACTGCCGAATTCTTCCATCGGCAGGCGGTTGGAGCCTGGAGCGGTGGCTGCATCGGCTGCCAGCAGCGCATCGATATCAGCCTGGCCGGATTCACCGGACTCTTCCAGGGCGGCCGCCCATTCGTCAGCCAGGGTCTGGTCGTTCATATCGTGTTCGTCAGCCATCAGTCATCCTCGGCGGGCAGAAATTCAGTTAACAGTACATGCCTGGTCGCGCGCTCAACGGCGCTCGATCGGCTCAATCACTTGCAGCGCCAGGTTGCCCTTGTGGGAACCGAGCTTGACCTTGAACGACGGCACGCCGTTGGCACGCATGACCATGTCCTCGGGCAGTTCCACCGGGATCACATCACCAGGCTGCATGTGCAGGATGTCCCGCAGGCGCAACTGGCGACGGGCCACGGTGGCACTGAGCGGCACGGCCACATCCAGCACGTCCTCGCGCAACGCCTTGACCCAGCGTTCGTCCTGGTCGTCCAGGTCCGACTGGAAACCGGCGTCGAGCATTTCGCGCACCGGCTCGATCATCGAGTAGGGCATGGTCACGTGCAGGTCGCCGCCACCGCCGTCGAGTTCGATGTGGAACGTGGAAACCACCACGGCCTCGCTCGGGCCGACGATGTTGGCCATGGCCGGGTTCACTTCCGAGTTGATGTACTCGAAGTTGACTTCCATGATCGCCTGCCAGGCTTCCTTCAGGTCGATGAAAGCCTGCTCGAGAACCATGCGAACCACGCGCAGCTCGGTCGGCGTGAACTCTCGGCCTTCGATCTTGGCGTGACGCCCGTCACCGCCGAAGAAGTTGTCCACCAACTTGAACACCAGCTTGGCGTCGAGAATGAACAGCGCGGTGCCGCGCAGGGGCTTGAGCTTGACCAGGTTGAGACTGGTCGGCACATACAGCGAGTGCACGTATTCGCCGAACTTCATTACCTGCACCCCGCCCACCGCCACGTCGGCGGAGCGGCGCAGCATGTTGAACATACTGATGCGGGTGTAGCGGGCGAAACGCTCGTTGATCATTTCCAGGGTCGGCATGCGTCCGCGGACGATGCGATCCTGGCTGGTCAGGTCATAGCTTTTGATACTGCCAGGGTCGGCAGCGCTTTCAGTCTGCACCAGACCGTCATCGACACCATGCAGGAGGGCATCGATCTCATCCTGGGACAGCAGGTCTTGCACGGCCATGTGATGATCCTACTGCAGCACGTAGTTAGTGAAGAGCAACTGTTCGACCACAACCTTGCCGACCTCTTTCTGGGCCACTTCCTGCACGCTGGCAGTGGCCTTCTGGCGCAGCAGTTCCTGGCCGACCGGAGTCGCGAGGGTTTCGTAGGTCTGCCCGGAAAAGAGCATGACCAGGTTGTTGCGGATGACCGGCATATGGACACGCAGGGCTTCCAGGTCGGCCTGGTTGCGCCCCAGCAGGGTGATGCTCACCTGCATGTAGCGCTGGCGGCCGCTGGCATCCTTGAAGTTGGCGACGAAGGCTGGTGCCATCGGCTCATAGATCGCCGGCTGCTTGCCGGTCGGGGCCGCCTCGGCATGTGCCTCGGCCGCCGGTTTGCTCTGGGCGCTGTGCATGAAGTACCAGGTCGCCCCCACGGAGGCACCGATGGCCAACAGCAAGGCCGCCACGATCACGATAATCAGCTTGAGTTTGCTTTTCCCGCCGGGTTCTTTTGTCGCTGCCGCTTCGCTCTTCGCCATGCCAATAATCCGTCACTATTCGGTTTTTCACAGTCGCATGGCAAGGCAGGAGCAAGTGTTATGCCAGAGTTGGCGCGAATGGGGAGGAAATGGCGTGGCGAGCAGGCTTCACCACGCTCGGCTGCGCAGCAGTCGCAAGGTGAGCCGCCTCGACCTCACTGATACATCAGGCCTGCCGGTTGCTGGGCTGCCTTGCAGCCCGACATGGGTAAACCCGCTTACTACGAGGTTGCTCTGACCAGCCAGCAGTGCGCAGAAATCAAGCGTAGTAGTCGACCGCACTGGAGCCCACTACCACGCTGGCGTTGGCGGCCGCCGATGCAGCCTCGCCCACGGCAGCGACAGACAGGTCGTCATCGCCGCCATCCACGCGACCACCACCGCGGTTGCTGCCCTTCTGGGCCTGCTGTTGCTGCTGTTGATCCTGGCCCTGTCCAGCCCAACCGCGCGCCTGGTCGGACACACTGACATCAGCCTGTCCAAGCCCCTGCTGCTGGAGCATTTCGCGCAAGCGGAACATGTTGCCTTCCAGCGCGTCGCGAACCCCGGCATGACCGCTGATGAAACTGATCTGCGCCGCCTGGTCGGCCGACATGTTGACCTTGATATCCAACCTGCCCAGCTCGGCTGGCTCCAGCTGGATATCGGCCGACTTGAGATTGGCGCTGGACAGGTACATGACCCGGTTGACCACTTCCTCGGTCCAGCCACTCTGGTGCATGGCCAACGGCTGGTTGACCGGCAATGCATTGGCGGTCTTGGGTACCGCTGCCTGGGTCAGGGCCGCCAGACGATTGGCGAAATCATCGACACGGGTGTCGCTGGAGGCGCTTTTCAGATCCTTAAGGCCATCCTCAATCAAACCCTTGAAGGATTTTTCGCCACCCTGCTCGGTGGTGCCGGCGTCAGTTTTCTGATCGACCAGCATGGCCACGCTGCTGGCCTGGTTCTGTGCCAGGGTCGGATCCTGCTCACTATTGCCGCTGGTCTTGGTGGTGGTCGACTGGCTGGCGGCCGACACGTGACCGCCCTGCTCCATCGCCAGGCGCACGGCCGGCAGGTTGTCCAGCGGGTCGGAAGTCGGGTCGAAATCACTGTCGCTGGCCGGCGTGGTGGTCGCCTGCACCGTTGCCGCCACCGAGGCAGCGGCCAACGGCGTTTCGACGACAGCTTGCACAACAGGAGCGGCCGCTGGCGGCGTTTCAGGAGCCGGAGCCGGTGTCGTGGCAGCAGCCTGGATCAGCGCCGGATCGACAGTTGGGTCCACCGGCGCGGCATCAGCCACCGGCGTACTGCTGGCGCTATTCTTGTCGCTGTCGTCGGAGCTTGCCTGGTCACCATTGCCCGCTTGGGTGGTATCACCAGAAACCTTGTCGTCGGCCTTGTTGGCAGGCAAGGAGTTGCCGCTATCGGCAACGGCAGGCTTTGCCGCATCGTCCTTCTTGCTGGCGACCACGTCTTTTTTTGCCGGTACGGCAGAGCTGTTTTCCCGGCTCGACTTGACCGGCGCTTCGGCTACCTTGGCCGGTTTGTCCTGGGTGTCCTTGTAGACCTGGGCAAAGCTGGACCCGTTGTCCTTGGGCTGCGCAGCCGGAGTCGGCTGACTGCTGGCGAGGTCCACCTTGGACTTGGCCGCAGCGGTGGCCTGAAGAAAAGGGTTGGGAGCGAGGGGCATAACAATCTCCGCTGCACAGGGATCATGGATTCGATGCAGAGAGCACAAGCAAGGTTTGGGCCAGCTTTCCCAAATACCACCGACTATTGCTTGACCGGGAACCGCTCGCGCTCGCGCGCATACAGGTAGCGCACCTGCTCATATTCCTGGTCGATCTGCCCGAGCAGTTCCTCGATACCGGCCAATGACAATTGTGCGGCGCGCTCTTCCAGTTGCCGGCAAAGGTCGGCCAGCTGCAGCGCGCCCATGTTGCCGCTGCTGCCCTTGAAGCTGTGCGCCACCAAACCCAACTCGGCCCGATCGGTGGCTTGGTGCAACTGGCCCAGGCGCTTTTCCGAATCCGTGAGAAAGGTGTCCAGCAGCACCGGATACTCATCCTCCATGACTTCCTGCAAGGCGCTGAGCACTTCGTAGTCGAGGTGTTCTTCCTGATTGACGCTCACTGATTCGCTCCCTGATCAACACCCGTGAATTATGCCTGAGGCTCCCACGAGAACTCCACGTGGGCGCACCTGCCGCCCTTGGACCACCGGGCGCAGTGACTCAGTTGCCGGATCAGGCCAACTCCCCTACCCGACAAGCGCCCGACCTCAAGCGGCCGCTCCATGAGACGCTCGAAATCGAAACCGGCTCCACTGTCCTCGACTTCGATGGACAAACGCCCTCCTGCGCCCTCCGGGATCACTCGCAAACTGACCCGGACAAAGCCCTCATCCAGGCCAAGCAGACGCTCGTTGCGCTGCTCATAGTACTGCGCGAATCCGCTGATATCCCGCTTGAGGCTTGACTCCAGCCCCAGTACGCCATGCTCCAGGGCATTGGAATACAGCTCGGCCAACACGGTGTACAAGGGCCCGCTGAGACCGCGCAAGCCATGCACTTCCATCAGCAACTGCAACAGGTAGGGCAGCGGATTGAAACGCCGCAACGTCGCCGCGCGAAACTCGAAGTTCACCGACCAGTCCAGCGGACAGGACTCGCCGCTGTCGGAATAGATCACGGTCGCCGGCAACTGCGTGCCCGCGTCGGGCAAACCGATCTCGACCAGGCTGATATCGTCGCGCACCACGCCGCCGAACTGCCGGAGCGCCTCCTGGACCTCCTCGAACAGCCGGTCCGGGTCCTGGTTGCGCTCGAACACCTGATGCAAGCGCTCCACACCAAACAACTGCTCCTCGAAGTTGCAGGTATCGATCACGCCGTCCGACAACAGGAAGATCCGATCCCCCGGGACCATCGGGTAAACCTCGGTCTGGTCATCGAAGGCCTTCGCCCCGAGTACGCCCAACGGCAAGTGCCGGGCCACCAGCGGCCGGCGCTCGCCCGAGGCGATATCGTGCAGATAGCCATCGGGCATGCCGCCATTCCACACCTCGACCACTCGCCGCTGCGGGCTCAGGCGCAGCAACGTGGCGCAGCAGAACATGTCCACCGGCAGGATGCGCTTGAGCTTGGCGTTCATCTCCCGCAGGGTCTCCGACAAGCCGTAGCCCTTGGCGGTCATGCCATAGAAGACTTCCGCCAGCGGCATCGCCCCAACGGCAGCGGGCAGGCCGTGGCCGGTGAAATCCCCCAGCAGGATATGCATGTCGCCACCCGGGGTGTAGGCCGCCAACAACAGGTCGCCGTTGAACAGCGCATAGGGCGATTGCAGGTAACGGATGTTCGGCGCCCGCAGGCAGCCGGAGTGGGCGACCTTGTCGAACACCGCCTTGGCCACCCGCTGCTCGTTGAGCAGGTAGTCGTGGTGCTGGGCAATCAGGTCGCGCTGCTGCAGCACCGTGGCCTGCAATCGGCGCAGACGATCCATGGCCTTGATCTTGGCGGCCAGGATGATCCGGTTGTAGGGCTTTGCCAGGAAGTCGTCACCACCCGCGTCGAGGCAGCGCGCCAATGCGCTGCTTTCGCTCAGGGAAGTAAGAAAAATGATCGGCACCAACGACTCGCCGGCCAACCGCTTGATCCGGCGCGCGGCTTCGAAGCCGTCCATCACCGGCATCAGCGCATCCATCAGCACCAATTGCGGACGCTGTGCCTGGAAGACCTCGACCGCCTCGGCACCATTGCTGGCAGTCAGCACCGCGTGCCCCTGACGTCGCACGATGCTCGACAGCAATAACCGGTCAGCCGCGCCATCTTCGGCGATCAGCACCGTCAGCGGCTCTTCATCGGCCTGCATGATGCTCAAGCGATGTCGAAGAGCTTGTCGAAATTGGAAATGGCGAGGATCTTGCGCACGTCCGAATTGCTGTTGATCACGCGGATATCAGCGGTATCGCCACCGGCATGATCCCGTAACAGCAACAACATGCCCAGGGCCGAGCTGTCGAGGTAGGTAGCATCCTTCAGATCGACGACGACCGAGTCGGGCCTGGTATGAACCCGCTCATACGAATCGCGAAATTCCTGATGCTTGCCAAAATCGAAGCGCCCCTTGATGGAGATCGTCAATTTCCTGCCGTTATCAGTTACTGCAGACTCTACAGCCATGATCCAGCTTCCTTGTCAGTGGCAATGTGTACAAGGTTTAGCACCCCGCTGACGCCAGGGCAACCAAGCCCGTCAAAATACCTGCGGTTCAGTAGGCGCTCTGGCGCGGCAGGCGCTGGGACAACTCGTCCAGCAGCTTCTGCTCGCGCTTGTCTTCCAGCACGCGAGCTTCCTCGATATAGCGCTGGACCAGTTTGCGCAGGCCTTCGACGCGGGCATAGGCCTCCTGCCAGACCACCCGGCCCTTGTCGAGGTTGTTCTGGTGCCAGGCCAGACTCTGACGCTGCTGGGCCACCGCAGTGTCCAACTGGCTGAGAAACTGCTGGTAGCCCAGCAGCCACTGGCTGGAGACACCGTGACGGCCACGCTCGATCCACTGCTCCTGGTACTGCAGGCGAAACCCCTCGAGGTCGGCCAGCTTGTTCTGCGCCAGTTGCACCTGGCCTTGAAAGTAGCCCAGCCGCTGGGCAGCGGTGCGCTCCTTGCTCTCGGCCATCTCGACCACCGGCGCCAGGCGCGCGGCACGACTCTGGGCCATGGCCGGATCAGCCGCCCGCCGCCGGGGCGAAGATCGTCGACAGGTGCGCGTCGCTCTCGCCAAGGCTGACGTTATCGTTGAGGCCCTGGCGCAGGTACTGCACCATCGCCGGCTGCAAGGCGATTGCGGTATCGGTCTCGCGGTCGCCACCCGCCACATAGGCACCGACGCTGATCAGGTCACGTGCCTGCTGGTAGCGCGACCAGAGCTGCTTGAAATATTGCGCACGCTTCATGTGTTCGAGACTGATCACCGCCGGCATGACCCGGCTGATGGACGCCTCGATGTCGATAGCCGGATAGTGCCCTTCCTCGGCCAGGCGCCGGGACAGCACGATATGGCCGTCGAGCACACCCCGCGCCGAGTCGGCAATCGGGTCCTGCTGGTCATCGCCTTCCGACAGCACGGTGTAGAAGGCCGTAATCGAACCGCCACCAGCCTCGGCGTTACCGGCCCGCTCCACCAGTTTCGGCAGCTTGGCGAACACCGAAGGTGGATAGCCCTTGGTCGCCGGCGGCTCGCCGATGGCCAGGGCGATTTCCCGCTGGGCCTGGGCAAAACGGGTCAGCGAATCCATCAGCAACAGGACATTCTTGCCCTTGTCGCGAAAATATTCGGCGATCCGCGTGCAGTACATGGCCGCCCGCAGGCGCATCAGTGGTGCATCGTCGGCAGGCGAAGCGACCACCACTGAACGCTTGAGCCCTTCCTCGCCGAGGATGTGCTCGATGAACTCCTTCACCTCGCGGCCCCGCTCGCCGATCAGCCCGACGACGATGATGTCGGCCTCGGTGAACCGGGTCATCATGCCGAGCAACACGCTCTTGCCGACGCCGGTACCGGCGAACAGCCCCAGGCGCTGGCCACGGCCGACCGTCAATAATCCGTTGATGCTGCGAATGCCCACATCCAGCGGCTGATGGATCGGGTCACGATTGAGCGGGTTGATCGTCGGCCCATCCAGCGGCACCCAGTCCTCGGCCTTCATCCCACCCTTGCCGTCCAACGCCCGCCCGGCACCATCGAGGACCCGGCCAAGCATGGCCATGCCCATCGGCAGGCGACCGGTATCGGCCAGGGGCACGACCCGCGCGCCCGGCGCGATGCCGGCGACGCTGCCCACCGGCATCAGGAATACCTTGTTGCCGGAAAAGCCCATGACCTCGGCTTCGACCTGTACCGGGTGGTAACTGTCGTCGTTGATCACCACGCACCGGGCGCCCATGGCCGCTCTCAGCCCCTCGGCTTCGAGGGTAAGGCCGACCATGCGCAACAGCCGCCCTTCGAGAATCGGCTGTCCCGGCAGGTCGATCGCATCGGCGTAAGTGCTCAAGCGCTTGCCGAAGCTGGTTCGCTCAAGACGCATCGGCGGGTTCCGGGGTGCCCAATGGCACGTGGAAGTCGCCCAGGTCGACGGCGAGGTCGGGCTGGGCCGGGTGCAGGGATTGTTCGTGCAGTTGGTCGAACAGTTGCGCGATCGCCTGTTCGATGCGCGTTTCGACACTCGCGTCGATCCGGCTGTGCTCGGTCTCGACCCGGCATCCGCCGGCCATCAAGGCTTCGTCCTCGACGATGCGCCAGCTGGCTTCATGGCGCTCGCGCAAGGCCTTGACCTGCTCGAAATCCTGGGGATTGACGTACAGCCGTACGTTCCCGGCGTCGAGCGGCAGCAATTTCAGCGCCTCACGCAGAACATGCTCGATCTGGCTGGAATCGGTCTTGAGTTCGCGCTGGATGACCTGGCGGGTAATGTGCCCGACCAAGCCCACCAGGGTCTTCTCGATCTGCTGGTCCTGGTCGGCGATAGGCTGGAACAGGTTGCTCATCAACCGCTCAAGGTTCGCCAGCTTGACGCCCAGGGCCACCTCGGCTTCCTGGCGGACCTTGATCTGGGTGCTGTGGAAGCCCTCCCGCTCACCCACTGCGAAGCCTTCGTTATAGGCTTCCTGGCGAATGGTCTCGAGTTCTTCGAGGGTCAGTGGCTGGACTTCCTCCAGCGGCACTTCCTCGATCTCGGCCTGCGGTTCTTCCTCGGGCTCCGGCTCGGGTTCTTCGACATGCGGATCGAAACTGGGCAACGACCACAAGTCGAAGCCGCTGACATCCCGCGCGCGGATCAGATCGGTTGGATCAGTCATGGTTGATCCTTAGATCATCTCTTCGCCGCCCTTGCCACCGAGCACGATTTCTCCGGCTTCGGCCATACGGCGGGCGATGGTGAGGATTTCCTTCTGCGCGGTTTCCACATCGCTGACGCGGACCGGGCCCTTGGCCTCGAGGTCGTCGCGCAACAGTTCCGCCGCACGCTTGGACATGTTCTTGAAGATCTTTTCCTTGATGTTCTCGTCGGAGCCCTTGAGCGCCAGCACCAGGACATCCGAAGACACCTCGCGCAGCAGCGCCTGGATACCGCGGTCGTCGACATCGGCCAGGTTGTTGAAGACGAACATGAGGTCTTCGATCTGGGTCGACAGGTCCTCGTCCACTTCGCGAATCGAGTCCATGAGCTGGCCTTCGATCGAGCTGTCGAGGAAGTTCATGATATCCGCAGCACGCTTGATACCACCCAAGGTGGTACGGGCCGCGTTGGAGTTGCCGGAGAACTGTTTCTCCAGAATCTGGTTGAGTTCCTTCAGCGCCGCCGGCTGAACGGTGTTCAGCGAGGAAACCCGCAGGATGATGTCCAGGCGGACCTTGTGGTCGAAGTTGTTCAGGACTTCACCGGCCTGGTCCGGGTCGAGGTAAGCGACCACGATCGCCTGGATCTGTGGGTGCTCGTAGCGAATGACGTCGGCCACGGCACGTGGCTCCATCCACTTGAGGCTGTCCAGGCCACTGGTGTTGCCACCGAGCAGGATGCGGTCGATCAGGCCGTTGGCCTTGTCCTCGCCCAGGGCCTGGGTGAGCATCTTGCGCACATAGTCGTCTGAACCAACGCCCAGGCTGGTCTGGTCGCCGACGATGTCGACGAACTCGCTCATGACCTGTTCGACCTGTTCGCGATGCACGTTACGCATCTGCGCCATGGCCACGCCAACACGCTGGACCTCCTTGGGCCCCATGTGACGCAATACCTGAGCAGCATCGGCCGAACCCAGCGACAGCAGCAAAATCGCGGCTTTATCGACCCGGGTCAGCTTCTGGGTGACTGCGGCGTTATTACTCATCGGCGTTAATCCACTCTTTGACGACCTGTGCCACACGGCCCGGATCTTCGGCTACCAGACTCTTGATGGCGTTCAACTGCGCGTCATAACCTTCGCTCGGGCTCGGCAGCAGGATGCTCTGCGGACCGCCAAGGCTCACGCGATCGTTGCCCAGCTCACCATCCAGACCGCCCATGCCACCGAGTTCGACGTCGCTGCCAAGGCCGGCCAGCTGCTTGCTCTTGCCACCGTTGGTGATGTTGTTGAGCACCGGACGCAGCACGCCGAACACCAGGACCAGGATGAACAACACACCCAGCACCTGTTTGACCACATCCCAGAACCAGGGTTGCGAGTAAAACGGAATATCGGCAATCACTTCCCCACGCTCGGCGGAGAACGGCACGTTGATCACGCTCACACTGTCGCCGCGGCTGGCGTCGAAACCGACGGCGTCCTGGACCAGGCGGGTGAAGCGCGCCAATTCGTCGGCGCTCCAGGGGGCCCGGGTGGTTTCGCCGTTGGCGGCGTTGACCTTGACCTGGTCGTCGACCACCACCGCCACCGACAGACGGGTCAGGCGACCCTGCTGCTGCTTGGTATGGCTGATGGAACGGTCCAGCTCGAAGTTCTTGGTCGATTGTTGACGCTTGTCCGACGGATACGGCGCGAGCATCGGCTGGCCGGTAGCCGGATCCATGATCTGCTGGCCGTTGGCATCGAGCAGCGGCTGGCCCGGCTGCACGGCGCTGGCCGAAGTGGCCGCACCACCGGTGGTCTGTGGCGCCGAAGCTGGTGCTGGCGGCTGGTTGCTCAAGGCACCAGGCACACCCTGCGGACCGTTGCTGGCGGTGCGTTGTTCGCTGGTCGACTGCTCGCTGCGCAACGCCGGTTGATCCGGGTTGAACTGCTCGGAGGTCGATTCGACCGCGCTGAAGTCCACGTCAGCCGACACTTCGGCCTTGTAGCGATCGTTGCCCAGGACCGGTTGCAGGATGTTGTGCACGCGCTGGGTCAGCATGCTTTCCATGCGGCGGCTGTAGTCGAACTGCTTGCCGGCCATGGTCAATTCAGTGTTCTGCGCCTGGTCGGAGAGCAGGTTGCCCTTCTGGTCGACCACGGTGATCTGCGACTTGTTCAGTTCGGGAACACTGGTGGCCACCAGGTTGATGATCGCCACCACCTGGCCCGGTTCGAGGGAGCGGCCAGGGTAGAGCTCAACCAGTACCGAGGCGCTGGGCTTGCGCTCGTCACGGACGAATACCGAGCTTTTCGGAATCGCCAGGTGCACGCGGGCCGCCTTGACGTTGTTCAGGCTGGAGATGGTGCGGGCCAGTTCGCCTTCGAGACCACGGCGGTAGCGGGTCGCTTCCATGAACTGGCTGGTGCCCAGGCCCTGGTCCTTGTCGAGGATCTCGAAACCGATGGTGCCGTCGCTCGGCGTCACGCCGGCGGACGCCAATTTCAGGCGCGCACGGGACACGTCTTCGGCCTTGACCAGCAGCGCACCGGAATTCGGTTCGACGGTGTAGGGGATGTCCGCCGCCGCCAGGGTTTCGGTGACCTGCTTGGCATCCATACCGGCCAGGCTGCCGTAGAGCGGCCGGTAGTCAGGTTGCTGGGACCACAACACCACGGCAAAACCAATCGCCACGCTGGCAGCCAGGCCGACCATGAGGCCGACCTGACGCAGCATGGTCATCTCGGAAAGGTTTTCCAGAAAGGACAAACCGAACAGCGGCTTGCTCTCTGTCGCACCGGCCTTGGCCGGTACGTTATCGGCGACTGCTTCTGCCATGACTCAATCTCGCCCTTAAACCGGCATCTGCATGATGTCTTGATACGCCTGGACCAACTTGTTGCGGACCTGGGTCAAGGCCTGGAACGAGACGCTGGCTTTCTGCGAGGAAATCATCACATCCGTCAGGTCGACGCCGCTCTTGCCGATTTCGAAGGCATTGGCCAGCTGCGACGAAGCCTGCTGGGTCTCGTTGACCTTGCCGACAGCCTGGCCAAGCAGGTCGGCAAAGCTGCTGCCGGCGACTTCTGGTGCGGCCACAGCCGACTTCGGTTGGGCCATGGCATCCATTTGCATGGCGCGCATGTCCAACATCAACCGATTAAATTCAATACCCTGGCTCATGAACTACTCTCTCCGGCGACCTGCAATTTTTTGACACTCGTGCAGCGGTTACCAGTGGTGTTAGCAACAAGGGTGCCATCTCCTTGTCGCCTCCGAATAAAAACCGATACACGAGCGTAAAGCGAGTGAAGCGACTCAAGTAGCGAACAGATAGGCTTCGACATCCATGCCGGCATCGCGCATCTGCGCCAGTTTGTAGCGCAACGTACGCGGACTGATACCCAGGCGTTCAGCAGCTTCCTTGCGACGCCCACGCTCGGCGCGCAGGGTGTCGATGATCATCTGGAACTCGCGCCGACGCAGATCGTCACCGAGCGCGCCAGCCGATTCCACCGCCGTCATTTCGCTGGCGTCGACCTCTACCTGGGGCACCCGCGCGACCGGCAACGGCGCACAATTGATCGGCCCGGCCAAACAGAAATCCTCCGCCTGGATCACCCCGCCCTGCTGCAAAATCAGCGCACGCTGGATCGCATTGTCGAGTTCGCGAACATTCCCCGGCCAGGCATACCCGACCAGGCAAGCCTGTGCCCGAGGCGACAATCTGACGGCAGCATGTTTCATTTTCACGCAGTGCTTGGCCAACAGCCGCTCGGCCAGCGGCAGGATATCGGCGGTGCGCTCGCGCAGCGGTCGCCACGCCAGCGGAAAAACCGATAGCCGGTAATAGAGATCCTCGCGGAACCGTCCCGCCGCCACCTCGGAGGCCAGATCGCGGTTGGTGGTCGCTACCACCCGGATATCCAGGGAAATCGGTTTGCGCGCACCGACCCGCTCGACCTCGCGCTCCTGCAAGACCCGCAGCAGCTTCGCTTGCAGCCCAAGGGGCATTTCGGAAATTTCGTCGAGCAGGATGGTCCCGCCATCGGCCTGCTCGAACTTGCCCGCCTGGGCCGCGATCGCACCGGTGAACGATCCCTTCTCATGACCAAACAGCGTAGCCTCGAGCATGTTGTCCGGGATGGCTGCGCAATTGATTGCGACAAACGGCTGGCTGGCGCGCTGGGACTGCTGGTGGATGTAGCGTGCCAGCACCTCCTTGCCGGTACCCGATTCACCGGAGATCAGCACGGTCGAATCACTGCGGGCAACCCGCGCAGCCAGTTCGAGCAACTGCGCACTGGCCGGCTCGGCGGCGATCGGTCCTTCGCTCTCGACCACCCCGGAGCACCCCAGCGCATGACGCTCAACCAGCTCCAGCAGGGCCTTGGGCTCGAACGGCTTGACCAGGTAATCGGCAGCGCCCTGGCGCATCGCTTCCACCGCGCGCTCGACCGCACCGTGGGCCGTCATCAGCAGTACCGGCAGCAATGGCTGGCGAGCACGCAGCAAGCCAAGCAACTGGTGCCCGTCCATCCCTGGCATGTTGACGTCGCTGACCACCAGGTTGAACGACTCCCGCGCCGCCGCCGCCAATGCCTCCTCGGCACAGCTCACCGCGCGAAATTCATGCCCCGCCAGCAACAGGGTATCGGCCAGCGCTTCGCGCAACGCCCGATCATCCTCGACCAGCAGGACCTTGATCTGTGCAGCCATTACTATGCCTCCGTGGCGCCAGGAATCAGCGGCAGGCACAACATCACGCAGGTGCCGCGTCCCAGCCGTGAACGCAATTGCAGATCGCCCTGGTGTGCCCGGGCGACCGCCTTGACCACGGTCAGGCCGAGGCCGGTACCGGTAGTCTTGGTGGTAAAGAAGGGCTCGCCCAGGCGCGCCAGGACCTGGGGTTCGATGCCACTGCCGTTATCGCTGATGCTCAGGCGCAGCGTATTGCCACGGCTGTACAGATGCACCTTGAGGCGCACATCGGCACCGCTGGCCTGGATCGCGTTCTCGATCAGGTTGAGCAGCGCACCGACCAGCGTATCGCGGTTGCACAACAACTCACCGGCGTGACTGTCGCACTGCCAGCGGATCGCCACACCCTGCACATGGGTCTGCGCAGCAGCCTGGAGAGCCTGCAGCAAGACCGCCGGGGTCAGCCGATCCGTCAACGGCAGCTCGCCACGGGCAAACACCAGCATGTCGCGCACCTGATGCTCGAGTTCGTGCAGGCGCTCCTTCAGGCGCCCGGCGAAACGCTGCTGGGTTTCCAGCGGCAGCGCCTGTTCATTGAGATGACTGGCGTACAACAGGGCAGCCGACAGCGGCGTACGAATCTGGTGAGCCAGGGAAGCAACCATCCGCCCAAGGGAGGAGAGCCGCTCGTGACGGGCCAACTGATCTTGCAGGCGACGGGTTTCGGTCAGGTCGTTGAGCAACACCAACTGCCCCGGCTCACCTTCCAGCGAACGCGTGGCAATCGACAGGCGCCGACCATCCTTGAGAGAAATTTCATGACCGTCATCCTCGCGCGGCGCAAAGCACCGGGCGATCACCTGCCGCCACAGCTCGCCTTCCAGCGGCTCACCGAGCAACTCGCGCGCAGCAGGATTGGCCTCGCAGACAAAGCCATGGGAATCGATCACGATGACACCGCCAGGCAACAGATCAAGCAGATTCTGCAGACGATTGGCCAAGCGCTCCTTTTCCGCCAGCTCCGCCATGCGCTGGGCACTGACCACGGCCAGCTCACCCTTGAGCTCGGTGACCCGCGCTTCAAGCATGCTGTAGGAATCGGTGAGTTGCGTAGACACCTGGTTGAACAGTGCGAAGGCCTGCTCAAGACCAAGCCGGCTTGCCTGCTCTACGGAAGATGGTTGTCCCGCGGCATCGGGGACAGGAGACATCTGGGCGGCTTGGGGCATCGTAAACTCTCGCATGACTGACCGTCATTTAAACGGAACGTTACGAGAGACTTAGCAATACCCGTGCCTAAAAAAAACCGCCCGATTTTCAGCGATTTGCAAAACAGGCGTCAATCATCCGCCTGCTCATCACCTTCACGACGGCTCATGCCGTACTTGCGCATCTTCTCCACCAGGGTGGTACGCCGGATCCGCAGACGCTCGGCAGCACGGGCGACGATACCGTTGGCATCGTCCAGCGCCTGCTGGATCAGCCCCTGCTCGAGGCCGCCCAGGTAATCCTTGAGGTCCAGGCCTTCGGGTGGAAGCATCGCCGAGGTACTGAAGTCCGGCGTATGACCATTGATCGCCACGCGCTCTTCCAGATCGCTGCGCAGGCTATCCACCATCTGCTCGTCTTCATCATCGACGTAGCGGAATTTCTTCGGCAACTCGGCCACGCCGATCACGCCGTACGGATGCATGATCGCCATGCGCTCGACCAGGTTGGCCAACTCGCGGACGTTACCCGGCCAGCCATGCCGACACAACGACATGATTGCCGCCGAGTTGAACCGGATCGAACCGCGCTTCTCGTGCTCCATGCGCGAGATCAGCTCGTTCATCAGCAGCGGAATATCCTCGACCCGCTCACGCAGCGGCGCCATCTCGATCGGGAAGACATTGAGGCGGTAGTAGAGGTCTTCACGGAAACTGCCCACCTCGATCATGCTTTCGAGGTTCTTGTGGGTAGCGGCAATGATCCGCACATCGATGCTCTGGGTCTTGTTGCTGCCCACGCGCTCGAAGGTCCGCTCCTGCAGTACGCGCAGCAGCTTGACCTGCATCGGCAGCGGCATGTCGCCAATTTCATCGAGGAACAGCGTGCCGCCGTTGGCCAGCTCGAAACGCCCGGCCCGGCTGGTGATAGCGCCGGTGAAAGCACCCTTCTCGTGACCGAACAGCTCGCTTTCCAGCAGCTCTGCCGGAATCGCCCCACAGTTGACCGGAACGAAAGGCGCATCACGCCGCTTGGAATGGTAATGCAGGTTGCGCGCGACCACTTCCTTGCCAGTGCCAGACTCGCCGAGGATCAGCACGCTGGCGTCGGTGTCGGCCACTTGCTGCATCATCTGGCGCACGTGCTGGATCGCACGACTGGTACCGACCAGGCTGCGGAACAGGTTCGGCTCACGCTGACGACCGCGCTCGCGGGCCTGGTCGTACATCTCGCGGTAGACCTGGGCACGGTGCAGGGAATCAAGCAGCTTGCTGTAGCTGGGCGGCAGTTCCAGGTTGGAAAGCACTCGACGGCGCATATCCTCGGGAAGCTCCGAGGAACTATTTTCGCCTAAAAGCAGAACCGGAAGGAACTCATCCCAGGTTCCGAGTGTCTTAAGCAAGCTCGAAAGTCCCATCGGCGGATTGAGCGTGCCGATGAGGACACACAATACCTCGCGACTGGACGCCAGGGAGTCGACCGCCTGCTGCCAGTCTTGGCTGCCACAGGCCAGATTGTCTTCGCCGAGAAAATTTAGAATCACCGCCAAGTCACGGCGGCGAACGCTATCGTCATCGATCAGCAGAATTTTGGTTTCACGCCACATGCAATAGCAACTTCCCTAGTCAACTCGATGCCCGGGATGGTTGGGCAACCTTGACGCCCGAGGTGGGCTATCACCTTCAAAGACGACTGAAATCTGGAAAACAGCACTAGTTAAGTCAAAAAAACGTGCGCAGTCAAATTTATGGCGCGACACGCTTCGATTAACCCTGTGTCAACCGAATAAATGGTAAACCTTCGCCGCATTCTGCGCTTGCTGGAGGTGCTGCATCTCATCAACTATAGCCTGCCTTTCCGCCATCGCTGTCTCCAGCAACTGACGATAGACGTGCAGCAGTTCTTCCAGATTGCTGCGCAAGGCATCCTCGTCCACCGAGGCCTCGTTGAGCACGTCCTCCATGCAGGCACGACAGGCAAGGTCCAGCTCGGCGATGCTTCCCCAGTCCCGTTCGGCCAGGGCCTTCACCAGGGCTTCACGGGTTTCCTGGATACGCTGCAGTACGAGGCTCATGTGCTGTACTCCCTAGAACTGTGGAGCGGGCGCGCCAATGGCGTCCCAACCCTCTTTGACCGTGCTGAGCAGGCCCGAGACTTCATCAAGGATCTTCGGATCGGACTTGATGTTGGCTTCGGCCAAACGCTTCATCATGTAGGTATAGAGACTGTCCAGGTCAGCCAGGGCATCCGCCTGCTTCTCCAGATCCAAGCCTTCGCGCAAACCACCGACGATGCCGATGGCCTTGCCGATCGCCACGCACTTGGCAGGGATATCATTGCGCGCGATAGCCCCCTTGGCCTGGGCAATGCGATCCAGTCCACCTTCCATCAGCATCTGCACCAGGCGATGAGGCGTGGCTTCGGAGGTCTGTGCCTGGGCCCCCACTTTCTGATACTGCCGAAGGGCTAACATCGGGTTCATGTCGTACCTCGCTGCAACTCTAAAAGTTCGTATGATCAGTGTATCGCCCTCGAGTCAAAAAACTTTAACCCGAAAGGCAAAAACCCGGCACGCGGTAAAGCGTAGCCGGGTTTTTGGCGTTACCCCAGATTAACTGGAGGACTTCTGTGCGTTGAGCGACGTGAAGAACGAGGTGATGCTGCTCGCCGTCGCCTTCATCTGCCCGACCAACAGGTCCATGGCGTTGTACTTGGCCGTCAGGGTCTTGGTCATGTTGGCGACACGCAGATCCAGCGCCGACTGCTGACTGGTCAGGTTCTTGGCCACGGCCTGCAGGCTGGTGTTGCGCGCATCGAGCACTCCGCCCGTGCGGACGGTGGTCGAACCGACCGGCGTACCCAGATAGGTGTTGAGCGCATTCCCCATCCGCGAAAACAGGCCGTTGGTCGAATTGGTGCCATTGAACAACTGCTGCACCTGGCCACTCATGCCCGGAGTAGCCATGGCCTTGTTGAACGTGGCAGTGTCGAAGGACAGGTTACCGGAGTTGCTGGCATCGTTACCCGCCACTGTCAGCACGCCCAACTGCGACAGCACCGACAACGGACCGCCTGCGCCTGTAGCCGTGAGCTGCTGGCGAAGATCGGAAATCAGCGAGCGCGGCAGCGAGTCGCCGGTAAAGGCCGCCGATACGGTCAGGTTACCGTCAGCATCCGCCGTCGCCTTGGACAGGGTGTTGATGGTATTCATCAGGGTGTTGTAGGAGTCGACGAACGACTGGATCGACGTCTGCAGGCCACTGGTATTGGTGGCAACGGTGACCGTCGAACTGGCGCCTACACCAGGAGTACCGGCCGACAACAGGTTCAGGGTCAGGCCACTGATCGCGCCGGTAACGGTGTTGCTCTTGCTGGTCACCTGCAGACCATCGATGGTCAGCACAGCGTCCTTGGCGATGCTCCCGACCGCTCCAGAATCCGAAGCCGACGGGCTGCTGCTCATCACCTGGGTGCCGTCGATTTCCAGGCCGGCGATACCGCTGACCTTCAGGTCGGAACCCGCGCCCGTCGTCGTCGAACTGATCACCATGCGCGATGCGCCAGTACTGTCGGTCACAATGTTGGCCGAGAGGCCATTGCCACCCAGCTTGCTGTTGATCAGATCCCGGGTGCTCTGCAAGGTAGCATTCGCCGGTATATCGACGTTATAGCTGCTGCCATTTTGACTGCTGATCGTCAGGGTACCGCTTGGAATGGCGCTGCTCGCACCATCGGCAAACGATGCACTGGCTACTTTCGAACCCGTGGCCAGGCTCGACACGACAACGTTATAGGTACCCGGAACAGCAGTATTGTCGGAAGTTGCAGTCAGCGTGGTCGCCGTGCCCGACGTTGCCGTATAACCGGCAAAAGCAGTACTGGTCGTGGCGCTGAGATCGGTCATGGTCTTCTGGAACGCCGCCAGGGCGCTCTTGAGCGACGCAATACCGGAAATTTTCAGCGTGTTGGTTTTTGTCGCGGTATCGATCTGCGTCTGCTTGGCCGATTTGTCGGCGTTCACCAGCGCAGTAACGATCGAACTGATATCCAGACCCGAGCCTAGGCCCGTTCCCGGTAAAATTGGACTTGCCATGTGCCTCTCCCGTCAGGTTGCTGCCAGACTTTTGACCTTTATCGACGGCCAAAGATCCAGCAAACACTATTCATGCCAGTTGTCAGGCCTTTCCATCGAATAGCAAACTGCTTGCCGAGCTCAGGCTGTCGGCCAACTTCATGGCCTCGGCGGTGGGGATCTGCCGTACCACCTCGCCCGTATCACTGGCGATGACCTTGACGATGACTTTCCCGGAATGCTCGTCAATCGAGAACTCCAGGTTGCGCTTGATCGACTGCACGAACTTTTCGATATCCTGAACAGCTCGCTTGAGTCTTTCGGAGGAATCCGCATCCTTGTTGGTGGCGTCGGTGTCTGGAGCCGCTTTCACCTTGTCCGCCTGAGGCGCCGCAGCCGCCTTGTCGGCCACGGTGGTGCTATTGGAACTGGCCGGCAGAACTGCTGGGTAAGACAGATTAAGTTTTACACTCATGTCCATCTTCATCACCTCTCAACGTAAAAAGGCGAGAGAGCGTGACAAGCACACTCCCCCGCCGAAACTCATTCCGAGATTACTGAAGCAGCTTCAGTACAGCGGAAGGCAGTTGGTTAGCCTGAGCCAGAACAGAGGTGGAAGCCTGTTGCAGGGTCTGCTGCTTGGTCAGGTTAGCAGTTTCTGCGGCGAAGTCGGTATCTTGTACGCGACCTTGTGCAGCAGTGGTGTTTTCGTTGATGTTCTGCAGGTTGGAGATGGTGCTGGTCAGACGGTTCTGCGAAGCACCCAGGCTGGCACGGGTAGCACCGATGGCAGCGATTGCAGCGTCGATTGCGGTGATCGCGTTATCGATGTTGGTTGCAGCCGAACCTGCACCAGTACCGGTGGTACCAGTCAGAACTACAGTACCGCTACCTACCGACAGGCTGACGGCGTCGAACTTCGAGCTCAGAACCAGGTCGATGTGGTTGGCGCTGCCAGTGTTGGCACCGACTTGCAGGGTCACAGTACCAGCCGAACCGTCCAGCAGGTTTTTGCCGTTCAGGTTGGTGGAAGCCGAGATACGGGTCAATTCGTCAGACATCTGAGCGAATTCGGCGTTGGTAGCGGTCTGGTCGGCAGTACCGTTGGTTCCGTTACGGGCTTTAACAGCCAGTTCACGCATACGCTGCAGGATGTCGGTCGAAGCTTGCAGAGCGCCTTCAGCGGTCTGGGCTACGGAGATACCGTCGTTGGCGTTCTGGATAGCCTGGGTGCCACCGCGGATCTGCGAAGCCATACGGGTTGCGATCTGCAGGCCAGCGGCGTCATCTTTGGCGCTGTTGATTTTCAGACCGGAAGACAGGCGCTGCATGGAGGTAGACAGGGCATCGGAAGCACGGTTCAGGTTCTTCTGAACGTTCAGCGACGTAGTGTTGGTGTTTACTGTTAAAGCCATGACGAATTCCTCGTTGGGTTGTGTACTACGGCTTCCGGCCCTGGCAACCGCCGGGTGTGGCCTAGAGAACCTTCGTAATAGTTATCGTCGGGATAGCAGGTTGCTTGAGGGCTTTTTTCAAAAAATTTGCTAGCAACCTGCCACCCCTCTGAAAACAAGGGCTTAGCGCACAAGCGCCGAGGAAAAATGGCGCCAGGGAACCGCTTGCATCCAACCGTTCGTCAGCAGAGCCTCATCGCTCGCCCTGCACCGCCTCTAGCAACTCCATCAATTCGTATTGCAAGGTGTCCGCCAGGCACAGCCAATCCTGACGTTCCTGAGAGCCGAACATCGACAGCAGCAATTGCGCCCACATCTGCTGGACATCGACAGACTCCCGCTGCAGCAGAGTCTGGATACCGTCGAATACCTCGACCATCGACAGAGCGGCCTCGACATCCCGACCGAAACGGAACAGTGCCGCACAACGCCGAGCCTCGTTGATCGCGTATTCATAGGACCTCATTGTACGAACTCCCCATCGAACCCACTGCCGATGATCTGAGCGCCCGCCCGGCTGCTGTTGAGGAAACGCACCTGCGGATGCGCGGCTATGTAACGTTCCAGCTCGCAGAGATAACGACGGAAATTCAATTGCGTCCGCACCCGCTGCCCCTTGCCATCCAACACCCAATGCCGTGCCTCGTTGACCCCAGGTCCCAGCTCTCCATCGTTCCAGCCAGCGTGGGTCTTGTTCATCGGAAAGGCGAAATCGGCGCCAAACAGGGTAATCGTCGCAGCGCCCATCTTCACCGCCAGGTCCACTGCCGGATGCAGCACGCTGCCCCCCACATAGAGCATGCCGCGGTTGAACTGCTGGCGAACCGTTCCATAGACCGGACTGGCGGAATAGGCCCCAAAGCGCGGCCCCTGCCAAGCCCGGAGCACTTCGGGATCGCTCATGGGCATGTAGACCAGGGGAATGCCCGCCGATGCCTCTGGCGGCAGGTGCCGAAAGCCGATGCGCTGGTCGATGCTCACCACCAGGTCGGGCTCGATACCCTGCTCATGTAACGGACGGTAGGCAGTGTCGACACTGATGAACAACGGCCGCTGCGCCCGGGCACGAACCGCACGCAACTTGTCGAACTGTTGCTCAAGGCTGGGCCCGGTGCCAATCACGTAGACATGTTGCCCCGCCTGCGTGGCGAACAGCTCGGCGACATCGCGATCGGCGGCAAATATCTCGCGACTCTCGTCAAGGCGCCTCAGGATCTCCGGGGACTGCGGATCGAATTCGCGGTTGTTGAAGCTGAAGTGCACTTCGCCCACCAACCGATCGCGCATACGGGCGTTGCAGTCGTCGGCCAGGACCAGCTCGGCCGGCAATGCAAAAAACGGAAAGAGGATTTCCGGATGGTCGGCAGCGTAGCTCAGCTCGACCCGCGGATCGGTCAGCCAGTCGCTCTGTTCGAGCAACCCGAGCACCCGCTTGAACAACGCGCCATTGAGGATATGCACGTGCAGCCGCTGCACTTGCGGAGACTCCAGCAGCACCTGCTGCAGATCCCCCAGCGCGGTACCGTAGACATGCAGGGTCGCACTGTCGGGCGGCAGGGTCGAAGCCTGCAGGCGCGCCTCGGCGATACGGTCATGCCGACTGGTCAACTGCACGCCACCGACACTCAGTGTCGAGCCCATCCCTTCGACCAGTTCGACTGCCAATCCGTCGCCATCCTCGGCCAGCAGGCGCTGCCACAATTGCGGCCAGCGTGCCTCGAGGATCCGTGCATTCCGCTCAAAGCTATCGCTCATCCTGCCTCGCTCCGCGCAAAAAAATAGCGCTCAAGGTTAACTCACCCGGAGCGCTACTTTGCAACCCTATAGGATCAAGGGCGATGAATGATCGCCGACCCCCAGGACAAGCCAACGCCGAAGCCGCTGAGGGCTACGCGCTTCCAGCCCGAATTGAGCACATGCTTCTCCAACAGCAGCGGAATGCTCGACGACACGGTGTTGCCGGTCTCGACCATGTCCTTGATGAACTTCTCCGGCTCACCCTCGAAGCGCCGCGCCACGGCATCGACGATCGCCGCACTGCCCTGGTGGATGCAGAAGGCGTCGATATCGCTAGGCTGCAGGCCCGAATCGTCGAGCAGTTCGTGCAAGTGCGCCGGTACCTTGAGCAGAGCGAAATTGAACACCTGGCGACCGTTCATGAAGAACACACCGTCGCTGACCTTCAGGTGCGGCGCACCGGAACCGTCAGTGCCAAATTTCGACTTGCCCAGTTGCCAGGGCGCATCTTCACCCATCCAGGTCGCGGTCGCGGCATCGCCGAACAGCATGGTGGTGTTGCGATCTTCCGGATCGACGATCTTCGAATACGGATCGGCGGTGACCAGCAGGCCATTCTTCAGGCCGGCCGCCTCCATGAAGCCCTTCATGGCATAGATGCCATAGACGTAGCCGGAGCAACCCAGGGAAATATCGAACGCCGCCACATGGGTCGGCAGGCCGAGCTTGTCCTGGACGATCGCCGCGGTATGCGGCAAGCCTTCCTCGTCACCGTTCTGGGTAACGACGATCAGCGCATCGATGCTCTCGCGCTTGAGTTGCGGATTGCTGGCGAACAAGGCGTTCACCGCCTCGACACAAAGGTCCGAAGTTTCCTGCCCGGCGTCTTTGCGCGGCAGGAAGGCGGATCCGATCTTGCCCAGGATGAACTCTTCATCCTTGGCGAATTTGGCACCCTGAGCGTAGTTGTCCACGCCGGCTGTCGGCACGTAACTGGCAATGCTTTTTATGCCAATCATTATGAATTCCCAATAATAAACAGCTGAATATCGCCGCTCGCAGGCATCGAGGGGCGCCGATCAACAGGGATTTTCCGTCACCCCAAGATGGGGCGAAAACGGCGGATTAGAAGGGCAATCACCGATCCAAAAGGCTCAGGCGCCCGCATCCCCGGCAAATACAATACAGTGAAGATGCGCGTCATGACTCACAAGTCACGCCTATTTTGCCCGAATCTGCGCCAAAGGAGCTATTCGATCAACGACCAGTTCAGGGGAGTACCGCGTTTCAGGGACACACGAGCGTTGCGCCCAAGCACGCCATCGACATGTTTTGGCGCCAGCCCCAGGCCAGGGCGGATCGCCCGCACATTCTGCGCAGTGAATGGCTCGCCCTGGGCGATGTCCTGCACGACATACAGCGAGCGGCGGTAGACCAGGGATTTTTGCTCCGCCTCGGTCACGCCATAGCGCACCTGGCCCAGGGCCTGCCAGGCCCTTTCGGTTTCCACCACCAGGCTGGCCAGTTCGGCCGGCTCCAGGGAGAAGCTGGCATCCACGCCACCGGCGGCACGGTCCAGGGTGAAGTGTTTTTCCACCACGGTGGCACCCAGGGCGACAGCCGCCACCGCCACCCCCACGCCCATGGAATGATCGGACAGCCCCACCTGGCAGCCGAACAACTGCTGCAAATGGGCAATGGTGCGGATATGGCTGTTGAGCGGCGATGCCGGATAGGTACTGGTGCACTTGAGCAGCACCAGGTCCTGGCAACCCGCGGCGCGGGCGGCGCGTACCGTTTCATCCAGCTCGGCGACACTGGCCATGCCGGTCGAGATGATCAGCGGCTTGCCCGTCGCGGCCACTCGGCGAATCAGCGGCAGATCGGTGTTCTCGAAGCTGGCGATCTTGTAGGCCGGCACCTCGAGGCTTTCGAGGAAGTCCACGGCCGTCTCGTCGAATGGCGTGGAGAACGCCAGCATGCCCAGTTCCTTCGCCCGGGCAAAGATCGGTGCATGCCATTCCCAGGGTGTGTGGGCCTTCTCGTACAGCTCGTAGAGCGACGAACCGGCCCAGAGACTGCCGGGGTCCTTGATGAAAAACTCGCCTTCGGCCAGGTCCAGGGTCATGGTGTCGGCGGTGTAGGTCTGCAATTTCAGCGCATGGGCGCCGGCCTTGGCCGCCGCCTCGACGATCTGCAAGGCGACCTCGAGCGACTGGTTGTGGTTGCCGCTCATTTCGGCAATGACGAAGGGTGGAGCATCCGGGCCGATCACGCGTTGACCGATCTTGAAACTAGTCATGGGCCTGCTCCTTCACTACACGCTCGAAACGGCTGACCGACTGGACGTAACCGCTGTGACAAAACAATTCAATCGAAGCCGGATTGTCCGGCAGTACCTGCGCATCAATCGCCGTGACCTGAGGCCAGTGTTCGCGCATGGCCTGCTCGCCACGGGCCAGCAGCGCTCGCCCCCAACCCAGGCCCATGCGTCCCTCGAACAGATAGAGTGAAACCTCGGCTCGCTCGTCCGCCAGGTCATAACGCAGTACACCCACGGGGCCATCACCCGACTCGGCGATCAACAGCAGGCAATTGCGATCCTGCAGCTTCGCCGCCAACCAGAGCTGATGCGCCGGCCATTCTATCGGCGCACTGTTCAGCGACGCACGGCGTACCGATTCATGGTTGCGCCCCTCGAACAACAGCCGGGAATCCTCCGGCGTCACCCGTCGCACGTCGAGGCTCTCCCCCAACAGGGCGACCGCGAAACGCCGGGCACCGAGCCCGTCGACCAGCGCACGCGAGCGCTCGGCCAGGCTGCGGCGCAAGCCGACATTGCCCAGCACGAAGCCCACCGCCTGCTTCAACCGGTCGACATCCACCGCCTGGGTGGTGCCGAGATAGAGATGCGCCCCCGCCGCCGCCAGCCGCTCGGCATTGGCCTGCTGGTTCTCGGCCACGGCGATGCACAGGGTCGGCAGCCCCAATGCGGCACGCTCCCAACTGGTGCCGCCCCCGGCCCCGATAAACAGGTCAGCCTGGGCCATCAGTTGGGCAAAATCCTGGACGAAGGTCTGCACCCGCCACAACGGACGATCCGCCGCCATGGCCTGCAACTGTGCCAGGCGCGGATTGGCCGTGCCAGCGACGAAGTCCACTTCCAAATCGTCGAAATCCGCCAGCGCCAGCATGGCCTTCCAGGTCTCCCCGGCGCCGTCGAGCCCACCAAAATTCACCAGCACCCGACTTGCCTGGGCCTTGATCTCGACCGGAGCACGACGGAACTCATCGCGAATCAGCGCATGGCGCGGCCCGAGCAACTGCCGGCACGGGCCCAGGGCGCGCCCGGCATATTCCGGGTCGCCGGCAGTGAAGTTCTGGTCGAAGAGGATGTCCACCGCATGCTGGCGGTTGTTCAGGTCATCGATCGCCGCGATTCGCCGCGCCCAGCGGCGGGCGGCCGTCTGCCAGCGGTGATCGAGCCCATAGTGATCGACGACGATCCAGTCGAATTCGGGTTCTCCCGCCAAGCCGTGCCCCAAGGCATCGATATCGGCCTGCCAGGGCAACGGCTCCTCGATGCCCTGCGCCGGCTCCTCGCCCGGATAATTGCCCGGCAGGGTCACGCAGGGCCACCCTTGCGCAGCCAGGCGAGCCAGGGCATTACCGGGCAACTCCCGACAGGCGAACAGCACCTCGGCACCGCTGGCCCGCAGGACCGCGGCCAGCGTCAGGCAACGGGCAACATGGCCGCTGCCAATGGCGGCCGACGCATCGGCCCGAAACAACACCCTCACGATTGCAACTCCCCTCCGGCTTGCAGCGCTGAATACAGGTATTCCGCCCGGCGCCAGTCCTCGGGCGTGTCGATATCCTGGACCAGATGACGCGGCAGCAACACTGGCAGGCTCTTTTCGGAAAACAGCACATCGCCCCGCAACCAGGCGTCGCTACGGCCCCAGTAGAATTGCCCGGCATCCTGGAACGCTGGCGGCAGATCCTGGGAGCGGGTTTGGCGGTGTTCCGGATACAGTGCGGTCAGCGCTCCGTCGCCGGTCAAGGTCAAGGCCCGCTGGATGGGGAAGCCGAACTCGCAGACGGAAAATGCAAAGGATCGCCCGGGATGCTGCTCCAGCAACTCGAAGCCTTCGCGCAGGAAACGCGCTTGCAGCAATGGCGCCGTGGCGTAGATGCAACAGGCGTAGTCGAACACTTGCCCCTGCCGTGCCAGGGCGTCGACGGCATGGGCGATCACCGCCGCCGTGCCGGTGAAGTCATCGGCCAGCGTCGCCGGCCGCAGAAACGGCACCTGGGCGCCATGTTCACGTGCCACCTCGGCAATCTGCGCATCGTCGGTACTGACCACCACCTGCTCGAACAGACCACAGGCCAGCGCCAGCCGGATCGAGCGAACGATCATCGGCTCGCCATGGAACAGCTTGAGGTTCTTGCGCGGGATGCGCTTGCTGCCACCGCGCGCCGGGATGATCGCAACCGCGCTCAAGGGCGTTTTTCCAGCAGGAACCAGTTCACATCGTCGACGGGAAACTGCCGGTCGCGGTGATAACCGAAGCCATAGTCGAGCAACTGCAGGTCGCCGTAGCGATCGAGCATCTCGCCGGCAAAATCGCGCTTGAACAGCTTGCCGCTGTTGCCGCGATAGGACACCTCGACCGGAACCGGGCTGTAGTATTCGGCCAGCAGGATGTAACGGCCGCTCAAGTGATAGAGCTGCTCATAGGCCGCCGTCAGCAGTTCGGGAGCCAGGTGGATCAACACGCCCTTGCTCAGGGTCAGGTCAAAGCAACGCTCTCGTGGGTAGTCAAACAGCGAACCGTGCCAAACCTTGGCAATGCCCAGCGCATTGGCCTGCTCGCAGGCCTTGGCGTTGATCTCCACCCCTTGCAGCAGGCAGTCAGGCAGCAACTGGTGCAAAGCCAGCAGGTTGTTGCCAGCGTTGGTCCCCAGTTCCAGCAGACTGTCGAGCCGGCCTGTGCAAGCCAGCGCCTTGGTAAACAGCGCCAGGTTGGCAGCGACCAGCCCCTGGCCCTGGTTGCGGCCCACGTACTGATCGCCGAATTCTCCGTGCCAGAAATGCTCCTGCTCGCTGAACTCACGCATGTCTGACTTCTCCCTCCTAGCAATGACCATCGTTCAAGCGACCAGGTTTCTCAACTGTTCGACGACATAATCCTGCTCCTCTTCAGTGAGCAGCGGGAACAACGGCAAGCTGAGCGCCTCGCCGAAATAGCGTTCGGCTTCGGGAAAATCACCGTCCTTGAAACCCTGCTCACGGTAGTACGGCTGAAGATGGACGGGGATGTAGTGCAGGTTCACACCGATTCCGGCAGCCCGCAGCGTCTCGAAGACCTCTCGCTGGGAGACCTTGATGCGTTCCAGTTGCAGGCGCACCACATACAGGTGCCAGGCCGACTCGGCCCCGGGCTGCGTGACCGGCAGGGCCAGCGGCAGGTCCGCCAACAGGCGGTTGTAGCGCGCCGCCAGCTCTCGCCGCCTGGCGACAAAACTGTCGAGCCGTGCCGTTTGCGACAACCCCAATGCCGCGTGCAGATCGGTCATCCGGTAATTGCAGCCCAGCTCCAGTTGCTGGTAATACCAGAGGCCATGCTCAGGCACCTTCATCTGCGCAGGATCACCCGTGATACCGTGGCTGCGAAGGCGACGCAGGCGCTCAGCCAGTTCGGGATGGTTGGTCAGCACCATCCCGCCCTCGGCCGAGGTAATGATCTTCACCGGGTGGAAACTGAAGATGGTCATTGCTGCATAAGCGCCGCAGCCCACCGGCCGGCCAAGATAGGAGGCGCCTACCGCATGGGAAGCGTCCTCGATCAAGGTGAAGCCATACAGCTCGGCCAGCTCGGCAATCGCGCGCATATCGCAACTCTGCCCGGCGAAGGCTACGGCCACCACCACCTTGGGCAGCCGACCGGCTGTGGCGGCAACCTCCAGCTTGCGCGCCAGCAGGCTGGCGTCCAGGTTGAGGGTTTGCGGATCGATGTCGACAAAGTCCACTTCGGCCCCGCAATAGCGGCCACAGTTGGCGGAGGCGACGAATGTATTCGGACTGGTCCACAAGCGATCCCCTGGCCCCAACCCTGCCGCCAGGCAAGCGATATGCAGGGCTGCGGTGGCATTGCAGACTGCCACCGCGAAATCGGCCTGGCAGTGTTCCGCCAAGGCCGCCTCGAAACGTGGAATCGTCGGTCCCTGGGTCAGCCAGGGCGACTTGAGCACCTCGACCACCGCGTCGATATCAGCCTGTTCAATACTCTGGTGACCGTAGGGAATCTGATAGGGCGTCATGATTGCCTCTCCGGCCGAAACGGTTCGACCACGCGAGCTGGAAAATGGCCGGCGACGGATTCGCCGGCGCCGGTCATGAACAACGGTTTACTTTTGCGCATACCCTGAGTTCCCGCCCATGGGCGCCGGCCTACACCAGCAACTGCGCCCAATCCACATGATAGGCCGCCCCCAGGGTGAAGCCCTTGCCACTCAAGGCCAGGTTCGAGTTGTACGCTGGGTCGGCCTGCAAGTTGGCCGCCCACTTCTCGTGCAAGGCCGCCAGAGCTCGCGGGGCCTCGGGTAGTACGCCGGGATGCAGGACCTGCACCTGTGGCGTCCAAGACACCAGGTAACCGGCCTGGCCGAGGTTGAGGCACAGGTCGACTTCGCTGAAGCCCTCGGCAAAATCGCCCTCGTCCAGCCCACCGACTGCATCGAAAAGGGCCTTGCGCACCATCAGGCACGCCGCCGAGACCGCTGAATAGTTCTGTTCGACTGCCAGGCGCTGCATGTAGCCCCTGGCATCCTTCTTCTCGCCCACGAACGGCGAGTCGACGCCCTCGTTCAAGCCAAGAATCAGGCCGGCCTGGGAGATCTTGCCGTCATAACTGTAGAACTTGGCGCCAACTACCCCGACCTCCGGACGCAGCGCCTGGTTGAGCAAAGATTCGATCCAGTTGGGATTGACCACTTCGCTGTCGGCGGCCAACAGCACCAGATATTCGCCACTCGCCTGCCGTGCCGCGGCATTGCAGAAAGCCGGGGTGCTCGGCCAATCGGACTGCAGCACACTGACCTTGCTCGCCTGCGGCTGGCCCTGCAACCAGCTCGACAAGGCTTCGCTACGGCTCGGGTGATCCGCTACCAGCACCTCGTATTTCAGGTAGCGGGTGCGCAACAGCAGCGCGCTCAGGCAACACGCCAACTGGTCGAAATCCGCCGCACCATGGACGATGATCGACACCAGCGGACGCTCTGTGTGCCGGTAATCGATCATGTAGGTGCCCGGCTCCTGCGAGTTGACCTGGGCCTTGTAGCCGCGCACACCGAGGTGACGCAGCAGCGTCGAGCGCTCGTGGGCATTTTCCACCAACTCCGGTTTCGCCGAGATCAACAGCGGCTCATCCAGGTGTGCCAGCCCGGCCAGGCCGCCCTGTTCGATCAACCGCAGCAGCAGGTCGAACTCCAGGGCATTGCTGTAGTCGGCGCTGTAGCCACCGGCGTCGACCAGCACATCGCGCCGGATCAACCAGTGCCGCGCCATCAGGGCCGGCACGCTCAGCAGCAGATCGGGGTTGAAGCCCGGCCTGAAGACATCGCTCAACGCCCCTTCCGCATCGCGCTGGACTTCATCGATGCACACTGCGCGGCAGCCTTCGGCATGGCGCAGTTCCAGGCCGGCCTTCAACAGGCCGCTGGCGGTGAACTCGTCCCCAACCTGCGCCAGCAGCAACCAATCACAGGACGACTGACGGGCGAACTGGTTGAGCTTGTCGACGTAATTGCCTTCGGTCACACGAATAAAGTGCAGGGTGTTCTGCACAGTGGTTGCTGCCTGCGGCTCGCCAGTGGTGAAGACCACGATGCGGAAGGCCTTGCTGTGGCCCTCAAGCAGACTGTCGAGGGTCACCTGCAACTTCTCGACATCATCCGCCAGGTCCAGCAGCATCAGGCCGAACACCGGACCACCACCCTGCCGCGCCTGGTACTCGGCAATCGCCTGACGCTCGCTGGCATCCGGCTCACGCGCATCGAGCCACCGCAGCAGACGCCCCGAGAGCATGCCATCGAAAGTCGAGCGGTTGTCGTTGCTGGAAACCGCATCCAGGCGCTTGCTCCAGACGGCGAGCCGCTGTGCTTCGGCATCTTCGCCGACGGTTTCAAGCTGCTGCACCAGGGCCCTGACCACCCGGCGATTGAACAGGTTGCAATCGTGGGCCTGCCAGAGCCGGTCGAGCACACTTTCCGGGGTGTCGTTGTTGTGCGGGCGCATCAGCGCCTCCTGGCGGGCCCAAACGGCCTCCAGTCGCTGCAACTGCAGGCGGCCAGCAGGCATGGCATGCAACAGGAACTCGAACTGGGTCAACTTATCGAAGAAACCCTGGTTGTAGAACGGCATTTCCACGTACTGCTTGGGCCCGAAACGCCGCTGCGGTGGTTCGTCGATCGTGTTCCAGGTCGAGTCGAAAATCATCTCGACGGTCAGCGCCCGACCACTGCGCAAGCTGTCGACCATGGCCTCGAAACTCTCCAGGGCCAGGGCCCTGGTCTGCTCCTGGTCGAGGCCTTCGATGCCGGTAGGCAAGGTGGCCAGGAAGTCGGCAAACGCCTCGCGCTCCGCGGTCGACTTGGCGTCGGTATAGGACAGTGCGTGGTAGACCTCGGTCCCGTGCTCCGAATCACCGTAGTTGAGCTCGCGCACCACATAGGGGATCGGCAGGATGCGAGCCTTGGCCCGCGCCAGCATGTAGTAGACGTGGCCGATTTCCTGCCACTGGAAACTGGTTCCCCGTGGCATCGCCGAATACCAGTCCTGCATCAGTTGGGTCCGGTGCACCGCGTAGAACGGCGGCACGTACTGGCCCATGTACTTCAACAACCGATCCTGCCCACGCTCGTCGGGGAAGTCCTCGTGGACCTTCTTGTCGCGACGGTAGTACAGGACATTGTTGGCCAGTGTCAGATACATCAGGCAATAGCCGTGACACATGCCATAGTCGGGATGGTCCTCCAGGAAGGCCACGGACTGGTCAAGCGCGTCATGGACGATGAAGTCATCGTCGGGAGCAAACGTCATGTACGGCGTTTTCACGCTCATCACGCCATGGCTGAACTTGTCCTGCATCTTCCAGTAGTCATACTGAGGCACGTGCAGGTACTCGACCCGATCGCGCCCCTCGTCCACACCGACGCATGGTTCGGGCGAAGAGTCGAGTATCAGCAGCTTGCAAGGCAAGGCACTGTAGTAGACCACCGCGCGGCGCAGGAAAGCCGGCCGATTGTGGGTGACGATGACCACAGTCAGCAGATCGCCCAGGGACTCTGCATCCCGCAGGAACCGTGCCTGTTCAGAAACGTACTTGTCTTGCATAACTATCCCCAAACTGCCAATTCGATCGATGAGCCCAGGATGATGTCGCTGCGCTCCACTTCCCGGCACACCGGCAGACCTTCTGCCCGAGACCACTCATACGTCATGTTCGACTCCCAGTAACTGCCGCAGCCGATCCGCCACGCCCCAGAACGCCATGGGCTCGTGGCTGGGATAACCATAGTGCCCCAGGTTCAGGGCGATCGACGTATCACGCTCGCGCAACCGTTGTTCGACCAGGGTCCTGACCGCTATCGGTCGGCCACTGGAGCAATTGACCACGCCAGAAAAATCCCGCTGTTCCAGCAGGCGCGCCAGGTAGCCGGCAGCAACCTCGATCGGCAGGTAGTCGCGCAGTTGCTCGCCCGCCGACATGTCGAAGCACTCGGCACCGGCATCTATTGCCCGATCCAGGCTGGCCAGCAGGCTGTTGGGATTCTGCCCCTCGCCGTAAAGGTAGAACAGCCGGGCCCATTGCAAATTGAATGGCAGTTGCTGGCGCAACGTCTCCAGGAACTGCCGCAGGGTATTCTTCGCCAGGCCATAGGGATTGCTCGGCTGCGGGGCCGCCGCCTCACTCAGCGGGCCGCTTTGCATGCCATATTCGAAGCAGGTGCCGGTGACCAGCACCTGGGGCACGCCGGCCTCGACCATCCGCTTGATGAAGCGGTAGTCGGCGAGCAGGTTGTGCTCGAAATGAAACAGCGCCTGGTAATTTGGCAAACCCGGCCAGGCCAAGTGCGCCAGCACATCGACACCAGCGCTCAGGCTAGCCAGGTCGAGGTCTTCGACATGCACATCAGCCGCGACGAACTCGACATCATCGATCCACGGCAGCTTGCCTGCGACCTGAGCATCGCGAGCTACCGCCCGTACCGAGTGCCCACGCGCCAGAAGTGCCGAGACCAGATGACGACCGACAAAACCGGTCGCGCCCGTGACCAATACCTTCAGACCGCTCACAGGACCGTCAACTCGGGCACGGCGACGACAAAGCGCCCCCCCCACTCACGCACCGCCACCTGCTGCTGGTTGACTTCCTGCAACAGGTTCCATGGCAGTACCAGCACGTAGTCCGGTTTCTCGGCAGCAATGCGCTCCGGCGAAACCACCGGGATCCGACTGCCTGGCAAGAATTTTCCCTGCTTGTGCGGGTTGGCATCGGCGACCCAGGCCAGCAGGTCCGGACGCACGCCGGCGTAATTGAGCAGCGTGTTGCCCTTGGCAGCCGCGCCATAGCCGACCACACGTTTGCCTTCGGCCTTGGCCTGGAGCAGAAAACGCAGCAGGTCGTGCTTGATGCGTTCGGCGGCCGGCGCCAGGGTGGCGTAGAACGCCGGGGTCTTCACGCCGGCGGCCAATTCGGCCTCCAGCACCTGACGCACCACCGGTAGCACGGCGCGCCGCTCGCCATCGGCACGCTGCACGAACACACGCAGCGAGCCACCATGGGTCGGCAGGCCGCCGACGTCGAAGACCTCCAGGCCGTTGCGCTCGCAGAGCGCCTGCACGGCGGTCAGCGACAAATAGGAGTAATGCTCATGGTAGAGGGTATCGAACTGGTGCCCGGCCATCAGCGCCAGCAGGTGCGGGAACTCGAAGGTCGCCACGCCCGTCGGCTTGAGCAGGGTGGCGAAACCCTGGAGAAAATCATTGATGTCCGGCACATGAGCGAGCACGTTGTTGGCCGCCATCAGGTCGGCAGCCCAGCCCTCCTCGCGCAATTGCAAGGCCGTATCGCGGCCGAAGAACAGCTCGCGGATCTCCAGCCCCTTGTCCCGCGCCGCCTGGGCGGTGCTGCGGGTCGGCTCGACGCCCAGGCAGGGAATGCCACGGTCGGCCACGTACTGCAGCAGATAACCATCGTTGGCCGCCACTTCCACCACCCGGCTGTCACCGGTGAGCCCGAAACGCTCGACCATCTCGGCTACGTAACGCTCGGCATGGGCCAGCCAGGTGCTGGAGAACGAGCTGAAATAGGCATAGTCGGCGTCGAACAGCGTGTCGGCGCGGGTGTAGTCCTCGGTCTGTACCAGCCAGCAAGCCTGGCAAACCGCGACCTTCAGCGGTACCCAGGCTTCGGCCTGCTCCAATTGATCGGCACGCAGGTAGGCGTTGGACGGTGGCGAGGTGCCGAGATCGATCAACGGCAGGACCAGCGGGGTGCCGCAACCTCGGCAGTTCATAAACGCACTCCAGGAAAAGACACGTCGATCAGCGGATGGCTGGCATCCCTGGCCGACAGATTTTTGACAGCCTCGGGCCAGGTGATCGCCAGGCGCGGGTCGAGCACCGACAGCCCGCCTTCACTCTCCGGCGTGTAGTCGGCGCTGTGCAGGTACAGCAGCTCGGCATCATCGCTCAGGGCCTGGAAGCCATGGGCGAAACCAGCCGACAGCAGGAGGCTGCGGCCATCGCCCGCGCGCAGGTGCTCGGCATGCCAGTGCAGGAAGGTCGGCGAATCCGGGCGCAGGTCCACCGCCACATCCCAGACCTCGCCGCGCAGGCAAGTGATCAGCTTGGCTTCCGGGGCCTGCGCATTCTGGTAATGCAGGCCGCGCACACTGCCGCGCTCGCGGGTACAGGAATGGTTGATCTGGCGGATATGAAAAGGCGCGCCAAAGGCATCCAGGCTACCTTCGCAGAACAGTCGGGAAAATTGCCCGCGCGGGTCGGCGTGGTGCTTGTGTTGAACGTTGAACAACCCCTCGAGGGGCAGCGTCTGGATCAGGAACTCGCTCACAACACCCCCCGATAAAGCGACAGTTGGGCCAGGCTCACCGCACGCATGTCGGCTCCGCCCTGCCAGGCCAGGTGCCAGTCGAGGGTCTGTTCCAGGCACTGCTGCAACGACCAGCGAGGCTGCCAGCCGAGCAGTTGCCGGGCGCGGCTGCTGTCCAGGCGCAACAATCCGGCCTCGTGCAGTTCGCTCGGCTCGACGCGCAGGCCTGGGGCCTGCGGCCAACGCGCGGCGAGCCGCGCAACGACGTCGCCAACACTGCACATGTCGTCCTCGCCCGGCCCGAAGTTCCAAGCCCCGGCGAGGTCCGGCCCACGCTCATACAGCGCCGCAGCCAGTTGCAGGTAGCCCGCCAGCGGCTCCAGCGCGTGCTGCCAAGGCCGCACCGCCTGTGGATAACGCAGGGTCACCGGCTCGCCGGCCGACCAGGCGCGCAACACATCGGGAATCAGTCGCTCCGGCGAGAAATCACCACCACCCAGAACGTTGCCAGCCCGCGCGGTCGCGACAGCCAGGCCATGCACGTCATAACGCTCAGGTGGAAAAAAGGATGCCACATAGGACTGCGCGAGCAGCTCACAACAGGCCTTGCTGCTGCTATAGGGATCATGACCGCCGAGGGCTTCGTTTTCGCGGTAGGGCCACGGCCACTCCTGGTTGGCGTAGACCTTGTCGGTGGTAACCAGCACACAGGCACTGACGCCGCCGACCTGGCGAATCGCTTCGAGCAGGTTGAGCGTGCCCATCACGTTGCTCGAATAAGTACCGAGCGGGTCGCGATAGGCCTCGCGCACCAGCGGCTGGGCCGCCAGGTGCAAGACGATTTCCGGCTCGGTTTCGGCGATCAGTTCCAGCAGCGCGCCGAGATCCCGCAGGTCGCCGCGGCGATCGTCCATGCCTTCGCCGACCTGCGCCAGCTCGAACAGGTTCGGCTCGGTTGCCGGCGCCAGGGCGAAGCCGCTGACCTGCGCACCAAGGCTCTGCAACCAGAGCGCCAGCCAACTGCCCTTGAAACCGGTATGACCGGTCAGCAGGACCCGCTTGCCGCTCCAGAATGCCCGACTCAGTCCCACTGTTTCCACGGGGCCTCCCCGCTCTGCCAGAGCTGTTCCAGGTGATTCTTGTCACGCAGGGTGTCCATCGGATGCCAGAAGCCATCGTGTTGGAAGGCATTCAGTTGGCCCTCGGCGGCCAGGCCCATCAGCGGCTCGGCCTCCCAGATGGTGGAGTCGCCACTGATCAACGGCAGCACCTTTGGCGACAGGACGAAAAAGCCGCCGTTGATCCAACCGCCGTCGCCACGGGGTTTCTCGACGAAACCACGGACCATGTCGCCGTCACGCTCCAGCGCACCATAACGACCGGGTGGCTGTACCGCAGTGACGGTCGCCAGCTTGCCGCTGGCCCGGTGGAAACTCACCAGGGCGCTGATATCGAGGTCCGAGACACCGTCACCGTAGGTGAAGCAGAACGCCTCCTCATCTTGCAGATAACGGCCGGCACGGCGCAGGCGGCCACCGGTCATGGTTTCCTCACCGGTGTCGATCAGGGTCACGCGCCAAGGCTCGCTGTAGTTCTGGTGAACGTCCATGCGATTGTTGCTCATGTCGAAGGTGACGTCGGAGGTGTGCAGGAAATAGTTGGCGAAGAAATCCTTGATGGCGTAGCCCTTGTACCCGAGGCAGATCACAAAATCGTGGATACCGTGGGCCGAGTACTGCTTCATGATGTGCCAGAGAATTGGCTTGCCACCAATCTCGATCATCGGCTTGGGCTTGAGGTGCGACTCCTCGCTGATTCGCGTGCCCAGGCCGCCCGCCAGAATTACTGCCTTCATCAACGTCCCCTTCTTCTTCAGCACAGGACCTGCTCGGGCCCTGTGGAACTTTCCAGACTGCCGGGTCAAATCACAAGCGATGGCTCAAAGCCGCGAGGCCTTGACGCCAAATGCACGATTTATGGCGATATGAAGGGGGCTTGCAGGAAACGCGCCAGCTCCGTGGGGACAGGAGAGCCAGCGCTCACATCAATCGGCCAGCCAGCCCTGTTCCCAGTAGCGGACGTTATCACCGCGCAACATGTAGTCGCGCAGGACGATCTCGCGCAACTCGTCACCCATGCGGTAGCTTGCATCGGGATCGGCCAGGTGCATGCGAATGGCCTGGAGCCACTCGTCGGTGGTATTGGTCTTGACTCGCGTGCACGGCAGGTAGCCGGCATAGGCCTTGGTGTCGCTGCAGACCACCGGATAGCCACATGCTCCATACTCCAACAGCCGGAGGTTGCTCTTGCAGTCGTTGAAGATATGAAACTCCAACGGAGCCAGGGCGAGGTCCAGGTTCAGGCTCGCCAGCTTCCTCGGATAATCCTTGAGATCAATGACGCCATGGAACTGGTGCATGTACGGCCGCAGCTCCTCCGGGCACATGCCGAAGAATACCCAGTCCACCTCGTTGGCCAATTCCCGCACGACATCGGCGATAACCGCAAGGTCGCCGGCATGGCTGGTTCCACCGCCCCAACCGACCCGAGGCTTCTTGCTGGTCCGGCGCTGGCTCTGCAGGTCACTCCACATGTGCGGCGCAAGCATGTTCGGGACGACGCGGATGTCCTGGTGCATCGAAGACAGCGCGTCGGCGAGCGGTTGGGTCGACACCACGACTCGATCGCACAGACTTATACCGCGCCGGATCAGGCGCTCCATTTCATCGCGTTGTGGCAGGTTGCGGATATGCCCGTTCTTGCGCGGCGGATCGATGACATAGTCATCGAGTTCATAGATGCGTCGGGCGTTGCTGTAACTCATCAGCACCGCGATCTCCTCGATCGGCAATGCCGTGTAGCGTCCCTGCTGGACGATGACGTCAGGAGACTGACGTGCGACCTCGATGATCGACGGCAGAGTGTAATAGGTGCGGCCAATGGCTCGCCCAGACGCTTCCAGCTCGATCAGCGGCTGGGTTATCCGATAGTGACCGACAGCCGAGGCGTTGATCGGCAACGCCATGATTTTCGGCAGATGCGGCGCGGAAAACGGACTCCAGCCATCGCGCAGACCAGGTTCCAGACTGAAGCTCGAACCGTTCAGGCTGTCCAGCGTCAAGCTCGGGTTGTAGGCCGGGTCACGGGCAACGATCGGCAGCCAGCGCTGGTAGAAACTCTTTTCCTCGTTCTGTCGCTGCGTCTGCTCCTCGACTTCCAGTACCACGCCAGGGACAGCACCCATGGCCAGTTGTGCGAACGGCGTCCAGACCACCAGATGGTTGCTCTGGCCGACCCGCAAACAGAAATCCACCTCGTTGAGGGTGTGGGCAAAACTCTGCTCGTCCAACCCGCCAAGGCTGTCGAACAGTGACTTGCGCACCAGCATGCAGTCGGCACCGACGGCACTGAGGTCATGCACAGCCTGGAGCCGGTACATGTAGCCGGCGGCCTGCATCACCTCGCCGTAGAACGGCAAGCCGGCCGGCCCCCGTAGCCCCAGGATCACGCCAGCATGCAGCACCCGCCCTTCCGGGCTGAACAACTTGGCACCGACCACGCCAACTTCCGGACGCTGGGCCTGGGCCAGCATCTCATCCAGCCATTGGCCATTGGTGATCACCGCATAGGGATTGAGCAGCAGCAGGTATTCGCCACGGGCCTGCTGCGCGGCGAAGTTGCGCACAGCCGCCGCATTACCCTGTTGTGGACAGGACAGCACGCGCAGGCGTTCACTGCCCAGTTCGGCCATGCCCTCGAACCAGGCCCGGGCCTCGGCACTCTCGCTGCCATTGTCCACCAGCAGCAGCTCGTATTCGGCATAGCCGGTACGCTCCAGCAGAGTATCGATACAACGCTGCAGGGCCGCGCATTGATCCTTGCTGACCAGGATGATCGACACCAGCGGACGACTGGCATGCACATACTCGACACGCGTGAGCGGCGAGTCATCGCCTACCTGAATCCGGTGGGCAACACCCAGGCGATTCAGATGAGCTTCGGTCACCCGCGGAGCAAGCTCCAGCACCTCGGGCGACGACAGCCACTTGGAGAATGAGAACAGCGACTCCAGCTGGACCTCGGCAATATGGTGCACCGCGCGGGTACCGTCGCTTTCCACCATACGCCAGAGCAGATCCTGGGGCGCCAACTCGCCCTGCACGACATCGAAGCCGTCCAGCTCCACGAAGCCCTTGCGCTGAAAAGCCAGCGCACGCCCGACGTAGGGATAGCTACGCATCAGGTCAAGATTGAACTGCGGCTTGAACACCGGCCCGGCAGACTCGCCGTCGCGCAAGGCGCCTTCGTCGCTGTAGGCACAACGGATCGCCGGATTGGCAAGGATACGCTCGGCCAGCACCAGCAGCGCCGGCTCGCGCAGACGATCGCCAGCGCGCAACAGATAGAACCAGTCGCCACCGTCGAGCTGCGGCAGCAGCCCATTCAACTGCTCGCGCCAATCATCCGCCAGCGGCAGGTGGAAGACCTTGCCGTGCAGACTCGCTTCGGTACAGGTGGCAGACAGCACCAGCGTCAGTTCCGGGGCATAGAGCTGCTCCTCGAGGCTGCGCAAGGTAATCCCCAGGCTGGAACTGCCGCCCTGCTCGTCGATCACCACCGGCACGATCTTCGGCTGCCAGGCCCACCCCGCCAGGGTGTCGGACAACAGCTTTTTCTGCGGTTCCGGCAAGGTCCGGCAGGACAACCATTCGCTATACAACTGGCTGAAGCTCTCACTGGCAATACCAACGCGCCAGGGCTGCGTGGTCTGCTTGTTGCCCAGGGTACGGCTCAGCGGCAGTTCATCCCACTCACGCGGCAGGCCGACGGCACTGGCCAACGGCAGGAACCGCACCCAGCCCGGAGCTGGTGCCGATTCGCCACTACGCGCTTTGAGCATCTGCACCAGCCATTCCATCTCCGTGACTGCGGCATCCTTCATCGCCTGCTGGTGACTCATGCGCTCCGGGTACAGACGCTCGATGCTCAACACGTTGTTCAGCATGGCCAGCGTGCCGCGCCGGAACAGGCAGATATAGAGGGCCAGGTCGAGGGAGGCGATAAAGCAATGTCCCGGCTGGGTAAGAGCCGGCAGCAGTTCGACCAGGTCGGAACGCCGAAACATCGCACTGGTCAGTCCGCCAAAGAAATTCACCGGAAAGTTTTCGCAGATGGCCAGCAGGTCTTCGCCCTTGAACAGCCCGGACGCCGGCGACAGCGCGGTATTTTCCAGGCGCGATGGCAATTGCAGGTCGTCGGCGTCCCAGAACAGACGCTGGGCAAGCACCAGGTTGACGTCCGACTGCTCGATGAAGACCTGGGTCTGCTGCGCGAGAATGTCGGGTAGCAACTGGTCGTCGTCCATCAGGAACTTGACGTACTCGCCCCGAGCCTGTGCCAGACAGGCATGCAAGTTGCCGATATAGCCCAACGGCTGCGGGTTGCGCACATAACGCACGACCCTGCCACTGCGCTCACTCAATGCCAGAACCGCCTGCTCGATCTCATCGCCACGGCTGTCGTCGCAGACGATAATCTCGAAATTGCCATAAGCCTGGGTCAGCAGCCCACCAAGGGCCTTGGAGAAAAACCGTGGACTGGAGGCGGGAATGGCGACACTGACAAGCGGCATAGGGTTCACGGCAGGACTCTCGAGCGGAGGGTTCCCTTCCGGCCGGAAGGGCCCCTGAAGCCGCTGAATGCAGCGGCTGGCAGACGATACTGGGCAACGAGGGGGCGCTGGCGCGCCCGCTGTCGTCAGATCTTGTTGAACAGGCCCAGTTGGCTGACCTTGCTGAAAGCCAGTTGAGCGGCCTGCAACATGGTCTGCTGCAGGGTCAGGCGGGTCATCACTTCGGCAGGATCGGAGTCGCGGATCGCCTGTTGGCTGCTGGTATTGGCCAGGGTCAGGCTCTGGTTGGTGGCGGCCTGGTTATCCAGCGCCGATCCACGCGAACCGACCGTGGTGATCGCCGAGCCGGTCTGGCTGAACGCACTGTCGATGTTGCTGATCCCGGCGTTCATGGTCGCCAGTTGTTTCTGCTGGGCCACCGGATCGCCATCGACCGAAGTGTTCAGCGCGGTGATCATCGACGACAGGGTGTCCAGGATGTTCTGGGTCTGGTGATTGTTGGACTGGACCATGAACTGGTCGCCGGCCGACGCCGCACCACTGAAGGTGAAGGTCACCCCGGCCGCCGTAATGGTCTGCGCCGCAGGTGGCGCAGCCATGGTACCGGAGGAGATCGGCTGGCTGGTCGAGCTGATTGGCGTGGCGTACACGTCATAGGCGCCACCGGCACCGAACTTGATGGTCGCGCCACCGTTGGGGAAGGTGCTGGTGTAGGCCGTCTGGTTGGTGGTGGTCGCGCCGGTGACCACGGTGGTCGACGGGTTGCCAGCACTGCGAGTGGTGTTGAAGGTGTCCGGTTGCGCAGCCAGGGTGAAGGTATGGCCAGCAATCACGGTATCCGCCACATCACCCGACTTCAGGTTGATGTTCAGGGCCAGGTCGACGCCACGGAAGTTGACCGTCTGGTTGGCGCCGCTGCTATTGCTGACGACACCGTTCTGCGTCGCTTCGGAGGTCACGTCGTTGCCAGCACCATCGGTGATCTTCAACTGCGTGCTGCTGAGGAAGGTCACGGTGTACGGCTGGCCGGCAGTGAACTTGGCATCATAGGTGGCGCTGTTGCTGACCAGGCCGTTGGACAGGGTCACGCGTCCGTCGTCGACTGCGGGTGCGGTCATGGTGGCGCTGGTGCGCGCGGTATTGATGGTCTGCTGGAACGCTTCCCAACCGGTGATGTTGCTGCCCAGCGACAGGTTTTCACCCACCTGCAGGCTCAGCGTGGACTGATCACCGTTATAGCTGTAGGTACCGTCAGCGTTGGCGGTATAGGGTGGCGTGCTGGTATTGGAACCGCCGAACAGGTAGTTGCCGTTGGAGTCCTGGCTGTTCATCAGGCCGAGGATGGTCTGCTGCAGTTGCCCCAGTTCCTGGGCGGCCGCCTTGCGATCGGTATCGGTCTTGGTGCCGTTATTGGCTGCCAGGGCCAGCTCGCGGGCACGCTGCATCGCGTCCTGGATCGAGCTCAGCGCAGTTTCGCTCTGGCTGTACTGGGTCTTCAGGGCGCTGGAGTTGGTGCCGTACTGGGTCAGCGCGGCGCTTTGCTGGCCCAACTGCAACAGACGCGCGGCACCGACCGGATCGTCGGCGGCGGTGTTGACCTTGGTCAGGCTGCTCGCTTCGGCTGCACTCTTGAGCATGCCGTCGTAGCCACGCTGGTAGTTGGCGGCGGTCGTTTCGTAATACTGGGCGGTGGAAATGCGCATGGATTACGACTCCTTAAAGACTGTTGATCAGCACGCTGAAGGTTTCCTGGGCCGCCTTGATGATCTGCGAAGAGGCGGTGTAGTACTGCTGGTACTTGACCAGGTTGCCGGTTTCTTCGTCGAGGTTGACCCCCGACAATGAATCCCGGGCGCCCTTGGCGGTGGTCAGCACGGTGGTGGTCGCACTGCTGTCGGACTTGGCCTGGGCGGCCTTGGTACCGACGTTGGAAACCAGCTTGCCGTAGGCGTCCGACAGGCTGATACCTTGACTGGTGGTACCGGTGTCGACCGTTTTCTTGGTCTGAAGAGCAATCAGGGCGGCGCTGTTGCGATTGTCCGAAGAAGCGGCACCGGTCATCGAGATGGTGTAGCTTTCGCCGGCTTTCGGGTTACCGCCCACGGTGGTCTGCACGGTGAACGTCTTCTGGACCGCGGGGGTGACCGTGTTGTCCATCACCGGGTTGCCGGAGGCGTCGACCATGTTGATTTTCAGGTTCAGGGTGTTGCCCTGGCCCGGCACGATGGTGCCGGTGCCCATGACGTTACCCTTGGCGTCGGTCAGGGTATAGCCCTGGGTACCCGCCGCAGCGCCGGTACCGGCGGCGTCGAACACCAGCTTGACCGGCGTGCCGTACTTGATGGCGTCCTGCAGTTGCGCGTTGTTGGTGGCGCTGGAAGTGCCCAACTGGTCGACCAGCACCGGCTGGGTGTAGGTCCCACCGTTGTTGGCACTGGTCACACCGGTCAATGGCGCTGCGGCAGCAATGCTCTTGGAGTCGGTCATGACCATCTGGATGTCACTGGCACCGGCGCGGGTCGGGGTGACCTTGAAGCTGTCGCCGGCAGTCATCGGCGTGGCGCTGTTCGGGTTCAGGGTGAAACCGTCGATCACCGGCGGCGGCGTGGTCGTGGTGCTGAAAGAGCCCATGTCGGTGCCGTCGGAACGCTTGACCGAGTAGTCCGTACCGTTGGTGAAGGTCACCTGGTAGTCGTAGGTAGTCAGCGCGCCGGTGTTGCTGATGTTCACGTTGAGGTTGCCGGAAGCCGGGTTGTTGGTCGACTTGGCGATACTGCGCTGGCTGACCAGCGTGGCGCTGTTGATATCGTTGAAGATCGCCGTACCGAAGTTGCCGTTCTTGTCGATGCCCTGGGCGTTCTGCTTGTTCATCTGGTCGGAGAGGACCATGGCCACGCGCCCCAGCTCGTTGAGCGAAGGATTCAGCACTTCGGTGCGATAGCGCAGCAGCCCGCCGATCTCGCCGCCACTGACCGTATCCGTGATGTCGATGGTGCTGGAGGCACGGTTCAGCTGCAGCGCGTAACGGCTCGGGTCGTCCTTGCTGGGCACGGCCGCCAGGGTGTTGGTGGAGTTGCCCATGACCAGCGGCTGGCCGTTGGCCAGGTAGACGTCATAGTTGGAGCCACGCTCGGTCACCGAGGTACCGACCAGTTCGGACAGCTGGCGCACGGCCTCGTTACGCTTGTCCATCAGGTCGTTGGGCGCACCGGCGGACGGAGAAATCTTGGTGATCTGCTCGTTGAGCTGGGCGATGCTGGTCGCCAGCTTGTTCACCTGGTCGGCCATGTCCGCCAGGTTGGTGTTGATCCCGGTGTTCTGGTCGTTGAGCTGCTTGGCGATGGAGTTGAAGCGATCGCTCAGGGCCTTGGCGCTGCTCAGGGTGTTCTGGCGGGAAGCATCGTCGGTCGGCGTGGTCGAGACCGACTGCAGCGCGGTGAAGAAGCTCTGCAGGGACGCGGTCATGCCGGTATTGGTGTCCGACAGCATCGAGTCGGTCGGCGTCACCTGGGCCAGGTACGACGAGGCATCGCTGTTGAGCGAGGTCGCGGTATGCAGCTGCGATTCCAGGTAGGAACTGTAGACCCGACGCACATCGGCCAGCGTGGTGCCGGTGCCGATGAAGACGTTGCCATATCGCTGCGAGGCCGCAGTCGTCTGCACGGTCTGCTGACGCGAGTAACCGGCCGTGTCAACGTTGGCAATGTTGTTACCAGTAGTCGTCAGGGCCGAGCTGGCAGCGTTCAACCCCGTCATCCCGATATTGAGCAAACTCATGATTCAGACCTTATAAATTCGTGGAAGCGCTCGTCGCCGCAGCGTAGTTCTGGTAGCTCTTCATCTGTTTTGCTATTTGCGTGATCTTGCTGGCGTAGTCCGGATCGGTTGCATAGCCGGCCTTTTGCAGCTCACGCACAAACTGTTCAGGTTTATCGGCCGACTTCAGCACATCTTGATAGCGACTGTTGCTTTGCAGCATCGTGACCAGGTCATGGAAGCTGTCCTGGTAGGAATCATAGGAACGGAAGTCCGCTGTTTCTTTGACCATCTGCCCATCGCGGAATTCACTGGTAATGGCCCGCGCCTGCGGCCCCTGCCAACTGCTGCCGGCCTTGATGCCGAACAGGTTGTGACTGCTGCTGCCGTCCTGCTGGCGCATGACCGACTTGCCCCAACCGGTTTCAAGCGCGGCCTGGGCCACCAGGTAACGAGGGTCGACCCCGATGCGCTTGGCAGCCTGCTCGGCCATCGGCAGCATGGTTGCGACGAATTCGTCCGCCGAGCTGAAGGCGCGCTTGGCCGGCGCCAGCGGCGGCTGGGCCACCGCGCGGCTGTAAACCTGCATTCGCGACGCTGGTACGGCAACGCTGCGGGTCGCCATGTTGTCACTCTTGAGCGCTGCATCGGCGGAGGCGCTGTTGCGCTCCGGTACGGCATAGCCGGCTGCAGCGACCTGGCTGGCGTCGGCGGACGGCACCAGGCCGGCCAGCAGCCGGTCGGTCAACTTGCTCGGCAGCGACAGGCGACGCGCGTTGAGCTTGGCCACGTCGTTGCGCGCGGTGCCATCGCTGGCGGTGCCGTGGGCGACTCTGGAGGCCCACAAGGCATGCTGGCCATTGGAACGGCTGAACGGCGAGCCCGGTGTCGAGGTAACGGTGCCGGCAGCGATCGGCGTTTCCACCGATGCAGCGGCCGGCGTATCGGTCGCCGTGGCGGGCGGACCAACGGTCAGCCCACTCTCGGACGGACGCAAGCCTTTTTCCTTCGACATCTGACGCATCAGTACGTCGGCCAGGCCGATACCACCGCCCTGACGGGACATGGTCACCGCCAGTTGCTGGTCATACATTTCCTGATACTGCTTGGCCGCGGGCGTGTTGAGCGGGTTGTCCTGGCCCAGCACTTCAGTGGCCGAACGCATCGACTTGAGCATCTGGCTGAGAAACAGCGATTCGAATTCCTGGGCGACCTTGCGCAGGTTGCCGTCGCTGGTCCGGTCGCCGACCTTGAGGTTGTTCAGACGATTGAGGTCGGTATAGGCCCCCGAGTCGCTGGCATTGACGATCCCGCTGTTACGAATATCAACCATGGAATCGTCCTCAGATCACGATCAGGTCGGCTTGCAGCGCGCCAGCCTGTTTCAAGGCTTCGAGAATCGCCATCAGGTCGCCTGGCGCCGCACCCACCTGGTTCACCGCACGGACGATTTCGTCCAGGGTGGTGCCCGGACCGAACTTGAACATCGGCTTGGCTTCCTGCTGTGCATTGACCCGCGAGCGCGGTACGACTGCCGTGGTGCCATTGGACAGCGGGCCCGGCTGACTGACGATCGGGTCCTCGGTGATGGTCACCGTCAGACTGCCATGGGTCACCGCTGCCGGCGAAACCTTGACGTTCTGCCCGATCACGATGGTGCCGGTACGCGAGTTGATGATGACCTTCGCTACGGCCTGACCCGGATCGACCTCGAGGTTTTCCAGGATCGAGATGTAGTCGACACGCTGGCTCGGATCCAGCGGCGCGGTGACTCGCACCGAACCGCCGTCGATAGCCTGGGCCACGCCTGGGCCGAGCATGTCGTTGACCTTGTCGACGATCCGCTTGGCGGTGGTGAAGTCGGAACGGTTGAGGTTCAGGGTCAGGCTGTTGCCCTGGTTGAAACCGCTCGGTACCGCACGCTCGACGGACGCACCGCCAGGAATACGACCGGCCGACGGAACGTTGACGGTGATCTTCGAACCGTCACGCCCTTCGGCGTCGAAACCACCCACCACCAGGTTGCCTTGGGCGATGGCGTAGACGTTGCCATCGATCCCCTTCAGCGGCGTCAGCAGCAGCGTACCGCCACGCAGGCTCTTGGAGTTACCGATGGAAGAAACGGTGATATCCACCATCTGGCCCGGCTTGGCAAACGCCGGCAGGTCGGCACTGACCGACACCGCCGCGACGTTCTTCAACTGGACGCTACCGGAGTTGGCCGGCACCTTGATGCCGAACTGCGACAGCATGTTGTTGAAGGTCTGCAGGGTGAACGGGGTCTGGGTGGTCTGGTCACCCGTACCGTTCAAGCCCACCACCAGGCCATAGCCGATCAACTGGTTGGAACGTACGCCGGAGATGCTGGCGATGTCCTTCAACCGCTCGGCCTGGACACTGAAGGCGGTCGACATCAGCAGCACGGCCGCCATCAGATGCTTGAAGTTGAACATGATCGTCGGCACCTAGAAAGGCCAGAGTGGGCTGAGGAAGAAACGGTCGAACCAACCCGGCTGACTTGTATCGGCAAAGGAGCCGGTACCCGAATAGGTGATGCGCGCATCGGCCACGCGGGTGGACGGTACGGTATTGTCAGTGGCGATGTCGTCGGCCCGGATCAGACCGGCGATCCGCACCAGCTCATCGCCGGTGTTGAGGGTCAGCCACTTCTCGCCACGTACCGCAATGATGCCATTGGGCAGCACATCGGCCACGGTCACGGTGATCGAACCGGTCAAGCTGTTGCTCTGGCCAGCCTTGGAAGTGCCATCGGTGGCACGGGTACCGCTGTAGCCGGCGTTCAGGGTGAGGTCGCCACTGCCCAGCGGGTTGTTGGTGTTCGGCACACTGCCAAACAGCGAAGTCAGCCCCAGGCTGTTGGAGCTTTTCTTCGACAGGTTGGAGTTGGCGTTCTTGCTGGCCTGGGTGGCTTCGTTCAGGGTGATGGTGATGATGTCACCGACCCGGAACGCCTTGCGGTCGCCATACAGGTTCTGTTCGAAACCGGCCTGGTAGATCGAGCCGTTGTTCGCCGCGGCAGGCAACGGGGTGCGCGGCAACACCGGTGCGTAGTACGGGTCATTGGGCTTGGGCGGCGGACTCACGCACCCGGCCAGCGCCGCCATCCCACTCAGCGCGAGAACAGAAAACAACCGATTCATGACCCTTACCTCACGGTGTTGCAGGCGACCCCGAGGCCGCCATATAGACTTGATTACAGATTCTGCGCGACGAACGAGAGCATCTGGTCGGCGGTGGAAATCACCTTGGAGTTCATTTCGTAGGCACGCTGGGTGGTGATCATGTTGACCATCTCCTCCACGGTGCTGACGTTCGAGGTTTCCAGGGTGCTCTGCTCGGTGGTACCGAAACCGTTCAGGCCCGGAGTGCTGACCTGGGGCGCACCGCTGGCGGCGGTTTCCAGGAACAGGTTGCCACCGACGGCCTGCAGGCCGGCCGGGTTGATGAAGTCGGCGGTCTGCAGGTTGCCGATCACTTGCGAGGCCGGGTTGCCGGCGGTGGTGATCGAGACGGTACCGTCCTTGCCGACAGTGAAGGTCTGGGCGTTGTTCGGGATCACGATCGCCGGCTGCAGGGCGAAACCTGCGGCAGTAACGATCTGGCCGGTGTTGTCCAGGTGGAAAGTACCGTCACGGGTGTAGGCCGTGGTCCCGTCCGGTTGCAGGATCTGGAAGAAGCCACGGCCGTTGACCGCGATGTCCAGCGGCTGGTCGGTGGTCTGCAGGCTGCCGGCGGCGAAGTTCTTCTGGGTGCCGACGATGCGTACACCGGTACCCAGTTGCAGGCCCGACGGCAGCTCGCTGTCCTGGGTCGACTGGGCGCCAGGCTGACGCTTGATCTGGTACAGCAGGTCCTGGAATTCGGCACGATCACGCTTGAAGCCGGTGGTCGAGACGTTGGCCAGGTTGTTGGAAATGGTGGTCAGGTTGGTGTCTTGCGCCGCCAAACCTGTTTTTGCAACCCATAGAGCCGGAAGCATTCTGTTCTCCTTCGCGCGCCTGTTTTACGGCGCTACGTTGTGGTGATTAGCTGATCTGCAAGACCCGAGCCATTGCCTGGTCATCGTCTTTGGCGGTGTTCATCATTTTGATATGCAACTCGAACTGCTTGGACAAGGCCAGCACCGCGGTCATCTCTTCGACGGCATTAACGTTGCTCGCCTCGAGGAAACCCGACTCCAGCTTGACGTTGGCATCGGCGACCGCCGGCTGCCCATCCTTGGTGTGGATCATGCCGTCCAGGCCCTTGGTCATGGACTTGGGATCGGGGTTGACCAGCTTGATGCGGTCGACCACGGCCACGACACGCGGCCCCTCGCCCATCGAGCGGATGCTGATGGTGCCGTCCTGGCCCACTTCGATCTTCGACTCGGGCGGCACGGCGATCGGGCCGGCGTTGCCGATGACCGGCATGCCGTTGCCGGCACGCAGCACGCCCAAGGCGTCAATATTCATGCTCGCGGTGCGCACATAACCTTCGCCGCCATCCGGCGTCTGGACCGCCATCCAACCGTTGCCGCCCACGGCCACGTCAAGATCACGCCCGGTTTCCTGCATCGCGCCCGGCGAAAAGTCGGTTGCCGGCCGTTCGGACATGGCGAACGCCCGCGCCGGAAAGACGTCACCGAATACTGGCATCGAACGCGCCTGCTCCAGGTCACGCTGAAAACCGCTGGTAGAGATGTTCGCCAAGTTGTTGGCATGCGCCTTTTGCGCCAGCGCGTTCTGGCTGGCGCCGGTCATTGCCACGTAAAGGTACTTGTCCACAGTCTTTCCTCTTGCTGACGGACGTTTGCCGCCCACCGCTGTACGGCGAGAGCCTTAGCAATTTTTGCACCAACATTCCATTGCGCCCCGTAAACCCCAGTCCAGCCGGGGCTGTAGCAGCCAAAGGAGCTTTTCCAACCTTGGGTGCAAAGACGAAAAAACGGCGCTGTCATGCCGCTAGCGGCAAGCATCGGTCAGAGGTGCAATCGCCAGGCCACTCCTGGCTCACGAACAAGTCCCTTTCGAATCCTGGGTTCAATCTTCCTTGCCGACGGCATGGGCCTTGAGCTTGTTGGCGATGGTGGTGTGGGAAACCCCCAGTCGCTTGCCCAGCGACCGGCTGCTTGGGTGTTCGGAATAGAGCCGTTCCAGCACCGCCTTCTCGAAACGCCCGACGATCTCGTCCAGGCCGCCCTCCAGGGAAAAGTCCCCGAGTGGCTGGCGTACGCCGTAATCCGGCAGCCGGATATGCTCGGCCTTGACCAGGCCGCCATCGCACAGCGATACCGCCTGGAACAGCACGTTTTCCAACTGACGGACGTTGCCCGGCCAGTGGTAATGGCTCAATCGCTCCATCGCCGCCGGTGCCAGCCTGGGCAGCGAGCAACCGATCTGCCGGCTGGCCTGGTCGAGAAAGTGTTCCACCAAAGGGGTCAACCCATCCAGGCACTCGCGCAACGGCGGAATATGGAGCGACAACACGTTGAGCCGGTGATAGAGGTCCTGGCGAAACTCACCGCGAGCGCACAGTTCCGACAGGTCGACCTGGGTCGCGCAGATCACCCGCACATCGAGGTAGACCTCCTCGTCACTACCCACCCGGCGGAACCCGCCATCCTGCAGAAAACGCAGCAGCTTGGCCTGCAGCCGCGGACTCATCTCCCCGACCCCGTCAAGAAACAGCGTACCGCCGGCCGTCAGTTCCAGCAGGCCAAGCTTGCCCTCGGCCCGCGCCCCCTCGAAGGCACCGGGGCCGTAGCCGAACAACTCGGTTTCGGCCATCGACTCCGGCAGGCCCGCACAGTTGAGTGCCATCAATGGCGCCTGCCCACGTGGACTGGCCAAGTGGCAGGCGCGGGCCAGCAACTCCTTGCCGGTACCGGTTTCACCCTCGATCAGCAACGGCGCATCCAGCGGCGCCATGCGCCGGGCTTCACGCACCACCGCCGCCATCACTCGCGAGCTCTGGAAAATGCTGTCAAAACCGCGCAGCTCCTGCTTGCGCACGTTGTAGATCCGTTCGCCGACCTGATCGGCGCGGTGCAGTGTCAAAACCGCGCCGGCCATGGCCTCGCTGTCTTCGTGTTCGGGCTGCAGTGGCGCGATGTCCGCCAGAAACACGTCACCCTTGACCTTGACCCGCAGGCCATTGATTCGCGACTTGTTGCTGCGCACCAGTTCCGGCAGGTCGAAATCCGGCGCGTAGCGGGACAAGGCGATCCCCGGCACCTCGTCGACCCGCACCCCGAGCAACTGTGCCGCCGCCCGGTTCGCCGCAACGATGCAGCCGCCCATGTCGATGGACAGCACCGGAAACTCCAGCGCCCCCAGCAGCGCATTGAGTTCCATGTGCCGCCGCTCGCTGGGCATCAGGCCGACCCGCTTCACGCCAAACACCCCGGCGATGGTTTCGAACTTCGGTCGCAGGGCCTGGAATTGCAGGTTGATCAGATTGGGACAGTGCAGGTAGATCGCATTGCCCTGGTCACCGCCGACCTCCCCCCGTGCGACGTTGATGCCATAGTCCACCAACAGGTTGAGGATATCGCGAAGGATGCCGATGCGGTTCTGGCAGTGCACTTTGATACGCATGAAAAAAGCTCGGGAAGAGGTTCAGGACGACTGCGCAACTGGAACTGGATCGCCCGACCTCACGGGTCTCACGGACCAATCCGACAACTTTTTAGGTGGCATCGCAGTTTTTCGTAAAGATTACGTGACAGACATCCGCAACACCACCCCGGAAAAAAGCCACCCACACGCAGTATCGCCACATTCGTAACGATTACTTTACAGAAACACCCTCTATAACAACTCTCCCTGGGCGGTGACCCAATGTATTCAGCGCCCAACCGGATCCAAACTGGGACACGAAGCTGGACATAACAAGAACGATCCCTCTAGCAGGAGAGCTGTATGAAGCAGACGCAATACGTGGCTCGCGAGCCCGATGCGCAAGGGTTTATCGACTACCCGGCCGCCGAGCACAAGGTGTGGAATACCCTGATCACCCGCCAGTTGAAAGTGATCGAGGGCCGTGCCTGCCAGGAATACCTGGACGGAATCGAAAAGCTCGGCCTGCCCCATGACCGGATTCCCCAACTGGGCGAGATCAATGCGGTGCTGGCCGCGACCACCGGCTGGCAGGTCGCACGGGTGCCGGCCCTGATTCCTTTCCAGACCTTCTTCGAACTGCTGGCCAACAAGCAGTTTCCAGTGGCCACCTTCATTCGCACCGAAGAGGAACTCGACTACTTGCAGGAACCGGACATCTTCCACGAGATCTTCGGCCACTGCCCGCTGCTGACCAACCCCTGGTTCGCCGAATTCACCCACACCTACGGCAAGCTTGGCCTCAAGGCCACCAAGGAGCAGCGGGTGTACCTGGCGCGCCTGTACTGGATGACCATCGAATTCGGCCTGTTGGACACGCCACAAGGCCGGCGCATCTACGGTGGCGGCATCCTCTCCTCGCCCAAGGAGACGGTCTACAGCCTGTCCGACGAACCCGAACATCAGCCGTTCGACCCGCTGGAAGCCATGCGCACGCCGTACCGCATCGACATCCTGCAGCCGGTGTACTTCGCCCTGCCAGAACTCAAGCGCTTGTTCGACCTGGCCCATGAAGACATCATGGGACTGGTCGAGCAGGCCATGCAGTTGGGTCTGCACACCCCGAAATTCCCGCCCAAGGCCGCCTGAGCGGCGACTTGCGGCCATTCCCCAAGAGCCCTCGCGCCGATGCCAGCGAACGGCATCGCCGAGGGGCGTGCAACGAACAAGAACGACAGACAGGAAAACACCATGAGCACTCTTACCCAAGCCCACTGCGAAGCCTGCCGCGCCGATGCCCCGCAGGTCAGCGATGAAGAACTGCCGGTACTGCTCAAGCAGATTCCGGACTGGAATATCGAAGTTCGCGACGGCATCATGCAGTTGGAGAAGGTCTACCGCTTCAAGAACTTCCAGTTCGCGCTGGCCTTCACCAACGCCGTCGGTGCCATTTCCGAAGCCGAGGGCCATCATCCGGGCCTGTTGACCGAGTGGGGCAAAGTCACCGTGACCTGGTGGAGCCACTCCATCAAGGGCCTGCACCGTAACGATTTCATCATGGCGGCACGCACCGAAGAGGTCGGCAAAACCGCCGAGGGCCTTAAATAATGCATTTCACCGCCATCGCGCGCGTACCAGGCGACCCGATCCTCGGCTTGCTGGAGGCTTATGCCCAGGACCCGAACCCGAACAAGTTCGATCTCGGCGTGGGTGTCTACAAGGACGCCCAAGGCCTGACGCCCATCCTGCAGTCGGTCAAGCTGGCCGAGCAGAAGCTGGTGGACGGGCAACCGAGCAAGTCCTACATCGGCGGCCATGGCGACCTGCGTTTCGGCAGCCTGTTGTGCGAGCTGGTGATGGGCGCGGATTCGCCGCTGATCGCCGAGCGTCGGGTCGGCGCCACCCAGACCCCGGGCGGCACCGGCGCCCTGCGCCTGAGCGCGGACTTCATCGCCCAGAGCCTGCCGGGACGCGGCATCTGGCTCAGCGATCCGACCTGGCCGATCCACGAGACCATCTTCAACGCCGCCGGCCTGAAGATCAGCCACTACCCCTACGTCGGTGCGGATAACCGCCTGAACGTCGACGGCATGCTGGCCGCGCTGGAGCAGGCGCCCAAAGGTGACGTGGTGCTGCTGCATGCCTGCTGCCACAACCCGACCGGCTTCGACCTGTCCCACGCCGACTGGCAGCGGGTCCTGGAAGTCGTGCGCCGGCGCGAACTGCTGCCGCTGATCGACTTCGCCTACCAGGGCTTTGGTGACGGCGTCGAGGAAGATGCCTGGGCGGTGCGCCTGTTCGCCAGGGAACTGCCGGAGGTGCTGATCACCAGCTCCTGCTCGAAGAACTTCGGCCTGTACCGCGAACGCACCGGGGCCCTGCTCGTCTGCACCGCCGACGCGGAAAAACTGCTGGATGTACGCAGCCAGCTGGCGGCGGTGGCGCGCAACCTCTGGTCCAACCCGCCGGATCACGGTGCGGCGGTGGTGCTGACCATTCTCGGCGACCCCCAGTTGAAGAAACTGTGGAGCGAGGAAGTCGAAGCCATGCGCACGCGGATCGCCCAACTGCGCAGCGGCCTGGTCAAGGCGCTCCAGCCCCATGGCCTGGCGGAACGCTTCGCCCATATCGGCGTGCAACGCGGCATGTTCTCCTACACAGGCCTGTCGCCGGCCCAGGTGCAACGCCTGCGTGACGACTACAGCATCTATATGGTCAGCTCGGGCCGGGCGAATGTCGCCGGCATCGACGCAACCCGTCTGGATGCCCTGGCCGAGGCAATTGCGGCCGTCTGCAAGTAGACGACCTGGCATGAGCGGGCTTGCCCGCTCATGCCCGACCAGGCCATCGCCGAGCCTTCCCGCGACGAATGACTGGCCTGCATGAAAGATAAAAAATCTTTCTGTCACGTCCAGTGCTGTATCCTTCCCTGGCTTTTTAAAAGCGCGGATCTACCCAGCGATTTAAAAAACAGACTTTGCAAGGAGTGACGACGATGCACGAAATACCCAACTTCCCCTTCCCGAGCCTGCACGAGACTGAGCAGAAAACCCCGCAACAAGCCAGCGCTGAACAGCCTGAAACGACCGAGGCTGCCGACAGCCTGAAGGCCGACAGTAACGACTGAAGCCTGCAATAGCTGACCGTGTGAAAAAACCACTCTTGATGTTTTTTCACACGGCCAGGCAGGTCCGAATCCCCAGGAACATGCCGTGACCGACACCTTCGACGAATCCCAGGCCAACCTGCTGATCGGCGCAGCCGAACAGATGATCACCCTGTGGAACAACCTGCCCGAGGAAAAACAGGCCGCCCTGCTCGCCCGTTTCGGCAGCCAGGAAAACGCCCTGGCCGCACTGGTGACCACCCGTTTGTTGGCGCAGCCGCAGTCCTGATGATTTCTCCTGCGTTTTTTTCGATTTAACCCCCTACAAGTCCCTTAGCCTCGTTATCATAAGCAGCCTATCTTTCCCCTTCGCTGCCACGGTGAGTCTTTGCCCACGTCAGATTCCCAGCGCCCGCTCGCGGTGACGCTGCAAGTCGTTTCCATCGTCCTGTTCACCTTCATCGGCTATCTGAACATCGGCATCCCGCTGGCGGTGCTGCCGGGTTACGTCCACAGCGAACTGGGCTTTGGCGCAGTCATCGCCGGCCTGGTGATCAGCGTGCAGTACCTCGCCACCCTGCTCAGCCGCCCCTACGCCAGTCGGATCATCGACAACCTGGGTGCCAAGCGTGCCGTCATCTATGGCCTGGCGGGCTGCGGCCTGAGCGGAGTATTCATGCTGCTGCCCAGTTTCCTGCATGGAGCGCCGAGCCTGAGCCTGGCCAGCCTGTTCATCGGCCGGCTGATCCTTGGAAGTGCCGAAAGCCTGGTGGGCTCCGGTTCGATTGGCTGGGGCATCGGCCGGGTCGGCGCGCAGAACACCGCCAAGGTGATTTCCTGGAACGGCATCGCCAGCTATGGCGCGCTGGCCATCGGCGCACCGCTGGGGGTGTGGCTGGTCAACCAGTTGGGACTGTGGAGCATGGGCGTCAGCATCCTGCTGCTGGCGACCATTGGCGTGTTGCTGGCCTGGCCGAAGCAGGCAGCACCGATCGTGGCCGGTGAACGCCTGCCGTTCCTGCACGTGCTCGGCCGGGTGCTGCCCCATGGTACCGGGCTGGCGCTGGGCTCCATCGGATTCGGCACCATCGCGACCTTCATCACTCTGTACTACGCCACCCAGCACTGGGGCAACGCGGTATTGTGCCTGAGCCTGTTTGGCGCGAGCTTCATCGGCGCCCGACTGCTGTTCGGCAACCTGATCAACCGTCTCGGCGGCTTTCGCGTGGCGATCGCCTGCCTGTCGGTGGAAACCCTGGGGCTGTTGCTGCTGTGGGTCGCCCCGGACGCCCATTGGGCCCTGGCAGGCGCGGCGCTGAGTGGATTCGGCTTCTCGCTGGTGTTCCCGGCACTGGGCGTGGAGGCGGTCAACCTGGTGCCGGCCTCCAGCCGTGGCGCGGCGGTGGGCGCCTATTCGCTGTTCATCGACCTGTCGCTGGGCATCACCGGCCCACTGGTCGGTGCGATTGCCGCCGGCTTCGGCTTCGCCTCGATCTTCCTGTTCGCCGCGCTGGCGGCAGTTTCCGGCCTGTGCCTGAGTGTCTACCTGTACCGCCAGGCGCCCAGGAGCCGGGAGCAGCGCGACCAGGCCTGAATACCTGTGGCGAGCGGACCTGTGGCGAGCGGGCTTGTCGGATCGCCGCACCGCCGCTCTGGGCTGTAAAGCAGCCCCAAAACCCCTCATCTCGGTACATCAGGCAGAGCCGGGTTGCCTGTTTCAGGGCCGCTTCGCGCCCCAGCGCGGGCAAGCCCGCTCGCCACAGGCCAGCTCGCCACAGGCCTTTCAGATTCAGTAATCGACCTTGCCGCGACCGGCCTTGATCGCCCCGCGCTGTGACTTGCCATCCAGGCGACGCTTTTTCGAGCCCAGCGTCGGCTTGGTCGGCCGGCGCTTTTTCTCGACCTTGGTCGCTGCCTGGATCAATTCCACCAGGCGCAACAGGGCATCGGCACGGTTCTGCTCCTGGGTCCGGTACTGCTGGGCCTTGATCACGACCACCCCGTCGCTGGTGATGCGGCTGTCACTCAGGGCCAGCAGGCGCTCCTTGTAGAACGGCGGCAACGATGACGCCGGAATGTCGAAGCGCAGGTGCACGGCGCTGGAGACCTTGTTGACGTTCTGCCCACCCGCCCCCTGGGCACGGATGGCCGTCCATTCGATCTCGTTGTCCGGCAGTTGCACAGTGTTGGAAATGACCAGCATGGGAAAAACGTCCGACCTCGGGAATATTCAGGATACCGAAATGACAAACCCGGCGCAGGGCCGGGTTTGTCCGTTGCAAGCAGGCGGTTACTTCAGCGCGGAGCTGGCGGTCGGCAAGCCCTGCTGGCCGCTGCGGCGGTTCTTGATGCCATAGCAACCCCACATGAACACCAGCCACACCGGAATCGCGTACACCGAGACCTGGATGCCCGGGATCATCAGCATGATGCCAAGGATGAACACCACGAACGCCAGGCAGACATAGTTGCCGTACGGGTACCACAGCGCCTTGAACAGCGGCGTCTGCCGGGTGCGGTTCATGTGCTGGCGGAACTTGAAGTGCGAGTAGCTGATCATCGCCCAGTTGATCACCAGGGTCGCCACCACTAGCGACATCAGCAGCTCCAGCGCATGTTGCGGTATCAGGTAGTTCATCAGCACCGCGATGAATGTCACCACCGCCGATGCGAGAATCGACAGCACCGGCACGCCACGCTTGTCGATGCGGGCCAGCGCCTTCGGTGCATCACCCTGCTCGGCCATGCCCAACAGCATGCGGCTGTTGCAGTAGGTACCGCTGTTGTACACCGACAGCGCCGCAGTCAGGACCACGAAGTTGAGGATGTGCGCCGCAGTGTTGCTGCCCAGCATCGAGAACACCTGGACGAACGGGCTGCCGCTGTAGGCATCGCCGGACGCGTTGAGGGTGGCGAGCAGGCTGTCCCAAGGGGTCAGCGACAGCAGCACGACCAGCGCGCCGATGTAGAAAATCAGGATGCGATAGATCACCTGGTTGATGGCCTTGGGGATCACGGTCTTCGGCTTGTCGGCCTCAGCTGCGGTAAAACCGAGCATTTCCAGTCCGCCGAAGGAGAACATGATGATCGCCATGGCCATGACCAGGCCACTGACGCCATTGGGGAAGAACCCGCCGTGTTCCCACAGGTTGCTCACCGAGGCCTGTGGGCCGCCATGGCCGCTGACCAGCAGGTAGCTGCCCAGGGCGATCATGCCGACGATCGCAGCGACCTTGATGATTGCGAACCAGAACTCGGCCTCGCCGAAGACCTTCACGTTGGCCAGGTTGATCAGGTTGATCAGCACGAAGAACGCTGCGGCCGAAACCCAGGTCGGGACGTCCGGCCACCAGTAGTGGATGTACTTGCCGACCGCAGTCAGCTCCGACATGCCCACCAGGATGTACAGGATCCAGCAATTCCAGCCCGACAGGAAACCGGCGAAGCCGCCCCAGTACTTGTGGGCGAAATGGCTGAAGGAGCCGGCGACCGGCTCCTCGACGATCATCTCGCCGAGTTGGCGCATGATCATGAAGGCAATGAAGCCGCAGATCGCGTAGCCGAGGATCATCGACGGCCCGGCGGATTTCAGCACTCCGGCCGAACCGAGAAACAGGCCGGTACCGATGGCACCACCCAGGGCGATCAGCTGGATATGACGATTTTTCAGGCCGCGCTTAAGCTCGCCCGAAGGAGGAAGGGTTCCACTCATTGAAAAGGGTCTCACGCAAGGTTTGATGATGTTCGTTGGGCGTCGAGTTATCAGCGATAAGCGATAGACGAAGCCCTGGGGACAAACACCAGGCCACAGCGTGGACGCCAGGCATTCAGAGGGCAGCGATTACGAGGATTGTTACCAGTCATGCGTCACCTGTTTGTTTTTATCTGTGACGAAATCGAACCCATCGTGCTTGTGACAGGATGGAGTGAACAAGGCGGATAACCTTGAGGGTATTGGCCTTCGGGGCGTCGCAAGGCAGCCACCGGACAGCACAATGCGCGATTACGCAGTGGGGTCACAGTTAAAACGGCGCGCATTGTACACCGCCAGACCACTACCGGCAGGTAGGGGGATATCACACAGCCATGGCTGACATGGGGCAAGGGGGGCCATCGAGGCAAAAACGACGGCCAGCTCGACACTCGGCAATTATCCCTTACAGGGTGCTACAGCCAATGAATCCAGGGGGTTTAACCGGATAATTCGTAAAAATTTAATGACAGTCTGTAACGAAAATTTTCCACATGGAGCAGCAAAAAATTTCTGCAAAAAAAAACGCCAATCCGAGGATTGGCGTTTTTTTTCAAGGCATCCGGCGCTTATTCAGGCTTGCGCCGCCCGAAACCTGGACGCTGGCCGGAACCGGACGGTGCACCGCGACGCTTGCCCGAAGGCGCGCCATTGTCCACCAGGCCGATGCCGGGACGCTTGGACTTCGGCGCCGGTTTGCCCGGACGCTTGCTGTCCGCCGGACGATCTGCCACTGGCGTGCCGCGGCTCGACTCGCCACGGCCACCGGCAGGACGCGGGGAACGCGGGGCGCGCTCGCCATCCTGACGACCGGCCGGCTTGCGCGACGGGCGCTCGCCTTCGATATGCGGCTCGCGAGCAGGACGTTCGGCACCTGCCGACTCGCCGAGGGCAGGACGCAGAGTCCGCACGCGTTCGCTACGGGCCATCGGCCGCGAGGATTTACGCTGCATCCGCTCCAGCTTGTCCTTGCTCTTGGCATTCAGTTGCGGCATCGCCACCGGCGTCAGGCCGACTTCGGCACTGAGAATGTCGACTTCGTACTGGCTCATTTCGCGCCAGCGGCCCATCGGCAGGTCGGAGTTGAGGAACACCGGACCGAAACGCACGCGCTTCAGGCGGCTGACCACCAGGCCCTGGGATTCCCACAGGCGACGAACTTCGCGGTTGCGACCTTCCATCACCACGCAGTGGTACCAATGGTTGAAGCCTTCGCCACCGGGTGCCTGCTGGATGTCGGTGAACTTGGCCGGGCCGTCTTCGAGCATGACCCCGGCCTTGAGGCGTTCGATCATCTCGTCGTCGACTTCGCCACGCACGCGCACCGCATATTCGCGGTCCATCTCGTAGGACGGGTGCATCAGGCGGTTGGCCAACTCACCATCGGTGGTGAACATCAGCAGACCGGTGGTGTTGATGTCGAGGCGACCGATGTTGATCCAGCGACCTTCTTTCGGCCGTGGCAGCTTGTCGAACACGGTCGGACGGCCTTCCGGGTCGTCACGGGTGCAGATCTCGCCGTCGGGCTTGTTGTACATGATCACCCGGCGAACGGACTCGGACGCCTCTTCGCGCTTGATGACCTTGCCATCGATGGTAATGGCGTCGTGCAGGTCGACGCGCTGGCCGAGGGTCGCCCCGGCGCCATTGACCTTGATTCGGCCCTGGCTGATCCAGCTTTCCACATCACGGCGCGAGCCCACGCCGATACGGGCGAGGACCTTCTGCAGTTTTTCGCCTGCGGGGCGGATAGGTTGGCTGTCCTGGTCTTGCAGATCGTTGTCACTCATCTGGGCACCTCCCGGTGTGTCGATTCAGGCCTGGCCTGATAGAGATAAAATACTGTTCTGGACGAATGGGTTCGTCGAAGGGCCGCGAATCATACGCGGATCTTCGACGTTACGCATCAGAGAGTAGCAGTTGTCTGTCGGCTGGAGGTGGAAAGCCCTGTTCGCCTCAATCTTCCCACTGGCGCCGTTCGTTCTCGATGGCCTCGGCCAACGCCAGGGCCTCGGCCTCTTCGTCACTCAACTCAGGCACGGGCTCGGGCTTGGCGGCGGCATCCAGCGCGGCGACCGCCGCCAGCAGGCGTTCGCGGGCTTCGGCAGCGCCCACCAGGTCTTCCTCCGACTCGTCCGTGGCTTCGTCAGACTCCGGCTCAGGCTCGAATTCAGACTCGGTATCAAACTCGGAGCCCAGCTCAGGCTCCGTGTCCTCCTCCAGCTCCGGCAGATCAAACATCCCGGGCTCATCCCCGGATGATTCGATCGGCAGCGGAACATCACCATCGCGCAGCAGATCGTCGAAATCGGTCTTGATCCCCTCTTCCATGGAGTCCAGCTCCAGCAACAGGGTATGGAAGCTGGTCTCTTCCTTCTTCGGCTCGTCCTCCGCATCCGGGTCGACACTGGCATCGGCCAGCGCCTGCAGTCCCTCGGGCACCGGCGCGTCGTCGAACTCGAGCACCGGGTCCGGTTCCAGCTCGCGCAGCTCCGCCAGCGGCGGCAGGTCATCGAGGTTCTTCAGGTTGAAGTAGTCGAGAAAGGCCTTGGTGGTGGCGAACATCGCGGGCTTGCCCGGCACCTCTCGATAACCGACGACGCGGATCCACTCCCGCTCCAGCAGGGTCTTGACGATCTGGCTGTTGACCGCTACGCCCCGCACATCCTCGATCTCGCCACGGGTGATCGGCTGGCGATAGGCAATCAGCGCCAGGGTCTCCAGCATCGCCCGCGAGTAACGTTGCGGGCGCTCCTCCCAGAGCCGGCCGACCCAAGGGGCGAACTTCTCGCGAATCTGCAGCCGATAGCCGGACGCCACTTCCTTGAGTTCGAAGGCACGACCATCGCAGGACTTGGCCAGGATCGCCAGGGCTTTCTTGAAGACCGGCGGCTCCGGGCGCTCGCCCTCCTCGAACAACTCGTACAGGCGTTCCATCGATTGCGGCTTTCCCGAAGCCAACAGAAAGGCTTCAAGCAGCGGGGCCAGCTCGCGGGGTTCAGTCAGGTTCATTGATTAAGCTCGTTATTCGGCTCGGGCACGCACGTGGATCGCCGCAAAGGGCTCATTCTGCACCAGCTCGACCAGGGATTCCTTGACCAGTTCGAGGATCGCCATGAAGGTCACGACCACGCCGAGCTTGCCCTCCTCGGCGGTGAACAGCTCGACGAACGGCACGAAACCGCCGCCCTTGAGGCGTTCGAGCACGTCGCTCATGCGCTCGCGGGTCGACAGTTGCTCACGACTGACCTGGTGGCTTTCGAACATGTCGCCACGGCGCAATACCTCGGCCATGGACATCAGCACCTCTTCCAGGGCGACATCCGGCAGCAGCTTGCGCGCACGGGCCTCGGGGGCGTCCAACTGCGGGACGATGATTTCGCGGCCGACCCGGCTCAGGCCATCGATGCCCTCGGCGGCGGTCTTGAAGCGTTCGTACTCCTGCAATCGGCGAATCAGTTCGGCCCGCGGGTCGTCTTCCTCTTCCTCGACCTCGGCCGAACGCGGCAGGAGCATGCGCGACTTGATCTCGGCGAGCATCGCCGCCATCACCAGGTATTCGGCGGCCAATTCCAGGCGCACCGACTGCATCAGCTCGACATAGCCCATGTACTGGCGGGTGATTTCCGCCACCGGGATGTCGAGGATGTCGATGTTCTGCTTGCGGATCAGGTACAGCAGCAGGTCGAGCGGGCCTTCGAAGGCTTCGAGGAAGACTTCCAGGGCATCCGGCGGGATGTACAGGTCCACAGGCATTTCCATGACCGCCTGACCATAGACCATGGCGAATGGCAGTTCCTGCTGGGCTCCGGCCTGGCTGTCGACAGTTTCAACGGCGGACATTCAGGCCTCGACCATGAACGGCGCAGGATCACCACAACCCACGCGCACCACTTGCGGATCGCCGTCGGCCAGGTTGATCACGGTGGAAGCCTTGAGCCCGCCAAAACCGCCATCGATGATCAGGTCGACCTGATGCTCCAGCAACTGGCGAATCTCGTAGGGATCGACCATCGGTTCGCTCTCGTCCGGCATGATCAGGCTCACGCTCATCAGCGGCTCGCCCAGTTCGGCCAGCAGCGCCAGGGCGATCGGATGACTGGGGATACGCAGGCCGATGGTGCGTTTTTTCGGATGCAGCAACAGCCGCGGGACTTCCCGGGTGGCGTTGAGGATAAAGGTGTACGGCCCCGGCGTATGCGCCTTGAGCAGGCGGAACAGGCCGGTATCGACCTTGGCGAACAGCCCGAGTTGCGACAGGTCGGCGCAGATCAGCGCGAAGTTGTGCTTGTCGTCCAGTTGCCGCAGGCGCCGTACGCGCTCGACCGCATTCTTGTCGCCGATCTGGCAACCGATGGCATAGGACGAGTCGGTCGGATAGATCACTACCCCACCCTTGCGGATGATTTCCACTGCCTGCTTGATCAGGCGCGCTTGCGGGTTTTCCGGATGTATCTGGAAAAATTGACTCACGTTGTCTTCCTGTTCAGGCGCGGGCAGTAGATGGCTGGTCATATTTGAACCGACGCCAGAGTGGTGGCAAGTCCTCGGGAACCGGGCGGTACTCACCGATCTCGGACCAGCCCCCAGGGCCATGGAAATCGCTGCCGGCACTGACCAGCAGCCCGAACTCACGGGCCAGGATCGCCAGGCTGCCGACCTGCTCGGCCGGCTGGTGCCCGTTGACCACTTCGATTGCCTGGCCTCCCGCTTGAATATAGTCGGCAATCAGCTTGCGGCGCTTGCTGCGGGTGAAATCGTAGTGCCAGGGATGCGCCAGGCTGACCCAGGCGCCAGCCGCCCGCAGGGTGCCGACGGTGTCCTCGAGGGAGGGCCAGTGCAACTTGACGTCGCCCAGCTTGCCGGCACCGAGCCACTTGCGAAAGGCTTCGGCGCGATCCTTGACGAACCCCGCGCGTACCAGGAAATCGGCGAAATGCGGGCGCGCCGGGGCATTGCCGCTGTCGCCCAGTTCCTGCTGGATCGCCCGCGCGCCCTCGAGCGCACCGGGCATGCCCTTGAGTGCCAGCTTGCGAGCGATTTCCTCGGAGCGCAACCAACGCCCCTCATGCAGCCGGGCAACCGCCTCGACCAGCGGCGCCGCGTCCACGTCGAAACCGTAGCCCAGCACATGGATGGTCGCGCCGCCCCAGGTGCAGGACAGCTCGACGCCGTTGACCAGTTGCATGCCCAGGGCCTGCGCGGCTTCGCGGGCCTCGGCCAGGCCTTCGAGGGTGTCATGGTCGGTCAGGGCCAGGACTCGCACGCCTCTCTCGTGCGCACGGGCAACCAGGGCCGCTGGCGCCAGGGCGCCGTCGGAGGCCGTGCTATGGCAGTGCAGGTCGATTTCCACGGGAACTGAATAACCTCTGGGTGGCGCTTTCGCTGGCAAGTATGTTTGTTATTATGCCGCTACATCCTGCTTCTGGCTGCCACTGTGAAACAATTCATCGATTTCATCCCGCTGTTCCTGTTTTTCATCGTCTATAAAATCGAGCCCCGCCTCATCGACATCGCAGGTCAAAGCGTGACGCTCGGCGGCATCTACAGCGCCACGGCAGTGCTGATCGTCAGCTCGCTGGTGGTCTACGGCGCCCTGTTCATCAAGCAGCGCAAGCTGGAAAAAAGCCAGTGGCTGACGCTGATCGCCTGCCTGGTATTTGGCAGCCTGACCCTGGCCTTCCATAGCGAAACCTTCCTCAAGTGGAAAGCCCCGGTGGTCAACTGGCTGTTCGCCCTGGCCTTCGCCGGCAGCCATTTCATTGGCGACCGGCTGCTGATCAAGCGCATCATGGGCCACGCCCTCAGCCTGCCGGAACCGGTCTGGACGCGCCTCAACCTGGCCTGGATCGTGTTCTTCGTGTTCTGCGGTGCGGCCAACCTGTTCGTCGCCTTCACCTTCCAGCAGTACTGGGTCGACTTCAAGGTATTCGGCAGCCTGGGCATGACCCTGCTGTTCCTGGTGGGCCAGGGCATCTACCTGTCCCGCCACCTGCACGACGCCGATTCGACCACGCCTAAAACCGAGGACTGACATGCTCTACGCGATCATTGCCACAGACGTTGAAAACTCCCTGGAAAAACGCCTGGCGGCACGCCCGGCCCATCTGGAGCGCCTGCAGCAGCTCAGTGCAGAGGGCCGGGTAATCCTCGCCGGCCCGCACCCAGCCATCGACAGCAACGATCCGGGTGCTGCGGGCTTCACCGGTAGCCTGATCGTCGCCGAGTTTGATTCCCTGACCGCTGCCCAGGCCTGGGCCGAAGCCGATCCGTTCGTTGCCGCCGGCGTCTACGACAAGGTCGTGGTCAAGCCATTTCGCAAGACCCTGCCTTGATATCAACCTGTACGACGCCCGCTGACCGGGTGTCGTGCAGGACGTTACTCATTATTCCCGCCCAACCGCCGACAACATCCTGAATACCGATTGGAATCAGGAGTTTCCGATGCGTAAAGGTCCGTTGTGCCTGCTGTTGATCACCTTGTCGCTGGGTGCCAGCGCACTGGCCGAGGAAGACGGTGCCGGCAATGCCGTCCCCCTGTCGCTGAGTGCCGCAAGCCAGATCAACGATCTGCAGCAACGCCTGAAGGAAAGCGAGCGGCTGCGGGATGACCTGGGCAAGCAACTGGCCAATGCCGATGCCGGACGCGAAAGCGCCCAGTTGAGCCGCTTGCGCCAGGAGAACCAACGCCTCAAGCTGCAACTCAAGGAAGCGCTGGCCAACCCGGCCACCCGCCTGCTGACCGACCAGCAGCAATGGTTTGTTACCGGCGCGGGAGTTGCACTCCTGGCCCTGCTCTGCGGTATCTTCGCCAGTGGCGGACGCAGACAGCGTCGGCAATGGTTGAATTGAGAGCGCCCTACGGCGATCTGTTATCGAGAACTTCATGAGCGACCTGTTACTGATTGACGATGACCAGGAGCTGTGTGAGCTGCTGGGCAGTTGGCTGAGCCAGGAAGGCTTCCAGGTACGTGCCTGCCACGACGGCCTCAGCGCCCGCAAGGCCCTGGCCGACAGCGCGCCTGCGGCGGTGGTGCTGGATGTAATGCTGCCCGACGGCAGTGGCCTGGAACTGCTCAAGCAACTGCGCAACGACCATCCGGAACTGCCAGTGGTGATGTTGTCGGCTCGCGGTGAGCCACTGGACCGGATTCTCGGCCTGGAACTGGGCGCCGACGACTACCTGGCCAAACCGTGCGATCCACGGGAGCTGACCGCGCGCCTGCGCGCCGTGCTGCGCCGTAGCCACCCGACGGCGACCTCAAGCCAGCTGGAACTGGGCGACCTGTGCTTCAGCCCGGTACGCGGCGTGGTCACGATCGACGAGCAGGACTTCACCCTCACCGTCTCCGAGAGCCGCCTGCTCGAAGCGCTGCTGCAACAGCCGGGCGAACCGCTGGACAAGCAGGAACTGGCGCAGATCGCCCTGGGGCGCAAGCTGACCCTCTATGATCGCAGCCTGGACATGCATGTCAGCAACCTGCGCAAGAAGATCGGCCCGCACCCGGACGGACGGCCGCGGATCGTGGCATTGCGCAGCCGCGGCTATTACTACGCGCCCTGATGCGGCGGATGGCCGCCGTTGGCGGTTCGCGGGCAAGCCACGCTCCTACAGCCTTGTGTCGTGCACTCGAAATGCATTCTTCGCGAACCTGTAGGAGCCGGGCTTGCCCGCGAACCGCCAACGGCAGCCATCCACGCCCAATGTCAGTCTACCGGCAAAACTTCTTTACCCAAGCTTTACCCTCCGCTGACCGCCACTGACCTTGATCTCCTTAATCTGTACTCACCCGGACTGACCGGAATCGAGACAAGGAGAAACACCATGCGCAAGACCCTTATCGCCCTGATGTTCGCTGCAGCCCTGCCAACCGTTGCCATGGCCATGCCCGAAGGCGGTGGCCCGATGGGTGGCCCAGGTGGTCCCCACGGCGGCGAACACCACTGGAAAGGCCCCTACAGCCAGCTGGACCTGAGCCGCGAGCAGCGTCACTCCATCGGCAAGCTGATGGGCGAACAGATGCGCGACCGCAAGATGCTCGCCGAGAAATACCTGGCCAAGCTGTCACCAGCCGACCAGGCAGCCTTCAAGAGCGAACTGGACGCCTCCCGTCAGAAAACCGATGGGGAAATTCGCGCCCTGCTCAAGCCTGACCAGCAGAAGACCTTCGACGAGATCCAGAAAAAACGCGCCGAACGCCGCGCCGAATGGGCCGAATTCAAGGCCTGGAAAGCACAGCACGCGCAAAAAGCGCAATAATCTGCGCTGCACCAAGCCCGACGGCCAACGCCGCCGGGCTTTCCCTGTTTGAACCGGATTCGATTTGAGGACTTGCTGTGCGATCACTGTTCTGGCGCATCCTGGCCAGCTTCTGGCTGGCCATTGCCCTTGTCGCGGGGTTGTCGATTCTGCTCGGGCACATGCTCAACCAGGACGCCTGGATTCTCAGCCGGCATCCGGGCCTGGCCACCCTGGCCGAGGACTGGACCCAGGCTTATGAAGACCAGGGCGAGGAAGCCGCCCAGGACATCCTCGAACAACGCAAGAAGCAGTACCACATCGATGTCCAGGTGCTCAATGAAAGCGGCGATCCGGTCGTGCGCGGCACCTTCCCACGCCGCGCAGCCGCCTTCGAGGCCCGGCAGAACAACGATGACCGGCGCCTGCCATGGCGACGCCTGACCGTCGAGTACACCAGCCCGAAAAGCGGCGACACCTACCTGCTGATCTACCGTATCCCCCACCCGGAGCTGGATGCCTGGCACCGTGGCAGCCTGCTCTGGCCGCTTAGCGCGCTGGGCATCGCACTGGTGGTGCTGACCCTGTTCAGCCTGCTGGTGACCCTGTCGATCACCCGTCCGCTCAGCCGCCTGCGCGGTGCGGTGCATGACCTGGGCCAGACCGCCTACCAGCAGAACAGCCTGGCCAAGCTGGGGTCGCGCCGCGATGAGTTCGGCGTGCTGGCCAAGGACTTCAACCTGATGGGCGCACGCCTGCAAAGCCTGATCGGCAGCCAGCGGCAGTTGCTCCGCGACGTGTCCCACGAACTGCGCTCACCGCTGGCACGCCTGAAGATCGCCCTGGCCCTGGCCGAACGCGCATCCGCCGAAGAGCGCGAGCGACTGTGGCCACGCCTGACCCGCGAGTGTGATCGACTGGAAGCGCTGATCAGCGAGATTCTTGCCCTGGCACGGGTCGACGCCGACCAGGCCAGCGCCGAACAGGTCGACCTCAATCAGATGCTGACGACCCTGCAACGGGAAACCATGCTCGGTGAGCCGTCGCACACCGTGCAACTGGAGGCAGAGCCGGAATTGAGTCTGCGCGGCTGGCCAACGATGATCGAACGGGCTGTGGATAACCTGCTGCGTAATGCCCAGCGCTTCAACCCAGAAGGCCCGCCCATCGAAGTCCTGGCACGACGCCAGGCCGGACGGATCGAAATCAGCGTCCGAGACCACGGCCCCGGTGCCGAAGCCGAACACCTGGCACAACTGGGCGAGCCGTTCTTCCGTGCCCCGGGGCAGACCGCCGCTGGGCATGGCCTTGGCCTGGCGATCGCCCGCCGGGCCGCGGAGCGCCATGGTGGCAGCCTGACCCTGGCCAATCATCCGCAGGGCGGCTTCATCGCCACCCTGGACTTGCCACTGGTGCCAGGGGTTACGGCTTGACCACCAAACCTCAGGCCGACCAGGCGCTGACGAACGGTGCCACATCCACTTTCGGCGCCGCCCGCAGTTCATTCTGCGGCGTGCCTAGGTAGAGGAACGCGATCACTTCCTCGTCATCGCCCAGGCCCAGGCCCTTGGCCACGTGCCGCGAATAGGACAGCTCGCCGGTGCGCCAGACCGCCCCGATGCCCTGGGCATGCGCCGCCAGCAGGATGCCATGGGCCGCACAGCCGGCGGCCAGCAGTTGCTCGGACTTCGGCACCTTGAAGTGCTCCTGCAGGCGCGCGACCACGACCACCACCAGGGGAGCCCGCAGAGGCATGGCAAGGGCCTTGTCGAGCGCGGCCTGGGTCACCTCACCGCCTTTTTCCTGCACGGCTTCAGCCAGCAACTGACCCAGTTGCTCGCGCGCCGTACCTTCCACCGTCAGGAACCGCCACGGCTGCAACTGGCCGTGGTCCGGGGCACGCATGGCCGCCTGGAACAGCACTTCGCGCTGGGCCGCGGTCGGTGCCGGGTCCAGCAGGCGCGGCGCGGAAACACGGTTGAGCAAATTGTCGAGAGCCTCCATGGGCTACCTCCTGAGGAAAAATGTGCGGCTATTCTAGCCATATCCGCGCGGCCGCTGGCGGTTTACATGGCCAGGCCCGCAGGTAGAATGACCGCCTTTCCCTGCCCAGAGCTTATTTCATGGCGTTGCCGACCCTGCGCATCATCGGTTTCATCATCGGCATCTTCCTGATCACCCTCGCCATCAGCATGGTCATCCCCATGCTCACCCTGGTGATTTTCGACCGCACCAGCGATATGCCGTCGTTCCTCTGGGCCAGTACCATCACCTTTATCGCCGGCCTGGCCCTGGTAATTCCCGGCCGCCCGGAGCAGGTGCATCTGCGTCCGCGGGACATGTACCTACTCACTGTCTCGAGCTGGGTGGTGGTGTGCATCTTCGCCGCCCTGCCGTTCCTGCTGACCCTGCACACCAGCGTCGCCGACGCCTTCTTCGAAAGCATGTCGGGCATCACCGCCACCGGTTCGACGGTGCTCAGCGGGCTGGACGACATGTCTCCCGGCATCCTGATCTGGCGGTCGCTGCTGCACTGGCTGGGGGGCATCGGCTTCATCGGCATGGCGGTGGCGATCCTGCCGCTGCTGCGCATCGGTGGCATGCGCCTGTTCCAGACCGAATCCTCGGACCGCTCGCAGAAGGTCATGCCGCGCTCGCACATGGTGGCCCGCCTGATCGTGACCGCCTATGTCGGCATCACCATCCTCGGCACCCTGGCCTTCTGGTGGGCCGGTATGAGCCTGTTCGACGCGGTCAACCATGCGATGTCGGCGATTTCCACCGGTGGTTTCTCAACCTCCGACCAGTCTCTGGCCAAATGGCACCAGCCCGCGGTGCACTGGGTCGCAGTGGTGGTGATGATTCTTGGCAGCCTGCCATTCACCCTCTATGTCGCGACCCTGCGCGGGCACCGCAAGGCGCTGATCAAGGATCAACAGGTACAGGGGTTGCTGGGACTGCTGCTGATCACCTGGCTGGTGCTCGGCACCTGGTACTGGTGGACCATCGACCTGCACTGGCTCGAGGCACTGCGCCACGTGGCGCTGAACGTCACCTCGGTGGTCACCACCACCGGATTCGCCCTGGGCGACTACAGCCTGTGGGGCAATTTTTCGCTGATGCTGTTCTTCTACCTGGGCTTCATCGGCGGCTGTTCAGGGTCGACCGCCGGCGGGATCAAGATCTTCCGCTTCCAGGTCGCCTACATCCTGCTCAAGGCCAGCCTCAACCAGTTGATCCACCCGCGGGCGGTGATCAAGCAGAAATACAATGGTCACCGGCTCGACGAGGAAATCGTCCGCTCGATCCTGACGTTCTCGTTCTTTTTTGCCATCACCATCTGCGCCATTGCCCTGGCCCTGTCGCTGATCGGCCTGGACTGGATGACCGCGCTGACGGGTGCTGCCAGCACCGTGTCCGGAGTCGGGCCGGGTCTTGGCGAGGTGATCGGCCCCTCGGGCAACTTCTCCAGCCTGCCCGATGCGGCCAAATGGATACTCTCTGTCGGCATGCTGCTCGGCCGACTGGAGATCATTACAGTGTTTGTGCTGTGTATTCCGGCGTTCTGGCGTCACTGACCAGCACCACCGTGCCCTGCAGGCGTGCCCGGTATTCGCCGGGCGTCACCTCGAACCAGCGGCGGAATGCCCGGAAGAAATTGCTCGGATCGGCAAATCCCAGCAGGTAGGCAATTTCCAGCAAGGCCATGCGTGGCTGCGCCAGGTACTGTTCGGCCAGTTCGCGACGGGTGTCGTCCAGCAGGGTCTGGAAACTCGTCCCCTCCTCCTGCAAGCGGCGCTGCAAGGTCCTCTGGGACAGGTGCAGGGCCTGCGCCACGGTTTCGCGCTTGGGCTCCCCCTGGGGCAGCAGTCGGCACAGGACCTGGCGGGCCTTGTGGGTCACCCGGCTCTCGGAGAAACGCGCCAGGTATTCCCCGGCAAAACGATCGTGCAGCAATGCCATGGCTTCGTTGGCCGTCGGCAACGGCGCTTCCATGTCGGCCTTCTCGAAAATCAGCGCATCGTAGGGTGCATCGAAAACCAGCGGCGCGCGGAACGCCTGTTTGTAGGGACCGATATCCTCGGGACGCGAACCCTGGACCAGCACCTGGCGCGGCTGCAATGTCCGCCCGGTCAGCCAACCGCACAAGGCCAGGGCGCACGCCAGCGACGCCTCGGCACTTTGCCGGGTCGGCGGCAGGTGGTCGCCGTGCACGGTGAGAATCAACGCATAGCCTTCGGGCAACAGGCGAAAACTCAAGTCCGCGCTCTCGGCGATGATCCGCTGGTAACGCACCAGGCGCATGAAACCTTCGGCCAGGGTTCGGCTGGACATCAGCGCGTAACCGGCGACATGGAAGGACGCCGGTCGCACCACCTTGCCCATGTTCAGGCCGATCGCCGGGTTGCCGGAAAGCTCCACCGCCCGTTGCCAGAGACGGGTCATCGAATCCTGGGGGAAACGTGCATCAGGATCGTCCAAGGCGGCGTAATCAAGTCCCAACTGCTGGAAAAGGGCGCGACAATCCAGACCGTCCAACTCCAACGCCTTGACAATCCCCATCGCCCAGCTTGCAGAAGTGGTTCTCTCACTCATGGCCTGTTCTTTACATGATATGCCGGATACAACGACTGATAGCCTAAGGATACTAAAGTGGCGCCCATTGTCACTGGCCGTCACCGCCAATCACTCTAGACTGGAATAGACTATCCGTGGAACAACCCACGCCCGCCGATAAGAAGTACGGAGAGTACTCGATGGAAAGCGTCAGGAAATTCAACAGTTTCGCCGAGTTTTACCCGTATTACCTGAACGAACACGCCGACAGCACCTGTCGCCGCCTGCATTTCGTCGGGACCACCCTGGTGATTTTCATTCTCGCCCTGATCATCGGGCGTTCGGCCTGGGGGTTGCTGCCGTTCCTGCCGTTGGCCGGCTACGGCTTCGCCTGGGTCGGGCACTTTTTCTTCGAGAAGAATCGCCCGGCAACCTTTCAGCATCCTTTCTACAGCCTGCTGGGCGACTTCGTCATGTACCGCGACATGCTGCTGGGCCGGGTGCCGTTCTAGCAGCCCGTCGCGTTGTGCAGGGAGGACCGGCAGGGCTCAGCCGGGCTGGGTGACCTTTTGCAGGTCCAGCTTGAGCTGGGCCTCCCTCGCCTGGGCTTCGGCCAGTCGATACAACTCGATGGTGCCGTCCCAGTGCTCGATCAACGCCGTGCAGGATTCGACCCAGTCGCCGCAGTTCAGGTACTCCACTTCACCGACATGACGAATCTCGGCATGGTGAATATGCCCGCAAACCACGCCGTCGAGCCCGCGCTTCACGCACTCGTGGGCGATGGCCTCCTCGAAGTCGCTGATGAAGCTGACTGCGGTCTTGACCTTGTGCTTGAGGTAGGCCGACAGCGACCAGTAGCCATAACCGTAGCGGGCCCGCCAGTGGTTCAACCAGCGATTGAGGGTCAGGGTGAATTCGTAGGCCGAGTCACCGAGAAACGCCAGCCAGCGGTGATAGCGGGTGATGACATCAAACTGGTCGCCATGGATCACCAGCAGCTTGCGGCCGTCAGCGGTGACATGCACGGCCTCATCCACCAACTGGATATTGCCGAGGATCAGCTTCGAGTAACGGCGCAGGAACTCGTCATGGTTGCCGGTGATGTAGATGACTTCGGTGCCACGCTTGCTCATGGTCAGCAGGCGGCGGATCACGTTGGTGTGCGCCTGGGGCCAGAACATGCCGCCGCGCATCTTCCAGCCGTCGATGATGTCGCCCACCAGATAGATGCGGTCGGCATGATACCCCTTGAGAAACTGCGACAGATGCTCGGCCTGGCAATCACGGGTGCCAAGGTGCACATCGGAAATCCACAGGGTTCGCACACGCTGCTTGCGACTGGGTTTGGCGAGCTCCGCACGGGTCATGGGCATTCTCCGGATTTTTCCTGAGCTTGCACCGGGGCAGTGAACTGACCATGACAGTTGCACGACAGTCTTGTGACTGCCGCCGAAACGCCCCAAGCGGTGTAGACTGAGGGTCTGCCGAGGAGACCGCCATGGGCCCGTTCCTGACCCTGCGCCAGTACAGCGAAGAATTGATTGTCCACAGTCACGCCCATGCCCAACTGGTGTTCGGGTTGTCCGGTCGGCTCGACTTCGAAATCGAAGGCCATGGCAGCCGGGTGGTGCAGCAGAGCGTTGCCGTGGTCCCCTACGATGCCCATCACACCTGCGGCAGCCCGGATCGCAGCCGCTGCCTGGTGCTGGATGTGCCGGACGAGCATTGGCTCATCGAGTCGCTGGGCGAGCATGCCGACGCCAGCCGGCGCCTGATCGACCGTGCCGGCCCACTGGCCCTGAATCCCAGCCAGGGGCGGCTGGTCGACTGGCTGGCTACCAGCCCGGTACACGACCCGTTGATCGCCCGGCAAGGCGCGGTACTGCTGCTGGCCAGCCTGAACACTCCGACTGCGGCTGTCATCGCCGACCGGCGCTTGCCCCTGGCGGCCCTGGATGCGCACATCGACCGTTACGCCGCTCGCCCGCTGCAGGTGGCCGATCTGGCACGCATCGCCGGGTTGTCCAACGCCCGGTTGCATGCCCGGTTCATGGCCGAGTGCGGACAAACGCCAATGGACTACATCCGCAGTCGACGGCTGCGTCTCGCCCTCGCCCTGCTGCGCGAGTCCACGCTGCCGGTGGGCGAGATCGCCGAACGCGTCGGTTATAGCTCCCAGAGCGCGTTCTGCGCTGCCGTGCTGCGCGAATACGGCGCCTCACCGACCGCACTGCGCCGCGAGCCTGGCGACAACTGACGCGAGTCCGGCGACAGACAGCAAGACATGCAGCGCCCTAGAATGCCAGCCTGTGCATAACGGCTTCCAAGGATCACCATGACTCCCCGCTCCGCACTCGGCGCACTGCATATCGGCGCCCTGATGTTCGGCCTGACCGGCGTGTTCGGCAAACTGGCCGCCGCCTCCCCCACCATGATCGTCTTCGGGCGCGCGGGTTTTGCCGTGATCGCCCTCGCGGTGTTCGCCGGCTTCGCCCGCAACAATGGCTGGCAGCGCCTGCAGGCGCAGGACTGGCGTCGCCTGCTGGGTAGCGGGCTGCTGCTGGCCGGGCACTGGGTCAGTTTCTTCCTCGCGGTGAAGGTCGGCGGTGTTGCCGTCGCCACCCTGGGGTTCGCCAGTTTCCCGGCGTTCACCGTGATCCTCGAAGGAGTGATTTTCCGCGAACGCATCCGTCTCAACGAAATCCTCCTGGTGGTGCTGGTGAGCATCGGCCTGGTGCTGGTCACCCCCGAATTCGACCTCGCCAGCCAGGCCACCACCGGCTTGCTCTGGGCCGTGCTGTCCGGGCTACTGTTCTCGCTGCTGTCGCTGAACAATCGGGCCGGCTCCGGACGGATCAACCCCGTCCAGGCGGCACTGTGGCAGAACCTGGTGGTCGCCGCCTGCCTGCTGCCCTGGGCCGCACCGAACCTTGCCGAGGTCCGCGCCCTGGACTGGCTTTGGCTGGCCCTGCTCGGGGTGTTCTGCACCGCGGTGGCCCACAGCCTGTTCGTTGCCAGCCTGGCGGTGATCAAGGCGCGTACCGCCGCGGTGGTCTTCGCCATGGAGCCGGTCTACGGGATCAGCGTCGCCTGGCTGCTGTTCGGCGAAAACCCGAGTGCCCGCATGCTGCTCGGCGGCGCACTGATCATCGTCGCCATCTTCCTGTCGAGCCTGCTGAGTGGTGCACCTCGCCGCAAAAACCTGGAAGTGGCCACCGCCCCATGATTTTCGGCGGCTGTCCTATACTTGCAGCATCCGCAACAGCCAGCCGTCGTTTCCCGGATAGCAGGGCTGCTCGGCGACGGCGGCAGTGATCCAGGCAGTAGCTCGATGCCAGTTGCCCTCCAACTCAAACTGTGGAGGGTTCATCCATGGAATTCATCAGTCTCCTGATTCAACTGGTCAGCGGCGCGGTGGGCGGTAACATCGCCGGCGCCGCCACCAGCAAATACTCACTGGGTCCCTGGTTCAATTCGCTGGCCGGCGGTATCGGCGGGGTGGTGTTAAGCCAGGTGCTTTCTGCCATTACCGACGGCAGCCTGGGCGGTGCGGTCGGCGACCTGGACCTGGGCTCGATTGTCAGCGGGATCGCCAGTGGCGGGGTCGGTGGTGCGGTATTGAGCCTGATCGCCGGATTCATCAAGGCCAAGCTCAGCAGCACCGAGTGAGCCCATGGAGTGGCGCCATTGTCGCCAGCCGGCGGCAATGGCGGATTCACCGATCAGCGGGCCTCGTTATGGCCCAAGTCGCGCTCGGGATCGATCTGGTCGCGTACCCGCTGCTTGAGCACCTTGGCTTCGGGGAAACCGCCGTCGGCCTTGCGCTCCCAGATCTGCACGCCATTGCAGGTGATGCGAAACACCCCGCCGGTCGCGGGCTCCAGCGACACCTTGCCCAAGTCGTCGGAGAACGTACTCAGCAGTTCCTGGGCAAGCCAGGCGGCTCGCAGCAGCCACTGGCACTGGGTGCAATAGGTAATGACGATTTCCGGCCTGGTTGCGCTCATGACTGGCTCGGCTCCCTAGCGAATGCTGGCAAGCAGGGTACGCGCCGTCTGCTTGAGTGGCTCGTCCCCTTCCCTGAGCAGCTCGTGCAGCAGTTGGCTGGCATGATCCAGATCGCCGACATTGATGAAGGTCTGGGCCTGTTCCAGTTTGCTGGCTGAAGCCTGTTCACGCTCCAGGCTGTCGAAGTCCACTTCCAGCGGCTCGATATCGAGCGGTTGGCTGTCGTCCATGAAACCGTCAAGAAAGTCGTCGTCCAACGCATCGCCGTCCAGCGGCAGGCTCAGTTCGGTTTCAACCGGACGCTCGGGTTCAGGCTCGGCGAAATCGCTGAGAAACTGCTCGTCGGGCATCTCGAACACATGGGGCAGTTCATTGAGGTTACTGGCGAAATCCTGATCGACACCTGAAACGGCAGGTGATTCTGCGCTGGCCTTGTCCCGTTGTGGCAATGCGTTGTCGAACGGGCTGACCAGATCCCAGTCGGAGTCCATCGACAGGTCATCGAGGTTGAGCTGGAACTCGTCTTCCAGTGGTGTCGGCTCAGGCTCGGACTCAGCCTTGGGCTCCTTTTCCAGCCAGTCGGCGGCGAGTACTGGCGCAGCCAGCGTTGCGGCGGCAGCCACGGTCGCGGCAACGCTGGCTGGCGTCGGCGCGGGTGCGGGTTGCGGGGCCGGCGTCGGGGCGATCACCACTGGAGCGACGGGCGCAGCCTGCGGGGCCGGAGCCTGTGCTGCCTGCAATTTCGGATGCTTGCTGCGCAGGTCACGCAAGGTCGACTCGCTGAAACCGGAGTCCAGCAGGCTCTGCTCTTCGACCGTGTAGCCGGCGTTGTCGCCCTGCTGGGCCAGCACATCCAGCAGGCGCAGGCGCAAGTCGGTGCGCTGGGGCTCCTTGAGAATGGCCTCACGCAGAATGCCCGCCGCTTCCTTGAAGCGACCGTAGGCGATGTAGATACTCACGCCTTCCAGGGCATCGGGGACTTCGCTGGTCTCGCGGCGTGCCGCCATGGCCAGCGGTTCGATCCGTTCCGCCGGGGCACTGGCCGCGGCCGGAACCGGGCGACTGACCATGGGCGGGTCCTGTAGCAGCGGGCCGGGCCCAGGTTCGACTGCCACCGCAGTCGCGCCACGTCGACGGCGGATTACCAGGGCTACGGCCAGCAGCAGGAACAACAGCGCCAGCGCAGCCAGCAACAGCAGGTTCGGCCAGGCAGATTGCTCGGCAACAACCGGTGCCGGAACCGCCGGAGGGCTCACCGGGACAGGGGCAACGACGGGGGCCGCGGCCTTGGCCCTGAGCTGCGCCAACTGCGCTTGCAGTTCGCCCAGCTGTTTCTGGTCGACAGCAATCTGCTCATCCTGGCTCTTCAGGCGAGCCTGCTGCTCCTCGACGGTCTTTTGCAATTGCTGGTTTTCCAGGGTCGCCGCCGCCAACTGCTCGGCATTCTGCGTTGCTTCGCTCGGCGCAGCCACAGGAGCCGCCGCCGTGCTGCCCGGCACCACGGCCACATCCGGCAGCAATAGGCTCTGGCCAACACTCAGACGATCGCTGCCAGGGTTCAGGGCGCGGATCCCCTGGGACAATTCGTTGACACTGGCCTTGCTGCCCGCCTCGTTCAGCCGCTTGGCGATACTCCAGAGGCTGTCGCCCTGGGCCACGGTGTAGCGCTTGCCCTGGGTCGCCGGTGGTGGCGCACTGGCGACAGCGGGTGCCGGCTGTTCCGGCACGACATTGCTCGTTGGCGGGGTATAGGTGCCGCTTCCCGGCGGATCGAGCAGCACGGTGTATTCGCGCAGCAGACGACCATTGGGCTGGTTGACCTGGACCAGGAAATTCAGGAAAGGCTCGCTGACCGGCTTGCTCGACTGCACCCGGATGAAGCTGCGATTGCCTTGCAGGACCGGCGTGAAACGCAGGTCATTGAGAAAGAACGGCCGTTCGACGCCAGCCTGGGTGAACTCTTCAGCCGTTGCCAGGCTGATCGACAACTGGTCTTCGCTCACATCGCCCGGATCGACCAGGGCGATCTGCGCATTGAGCGGCTGGCTGAGCGCCGAATGCAGGGTAATGTCCCCCAGCCCCATGGCCGAAGCCAGCGCCGGATGCAGCAATGGCAGAACCGCCAGGGCCATCCAGCGCCGACGGTTCCTGATCACCTGGGACTTTTCCGTGGAACACCACGACGCGGACTGCAAACTCTCGAGCATGAGTATCCCTTAAAGGCCCGGCATCACCCCGCAGCGATCGGGGCGAAAATGCCAACACAATACACAGAACCAGTAAATCTTATAGTCTGCCGGCCAGGGATTCTCCAAATCCGGCAGTACGGGAATGCCTCAGGATTTTTCCAGATTCGCCAATATCCGGCTGTGAACCCGCATGCTGATGCGCAGTTCCTCCTCGTCGACGCCCTCGAACAGTTCATGGCGCAACGCGGTGGCAATGGTTTCGATCTGATCGATCAACGGCCGCGCCGACGGACAGAGCACGATCTTCTTGGCCCGGCGGTCCTCGACGACAGAGTGACGCTGCACCAGCCCCTGGGTTTCCAGGCTGTCGAGCAGGCGCGCCAGGGTTGGCCCTTCCACTCCGACGCTCTGCGCCAGCTCACGCTGGGTCGGTGCCTCGGAAAAACGCGCGAGGTGCAGCAGCACCAGCCAACGGGCCTGGGACAAGCCCAGGCCGGCCAGCCGGCGGTCCAGTTCGGCACGCCAGCCGCGGGACATTTGCGCCAGTTGCATGCCAAAACGGTGTTCATCGGTTAACGACATAAAAAACTCATGGTCAGACTTAAAATAGACAAAACTAATTATTAGTCAGCTAAGCATGGAGCCCGGCTGGAGGCAAGACTTGAGCTGTGTGCAAACATGACTTGTCGCAAATAAAACAGAGATAGGCCGGGGAAGCGTCCATTTCCCTCTCCTCATAGTTCGAATTCGGCTTGCAGGGCGGCCCGCACACAATACAGGACGCCTTCGGGCACACGTCCGGCGAACAGTTCGGCGATCTCGCTCACGGCGGGCAGCTCCCCCTCGCCATCGAGGAAGGTGTCCTGGATTTCCCCCATCAGATCCTCGGGCAGATCCAGGGCCTGCTCCAGCGACAGCTCCTGGCGACCAATGGCCTCGGCCAGCAGCGTGTAGACGTTCTTTTCCGAACATTGCAACTGGCCGGCGATCTGCAGCGGAGTCATGCCGGCACGCGCCAGGCTGATCAGTTCGTGGCGGATATCAGCGACCGCCTTGGGCGTCTCGGCCTCTCCTGCCAGTACCTCGAGGAACGCCTCGCCATAACGCTCCAGCTTGCGTGCACCGACGCCACTGACCCTGGCCATCTCGGCCATGGTCGTGGGTTGACTGCGGAGCATCTCCAGCAGCGTCGAGTCGGGAAAGATGACATAGGGCGGCACAGCATGTTCCTGGGCCAGCTTGCGCCGCAGCGCACGCAAGGCTTCCCACTGCTCGCGCTCCTCGCCGCGCACCAGTTGACTGGCCGGGCTGGCGGAGACGCTCTTGGCGGCGACCTGCGGCTTGAGGTCACGGCGCAGTTCCAGGTTGACTTCGCCACGCAGCAGCGGCCGGCAAGTGTCACTCAGGCGCAGGCCGCCGTAGCCCTCGATGTCGATATCGGCCAGGCCGCGTGCCACCAATTGGCGGAACAGCGAGCGCCACTCGCCCTCGCTGAGCGCCTTGCCCACGCCGAACACCGCCAGGTGCTGATGGCCGAAGCTACGAACCTTGTCGTTCTCCTTGCCCAGCAGCACATCCACCAGATGACCGACGCCATAGCGCTGGCCGGTGCGGTAGATTGCCGACAGCGCCTGGCGAGCCGGCTCGGTGGCGTCCCAGGTCTGCACGCCATCGACGCAGTTGTCGCAATGGCCGCAGGGTTGCGGCATGTCTTCATCGAAATAGGCCAGCAGTGTCTGGCGGCGGCAGCGGGTTTCCTCGCACAGCGCCAGCATGGCGTCGAGCTTGTGATGCTCCAGGCGCTTGTGGCGTTCGTCGCCCTCGGAGTTCTGCAACATCTGCTTGAGCATCACCACGTCCTGCAGGCCGTAGGCCATCCAGGCATCAGCCGGCAAGCCATCACGGCCGGCACGACCGGTCTCCTGGTAGTAGGCCTCCAGGGACTTGGGCAGATCGAGGTGAGCAACGTAACGCACGTTGGACTTGTCGATGCCCATGCCAAACGCAATGGTCGCGACCATGATCAGGCCTTCCTCGTTGAGGAAGCGCTTCTGGTTGTCCGCCCGGGTTTCGGAGGGCAGCCCGGCGTGATACGACAAGGCCGGGAAACCCTGCTCGCAGAGCAGCGCGGCAACTTCGTCGACCTTCTTGCGCGACAGGCAGTAGACGATTCCGGAGTCGGCACGCCGTTGCGAAAGGAACGCCAGCAACTGCTTGCGCGGCTGCTCTTTCGGTACGATGCGATAGAAGATGTTCGGCCGGTCGAAGCTGGAAAGGAAACGCTCGGCGTTTTCCAGGTGCAGTCGGTTGACGATCTCTTCGCGGGTACGCTTGTCGGCAGTAGCGGTCAGGGCGATGCGCGGGACATTCGGGAACATCTCGGCCAACTGGCCGAGTTGCAGGTATTCCGGGCGGAAGTCGTGGCCCCATTGCGAAACGCAGTGGGCCTCGTCGATGGCGAACAGGGCGATATCGAGATTCTGCAGGAACGACAGCATGCGCGGCTGGACCAGGCGTTCGGGCGCCAGGTAGAGCATTTTCACTTCACCGCGACGAATCCGCGCGGCCAGTTCGCGCTGCTGCTCAGCGCTCAGCGTCGAGTTCAGCGCCGCCGCCGCGACACCGAGTTCCTCCAGCGTCGCGACCTGGTCGTCCATCAGCGCGATCAACGGCGATACCACCACCGCCAGGCCATCGCGCAGCAAGGCCGGAACCTGATAGCACAGCGACTTGCCGCCGCCGGTCGGCATCAGCACCAGGGCATCGCCGCCGCTGGCCACGCGCTCAATAATGGCACCCTGGCGACCGCGAAAGCTGTCGTAACCGAAGATGTCCTTGAGGACGCGTTGAGCCTGTTCGAGCATAGCCACTCCAAAAATCACCGAAATCCCCCTGCAAAGGCTGGTCGAAAAGCCGCTGTCTTGACGGAAAAAACCGTAAGCGGGCATTTCTCCAGCCGTTACGACCAGCATTGGGGTATTACAAAACGCGGCAGTATACCCGAGCGTCGGACGGCTAAGGGCGATGTCGGTCGGTTAACCGTCCCGGAAAGCCGGGAATACGCCGCTCCAGGTAAATGGGGCTGGTACGATTTACGACGGCCTTGCCGCCGGGCGCGGGCAAGCCTGCTCACCACAAGGGACGGTTTGCTGGCCTGCGAGCTCAAGAACGCCTAGAATTCAGCATCGTTTATTCCCAAGGTAGCCCCCTCATGTCCTTCGCTGAGCAACTCACCCGCCTGCAAGCCTTCCTCGACGCCGACGAGCTGCACGAAGAAGCGCTGGACTATGTGGCCGCCCACGGCTACCTGACTGCGCTGTCGATCTGCTCCGACGTGGTTCCCGATCGGGAATGGATCGACGCCCTGTTCGCCGAAGAGCCACACTACAAGGACGCCGCCCAGCGCGAAGAGATCGAAGCCACGCTGATCCAGCTCAAGGCGCACATTTCCCGTCAGTTGGCCTCCGACGAGGAGTTCGAGCTGCCGTGTGATCTCGACCTGGGCGATGATCCGGACGACTCCGAACTGCGCGGCTGGTGCATCGGCTTCATGGAGGGGGTGTTCCTGCGCGAGGAAGCCTGGTTCGAAACCGCCGAGGAAGAAGTCAGCGAAATGCTCCTGCCGATCATGGTCGGTTCGGGGCTGTTCGACGAGCAGCCGGAGTTCTCCGACATCGCCGCCGACGCCAACCTGATGGACGACATGATCGTGCAGATCCCGGAAGCGCTGACCGCCCTGTACCTGCTTTGCAATGCGCCCGACGAGAAGCCGGCGATCCTCAAGCCTCGTCACCACTGAGTCTCGGCCTGTGGCGATGCGCCCAACGGGCAATCGCTCGCCGCTCCTGCGCTACGCACTGTTGGCCATCGGTTGGCTGAGCGTGGCGCTGGGAGTAATGGGAATCTTCCTGCCGGTCCTGCCGACCACGCCGTTCCTGCTCCTGGCTGCCGCCTGTTTTGCCCGCAGCTCACCACGGTTCTACCACTGGCTGGTGGAGCACCCGCGCCTGGGTCCGTGGATTCGCGATTATCTGGAAGGCAATGGCATCCCGCTCAAGGGCAAGGTCTACGCCATCGGCCTGATGTGGTTGAGCATCGGTTTTTCCTGCTACCTGGTACCGCTGTTCTGGGCGCGCCTGTTCATGCTGACCAGCGCGGTGCTGGTCACCCTCTACATCCTGCGGCAAAAGACCCTGGCGCCGCGGCGCTGATCCCCATGAAGCTCAATCACCGTGATTGCGCTGGTAGGTATCGCTGCCCATCGCCTGGATCTGCCCCTCGATCAATGCTTCGAACGGCCTGAGCAAGGCTTCGAACGAAGCCGGCTGCTCCAGAATTTCCAGGGCATGGGCAATCGCCTCCACCGTCGACAAGGCACCCGGCCCAGGCGCCTTGCGCAGGCGATAGCGCGAAACCGCACCCGGTTCCAAAGTCACCCTCGGCAAACTGGCCAGCAGCGGGTTGAGGTACAGCAGCTTGCGCGCCTTGCGCCAAGTGCCATCGGGGACTACCAGCAACATCGGCTGCTCATCCGCCATCGCCCGGCAGGGCTGCAGCATTTGCGCATCATCCGCCGGGAATAGCAGCCGCGCCTGGTAGCCGGGCTGGTTGAGCAGTGTCGGCAGGTCATCGAATACCTCTCCCACCCGCAATTCGGCATTGGTCAGGCCGAGGGTCGCCAGCCGAGCGGTGTTCAAGGCATGACCGACCTCGCTCGGATGCTGCAGCACCAGCACGCGAGTGCGGCTATCGAGTCGAGGGATCAGAGTGCAAAGGCAGTGGGTCTGGGGACGCAGGCAGCGTTCGCAGCAGGCTCTGGACATAAAGGTGGTTCCGGTCAGGGCTGGTTGAGCTGCGCTTTGAGCAGGTCGCGAAAGGTCTGGATCAACGGTTCGCGGCTACGGCCACGACGCAGGATCATCGAAAAGGGGGCCTGGTAGCCAAAGGTCGCCGGCAGCAGCACGCGCAGGTCGCCCTTGTCCGCCCAGGGCTGGGCGTAGTGCTCCGGCAGATAGCCGATGTAGGCACCGGACAGCACCAGAATCAACTGTGCCTCCATACTCTCCACGGTCGCCGCACTGTGCTTGAAGCCGTGCCGGGCCAGTTCCGCCTGGCTCCAGTAGCCACGGCCGACCATGCGCTGCTGGGTGATGACCTGCTCGGGAATCCGCCGCTCGTTGTACAGCGGATGACGATTACTGCAGTACAGCCAGTGCTGCTCGCGGTACAACGGCTGGTAGACCAGCCCACTCATGCGCGTGGAAAAGGCACCAATGGCCAGGTCCAGGCGATTGTCCTGGACACCCAGTTGCAATTCGTAGGGACTCAGTACCGACAGGTGCAGGTGTACCCCGGGATGCTCCTGGCTATAGGCACCGATGACCTCAGCCAGGGGCAAGGCCGGCTCGCTGACGGTGGAGTCGATCACGCCAAGGTTCAGCGTGCCGCGCAATTCACCCTTGAGGGCGGCGGCGTACTGCTCGAAGCCTTCGAGTTCGCCCAGCAGGCGCAGGGTTTCCTGGTGGAAAAGCTCGCCCTTGCTGGTCAGGCTGAAACCGCCACGGCCACGGTGGCACAACACCAATCCCAGGCTCGACTCAAGCTGGCTCATGTAGGTGCTGATGGCCGACGTCGACAGGTTCAACTCCTGCTGGGCGTTGGCGAAACCCTGGTGACGCACCACGCTGACGAAGATGCGCAATAGTTTCAGGTCGGGTAAAGCGTTGGCCATGGGTACTCCGCTGGCATAAGAATGAGAGTCCGCCGTCCCTTGGCTGTGCGCAGCATTGTGGCGAGTGGGCTTGCACGCGCTCGGCTGCAAAGCAGCCGTAAAGCCGGCGATCCAGATACTACTGGTGCACCGCGATTGCGCTCCAGCGCGGGCAAGCCCGCTCACCACACAACCCAACTGGACACCAAACCGTCAGCTACACACCACAGAGGCGACCTTCAGCGCACGGGCAGTCTAATGCCCGGAGCCCCATTAGTTTAGAAAAATCTGAACTAAGTATTTGCCGGCAGCGATTTTTCCCGTCCGGCGTCTTTCGCAGAATCGGTCCCCTGATAACCAGAACAAATGATGAGGCTTACCCGTGGACAAGATTCTTCACCAACCACTGGGCGGTAACGAAATGCCGCGTTTCGGCGGCATCGCCACCATGATGCGCCTCCCCCACCTGCAGTCGCCCGCCGGCCTCGATGCCGCATTCGTCGGTGTACCGCTGGACATCGGCACCTCGCTGCGCTCCGGGACACGCTTCGGCCCACGGGAAATCCGTGCCGAATCGGTGATGATCCGTCCGTACAACATGGCCACCGGCGCCGCGCCGTTCGACTCACTGTCGGTTGCCGATATCGGTGACGTGGCGATCAACACCTTCAACCTGCTCGAAGCCGTGCGTATCATCGAGGAGTCCTACGACGCGATCCTCGAACACAACGTCATCCCGCTGACCTTGGGCGGCGACCACACCATCACCCTGCCGATCCTGCGTGCCATCCACAAGAAGCACGGCAAGGTCGGCCTGGTGCACATCGACGCCCACGCCGATGTCAACGATCACATGTTCGGCGAGAAAATCGCCCACGGCACCACCTTCCGCCGCGCCGTCGAAGAAGGCCTGCTGGACTGCGACCGCGTGGTGCAGATCGGCCTGCGTGCCCAGGGCTACACCGCCGAAGACTTCAACTGGAGCCGCAAGCAGGGCTTCCGAGTGGTCCAGGCCGAAGAGTGCTGGCACAAGTCTCTGGAGCCGCTGATGGCTGAAGTCCGGGAAAAGGTCGGCAATGGCCCGGTCTACCTGAGCTTCGACATCGATGGCATCGACCCGGCCTGGGCACCGGGCACCGGTACGCCGGAAATCGGCGGCCTGACCACGATCCAGGCCCTGGAAATCGTCCGTGGATGCCAAGGCCTCGACCTGGTCGGTTGCGACCTGGTGGAAGTCTCGCCCCCCTACGACACCACCGGCAACACCTCGCTGCTGGGTGCCAACCTGCTGTACGAAATGCTCTGTGTACTCCCAGGCGTAGCCCACCGCTGAGGCGTTACCATGAACGACCGTGAACAGGTTCTCCAGGCCGCCGCCGAACTGGTGGCCGCCTTTGCCGCCAACGATCGCGAAGCCTACTTCGGCGCCTTCAGCGCCGATGCCAGTTTCGTCTTCTACACGCTCGAACAGCCGCTGCTGTCGCGCGACGCCTACCAGGCGTTGTGGGATGAGTGGCGTGCCAAGGATGGCTTCGAAGTGCTCTCGTGCACCTCAAGCAACGCCTTCGTCAGCCTGCAGGGCGACGTGGCGATTTTCATCCACGACGTAGCCACCACGCTGCGTCTGCAAGGGGAGCAACTCTTTAGCCAGGAACGCGAAACCATCGTGTTTCGCAAACAACAAGAACAGGGCCACTGGCTGGCCTGCCATGAACATTTGTCAGCAACACCCCAAGGACTGCCCTCCCCTTAGCCAACATCGGCAGCCCCCGCAGAAGACGGGGGCGCCGCAGTGATCGGAGCGATCATGAATAACAACAACAACGACAAAAGCCTTAGCAGCATTGAAACAAACGGGGTCGAACAGATCCCGGACAACGAACGCGACGCCCAGCCCGGTGACCTGTTTCGCCTGATCTTCGGCGGCGCCAATACCTTTGCCACCGCCGTGCTCGGCAGCTTCCCGGTGCTGTTCGGCCTGTCCTTCCAGGCCGGAGTCTGGGCAATTGTCCTGGGCGTGGTGGTCGGTGCGCTGATCCTGGCGCCCATGGGCCTGTTCGGGCCGATCAACGGCACCAACAACGCAGTGTCCTCAGGTGCGCACTTCGGTGTCCACGGGCGGATCGTCGGCTCGTTCCTGTCGTTGTTGACCGCCATTGCATTCTTCTCGCTCTCGGTATGGAGCTCGGGCGATGCGCTGATCGGTGGGGCCAAGCGACTGGTCGACGTACCGGAAACCGACTTGACCCTGGGCCTGGCCTACGGCCTGTTCGCGGTACTGGTGCTGACGGTGTGCATCTATGGCTTTCGCTTCATGCTGTGGGTCAACCGGATCGCCGTATGGGCCGCCAGCCTGCTGTTCCTGCTGGGCATTTTCGCCTTCGCACCCGCGTTCGACAGCCATTTCGCCGGCACCGTGGCCCTGGGCCAGGCCGGGTTCTGGGCGGCGTTCATCGGTTCGGCACTGGTGGCGATGAGCAACCCGATCTCCTTCGGTGCGTTCCTCGGCGACTGGTCGCGCTACATCCCGCGGGAAACCCCGAAGGTGCAGATCCTGCTGGCGGTGGTCGCGGCGCAGCTCGCCACGCTGATCCCGTTCCTGTTCGGCCTTGCCACCGCGACCATCGTCGCGATCAAGGCACCGGACTACATCGCGGCGAACAACTATGTCGGCGGCCTGCTGGCCGTATCGCCGAGCTGGTTCTTCCTGCCGGTGTGCCTGATCGCGGTGATTGGCGGCATGTCCACCGGCACCACCTCGCTGTATGGCACCGGCCTGGACATGTCCAGCGTGTTCCCGAAGCTGCTGTCGAGGGTCAAGGCGACCCTGCTGATCGGGCTCATGTCGATCGCCTTCATCTTCATCGGACGCTTCGCGGCGAACCTGGTGCAGAGCGTGTCGACCTTCGCCGTGCTGATCATCACCTGCACCACCCCTTGGATGGTGATCATGCTGATCGGCCTGCTGGTGCGTCGCGGCTACTACTGCCCGGATGACCTGCAAGTTTTCACCCGTGGCGAAACCGGTGGCCGCTACTGGTTCAACCACGGCTGGAACTGGCGCGGCCTGGGTGCCTGGATCCCCAGCGCGCTGGTCGGCCTGTGCTTTGTCAACCTGCCGGGGCAGTTCGTCGGCCCGCTGGGCAACCTGGCCGACGGGATCGACATCAGCCTGCCGATCACCCTGGGGCTGTCAGCCCTGATGTATCTGGCGTTGCTGAGCCTGTTCCCGGAATCGCCCGAGGTCTATGGGCCGAATGATCCACGCAGCAAAGGGGCGAGCCCGGCGAAAAAGCCGACCGCACAGCAGACGGCCTGACCTGTGTAGGAGTCGGCTTGCTGGCGATAGCGGTGTGTCAGTCGACGAAGAGATCCTCTGACCGTTAGCGATCGCCAGCACGCCAGTTGCACAACAGTTGGCCCATCACTGTTCCATCATAAAAACTACAATCGGAGACACGCCGTCATGGCCCTGGATTTATTGGTTGTACTCATCTATTGCGCTGGCATGCTCCTGCTCGGCTACTACGGCATGCGCAAGGCCAAAACCCACGAAGACTACCTGGTGGCCGGCCGCAACCTCGGCCCGACCCTGTACATGGGTACCATGGCTGCCACGGTGCTGGGCGGCGCCTCCACCGTCGGTACCGTGCGCCTGGGCTATGTCCACGGCATTTCCGGTTTCTGGCTCTGCGCGGCACTGGGCCTGGGCATCATTGCGCTGAACCTGTTCCTCGCCAAACCGCTGCTCAAGCTGAAGATTTTCACCGTCACCCAGGTGCTGGAAAAGCGCTACAACCCGATGGCCCGTCAGGCCAGCGCGGTGATCATGCTCGCCTACGCGCTGATGATCGGAGTGACCTCGATCCTCGCCATCGGCACCGTGCTGCAAGTGCTGTTCGGCCTGCCGTTCTGGGTCTCGGTACTGCTCGGCGGTGGCGTAGTGGTGGTCTACTCGACCATCGGCGGCATGTGGTCGCTGACCCTGACCGACATCGTCCAGTTCATCATCAAGACCGTCGGCCTGATGTTCATCCTGCTGCCGATCTGCCTGTACCGCGTCGGCGGCTGGGATGAGCTGGTGAGCAAGCTGCCGGCGGCAAGCTTCAACTTCACCACCATCGGCTGGGACACCATCATCACCTACTTCATGATCTACTTCTTCGGCATCCTGATCGGCCAGGACATCTGGCAACGGGTGTTCACCGCCAAGGACGAGAAGGTCGCGAAGTACGCCGGCAGCGTCGCCGGGATCTATTGCATCGCCTACGGCCTGGCCTGCGCCCTGATCGGCATGGCTGCCCACGTGCTGATCCCGGACCTGGACAACGTCAATAACGCCTTCGCCGCCATCGTCAAACTGTCGCTGCCAGACGGCATTCGCGGCCTGGTGATTGCCGCGGCCCTGGCCGCCATGATGTCCACCGCCAGCGCCGGCCTGCTGGCCGCCTCCACGGTGCTGACCGAAGATCTGCTGCCCAAGCTGCGTGGCGGCAAGCAGTCGAGCCTGGCGCTCAACCGCCTGTTCACCTGCCTGACCGGTATCGTGGTACTGGGTATCGCCCTGGTGGTGAGCGACGTGATCAGCGCCCTGACCCTGGCCTACAACCTGCTGGTGGGCGGCATGCTGATCCCGCTGATCGGCGCCATCTACTGGAAACGCGCCACCACGGCCGGCGCCATCGGCAGCATGGCCCTGGGCTTCATCACCGCGCTGGTGTTCATGTTCAAGGACGGTCTGGATGCCAACACGCCGATCTACTACAGCCTCGCCGTCGGCCTGGTCAGCTTCATCGTCATCAGCCTGATGTCCCGTCGCCCGGCGACCGTGGCCAGCGCCATCTGATACTGCGTTTACTTCAGCGGGTGCGACGTCGGTTGTCGCACCCGTTTTTTTTGCCTCTCGCCGCCCCCCTTGCAAGTCTCCGACCAATGGTGGAATGCATTCGGGCCAACCTATGCTGTACTGGCACTTAGCGACTGCCTTTGGGATTAGTCCCAAGGTACAAGGATCGCTGGTGTCATGCTCATGACAGCTATCGCAATGCCCTGGGAAGGGGATCCACGACCACTATCCTTTCCTGTGAGGCAATCATGAACAGGCTCGAAATCCATCAACAGATCTGCCATTCCATTGAACAGCAACTGTCGCTGAAATGGCTGCAAGACCCCGCCCTGGCTGAAGAAAACAGCTACTCCCTCGATATTGCCGTCCTGTTCAAGGACTTGGCATCCCGGTTCCACCTGCAACTGGACGTCAAGCGGGACCTGCGTGGAATCAACACCCTCGACGACCTGAGCCGCTTTATCTACGCAAGAACCCGTGTAGCCTGAGATGACACACGACACAATAGAGCTCTTCTCATGGAGAAGAGCTCGAATTGAACGCGTCGGAAAATTACCGCACCCAGTCCGGGTGACGACACCACCAAAAAGCGCTTAGCGGCGTGACTGCTGTTGCCGGCGACGGCGGTCGTCGTCGGTGCGGATGGGCACCGGTTGCAGCGGAGGCTCGATCAGGCCGAGGGCGACACCGAGGTCGTGGAGCCAAGTTTGCAGTTTGTCTTTCATAAAGCCCCCTTCAGGGTAATGCGAGCGACATGGTTCTTGGTCGCCTCGAACAGATCATAGCTCCAAGTGCTGGGTAATGCTTCCTTTGCATGGCGTTCGTTGCGCTAAATCATGGCAAAAAGCTACAAACCGACGCGTGGACGTCGATCAGGCCGCTATTTGCCTGGGCTCGATGCTCATTTCAGCTGGTTGGCAAACCGACCTACCGCGCCCACCACCTGTTTGGCACCGTCCTGGATCTCGACAATCACCTCCCCGGCCTGATTGGCCAGGGACAGGCCCTGCTCCGCCTTGACGCGACTGGTGGACATATCCCGTACCGCCTCATCCACCAGCTTCTGGTTCTGCTGGACTACCGTGACAATTTCCTCGGTGGCGGCGCTGGTGCGGCCGGCCAGTTGCCTGACCTCGTCGGCCACCACCGCGAATCCGCGCCCCTGTTCACCGGCCCGGGCCGCCTCGATCGCGGCGTTGAGCGCCAGCAGGTTGGTCTGCGCCGCGATGCTGCCGATGGTCTGGACCATCGAGGTGATCAACATCGACTGCTTGCCCAACGCCTCGATGCCCTCCGAGGCCGACTGCATCTCCTCGGAAATTTCCTGCATGGTCGCCACCGTGTCCTTGACCACCGTGGCACCGCGCTGCGCCGACGTGTCGGTCTGCTGCGAAATGCCATAGGCGATGACCGCCGCCTCACCGACCTCCTTCTCCCGGACCACCTGGTCGGTCACCACGTTGGCGAACTTGACCACCTTGTACAACTGGCCCTGGGCGTCATGCACCGGGTTATAGGTGGCTTCCAGCCAGACCTCATGCCCCTGGCTGTCGAGACGCATGAAGCGGTCGGCGACATACTCACCGCGGTTGAGCCGCGCCCAGAAGGCCTGGTACCCGCTGGAATTCGCTTCTTCGCTCGAACAGAACATGCGGTGATGCTTGCCGACGATCTGTGCCAGCGAATAGCCCATGGCCCGCAGGAACTGGTCGTTGGCGGTAATGACCTCACCACCGAGGCTGAACTCGATCACTGCCGTCGAACGCAGCAACGCCTGGATGAAGGCCTCGTTCTCCTTCATGGTTTCGACCGTATGAGTGACATCGCGGGCGAAACACTGGATATGCAGCAGATCACCCTTCTCGTTTTTCACCGGCTGCCAACTGCCGTGCAGCCAGGCCAGGGTGCCATCGGCCCGCAGGAACCGATAGTTGTCGCTGACCGATACGCCCTTGGCCACCGCGGCCTGCAGATTGTGGAAGCAAGGCAGGTTCTTGACGTAGGCCGGAACGAAGTTATCCAACGGGCGATCCTTCATCTGCTCGGCCTTGTAGCCCAGCAGGTCGAGAAAACGCTGGTTGAAGCCCATGATGCGAAACTGCGGATCGAGCACCAGCGAGACCATTTCCGCCGTCATGCCATGGAACAACTGCTTCAGCTCGAAAAGCTCTTCTTCTTTGCTCTCAAGTATCTTCTTCAGATGAGAATTGAACATGACTGCAAGAATCCCTTTTTGCCTCGCTATTCCAAGGCTATCGGTATTTCCAGGCAATCACTGAGACCATCCGTCGCCTGGACGCCGGCGCCGCAGATTGCTTGAAAAACCGACAGTCCCCCGTCACCGCCTCCGAAGCGTTCAGGCGTAGTAACGAAAACATAGCTGAGTTCAGGAAAACTTGCCGAAATAGAATGAACGCGGGTCTATCGGCGTGGAGCCCGTGGTATTACGCAGTAACGTCAAGGCCCCGACGAAGATGACGGAACCTTGACGATGGGCGTTCAGCTCAGTTCGATGCGATCGGCGTGAATGACGATCTGGCCCTGCTTGTAGAGCGCACCGATGGCCTTCTTGAAGTTGCCCTTGCTGACCCCGAACAGGTCGCTGATCAGCGCCGGGTCGCTCTTGTCGCTGACCGGCAGCACCCCATTGTTGTCGCGCAGCTTGGCGAGAATCTTCGAGTTCAGGCTACCGGCAGCTTCCTCACCGACCGGCTGCAGGCTCAGGCTGATCTTGCCGTCGGCACGGATCTGCTTGATGTAGCCCTTTTCGCGCTTGCCGGACCGCAGGAACTTGAACACCTCGTTCTTGTGGATCAGGCCCCAGTGCTTGTTGTTGATGATCGCCTTGTAGCCCATGTCGGTGGTTTCGACCACCAGCAGGTCGACTTCCTGGCCGACCTTGTAATTGACCGGGGTCTTGTCCAGGTAACGATCCAGGCGCGCGGTGGCGGTGATGCGACGGGTGTGCTTGTCGAGATAGACATGCACCACGCAGTAGTCGCCGGCGTTCAACTGGCGCTTTTCCTCGGAATACGGCAGCAGCAGGTCCTTGGACAGGCCCCAATCGAGGAACACGCCGATGCTGTTGACCTCCTTGACCTTGAGACTGGCGAACTCGCCAACCTGGACTTTCGGGGTCTCGGTGGTGGCGATCAGCTTGTCGTCGCTGTCCAGATAGATGAAGACGTTCAGCCAGTCCTCATCCTCGCTCGGGACATCCTTGGGAATGTAGCGATTGGGCAGAAGAATCTCGCCATCCTGCGCACCATCCAGGTACAAACCGAAGTGAGTGTGCTTGACCACTTGCAAGCTGTTGTAGCGCCCGACTAAAGCCATTTCCGATACCCTCATTGCGTGGCGGCCATTCTACCCGAATCTGCCCGCGCTTGTTTCAGCCATGCCGGCCACGGCCGGCATCTTTGCATTGAACCGCCAGGCCATCCGGTGTTCTATGGGGATAACGCCCCTCCAGCAAGGATTCGCTCATGCCGTGCCGCCGCGCCGTATTGTTCTGTTGCCTGATCCTGAGCCTGGCACTGGCCGCCTGCACCCGCATCGGCCTGGCCTATCGCAATCTTGATGTGATCATCCCCTGGACTCTCGGCGACTACATCGACATGCATCGCGAGCAAAAGGGCTGGCTCAACGAACGTCTCAAGGAACACCTGCAATGGCACTGCACCACGCAGTTGCCCGACTACCTGCAGTGGCTGGACCGCGTGCAGGGCATGGTCGAGAACGGCCAGGTCAACGACAGCCAACTGCAGGCGCGCACTGCCGAAGCCAGGGCGGCAGTCGCCCAGGTTGCCCGGGAAATCACCCCGTCGGTCAGCGAATTGCTCAAGGGGCTGGATGATCGGCAAGTCGCGGAGATGGACGAGGCCTTCGCCAAGGAGCAGCGCGAACGCCAGACCGAGTATGTCGCGCCACCGCTGACTGAACAGATCCGCGACCGCGGCGAACGCATGAGCAAGCGCCTGAAGGCCTGGATCGGCCCGTTGAGCCTTGGCCAACAGCAACGGGTCATCGCCTGGTCGACCGCCCTCGGCGAGCAGAACCGCCTGTGGATCGCCAACCGGGCCTATTGGCAGACGCAACTGAGCGAGGCGGTAGCGGCGCGTCACAGCACCGGGTTCGAGCAGCGAATCGCCCAGCTACTGCAGCATCAGGACAGCCTGTGGACAGCCGAGTATCGCCAGGCCTACCAGCGGACCGAACGGGAAACGCGCAGCCTGATCGTCGACCTGGTGGCCGAAAGCAGCCCGACCCAGCGAGAGTTGTTGCTGAAGCGGATTGCCGATCTGCGACGAGATTTCAGCGAGTTGAAGTGCCTGAAGGACAATTGAGTCCATGAGTGGTGAGTGCGTGGCCCGAAGGCCACGTTCGCGGACAACCAATCCGTTGAAGCCTCAGGCAATCTGCGCCTTCGACGCCACCTCATCGAACACCTGCGGGTCCAGCGCATCCTGCTGGTCATCCAGCACCAGCCGCGGATGGTCATTGCCAGGAATGCTGCTGTCGATCAGGCTCAACAGGCTGGAGCCTCGCGGCGTGAGGACGAAGTTCTCGCCATTGCCGCCTTCCTCTTCCGGCCGAGGGGCGATGAAGCCGTTCTTTAGCAGCAACCGTTCGTAATCGGCCGCCAGCGCCTTGAGCGCATCGAGATTATCCGGTAGCTCTCCCGCCGCAGCCTGGGCCGTGGCATGTTGCTCGGCATACGCCCGCGGGGCGAAATTATGTCCGGCGCTGTTCTGCACCTCATGGAGCAGACGCTCAATCAGTTCCCAGTTATAAGTCGTCATCCTGATGCAACCTCCCACTCTGGATAGGAAAAGTCTCCCTCATCTGTAGTGACAGGCGCCCAGCGTGGCCGTTCAGCCCAATTGCCCCAGCGCGATGACCGTCGGGCGGAAACGGCAGGGGGCAGCCCATGCTGCCCCCTGCCGATCACCTCGACCAGACCCTACTTGCGCTTGGGACTGGATGAACTGCTGAAACTGAAGCTGAAACTGCGAGTGGTCGTCTCGCTGGACACCACCTTGGCGGCCTTGCGATGCCGCTCCACCTGCTGCTGCACCTGATCCATCGAGATGCCACCCTGCATGAAACCAGCCATCAACTTCTGCAGGTCGATGTCCTCGGAATAGTTGTACCGGCCGCTGACATGATCGTCCGCCTGCATGTCGCGCTCCAGTTGCTTGGCCCGTTCGTAGTCGCTGGTGGCATCCCGGCAGCGCATTTCCAGCAACGGTATGCGCACGCGCAATTCGTCCAGCTCGGTGCGCAAATCACGCAGATGCAGCACCAGTCGATCATCCTCGACACCAGTTGTCTGCCCGGCCAGACGCTCCAATGTGACGTTGCTCATTTCCGCCAGTTGCGTGGCCAGCAAGCTCGAGGCCTTGGCGAAATATTGGTCCTGGCGGTTGACGAACTGGTCGAGGCGTTCATGCAGGACATTGGCCCCGGCCTTGCCCGCATCGAGGTCCTGCTGTGCCTGCTGGCGGTTCTTCTGCAAGATCGACAGGTCGCCCGTCGCCAGAATCTCCTGCTGCAGGCGGGCCAGTTCGGCCTCCTGCACGCCACGGTGGGTATCACGCTGCCAGCTGGCGGCCTCGTTGGCCTCCTGCATGGCCAGCAGCGTGCGCTCCGAAGCATGGTTCTCGGTGAAATTGCACAGCTTGGCCAACCAGCGGTCGAGGGTACGCCACAGGGCCCAGGTGGAATAGCCTTCGGTACCGAAACCCCGAGCCTTGAGGTAGAGATAGAACGGATCGACCTGGAAGGCCGGCAGCTTGCGACTGCACTCGGCGCGCAGTTCCTTGTAGGAACGCGCCGCGTCGGCGCACTGCGCCACCGCCTGCTCGTGCAGCAGAACCTGCTGCTGGTAACGCGGGTCCTGCTCCAGCTTGCGCTCAAGCGCGGCGGCCGCATCATCAAGCTCCTCGACCACCCTGGCGAGGGCCTGGGCCTGTGCGGCAATGCCCTGCTCGGTCTGCAAAAGTCGCTGACGCAACGCGGCCTCGTCCTGGGTTCGCTGGTCGAGCAGGCTCTGCACCTCGACGGATAGCGTCGCGCCACCAGACAACTGATGGCCGGCCAACTGCGGGAAGATCCTGCCGATCTCCTGCTGCAGACGCAGCTCCTGCTCGTGGGCATTGGACAGCTCAAGCTGGAACTTGCGCAGTTCGTATTCGTATCGCCGGGAGTTCTCGTTCAGCGATGCCAGTATGCTGCTCGCGTTCATCAGCCCTCCTGGTGTGCCACGGGCACCAGCCGCAGCCGGCGCCCCAGGTCGATATAGGCCTGTGCCAGGCGCCGGGACAACCGCCCGATCGATGGCTGCTGATAGGTCAGGCGATTGATGAAAAAGTTGTGCACACCCTCGTCGACCACGGCGTCGTCGACTTCCACATTGCGGGCCCGGTAGTACTCGCGAATCCGCTCGGCAATCTGCTGGCGCTGCAACGGCAGGTCGAGATACTTGCGGATCTCGGCCTTGCTGTAGCGCAACTCATCGACCACGGCCATGGCGCCCATCATTTCGGAGAGAGGAACGTTGCTCACCTCAGACTCCTTTCTGCAGCAGGGCGGTGAAGCGGCGCTTGCTCTCTTCGGTGATCGACTCGATCTCGGCGGACGCCGCCAAAGATTCCTTGCGCAGCTCCTGGATCAAAACCAGGCTGCTGGCCTGGAACTCCACCACGGCATCGGCCAGGGCCCTGACCGAGCTGACCTTCAGCGTGGTGCCGTAGCCGGCCTTGAGCGCGGCGTTGAGCTGGTCGCCACCGATCTTGGCCTGGACTTCGAGGCTGGTGTTGATGCCGTCATTCATCGCATTGAGGGTATTGGTCACCTCGGCCAGCCCGCCGGACGCGGTAAAGCCCGCCGCCAGGCCGGTGAAGACGATCTCGTTGGTGGCAAAGAAACTCACCGCACGCTGGTACAGCCGCTCCTTGACCGAGTGGTACTGGCTCAGGCGGGCAAACACCAGCTCGGCGGCGTTGTAGCCGGCCTTCAGTTGGTCGGCGATGTCGGTGATGATCTGGAAGCGCTTGTCCTCGTCCTGCAGGTCACGCAGGGCAACGTCCCGCGCCAACTCGCGCTTGGAACGCTCCGGTGCTTCCAGCTCACCTTCCAGGGCCGCAGTGGCCTCGGTCAGTGCCTGGCGCCGGGCGTCCAGCTTGCCCTGGGCGATCTTTTGCACTTCACTGGCATCGACCTCGGCGGTCTTCATTGCCAGGCGGTAGTCCTGGTAGGAATCGAGGATCAGGGTTTCCAGCTGGATCTGCTCATTGGCCGACTTCGCCACATCGAGATAGGTGGTGCGGATTTTCTCGAAACGATCCGGGATCGAGCCACGGCGCATGTTCAGCCAGGCCAGCTGGATGCGTTCGGAGAACTGCAGCTTGCCGTCGGCCATCCACTCGAGCATCTGCCGTGCATCGTTCTGGATCGAGTCGAAACTGCTGGCGATGTCGGCGTAGCGGGTGCTGATGTCCATGCCTTGCAACTTGTCGCGTACCGCGGCGTTGAACACCGTGGACTGTTGCAGGGTGGCGGCGATGTTGGTGACACGCGTGCTGTCATACACCGCCACCTGGTCCAGCAGCGCCAGCACCGGGGCATTCTGGTCAGGGAAAGTGATGCCGACGGAGCGCAAGGCGGACATGGAGCGTTCGAGGTAATTCATGAGCCTATTCCCTATATGGAGCCTTCCAGGGCTCCATCATCCTGCTGACGTAGGCGGGAAATACTACAGAGCGTGATAACCCCTGCGCCACTCCCCGTGCCGATCTTTTAGCAAAATGCTACTACCCTCGCAGGCAACCCCTGGAAACGCCAATGCCCCGACAGGTCGGGGCATTGGTGGGAGTACAACAGTTTCAGCCAGCCGGCCGGCAGTTACTCGTCGGTCGAGGGCTTGCGCCGCTTGAGCGGCGCCAGGCCGTCCTGGCTGACCAGCGTCGGAGCATCGCTCTTCGGCCGGTTGGCGCTCTTGCGCTTGGTCGGCGTCTTGGCCAGCGACTTTTTCTTGTCACTCTTGCCATCGGTCTTTTTCTTCTTCGCGCCAACGGCCTTGCCCGAAGCCTTGACCTTCTTCGGCCCACCGTAGGTACCCTTGACCTCCTTGATGACGCGACGCTCGAAACGCTGCTTGAGGTAGCGCTCGATGCTCGACATCAGGTTCCAGTCGCCATGGCAGATCAGCGAGATAGCCAGGCCGTCGTTGCCGGCCCGGCCGGTACGACCGATGCGGTGCACGTACTCGTCGCCGCTGCGCGGCATGTCGAAGTTGATCACCAGGTCCAGGCCATCCACGTCCAGGCCACGGGCGGCAACGTCGGTGGCGACGAGGATCTTCACCGCGCCCTGCTTGAGGCGGTCGATGGCCAGTTTGCGGTCCTTCTGGTCCTTCTCGCCGTGCAGCACGAAGGCCTTGTATTCCTGGGCAACCAGGCGCCCGTAGATACGGTCGGCCATGGCCCGGGTGTTGGTGAACACGATGGCCTTCTGGTAGGTCTCGTTGGCCAGCAGCCAGTTGACGATCTGCTCCTTGTGCTGGTCGTGGTCGGCGGTGATGATCTGCTGACGAGTGGTCTCGTTCATCTGGCTGACGGCGTTGAGCTGCAGATGCTCGGGGTTGTTCAGCACCTTGGCGATCATCTCGCGCAGGCCGGAGCCGCCGGTGGTGGCGGAGAACAGCATGGTCTGCTGGCGATTCGGGCACTCGTCGACCAGGCGCTGCACGTCTTCGGCAAAGCCCATGTCGAGCATGCGGTCGGCCTCATCGAGCACCAGCACCTCGACATCCTTCAGATCCAGGTTGCCGGCGTTCAATTGCTCGATCATCCGTCCCGGCGTACCGATCAGGATATCCGGCACCTTGCGCAGCATCGCCGCCTGCACCTTGAAGTCTTCACCGCCGGTGATCAGGCCGGACTTGATGAAGGTGAACTGCGAGAAACGCTCGACTTCCTTCAGGGTCTGCTGGGCCAGCTCGCGGGTTGGCAGCAGGATCAGGGTCTTGATGCTGACGCGGATCTTCGCCGGGCCGATCAGGCGATTGAGGATCGGCAGGACGAACGCCGCGGTCTTGCCGCTGCCGGTCTGCGCCGTCACCCGCAGGTCACGCCCTTCGAGCGCGAGCGGAATGGCCGCTGCCTGCACCGGGGTGGGCTCGACAAATTTAAGCTCGGCCACGGCTTTGAGCAGGCGTTCGTGCAGGGCGAATTGGGAAAACACGGGGGCTGACCTCGAAGAAATGCAAAATATCAGCTGCATAGGTTAACGGTTTCCGGCGCCGAGGCCGAGTTTCTTTGCAAAAACGCCGATAAACAGTGACGTTTTTGTGAACAGGCGTGTCTTCAACGGTCATCTTCACCCGCTTAAATGCTCTAATCCCTCTCGGCCATTTCCTGCAGAAGAATCTTCATCCCCCATGGATATCAAAAAGCTCTGGATCGGCGCCCAGGACCTCTGGGGCGCCCTCGACCAACATCCGCTGCTGCACACCGGGCTGGCCCTGGCGCTGCTGCTGATCGTCGCCTTGCTGCTCGGACGAGTCGCGCGCTACCTGATCCTGCACGCCACCCGGCTACTCGGGCGGCAACCGGCGATGCACTGGCTCAACGACCTGCGCCAGAACAAGGTGTTCCACCGCCTGGCGCAGATGACCCCATCGCTGGTGATCCAGTTCGGCCTCTACCTGGTGCCGAACCTGGGCAAGACCGGCCTGCTGTTCCTCGGCAACCTGGCGCTGGCGGTGACCATCCTGTTCCAGATGCTGGTGCTGAGCGCCCTGCTCAACGCCCTGCTGGACATCTACGCGCGCACCGAACACGCCCGCACCCGCTCGATCAAGGGCTATGTGCAACTGGCGAAGATGGTGCTGTTCGTACTCGGCGCGATCGTCATCGTCGCCACCCTGATCGACCGTTCGCCGCTGTTGCTGCTGTCCGGCCTGGGTGCCATGTCGGCGGTGATCCTGCTGGTCTACAAGGACACCCTGCTGTCGTTCGTCGCCAGCGTGCAACTGACCAGCAACGACATGCTGCGGGTCGGCGACTGGATCGAGATGCCCCAGGTCGGCGCCGATGGCGACGTGGTGGACATCACCCTGCACACGGTCAAGGTGCAGAACTACGCGTGAGGTGAAGGCTACTTCGACGTATCGTGAGCTCCTGGCAATACCGACAGCAAAAAGCCTCCTCATAAGGAATGCAGGCGAGGCGGCCTGAGCCCTCCCCTCCTTCCTCAAGCCTTGCAGCGCGGCACTCCCCCTTCCTTCAGAACCGGCCTCGCTCCAGCTCTCTTCCTAAGCAAGATGAGAGAGAAACCAAAGTGATTCTCTGGACAGCAACAACCGTGGGTGGGGACATTGCAGCGGGCGTGGTGATCCCATCGCAGGTCGTCCATTCCTGAGCACGCGAGACCCCACGAACACATCTATCCAACCCTCCGCTCAACACACCTTGGTGATGACTGACGGGGACTGGTGAGAGCGAGTGGGTGACGTATGCCCGGTGCCTGCACACATTCAACCTCATCATCTGCAGTGACGTATCGGCTGGTCACTTCCAGCGGCCAAGGTCAGGTGATTCTCGGCGCTCGCTTCGCTTATCCATCCACCTAGTTATTGAGTTCCGCCAAGTGCGTCCAGCTCACGGTCATTTGATCGCCGGCTCCATCTTCACGGGTGCCATGTACGTCCACTTATTGATCGACACGAGCGCGAGGTGGGCAGCCGCTCAGCCAGACCAATGAATGTCTGCGACCGCACACCTCGCGCCAAGATCTCTTTACTAACACCTGGCCCTGCCAAGGCAGATGCCGTACTCAAGGTGCAGAGCGCTACATGAAGCCCAGCGCGCCGCAACACCAGAAGGCGCCCACGTAGCCTCAATCAACCCTAGTCCCAAACACTCTTCCGCCGTCACCTCTGGGTCATCATGCACGTCGACAATGGCCAGGTCGGGCTCCCCTTTTCTGGAAGCGCATCGCAAGCCTCCTATGGCATTTCCCCCCCTCTGCGGCCTTCGCTTTTACCAGTGAGCGCTCAGCGCGCCGTGCAGTGGGTTTTATCCATGTGCAGAGCCAGGGGGTCTGAGCTCCACACATCGATACACCCAGAGCCTGAGGGTTCAAGTAGCCCAACAGTCCAACCGTTTATAGGGATAGCTACATGCCCGTCCATCACGAGAGGCCTCAACCCTTCTCCCAGCCCCTAGGCCACAGCTTCTACCTAAAGAGCAGTTCCAGCAGGTGTCGACACCCTCGACCAGGTAGCCCCTGAGCACTCTTGGGCGGTGCCAAACCCACCGAGCGGCCTAAAACACTGATCAAATATTGTCCAGTAGCCGACTATTCACGACCGTCCGTCTTTTTCGTTTCTCCAACATAAAAAGCCATGTCAATTCATCACAAACAAATCCAGAAAAGGCCGCCTGGTCAATTCACGGAAATTATTTTCAAGCAACCCAAAAATGCAAAACCCCGTCTAGCACGCTGCTTCGAAAGAGCACTTGAACGACCAGGATTTCTTTGCAGGCTCAATACAGGGTTAATTGACATATATAAAAGGAGCGCCAAGTCGCACAAAACTCGAGCCATATAAACAATCAACACGCTGAAACGTCAATTCACGACAAATAAAAAAACCAAACCCATCAAGTACGCGCCTTCCAGCCAAGCCGCGCCCTATAAACCACTTAAACATATAACCAAACACAAAAAAACACCCATGACAATATATAACTAATTAAAAATTCACCCTCGAGCATTCGACAAAACCACCGCTTGCAAAACTTTTGACACTCGATATTCTGCCCGCCCACTGAAACGGGGTCGAAACACTGATTCTGACTCTTACCCTGAAGTCCGACTTGCAAGAGCAACATGTACACAACTGTAGAATTGAGAGGACTCACCCCTTTCACCAAAAGCGACAAACTCCCCATAGAAGCGATGGTATCTGTTCCTACAGAACCTCCAGTGGTTTACCCGGTGGCGTACCAAGACGAAGACTACATTCCAGGCATGAAGATCATTCTTCAACCTGATGGAACGCCCTGGGTAGATGGCAACCTCTATCTCTTCTCGCGGGCTAAGCAGTACCCCAAGCTCTCGACGGAAACCTTAGGTGCTGAGGCTGCCCATCTAACCGAGTTCATGAATGTAATGCTCGACCACGATCTTGACCACCTAGATTTTAGGGGCAGAGAATTCGAAAGGCCGACCTATCGATTCAAGGCACATTACAAGTTAGCTGTTGCACGAAGCGAGAAACGCACAGGCGGTGTCAACAATAAGATACGTGCCGTAGTTCGATACTACCGATGGCGAATGAAGTATCGAAACTTCATACCTGCGAAGCCGCCGTGGAAAGAGAAAATAATTCATGTATCACGGCTTGACAGACACGGATTCACAAGAACACGAGAGGTCGTCACCACCGACTTAACCTTTCCCAAAAACAATGATGAGTCAAGCGATTTCATTTATGACGGCGGAAAGCTTCGCCCCCTCCATAAATTTGAGCAAGACGCGGTGATCAAAGCACTTCTCCTCGTGAGTAACATTGAAATGCTACTCCTGTTTATCCTGGCGCTCTTTTCCGGCATGAGGATACAAACGGCACTGACACTCCGAGTCGGCGATGTGATTGAGGCCTCTGCAGATGATACTGGCACGTATCCGATCAGCGCTGGTGAGGATTATCTGGTAGACACAAAGTATGGAAAGAACCAGAGCATCCAAGTTCCAGGCTGGGTGCATCATCGGCTTTTCACCTACCTTCAATCTGACCGCTACCAGAGCCGCAAAGCCCAAGCATTGGAAAGAGATGAATCTGAGCAGTATGTTTTTCTGAGCAAAACTGGAAAGCCACTTTATGTGAGCCACCTCGATAAAGACAAGTACAAGAGCCGTGAGAAAGGTTCAGCAGTACGAAAATTTATCAAAGACACAATTACACCTCTGCTAACGGCAGAGGGTCACAACTTTACATTCAGCTTTCACGATCTAAGGGCTTCATTCGGCATGAATTTGGTAGATGAACGCAGGCACCTCCTCGCCCAAGGCAAAATCGGCTATCTCGAACTGATCGACTACGTTGCTAAGCGCCTGAACCACTCAAACCGCAAAACCACCATGAGTTATTTGGACTACCGGCGGGTTAATGAAATGGTGCATGAGGCAGACAGTGATTATCAGAAGCACATCATGAGCCTAGTGGAGAACTAAAATGGACTACAGGCCTTATTGCGAAATTCGCCTGGACGTCCAGGTCAACCATGCCCAGCTTCTTACTGAGGTTCATGATGAACTGGCAAGAAACCCAATCGAATCGATTCTCGTGCGATTCAACCATCGTCACGCCTTTGACTTTGGGGCTATCTGCTTTGGCGAGCGTTCTGGCGCAAGAGCAAGGAGGGAGGTCAATGTAAGGACTCACCTCCCGAAACGGCTAGCGAGAGTGAAAAACCTGGCGAGTCACATCATGACTATGAGCCTCACCACGGCAGCTCTTAGCTCAGGTTACTCCGCAGTTGCGGACTGGGTGCTCATGGTCAAATGGTGCGAAGCAAACGGATTCGAGGATTTTCTCGATGATTCAGAATCATACCATAAAGCATTGCTTGCGTTCAGTGAGCATCTAAACACCGACAACAGGGCATACGTCACGCGCAGGCGAATGCAAACTGTATGCAGGACATGCGGTGAGAAAATGTTTCCGGATGAAAGTTTCCTCTTCTCACGGCTACCTTTGATTGTACGCCCTGAGGGCAAAGCCAAGAAGGTAATAGAGCCGCCTAGTCGAGACGCGGTCAAATACCACCTGCAGACATGTGAACCACTCTTCACTGGACTGACGGACTTCTTGATCAAAGATGAAGTTATGCCATGCAAACTGAAGGTAAAAGATGGCTACGCATGGATATTACCGGACGATCAGTATCCGCTCATAACCGACAAAATACTTGCTAAAGGTGGCGAGAAGACTGCTGGGTCTGTTTACTTTGACTACAGCCAGGCCCGTCTGAGAACATTTCAAGATTTTCGAAGCCGCTCCAACTCAAAACATTTTACATACTACTACCGTGCGAAAGAACAATATGAATCCAGACTCAAACTCGCCAATTCCTCCAGGGACGCCAAGTACCGAGCATCACTTGCGAGGATTGCTCACGATAGCTTTGTTTCCATGTTCGTCGCAGCAACAGCCATCAATGAATCACCCCTGCGCGAAATCCCTTGGGATCCAGACTTCGAAATCGCCAACACGGAAGAGATTGGGGTCAGATCTATCAAGTTTCGAGCCAACAACAAGGAAGTCATTGTTCGAGTTAAGGCTAGCTTTATTAAGCACTTTCGTAAATACATAACCCTTAGGGATCACCTGTGCCAAGGGTCTAACCACTCATATCTTTTTATAGGGTTTGATGGCAACACCCTGTCGAACTACAGAATTCTCGACACAAATATTCTTAGGCGACTCCACAACCGCATTAGTAGATTGATCGACCCAGATGTCCCGTGCCTAAGCTATCAAAGCTTCAGAAACTACAAGGACAATTATGTGGCAAAAAACCATGGCCACGAAGCTTCTCGAATTCTGCTTGGGCACAGTGAGCAGACGCAAAGGGCCAGTTACTTAAAGGCCAACGAGCAAAGTGCCGTCGATCAGATTGGAAAATTCCATGCGGTAGTCAACGAGTTCTTTGGAAACCCACACCCATGTGCTACGCCAGTTGGTGGTTGCATGAGTGAAGGTTCGCCACTGAAAAGTGAGAGCTCGAGTATCACTGCCGCACCGGACTGCAAGAGCGAAGTCGGTTGTTTGAATTGCGTTCACCACAAGGTTCACGCGAACCGCGAGGACGCCTGGAAACTGCTCAGCTTAGAATTTGTAACCAAAGAAATGATTCACTCAAGCGCTAGCCTTGATCACTTTAATTTGATCCATGGGCCGACTTTAGACCAGATCCAAGGGCTTTTAAATGAAATGCTGACCGTCAATCCATCGCTCAGCGAAACCCTCAAGGAACTGCGGGCCGAAGTCTATGAAAAGAACACTTTGACCGACTACTGGCAGCGACACCTAGAACGACTCGTCCGATTAAAGGTAATTCCATGAACAAGACCTCAAGCAGCACCAAGACCTACTCTCACGACATTGACAGCCTTGTCGACGACACCGACAGCCTTGCAGAACGTGTTGGTATTCGTCCTGGTTCCGGAATTCTCCAGCATGATGAGCAGCGCAAGCCAACTGTCAGTGTGGCTTATGTCGGAATGAATTTGGACAACTTGAGTAGCATCTGCATTATCAGCCACAGTCGTACCGGACTGGCAATCCTGCTGGAAGACATGTATTGGGATTTCCCGCAGCTTGGACTTGTGCCAACAGATTCGACTTCATTCAATTTTGAACGTTACAGGACAGGCGGCAAATTTAACGCTGCCAACATCCTAACCTCACAAATTATTCTGGCGACGAATATCTTCTCGCCTAGTCGTCGAGGAACGGCGTTAAGGGTCTCAACGATTAACATGGCCTTTAACGCGCTTAACTTCCTTACTAAACGTGCTGACGAAAAGAACATCACAATCCAAGAGCTGATTTCTTCGCCTAAACATATGGATTTCGCAGATGGTATCACAGGCAACAATGCGTCTAGCCTCGGAACAATGATTGCCGACTACCTTAAGCTGACCTGCAATGCGCTCAAGTTGAATCCGCACAAGCTTTTTTTCCAAGTTCTGCGCAAGCGACAAAGCGAGAGGTATAACAGTGAAAAACAAACCCCTGTTATTCCAAGCCGAATTCTTCATGCCCGCTACCATCACTATAACAATGTCGTTCTTGATTTCATCAACCATGGCGACATGATCAAAGCGCTTTCGCATAAATTGGCGGAGGATCCTCTATATGGCCGAGGCTCTAGTAAGGTTTACAGGCTTGAGATGGAGCCCGGCCATCGGCCTGCAGACGAAATCAAGCGACCGGATTTTTCACAAGCCGTTAGCGATCACAATCTTGATGATTTCTGTGAAAAATACAACATCCGGCAAGCTCCTAGCCTGGCACGGCAACTCGCACTGGCTCAACACAGCGCGAAATGCTTGGTGCATATCTATACGCTCGTAAGAGATCACGAAGCAAAGCTTCTTGAGGACGAGTGCATTCAGGAAGCTGAGGGCTGGAACTCAAAAGGTGTGTACCTGATGGGCATTTCAACCAAACTTACAGGAACGGCAAAAGATACGGCTTGGATTGCCAATGAGCTAATCCACGAGCCTATTAAGTGCCTTCAGGCCATTAAGTCGATCATTGCGCCTTATGTACCTGCAGGTACGAATGGCGGTGACTGCCTGCTTCTGACTCCAAGCTTCTTGCCGTTCAGTAAGAACGATCCTGGCGATACAGTCATCATCAGAGATTTTACCCGGCAAGAGAAATACCTGACTCCGATTATTATTGAAGAATCTGACATCCTTGAACTGGAAGCTATTGACCCGCTCGCAGATTGGCGCTCGGATCCGAAATACAAAGTAGGTAAACCATGGAAAATTGCATCCCACCAATTCCGTAGGACTATGGCCGTCTTTGGTGCTCAAAGCCAGGTACTGGATATTCCTGAACTCAAAAGGCTTCTTACCCACCTGACCGAGTCCATGAGTATTTATTATCAACGTGGCTGCTCTGCGGGTGGGTACAACATGAAGCTACGAAGCCCTGAGCTTGATAAAGAACTCCAAAACGCCGCGAATGACGCTCAGTGGATCTCGTACCTCAACGATGTTCTGTATTCGACCGAAAAGCTGCATGGTGGCCATGGCGAGCGTGTATCAACCATGAGCAAAGCGAATGATCCTGACAGGATTATCTACCGGCAGACCGCCGAGGAGACAATGAAAAAGGCTAAGAATGGCCTGATTTCCTACCAGCGTACTCCCCTGGGCGGATGCGCCAGTAGTAAACCTTGCAACGAACGAGCCCATGGCAATTTCACGAACTGTTTCGGGTGCGCAAGCTCAGTGCTCAAGGTGAGCAATGTGAAATCGGTCATTGAGCTTGCCCAGATCGATCTCATGGATCTGGATCCGAAATCGTTCGAATACCGGATGGAGCAACGCAACATCCAGGACTACGAAACCATCCTTAGCCACCTGAACTAACTTATACCTATGAATAGCAATATCAAAGGCGTAGGCCTGCAAGAACTCTTCGACGCCCTACTCCGTCTGGCTAACAACAATCCGGTGCGAGTGAAAAAGGACACCAAGATTTCTCTCCGAACCGTCGCTCTCGAAGCAGGTAAGGATCAGAGCCTTATCAGGAAGGATCGAGATATCTATAAGCGTCTGATCGCTGACATCGAACAATACGCCGCCGTTCAGAAGGAGAAGAGTGCCAAAAAGAACGGTCAGGTCGGCGAACTCAAAGCGCGTATCGCTCATCTCCGTAGTGAAGTCGAACGTGTTGAGGGCCTGTGGAAAGCGGCCCTGGCCCGCGAACTGTTCCTTCTGGAACAGGTTGATGATTATGAGCAACGCTGGAAGAAGTACACGAACGTTGTTGATTTCGTGCCGAACGGCTCGCCTGTGAGCCACTAAACCCTGCCCTATTAATGGAGAAACAACATGAAAGACCTCAAGACACTCATTATCACGCCTGTAGATATCTTGAAGAAACGACACTTTTCCCACGACACGCAGAAAATGACTGAATATTATTTAAAAGCCACGATAGGTGGATGTGGCCGCGACTCTAGGATACGCAAAGAGTTCTTTCCGGAGCTGCCTGAGTGCCTGCCCTGCAAGAACGCCCTCTTGAAAAAGTAACTGCTATCACCACTTTCCTAACCAGGGGTCTTTGGCCCCTGACTAACAGAGTCCTGGCCGTGAGACTAACAGCGCTATTTGATCGAATTTACAGCTGGCTATTTCCAGATAAGCGATCCGAGTGGGAGCGAAAACGAGAGCGAGCATTCATCGAGGCCGTCAACAAACTGGAAAACTACTATGTGACTGACCGGGGTGGCCTTTCGATGGATCCTGAGGCGGTCATCGATTACGTCATTGCTCGTCGCCAGGAGCTCAGTCACTTGGATGATCCAAAGCATCGTGATGAGCCTTGTATGAATACCTCGGGCCTCAAAGCCGGGTCATTTTTAAAGGTCATCTCATGGCGACGTCTGAGCGATCAAGCTGCTATGCGGTATGTCTGCCTGCAGGCGCTTGATGGTCGTGGGTATTGCGTGGCATCAGCTCGCTACTTCTCTGCTGAGGATTCGCCACAACAGGACGAACAGCGCCGGGTTGCTCGCAGGTTGATGGGTGTGGCCAGCGAACTGCCTCTGGAGTGGCATCCTAGCCTTGAGGCGGCGATTGAATCTCACGAACGAGCGATTTGAGGCGAAAGACTCGGGCGCGCCCGCTGGGCCGGCTGGCGTGAACCGAGCCCAGGCTGAAGCCCGGTCTCGTCCCTACGGGCTGCCATCCTCGCGCCTCCGACCATCCATGGTCTGCGCGCTCCGCTTGCTCGTTGAGCGCTTTACGAGGTGTCGAGGAAATTATCGTTAAATCTTGAAGTACCAAGTTCTCGCGCCTACCTAATCTCCAAAAACCTACGTTATGCTTTAGCGTGCAGATCTGAACTTTGGATATGGGAAAGCCGGTGACTTACGTCACCGGACATCACTGGTTACTTCGCATCATACGTTTCGACGTGCAGAACCTTGTACGCCCCATCAACCTTTTTAACTTGCCGAGCTATAACGCTATCATTCCCAAGTTGCGCCACGTAATAGATTTCGTTTAGCTTCAGCTTTTGCGCTGCACTATGGAAAGTATTTGCCAAGTAGTCTCTGATCGTTTTGAAATTCGCTGCCGAGCCATGATCATAATCTGAATAGGTGAGCGTCCATACGGTGTCGACATGCTTTGTCTTCTGCCAATTTTTCCCTTTCAAAATCTCATAAAGGTCATCACGTTGCTTGTGTGAAGCATCGTTAAGATCCAGGGACAGCAATACTCTGATCATTTTCCAGCTTCCTTTCATTGCTTGATTTGGCTAACCCTGAGGTAGAGTGCGTTCCTTTACTGGGGGCCAGGTGGTGGCTTTTCAATGGCTTCGAGCTATCATGCCTGCGCACGTTCGTGTTCTGCGGCTATCCAGTGCCCAGTTGCGACTGGTGCCACCATGCCAAGGAGAGGGAATTCATGACCTGCATTCTGGTCGCGCATCTAGGCGATGAGGTCATCATCGCGGCTGACAAACGTGTCACTCAGATCACCGAGCAGGGCCTAAGAATCCCTTGTGGTGACAATGAAGAGAAGATCGTCAGAACAGAGATTGGCATCATCACGGGCGCCGGCACGTTGGCGATGCTTGATCCTGTGAAATCACTTGTTGGAGAACACGGCTTCGGCAGTCCTGATGAGGTATTAGGTCTGATCCTTCAAATCCGCGCCGCGTTTACACGGGCTCATGCGGATAGCCCTCGCTTAGCAGCCGACCTCGCCGAGACGTCATGGATGTTCACCTACCCAACTCTGGTGAATGATCAACCAGTTACTCGTTTCGTCTACTTCCACCAGCATCACAGCTCCGAATCCCTATGCGACCTAACCGAGGGGAGAGTGATGTGTTTCCCTGGAGGTTTAGCTCCGGAGCAAGCAGAGGCATTACAGGCCAAGCTCCAGGCTGTGGTTACGCTAACCCTTGAGTCAGTTCCAATCAACCAAGTCAGGCAGTCGGTGGTTTCGTGCATGCTCACGCTGATGAGTGAGGCTGCAGACATCAGCACATCTGTCTCAAGCGCGTGCGACATTGCACTGGTTGAAGGTAGGCATGTAGATATCGCCCTAGGCGTGTCGGCGAGTGATGAAATTCTGGAGTTTATTCCGATGCATCACCTGGCAGCTCAGTGAGCCAACTCAGCCAAAGCAATTGCCCGATCAACTCCAAAGAATCAGAGCACATTTCGGCAGTGACTGCCAGGTGATATCTTAAACCTCAGAAGAATGGACACCCGAACTTCCCTGACCCAACTTCAGCTTCAGATCACACAAGCCATAAGGAAAATTTGCTTGAACGACCTCACCAATCAACGGGCATATGAAGACCTTTTTCAAATTGAAAGAATGCCTACTTCGTGCCTGCTTTGCCAGACAGGCGAACTAGAAAAACTTGGACATGTTATCCCCAAATTCGTAATGCGCTGGCTGAAAGAAGCAAGCAAATTCAAAAGCTTTTACTTCAACAATGACCAAACGGTATTCGACACCCCCGCCTTTAGGATGATGTGTAACACCTGTGAGGCTAAATTCTCTACGCTAGAAAAATACTTCACGGACAACATTTTCAAGAAATACTATCGAAAAAAATCGCCTAACCCTATTCAAGACGACGTTTACAATTTCGCAATCTCTATCGCATGGCGCTTGATCGTGTTCTCTGAGCGCCTTAAAAGCACTCAACCTCAACAACAGGCTTTCGAGTCAACCTACTCTCTTTCAGAAAAGTTGATGCGAGACTACTTAAATGGAAAAATAAAAAGCTGCGAACACTCGGTTTACGCGCTCCCTATTGAACACCTAACCAAAAGCATTCCTGAAGACCAAATAAACGAGGATGCTCTAAGATACTCAATCAAACAGGGATTAAAAGCCCACCCACTCAAAGATGAAAGATACAATATAAGATTATCAATACAACGAGTCCCCACTATCCACTTTAAACTTGGTTGCTACTACTTCTTTATTTTCCCAGACAACTACTTCGCCGGAGCCGAATTCACAATAACCTCAACTAAAGCTTCCAACTCGAAGCAACTACACTTACTTGACTACACTCCTGACCTACTGGGCTTCATGGACTGGCTCATGGATGGTCGCCTTTTCGAAGTTAACATCAAGGATCTTCCCCCCACGAGCTACACTCATAGGAATGCTCAAACTCTATTGGATCTCACATTTGGTAGCAAAAGAGGACAGCGCCCCCCTGAATGAGCTGTATAGATTTTCATGATCTCGGGGGTAATCCTTTGTTTCGCAGCAGGTAACCCCAGCTGGCCTTAAAAGCCGAACGTCGCGAAAAAGCCGCCACCTGATGCGTCCCTGCTTGATAGCCATTCATACCGGCGCCTCCGGATCCTTGCTTGATTGCCTCTTTTTTGGTTAGGGATATGTCTGACATTACGCAGCCTATCCCCCTCAAAGACTAATTGCGTCATATGCGTCTGTGCCGCTCTACATGGGCCATTTCCTTTTCCCACTCGCGCACAAATTTCTCCCAGTCTCGGTAGTAGGCGCCGTCGATGAACCTTGTTGAGCCACGACTAGCACAGTGGAATCGCTCTCTCCACGGCTGAGGGATGTCCATATCACGCACCATCAAGGTTCCGTCTGGCCTTTCGGTGGACGGTACCGTTGGGATGGGGCTGCGTTGTTCGTGTAGTTCGATGTCATCGAGTATGACTAGGGCGTCAGTGGCTCGAGGATCACCAGGTGCGAGGTCTGCGAGCGCCCATAGGGCTTTCCGCCGTGCGGTTTCGCGAAGGTGCAGGTCGTCATGACTGGCCATCCCGTGGATCCCTACTCGGGCTTGCCACCGAGCCCACCCTCGCCGGCAAGCATCCGCTCGACAAACTCAATTGACATCTCCAGTTCACCCTGGGCTTCTTGGAAGACCGGTTCGAGCGATGGGTGCTCACCCGAAGCACGGAGCTTTGCAATCAGCTCCAGGAGTTCTCGGCCCTGGCTCATCGGCATTTGAATGCTGCAGTACACGGTGTCATTGGCGTCTCTGCTCATGGGTTCTCCAAGAATTAGTCGAGGTCGGGCGCGCCCTGGCGGGTCGGCTGTCGTAAACCGAGCCGCTCGCCTTGGTGGCGGCGTCTCGGCCCTGCGGGCTTCCATCCTCGCGCCTGCGCGCTCCGCTTGCCGACGAAGCCCTCACGCCAAGTCACTGACTCTCTCACTCTCCAGCCAATGCCATCGAGATCTGGTCTCTACACAATCTTCAGTACGGCATTTTCTATGCCTAGGGATATCGAAAAAATGTTAAACCTCACAATTATCAACACCCCCACCAATATTGTCTAGCGCAACTAAGGGTATGCTAACTGCATACCCTGAAGTTCCCTCGACAGCGACATAAACGCTTGATAGCCTTCATTAAGGTTACTCACCAGTTGCAATCTTTCGGCCCCTCAAAGTTCCCACTCAGCACACCAAGAATATGGACACACCGCCCGAGATCACCCTCGCAGAGTTCAGAGAACGCTATCCGCTGCTGTTCTCTGACCCATCTGTGGATGACATCTACTGCAGCCGTGGATGGCGTGACCTTCTGTTTACGCTATGCGACACGCTTCAAGCCCACCTGGATCGGCACCCCGACGTTTCGCAGGTAGTGGTGGCACAGGTGAAGTCGAAGTTTGGCGAGCTGCATTTCTTCTATGACGGTGGCGATAGCTACTGCATGGGTGCTGTTGCCCTTGCCGAACAGATATCGCTGAAGACCTGCGAGCGGTGTGGCGCGCCTGGCAAACAAATCGGCGGCGTGTGGGTGAGTACGCTCTGCCCTATGCACGATGGCAGCACCCAGGCAGGAGAAAGCTAAGTGCCCACCATCATCAGTCTCAGCCAAGCGCGGAGACGCTTTCGACGTCTCGCCGCGCTCGCAATCAAAGGGAACTCATTCATCATCACCAGGCATGGAAAACCCTACCTGCTGATGGACGCACCTGAGCAATGGAACAACCCTAACCCTGAAAATCACAGGGCATGAGAACATTTGTACTCCTCTGTAAAACAACTTTACCAAGCGCACCACGGCCCAGAGCTGTGATCGAGGACGAGAGACATGAGCGAGGGCAGTGTGAACTCACTCACGGCACGTGAGGTTTCTCAGGTTCTGCGAGAGGCGGTGTTCGGTCGAAGCCAGATGCGAAAGACCGGGCTCCAGAGATGGGACGAGATGTTCGTCGGCCTTTTCGTGATCGACATCGAAGGTTGGCGCATCACCGTTTTCAATGACTGTGATGAGCTGGACTACTGCGAGCGCTGCGAAAGCCCGGATGGGCGGGTTTGGTGTTTCGACCCTGGTGATCGATACGGGACAGATCCGATTGCCCTGCTCAGCACCTGGGAGCACGGAACGCTTCAGGGCCTGCTGAGATCGCTTTGAGAGTGGCCATGCCGTGCGCGAGCAGCCGCTTTCCACGGAAGGATCGCCTCCCTGTTTGAAATACCTGCAGCAGATCATGCGCTCTCTCTGGAGACTGTGATTCGCCCCCTACCGAATGCATCCGGTGCTTCCAATTTCGGTCGCGTGCGTTTCCAGCACCTTCTGCTAGTCCTGCCACAACTTTGCCAAATCAGCGCTACTTATAGTGTCCCCGTTTGGGAACATTAAGCTCTAAAAACACGTTAATGATCCCATTCGGGGACATTACATGATGCGCTACCAACACCTCTTGCCATCCGGTGTCAGGTAAAATATCGGGGGCTTTTAGACTGATTTTTGGAGCGCCTGCAGCTCATGCCTCATCTGCTCAAACTTGCCCAGAACCTGGTCGGTCGTGACTTCGTCGTAGGCGATATTCACTTCAAAACCATAGAGCTTCACAAGGGCCTCAAGGCGCTTGGATTCGACCAGTCGGTCGACCGCCTGATTGCCGTTGGTGACCTCATTGACCGTGGCCCAGGTATGTTCGATGGGCTGAAGCTCTTGGGCGAGCCCTGGTTCTTCACGGTCAGGGGCAATCACGAGCAGATGCTCATCGATGCCTATAGCGAAAAACCCGCTCTCCCATACTCTGCCCATGGTTCGCGATGGTGGCTGACGATAGACGACGGCTCGAAGCCCATGATCATCGAAAAGCTGGAAAGCTTGCCGCTGGCTATCGAGCTGGAAACAGCACAAGGCCTGGTCGGCGTAGTGCACGCGGATGTGCCTTTAGGGCTGAGCTGGGGTGACTTCACCAATAGCCTTGATAACCCACAGCTTCAAGACGTTGCCCTGTGGGGCCGCGAGCGGATCAAAAAACATCACCGTGACGGTGTGCCTGGCGTGTGGCGTGTTTGCGTTGGCCACACGTGGATCCCTCATGCTTTGCGACTCGGCAACGTCCTTGCTCTGGATGTAACTGGCGGAGGTGATGGCTCCCTGGCGATTTACTCGGTTCAGGAAGACACCATCTATATCGACGGAGAGCCAGCCAATCTCGACCAGGCTGCTCGCCTCGATGACGACATGAGCGAGCTCGAGCAATCCCTTTCCTCGCTCAAGACCCTGGTACATGCAAATAAGCTTATAGAGTCGCAGATCACCAGCCGCGAGGCTGAAACCAAGGCAAAACAGATCAGGTCAGTCTGGTTGAACATGGCGGACGAAATTGCTGGCATGCAGCAACTGATGAACGCTCTACATGGGTTGAGCATTCTGACCGGGGAGCGTCGCTCGGCAAAACAGGAAGAGCTGCAGGCTCGGTACGCCGGCACGCCAACCGGTGATTTACTCCGCCGCCTGTTCGGCTCCGAGATTGAGTGAGTCAGAATGCCAGGAATGCTCACACTAACGTTCAGCCTTGGCTTCCTAACCATCTTCAGAACAGGCGGTAAGTGATGCCCCACAACGACGATCAGGGTACAGCCATTGACTCATACGAGCGCAAGCAGGGCCGCACCCGCCCAGAATTCCTGAATCAAGACACTCTTGATCGTGTTGCCCATGACCATGCGAAAGAGCTTATTGACCTGGGCGCAAAATCCAACATTTCTCCTCACCCGCCAAAACTTCAGGGCCTGATTCCATGAGCAAAGCAGAAGAGACAAACGGCAATTTTAGAACTCACGGCTTCATAAACAACGATATACAACAGACCATCGATTTCGTCACAAGTCAAAATAAAGAATGGTTTGCCCTACTCAGAGATATCAATCAACTGTTACAAAAGATAGTTTTTTCAGGATTCGAAAAGCATCATGGCAGAACCATGGATGTTAAAGTCCTGACAATGTTTTCCGCACTGAGATCACTAAGCAACTTTCAATCGGCAATTATGAATTTAGAAAGAGGCATGGTGGTGGAAGCAAGGATTATGGCAAGGTGTCTTTATGAGAATTCCTTCTGCATCGGTGCCTTAGTAGACAATCCTGACAAATTCATCCCCCTCCTCAGGCACGACAACATAGCGGCAAAACGAGGGCAAGCTGTAGCCTTGAAATCGGGCAGCTACTCCTTAACGGTTGATGTAGAAGCCGCGATGAATGAGCGAATATCTGGAGACAAAGGACGACACCTTAACTGGAAAGACATCGCCGAAATGTCTTCACTTGCTAATAAATACCTTATGTACAAGCATCTTTCAGATGACGCCATGCACTACTCAGCTTCCTCTCTAAAGCGCTATATCGTCTCCGACAAGGAAACCAACACTTGGAGCGGTTATAGTTTTGGCCCTGGCACACAAGATGAGGTTTTCAGGGCCGCAAACTTTTGCGCATCTCCCACCCTTGCAATTATTGTGGGATTTCTGGAGGCAACAGATGATCAAACATATGATGAAGAGGTAAGCCACTTGCTAGACAGACTTTCCACGATCACCTCAAAGGCTGAGTAAACCCGGCAGGCCGTAGAAATTTTGGCTGTTACATACAACAGTGCGGCAAAACCAATCCTTCTGCGGTAAAAACATCATAATAAATGATTATCCGAGCTCCCAATGACCACTAGAAAAGAAATCCTCGCCAAATTGGCCAACAAAGTAAGAGAGTCTCGCAGTGAGATACGAGCGGGTCTGGAAGCAGTCGAGAAAGAATTACGGGAAGCGGTGGGGGAGCTGAGCCTCTACGCCGTAGGTGAGAACGTCAACCTAGGCTACATCGACGAGGACGACTGGGAGTATGGCTGCTTTGCTTTCGATGGTCAGCATCTTCGAATTTTAACCTCATCAACTGTGGACGATATGATGAACCATGGTACGCCCTACGAAGGGCATATGACCTGGAACAACATCGACGAACTAAGTGATGAAAAGCTCACTAAACTTGCGTCCCCTGCTGCAATTGATTCCATCTGGAGTGCCGTTGAACAGCGTCTAACCCAGCTTTTGGGCGAAGCCACGAGCTCGGCACAATTGCTTTCTGAATTCTCTAACAGTCAAAGCGAGGGCGTTCACGACGACTTAACTAAATTTATAGACGGCAACTATTTAGAAAAACAATGGGCTAAAGCTCGAATCGCAATTCTAACTGACCCCACTGATTCGATATCCCATAGTAACACATTTGTGGAATCGGTGTGCCGTCACTATCTCGACACAAGAGGACTGCCACTCCCTTCAGAGCTAGTGATAACTAAGCTGATAGGGCTCGTAGTTAGTGATTTCCCTGCACTCAAGCTTCCTGATGGCACTGATTACAGCAACGACATCAAGTCACTTTTCGGCGGGGTGAAGTCAATATGTAGTGGTCAACAATTCCCGGACACAGAATTGAGTTTTTCTTCCGCCACCGCCGGCGGTACGAAACCGTTGTGCTGATGCGGCCTTATCCAGTTGTACCGCTGCATGAGGTAGCGGCCGATGTCCTGCTCGGCCAACGCGGTCGTCATGTAACCCACCGTCGGCACCCACTCCGTTTTCAGGCTACGAAACAGCCGCTCCATGGGGGCATTGTCGTAACAATTTCCTCGTCGGCTCATGCTTTGGGTCATCCGATAGCGCCAGAGCCGCTGGCGAAAACTACGGCTGCCATATTGACTGCCTTGGTCGCTGTGAAACAGGACACCCCGTGGTCTGCCACGCATCTCGTAAGCCCTGTCGAGCGCCTTGATGACCAGTTCGGCATCAGGCTTGGCCGACATCGCCCAGCCCACCACTCTGCGGCTGAACAAGTCCAATACAACGGCCAGGTAATTCCATCGACCCTGTGCCCAGATATAGGTGATGTCACCGCACCAGACCGTGTTCGGCGCTGCCACGGTGAACTGCCGATCAAGGACATTGGGAATGTCGGGGCGCTCAACCGTGGCCTTCTTGTAGGCATGAGAACCAGGCTGTTTGCTGATCAAACCCTGCTCCTTCATCAATCTTCTGACTTTGAAACGCCCGACCTCGACGCCTTCATCCCGGAGCATGGCAACGAGACTGCGGCTACCCGCTGAGCTACGGCTTTGACTGAACAGCTCGTTGACGCGGCTGCGCAGGCTCACTCGGCGCACATCGATACGACGGCGCCGGGCCAGATGGGCGTAGTAACAAGATCGGGGCAGTTCGAAGACCGAACACAACAGTTGAACAGGGTAGTGTCTTGCCAACTGCCGAATCGACTTCAACGTCTGCGCCCGTGTTCCTCGGCCATCAAGAGCGCAGTGGCCTCCTTTAAGATTTTCTTCTCAAGCTCCAGCCGGTTGATGCGGGCCTGAAGCTCCTGGATCGTCTGCTGCTCCGGCGTGAGCGCCTTGGCAGTGGGGGTAATGCCGCCGCGCTCCAGTTGCAACTGGGCGACCCAGCGACGCAACAAGCTCTCACCCACGTCGAGGGATCTGGCGGCCTCGGGGCAACTGTAGCCTTGATCGAGCACCAGGCTGGCAGCCTCACGCTTGAAGGCGGGGGTGAAAGTACGTCGTTGTCTGCTCATCGAACACCTCTGTATGGCGATCATTCTCGCCTAAAAAGGTGTCCGGGGTTAGTAGACCACTACAATAGCACAGGGTATTGGTGTCTTACGCACACATGCTAGCAGTGCACATGGAGGTGATAAGGTTGCCTACCAGGCAGAAGCTCGTCTTGCTAACAACCTGGGCGGGTCGATAGCAATTTATATACTTGAGAAACTAAAAACCCACATGAAACAAACTAGGTGAAGACGTTTGGTAAATCGGACGGTGTTCAATTGAGCGGTGTGGCGGTGGCTTTATCAAAAGCACACTGCCATTGGACTCATCTGCATGACCGAGGCTCCACCTACGACCACAGAGCCGAGAAGGTGGGTCGATAAGAAGCCCGCTGATGCATACGAACTTAAGCGAAATCGCAAGCGGCCAGCATTCTTAAGACAAGAGACCCTGGATCGCATCCAAGTGACCACGCAAATGAGCTCCGAGCGCTTGTTTCGAATCAGGACAACGGTTGAGCCGGTGCTTACCCACCCCCGGGGTTGCCTACCGGGAGGAAACCACCTCTGCCTTCCGGGCTGGCCGCTCCCGCTAATGGCTTATAGGAGCTAGCCCACCGAGCGCTCCAAGCTGATAGTCCGTCACGGCTTGAAACCCATTCTCGGCGATCAAGCGCAGGCGCTCAAGCTCTGGCCCGGAGACGCCATCTGCTTGGGCCTGGTGATACTGTTTAAGCGCCTCAACTGCTTCGGTGTACATCGGGTGATCGGGAAGCAGGACATTGCTGAGATCCTTCTTCATCGCGGTTACTCCACTGATTATGGTGGTCGGTCAGTGCACCGAGTCACCCAAAGTGCCGTCTTTGTAAAGCTGGTAATCAATGACCGTCTGGAAGAGGTGATCGGCCTCCATGCGGAGGCGCTCAACCTCCGCTGCCGGTCGGCTTTGTTCCACTGCAGCCTGGTAGGCATGGTTCGCTTCGAGCGCCTGCTGGAGCAGCGGCTCACCCGCCTCTGCCATGCCAAGTATTGTTCTCTTCACAAGAAGCCCTCACGGATTTTACTCATCCATGGCGTTAGGCCAGCCTTTCGATAGCCACACCAAGTCAGACCGTAACCGGAGGCCTGCTGCTCATTTCAGCATGCTTCCGGCTCTCTTATGGTATCTGCCGTCATCAGTGCAAGCTTGCACCTGGCTCCGGCGCCTACTACTACCGCCTGTGATCGCTAAAGAACGCTTGGTCTTTGTCGATTTTCGCGGAAGCTCTGGGGAAACCTTTGCTAGCTGGCTTGGGTGGATCGAGGAACCAGTAGCAATTGACCTTAGCCCGAGTGATAGCCACATATGCTAGCCGCATTACCTCTTCGCCCTGCGCAAAATCATAGGCCCTGGCCTCGCCTTTCATGACCAAACCTGCCGAGGCGTAAGCCTGGTTTCGCCAGTTCGATGACGATAGTTGCTCGCAGTCACCTACAAGGAACACAGCATCTGCTTCAAGACCCTTCGAACCGTGATACGTCATCAATCGGATATGATCGGGCTTTTTCTCCCACTTCGCCCGCTGCAGCGTGCCCCTTAGCTTCTTCGATACTTCATCCAGGGTGCTCCTGGATCGCGACAACACCATGACCTCTTCCCCGGCCTGATAGTGTTCGTTGACAAGATCAACCAGGCGCTGATCATCTCGCCGCCACAGCTGCACTGGGATGTTCAAGCCGATCATGTCTGGGTGCCCGGCCAGGCCGTGTTTGTCACCTATGGAGCGCGTGTGTTTCACAATGCTTTCGGCTGCATCGATCACCATTTGCTGTGACCTGAAGTTTTGCTGCATCAGGATTCGCAGAGACGAGGGTGATGGGAAATAGCTCTCGAACTGCTGGAAGAATTTAGGTGAGCTTCCTCGCCATCCGTAGATGCTCTGCCAGTCATCCCCCACGGCCATGAGCGATGGGTAAATAGGGCCTTGGGGCGACCGGTACTCCACTCGTCGCAATCGTAGCTCTGTCAGCACGCCCCGTAGCCAGCTGATTGTGTTAGCCCCGCAATCCTGGAATTCGTCAACAAGCGTGACCATCTGGGATTTCAAAACGCTTTCGGGGAGCTTGCTGAGGTTTTCTTCAGCATGTTCGCTGTACATGGCGAACATCTTGTTGAAGGTGAAGATTCTTGGGCTTTGATCGGCCAGGAAGTCCTCGAACGCTGGCCAGAACAGCCCCAGAGCCTCGAAGAACTTCCCGTCCATATCCCTCTTCGTGAAGCTCATCCCTTTGATGGCTTCAGCTACATCCAGCCCCAAGTTCTCAATGAACGATGCTGCACTGTGGAAAGCCTGCATGATGGGGGCAGGTTTGATATCTCCATCAGTTTGGTAGCCAAATTTGGGAACCTCAGAGACCTGTCCCCTGAGGGTTTCCAGCGAGCACATGGCCTCCTCGTAATTTGTGAAGTACAAGACCCGCTGCGAGTAGAACAGCCTAAAGAACAGCCGCCTCATGTTCATGGCGAGTGATAGCTTGGTTTTACCGTTCTCCACCGTCACAGTGTCTGGCTCACTTCGGTCGACACCCAGCACCACTAAGGCCTGTAAGTCTTCTGCGTAACCATTCGCGTAGAAGGTTTCACCCTTCAACTTGATCGGTACGAGATCAGTCGTCACGCCAGGCATTGGCCAGTGCCCAGCCTTGCGCCAAAGTGTCTCAACGGCTTCGCAGGTTTCACGATCACGTCGAGAGCATTTTTTAATCACTGCTATACGCTTGGCGTGCTCAGGATCCTCAGGATTGAGGGGCTCCCCGATGTAGGTGGAATATTTCACCAACTCAATGATCAGGTTGCGGAATTTCTCGTTGCTCTCGAACAGACTCTGGTAGCAGCGATTCATCAGATCTAGCTGCCTGACGTTCAGCCGAACATCCAGTACGTTCTCAGGCTCTTCGTCCTCGGCAGTAGCGTCTTTGCTGAGGAATTCAAAGGCCTTGGAGCCTTGGAGACTCGGCGACCAAGCGAAGAAATCTAGAATACGAGAGTGGAAGGTTCGGACAAACGTCTTGCCTTTTTTCTCGTCCATGGGGATTTCCCACAGTTTGAAAACCTTGATGACCTTGGAAATGAAATCAAAGCGAGAGTCACGGGTGAAGGTCACGACAGTGATCAAATCCTCAGGCACATTCAGGTAGTGTCGGAGAACAAGCAACCTGAGCACCATTGTGGTGGACTTGCCACTGCCGGCGCCGGCCACAATGTAGGTCGATGGATGTCGAGACAGGATCATTTGCCACTGGGGCTCAGTTGGCTGTTGGTAGTCCGGGAGCTTTGCTCGGATGTCGTCACGTATCCGTTGCTCGAGCTCCGGAGAAATAGGGAAATCGAAGTTCTCAAAGAGATTGATGTCCACGCCAGGTGCGACATCGGTAGAGCGCGCACCGGGGTTCAGATCCAGTACGAGCTTCCCCTCCTCAAAGCCTGCTTCGTGGCCGCTGTCGAACCCCTCTCGCAGACCTACTTCGCGGCCTTCATCGTGCCCCTGCTGGCGACCTTCATGATGGCCTTGTTTGCGGCCTTCCAGGTGACCAAGCTGCTTACCCGCTTCGTGGCCGGTTTTGTATCCAGATGCGTTGCCGGCAGTCCATGAGTTGGCATCATGGGCGTTGATCCATTTCAGCAACCACTGCGCAAAACCGTGAACCTTTTTTTGCCATGATCCAGCGTCTGGCACCAATTGCTCATGCGATTGGTCGTGTTTCGCCCCGTCCTGAAGGGATGCTTTGCTACCTGACTCGTGTAGAGAACTCACTTAGTTCCAGCCTTTCTACGATTTCCTATCACCCAGGCGAGTCATCGCCTGCCGCTCTGAATTCATACACCAGCGGTAATCAATGACGACCTTTTGGTTTGTCACTGCTCAACCGTGAGACCGCTGGAGATAAAGCACAATGGGGAGGAAGGTAGCACGGTGCCATACGCTTCTGGCAGGAAAAAGGCTCTAGCTAGCCTGTGGAGGCACGATTCACGCTAGCGCTGGACACATGGCGGCAGCCAATATCACTCATGAGACAGGAATCACCAGCATGAAGCTTTACCTCGATTGTGAGTTTACTCAGCTGTCGCCGGCAGCAAAGCTGATTTCGCTTGCCTTAGTTGCTGAGGATGGGCGCGAATTCTACGTCGAATTGCTGGACACTTGGAGGCCTGAAGACTGCAGTGATTTCGTGATTGAGATTGTGCTTCCCCAGCTCTGGAGCGGGGCCTACGCGATGCCCGTAATGGCCGCACGGGACACACTCCTGGCATTCCTTGAGGGGTTTACGCAAATGGTGGAGATTGTCACCGACGCACCGGAAAACGATTGGGAGCTGTTCTGTGAGCTGGCCTACTCAGACAGGCACTGGCCTGGCAATGTGCGGAATTGGCCTACGGATGCGACCACGCTGGACACGGTCAACGATGGTGCTCCCCTCCGCCATCATGCGCTGCGGGATGCGCGGATCATCGCCAGCATGTTCTGAGAGAGGGGCCTCGAGTTCACATCTGGCTCTCACCTCACACGAGCATAGGTCTTACCGGAAATGACGCTGACAATCTGCTGATGACTCGCCCCTGTCCGCTCGGCAATTTCACCTGTATGGAAGTGACCTGCGAGCTCTCGAATCGCAGCAATCTGAGCCACGGACAGTCGATCTGAGCGACTGCAGATCTGAGCGGCAGCCCAAGCCTCGTCCTGCCACCTTTCACCCAGGCTCATCGGAGGGAGGCTCTTCCCCTGTTGGTTGCTCAACCATTCGCCCAGGACACCTTCTCGCTCATCGGGAGAGACGATTTCCCCTTTGCTGACTATCGAGTGCTCTCTGAGATACCTGAGGCCTGCCTTTCCACCTGGGATCATGTTGAGCCGGCGTAGGTCGTCCCAATGCCCTTCAATCAAATACTTTTCGGAGTTGTAGAGCGACTCAAGGTCGTCGGTGATCCCCATCAGTTTATGGTGGACGTAGGTGATCTGACCCGCAGCCCTCTCTTCCCGAAATTTTCGGTGAAACGCCAGATTGCTCCCGTTTTCAACGGCGCGCATGTGTTCCGCCCACCGGGTCTGCCAGCTTCGTTTGGTGATGCCTACGTAGAAGAAACCGTCATCAGGATACGAGTTTCCCATCCCGAAGATGTGCTGGTACAGCGCATAGGCCTTATCGGGCCATTGCTGAGGAGAGAGCAAGTAATGAGCTGGAATGGAGAAGATGGTGCTGGGGGATTTGACGCCCTGAATATGCCCAGTCGGGTGCATCTTCAAGGCCCCGTTGATCAGTGCTTCGTCAGTAACGATGTCCAGCCGGATCCAAGGAACGACGGGAATTTCGTTTTCTGCTAGGGGACGCCCTGAAGCAAATTGATCAGAGCCGACGAATCTGTGGCCGACCTTCATGGGACGTGGGGGAGTGATGAATACCGGGCGATTTCCGAGAGCGACGAAGTGTACGACAGGGATAACGTCGCCTGGCAAAAGTCTAAGCATGTGCCCTGGGAGTCGAGCTACTTTCAGCCAATGTTGGCCATAGGCCGTGGTGCACCAGTTCGATAGCAGCTTTTCGACTTCGCCCAAGCGGCGATGCATCGATTTAGGTGCCAGTTGTTGCCACCAAACGCGGTTCAGCTTGACCATTGAAGACACCACCCACGATGTCTGGATCAGCGTTTGAAAACAGCGGGAGTGATTCCCGCTGTCGCCGTCTATGGATTAATGAGCCAACCAGCTCTCGACAGTGTCGTTGCCGTATTCAGCCTTCCATTCCTTGAGCAACTTGTGGTTGCCGCCTTTGGTCTCGATGATCTCGCCGTTATGCGGGTTTTTGTACAGCTTTACCTGCCGAGCGCGACGAGGGGCCTTTTCAGCTGCAGCAGGAGCAGCAGCACGGCGGTTAGCCTCAGGATCCAGGATGCTGACCACGTCTCGAAGGCTGTAGCCATACTCGGCCAGCAGGTTGCGCAGTTTGGTTTCAAACTCCATTTCCCTCTGCAGCTCGGAGCTTCCCTTAAGGGCCTCCAGTTCTGCAAGCTGGGCGGCGAGTTGCTGCTCGAGTTGTCGAAATTCTGCCAGGCGCGACATGTGAGCTCCTCAATTTTTGATGGTTGGCAATGGTAAACCATCCCAACGGCCTTGTCTTTTTACTCAACCAGCTTTACATCAAGCAGTCAATAAAGCTCAGCTACCGAACCAAAAAACGACAACCTAGATCACCGCCTCAAACCTTGAAAAACTTTTCATCGCTCCGAAGATACAAAACCACATTATCCTCCAGGAATTTCTCACCAAAGCCATCAAGCTTATCGCTTAAAATCGCAGCAATAGTCTGAATTTTATTGTCATTCGCAAAATCAAAAAGCTTGGCCAGCTTGCTTTCATCTACTGACTCTAGATAGTCCTGCGCTGTAAACGCAGGCAATCTTGTTTTCTGCTTTTTGACATACTCAACGTAGGCCATATCGAAGGCCATAGCCGCTGCGCGAGGAACGCCATCACCGGTATTTAGCTCTTCATTGGTAATCGAAAATATAGGCTTCCCATCATCACCCGCAGCAACAACCAACTCATTATCGTGCTTAACAAAGAGCTTCTTAGTTATCACTGAATAAACTTCATTAAAAATATCAAGCTTAGCATTCAAATCAGAATACTTAACCTCAATGCTTTTCCTGGCTAATTCAGCTGCTTCTTGCAGATCAGCAATTCTCTTGTAAGAAGCCTCGACCTCTGTGAGAACGTAGGAGATCCTACCACGAGCTTCTCGCAGTTCCTGCATCTGCTTTTCGATAAGAATAAACCCACTGAACTGGCTGTCTCGAGATAGATCCTTTACCTTGCGTTTCTCCTCGGCGAGCAAGCCTTCCAGGCTTTCCTTGAGGTCGCCAAGCTCACTTACTGTTTCCTCAGATAGCTCTTCGACATACTCTGCCTTACGGCTCATAATCGAATTATGGAAATCAATAGTTTCTTCAAGCGTTTTGCTCAGATCAGGAACCAAAGATTTTGCCTCACTGTAAAGCGCGGCAATCTCCTCTGCATCCACCTCAGCCAAGTTGTTTCTGTATCGCTCGATTGTCTTCTGATTGTAGTAGAGCTTAGTTTCCAAACCAACAATTCGCGACGACACAACTGCAACAGCATGCCTTGACTTCCGAAGGTCTGCAATTGCGTGATTTTGCGACTCGAGGAGATCATACTCTTCCTCCTGAGCTTCCAGAGTCGCCAATTTAAGGTCTATCTCCTGTAAGTCAGACTGATAAACCTCAAGTCTGGATGCGCCCAGGAGCGTGCTGATTCGCTCCCGTTCCACCAGGCTTTCCTGCTCGATCAAGTTGATTTGACGAATGGATTCAATGCAATCGAAATCAAACAAGAACGCATAGATCAGGGCATAATCACTGTCGCTTGTATAGACGCTCAAATACCTGATCGAATTATTGCTTGTAGGCCGACTAATTCTGAAAAACTTGCTACGAATCGATCCAAAGGTCGGCTGGTCGCGATTGTACCCAAACAGCCTTGGGAGATCTCGAGCAAATCCAGCATTACCCTTGTAGACGGCATCATCAATGGTACTGACAACCTTGATCGTTTCACCGGATTTGGTAGGCTTGGTGGAGAGCACTCTTGTAATGGTATGAGTTACGCCCGCAACTTTAAGCCTCAATACAAACTTAACATCCCCTTTGGTGAGGTATTCCTTCACCTTGATGTTAATTTGTTTATTATCTGGATCTTGCCAGAGAGGTATGTGGCCACCCCCAAGACAGAAAGCAAGAGCACGAAGAGAGGTACTTTTGCCTATCTGGTTACCAGTCTGCTCCAGGTTGGTAATAATATTAATACCATCCTTAAAAACAATCGACCGAACTTCGCGATCACCATCAAAAATTGCCAGCTTAATTAGTTGCATAACGAAATATCACCCTGCTCCGTCAGCTCCACGCATCCTATAAGATAGAGCCAATCAAGTGCGTAGCAAATGTACGCAAACGAAACGCCTTCAAAATCTTCTTTGTACTTTTCAAACAAGGCCAGCGGACTCATAAATCCAAAATCGCTAGCTTTAAGTACGTATAAAACCCGCCCACCAATAACATAAAGGCTTTTCAGAGGGGTGCTTGAGTTCTTGACGATCATTTCTTGGGCGGCTCCAAGATCTTGCAGTTAATGAAGCCATAGCAAACAATCAACTGCTTGGCCCATTCAACCAACTCTACAGGGAAGTCCTGAAACCCATTTTTCACATCTACGATAAGATCGGACACTGCCAAAATTAGTTGATCAGACCCCAATCGTATTGCCTGCAGCTTCTGCTCAGGGCTGGCGGGTCTTTCCGGCAAACTGAGAAACAGGGCTTTTTTCGCAACCCTATACTTCTGATTAATAGCATAGAGAAAACTTCTCTGCGCCCCAGGCTCCTCATCATCAATATCGGATATCAAGCTTTCGATTAGCTCCATATACCCAGCATTCTCGATGATATCCTCTGAAAATATCGAAACATTATTGTATTCGATCTTTTCATCAATTTCAGGATATTCAATCTCAATATCTGCCATGTCTCCATACGGAGTATGACCTTCCACAATTCTGAGCAATAGCGGATTTAGCAATGACGAAACTGCTGCAGCTGTAACCTTAGGGGAAACGGTAACGTTGCCCGGCCCAGTATTGACTACCGCTATACCGCCAGTGTCGGCGTCAGCCTTATGTCTTGGCAACATGGCTTAGGGCTTGCTGTTTACGTTTACATTACCACTACCAGTCGAGACCACTGCGGTGCCCCCTCGACCAGCCTTGGCGACAGCTGAGCCCTTACCACTACAGGCCTGCAGCACTACAAGCAAAACAAAACAGAAAACCGCGCTGCCCAACGAATAAAGGAACAAGTTATAGATGGACTCGCTAGGCAGATTTTTGAGTAAATCCGACTTGAACCAACCGGCGTAGAGCGAGTAGAGCATCCCGGCGCCTAGGGCAGTGAAAACCCCACCGGCTCCAACTACAACCTTCAAAAAACTGAACATCCTGGTCTCCATGGCAGCGCAGCCGCTCCAGACAAATGGCGGCATATTGATACTACAGACCAAGCATCGCTTAGCACAAGGAGAGCCGGCCATAGCAACGGCAGTAAACCGTCTTTCCGCTTGATCATCTGTTCAAGGCGGAAAGCCTAGCGACAGGTGGACGGAGCAACACGGGTGATCAGCGGCTTGGGCGCCATGGAAGACGATCATAACGAGAAACGCCATACCTGTACATACGTACAGTGAAGCATTTTTTCATGAGCCCGCCTACATGACTACTATCAGCGTGAAACAGCCTACCAAGAGAAGCCCACTCCGCTTCAACCGACCGGGAAACCAAGTCGCACGTTTGCCGACCCCATTGAGTCTCATCGAAGGGAGCCCCCGGCCAACGCCTCTAGGACGCCGACGAGCATCTACGTCTCTCCACTCTGGTTAGCAAGCCTAGCCATCAGTCGAAGTGATCTCGACCCTCATCTCAAATCTTCCGCGCTTTTTCCCTCGTTTCGCCACCTAAACTGGTACTGCATCCTTTCCTGAAAATACTCAGCATTATGCTCTTCAATAAAGCGGCCCTGGAATTCCAGTAGTCGCTTTTTCTGATCGCTTCGCGCTTTAGAGAGGGGAAGAACACCTGTCATTTTGGTCAGCGCACTTAGCAACGTAGATGATCGTGACCTGGGCCTAAGGGCTGGTGGTGATGAACACTTGGTCAAACCGTCTGCCTCATGCCTGATCTGCCTGAAAATAACGTCCGCGAAATCACCAACTGAAAACTTAAAGCACAAACGTGCTTCTCTCAGCCCCTCGTAATGAGGGGTTGCCTTTGCTACGAACTTTTCATCTCAACACCCATTCATTTGAATACCGCAAAGCTATACATACACTCATCCAGCTCCTAAACCTTGAATTGAATGCTCTGGTAGTATCCGGCTGGAAAATTTGGCGCCACACGCTACGGTCAAAATCGGACGATGCTCTAGCTACTCCTGGACTAGCGAAAACTCTCATCTAGAGTCTCCGACTCCGTGATAGAGTGGATCACCCACCAATTCAGAGCGGCTCCACATGAATCAAGAAAATCAATTAGGCGAAGTAGAAAACCGAACGCGAAACAAAGTATTGTCCCTTGGCAACACCAACCATGTTTCGGGTATATTCAGCGATGGCAAACTCTATGCAGCGATTAGCACAAGAAACGCCAACTTCGAACTGGCCCGGCACACCCAAGGTTCGAAAGCCGGGCTTGCGATGGGAATGATTCACGACAACAACGGCATCGCTGAACATGTGGGATTCATCGAACTCACGCCCCCCATCGGGCAAGTAGACATAGGCGCAATCTACCATATAAGCAGACACTTAGATGTTCTGTCCTATCAGGTAGACTGTTTAAATCGCTCCCTGGAAATAACTGAAGCCGGCCAAAAGGAAATTCTGACCTATCTTCATACCTCACTGCTGGCGTCTTTGAAACAAGCGGGCTGCGACTTTAAATTTGCCCTAAAAAACCTCGACACCATTATTGAACAGCAGTTGCAATCGGCGTATATGCCTTCTGTAATTTCTGGAATTCAAAATTCTGAAAAAGCTCTCCACGAAAAAAAGCTGCACTGGGATCAAAGACTTAAAACAGCACAACAAGAGTATTATCTGTGGAGCAAGATGCCTGGTGAGCTAGAACGTTCAGTATATTTCAAGTCTCTTTTTATTGCAGCACTGGGGCATGCAGCCCAAGCTCTGCTCATGAATGGCAATAAGCATATTCTAGCGCTTTCTCGCCTGAAGCTTCACGAGCTAGCTGCGCCTTTGCGGGAAATACTCCACGAGTGCAAAAACAGAAGCGAGTGGATCCATGAAAAACTTGAACAAGATTACGACCCACTCTCAAGTTTCGGCATGTACGCTTTTGATATCGAACCTCCAAGAGTTGCAGTCTCTAAGCTAATGACCCATGCAGATCGGATGCTCGAAGCCGTAGAGTACCTTGTAAATTTATCATTCGCTGACTGCTTAAACCCCACTCACGCTTATCAAGTTTTAGAGGTATCAGAGAACCTTGAAACACTAGGTGTGACTCCTCCACTTCCAGTACCAGAGGCCATCAAAAACTTACTAATGGATCGACGCTAGGAAATAATGATGTGAACGATCTACTGATGGCAGCAACCTCCGGCGTCGAACCGGAATCGCCCGCGATGCACCTGAACTATCCCTCCTCGACCATTGATCTGGATATACTTGTAACTGGAAACAAATAAATCCTGCACACATAATGCCGAGTATAGATAACGAGAAGCTCTGACTTCCTACGACGCCGACATTAATTCAACTATCTACCATGGAGAACATTCATGATCACAAGGCGACAACATTATGTATGGCGAAATTATCTCAGGCCTTGGGCACCAGATGATAAAATATGGTGCCAAAGGAATGGGAAGGTATTTAACACGAGCTTAATGAACATCGGCCAGGAGAGAGACTTCTACGCTACCAATATCATCTCCCAACAAGAAGCAGACTACATTCTTGAGCAATCCAAACACAGGCACAAAGGTGACTTAGCTTCAGTCAATAGCGATTTTGTAAGTTTCTATAAATCAATTAGCGACTTAAGACTACAGCCTAATCGTACTGCAGAAGTCTCTGCTCTGCTTATCGAATTTGAAGAAGACATCATGGGGGTAATTGAGGATCAAGGCTTAGCGTACCTCCCATTGCTCCAAAGAGGGGACGCCAGCTTCTTCCAAATCAATGAACATCGCGCAAGTTTTTCACATTACCTAATGATACAGTTTGTACGAACTAAGCGCATGCGGGATGCTATAGTTAACGCCTTGCGCGAGCCGCTGGCACGATTCGGACTAAACATCGAAAATATATGGCCAGTAGAGAAATACGTAGACGCCAAACATATGGCCTTGTCAGTCTACGCCAACAAAGAATACAAAATATCTTTCATGAAAAACCCTACATCGATAGAGCTAATCACTTCTGATCAACCTGTATTCAACATTCACGCTATTGGTACTAATGGACAGCCCCCTGAAGAAGTTGAGCTCTATTACCCGGTCACGCCTAAATTAGCCATAATGCTTTCGAAAAAGTCCCACGATAAGACCCTGACAGAGAGTGAAGTTAGGGAGCTTAACTCTTGGGTTAGAGAAATGTCGCACGAACAGATATATTCAGCATCACAAGATTTCTTGTAAGCCCCAGCCATTGGAGTTTTACCATCAGAAGCCAATGAAGGGATTGCCAGCAGCACAAGCTGTGCGATCCCTATATCTCTCCTGCCTCACAATAGCTCACCAATACAACTCTAAGACCGCAAAATACTTAAGAACTGCTCTTTAAGTTGTTCTCTATCACGCCCTATCACCACGCGAATCTTTTCCTCATGCATCTGGTTAAATTGCTCAACATACTTCATAGCATTTTTAGTAAGCCCCGAACTCACAACCAATATACCATTCCAACCGGGACGCGCAAGCAAGGAACAAACTTCCCTAACAGTCCCCAACCCTAATAACTGCCGATACGCCTTTACTTCAATTTGAACAGGAGGTGTCTCATCATGAAGTACAAAATCGCGACCACCGTCAGGGTACCCATTCTGAGTGAATGGTATGCCTAAGTCCTTCAGCACCTCTGAGACTAAATTTTCGTACCGCACTGCTTGCACAAGAGGAGATTCGGAACCTTGATTTATAACTATTTCACCTCCAGCAATGTCAACCTCTATTTCTCGATCTGCCTGAAGTTTATTCGTCAGGCTTTTCATACCAAGCGAAGCTATAATTGCACCAAATACGGAAACAACGTAAGCCATTATCATTGACCAGTCGACGCCTGACTTGGGCAACTCCTTATCTTTAGGAGCACCCGATATTATGCCATCAATAGTAGCAACAAGTTCTTGGCGCCTGTCTAGCGAAATAAACTTATTACTAACAAATCGATCCTGAACCTCTAGAAGCAAATCCTTGGCTGAATAAGGATAGTTAAAACCAAGCTTTATCTCTCGTCCTCTTATAAGAGACCCTACATCAGAGTAATCAATTTTCTTGTCATAAAAAAGAATCTCTTGCAAATCAGCAGAAAGGCTTTCTCGCGCGAGACTTATCTTACTATCTGATATCTCCTTAACATAATCAGGGACATATACGATTGCAAAATAAAAAGTACCTATTACTCCAACCACACTAAAGAGGTTCCAACCATTTTTTAGCACCCAAGACAACAAAATCTTAAACATAGACCTTAGCCAGCCTCATTATAATCACACACATGACCAACATTAACCAACCACCCATCTCCTAGGTGGACTTCCACAACTTATCCTACCGACCAGCCTATGATTCTGAAATGCTGAAAATCTATAGCTCAAATCGAGCTAAACCAAATCCGATGCTCGACCGCCTGAAGAAAAAAACGCAGTTCAAATCGACGATTGAATCACACCACAGGAGATGATGAAAGTGACCAAAGGCGTATAAAGCCCTATCTCGACGCTGAAACCATTCACCTGGAAAAATCTAGAACCTTGTCTAACCTCAGCGATGCCGAAATAGTGGCCACAGGTTTGATTGGTCGAAGGCTGGATGCCTCTACACAGGGGTCAATAACAGGATTGATGGGGATGCAAAATGGCTAGTCGGGGTTCGGAATGGCATCGCTGGGAGCCACACATACACGCACCAGGGACTGTGCTAAATAACCAGTTCGGATCTGGCGATCCATGGAGCGACTATCTCGACCGTCTTGAAGCGCTGACCCCTGCCATCGAGGCGATGGCCGTCACCGACTACTACGTGACCGACACCTATGAAACATTACTAGAATTCAAAAAGACGGGCAGACTGACTGGCATCAAGCTGATTTTCCCAAACATCGAGCTTCGCTTAGATGTGGCCGCAAAGAGCGGCTTCGTCAACATTCATCTTCTAGTTAGCAATGAAGACGAGAATCACCTCCAGGAACTGAAGCGGATTCTGAAAAGGCTCCAATTCTCTGCTCACAAAGACCGCTACGATTGCACCCGAGACGAGCTCATTCGCCTTGGCAAGAAGACCGACCCGACGATCACCGATGATGGAGCCGCTCTAAGGCTTGGAGCTACTCAGTTCAAGGTCAATTTCAACGAGCTGCGTACTGTCATCCACGAAAGTGAGTGGGCAAAAAAGAATATCCTCATCGCCGTAGCCGGCGGCGCGGGAGATGGCACTTCAGGCCTACGGCTTGCTGCCGACAGCACGGTTAGACAGGAAATTGAAAAGTTTGCACACATCATTTTCTCGAGCAGTGCGGCGCAGCGCGAGTTCTGGCTAGGGCAGAAGGAAGGCAACCCTCCGGATGTCCTGCTGGCTCGATATGATGGCTGCAAACCGTGCCTTCACGGCAGCGACTCTCATAGCCAGGCGTCGGTTGGCCATCCCACCGAGAATCGGTATTCTTGGGTGAAGGGCGGGCTTGAGTTCGACGCCCTTCGGCAAGCGTGCATCGACCCAGAAGGAAGAGCCTTCGTGGGGGAAAAGCCCCCAAACTCTGCAATGCCGTCTCAAGTGATCACAGAAGTGACCATTGAAAACGCGGATTGGATGACTACACCAACCATCGCCCTGAATTCTGGTCTCGTTGCCATCGTGGGCGCCCGTGGGTCAGGCAAAACAGCTCTCGCGGACATGATCGCAGCAGGGTGTGATGCTGTATCAGACTTGGGATGGGCGTCAGGTTCCGAGATCAGCGCCTCGTTCTTGGCTCGCGCACGCGAGTTGATAGGCGACGCCAAGGTGAATTTGATTTGGGGAGGTGGCGCATCAGTTGGGCGCCATCTGGATGGCCGCGATGCTGACCATCACACATCATTCCCCAGAGCCCGTTACCTATCGCAGCAGTTCGTGGAAGAGCTCTGCTCATCCCATGGCGTCTCCGATGGCCTCATCGCCGAAATCGAGCGAGTCATTTTCGAATCCCACACCCAGGATGCACAGGACGGCGCCATAAGCTTCGATGAACTGCGCGACCAGCACGTGGGACGTTATCGGCAGGCCAGGGAACGAGAGGCCGATGGCATCTCCGACATCTCCTCGAGAATCGCAACGGAACACGAAAAGGAAAATCAGGTAGGAACGCTCACGACCCAGGTACAGCAGAAGGAGAAGCTCATCTCAGGCTACAACTCCGACCTTGGGAAGTTGGTTGTGAAAGGCACAGAGCAACAGGTGGCCAGGCACACAGCGCTCAACCTGGCAGCGCAGAAGGTACGCACTAAGATCCAAGCCTTCACTGGCCAACGCCGTACATTCGTGGCGCTGCAGGATGAAGTCAAAAGCATGCGAGTCACTCAAGCTCCTGAGATGTTGCGCCAGGCGCAAACCAGGCACCTCAACAGCGGGCTGAGCCAAGAGCAATGGGCAGATTTCCTGCTCACCTACCAAGGGGATGTCGATAAAAGCCTAACAGGCTATCTTGCTTGGGCTGACACCCAGATAGCTCAACTCAATGGTGTCCCCCTGCCGCCTGGTGGTGATCCGAATGTCGAGCTCATCGGGGCCGGGGTAGACCTAGATACGGTACCGCTTTCACGGCTCACCGCTGAGATGACTCGCCTAGAAGCCCTGCTCAGCGCCGACAAATTAGTCCGCGATCAATTTGCCGCTTTGACGAAACGTATTGGCCAAGAAAACATCACTCTGCAGAGTTCAAAGGTCAAACTTGAAGATGCTCAAGGCGCTATCGCACGCAGAAAGGCTCTACAAACTGACCGTGAGGAGGCTTACGAACGAGTCTTCGATGCGATCATTCAAGAGCAAACCGCTTTGGAGGCGCTGTATGAGCCACTCATGCAGCGCCTAGCTGCTTCGTCAGGTACGTTGAAGAAGCTCAATTTTACCGTCCGCAGAATCGCAGATGCGGCCACGTGGGCAATCAAGGCGGAGGAGCAGTTACTAGATCGCCGCAAAGCTGGGCCATTCAACGGACGCGGCTCGCTGGTAGCAATAGCCGAGAAGCTTCTAAAGCCAGCATGGGAAACAGGCTCCGCTGAGGACATCAAGAATGCGATGAAAAGCTTCTTGATGCTTCATCAGCCCGACTTACTCAAGCACGCTCCCTATGGGCCTCAGCAACAGAGCGAATTCCGGACATGGGCCAAAGATATGGCTCATTGGTTGTTCAGCTCCGACCACATTACAGTGCGATACGAGATCGCTTATGACGGTATCGAGATACAGAAACTCTCTCCAGGCACACGGGGGATCGTTCTGCTGCTGCTTTACTTGGCGCTCGACGACGCCGATGATCGACCATTGATCATCGACCAGCCAGAAGAAAACCTCGACCCGAAATCTGTCTTCGATGAGCTGGTATCACTTTTCATTGCCGCCAAAACAAAGCGTCAAGTGATCATGGTCACTCATAACGCCAACCTAGTTATTAACACTGATGCCGATCAGATCATTATTGCGACGGCAGGGAATCACCAACCAGGTGGGTTGCCGTCCATTAGCTACCAGTCCGGTGGCCTAGAAAACGCCGCAATTCGGGAGGCAGTCTGTGAAATTCTGGAGGGCGGTGATAAGGCCTTCAGAGAGAGAGCTCGGAGACTTCGGGTGCGCCTGGAACGCTAGCAGTAAGGCATTGGGCGTTCAAGATGGTTCCAACCCGCCTCCCAGATCGCCAAGCAAGCGGAGCGCGCAGGCCACGATGGCCGGCGAGGTGACGATGGAAGCCCGCAGGGCCAAGCCCAGTTTAACTGGGCTTGGTTTACGACAGCCGTACCCGAAGGGTCACCCAAATCAGCGGTGCAGCTTACTGAATCGCTCTACTAACTTTGCAGGAGCAATCGACTGCCAAGTTTCAAGTGCGGTGGTCTTGTAGAACAGATTAATTCCCATCCCTACAAAAAATGCCGCAATTAAGCACGCAAGAGTAAATGCACAACGCGTTACATCCCCGGCATATTCTGCGAACCCATTCACAGAGCTATAGTGATAACCATCAACAATCGAGCCCAAGCCAAAGAAAAATGCGATCCAAGCCACAACAAAAGCCACTGCGGAAATTACCGCCCCGTTGGCCCAGATCCCAAGTTGTGCCGTATACCTCAGACTTGGCACCTCTATGACCTTGCCATCCTCCGGCTTCACCGCAAAAACAAAGCCTTTGTTTTTTACTTTATTTCGAGACTTCTGTACCAGGCCGTAAAACTCGTACTCCTTGCCACTATCAACTTCCTCGTAAATCTTTGTAGGCATTCTGAAGTTTGGAATCAGCACATCATCCACCTTCATGATCACCTCCACGTTATCCGAATAGGTGTTGAACACACGTATATCGTCCAGCCGCCCTTTAAAACGCAGATATTCGAACTTAATCACTTGAAGCTCCTTGCTTTTGCCAAAACTCAGGCACAGAGATACCTAGGGCATGACACATTCACACCCCTGGCTCATTTCTAAAATTGACTTCCGCGTTTAGGTGTTGGGGTAGCGATTACCCACCAGGCGCCGGAATTCATTGAAGCTGCGCCGCCCTCCATCGCGTTGGAATGTGGCGATAGCGTAGCGAAAATGGATCGTGGTGATCACCCAGAACCTCCCCTCCTTGGCCGTACCGAGGATGTCGGAAGTTTGGATAAGGTGGCCATCCGCGTATCGCCCGTGCGGCCCCTTCTTGGTATGCCCAAACACAACACCAACCGCGCTGTGCCTACTGATGTGGACATTTACAAGAACCGCCGTGACCTCTTTTTCGAAGCCCTGCCCAACCGCCCGAGCAATCCGAAGCAGATCAAAATCGGAGTACCGTTTGACGTAGAAGTCGACTTCCACTTCGCTGTTCTCTGCCACGGTTAATGCCTCCCAAGCCCTGCAGCTGAAGCGGACGTCGAGGTACGACTGCGATACAGCTCTTTCAGCCCAGTCAGGGAATCGACGTTGAGGCCTGGTTCATGCGTGTCGATGTAAACCTCACCACCCTCAACCTCAAGGATCGAGACAGGCACTTCATCCATGCCGAATCCCATGGAAAGTGACATCAGCTTCTCCATCTTCCAGCAATCGCCTTTGTTCATCCAGCCGGGTGTGACCGCTTGGACTTCACGGACAACCAGGCTCTCATCCTGGGCTAACAGCAGCTCAACGAGCCGGGCCTCATCATTGAGCATCTCCTCATAATTCCTGAATTGTCCTTCATGGAGACGCTGAACGCTCACGTGGTACCAGTGGGTAGCGAGCGCTCGGGAAACGCCGTGCCAATGCATGAGTCCATCGCCAAACATGTCTGGGATGCCGGCCATGTCAGCTTGGTGTGAACGGAACATATCTTGATCTCTGAAACAGTCGAGTCGTCACTAGCGGGGCCGTGACACCTAGAAGATTGAGAAGATGCCTTGCAGCGAAGACGACTTCCGTTGGCCTGGCCCCTTAAGCAGGTAGACGGTGTTCCTGGTCTCGAAGATGTACCCATCATTGAAGGTTCGAGCGATTGTCGACCGCACCCATTCGCCAGGCTCAAAGCGCCGCTGTTCGTCATGCACGACGTTGTGGGCAAACAAGAACATGGGCTGGCATCCAGCTGCAGCTACCTTGGCCTGCTCATCTTCCGTGAGGATGGCATCCAGGATCACCCAATCTTCGACAACGCAAAGAGGCATCCACTTGTACGTGCGTCGAGCCAACTCCACGATTTCACTGAGCGATTGCTCAGCGCCCATCAGCTCTACTCCGTCGCCAAGCAGGCCGTCATTGATGGGTAAATCCACGTGCAGCACCTCACCACAGCAATATCGAAATAATGGTTAACCCCCAGCGCTGGCCCTGCTGACTTGTCAGTTCAGCCACTGCGGATGGCTCGAGCAGTGATCGCCCTGAACCCTTTATACACAATAATACCCGATATTGATGTTTATCGTAATCCCTTCGGTGTGGCTATATCCTGACATTTGGTCAAGCCATGCATCTCAAAATAGCCCTAGCTGGCACCCTCCGAGCCCTTCGGCTCAACCGGCGTCTTCGGTATGAACAACTCTCAGATGCCGGCCCAAAGTCCAAGGTAAGTGCCCTCGAGCGCGGCGAAACCAGTGTCACCTTGGAAAGATTCGAGAGCCTTGCCCAGGCCCTCGGCATTGAGCCATTGGCCCTGTTGGCATTGTGCATGTCCGCACGGCTTGGCACGCCCTACCCTTCCCTCATCGAGAAAGCACGCGAGCAGCTTGAGGCCTTTGAGGCCGATGGGGGCTTTGTGTTACTTGCAGATCAGTTTGTTGACGGTGAGCTCGTGCAGCGGACGCGTGGGAAACCCATGAACACGGACAATCTAAATGCAGTCAGGGAGTTGAAAGCGTCCGGAATGACCCAGGCTCAAATTGCCCAGGAGCTCGAGCTTTCCCCCACAATCGTAAATCGACATTGGAAGCGGATTGAGGCCGAGGACGCTGCAGATTGAACAGCCGGGAAGCGCTCTGCTGTCCCAGCGCAGGAAGTCCTTTTGTGGCAAATTGCCAAGGTCTCCCTACTGAGCAGAACAATGACGACAATTTCCCCGGACTGGATCATCCCTTCCGCAATCCCCTTCGAGCACCTCAAAGCGAAGGACTTGGAGGAATGTCTCTTTTGGCTCCTTGATGCTATGGGCGCCCAGAACATCGAATGGCGGATTGGCGGCACAGGAGGCGGTGCCCCTGATGGTGGTAGAGATTTGGAGGCGCAGCTTCTGGTGACCTCTCCAGACGGGGAGCTTTCCTCGAGGACATTTTGGTTCGAGTGCAAAGGCAGGAAAGGTACAGTTCCTGCCAATGTAGTCCATAACGCAGCAATCCATGCCTTGGCCCACAGCCACCGCGTGGACACTATGGTGGTCGTTACCAATACCACCTTCTCCAATCCGACAACTGACTGGGTCAAGGAGTGGAACAAAGATCCGCTCCATCGAGTGAAGGTACAGCTTTGGGATCGCATAAAACTAGAGCAAATGCTGTGTCGCCACCCCAGTGTCGCCTTAAGACTGTTTGATCGCTCCCTGAGCCTGGATGGGCGCTTACAAGCTCTCACCACCCGCTTCTGGGAGCGATTTGAGTACACACCTGTCAGGCTCCTGGAAGAGCTCTGGGAGGCTCGTAACGAGCTCGAATTAACCCCTCTCCAGCGTTTCGCCTTGATAGCGAACGAGTGCTCGAACCGAAGCCTTGAGCTGCGCCCATGGGCATCAGCAACTACCCCGGAGCAAGTCTTACAAACCCTCGATATTGCCCTGGCCAACCTCTATTACCTATTTCTCAAGATCCTTCGCAGTGGCGTCAACGACTCCCCAATATTCAAGTCTTTGAGCCATTTGATCCTCATCGCTCTAAGAGAGTATTCGGCAGAGTTGGTCAGCGAGATGCTGCAGGCGTTTGCTTCAGAATGGGCCAGCAAGCCTATGCCAGAGGGTGCGATAGAGGTGGTGCTAGAACCCGTTCTTCAGTACGTGGATCAAGAAATCGCGAGCATTTGTGTCCCTACATGTACCCGCGTTTATCGCATAAGCCGGGATGATCGGATGGGTGATGATCACGATCTCGCCACCTATTGGTACCGCTTCGAGCGGGAAGGCTACCCACGCGTTGAGGATGACAGGATCCTCTGGATTGAGCAGAGAATGGAGCCATGCGCGGTTGGGCTATGCAAGCGTCCTGATGACCGCTGCCCATTTATGGAGTCCGACTTTTCTCTCAAGAACCTGGAAAATTTCCTCCAAATTGCCAAGCAAATCTTCAGCTACCGCATGGACTGTTGGCAGAAAAGTCAGGCTGAAAAAGCAGCCGCGAACGTCAGCTCGGATTGAGACCAGGAGCAGCCTCAGGAGAGGTGAGACCGCCAGCGGCGACGGCCTAGCCTCTATGGTGCCGAACGATTCGTATGCGGTGCCAGCGCGACCGTGTCATGCTATCTGGAGGAGCTGTCCATTTTGGTCTCAAAAAATCATGACAGGTGATTTTTAGGGTCTAGCCCGGTTTCATTGGCTGGAATGCTGTCCATATTCTAAAAAGCTCACTATTAGACAGATTCGACAAGACCATCGTCTCGATCCCGACCTGGCGCCTGATGTCCGAATCATTCCGCAACTGGCGCGGCATGCAGCAGTCCGGCGGGCGGCGGATCAAGCGCAGCCTGTTCATCGACGCCAGCGGCATCCGCTTCCTGCATGACGACGAGGAGCAACGCCTGACGCAGGTGCGCCTGCTCACCGACTACATCGGCCGCAAGCAGGCCGAGCTGAAAACCTGGAACGAAGCCCAAGGCAACGTCGCCGCGATGTCGGCCAACCGCCGGAGGATGACCAACCTCGGCACCTTCCGTGCCTATGCCCTGGCGTATATCAAGAACCACCCGGAGATCCAGCAGAACATGACCTGCATGGTCCGCCAGATGCAGACCACTGCACAGGGAGTGCCGCTGGAGATCTACTGCTTCACCCGCACCACCGTGTGGGCCGACTACGAGCGGATCCAGGGGGATATCTTCGACTACCTGCTGGCGGTGCTGCCGGAGTTCGGCCTGAGCCTGTACCAGCAGCCGAGTGGCGGCGACTTGCGCTCGGGGATGCTGCCGGCGCTGCTCGGGGCCAGCCATATTCCCGAGCCACAGAGCCGGGCTCTGTAGGAGCCGGCTTGCTGGCGATGGCGTCCCACCGGGGCGCCACGGTGCCCCCTAGGCATGCGAACATAGACGAACGCTCTACTTGAAACAGAGCGTTCGGCGCAATGATCACCTAACGCCAGCAAGCCCCCTCCCTTTTCCTCGCCTGAAATTTCCTAGAAAATCCCAATCGCTTGTGCAAGCCAATCCCGCTGTCTATCGTCAGCCCATCACTGCACCTCAGTGATCGGGTTTGGTAGCCCGCGATAGATTGGCGCACGGCGCCCCCTGAGTTCAGGTGTGTTTCATCGCCTGCATTTCATGGTGGCTGTGCGCAGGGCACCTTCGGGTGCGCCGGTTTCTCCAATCTTCCGGTCTACCAACCTGTGTACAGCCGCCACCCAATATCGTTTGGTAGCGATGGCGTGACGGCTCCAACCACCGGATTGGAGATTTGCCATGTTCAAGGTCACCCCGAACCCACCGGGTTTACCCTCTCAGGAAACACTGGACACCCACGCGGCCGACCGTGCCTTTGCCCATTGCGAACTGCCGCCAGGCCGTCAGCGAAGAAAAACCATCCCGGCGACAAGTGCCAGGCCCCTGCCTGCCTCCCACTATCGCGAAGAAACCCTGGTCAACGCCAGCGCCATCCTGGAATCCGCAGCCGCCACCGCCTACGAAAATGCCGATAACCTCACCGGTTCGAACCGCAAGGTGGCGCTGGGCGTAGTGCATCTGATCGAGCTGGCGCAACGGATGGTCGACTCGTTGCTGGAAGAGGAGCCGCTGCCAGCAGGCTGATTCCCAAAAGCCAGGCCTACGGAAACGCCGACCTGGCTTTCTCAGTGATCGTCAGGCGCGAAGTGATAGCTCTCAAACTCGCTTGGAAAACGGGCGTCCGCACTAATCGCCAATGACGGTGTTAGACGTCTGCCGCCCACACCCCGTCGCAATCATTATCGAACGCCTGAAACCTGCGTGTGCCAAGTGATGAATGGGTTATCAGAAAGACATCCGCTATTCAATGATGCCCAACACCTCACTGCCTTTCATCCGGCGAACCTCCAGCACGTAATCTGCGATGTTAGGCACGGCGTAATCGACCACGAGCTCTACAACAGCCTTGGCAGGCCTGCCTGACGCCTTCACAGGGTAGTCTGCAATCCTGCGGAACACCTCGGTGCCACGTCGGTGAGGAACGGGCCAAGTGTTGCCAGAATTCATGTGGCAAAGCCAAATCTTGTCAGCGTAAGCCTGAATCAGTTCCTCTGAGTTCAGCGTCAGCACGTCGTGCTCAAGATTCCGATAGTCGCGGGCACCCAGCAGACGATGCAGCCTTTCTTCTTCCACCCAGAAAAAGACTTTCTCGTTAATGAGCTCATACCACTGCTGAGGGGTTGTCCCGTCCGTGAGCGCCTTAAGTAGACGCCCTTCGGGCATGGTTTTTTGATCCCGTAGCACGATGTTCGACGGGTGCCCTGCCCTCACATCCATTTTCTGATCGCGGTGCTCGCTCTCAAACCGCGCCCGGTCATCGCCCTGAACTTTGAGATGGTCGAGCACGGCAGTGGTGCTCATCAACCCATGGGCACGAATGTTGCCCCAAGCACCGCGCTCTGCCATGTGATACACACGCGGGTACAGCTCAATCAACTTTTCCACGTTCATCCGTTATTTCCTGCCCGATCGTGCAGTCCAGTTACGCCGGTCGATCAGCGAGCGCAGATCGGTGGCACCTGTGTCGCGAGAAAATCGGGTGTTGATCAGCGAGACCGGAGCTTGGGAAACACGCTCCAGCTCCTCCACAAACTTGATGGTGTCTGGATCGAGTTGCTCAAATCTACGTGCCTTGCTGTTAGAAGAGTTGAGGTAATCCGCGAACGTCAAAACGATATCGGTGGGCGCATTGAGCGCACAGGCCTTGCGGAATTGATCCCACTCAGTACCTGAGCCTAGTAACGGATGCGTACTCCAGGAAAATTGTTGGTCACCACGTCCATGAAAGCCTGCATGCCGAGTCAGTGGCGCAGGCCTTCAAGCAGGCATTACGAAAGCGACGTCGTCGCCAGCCATTAGTCCACCATTCGGATCGAGGCATCCAATATTGCTCGGAGTTATACCAGTCACTGCACCGCCGGCACGATATTCAGTGCTCCATGACTGATGGGTATGACTGCTACCAGAACGCGCTGGCCGAGCGAATCAACGGAATCCTCAAGATGGAGCTGCTGTTGAGCAGCCCTGAAGATCTTGAGCAAGCGAGGCAGATGGTTGATGAGGCGGTGCAGATCTACAACACAGAACGGCCCCATATGGCCCTGAAAAACAAAACGCCCGATGCAGTGCATCGGGCGTTTTGAGGCCTGTCGGCCTACCTGAGCAGGTGTAAACCTATTTCAGGACTAGACAACTTTCCAGTCGAATGTTGAGGTAGTTATTCGGAGCTAAGCGGACGCGGCAATCGCACTTTCGTGCCTGCTTCGGAAAGCCCTGGGAGTTTCGTTTTTCAGCTTAAAAAACTGTCGATTGAATAGGGACAGATTTGAGTAGCCGACCTCATTTGCCACGTAGCTGACCGGATGGTTTGTGCTGATCAATAACACGCAGGCCTTGGCGACCCTCAAGTTCATCAGGTAGTCGACAGGGCAGGTATTGGTATGTCGCTTGAACATACGCTGAAACCCAGAGACGCTTAGGCAAGATACGTCGGCCAGCTCTCCTACCTTGATCGCTCGCTGGAAATTTTCATGTAGGTACTCCAGCGCCTTGACGATTCTCTGCTCACTGGAGCAACAGACCTTGGCCGGCGTGGCACTCCTCACGGCTCTGGCTGCGGCATCGCAGGACAATTCAAACAGCACCTCAAGAAGGCTTATAAACCGCAGTGAATGCGGCTTGTCCTGCATTCCAAGGATGAGCGGGGCGACTCGACACCTGACCTCTTCGGAGAACACCAGCGCTTGGAACGGATTGTCGAAGAGGCCCTTGATCTCGGACATATCCGGAAAGCTGCTGAGAAGCCGATCAAGCCAATCCTGAGAAAACTTGATCACCGCAACTCGATGCCCCGCTCCACTACTGACCTCCTCGACCGAACGCCAGCTATGAGGAGTTCCGGCACCCACCAACACCAGGTCGGTATCACCGTACTCACTGACGTCATCCCCTATGTACCGGTAGCCCCGACTGTTCAGAGTCAGGGTCAATTCGTACTCCGGGTGGTAATGCCACTCGAAAGGGATACCCTCGCTCAACTCTCGATGAGTGAACGACCATGAGGCGGTAGGTTCGATTGCAACGGCTTCAAAGGTAGGTCGCATAACGCATGGTGATTTCTGTAGATAGGTTGGAGGTCATTTCTCGACTCTGCAGAGGCCAGCAAGCCCTCCGCCGAGTATTTCCAGCTCAGGCCACTTTTTCCCCGGCCATCCGCCTACTGGTGCCGGCACCAGGCGAGGAAGCGGCACGCCCCTTGGCATACGCCGCAAGCATCGCGATACCAATCGGGACAGTGAGAACCAGGAAGAGCTGCCGCAGATCCCAGTTGAGGCCTAGCAGCACCGATCCGATATAGGCGCCTGAGATCGCACCGAAACGACCTATCCCTGTCATCCAGCTCGTTCCGGTGGCTCGCATTTCAGTGGCGTAGTATCCGGCAGCCATTGCAGTCCAACCGGTATTGGACGAGTTGACGCAAAAGCCCAACGAAAACACCAAGGCCATCAATCCGTAGTAGCCGACGTCATAGCTGCCTAACGCGACAGTGAACACACCAGCTCCCAGGAGCGTTCCGATCATGGCCCTGTGTGGCTTAAAGCGATCCATCTCCCAGCCGATAGCGAAATTTCCGAAGGTTCCACCGATCTGCATCATCGCTCCCATGAGTGCTGCGTCGGCCATCGTGAAACCGTCGTCTTTGATGATGATGGGCAGCCAACTATTCAAGAAATAGACAGTCATGAGATTCATGAACAGGCCCACCCAGAGCGCATATGTGACGTACCGGTGCCTGGGAGAGAGGATCAGCCGAACAGTTTTCTCATCAGATTTGCGCCCCTCGGGTGTGACGAATACGGTGTGAGCATCTGCTCGACCAGGTTCAATCTGGTTGATGATGCGTTCCAGGCTCAACCGGTTTGCCTGTTTCACCACCAGGAATTTCACTGACTCTGGCAGAAGCACGCACAGTGCCAAGGCAAACAAGATGGGTACCACACCGCCAATCAGCAGGATTGAGTGCCACCCATAAACCGCCATCACTGAGGTAGCCAAGAAACCACCTCCCGCTGCACCCAGTGTGAACCCGCAATAGACAACGGCAACCATCAGCGATCTGTACCGCCGGGGTGCATATTCACTCGCAAGGGTGGCCGCATTGGGCTGTGATGCGCCCAACCCGAGGCCAGTAAGGAACCTCAAGATGGAAAGCAGCTCGATGTTAGGTGCCCAGACGCTCAATACGCTCATCGAACCGAAGAAGAGAACTGCTCCGATGATGACCTTACGGCGCCCGAAGCGATCAGCCAATGGCCCGCCCACCAGTGCACCGATAGCCAGGCCAAAAAGGCCGGCGCTCATGACAATCCCGAGCGCCTCTCGCGGAACGCCCCAGTCAGCAACTATCGCTGGAGCGATAAACCCCATGGCGACTACATCAAAACCATCCAGCACCAACACTGTCACGCAAAGCAGCAAAATCCGCCAATGAAAGCGCCCGAATGGTTGTTCATCAAGAAAGCCCTGAACATCTAGTGATCGTTGCATGATCGACGTCCTTTCATGATTTCCGACTGTAGGGCTAACACCGCGTCAGCCCTACCAAAAGGAGCTGCGGTGGCTTTTCTACTTCCACCAATACTCGACTTGAACGCCCACGTTGGATCCGTGCAGATCGGTGCCGAATGAGCCTGTGTCGGAAAGTGCTGAGCCAGGAGACAGCAAGCTTGCAGCGCGCTGGGCTGCTTTGTTCCAGGTTGCGTAGGTGTAATAGAGGCGAATCTCTGGTCTGTCCCAGAAGCCTGGCCCTTTGGGCGACCAGGTAGGTGCGATGGTGTACTTGGTGAGCTTGCGTGTACCTCCAGGCGCCTCCACCTGATCACGGCCAACCTCGGTGACAAATTTGAACTGATCAGTGATCGCGTAGACCGGACGGATACCGACCGACAGCCAGTTTTGATCATCGCCATCCGGACGCACGTCCTTCTGATAGACCAACTGCACCTGACCGCTGAAAGCACGCGTCATCTGCCAGTCGAAGAACTCGACTACCCGCCAGCTTTTGTTTGCCTGATCCAGTGAGGTGTCGCCGGTGTAGCTCAGGGCGGTACCAGAGCCCTGGCCATACTGCACCGCGAACTTGTTCACGCCGCCGAGGAACTCGGTCTGCTTGTGCTGAGCGATAACCGACCAGCCCTGATGGGCACCTTCACGGCTTGGCTTATCCAGATAGCTGACACCGAATTGCAGCTCCCCACCCGGATTGGTATTGAAACCACTAACGGTCAGGTCATGCCGGGTGACCATTTCCTTCTGAAATACGTTGTCCTTCCGCGAGAAGACGTAGCTGTACTTGAGGTCACCCAGGGCAACCTGATCAAAGCCGAATCCAGTCGAGCTCTGGTTCCAGTAGTAGTAGTCAGTGATGTGAATGTCGTTTCGGTTGTAGTAACGCCGACCCGCCCAGAACGAACCACCATTCAAAGCTGGCATCTTGCTCCACTCGGCATAGAGCTGGGCCATCCGGGTGTAGCCGTATTCACCGTCGAATTTTGGGGCATGCCCATACTCGTTAAAAAACTGAGCCATGCCCTCCACGCTCACTACCGAACCATCTTCCAAGGTCAAGAGATCCTGACGCAGATCCAGCTCAAGATACTGCTCACATTCGTTACCAAGACGGTACTTTGAACCAGCGCCTGGCAATTGGAAGCATGACTGCTTACCTCCCTCAGTGGAATCCCCTACTCCAGTCCTGAAATAACCGCTGAAATTAGTTGCATAAACTTCTCCGGGGAGAAAAGCAGCAGAAGAGAGCGCACCCAGAACAACACCGAGAGTTTTGAATTTCATGAAAAAACCTTTAATTATTTTATTTGTTCGTCAAGGTCAGCGAGCAGCAAAGATATTTAGTCAGTTGCATAGAGTTGCCTACCCAGAGCGATCCCCATCGCACCAAGTACGAGTTAGAACAGGAAAAAAAGGCACCGGATTACCTCAGGCAAAAGCGTGAGAAAGTCCCAGGTAATGCCGGTGCAAAATGACCACAGGTAGCAAGTGGCTGATCGAGATACCGAGTTAGTTAGGTACGATCAAACACCAGCAATTAAATCTCGCGACGCTGCTTAATGCCGTAGCCAGCGATAACGAGGAAGCATAAGAGGGGAACAAGGAACGCCGTAGCAGTGCCGTATACGTCAGCGATGGCCCCCATGCAGTAAGGAGCGATAGCGCCACCTACCAGCGTCATGACCAGGTACGAACCAGCCTTCTTGGTGTGCGCACCCAAGTTACGAACCCCCATGGCAAAGATGCAGGGGTAGAGAATGGACATGAAGAAGAACACACCGACCAGGGCATACACCGAGAGCTCCTGAATACCCGACACGGCCACAGCACACAGAACAGCGTTGAACAATGCGTATGCAATGAGCATCGTGGTGGCAGGGATGAAGCGCATCAGCCAGGTGCTGACAAAGCGACCGATCATGAAGCTGAGCATCGCAATAGACAGCAAGTACGACGCTTTCTGCGTGGTCAAGCCGCTCCAGTGCTCAATGGCGTAGTTGATGAAAAACGCGCCAACACCAACTTGAGCAGCAATGTAGAAGAACTGCGCAACCAAGGCCCCAGTGAAGTTCGAGTGCGACCACAGCGAGCGGCCATTCCCCTCCTTCCCGGACGACGAACCCTCGGCCTGAATTTCAGGCAGTGGCACCGCCGCGAACACGACCATCATCAAGACGACAACCAAACCGAGGCAGACATAAGTCAGCATGACGGGATCGATGGTGAAGCCAACCAAAGCAACCGGGGGAGCAAAAAACAGCGAGCCGCCAATCAGTGGGCCTACGAACGCACCCAGCCCGTTGAATGACTGTGCGAGGTTCAGTCGGCGAGCAGCATTTTCCGGTTTGCCCAGCACCGCAGCATAGAGGTTCGCAGCCGTTTCCAGGCAGCCCAAACCACAAGCCAAGACAAACAAGGCTCCGAGGAAGGCGAAGAATGTGCCGGCGCCAGTGGCTGGAATGAACAGCAGTGCGCCCAGCGCGAAGAGAGCCAGCCCCACCTGGATCCCAGCCTTGTAGCCAAAGCGATCCATGAAGATACCAACAGGCAAAGCGACGATGAAGTAGGCACCGAAGTACGCCGCCTGCAGGTAGCCCGACTGAGCTTTGCTCACATTCAACGTGTCCTGGAAATGCTTGTTAAGCACATCCAGCAAACCGTGGGAAAGCCCCCACATAAAGAACAAGCTGGTGACCAAAATGAAGGCAATTTTGGTCGCAGACGGTGCAATGGCCTTGGCCTGCACAGGCATTTCGAGTTGAACAGTCATACACGCCTCACTTTTTTTATTGGATAGGTGTAATCGCTGAGATCAGATGCTGATCTCAGAACCGCGTGTCTCGGGTGCGAAGAAAGTGGCCACGAAAGAGATACCCGCCAGCAACATGACGTAAGCAGCTACAGGCCAGTAGTGATTACCCGACCAGCTCAGCAACGCAGCGGCAACGAACGGGGCGATGCCACCAGAAGCCAGAGCAGCAAACTCCTTGCTTACAGCGATACCGGTGTAGCGATATCTCGCATCAAACAATTCAGGGAAGTACGCGGCTTGCACCGAATACATGCCAAAGGCACCCAGGCTGATCGCAACCACCATGCTCAATACGATCAGTGTCGAGTCCATCGTGTTGAACAGCCAGAAGGCAGGGAATGCCCACAGCGCAGCGATCAGTGCTGTCACCCGGTACATCACGCGACGACCCAGGCGATCCGACAGGTAGCCAATAAAAGGAATCGTGAACACCGATATAGCTGCAGCAGCAATCAGCCCCAATGTGCCTACCGACTTATCAATCAGCAGTACCTTCGCCAAGTAGCTCAAGGCGAACACCTGATAGAGGTACGAGGTGCCGTTTTCACCCATACGCAGGCAGCAAGCCACGATCAGGTTCTTGCGGGAGTAGCGAAGCAGGTCTTTCACAGGCTGCTTGCTCGCGAGCTTCTTGCGCTTCATCTCCTCGAAGACCGGACTTTCCTTAACCCGCAACCGGATGATGATGCCGACAGCAATGACCACAACACTGAACAAGAAAGGGATCCGCCAGCCCCACGCAATGAAATCGTCATGGGGCATCTGTTGCACCAGAGAGAACATCCCTGCCGCCAGCAGAATGCCAATGATGATGCCGGCGAAAGGCAGCGAGGCGTAGAAGCCTCGGGTCTCTTTGGGAGCAAACTCCGCCACAATCAGCGAGGCACCTGCTTGCTCGGCTCCAGAGCCAAACCCCTGCAGCAGTCGCAAAATCACCAATAATCCTGTCGCCCAGGCGCCGATCTGCGTATAGGTGGGCAGCAATCCGATCAACAGCGTGGATACACCCATCAACAGTACGGTGGAGACCAATACAAACTTCCGGCCTTTACGGTCGCCCACACGACCAAAGAACAGTCCGCCGAATGGCCGCGCAACAAACCCGACTGCGTAGGTGGCGAAGATCGCCAGCAGCGCAGTGACTTTGTCGAGCCCTGGAAAAAACAGCTCGGAGAAAATCAAAGCTGACGCTGTGCCATAGATCGAGAAGTCGTACCACTCCATGGCGCTCCCGGCGATGCTCGCCACGATGACCCGGTGTAGATCCTTCTTGTCGACCGTCTCAGCAACAGTCGCAGTGTCCGAAACGCTATCGGCTATGGTGCTCATGGGGGATCCCCTTATTGTTCTTGTGTCGCACAGTAGGGTTCGCACGCACGAACCCTACGCCCGGTTGTGCTGCGTCAATCAGCCAGTGATGCCTCCGTACACCGAAGCCAGTCCCTTCATTCTCTCAACAGCCAGCTCAGGTTGAATCAGGACGCCGGCTTGATCCGCCAAACGGAACACTTCGCTGTAATGCGAGAGCGAGCGAGCCGACTGCATACCACCCAGCATGGTGAAGTGATCCTGGTGACCGTTCAGCCAAGCCAGCAGCACGACGCCTGCCTTGTAGTAGCGAGTCGGGGCCTTGAAGATCTCGCGAGACAGTGCAACGGTTGGGTTCATCAGGGCGTGATAGCGCGCCAGGTCGCCATCGGTCAGGGCAGCCAGCGCATGAGCAGCAACTGGGGCAATCGGGTCGAAGATGCCCAGCAGTGCATGCGAGTGATGAGTGGCATCACCTGCGATCAGCTCGCCGAAGTTGAAGTCGTCGCCGGTGTAGAGCTTGACGCCCTCTGGCAGACGGCGACGCAGTTCAATCTCCCACTCAGCTTCAAGCAGCGAGATCTTGATGCCGTCGACCTTGTCGACGTTGGACTCAATGATCGACAGCACAGTGTTCATCGCGGTCGGCACATCGGTGCTGCCCCAGTAGCCGCGCAGGTTGGAGTCGAAAGCTTCGCCCAGCCAGTGCAGTACGACCTTCTGACGAGCTTCGCCCAGCAGGGTCGAATAGACCTTCTCGTAGTCTTCACCACCCTTGGCTACCGCGCAGAGTGCACGGCTGGCCATCAGGATGGCGCTGCCACCTACGCTGTCGACCACTTCGAACTGCTCGCGGTAGGCGGTCAGTACGTCGTCCAGGGTGGTCGATGGGGTTACGACCAACTGGTCGGTACCCACGCCACAGCTCAGGTCAGCACCCTCGATCTGGCGAGCGTGGGTGACGCTACGGCGGATCAGTTCAGCAGACTCTTTCCAGCCCAGGCCCATGCCGCGTTGAGCGGTATCCATCGCCTCGGCGATCTTGAAGCCGAGACTCCACAGGTACTCGCGGAAGCCCAGCGTCTTGTCCCAGTCGATGGCGACAGTTTCGTCCCATGGGTTGGCTGGACGAGCAGGATCAATCACTACGTGAGCGGCGGCGTAGGCGATGCGGCTCAGCGGGCGCTTCTCGAACTTGGCAAAAGGCGCGTCAGCGTTTTTCAGCTCGTAGCGGTCAATACGGCCATCAAGCGTGGGCAACAGAATATTCACGAGACTTTTCCTCTGACTGGGGGGCTTTGCCAAGAATGAGATCTGCCGCTTTCTCGGCGATCATGATGGTCGGGGCGTTGGTGTTGCTGCTGTTCAGACGAGGCATGATCGACGCGTCCACAACCCGCAGGCCGGTGAGGCCATGAACCTTGAGGTCGGTCGAGACCACCGCATCATCACCGTGGCCCATACGGCAGGTGCCAGCTGGGTGGTGATCGGTCTTGGCATTCGCGCAGGCGTATTCGAACAACTGTTCGTCGCTGAGCTTGTCGAGACCAGGCAGGCGCTCGGCCAAGACGAAGCGCTTGAGCGCTGGTTGCGCGAGAATTTCACGAGCCAGACGTAGGCCCTTGATCGACATTTCGCGGTCGTAGGGATCGGCGAAATAGTTCGGATCAATCAGCGGAGCATCGGTGGGGTTGGCACTGGCCAACCGAACGGTGCCGCGTGAGCGAGGACGCAGGAACGCCGAGTTGAGGGTCACACCCGGATTGCTCATCTGGGCGACACCGGCTTCGATGCCAGAGCCCAGACCGAGGTGGAACTGGATGTCAGGCGAGCGGGCTGCAGGATCGGCATACCAGAACCCACCTGTTTCAAACAGGCTGGACGCAACAGGGCCTTTCTTCAGCAGCAGGTACTGGAGACCAGCCCACGCGGCCATATGCGGTTTGCCGTATGGATCATAGGTATGGTTACCGGTGCATTCAGCGATGGCGAACAGATCCAGGTGATCCTGGAGGTTGCTGCCCACGCCGGACAATGCATGTTCAACTTTCACACCCACTTCACGAAGGTGATCTTCCGGGCCAATGCCGGACTGCAGGAGCAGCTTCGGCGACCCGATAGCACCACTACTGATGATGACTTCTCGCGAAGCCTTGTAGAGCACTGGGGTCGCACCCTGCACGGACACTTCAACGCCAACTGCACGTTTATCCTCAAGCACGACTCGATGGGTCAAAGCATCGAGCACTACGGTCAGGTTCGAGCGGCTCATAACCGGGCGCAGGTAAGCCACCGAAGTCGAAGAGCGCTTGGCGTTCAACTGGGTCAGCTGGTAGTACCCCAGTCCGTCCTGTTCGGCGCCATTGAAGTCGGGGTTGAACGGAATGCCCAACTCCTGACCTGCCTGGAAAAATGCTTCGCAGATCGGCAAGGGGCTGATCGGATTCGAAACGCCCAGGGGCCCTTCGTACCCGTGGTACTTGTTGGCATAGCGCTGGTTGTTTTCAGCACGTTTGAAGTAAGGCAGAACGTCTTTGTACGCCCAACCATCAGCACCATGCTCGCTAGCCCACTCGTCATAGTCAGCAGCCGCGCCACGGGTGTAGATCTGCGCGTTGACCGAAGAGCCTCCGCCGATGACCTTGGCCTGGGTGAAATGCAGCACCCGATTTTTCAGGTGCTTCTGAGGCACTGTCGACCAGCCCCAGGAGCCCCGTCCTTTGGTCATTTTGGCGAAGCCAGCCGGCATGCTGAACAGGGGATGGCGATCCCCTCCTCCAGCTTCCAGCAGCAGCACTTTATTGCTTGGATTTTCGCTGAGTCGATTGGCGAGCACACAGCCCGCCGAACCGCCTCCGACAATGATGTAGTCGTAAGTCATGACGGCACTCACAGACGTGGGATGGCGAGGCCGCCATCGGCGTGAATGACAGAGCCTGTGGCAAAGCCAAACTGCCCACTGGCCAGCGAACTGACGATGGAAGCAATGTCACTGGTTTCGCCCCAGCGAGCCATCGGTACCAGTCCATCCTTGAAGCGCTGCTCGTACTTGTCAGCCACGCCAGCAGTCATGTCGGTACGGATAACACCCGGACGCACTTCGAATACGCCGATGTTCACCGGCGCCAAGCGCAAGGCAAACAGCTTGGTGGACATGCCCAAGGCAGCCTTGGACATGCAGTATTCGCCACGCTCTGGAGAAGCAAGCTCTACGCTCACGCTGGAAACATTGACGATGCTGCGGGGATGCGACGAGGGGTTCTCGAGCATCTGCTTAGCCACCTGCTGCGTCAGGAAAAAAGTCCCGCGCAGGTTGGTTGCCAGCACAACATCGAATGCCTCGGGTTTCATTGCCAAAAGATCGCCACGGGACGGCGAGCCGATGCCAGCGTTGTTTACCAAGCAATCGACTGCACCACCCCACGCCTGAACACGCTCGAGCAACTGCGCGTGGGCTTCCAGGCTCTGCAACTCACTGGCGACTGCCAGTCCTCGCCCGCCCAGCGACTCGATCTCAGCACACAGCTGCTGAGCCACTTCGTCTTCACTACGGCAGGTAAAGGCAACGTCGAAACCATCACGAGCCAGTCGAAGCACGATGGCGGCGCCGATTCCGCGCCGGCCTCCGGTGACCAGTGCGATGGGACGTTGCGAAATATTGTTGTTGTTTGTCATGGCTGCATTCTCAACTTTTTTGGAACGTTCCAATTTTTATGCAATAAAGCTCGGCGTTTTACTTCGGAAGCCACCAGTTTTGGCGCTCGCCGATGTGCAATTGGACGGTCTTTTGCTCGGTGTAATCTTCAACAGCGTGCTGGCCCAGCTCACGGCCCAGCCCGGAATCGCGGAAGCCACCGAATGGCAGTTCAGCGAAGCCGTCCAGGAAGGTGTTGACCCATACGGTACCGGCATCAATTTTCCGAGCAGCCTTCAGGCAGACATCAATGTCTTTGCTCCAGACCGCAGCCGACAGGCCGTAGCAGGTGTCGTTGGCCAGGGCGATTGCTTCGTCCACCGATTCGAAGGTCAGTACCGAGAGCACAGGGCCGAATACTTCCTCACGGGCGATGGTCATCTCCGGAGTTACACCGGTGACGATGGTCGGCTGCAGGTAAAGGCCACGCTCGGTCTCGTGACGCTCGCCACCCAAGCTGATGGTCGCACCTGCTTTACGAGCCTCTTCGATTGCAGCCTGGATACCACCCAGTTGCATCTCACTGATGATGGCGCCGACTTTCACGTCTGGGTGCAGTGGGTCACCAACCGGTACTTGGCGGGCACGTTCGATGACAGCATCGGAGAAGCGCTCGGCGATGTCTTTGTGTACCAGGATGCGGCTGCCGCTGTTGCAGCACTCACCCGCGTTGAAGTACACGCCGAAGACAACAGCATCCACGGCAGCGTCCCAGTCGCAGTCAGGGAAGATGATCTGTGGGTTCTTACCACCCAGCTCCAGCGATACCTTTTTCAGAGCAGCGCCGGCTTCGGCGGCGATCAGACGGCCTACACGAGTGGAGCCAGTGAACGAAACCATGTCGACTTTCGGGTGACCAACCAGCGGCTGGCCTACCGCTGGGCCCAGGCCGGTTACGATGTTCACGACGCCTTTCGGCAGGCCGGCTTCAACCAGGATCTCGCCCAGCATCAGGGTGGTACCATTGGTGAGTTCGCTCGGTTTGATAACGGTGGTGCACCCAGCCGCCAGAGCGAAGGGCAGCTTCTGGCTCAAGATCCAGATTGGGAAGTTCCAAGGAGTGATCATCGAGACCACGCCCACAGGCTGACGCAGTACAACGCCCAGATGCGAGTCACCCAGGGTGTTGTAGCTCTCGCCGTGCAGGGTGCGAGCGAGCGAGGCAGCATACTTCCACAGGTCAACGCAGCCGCTTACTTCACCACGTGCTTGGCTCAGCGGCTTACCAGTCTCCAGGCATTCGATCAGAGCCATTTCTTCGACGCGTGCAGAGATACCCTCGGCAACCTTGAGCAGCACTTCAGCACGCTCACGGCCCGACATGTTTGGCCAGGTGCCTTCATCGAACGCGGCACGTGCAGCATCTACAGCGCGCTCAGCGTCACCTTGAGCGGCGTCAGGGTAGATACCCACCACCACGTCATGGGCTGGGCTACGACGTTCAGCGATAGCACCGCTGTGAGCTTCACACAATTCGCCGTCAATCAGCATGCGGCCTTTGTAAGGCTGGCCAATGATCTGGGTGGTGTTTTCAACGGTCAAAAATTGCATTTCATACTCCTTGGTAATCTGCTGGACGACGCTCGCTGAAGCTGGCCAAGCCTTCTCTTGCATCTGCGGTGGTGGCGGCGAGTGCGCCGGCCATTCCCTCGAGCACTGCGGCTACATTGATGCCGGTGCCCGCGTCGATAAGTTGCTTCGTCAGTTGCACCGAGATCGGTGCCTGCTTGCTGATTTGTTGCGCCAGTTCCAAGGCATGGGCCAGAGCGTTGCCAGGCTCACAGATGTCTTGGACGAGTCCTACTCGCTGCGCCTCGTTGGCGTCGATACGACGACCAGTCAAAGCCATCAATTTCACTTGGCTCGGCCCGATCAACTTGACCAATCGCTGGGTGCCCGACCAGCCCGGGCAAGTCGCGATACCAGCCTCCGGAAGTGCGAATGTCGCGGAGAGCTCCGATACGCGAATGTCAGCCGTAGCAAGCAGCTCCAGGCCGCCACCGAACGCATGCCCATTGATGGCTGCGATCACAGGCAGGCGAAGGTTGGCCCAGGCATCGAACACGCGATGACCGTCACGAACCCACTGACGCCACATGTCCAGAGGCTGCAAGCCCGACCAAACCCGGATATCGGCGCCGACACAGAAAGCGCGTTCGCCACTGGCAGTCAGAACCACCGCCCGCAGATCGGTACGTTTGTCGAGATCACTCGCAACGTTGCCCAGGGCGGTGATCATTTCAGGAGTCAGGGCGTTCAGCTTGGCTGGACGCTCAAGCGTGACGATTGCCACATGCCCTTGGATCTCAAGGGAGACAATGCCTTCGGCGCTCATGCTTGGCGCTCCTTCAGTTGCAGGCCCATGAGGGCGTCAGTGAACAGTGCTGGGTTCATGACACTGACGTTGTCAGCGACCAGCAGTGGGAACTCGGCTTGGGCGAGCACGTCTTTCTCGAGATCGATCCCTGGGGCGACTTCAGTGACCATGAGGCCCTCTGGGGTGAGCTTCATCACGCAGCGCTCAGTCACATAGGTCACGTCTTGGCCACGCTCGAGAGCCATACGGCCACTGAAGGTGACGTGATCTACGGCTTCTACCAATTTGCGGGATTTGCCTTGTTGCAGGATCTGCAGTTCGCCGTTACCTGCTTCGAGCTTGGCGCCGGCAGTGAAGAAGCCAGAGAACACAATCCGCTTGGCATGGGTGGTGATGTCCACAAAACCGCCGCAACCTGCAGTCAGGTATGGTTTGCCTGGCAACTTCGAAACGTTCACGTTGCCGTGACGGTCGATCTGCAGGAAGGACAGCAGGGTCAGATCGAAACCGCCGCCTTGGAAGTACGTGAACTGGGCCGAGGACGGCATGATCGCATCGGCGTTAGCCGCGCAGCCAAAGGCGAAGCCCAGCAGCGGCATGCCGCCAACAGCGCCTTGCTCGATTACCCAGGTTGCAGCCCCGTTATGCCCTTCCTCGAGAAGAACACGTGGGACGTTGGCAGAGATGCCGAAGCCCAGGTTGACCGCCATGCCCTGCTCGACATGCAGAGCAGCGCGACGGGCAATGACTTTTTCCGGATTGAACGGCGCGGTTTCGAAAGCCGATTCTGGCTGCTGGATTTCACCGCTGATGGCCGGGTCGTAGGAGACCTGGGTGGTTTGCATTTGGTTGGGATCTACAACTACGTGATCGACCAGGTTGCAAGGCACATGAACGTGATGAGGTTTGAGCGAACCGGCCCGAACGACGCGTTTGACCTGGGCAATGACGATGCCACCGTTGTTGCGCACGGCCAGAGCTTGATCAAGCGCACCGAGCAGACCGCCCTCGTGCTCGAACGAGAGGTTGCCGCGTTCATCAGCAGTGGTCGCACGAATGATTGCGACCTTCGGGACGATGGTTGGGAAGAAGAGCCAATCTTCGCCAGCGAAGTTTACCTTTTCGACAATCGGATGCTCGGCGCCGAGATCGTTCATCGCACAGCCCTGGCGTGATGGATCAGCGAACGTGTCGAGACCCACTTTGGTTAGCACGCCAGGACGTTTAGCGGCAGCATCTTTGTGCAGATCGAACATGATGCCGCTAGGAACGTTGTACGCGGCGATCTCGTTGTCGGTGATCATCCGCCAGATCTCTGGCATCGGCAGCGACGAAGGGCCGCTTGGGTAAGAACCTGCCATCACCTTACTGATCAGGCCAGGTTGTGCGAGGTGCTCGATCCCTTTGATGCCGTACATGTCACCTGCAGCAATCGGATGCAGCATGGTGAGGCCAGCAGGATGAGCAGTGTCACGGTAGCGTTGCCCGAGGGCGGCCAGCACTGCATCAGGGCATGCAAGACCACTGGAAGAGCTGACGGTAACCGTGTCGCCGTCGTGGATAAGGCTCGCAGCCTGTTCAGCAGTGATGAGCTTTTTCATAAATCCTTACGCCGTATGGAATTTTGGAATGGCAGCGCTCAGGAGCGGCTGTCCCTCAATGTCTTGGGCTGAGACTTGCGATGTTCGCGAGTACGGCCAAGCCCAAGGCGCCTGCGAACGGATCCGCGCTCACTTCAGTGAGGGCAGATTGAGCAGTAGCCGGGGAGCTGGTCGTGGATGGATGCGAAGCAGAAGGACGCGCACAGGTACGCAAGCGGAGCAGGGAAAGCAGAGAGTAGACAACGTTCATGACGGTCACCATTTTTGTTATTAAATCGTTCCATATTGTTTTTGGAACGTTCCAAAAAGGTAAATTGCCTGATTTAAGCTGTCAACACCCTTCGTCGGCTGGAGGTAGGATGACCTGAGCTGGAATGGTGAGAAATTCAAACGATCTGTACGAGAAAAACGCTCAGAATCGGTAAGATCGTCGATAACTGGCTAGCAATGAACGGCATAAAATTGGTACTTTTGGAACGTTCCTATCCCGCCATAAGTAGAGATTTTTCCGTTGAGCACGCGCCCAAGCGACGAAAAGGTCACCATCACCGATATCGCCAAGGCGAGCGGTGTATCGAAATCAACCGTTTCGCTGGTTCTGAACAACAGCCCCCTTGTCCGCCCTGCGACTGCGGAGAAGGTTCGCGCTACTGCTGAACAGCTCGGCTACGTGTACAACCGAAGCGCCGCGAACCTACGCCAGGGCGTGTCCAACGTCATCGGGATGGTGGTGAACGACCTGAGCAACTCCTTTTTTGTGGAGCTACTCATTGGCGCCGAGCGGAAACTGCTTGAGTCCAGCTACATCACCCTACTCGCCCATACGGCTGAAGATCAGGACGTACAGCGTCAGGTACTGGCGTCGATGCGAGAGCACAAAGCTGCGGGCATCATCATCTGCCCAACATTCGAAACCCCAGTAGAGCTCGTAACCTCGCTCCGGCAATGGGGATTGCCCTTCGTCACCGTCATGCGGGCGCTGGGAGGAGAAGACACCGATTTCGTAGGTGCAGACAACTACCTGGGCATCCAGATGGCGACTCAGCATCTGATCGACCTCGGCCATAGGGACATCGCATTTATCGGTCGAAACAGCACCTACGCGGTCAGCATGGAGCGTCTGCGTGGATACAGTGATTGCCTTGAGAAAAATGGCATCACACCAAACACCGACTGGATGATCGAGACAGCAATCAGCCTCGCAGGTGGCAAGGACGGCATGAGCAGACTACTCGACCAGGAGCACCGTCCTACTGGCGTGGTCTGTTACAACGACCTCATCGCTACAGGCGCCCTGAGCGAACTGGGCAATCGCGGTCTGAAAGCCGGAGAGGATATAGCCCTGGTCGGCAGTGATGGAACTGCCGCCTCGGCCTACTGCAGCCCTCCCCTGACGACACTCGCCCTAGAGCCAGAGCGTCTCGGAGAGGTCGCAAGTGAAATGCTGTTGTCGCGCCTGAAAAACCCTGACGCGCCACCCATGAAGTACCTGCTCAAACCCAAGCTGATAGTTCGTGATACCTGCGGCGCGAAACGGGCGCAACGCTAAGCCGAGGTGACTGAAGCCAGCCTCAGTTCAGGGCCATGCTCACAGTTGAACGACGCTCATGCCTCACCAGCCATGCCAGTGGCAGTTGAGCAAAGATTGCAGCTGCAACACCAGCCCAAGGCGTGAGCGCCATGAGTCCATGCCCAACCATGGCGCTCCCCGTAACCTCTCCCAAGCTGATGCCGAGATTGAACGCGGAGATGTTCAACGCCGAGGCGAAATCCACTGCCTTGGGAGTAAAGCGCTGGGCAGTGGCAAGCATCCCACCTTGTACGGCGGGAGAGATCCCAAACGCCAGACCACCCCAGGCAAACAGAAGGAACGCCATCGCCCCCTGGCGAGGCAGCAGTAGCGCGACAGCAACCAATGCCACGGCCAACGCCAGGAGCAGCCATCGAAGCGCGGCCTGCCAGCCGATTGCTGACGCGAGTCGCCCTCCCAGCAAGTTGCCAACGAGCGTTGCACCTCCGAACACCACGAGCAACATGCTCGCTACATTGCCCGAAAAACCAGTGATGTCTGTGAGGATCGGAGTGATGAACGTAAATGCCGCAAACGAAGCGCCAAAACCCAGGATCGTGATTGCCATCATCGTCAGGATCGCTGGGTTAACTGCTGCAGCCAACTGCGTCACCGGCTTTACGCCTGCCGGTGCATCGAGTTTGGGCAACCAGCACAGCGTGGCGATGAACCCTGCAGCAGCCAGTCCCACCACAGCGAAGAAAGGCAATCTCCAGCCGAATCCGTTGCCCAGGAAACTGCCAAGAGGTACACCAATTACCATCGCCAACGTAAGACCGGCGAACATGACCGCGATAGCGCTGCTCTCTTGGCCTTTCGGAGCCAAACGCGCCGCTACGGTGGCACCTATGGCGAAGAAGCTCCCATGTGCCACCGCAGTGACTACTCGACCGACTAGCAATGAAGAGTAATCACCTGATAGAGCAGACAGCAGATTTCCAAACAAGAAGACCGCGATCAGCCCCAGGAGCACTGGTTTGCGAGGAAATCTGGCCAACAGAAGCACCATCAGAGGCGTGCCGACAGCAAGCGCAAGCGCATAGAGGCCCACCAGACTGCCGGCTCGCGATAGAGGCACCTGGAGCTCATCAGAAATGGTGGGCAATATCCCCACCACAATGAACTCAGCCACACCAATCGCAAACGCGGTAACCGCCAGCGCCCACACGCTTGGATGGAGCCGTTGCTGGGCATAACTCATAGCTGAGCGGCTCCCACCGCGATCAGCTGATCCGCTTCCACGGTTGCGCCTGAAATGCCCACACCACCGATTACTTTGCCTTGGGCATCCCGCAAAGGAACACCGCCGCCAAAACTGATCAACCCGCCATTGCTGGCCTCCAGGCTGTGAATCGAACCCAATGGCCGCGCACCCTCAGCAAACAACGCACTATCTGTATGGAACAATGCAGAGGTACGAGCCTTCTTGATAGCGATGTCGATGGCACCAGGGATCGCATCATCCATCCGCAGAAAACCAGCCTGCAGGCCTGAAGCGTCGACCACGCTGACGCACACAGAAACCCCATGCTCTTGAGCCAAGCCTTTAGCACGAGCAATGACGTTTTCAACGATCTTTTCCAACATGGCGAGCTCCGCAATTCATTGATGTGAGCCCCGATGATCACTGCACGCCACAGCGAAAAAAACTGTTTACATCAACTGGAAGCTAAAGTTTGACCATGTCGTACATCTCACGCATTACCCTCCCTGCAAGCGCTTCCAGCCTTTGCTGAGGTAACCGTTCAACGGGCCCGGCGACTGAGAAAGAAGCGACCAACCTGCCTTGCTGACGTAGTGGGAGCGCTAAGCAGTTGAGCCCCTCCTCCGCCTGCTCCAGATCCAGCGCATACCCCTTTTCGGTGATCGAGTGAAGCTCTTGCTCCAGGCCAGACTCGAGCATTCCTGCCTTGCGTAGGCTCCTCGATAGATCTCCATCAAGGGCTAAAAACACCTTCCCAATTGCAGAAGTCCTGAGCCCTTCTCGCCTACCACGCGGCGAGCTGCTTGTCGCACTTCCCTTCTGGAGAATCGCATCAATGTAGAGGTAGTGGCGTGTCCCGCAGGGGACTGCGAGGTAGCAGTTCTCACCCGTCATATCAGCCAAAGCATTCAGAGCAGGGCCAAAGGCAACCTTCAGCAGATCATCAGCGTCACTGAGCGGCTGAGCGATTTCTCGTAGCCGCAACCCCAGGGCGTACCGAGATCCGCGCCTGGAGATGTAGCCCAGAGCACAGAGCGTGTTCAACAAGCCATGCAGCGTACTCTTGTGCAGACCGAGCGCGTCCACCAAGTCGACCAGGCGCAACTCCCCGCCTGCAGTGGCAATCACTTCAAGGACGGCCATGGCTCGCTCGACAGATTGGATGCCCTTGCTCTCGTTAACCGTTGCCATACCCTGAAGCCTGCCCAGTAGTTATAAACATAAGATGGTCTTCTCTGCTGTTTGACATTGTCAAACCTTCTGCAAAATTACTGATCTAGCGCCCATAGTGCTGCCCGCCTGTGTAAGCTTCAAATTTATTATCTTCACAGGCAAGACAGAATGACCCAGGCAACATACATCGATTTACTTGTAACTCTCCAGGCACGTGATGGGTGCGCTTTAGCTCTCAGGGAGGTTCTACATGACCTCCAAGATGCGTCTCTTAAAGAAGAAGGCTGCCTACACTATCGAATCGCGGAAACGGTACCACTGTCCGACGTCATGCTCCTGCAGGAGCGCTGGGCAAGTGCTGAGGCCCACAAACATCATGAAAGCACGGAGCACTTCGTCAGCGGAGTCAACCGACTCCGCCCGCTATGCCTTACGGTAGAAATCCAGCAAGTGAACTGGTTCGACCGTTGACTCCGCCGAACCCGGCCCTGCGCGTCTGCACCTGCTAACCATGCAGCAGGGACGCCTTTCACGAAGTCGCCTCAATAGTATCAAAACACGCCGAATACGAACCTCCCGAAGCTCGTCCTTCTCCGGCAACATGACCAGCAAGGCTTCGTTCATTTGTACTACACATTTCAAGTATAAAAGGTACTAACTCATGAAGTGGGGACTAATCGGGGCAAGCACAATCGCGAAAGAGTGGATGATCGAAGCGATTCGTAGCATTGGAGACGAAGTCTCTGCCGTAGTCAGCGCAAGCGAATCTCGCGCCCAAGAGTTCGCAAAGAACAACGACATCAAGAAATACGGAACCAGCGTCGACGAACTGCTGTTGGATCCGGAAATTCAAGCCATTTATATCTCTACGCAAAATCACCTGCACAAAGAGCAGTCGCTTAAGGCAATTAAAGCCGGCAAACATGTTCTTTGCGAAAAGCCATTGGCCTTGAGCGTCGCGGATGCCGCCGAGATGGTCACGGCTGCCAAAGAGGCTGGCGTAGTCTTTGCGACAAACCATCACCTGCGCAATGCTGAAAGCCACAAGGCTCTGAAGCGAGCAGTCCAAGGTGGTCTCATTGGCAACCCTGTGGCCGCCCGTGTTTTCCATGCTGTGGCCCTCCCTCCACACCTTCAAGGTTGGCGAATCGCCGATTCGGATAACGGTGGCGGCGTTATCCTGGACATCACAGTTCACGACACGGACACCCTTCGGTTCATCTTGAATGATGACCCTGTAGAGGTGACAGCGTTTACTCAAGCTGGCGAACTGAGCGTCAACGGTGTGGCCGACACCGTGATGGGTGTGATTCGCTTCAAGTCAGGTCTATTGGCCCAGTTCCACGATTCTTTCACAGCGAAATATGCTGAGACCGGTATCGAGATCATTGGTACGAAAGGCACGCTGGTCGCTCGCAACGTGATGACACAGCAGCCAACAGGCGAAGTGGTGTTGATCAACGCTGAGGGTTCTCGCAAGCTGATCCTCGAGCACGCCAACCTTTACGAGACCGGGGTTCGCGACTTCAGCGAAGCTGTAGCTGGGCGCTCTCAACCTGCCGCTTCGGGACTGGATGGACTCTGGTCTCTGGCTACCGGCCTGGCCGTTGTCCAAGCAGCAAAATCCGGACAAGCCACACCAGTGGCACTTGATTAACTACAGGGCGAAACAGAAGGCGCATACCAGAAATGACACTGCTCGAGGAAATGCTGAGTGATGCCAAAGGGCTGATCTTCGACTGCGATGGAACCCTCGTAGACAGCGGTGCCGCCTACTCGGCAGCTTGGGCAATTGGGTTCGCAGTGTCCGGGGTTGAGATGAGTCACACCTGGTATGCCTCACGCAACGGATTGTCCGAACACGTGCTCATGGATCAATTCGAGAGCGAGCACGGGGTCGTTCTGTGCCGTGATCATGTCATCAGCACTATGAGGCATCACTACCTGCAGGTTCTGAAAACGCATCTGCAGGAGGTGGCCGCAGTTACAGCCATTGCGAGGCGGTTTTCGGGGAGGATGCCAACCGCCGTAGCGTCAGGTGGCTCGAAGGAAATTGTTGAGGCGTCTCTGCACGCGCTGGGGCTCTTCGACCTTTTCGACACTGTTGTCACCTTCGACGATGTCGGTGTGGCTAAACCCGGCCCAGACCTGTTCCTCGAAGCGGCAAGGCGTCTCAACATCTCCAATAAGTCCTGCCTGGTGTTCGAGGATAGCCCTCAAGGTATCGAAGCCGCTCGCCGGACAAACATGCCTTGCTGCGACATTCGGACACTATAAATGCCCTCACCTGCCTTGGATTGCCAGGTGGGATGAGCACAAAGAGTCCCAATCTTAGCGAAGCTTCATCCGCTTTGATTTGTTGGCTGAATTGAAGGTGGGTTACACGGGCCCATTTGATGTCCAGCCGGACAGGGGCTGTTCTGATTGAAGGTAAACAGCCATTATCGAGAATCAGGGCGATCACGTTCGAGAGCAGCAGCGTCCGATAGAGATCGCGGTTCAAATCCAGAAGAATGTAGTCATAGTCCTCAACCAAGCTGGACAATAGATACCTGGCCTCCTTCTTGCGACTGATGCGTTCGATTTGATAGCCATAACAGAGTCTGATTTCGCGAGGATCCATCGGAGATCCCGACCTGGCGCCTGATGTCCGAATCGTTCCGCAACTGGCGCGGCATGCAGCAGTCCGGCGGGCGGCGGATCAAGCGCAGCCTGTTCATCGACGCCAGCGGCATCCGCTTCCTGCATGACGACGAGGAGCAACGCCTGACGCAGGTGCGCCTGCTCACCGACTACATCGGCCGCAAGCAGGCCGAGCTGAAAACCTGGAACGAAGCCCAGGGCAACGTCGCCGCGATGTCGGCCAACCGCCGGAGGATGACCAACCTCGGCACCTTCCGTGCCTATGCCCTGGCGTATATCAAGAACCACCCGGAGATCCAGCAGAACATGACCTGCATGGTCCGCCAGATGCAGACCACCGCCCAGGGCGTGCCGCTGGAGATCTACTGCTTCACCCGCACCACCGTGTGGGCCGATTACGAGCGGATCCAGGGGGATATCTTCGACTACCTGCTGGCGGTACTGCCGGAGTTCGGCCTGAGCCTGTACCAGCAGCCGAGTGGCGGCGACTTGCGCTCGGGGATGCTGCCGGCGCTGCTGGGGGCCAGCCATATTCCGGAGCCGCAGAGCCGGGCGCTGTAGCGGCGCCCTGATCAGGCGCAGCGCTTGAGAATGGTCTTGATCGGGCGCCGCACCCGGCGCTTCGAGACCTGTCGGGCGCTGATCCAGCGGCACGCCTCGATCTCGTTGCACGGTCGAGGTTTCGAAGCCGCCTTGCGGGCCTCGAACAGGTAGTGGATGACCTTGTCCTCGCGGAATTCGGAAATGTAGCGCAGTTCATCGAAGGCCAATCCCGTCTCCTCGGCCATCTCCCGATGCGCCGCCTGCAAGGGCGTTTCATCGCGTTCGACGGTGCCACCGGGCAGGTTCCACTTGGAATTGCGCTTGCGCACGAAGAGCACCTCGCCGTCCTTGCGGTAGATCACCGTCGCACGGAGCTTGATCCCTTTCCTTTTGGCTGTAGCAGTGTCCATTGCCTTCATACGTCATCTCGAAATCGGTGGCCGGACTGGCGTCTATTGAAAGAGCCTTATCCAAGCCTAATGGTTCAAGATGTCGATTGGATGACGGTGGCAACTGGCTGTTTCTGGACAATTCCCCGCCTGCACGTGAGTTCTGCCGTATCGGAGCTGGCATAAAGCATGGTCGACCCGCTAATGGAAGATAAACCGCTGACAGCAGGCTGAAACCAAAAAGGCAGGCCAGGAAAACCTCGGCCTGACGTTAGCTGAAAGAGAAAAAATGACTTATCTTCCATCCGTTGAAACACCCAACGACTCATACCACTGCGCATAGGGTGTCCGCCTAACATAGTGCCGGTTGTAATCGGGACTACCATCGGTCCACCAAGGCGCACCGCGTTCGCCTAGCGCCACTTTCGCCGCATCGACTCGTACCCTGGCGTCACTGACTCCGCTGGCATCGCCATCGGCCATCGCCTGCTTGACGTCTCGACGGGCCTGCATGAGGTCGTTCACATACTGCCGGCGCAACGAATCGGGCAACGCGGGATTTGAGCACCGCCAAAGCCGGTCCCTGACCACAAAATATCTACCGTCTGGAGTCTGCGGATACCTCATTGATGCTCTCCATTCTATCCGTCCTCATATAGACAGATCAGAACCGCCCGATGCTTCGTAAGGGTCTGGATTTAAATTCGATAGCATAAGAATGAAACTGGCCAAATCCCTGCTCGCCCCTTGAGCCACTTGCTTTCTGCAGGGACTGGGGTAAAGATGGCTGCTCCTCTGGCGGGCAACATCCATCGTTGAAGAGCATTATGAAACTCGTTAATAGCAGTCGTCGTGAACTGGTTGACTTTACTACTGGGCAGTTGACTGTCTTTTTTCCAGATGGAAGAAGTGCTCCTATAAAAGGCATTATCGAGCAACATATCGACGAGGCTCTGGAACGCCTGCAACGGTGTATCAACGCCGTTAAAACCTGGGAGCAGGACAGCTTCAACTACCTGCACTCCTCCCAGTACTGCACCTACCTGTACTTCCTCGCCAATACCGTATGGCGCAATACTCAGGAAATCGAAATACCCACGAAGCTGTTCCTGTTAAACAAACTTCTGAATGGCATCGACATGTTCTACGAGATCGCCATGCCGGATATTTTCTTTATCGGGCACTCAACCGGTATCGTGCTGGCGAAGGCAGACTACAGTAACTATCTGGTCATCTATCAGAATTCAACGGTAGGCAAAAATCACGGAGTGGCGCCTTCACTGGGCGAAGGCGTGATCCTGTATCCAAACTCGGCCATTATTGGAAGATGCAATATTGCCGCCGACTCAATCATCGCTCAAGGCGTGAGCGTGGTGAATCATGACACTCCAGGTCGCTGCATGGTTTTCTCTGGAAATAACTCGATTATTTGCAAACCGCTCAAGCGAAATATCATCGAAGACTTCTTTCGGATTTAACCTGTTGACTGGCTGACATCAGAGGAGACCACATTGGAGATGCGCCATCTGCCCTGGTCGCCCCATAACCGCCGGGCTCACCCTTCCAGAATGTGCTTGATTCCAAATGCGGCCGACCGCACTAAGACTTCGTACAGCACGGCCTCGATTCCACTGAAGCTCTGCCCACCTCCAAGACCCCGACCAACCCAAGCCTGACGCCTTCGCAACGACCAAATCCCCTTCAAACCACGAGCCTTGGCCATCGAGGCCGAGCAAAGGTTTGACTGTGCCAACTCACAATTATACATTATGTATACATTGTGAATTCATTGATCTGCATCAACAAATTCAGCACACCAGGGCGCGGGGCGTCATTCGAATCCGTGTGCCTGGCGACGTTTTGAAAAAGCTTTCCCTTCCCTAGAGTTGACCCGAAATGACCGTCTCACGAAGAAATGTACTGATTGGCGCAGGTGTAGGTGCCGGCCTCGTTGCAGCCGGAGGCGCTGCCTCGCTGCTTTCCGATGGCTTGCCGAAAGACCCGGACAGCCTGCAGCGCGTTGGCTCGCTGCCTTCCGATGACTCTTCCCCGGGCTGGTTCCACACCAGCCGCCTGCGTCAGCCGCGTCCGCCGCTGATTGGCGATGCCCAGGCACCGTGGGTGGTGATCGGGGGTGGCTTCACCGGCCTCGCGGCCGCCCGCCAGTTGGCGCTGAACTTCCCCAACGACACCGTCATTCTCGTGGAAGCGCAGCAGGTCGGTTTCGGCACTTCGGGCCGTAACGCCGGTTTCCTCATCGACGTGCCTCACGACATCGGCGCACCGGACTACATCGGTGACCAGGCCAACGCCAAGAACATCCTGGCGCTGAACCAGCGCGGCCAGCACATCCTTCGTGACCTGGTGGAACAGCACAACATCGTCGACGCCCAACTGCGCCACTCCGGCAAGTACCAGGCGGCCATCGAGGACAAGGGCATCGCGGTACTCAACGCCTATCGTGGCGGCCTGGAGAAACTCGGCGAGAAGGTACAGATGATCGAGGGCGACGAGCTGAAAGAGCACATCGGCACCTCGTTCTATCGCAAGGCGCTGTTCACCGGCGGCACCATGCTGGTCCAGCCTTCGGCGCTGGTCAAAGGCCTGGCCGACAGCCTGCCGGAGAACGTCAAGCTGTACGAAGACACGCCGATCACCGCGGTCGACTACGGTCAGAAAACCACCCTGCACCACCCGACCGGCCGGATCATCGCCGACAAGCTGATCCTCGCCAACAACGCCTTCGGCCAGTACTTCGGTTTCCTGCAGGGCCGCATGCTGCCGATCTTCACCTACGGCAGCCTGACCCGCCCGCTGACCGCTGCCGAACAGGCCAGCATCGGCGGCAAGGAGTTCTGGGGCGTGATCCCGGCCGACCCGTTCGGCAGCACCCTGCGTCGTACCCACGACAATCGGATCCTGGTGCGCAACAGCTTCAGCTTCAACGCTGATGGTCGCCACAAGCCGGGCTACACCGACAAGGTTCGCCAGTCTCACCGGCTGTCGTTCGAACGTCGCTTCCCGACGCTGAGCAACGTCGAGTTCGAGCACACCTGGGGCGGCGGTCTGGCGATGACCCGCAACGGCCAGGGCTTCTTCGGCCAATTGCGTGAGAACGTCTATGGCGCATTGGGTTGCAACGGCCTGGGCACGGTGCGGGGGACCGCCACCGGTACGCTGCTGGCCAACATGCTGGCGGGCAAGAACGAGAGCCTGACCGAGTTCCTGCTGGCGGCACCGAAGCCAAACTGGAATCCGCCAGAGCCAGCGCTGTCGATCGGCGTGAATTTCACGCTGCGTACCGGCCAGGCCCGCGCCGGGCTCGAAGCCTGAGACCCCGAGGGGTTTTATCGAAGAAACAGTCGAACCCGCGCCGGCCAGCCGTGCGCGGGTTCAAGTGTCGATCACTTGAGGATGCCTGCAATGATCAGCAAACTTTCCATCAGTCTCATCAGCGCCCTGGCCTGCACCTGCGCCTTCGCCAACCCACCCGGCAAAGCCGAAGACGTCGCCTATGCGATCGAGAATCCGCTGCGTCCGGGAGCAAAGGCACCGTACTGCGAGACGCGGACTGAAGCCTTCGATGGCTGCACCTTCCACAGTGTCGCCGGCGATGCCTACAGTGCCAAACTGATGGTCAAGCAGGGTGAAACCTGGGTTGCCAGCACGTCGGATGCCGCGACGATCAAACTCCAGGACGCTGCCGCGACCGAAGTCGTGGATGGCAAGACCTACCAGGTCATCAAGGTCGTGCCGAGCCCGGCGAAGAACGCGGACGTGACCGTCACCTTCGACAAGCTCACCGGCGGCACCGGCGCGCTCAAGGTCATCGAGCGGCGGCGGATCAACGTCATGATCCACCCCGCTTGAAATCTCGGAGTCATCCGGCGCGGCGGGCACCCAGGCGGCTGATCCACACAGCGCCCAGGATGACACCGCCGCCCACGAACAGCCGCACCAGGTCCTCGTGCATGTTCCAGATCAGCAGGTTCATCAATAGCCCCACCGGCACATGCAGGTTGTTCATCACCGCCAGGGTGCCGCCGTTGACCAGGCACGCGCCCTTGTTCCACCAATACATCCCCAATGCCGTGGCGACCAGGCCGAGGAACACCAGCACCAGCCACTGCGCAGTGCCGTCCGGCAAATAGTGGGCCTTGCCGAACAACAGGAATGCCGGCAACGCCACCGCCAATGCCCCCAGGAAGAAGTAGCCGAAATGCCGGTAGTGCGGCTGGTCACTCGGATGGCGTGCGACCAGGTGCTTGTACATGACCTGACCGGCGGCGTAGGTGAAGTTGGCCAGTTGCAGCAGCACAAAGCCCATGAAGAAGTCCGGGTTGATCCGGTCATAGCGGATCACTGCGGCGCCGCTGACCGCCACCAGGGCCGCGACCAGTGCCCAGGGGTTGAAGCGGCGGTTGAGGGCGTCCTCGATCAGGGTCACGTGCAACGGGGTAAGAATGGTGAACAGCAGCACTTCCGGCACCGTCAGCACGCGGAAGCTCAGGTACAGGCAGACGTAGGTGATGCCAAACTGTAGGGCGCCGATCAGCAGCATGCCGCGCATGAAGGCCGGTGGCACCTGGCGCCAGCGGGTCAGCGGGATGAAGATCAGGCCCGCGAGTACCACCCGCACCAGCACCGCGAAATAGCTGTCGACGTGACCGGCAAGGTATTCGCCGATCAGGTTGAAGGAAAACGCCTGGATCAGCGTGACGATAAGCAGATAACCCATGAGGCCTCACACATGTTGCGGGATAATTTCGACCTGACCAACGCTGTGGCGAGCGGGCTTGCCCGCGCTGGAGCGCGAAGCGCTCCTGAAACCGGCAAAGGCAGGTCTGTCAGATGAATCGAGATGAGCGGTTTTGCGACTGCTGCGCAGCCGAGAGTGGCGGTTCGGCGTCCCGACAAGCACGCTCGCCACAAAAAGCCGTGCCACTCAAAGAATGGTCGCGACCTTAGCGGCTTTTGCGCCGCGCGGCCATAAAAAAACCCGATCGGGCACCGGGGCCGGATCGGGTTACATGCACTCAGGAGCAACCAGTGCAAAGGGAGGTTCGATGCGCAAACAACTTGAAGGGGCTGTCTGAAGAACTTGCAGACAGTTAACCCCTTCGCGATTAGCTGAAGATTAAGACCTCAGGCAATCTGGGCCAGGCGCGCTTTCGCCTGGTTCAGGCCCTTCTCGTGGAGGTCGCCGCCCATGTTCAGGCCTTCGGCGTGGATGAAGTCGACGTCATGGATGCCGATGAAGGCCAGCACCTGGCGCAGGTAGGGTTCCTGGTGATCATTGGTGCCACCGGCATACAACCCGCCACGGGCGGTCAGGACGTAGGCTTGCTTGCCGGTCAGCAGCCCCTGCGGGCCGGTTTCGGTGTACTTGAAGGTCACGCCAGCGCGTAGTACGTGGTCGAGCCAGGCCTTGAGGGTGCTGGGAATGGCGAAGTTGTACATCGGCGCAGCCAGTACCAGCACGTCGGCGGCCAGCAGTTCGTCGGTCAGTTCGTTGGAGCGCTCCAGGGAGGCCTGTTCGATCTCGTTACGCTGTTCCTGCGGCTTCATCCAGCCACCCAGCAGGTTGATGTCCAGATGTGGAACCGGGTTCTGCGCCAGGTCACGCACGGTGATTTCGTCGGCGGGGTGCGCAGCTTTCCACTGGCTGATGAACTGTTGGGTCAGCTGACGGGAAATCGAGTCTTGCTGGCGGGCGCTGCTTTCGATGATCAGTACGCGGGACATGGGAAGTGCTCCATCGGTAAATGCGTTAAGTCGATGGAGCAAAGATTAAACAGGACGATATCGATTAAAAAGCGGAAAAACCTGCTACAACCTATCTATAAATTTGTTCATAGATGGCGCATGCTTGTTGGTAATGCGCCCGTGCTTTTATTTCGCCGTACAGCTGAGGTTCATCCGCAGCCGGATGATCTGGCGGTTGAACTTGGCGGTGACGTTCACGGTTTTCCCGGCGGCCACCTCCACCTGGCGGGTCCGCGGCGCCTCGGGACCGTTGGTGAACACGACCCGGCACAGTGCATCGGTCTTGCCATAGTTGTTCAACTGGATGGAGCCGATGTCCTGGTCGGTGTCATGGGCCGTGTAGTCGATGCTCAGCCCATTCAGTTGTTTCTCGACATCGATCGGGTAGGCAAAGGCACTGAGCGGCAACAGGGCAAGCAACACACAACAGAACTTTCTCATTCGGCGGTCTCCAATGTGGACCGCCAGCTTAGGACAAGAGGAACCCAACTTGAAAGCGCCCCGCGTGACCCTCGATCAATGGCGAACGTTGCAGGCCGTGGTCGATCACGGCGGCTTCGCCCAGGCGGCCGAAGCCCTGCACCGCTCGCAGTCATCCGTCAGCTACACCGTGGCCCGCATGCAGGATCAGCTCGGCGTGCCGCTGCTGCGCATCGACGGGCGCAAGGCGGTGCTGACCGAAGCTGGCGAGGTGCTGTTGCGGCGTTCTCGGCAGTTGGTGAAACAGGCCAGCCAGCTCGAAGACCTCGCGCACCACATGGAGCAAGGGTGGGAGGCCGAAGTGCGCCTGGTGGTCGACGCGGCCTACCCCAACGCCCGGCTGGTACGTGCCCTGACCGCGTTCATGCCGCAGAGCCGCGGTTGCCGGGTCAGGCTGCGTGAAGAGGTACTGTCCGGGGTCGAGGAGGTGCTGCTCGAAGGCGTCGCCGACCTCGCCATCAGCGGTTTCAATATTCCCGGCTACCTGGGCACCGAAATGAGCGCGGTGGAGTTCGTCGCCGTCGCCCACCCGGAACACGCCCTGCACCGCCTGCAGCGGCAACTGACCTTCCAGGACCTGGAAAGCCAGCTGCAAGTGGTGATCCGCGACTCCGGCCGCCAGCAGCCACGGGATGTCGGCTGGCTCGGCGCCGAACAGCGCTGGACCGTCGGCAGCCTGGCCACCGCAGCCAGCTTCGTCGGCAATGGCCTGGGCTTCGCCTGGCTGCCGCGCCACCTGATCGAGCGGGAAATCCGCGAAGGCCTGCTCAAGCAACTACCCTTGGACCAGGGGGGCAGCCGCCACCCGACGTTCTACCTGTACTCGAACAAGGACAAACCCCTGGGACCGGCGACGCAGATCCTCGTCGAACTGCTGCGCACCTTCGACACCGCACCGCTGGACGCACCGTTCGCCGCTCCCCTGCAAGCCTGACAGGATGTTGACCCATGGCCTATTTCGAACACGACGGTTGCCGGCTGCATTATGAAGAGCACGGCCAGGGCGCGCCGGTGCTGCTGATCCATGGCCTGGGCTCGAGTGCCCAGGACTGGGAGATGCAGGTGCCGGTACTGGCCGAGCACTATCGGGTGGTCGTCGTCGACATCCGCGGCCACGGCCACTCCGACAAGCCGCGCCAGCGCTACAGCATCGCCGGCTTCACCGCCGATATCGTGGCACTGATCGAACACCTGGAACTGGGCCCGACCCATGTGGTGGGCCTGTCGATGGGGGGCATGATCGGTTTCCAGCTGGCGGTCGATCGCCCCCGGCTGTTGCGCAGCCTGTGCGTGGTCAACAGTGCGCCGGAGGTCAAGGTGCGCAGCGCCAACGATTACTGGCAATGGGCCAAGCGCTGGAGCCTGGCGCGCCTGCTGAGCCTGAACAGCATCGGCAAGGCCCTGGGCTCGATGCTGTTTCCCAAGCCCGAGCAAGCCGACCTGCGCCGCAAGATGACCGAACGCTGGGCCAGGAACGACAAGCGCGCCTATCTCGCCAGCTTCGACGCCATCGTCGGCTGGGGCGTTCAGGAACGACTGTCGGCGATTGCCTGTCCAACTCTCATCGTCAGCGCCGACCGCGACTACACGCCGGTTTCGCTCAAGCAAAGCTATGTCAAACTTATTCCCGATGCGCGACTGGTCGTCATTGCCGATTCCCGTCACGCTACCCCACTGGACCAACCCACGGTCTTCAACCGGACCCTGCTCGAATTTCTGAGCGCAGTCGAAACCACCACCCAGGATCACTGACCCATGCTGAAAAAAATCGCCCTGTTCACTGGCTCCGTGCTGTTCGCCGCCAACCTGATGGCTGCCACCGAAGCGGCCAAGGCGCCTCACGTACAACTGGTGACCACCAACGGCACCATCGAGATCGAACTGGACCCGGTCAAGGCGCCGATCAGTACCAAAAACTTCCTGTCCTACGTCGACAGCGGCTTCTACAACAACACGATTTTCCACCGGGTGATCCCCGGTTTCATGGTCCAGGGTGGCGGTTTCACCGCGCAGATGACGCAGAAACCGACCCAGGACCCGATCAGGAACGAAGCCAGCAATGGCCTGCACAACGTCCGTGGCACCCTGTCCATGGCCCGCACCTCCGACCCGAACTCGGCCACCAGCCAGTTCTTCATCAACGTCAAGGACAATGACTTCCTCGACCCGGGCCGCGACGCCGGCTATGCGGTGTTCGGCAAGGTGGTCAAGGGCATGGAGGTGGTCGACATCATCGTCAACTCGCAGACCACCAACAAAGGCGGGATGTCCGACGTACCGGTAGACCCGGTGTTCATCAAGTCGGCCAAGCGCATCGACTAACGGCAGAGGCCGGCCGTGGACAGGAATCCCCGGCCGGCACTGCATCACTTGCAAGGAGAGCCCGCCTGACGGGCATCAGACCTCATGCTCTATCGTCGCTTCGAACAACTGATCGATATCTTTCGCGAGCCTCCCACGGCCGCACCGCCCGACAAGGTCCTGCCCTTCTACCTGTACTACCTGCGCCAGGTCTGGCCGAGCTTCGCCGCGCTGCTGATCGTCGGGCTGTTCGCTTCGCTGATCGAAGTGGCACTGTTCAGCTATCTGAGCCGGATCATCGACCTGGCCCAGGCCACACCCAATACCGAATTCTTCGAGCTGCATGGCGGTGAGCTGCTGTGGATGGCAGTGGTCGCACTGGTCCTGCGGCCGATCTTCTTTGCCCTGCACGACCTGCTGGTGCACCAGACCATCAGCCCCGGCATGACCAGCCTGATCCGCTGGCAGAACCACAGCTACGTGCTCAGACAGAGCCTGAACTTCTTCCAGAACGACTTCGCCGGCCGCATCGCCCAGCGCATCATGCAGACCGGCAACTCGCTGCGCGACTCCGCCGTACAGGCGGTCGATGCGCTGTGGCACGTGCTGATCTACGTGATCAGCGCACTGGTGCTGTTCGTCGAGGCTGACTGGCGCCTGATGATCCCGCTGCTGCTGTGGCTGGCCGGCTACTGCGGCGCACTCTACTACTTCGTGCCGCGGGTAAAGCAACGCTCGGTGGAGTCTTCCGACGCGCGCTCCAAGCTGATGGGGCGGATCGTCGACGGCTACACCAACATCACCACCCTGAAGTTGTTCGCCCACACCCAGTCCGAGCAGCAGTACGCCCGCGAGGCGCTGGTGGAACAGACCGAGAAAACCCAGTTGGCCTCACGCGTGGTGACCAGCATGGACGTCGCCATCACCAGCATGAACGGCCTGCTGATCGTCAGCACCACCGGCCTGGCGATGTGGCTGTGGACACAGTCGCTGGTATCGGTCGGCGCGATTGCGCTGACCACCGGCCTGGTGATCCGCATCGTCAACATGTCCGGCTGGATCATGTGGGTGGTCAACGGCATCTTCGAAAACATCGGCATGGTCCAGGACGGCCTGCAAACCATCGCCCAACCCATCAGCGTCACCGATCGCGAACAGGCACCGCGCCTGGCGGTGGATCGCGGCGAGGTACGTTTCGAACAGGTGGACTTCCACTACGGCAAGCGCAGCGGGGTGATTTCCGGCCTCAACCTGACCATTCGCCCTGGCGAGAAGATCGGCCTGATCGGCCCTTCCGGTGCCGGCAAGTCGACCCTGGTTAACCTGCTGCTGCGCTTGTACGACGTGCAGGGGGGGCGAATCCTGATAGATGGCCAGGACATCGCCCTGGTCGCCCAGGAAAGCCTGCGCGAAAGTATCGGCATGATTACCCAGGACACCTCGCTGCTGCACCGCTCGATTCGCGACAACCTGCTGTACGGCAAGCCTGATGCCAGCGACGCGCAACTCTACGAGGCGGTACTCAAGGCTCGCGCCGACGAGTTCATTCCACTGCTCTCGGATGCCGAGGGACGCACCGGCTTCGACGCGCATGTCGGCGAGCGTGGGGTGAAGCTCTCCGGCGGCCAGCGCCAGCGCATCGCCATTGCCCGGGTACTGCTCAAGAATGCGCCGATCCTGATCATGGACGAAGCGACGTCGGCGCTGGACTCGGAAGTGGAAGCGGCGATCCAGGAAAGCCTGGAAACGCTGATGGAAGGCAAGACGGTAATCGCCATCGCCCACCGCCTCTCGACCATCGCCCGCATGGACCGCCTGGTGGTGCTGGAGCATGGTCGGATCGCCGAGACCGGCAGCCATGCCGAGCTGCTGGCGCGTGGCGGGCTGTATGCTCGGTTGTGGCAGCATCAGACCGGTGGCTTTGTTGGTATCGACTGAATAAAGGTGCTCGCTGGAAGCTTGGTGAACAGGGCCCTTGTGGCGAGCGGGCTTGCCCGCGCTGGGGCGCAAAGCGGCCCTGAGGCCGGCCACCCTGCTTCCACTGATACACCGATGTGCCTGGCTCAGGGGCCGCTTTGCAGCCCAGCGCGGGCAAGCCCGCTCGCCACAAAAGCCTGCCAAGCCACAAGCATAAACGCCTGCCAGTCACAGAAACCTCAGGCCTGCCGGTAAGGCAGTGCCGCCCTCGCCTCTTCAGCATATTCCAGGATGCCGACCCGCTCCCGTTCGAGGAAGTCCGCCACCGCCGCCTTGAGGCCGGGGTGGCGCAGGTAATGCCAGGAATGGGTGATCACCGGCTCGAAGCCGCGAATCAGCTTGTGCTCGCCCTGGGCGCCGGCGTCGAAACGCTTGAGGCCATGGGCGATGGCGTAGTCCATGCCCTGATAGAAGCAGGTCTCGAAATGCAGGCGGTCGAATTCGGCCAGGCAGCCCCAGTAGCGACCGTAGAAGCTGTCGCCACCGACCAGGCTGAAAGCCATGGCCACCGGCCGCCCATCCTGATGGGCCATGACCACTCGGATCGCTTCCGGCATGCGCTCGGCCAGCAGGCTGAAGAACGACCGGGTCAGGTAGGGCGTCTGGCGTCGCACCGCGTAGGTGTTGGCATAGCAGGCGTAGACGAAGTCCCATTGCGCCTCGCTCAGCGCCCTGCCCTCCAGCCATTCGAACTCAAAGCCCTGTGCCGCCACCTGCTCGCGTTCCTTGCGCATCTGCTTGCGCTTGCGCGAACTCAAGGCGTCGAGGAAGTCCTGGAAATCGCGGTAGTCGCGGTTCTGCCAATGGTACTGGCAGCCCAGGCGCTGCAACCAACCCGGCTGCTCGGCCAGGGCCGCATCGGTGAGAGCGTCGGTGAAGTTGATATGCGCGCTCGAAAGCTCTTCGATCTCCAGGTAGCCCGGCAGTGCTGCCAGCAGTTCGAAGCCGTCCTCGACGCTGGCCGCCAGCAGGCGTGGGCCGCCGACCGGGCTGAACGGCACGGCGGTGAGCAGCTTGGGATAGTAGGCGATGCCGGCGCGCTGGCAGGCGTCGGCCCAACCGTGGTCGAACACGTACTCGCCATAGGAGTGCCATTTGCGATAACTGGGCAGCGCGGCGATCAGCCGTCCCTGCTCGACGTGCAACAGATGCTCGGGCTGCCAACCGGAACGCCCGCCGAGGCTCCCACTCTCCTCCAGGGTGCTGAGGAACGCGTGGCGCAGGAACGGTTGCCCCGACGGCACCAGCGCATCCCAATCCGCGGGTGCGATCTCGCAAAGGCTTTGCAGGCGTTGTAGCGGCATCGATATCCCCAGGGCAGGTGCATTCGCCGGGGCAGTATCGCGCAGGGAAAGGATATTAAAAACTATTTCATTGGACTGGGAACGGGTGTGGGAACACCATGGTGCCACGGGTTCAGACAGAAACTGCCGAGATGATTGGCTAACGGGATTTGTAGCGATTGTGCGGGCCTCTTCGCGGGCAAGCCCTGCTCCTACAGGGCAGCGCCGTGTGCAGGACTCGTGCAAGACGCGACGCTGTAGGAGCAGGGCTTGTCGGGGCGCCGAACCGCCGCGAAGACGTCCGTAATGACACCGCAAAAGGCAAAAAAACGCCCCGCCGGCATTGCGCCAAGCAGGGCGTGAAGTGAAAAAGAGCCTACAGAAAAACGATTACATCAGTGGAATCGAGTAGCTGACGATCAGGCGGTTTTCGTCCTGGGTGCTGGAAGCCACCGCGGAGTTGGTGCGCCACATGCCGTTCTTCCAGGCAAAGCCCAGGTTCTTGAACGTGCCTGTCGGAATCACGTAGGCCAGGCTGATATCGCGTTCCCATTCGCTTTGGTCACCCGCAGCGTTCTGGATGTTGTCGCCGTGCAGGTAGGTCACACCAGCGGTCAGGCCAGGCACGCCAACCTTGGCGAAGTCATAGGCATAACGCAGTTGCCAGGTACGCTCGCCAGCACGGGCGAACTTCTGGATCTGGGCGTCGGTGATGGTGCTGTTGGACGAACCGTCACCCTGGTTCAGCCAAGGGAAGTCACTGTCACCCTTGGTGTACTGGTAGCCAGCACCGAAGGTGTGGCCTTCAACCGAGTACAAGGCCAGGTAGCTGTACAGGTCGTTGTCGACCTTGCCCTTGGTACGACTGTTGGCTGGCTTGTCATCGTAGTAGCCAGAGGTGAAATAGGCGCTGGTGTCACCGTTGGCGCCGTTGTCACGGCTGCGGTAGTAGCGCAGGTCGCTCTTCAGCACGCCAGGACCGATTGCCCAGTTGTGCACCAGGCCCAGGAAGTTCTGCGAGTAGAAGTCCTTCAGTTCGCCGTGGTAGAACGACGCGGTCAGGTCCTTGGTGATCTTGTAGTCGGCACCACCGTAGTAGAATTTGTTGCTGCGACGGCCAGTTGCAGTCGGGCTGTTGGCACCGGCGATGGACAGGCCTTCGTCGTTGCTCGAGTTACGCCCCTTGGCTGCTTCCACTTGGCCAGCAACCAGGGTCAGGTCCTTGATTTCGTTCGACTTCAGCTCGCCACCGGTGAAGGTCTGTGGCAGCAGGCGGCCGTCGTTGTACTTGATGACCGGGTTGTTCGGCAGCAGGGTACCGACCTTCAGCTCGGTCTGCGAAACGCGGACCTTGCCGGTCACGCCCAGGCTGCCGAAATCGTTGACGGCCTTGGCGTTCTTGCCGCTGGTGGACTCAGCCGGGAACACACTGCTGCCATAGGAAGTGGTGGTAGCACCGTTGCTGCCACGGCCGGAATCCAGGCGAATACCTTCCAGAGCGATCACATCCAGACCGAAACCAACGGTACCCTGGGTGTAGCCGGAGTTGAAGCGCAGGTCGAAGCCTTGGCCCCATTCCGAAACAACGCTCTGGGCTGGCTTGCCGCTGCGGTTATCGGTGTTGATGTAGTAGTTACGCAGACCCAGGGTCGACGTAGCACCTTCGATGAAACCTTTGGCGTCAGCCTGGCTCTCGGCAAATGCTTGTTGGGACAAAACCCCTACGGCCACTGCCAGGGCCAAGGTGCACTTGTTCATTGTTTCGCTCCTCTGGATTCAAACGCTTCGGGTCTTTATGCGACGTCCGCTGTCATCGCGCGGGGGCACGGCCATTGCCGGGCTCGGACCCGCTTTGTTGGGAGGGAATCTTGGCGTGGGGTTATTTCAGAGGAGTTGCCACGAGGTTAAGGTTTTATGACAACGGAACTTTTTGAAACAAACCAACATCGGCTTGAAGCCCGCGATGCAGAGGCTTTGCCGAAAAAATAGTGGCTTTTTGAGACTATTGTGCTCAGGGCTTTTTGGCGTTGCGCCGCTCGTCCGCCAGGCGTTGCGCCAGGGCATCGAGATTTTCCACCGGTGGTTCAGGCATTTTCTCCAGCATGCCCCGCATCAGGCGCATCTGGCGGATGAAACGGCGGCAGTTGGGGCAGAACATCAGGTGGTGACGCACCATCAGTCGCTCACGAAAGCTCAATTGGCCATCGAGATAATCACTGGAACGCGCCACTTGTTCCTTGCAGGTCAGCATTCGCCGGTCTCCTCAAAATGCTCCACGCTCGCGAAGACTTTCAGTCGAGCCCTGTGCAGCAGCACACGAACATTGGAGAGCGAGAGGTCGAGAAGATTACAGATCTGCTCCAGCTCCAGCCCCTGGCGGTCGCGCAACAGCAACACACTGCCCTGCAATTGGGAAAGGCTCAGCAGCGTGTGTTCCAGGCACTCGCGCAACTGGTCCTCGCTGAGCAGGGCCTCGGGCGTGTCTTCATGCCAGGCGAACGGGGCCAGCGCCCAATGCCCGTCACCGGTAAAGCGCTCGTCGCCGACGGTGCCGTGGGGCGCGGGCAAGTCTTCGAGCAGCACTTCCCGACGACTCTGCCTGAGGCGGTTCTTGGCGGCGTTCGCGGTGATGGTCAGCAGCCAGGTCTTGAGGCTGGAACGGCCCTGGAAGCCCGCGAGGTTGCGCACCACCGCCAGCCAGGCATCCTGGACCGCTTCGTCGGCCTGGCGGCTGCCGACGATCGCATGGGCCACGGCGCGCATCGCGCCCTGATAGGTGCCGACCAGTTCCTTGTAGGCTTGCTGCTCGCCCGCCAGCAACCGTTCGAGCAACTGAGCGTCTTCCACGATCAGCGCTTGCGCAGGATCACGCTGCCGATCGAATAGCCAGCACCAAACGAACTGAGCACCGCCAGGGAGCCCGCCGCCAGGTCATCCTGGTTCTTGTGGAACGAAATCACGGAACCGGCCGAGCTGGTGTTGGCGTAGCTGTCGAGGATCACCGGTGCTTCCTCTTCCGTGGCCTCGCGGCCCAGCAGCTTCTTGACGATCAGGTGGTTCATGCTCAGGTTGGCCTGGTGCAGCCAGAAGCGCTTCACGTCGCCGACATTCAGCTGGTTCTCCTGCAGATGGTCGCCAATCAGCTCGGCGACCATCGGGCAGACGTCGCGGAACACCTTGCGCCCTTCCTGGACGAACAGCTTGTCGCGGGCATCGACGCCCTCTTCCGCCGCGCGGTTGAGAAAGCCGAAGTTGTTGCGAATGTTGTTGGAGAACTGGGTCAGCAGCTTGGTGCTGACGATGTCGAACTGGTAGGGCGAGGTCGCCAGGTCCGCCCGTTCGATGATCACCGCGGTCGCCGCATCACCGAAGATGAAGTGGCTGTCGCGGTCACGGAAGTTCAGGTGGCCGGTGCAGATTTCCGGGTTGACCATCAGGATCGCCCGGGCCTGGCCCAGTTGCACGCTGTTGCAGGCGTTCTGGATACCAAAGGTCGCCGAGGAACAGGCGACGTTCATGTCGAAACCGAAGCCCTGGATGCCGAGGGCTGCCTGCACCTCGATCGCCACCGCCGGGTACGGCCGTTGCAGGTTGGAGCAGGCGACGATCACCCCGTCGATGTCCGCGGCGGTCTTGCCGGCCCGTTGCAAGGCCTGTTCGGCGGCGGCCACGGACATCTGGCAGAGGATCGACCATTCGTCATTGCTGCGCTCGGGCAGACGCGGCTTCATGCGCCGTGGATCGAGGATGCCGTCCTTGTCCATGACGAAGCGGCTCTTGATGCCGGAGGCCTTTTCGATGAAGGCGGCGCTGGACTCGGTCAAGGCCTGAACCTCGCCGCGCTCGATGGCTGCCGCATTTTCTTCATTGAACAGCTGTACATAAGTATTGAAAGAGTGCACCAGCTCTTCGTTGGAAATGCTGTTGGCCGGGGTGTACAGGCCGGTGCCGCTGATGACGACGTTATGCACGGTCGTTCCTCTATGTTCTGTTCAGGCAGAAGGCATTGGTACAGTCGTACCAACATGTAAAAAGGCCACCCCCTTGGCAAAGGGGCTGGCTCCGTATGGTGTTCTCCCGACTCGATCGCTGAACCGGGTATTTATCCGCCAAGTGTGCCATAAACACGGGAGTTTGGCCCATTGTGAAGATCAATGGGCCCTATCCGAACGGCTAGCCCTCGACCTGGCTCCACTGCTTGCCCAGGCGCTTGTCCGAGATCGGCGCCTTGGTTCCCAACTGCTGGGCGAACAGCGACACCCGGTACTCTTCCAGCCACCAGCGGTACAGCTCCAGTTGCGGGTCGCGCTTGCCTTCCTGGGCGTGCTTGGCCGAGCGGGCCTGGTACTGGCTCCACAAGCCACCCAGTTCGGTACTCCAGACCCGATCCTTCTGCACCTGGGCCGGCAACTTCTCCAGGCGCAACTCGATCGCCTTGAGATAGCGGGGCAACTCCTTCAGCCACAGCCCAGGGGTTTCCCGGACGAACCCGGCATAGACCAGTTGGCTCAGTTGCTGCTTGATATCGTTGAGCGCCACCGCCTGGGCCAGGTCGATCTTGCCCTTGAAACGCTTCTGCAGGCTGTGCCAGAGCTTGAGGATTTCCAAGGTCAGACGTGCCAGGCGCTCGGCATGCTCGGTCCAACTGCCGCGCTTGCGCTCGGCCAGGGACGCCAGGCCGGCACCGTCGCGGGGCAGCGGGTCTTCGCCGTCCAGAATGCAACTGTCGAGGCTGGCCAGCAGGATGTCCTCCACCAGCGCTTCAACACGCCCCAGCTCGCGATACAGCAGGCCCAGCTCGGTCAGGCCCGGCAGCTTGCCACGCAGGAACTTCGCCGACTCGGCCAATTGCTGCAGCAGCAACCGCTGCAACGCCCGGCGATGCTGGAACTCGGCTTCAGCCGGCGTGGAGAAGCGACCTTCCTTGACGGTGCCGGCCTCTTCCACCAGTGCCGGATAGACCGTCATCGACAGCCCGGCGATCTTTTGTTGGGTGGTCTCGGCGACCGCGGCGAAGCCCTTGGCCTCGACCGGCTGCTGGCTCTTCGCAGTCTGCGGCACGGCCAAGGCCGCCTGGCTGGCCTGGGCAAAACGCGCGGTCAGTTCCGCCAGGTCACGGCCCTCGCCGAGAAACTTGCCTTGGGCATCGACCACTTCGAGGTTCATCTTCAGGTGGTTTTCCACCTGCTGCGCCGCTTCGGCCCAGGCCTCGTCGCTGACCCGCGCCCCGGTCATGCGCAACAGCTCGCGCCCCAGCGACTGGGGCAGCGAACCCTCGGCAAACTCGATACGCTGCAGCGCCGCCTTGACGAAGTCCGGCACCGGGACGAAGTTCTTGCGCAGCGCCTTGGGCAGGTTGCGCACCAGGGCGATGCACTTGGCTTCGATCAGGCCCGGCACCAGCCACTCCAGGCGCTCGGCGGGCAACATCGGCAACAACGGTGCCGGCACCCGCAAGGTCACGCCATCGCGCGGATGATTCGGTTCGAAGTGATAGCTCAGGGCCAGGGTCAGGTCGCCCAGGTGCAGGGTGTCCGGGTACTGCATGGCGGTGACTTCACTGGCCTCGCGGGCCAGCACGTCTTCCTCGCGCATGACCAGCAGTTGCGGGTCTTTCTGGCTATGGACGCGGTACCAACTGTCGAAGGTCGCAGTCTGGTGGATTTCCGCCGGCAGGCGCGCATCGTAGAAGGCGAACAGGGTTTCCTCGTCGGCGAGGATGTCGCGTCGACGAGCCTTGGCTTCCAGTTCGTCAAGCTGCTCAAGCAGGCGGGTATTGGCGCCCAGGCACTTGGCCTTGGACTGGATTTCGCCGCGCACCAGCGCCTCACGGATGAACAGCTCGCGGGACACCACCGGATCGACCGGGCCGAAATGCACCGGACGACGACCCACCACGATCAGGCCGAACAGGGTGATCTGCTCGAACGCCACCACCTGGCCGCGCTTCTTCTCCCAGTGCGGTTCGAAGTGGTTCTTCTTGATCAGGTGCCCGGCCAGCGGCTCGATCCAGTCCGGCTCGATCTTGGCGACCATGCGCGCGTAGAGCTTGGTGGTTTCCACCAATTCGGCGGTCATCAGCCACTGCGGACGCTTGCGGCCCAGGCCCGAGGACGGATGGACCCAGAAGCGCCGCTGGCGCGCACCGAGGTAGTCGCCTTCCTCGGTTTTCTGGCCGATCTGGCTCAACAGGCCGGACAGCACCGCCTTGTGCAGCTTGGGGTAATCGGCCGGTTCCTTGTTGATGCCCAACTGCAAGTCGCGGCAGATCAGCGCCAATTGGCGATGGGAATCACGCCACTCGCGCATGCGCAGGTAGTTGAGGAAGTTCTTCCGGCACCAGTTGCGCAAGGCGCTCGCGCCAAGGGCCTGGCGCTGCTCCTCGAAACCGCGCCAGACGTTGATCAGCCCGGCGAAATCCGAATCGGCGTCCTTCCACTGCGCGTGGGCCTGGTCGGCGGCCTGCTGGCGCTCGGGCGGACGCTCGCGCGGGTCCTGCACCGACATGGCACTGGCGACGATCAGCACTTCCTGCAGGCTGCCGAGCTTGGCCGCCTCCAGCAGCATGCGGCCCATGCGCGGGTCCACCGGCAGCCGGGCCAGTTGACGGCCGAGCGGGGTCAGCTGGTTCTCGCGGGTGACCGCCGAGAGTTCCTGCAACAGGTTGAAACCGTCACTGATGGCCTTGCCATCCGGCGGTTCGATGAACGGGAACGCAGTGATTTCACCGAGGCGCAGGTGAAGCATCTGCAGGATCACCGCCGCCAGGTTGGTCCGCAGGATCTCCGGGTCGGTGAATTCCGGTCGGCCGTTGAAATCCTCTTCGCTGTACAGGCGCACGCAGATCCCCGGCTCGACCCGTCCGCAACGGCCCTTGCGCTGGTTGGCGCTGGCCTGGGAGATCGCCTCGATGGGCAGGCGCTGGACCTTGGCGCGGTAGCTGTAGCGGCTGATACGCGCGGTACCGCTGTCGATCACGTAGCGGATGCCCGGCACGGTGAGCGAGGTTTCTGCGACGTTGGTCGCCAGCACGACCCGCCGCCCCGGATGGGATTGGAAGATCCGCTGCTGCTCGGCCGGTGACAACCGCGCATATAGAGGAAGAATCTCGGTGTGCTTGAGCTGGGCCTTGCGCAAGACTTCGGCGGCATCGCGAATCTCGCGCTCGCCCGGCAGGAACACCAGCACGTCGCCCGGACTCTTGCGCTCGCTGCGCTCATGGGCGGCGATTTCGTCGAGGGTGGCGAGAATCGCCTGGTCGACGGTGAGGTCGTCCTCGACGCGGTTGCCCTCCTCGTCCTGCTCGGAGGTCATTGGCCGGTACCAGGTTTCCACCGGGAAGGTGCGCCCGGAAACCTCGACGATCGGCGCATCGTTGAAGTGCCTGGAGAAGCGCTCCAGGTCGATGGTCGCCGAAGTGATGATCACCTTCAGGTCCGGGCGCCGTGGCAGCAAGGTCTTCAGATAGCCAAGCAGGAAGTCGATGTTCAGGCTGCGCTCGTGGGCTTCGTCGACGATGATCGTGTCGTAGCGCTCGAGATAGCGGTCGTTCTGGGTTTCCGCCAGCAGGATACCGTCGGTCATCAGCTTGACCAGGGTGTTGGAATCGCTCTGGTCCTCGAAACGCACCTGGTAGCCGACCAGGCTGCCCAGCGGCGTCGCCAGTTCCTCGGCGACCCGGCTTGCCACGCTGCGGGCAGCGATTCGGCGAGGCTGGGTATGGCCGATCAGGCCATGCTGGCCGCGGCCGATTTCCAGGCAGATTTTCGGTAATTGGGTGGTCTTGCCCGAACCGGTCTCGCCGGCGATGACCAGCACCTGGTGCTTGAGCAGCGCCGCCTTGATTTCGTCGCGCTTGGCGGCGATGGGCAGGTTGTCATCGTAGCGAATCGTCGGCACGCTCTCGCGCCGCGCCGTGACCAGCGCACAGGAGGCCTGCATTCTCTCGACCCACTGGGCCAGCTTGGCCTCATCGGGTTTCTTGCGCAGTTCGAGCAGTTGCCGCCGCAGGCGGTGGCGGTCGGCGATCATGGCAAGGTCGAGGTTTTTCAGCAGTTGGTCGATAGCGGGCGATTCGTCGGTCATCGGGTCGGCAAGGGTCGTCTATTTAGGCAGGGGGCGGATTGTCGCAGATTTGCTCCCCTCTGTGGCGAGCTGGGACCGCTCGCCACATCAGGTCCGCGCTGGCTGCCTCAGTCGCTGTCCAGTGCCCGGCGCCGATACGGGAACACGTCGATGACCTTGCCAGCGAGAATCGCCTCCTGCAGCCCCTTCCAGTAATCGGCATCGTACAACTCGCCGTGCAGTTGGTTGAACAGCCGGCGCTGGCCGATATCGGCGAACAGGAACGGCGGGAACTCCTCCGGGAACACATCCAGCGGGCCGATGGAGTACCAGGGCTCGGAGGCCATTTCGTCCTCCGGGGTCCGCGGTGCAGGGATATGGCGGAAGTTGGCCTCGGTGAGGTAGCAGATCTCGTCATAGTCGTAGAACACCACCCGACCATGGCGGGTGACGCCGAAGTTCTTCAGCAGCATGTCGCCGGGGAAGATGTTCGCCGCCGCCAACTGTTTGATCGCCAGGCCGTAGTCATCCAGGGCCTCGCGCACCTGGGCGTCATTGGCGTTGTCGAGGTAAAGGTTCAGCGGGGTCATGCGCCGCTCGGTCCAGCAGTGGCGGATCAGCACCGTATCGCCCTCGACCTGCACCGTGGACGGCGCCACCTCCAGCAGTTCCTCCAGGCAGGCCGGATCGAACTTGCCCAGGGGAAAGCGGAAATCGGCGAACTCCTGGGTATCGGCCATCCGCCCGACCCGGTCGACGCTTTTCACCAGACGGTACTTCTCGATCACCGTCGCCCGATCAACGTTCTTCGACGGCGAAAAGCGGTCCTTGATGATCTTGAACACCGTGTTGAAGCCCGGCAGGGTAAATACGCTCATGACCATGCCACGGACACCCGGCGCCATGATGAAACGGTCGTCGGTGTTGGCCAGGTGGTCGATCAGCGCCCGGTAGAACTCCGACTTGCCGTGCTTGTAGAAACCGATCGAGGTGTACAGCTCGGCAACGTGCTTGCCCGGCAGGATGCGCTTGAGAAAACCGACGAACTCCGCCGGCACCGGTATATCGACCATGAAATAGGAACGGGTGAAGGAAAAGATGATCGACACCTCGGCCTCGTCGGTGATCAACGCATCGATGCGGATCCCGTGACCTTCGCGGTGCAGCAGCGGAATCACCAGCGGCCACTGCTCGTCGTGGGTGTAGATACGCCCCACCAGATAGGCGCCCTTGTTGCGGTAGAGCACCGAGGAAAACAGTTCGACGCTTAGCTCCGGGTCCTTGCATACCCAGTCCGGCAGGCTTTCGTGCAGTTGCGCCTCCAGCCGCTGCAGGTCACCCGGCAGGTCGGCGTAGTCCTGGCTAAAGCGGTAGTCGGTGAAGATCTGCTCGAGCATGCCCGGCAGTTCGCCCTGTGGGCGGTAGGTCCTGGTCTGCGCCGCCCGCGCCCGGCGCAGGGACGGCCGGGTAGTGTGGATGAACATGCAGCCATCGCTGATCAGGTCGTGGCTGAACAGGCTGCAGAAAGCCGAGTTGTACCAGGTTTCCGCCAGCTCATCGTCGAAACGCAGGTCGATCAGGCTGATGTAGGCGCTTTTCACCAGCGGCCAGATGCCGACGTCGAGCAATGCTTCGGTGTCGAACCCGGCCCGCAGCCGGTCGTTGACCTCGGCAACCTTCTCCTCATAGAGATTGATCCGGGCCGCCGACGCGACCTGTGCCTCCTGCCAGCGCGCGCCCTCGAAACGGGCGCGGGCGCCGTCGGTGATCTGGCGAAAGTGCTCGCGATAGTTATCAAAGCCATCCAGGATCATGCGGGCGATATCGGCGGCCGGCCATTGCTGCGGCATAGTCAAACCTCTGCGGGATTTTTCGATAGTTGTTCTGATCGCGAGCCCGTTGAGCTTAGAAGCCAGTCGTCGTGTTGCGCAACCTTGCCCTGGAGATAACATCCCGACACACTTGCCCGCTCTACCCTGCCAAGGATCCCCACCGTGAATCCCGTCGATATCATGCGCATGTTCAGCCTGGCTGCCGTCTGGGGCGCCAGTTTCCTGTTCATGCGCATCATTGCTCCCGTGCTGGGTGCGTTTCCCACCGCGTTCTTTCGTGTATCGATCGCGGCCGTCGGCTTGCTGGTGATCCTTGCGCTGATGCGAGTCAAATGGGATTTCAAGGGCAAGTTCAAGGTCTGCCTGCTGCTCGGGGTGATCAACTCGGGGCTACCGGCCACGCTGTATTCAGTGGCAGCCAAGGTGCTGCCGGCCGGCTACTCGTCGATCTTCAACGCCACCACGCCGCTGATGGGCGTGCTGATCGGCGGGCTGTTTTTCCACGAGAAACTCAGCCTGAACAAGCTGCTGGGGATTTTCCTCGGCCTGTTCGGTGTCGCGGTGCTGACCCGTGCCGGCCCGGTGACCTTCGACCTCGACCTGCTGATGGGCGCGGGCGCCTGCCTGCTGGCCACCACCAGCTATGGGTTTGCCGGGTTCCTGACCCGACGCTGGCTCGACCACCAGGGCGGGCTCGACCCGCGCTTGTCAGCCCTGGGCAGCATGTTCGGGGCGACGCTGGTGATCCTGCCGTTCTTTGCTTTCAGCGCCGTGACCCATCCTCCGGCAAGCTGGGGCGGGCTTGAGGTCTGGGGTGCTCTGCTCGGGCTCGGCCTGATCTGTACGGCATTCGCCTATATCGTGTATTTCAAGCTGCTGAGCAACATCGGGCCGGTGAAATCGATGACCGTGACATTCATGATTCCGGCTTTCGGGGTGTTGTGGGGGGCGTTGTTTCTCGACGAGCCGTTGTCGATGGCGCATCTGTATGGCGGGGTGTTGATTGCGCTGGCGTTGTGGCTGGTGCTGAAGCCGGCGGTGGTGAAGCCCAGCGCCGTGGCACAGCGGTAGTTCTGTAGAGAATCCGACGCCCCCTTCGCGGGCAAGCCCGGCTCCTACAGAGTAGCGTCGTGGACGACCGATGACCTGTAGGAGCCGGGCTTGCCCGCGAAGGGGCCGGAACAGACGCCTTAACCTGCCTTGCGGAATACGAACACCAGGCCGACGATGATCAATCCCATCCCCAGCATGCTCAGCCACGCCAAGCGGTTGCCAAAAATCAGGTAATCCATGATCGCCGTCACAGCCGGCACCAGGTAGAACAGGCTGGTCACGTTCACCAGGTTGCCCCGCGCAATCAGCCGGTACAGCAACAACGTGGCCAATACCGACACCACCAGCCCCATCCATAGCGCCGGAATGATGAAACCGCTATTGGTTTCGACATGAAACGGCTGGAACGGCACGAATGCCGAGCACAACAGCAGCCCGACCAGATACTGCACTGGCAGCGTACCCAGGGGATTGTCGGTAATGCGTTTCTGCATGATTGAACCAAAGGTCATGCTCGCCAGCGCCAGCAGCCCGAAGAGCATCCCGGCCAGCGACATGCCCGCGAGGCCAATGCCCTGGTAGACCACCAGGACCAGCCCGGCCAACCCCAGCCCCAGGCCGAACATCCGGCTCCAGGAGCGCTGGCGTTCCATCAGCACCGCCGTGAGGATCGGCTGCACGCCCATGATCGTCGCCATGACGCCCGGCGTGACCTTCAGGTCCAGCGCCAGCAGATAGAAGATCTGGTAGGCGCCGAGCAACACCAGCCCGGTTGCCGCGGCATAGAGCAGCGGCTTGCCACGCCTGGGCAACTTGAACTTGAGCAACGGGCCCAGCAACAGCAAGCCCAGCAGGGCAATGGAAAAGCGCACCAGCAGAAAAGCGAACGGCGAGGCGTGGGCCAGGCCCCACTTGGAGAAGATCGCCCCGCTGCTCCAGAGCAGCACAAACAGACTCGTCGAAGCCGCCGCGGTCGCGGATTGCTTTGAAATGAGCAACATGGATACCACCTGTGATTCAGGCAAATGCCAACTCAGCTATGAAGCTGAAGATTCAGTAGGTTTTTTCAGGCGGGCAGATAGGAGAACAGCAACCTTTGCTGATCAGGCCCGAATGCCAACGCCCGGCGGTGATACAACTGCGTACACCGGCGTGCTACTGACAGGTGGTGGGTAATGACTGATCTGCACCGGTTGCTGGCTCCCGCACGGCACTACGCCAGCGTTGAGCGCTGGAACGACGACTGCGTTGAGGGAGGAACCTGGCATGTGCAGATCTTCTTTGAAGGGGAACAACGGTGAATCAGGCGATGCACCGAGCGCTGACTATAACCAGCGCTCGACATCCATTGCAACAGGTCAGCCGAACAGCCAGTAGCCCAGGGCCCAGGCCACCACGATCGCCAGCACCGGACGCAGGATGCGGTAGGCCTTGGGATGCTTGCGCTTCCACTGCTTGACCACGCCGCTGAAGCTGTCGCTGAACTTCTTGCTCCAGGCGTAGGCCTGGTTGATCCCGCCGACGCGCTCTTCATCGACGTTCTGTGGCGCGGTGGCCCGCCCGAGGAAGGCGCTGACCGAACGGTTGATCGACGTCATCAGGCGGTTGCTCAACGGCCGCTCGACGTCGCAGAACAGGATGACCCGGGTCTGCTCGGTTTCGTTCTTGACCCAGTGCACGTAGGTCTCGTCGAACATCACGTCTTCACCGTCGCGCCAGGCGTAGACCTGGCCATCGACGAAAATCCGGCAGTCGTCGGAGTTCGGCGTCGACAGCCCCAGGTGATAACGCAGCGAACCGGCGAAGGGATCGCGATGCGGATTCAGGTGGCTGCCACCGGGCAGCAGGGCGAACATCGCGCCCTTGACGTTGGGGATGCTGCTGACCAGTGCGACGGTTTTCGGGCAGAGGGTTTCGGCCGACGGCAGCGGCTTGTCGTACCATTTCAGGTAGAAGCGCTTCCAGCCCTTCTTGAAGAACGAACCGAAACCGGCGTCATTGTTCTTCTCGGCCGCACGAATGTAGCCTTCGTCGAACAGGTGCATGGCTTCCTCGCGGATCACCTGCCAGTTGTCCCTGAGCACATCCAGCTCGGGGAACTTGCTGCGGTCCAGGTACGGTTTGGAAGGCACCGCGGAAAACAGGTACATCAGGGCGTTGTACGGAGCGAACAGCGCCGAATGATTGACGAACTGGCGCAATACCGGCAAACGCGCCTTGCCCCGCAGGTGCACGTAGAGCGTGCTGCCTACGAACAGCAGCAACACGGCGGCCTTGGCGGCGAAAGAAAAGGTCATTCAGCACTCCTTGAAAGTGGGCGACGTCCGGGTAGGGAAAAAATCCACGAGACGTGGCAGCCGGCCATGATAAACATTACCGACCGCAGGAAAAACCCGCGCGACTTAACAATCGGCGTTAAGCGCTACGCAACAACGCGTTAATTAGCATAAAGCGCCTGAATACGGGCTGATGCAGATCAGTACCCGGCAGGATCACTGGCAGGTCCGGTGCGGCGAAACACCGGGCCTGCCTCGCTGGCGACCCTTACTGCTGGTTTTCCTGCTCGGTGAACAGGTCGCTGAAGAGCATGCTCGACAGATAACGCTCACCGGAGTCCGGCAGCACCACGACAATGGTCTTGCCCTGCATTTCCGGAGTTTCCGCCAGGCGAACGGCCACCGCCATCGCCGCACCACAGGAAATGCCGCAGAGGATGCCCTCCTCCTGCATCAGGCGCAGGGCCATGGCCTTGGATTCCTCGTCGGTGACCAGCTCGACCCGGTCGACCAGTGACAGGTCGAGGTTCTTCGGCACGAAACCGGCACCGATGCCCTGGATCTTGTGCGGCGACGGCTTGACCTCCTCCCCCGCCAGGGTCTGGCTGATCACCGGCGAAGTCACCGGCTCAACAGCCACCGACAGAATCGGCTTGCCCTGGGTCTGCTTGATGTAGCGCGAAACACCACTGATGGTACCGCCAGTGCCGACGCCGGCGACCAGCACGTCGACCGCGCCATCGGTGTCGTTCCAGATTTCCGGGCCGGTGGTCTTCTCATGGATCGCCGGGTTGGCCGGGTTATCGAACTGCGCCGGCATGAAGTACTGCGCCGGATCGCTGTTGGCGAGTTCGGTCGCCTTCTCGATGGCGCCCTTCATGCCCTTGGTTGGTTCGGTCAGGACCAGCTCGGCCCCCAGGGCCTTGAGCACCTTGCGCCGCTCGATGCTCATGGATGCCGGCATGGTCAGCAGCAGTTTGTAGCCACGGGCAGCGGCGACAAAGGCCAGGCCGATCCCGGTGTTGCCGGAGGTCGGCTCGACGATGGTCATGCCCGGCTTGAGCCGGCCGCTGCTTTCGGCCTCCCAGACCATGTTCGCCCCGATTCGGCATTTCACCGAATACCCCGGGTTGCGCCCTTCGATCTTGGCCAGGATGGTCACGCCGCGCGGTGCGATGCGATTGATCTGAACCAGGGGCGTATTACCGATGGAATGGGCGTTGTCGGCGAAAATACGGCTCATGACGAGTCCTTGGGCGATGGTGAATTGGCTCTCAAGGGTATGTCCCGGGGAAGCAGGCGTCCAGTGATGGCGAACGTCCGCGCTTGCCAGGGGTCCATCGCTAAGGAACAGCCTGCAGGAGCATCCGGGATGAGACGTCGTTACAGTTGGCCGTTGTGGGGGGTGGCAATCGTGGTGCTGGTCGTCGTCGCCGTAAACCTGGCCTTGCCCTACCTGGTGCGCAACTACCTGAATGAAAAGCTCGCCGACATGGGCGATTACCGCGGCCAGGTGGCCGATGTCGACCTGGCCCTTTGGCGGGGCGCCTACCGGATCAACGGCCTGGAAATCGTCAAGGTCAGCGGCAAGGTGCCGGTGCCGTTTCTCAAGGCGCCGCTGATCGACCTGTCGGTGAGCTGGAAATCCCTCTGGGAAAACCACGCGGTGGTGGCCGAGGTACAGTTCAGCGAACCGGAGCTGAACTTCGTCGACGGTGGGGCCAACAACCGCCAGGCGTCCCAGACCGGCCGGGGCACCGACTGGCGGGCGCAACTGGGCAAGTTGCTGCCGATCACCCTCAATGAAGTGCGGATCGACAATGGCCGCATCACCTTCCGCAATTTCAGTTCCAAACCGCCGGTCAACCTGCAAGCCACCGAGGTCAATGCCAGTCTCTACAACCTGACCAACGTCGTCGACGTCAAGGGCCGGCGCGACGCTCGTTTCGAAGGTAAGGCCCTGCTGCTCGGCCATGCTGCCCTGGAAACCACCGCCACTTTCGACCCATTGAGCAACTTCGAGGACTTCGAATTCCGCCTGCGCGCCACCGGCATCGAGCTGCGCAAGGTCAACGATTTCGCCTCGGCCTACGGAAAGTTCGACTTCAACGGCGGCAGCGGCGACGTGGTGATCGAGGCCCAGGCCGAGAAAGGCCAACTGACCGGCTATATCAAGCCGCTGCTGCACGATGTCGAAGTGTTCGATTGGCAGCAGGACGTCGAGAACCAGGACAAGGGCCTGTTGCGCTCGGTCTGGGAAGCCATCGTCGGTGCCAGCGAAACCCTGCTGAAGAACCAGAAGAAGAACCAGTTCGCCACCCGTGTCGAACTCAGCGGCAACGTTCATCAGCAGGATATCAGCGCGTTCGCTGCCTTTTTGCAGATATTGCGTAACGGTTTCATCCAGGCCTTCAACGCCCGCTACGAACAACCCAAGCCGACCACCGGCCAGTAGCACTGACCAGGTCAGGATGTGACGCTCCATTCAGAGACTGAATAAGCCGTCTGCGTTCACACTCGACCGGACACCGCGTTATAGTCGGAACATGGAATTTCCCCGCCGCCCGCTGCCGGGCCGGCGCTACCGTTCGAGGAAGCACAGATGAAGTTCGAAGGCACCCAGGCCTATGTCGCCACCGCTGACCTGAAGCTGGCCGTCAACGCCGCCATTACCCTGGAGCGTCCGCTGCTGGTCAAGGGCGAACCCGGCACAGGCAAGACCATGCTCGCCGAACAGTTGGCCGAGTCCTTCGGCGCCAAGCTGATCACCTGGCACATCAAGTCCACCACCAAGGCGCACCAGGGCCTCTACGAGTACGACGCGGTCAGCCGCCTGCGCGATTCGCAACTGGGCGTGGACAAGGTCCACGATGTGCGCAACTACCTGAAGAAAGGCAAGCTCTGGGAGGCGTTCGAGTCCGAGGAGCGGGTGATCCTGCTGATCGACGAGATCGACAAGGCCGACATCGAGTTCCCCAACGACCTGCTGCAGGAACTCGACAAGATGGAGTTCTACGTCTACGAGACCGACGAAACCATCAAGGCCAGGCAGCGCCCGATCATCATCATTACCTCCAACAATGAGAAGGAACTGCCGGACGCCTTCCTGCGCCGCTGCTTCTTCCACTACATCGCCTTCCCCGATCGCGAAACCCTGCAGAAGATCGTCGACGTCCACTACCCGGACATCAAGAAGGACCTGGTCAGCGAAGCCCTCGACGTGTTCTTCGACGTGCGCAAGGTGCCGGGCCTGAAGAAGAAGCCGTCGACCTCGGAACTGGTGGACTGGCTGAAGCTCCTGATGGCCGACAACATCGGCGAGGCGGTGCTGCGCGAACGCGATCCGACCAAGGCCATTCCGCCGCTGGCCGGCGCGCTGGTCAAGAACGAGCAGGACGTGCAGCTACTGGAACGTCTCGCGTTCATGAGCCGCCGCGGCAGCCGTTAAATCATTGAAGGGCAATAGCCATGCTGCTCAACCTGTTCAATGAAATGCGTGCGGCCAAGGTGCCGGTGTCGGTGCGTGAGCTGCTCGACCTGATCAACGCGCTGAAACAGCGCGTGACCTTCGCCGACATGGACGAGTTCTACTACCTGTCGCGGGCGATCCTGGTCAAGGACGAACGGCATTTCGACAAGTTCGACCGGGCCTTCGGCGCCTACTTCAACGGCCTGGAAAAGCTCGACGACCACTTGCAGGCGCTGATTCCCGAAGACTGGCTGCGCAAGGAGTTCGAGCGCTCGCTGAGCGACGAGGAACGCGCGCAGATCCAGTCCCTGGGCGGCCTGGACAAGCTGATCGAAGAGTTCAAGAAACGCCTGGAAGAACAGAAGGAACGCCATGCCGGCGGCAACAAGTGGATCGGTACCGGCGGCACCAGCCCGTTCGGCTCGGGCGGTTTCAACCCGGAAGGCATCCGCGTCGGCGATGCCGGCAAGCGCCAGGGCAAGGCGGTCAAGGTCTGGGACCAGCGCGAGTACAAGAACCTCGACGACCAGGTCGAACTGGGCACGCGCAACATCAAGGTAGCCCTGCGCCGCCTGCGCAAGTTTGCCCGCCAGGGCGCGGCGGAGGAGCTGGACATCAATGGCACCATCGACCACACCGCCCGCGATGCCGGCCTGCTGAACATCCAGATGCGGCCGGAGCGGCGCAACACCGTCAAGCTGTTGCTGCTGTTCGATATCGGCGGTTCGATGGATGCGCATGTAAAGATCTGCGAGGAACTGTTCTCGGCCTGCAAGACCGAGTTCAAGCACCTGGAGTACTTCTACTTCCACAACTTCATCTACGAATCGGTGTGGAAGAACAACCTGCGCCGGGGTTCGGAACGGACGTCGACCCAGGACCTGCTGCACAAGTACGGCGCCGACTACAAGGTGATCTTCATTGGCGATGCGGCTATGGCGCCCTATGAAATCACCCAGGCCGGCGGCAGTGTCGAGCACTGGAACGAAGAGCCGGGCTACGTGTGGATGCAGCGGTTCATGGAGAAATACAAGAAACTCATCTGGATCAACCCGTATCCCAAGGACACCTGGGGGTATACGGCTTCGACCAATATCGTTCGCGACCTGATCGAGGACCAGATGTATCCGTTGACCTTGCGGGGGTTGGAAGAAGGGATGCGATTCCTGTCCAAGTGACAAGCGACCTTGTGGCGGCGGGCTTGCCCGCTCGCCACATACAAACCTGGCTCAGGCAAACCGGCTGATGTACTCGACGTGCTGCCGGTGCGCCGACTCCTGCACTGTCGGCACCAATCGCACCTCGCTCCCCGGCAAGCACTGCGCCAACCGTGCCAACGACAGCGGCGTCAGGGCCCCCAGGCGCGGGTAACCGCCAATGGTCTGCCGGTCATTGAGCAGCACGATAGGCTGCCCATCCGGCGGCACCTGGATCGCGCCCAACGGAATCCCCTCGGAAATCATCGGCCGTCCCTGGTACTTCAGCTCGGCACCCAGCAGGCGAATGCCCATGCGGTCGCCACGGCTGTCGAGGGTCCAGGCCGTGTTGAAGGCATCGAACAGGCTCTGCCCACTGAACTCGCCGATCTGCGCACCCAGGACAACCTGCAACGCGACTGCAGCCTGGAAGTCGGGAATCTGCGCAGTCGGTACCACAGCCGGCGTCACCGCCGCGCCCGAATAGCGCAGGCTGTCGCCCTTGCTCAACGGCTGCCCCAATCCATCCAGACCGCCCAATTCCTCACGCACCACACAGGCGCTGCTGCCTAGCACCTTTGGAGCAACGAAGCCAGCCGGCGCCGCCAGGTAAGCCCGCGCGCCCGATAGCGGTTGGGTGAACTGCAGGCGCTGCCCAGCTTCGAGAACAAAGCTGCGCCAAGGCGCCAACGCCTGGCCGTCCACCTGGGCGCCAAGATCGGCCCCGGCCAGGGCCAGGCAACAGGTTTCCCGCGCTACCACGGTAAAACCACCCAGGGTGATCTCCACCACCGGCGCATCCAGTGAATTGCCCAGCAACCGGTTGGCCCAGGACATCGACACCCAGTCCAGCGCCCCGCCCTGGGTCACGCCCAGATGACGTACGCCGAACCGGCCACGGTCCTGCAACAGGCACAGCCGAGTGCTGGCCTCGATCGACAGATGACTCATGCCAGGGCCTCCAAAGGCGTATCGTCGCCGCCCAAGCTGATGAACTCGGCATGTTCGACCGCCGCAAACCGCACCGTATCACCCGGTTGCATCAGGCTGTAGCCATCACGCTCGCGGTCGAACAACCTGCTTGGGGTGCGGCCGATCAGATTCCAGCCACCCGGCGACACCACCGGATAGGCCGCAGTCTGCCGCTCGGCAATGCCGACGCTGCCGGCCGCGACCTTCTTGCGCGGGGTAGCGAGCCGTGGCGCCGCCAGCGGCTCCACCACCAGCCCCATGAAAGCGAAGCCCGGCGCGAAGCCGAGGGCGAACACCTGGTACTCGCGCTCGCTGTGACGGCGAATCACCTCGCTCACCGACCAGCCACTACGCTCGGACAACAATTCCAGCTCCGGGCCGACACTCGGGTCGTACCACACCGGCAGCACGTGGCATTGGCCGCTGGTCGTGGCGTTCGGCTGCAGGCCGGCCAGGGCCCCGGCAATCAGCTCCCGGGCCTGGGCCGGGCTCAGTTGCGCCAGGTCGTAATGCACCATCAGCGTGGTATAGGACGGCACCAGGTCGACCAGCCGCTCGGCGAAATCGGCGCGCAGGCGCTCGCTGGCGGCGAGCATCCATGGCATGTTCTCCTCGGCGATCACCTCGAACAGACGCACCATCAGGCAATCGATTGCCACCACTTCGATACGCGGCTTCATCGGGTTTGGGCTCATGGGTTCGCCTGCCGATCCAGAGCCTCACGAATGCGCTGCACGGCATCGACCGAACTGGCGTTGTCGCCGTGCACGCACAAGGTGTCGGCGTGCAGGCGCAGGGCGCTGCCGTCGCTGGCTGTCAGGTTATCGCCACGGGCGATGGTCAGGGCCTGCTCGATGATCCGTTCCGGCTCATGGTGCACCGCCCCTGGCAACTGCCGGGACACCAGCCGCCCTTGCGGGTCGTAGGCACGGTCGGCAAAGGCTTCGAACCACAGGGTCACGCCGAACTCATCGGCCAGGGCCTGTGCCGTGCTGTTGTCACGCATGGCCAGCAGCATCAGCGGCAACCCAGGGTCGTAGTCGGCAATCGCCTGGATCACCGAGCGCAGTTGCTGTGGGTTGGCCATCATGTCGTTGTACAGCGCGCCGTGGGGTTTGACGTAGCTGACCCGCGCACCCTGGGCCCGGCAGATACCGTCCAGTGCGCCGATCTGGTAATGCAGCAGGTCCTGGATTTCCTGGGAGGTGCAGGCCATGGAGCGGCGACCGAAGCCGACCAGGTCCGGGTAGGCCGGATGGGCACCGATCCGTACATCATTGGCCAGGGCCAGGGTGACGGTCTTGCGCATGATGCTCGGGTCGCCGGCGTGATAACCACAGGCGACGTTGGCGCAGTCGATGAAGGGCATCACTTGCGCATCCAGGCCCATGGTCCAGTTGCCGTAGCTTTCACCGATGTCGCAGTTGAGTAGCAGGCGGCTCACGGTAGCTGCTCCTGTTGTGGGCATTGCCCTGGTGGTCGGCAATGCTTATGGTGATTCATCAGTCCAGGGCCATTCTTGATTGTGCCCGGCCTGCGCGTCCAACTAATAAAAGCCGTCCCCAGACATAAGAAAAGTTGATTGCATGAACCTCAAGTTTCTCGAAACCTTCGTCTGGGTCGCCCGGCTCAAGAGTTTCCGCCTGACCGCGGACAAGCTGTTCACCACCCAGGCCTCGATTTCCAGCCGGATTGCCGTGCTCGAGGGCGAACTCGGGGTGAAGCTGTTCCTGCGGGATTCGCGCGGCGTCCGGCTGACGCCCGAAGGGCTCAAGGTACTCGACTATGCCGAGCAGATGATCGACACCCTGCAGGCGCTCAGGCACTCGATCGAGCCCGGCTCGACCAAGGTCGGGCGCCTGCGGATCGGCGTGATGGACACGGTGATCCACACCTGGCTCAGCCCGCTGGTGGCGGAAATGACCGAACGTTTTCCAAGGGTGGAAATCGAGTTGGTGGCCGACACGGCGCTGAACCTCGCCGATCAGTTGCACAAGGGTTTTGTCGACCTGATCCTGCAAACTGACCCACTGCGCCAGGAGTCCATCCGCAGCCTGGAACTGGCCAGCTACCCGATGGCCTGGGTGGTGGCCAGCCACTCGATCTACAACCGCGAGTACGCCAGCCTGGAGGACCTTTCGCAGGAGCGGATCGTGACCTTCTCGAAGAACTCCCGGCCGCACCAGGAGCTGCTCGCGCTACTGCAAGCCCATGGGGTCTCTGCGCCACGGCTCAATTGCGTGAACTCGGTGTCGGCGATTACCCGCCTGCTGCGCGATGGCTTCGGAATCGGTGCGCTACCGCTGGCGCTGGTCAGTGAGGAACTGGCGCGCGATGAACTGACCCTGCTGGCACTACAGGTGCGGCCGCCGAACCTGGAATTGGTGGTGTCCTGGCGGATCGGCGTGGAGTTGGTGGAGGAAATCGTCGCACTGTGCCAGCAGGTACTGCACGATTATGCCGACAAGGTGGGCGAGCAGTATGTACTGTTGAGCAAGCCTCACTGACACTCGTGGCGAGCGGGCTCGCCACACAAGAAGAGTTACCCTTACCAGCCCCGCTCCCGCCGTGCCAGGCGCTCACGCTGGCGCTTGCCGCCCAGCACCACCCAGTCCACCAGCCGGAAGAAACCTTCGATGATGAAGGAGAACAGCAGCGCGCCGCCCATGGCCCAGCCGATCGCCTCGGGCGAGAGCAGCACCTGGTAGCTGTAGCCCTGCAGGGTTTCCTGGCGGATCGCCGGGTCGGCGGCATAGGCCACCTGCAAGGCGCGCTTGTACCACGGGCCCTGCATCGCCTGGAACTGGTCGTCGAGCAGCCGTTGGCGAGTCAACAGGTTGCCGAGGCTGTCGGCATCGCTGCGAAACACCGGGTCGTCGCTGGCACGGTAATGCGCCACCAGTTTCTGCAGGTCGCCGCCAAAGAATTGCTCGGCGGTCTTCTGGAAGCCCTGCAGGCTGGTCTGCGCCTCGATCAGGTGCGCCTCGACCCGCTTGGTGTAGTCGCTGAGAAAACCAGGCACCTGGACGCCGATCAGCAGGCCCAGGGTAAACAGTATCAACCGCAGGTAACTCAACCACATGACAGGGTGTCCTTATTCAGTCCGGCCCTGGCTGACGCATTCACCGCGCCGCCAAAGGCTCCATTGACCCGGTTCGTAGCGGGTCCAGGTCTCGTTTTCGGTGAGGGGTTCGGTGGCGATCACCGTGACCACGTCGTTGGGTGTGGTCTCGGCCTGGAAGTCGACAATCACGTCGACATCTTTCAGGCGCGCCGGGCCAAACGGCGCGCGTCGGGTAATCTGCGCCAGCTTGGTCGAGCAGTAGCAGAATAACCAGTCACCATCGCTGAGCAGGCAGTTGAACACACCCTTGCCGCGATACTCGGCGCAGGCGGCCACCAGCGAGGGTAGCAGTTCTTCCACTTCGACCGGTTCGGGAAACGCCTCGCGAACGCGATTGAGCAGGTCGCAGAAGGCCGCCTCACTGTCGGTATCGCCCACCGGGCGGTAGAAACTCGGTCGCGGCTGGAAGTCCGCCAACTGGCCGTTGTGCGCAAAACACCAGTTGCGGCCCCACAGTTCACGGACGAACGGATGGGTGTTGGACAGGCAGACCTTGCCGACGTTGGCCTGGCGGATATGGCCGATCACCACTTCGCTCTTGATCGGATAGCGCTGCACCAGCTGCGCCACCTCCGAATCGCAACTCGCCGCCGGGTCCTGGAACAACCGCAACCCGCGCCCCTCGTAGAACCCGATTCCCCAACCATCGCGATGCGGGCCAGTGCGCCCGCCGCGCTGCATCAGCCCGGTAAAGCTGAAAACGATGTCGGTCGGTACATTGGCGCTCATGCCCAACAATTCACACATGCTCGGACTCTCGCTTCAATGCTGGAACGCGCTTACAGACGCGGCTCGACCCGCTGCCGACCGGCGCTGCTGGCAGGCGGCGGGCGACGCGGACGTTCCTGGCGATCGGCGCCGGTGAAAGGCTGGTCGTCCGCCTCGATCTCGGCGCGGGCAGCGGCTGCGGCCGCCTCGGACTGCAGCTTGCGGGCCTTGCTCGCGCGCTCGATCAGCCAGCGGATCAGGACGAAGACCAGGTACACGCCAGCGCCGATCACCAGGTACATGAACAGGTCGGAGACTGCGCGCCAGGCGTTGTTGCCGACCTTGAACAGCAGGTCGAGAGCGGTAATGGCGACGGCCGGGGCAAAGCGTTCCTTCACCGGGTCGAGGACGGTCGGGCTGAACAGCAGCACCGCCATCAGCAAGCGCAGCGGCTCGCGCAGCCAGCGCCAGGTCCAGCGGGTCAGGCGAAACCACACCAACAGGCAACCCAAGGCGGCAAAGGCGTAGCAACCCCAGGCGATCAGATAGTCGTTCTCGGTCATGGTGTCCATGGCAAGGCTGGCAAATAGAAGCTTATGATAACGGCTTTTCGCCGGCCCGGCTGCACCGCCGTCAGCGATCCTCAAGATAGAGAGTTGCCCATGTCTCGCAAAGCCGCCGTCAACAGCGCCCCGATTGCTCACAAAGGCCCTGGCCCCGATCCCTACGCCTGGTTGCAGGAACGCGACAGCGAGGCGGTGCTCGACTATCTCAAGGCTGAAAACAGCTACCAGCAGGCGCAACTGGCCGGCCAGGCCGAACTGCGCGAGACGCTGTTCGAGGAGATCAAGGGGCGGATCCTCGAGACCGACCTGTCCCTGCCCTCGCCCTGGGGCCCGTTCCTGTACTACACGCGCACCACCGCCGGCGACGAGTACGCCCGCCACTATCGCTGCCCGCGCCCGGCCGATGACAGCCTGACGGTGGACGAAGGTGCCGAACAGTTGCTGCTCGACCCCAACGTCCTGGCCGCTGGCGGCTTCCTGTCCCTGGGCAGCTTCAGCGTCAGCCCGGACCACCAGCGCCTGGCCTACAGCCTGGATACCAGCGGCGACGAAGTCTACCGCCTGTACGTCAAGGAACTCGACGGCGACAGCGTCAGCGAACTGCCCTTCGACGACTGCGATGGCAGCATGACCTGGGCCAACGACAGCCGCACGCTGTTTTTCAGCGAGCTGGACGAAACCCATCGCCCGCACAAGCTGTATCGCCATGTGCTGGGCCAAGGCACCGCCGAAGAAGTCCTGCACGAGCCCGACGGGCGTTTCTTCCTGCACTGCTACCGCAGCAGTTCCGAGCGGCAACTGGTGGCGCTGCTGGGCAGCAAGACCACCAGCGAAGCCTGGGTGCTCGATGCCGAGACCCCCGAGCAACCCTTCGCCTGCCTGGCGCCACGGGTCGAGGGCCACGAATATTTCGTCGACCACGGCCGCTACCAGGGTCAGTGGCGCTGGTTCATCCGCAGCAACCAGGACGGCATCAACTTCGCCCTGTTCCAGGCCGCGGACGCTGGCATCCCTCGGCGCGAAGACTGGCAGTTGCTGGTCCCGCACAGCGACCAGGTGATGCTCGAAGGCGTGACCCTGAATGCCCAGGCCCTGTGCCTGAGCCTGCGCGAAGGCGGCCTGCCGATCATCGAGGTGCGTCCCGAGGGGCTGCCGGCCTACCGGGTGCAACTGCCGGATGCGGCCTACAGCCTCTACGTGCAGGACAGCCTGGAGTTCACCAGCGACTGCATACGCCTGCGCTACGAAGCCCTCAACCGCCCGGCCCAGGTTCGCCAACTGAACCTGGCCAGTGGCGAACAGACCGTACTCAAGCAGACCCCGGTACTCGGCCCGTTCGATGCCGACGCCTACGTCAGCCAACGCCTGTGGGCCAAGGCGCCGGACGGTACCCAGGTGCCGATCAGCCTGGTGGTCAAGCGCGAACTGCTCGGCCAGGCCACCCCGCTCTACCTCTACGGTTATGGCGCCTACGGCGAAAGCCTCGACCCGTGGTTCTCCCATGCCCGTCTGAGCCTGCTCGAGCGCGGCGTGGCCTTCGCCATCGCCCACGTGCGCGGCGGCGGCGAACTGGGCGAAGCCTGGTATCGCGCCGGCAAGCAGGAACACAAGCAGAACACCTTCGACGACTTCATCGCCTGCGCCGAGCATCTGGTCGCCGAGGGCCTGACCAGCTCAGGGCAACTGGTGATCAGCGGCGGCAGCGCCGGTGGCCTGCTGATCGGCGCGGTGCTCAACCAGCGTCCCGAACTGTTCCAGGCGGCAATCGCCGAAGTGCCGTTCGTCGATGTGCTGAACACCATGCTCGACCCCGACCTGCCGCTGACCGTCACCGAATACGATGAATGGGGCAACCCGCAGGAGCCCGAGGTGCACGCGCGGCTCAAGGCCTACGCGCCCTACGAGAACGTCAGTGCCCAGGCCTATCCGGCGATGCTGGTGATCGCCGGCTATAACGACAGCCGCGTGCAGTATTGGGAAGCGGCCAAGTGGGTGGCAAGATTGCGCGCAACCCGCACCGACGAAAACCTGCTGCTGCTCAAGACCGAACTGGGCGCCGGCCATGGCGGCATGAGCGGGCGCTACCAGGGATTGCGTGACGTAGCGCTCGAATATGGATTTGTCTTCAAGGTTCTGGGCATCGCCTGAGGAACTCTGCCCGGCGCCATTGTCATAGACCATGACGCTGGGCCGCCGGGCCGGATATAGAAAACAACAATAGACCGTGAAACATGTCAGAACCGACTTCACTGAATAACGAAATTCGCGACATGCTGATGGACTGCGGTCTGTTCAGCCAACTCCTGCCCGCCGACTGCCAGGCGGCCTCCGGCTACTTCAGCATCAGCAGCGTGGACAAGGGCGAGGAAATCTTCCATGAGGGCGATGCTGGCACCTTCATGTGCATCATCCATCACGGCAGCGTCAATGTGCAGAAGCTCAACGAGGCCGGCCAACCGGTGGTGATCGCCACCCTGCGCGCCGGCCGGGCCTTCGGCGAGATGGCGGTACTCGATGGCGAGCGGCGTTCGGCCACCTGCGTGGCGGCCAGCAACTGCCACTTGTTGAACCTGGGCAAGGACTCCCTGGAAAAGATGCTCAACGATGCGCCGAAGATTGCCGCCAAGATCATTCGCGCCATCGCCATCGCAATGTCCAAGCGCCTGCGCATGGTCGACGGGCAGTTGCTCTCGCAGCAGATTTAACTCGAGCTTGGCTTGGCCTTGTCCGCCTTGTCGTTCTGCTCCAGGCCCGGCAGCGTCTGGTCCTTGGGTGGCGACGGCAACTCGATGCTCGGCAGCGGCTCACCGGGCTTGGGTGGCGTACGCGGGGTGATCTGCGGGTAGGGCGTCGGCGTCGCGGTACCCGCAGAGCCCGGAGCCGGTGTCACGGGGGCCGGCGCGATATCCTCGGCCCATGCCGTCGTTATCGTCAGCGCGGCCAACACCGCGGCCGCCAGGGTAATGCCTTTCATCGATAGCTCCAGCAATCTGTCTGCTACAGGCTACTCGCAACGCGAACATTTTGCCTCGCTCAATCACATTTCAATGGCATCGAGCCGTGGGGCACCCATCCACCAATCACCGAAACGCCAGGGAACTGCGCTAGACTTCAGGGCATAACCGTCATTAACCCATACGACAAGGTGAACCCATGAGTTCGGCCAATCCACCCTCCCATACCGCCAAGCTGGACCGCATCCTCGCCGATGCGAAACGCGATAAAGAGATGGGCTATCGTGACAAGGCACTGAAGATGTACCCGCACGTCTGCGGTCGCTGCGCCCGTGAATTTTCCGGCAAGCGCCTGAGCGAACTGACCGTGCATCACCGCGACCACAACCACGACAACAACCCGCAGGACGGTTCCAACTGGGAGCTGCTCTGCCTGTTCTGCCATGACAACGAGCACTCGCGCTACACCGACCAGCAGTATTTCGGCGACAGTTCCCTAAGCAGCCCGACCATTGCCAAGGCCACCCACAACCCGTTCGCTGCTTTGGCCGGCATGTTGAAGAAAGACGAGTAATCCCCCGCCCCGCTGCCCGCCACCAGGCGTGGCAGCTTTGCCGCCCTTGATCGAGACAGCCATCACGCCCGGTGGCGTTGCCGGTATACTCGCGTCTTTTTTCTGGAAGGCGCTCGGCTCGTGGCAAACAAAAGGTACAGCTGCATTGGTTTGTATAACCCCAAATCACCGGAAAACGTCGGTTCGGTGATGCGTGCAGCTGGCTGCTACGGCGTGGCTTCGGTGTTCTATACCGGCAAGCGCTACGAGCGGGCCCGCGACTTCGTCACCGATACCAAGAAGGTGCACCAGGACATTCCGCTGATCGGCATCGATGACCTGAAGAAGATCCTGCCCCTGGGCTGCATCCCGGTCGCCGTCGAGCTGGTGGAGGGCGCCCGACCGCTGCCGGAATACACTCATCCGGATCGTGCGCTGTACATCTTCGGCCCGGAAGACGGCTCGCTGGACAAGGAGATTCGCGACTGGTGCGAGGATGTGGTGTACATCCCCACCACCGGCTGCATGAACCTGGCGGCCACGGTCAACGTGGTGCTCTACGATCGCCTGGCCAAGGGCAACAACACCCGCTCGGGCCCAAAATTCTGATCTTTGCGGAACAAGCCGGACTTTGCCGAAGTCTGCACTCTATCCACCAGCCACAGTTTGGAGACAGATCATGAGCGACAGCAAAACCCTGCAACGCATCGACTCCACCCCGTTCCAGTCATCGGCAGCGCAGCAGAACGTCCAGGGTTGGGAGCGTATCGGCTCGCTGGCCGGCGGCGTGGTGATGATGGGCAAGGGCCTGCGGCGTGGCGGCGTGTTCGGCCTGATCCAGGTCGCCATCGGCGGCGTGGCGCTGGCCCGTGGCATCACCGGCCACAGTTCGGCCAAGAGCCTGCTGGAGAAGGGTCGCCAGGACCTGCACGGCGTCCGCACCAAGGTCGAGCGGGCAGCAGAGGAACTGCGGCAGATGAAAGCCAGTGCCGAGATGGCGACACGTACCGCGACCGTGACGGGGAATGATTCGCTGGAAACGCCAAAGGCCTGATAGTGCCATTGGGCATGCCTTCGCGGGCAAGCCCTGCTCCCACAGTACAGCGCCAAACAGCGCCAAGCATCAATCGAGAGTACGCCACCGTACTACAGGAGCCGGGCTTGCCCGCGAACAGGCGCTCCAGCTCGCCCCAAAGCCCAAGTACCTACTTCAACAGATCCGTCGCCAATACCTTGGACGGCTCTCCCAATACGCTTTCGCTGAGCTGGACGAACTCCTGGGTGGTTACCGTATCCAGGCGCATTGCCGCCCGACTCACATCGTCCAGTGAATGCTTGCCGCCGGTCTGCTGGCGAATCTCCCGATCCAGTGCCTGCAACAGCAATACCGCACGGGCCAGCGTCGGTCCGCTGACCTGGTCGCCGCGCAGGCTGGTCACCGAGTGACTGATACGGGTCATCCGCGCCTGGAGCGCCTGGTAGCGCTCCTCGCTTATCCCACCGGCCCGACGCACCAGCTCGATCGCGTAATACTCGGCCAGGCCCTCGCCAATCCAATCGCTACCATGACTGTCATTGATCCTGCCGAACACATGCACCAATTCGCGCACCAGTGGGCTCGCGCCCGATTCGCCGATCAGCGCCCCGGTGCTGTGCACGTAGATCGAATCATGGCCTGCCCTGGCGCCGCGCATCATCGACTCGCCTGCGCCGACCACCAGCAGTTTCGGCGGATTACGTGGGAACACTTCCTGCACCTTGGGCCAAACGAAGGTCAGCAGCGTCAGCACATCCATCCGCCGCATGCCCTCACCACGCGGCGCGGTGACCGTCACCTCGGTTTCCCCCAGCCGCGTGCGGCGGCTGCCAAGATTACCGGCCAGGATCCAGCCGGTCGGCCGGTCGAACAGGCGCGAGACGTTATCGACACGAAAACGATACTTGCCAATTCGCGGCCAAGCGGTCTCGACGCTTTTCCAGCCGTTGGGCAACTCGATCTCCAGACGCGACACCAACTCGGTACCGTCCTGCTGATCCAGGTGTGCCGGCGGCACCAACTCCTCGCCACGCAGCAGTGCCCAGTGGCTGGTCATGCGGGTGTCGAAGCTGCCGTTGCGGCGCGGATGACTGATGCTCACCCGATAGCTGAGGCTGGCCTTGCCCGCGGCCGGGCGCCAAATCCCGCGGCTGCTGGTGCCGGCCTGGTCGGGCTGCGTCAACCACTGGCCGTCGGCCTTGAAATCGGTGTAGTAGCCTTGGGCGCCCAGGTCGAAATCCAGGCTGCGCACTGCCGCCCCCTGGGCCAGGGTCACCCGCACTTCCACCTGATCGCTCTGCGGCAGCAAGCGCAAGTGGTAATCCAGGTCGACTTTTTTCCCCGCCCAGGCGGAGCCGGCCAGCATCAGCAGCAGCAACCCCGGCAACAGTCGGCAACGCACCGGCATAGACACTTCCTCGGGTTCGCCTGGATCAACCGGCGCGGAAAATCAGATGGTCTTCCCAGTCGTCCTCGGGCACGCTGCCTTCGGCGAGCATCCGCCCGGACTGGGAAATGCGCTCGTGGTGAACCGCGTCGTGGTCGCCACAGACCAGGTGGTGCCAGAGCGGCAGGTCCTTGCCCTCGCTGACCAGCCGGTAACCGCAGGTCGGCGGCAGCCACTTGAACTCGTCGGCCTTGCCCGGAGTAAGCTGGATGCAGTCGGGGACCGAGTCGCGACGATTGCTGTAGTCGCTGCACTGGCAGGTCTTGAGGTCCAGCAGCTTGCAGGCGATACGCGTGTAGTAGACGCTGTTGTCCTCTTCATCCTCGAGCTTTTGCAGACAGCACAGGCCGCAGCCGTCGCACAGCGACTCCCATTCCTCCGGATCGAGTTGATCGAGGGTCTTGCGTATCCAGAAGGGTTCGACTCTTGCGGCCATGGTTCAGACATCTACATCGGCTAGTGAAAAGGTCGCCAGTCTAGTGCCCGCGCCGCAAAGGGCCAAGCGTTGGCGACTACCGGTTGAAGAAGGCTTGTCAGGCGCCTGCGCGCGCAGTAGCTTTGTTGACCTTGATGCCCCCTAGCCAACTGCCATTAGCGCTCCACCGCGCCGCACGAAGCAGACCCAGGGCGGGCCAGACGATGACGACCGGGCACCGCTCCAGCGGCCAGGGTCAACCTTACACCCTTCACTTCGGACTCTAGCCAGGAATCTCCCATGAGTGCCAACCCACGTGTCGCCGATTATCCTATCGATGCCCAATTCACCCAACGCTGGTCGCCTCGCGCCTTCACTGGCGAAGCCATTCCGGAAGAAACCCTGCTGAGCTTCTTCGAAGCCGCGCGCTGGGCGCCGTCGGCCTACAACTCGCAGCCATGGCGTTTTCTCTACGCGCGTCGTGATACGCCGAACTGGGAGCGCTTCCTCGGCCTGCTCAACGAATTCAACCGCGGCTGGGCGCAGCACGCTTCGGCACTGGTGATCGTGATCTCGAAAACCACCTTCAAGGTACCTGGCGCCGCCGAGGAAACCCCGGCCCTGTGGCACACCTTCGACACCGGTTCGGCCTGGGCGTACCTGGCCTTGCAGGCCAGCCAGAGCGGCTGGCACACCCACGGCATGGCCGGTTTCGACCAGGAACTGACCCGCAAGGAATTGAAGATTCCGGAAGGTTACGCCCTGCACGCGGCAGTGGCCGTTGGCAAGCTGGGCGACAAGGCCAACCTTGCCGAATACCTGCAGGCCCGGGAAGTCCCAAGCCCACGCGAGCCGGTGAGTGCGCTGGCGGCCGAGGGTGATTTCAGCCTGTAAGCATTGGCCTGCGAGAGGCAGACTGTGGCGAGCGGGCTTGCCCGCGCCGGGCTGCAAGGCAGCCCAAAAATCAGCAAGCTCGGTGTATCTGACCAAGCGAGGTGTCTGGCTTTAGGGCTGCTACGCAGCCCGGCGCGGGCGAGCCCGCTCGCCACATTGTCGAGTCCGACTGTTGTGTGGATTCAAACCCTAGTAACCACGCTCGAACTCCACCTCGCCCCGCAACGATTCGCTCGCCTGATACGCCCGCAGGTTCTCGACGAACAACTGCACCATCATCGAGGGCGACGTCGGCGCCGAACTGTGGCCGGTCAGCAGCAGGCCCCAGGCGGTCCAGAACGGGTGGCGCTGCGGCAATGGCTCCTGGCGGCAGACATCGATCACCGCACCGGCCAGATGGCCCTCTTTCAACGCCTCCACCAGGTCCGCATCGACCACCGCCACGCCGCGTCCAGCGTTGATGAACAGGCCGGTCGGCTTGAAGCGCTTGAACATCACCGCATCGTACAGGTCATGGGTCGCCGGGGTGTTGGGCAACAGGTTGACCACGTAGTCCATCTCCCCCACCCGCTCACCCAGAGCCTCCAGGCCATCGACCCGGATGAACGGTGCCTGCTCGCGAGCCTCGCTGGCGATCCCGTACAACTCGACGCCGAACGGCAGCAGGAACTGCGCCACGCTCTGGCCGATGTCGCCCGCACCGACGATCAGCACCTTGCGCCCAGCCAGCCCCTGGCCGGTGCGATTGTCCCACTTGCGCTCGACCTGGCTGACCAAACGCGCCAGAACCTCGCGCTCATGGCCGAGCATGTAGGTCAGGACGTATTCGGCCATCGCCTGACCGAAGATGCCCACGGCGCGGGTCAGACGATAGTCGCGCGGCAACCCGTCAGCCAGCAGCGGCGTGATCCCCGCCCAGGTCGATTGCAGCCACTGTGGCCGGTGCCCCTGACGCAACAGGCTGGCCATCAGGTCCGGCTGCCCGAGCCACACCGGGCAGTCGGCCGCCATCCCCGATAGCTTGGCCGAGTCGCCGCTGGTCATGACTTCAAGTTCGGGCATCGCCTGTTGCAGCAAGCGGGCATACACGGCGTGGTCGTGTTCGGCAATCAGAACGCGCATGGTTCAAACCTTTCCAAAACGGTGCAGGCAATCGCCGATGAAGCGCTCTCCATCGTGCTTGACGATCGCCAGAAAATGCATTCCATTGAAGTGGAGCACCCCGGACAGGGTGCTCAGGGATATCGCTCAGACCGGGTCATTGCGGCGCAACAACTCTTCCGGCAAGTGCTCGATGTACTCTTCCTCGGCCGGCGGCATCTGCAGGTGGTAACCCTGCTTGTCGAGATTTTCCAGCACCTTGTGGATATCTTCGCGCGCCAGCGTGCGCTCCGGCGTCAGCACCAGGTCGAAGGCATGCTGCGGCTTGCCGAACGCTTGCAGTAGGGTTTCCGGCACACGCTCCAGAGCATCACTCTTGAGCACGTAGAGGTACATTTCGTTCTTGCGGGGGCTGCGATAGATCGAGCAGATGTGTTTCAAGGCTGTTCTCCGGCAGTCGCCAGGCTATCGAGCAAGGCCTGGCCCAGCAACTCGCGGCGCCAGCCACGCAGCGAATCGGGCAATTGATAGGGTCCCTCAGGGAAGCCGCTCTTGATCAGCGCTTCCAGGGTTTTCTTGCGCAGCATCAGCTCCGGCACGATGCTCATGCGCTCGGCCGCTGCCTGGCCCACCGCACGCAGGCGCTTGACCAGCGCTCCGGCCTCGATCGGCAGGGGCTCGGGCACCGCCGGCGGCCACTGGTCCATCGGCAGGTTGGCGGTACGCTTGATCAGGTCGAGCAGGAACTCGCCGTCCTGGCGCACGGTGCGCGGGTGCATGTCCTCGATACGGGCCAGGGTCACCAGGTTGTCCGGCTGGCTCTTGGCCAACGGCCACAACGAATGCTCGCGGATAATCCGGTTGCGCGGCAGGTCGCGGGCACGCGCCTCGCGCTCACGCCAGGCGCAGAGTTCACGCAGCACCGCCAGTTGGGCACGGGACAGTTTCCAGGCCAGCTTGGCGTCACGGTAGACCTCGTAGGGATCGACCTCGCGGCGCAGGTTGGCGACCAGCTCGGCACCGTCCTCCAGCACCCACGCGTACTTGTCATCCGACAGTTGCGGGCGCAGGCGGCTGAACACTTCAGCCAGGTGCAGCGCGTCCTCGGCGGCATAGCTGACCTGGGTTTCCGACAACGGGCGTTGCAGCCAGTCGGAGCGGGTTTCGCCCTTGGGCAGCTCGATACCGAGCACTTCCTGGACCAGGCGCGAATAGCCCATGGAGAAGCCCAGGTTCAGGTAGCCCGCGGCCAGTTGGGTGTCGAACAACGGTGCCGGCAGGCTGCCGGTCAGGCGCAACAGCACCTCGAGGTCTTCGCTGCAAGCATGCACGACCTTGACCACCGCCGGGTTGTCCAGCAGCGCGGCCAGGGGTTGCCAGTTGTCGATGATCAACGGGTCGATCAGGTAAGCGCGCGCGCCATCACCGATCTGGATCAACCCGGCAATGGGATAAAAGGTGTCGACCCGCATGAATTCGGTGTCGAGGGCAACAAACGGTAACTGCTGCCATTCAGTGCAATGCCGACCGAGGCTATCGTTGTCGCGAATCCAGTGAATATCGATGGCCACACGGCTCTCCCTTGAAGAATGGCGCGCAGTATATATCGCCACAGGCGATTTCCGCGCATTCGCGCTGCAAGTGCGTGAGTGAATGCCCTGCCGCGCTGAAAGAATAGTCTTACTCGTCACGTTCGCAGGAACCGGAAGGTGTCAGTTGTCCTTGCGCAGGACATAGACCCGACGCATGGCATACCCTGAAAGGAAATCGCGGTGGCCGACAATCTCGAAACCCGCCGCCTGAAACTCGCTCTCGACCTGTACCTTGGCCAGCACCACTGCACGGTGACCCTGGCTCGTGCGGGCAGCCCTATGTCGACGACGCCAAGCCATGAAGTTGCCATCCAGGCACAGGGAAACGATCACCGTGTCGCGGCTGACCCGGTGAAACTCGCGAAGTATCGCCAGGCGGTGCTCCTGTTCGGCGACGTGGGCGAAGAATGGCATGCAGAAAATGCAATCCACCGCATTTTCCGGCAGGCCGATCGTGAACGCGGAGCTGTGCAGTGTCCTGACCCGCTTGAACAACTCGGGAGGATGATGCACCGCGCAGTGGTCGAGCATTTCCCGCGATGAGTCCGCCGCCAGCACCACACGGTTGCCCCGTTGCGCCAGTACCGGCCAGAAGCGCCCGGCGCCGCAGGGCAGGTCCAGCACCAGGCCCGGTTCGCCGGCCATCTTCAAGGCCTGGCGCACCAGGCATTCCTCGCGCCAATGCTCCAGGCGCGAGAACAAACCCTCGGGATGAATACTGCGGCACACCCGTGCATGTTCACGCGCGTGTTGGCGGGTAAACTCAAGCTCGACATGTGAGGGCGATGGCGCTGACATTTCTGACGGACTCTGCTGCCTTGACCGACGATCGGAAGCGCTGTCGCTAGCAAGGATACCGCTCCGACAGCACTCGAACCTTAGTCAGGCAGGCATCAACATTTCGTGAAAAATACACCGCTGCCGGATCAAGCCGAGAGTTTCAGGCCTGGTGCAGGTACCAGCGCCAGTCCTGCTCCCCCACCTCGCCCATGAACTGCCGATATTCGGCGCGCTTGACCGCCAGATAGACACCAAGAAACTCGCTGCCAAAGGTATCGCGAGCCCAACTGGAACCTTCCAGGGCCTGCAGACTGGTCAGCCAGTCGGTGGGCAGGCGCTCACTGGACTGTGCATAACCGTTGCCCTCGATCGGCGCGCCAGGGTCCAGTTGCGCGGCAATTCCGTGGTGGATGCCGGCCAGGATCGCCGCGGCCGCCAGGTACGGATTGGCATCGGCGCCGCAGATCCGGTGTTCGATATGCCGTGACGCCACCGGCCCGCCCGGCACTCGCAGGCTCACGGTGCGGTTGTCGACACCCCAAGTCGCCGCCAGCGGCGCATAACTGTTGCTCTGGAAACGCCGGTAGGAGTTGGCATTGGGACAAAACAGCAGCAACGAATCCAACAGGGTCACGAGCATGCCGCCCACCGCCTTTCTCAGGAGTGGCGTTCCCTCGGGTGCTTCGCTGGCGAACAGGTTATTCCCCTCCCGGTCGGCCAGGCTGACGTGCATATGCATGCCCGTGCCCGCCAGATCGTCAAACGGCTTGGCCATGAAGCAGGCAATCATCCCGTGCTTGTGGGCCACGCCCTTCACCAGCCGCTTGTAGCGTACGGCCTCATCCATGGCCTGCAGGGCATCGGCGCGGTGCTCCAGGGTGATTTCCACCTGGCCGGGAGCGTATTCGGAAATCGCCGTGCGCGCGGGAATGCCCTGGAGCTTGCAGGCGTCATAAAGATCGGCGAGAAACGGTTCGATCTGCTCCAGCTCGCGCAGGCCGTAGACCTGCGTCGTCCGCGGCCGCCCGCCATCGGCATCGCGGGCCGGCTGTGGGCGACCATTGCTGTCGCGTTGCTGGTCAAGCAGGTAGAACTCCAGCTCGGCCGCCATCACCGGGTAATAACCGGCGGCCTGCAGTTGCCCGACCACCCTGGCCAGCAACTGGCGCGGGTCGGCCACTGCTGCCGGCAAGCCTTCGCTGGGGTGCATGCCGACCTGTACCGCCGCAGTCGGTATCCGCCGCCAGGGCATGCGTTGCAGGCTGCCGGCAATGGGATAGGCGCGGCAATCGACATCGCCGACGTCCCAGACCAGCCCGGAATTTTCCACATCGTCGCCGTTGAGGGTCAGGCCGAGAATGGTACTCGGCAAGGGGCGACCATCGGCATAGACCGCCAGCAGTTCGTCCCGATGCAACAGCTTGCCCCGCGGGACGCCGTTGTTATCGATGATGAACAGCTCGAACATTTCGACATCCGGGTTCTGTTCCAGGAACGACCGGGCTTCTTCCGGGGCAGCGAAGGACTGATAGGCAACACTCATGGGGGACTCTCATATCCGCGTCAGGCAGGCACAACAGCGCCCACCGCTTCAACCCGGGCGACCGACAAGGGTCGCCCACGGTCAGTGAAATGACTCAACGGAAAGGGAGAACATCCGGCGGCCGCGCATGGCGGCAGTGCCACAACGCCCAGAAGGCCAGCTCGCAAGGCAACGCGACCGCGATGGGAATGGCCGCTATCGACAGACAGGCAGTGCCGTAGCCGGGCGCCTGGGCGCCAGCCGAAACTGCATGCCTGATCGTGTTAGTGCGCGCGTCCATGAGCCTGCCGTAATGAACAGAAGGGTTGCAGACTCACATGCCGGGATACGCCGTTAAATGCAGTTTTTACAATGCTCGGGTACCCAGCGGCTAAACATTACCCGATCAGAGAGCGACTTTTCTGTATGACTCGCGATCCAGATCCACCACCTCCACAGACAACTGCACCTCGACCGATGCCGGCCAACCGCCGAGGTCCTGCAGGCCGGCCAGCAGGCTCTCGGCCAACTGGGCCTTGACCTGTGGCGAGCGCCCGCTCAACAGCGCCAGCTTCACATGCACGAAGCCCCGCTCGTTCAGGCTGGTTCCAACCCGGAAGGTGTCGAGTTTCGTCGCCCGCGCCTTGATATCGAACTCAGCCGCGAACTGCCCGGACGCCACCAGCGCATGGTTGATACGCAGCAAGGCCTTGTCGGCTTCGAAGTCGGTCAGGCTCGAGGTGTACTCCAGGAAAACGTGGGGCATTGCGCAGGCTCCGAACTATCAGTGGGGAAGACGCAAGGTATAACACGCAACCTGCCGCAACGGTCAGAAAAACGTCACGACAGGCCCTGGGGCAAGCGATCGCTCATGAATTTCTCCAGCCGCGAACGCAGCCAACGCTCGGCCGGATCGGTATCGACGATACCCAGCCAGACCATCGACAGGTCCAATGTCGGCGCCTTGAACGGCAGCGGCTCGGCGAACAGCGAGCCCGAGGCCGCCATGGCCAGGGCGGTGTAGTCGGGCAGACCGGCGATCAGGTCGGTCCCGGCCAGCAGGGCCGGCAAGGCACTGTATTGCGGTACCGACAGCACCACATGACGCTTGCGGCCGATTTCCGCCAGCCACTCATCGGCCAGGCTGCTGACGTTCGCCGTGTGGGACACCAGCACATGCGGGCGGGCGCAGTATTCATCCAGGCTCATGGGCGTCGACGAAGCGTCTGCGCGCAGCAGCATCGGCTGGATATGCCGCAGCAGCTTGCGCTTGGCATTGGCCGGCAGGCCGCGGGTCTGGCTGATGCCGACGGTGATATCGCCGGAAGCGAGCAGGTCCGGGATACGCCAGTAGTCGACGTGCTGGACCACGATCATCACATTCGGCGCCTCCTGGCGCAGGGCCCGCAGCAGGTTGGGCAACAGGCCGAACTCGACGTCGTCCGACAGGCCGATACGGAAGGTCATGGTGCTGCTGGCCGGATCGAAATCGTGGGTCAAACTCAGAGCGTTGGACAACGAGTCCAGGGCCGGCGACAGATACTGGATGAGCTCCTCGGCCCGGGCAGTCGGCTCCATGCGGTGGCCGACACGGATGAACAACGGATCGTTGAACATCGCCCGCAGGCGATTGAGCGCCGAACTGATGGTTGGCTGGCCTAGGAAGAGCTTTTCCGCCACCCGCGTGACATTGCGTTCCAGCATCAGCGCCTCGAACACCACCATCAGGTTGATGTCGGCCTTGCGCAGCTCGTTGCGATTCATCCGTTACTCCCCTCTCCCCACAAACACCGACCAGTGTACAAGGGGTGTTTCAGGAAATCCCGCACAGTAACGGGCGCGCGGACCCGCACAGCGCTCGCATGGCGAAAAAACCTACGAAGCAACAAGAGCCGCACTGGATGACGTGTAGCCTGCGCCTGACTGCCAGGCCAATACCGCCAGCGCTAGCCTGGTTCCATCACCGCTCCTTCGGGCCTCGCCCTCGACGCGTCCTGGCCTTCCACGACCACCAGCAGGACACCTTGCGGCGATGCCAATAGGGGTCACCTCCCCCACTCATCGCAACCCATGCAAAAATCCAATCAATCAAGTGTATCTTTTAAGGTACAATCGAAATGTACGAAGTAGAACACTTACTGTCTGCCAATGGAGTGGATATCTACCAGGCTTGGCTCGATAGCCTGCGTGATGTCCAAACCAGGGCAAGAATCACCACTCGGGTAGACCGGGCCTCCCTCGGTCACTTCGGGGTCACCGAACCGGTAGGTGATGGCGTTTTTGAGATGAAGCTCGACTGGGGTCCTGGCTATCGAATCTATTACGCAATAGCGGGTAGCAAGGTCATTTTCCTGCTAGGTGGAGGCTCGAAGGACAGGCAGCAGAACGACATCAATCAAGCCAAGGCTCTCTGGATAACTCACAAGGTGAAAGGAAAATGACAACCCGGACCCGCTCTCACGAAGACAGCGTCCTTGAGATGCTTCGAGACGACGAAACATTTGCCCTTGAATACCTGTCTGTCACACTCGAGGAAATCGATGAAGCCGGCGGGGAAGACGCGTTTCTCATCGCCATCCGCCGCCTGGTAGAGGCGAGAGGTGGCATGAGCAGCCTCTCTCAGAGCACTGGCCTCGCCAGGCCGAATCTCTACCGGTCCCTGGCGACCGGCGGCGACCCGAAACTGTCGACTGTCCTGCGAGTGATGCAGGCCCTGGGAGTGGGCCTGTCAAAGGTGATCTCTCACCGCTCCGGCCCGCCAGCAGAAAACGCGGAGCCCCATACGGCGTGCAACGGACATCAGGTGAATCCGTAACAGGCCGATCGATGAAGGGGGACAACTGGTGCCCCGCAACGCGAAAACTCCTACAAAACAATAAGACCCGCACTTCCATTGCGTAGCCGATGCCTGACTATTAGATTGGCATCGCCGCCACTAGCCTAGTTTCGCCACAGTCAATCCTGTGGCCGGGTGTCGCAACCTGCTCTGTGTGTCTGAGGCGCGGTTTCGCGCCATAGCTGTCTGGCTGGCGCTTCTGGTGTCCGGCTAGTGCATTCCTATGGCGGACCGTGCGGGGCAGGCTTCGGCCTGGCCGGTTTCCTCAGACGCCGGTTTGCGACCCTCGTACGGTCTGCCACCCTTTCCGTGTCGCAACGATAGATGGCAGTTCCTTAACCCGTCTGAGGAGATAAGGATAATGGCCTACCCCCCTTTTACGCACGGGCACCGCCCGCTACGTCCGGTTTCACTGCATCGCAATCACGGAGGCCTTCTCCATGATTGATCGCTCGTTACTGTCCCGCCTGCCACCGCCCGACCTGATTCGACTGGCCTCACTGCACCCTCTTGAGGCGGCCGCACAGTTCCGCATTGCCGCCAGGTTCTGCCTGGACGGTGCCCGCTGCGTAGCCTTTCACGATTCGGAACAGGAACGCCTCGCCCACCGCCTGATCGCCGATGGCATCGCTCTCTACGCGTTGGCCTTTCAACGGCTGGAGTCGCCACAACCTCGCGCTGTCCGCATTCCGGCGACACGACGCGCCGCCAACGATATTCACGAACAGCCGACACCCTGGGACAGCCGCTCCCCCCAACAACTCGCCAGTCACCTCGGTCTTGCCCTACCGCTGACTGCCCGTGGTGTAGCGGATGTCCACCGTCTCGAAGTGGAAGCCCTCAAACACCCCAATTGTGTTTGAGTAACAACGAAAAAAGCCCTACACCTCGAAATACAAGGGGTGTAGGGGGGGGTCGATAACTGCAAGATTTGCGCTACTGGGCATTGAATGGCATGGCTTGGCGAACGGAATGCCCCATTTTTGCCCCACCCATCAGAGAGTCGTAGGCCGCCTCGCACTCTAGCCCCTGGCTCTTGACTGGTCAGTTGCTGCAAGGAGGACGTCGACCTGGCTGCTGGCAACATTCAAGTTCACCGCGCCCTGGTCGTCGGCGAGTTCAAGCCCCCGAAGGAACGGTCAAGGGTTCGGGTCGTTGAACTGATTGACCCCGCCCTCGAACTGATACGCGAGATCCTGACAGAAGCCCGCAACGAACACCCAACCGAAATCTCGGTAATTCAACGAGAAAACATCACGCCCAAGAAGCAGAAGGTCACCTTCCTGTTCCACAGCACCGCCAGCGGCCTGATGTGGAACAGCAAGATACTGAGCAAGTGGTTCACAGCCCACCTGAAAAAAGCAGGCATCAGGCACCGCGGCGCCAACCAGTGCCGACACACCTTCGCCAGCCAGATGCTGTCGAGCTACGTCCCCGTTGAGTGGGTCGCCCGCCAGCTCGGTCACGCGGACACGACCATGGTCAGAAAACACTATGGCCGCTGGATCCCGAAGGACACCAAGAGCATGGCCGGCATTGTGTCGAAAATGCTCGGGTTTAGAGCGGATTGAGGCAGCCTACAGCGAGACTCTTTTGCCCTAGATTTGCCCTAAGCTGAAAGCAAGAAACGAAAAAGCCCCTGAAAACTTCAACATTTTCAGGGGCTTAGACGTATTCATGTATGGCGGAGAGATAGGGATTCGAACCCTAGGTACCCGCGAAGGTACAACGGATTTCGAATCCGTCCCATTCGGCCACTCTGGCATCTCTCCAATGGCGCGCATCATACCAACACTTTTGCCGGAAGCGAACCCCCTGATGCAAAAAAATTCCGTGCTATCAGATGCTTGCGTCGATTACAGCGGTACACCCAGGCGATGGGCAACTTCTTCGTAGGCTTCGATGACGTCACCGAGGCCCTGGCGGAAGCGGTCCTTGTCCATTTTTTTCTTGGTGTCCTTGTCCCACAGGCGGCAGCCGTCCGGGCTGAACTCGTCGCCCAGGACGATGGAGCCGTCGCTGAACACGCCGAACTCCAGCTTGAAGTCGACCAGCAGCAGACCAGCGTCATCGAACAGCTTGCTCAGGATCTCGTTGACCTTGAGCGACAGCTCTTTCATGCGCGCCAGTTGCTCGGCGGTACCCCAGCCGAATGCCACGACGTGGGATTCGTTGATGAACGGGTCGCCCTTGGCGTCGTCCTTCAGGAACAGTTCGAAGGTGTAGGGGTTGAGCTTCATGCCCTCTTCCACACCCAGGCGCTTGACCAGGCTGCCGGCTGCGTAGTTACGCACCACGCACTCCACAGGGATCATGTCTAGCTTCTTCACCAGCGACTCGTTGTCGCCCAGCAGCTTGTCGAACTGGGTCGGTACGCCGGCCGCTTCGAGTTTCTGCATGATGAAGGCGTTGAACTTGTTGTTCACCATGCCCTTGCGATCGAGTTGTTCGATACGCTTGCCGTCGAACGCCGAGGTGTCGTTGCGAAACAGCAGGATCAAGCGGTCGGCGTCGTCGGTCTTGTACACCGACTTGGCTTTGCCGCGGTAGAGTTCTTCACGTTTTTCCATGATGGGCTCCGCTTGTTAAGTTGTTGGGCCCGGCGATGTGTCGCCAGTCGAGCCCTGAATCTTGATCGGCCAGTTGCAGCCAGTCCGGGTCGCACCCAAGGGTGTCGACAAAACATTGCCGGGCCAGCTGCGGCAGGTTGTTCTTGCTGCTCAGGTGGGCCAGCACCAAATGCTGCAAGCCCTGCCAGCCCAGCTCGGCCACCAGGCTTGCGGCCTGATGGTTGTTCAAATGTCCTTGCGTGCCACCCACCCGCTGCTTGAGAAAGTACGGGTAATGCCCCCGTGCCAGCAGGTCGCGGCAATGATTCGACTCGATCATCAGTGCATCGAGGTCGCTGTAGCTGTCCATGACGGTCGAGCAGTACGACCCCAGGTCGGTCAGCAGGCCGAAACGCCGCTGACCATCGCTGAACACGTACTGCGTCGGCTCCTGGGCATCGTGGGCCACGGCGACGACGTCGATCGCCAGCGAGCCGATGCGCAAGGTTTCACCTCCTGCCACGAACCCTGCGGGCTCGACAGGCTTGCGCATCCCGCGCAAGGTACCGCGACTGAGGTACACCGGTAGATTGTAGCGCCGAGACAGCAAACCCACGCCATGCACATGGTCGGCATGTTCGTGGGTTACCAGGATCGCGCTCAGTTGCGCCGGATGCATCCCCAGGCGCGCCAGGCGCCGCTCGGTTTCCCGCAGGGAGAAACCACAATCGACCAGTACACAGGTGTCGCCACTGGCTATCAGTGTGCCGTTCCCTTGGCTACCACTGCCGAGAACGGCAAAACGCATAGTCAATCAGCCCAGGTTGTCCTGAATCACACCCAGTACACGGCGCGCCACGTCAGCCGGCGCCACGGTGTTGATGTCTTTCTCTACGGTGACCTGCACGCTGTCGCCGACCTTGCTCAGGCGAACCTGGTAACGCTCGGCACGGGCTTCGATCTCTTCCTTGGCCGGCTTGCTGCCGAACAGCTTGCCGAAGAAGCCAGGCTCTTCGTTCTTGCGCTCGGCCTTCTCCGCCAGGTTGATGTAGTACAGGCCCAGGCTGCGGTTGATGTCTTCAACGCGCCATTGGCCCTGCTCCAGGGCACGACCGACGCTGGACCAGGCACGATCGAGGTCTTCGCCGACGTTCAGCACCGGGTTGCCGCTGCCGTCCTGGCTCAGGCTGACGCGGCTCGGGGTGTCGAAGTCGCGGGCGGCCAGCAGGGATACCGAACCGCCTTTCTCGGCGCTGCGGCTCATGCTCGAGAGCATCTCGTCGACCAGGGCCGAATCCAGCCCGGCATTGACCGAACGGGCGGTGAAGTCGACGTTGGCACTGCTGCCAACCGGACGCTCGGCGCTGACCACGTAGATTTCGCTGGTGTTGCGCTGCACACCCGGCTCGATACGGACCCGCACGCGGGTTTCGTTGCCGGCTGCGCCGCTGCTGCCCAGGCGCTTGGCCAGGCTCGCCGACAGCTCGTCGGAGTGCTGCCAGGCGGTGGTGAATTCACCGGTCTGCGGACGTTGCGAGTCGATACGGAAACCGTTGTCCTGGAAGAACTGGATGGCCACCGACCAGACTTCGGCCGGCGGGTGCTGACCCAGGATCCAGCTCGAGTCGCCGCTCTTCTGCAGGCTGTAGTCGCTGGCACTGGCCGCGACCTGCAATGGTTGCGGGCGTGGCACTTCGTACGGGCCCTTGACGGTTTCGCTGGCAACGTTGCGCGGGATCGGCAGCAGCGGGTCGAGCCGCTTGCTGGTGGAAACATCCGGCGGCAGTTGCATGGCTGGCGTCTGTTGTGCCTCCAGGTAATCGCTGCCACGGTCGCGGAAATAACCTTCCGGGCCCCAGATCCAGCTGCAACCGCTGGTGCTGGTGATAATCAAGGCAAGTGCGGAAAGTCCGGCCAATCGCTTCATGCGGTGTGTTTCCTCAATTAAACCAGGACGCCGGACTGGCGCATGGCCTGCCGCAGCGGTTCGTGACTGGCAGCGCTGAGCCAGGTGAGCGGCAGACGGATACCGTCCGGCATCAGGCCCATCTCATGCAGCGCCCATTTCACGGGGATAGGGTTGGATTCGATGAACAGTGTCTTGTTCAGCGGCATCAGTTTCTGGTGCAGCGCACGCGCGGTGTCGGCATCGCCACGCAGCGCGGCGGCGCAGAGGTCGCTCATGTCACGCGGGGCGACGTTGGCGGTCACCGAGATGTTGCCCTTGCCACCGAGCAGCATCAGCTCGACCGCAGTGGCATCGTCACCGGAGTAGACCAGGAAATCACTGGCCACGCCGGCCAGGATCGCCTTGGCACGGTCGAGGTCGCCGGTGGCTTCCTTGATGCCGATGATGTTTGGCACGCTCGACAGGCGGATCACGGTCTCGGCCTGCATGTCGCAAGCGGTGCGGCCCGGTACGTTGTAGAGGATCTGCGGGATATCGACCGCTTCGGCGACCGCACGGAAATGCTGGTACAGGCCTTCCTGGGTCGGCTTGTTGTAGTACGGGGTTACCAGCAGGCAGGCATCGGCGCCGGCGCTCTTGGCGTTGGTGGTCAGCTCGATCGCTTCGCGCGTCGAGTTGGCACCTGTGCCGGCGATCACCGGGACGCGCCCGGCAACCTGGTCGACCACGCGACGAATGACTTCGATGTGCTCGTGCACATCAAGTGTCGCCGACTCACCCGTGGTGCCGACCGCAACAATGGCATTGGTGCCGTTTTGCAGGTGGAAGTCCACCAGCTTGCTCAGGCTGTCCCAGTCAAGATTACCCTGTGCATCCATGGGTGTGACCAGTGCCACCATACTGCCCGCAATCATGCAACCGCTCCTGCCGGAAAAAGAGAGCGGTAATGGTACTGGCGCCATCAGCCTTGTACAAGCGAAGTACTCGCCATGAGCATTCCCCTTGGCGCCGGTTTTCGCTACCCTTCAGACTTTGATCGGTACTGACTCAGTCATGTGCCGGGTTCCAGACTCCCTTTTCACCGCCCGAAACCCGATCCAGCCCTGCCGCCGCCCGCTCTCGCCCGTGCTCGAGAGGTTGCTGCAAGCGCTTGACCGGTCCTCGCCGGCGACCTGCGCAGTCGAAACCCGATCCATACTGTTGCCAGACATACCGACCGCTCATCGCTTTAGGAATGCTGCATGTCCACCCCCACTGTCCGCGAACAATTCCTTGTCATCAGTGCCCTCGGCCCCAATCCCATGGAGCTGACCAACGTCCTGTGCCGCGCCAGCCATGAAAACCGCTGCGCGGTCTCGACCTCGCGCCTGACCCGCCATGGCGAGTACAGCGCGCTGGTCCTGCAGATTTCCGGCAGTTGGGATGCCCTGGCCCGGCTCGAGGCTCTCCTGCCGAACCTGGCGAAGAAGCATGCCTTCATCGTCAACGTGGTGCGCAGCGGTGCCCTGGAAAATCGTCCCCAGGCCCTGCCGTATGTCGCCTATGTCAGCTCGGCCTACCGTTCGGACATCATCAACGAGCTGTGCCAGTTCTTCATCGACCACAATGTCGACCTGGAGAACCTGACCTGCGATACCTACCTGGCACCGCACACCGGCGGCACCATGCTCAACGCCACCTTCACCGTGACCCTGCCGCCCGGCGTGCAGATCAGCTGGCTGCGCGACCAGTTCCTGGACTTCGCCGACGCGATGAACCTCGATGCGCTGATCGAACCGTGGCGCCCACAGAACCCCATGTAAGGAGCCAGCATGGCCGTCGTCATCAATGAAGCCGTAACCGATTTCCAGGCCCAGGCCACCAGCGGGCAGACCGTCAGCCTGTCGGGCCTGAAGGGCAAGCAGGTGGTGATCTACTTCTATCCCAAGGACAGCACTCCCGGCTGCACCACCGAAGGCCAGGGCTTTCGCGACCAGTACGCGGCCTTCCAGGCGGCCAACACCGAAGTTTTCGGGGTGTCGCGCGACAGCCTGAAGTCCCACGAGAACTTCAAGTGCAAGCAGGAGTTTCCCTTCGAGCTGATCAGCGACAAGGATGAAGCGGTCTGCCAGCTGTTCGACGTGATCAAGCTGAAGAAGCTCTATGGCAAGGAATACCTGGGCGTCGACCGCAGCACCTTCCTGATCGATGCCAAAGGCGTGTTGCGCCAGGAATGGCGCGGCGTGAAGGTGCCAGGCCACGTGGATGCGGTACTGGCAGCGGCACAGGCGCTGAACAAGGCCTGACCGGGTTGGACTGCTGGAAGCTTCGCGGGCAAGCCCTGCTCCTACAGGGCCCCGCTCCTACAGGTTGATGTCGCACGCAAAGCCTGTGATCAACACAAACCTGCAGGAGCAGGGCTTGCCCAAGAAAAAAACACCACAGACTCTCGCCTACAGCAACGGCGCCACGATCGGTTCCTTGCGCGGCCAGGCATCCAGCACGGCCTTGAACAGCGTTGCCAGCGGTATGGCGAAGAACACGCCCCAGAAGCCCCACAGCCCGCCGAACAACAGCACTGCACAAATGATCGCCACCGGATGCAGGTTCACCGCCCCGGAGAACAGCAACGGCACCAGCACGTTGCCATCCAGCGTCTGGATGATCCCGTAGACCGCCATCAGGTAGATGAACTGGTCGCTCCAGCCCCACTGGAACAGCGCGATCAGCGTCACCGGCACGGTCACCACCACCGCGCCGACATAGGGCACCACCACCGAAAGCCCCACCAGCAGCGCGAGCAGCGCGGCATAGTTGAGGCCCAGCGCGACGAAAGCGATGTAGGTCACGCCACCGCAGATGATGATCTCGATCACCTTGCCACGGATGTAGTTGGCGATCTGCCGGTTCATTTCCTCCGCCACCCGAGTGATCAGCGCCCGCTCGCGCGGCAGGTAGCCACGCACCCAGTCACGGATCTTCGCCCGATCCTTGAGGAAGAAGAACACCAGGATCGGCACCAGTACCAGGTAGATCATCATGTTGACCAGCAACGGTAGGCTGGACAGCGAGAACGTCAGCGCCCACTGGCCGAACTTGCCGATTTCGCCACGCGCCACCTCGATGGCCTGCAGCACCTGCTCGTCGGACACCAGGTGCGGATAACGCTCCGGCAGCAACAGCAGCAACGACTGCCACTTGGCCAACATCCCCGGCAGTTCGTTGAACAGCGTGATCAACTGGTGCCAGAGCAGCGGCACCACCACCAGCATGAACAACAGCAAGCCGCCCATGAACAACGCGAACACCAGGCCGACCGCAGCCGCACCGGGCAGGCGCATGCGTTCCAGGCCAAACACCAGCCCCTGCATCAGGTAGGCCAGGACCATGCCGGCCAATACCGGGGCGAGCATCTTGCCGAGGGTCAACACGGCAGTGAATGCCAGGAACAGCAGGACCGCCAATACCACCGCTTCCTCATCGGAGAAATAGCGTTGGATCCAGTCACGTAACACTTTGAACATCAATAATCCCTAACGATTTCAGTGCTGGAAATTCAGGCTTTGCGCAGCCAGTAGCGATAGACCCCGGCTTCTTCCTCTTCGCGCAGCAGATCGTGCCCGGCCAGTTTGGCGAAGGTACGGAAATCCCTTTGCGAGCCGGCATCGGTGGCGATGACCTTGAGTACCGCGCCACTGGCCAGGCGATTGAGCTCAAGCTTGGCCTTGAGCAGCGGCAGCGGACAGTTCAGGCCGCTGGCATCCAGCTCGGCGTCGTACTCTACAGCGTCAGTCATTGCTTCACTCCTGGCGGCGCGCCGGATCGGTTGGTTCGAGCCGTCTAGGATACCCCAAGCGGTGCCACCTCTGGTCGTCGGCGTGGCGTGCAGCTACAGTAAGGGCTTTGCCGACCTAGAGCCCTGTGCATGACATTTCTGCGCCCCACCCTGCTGACGCTCGCCTGCCTGCTCGCCTCCCCCGGCTTCGCCGACGACCTGCCGTCACTTGGTGACGCCAGTTCCGCCATCGTCTCGCCGCAGCAGGAATACCAGTTGGGCCGGGCCTGGCTGAGCCTGCTGCGCAGCCAGGTCAAGCAACTGAACGACCCGCAGCTCAAGGACTACGTGGAAACCACGGTCTACAAGCTGGTCGAAACCAGCCAGGTGCAGGACCGGCGCCTGGAGTTCATCCTGATCGACAGCAACCAGCTCAACGCCTTCGCCGCGCCAGGCGGGATCATCGGGATCAACGGCGGCCTGTTCCTCAATGCCCAGACCGAGGGCGAATACGCCTCGGTACTGGCCCACGAACTGGCGCACTTGTCGCAGCGCCACTTCGCCCGGGGCGTAGAAGCCCAGCAACGCATGCAACTGCCGATGATGGCGGCCCTGCTCACCGGGATCATCGTCGCTGCGGCCGGCGGTGGTGACGCCGGTATCGCCACCATCGCCGGGACCCAGGCCGCCGCCTTCCAGGAAAAACAGCGCTTCTCCCGCCAGAACGAGCAGGAAGCCGACCGGATCGGCATCCTCAACCTGGAGAAGGCCGGCTACGACCCGCGCAACATGCCGACCATGTTCGAGCGCCTGATGCGCATCTACCGTTTCGACGCCAAGCCGCCGGAATTCCTCCTGACCCACCCGGTCACCGAGTCTCGGATCGCCGACACCCGCAACCGCGCCGAACAGGCCAAGCCCGGCGGCATCGAGGATAGCCTGCGCTACCAATTGATCCGCGCCCGCGTGATGCTTTCCTATGAGGACTCACCCGGCCTGGCAGCCAAGCGCTTCCGCGCCCAGCTGGACGAGAATCCCAAGTCCGACATCGCCCGCTATGGCCTGGCCATTGCCCAGATCAAGGGCAGCCAGTTGAATGACGCACGGGAAAACCTCAAGCCGCTGCTGGCCAAGTCGCCCAACGAGGTTATCTACAACCTGGCCCAGATCGAGCTCGACATCAGCAGCGGTCATCTGCCGGATGCCGTGCAACGCACCGAGCGGATGCTGGCCCTGTATCCGGGCAACTATCCGCTGAAGCAGTTGCAGGTCGACCTGCTGGGCAAACAGAACAAGCCGGCCGAGGCCGAGAAGGTGCTGGTCGACCTGCTCAAGACCCGCGCAGACGATCCGGATATCTGGTACCAGATCGCCGAAACCCGCGGCCAGTCCGGCAACATCATCGGCCTGCACCAGGCCCGTGCCGAGTACTTCGCCCTGGTTGGCGACTACAAGCAGGCGATCCAGCAACTGGACTTCGCCAAGCGCCGGGCACCGAACTTCCAATTGGCGTCGCGCATCGATGCGCGGCAGAAGGAAATGATCGACCAGGAACGGCTGGTCAAGGACATGATGGGGGGCTGAGCCAGCGCCCCCAACCGACTCAGGCGTTACCGCTCAACTTCATCCGCGCCGCCTGGGTGAAGTCCAGCATGCGCTTGAGCGGGCGCACCGCCTTGGGCACGACCGACGGGTCGACGAAGATCTCGTTGCTGCCCTCGCGCAGGCACTGCAGCGTGCGCTCCAGGGTGTTCATGGCCATCCAGGGGCAATGGGCGCAGCTGCGGCAGGCCGCACCGTTACCGGCCGTTGGGGCCTCGATGAAAACCTTGTCGGGGCACAACTGCTGCATCTTGTAGAAGATGCCGCGGTCAGTGGCGACGATAAACGTCTTGTTCGGCAAGGTCTGCGCGGCCTTGATCAACTGGCTGGTGGAGCCGACCGCATCGGCCAGGTCGATCACCGACTCGGGGGACTCCGGGTGGACCAGGATCGCCGCATCGGGATACAGCGCCTTCATGTCTTCCAACTGCCGGGACTTGAACTCCTCGTGAACGATGCAGGCACCGTCCCACAGCAGCATGTCGGCACCGGTCTGCTTCTGGATGTAACGCCCCAGGTGCTTGTCCGGCGCCCAGATGATCTTCTCGCCGTTGTCCATCAGGCTTTCGACGATTTCCAGCGCGCAGCTGGAGGTCACGACCCAGTCCGCCCGCGCCTTGACCGCCGCCGAAGTGTTGGCATACACGACCACCGTGCGCTCCGGATGCTGGTCGCAGAACGCGGAAAACTCGTCCACCGGGCAGCCCAGGTCGAGCGAGCAGGTCGCCTCCAGGGTCGGCATCAGGATGCGTTTTTCCGGCGTAAGGATTTTCGCTGTCTCGCCCATGAACCGCACACCCGCCACCAACACGGTCTTGGCTGGATGCGCGGCGCCGAAACGGGCCATTTCCAGGGAATCGGACACGCAACCACCGGTTTCTTCGGCCAGGGCCTGAATGATCGGGTCGCAGTAGAAGTGGGCTACCAGCACCGCGTCCTGAGCCTTGAGCTCGGCGGCGATCTCGGCACGCAGCGTCGCCTCCTGCTCGGCACTCAACGGTTTGGGTTGCTTGGCGTCGAGATGGGCTTGAACCAGAAGACGTTCGGAAATTTGCGTCATGTTCGCAAGACCTGCAGGCGCGTGAGCGCGAAAGTCGAGTATACCCCGGCCCCTGTCTCTTTCCGAGACAGGATATTAGGTGAAGCGCACGGCGACCGGGAAGGTGAATCCATCAGGCATGGAGTGCTTTTCAGCGCCGCAAGGCTACAGAATATCCAATGGATTCAAAAGATTATTCTGACCTTCGGACAGACAGGGGCAACTCGTTGGATAATCAGCCGATTGAACAAGACGTGGGACAGTAACCGATGACCGCTGACGACTATCTGGTAATGAGCCGCACGGAGTGGGCCGGCTTGCGCGCCAGCACCCCGCTGACACTGTCGGAAGAAGACCTGGCGGCCCTGCGCGGAGTCAACGAGGACATTTCCCTCGAAGACGTTGCCAATGTCTACCTGCCACTATCGCGACTGATCAGCCTGCATGTCGGCGCCGCTCGCAACCTGGCCGGGATCAAGGACACCTTTCTCGGCCGGGCCAGTCCGCGCGGTCCCTACATCCTGGCCATTGCCGGTAGCGTCGCGGTGGGCAAGAGCACCTTCGCCCGTGTGTTGCAGGCGCTGATGGCGCGCTGGCCGGATCACCCGAACGTGGCGCTGGTCACCACCGACGGTTTTCTCTACCCCAACAGCAAGCTGGTTGCCGACGGCATCATGCACCGCAAGGGTTTCCCGGAAAGCTACGATCGTCGGCAGATGGTCAAGTTTCTCGCCGACATCAAGGCCGCCGAAGGCGAAGTGCGGGCGCCCGTCTATTCCCATGTCAGCTACGACATCGTCCCGGACCGCTACCAGGCGGTGGATCGCCCGGACATCCTGATCTTCGAAGGATTGAACGTACTGCAGACCGACGGCACCGACGGGCCAAAGCCGAGCACCATCGTCTCCGACTTCTTCGACTTCTCGATCTACCTGGATGCCGATGAGCAGGATATCGAGCAGTGGTACGTCGACCGCTTCCTGCTGCTGCAGAAGACCGCCTTTCGCGCCCGTGGCGCCTACTTCCGCAAGCTGGCCGACCTGCCACCCGAGGAAGCCCCGGAGGCCGCACGGCAGATCTGGCACGACATCAACCGAGTCAACCTACTGGAAAACATCCTGCCAACCCGCGAACGCGCCGACCTGGTGGTACGCAAATCCCGCGACCATTCGGTCAGCGAGATCTGGCTGCGCTGACACTGACGAGGGGAGCCGCGCCGCTGCCCCCTCCTGGCCTTACAGGACGAACCGCGAGACCGAAGCCCTCAGCCCTTGCGCCAGGCGCTCCAGCGACTGGACGTTGCTGTTGGCATGCGTCACCGATTCCGCCGTGGCCTCGACCATGTTGGAAATACGCTCGATGTTTTCCGCCACGCTGGCGCTGGCCAGGCTCTGCTCGGTGGTAGACGTGGCCACCTCGCGAACCTGAACCAGGGTAGCGGACGCCTCCCGGTTGATATCACGCAGGGCATCCGCCGCCTTCTCGGCCAGTTGCACCCCCTGCATCACCTGCGGCGTGACCGCATTCATGCTGACCACCACCGAACCGGTGTCATTCTGAATTGAGGTGATCATGGTAGTGATCTCCTCGGTGGCCAGCGAGGTGCGCTGCGCCAGGTTGCGCACCTCTTCGGCGACCACGGCGAAACCGCGCCCCTGCTCGCCTGCACGGGCGGCCTCGATGGCCGCGTTGAGGGCCAACAGGTTGGTTTGACTGGCAATGTTCTGGATCACACCGGCAATGCTGTCGATTTCATGGGTACGCTTGACCAGGCCCTCGATCATCACCGATGCATCCTCGACCTTGAGCGAAACATCCTGGATGGCCTTGGCCGCATCGTTGACCAGTTGCTCGCCGTCGGCCGCCAATTGGGTGGAGCTTGCGGAGTTCTTTTCCGTTTCACCGGCGCTGTAGGAAATATGCTCGATGGTAACGGACATTTCCTCAATGGCGGCGGCGGTTGCCGTGGTCGCGTCAGAGGTCTGCTGGGAAGCCGAATCGAGCTGGTGCATCTGGCCCGACAGGCCCTCGGCAGCAGTACCCAACTGTTCGGCGCCATGCTGAATGGAGGTGATCATTTCCCGCAGGTTCCTCTGCATCTGCGCCACCAGGGTGAGCAGGCTGCGCTCGCCGGGCCGATGGCTGATGGTCTGGCTCAGGTCGCCATTGGTGATGCTGCCGACCACACTGGCGGCGTAGGCCGGCTCGCCGCCGAGGCTGCTGTAGATGCTTTTGGAGATACGCCAGGCGACAACGATCACTACCAGGATCACGACAATCCCGATCAGGATGAAATTGAACGCCAACTTCCAGTAGGCCTTGTCGATATCGGAAGTGAACATGCCGAAGCCGACAAACCAGTTCCAATCGCCAATACGGGTGATGCCGTTGAGCTTCGGCGCCATTTCGCCGGTATCCGGGTTCTTGGTGAAGTCATCGTAGTAATAGAACGGGGTGTTGACGGTGTTATCGATGTAGTTCTGGATGCTGGTCTTGCCGTTCGGCGCCTTGCCGAGGTCGACCTTGCCGACCTTGTCGGCGATGGCGTGCACCAGCCCCAGGCCTTCGATGTTCCTGGCCCACACGTAGGTGGTGGTGCCGTAGCGCATGTTCGAGAGCGCCTCGACGGCTTTGGCCTGGGCATCGGCCCGGCTGAGCTTGCCGCTCTTTTCCAGCCCCTGGAAATAGCCGACCTGCTTGGCGGCCATGGCCAGGACGGAGTGAATTTCGCTGCGCTTGTCCTCCTGCATGGTCGAATGCAGGGTATTGAGTGCCAGGCCACCAACGATCGCGAGGCCGAGAATTGACGTTAGTACCAGGATAATCAAACGATGAGAGAGCTTCACGTCCTACTCCGTTAAACACCCGAATTGGAGTCATTTGGGGGTGTTGGTTGTATTTGTCAGGTAATGGCTATCGGCCACTCGTCGTAGGACTTGAGAATTTTGGATCCAAAATACACTCGCATCTCGGCCTCAGGAGTCAGCCCGACCGCATCGCCATTCAAGCGCGGTATACAGCGCTCCAGCCAGTAAGCCGCTGGCCACGAATACGAAAGGGCCTACCCAGAACAGCGGCGGCAGGGGCTCGACTCCTGTGAGCAGCGATATAGGACGACTGATGATTAGCGGCGCCACACTCCCCATCCAGATCAGCAAGCCGCTGCCCGCCCCGCCGATGACGTACCGCCAGGGCGTGACCAGAAATCGCTCGACCAGCCACAGCACCGGCCAGCCGACCAACATGCCGAGCAGTGCCCCGATAAAGAAGAAAAGGACAGCACCCGGCAGAATTTCCGCCCCCCTGAAGAAGAGTGCGCAGGCCACGCTTCCCAAAGCCAATCCCGCAGCCAGCGGGACAGCCATGATCGACCGTCTTCTCCCTCCTGCCCTAAGGTGGTGACGTGCAGGCTTCATTGGTTCCCGGCAGGCTGGGGACCGCTGTTCCAATTGAACAACGGCGCATTCTTGAGGTAATTGATGACCGGGCTGTTGTTCATGAACTCCTGCCCGCTGATGAATTGAGTGTTGCCGCCCCAGACCATCCCCGCCATCCAGCTATTGGAGTTGAACAGCGGGCTGCTACCCGTTCCCCAACCATGAGTTTCGATGTCGAAGCCACCCGACGTCGTGGGCACCACCGTACGCACTACAAACCCGGGATCCAGGGCATGCATGCCTGGAAGAGTCACGTTGATCACACTCTTGCTGCTTTCATCCGTCAGATGCGCGACATAACCCAGCTTGAGCCCCATCAAGTACAACTCGCTCACGTCGCCGCTGCCGACCACCTTGACGCCATCGCCGCCAGGCCCGGCGTTTCGCTTGAGGGCTTCGTACTCCTGGTCCAACGTGCCACAACCACCCAGCTTCACCAGGCAGCCACTCGAGACATCATCGTACTCGTGGGGTTGCTTGGTGCTGCCCAACACCGCTTCATAGCCGGCGAACGCGGCCGGTATGCCACCGCCCGTCTGCCCCTTGGCGTTGATGAACTGGCCGCTCTTCACGGCCTCGGTGAACTTGCCCTGGCAGGCCGATGCGCCTACCGCCTCGCAGTTATTCGCAGCCCACTCCTTATAGCCAGGCAACGCTGCCGCCACGTTGGCCGCGATCAGCAGGCTGTTGGTCTCGATATCGCTGATCGCACCAAAGGCCGTCTTGTCCTTGGCATCCAGGGCCTGGTCCGCCGCATACAACTGCCCAAAGCTCTTGGCCCCTTCAACGATCTGCCTGATGTGCGCGTCAAGGCAACCCTGGTCCTGGCAGGCCATGAGTGCGGCGTCATTGATGTCACTGCGCCGTTTGGCTTCAAGTTGCACGCGCATGCGACAAGCGGTGTTGTCAGCGGCACAGAGAGCCAACTGCCGAGACAGCACCTCGATATCCTCATGCGTGAGATAGTTGTTCTGGACTTCCTGCAAACCGGCACTCGCGCCGTTGATACCACCGACACCGGCGGAAACCAGACCGGAAGTCCCCAGGATCAGCGACTTCTTCACGTCCACGGGTAGATCCATCTGGGCCACCTTCTCGGCAATCAACGGTGCCGTCAGCGCCGCCGCACCGGCTCCCAGGGCGCTGCCGCTGACCGTACCGCCAGCCAGCCCCTGTATTCCACCCGCCAGCATATGGAGCATCACTCGCGCCGCTCCCCCTTCGTCCCACGCAGCACGGGTAGTGCTGTCAGTGGCCTTGTCACGCTGCTGGGAGGCATAGTCGCCGATCAGCTTGTAGGTGTCCGCCGCCGTGGTATTAGCCACGATACCCAGCGCCGTGGCACCACCCGCCCCACCCAACGCGGCACCAATCAGGCCGCTGACGATATCGACGAGTACCCGCTTTTCGCCGCCGGGCGCCCAGCTTTCGTTGACGTATTTCAGGTTGTCCCTGGCCGCTGCGATCTCCGCTCCGGTAGTGGCTTTCTCCAGGCGTTCCTGAGCCCTCTTCTTCTCGGTGTCGGCAACCTTGCCAATCACTGACTGAGTCAGCGCGATCGAGCTGCGGATCAGTTCCATGCGAGTCTGCAGGGCGCCCACATCCGGCTTGTCGAGTTTTTCATTGGCGTTGGCGGTGTCTCGGTTGAGACCAACCAGGTCATTCGCACCCTCGGCATTGCGCACGATAATAGTCCCGTTGCTGACCGCGCTGCGGGTCTTGCTCTGGTCCGATTCACTGAGCGCCAACGGAATCATCCCACCGAAACCAAGACCGTCCCCACCGCTGCTATAGGAAAGCGAAATGCCCGCCGACTGGCTGCTGGCCTCGCTCTTGTTCTTGATATCACTGACGATCAGACGATCGGTACTGAGCTTGTTCTTGTCGGCCGTGGCCTCGCTGGCGATCACCGCGCCCAGCAGGGTGGTGTTCTGTCCGACATGGATGTTGTAGCCACCGCTACCGGCAAACAGGCCGCTCTGGTCGGTCACGGCCTTGTAGTCGCTGTTCATGTTACCGGCAGACAGGTTGGCCGAGCCCGTGACCGTTGCGCCATAGCAGAATGGAGGGACACAGATGCTGGCACCGAACCCGGCACTGCTCTGCTTGCTGGTACGACTCTCGGTATCCTGCCGTGAGCTGATATCAAGATTGCCGCCTATCACCGCGTTGATACTGTCGGCCTTGACCTGGGCACCGGCCAAGGTGGTGTCATTGCCGCTGCGCAGCACCAGGGCACCGGTATCCAGCGTCGTATTGACCTGGGTGACCGAGTGCCCATCTCCCATGTTCTTGCCCACCTGCGCCCCCAGGTCGAGAGTGAAGCCGTTCTGTGCCCCCAGGTTGAAACTGGCGCCGATGGCGGTGCGGCTGTTGCTGCCGTGGCTTGAACTGTCCACGGTGTTCTGGGCGCTTTCAAAGGTGATGTCGTTCTTCGCGTCCAGTACCGTATTGGTCGCCTTGAGGGTGCTGCCGACCACATGAATATCACCGGCGGTGCCCGCCGCATTGCCCGTGGCGATAATGGCCAGGCCGCCACCAGCATTGATCGAACTCTGCCGGGCTGTCTGACTGTCCTGCTGCTTGCTGTCCCTGGTGTGGGTGTTGGCCAATTCCGTGCCGATCTTGATCAGCGAACCACTACCGCCCTTCTTGTCTGCGTAATTCGTCAGGGCACCGTTGAGATCCGAGTACGTTGCAGAAGGATCGATACTTCCCACCGTCATCAGCAATTGCGCCTGCTTCACCGCCCTGAGCCGAGGATCGTCGATTTCCCGGGTGGCCTGCGCTGACTCCCGCAGATTGTAGAGGGTGTTGAGCGTACTGATCACCGAACCACCCATCACCCGCCCGACGCCAAGGCTGGAAGACTTGTCCTGGCTGCTCTGGCTGGCGCTCTCCATACCAGCCAGGATGCTCACGCTGGAGCCGGTCAGGCTCATGTTGCGAGTGCTGACCAGGTCACTGGCCACCACGCCCAGGTTGCGCCCGGCATTGAGACTGACATTACCGGCACTGGACCCGAGGGTGCTGCCGGTCAGCGTCGTTTGGGTGGCCTGACCGTTATGCTTGCTGCTGCTCAGGTTCAAATGCTGGTTGCCGGTAATGTCATCGACCCCCAGCTTGTTGGCCGTGAGGACTCCGGTGAAGTCATGCCCCTTTTCCTTGTGCATTTCATTGCGGGTAAAGGTGTTCTCTGCGGCGTTGATGGTCAGGTCGCGACCGGCCTGGACCGTCAGGTCCTTGGTACTCACCAGGGCCGAGCCGGTGATGGTGACATCGCGCTTGGCGCTCACGTCGACCGTATTGCCAGAAATGAGACTGCCCACCGCCGTGGTCTGGGTTTCCGAGACCTTGTCCTCGACCTTGCTCGACTTGAGCCCTCCCCAACTGCTTTTACTGGTGCTGCTTTCGTGACGTACACGGGTGGAGTCGGTGACCGCGAGAATCTGCACATCGTTGCCGGCGGCCAATTGGGTGCGGCCCTTCTCGGCCGACACCTGACTGCCCTTGACGATCAGATCGTTACCCGCCACCAGGGTGGTGTTGGTGCCGCTGGAGACCGAGCTGGCGATATGAGTGGTGCTTTGCAACTCATCCAGCTGGCTCTTCTTGCCCGATGAGCTTTTCTTGGTCTTGCTGTAGAAACTGTAGTCTTCGTCTGCCGCGCTTTGCAGCAACAGGTTGGCGCCCGCGCTCAAGTAGGCTTCGCGCCCGGCACTCACGGTGCTTGCAACGAGGGCCAAGTCCTTGCCAGCGCTCATCAGTACGTTACCGCCGGCCGTCACGCTACTGCTCACCTGCTGTTCATGATCCTCCTGGCTGCTGACTTTCTTGCTTTTGGCATACGAGTGCTGCTCATCCGCCGCCGAGGACAGGGTCAGGTCCCCTACGGCCGAAAACGCCACGTCACGCTTGGCATCGATCTGACTGGCAACCACGCTCAAGTCACGCCCGGCGCTGATCATGAGATCCCGGCCGGCAGAAACGCTGGAGCCATGGTGGGTGATCGTGTCGTCCCGATAACTACCTCCCAGGCTATTGCCCTGCACCTCTTTGGTCGCGCCGATATTGACGTCGCGACCGGCCCTGAGCAGGGTATCCCCGCCGCTCTTGAGTACACTGCCGCTGTTGTTGATATCACGTCCGGCGCTGACCGTGAGACTGTTGGCCGCCTCGATCCGAGCAGCGCTGTCGAGAAAGTCGCGTTGCTCGGTCAGATAGCCATTGCTGCTCTGGCGACTGGTCACGGTGCGCTCGTTGATCACGTCGCCATTGACGGCCGTGATGCTGACATCACGGCCGGCAATGATCCCCCCGGCCTTGTTGCTCAGATTGTTCCCCGCCAGTGCCGCGAGACGCTCGCCGGCCTCGAGCAAGCCGCTGTTGACCTGGTCGTTGCCGGCAGCTGCCAACAGGCTGTTGCTGGCTCGCAGGGTTCCGGAGTTGTTCAGGTCCTCGCCGGCAATCAGGGTCACGTCGCTGCCCTGGATCAAGGCTCCATTTGGCGCCAGGCGATTGTTGGCCTGGGCCAGGTAGAGCACCGGCACCAACACTTCCTCGCCATTGACCACCTGCTTCTCCATCCAGACGATGTCATGGGTCAGTGCCGCGACCTGCTCGGAAGTCAGGCTGACCCCCATGCTCAGGTTGAGTTGCTGCTTGCTGCTGATGGCGTTGTCCATCAGGTGCTTGAACAGTGCCTCATCGGAGGTCTGCCCGTCGATGAAGCGCTGGCCAGTGCGTGCAACCACCGCTTGCTGGATCAGCTTCTGCTCATAGAAACCATCACCCAGGCGCTTGATGCTGTCGTCAGGGTTGTAGCCCAGGCGGGAGAGCAGATAGTCCGAGTTGACGAACTGCTTGAGATCGGTGAGCGCCGGATTGGTTTCGATCAGGTACTTCTGCGGACGAGACTGGCCGCTCGTGCTGGGCAATCCCTGGACCCGGGCAATGGTGACAGGACCGGCGCCAAGAGTCTGGGTATTGTCGGTCAATTGAACATGAGTCGACTGGGCCCCCGCCTGGACCTGTTCGCGCTGGGCGGCGCCCACTTGAGTGCCACCCAGCGTCCAGCTCTGCGCCCCCCTGTCGGCGGGCACGTTGCTGGCCGCGCCACTGAGACGGAACAGGCCGTTCTGCCCGGTCGGCAGGCTGAAGCCCGGCAGCGTCAGCGGGTTGACCTGCTGCTGGGCAAGATCGGGAGGCAGTTGACGGTTGATGTTGACGATCGTGGAACTGCTGTTGACCTGTGTCGAGCTGGTGTGAGCAGCTACCCCGTCAACCGTTACGCCTTCACGGATGACACTGTTGGTCAGGTTTTTGGACGCCGAGATATTCACCGCTCCGCCAGCCTGGACGACGGCATTGGCATAGGCCGATGGCGTGTTGTAGGTCATGATGTCTTCAAAGAAGTTCGCGCCCTGCACGGCGGCAGGGGCCTCGGCAAAAGGGCCGTCCGGGTTGTAGTGGGCGGCAGCGAGGCTCCTGGGATCAGGGGCCCCGTCAACATGGACGATGCCGAAAGACGTATACGGGTTATCACCCCGGCCACCCGGCTTGGATATAACCGGGAGAGAGGACTCGTTATTGCTGGCGTTCCAGGTATGCAGTGAGGGCAAGCCTCGCAAATAGACCACGGAAGGATCATTGGCGGCGTTGTAGTTCATCACCGACACCCAGAAGTTCATATTGCGAAGATCGACATTGGGCAGGAAAGAACGCCTGATGCTGTAGTCGCCGACGGATGCCCCCTGGTTGGTGAACGTCTGCAGATTCATGCTCAGGTTATTGCCGGCAGTGACCGTGGAGGCCGAGTTGAGAAAGTCCTGGCCATTGGCGAGGAAGTTTCTACCTGCAGTCATGGTGGCGGATGCCGAATCCTGGATGATCTGCGATTTGTAGTTCTGGACCCAGACCAGAAAGCCGTCTTCCTGGTAACCCACCACGGGCACGAACTCCGAACAGCTGTAGCAACGTATGCCGATGTACGATGAAACCATCCCGCCCGTAGCCTGAAAGACGTCCTTGCGGTTCTCGATATGGCTGGCCGAAAGGTTAAGGTCCCCACCACTCTCCATCGTCGAGGAAATGTTGTTGATCGAGGTACTCAGGCCATTGCTGTCATCCCTGGCAATGCCGAGGTTGCCAAAGCTGTAGACATCGGCATAGCGGTTGGTGAACGTGTCGAGGCGCAGCGCCATATCCCCGCCACTGAAAATCAGGCCTCTCTCGTTCAGCAGGCTCGAAGTGTTCAACCGCAGGTTGCCGGTTGCCCCCAGCGTCCCGTAGTTGTTGATCCCGCCGGCGGTCACCGTCATTCCCGCCGCCGAAGTGACACGACCATAGTTGCCAAGCAATCCGCTGACATTGATCGTGGTATCACCACCACCGGCAATACGGGTGCTGGCACCCAGGTTCAACTGTGCCGCCCTCAGACCCAGGTTACCAAGACTGGAGAGCCGGCCATTACCGCCATAGTTGCCCCCCAAGCTCAGGTTGACCGTGCCGTCACTGGCGATCAGCCCATCATTGGTCCAGTTACCGCCGGTGCCGGTCAGGCTGTTGGAAGCAAGCAATTGCCCGCTACCCGTCTGATACAGGTTGTTGACGTTGATGGTCAGGCGTCCGGCCTGAATCACGCTGCTGTTGGTCCAGTTGTCGGCCCCCAGGGTCAGGCCGCCGCGGGTAACCAGGGTCCCGCCGGCCCCAGTGAGGTTGCCCATGGAAATATCAAAGGTACCAAGCCCTGCGTGCAACAGACTGCCGCCCTGATTCAGGAAACTGCCAGCCTCCAGGCCAAGATCGAAATTGCGGGTTTCCAGAACACCGTTGCGATTGTCGAGCAGGCCGCCGACGCTGAACGATGTCGTGCCGCTGGAGCCCAACGCCCGCAGTTGCCCAGCCTGGTTATCCAGGGCCGTTGCCCTGATCGACAGGCTACTGTCGCTTTCGACAACCCCCTTGCGGTTGGTGAAAGCGCCATCCAGACTCAAGTCGATCTGGCCGCCGGCGACCTGGCCACCCAGGTCGCCGCCGTTGTCGAAGTTGCCACTGCTGACCTTGAGCAGGCCGCTGGAATAGAGACCACCATTGCGGTTGTCGACATTGGCGGCGGTAAGTACCGCTTCCCCGGCACGGGCGGCAATACGCCCGCCATGATTGTCTATACCGCCGAGCGCGTTGAGGTTCAGGCTCTGGGCTTGCACGCTGCCGTTCTGGCGGTTGTTGCTCAGGTCATAGCCATTTTTCAGCACACCGACAATGCGCGTTTCCAGGGCATTCCTGACGCTGGACAACACGCCCCCCCGGTTGTCGAGATTGGCGGCCTTGATGAACAGACGACCGTCCTGGGCAATGACCTTGCCGCTCTGGTTGTCGATATCGCCACTGACCTCCAGGTTCACTACACCCTTGCCCTGTAGAGACCCCTTGGCATTACCGAGGCTGGCGGCAGTGAGTTGCAGATCGCCGTTGACGCTGGCGATCAAGCCGGCATTGCCATTTTGCACACCCCCGGTCGAGGTGATGCTGAGTTTGTCGGCAGCCGCGAACGTGCCCCGGTTGCTGTTGTCAAGGCTGGCGGTCAACACGCTCAGCAGCCCCTGGCTGGAGAGCTCGCCGCCCTGGTTGTTGATCTGCGTGCTGCGCTGGATGAGCAATGGCCCAACGGCGGACAATTTACCGTTGGTGTTGGTCAGGGCACCCAGCAGGTCCAGGGTGACCGCGCTGTTGCCAACCAGGATACCGCTGGTGTTGTCCAGCGTGGTGCCCGTAAAGCTCAGGACCTGCTGCGCACTGATGGTGCCAGCGTTGTTCAGGGCCATGGCATTCAGTGCCAGAGCCGCACCGCTGTCGATCAAACCACCTTGGGTGTTGTCCAGCAGGCCGGTGACGGCCAGGGTTTGCCCGGCGGCACTGGAAAGAATGCCTTTGTTGCTGTTGTCCAGGCTGGCGGCCTTGACGCTCAACACCTTCTGGCTGACCAGCGCCCCGGCGTCGCTGTTGAGCAACGCCCCGCTCAAGGTCACGTCAACATTGCCGCTGCGGCTGGAAACAGTGCCGTTAGCGCGGTTGTCCAGGCTAGCGCCGTTGAGCGTCACGCCTTGCCAACCCGAGAGCAGGCCAGCACCCTGGTTGATGATTCTGTCGGCCGTCAGGTTCAGCAGGTTGTTGCTGATCAGCTTGCCAGCATTGCTGTTGTCCAGGGTCCGGGCCGTCAGGTCGAGGCTTTGGGCGCTGCTCAGTTCGCCGGCCTGGTTGTTCAAGTCACGCAAGTGCGCAAGGCTCAGGTTACCCGCCGTGGTGATCTGGCCACCGGCGTTGTTCAGATCGCCAGTGGCGCCGCCAAAGTCGATGGCGATCGCGCTGCCCAGCAGGCTGCCGCCCCGGTTGTCGAGACCGCTGCTGGTGAGCGTCAGGCCGTTGGTGGCGTTGATCAGTCCGTGGTCGCGGTTGGTGACCAGGCCAATGGCGAGCAGGTCAAGACCGGCGCGGCTGGTCAACGTACCGCTACTGTTGTCGAGGCTGCCGACGCGCACGTCCAGCGCGGCCGCCGCGATCATGCCCTTGATGCTGCTCAGGGCCTGTTCCACCCGCAGCGTCAGTGCCTGGTTGCTCAGCAACTTGCCGCTGTCGTTGTTCAGGTTGTGCGCCGCCAGGGTGAAAGCCTGGGCACTGGAGATTTCACCGCCCTGGTTGTTCACGCCCTTGAGGTTGTCGAGTACCAGCAGCGGCGCGTTGATCAATCCACCCTGGTTGTTCAGTTGGCCCTGGTTGAGGTCCAGGCTGATCGAGGTATCGCCCTTGAGCTGGCCACCTTGCTGGTCCAACCCGGTGACGCTGGCGATCAGCGCCTTGGCCGCGCCGATACGGCCGCCATCCTGGTTGGTCAGTTGCGCGGAGGTCAGGTCAAGGCCATCGCCGCTGCTGAGCAAACCATCGTGGCTGTTGTCGAAATCGCCGGTATGGATCGCCACCGGCCCCAGGCCGCTGATCGTGCCTTTCTGGCGGTTATCGAGACTGGCGCTGTGCAGCTCGATGCTGCTATCGGTGACCAGCCGGCCCCCCTGGTTGACCAAGGCACCAGCACTGGTCACTTGCAGCACACCGGCACTGGAGAAACTGCCACCGCTGTTGTCCAGGCTGCCGGCATGGGCCGTCAGGGTGCCTTCGCTACTGATCAGGCCCCCCAACTGATTGGTCAGGGCGCCATCGAGAGTGATGATCAAGCCGGACTGCGCACTCAACTGGCCGCCGCTGTTGTCCAGCGTGGTACCCAGCAGCGTGGCGCTGCCCTGGCTGACCAGTTGTCCCAGGCTCTGGTTGATCACCTGCGTGACCTTGATTTCCAACCCAGTATCAGAGAGTACCTTGCCGCCTTCGCTGTTGTTCAGCTTCTGGCCGTTCAGGTTGACCGACTGCACGCTGGAGATTTCGCCGGCCCGGTTGTCGATGCTGTCGACGTTGAGGACCAGCAGTTTTTTAGCCGAGATCAGGCCTGCATTACTGTTGTCCAGGCTAGCGCCATTGAGGGTCAGGTTGCCCTCGGTCAGCAAGGCGCCGTCCTGCTGGTTGAAGGTGGTGACGGTGGCGGTCAGGTCGTCCTTGCTGGAGATACGCCCCTTGGCGTTGTCCACGGTATTGGCCGTCAAGCTCAGCGGGCCGTTGGTGATCAGCGAGCCCGCCGAGTTGTCCAGATGGGTCGCACTCAGGTCCAGTTTCTGCTGGGCAGTGATGCGGCCCTGGCCGGTGTTGTCCAACGCCTGGCCCTTGAAGACCAGGGTCTGGTTCGAGCCAATGCGACCACCCTGGTTGTTGACCGTGCCGCTGGCGGTGATATCCAGAATATTCTCGGCCATCACCAGGCCGGTGAGGTTGTCCATCGAACCGAGAACCAGCGTGTTGCTGGTCTTGCTGGAGACTTCACCGGCATCGTTGTTCAGGTGGCCGAGGGTAGCGGTCAGTGGGCCGACGCTGTTGATCAGGCCGCCCTGCCCGTTCAGAACCGTATAGGCGGTCAGGTCCAGGCTATCAGCGCTCAGCACCCGCCCCTTGCCCTGGTTGTCGAAGGTGCCGGCCTTGACGTTCGTCTGCCGTTGGCCACTCAGGGTTCCGCCCTGGTTGTTCAAGACCTGGGTGGTGCTGACTTTCAAGTCGCGGCTGGCGACCACGCTCTTGCCAGAGTTGTTGAAGTTCTGCGCGGTGACTTCGACGTCACCTTCAGCGTTGCGGCTGTCATCAGCGTTGACTCCGGCTTCAATGATGCCGTTGTTGGTCAGTTGGCCGCCGCTGTTCAGGCTGATTCGGTCCTTGGCCACCAGGTTGTTCTGGCTGGTCAGGTCGCCCTGGGTGGTCACGGCCAATGCAGTACCGGCGTATAACGGGCCCTTGGCCTCCAGAGTCTGGGCCTGGACGATGACAGCCCCGGTCGCGGCCATGTCGACCATGCTCAGGTGGCCGTTGGCGTCGAGCTGGATATCACCTGCGCTGGCGACCATCTTGCCGTCAAGCTTGACCCCGACGCCGGCTTCGGTGCCGACCAGTTTGATCGCTCCGGCGTACATGCCGCCCAGTGCCGAGGAGTCGATCGCCAGTTGCGGAGCCGCAGCCGGGTCGGTGGCACGAGCCGTGGCCTTGAGAGTCTTGGCATCGACATCGTTGGCGCCAGCGATGATCGCCAGGTTCTTCGCCTGAATCTCGGCGTTGAGCTTGGCCGAGCGGGTGATGATCTCGAAGCGGTCGATGTTGTTGGCATTCAGGCCTGCGCCTTCGATGGAGACACTGCCCTGGTCGACCTGATAGCGACTGACCTGGCCGTTTTCAACGACCGGCTTGCCAGTGGTCAGCGTGGCCTGCGGTGTGTTGATGAAGCCGCAACCATTACAGGTGATGCCATAGGGGTTGGCGACGATCACGTGGGCCGATTGCCCCGCTACCTCGGTATAGCCACGCAGTTGACTGGGACTCCCGCCGTTGACCTCGTTGAGGATGGTGGAGGCTGCGCGGCCATTGAGGTTGCTGTTGCCGATGATGTGGCCACCCAGTTGGGTGTTTTGCAGGTTCTGCGTCGAATTGTTGAGAATGAGGCCATTGGTCCCGACGTTGTAGTCATGGAACTGGTTGTGCGACAGCCCACTGGCATTCGGCGCAGCGATATTGACGATCGGCACTCCATTTGCCGCCTGCCCCAACGTCGTCGCAGGGTTGCTGACCACGATCCCCTCCGCCTGCGCCCACAACGGCTGCCAGAACATGACGTTCGCCAGCAGGAAGGCCAGTCCGCGTTTGGGCAGCCCCAGGAAGTGATCACGGTTTTTTAGGCCAGCAGAAGACTGAGCCGCAACGAAGGCGAACTGACGAACGTCCATGTGTGTCTCGATGCGCGAAGGCGGTTAAGAGTTCACAACCCCTCACCTCGTCTGACGCGAGTGCAGAGAGACCGATTCCTAGAAGCAGAGATTGATATCAATATGATGTCGCGATGGTAGAGAGACGTATCTATGGCGTCAACAAAATGCTACGAGTTGTATCCTTGGGAATACAGGAGGCACCGGCGCGCATGCCATGCACCCAATCAGGCAGCAGCGGGCTGAAACAACCGTCGCAGAGCGGGTTATGAACGAGAGGCGGGGCAAGAGCAACAGCATTCGAAGCACTTTTTCGCAGACGAAAAAAAATCCGGAAATCCTCACTATCGTGGGCCTTCCGGATTCTTCTATTACTGCTGAATATGGTGGGTCGTGTAGGATTCGAACCTACGACCAATTGGTTAAAAGCCAACTGCTCTACCAACTGAGCTAACGACCCGCTGTGTGGTGGCGCGTATAATACTGATTTATAACGGGAATTCAACACCCTACGCGAAAAAAATCAAAAATAGTTGGTTGGGTCGGCAATTCCGGCCGCGTTGAAGCCTTCCGCACGCAGGCGGCAGCTGTCACATTTCCCACATGCAAAGCCGCTGGCATCCGCTTGATAGCAGGATACCGTCAGCGAATAGTCGACCCCGAGGCGCATGCCCGCCCGGACGATATCGGCCTTGCTCAGGTTCTGCAGCGGCGCCTGGATACGGAAGCCGTCACCCTCGACACCGGCCTTGGTCGCCAGATTGGCCAGGGTTTCGAAAGCCTCGACGAACTCGGGACGGCAATCCGGGTAGCCGGAATAGTCCACGGCATTCACGCCGATGAAGATGTCCCGCGCGCCCAGCACCTCGGCCCAACCCAGTGCCAGGGACAGGAACACCGTGTTGCGAGCCGGCACATAAGTAACCGGAATGCCTTCGCCCGGTGTCTCGGGTACGTCGATGGAGCTATCGGTCAGCGCCGAGCCACCAATGCCGTTGAGGTTGAGGCCGATAACCTTGTGCTCGATCGCCCCCAAGTCACGGGCAACCCGCTCGGCAGCCTGCAGCTCGGCGCGATGGCGCTGGCCGTAGTCGAAGCTCATGGTGTAGCAGCTGTAGCCCTCGGCACGCGCCATGGCTACAACGGTCGCCGAATCGAGGCCGCCGGACAGCAGGATTACCGCTTTCTTTTCAGTGCTTGCTTGAGTGGTCATGTCAGCGCCCCGGCTCGTCATTCCAAAGATATTTGTGCAACTGCATCTGCAACCGTACCGGCAGGTTGTCCGCGACGATCCAGTCCGCCAGTTCGCGGGCCGGCAAGTCGTGGTGGCTCGGCGAGAACAACACTTCCCCTGCCCGCTTCTCCAGACCGTACTGGATCAGCTTGGATACCGACCAGTCATAGTCTTCGCGGGAACAGATGACGAATTTGACCTGGTCGTTGCCGGTCAGTTGCTCGATGTTCTCGTAGCGGTTGCGATGAACTTCTTTCGAGCCCGGGGTCTTCAGGTCGACCACACGGCTGACGCGGGTATCCACCGGCGATATGTCCATCGAGCCACTGGTCTCGATGGACACCTCATAGCCAGCGTCACAGAGCCGCTTGAGCAGCGGAATGGCATTGGGCTGGGCCAGCGGCTCGCCGCCGGTTACGCAGACATAGCGCGGCCGGTAGCCGGCGACCTGTTCGAGGATGCTGTCCAGCGACATGATGGTGCCGCCGCTGAAGGCATAGGCGCTGTCGCAATACTGGCAGCGCAGGGGGCAACCCGTCAGGCGCACGAATACTGTGGGCAGCCCAGCAGTCCGCGTTTCACCCTGTAACGAGTAAAAAACTTCGGTGATTCTCAATGTGTCTTGCATATCCGCCACGGGCGTAACAGCTAAACAGGCTGTCCGCCTCCGTCAGGCACCGTCATGAACCTGCAATCGCACAGTCCAGAACGGCGTGTTTCATAAAAAGGGCAACAATTCTAACGAAAAAACCCGCGACAAGCGCGGGTTTCTTGATTCGAGTCGACAACGCCTTACATGCGTTGCAGATCCCGCTGGGCCAACTGGGCTGCCGAAGTTCCCGGATACTGGGAAACCACCTGCTGCAGAATACCCTTGACCTTATCGGCGTGACCCAGGCGACGCTCTACGTCAGCCAGTTTGTACAGCGAGTCAGGCACCTTGGCGTGCTTGGGGTACAACTGGCTGACCTTGGCAAAAGCCTGGCCGGCACCTTGCAGGTCGCCCTTGGCCAGGTTCACCTCACCCAACCAGTACTGGGCATTGCCGGCGTACTGGCTGTTCGGGTATTTGCGTAGAAAGGCGCCAAACGCCTGGCTGGCCTTGTCGAAATCCTTGGCCTTGATCAGGTCGAAGGCAGCATCGTAATAGAGCTTTTCCTTCGCTGGATCGCCAGGTTCGCTGCTGGCCGCTGGGGCCTGGGCAGCAGGTGCTGCGCCGGCGGCGGCATTCGTGTTGCCACCGCTGGAAGAATTATCAGGAGCCGCAGCCGCCGGAGCGACGCCACTGCCTATGCGCCGATCAAGATCCTGGTATCGCTCCAGGTTTTCCTGCTTCATGCGCGCTACATCATTTTGCAGTACTTCGATCACGCCCTGCTGCTGCGCAATCTGGTCTTGCATCCGTTGCAATTGGTTGAACAGTTCGCCCTGTGCCGAGACAGGAGCCGCAGCCCCTGACCCGGCATAGGCGCCGTTCGTACCGTAACCCGCTGGCGGATAACTTCCACCGCTATTGTTATAGCCGGAGTTGTCATCGACCACAGGAACCGCAGCCCATGCCGCAAGCGGCATGATGCTGAGAGCCAATACAGTTACAGCACGACGGCACGTTCGCATGACGAATTACTTACGCAGTTCGACGCGACGGTTTTGAGCCCAGGACTGCTCGTCGTGGCCAGTAGCAACTGGACGCTCTTTACCGTAGGAAACCAGCTCCAACTGAGCTGGGGAAACACCTTGCAGTACCAGGTAGCGCTGAACGGCTTTCGCACGACGCTCGCCCAGTGCCATGTTGTACTCACGAGTACCACGTTCGTCGGTGTTGCCTTCCAGGACGACGCGAGCGCCGTTGGCTTTCAGGTCCTTGGCGTGAACGTCCAGGGAGCGCATGGCTTCTGGCTTCAGGTCCGAGCTGTCGTATTCGAAGTAGAAGGTGGTGATTGCGCGCAGAGCAGCTTCTTCGCTCAGGGAACCGTCAACGGCACCGGTGTTTGCACCGTAGCCAGCGTTAGGATCAACAGCGCCTTGACCAGCGTTGTCGCCGCCTTTGGAGGAGCAACCTACAGCTACAGCCATGGCCAGAGCCAGCGCAGCAAATTTACCAAACTTCAGCATTTCCATCGTGAAACTCCTAATGAACCCCAGTGTGTTAAGTAAAACGTATAGCGCCGCGTCAGTTCAGGTAAGGGGACCAGGAAGGTTCTCTGACTTCGCCTTGAGCGGTAGGAAGCGGGAGCCTTACGCGTCCGTTGATGGACACGAGCATCAAGACTCCCCGGCCCTGCTGGGCGGTGGCGTAGATTACCATGGTGCCGTTTGGCGCAACAGTAGCTGACTCATCAAGGTTGGTGTCTGTAAGGATTTTTACGCTACCGCGCTGCAAATCCTGAGCCGCCACCCGGAAGTTGGTGAAACCGTCCTGGCGGTGGATCATTACCAGGGTTTTTTCGTCAGCCGAAAGTTTCGGGTTGGCGTTGTAGTTGCCGATGAACGTTACGCGCTCGGCACCACCGCCATTGACGTTGGTTTTATAGATCTGTGGCTTGCCACCGCGGTCGGAGGTGAAGTAGATGGTCGAGCCATCCTTGCCCCAGAACGGTTCGGTGTTGATGCCCTGGCCACTGGTGACGCGGCTGATCTGGCGCGAAGCCAGATTCATCACGTAGATGTCCGGGTTGCCGTCCTTGGACAGCACGAACGCCAGGCGCGAACCATCCGGCGACCAGGCTGGAGCACCATTCAGGCCTTCGAAGTTGGTCAGCTGTTCACGGCGACCGGTATCGATGTGCTGGATGAAGATGCGCGGACGCTTCTGCTCGAACGAAACATAGGCGATACGCTTGCCATCCGGCGCGAAACGCGGCGACAGGATCGGCTCGCGCGACTGCAGCAGGGTCACTGCACGTGCACCGTCGTAGTCGGAACGCTGCAGGGTGTAGCGCGTGTTGTTCACCGAGAAGCGCTCGGCCGTCACGTACAGCATCCGAGTCGAGAACGCACCTTTGATACCGGTGAGTTTTTCGAACGACTGGTCGGAGATGTAGTGCGACATGTCGCGCAGTTGGTCGACAGTGCCCGACACGCTACCGGTCAGCACTTGCTGCTCGGTGGCGACGTTGAACAGGGCATATTGCACCTGCAGGCGACCACCCGCAGGAACGATGCTGCCGACCATGATGTACTGCGCGCCCAGGGCCTTCCAGTCACGGTAAATGACTTCGCTGCCCTGGGTTGGCAGGCTGATCATGTTCTGCTTGGGAATCGGCGAGTAGTAACCGGAGTTACGCAGGTCGTCACCGATGATCTGGGCCATGTCGTCAGGCAGGACGCTACCGCCCTGCCAACCGAACGGTACGACGGCGATCGGGGTCGCCCGGTCGCTGCCGCTGGTGACCAGAATGTTCTTTTCATCTGCCACTGCCATCCCTGCCAGGCAGCAGATCAGGACAAGCATTCCTCGAAGAAGGTTTCTCACAAGGCTAGATCCTCAGGTGTAAATGTCATCTTGAACGAACGATAAGGAGCAAAATCGCTCGGTTTCATTCCCTGCATTTCCGTCAGGCGACCAATATTCTTGACCGCCGCTACCGCCGATGCGTCAAACGGGCCGTCGCCACTGGACTTGGCCACCGAGACCGTGGTCACGGTACCGTCCGGCAACATGCCGATCTGCAGCACCACCGTCATACCCTTACGCGCCGAAGGTGGACGAGCCCAGCCTTCCGCTGCCCGAGCGCGAATCAGATCATCGAAACTGCCCGCAGTTTCATCACCCTGCTCATCCGCCAAGGCCTGTTGGCGCTGCGGCGTGTCAGAAAGCAAGTCGGCCAGGGCTTGCGCCTTCTTCTCTTCAGCCGATTTACGTGCGGCGTCCTGCTTCTTCTTGGCCGCGTCGGCTGCTGCTTTCTTCTTCGCGTCTTCGGCGATCTTCTTCTTCGCCTCTTCAGCGTCAGCTTTCTTCTTGGCGTCTTCCGCGGCTTTCTTCTTCGCGTCCTCGACGATTTTCTTCTTCGCTTCTTCAGCGGCCTTTTTCTTGGCCTCTTCTTCAGCGGCTTTCTTGGCCTCTTCCTCGGCCTTCTTCTTGGCTATATCAGCCAATTGTTTCTCTTCGGCCTTCTTGGCTTCGGCAGCCTTCTTCGCGTCATCGGCTTTCTTGGCTTCATCAGCCTTCTTCGCCTCGTCCGCTTTCTTGGCTTCGTCGGCCTTCTTCGCCTCTTCGGCCTTTTGAGCCGCGTCTTCTTTCTTTTGTTCCGCCGCCTTTATCGCTTCCTGCTCGACCTTCTTCTGCTCCATCTGCTCGACTTCGGTCTGGCGCGCGGCGGATTTCTTCGCCTCACCCGCAATCTTCTGATTGGTCTGGGTGGTTGCCTGACTTTTCGATTTCAGTTGGTACAGGGTCGCCTGGACAATCGGTTTGGCCGGGGGCAATTCCGGAGTCATGGCAAAGCTGACGAACAGCATGCCAAAGATCAGGACGTGCAGGCCAATCGCCCAGACGCTGGGCCAGAAGTAGCTTTCCGAGGCGGACGGCTCTCTCTGTTGGTGCATCAGGGCGCCTCGGTAATCAGACCGACGTTACCGACACCCGCTTTCTGCAGACCACCCATGGCACCCATGACGGCGCCATAGTCGACACTCTTGTCGCCACGAATGAAGACCTGGGTGTGCTTGCCGGCTTCGTTGCCGGCACGAATGATCTTGGTGACCGCATCGGTCATCTGCGGCAAGGTCATTGCCTTGTCCTGCTGCTTGTCGGTGTCGACTTCGCTGCCAAGATTCCAGTAGTAGGTCTTGTCAGCCTTGATCGAAATGGTCAGGACCTGGGTGTTGTTGTCCTGCGGCAAGGCTTCGCTGGAAACCTTGGGCAGATCGACCTTAACACCCTGGTTGAGCATCGGTGCGGTAACCATGAAGATAACCAGCAATACCAACATCACGTCGATGTATGGCACCACGTTCATCTCGGCGACCGGCTTGCGTTTGTGCCGAACTCGGGCCATGGGGATTTACCTGCTCACTCTTCGCTGGTGTGCACTTTACGGTGCAGGATCGCCTGGAATTCGTCGGCGAAGGTGTAGTAACGACCGATCAGGTTTTCGCCACGGGCCGCAAAGCGGTTGTAGGCGACAACGGCCGGGATCGCAGCGAACAGGCCGATCGCGGTGGCGACCAGGGCTTCGGCGATGCCCGGAGCGACGGTGGCGAGGGTCGCCTGCTGCGCGGTAGCCAGGCCACGGAAGGAGTTCATGATCCCCCACACGGTGCCGAACAGACCGACGTACGGGCTGACCGAACCCACGGTGGCGAGGAACGGCAGGCTCTGCTCGAGCTTTTCCTCTTCACGGGAGATGGCTACGCGCATGGCACGAGCCACGCCTTCCATGACCGCTTCAGGCTCGACGCCCGGTTGCTGGCGCAGGCGGGAGAACTCCTTGAAGCCGGCGCGGAAGATCTGCTCGACACCCGAGTCCGGATCCGGGTTGCTACCGGCCTGGCGGTACAGCTTGGACAAATCGATCCCCGACCAGAAGCGCTCCTCGAAGCTCTCCAGGGCACGACGGCCGGCGCGCAGCAAATTGCTGCGCTGGAAAATCATGATCCACGAGGTGACTGAGGCAGCCACCAGGATCAGCATGACCAATTGCACCACGATGCTGGCATTGCTGACCAAACTCCACATGGAGGAATGGTCGACGACGTTAGCTTCCACGCTTTATCTCCTGCTCTAAGTGAGTACCCGCGCCACCTGTGTCGGCAAAGGCCGATCGCAAGGCTTCTGGAATGGCCCGGGGTTTCAAACTGTCGGCGCGCACACAGGCCACCAGGAACTGCCCTTCACAGAGCAGCGTTAAATCCGTTGCACGTCGAACCTGCTGCTTGAAGCGCAGGCTCGCACGGTTCAGTTCAATGACATCCGCACTGACCAGCAGCTCGTCGTCCAGTCGCGCCGGCACGTGGTAACGCGCTTCGCTGGAATGCACGACGAACAACAGGTTCTCCCCCACCAGCTCGGATTGGGCAAAGCCCAACGCCCGTAGCCGCTCGGTTCGAGCCCGCTCCATGAACTTTAGGTAATTGACGTAATACACGATGCCGCCGGCATCGGTGTCCTCGTAATAAACGCGACAGCGATGTGCGAACGACTGAACCCCGTTTTGCGCGCGCATACTCTAGTGCTTACTCCTCAGGTTGCCAATCCGGCCAGGCAACTGTTTTTCATACTTATACGACTTTTTACATGAAGAATCGTGATGCCAGCCTCTAGGACAGCACGAACCACCAATAAATCACTTGGAGTCGCCCATTCAGCCGTCCAATGCATCGAGAAACTCGTCTGCCACAGGCGTCTCGCCCAACCGCGACGGCACGTTCAAGCCGAAGTGCAGGTACGCATGCCGCGTCACCACCCGCCCGCGCGGCGTACGCATGATGTAGCCCTGCTGGATCAGGTACGGTTCCAGTACATCCTCGATCGTATGCCGCTCCTCGCCGATCGCCGCCGCCAGGCTGTCGACCCCTACCGGACCGCCGTCGAACTTCTCGATCATGGTCAACAGCAGGCGCCGATCCTGGTGATCGAAACCGTGCTCGTCGACATCCAGCAGGTTCAGCGCCAGGTCCGCAACCGCCTTGGTGATATGCCCCTTGGCCCGCACTTCGGCAAAGTCGCGCACACGCCGCAGCAAACGGTTGGCGATCCGTGGCGTACCCCGTGCACGACGGGCGATCTCGAAGGCGCCATCAGGATCCAGCGGCAGCCCGAGAATGCCCGCCGAACGACTGACGATCGTCGCCAGGTCCGCCGTGTTATAGAACTCAAGACGCTGGACGATACCGAAGCGGTCACGTAGCGGATTGGTCAGCATGCCGGCACGGGTGGTCGCCCCGACCAGGGTGAACGGCGGCAGGTCGAGCTTGATCGAGCGCGCGGCTGGCCCCTCACCGATCATGATGTCGAGCTGGAAGTCTTCCATCGCCGGGTAAAGGACTTCCTCGACAACCGGTGACAGACGATGGATTTCGTCGATGAACAGCACATCGTGGGGCTCAAGGTTGGTCAGCAGCGCCGCCAGGTCCCCCGCCCGTTCCAGCACCGGCCCGGAAGTGCTCTTGATCGACACGCCCATTTCCTGGGCGATGATGTTGGCCAGGGTGGTCTTGCCCAGCCCCGGCGGGCCGAAGATCAGCGTATGGTCCAGGGACTCGCCACGCGCACGGGCAGCCTGGATGAACAGTTCCATCTGCTCCCGGACCGTGGGCTGACCGATATATTCGGCCAGGCTCAGCGGACGAATCGCCCGGTCCTGGACCTCCTCACGGTCTCGCCCGCTGGAAGCGGTTATCAAACGATCGGCTTCAATCACTTAAATCATTCCCCTCAGGGCGCGACGAATCATCTCTTCGCTGCTCAAGCCTTTTTCCTTGATGGCCGAAACCGCCTTGCTCGCCTCCTGGGGCTTGTAGCCCAGGGAAATCAGCGCACTGACCGCATCGGTCTCGGCACTGGCGACCGGCGTTGGGGCGACCCCATCCGGCTGGTTTGGCACCAGCGCGAACATGCTTGGCACGGTTTCCCAGGCCTTGAACCGGTCCTTGAGTTCGACCAGCAAGCGCTCGGCGGTCTTCTTGCCGACACCCGGCACCTTCACCAGCGCAGAAGTATCCTGGGCCGACACGCAGCGCACCAGTTCATCGACTTCCAGGCTGGACATCAGGGCCAGCGCCAGCTTGGGCCCCACGCCATTCAGCCGGATCAGCTCGCGAAAGAAGTCGCGCTCGCGCTTGCCGACAAAACCATAGAGTAACTGGGCATCCTCGCGCACGACCAAATGTGTGTGCAGCGTCAGCGGTTCGCCGACCGACGGCAGGCGGTAGAGCGTGGTCATGGGGACTTCCACCTCATAGCCCAGGCCATTCACATCGAGGATAAGGTGCGGCGGCTGTTTTTCAGCCAAGGTGCCGCGCAAGCGTCCAATCACGTATCAGGTCCTTATTTTCAGCCAGGCCGGTGGCGGGTGAACAGAACGACAGGCCCGCCATCATCCGGCAAGAGGCGCTGTCGGCAAGCAAAATTGTTTAAGCTGATGATGCTATCAGAGACGCAGGCGGCCGCCACGGGTCCTTGCCGCTCCCAGCCCGTGAGGCAGCAGGCTCGAGCGCGTATGGGCATGGCACAGGGCAATCGCCAGGGCGTCGGAGGCATCGATCTGTGGCTTGCTGGTCAATTTGAGCAGATGCATCACCATCATCATCACCTGCTCCTTGTTCGCTCCACCCGTGCCGGCAACCGCCTGCTTGACCTGGGTCGCCGTGTACTCGGCAATCTCCAGGTTTTCCTCGGCCCCGGCGACGATCGCCGCGCCGCGGGCCTGGCCGAGCTTGAGCGCCGAGTCGGCATTCTTCGCCATGAAGACCTTTTCAATCCCCATGGTCACCGGGCCGTAGGTCTGGATAACCTCACGCACGCTGCGGTAGACCACCTGCAAACGCTCATGCAGCTCGCCGCTGCCGGTACGGATGCAGCCCGACGCCACATAGACACAACCACGCCCGGTATCGCGCACCACACCGTAACCGGTGATCCGCGAACCTGGGTCGATACCAAGAATAAGAGTCATAACGCCTGCAGTTCGATCGAGAAAACCTGCCAATGACGCGCAGTATCTACTGTATATGCATGCAGGTCGATAGAGTACTGTCGGGAGGTCGGCTGCCCAACCCTCCCGGACAATGGATGAAGCCCCTGCGGGAACAGGGGCCGGTACTGTCAGCCGAGCTGTTCCAGCACCGCCTGGGGGATGTCGGCGTTGGAGTAGACGTTTTGCACGTCATCCAAATCTTCGAGCATATCGATCAGCTTCAAGACCTTTTCCGCCCCATCGAGATCGAGTTCGGCACTGGTGGTCGGCAGCATGACGATTTCCGCGTCGCCAGCCTTGAAGCCGGAGGCTTCCAGGGCATTGCGCACGGCATAGAAACCGGCGAACGAGGTGAAGACATCGATGGAGCCGTCTTCGTTGGTCACCACGTCATCGGCGTCTGCCTCCATCGCGGCTTCCATCAGCGCGTCCTCGTCGATGCCCGGCGCAAAGGATATCTGCCCCTTGCGTTCGAACAGGTAGGCCACCGACCCATCGGTGCCGAGGTTGCCGCCACACTTGCTGAACGCATGGCGCACGGCAGCGGCGGTACGGTTGCGGTTGTCGGTCATGCACTCGACCATCACCGCCACGCCGCCCGGGCCGTAGCCTTCATAGCTCAGTTCGACCATGTCGTCGGTGTCGGCCGCCCCGGCCCCACGGGCCACGGCGCGGTCGATGATGTCACGGCTCATGTTGGCGCCCAGGGCCTTGTCCAAAGCCAGCCGCAAGCGCGGGTTGGAGCCCGGGTCAGCGCCACCCTGGCGAGCGGCGACGGTCAGCTCGCGAATCCACTTGGTGAAAATCTTGCCTTTCTTGGCATCCTGACGCTCTTTGCGGTGCTTGATGTTCGCCCACTTGGAATGGCCAGCCATTACACAACTCCGAATTCTCTAGAAACCTCGACGGCCCCGCCCCCAGGCAGGACCCATCCCTTTAACGCAAAGGCGCATCCGAAGATGCGCCTTTTTTGACCGTGTAAAACCTTATCGCGCTTTCACGCAGCGGCCTTACTCAGCCTTTGGCGACTCACGCAGGCGAATGTGCAACTCGCGCAGCGCCTTGGTGTCCACAACGCCTGGAGCCTGGGTCATGACACAGGCCGCGCTCTGGGTTTTCGGGAAGGCGATCACTTCACGGATCGACTGGGCGCCGGTCATCAGCATCACCAGGCGATCCAGGCCGAAGGCCAGGCCACCATGGGGCGGAGCACCGTACTTCAGGGCGTCGAGCAGGAAGCCGAACTTTTCTTCCTGCTCCGCTTCGTTGATGCCCAGCAGACGGAACACCGCCTGTTGCATTTCCTTGCGGTGGATACGGATCGAACCGCCACCCAGCTCGGTGCCGTTCAGAACCATGTCGTAAGCGCGCGACAAAGCGGTAGCCGGGTTGGCTTCCAGCTCTTCAGGCGTGCACTTCGGCGCGGTGAACGGGTGATGCAGAGCAGTGAAGCTGCCGTCGTCGTTCTCTTCGAACATCGGGAAGTCGACGACCCACATCGGTGCCCATTCGCAGGTCAGCAAGTTCAGGTCGTGACCGAGCTTGATACGCAGCGCACCCAGGGCCTCGCTGACGATCTTGGCCTTGTCGGCGCCGAAGAACACGATATCGCCATCGACCGCACCAACGCGATCGAGGATCACGTTCAGGTTGGCTTCCGGGATGTTCTTGACGATCGGCGATTGCAGGCCGTCAACACCGGCAGCACGCTCGTTGACCTTAATGTACGCCAGGCCCTTGGCACCGTAGATGCCGACGAACTTGGTGTAGTCGTCGATCTGCTTGCGCGGCATGCTCGCACCGCCAGGAACGCGCAGCGCGGCGATGCGGCACTTAGGGTCGTTGGCCGGGCCGCTGAACACCTTGAACTCGACTTCCTTGAGCTGGTCGGCCACGTCGACCAGTTCCAGCGGGATACGCAGGTCGGGCTTGTCCGAACCGTAGCGACGCATGGCCTCTTCGAAGGTCATGTGCGGGAATTCGCCGAATTCCAGACCCAGCACTTCCTTGAACAGGTTGCGGATCATGCTTTCGGTGAGGCCCATGATGTCTTTTTCATCGAGGAAGCTGGTCTCGATGTCGATCTGGGTGAATTCCGGCTGGCGATCGGCACGCAGGTCTTCGTCGCGGAAGCACTTGGCGATCTGGTAGTAACGGTCGAAACCGGCCACCATCAGCAACTGCTTGAACAGTTGCGGAGATTGCGGCAGGGCGAAGAAGCTGCCCGCGTGGGTACGGCTCGGGACCAGGTAGTCGCGGGCGCCTTCCGGAGTCGCGCGAGTCAGGATCGGCGTCTCGACGTCGAGGAAGCCGTTCTCGTCCAGGAAGCGACGGATGCTGGTGGTCATGCGCGAACGCAGACGCAGCTTCTCGGCCATTTCCGGACGACGCAGGTCGATGAAGCGGTAACGCAGGCGGGTTTCCTCGCCAACGTCGGAGTACTCGTTGAGCGGGAACGGCGGAGTTTCCGCTTCGTTCAGCACTTCCAGTTCATAACCCAGCACTTCGATGGCGCCGGAAGCCATGTTGGCGTTGCCGGCACCCGCCGGACGCAGACGCACCTTGCCGGTGATCTTCACCACATACTCGCTGCGCACGCGATCGGCAGCGGCGAAGGTTTCGGCGCGATCCGGGTCGAAAACCACCTGGGCCAGACCTTCGCGGTCACGGATATCGAGGAAAATCACCCCGCCATGGTCGCGACGACGGTGGACCCATCCGCAAAGGGTGACTTCCTGGCCTTCCAGGCTCTCGTTCAGTTGGCCGCAATAATGGCTGCGCATCATGGTCGTGGTTTCACTTCTCGTAATTCGAATTCGGTGGAGGTCTGGCACACCCCGATGTCCTTGGGGTGCCAGAGCCCGCTCGTGTCGCTTGTTTTCAGTCGGCTTTGTCGCCACCGGCCAGGTTTTTCTTGGCGCCGGTCTTGAAATCGGTTTCGTACCAACCGGTACCGCTGAGGCGGAAGCCCGGCATGGAAAGCATTTTTTTCAGCTCTGGCGCCTGGCAGGCAGGGCAATCGACCAGAGGAGCGGCGCTGATTTTTTGAATGGCTTCCAGCTGATGACCGCAGGAAGCGCATTGGTAGTCGTACATGGGCATGGGGCGTCTCGACAATCAGATAACGACATCACTGCTGCCCGAGCCCAGAGTCGGGCCATGCAGCAAAGAGCGGGATTATATCTGTTAAATCGAGGCTTTGCAGCCGTGTGACCGGTCATCCCGCTCCCTTCAGTCGCCTGCCCGGCAACGACCAGCGGCTGCGGCCCGATCGGGACACGATCAGGTCGAATGTTGCAGGCCACCCAGCGTCAGCAGGTGCACCATGCAGACGACGCGAATCAGTCCACTGAAATTCTTCACCCCGCCATAACGCAGATGCACCTCCATATCCACATTGGAAAGTAGCGCATTGACCGTGCACCGGTTGATACCGGCCATGTCGGCCAATACTTTCCAGTACACCTCCTCAAGGCGCAAGCAGGTTGCAAACCCATTCAGGCGAACGGACCGGGAAACCGGTTTTGCCAATCCGATATCAAATTCCAGCAACATCGGATCAGTCCTGGCCTTGCGGAACAGACCAGACTCCCCCAAACATTGATTCAACTGCACCATCTTCCTCGCACTCCGTCGCTGCACGCCCTTGAATAAGGGCGCTCTTGGAAAATCTCGCCTAAATGAAACATTAGGCAAAATTCCTTATCCAGCAGACCGGGCCATCCCCCGCGTAGGATGAAGCGACCAGCAAACGAGGAACATCAGCGCGGCGCGCCAGAACGAGCACAGGCGCACCCGCAGGGCAAGCGGCGACGGCATTTGCACGAATGAGCCCATGGCTCACCCGTGCGTCATGCTTCACTCTTCCAGCAGGGCCCGCAGCATCCAGGCGGTTTTCTCATGAACCTGCATGCGCTGGGTCAACAGGTCGGCGGTCGGCTCATCGCTGACCTTGTCCAGCAACGGAAATATTCCACGTGCGGTGCGGGTCACCGCCTCCTGCCCCTGCACCAGTTGCCGGATCATTTCCTCGGCAGCCGGGACCCCTTCCTCTTCCTTGATGGAAGACAGCCGGGCATAGGTCGAATAGGTACCTGGCGCGGGGAACCCCAGCGCCCTGATCCGCTCGGCGATCAGGTCCACCGCCAGCGCCAGCTCGTTATATTGTTCTTCAAACATCAAGTGCAGTGTCCGAAACATCGGGCCACTGACGTTCCAATGGAAGTTGTGGGTCTTCAGATAAAGTACATAGGTATCCGACAGCAGGCGGGACAGTCCTTCGACGATGGACTTGCGGTCTGCTTCGCTGATACCGATATCAATAGCCATATGCATCCCCTTGACGTGAATGAAGTCACACCCTGAAGGTGTAGGACCACTCTAGCAAGAGTCGCCGCCACATGCAGCATCGGGTGCCGCGTCCCAGAGCCCTCGCCGGAGCCCGCCGATGTCGCTCAAGCCGTTGATTTGAGAAGGCTCGGGCTTTGCTGTTAAATAGACAGCGTGTCGTCACGTCGCATGTTGGCGCGGCGCATAGGCTGGTAGACACACGTGCCCAACGCCTCACCTTTTTTTCTCAGAAGCGAACCGTGGGCTGCCAGCTCTTCCTTGCGATCAATCTTGAGTGAGTCATCAAAATGTTGAAAATCGTCCATCTGCTAACGGGCGCCGTCGCCCTGCTGCTCTCCTTTATACCCAGCCTGCGATCCGAAGCACTGCCTTACCTGCAACAACCCGATGCGCTTTACCTGGCATTCTTCGGCTTGCTCAACCTGATCCTCGCACCAGTGATTCCCTACTGGAACAAGGGTCCTCGTCACCAACTGCAAAACCTGGTCAGCGCCCTGCTGATCCTCGCTGTCGTCCTGCAGATCGTCGTGCTGCTCGCGCCGCTGTCGATGGTCGCAGGCCAGCCTGCCGTACTGCCGGGTCTGACGGCGGCGGTGATCGCCGTGCTGTTGCACCTGACGGTCAGCTTCTACAAGTCCTCACCATCCACCGCTTCGCACAACTACGACATGAGCAACCGGGATACCGGGACCGTGAAGTGGTTCAACACCTCCAAGGGGTTCGGCTTTATCTCGCGTGATTCCGGCGACGATATCTTCGTGCACTTTCGCGCCATTCGTGGCGAGGGCCACCGTGTCCTGGTCGAAGGACAGCGCGTGGAGTTCTCGGTCATGAACCGGGACAAGGGCCTGCAGGCCGAAGACGTGGTAGCGGCATCGCCACGTCGCTGAGTCATTTCCCGGCTTGAAAAAAAACCGCGATGCCGTAAGACAGCTCGCGGTTTTTTCATGCCTGCCAATTATCGAACGACTCAGTAATGCGGCGGCGGCGCCTCATCCTCGGCAATACCAAATTGTCCCATCATTTCCTCATGGCGCTTGAGCAAGGCGGTCATCTGCAATTGCAGGCGCTCCACCTCACGCTGCTGCGCCACCAGCACATCATTCAGCGCCTGGATGGTGTCATCCTGAAATGCCAGGCGGGTTTCCAACTCGGTTACACGCGCTTCAAGGCTCATGACTGTACCTGCACAGGGGAAAAGCCCTCGGCCAGCAGCACCTGCAGCCGCTCGCGAATCGCGACGACCTCCGCCTCGGCATAAGGCTTTGCCGGATGCTTGCCCCAGACCGGCGCAGGCCAGGCCGCATCGCCCCGATGGCGAACAATCACATGCATGTGCAACTGGCTGACCACATTACCCAACGTCGCGACATTCATCTTGTCCGCATTGAACGCCTGCTTGAGCGCCTGTGCCAATTCGCTGGTTTCAAGCCACAGTTGCGCCTGGTCCGCCGCGTCCAGATCGAACACTTCACTGACCTCCACACGCCGCGGCACCAAAATGAACCAGGGGTAGTTCGAGTCATTGGACAACAGCAGGCGACACAACGGAAAGTCGCCCATCGGCAAGGTGTCTTGTTGAAGACGCGAATCGAGAACGAACACCGTAAACACTCCTGCTTGACTGATTTTGCGTGTCCGGATCGCCATTCGACAACGAGCCGGAAACAGAGCGCTGAGGATACCTGCCTTCGCGCTTCAATTCACCGCATGCCGGTAGATCACTGCATACGAGCCACCAAAACAGCCGCAATGGTGTTTGTGGCGCGATGATGCACCATCGCGGACGCAGGCCGCACCATTCCGGGCCAGCCGTGGAAAAATGCCCCCGGATAATCAAACCGTCATCTTTTCCTGCAACCCTCCCTGATTCGCACTGCAACGGATCGCCTACTGCGGGAACAGCATGACCGGAAAAGCACCAGTGTCCGAGCCTGAACAGCGAACGGACAGCCTTGCACCAAAATTACACAAAGCGGCTATTCTTGGTGCAATTTTTATCCATCCGTTACCCAGCCTACGGTGTGGAGCGGTAACGTTTTGGGCTTTCCACCGATAATCAATGGATTAGCAGCACAAGGGAAAGTAATACGTCAAGCACCACAAATCGAGGTGCTGACCCCAGGTTTCATAAGGGTTTCAGAGCGACCGACCAGTCATGGAAATATTTTCTGGCGATTTTTCAACTTTGTGCATGCTTGTTGCATTGCTACACGTACAGTCGCCACAGAGGGCCTGATCGGACGCTGAAGCTCCGCGACACAGTAACAACGCAGTACAGTGCAACGAGGGACAGCGCGACACTTGAACATGAGTTTTTCTTATCTATGCTCTGGTGTTCGACAATGCGCTGAAGTTGTACAGCCAATAAAAAGGCTGTGTATTTGCGACATGGAGCGAGCTTTTTGCGACACGCTCGTAAAGAAGCCGCAAGGATAGGTGAGCAAGTATCGCCAAGTTTGTCAGCGTGATATAAGTTTGCGCCGACACAAAAAGAAAGAGCCGCCCAGATAAAAATACAGGTGGGACGGCAGTACTCTTCCTAAAACCAAAGGAGCAAATCACGATGCGCGTGATGAAGTGGAGCATGATCGCCCTGGCTGTTTCGGCAGCAGGCACTCAACTGGCAATGGCCGAACCTTTCGTGACCGACCAGGCTGATGCCAAGGGTTTCGTTGAAGGCGCTTCGGCAGGTGTGGTTCTGAAGAACTACTACTTCAACCGGGACCGCAAGGACACCAGCAAGGACCAGGAAGACTGGACCCAAGGCATTCTGGGCAAGTTCAGCTCGGGTTACACCCAGGGCACCGTGGGTGTGGCCGTTGAAGGCTATGGCGATGCTGGCTACCTGCTCAGTGGCGAAGACAAAGAGTCTGGCTCGGGTAACATCAGCCGCAGCAAAGCCGTCAATGGCATTCGTGACAACAATGACAGCTTCGGCAAAGCTGGCGCAGCCATCAAGTTCCGCATCTCCAAGACCGAGCTGAAAATCGGTGATTTCCAGCCTAGCACCGCTCCGGTATTCGCTGTAGGTGGCTCCCGTCTGTTCCAACAAACCGCCAGCGGCCTGCAACTGCAAAGCAGTGAAGTCAAAGACCTTGACCTCGAAGCCGGCCACTTCACCGGTGGCAGCAGCCAGGACCAGACTCGCCACAACGGCGACCTGTATGCCAACTACGCAAACGTTGCAGCCAAGAGCATCGACTACGTCGGCGGCAAGTATGCAATCAATCCAGACCTGACCGCATCGCTCTACGGCGCCAAGCTCGAGGATATCTGGAACCAGTACTACGCCAACGTGAACTACACCCTGGGCCTGGGTTCGGACCAGTCGCTGAACTTCGACCTCAACCTGTATCGCACCACCGATACCGGCAAGAAGCTGGCGGGTAACATCAGCAACACCACCTACTCGTTCGCAACCGCCTACTCCTTCCTGAAGGCTCACACCATTACCCTGGCTTACCAACAGGTTCGTGGTGACAACCCATTCGACTACATCGGCGTGGGTGACAACAACCGTGGCGGTGACTCGATTTTCCTGGCCAACTCCATCCAGTACTCTGACTTCAACGGCCCAGGCGAGAAATCGGTCCAGGCCCGTTATGACATCAAGATGGCTGAATACGGCATTCCAGGCCTGAGCTTCATGGGTCGCTACATCCATGGCGAAGGCATCGATGGAACGCACATGAACTCCATCTATGCTGCGAACAACTCCTACGGCAAGGATGGTCGTCACTTCGAAACCAACCTGGAAGCCAAATACGTTGTCCAGTCCGGTCCTCTGAAGGACCTGTCCTTCCGTGCACGCCAAGCATGGCACCGTGCTAACAACGAGGCCGGCGACAGCAACATCAACGAGTTCCGCCTGATCACCGAGTACCCACTCGACCTGATGGCTATCGCCAAGAAGTAATTAGCGATACTCGCTTGAAGAAAGGCCCATCCTGGTGATGGGCCTTTTTTATTGCACAGACCGAAAGATAAATCATCGCAAACTATTGAATAGCCAGCTAACAAAAGAACCCATTGAATTTAAAGATAATTCCCATTTTGTTTTGTAGCTGATACAAATCAGCACCAACTAGATTCACCGCGAGACTGGCAAATCATTAAAATGCTAACAACAAAAAGGGCCCCTCGCGGCGCCCTTTCATTGATATCTGACTACTAGGCCAAATATCGACCGGATTACTTGCCCGGTACTTCCTGGACAACTCGAAACACCCGCGGCGCAAATGCCAGCGCCACTCCAGCGTCCTTGAGACGATCGCGAGCCTGCTCGTTGAACTTGGAGGCCAAGTCCCCACAATCGGCAGTCTTCGCCCATACGCGCAGGGAAATGGTAATGGAACTGTCACCCAGTGCCGAAACCACCGCAGCCGGAGCCGGATCAGCCAGCACGCGCTCATCCCTGGCCAATTCCAGCAACACCTCGCGAGCCTTCTGCAGGTCCGCCTCGTAGTCCACCCCGATATCGAACACCACCTTGCGGGTCGGCTGGCGGTTGATGTTGGTGATGATGCCGTTCGACAGGCTGCCGTTGGGCATGATCACCGTCTGGTTGTCGCCGGTACGCAGGATGGTGTGGAAGATCTGGACGTTGTCGACAGTGCCGGTAATGCCCTGCGCGGTGATCGTGTCACCGATGCGGAACGGCCGGAACATCAGGATCAGCACGCCACCGGCGAAGTTCGCCAGGCTGCCCTGCAACGCTAGGCCGATGGTCAAGCTTGCAGCACCGATCGCCGCCACGAACGACGTGGTGGCCACACCGATCATCGACGCCACGCTGATGCTGAGCATGATTTTCAGGGCAATGTTCGACAAGTTGCTGATGAAGCCCTGCAACGCCAGGTCCGCATTGCGCAACGCCAGCAACTTGCTCAGCTTGCCGGTCAGCCGGTTGATCAGCCACCAACCCACGGCCAGGGTAAGGACTGCAAGCAGCACCCGGCTGCCGTATTCCATGATCATCGGAATCCAGGCCTGGGAGGCCTTGATGAGATGATCCATTTCTGCGTTCAGGTCCATTGTTCTCTCCTGTTATCGTGCGATTGCCCGGCGAAACGATCGAAACCTTGCTGGCTCAACCGTTTCTGCCGCGCCTGGGCCCTCCGACGCCGATAACTTCCAGAGGTTCCCTGGCGGACCGGATCAGTCGCGGAAGTTGTTGAATTGCAGTGGCAGGTCGAATTCCTTGGCCCGCAGATTGGCAATCGCCTCCTGCAAGTCGTCACGCTTCTTGCCCGTGACACGGACCTGCTCACCCTGGATGGCCGCCTGCACTTTCAGCTTGGCCTCCTTGATGTGCGCAACGATCTTCTTCGCCATCTCCTTATCGATGCCTTCCTTGAAGGTCGCGTCCTGCTTCATCAGCTTGCCGGACGCATAGGCATCCTTGACCTCGAGGCATTTCACATCGATCTTGCGCTTGACCAGGGCCATGCGCAGGATGTCCAGCATCGCCTCCAGCTGGAACTCGGCTTCGGCCGTCATGCTGACGGTCTGTTCCTTGTCCTTGAACTCGAAGGAGCCCTTGCCCTTCAGGTCGTAACGGCGGTCCAGCTCCTTGACGGCGTTCTCGACGGCGTTGGTGACTTCGTGTTTGTCCAGTTCGGATACCACGTCGAACGACGGCATGTCATTTCTCCAAATTTCATCTTGGCGCCCCAATACCGATGGAGTGCGCCTGGTTTGACGGTTAAAATCCGCCAGCATTATAACGGTTCTTCCGACTCATTCACTTACGAGCCCCCCATGCCTAATCCGGATCTGAGCATTTTGCTGGTGAGTGATGGCCATCTGGTGAGCAGCGCCCTCGGCAGCAACCTCCAGCGCGCGGGATACCAGGACATACGCCACGCCAATGACGCCGTCCTGGCCCTCGAGCAAATCGACCAGCGGACCGCCAGCGTAGTGGTCTGCGCCGCAGACGCCGGCCTGAAGCTGGCGGAAAAGATCAGGCAGCGCGACGAGATGAACGATCACTACACCTATGTGTTGCTGATCAGTGCCGAGGCGCCCCTTGCCCTGCTCGACGACACATCGCCCAACGATATCGATGACCTGATCGCCCCCGAGGACGTCGAACGCCTGCTGCTGACCCGGGTACTGGCCGCCGACCGCCAATGGAGCACCCTGCAGCGGCTGCGCCAGGAAAACCGCCTGTTGCGCCAGAACATCGCCAGCCTCGAACAGCGCAACCTCGTCGACTCCCTGACCGGCCTGGGCAACTCCCGCTACCTGCGCCAGAAGCTGACCGACAGCCTTCGCCAGGTGCAGGCCCGTGGCGGCGCGATCTGCTACCTGCTCATCGGCGTCCAGCAGGCGGGCGAGCTGCAGCGCGAGTACGGCAACGACTTCTACGACGAGCTGCTGCAGGGCGTCGCCCGGCGCCTGCAACAACTGGTGCGGCCGCTGGACGTGCTGGCACGGCTGGACGACCAGCACTTCGTGCTGATGACCATGCCGCCTGACCTGCGCGATTGTGCCCCGAGCAGCTTCAAGCGCCTGTATGACGGGCTGAACCTCAAGCCGTTCATGACCAATGAAGGGCCTGTGGAGTTGAAAGCCGGCATCAGCCTGGTGGGCCTGGACAGCAAGTGCCTGCCACTGGACCAGCAGACCCTGTTCGATGAAGCCGCCCAGCTGCTGGCCCAGTCCTATGCCGATGGCGTGGTCAGCGCCAAGCGCCTGCCGGCCCGCGACTGATGAGCAGCACCTGGCATGTTCTCGGTGCCGGCAGCCTGGGCAGCTTATGGGCCGCCCGCCTGGCGCGCGCCGGGCTGCCGGTCAGGCTGATCCTGCGCGACCCGGTACGCCTGGCAGCCTATGAGGCAAGCGGCGGACTGACCCTGGTCGAACAAGGCCAGGCACAACAGTTTGCCATTCCTGCCGAGACCTTCGACGCCGCCGAGCCGATTACCCGCCTGCTGGTCGCCTGCAAGGCCTATGACGCGCAGGCCGCCGTTGCTCGACTGCTCCCGCGTCTCAGCGAGCATGTCGAACTGGTACTGCTGCAGAACGGCCTGGGCAGCCAGGATGCGGTCGCGGCCCTGGCTCCCGGAGCGCGCTGTATCTTCGCCTCCAGCACCGAAGGCGCCTTCCGTGAAGCGGACTGGCAGGTAGTGTTCGCCGGCCATGGCTTTACCTGGCTGGGCGATGTCATCCAACCGATGCCGCCGCTCTGGCTGGATGAGCTGGCCCAAGCGGGAATTCCCCACGAATGGAACACCCAGATCCTGACCCGGCTGTGGCGCAAGCTGGCGCTCAACTGTGCCATCAACCCACTGACCGTGCTCCACGACTGCCGTAACGGTGGCCTGCTGGAGCATCACTGCGAAGTCGCCACCCTCTGCGCCGAACTGACGGAGTTGCTGCAATGCTGCGGCCAACCCGCCGCCGCCGAGAACCTGCACGAGGAAGTGCAACGGGTGATACAGGCCACGGCCGCGAACTATTCCTCCATGTACCAGGACGTCGCCCATGGCCGGCGTACCGAAATCAGCTACCTCCTGGGCTACGCTTGCTCGGCAGCGGCACGCCACCACCTCGGTTTGCCCCATCTCGAACAACTGCGGGTGCGGCTGACTGCGCATCTTGCCGAACACGGCTTGCCAAGCGACTGAGCCTCTCTCCCACTGCCCCTTCCCACTGCTCGACCTGTTCAATCCGTCACTTGGCAAAAGCCCGCGGTAAAAACCGACGGTTTGATACACTCAATCACGGTCGGGTGTCGATCGAGGCCCGCCGCTCCTTTTATTTTTTTGCAGACAGGACCCGCGATGCCCCTGCGCCAGCGCCTAGAAAACCTCCCGGTCGGTCAGAAACTCCTCGCCGCGCTGCTGGTACTGCTGATTACCGTGCTACTGGTCGCCAACCTGACCTTCATCAGTGCCGCCTATTGGATCTCCCAGGAAAGCATGGCGCCGCAGGCGCTGCAGACCATCGGCCGACTGGTGTCGAACCCGAACCTCGCCAGCCAGGCCCTGGAGTCTCCGGAAAATGCCGAGGCCCTGCTCAAGGAACTCAACACCTATTCGCCGCTACGGGCTGCCGCCATCTATGACGGCAAGGGCGACCGCCTGGCCCAGTTGCAACATAGCGACCGCCTGAAACTACCGGAGCGCTATCGGCACGTCGAGGCTTGGCGCCTGACCGAATTTCGCAGTAACCAGGTCATCGACATGCCCCACCCCGGCCAGGCACCGGGACACCTGCTCCTGGTGGCCAGCAGCGAACTGCCGGTGGCCTTCTACACCGGGACCTTTACCGCCAGCCTGGGTATCCTGATTTTCAGTATCCTGTTGTGGATGATCATCGCCCGGCAGATCAAGCGACTGATTACCCGCCCCATCCATGAACTCGAGGAGCTTTCGCGCCAGGTCACCCGCGAGGAAAACTATTCACTGCGCGCGTCACGGGGCAACCACGACGAGATCGGCAGCCTGGCCGAGGCCTTCAACACCATGCTGTCGCGCATCGAGGCCCGCGAACAGCAGCTCAAGCGCGCACGCGACGAGTCCCAGGCGGCCTACGACCAGGCCCAGGGCCTGGCCGAGGAAACCCGGCATACCAACCGCAAGCTCGAACTGGAAGTCCAGGTTCGCAGCAAGATCGAGAAGAAACTCACCGGTTTCCAGAATTACCTCAACAGCATCATCGACTCGATGCCTTCCGCACTGATCGCCCTCGACGAGCAACTGTATGTCACCCAGTGGAACCAGGAAGCCAGCGCCCTTTCCGGGACCCGGCTTGACGAAGCGCTGAACCAGCCGATCTTCCTCGCCTTCGAACCCCTCAAACCCTTCCTGCCACAGCTCAAGGACACCGTCGAACAACACACAGTGGCGAAAATCGAGCGCGTTACCTGGGTAAAGGACGACGAGGCCCGCCACTATGCGCTGACTTTCTACCCGCTGATGGGCGGTGCCGGACGTGGCGTGGTGATCCGGATCGATGACATCACCCAGCGCCTGTCCCTGGAAGAAATGATGGTGCAGTCGGAAAAAATGCTTTCCGTCGGCGGACTGGCCGCCGGCATGGCCCATGAAATCAACAATCCGCTCGGCGCGATCCTGCACAACGTACAGAACATTCGTCGGCGATTGTCCTCGGAGCTGCCGAAGAACCTTGAGTACGCCGAGCAGGCCGGTATCGACCTGGACACCGTCAACCTGTACCTCAAGAGTCGCGAAGTGCCTCAATTGCTCGATGGCATCCAGCAGGCCGGAGCACGTGCGGCGAAGATCGTCACCCACATGCTCAGCTTCAGTCGGCGCAGCAAGCGGGAAATGGCGCCGTGCGACCTGCCGGCACTGATCGACCAGGCGGTGGAGATTGCCGGCAACGACTTCGACCTGGCCATCGGCTTCGACTTCAAGGGCCAAGCCATCACGCGCCAGTTCGACCCCTTGCTTGGTCCGGTTCCCGGCACCGCCAACGAATTGGAGCAAGTGCTGCTGAACCTGTTGAAAAACGCGGCCCAGGCCATCCACCAGCGTAACGACGACCGCGAGCCCGGGCGTATCACCCTGCGAACCCGGCTGAATCCGCCTTGGGCGGAAATCCAGGTCGAAGATAACGGCATCGGGATGCCCGAAAGCATCCGCAAGCGCACTTTCGAGCCGTTCTTCACCACCAAGGAAATTGGCCAGGGCACCGGCCTCGGGCTGTCGGTTTCCTATTTCATCATCACCAACAACCACAAGGGCCAGATGGAAGTGCAGTCGACGCCCGGCCAGGGCACGTGCTTCACCCTGCGCCTACCGCTGGCCAGCAACCAGGCCCTGCTTCCCGAACTCAGTAAAATGGAGCAGTAACCATGGGTTTTCGCCTGTCGAAGATTTACACAAGGACCGGTGACACCGGTGAAACGGGGTTGGGCGACGGTCGTCGCGTGCCCAAGGATCATCCCCGGATCGAAGCCATCGGTGAGGTCGACAGCCTCAACAGCCAGCTGGGATTGCTGCTGGCAGGGTTGGCCGAGCTGGTGGTGATTCACCCGGAACTGGAAGAGGTGATCGAAGTGCTTTCGCCTTGCCAGCACCGGCTGTTCGACCTCGGCGGTGAGCTGGCCATGCCGGACTACCAGGCACTGGATAAAAGCGAAATCGAACGACTGGAGGCTGTTATCGACCGCTGGAACGAGGAACTCGGACCGTTGGAAAACTTCATCCTGCCGGGCGGCTCGACGTTGATAGCCCAGGCCCATGTCTGCCGTAGCCAGGCACGCAGTGCCGAACGTCGTTGCCAGCAGCTCAACGCCCTGGAGCCGCTAGGCGGTGTGGGGCTGGCCTATATCAATCGACTGTCGGATCTGTTTTTCGTGGCCGCCAGATTGATTGCCCGGCGTGAGAAGATTGCCGAGATTTTGTGGGAAGCGGCGAAGAAGCCGGTTTCCCACTGAAACCCGGACAAGTGAGATAAGCCGATACCCTTGGTGAGCGGGCTTGCCCGCGCTGGGGGGCGAGGTCCCCCCAAAACAGCAGACCCCGTTTGCCAGCAAGACCGGGGCGCTGGTTTTACGACCGCTTCGCAGTCGAGCGCGGGCAAGCCCGCTCGCCACAAGAGCTGCCTACCCAGGCACCTGGTCGATTATTGCGGCCAGAACGCCCGAATACCTGCGACGCCCTGCGCCCCGGTTTCCCAGGCGCGTGACGACTCGGCAGGCCCGACCCCGCCCAGCAGATACACCGGCTTGTTGAAGCCGGCAATCAACTGCCCGGCCTTTTCCCAACCCAAAGGCTGCGCCCCCGGATGAGTCAGGGTCGGCTGCACCGGCGACAGGGTGACGAAATCCACGCCCATCTGCTCGGCCAACGCCAATTCCTCGGCATCATGGCAGGAGGCAGCCAACCAACGCTCCCTGGGCAGCGGACGCCCGGCAGCCGCATGCTTGCGCAGTTGCGCCGCAGTGATATGCCAGCCGGCCGAGGGGAAGTCGCCCAACCATTCGAACGGTCCCTTGAGCATCAATTGTGCCTTGCCGGCACACAGCCCGACCGCATCAACCGCCAGATCGCGGTACTTGGGGTCGAAACCATTCGGTGCGCGCAGTTGGATCAACTTGATACCGCCGGCAATCGCCTTCTGGATGCCCTGCAGCAACTGCGGAGTCTCCAGCCCCTCCGGAGTGATCAGGTACTCACCTGGCAAACGGGCAGCAGCAACGATCGGCTGGTTCGCCGCGGGGAACTCGTAACTCGGCAATTCCCGCGTCGTCACCCAGGCCAGGGGCTGGCCCTCGGCACCATGAGGTTCGCCAGTGAAGGCCGAAACCTCCCAGACATCCAGCAACACCTGCTTGTCCGGGTAGTCATGCTGCACCTTGATCAACGGACGAGCCTGGGTGACCACGATGCCCAACTCTTCCTGCAGCTCACGGGCCAATGCCGCCTGGACGGCTTCGCCCGCCTCGACCTTGCCGCCGGGGAATTCCCACAGGCCGCCCTGATGCTGGGAATCGGCACGCCGGGCGATCAGGATGCGCCCATCGTTGCCTCGGATAACGGCCGCAGCCACATGTACGCGTTTCACGCTGAAAGCTCCTTCAAATCTGCCGTTTGTCGAGAACACCGAGCCGACGCCCTCGACAAACCGCATTGCGGTGCACTTACGTACGGTATTCCGCGTTGATCTTCACGTATTCGTGGGACAGATCGGTGGTCCAGATGGTTTCGCTGCAATCACCGCGGCCCAGCTCGATGCGAATGGTGATTTCCTCACGGGACATCACCGCCGATCCCTGCTCCTCGGTGTAGGTCGTGGCACGGGCGCCACGGCTGGCGATGCACACCTCCCCCAGGAACACGTCGATCTTGCTCACATCCAGGTTCGGCACGCCGGCACGACCGACTGCAGCCAGGATACGACCCCAGTTCGGGTCGGAAGCGAACAATGCGGTCTTGATCAGCGGCGAGTGGGCCACGGTGTAGCCGACATCCAGGCATTCCTGGTGCGTGCCGCCGCCGTTGACTTCGACGGTGACGAACTTGGTCGCGCCTTCGCCATCACGAACAATGGCCTGGGCCACTTCCATGCAAACCTCGAAGACCGCCTGCTTCAGGGCAGCGAACAGCGGGCCGCTGGCTTCGGTGATTTCCGGCAGGTTGGCCTGGCCGGTGGCGATCAGCATGCAGCAGTCGTTGGTCGAGGTATCGCCATCGATGGTGATGCGGTTGAACGACTTGTTGGCGCCGTCGAGCATGAGGTTCTGCAGCACTTCGCGGGACACCTTGGCATCGGTGGCGATGTAGCCGAGCATGGTTGCCATGTTCGGCCGGATCATCCCGGCGCCCTTGCTGATACCGGTCACGGTGATGGTCACGCCATCGTGCTGGAACTGGCGACTGGCGCCCTTGGGCAGGGTGTCGGTGGTCATGATGCCGGTGGCAGCTGCCGCCCAGTTATCCACGGACAAGTCATCCAGGGCAGCCTGCAAGGCACCCTCGATCTTCTCGACCGGCAGCGGCTCGCCAATCACGCCAGTCGAGTACGGCAGCACTGCTTCCGCATTGACACCTGCCAGCTCGGCCAGCTTGGCACAGGTACGCGCCGCGGCAACCAGGCCGGGCTCACCGGTACCGGCGTTGGCGTTGCCGGTGTTGGTCAGCAGGTAACGGACCGGCCCCTGCACGCGCTGCTTGGCAAGAATCACTGGCGCCGCGCAGAAGGCGTTCAGGGTGAATACGCCCGCCACCGTGGAGCCTTCGGCGCAACGCATCACCACCACATCCTTGCGCCCAGGGCGCTTGATGCCCGCCGAGGCGATACCGAGTTCAAAACCGGCAACCGGGTGCAACGTTGGCAAAGGACCAAGACCAACAGCCATGAATGCGCTCCTCTCAAGGTGATATCCACTGTCGCCACAACGGACAGTGCTTCAAATGGAAAAACGCCGCGACGGCTGATGCCGGTCGCGGCGCGGATGTTTCAGTGTCCGGCAGGAACCTTAGTTGATCTGCCCGTGACAGTGTTTGTACTTCTTGCCCGAACCGCAGTGGCACAGTTCGTTGCGACCCAGTTTCTGCTCGTTGCGTACCGGGGCAGTGGCCAGGGCAACATCGACCTCTTCACCCTGTGGCTCGGCGTCCACCGCCTCCAGGCCTGGGGCCTCGGCGTGCTGGAACTGCATGCGTTCGGCCAGTGCCTCGGCTTCGCGACGCAGACGGGCTTCTTCTTCGGCAGGATCCTCGCGGCGAACCTGGACGTGGGAGAGCACACGAATCGAATCGCGCTTGATCGAGTCCAGCAGTTCGGAGAACAGGGTGAACGACTCGCGCTTGTACTCCTGCTTCGGGTTCTTCTGCGCATAACCACGCAGGTGGATACCGTGGCGCAGGTGGTCCATGGTCGACAGGTGGTCTTTCCACAGGTCGTCCAGCACCCGCAGGACGATCTGCTTCTCGAAGGTACGCAGGGCTTCGGCGCTCGCCTGCTCTTCCTTCTCGTTGTAGGCCGCCAGCAGCTCATTGAGCAGCTTCTCGCGCAGGGTTTCCTCGTACAGGTGGTCGTCTTCGTCGAGCCACTGCTGGATCGGCAGTTTCACGCCGAAATCGCTTTCGATGGCCGACTCCAGTCCCGCCACATCCCACTGCTCCGGCAGCGACTGCGGAGGAATATGGGCGCTGACAGTGGCGTTGAGCACGTCCTGGCGGAAGTCGGCGATGGTTTCGCCGATGTTGTCGGCAGCCAGCAACGTGTTACGCATGTGATAGATCACTTTACGCTGTTCGTTGTTGACGTCGTCGAACTCGAGCAGTTGTTTGCGGATATCGAAGTTGCGGCCCTCGACCTTGCGCTGGGCCTTTTCGATAGCGTTGGTCACCATGCGATGCTCGATCGCCTCGCCCGGCTGCATACCCAGGGCCTTCATGAAGTTCTTCACTCGATCAGAGGCGAAGATCCGCATCAGGCTGTCTTCCAGCGACAAATAGAAGCGGCTGGAACCGGCGTCACCCTGGCGACCGGCGCGGCCACGCAGCTGGTTGTCGATACGACGCGATTCGTGACGCTCGGAGGCAATCACCTGCAGGCCGCCCGACTCGAGCACTTGCTGGTGGCGTTTCTGCCAATCGGCCTTGATCTGTGCGATCTGCTCCGGTGTCGGGTTTTCCAGGGAGGCAACTTCGACTTCCCAGTTGCCGCCCAACAGGATGTCGGTACCACGGCCGGCCATGTTGGTGGCGATGGTCAGCGCACCCGGACGACCGGCCTGGGCGATGATTTCCGCTTCCTTCTCGTGGAACTTGGCGTTGAGGACCTTGTGCTCGATGCCCTTCTGCTTGAGCAGGTTGGACATGTGCTCGGAGGTTTCGATGGTCGCGGTACCCACCAGCACCGGACGGCCCTGCTTGAGCGACTCCTCGATGTCGGCAATGATCGCCGCGTATTTCTCGTCGGCGGTCAGGAATACCAGGTCGTTGTAGTCCTTGCGCGCCAGCGGCTTGTTCGGCGGGATGACCATCACCGACAGGCCGTAGATCTGATGGAACTCGAACGCCTCGGTATCGGCGGTACCGGTCATGCCGGACAGCTTGGTATACAGGCGGAAGTAGTTCTGGAAGGTGGTCGAAGCCAACGTCTGGCTTTCAGCCTGGATATTGAGGTTTTCCTTGGCCTCGATGGCCTGGTGCAGGCCCTCGGACAGGCGACGACCCGGCATGGTACGACCGGTGTGCTCGTCAACCAGGACCACCTGGCCATCTTGCACGATGTACTCGATGTTGCGGTTGAACAGCTTGTGCGCACGCAGGCCGGCATAGACGTGGGTCAGCAGGCCCAGGTTGTGCGCCGAGTACAGGCTCTCGCCCTCGGCCAGCAGGCCGACCTGGGTGAGCATCTCCTCGATGTACTGGTGACCGGCCTCGTTCAGCTCGACCTGGCGGGTCTTCTCGTCAACGGAGAAATGACCTTCTTTGGTCACCACGCCCTCGACTTCCTCGATGTGCTGGGTCAGGCGCGGGATCAGCTTGTTGATCTCAGTGTACAGCCGCGAGCTGTCTTCGGCCTGGCCGGAGATGATCAGCGGGGTACGCGCTTCGTCGATCAGGATGGAGTCGACTTCGTCGATCACTGCGAAGTTCAGCTCACGCTGGAACTTCTCTTCGACGCTGAACGCCATGTTGTCGCGCAGGTAGTCGAAACCGAATTCGTTGTTGGTGCCGTAGGTGATGTCGGCGGCGTAGGCGGCACGCTTCTCCTCTGGCGGCTGGAACGGCGTGACCACGCCGACCGACAGGCCGAGGAATTCGTACAATGGACGCATCCAGTTGGCGTCACGGCGGGCGAGGTAGTCGTTCACCGTGACCACGTGCACACCCTTGCCGGACAGCGCATTGAGGTATACACCCAGGGTTGCCACCAGGGTCTTGCCTTCACCAGTACGCATCTCCGCGATCTTGCCTTCGTGCAAGGTCATGCCGCCGATCAACTGGACGTCGAAGTGGCGCATGCCCATGACACGCTTGCCAGCCTCACGGGCGACGGCGAAAGCCTCCGGCAGGAGCTTGTCGAGGGTTTCACCTTTGGCTATGCGGGCCTTGAACTCTCCAGTCTTGGCGCGCAACTGCTCGTCCGAAAGGGCCACCATTTGCTCTTCGAAGGCATTGACGATCTGTACCGTCTTGAGCATGCGTTTGACTTCACGCTCGTTCTTGCTTCCAAAAAGTTTCTTTAACAAAGGCGCAAACATATCGGCAGGTTCTTCCACACATAGGGATGGAGGGCGGCCCCAAGAGTCGCCCGAGCAGCCCTCATGGCCGCATGCGAACGAGTATTCTACCCGGAAACGATGGTGAGAAAAGTGGCGTTATTCCACGATGCTGGCACAGCGCTTTTACGGGGCCACTCTAAAATAAGGTCTTTTTCCCGAACTTCAAGCCATCAAGGCCGGGACTTGGGTGCAGACTTTAGGGGCAAAGCCGGCCCGCATCAATGGGGACCGGCCACGGGCACGGTTTCTGCTACCATGGCGGCTCTGTTACCTAAGGTGTCTGAATCATGGCATTTCGCCCCCTCCCGGCCCGGGCGCCCGCCGTCCTGCTTCGCGAAGCCAAGCCGCTGAAGGCGATTTTCAGCCACGCCCAGCGCCTCGCCCATCTGCAGCGCCTGCTGGAAACCCAGTTGCAGCCCGCCGCCCGTGAACACTGCCATGTGGCTTCGTGGCGTGAAGGCACCCTGCTGCTGATCGTTACCGACGGGCATTGGGCAACCCGCCTGCGCTATCAGCAAAAACGCCTGCAACGGCAACTGCAGGCCTTCGACGTGTTCAGCGGCCTGATGCGCATTCTGTTCAAGGTACAACCACCGACGGTCCAGCGGGGCGCAACAGGCCACACCATGGACCTGTCGACCCAGGCGGCACAAACCATCCAGGAAACGGCCGAAGGTATCAGCGACCCGAAACTGCGTGCCGCCCTCGAACGCCTGGCCAGCCACGCCCGCCCCAAGGCCTGACGCCTCAGCGACGCTTGCTGCCCCCGAGCAGCGAGCCCATAAGGCCGCGCACCAGTTGTCGGCCCAACTGAGTGGCGGCCTGGCGCACGACGGACTTGAGCGCCTGCCCGGCCGCCGAACCGAGGAACTCGCCGGCCTTGTCCGCCAGGCTCGGTTCTTGCGCAGCCGGCGTGCCGACGGAGGATTCAGGGGCGGTTGCGGGGGCCTTGCGCGCCAGCAGGATTTCATAGGCCGACTCACGGTCGACGGGTTTGTCATAACGCCCAAGTAACGGCGAACCGGCGATCAGCGCGCTCCGCTCGACCTCGCTCAACGGACCTATCCGTGATTGCGGTGGTGCGACCAGCACGCGCCTGACAATCTCTGGCGTGCCCTTGTCCTGCAAGGTGCCCACCAGCGCCTCGCCGATCCCCAACTGCGTCAGGACCGACAACGCATCGAACGCCGGATTCGGGCGAAACCCTTCGGCGACCGCCCGCAGTGATTTCTGCTCCCGCGCGGTGAAGGCCCGCAGGCCGTGCTGAATGCGCAAGCCCAGCTGCGCCAGGATACCGTCCGGCAGATCACCGGGCGACTGCGTGACGAAGTACACGCCGACCCCCTTGGAACGGATCAACCGGACCACCTGCTCCAAGCGCTCCTGCAGGGCTTTCGGGGTGCCGGCAAACAGCAGGTGCGCTTCGTCGAAAAACAGCGCCAACAGGGGTTTCTCGGCATCGCCACGCTCGGGCAGTTGCTCGAACAACTCGGCCAGCAGCCACAACAGGAACGTTGCATACACCTTGGGCGCCTCGTGCACCAGGCGACTGGCATCGAGCAGATGAATCCTTCCCCGGCCATCGCCAGCCGGTTGCAGGATGTCCTCCAGTTGCAGCGCCGGCTCGCCGAACAATGCCTCGGCGCCCTGCTGCTCAAGGGTTGCCAGGCGCCGCAACAGCGCCTGGGTGGAGCCGCTGGTCATCAAGGCGGCATCCTCGCCGAGCAGTTGCGGATGATCCTTCAGATAGTTGAGCAGCGCCTTGAGGTCCTTCAGGTCGAGCAACAGCAAACCTTCGCGATCGGCCACTTTAAAGGCGGCATACAGGGCCGCCTGCTGGCTATCCGTCAGCTCCAGCAGGGCACCGATCAGCAACGGCCCCATTTCACTCAGGGTGGTGCGCAACGGATGACCGGAGTGCCCGAAGACATCCCACAAGGTGAGCGGGTAGGCGCCGGGCTGATAGTCGAGCCAGGGCATCCCGGCAATCCGTTCGGCAATCTTGCCCTGGGGGTTGCCTGCCGCACCGAGGCCACAGAGATCGCCCTTGATATCCGCGGCGAACACCGCCACCCCTGCATCGCTGAAGGCCTCCGCGAGCCGTTGCAGGGTAACGGTCTTGCCGGTGCCAGTGGCGCCGGCGATGAGACCGTGGCGATTGGCCAGGCTCAAGGCCTGGCCAACGGCTAGACCGTCCGTGCCAGCCCCCAGCACAAGTTGCGAAACATCATTCATGTCATCTCCCCCGGTTGATTGTCGAGCCTGCCCAACTGAAAGCGAGGGGTGTCGATCCGGCTGGAGCCAAACCATGTGCCGGTCTTCCCCTGGGGAGCAAAGGCCTTATCAGCTTAGGCTCAATCTCGTCCGGCGCACGCGACCTTCCATCGCCTGCCTGGGCACTGCAAGCTCGGCAGGTGCCCGATCGGCACAAAGCGACCGGACACGACAAAATGCCACGCACCGGCCCGGACTAATGAAAAGGGGAACATGGGGAAACGCCGGGAAACCACGCAAGCGCACTCAAGGCTTGGCAGGTTCAGCCTCAGGCTCTTCCTGCAATTGCCGCCACAGCTCGGCGGCACCCGGAAACTCGGTGCCATCCTCACTGCTCATGGCATCTGGGTCGTAACGGCTGAGACAGCCTTCACCCAGGGTAGGCGGGGCCTTGGAGGTTGCCTTGTCGAATGGATCGCTCATCACCAACCTCCAGGCCCGCCAGCGGGCGGTCAGAACACCACGGTCTTGTTGCCGTGCACCAGCACACGGTCTTCCAGGTGATAACGCAGGCCGCGAGCCAGCACCATCTTCTCGACATCGCGACCGAAACGCACCATGTCTTCGATACTATCACTGTGGCTGACCCGGACCACGTCCTGCTCGATGATCGGGCCGGCGTCCAGCTCTTCGGTCACGTAGTGGCAGGTCGCACCGATCAGTTTCACCCCACGCATGGAAGCCTGGTGGTACGGCTTCGCACCGACGAAAGACGGCAGGAAGCTGTGGTGGATGTTGATCACCTGGTGTGCGTATTCCTGGCACAACTGGGGCGGCAGGATCTGCATGTAGCGCGCCAGCACCACCACATCGGCTTCGTGATGCTTGACCAGGCGCGAGACCTCGGCGAATGCCGGGGCCTTGTCCTGCGGGTTCACCGGCACGTGGTAATAAGGAATGCCGTGCCATTCGACCATGCTGCGCAGGTCGTCGTGGTTGGAAATCACACAGGCGATATCGCAGTCCAGTTCGTCACTGTGCCAGCGGTGCAGCAGGTCGGCCAGGCAGTGGGACTCGCGGCTGGCCATCAGCACCACGCGCTTCTTCTGCTCGGTGTCGGTGATGCGCCAGGTCATGGAAAACTCTTCGGCGATCGGGGCGAATGCCTCGCGAAAAGCCTCCAGGCCGAACGGCAGGCTGTCGGCACGAATCTCGTGACGCATGAAGAACCAGCCGCTCTGGTTGTCGGAATGATGGCTCGCTTCAGTGATCCAGCCGTTGTAGGACGCCAAAAAATTACTGACTTTGGCAACGATGCCAACGCGGTCGGGGCAAGCGATCACCAGCCGGAAAGTGCGCATGGGGGGAAACTCCAGAACTTCGCAAAGGCGGCTATTCTAGCGATTGCGCGGCAAAACTGCAGTACTCCTTGCAAGACCGCGCCCACCGGGCCTTTCCCGTGAATCGCCCCGGTGCATTCAGCAACGTCCATCGCGGCAATTCCGATAGTTCTCCCGCCGATTCGCAAGTCTATTCTCGGGGCAACCAGGCACAACATCTAACTGACACACATCGGCAATCGATAAAGTTCAAAATATCAAATGCAACAAACATTCTCTTAATTGTTTACTTGGGCAAATTGTCTGACTACTATTACAGCACTGTCCCTGTCATACACGAATCACATAAGGTAGTCCTCATGTCCCTGATCAACAAATACCGCGCCACGGAAGAAGCTATCAAAGAACTGCAAGCCCAGATGGCTGCGATGGAAAAAGACGGCGCCCTGAAAAAGGAAATGGAATTCGAAGAGCAACTGCGTGCGCTGCTGGCCAAGTACGGCAAGTCGCTGCGTGACTGCCAATTGATCCTCGACCCACATGCCAAAGAAAAAACCCCACGTGGCGGCGCGGTAAAAGCTCCCGGCACCAAGCGTGCGCGCAAGGTCAAGCAGTACAAGAACCCACACAACGGTGAAGTCATCGAAACCAAAGGTGGCAACCACAAGACTCTGAAAGAGTGGAAAGCCAAGTGGGGTGGTGACGTGGTTGAAAGCTGGGCCACTCTGCTGGGCTAAGCGAAACACCCGTCATAGAGCCCTGCGCTCCTTCAAGAAAACGCCAGCTTGCTGGCGTTTTTTTATTGTCGCGACTCTGCCTCGCCTATCCACTCAATCCAGCGGAATGTTAAAGCGAGTGCACAAATACTGTGCGTGACGTCGCCATTCATCGAGCACTTGTGCCTGCCCCGGCGTAGCATTGGCGAAACTGCTGGTGAGTGCCTGCTGAAATTCCCCAAGGGTATTCGGCGCGCCCCAGCTCGCGTCGCTCAGGCGTTGCCGACAAAATTCCTGCCAGCGCTCTTGCTCTTTTTCACTCAAGCTCCCGGGAAAGTTACGCGCTCGATAACGGAAGAGTAATTCAGGCAAGCGCTCATCATCGAAAGGCCACTGCTCGCGGGCCAACTGCTCCGGCCCACAATTGCGGACTTGTTCACATAAACGACGATCCCGGTCACCGAGAAAACCGTCGTACAACTGCTGCTCCGGATCCTCACTGGGCGTGAAATCTTCAGCCGCATAAATCGCCTGGACTTTATCCTGCCAAACTTCCCGTGCGTCATTGAGTCGCAGGCACCGAGCCTCATAAAGCGCCATGTCCAGTTGCAAACGTTGCTGATCCGGCTGGCGCAGAACATTCATCGGCGCGACTACCGGGCAACGGTTTACATGAATCAACTTGAGCGGCACCGGCAACTGCCCCTCGGCCATGTCCTCGCGGCGGGTATAAAGATATCGACGCAACGATTCGGCATCGAGATCCAGCAGCGGCTGCGGGTCTTCATGCAAGTCACAGACAATCAGTGCATTGCGGTTGCGCGGATGCCAGGCCAGCGGCAACACTACCCCCAGGTAATTGCGCGCCGCCGAAAAACGCCCGGAAATGTGCACCATCGGCTGTAACAGGCGAATCTGGTCGAGTACACGCTGCTTGCTACGCAATTGGAACAACCAGTCATAGAGCCGCGGTTGTTTTTCCCGGATCAGCCGGGCCAGTGCAATGGTCGCCCGCACATCGGACAAGGCTTCGTGGGCATGACCATGGTCGATGCCGTTGGCCGCAGTCAGCCGCTCGAGCCTGAGGGTGACCCGGCCATCCTCTTGCGGCCAGACGATTCCCTCCGGACGCAGCGCATAGGCGGCACGTACCACGTCGATCAGGTCCCAACGGCTGTTGCCGCCCTGCCACTCGCGGGCATAGGGATCGAAGAAGTTGCGATACAGACTGTAGCGAGTCACCTCGTCGTCGAAGCGCAGCGTGTTGTAGCCGGCACCGCAGGTTCCCGGCTGCGCCAGTTGGGCATGCACCCGGGTCATGAAATCGGCTTCGTCGAGGCCCTGGCTGGCCAGCAGGCTCGGGGTGATACCAGTAATCAGGCAGGCGGCCGGATGAGGCAGGATGTCCTCGCTGGGCCGGCAATAGAGGTTGACCGGTTCGTCGATCTCGTTGAGCTCGGCATCGGTACGGATGCCTGCCACCTGCAAGGCGCGATCGTTACGCGGATTGATCCCGGTGGTTTCATAGTCGTACCAGAAGATGGAGGTCACGGTGGGTTCCTGTACAAAAGACCGGAGCAGTCTAGGCGCTCGACTGCCCCACCGGCCAGACGCACGATACAACTTATCCATGCAACCGATTGCTGGCACAAGAGTTCAGTTGCGTCGCCCGCCAGCGCTGGCTAGGATCGGCCAACATGTCGATCATGTACCAGATATCACGCCCGACAAGGAATGCATCGCTGCAAACGCCACTGGACACCCGTTACCAGATCGAAACCCCGGAGGGTATCGACCTGCCCCTGCGCCCGGCCGGCCTGCCGGTGCGGGCGGTTGCCTTTGCCATGGACCTCGGCGTACGCGGGGTGATACTCGGTGCATTGCTATCGGTGCTGGCATTGTTGGACAAGCTGGGGGCCGGTCTCGGCTCGATCCTGCTGTTCCTCGTCAGTTGGTGGTACATGGTGCTGTTCGAGGTACTCAACCAGGGCCGTTCCCCCGGCAAGCAACTGATGGGACTAAGGGTGGTACATGACGATGGCACGCCGATCGGCTGGTCCGCCTCGCTGACTCGCAACCTGCTGCGCTTCGTCGACATGCTGCCGTTCGGCTATTGTCTGGGCGCCCTCAGTTGCCTGCAACATCCGACCTTCAAGCGCCTGGGCGACTTGGCCGCCGGCACCCTGGTGATCTACCGCGAACAAGCGTTGAAGCGCCCCAGCCTGCCGGACGCCACGCCCCGCACTGCCGCACTCGCCCTGCGCCTGAACGAACAACGGGCGGTGCTGAGCTTTGCCGAGCGCCAGGGCGAACTGTCCACCGAACGGGTCGACGAGCTGGCCGGTTTGCTGGCCCCGGCGCTGCGCGTCCCCCCTTCGCAGGCAGTGAATGAGCTGAACGGCATCGCTCGTGGCCTGTTGGGGCCGACATGAAACAGGGTCTTTTCGAAAGCCGTCATCAGCCGGAATGGCAGCGATTCGGCGAGTTGCTTGAGCAGTTGGAGCGCGGCAAGGCCAAGGCCGATGCGGGCAGCGAGTTTCCTGCGGCCTACCGACGGTTGTGCCATCAACTGGCCCTGGCCCAGGAGCGCGGCTACAGCAGCCATCTGGTCGATCCGCTGCAGCAACTGGCCCTGCGCGGGCACCAGCAGCTCTATCGCCACCGCAGCCGCCTGGGCAGCCAACTGCTGGGCTTCATCCTGGCCGACTTTCCCCGGCTGGTGCGCCAGCAATGGCCGTTCGTTCTCGCCGCCTGCCTGCTGTTCTTCGGCAGCCTGCTGCTGACCGGCATGTTGGTCTACCTGTTTCCCGACCTCGTCTACAGCATCGTCAGCCCGCAACAGGTCGCCGACATGCAGAGCATGTACGACCCCGACTCCAGCCGCCTGGGGCGCACCACCGCGCGGGCCTCCAGCGAAGACTGGGCGATGTTCGGCTACTACATCATGAACAACATCGGCATCGCCTTCCAGACCTTCGCCGGCGGCCTGCTGTTCGGCCTCGGCAGCCTGTTCTTCCTGCTGTTCAACGGGCTGACCATCGGTGCGGTGGCCGGCCACCTGACCCAGATCGGCTTCGGCCAGACCTTCTGGTCGTTCGTCATCGGCCACGGTGCCTTCGAGCTGACTGCCATCGCGTTGGCCGGCGCCGCCGGACTGCAACTGGGCTGGTCATTGCTGGCGCCAGGCCGGCTGCCCCGTGGCGAGGCGCTGCGCCTGGCGGCGAAAAGCAGCATCCGGATGATCGCCGGGGTCATCCTGTTCCTGCTGATCGCCGCCTTCATCGAAGCCTACTGGTCCTCACTGACACGGCCGACGAACCAGGTCAAATACCTGGTGGGTGGCAGTTTATGGCTGCTGGTAATCGGCTACCTGCTCTTCGCCGGACGGAACCGCCATGCGCCTGACTGACGCCAGCGTCGCCATCCGCCCACGCAGCACCTGGGAAGCCATGGACCTCGGCATCCTGCTCGCACGCCAGCACCGTGGCTTGCTGACGGCCAGTTGGGCGATCGTCACCCTGCCGGTTTTCGCCCTGCTCAGCCTGCTGTTCTGGGAGCATCCTTCAATTGCCATGCTGCTGTTCTGGTGGCTGAAACCGGCCTTCGAGCGCCTGCCACTGCACATCCTGTCCAAGGCCCTGTTCGGCGAGACTCCAAGCTTGAAACAGGCGTTGCTGGCCTGGCCGCGCCTGCTCAAGCCGCAACTGTTGGCGAGCCTGACCTGGCGCCGCCTGAGCCTGAGCCGCAGTTTCACCCTGCCCGTCCAACAGCTCGAAGGGCTCGGCGGCCTGGCCCGCCAGCAGCGCCTGCGTGTGCTGCTACCGCAGGCGGGCCGCGGTGCACACTGGCTGACGCTGATCGGCGTGCATCTGGAAACGGTACTCTGGATCGGCTGCATGGCCCTGTTCTACCTGCTCCTGCCCCGCCAGGTTGAACTCGACTGGGATTGGCAAAAGGTGGTGCTCGCCGCCCAGTACGATTGGTGGTGGCTGGAGCACCTGACCAACCTGTTCTACGCACTGATCCTGATTGCCTGGGAACCGGTGTATGTCGCCTGCGGCTTCAGCCTCTACCTGAATCGGCGCACGGTACTGGAGGCGTGGGACATCGAGTTGATCTTCCGCCAATTGCGCCAGCGCCTGGTGCCAGTGCTTGCCAGCCTGATGATCGGCGGCCTGCTGCTGGTCGGCAGCCCGGCTCCGAGCATGGCCGCCGAACCGCCGGCCCCGAGCAGTCCACGTCTGTTGCAACAACCGTTGACCAGCCAGCAGGCCCACGACTCGATCAGGGCGTTGGTCGACGCGCCCCCCTTCAAGAACCGCGAAACCATCACCCGCTGGCGATTGACGCAAGCTCCCGAAGAAAAGCAGCCCAAGGCAGCCCCAGACTGGATGAAGACACTCCTTGGGCAACTCGACAGTCGAGCCTTCAGCCGACTCGCCGATGGCCTGTCGGTATTGCTCTGGGCCACGCTGTTCGGCCTGGTCGTCTGGCTGGCCTGGCGCTATCGCGGTTGGCTGCGGGCCTTTGTCAGCCGGCCGCAGAGCAAACCGCTGAAGCCACGCGCCGATGCCCCGGCTCAACTTTTCGGGCTCGACCTCGGCGTCGAAAGCCTGCCCGAAGATATCGCCGCCCGCGCCGAAGCGCTCTGGTCCAGTCAACCACGCGAGGCAATGAGCCTCCTCTATCGCGGCCTGCTGAGCCGGTTGCTACATGATTTCCAATTGCCCTTGAAGAGCGCCTATACCGAGAGCGAGGTCCTGGCGCGGGTTGCGCAACTGCAACAACCGGCCCTCCAGGCCTTCAGCCAGCACCTCACCGGCCACTGGCAGAATCTCGCCTACGGCCACCGCCTGCCGCCGACACATCTGCAACAGGAGCTGTGCAACGGCTGGCGCGAGCTGTTCGGCCCGCAGGTGCGCCCATGAAACGCCGCTCGTGGCTGCTTGGGGCCCTGCTGGCATTCGGTCTGCTGCTTGGCCTGGGCCTGTACCTCTACCACCGGGCCGAACCCTATGAGGTGGTCGTCGATCATGGTCCCTCGCCCGAGGTTCGTGCCTACCCTTATCTCGCCGCAGAAAACTTCCTGCGCGAACGCGGTATCGAGGTCAACCACGCCAACGACCTGCGAATCCTGCCAGGACTCGACCCGCGCCATCACACCCTGATGCTGCTCGGCGACCGCTCGGACATGACCCCGCGCCAAGCCGACCAATTACTCAACTGGGCCCGCGCCGGCGGTCGCCTGCTGTTCATCGCCGAAGCCCTGTGGGACCCCAAGCTGGGGCGCAGCGGCGACCTGCTGCTGGACCGCGTGCAATTGCGCCAGTCCCTGAGCAGGAACCTCAAGGGCAATGGCCCGGAGCCCGAAGACAAGTACTACCCGCAACTGACCCGGATGTACCTGGAAGATGAAGACGCCCCCGCCTACTTCAGCTTTGACACCGCTTTCCATCTGTCCGACCCGAAGAACCTGGCACAATCCTGGGCCAACAGCGCCACCTCCACGCACCTGATGCAGTTGAACTACGGACTGGGCTCGGTCACCGTGCTCACTGACGCCGACCTCTGGACCAACGCCACCATCGGTCGCTACGACAACGCCTGGCTGCTCTGGTACCTGGGCCAGGACAGCGCCGTCACCCTGCTGTTCAACACTGCCCACGACAGCCTGTTCAGCCTCTTGTTGCGCTATTTCCCTCACGCGCTGGCGGCACTTGCCGCACTGATCGTGGCCTGGCTATGGCATGTCGGCCTGCGCCACGGCCCGTTGCAGGCCCCGGCCACAAGAGCCCGGCGGCAGCTGCAGGAACACCTGCGGGCCAGCGCCGACTTCCTGCTGCGCCGCAGTGGCCAGGAGGTGCTGCTGCGAGCCCTGCAACAGGACATCCTGCGCCGTGCCCGCCAGCGTCACCCCGGTTTCGAACGGCTGGCGGTCGCCGACCAGTGGCAGGTGCTTGCCCGCCTGACCCGCCAACCCACCAGTGCCATCAGCCAAGCCTTGCGCCCGCGACCAAAACAGCGGCTGTCCAGCGCCGATTTCAGCCGCCAGGTCGCCCACCTGCAAACTCTCAGGAATGCCCTATGAGCGAAGATCCAACGGAACCGTCGACCCCGGTCGACGCCGAAGCCCATGCCCTGCAGCAGCGCCACCGCGCCAGCCAGCTGGTTCAGGCGGTGCGCCATGAGCTGCGCAAGGCCCTGATCGGCCAGGATGCGGTGATCGATGATGTGCTCACCGCGCTGATCGCCGGCGGCCACGTCCTGCTAGAAGGCGTTCCGGGCCTGGGCAAGACCCTGCTGGTCCGCGCCTTGGCGCGCTGCTTCGGTGGCGAATTCGCGCGTATCCAGTTTACTCCGGACCTGATGCCCAGCGATGTCACCGGCCACGCCGTCTACGATCTGCAAACCGAGCAGTTCAAATTGCGCAAGGGGCCGTTGTTCACCAATCTGCTGCTGGCCGACGAAATCAACCGGGCCCCAGCCAAGACGCAGGCGGCGCTGCTCGAAGCCATGCAGGAACGCCAGGTCACCCTGGAAGGCCGCGCCCTGCCCATCGCCCAGCCGTTCATGGTGCTGGCGACGCAGAACCCGATCGAGCAGGAAGGCACCTACCCGTTGCCAGAGGCCGAGCTGGACCGCTTCATGCTCAAGCTGCGCATGGATTATCCGGACGCCTTGCAGGAACTGGAGATGGTCCGCCAGGTCGCCCGCTCGACCAAGGCCGACATGCTCGACGTACAGCCGCTGCGCACCGTGCTGCAGGCCAAGGATGTGCTGGTGGTACAGCGGATTGCCAGCGACCTGCCCCTGGACGAGCAGGTCCTCGACTATGCCGTACGCCTGGCCCGAGCCACCCGCACCTGGCCCGGCCTGACCCTCGGTGCCGGCCCGCGGGCGTCGATCGCCCTGGTCCGCGGTGCCCGCGCCCGAGCCCTGTTGCGCGGTGGCGAGTTCGTGATTCCGGATGACGTCAAGGGCTGCGCCCTGGCGGTATTGCGCCACCGGGTGCGCATCGCACCGGAACTGGATATTGAAGGCCTGTCGGTCGAGCAGGTGCTGCGGCAACTGCTCGACCAGGTCCCGGCGCCACGCCTGTGAACAGGCCGGCGCAATGAAACCGTCACGACTGCTGCTGACCTGGCTGGGCGTGCTACTCGGGCTTGGCGTCCTGCTCGGATCGCTCAAGGCGCTCGACGTCGAACTGCCGGAGAGCCTCGACTCGATTGGTTGGGGCCTGCTGCTGGCACTGCTACTGCTGGCCCTGCTGGATGCAGTACGGCTGCGGCGTCTGCCATCACCTCGCCTGCAACGGCAGGTACCCGGTAGCCTCGCACTCGGGCGCTGGGGCGAAATCCGCCTGGAGGTGCTACACGACTACCCGGCGGAGCAACAACTGCAGCTTTTCGACCATGTCCCCGAGGGCCTGGGTTTCGAACACCTGCCGCAGTCCATCGTTCTGCGACCCGGGGAAAAAGGTGAGCTGGGCTACCGGGTGCGCCCCGTGCGTCGCGGGCATTTCACCTTCGAACGCTGTGAAATCGAGCTGCCGAGCCCGCTGGGCCTCTGGTCCGGCCGGCGCTACCTGGCAATCAACGATGCCACCCGGGTCTACCCGGACTTCGCCCGGCTCTACGGTGCCCGCCTGTTGGCGGTAGACAACTGGCTCAGCCAACTCGGAGTACGCCAGCGCCAGCGACGTGGACTGGGGCTGGAATTCAACCAGCTACGCGAGTTTCGCGAAGGCGACAGCCTGCGCCAGATCGACTGGAAAGCCACGGCACGGCAACGCACGCCGATTGCCCGCGAATACCAGGATGAACGCGACCAGCAGATCATCTTCATGCTCGACTGCGGCCGCCGCATGCGCAGCCAGGACGGTGAACTGGCGCATTTCGACCACGCGCTCAATGCGTGCCTGCTGCTGAGTTATGTTGCCCTGCGCCAGGGCGACGCGGTCGGCCTGAGTACCTTCGCTGGCGACCAGCCACGTTTCCTGGCACCACTCAAGGGCCAGGGCCAGCTCAACGTACTGCTCAATGCCGTCTACGACCTCGACAGCAGCCAGCGGCCCGCCGACTACCAGGCTGCCGCCAGCCAGGTCCTGGCCCGGCAGAAACGCCGCGCCCTGGTCGTGCTGGTCACCAACCTGCGCGACGAAGACGATGAGGAACTGCTTACGGCGGTCAAGCGCCTGGGCCGTCAACACCGGGTACTGGTCGCCAGCCTGCGCGAGGAAATCCTCGACCAGCTGTGCCAGGGCCCGGTGCAGACGCTGGCCGAAGCCCTCGCCTACTGTGGCACGATCGACTACCTGAATGCCCGGGCCAACCTGCACGAACGCCTGGGCGCCCACGGCGTGCCAGTGCTCGACGCCCGCCCGGGCGAACTCGGCGCCGAACTGGTCAGCCGTTACCTGAGCTGGAAAAAGGCCGGCACCCTCTGAGGCCACGCCAGGACAACTAGTGTCCTGTACGGTTAATTCGAATATTCAAATTTGGGTCCAGGGGTTTGCCAGGCAAGGCGCCATGACGAGTCGTAGCACGGCTACGGCGAGGAATGGCAACGCAGTCTGGCGAAGCCATGGACCCGGAGTTGAGTATGCGAATTAGCCACACAGGACACTACGCCGAGGCCTCCAACGGGTAGAAACTGAAGTAGTGCTGCAACGCCTCTACCAGCTTGTGATACGCCTCGGGCGGCTCGCGCAGGACGAAACCGGAGTCGTAGTAACAGGGCGTCGCCTCTTCATGGGACCACAAGCAACGGGCATTCAAATCAATGAGCTGAACGATGTCGTCGGGGCCGGGAAGTTTCAACTGCAGTTCAAAGTCCGCATTGACCAACAGCGGCAATTGGCTGATCAGCATCAGCCCATCGTCGGAAACATTGCCCAGGTAGCCAATGGGCTTGTCGGTGAAACGGTTGAACACCTTAAGAAAGTACGGCAATTGGTGCCGCTCGATTCGACGCTCGGTAGGCATGTTGATAATCGCTATACAAGACCATTCAGCATGGCCGCGCTAGTGCTTCGGAGCCGAGCCGATAAGCCCCGCTCTCCCTTGGCCTCGGCGCGACGGCAGCTATGCACCCCGTCGCAGACCTCTACCGAGCCATGGTTTTCAACTCAAATGAATTGATAAAACTGAAACCATACCCCCGAACTCTAGCTGAAAGCTGGCAGAGAGCCAGTTCATATTTCGCTTGACATCACAACGGTGCAGGACGTGGCTGCGCCGGTACTGCGGCGTCCGCATGCCCCAACTGGCGCAACGTTTCCAGGCGCGCCTGGGCGCGGTAGGCATACTCGCTGTACGGGTACTGGGTAATGATGAAGCGATAGGTCTGGATCGCATCAACGAACAGCTTCTGGCGCTCCAGGCACTGACCGCGCAGCATCGAGACCTCCGGCTGCACGTAGGGCCGGGTGCGGCTTTCGCGATCGACCTGGGACAGTTGCAGCATCACGTCTTCACAGTTGCCGCGATCGTAGGAGCGGTAGGCATTATTCAAGTGACTGTTCATCGACCAGCGGGTGCAGCCGACGACACTGGCAGCCAAGGCTAAAACGAGCAAAATTCGCATGGGTATCTCCTGTTCTTGGCAGTGTATCGACCCGTTGGCGAAAATCTTCAGAGTGTTCGCCAAACAACATATCCGAAAAAAACTTCTTCATTGAAAAGTAGTGCAAATGAACAATGACTACAGCACGGGACCATAGTAGCCTCTCGTTGCGCTTGAACTCAGGAGTCTCTGCATGTCCGTTCGTCGTACAAAAATCGTCGCCACACTGGGCCCGGCCAGCAACTCGCCGGAAGTTCTGGAACAGCTGATTCTGGCTGGCCTGGACGTCGCCCGCCTGAACTTTTCCCACGGTACCCCCGACGAGCACAAGGCTCGCGCCAAGCTGGTGCGCGACCTCGCTGCCAAGCACGGGCGCTTCGTCGCGCTCCTGGGTGACCTGCAGGGCCCGAAGATCCGTATCGCCAAATTCGCCAACAAGCGTATCGAACTCAAGATCGGTGATCACTTTACCTTCTCCACCAGCCATCCGCTGACCGAAGGCAACCAGCAGGTCGTCGGCATCGACTACCCGGACCTGGTGAAGGATTGCGGCGTAGGCGACGAACTGCTGCTCGACGACGGTCGCGTGGTCATGCGTGTTGAAACCGCTACCGCAACAGAACTGCGCTGCGTGGTGACCATTGGCGGACCGCTGTCCGACCACAAGGGCATCAACCGTCGTGGCGGCGGCCTGACCGCTCCGGCCCTGACCGACAAGGACAAGGCCGACATCAAGCTCGCCGCGGAAATGGAAGTGGACTACCTCGCGGTGTCCTTCCCCCGTGACGCCGCCGACATGGAATACGCCCGCAAGCTGCGCGACGAAGCCGGCGGCACCGCCTGGCTGGTCGCGAAGATCGAACGCGCCGAAGCCGTGGCCGATGACGAAACCCTCGACGGCCTGATCCAGGCCAGCGATGCCGTCATGGTTGCCCGTGGCGACCTCGGCGTGGAAATCGGCGACGCCGAGCTGGTGGGTATCCAGAAGAAGATCATCCTGCACGCACGCCGCCACAACAAGGCCGTGATCGTGGCGACCCAGATGATGGAGTCGATGATCCAGAACCCGATGCCGACCCGCGCCGAAGTGTCCGACGTCTCCAACGCCGTGCTGGACTACACCGACGCGGTCATGCTGTCGGCCGAAAGCGCCGCCGGAGCCTACCCGCTCGAAGCGGTGCAGGCCATGGCACGCATCTGTGCCGGCGCGGAAAAGCACCCGACCAGCAAGACCTCCAGCCACCGTATCGGCAAAGTTTTCGAACGCTGCGACCAGAGCATTGCCCTGGCAGCCATGTACACCGCCAACCACTTCCCGGGCGTCAAGGCGATCATCGCCCTGACCGAAAGTGGCTACACGCCGTTGATCATGTCGCGGATCCGCTCCTCCGTGCCGATCTACGCGTTCTCCCCGCACCGTGAAACCCAGGCTCGCGCGGCGCTGTTCCGTGGTGTTTACACCATCCCGTTCGACCCGGCTTCGCTACCGCCCGAGCAGGTCAGCCAGGCTGCAGTCGACGAGTTGCTCAAGCGCGGCGTGGTCGAGCAAGGCGACTGGGTAATCCTGACCAAGGGCGACAGCTACCACACCATCGGTGGCACCAACGGCATGAAGATCCTGCATGTCGGCGACCCGATGGTCTGATTGACCTCTTGCTCTACCCGAAGCCTCGCCGCACCTTGCGGCGAGGCTTTTTCATGCCCGGAAAATGACGCCAACTCGTCTGGCCAGGCGAACGCTGTAGGCTCTTTCTCTTTTTCCAGTGCTGCCCACACAGAGCCATTCAGGCAGGTTAGCCTTGTTCTCAGCAACGACCTTGCAACCTCAATGCAACGGAGTTACGGAGAAAGCTGCTCATGAAAGATCGCAACAGCCGTCAGATGATCAACATCCCCTTGGACAGGCTCATGGACCCACGCATGATCGGCCCGACCCTCGGCGGCGCCTGCCTGGCCAACATGCTCTTTCCCGGCCTGGTAAGCGCCCTGGCAGGTGCACTGGTGGGAGCATTTGCCGCCTTTCAGACAACCGCAACACCCTGATCAAAATACCCAAGGAAGGGTTATATGCCATTGGACCAGACACGCTGCTCGATCCTCATCGGGCTGACCTTCATCGCTATCTATCTGGGACACGCCCTTTATCATCGACGATCGGCAGACCTGATCCATGCCGTAATCATCATGACCGCCTCATCAGGCGTGGTCAGCGCCTTCATGCTGGGGACGCTGGGTTTCTTTTCCAGCAGGGAAGATCTAGGCATCCTGCAGGAACAGAAAGGCAACCTGTTCGTCGGAGCCCTGGCCCTGACCTGGGTATCGGTCACCTCGGCTTACTCGAGTGTCATGCAGCCCAGGCGCCAGGCAAAGTTGCCCAAGCCAAACTGACAAGCGCTCTCAGCGCTTGGTCAAGAACCCTGAGAGCGCCGCAACCGCCTCGGGCGAACGCAGACGCTGGACAAACAGCTTGCCCTCGGCCTCTACCACCTGGCGCAGTTGCTCACGGTCCGGTGCCTTCATCAAGGCCTTGCTGACCTGCACCGCCGCCGGCGCCAACTGTTCGAAACGCAAAGCGACTTCCCTGGCCTTCAGCAGCGTTTCGGCGCCACTCGGCAAGGCTGCGGTTGCCATCCCCCAGGCCGCCGCTTGCGCGCCACTGAAGCCCTCGCCCAGCAGCAACAACTCGGCTGCCCTGGCGTGCCCCACCAGGCGCGGCAGCAACAGGCTGGAACCGAATTCAGGACACAGCCCAAGATTGACGAACGGCATGCGCAACCGGGCGTCGACACTGACATAGGCCAGGTCGCAATGCAGTAGCAGCGTCGTGCCGATACCCACTGCCGGTCCGGCCACGGCGGCGATCACCGGCTTGCGGCAATCGAGCAGGCTGCGCATGAAATGGAAAACAGGGCTGTCGAGATCGCTGGGCGGTTCCTCGAGGAAATCGGCGATGTCATTGCCACTGGTGAAGCACTCATCGCTGCCGCGAATCAGCACGGCGCTGATTGCCGGGTCTTCATCGGCCTGCCGCAGGGCCTCGCCCAATTGACTGTACATGGCGCGTGTCAGGGCGTTCTTCTTGTCGGCACGGTTCAGGCGCAGGGTCAACAGACCGCCTTCGCGCTCAATTACAATCGCGTCAGTCATCTCGGCTCTCTTGTTATTCATGGGCTCTGCATTCGCACAAAGCGAATTCTGCACAGCAAGGCTCAACCGCGTGGCAGGAACACGTCCGCCAACAGCTGGCTGCGCGGCAATCCGGCCAGGTACAGGCGCCGGGCAAAGGCTTCGACACTGGTCGGGGCACCACAGAGTAGAGCGAGGGTTTGCCGGGAAACAAGCCGCAGTTTGGCCAGAAACTCCGGCAGTTCGGCAGCGCTCAGGCACTCGACTGTGAGATTGGCATGGTTCGCCGACAACGCAGCCAACTTGGCGGCCAGATAATGTTCAGTGCTGTCGTGGGCCAGGTGCACCAGACGCAGGGGACCTTCATGCCCCTGGCGCAAGGCCTCGCGCAGCACTCCCCACAATGGCCCAAGACCGGTACCAGCCGCCAGCAGCCAAAGCGGCCTGGCGTGCCAGTCGGGATCGTAGTGCAAGGCGCCACCCCGCAACTCGCCGAGGCGAATCACCTCACCCAGGCTGAAAAGCCGGGCCGCGTCGCAGAACTCGCCGGGCTGACGACAATCGAGATGAAATTCCAGATCACGATCTTCCTGCGGCAGGCTCGCCAACGAGTAGGGGCGCGCCACGCCTTGGGCCGTCCACAGCACCAGATGCTGGCCAGCGCGGTAACGCAAGGCATGCTCCGGCTGAACGCGAAGACGCAGAACCGTCGAACTCAGCCAAGCGACCTCGGTGATATGGGCCAACCTGCCATCACGCAGTGGATCGAATACTTCCAGGCGCAAATCCTCGTGCACCTGGCACTGGCAAGCCAGGCGCCAGCCACGTTCACGCTGCTCGAAACCCAGGGCATCCGGCTGACGGTCCTGCGGCTCGCCCTGCAGGCAGTGGACCAGGCAAGCGTGACAACTCCCGGCCCGGCAACTGTAAGGAACCCTGACTCCGGCCTGGTTGAGGGCATCGAGCAGATTGCTGCCCGCGGCCACCGACCAGGCCCGTTCTCCAACCCGCAACTCAGGCATCGCTGAACTCCCAGGCCGCACAACAGCGATTGCGCCCATCCCGCTTGGCGCGATAGAGCGCCTGGTCGGCACGCTGCAAGGCGTCGTCGAGATCGTCATCTTCACTGACCAGGGTCATGCCCACCGACAGGCTCAGGTTGCCGACGGCCAGCCCCACCAGCTCAACCTGGGTAAACGCCTGGCGCAAACGCTCGCAACACGCCCTCAGACGATCGGGGTCGGCATTGGGCAGCAACAATACGAACTCCTCGCCACCGTAGCGCGCCAGCACATCGCCCTCGCGTACGCAGGCACCTGCCACACCGGCAAAAGCCTGCAGCACCTGGTCGCCAGCTGCATGCCCGTGCACATCGTTGATCCGCTTGAAGTGATCCAGATCGATCAACGCCAGGCCATGTACCGTACCCGGATCCATCAATTCCAGCTCACGGGACGCCAGGCGCAGGAAGTGCCGTCGATTGTACAGGCCGGTCAGTTCGTCGGTGGCCACCAGGTCTTCCAACTGGCGCATCATGCCGCGCAAGGTGTCCTGGTGCGCCTGCAGCGCAAACCGCCGCTGGCGCATGCGCAGGCGCGACGCCTGCACATAGCTCGCATACAGGCACAACCACACCAGCACCACGAACAGCACACCCACCTGCAGCGCTGCCAGCCCCGGATCGGGCAGGCGGAACTGATAACCCTCCCACAGATTGAGCGCAGCAAAACTGAAGAATACCAGCGCCGCACAGCGCACGAACTTGCGCCGCGGCAGATGAAACAGCCCGAACAGCAATATCAACGGATAGAACACCAGGAAGGTGCCGCGGGCATGTTCGAGGCTGGTCATCATCCAGGTTTGCCAGGCCAGCCCCAAAAGTACCTGGAACTCGGTCAGGCTGGGGTCGCGAAAGCGCAGGTTGCGGCCGCTGAAAAACAGCCAGCCGAGCACGCCCTGGCTGGCGACCACCAAGCCGGTGGTGACCAGGCCATGGGTCAGGCTGGCCCGGTGGTAACCGGTAAAAATCGCCGCCCAGAACAACAGCAATGCCAGCCCGTAGGTACCGGCAGCCAGGGCGAAACGCTTGCGTAAAAGACTCTGTATGGCTTTATGGGTCAATCTATGACTCACCGTGCGCTGAGGGCTCATGGGACTTCCTTCCCGTACAGGCCACTTGCCACTCTAGTGATCCGGATCAAAAATAACCATTCAATTTACAACTTGTACAGCCTTCGCTGCACCAGAAGGCAAGAACGATGCCGACGACCACCCGACCATGGTTTGACCACTGACGGATGTGCCCGACAGCCGGGCGGGTTATACTGCCGCGCCGTTTTTGTGCCGGTCCTGCGTGCCCGGCCTGCTGCAAAAGATGTTTTCGACAGACCAGATGTAAAAAGGTCGCAAACACCTTACTTAAATGTTCCCGTCTTTATAGAGGAGCGCGACCCATGACCGTGATCAAGCAAGACGACCTGATACAGAGCGTTGCTGACGCCCTTCAGTTCATTTCCTACTACCATCCCGTGGATTTCATCCAGGCCATGCACGAGGCCTACCTGCGGGAAGAGTCGCCAGCCGCCCGTGATTCGATTGCCCAGATCCTGATCAACTCGCGCATGTGCGCCACCGGCCACCGCCCGATCTGCCAGGACACCGGGATCGTCACCGTGTTCGTCCGCGTCGGCATGGACGTACGCTGGGATGGTGCGACCATGAGCCTGGACGACATGATCAACGAGGGCGTGCGTCGCGCCTACAACCTGCCGGACAACGTCCTGCGCGCCTCGATCCTGGCCGACCCGGCCGGTAGCCGCAAGAACACCAAGGACAACACCCCGGCGGTCATCCACTACTCCATCGTCCCCGGCAACACCGTGGAAGTGGACGTGGCGGCCAAGGGCGGTGGTTCCGAGAACAAGTCGAAGATGGCCATGCTCAACCCGTCCGACTCGATCGTCGACTGGGTGCTCAAGACCGTTCCGACCATGGGTGCCGGCTGGTGCCCACCGGGCATGCTGGGCATCGGCATCGGCGGTACCGCCGAGAAGGCCGCGGTCATGGCCAAGGAAGTGTTGATGGAGTCCATCGACATCCATGAGCTGAAAAAGCGTGGTCCGTCCAACCGTATCGAAGAACTGCGCCTGGAGCTGTTCGACAAGGTCAACCAGTTGGGCATCGGCGCCCAGGGCCTGGGTGGCCTGACCACCGTGCTCGACGTGAAGATCATGGACTACCCGACCCACGCCGCCTCCCTGCCGGTGTGCATGATCCCCAACTGCGCGGCCACCCGCCATGCGCATTTCGTGCTCGACGGCTCCGGCCCGGCTGAACTTGAGGCACCGTCGCTGGACGCCTACCCGGAAATCGTCTGGGAAGCCGGCCCATCGGCGCGTCGTGTCAACCTCGACACCCTGACGCCGGAAGAAGTACAGAGCTGGAAGCCGGGTGAAACCGTCTTGCTCAACGGCAAGATGCTCACCGGTCGCGACGCTGCGCACAAGCGCATGGTCGAGATGCTCAACAAGGGCGAAACCCTGCCGGTGGACCTCAAGGGTCGCTTCATCTACTACGTCGGCCCGGTTGACCCGGTACGCGAGGAAGTCGTTGGCCCAGCCGGCCCGACCACTGCCACCCGCATGGACAAGTTCACCCGGCAGATCCTCGACCAGACCGGCCTGCTGGGCATGATCGGCAAGTCCGAGCGTGGCCCGACCGCCATCGAGGCGATCAAGGAGCACAAGGCTGTCTACCTGATGGCCGTGGGTGGCGCTGCCTACCTGGTGGCTCAGGCGATCAAGAAATCCAAGGTCGTCGCCTTCGCCGAACTGGGCATGGAAGCGATCTACGAGTTCGAGGTCAAGGACATGCCGGTGACCGTCGCCGTCGATGCCAGCGGCGAGTCGGTGCACATCACCGGCCCGGCGATCTGGCAGAAGAAGATCAGCGATAGCCTGGCGGTGGAAGTGCAGTAAGCATTTTCGTTGCAGTAACAGGAACGGCCCGGTTGATCCGGGCCGTTTTTTTTGCCCGCAGGAAACTCAGTCGGACACTGCCTGCATCTGCTCTCGCAACCACTTCAAGGCCTGGTCGCCTTCCCGGCGCTGATGCCAGACGAAGATGAAATCGAACGCCGGAATCTCGAACGGTGGCGGCAACACCACCATACGCTGGTGATCGATCGCCCGCAGGTTGCGCGAGGCCACGGTGAGGATCAAGTCCGTACCGGCGATCAACCGCGGCGCCACGCTCCAGTGCGGCAGGCTGATCGCCACCCGACGCCGCTGATGAATCGCACTCAGCGCCCGTTCGATCTCTGCCGTGCCGCTGCCACGCATTTCCAGCAGGACATGCGGCCGGGACAGATATTCCGCAAGGTCGAAATCCTCTTTCTCCGCCAGACTTTCCCGATCCACCAGGCAGGCATAGCGCTCGCGAAACAGATGGACGCTGCGCAACTGCGGCGACAGATCGGGAAACACCCCGGCTGCGGCATCGATATCGCCATTGAGCAACAGTTCCAGCATGCCCTCGCGACTGGCCTGGGTGATCTGCAGGTCGACACCCGGCGCCTGGCTGCGCAACACCGGTACCAGGCCCGGCAGCAACATTGCCGCGCCGTAATCCGACATGGCCAGTCGAAAGCTGCGAATGGCCGAGGCGGGATCGAACCCAGGCGGTGCCAACAGGTCCTGCACCCTTCCCAAGGTATCGTGCAGCGGTTGGGCCACCTCCAGCGCCCGGGCCGTCGGTACCAGGGTACCACCGACCCGCACCAGCAATGGATCACCCAGCAGGTCTCGCAGCCGGGCCAGGGCATGACTGACCGCCGGCTGGCTCAGGTGCAGGCGTTCTGCGGCGCGGGTGACATGCCGCTCGGCGAGCAACGCATCGAGCACCACCAGCAGGTTGAGATCGACGCGGCGAAGATCATTCATCTCATGCATGTTCCGTATATTTTCTTCGAATTTAAATTTGCATGACGAATACCCTAGCATCCTGTCTCGAACATAACCGCTCACTTCTGGCGATGCCTGTTGGAGAACGAACATGAATACCTTGAGTTGGATGGGCCTGCTGTCCCTCGCTGCGATAGCCGGGGCGGTGGTACCGTTTCAGAGTGCAATCAACGCCAACCTGGCGCGCAGCCTCGGCCATCCGTTGTGGGCCACCCTGATTTCCCTGCTGGTGAGCCTGACAGTGCTGCTGCCGGTGATCCTTGCCCTGCGCCTGCCCTTGCCGGACCTGGCCTTCGCCGCCAAGACACCGGCATGGGTCTGGCTGGGAGGGGTGTTCGGGGTCTGCTTCGTGGCCCTGGCGGTCTTGCTGGTACCAAGACTGGGCGCCGGGGGCTTCGTCGCCCTGGCGCTGGCCGGCCAGGTGCTGGCGTCGCTGGTCCTGGACCACTTCGGCCTGTTCGGACTGGCCGTGCGCCCGATCGAGGGTGTGCGACTGGTCGGTGCGCTGCTGCTGGTGGCTGGCGTGGTGACGGTGCAGTTCGGCCCCACCATAGTCACCGGTGCGCTGGCCGGGGCACGACATTAGGTGGCTTTCACGGGCAGGCCCGCCCCCCCCCACAAGGAAACCGCGCAACTTCGACGCAGGCGGTCAACTGTGAGAATAGGTTTGCCCGCGAACAGGTGCTGGAGGCTAGAACGCGTTGCGGAAGATCTCCTCGATCTGCCGCTGGTCCGCCACACGCGGATTGGTCAGGCCGCAGGCATCCTTGAGGGCATTGGCCGCCAGTACCGGGATATCTGGCAACTTGGCGCCCAGCTCACGCAGGCCGGCGGGGATTTCCACATCCCTGGCCAGGCAACGAATCGCCGCGATAGCGGCCTGGGCGCCCTCCTCCGGGCTCAGCCCAGCGACATCCGTCCCCAGAGCCCTGGCCACGTCGCTCAGGCGGCGCGGACAAACCGAGGCGTTGAAGGTCTGCACATGGGGCAACAGCACTGCGTTACACACGCCATGCGGCAGGTCATAGAAACCGCCCAACTGGTGCGCCATCGCATGCACATAACCCAGGGAGGCGTTGTTGAACGCCATGCCCGCGAGGAACTGCGCATAGGCCATGTTTTCCCGCGACTTCAGGTCATTGCCGTCACGCACCGCCAGCCGCAGGTTGGCGCTGATCAGCTCGATGGCCTTGATCGCACAGGCATCGGTGATCGGCGAGGCTGCCGTCGAGACATAGGCCTCGATCGCATGGGTCAGCGCGTCCATGCCGGTTGCCGCTGTCAGGCCCTTGGGCATGGCGACCATCAGCGCCGGATCGTTGACCGACAGCAGCGGCGTGACATTGCGATCGACGATAGCCATCTTCACATGTCGCGACTCGTCGGTAATGATGCAGAAACGGGTCATTTCGCTGGCGGTACCTGCAGTGGTATTGATCGCTACCAGCGGCAGCTGTGGTTTCGCCGAGCGATCGACACCCTCATAGTCACGGATGTGCCCACCGTTGGTGGCGCACAGCGCGATCCCCTTGGCGCAATCATGGGGCGAGCCACCGCCCAGCGACACCACGAAATCACACTTGCCGTCCTTTAGCGCAGCCAGGCCCTGTTCGACATTGGCGATGCTCGGGTTGGGCTTGGCACCGTCGAACACCAGCGAATCGATGTCACGCAGTGCCAGCGCATCGGCAATCCGCGTCGCCACGCCCGCCTTCGCCAACCCGCTATCGGTGACGATCAAGGCTTTGCGAAAACCATGATTGCGGATGGCATCCATCGCTTCGTCCAGGCAATCGATGCCCATGATGTTCACGGCGGGGATGAAGAATGTACTGCTCATGGCGAATCCTCTCGGCGTTGATCGGGGCTGCCTGCCCCGCGATGACCACAGCATCGACCGCCTGCCCCCGAGGGTTGTTGATCTGGCTCAACGCCGGGTCGTGATAAAGTCGCCGCCTGTCCACCTTCTGCCTTGAGACAACGAATAGCGATTATGGAATTCCAGGAATTTGACGCCGAACTTGAAGACTGGAACGCCGTGCGTGCCGATACCCCGTTCACCGGCCTGTTGCTCGGCAACGGGGCGAGCCTCGCGGTGTGGCCCGGTTTTGCCTATGACTCATTGTTCGAAAACGCCCAGCGCACGAAAAACCGTCCGCTGGGGCTGAGCGAACTGGCCGTGTTCAAGGCCCTCGAGACCAGCAACTTCGAGCAGGCGCTCAGTGCGCTGAAGAGCGCCATCAAGGTCAACGCTGCCCTGTCCATCAGTTCCTCGTCACCACGCAATCGCTACTTCGCGATCAAGGAAGCACTGATCCACGCCGTTCGCGCCGTGCACATTCCCTGGAAGCTGGTGCAGCCCGAAAGTTTGGCGTTGATCAACACCGAACTGGGTAACTACCGCACGCTCTATTCCACCAATTACGACCTGCTCAACTACTGGGCGATCATGCAGGCGCCACAGTCGTTCAAGGATCTGTTCTGGAATGACGAGGCGACGTTCGACCTGGGCAATACCCAGGCCCAGGGCACGCGAGTCCTGTACCTGCACGGCGGCCTGCACCTGGTGAAGAACCTTGATGGCAGTACACGCAAGCTGCTGTCTTCGGAAAGTACCCTGCTGGGCAGCTTCGCAGTCAATGCCTTGGGCGACGTGCCGCTGTTCGTCAGCGAAGGCAGCGCCGAAGACAAGCTCAAGGCGATCCGCAACTCGGACTACCTGTCGTACTGCTACGGACAACTGGGCCAGCACCAGGGCGCGCTGTGCATTTTCGGCCACAGCCTTGGCGAGCAGGACCGGCACATCGTCCAGGCCGTGCACGACGCCCGCGTCGAGACCCTGGCGATCTCGATCTATCCACGCAGCAAGGCCTTCATCCAGCACCAGAAGCGCCACTTCGCGAAACTGTTCGCAGGCCGTGACATGACCTTGCGTTTCTTCGATGCCCAGAGCCACCCATTGGGCAACCCCGGGCTGCTGGTCACGCCTGAGGCCTGAAGCCGCGCCCCGAAAGGCTCAGGCCAGGGATTCGTCGATCACCAGCACCAACTTGCCGGCCACCTGGTTGCCGGCAAGTTCAGTGAACGCCAGCTCGGCATCGCGGATCGGGAACACCTTGGCCAGTTGCGGGCGGAGGCGTTTATCGGCAAACAGCGGCCAGACATGCTGGTTCAGGTCGCTGAGCAGATCCGCCTTGAATTGCGCATCACGGCTGCGCAAGGTCGAGCCCAGCAACTGGATGCGCTTGGCGAGGATCTTCGCCAGGTCCAGTTGGGTTTCCCGCCCGCCCATCAGGCCGATCAGCACCCACCGCCCGTCAGCTGACAAAAGTTTCACGTTGAGCGCCGCGTAGCTTGCACCCACCGGATCGAGAATCACATCGAAAGGCGCGAAGTCGTTCAGGCTCTCGATATCGTCGCCGCGAATCGCCCCGCCCTGGGCTCCCAGCGCCTCGCAATAGGCCAGCCGATCCGCCGAACCGACAGTGACCCAGCAGGGGTTGCCGAAGGCCTTGCACAGCTGGATCGCCGCCGAACCGACACCACTGGCACCAGCGTGCAACAGGACCTTTTCGCCCGGCTTGAGCCCTGCCAGCTGGAACAGATTCAACCACGCCGTGGCGTAGACCTCAGGCAGCGCGGCCGCTTCGACCAGGCTCAGGCCTTCCGGCACCGGCAACACATGTCGCCCATCGACCACCACTTCCTCGGCCATCCCGCCACCGGCCAGCAGCGCACAGACCCGATCACCGACCTGCCAGGCAGAGCCGGCGCCCACTTCGACGATCACGCCGGAACACTCCAGGCCCAGCGCCTGGCTGGCTCCGGGCGGCGGCGGATAGAGCCCGGCCTTCTGCAACAAGTCGGCCCGATTGAGCCCTGCGGCCGCCACGCGAATGCGCACTTGTCCCACATCACAGCCCGGATTCGGTCCCTCGAGCCACTCCACTTGACCTTCAACGCCTTGCAATGCCTTCACAGTGCCTCCATAGTGAGTCTGGACTGGGCCCGGAGCAGTAGCACCGGGCTTTCTTGCATTATGCGACCGGTCCGAGGTCCGTGCGAAACCCACAACCGCGGTTTTGACACGTAGTCCCACGGAACCGGCGACTTTAAAGACGGCCTAATATGCGTGATCAATTGTCCCCGCGTCGACTCAGCATGAAGCATTTGTTCCCCGGCACTGCACTTGCCCTTTTCATCGGCCTTGGCGTTTCCACGTTCTCGGGCAACACGTTCGCAGCCAACAGCTGGGACAATCTTCAGCCCGACCGTGACGAGGTGATTGCCAGCCTGAACGTCGTCGAGTTGCTCAAGCGCCACCACTACAGCAAGCCACCGCTCGACGCCGCGCGCTCGGTGATCATCTACGACAGCTACATCAAGTTGCTCGACCCGTCGCGCAGCTATTTTCTGGCCAGTGACCTCGCCGAATTCGACAAGTGGAAAAGCCAGTTCGGCGACTTCCTCAAGAGCGGCGACCTGAATGCCGGCTTCACCATCTACAAGCGCTACCTGGATCGGGTCAAGGGCCGTCTGGACTTCGCTCTGGCCGAGCTGAACAAGGGCGTCGACAAGATCGACTTCAACACCCACGAGACCCTGCTGATCGACCGCAAGGATGCTCCGTGGCTCAAGAGCACCGCCGAACTTGACGACCTGTGGCGCAAACGCGTCAAGGACGAAGTGCTGCGCCTGAAGATCGCCGGCAAGGATCCCAAGGCGATCCAGGAACTGCTGGTCAAGCGCTACAAGAACCAGCTGGCCCGCCTGGACCAGACCCGGGCCGAGGATATCTTCCAGGCCTACATCAACACCTTTGCGATGTCCTACGACCCGCACACCAACTATCTGTCTCCTGATAGCGCGGAAAACTTCGACATCAACATGAGCCTGTCCCTCGAGGGCATCGGCGCCGTGCTGCAAAGCGACAACGATCAGGTCAAGGTGGTCCGACTGGTGCCATCGGGCCCGGCCGACAAGACCAAGCAGGTTGCCCCGTCCGACAAGATCATCGGCGTCGCCCAGGGCGACAAGGAAATGGTCGACGTGGTCGGCTGGCGCCTGGACGAAGTGGTCAAGCTGATCCGTGGTCCGAAGGGCTCGGTGGTCCGCCTGGAAGTCATCCCGGCGAGCAACGCACCGAACGACCAGACCAGCAAGATCGTTTCCATCACCCGCGAAGCGGTGAAACTGGAAGACCAGGCCGCGAGCAAGTCGATCCTGCACCTGAAACAGGACGGCAAGGACTACAAGCTCGGGGTGATCGACATCCCGGCCTTCTACCTGGACTTCAAGGCGTTCCGTGCTGGCGACCCGAACTACAAGAGCACTACCCGCGACGTCAAGAAACTGCTGGGCGAGTTGCAGAAGGAAGGCGTCGACGGCGTGGTCATCGACTTGCGCAACAACGGCGGCGGCTCCCTGCAGGAAGCCACCGAGCTGACCAGCCTGTTCATCGACAAGGGCCCCACCGTGCTGGTGCGTAACGCCGACGGCAAGGTCGACGTGCTCGAGGACGAGAACCCTGGCGCCTTCTACAAGGGCCCGATGGCGCTGCTGGTCAACCGCCTGTCGGCCTCGGCCTCGGAGATCTTCGCCGGTGCCATGCAGGACTACCATCGTGCGCTGATCATCGGTGGCCAGACCTTCGGCAAGGGCACCGTGCAGACCATCCAGCCACTCAACCATGGCGAGCTGAAACTGACCCTGGCCAAGTTCTACCGGGTTTCCGGACAGAGCACCCAGCACCAGGGCGTACTGCCGGACGTGGACTTCCCGTCGATCATCGACACCAAGGAAATCGGCGAGAGCGCACTGCCGGAAGCCATGCCGTGGGACACCATCCGTCCTTCGATCAAGCCGGCGGTAGACCCGTTCAAGCCGTTCCTGGCCCAGCTCAAGGCTGACCACGAAGCCCGTGCGGCGAAGGATGCGGAGTTCATCTTCATCCGCGACAAGCTGGCCCTGGCCGAGAAGCTGTTGAAGGAAAAGACCGTCAGCCTGAACGAGGCCGAGCGTCGCGCCCAGCGCGCCGATATCGATGCCAAGCAACTGGCCATGGAAAACGCCCGCCGCAAGGCCAAGGGCGAAGATGCGCTCAAGGAACTCAAGAAAGAGGACGAGGACGCCCTGCCGCCTGATCCAGACAAGAAAACCAAGCCGGAAGACGACGCCTACCTGAGTGAAACCGGGCGCATCCTGCTCGATTACTTGCGTCTGAATACGGCGGTGGCCAAGCACTAACGGGTGATAGCAATTTAATGTGATTGCTCTTCGGAGCGTCATCAAACAGTCATCATTCTGTCGTGAAATAAAGGACTGGAGGCGCCTCCCGGACCGGGAGCCGCCTCCGGTCCTTTTTTTTCGACAGAGACTGCCATGACCATGACCGAACAGCTGAACGCCTTGAGTTCAATCCTGGCTCAGAATGGTCTGCACAGCCTGTTCCAACCGATCATTTCGCTGTCCGAGCGGCGCATCGTCGGTTATGAGGCGCTCAGTCGCGGGCCCTCCAACAGCCCGCTGCACTCGCCCATCAGCCTGTTCGCCGTGGCCCGCCAGGCCGGGCGCCTGAGCGAGCTGGAGATGGCCTGTCGCCTGAGTGCCTGCCGTCGTTTCAGCGAGCAGAAACTCCCTGGCAAGCTGTTCCTCAACGTCTCCCCAGAATCCCTGCTGGAGCCGAGCCACCCACCGGGGCGCACCCTGCAATGGTTGCAGGACTTCGGCATCGACCCCAGCAACGTGGTCATCGAACTGACCGAGCAAACCCCCACCGACGACTTCCAGCTGCTGCAGAACGCCCTGCATCACTACCGCGACATGGGCTTCTCGATCGCCCTGGACGATCTGGGGGCCGGCTACTCCAGCCTGCGCCTCTGGTCGGAACTGCGCCCGGACTACGTCAAGATCGACCGGCACTTCATCGACGGAATCCATCAGGACGGCCTCAAGCGTGAGTTCGTCGGTTCCATCCTGCAAATCGCCAAGGCCTCGCGTGCCCAGGTGATTGCCGAGGGCATCGAGTTGCCGGAAGAGCTGGCGGTGCTGACTGAAATGGGCGTCGACCTGGTCCAGGGCTACCTGCTCTGCCGACCACAGGAACACCCGCCACAGGATGCCCACGCCCTGTTGCCCAAGCTGGAAAACACCTCCATTACCTTGAGCGAGGACGGCAGCGACCTCAGCGCCCTGCTCAACGAGCAACCGGCAGTGACTCAGAACACCGCCACGGCCGCCGTGCTGGAGGCCTTCCGCCGTCAGGCCAACCTCAACTCCCTGGCAGTACTGGACGAGCAGAATCGGCCCTGCGGCATTGTCCACCGGCATTCCCTGTCGGATGCGCTGCTCAAACCGTTCGCCACCGACCTGTTCGCCCGCAAGCCAATCAGCCGATTGATGAGCGATGACTTCCTGGCGGTCGAGTCGAGCCAGTCGCTGCAACAGGTCAGCCGGCTGCTGACCAGCCGCGCCCGGCAACGCATCGAGGAAGATTTCATCATCACCCACAATGGCTGCTACCTGGGTCTGGGGCGGGTGATCGATGTGCTGAAACTGATCACCGAACTGAAGATCCAGCAGGCCCGCTACGCCAACCCGCTGACCCTGCTGCCCGGCAACGTGCCGATCCAGCAATGCTTGGCGCGCCTGCTCCAGCAGCAACGCGAAGCGATGATCTGCTACGTGGATATCGACAGTTTCAAGCCCTTCAACGATATCTACGGCTATGGCCGTGGTGATGAAGTGTTGCTGTGCCTGGCACAGTGCCTGAACGAGCGGGTCGACCCGAGCCGCGACTTCGTCGGGCATATCGGCGGCGATGATTTCCTGCTGGTGCTGGGCTCGGACGACTGGCAGAAACGCCTGGATCATCTGGTCGATGACTTCCAGAACCAGTGCCGTCGCTTCTACCGGGCCGAGCACCTGGAAGCTGGCTGTTTCATCGCCTCGAACCGCCAGGGTCTGCGCCAGGAGTTTCCACTGCTGTCCCTGTCCATCGGCGCGGTGCACCTGAAACCGCAATCCTGCGGGCTGCTGGATGCCAGTCAGCTGGCAGAGCTGGCTTCACAGGCCAAGCACCACGCCAAAAACGTGCCGGGCTACAGCATCCACGTCATCGACAGCAGCGAGATCACGTCGCTGGATGACAGCGCCTGATACCCGGCCGCGACCTCAGGCCTCGGCCGACTCGGGATAGTCGTACTCGAACACCCGCACCACTTCCGAAGCATGCCAGGAGGCTGCCGCCACCCCATCGGACGGGCCGGAAAAGCGCCCCAGGCGCTCGACACACTCGAAGAAGCCGGTTCGCGGCAGGCGACTGGCGCCTTGACTGATCACCAGTGAGCTACGCAGCGGCTGCTCGGCCCTGGCATCGAGGGCCGCCAGGTGTTCCAGCGCTGCCGTCAGGGTCTGCATGGCCGGGCTGGGCAACTGCAGACGCTCGAGCAACGCTCGATAGGTCAGCAGATGCCGCTGGCGGCGCGCCTGGTCGAGCTCCCCCAGCAAGCCATCCCAATGCTGACGACTGATGCGCACGCTCACGATGCATCCCTCCACCCGGCGACACCCAGCTCCCAGGCCAGGCTGCGGCGAATCGCGGCATCCGGCTGGCGCTCACCGCTCTCGATCAGCCCCAGGTACGACGGGCTGATACCGACAGTCCGAGCCAAAGCCTCGATCGCCAGCCCCTTGGCTTCGCGCAGCGTGCGCAACTGATCGAAGCCCGGCAGCTCGGCGACCGGCTGCACAGGCGTTTCAGGGGACGTTGGCGGGGGTTGTTGGCTGCGCAAACCGGCAGCCTTGAGCAGATCCTGATACTGAGCCCAAGGCAGAACCGCATATTCCGGTTCACCGTCGCGTGTAATTATTTGAAGATCCATTACTACACCCCGTAGGACGATTACACATAGCGAGTCAGCGCTTTCCTAGTAGCGTCATATTAACAGCCGCCAGGGTCGCTAGTGTGCTTGATCTTCGAACAGGGGGACTTGGGTCAATTTTTATCGTCGCGTTCGAGCTGCAACTGCTGCGCAGTGTCCGGCAGACGCTCGACAACCACCAGGTGTTCCGGCACCTGGCGTTCACGCCAGGCCCGGAATGCGTTCAACTCCTGATCCAGGGTATTCATCACCCAGGCCAGGACCGCGATGTCGTCGAGCATGCCGAACATCGGGATGAAATCCGGAATCGCATCGATCGGGCTGAGGAAATACATCAGGCCCGCGACGACGATGACCATCGACTTGGCGCTTACCGCCCGGTACTCACCACGCCAGTAGGCCAGGCCGAGGGACTGCAGCAGCCTCAGGTCCTCCTTGAGCTTGCCGAGTCGCCCACCTTCACGGGCACTCTTGCTCGCCACGGCGAACAGTAAAGTGGGCAGCCGCCCGCGAACCAGCAGACGCTGGGCCAGGGGCAGGAAACGGGCAAAATTCCAGGGTGCCTTCATCATCACTCCAACGATCGTGCACACAATGTTATCCACACAAATTGTGGATAACCTTGTGAACAGAGCAGCATTTCACAGCTGAAAGCCCCGTAGCACAAGGGCCCGACTCAGATCGGGCGTTTTTTACTCACTAAAAAAACCCATAATTTCATTGACTTGACCACAGTCTAAGAATAGGTCGATTAGCTCAATGTTAAGACTGCAATCGGTAGTGTATGTTCGGTTTATTGCAACCAATCATGCCCCGGAAACGACAACGCCCCGCAGGGCGGGGCGTTGGGGCAAGCAATCGGAGGATTACTTGGCAGCTTTCTCGGCAGTTTTGCCGGCAGGCTTGGCAGCAGGGGCCTCTGCATCGTCAGCCTTGGTCGGATCCTTGATCGCCAGCAGTTCCAGGTCGAAGACCAGAACCGAGTTGGCCGGGATCGCCGGGCTCGGGCTCTGCGCACCGTAGGCCAGGTCGGATGGGATGTACAGCTTGTACTTCTCACCAACGTGCATCAGTTGCAGGCCTTCGACCCAACCTGGAATCACGCCGCTCACTGGCAGGTCGATCGGGCTGCCGCGATCCACGGAGCTGTCGAAGGTGGTGCCGTTGGTCAATTTGCCGGTGTAGTGAACGGTCACTACGTCGGTAGGCTTGGGCTGCGGGCCGTCGGCTTTCTTGACGACTTCATACTGCAGGCCGGAAGCGGTGGTCACGACGCCAGGCTTCTTGCCGTTCTCCTCGAGGAATTTCTTGCCGGCCGCTGCCGACTCTTCGCTCAGCTTGGCCATGCGCTCTTCGGCACGCTTCTGCAGCGCGGCGAAAGCCTCGACCAGCTCTTCATCCTTGAGCTTCTGCTCTTTCTTGCCGATGGCATCTTCGATGCCCTGGGCCACGGCCTTGGAATCCAGGTCATCCATGCCTTCCTGGGCCAGGCTCTTGCCCATGTTCAGACCGATACCGTAGGAAGCTTTTTGCGCCGGGGTTTTCAGCTCTACGCTGGAGTGCGAATCGCAGCCCGCGAGTACCAGGCTAACCAGGGCCACCGCCGCCGCCAACCGATGCTGTTTCATGCTATTTCCTTGTTCATGCGCCTATAAGGGCAATCGAATAAAGTCGCGAGCTTATCAGGCGGCCGCGACCAATGGCTACCGGGATCAGAGCCAAAAACAACCGATAAGTTCATGCCGGCAAAGCATTTTACATAGCCCTGACATTCTGTTTACGTCCAGCAGGGCCGCCACTTTGCACAGAGGGCCAGTATTGGCGGCCATCACGGCCACTTGATGCCCGGCAGCAGCTCAGGCATAAGTGCATCACAACTCGACAAGGATCGTTATCTTGCGCATTTTTTACCGTGTGTTACTAGCCCTGATATTGCTGCTTGGCCTAGGCCTTGCGGTGATCTTGTACTACACCGCCAATCCGAAACTGCCGGCATACGTACCAGCGGAACAGGTGCACTACCTGGAGCAATGGAGCCAGGCCGACCGCCAGACCTTCTACTACACGCCCCAAGGCACCCAGGTAAAAGGATTGCGCTATGAGTGGTTCACCGCCCTGGAACTGCCCTTCTCCGAACAACGCTTTGCGGCACCGGAATACCTGGGGCGCTTCGGTTTCCTGGTCGATCCCCGGCAGCAGGCCACGGCGGACAACCCCGGCAACCTGCCGGTCGGTTTCACCCGCCATCAGAACGCCGGCAGCGACGAACAGTATCTGGATATCACTTGCGCCGCCTGCCACACCGGCGAACTGCGCTACAAGGGCCAGGCCCTGCGGATCGATGGTGGCTCGGCGCAGCATGTGCTGCCATCCAGCGTACCGACGGTGCGTGGCGGCAGCTTTGGCCAGGCGCTGGTCGCCAGCCTCGCCGCCACCTACTACAACCCCTGGAAGTTCGAGCGCTTCGCCCGCAAGGTGCTGGGCAACAACTATGAAGCGCGCCACGCCGAGCTGAGGGTTGCGGTGAAACAATCCCTCGATACCTTCCTTCATGTGGCCTGGAACGATACCCATCGTGGCCTCTATCCGACCCTCGAGGGCCCGGGGCGGACCGACGCTTTCGGCCGGATCGCCAACGCCAGCTTTGGCGATGCCATCTCCGATAAAAACTACCGCGTCGCCAACGCCCCCGTGGACTATCCGCAGCTGTGGGACATCTGGACATTCGACTGGGTCCAATGGACCGCCTCGGCCCAGCAGCCGATGGCGCGCAATATCGGTGAAGCCCTGGGGGTCGGCGCCACACTGAACTTCTTCGACGCCAACGGCCAACCGCTGCGTGGCGATGAGCGCTACGCCTCCAGCGTGCGGGTACGTGACCTGCACAAGATCGAGGAAACCCTGCAGCGCCTCAAGCCACCGACCTGGCCAGAAGCGCTGTTCGGCAAGGTCGACCTGACCCGTGCCGCCCAGGGCCGTGCACTGTTTGCCGAGAACTGCGCCAGCTGTCACGCACCCTCGGTGACCGAGGAGAACGGTCGGCCGGTGCAACACCTCACCAGCATCCCCCTGGCGGCTATCGGAACCGATCCCAATACAGCAAACAACATCGCCGACCACCGCTACGACCTCAGCGCGCTGCAATGGGACCCGGCGGAACTGGCCAAGCTGCCGGTGGAACTGCACCCCAAGACCGACCAGCCGCTGGACCTGAGCCAACTGTCAGTGGCCAAGGGCCTGGCCTATGTCACCGCATTCGTGGAAGAGCGAGCCTACCGCGACGCTGGCGTGACGCCCACCGAACGCCCACAGCTCGATGGGTTCGGCCTGCCCATCGGCGTGCTCGAACAACGGGCCTACAAGGCCCGGCCATTGGCAGGCGTGTGGGCCACGCCGCCATACCTGCATAACGGCTCGGTGCCGAGCCTCTATCAACTGCTGTCGCCACAGGACGAGCGCTCCACCACCTTCTATCGAGGTAGCTTCGAATACGATCCACGCCATCTGGGTTATCGCCAGAAAGCCTTCGAGAATGGCTTCCTGTTCGATACCCGGATCAGCGGCAACCACAACAGTGGTCACGAATTCCGCGCCGGCAAGCGTGGCAATGGTGTGATCGGTCGCCTGCTGCAGCCCGAGGAACGCTGGGCCCTGCTCGAATACCTGAAAGTGTTGGGTGGCCCGCTGGAGCAACAGCTGCCATGACCCCACGACATAACAATGAGATTGAAAGGATGTTCCCATGCTGAAGCGACTCTGGCTGCGCCTCGGCGCCTTTCTTGGCAAGAGCCTGCTGCTCCTGGCCGGCCTTGGCCTGCTGGGCTGGGCCCTGGCCACCGGTTGGTACGCCTGGCGCCACAGTGGGCCGGTGCCGACGGTAGAACAGGTACCCAGCGATGAAGCCGCCAGGACCCAGGACATCATCCAGACCGCCGTGCGCATCGTCGACCAGCACCGCGAGGGCACCCGCTATCTGCGCGATGCCCACGCCAAGGCCCATGGCTGCGTGAACGCTGAGGTTCAGGTACTCGACGGCCTGGGCAGCGACCTGCGCCAAGGCGTGTTCGCCGAACCGGGCAAGACCTGGCAGGCACTGATCCGGCTATCCAATGGCAACGCCTACCCGCAGTTCGACAGCATCCGCGATGCCCGCGGCATGGCGATCAAGCTGCTGGATGTGCCGGGCAAGCAACTCCTGGCCGGGCAACAAGGGCGTCATGAACAGGATTTCGTGATGTTCAGCCACCCGAACTTCTTCGTCAGCGACGTCGCCGAATACCAGCAGAACATCGGCGCCCAGGCCGACGGCAAGAAAGTGCTGGCGTTCTTCCCGAGCTGGAATCCGGGCACCTGGCAGATCCGCCATCTGTTCATTGCCTTGGCAACCTTGGCGCCGGCACCGAAAACACCGACGCAGACAACCTACTTTTCCGTATCGCCCTACAAGTTCGGCAGTGCCAACGCCAAGTTCCGGGTCGCACCCGACCCGCAGAGCTGCCCAGGCTACGAACTGCCCCAGCAGAACGAGGACCTGCCGAACTTCTTGCGCAGTGCCCTGATCCAGCAGCTATCCACAGACCGGGTACCAGCGTGTTTCGTGCTGCAGATCCAGCGCCAGAACGCCAACCGCTACATGCCGATCGAAGACACCAGTATCGAGTGGAAGGAAAGCGACGCGCCGTTCGAGACCGTGGCGCATATCCGGATTCCGGCCCAGGACTTCGACACGCTGGAACAGAACATCGCCTGTGACAATCAGTCGTTCAGCCCATGGCACGGGCTGGAGGCACATCGCCCCATCGGCGGGATCAACCGCCTGCGCAAGGCGGTGTATGACGCGGTCAGCGATTACCGGCATAGCCGCAACGCCGAGCGATGAGAGCAGCCGCACGTCCCTTGTGGCGGGCGTGCTGCGCTGGGCTGCAAAGCAGCCCTAAAATCAGGGATTGCGATGCATCAGGCAGATCCCAGCGCCGGTTTTGCGACGGCTTCGCCGTCGAGCGCGGGCAAGCCCGCTCGCCACAGGGGGGCTCACGATACCTTGTGGGAGCGGGATTTGTCCGCGAAGAGGCGCCACAAGAACCGCAGACGAAAAAAGCCCGCACTAGGCGGGCTTTCCGTGATGTCGTGGCGTTCAGTGGTCCAAGACATCGAATATGGCGCAGCGGACGGGACTCGAACCCGCGACCCCCGGCGTGACAGGCCGGTATTCTAACCGACTGAACTACCGCTGCGCTAAACACTGAAACGAATGGTGGGTGATGACGGGATCGAACCGCCGACCCTCTGCTTGTAAGGCAGATGCTCTCCCGGCTGAGCTAATCACCCTTCGCTTCCGGTGTGTGCGCATTATGCCACAAAAAATCCATAAAGCACTGATTTAAATAAAAAAATTTTAAACCGTGGATTTTCCCATACACCAGACAGCAAAAAGCCCGCACTAGGCGGGCTTTCCGTGATGCTCTGGCGTTCAGTGGTCCAGAACATCGAATATGGCGCAGCGGACGGGACTCGAACCCGCGACCCCCGGCGTGACAGGCCGGTATTCTAACCGACTGAACTACCGCTGCGCTAAACACTGATATCGAATGGTGGGTGATGACGGGATCGAACCGCCGACCCTCTGCTTGTAAGGCAGATGCTCTCCCGGCTGAGCTAATCACCCTTCGCTTCGGTGTGGCGCGCATTCTACGGAGCAGCACCCACTCTGGCAAGCACTTTCTTCAATATTTTTTTCAGGCCTTCCAAAGACTTAGCAGAGGGTTGGCCTATCGAGCCACGAAGACAATAATGCCCTCCTTTGTATAAAGGAGAGATTCGCCCCATGTGGTTCAAGAACCTGCTGATCTACCGCCTGACCCAGGATCTGCCTTTTGACGCCGAGGCCCTGGAGGCCGCGCTGGCGACCAAACCGGCCCGCCCCTGCGCAAGCCAGGAGTTGACCACCTATGGCTTCGTCGCGCCGTTCGGCAAGGGCGAAGACGCACCGCTGGTGCATGTCAGCGGCGATTTCCTGCTGGTTTCGGCCCGTAAGGAAGAACGCATCCTGCCTGGCAGCGTGGTGCGTGACGCACTGAAGGAAAAGGTCGAGGAGATCGAAGCCGAACAGATGCGCAAGGTCTATAAGAAGGAGCGCGACCAGCTCAAGGATGAAATCATCCAGGCCTTCCTGCCACGCGCCTTTATCCGTCGTTCGGCAACCTTCGCGGCAATCGCACCGAAACAGGGCCTGATCCTGGTCAACTCGGCCAGCCCGAAACGTGCCGAAGACCTGCTGTCGACCCTGCGTGAAGTACTCGGCACCCTGCCGGTTCGCCCGCTGACCGTGAAGATCGCGCCGACTGCCGTGATGACCGACTGGGTCAAGACCCTCAAGGCCGCCGAGAACTTCTATGTGCTCGACGAATGCGAGCTGCGCGACACCCAGGAAGATGGCGGCATCGTCCGCTGCAAGCGCCAGGACCTGACCGGCGATGAAATCCAGCTGCACCTGAGTACCGGCAAGATGGTGACCCAACTGGCCCTGGCTTGGCAGGACAAGTTGTCCTTCGTGCTCGATGACAAGATGGTGGTCAAGCGCCTGAAGTTCGAGGACCTGCTGCAGGACCAGGCCGAACAGGACGGTGGAGACGAGGCCCTGGGCCAACTGGATGCCAGCTTCACCCTGATGATGCTGACCTTCGGCGAGTTCCTGCCGGAACTGTTCGAGGCCCTGGGCGGCGAAGAGATCCCGCAGGGTATCTGATAACCCGAGCCAGACATTGCCCAGCAGGAGCCCGGCTTACCGGCGAAGAGGCCATGAGGCCGATAAAGAGCTTCGCTCACAAGCCAGGCTCCTACAGATAGGCGCTTGTCTGGCCCGACACCGCACATAACAAGGAAAACACCATGCGTGCACTGGCGGCCCTGAGTCGTTTTGTCGGTAACACCTTCGCCTACTGGGTCCTGATTTTCGCTGTGCTGGCGTTCCTGCAGCCTGGCTGGTTCCTCAGCCTGAAAGTCGCCATCGTGCCATTGCTCGGCCTGGTGATGTTCGGCATGGGACTGACGCTCAAACTCGAAGACTTCGCCGAAGTCGCACGCCATCCCTGGCGCGTGGCCCTGGGCGTGGTCGCCCACTTCATCATCATGCCTGGTGTGGCCTGGCTGCTCTGCCGGATTTTCCACCTGCCACCAGAAATCGCCGTCGGAGTGATTCTGGTCGGCTGCTGCCCGAGCGGCACCGCCTCCAACGTAATGACCTGGCTGGCCCGCGGCGACCTGGCGCTGTCGGTGGCCATCGCCGCCGTCACCACCCTGCTCGCCCCGTTGCTGACCCCCGCACTGATCTGGCTGCTGGCCTCGGCCTGGTTGCCGGTCTCGTTCATGGAATTGTTCTGGTCGATCTTGCAGGTGGTGCTGCTGCCGATCGTGCTCGGCGTGATTGCCCAGCGCCTGTTGGGTGAACGGGTACGCCACGCGGTCGATGTGCTGCCGCTGGTATCGGTGGTGAGCATCGTGATCATCGTCGCGGCGGTGGTCGCCGCCAGCCAGGCGAAGATCGCCGAATCGGGCCTGCTGATCATGGCCGTGGTGATGCTGCACAACAGCTTCGGCTATCTGCTGGGCTACTTCACCGGTCGCCTGTTCAAACTGCCGCTGGCCCAGCGCAAATCGCTGGCCCTGGAAGTCGGCATGCAGAACTCCGGCTTGGGTGCAGCACTGGCCAGTGCGCATTTCTCGCCACTGGCGGCAGTGCCGAGCGCGCTGTTCAGCGTCTGGCACAACATTTCCGGCGCCCTGCTTTCAACCTGGTTCCGCCGGATGACCGACGGACAGGAACGGCAAGCAGCCGATTGAGAGAGACTTGCTCCCCGGATGAATAATGTGCAATAAAATGCGCAAGGCAGGGACGACCCTGCGGCTCACTCGAGCTATTCAATCCGGGGACGGCCCCATCAATCGATGGAGGTTCACATGTCCTGGATCATTCTGTTCTGCGCCGGCCTGTTTGAAGTCGGCTGGGCCGTTGGCCTGAAATACACCGATGGCTTCAGCCGTCCACTCCCCACCGTACTCACCGTTGGCGCCATGGTTATCAGCCTTGGCCTGCTCGGCCTCGCCGTGAAGGAACTGCCGCTGGGCACCGCTTATGCGGTGTGGACCGGAGTCGGTGCGGTGGGCACGGTGATCGCCGGGATCATCCTGTTCGGCGAGTCGATGGCGCTGGTGCGGCTGGCGAGCGTGGCCCTGATCATCGCCGGGTTGATCGGCCTGAAGGTCTCGGCCTCCTGAGTTGCGCAGGTGGGAATCCGCTCACGGGCTCCCACCTATCCAGACGCAGGAGATGCAGCCTAGCGGCGGACCATCCCGCGCAGTTCCAACACCTGTTCACGCAGCTTCGACGGCAGCGCCCCCTCGGCCGCCACCGCTGGCCCGGCTACCAACGTCACCCGCGACCACAGACGCCGCAGGAAACCCTTGCCGGGATCACGACTGAAGAAACTGCCCCACAAGCCCTGCAGTGCCAACGGGATCACCGGCACCGGTGTTTCCTCGAGTATGCGCATCGTGCCGCCCTTGAACTCGTTGATCTCGCCATCGCTGGTCAACTTGCCTTCGGGGAAGATACACACCAGCTCGCCCTCCTTGAGGTACTCGGCGATTCTCCTGAAGGCCTGCTCGTAGATTTCCGGGTCCTCGCCCCGCCCGGCAATCGGAATGGCGCCAGCGGTACGGAAAATGAAGTTGAGGACCGGCAGCCGGTAGATCTTGTAATACATGACGAAACGGATCGGCCGCCGTACCGCGCCACCGATCAGCAACGCATCGACGAACGAAACGTGGTTGCACACCAGCAGCGCCGGTCCCTCATCGGGGATCAGTTCGAGGTTGCGATGTTCGACCCTGTACATGGAATGGCTGAGCAGCCAGATCATGAAGCGCATGCTGAACTCGGGGACAATCTTGAAGATGTAGGTGTTGACCGCGATGTTCATCAGCGACACCACCAGGAACAACTCCGGAATCGACAGTTTTGCCACGCTCAGCAGCAAAATCGAGGCAATCGCCGAAACCACCATGAACAGCGCATTGAGAATGTTGTTCGCGGCAATCACCCGGGCCCGCTCGTTTTCCGCGGTACGCGACTGGATCAGCGCATACAGCGGCACGATGTAGAAACCGCCGAATACGCCCAGCCCGAGGATGTCGAGCAGTACCCACCAGGCTTGACTGAAGTGCAGCAACGCCAACCAATCATTGGCCTGGACGTTCTGCGGCAGATTGCCCGAATGCCACCACAGCAGCAGCCCGAACAGGGTCAGGCCGAACGAGCCGAACGGTACCAGGCCGATCTCCACCTTGCGCCCGGACAGGCGCTCGCAGAGCATGGAGCCAGCGGCGATGCCCACCGAGAACACGGTGAGAATCAGCGTCACCACGCTTTCGTCGCCGTACATCCACTCCTTGGCATAGGCGGGAATCTGCGTCAGGTAGATCGCCCCGACGAACCAGAACCACGAGTTGCCGACGATCGAGCGGGAAACCGCCGGGGTCTGGCCCAGCCCCAGGCGAAGGGTGGCCCAGGACTGGCTGAAAATATTCCAGTCCAGGCGCAGTTCCGGGCTGGATGCAGCCGCCCGCGGAATGCCGCGACTGGCCAGATAGCCAAGCACCGCCACCAACACGATGGCTGCGGAAACAATGGTCGCGTAATGTGCCGAAGACATCATGACCCCGGCGCTGATGGTCCCGGCGAGGATCGCCAGGAACGTGCCCATTTCCACCAGGCCATTACCGCCGACCAGCTCGTCCTCGCGCAATGCCTGGGGCAGGATCGAATACTTCACCGGCCCGAACAGTGCCGAGTGGGTGCCCATGGCGAACAGCGTCAGCAGCATCAACGACAGGTGATCGAACATGAATCCCACCGCGCCGATTGCCATGATGGCGATCTCCGCGAGCTTGATCACGCGGATCAGCGAATCCTTGGCGAACTTCTCGCCAAATTGCCCGGCCAGGGCCGAGAACAGGAAGAACGGCAGGATGAACAGCAAGGCGCAGAGGTTGACCCAGATGCCACGCTCACCGTCGATGCTCAGTTTGTAGAGGATGGCGAGAATCAGCGACTGCTTGAACACGTTGTCGTTGAACGCACCAAGCGACTGGGTCACGAAGAACGGCAGGAAACGCCGTGTACGCAACAGACTGAACTGCGAGGGGTGACTCATCTTCCATGGTCCTGAGTGGCGCCGAGAGCGGCTTTCTTATTGGAGTGCGGATCACCGCTCCAGGCCACAACATTACCTAATCCTGAAGATTTATTTCGCGATTCCTGCAATGCAGGGTGAAACGAACAACTCGCCTTTATAAGCGCCACGCAGTGTGCGAGCCCCGACGATCAGCCACAACACCGCCAGCAAGCCAACCAGCACCAGGCCAAAACCGTTGAAAAAGCCCAGGTGCAGAACGCTGCCCAGTTTTAGCGTGGTCAGGGAATAGACACCCAGGGGGAAGGTGAATCCCCACCAGCCGAGATTGAACGGAATGCCGCTGCGCAGGTAGCGCAGGGTGATCAGCACCGCCATCAGCATCCACCACAGGCCGAAGCCCCAGAGGATGATCCCGGCAACCAGCCCCAGGCCATTGGCGATCTCGCCGATACCCGGCAGCCCGTTGGCGGCGAACACCGCTGGCGAGTCCGCACCCAGCAACAACATGCCCAATGCACCCGTACCGATCGGCCCCAGGGCCAACCAACTCGACGCCGCCATGTTCTCATGGGGCAGCTTGTGCAACGCCATGCGCAACAGCAGGATCGCCAGGATGCTGAACGCCACGGGCACCGAGAAAGCCCAGAGCACATAGCTGGTGATCAGCACCCTGAACGGCATGGCCTGGTCAGCCAGATGCGGCGCCAGCAACGCACCGCTGGCCGCCGCCACTTCCGCCGCGACCACCGGCAGCAGCCAGACCGCGGTCATCTGGTCGATGCTGTGTTCCTGGCGCGTGAACATCATGTAGGGAATCAGCACCCCGCAGGCCAGCGACATCGCCACATCGACCCACCACAACGTCTCGGCGATGCGTACCGCGTTGTCGCCCCAGTGCGGTATGCCGAACAACAGGAAACCGTTGATGATGGTGGCCAGCCCCATGGGAATGGTGCCGAAGAACATCGAAACAGTGGAGTGACCGAAGATCCGCCGCGCCTCATCGAAGAACAACACCCAGCGTGCGCCATAGAGGAGGCTGAACACGCTGAACAGCAGGATGTTGAACAGCCACAGGCCCTCCGCCACGGTACGCAGGCCTGGCACCGCGACAGGCAGTTGCGCCAGGGCCAGGGCCAGGACACCGGTGCCCATGGTTGCGGCGAACCAGTTGGGGGTGAACTGGCGAATGGCTTCGAGTGGATGCTGCAAATGGCTCAATGGCCGCAGTCCGGGTTTGATGCTGTTGGTGCAGGCTTGCATGATTGGCTCCTGTCCTCAGGTGAGGTTGCAGCCATCATAGAACCGTATCGAATATCTATATAACGGGTATTTTCTCTATAACTTATCTATTTTAAAGATATACCTCAGATACTGCCCTCACTCTCGATCACCAGCACCCGCGCCGGGCCTTGCGGCTCGGCCAGATGCTCGCAGCCGATACCCGCGTAGAAGATATCGCCGGCCTCCAGCATCATGACCTGTTCAACACCGTCCTGGCGATAACGCATGCACACCTGACCATCCAGCACCACGAATACTTCCTGCCCGTCGTTGACGTGCCAGATGTAGGGCTGGTCGGTCCAGTGCAGGCGGGTACTGATGCCGTTCATGCTGGCAATGTCCAGTGCCGCCCAGGGACGGGCACCGGTAAAATCTCGACTGCGGATGACTGTCATGATTGCTGCAGTGCCTGTTGGTTGGAGGCCGGGATCGAAGAGCGCGACAGGGCCACGCCCTGCTCCACCGCCGACAGCCATTGCGCGGTGCTGGCCACGGCGGCGAAGCGGGTATGGAACACCACGCTGAACACCCGATGGATTTCCTCGGCACTGGCTCGCCCCGCTTCGTTGGCATAGGGCAGCGAACCGGTGGCATCCTCGAGGAACTCGACCGCCAGGCCAAGGTGGGTGGCTTCGAAGATAGTCGAGGCGTTGCAGTTGTGGGTCATGTAGCCGACCACGCTCAGGGTGTCGATTTCGCGTTGCGCCAGCCACTGGGTGAGGTCGGTGCCGGCGAAGGCACTCGGCAGGGTCTTGTTCAGCCGATGATCATGGCGGCGCGAGGCGACCACCGGATGCAACTCCCAGCCTGGCGAGCCAATGGCGAACAGTGGCGAGGTGGCCGGAGCATCGTTCTGCACGACTACCACCGGAATACCCGCGGCATTGGCCGCATCGATGGCCTTGCCGATGTTGGCCAGCGACTCGCTGACCGGCGGGTATTCGATCAGCAGGTTGCCGCTGACGTATTCGTTCTGCACATCAATCACGATCAGCGCACGACGGGGAGCTTGGGACATGGTGCTGCACCTGGTAGTGGTTTCGGGAGCCCATGATTGCCTGCTACCGCAAAACGTATAAGTGGCCTGAAAGACAATATTCGATAAGATCAGGCCAAACCCATCCGCCCGAGGCCATCTCGATGAGTACCATTCATATCGCCGTGATCGCCTTCAACGGCATCAGCCCGTTCCACCTGTCCGTGCCGGCCCTGGTGTTCGCCGAGCAGCGTGAAGGCATCGATATGCCGCGCTTTGCCCTCAAGGTCTGCGGGTTCGAACCGGGGCCGCTCAGTACCTCTGCCGGTTTCGATATCCAGGTGCACCACGGGCTGGACGTGCTGGAGCAGGCCGATGTGATCATCATGCCGTCTTGGCGCGACACCGAGGAACGAGCGCCCGAGCCCCTGCTCGCTGCCTTGCGCCAAGCACATGCCCGGGGCAGGCGGATCGTCGGCCTGTGCCTGGGCGCCTTCGTGCTGGCCGAGGCCGGCCTGCTCGACGGCCGCAGGGCCACTACCCACTGGAACTGGGCCACGGCCTTTGCCCGGCGCTACCCGCAAGTCCAGCTTGATGCCGATGTGCTGTATGCCGAGTCCGACCACCTGCTGACTTCGGCCGGCACTGCTGCGGGGCTTGATTGCTGCCTATACCTGATGCAGCAACTGTGTGGGGCCGAAGCTACGCACAAGGTGGCCCGTCGACTGGTGATCGCGCCCCATCGCTCGGGCGGACAGGCACAATTCATCGAGCGGCCGATCACCACCGCCGGCGAACAGGACCGCATCGGCCAGCTACTGCAATGGCTGGGGCAGCATTTCACCCGCGACCACTCCCTGGATGAACTGGCGGAGCGCGCGGCCATGAGCCGTCGCTCACTGACCCGGCACTTTCGACAGATGACCGGGACCACCATTGGCCAGTGGCTGCTGGGGCAACGCCTGAGTCATGCCCAGCGCCTGCTGGAAAGCAGCGCCAAGAGTATCGAGGCCATCGCCGTGGAATCCGGCTTCGGCAGCGCACTGTCGCTGCGCCAGCACTTCAATGCTTCGCTGCATATTTCGCCGTCGGCCTACCGCGCGCAATTCATCGGGCGCTGAGCCAGGTCACGGTTGCCTCCGGCGGCGACTCCACGGTGCCGGGCAGGCCCTGGTAAAGATCCATCTGGTATTCCCGACTTAACCAGGAGAGATCCAGCAGCGGCTCCATACCCGGCGCCGGTCGCCGTATTTCATCGCCACGCAGCAGCATATTGCGCATGATTGCGAAGCGCGCCCGGCTGATATGCCCACCCGAACCATAAAAAGCCGGTCGCCCCAACTTCCTCGCAACGCCGGCATCACCACCGAACCAGCCGGCAGCGATACCCAGGCGCGCCATGATGAAAGCGTGATCCCTGAGGATCGAGGCACAGACTTCCACCAGGGCGATAAAGCCTTGTACCACCAGGTCCATCGACTCCAGGCCGTGGAGCACGGCCATGCGCCTGCCGATCGAACGCCCACGTCGACCTGCCAGCAAACAATCGATGCATTCATGGGCCAGCAACACCCGCCGCCTGGGATCCGGTTCCAATAGCATGGCCTCACGCAGGGTGTGGAGCGCGTAGGCCAGGGGCAACGCCCCGCGCGACCGCATCGCCGCTCCAGGCAGGACGTGCCGCAACTGCCGCCCGAGAGCCGACAACACACCCGTGCCCAATAGCAGCACCGCCTGGCGGGACAAGGGCTGCTCGGCTATCTCAAGGACCAGGGTGAAGGTTTGCGACAGATTCGCGCCCGCGAGTTGGCGCGCCAGGTGATCGGCGTCCAGCGGGAACGTCCGGGAGATGGAGGCAGGCATGAGCGTCCTGAGGCAAGCGGATAATGAATCCGTAACAGGATCGCCCGCCGCCCGTCTCCACGACTTTCAATTAGCGCCCGCCAGCAACCCTCAGGCAGCGCACGCCTTGGCCGGACGCTGCAAGCGCAACACCAGCAGGGCGCCCAGCAACAGCAGGATCAGCACAGCGCCGTACCCTTGCGTCGTGACGATCAGACCCAGGCTGCGACTGAGGCTCCCGGCAAGGAACGCCGGCATGCAGAAGGCCAGGTAGCTGAGCACATAGAATGCCGACAGCAGCCCCGCCCGCTCATGGGGCAGCGCCAATGGCACGACGCTGCGCAGCGCACCGAGGAAACCGGCACCGAAGCCACTGCCGGTGATCAGCGTGCCGACAAAGAACAACGACAGGCTCGCCTCGTACACGGCGACCAACACCAGTACCACACCGACCGCCAGCAAGCCGGCCCCCAATTGCAGAACCTTGTCCGCCGCCCGCTCGCGCAGGGCAAAAATCGCGGCGGCGCCGCTCAGGGTCAGGATCGCCACCAGGCCACCGCCGATCAGGTTCGAGGTCGAACCGGTGACTGCCCGGACCAGCGACGGCGCCAGGGATGAGTAGAAACCACCGACCATCCACACCGCGACATCCACCGGCAACGACAACCAGAGCGCCCGCCGTGCCTGTGGCGGCACATGCAGGGTCGGCCGCAGGGATGCCAGCGCGCCAGATTGTGCACTGACACTCTCCGACAGGCGCCAGACATACAGGGCCTGGAACAGGAGCAAGGCGCACAACAGCTCGTACACCAACTGCGTCGGCCGTGGGCAAAACTCCACCAACAGACCGGAACCCAAACCTCCGCACGCCATCCCCAGCAGCGGCGCCAGGCTGTTGACCAGCGGCCCCCTGCGGTTGTCGCGGTCCAGCAGCGCTGCACCGAGCACACTGGTGGCCATCCCGGTCGCAAAGCCCTGCAGCACGCGGGCGGCGATCAACAACGGTATGCTGTCGGCCATGATGAACAGGCCCATGGCGATGATCTCCAGCAGCAATGCACTGAAAATCATCGGCTTGCGTCCCAGGTAATCGGATAACGAACCGACCGTCAGCAAGGCGGCCAGCAGACTCAATGCATAGACGCCGAAAATCAGCGTCAGGGTCGCTGCGGAAAACCCCATTGTTTCCTGGTACAGGTGATACAACGGAGTCGGCGCGCTGGACGCGGCGAGAAAGGTCAGCAAGGTGATCGACAGGAACACCAGCCCGGAACGATTCGAGACAGGCAGTTCAGCACGGTTGGACATGGGCACACTCCACAAAAGCTAAATTTTTGCTTTTGTGGAGTGTGCTACTGGTTTTCGCTTAAAGCAAATTCTTTGTGTTAAGGTTTTATCCATGGCGATAAAAGAGAGTATCCGCCCCGGTGGCCGCAGCGCCCGGGTCCAGGAATCGATTCATGCGGCCGTTCGTACGCTTCTTGAAGAACAGGAGCGCTCCAGCATCACCGTGCCACAGATCGCCAGCCTGGCCGGCGTTACCCCGTCGACCATCTATCGACGCTGGGGCGACCTGTCCGAGCTGCTGGCCGACGTCGCCCTGGCGCGCATGCAGCCGGACCGCCCACCGTTGGACACCGGCAGCCTACTCGGCGACCTGCGAGCCTGGGCCGAACAGTACCTGGACGAGATCAGTTCGCAGCCGGGACGCAACATGATGCGCGACGTGCAGAACAGCGCGTCCATCCCCTGCCACTGCGTGGAAATCCTCAGTGCACAGTTGCGGATCATTCTCGATCGCTACCGACAGGACGGCCAGCCCCTGCCCGCCATCGATCACCTGATCAACCTGATCGTCGCGCCGACGGTGTTTCGGGTACTGTTTTCCAATGCCCACCTGACCGTCGAAGAACTGCACCGCCTGATCGACATCGCCCTGGACACCTGAGCAGGCTGCGACACCAGGCCACGCTGCGACCTTGGTCGACACTGACGCCGCCCGGCCATCGTGCGAGACTGGGGGCCCGGGGCCGGACTGCCCTCGGGATGTCTTTTGCCGGGAGTTTACATGTCGCTGTCCAGCGGGCTGATCGCCGTCGTCGCCCTGGCCTATATGGCCATCATGTTCGCCATCGCTTTCTATGGCGACCGTCGCAGCGCGCCATTGCCGCCGCGGGTTCGCGCCTGGGTCTATAGCCTGTCGCTGGCGGTCTACTGCACCAGCTGGACCTTCTTCGGTGCGGTCGGCCAGGCCGCCGACCAGCTCTGGGCCTTCCTGCCGATCTACCTCGGCCCGGTGCTGTTGCTGGTATTTGCACCCTGGGTCCTGCAGAAGATGGTGCTGATCAGCAAGCAGGAGAACATCACCTCGATCGCCGACTTCATTGCCGCCCGCTACGGCAAGTCACAGTCACTGGCGGTAGTGGTGGCACTGATCTGCCTGGTCGGGGTGCTGCCTTACATCGCCCTGCAGCTCAAGGCCATCGTTCTCGGGGTGAACCTGCTGATCGGTGCCGGGGCCGACGCCATGGGCGTGCGCGCCCAGGACACGGCGCTGATCGTTTCGCTGGTACTGGCGCTGTTCACCATCCTTTTCGGTACCCGCAACCTCGACGCCACCGAACACCACCGCGGCATGGTGCTGGCGATCGCCTTCGAATCCCTGGTCAAGCTACTGGCCTTTCTCGCGGTCGGCGCCTACATCACCTACGGCGTCTACGAGGGTTTCGACGACCTGTTCGACCAGGCCCGCAACTCGGCACTACTGACCGAGTACTGGAAAGAAACGGTCAACTGGCCGTCCATGGTAGTCCAGACCGGCGTGGCGATGATGGCTATCATTTGCCTGCCGCGGCAATTTCACGTCACCGTGGTGGAGAACATCGAACCCCAGGACCTGCGACTGGCCAAGTGGGTGTTTCCCACCTATCTGATTCTCGCCGCGCTGTTCGTGGTGCCCATCGCCCTGGCCGGGCGGATGATGCTGCCTGTCGAGGTCCTGCGCGACTCCTACGTGATCAGCTTGCCACTGGCCCAGGCCCACCCTTCCCTGGCATTGCTGGCCTTCATCGGTGGCGCCTCGGCGGCTACCGGCATGGTGATCGTCGCCAGCGTGGCCCTGTCGACCATGGTCTCCAACGACATGCTGCTGCCCTGGCTGCTGCGCCGTAACAACTCCGAGCGACCATTCGAGGTGTTCCGCCACTGGATGCTGTCGGTGCGCCGGGTGAGCATTGTCGCCATCCTGCTGCTGGCGTATGTCAGCTACCGCCTGCTGGGCTCCACCGCCAGCCTGGCGACCATCGGCCAGATCGCCTTCGCCGCCGTTACCCAACTGGCGCCGGCCATGCTCGGGGCACTGTACTGGAAACAGGCCAACCGGCGCGGGGTATTCGCCGGGATCGCCGGCGGTACCTTCATCTGGTTCTACACCTTGGTCCTGCCGATTGCCGCCCACAGCATGGGCTGGTCGCTGGGCAGTTTCCCCGGCCTCGCCTGGCTGCATGGCAATCCGCTGAACCTGCCCATTTCGCCACTGACCCAGGGCGTGGTGTTGTCGCTGGCCGGCAACTTCACGCTGTTCGCCTGGGTTTCTGTACTGTCCCGGACCCGCGTCTCGGAGCACTGGCAGGCCGGGCGCTTCATTGGCCAGGAAATCAGCGCCCGTCCCAGCGCACGCTCGATGCTGGCGGTGCAGATCGAAGACCTGCTGACCCTCGCTGCGCGCTTCGTCGGTGAGGAACGGGCACGCCAGAGCTTCATCCGCTTCGCCTATCGCCAGGGCAAGGGCTTCAACCCGAACCAGAATGCCGACAGCGATTGGATCGCCCATACCGAACGACTGCTGGCAGGTGTCCTGGGTGCATCCTCGACCCGGGCAGTGGTCAAGGCGGCCATCGAGGGCCGGGAGATGCAGCTGGAAGACGTGGTGCGCATCGCCGACGAGGCGTCCGAAGTGCTGCAATTCAACCGCGCCCTGCTGCAAGGCGCCATCGAGAACATCACCCAGGGCATCAGCGTGGTCGACCAGTCACTGAAGCTGGTGGCCTGGAACCGCCGCTACCTGGAACTGTTCAACTACCCGGACGGGCTGATCAGCGTCGGGCGACCGATTGCCGATATCATCCGCTACAACGCCGAACGCGGGCTCTGTGGGCCGGGCGAGGCAGAGGTTCATGTCGCCCGGCGCCTGCACTGGATGCGCCAGGGGCGTGCACATACTTCCGAGCGGCTGTTCCCCAATGGCCGGGTGATCGAACTGATCGGCAACCCGATGCCTGGCGGCGGGTTCGTCATGAGCTTCACCGACATCACCGCGTTCCGCGAGGCCGAGCAGGCCCTCACCGAAGCCAACGAAGGCCTGGAACAGCGAGTAGCCGAACGGACCCACGAACTGTCGCAACTCAACCTGGCGCTGACCGAGGCCAAGGGCAACGCCGAGTCGGCCAACCAGTCCAAGACGCGTTTTCTCGCCGCGGTCAGTCACGACCTGATGCAACCGCTGAACGCCGCCCGGCTGTTTTCCGCCGCGCTGTCGCATCAGGAGGAAGGACTTTCCGAGGAAGCCCAGCAACTGGTGCAGCATCTGGACAGCTCATTGCGTTCTGCAGAAGACCTGATCAGCGATCTGCTGGATATCTCGCGCCTGGAAAACGGCAAGATCACACCGGACTCGAAGCCGTTCGTGGTCAATGAACTGTTCGATACCCTGGGCGCGGAATTCAAGCTCCTGGCCCAGGAACAGGGCCTCAAGTTCCGCGTGCGTGGCAGCCGCCTGCGGATCGACAGCGATATCAAGCTGCTACGAAGGATCCTGCAGAACTTCCTGACCAATGCCTTCCGCTATGCCAAGGGCCCGGTACTGCTGGGTATCCGCCGACGTGGCGAGCAGTTGCTGCTGGAGGTCTGGGATCGCGGCCCAGGAATCCCCGAGGACAAGCGCCAGGTGATCTTCGAGGAGTTCAAGCGCCTGGACAGCCACCAGACCCGCGCGGAAAAAGGCCTGGGGCTGGGTCTCGCGATCGCCGATGGGCTGTGCCGGGTGCTCGGGCACCAGTTGCAGGTGCGCTCCTGGCCGGGACGAGGCAGCGTCTTCAGCGTCAGCGTACCGCTGGCCCGCACACCGGCATCGGTGGCCGGTGCCGGCCCGGCGAGCCATGGACAGCCCATGAGCGGTGCCCAGGTCCTGTGTATAGATAACGAGGACAGCATCCTGATCGGCATGCACAGTCTGCTCAGCCGCTGGGGCTGCCAGGTGTGGACTGCACGCAACCGGCAGGAATGCGAGGCACTACTGCAAAAGGGTATTCGCCCACAACTGGCGCTGGTGGACTATCACCTGGATGACGGCGAGACCGGCACCGACCTGATGGCCTGGCTGCGGGCCCGTCTGAACGAACCGTTGCCCGGCGTGGTGATCAGCGCCGATGGCCGGCCGGAGACCGTTGCGCAGGTCCATGGCAGAGGTCTGGACTACCTGGCCAAGCCGGTAAAGCCGGCGGCGCTGAGAGCCCTCTTGAGCCGGCACCTGACGCTTTGAGTGTGCCTGTTCGCGGATGAATCCGGCGCCCACAATGACCGCGCCAGGCACAGGTATTGTGTAGGCCGCGAAACCTGTGGGAGCAGGATTCATCCGCGAACAGACCAGCACAAACTCGCGCGGGTCTACTCCGGCAGCTCGACCACACCATCGGCATCGGTCATCGCCCGCTCCAGCAGGTCCGCAGGCAGGCTCTTGCTTGCACGGGCTCCCAGCAGCTTGAGCTGCTCGCTGCGACTGATCAGGTTGCCGCGCCCTTCTGTCAGTTTATTGCGCGCCGCCGCGTAGGCCTTGTCCAACTGCTGGAGACGGTTGCCCACCTCATCCAGGTCCTGGATGAACAGCACGAACTTGTCATACAGCCAACCGGCACGCTCGGCGATTTCCCGCGCGTTCTGGCTCTGGCGCTCCTGTTTCCACAGGCTGTCGATCACCCGCAAGGTGGCGAGCAGCGTGGTTGGACTGACGATCACGATCTGCCGGTCGAAGGCTTCCTGGAACAGATTCGGCTCCGCCTGCAAGGCCGCCGAGAACGCCGCCTCGATCGGCACGAACAGCAGGACGAAGTCCAGGCTGTGCAGGCCCTCCAGGCGCTTGTAGTCCTTGCCGGACAAGCCCTTGACGTGGTTGCGCAGCGACAGCACATGCTGCTTGAGCGCCGCCTGGGCGATCACATCGTCGGCCGCACCGACATATTGCTGGTAGGCCGTCAGGCTGACCTTGGAATCCACCACCACCTGCTTGTCGCCGGGCAGCAGGATCAGCACGTCCGGCTGGAAACGCTCGCCATCGGGCCCCTTGAGGCTGACCTGGGTCTGGTACTCGCGGCCCTTTTCCAGGCCAGCGTGTTCGAGTACCCGCTCAAGAATCAGCTCACCCCAGTTGCCTTGGGTCTTCTGGCCCTTGAGCGCCTGGGTCAGGTTGGTCGCCTCATCGCTCAGGCGCAGGTTCAACTGCTGCAGGCGCTCCAGCTCCTTGCCCAGGGAAAAACGTTCGCGGGCCTCGGCCTGGTAGCTCTCCTCGACGCGCTTCTCGAAGGACTGGATGCGTTCCTTCAACGGGTCGAGCAACTGCCCGAGACGTTCCTGGCTACTTTGCGCAAAACGCGCTTCACGCTCATCGAAGATCTTTCCAGCCATCTCGGCGAACTGCGCCCGCAGTTCGTCCCGCGAGCCTTGCAGGTCATCGAGCCGCTGCTGATGGCCTTCCTGTTGCTCGCGCAACTCGGCACTCAGCGACGCCACCTGCGCATCGAGACGGCGCAGCTCGACCTCTTTGTTGTTACGCTCCAGATTCCAGGCGTGGGCGGCATCACGGGCATTGTCGCGCTCGATCTGCAGCAACTCGACCTCGCGCCGCAGCGCCGCCAACTCCGCCTGCTTGGCCGCATTGGCCTGGCCCAGGTCGCTGACCTCGTCACGGCAGGCATCCAATTGAGCGTTGAGGCCGTCCTGGGCCAGTTGCGCATTGGCCAGGCGTTCATCCTGCATGGCCAGCTCGGCCTGCGCTGCGCTGCCACGGCGCTGTAGTTGCCAGGCAAACGCCAACAGTGGCAGCGACGCTCCCGCCAAACCGAGCAACAGACTGGTCAGATCCAACGCCATAAGAACTCCCGCCCAACACCGGACTCAAAGGGTCAAGGGTAGCGAACACGCTACGCCAGGGACAGCTCAGTCTTCGAGCAGGCCCAGTTCGCGTCGTGCAACCTGGTCGCCAGCACGCGCCGCCTGGCGCAGCAGGTCGTGACCGATCCTCCGCTCGCGGGAACTGCCGCAATCACGGCACATCAACTGCCCCAGGCGTCGTTGGGCCAGCACGACGCCCTGGCGTGCCGGCTGCTTCAACAGGCGGCCGGCAAAATGCTTGACGTTGGGGTTGTGGCCCAGGCTCGGGCTGTCCAGCAACCAGAGAGCGACACGCAGCGAAAAACGCTTTGGCTTGGCCGAAATCGTATTGGACGAAGATGGAGATGATGAGGTCGAACGAAACTTCATATCAGGCAGTAGGGCAAATCGCAGGGCGCGCCACTCTACTCTTTTTTTCGCGAAGGTAAAGCCGAAAAAAAGCGACACGCCCGTGCTAGAGCAAGCGCTTGGGACAATCCACAGAAGCTGTGGATAACTCAGTGGACAACCCCCCTTTAACCCCCGCAAAGCCCCATGGAACGGGGCTCGCAGTCAAACTGTCGATTTTTTCACCAATAAAAAAAGACGATATTTTTCATTGACTTGTATTTCCAATACAGGCATTCGCGGGCCCGGAGAGTTAGATGACAATGAGGTGACAGGCCGGGCCGATAATGTGCACAAGTGATACGTGCGTGGTTATATCGGCGCACCTTTTTTGCACAAGCTGATGGGGCAAGGCCCTGCGGCAAGACTGGTGACCTGATCCAGAATGAGATCGAGTGCCTCCCTATCGAGCAGGCCAAAAAACGCCGAGGCCTAGCCATGAGCACCACGGCATTTTTTGCAAGAAAGCCTTCCCTTTCGCTTATCAATACGCTAGTATTCGCGCCGTTAGTACCAAGCTGAAAGTCAATTCTGGTCGAACATATCCCTTGGCCTGCCCCTTCGAAGAAGCCGGCGACTGAAAACAGGGAACGACCACCTCGATGGTTTCCAGGTAAAACTTGCGCGAACACAGCCTTTGAATCGATAGCAAAGGGTGTTGCCAAGGATTTTTTCTCCGACCGAACCAACCTGCAAATTGATCAGGATCTTCACCCCGGGCCCAGAACCTTTGCCCCTGTCGTGATTGCCTGCCCTCCTGAGTACCTACCTGCCAGCCCGAGCGCCACTTATATTTCAAGCGCTGCAAACTGGCTGCCTTGTTCCAGTCAGGTTCTTTTTCCGGCCAATGGTGGCACGGCATTACTGGAACGTTTTAACGCTGCACGGTTCAGATACCGTGTCATTTGTAGGAACACCAATAATTATGTCGACTCAAATCCACACCCAGGACGCCATTCGCACGCTGACCAACGCCTTTGCGCCAATGAACTGCCTGATCATGGCTGCCCGCAAGGGCTGCTTCAGCTTCACACTGGTCAACGAACACGGGATCGCTCGTCACAGCGAGCGTCTGTACCCGGAGCAATACTCCAGCGCAGAACCCCTGCAGGCGGTGATCGAACGCACCCGCCAGGCATTGGTTGCCTGAAGTTCGGACGAACGGCAACACACCAGCCCCGCCCTGCAAGCGGGGCTTTTTATTGCCTGGAATTTCGCGATTTTGCCGTTCAGCCTAATCACTAATAAATATATCAAGCTGGAGATGCGGGTTTTAAATATTTTAAAAACAGTCCTTTACAGCAAGGATATGACACTACACTTCAACTCAAGCGGCTTGGGTCGCTTCCGGCAGACCTGCTCGATCCATCGCTGCCAAGCGCCAGGTCTCGCCGGCCGATTACAAAATCACAAGCAGTCTTGAGGATGTCATGGGTATTGCCGCGAGGGAACTGCGCCTTTATGTGATTCGCCCGACCTTGCAGTACCTGGGCCGTCACAGCCAATGTGCAGAAGCACTGTTGCTGGGCATCGCCGCCAGTCAATCGGACCTGGGCTCAGCCCTGCACAATCGGGGTGGCCACGGCCTGTATCGAATCGGCGAACGCCGCCACGCCGAACTCTGGGACCATTACCTGGCCCATGACCCGGAACTGGCCAGCCTGGTTCGCGGCCTCGCCAGCCAACACGCCTTCCTCAGCAGCCCACACCTCGAACTGACCGTGAATCTGCGCTACGCCACAGCCATTGCCTGGCTGCTGATAGAACAACAGCAAATGCGACTGCCCGCCCTCGACGACCTGCTCGGAATGGCCCGTATCTGGCGACAGACTTTCCAGCCACAAGGGCGCCTGCGGGACTTCACCCGCGCCTGGAAAAATTGTGACTCATCGGTCAGTTTTGTCGCCTGTTAGTCATACGATTTCAAATTCAGAAAAATCTGACAATTTTGGTTGGATTGTCCTACAAAACCGCTCTATCTCCTGCGATACAGCCTATAGCGCCGAAGCAAAAATGTTGGTAGTTTTCGCCTCGGTGATCACCACGGAGTTCTAATAATGAAAAAAGTAATGCTCAAGACCACACTCAGCCTCGCCGTTACCCTGGCATCCACCCAACTGTTCGCAAGCGGCTTCGCCCTCAACGAACAGAGCATCAGCGGGATGGGTACTGGTTTTGCGGGTCGATCCTCCTCTGCCGATGATGCAAGCACTGTTTATGGCAACCCTGCTGGTATGGCACGCCTGAAGGGCCAGCAAGTCACCGTCGGGGTAGCCTCTATTGATGCCAAAACCGATATCAAGAACCCAGGCGGCCGCTCCAGTGGCAGCAACGACGGTGACATGGTCCCGTTCACTTCCGTTCCGATGGGTTTCTACACCAACCAGATCAACGATCAATGGAGCGCGGGTGTCGGCATCTATGCGCCGTTCGGCCTCGTTACCGACTATGAAGGCGGCTTCCGCGGTCGTGGATTCGGTAGCAAGAGCGAGGTAAAGGTCGTCACCTTGCAACCTACCGTCAGTTATGCTTTCAACGATAAGGTTTCGATCGGTTTCGGTCCGACCATCAACCGTATCTCCGGTGAATTACAATCGGACCTGACGCTCAACCCGGCCTTCGGCGATACCAATGTCAGGATCAAGGGTGATGACACCGCCCTGGGCTTCAACGCCGGTATCCTGGTACAAGCGACCGATACCACGCGCGTAGGCCTGACCTATCACTCGAAAGTGAAGTACAAGCTTGAGGGGCACACTGACGTTACCGCGGGTGCTGGTACTCCTGGAGCCCTGTTGCGTAGCGCCCGCTATGACGCCTCGCTGAAAATCGAGACACCTGAATCCTACGACCTGTCGGTTACCCAGGACGTGAACGATGCATGGAAAGTTTACGCAGGTGCAACCTGGACCCGCTGGAGCCGCCTGAAGGACATCACGGTCAACAACGAAGGTGTCACCGCCTCTTCGCCGATTGGAGTGGCGCCCACCCTGTTCGGCTCTATCAGTGAGCCACAGAATTGGCACGACACCTGGGCCTATGCTGTGGGCACCTCCTACCAGTTGAACAAACAGTGGATAGTGCGCACCGGCCTGACCTTCGATCAGTCGCCGACCAACAACACTGATCGCTCGCCACGCATTCCGACCGGCGATCGCACCATTATCAGTGCTGGTCTGGGCTACGCAATCAGCGACAACCTGATTATTGACGCGGCCATTTCCTATCTCAAGGAAGAAGACGTTACCGTCAATAAAAGCAATACTCTGGCAAGCTACAGCGCCAAGTACGAAAACAGCGCATGGGGCTATGGCCTGGGCGCAACGTACAAGTTCTGATCCGCTGCAAGCCTGAACGGCTTATCGGTTGAACAGAAAAAAACCCGCCTCGGCGGGTTTTTTATGGCTGTCTATCTCAGGGCTTCGAAGCAATCGCCTTTTCCACTGCCTCGATCAGCTCCGGACTATCCGGTTTGGTCAGGCTGGAAAAATGCGCGATCACCTTGCCCTGGCGATCCACCACATACTTGTAGAAATTCCACTTCGGCGCACCACCCTGCTCGCCCAGCACCTTGAACAGGTGGACGGCATTATCACCCTTGACCACCTGCGGCTCGGTCATGGTGAAGGTGACACCGTAATTCACATAGCAGACCTTGGCCGTCTCGGCACCATCCTTGGACTCCTGCTTGAAGTCATTGGACGGCACGCCGATCAGTTCCAGGCCCTGCCCCTTGTAACGCTGATACAGCGCTTCCAGCCCCTTGAACTGCGGCGCAAAGCCACAGAAGCTGGCGGTGTTGACGATCACCAACGGCTTGCCGGCGAACTTCTGGCACAGATCGATGGACTCCTTGGCCCGCAACTTGGGCAACTGCCCCTGCAACAACTCGGGACAATCAGCCGCAGCAGCAGCCCCCGAAAAAGCCAGCAAAGCCATCGGCACCCACAACCAGCGCATCGCCATATCCTGCATCCTCAGGTAAAGAGATCACACCCCGACGTTACTCGCCTGTGCACTCCCCTAGCAAGCGGGTACCGGTAGGCAACTACTAGCAAAGCCCCATGCCCAACTGCATCAACGCCAGGCCGCCGCGATGCCAGCCCCACCACGCCAGCGCGAGCAGCAGTGCCAGAATCGCCAGGGTCGACAGCTTCGACCAGCGCGAACTCACACTGCCCCCAGTTGCGCCTGCAAGCGCGCAACCGGCCGCTCACGCACCGGCCAATTCAAGGCTGCGGCCAACAGACTCAGAAGAATCGCCACCTGCCAGATCAGGTCGTAGCTGCCCATGCGGTCATAGACAACACCGCCCAGCCAACCGCCAAGGAAAGAGCCCAACTGGTGGAACAGGAAAACGATCCCACCCAACATGGATAGATTTCGCACACCAAAGAGCGTCGCCACGGTGCCATTGGTCAGCGGTACCGTCGACAACCAGAGAAACCCCATGGCCATGCCGAACAGGTAAGCGCTGGTCTCGGTCACCGGCAGCCAGAGGAACAACCCGATCACCGCAGCCCGGGCCAGGTACAAGGCAGTCAGCAGGCGTGGCTTGGACATCCGCCCACCGAGCCAGCCGGCGGTATAGGTACCGAAGATATTGAACAGGCCGATCAGCGCCAGCACCGTGGTGCCGACACTCGCCGGCAGATGCTGGTCGACCAGGTAGGCCGGCAGGTGCACGCCGATGAACACCACCTGGAAGCCACAGACGAAGAAACCGAACGCCAGCAGCCAGAAGCCGGGATGGGCACAGGCTTCGCGCAGGGCTTCAGCCAGGGTCTGCTCGCCGGCCATGACCGGCAGTGGCTTGTCCTTGAGCATGGCCACCAGCGGCACGATCAGCGCCACCAGCACCCCGAGTACCAGCAGGGCCGTCGACCAGCCCAGCCAACCGATCAGCCCCAGGGTGCCCGGCAACATCGCAAATTGACCGAATGAACCGGCGGCACTGGCAATGCCCATGGCGATACTGCGTTTCTCCGGTGCGACAGCTCTTCCGACCACGCCGAGAATCACCGAGAAGGAAGTGCCCGACAGACCAACGCCGATCAGCAGGCCAGCGCTCAGCGACAGGCTCAAGGCCGAATCCGACAACCCCATGAAGACCAGGCCAAGGGCGTACAGCACACCACCAATCAACACCACCCGGGCGGCACCAAAACGATCGGCCAGGGCCCCGGTAAAGGGCTGGGCCAGCCCCCAGATCAGGTTCTGCAAGGCAATGGCGAAGGCGAAGACCTCGCGCCCCCAGCCGAACTGCGCACTCATCGGCGGCAGGAACAGACCGAAGCCGTGCCGCACCCCCAGCGACAACGCCAGGATCAGCGCACTCCCAAGAAGAATCCAGCCACTGCTACGCCAAAGCGATGTCATTATTGTTCTCCGCTATCGGGTATATACCCGTTTCAAACCAAATAAAAAGGCGATTACTCGCCCTCCGCCAGTTCATCCAGTAACGCAAGCAAGGCTGCGCGCTTTTCCTCGCCCAGACGGTCGGCCAGGCGCTGCTGCGCCGCCTCCCAGGCCGGGAAAGCTTCCTCCAACCGCTTGGCACCGGTTTCCGTCAGGCAGACCAGGCGATTGCGCTGGTCAGCGCCTTCGCTCATCGTCACCAGGCCTTCGCCTTCAAGTACCCGCAGATTGCGGCCCAATGTACTGCGATCCAGGCCCATCGCCTCGGCCAGGCCGGAAATGCTCGGTTTCTCCAGGCGCCGCAGATTGCACAGCAAGGAATACTGCGCAACGTTGATCCCGAAGCCGTCGAGAGCGCCGTCGTAATGCCTGCTGACGCCACGAGCGGCGCGACGCAGGCTGATGCATAAGCAGTCGGTGGATAACATGATGCGTGTATATACCCGTTACTTTCCAAATACAAGTTTAATCAATGTCCAGGGATATGCGGGGTACTCCTTCGCGGATAAATCCGGCTCCCACAGGTGTACACCAAGCACCTGCCTGGCCCGCTCTCTGTGGGAGCCGGATTTATCCGCGAAGGGGCACCCGAAACACCTCAGACCAGCGCTAACCCCACGAGAACCGCCATCTCCAGCAACTCCAGCAAAGCCCCGGCGGTATCGCCCGTCGTTCCGCCCAGGCGCCGAATCATCAGGTGTCGCAACCAGCAGAAACACCCTGCCGCCAGCAGCAGCGCCAGCGCCCCGTGCCATCCGGCCAGCCCCAAACAAGCGAGTACACTGACCAGCAAAACCTGCCAGCCGGCCCGTCGCGGAAGATGGTCGGCCAACGCCTGGCCCAATCCACCTGCCCGCACGTATGGCGTCAGCAGAAACAGCCCCAGCAGCGCGCTGCGCCCGATCAAGGGAGCGAGGACCAAGGCGATGGTCTGCTGCTGTTCGATCAGTGCCAGCAAGGCACAGAACTTCAACAGCAGCACCAGGATCAGGGTCACCACGGCAATCGGCCCGCTGCGCGGGTCCTTCATGATCGTCAGCGTACGCTCGCGATCGCCAAATCCGCCCAACCAGGCGTCCGCGCTGTCAGCCAGGCCATCGAGATGGAGACCGCCGCTGAACAGCACCCAGATCGTCAGCAGCAAGGCCGCGTGTAGCAACGCTGGCGCCGATGACAGCAGCCAATCGGCTCCATACAGTCCGCCGCCCAGCAGCAAGCCAACCAGTGGATACCAGAGCAACGAGCGCCCCAACTCCTGGGGTTGCGGCATGCCCGGCAGGCGAATCGGCAGGCTGCTGAGAAACTGCAGGGCAATCCAGAATGGCAACAGGCTCACGAACCTTCCCTCAGTTGGCCGTCAGCCGATACCTGCAAGCTGAACAAGGCACCATGGGCTACCTCGACCTGCAGCAGTTGTTCACGAGGCAACCCTCGTGCCCGAGCCAGCAGCAACTTCATCACCCCGCCATGGCTGACCAGCAATACCCGCTCTCCCGCATGGCGTTGCTGCAGACGCTCGACCGCCACCAGCACCCGCTCGGCAAATCGCGACACAGGCTCGCCTGCGGGCGGAGTGAAGCCATAGGGATCGCTCCAGAAGCGCCCCAGGGCTTCGGCATCGGTCTCCATCAACGCCGCCGCACTCTGCCCTTCCCAGGCGCCGAAGTGCAGCTCCTGCAGGTCTTTTTCCAACTCGACGGGCAGCCCGAGCCGCTCACCCAGTTCCACGGCAAAACGCGCGCAACGCTGCAACGGCGAACTCACCACCCGGCTCCAGGGACCACTCGCCAATACCGCCTGGCGCATCTGCTCCCAGCCCTTGTCGGTCAAGGCATCATCCAGACTGCCACGCAAGCCACCGCCCAGCTCGGTTTCGCCATGGCGCAGCAGGTCCAGGTGCAACGTCGTCATGCCGGACGATCCGCCACCGCCGCCTCGGCAAAGGTCGCCATCTGGCCGTGCAGGTCGCAGGCCAGGCGCACCAGGGGCACCGCCAGGGCCGCGCCGCTGCCTTCGCCAAGGCGCAGGCCCAGCTCCAGCAATGGCTCGGCCAGCAGGCTTTCGAGGACATGCCGGTGGCCCAGTTCGGCACCGCGATGGCCAAAGATCAGCCAATCCCGGCAGTCGGGATTCAGCCGCACGGCAACCATCGCCGCCACGCTGCAGATGAAACCATCGACCAGCGCCGCCACACCCTCCTGCGCGCAAGCCAGGTAAGCCCCGGTCAGCGCCGCGACCTCGAAGCCGCCAAGACGGAACAAGGCCTGCAACGGATCACTCGAATGTCCGGCATGCAGCGCCAGCGCCCGCTCGATCACCTGGGCCTTGTGACTGACTCCGGCCGGGTCCAGGCCGGTGCCCGGCCCGGCAAGCAGGCTCGCCGGACAGCCCAGCAAGGCACAGGCCACGGCGCTCGCCGCAGCAGTGTTGCCAATGCCCATCTCGCCCCCGATGAACAGCTCGCTACCGGCCGCCACCGCCCGGCGTACGCTATCGCGCCCGGCCTCCAGGGCCAACAGCCCCTGGGCCTCGGTCATCGCCGGGCCCTGGGTGAAGTTCGCCGTACCTGCACCGATCTGCAGGTGGCGTACGCCGGGCAGATTGAGCATCGGCGTGACGGTGCCGAGGTCATTCACATCCAGTTGCGCGCCCAGTTGTCGCGCCAGCACGCTGATCGCCGCGCCACCACTGACGAAGTTGGCGAGCATCTGCCCGGTGACTTCCTGGGGATAGGCCGACACCCCCTCCGCGACCACGCCATGATCACCGGCGAAAATCGCGATCCACAGATGGTCGACCCGCGGCTTGAGCCGGCCCTGCAGGCCCGCCAGTTGCACCGCCACCTGCTCCAGCAGGCCAAGGGAGCCGGTCGGCTTGGTCAACTGCTGCTGACGCTCGAACGCCGCCTCACGGGCTTGCCCGTCGATTGCCCTGCAGGGCTCCAGCCACCACAATTGATTCATAACGCAGGTCCTTTCAAAGTCAGGGGCAGGCCGGCAACGGTCAGCACGACACGCTGACAACGTTCGGCCAGGGCTTGATGCAGCCAACCGGCTTCATCGACATAACGGCGAGTCAATTCGCCCAGCGGCACGACACCCAGGCCGCTCTCGTTGCTGACAAAAATGATTTCGCCCGGCAAATGCGCCAGGCACTCCAGCAACGCGTCACGCTCGGCTTGCAGGCGCGACGAATCTTCCTGCATCAGCAGGTTGGTCAGCCACAGGGTCAGGCAGTCCACCAGCAGGCAGCTATCGGCGCTGGCGTTGTCGCGCAAGACCTGCGCCAATTGCAACGGCTCCTCGACCAGCCCCCAATGGGCCGGGCGCCGCTCGCGATGCAAGGCGACCCGAGCACTCAGCTCGCCATCCAGCGGCTGGCTGGTGGCGACATAGATGACCTGTCGCCCGCTTTCCGCCGCCAGGCGCTCGGCCAGGCGACTCTTGCCGGAACGGGCACCGCCCAGAATCAGTTGCTGCATATTCAGTCGATCCGCTTAACCAAGACCGCACAGCTCGCGCAGGCGAGCCGTGTCCAGATGCCGCTCGACCAGATCGGCCAGGCGTTCGATATCCCGCTCGCGCAGGGCGTGGTAGTCCACTTCCTGCACCGCCTCCAGGCCTGCCCAGCGCAACAGCGCGGCGCAGGACATCGGCGATTCGAACAGGCCGTGCAGATAAGTACCCAGAATCTGTCCGTCGACACTGCGGGCACCATCGCAACGGCCGTCATCCAGCAATACCGCCGGCTGCTCCAGCGCCGCCCCGGTGGTCACGCCAGCGTGAATCTCGTAGCCGCTGACCTCGGCATTCTCCAGCGTCAGGTGCCCGTGTACATTGCGCAACTGCTTCTCCCGCTCCAGCTCGGTGCTGAAGGCCAGCAGCCCGAAACCGTCGCTGGAACCCGCAGGCCCTTCAAGACCCAACGGGTCGTGCACCTGTTCGCCGAGCATCTGCAGGCCACCACAGATTCCCAGCAGCTTGCCGCCATAGCGCAGGTGTCGGTTGATCGCGGTTTCCCAGCCGTTCTGGCGCAGATAGGCCAGGTCGCTGCGCACGCTTTTCGAGCCGGGCAGGACGATCAGGTCCGCCGCCGGGATTGCCTCGCCAGGGCCGACAAACTGCAGGTCGACCTGCGGGTGCAGGCGCAGCGGATCGAAATCGGTATGGTTGCTGATGCGCGGCAACACCGGCACCACCACCTTCAAGACCTGGTCGAGCTTTTCGGTCTGGCGTCGATCCAGGCCATCCTCGGCTTCCAGGTGCAGGTCCATGACATAGGGCAACACGCCGATCACCGGCTTGCCGGTACGCGCTTCCAGCCAGTCCAGGCCGGGCTGCAGCAGTGCGATGTCACCGCGAAAACGGTTGATGATGAAGCCCTTGACCCGTGCCTGCTCGCTCGGCGACAGCAGCTCCAGGGTGCCCACCAGATGGGCGAACACACCGCCGCGATTGATATCGGCGATCAGCAGTACCGGGCAATCCACCGCCTCGGCAAAGCCCATGTTGGCAATATCACCGGCACGCAGGTTGATCTCCGCCGGCGAGCCGGCGCCCTCGACCATCACCACCGGATAGTCGCGGCTCAAGCGCTGGTGCGAGGCCAGCACTGCCTGCATGGCGATGGCCTTGTAGTCGTGATAGGCGACAGCGTTCATGGTGGTCACGGCGCGGCCATGGACGATCACCTGGGCCCCGGTGTCGCTGTTGGGCTTGAGCAGCACCGGGTTCATGTCGGTGTGCGGTTGCAGCCCGGCGGCCTGGGCCTGGACCGCCTGGGCCCGACCGATTTCGCCACCGTCGGCGGTGACCGCGCTGTTGAGCGCCATGTTCTGTGGCTTGAACGGCACCACCCGGACGCCCTGGCGAGTCAGCCAGCGGCACAGGGCCGTCACCAGCGTACTCTTGCCGGCGTCCGAAGTGGTGCCCTGGACCATCAGGGTGCTCATGGATGTTCCTCGTTATAGGCCTTGAACGCCTGCTCCAGTCGCGACCAGCCGGCCTCATCCGGTGGCAGGCCGAAACGCAGGCTGCTGTTCTGGACAAACAGGCGCAACAGGATCCCGCGCCGTGCCATGAATTCATGCAAATGTTCGGCACGGCTGGTGATCAGCCATTGGAACAGTGCACAGCCGCCCTGAGGAGCAAGGCCGTGCTCCGTCAACAGGGCCACCAGGCGCTGACTGGCCTGTTCCGTGCGTTGCCGTTGCCGAACATGACCTTCACCGTCAGCCAGGCAGACCTGCCCCAGCACCCGCGTCGGCCCGGCAACGGCCCAGGGGCCGATCTGCTCGGCCAGCAGCTTGAGCAGCTTGCGTTCGGCCAGGGCGAAACCCAGCCGCACACCGGCCAGGCCGAAGAACTTGCCGAACGAACGCAGTACGATCAGGCCGACCTTGTGGGTATGCGCCGCCAGGCTCTGCTCCGGGGTGTTGTCCATGAACGCTTCGTCGACCACCAGCCAGCCGCCGCGCTGGGCCAGCCGCCCATGCCACTCCAGCAGCTGTTCCGGCAACAGCCGCAGACCCGTGGGATTGTTCGGGTTGACCACCACCAGCACGTCGAGGCTGTCGAGAAAGAAGTCGATCTCGTGTTCCAGCACTTCACGGACAATGTAGCCGCTACGACGCCAGGCCTCGGCATGTTCGGCATAGCAGGGCGAGAGCACGCCGACCTTGCCGGTGCGGCGCAATTGCGGCAACGCCTGGATCGCCGCCTGGGAACCGGGTACGGGCAGCGCCAACGGTGCACCGTAATAGGTGCAGGCGGCCCGCTCCAGACCGTCATCGGTTTCCGGCAGGCGCGCCCACGCACGCTCGGGAATCGCCGGGATCGGCCAGGGCCAGGGTGCCAGGCCGCTGGACAGGTCCAGCCAATCCGCCTCGGCAATCCCGTAGTGTTCCGCCGCCTTGCGCAACCGCCCGCCGTGCTCAAGCATAAAACTCAGCTCCCAGACAGAGAATCAGCAACCATAGCCATACCCCGCGCTGCACCAATTGCCAGCCGCGGTCGATCGCGTCGGCATCCGCAGCCGGGCCTTCACCCAACCGCGGGCGCTGGTGCAGCTCGCCGTGATAGATCGCCGCACCACCCAGTTCGACGCCCAAGGCACCCGCACCAGCGGCCATCACCGGCCCGGCATTCGGGCTGTCCCAGGTCGGTCCCTGAGTACGCCAACACTTCAGCGACAGTCGGGTTTTACCCAGCAGAGCGTAGGTCAACGCCACCAGCCGGGCAGGAATATAGTTGAGCAAGTCGTCGATCCTGGCCGCCGCCCAGCCGAAACGCTCGAAGCGCTCGTTACGATAGCCCCACATTGCGTCAAGGGTATTGCTCAGCCGGTACAACACCACACCTGGCACCCCGGCCACCGCGAACCAGAACAGCGCGGCGAAAATCGCATCGCTGCCGTTCTCCAGTACCGATTCGGTCGCCGCGCGAGCCACCGCAGCTTCATCCAGCTCCGAGGTCTGGCGACTGACCAGGTAGCCGACGCGCTGGCGAGCCCGTTCCAGGTCGCCACCGCGCAAAGCCTGGGCCACCGGCGCCACGTGTTCGCCGAGGCTGCGCATGCCGAGGGCACAGTAGAGAAACAGGATCTCGACAACCCAGCCGACATAGGGCGCCCACGACAGCGCGGTGGCCAGCAGCGTCAACGGCACCACCGCCAGCACCCAGGCGGTCACGCCATGGCTGCGCCAGCCACGGCCGCCGGAGTTGAAACGTTGTTCGATGCGATCGGCCAGGCGACCGAACGCCACCAGCGGATGCCAGCGTCTGGGTTCGCCCAGCAGCGCATCCAGCGCAACCCCGGCGACACTCAACAACGCCACACTCATTGACTCACTCCCCAATAGTTTTCGTACAGCAACTCGCTCAACGGACGCGGTTGCGCCCAGCCTTCCAGCACCAGCATCGGTGCCGGGTAGAATGCCTCGACCGGCCCCAGGCACAGCACCGCCAGCGGCTTGGCTCCGGCCGGCAGCCCGAGCAGGTCGGCCAGTGCCTGCGGCTCGAACAATGATACCCAGCCCATGCCCAGGCCTTCGGCCCGCGAGGCCAGCCAGAGGTTCTGGATCGCGCAGGACAACGATGCCATGTCCATCTCCGGCAGTGTCCGACGACCGAAAATATGCCGCTCACGTCCGTCCATCAGCGCCGCAACCAATACCTCGGCACAGTCGTTGATGCCCTCGACCTTCAACTTCATGAACTCATCTGAGCGCTCGCCCAGGGCCTCGGCAGTACGCACCCGCTCCTCTTCCACCAACTGCTGGATCTGCCCGCGCAAGGCGCGATCACTGATCCGGATGAATCGCCAGGGCTGCATCAGGCCAACACTCGGTGCCTGGTGTGCAGCTTCCAGCAACCGCGCCAACAGCTCTGGCGCCACCGTGCCGCCGGCGAAGTGCCGCATGTCGCGGCGCTCGGCGATGGCGCGGTAGATTGCCTCGCGCTCCTCTAGGGAAAAAACCTTGTCTGTCATTGCCTCTTCGCAGTGGCCCGGCATCCCGGCAAGCCTGCGTCCACATCGAAACCGCCGGCCTTGGCATGATCAGGAGAGCAATCCACCGACTGCGGTGCCAACAGCGCGGCAACCGCCCGGGGATTGGACGGAAAATAGAAATGCACGTAGGAGGCAGTCGTGCGCCCCACACGGTAGACCGCCTCTGCCCCGCGCCCGCCATTGGGGCTCAGCCCACGGGCAATCGGCGTCAGCTCGGTGCTGGTCAACGAGTGGTGATAGGTATGCCCACGCAGCACGCCTTCCGGCAGTTCCACGGTCTGCAAGGCCAGGGCCGCCAGGCGCTTCTGCATCACCGCCTCGCCGGCCAGCAGGCCAAGCAGTTCGGCACGCTGGCCGTCGACGTCGGTCAACGCATCGAGCAGGTAAAGCATGCCGCCGCATTCGGCGAGCAGCGGCTTGCCTGCGGCATGGTGCGCACGGATCGCCGCCAACATCAGCTGGTTCTGCGTCAGTGTCAGATGGTGCAGCTCCGGGTAACCACCCGGCAGGTACAGACTATCGGCGTCCGGCAGCCCGTGATCGTGAATCGGCGAGAAGAAGCTCAGCTCAGCGCCCAATGTCCGCAACAGATCCAGGTTGGCGCCATAGATGAAAGCGAACGCCTCGTCGTGGGCGACCGCGATACGTACTCCGGCCAACAGCGGCTCGATGGAGACGACCTGCGGTGCTGCGAACTCGACCGCCGGCGGCAAGGCGACTTCGCAACTGGCCCCCAGGGCCTCGGCCGCAACATCGAGGCGGCGGTCCAGATCATTCAGTTCGCTGGCCTGGACCAGCCCGAGATGGCGGCTCGGCAGCTCGATCCCGGTCTCGCGGGAGAGTGCGCCATACCAGCGCAGGCCTTCGGTCAGGCTGCCTTCAAGCAATTGCGCATGCCGCGGGGTGCCGACCCGGTTGGCCAACACCCCGGCAAACGGCAGGTCCGCCTGGTAACGCGCCAGGCCCAGGGCCAGGGCACCAAAGGTCTGGGCCATGGCCGTGCCATCGATCACCGCCAGCACCGGCACGCCGAAGTGCCGCGCCAGATCGGCGCTCGACGGCGTTCCATCGAACAGCCCCATGACGCCTTCGATCAGGATCAGGTCAGCCTCGCCCGCCGCCTCCCAGAGCAACCGACGACTTTCCTCGGCACCGACCATCCACAGGTCGAGCTGGTACACCGGCGCACCGCTGGCACGCTCGTGAATCATCGGATCGAGAAAGTCCGGGCCACACTTGAACACCCGGACCTTGCGCCCTTGGTTCCGGTGCAGGCGCGCCAGCGCGGCCGTCACCGTGGTCTTGCCCTGGCCGGAAGCCGGCGCGGCGATCAGCACCGCCGGGCAATGACGCGGCTGACTCATAGTTCGATGCCTTTCTGCGCCTTGATCCCGGCCTGGAACGCGTGCTTGAGCAGGCCCATTTCGGTGACGGTGTCGGCCAGGTCGATCAGTTCCGGCTTGGCACCGCGGCCGGTGACCAGCACATGCTGCATCGGCGGTCGTGCTTGCAAGTCGCTGAGCACCTGGTCCAGATCCAGATAACCGTGCTTGAGGGCGATGTTCAGCTCATCCAGTACCACCAGGCCGATGTCCGGATTGGCGAGCATTTCCCGAGAGACCGCCCACGCAGCTTCGGCGGCCGCGATGTCTCGCTGGCGGTCCTGGGTCTCCCAGGTGAAGCCCTCGCCCATCACGTGAAAGCGCACCTGCTCGGGGAAACGGCGGAAAAACAGCTCCTCTCCCGTGCTGTTGCGGCCCTTGATGAACTGCACCACGCCGCACTGCATGCCGTGGCCCATGGCCCGGGCGAGCATGCCGAAGGCCGAGCTGCTCTTGCCCTTGCCGTTGCCGGTCAGCACCAGCAGCAGGCCGCATTCATTCGGGGCGTTGGCGATACGCTCGTCGATCACCGCCTTCTTGCGCTGCATGCGCGCCAGGTGGCGTTCGTCGCGATCGGGGGATTCGTTCATGGCAGCTCTCCGTTGGGGCTGGATAAGGCAAACGGCGAGCAGACACAGGCACGGCCGAAGCCGTCCAGCATCGCCCGCCGTGACGCTGTGGAATGGATCAGGCCGGTCTCCGGACTCATGAGCGGCGCGAACGCGGGACCGCGCGCCTTCCCGTGCCAGTGGCACAGTGGCAAAAAGCGCAGTCTTGACTCATTTACCGTTGCGGGGGCAGCGCCGGGCTCGCGCCTACCTGAGGGCTCACCGGCTTCCCTGTTTCACCCTGTCGACGGATCGCCACAGAGCACCTGAAACAAACCGCGAAGGTTAGAGGGTTGGGGGGGGAGCGTCAATTGAAGCCGACCGCCAACCTCGGCGAACCGGGACATGAACAGGCGAAATGGGCCAGGTCGGTGCCGACGCCGTGGCGGCCTTGCTCATCGAACCCATCACCGGGGCCCTGGATATCTGGCCCTGCCCAACGAGCTCCGGGAATACCTGTCATGACGGATGACCATTTCCAAGGCGGCCAGGAGCAACTCGCCAAAGGAGGGATTGAACCTGCGTCAATCCACCCCATCTACTGCTGGGCAAATACAAGGATTAATGGAGATTCAACATGTTCCAGCAGAAACACGCCGTGATCATTCTGCTTGCCAGCGGATTGGCTGCTTGTGGCGAAAGTTCCAGCCTGTCTGTGTCCGATGGAACCGGCCCATCGCCCAAGCTCCCGGAACCGAACAAGACCCTGATTCCCACAGTCAACATCGCCCCGGCCGTCGGCTGGCCCGAAGGCACCCGCCCCATGGCTGCCAGCGGAACCCAGGTCAACGCATTCGCCGAAAACCTCGACCATCCACGCTGGCTGTACGTATTGCCCAATGGCGATGTGCTGGTCGCCGAGAGCAATGCCCCCTCCAGACCCGATGACAATCAGGGGCTGCGCGGCTGGATTGCAAACAAGGTCATGGATCGCGCCGGAGCCGGCGTGCCCAGCGCGAATCGCATCACCCTGTTGCGCGATGCCAATCACGATGGGATCGCGGAAACACGCACGACCTTCATCGAAGGCCTGAACTCTCCGTTCGGCATGACATTGGTGGGCAATGACCTGTATGTGGCCGACACCGATGCCCTGCTGCGCTTTCACTACGAAGAGGGCGAAATCGCAATCAAGGCCCAGCCACAGAAGGTCGTCGATCTGCCCGGCGGCACCCTCAACCACCACTGGACCAAAAACGTCATCGCCAGCCGGGACGGCAGCAGGCTCTACGTCACCGTCGGTTCCAACAGCAACGTCGGTGAGAACGGCCTGGACAAGGAACAGGGCCGTGCGGCGATCTGGGAGGTTGACCCGGCGAGCGGCAAGCAGCGGATCTTCGCCTCCGGCTTGCGCAACCCCAATGGCCTGGCCTGGGAACCCCAGAGCGGAGCGCTATGGACGGCGGTCAACGAGCGGGACGCGATTGGCAGTGACTTGGTACCGGACTACATCACCTCGGTGAAGGACGGTGCTTTCTATGGCTGGCCCTACAGCTACTACGGGCAACACGTGGATGTCCGGGTATCACCGTCGGACCCGGCCATGGTGGCCAAGGCCATCGCCCCCGACTACGCCGTCGGCCCTCACACCGCCTCCCTCGGACTGACCTTCGCCCAGGGTAGCAGACTGCCGGCACCGTTCACCCAGGGCGCATTCATCGGCCAGCACGGCTCATGGAACCGCAAGCCCCACAGCGGCTACAAGGTGATCTTCGTACCCTTTGCCAACGGTAAGCCCAATGGCCAGCCAATCGACGTACTGAGCGGTTTTCTCGACAAGGAGGAAAATGCCATGGGCCGGCCGGTGGGCGTAGTGATCGACCGTCAGGGCGACCTGCTGGTGGCGGACGATGTCGGTAACAAGATCTGGCGCGTTTCGCCAGCCAAGTAGCCTCGACCCGAGCTAGCGCTTGCGACAGAGCGTCAGGCCATCCCCCACCGGCAACAACGACAGGTCCACCCGCGCGTCATCCTTCAAGGCCCGATTCAGGGCCTGGATGGCCCGGGTGTCCTCGCTTTGCGCATCCACCTCCAACACCCGGCCACTCCATAGGGTGTTGTCGAAAATCGCCAGGCCGCCGACACGCAGCAGATGCAGTGCACTCTCCAGGTAGCGCGGGTAGTTGGCCTTGTCGGCGTCGATGAAGATCAGGTCGAAGGAACCAGCCTGCCCCTGGCGCTCCAGTTCGGCCAGGGTGTCGAGGGCAGGCGCCAGGCGCAGTTCGATGCATTGCTCCAATCCGGCCTCGCGCCAGTAGCGCATCGCCGTGGCGTTGTAGTCGCCGGGAATGTCGCAGCACAGCAACGAACCGCCCTGCGGCAGCGCCGAGGCCATGCACAGCGCGCTGTAGCCGGTAAAGGTGCCCACTTCGAGCAGACGCCGGGCGCCGGTCAGGCGCACCAGCAAGGCAAGGAACTGGCCCTGTTCGGGCGCCACCTGCCAGCGTGCCATGGGCAGCGCCTGGGTTTCCTCGCGCAGGCGCCGCAAGAGCGGTGTCTCGCGCAGGGAAACCTCCAGCAGGTAGCTATAGAGGGCATCGTCAAGCTTCAGGGTGCGGGCGGTCATGACAACCTCGCGCGATCAGACCTCAGGGATTGCGGGCCAGATGCTCGGCGGGCAGGACCCGCTTGGCGTTCAGGTAGGCCCGCTGCCAATAGGCCTTGGACAAACTGTCCAGCTTGACCGTTCCGCCGGTAGCCGGGGCATGGACGAACCGGCCCTCGCCGACGTAGATCCCGGCATGACTGACCTGGGACCCGCCATTGGTGGCAAAGAAGATCAGGTCGCCGGTCTGCAGGGCATCCTGCGGTACGTTCGGGGCACGCATCACGATCATTTCACGGGTCGAACGCGGCAGGTTGATGCCGGCCATGTCACGGTACACATAGCCGATCAGGCCGCTGCAATCAAAACCGGAATCCGGCGTATTACCACCCCAGCGGTATGGCGTACCGACCAGGCCCAACGCACGGAACAGCACATCTTCGGCTTCCGGCGAGGTGGGTTGCGGCGAGGCGAATACCACGGGACGAGCCACGGGCGCCGGAGCGGGTGGAGGATGGCTGGCACAGGCACCGAGCAATGCGGTGAGGGCAACGAGGGCGATGCGGGCCGAGATCGACATATGCAGAAATCCTGACTGAATGCGGCTTGCTCTGCCGTGGCGTGGAGAAACCAAAACCGCGCAAGCAGGGCTTGCGCGGTCAGGCACTCAACAATAAGTCAGAATTCTAGCGGTTACGCGCCAAACTTCAAGTATCACTTTAACTTCGGACGTTTTTTGTACAACACTGCGATCAATCAAGCTTAGCAGCTTGCCCGCCAAGCATGGCTGGCGGCAGCGACAACGTCCGCGTCTTTACTTGTTGCTGGCTGTGACCGTGGTTGGAGCCATTGCAAGGGCGCGCTTGGCTTCGATGAAGGTCTTGCTCCAGTAGCTGTCACCCAGGCTGTCGACCCGAACACCACCACTGCGACGGCTACTGGAATGGATGAACTGGTCATCACCCAGGTAGATACCGGCGTGGCTGACGCGACCGCGGCGACCGTTGGTGGCGAAGAACAGCAGGTCACCGGGCTTGAGCTTGTTGCGAGCAACCAGTGGCGCCTTGACGTTGATCATCTCACGCGTGGAGCGTGGCAGATCGAGGCCGGCTTCCTCACGGAACAGATAACCAATGAAGCCGCTGCAATCAAAGCCGGAACTCTCGTTGGTACCGCCAAAACGGTAGCGGGTACCGATCAGGGACATGCCGCGTTCGAGAATGCTGTCGGCAAGAACTGGCAGCTGGTATGGCTTGCTATCGGAGAACTCGGCGAGTTCTTTCTCGGTGGCCAGTTCATCGTCCAGTACGGAGGAAGACTTGACGCCAGAAACCGAAGCGGTTTTAACCGAATTATCTACCTGCTGTTGCGAAACCGGCGTATGCGCCGCGCAACCAAAAAGCAAGGTAACGAGTGCGAGAGGCACGAGGGGTGCGAAGCGATTTAGCATGGGCACGACCGTGGCTGGGTTTGTTAGAAGGTGCGACTATGCCTTCTATCACCCTTATTTGCAAATTTTATGAACCAAAATGTGACTCGGTCACTTCCTGAAAACATCTAAGGGCTTAATACCCGAACGCCTTTCAGGCGCCTGAAAATTGACTTCAGCGCCGGTTTTGCCACGTCTTGAATTTGGCTAATGCCCTCTGAGGCCCCCGATAACAGGGGACTTTACCGCTGTTTTACCAGCCCAGGGTTTCTTTCAGGAAAGGGATGGTCAGCTTGCGCTGAGCCTGCAAGGAGGCCTGATCGAGGCGCTCAAGCAATTCAAACAGCGCACTCATGCTGCGGGTCCCACGAGTCAGGATGAAATGCCCTACCTCGTCGGTCAGGTGCAGGCCGCGTCTTGAAGCACGCAGTTGCAAAGCACGTAGTTTGTCTTCGTCGGACAGCGGGCGCATCTGGAAAATCAACGCCAGGGTCAACCGCGACTTGAGGTCAGCCAGCTTCACTGGCAGCTCACGGGGCGAGGTAGAGGCGGCGATCAGCAGGCGCCGACCGCTGTCGCGTAAACGGTTGAACAGATGAAACAACGCCTCTTCCCAGTCGGCACGGCCGGCGATCACCTGCAGATCATCCAGGCAGACCAGTTCGTACTGTTCGAGGTTATCCAGCAGTTCGACACCACGGTCCATCAACTCGGCCAGCGGCAGGTACACCGCCGGTTCGCCCAACTGCTCGAAACGCAGGCACGCCGCCTGCAACAGGTGGGTACGCCCCACGCCGTGCTTGCCCCAGAGATAGATCAGGCTTTCGGTCCACCCGGCGTCGGCTTCGCATAGCCGCTCGACATAGCCGAGTGCAGCGGCATTCGCGCCTGGATAGTAGTTGATGAAGGTAGCGTCATCCCGTAGACGCACACCTAGGGGCAGCTGAATCGGTTTCATGCTGACTGAACAGTTCCCGGGAACCGTTAGTGGCCTCTGTGTAAAGTCTGCAAAGTCTATACCCGTGACGCCGGACGCACAATGCGGCAGACCACAAGCAAAATCAAAGGTTTGCGTTAACCAAGGGAAACCGTCGTCAAAACTTGCGCGACATCCGCCGGTGCCGGCTTACGGACGATGATACCCGCAAGCCACCTGTCGGCCGTGCCCAAGACGACATCGACACGCTGCCCGCCCAGACCGACCTCCCCTACCTCATGGCAGCCTCACAACTCCGGGTCTTCCTGGCCACCATACATGTCCGATTCCTTGTACAGATCGTGAACATGCCGCACCAGCACCATGATCACCGCCGCCACCGGCAGGGCCAGCAGCACGCCGGTAAAGCCGAACAACTCGCCACCGGCGAGAATCGCGAAGATCACCGCGACCGGGTGCAGGCCGATCCGATCCCCCACCAGCAGCGGTGTCAGCACCATCCCCTCCAGGGCCTGGCCAACCATGAACACCGCGACAATACCGATCATCGGATACAGCTCGCCACCGAACTGGAACAACCCGGCCGTGATCGCCGCACCAATCCCGATCACGAACCCCATGTAGGGCACGATGGCCGCCAGCCCTGCCAACAGCCCAATCAACAGCCCCAGCTCCAGCCCGACCAGCATCAGGCCACCGGCATAAATTCCTCCGAGCGCCAGCATCACCAGCAGTTGTCCGCGCACGAAGGCACCGAGCACGCCATGGCACTCCTCGGCCAGCGCGACGATCTTGCCTTCCTGCTGACGCGGCAGCAGGCTGCGGATTTTCGCCATCATCAGGTCCCAGTCCCGCAACAGATAGAAACTCACCACCGGGATCAGCACCAGGTTGGCCAGCCAGCCCATCAGCGCCAGGCTCGATGCCGTGGCCTGAGAAAGGACCACGCCGACGATGTCAGTGGTCTGGCCCATATGCTCACTGATGGCCGCCTTGACCTTGTCGAACTTCCAGAAGCCATCCGCCAGGCCGAACTTGTGCTGGGCCCAGGGCATCGCGGTGTGCTGCAGCCAGTCGAGCACCTGCGGCGCCAGCTCATAGAGTCGAAACAACTGCTTGGCCAGCATCGGCACCAGCACCAGCAGCAGGGTCATCAGTATCAAGGTGAACAGGGCAAACACCGTCACTACGCCCCAGGTCCGTGAAAGGCCGATTTTTTCCAGCCGGTCGACCACCGGATCGAACAGGTAGGCCAGCAGGATCCCCACCAGGAACGGCGACAGGATCGGGTGCAGCAGATACACCAGCAAACACAGCACGAACGCCGCGCCAAGCCAAATCCATCGACGAATGTCGGTCATGGACGATTCCAGCCTTATATATAGAAGGAAAGATGGTTTACCAACGGAAGCGCAACTGCGGGGTCACCGCTGGCGCTGCCGGAGCCGCATTGTTGGCCGCAGCCGGATCGCTGGTCGGTGCAGCCACAGGTGCAGGAACTTCGCCAGGCGGGATCTCCTGCAACTTCGCCAACCCCACCTGCGCACGCAACTGCTCCGCGCTGCCACTGACCTGGTAGACGATACGATCACCGTCGACGCTCACCGGCCGACCACCAAAGGGTTCGAGCAGTCGCTCCAGCGCACCGTAGTGCTCCAGGGTCATTCCCTGGACTTCCAGCAACTGCTCCGTGGCAACCCCGGGCTTCACGGCAAAACGTGGCGCCAGGCGCTCGCTCACCGCCAGCAGCACGGCATCGGCCAGCGCGGCGGTATCCGCGCCCTGCACAGTGCCCTGCTCTTTCTGGTCACCCAGCCACAGACGCCATTTGGCTTCCCACTGTGCGCCGTTCTGGCGAGCGTGCACCGCCAACAGGGCATCAGCGCCGTAACGCTCGGAAGCCGCCTGTAATGGCGAAGCATCGGAGCCCTCGAGGTTCTTTGCGGTGGCGACAATCTGCTCCTCCAGGTCAGCCAGCGGCAGGCGCAATGGCAGGCCACGATGCTGTGCCGCCCGGCGCAACGGCTCCGCCGCCGACTGGCCATCGCCCACCAGGCTCGAACCCTCGGTGGAATCGCTCAACCACCAGCCAAGAATCGCTGGCCGATTGCGCCCCCACAACGACAACCCGGCACCACGCAAGGCCCGGTCGGTGCTGACCGGATCGAAATCCACCTGCAGGCTCTCCGGCGGCCCGGCGTCGTAGCCATACTGGCTGATAATCTGTTGCGGATCCTTGCGCACCTCGGCCAGGCCTGCATTCTGCGCAGCCTTGGGGTCGCCGGTCAGGCGCAGCACCAGAGTTTCCAGCGCCCGCTGGGTGGCCTGGTTGCGCTCATCGGGAGACTGGCTGCTGACCGGTTCGCGCACCTGGTACAGACCGTTGAGGGTTTCGGCATGGATCGCCAGGCTCAACAGCGACAGGCAACCGGCACTCAGTAACTTGAACAAACGCATGGAAAATTCCCGACAGGCAGAAAACGGCTTGAAGACCGCATGAATACAAAGGAACAGGCGTGTGACCACAGCGCAGTGCCATCATTCATACCATCACGAAAGTTTTTCCGCTGTCATGAAAGACAGCGACTGATGAGGCTATACCTTATACAGCCGCGCCCGATGCAGCCAGCGTCGCCGCCCAGGGATTTTTTCATCGATATCGCCCTGCCCGTCGGCCCGAGGATGGCCGCTGCTGCTCAAGCCTGATAAAATCGCGCGCCTTCGCAGACCGGCAATGGCCGGACAACTGAAAAGCACGACCTGTGTTCGTTCTTTGCGGTGGTTCCGTCGTTCCCGGTCGATACCCAAGAATCCCCCCTATAGGCCTGGATCATGAGCAAGCAACCCTCCCTGAGCTACAAGGACGCCGGTGTAGACATCGACGCCGGTGAAGCATTGGTCGAACGCATCAAAGGCGTGGCCAAGCGCACTGCGCGTCCGGAAGTCATGGGCGGCCTGGGCGGTTTCGGCGCCCTCTGCGAGATCCCGGCCGGTTACAAGCAGCCGGTCCTGGTCTCCGGCACCGACGGCGTCGGCACCAAGCTGCGCCTGGCGCTGAACCTGAACAAGCACGACAGCATCGGCATCGACCTGGTCGCCATGTGCGTGAACGACCTGGTGGTCTGCGGCGCCGAGCCACTGTTCTTCCTCGACTACTACGCCACCGGCAAGCTCAACGTTGACACCGCCGCCCAGGTGGTCACCGGTATCGGCGCTGGCTGCGAGTTGTCCGGCTGCTCGCTGGTCGGCGGCGAAACCGCTGAAATGCCAGGCATGTACGAAGGCGAAGACTACGACCTGGCCGGTTTCTGCGTTGGCGTGGTGGAAAAATCGGAAATCATCGACGGCTCGAAAGTGGCCACCGGTGACGCCCTGATCGCCCTGCCATCCTCCGGCCCGCACTCCAACGGCTACTCGCTGATCCGCAAGATCATCGAAGTCTCCGGCGCCGACATCGAGAACACCCAACTCGACGGCAAGCCGCTGACCGACCTGCTGATGGCGCCGACCCGCATCTACGTCAAGCCGCTGCTCAAGCTGATCAAGGACACCGGCGCCGTCAAGGCCATGGCCCACATCACCGGCGGCGGCCTGCTGGACAACATCCCGCGCGTTCTGCCCGCCGGCGCCCAGGCCGTGATCGACGTGGCCAGCTGGCAGCGTCCGGCGGTCTTCGACTGGCTGCAGGAAAAAGGCAACGTCGACGAAACCGAAATGCACCGCGTGCTGAACTGCGGCGTTGGCATGGTCATCTGCGTAGCCCAGGAACACGTTGAAAGCGCCCTGAAGGTCCTGAGCGAAGCTGGCGAACAGCCATGGGTCATCGGCCAGATCGCCGTGGCCGCCGAAGGCGCTGCCCAGGTCGAGCTGAACAACCTCAAGGCTCACTGATGTCCGAGCCGATAAGCCCGACCTGCAGCGTCGTGGTGTTGCTGTCGGGCTCCGGCAGCAACTTGCAGGCCCTGATCGATGACGTACGGACCGGGGGCAACCCGGCCCATATCGCCGCGGTGATCTCCAACCGCGCCGACGCCTACGGCCTGCAACGTGCCAGGGATGCGGGCATCGAAACCCGCTCCCTGGATCACAAGGCCTTCGAAGGCCGCGAAGCCTTCGATGCCGCCCTGATCGAACTGATCGACGCCTTCAACCCCCAACTGGTAGTCCTGGCCGGTTTCATGCGCATCCTAAGTGCAGACTTCGTCCGTCACTATCAGGGGCGCCTGCTCAATATCCACCCTTCGCTATTGCCCAAGTACAAGGGCCTGCACACGCACCAGCGCGCCCTGGATGCCGGCGACAGCGAGCACGGCTGCAGCGTCCATTTCGTCACCGAGGAACTCGATGGCGGGCCTCTGGTCGTACAGGCTGTGGTTACGGTAGAGTCTGGTGATTCGGCGCAGAGTCTGGCGCAACGGGTGCATGCCCAGGAACACAGGATTTACCCACTGGCGGTACGCTGGTTCGCCGAAGGACGCTTGAGCCTTGGCGAACAGGGTGCCTTGCTGGACGGCCAACTACTGGCGGCCAGCGGCCATTCGATTCGAACCTAGGAGATTTTATGCGTCGCGCCCTGCTCTTCGCTCTTACCCTGCTCGCCCTGCCCATGGCGCAGGCGGCGGATCTTCAGCCGTTCTCCGCCAGCTATACCGCAGACTGGAAACAGCTGCCCATGAGCGGTTCGGCAGAACGTAGCCTGACGAAAAACACCAATGGCACCTGGACCCTGAATTTCAAGGCCTCCATGATGATTGCCAGCCTGACCGAGGAAAGCACCATTCGCCTCGAGAAGGACAAGCTGCTGCCACAGACCTACACCTTCGAGCGTGGCGGGCTGGGCAAGGCCAAGAAGATCAACCTGGACTTCGACTGGGCGAGCAACAAGGTCACCGGTTTCGAAGGCAAGGACTCGGTCAACCTGCCCCTGGAAAGCGGCATGCTGGACAAGTCCACCTACCAGCTGGCCCTGCAGCGTGACGTGGCCGCCGGCAAGAAAAGCATGAGCTACCGGGTTGCCGAGGGCACCGACACCGACACCTACGACTTCCGCGTGATCGGCCCGGAAAAGGTCCAGACCAAGGCCGGCACGATTGACGCGATCAAGGTCGAGCGCGTACGTGATCCAACACAAAGCAAGCGCATCACCCAGATGTGGTTCGCCAAGGACTGGGGTTACATCCTGGTCGCCCTGCGCCAGGTCGAGACCGACGGCAAGGAGTACAACATCATGCTCCAGGACGGTACCGTAGACGGCAAGGCCGTCAAGGGCAACTGAGCCGTCTCCCCTGCTCCCCCGAAGCCTCGCGAAAGCGGGGCTTTTTTTCGCCTTGCAAACACCCTCAAGGCCGGTATCAAGATGAAACTTTTGTCATAAAACTCTCAACCCAAGACATCCGGTCCAGTAAAACCGGGCCTTTGCCAATTATTGCAAATCTGGCAAAGGTGTATTCGCATTCCAGGCGATTTACATAGCAAGCTAATAAAACTTATAAAAAAGTCCTGCGACGCATTGCCGCAGCTCAACAGAAACAGGAGCTTGCAGATGACTGTAAAAGTGACCGAACGCGATGATGCACACATGTCCCATGAAGGCCTGGCTGCCGGTATCCGGATCTGGGATGTACACCAACAGGACCTGCTGGTAGGCATGTTTCACAACGAGGCCGATGCTCAACAATACAAGAGCGAACTGGAAAACCTCGAAATGAAGCGCCAGGCACAACACTCCTGAAGCCATAGCCTCAACGGTGCCGCCGGCCCACGCAGTCGGCGCAGCCACTAAAAACAAACCCCGCCTTTCGAGCGGGGTTTGTCGTTTTTACCAGGTAAGCGTTACCACATCAGATCGTCTGGGATCTGGTAGGCGGCGTACGGATCATCCTCATCCGGCACCTGGGTCTCGCTCAGGGCGTTGAGCTGGACGATACGCTCCGGAGCACGCTCCTGGATCTTCAGCGCCGCTTCGCGCGGGATCACCTCGTAGCCGCCACCGTGGTGGACGATCGCCAGCGAGCCGTTGCTGAGCTTGTTGCGCATCAGGTTGTTGACCGACAAGCGCTTGACCTTCTTGTCATCAACGAAGTTGTAGTAGTCCTCGGTGGTCAGCTTGGGCAGGCGCGAGGTCTCGATCAGTTGCTTGACCTGGGCCGCACGGGCCTTGGCCTCGACCTTTTCCTGCTGCTGGCGGTTCAGTTCCTGGTCGCGCTTGACCTTCTCGGCCTGTGCTTCCTGGGCCAGGCGCGCCTGGGTATCGTCAGCCTCGGCCTGGCCCTTGTGGACCAGCCGCTGGTGTTTCTGTTTGTCCTTGCTGACCTGCTTGGCCTGCTTTTGATTGACCAGACCTGCCTTGAGCAACTGGTCGCGAAGGGAAAGGCTCATGATGCTTACTCACTTGGGTCAACGACTCAGCCGCAGCTGGGTGCATTCTTTTCCTGGCGTTTGGCTTCGCCCCACAAGGCGTCCAATTCTTCGAGGGTGCAATCTTCCATGGGACGGTGGGTATTGCGCAATGCCTGTTCGACAAATCGGAAGCGTCGATCGAATTTGCCATTGGCGCCGCGCAGGGCATTTTCCGGGTCAACCTTGAGGTGGCGGGCCAGGTTGACCACGCTGAACAACAGGTCGCCGATCTCATCGGCCATGGCCGCCGTGTCGTTGTCGACCATGGCTTCGAGGACTTCATCGAGTTCTTCGCGGATCTTGTCCACCACCGGCAGCGCAGCCGGCCAATCGAAGCCGACCTGGGCCGCGCGCTTCTGCAGCTTTGCTGCACGGGACAGCGCCGGCAGGGCGGCAGGCACGTCATCGAGCAGCGACAACTGCTCCGGGGCGCGGTGGTTCTCGGCGCGCTCTTCGGCCTTGATCTCTTCCCAGCGGTGCTTGACCTGCTCTTCGCTCAGGCGCGGCAGGTCTACTGGCGCATACAGGTCGCCAGTCGGGAATACATGGGGATGGCGACGAATCAGCTTGCGAGTGATGCCATCGACCACGCCGTCAAATTCGAAACGCCCCTCTTCCCGGGCCAACTGGCTGTAGTAGACCACCTGGAACAGCAGGTCGCCCAATTCCCCCTGCAGGTGTTCGAAGTCCTCGCGCTCAATGGCGTCGGCCACTTCGTAGGCTTCCTCGAGGGTATGAGGAACGATGGTGGCGTAGCTTTGCTTGATATCCCAAGGGCAACCGTGGTGCGGGTCACGCAGCCGGGCCATCAGGTGAAGCAGGTCTTGAAGGCTGTACATCGTTTGCTCTCTGTACGATTGAATTGAGCGTCGCAAGCGAAGGTATGGCGAGGCGGAGCCTGCGCGAAAAAGCGGAGTTGACTGTAGTCAATGAGCATTTTCTTGCAGGCTCCAACGAAGCCAGACCGAGTGCAACAGCTCAAGTCGTGCGGTTGCGGCGGGTTTCGATGATGTTAGGTAGCTGGGAAATCCGCCCCAGCAACCGTCCCAGTGCGTCCAACCCCGGGATCTCGATGGTCAGGGACATCAACGCAGTGTTGTCCTCCTTGTTCGAGCGGGTGTTGACCGCCAGCACGTTGATCCGCTCGTTGAGCAGCACCTGGGACACGTCACGCAACAGGCCGGAACGGTCGTAGGCACGGATAATGATGTCCACCGGGTAGGTCGACACCGGCACCGGCCCCCAACTGACCTGGATGATCCGCTCCGGCTCGCGCCCGCTCAGTTGCAGCACCGAGGCGCAATCCTGGCGGTGAATGCTCACCCCACGCCCCTGGGTGATATAGCCGACGATGGCATCGCCCGGCAGCGGCTGGCAGCAGCCGGCCATCTGGGTCATCAGGTTGCCCACGCCCTGGATCTGGATATCGCCGCGCTTGCCCGGCTTGTAGCCGGCGGACTTGCGTGGGATCAGTTCCAACTGCTCATTGCCACGCTCGGGCTCGACCAGTTGCTGTGCGGTGTTGACCAGTTGCGCCAGGCGCAGGTCGCCGGCACCTAGGGCGGCGAACATGTCCTCGGCGGTCTTCATGTTGGCCTTGTCGGCCAGCTTGTCGAAGTCCACCTGGGGCAGGTCCAGGCGCGTCAGTTCACGCTCGAGCAGGGTCTTGCCAGCCGCGACGTTCTGATCGCGGGCCTGCAGCTTGAACCAGTGGACGATCTTCGCCCGTGCCCGCGAAGTGGTCACGTAGCCCAGGTTCGAGTTCAGCCAGTCGCGGCTCGGCGTGCCGTGCTTGCTGGTGATGATCTCCACCTGCTCGCCGGTCTGCAGGCTGTAGTTGAGCGGTACGATCCGCCCGTTGATCTTCGCGCCCCGGCAGTTGTGGCCGATCTCGGTGTGCACCCGATAGGCGAAGTCCAGCGGCGTGGCGCCCTTGGGCAGGTCGATGGCATGCCCGTCCGGGGTGAACACGTAGACCCGATCCGGCTCGATATCGACCCGCAGCTGATCCGCCAGGCCACCGATATCTCCCAACTCCTCGTGCCACTCCAGCACTTGGCGCAACCAGGAGATTTTCTCTTCGTAGTGGTTGGAGCCGGACTTGACGTCGGTGCCCTTGTATTTCCAATGCGCGCAGACGCCAAGCTCGGCTTCCTCGTGCATGGCGTGGGTGCGGATCTGTACTTCCAGCACCTTGCCTTCGGGGCCGATCACCGCGGTGTGCAGCGAGCGGTAGCCGTTTTCCTTGGGGTTGGCGATGTAGTCGTCGAATTCCTTGGGAATGTGCCGCCACAGGGTATGGACGATGCCCAGCGCGGTGTAGCAGTCGCGCATTTCCGGCACCAGCACGCGCACCGCACGCACGTCGTAGATCTGGCTGAACTCCAGGCCCTTGCGCTGCATTTTGCGCCAGATCGAATAGATGTGCTTGGCCCGGCCGCTGATGTCGGCCTTGACGCCAGTCGCCAACAGCTCGTTTTCCAGCTGGCACATCACCTCGCTGATGAAGCGCTCGCGATCCAGCCGCCGCTCGTGCAACAGCTTGGCGATCTGCTTGTACTGGTCGGGTTCGAGGTAACGGAAGGACAAGTCCTCCAGTTCCCACTTGATGTGGCCGATACCCAGCCGATGGGCCAGCGGCGCGTAGATGTCGAAGACTTCGCGGGCGACGCGGTTGCGCTTCTCCTCGTCGGCGTTCTTCACCGCCCGGATCGCGCAGGTCCGCTCGGCCAGTTTGATCAGCGCGACACGCACGTCATCGACCATGGCCACGAGCATCTTGCGCAGGTTCTCCACCTGCACCTGCGTCCCCATGACCTGGGACTGGCGCGGGCTGAGACTGGCACTGATGGCCGCCATGCGCTGCACGCCATCGATCAGCTTGGCCACCACCGGGCCGAACTTCTGGCTGACCGCCGGCAACAGGATCTGCCCCTGGCGCACACCACGGTACAACACGGCGGCGACCAGGGAATCCTGGTCGAGCTTGAGGTCGGCGAGGATATCGGCGATCTCGAGCCCGGTACTGAAACTGCCCCCTTCCGGCCAGGTATCCCGGGTCGGCAGGGTCTGTTGTTCGGCAAGCCGTGCGTATTCGCAGGCTTCCTTCAATGCTTCGCGGTCCAGCGCCGGATCGACGCTCACCGTATGGTCGAGCCATGCCTCGAGATTGATACTGCCGTCGGTGTTGATCGGCTGGTGTGCTCTCACCTGTACCATCTTGCTTACCTTCCCTACGACGCAGATTCAATGCGTCAGAATCGCTGGCCGTACATTGCCCCCTGCACTCCGGCAAGGCCGGTCGGAATGCGGGGGCGACCAGTCAGACTAGACGAGCATCCTGGCTCGCTTCAAATAACGCCATGGCCTCGACATGCGCTGTCTGCGGAAACATATCGAGGATCCCGGCACGTTTTAACCGGTAGCCCTGCTTGATCAATTCGACCGTGTCGCGCGCCAGGGTCGCGGGGTTGCACGACACGTAAACCAGATGCCTGGCGCCCAGGCCGGCAAGCTTGCCGACCATGTCGAAAGCGCCGTCGCGTGGTGGGTCCAAGAGTACCGCAGAAAAGCCTGCTTTGGCCCAACCGGCATCGTTCAGGGGCTGGGATAAATCAGCCTGAAAAAAGCTCGCGTTATGCAGATTGTTATCCACGGCATTGGCGGCGGCCCGATCGACCATGGTCTGCACACCTTCTACCGCGACCACCTCACGGACCTGCCGAGCCAGCGGCAGGGCGAAGTTGCCCAGACCGCAGAACAGGTCCAGTACCCGCTCCTCGGGGGCCGGGTCGAGCCAGTCCAGCGCCTGGGCCACCATTGCTTCGTTGACTCCGGCATTGACCTGGACGAAATCCCCCGGCCGGTAGGCCAGTTCCAGGTCCCACCGCTCCAGGCGATAGCCCAGCGACTGCTCCGCGTCCATCGGCTGCGGACCGTTCTCGCCATGCAACCAGAGTTGCGCATGATGCGTTTCACAGAATTCGCGCAGGATCTGCAGGTCGTCAGCCGACAACGGCGACATATGCCGCAACAACACCGCCACGGCGGAACCGCTGAACAATTCGACATGCCCCAGCGACTGGGGCTTGCCAAGACGCCGGAGCATCGCCGGCAGGCCGTTCATGATCGGTTGCAGGGCGGCGACCAGTACCGGGCAATCGTCGATGGCGACGATGTCCTGGCTGGACGCCGCGCGAAAACCGACCTCGAGCTGCTTCGCCTTGGCATCCCAGCGCACCGCCACCCGAGCCCGTCGGCGATAGCCGAATTCCAGACCGCTCAGGGGCGCCGCCCACTCTTCGGGTTCGACACCGGCGACACGGGACAACTGCTCGGCGAGCATGCGCTGTTTCAGCACGAGCTGGTCTGCATGGGGCATATGCTGGATGTTGCAGCCGCCACAGCGGCCGGCATGGGCGCACGGTTCCTGGCGACGCTGCTCGCTGGCAAGCAGCAGGCGCTCGCTGCGGGCCTCGACCACCTTGCCATGGGCTCCCAGTACGCGCGCCTCGACCTCTTCACCGGCGAGCGCCCCCGTCACGAACCAGGTACGCCCCTCGACGAAGGCGATCCCGCGGCCGTCATTGGCCAGCCGCTCGATCGTCAGGCGTTGTTTCTTGCCCACGGGCACTTGCGGGGCCCGGCTGCCGCCACTGGGCTGGAAGCGCAGGCCTTTATGCTGTCTGGCCATCAGTTGGGAGAGTCGTAGATGCCGGTCGACAGGTAGCGGTCGCCGCGGTCACAGATGATCGCGACCATCACCGCGTTCTCGACCTCGCGCGACAGGCGCAGCATCGCTGCCACCGCACCGCCCGAGGACACACCACAGAATACGCCTTCTTCACGAGCCAGGCGACGCATGACGTCTTCCGCCTCTTCCTGGCCCATGTCGACGACGCGATCAACCCGCTCGGATTGGAAAATCCGCGGCAGGTACTCATGGGGCCAACGACGGATACCCGGAATCGTCGCACCTTCCATCGGCTGCAGGCCAACGATCTGCACTTCAGGATTCTGCTCCTTGAGGTAGCGCGACACACCCATGATGGTCCCGGTGGTCCCCATGGAACTGACAAAGTGGGTAATGGTGCCCTGGGTCTGCCGCCAGATCTCCGGACCGGTGCCGGTGTAGTGCGCCTCGGGGTTGTCACCGTTGGCGAACTGGTCGAGCACCTTGCCGCGGCCTTCGGCCTGCATCCGCTCGGCGAGATCGCGGGCACCTTCCATGCCCTCCTCGCGGCTGACCAGGATCAGCTCGGCGCCATAGGCGGTCATCGCCGCCTTGCGCTCGGCCGTGGAGTTGTCGGGCATGATCAGGATCATCTTGTAGCCCTTGATCGCCGCGGCCATGGCCAGGGCGATCCCGGTGTTGCCCGAAGTCGCCTCGATCAGCGTGTCACCGGCCTGGATCTGCCCGCGCAACTCGGCGCGGGTGATCATCGACAGTGCCGGACGGTCCTTCACGGAGCCCGCTGGATTGTTCCCTTCAAGCTTGAGCAGCAGGGTATTGCTGGTGGCTCCGGGCAAGCGTTGCAGACGAACCAGGGGCGTGTTGCCGATGCAATCGGCGATAGTTGGATACTGCAAGGTCATGGCGTATTCGCAATCCAGACTGCGGGGGGCGCCTATCATACCGGCAAACGCCTGCGGCCCATATCACGCAAAGTGCGGTGCTTATGGCTAATCGCTATAAGCGTGCCCCCGTGCTTGAGCGCGGATGGCCCGTACGCTCGCCGGCAACGCAGTGAACTTTGCGAGCTTTCCCCCACCTCATGTGGCTAAACTGCGCAGGTGGAGCGCGCGCAGGAAGCGCGCGCCAGGAACAGAAGATCGCCGTGTCTGCCAAACGCCGTATCTGATGGAGAATGTTGCGTGCTTAAAAACCTGGGCATCAAAGGCCGTGTCCTATTGCTCACCCTGCTGCCGACCACGCTGATGGCCCTGGTGCTGGGAGGGTATTTCACCTGGTTGCAGCAATCGGAACTGCAAAGCCAGTTGCTGCAGCGCGGGGAAATGATCGCCGAGCAACTGGCCCCACTGGTGGCCCCGGCGCTGAGCCGCAATGACAGTGACCAACTGGAACGCGTCGCCACCCAGGCCCTGGAGCAGACCGACGTGCGCGCCGTGTCGTTCCTCGGCGCCAACCGCGAGCAACTGGCCCATGCCGGCCCGAGCATGCTCAACCAGCCGCCCACCGGCAACAGCAGCCACATGCTGCAACGCAGCGGCAACGACGCCACCCGCTACCTGCTGCCGGTGTTCGGCCGGCACCGCAACATGGCTGGCGAACCGGTCCCCGACGAGGCCGACCGGCTGCTCGGCTGGGTCGAGCTGGAGTTGTCGCACAACGGCATGCTGCTGCGCGGCTACCGCAGCCTGTTCGCCAGTCTGCTGCTGATCGCCACCGGCCTGCTCGGTACCGCCCTCCTGGCCTTGCGCATGAGCCGCACCATCAACACCCCGATCAGCAAAATCAAGCAGGCCGTGGCCCAACTCAAGGATGGCAACCTGGAAACCCGCCTGCCACCCCTCGGCAGCCAGGAACTGGACCAACTGGCCTCGGGCATCAACCGCATGGCCGAGACCCTGCAGAACGCCCAGGAAGAGTTGCAGCACAGCATCGACCAGGCCACCGAAGACGTCCGCCAGAACCTGGAAACCATCGAGATCCAGAACATCGAGCTGGACCTGGCGCGCAAGGAGGCCCTGGAAGCGAGCCGGATCAAATCCGAGTTCCTCGCCAACATGAGCCACGAGATCCGCACCCCGCTCAACGGCATCCTCGGTTTCACCCACCTGCTGCAGAAAAGCGAGCTTACTCCACGCCAGCTGGATTACCTGAGCACCATCGAGAAGTCCGCCGACAGCCTGCTGGGCATCATCAACGAAATTCTCGATTTCTCGAAAATCGAGGCCGGCAAGCTGGTGCTCGACAGCATTCCCTTCAACCTGCGCGACCTGTTGCAGGACACCCTGACCATCCTCGCCCCGGCCGCCCATGCCAAGCAGCTGGAACTGGTCAGCCTGGTCTATCGCGACACCCCGCTGTCGTTGATCGGCGACCCGCTGCGGCTCAAGCAGATCCTGACCAACCTGGTGAGCAATGCGATCAAGTTCACCCGCGAAGGCACCATCGTCGCCCGGGCAATGCTCGAAGAAGAGCACGAAGACAGCGTACAACTGCGCATCAGCGTGCAGGACACCGGCATCGGCCTGTCGAACCAGGACGTGCGAGCGCTGTTCCAGGCCTTCAGCCAGGCCGACAACTCACTGTCCCGGCAACCGGGTGGCACCGGTCTCGGGCTGGTGATTTCCAAGCGCCTGATCGAGCAGATGGGGGGCGAAATCGGCGTCGAAAGCACGCCAGGCGAAGGTTCCGAATTCTGGATCAGCCTGAGCCTGCCCAAGACCCGCGACGATATCGAGGACCTGCCCGCCGCGCCGCTGCTCGGCCGGCGCGTCGCCGTGCTGGAAAACCACGAACTGGCACGCCAGGCCCTGCAGCACCAGTTGGAAGACTGCGGCCTGGAAGTGATTCCATTCAACAGCCTGCCGGGCCTGGTCAACGGCGTCACCGGTACCCACCAGACCGAACAGGCCATCGATCTGGCGGTACTCGGCGTCACCGCCCTGGACATGCCGCCGGAGCGGTTAAACCAGAATATCTGAGACCTGGAACACCTCGGTTGCCGGGTGCTGGTGTTGTGCCCGACGACTGAACAGACCTTGTTCCATCTCTCGGTGCCCAACCCGCACAACCAGCTCCAGGCCAAGCCGGCCTGCACCCGCAAACTGCGGCGGGCATTGGCGGACCTCATCGCCCCTCGCCCCGCCCGCCTGGAGCCCAGCGAACCGCTTGGCAGCCGGGCGCCACGCGTGCTTTGCGTGGACGACAACCCGGCCAACCTGTTGCTGGTCCAGACCCTGCTCGAAGACATGGGTGCCGAGGTACTCGCCGTGGACAGCGGCTACGCGGCGATCGACGCCGTGCAGCAGGCCAGCTTCGACCTGGTGCTGATGGATGTGCAGATGCCCGGCATGGATGGCCGCCAGGCGACCGAGGCGATCCGCCAGTGGGAAAACGAACGACAAAGCGCCGCACTGCCGGTCGTTGCCCTGACGGCGCATGCCATGGCCAACGAAAAGCGCGCCCTGCTGCAAAGCGGAATGGACGACTACCTGACCAAGCCGATCAGTGAACGCCAACTGGCCCAGGTGGTGCTGAAATGGACCGGACTGGCCCTGCGTAACCAGGCCCAGGAGCGCAGCGGTGAGCCTGGCAACAGTGCTACCGAACTGCTGGTACTCGACCCGGAAGAAGGCCTGCGCCTGGCTGCCGGCAAGGCCGACCTGGCCGCCGACATGCTGGCGATGCTGCTGGCCTCGCTCGATTCCGACCGCGAGGCGATCCGCTCGGCGCGCGAATCCCATGACAGCAACGGCCTGATCGAACGGGTCCACCGCCTGCACGGCGCTACCCGCTATTGCGGCGTACCGCAACTGCGCGCGGCCTGCCAGCGCAGCGAGACCCTGCTCAAGCAGGACGATGCCAACGCCCACAAGGCCCTCGACGAGTTGGACATGGCGATTGCCCGCCTGGCCATCGAAGCCCGGGTCAGCGCCTGATCCACGACAATACACGCCCAGGAGACCGGCGTTACGCTGCCGGTCAGTCTCACAAGGAAACCTTGCCATGCGTGGAATACTTTTCAGCAGCCAGACCTACGACCGCGACAGTTTCCTGGCCAGCAGCCTGCCCACGGGCCTCGAACTGCACTTCCAGCCCGCACGCCTGAGCCTGGATACCGCGCCCCTGGCCGAACGGCACGAGGTGGTCTGCGCCTTCATCAACGATGACCTGAGTGCCCCGGTGCTGGAGCAGCTCGCCGCCGGCGGCACCCGCCTGATCGCCCTGCGTTCGGCCGGCTACAACCATGTCGACCTGAACGCTGCCCGGCGCCTGGGGCTGAACGTGGTCCGCGTCCCCGCCTACTCGCCCCACGCCGTGGCCGAGCACGCGGTGGCGCTGATCCTCGCGCTCAACCGCCGCCTGCACCGCGCCTACAACCGTACCCGCGAGGGCGATTTCAGCCTGCACGGGCTGACCGGCTTCGACCTTGCCGGCAAGACTGTTGGCATCGTCGGCACCGGCCAGATCGGCGCGACTTTCGCCCGGATCATGGCCGGCTTCGGCTGTCAGTTGCTGGCCTACGACCCCTACCCCAACCCGGAGGTCCTGGCCCTGGGCGCACGCTACCTGGAACTGCCGGAACTGCTTGCCCAATCACGGATCATCAGCCTGCACTGCCCGCTGACCGCCGGCACCCGCTACCTGATCAACCGCGAGACCCTGGCCCATCTGCAACCCGGCGCCATGCTGATCAATACCAGCCGCGGCGGCCTGGTGGACACTCCGGCGCTGATCGATGCACTCAAGGATGGCCAGCTCGGCTATCTCGGGCTGGACGTCTACGAGGAGGAGGCACAACTGTTCTTCGAGGACCGCTCCGACCTGCCCTTGCAGGACGACGTGCTGGCGCGGCTGCTGACCTTTCCCAATGTGATCGTCACCGCGCACCAGGCCTTCCTGACCCACGAGGCCCTGGCGGCGATCGCCGCGACCACCCTGGACAACATCGCCGCCTGGCAGGCCGGACGACCGCAGAACCTGGTGGAAGGCTGATCCGCAGGGATGGCCCGGCCAACCGGATCGAAGGTCGCAAGCGACTGCCATTGGCCGGGCTTCTGCGTGCTAGCATATCGGCCATATTTGGAGGACCCATGGTCGAACACGATTTCCGCTACAACCTGATGAACCCGCAACACACCCTGACCGAATGCCGCGCGCTGGTACCGGGTCGCTACCAGGTCACCGGCAACGGTGGCTCGATCCGCATCGACGACGTGCTGCTGGTCACCCTCAAGGGCAGCAAGGACCTGTCCATGCGCCTGACCGTCGAGACCGTACGCCACCTGATCAACCCGCCAGGCCAATGGACCGCAATGGCCCGTGGGCCGGTATTCGGCGAATTGGCGATTCATCAGTGGCAGGTCAACTGCGACAGCTGCGCCAAGCAACTGGACTTCGAATTCGCCGTGGACGCCAAGCTCGGTACCCCGGCCCAAAAACCCGCAGCCACGGCCCGCATCGCCGAGCTGGGCTGGACCACCCAGGGCGAGAAACACCTCTGCCCGAAATGCCAGGAGGCAAAAGGATGAAACAAGCGGTGATTCTGGGGATGCTGGCCACCAGCCTGGTGGGCTGTGCCGGCGACCGCGTGCAACTGCAGCAGGATCACAGCTATGTGCTGGAGTGGATCGGCGAACGGCCGCTGATCGACAGCAGCCACCTGACCGTCACCCTGGGTAATGACGGCCGGGCCTATGGCAACGGTGGTTGCAACCACTGGTTCGCCCCCTACACCCTGGACGGTGACAGCCTGAGCTTCGGCAAGGTCGGCAGTACCCGCAAACTGTGTGCGCCGGCACTGATGGAGCAGGAAAAACGCTTCCTGCAGGCACTGGAAAACGTCCAGCGCTGGGATATCTCCCCGGTCGAACAGGTCCGTTTCTGGCCGGCCCAAGGCCAGCCGCTGCGCCTGTGGTCGGAAGAAGGCTGACGGCCCTGTCGCTACACGGCGCCTGCTTCAAGGCGCCGTGATTTCTCCTCGGCCACTCAGCCCTTGAGGGCCTTGAGTTTCTCCAGCACACCGGCAGCGGTCTGCTCACCCATCAGTTGCTCGCGCACCTTGCCCTTGTCGTCGATGATGTAGGTCACCGGCAGCGCCTCGCTGCGCGGCAATTCGAAGAGATCGGCCGGGTCCTGCGCCAGCACCGTGAACTTGATCCCCAGCGCCTCGGCGGCCTTGGCCAGGTCATCGCCCTGCAGACCGTCGAAGTTGACCCCGAACACGCCGACCGACTGCCCCTTGAGCTGCTCGGACAAGGCGTTGAGTTCAGGAATTTCAGTGCGACACGGGCCACACCATTCCGCCCAGTAGTTGACTACCTTCCAGTGCTTGTCGAGGCGCTCGGCCGAAACTTTCTGACCGTGCTGGTCAACCCCGTAGTCGTTACCGCAGCCACTGAGCAGCAGCGCGCCCATCATCGCCAATATGGCTGCCAATTGCCTTGCCATGTGTGCCATCCCCCGTCAAATGAGTCATCGACTGCGACCATTTACCTCGTACGGTTCAGGAGCGCTCGCCAGGCAGGTAGAATACCCGCCACCTTACGCAAGATGCGACCCGCACATGACCGATCTGACGCTTTATCACAATCCGCGCTGCTCGAAATCCCGTGGTGCGCTGGAACTGCTCGAAGCCCGTGGCCTGGCCCCGACCGTCGTACGCTACCTGGAAAACCCGCTCGACGCGGCCCAGTTGCGTACCTTGCTGGACGCGCTCGGTATCAGCGCCCGGCAACTGCTGCGCACTGGCGAGGACGAGTACCAGAGCCTGAACCTGGCCGACAGCCAGCTCAGCGAAGAGCAACTGGTGGCCGCCATCGCCAGCCATCCCAAGCTCATGGAGCGGCCGATCCTGGTTGCCGGAGACAAGGCGATCATCGGTCGTCCACCGGAGAAGGTGCTGGAGATCCTGCCGTGAGCGAACCGTACGTCCTGGTGTTGTTCTACAGTCGCAACGGCTCCACTCGCGAAATGGCCCGGCAGATTGCCCGGGGCGTCGAACAGGCCGGAATGGAGGCCCGCCTGCGGACCGTTCCAGCGATCTCCAGCGAATGCGAGGCGGTGGCGCCGGCCATCCCCGAGGAAGGCGCGCTGTATGCCAGCCTCGATGACCTGAAACATTGTTCGGCCCTTGCCCTCGGCAGTCCGACCCGTTTCGGCAACATGGCGGCGCCGTTGAAGTACTTCATCGATGGCACCAGCAACCTGTGGCTGACCGGCGCCCTGGTCGGCAAGCCCGGCGCGGTGTTCACCTCGACCTCCAGCCTGCATGGCGGCCAGGAAAGCACCCTGCTGTCGATGCTGCTGCCATTGCTGCACCACGGCATGCTGGTGACCGGCCTGCCCTACAGCGAATCGGCACTGCTCGACACCCGCGGTGGTGGCACGCCCTATGGCGCCAGCCATCACACCGGCAGCGACGGCAAGCGCCCGCTGGACGAACATGAAATCGCCCTGTGCCGCGCCCTCGGACAGCGCCTGGCGACGACCGCGCTGCAACTGGAGAAAGGCCGTGGCTAGGAAGCCCAAGGTGCTGCCCAGCCAGGAGTGGCTGGAACCGCGCGTCAGATTCAGCCGCTGGCTGGCCCTGGCGTGTTTTTTCGGCTTGATCGGCCTGCTGTGTGCCTACTATCTGGTCTTCGCTGACCTGCACGGCGCCCGGCCCTGGGTGATCCTGCTGGTCGAGCTGGTGCCCCTGCTGCCACTGGTACCGGGGATGTTGACCGGTAGCGCACGCGGGCACTCGTTCACCTGTTATGTGGTGAACCTGTACTTCATCAAGGGCGCGCTGGCGGCCTTCGACCCGAATCGGCAGGTGTTCGGTGTACTGGAGATAGGCGCGAGCCTGGCAGTGTTCTGCAGTGCGATGCTGTATGTGCGCTGGCGCCACCAGTTGAATCGGCGCCTGGCCGGGGAAGGCCAACCACAAACGGCTTAGTGAAGCACTGTGGGACCAGGATTTATCCGCGAAGCGGCCTTGAGGCGACGAAAAGCTTCGCGGATAGATCCTGCTCCCACAGGCTCAGTGGTTGACGGTGAACGCCAGCATCATCGAGAGCTGGCACATCGGCCGGCCACTCTCGGCATGCCACTGGTTGAAGGCATCCTGGACAATCGCCAGGTCACGCAGGCTGGTCGGCACCTTGTCGATGATGTCCTGGGCGTTGAGCGCCGCCACCACGTCATTGCTCGGAACGAAGGTGTCCTTGCCGACCATCCGCAACAGCCGCGGCGCCGACAGGCCGCCGAGCTGATGGCCGTGCTTGGCCAGGTACTTCCATAGCGCGGTGATTTCGGTCACCGGCCAGTCGGCGATCAGGTTGCCGAAACTGCCCTTCTCCTTGGCCACGTCCAGCACCATCTGCGCATTGCGCGGCACGCTCTTGAGCTTGCCCAGGTGACGGATGATGCGGGTGTCCTGCATCAGCCGCTCCAGGTGCTCGGCGCCCATCAGAACCACCTTTTCCGGGTCGAAGCCGAAGAACACCTGCTCGAAGGCCGGCCACTTGGCATCCACCAGGCTATGCTTGAGCCCGGCGCGGAACACCCGCAGGGCGATCATCGACAGGTAGCGGTCATCGCCGAACGCACGCAGTTGCTCCGGGGTGCGGGGCTCCGGCAAATGCGCTTCCAGTGCCGCCGCCGAGCCAAAGCGGTTCAGGCAGTACTCGTGCAGCCACTTGTAGTCGCGCATGCCGCTGCCCTTACAGGTTCACGACATTGACGAAACGCGAAGCGGCCGTCTCGTCGATGCGCAGGCTGGTGAAGTCGAACAGGTTGCGGTCGGCCAACTGCGACGGGATGACGTTCTGCAGGCCACGGAAAATGTTCTCGGTACGCCCCGGATTCTTGCGCTCCCACTCCTGCAGCATCTCCTTGACCACCTGGCGCTGCAGGTTTTCCTGGGAACCGCAGAGATTGCACGGAATGATCGGGAACTGCTTGAAGTCCGAGTAGGCCTGGATGTCCTTCTCGCTGCAGTACGCCAGTGGCCGGATCACCACGTTACGGCCATCGTCGGCCCGCAGCTTGGGCGGCATGGCCTTGAGCGAGCCGTTGTAGAACATGTTGAGGAAGAAGGTCTCGACGATATCGTCGCGGTGGTGCCCCAGGGCCATCTTGGTCGCGCCGATTTCGTCGGCGAAGGTGTACAGCGTGCCGCGGCGCAGGCGCGAGCACAGCGAGCAGGTGGTCTTGCCTTCCGGAACCAGCTCCTTGACCACCGAGTAGGTGTCCTTCTCGACGATGTGGTACTCCACGCCCAGCTCTTTCAGATAGGCGGGCAGCACGTGCTCGGGAAAGCCGGGCTGCTTCTGGTCCATGTTCACGGCAACGATGTCGAACTTGATCGGCGCCACTTTCTGCAGGTGCATCAGAACGTCGAGCATGGTGTAGCTGTCCTTGCCACCCGACAGGCAGACCATCACCTTGTCGCCGTCCTCGATCATGTTGAAGTCGGCGACCGCCTCGCCCGCCTGCCGGCGAAGGCGTTTCTGCAGTTTGTTCTGATTGACCGAAAGAGTGCCCATAGCCCTTGAAATCCGCGCGGTGTGTCGAAAAAGGCGGCCATTTTACGCACAAACAGGTCGCGGGGGGAGTAGAGCGGACGGACGCGGGCTTGCCCGCGAAGCTCCTGGCAGAGATACCTGCAAATGCTACAAGGCGATTACAGCCCTCCCCGACAGTGCAATTTGCTCTAAAACCCCGGTTTTATTGGCCCCAGCCCTTCCTATACTGCGACATAAGGTCACAGACATATCCAGACCTGCGCTGACTCTGGCCGTCTGTCCCGGCGCTCCATTCTGGGGGGCGATGGCAATAACGAGAGGAGTGACTCAGATGATCCATCATGTTGTGGGACTGTTCACCCACCCTGATCAGGAATGGCGGGAAATTCGTGGCGACGCCGAGGAAAGCATCGGCCACATGTACTTCACCCACACCCTGATTCTCGCCGCGATCCCGGCGATTTCGGCCTTTATCGGCACCACTCAAGTCGGCTGGGTCATCGGCAACCGCGCCCCCGTCATGTTGACCCAGGAAAGCGCGATCTGGATGACCCTCATGTCCTACCTGGCCATGCTCGGCGGGGTAGCGGTGATGGGCGCTTTCATCCACTGGATGGCCCGCACCTATGACGCCAACCCCAGCCTCTCGCGCTGTGTCGCCTTCGCCACCTACACCGCCACTCCGCTGTTCATCGGCGGCCTGGCCGCGCTCTATCCGCACATGTGGCTGGGCATGGTCGTCGGCACCGCGGCGATCTGCTACACGGTCTACCTGCTCTATGTCGGCTTGCCGACGTTCATGAACATACCTTCGGACGAGGGTTTCCTGTTCTCCAGTTCGGTACTGGCCGTTGGGCTGGTCGTACTGGTGGCGATCATGGCGTTCACCGTGGTCGTCTGGGGCCTGGGAGTCGGCCCGGTCTATACCAACTAGATAACCAGAAATCTGCCGACACGGGCCGCCGCAAGGCGGCCTCTTTATTCCGGCACGACCATTCGGCGCCTGGCGGATTCGGAATCGGCGAGGTTTGCGGCATACTCGACGTCTCTGGAGAAACGTACAGCATGCCCGAGCAACTCAACACCCGCGTCGAAGACTGTTTCCTGCAAGCCGAATCCTTTTTCAAACGACCTTTCAAACGCCCGGCCATCAGCCTCAAGCTGCGCGGCCAGAAAGCCGGTGTCGCCCACCTGCACGAGAACCTGCTGCGCTTCAATCCACAGTTGTACCGGGAGAACAGCGAAGACTTCCTGCGCCAGACCGTGCCCCATGAAGTCGCCCACCTGATTGCCCACCAGTTGTTCGGTGACCGTATCCAGCCCCATGGCGAGGAATGGCAACTGATCATGCGCGGCGTCTATGAACTGCCGCCCAACCGCTGCCACACCTACGAAGTGCAGCGACGCAGCGTGACGCGCTACATCTACCGATGCCCGTGTGCCGACAGCGACTTCCCGTTTTCCGCCCAGCGGCATCGGCTGGTCGGCCAGGGGCGCCGTTATCTGTGCCGGCGCTGCCGGCAGACACTGGTGTTCAGCGGCGAGGTGCGGGTCGAGTAGGCCCGCCTTTGGTGGTGGCCCCAGGTATGTCTTCGCGGGCAAGCCACTACAAGGCTCAGCCCAGTACCCCTCCCCTGCGCAGCCCCACGATCCGCTCCTCGCTGTACCCCAACTCACGCAACACCTCATCCCCATGCTCCCCCACTCCAGCACCGATATGCCTCGGCTGCGGCAGCCCCTGGGAAAACTTCAACGGACAAGCCATCTGCGCCTGGCTGTCGCCCTCCCCACAAGGCACCTGCACCACTAGCCCGCGCGCCTCCAATTGCGGGTGCTCGACCGCCTCGGCCAGTTCCAGCACCGGCTCGACGCAGGCATCGATACCAGCAAACAACTCACACAGCAACTCGTAGTCATGCTTCTCGAACTCGAGCTGCAACTGTTGCTTGAGCCACTGCTGCCGGGCAGGATCGGGCGACAATCCATGACGGGACAACTCCGGACGCGCCAGCGCGCCACACAACGCGCCCATGAAGTTCGGCTCCAGGCTGCCCACCGAAAACCAGCGGCCGTCACGGCTGCGGTAATAGTCATAGAAACTGCCGCCATTGAGCACCTGCCCCTCCCGCCCCGGTTCCACGCCACAAGCCAGGAATCCGGCGCCGGCCATGGCATTCAGGCTGAACGCGCAATCGGTCATGCTGACATCGACGTATTGCCCCTGCCCTGTCTGCTGCCGGGAGATCACCGCAGCCAGCAGGCCGACCACCCCATGCAACGAGCCTCCCGCCACGTCCGCGACCTGCATCGACAGCGGCAGCGGCCCGTCCTGCGCGCGCCCGGTGTAACTGGCCAGCCCCGACAACGCCAGGTAATTGATGTCATGCCCGGCACGATCACGGTAGGGCCCGGTCTGGCCATAGCCGGTGATCGCCACATAGATCAGCCGTGGGTTGATGCGCTTGAGGGTGTCATAACCGAGGCCAAGGCGATCCATCACCCCAGGGCGGAACTGCTCCAGCAGGATGTCGTACTCACCCACCAGTTGATGAATGATCGCCACCGCCTCGGCCTGCTTCAGGTCCAGGGCCAGGCTGCGCTTGTTGCGATTGAGATAGGCATGGCTGGCAGAAACGCCCCGGTCGTGGGGTGGCAGCACACGTAACAGGTCCGGGCGAGTGGGCGACTCGACACGCAAGACCTCGGCCCCCATGTCCGCCAGCAGCAACGAAGCGAACGGCCCCGGCAGCAGTGTCGAGAAATCGAGGATCTTCAACGAGGCCAGCGGGCCCTGTGCCGGCTGCTTTCCAGACTCTTGCATAGCCACCTTCCTGATCAGCGCAATGCCTCAAAGAGTAGGCAGCTCATTGCCCCGCGGCAATTACCGCAACGCTCGGTGCCAGTGACGCAAACGCTCACCGACAGGCATAAAAAAACCCATCCGGAGATGGGTTTTTTCAGTCAGCGCAGACGTTTACTTGACGCTTGGAGCCTGGCCTTCGGCCACGCCCAGGTCATCACGAGGACGCTCGTCTTCGATGCCGCGACCGCCGGAAGCCAGTTCCGCGTGCAGCTTGTCTTCGTCCAGCTCCTTGACCCACTTGGCCACGACCACGGTCGCTACCGCGTTACCCACCAGGTTGGTCAGGGCACGGGCTTCGGACATGAAGCGGTCGATACCGAGGATCAGTGCCAGGCCGGCAACCGGCAGGTGGCCGACGGCAGACAGGGTGGCAGCCAGTACGATGAAACCACTGCCGGTCACGCCAGCAGCGCCCTTGGAAGACAGCAGCAACACCAGCAGCAGGGTGATCTGGTGAGTGATGTCCATGTGGGTGTCGGTCGCCTGGGCGATGAACACGGCCGCCATGGTCAGGTAGATCGAGGTACCGTCAAGGTTGAACGAGTAGCCGGTTGGAATCACCAGGCCCACGACCGATTTCTTCGCGCCCAGGCGCTCCATCTTCACCAGCATGCGTGGCAGGGCCGATTCCGAGGAGGAAGTACCCAGTACGATCAGCAGCTCTTCACGGATGTAGCGAACCAGTTTCAGCACGCTGAAACCGTGGGCACGGCAGATGGCGCCCAATACCAGTACCACGAACAGCACGCAGGTGATGTAGAAGCAGATCATCAGTTGGCCGAGCTGGACCAGCGAGCCCACACCGTAGGCACCGATGGTGAAGGCCATGGCGCCCAGCGCGCCCAGCGGCGCCAGCTTCATGATCATGTTGATGATGTTGAACATCGCATGGGCGAAGCGATCGATCAGGTCCAGCAGCGGCTTGCCGTAGTCGCCCAGGCGATGCAGGGCGAAACCGAAGATCACCGAGAACATCAGCACTTGCAGGATGTCGCCGTTGGCGAAGGCACCGACGATGGTGTTCGGGATCACGTTCAGGATGAAGCCGACCACGCTCTGGTCAGCACCGGCAGTGACGTAGGCCGCGACTTTCTTGGCGTCCAGGGTCGCGACGTCAATGTGCATGCCGTTGCCCGGCTGGATGACATTGACCACGATCAGGCCGATCAGCAGCGCGATGGTCGAAACGATCTCGAAGTACAGAAGTGCATAACCACCGGTCTTGCCAACCGATTTCATGCTTTGCATGCCAGCGATACCGCTGACCACGGTGCAGAAGATGATGGGAGCGATGACCATTTTGATCAGCTTGATAAAGCCGTCACCCAGTGGCTTGAGGGCCACGCCGGTCTGTGGGTAGAAATGGCCGAGCAGGATACCGATAGCGATCGCTACGATCACCTGGAAATACAGCGATTTGTAGAGTGGCTGACGAGTCGTCATTGCAAAGTTCCTCAAGAGATCACGCAACTGTCCTCCATCTGACAGATGCACAACCTGAAGCACGAACCCTCCTGCACCGGAGGGATTTGTTGTTTGTCGAACTGCGTGGGCAGACTGCTCCCCTATCGCAAACTGCGTGCCACTTTCGGAAAATTCGATAAAAGCCTTTAGCCATCAGGCCTTCAGTGTTTTTCTGTCAGCCAGCACCTACAGAATAGATGGCGGATTTCCGCCCTTCCACTCGTGGCAGCCATGGATTTTGGCGGATATCCGCCTTGTTCCGCATCCAGCACCCTGACTAAGATTCGTCATTCAATGAACCTGGAACGCCCCATGCGTGAACGCAGCATCGCCAGCCACTTTGCCAATGCCGCCCTGGATGGCGCCCGACGCCGGGGGCACGCCTACGCCGGCCTGCTGCAACGGCTGGGCATCGCGCCAGAGCTTCTGGGCGAGCCCAGGGCACGCCTGGCGCCGGAGCAATTCACCCAATTGCTGCAAGGCTTGTGGCTAGAGTTGGATGACGAATACCTGGGGTTCGGCCAGAGCCGCAGCCACCGCGGCACCTTCGCGATGATGTGCCACGCGCTGATCCATTGCAGCAACCTGGAAAAGGCCCTGAATCGCGGGTTGCTGTTCTATCGGTTGTTTCCCGACGGTCCACGCCTGAGCCTCGAGCGCGAAGGTGACAAGGTGCGCCTGAGCCTTGACGCATCGAATCTCTGGGATCCGGAGCATTTCCTCTGCGAATGCCTGCTAGTGATCTGGCATCGTCTCGGCAGTTGGCTGGTCGGCCAGCGTATTCGTCTGGAGCAGGCCACCTTCCATTACCCGCGCCCCGCCCATGCCAGCGAGTACGACCTGCTGTTTCCCTGCCCGCTGGAGTTTTCCGCGCCCACCAGCAGCCTGCTGTTCAGCAGCCGCTACCTGGGAATGCCGCTGTTGCAGGACGAACGGACCCTCAAGCAGTTCCTGCGGCGGGCGCCTGCCGACCTGCTGGCCCGCCCCGACGACGGCGACAGCCTGAGCAGTCAACTGCGCCGCCTGCTCAGCCGCGATGCCAGCCGCTGGCCAGACCTGGAAGCCGTGGCCCAGCACCTGCACATCAGTGCCCAGACGTTGCGGCGGCATCTACGCGAGGAAGGCACCAGTTTCCAGGAACTCAAGGATCAGCTGCGGCGGGATATCGCCATCTATCATCTGGGCCGCAACGACCTGTCATTGCAGCAGATCGCCGAACAGTTGGGTTTCTCCGAACCCTCGGCATTTCACCGGGCGTTCAAGAAATGGACCGGGCTGACCCCGGGCGCCTATCGCGCCCAGGAACTCTAGCTCGGGAAATGGATACGGAACGACGCGCCGCCCAGGGGCGAATCGCCCAAGGTCAATTCGGCGTCGTAGCTTTCGATGATGTCCTTGACCACCGCCAGCCCTATACCCTGCCCCGGATGTTGGCGATCCAGGCGCTCGCCGCGCTGGAGAATCCGCGCCCGCTGGTCCGGCGGTACGCCCGGGCCATCATCCTCGACATATACCTCGATACCCTGCAAGCCACGACGCAGGCTGATGCGCACCTGGCTCAGGCATAGCCGGTAGGCGTTCTCCAGCAGGTTGCCGAGCAGTTCCAGCAGGGCGCCCTGCTCGATCGGTACGTGGCTGAACTCGGGCACATCGATGGCGACCCGCACCCGCTTGTCACGATAGACCTTGTCCAGAGTGCTGCAGAGGCTGTCGAGCACCGGCTGCAACTCGACCTGATGCCGCACCAAGCCACTCTTGCGCAGGCTGGCGCGCTGCAACTGGTAGCTGATCTGCTGGTTCATGCGTTCGATCTGGCTTTGCAGGATCCACGCCTGGTCACGATCCTGAGGCCGCTGCGCCATGCCTTCGCTGACGCCCTGCAACACCGCCAGCGGGGTTTTCAGGCTGTGGGCCAAGTCATCCAGGGAGTCGCGATAGCGGCTGCGCTGCTCGCGCTCACTGCGCAGCAGGCGGTTGAGCGAGCCGGTCAAACGCAGCAGCTCGCGCGGGTGTTCCTCACTGAGGCTCTGCAGTTCACCGCTTTCAATCTGGTCCAGCTCCTGGCTCAGCCGGCGCAACGCCCGCAAGCCCCAGGTCAGGCCGATCCAGAGCAACGCCAGCAGCACTGACAACGCGGCACCGAAGCCCAGGTAAAGTTTCTCGCGCAGACCGGCGAGGGTCATCTTGTACTCACGCATCGGCTGCAGGGCAACGAAGCTATAGGCCGCGCTCTTGCCGCCCAGCAACTTGACCTCTACGTCATAGACGAAGAACTCGTTACCGTTGTCCTCGCGGATCTTCGCGAACTCGTTGCCACGCCCGTCATAACGCGGCTTGTAGTTGATGTTTTCTTCCTGGGTCGCCCGCGAGCGCCAGACCAGGCGACCGTCGCGGTCATAGATGTAGCCGAGCAGGCGGCTGTCCGGCAGGTTGAACTGCTCGTCGGGGAGCAGGTTGGGCATCTGCAGCTGTTTCTTGTTGTCGACCCGTGCTGCGGAAATCAGCGTGGTGACATCCGAGGCCAGGCGCTGCTCGATGGCGTCCTGCAGGGCCAGGCTGAAAGCCCCCTGCATCGCCGGCAGCAGCGCAAGCATGAACAGGATCGCCAGGGTCGTCGCGGCCAGCATCAGCCGCACCCGCAGCGAACGAATCATCGGCAGCGCTCGTTGAACATGTAGCCCAGGCCACGCACGGTATCGATCGGTTTGAAGCCGACCGGGCCTTCCAGCTTGCGACGCAGGCGACCGACCAGTACTTCGATCACGTTCGGATCACGCTCGTCGTCGTCCGGGTACAACTGCTCCATCAGGCGGTCCTTGGCGATTACCTGCTGATGGTGGCGCATCAGGTATTCGAGGATCCGGTATTCGTAGGCCGTCAGCGCCAGGGGCTGCTCTTCGAGCGAGGCCTGCTTGCGATTGAGATCGAGCAGCAACGGGCCCGCAGTGATCGTCGACTGGGTAAAGCCACTGGAACGACGCAACAACGCGTTCATCCGCGCCTCCAGTTCCTCGAACTGGAAGGGCTTGACCACATAGTCATCGGCACCGGCGGCCAGCCCCTCGACCTTGTCCTGCCAGTTGCCACGGGCGGTCAGGATCAGGATCGGGAACACCTTGCCACGGTTGCGCAACTGGCGAATCAGGTCCAGCCCGCCCATGCCGGGCAGGCCAAGGTCGATCACCGCCAGGTCGTGATTGAACTGTTCGGTCTGGTACAGCGCCTCATCGGCATTACCCACCGCCTCGACCACATGGCCGCTGTCGCTCAGCCGGGTTTGCAAGTGATGGCGCAACAGCGCCTCATCCTCTACCACCAGCAACTTCATAACGCTCTCCAACGATACGGGCATCGCATCACCACTAACGGTAACTCAGTTCTGCCAAAGTGTTTCGTAAAAGATACCGCCAACCAGCACTTGCGGACCCGGCGCATCATCACCGCTACAGAGTACCCAAGCGGCCCTGAACTCCCCCTGAACACAGCCCGAATCGAATTCGCCACTGTTCAGTCCCGATACGAGTCGGCAGAATGTCCGGCATGAACCAGCCCTACGCCCTCCCCGCCTGCTGCACTCCACTCGACGAACATTGGCCCTTGCCGGTGGCCATGCCCCACAGCGTGCTGCTGGGCACCCACTTCGACCCGGCACGATTGGCCCCGGATGATTTCCCGCGCAGCCGGATCGAAGCGCCGGCGAGCATCCAGCGCTCGGTCGCCAAGCGCCAGGCCGAATTTCTCGCCGGCAGGTTCTGTGCCCGCGCCGCACTGCTGAAGCTGGACGGCACCGATTGTGTGCCAGCCATCGGCGAAGACCGTGCGCCCATCTGGCCAGGCCATGCCTGCGGCTCTATCACCCACGGCACCGGCCGGGCCGCCGCCATCGTTGCCGACAAACAGCACTGGCGTGCCCTGGGGATGGACCTGGAGAACCTGCTGCCCCACGAACGGGCCGAACGCCTGGCCGGCGAAATCCTCACCCCGGCCGAGTTGCAACGCATGGCCGCCGGCCCCGCCGAACAGATATCCCTGGCGGTGACCCTGACCTTCTCGATCAAGGAAAGCCTGTTCAAGGCGCTCTACCCGCTGGTGTTGCAGCGCTTCTATTTCGAGCACGCCGAAGTGCTGGAATGGGATGCGCAGGGGCATGTGCGGATGCGCCTGCTGACCGACCTGTCCAGCGAATGGCGCCATGGTGTCGAACTGGATGCGCAGTATGTCGTGCAGGGTGAACACCTGCTGAGCCTGGTCAGCGTTCCCGCCTGAGGCCTCAGGAAGCCAAGGGCTTGGTGGAGCCTCAGGCTTTCTCCTGATTACGCGGCCAACTCAGGCTGAAACAGGCCCCGCCCAGATTCTTGCTCTTGCCGATCAACGCCCGGCCATCGTGCCAGTGAATGATCCGCCGCACGATGGACAACCCCAGTCCATGTCCGCCCGAAGCCCGTGTGCGGCTGTCGTCCAGGCGCATGAACGGCGTGAAGATCCGCTCCCAGGCACTCTCCGGCACGCCGGGGCCGTCGTCCTCGACATCGATCCGGCAACGCAGCTGGCCGACCTGGTAACTGATACTGACCTGCGATTGCGCATGGCGCATGGCGTTGCTCACCAGGTTCTGCAGCGCACGGTGCAGGTAACGCGGCTCGGCCTCGACCCAGGCGTCATCACAATCGGCCGCCGACAGGCAGATTCCCCTCGATACCCGCACCTCGGCTCGCAGTGGCGCCAGCTCGGCGATCACCTGGTTCACCAGCGCGTCGAGATCGATACGCTGGAAGTTAAGCGCCGGCGAGCCCTGCTCCAGCCGCGCATAGGTGAGCATTTCATCCACCAGGCGATCAAGGTCCTGGATATCGTTGTCCATGCCTTCCAAATATTTGATGCGAGCCTGCTCGGTGGTCGCGTCGCCGACCATTTCCAGGCCGAAGCGCAACCGCGCCACCGGTGTACGCAACTCATGGGACACCGCCCGCACCAGTTCGCGCTGGATCATCAAGGAGCGCTGCAAGTGCTCGGCCATATCGTTGAAGGCACCGGCCAGCCGCCCGATGGAGTCTGCGCCACCGGCCGGCACACGGGTTTCCAGGCTGCCCTGGGCGATTCGCGTAGCGGCTGAAGCCAGGCCACGCAGGCGCCGCTCCAGCTGGCGGACCAGCAGGTAGACGATCAGGCCGATCAGGCTCAGGCCCAACACCGCGATCAACACCAGCCACTGCGGCGGATAGGGACTCATCTGGTACAGCGGACCGATTTCCAGAACCCAGGGAGTGCCCGCCATCCCGGCGAAAACCCGAATCGAATCACCGCCCTTGCCCAGGGCCATGACCGTATCACCCTCGGTAATACGCCGGCGCTGATCTTCATCCATGTCCGCCTGGTCCAGGGCCACCAGACGCATGTCGAAGCCGAACCCCTTGTCTTTCTTCAATGCGGCCAGCCGAGCCGGCTGCTCGGCCAGCGGGTAGCGCACCAGTTCGTCGGCCAGCAGGTAGATGGTTGCCCGCGCCAGTTGTTCGCTGATCTGCTGCACATCGCCAGCCAGCAACAGTTGCTCCTGCTCGCTGACCAGCCGATAGACCCGCGCGGCATAGGGCCCACTCTGCACCACCAGGGCCTGGCCGCGCAGGACCCGGGTACGCTGCCCGAGGTCGAGACCGGCGGCGCTGACCGACTGCAGTGACAACGGGATACCCAGCAGCCGCTCCCACAACACCAGCGCCCGGCGGCGCTCGATGTCGGCCATCGGCTGCAGGTTGTCGGCCATCAGCGAAAAAGTGCCATGGGCCAGCCGCTCGCGGTACTGCTCGCCCCGCACCTCGTTGAGCAGGTGCAGCGCCAGCACGCCGAGCAGCGCCACCAGCACCAGGGCGGCGCACATGCCGCCATAGATACGCAGGAAGATCGAGTTCACGCGAGCAGTTCTGCCGCCGCTTCCGGCACGAACAGGTAGCCCTTGCTGCGAATGGTCTTGATCAACCGCGGGTGCTCGGGGTCATCGCCGATCTTCGGGCGGATGCGCGAGATACGCACATCGATGGAGCGATCCTGGCCGTCGTAACCGATGCCTCTCAGGGCAGTGAAGATTTCCTCGCGGGAGAGAATTCGCCCGGCATTGGCCACCAGCAGCCAGAGCAGGTCGAACTCGGCGCTGGTCAGTTCGATGCCGGCCTCGTTCAGCCAGGCCTCACGCAGCGCTTCATCGATCACCAGCGCGCCGAACTGCAGGCGGCGCACCGGCTGGGCGCTGCTTTCCAGCGGCTCGCTGCGGCGCAGCAGTGCCTGGATTCGCGCCAGCAACAGGCGCGGGCGTACCGGCTTGCAGACATAATCATCGGCGCCCAGGTCCAGGCCCTGGATCTGGTCGAGGTCATCGGTGCGTGCGGTGAGCATCAGGATGACCCCCTCATATGCCTCGCGCACCCTGCGGCAGATGCTCAGGCCATCTTCGCCGGGCAACATCAGGTCGAGGATCACCAGATCCGGCTGCTCGCGCACGATCCGCTCGACCGCCAGGGCACCGTTGCCCTCGATGGAAACCCGCAGGCCATTGCCCTCGAGGTACTCGCGGGTCAGTTCGGCCAGACGCTCGTCATCCTCGACTATCAATACCTGCCAGGCCTGTTGCTCCACGGGCTACCTCTACGAACGAAGATCGGTTGGGAAAGGCTCCGCTCGTCTTTTTGTAATGATTCGGGCGGATGATCGAAGCGTGTGACCGGCCGATTGTAGCAACGGTGCAGCATTAGCACACATGCCAGGAATCGCACTCGGTAACCGGCCTTTTCTGTGATAGGGTTCGCGCCCGCAAAAATCCGCCTCGGGTGCGCGCAGACTGTAAAAAACAGTGACAAACGGTCCGATCCAGTACGGCTGCGGCCTACGCGCGAATTCAGGCTTTCATACACAAATTACGCACAGTCTTATCCACAGGTAGTACGTTGCAATCCCCCCCAAAAACGCATTATCTTGTACCCCCGTGGAAAAAAAACCCTACATGTAGGGTTTTCCACCCAAAACCCCAAACACATTCCGGACGAAAAACTCAAGCTTTTTTCTTGCTCCCGAGGGGTTGAACTAAACAGATTTCCAGAAGACCAAACCGCGCCTGCGGATGGCAGCCGTTTCCCCTGTTGCGTGGGAAAACGGTACGGGTGTTGCAGTAGCAGACTGTCACCCACCCAGAATTCGGTAGCGGGTCCATGACCCGCCGCCAGCGAAACTTCGGCAAGGAAGCGGAGCCAACAGCCCCCTTTCCTACTGTCCCGAAGTGGTTATGCCCGACGACATTCGTCGGTTGTAGTGCTTCAGGACGGAACGGTGGGCACCTTCATGGTGCCCAAACAAACATAGAGAACGTGGAGACACCCATGCAAACCGACACAACTCGCGAGAACCCGCAGGGCACCGTGCCGCAGGCTTCCGATTCGAACCTGGATCTGTCTGCTACCGCACCGGGCCAACTGCGTGTGATCAAGCGTAACGGCACTGTCGTTCCTTACACCGATGACAAGATCACCGTCGCCATCACCAAAGCGTTCCTTGCAGTTGAAGGTGGCACCGCCGCTGCCTCGTCGCGCATTCACGACACCGTCGCGCGCCTGACCGAACAGGTCACCGCGACCTTCAAGCGCCGCATGCCTTCGGGCGGCACCATCCACATCGAGGAAATCCAGGACCAGGTCGAACTGGCCCTGATGCGTGCCGGCGAGCAGAAAGTCGCCCGCGACTACGTGATCTACCGTGACTCGCGCGCCAAGGAACGTGCCACCCGCACGCCAGCCGACGAGCCGGTCAACGCTCACCCATCGATCCGCATCACCCGCGCCGACGGCAGCTTCGCCCCCCTGGACATGGGCCGCCTGAGCACCATCGTCAGCGAAGCCTGCGAAAGCCTGGAAGAAGTCGACGGCGACCTGATCCAGCGCGAAACCCTGAAGAACCTCTACGACGGTGTGGCCCTGAAAGACGTCAACACCGCGCTGGTGATGACCGCCCGTACCCTGGTGGAACGCGAGCCGAACTACTCGTTCGTGACCGCCCGCCTGCTGATGGACACCCTGCGTGCCGAAGCCCTGGGCTTCCTCGACGTGGCCGAGAGCGCCACCCACCACGAGATGGCCGACCTGTACGCCAAGGCCCTGCCGGCCTACGTGGCCAAGGGCGTCGAGTTCGAGCTGCTGAACCCGGTACTGGCCGAGTTCGACCTGGAGAAACTGGGCAAGGCGATCAACCACGAGCGCGACCAGCAGTTCACCTACCTGGGCCTGCAGACCCTGTACGACCGTTACTTCATCCACAAGGACGGTATCCGCTTCGAACTGCCGCAGATCTTCTTCATGCGCGTGGCCATGGGCCTGGCGATCGAAGAGAAGCAGCGTGAAGAGCGCGCCATCGAGTTCTACAACCTGCTGTCGTCCTTCGACTACATGGCTTCGACGCCAACCCTGTTCAACGCCGGTACCCTGCGTCCACAGCTGTCGAGCTGCTACCTGACCACCGTGCCGGACGACCTGTCGGGCATCTACGGCGCGATCCACGACAACGCCATGCTGTCGAAATTCGCCGGTGGCCTGGGCAACGACTGGACGCCGGTTCGTGCGTTGGGTTCGTACATCAAGGGCACCAATGGCAAGTCCCAGGGCGTCGTACCGTTCCTGAAAGTGGTCAACGACACCGCTGTTGCGGTCAACCAGGGCGGCAAGCGCAAGGGCGCGGTCTGTGCTTACCTGGAAACCTGGCACATGGACATCGAAGAGTTCATCGAGCTGCGCAAGAACACCGGTGACGATCGTCGTCGTACCCACGACATGAACACTGCCAACTGGATCCCCGACCTGTTCATGAAGCGTGTCTTCGATGACGGCAAGTGGACCCTGTTCTCGCCTTCGGAAGTGCCGGACCTGCACGACCTGACCGGCAAGGCCTTCGAAGAGCGCTACGAGTACTACGAAGCCCTGACCGAGTACAACAAGATCAAGCTGTTCAAGGTGGTCCAGGCCAAGGACCTGTGGCGCAAGATGCTCTCGATGCTGTTCGAGACCGGCCACCCATGGCTGACCTTCAAGGACCCGTGCAACCTGCGCAGCCCGCAGCAGCACGTGGGCGTGGTCCACAGCTCGAACCTGTGCACCGAGATCACCCTGAACACCAACAAGGACGAAATCGCCGTCTGCAACCTGGGCTCGATCAACCTGCCGAACCACATCGTCAACGGCCAGTTGGACACCGCCAAGCTGCAGCGCACCGTAAACACCGCCGTACGCATGCTCGATAACGTCATCGACATCAACTACTACTCGGTGCCACAGGCGAAGAACTCCAACCTCAAGCACCGTCCGGTTGGCCTCGGCATCATGGGCTTCCAGGATGCGCTGTACCTGCAGCACATCCCTTACGGTTCCGATGCTGCCGTGCAGTTCGCCGACCAGTCGATGGAAGCGGTCAGCTACTACGCGATCCAGGCTTCCTGCGACCTGGCCGACGAGCGTGGCGCCTACGAGACGTTCCAGGGTTCGCTGTGGTCCAAGGGCATCCTGCCGCTGGATTCGCAACAGATCCTGATCGAGGCCCGTGGCCAGAAGTACATCGATGTCGACCTGAACGAAACCCTGGACTGGGCGCCAGTTCGTGCCCGCGTGCAGAAAGGCATTCGTAACTCGAACATCATGGCCATCGCACCGACCGCGACCATCGCCAACATCACCGGCGTGTCGCAGTCGATCGAACCGACCTACCAGAACCTGTACGTGAAATCGAACCTGTCGGGCGAATTCACCGTGATCAACCCGTACCTGGTTCGCGACCTGAAAGCTCGCGGCCTGTGGGACTCGGTCATGATCAACGACCTGAAGTACTACGACGGTTCGGTACAGCAGATCGAGCGCATCCCGCAGGAGCTCAAGGAGCTCTATGCGACCGCGTTCGAAGTGGAAACCAAGTGGATCGTCGATGCTGCCAGCCGTCGCCAGAAGTGGATCGACCAGGCTCAGTCGCTGAACCTGTACATCGCCGGCGCCTCGGGCAAGAAGCTGGACGTGACCTATCGCATGGCCTGGTACCGTGGCCTGAAGACCACCTACTACCTCCGTGCCCTGGCTGCGACCAGCACCGAGAAATCGACCATCAACACCGGCAAGCTGAACGCTGTTTCCAGCGGCGGCAACCACGGCGACGATTCGGTCCTGGCAGCTCCTGCCGCGGCAGCACCAGCCGGCCCGGCTCCAGTACCGAAGGCATGCGCCATCGACGAGCCGGATTGCGAAGCTTGCCAGTAAGCTGAGCCGGTGAGCGTCTAGCGACGCACGCCTGATAAACCCCCGCCAGGTCCTGGATCTGGCGGGGGTTTTCTTTTGCCTATTGGAAAAATTTTCCCGCACCATAAAAAACGGCACCCCGACTCAAAAGCCGGGGTGCCGTTTTCATCATATCGGCAAAGCCCCTTACACCGGGCTTTACCTACCCTCTATCAGGCTGGAATGGTGAACGAGTCTCCATTGTTGGTGTAGAACAGCTCGATAGTATTGCTGCCGTTGTACCAGTCCTTCAGGAACACACCGGAGTCCAGGTTGCCGTTCTTCACGTCGGTCGCCGAGAAGATGTAGGCCCCCAGGTCCGTCCTGACGACCTGCACGTCGCTGACACTCTGGATGTTTTTCAAAGTCACCGTATCGACGCCCGTGGTACCGGTATCCAGGATGGCCACCATGGTTTTCGAGTAGACGATGTAGGCATCGCCACCTTCACCACCATAAGCATCCCCCGAGTTGTGCAGGTTGAGCGTGTCGAAGCCATCGCCGCCATGAAGCTCATAGCCATAGCCGAGACCTGTCAGGGTGTCGCTGCCATCACCACCCACGGCTGTGCCGGAGTACACCGTGATGTTGTCGTTCCCGGATTCGCCATAGAGGATGCTTCCGGTGTCATTGGTGCTGCTGACCATGGTGTCGTTGCCATTACCGCCGTAGAGCATGTCGGCCTGGGCAACATTCAGCCCCGATGCCGGTTTCACGGCCGAAGTATCGGTACTGGTGCCACCATAGATGAAGTCGTTGCCGTCTCCGCCGTAGATGATGTCATTACCGGCACCGCCTTCCAGCCGGTTGGAATAGGCATTGCCGGTCAGCGTGTCATCGAAATCCGACCCCATCAGGTTATCGATGTTGTTGAGGACATCGCCCTGGGCATCACCCCCGGTGGCCGTGCCATTTTGCAGGTCGATCTGTACCGCATCGCTGCTGGTCAGGTACCAGGCACCGTCGCCTCGTCCCATACCGTTGAAGGTATCGGCACCCACTCCGCCAATGAAGCTTTCGGCATTGGCCAGGCTGCCGGTAAAGGTATCGGCATGATCAGTACCCTGGAAAATCTCGATGGAGGTGTAGGTGTCGCCTGCGGCGATACCGGTCAGCACTGGAGTACTCAAGTCGAGCACGATGCCGGAGGTCTCGCTGGCGAAGCTCAGCATGTCCATACCGGCGCCGCCGTTAAAACGGTCCACTCCGGAACTGCCGACAAAGACGTCGGAGTAACTGGAACCCTGGATCACCTCGATGCTGTCGTAGGTATCGCCCGCCGCAATGCCGGTATTGATACCTGTCTGCATGTTGATGGTCACACCTTCGGCGCTGTCGCCGTAACTGACCGTGTCGGTACCTGCGCCACCGATGAACTGGTCGGCGCCGGCACCGCCCAGCAGGGTGTCGTTGCCGGCACCGCCAGTGATGATGTTGTCCAGGCCATTGCCGTAGCCGACAAAATTGCCGGTGCCGGTGTAGGTCAGCCGTTCGACGTTCGCCGCCAGGCTCAGGCTGCTCATTGCCGTGCGCATCTCATCGTCGCCGCCATCGGCCAGCTCGGTGACGAACACGTTGGTCCCGTTGATGATGTAGACGTCATCCCCTGCACCACCTGCCAAGGTGTGGCCGGATGTCTGTGCCGTCAGCGTGTCGTTGAAGTCCGAACCGATCACCTTTTCGAAGTTCGACAGCTTGTCACCCTCGGCATCGCCACCACTACCTACGCTGCCGTTGACCAGGCTGACGGTCACGCCTGCCGAAGAGCCGGAGTAGTCAATCGTGTCGGTCCCCGAGGCACCATCGAACTGGTCGGCAGCCGAGCCGCTGATAAAGATGTCGTTGGTGTTCGAGCCCTGGATATTTTCAATACCCACATAGGTGTCGCCTGCGGCGATGCCTGTATGGATACCGGTCTTGGTGTTGATCGTGACGCTGTTACCATCGGTGTAGCTGACGGTATCGATCCCCGCGCCACCGATGAACTGGTCGGCGCCGGCACCGCCCAGCAGGGTGTCGTTGCCGGCACCGCCAGTGATGATGTTGTCCAGGCCATTGCCGTAACCGACGAAATTGCCGGTACCGGTGTAGGTCAGCCGTTCGACGTTCGCCGCCAGGCTCAGGCTGCTCATTGCCGTGCGCATCTCATCGTCGCCGCCATCGGCCAGCTCGGTGACGAACACGTTGGTCCCGTTGATGATGTAGACGTCATCCCCTGCACCACCTGCCAAGGTGTGGCCGGATGTCTGTGCCGTCAGCGTGTCGTTGAAGTCCGAACCGATCACCTTTTCGAAGTTCGACAGCTTGTCACCCTCGGCATCGCCACCACTACCTACGCTGCCGTTGACCAGGCTGACGGTCACGCCTGCCGAAGAGCCGGAGTAGTCAATCGTGTCGGTCCCCGAGGCACCATCGAACTGGTCGGCAGCCGAGCCGCTGATAAAGATGTCGTTGGTGTTCGAGCCCTGGATATTTTCAATACCCACATAGGTGTCGCCTGCGGCGATGCCTGTATGGATACCGGTCTTGGTGTTGATCGTGACGCTGTTACCATCGGTGTAGCTGACGGTATCGATCCCCGCGCCACCGATGAACTGGTCGGCGCCGGCACCGCCCAGCAGGGTGTCGTTGCCGGCACCGCCAGTGATGATGTTGTCCAGGCCATTGCCGTAGCCGACAAAATTGCCGGTGCCGGTGTAGGTCAGCCGTTCGACGTTCGCCGCCAGGCTCAGGCTGCTCATTGCCGTGCGCATCTCATCGTCGCCGCCATCGGCCAGCTCGGTGACGAACACGTTGGTCCCGTTGATGATGTAGACGTCATCCCCTGCACCACCTGCCAAGGTGTGGCCGGATGTCTGTGCCGTCAGCGTGTCGTTGAAGTCCGAACCGATCACCTTTTCGAAGTTCGACAGCTTGTCACCCTCGGCATCGCCACCACTACCTACGCTGCCGTTGACCAGGCTGACGGTCACGCCTGCCGAAGAGCCGGAGTAGTCAATCGTGTCGGTCCCCGAGGCACCATCGAACTGGTCGGCAGCCGAGCCGCTGATAAAGATGTCGTTGGTGTTCGAGCCCTGGATATTTTCAATACCCACATAGGTGTCGCCTGCGGCGATGCCTGTATGGATACCGGTCTTGGTGTTGATCGTGACGCTGTTACCATCGGTGTAGCTGACGGTATCGATCCCCGCGCCACCGATGAACTGGTCGGCGCCGGCACCGCCCAGCAGGGTGTCGTTGCCGGCACCGCCAGTGATGATGTTGTCCAGGCCATTGCCGTAACCGACGAAATTGCCGGTACCGGTGTAGGTCAGCCGTTCGACGTTCGCCGCCAGGCTCAGGCTGCTCATTGCCGTGCGCATCTCATCGTCGCCGCCATCGGCCAGCTCGGTGACGAACACGTTGGTCCCGTTGATGATGTAGACGTCATCCCCTGCACCACCTGCCAAGGTGTGGCCGGATGTCTGTGCCGTCAGCGTGTCGTTGAAGTCCGAACCGATCACCTTTTCGAAGTTCGACAGCTTGTCACCCTCGGCATCGCCACCACTACCTACGCTGCCGTTGACCAGGCTGACGGTCACGCCTGCCGAAGAGCCGGAGTAGTCAATCGTGTCGGTCCCCGAGGCACCATCGAACTGGTCGGCAGCCGAGCCGCTGATAAAGATGTCGTTGGTGTTCGAGCCCTGGATATTTTCAATACCCACATAGGTGTCGCCTGCGGCGATGCCTGTATGGATACCGGTCTTGGTGTTGATCGTGACGCTGTTACCATCGGTGTAGCTGACGGTATCGATCCCCGCGCCACCGATGAACTGGTCGGCGCCGGCACCGCCCAGCAGGGTGTCGTTGCCGGCACCGCCAGTGATGATGTTGTCCAGGCCATTGCCGTAACCGACGAAATTGCCGGTACCGGTGTAGGTCAGCCGTTCGACGTTCGCCGCCAAGCTCAGGCTGCTCAGCGTGGTCTTGATTTCATCGTCCCCCTCACCTGCGGCTTCAACTACCGAGACGCCAGTGCCGTTAACGAAGTAGGTATCGTTGCCCTGACCGCCCACCAGGCTGTGCCCGTTGGTCTGGGCGGTCAGCGTGTCGTTGAACGCAGACCCCACCACCCTCTCGATACCAATCAGCGTATCGCCCTGCGCATCACCACCAACCCCCGTCCCGCTAACCAGGTTGACGGTAACCCCAGCCGTCGAATTGGCATAAGAGGCGGTATCGGTTCCCGCCCCACCATTGAGCACATCCGCCCCAGCCCCGCCATCGAGCAGATCATTTCCCGCCCCGCCATCCAGCGAGTCGTTGCCGGCAAAGCCGTAAAGCTCATCGGCAGCCGTCGTTCCTACCAGCGTATCCGCTCCTGATGTTCCGTTGATCACTGCCATTTTTCTTCCTTGCTCCTTGTTGAGTCATGGGTACCACGGTGAACTCGTTCGTTCTTCATCCTTCGCGGAAGGCGCGCTGGGCATGATCACTGATAGGTTTGAGCAGATAGGAAATGACGCTGCGTGTGCCGGTCTGGATCATCGATTCCACCGGCATTCCGGGTACGAGGGTCAGCCCTTGCAGTTGCGTCAATTCGCTGTGCGGTATTTTGATCCCGGCACGATAGAACCCCATGCCGGTGCGCTCGTCCTGGACCAGGTCCGCCGATAGCCGGACCACCTGTCCCTTCAACTCGGGCGTCGTGCTGCGATTGAAGGCGCTGAGCCGCAACACCGCATCCTGCCCCAGCGATACCTGGTCGATGTCCTGGGCGCTGATTCGCGCCTCGACCAACAACTCGTCATCGAAGGGCACGATCTGCATCAGGTTTTCCGCCGGCGAAATCACCCCACCCAGGGTGTGCACGGCCAATTGCTGGACTCGCCCGGAAACCGGGGCGGTTATATCGATGCGCTTGAGCTGGTCATTGGCCGCGATATCGCGCTCGACCAATTCCCCTTGTCGAGCTTCCAACTCGCGCAGCTCCAGGGACACCTCGCTACGGAAACTCTGGTCGATCTGCAGACGCTGCAACTCGGTCTCGGCAATCTTGCCGCGGGCTTCGGCAATGGACGCGATCAACTGCCCGCGCTCGCCACGCAAACGGGCAATGCCGCGAGCCAGGGCGTTGACCCGATCGATCGTCATCATCCCTTTCTCGTAGAGCTTGCGGACCGCCTGGTACTCCTTGTCGATCAACTCGATTTCTTCGGTCTTGGTCTTCTGCTGGAGATCATGGCCGGCAATCGTTTCGTTGAGTTGCCGGATTCGTTCACGCAACTGCTTCTTTTGCCCCTCGCGGGATGAGCGGCGGTCCTCGAACAAGCGCCGTTCACTGCTCATCAGCACCTGTGCGGCATCGTCTCCCAGGCGTGTAATCAACGAAGCTGGCGTTACCAGTTCGGCCGCGCCATCGCGCTCGGCCTCCAGGCGTGCCTGGCGCGCCAGGGCCTGGCTCAGTGACTTGGACACAATGGCCTCGCCAACTTTCGGCAACGTCGCATCGAGCCTGATCAACACGTCGCCCGCGGTTACCTGTTGCCCCTCGCTGACCAGCAGTTCCGCGACGATGCCGCCCGTGGGGTGCTGGATCTTCTTGACATTGCTTTCCACTGCCACGCTACCGGTGGCGATCACGGCACCGGACAAGTCAGTGCCGATCGCCCAGCACAACCCGCCCCCCAGGAGGACCAAAAGGCTGAAAGTGCCGAGTCGCAGATGTCGGTTCAGCGAACCGGCCAGGATGTTTTCCTGATCATGAACGGTCATTGGGCCACTCCCATTTCCACGACGCTTGGCGCCGGCCGAGGTGCTTGTACGGGCGGTTTCCTGAGGACCACATCCCTGGCGCCGAATGCCGCCTGGACACCATGTTCGAGAATCAACACCTGGTCGATGACCGAAAGAATGCTGGTGCGATGAGCGATCACCACCGCGATCCCCCCGCGGGCCTTGATCGACAGGATCGCCCGCGACAGAGCCTGCTCACCTTCGGCGTCGAGATTGGAGTTGGGTTCGTCCAGCACCACCAGGAACGGATCACCGAACAAGGCTCGGGCCAGTGCTATACGCTGCCGTTGCCCGGCCGAAAGGTTGAGCCCGCCCTCGCTCACCTGGGTCTGATACCCCTCGGGCAATTGCAGGATCAACTCATGCACGCCCGCCAGTTGTGCGGCGGACACAATCGCGCGGTCATCGGCATCAGGATCCAGCCGTGCAATGTTCTCGGCGACGGTGCCGCTGAACAGCCCGACGCTTTGCGGCAGGTAGCCGATGAGCTTGCCTCGGGACTGTTCGCCCAACAGCTCCAGTGGCGCACCGTCCAGCTTGACCTGACCGCGAGCCGGCTGCCAGGCACCGACCAGGGCCCGGGCCAGTGACGACTTACCGGATGCACTCGGCCCCACAACGCCGAGCGCACTCCCCGCCGCCATCGTGAAATGGACATTCTGCAAGGTCAGGCGCTGGCTGCCCGGTGGTGCGGTAAAGAGGTTGTCGACCTGAAGTGTGCGATGTGCCTGCGGCAATTCGGTTCTGCCCTGCTCATCGGGAAACAGCGCAAACACTTCGAGCAACCGCTTCCAGGCGAGATGGGCGCCAAGCAGGCTGCGCCAGGTGGCAATCACCTGCTCGGCCGGCGCCAGGGTCCGTGACACGATGATCGAGGCCGCCACGATGGTACCGCCACTCAGGTCGCCCTGAATCACAAGGTAGGCACCCAGTGCCAGGGAGCCGGACTGGACCAGGTGACGCAGGGATTTGGAAATGCCACCAAAGAAGGAGCCGATATCGAGGGTCTGGCGTTGCAGGGTGGTATAGGTCGAGTGATGCACCTGCCAGAGCGACGAGGCACGTTGCGCCATTCCCATCGCCGCCAACGCCTCGGCATTCTGGTGAGCCTGCTGCCCCAGGTAATTGCGTTTGTTCTGCGCCTCGGCGCTGGCCTGTGCCAGCTGACGTGACTGTCGGTCAGTGATGAAGGTCAGTGCCACCAGCACGACAATCAACCCGCTCGTCAGCAGACCGAAGAAGGGATGGATGTAAAAGCAGACGGCCAGGTACACCGGCATCCAGGGCAGGTCGAAAAAGGTCACCAGTCCCGGGCCACCGATGAACCCGCGAATCTGGTCCAGCTCATGGGCAGGCTTGAGGGCATCGCCGGTAATCGCCGTTTTCAGCGACACCCCTGCAATCACCTTGAACACGCGGGGAGACAGTGCCAGGTCAAAGGCGGAGGCGATCCGCACCATCAGGCGGGAACGGACAATATCCAGCAAGCCGGAAAACCCGTAGACCCCCAGGACCAACAATGCCAGGGCCACCAACGTCGGGATGCTCTGGCTGGGAATGACCCGGTCGTAGACCTCCAGCATGAACAACGGACCGACCAGCGCCAGGATATTGATAACCCCTGAAAACAGGGCGGCACCGACCAGGCTTTTACGCAGGAGGGTTTGCAACGACGCCGAAACGACAGGCGTATTGAGGGCGTTACTTCTCTTCAATTCGTGTTCCGTCCCTGTGAGCTTGCATAGCGTCCATGCAGTCAGAACGAAGGCTCTGTCCTGATGATGCGGGTATAACGAAAAATTGACGTCATTCGTTAGCGCGGGCTGGGCGAGCAAGTTCTGCACCAGCTTGTCGGGACACACAGGGGGAAAAGAGTTGCAAATTGATTCAGCGCAAAAACCAGGCAAAAAAAATCCGGCGCCCAAAGGCGCCGGACTTTCGAAACCCCGAACCAGCCATCAGGTCATCTGAATGATGGTCTGCATGATGGTGCTCTGGGTGGAGATGGTCTTGGCGTTGGCCTGGTAGTAGCTCTGGCCCTTGATCAGGTCCACCAGTTCGCTGGTCAGGTCGACGTTGGAACCTTCCAGGGAGCCGGAAACGATGGAACCGTTGGTGCCGACCTCTCCGCCGTCATAGGCAGGCTGGCCCGAGGCGAAGGTCTGCTTCCAGTTGGTGCCGCCGGCAGGCTGCAGGCCCTGTTCGTTGGTGAAGCTGGCGACCGCCACCTGGCCGATCGCCTTGTGCTGGTTGTTGCTGAAGTTGGCAAAGATGATACCGGTGCCATCGATGCTGATGTCGGTGATCTGGCCAGTAGCATAACCGTCGCCAATGATGGCTGCGCGAGAGGTATCGGCGTTGAACTGGGTGGTTTTCGCCCAGTCGGTAAGAATACCGGCAGTGTTGGCACCCGCACCGTTCGCGGCCCATACACCATTGGTCACCGTGCCAGGAACCCAGCCGGTAACGGTGATGCTGGTTTTGCCGGTGGTACCACCGATCGAGGTCAGCTTGCCGGAGGAGTCAAAGGTCATTGCCACCGGAACAGGATCAGTCGCAGCAGCTGGAACCGTTGGAGGTACCGTCGCCACAGTCGGTGCCGTACCGTTCGGGTTGCGCCCGTCAATCAGCGTGTAGACGTTCCAGGTGTTGGCACCGGTCTTGACCATATACTGGTCCAGCGAGTGCTTGTTACCCTGGGTATCGTAGATATCGGAGCTGAATGGCGTGGTGTAGCTGGCAGTGTTCGATGGATCGAACGGCGTGGTCGCCTGGTTGATCACCGCCGACTTGGAGTCGAGGTTGATCGTCGCGCCGATGGTGGTCGTGGTCTGCGGTGGCAGGTTCGACACGTCGATGCGCAGGTCGGTCAGCACGCCCGGAATGACATTGCCGTTGGAGTCGGCGGCAAAGCCCTGCAGACGCGCGGTACCATCGGAGTTGGTGATGTAGCCGTCCTTGTCGGTCTTGAAGGTACCGGCGCGGGTGTACATCAGCGAACCGCTGTCGCTCAGGGTGAAGAAGCCGTTGCCCTGGATACCCAGGTCCAGCGCGTTACCGGTGACGTTCATGCCGCCGTTGCCGAAGTTCTGCGAAACGTTGGCCAGGCGCACACCGTTACCGATGGTCTTGGACGATACGCCGAGCTTGGTCGCCGAGTAGACGTCCTCGAATTCCGCACGGGACGATTTGAAGCCGGTGGTGTTGACGTTGGCGATGTTGTTGCCGGTTACGTCGAGCTGTTTCTGGGCCGCATTGAGACCGCTCAAACCGATATTAAAAGACATGTATCTCTCCTTTGTTTCGCGTTGGTCGGCTCTTACAGGCCAATGGTCTGGACTTTGGACAGAGCAATACTGCCCAGGCCAGCCAGGTTGAGCATCATTTCACCGCCGCTCTGCGACAGGCTGACGCTGCTGACGGTTGCCGGCAGGTTGGTCACCAGTGCCGTCGAGTTGGTGGAGCCCTTGAGGTTGGCGGCCGCACTGAAGGTGTAGGTACCGCTGGACAACAGGGTCCCGGAATCATCCTTGCCATCCCAGACGAAGGCCACGTTGCCGGCGGCAGTCTGGGCGCCCAGGTCGATGGTGCGAACCACCTTCCCGCTGGAATCGCTGATCTTCAGCGTGGTGGTATCGGTGGCACCGGTAACGACCGCGGTGCCGGTAAAACTCTTGCTGGTGTCGACCACCGCCCTGTCGGTCGGCACGATGACCGAACGACCGACCAGCGACGATGCCTGCAGCGCCTGGGAAGACTGGAACGCGCTGGCAATGTTGTTGACGCTGGTGTTGAGCGTGGTGATGCCTTCCAGGCTGCTGAACTGGGCCAACTGCGCAACGAAGGCGCTGTTGTCCTGCGGGTCCAGCGGGTTCTGGTTCTTCAGCTGGGTTACCAGCAGTTGCAGGAACGCGTCCTTGCCCAGGGTCTGGCCACCGGCCGCGCTGCTGATGGCATTGCCCAGCGAGTCGGTACTGGTCTTGTTCGTCACCTTGGCATTGGAGGCCGTCAAGATGTCGTTGAGGACGGAGGTGCTGGTGGAGTCGGTAACGCTCATGTCTGTCGCCCCTTATCACTGACCGAGGGTCAGGACCTTCTGCATCATGGTCTTGGCGGTGTTCATCATTTCCGCGTTGGTCTGGAACGAACGACTGGCGGAGATCATGTCGGCCATTTCCTCGACGACGTTGACGTTCGGATAGTAGACATACCCCTTGGCGTCGGCCGCCGGATGGTTCGGCTCGTAGCGGGCTTCCAGGTTGCTCTGGTCTTCGACCACGCCCAACACCTGCACGCCCTGTCCGGCAGCGTTCTGGTCCTGGAACAGCGAATCGCTGCCACCGGCCTGGCCGTTCTGGAACATGGTGGCGAACACCGGGTGACGCGCACGGTAGGTCTTGTCGATGCTCGACGAGACGGTCTCGGCGTTGGCGATGTTACTGGCGACGGTGTTCAGTCGAGTGGTCTGGGCACTCATGCCGCTACCGGCAATGTTGAAAACGCTGGCGAGGGACATGGCTTATTCTCCACGAAGGGCTGACACCAGCCCTTTGAATTTACTGTTGAGCAGGGTGAAGCTGGCCTGGAAATCGACCGCGTTCTGCGCGTAGTTCGATTGCTCGATCTGCGCATCCACGGTGTTCTGGTCGATCGACGGCTGCATCGGTGTGCGGTACTGCAACGCCGCGTCGCCATTGCTCATGCCCTGGGCTTCGATGTGGCGGCTGTTGGTGGTGTTGAGCGCGAAGGTGCCGTTGTTCCTGGCCTTTTCACTCTGCTCGGCGAGCACGGAGGAAAAGTCCATGTCCCGGGCCTTGTAGTTCGGGGTATCGGCGTTGGCGATGTTGTTGGCCAGGACTTCGGCACGCTGGGCACGGAAGCTCAGGGCCTGTTCGTGGATGCCGAGCGCTTTGTCGAAACTGATGCTCATGTCGGGAAACCTTCGAGAGTTGACCTGATCGTCGGAACAGGTTTTTCGTTGACAGAGCCATAGCAAGCCCCATGCCAATTTCCTCACCCCCCGTAATTCAAGGCTTTGCCAGGTGGCTGCCGCTGGCAATGCCAGAAAAGCGGCAAGGCATTTCCGCTAAGCGCCAGCAAAGCGGCAACACCGGCGGCAAAAAAAAGCGGGAGCCTTGTGGGCTCCCGCTGGGTGTCGAACTGTTGGCTATTTGGCCTTGTAGATGATGCCCGGACTGCATTGCACCATCTGGTAGTGGTCCGGCAGGCCGTTGAGGGCCTCGGATGCCCCCAGGAACAGATAACCGCCTGGTTTGAGACTGCCGTGGATGCGCATGAGGATGTCCTTCTTCACCTCCGCGGAGAAGTAGATCAGCACGTTGCGGCAAAACACGATGTCGAACTTGCCCAGGCTGGCATAACTGTCGAGCAGGTTGAACGAGCGGAATTCGACCCGGTTGCGGATTGGCGCCTTGACCGCCCAGCGCCCCGGCCCCTTGGTATCGAAGTAGCGCTGCAGGCGATCGGGCGACAGGCCGCGACCAATCGCCAGGCTGTCGTACTCGCCGGTCTTGCAGTTGTTCAGCATAAGACCCGACAGGTCGGTGGCGACGATCTGCGCACCGGCCTTCAACTGGCCAATGTTGGTCCGCTCGAACTCGTCGATCGACATCGAGATCGAGTAAGGCTCCTGCCCCGATGAACAAGCGGCCGACCAGATCCGCAGGCGTTGCCCGGGACTGGCCTTGATCGCTTCCGGCAATACCTTGCTCTTGAGCACCTCAAACGGATAGGTGTCACGAAACCACAGGGTTTCGTTGGTCGTCATGGCATCCACCACCTGCTCACGCAAGCCGCTGCGTGGCTGGGTCTGGATCCGCTGGACCAGCTCGCCCAGGGATTTGATGCCATTCTGCTCCATCAGCTTGTTGAGACGGCTGGAAACCAGATATTGCTTGTTTTCACCGAGCAGAATGCCACAGGCCTTTTCCAGGAAGACCCGGAACTGTTCGAAATCCAAATTACCCGTAGACAATGGTGCCGCCTCTTAAATCGTCTGTAGCGCCAGGGACCATCGGTCCCCGGCTGTTATCCTGCAGCCTTGATCCGGTCAACCACCCGGGCCGCCAGGTCATCAGGTCGGAACTTGGCAAGGAAGTCATCGGCGCCGACCTTCTTCACCATCGCCTGGTTGAAAACCCCTGACAAGGAAGTATGCAGAGTGATGTGCAGCTTTTGCATGCGCGGATCGCTGCGAATCTCAGCAGTGAGGGTATAGCCGTCCATCTCGGGCATTTCAATGTCGGAGATCATCATGAGGAATTCCTCCTCCGGCTTCTTGCCCTCGTCGACCAGCTTGCGCAGGTAATCCAGTGCCTGCCGGCCGTCGTTCAGCGCCACCACCTCGACACCGACCGTCTGCAGGCAACGCGTGACCTGCTTGCGCGCCACCGACGAATCGTCGACGGTGAGCACACGCAGGGACACCGCCTTGGTTTGCGTCTCGACATCCACCACGCCCAGGGAAACCGACTCGGACATGGGCGAAACCTCGGCGAGGATCTTCTCCACGTCGATGATTTCCACCAACTGGTTGTCAATCCGCGTCACCGCCGTCAGGTAGTGATCACGTCCGGTCCCCTTGGGTGGCGGATGGATCTCTTCCCAGTTCATGTTGACGATGCGCTCCACCGACTTGACCAGGAACCCCTGGGTCTTGGTGTTGTACTCCGTAATGATCACGAACGGATTACTCTGATCCTTGAGTGCACCGGAACCGGTGGCCATTGCCAGATCGAGGATCGGAATGGTTGCTCCACGAATGTTCGCTACACCGCACACTACCGGATTGGACTTGGGCATCAGGGTCAGCTTGGGGCATTGCAGCACCTCGCGTACCTTGAACACGTTGATCCCGTAGAGCTGCTGTCCGTCGAGACGGAACAACAGCAACTCGAGGCGGTTCTGCCCCACCAGTTGCGTACGCTGGTTCACCGAATCCATCACACCAGCCATGACTGCCCTCTCTGATCAAAGCTTCACGATTCGACGCCCGTTCAGGCGCAAACGGCACGAGCCTTGCTTTTTATACCGTTATGAAAGCACAAACGACATTTTTTCGACGCCTTACATCACAGTACCGCAGATTACTCGCGGTAGTGTCGGTTTTATGCTGCCTGAACCCAAGCAACCCTGCTTTTGCGGAATCGGCGACCCTGCCTGATCAGCTTATCGGCGTGACCCAAGGCTTTCTTGAATTCACGGTAGAAGACTATCTGGCTACCAGTCAAACCGAAGGTCGCTACGAAATCCAGGTCAACCAACTAGACCCGCGCCTGCGCATGGCTGCCTGCGACAAGGAATTGACAGCCAGCCTCGAGAGCCCGGCAACCCCGATCGGCCGAGTCACCGTGAAGATCCGCTGCGAAGGCAGTTCGCCCTGGACGGTGTTCGTACCAGCCCAGGTCAAGCTGTTCCGCGACGTGGTCGTCACTACTCGCCCACTCAAGCGCGCCGGAATCATCGAGCCAGAAGACGTGGCCCTGCGTGAACGGGATATCAGTCTGATCAACCAGGGGTTCCTGACCTCGCCCGACCAGGCGATCGGGCAGAAACTTGTCCGACCAATGGTCATGGACCAGGTCATCACCCTGGTTCACCTGGAGCAGGCAGAAGTGGTGCGCAAGGGTGATCAGGTGGTCATCAGCGCGACGAGCGGTGGCCTGGTGGTCAAGATGCCCGGCGAAGCGCTCTCCGATGGCGGCCTGAACGAGCAGATCCGCATCAAGAACCTCAACTCGCAGCGGGTCATCAAGGCCCGGGTCACTGCCCCTGGTCAGGTGGAAGTGGCCTTATAGAGAAAAAAACCACTCTGTAGATAACTGGCGCCGAGCCAACACTTTTCCTAAACTGTGGCCCAGACAGGGCTACAGCCGAAATGCAGACTCATTTTCAGATGAGCCTAAAGTTTTTCCGGGTATGGCCGAAAACAAGGCAAGCGTCCAAATACCCAGAGGTTTTTATCATGGTCATCGATTTCAGTCGTTTGAATAACGCCCCGTCACTGACAGGCAGTACGCGCACCAGCGCCAACAAGGAAGCCGACGGCGCCGGCAAGTCTGCCGCCGTGAACAGCCAGGCCGATTCAGTCGGCCAGAGCGGGGAATCGGTACACCTCAGCAATGAGGCTCAGCAGTTGCAAAAGATCACTGACAAGCTGCAGCAGCAGCCTGTAGTCAACAGCGCCCGCGTGGCCGAGTTGAAACAGGCAATCGCCGATGGCAGCTACAAGGTCGATAGCAACCGAGTCGCAAGCAAACTGCTCAACTTCGAAGCCCAGCGCTAGGCATCTGCCGGCGCGAGGCTTTTGGACGCTTAAAACCCAAGGCCAGCCATGCACGACACCAATTTACTGCAACTGATCACCGAAGATTTTGCTCCAGCTCAAGATCTGCTTGAGCTGTTGCGCGCCGAATCGCTGGCGCTGCATGGTCGCAACATGGTCGAGCTCGAAGACATTCTGGCGCGCAAGCAAGCGTTGATCATCCTGTTGGAACAACATGGCCGCAAGCGCAGCCAGATTCTCGCCAGCCTCAACCTGCCCCTCAACCACTCCGGCCTGGAACAACTGGCCGCGCAGTCGAGCGTGGGTGCCGAGTTGCTGAGCCAGAGCGAAGAACTCACCCGTCTCCTGGCCGACTGCCAGGCTGCCAATGAACTCAATGGGCGCAATATCCAGGTTCAGCAAGCAACTACCGCAAATCAGTTGAAGATCCTGACCGGCGGCGAGCCACCCGCACTGTATGATGCCCGCGGCTCGACGGCGAGGCTTGCGAAGCCGCGCCCTCTGAGTCAGGCTTGACCCCGAACTGCTGCGCGCTCTATCCAAGGCGCGTATCATGCTGGCAAAATGCTGGCTTTGCGTGTAGTCGTATTTTGTCTGGAGATTGATGAACCGTGTCCAATGCCCCAAGCGCGGACGATGCTCCGCAGCCACCTAAGGTGCTAACCACGCCTCTGGAAATTTCCGCCAACCTGCGGATGCTGCAGGATAGCCATGACCCGTTGATCATCACGTTCCACGAACGTAGCCAGCGCTTCCAGAGTTTCGTCATCGATATCGACCGAGACGCTGGTACTCTGGCCCTGGACGAAATGATGCCGCGCGACGGCGAACGTTTCCTGGCGGCAGGCGAACCGTTCCGTGTCGAAGGTTTCCATGACGGCGTACGCATCACCTGGGAACAACCCCAGCCGATGACCGTGGACGAGACCAACGGATGCTACCGCGGGGCGATTCCCGAGGAAGTGGTCTACCACCAGCGCCGTAACGCGTTTCGCGCTGCCCTGAAACTCACCGCCCTGGTGAACATCGAAATGGGTGGCGACAAGCTCAAGGCACCGGTCAACGGCAAACTGCTGGACATCTCCGCCAGCGGTTGCAAGCTGCGTTTCGAAGGCGATATCTCCGACCGCCTGCAATTGGGCCAAGTCTACGAACGCTTTATCGCTGCCCTGCCCTTCGGCCCGATGACTGCTCCGGTGGAGTTGCGCCACCTGCACTTCGAAGAAAGGATCAACACCACCTTCGCCGGGGTACGCTTCCACAATATGAGCGGGCTGGTACAACGCCAGGTCGAGCGCTTCGTCTACCAACTGCAACGTGAAGCACGGCGTTTCGACAAGGACGACGACTACTGAGTCAGACGCTGCCTTCACCCAAGAAAAACGGGCCACTCTCATCAGGTGGCCCGTTTTTTATTCGCTCTCTCAATTGCTCGACTTGTTTGCCGGTTCCGGATCCGATTCATCGACCTGGGTAGCAGCCCCTGCCTGCGTCTCGGAGGGCTGAATATCGGCTGGCGGCGGTGTCACAGAGGTGTCGCACATCTGGTCCAGTACCACCTGCTCGTCGACCCGCGGATCGAGCGCCGCGCCAAGGGGCGACATGGCTTCCGGCATGACCACGTGCTGCAGCGGCGCATCCTCGACCTGGTGCAGGTTGGTCACGGCCTTTGGCCGGATACGCAATACCAGGACCAATGCGAAGAAGCTGAAGAACGCGTAGAGCATATGGCTGCCGAACAGCTTCATCAGCACCCCGGCCGCCAGCGGCCCGATGCTCGCACCAATGCCGTAGGTCATCAGCAACATGGCGGTCAGCGAAACACGGCGATCGCCCTCGATATGGTCATTGGAAAATGCTACCGCCAGCGGATACAGGCAGAACTGCAGCAGCGAAACCACGAATCCGGAGGCAAACAGCACCTCCATCGGCGCCGAGGAGAAGATCGCCAGCGGCAAGGACGCCAGCATCAGCAGCAGGGCGACGCTGCGGATCAGCACGGCCCGATCGTAGCGATCAGACAACCATCCCAGCGGCCACTGCACCAGGAAGCCGGCAAAGATGCAGCAGCCCATGAACAGACCGACCAGCTCGGTGGAAAGCCCCTGTTGAGCAGCATAGAGCGGCGCCAGGCCATAGAACGAGCCGACGATCAGCCCCGCACCCAATACGGTGGTCAGCGATTGCGGTACGCGCTTCATGAAGAAGCGTGGTTCCAGCGGAGCCGGATGCAGGGGTGCCGGGTGAATCCGCCGGGTCATGGCCACCGGTACCAGGCACAACGCAAAGCACAGTGCGACCAGCATCAGCAATTCGGGCCCGAGGGCCGGGTGCATGACCAGGATCAGTTGCCCGAGCACCAGGCCCAGATAGGAAGCGATCATGTAGCCACTGAAGACCAAACCGCGTTGCTTGGCCTCGGCCTGCTCGTTGAGCCAGCTCTCGATAACCATGTACTGGCACATCATGCCAAGGCCAACGATCATCCTCAGCAACAGCCAGGCCGGCAGCCAATTGATCAGGCCATGGCCCAGTACGGCGGCACCGACGATCCCGGCACAAGTGGCATAGGCCCGGATATGTCCGACGCGGGCAATCAGCCGGTGGCCGATCTTGCCGCCCAGCACCAGACCGAAGTAGTTGGCCGCCATCAAGGCGCCTACCCACAGGCCATCGACATGGTCGGCTGCCAGGCGCAGGGCAAGGTAGGTACTCAGAAGGCCCGAGCCGATCAGCATCATCAGCGAGGCGAAATACAGCGCTCTAAAGGATTTCCAGATTTGGCGCATTGACGTTCCTGGCGGCTCTTTGAATAAGATGTCGGGCTACCCGGAAGATAGCCCGATGCGGACGTTACGTCTAAGCCTGGGCGGCCAGAACACGGCGCTCCCAGGGGCTGATCTCATCGAGGTAGCTGGTCAACTCCATGGTCTTCGAAGCCACGTAGCCTTCGATGAACTCGGTGCCGAACAGTTCCTTGGCCAAGTGGCTGCGCTTGAGCCGCTCCAGGGCCGCATGCAGGGTGCAGGGCAGTGACAACTCATCCGCTACTTCGAACTCGCCCTGGATCGCCGGTGTCGGCTCCAGTTGCTGCTCGATACCGTGCAGGCCTGCGGCCAGGCTGGCGGCAATCGCCAGGTAAGGGTTGGCATCCGCTCCCGGCAGGCGGTTCTCCACGCGCCGTGCCACCGGCGAGCTGGCCGGGATACGCAGGCCGGCAGCCCGGTTGTCGTGGGACCAGCAGGCATTGTTCGGCGACGCGTACGGATGGCATAGACGCTGGTAGGAGTTGACGTTCGGCGCAAACAACGCGGTGAAGTCCGCCATGCACGCCTGCTGACCACCGATGAAATGACGGAACATTGCGGTCGGCTCGCCAGCGGCATCACTGAAGACGTTTTTGCCGCTGCCAATCTCCACCACGCTCTGGTGAATGTGCATCGAGCTGCCCGGCGTCTTCGCCAGCGGCTTGGCCATGCAGACCACGCTCAGGCCATGCTTGAGCGCCACCTCCTTGAGCAGGTGCTTGAACAGGAAGGTCTGGTCGGCCAGCAGCAGCGGATCGCCGTGCAACAGGTTGACCTCGAACTGGCTGACGCCCATCTCGTGCATGAACGTGTCGCGCGGCAACCCCAGTGCCGCCATGCTCGCATAGACCTCGTTGAAGAATGGACGCAGGCCATTATTGGAACTGACACTGAAGGCCGAGTAGCCGTCCTCGCGACGCCCATCGAGGCCGATAGGCGGCTGGAAAGGCTGGGTCGGGTCGGTATTGGGGGCGAATACGAAGAACTCCAGCTCGGTCGCCACCACTGGCGCCAGGCCACGAGCCGCATAACGAGCAATGACTGCCTTGAGCTGGCCACGGGTTGACAGACTGGAACTCTCGCCAGTCAGTTCATCGGCATCGCAGATCGCCAGGGCACGGGAGGGCTGGCTCCACGGCAGACGGTGGATCTGGCGCGGGTCGGCAATGAGGGCAAGGTCGCCGTCGTCGCTGCCGTAGAATCGCGCCGGCGGGTACCCGCCCATGATGCATTGCAGCAGCACGCCACGCGCCAGCTGCAGGCGCCGCCCTTCGAGAAAACCCTCGGCGGTCATCACCTTGCCACGCGGCACGCCATTGAGGTCGGGCGTGACACATTCAATCTCATCAATGCCGGTCAATCGCTGCGCGAGCGAGTTCTGGCCATCGGTCGTCATGACTCAATCCTTGTTGTTGTAGAGACCGCGAACGGCGGCCTGTACAAAATACGCACCAGCCGTTCGGGATTTCAAGCAGGAACGAGGAAAAAGACTGACTCAGGGGAGATAGAGCTTGAACAAGGCACCGCCGAGGGTGCCACCGTTGCCGAGTTCGATACGTCCGCGCACGCCGTTGCGCTCGTGCAGGGCTGCAATCCGAGCAGCGAAATACAGCCCCAGGCCGGTACTGCCTGTCGCCGAGTTGATACCCTGAACGTAGTCCGTCTGGCGTTCGAGCATCTGCGCGGGGAAGCCAGGACCATCATCGTTGATACTCAGCACCAACTGCTCGTTTTCCTCGCGCACATCGATCAACAATGCATGGCAAGCGAAGCGGATGGCATTGGTGACGATATTGCCTACCACGGACCCGATCAGCTCACGATCGAAGAAACCCAGCGGGCTGAAATCGTCGATTTCATAACTGGCGACAATACCGCGACTGTTCAGGACTTCCTGGCGACTCGCCAACTGCGCACCGATGAAGTCGTCCATATCATGGTAGTCAGGCCGCAACGGCAACTGATTGACGCCCAGCTTGTAGAGGCCCAGCAACTGCACCAGCATGCTATTGAGGTGCGTGAACTCGTACTCGATTACAGCACGCTCGGGGTTCTCGCGTTGCGCTTCGGGCAGCTGGCTCTGCCACTGGCCGTGGGCCTGTATCAGCATCGCCAGCGAGTTCTTCATGTCATGGACGGTCGAGGCGATTACCGTGGAAAAATCCAGCCCCTGATCCTTGTCACTCATTCGCCAAACGCCCGGCTGCGCAATTTCTGATACCTCTCATAACGTGGATCGCTGTCCGGCATCTTGCCGACCATTTTCAGGCAAGCCCGGCACTCTTCGAGGACCGCCGCATCGCCACTCTTTTGCGCCGTCACCAACAGTGCCTGCGCGGCATTGAGGGCAATACTGATATTTTTCGGTTGCAGGGCCAATGCCTTGCGGAACAGCTCCTGCGCCTCCTCCAGGTTGCCGCTCTTGTAGCTGCGCACGCCCTGGACGTTGAGGTCGATGGCGGCCTTGCCGCTGCCGAGGATCTCCGGATCGTCGGTCAACTTGGCAATGCCCTTCATCACTGTCGGATCATCACCGTATATTTCCACGCAGTTCTTGAGCATCGATGCACCGGCATCCGCCTGCCCCAACTGCTGCAGTTGCTTGGCTACCAGCAGGGCAGCTTCGGCACTCATGAAGTTCTCCATGCCCTCTAGCCGCGCCATGGCCTGCTCGGTGAGCTTGTCGGCTGTTTCGGCGTCATTGAGCAGCAGGCTGGTGGCCTTCATCAGCCGTGCACGCACCTGCAGTCCCGGGTCGCTGGCGTTTTCCTTGGCAACCGCACTGAGCGTCTGGTTGATCTCCAGGCGCGTGCGCGTATCCAGGCCGCGCTCACTACCCTTGCTGATCAGGGCATGGGCCAGACCAAGATTGCTTTCCGGGTCTTTGTAACGCGACTGTTCGCCCTGGGAAACCGCCTGGCGGTAGGCCTTGGACGCCCCCTCGAAATCCTCGTTGGCCATGGCCAGCTTGCCGAGCAACGACTGGCGGCGTACTGCCAATGGCGACAAGCGTACAGCCTCCTCAAGCACGCTCTGGGCCCGTTTGGTTTCACCCTGCTGGACCAACACGTCGGCGAGTCCATCATAGAGCGCCGGCATCATCGGAAAGGCCTTGAGCGCTGCCTCATACAACTCCTTGGCCTGGCTGAGCTGCCCACGCTTGTAGAGCAACTGTCCAAGCATCGCATACGCCCATGGCAGCGGGCGATCGCCCAGGATGCCATTGAGAAAGCGCTCCAATGGCTCGTTCTGGCCGAGGGCACGCATCGCATCGGCACGGTAGCGCAGGCATAGCGGGGCGAAGCGGGTGTCCTGCTGCGTGAGCTTGGTACAGGCAGCCAGCACCTCTGCCGGTTTGTCACGATCGAGCGCCTGCATGATCGGCTTGAGCAGATTCTTGCGCTGAACCAGCTTTTCCAGGCGCTGGGCCAAGCTGGCCCGGTTGAACGGCTTGGTCAGGTAGGCATCGGGCTCATGCTCCAGGGCACTGAGCACCATGGCCTGACTGCTTTCGGCGGTGACCATGACGAAGATGCTTTCATGACTGATCAGCTTGTCGATCATCAGGTCTTCGAGCACCTGTTGACCATTCTTGCGACCGTCGCCGAGGTGGTAATCGTGCAGGATGAAGTCGTAGCGCTTCTGCGCGCACATGCGCAACGCCTGCTCTCCGGTGTCGGCGGTGTCTACTTCCTTGACGCCCAACTCCCGCAGCATGGACCTGACTGAACTGCGAAAATCGGAGAAATCGTCGACGATCAGAAAGCTTTTTTGGTGATACGCCAGCATCGAGATTCCTGTCATTGGAAATAGAAGATGAGCCCGAAGGCTATTTCAAGCACGGACCCAACTTCACTGTCGCTTTCGCGAACAGATAATAACTAAGGCAAACTGCCACTAATCGATTTTACACCAACCCGCGATCCCGTTGAGCTGCCCCGATCTGATATTCAGCTCCAAGAGTAGTCGATGTGCGGACGGTACTTTCCATTAGAAGGCTCCAGGGATGACGCGAGGCACAGAGCCATGGCGCAATCCGCTGCTATCGCTAGTGAGGATATCGCCCGCGAACGACCAAACCTGAGGGCTGTTAAGCATCTAATGGGAAAAAAGAGAGAGCGGACCGATGGTTTATAGTGGCCATGGGGCTCTGTGACGCGCCGCCACTCTTGTGGCGAGGAGGTTTGTCGGGACGCCGAACCGCTGGGGTGCGCAGGAACCCTGAAACCAGCTTATGCGGTGGGCCAGGTAGATCGGGGGTTCAGGGTTTGGGGCTGCCTTGCAGCCCAGCGGGGCGGTGCGGCGTCCCGACTAACCTCCTCGCCACAAGTGAGGTGGGGTTGGGTCTTGTGTCGGTTGTGGCGGTTTCTTCGCGGGCAAGCCCTGCCCCTACAGACGGGTGGCGAGCACAACCGGTATGGACGACGAAGTATTGTAGGAGCAGGGCTTGCCCGCGAAGAGGCCCTCAAGCCCTGCACCGGACTTGCCAACGCCACAAAGACAAAACCCCAACTGCTTTCGCAATTGGGGTTTTGGAATTTAATCTTGACGATGACCTACTCTCACATGGGGAAACCCCACACTACCATCGGCGATGCATCGTTTCACTTCTGAGTTCGGGATGGGATCAGGTGGTTCCAATGCTCTATGGTCGTCAAGAAATTCGGTAGCCAGCTCGTAGCCCTTGCGGGTCACGCTCCAGCAAATTCGGGTATGTGATTCAGGTGTTTTGTGCGTTGCAAACTTTCGGTTCACTTCGTCTTCATACACCGCAATCTGCTCATTCGACGCAAATTGCTTGGGTGTTATATGGTCAAGCCTCACGGGCAATTAGTATGGGTTAGCTCAACGCCTCACAGCGCTTACACACCCCACCTATCAACGTCGTAGTCTTCGACGGCCCTTCAGGGAACTCAAGGTTCCAGTGAGATCTCATCTTGAGGCAAGTTTCCCGCTTAGATGCTTTCAGCGGTTATCTTTTCCGAACATAGCTACCCGGCAATGCCACTGGCGTGACAACCGGAACACCAGAGGTTCGTCCACTCCGGTCCTCTCGTACTAGGAGCAGCCCCTCTCAAATCTCAAACGTCCACGGCAGATAGGGACCGAACTGTCTCACGACGTTCTAAACCCAGCTCGCGTACCACTTTAAATGGCGAACAGCCATACCCTTGGGACCGGCTTCAGCCCCAGGATGTGATGAGCCGACATCGAGGTGCCAAACACCGCCGTCGATATGAACTCTTGGGCGGTATCAGCCTGTTATCCCCGGAGTACCTTTTATCCGTTGAGCGATGGCCCTTCCATACAGAACCACCGGATCACTAAGACCTACTTTCGTACCTGCTCGACGTGTCTGTCTCGCAGTCAAGCGCGCTTTTGCCTTTATACTCTGCGACCGATTTCCGACCGGTCTGAGCGCACCTTCGTACTCCTCCGTTACTCTTTAGGAGGAGACCGCCCCAGTCAAACTACCCACCATACACTGTCCTCGATCCGGATAACGGACCTGAGTTAGAACCTCAAAGTTGCCAGGGTGGTATTTCAAGAATGGCTCCACGCAAACTGGCGTTCACGCTTCAAAGCCTCCCACCTATCCTACACAAGCAAATTCAAAGTCCAGTGCAAAGCTATAGTAAAGGTTCACGGGGTCTTTCCGTCTAGCCGCGGATACACTGCATCTTCACAGCGATTTCAATTTCACTGAGTCTCGGGTGGAGACAGCGCCGCCATCGTTACGCCATTCGTGCAGGTCGGAACTTACCCGACAAGGAATTTCGCTACCTTAGGACCGTTATAGTTACGGCCGCCGTTTACCGGGGCTTCGATCAAGAGCTTCGCGTTAGCTAACCCCATCAATTAACCTTCCGGCACCGGGCAGGCGTCACACCCTATACGTCCACTTTCGTGTTTGCAGAGTGCTGTGTTTTTAATAAACAGTCGCAGCGGCCTGGTATCTTCGACCGGCATGGGCTTACGGAGCAAGTCCTTCACCCTCACCGGCGCACCTTCTCCCGAAGTTACGGTGCCATTTTGCCTAGTTCCTTCACCCGAGTTCTCTCAAGCGCCTTGGTATTCTCTACCTAACCACCTGTGTCGGTTTGGGGTACGGTTCCTGGTTATCTGAAGCTTAGAAGCTTTTCTTGGAAGCATGGCATCAACCACTTCGCGTCCTAAAGGACACTCGTCATCAGCTCTCGGCCTTAAGATCCCGGATTTACCTAAGATCTCAGCCTACCACCTTAAACTTGGACAACCAACGCCAAGCTGGCCTAGCCTTCTCCGTCCCTCCATCGCAATAACCAGAAGTACAGGAATATTAACCTGTTTTCCATCGACTACGCTTTTCAGCCTCGCCTTAGGGACCGACTAACCCTGCGTCGATTAACGTTGCGCAGGAAACCTTGGTCTTTCGGCGTGGGTGTTTTTCACACCCATTGTCGTTACTCATGTCAGCATTCGCACTTCTGATACCTCCAGCAAGCTTCTCAACTCACCTTCACAGGCTTACAGAACGCTCCTCTACCGCATCACTTACGTGATACCCGTAGCTTCGGTGCATGGTTTGAGCCCCGTTACATCTTCCGCGCAGGCCGACTCGACTAGTGAGCTATTACGCTTTCTTTAAAGGGTGGCTGCTTCTAAGCCAACCTCCTAGCTGTCTAAGCCTTCCCACATCGTTTCCCACTTAACCATGACTTTGGGACCTTAGCTGACGGTCTGGGTTGTTTCCCTTTTCACGACGGACGTTAGCACCCGCCGTGTGTCTCCCACGCTCGGCACTTCCAGGTATTCGGAGTTTGCATCGGTTTGGTAAGTCGGGATGACCCCCTAGCCGAAACAGTGCTCTACCCCCTGGAGTGATACGTGAGGCGCTACCTAAATAGCTTTCGAGGAGAACCAGCTATCTCCGAGCTTGATTAGCCTTTCACTCCGATCCACAGGTCATCCGCTAACTTTTCAACGGTAGTCGGTTCGGTCCTCCAGTCAGTGTTACCTAACCTTCAACCTGCCCATGGATAGATCGCCCGGTTTCGGGTCTATACCCAGCGACTAAACGCCCTATTAAGACTCGCTTTCGCTACGCCTCCCCTATTCGGTTAAGCTCGCCACTGAATATAAGTCGCTGACCCATTATACAAAAGGTACGCAGTCACAGAACAAAGTCTGCTCCCACTGCTTGTACGCATACGGTTTCAGGATCTATTTCACTCCCCTCTCCGGGGTTCTTTTCGCCTTTCCCTCACGGTACTAGTTCACTATCGGTCAGTCAGTAGTATTTAGCCTTGGAGGATGGTCCCCCCATATTCAGACAAGGTTTCTCGTGCCCCGTCCTACTCGATTTCATGACTAAGAGACTTTCGCGTACAGGGCTATCACCCACTATGGCCGCACTTTCCAGAGCGTTCCGCTAATCTCAAAGCCACTTAAGGGCTGGTCCCCGTTCGCTCGCCACTACTAAGGGAATCTCGGTTGATTTCTTTTCCTCAGGGTACTTAGATGTTTCAGTTCCCCTGGTTCGCCTCTTGCACCTATGTATTCAGTACAAGATAACCATCTTGTGATGGCTGGGTTCCCCCATTCAGACATCTCCGGATCAAAGTCTGTTTGCCGACTCCCCGAAGCTTTTCGCAGGCTACCACGTCTTTCATCGCCTCTGACTGCCAAGGCATCCACCGTATGCGCTTCTTCACTTGACCATATAACCCCAAGCAATCTGGTTATACTATGAAGACGACATTCGCCGAAAATTTGCAGCTCAATTAAGAGAACACAAATTTTACCTTAGCCTGATCCGTTACCAGTGAAAGTAACGTTCAGTCTATCTTTCTATCACATACCCAAATTTTTAAAGAACGATTCTGAAAAAGTTCAGAAATCAACATTCATCATCAATCGATCGTGATCGATGGAATGCTCATTTCTAAGCTTTGACACGGTGTTAAGGATGGTGGAGCCAAGCGGGATCGAACCGCTGACCTCCTGCGTGCAAGGCAGGCGCTCTCCCAGCTGAGCTATGGCCCCAACAAGAAACTGGTGGGTCTGGGCAGATTCGAACTGCCGACCTCACCCTTATCAGGGGTGCGCTCTAACCAACTGAGCTACAGACCCAGTTAAGAGCTGTTACCGTAATCGTCTTCTTCAATGAATCAAGCAATTCGTGTGGGAACTCATGGTGAAGCTGATGTCGTCGATTAAGGAGGTGATCCAGCCGCAGGTTCCCCTACGGCTACCTTGTTACGACTTCACCCCAGTCATGAATCACACCGTGGTAACCGTCCTCCCGAAGGTTAGACTAGCTACTTCTGGTGCAACCCACTCCCATGGTGTGACGGGCGGTGTGTACAAGGCCCGGGAACGTATTCACCGCGACATTCTGATTCGCGATTACTAGCGATTCCGACTTCACGCAGTCGAGTTGCAGACTGCGATCCGGACTACGATCGGTTTTATGGGATTAGCTCCACCTCGCGGCTTGGCAACCCTTTGTACCGACCATTGTAGC
>NZ_AP048545.1:6775000-7300000 GCF_059730225.1 Pseudomonas sp. UTLPPB19802
GCATGACAGGCTGATCGATCCCCTCGAGGAAATCCATGCCCTCGCCCGTCAGATTGAGTGGATCGACCGAGTCCAACGGTACGGCCGTCGCGGCATAATCGAGTTTGGCCGCAGAAAGGGCATCCACCACATCGGTGAAGTACATGCAGTTCCAGTCCCGATTGAAATACTCATGGGCAACATACTGACGATTCTGCCCCTTGATGCTCTGCAGTTTGGCACCAACGCCCGGAGCCGTATCGGCATACAGGGGGTTTGCCGCCAACAACGCCTCTGAGAACTGCAGCGCTGCATCTATACGCTCAGCCGGAGCCATCGAGGCATTGGAGGCAAACCGGTTGTGGAGACTGAACAACTGGCGCAGCGGCGCCGAAGGCGACCACCCCGGAAAACAGTTGTAGCTGACATACAGCAAACCGCCTGGCTTGAGATGCCGCCGGACGAACTCAACGATCAACTTCTGGTTATCGCGACTGACCCAGGTCCAGATCCCGTGCAAGCTGATGCTGTCGAATTGCGGCAGGTCGTTACGAGCCAGTAATTGCTCAAAGCTGTCGTCATACAGTTGGGCATTGCTGCCACTGGCCACTGCCAACGTATTGGCGTGGGCAGCCTGCCCCGGATGGAAGTCGGTACCGACATAGTGCCCCGGATTGGCTGCCGCATGAATGTTGACCGAGACACCCTGACCAAAACCAAGCTCACAGTGGTAGGCATTAGCGCTTTCCAGGGTTGCAAAACCACGCAACAACAGGCAGTAGCGCTGGAAAACCGGGTTGATCTCCCGGGAATAGCTGTAGGTGTATCCCTCATCAGTGAAATAACCTTCGTTCCACGCCTCACTCATGACTTGCTTCCTTCCTGGTTATCGAGCAGAAAACTCCCTCTATATAAGAGGTAGTCGCTGCACATCACAAGCGGAAACCATCAGGGATAGGCACTCCCTGGCCCGATCGAACGCTATCCTCCCGGGGCGAGCGGCCAAAAAAGGCCTTGTAGGCTCGACTGAACGCAGCCTCCGATTCATAACCAATCGCGAAGCCGACTTCACCGATTCGGCTGCCATGTTTCAACAACATCGTTTTCGCCAACGTCAACCGCCATTCATTCTGATAACGCAGCGGCGAACGTCCAACCAATGTATTGAACCGCTCGCAGAAACTGGAACGCGACATGCCAGCAATTTCCGCCAGGGCATCAATGCGCCATTGCTGCCCTGGCGTTTCATGGATAGCTTTCAGCGCACGAGCAATGCGCGCGTCTGCCAACCCGCCTAGCCAGCCTGATGCGGCGCTCTGTCGAACCCATGTTCGCAGTATGCGGATGACGATGAGGTCAATAAGACGCGAGACCATCAGCGCACCACCCGGCTGCGTATCGTTGGCTTCGAGCAACATGAAATGCAGGATGCCCTCAGCCCAGTCCAGGGCTTCGGCTTTATGAATATGAATCAATCGAGGCAGGGCAAACAGCATGGCCTGGAAACTGCTCGCATCGAACCAGAATCGGCAGATCTGCACGGTCACTGGCCCCTGGCGAGCCATGAGCCGTATCCCCGCAGGATCGTGAGGGAGAAGAATGAGATCCCCCTGCTCCAGGGTCAGGGATGGCTGATCGGCAGCCTCCAGCTGCAACGCTCCGGTTTGCAGCACGCAAATGTGAGCGCTCCTCTCATCGAGTTCGAGGCATTGTCCACTCGCCAGCATGGACGAATAGACCCGATCCCCTGTCAGACGAATCTGCGCCAGCACCTGGGACAGTAGATCGCCCCTGGCAATCCCTTCCAACTGCATTTGCGGATGAATGATCAAGTTTTCCAGGGGATTCATCATGTCTGGCCGACCACGCCCTCATTAAGCTGACTTCCGAATCATAACGCGCTGAAGCAGACGAAACGACGTTCTCCAGCGGCAGCCGTTCATGCACATCATCCAATCATGCGGGAAAAATCAAATGTTCGGAATTTCCACCCTCGGCTGGATACATACCGTTGGCAGCCTGCCAGCCATCCCACTGGCAACCTATATGTTCATCCGCCACGGCCGTATCGTTCCTCGTTCCACGCCTGGATTGATCTATCTTGCGTCGATGCTGATCGGCGGCTTGACCGTATTCCTGGTCGCCCATCAACCTGTCAGCAAGATCATAGGCGTCCTCACGATCGCCCTGCTGCTGGCCGGTTATGGTGTGGGAAACATCACTTGGCTGGGACGGGCCCGGACGTATCTGGAAACCATCTTCCTGAGCCTGACCGCATTTCTCCTGATGGTACCCACCGTCTCCGAAACCTTGCGCCGAGTGCCCGACGGGCATCCTTTCGTTACCGACCTGAACTCTCCGGTACTACTGGCCGCGCAGGGCGCCATCGCCGTGCTGCTGATCATGGGGTTGAGTGCCCAGATGATTTACCTGTGCAGGAAGGGTGGGCAGTTCACGCAGGCCGTGCCGAGAAGCGTTGCACAAGAGCAGGGTGTGAAAACAGCGAGGCTTGATTGAGATGGTGTCCCAGGGCAGGTTCGAACTGCCAACCTTCCCCTTAGGAGGGGGATGCTCTATCCAATTGAGCTACTGAGACAACGAGTGCCACCAAGACAGGTGGCACGAAGGACGGCGTGCATGTTAACGGGCACGCCACCGTTTGTCATGTCGTCCATGGGCTTTTTAGCAATAGGCACCTTTGGCGCAGCATGCCAGGCAAAGATACACCTTCCCCCCCCAGCCCTCCCTGCCCCGAATATCAGGGGCAGCCTTGCGCGCCCCAACGCCGCTCGCCGGTCGGAAAACCCATTTGCGCCCCGGATCACACCGTTCGTCCACTAGAAAATCAGCTATTTGCCACTATGCTTCAACAATAGAGGCAAAAGGCCAGATCACCGCGTAGCATATGCGGAAGGACGGCTAATCGCCTCCAGACGGGCTTGGGATGGCCGATCAGAGCAGCGCACCGGCAAAAACTTTCAAACCAGTGCGCATTTCTGATAATTGGTGCTGGCATATCGCCTTTATCCAGTTCAATATTTGTCACAGAATTGACGCCAATGATCTGGCAAATTTGAGGCATGATGCGGGCCTCATCTCAATTCAGGTTGAACATTTGGCAAAGCATGCTGTCCTACTGACATCCTGCGGCCAATTCCGAGAACCGCTCCCCTGAACTAACCGGTTTAAAACTATGCGCCCATTGAAACAGGCAATTTATTCCAGCCGTACAGCTGACAAATTCGTCGTGCGTCTGCCCGATGGAATGCGGGAACGCATCGCCGACGTGGCCCGTAACCATCATCGCAGCATGAACTCCGAGATCATCGCGCGCCTGGAGCAGAGTCTTATTCAGGAAGGCGCCTTGGGCGACGAGCTCAGCATGCGTCTGGACAGCCCAGAACTGTCCCTGCATGAACGCGAACTGCTCCAGCGCTTCCGTCAACTGTCTCATCGTCAACAGAACGCCCTGGTGTCGCTGATCGCACACGACGCTGAAATGGCTGCAGACGCCAACTGATTCATCCCCGCAAGCTCAAGCCAGCCTCGTGCTGGCTTTTTTTTGCGTGAAATTCGGGAGGGAAGTACAGAAGAGGAGATGGAAGGGGAAAAGCAAAGGCGCAGCCCGAAGACTGCGCCTGGAGACTCAGAGCAGGAACACCGTCGCCAGCCCGAGAAAGATGAAGAAACCACCACTATCGGTCACCGCAGTGATCATGACGCTGGATCCCATCGCCGGATCACGCCCCAGGCGCACCAGAGTCATAGGGATCAGTACTCCCATCAAGGCCGCCAGCAGCAGGTTCAAGGTCATTGCAGCCGTCATGACCACACCCAACGACCAACTGCTATAAAGCACATAGGCAACGACGCCTATCACCCCACCCCATATCAGGCCGTTGAGCAGCGCCACTGCCAGCTCCTTGCGCATCAGGCGCGAGGTATTGCCGGTACTGACCTGATCCAGCGCCATGGCCCGCACGATCATGGTAATCGTCTGGTTGCCGGAGTTACCGCCGATCCCCGCAACGATAGGCATCAATGCAGCCAGAGCCACCAGTTTCTCGATGGAACCTTCGAAGAGCCCGATCACCCGCGAGGCGATAAAGGCGGTGATGAGGTTGATCGCCAGCCACGCCCACCGGTTACGCAAGGATCGCCAGACTGACGCGAAGATGTCCTCCTCTTCACGCAGACCCGCCATGTTGAGGACTTCGCTCTCGCTTTCCTCACGAATCAGGTCGACCATCTCGTCAATGGTCAGGCGGCCGATCAGCTTGCCGTTCTTGTCGACCACAGGGGCGGAGATCAGGTCATATCGCTCGAAGGCCTGGGCCGCGTCATAGGCGTCCTCATCCGGATGGAAACTGACCGGATCACTGGCCATGACATCGGCGACCTGTTTATCCGGGTCGTTGACCAGCAACCGCTTGATCGGCAACACACCCTTGAGCACGCCGTCATAATCCACGACAAACAGCTTGTCGGTGTGCCCCGGCAAGTCCTTGAGCCGACGCAAATAGCGCAATACCACTTCCAGGCTGACGTCTTCACGGATGGTGACCATCTCGAAGTCCATCAGTGCACCGACCTGCTCCTCGTCGTAGGACAGCGCGGAGCGAACGCGCTCACGCTGCTGGCCGTCGAGAGCCTCCATCAGCTCGTGCACGACATCCCGTGGCAATTCGGGCGCCAGGTCGGCAAGCTCGTCGGCATCCATCTCCTTGGCCGCGGCCAGGAGTTCGTGATCGTCCATGTCGGCGATCAGCGTTTCACGCACGGAGTCGGACACTTCGAGCAGAATGTCGCCATCGCGCTCGGCCTTGACCAACTGCCAGACCGTCAGGCGATCGTCCAGGGGCAAAGCTTCAAGAATATGGGCAACGTCGGCGGAGTGCAGATCATCGAGCTTGCGCTGCAGCTCGACGAGATTCTGCCGGTGAACCAGGTTTTCCACCCGATCCTGGTGATGACCTTCCTGACGGTGAGTCAGGTCTTCGACCACCCGCTGACGATGCAGCAGCTCAACGACTTGAGCCAGGCGGTCCTGCAGGCTTTCTTGAGATTTTTTTACTTCGATTTCGGTCATAGGCGAACTCCACTCCCAGCAGTGGACACGCCGGAAGGATCAATCAGTCAATTCTTGATTGGCAAAGCGGGATACTGAGTAACTACTGGGTAAGTCCATGGAGGTTTTCCACAAGCCCCGGCGGGGCTGACGGGGGCAATCATACACTGCCTTAGACGCTTTAACGGCAAAAATCTTGGCAAGAACAAGCGCTTGCGAGAAAGCCGGACATTCTTCAGCAGCTTTTCAATTCGACGACGCATCCCGAAAAGAAAACACACGCCTGCTGCAAAAGTCCGCGACTAGTCTTGGATAACGACCGTCATGGAGGACTGCCGATGCCACCCAGAACCTACTGCCTGCTGATCCCTCTCGTACTATGCCCACCCCCCGGCGCAATAGCCGCCGCGGTCCAGCGCTGCGAAGACAGCAACGGCCATATCACGTTCACTACACTGGGCTGTCCATACGACAGCAACCTGCAAATACAGCGAGTGAACACTCCAAAATCCGGCAACAAGATCCGTCCAACGCAACAACCAGCCGCAGCTCGCGAGCGCGCCTCTCCCCCCAGGGAGCTGATCGTAGTGGGTGAACATGACGATGGGTGTGGCAACCTGCTCGATGGGCGTTCGCGGCGCCAGGCCATCCTTCAGAAACAGGTACGCCCCGGCATGAACCGACTGGAAGTGGAAAGCGCCCTGGGCAAGCCGGACAGAATCAGTACGAGCAACAGCACCATGCGCTATCACTACAACCCGAAGAACGGTCGCAGCAGCCTGGTGCAGTTCGATGAGAGAGGATGTGTCAAACGCTAGATAGCAAAAAGCCCGCAATGTGTGCGGGCTTCTTGTTGTATGGTGCACTCGACAGGATTCGAACCTGTGACCGCTCGGTTCGTAGCCGAGTACTCTATCCAGCTGAGCTACGAGTGCATTTTGTGCTTTTAGACCAGACCACAACTGGTTGAAGCCACGTTACCTGTATTGCTACCGATGACGCTTAAATGGTGCACTCGACAGGATTCGAACCTGTGACCGCTCGGTTCGTAGCCGAGTACTCTATCCAGCTGAGCTACGAGTGCATTTGTTGCCGCGCATTATAGGTCGTTAAATCTTTTTGTAAAGCACTTTTTCTAGTAATTTCAACAACTTACCGAAAAAGCCAGATCGTAACGCACTAAACAAATAATGGCGGAGAACGGGGGATTCGAACCCCCGACACCCTTTTGAGGTGTACTCCCTTAGCAGGGGAGCGCCTTCGGCCACTCGGCCAGCTCTCCGCAACACGGGGCGTATATTAACCAGCTTTCTCCCCGTTTGCAAACAAAAAAAACGAGAAAAATTAATGGCTTGGTTCTTCGTCCTTCTCTTTCTTGATCCGCAGGTAGATTTCCTCACGGTGGACGGCCACTTCCTTGGGGGCGTTGACACCAATACGCACTTGATTTCCTTTGACGCCGAGCACGGTCACAGTGATTTCGCCATCACCAATGATCAGGCTTTCTGCGCACCGACGAGTCAGAATCAACATACCTATCTCCTCACGCATTTCAGTTCAGGGACAACACAGTCTGCAAAAAAAAGGGCTTCGGCCTACACGCAAGATAGCCATAGCCCTACGTCCCTAAGTATTGACGAGAGCGGGCAAAAGAACAGCACCTGCCCACACTTATCAAAAAATACAAAGGGCGCGGTTCAACCGCGCCCTTTGAGGTAACGCTGTTACTCGCCCTGGCGGGCCGCGTCCAGCTCAAACGCCGTGTGCAGCGCACGTACGGCCAGCTCCAGGTACTTCTCCTCGATCACGACCGACACCTTGATTTCGGAAGTGGAGATCATCTGGATATTGATGCTTTCCTTGGCCAGCGCTTCGAACATGCGGCTGGCAACACCCGCGTGGGAACGCATGCCGACACCGACGATCGAGACCTTGGCAATCTTGGTGTCGCCAATCACTTCCCGCGCGCCGATTTCGCGCGCGGTGTTCTCCAGCACGTTCTGCGCCGACTGGTAGTCGTTGCGGTGTACGGTGAAGGTGAAGTCGGTGGTGTTATCGTGCGAAACGTTCTGCACGATCATGTCGACTTCAATGTTGGCGGCACTGATCGGGCCGAGAATCTTGAAGGCCACGCCCGGAGTATCGGGCACGCCACGGATGGTCAGCTTGGCTTCATCGCGGTTGAAGGCGATGCCGGAAATGATCGGCTGTTCCATGGATTCCTCTTCATCAATGGTAATGAGGGTACCCGGACCCTCCTTAAAGCTGTGCAGAACGCGCAGCGGAACGTTGTACTTGCCGGCGAACTCGACTGCACGGATCTGCAGGACCTTGGAGCCGAGGCTGGCCATTTCCAGCATTTCTTCGAAGGTGATCTTGTCCAGGCGCTGGGCCGTCGCCACGACACGCGGGTCAGTGGTGTAGACGCCATCGACGTCGGTGTAGATTTGGCACTCGTCGGCCTTCAGGGCCGCTGCCAGCGCCACGCCGGTGGTGTCGGAACCGCCACGACCAAGGGTGGTGATATTGCCGTTCTCGTCAACACCCTGGAAACCGGCGACAACCACCACACGGCCTTCCTTCAGATCACCACGAATCTTCTGATCGTCGATCTGCAGGATGCGGGCCTTGGTGTGTGCGCTATCGGTCAGGATCCGCACCTGGTTGCCGGTGTACGACACCGCTGGCACACCACGCTTCATCAGCGCCATGGCCAGCAACGCGATAGTCACCTGCTCACCGGTGGAAACGATCACATCCAGTTCGCGGGGAACCGGCTGGTTCTCGCCACTGATTTGTTTGGCCAGATCGATCAGGCGATTGGTTTCGCCGCTCATCGCAGACAGCACAACCACCAGGTCATCGCCGGCTTCGCGGAATTTCTTAACCTTGTCGGCGACCTGCTCGATTCTCTCGACAGTGCCGACTGAGGTGCCTCCAAATTTCTGTACGATCAAAGCCATTTCTAAGCCGCCTCAGCCCGTAAAGGGGCGCCCATTAATCATTCAAACCACAGCCTCGCTGCCTATCACTAGTGGCCTGTGTGGCTAATTCGCCTACTCAACTCCGAGCCCATGACTTCGCCAGACGGCGTTGCCATTCCTCGCCGTAGCCCTGCTACGACTCGTCATGGCGCCTTGCCTGGCAAACCCCTGGACCCGAATTTGAGTCTTCGAATTAACCGTACAGGCCACTAGACGATAGGCATTGGCGCGAAGCCTTAAACGCCCTGCTCGACGAATGGCGCGGTCAGGGCCAGTGCGGCGTCCAGCGCCGAGGCGTCGGTACCGCCACCCTGCGCCATGTCGGGACGACCACCGCCCTTGCCACCCACCGCCGCAGCGGCTTGTTTCATCAGATCACCGGCTTTGAGTTGGCCGGTCAGGTCCTTGGTCACGCCAGCAACCAGCACGACCTTATCCTCATGGACACTGCCGAGCAGGATCACTGCGCGGCCGAGTTTGTTTTTCAGCTGATCGACCAGTGCCAGCAGGGCCTTGCCATCCTGGCCGTCCAGGCGTGCGGCCAGCACTTTCACACCCTTGACGTCCTGGGCCTGGGCCGACAGGTCGTCACCCGCAGCGCTCGCGGCCTTGGCCTGCAATTGCTCGAGTTGTTTTTCCAGCAGGCGATTGCGCTCCAGCACAGCCGACAGCTTGTCGATCAGGTTGTCGCGATTGCCCTTGATCAGGTTCGCGGCTTCCTTGAGTTGTTCTTCAGCGGCATTCAGGTAGGCCAGCGCCGCAGCACCAGTCACCGCCTCGATACGCCGCACACCCGACGCCACGCCGCCTTCACTGATGATCTTCAGCAGGCTGATGTCGCCGGTGCGGTTGGCATGAATGCCACCGCACAGCTCGACGGAGAAGTCACCGCCCATGCTCAACACACGTACGCTGTCCCCGTATTTCTCGCCGAACAGCGCCATCGCGCCTTTTTTCTTGGCGGTGTCGATGTCGGTTTCTTCGGTTTCCACCGCCGAGTTCTTGCGGATCTCGGCGTTGACGATATCTTCCAGGGCCTTGATCTGCTCCGGTTTGATCGCTTCGAAGTGACTGAAGTCGAAGCGCAGGCGCTGGCTGTCGACCAGCGAGCCTTTCTGCTGAACGTGGTCGCCCAGCACCTGGCGCAGCGCAGCGTGCAGCAGGTGGGTGGCCGAGTGGTTCAGCGAGGTGGCGTGGCGTACTTCGGCAGCGACCTGGGTTTCGACCTGGGCACCCACCAGCAGGCTGCCCTGGGCCAGCACGCCGTGGTGCAGGAAAGCACCGCCAGTCTTGGTGGTATCGCGCACATCGAAACGGCCGGCAGCCGCCTTGAGGTAACCGCAATCACCCACCTGGCCGCCCGACTCGGCGTAGAACGGCGTCTGGTCCAGGACCACGACGCCCTCTTCCCCTTCATTCAAGACGTCGACCGACTGCCCTTCTTTATAGAGCGCGACAACTTTCGCCGACCCGCTGGTGGCGCTGTAGCCGGTGAACTCGGTGGCCACATCGACCTTGACCAGGCTGTTGTAGTCCATGCCGAAGGAGCTGGCGGAACGGGCACGCTCGCGCTGGGCTTCCATCTCGCGCTCGAAACCGGCTTCGTCGAGAGTAAGGTTGCGTTCGCGGGCGATGTCGCCGGTCAGGTCCATCGGGAAACCATAGGTGTCGTAGAGCTTGAACACCACGTCGCCCGGGACGATGGAACCCTTGAGCTCGGCCAGGTCCTGCTCGAGGATCTTCAGGCCCTGCTCCAGGGTCTTGGCAAACTGTTCTTCCTCAGCCTTGAGCACGCGCTCGATGTGCGCCTGCTGGGATTTCAGCTCGGGGAAGGCTTCGCCCATCTCGGCCACCAGCGCGGCGACGATCTGGTAGAAGAAGCTGCCCTTGGCGCCCAGCTTGTTGCCATGACGGCAGGCGCGACGAATGATCCGGCGCAGCACATAGCCACGACCTTCGTTGGACGGCAGCACGCCATCGGCGATCAGGAAGCCGCAGGAACGGATGTGGTCGGCGACCACTTTCAGCGAGGCCTGATTGTCGTTGGCGCAACCGATGGCCTGGGCCGAAGCGCTCAGCAGGCTCTGGAACAGGTCGATCTCGTAGTTGGAGTGAACGTGCTGCAGCACCGCGCTGATCCGCTCCAGGCCCATGCCGGTGTCCACCGACGGTGCTGGCAGCGGGTGCAGCACGCCATCAGCGGTGCGGTTGAACTGCATGAACACGTTGTTCCAGATCTCGATGTAGCGGTCGCCGTCTTCCTCCGGAGAACCGGGTGGGCCGCCCCAGATGTCGGCGCCGTGATCGTAGAAAATCTCGGTGCAAGGACCGCACGGGCCGGTGTCGCCCATGGTCCAGAAGTTGTCGGAAGCGTAGGGCGCGCCCTTGTTGTCGCCGATACGAACCATGCGCTCGGCCGGCACGCCGACTTCCTTGGTCCAGATATCGTAGGCTTCGTCATCGCTGGCATAGACCGTGACCCAAAGCTTCTCCTTCGGCAGGTTCAGCCACTTGTCGGAGGTCAGGAAGGTCCAGGCGAAGGTGATGGCATCGCGCTTGAAATAGTCTCCGAAGCTGAAGTTACCCAGCATTTCGAAAAAGGTATGGTGACGAGCGGTGTAGCCGACGTTTTCCAGATCGTTGTGCTTGCCGCCGGCGCGAACGCACTTCTGGCTGCTGACCGCGCGGGTATAGGCGCGTTTTTCCTGCCCCAGGAAACAATCCTTGAATTGGTTCATCCCCGCGTTGGTAAACAACAGGGTCGGGTCGTTGCCCGGGATCAAAGAGCTCGAGGCGACACGGGTGTGGCCCTGCTCTTCGAAGAAGCGAAGGAAGGCTTCACGGATTTCTGCGCTTTTCATAGGTTCTTCCACGGAGTCTGCAGCCGGAGGCAAGTGCATCACGTCTGAATGGATTTGCGACTTGCAAAGGGCCGCATTATATCGGCCCTGAGCCCAGGGTACAGTGTGTTTATACGATAGAAACCGTCAATTGGACGGCCTGCAGGCTCATTGGCGGTTAAATTCGGCCAATACCGCGACCACCTGCTCGATTTGTGCTCGATCGACATCCATGTGCGTCACCATCCGCAAACGTGGCGCAGCACTCAGGCGCACACCGCGCTCGCCGGCAAAGGTCTTGAGCGCCCAGGAGCGCATCCGCCATGCCCGCGCTGGGTTGGGTAACCGTGTCGCTGCGAAGATCGATGACAGTCATGAAGCAGGCCTCGTCATGAAGGAGTGGCATCGGGAACATCCCGTTCGAACGCCATTACTGCGGTCGTGAGCGCCGATAATCAAGCGCCACGATGGCAAATGCCGAAGCGTACGAGAAAAATTCGATGGTTATTATCGCAACGCCCTCCATGCACACCTTGGAAATATATGGTAAAAAATCGCCGCTGCCAGAAATGACTGGTGGCGACGTTCTCAGGGCGGGGTGCAATTCCCCACCGGCGGTAATGGCGCGCAATGCACCTAGCCCGCGAGCGCTTGACGAAACGGACGGCCAGGCCGATCCATCGCCAAGGTCAGCAGACCCGGTGTGATTCCGGGGCCGACGGTCACAGTCCGGATGAAGAGAGAACGGGATTGGCACCCAAGGGCCGTTACCCGGGATCGCCGTGCGCTTGCCCGACAGCAACGCACTGCCGACCTGAACGTACCCTTGAATCCCATTCGATTCATAACGCCCTGTTTTTCAAACAAACAGGAGTCAGAACAGATGCAAACCACCACTATCCACCACAACCAGCGCATCGCCTTCATCCAGGCTTGCTGGCACAAGGATATTGTCGACCAAGCCCGCCATGGTTTCGTCAGCGAAATTGCCAAGCTCGGCTATCAGGAAAGCGATATCGACTTCTTCGAGGTCGGCGGCGCCTTCGAAATCCCCCTGCATGCCAAGTTGCTGGCCAAGTCCGGTCGTTATGCCGGCGTCGTCGCGGCGGGGCTGGTGGTCGACGGCGGGATCTATCGCCACGACTTCGTCGCCACTGCGGTGATCGATGGCCTGATGCAGGTCCAACTGGACACCGAGGTCCCCGTGTTCTCGGTGGTCCTGACGCCTCATCACTTCCACGCCGGTGAGGAACATCAGAAGTTCTTCTTCGATCACTTCGTGCACAAGGGCCAGGAAGCGGCAAAAACCTGCGCCGACACCCTGAGCAAACTGCGCGCACTGCCACGTCCGGCAGCGCAGAAACTGGCGGTCTGAAGCCGCCTCGACCTGCCGGTGCGTGCCGGCAGGTCACTCACCGCCACCCCGCATAACTATCTACGCTCTACCCGCCGTCCTTTCCGGGTTAAGTGGGCTCGACTATCGCGCGCCATCGCAGCGATCGAGACCCAATGTCCAAGGAGGCACCATGAGCGTTTTCCCCAACCCGAGCCCCATCCAGGCCGTCCTGCCCGAGCACGAATACCGGATCGACGGCGGCACCGAGCCCCACCCGCCCAGCACCCGCTTTCTGCAGCAGTACCCGGGCGATCAAAGAGTCCTGCTGGTGTACTCACTTCATCAGGACGCCAATGTCGTGGTCGAACGCCATCGACTGCAGGTATCGGACACCTACCGCGGCCCTATCGATCACCTGGTCTTCAACACCGACCGTCGCGATGATCGCATCCACCTCTACCAGCGCGATCACCTGATCCTCGATATCAACGACCACCGGTATCACCTGAACCTGGCTTCGGACAGCCAGGTGATCGTCCTGCGCACCCAGGCAGGCGATGACGACATCCGTGTGGAAGATGCCGTGGAGACCACGGTCTTCATCGACTCGGCGCAGGGAAACGACCTCGTGGTCAGCGGCGGTGGCTTCACCAAGGTCAACGCCGGTGACGGCAACGACCGTATTTTCACCCGCCGCGGCGCCAGCTATATCGAGGCCGGGGCCGGTGACGATCTCGTCAGGGCCCTGGGCAGCGGCGCCATCACCGCCTACGGCGCGCAAGGCCGTGACATCCTGCTGGGAGGAGAAGGCCCCTGTTTCCTCGAGGGTGGCCAGGACGACGACGTGTTGCAGGGCGGTGCCGGCCACAGTGTGCTCAGCGGCTCCGATGGTGACGACCACATCATTTGCGGCCCCGATCGCACCACCGTCTACACGGGGACAGGCCACGATACCGTCGACAACCTGAAGCCGGATGACACGCTATTCAATGCCTACTCCGCCAGCAGACCGGTTCCGCCGCCCGACATCGACCCTCGCGGCATCATCATCGCGGCCCAGAGCCTGGACCGCTGCGGCGTGGTCGCAGAGGGCTCCGCATCGTTCAAGGAAAGGGTGAACGACGACCTGAGGTTGCTCCTGGGCTCCGAAAAGGGTCGACAGCTGCTGGATGCCCTGGAACAAGCCAGACAAAAAAGCGGAATTCCCGTGGTGGTCAGGGAACTGACCGAGGAGGAAAACGGCATGACCTTCCCGAATCGCTCGGAAGAGGATTATCCCTTTATCGAAAACGGCCAGGCCGGGGTAGCGACCGAAGGCTGCCGGGTCTACTACGACCCCTCGTTTCTCAAGGGTGAAGTCACCAGCATCGTGCATCTGTATCACGAGCTGTGCCATGCCTACAATTTCGTAACCGGAACGATGTTTCCTGACGCGAGCCCCGATGGTATCGAGGGCGACAAGCCTCGCCACATGATACCCAATGCCGAACTCCAGGCTGTTGGACTGGACGTCGAGGCGCCGCCCTTCCGTTTCCCTGGCCAGCCCACCTCCTTGACCAGCAACCCCGAGGCCTTCAGCGAGAACGGCTTGCGCAGGGAGTTGGGCATCCCCCCACGCAAACAGTACCGTGAGGGTTGAATACACGCCCAGGCGGGGTCAGGCCAACTCTTCGCTCGCGCTGGGCACCACCAGGATCCCCGCCCGCAGGCCGTTTTTCACCTTCGGGTTGGGAAAAATGATCCGCGCATCGTCCTCCTCCACCACCCAGCGGCTGCCCGCCAGGTCCTCGGCCAGCAGGTAACCCTTGGGCAAGGGCGAGAAGTTCTCGATATCCGCCGGCAGGTGCAGCAGGAAGGCATCGCTGTGCTTGATGACTTCGCGTGCCACGCTGAACAGTTGCAGGCCGTCAAGCGCCTGCCCGGTGACCGGTTCGTCGCCTTCGATGATCTGCTTGAGGCGCAACTCCAGACGCGACACATCCACGCCCTGGTTTTGCCCGAACGGTCGGGCCTTGCCCAGCTCCAGGGTGAAAGCCTCGGCACCGAGCTTGTCATAGGTGTAGCTGCTGAAGACGATGGAAGGCTTGTTCTGCAGCAGCACCGCGGTGATACCACTGGCCTGCAGGCGCGCCAATTCGTGGCGTGAGTGCGCACGGCCTTCCTTGAAGGGATAGAGTGCGAACTGCTCGATCTTCGACCCACGAATCGCAGTATGCAGGTCGTAGTGCAGGCGGCTGCGATCGGCCACGCTGAAAAAACTCGCGGCCAGCCGTTCCAGCTCGCAGGCGCGCAACGCTTCGTTGCCGCTGCTCTGCTCATGACGGCCGTTGAACAGCCGGTTGATATCCTGCTCGATATAACGCTCGCCGTGACGCATCGCCTCGGGGTTGCCGAACAGGAACAGGATACGGGCCCGCGGCTTGAGGTCGCCGCGCGCAATGTCATGCAACAGGCGATCGAGCAATTCGATCGGCGCTGTCTCGTTGCCATGGATGCCGGCGGAGAGCAACAGATCCAGCCCGTTGTCCCGCCCTTGGGGAGGCCGCACTTCCAGTGCGCCCTCGCTCAGCCAGCGCATCCGCACGCCTTCGACCGTCAGTTGAGTCTTCTCCGCCGGTTCACGACCGGCGAGGGTCAGTTCAAGCAGTTTGCCGAGGGCGAGCATAGCGCGGTGTTCCTTGATCAGTGATCGTGATTGCAGTCGGGACCGTGCACGTGATCGTCGTCGCCGACGTCGGCCGGTTCCATTTCCAGTTGCAGGCTTACAAGATTAGTCGCCAATGGGCGCAGCAGCAGGTTGGCATACTCGGCATCGTCTTCCTCGACATCCACACCGATCAGCAACTGGCCACGACCGTCCTGCTGGATCCACACCTCCTTGCCCTGCCAGATCACGGCAAAACGCGTGCAGGAGGTTTGCAGTTGAGTGCCATCAGTGTCTTCAAGAATCAGCTGCAGGGGGGAATCGCTCATGTTCATGCTCTCATCTGGGGAAAGACCACGGCCCCGACCTTCCATGGAAGGCAGGGCCCCGGTTTTCAATTGATCTGGAATGGATAAACCGAGCCCAGTTTAAGGATTTGCGTCAGTTCATCCAGCGCCGTCCGGCACTCGAGCAACAACTGCGGGTCAGCCAGGTCGCTTTCGCGCAGGGCATCGCGGTAGTGCCTTTCGACCCATTGGGTCAGCGTATCGTACAACGGCGCGGTCATGATAACCCCTGGGTTGACCGCCGCCAGTTCCGATTCATTCAGCGCCACACGCAGGCGCAGGCACGCGGGGCCACCGCCATTTTGCATGCTCTGCTTGAGATCGAAGACCTTCACCTCGCGAATCCGCCCGGCGGACGCGGTCAGGCTCTGCAGGTAGTGCCAGACACGCTCGTTCTTGCGGCACTCCTCCGGCACGATCAGCATCATGCTGCCATCGGCGCGGCTGAGCAGTTGGCTGTTGAACAGATAGGAACGCACCGCGTCATCCACCGTCACCTGGGCACGTGGCACGCAGATCGCCTGGAAGTTGCCGCCACGCTTGGCCAGCTTGTCCCGCAGTTCGGCAAGAACCCGCTCAGTGTCGAGGAACGCGTCCTCGTGATAGAACAGCACCTCGCCGTTACCCACCGCGATCACATCGTTGTGAAACACACCCTGGTCGATCACCGCCGGGTTCTGCTGGGCGTAGACCACACCGTCATCGCTCAGGCCGTGCAGGCGGGCGACCGCCTGCGAGGCTTCGAGGGTCTGGCGCGCCGGGTATTTCTGCGGGGCCGGGTAGCGGGTGTCGAACGCACTGCGACCGAACACGAAGAACTCGACGCCGGCATCACCGTACTCACGGCAGAAACGCGTGTGGTTCGCCGCGCCCTCGTCGCCGAACTGGGCGACGGCAGGCAGGGCGGCGTGATGAGCGAAGTAGCGGTCATCGGCGAACATCGCGCCCAACACACGGCTGGTGGTCGGATGCTCGATGCTGCGATGGTACTTGCAGTTCAGGTTGGCTGCGGTGAAATGCACACGGCCATCGGCGGTGTCGGCACTCGGGCTGACGGTGCCGGCATTGGCCACCCACATGCTCGATGCCGAGCAACTGGCGACCAGCAGCGGCATGGCCTGTTTCGCCGCCTGTTCGATCACCTGGGCATCGCTGCCAGCGAAACCAAGGCGACGCAGCGCAGCGACATCCGGGCGCTCCTGGGGCGCGAGTACGCCTTGGACGAAGCCCATCTCCATCAACGCCTTCATCTTCGCCAAGCCCTGCAGCGCCGCTTCCTTGGGATTGGACGCCTGCTGGCTGTTGCTTTGGGAGGCAACATTGCCGTAGGACAGGCCGCCGTAGTTGTGGGTCGGGCCTACAAGACCGTCAAAATTGACTTCAAAGGATTTCATCGGCGAGGCTCCAGGAAAAGCTGTTGTTATAGACATCAGGTAATGCGGTGGATGGCGACCGCGGTGTGGTCATTCGCGGGCAAGCCCTGCTCCTACAGATCAGTGTTCAACCTAAGGTTGACTCGGCCCCTGTAGGAGCCGGGCTTGCCCGTGAATGGGACCCGCAGGCCCCACACGATTCAGAGTTTCACACCCGGCGTCAGGCTCGCAGGCACTACCAGGTTCGGCGTCTCCAGAGAAGCGACTGGATACGCACAGTAGTCCGCCGCGTAATAGGCACTGGCGCGATGGTTGCCCGAGGCCCCTACCCCGCCGAACGGCGCACTGCTCGCGGCGCCGGTCAGTTGCTTGTTCCAGTTGACGATCCCCGCCCGGCTCTGCAGCCAGAACTGCCGGTAACGCGCCTCGGAGTCGGAAAGCAGGCCCGCCGCCAGGCCGAATTGGGTGTTGTTCGCCTCGGCGATCGCTGCGTCGAAACCGGTGTAGCGAATCACCTGCAGCAATGGTCCGAAGAATTCTTCATCCGAACGCCCGGCCACTGCCGTCACATCGATGATCCCCGGCGTCAGCAGGGCCGCACCGGCCTGGGGCTGGGTCATCGGCAGCAATGCCACGGCACCGTTGGCCAGCAGGCTCGCCTGGGCCTCCATCAATGCTCGCGCCGCTGCCAGGGAAATTACCGAACCCATGAACGGCGCCGGCTGCTGGTCGAACGCACCGACCTCGATATTCCCGCTGACCTCGACCAGGCGCGCCAGCAACTGGTCGCCCCAGGTCCCTTCCGGTACCAACAGGCGACGGGCACAGGTGCAGCGCTGGCCGGCGGAGATGAACGCCGACTGGATGATGGTATAGACCGCCGCATCCAGGTCGGCGACCTGGTCCACCACCAGTGGGTTGTTGCCGCCCATTTCCAGGGCGAGAATCTTGTCCGGGCGACCGGCGAACTGCTGGTGCAGATGATTGCCGGTACGGCTCGACCCGGTGAAAAACAGGCCGTCAATGCCCGGGTTGCCCGCCAGGGCGATGCCGGTTTCCCGGGCGCCCTGCAGCAGGTTCAGCACTCCGGCCGGCAACCCGGCCTCGATCCAGCACTTGACCGTCAGCTCGGCAACTTTCGGCGTCAGCTCGCTCGGTTTGAACAGCACGCTGTTACCGGCCAGTAACGCCGGGACGATATGCCCATTGGGCAGGTGTCCAGGGAAGTTGTAGGGGCCGAACACCGCCACCACGCCATGGGGCTTGTGGCGCAACACAGCGCTGGCATCACCCAGCGGACCACTCTTCTCGCCGGTACGCTCACGGTAGCTCTGGATCGAAATGGCGATCTTGTTGACCATGCTGGTCACTTCGGTGGCCGCTTCCCACAGTGGCTTGCCGGTTTCTTCACCGATGCAGCGGGCCAGTTCGTCGGCACGGCCTTTCAGGCTGGCGGCAAAGGCTTCGAGCACCACGATACGCTCGTCCAAGCTGCGCTGTGCCCAGGCCGGGAAAGCCTCGCGAGCCGCCTGCACGGCCTGCTCGACCTGCGCCACACTGGCGCCGTTGCCGCTCCACAGCACCTGCTGGGTCACCGGGTTCAACGATTCAAAAGCCTCGCCCTGGCCTGCATGCCATTGGCCTGCGATGTAAAGCGTGCTCATTATTTCGACTCCCGGGAAGCAGACAGCGGAACCGCGCGGACCGAATCACCCGCGCTCAATTGAAGACGTTTCGCAGTCAGCGGATCGACCACCAGGGTTCCCGCCGCGAATCGCGCGGGAGCGGCCGTGATCCGGCAGTCATCGCACTGGCGGTTGTGGATCAGGAACGGCGTGGCATCGTCGCCTGGTGTACCGATGGCCAGCACCAGCGCCTGGCTGTCGCGCACGGCGCGGATCTTGCTGGTCTCGCATTCCACCGCCGGGCCGGCGTCGAAGATATCGACATAACCCTGGTAGCTGAAACCTTCGCTCCTGAGCATCGACAGGGCCGGCTCGGTATCGGTGTGCACCTTGCCGATCACCGCCCGTGCGCCTTCGGAAAGGAAGCAGGTGTACAACGGGAACTTCGGCATCAGTTCGGCAATGAACGCCTTGTTGCCGACGCCGGTCAGGTAGTCGGCCTGGCTGAATTCCATCTTGAAAAAGTGCCGCCCCAGGCTTTCCCAGAATGGCGAGCGCCCGTCCTCGTCGGACATGCCACGCATTTCGGCAATGATCTTCTGGCCGAACAGCTGCGGGAACTCGGCGATGAACAGCATCCGCGCCTTGGCCAGCATCCGCCCGTTGAGACCGCTGCGGTAGTCGGCATGCAGGAACAGCGAGCATAGCTCGGAGTTGCCGGTCAGGTCGTTGGCCAGGAACAGCGTCGGGATCTCGCGGTAGATATTCAGTTCCTGGGAGGCACTGACGGTCAGGCCGACCCGGAAGTTGTACCAGGGCTCGCGCAAGCCGACGGCACCGGCGATCGCCGAGATACCCACCACCCGGCCGTTGTCGTCCTCAAGTACGAACAGGTAGTCCGCATCGCCACGCCCGGCTTCGCCACGGAAGGTTTTTTCCGCCCAACCGACCCGATGGGCCAAACGCGCCTCGTTGGCCGGCAAGGTGGTCAGGCCGGTGCCGGTGCTGCGGGCCAGGTCGATCAGAGCGGGTAAGTCGCTGCTGCGTACGGGACGAACGATCATGCTATCTCCTCGGACGGGCGCCACTTGGCGGCACCCGCGAAACTCGCTGTAGGGCTGCTTTCGATACCGGCGTCAGACCGCCACCAGGCGCACACTGCCGCCTTCGCCGACACCCAGGGCTTCGGCCGCCTCCTGGTCCAGGGTCACTGGCTTGCCAGGTGCGTAATCGAGCTCCAGCAGCACCGCGCGGTAGTCCTGGAGCTGGCCGTTGGAGACCAGGTACTCGCGGCCGGCATTGCCGGTATCGCCAATCTTCACTGGCACCACTCGGCTCTGGGCGATCGAGCGGATGCCGCTGACCCGCGCATGCAGGGTCGGGCCACCGTCGAAGATGTCGATGTAGTGATCGGTCTCGAAACCTTCGCGCATCAGGATGTCGAAGGTGATCTGCGCCCGCGGGTGTACCTGGCCCATGGCTTCCTGGGCCTCGTCCGGCAGCAGTGGCACGTAGATCGGGTAATGCGGCATCAGTTCGGCGAGAAAGGTCCGGCTCTTGAGGCCGCAGAGGCGCTCGGCCTCGGCGTAGTTCAGATCGAAGAAGTTGCGACCGATAGCGTCCCAGAACGGCGAGTCGCCATGCTCGTCGCTATAGCCGACGATCTCGGTCACCACCGAATCGGCGAAGCGCTCCGGATGACTGGCCACGAACAACAGGCGCCCCCGTGAGTTGAGTTCCGACCAGGCCGACCCCACCAGTTCCGGCACCACGTAGAAACTGGTCAGCAGGCTGTTGCCGGTCAGGTCATGGCACTGCGAGAGCACGTGGATCTTGTTGTGGATCTTCAACTCGCGGGAAGCGTGCACGAAGGTCTCGTTGCGGAAGCTGTAGAAAGGCTCCGAGTAGCCGGCCGAGGCGACGATCGCCGAGCAGCCCGCGAGCTTGCCGGTGTCGGTATCCTCAAGCACGAAGAAATAGCTTTCCTCGCCGTTGAAGCTGACCTCGGCCGCAAACGACGCTTCGCTGGCGGCGATCTTGTCACGCAGCCGATCCTCGTCATCCGGCAGGGAAGTGACACCGATGGGGCTGTCGGCGGCCAGGCGCCGCACCTCGTCCAGGTCAGCCATTTGCGCGGGGCGCATCACCAGCATGGTGTCACTCCTTAATTGAAAACAGGCCGGCGACATCGCCGACACAGGGAAAAAAATGCCGGGCATGCCCGGCACAGGAATAATCTGTCCGTCATCGGCCGATCGGCGCGACGACGGAGGTACAGCCCCTCAGCCGATCAAGCCTGTGTCAGCTTGGCGACGGCGCGCTCGAAACGGTCCAGGCCTTCCTGGATGTCGGCATCCTCGACCACCAGGCTTGGCGCGAAACGCACCACGTCCGGACCGGCCTGCAGGATCATCAGGTTCTCCTGCTCGGCGGCGTTGAACACATCCTTGGCCTTGCCTTTCCAGGCGTCGGCCAGTACACAGCCAAGCAGCAGGCCCATGCCGCGCACTTGGCTGAACAGGCCGTACCTGGCGCCGATCTGCTCCAGGCGGGCCTTGAAGGCGGCATGCTTGGCATCGACACCGGCCAACACCTCGGGGGTATTGATCACATCGAGTACCGCGTTACCGACCGCGCACGCCAGCGGGTTACCGCCGTAGGTGGTGCCATGGGTCCCGACCACCAGGTGCTTGGCCAGCGCTTCGGTGGTAAGCATCGCGGCAATCGGGAAACCGCCGCCCAGGCTCTTGGCGCTGGTGAGGATGTCCGGGGTCACGCCGTAGTGCATGTACGCGAACAGCTTGCCGGTACGGCCCATGCCGCTCTGCACTTCGTCGAACACCAGCAGCGCATTGTGCTGGTCGCACAGCTCGCGGGCGCCCTGCAGGTAGGCCAGTTCGGCCGGCAGTACGCCGCCCTCGCCCTGGATAGGTTCCAGGACCACGGCGCAGGTCTTGTCCGAGACAGCAGCCTTCAGTGCCTCCAGGTCGTTGTACGGCACATGGGTGATGCCGGTGATCTTCGGACCGAAGCCATCGGAGTATTTCGACTGGCCACCAACGTTCACGGTGAACAGGGTGCGGCCGTGGAAGCTGTTGAGCGCCGCGATGATCTCGTATTTTTCCTCGCCGAAACGGTCGAACGCCACGCGACGGGCCAGCTTGAAGGCGGCCTCGTTGGCTTCGGCGCCGGAGTTGCAGAAGAACACGCGCTCGGCAAAGGTCGCGTCCACCAGTTTCTTGGCCAGGCGCAGGGCCGGCTCGTTGGTGAAGACATTGGACACATGCCACAAGGTGTTGGCCTGTTCGGTCAGCGCACCGACCAGCGCCGGGTGGGAATGGCCAAGTACGTTCACCGCGATCCCGCCGGCAAAATCGATCAGCTCGCGACCGGATTGGTCCCAGACCCGGGAACCGGCACCACGCACGGGAATAAAAGCCGCAGGCGCGTAGTTGGGAACCATTACCTGGTCGAAATCGGCGCGTTGCACCGGAGCTTGCTCAACGGACATCGGAGTCTCCTGGAGAGGAACGCCTGCCTGAAACTGGCGAGCGATGGGGGGATTGTAAGGACAGATTCCGGTCTGGCCTTGCCGCGAAGCGACAACTTCTTATAGCGCCAAACCGGGTTTTGCCGGGGTTGTCGGCAATGCGACAAATAGCATCGCAAAGGCGCAGTTTAAACGGTGAGAGGCTTTTCATGCAGAGTCGCGACGATGAGATTTTCGACTAACGAGCGCCGCTGCATGATTTTTAGGAAAATGCCGGGAATCCGGATGGAAAACCCATCCGGCCAGCAGGCTGGCAAGCGCCGGGACAGCGATGCCGATAGCCCAGGTCAGCCGCGCTCGGCAGGCACCGAAGACAACTCGAACGGACTGCTGCTGCGTCGCTGGTTGCGATCTTCACGTGGCGTGGCGCCAAAGAAGTTGCGGTAGGCGCTGGAGAAGTGCGGCCCCGAGGAGAAACCGCAGGACAGGCCGATCTGGATGATCGACTTGCTGGTCTGCATCAGCATCTGCCGGGCCTTGTTCAGACGCAATTCCAGGTAGTACTGGCTCGGCACACGGTTGAGATACTGCTTGAAGATCCGTTCCAACTGCCGCCGGGAGACACAGACATGCTGGGCAATTTCGTCGGTGGTCAGCGGCTCCTCGATATTGGCCTCCATCAGCAGCACCGCCTGGGTCAGCTTAGGATGGCTGGAGCCGAGGCGGTTCTGCAGCGGAATACGCTGGCGCTCACCGCCTTCGCGAATACGCTCCACCACCAGCTCCTCGGACACCGCGCCGGCCAACTCCGCGCCGTGGTCGCGAGCCAGCACCGCCAGCAGCAGGTCGAGTACCGACATCCCGCCACAAGCGGTCAGACGATCGCGATCCCAATCGAACAGGTGACTGGTGGCAATCACCTTGGGGAAACGCTCGGCAAAATCATCCTGCCAGCGCCAGTGCACCGCCGCCCGATAGCCATCGAGCAGGCCCAATTGGGCGAGCGGGTAAACACCAGCAGACAATCCGCCGATCATGCAGCCGGTACGCACCAGTTGCTTGAGTGCGCTTCCCAATGCTGGCGCCAGCACCGCAGGCGGCTCGTCGGCCAGCAGGAACAGCTTCTGACAACCTTCGAGCTTGCCGGCCCAGGGCTCCCCCGGCAATTGCCAGCCAGCCGCAGCAGCCTCTTCGCCTGGTGCTTCCGCCTGCAGGAACGCCAGTTCGTAGACGACCTCTGGGTGCACACGTTGAGCGACACGCAAGGCCTCCTCCGCCAGCGCCAGCGTCAAGGCTTTAGTGCTGGGCCAAATCAGGAAACCAATTCGATGGGCAGTCATGGCGTGCAATCCGAAAGCAGAACAGGGTTAAAAGCCGAAAGCGACCTCATCACAGTAGACCAGGTCGCGCACGGCACGCAGGATGACCTATTTTGGTGCACAGTGGCAGCAGAAAAAGCGACGACTATTTCAGGCTGCCCGACAGAAATTGCTGCAGGCGCTCGGACTGCGGATTGACCAGCACTTCACGAGGATTGCCACGTTCTTCCACCACGCCCTTATGCAGGAACACAAGCTGGTTGGAAACCTCACGGGCAAAGCCCATTTCGTGGGTCACCACCACCATGGTCCGACCTTCCTGGGCCAGTGCCTGCATGACCTTCAGCACGTCGCCGACCAGCTCCGGGTCGAGGGCCGAGGTCGGCTCGTCGAACAGCATGACTTCCGGCTCCATCGCCAGCGCCCGGGCAATCGCCACGCGCTGTTGCTCACCGCCGGACATATGCCCCGGATAGGCATCCTTGCGATGGGCCACACCGACCTTGTTCAGGTAGTGCTCGGCCTTTTCAAGGGCTTCCTTCTTCGACACGCCCAGCACGTGTACAGGCGCCTCGATGATGTTTTCCAGCGCGGTCATGTGAGACCACAGGTTGAAGTGCTGGAACACCATCGACAGCCGCGAACGCATGCGCTGCAGTTGCTTGGGATCGGCCGCCCGCATGGCGCCATCCTTGTTGGCGACGAGCTTGAGCTCTTCGTTGTTGAGCAGGATGCGTCCGGCGTGGGGCTGCTCGAGCAGGTTGATGCAGCGCAGGAAGGTACTCTTGCCGGAGCCGCTGGAGCCGATGATGCTGATCACATCGCCGGCCTGGGCAGCCAGGGAAACGCCCTTGAGCACCTCGTGACTGCCATAGCGTTTATGCAGGTCTTGGACTTCAAGCTTGTACATGCGGTCGGTTCTCACAAAAACAGTCAGGTCAGTCGCTGAGCAGGCGCCCGTGGCGCAGGGGCTCGCGCCCCGCCACCTTGGCCAGCCAGATCGCGGGTTGGGCGTAGCGCAGCCGTTCAACGGCAAACAGAACACCGGCGGTACCGGCACAGACGGTGCTGGCACGGTCGGACAAGGGATCGATCACTTCGAACAGCGGTTCACCGGGCTCGACCCAACTGCCCACCGGACACAGGTAGCTGACCACCCCGGCATGGGGCGCATAGAGCAACTCAGTGCCTTCGAACGGCATCGCCTCGCAGGCCTCGTGCTGCGCCGTCGGCCACTCGCCGTCGATCAGCCCCTGCTCGGCGAGAAACGCCAAGATGCCTTCGGCGTGGGCCACCGCCTCGTCACGACCGGTGTCGGCCTGGCCGCCCAGCTCGATAGTGGTGGACATTCCCGCCAGCGGAACCGAGGCCTCGGGGAAACGCCGGGACAGACGCAGCCAGGGCAACGAACAGGCTTCGTCGAACGAGGTACCGCCGGAGTCCTCTGCCACCAGCGCCACCCGGACACCCAGGTGCGCAGCCAGGGAACGCCATTGCGGCCAGTGCTGCGGCAGCGCATACATGTGCAGCGCCGCCTCGCAGTCGCAATGCAGGTCCAGTACGATATCGGCATCGCAGGCATGGCCAAGCAGGATTCGCTGCATGCCCTGCAACGGACTTGCGGCTGGCGGCAACTCGGCCAGCACATCGCGCATGGCCTGGCGAATCAACTGGACATTGGCGTGGGGATCGTCTCCCAGGCGCCCGTCGACCAGCGCCGCGACCGGCTCGCTCAACTCGACGAAGTCGCGGTTGAAGTTCCTGCCGCTGGAATACTCGAACCGCCCCTGGTGATTACCTTGCAGCAATTGCCCAAGACCGATCGGGTTGGCCACCGGCACCAGCTCGACAACGCCCTTCAGGGCACCGCGGGCCTCCAGTTCGCCAAGGCGCTTCTTCAATTCCCAGGCGGTACGCATGCCCGGCAGTTCGTCGGCATGCAGGCTGGCCTGGATATAGGCCTTGCGCTCGCCACTGCCGAAACGGAACACCGACAACCGGCGCTCGGTACCCAGGCTGCTCCAGGGCAGGGAATGATCGATACGTTCCATCTCAATGCTTCCTTGGAGCCAGGTAGCTCAGCCAGCGGCGCTCGGCCAACTTGAACAGGCGCACCAGGATGAAGGTCAGGCACAGGTAGAACACGCCGGCGGTGATATAGGCCTCGAACGGCAGGTAATACTGCGCGTTGACGGTCCGGGCGGCGCCAGTGATGTCGATCAGCGTCACGATGGAGGCCAGACTGGTGGTCTGCAGCATCATGATCACTTCGTTGCTGTATTGCGGCAGCGCCCGACGCAGGGCCGACGGCAGCAGGATGCGTCGATACATCTTGTAGCGCGACATGCCCACCGCCTTGGCCGCCTCGATTTCGCCATGGGGCGTCGCCTTGAGGCTGCCAGCGATGATTTCCGCCGTGTAGGCGCTGGTATTGACGGCAAAGGCCAGGCAAGCGCAGAAGGTCGCACTGGACAGCCAGGGCCAGAGGAAACTCTCGCGCACCGCCTCGAACTGCGCCAGCCCGTAGTAGATCAGGAACAACTGCACCAGCATCGGCGTGCCACGAATCACGTAGGTGTAGAGCCACGCCACGCCATTCACCAGCGGCTGCTTGGAAACCCGCATCAGCCCCAGTGGCACGGCCACCAGCAGGCCGAAGAACAGCGACAGGGCCAGCAGTTTCAGAGTGGTCAGCAGGCCGCCGAGGTACAGCGGCATCGCCTCCCAGACGACGTTGTAGTCGAAGATCATAGATCAGCCGCCCTTACGCCTACCGAATAGCGCTTCTCGAGGTGACGCAATGCCAGCAACGAGACACTGGTAATCACCAGGTACATCGCCGCCACTGCAAGGAAGAAGGTGAAAGGCTCGCGAGTGGCATCGGCCGCCTGCTTGGCCTTGAACATCATGTCCTGCAGGCCGACCACGGAAATCAGTGCAGTGGCCTTGGTCAACACCAGCCAGTTGTTGGTGAAACCGGGGATCGCCAGGCGGATCATCTGCGGTACCAACACCCGAAAGAACACCTGCAGACTGCTCATCCCGTAGGCCATGCCGGCCTCCGCCTGCCCCTTGGGGATCGCCATGAAGGCGCCACGGAAGGTTTCCGACAGGTAGGCACCAAAAATGAAGCCCAGGGTACCGATACCGGCAGCCAGCGGATTGAGATCGATATAGTCGTCATAACCGAGCAACGGCGCGACGCGGTTGATCAGGTCCTGGCCGCCGTAAAAGATCAGCAGGATCAGTACCAGGTCGGGGATTCCACGGATCACGGTGGCATACAGGTCACCGAGCCAGGCCAGCCAGCGCACCGGCGAAAGGCGCAGCGCCACCCCGATCAAGCCAAGAACGATGGCCAGGGCCATGGACGACAAGGCGAGCTGAAGCGTCAGCCAAGCGCCATCGAGGATGACAGCCCCGTAGCCTTTCAACATGATTCAGGTCCTCGAAAATTGGGATGAAAAAATGGCGCAAACCTCAGGGATCCTGTTGCTTGCGCCATTTCGGACGAGCTAGCGAGATTTACTTGCCGTAAATATCGAAGTCGAAGTACTTGTCCTGGATCTGCTTGTATTTGCCATTGGCACGGATCGCGGCGATGGCGGCGTTGATCTTGTCCAGATCGGCCGTGTCGCCCTTGCGCACGGCGATCCCCACGCCGTCACCGAAGTACTTGACGTCGGTGAACTGCGGGCCCACGAAGGCAAAGCCCTTGCCGGCGTCGGTCTTCAGGAAACCGTCCTGCAGCAGGGTCGCATCAGCCACGGTACCGTCCAGGCGACCGGCTTCCACGTCCAGGTAGATCTCGTTCTGCGAACCGTAAGGCTTGACCTCGGCACCCAATGGCTTGAGCACTTCCTCGGCGAAGCGGTTGTGGATCGAACCACGCTGCACGCCAATCTTCTTGCCCTTGAGTTCGGCCAGGCTGTCGCTGACCACGGTACCTTCCTTCATGACCAGGCGGGCCGGGGTGTTGTAGTACTTGTTGGTGAAGTCGACAGACTTCTTGCGGTCGTCGGTGATCGACATCGACGACAGGATCGCGTCGATCTTGCGGACCTTCAGCGCCGGGATCAGGCCGTCGAACTCCTGCTCGACCCAGACACACTTGACCTTCATCTCTTCGCACAGGGCGTTGCCGATGTCGTAGTCGAAACCGACGATGCTGCCGTCCGGAGCCTTGGAGGCGAATGGAGGGTAGGCCGCTTCGATACCAATTTTCAGAGGCTTTTCATCGGCGAATGTAGGCAGCGACAGCACGGACAGTGCCAGGGCGCCAAGAAGCACGAGTTTCTTCATCTTAGGACTCCATCGGTAAAGGGCAAAAACGGCAGAGTGAGCGCGAGCCCAATATGCGAAGGGTGAACAGGGATTACGGCGCCGCATCCTGCGAGGGCCGGTTGGGCAGCGGTCCATGCACAACGACCAGCGAGTGATCGGCATTCTAACGACAGGCCCGAAGTCGATATTTCCTCAATGCGACAAGTAATTACAGAAGCATAGAGAATGCCGACCCGGCACATTGACAGCCCATGAAATTCATGCACAGGCAAAAGAAGGGCAACCGATCCATGCTGCAAATTGCGGGCCTATTATTCGCAAAGCCTTCTATTACGGCAAGTGCAGTGTGCGACAACGATCTTTTCGACCGATATCGTCACCCCAAAATGAGCAAAAGCGTTTCCCTATGCCCCGGCAGCGGGCGCCAGGTGACATATTTGGTTACTTGAAGCCGGCTGGGTAACAACAAGAAATGACCTACAGGAAAAACCGATATTTATCTCTTTTCACTCATTCGTCCGCCAGCCCCGCCCCTGAATGAAAAAGCCCCGCCCGGCTCACTGCCGGACGGGGCTCGTTAAACCCGATTGCCTCAGGCGACGTTCATGGTCTTGTGGGTATCGATCAGGTGCTGCACCACACCTGGATCGGCCAGGGTCGAGATATCACCCAGCCCGTCGTATTCCGCCGTGGCGATCTTGCGCAGGATACGCCGCATGATTTTCCCCGAACGGGTCTTGGGCAGGCCCGGCGCCCACTGGATGACATCCGGCGAAGCGATCGGCCCGATCTCCCGGCGCACCCAGTTCTTCAGTTCCAGGCGCAGCGCTTCACTCGGTTCCTCGCCGCTGTTGAGAGTGACATAGACGTAGATGCCCTGCCCCTTGATATCGTGCGGCACCCCCACCACGGCCGCCTCGGCGACTTTCGGGTGGGCAACCATGGCGCTTTCGATCTCGGCAGTGCCCATGCGGTGACCGGAAACGTTGAGCACGTCGTCGACGCGGCCGGTGATCCAGTAGTAGCCATCCTCGTCGCGACGGGCACCGTCGCCGGTGAAGTACATGCCGCGGAAGGTCTTGAAGTAGGTGTCGACGAAGCGGTCATGGTCGCCGTACAAGGTACGTGCCTGGCCCGGCCACGAATCGAGAATCACCAGATTGCCTTCGGCGGCACCCTCGATGATGTTGCCCAGGTTGTCCACCAGCGCCGGCACCACACCGAAGAACGGACGGGCTGCGGAGCCTGGCTTGAGGGCATGGGCACCTGGCAGCGGGCTCATCATGTTGCCGCCAGTCTCGGTCTGCCACCAGGTATCGACGATCGGGCAACGCGACTTGCCGACGTTCTTGTAGTACCAGTCCCAGGCTTCCGGGTTGATCGGCTCGCCTACCGAACCGAGCAGGCGCAGGCTGCTGCCGTCGGCACCGTCGACCGCTGCCGAACCCTGGGCCATCATCGCGCGGATCGCGGTCGGCGCGGTGTAGAGAATATTGACCTTGTGCTTGTCGACGATCTTCGCCACCCGGGTGATGTCCGGATAGTTCGGCACGCCCTCGAACAGCACGGTGGTCGCGCCATTGGCCAAAGGGCCGTAGACGATGTAGCTGTGGCCGGTGACCCAGCCGACGTCGGCGGTGCACCAGTAGACCTCGCCCGGACGGTAATCGAACACGCGCTCATGGGTCAGGGCCGCATACAACAGGTAGCCGCCGGTGGTGTGCTGCACACCCTTTGGCTTGCCGGTGGAGCCGGAGGTATAAAGGATGAACAGGGCTTCTTCGGCGCCCATCTCTTTTGGCGCACAGACACTGCCCGCCACTTTCATCAGGTCTTCGAACCAGATGTCGCGATGCTGGTTCCACTTGATGTCGCCACCGGTGCGCTTGCACACGATGACCTTCTGGATGCTGTTGGTTTCCGGGTTGGTCAGGGCGTCGTCGACGTTGGCCTTGAGCGGGATCTTCTTGCCGGCACGAATACCTTCGTCAGCGGTGATCACCACCTTCGAGCGGCAGTCGATGATCCGGCCAGCCAGGGCTTCGGGCGAGAAGCCACCGAACACTACCGAGTGAATCGCGCCGATCCGCGCGCAGGCCAGCATGGCGACCACGGCCTCGGGAATCATCGGCATGTAGATGGTGACCACATCGCCGCGATGGACATCCTGGCCACGCAGGGCGTTGGCGAGCTTGCAGACCTGCTCGTGCAGTTCGCGATAGGTGATGTTGCGTGACTCGGCCGGGTCGTCACCCTCCCAGATGATTGCGACCTGATCACCGCGCTCGGCCAGGTGGCGATCCAGGCAGTTGTAGGAGACGTTCAGGGTGCCATCAGCGAACCATTTGATATCGACATGGTGGTCGTCGAAGGAAGTCCGTTTTACCGTGGTGAAAGGCTTGATCCAGTCAAGACGCTGGGCCTGCTCGCGCCAGAAGCCATCAGGGTTGACGACCGACTGCTGGTACATCGCCTTGTAGGTTGCCTCGTCGGTCAGCGTATTGGCCAAAACCTCAGGGCGAACGGGGTACAGGGAAGCCGCACTCATCTTTCTTACCTCGGTGACATAGTTGTTGTTTTATGGCCCTGTTGTAGCCGGGCTGACGCTGGTGGACCATTCGACGATGGTAGTAACAAAGCCCTACAAAACGTCAGATTTGCTGCCTACAAGGCTCAAGCACGCTGCCTGTGGCGCTTTCCGGCCCATGGAAAATATCTCGGGACAGGACGTTTTTCGACGATTGTTACAGGTTTTGTCAATAGTCTTTATCAAAAGACGACCTGTATGAATGTTTTGCGCACTCTTAAAATCAACTTCGCCAACTAAGGCAACGAATTAACCAGCGACAGCCCCCACGAAGGCCGTTAATTCGAATTCAAACTTTCCAGAGCTTCACACGTGGTCCCACAAGGGCCGCGTGCCCCCACACGACCGTCAATAGGTGAACCGATGAAACTTTTTGCCGCTTTAGTCCTCAGCAGCCTGTGCGCCACAGCCATGGCCGACGAGGCGGCGACCGATGTAGCCAGCCAGAATCTGCCGGTAGAGGAATATACCTACTCCCTGCATCCGGACATTCACAAAGTTATCTCCATGAGTGAAATACCGGAAGTTTGCGAAGTTGTACCAGCACGTATGGTTTATGAAGATTCCCAAGGTGCCCGGCATGTCATGGAATATCGTGTAATGGGTAATGGTTGTTCCAACGGCTGATCGCCCGCATTGAAAAGCGCCTGCCGCAGGAAGCGATTCTTGCGGCTGCGGCAATGGTGTATCGACACCGCAATCGCCTCCACGCTGGCATCCTACCCGGGGCCGAATGCCACTCGTCGCCGATCCCCCTCCCAGCAAAAAAATCTTTTGCCGCCAAAGCCCTGCAAACCCGAGCCATGTCCGAAAAAGCACGGGCAAGGGCAGAATCCGTCACACCACTGACAGCAAAAAGCCCTTATAATGTCCCGGTAAAACGGGCTTGCAACATTCCCTTGCAGGGTAGCGTTCTCACGCTGGCATCGCTGCAGGAACAGGCGTCACCCCCAGCGCCATCCGCCCTTCGAGGGCCCCCGTACAAATTTCCGTTGTTTGCCTGCACAGCCAGGGCAAGAAACGATTCCTTATATCCACCGCGGCCACCGTGTCGTGTGAAAAACCGACCATCAGGGTTTTCACACGGGCGCCAGGCCCTCACGCAGGAGACGACACGTCATGCTGAGCTGGGACGAATTCGACAAAGAAGACGGCGAAGTAGTAGAGAAAGAGAGCAAGACCGGCCAGGCCAGCGAAGCCACCCTCGATCGCCTGGACAGCGCCGGCGGCGCCGCCGCCCTCGAAGCCCGTGCCGTGACCGCCAGCGACTCCGCCGCGATCATCCGTGCCAAGGCTGCCCTCGACGCACTCGACGTCGCCGAAGGCCTGGCTGAACTCGAAGGTGCATCGGCCCGTGTCGCGGTCGATGAGAAGCGCATGATCAACTGCCGCGCCGACCTCAACCAGCTCGTGCCTTTCAAGTACGACTGGGCCTGGCAGAAGTACCTCGACGGCTGCGCCAACCACTGGATGCCGCAAGAGGTCAACATGACCGCGGACATCGCCCTGTGGAAAAACCCCGAAGGCCTGACCGACGACGAGCGTCGCATCGTCATGCGCAACCTGGGCTTCTTCTCCACCGCCGACTCCCTGGTGGCGAACAACCTGGTGCTGGCCGTGTACCGCCTGATCACCAACCCCGAGTGCCGCCAGTACATCCTGCGCCAGGCCTTCGAAGAGGCGATCCACACCCACGCCTACCAGTACTGCATCGAATCGCTGGCCATGGATGAGGGCGAGATCTTCAACATGTACCACGAGATCCCGTCGGTCGCGAAGAAAGCCACCTGGGGCCTGAAGTACACCCGCTCGATCTCCGACCCGCAGTTCAACACCGGCACCGTCGAAACCGACAAGGAACTGCTGCGCAACCTGATCGCCTACTACTGCGTGCTGGAAGGTATCTTCTTCTACTGCGGCTTCACCCAGATCCTGTCCATGGGTCGTCGCAACAAGATGACCGGCGTCGCCGAGCAGTTCCAGTACATCCTGCGCGACGAATCCATGCACCTGAACTTCGGTATCGACGTGATCAACCAGATCAAGATCGAGAACCCGCACCTGTGGGATGCCGAGATGAAGGAAGAAGCGACCCAGATGATCCTGCAAGGGACCCAACTGGAGATCGAATACGCGCGTGACACCATGCCTCGCGGCGTACTGGGCATGAACGCGGCGATGATGGAAGACTACCTGAAGTTCATCGCCAACCGTCGCCTGTCGCAGATCGGTCTGAAGGAAGAGTATCCAGGGACGACCAACCCGTTCCCATGGATGAGCGAGATCATGGACCTGAAGAAGGAGAAGAACTTCTTTGAGACCCGTGTGATCGAGTACCAGACCGGTGGTGCGTTGAGCTGGGACTGATTCGTTCCTGGCTTGGATCGCTGCCCTGGAAGCCCTGACTTGGTCAGGGCTTTTTTTATGGGATTTGGGTGCATATCCGTTTGCGCGTCCAGCGGATGTGGCGGTTTCGTCCTTTGTGGGCGAGCAAGGTTGTGAGCTCGCGAAATCACCACGACGCTGCCAAGGCCTCTGCGCCCCAACCGACTACCGATAGTCGGATTGCCGAAAAATCCTTTGATCCGGCCCGAAAACAACTGTACAAAAACACAGTATTTTAAAATCAGCCGATCAATCCTGGAGAGCGCCATGTCCAGCCAAGCCGCCAATTATGTGATGAGTACTACCGTCGAACGTATGGTCCTGCACCAATTCACCCCGCTGCACTGCAAGCAGGCCCGGGTGATGCTGGGCTGGAGCCGGGAGCGATTGAGCCAGGAGTCGGGCGTTTCGGTTGAAGCCGTACAACGCTTCGAGAAAGGGGATGTTCTGCGGGATGTCACCCGGCTGGCCCTGGCCTTTCGTTTCGAAGCCGAAGGCCTGGTATTTTTCCCTGGATTCGCCCCCGGTCGCGGGATGAACATCCGGGGGACTACACCCGACCCGATTGAACGGCAGGACTACGAACTGATCGAGTGAACGAGTCAGATCAAGGCTGCCGTCCCTGGAGGGTTTAGCGAGGGCTCAGAGCAGATTCGCTCTCCAAGGCCTGCTCCACTTCCAACCACCAGGCACGCCCACGGTGAGGCTGCATCAGGTTGAAGGCTTCACCGATGGCCGGGGTGGTGATGGACACGTTGCTATCCCAGGCCAGCGCCAGAATACGCTCGAACGGTTCGTACCAGGCATGGAACGACAGGTCGAACGTACCGTTATGAATCGGCAACAGCCAACGTCCCTTGAGGTCCAGGTGCGCTTGCAGGCTCTGTTCAGGCTGCATGTGCACATGAGGCCAGTCGACGTTATAGGCACCGGTTTCCATCAGGGTCAGGTCGAACGGACCATAATGTTCGCCGATCTGCTTGAAGCCGTCGAAGTAGCCGCTGTCACCACTGAAGAAGATTCGCACATCGCCGGCAATCATCACCCAGGACGCCCACAGGGTCTGGTTGTTGTCGAACAGCGTCCGCCCGGAAAAATGCTGCGACGGCGTGGCGGCGAAACGTATGCCATCGACGGCCGTCTCCTCCCACCAATCCAGCTGTTGCACTTTCTCCGGGGCGATCCCCCACTTGACCAACTGGTCGCCAACCCCCAGGGGGGCCAGAAAGTGCCTGGTCTTGTCAGCCAGCGCCAGCACCGCCTGGTGGTCCAAGTGATCGTAGTGATTGTGGGAAAGGATCACCGCCTCGATCGGTGGCAATTCTTCCAGGCTGATGGGCGGCTGGTGAAAGCGCTTCGGCCCAGCCCATTGCACGGGTGACGCCCGCTCGGAGAACACCGGGTCGGTCAGCCAGAACTTGCCCTGCAGCTTGAGCAACAAGGTTGAGTGACCCAGACGGAATACGCTGAAATCAGGAGCCGCGAGCAGTTGCTCGCGCGTCAGTGCCTGAACCGGCACGCTGCCCGCCGGACGGGTGTTGCGCGGTTTCTGGAAGGTCATTCGCCAGAAGATGCCCAGGGTCTTGCCCAGGCCACCATGGGGTGTTGGCGCCAGGTTGCGAAAAGCGCCCTGCTCTTTCAAGGACGAGGGTTTATCGAAAGTGCGCGAACGAATGGCCATGACAGGGTGACTCCCAGGAACCCGAAGGAGTTCCCACGCTCAGGTGCTGGATGATCGCTGGCCGCCTCGGGCGAACCTTGATCGGATGATGTTGCAGAAATGAACTACACTACACAGTGTAGTTTCTAGCTTGCGCCAAAGCACTCGGCAAGTAAACTGCCGAGTGTAACTTTTCTTAACCTGCTGAAGCCTGCCCATGACCGCCCCCCTGCGCCTCACCGACCGTAAACGCGAAGCCATCATCCACGCCGCTATTGCAGCCTTTCGCGCCGACGGTTTCGAGGTAACCAGCATGGACCGGATCGCGGCCAAGGCCGAGGTATCCAAGCGAACGGTGTACAACCACTTCCAGAGCAAGGAAGACCTGTTCGCCGAAATTCTCAATCGCCTGTGGGCCAGCAGCGCTGCTCAGGAAGACCTGACCTACCACGCGCAACGCTCCCTGCGCGAACAATTGCGCGAACTGCTCGCACGCAAGATGCGCCTGTTCAACGATAGCAACTTCCTCGACCTGGCGCGGGTGGCAATCGCCGCCACTATCCATGCGCCCGAACGAGCCCAGGATATGGTCTCGCGCCTGGCCAACCAGGAGCACGGCTTCAAGCAGTGGATCCGCGATGCCCAGGCCGATGGCAAATTCAAGGCGGTCGATCCCGAGTTCGCCACCCACCAGATCTACGGCTTGCTCAAGGCCTTCGCCTTCTGGCCGCAAATCACCCTCGGGCAACCACCGCTGGATGCCCCGGAGCAGACACGCGTCCTGGAATCGGCGCTGGATTTGTTCCTTTCCGGCTACGAAATAGCCAAGTAGCCGACACAAATGATCAAATCACCTTCCAAATCCTGGAAATGGCCCGGAAGGACACTGATTATTCTTTACGTAATCCTCGACAATATTCATCCTGCTTATCCGACGAACAGCCGTTCCGTGTAGAACACATCGCCTGTGTTCAATAAAGAAATAAGTGACTCAGAAACCTATGGAAATCCATCGAGGCAAAGGGCAATCGTTTGCCAGACGCATCTACTTGCCCCGCATGGTAGGCGTCGGCGTCGGCTCTCTAAGCATCATCGCTGCACTCGCCCCCTTGTCGCTGCCGGTATGGATCTGGGGCCTGCTGGTGCTCAATGCCCTGATCTGGCCCCACCTGGCATACCGGGTCGCACGGGGTTCCAACTACCCCTATCAGGCGGAACGGCGCAATATCCTGGTCGATTCGTTGATGGGCGGTTTCTGGGCAGCGACCATCCAGTTCAACCCGCTGGTCACCGTCAACATGCTCGCACTGATGACCATGCACAATGTCGCTGCCGGTGGCCCGCGGCTGATGCTCAAGGGTTTGCTCGCCCAACTGCTGGGCATCCTCATCTCCTGGCTGATCTTCACTCCGGCGCTCAACGCGGTGACCACCCAGATACAGATCTATGCCTGCCTACCCGTGATGATCCTTTACCCAGTGGTCATCGGCATGGGCAGCTTCAAGGTGGCAATCAAGCTCGCCGATCACAAGCGGGCCCTGAGCGCCCTGAGCCGTACCGACAGCCTGACCGGGCTGCTCAATCACGGCACCTGGAAGGACCTGCTGCAGATCAAGTTTCACAAATGCCGGCAGACGCAGTACCAGGCGGCGATCGCGCTGATCGACATCGACCATTTCAAGACCATCAACGACAGCTACGGCCATCTGATCGGCGACAGCGTACTGCGCCAGTTGAGCCGCGACCTGAAGGCCAACCTGCGCCAAAACGACCTGGCCGGGCGCTATGGCGGTGACGAGTTCTGCGTCATCCTGCCAGACATGTCGCTGGAACAGGCCCGGGAGATCATGGAACGCCTGCGCCAGGTTTTCAGCAATTTCCGCAGTGAGGAAATACCGGAACTGCGTGTGACCCTGAGCATCGGCCTGGCCCCCTTCCGTGCCAGCTTCAAGGACGCCGGAGATTGGCTGAACGAAGCCGACAAGGCCCTGTACATCGCCAAGAACTCCGGTCGCAACAAGGTCACCTGCGTCGACGCAGGCAACGTCGCCTCATCCAGCGAGTGCCTGGCCAGCTCCGCCTGACCACCACTCGACTGCCGCAAAAACCGTACGGCGAATTCTTGTACAACTTCGGTCAATTTTGTATAAGTATGCAAGGCAAAGTGCCATCTATGGAACGCTGGCCACCGGCATCGTCCCTACCAGGGGCTGCCGGGCCTCGAAAGGGATAGACCTCCCCTCTCTCCGAGTTCACGCCATGTTTTTTGCCAATCATAAGAAAGCCTTGCACGACCTGCAGCAAACCATTGACCAACAAGCCCATCTGCTTGCCGCCATCGATCGCTCCATGGCCGTCATCGAGTTCGACCTTGACGGTACGGTCCTGCGGGCCAACGACAATTTCCTCAAGACCATGGGCTACCGCCAGGACCAGGTGGTCGGCCAACCCCACCGCATGTTCTGCTCCCCGACCTATGCCCGTAGCGCCGAATACAGCCAGCTGTGGTCACGCCTCAAGGCCGGGCAGTTCGAATCCGGCACCTTCGAGCGGGTCGCCGCCGACGGGCGGAGTGTCTGGCTGGAGGCCAGCTACAATCCGATCCGCGACGAGAGCGGCAAGGCGGTGAGCATCGTCAAGTACGCGATGGACGTCACCGCCAAGATCCAGCAGGAAAGTGAGGCCAACGGCAAACTGCAGGCCATAGACCGGGCCATGGCCGCCATTGAGTTCAATCCCGATGGCACGGTGATCTGCGCCAACCAGAACTTCCTCAACCTGATGGGCTACAGCCAGGCCGAAATCCAGGGCAAGAGCCACCGGATCTTCTGCACCCCGGCCACTGTCGGGAGCAGCGACTACCAGGATTTCTGGCGCCGGCTGAACCAGGGTGAGTTCTTCAGCGGCCAGTTCGAACGCGTGACCAAACGCGGCCAGAGCGTCTGGCTGGAGGCCAGCTACAACCCGGTCTACGACGCCAGCGGCAAACTGTGCAAAGTGGTCAAGTTCGCCTCGGACGTGACCCGGCGCGAAGAAAAACACACCCAGGACGCCATGAGCGCGAGCCAGGCCTATCACATCTCGGTGGAGACCCGTAAGGTCGCCGAACAAGGCACCGAGGTGATCCAGCAGGCCGCTACCGAAATGCGCGAGATCGCCTCCAACATCGAAGGCTCATCGACCCTGATCGCCAAGCTGGGCGAGCGTTCGGAGCAGATCACCGCCATCGTCAACACCATTCGTGGCATCGCCGACCAGACCAACCTGCTGGCCCTCAATGCCGCGATCGAGGCCGCCCGGGCTGGCGAACAGGGCCGCGGTTTCGCCGTGGTGGCCGACGAGGTGCGCCTGCTGGCAGCGCGCACCAGCGGCTCGACCACCGAGATCTCCAACATGATCGGCATGATCCAGAACGAAACGCAGCAAGCCATACAGAGCATGAACGGCACCCGCGACCGGGCGTCCAAGGGCGTCGGCCTGGCGGACGAGGCCGGCACGGTGATCCTGCAGATCCGCGACGGGGCGAGCAATGCCGTGCAGGCGGTGAGCATGTTCGCCAACGACAGGGGGCATTGAGCCAAGACTCCCCTTCAGGGGATGATTGCAGCGCGGCATTGTTCACTTGAGCAAATGCCTATTTTGCTTGCAAGAATGCAGATCTATAGTCCGGCGCAAAGACCGTCACGCCGGAGGAAAACCCCATGGATCTGCGCCCTGCCCTGAAGATTGCCCTGGTCGGTGACCACAACCCCCAGGTGGTCGCCCACCAGGCCATCCCCCTGGCCCTGCAACTGGCTGCCAGGGCCGCCGACCTACCTGTGCAGGCTGACTGGCTGGCGACCGACAGCATCGATGCGGCAACCGATCTGTCCGCTTTCGACGGTATCTGGTGCGTGCCCGCCAGTCCCTATCGCAGCCTTGCTGGCGCATTGCACGCCATTCGCCACGCCCGTGAACAGCGACGCCCCTATCTCGGTACCTGTGCCGGTTTCCAGTATGCACTTCTCGAATATGCCCGCCATGTGCTCGGTTGGGACGACGCGGAGCACGGCGAAGAGGCGCCGGACTCGCCGCGCGCGGTCATCTCGCCGTTGAGCTGCGCCCTGGTGGAAGCCAGTGACGGCATCCGCCTGGTCGAGGGTTCACGTATCGCCAGCGCCTACGCAGGCCAGCAGACCCACGAGGGTTATCACTGCCGCTATGGCATCAACCCGGCCTTCGAGGCCGCCCTGCTCGATGGTGACTTGCAGGCAGGCGGCCACGACAGCCTGGGTGAACTGCGAGCCATTGAACTCGTGAATCATCCGTTTTTTGTCGCCACGCTCTTCCAGCCGGAACGCGCCGCTCTGCAAGGCAACGTACCGCCGCTGGTCAGCGCGTTCCTCGTGGCCTGCGCCGGAGTACAGTCATGATTGCCGCCACACCCCAACCGCCCTACTACGCGGTGATCTTCACCTCCCTGCGCACCGAAGGCGACCTGGGCTATGCCGAGGCCGCCCAGCGCATGCTGGAACTGGCCCGCGACCAGCCAGGCTTCCTCGGCGTCGAATCGGCACGCGGGGATGACGGGCTGGGCATCACGGTTTCGTACTGGCAGGACGAAGCGGCAATCCTCGCCTGGAAACAGCATGCCGAGCACAGTGAGATTCGCGAGCGAGGCCGCTCGACCTGGTACGAGGCGTGCCATACCCGTGTGTGCAAGGTCGAGCGGTCCTATCGCTTCGATCGTTGAGCCGACAGGTGCGCTGCGTCAGCCCGGTACCACCTGGCGCAACGCGGCGATCTGCGGAATCTCCACCCGCCGCATGTACACCCGCAGCGGCTCGGAGATATTGATCCGCTCGTCGATATTCTGGTCCAGCAGCAGCTGGATCCGTTCCCGTGCCAGGCACATGGCCTCCTGCCCGGCTGGCAGCCAGACGAATTCACTGGCCGGAATGATCCCGTCGTCGGCCACATCCATGCCGAAGGAGTCTTCGCTGAAACGCACGATGTACTGGCCGGTCTTGCGATTCAAGCCGACAAAACCCTTGAGCTGGTCGGCGGCCTGACAGATGAGTTCAGAAGTGATGCGCATGGTAAACCTCACTGGAGAGCCCGAAGGCCCATGGGTCGATGGTTTACACACAAGGGGACAGCGCGTTTCCCTCTGCCGGGGAAACTGCCATTCAAGCCTACTGCAAAATCCGTCCTGTTTGTGTCGAAAAAACGACACATCCCGCATTTGCAACCATTTCGCGATAGCACTTGAAGCATTCAGTTGTTAAAAGGGGCCTTTACCCTGCACGAAAGGAATTCGAAATGCCTGTCACCTTCAAGAAAAGCGCCCTGCTCATGAGCCTGCTGCTGGCCATGGGGCTGGACACCGCACAGGCCAGCACCGCCCCGGCCGAACTCGCCGCCAAGGCGTCGATTCCCCACCCGGCGGTGATCGCCCACCGTGGCGCCTCCTACGATGCTCCCGAATCCACCGCAGCGTCCTATACCCTGGCCCGCGAGTTGGGCGCCGACTACCTGGAAATGGACCTGCAGCGCAGCAAGGACGGAGTGATCTTCGCCCTGCACGACAACAACCTGTCGCGCACCACCGACGTCGCCAGCAAGTTTCCCGAGCGCAAGGACAGCCCGGCCAACGAGTTCACCTGGGCCGAACTGCAAACCCTGGATGCCGGCAGCTGGTTCAACAAAGCCTACCCCGAGCGCGCGCGGCCGGCCTATGTCGGCCTGAAAATCCTCAGCCTGGACCAGATCATCGACATCGCCCAGGCCAACCCCAGGCATCGCCCAGGCCTGTACATCGAAACCAAGGAACCCAAGCAGTTCCCCGGTATCGAGCATGACCTCAAGAACAAGCTGCAGGAACGCGGCCTGCTCGGCCCGGACAAGGTCCAATCCAAGGAGCGGCCGCAGGTTGGCCAGAGCGCGGGCCGGGTGATCCTGCAGACCTTCGAAAAGAGCAGCCTGGAACTGCTGCAAAAGGAAATGCCGGACACGCCGAAGATCCTCCTGCTGTGGGTCGGCGAAGGCAGCATCGAGCCCAAGTCGAACGTCAGCTTCGCCGACTCCGGCGAGAAGACCAAGGCCGCCTACTACGCCAAGCAGGAACCGAAGGACAAGGCCGAGTTCATCAAGTGGGTCGACTTCGCCAAGGAACACGGCGCCATTGGCACCGGTCCGTCGGCCGAACTGACCCACGGCGGCGACCAGAGCTATTCGGACCTGGTCAAGCCGTGGATGAACCAGCTGACCCACGACAAGGGCCTGCTGGTCCACGTCTATACCGTCGACGAACCGGTAGACTTCAAGAAGGTGATGGACGCCGGCGTCGATGGCATCTTCACCAACCGCGCCTCCGAGTTGCTCAAGTACTTCAAGCGCGCGTCGCCGAAAACCGTGCCGCAGATCCTCGAGGCCAACGGTTACTGAGTGAAGGCCAGCGAGTGGAGCGGCGTCCTTTGGCTGGGACGTGACTACGCCCTGATCGAGGGAGGGCTGGGGCCGACCGCGCCCCATGGCCACTATGCCCACCAGGTGATGCTGGCGCCCGAGGCGCCGGTCACCGTCTGGCTCGAAGGCCAGGCGATCACTGCCAGGCAGTTGCTGATCGGAGCCCAGCGCAGCCACGCCATCGTCAAGACATCGGGTCGGGTGCTCTCCATCTATGCCGAACCGCTGACCCTGGATCTGGATCAGCTCGAACAGGCCCTGGGCAACGTCGAATGGTCGTTGCCGGCTCTCGACGACGCCCTTCGTCACTGTCCCCGCCGCACCCTCGACGATCCGCGTATCACCCGTGCCCTGGCAGCCTTGGAGCAGTCGCTGGATGGCAAGGTTTCGGCCGCTGCCCTGGCCCGCGACGCCAACCTGTCCCTGAGCCAATTGGAGCGGTTGTTCGCCAGCCGCGTCGGCCTGCCGATTCGGCGCCTGGTGCTGTGGCGCCGCCTGCGCCTGGCGCTGAACCAGATACTGGCGGGTAGCAGCCTGACGGTAGCGGCCCACGACGCGGGATTCGCCGATTCGGCGCACTTCTCCCGCTCGATGAAAAAGCTCTTCGGCGTCAGTGCCGCTCATGCCCTGGGGCGGATTCAAGTGCGCCTGCTGGATTGATCCGGCGCAACAATTGCACCGGCGTCGGTGCAGGGTCTGAGGTCTCGACGGGTAGAAACGGGTCCAGCAATTGCCGCACATACCCCACGGGAAAGTCCGGCCGGTTGCCGATCCCGAGGTCCGCCTCGCCGATCCGGTACGCCTCGGTGTGGAAGGCAGTCCCCAGCAGATGGTCCCACGCGGTAAAGAACAGCCCGAAATTCACATCCCCGGCGCGGCCGTACTTCATATGGTGAAAACGATGCACCGGGGCCCAGGCGAAAACCAGGCGCAACGGCCCAAGACGCATATCCACGTTGGAGTGCTGCAGCAGCAACTGGATGGCAATGGCAAACCCCAGCAAGGCCGCAACATCCGCAGGAATACCCAGCAACCACAACGGCAGCAGGCCCGCCAGCGCCTCCACCGCCTGGTGCAGCGGATGCTTGAGCAAGCCGTTGAAGCCATACATCCGCTGCACACTGTGATGCACCGCATGCAGCCGCCACAGTGCTGGCGAGCGATGACTGGCGTAGTGGGCCAGGGTGATGCCCACATCGGCGATCACGATCGCCAGTAGCAGTTGCAACCACAAGGGCAAGGCCTGGGGCCAGAGCAGTTCGAACGGCAACCAGCCGACCAGCACCGGCAACACCAGCAGCCCCAGGGCAGCGAGACTTTCATTGACCAGGCCGTGGACGATGTCCCGCAGACGGTCTCCCCGCGCTCGGTTCCAGGCTGGCTCGTAGGGCAGCCACCACTCGGCAAGAAAAGACACCAGGACCGCCAGCAGGAACAGCAGCGGCAGACACCAGGCCCGCTCGGCCAATGCCAGCCCGGCACCAAGAAACCCAAACCAGAAAACCGGCGCATACAACCCGCTGGACACACGCTTCATGAGACGCTCCTCGTTAAGAAGCCGCCAGCATGAAAGGCCTGTACGAACCGGGATTGAACAAACGGCGCAATCGCCAGTCAGGACATGCAAGGGTCAATTTAAGGATGAATTAAGTCGCAACACTTAGGCTGACCCCACTGAAATCATCCAGACAAGGAACCACCCAGATGAAAGCTTTCGCCACCCTCCTGACCGCTTCCGCCCTGACACTCGCTGCCGGCTTCGCTTCGGCCGATGTGCGTCCGGACCATATTCCCGGCCTGCTGAAATCCGGCACGATCGCCGACTTCGACAAGCTCAACCAGGCGGCGCTGGCCAAGTACCCCGGGGCGACCATCACCGACACCGAGCTGGACCATGCCGCCAGTGGGGGGTATGTCTATGAAGTCGAACTCAAGGCCGCCGACGGCGTGAAATGGGAAGTCAAGCTCGACGCCAAGAGCGCCGCCGTCCTGCAGGAAAAACGCGACAACTGATCGCCCTGCCAAACCACAAGCCGCACGTCCCACAAGGAACGTGCGGCTTGTTCGTTTCAGCCAGCCGTCAAGAAAGGCGCAGTAGCGCCCCCCAGGCACTCAGGCGGTGGTGTTGACGGTACCGCCCGAAGTGCTGCTGCCAGACTCCTGCAGCGCCTGGGTCAGGGCGGCGGTAACGGTCTGGATCGAGGCGGAAATCGTCGCCACCTGGGCCGAGGCGGTCGCCACTGCAGTCGCCTTGGCCTCGTCGCTGTCGTTGCTGGCCTGGGCCTTCTGCAACTGCTGCTCCTGTTCCTGCAATTGCTTCTGCAGTTCGGCCAGTTGCTTGCGCAGTTCCTTGACGGTATCGGATTCCGAACTGGAACTGTCGCTGCTGCCCGCCGCGCCACCACCGGCCGCGGCCTGGGTACCGCCAGCCTTGGTGGTGTCCGTGGCGGTAGCGGCGACGCTACCGGTGGTCGTGGTGTCGTCACTGCTCGCCGACTTGGTGGCGGTGCTGGTGGACAGGCTTGGGGTGATGCTGACCGAGGTGATGCTGACCATGGGAAACGTCCTATCGAGGTAGTGATACCCCATCATCGACATAACGCAGGCCGGCTTGAGACCTATCCTGTATCCCGTTGGTCAGCATCTCGATACACAGTCACGAAACCCCTTTGCCAATCAGGCGCCCAGCCTGGCGGTGACCTCGTTCAATTGCCCCGACAGGCCGTGCAGGTTGCTGCTGGCTGCTTCGGTGCGCTTGACGTTGTCCTGGTTGGTGCTGGCAATCGCAGTGATCTCGGTGAGGTTGCGGGAGATGTCCTCGGCAACCGACGTCTGCTCCTCGGCAGCCGTGGCGATCTGCCGGTTCATATCGCGAATGGCTTCCACCGCGGCGGTGATGCGTTCGAGCATCGCGCCCGCCTCGGTCACCTGCTCGACACTTTCATCACTGCGGGCCTGGCCGCCCTCGATGGCCTGGGCCGCATCCACCGCACCGGTCTGCACCGACTGGATGATCTGGTTGATCTCCAGGATCGACGCTGCGGTACGTTGCGCCAGGCTGCGCACCTCATCGGCGACCACCGCAAAACCACGTCCGGCTTCACCCGCCCGGGCTGCTTCGATCGCGGCATTGAGCGCCAGCAGGTTGGTCTGCTCGGCGATCCCGCGGATCACCTCGAGTACCTTGCCGATCCGCCCACTGTCGCTTTCCAACTGGCGAATGACCGTAGCGGTAGTGGTGATTTCGGTACGCATGCGGGTGATGGTCTGGATAGTCGACTGCATCACCTGTTCGCCCTGCTGCGCCGAGCGATCGGCCTCGTCGGCGGCACCAGCCGCAGCTGCGGCGTGACGGGCAACTTCCTGGGCCGTGGCGGACATCTCGGTCATCGCCGTGGCAACCTGGTCGGTTCGTTCAAATTGTTCATGGGTGCCGGCGGCCATCAGTGCGGCAATGGCATTCAGCTCGCCACTGGCACTGTCCAGGTTCGAGGTGCTGAGCTTGAGGCGATTGAACGTATCGGCGAGAAAATCTCTCAGGGTATTGGCCGCAGTGGCCAGGCGCCCCAACTCATCCTGACGATCGCTGGCCACGCGCTCGGCGAATTTGCCGTGGCTCAGTTGGGCCACGTAATCGATCAGACGGCTGATCGGCTCGACCAGGTTGCGGTTGACCAGCCACAGGCTCAGCAGCGCGATCAGCAGCCCGGACACCAGCATCACCACCAGGCCGATCCAAACGGTGCGCGCGGCCGCCTCGCTGATGGCGCTCGATTGCGCATCGCTGGCCTTGCGCAACTGGCTGACCAGCACACTCATCTGCTCGCTGGCGGCGCGGTCCACACCCTTGACCGCCTGGTCGCCGGCGCTCGGATCACCGCCCGCGGCAACGTAGGCATCACGGCCCTTCTGGTAGGCCAGGCCGAGCTGGCGATGCTCGTCGCGCAGTCTTTCGACCTGGGACTTCAGGCTGCTGTCGATCCCTGGCTGGGCCGCCAGGCGGCCGAGGATATCCTGCACGTCACGCTGGCGATCCTCGAACTGGCGCCAGTACTGGTTCATGTCCTGGGGTTGCTTGCCGCGCAGCAGGACGTTCTTCCACTCCTGCACCTGCTCCTTGAAACGCAGGTTGGCTTCATCCACCAACTGCGAAGCGCGCAACGGACCTTCAATCAGCTCCCGATAGCCATGGACACCGTTGGAAAGGAACTGGAAGCAGGTCAAGGCAATCAGCAACATCGCCAACAGGCTTCCGCTCAGTAGTGCGAGGGTCTGGGCTCTCAAGGATTTTTGCAGCATTGTCGGCATCTCTGAACAGGGATTGGGCACTCCGGTCAGGAGTGCGAGCAGTCGAAACATCCCTGTCAGCGACATCATGGCTTGTGGCCAAAAAAGCGCAGCAGCTTACACCCCTGCCATCGGCAAGCCAGCGCGCGGCTTGAGGCAACCCGACCACCGGTCATCGTTGCTGAAATCGCCCATCAACCCGTAACAAAACTGTCAAAAAGCCTTGAGATGATGCGGCTCAAGCGAACCTGTAAAAGAATGTTTCGGGCGCTTCATTTCAGCGAGCCTCCATGAATCACAGCCTTGACCAAAGTCACCGCGATCCGGACCTGTTCGGCCTGCTTTACGGTTTTCGCTTTCGTGCCGGTGAGCGCGGGGAGGAAATCGATTCCGCCACCGCCCTGAAATGCCTGCAACAGCCCGAAGATCCCGAGGATTTTCTCTGGCTGCACCTGAACCTGGCCCATGCGGCCTGCGAACGCTGGATGAAGACCCACCTGTCGCTGCCCGACGAATTCTTCGAAGCCCTGCACGAAGGCTCTCGCTCGACCCGTATCGAACATGTCGACAACGCCTTGCTGGCGGTGGTCAACGACGTGGTGTTCAACCTGGGCAACATGACCTCCTCGGATGTCTCCACCCTGTGGGTCTGTGCCCGCAGCAAACTGCTGATCAGCGCCCGCCTGCAACCCCTGCATTCGGTCGATAAACTGCGTTCCTCGGTCAAGGCCGGCGAACGCTTCCGCTCACCACTGGAATTGCTGGTGCACCTGCTGCGCGACCAGGGTGAAGTACTGACCCAGATCGTGCGCAAGACTACCCTCAGCGTCGACCAGATCGAAGACCAGTTGCTGTCCCTGCGCGTGAGCAACAACCGCGCGGAACTGGGCGCCATGCGTCGGGTGCTGGTGCGCCTGCAACGGCTGCTGGCACTGGAGCCGGGCTCGCTGCTGCGGTTGCTCAATCGCCCGCCACAGTGGCTGCAGAAGGAAGACGTCAAGGAACTGCGCAAGTCCACCGAAGAGTTCTCGCTGATCCTCAGCGACCTCGAAGCCCTCGGCGAGCGGATCAAGCTGCTGCAGGAAGAGATCGCCGCCAACGTCAACGAACAGACCAACCGGACCCTGTTCACCCTGACGGTGGTCACGGTGCTGGCCCTGCCGATCAACATCATCGCCGGCTTCTTCGGCATGAACGTTGGCGGCATTCCGCTGGCCGGCGACCCGGAGGGTTTCTGGATACTGGTGGCGCTGGTGGCGACCTTCACCTTGCTGGCGGGCCGCTGGGCGTTTCGTAAACGGCAGGATTATTAAAATGGCCGGATAAACGCTGTGGCGAGCGGGCTTGTCGGAACGCCGCACCGCCGCGCTCGGCTGCCAGGCAGCCGTAAAACCACACGCCGCGTTATTTCAGGGACACCGAGTCATCCGGGCCTGGGGCCGCCTCGCGGCCCAGCGCGGGCAAGCCCGCTCGCCACACTGGCCTTCACCACCACCACCACCACCACCCAATCAGGCAGACCAGCGGCACGGCAAAATCTCCGGGTACTGATCTGTGGCAGCTTCTCTGTAACATTTAGCAATGATCATGGCCGATACCCGTTCCCAAACAGGATTTCAGGCATGGCTACCCCCTCATTGACCGCTGCGTCCGCCGCCGACGGCAGGCCGCAGCTGGAAAGCAAACCTCGCGTCTTTACCGCCGTGATCTTCTTCGCGCTGCTGGCCGTCGGCCTGTTGTTCACCGCCTACAGCCTCGTGCACGACATGCACGAGTTCGGCACCGTCGTCACCACCTGGACACCCTTCCTGCTACTCGGTGTCGCCCTGCTGATCGCCCTGGGCTTCGAATTCGTCAACGGCTTCCACGACACCGCCAACGCCGTGGCCACCGTGATCTACACCCACTCGCTGCCGCCGCACTTCGCCGTGGTCTGGTCCGGCTGCTTCAACTTCCTCGGCGTGCTGCTGTCCAGCGGCGCAGTGGCCTTCGGCATCATCGCCCTGCTGCCGGTGGAGCTGATCCTGCAGGTCGGATCGTCCTCCGGCTTCGCGATGATCTTCGCCCTGCTGATCGCCGCCATCCTGTGGAACCTCGGCACCTGGTGGCTGGGCCTGCCGGCCTCGTCGTCGCACACCCTGATCGGTTCGATCATCGGTGTCGGCGTGGCCAACGCCCTGATGCACGGCCGCGACGGTACCAGCGGCGTGGACTGGAGCCAGGTGACCAAGATCGGCTACGCCCTGCTGTTGTCCCCGCTCATCGGTTTCGCCCTGGCCGCCCTGCTGCTGGTAGCGCTGCGCCTGTTCGTGAAAAACCGCGCGCTGTACAAGGCGCCCAAGGGCAACGAGCCGCCACCGTGGTGGATTCGTGGCCTGCTGATCCTGACCTGCACCGGCGTATCCTTTGCCCACGGTTCCAACGATGGGCAGAAAGGCATGGGCCTGATCATGCTGATCCTGGTCGGCACCCTGCCGATGGCCTACGCGCTGAACCGCACCATGCCGGCTGAACAGGCCCTGCAATTCGCCGCCGTCGCCGAGGTCACCCAGGCCGCGCTGGTCAAGGCGGCACCGCAGCCGGCGCCGGCCGATCCGCGCCCGGTGCTCACCGAATACATCCGCACCCAGCAGGCCAACCCGGCGCTGGTCCCGTCCCTTGCGGCCCTGGCCGGCCAGATCGGTGACGAAGTGAAGGGCTATGGCTCGCTGGCCAAGGTGCCGGCCGAGGCCATGGGCAACGTGCGCAACGACATGTACCTGAGTTCCGAAGCCATCCGCCTGATGGACAAGAACAAGGTCGGCAACTTCGACGCCGACACCCAGGGCAAGCTGCAACTGTTCAAGCAGCAGATCGACGGCGCCACGCGCTTCATCCCGCTGTGGGTGAAAATCGCCGTGGCCATCGCCCTCGGCCTCGGCACCATGGTCGGCTGGAAGCGGATCGTGGTCACCGTCGGCGAGAAGATCGGCAAGAGCCACCTGACCTACGCCCAGGGCGCCTCGGCGGAAATGGTCGCCATGGTGACCATCGGCGCGGCCGACATGTACGGCCTGCCGGTATCGACCACCCATGTGCTGTCTTCAGGCGTGGCCGGGACCATGGTCGCCAACGGTGGCGGCCTGCAGATGAAGACCATCCGCAACCTGGCGATGGCCTGGGTGTTGACCCTGCCGGCAGCGATCCTGCTGTCGGGCAGCCTGTACTGGCTGTTCACCAAGCTGTTCTGAACCCACCCTTGAGCAATGCCCACGAACCCCACCCTCACGGTGGGGCTCGTCATTTCACGTCGTCATTGGCGTCGTGCAGCACCTGCACCAGCCAGTCCATGCACACACGTCACCGTTGGTTACCTGGCATCCAGCAGCGACGCACCCAGCGGCCTGGCTCCATTCTGCCTGCTGAACGCCTCAAGCCATGCGCCGTTGCAGCAAGCGCTCGCGCAGCAGATCATAGCCCCAGTGGTAGAGGTAGGTGTACGGCAGGAAAAACAGCAGCACGCCGATATCCAGCAACAGCGCCGACAGCAGGCTCAGATCCAGCCACCATGCCACCAGCGGTACGCTGACCACGATCAGCCCGCCCTCGAACAACAGCGCGTGCAACAACCGGGTCCAGCCATTCTGCGCCAGGGCCAGGCGCTCGCGCAGCCGGTCGAACAGGCCGTTGAACAGCACGTTCCAACCCAGGGCAATGAAGCAGTTGGCTACCGTGACCACGCCCATGTCCAGCAGCGGCTTGCTCATCACCCAGGCAAACAGCGGAGTGCAGAGCACCACGGCAAAAAACTCGAAGCCGATGGCCTGGAAAACACGTTCGGTAAAAGACTTGCTGATGCTCATGGCGGGCTCCTGCGGAATGTCGAGGCTTGTGATTATCGCCACTCAACCAGATACTAAAAGTCGATTACCATCGATCAAGGCGATAGTTCATGGCTTCCAACGAAGTTCTCCAGGCCTTTGTCCAGGCCGCCACCCTCGGCTCCTTTTCCGCCGCCGCGCGCAAACTGGGCAAGAGCCAGTCAACCATCAGCGCAGCCATTGCCGGCCTGGAGATCGACCTGGGTTTCGAGCTGTTCGATCGCAGCACCCGCAAGCCCGGCCTGACCGCTGCCGGCCACGTGATGCTACGCAAGGCCGAGGATATCCTCGCCGCCAGCAATCGCCTGGAAATGGCCGCCAGCCAGTTAGCCCAGGGGCTGGAACCGAAGCTGACCGTGGTGATCTCCGACACCTATCAGTCGGATCGTTTCGAAGCGGCCCTCAGCGGATTTGCCGAGCGTTATCCGGACCTTGAACTGGAGTGCCTGATTGCCGAGTGCGCCGACCTGGTGGAACTGGTGCAACAGGGCCGGGCCCAGGTGGCCTTCGCCGAAAGGCAGGACAGCTACCCGCCGGACCTGAGCAGCGCCACCGTCGATGAGCGCACCGAGCTCGCTGTGTTCGTCCATCGCGACCATCCATTGGCCAGCCGGGCAAGGGTCGACCAGACGGCGTTGCAGCAACATCGCGAATTACGCCTGGCATCCATCGTCAAGCCTTACGAAAATCCTGCCCAAGGGCAGGTCTGGTCGGCGTCGAGTTACCTGATGCTGCTGGAAATGGCCCAGCGCGGGGTGGGCTGGGCGCCGTTGCCACGCTGGCTGGTGGAACGTTTTGCCGGGGGCTCGCTGGTGCAATTGCAGGTACGGGGCTGGCCAAGACCGGTGGCGGTCGATGCCCTCTGGTCGCGCCTGTATCCTCCGGGGCCGGCGGGCAGTTGGCTGCTGGAGAAGATGCTGGAGTGACAGGAGCTACCCTTCCAACGCCTCCAAGCACTCACGAATGAAGCGCTGCTCCGGCTTCTGTCGCGTCACTTGCAGCGCCCGCTCGACCCAGCCGCAGTCCTCGGCAATATCGGTCAATCCGGCAGCCCCTGCTCGAGCAGCAGGGCCAGCCGGTCGAGGCTTTCACCCCAGCCCTGATGAAAGCCCATCTGCTCGTGGCTGTCGCGCTCGGCCGCGCTCCAATGCATCGCACTGGCAGTGTAGAGGGTGCCGCCCGGCACTTCCTGCAGCGTGATCCGCGCGGTCATGAAGGGTTTGCCGGTCGGTGTCCAGCCGGGGGCGAACGCGTCGGTGAAAACGATCCGCTCGGGTGCGGCGATCTCCAGGAATACGCCCTGATAGGGGTATTCGCTACCATCCGGCGCCCGCATGACGGTGCGAAACAGCCCGCCGACCCACAACTGCATTTCACAGACCGGCGTGGTCATCCCATGGGGTCCCCACCAGCGGGCGAGCAAGTCGGGTTCGGTCCAGGCCCGGAACACCTGGTTGCGGGGCGCCTCCAGCAAGCGGCTGATGGACAGCTCGTATTCTGCGCTCACCGGCTGAAGTGGCAGGTTACTCATGGCAGGGCTCCGTTATCTTTTATTGTTATGGGACATCGTAGCGGGCTCGGTGCCGACACGGTGTATCAGAGATTCAACTCCCGAACCGGGCGGACTTCAACACTGCCGACGCGGGCCGCCGGAATATTTGCGGCGTTCTGCAACGCCTCGTCCAGATCCCGCGCCTCCATCAGGTAGAACCCGGCAACTGCTCCCTGGTTTCGGCAAGCGAGCCGTCGTTAATCGAAAAGCGTATGAAAAATACCTCTCGCGCCGTCCATAGAGAACTTTCCCGCACAAGTAAGACAGTCATTTCCTGCCTGAACATCGAGCATGGCCACATATATGAAATCAGTTGCTCATCAGCGGTAAAACTTGAATGCTAGGCAAACTTTCCTTTCAGCCATTAAATAGTCCTGCGATCTCATACCGGATAAAAATCGCAGATTGAATAATTAACAATTTGAAAGGATTCAATGATAAATGGATATCAAAAGCAGAACGTCCAACAGCACCCCATCCATCCCCTCGACCCATGCTCCCGACCTCTCGCGCCAACCCGGCACACTGGACCTGGAGTTCGGCGAATACGGGGACGGCATGGTCATCTTCTCGGAAGCTGGGCCTGGTTTCGTGGGTTCTTCGCTCTTGCAAGGAAACGGTCGACACTTGTTTGTCGGCGTTCATGAAGCCGAGGCGGCCGATATAATGCTGGCCGATTTCTTCGCCGAAGGCTTTTATTACAATCACTTTGTTTCAGCCTTCCATGGACCGAATCGTACAGGGATCAACAGTATACTGGACCACGAACAGAATCTGTTGTTACTGGGCAACTTGCGCGGCAGTGAACAAGCCTTTTGCACACGTATTTCGGCGACGGGGGAACGGGACATGGCCTTTGGCGACAATGGCGAAATCAGGCTGCCCTACCGAGCCCCATGGACCGGACGCGGACATCGGCTCGCCGTGCAGGCGGACGGCCATATCCTCATGCTGCTGAAAAATCCCGCCCCGGGCGAGCCAGAGAGAGATGTCATCGTGCGCCTGGATCGCAGTGGCCAGTTCGACCCCGACTTCGGCACCTGTGGCGTCGTTACGGCACGCGAGCCCGGCATCGCCTTCGAAGCACTCGCGCTCCAGGCGGACGGCAAGCTGGTCATCGCCGGCAGGCGCGGTCGCCGCGCAGCCCTGATGCGTTATGGCAGCACCGGACTACCGGACACCACCTTCGGTAACGCGGGGTACCTGGAACTGGAGTCGATCACCGAGGGCAACTCGACGTTTCTTGCCGTTGCGGTGCAGCAGGACCAGAAGATCGTGGCGACAGGCTCGGCGAACCTCTCGAATGACGTCGCCCTGCTGATGCGCAGTACCGATGATGGCCAGCTCGACCCCGAGTTCAACGCCGGCAGTCCGCTCGCCTTCCCTGGCCTTGGCGCGTGCCTGGCGACGCTCGTCCAGGAGGATGGCGCGATCATCAGCGTGGGTCATATCGACAACGGCGCACAGACCTGGCTGATGCGCCACCTGGGCAATGGCGAAGTCGACCGGGAATTCGGCGACAAGGGCATCAGCCGCGTCAATCGCATCCCTGGGGACACCAGCTACTTTTCCCATCTGGAACTGCAGCCGGACGGCAAGATCCTGATCTCCGGGCGCTACGCCAGCCACTCGGCAGTCATTCGCTGTCACGGCCGCTGAAGCCGCACCGTGGGCACCCTTGGGGTGCCCACGGTTCAACGCTGGATCGGCAACCAGATCTCGACCTTGCCCGTGCCTCGCTGCGGGTTGAAATCGGCACTGTAGCGCTCGAACTCTGGCGCATTGGCAGCCGTGTGGCCGGAGCTGGGCAGCCATTCCTTCCAGATCGCTTCGAAGGTCCGCTTGAGCGTATCCAGTGAGCCCTGATGCTCGAACACCGCATAGTGCTGGGGCTGCACCTCCACCCAACGATAGAGTTCAGGCAGGTCGTCGAGCTTGCTGATCGCAACCCCGGCGATGTACTCGAAGCCGCCCTGGCCGTCTGGGTTGCAGCAGATACCGTACGTCTCTTCACCCAACTGGCCCGGTACGTTTCCGATATGCGGCACGAAGGCATCCCATAAATCCGGGATGGTTGCCGAGGTGTCCGCGGTGAAGCGCCCACCCAGGCCGGCGATCAATTGAAAGTGGCCGTGTTCGAAGCGTGGTGCTGCCAATACATGGCGCGAGGTGTCATCCATGGGGACAGATCTCCGTCAGAGAAAAGAATCCGCGTCGCAGTATAGAAGTAAAAAAGATTCTGGACAGAGCGCCATCAGCACCATTATCTTCTGCGGCGCAGGCCACCGCAGTGGCCAACGTCGCTCGGACGGTTCCGGGCGCTTACGTCATCAGAGGCCTCCATGGCAGACCAAGGTTCGCCGCGCCGCTTTGCGCGCATCGATCGACTCCCCCCGTACGTATTCAATATCACTGCCGAGCTGAAGATGGCCGCCCGCCGCCGTGGCGAGGACATCATCGACTTGAGCATGGGTAACCCCGACGGCGCGACTCCGCCGCATATCGTCGAGAAACTAGTGACCGTCGCCCAGCGCGAAGATACCCACGGCTACTCCACCTCCAAGGGCATTCCACGCCTGCGCCGGGCAATTTCCCACTGGTACAAGGACCGCTACGACGTCGAGATCGATCCGGAAAGCGAAGCCATCGTCACCATCGGTTCGAAAGAGGGCCTGGCGCACCTGATGCTCGCTACCCTCGACCAGGGCGACACGGTACTGGTGCCCAACCCCAGCTATCCGATCCACATCTACGGTGCCGTGATTGCCGGCGCCCAGGTGCGTTCGGTACCGCTGGTGCCGGGTGTAGACTTCTTCGCCGAACTGGAACGGGCCATTCGTGGCTCGATTCCGAAGCCGAAGATGATGATTCTCGGTTTCCCGTCGAACCCCACCGCGCAGTGCGTCGAGCTGGACTTCTTCGAACGGGTGATCGCCCTGGCCAAGCAGTACGACGTATTGGTAATCCACGACCTGGCCTACGCCGACATCGTCTACGACGGCTGGAAAGCCCCGTCGATCATGCAGGTGCCGGGCGCCAAGGACATCGCGGTGGAATTCTTCACCCTGTCCAAGAGCTACAACATGGCCGGCTGGCGCATCGGCTTCATGGTCGGCAACCCCGAGCTGGTCAGCGCCCTGGCGCGAATCAAGAGCTACCACGACTACGGCACCTTCACCCCGCTGCAGGTGGCGGCCATCGCCGCCCTCGAAGGTGACCAGCAATGCGTGCGGGATATCGCCGAGCAGTACCGGCAACGTCGCAATGTGCTGGTCAAGGGCCTGCATGAGCTGGGCTGGATGGTCGAGAACCCCAAGGCCTCGATGTATGTCTGGGCGAAGATCCCCGAGGCCTATGCGCACCTGGGTTCGCTGGAGTTCGCCAAGAAGCTGCTGGCCGAGGCCAAGGTCTGCGTCTCGCCGGGTGTCGGCTTCGGTGAATACGGCGACGACCATGTACGGTTCGCCCTGATCGAGAACCAGGACCGTATCCGTCAGGCCGTACGCGGGATTCGTACGATGTTCCGCGCCGATGGCCTGGTGAAGAAAGCCGAGGGCTGATCCGCCCTCTTGCAGGAGCCGGCTTGCTTGTGGGAGCCGGCTCCTGCACCCTCAGACCACCAGCGACAGCAGCAGGATAAACACCAGGCCCACCACCGACAGGATGGTCTCCATCGCCGTCCAGGTCTTGAAGGTTTCGGTCACGGTCATGTTGAAGTACTGCTTGACCAGCCAGAACCCCGCATCGTTGACGTGAGACAGGATCAACGAGCCCGCCCCCGTCGCCAGCACCAACAACTCACGGTTGACGCCCGGGATCAGATCCACCACCGGCATCACGATCCCGGCACCGGTAATGGTCGCCACCGTCGCCGAACCCGTCGCCACGCGAATCACCGCCGCCACCAGCCACGCCAGCAGGATCGGCGAGATCTGCGCATTCACCGCGATATGGCCGATCACGTCGCCCACGCCGCTGGTCACCAGCATCTGCTTGAAGCCACCGCCGGCACCGATGATCAGGATGATCGCTGCGGTCGGCGCCAGGCTCGCGTCCAACAGTTTGAGGACACGCTTGGAGTCCATGCCCTGGCGCTTGCCGAAGGTATACAGCGCCAACAGCAGGGCCAGCAGCAAGGCACTGATCGGGTGGCCGATCATGTCCATCCAGATGCGGAAGAAATGTCCGTCCGGCAGGGCGATGTCGGCAAAGGTCTTGAGCAGCATCAGGAACACGGGCAACAGCACGGTGACCAGGGTCACGCTGAAGCTGGGCAGCGTGCTGGCGTCAGGCTCGCGGGCCAGTTGGTCAACCAGTTCCTGCGACGGATTGCCGGGAATGTGCCGGGCGATGAAGGTACCGAAGATCGGACCGGCGACGATCGCGGTCGGCAGGGCGACGATCAGCCCGTAGAAAATGGTCTTGCCGATGTCGGCGTTGTACACGCCGATCGCCAGCAGCGGCCCCGGATGCGGCGGCACCAGGCCATGCACCGCGGACAGGCCGGCCAGCAGCGGGATGCCGATCTTGATCAGCGACACGCCGGTCCGCCGGGCGACGATGAACACCAGAGGGATCAGCAGCACGAAGCCGATCTCGAAGAACAGCGGAATCCCCACCAGGAACGCCGCGCACATCATCGCCCACTGCACCCGCTCCTTGCCGAAGGCGCGAATCAGGGTCTGGGCAATCTGATCGGCGCCGCCCGAATCGGACATCATCTTGCCGAGCATGGTCCCCAGCGCCAGGATGATGCCGACGAACCCCAGCACCCCGCCGAAGCCGTCCTGGAAGGCCTTGATGATCTTGTCCGCGGGCATGCCCGAGGTCAGGCCGAGGAAGGCCGAGGCAATGATCAGGGCAATGAAGGGGTGGATCTTGAAACGGGTGATCAGCACGATCAGCCCGATGATGGTGACCACCGCATCCAGCAGCAGGTAGGTCTCGTGGGACAGTCCAAACATGAGGCGTCTCCTGGTTGTTGTTCTTATCGTTATTCGTGAATGTTCAATAGCCTTGGGGACAGCGCTATCTTTTCCGCTCGATACTTTTTTGGCCTGGGATCAGGCGATTCGTTCCAGGCCGTTGTCCCGCCACCAGCGATTGGCCGACTGCGCCAGTTGCTCGACCTCACGGGTCGCATCGAGCGCCAGGGTCCGTGGCTCGCCCACCGGCGATTCGAGGGCGGCGAACTGGCTGTCGATCAGGGTGCCGGGCATGAAATGGCCGGGACGATGGTTGACCCGCTCGGCGGCAACCGTCGGGGTCAGTTCGAGGAAGATGAAACCCAGGCCTGGCACGGCGCTGCGCAGGCGTTCGCGATAGCGCAGTTTCAGCGCCGAACAGGTCAGCACCGGATGCTCGCCAGCCGCCACGGCACGACGCAATTCGTCGCACAGGGTGTCGAGCCAGCCGGCACGATCTTCATCGGTGAGGGGAGTACCGGCGCTCATCTTGGCGATGTTCGCCGCAGGGTGAAAGCTGTCGCCTTCGATCAGGGTGGCCGCGCCAAGCCGGCAGATCGCCTCACCCACGCTGGATTTGCCACAACCGGAAACACCCATGATAACCAGGGCAGTGATGGGTTGACTCATGTAACACCTCAGCACGAAGACAGCGCTGTCTTTGCCAGAGCTCTTGATACTGCAAAAGCAAAGCACAAAACACCCGTTGCCGACGTCTTCTTGTCGTTTTTATCGATTGCCGCGCTACAGCATGCAGGTATTACCAGGCGGGTTCAGGCAAACCACGCCCAGACAATTGCAGCCCCATCGAGACAGCGCTACCTTAGTGCCTCGAATTTTGTTTGGCAAGCCGCCCGATGACCTCCACCAAGAACGACAAGAACGCCCGCACCACCGGCCGCCCTACCCTCAACGAAGTCGCACGCCTGGCCGGCGTCAGCCCGATCACCGCGTCCCGCGCCTTGCGCGGTATCAGCACGGTGGCCACGGAACTGGTGGAAAAGGTCCGACGGGCAGCCGACGAACTGAACTACGTGGTCAACCCGGCGGCCCGGGCCCTGGCCTCGGCCCAGAGCCATTCGGTGGTGGTACTGGTGCCGTCGCTCTCGAACCTGCTGTTCATCGATACCCTGGAAGCCATTCACAAGGTCTTGCGCCCACGCGGCTTCGAAGTGCTGATCGGCAACTACCACTATTCCCGTGACGAAGAAGAGAACCTGCTGCGCAACTACCTGGCCTACCAGCCGCGCGGCCTGCTGCTGACCGGCTTCGACCGCTCGGAAAGCGCCCGGCGGATGATCGAGGCGAGCAATGTGCCGTGCGTGTACATGATGGACCTCGACCCCGGCGCCGGGGTGAACTGCGTCGGTTTCTCGCAACAGAGCGCCGGCGCCACCGCCGCCGAGCACCTGATTTCCCGCGGTCGGCGGCACCTGGCCTACATCGGCGCCCAGCTCGACCAACGCACCCTGCTGCGCGGGGAAGGCTTTCGCCAGGCGCTGCAACGGGCCGGGCTCTACGACCCGGACCTGGAACTGCTGACACCGCGGCCTTCGTCGGTGGGGCTGGGCGGCGAACTGTTCCTACAGATGATCAACAGCCACCCGCGGGTCGATGCGATCTTCTTCGGCAACGATGACCTGGCCCAGGGTGCCCTGCTCGAAGCCATGCGCTGCGGCATCAAGATACCGGAACAGGTCGCGGTACTTGGCTTCAACGACCTGCCGGTGTCGGCCTTCATGGTCCCGCGCCTGAGCAGCATCCGCACACCCCGCGAAGCGATCGGCCAAAGGGCGGCGGAACAGTTGCTGAACCTGATGGCCGGCAATGCCGTGGCCCAGTTGGTGGTGGACATGGGCTTCGAACTGATGGTGCGCGAAAGCAGCTAGCGGCCAGGGCGGCTCAGGCTTCGCCCAACCACTGCACCAGCGCCGCCGCGCCCTTGCCCAGGGGCTGCTGTGCCAGCCAGACGGCATGCACCGGCAACAGCAGGCCGTTCTCGACATTCCTGAAATCCAGCCGCTTGAGGCGCCCCTGCTCCAGCAGCGGCGCCACCACCGCCAGAGGGAAGTTGCCCCAGCCCAGGCCCTGCTCGACCATTTCCAGCGCCACCGCCAGGCTGTTGGTCCGCCAGTGCGAGGTACCGAGCAATGGCCGTGGCTCCGAGAGCGGCAGGTCGGGTGCCGCGACCAGAATCTGCCGGACATTGACCAGGTCTTCCAGGTGCGGGTCCGGCCCTAGCTGCCGCAACGCCGGATGGTCCGCCGAGAGCGTCGCCACCAATCGTTCGATACCGACGAACTGGAAACGCTCCTGGACGTTGAGGTTGAGTCCGGCAAACGCCAGGCACAAGCTGACCCGGCCACTGTGCAGCAGGCGCAACACCTCATCCTGCGGCGCACTCAGCACCTCGATTTCCAGCAACGGATAGCGGTCGCTGATGGCCCGGATCGCCGCCAGCAGCCGGGTCCGATCCAGATCCTCGACCACGCCGATGGCCAGCTTGCTCTCCAGGCCCAGCGACAGTTGCACCGCATGCACCTGCAATTGCCTGAGTTGAGCGGCAATCAACCGTGCATGGGGCACCAGGGCAACAGCCTGGGCAGTCGGCAACGGCTCGCGATGACTGCGGTCGAAGAGCGGATAACCCAGCTCCGCCTCCAGGTTGGCAATGGCCATACTGACAGCCGAAGGCACCTTGCCCAAGGCCCGGGCAGCGGCCGAAAAGGAACCCCGCTCGATCACCGCGAGAAAGAGTTCGATGTTGTCACTGGAGAAATTCATAAAGCCAATCTATCAGTTTTACTGAAAGCTTCTGACTTTTTCTGTCATCCCGATTGAAGCTATCGTCGCTGCGCCTGTTCAATCGATGGGCACGACCATGGCCCTCATCGAGGAGAAGACATGCAAGGCCTGAAACGCAAACTGATCTTTGTCACGCTCTACGAAGTGATCGGCATGACGCTGTGCGCCCTGACGCTCGCCGCACTGTCCGGCACCGCACCGAGCAGCACCGGGCCGCTGGCAGTGGTCATCACCAGCATCGCCGTGACCTGGAACTTCATTTTCACCAGCCTGTTCGAGCGCTGGGAGAGCCGTCAACGCTCACGCACCCGCACGGTAGGACGGCGAATCGCCCACGCGGTAGGTTTTCAATTGACGCTGATCGTCTACCTGATTCCGCTGATCGCCTGGTGGATGGACATCAGCCTGCTCCAGGCATTCCTGCTGGACGTGGCGCTGATCGTGTTCATCCCCTTCTACACCTTTGCCTTCAACTGGGCTTTCGACCGGGTGTTCGGCCTGCCGCTGTCGGCCCTGCCCGCCAATGCCGTCCAGGGCTGACGGTTCGCGGGCAGGTGACAGGGATCGCGGCCATCCTGCTGGATGGCCGCCCCTTTACAGCGAGTTGACGTACACCGACTTCGCCACCAGGTACGGTTCCAGCGCTTCCGGTCCACCCTCGGAGCCGTAGCCGGAGTCCTTCACCCCACCAAACGGCATTTCCGCCCACGGTGTCATCGCCTGATTGATCCACAACATGCCGGCCTCGACCCGCTGGGTCAGCCGATGCACATTGGCGAACGAACGGGTGAAGGCGTAGGCGGCCAGGCCGTAGGGCAGGCGGTTGGCTTCGGCAATGGCCTCGTCGAGCGAGTCGAATCCGCGCACCGCGGCAACCGGGCCGAATGGTTCATTGTTGAACACGTCCGCATCCAGCGGCACGCCGGAAAGGATGGTCGGCGCGAAGAAGTTGCCGGCGTTGCCGATCCGCTCACCGCCAGTTTCCAGGCGCGCACCGCTGGCCAGCGCACTCTCGACCACCTGACTCATCGCGCTCAGGCGACGGTCGTTGGCCAGGGCGCCGAGGGTGGTGTCGGCCTCCAGGCCGTTGCCGACCTTGAGCGACTGGGCATAGCGCACCATCTCCCGAGTGAACTCCTCGCGGATGCTGTTATGCACCAGGAAGCGGGTCGGCGAAATGCACACCTGCCCGGCGTTGCGGAACTTGGCACCGGCCATGGCCTTCACTGCGGCCTCGACGTCGGCGTCCTCGGCGATGATCACCGGCGCATGCCCGCCCAACTCCATCGTTGCGCGCTTCATGTGCTGGCCGGCGAGCGCTGCCAAGTGCTTGCCGACCGGGGTCGAGCCGGTAAAGGTCACCTTGCGTATCACCGGGTGGGCGATCAGGTAGGAGGAAATCTGCGCCGGGTCGCCGAATACCAGCCCGACCACACCGGGCGGCACGCCGGCATCGACGAACGCCCGCAGCAGAGCCGCCGGCGACGCCGGAGTTTCCTCGGGAGCCTTGACCAGGAAGGAGCAGCCGGTGGCCAAGGCCGCACACAGCTTGCGCACCACCTGGTTGACCGGGAAGTTCCACGGGGTGAAGGCCGCCACCGGGCCGACCGGCTCGCGGATGACGGTCTGCTGCACCGCCACGTTGCGCGAGGGCACGACCCGACCGTAGACACGCCGACCTTCATCGGCGAACCATTCGATGATATCCGCGGCAGAGTTGACCTCCACACGCGACTCGGAAAGCGGCTTGCCCTGCTCCAGGGTCAGCAGTTGCGCAATGCCTTCGGCACGCTCGCGAACCAGTTGCGCCGCCTTGCGCATGATCACCGCCCGCTCGTTGGCCGGCACCCAGCGCCAGACGTCGAAACCGCGCTGCGCAGCCGCCAGGGCCCGGTCAAGATCGGCGATATCGGCATGGGCAACCTGGCCGATGACCAGGCCGGTGGCCGGGTTCAGCACATCGATGGTCTTGCCGCCCAGTGCATCACTCCATACTCCATCGATCAGCAGCTGCGTATTCACATAGTTCGCATCGGTCATCGGTACTCTCCCAATTAATCCTTCACGGCGTCGAAAGCACACCACTGAACGCGCTATCGCCCAGGGCTGCAAGTGAATTTTAAAAATGCCCGCGCGGCAAACCCGGCGGCAAGAATTGTCCGCTTTGCGGCCACTGCCTGCAGGCCTGTATCGCCCCAGGCGCACTAAACCGGGCTTTGTACCAAGCGGCATACATATTGCTCGGTACCCCGGGTCTTTCTAACACTCAGGTATTTATCCCATGTTGGTCAATGCCCGTAACAACCCGGTGATCCAGCCCACCAATCGTCCCGATCTGGACCCGACCACCGCCGCCAACAACGTACTGTCCAGCGGCTACGTGCAAACCGCCCAGGCGGCGGCCGGCCTCAGTTCGAACGCTACCCAGACCGCCGCCGACAAGGTCGCCGACAACGTCAATGCCGCGTTCGCCAAGACCCGCGTGCACCTGCAGGCGAAGATACCGGACGTGGCCGCCGCCGCGACCCTCACCGCCACGCCGCCGACCACCCGCACCGCGCCGTCCGCTACCACTAACGACAGCGATGTGATGAAGGAATTCAAGGATTACATGAACAAGTCGCCAGCCGAGCGTCTGCGCGACCAACTGCTCAAGGAGCAGGGGCTGACCGAGGAAAGCTTCCAGCAGTTGCCGCCCGAGCAGCAGCAAGCGATCAACAACAAGATCGCCGAACGCATCAAGGAGCAGTTCAACGCCCAGAACGAGAAGAACAGCCCCAACCCGGTCGATAAACAGGCCGCCAGCGCGTTCCTCACCAGCAATACCTGATCGGACGCGGCTCTCCGGGCCGCCAGAAGCTTCGCGGTGGTTCGGCTTCCGACAAGCCACCGCGAACAGGCCCTGGCAGATCAAGTCAATCCAGCATTTCGAATAGCGCCGCCACGGCCGCGCGATGGCTGGCCGCTGGACAGGCCACCAGGGCAAAGCGGCGTTCGACCGGTACCTCCAGTTGCAGCACCCGTAGCCCGCGGCGCTCCTTCGGCAGGGTCAGCTCCGGTACCAGGCTCACGCCCAGGCCCTCTCGCACCAAGGCAAAGGCACTGCTCCACTCCCTTACCTCGACCCGTACATCCGCGAGTTGCAGACCGGTCTCGGCAGCGATGCTCCGGGCGTTCACGGTGCAACCACCGGTTGCTAGCACGAAGGCCTCGCCGACCAGTTCCGCCAGGCTGACCCGCCCCTCGGCGCCACGGGCCGCCAGCCGATGCCCCATGGGCAAAACCGCGACCCAGCGATCGCGCCCCAGCTCATGGGCCGTGCGCGCGGGCGCCGGATTGAGCACTACCCCGACATCTACCAGATTGTCGGCCAGCATCGCCTCGACCTCATGGTCGCTGACCTCCAGCGCGATGACTTCAATCCTCGGATGACGCTGGCGAAACCGCTGCAACAACGGTGGCAGCAAGGTGCCCAATACCATCGGAAAACTCGCCAGGCGGATCGTGCCGCTGACCAGCCCCTTGGCGCTGTCGACCTGCAGGCGGATGTTCTGCAGGGCCGCCAGCATCAACCGCGCCTGCTCCAACACCTGCAGGCCAACCGCCGTCGGCACCGCCTGCCGCGCCTCGCGGACGAACAGTTGCACGCCAAGGGTCTGCTCCATGGCGGCCAATGCCTGGCTGGCAGCCGACTGGGTCATGCCGACCTGCTCGGCGGCACGGCTGATAGTGCCCGTGTCGAGTACCGCCACCAGCAGGCGCCAGTGCATCAGGTTCATCATCCCAGTAGCTGTCCTTATGGAGCATTTCTGAAGGATTAATTTTACCTGGTTCGAAGCGGGAGACGAGACTGGCGCCCTCATGTTTCTTTCATCCGGAGCCCCCCCATGAAGCTGTACTACGCCCCTGAAACCTGCTCCCTGTCACCCCATGTCGTCCTGCGTGAACTCGACATGCCGTTCGAGCTGGTTCGGATCGACAACCGCAGCAAGGTCACCGAGCACGGTGATGACTTCCTCGGCATCAACCCCAAGGGCTATGTCGCAGCACTGCAACTGGACAATGGCCAAGTGTTGACCGAAGGCGCGGCGATCCTGCAGTTTCTCGCCGATCTCAAGCCCGAGGCCGGGCTGGCACCGGCCAATGGCAGTTGGCAACGGGTGCGCCTGCAGGAGTGGCTGAATTTTCTCGGCAGCGAGGTGCATGGGACGATGGGGCCGCTGTTCAACGCGGCGATCCCCGAAACGGTCAAGGCAATCTTCCGCACGCGCCTGCTCCAGCGCTTCGCGTTACTGGAAAGCACGCTGGCGCGGCAGGACTATCTGTTGGAGGGCGGTTTCAGCGTGGCGGATGTCTACCTGTTCACGGTCATGCGCTGGAACCGCTTCTTTGCCATCGACCTCGCGCCCTGGCCCGCGTTGCTGCGGTTCATGGCGCGGATCGGTGAGCGGCCGAGCGTGAAGGCGGCGCTGGAGGTTGAGTCGGCTTGACTCACTCGGCCCTGAACACGTTCTGCCGCACCTGAATCGCCTTGGGCACAAGGTGATTGGCCAGGAACAGGTCGGCGGTGCGCTGCTGGTTATCGATAGTATCCTGGTCGATGACACGCAGCGGTACCCGTGAGCGATGCTCGAAATAGCGCTGGACCACCGCCCGCTCCAGGCCAAGGGTCTGGGTCATCAGGTCGATGCTGGCGTCGGGCTGGTCGAAGGACTCCTGCTGTCCCTGACCGATGGCCTTGAGAATGGGCGCGATGCTCTGCGGGTACTGGCGGGCGAACGGACCACTGGCGATGTACAGCGAACCACCGGAATTGAGCCCCTGCCCGTCGCTGAGCAGGCGGGCGCTGCCACTGAGCAGGGCTGCGGAGTAGTACGGATCCCAGATCACCCAGGCATCCAGCTTGCCCTGCTCGAGAGCCGCCCGGGCATCCGCCGGCGACAGGTAGACCAGATTCACATCGCTGAGCGTTAGGCCCGCCCTGCCCAGGCTCTTGAGAAACAGGTTGTGCGAGCTGGAACCCTTGAGCAGGGCCACGCGCTTGCCCTTCAACTGCGCCACGCTCTGCACCTCGCTGGCCTTGGGAACGACGATCCCTTCGGTCTGGCCGTCGGTCGGCTCTATACCGATATAGACGAAATCGATACCGGCGACCTGGGCGAAGATTGGCGGGATGTCGCCGATGTTGCCAACATCCAGGCTACCGCCGTTGAGAGCCTCGATCAGTTGCGGCCCACCGGGGAACTCGACCCACTGCACCCGGGTGTCTGGCAGGGCCTTCTCCAGCAGGTGGTGTTCGCGGGCCAGGACCATGCTCACCGAACTTTTCTGGTAGCCGACCCGCAGCACGGCAGGGTCGGCGGCCTGGGCAAGTTGGCTCAGCAGGGTCAGGGCCAGCAGCGAGCGGCCAAGCAGGGCCTTGAATGGATTGACCTGCTTGAGCGGGTACACAAACCGTAGGACGAAGCTGCTGCGAGGTATTGCGGCGCCGGACATGGTGGCTCCTTGAAAGAAAGTTGTACTTTTATGTCCGGTGGTCCGGTGGCGGGATGCTACCAACCCGAATTATTCATTAATAATATTCAAAAGGTATTTTTATATAATAAAAACGAATAATCAGCACACAAGCCAAAGACCTTTATAATCAGCACCCCTACTTCACTCCCAAGGCCATGCCAACTCTCGACTGCAGCCTCCTTCCCCCGGCACTGCGCCCCCTGCTCGACAAGTTCTACAAGGCCCACGGTTCCTCCATTCGTGCCAGCGGCGAGGGCCAGTTGTGGGTCGCCCGCGACGGCGGGATCATTGCCGGCCTGTCACTGACCGCCGTCGCCGACGGCTACTGGCTGACCGGCCTGTTCGTCGAGCCACAACGGCGCGGCCAGGGCGTTGCCGGGCAACTGGTCACCAGTGCCCTGAGTGCTGCTGGCCCCACCTGGCTGTTCTGCCACCCGGACCTTCGCGGTTTCTACGAGCAACTCGGGTTCAGCCTGACCAGCCAACTGCCCCAGGCCCTCGCCGACCGTCTGGCACGCTACTCGCGCAGCAAGCCGTTGATTGCCCTGGGCATAGAACCATTGGTTAGCCCGACTGCGAAAAATGTGTGATCAGCCGTCGCTGGCTGCGTGATAGCCTCGGTTTCCACCCGTTCCTGACAGGATGATCATGAACCGTACTCTCGTGGCTTTATCCCTCACCGCCCTGCTCGCACCCGCTTTCGGCCAGGCCGCAACAGCCGACACCACCATCACCGATGCCCAGTATGCCAAGGTCCTCGCCGGCAGCTGGCGCGCCCCGGAAAACAGCGTGCGCGACAGCGCTCGCCATCCCCGGCAGACCTTGCAGTTCTTCGGCCTGCAGGCCAACCAGACGGTGATCGAGATCACGCCGGGCGGCGGCTGGTACAGCGAAGTCCTCGCGCCGTTGCTCCGGAGCCAGGGCCGCTACATCGCGGCCGTCCAGGCGCCCTCGAGCAGCGAGTACGCCAAGCGTTCGGCCGACACCCTGAAGCAGAAGTTCGCCAAGGACCCGAGCCAGTACGTCCGCGCCAGTGTCGTCGAGTTCGATCCGCAGGCGCCGGTGCTCGGCAAGCCTGGCTCGGCCGACCGGGTGCTGACGTTCCGCAACGTGCACAACTGGATCCTGGCCGATGACGCGCCGGCGATGTTCTCGGCGTTCTTCACGGTGCTCAAGCCGGGCGGCGTGCTGGGTGTGGTCGATCATCGCGCGAAGGATGGCGCGGATCTGGAAAGCATCAAGCAGAGCGGCTACCTGCCCACCGCCTACGTAGTGAAACTGGCCACCGATGCCGGGTTCGTGCTGGAGGAGCAGAGCGAGATCAACGCCAATCCGAAAGACACCAAGGACTATCCCGGTGGCGTCTGGACCCTGCCGCCGACGCTACGCCTGGGTGAACAGGACAAGGCCCGCTACCAGGCCATCGGTGAATCGGACCGCCTGACCCTGCGCTTCGTCAAGCCGAACAAAGTGGCGGACCGATAGCTCAGTCGTCGGCAGCCGGGTCTAGATCGGGGAACAAGACCTGGGTAAAACCGAACTTGCTGAAGTCGCTGATCCGCGACGGATACAGGCGACCGATCAGGTGATCGCACTCATGCTGCACGACGCGCGCATGAAACCCTTCGGCGACCCGCACCAGCGGCTCGCCCTTGGGCGTGAAACCCTCGTAGCGGATACGGGTGTGGCGATCGACCACGCCGCGCAGGCCCGGCACCGACAGGCAACCTTCCCAGCCCTCTTCCAGTTCCGGCCCCAGCGGGGTGATCAGCGGATTGATCAGGATCGTCTGTGGCACCGCCTCGGCATCCGGATAGCGCTCGCTGTGCTCGAAGCCGAAGATCACCAGTTGCAGGTCGACCCCGACCTGAGGCGCGGCCAGACCAACCCCGCCGACATGCTCCATGGTCTGGAACATGTCGTCGATCAGTTGCCAGAGCTCCGGGCTGTCGAACATCTCCGGGGGAACCGGCGGCGCCACGCGCAGCAGGCGCGGATCGCCCATCTTCAGGATTTCTCGGATCATGATCAGGTTTCGTCAGTGGTCGGTTTGAGGGAGTGTTCGTGCCCCAGTACATGGACCGGCGCCCGGTCGTCCTGTTCGGGGAAATCCTTCTCGCCGGGGTCCTTGCCTTCGGACGACATGTGTTCGATCACCGCGTTCATCTCCGCGCCCAGCAGCAGCACCGCCGCCGAGATGTAGAAATACAGCAGCAACACGATGATCGCACCGATACTGCCATACATCGCGTTGTAGTCGGCAAAGGTTTTCACGTAGTAGCCAAAACCCAGGGAAGCGACGATCCACACCACCACCGCCAGCACCGAGCCTGGGGTAATGAACACGAATTTCTGCTTCACGTCCGGCATCACGTAGTACATCAGCGCCACGGAAAACATCAGCAGGATCACGATCACCGGCCAGCGCAGAATGGTCCAAAGCGTGACGACAAACTCCTCCATGCCGATCTGCCCGGCCAGCCAGCTCATCACCTGCGGCCCGAGCACCATCAGCGCGGCGGCGGCCAGCAGCATGCCGGCGATACCCACGGTGTAGAGGATCGACAGCGGCAGGCGCTTCCAGATCGGTCGGCCCTCAGGCACGTCGTAGGCGGCGTTCATCGCGCTCATCATCAGGCGCACGCCCGCCGAGGCGGTCCACAACGCGATGACGATACCCACCGACAGCAGCCCCCCCTTGGATTGCTGCAACTGATCGATCACCGGATTGACCTGATCCAGCGCCTGGGGTGGCAGCACCAGTTCCGATTGCGTGCGCAACCAACTGAAAAAATCCGGCAGGTGCAGGAAACCGATGAGGGCGATCAGGAACAGCAGGAAGGGAAACAGCGAAAACAGCATCTGGTAGGCCAGCGCCGAAGCATAGGTCGGCATTTCGTCGTCGACGAACTCCTTGACCGTACGTATCAGCACGCGGTGCAGGGGCAGGCCCCGCAAGTCCGGAAAAATCATAGCGTCTCCTTTCGCCGCAATCACGGAGTCAGTCAGCAAGCGACTCAAGGGCGGGTTTTCACTCACGGTAGCGCAGTTGGCAAGCGCTAAACAATTTCCGGATTGGGTATGCGCTTGCCGAAACAGCAGAACGGCCATCCTTGGATGGCCGTTCGGTCGATCATCGATCAGGGCTTCACGCCCGGTCGATGCCTTTCTTGATCGACTCCTTGACGTTGCCCTTGGCCTTCTGGGCTTCGCCCTTCAGCTCCTGGGCCTTGCCTTCGGCGCGCAGCCGGTCGTTGTCGGTGGCCTTGCCGATGCCCTGCTTGACGTTACCAACCGCTTCGTTTGCCGTGCCTTTGATCTTATCGCCAGTGCTGCTCATGATATTTCTCCATGGGGAAATTGCGGGGTATCAGTGTCGCTACACAAGGTTGACCCGCTTCCCTTGCCGGGAGTTTCATTTTTTTTCGTCGGCTGTTTCGTCGCAGCAGGCAGGTTTACCTTTATGTTTGCCGGCCAACCCCCGAGAATAGGCAGCAGATTCAGGCTACGGCGCTGAAGATCGATAACGGTAGGAAATTGATGAAACTCGATAAAAAGCAGGCGATCGCCCGCAGGAACCAGGAACTGGGCGGGGCGGTACTGGGCACGAACAACTGCCACTTCACCGAACTGAGCCGCAACCGGAATATCTGGTGGTTCGACATCCCGCTGGGACGCCTGGCGATCGGGCAGTACGAGTGGGTGCATCTGCTGCTGCACACGCCGAGCACCGACCAATTGCTGCACCTGAAGGTGCCAACGGTATTCCTGCGCGAGAAGCTCGAGGGCATGGAGGTCCGCAACGCCGGCAAGCGCAAGCCGACCGTGAGCCTGGAACTGAGCGCGGACAAGGACGCGTTTCTCCAGGACGTGCGCCCCAATGGCACCGGCGTGAATTTCGCGCAGTTCCAGCAGTAGACCAAGCGTGTCGCTTACGGGCTCGTGTAGCGAACGGGCTTGCCCGCGCTGGGGCGCGAAGCGCCCCTGAAATCGGCAATCCCCATTCTGTCAGGGTAAATGGCGGTGTCTGGTTTGCGGCTGCCTCGCAGCCTAGCGCGGGCGAGCCCGCTCGCCACAACATCGAAAGCCCACTCGCAGAGTGCCTCATGAACGACAAAGCCCCGCAATGCGGGGCTTTGTCGTTTCGGCAGCGTCAGGCGGTTTTCTTCAGGCCCAGCTTCTTCAGTTCTTCGTCACGCAGCTCGCGGCGCAGGATCTTGCCGACGTTGGTGGTCGGCAGCGCATCGCGGAACTCGACGGACTTGGGCACCTTGTAGCCGGTCACGTTGGCGCGCATGTGTTCCATCACCTGCTCCTTGGTCAGGGTCACACCCGGCTTGGCGACGATGAAGATCTTGATCACTTCACCCGACTTCTCGTCCGGCACGCCGATGGCCGCGCACTGCAGCACACCCGGCAAGGTCGCCAGCACGTCTTCCAGTTCGTTCGGATAGACGTTGAAGCCCGACACCAGGATCATGTCCTTCTTGCGATCGACGATCCGCATGTAGCCATCCGGCTGGATGATCGCGATGTCACCGGTCTTCAGCCAGCCTTCGCTGTCGAGGATCTCGTCGGTGGCATCCTGGCGCTGCCAATAGCCCTTCATGACCTGCGGGCCCTTGATGCACAGCTCGCCGATTTCACCGAGCGGCTGCTCGACGCCTTCGTCGTTGATCACCTTGCACAGCGTCGATGGCACCGGAATGCCGATAGTGCCCTGCTGGATGTTCTGGCTCGGGTTGACCGACGCCACCGGGCTCGTCTCGGTCATGCCGTAGCCTTCGCAGATGGAGCAGCCGGTCACGGCCTTCCAGCGCTCGGACGCTGCCAACTGCAACGCCATGCCGCCCGAAAGGGTGACCTTGAGTGCGGAGAAGTCCAGCTTGCGAAACGCCTCGCTGTTGCACAGCGCGACGAACAGGGTGTTGAGGCCGACAAAGGCACTGAACTTCCACTTCGACAGTTCCTTGACCATCGCCGGCAGGTCGCGCGGGTTGCTGATCAGGATGTTGTGGTTGCCCAGCAGCATGACCGCCATGCAGTGAAAGGTGAACGCGTAGATGTGGTAGAGCGGCAACGGCGTGATGACGATCTCGCAGCCTTCCTTGAGCTCAGACCCCATCAGTGCCCGGCACTGCAGCATGTTCGACACCAGGTTGCGATGGGTCAGCATCGCGCCCTTGGCCACGCCGGTGGTCCCGCCGGTGTACTGCAACACTGCCACATCGCTGCTGGCCGGATTGGCTTCCTTGACCGGCTGGCCAAGGCCCTTGCTCAGCACATCATTGAACTTGACGGCCTTGGGCAGGTGATAGGCCGGCACCATCTTCTTCACGTACTTGACGACGCTGTTGATCAGCAGGCGCTTGAGCGGCGGCAGCATGTCCGCCACTTCGGTGACGATGACATGCCGAACGCCGGTCTTGGGCACCACGGCCTCGGCCAGGTGCGCCATGTTCGCCAGGCATACCAGGGCCTTGGCGCCGGAGTCGTTGAACTGGTGTTCCATTTCCCGCGCGGTGTACAGCGGGTTGGTGTTGACCACGATCAGCCCGGCGCGAATGGCACCGAATACGGCGATCGGGTATTGCAGCAGGTTCGGCAACTGCAGGGCGATGCGGTCGCCGGGCTGCAGGTCCGTGTGTTGTTGCAGGTAGGCGGCAAAGGCCCCGGACAACTCATACAGCTCACCATAGGTGAGCGTCTTGCCGAGGTTGCTGAAGGCAGGCTTGCTGGCGAATCGTTGGCAAGACTGTTTCAATACCGTCTGAACATTCGGGTACTCATCTGGATTGATTTCGGCAGCAATCCCAGTTGGGTACTTATCCTTCCAAAAGTCTTCGATCATGGAAGCCCACTCCTCAGCAACGCGAATTCAGCACCGCATTTGATGCGATTATTATTTGTCTGTGTTTGTTATTGGGTGATCTGGCTTTAACCTACGCCGAGAAGTCACAAAGCGCGCCGAGAGTAGCAGCTTTGCCGAGGGTCGACTAGAGCCAAACACGGCCCCTACAGTCATAAACATGACTCAAGAATACTAATCGGTCATTTTAGAGCAAAAGTTCTACTTGCGCGATTTTTCGCTCTAGCACGGGGTTTTCAGGCCTCAAAAGCCTCGCGGGCAAGCCCTGCTCCTACAGTTCTGTGTCGTACGTCTTGTTGATACGACGACACCGAACTGTAGGAGCAGAGCTTGCCCGCGAATAGGCGCGAAAGACCGCCGCTATTCCCCGCTAGGCGATATCACGCAACTCCCGCCGCAGAATCTTTCCCACCGGCGTCATCGGCAACGAATCACGCAGCACGATATGCTTGGGTACCTTGTAGGCGGTGAAATTCTCCTTGCAGTAGGCCTTGAGTTCCTCGACGCTGACGCCCGCCTCCCGCGCCACCACGAACAGCTTCACCGCTTCGCCGGAACGCTCGTCCGGCACGCCGATCACCGCGCAGTTGGCGACTTTCGGGTGGGCCATCACGACGTCTTCGATTTCATTGGGGTACACGTTGAAACCGGAGACGATGATCATGTCCTTCTTGCGGTCGACGATGCGCACGAAGCCATCCGGGTCGATCACCGCGATGTCGCCGGTCTTGAACCAGCCCTCGCCGTCCAGCACCTCGGCCGTCGCCTGCGGTTGCTGCCAGTAGCCCTTCATCACCTGCGGCCCCTTGATGCACAACTCGCCCGGCTGCCCCAGCGGCTGCTCGACGCCGTTGTCGTCGATGACTTTCAAGGTGGTGCCCGGTATCGGCAGGCCGACCGTGCCCAGGCGCCCGAGGTCACCATAGGGGTTGGTGCAGGCAACCGGCGAGGTCTCGGTCAGCCCGTAGCCCTCGGTGATGCGACAGCCCGTGGATTTCTGCCAGCGATCGGCCGTGGCCCGGACCAGCGCGGTGCCGCCGGAGTTGGTCAGCTTGAGGGCGGAGAAGTCCAGGTGCTTGAACTCCGGATGCTCCATCAGCGCGACGAACAGGGTGTTGAGCCCCAGCAACGCGGAGAAGCGCCACTTCTTCAGCTCCTTGATGAAACCGCCGATGTCCCGTGGATTGCCGATCAGCACGTTGTGATTGCCGGTGACCATCATGCACATGCAATGCGCGGTGAATGCATAGATGTGGTACAGCGGCAGCGGCGCGATGATCACCTCCTGGCCTTCCTTGAGCAACGGATGACCATCGGCTCCCGTCTGGGACATGCAGGCCCGCGCCTGCTGCATGTTCGCCACCAGGTTGCCGTGGGTCAGCATCGCGCCCTTGGCCAGGCCGGTGGTGCCACCGGTGTACTGCAGCACCGCGATGTCGTCGAGACCGGCCTGCTGTGGCTGGATGCCCTGGCCGCGGCCCATGTGCAAGGCACTCTTGAACGAAATCGCCTGGGGCAACCGGTAGGGCGGCACGAGCTTCTTCACCTTGTCGACCACCAGGTTGGTCAGCCAGCCCTTGGCCGGCGACATCAGGTCGCCCATCTTCGCTTCGATCAGGAACTCGATCCCGGTGTCGGGCAACACCTCCTCGACCCGCGAGCCGAACAGGTTCAGGTAGACCAGCGCCCTGGCGCCGGAGTCCTTGAACTGATGGCGCATCTCGCGAACGGTGTACAGCGGGTTGGTGTTGACCACGATCAGCCCGGCGCGCATGGCACCGAACACGGCGATCGGATAATGCAGCACGTTGGGCAACTGGACCGCGATGCGCTCGCCCGGACGCAGGTCGGTGTTGGCTTGCAGGTAGCCGGCGAAGGCTGCGCTGTAGCGCTCCAGCTCAGCGTAGGTCAGGGTCACGCCCATGCTGCTGAAAGCCGGGCGATCGGCGAATTTCTTGCAGGAACGCTCGAAAACCTCGATGACCGACTTGTAGGCACCGATCTCGATGTCCACGGGTACGCCGGCCGGGCGTTTGTCATTCCAGAAATCAGGTTGCATTGTTCTTGTCCTCTTGCCTGAGCCTATCCGGAGCCGCTTCGCCAAGGCGAAAAAGCGCTGCTCAGCGGACGGTAGCAGCAATGGTGAATCAGGCAAATATGCGGGACACACTCATTAACATCATGAATCTTGCTGCCAATGTGCAGCTTGGCCTGCTTCCTGGGCGAGGATGCGCTATACAATGGGGCAACTGCCTGTTCCATCAGCTGTCCCGTATCGTCCTGCAAGGGAATCGCCATGATCCATGACACTTTCTGGCTGAGCGTGAGTGACCACAGCCGCCTTTACGTCAATCGCTGGTTGCCGCAGGGCGAGCCCGTGGCGCTGGTGATGCTGTCCCATGGGATGGCCGAGCACAGCGGGCGTTATGCCCGTCTGGCCAAGGCGTTGTGCGAGGCCGGGTACGGGTTGTATGCCCCCGACCAGCGCGGGCATGGCAAGACCGCCGAACACGCGGTGCTCGGCCACTACGCCGACCAGGACGGCTGGAGCACCGTGGTCAGCGACCTGGCGAGCCTCAACCAGCACATTGGCGAAGAGCATCCGGGCAAGCCGATCATCCTGCTCGGCCACAGCATGGGCAGCTATATCGCCCAGGCCTACCTGCTGCATCACAGCGCCAGCCTGCAGGGCGCAGTACTCAGCGGCTCGAACTTCCAGCCCGTGGCGCTCTACCGCGCCGCCCGTGCCATTGCCCGATTCGAACGCTGGCGCCAGGGCCCGACCGGCCGTAGCGCACTGATCGACTGGCTGTCGTTCGGCTCGTTCAACAAGACCTTCAAGCCCAACCGCACGGCGTTCGACTGGCTCAGTCGCGATCCGATGGAGGTCGACAAATACGTCGCTGACCCGCTCTGCGGCTTCCGTTGCACCAACCAGATGTGGATCGACATGCTCGGCGGCCTGCAGCAGATCAGCAAGGCCAGCAACCTGGCGCAGATCGACCCCGGCCTGCCGTTGCTGGTGATGGGTGGCGAGCATGACCCGGTCAGCGAAGGCAAGCGTTTGCAGGATCTGGCTGACGCATTGCGCAATGCAGGTAGCCAGAACCTGCAATTGAGCGTCTACCCTCAGGCGCGGCATGAACTCTTCAATGAAACCAACCGCGATGAGGTGACCAATGACCTGCTGCAGTGGCTGGAACAGACCCTCTCGCATCGTCGGCCGGTGCACGCCGAATAATTTCTATCGTTTAAAATCAGCAGTTTGATTTTAAAAATATCTTCACAGGACAGGTATCAGATGACCCAGGTGACCAACACCCCTTACGAAGCACTCGAAGTCGGCCAGACCGCCAACTACAGCAAGACCGTGGAAGAGCGCGACATCCAGCTGTTCGCCGCGATGTCCGGCGACCACAACCCGGTGCACCTGGACGCCGAGTTCGCCGCCGCGAGCATGTTCAAGGAACGTATCGCCCACGGCATGTTCAGCGGCGCACTGATCAGCGCGGCGGTCGCCTGCGAGTTGCCTGGGCCGGGCACCATCTACCTGGGCCAGCAGATGAGCTTCCAGAAACCGGTGAAAATCGGTGACACCCTGACCGTACGCCTGGAAATCCTCGAAAAGCTGCCGAAGTTCCGCGTGCGTATCGCCACACGCGTGTTCAACCAGCGCGATGAGCTGGTCGTGGATGGCGAGGCGGAAATCCTGGCGCCACGCAAGCAGCAGACCGTGACCCTGACCAGCCCGCCACCGATCACCATCGGCGGCGTCTGAGCCATTCTCGGCGTTCGGACGAGCCCTGGCCACGTACGCTCCCCATGAAAAAACGCCGGCAAGCCGGCGTTTTTTGTTCAACCCGATACTCAGCTCGCGCGAGCGATGTTGCGCAGCGCCTTGACCTGGTCATGGTTGCGCAGCACGCCCTGGTACTGGCGATCGACCAGATCACGCAGGCCCAGCATGTTGTGCTTGGCCAACTTTTCCAGCGCCTCGCGGTAGGCTTTCTTGGCATGGTCTTCACCACGCTCGGCCTCATTGAGTACCGCTTCTTCGCCCTTGCCGGTGAACAGTGCTTTCACATCGACCCAACGACGATGCAAGTCACCGGATACGCTGGTGGAGGTCTCGGGATCGCCACCGAGCTTGCGCACTTCGGCCTGCAGTTCTGCAGCCGCGGCGGCACACTCGCTGGAGCGCTTGGCGAACAGCGCCTTCAACTCAGGATGCTTGATGTCTTCGGCACAGGTCTTGAAGCCTTCCTGGCCGTCCTTGCTGACTTCGATCAGGTCGTTGAGGATCGAAACGGCTTCTTTATTAACATCGGTCATGACTCAATTCCTTCTGGTGGTGGAAGTTGAGTAGTACATTGCACCCGCCATGCCAGCCTTTAGCTTAAAATTTTTGTCTTTATTTTCAATGACTTAATAAAAAAACAAAAATCTGTATCACGGTTATTTGCATGATCTGTCAATTGGCCTGCATGCAGAATGCCGTTATTTTCCCCTTGCTTGAACACTTGAGGCACGTGCTGCATGAATCCCGAGAAACTCGAACTGCTGGTCACTCGCGAAATGCCTTTCGGTAAATACCAGGGGCGGATTCTCGCCGACCTGCCGGGACCGTACCTGAACTGGTTCGCCCGCCAAGGCTTCCCTCACGGTGAACTCGGCGGCCTGCTGGCATTGATGCACGAGATCGACCACAACGGTCTTTCCGACCTGCTCGATCCGCTACGCGCCAAGCACGGCAAACCCAAGCCCCGTCACTGAAACCCTGCGCACCAAGGAAAGGCCCGTATGCCTGGCACTGAAAACAACGTCCGTGACGAACATTTCTGGCAAGCCGTGGCCCAACGCTACGAAGTCGAGCCCGGCCCGATCAACCTGGAAAACGGCTATTTCGGCCGCATGACCCGCCGGGTGCGCGAGGAGTACCAGCGCAACATCGACTTCATCAACCGCAGCAACTCGGTGCATGTCCGCCGACATTTCGACCAGACCGGCATCGTCGACATTCGCACCGACCTGGCCGACCTCATGGGGGTGAGCGACCAGGCGATCACCTTCAGCCAGAACGCCACCGCCTCCCTGCAAACACTGATCCGCAACTACAACCGGCTGCAACCGGGCGACCAGGTACTCTACAGCGACCTGGAGTACGAGACGGTCAAGGGCGCGCTGAACTGTTTGGAGCGTTATCGCGGCGTGCAGGTGGTTCGTATCGAGCACGTGCACCCGGCCAGTTTCGAATCCTTGCTGGCGAGCTATCGCGAGGCGTTCGTACACCATCCACGCCTGAAACTGATGGCGCTGACCCATGTCACCCATCGCACCGGGCTGGTGATGCCCGTACAGGCCATCGTCGAGGCGGCCGCCGAGCATGGGGTCGAAGTGATTCTCGATGGCGCCCACGCCCTCGGCCAACTCGACTTCGACCTGCGGGAACTGGGCGTCGCGTTCGCCGGTTTCAACCTGCAGAAATGGATCGGCGCGCCGCTGAGCCTGGGAGTGACCTACATCGCGCCCGAGCGCCTGGCCGACATCGACCCTGACATGGGCGAGCAGCACTTTCCACTCGACGACATACGCTCGCGCACGCCCCACAGCACACCGAACATTCCGGCGCTGATGACCTTGCCGACAGTGTTCGCCGAGCATCGGGAGATCGGTGGCGCGACAGTCAAGGGCGCACGCTTGAACTACCTGCGGGACCTGTGGGTGAGTGAAGCACGCAAGATGCCCGGAATCGAGGTGGTGACCCCGGACGATCCGCGGCTGTACGGTGCGATCACTTCGCTGCGCTTCACTCGCGAGGCCGACCAGCAGGCGATGGTCGAGCGACTGCTCAAGGAGTACGACCTGTTCACCGTGACCCGCAGTGGTTCGGCTTGCGGACCGTGCATCCGGGTTACACCGGGGTTTACCACCTCGGTGCAGGAGATTGGCCAACTGATCAAGGCGCTGGCCGAGCTGGGAGCTTGAATCCGGATTCGGGGTGAAACCTGTTCGCGGATAAATCCAGCTCCCACAGGGTTCGGCACCGCCCACAGAGTTTGTGAGCGGTTCAAGACTGCAGGAGCAGGATTTATCCGCGAAGAGACTTCCACTTTCTCCGGGCAAAAAAAAACGGTGCGCCGACCAAGCGCACCGTAAAGCCGTAGAACACACAACGAATTCGGTAAGGGTGGATCAGTCCAGCAAGGCCAACGCCTCGGCCGTGCACTCCTGGATGCGGCCCCAGTCGCCGTTCTTGATCCACTCCGGATCAAGCATCCAACTGCCACCCACGCACATGACGTTTTTCAGCGCCATGTAGCTCTTGATGTTGCCAGGGCCGACACCACCGGTCGGGCAGAATTTCACTTCGCCAAACGGCCCGCCCAGGGCCTTGATCGCCGCCACGCCGCCGCTGACTTCCGCCGGGAACAGCTTGAAGCGGCGATAGCCGAGGGCGTAGCCCTCCATGATCCCCGAGGCGCTGCTGATACCCGGCAGCAAGGGAACCGGGCTGTCGACACTCGCCTCCAGCAGGTCACGGGTAATGCCCGGGGTGACGATGAACTGCGAGCCCGCCGCCTCCGCCGCCGCCAGCATCTGCCGATCGAGCACGGTACCGGCACCGGTCACCAGTTCCGGACGCTGCTCACGCAGAATCTCGATGGCCTTGAGGCCATACTGCGAACGCAGGGTCACTTCCAGCGCGGTGAGGCCACCGGCCGCCAGCGCATCGGCCAGCGGCAGCACGTCCTGTTCGCGGGCAATGGTGATGACCGGCAGGATCCGTGCGCGGGTGCACAACTCATCGATCAGGGCGACCTTGTCTGCCATGGAGACGGTCGGGGCATTTTTTGTCATAGCGGCTGATCCTTGGCTCATGGGCACCAGTAAATCTCTAGGGGGGGTTGTTGCAGAAACGCACGAACCGGCATGGCAGCGAGGTCATCGCCCGCCAACGCGGCATTCAGGGTGGTCAGCTTCGACTGACCGGAAATCGCCAATACGGTAAAACTCGCCGAAGCCAGCAGCGCCCGGCTCATGGTCAGCCGCTGGTGCGGCACGGTCGGTGCCAGCATCGGCCAGATTCGCCGGCTGCCGTCCACCTGCAAGGCGGCCTGCAGGTTCGGGCTGTCCGGGAACAGCGACGCGGTGTGTCCGTCGTCCCCCATGCCCAGCACCAGCACGTCGATGGCCGGCAATTCGGCGAGGAACTGGTCGGCCTGCTGCGCCGCTTCGTCCAGGTTCGCCGCGGCGTTGTAAAGGCCGATGAAACGCGCCTTGGCCGCCGCACCCTGCAACAGGTAGCGCTTGAGCAGCCCGGCATTGCTGTCGGCATGCTCGACCGGCACCCAGCGCTCGTCAGCCAGGCTGACCACTACCTTGCTCCAGTCCAGGTCCTGCCTGGCCAGATTCTGGAAGAACGCCACCGGGCTGCGCCCGCCGGAGACCACCAGAGTCGCCACGCCACGCTCGGCAATGGCCGTGCGCAACTGTTGCGCGACCGCCACGGCCTGGCCCTCGGCCAACAGCACCGGTGTACGGAACTCGTGCCCGGTCACGCCCTCGGGCAGTTTCAATTCAGATATCGCCATACCACGACCTCCCATCCCGCGTGATCAGTGCAATGGAGCTCATCGGCCCCCAGGACCCGGCCGCGTACGGCTTGGGCGCATCACCAGACTTTTTCCAGCCGGCGATCAACTGGTCGCACCACTTCCACGCGGCTTCGATTTCATCTTTACGGACAAACAGGTTCTGGTTGCCATGCATCACTTCCAGCAGCAGACGCTCGTAGGCATCGGGAATCCGGGCACTGTGGTAGGTGTCGGAGAAATTCAACTGCAAGGGGCCACTGCGCAGTTGCATGCCCTTGTCCAGGCCCTGGTCCTTGGTCATCACCCGCAGGGAAATGCCTTCGTCCGGCTGCAGGCGGATGATCAGCTTGTTGCTGATCTGCAGGCGCTGCTCGGGGGCGAAGATGTAGTGCGACGGTTCCTTGAAGTGGATGACGATCTGCGACAGCTTCTGCGCCATGCGCTTGCCGGTACGCAGGTAGAACGGCACGCCGGCCCAGCGCCAGTTGCGGATGTCGGCACGCAGGGCAACGAAGGTCTCGGTGTCGCTCTGGGTGTTGGAGTTCTCTTCTTCCAGGTAGCCCGGCACGGACCGACCGTCACTGTGTCCGGCGATGTACTGGCCGCGCACCACCTGGTTGGTCAGGCCTTCCGGGCTGATCGGCGCCAGGGCCTTGAGCACCTTGACCTTCTCGTCACGGATGCTGTCGGCGGACAGGTCGGCCGGCGGGTCCATGGCAATCAGGCACAGCAGCTGCAGCAGGTGGTTCTGGATCATGTCGCGCAGTTGGCCGGCCTTGTCGAAGTAGCCCCAGCGGCCTTCGATGCCCACCTTCTCGGCAACGGTGATTTCCACGTGGGAGATGTAGTGCTGGTTCCACTGGGTCTCGAACAGGCTGTTGGCGAAACGCAGGGCGATCAGGTTCTGCACCGTTTCCTTGCCCAGGTAGTGGTCGATGCGATAGGTGCGGTTCTCGGGGAAGTACTGCGCCACTGCGTCGTTGACCTTGCGCGACGACTCCAGGTCCGAACCGATCGGTTTTTCCAGTACCACCCGGGTGTTCTCGGCCAGGCCGACCTTCGCCAGGTTCTCGCAGATCGCGCCGTACACCGCGGCGGGCGTGGCGAAATAGGCGATCAGTTGTTCGTTGGAACCGACGGTATCGGCCAGGGCCACGTAGTCGTCGGCCTTGAGGAAGTCTACATGCAGGTAGCTCAGGCGACCGAGGAAACGCTCGACCACCGTTTCGTCGATTTCCTTCGCCTCGACGAACTCGCGCAAATCGCTGGCGATGGTCGCCAGGTGCTCGTCGACGCTGCCCGGCTCACGGGCCAGGGCGAGAATCCGCGTGTCCTCGTGCAGCAGGCCGGCGCCATCGAGGTGATACAAGGCAGGAAACAGCTTGCGCAGCGCGAGGTCGCCAAGGGCGCCGAACAAGGCAAAAGTGCACGGTTCAACCGTTATCGAAGGCATGATGTTTGTTCTTTTATCAAGTTAAACGATAAATACCTTTTTTCGAGGCATCACTCAAGGAAAAAATGTAGTAATAACTACAACATTTCTTCAAAATCACGATTGCGAGTGGTGGTCCACAAGCACCATCAGTAGGATAGGCCACCGCCGAGAGCTGCCAAGGCACGCTTTCCCATGCATCGCAGAACCAAGGAACACCAACATGGAACGCGTGCGAAACCTGCTGGAACAGATCCAGAATCGCCTCGAAGACCTGAACAAGGCCGAGCGCAAAGTCGCCGAAGTCATCCTGCTCAACCCACAGCAGGCGACCCGCTACAGCATCGCCGCCCTCGCCCAGGCGGCCTCGGTCAGCGAACCGACGGTCAACCGTTTCTGTCGTTCGTTCGACGTCAGCGGCTACCCGGAACTCAAGCTGCAACTGGCCCAGAGCCTGGCCAGCGGTGCGGCCTATGTCAGCCGGGCGGTGGAAGCCGATGATGACTCCGAAGCCTATACGCAGAAGATCTTCGCCAGCGCCATCGCGTCCCTGGACAGCGTCTGCAAGGTGCTGGACCCGGACCTGGTCAATCGCGCCGTCGACCTCCTGACCCAGGCCCGGCAGATCCATTTCTTCGGCCTCGGCGCATCCGCGCCCGTGGCCATGGACGCCCTGCACAAGTTCTTCCGCTTCAATATTTCGGTCACGGCCCACGCCGATGTGCTGATGCAACGGATGATCGCCTCGGTGGCCCACACCGGCGAGCTGTTCGTGATCATTTCCTACACCGGTCGCACCCGGGAGCTGGTGGAAGTGGCGCGCATCGCCAGGGCCAACGGCGCCTCCGTTCTGGGCCTGACCGCGGCCGGCTCGCCACTGGCCAAGGCCAGCACCCTGAGCCTGAACATTCCGTTGCCGGAGGACACCGACATCTACATGCCGATGACCTCGCGAATCGTCCAGCTGACCGTGCTCGACGTGTTGGCCACCGGCATGACCCTGCGCCGCGGCGTAGACTTCCAGCCACACTTGCGCAAGATCAAGGAAAGCCTCAACGCCAGCCGTTACCCGGTTGGCGACGAGTACGACTGACAGCGCGGCGGTTGCTCCCCGGATCAGCTCATTGTGACAAGCGGGCCTGTTGTGGCAAACGGGCTTGGGTGGCGAGCGGGCTTGCCCGCGCTCGACTGCGAAGCAGTCGCAAGTTCAGGCCACTCGTTGTGTCTGCTGGATCGTGGTAGCCGGTTTTAGGGCTGCTTTGCAGCCCAGCGCGGGCAAGCCCGCTCGCCACACAAGCCCGCAGCCACACACCAGCCTGCTGCCACAATCAGGCCTGCGCACGTGCCTGCAAGCTCAGGTGCGCCTGCTCCCCTGGAGCCAGGCACAGGCTGTCGGTACCGCCACTCGCCGCTTCGACACAGACGAAGCCCATCACCTCGCTCCAGCTCACGCCGAGTAGCGGTCGCGGCCCCGGATGCCAGACCACGGTGTCGGCGCTGTCGCCGGTATCGATGCACAACTCGCGTTGCCAAGCGTGATCCTTGAGGTGCAGTTCGCCCTCATGCTGGAATACCCGCTGGCATCCGCCCTCGACCCGCAACTCCCCCTGCTGCTGGCAAACCTGGCGATTCAACTGGTCGTAACCCTGTGCACCATCGAGTCCAGACAGCGCTACCTCGCCGACGTCACCAATACGCCAATAGGCGTGCAAGGCATGACTCAACTGGCAAGGTTCACTGTCCTGGTGCTCGGTGCTCAGGCGTAAATCCATGCTCTCGCCGAGGCGCGCGTGCAGGTCGACCTGCCAATCGCACAATTGCAGGCGCCAGTGCAGGCTGACGCCCTCCTCGTCGGAACTGCTCTCCAGCAGTTTCCAGTCGATCAGCCGCGCCCAACCATGGGACGGCCAGGCATTTTCGCTTGGATGACGGCCATACCACGGCCAGCATACCGGTACGCCGCCGCGAATCGCGCCGACCTGCGGCCACTTCGCCGCACACCACAGCCAGGGTTTCTGCCCCCGAGGCTGGAAATGCAACAACTGCGCGCCCTGGCGGCTGAACACCGCCTGGCACAGCGGATGATCAATCACCAGCACCTCGCGCTGCTGAAAGCGCTCCCACTGGAACACCGGCTGCTCGCGCCGGGATTTGAAGAAACGTTGTAGCGGTTGCTCGTGCATGTGCCGCGAATCCTGGAATCTCTGTCGTCGTGAAGCCAAACGCGTCCTCATGCGCAAAAAAAAGCGGACGGTCGAGTGGACCATCCGCAAGATGCGCACATTGAGAGAGAGCTTATCAGCCGAGGCTTAGAAGACCGACTGAATTTTCAGGCCGGCCACCAGGGCGTTGTCGACCTGGTCCACGCCACCCGGATGGGTGATGTATTGCAGGTTCGGACGCACGGTCAGCCAGTTGGTGACATGAATGCCGTAGTTGAGTTCGTAGTTGTACTCGGTGTTGCGCAGTGGCGAGTACAGCGGGTTGTCGTAGTCGCTGACACCAATGGCGGCGTTGGCCAGCTCAGCGTTTTTCTTCACGTCGTCGTTGACATGGATACGGGCGAAACCGATACCGATGTCATCCTTGGGACGTGCATCGAACGGCCCCTTGTACACCAGCATCAGCGACTGGTAGTTGTCGACGACGTTGGTGTCCTTGTCGTGGAAGGTCGCGTTGGCTGCAATGTTCAAGCCGCGCGAGGCATCGCCGTTGTGGCTGGTGAGTTGCTGCTGGGCAACGAACCAGTAGCCGTGCTTGCTATCGTGAACGCGATAGGCATCGCCAGTCGTCGCGGCGTCGCCACCGTTGACGTCCTCACGCACGTCGTTGGCCGGCGCGGTGCTCTTGTAGTAGCCAACACGGTATTCGCCAGGCAGGTTGTTGACCTTCGGCGACCAGACCAGCTCGACCGGCAGCACGGTACCCTTGGTGCCGCTGCCGCTGAGCTTGAAGCCGTTGCCGTGCTCCAGCTGCGATGGGTTCTGGTTGTACGCACCAATCTGCGCATACAGCTCGGGGGTGATGTGGTACTTCACGCGCAGGGCTGCCTGGCTGACTGGCCAGTTATACCAGATGCCGGTCGCCCAGTTGCCCACTTGGGAGCCGCAGAACGCCAGGTTCTGGAATTCGCAGGGGAAGGTGTTGAAGTCTTCGCCTTCACCGAAGTAACCGGCCTTGACGTCCAGCTTGCCGTCGAGGAACTGGTGCTGGATCCACAATTGGGTCAGGCGCACCATATGGCCGCGACCATAGACTTCCTGGGAAGAGCTCAAGGTGCCGGCACGCGGATCGCCGACGCGGTCGTTGGAAATGTTGTAGCCGTTACGGTTGGTCAACTGGATCTTGGCCTGGGTGTTATCCCAGCCCCACAGTTTTTGCAGGTCCAGTGCCACACCCAGGCCGAACTGGTCGGCGTAGCGTGCGGTCTTGTCGTCGTTGTAGCCACCGTGCAGGTTGCCACCGACTTCACCGACATAGTCGGCCTTGATGTCGATACCTTGCTCGATGAGTCGGGTCCGCTCGCCGCCCCAGTCGCCGGTCATCCATTTGGAGTCGGCGCTGAACGCGTCGTCCGCCATGGCATGGCCGGCCATGACCAAGGCCGCAGCCGCTGACAATTGGCAGATCAGGCGTGTGTTGGTGGTGCTCTTTTTCATCCCTACATCCTCGTCTTTATTTTTATTAACAGTTTTTATTGAACGTGGTTTACATCGATTGCGACGGGCGGCAAGCCGCCCGTCCTGAGTTCAGCGGCCCTTGAATTGCGCCACGTTGTCGCCATGTGCTTGGGATTGGGGCTGCCCTATCCGGCCGAGGCGTTCGCCGGTCGCGGCGTCGAACAGCAACACCTTGGCCGGATCGAATTGCAGGGTCAGGGTCTCGCCGACCTGCGGCGCCACATCCGGCGCCAGGCGGCAGCAGACCTTGCTGTCGTTGAGCGTGACGAAAACCAGGGTGTCCGGGCCGGTCGGCTCAGTCACCTGCACCTCGGCGCGAATGCTCGGCAGACCGGCATCGCCGGACGCCAGCAAGATCTGCTCGGGACGCAGGCCCAGTACCACTTCACGGTCTTCGAGGCCAGCATCGCTGGTGTTCAGCGGCAGCTCGCAGCGCGCCTGGCCGCTGTCGAGCAGCGCCACCAGGCGGCCATCCTTGCGCTGCAGGCGCAGCGGGATGAAGTTCATCGGCGGCGAACCGATGAAGCTGGCGACGAACTGGTTGGCCGGATCGTTGTAGATCTGCTTCGGCGTGCCGAACTGCTGGATGATGCCGTCCTTCATCACCGCCACCTTGTCGCCCAGGGTCATCGCCTCGATCTGGTCGTGGGTGACGTAGACGGTGGTGGTCTTCAGGCGCTGGTGCATCAGTTTCATTTCGGTGCGCATCTCGACCCGCAGCTTGGCGTCGAGGTTCGACAGCGGCTCGTCGAACAGGTAGATCTTTGGCCGTCGCGCCAGCGCCCGGCCCATCGCCACGCGCTGTTGCTGACCGCCGGAGAGCTGGCCCGGCTTGCGGTTGAGCAGGTGTTCGATCTGTAGCAGCTTGGCCACGCGGGCCACTTCCTCATCGATGGCCGACTGGCTCATCTTGCGGATCTTCAGGCCGAACTCGATGTTCTCGCGCACGCTCATGGTCGGGTACAGCGCGTAGGACTGGAACACCATGGCGATGTCGCGATCCTTGGGGCTCATGCCGCTGACGTCCTGGTCGCCGATCATGATCGCACCGCCGGTGATGCTCTCCAGACCGGCGATGCAGTTCATCAGGGTCGACTTGCCGCAGCCCGAAGGTCCGACCAGGATCAGGAACTCGCCGTCCTTGATCGACAGTTCGATGTTCTTCAGGGTGTCCGGCAGGCCGGCGCCATAGGTCTTGTTTACATTGCGAAGTTCGAGCGTTGCCATGATTACCCCTTGACTGCGCCGGCCGTCAGCCCGCGCACGAAATACTTGCCTGCGACCACATAGACCAGCAGTGTCGGCAGCCCGGCGATCATCGCCGCCGCCATGTCCACGTTGTATTCCTTGACCCCGGTGCTGGTGTTGACCAGGTTGTTCAAGGCCACGGTGATCGGTTGCGAGTCACCGCTGGAGAACACCACGCCGAACAGGAAGTCGTTCCAGATCTGGGTGAACTGCCAGATCAGGCAGACCATGATGATCGGGGTCGACATCGGCAGGATGATCCGCCGGAAGATGGTGAAGAAGCCCGCGCCATCCAGGCGTGCCGCCTTGACCAGTGCGTCGGGAATGCTCACGTAGTAGTTGCGGAAGAACAGCGTGGTGAAGGCCAGGCCGTAGACCACGTGGACGAACACCAGGCCGGTGGTGGTACTGGCCAGGCCCATCTTGCCGAGGGTGAACGAGGCCGGCAGCAACACGGTCTGGAACGGCAGGAAGCAGCCGAACAGCAGCAGGCCGAAGAACAGCTGCGAACCGCGAAAACGCCACATCGACAGCACGTAGCCGTTCAGCGCACCGATGGCGGTGGAGATCAGCACCGCCGGAACGGTGATCTTGATCGAGTTCCAGAAGTAGCCGTTGACCGTGGCCCAGGCCTTGATCCAGCCGATGTCGGTGAAGATCGTCGGCCAGCTCAGCAGGTTGCCGGTGCTGATGTCTTCCGGCGACTTGAAGCTGGTCAACAGCATCACCACCAGAGGCACCAGGTACAGCAGCACGGCGATGAACAGTACCGTGTGGATGGCGATACGGCTCAGGCTGATGGAAGGTTTGTCGGCGAGACTAGTCATGACGCTTGGTCCTCAGCTCGGAGTACAGGTAAGGCACGATGATCGCGAGAATCGCACCGAGCATCAGGATCGCACTGGCCGAGCCCATGCCCATCTGGCCGCGACTGAAGGTGAAGGAATACATGAACATCGCCGGCAGGTCGGACGAGTAGCCAGGGCCGCCCGCAGTCATCGCCGCTACCAGGTCGAAGCTCTTGATCGCGATGTGCGCGAGGATCATCACCGCACTGAAGAACACCGGGCGCAGGCTCGGCAGCACCACTTTCCAGTAGATCTTCGGCATGCTCGCGCCATCGATCTGCGCGGCACGGATGATCGACTGGTCGACGCCACGCAGGCCGGCGAGGAACATCGCCATGATGAAACCCGAGGCCTGCCAGACCGCGGCGATCACCAGGCAGTAGACGACGCGGTCAGGGTCGATCAGCCAGTCCAGGCGAAAGCCTTCCCAGCCCCAGTCGCGCAGCAGCTTGTCCAGGCCCATGCCCGGATTGAGCAGCCATTTCCAGGCAGTACCGGTGACGATCATCGACAGCGCCATCGGGTACAGGTAGATGGTGCGGATGAAACCTTCGCGGCGGATGCGCTGGTCGAGGAAGACCGCCAGCATCACCCCGATGACCAGGGTGATGCCGATGAACAGGCCACCGAACACCGCCAGGTTCTTGCTCGCCACCCACCAGCGGTCGTTATCGAACAGCCGCGCGTATTGCGCCAGGCCGACCCATTTGTAGGTGGGCAGGAATGTCGAGTTGGTGAACGACAGGATGAACGTCCACAGGATGTAGCCGTAGAAGCCCACCAGCACGACGAACATGCTGGGTGCCAGCACGAGCTTGGGTAGCCAGCGCTGCAGGAAATCGAACGGCGAGGCCTTGCTGAACGCAGCAACAGAGCTCATGGGAAAATCCAGTACAGGAAAAAGGAACTACACCGCCCCCTGTAGGAGCTGGGCTTGCCCGCGAAGGCGGTGTGTCAGTCAACGAATGGGTCGGCTGATGTACCGCCTTCGCGGGCAAGCCCTGCTCCTACAGGAGCGGGGTTGCAGGTCGAGGGTTTACTTGGCGGACTTGACCGCCGCGCCGAGCTTCTTCGCCGCGTCGGCCGGATCGGCTTTCGGGTCGTTGATGTAGTTGGTCACCACATCGAAGAACGCGCCCTGCACCGCCAGCGTGGTCGCCATGTTGTGCGCCATGCTCGGCTGCAGGCCACCGGTCTTGGCATCGGCGAGGAAGTCCTTGGCCGCGGTCTGCGCGCAGGAGTCGAAGCCATACTTGCCCATGTCGGCGAGCATGTCGTTACGCACCGGGATCGAACCCTTGTTGATGCTGAAGACCTTCTGGAAGTTCTCGCCCAGCACCACCTTGGCGATGTCCTGCTGACCAGCCGCGGTACCCTTGTCCTTCTGCTTGAACACTGCCAGGGAGTCGATGTTGTAGGTGAAGGCCTTGTCGGTGCCCGGGAAGGCTACGCACTGGTAGTCCTTGCCAGCGACTTTCTTGGCCGCGGTCCACTCGCTCTTGGCCCAGTCACCCATGATCTGCATGCCGGCCTTGCCGTTGATGACCTTGGCTGCTTCCAGGTTCCAGTCCTGGCCCTTGCCGTCGACGTCCATGTAGGTCGCGACTTTCTTCAGTTCGGTCAGGGCCTTGACCATTTCAGGACCGGTCAGGGCGGCATTGTCCAGGTCGACCAGGGCTTTCTTGTAGCCGTCGGCCCCCATCACCGAGAGCACCACCGCTTCGAATACGGTGCTGTCCTGCCAAGGCTGGCCACCGTGGGCGAGTGGGATGAAACCCGCGGCCTTGAGCTTGTCGCCGGCGGCGTAGAATTCCTGGAGCGTGGTCGGCGCTTTTTCGATGCCGGCCTTCTTGAACACCTCGGGGTTGATCCACAGCCAGTTGACGCGGTGGATATTGACCGGCACAGCCACGTAGTCGCCTTCGTACTTGACGGTATCGGAGACTTTCTTGTCGAGCAGGCTGTCCCACTTCTCTTCCTTGGCAACGTCCTTGAGAACGTCGGTGTCGAGCAGCCCGGTGGAGGCCCATTCCTGGATATCGGGGCCCTTGATCTGGGCGACGCCAGGTGGGTTGCCGGCTACGGCACGGCTTTTCAGCACGGTCATGGCCGTGGCACCGCCACCGCCGGCGACAGCGCCGTCCTTCCAGGTGAAACCATCCTTTTCAACCTGGGCCTTGAGCACATCGACAGCCGCTTTTTCACCACCGGACGTCCACCAGTGAACCACTTCCACACTCCCCTTGGAGTCGGCAGCCAATGCACTGAGAGGAAACAACGAGGCGAGGGAAATCACTGCGGCGAGGCGAGAAATCGAATTCATCTGAAGTACCTTTCTTGTTGTTATGCATGCAAGTCTGGTGCTTGCGCTGCAACGGATTCTAGTAAAGGCGAAAGCCTTCGCAGGTAACGAAGGGACGCGCAAATGTCACCGCATGGTTACATGGAATGAACACAGGAATTCAGACCACTGAACTGCCAGCAAAGTACCGGGCCAGAGCGCTTGCCAGGCTCGGCGCCAGCGGCAGGCAGGGTAACAGGACTGCCTGGTAGGCGTGATAGAGGTCGGGTTTTCCGCCCCAGATCCGCGCACTGGGCCGGTTGTGGTCATCCAGTTCGTGGTGCCAGCTGCCATACAGCCGGTCGATGAAATGCAGCTCGTTGAAATCCCAGAAGCGGCGGTACCAGGTTTCGTACTGCTGCTCTCCCGTACGCCGCAGCAGGGCCGCAGCCGTCGCGCTGGCCTCGCAGTGCACCCAGTGCAGGCGCTCGCTGACCACCGGGCGGTTTTCCCAATCAAGGGTATAGACCACTCCCGGCCGGCCATCCGCGGCCCAGGCATGACGACAGGCGCTGGCGAACAGCTCGCGGGCGTCGTCCAGCAGCCATGCTGGAGCGACCAGCCCCGCTGCCTGGCGGGCTGCCTCGAGATGCAGCAGCAGCCTGGCCCATTCGAAGGCGTGCCCCGGCGTCGTGCCGTAGGGGCGGAAGCCGTCTGCCGGGTTGTCCTGGTTGTAGTCCCGTTGGGCCTGCCACTGCCGATCGAAATGCTCGACGACCGCAAAGCCGTTATCCGCAGCCTGCTGGTGGATCAGCCGTTCGACGATACGCAGTGCGCGATCCAGCCAGCGGCTGTCTCCAGTGACATCGGCCAGGGCCAGGAAGGCCTCGGTACCGTGCATGTTGCTATTGGCACCACGATAGGCTTCCTCCTGGCTCCAGTCCCGAGCGAAGGATTCGCGCAGCGCGCCCTCCTCCTCGCTCCAGAAATGCGTGTCGATCACTCGAATCGCCTCGGCCAGCAGGCCTGGGGCTTCCTCGCTGCCGGCAACCACCGCCGAACTGGCGGCAAGGGCGACGAAGGCGTGCAGGTAGGCGGCCTTGCCGCTGTTGCCGTCACGGTGTTCCGGCGCCGCGTACCAGCCGCCGAAGGTCGCATCGCGCAACGGCCCCCAAAGCGCCGCGACACCATGCTCGACCAGCGGCAGGCAGCCGGGAACGCCCTGGATGTGGGCCATGGCAAAGCAATGGGTCATGCGCGCGGTATTCATGGTTTCGGCCATGGTGCCTGCCGGCAGGCGGCCCTGGCCGTCGAGATTGCCGAAGCCGCCATCGAGCCTGGCGGCCTTGGCGAACACTAGCAGGCGCCGTCCTTCATCCATCAACCAGGCATTGTGGGCCGGAGCGTTCAACCAACTGCCGAACGAAAACTCAAGGCTGTCGCTTGTCATGCTATTCATCTTTCTTGTTATTCACGAACGCCCCGGGAGCAGGTCGCTCGCATGTGATGCAGCGGATTCTAACCAGCCATCGGTCGACGACAGGTAACGAAGGCCGGGGAGAATGTCACCATCCAGTGACAATTCCCGCCCCCTTGGCACACCACGCCGCCACGCATCATTCATGAGCCAATGTAAGAAAAATGCCGACTAAGCCGTTTCCCTTTTAAACGTAGGAGCCATCCCTAAAGCGTTTTCCCACGTTGAAACGCGACTTTGCCTGGGCGAATCTCGCAAACCGGCATCCGTAACCTGCCCCATGAACGCCGACGCCCGAGGAGCCCTCCACCATGGTCAACGACAATCCGCGCCTGGCTCGCCAATGCTGCATTTTCCCGTTGCGCCAGGGAGACCGGCAGTACGCCTGGAAGGTGGAAGTACAACGAGGCGGCCAGTTGCTGAGCGAGGTGTTCGCCTTCGAGGATTACGGCGGCGAGCAGCCCGCGCGACTGGCGGCCGAGTCGTGTCGTAATGCGCTGGTACTGAAAATGCCCGCAGCACTGACTTATGAAACTCGCCAGCGCCTGCTGCCCAACAACACCAGTGGTCATCCGGGCGTGATGAGGGTCGAGACCCATGGCACCGGCTACTGGCGCGCCAGCACCCGCATCCATGGCTACAATCTGAGCCGCAGTTTCAGCGTCGAGCGTCATGGCGAGGAGCAGGCCAAGCGGCTGGCCCTGGGTGAGCGCCAACGACAACTGGCGATTTGCGAGGAGCCCTTCGAGCAGGCCATGAAGACCCTGCAGCAGCACTTCAGCCAGACCAATGCCCGCTTGCGCGAACATCGTATCCAGGCGGCCATCGGCCAGGCGCGCGGCCTGCGTGACTCAGCCAACTGCCAACTGCCGGATAACGGCGAGCCAGAGCTGCTGATCAGCCCGGAACAGGCTTCGCTATCGATCAGTCGGCATTTCGCGGCAAGAACAAAGTAACCCGCAAGCCACCTTCACGCAGGTTCTGCAGGCTCACCTCGCCACCGTGGCTGTGGGCGATATTGCGGGCGATGCCCAGGCCCAGGCCATACCCCTGCTGTTGGCCGGACAAGCGAAAATGCGGTTCGAACACCTGCTCCAGGCGCTGTTCGGGTACACCGGGGCCTTCGTCGTCGACATGCAGGACGAACGCACTGTCATCATCCTCGATGTGCAGGTGTGCCCGTGCGCCGTACTTGAGGGCATTGTCGATCAGGTTGCCCATGCACCGACGCAGCGCCAACGGCTTGCCAGGGTAGGTCCCGAGCGCCCGCCCGGTAAGACTCACCAGACCGTTGCCACTGGGAGACAAGTAGCACTCGACCAGTGTATCGAGGGCCTGGTTGAGGTCAACCGGCTCGATATTCTCGTGGATATCGGTGTCCTTCACACATTGCAGGGCGCCCTTGACCAGCATCTCCAGTTCGTCGAGGTCACGTCCGAATTTCAATTGCAGTTGTTCATCCTCAAGCAATTCGACCCGCAGGCGCAGGCGGGTGATGGGGGTGCGCAAGTCATGGGAAATCGCACTGAACAACTGGCTGCGCTCGGTCAGGTAGCGACTGATGCGCTCGCGCATGGTATTGAGCGCCCGCCCGACTTCCATCACTTCGCTGCCACCGCCCTCCAGCACCGGTCGCACCTCCTCCGCTCCCAGCGACATGTCCCGCGCCGAACGGGCCAGGCGCTTGAGCGGCCGGCTCTGCCAATGCACCAGCAGGCCGATGAACAGCAGCAGGAAGCCGCTGGTAAGCAGGATGAACCAGACCTGCTGGGCCGGCAGGCCTTCCTCTTCCAGGCTTGTATAGGGCTCGGGTAGCAGCGAGGCGATGTACAGCCATTCGCCCGGCGACATCTGGATCTGCGTCACCAGCACCGGCGGGTTCACCGGTTCCAGGGTCAACGCGTAATGCGCCCAGGAACGCGGCAGCTCGTCGAGTTTCAGGCCGCCATTGAAGATCCGCAGGTTGTCGGGGCTGACGAAGTTCACCGAGATGTCCACGTCGTTACCCAGCGATTGGCGCAACACCTCGTGGACGGCTTCGAGCACCGCTGTCTTGCGTGGCGTCGGGCCGAGCAGTTGCATGTCCAGTGGCTTGTCGTTGAGGGTCACGACGAACCGCGTGCCGCCCATGCTACGCAACTGGTCGAGTACCAGTGGCCGGTAGGCCAGGGGCAACGAACGCAGGTAGCTGACGCTGGCCGTCATCGAGTGGGCCAGGCTGCGGGCGCTGGTGACCAACCCTTCGAGCTGGGTCGCGCGCAACTGCGAAAGCCAGATCACGCTGGACAGGGCTTGGGCCAGCAACACCGCGAACAGCGTCAGCAGCAGCATCCGCCCCAGCAGCGAACGCGGTACCGGCAGGCGCTGGCGCAAATCAGAGAGCATTGGCAGCCGTAACGTTGGCGGCCAGTTGATAACCGCTGCCGCGCACGGTGCGGATCAGCCGCGGTGGTTTCTCGGTGTCGCGCAGGCGCTGGCGCAGCCGGCTGACTGCCATGTCGACGATCCGGTCCAGGGGCATCAGGTCACGCCCACGGGTAGCATTGCCGATGGTGTCGCGATCGAGGATTTCCTGGGGATGATCGAGGAACAACTTGAGCAGGGCGAAGTCGGCCCCGGAAAGAATCACCTCTTCGCCATCGATGTGGAACAGCCGGTGGCTGACCGTATCCAGCCGCCACTCGTCGAAGGCCAGCACTTCGCTGCCGGCGCGCTCCTGGCCGAACTGGGCACGGCGCAACAGCGCCTTGATCCGAGCCTGCAATTCGCGGGGGCTGAAGGGTTTGCCGAGGTAATCGTCCGCGCCCAGCTCAAGGCCGATCACCCGATCGGCCTCGTCGGAACTGGCCGTCAGCATAATGATCGGCACGTGGGCCTGGCGTGGGTGCTGGCGGACCCAGCGACAGAGGCTGAAGCCGTCTTCATCGGGCAACATCACATCGAGGATGACCAGGTCGCAGGAAGCTTCGTTGAGCGCCTGGCGAAAACCGGCGCCATCACCGACCGTACGCACCTGGAAACCGGCGCGACTGAGGTAGGTGTCCAGCAGTTCACGGATTTCCTGGTCATCATCGACCAGGAGAATGGACTTACTGAATGCGCTCACGGTGGGTGTCCCTGTTGTTGTGGTTAGGACCGAAACGCGGATTATGCCTCAATCGATTGAGCCGTGAAGATGTGTTGCTCTTGAGGGCCTCTTCGCGGGCAAGCCCTGCTCCTACAGGCACTGCGGTGATATTGAAGTCACTGCGATGCCTGTAGGAGCAGGGCTTGCCCGCGAAAAGGTCGACACCGGAATCAGTCGGCCAGCGCCTGCTGCAAGGCCACCCCCGCCCCGATCAGGCCGGAATACGGTGCCGTGACCAGCCACACCGGTATACCCTTGAAGTAGTCGCTCATGCAGCCCTTGTCGGCAAAGCTCCTGGCGAAACCGCTCTTGATGAAGAAATCGGCGAAGCGCGGAATCACGCCACCGACGATATACACCCCGCCGCGCCCACCCGTGGTCAGCACGTTGTTTCCAGCCACCCGCCCCAGCCAGCAACTGAACTGCTCCAGCACCTCCTGGGCCACCGGGTCCCCCGCCAGGCCGGCCGCGGTGATAGCCTCCGGCGTGTCCAGCACGGGCGTGTGCCCATCCACCGCGCAGATCGCCCGATAGACCCTGGGCAAGCCACCGCCACTGAGGGCTGTCTCGGCACTGACATGGCCGATTTCGTCATGGATGTGTCGCCACAGTTGGGTTTCCCGGGGGCTGCCCAGCGGCAGGTCGACATGGCCACCCTCCCCCGGCAACGCCATGAAACCGGCGTCGCCAAGGTTCAGCAGAGTGCCGACGCCCAGGCCGGTTCCCGGGCCGATCACCACCGCCGGCCGATGCGGTTCCGCCGTGCCTTCGCAGACCACACGAAACTCATCGGGCTCCAGGCGGGTCATCCCGAGGGCCATGGCCGAAAAATCATTGAGCAGCAGCAACTGGTCGACCTGCAGGGTCTCGCAGAACGCCTTGCGGCTCAGTCGCCAATGGTTGTTGGTGAAACGGAACTCGTCGCCGCTGACCGGCCCCGCCACCGAAAGGCACACGGCGCCAACCGCCCCCAACGGCAATCCCAGGCCATCCAGGTAAACCTTGATGGCGTCTTCCGGGCAAGCGTGATCGGCGGTGGCAAGCACCTTCACCGAGTCCAGGCCGTTGTCTTTCCACAAGGCGAAACGAGCGTTGGTGCCGCCGATATCGCCAACCAGGGCCAATTTCATTCAAGGGTCTCCAGGGCCGAAGTGAACGCACTGGCCCCCTGCTCCGCCGAGCTGAAGGCCATGCGCATGAAGCCGAACAGTTCGCGGCCACAACCGACATTATTACCCAGCAGACCGACTGCCGGCTCGCGCGCGGCGAACTCGGCGTCATCGACCAGCACCTTGAGCGTGCCGTTGACCCCGTCGACCCGGATCACATCACCATCGTGCACCCGCGCCAGCGCGCCGCCGACATGGGCTTCGGGGCAGACATGAATGGCCGCCGGGATCTTGCCCGAGGCACCGGACATCCGGCCGTCGGTGACCAGCGCGACCTTGAAGCCACGGTCCTGCAGCACGCCGAGGAACGGGGTCATCTTGTGCAGTTCCGGCATGCCGTTGGACCGTGGCCCCTGGAAGCGCATGACCGCTACGAAGTCCCTCTCCAACTGGCCGGCCTTGAACGCATCGGCCAGGTCCTGCTGGTCCTGGAACACCAGCGCCGGCGCTTCGACGACCTGGTGCTCCGGCGCCACCGCCGAGACCTTCATCACGCCACGGCCGAGGTTGCCTTCCATCACCCGCAAGCCGCCCTCTGGCGAGAACGCACGGGCCACCGGACGCAGGATGTTTTCATCGAGGCTCTCGATCGGCCCCTCACGCCAGACCAGTTCACCATCCTGCAGAAACGGCTCGCGGGTGTAGAGGCTCAGGCCACGACCGGCCACGGTGTTGACGTCTTCGTGCAGCAGGCCGGCCTCGAGCAGTTCGCGAATCAGGAATGACATGCCGCCCGCCGCCTGGAAGTGGTTGATGTCGGCCTTGCCGTTCGGGTAGACGTGGGACAGGGTCGGCACCACCTCGGAGAGGTCGGCCATGTCCTGCCAGGTCAGCTGGATCCCCGCCGCCTGGGCGATGGCCGGCATGTGCAGGGTGTGGTTGGTCGAGCCGCCAGTGGCGTGCAGGGCAACAATGGAGTTGACCAGCGCCCGCTCGTCGACGATCTCGCCGATCGGCATGAAGTTGCCGCTCTGCTTGGTCATGCGCGTGACCTGGAACGCCGCTTCGCGGGTCAGCGCATCACGCAGCGGGGTATTCGGGTTGACGAAAGAAGCGCCCGGCAAGTGCAGGCCCATGACCTCCATCAGCAACTGGTTGGTGTTGGCGGTGCCGTAGAAGGTGCAGGTGCCGGGGCTGTGGTAGGACTTCATTTCCGATTCCAGCAGTTCCTCGCGGCTCGCCTTGCCTTCGGCATAGCGCTGGCGGACATCGGCTTTCTGCTTGTTGGAAATCCCCGAGACCATCGGCCCACCGGGTACGAAGATGGTCGGCAGATGACCGAAACGCAGCGACCCCATCATCAGGCCCGGCACGATCTTGTCGCAAATCCCGAGCATCAGCGCCGCATCGAACATGTTGTGCGACAGCGCCACGGCGGTCGACATCGCGATCACTTCGCGACTGGCGATCCCCAGCTCCATGCCCGGCTCGCCCTGGGTCACGCCATCGCACATGGCAGGCACGCCGCCGGCGAACTGGCCGACCGAGCCGATCTCGCGCAGGGCCTGCTTGATCTGCTCCGGGTAGGTCTCGTAGGGCTGGTGCGCGGAGAGCATGTCGTTATATGACGAAACAATTGCCACGTTGGCGGCGTTCATCATCCGCAGCGTTTCCTTGTCCTGGCTGCCGCAACCGGCCACGCCATGGGCAAAGTTCGCGCATTGCAGCTTGCCGCGCACGGGACCGTCGCTGGCGGCCCCCCGAATCAGTGCCAGGTACGCTTCGCGGGTGGCGCGACTGCGGGCGATAAGCCGTTCGGTGACCTCAAGAACGCGGGGATGCATGTGTAGAACTCCAGGCTAACGGATATGGCGACCTGTTTGTCCTGAGGTGAGCGAAGGCCTCGGCTGGCGGGGCTTTTCGTTCATCCGGACCCGTTGGTTCAGGTCACTCGTTGTAGATAAAACAAAATATTGCCATTAAAAAGGCTTGTTTTCTATTTCTATGCGAATAATCTTGTAATTCCAACAACAAAACCACGACAGGCGCTTCCATCATGACGCTACGCATCGCAATCAACGGCTTTGGCCGCATCGGCCGCAACGTCCTGCGGGCACTCTATACCCAAGGTTACCGTCAGGACTTGCAGGTCGTCGCCATCAACGATCTGGGCGACAGCTCGATCAATGCCCACCTGCTCAAGTACGACACCGTCCACGGCACCTTCGATGCCAGCGTAGAACATGACCACGAAAGCCTGACCGTCAACGGCGACCGTATTGCCGTCAGCGCGATCCGCAATCCGGCCGAACTGCCCTGGGCCGCCGAGAAGATCGACGTGGTGTTCGAATGCACCGGCCTGTTCACCGATCGCGCCAAAGCCGCCGCGCACATCAGCGCCGGCGCGCGCAAGGTGATCATTTCCGCACCGGCCAAGGGCGCCGATGCCACCGTGGTGTACGGGGTCAACCACGATATCCTGCGCCAGTCGCACGAAATCATCTCCAACGCTTCGTGCACCACCAACTGCCTGGCCCCGGTGGCCCAGGTGCTGCATCGCGAACTGGGCATCGAAAGTGGCCTGATGACCACCATCCACGCCTACACGAACGACCAGAACCTGACCGACGTCTACCACACCGATCCGTACCGGGCCCGTTCGGCCACGCAGAACATGATTCCGAGCAAGACCGGCGCCGCCGAAGCCGTGGGCCTGGTGTTGCCGGAACTGGCGGGCAAGCTGACCGGCATGGCCGTACGCGTCCCGGTGATCAATGTGTCACTGGTCGACCTGACCGTGCAGCTCAAGCAGTCGGCCACTGCCGAGCAGATCAATGCGCTGTTCAAGGAAGCCAGCCAGCACTCGAAAATCCTCGGCTACAACACCCTGCCGCTGGTCTCCAGCGACTTCAATCACAATCCCCTGTCGTCGATCTTCGACGCCAACCACACCAAAGCCAGCGGCAAGCTGCTCAAGGTCCTGGCCTGGTACGACAACGAGTGGGGCTTCTCCAACCGCATGCTGGATAACTGCCTGGCGCTATGCAACGCCGAGTAATGAGGCGACCGGCCTGGGCGGCCACGAAAAAAAGCCTCGTGGATCACGAGGCTTTCGGGGGAAGAACAGGGTTTCAACTCTGCGGTTTCAAGCCCTGGGAAAGGCCGAACACGAACAACAACAGGTCGTGGGTGGGCTGGACATTGCCCCCGACCTTTGCGACTCGTGGCAAGGGGCAACGCTCGCCATCCTGGACCATGCTGAGCACCTGCGGCCGCGGCTGCTCCCAGACCACCAGCGCCAGGGAAGCGACAGCCAGTGCCCCGACCAGAAACAAACCTCTAGCTATTTCTAACTTCATCACCGTAAGCCTTTGATGGTGCTGCCGAACGCCATACCGTAAAAGTAGTTCAGCCTGCTCCAGTCCGCTTCGCTCCACGACGAATGGCGCCGTAGTTGTTTCATGTCATGCTGTGCGGCACGCCGGCGGGTCAAGCGCTGGCGAGCTTTCTCGAAATCCAGCAGGGCCACCTCGACACTGGCCGACTCACCTTCGCCGACAACCCGGACGAACACATGCTTGATATACAGGCAACCGTGCTGCCAGCGGCCACGATGCATGCGTGCCAGCGTGTTGGCCAACTCCTGGAGCAGGCGATCATGCAGCACCTCGCCATGTCGCTCGCGACCGCCACCGGCATACCAGTCCTCGATTTCGCAGAACCCTTCCAGGGCCGCCGTTACCAGCAACGCCTGCCACTGTCCATCGGTATCGCGGCGGGCGCCGCAGAACACCAGCTCCGGCACGCCAACATCGAGCATGCGCAGGCTCTTCAGTGCATTCTGCTCGCGCAGGACGGTCGGACGGCCGAAGGGATGCAGCAGGCTGCGGTAGGTATGTCCCACCTGGCGCTTGACGTACAGCAGCCGACCGCCGGTGCCCGTCACGCGCTGGACACCACTTTCGCCTCCGCGACGCCGGTTGGGCTCTTCGACCCACTCGCCCTTGCGCGTCCAGAAATGTTCAAAGCGATCCGTGGCGGTTCCTGCGGTAAACGAAGCGTACTCAACGGCCATCCTGCTACCTCTTGCGTAAGATATAGACTCGCCACATGGCGTAGAACGGAACGAAATCCAGATGCTGCTGGACTCGAAAACCCGCGCGCTTGAATTCTTCTTCAACCTGGCTGGCGGGCAACACGAAACGATTCTGGTAGCTGTCCGGCTCTGCCATCGCCTGGCGCTTGCGTTCCAGGCGCTTGCGGCGCCAGGCCTTGAAGTTGCCGTCGACCCACAATGAAACAATGACGCTGTCACGCGTTACCCGATGAAACTCCTTGAGCAACGCCAGCCGGTGCGCCGACTCACCGATATGGTGTAGCAGACGCATGCAGAAAATGCTGTCGACCGAGTTCTCCGGCAGGTCGATATCGAATGCCGAGGTTTGCAACGGACGTATCCGACTGACTACATCGACCGGTTGCGCCTTGAGTGCGGTTTCCAGCATCGCGGCGGAGTTGTCGGCCCCAACGATCACCCGATTCGGCTTTTCCGCCAGCAACGGCCAGAACCGTCCGGCACCACAGGGAAGATCCAGCACCAGACCCGGCTCACCCGCCAGTGCCAATGCCGTACGAGCCAATTGCTCATCGCGCAGATGGGACAGCCGACGCGCCATCCCGTTCTGATGCTTGTGCAAATATTCCTGAGCATGCTGCTCATCGTACTTGTCGGAAAACTCCAACTTTACCGGGGAATTCATAACTATCTCCTGTCACTGACAGCCCCAGGTTAAGCAGGTGCGCGTCAGGAACAGGTCGTCTCCCCGTGAAAAATTCGTACCGTCCAGTACAAATCATTACAAATTTTTACAGGTCAACAATAGTAGCAAGGGGCCACAAACGTAACCCCCTTTGGAGAGGCGCCCAGCGAGCGGGGCACGGAAGGTCATCAGTTGCTGGAACGGGCCAGGTCCACCTGGAAACGACAACCATTGGGCTCGGTGGTCGTCAGGCTGACATGCCAGCCCTGGTTCTCGCAGATCCGCTGCACCAGCGAAAGCCCCAGTCCAAGGCCTTCACCACGTTTTTCATCGCCGCGCACGAACGGTTGGAACATCGCCTCACGCTTCTCCTCAGGAATCCCGACCCCAGTGTCTTCGACCACGAAACCCGCCGGTTCCAGCGTCAATCGGATAAATCCGTGTTCCGTATAGTGCAGGGCATTGCGCAGCAGGTTACCCATCACGGCGTGCAGGAACGTGGCGTTGTAGCGTGTGCTCAGCGGACAGCCCGGCTCGAAAATGAGGGTCAAGCCTTTACCCTCGATCGGCGCACGCCATAGGCCAACAAGGTCTTCAGCCACCAGGCTCAGGGAAACCTGCGGCGACATGCTGGCATCCTCGCGCTGGGCCCGGGCAAGCATCAGGAACGTCTGCACCAGCTCGCGCATTTCCTCACTGGCGCGAGCAATTCGCTCGACCTGGTTGCGCCCGCGCGGATCGAGCGCCGGGTTTTCCAGCAGCAGTTCGCAGGAACTGGCCAGGATCATCAAGGGCGTGCGCAGCTCATGACTGACGTCGCTGGTAAACAACCGCTCGCGGGTCAGCGCGTCGCGCAGGCGCCCCAGGGTTGCATCGAAGGCAACCGCCAGTTCGCCGACCTCGTCGGCGGCATAGTCAGGCGCCAGCGGTGGCGCAAAACCGAGCAACTGGTCACGGTGGCGGACCTGGCGGGCCAGCCGTACCACCGGGGCCATCACCCGCCGGGCGAGTACCCAGCCAAGGAACACCGCCAGCACCAGGGCCAGGACAAAACCCACCAGCACCACGGCGAACAGCACCCGCTCGCGCTCCTCGAAATCACTCTGGTCCTGCAGGAGCACATACCGCCGACCGTCGACCACCTCGACCATCGCGTGATAAGACAACTGCTCGCGAAACACTTCGTGGAATCCGGGGTCGAGATGGCGCAGATCCTTGGGCAGTTCGAAGTCCCCCTTGCCACCGCTGTAGTAGAACAACTGGTCGGGCTCGGGTCGGTGACTCCAGTCACTCACGTTGTCCATCAGCAGCAGGCGTTGCAGATCACCGCCCAGGCCGGCGGAGATGAGTTTCTCTTCGACCAGGTGGACCGTCGCGACGATGCCCATGGCAAAGGTGCCCGCCACCAGCGCACTCATCAACGCAAAGGCGATGATGATCCGCTGGGCCAGGCTCTGCTTAAACTCCATCACGACCCTCGGCCAGGCGATAGCCGACACCATGCACGGTGTGCAGCAACGGCTTGTCGAAAGGCTTGTCGATCACCTGGCGCAGTTGGTGCACGTGGCTGCGCAGGCTGTCGCTGTCCGGGCAATCATCGCCCCACAGGGCTTCTTCCAACACTTCACGGCGCAACACATGCGGGCTCTTCTGCATCAGCACCGCGAGCAGTTTCAAACCGACCGGGTTGAGCTTGAGCAAGCGTCCCTGGCGGGTCACTTCAAGGGTATCGAGGTCATAGCTCAGGTCACTGACCTCCAGCGCCCGCCGCCCGCCGCCCTGGGCACGACGCAGGACCGCTTCGATACGCGCCGCCAACTCGGACAACGCGAAGGGTTTGAGCAGGTAGTCATCGGCACCGGACTTGAAGCCCTGCAGGCGGTCGTCCAGTTGGTCGCGGGCGGTCAGCATGATCACCGGCGTGTCGCGCCGGGCATCCTCGCGCAAGCGCTTGCAGAGGGTATAGCCGTCGATTCCCGGCAGCATGATGTCGAGCACGATCAGGTCGTAGTGTTCGGTGGCGGCCAGGTGCAAGCCCGACAGGCCATCCTGCGCACAGTCGACGGTATAGCCTTTGAGCCCCAGGTAGTCAGCCAGGTTGGCGAGGATATCGCGGTTGTCTTCAACCAATAGAATTCGCATGGGTACTTCCTCCGTACGCGGTAACGACCGTCTTGGCTCGCGCAGCTTACGGTCTAGTCCAGCCCACGGCTAGGGTGGGAAGATTTAATGGTTTTTTCACCTGAGGTTCACGGCCAGGGGACGCCCGGGCCGGCAAAATCGATCGCCGCCGATGCCTTGCCAGTGGCTCAACGTTCACTCGCGCAGGCCCCGACAGGCAAATCGCAGACATGAAAAAGCCCCGCACCAGGCGGGGCTTTCCATACGGGAGCCGGGTGGCTTACATCATGCCGCCCATACCGCCCATGCCGCCCATGTCTGGCATGCCGCCGCCAGCTGGAGCGTCTTTCTTCGGTGCTTCGGCGATCGCAGCTTCGGTGGTCAGGATCAGGCCGCCGATGGAGGATGCAGCCTGCAGGGCCGAACGGGTGACCTTGGTTGGGTCCAGGATACCCATCTCGATCATGTCGCCGTATTGGCCGCTGGCAGCGTTGTAACCGAAGTTACCCTTGCCGTTCTTGACTTCGTTGACCACGACGCTTGGCTCGTCACCGCTGTTGGCGGAGATCTGGCGCAGCGGTGCTTCAACGGCACGACGCAGTACAGCGATACCGACGTCCTGATCGGCGTTTTCGCCTTTCAGGTCGCTGATGGCTTGCAGGGCACGGATCAGGGCCACGCCACCGCCAGGCACCACGCCTTCTTCGACGGCTGCGCGAGTAGCGTGCAGGGCGTCTTCAACGCGGGCTTTCTTCTCTTTCATTTCAACTTCGGAACCGGCGCCAACCTTGATCACTGCAACGCCGCCGGACAGCTTGGCCAGACGCTCCTGCAGTTTTTCACGGTCGTAGTCGGAGGAAGTTTCGGCAACCTGGGCACGAATCTGGGCAATGCGCGCTTCGATATCGCCCTGTACGCCGGAACCGTCGACGATGATGGTGTTTTCCTTGGACAGGGTCACGCGCTTGGCGCTACCCAGGTGCTCCAGGGTGGTGCTTTCCAGGCTCAGGCCGATCTCTTCGGAGATGACGGTACCGCCGGTCAGGACGGCGATGTCCTGCAGCATGGCCTTGCGACGGTCGCCGAAGCCTGGTGCCTTGACGGCAGCAACCTTGACGATACCACGCATGTTGTTCACAACCAGGGTCGCCAGGGCTTCGCCTTCGACGTCCTCGGCCACGATCAGCAGTGGACGGCCGGCTTTGGCAACGGCTTCCAGCACTGGCAGCATTTCGCGGATGTTGGAGATCTTCTTGTCGACCAGCAGGATCAGCGGACCATCCAGTTCGGCGGTCATGGTGTCCGGCTTGTTGACGAAGTAAGGGGACAGGTAGCCACGGTCGAACTGCATGCCTTCAACGACCGACAGTTCGTTTTCCAGGCCCGAGCCTTCTTCAACGGTGATCACGCCTTCCTTGCCGACTTTTTCCATGGCTTCGGCAATGATGTCGCCGATGGAGCTGTCGGAGTTGGCGGAAATGGTACCCACCTGGGCGATCGCCTTGGTGTCGGCACATGGCTTGGACATCGCCTTCAGTTCCTTGACGATGGCGATGGTGGCCTTGTCGATACCGCGCTTGAGGTCCATCGGGTTCATGCCGGCGGCAACGGCCTTCAGGCCTTCGTTGACGATCGACTGAGCCAGAACGGTGGCGGTGGTGGTGCCGTCGCCCGCGTCATCGTTGGCACGGGAGGCAACGTCCTTGACCAGCTGCGCGCCCATGTTTTCGAAACGGTCTTCCAGCTCGATTTCCTTGGCAACGGAAACGCCGTCCTTGGTGATGGTCGGAGCGCCGAAGCTCTTCTCGATGATCACGTTACGGCCTTTCGGGCCCAGGGTCGCTTTTACCGCGTCAGCCAGGACGTTAACGCCAGTCAGCATCTTCTTGCGGGCGGAGTCGCCGAATTTAACTTCTTTAGCAGCCATGATCGTTATTCCTTAAATACTTTGTAGTAACGGGAAGAATGAGCGGGGAATCAGCCTTCGATAACGGCGAGGATTTCGTTCTCGCTCATTACCAGCAGGTCTTCGCCGTCTACTTTCACAGTGTTGCTGCCGGAGTACGGGCCGAATACGACCTTGTCACCTACCTTCACAGACAGCGCACGCACTTCACCGTTTTCCAGCACGCGGCCGGCACCTACAGCGAGAACTTCACCATGGTTGGCTTTCTCGGCAGCCGAACCTGGCAGCACGATGCCGCCGGCGGTTTTCTTTTCTTCTTCGCTGCGACGGATGACGACGCGGTCATGCAGAGGACGAAGCTTCATTGTCGATCTCTCCTAATTATGGTTTTCAGCGACCGGTATCGGTACCGGCCGGTTAGCAAATCCGGCGTTGCCGGTTACGGCTCGACAAGCGAACCGCGGAAGACTGTCTGGCGACTTGCGCCAAAAACCTTGCGGTGACCGTTACATAAGGTCGCCAAAGGCGATTACAAGGGTGACCGGCAATTTTTTTTGCAGATCGGCGAGCTGCAAAAAAAATACGGCACCCGAAGGTGCCGTGCGTGTTCAGTCGTCACTCAGGAGTCGCGGTGTTCGAACTCGCCTTCGATCACCTGAGGTTGCCGGCCATGGGTCGGCGCGGCACCGGGCTGGCCACGGGCGTGGAGATCATCGGCGAACGCGCGTTGGCGCACGGCCTGCTCCTCGGCCCGCCGACGCATCCGGTCGGCCGCCAGGCGACGGGTGATCGGCAGCAACAGCAGCAGGCCGAATACATCACTGATGAAACCGGGCAACAGTAACAGGCCGCCGCCCAGGGCCAGCATCAGCCCCTCAAGCATGGTCTGCGCCGGCAATTCGCCGCGGCTCAGGCTTTCCCGGGCGCGCAGGGCGGTGGTCAAGCCGGCCAGCCGCAATACCAGCACCCCGACCGCCGAGCCGAGGATGATCAGCGCCAGCGCGGGGAAGAACCCGATGGCCGTACTGACCTGGAAAAACACGTACAGCTCCAACACCGGAAACAGTAGAAAGAGCAACAGAAAAGCGCGCATCGAATAAGTCCTCTTCGGAAGAAATCCTTCCAGTCACTATCAGATGACGTCGATATCCCGTGAATTCAACCCTCGACGACCTGCTTTTTCGGCCATTGTTCAGCGCGAGCCAGGGAAACCAGGGCTTCGCGAACTTCTGTCGGCGTATTGCAAGGTGTTTCAAAACCCAGCCAGTGCAGCCCCTGGCCGATCCGCAGGTGCATGCCTTCGGTGTCGATACCCGCCAGTTGTGCCGGCTCGCGACTGGGCAGCCCGGTCAATTCCACATAGTGGGCGATCGCCTTGGCATGGTCGCTGTTCATGTGTTCGACCATGCTCACCTCGGCCTTGCCGGCGAACGGGTTGGCCAGGGTCACCTGGTCCAGCCAGTGGATCGCGCCAAAACCGCCGATGTAGCGATGACGGACCGGCTGAAGCACCCAGAACTCGAAATCGTGGGCCTTGTGGTAGTTCTGCGAATCCGGGAAGTAGCGGTAGTAACGCCCGGCAGCGGCCTCGATGGCGTCCTCGTCGGTAAGCTTCTGCGCCTCGGCCAGGTACGTCAGGCGCCCAACCGCCTGGACATCCTCGGCCTCACGCTCACCGACCAGCAGGGAGCACTTCGGATCCTTCTGCAGGTTGTGGGTGTGTTGGGCAATGCGGCTGATCAGGATCAGCGGGCGGCCCTGATCATCCAGGCAATAAGGCACCACGGAGCCGAAAGGGAACCCAGGCATGGCCTTGGAATGCGTCGACAACACGCCCCGATACTCCTTGAGCAACAATTCGCGTGCATTCCTGACCACTTCAACGCTCACCTTTGCACTCCTCATCCAGAATTCATCAGGCACACGCGAATGCAACGGGACTGGCAACGCCACCCGGACATGCGAATGCAACTCAATGACAAGGTAAACGTTATCGACGCCAGTTGCCAGGCCATCCACGGGCAGGTTCCCGCTGCAACGACCCGGCAGTCCGTCAAATGCCGGCCATTGGCGAGGTGGCTACCAGGCGACGCCGAACCCGACGGTGTAACGGGTCTTGTTCAGACTGGTGTCATCGTCACCGTTAATGATGTCGCGCTCAGCCTTGAGGTTCAGCGACGCCCATTCGGTGACCTTGTAGCGCAAGCCAAGCTCGGCATCGAGGGAGTATTTCGAAGGACCGCTCAGCGGCCGACCGACCTCGCCAGTGGTGAACAGCTCGATCGTCTTGCCGACCAGGTAGCGGTTGTAGTCCCACTTCATGCCCAATGAGTAGAAATTTTTCTTCTCGCCATCGGAATATTCATAGTTGGTGTTGTTGAGCAACGAGCCCAGGGAAAAGGCACCCAGCTCGTCGTCCCAGAACTGGTAGCCCGGACCGGTACCGATGGTACGCTGGCGCGACAGGTCCTCGACCCGGTCACGCTTGTAGGTCAGCCGCCCCTGCCAGAACCATTTCTCGGTCAGGAAGCGGTCGAGCGCGTACTCGACGCCCCAGTTGTCGGTGGTCACCACGTTGTCCTGGAACTCGCGGTTGTACTCGCCTTCGGCATGATGGCGCCAGGCGCCATGGCGGGCGGTGGTCTTGAAGTCGATGTCGTAGTCGTCGGTGTCCTTCTCTGCCCGCTTGTAGTCCATGGCGACATCGACATTCCCCTTCCAGACCAGATCCTCGACCAGCGGCTTGGGCTTGACGATCTGCTGGATACTGGCCAGCTCGACGGTTTTCGGCGCTTCGCCATTGGCCAACGTCACCTTACCGGCATCGGCGGGCTGCAGGGACTTGGCTTTCTCACCGGTATAGCCATCCTGCTTGACCAGCAGCTCCTGATCGCTTTCCAAGGTCTTCACCTGGGACCAGTCCAGCGAGACGTTGCCGGCATAGGTGGTCTGGACCACCAGTTTGCCGCCGTCGAACAGTCTGATCTTGCCCGTCAGGCGATCACCGTTCTTCAACCAGACGGTATCGGCCAGCAGGGGCGTGGAGGCGCTGAAAACAGCAAGGCACAGCAGGGTTCTGGACAACATGGGCAACAAGGGGCTCGGGTTTGCAATAATGAACCGGCATTATCACGCTGGATAACGCTTGGACAACGACTGACCGGCCAAGAGGCGTCGAGTTCAATAATGATTCTCAGCAATCAGAAATTGCCTACATAAAAGGCAACGAATACTTACAGGAATGCCCGCTTGAGCGAAGCAGACGCCGGCGAAAGCCCCGCCCAGATGCGCCGCACCGCGCTCTACCTGACCCTGGCCCAGGTGCCCGAGGGCAAGGTGGTCACTTACGGCCAATTGGCCGAACTGGCCGGGCTCGGTCGCGCCGCCCGCTGGGTAGGCCGCACCCTGAGCCAACTGCCGGCCGATTCCCGCCTGCCCTGGCACCGGGTCCTGGCTGCCGGCGGTCGGATCAGCCTGCCCGCCGGTAGCCCGTCTGGCGACGAACAACGCGCCCGGCTACGCACCGAGGGCCTCAGCGTCCTGAACAATCGTGTCGATATGAAGCGCCATGGCTGGCGCCCGATAGAGCACAGCGGTTAGAGTGCGCGCTTTGTTTCCGTCAACCCTGAGGCAGATTCCAGCCCATGCCCCGTAAAACCTGGCGCGCCGCGCTTGCTGCCTATGCCAGCCCTTCGACATTTGTGTTGCTGCTGCTCGGTTTCGCTGCCGGTCTGCCCTACATGTTGGTGTTTTCGACGCTTTCGGTCTGGCTGCGCGAGGCTGGCGTGGCTCGTGAAACCATCGGCTATGCCAGCCTGATCGGCCTGGCCTACGCGTTCAAATGGGTCTGGTCGCCCCTGCTCGACCAGTGGCGCCTGCCGTTGCTGGGCAAATTGGGCCGGCGCCGCTCGTGGCTGGTGCTCGCACAGACGCTGATCGTCCTCGGCTTGATCGGCATGGGTTTCTGCGATCCGCAGAAGCACCTGTCCTGGCTGATCGCCATTGCCGTCATCGTCGCCTTCGCTTCCGCCACCCAGGATATCGCGGTCGACGCCTATCGCCTGGAAATCGCCAACGACAGCCAGCAGGCCGCCCTCGCCGCCAGCTACATGTCCGGTTATCGCGTCGCGGCGCTGCTGGCGACCGCCGGTGCGCTGTTCTTCGCCGAGGGCTTCGGCTCCACCGGGTTCAGCTACAAGCACTCGGCCTGGACCGGCACCTACGTACTGTTCGGCGTGCTGATGGTCCCGGCACTGATCACAACGCTTCTGATGCGCGAGCCGCCAGTGCCTCTGCGTACGCAGCTATCGGCCGGGCGCTATAGCTTCGTGCACCAATTGGCCTCGGTCTTCGTGCTGATCATCCTGCTGGTTTCGGTACCGGCGATGTTCACCCAGCTCTACAACACCGACTTCGCCAGCGTGCTGTTCCACGGCGTCAGCCTGCTCGACCTGCTGCTTGAGGACCGCGCTTTCCTGCGCGCGATCCTCTACACCACCCTGACCGTGCTCTGCCTGTCGAGCATGGGCCGTCGGGGCCTGGCACCGGTGCTGACACCGGTCAACGACTTCATCGTGCGCTACCGCTGGCAGGCACTGCTACTGCTCGGGCTGATCGCCACTTACCGGATGTCGGACACGGTGATGGGAGTGATGGCCAACGTCTTCTACATTGACCAGGGCTTCACCAAGGACCAGATCGCCGGCGTCAGCAAGATCTTCGGCCTGATCATGACCCTGGTCGGCGCCGGCATGGGCGGCTTGCTGATCGTGCGTTTCGGCATCCTGCCGATCCTGTTCATCGGTGGCGCCGCTTCGGCCGCGACCAACCTGCTGTTCATGCTGCTGGCCGACATGGGCCCGAACCTGAACATGCTGATCGTCACCATCTCCCTGGACAACTTCAGTTCGGGCCTGGCGACTTCGGCGTTCGTCGCCTATCTGTCGAGCCTGACCAACCTGAAATTCTCCGCCACCCAGTACGCGCTGCTCAGTTCGATCATGCTGCTGTTGCCACGCCTGATCGGTGGCTATTCAGGCGTGATGGTGGAGAAACTCGGCTACCACAAGTTCTTCATCATCACCGCCATAATGGGTATTCCGACCCTGCTGCTGATTGCCCTGCACTGGTATCAGGAAATCCGCCGCGGTGGCCCGGTGCCGTCTCCGGAAGGGGAAGCCCCGTAAATACGGGGGGAGCCCCACTCCCCCCGCGTCAGACCCGCCACATGCCTGTACGCCGCCGTATCCCGCCCGTACAATGCTCCGTCATTTCCAGTCATAAGCACCGACAACGGCCAATTCATGCGCACCAGCCAATATTTGCTCGCCACACTGAAAGAAACGCCTTCCGATGCGGTCGTGATCAGCCACCAGCTGATGCTGCGCGCCGGGATGATCCGCAAACTCGCCTCCGGCCTGTACACCTGGCTGCCGATGGGCCTGCGCGTGATGCGCAAGGTCGAAGCCATCGTGCGCGAGGAAATGGACGCTGCAGGCGCCCTGGAAGTGTTGATGCCGGGCATCCAGCCGGCTGAACTGTGGCAGGAATCCGGTCGTTGGGAACAATACGGCCCCGAGCTGCTGCGCCTGAAAGATCGCCATGACCGCGATTTCTGCGCAGGTCCCACCCACGAGGAAGTGATCACCGATCTGTGCCGCAACGAATTGAGCAGCTACAAGCAGCTGCCGATCAACCTGTACCAGATCCAGACCAAGTTCCGTGACGAGATCCGCCCACGCTTCGGCCTGATGCGTGGCCGCGAATTCATCATGAAGGATGCCTACTCCTTCCACGCCGACCAGGCGTCGCTGCAGGTCACCTATGACCGCATGCACCAGGCCTACTGCAACATCTTCACCCGCCTGGGCCTGCGTTTCCGTCCGGTGGAAGCCGACAACGGCTCGATCGGCGGTGCCGGTTCCCACGAATTCCACGTGCTGGCCGAATCCGGCGAAGACGATATCGCCTTCAGCAACGGTTCCGACTACGCGGCGAATATCGAGAAGGCCGAAGCGGTGCCGCGCGAAACCTCGCGCCCTGCGCCGACCGAGGAACTGCGCCTGGTCGATACCCCTGACGCGAAAACCATCGCGCAACTGGTGGAAGGCTACAACCTGGCGATCGAAAAGACCGTCAAGACCCTGATCGTCCACGCCGAGGAAGAAGGCAAGCTGATTGCCCTGATCGTCCGTGGCGACCACGAACTGAACGAAATCAAGGCGGCCCAGCAGCCTGGCGTGGCCAACCCGCTGGTCATGGCTTCCGACGCCGAACTGCGCGACGCCATCGGCGCCGGTGCAGGCTCTCTCGGCCCGCTGAACCTGCCACTGCCGATCATCATCGACCGCTCGGTCGCCCTGATGAGCGACTTCGGCATCGGCGCGAACATCGACGACAAGCACTACTTCGGCGTGAACTGGGAGCGTGACCTGCCGGTTCCGACCGTCGCCGATCTGCGTAACGTTGTTGCCGGCGACCCAAGCCCGGACGGCAAGGGCACCCTGGAAATCAAGCGCGGCATCGAAGTCGGGCACATCTTCCAGCTGGGCACCAAGTACAGCGAAGCGATGAAGTGCCAGGTCCTGGGCGAAAACGGCAAGCCTGTCGTCCTGACCATGGGCTGCTACGGCATCGGTGTTTCCCGCGTGGTAGCCGCAGCCATCGAGCAGAACAACGATGACAACGGCATCATCTGGAGCGACAGCCTCGCGCCCTTCCAGATCGCCCTGGTACCGCTGCGCTACGAGACCGAGCAGGTTCGCGAGGCCACCGACAAGCTCTATGCCGAACTGACTGCCGCCGGTTTCGAAGTGCTGCTCGACGACCGCGACAAGAAGACCAGCCCGGGCATCAAGTTCGCCGACATGGAACTGATCGGCATCCCTCACCGGATCGTGGTCAGCGACCGCGGCCTGGCTGAAGGCAACCTGGAATACAAGAGCCGCACCGAAAGCGAGGCGCAAGCGCTGCCGGTTGCCGATGTACTGTCGTTCCTCCAGGCCCGTATCCGTCGCTGAGCCCAGATAGAGACCTCATGCCCAATCGAAGTACCTTGACCCTCGGGGGCGCCGCCTTGTGCGGCGCCCTGCTGCTTGGCGGCTGTGCCAACCCGATGTCGCAGCGCAGCGAGCACGAGGAGCGTGTCGAGCGAAAACTGCTCGAACATAGCCTGCAGATCGATGTCGGTGACCCGAAGATCCTCGAGTTGCCGCAACGCCGCGTACGCATTCACGAACAGAAGACCTTCGAAGTCACCGAGTTCGATGTCACCCGTCGCTACGACCGATACACGCCCTACCAACCCTGGCGCAAGGCTTATGAGATTCCGCTGGGCGCGGTGGCATTGGTCGGCGGCATCGGCGCCAACGTGGTCAACGTGTTCGCCCTCGGCTCCCTGCCCACCAGCGTGACCCACGACTGGCTCAGCTACGGCGTCGATGGACTCAACCCGTTCATGAACATGCAGTCCCATGGCCGCGCACAGCAGAACCTGGCCGGCATCGAGGAAGTCCAGCGCGACAAGCGCATGGAGCATTCGAGCCTGCCCTGGGCCGAGCGGCCGGTCGAGGTTGTAGCAGGTCGCCAGACCTACGAGCTGACCACCGACCGGCACGGCGTGCTGCGCCTGAATCTGCTGGACAGCCCTTTTGCCGAGCAGGATCTGAACCTCATCAGCCGCCTGACGATTCGTGTCGAGGATGCCGAGGACGCGATCCATTCGGATTCGAGCCTGTCGATCAGCAGCAAGCTGCGCGGCAAGCTGGTGGAGGCCCACGGCTTGATCTACGACGACCTGGAGGGCGACGATGTCGGCCAGTGGGTCCATCGGGTCAAGCGTTTGTCGGAACTGGGCCTGGAAGAGGAAGCCAGCGAACTGGAGCAGAGCCTGATCGAACTGACCCGCAACGATCCCGAGCTACAACGCGAGTTCCTCAAGTCGCTGACCAGGAATGCAGGGCGCCTCGTGGCCGATCCAGGCGCTATCTGAAACACCCGGGAGGTCTACCTTCTACCAGGTGGACCCCTTAGCGACTGAACAACTCCAACTGCTCATGCCCGCCCCGCAGATCCTGCAGGCGCACACCGATTCCCAACAGGCGCACAGGCTTGCCACCACGGGCAAACGCCTGGCTGAGCAATTGCCGGTAGCTTTCCAGATCCCGAGCGGCCCCGGCCTGCTCAAGAGTGGTCTGGGTGAAATCATGGAACTTGACCTTGACGAACGGCTTGCCTGGTCGATAGCTGCTGTCCAGTCGCGCCATGCGCCCCGCGAGGGTTTCCATCAATTCCGGAAGCTTTTCCAGGCAACTCTCGAGATCCGGCAAGTCGGTGTCATAGGTGTTTTCCACGCTGATGGACTGCCGCCGGCTGTCGTTGTGCACCAGGCGCTCATCAATCCCCCGCGCCAACCCCCAGAGCCGCTCGCCAAAACTGCCGAATTCGCGTACCAGGGCCAATTTGCTCCAGTCACGCAACTGCAGACAGTCGACGATCCCCAGGCGTTCCAGCTTCTGTGCCGTGACCTTGCCGACACCATGGAGCTTGCTGACCGGCAACTCGGCGACAAAATCCTCTACCTGGTCCGGGGTGATCACGAACAGCCCATCGGGCTTTTTCCAGTCACTGGCGATCTTCGCCAGGAACTTGTTGGGCGCCACACCCGCCGAGACCGTGATATGCAACTGCCGGGAAACCCGGCGCCGGATGTCCTGGGCGATCCGCGTTGCGCTGCCGGAGAAATGGGGGCTATCGGACACATCGAGATAGGCTTCGTCGAGGGACAGCGGCTCGATCAGATCGGTGTAGTCGCGGAAGATCGCCTGGATTTCCTTCGAGACCTCCCGATACACGTCCATGCGTGGCTTGACGATCAACAGGTCCGGACAGAGGCCCAGGGCATGCCGCGAAGACATGGCCGAGCGCACGCCAAATGCCCGCGCCTCATAATTGCAGGTAGCGATCACACCTCGACGCTCCGCCGAACCACCCACCGCCATGGGCCTGCCTGCCAGGCTCGGCTCATCCCGCATTTCGATCGCGGCATAAAAGCAATCGCAGTCGACATGAATGATTTTGCGTTGCGTCATGTAGGACAGTTCTGAAGACGGGACACCATGGGCCATCAGTATCGCATCGGAAACTGTATATAGCACCAGTAGTTTGAGTCTTTGCTGCAGATTGCACGGGGCGCTTGAAATGAATTTATTTTTTCAATCGACGCGCCACCCGCAATAGAGCTGAAAGCCTTGCCCAGCATGGCCTCAAGCCACTGCGAAGACCGCGAAAAAGGCCTAAGCGTTTGAACAATAAAGAGGTTTTACGAAATTAAGGTTTGACAGCCTCAAGTATCCCTGTAGAATCTGCCCCATCAGACGCGGGATGGAGCAGCCTGGTAGCTCGTCGGGCTCATAACCCGAAGGTCGTCGGTTCAAATCCGGCTCCCGCAACCAAACATCAAAAAAGGCCATATCGAAAGATATGGCCTTTTTTGTTTCTGGCTATTTCCCGCCTTGTTTCATCATCCCTTTCGATCAAAAAAGCCTTGCCTGCCTGGGGCTTACCGAGGCCAGTCGAGCGTGATGGGCATTTTTTGCATTTTTTTGACCACCCGGACCATAAACGGTTGACACTGCGCCATTCGGCTGTACAATGCCGCCTCACAGACGCGGGATGGAGCAGCCTGGTAGCTCGTCGGGCTCATAACCCGAAGGTCGTCGGTTCAAATCCGGCTCCCGCAACCAAACACCAGAAAAGGCTACTCGAAAGAGTGGCCTTTTTTGTATCTGTCGAAAAAGTCCTTTCCGCCATCAGCGCGAACCCTCGATGGAAACCGGAGTCAATGGCTGCACAGGCTATGCTGAATTCGCAACAAACTTCCTCTACAACAGCCCCGGGGCGTGGGTCGCCGCAAAGCGGCGAGACGCGTTAATATTTGTAATTATTTTGTCCATAGGGATTGGTAACTTGGCTGGATACCCCCATCCTGTCGCGCACAATCCTAGAGGTGATTGATGCGCGCCAACTCGTCTGAACCACAAGACTCCGTCACAGCGACACATCCAATTGCAGCCACCCGTTTGCGCTGGCTGGATCTGTTGAGCAAGTACCGCCAATCCGTTGGTCTGGCCGTGACCCTGTTGCTGTTCGCGATTGCCCTGATCGCCTGTCGCCATCTGCTGATGGAACTCGACCTGGATGCCCTGCACGACTCGATCATGAGCGTGCCGAAACCAGCATTGGGCGGAGCCGTAGCGGCCACCGTCATCGGTTTCATCATCCTGCTCGGCTATGAATGGTCCGCCAGCCGCTACGCGGATGTCCGGCTGCCCGGCAAGACCCTGATGCTCGGCGGTTTCACCGCCTTCGCCATCGGCAATGCCATTGGCCTGTCGCTGCTCTCCGGCGGTTCGGTCCGCTACCGTCTCTATGCACGTAATGGCCTCGGTGCCGCCGAAGTCGCGCGGATGACGCTGTTCGCCAGTTTGTCGCTGGGTTGCGCGCTGCCACCGCTGGCTGCCCTGGCGACCCTGAGCAACCTGCCGGCCGCCTCCGAAGCCCTGCACCTGCCCGCCTATCTGCTGGGCGGTATCGCCGCAGTTATCCTCGGCCTGTCGGCACTGCTGGCGCTGGGCATCTACCGCCGCCGCCTGCCGGAACAGCCAATCCCGAACAACCTGCTGGTCAAGGTCGGGCGTCGTACCCTGCGCCTGCCCAGCGCGCGCCTGACCCTGCTGCAACTGGTCATCACCGCCCTGGACGTGGCCGCCGCCGCTACCGTGCTTTATCTGCTGCTGCCGGAAGCCCCGCCCTTCGGCGCCTTCCTGCTGGTCTACCTGCTGGCCCTGGCGGCCGGGGTACTGAGCCATGTGCCCGGCGGCGTCGGGGTGTTCGAAGCGATTCTGCTGGCCGCTTTCACCAATGAACTGGGGGCTGCGCCACTGGCCGCCGCACTGCTGTTGTATCGCCTGATCTATGTGCTGCTGCCGCTGCTGCTGGCCTGCCTGGCGCTGCTGAGTACCGAGGCCCAGCGCCTGATCGCCTCGCGCCAAAGCATGCGCGTGGCCTCCGGCATGGCCGCGCCGATCCTCGCGGTGCTGGTGTTCCTCTCTGGCGTGGCGCTGCTGTTCTCCGGCGCCACGCCGGAAATCGACACCCGCCTGGAAGGTATCGACTTCCTCGTGCCGGACCGCCTGATCGACGCCTCGCACTTCGGTGCCAGCCTGGTTGGCGTCCTCTGCCTGCTGTTGGCCCAGGGCCTGCGCCGACGCCTGTCGGCGGCCTGGATGCTGACCATGATCCTGCTGCTGGTCGGCGCCCTGCTCTCGCTGCTCAAGGGCTTCGACTGGGAAGAGGCCAGCATGCTGACCGCCACCGCCTGCCTGCTGGGCATGTTCCGCCGCTCGTTCTACCGCCCGAGCCGCCTGACCGAACTGCCGTTCTCCCCGCTGTACCTGGTGGCCAGCCTGTGCGTACTGGGTGCTTCGGTATGGCTGCTGCTGTTCGCCTATCAGGACGTTCCCTACAGCCACGAACTCTGGTGGCAGTTTGCGCTGGACGGTGACGCCCCCCGCGGCCTGCGCTCGCTACTCGGTGCCGCGGTACTGCTGGTGGTGGTCTCGCTGACCTGGCTGCTGCGCACCGAGCGCCCGGTGATCCACCAGCCCAATGCCGAAGAACTGGAGCGCGCCCACAAGATCCTGCTGGCCTCCGATCAGCCCGATGGCGGCCTGGCCCTGACCGGCGACAAGGCGTTCCTGTTCCACCCCACCGAAACCGCTTTCCTGATGTACGCCCGCCGTGGTCGCAGCCTGGTGGCGCTGTACGATCCGATCGGCCCGGCGCGCCAGCGTGCCGAACTGATCTGGCAGTTCCGCGACCTGTGCGACACCCACCACGCCCGCCCGGTGTTCTACCAGGTACGTGCCGAGAACCTGCCCTACTACATGGACATCGGCCTGACCGCGATCAAGCTCGGCGAGGAAGCCCGGGTCGACCTCAAGCGCTTTGACCTCGAGTCCAAGGGCAAGGAGATGAAGGACCTGCGCTACACCTGGAACCGCGGCAGCCGCGATGGCCTGTCCCTGGAGATCTACGAGCCGGGACAAGCGCCGATGGACGAACTCAAGGTGATCTCCGACGCCTGGCTGACCGGCAAGAACGTGCGCGAGAAAGGTTTTTCACTGGGTCGCTTCAGCAACGACTACATCAATCATTTCCGGGTGGCGATCATCCATTTCGAAGGCCGCCCGGTGGCATTCGCCAACCTGCTCGAAACCCACAGTCATGAATTGGCCAGCCTCGACCTGATGCGCTCACATCCCGATGCGCCGAAGCTGACCATGGAGTTCATGATGGTTGGCCTGATCCAACACTACAAGAATCATGGATATGCCCGCTTCAGCCTTGGCATGGTGCCCCTCTCCGGCCTGCAACCGCGGCGTGGTGCACCACTGACCCAGCGCCTGGGCTCGATGGTGTTCCAGCGCGGCGAACAGCTCTACAACTTCCAGGGGCTGCGCCGCTTCAAGGACAAATTCCAGCCTGACTGGGAACCCCGCTACATGGCCGTGCCAGCCGGACTCGATCCGCTGGTCGCCTTGGCCGATACTGCCGCCCTGATCGCAGGCGGCTTGACTGGATTGGTGAAACGCTGATGATTCGACGCTCCTGGCGGTTTTTACTGGCATTGGTGGTGGTCCTGGCCGCGCTCGCGGGCGCCGGCTACTGGTTCTGGAACCGCCCTGCCCCGGAACCCACTCTCGAACACCTGGGCCAGGTCGATGGCTCGACCCTGACCCGACTGATCCCGGGTACCTCGCCCAAGGCCCAGGTGATCGTCGCTACCCTCGCCGAGGACGCCCTGAACGACAAGCAACTGTCGGCCCTGAGCCGCGGTGGCGCAGCGCAGATCGTCCAGGTGATCCTGCCCAAGGACGATTGCAAGTTGCAGCAGGCCGCGCTCGATACGGCCATGAAGCAGCTCAAGGGGCCGGCGACCGTAGTCACCGGTATCGGCCCGGGTGCCTCCCTGGCCTGGAACTGGCTGGCGACGCAGAATAACGACCAGGCCCAGGCCATCTCGGTCGGCTTCACCCTCGAACAACCCGGCTGCAGCACACCCGTACCAAAAACGGCGGCCCACGGCCACTGGCTGGTGGCCTGGAACGACGGCCCGGATGATCCGAGCGCGGCCTTCGTGCGCGATCAACCCAACGCCGAAACCAGCATCAGCGACTACGATGTGCACCTGCCGCAGGTACTGAACAACGAACTGCGCAAGATGCTGGTGGGCAATGAAAACGGCGGCCTGGCCATCCCCGTGGTCGAGGTTCCGGCCGGCCAGACCACCGATACCGTGACCCTCTTCCTCTCCGGCGACGGCGGCTGGCGTGACCTGGACCGCGATGTCGCTGGTGAAATGGCGAAGATGGGCTATCCAGTGGTCGGCATCGACACCCTGCGTTACTACTGGCAGCACAAGAGCCCGGAACAGAGCGCCGTCGACCTGACCGAGCTGATGCAGCACTACCGGCAGAAATGGGGCACCAAGCGCTTCGTGCTGACCGGCTACTCCTTTGGCGCGGACGTCCTGCCAGCAATCTACAACCACTTGCCGGAAGCCGAACAGCAACGGGTCGATGCGATTATCCTGCTGGCCTTCGCCCGCAGCGGCAGCTTCGAGATCCATGTCGATGGCTGGCTGGGCAAGGCCGGCATGGAGCTGGACACCGGCCCCGACATGGCCAAGCTGCCTGCGGCCAAGGTGCTGTGCATCTACGGCAAGGAAGAGTTCGATGAGAGTGGCTGTACCACCAAGACAGCTGTCGGCGAGCCGATGGAACTGCCAGGCGGGCACCACTTCGACGAGAACTACCCGGCACTGGCCAAGCGCCTGATCGCTGCGATCGACAAGCGCCAGAACAAGGCCAAGGCCGAGTAATCCGGAGCCCAGCCAATAAAAAGCCCCCGCTGCCGCAAGGCAACGGGGGCTTTTTCATGCGCCAGGGCTACATCTCGATCTGGGTACCCAGCTCGATCACCCGGTTGACCGGCAGCTTGAAGAAACGCAGGTTGCCGTTGGCATTCTTCAGCATGAAGGCGAACAACATCTCTCGCCAACGCGCCATACCGACGATCTTCGAGGCAATCACGGTTTCGCGACTGAGGAAGTAGGTGGTGCGCATCGGGCTGAAATCCAGGTCGTCGAGATGGCACAGCTTCAGCGCCTCTGGAACGTCCGGCTCATCGGTGAAACCGAAGTGCAGGATCACCCGGAAGAAGCCCTCGCCATAGGAGTCGACCTCGAAACGGCGCTGGGCCGGCACTCGCGGGATATCCTCGTAGACCACCGTGAGCAACACCACCTGCTCGTGCAGCACCTGGTTGTGCAGCAGGTTGTGCAACAGCGCGTGAGGCACCGCATCCGGGCGCGCAGTGAGGAACACCGCCGTACCCTGCACGCGATGTGGCGGCTGTACGCGAATACTGCCGATGAAAATCGGCAGCGGCAGGCCGCCCTCGTCAAGACGATCGACCAGCAGCTCCTTGCCGCGCTTCCAGGTGGTCATGAGCACGAACAGCACGATCCCCGCCAACACCGGGAACGCGCCACCCTGGACGATCTTCGGCACGTTGGCCGCAAAGAACAGCCCGTCCACCAGCAGGAAACCGACCAGGATCGGCACGGTGAGAATCGGTGGCCATTTCCACAGCAGCAGCATTACCGCCGACACCAGGATACTGGTGATCAGCATGGTGCCGGTCACCGCCACGCCGTAGGCCGAAGCCAGTGCACTGGACGACTCGAAGCCGAGTACCAGCAGGATCACACCCACCATCAGGGTCCAGTTGACCGCACCAATGTAGATCTGCCCCTGCTCGGCGCTGGACGTGTGCTGGATGTACATGCGCGGTATGTAGCCGAGCTGGATCGCCTGGCGGGTCAGCGAAAAGGCCCCGGAAATCACCGCCTGGGAGGCGATCACCGTGGCCAGGGTCGACAACCCGACCAGCGGGATCAGCGCCCACGACGGCGCCAGCAGGTAGAACGGGTTGCGGGCCGCCTCCGGGTTCTCCAGCAGCAGTGCGCCCTGGCCGAAATAATTGAGCACCAGCGCCGGCAGTACCAGCGCGAACCAGGCACGAGCGATCGGTTTGCGGCCGAAGTGCCCCATGTCGGCATACAGCGCCTCGGCACCGGTCAGCGCCAATACCACCGCCCCCAGGATCGCCACGCCCATGCCGGGATGCACGATGAAGAAACGCACACCCCACATCGGGTTCATCGCGCTGAGCACTTCCGGATGCTGGACGATGCCATGCACGCCCAGAACCGCCAGCACCAGGAACCAGGTCACCATCACCGGCCCGAACAGCTTGCCGATGCTCGCCGTGCCGTGTTTCTGGATCAGGAACAATCCCACCAGCACGATCAACGTCAGCGGCACTACCCAATGCTCCAGGCCGTCGAAGGCCAGCTCCATGCCCTCTACCGCCGACAACACCGAGACCGCCGGAGTGATCATGCTGTCGCCATAAAACAGGGCTGCGCCGATCAACCCGAGGATGACCAGCACCGACCGCAACCGCGGATAGGACGCCGATGCGCGCCGTGCCAGCGCGGTCAGGGCCATGATCCCGCCTTCGCCCTGGTTGTCCGCCCGCAGGATGAACAAGACGTACTTGATCGAGACCACCCAGACCAGCGACCAGAAAATCAGCGCCAGAATCCCCAGGACCCCATCATGATTGACCTGGACCCCATAACCACCGGAGAACACCTCCTTGAGGGTGTACAACGGGCTGGTACCGATATCACCGTACACAACCCCCACCGCGGCAACCAGCATACCCAGCGGCTTCGCCACCGAGTGCCCGGCTTGCGCCTGACTCACTGCCTGACCCATCAACTACTCCCCCACAACCCGGACCGGGGCTTCTTCAAAGAAGCACTATTCTTTTTTCAGTTCAGCATGTCAGTGCAGCATGCGCTGCTTTTCCTACCGTTGCCGATGCTCAATCTTTTGTCGGTAATTTGAAACAAAAAATGACAGATACCCGCAACGCGGCGAAGCATAGCGCAGCACTCGTCGCATTTCCCTCCATAAAGCTGTTCAAGTGCTTCGCCCGCCGCTAGAATTGCGCACTTTTTGATCAGAGGCGCACCAAGCGCCCGTCGTCGCCGATTGAAAATGTCGCCGAACGACCTGACACCCCAACCGAGGTTAGACATGTCCACCCCCACCGCGCCGGCCAACCCCAAGGTCGGATTCGTAAGTCTTGGCTGCCCGAAGGCCCTCGTGGACTCCGAGCGCATCCTCACGCAACTGCGCATGGAAGGCTATGACGTCGTCTCCACCTACCAGGACGCCGATGTCGTGGTGGTCAACACTTGCGGTTTCATCGACAGCGCCAAGGCCGAATCCCTGGAAGTGATCGGTGAAGCGATCAAGGAAAACGGCAAGGTCATCGTCACCGGCTGCATGGGCGTGGAAGAAGGCAACATTCGCGACGTGCACCCAAGCGTGCTGGCAGTGACCGGCCCGCAGCAGTACGAGCAGGTAGTCGGCGCGGTCCACGAGGTGGTACCGCCACGCAAGGACCACAACCCGCTGATCGACCTGGTGCCGCCACAAGGCATCAAGCTGACCCCACGCCACTACGCGTACCTGAAGATTTCCGAAGGCTGCAACCACAGCTGCAGCTTCTGCATCATTCCGTCGATGCGCGGCAAGCTGGTCAGCCGCCCGGTCGGCGACGTGCTTGACGAGGCCCAGCGCCTGGTCAAGGCCGGCGTCAAGGAACTGCTGGTGATCTCCCAGGACACCAGTGCCTACGGTGTCGATGTGAAATACCGCACCGGTTTCTGGAACGGTGCCCCGGTCAAGACCCGCATGACCGAACTGTGCGAGGCCCTGAGCACGCTTGGCGTCTGGGTGCGCCTGCACTACGTCTACCCGTACCCGCACGTCGACGAGCTGATCCCGCTGATGGCCGCCGGCAAGATCCTGCCGTACCTGGACATTCCCTTCCAGCACGCCAGCCCCAAAGTGCTCAAGTCCATGAAACGCCCGGCGTTCGAGGACAAGACCCTGGCGCGGATCAAGAACTGGCGCGAAATCTGCCCGGAACTGATCATCCGTTCGACCTTCATCGTCGGCTTCCCTGGCGAAACCGAGGAAGACTTCCAATACCTGCTCGACTGGCTGACCGAAGCCCAGCTCGACCGTGTCGGCTGCTTCCAGTATTCGCCGGTCGAAGGCGCGCCAGCCAACGACCTGGACCTGGACGTGGTCCCGGACGACGTCAAGCAGGACCGCTGGGAGCGCTTCATGGCCCACCAGCAGGCCATCAGCTCGGCCCGCCTGCAACAGCGTGTCGGCAAGGAAATCGAAGTACTGATCGATGAAGTCGACGAGAACGGCGCCGTTGGCCGCTGCTTCTTCGACGCTCCGGAAATCGACGGCAACGTGTTCATCGACGGCGCTGGCGACCTCAAGCCAGGCGACAAGATCTGGTGCCGGGTGACCGACGCCGACGAGTACGACCTGTGGGCCGAACGCCTGTAAGCCGTAAAAAAGTCGAAAAGCCCCGCTCTTTCCAGGAGATGCGGGGCTTTTTTACGGCTATCGTTTGGCTGGACGATCAACCTCGCGCCAGACAAGGAACGGCGACATGCGCCAGCACTCAGCCATCTACACCCCCAGGCTCAACGACTACCCGGAACTGACCGAGGTCTGGGAGGCCTCCGTACGCGCCACTCACGACTTCCTCCCCGACAGCTACATAGAACTGCTGAAGAACCTGGTGCTGACCCGCTACCTGGACGCGGTGATGCTGGTCTGCACCCGCGATCCGCACCAGCGGATCAGTGGCTTTGCCGGCGTCGCGGCGGGCAAGGTGGAAATGCTGTTCATCGCTCCGCAACATCGTGGAGAAGGCCTGGGCAAGCAGTTGCTGTGGTACGCGATCGATCACCTGAATGCCGACAAGCTCGACGTCAACGAACAGAACCCGCAGGCCATCGGTTTCTATTTCAAGCAGGGTTTCGAGGTGATAGGCCGCTCGGAACACGATGGCATGGGCCAGCCGTATCCGCTGCTGCACTTGCGACTGAAACGTTGATCCCCTTGTGTGAGCCGGCTTGCTGGCGATTTGACCAGCCAGTCTTGCCTCGCCTGCCCGGCCGCTATCGTCGGCAAGCCGGCTCCTACAACCCGAGCAGACCAACTGCGACAAATGTTGCCGGACGCAATCGACACCAGGCAGGTACAATGACAACCCTTTTTCGTTACGGCCGCTGTCATGTCTGAACCCATTCGCCTTTCCAAACGCCTCATCGAGCTGGTCGGCTGTTCCCGCCGGGAGGCCGAGTTGTTCATCGAGGGCGGCTGGGTCACGGTCGACGGCGAGGTCATCGACGAGCCGCAGTTCAAGGTCGACAGCCAGAAGGTCGAGCTGGACCCGGATGCCAAGGCCACCGCCCCGGAGCCAGTGACCCTGCTGCTGAACCAGCCCGCCGGCCTCGATGTGGACAGCGCGCGGCAGTTGCTCGGCGCAGACACCCTCTGCGAGGAACACCGCTACGGCAGGCGTCCCCTGCGCGGGCATTTCCTGCGCCTGAGCAGCGCGGCCGAGTTGCAGGCCAACGCCAGCGGCCTGCTGGTGTTCACCCAGGATTGGAAGGTGCTGCGCAAGCTGACCGAGGATGTCGCCAAGATCGAGCAGGAATACGTGGTTGAAGTCAGCGGCCAGATGGTCGAGCGCGGCCTTGAAAAAATCGGCCGCGGCATCACCGTCAAGGGCCGTGAATTGCCGGCAGCCAAAGCCAGCTGGCAAAGCGAAAGCCGCCTGCGCTTCGCCTTGAAGAACCCGCAGCCGGGGCTGCTCGCCCAACTCTGCGAAGCGGTTGGCCTCAAGGTCGTGGCCATCCGCCGGATTCGGATCGGCGGCGTTTCCATCGGCAAGGTGCCGGTCGGCCAGTGGCGCTACCTCTCGCCCAAGGAAAAGTTTTAATTTCAACGCCGCGACCGCTACGCGGCGTCTACCCCCCAGGACTGCCCACATGATTCACAACGATGTACTGCGCAGCGTGCGCTACATGCTCGATATCAGCGACGCCAAGGTCGCCGACATCATCAAGCTGACCGGTTTCGAAGCCACCCGGGCCGATATCGTCAGCTACCTGAAAAAAGACGAGGAAGAAGGCTTCGTCCATTGCCCCGACGAGGTCATGGCCTACTTCCTCGACGGTCTGGTGATATTCAAGCGTGGCAAGGACGATAGCCGCCCGCCGCTGCCGATCGAACTGCCGGTGAGCAACAACGTCATCCTGAAGAAACTGCGGGTCGCCTTCGAACTCAAGGAAGACGACATGCACGCGATTCTCAAGTCGGTCGACTTCCCGGTTTCCAAACCGGAACTGAGTGCCCTGTTCCGCAAGGTCGGCCACAACAACTATCGGCCCTGTGGCGACCAGCTGCTGCGCAACTTCCTCAAGGGCCTGACCCTGCGCGTTCGAACCTGAGTCCCACCGACTGACTGTGGCGAGCGGGCTTGCCCGCACTGGGGCACACGGTGCCCCAGACCGCCCACCACTCCCGCTAGATGCCGGCCCGCAATACGCTCCCTGGCAGCGCCTCGCCCCGCTCGACGCTGGCCGCCACCTGCTCGATCAGCTTATCCAGCTCATACCCCTGGGCCTTGAGCCAGGCCTCATCGTAATAGGTGGTGGCATAACGCTCACCACCGTCACAGAGAATCGCCACGATCGAACCGCTTTCCCCGGCCTCGACCATCTGCCGTGCCGCCATCAGCGCACCGACCAGGTTGGTGCCGCTGGACCCGCCAACCCGCCGCCCCAGACGCCGCGCCAGATAATGCATGGCCGCCAGGGACAACGCATCCGGCACCTTGACCATCGCATCGATGACCTTGGGCAGGAACGACGCCTCGACCCGCGGCCGGCCAATCCCCTCGATCCGCGAACCGCATTCCAGGCGCAGGCTGGCATCACCGCTCTGGTAATAGTCGAAGAACACCGAGCGCTCCGCATCGGCACAGAGCACCCGGGTGTCATGTTGGCGATAGCGTACGTAGCGACCCAGGGTCGCCGTGGTGCCACCGGTACCGGGGCTCGAGATCAGCCAGCTCGGCTCCGGATGTCGTTCGAAACGTAGTTGCTGGAAAATCGACTCGGCGATGTTGTTGTTCGCCCGCCAGTCGGTGGCCCGCTCGGCATAGGTGAACTGATCCATGAAGTGACCGCCGCTTTCACGGGCCAGGCGCTCGGATTCGGCATAGATCTGCGTCGGGTCCTGCACCAGGTGGCTCCTGCCACCGTAGAAGGCGATCTGGGCGATCTTCTCCTGGGACGTGGTCGCCGGCATCACCGCGATGAACGGCAGTCCCAGCAGGCGGGCGAAGTAGGCCTCGGAGATCGCCGTCGAGCCGCTGGACGCCTCGATCACCGGCGCTCCCGGCTTCAACCAGCCGTTACACAGCGCATAGAGAAACAGCGAACGGGCCAGTCGATGCTTCAGGCTGCCAGTGGGGTGGCTGGACTCGTCCTTGAAATACAGCTCGATGCCCGGCAGTCCAGGTAACGGCAAGGGAATCAGATGGGTATCGGCGCTGCGCTGGAAATCGGCTTCGATGATCCGGATCGCTTCCCGGGACCACTGTCGGTTATCGCTCATGATGGATTACTCATTGTATCGGGCGCGCTCAGAGGCGCTGACGGGCTGATGCCCCATAGCTGAGGGCCAAACCGGAAAAGAACAAGACGAAAACCCCGTCCAGCAGCAACTATAGGAATTTTCCTACAGCCCGCACAGATACAGTGAGGCCGCATTTGGACAGGTAACTGCTAGGCTCACATCCGTCGATCCCTCAACTTCTTGCTTATAATAAAAAAGAATATAACTTTTGTTTTAACAACTAACGGTACGGGTTAGGGTGTCCCACCTTTTGACTTCTTCGATGGAGGGCGAACCTTGCCTCTGCGTAGCACTTTCACCCGGTTCTTTCAGTTGGAAGCTGCCAGCGGTCTATTGTTGATCGCCGCTGCAGCCCTGGCCCTGATTATCAACAACTCCCCGCTGTCGCACCTGTACAACAGCTTCCTGGAGGTTCCAGTGGTTGCCCAGGTCGGCGCCCTCAAGATCGCCAAGCCATTGCTGCTGTGGATCAACGATGGCCTGATGGCGCTGTTCTTCCTGCTGATCGGCCTTGAGGTCAAGCGCGAAGTCCTCGAAGGCCACCTGTCCAAGCCCTCCCAGGTGGTGCTGCCAGGCGCGGCGGCCATCGGCGGCATGGTGGTGCCAGCGCTGATCTACTGGCTGCTGAACCGGGACAATCCAGCGGCCCTCGGCGGCTGGGCGATTCCCATGGCCACCGACATCGCCTTCGCCCTCGGTGTACTGGCCCTGCTGGGCAAGCGGGTACCCGTGTCGTTGAAGCTGTTCCTGATGACCCTGGCGATCATCGACGACCTCGGAGCGATCATCGTCATTGCGATGTTCTATTCCGGCGAGTTGTCGGGGCTTTCGCTGCTGCTGGCCGGGGCCTGCCTGCTCGCCCTGATCGCCATGAACAGGCTGGGGGTGATCAAGCTCGCCCCCTACCTGATCGTCGGCCTGGTCCTCTGGGTCTGCGTACTCAAGAGCGGAGTGCATGCAACCCTGGCCGGCGTGACCCTGGCATTCTGCATTCCGCTGCGTACGAAGAACTCCGAGCCGTCGCCGCTCTTGAGCCTGGAACATGCGCTGCATCCCTGGGTGGCCTTCGGCATCCTGCCACTGTTTGCCTTCGCCAACGCCGGGGTTTCGCTGGCGGGCGTGAGCCTGGACAGCTTCACCCATCACGTGCCGATGGGGATTGCCGCCGGCCTGCTGATCGGCAAGACCCTCGGGGTGTTCGGCCTGACCTGGCTGGCAATCAAGGCCGGCATGGCGGCCCTGCCCCATGGTGCCACTTGGGGCCAGGTGTTTGGTGTAGCGATTCTCTGCGGGATCGGCTTCACCATGAGCCTGTTCGTCGGCTCCCTTGCCTTCGTAACAGGCAGCAGCGAATACGTGGGGATGGATCGCATGGGCATTCTCACCGGCTCCATTCTCGCGGCGCTGATCGGCTACGCAGTCACGGCCATGGCCAGTCGACGCAGCGCCCCACAATAAAGTCCCTGCGGAAAAAGAAAACCCCGGCCAGGAAACTGGCCGGGGTTTTCTGTAACAGCCTGATCGTCGGATCAGTGGGAAACGCGGCTGGTACCACCCACGGTGGAGATACGTACACGCTCGCCCACACGGAAGATCTCGTTCGGCGCCACTTCCTGCACGTAGGCACGCAGGCTGCCGTCATCTTCACGCACGGTGATTTCCACGCCCTGGGTCTTGGTCAGGCCTTTTTCAGCCATGTTGCCCAGCACACCACCGGCCACCGCACCGATCACCGCAGTGACGATACTGCCACGGCCACCACCGATGGCGCTGCCGCCGACACCACCGACGATCGCGCCGGCACCGGCGCCGATTGGCGTGTTGGTACCCTCGATCTGTACCGGGCGCAGGGACTCGATGGTGCCCAGGCGAATGGTCTGCACACGACGGGCTTCGTCACGGGAATAGGTATCACCGGTCAGGCTGTTGGTGCAGCCACCGAGCAGCATGGCCATGGTGGAGAAGGAAGCAATCAACAAAACAGACTTACGCATGGGGGCAGCTCCAAAGGGACATTGTTCAATTAAACTCCGCGGCTTGACCTCTGTCACGACAGCCTGCGGATAAAATGGCTTTCATTCAGCGCCAGTACAGACTCGGCGCACATCAGAACTGAGGACAGGGTAGCGCGCTTTGCAAGCAGCCGCCCCGCCCACCACAAGGACCGTCATGGATTACTTCATCATTGCCATCGCCACCGCCGCCGGCTTGTATTTCCACGGGTGGCTGTATGTGAAAACCAGACGCTGGATGGACCGCGACCTCGCATTATCTCTAGCGGGAGACAACGAAGCGCGGAAAAAGTTCATGCTGGAACGCCTCGAAGACGCCAGGAGACAGAAGATCAAGCGGCGGGACCTGCAGCGATGGCTGGAGGCCGCCGCTGCAGAGTTTCCCGGCTAGGGAGCCAGGCGCGAACGCTGCCAGCCGTTGTCGGCCAGACGATAATCGAGGCGATCATGCAGACGGCTGGCACGCCCCTGCCAGAACTCGATGCGCTCCGGCAGCAGGCGATAGCCACCCCAATGCTCCGGACAGTCCGGCTGGCTGTCACTGAACCTGGCCTGGGTGGCCTGGAGCAGCGCCTCCAGTTCGGCACGGTCGGCAATCACCCGGCTTTGCGGCGAAGCCCAGGCACCCAGGCGGCTGCCCAGGGGGCGTACCTGGAAGTAGGCATCCGACTCCTGCGGTGAAACCTTGACCACCCGTCCCTCGATCCGCACCTGGCGCTCCAGGGTCGGCCAGAAGAACGTCATCGCCGCGAAAGGTCGTGCCGCCAGTTGCCGGCCCTTGTCACTTTCGTAGTTGGTGAAGAAGGTGAAACCCTGTTCATCCAGGCCCTTGAGCAACAGGATACGGCAGTGCGGCCGCCCCTCCTCGTCGACGGTCGCCAGGGTCATGGCGTTGGCCTCCACCGGCGCCTGCTCGGTTTTCACCGCATCGGCGAACCATTGGTGGAACAGCGCGAACGGCTCGGCCGGGGCCTGGGCCTCGGTAAGGCCGTCACGGGTGTAGTCGCGACGCATATCGGCAAGGGCTTGGGTCATGGGGCTTTCCTTTTCAGTCCCGGGTCAGTGGCGAATCAGTTCTTGGCCGAGTTGTCCGCTGCCGCATCCTTCTTCGCCACTGTTGCCTTGGCCGGAGCCGCCTTCTTGGCCGGAGCCTTTTTCGCCGCAGGCTTGGCCGGGGCTTTCTTGGCTGCGCTGGCCTTGCCTTTGGCAGCTACCGCCGGTTTTTTCGCAGCTGGAGCCGGTGCCGCCGGCTTGACGTCCTGGGCCGCGACCATGGTCGCCGGAACTGGAGCAGGAGTCGGGATGCTGTATTTGCTCAGCAGGGCCACCATGGTGTTCTGCGGAGTCAGGATGATTTCCACGCGGCGGTTCAACGCCCGTCCTTCTGTGCTGTCATTGGCTGCGCGCGGCATCACCGAGCCCATGCCGCGCAGGATCAGGCGATCACGCTGCAGGCCGCTGAGGCGGAAAATCGCCGCCACCGACTGGGCACGCTGCTGGCTCAGGGCCTGGGCGGCATCGGCACTCAGGCTGTTATCGCCATGACCGAGTACCAGTACCGCGGTTTTCGGGTCGGACTCGAGGGTCTTGGCAACCTTGGAGAAAGGACCAAGGGTCACCGGCAGCAGCATCTCCGGACGCTTGGGGTTGTAGAAACCGTCGATCGGCGCAATGACCACCAGCACGTTCTCGCGGCGCTCCAACTTCAGCGAGGTGTCCTGGATCGCCGCACGCAGGCGCGGTTCGTGATCATCGAGCCAGGCCTGGGTGACTTTCGGATCGGGCATCGGCACCGGCTTGACCGCTGGCTGGGCGGAGTCCTTGGCCTTGTCCGAACCGCCAAACGGCCACCACCAGTGGGTTTCCTTTGGCGGAGTCGGGTTGGTCGCCGCGGCAACCGCCACCGCCAGGGGCACGGGCTTTTCCTCAGCCTTGGCGGCGGCAGGTGCGGCGTCCTTGGCGGAAGGTGCAGGAGTACCGGCCGCGGCGTTCGACGCCTGGGCGGTGTCAGCAGGCTTGTCCGACGAACCGAACGACCACCAGTGGCCTGCGTCTGCATTTTGTGGAGTTTGTGCGCAACCGGTAACGGTCAGGCAAACGGCCAGGGCGAGGGACTTATTCAAAGACATTGGAGATCCACAAATGAGATAGAAAGTACAAAGGCCCTGAGGCCGCATAAACAGACGCTTTGAAAACATAAAAGCCACAGGGTTCCGGCCTGCGGCCCGTGGTGCGCATTCTACAGACAGCCGGCCAGAATCCGTACAAGCTTCTGGGCCCGTGGGTCCATCAGCACGTACGGCCCCAGGGTATTTGTCACGAAGCCGAAGGCAACGTCATGCTCTGGATCAGCGAAACCGACCGAACCGCCTGCCCCCGGATGCCCGAAGGCCCTGGCACCGAGGCCGAACGTGGCATTGGCGACATCCGGCTGATCAAGCATGCAGCCCAGGCCGAAACGGGTCTGGGTCAGCAGGGTCTTGTCCATTCCCAGGCTGTGTTCACGGGTCAATTCATCGAGCATTTCACCTTCCAGCAGGCTGCCATCGAGCAGACCGCTGTAGAAGCCAGCCAGGCTGCGTGCATTGCCATGGCCATTGGCCGCCGGCTGCTGCATGCGCCGCCACTCCGGTTTATTGGTGCTGGTCATGATAGATGGTGGGTTGGTGAATGCACGGGTGGTCATCGCCGTCGGCTCGCGCATGGTCACCTGCAACAGGCGCTGGGCCGCTGCGTCGCCGACATTGCCTTTGCCACGGGCGATATGCGCGACCCGGTGAAACTCCTCGTCCGGCAGGCCGACGTGGAAATCCAGCCCCAGCGGACGTGAGATCCGCGCGGCAATGGACTCACCCGGCCCGCGACCATCGACGCGCCGGATCAATTCACCGATCAGCCAGCCATAGGTAATCGCCGCGTACCCATGCCCTTCGCCCGGCGTCCACCAGGGTGACTCGGCAGCCAGGGCATCGACCATTACCTGCCAGTCGTAGAGCGCTTCCGGGGCCAGCAACTCGCGCAGGGCCGGCAAGCCGGCCTGGTGGCAAAGCAGTTGGCGCAAGGTGATGCGCTCTTTACCCGCCGCCGCGAACTCGGGCCAGTAACGCACGGCCGGAACGTCCAGTTGCAACTTGCCCTCGGCCACCAGTTGCAGCGCGGTCACGGCAGTGAAGGTCTTGGTGCAGGAAAACAGGTTGGCGATGGTATCGGTGTGCCAGGCCTCGGCACCGTCCTTGTCGGCGGTGCCAGCCCAGAGATCGACCACGGTTTCGCCGCCGACCTGGATGCAGAGCGCAGCGCCGCGCTCCTGGGGATCGTCGAAGAGGGCCGCGAAAGCCTCGCGAACCGCCTCGAATTGAAGCTCGAAATGACCCTGAATCTGCACCCTTGAATTCCCCCGGGCAAACGCCTGACAAAGTGGAGTGCATTGTTTCAGCGATTATCCGATTTGGGAACAGACACAGGTCGGACGATTCCTATACTCGCACTGTAGGAAATGCCCCTGCTGCGCGAGTACAGGACATCCGATCGATCAGTGACCGTTGCCGGAGTGCCCACCGGCATGCCCGGATGCGGCCCCACCGGCGCTACCGGAACGGCCCTTGCCGCCCAGGTCATCGTGGTCGATGCCCTTGGCCGCCTTCTGCTGCGCATCCACCTTGGCTTTCTCGGCGGCCTTGCCCAGCAGTTCGATGGCCTGCAGGTTGCTCTTGCGCACGCTCTCGACGAAGCCCTGGAATGGCACATCGGTGATGCCGACCAGGCCGAAGTGACCGTTCTCACCATCGAGCAGGCGACCGGTGGCCGGTTGGTCGAGATACTGGAACCAGTGCACGCCGACGATCGATGGCTCGCTTACCGCTTGCTTGATGAAGTTGGCGTAGGCCGGACCACGATCCTCCTCCTTCACCACCTCGGTGACACCGCCCCAGAACGGGCCACGATCCCGTGAGCCGAAGTTGAACTCGGTGATCAGCACCGGCTTGTCCAGCCGGCGCAATTGGTCGAAGTCGTAGCCATCCTGGGGCTGCAGGGTATAGAAGTTGAAACTCAACACGTCGCAGTACTGGGCACAGGAAGCCACCGCCTCCGGCGTGCTAATGGCAAAGCGACCACCCAGCAGCAGATGATTGGGTGCATGCCATTTCAGCGAATCGGAGATGGTCTTGAAGTAAGTGTCGGCAAAGACCTTCTGGAAATACTTGAGGTCGGCCTCGATTTCCGGATGCTGCGGATTCGGCAACGGCGCTTCGAACCCCGGATCTTCCATCTGTTCCCAGGTCGGGATATCCACGCCCCAGGCTTTCGACAACCCCTGCTGGTTACGGTATTTGTCGCGCAACTGCTTGAGGAACGCGCGCTTGGCCGCGACATCGGTCGTCATGCGCAAGGTGCCGTAGGCCAGCGCATAGCGGGACTTCGGATCATCGCCAGGGCCGGCCCAGGCCAGCTCATTGTCGGCGAAATAACCCACCAGCCACGGATCGTCGCGGTGATCGCGGGCAGCGATGGCCACCGCACGCTCGGTGGCCATGGCAAAGCGCGGGTCGAATGGGTCGGGCATGCCGCCCCACCAGTCGCTGCCGGTGCTGATGCTGGCGTAGTCACCAACGATCGACAGCGGCAAGGTATAGGGCACACGGTCGTTCAGGCCCAGTTCCGGATCGCTCCAGTTGCCAATGGTATTGAAACCCCAGGCCTGCAAGCGGTCCAGGGTATGCGCCTGCCACCGCTTGGCATCGAAACCTGCGGCGCACGGCTGCTGGGCCTCGCCTTCCTTGGATTGGGCACAAGGCTTGCCATAGGTGCGCTGCAGGTTGGCGCCATAGAAGTCGAACCAGCGCCCGCTGCTGAAGGCACGCCCGGCGTTGGAAGCCAGGGCAACGCTGTTATCGCCCTTGCCATAGTAGGTAGCCAGGGGCTCGCCATCCTTGGGCAACTCGCCGAACATCCACTCGCGGCCCTCGACATAGGTCTGTTGGTCACTGGCGCTGATGGTGTTGACGCCAAGGGAATAGAACGGGTGGCCTTCCGGCGTCACCAGATACCAGCGACCGTCGTGTTTCTCGGTGCGGAAGAAACCCGTGGCCTCGAAGCTCGGGCCCTTGGTCCAGCCACCGAACTTGTCCAGGCCGTTGCGCTCGCGCTCGGCCAGCCAGCCCTTGAGCTGTTGGCCCTCGCGACCGGCGGCGCTCTTGAGCTGCTCGTCGGAGCTGACCTTCTCCGGCCATTTGGCCCGGCTCGATTGGCCATAGCCATCGACCAGCGAGCTGTAGGCGGCCTTGATCACATCGTCGCCATTCTGTACGCCAAAGCGCTCCAGCAGGATGTTCTGGGCGACTTTCGGCTTGTCCATCGACAAGGTCACCGACACCACCTGCTTGCGGTCCAGCTCACCCGCGCTACTGGCCAACAGCACCCGTTGACCGTCCACGGTCAGCGGCATCGGCGGCCCGGCACGCATGCCTTGGCTCAGCGGCGAAAAGGCCTGCAACGGCACCAGCAAGGTCTGCGCCGGACCCGCCGGCAAATCGACGCGACTGGTGAGGGTCTTGCCGTCATTGCTCTGGATCGTCACGTTCAGCGTCAGTGCCCAATCCATCGCACTCTGGATCCGCAGGCTCATCACCCCGGACTGCGACCAGTCCCAGGCGCCCGTTTGCGGTGTCAGGCGCAGGCTCGGCTGTGCCGTAGGGGTGAAGGTGACACGGCGCAGGACCTCGCCCTCGGCGGTTTGCTCGGCATTGGACTGCGGAAGATCCGTACCATTGGTGACCACCTGCACCACATCGGCGGGGCGAACGAAGTTGAACAGGGTTTGCTGACCGGCGGGCGCAGCCAGCAATGGCGCGGCGAACAGCAGAGCAAAAACGGTGGGCAGTGTACGGCGAATCATGTGAATCCAGTTCTCCCTATCGGCCAATCAAAGGCCTGCGTGGCGCCGGGCTCTGCACGAAAACAGCTGGGCAAATTCGTGCGGCCCTCGAAAGCGCCCTCCATAGACAACGAAATAGGCGATTTAACCTACCTCACATCAAGAAATTTCCCGCCGGAAAGGTGGCAAGGCATTGAGGATAGCCTTCCCATAGCGCTGGGTAACCAGGCGTCGGTCGAGCAAGGTGATGATCCCCCTGTCTGCCTCGGTACGCAGCAAGCGGCCACAGGCCTGCACCAGCTTGAGCGAGGCGTCCGGCACGGCGATTTCCATGAACGGGTTGCCGCCGCGCGCTTCGATCCACTCGGCGAGCGCCGCTTCGACCGGGTCATCCGGCACGGCAAAGGGGATCTTGGCGATCACCACGTGTTCGCAATAGGCGCCGGGCAGGTCGACTCCCTCGGCGAAGCTGGCCAGGCCGAACAGCACGCTGGGATCACCACCATCGACCCGCGCCTTGTGCTTGTTGAGGGTTTCCTGCTTGGACAGGTTGCCCTGGATGAACACCTGGCGGCGCCAGTCGCGGTCCAGGCCATCGAACACGTCCTGCATCTGCTTGCGCGAGGAAAACAGCACCAGCGACCCCCGGGAGCCCTCGACCAGTTCCGGCAGGTCACGGATGATCGCCGCCGTGTGGGCACTGGCATCGCGCGGGTCGGCCTTGAGGTCGGGAACCCGCAGTACACCGGCATCGGCATGGTGGAACGGGCTCGGCACCACCGCCGTCACTGCCGTTTTCGGTAGGCCGGCCCGCATGCGGAAACGATCGAAAGTACCCAGGGCAGTCAGTGTTGCCGAAGTCACCAGGGCGCCATAGGCGACGTTCCACAGGTTGCGTCGGAGCATATCCGCCGCGAGGATCGGGCTGGCATTGACCTCGATATCGAACAGCGCACCACTTTCGGCCAGGGTCAGCCAACGCGCCATCGGCGGGTTGTCCTCGGGATCTTCGGTGGTGAACGCCGTCCACAGCTCCCAGTTGCCCTGGGCCCTGGACAGCAGGCTGCCGAACAGCGGATACCACTCCTCGGCCTGGCTGCTGGTGATACCGATGCTCACCTCGCCATCCATGCCTTCCTTGAGCAGGTCGGTCAGGCGGGTGAACAAGTCGTTGAGGCGGGCGAAACCCTTCTTCAGTTCGATGCCGATTTCCCGGATGTGTTCGGGGATCACCCCACCGACGAAGCGATGGCGCGGCCGCTCGCGGCCTTCCATGTCTTCGCCGCTGCGGAAGTCGGCCAACTGCTCGCAGGCGCTGAACATGAACTGCTGCTGGGTCTTGATCTCCCGCGCCAGCTCCGGCACCTGTTCGATCCACTTGCCCAGGTCGCCTGGCAGCGGATGCTGGGCAAGCAGTTTGGTCAGGTTCTTGGCGGTCTGCTCCAGCCAGTCGGCGGTCGAGCGCAGGCGGGTGTAATGGGCGAAGTGGCCGATGGCCTTGTCCGGCAGGTGATGGCCTTCGTCGAACACGTACAGGGTATCGCGCGGGTCCGGCAGCACCGCACCGCCGCCAAGGGCGAGGTCGGCCAGCACCATGTCGTGGTTGGTGACGATCACGTCGACCTTGCCCATGCCCTCACGCGCCTTGTAGAAGGCGCACTGGCCGAAGTTCGGGCAATGGCGGTTGGTGCACTGGCTATGATCGGTGGTCAGTCGCGCCCAGTCGGCATCCTCCAGGGCCGTCGGCCAGCTGTCGCGGTCGCCGTCCCATTTGTTGCCGGCGAGTTTCTCGATCATACTGGTAAACAGCTTCTGGCTCGCCTCATCGACCTCGATCTTGAAGCCTTCTTCCTCGAAAAGCTGTGCCGTGGCGGTCTGGGCATGGCCTTCCTGCAGCAGCATGTCGAGCTTGGACAGGCACATGTAGCGCCCGCGCCCCTTGGCCAGGGCGAAGCTGAAATTCAGTCCGCTGTTGCGCATCAGGTCCGGCAGGTCCTTGTAGACGATCTGCTCCTGCAGGGCGACGGTCGCGGTGGCGATCACCAGGCGCTTGCCGGCAGCCTTGGCGGTAGGAATGGCCGCCAGGCTGTAGGCGACGGTCTTGCCGGTACCGGTGCCGGCCTCGACGGCGACCACTGCGGGATCGCCATCGCGGCGACCTTCATCATCGGTGTCGATAGCGCCAAGCACCTTCGCCACTTCGGCGATCATCAGGCGCTGTCCATAACGCGGCTTGAGGCTCTTGGCTTCGAGGAAACGCGAATAGGCGCCCTGGATCGTGGTTTTGAGTTCGGTGCTGATCATGATTCTTCGGGCGCGAAAAACGCTGGATAAATTTTCAGTGGTTCGAATGGCCGCTATCATACCCCGCTAATTCATCCCGCGCCGAACGGAGTACCCGAATGGACGTTTTTGCCCTCGTCTACACCCTGCACCTGCTCGCTGCCCTGATCTGGGTGGGCGGCATGTTCTTCGCCTGGATGGTCCTGCGCCCGGCCGCCATGGCCGCACTGGAAGGCCCGGCCCGACTGAAACTGTGGGTCGAGGTGTTTCAGCGGTTCTTCGTCTGGGTCTGGGTCGCGGTAGTGGTGCTGCCCATCAGCGGCGTGGGCCTGCTGCAACTGCGGTTCAGCGGGTTCGAGACAGCGCCACGCTATGTGCAGGTCATGATGGGCCTGTACATCGTGATGTTGGCACTGTTTCTTCGTATCCAGTCGTTGCAGCTACCGGAACTGCGCAAGGCGGTCGAGGCCGGGCAATGGGCCGAAGGGGCTGCGGTGCAGGGCAGGATTCGCCGGCTGGTGGGAGTCAATCTGTTGATCGGGCTGGCGTTGGTGGCGATTGTCGCAGCGCGCCCGATCTTCTGAACAGGTCTTGTAGTGCAAGCCTCTTCGCGAACCCACTGGTCGCGAAGAGGCTGGAGCGCTTAAAGCCGCTGGATGGTCACGCTACCCGCCTCGCCCTGGGACCCCGGCTGGCCTGCCGAACCAGGCCGGCCAGGCTTGCCGCCAGCAGTGTCATAGATGAAGCAGCCCTTGGACTTGCCGCCGGCGCCAGGCCGTCCGGCCGCGCCCGCCGCGCCACCGGCACCACCATCCACCAGAACCTTGATCTGTTCGGCCGGGTAGTCCCGTGGGAGTTCCAGCCGTACCTGCGCTCCCGGCGCGCCCTGCCGACCATCGCCGCCATTGTCACCGTCCGAGCCGCGTCCGGCACTGCCCCAGGTGCAACCCGGCTCCTCGCCGTTGGCGCCATCGAGTCCGACATAGCCCGGCACCCCGGTGCCGCCACGGGCGTCCACCGACAACAACGGCCCGCTCAACGCATTGATCCGCACATTCAGGTTGCGTCCCGGCAGGGGTGCCTTCTGATAGGTACCTGGGGCACCGCGCGCGGTAATCTGGCTGCCGCTGTCGAATTCGGCACGCTCAGCCTTGAGTTCGAAAGCCTGTTCGCTCGGCACGATGGCGATACGCGCCTCGCGCCCGAGGTGCAGTTGCCCGACCTCTAGCCGAGTGATGCCCGCAGGGACCAGCAGGGTGCCGTTGTCGGCCACGTCCAGGCGCTCCAGTTGCAAGGTGCTGGAGTTGCCCGGCAGGCGCAGCACCGAATGGGACTCGACATTCACGACCTGGGCAAACGCCAGGGGGCTGCACAGTGCAGCAAGCAGGCAAAGGCTACGCATGGCTGGCTTCCTCGCGGGCCGGCAGGGGCAGAACCTGCACATGGAACATGCCGAACAGCAGGATCTGCGCCCTATCACGCCAAGGGTGCGCACGGCCCCGCAAACTGCCGTTGAACAACAGTACTTCCAGCACATGCGTCAGCAACAGCAGGATTCCGGCCAGGTTCACCAACAGGCGGAACGGGCTCATCAGCGGACTCACCAGGTTGACCAGCACCACCAGCCAGAACAGCAGCGTCAGGACTTTCCCCAACCCCCAAAGCACCTTCATACGCCCCCCCCTTGTGATTTTTTCTTTGGGCGCACAGTAACGGCTTGCACGGGCAATTTGCCAGTGGGCTGGAGAAATTATTCTCCAACGGTCGGTTTACCTGCCGATTCGACGAAATTCATTGATCCAGAGCGACTTGTCCACGCCTGACCAATACGTTCGATTCGCGGGCGGGCCACTAGGCCGAAGCCGTCGGGCAGGCTAGTCTTTGCAGTTCTGATTGAGGATTTTCGATGACCGAGAGCATTTCTTCCCGCACGCCCCAGCAAGCCCTGGCCGCCCTTCTGGACCGCTACGCCCCGCAGACCCTGCTGCTGGTGGGTGCAGGCAGCTTCCCGGCGCTCGAGGCCTTCCAGGCGGCGCACCCGCAGACCCAGGTCGCCATTGCCGAACCGGGAGCCCTGCCGGCCGAACTGGCAGCGCGCCGCTTCGACCTGGCGCTGGTGCTCGACTGCCTGGAGCATCTGCCCAAGCGCATTGGCCGGGAATTGCTCGGAGGCATCCGCAACCTCAATGCCAGCCGCATCGCGGTGCTGGTGGACATGCCGGCGGCCGACTGGCAGGACAGCGACTTCTTCGCCCTGGCCCTGCAGAGCAGCGAACGCTTCCAGCGTGACCAACAGGTGCTGACGCTGTTCACCTACGACCTGCGCGAATACAAACAGGTCCCGGACTGGCTCAATGCCAAGTTCTGGGCCAACCCAGAAAACTTCGGCAAATACTGGTGGTGATTCCCGTGAGCGTATCGATTTGCCCCTGCGGCAGCGGCAACCTGCTGGACAGTTGCTGCGGCCATTACCACGCCGGCCATCCCGCGCCCTGCGCCGAAGCGCTGATGCGTTCGCGCTACAGCGCTTATGTGCTGGGCCTGGTCGACTACCTGGTGACGACCACGCTGCCCATCCAGCAAGGCGGCCTGGACCGCCAGTCCATCGCCGACTGGAGTGCGCAAAGCACCTGGCTGGGCCTGGAGGTGGAGGGCTCGGAGGTGCTTGGTGGCCAACCCGAGCACGCCTTCGTCACCTTTACCGCACGTTGGCACGACAACGGTGGCGAGCACAGCCATCGCGAACGCTCCGCTTTCGTGCAGAACAGCGGACGCTGGTACTTCATCGACCCGACCGTGGCGCTCAAGGCCGGGCGCAACGACGCCTGCCCCTGTGGCAGCGGGCAGAAATACAAGAAGTGCTGTTCGAGCTACCTGGCCGGCTGAGGCTGCTCAGCAAAGTTTCAGATGTGAGGTATCCGGCACCGCGGGCGCTGCCGGGGCCGGGATCTGCCCCATGTCGCTGCCCACCGGCGCGACACTGAAGGCCGAAAGATCGAGGCTTGGCGCGACGGTCACCGGCCTGGGGTCCTGTACGTCACTGCCGGCATCGGCAATGCCATAGTCCGGCGCGTCGACCTCGCTGAACGCGGCCATGTAGGCATCACGCGGCACCACCTGGGCCCGGCCGACAGGCTCGGGAGCGGCACCCATGTCGATCTCTTCCATCGGCATGGCCAACACCTCGACCCGCGCACCGGCCCGCTCGATGGTCGAGCGGTACTTCTCCGCTGCCGTTGCGTCGAGGTTGCTCTTCAATACCAGCCGACGGCCGGAAAACAGCAGCTCGATACGCTGGGCATCGGCCTGGAACAACCGCGCCAGGTTGCTACGGACCTGCTCCACCGGGGTTCCGGGAACCAACTCGCCGCTGAAGACAATTTCGTAAAGGCTCATGACCACGCTCCTTTGTGCCGGCTCGATCCATTACCGACCTCCAGTATCGCCCAGCTGGTTTTACCGCCACAACCCGCGGCTGGCGAACTAGACTGGGCTTCGAGAGGAGAATCCCATGTACCGACGGACACGCGCTACGCTCGCCCTGCTGGCCGCCCTGGCGCTGTCCGGCTGCGCCTCCTGGTTCGATGCCGGGCCGCGTGATCCCGAGGTGAGCCTGGTGCGGGTGGAGTTGGTCAAGGCCAAGCTGCTGCAACAGAAGTTCAAGCTGCACTTTCGCGTCGATAACCCCAACGACAACACCCTGACCGTGCGCGCCCTGCACTACCGGATCTATCTGGACCAATGGCTGCTGGCCGAAGGCGACTACGCCAGGTGGCTGACCGTGGAACCCAACAGCCGGGGATTTTTCGTGGTGCCGGTGCGGACCAACCTCTGGCAACACATGAAGCCACTGGCCAAGCGCCTGGAAAAACCTCGCCGACCGATTCCCTATCGACTGGAAGGCACCCTGGAAACCGGATTATTCATCGGCTATGACGTGCACCTGGAGCACAAAGGCGAGATAATTCCCGGCGATCTTATTTCGGAGTAGTTCCAGCATGACCCAGCAACCTCACGTCCACGGCCCTGATTGCAACCACGATCACGACCACGCGCACCACGATCATGGCCACGTCCACGGCCCGAACTGCGGCCACGCGCACCAGGAGCCGGTACGCAACGCCCTGAAGGATGTGGGCCGCAACGATCCGTGCCCATGTGGCAATGGCAAGAAATTCAAGAAGTGCCACGGCGCCTGAGACCGTTTCGTTGTGGGAACCGGCCTGCCAGCGAAAGCGTTCATTCAGACGCTATATGCTCGATGACCGCCGTTGGCGGATCGCCAGCAAGCCGGCTCCCACAAGTGACCATATGACTCCATAGAAGCAGGCAGGCCAATCTTGAGGCCCTAGTCCTCGCGCCGCTCGAAAGCCAACGTCACCTCCAGCCCCCCGCCCTCGCGATTACGCAAGGTCATCCGCCCACCATGGGCCGCCGCGATGGTATGGGCGATGCTCAGCCCCAGGCCGTAGCCCCCAGTCCTGGCGTTGCGCGAGCCCTCGATCCGATAGAACGGTTCCACCACCTGCTCCAGCAACGCGTCGGGAACCCCAGGGCCGCGATCGCTGATGACGATCCGCAGTTGCTGCGGCTGGTCCTCGACCCGCACCACGACTTCACGGCCGTAACGCACCGCGTTCTCCAGCAGGTTCTGTACGCAGCGCTTGAGGCTGCGGGCATAACCGGGCAAGGGCCGCTGAGCCCAGCCCTCGACGTCAATCGGCTCGCCGATATCCTGCAGGTCTGCCTGCAGGCTGCGCAGCAGCGCATTGATGTCGATGTTCTGGCGCTCCTCATTGACCTCCCCGCTGCTGACGAAGTCCAGGGTGCTGGAGACCATGTGTTCCATGTCCTCCAGGTCCGTACGAAAGCGCTCCTTGACCTGGTTGTCCTCGAGCATTTCGGTGCGCAGGCGCAGGCGGGTGATCGGTGAGCGCAGGTCATGGGAAATCGCCGCCAGGAACCGGGTACGCTCGGCGATGCTGGCGATCAGTTGCTGCTGCATGACATTGAAGGCCTGGGCCGCCCGCCGCACCTCGGTCGGACCATCCAGTGGCAATGGCGGTCGGCGGATATCCCGCCCCAAGGCCTCGGCGGCCTTGGCCAGGGCGTTCAGCGGGCGAATCGCCAGGCGCACCGCGAGCAGGGCAATGATCACCACCACGATGATCCGCAACAGATAGATACGCATCACATAGTCGAACAGCAGGTCCAGGGGCGAAGTGCTGGTCCAGCCCTGCTCTTCACTGGCCTCCACCAACATCCAGCGACCGTCCGGCAAACGCAGGTCGATCAAGAAGCGGCCAATCGCCGGGCGGGTGCCGAACAGCGTGGACAGGCCGGCGACTTGCCCCTGCTGGTCCACGACGGACACTTGCAATAACCGCAGGGTCTGCGAGTAGCCGGTTTTCTCCGACAGAACCTTGTTCAGCAAGCGCTCGGTACCCAGGTCCTTTTCACCCAGGTTGCCGGGCACAGTGCTGGCCTGCTCACTCAGGGTCAGGTGAAAGTTCGGCGAATCGATCAGCTCGATCAGGTTGTCCACCCGATGCGGATCAAGATGCGAAAGGCGGACGATGTTGGCCAGCCGGGTGGCAATCAACCGCGTGGGGATTTCCAGCACCTGGCTGTGGCGCACGTCGTACCAGATGCTGCTGGTGAGGATCTGTGCCGCGAGCATGCCGGTCACCAGGATCAGCACCAGCCGACCGAACAGCGAACCCGGCCACAGCCTCACGACTGGGGATCCACGTCGGTGGCGGTCAACATGTAGCCTTCGTTACGCACGGTCTTGATCAGGCTCGGATCCAACTGCTGGCGCAGGCGGCTGATGCACACGTCGATCGAGCGGTCGAACGGCGTACTGTCCTTTTCAAACACGTGGTTGAGCAGGAAGTCCCGGCTCAACGGCCGGTTGGGGTGCTGCAACAACAGGCGTAGCACTCGGAAGTCGGTATTGCCCAGGCTGATCACCAGCCCCTGCGGGGACAGCAACTGCCGGGCGCGGGTATCCAGTTGCCAGCCGGCGAAACGAATGGTCGGTACATCGTCGATCCGCGCCCGCTCGGGGAAACTCTGGGCCCGGCGCAACACCACCTTTATACGCACCAGCAGCTCACGGGGGTCGAACGGCTTGGGCAGGTAGTCGTCGGCGCCCAGCTCCAGGCCGAGGATGCGATCCACCAAAGTGCCTCGGGCGGTCAGCATGATCACCGGGGTATTGGAGGTCACCCGCAGTTCGCGACACAGGCTCAGCCCGTCCTCGCCCGGCAGCATCAGGTCGAGGACGATCAGGTCGATGACGTTCAACTCCAGGCGCCGGCGCATTTCCTTGCCATCACAGGCGGTGGAGGTCTGGTAGCCGGCGTTGGTCAGGTACTCGGACAGCAACTGACGGATTTCCGGATCGTCATCGACGATCAGCAGGTGATCTGGCTTGGTCATGGGAAAAGGTCGGTATCCGAAAAAACTACGAGATAGCCGAAAGTTCTCGGCCTGTAGGAATGAAATGTAATGGAATGTGTTGAGAAGCGTTTGTATGCGATTCCAATACAAAGCGCGACCCGCCCGCCGAGGCTGGCTCTTTAGACTACCGAATCTAAATAAGATTGATTTTAATTTAGCACAGGTTGTCCCGCATGCCATCGTCGTCCCAGCCCTCCACCTCACGCCTGCAACCCCTGTCCCTGCCCGGCACCCTTGCGCCGGTCTTCGGCCTGGTGGCCATGGGCGCGCTGCACCCCGCCATGGCCCAGGAGACCGCCCCCCCTGGCGCCCTGACCCTGCCGGACCTGAAGGTCGAGGGTGAATACAGCTCGCCGTTCAAGGTCGACCGCGCCAGCTCGGCCAAGCTCAGCCAGCCGCTGCTCGACACCCCGCAGAGCGTCACCGTGGTACCGCAGCAGGTACTCAAGGAGCAGAACGCCCAGACCTTGCAAGAAGTGCTGCGCAACGTGCCGGGCATCACCTTCATGTCCGGCGAAGGCAACCTCGGCTGGGGCGACCTGTTCTCGATCCGCGGCTTCTCCTCGGAACAGAGCCTGACCGTGGACGGCGTGCGCGATGCCGGCATGTCGACCCGCACCGACACCTTCAACCTGCAGCAGGCCGAGGTGTTCAAGGGCACCGGCGCCATCGAGTCGGGTATCGCGGCGGTCGGCGGCAGCGTCAACCTGGTCAGCAAGGAAGCCCACCTGGGCGACAGGAACAAGCTTTCGGCCGGGGTCGGCAGCGACAACTACCGGCGCCTGACCGCCGACCTCAACCACGAGTTGAACGACACCACCGCCGTGCGCATCAACCTGATGCGCCATTACAACCAGGTGGCCGATCGCGACGATGTCGACTACGACCGCTGGGGCCTGGCCACCTCCCTGGGCATGGGCCTGGGCACCCCGACCCGAGTGTTCGTCGACCTGTTCTACCAGAAGGACAACAACACCCCGGACGGCGGCCTGCCGATCCAGCGCGGCACCAACGGCGACACCATGCCGGGCGTGAAGCGCTCCAACTGGTACGGTGATTCGAGCCTGTACACCCAGCAGACCGAAACCATGTCGCTGACGGCGCGCCTGGAGCACGACTTCGACAACGATACCAAGCTGAAGAACCAGATCCGCTGGGAGCGCACCGACAACTTCGCCGTTCTCTCGCCGGCGCGCTTCTTCGCTGCCAGCGCAAACGGCCAGAAAACCTGCACCGGCACCCGCTGTGCGACCCTGGGCTATACCGGGGTCGGCACGGTCGGCCAGGTTCCGGGCTCGACCGTCAATGCCTACCCCGGCTACGTCGCCAGCGGCGACACCGCCTACGGCATCCTGCGCGGCTCCGACTACGGCCAGTCCAAGCGCTACACCATTCTCGACAACCAGACCGACTTCAGCTTCGGCTTCAACACCGGCAGCGTCTCCCACGCGGTGGTCAGCGGCCTCGAGCTGTACCACGAGACCTACGGCGGCCTGAAACGCAACGCCGAAGTGCCTGCTGGCAACATGTTCTTCGACATGGCCGATCCGCAACACGACTTTGCCAGCACCTGGGTGACCAAGGGCGAAGGCGAGCCACGCTCGGTGATCGACAACGCCGGCCTCTATGTGGGCGACACCGTGACCCTGAACGACCAGTGGCAGGTACTCGGCTCGCTGCGCTACGACCACTGGCGCGCCCAGACCACCCAGCGTGGCCAGGCCGATATCAGCAGCAGCGACGGCGCCCTGAGCGGCCGCGCCGGCGTGGTCTACAAGCCACTGCCCAACGGCAGCATCTATGCCTCCTACAGCGAAGCGGCAGAGCCGTCGGCGATCGGCGCCTCGACCAACAACCAGATATACGGTGCCTCGACCACCACCAGCTACTCGCCGGCCAAGTCCAAGACCTACGAAATCGGCACCAAGTGGGACCTGCTCCAGGACCAGTTGAACGTGACGGCGGCCATCTTCCGCACCGAACTGGAAAACTCCTGGGAGTACCAGAGCGGCGAAACCGCCCCCGTACGGGCACTACCAGCCAAGCGCGTCGACGGTGTCGAACTCGGCCTGCAGGGCAACATCACCCCGCAGTGGACCGTGTACAGCGGTTTCTCCGCCCTCAAGAGCGTGCAGACCAAGGGCGCCAACAAGGGCGCCGAGGCCAAGAACGTCCCGGACCTGACCGCCAACCTGTGGACCACCTACCAGGTCACCGAAGACCTGAGCCTGAGCTACGGCGCCAACTACGTCGGCCGTCGGCGCTACAGCGACAACAAGTATGTCGGTGGCCTGAACAACAACAGCAGCTACGCCAACGGGCCAGCCGGAGTCTACGCGGTCTATGTGAAGGACGACGAGAAGGCACCGAGCTACTGGCTGCATAACCTGGCCGCGCAGTACCAGATCAACTCGCAGACCCGGGTCAACCTGAACCTCAACAACGTGTTCAACAAGTTCTACTACAGCCAGGTAGGCGCCTCGCTGGACGGTTTCCAGCTGTTCGGCATCCCCGGTGCCGGTCGCACGTTGACCGCCAGCATCGACTACGAGTTCTGAGCCATGCTGATCGAGGTTCCTGAACTGTTCAGCGCCGAGGAGACCCGCGACATGCTCGCGGGCCTCTTGGCCGAACCCTGGATCGATGGCAAGGCCACCGCCGGGCTCGGCTCGGCGCGGGTCAAGCACAACCGGCAGTTGCCCGAGGACTCGGCGCTGGGCATCCGCCTTGGCGAGAGCATTCTCAAGCGGCTCTCGGACAACGCGTTGTTCATGTCCGCCGCGCTGCCGAAGAAGATCTATCCGCCGCTGTTCAACCGCTACAGCGACGGCGAGTCGTTCGGCCTGCATATCGACAACGCCATCCGCGGCCTCAAGGGTGTGCGCGAGCGCGTGCGCACCGATCTCTCCGCCACCCTGTTCCTGGCCGACCCGGCCAGCTACGACGGCGGCGAACTGGTGATCCGCGACACCTTCGGCGAACACGCCGTGAAGCTGCCGGCCGGGCACCTGGTGCTCTACCCCGGCAGCAGCCTGCACAAGATCAACCCGGTCAACCGCGGCGAACGGGTCGCCGCGTTCTTCTGGGTCGAAAGCCTGGTCCGCGAAGACAGCCAGCGCTGCCTGCTGCTGGACATGGATGTGGCGATCCAGCGCCTAAGTGCGCAACACGCCGACGAACTGTCGCTGCTGCAACTGAGCGGTGCCTACCACAACCTTCTGCGGCGCTGGAGTGACGTCTGATGCGCCGCCTGCCCCTGGAGAAATCGTGATGATCAAACCCCGTGCGCTGCTGCGCCTGAGTGCCCTGTTCACCGTTCTGCTGCTAGGCCCCGTTGCAACGGCCTCGGCCCATGAAGTCACCGACGTGCTGGGCCGCAAGGTCGATGTACCGGACCACGTCCAGCGCGTGGTGCTTGGTGAAGGTCGGTTGATCTCCGCCTTCGCCCTGCTCGACCGCGAGGCGCCGTTCCAGCGGATCGTCGGCTGGCAGAACGACCTGCGCCTGCTCGACCCGCACACCTATGCGGCCTATGCCGCCAAGTTCCCCAAGGTCAAGGACATCCCGTTGATCGGCCAGGCCTCGGAGCAGAGCGTCAGCGCCGAGGAAATCCTCAGCCTCAAGCCGGACCTGGCGGTGTTCAGCATCTCCGGCCACGGCCCGACCGAACACAGCCCGGTCGCCGATGTGCTGGCCAAGGCTGGTATCGCGGTGCTGTTCGTCGACTTCCGGATCAACCCGATCAAGGGCACCCACACCAGCCTTGACGCCCTCGGCCAGGCGCTCGATCGTGAGGCGCAGGCCAAGGCCTATCTCGACTTCTACGACCAGCACGTGAAAGCCATCACCGACAAGGTCGGCAACCTGCCGGACAACCAGCGGCCCAAGGTCTTCCTCGAACTGCTGGCCGGTGCCTGGCAGGCGCCGGGGCACACCACCGGCAAGAGCGGCATGGGTGAAGTGATCCGCACCGTCGGCGGACAGAATATCGCTGAAGGCGTGGTGCCGGGAGCACTCGGTGACATCAGCGTCGAATACGCGCTGAAGGCCGACCCGGACCTGTATGTCGCCACGGGCAACCACAAGCCGGGCCTGGTCCTCGGTGCCGAGGTCAGCCAGAACGAAGCCCGCGAGGCTTTCGATAGTGTACTGGCACGTCCCGAGTTCAAGAACCTGCGGGCGATCCGTAGCGGCAACGCCCACGGCCTGTGGCATGACTTCTACAACTCGCCGTACAACCTGCTGGCGATCGAGGCCCTGGCCAAGTGGATTCACCCGGAGCTGTTCGGCCAGTTGAACCCGCAGGCGACCATGGACGCGATGAACCGGCAGTTCCTCGATACGCCGCTCAAGGGCGCGTACTGGATCGATGCGCAAGCCAGGTAACTTCCTTCAACCTTGAGGAAAAGGGCTGACGGAACGGCTGTGACACTGATTCCATGTGGTGAGCGGGCTTGTCGGGACGCCGCACCGCCGCTCTCGGCTGCGAGGCAGCCGTGAACCGGAGAACTCGATCTATCTGATGGATCGGGTTTTCCGGTTTCAGGGGGACTGCGTTCCCCCAGCGGGGGCAAGCCCCCTTGCCACCGTCAGTGAACAGCCAACATCCGCATACCGCCCGTTTGACCGTGATGACCACATCCCCAAACGCTGTGCCCCTGGACCTGGCCACCGCCAGCCAGGGTTATCGCCGCCTCCTGCTACGCCGCCTGTGGTTGCTGGTGCTGCTGGGCGGCGCCCTGCTGTGCGCGATGCTCGTCGACCTGGCCAGCGGCCCCTCCGGCATGGGCCTGCCCGCCCTGCTCGATGGCCTGCTGCACCCCGACCACCTGAGCCTGACCGACCAGGTAATCATCTGGAACGTGCGCCTGCCCTATACCCTGATGGCCGTACTGGTCGGCTGCGCGCTGTCGCTGGCCGGCGCGGAAATGCAGGCGATCCTCAACAACCCGCTGGCCAGTCCCTTCACCCTGGGCGTGTCGTCGGCGGCGGCCCTGGGTGCCTCGCTGGTGATCGTGTTTCCGGTGACCACCGCCTGGCTGTCGAACAACACCGCTATTTCCGTCTCGGCCTTCGTCTTCGCCGCCGCCTCGGTGTTCCTGCTGCAGGCCATGTCGCGGCTGCGTGGTGCCGGGGTGGAAAGCCTGGTGCTGTTCGGCATCGCCCTGGTCTTCAGTTGCAACGCCGTGGTGGCGCTGCTGCAACTGGTCGCTACCGAGGACGTGCTGCAACAACTGGTGTTCTGGACCCTGGGCAGCGTGACCCGGGCCAACTGGGACAAGCTGGGCATCCTCGCGCTGGTGATCGCCCTGGTCATGCCGTTCTCCTTCGCCGCCGCGCCGCGCCTGACCCTGCTGCGCATGGGCGAAGACCGCGCCATGAGCTTCGGCGTCGATGTGAAACGCCTGCGCTTCGCCTCGCTGCTGCGCATCAGCCTGCTGTCGGCAACGGCGGTGGCCTTCGTTGGCACCATCGGTTTCATCGGCCTGGTCGGTCCGCACATCGCCCGCATCCTGGTGGGCGAAGACCAGCGCTTCCTGCTGCCGGCCAGTGCCCTGGTCGGTGCCCTGCTGCTGTCGCTGTCATCGATCGCCAGCAAGCTGATCATGCCCGGCGTGGTAGTGCCGGTGGGGATCGTTACGGCGCTGGTCGGCGTACCGATCTTCGTCCTGCTGGTGTTCAAGCGTGGGAGGCAATCATGAGCGAGCAAGCACAGGGCCTGGCGGTCGAACACGCGGTGATCGGCTACGGCCGGCGCCAGGTGGTTCGCGACCTGAGCCTGCCGGTATTGCAACCGGGCACCCTGACCGCGCTGATCGGCCCCAATGGTGCCGGCAAGTCGACGTTGCTGCGCGGTATCGCCGGCCTGGAAAAGATGAGCGGCACGGTGCACCTGCACGGTGAGGACCTGGCCCGGCTGTCAGTGGCGGAACGGGCCCGGCGGGTGACCTACATGCCGCAGAACCTGCCGCCGGGCCTGAGCCTGAGCGTGATGGAGAGTGTGGTCGCGGCCCTGCGGGTGAGCCGCCTGTCGCACCAGGAATGCCTGGACGAAGCGTTCAGTGCCTTGCAGCGCATTGGTATCACCCATCTGGCGGACCAGTGGTTGAGCAGCCTGTCCGGTGGCCAGCGGCAACTGGTCAGCCTGGCGCAACTGATCGCCCGCCGGCCACAGGTGATGCTGCTGGACGAGCCCACCAGCGCCCTCGACCTCAACTACCAGTTGAAGGTGATGGCCTGCGTCCAGTCACTGGTGCGTGAACACCAGTTGATCGCCGTGGTGGTGCTGCACGACATCAACCTCGCGGCACGGTATGCCGACAACCTCGCGGTGCTGCGCCAGGGGCAGTTGTTCGCCAGCGGTGCGCCGCAGGAGATCCTCGACACACGCCTGTTCGCCGAGGTCTATGGCGTCGAGGCCCGGATCGAGCGCTGCTCGCGGCAGACCTTGCAGATCCTGGTGGATGAAGCGATGGGCTGACCCATGAAGCCGGGTGACGGGCCTCTAACGGCCCATCACCTCGGCTGCGGACACCACCGTCGCATACTCGCCGTGCAGATTCCCCAGGGACATGGCGTGTACCTCCTGGGCGGTACGCAGTTGGCCGAAATAATCCGCCTTGTCGAAGGTGTAGCAGGCGTCCTCGACCACCTGGGTGGCGAAACCGAAGTTGCCAGCGGTACGCGCCGTCGCTTCCACCGAGTTGTTGGTCGCCACGCCGACGATCACCAGCCCGGTGATTCCCGCCGCCTGCAGGCGGCCCTGCAGGCCGGTGGCACAAAAGGCATCCGGCACATCCTTCTGGATCAACCACTCCCCCGGCACCGGCCGAAACCGTTCCTGGAACTCGACGCCCGGTTGGCCGGGCCAGAACACCGAATCCGACGAACGGGACAGGTGCTGCACATGCACCACCGGCCAGCCCTGCTCGCGCCAATGCTGCAGCAGTTCGGCGATACGCTCCTCGGCCGCAGGATTGTTGCGCGGCCCAAGCCTGGGCTGAAGAATGCCCTGCTGCTGGTCGATCACGACCAGTGCCGTCCGCTCCCCGGTTGCCATGGTCTTTTTCGCTCCCTTTTCGACAAGAACCGCCAGGATCGCACAAAACCGCAAAATAACCGCAGCCCCTGTCTTGCGCGGCCTTGTCCCGCTCACTAACGTAGCGCCTTTACTGACGCTACCCCCGCAGGAGCCTTGCCATGGCCTCGCCAGCCTATCCCCTCTTTTTCAAAAAATGTGGCGTCGCCGCCGCCGTGGCGGGCCTGCTCGGCCTGGCCGGTTGCCAATCCTGGAACACCCAGGACAGCCTGCCACCGACCTCCGGCGTGCAGCCGATCAAGGGCCTGGCGCAAAACGTGTCGGTACGCCGCAACACCCTGGGCATGCCGCTGATCGAAAGCAACAGCTTCCATGATGCGCTGTTCACCCTCGGTTACGTCCATGCCAGCGACCGCATCACCCAGATGGTCACCCTGCGCCTGCTGGCCCAGGGCCGCCTGGCGGAAATGAACGGCGCCGAAGCGCTGGACACCGACCGTTTCATGCGCGCGGTCAACCTGAAAAAGAGCGCCGGCGAGCTGTACAACGCCTCGTCGCCGCGCATCAAGCGTTTCTTCGAGGTCTATGCCCGGGGCGTCAACGCCTATCTGTTCCGCTACCGCGACAAGCTGCCGCCAGACCTGGCCCGTACCGGCTACCTGCCCGAGTACTGGAAACCGGAAGACTCCGCGCTGGTGTTCTGCCTGTTGAACTTCCAACTGTCGGCCAACCTGCCGGAAGAGATTTCCTCACTGGTCATCGCCCAGAAGGTCGGGCTGGACAAGCTTGCCTGGCTGACTCCGACCGCTCCCGACGAACCGCTGCCCCAGGCCGATGTGGACAAGCTCAAGGGTGTGGCGCTGAGCCAGATCGCCGGGCTGGCTTCGGTCGACAAGGCCTCCGCGCAAGTCGTCGCCCTGAACGGCTTCGGCGCCGGCACCTCGACCAACTGGGCCATCGCCCCACAACGCAGCCGCAGCGGCAAGAGCCTGCTCGCTGCCGACCTGCAGCAACCGACCAACTCCCCCGCTGCCTGGAACTACGTACAGATCCGCGCACCGAAGTACCAGGCCGCCGGTCTCTCGGTCGCCGGCCTGCCGGCCATCCTTTCGGGCTTCAATGGCAAGGTCGCCTGGAGCCTGGCGGCGGTGCCGGGTGACAGCCAGGACCTGTTCCTCGAAAAGCTCAAGCGCCAGGGCAACGCCCTGTACTACGAGGCCGACGGCAAATGGCTGCCGGCGGTCGTGCGCAACGAGACCTACTTCATCAGGGGCCAGCGCTCGATCCGCGAGGCCGTCTATGAAACCCGCCATGGTCCGCTGCTAAACAGCGCCCTGGGTGACGCACCGCTGGCCGGTGGTTATGGCCTGGCCCTGCAGACGCCATCGCTCAAGGACGACAAGAGCCTCGATGCCTTCTTCGACCTGTCCCGGGCCCAGAACGCCGAGAAGGCCTCGGATGCCAGCCGGGAAATCCGTGCCATCGCCCTGAACATGATCTTCGCCGACGCCAGCAACATCGGCTGGCAGGTCACCGGCCGCTACCCGAACCGTCGCGAGGGTGAAGGCCTGTTCCCGTCGCCGGGCTGGGATAGCCGTTTCGACTGGGACGGTTATGCCGACGCGATGCTCCACCCCTACGACCAGACCCCACCGCAAGGCTGGCTCGGCACCGCCAACCAGCGCACCGCGGCCAAGGGCTACGGCATGCAGTTGTCCAATTCCTGGTATTACCCGGAGCGCGGCGAGCGCCTGGCGCAGTTGGCCAGCCTCGGCAAGCAGGACAGCCGCAGCACCATTGCCATGCAGTACGACCAGAGCACCACCTTCGCCGACAAGCTGAAGAAGATGTTCGAGGCGCCGGGCATGGCCCAGCCACTCAAGCAAGCCATCGACGCCCTGCCCGAGGCCGAACGCGCCAAGGCGCGGGAAGCCCTCAGCCGGCTGATGGCGTTCGACGGCAAGCTCAGCCCGGTTTCGGCAGACGCGGCGCTGTACGAGCTGTTCCTGCAGGAAAGCATGAAGCAGATCTTCCTCGACAAGCTCGGCCCGGAAAACGGTCCGGTGTGGCAGGCGTTCATCGGCAGTGGCCGGTTGTCCTACTCGGCCCAGGCCGATCATCTGCTGGGGCGAGAGGAAAGCCCGTTCTGGGACGACAGCCGCACCCCGCAGAAGGAAGACAAGCCGGCGATCCTCGCCCGCAGCCTGGCGGCGGCCATCAGTGCCGGCGACAGCCAACTGGGTGGCGACCACAAGGCCTGGCAATGGGGCAAGCTGCACCAACTGGAATGGAAGAACGCCAACGGCCAGGGCCTGCGTGGCCCGATCCAGGTCGGTGGCGATCACACCACCCTGAACACCACGGCCTACCTGTGGGGCGGTCACAGCTTCGAGACCACCCTGGCACCCGCCGTGCGGATGATCGTCGACTTCGGCCAGATAGAACCCCTGATGGGCCAGCAGAGCCCCGGCCAGTCCGGCAACCCGGCGAGCCCGTACTACGCCAATGGTATCGACGGCTGGCTGAAGGCCCAGTACGTCAGCTTCCCGATGCAGCCGCAAAACCTCGACAAGGCCTACGGCACCAGTCGCTTGACCCTGACACCGGGCAAGTAGATATCACGCGAGCGTGGCTGGGGTGTGATCTGTGATCTGTGATCTGTGATCTGTGATCTGTGATCTGTGATCTGTGATCTGTGATCTGTGATCTGTGATCTGTGATCTGTGATCTGTGATCTGTGATCTGTGATCTGTGATGGTGGATGGTGGCGAGCGGGCTTGCCCGCGCTGGGCTGCAACGCAGCCCTAAAACCATCCACCACCGCCGTACCTGAGAAAAGCGGTCGCCTGGTTTACGACTGCTTCGCAGCCGAGCGCGGGCAAGCCCGCTCGCCACAACTATCATCACCCCTCACTGATCACACATCCCTGACCACCCATCACGGTCCCCCCATCACTGATCACCAGTCACCAGTCACCAGTCACCAGTCACCAGTCACCAGTCACCAGTCACCAGTCACCAGTCACCAGTCATCGTCTCAAACCACGCAATCCAACCCCAATATGCGCCATCCTTCCCAGGAGTTTTCGCACCATTAATGTGCACCGGTTTTTTGCTGCCCGATTTCGGGCATCATGAGCTGGCTTGTAGCCATATTCCTACCTTTTAAAACGCCTGTTCGGGAGTATGGTTCGGAAATTGCTACTTTTATCCGGTCATACGCGTTCCAGTAACAGTACTTCGTGCGCCACAAGCGCTCATTTTGGTCTTCAGGGATTAAATAATGAAAAAAGCATTGCTGACCCTTTCCGCACTGGCTCTCTGCATGGCCGCCGGCTCCGCCCTGGCCAAGGAATACAAGGTGCTGCGCTTTGGCGTGGACCCTTCCTACGCGCCCTTCGAGTCCAAGGCCGCTGACGGCAGCCTGGTCGGCTTCGATATCGACCTGGGCAATGCCATCTGTGCCGAACTGAAGGTCGAGTGCAAATGGGTCCAGAGCGACTTCGACGGCATGATTCCGGGCCTCAATGCCAACAAGTTCGACGGTGTGATCTCGTCGATGACCGTGACCGAAACCCGCCAGAAGGCCATCGACTTCTCCAACGAACTGTTCTCCGGCCCGACCTCCCTCGTGTTCAAGAAAGGTGCAAACTACTCCACCCCAGAGTCCCTCAAGGGCAAGAGCGTGGGCTACGAGCAGGGCACCATCCAGGAAGCCTACGCCAAGTCCGTACTGGACAAGGCCGGCGTGATCACCAAGGCCTACGCCAACCAGGACCAGGTCTACGCCGACCTCACCTCCGGCCGTCTCGACGCCTCGGTACAGGACATGCTCCAGGCCGAACTGGGCTTCCTGAAATCGCCAGCCGGCGCCGACTACGAAGTCAGCAAGGCGATCGACGATCCGCTGCTGCCGTCGAAAACCGCGATCGGTATCAAAAAAGGTAACAAGGACCTCAAGGCTCTGCTGGACAAAGGTATCGAAGCGTTACACAAGGACGGCAAATATGCCGAAATCCAGAAGAAGCACTTTGGCGACCTGAACCTGTATAGCGGGAAGTGATCCCCTGGGCGCCTCCTGCAAAAGGGGGCGCTTTCCTGAAGGCCAAAGGCACACGTTCATGTTCGACAACTTCCTGCAAACCCTGGGGCTCTCTGCCTTCAGCTTGAGGGGCTTCGGCCCGATCCTGCTGGAAGGCACCTGGATGACCATCCAATTATCGGTACTGTCGCTGCTGGTGAGCGTACTGCTCGGCCTGCTCGGCGCCAGCGCCAAGCTGTCCAGCGTCAGGCTGCTGCGCCTGCCGGCACAGATCTACACCACGCTGATCCGTGGCGTACCCGACCTGGTGCTGATGCTGCTGATTTTCTACAGCCTGCAAACCTGGCTCTCCAGCCTGACCGATGCCATGGACTGGGACTACATCGAGATCGACCCTTTCGCCGCCGGGGTTATCACCCTGGGCTTCATCTACGGCGCCTATTTCACCGAAACCTTTCGTGGCGCGATCCTCGCCGTGCCACGCGGGCAACTCGAAGCCGCCACCGCCTATGGGCTGACCCGGGCCCAGCGCTTCCGCTTCGTGACCTTCCCGCAGATGATGCGCTTCGCCCTGCCGGGGATCGGCAACAACTGGATGGTGATCCTCAAGGCCACCGCTCTGGTCTCCATCATCGGTCTGGCCGACCTGGTCAAGGCTGCCCAGGATGCGGGCAAGAGCACCTATCAACTGTTCTACTTCCTGGTACTCGCCGCCTTGATCTACCTGCTTATCACCAGTGCCTCGAACTACGTCCTGCGCTGGCTGGAACGGCGTTACGCAGCCGGTAGCCGGGAGGCCGTGCGATGATCGAACTGCTCGAACAATACTGGCGTCCGTTCCTCTACAGCGACGGCCAGCACATCACCGGCCTGGCCATGACCCTGTGGCTGCTCAGCGCCTCGATCTTCATCGGTTTCCTGGTCTCGGTGCCGCTGTCGATCGCCCGTGTCTCGCCCAAGCGTCGCATTCGCTGGCCGGTGGAGTTCTACACCTACCTGTTCCGCGGCACGCCGTTGTACATCCAGTTGCTGATCTGCTACACCGGGATCTACAGTCTGGAGGCCGTGCGCGGCCAACCGTTGCTCAACTCGTTCTTCCGCGATGCGATGAACTGCACCATCCTCGCCTTCGCCTTGAACACCTGCGCCTACACCACGGAGATCTTCGCCGGGGCGATCCGCAGCATGAACCACGGCGAGGTCGAGGCGGCCAAGGCCTATGGCCTGACTGGCTGGAAGCTCTACGCCTACGTGATCATGCCGTCTGCCCTGCGCCGCTCGCTGCCGTACTACAGCAACGAAGTGATTCTGATGCTGCACTCCACCACCGTGGCCTTCACCGCAACCATTCCGGATATCCTGAAGATCGCCCGGGACGCCAACTCGGCGACCTACATGACCTTCCAGTCGTTCGGCATCGCGGCGCTGATCTACCTGGCGATCACCTTCACCCTGGTCGGTCTGTTCCGACTGGCCGAGCGCCGCTGGCTGGCCTTCCTCGGCCCGACTCACTAGGACTTTTCCATGCGTCATGTCACTCACGACCTGCTGGCGCCCGTACCGGGCACCACGCGTCAGATCCACAGCTTCCACTTCGGCCCGGAACAGGCCGAACGCAAGGTCTATATCCAGTCGTCGCTGCATGCCGACGAACTGCCCGGCATGCTGGTCGCCTGGCACCTCAAGCAGCGCCTGGCCGAACTGGAACAGGCGGGCCGCCTGCGCGGCGAGGTCGTACTGGTGCCGGTGGCCAACCCGGTCGGGCTGGAACAGGTGCTGATGGACGTGCCCCTGGGCCGCTACGAGCTGGAAAGCGGGCAGAACTTCAATCGCTGGTTCGTCGACCTCAGCGAGGAAATCGGCAACCGTATCGAACACCAGCTCAGCGATGATTCGCGGCACAACCTGCTGCTGGTCCGTCGCGAGCTGAAGGCGGCGCTGGCGGCGGAAGTCCCGGCGACGCAGTTGCAATCCCAGCGCCTGGCGCTGCAACGGATCGCCTGCGACGCCGACATGGTGCTCGACCTGCATTGCGACTTCGAAGCCGTCACCCACCTCTACACCACGCCCGAGGCCTGGCCGCAGGTGGAGCCGCTGGCCCGCTACATCGGCTCCGAGGCCAGCCTGCTGGCGACCGATTCCGGTGGCCAGTCGTTCGACGAATGCTTCACCCTGCTCTGGTGGGACCTGAAACAACGCTTCGGCGAGCGCTTCGCGATGCCCATGGGCAGTTTCTCGGTGACCGTCGAGCTGCGAGGCCAGGGCGATGTCACGCACCCGCTGGCGAGCCAGGATTGCCAGGCGATTCTCGACTACCTGACCCAGTTCGGGGTCATCGATGGCGAGATATCCCTGCCACCGGCACTGCGCTATCCGGCGACACCGCTGGCCGGCGTCGAGCCGGTCGCCACGCCATTGGGCGGCCTGCTGGTGTTCCACGTCCTGCCAGGCGAATACCTGGAGGCCGGACAACTGATCGCTGAAGTGATCGACCCGATCAGCGACCGGGTCACCCCTGTCCACAGCAGCACTGCGGGCCTGCTCTACGCCCGTTCGCTGCGCCGCATGGCGACCGCCGGCATGGTCATCGCCCATGTTGCCGGCCGCGAAGCCTATCGCAGCGGCTATCTACTTTCTCCTTGAGGTACCCATGTACAAACTGACCATTGAAGGCCTGCACAAGAGCTATGGCGACCACGAGGTCCTCAAGGGCGTCTCGCTCAAGGCCAAGACCGGCGATGTGATCAGCCTGATCGGCGCCAGCGGTTCGGGCAAGAGCACCTTCCTGCGCTGCATCAACTTCCTGGAAACGCCCAATGACGGCGCCATGAGCCTCGATGGCCAGGCGATCCGCATGATAAGCGACAAGAATGGCATGCGCGTGGCCGACGAAACCGAGCTGCAGCGCATTCGCACCCGCCTGGCCATGGTGTTCCAGCACTTCAACCTGTGGAGCCACATGAGCGTGCTGGAAAACATCACCATGGCCCCGCGCCGGGTGCTGGGGGTCGATCGCAAGGAAGCCGAGGACCGTGCGCGCCGCTACCTGGACAAGGTCGGCCTGCCGGCGCGGGTCGCCGAACAGTACCCCGCGTTCCTCTCCGGTGGCCAGCAGCAGCGGGTGGCGATCGCCCGAGCGCTGGCGATGGAGCCGGAAGTGATGCTGTTCGACGAACCGACCTCGGCGCTCGACCCGGAACTGGTGGGTGAGGTGCTCAAGGTCATCCAGGGCCTGGCCGAGGAAGGCCGGACGATGATCATGGTGACCCATGAAATGAGCTTTGCCCGCAAGGTCTCGAACCAGGTGCTGTTCCTGCACCAGGGACTGGTGGAAGAACAGGGCGCACCAGAGGACGTACTGGGCAATCCCCAGAGCGAGCGGCTGCGACAGTTCCTCAGCGGTAACCTCAAGTAATTGGGCAGGGCTTGCGGGCCGCTTCGCGGGCAAGCCCTGCTCCTACAGTTTTGAGTCGGCCATGGCTCTTGTCCTTGCAGGAACAGGACTTGCCCGCAAAGCGGCCCTCAACCTTGCATCAATTGTGGGCAGCCTGCCACGGATAGGCCAGCCACTGCTGCATGCGCTTGGCAAACCGTCCGCTTTCCATGTCCTGGTGCAGCCACTGGTCAACGTACTGTTTGAGCACGATGTCCCGCGGCAGCAGCACCGCCTTCTCGGAAAAATCGAACGGCTGGTCCGGATGCACCGCACACAGCTGCGGATGCAACTTCTCCTGCAGGCGCGTCTCGACGGCGTCGGTCATCATCAGGTCGGCCTTGCCGTCGACGATCTGCTGGAAGATGGTGACGTTGTCCTCGTGAACGATGATCCGCGCCTGCTTCAGGTTGGCCCGGGCGAATTTCTCGTTGGTACCACCAGGGTTGACGATGGCTGTCACCTTGGGCTGGTCGATCTGCTCCAGGGTCTGGAAGGCCTGCTGCCGGGAACACAGGGTGATCGGGGTCTTGCCGTCACGCTGGTAGGGCTGCGAGAAGAACGCCTGTTTCTGGCGCTCCATGTTCACCGAGATACCGCTGATGCCAAGATCGAAGCGATCCGCCTGCAAATCGCCCATCAACGTCGGCCAGCTGGTCGGGACCAACTCCAGCTTCACCCCCATCGACTGCGCCAGGCCCTGGGCCAGTTCGATATCCAGGCCGATGAAGTGCCCACCAGTCTTGTAACTGAATGGCTTGTAGTCTCCGGTGGTGCCGACCCGCAACACCCCCTGCTGGATGATCCGGTCGAGACGGCTGACCGTTTGCACCTGCGCAACGTTGCTTACCGGTTCGGCAGCCTGGGCCGCGGTCGTGGCGAGCAATACCGCCGAAAGCAGGATACGGGGGAACCCCATGGGAATGGAAAACGTCATAGGCAGCCCTTTTTATTCTCTGATATCCGTGAGTGCGCATGGATGGCACTCCGGCAGACTACCTACAAGGAGCAGGACAAGCGACCCCCGGACGGCCGGACGCCGTCCAGACGGAAGGTGGGTCAGGCAACCGGAGCCGGAGGCGGCTCGTCGGGCAGCACCGGTTCACCGGGCTCGGTAGGTTGCTGGCCGGGAGTATCGGGATCGGGCTGGCCAGGAATGCCGCCTGCCAGGCTCTGCGGCTGGGCGAGCAACGACCAGGCCAGCAAGCCCACTTGATTGGGTTCCAGTTTCGCCAGTTGGGCGCTGATACTTGGATCGATCTTCATGGGTGACTCCTGAGCATTGTGGCCCGGTCGCATTGCGCCAACCGGAACGGTACACCCCAATAGAGTGCCCTTGTGCCCAGGAATTCCCTCGGATCAGTCGCCCTTCGTCAGGTGCGCGGCAGGGTCACGCCACGCTGGCCCTGGTACTTGCCGCCACGATCCTTATAGGAGACTTCGCATTCTTCGTCGGACTCCAGGAACAGCATCTGCGCCACGCCTTCGTTGGCGTAGATTTTCGCCGGCAGGGTGGTGGTGTTGGAGAATTCGAGGGTCACGTGACCTTCCCACTCCGGTTCCAGCGGGGTCACGTTGACGATGATGCCGCAGCGCGCATAGGTGCTCTTGCCCAGGCAGATGGTCAGTACATTGCGCGGAATGCGGAAATACTCGACGGTGCGGGCCAGGGCGAAGGAGTTCGGCGGAATGATGCAGACATCGCTTTTGACGTCGACGAAGCTGCCGGCATCGAAGTTTTTCGGATCGACGGTCGCCGAGTTGATGTTGGTGAACACCTTGAACTCGTCGGCGCAACGCACGTCGTAGCCATAGCTCGACACCCCGAAGGAAATCAGCCGGTCGGCGCCTTCGCCACGCATCTGGCGCTCGACGAAGGGTTCGATCATGCCGTGTTCTTGCGCCATGCGGCGAATCCACTTGTCCGATTTGATGCTCATGGCGGGTGTCCTGAATAGCGAGGTGGAGAATTCTGCCCGGCATCTTACCGGGGCCCATCGCAGGGTTCAAAGTCCGAGGGTCGATTTGCCTCAAAATAGCTGCCCCGGATCCCCCCGCCAAATCCGGCGAAAGCCTTTGTGGCGGGCGTCTGCAGGCTAGATGGATGGCCGTCAGTCACGAAATAGGCGAAACCTTGGCAAAGACCATTGGCACGTTCTGGAAAAAGGGTTAAGGTGGCGGCACTGTGTTGCTTGTGTCACTGAGAATCTCTACACGATGTTGAATTTCGATCCAACCATCTCCAAGAATTTTTCCTGCTCTTTGCACTCAGTCTCGGCCAGGGCTTTTCCTGAGCCGCAGTTAACTTTGTCCAAGGAGACATCAAATGTCTAACCGCCAAACCGGTACCGTCAAGTGGTTCAACGATGAAAAAGGCTTCGGCTTCATCACTCCACAATCCGGTGACGACCTGTTCGTACACTTCAAAGCCATCCAGGCTGACGGTTTCAAAACTCTGAAAGAAGGCCAGCAGGTCTCTTTCGTTGCTACCCGCGGCCAGAAAGGCATGCAAGCTGAAGAAGTTCAAGTTATCTAACTTGCACTGATCCAGTAAAAAGCCCCGCTCTCTCACGAGATGCGGGGCTTTTTTGTGTCCGGGTGTTTTCCCATTCCAAGGCGATGAAACATTTTCGTGGCACACAAGCCTCCATGATCAACAGGCTTTTGTGGCGAGCGGGCTTGCCCGCGCTGGGCCGCAGGGCGGCCCTGAAACCTGCATCCCGCATGTATCATGCCTTACGCCTGGTTCTGCGACTGCCTTGCAGTCGAGCGCGGGCAAGCCCGCTCGCCACGCAAGCCCGTTCACCAGCGGGCGGAGAAAGCCCGGCCGATCAGTCGTCGCTGATGGTAATGTTCGGCATGGCCTGGCTCGCGGCTTCCTGCAGCACGATCCGCGCACCCACATGGCGGGCCAGTTCCTGGTAGACCATGGCGATCTGGCCATCAGGATCGGCGGCCACGGTCGGCTTGCCACCGTCGGCCTGCTCGCGGATCACCAGCGACAGCGGCAACGAGGCCAGCAGTTCGACGCCGTACTGCGAAGCCAGCTTCTCGCCACCGCCCTCGCCGAACAGGTGTTCGGCATGGCCGCAGTTCGAGCAGATATGCACCGCCATGTTTTCCACCACGCCCAGCACCGGAATGTTCACCTTGCGGAACATCTCCACGCCCTTCTTCGCATCGAGCAGGGCCAGGTCCTGCGGGGTGGTGACGATCACCGAGCCCGCCACCGGGATCTTCTGCGCCAGGGTCAGCTGGATATCGCCGGTGCCCGGCGGCATGTCGATCACCAGGTAGTCGAGGTTGCCCCAGTCGGTCTGGGTCACCAGTTGCAGCAACGCGCCGGAGACCATCGGACCGCGCCAGACCATCGGCGTGTTGTCGTCGGTCAGGAACGCCATGGACATGACCTCCACGCCCAGGGACTCGATCGGCACGAACCACTTCTGGTCCTTGATCTTCGGCCGGGTGCCCTCGGCGATGCCGAACATCACGCCCTGGCTAGGACCGTAGATGTCCGCGTCGAGAATCCCTACCTTCGCCCCTTCGCGAGCCAATGCCAGCGCCAGGTTGGCCGCCGTGGTCGACTTGCCCACCCCACCCTTGCCGGAAGCCACCGCCACTACGTTCTTCACGTTGGCCAGGCCCGGGATCTGCGCCTGGGCCTTGTGCGGAGCGATCACGCAGTCGATGTCGACCTTGGCCGAGGCCACGCCGTCCAGGCCTTCGATGGCCAGTTGCAGCATCTGCGCCCAGCCGTTCTTGAACAGACCGGCGGCATAGCCCAATTCGAGGTGGACACTGACCCGGTCGGCCTGGATATCGATGGCTTTCACGCATCCGGCGCTGAGCGGGTCCTTGTTCAGATAAGGATCGGTGTACTGGCGAAGGACGGCCTCCACCGCTGCGCGATTGACTGCGCTCATGGGCAACTCCCGAAAAAGACTGAGTGAAACAGGCGGCTATCGTAACCGTTCTGACGCACGCAGGCATGCAGGACAGCCCAGGAGAATCACTTGTGGCGAGCGGGCTCGCCCGCGATGGGGCGCGAAGCGACCCTGAAAGCTGCATGCGCGGCGTACCCGTTGGAGCCAATTCACAGGTTTTGCGACGGCTGCGCTGTCGAGCGCGGCGGTGCGGCGACCCACAAGCCCGCTCGCCACGGCGTGCCTGCCACTAAGGGGTGAATTATGTACGCGGGGGCTTTATAGTGTCCGGTCTCCGTTTCACTTCAAGTAGCCGAGCCCCATGTCCGAGCCACGCCAGATTCTCGTCACCAGCGCCCTGCCCTATGCCAATGGTTCCATCCACCTCGGCCACATGGTCGAGTATGTCCAGACCGACATGTGGGTGCGTTTCCAGAAGCATCGCGGCAACCAATGCATCTATGTCTGCGCTGACGACGCCCATGGCTCGGCCATCATGCTGCGCGCAGAGAAGGAAGGCATCACCCCGGAACAGCTGATCGCCAACGTCCAGCTCGAACACAGCAGCGATTTCGCCGACTTCCTGGTCGACTTCGACAATTTCCACTCGACCCACGCCGAGGAAAACCGCGAGCTGTCGACGCAGATCTATCTGCGCCTGCGTGATGCCGGGCATATCGCCAACCGGGCGATCACCCAGTATTTCGATCCGGAAAAGCAGATGTTCCTGGCCGACCGCTTCATCAAGGGCACCTGCCCGAAGTGTGGCACCGAGGACCAGTACGGCGACAACTGCGAAAAATGCGGCGCCACCTACGCGCCGACCGATCTGAAGGACCCGAAGTCGGCAATTTCCGGGGCCACGCCAGTACTCAAGGAATCCCAGCACTTCTTCTTCAAGCTGCCGGACTTCCAGGCCATGCTGCAAGGCTGGACCCGCAGCGGCACGCTGCAGGACGCCGTGGCGAACAAGATCGCCGAATGGCTCGACAGTGGCCTGCAGGAGTGGGACATCTCCCGCGACGCGCCCTACTTCGGCTTCGAAATCCCGGATGAACCAGGCAAATACTTCTACGTGTGGCTGGACGCGCCAATCGGCTACATGGCCAGCTTCAAGAACCTCTGCGCCCGTCGTCCGGAGCTGGACTTCGATGCGTTCTGGAACAAGGACTCCAGCGCCGAGCTGTATCACTTCATCGGCAAGGACATCGTCAACTTCCACGCCCTGTTCTGGCCGGCGATGCTCGAAGGCGCGGGCTACCGCAAGCCGACCGCGATCAACGTGCACGGCTACCTGACCGTCAATGGCCAGAAGATGTCCAAGTCTCGCGGCACCTTCATCAAGGCTCGCACCTACCTCGACCACCTGTCGCCCGAGTACCTGCGCTACTACTACGCGTCCAAGCTGGGCAAGGGTGTCGATGACCTCGACCTGAACCTCGACGACTTCGTGCAGAAGGTCAACTCGGACCTGGTTGGCAAGGTAGTGAACATCGCCAGCCGTTGCGCCGGCTTCATTCACAAGGGCAACGCCGGTGTGCTGGTCGCGGGCGATGCCGCCCCCGAACTGACCGAAGCATTCCGCGCTGCCGCCCCCAGCATTGCCGAAGCCTACGAAGGCCGCGACTTTGCCCGTGCCATGCGTGAAATCATGGCCCTGGCCGACCGCGCCAACGCCTGGATCGCCGACAAGGCGCCATGGTCCCTGGCCAAGCAGGAAGGCAAGCAGGATGAAGTCCAGGCCGTCTGCGCCGCGGGCATCAATCTGTTCCGCCAGCTGATCATCTTCCTCAAGCCGGTGCTGCCGCTGCTGGCCGCCGATGCCGAGGCATTTCTCAACGTCGCGCCGCTGACCTGGAACGACCACGCCAGCCTGCTGAGCAACCATCAGTTGAACGCGTTCAAGCCGCTGATGACCCGTATCGACCCGGTGAAAGTACAGGCCATGACCGATGCCTCGAAGGAAGACCTCGCCGCCAGCCAGACCGACACTGGCAGCACCGCGCCAAAAGGCAACGGTGAACTGGTCAAGGACCCGCTGTCGCCTGAGATCGAATTCGACGCCTTCGCTGCGGTTGACCTGCGTGTCGCGCTGATCGTCAAGGCCGAGGCCGTCGAGGGGGCAGACAAGCTGCTGCGCCTGACCCTGGACATCGGTGACGAGCAACGCAACGTATTCTCCGGGATCAAGAGCGCCTACCCGAACCCGGCCGAGCTGGAAGGTCGCCTGACCATGATGATCGCCAACCTCAAGCCGCGCAAAATGCGCTTCGGCATCTCCGAGGGCATGGTCATGGCCGCAGGCCCCGGCGGAGAAGAAATCTACCTGCTGAGCCCGGACAGCGGCGCCAAGCCAGGCCAGCGGATCAAGTAGCAGCATCCCGCCCTGTCTCGCGGGCCACGACCTTCGTGGCCCGCGACATTTCATAACTAGTACAGCTCGTTCGCTTGCCGGATAATTCAGCCTACACGTTTACCCGGCCCCCTCATGACCGACCTCCTCCTTGCCCTCGTCAGCGCCGCCCTGCTTAACAACGTCGTGTTGCACTGGCCGCTGGGCGTCGATCCGTTGCTGCAAGGTAGCCAGTTCGAACGGCGTCGGTTGCATGCACTGGGCATAGCCACCACATGGGTGATGCTGGTCGCCACCCTGCTGAACTACAGCCTCTATCATCTGCTGCTGCCTCTGCAGTTGGGCGCGCTGCAACTGCTGCTGTTCCTGCCCGTCAGCGTCGCATTGATCGGCCCGAGCCTGAAGCTGCTGGCCCGTTGGCTACCCGGCCTGCCGTTCGACCGGCTCTGGCCGCTGTTGCTGACCAACGCCGGCATTCTCGGCCTGGCCCTGATTGCCATCCAGGACGACCGGGGCCCGACACACGCGGCCCTGTCGAGCCTGGGTGGCGGACTGGGTTTCTGGCTGGTCCTGGTGCTGTTCAACGACCTGCGCCAGCGTACCTATCATGAAGAAGTGCCCCTGCCGTTTCGCGGGCTGCCAATCGAGCTGATCAGCGCCGGCCTGCTGGCCCTGGCCTTTCTCGGTTTCAACGGACTGCTCAAGCCATGAGTCTGATTCAACGTATCGACGCCCTGTTGCCGCAGACCCAATGCGGCAAGTGCGGTCACCAGGGCTGCAAGCCCTACGCAGAAGGTATCGCCAGCGGCGAAGCCATCAACAAGTGTCCGCCGGGTGGCACGGAAACCATTGCCGCACTCGCCGACCTGTTGCGGGTGCCGGTGCTGGAGCTGGACCCGGAACGCGGCACGGCGCCCGCTCAGGTGGCCTTCATTCGCGAGGCCGAGTGCATCGGCTGCACCAAGTGCATCCAGGCCTGCCCGGTGGATGCCATTGTCGGTGCCGCCAAGCTGATGCACACGGTCATCCTCGACGAATGCACCGGTTGTGACCTGTGTGTGGCCCCCTGCCCAGTGGATTGCATCGAGATGCGCCCATTGCCGGCGGAGGTCGTGCCGATTGTCAGCGGGCTCGCCCACAACGCGGGTCAACAGCAGGCCCGTAGCGAAAAACGCGCACGGGCACGCCGCCGTTTCGACCGGCATAACGCCCGGCAGCAGGCCGAAGAACAACGTCGGCAAACCGAGCGCCAAGCCAGGGCCGCGCGAGCGACGCCAACCGACGCTACGACGAACGACCCGGTCAAGGCCGCCCTGGAACGGGTCAAGGCACAGAAGGCGCTCGACTCCGATGCGGTGCTGAAAAAGGCCAAGATCGACGTGGCCATGAGCCGCGCGCAGTTGAACAAATCCCTGAAAGCCTTCGGCCATCCACCTACCGCCGAGAAGGCCGCGCAACTGGTAGTGCTCCAGCAACAATTCGAAGCCGCGGAGCAGGCGCTCGCCCGCCTGGAAAGCGCTGCCACCAGCAGCCCGGCACCCGCCACGCCTGGGGATAGCGAACTCAAGCGCGCCAAGATCCAGCTGGCCATGCGTCGTGCCGAACTGAAAAAGGCCGAGGCGAACGCCGCTCCAGCCGAACAGATTGCCCTGCTGGGCGCCGCGCTCAAGCAGGCCGAGCAAAATCTGCACGCAGCCGAAGACGCCTCCGGGAAACCCGCCCCCGAACTGGTCCGTACCGAAAAGAGACCGATCGACCAGCGACTCCGGACCCTGAAGACCGAACTGGCCTACGCCCGTGCCGAACTGGGCAAACTGCAACGCCACCCCGAAACCCCGGCGCAAGAACTGGACAATGCCCAGCGCAGGCTCTTGGAGGCCCAACGCCAGGTCGACACTCATGTCGCCCCCTGAACAGCCGGACAGACGCCTCCAGCAGACCACGCAACGAGTGCTGCTGGCCATGCTGCCTGGCGCCCTGGTGCTGTTCGGGCTATATGGCTGGGGAGTCCTGATCAACCTGCTGCTGTGCGCAAGCACCGCGCTGCTGACCGAAGCCAGTGTCCTGCGGCTGCGCGCGCGCCCGGTGCGGCCTGCACTGCTGGACTACAGCGCGCTGGTCAGCGCCAGCCTGCTGGGCCTGGCGCTTCCGCCCTATGCGCCTTGGTGGCTGGCGGTGTTCGCCAGCGCCGGCGCCCTGCTGGCGGGCAAGCATCTGTATGGCGGTGTCGGCCGGAACCCTTTCAACCCGGCGATGCTGGGTTATGCGCTGGCGCTGGTGAGTTTCCCGCAGCCGATGACCCACTGGCCGGCATCCCATGGCCTGGACCTGCTCGGCGGCCTGCAACAGGTATTCGGCTGGCGTCTGCCAGGACAGCCAGACGCCTGGTCCCAGGCAACGGCCCTGGACAGCCTGCGGATCAACAAAAGCCTGACCATGGACGAACTGTTCACCAGCAACGGTGCGTTCGGACACTGGGGCGGCCAGGGCGCCGAGTGGGTCAACCTGGCCTTTCTCGCTGGCGGCCTGTTTCTGTTGAAACAGAAAATCTTCAGTTGGCATGCCCCACTCGGAATGCTGGTCGGCCTGTTTCTGGCCAGCCTGGTCTGCTGGAACGGCAGCGGCTCGGACTCCCACGGCTCCCCACTGTTTCACCTGCTGAGTGGCGCGACCATGCTCGGGGCGTTCTTTATCGTTACCGAACCGGTGTCCGGCCCTTCGGCTGCCAGGGCGCGGCTGCTGTTCGGCGCCGGCGTCGGACTGCTCACCTACTTCATCCGCACCTGGGGCGGCTACCCCGATGGCGTGGCCTTTGCGGTGCTGCTGATGAATCTGGCAGTGCCCGCCCTGGAGCGCTGGTCGCAATCTCGCACCGAGCGCATTGCACCATGAACAGAGTCGGCTCGCTGGTGATTCTGATGGGCCTGGCAGCGCTGGTTGCCGGCCTGACCTGGGAAGCGCAAAGGCAGGCAACACCGCGCATCGAGGCACAACAACTGGCCATCCAGACACGAATGCTGGCCCAGGTGCTGCCACCTGCTGAATACACTCTCGAGTTGCTTGCATTGGAGGCCGGCGAACTGCCCCATAGCAGCCTGACCCGAGGCTATCGAATGCTCCGCCAGGGGCAGCCGGCGGCGGTGATCCTCCAAAGCCGGAGCCAGGGTTACGGCGGCCCACTCGAACTGCTGATCGGTATCGGCTCGAACGGCAGGCTGCTGGGGGTGAAAACCCTGTCCCATCAGGAAACGCCCGGCCTGGGAGCCCGAATCGTTGAGGGTGGCGGTGCCTGGCTGAGCGCCTTTCTCGGCAAATCGCGCGCGGACACAACCGATACCGCGTGGAAGCTGAAAAAGGACGGCGGCCAATTCGACCAGATAGCCGGGGCGACCATTACCTCGCGGGCGGCGGTCGACGCGATCCATGACGCACTGCGCTACTTCGATGAACACCGCGGGCAACTGCTGGGAGAGTCTGCCCATGAATAAACACACTATGTTGCAGGGCTCCCTGATGCTCACGCCGTTGCTGGGTGCCAGTGACTCCCTGGTCAAGGCCGTCTCCCTATGGCTGGCCAGCCTGCTCGTCACCGGGCTCTACGGCGGATCGGCTCGCGCCCTGATGCCTTGGCTCAGCCCCGGGCTGGCCTGGCCCGCCCAGATCATCCTCGCGGCAGGCAGCGCCAGCCTGGTCTCCCTGGGGTTGCAGGCCTGGTCCTGGGAACTGCAACAGGCCCTGGGCATCTACCTGGCCCTGCTCGGCGTGCAATGCCTGGCGCTTGAGCATCTGGGCTTTTTCAGCAGGGGTAGGCTGAGAGAGAATATCCGCCTGCTCGCAAGCTTCGGCGCGCTGCTGGCCAGCCTTGGCCTGCTGCGCGAGCTGTTGGCGAACGGTACGCTGCTCGACCACCTGCAATGGTGGAGAGGCCCCACCGCTCCCGATCCCGTCAGGATATTCGCCGTAGAAGGCGGGTTGCGCCTGGCCAGCCTGATTCCGGGAGCGTTTATCCTGCTCGGCCTGTTGCTGGCCGGAAAAAAAGCCTGGACCCTGCGTTCAACTTCACACCGAGTGCCTCGAAGGAAATGACTGTCCCATGAATGCCGCCAAACGCCTGGAAATTTTTCGTCGGCTCCACGAAGACAATCCTGAACCCAAGACCGAACTGGCGTACTCGTCACCGTTCGAGTTGCTGATTGCCGTGATTCTTTCAGCCCAGGCCACAGACGTCGGCGTGAACAAGGCCACGGCCCGGCTGTACCCGATTGCCAACACCCCCGAGGCGATCTACGCGCTGGGCGTCGAAGGGCTATCGGAATACATCAAGACCATAGGCCTCTATAACAGCAAGGCAAAAAACGTCATCGAAACCTGCCGCCTGCTGATCGAGCTGCATGGCAGCGAGGTACCGCAAACCCGTGAAGCATTGGAAGCACTGCCTGGGGTTGGGCGCAAGACCGCCAACGTGGTGCTCAATACCGCCTTTCGGCAACTGACCATGGCCGTCGACACGCATATCTTCCGGGTCAGTAACCGGACGGGCCTGGCACCCGGAAAGAATGTGGTGGAAGTGGAAAAGCAACTGATGAAATTCGTGCCAAAACAATACCTGCTCGACTCTCATCATTGGCTGATCCTGCTCGGCCGCTACGTCTGCCAGGCCCGCAAGCCGCGCTGCGGCAGTTGCCGGATCGAAGATCTGTGCGAATACAAGCACAAGACGTCCGACGATTGAGCCACCATTACTATTATTGATGAGTCGATTGAAAAAATCTTTTTTACCCAACCGTTAATTATCGATATAAGGAGCGCCAACGGCAGTCTTAGCCCGGAGTCAACTTTATGAGTACCGATAAAGAAGCGCTGGATATGGAAGACGACCTGATCCAGGTCGATTCGGACGAAGCGGAACCTCAGGTAGAGGTGGCGAAGACCAATCTGAGCAAGCGTCGTACTATCGACAACCTGCTGGAGGAACGCCGCTTGCAAAAGCAGTTGGCTGATTACGATTTCGACCTGTAGACAGTCTGGGCTCCCTCCCTCAAAAGCCTCCTGCTCGGAGGCTTTTTGGCTATGACGACAAGCCTGTCGTCCTGCCTTCATCATCCTGGTCTTGCCAATCCCCCCCGCACACCGCCAGAACGACGCTCAAACCAGGCCATTACGCTGGGCGAGTTCAATCAGATCAACCAGAGAACGGGCATTCAGCTTCAACAGCAGGCGAGTCTTGTAGGTACTGACGGTCTTGTTGCTGAGGAACATGCCATCAGCAATTTCCTTGTTGCTTTTGCCCCTGGCCAATTGCTGAAGCACCATCATTTCGCGGCCTGAAAGCCGGTTGACCATATCGGCTTCACTGGCATTGCCCATGCTGGAACGCACGGTATGCAGTGCCTGGTTGGGAAAGTAACTGTAGCCGGAAAGAACTGCCTTTATGGCACTGAGCATCTCGGTCAGATCCTGCTGCTTGCACACATAACCGGCGGCACCGGCTTGCATGCAACGCATGGAGAAATGACCGGGAGCCTGCGAAGTGAGTACCAACACCTTGAAGGAAAGTCCCATTGAAGTTAGACGGGCAATCACTTCAAGCCCGTCCAACTTGGGAATTCCTATATCGAGTATAACAATGTCTGGCGTATGCTCTCGCGCCAGTTGCAGCGCGTCCACGCCGTTATCCGTCTCCGCGATGACCTCGTAGCCATGCCGTTCCATCAGCATACGTACGGCAAGACGAATGACGGGATGATCATCCACGATCAGCACTTTATTCATGGGCAAGTCCAATTTTCGCTGTTCGAATTTTCAGAATCAGCACAATAGCCTAGTCACAACCGCATGGGCATAGCAGCCACCCCAGGCATCACCAGCCAAAGACCTTCCCTACAGACAACAAGGAATTACCCTACAAAAAAAGCACCACAAGAAAATCACCGTTTCAGGAACGGGATGATGACAAATTCGAATCACCACCGAGAGCTTGGGTGGCTGAAACATCGGATTGTCAGATGAATATCACCTCATGGAGCAGGAGAAGGCATGAAGAAGAAAATAAACAAGAATTAAACTCAATATATCTCGTTCATTACACACCAACCTTAGAGAGGCGGGACACTGGCTGTCTAATAGTTTTCTGCAACAAGAAATAACCCCAATCAGCCGATGCCCTCTACCCGCCCACCCACTCGAACGACACGTCACAGGCAGGGCAGCACCAGGAACTCACACCAACCCGCCGTCACAGCGACGAAACGCAAGAACATGCACACTCGCTTCGAGACAGCGACGACAAGGAAAGCATATTTATCATTTCATTACACGCCTCCGACAGAAACAGTTTACCTAGCCAATAGCCCATCAAGGAAAAACACCTGGAGAGATTCGTTCATGATCACAACCACTAGAGGCCTGAATTAATTAACACCAAGCACTTCAACAATATTAAAAAGCAAAAAAACACAGAGAAACCAAACCACAACCAGAAACTTCAGGAAACAGACTACAAACTACAAAGAATACTTACCCGATTACTGTAATTTTCCAACTCAGATAAAAACCAGAAAGCTGAACAACAGGCTTTTCTCTTGCAAAGCAAAACTTCTCCCGCTAGTTTTTTGGCATCGTAGAGCAGCGAAATTGGCTCTCACTACGCAAAACATCCATTACAGCCTATCCCCTTCCACGAGCAGGCTATACCTCATGAAAAGCACCAAGATAAACATAAATATAAACAAAGAGAATAACCACTGCAAACCCCACGAACTGGAACTGGCCATTACCGAGTTCATCAGCCGTGGTGGCACCATAAATTCAACATTTCAAAAAGAACCTGAAACAAAACGTCACGCGACGCCAGACCTGTCGGAGAGTCCTGGCGAAACAACAGATGAGTACACAAGAAAAATGGAGATGCTGAAAGACTTGATAACAAAAGGCGCGGGAATATCCGCCCTGCAGTATTCGCTGAAGATGAACAAGGATGAGATAAAAAGGATGGCCCGCGAGCAGGGCCTGAAAATCACCTATCGACGCCCCTTGTGCCCTGCCAGGAAATTTCGCAATACCCAACCGGCACCAGCCACCGCACGGGATGACGACGTGGTCGCCGGGCACGCCATGCATTACGCAGCCCTGGGCTACACGGCGCTGGAAATCGCACAGACACTGGAACTGAGCGTACGCCAGGTGTGGGAGTTGGCGAAGAACTACCGCTTCGAACCCAGGCATCAACGGGAGGAACACGAAGAGTGATCGCGGAAGCCTGACCTCCCCTGCCGCGGCAACCACATCCATTCGAGCCACCAGGCTTGCAGCTTTCACCGCGAATCACCATGCTCCCGACGGCAAAAAAAACCCGGCCTGCACGGCCGGGTCTTTTTGAGGCAAGGGCAGGATCAGAACAACTTGCGCCCTTTATTCGCGGCAATGCGCATGCGCAGCGCATTGAGCTTAATGAAGCCGGCAGCATCGGCCTGGTTGTAGGCTCCGCCATCTTCCTCGAAGGTCGCAATGTTGGCATCGAACAGCGAATCGTCGGACTTGCGGCCGGTCACGATTACGTTGCCCTTGTACAGCTTCAGGCGGACCACACCGTTCACGTTGACCTGCGAAGCGTCGATCATCTGCTGCAGCATCAGGCGCTCCGGGCTCCACCAGTAGCCGGTGTAGATCAGGCTGGCGTACTTCGCCATCAGCTCATCCTTGAGGTGAGCGACCTCACGGTCCAGGGTGATCGACTCGATCGCCCGGTGCGCACGCAGCATGATGGTACCGCCAGGCGTTTCGTAGCAACCGCGGGACTTCATGCCCACATAGCGGTTTTCGACGATGTCCAGACGGCCGATACCGTGGGCGCCACCGATACGGTTCAGGGTCGCCAGCACGGTGGCCGGAGTCATTTCGACGCCGTCCAGCGCGACGATGTCGCCGTTGCGGTAGGTCAGTTCCAGGTACTGCGGCTTGTCGGGAGCGTTCTCCGGGGAGACGGTCCAGCGCCACATGTCTTCTTCGTGCTCGGTCCAGGTGTCTTCCAGCACGCCGCCTTCATAGGAGATGTGCAGCAGGTTGGCATCCATGGAGTACGGGGATTTCTTCTTGCCATGACGCTCGATCGGGATCGCGTGCTTCTCGGCATAGTCCATCAGCTTCTCACGGGACAGCAGGTCCCATTCGCGCCACGGAGCGATAACCTTCACACCCGGCTTGAGTGCATAGGCACCCAGTTCGAAACGCACCTGGTCGTTGCCCTTGCCGGTCGCGCCGTGGGAAATGGCATCGGCGCCGGTTTCGTTGGCGATTTCGATCAGGCGCTTGGCGATCAGCGGACGCGCGATGGAGGTACCCAGCAGGTACTCGCCTTCGTAGACGGTGTTGGCACGGAACATCGGGAAGACGAAATCGCGTACGAACTCTTCGCGCAGGTCGTCGATGTAGATCTCTTTGACGCCCATGGCCTGCGCCTTGGCACGAGCAGGCTCGACCTCCTCGCCCTGACCCAGGTCAGCGGTAAAAGTCACCACTTCACAGTTATAAGTATCCTGCAGCCACTTGAGGATCACCGAAGTGTCCAGGCCGCCGGAATACGCGAGAACGACCTTTTTTACGTCGGCCATGCCATCACTCCACGGGGGGTTGTACGGAAAGGGCCGATTCTACCGGCCAACCACGTGGATTTACAGAGGCGCGACAGCGAAGGACGTCAAAGCGACAGATAATGTCGGGAGCGCGACGAGAACAGCCGTTTCAGGATGTTCTCGCCGCGCTGCCAGCCGCTGCGGTCGGCGCTGGTTTCTCGGCCGGCTTCACGGGAGTCGGCGCAGCAGGGGCTGTCGCGGCGGGCGCGGGCGCCTCCGGTGCTCGTTCGAGATGGATATTCACCCGGCGGTTCTTCGCCCGGTTGGCCGGATTGGTGTTGGGCACCAGCGGATAACGCTCGCCATGGAAACGCATGACGATCTGTGACTCCGGAATGCCGGCAGCCTTGAAGAAGTCCATCACTGCCAGCGCGCGCCGCCGCGACAGGTCGCGGTTGGTCAGGCGGTTGCCGCTGTTGTCCGAGTGCCCATCGAGTTCGATGTGATTGACGGTCGGGTCGGCCTTCATGAAGTCCAGCATCCCCTGCAACTGGGCCTTGGCCTGGGCGTTGAGTTCGATACCACCATCGGGAAAGCCGATTTCGCCCTGTTTGATCTGCTCGAAGTTTTTCGGCAGCAACTTGGCGGTGCAGCTCTGGAAATCGTTGTAGGCCTGGTTGAACTTCACAGGCAGCAGACGAACCTCGGAAACCCCGCCCTCGCGGGAGTAGTGCCGGATCAACGGGCTGCGACCCTCTAGCAGGCCGTGGAACAAGCCACCCGCCTGGCCTTGGGAACTGTTGAAGAGTACATCGCCATTATTGACTTTCACTGTACCCAGGTTGATGTCACCGCGTCCGGGCTGCCAGGGCGCCGCGGCCGCCAGCAGGGTCGCCGAACCGCCACCCAACACGTGATTATTGGATTTGAGCCGGAAAATCGCCTGCTCGCCCGCACGTCGCACGAACTCGCCGGCACCGAAGTCGGTGATCGGCTGTGTCAGCCGACACTCGAATTTGTCCCCTTCCACCTTCCACTCGATGCTCTCCAGACGAGTCTGGAAAGTCAACGCCATGGCCGGCAGGCTGGCAAACATACTGAGCAAGGCTAAATAACGCTGGCGCACGGGAGGCTCCAATGGTTCTACGACTGTGAGACTGGCGTACCGCTTCTACGCCATACCTCCGGGGTATCGGTTGCGTCCGGCAAAACTTGATAGCGAGTGCCTGAGAGAGTCTTTTCCGGTAGCATTCCCTTGAGTTCGACCCGCCTGGAATCCCCAATGTCCGACCGCCTGACCCTGCTGCGTCCCGACGACTGGCATATCCATCTTCGCGATGGTGCTGCGTTACCCCACACTGTTGCCGATGTTGCGCGCACCTTTGGCCGCGCCATCATCATGCCCAACCTGGTGCCGCCGGTACGCAACGCCGCCGAAGCCGACGCCTATCGCCAGCGCATTCTGGCGGCGCGGCCGGCCGGCAGCCGTTTCGAACCGCTGATGGTGCTCTACCTCACCGACCGCACCCAGCCCGAGGAAATCCGCGCCGCCAAGGCCAGCGGTTTCGTCTACGCAGCCAAGCTGTATCCGGCCGGCGCGACCACCAACTCGGACTCCGGCGTGACCAGCGTCGACAAGATCTTCGACGTCTTGCAAGCCATGGCCGAAGTCGGCATGCCCCTGCTGGTGCACGGTGAAGTGACCCGCAGCGAAGTCGACGTATTCGACCGCGAGAAGCAGTTCATCGACGAGCACATGCGCCGCGTGGTCGAACGCTTCCCGACCCTGAAGGTGGTATTCGAGCACATTACCACCGCCGACGCGGTGCAGTTCGTCAACGAGGCTTCGGCCAACGTCGGCGCGACCATCACCGCGCACCACCTGCTGTACAACCGCAACCACATGCTGGTGGGCGGGATCCGGCCGCACTTCTACTGCCTGCCGATTCTCAAGCGCAACACGCATCAGTCGGCCCTGCTCGACGCCGCCACCAGCGGCAGCGAGAAGTTCTTCCTCGGCACCGACTCGGCGCCCCATGCCCAGCACGCCAAGGAAGCAGCCTGCGGTTGCGCCGGTTGCTACACCGCCTACGCGGCCATCGAGCTGTACGCCGAGGCATTCGAACAACGCAATGCCCTGGACAAGCTCGAAGGCTTCGCCAGCCTGCACGGCCCACGCTTCTACGGCCTGGCGCCGAACAGCGAGCGCATTACTCTGGTTCGAGACGAATGGACCGCCCCTGCCAGCCTGCCATTTGGCGAGCTGTCCGTGATTCCGCTGCGCGCCGGTGAAAAACTGCGCTGGCGCCTGCTGGAGGAAACCCTGTGAGTGACGATCATTTCGACGACGAACTGGACGGCAACGGCCCTTCGGGCGGCCCTCGCCATCCGATGGCCGCGCGCTTTCGCGGCTACCTGCCGGTCGTCGTCGACGTAGAGACTGGCGGTTTCAACGCAGCCACCGATGCCCTGCTGGAAATCGCCGCGACCACCATCGGCATGGACGAAGATGGCTTCGTGTTCCCCGAACACACCCACTTCTTCCGGGTCGAGCCGTTCGAAGGCGCCAACATCGAGGCGGCAGCCCTGGAGTTCACCGGGATCAAGCTCGATCACCCGCTGCGCATGGCCGTCAGCGAGGAAACCGCGCTGACCGACATCTTCCGTGGCGTACGCAAGGCACTCAAGGCCAACGGCTGCAAGCGGGCAATCCTGGTCGGTCACAACAGCAGCTTCGACCTCGGTTTCCTCAACGCCGCCGTCGCGCGCCTGGACATGAAACGCAACCCGTTTCACCCGTTCTCCAGCTTCGACACCGCCAGCCTAGCCGGCCTCGCCTATGGCCAGACCGTGCTGGCCAAGGCCTGCCAGGCTGCCGGTATCGACTTCGACGGTCGTGAAGCCCACTCGGCACGCTACGACACCGAAAAGACCGCCGAGCTGTTCTGCGGCATCGTCAACCGCTGGAAGGAAATGGGCGGCTGGGAAGACTTCAGCGACTGATCCTGCCCGAGTGAATCGCGCCCATGAAAAAACCGGCCCTGAGGCCGGTTTTTTTATCCGTGAAACGGCGGCTTACAGCTTGCCGGCGTTCTCGGACAGGTAGGCAGCAACGCCTTCTGGCGAGGCGTTCATGCCCTTGTCACCTTTTTTCCAGTTGGCAGGGCAGACTTCGCCGTGCTCTTCGTGGAATTGCAGAGCGTCGACCAGGCGGATCAGCTCTTCCATGTTACGGCCCAGAGGCAGGTCATTGATGATCTGCGAGCGAACAACGCCCTTGTCGTCGATCAGGAACGCGCCACGGAAAGCCACGCCGCCTTCGGACTCAACGTCGTACGCCTTGGCGATTTCGTGCTTCATGTCGGCAGCCATGGTGTACTTGACCTTGCCGATGCCGCCATCGTTGATGGCGGTGTTGCGCCAGGCGTTGTGGGTGAAGTGCGAGTCGATGGAAACGGCAACCACTTCGACGTTACGCGCCTTGAAGTCGTCCATGCGGTGGTCCAGGGCGATCAGCTCGGACGGGCAGACGAAGGTGAAGTCCAGCGGGTAGAAGAACACCAGGCCATATTTGCCCTTGATGGCCGAGGACAGGGTGAAGCTGTCGACGATTTCGCCATTGCCCAGTACGGCCGGCACGGTGAAGTCGGGGGCTGGTTTGCCTACGAGTACGCTCATTGGATATCTCCTGGTGGTAGTCACGTTCAGAACGAGGTCGGTGCAAGGATGCCCTCTTAAAGCGACAAGCCCATGACGCGACGACCTCGCATCCTTGGAACCGACCATCATACACCGCGTTTTTTGACGCTCCTAAACGGTTTTTGCAAAGCCGCTCCGAGACTGTCATCCGCCATTCGTCAGGCAGTATCCGAATCGCCGAAAAGCCGGGTCAAACCACTTTGACAATCATTCTCGTTAACATTAAGATCAACAGCAATCGAGTTCTAATCAGCGACGGTTCTCACCTTATGTATGTCTGCCTCTGCACTGGCGTCACCGACGGACAAATTCGCGAAGCGATCTTCGAAGGCTGCTGCAGCTACCGCGAAGTACGTCAAGCGACCGGTGTTGCCAGCCAATGCGGCAAATGTGCGTGCCTGGCCAAGCAAGTGGTACGCGAGACCCTGACCGAACTGCAGAGCAGCCAGGCTGCCCTACCCTACGCGGCAGAATTTTCAGCGGCGTAAAACAGCGAATTTTAAAGAACCGGACTTAGTGTCCGGTTTTTTTATGCCTGCAATTCAATCGCTTAGATGCAAAATGCGGAATACAAACATTCTTATTCCGATTAATTTTCATATATTATTCAATAACTTAGGTTTGACACTCGAAGTTGCCGGGATCAAACTCCGCCCTATAGACAGCGATTACAGGGCAGGACCCCATCATGAAAGGCGACAAATCAGTCATCCAGCACCTCAACAAGATCCTTGCCAATGAGCTGATTGCGATCAATCAATACTTCCTGCATGCACGCATGTATGAAGACTGGGGCCTGAACAAGCTGGGCAAACTCGAATACCGCGAGTCCATCCACGCGATGAAGGACGCGGACAAGCTGATCAAGCGCATCCTGTTCCTGGAAGGTCTGCCGAACGTGCAGGACCTGGGCAAGTTGCATATCGGCGAAAACACCCGGGAAATGCTCGGGTGCGACCTGAAGATCGAGAAAACCAGCCACACGGATCTGAAGGAAGCGATTGCCCACTGCGAGAAATCCGGTGATTTCGGCAGCCGTGAGTTGCTCGAAGATATCCTCGAATCCCAAGAGGAACATATCGACTGGCTGGAAACCCAGTTGGGCCTGATCGACAAGGTCAGCCTTGAAAACTATCTGCAATCGCAGATGGGCGACGAATAACCGCCCACCCGTAAAAAAGCCCCGCCCTCTTGTCGAGAGGCGGGGCTTTTTCATGCGCCCGACTCCGCTGTGGAGTCGGGCACCGAAGCGCGAATCAGGCTTCGGTCTTGGCTGCGGCTTTCTCGGCCGCGTCCTTGATCAGGGTCTGCAGTTCACCGTTGGCGAACATCTCGGCCATGATATCGCTGCCGCCGACCAGTTCACCGGCCACCCACAGTTGCGGGAAGGTTGGCCAGTTGGCGTACTTGGGCAGGTTGGCACGAATTTCCGGGTTCTGCAGGATGTCCACGTAGGCGAACTTCTCGCCACAACCCATCACAGCCTGCGCGGCTTTCGCGGAGAAGCCACACTGCGGGGCATTCGGCGAGCCTTTCATGTAAAGCAGAATGGTGTTGTTGGCAATCTGCTCTTTAATCGTTTCGATGATATCCATGGAACACCTCGGCAAAAACTTTCCGACTTGGTTGTCGGCACGGTGAGGCATTGTATCGGAAAGGCGAGCGCGCTGCTCGGTCTCCCCGCTGATAATCGCATGGGCATGGCCGCCTACGGCGGTTCGCGGTAGGCGGCCACACCCATTCAGGCCGCAGCTACCCGCACGGGCACCCCGTTCAACGCCGCATTCCCGGACACCCGGTCGACTTGCCTCTCATCGGTCAGGTCATTGGCACTGGAGCCCGGCTGGCCGCTGGCGATGGCCATCCGTACACCCGGCCGCGCATGTCCCCAGCCATGGGGCAGGCTCACCACGCCCGGCATCATTTCGAGGCTGGCGACCACCTCGACCTCTATCGTCCCGACCCGCGAGCTGACCCGCACCCGCTGCCCGTCATCGAGCCCGCGGCTGGCCAGGTCGTCGGGGTGCATCAACAATTGATGCCGCGGCTTGCCCTTCACCAGGCGGTGGTAGTTGTGCATCCAGGAGTTATTGCTGCGCACATGCCGGCGACCGATCATCAACAGCTCGTCCGCCTCCGGCATTTGCTGCGCGGCAAAGCGCGCGAGGTCGGCGAGAATTTCCGCAGGCGCGGCCTGGATACGCTGGCCGGGAGTCTTCAGCCGCTTGCCAAGATTGGGGCCCAACGCCCCCAGATCGACGCCATGGGGATGCTCGGCGAGTCTCTGCACCGACAGCTTGTACTCGGACGCATCGCCATAGCGCCCCAGGCGCAGGCCCATGTCGATCATCTGCGCCGGCGGCATGGTCGGTTTCAACTCCTTGCCGGTACGCTCGGCAAAGGCCCTGGCCAGGCCGACAAAGATCTCCCAGTCATGCAGCGCACCCTCCGGCTTGGCCAGGATCGCCCGGTTGAAACGGGTGACATTGCGTACCGCGAACATGTTGAAGGTGGTGTCGTAGTGATCATTCTCCAGCGCCGAGGTCGACGGCAGGATCAGGTCGGCGTAGCGGGTGGTCTCGTTGATGTACAGGTCGACGCTGACCATGAACTCCAGGCCATCGAGCGCCTGCTCCATCTGCCGACCATTCGGCGTCGATAGCACCGGGTTGCCGGCCACCGTTACCAGCGCCCGTATCTGCCCCTCTCCGGGGCTGAGCATTTCCTCGGCGAGCGCGGATACCGGCAACTCGCCGCCGTACTCGGGCAAACCGGAAATCCGGCTCTGCCAGCGGTTGAAATGCCCACCGCTGGTGGAGGCCACAAGATCCAGCGCCGGCTCGGTGCACAACGCTCCGCCGACCCGATCGAGATTACCGGTTACCAGGTTGATCAACTGCACCAGCCAGTGGCAAAGAGTGCCGAATGCCTGGGTGGAAACGCCCATCCGGCCATAACAGACCGCCTTGTCCGCTGCGGCGAAGTCCCGCGCCAGTTGCCGGATCTGTCCTGCAGGAATCGCGCACAGCGGGCTCATTGCCTCCGCCGTGAACCCTGCAACCGCTGTCCGAACCTCCTCCAAGCCATCCACCGGCAAATGACTGTCCCGGACCAGGCCTTCCGCAAAAAGGGTGTTGAGCAAGCCAAACAGCAACGCCGCATCGCCACCTGGGCGTACGAACAGGTGCTGGTCGGCCATGGCTGCAGTTTCGCTTCGGCGTGGATCGACCACCACCAGCTTGCCGCCACGGGCCTGGATCGCCTTCAGGCGCTTCTCCACGTCGGGCACCGTCATGATGCTGCCATTGGAAGCCAGGGGGTTGCCACCCAGGATCAGCATGAAGTCGGTGTGATCGATATCGGGAATCGGCAGCAGCAGTCCATGGCCATACATCAGGTAGCTGCTCAGGTGCTGCGGCAGTTGGTCGACCGAGGTCGCGGAAAAGCGATTGCGGGTTTTCAACAGCCCGAGGAAATAGTTGCTGTGGGTCATCAACCCATAGTTGTGCACGCTGGGGTTGCCTTGATAGATCGCCACGGCGTTCTGCCCATGCGCCTGCTGGATCGCCGCCAGGCGTTCGGCCACCAGCGCGAAAGCTTCTTCCCAGCCAATCGGCTGCCACTGCTCGCCCACTCGTCGCATGGGCTGGCGCAGACGGTCCGGATCGTTCTGGATGTCTTGCAAGGCGACGGCCTTGGGGCAGATATGACCGCGGCTGAACGTGTCCTGGGCATCACCCTTGATCGAAGTGATGCGGACCTGGTCCTCGGTGGCGGTGGTTTCGATGGTCAGGCCGCAGATGGCCTCGCACAGATGGCAGGCACGGTGGTGGAGAGTCTTGGTCATGGCCAGTCTCTGTCTTGTTCTGGGCAGCCGGACAGGCTGCGGAAACAGAACTATGGCCCGTGACGCAAAGGCCCGCCAGCGACGTCAGTCTCGTGAATCGGGGGATATCAGGCGAGCGGATGGCGCCCGCAAGGGTCAGGACAAGGGCAGCCTGGGAGTGGTCTGCATCTGGATTTCCTGGACGGTCTGGACCTGCTCATGGGAAACCTGCACGCCAGTCAACTCGCCGATCAGCCGCCAATGTTCGTCGAGACCGGAACTGATGGTCGCCATGCGATCAATCATTCGCCGCCCCGATGCCCGCGTGACCTCATCGTCACTGCGCAACAATTCGAAGGACATCGCGGTCACAGAGGCGGTCATGTGCGTCAGCGCCTGTGCAGTCAGCTTCAGCAACTCCATGAGCTGTTGCTCTTTCGATTCCATTCCAAAGCCTCTGTGTGTCTGCAATGACACATTTATAACCTAGCCACATAGTTTAGGAAATGTTTCTACTTTTACCGGCTGTCCGAGCATGCCCGCAAAAGATTCGACCACCCGTTCGGAAAACGACCCGAACCCGCCTGCGCCCGCCGCATCAATTGCCAAAGGCGGTGGCCCCAGTGTACAACTGGCACAATGCGATTATCGGTACAGGCTCGGAAAACTGTAGCAAAAAGCGCGGAAATAACACGCGAGTCACCGTTCCAGCATTCCGAAACCAAGCCTGCTATTGGTAACACGCGACATTTTCTTATACGATCGCGTCTCCCCCTATTTCGTCGCCCCGTGCGGCTTACGCCGCAGGTCTCACCCGTTTTTCCGAAAAACCCGGTTTTGAGCATCTGCGGTCTGTTGCAAAAAGGTAGTCAATGATGAGCGCTAGGAACTTTCTCTCCCTGATGGATTGCACGCCCGCTGAACTGGCCGGGCTGATTCGTCGAGGCATCGAGCTGAAGAACCTGCGTGACCGAAGCGTGCTGTTCGAGCCACTCAAGGGTCGGATTCTCGGCATGATCTTCGAGAAATCCTCGACCCGTACCCGCGTGTCGTTCGAGGCAGGCATGATCCAGCTGGGCGGCCAGGCGATTTTCCTCTCGCCACGCGATACCCAACTGGGCCGTGGCGAACCGATCGGCGACAGCGCCATCGTGCTATCGAGCATGCTCGACGTGGTCATGCTCCGCACCTTCAAGCACAGCACCCTGACCGAGTTCGCCGCCCACTCCCGCGTACCGGTGATCAACGGTCTGTCCGACGAACTGCATCCATGCCAGTTGCTCGCGGACATGCAGACGTTCCTCGAACATCGCGGTTCGATCCAGGGCAAGACCGTGACCTGGATCGGCGACGGCAACAACATGTGCAACAGCTACATCGAAGCGGCCATCCAGTTCGACTTCCAACTGCGCGTCAGTTGCCCGGAAGGCTACGACCCGAGCCCGGCGCTGCTGGCCCAGGCCGGTGAGCGAGTGCAACTGGTCCGTGACCCACGGGAAGCGGTCCGCGGCGCACACCTGGTGAGTACCGATGTCTGGACCTCCATGGGCCAGGAAGAGGAAACCGCCAAGCGCCTGGAGCTGTTCGCCCCCCTGCAGGTGACCCGCGAACTGCTCGACCTGGCCGCCCCGGACGTGGTGTTCATGCATTGCCTGCCAGCCCACCGTGGCGAGGAAATCAGCCTCGACCTGCTCGACGACAAGCGGTCGGTGGCCTGGGACCAGGCCGAGAACCGCCTGCATGCGCAAAAGGCCCTGCTGGAGTTCCTGGTCAAGCCCGCGTACCAGCCTGCATGAGTCATTCGCTGCTGCTGAACCTGCACGACCTGGCCTGCGGTTACCGGGACCAACGGGTCGTGCAGAACCTCAACCTGCACCTCAACGCCGGTGACATCGGTTGTCTGCTCGGCCCTTCGGGTTGCGGCAAGACCACCACGCTGCGCGCCATTGCCGGCTTCGAGCCAGTGCACGCCGGCGAGATCCAGTTGGCTGGCGAAGTCATCTCCAAAGCCGGGTTCACCCTGGCCCCTGAGAAGCGTCGGATCGGAATGGTGTTCCAGGATTACGCGCTGTTTCCGCACCTGAGCGTCGCGCAGAACATCGCCTTCGGTATTCGCAAGCATCCACGGCTGGAGCGGATCGTCGACGAACTGCTGGAACTGGTGAACCTCAAGGGCCTGGGCCAGCGCTATCCCCACGAACTCTCCGGCGGCCAGCAACAACGGGTGGCACTGGCCCGGGCATTGGCGCCGGAACCGCAGTTGCTGCTGCTCGATGAACCCTTCTCCAACCTTGATGGCGAATTACGGCGCAAGCTCAGTCATGAGGTCCGCGACATACTCAAGCTGCGAGGCACCAGCGCGATCCTGGTAACTCACGACCAGGAAGAAGCCTTTGCTGTCAGCGATCATGTCGGGGTGTTCAAGGAAGGCCGCCTGGAGCAGTGGGATACGCCCTACAACCTCTATCACGAGCCGGCGACACCGTTCGTTGCCAGTTTTATCGGCCAGGGCTATTTCATCCGCGGGCAGTTGCAAACACCAGAATCGGTGCAGACCGAACTGGGCGTATTGCGCGGCAATCGCGCCTACGCCTGGCCAGCAGGCAGCCCGGTCGATGTGCTGTTGCGCCCGGACGACATCGTTCCGGAACCGGAAGGTCCACTGAAGGCACGTGTCACCAGCAAGACCTTTCTCGGCTCCTCGACCCTCTATCGCCTGCAATTGCCGAGCGGCAGCCAGTTGGAGTCGATCTTCCCCAGCCATGCCGATCATCAGCCCGGCGAGGAAGTCGGGATTCGCGTGGCGGCAGAACACCTGGTGCTGTTCCAGAGCTAGACCGGGTTATCGTTCTTCGCGGGCAAGCCCGCGAAACGCAACGCTAACCAATCGACTCAACCCAGCGTCAATCGTCCGCTGGCCACCAGGGTAGCCTGGCCACCGATTTTCACCCGATCACCTTCAAGTCGACAGAACAGCTCACCGCCCCGCCGCGAACATTGATAGGCCGTCAACTCGGACTTGCCCAGGCGCCTCGCCCAGTAAGGGATCAGCGCACAGTGGGTCGAGCCGGTGACCGGGTCCTCATTGATGCCAATGGCCGGAGCGAAATAGCGCGAAACAAAATCATGCTGCTCGCCCGGGGCGGTAACGATCACCCCTGGCCAGGGCAATTTCGCCACGGCTGCCCAGTCGGGCGTACAGTCGCGCACCGCCTGTTCGGATCCCAGCACCACGAACAACTCGTGACCGCCCAAGACATCGACAACCGGGGCACCAAGCGCCCGCTCGACGTCGAGGGTCACGCCGACTTCACTCGGCACGATCACCGGGAAATCCAGCCATAACCGATCAGCTTCACGACTGACACTCAAGGCTCCGGACTGGCAGATGAAGTCGATCCGTTCCGACTGTTCGCCATAGACCTCGAACAGCACGAAGGCACTGGCCAGGGTGGCGTGGCCGCACAGCGGCACTTCGGTGGTGGGGGTAAACCAGCGGATGCGCCAGGCAGCACCTTCAGGCACCAGAAAAGCGGTCTCCGCCAGATTGTGTTCGGCGGCGATCTGCTGCATCAACTCATCGGCCAACCAGGCGTCGAGTCGATAGACCATCGCCGGGTTGCCACTGAAGGGCCGCGAACTGAAAGCATCGACCTGGTGAAATTCAAGCTGCATGACGTCCTCTCTTTATTGTCCAAGAACGCCAGTGTGCCTCTGTCATTGTTCGGCTCCCAGTGACAGAAGCAGTGAATTTGCACCATACAGGCCTCTCAGGCGCGGCCGATGTCCGCGAACTTCGCCTGGGTGTGCTCGGCCAGCACCGCCGGTGCCAGCTCCACCTCCAGGCCGCGACGCCCGGCACTGACGAAGAGGGTCGCGAATGCTTGTGCGCTCTGGTCGATGAACGTGCGCAGGCGCTTCTTCTGCCCCAGCGGGCTGATCCCGCCCAATAGATAGCCAGTGGCCCGCTGGGCGGCGACAGGATCGGCCATTTCGACTTTCTTGACCCCGGCAGCCTGGGCCAGCGCCTTGAGATCGAGCGTTCCGACGACGGGTACCACGGCCACCAGCAACTCGGCCTTTTCACTGCTCGCCAGCAGCGTCTTGAACACCTGCGCCGGCGCGAGCCCGAGCTTTTCCGCCGCCTCCAGGCCGTAGGAGGCGGCTTTCGGATCGTGTTCGTAACTATGTACGCGATGTTCGGCACGAACTTTTTTCAACAGGTCCAAGGCGGGCGTCATGGTCATTCCTGGCAAACAGAAAGATAAGCGCGGATTTTAGGCCATCGCCGGGGAAAAGGCTGCACAGCCAAGACAAAACCGTCTATTTCAAGGCTCGATACAATTTAGTGAGAGCGCTCTGGACAACGTGTTCCTACAGGCAAAACCACGCCATTCACTCAATCAATAGTCACAATGTGGATGACAGTTCACTTTCGACCTTTGACAGCAGTGTTTCTTGTCTATATTTTTTCGAATCTGAAGATCATAGTCCTAATCCAGCAGTACCCAGCGGTAAGTCGGCTTCAGGGATGGGGATCCCCGAAAGTCGATGCAAGACCACGCCAACCATCGGGCTTGGCGTCACACAACAACAAAAATCGAGGTGTCCAATGACTACCGCTCTGAAACAACCATCGCTCTCGGGACAATGCATCGCCGAATTTCTCGGCACCGCGCTGCTGATTTTCTTTGGTACGGGTTGTGTTGCCGCGCTCAAGGTCGCGGGCGCCAGTTTTGGCCTGTGGGAAATCAGCATCATCTGGGGGATCGGCGTGAGCATGGCGATCTACCTGACCGCAGGCGTTTCCGGCGCGCACCTCAACCCGGCAGTCAGCATTGCACTGTGCCTGTTCGCCGACTTCGAGAAGCGCAAGCTGCCGTTCTACATCATTGCCCAGATCGCCGGTGCCTTCTGTGCCGCCGCGTTGGTTTACACGCTCTACAGCAATCTTTTCTTCGATTTCGAACAGACCCACCACATGGTGCGAGGTTCGCAGGCAAGCCTGGAACTGGCCTCGGTGTTCTCCACCTACCCGAATGCCGCCCTGACCACCGCCCAGGCGTTCCTGGTCGAAGTAGTGATCACCGCTATCCTGATGGGCGTGATCATGTCCCTGACCGACGACAACAATGGCTTGCCCAATGGTCCGCTGGCGCCGCTGCTGATCGGCCTGCTGATCGCCGTGATCGGTAGCGCGATGGGCCCGCTGACCGGTTTCGCGATGAACCCGGCACGGGATTTCGGTCCCAAGCTGATGACATTCTTCGCTGGCTGGGGTGAAGTCGCCTTTACCGGCGGACGTGACATTCCCTACTTCCTGATTCCGATTTTTGCACCGATTCTCGGTGCCAGCCTCGGCGCTGCGCTGTATCGCGGGATGATTGCCCGCCATCTGCCCAGCGCCGCCGTAGAGGAAGATCCTGCGACCGCTGCCAAAAAGGTCCAGGCTTCCTGATTCACCGCAATACGCCAGTCCCGGCGGGCATCGTTTCCCTGATGACTCCCGCCGAGCTTTTTTCCCTATATCAGTCCAAGGCAATCGAAAATGACCGACATTCAGAATAAGAACTACATCATTGCCCTCGATCAGGGTACTACCAGCTCCCGGGCGATCATCTTCGACCGCGACGCCAACGTCGTCTGCACCGCCCAACGTGAATTCCAGCAGCACTACCCGCAGGCTGGCTGGGTCGAACACGACCCGATGGAAATCTTCGCCACCCAGAGCGCGGTCATGGTCGAGGCCCTGGCGCAAGCCGGCCTGCATCATGACCAGGTCGCCGCCATCGGTATCACCAACCAGCGGGAAACCACCGTGGTCTGGGACAAGACCACCGGCCGGCCGATCTACAACGCCATCGTCTGGCAATGCCGTCGCAGCACCGAGATCTGCCAGCAGCTCAAGCGCGACGGGCACGAAGAGTACATCCGCGAAACCACCGGCCTGGTCACCGACCCGTACTTCTCCGGCACCAAGCTCAAGTGGATCCTCGACAACGTCGAAGGCAGCCGTGAGCGTGCACGCAACGGCGAGTTGCTGTTCGGCACCGTCGATAGCTGGCTGATCTGGAAATTCACCGGCGGCAAGACTCACGTCACCGACTACACCAACGCCTCGCGCACCCTGCTCTTCAACATCCACTCCCTGGAGTGGGATTCGAAGATGCTGGAAATCCTGGATATTCCCCGGGAGATGCTGCCGGAAGTGAAATCGTCCTCGGAAATCTACGGCCGCACCAAGAGCGGAATCGCCATCGGCGGTATCGCTGGCGACCAGCAGGCCGCGCTGTTCGGCCAGATGTGCGTCGAGCCAGGCCAGGCCAAGAACACCTATGGCACCGGCTGCTTCCTGCTGATGAACACCGGTACCAAGGCCGTGAAATCCAACCACGGCATGCTCACCACCATCGCCTGCGGTCCTCGCGGCGAAGTGGCCTACGCCCTGGAAGGCGCGGTATTCAACGGCGGCTCCACCGTGCAGTGGCTGCGTGACGAACTGAAAATCGTCAACGACGCCTACGACACCGAGTACTTCGCCAATAAGGTCAAGGACAGCAACGGCGTCTACCTCGTACCTGCCTTCACCGGCCTCGGCGCACCGTACTGGGACCCCTATGCCCGTGGCGCACTGTTCGGCCTGACCCGCGGGGTCAAGGTCGACCACATCATCCGCGCCGCGCTGGAGTCGATCGCCTACCAGACCCGCGACGTGCTGGACGCCATGCAACAGGACGCCGGTGAGCGCCTCAAGGCCCTGCGCGTGGACGGTGGCGCGGTTGCCAACAACTTCCTGATGCAGTTCCAGGCCGACATTCTCGGCACCCAGGTCGAGCGCCCGCAAATGCGCGAGACCACCGCCCTCGGCGCCGCCTACCTGGCGGGCCTGGCCTGCGGGTTCTGGGGCAGCCTGGAAGAGCTGCGCGGCAAGGCCGTGATCGAGCGCGAGTTCGAACCACAACTGGCCGAAGCCGAGAAGGAAAAGCTCTACGGTGGCTGGAAAAAAGCCGTGAGCCGCACCCGCGACTGGGAACCGCACGAAGGCAGCGAGTAAGACACATGAGCAGGGCTTGAAGGCCTATTCGCGGGCAAGCCCTGCTCCTACAGGAAGTGTGTGTGTACACCAACCTTGCGTACGACACAGGCCCTGTAGGAGCAGGGCTTGCCCGCGAATGGGACCTCAAGCCTGCCCCGACCAGCCGAACCGTCTCCAGTCACCCATCTCAAGCGACCGGCACCGGCCCGGTTTGCGACCTGAGAAACGTTTCAGCGGCCCTGCAAGTGGCAGACCGGTTCTTCCTGCGGCATCATGGTGGAATTTGTACGGCAGCCCAAAGGACGCCCAATGAATCTGCCTCCCCGCCAGCAACAAATCCTCGAACTGGTCCGCGAACGCGGCTATGTCAGCATCGAGGAAATGGCCCAGCTGTTCGTCGTGACCCCACAAACCATCCGCCGCGATATCAACCAGTTGGCAGACTCCAACCTGTTGCGTCGCTACCATGGCGGCGCCGCCTACGACTCCAGCGTGGAGAACACTGCCTACGCCATGCGCGCCGACCAGATGCGCGACGAGAAGCAGCGTATCGCCGAATCCATCGCTGGCCAGATCCCCGACCACGCCTCGCTGTTCATCAACATCGGCACCACCACCGAATCGATCGCCCGCGCCCTGCTCAACCACAACCACCTGAAGATCATCACCAACAACCTGCACGTCGCCTCGATCCTCAGCGCCAAGGACGACTTCGAAGTACAACTGGCCGGCGGCAACGTGCGCCGCGATGGTGGCGTGGTAGGCCAGGCCAGCGTCGACTTCATCAACCAGTTCAAGGTGGACTTCGCCCTGGTGGGCATCAGCGGCATCGACGAAGATGGCAGCCTGCTGGATTTCGACTACCAGGAAGTGCGGGTGTCCCAGGCGATCATTGCCAATGCCCGCCAGGTGATCCTGGCCGCCGACTCCAGCAAATTCGGGCGCAACGCCATGGTACGGCTGGGGCCGATCACCCTGATCGACTGCCTGGTGACCGATCAGGCACCGGTTCCCGCCCTGGCGCAACTGCTCAACCAGCACAAGATCCGTCTCGAGGTGGTCTGAGCCCATCAGGTCCTCCGGTATTCGTGCATCGCATTCGTGGGAGCGGGCTCGTCCGCGAGAGGCCCGCAGGGCCAGTAAAAGCCTTGCGGGCAAGCCCGCTCCCACAAGCGCTCTTTCTTCCTTGCTCATGTTCGATAATTTTCCTTTCAGCCATTCTTGATGAATTTTTTCAATCAAGACCGGGTGGCTGTGGGCGCACTTATCCGCTAATATTTTCGAAAATGAACATAAATGTTCGAATTCAAATATAGAAGACCCAGCGAGGCCGCCGATGACTTCCACCACCTTGCCTGCACAACCCCTTGCCGAGATCTATGACATTGCCGTGATAGGCGGTGGTATCAATGGTGTCGGGATCGCCGCGGACGCAGCCGGTCGTGGTCTTTCGGTGTTCCTTTGTGAAAAGGACGATCTGGCCAGCCATACCTCCTCTGCCAGCAGCAAGCTGATCCATGGTGGCCTGCGCTACCTGGAACACTACGAGTTCCGCCTGGTGCGCGAAGCCCTCGCCGAACGTGAAGTGCTGCTGGCCAAGGCCCCGCATATCGTCAAGCCCATGCGCTTCGTCCTGCCGCACCGGCCACACCTGCGGCCGGCCTGGATGATTCGCGCCGGCCTGTTCCTCTACGACCACCTGGGCAAGCGCGAAAAGCTCGCCGGTTCACGCAGCCTCAAGTTCGGCCCCGATAGCCCGCTCAAGGCGGAAATCGGTCGTGGCTTCGAATATTCCGACTGCTGGGTCGACGATGCTCGCCTGGTGGTACTCAATGCCATGGCCGCCCGGGAAAAGGGTGCACACATCCACACCCGCACCCGCTGCACCAGCGCCCGTCGCACCAAGGGCCTGTGGCACCTTGAGATGGAACGCGCCGACGGCGTCCGCTTCTCTATCCAGGCCAAGGCCCTGGTGAACGCGGCCGGCCCGTGGGTCGCCAGGTTCATCAAGGAAGACCTCAAGCTCGATTCGCCGTACGGCATCCGCCTGATCCAGGGCAGTCACCTGATCGTGCCGCGACTGTACGAAGGCGAACACGCGCATATCCTGCAGAACGAGGACCAGCGCATCGTGTTCACCATCCCGTACCTGGAGCGCTTCACGATCATCGGCACCACCGATCGCGAATACCAGGGCGACCCAGCCAAGGTGGCGATCACCGAAGCGGAAACCGACTACCTGATCAACGTGGTCAACGCGCACTTCAAGAAGCAACTGAGTCGTGGCGACATCCTGCACAGCTATTCCGGTGTTCGACCGCTGTGCAACGACGAGTCGGACAACCCTTCGGCGGTGACCCGCGACTACACCCTGGCGTTGTCGGCCAATGCCGAAGAAACCCCACTGTTGTCGGTATTCGGCGGCAAGCTGACCACCTACCGCAAACTGGCGGAATCGGCGATGGCCCAGCTGGCGCCATTCTTCACTCAGATGCGACCAAGCTGGACCGCCACTTCGACCCTGCCGGGCGGTGAGGACATGAGCACGCCGCAAGCCCTGGCCCAGGCGATCCGCGGCCGCTTCGACTGGGTACCAAGCGAGATCGCACGGCGCTGGGCCAGCACCTACGGCAGCCGCACCTGGCGCCTGCTCGAAGGCGTCCAGGAACTCGGCGACCTCGGCGAGCACATCGGCGGCGGTCTCTACACCCGCGAGGTGGACTACCTGTGCAGTGAAGAGTGGGCGACTGCGGCCCAGGACATTCTCTGGCGTCGCAGCAAACTGGGCCTGTTCACCAGCCCCGAGCAACAGCAGAAACTGCAGGACTACCTGGACAAGGCCGAGCAGGCTCGCGGCAAGATCGAAGCGGCCTGAGTCCAGGCCGCTGCTACCGATATCACTGCGGGGCCAGCCTGTTGGCCCCACAGCAAAGACATTCCCCTCTTCATATCCCCGCCCCCCATTCGGTTTTCCGAACGCTCATTCGGCCACCATTCGGCGATCCGGACGCAAGCCGCCTTGAATTTCGCCAAAATGAAATAAAAACCCTTATAAATCAAATAGAAGACTCGATTCGCCGGGTATGGCACGAGTCCTGCTCTATACTCCATCACCGAATGCTCACTCAGCCTCTAGGGGCCTGCGAGCTGTTCGCAGTATCCGAGGGCCGACTGAACGGCTCCATAAGAAAAACAATCTCGAGGAAAGTAACCGATGCGCATCGTTCCCCACATCCTGGGCGCAGCAATCGCCGCCGCTCTGATCAGCACTCCAGTTTCCGCCGCCGAACTGACCGGCACTCTGAAGAAGATCAAAGAGTCCGGGACCATCACCCTCGGCCATCGTGACAGTTCCATTCCGTTCTCCTACATCGCAGATAGCTCCGGCAAGCCTGTGGGCTACTCCCACGACATCCAGCTGGCCATCGTCGAGGGCATCAAGAAAGACCTGAACCTGCCTGACCTGAAGGTCAAGTACAATCTGGTCACCTCCCAGACCCGTATCCCGCTGGTGCAGAACGGCACCGTCGACGTCGAGTGTGGTTCCACCACCAACAACGCCGAACGCGCCCAGCAGGTCGATTTCTCGGTCGGTATCTTCGAAGTCGGCACCCGCCTGCTGGCCAAGAAGGATTCCGAATACAAGGATTTCGACAACCTCAAGGGCAAGAACGTCGTGACCACCGCCGGCACCACGTCCGAGCGCATCCTCAAGGCCATGAACGCCGACAAGCAGATGGGCATGAACGTCATCTCTGCCAAGGACCACGGCGAGTCCTTCCAGATGCTCGAAGGCGGCCGTGCCGTGGCCTTCATGATGGATGACGCGCTGCTGGCCGGCGAGATGGCCAAGGCCAAGAAGCCGACCGACTGGGCCGTGACCGGTACTCCACAGTCCTACGAAATCTATGGCTGCATGGTCCGCAAGGACGACGCGGCGTTCAAGAAAGCCGTGGATGACGCCATTGTCGGCCTCTACAAGTCGGGCGAGATCAACAAGATCTACGACAAGTGGTTCACCCAGCCGATTCCACCAAAAGGCCTGAACCTGCAGTTCCCGATGAGCGACAAGCTCAAGGCCCTGATCGCCAACCCGAACGACAAGCCAGCGCCTGACGCAAAGATCTGAGTCACGGCTAACCTTACTTCCCAGGGCTGCCAGCGCAGCCTGGGAAGTCTGCTGGACACCTGCTGTACTGGCTTCTTCTGAATCGCAATGGAACAACACTCGGACCGCGAGCGGTACCGGTGTGCCCGACAGACACTGGCGGGCGGGGCGGAGTCCCGGAAGCACGTGCTCGTACATCGATCGACCTGAGGGGAGACCCGAATGAATTACAACTGGGATTGGGGCGTGTTCTTCAAGACCACCGGCGTGGGCAGCGAGACCTATCTCGACTGGTTCATCTCCGGGCTGGGCTGGACCATTGCGATCGCCATCGTGGGCTGGATCATTGCATTAAGCCTGGGCTCCGTACTCGGCGTGATGCGCACCGTACCCAACCGCCTGGTGGCTGGCATCGCGACCTGCTACGTCGAATTGTTCCGCAACGTGCCGCTGCTGGTGCAACTGTTCATCTGGTACTTCCTGGTACCCGACCTGCTGCCGCAGAACCTGCAGGACTGGTTCAAGCAGGACCTGAACCCGACCACCTCGGCCTACATCAGCGTCGTGATCTGCCTCGGCCTGTTCACCGCCGCACGGGTCTGCGAACAGGTCCGCACCGGTATCCAGGCGCTGCCCCGCGGCCAGGAATCGGCGGCCCGCGCCATGGGCTTCAAGCTGCCGCAGATCTACTGGAATGTGCTGCTGCCCCAGGCCTACCGGATCATCATTCCGCCACTGACCTCGGAATTCCTCAACATCTTCAAGAACTCGTCCGTGGCCTCGCTGATCGGCCTGATGGAACTGCTCGCGCAGACCAAGCAGACCGCCGAGTTCTCCGCCAACCTGTTCGAAGCCTTCACCCTGGCGACACTGATCTACTTCACCCTGAACATGAGCCTGATGCTGCTCATGCGCCTGGTCGAGAAGAAAGTTGCGGTGCCCGGCCTGATCTCCGTGGGGGGTAAATAATGGAATTCGACTTCAGTGACATTGTCCCGGCCATCCCCGGCCTGTGGAACGGCATGCTGATGACCCTGCAACTGATGGTCCTCGGCGTCGTCGGCGGGATCATCATCGGCACCATCCTGGCACTCATGCGCCTGTCCCACAGCAAGCTGCTGTCGAGAATTGCCGGTGCCTACGTCAACTACTTCCGTTCGATCCCGTTGCTGCTGGTGATCACCTGGTTCTACCTGGCTGTACCGTTCGTGCTGCGCTGGATCACCGGCGAAGACACACCGATCGGCGCCTTCACCTCCTGCATCATCGCCTTCATGATGTTCGAGGCGGCGTACTTCTGCGAAATCGTCCGCGCTGGCGTGCAGTCGATCCCCAAGGGCCAGATGGGTGCCGCCCAGGCACTGGGCATGAGCTATGGCCAGACCATGCGCCTGATCATCCTGCCGCAGGCGTTCCGCAAGATGACCCCGCTGCTGCTGCAGCAAAGTATCATCCTGTTTCAGGACACCTCGCTGGTCTACACCGTCGGCCTGGTGGACTTCCTCAACTCCGCGCGCTCGAGCGGTGACATCGTCGGTCGCTCCAACGAATTCCTGATCTTCGCCGGTCTGGTCTACTTCATCATCAGCTTTGCCGCCTCGCAGCTGGTCAAGCGTCTGCAAAAAAGGTTTGCCGTATGATCTCTATCAAGAACGTCAACAAGTGGTATGGCGACTTCCAGGTGCTGACCGATTGCAGCACCGAAGTCAAAAAAGGTGAAGTGGTGGTGGTCTGCGGTCCCTCGGGCTCGGGCAAGTCGACCCTGATCAAGTGCGTCAACGCCCTGGAACCGTTCCAGAAAGGCGACATCGTGGTCGACGGCACCTCCATCGCCGACCCGAAGACCGACCTGCCGAAACTGCGTTCGCGGGTGGGCATGGTGTTCCAGCATTTCGAGCTGTTCCCGCACCTGACCATCACCGAGAACCTGACCATCGCGCAGATCAAGGTACTGGGCCGCAGCAAGGAAGAAGCGACCAAGAAGGGCCTGCAACTGCTTGACCGCGTTGGCCTGTCGGCCCATGCGCACAAGCATCCTGGCCAGCTTTCCGGCGGCCAGCAGCAGCGCGTGGCAATCGCCCGGGCGCTGGCGATGGACCCGATCGTCATGCTGTTCGACGAACCGACCTCGGCCCTCGACCCGGAAATGGTCAACGAAGTGCTCGACGTCATGGTCCAACTGGCTCAGGAAGGCATGACCATGATGTGCGTGACCCACGAGATGGGCTTCGCACGCAAGGTCGCCAGCCGCGTGATCTTCATGGACCAGGGCAAGATCATCGAAGACTGCAACAAGGAAGAGTTCTTCGGCGACATCAGCGCCCGCTCCGATCGCGCGCAGCACTTCCTCGAAAAAATCCTGCAGCACTGAAACCCTGCTTAGCCGCCTGCAGGAACCGGACTGTAGGGGCAGGCCTTGGGATCAGGATTGTGGGAGCCGGATTCATCCGCGAAGCTTTTAGCAGTCTCATGGACGCCTTCGCGGCGGTCCGACGCATCGGTCAATCCGGCTCCCACAGTCCCGCTCCCACGGAATCCGGCCCCCACAGTTTGGATGTGGGTGCAAGGCCGTTGGCTCCCACACCCCAATCAGCCCCAATGCGATCTGGTTGACCCAAGGCATCTGTGATGAAATGCGACCCCAATCTCTTTCGTGCGACGCCGCCATCACTCGCCGTGAAACCCCGCCTGATCCGTCACCTGTTCCTGCCGCCACTGATCATCCTGCTCATGATCGGCCTCGGCTATGCCGGCTATCGCATCAGCGAGCACTACGGCATCCGCACCCTCAGCGAAAACGGCCAGCGCGCGCTGGAACTGCACGCGCGCACCGTCGAAAGCGAGATCAGCAAGTACACCTACCTGCCCAGCCTGCTGGAGCTTGAATCCAGCGTCTCGGACCTGTTGCGCGACCCCGATGCCGACCACCGCCAGACCGTCAACGAATACCTCGAAGGCCTCAATCGCCGCAGCCGCAGCCGGGCCATCTACGTGCTGGACACCACTGGCCGGGTGCTGGCCACCAGCAACTGGCGCGACAGCGACAGCTACCTGGGCGAGGACCTGTCGTTCCGCGCCTATTTCCAGGACGCCGTAAGGGGCCTGCCGGGACGTTTCTACGGCATCGGCAGCACCCTCGGCGAACCCGGCTACTACCTGGCGCATGGTCTCGAGGAGCAAGGCAAGATCATCGGCGTAGCCGTGATCAAGGTACGCCTCGAAGCCTTGGAAGAACGCTGGCAGCGCGCTCGCCTGGAAGCTTTCGTCAGTGACGAGAATGGCATCATCATCCTCTCCAGCGACCCGAGCCGGCGCCTCAAGTCGGTCCGCCCGCTGACGCCAGAGGTCAAGGATCGCCTGGCCCGCAGCCTGCAATACTACTGGTGGCCGCTCAACGAGTTGCAGCCGCTGGCTCGCGAACGCCTCGGTGACGGCGTCGAGACCCTGACCTTCCCCTCCAATACGGAACTGGTCAAGGATGGCGACAACGTCAGCTACCTGGCCCAGACCCGCGGACTCGCCGACACCCCCTGGCATTTCACCCTGCTCACGCCCCTGCAGGACCTGCGCCGTGAAGCCGCCAACCAGGGCATCCTGGTCGCGGTGGCCTTTGCCCTGGTGGCGTTCCTGCTGATCGCCTGGAACGAACGGCGCAAGGTGCTTGCCACCCGCCTCGCTGCACGGGAAGCCCTGCAGGAAGCCAACAGCCAGCTGGAACGGCGGATCACCGAACGCACCGCCGACCTGCGCGCCAGCAACGACCGGCTCAAGGACGAGATCCGCGAACGGCGCCAGGCCGAGGAAACCCTGCGCCGGGCCCAGGACGAACTGGTCCAGGCCGGCAAGCTGGCCGCCATAGGCCAGATGTCCACCAGTATTGCCCACGAACTGAACCAGCCGCTGGCAGCGCTGCGCACGTTGTCCGGCAACACCGTTCGGTTTCTCGAACGCGGCGAACTGGAGATTGCCAGCACCAACCTGCGGACCATCAACGACCTGATCGACCGCATGGGACGCATCACCGCCAGCCTGCGAGCCTTCGCCCGTCGTGGCGAAGACAAGGGCGAGGCCAACCTGGGCAAGTCCATCGATGCAGCGCTGCAGGTACTGGGTAGCCGCATCGAAGCCATGCACCTGGAGATCCATCGCGAGCATGACGACGTTCAACTGGCGATCGACCAGACCCGCCTGGAGCAGATCCTGGTCAACCTGCTCAGCAACGCCCTCGACGCCATGCAGGCGCAGCCGTTGCCGGAGCTGTGGCTGGAAGGCGACTTCGCCGAAGGCAAGTATCGCCTGCAGGTGCGCGACAACGGCCATGGCATCGGCCTGGAAGCCCGCAAGCACCTGTTCGAACCGTTCTTCACCACCAAGCCCGGAGCCCAGGGCCTCGGCCTCGGCCTGACACTCTCGGCGAGCCTGGCGGCCGCGGCTGGCGGCAACCTGGGCGTGGAACACCCGGACGGCGGCGGTACCGCTTTTGTCCTCCATTTACCGCGGGTCAACCCTGCCAAGGCCGAGCCGATATGAACAACGACCTGACCGTCCTCATCGTCGAGGACGACCCCCATGTGCTGCTCGGCTGCCAGCAGGCGCTCTCCCTGGAAGATATTCCCTGCGAGGGCGTCGCCAGTGCCGAAGCGGCCCTGGAACGGATCGGCGACAACTTCCCCGGGATCGTCATCAGCGACATCCGCCTGCCGGGCATCGACGGCCTGGAACTGCTGACACGCCTCAAGGCTCGCGACCGCAGCCTGCCGGTGGTGCTGATCACCGGCCACGGAGACATATCCATGGCGGTCGGCGCGATGCGCGCCGGCGCCTACGACTTCATGGAGAAGCCCTTCTCGCCCGAGCGGCTGGTCGACGTCGCCCGTCGTGCCCTGGAGCAACGCGGGCTGGCGCGGGAAGTCTGGTCGCTACGCCGGCAACTGGCCGAACGCGACAGCCTGGAGGGCCGGATCATCGGCCGCTCGCCCGCCATGCAGAACCTGCGGGAGTTGATCGCCAACGTCGCCGACACCTCGGCCAACGTGCTGATCGAAGGCGAGACCGGCACCGGCAAGGAACTGGTCGCCCGCTGCCTGCACGATTTCAGCCGGCGCCAGTCGCAACAGTTCGTTGCGCTCAACTGCGGCGGCCTGCCGGAAAACCTCTTCGAAAGCGAGATTTTCGGCCACGAGGCCAACGCCTTCACCGGCGCCGGCAAGCGACGGATCGGCAAGATCGAACACGCCCATGGCGGCACGCTGTTTCTCGATGAAGTGGAAAGCATGCCGATTCCGCTACAGATCAAGCTGTTGCGGGTCCTGCAGGAACGCACCCTGGAACGCCTGGGTTCGAACCAGAGCGTGGCGGTCGACTGCCGGGTGATCGCCGCGACCAAGTCCGACCTCGACGAGCTGGGCAAGGCCGGCGCATTCCGCAGCGACCTCTACTACCGCCTGAACGTGGTGACTCTCGAACTGCCGCCCCTGCGCGAGCGGCGCGAAGATATCCTGCAACTGTTCGAGCACTTCCTGCAGCAGTCTTCGCTACGCTTCGATCGTACCGCACCGGAGCTGGACAACCAGACCCTGTCGAGCCTGATGAGCCACGACTGGCCGGGCAACGTACGCGAGCTGCGCAACGTCGCCGAACGTTTCGCCCTCGGCCTGCCGGCCTTCAAGAAATCCGGCACGCAAAGCGCCGGCGGCCTGGGCTTCGCCGAAGCGGTCGAGGCCTTCGAGCGCAACCTGCTCAATGATGCCCTGCAACGCACTGGCGGCAACCTCACCCAGGCCAGCCAGGAACTGGGCATGGCCAAGACCACCCTGTTCGACAAAGTGAAAAAATACGGTTTGAGCCACTGAATATGGACCTGATACTCAAGGCGGCCCTTGGCGCCGTAGTGGTGCTGTTGCTCGCCGCACTGTCGAAAACCCGCAACTACTACATCGCCGGGCTCGTCCCGCTGTTCCCAACCTTTGCCCTGATCGCCCACTACATCGTCGGCAAGGGTCGTTCGGTGGAAGACCTCAAGACCACCATTGTTTTCGGCATGTGGTCGATCATCCCGTACTTCATCTACCTGGCGGTGCTCTACGTGATGCTCGACCGCCTGCGCCTGGAATTGTCCCTGGCGGTGGCCGTGGTGGCCTGGCTGATCGCCGCAACGGTGCTGGTCAGTCTGTGGCTGCGCCTGCACTGACCCCGTGCTCCGTGCCTGACACCGATCCTGTAGGAGCAGGGCTTGCCCGCGAAGGCGGCAGCTTGGGCGATACAGGGCTTGCTGGCCTATTCGCGGGCAAGTCGGATCGCCGCAGCGCCCGCTCCTACAAAGCTCCTGCGCTGTACACCAATACGCTGTACGACATCACCCGCCACGGAGGCTGGCCCGCCCCTTGCATTTACCCGCCAAAGCCCGAATTGCCTGGCCTCCAGCCGAGACAGGCAACCTGACATGCGGGCGCTGCCATGGGTAAATCAACGTTTTGAACATTCTAGATCTCGACCACAGCCTCACGGCCCAGGCGCCGATCCGCAGCCTGCTCGACAACGGCCGGGCCACGCGCCTGGACCTGCTCGACCTGGGCCCGAAACTGCGCCTGTGGACCACCGAACGCCAGTACCGACGCTTCACCGCACGCCTGGGCCAGCTCGCCAGGCCGGCTGACGGCAAGCCGCAGATCATCTTCGTCGGCTCCGGCGACTACCACCACCTGACCCCGGCTTTCCTCGGCGACCTGCCGGAGCCGGTCAGCCTGATCCACTTCGACAACCACCCCGACTGGGTCCACCTGGCCCCGCGCCGGCACTGCGGTTCGTGGGTCAACCGCGCCCTGAAGCTGCCAAACATCGAGCGCATCGTCACCCTCGGCCCGTGCAGCGAAGACCTCGATACCCCGCAACTGCGCGGTGGCAACCTCGGCGCCCTGCGCCGCGGCAAGCTGCAACTGTTCCCCTGGCAGCATGCGCCGTCCAAGGTCTGGGGCCGAATCGGCGATGGCGCCGGGCACCAGCAGCAGGAAAACCACCTGCACTGGCGCAACCTCGCCGACGAGCACTGGCCGAACTTCCTCGAGCAACTGATCCAGGGCCTGCCCACCGAAGCGATCTGGATCACCATCGACAAGGACGTGCTGGCCAGCGAGGACGCCGCCACCAACTGGGACCAGGGCGGCATGCGCCTGGTCCACCTGCTCGACGCCCTTCGCGCTCTGGCGGCAAGCAAGCGCGTGCTGGGCATCGATATCTGCGGCGAATTCGCCAAGCCGGCCTTCAGCAACGCCTTCAAGCGCTGGGAAGCCAAGTCCGACCAACCGCCGGCCGAACGCTGGAGCGCGGCCGACCTGCAACGCAACGCGACCACCAACCAAGCGTTGATTTCGCTGTTCGAGGAGCTGTTTCCGTGACCCTGACCGTTGTTCTGCTGGTGGCTTTCTCCATCGTCCTCGACGTGGTCGGCCAACTCTGTTTCAAGATCGGCCTGGACCGCCTGCCGGAGCTGGAAGGCGGCTTTCGCCTGAATGCCTTCTGGGGCCAGGTATTCAATGCCCCTCTGCTGTGGTGCGGTATCGGCGCCTATGCGGTGGAGTTCCTGGTCTGGCTCGAAGCCCTGTCCCGCGCGCCACTGAGCCTGCTGTTCCCGGCCGCCGCGCTGGGCTATTGCGGCGTGGTGCTGGCGGGCAAGGTGGTGCTGGGAGAAACCGTCAGCCGCCGCCGCTGGATGGGCACCCTGGTGATCACCCTGGGCGTCATGCTGGTTGCCATCTCTGGCAGTTGATGAAAGTTGAAGGAAGCTGATTATGAGTAGTGCCAAACACATCGACTGGCTTCACGGCCGCCTGGGTACCCTTGTCCTCTGGGCCCTGCTGATCCTTTTCGAAAGTGCCGGACAGATTGCCACCAAAGTGGGTGGCGACCAGTTGGGCCAGGTGGATTTCAATCTGCAATGGCTTACTGCGGTGCTGGTCAACCCGGGGGTCTGGGTCGCGATCGCCTGCTACATCGGCGCATTTTTCGTCTGGATGCTGATCTTGCGGCGCAGCAGCCTGTCCCTGGCGTTCCCCCTGAGTTCACTGGTGTTCATCGCGGTGCTGCTCGGCTCGTGGCTGGGCTTGGGCGAACAGATCAGCACACTGCACTGGGTCGGCGTACTGGTGATCATCGGCGGGATCGCGCTGCTCGCCGAAGGCGAGGAAAACTGAGGTGTGGCGAGGGGGCTTGCCCCCGCTGGGCCGCACAGCGGCCCCAAATCCACCAATCCGGTCCATCAGACAAAGCGTATTGACCGATCTCCCCCAAAGGCGCGAAAAACTGAAGTGTGGCGAGGGGGCTTGCCCCCGCTGGGCCGCACAGCGGCCCCAAATCCACCAATCCGGTCCATCAGACAAAGCGTATTGACCGATCTCCCCCAAAGGCGCGAAAAACTGAAGTGTGGCGAGGGGGCTTGCCCCCGCTGGGCCGCACAGCGGCCCCAAATCCACCAATCCGGTCCATCAGACAAAGCGTATTGACCGATCTCCCCCAAAGGCGCGAAAAACTGAAGTGTGGCGAGGGGGCTTGCCCCCGCTGGGCCGCGCAGCGGCCCCAGACCAACCAACCCGGTCCATCAGACAGAACGCATTGGCCGATCTACGACTGCTTCGCAGCCGAGCGGGGGCAAGCCCCCTCGCCACAAAATCTGGCCTGAGGATTACCTGGTGTGCCTCAAAAACCGGGGCTGAGGTCTACCTGTCGTGTTTAAGCAAAAATCCCAGCCCATGGGATAGCGGAATCACCTTCACCCCCGCCTCGCGCTGCTGCTCCCGGATCTGCGCATGGAACGCCTTGACCTTGGTCCAGTGCATCTTCGGCCGGTAGTGGTGTTCGGCGTGATAGCCGTTATTCATCCAGATCACGTTATAGAGCCTGCTGTAGGAACTCACGCCCCAGGCGATCGGCAGGTCCGGATTGCCGCCCAGGTGCTCGTAGTAGCCATTGAGCGAAGACAGCGACTGCCCCAGGTACCAGAACGGCAGCAGCACCAGCACCGCATGCCAGTCATAGGCCGCCAGCGCCAGGTAGAACGCCACCGTCCCATAGATCTCGACCTTGACCCAGCGCGCATCCGCCGGATGCTTGCGCTTCATTTCCTCGTAGTAGGCCTTGGGATCGTCGCGAAAGAAGCTGAGGAAAGTGTAGGCCCAGACGTTATCCGGCTGGCCGTCCTTGCCATGCAGGTAGATCGACAGCGGGTCGATGGTGGTGCCGTCTTCACGCGGCAGGTCGGAGTTGCCGCGATGGTGGCGGTTGTGGATATCGCGGTACATCGTCTGGGAAAACCCGATGGTCAGCGACAGCAGCAGGTCGAAACCACGGTTCAGCCAGTGCGGGGTGAAATAGGGATTGTGGATCTGGTTGTGGGAGATGCTGTTGATGCTCCACGACAGGCTGACCGCATAGAGCAGCGCCGTCGGGATGATCAGCCACCAGGAGTGGTCGTGAAAACCCAGCACCAGCCACAGTACGAAGGCGAAATGAGCCAGTGCCATGACAATGGGCACCAGGTCCCAGAGCGAATAGGCCAACAGGCGATAAGCAGGACGAGCCATCTGAAAGTTTCCCGGACAGTGATTACCGGGTCGTCCACTGCAAACGCCAGACCAGTTCAGGCGGCGCTGGCAAAACTCGCCTGGCAACCATCAGCCCACGCCGCCATGGACCTGATCGCCAGATGCACAAGGTGTCAGAACTTGTAGCTGATCGCGGTCTGGACCTGCCCCTGGTTGTTATCGCCACGCTCCCGGACGATGCTGCTGTCCGCCGCGTTGCCCACCAGGTGAATCCAGCTGGCGCTGGTCATCAGCGACCAGCTGCCGCCCAGCGGAATCGCGAAGTTCTGGGTCAGGGTGAAGTTCTGCAGGCCGCCGCCCGGCTTGTACTGCTCGATCCCCGAAGCCTGGGCCTCCTCGGCCGTCACACCGAAAAAGGTCCGGGTCTGCCGGGCATCGGCGAAATGCGCACTCAGGTTGCTGCTGCCGATGATGCCCATGCCCAGTGGATAACCCAGCTCGCCACCGACCTTGCCCAGCAGGCCGCCCTGGGCGTTGCCACCGCCCACCGCGCTGCCGACCTGCACGAACACCCGCCAGAAGTCATCCGGCGCATACTGCACATAGCCGCCGACCTGGGCCATGTCCGGAACATTTCGCAGGCCGCGCAGATCGCCATTGGCGTTGCGTCCCGACAGGTAGTTGATGAATGGACCGGCGGTGAAGCCGCTGTCCTTGAAGGCATCCCAGGTCAGGCCATCATCACCATTGAGGCTGACGTCGCCCCAGTCCAGGTCGAGGTAGGGCAACGGCACCGTGTCGTAGCTGCTGCCCGACGGATCGTGGGGCTGGTAGCCAATGCCGAGTCCGACCTGCCCGCCGAGCCCGTCCTCGGCCAGCGTAGCGGTATTCCAGCCGCCCAGGGCCAGCAGACCGGCAAGCAGCAATGTGGGAGTAAACCTGGCCATGAGGCGTTTCCTTGTACTGAACATGCGCGCATCAATCACCAGAGTGCCTGCCCTAGGCAAGCACTGATCTTGTTTGTAGCAAGCTACAAAAATTGTAGCTCATTGTAGCCAATTTCATACAAACCATCTGCAAACCCCGTGAATACAGGGCCTGCAGCGGCTTGGCACGCTCCATGCTCTAGCCCTGATATGCGCAAGCTGCGCGCTTATTCAACAGGTAACTGCAGATGATGCACTGGCATATCGTGTGTGACTTCGACGGGACCATTTCCCGCACCGACGCGATCGACAACATTCTGGAACGCTTCGCCGACCCGAGCTGGGAAACGATCGAACAGGAATGGCTGGACGGTCACATCGGCTCGCGTGAATGCCTCAGCCGCCAACTGGCCCTGGTCAAGGCCACCCCGGCCCAATTGCTGGCCTACTTCGACACCGTCGATATCGACCCGGACTTCCCCGACTTCGTCGACCACGTGATGGGCCTGGGCGCAACCATCGAAGTGGTCAGTGATGGTATCGAGCAAGGCATCGCGCGGATTCTGTCACGCAACTACGTGACCCTGCTGCCGATCCTGGCCAACCGCCTGCGCCAGGTCGACCAGGACAGCTGGCGCATCGACTTCCCGTACGCCAGCGATGCCTGCCGCGCCGCCTCCGGCAACTGCAAGTGCAAGTCCACGCCCAAGGGCAAGCGCGTGCTGGTGATCGGTGACGGTCAATCGGACATGTGCGTGGCCGGCACCGCCGACTTCGTGTTCGCCAAGGGCCGCCTCGCCGAGCACTGCGAACGCAACGGCATCCCCTACGCGCGCTTCGACTCGTTCTCCGAACTCCCGGCATTGCTGGCCCTGCTGCCTAGCAGCGAAGCCGCCAACGCCACCACTTTCGCGCTCGACAGCGCCGAAAACTCTTCACAAACTCAGGAACTCTTCCACCATGTCTGAGATTCGCATCGCTACCGCCGAAGACCAGGTGCTTCTGGATAAAGAAGCCAAGTACTGCTCCTACGGCGATACCGTCCACTACATCGAGCCACCGCGTATTTTCAGCCGCTGCGAAGGCTCCTACGTCTGGGACACCGAGGACCAGGCCTACCTCGACCTGCAGATGTGGTACTCGGCCGTGAACTTCGGCTACGCCAACCCACGCCTGAACAACGCCCTGAAGCAGCAGATCGATACCCTGCCGCAAATCGCCAGCCAGTACCTGCACAAGGGCAAGATCGAGCTGTCGGAAATGATTGCGGTCGACGCCAAGAAGAAGTTCGGCCTCGACGGTCGCGTGCACTTCAACGTCGGCGGTTCGCAATCGGTCGAAGACTCGCTGAAAGTCGTGCGTAACGCCAGCAACGGCAAGAGCCTGATGTTCGCCTTCGAAGGCGGCTACCACGGTCGTACCCTGGGCGCATCCTCGATCACCTCGAGCTACCGCTACCGTCGCCGCTACGGCCATTTCGGCGAGCGCGCGCAGTTCATCCCGTTCCCTTACCACTTCCGCGGCCCGAAAGGCATGACCAAGGAAGAGTACGGCAGCGAGTGCGTCAGGCAGTTCGCCCGTCTGTTCGAAACCGAATACAACGGTGTCTGGGACCCCAAGGTCGGCGCCAGCGAATACGCCGCGTTCTACGCCGAGCCGATCCAGGGCACCGGCGGCTACGTGATCCCGCCGATGAACTTCTACCGCGAGCTGAAGCAGGTCCTGGACCAGCACGGCATCCTGCTGGTGGTCGACGAAATCCAGATGGGCTTCTACCGCACCGGCAAGCTGTGGTCGATCGAACACTTCGACGTGCAGCCGGACGTGATCGTCTTCGGCAAGGCGCTGACCAACGGCCTGAACCCGCTGGGCGGCATCTGGGCCCGTGAAGAACTGATCAACCCGACCGTGTTCCCGCCAGGATCGACCCACTCCACCTTCGCCTCCAACCCGTTGGGTACCGCGGTAGGCCTGGAAATGTTCAAGATGACCAGCGAAGTCGACTACGGCGCAATGGTCATGGCCAAGGGCAAGTACTTCCTCGAAGGCCTGCAGGACCTGCAGAAGCGCTTCCCGATCATTGGCGACGTCGACGGCCTGGGCCTGGCCCTGCGCTGCGAAATCTGTGGCCCGGACGGTTTCACGCCAGACAAGGCCACCCTGGACTTCATGGTCGAAGAAGGCATGAAGGGCGATATGGTGGTGGATGGCCAGAAACTCGGCCTGATCCTCGACGTCGGCGGCTACTACAAGAACGTGATCACCCTGGCTCCATCGCTGGAAATCAGCTACCCGGAAATCGACTTGGGCCTGAAGCTGCTCGAACAGTTGCTGAACCGGGCCATGAAGCGGTGAACATGGCAACGATCGATCTGGGCGAAGGCGATGCCGGCTTCGTCCTCGGCGACGGTCCGGTCGGGATCTTGCTGATCCACGGCCTGACCGGCACGCCGACGGAGCTGCGCAAGGTCGCCCAGGGCCTGGTCAAGGACGGTACGTGCACGGTGTACGTACCGACCTTGCCTGGCCATTGCGGCGGCAATGCCGACCTGCAGGCGACCGGCTGGCAGGACTGGTACGAAGGCGTACGCAAGACCTTCGTCGGCGTGAAGCAGCGTCACGAGCAGGTGTTCGTCGGCGGCCTGTCCATGGGCGCAGTCATGTCCATGTACGTGGCCTCCGAGTTCCCCGGCCAGGTCGCAGGGTTGTTGATGTACTCGACCACCCTGCGCTATGACGGCTGGAGCATCAACAAGCTGGCGTTCCTGACGCCGTTGCTGATGAAGATCCCGTTCGGCGTACATATCTGTCGGTTCGAGGAGAAGCCACCGTACGGCATCAAGAACGAGCGCCTGCGGGCAATCGTCGAGCGCCAGATGAAGGCCGGCCAGAGCAGCGACGCCGGGCTGCTGACCATGGAGGGCATCACGGTGCGCGAACTGCACCGGATGAATGCCGTGGTCATGCGCCGCATGCCGTCGATCAAGACCCCGGCGCTGGTGATCCACTCCGTCGAGGACGACATCACCAGCCCGTGGAACGCCAATTATGTCGAGAAGCACCTGGGTGGCCCGGTCACCAAGGTCATGCTCGACAACTGTTACCACATGATCACCGTCGACCTGCAGTATCGCGAGGTGATCGAGTTGAGCGCCGGCTTCATCCAACGCCAGAGCGGCGTCACGAGCGTACGCGAAGACTATCGGCAACAGGCCTAGGGACAGACCACGTGATTACCGCCCAAGCCTTCTCCAGCATCGAGGCGATCGACCGCACGGCCTGGAACGACTGTTTCCCGGCCGTACTGGAAAATTGGGAGTACTACCGGGCCGTGGAAAAGGCCGGCATCGACGACTTCGAATGGCGCTACCTGGCGTTGTTCGAAGGCGACCGCCTGCTGGCCGTCGCTCCCGCCTTCATCACCCGCTACAAGCTCGACACCACGGTGCAGGGCGTGACCAAGCGCATCACCGGCTGGGTCAACCGGGTGCTACCGGGGCTGCTCGAACTGGGGCTCTACGCCATCGGCTCGCCCGTCTCCGAGCAATGCCATGCCGGTATCGCCAGCCATGTACCCGCCCAAGGCCGCCAGGCCCTGCTCGAAGGCCTGCTGCGACTGGCGCGGGAAGACGCCGCCAGCCGGAAAATCAGCCTCACGGCGGTCAAGGACGCGCCCAGTGCCGACAACGATTGGAACAGCGCCTGCAAGATCGCCGGTTTCCAGCAGTTACCCAGCCTGCCCGGCTCGACGTTGCCGCTGCCCTTCGGTTCGATCGATGCGTACCTGGGCTCGCTGGGCAAATCCACCCGCAAGGATCTGCGGCGCAAGCTGCGCGCACCGGGCCCGCGGATCGAGTGGCGACGCAACATCGACGACGTGCTGCCGCAGGTGATGCGCCTATACGAGTCGACCCTGGCACGCAGCGAGACCCAGTTCGAACGCCTGCCGGCGGACTACTTCACCGGCGTGCTCGAACATCTGGAGCAACGCGCCGCCTGTGTCCTGTACTGGATCGACGACCGGTTGGTGGCGTTCAACCTGATCCTGCTGGACAAGGAACGGCTGATCGATAAATTTTTCGGCCACGACCTGAACGAAACCCGTCAACACAACCTCTATTTCCGCAGTTGGCTGGCCAATGTCGAGTACTGTATCGAACAGGGCATTACCCTGTACGAATGCGGGCAGGCCGGCTATGCGAGTAAAATCCGCCTGGGCTGTACCTTCCAGGGCAACAACCTGTTCTTCCATCATCGCAACCGGCTGGTCAACAATGTCCTGAAACTGGTCAAGTTGGTTGTCCGCCCGGATCGATTCGACCCTGCCATGGCTGCTGCGATAAACGAAACCTGATGAACTCCATTCCAGAACGCCGCCGTAAACGCCGCCCCTTCTCGATCTCGCGCTGGAGCGTGCAGCGCAAACTGTTACTGGCGTTCTGGCTGGTCAGTGTCGTGCCGACCATGATCGCCGCCGAACTGGCGGCGACCACCCTGTCGCAGATCTTCGACAGCAACGTGCGTATCTGGCTGCAGGAGTCGACCAAGATCGTCAAGGACGAGATCAGCGAGATCCAGCGTGACAACGCACGGGTCGCACAACTGTTCCTGCTGTACACCCGGCCGCCGACATCGCGCCAGGCGGCCAAGCACGACAAGCTGACCGCCGATATCGCCGACGCGATGGGCATCGACGTGGTCGCCCTGATCCGTACCCAGGACCACAAGGTGGTGTTCAGCACCGCCTCGGAAGACATCGTCGAACAGATCAACACCACGCCCAATGCCGTCCTGCAGACCATCAAGGTGGCGGGTGTACCGACCGGTGTGGTGGTCTCGACTTTCCAGAGCACCCAGGAAGGCGTCGACTACCAGTTGATGATCGCCACCTACCTGGACAGCAGCTTCCTCAACAGCGTGGCCGACGTGCATTCCCTCGACCTGCGCCTGTACCTGGCGAACCCCAAGGGTTTCGCCGAAATCTTCTCGACCCAGCGCTTCGAGGATCACCCGCTGCAGGTCCCGACGAAAATCGAGAAGGCCCTGCGCGAGACCCGCCTGCCCAGCGAGCTGTTCACCAACCGCTACAGCGGCCTGTACTGGCCGATCTTCAACGACGCCGGTGACCTGCAGGGGGTGATCTTCAGCGGCCTGTTGCGCCACAGCAGCCTGGTCGGGCTGGTGAACCAGAGCAACCTGTTCATCCTGATCTTCCTGGTTGGCTCGGCCCTGTCGCTCAGTGCCGGCTGGCTGGTCTCGCGGCGCCTCACGCTGCCACTGCGCGGCCTTGCCGACGGGGTCGGGGCGGTCATCTCCGGCAACTACAACAAACGCATTCCGGTGATAGGCAGCGACGAACTGGCCGAACTCAGCCATACCTTCAACCACATGACCGAGCGCCTGGGCGAACTGCATCACCTGGAAGCCCAACTGCGCCGCCGCGACCGCCTGCACGCGCTGGGCGAGGTCGCCATGGGCCTGGCCCACGAGATCCGCAACCCGCTGGGCATCATCAAGACCGCGACGCAGTTGCTGCACCGGCGCGCCAACCTGCCGGACAACGACAAGCGCCACCTGGAATACGTGATCAGCGAGGTCTCGCGGATCAACGACCTGATCACCGAATTCCTCGATTTCGCCAAGCCGAGCGCGCCGATTCGCGCGACCCAGCCGGCCCGCGCCCTGGCCGAGGAGATTCTCGGCTTCTGCGCCCCGGAACTGGCGACCCACAACATCGATGCGCGGATCGACGACCAGGCGCCGGGGGCCACCCTGTATGCCGATGCAGGCCAATTGAAACAGGCCTGCCTGAACCTGATCCTCAACGCCATCGACGCCATGCCCAACGGCGGCCGCCTGACCCTGGGCATCGCCAGTGACCAGGACTACACCCTCATCAGTGTCACCGACACCGGCCAGGGCATCGAGCCGGACATGATCGAACGCATCTTCACGCCATTCGTCACCACCAAAGCCTCCGGTACCGGCCTGGGGCTGGCCAAGGTCTACTCGATCATGGAAAACCATGACGGGCGGATCGAATGCACCAGCGAGAAAGATGCAGGCGCGAGCTTCAAGTTGTACATTCCGGCCCATGGCGAAAACCTGGACGCCGAGGATGAGGAACACGACGATGACGCATAAGGTCCTGGTGGTCGATGACGAACCCAAGCTCTGCGACCTGCTCAGCTCGGCCCTGAGTCAGGGCGATATCGAGGTGTTCACCGCCGGCAACGGCCTGCAGGCCCTGGTGGTGCTGGACCAGGAGGAAATCGACCTGGTCATCAGCGACTGGCGCATGCCCGGCATGGACGGCCCGCAACTGCTGGCCGAGATCAAGTCGCGCTTCCCGTACTTGCCGGTGATCGTGATGACCGCCTACAGCACGGTGAAAAACGCCGTGCAATCGATGCGCAATGGCGCCTTCGACTACATCGCCAAGCCGTTCGACATCGACGAGCTGGACATCACCGTCAGCAAGGCCCTGCAGTTTCGCGACATCCTGCGTGACAATGCGCGGATGCGTGCCGAGCTTGACGAGCACCAGCAGATCGACAGCCTGGTGGGCGACAGCCCGACCTTTCGCCGGGTACTGCAAGCCGTCGACTCGGTGCGCGAAAGCAGCGCCACCATCCTGCTGACCGGCGAAAGCGGCACCGGCAAGGAAATGGTCGCCCGAGCGATCCACAAGCACGGCAACCGCGCCGACAAACCCTTCGTCGCGGTCAACTGCGCGGCGATCCCCGAAGGCCTGCTGGAAAGCGAAATGTTCGGCCATCGCAAGGGCGCGTTCACCGGCGCCGTTTCGGATCGGGTCGGGCGCTTCCTGCAGGCGGACAAGGGCACGCTGTTCCTTGATGAAGTCGGCGACATGCCGTTGGCCCTGCAGGCGAAAATCCTGCGCGCGCTACAGGAACGGGTGATCGAGCCGGTCGGCGACCCGCGCGAACGCAAGGTCGATGTGCGGGTGATTGCCGCGACCAACAAGAACCTGCTCGAAGCGGTGGCCAACAAGGAGTTTCGCGAGGACCTCTACTATCGCCTGAACGTCTTCCCGATTCCCCTGCCGGCCCTGCGTGAACGGGTCGAAGACATCGCCCCGCTGGCCCGGCATTTCGCCCACTCGCTGGGCGCCAGCGCCGGCAAACGTATCAGCGGCTTCAGCCCCCAGGCACTGCAGGCGATGGCCAACTACAGCTGGCCGGGCAACATTCGCGAGCTGCAGAACTGCGTGGAGCGCGCGACCATCGTCGCCACCAGCCAGACGATCGAGGAAAGCGACCTGCCGGCCTACCTGTTCACCGGGCAACCGGCCGAGCCGGGCACCCCGGCCGTCGCACTGAATGCCGGCGCGGCGATCCCCAAGGATCTCGACGCGGCACTCGCGGAAGTCGAGAAAGGCTACATCATGGCGGCCTTGCAGGAAGCCAATGGCGTCCAGGCCGCCGCCGCGCAAATGATCGGGATTTCCGAGCGCAGCTTCTGGTATCGCCTGAAGAAACTGGCGATCCAGGTAGAGAAAATCATCCGCTAAGTGCCTCTGGACCTTGTGGGAGCTGGCTTGCTGGCGATAGCGACCTGGCAGTCAACATCCTTGCTGGCTGATATACCGTCATCGCCAGCAAGCCGGCTCCCACAGGGACCGCGCTAACCACATGCCCTGCGTATTTTCCTCTCAGAGCTGCGCGACGTGGCTGACATCCTGCTGATGCTGACGCAGATAAGGCAGCACGGCGGCCAGCAACGGCGCCTTGAACGCCTCCTGGAAGCGATGGGCCAACCCCGGAATCAGCACCAACTGGCTGCCCTGGATATGCGCCGCCAGGTGCACCCCGTGCATCACCGGCAACAACGGATCGGCGGTGCCGTGCACCACCAGGGTCGGCACCCGCAACTGGTTGAGCAGCGGCACCCGGCTCGGCTCCGCCAGGATCGCCATGATCTGGCGCTTCACCCCTTCCGGATTGAACGCCCGGTCATAGGCCATCGCCGCCTGTTGCAGCAGCTTGTGCCGGTCATCCTTGACCTCGGGGCTGCCCAGTGCCGCCAGCAGGTCGGCCTGCTGTTCGAGGGCCACCTGGCGATTCGGCGCACCGCGCCGCGACAGCAACTGAACCAGCGCCGCACTCGGTGCCGGCAGGCCCTCGGCACCGGAACTGCTCATCACCAGCGTCAGGCTCTCGACCCGCTGCGGCGCCATGGCCGCCACCCGCTGGGCGATCATCCCGCCCATGCTGGCGCCCAACACATGAAAGCGCTCGACCCGCAACGCACTCATCAAGCCCAGTGCATCGCCGGCCATGTCGGTCAAGGTGTAGGGCGCCGCCACCGGCAGGCCGAGCTTGTAGCGCAGTACCTCGAATGTCAGGTTCGCACCCGCCGGCGCCTGGCGCCAGGTCGACAGGCCGACGTCGCGGTTGTCGTAGCGAATCACCCGAAAGCCCTGTTGGCACAACGCGACCACTACCTCATCCGGCCAGTGGATCAACTGGCCACCCAGGCCCATGATCAGTAACAGCGCCGGGTCGGAAGCACGGCCGATGCTCTGGTAGGCCAGGCTGACCTGGTCCAGGTCGACATGCTCGGTGGGAACATTGACATCGCAGCGGCCAGCGGCAAACGCTGGCAAGCCGAACAGCAAGGCGGCCAGCAGGACTGCCGCAGAAAGAAAACGTGAATGCATGGAAAATACCGAAACGCAGAACCCCAGTGGAGCGCGAGTCTGATGATATTCGTTCAAGCGCGCTGCCACAGTTCAATGACAGTTTGATGAAGATTGCACCAGCGGCATCGTTCCTTCAGGCAGGTGAACGTGGTGACTGATCGGCGCGCGGGTCGACAGGCGCGCCAACATGAGACAAACTCAATCACCTCGCACTTTTTGCCAACATTTGCTCATGGAGCCCCTGGTGCTGGAAATCCGTCACTTGAAAACCCTGCATGCCTTGCGCGAGGCCGACAGCCTGGTGGAGGCCGCCGAGCGGCTGCACCTGACCCAGTCGGCGCTGTCCCACCAGTTCAAGGAACTGGAAGAACGCCTGGGCATGGCGCTGTTCGTGCGCAAGACCAAACCGGTACGCTTCACCAGCGCCGGCTTGCGCCTGCTGCAACTGGCGGATGCCACCCTGCCACTGCTGCGCGCGGCCGAACGGGATATCTCCCGGCTGGCCGGCGGCACGGCCGGGCGACTGCACATGGCGATCGAATGCCACAGCTGCTTCCAGTGGCTGATGCCGACCATCGACCAGTTCCGCGATGCCTGGCCGGAAGTCGAACTGGACCTGGCCTCCGGCTTCGCCTTCGCCCCGCTGCCGGCCCTGGCCCGTGGCGACCTGGACCTGGTGGTCACTTCCGACCCTCTGGACCTGGCGGGCATCACCTACGTGCCGCTGTTCACCTATGAGGCGATGCTCGCCGTGGCCAACCAGCATCCCCTGGCGAGCAAACCCTACATCATGCCCGAGGACCTGGCCCGGGAGACCCTGATCACCTACCCGGTGGAACGCGATCGGCTGGACATCTTCACCCGCTTCCTGGAGCCGGCCGATGTCGAACCGGCGCAGGTGCGGACTTCAGAACTGTCGGTGATGATGATGCAGTTGGTGGCCAGCGGCCGCGGCGTGTGCGGCATGCCCCACTGGGCGCTGCACGAATACAGCTCGCGGGGTTACGTGAGGGCCAAGCGCCTGGGCGAAAAAGGCCTGTTTGCCACGCTGTACGCGGCGATTCGCACCGACATGCTGGACGTGCCCTACATGCGTGACTTCCTGCTGACGGCCAAGGACACTTCGTTCTCGACCCTCGACGGCGTCAGCGCGGTGCGCTGAAACAACAACGGGGTCGGCCTTGCGCCCACCCCGTCGCGTCCTGCCACAGCCGTCCCCGGCTCAGGCCGAACGGCGTTGCTCGAGCATCAACCGCACCGCCAGGCCGCCCAATACGAAGCCCATGACATAGCGCTGCAGCGCCAGCCAGCGCGGGTTGTGCACGAACCAGCTGGCCAGGCCGCCGGCAAACAGCGCGATCAGCAGATTGACAGTGAAGCTCACACTGATCTGGGTGACGCCGAGAACCAGGCTCTGGGCGAACACCGAGCCGTGTTCCGGAGTGATGAACTGCGGGAACACCGAGAGATAGAACACTGCGATCTTCGGATTCAGGGCACTGGTGAGAAAGCCCATGGTCATCAGCCGTACCGACGAGTCCGGCGGCAACTGTCGCGGTTCGAACGGCGAGCGCGCGCCAGGCTTGAGCGCCTGCCAGGCCAGCCACAGCAGGTACAGCGCACCCGCCCACTTGAGCACTTCATAGGCCAGCGGCACCGCCATGAATACCGCGGTCAGCCCCAATGCGGCGGCAAACAGATGGACGAAGAAGCCACCCACCACCCCAAGCAGCGACACCACCCCGGCCTTCGGCCCCTGGCAGATCGAACGGGAGATCAGGTAGATCATGTTCGGTCCCGGCGTCAGGACCATCAACAGCGAAGCAGCGGCGAAGATCAACAGGTCTTGGGCGGGGATCATGGACAGTCCTTGTTCGGTCTCGATCAGGCGGTGGGCTCAAGCGAAGCCCGATAGAACGGCAGGATCAGGTCCCGTGTCAATGGCGCCAGGCACAGGTTGCCGTCGGTCGCCGGGTCGATCCACTGCACTTCCTCGATCTCGGCGGCCGGCTCGACGGTTTCGGCAATCTGCAGCAGGAACAATTCGGCCTGCACCTCGAAGCCCGGCTCGTTGGCCGCCGGGGCGGAAAACCGGCCGAGGTAGCGGGCAGAGGTTGGATCGACCAGCAGTCCCAACTCTTCCTCGAGTTCACGAGCCAGGGCATTGGCTGGCTGCTCGTGCGGCTCGATCTTGCCGCCTGGCTGCATGAAGGCCTGGGTACCGCGCTTGCGTACCAACAGGGTGCGGCCGTCGGGGCCGATCAGCAGGGCCGCGGCAATGCGGATGGTCTTGGAGGCAACAGAAACAGTCATGGCGTCAACGCGATCCCGGCAAAAGGCGGCAGGATCACACCCGCGGGAGAAACTGGCAAGCCCACCAAAGGCAGGCTTGCCAGACGGGATTCAGGTGGCCTGCTCCAGCGGCGCAAGCTCCTCCGGCACCTTGACGAACACACTGTATTTGGCGCCCTACATGGCTTCGCTGCCGTCCCACCGCTCCTGGTGATGCAGGATCAGCCGGGCCGCGTCCTGCATCGGCTCCAACGTCATCGGTAGCGACTCGCTCTGCTTGGGATAACCGCGATACCGTTCGCGCTCGGTTGACGCAACTGGTCGGCCGAATCCGCAGGGTCGACGGGTAGAGGTCATGGATGCGGTCAGCAGCGAGGTGGGAGTGGGCACGACATTCAGGATCGAGCTACCGATCCGCCAGAACCGAACGACGCCATGAGCGGTCAGGTGCCAGCGGACCGGTGCCGCTCAAGCGTCAGCCTTGCGGCCCGTCGAGCCGAAAGTCGCGAAACGCTTGTTGAAACCGGCGATACGGCCTTCGGACTGGGTCTTGCGCTGCTGGCCGGTGTACACCGGATGGGAGGCGCTGGACACGTCGAGAGCCACATAGGGATAGGTGTTGCCATCGCTATGCAGCTGGGTGCGATCGGTGTCGACGGTGGAGCCGATCAGGAAATGCACATCGGCTGCCGTGTCATGGAACAGGACGGTGCGGTAGTTGGGATGGATACCGGGTTTCATGGTTGTCTCCAGCAATCGGAAGCGAGTTAATTTGTTATACAATAACATATCAATCCGCAAACGATAACCACTTGCAACAAACCCATCCTTCGGCCCCGCGCCCGCCTGCTGGGGGCTTCCCTGAACTCAGCCTGCTTCCTGGAAATCCATCTCCGGTGGCTGCTGGCGGAAACCGCCGGTGAGGAACGCCAGGTACACCAGGCCAATGGCCAGCCAGCTCAGCCCCAGGTAGATCGCCAGGTGGTCGAGGCTGACCATCAGCCACAGGTCCGCCAGCAGGCCGATCAGTGGGCAGACCAGGAACAGCAGCAGCTCGCGCGGGCCGCGCTGCTGTGCGCCAATCCAGTAGTGAAAAATCACCGACAGGTTCACCAGGCTGAAGGCCAGGAACGCACCGAAGTTGATGAACGAGGTGGAGGTGGTGACGTCCAGTTTCAGCGCCAGCAAGGCCACCACGGCGCAGAGCAGGATGCTGTTGACCGGCGTGCCGAAGCGCTCGCTCAAGCCACCGAAGAACGACTTCGGCAACACTCCGTCGCGGCCCATCGCATAGAGCAGCCGCGAGCCGCTGGCCTGGGCCGACAGCCCCGAGGCGAACTGGCCGACGATCAGGCCGATCAGGAAGATGCTGACGAACAGGTCGCCGCCGATATTGCGGGCGATTTCGTAGGCAGCCGAGTCGACGTTGTCGAAGACGGACGCCGGATGGGCCAACTGCACGAAGTACGACACCGCGACGAAGATCAGCCCGCCAATCAGGGTGATCAGCATGATCGCCCGCGGAATGGTACGCCGCGGATCGCGGGTTTCCTCGGTCAGGGTGCTGACCGCGTCGAAACCGAGGAACGAGTAGCAAGCGATGGCCGCGCCGCTCATCACCAGTGGCATCTGCATGTCGCCGCTGAAGAACGGTGCCAGGGTCCACAGCGGTTTGCTCGCATCACCGCCGATGTAGTGGATCGCCAGGGCGACGAAGGCCAGCAATACCAGGAACTGCACCAGCATCAGCAGCGAGTTGATGCCGTTGGCCAGGCGCAGGCCGGCGATGTTGATCAGGCTGGTGATGACGATGAACGCCAACACCCACAGCGGCTGCGGTACCGAAGGGAACGCCGAGTTGAGGTAGGCCGCACCGATCAGCCAGATCGCCATGGGCAGGAACAGATAGTCGAGCAACACCGCCCAGCCGGCGATGAACCCGAGTTTCGGGCTGATGGCCTTGCGCACGTAGCTATAGGCCGAACCGGCCACCGGAAAGGCGGCGGCCATGCGCCCGTAGCTCATGGCGGTGAAGAACATCGCCACCAGTGCCGCGAGGTAGGCGGCCGGCACCATGCCGGCGGTGGACTGGGCGAGGATACCGAAGGTGCCGAGCACGATGATCGGCGTCATGTAGGCGATGCCGAACAGCACCACCGACCCCAGCGAAAGGGTGCGTTGCAAACGAGCCATGAGGCGACTACTCCGAATGTTATTGGATTTATGGCAGAGCCGAGTTCGGCGAAGGTCTAGCGGTGTTGCGTCATTTTTATATGTGCGCGGATCGGGGTTGCGGGTGTGAGAGCTGACGCCTTAGCGGGCAAGCCCTGCTCCTACAGGGGGGGGCAATATGGCTGTAGGAGCAGGGCTTGCCCGCGAAAGGGCCGGCCGGAACAGCACAAGGCTCCCCGGTGAATCAACCCAGAGGAATCAACAGCTCCCGCAGCCCGTCTGCATGCTCGACCACCTCGCCCGGCAGACGCAGGCGCTGGTCGTTCAGGTAGCTGTAGTCGCGCCGCGCAGCGGCCAACTGGCCGAGGTCCAGCTCGACGCTGAAATGGCTTTCCTCACGCCCGGCCTCCTTGAGCAAAGTCCCGAACGGATCGACCAGGGCACTGCCACCGGCGAACAGCAGCCCGCCATCACCCTCGCCAACGCGGTTGACCATCAGCGCGAACGCCTGGTTTTCCTGGGCGCGGGCCATGATCGCGGTGCGGTGGGTCGGCCCGTACGGGTCCATGTTGCCGTTGGTGACGATCAGCAGTTCAGCCCCCAACTGCGCCAGCGCGCGGGCGCTTTCCGGGAACTCGATGTCGTAGCAGATCAGCAGGCCGACGCGCACGCCGTTCCACTCGCAGGTCGCATAGCGATCACCGGGGTTGAACACACCGCGATCCGAGGCCCACAAATGGGTCTTGCGATAACTCAGGGCAATGCCTTCGGGGGTGATCATCAGGGTGGTGTTATAGAACTGGCCGTTGTCGTTTTCGGCCATGCCGATCACCACCGTCAGGTCGCGCTCGCGGGCGGCCTGCTGCAGCGCCCGCACGGTCGGGCCATCCAGCGGCTCGGCGACCTGGGCGACGGTCTCGGCGGAAGGGAAACCCATCAGGTGGGTTTCCGGAAACACCAGCATCCGGGTATCGGCACTACAGCCGGCGATAGCGGCAAGGGCGCGCTCGAGGTTGTAAGCTGTATCGTTATCCCGGCCCGCGAGCTGGGCAAGTTCGATTTTCATGGGTATTCCTTGTTCTGTTCAACCGGTAAGACCCGCCGAACTGGCAGAATGGGCGCGCGGTCATTAGCGGTGGCCGCAGTATGCGCACCCGCGCCGGGCCATGGGAATCACGCCGCCGGGGTAACTCGATAGGGGTAGATGAATGACACTGTCGCTGGATGACATCGCCTGGCACCGTTCGGTGGGGCAAATGATCGAGGCCCTGGACCGGCCCAATTTCTGGACGCAACTGGTGCGCCTGCTCAACCAGTACGTGCCGTTCGACAGCTGGGTCGCCCTGCTGTTCAGCGCCCAGGGGCGCCCGGAAGTGTTCGCCGAGTGCCCAGGCGAAGACGGCAGCCCCGACCAGTTGTTCCAGGATTACCTCAAGGGCCTGTACCTGCTCGACCCGTTCTACATCGCCAGCCGCGAGCACTCGCGTACCGGCCTGTACCGCCTGGCCGAGGTTGCCCCGGAACACTTCGAGCTGACCGAGTACTACCAGCGCTACTTCCGCCTGAACGTAGTGGCCGACGAGATCCAGTTCAACTGCCAGCTCGACGGCGACCGCACCCTGTGCCTGTCGCTGGGTTCCACGCATCCCTTCAGCGCCGAACAGATCGCCCTGCTCTCGCTGATCCAGCCCTGGGTGCTGGGCCTCTTGCGTCAGCGCCTGCCGCATGAGCTACAACCGGAAAGCACCACGCCGCCCACTCCGCAGCAGGGCGATTGGCGCATCCAGCTGGAAGCCTCGGTGCAGCAGCTCAAGGGCGCGCAACTGACCGCCCGCGAACTGGATGTCGGCCGCCTGATGCTCAGCGGCTGCTCCAGCAAGGAGATCGCCCGCAAGCTGGAAATCTCCATCGAAACCGTGAAAGTCCATAAGAAACACATGTACAGCAAGCTGGGGATCAAGTCCCAGTCCGAGCTGTTCTCGATATTTCTGCAAGCGCAGAATGCCTGACCTCCCGAAGAGTCCGAACACAAGGAAACCGTATGAGCCTGTCCCTGCTGAGCCGCTACGCCTTCTTTGCCGGCTGCGTGATCTTCACCCTCGCCAGCCTGCCGTTCCTGGAACACGACTGGCTCTGGCCATTTACCCTGCTCACCGGGTTGTTGAGCCTGCTGGGCCTGTTCGACCTGCTGCAGAGCCGTCACGCGGTACGCCGCAACTATCCGATCCTCGGCAACATCCGCTACCTGGTCGAAGGCATTCGCCCGGAAATCCGTCAGTACCTGCTCGAATCCGACAGCGATGCCCTGCCCTTCTCGCGCTCCCAGCGCTCGCTGGTGTATGCACGGGCCAAGAACGAAGGCGGCGACAAGCCCTTCGGCACGCTGATCGATGTGTATGAATCAGGCTTCGAATTCATCGGCCACTCGATGCGCCCGGCGCCGTTGAGCGATCCCGGCAGCTTCCGGGTGATCGTCGGCGGGCCGCAGTGCAAGCAGCCGTATTCGGCCTCGGTGTTCAATATCTCGGCGATGAGCTTCGGCTCCCTCAGCGCCAACGCCATCCGCGCGCTGAACCAGGGCGCCAAGCTCGGCAATTTCGCCCACGACACCGGCGAAGGCAGCATCAGCCCCTATCACCGCGAACATGGCGGCGACCTGACCTGGGAACTCGGCAGCGGCTACTTCGGTTGCCGCACCAGCGACGGACGCTTCGACCCGGAGAAATTCGCCACCCAGGCGCAGAGCCCGCAGGTGCGCATGATCGAAATCAAGATGAGCCAGGGGGCCAAGCCCGGCCATGGCGGCATCCTGCCCAAGCACAAGGTCACCCGGGAAATCGCCGACACGCGGGGTATCCCGATGGGCGAAGACTGTGTGTCGCCGTCGAGCCACAGCGCCTTCTCGACACCGATCGAGATGATGCACTTCATCGCGCAGTTGCGTGAGCTGTCCGGCGGCAAGCCGGTAGGCTTCAAGTTCTGCCTGGGCCACCCGTGGGAATTCATGGGCATCGCCAAGGCGATGCTGGAGACCGGCATCCTGCCCGACTTCATCGTCGTCGACGGCAAGGAAGGCGGCACCGGTGCCGCACCGGTGGAGTTCACCGACCACATGGGTTCGCCGATGCGCGAAGGCCTGCTGTTCGTGCACAACACCCTGGTCGGCCTGAACCTGCGCGACAAGATCAAGCTCGGTGCCAGTGGCAAGATCGTCAGCGCCTTCGACATCGCCAGCGTCCTGGCCATCGGCGCCGACTGGGCCAACTCGGCGCGCGGCTTCATGTTCGCCATCGGCTGCATCCAGTCGCAGAGCTGCCACACCAACAAATGCCCGACCGGCGTCGCCACCCAGGACAAGTTGCGCCAGCGCGCCCTGGTGGTCCCGGACAAGGCCCAGCGGGTGTTCAGCTTCCACCGCAACACCCTCAAGGCCTTGGCCGAAATGCTCGCCGCCGCAGGGCTCCAGCATCCTTCGCAACTGGAGGCCAAGCATCTGGTACGACGCATGTCGGCCACCGAGATCAAGCTGTTCTCGCAACTGCATACGTTCCTCAAGCCCGGCGAGCTGCTGACCGGCGAGGTCGACGGCGAGTTCTACTCGCGCATGTGGCAGATGGCCCGGGCCGACAGTTTCGAGCCGAACGCAGCGTAGGCAAGGCCCTCCCTGTTCTCGACAGGGCGGATCGCCGGGCCGGGATCACCACATTGAAGGCATCGATATAAACATAGGTCGAAAAGATCTTGGGCAATACCCGCAAGGCTGTGTCATCCATGCCCTGGCCGGACAAGCCCCGTCCGACACTTCCCCTCCACCGGAGATGACCATGCGAAATCGTTTCATCGCTGCCGCCTGCCTGATGCTGTCGTTCAACCTGGCCCATGCCGCCGAACGCTGGGAAACCCTGCCGCCCACACCGGCCCCGGTCGCTGGCGTCCAGAGTGGCTACGCCAAGGTCAACGGCATCAAGCTCTACTACACCCGCACTGGCCACGGCTCACCCGTGCTGCTGTTGCACGGCGGCCTCGCCAACTCCGACTATTGGGGCAACCAGGTCAAGGCCCTGGCGGCGAAGCATACGGTGATCACTCTCGATAGCCGCGGCCATGGCCGCAGCTCGCGGGATACCCAACCCTACGGCTACGACCTGATGGCCGACGACGTGGTCGCCGTGCTCGACAGCCTGAAGATCCCCAAGGCCGACATCGTCGGCTGGAGCGACGGGGCGATCCTCGGCCTCGACCTGGCGATCCGTCACCCGACCCGCGTTGGCAAGATCTTCGCCTTCGCCGCCAACAGCAACACGGCCGGAGTCAAGGAAAACGTCGAGAAGAACCCGACCTTCGCCGCCTACATCGAGCGGGCCGGCAAGGAATACCTGAAGCTGTCGCCAACCCCCGGGGAATACGACGCCTTCGTCGAACAGATCAGCCATATGTGGGCCAGCCAGCCGAACTGGACCGACGCCGACCTGGCGAAGATCAAGACTCCGGTCCTGATCGTCGACGGCGACCACGACGAAGCGATCAAGCGCGAGAACACCGAGTACATGGCCGCGGTCATTCCCGGTGCAGGGCTGCTGATCCTGCCCAATGCCAGCCACTTCGCGTTCCTGCAGGACCCGGCGCTCTTCAATGCCGCCCTGCTGAACTTCCTCGACAGCAAATAGCCGCCGGACTGTCCGGCCTGGCGGGTCCGGACCGGATAGTCCAACCGTCAACGGCCGGACAGCGGCTACCAAACAAATGTGACATTCAGTAATACCCCGCCTTTGCAATTCTTCACAATTCACGCCACCCTGCGCGCCGCCGCCGTGCAGTGCAATTTCCGACAGCCGCCACGGTCATATTCAACATTCGCCCACAGAGCCCGCTGCCATGCTGAACGGACGCGACCCACGCATCGACTTTTTTCGCGGACTGGCGCTGATCTTCATTTTCTGGGATCACGTGCCCCACAACCCACTCGGCCAGATCACCCTGCGCAACATCGGCTTCAGCGATGCGGCGGAAGTCTTCGTGTTCCTCGCCGGCTACGCGGCGATCCTTGCCTACGGCAAGATCCTGCAACGCGATGGCTACCTGATAGCCTGCGTGAAAATCCTGCGCCGTGCCTGGGTGCTCTACGTGGTGCATATCTTCCTGCTGGCGATGCTGATGGGCATCGTGTTCTTCGCCAACAGCCATGTGGAAACCCGCGACCTGATCCAGGAAATGGGCCTGCAGCACTTTGTCAGCCACCCGGAACAGGCCCTGACGGATGAGTTGCTGCTGCGCTTCAAGCCGAACCTGATGGACCCGCTGCCCCTGTACATCGTGCTGCTGCTCGGCCTTCCGCTGGTGCTGCCCCTGCTGTTGCGCCAGCCGCTGGCGGTGGTCGCGGTATCATTGGCGGTGTACCTGCTGGCACCGCTGCTGGGCTGGAACCTGGCGGCGATCGGCGATGGCGTGTGGTACTTCAACCCCGTCACCTGGCAACTGCTGTTCATTCTCGGCGGTGCCGCGGCGCTTCACAGCCAACGGCCACGCCTGCCGGACAGCCGCCCGCTGCTGCGCCAGCCACTGTTCGTCGCGGCGGCGGCCTATTCGCTGCTTGCCGGAGTCCTCACCGTCTCCTGGCGTTGGCCAGAGATTCATGACGCGGTGATGCCGGCCGCCCTCAGCAACTGGCTGTACCCGATCAGCAAGACCGACCTGTCGCCGGTGCGCCTCCTGCATTTCCTGGCGCTGGCCTACGTGACCGCAAAGCTGCTGCCCATGGGCAGCTGGACCCGCAACTGGCTGGCGCAACAAACCTGCCGCATGGGCCGCTACTCGCTGGAGGTGTTCTGCCTGGGCGTGTTGCTGGCCCCGCTGGCGGACATGGTCAACGCCCTCGCCAACGACGCCTTCGCCATGCAGGTCTTCACCGCACTGGCAGGTGCCGGACTGCTGGCCCTGCTGGGCGCCTGGCTGGACTTCAACAAGCGCCTGGGACAGCCAATGCGAACCGTCGCCGCCTGAACTGTTCGCCGCGCAAACAAAAAGCCCCGGTCACTCGACCGGGGCTTTGTTTTTCCAACTGCCGATTACCTGACCGGGTCGGCGACTGGCGGCATGTCGTTCGGTTGCAACTTGAACACATGGAACAACAGCGTCAGCAGCACCAGGAAGGCCGGGCCGATATATAGCGCGACGCGGGTGTCGGGGAAGTACGCCATCAGGCCGACCACCAGCACCAGGAACGCCAGCGCCAGGTACGAGCTGAGCGGATACAGCCACATCCGATACTGCAGGCCTGCGACCTGGGAGCTGCTCAGCCCTTTGCGGAATTTCAGCTGGGCCAGCAGGATCATCACCCAGGTCCAGATCGCGCCGAAGGTGGCGATGGAGGTCACCCAGACGAACACCTTCTCCGGTACCAGGTAGTTGAGCAGCACGCCCAGCAGCAAGGCCCCGATCGACAGCAGCAGGGCGCGGCGTGGCACGCCATTGCTTGAGGTCCTGGCGAAGGTCGCCGGAGCCTGGCCGTTCTGCGCCAGGCTGTAGAGCATGCGCCCGGTGCTGAAGATGCCGCCATTGCACGACGACAGCGCGGCAGTGATCACCACGAAATTGATGATGCCGGCGGCGGTCTTGATCCCCAGGCGCTCGAAGGTCATCACGAACGGGCTGCCCTGGGTGCCGATGGCGTTCCACGGGTAGATCGAGAGGATCACGAACAGGGCACCGACGTAGAACAGCAGGATGCGCCAGAACACCGAGCCGATGGCATTGGGAATGGTCTTCTGCGGGTTGCGCGCCTCACCGGCGGTCAGGCCGATCATTTCCACGCCCAGGTAGGCGAACATCACCATCTGCAGCGACATCAGCACGCCGCTGACACCGTTGGGCATGAAGCCGCCGTGGGCCCACAGGTTGGAGATGCCGAGGGCCACCCCGTCGTTTCCGAAGCCGAAGGCGATCACCCCGACACCGCCAATCACCATGGCAATGATGGTGACGATCTTGATCAGGGCGAACCAGAACTCGAACTCGCCAAAGGCCTTGACCGCGATCAGGTTGATGGTGCCCATGCTCACCAGCGCCGCCAGCGCCCAGATCCAGCGCGGCACGTCGGGGAACCAGACGCCCATGTACACCGCGACAGCGGTGATCTCCGCGACGCAGGTCACCAGCCACAGGAACCAGTAGTTCCAGCCGGTGAGAAAGCCCGCCAGCGGGCCGAGATAGTCCTGGGCATAACGGCTGAAGGAGCCGGCCACCGGGTTGTGCACGGCCATTTCGCCAAGGGCGCGCATGATCACCAGGATCGCCAGGCCACCGATGATGTAGGAGAGCATGATCGCCGGGCCAGCCATTTCGATGGCCTTGGCCGAGCCGAGGAACAGGCCGACACCGATACAGGCGCCAAGCGCCATCAGCCGGATGTGCCGTTCACCGAGTTCACGTTTGAGTGGGCCGCCGTTAGCGGTCTCGCCGCAGGGTGGATGGGTGCCAACTGGCATGGGGACAACCTCGTCTTGTTATTGGGTATGAACCACCGAACAAGGGAGCGACGGACGGGTAAGCCCGGTCTCCCGACAGCGGGACCGCGTCGTGAGCGGCCCCGTCCCACGGGAAAAATCTGCGGGATCGGCGGGGCGTGCAGTATAGAAAGCCGACGGCAGGGCTTTTCACTCTAAACGCTGGAAGATTCAGCGGGAAATCTCGGCAAAAGCGCGGAAAGCAGAGGTGCATTAGCTGGCTGAAGCCGGTACTGCCGTACGAAAAACGCGGGCGAGTATTGCACGCCAGGGAGGTGACGTCATGCCTGCACCTTTTACCGCTGGCGAATTTCCCGGCAGGCCGGCCACGACGCGGGACAGACGTCGTGTTCCCGACGCCGTCCTGGCAAACCACGGCCATGTGTAGGAAATAACTGACCGTGTTAACAAAATTTTCGCGGTTCAGTCACAGCGTCTAAGCTTCAGGCAAGTGCGATCAATCTGCGTGAATGGATGAATCGACTATGGGCGCTCTGTGGAACTCCGATTCGACCGGGACTGTGACCGCAACCGACAGTCCGGATGAAGCGCCCGTCCCGAAAAGACCACGTCGGCGACGACTCTGGTGGCGACTGTTCTGGTTGGTGCTGTTGATCGCAGTGCTGCTGCTCGGTTTCGCCGCCTCCCGCGAGATGCGTACCGCCAAACTCCAGGCCCGGGAGATCAGCCGCTTTGCCAGTGACCTGGGCTACACCATGGCCCAGGGCCCCAGCGACTCAATGCTCTATCCCGGCGCCGGTCCCTTCGACAAGCGCCTGGGCTACAGCGACCTGGGCACCTTTCTTGGCCGGCTGGCCAAGCGCGGCTACCTGGTCGAGACGCAGGCGCGCTTCTCCCCGGCCCTGCTCGACTACGGCAAGGCCGGCTTCTTCGTGCCCTACGCGGAAAAGATCCAGGCCGGGCTGTCGATCACCGACTGCCGCGGCGCCGACCTCTACCAGTACAACTACCCGCAGCAACTCTACGCGAGCTTCTCGGCCATTCCGCCACTGGTGGTCAACAGCCTGCTGTTCATCGAGAACCGCGACCTGCTCGACCCCGACCAGCCCCAGGCCAACCCTGCGGTGGACTGGCCGCGCTTCGGCAAGGCGGTGCTGTCGCAGATCGCCAAGGTCCTGCATGTCGGCGGCCAGAGCGCTGGCGGCAGCACCCTGGCGACGCAACTGGAGAAGTATCGACACTCGCCGGATGGCCTGACCCTGTCTGGCGGCGAGAAGATCCGCCAGATGATTTCCGCCAGCGTGCGGGCCTACCAGGGCGGACCGCAGACCCTGGCGGTGCGACAGGACGTCGTCCGCGACTACCTCAATAGCGTGCCGCTGTCGGCCGTGCCGGGGCATGGCGAGGTGCATGGCCTGGCCGAGGGGCTGCGGGTCTGGTACGGCGCGGACTTCGCGGCGGTCAACAAACAGTTGAACAGCACCGCCAACGATCCGCAGAGCCTGGCCAGGCGCGGTCTCGCCCTGCGCGAAGTACTCTCGCTGATGATCGCCCAACGCCGGCCCTCCCACTACCTGGCCAAGGGTCGCGACGAACTGGCCGAACTGACCGACAGCCACCTGCGCCTGCTCGCGCAGAATGCGGTCATCGATGCCCAGTTGGCCGATGCCGCCCTGGCGAGCAAGGTCAGCTACCGCGACTGGATCCAGGAGCCGACGATCCAGCCCGTCGAATCGAACAAGGGGATCAGCACCGCCCGCAGCCGCCTGGCGGCGATGCTCGACCGCCCACTCTATGACCTCGACCGGCTCGACCTGTCGGCCACCAGCACCCTGCAGGCGGATCTGCAGGGCCAGGTCAGCGACTACCTCAAGCGCCTGGCAAATCCCGACTTCGCCAAGTCCATCGGGCTGCTCGGCGACCGCCTGCTCACTGCCAACAGCACCCAGCAGGTGCGCTACAGCTTCACCCTGTTCGAGCTGACCCCGGACAGCTACCGGGTGCGGGTGCAGACCGACAGCACCGACCAGCCATTCGACATCAACGAAGGCAGCAAGCTGGAACTGGGCTCCACCGCCAAGCTGCGGGTGCTGACCACCTACCTGCAGATCATCGCCGAGCTGCATGATCGCTACGGCGAGCAATCCCCGGCGCAACTGAAAAAAGTCGAGGTTGACGACCAGGACCGGCTCACCCGCTGGGCTGTCGACTACCTGGCCCAGAACAGCGACCGCAACCTGCCCGCCATGCTCGACGCGGCGCTGAACCGGCAGTATTCGGCGAGCCCCGGCGAAAGCTTCTTCACCGGCGGCGGCATGCACCGCTTCCACAACTTTCGCAACGAAGACAATGGTCGCAGCCCGACCCTGCTCGATGCCCTGCGCGAGTCGATCAACCTGCCCTTCATCCGCCTGATGCGCGACCTGGTGCGCTACAGCACCTACCAAGGCCCGAACAACAGTGCCGAGTTGCTCAAGGACGACGACAACCCGCGTCGGCAGGAATACCTGGCGCGTTTCGCCGACCGGGAAGGCACGGCGTTCATGCTGCGGTTCTGGAAAAAGTATCGGAACAAGGATTCCCAGGAGCGCCTGGACACCTTCCTCGACAGCATGCACCCGACGCCGATTCGCCTCGCGGCGGTGCATCGCTACCTGCTGCCGGAGGCGCCGCAGAAGGCATTCAATACGTTCGTACGGGCCCACCTGAAGACCGAGAAGGTCAGCGACGAGCGCCTGGCCAAGCTCTACCAGGGTTATGGCCCCGGCGCCTATGACCTGCCGGACCAGGGCTATATCGCCAAGGTCCACCCGCTCGACCTGTGGCTGCTGGGCTATTTGCTGAAAAATCCACAGGCCAGGTTCAGCCAGGCGGTCGCCGCCAGCGAGTTCGAACGCCAGGAAGTCTATGGCTGGCTGTTCAAGAGCAAGCACAAGAGTGCCCGCGACAGCCGGATCCGGGTAATGGTCGAGATCGAGGCGTTCCTCGATATCCACCGGCGCTGGCAGCAGGTCGGCTATCCGTTCGATCATCTGGTGCCGTCGCTGGCGACCGCCATCGGCAGCTCCGGTGATCGCCCGGCAGCGTTGGCCGAACTGACCGGCATCATCCTCAATGACGGCGTGCGCCTGCCGACCCTGCGTATCGACAGCCTGCACTTCGCCGCCGATACACCGTACGAAACGCAACTGGTCAACGATCCGGGCAAGGGTAAGCGGGTGATGCCATCGGAAGTGGCCACGGCCCTGCGCGGAGCCTTGTCGCAGGTGGTCGATGCGGGCACCGCACGGCGGGTGTCAGGCAGCTTCAAGCAGCCTGACGGCACGTCGCTGGCCATGGGTGGCAAGACCGGCACCGGGGATAACCGGATCGAGAGCATCGGCACCGGCGGACGGGTGCTGAATTCCAAGTCGATCAATCGCACCGCGACGTTCGTCTTCTACATCGGCGCCCATCACTTTGGCACCCTGACCGCCTTCGTTCCCGGACGCTCGGCCGAGAACTTCAAATTCACTTCGGCGTTGCCGGTGCAGGTACTCAAGGGCATGGCACCGATCCTGACTGCCTACCTGCAGCCGGACAGCAATACGCTGTGCAAGCCACAAAACGTTGCACACCTGGAGTGAAGGATGGCCGCCTGCGACGGATCGCCAGCAAGCCGGCTCCCACAGCAGCCTTGTGGGAGCCAACTGTCTTTGATCCATCGCACAGGCTCCCAGGAACTGCGGCAAACGCCGCATAACTACGGGAGCCGGCGTCCCGGTTTATCCGCGAAGAGGCCAGCAAGAACAACACCTCTACCCTTCAGTTGGCACTGTGAAACCGCTTCGCCAGGGTGTAGCTCTTTTTCCAGTAGGAATTGCTCAGTGAGTCGATGCGCACGGTCTTGCCGCTGCGCGGTGAGTGAATGAACTTGCCTCCACCCACGTAAAGCCCGACATGGCTCACATTGCCCTGGCCATTGCGGTTGAAGAACACCGCATCGCCAGGCTTCAGGCTGCCACGCTGGATGGTCTTGGCACTGGAGCGACGCATGCCCACCGTGGTCCGGGGCAAGCTGATATCGGCTTCGTGCTGGAACAGGTAGACCAGCAACCCACTGCAATCGAACCCCTTGACCGACATGCCTCCCCATCGATAGGGCGTACCGATCAACTGGTGGGCACGGTCGATGACATTACTGATCGATGACTGCGAATCCACTTCGGTGGCCCGGGTCTTGGCGACCTTGGCCGGAGAGTGCTGCACAGGATTGAGGCTGGCCTGGGCTGACCAGGAGCCCGCCAGGAACCACAGTGACAGCACGACTGGTAATAACCGGGACATGATAAACACCGCCTTTTTGAAACCTGGCGGCATGGTACGGAGCGGTCCCACGCTTGCTCAGAGTGCTTTTCGCAAGCTCATGTAGGAATAACCTCCAAAGGACACAAGAAAAAACAACAACTCTGCCGTCGACGCACGCTCGTCGGTTTTTCTTGCCTCAGAATTAAGATATATCTTAAGGTATATCTAAGACACAGAGGAGAAAGAGAAAATGAGAGAGCATCACCCACACCCTCCCCACCACCGCGAATTCGGCGACGGCCACGACGGCTTCGAACGTCGCCCCGGTCGCGAGCGCGGCGGCCGCGGCCCCCGTGTATTCGCTCCGGGAGACCTGAAGCTGCTGTTACTGGCCCTGATCGCTGAACAGCCCTGCCACGGCTACGACCTGATCCGCCAGATCGAGGGCATGTTCGACGGGGCCTACAGCCCGAGCCCTGGCGTGATCTACCCGACGCTGACCTTCCTCGAGGAAAGCGAACTGATCAGTGGCGACGCCGAGGGCGGGAAAAAGCGCTATGGCGTGACCGACGCCGGTCGCCAGTTCCTGCTCGAACAGGCTGTTGCCCTGGATGGCGTGCGCACCCGAATCGATGTCAGCAAGCGTTCCCTGCGTGGTCATGACCGGCCACCGGAAATCCACGAAGCCGTGCACAACCTGCGTCACGCCCTGCAGATGCACCACGGGCGCTGGAGCCCGGAGGAAATCCTGCGGGTCCGCGACCTGCTGAACAACACCGCCAAGGCCATCGTCGATGGCCCCGTATCCGCCCAGTCCAGTTCGGAGAAAGCGCAATGAATGCCGTCAACCAGCAAGGAATTCACCGGGTCATGCACGAGATCAAGCGCCGCCGCCTGGAGGTGCTTAGGGTGCAGGACCTGACGCCACGCATGCGCCGTATCACCCTCGGCGGTCCGGAACTGGCGGGCTTCATCAGCCTGGGCAGCGACGACCACGTCAAACTGTTCTTCCCACAGACCGCCGCCGAGCAGGCGACCCTGGAAACCCTGGTGATCGGTGCCAAGGACAGCGGCCCGATGCCCGCCATGCGCGATTACACGCCACGGCGCTACGACCTGGAGCTGGGTGAACTGGATATCGATTTCGTCCTGCACGGCGATGGCCCTGCCTCGACCTGGGCGGAGCAGGCTGCGCCCGGCCAGTTCCTCAATATCGGTGGGCCGCGGGGTTCACTGGTGGTCCCGGATATCTTCGACAGCTACCTGCTGGTCGGCGACGAGACCGCCCTGCCGGCCATTGCCCGGCGCCTGGAAGGCCTGGCCGCCAACCGACGGGCGCTGGTGGTGGTCGAGGTGGAGAATGAGGCGGAGCAGCAGGCGCTGCACAGCCCGGCACAGGTCGAGGTGATCTGGGTACGGCGCGACGCGCCAGGGCAGGACCTGCTGCAAACCGTTGAACAACTGACCCCGCCGAGCGGCAGCCTCTACGCCTGGGTCGCCACCGAGGCGGCACTGTCGCGCAAGGTCCGTCGGGTAATACTCGATACCCATGGCCTGGATGAAGAGTTCGTCAAGGCCGCGGGCTACTGGCGGTTGGACGGCAGCGCCGAAGACTGAGCCCTGGAAACAGGCCCGCGCTCAAAGGCGGGCCGACTGTGGCGGGGCCGACCGTGGCAGGGCCGACTGTGGCGAGCGGGCTTGCCCGCGCTGGGGTGCGTAGCAGCCCCAAAATCTGCCCCTCAATCCCCCTGGCAGATCCGGCCAGCCGGGCTTGGGACCGCCTTGCGGTCCAGCGCGGGCAAGCCCGCTCGCCACAACCGGCTCACTAGACACAACAAGTCCGCTCGCCACAGACCATTATGAGCGCCGCCGGCCACACCAGCGATCCACACCGATCAGCACCAGCGCCACCAGCACGAGCCCCAGCAGGATCTGCCCGGCATTGACCAGCACCTGGGGATAACCCAGCCGGTCGACATCGATGAAGGGATATGGATACGCGCCAATCAGGTGCCCGCGCAGCAACACATAGCCGAAATACACCAGCGGATAGACCAGCCATGGCAAGACCTGCCAGAACCGCAAGGTCCCCTTGGGCACGCAGTTCCACCAGTAGATCACGAACAGCGCCGGCATCACGTCATGCAGCAGCTCATCTGCCAGCCACTGAAAGCCCTGGGGATGCCACAACGGCCGCAGCAGCAAACTGTAGGCCAGCCCCACCACGACGATATGGGCGGCGATCGCCGTGCGCACCGATGGCCTGAGAAAAAATCGTCGTCCCGCCGAATCCCGCGAGGTCACTTCACAGGTCAGCACTACCGCCACCAGGGTGTTGGTCAGCACGGTAAAGAAACTGAAGAAGGTGACCAGCCCGCCCAGCAGACTCGCCCCGGCCTGCCAGCGGGCAATCAGGATCAGGTACATCTGGATGGCCAAGCCGCCCCAGCCCAATACCGCCGCCGTCAATAACACAGCATGCGAGCAGGCACAGCGCAAACGTGGATGGCCCGGCACGCCGTTCGATTCCACGATCGGCACTCAGCGCTTGGTGCGCATCAGCTTCACGTACAAGCGCTCGACCTTCTCGCGCGCCCACGGTGTCCTGCGCAGAAAGGTCAGGCTCGACTTGATGCTTGGATCGCTCTTGAAGCAACGGATATCGATGCGCTCGGCAAGACCCTGCCACTCGTAGTGGGCCACCAGGGAGTTGAGGATCTGCTCCAGGGTCACCCCATGCAGCGGGTTGTTGGATGTTTCGGTCATGCCGAGCCTTCAATGAGGAAATGGAACAAGGCGCGCACCATAGCCGAGCCCTTCGCCAGGGGGAAGGGCCGCGGCAGAGCAGGTTGGTCCGAGACGGCCCAATCGTCCTCGGTGGAGTCTAGCCCGCTGGAAATACGTTGACGGGAGAGTGTTTTCAAATTGACAAAATATGTTACGTTATAACAAACCATAATCATTCGTCGGGCATCCCCGTCACCCGCCTGCTCTTTCACATCAAAGATGCGCTTCGCGCCGCAAGGAAACATCGATGTCCCTCTCCTCCCCCCTGCGTACCCGCCTGACTCCGCTGGCTGCCGCCCTGCTGATGGCGGGTCCGGTCCACGCCCTGGAACTGCAACCCCAGGTCATTACCGCCAACCCGCTGGGCAATGAACAAACCGCCGCACCGAGCACCGTGCTCGAAGGCGACGAGCTGACCCTGCAGCAGCAAGGCAGCCTCGGTGAAACCCTGAACAAGCAACCAGGCGTGTCCTCGTCCTACTTCGGTCCGGGGGCCAGCCGGCCGATCATCCGCGGCCAGGACGGCGACCGTATCCGCCTGCTGCGCAACGGCGTCGGCGCACTGGATGCCTCGGCCCTGTCCTATGACCACGCCGTCCCACTGGACCCGGTCAACGTCGAGCGCATCGAGATTGTCCGCGGCCCGGCCGCGCTGCTCTACGGTGGCAGTGCCATTGGCGGGGTGGTCAACACTTTCGACAACCGCATCCCCACCAGCCCCGTCGATGGCATCCACGGGGCCGGCGAACTGCGCTACGGCGGCGCCGACACCACCCGCAGCAGCGCCGGCAAGCTGGAAGCCGGCGACGGCACCTTCGCCCTGCACCTGGATGCCAACGCCCGTGAGTTCAACGACCTGCGCATCCCCGGCTACGCCCGCAGCAGCAATGCGCCAGCCAGCGAGGACGGCCCGGGCCGCAAGGGGCGCCTGGGCAATAGCGACGGGCGCCAGGACGGTGGTGCCGTGGGTGGTTCCTACAATTGGGATAACGGCTATGCCGGGCTGTCCTACAGCAACTACGACAGCAACTACGGTTCCCCTGCCGAACAGGATGTGCGCATCCGCATGAAGCAGGATCACTACGCCTTCGCCTCGGAAATCCGCAACCTGCAGGGACCGTTCAGCTCGGTAAAACTCGACGCCGGCTACACCGACTACGAGCACCGGGAAATCGAGGGCGGCGAAGTCGGGACGATTTTCAAGAACAAGGGGTACGAGGCGCGGGTCGAGGCCCGTCACCTGCCCATCGGCCCATTCAACGGGGTGGTGGGTGCCCAGGTCACGCGCAACGAGTTCTCCGCACTGGGTGAGGAAGCCTTTGTCCCGCAGACCGATACCGACGCCGGCGCACTGTTCCTGCTGGAAGAACTCAAGGCCAGCGAACGCCTGACCTTCAGCCTCGGCGGCCGCCTGGAGCACACGCGGATCGATCCGGATTCCAAGGGCAACGAGCGTTTTGCCAGTGCCGACCGCAGCAACAGCTTCACCGCCGGCAGCCTGTCTTCCGGTGCGGTCTACCAACTGACGCCGGTCTGGGCCCTGGCCGCGACCCTCGGCTACACCGAGCGCGCGCCAACCTTCTACGAGCTGTACGCCAACGGTGCCCACGTCGCCACCGGCACCTATGAAGTAGGCAGCGCCAACCTGTCGAAGGAAAAAGCGGTGTCCAGCGACCTCGCCCTGCGCTTCGACAACGGCACCCACAAGGGCAGCTTCGGCGTGTTCTACAGCCACTTCTCCAACTACATCGGCCTGCTGGGCAGTGGACGTACGCTCAACGACGAGGGCGAGGAAGATGCCGACGGCATTCCCGAATATCGCTACTCCGGCGTACGGGCCCGCTTCGCCGGGTTCGAGGCCCAGGATCACTGGAAACTGGGTGAAGGCACCTACGGCAAGTTCGCCCTGGAACTGTCCGGGGATTACACCCGCGCCACCAACCTCGATACTGGCGAGGCCTTGCCGCGGATCGCTCCGCTGCGCTTGAACAGCGGCCTGCTGTGGGAACTGGATCGCTGGCAGGCACGGATCGATGTCGAGCATGCTGCAGGACAGGGGCGGGTTCCGGCCAATGAGTCCGGCACTTCGGCCTACACCACCTTCGGTGCCAGTGCCGGGTATCACTTCGATATCGGCAGCAGCCAGTGGCTGGCGTTCGTCAAGGGCGACAACCTGACCAACCAGACCGTGCGCTACGCCAGCTCGATCCTGCGCGACATTGCCCCGGCGCCAGGTCGCAGCATCGAAGTCGGCCTGCGTACCACCTTCTGACACGTCAGCATCAGGCTCGCTCCTCTGCGCAAGAGGGCAAGCCTTCCTCTGGCAAAGGGCACGCCCTCCTGCTCAGGGGGACAAGCCTCCACCTGTGGCGAGGGGGCTTGCCCCCGCTGGGCTGCCAGGCAGCCCCAGATCCGGCCGACGCAGTCTGCCTGATCGAACGGGTTTGCAGATTTCAGGGCTGCTGCACAGCCCAGCGCAGGCAAGCCTGCTCGCCACAAGCGGTCAACTCCCCCTCAGCATCACCCTCAGACTTTTACCGAATCTGAAATGATCCATGTCAAGGAACGCGCTGTTTCCCGGCCCGACATGGGTTTATCCTTTAAGAGCTAACAACTGAATCGTTTAATCAGCGGTATTGCCTGCTGAAACGCCCCGGCTCTCACTCTCGACTTCCCGCCCCGCAGCCAGGCTCCACGGCTGCTGCACCTGCGTGGAAGTCGTCCCCGAGCGATTTATCTGAACCAAGCCCGCGCCAGATCGTCATCTACAGTGATTACAGCGCGGGATACCTTCAACATCACGGAGAAACCAAACCATGAGCACTGACCGTGCCTCGAGTCGAGGCCGCCTGCTACCGAGCCTGCTCGGTATCGTGCTGCTATTGATGGGCTTGGCCCTGCTGGCCGGTGGGATCAGGCTGAGCCTGCTGGGCGGCTCGCTGTACTATCTGCTGGCCGGTATCGGTCTGCTGCTGACCGGCGGCCTGTTGCTGGCGGCCCGCCGGGCCGCCCTGGGCCTCTACGCGCTGGTGCTGTCCGCCAGTACCCTCTGGGCCCTGTGGGAAGTCGGCCTGGACTGGTGGCAACTGGTGCCACGCCTGGCCCTGCTGTTCGCCCTCGGCATCGTCATGCTGCTGCCCTGGTTCCGCCGGCCGTTGCTGCACAGCGGCACCGCGCCGATGGGCACCGGCGCCCTGGGCGTGGCCGTGGTCCTGGCTGGCGCCACCGCCGTCGCCAGCCAGTTCACCAACCCCGGTGAAATCAAGGGCCAGCTCGACCGCGACAGCGTCCCCGGCATGAGCAACACCGCGCCGAAGATGGCCGACGGTGACTGGAACTCCTACGGCCGCAGTGCCCATGGCGACCGCTATTCGCCGCTGGCCCAGATCACCCCGCAGAACGCCCACAAGCTGGTACCGGCCTGGACCTTCCGCACCGGTGATATCCCCGGGCCGAACGACCCCGGTGAAACCACTGCGGAAAACACCCCGCTGAAGGTCAACGGCATGCTTTATGTGTGCACGCCCCACAGCCAGGTGATCGCCCTCGACCCGGATACCGGCAAGGAAATCTGGCGCTTCGATCCGAAACTGTCCACGCAGAAGGCGGCCAACTTCAAAGGCTGGGCGCACATGACCTGTCGTGGCGTGGCCTATCACGATGACAACGCCTACATCGCCAGTGCCAAACCGTCGACAACCGACGCCTCCGCCACCGCATCGCTGGCGGCCGATAACGCGCCAGGCGGCCGCCTGGTCGCCACCGGCCAGGAAAACCAGTGCCCACGGCGGATCTTCCTGCCCACCGCCGATACCCGCCTGATCGCCCTGAACGCCGACACCGGCAAGATGTGCGAAGACTTCGGCGACAAGGGCCAGATCGACCTCGGCGCCAACATCGGTACCTTCGCCCCTGGTGGCTACTACTCCACCTCGCCACCGGCGGTCACCCGCAACCTGGTGGTGATCGGTGGCCATGTCACCGACAACGTCTCCACCGACGAGCCGAGCGGCGTGATCCGCGCCTTCGACGTGCACACCGGCAAACTGGTGTGGAACTGGGACAGCGGCAACCCGGACGACACCACCCCGATCGCCCCGGGCAAGACCTACACCCGCAACTCGCCGAACATGTGGTCGATGTTCGCCGTCGATGAAAAACTCGGCATGCTCTACCTGCCGATGGGCAACCAGACACCGGACCAGTTCGGTGGTAACCGCACGCCCGACTCGGAGAAATTCAGCGCCGGCCTGACCGCCCTGGATATCGACACCGGCCATGTTCGCTGGACCTATCAGTTCACCCACCACGACCTGTGGGACATGGACGTCGGCGGCCAGCCGACCCTGATGGACCTCAAGACCGCCGACGGCGTGAAGCCGGCCGTGCTGGCTTCGACCAAGCAAGGCAGCATCTACGTGCTCGACCGCAGCAATGGCCAGCCGATCGTGCCGATCAACGAGATCCCGGTACCACAGGGCGCAGTCGCCGGCGACCACACCTCGCCGACCCAACCGAAGTCCGACCTCAACTTCATGCCGCCGCCGCTGAAAGAGCGCGACATGTGGGGCGTGACCCCGTTCGACCAGATGCTCTGCCGGATCGACTTCAAGTCGCTGCGTTATGAGGGTCCGTTCACCCCGCCATCGTTGCAGGGCTCGATCGTCTACCCCGGCAACTTCGGCGTGTTCGACTGGGGCGGCATTTCGGTGGACCCGGTGCGCCAGGTCGCCTTCGTCAACCCGAGCTACATGGCCTTCCGCTCCAAGCTGATCCCGGCGGCGGAAATCGCCTCGCAGGGCCCACGCAAGAGCGAAACCGAGGGCGTCCAGCCGAACAAGGGCGCACCATACGGGGTAGTACTCGAAGCACTGCTGTCGCCAATGGGCCTGCCGTGCCAGGCACCAGCCTGGGGTTATGTCGCGGCGGTCGACCTGACCACCCACAAGACCCTCTGGATGCACAAGAACGGCACCGTGCGTGACAGCTCGCCGGTACCGATCCCACTGAGCATGGGCGTACCCAGCCTGGGCGGGACATTCACCACTGCCGGTGGCGTAGCGTTCCTCAGCGGCACCCTGGACCAGTACCTGCGGGCCTATGACGTGAAGAACGGCAAGCAGTTGTGGGAAGGCCGCCTGCCAGCAGGCGCCCAGACCACGCCGATGACCTACACCGGCAAGGATGGCAAGCAGTACGTGCTGGTGATGGCTGGCGGGCACGGCTCGCTGGGCACCAAGCAAGGTGACTACGTGCTGGCGTACAAACTGTCCGAATAAGCTTTAGTTTGGATATGAAAAAAGCGGCCTTCAGGCCGCTTTTTTCATGCTCATGAGAATCGTGCCGTCAACTCGGGCTGACCAGTGATTTCTTCTTGCAGAGACCTTCGTCCCGCCCGTCCGCCACACAACTCTCCCGGATCAGCCTAGTGCTCGATCACTTCGCCGCGCATCGGCGCCAGCCGCGCAATCAGACGGTTCTGCACCCGCACCGGGATGCCCTGGGCGTCCATCGCCGCGATCAGGTCTTCCACCAGCGCGTTGAAATCGCTGGGGCTGACGTTCTGGCCCTTGTGGCTGTCGGCCATGGTGTCGCCGGTGTAGACACAAGGTCCACCGGACTCGACGCAGAACTGCTCGACCAGCTTGTTGCGCAGGCGCACGATGTCGATCTTGCGAAAACGCTCGGAGATCCGCGAGTCATGGGCGATGTTCAGCAACATGCCTTCGACGATCCGGGTAATCCCCGCGCGCTCGCCGAGGTCACGGTAGAGGCTATCATCCTTGGGTGGCTGCTGGGCGCACCCGGCCAACAGCAAAGCCACCAGCAACAGTTTCAGACCCCGCATCAGAAACTCCCCTGTACGGACAGATAGGTGCCGTTCTGGTTATCCAGCGTGGCAATTTCACCCAGCCGAGCATAGGCCAGGACAAAGGACAGGTGTTTATTGGGGAAATAGCCGATGAACACATCGGCCCAATCACTTTCGCCGGCGAATGAAAGGTTGTCCGGCTTCTCCCGGTATTCCACCCCCACCGCCCAACGCGGATTGAACAGCACCGCCACGGAGCCTTCCTTGAGCACGCTGCGGGTATCGCGACGATCGCCGCCGAAGCCCATCAGCCCCAGTTCGTTGGCCCGACTGTAGCGCACGCCGCCATTGACCAGCACGTTGTAGCCAAAGGCCGCGCCCATGAACAGGCGGCTGGCGGTCAGGTAACCCTCCACATCCTGGTCACGCTTGGCACCGACCAGTTCGGGAATGTCGAAGTTGGTCTGGTGCTTGTACTCCAGCCCCAGGGACACCTGTGGCAGGGTGTCGTAGATCAGGTCGCCGAACAGCCGGACCTTGAGGCCGATGATGTCCTGTCCCAGATGGTCCTCGGGCAGGTTCAGCTTGTGCACCAGCGACCCCAGGTCAAAGCGCTGCCGGGCGAAGGACACTTCCACCCGATTGTCGTAGGAGGCGGCCAGCCCGACCACGTCGAGCCGGTAATCCGGGATATTGACAGTGGTAGCGAACGCCGTGGCGCCCCACTCGTTCTTTTCGCCATAGCCGGCCAGCACCGCCCACGGCGTGATTCCGCCGCCCGCCGCGCCTTCCACGCTACTGGCGCCGCCGGTGGCGATCAGGCGGCCGTTATCGGCCTGGGCAACATTGATTCCCAGGCCGAGCAGGCCCAGCAGGCACAACAGGGAATAACGACGTTTCATAGCAGTCAGTGAACCATGGCGGACGGTGAATTCAGGGGCTGCGCGACCCAGGCCTCGAACGCTGCCGCACTCAGCGGACGACTGATCAGGTAACCCTGGGCGGTATCGCAATGCCAACGTTGCAACAAGCGTAGGCTGTGTTCGTACTCCACGCCTTCGGCGACCACCTTCAACCCCAGGTTGTGGCTCATTTCGATGGTCGAGCGAACGATCACCGCGTCCTCGCTGGTTTCGTCCAGGTTGCGGACGAAGGACTGGTCGATCTTCAATTCCTGTACCGGCAGGCGCTTGAGGTGCGCCAACGATGAATAGCCAGTGCCGAAATCGTCCACCGACAGGCTGATGCCACAGGCGCGCAGGCGCAACAGGATCTCGAGCGCCTGCTCCGGCTCGCGCATCACCGCACTTTCGGTGATTTCGAAGATCAGTTGTTCGGCCGGCAGGCGATGCACCTTGAGCAACGCCAACACGCGGTCGGGCAGGTCACCGCTCAACAGGTCATCGGCGGAGATGTTCAATGACAATTGCAGACGCAGGCCACGCTGGTTCCACTCGGCGAGCTGACGCATGCCCTCCTCGATCACCCAGCGGGTGAGGAGCTGGATGCTGCCGGTACGCTCGGCGAGGGTAATGAACTCCCCTGGCGACACCATGCCGAACTGCGGATGCTGCCAGCGCAACAAGGCTTCGGCCTGGCGCACCTGGCCCTGGCGGATATCCAGCTTGGGCTGGTAATGCAACAGCAACTCACCATTGTCGGCGGCGTAGCGCAGATCGCGAATCAGGGTGATCTGCCGACGGTGAGCCAAGTCACGGTCCTGCTCGTAGATCTGCAGGCGGCCAGGCATCTGCGCGGCATCCTTCATCGCGATGGCGGCCCGATCGAGCAGTTGTTCCGCGTCCTGGCCATCTTGCGGAAACGCAGCGATACCCATCCGGCAATCCAGTGCCAGGTCGTGGTCATTGATACGCTGGGGCTTGAGCAACAGTTGCTGGATCTGGTCGGCCACCGCCACCGCGCCATCGCTACCGATATTTTGCAACAGCAGGAGAAACTCGCCGGCGATCAGGTGCGCGACCGTGTCACCCGCCCGCAGGTTCGCCTGCAGGCGCTTGCTGACGTTCTGCAGCATCTGGTCGACTGCGCCTGGGCCGCCCGTCTCGTTGATGGTGCGCAAATTGTCGATGTCCAGGTACACCACCGCCACCGGGCGGCCGGCGGCGATCGCACTGCCCAGCCGCTCAGTCGCCAGCGCACGGTTGGGCAGGCCGGTGAGCCGATCGTGCAGGGCGTTATGCGCCAGTTGCTGCTCGCGTTCGGCGATTGCGCCCTGCATGGTATTGAACATCCTGGCGAGCAGGCCCAGTTCATCGCTGCGCCGCAACGTAACCGGCGTTTCGTAGTCACCCTTGCCGATCCGTTCGGCCGCCTGGGCCAGCAAACGTACCGGCTGCGAGACGCTACGCGCCAGCAGCAAGGCGCCTACCAGCGAAGCCAGCAGGGAAACCAGCGCGATCAGCAGGATCTTCTCGTCCAGCGGTGCGAAAGCCTTCATCGCCGCATCCAGCGGACTCTGCAACAGGGCAATGACCTGGCTGTCGTTGTTGTCGCTCGCACTGGCCAACCTGAGCGACTGGCTGAGAAAGCTCTGGCTGAGGTGTTCGGTCATCTGCATCTGATGGCCGGAGGAGGCTTCGAGCATCAGGGGAATGATGCTCGAAGCCAGCGACGCCGGCTGGGTGCTGACCAGTTCACCGGGTTGCTGGTGGTCGACAGTGAGGAACGAAACTTCGAGGTTGGTCAGCGAGCGCAGTTGCGAGGCAAAGGCGTTGTCCATGGAAAAACCCATCACCACCCGGGCGATCGGCAGCGGCGCCAATACCTGCGCCTCGACCAACAGGTGCGGTTTGCCCAGCAGCGGCACGATCACCGCCGACTGGCGGTTGCGCCGGGCCTCGCGCAGGGCCTGGTCGAAGCGGAACGGCGCACCATCAGGCGTGTCGCCCAGGGTGCTGGCCATGACCGTGCCGTCCATGCTCAACAGGATCATGTCGCTGGCGTTGATACGTTTGCCGTGATTGATCAGTACCGAACGGATGGTCGCCGAGTCGCCACTGGAGACCGCATCACGAAAGCCGAAGTCCGATGCCAGCAGTTGCACGGCGTCGCCCAGGCGCCGGCTCTGCACGTCCAGCAGGCGTTCGAACACCCGCGTACCGACATCCAACTGCGCACGCGCCTGATTCTGTACCGCCTCGTTGGTGGCCGCCTTGACGCTGAAGTACAAGGCACCGACCACCACCAGCAACAGCAGGGTAATGACAACGGCGATCCGCGCTTGAAAACTACTGCGCAGGTTCACTGATAGCTTTATTGAAGGCATCGCCAAAGGCACTCGGTGCTGGCGCCGACGGAGCATCCGGCGAGAGCGGTTGGATCGTCAGGCTGAAGCGCTGCTTCAGGCCCGTGGCCGGCACATCGATTTCGCCGCCCGACTGCGGCTGCATATCCGCCACCTGCGGGTGCCAGAGGGTCACGCGGTAATGGCCGGTGGGCAGCTTGTCGAGGGCGATCTGCCCACGGTCATTGCTGGTCGCGAACCAGGGATCATCGGTGACATAAATATAGCCGAGCATCCAGTCGTGGATATTGCAGCCCAGCACGACGACACCCGGCTTGTCGAACAGCACCGGATCCGACGGCGTGCCCTCATAGAGGCGTAGTTCAAAGCGCTTGGGTTGCGAAAAAGAATAGACCTGGTGGCGGATATTGTCGCTATTGGGAAACTTGACCTGGGTCCCGGTGTGCACCGCCAGCACATGGGGTACGTACTGCTTGTCGCGCTGGTCCATGTCGGCCTTCAGGTTATAGGCGACCGACGAGGCGCTCCCCTGCAGGGTCAACACCGCCCCCACCAGCGGCTTGCCCTGCTGGTCGACGATCTCGGCCTGCAGATCGGCAGCACGACTCGGACCGCTGGAAAGCAATCCGGCAACACATAGAAACAATCCAGGCAACGAGATCTGGCGGGCCATACAGCAACTACTCACAGGTTCGTTAAAAAATGGCCTGCCCTGGCACAGAGGGATCAGCAAGTGCAGATTACCGGGGTGCGGGCAGAAGATCACGCCATAAATAAGGCACTTTGCCACTATTTTTTTGGCAGACCGACGAACGACTCGCACACCCGAAAAACTTCTACATAAAAACAAATATGTACAGGTCTACTGTCGAGCTATCGGCCGATTTGACCAAAGCTATAGCAGCGGACCATTGAAACCGCCAGCGTATCTCCCCATCTAACCTGCATACTCAACTGTGCAGGTGCCCCAATGAGCGACCAGCAGGAATTCCCTGACCATCCGACCCAACAGGCCGACGCGCCAGAGCGCGACGACGCGGCCCAGGCCCCGCATGAGTACTCCGGTACCAGCCTGGCGCTGCCCGGACAGAACCTGCCGGACACCGTCTACATCATCCCGATCCACAACCGTCCGTTCTTCCCGGCCCAGGTTTTGCCGGTCATCGTCAACGAAGAACCCTGGGCGGAAACCCTGGAACTGGTGAGCAAATCCGACCATCATTCCCTGGCACTGTTCTTCGTCGACACCCCGACCGAAGACACCCGGCACTTCGACACCAACAGCCTGCCGGAGTACGGCACCCTGGTGAAGGTCCACCATGCCAGCCGCGAGAGCGGCAAGCTGCAGTTCGTCGCCCAGGGCCTGACCCGCGTGCGCATCCGCACCTGGCTCAAGCACCATCGCCCGCCCTACCTGGTGGAACTCGAATACCCGCACCAGCCCAGCGAGCCGACCGACGAGGTGAAGGCCTACGGCATGGCGCTGATCAATGCGATCAAGGAGCTGCTGCCGCTCAACCCGCTGTACAGCGAAGAGTTGAAGAACTATCTCAACCGTTTCAGCCCCAACGACCCGTCGCCGCTGACCGACTTCGCCGCCGCCCTCACCTCGGCCACCGGCAACGAGTTGCAGGAAGTGCTCGACTGCGTGCCGATGCTCAAGCGCATGGAAAAAGTCCTGCCGATGCTGCGCAAGGAAGTCGAGGTGGCGCGCCTGCAGAAAGAGATTTCCGCCGAGGTGAACCGCAAGATCGGCGAGCACCAGCGCGAGTTCTTCCTCAAGGAACAGCTCAAGGTCATCCAACAGGAGCTGGGCCTGACCAAGGACGATCGCAGCGCCGACATCGAACAGTTCGAACAGCGCCTGGAAGGCAAGACCCTGCCGGCCCACGCGCAAAAGCGCATCACCGAGGAAATGGGCAAGCTGGCGATCCTCGAAACCGGCTCGCCGGAATACGCCGTCACCCGCAATTACCTGGACTGGGCCACCGCGGTGCCATGGGGCGTGTACGGCGAGGACAAGCTCGATCTCAAGCACGCGCGCAAGGTGCTCGACCAGCACCATGCCGGGCTCGATGACATCAAGTCGCGGATTCTCGAATTCCTTGCCGTCGGCGCCTACAAGGGCGAGATCAGCGGCTCCATCGTGCTGCTGGTGGGCCCACCGGGCGTGGGCAAGACCAGCGTCGGCAAGTCCATCGCCGAATCCCTCGGCCGGCCGTTCTATCGCTTCAGTGTCGGCGGCATGCGCGACGAGGCCGAGATCAAGGGCCATCGGCGCACCTACATCGGCGCCCAACCGGGTAAGCTGGTGCAGGCGCTGAAAGACGTCGAGGTGATGAACCCGGTGATCATGCTCGACGAGATCGACAAGATGGGCCAGAGCTACCAGGGCGACCCGGCGTCGGCACTGCTGGAAACCCTCGATCCAGAGCAGAATGTCGACTTCCTCGACCACTACCTGGACCTGCGCCTGGACCTGTCGAAAGTGCTGTTCGTCTGCACCGCCAACACCCTGGACTCGATCCCCGGGCCGTTGCTCGACCGTATGGAAGTGATTCGCCTGTCGGGCTATATCACCGAGGAAAAACTGGCGATCGCCAAGCGTCACCTGTGGCCCAAGCAACTGGAAAAGGCCGGTGTCAGGAAAACCAGCCTGTCGATCAGCGACAGCGCCCTGCGCACGGTGATCGACGGCTATGCCCGCGAGTCCGGTGTGCGCCAATTGGAAAAACAACTGGGCAAGCTGGTGCGCAAGGCCGTGGTCAAGCTGCTGGAAGCGCCGGATAGCGTCATCAAGATCGGTCCCAAGGACCTCGAAGCCTCCCTGGGCATGCCGGTGTTCCGCAACGAACAGGTACTCAGCGGTACCGGGGTGATCACCGGCCTGGCCTGGACCAGCATGGGCGGCGCCACCCTGCCGATCGAAGCCACGCGCATCCACACACTGAATCGCGGCTTCAAGCTGACCGGGCAGTTGGGGGACGTCATGAAGGAGTCGGCGGAGATCGCCTACAGCTACGTCGGTTCGCACCTCAAGCAGTTCGGTGGCGACCCACGCTTCTTCGACGAAGCCTTCGTCCACCTGCACGTGCCGGAAGGCGCCACGCCCAAGGACGGCCCGAGTGCCGGGGTGACCATGGCCAGTGCCCTACTGTCCCTGGCCCGTAACCAGCCGCCGAAGAAAGGCGTGGCGATGACCGGTGAACTGACTCTCACCGGGCATGTGCTGCCCATTGGTGGCGTACGCGAGAAAGTGATCGCGGCACGGCGGCAGAAGATCCATGAGCTGATCCTGCCGGATGCCAACCGCGGGCACTTCGAGGAGTTGCCGGACTACCTCAAGGACGGCATGACCGTGCACTTCGCCAAGCGCTTTACCGACGTGGCGAAAGTACTGTTCTGACGCCTGCGCCGGGCTGGCGAACGGTTTCGCCGAGGGTCCGCCGCCCTCGGCGAGGCCGTTGGCCACGATGGCATCCGCCGCATCTTGGGTTATGCTCCAGCATCGCTGTAATGATTGGAGACACTATGACCCCGACTCGTCTGTTGCTTCCGTTAAGCCTTGTGCTACTCACCGCCTGCGCGCAGCAACCGCGCCAGAACGTGAGCGTGGAAAACCAGCGTGAATGCCCGATGCAACTCAAGAACGGGCAAAACCTGATCCTCAGCCTGCCCAGCAATCCCACCACGGGTTATCGCTGGGCCATCCAGGACTCCGCCGGCGGCGTGCTGAAAAGCCTTGGCCCGGAGGTCTACCGCAACCCGGAAAACAGCGATGTGATCGGCGCCGCTGGCCAATCGACCTGGCGCTTCCAGGCTTTCGCCAGCGGCACCGGGCGCCTGCGCCTGACCTACCAGCAACCCTGGGAACCGGAAGTCCCGCCGGCGCAAAGTTTCGACTGCCCGATCGTGGTGAACTGACATGCCTTGGCTGATTCTCGCCCTGATGGGCGCGGGAACTTTCATCTACGGCCTGAGTACCCACGCAACCTTGCTGTGCCTGTTGGTCAAACCCCTGCCGGTGCTGGCACTGCTGGGCTGGCTGCATGATGCACCACCAACCGATTACCGACGCTGGATCAGCCTGGGACTGATTTTTTCCCTGGTGGGCGATGTGCTGCTGGCGTGGCCAGGCGATCTCTTCATCTTCGGCCTTGGCGCGTTCCTGTGCGCTCACCTGAGCTACCTGAAAGCCTATTTTAGCGACTGCCGCCGCCCGGCGCTGGTACCCCTGGTACTGGCGCTGGTGGCCGGTGCAAGCTTGTTGAGCATCCTGATCGCCCACGGCCTGGGCCCACTGCTGGTGCCAGTTGTGATCTATGCCCTGGTGATCAGCGCCATGCTGTGGCGGGCCCTCGCCCGCCTGGGCAGCGACGTGCCCAGACGCTCGGCGCTGCTGGCGGCGGCGGGTGCAATATCGTTTGTGTTTTCCGATACGCTGATCGGGATCAACCGGTTCGTGGTGGCATTCGAGGCCGCGCCCTACTTGCTGATCGTCACTTACTGGCTGGGCCAGTGGGGGATCACAGCCTCGGCGTTCTCAGTCGCGCCTCAACGTGCAGCAGTACACTCGTCATGAACGCCGAAATCAGTCGGGTCCTTAGAGTCGATACAGCCAGTCCCCTATCGAGAAAACGTCTAGAAAACTGTCATTTCTGACAGTAGATCATCCGCGTCCACGGCTCATATGCTCAAGCTCATCCTGCAGGCGATCGGGTTTGCAGGCGACTGAGGGACTGGATGATGAACACCTACAAGGCACCCACTGGCACCTTCACCGCGACGGTTAACGGCGTTCCAAACTTCAACGCAGACCATATCTATCTGGCACTGCACCACACCATCGAGATAAGTGGCGTACAGGAAAGCGAGAACAGCCCGGTACGAACCATCCTGCTCGGCTTGCGGCCTGATGTTCAAAACGGCACCTATACCTTCAATGTCGACCCTGAAATCACCCGGCTGGGCGCCATCGCCTCGTCATCCGGCTGGTACGTGACCGATAGCGGCACGGTGACCGTCAATTTTGATCGTGAGGCCGATCACTACAGGGGCAGGGTCGAGATTCTGGCATACGACCTGATGAGCGGTGACGAACTGCGGGTCAAGGGTGATTTCGACCTTCACGGTATCACCTTGGTACGCAGGCACCGCTACTAGGTGTTCCGTCCCGGAAGTAGTCGATTCAAGGTGACGACGTTCATGGCAGCGCTTTATCCGACAAACCGCGCATCCCGGCGCCAACTTGGCTAAAATGCCGACCCTTTTTTGATTGTCGCCGGAATCGCCGTGAGCAAAGAACCCGACCGCCTTTTCGCCCAGCCCCTGGCCCAAGTGCCGGACTTCGCCTTCAACGAAGATGTGGTGCGGGTGTTCCCGGACATGATCAAGCGCTCGGTTCCCGGTTACCCGACCATCGTCGAGAACCTTGGCGTGCTCGCCGCCCAGTTCGCCCAGCCGGGCAGCGTGCTCTACGACCTCGGCAGTTCCCTCGGCGCGGTGACCCAGTCGCTGCGCCGGCACGTGCGCAGCGATGGTTGCCAGGTGATCGCGGTGGACAACTCCACGGCGATGGTCGAACGCTGCCGTGAATACCTCAACGCCCAGGACTCGATGTTCCAGGAGCTGTTGCCGGTGGAAGTGATCGAGGCCGATATCCTCGCCCTGGACTTCCGTCCGGCTTCGGTGGTGGCACTGAACTTCACCCTGCAGTTCATCGCCCCGGACCAGCGCCTGGCCCTGCTCGGCCGTATCCGCCAGTCACTGCTGCCCGGAGGTGCGCTGATCCTCTCGGAGAAGCTGCGCTTCAACGATAGCGAGGAGCATGCGCTGCTCACCGACCTGCATGTCGCCTTCAAGCGCGCCAATGGCTACAGCGAACTGGAAATCGCCCAGAAGCGCAGCGCCATCGAAAACGTGATGAAACCCGACAGCCTCGAAGAGCACCGCGAACGCCTGCTGGCGGCGGGCTTCTCGAAAGTCGTGCCCTGGTTCCAGTGTCTTAACTTTGCCTCGTTGATTGCCCTGCCATGATTGATCTGTCCCCCCTTGCCAGCCGCCTGGCACGTACCCCCCTGGCCGAATGGGCCAACAGCCTGCAAGCCCAGCTCGATACCCGCCTGGAGAAAGGCCATGGCGACCTGGAGCGCTGGCAGGGTGCGCTCGACGCCCTGCCGCCGCTGGCACCGACAACGATCGATCTGCTGGACGGCCTGACCCTGGACAACGATTGCGACGACGCGACCCGCGCCCAGGTGCGCAGCGCGTTGATGGGGCTGAGCCCGTGGCGCAAGGGCCCGTTCGACCTGTTCGGCGTGCATGTCGACACCGAGTGGCGCTCGGACTGGAAATGGTCGCGAGTCGCCCCGCACCTGGACCTCAAGGGCAAGCGCATCCTCGATGTCGGCTGCGGCAATGGTTACTACATGTGGCGCATGCTCGGCGCCGGTGCCGACACGGTGATCGGCGTCGATCCGAACTGGCTGTTCTTCTGCCAGTTCCAGGCGGTGCAGCGCTACCTGGCGCAGGAGTCGGCCTGGCATCTACCCTTCCCGTTCGAGGACCTGCCGGCGAACCTGGAAGGCTTCGACACGGTATTTTCCATGGGCGTGTTCTACCACCGACGCTCGCCCATCGAACACCTGCTGGCGCTGAAAGACTGCCTGGTCAAGGGCGGTGAACTGGTGCTTGAGACCTTGGTGATCGAAGGCGACGTCAACCAGGTGCTGGTGCCCGAGGACCGCTATGCGCAGATGCGCAACGTCTGGTTCCTGCCGTCGGTGCCGGCGCTGGAGCGTTGGCTGCGCCGGGCCGGATTCAGCGATGTGCGCTGCGTGGACGTGAGCACCACCAGCGTCGAGGAACAACGGGCGACCGAGTGGATGAAGTACCAGTCCCTGAGCGACTTCCTCGACCCGACCGATCACGGCAAGACCATCGAAGGCTTGCCGGCGCCGATGCGCGCGGTGATTGTCGCGCGCAAGTAGGCCTGTGGCGGCACCTTTTTGTGGTGAGCGTGATGGTGTGGTTGACTGGCTTGTAGGCTATGGAGCTGGTTGTTGTGGCGAGCGGGCTCGCCCGCGCTGGGGCGCGCAGCGGCCCTGAAACCTAAGCATGCGTTCCTTCAGGAAGAGTGCGTCGTCTGGTTCACGGCCGCTTTGCAGCCGAGCGCGGGCAAGCCCGCTCGCCACACCAACCTGCTCACCATCCGGGCCAGTCAGGCCTTGCTGCGGCGGGCCTTGAAGAATTCGCTGAGGAGGGTTCCACACTCCTCGGCAAGCACCCCGCCCTCGAACAGCACGCGGTGGTTGAGAAACCCCTGGGTGAAGAACTGCCCCTGGCTCTGTACCACTCCGGCCTTGGGCTCCAGCGCACCATAGACCACCCGCGCAATCCGCGAATGGACTATCAGCCCGGCGCACATGCTGCACGGTTCCAGGGTGACATAGAGGGTGCTGCCCGGCAGCCGGTAGTTGCTCACCGCCTGGGCCGCCGCGCGGATGGCGACCATCTCGGCATGGGCACTCGGATCGCTGCCGCTGATCGGGCAATTGAAGCCGCGCCCGATGATCTCGCCGTCCTGGACCAGCACCGCGCCCACCGGCACCTCACCCAACGCCGCACCCTGGGCTGCCAGGGCCAACGCCTCGCGCATGAAGTCCTGGTCGCGGCTGCGATCGATGATCGCCGCGGGACGAATCTGCCGCATCATGCCACCTCGATGGCGGCCATCAGGCCGGTTTCCATATGGTCGATCACATGACAATGGAACATCCACACCCCCGGATTATCCGCCACCAGGGCAACCCGCGCGCGCTCGTTCTTGCCCAGCAGGTAGGTGTCGGTGAAATACGGGATGATCGTCTTGCGGTTCGAGGCCAGCACCTTGAAGCTCATGCCATGCAGGTGGATCGGGTGCTGGTACTGGGTCATGTTCTTCAATTCGAAGAGGTAGCTCTTGCCCTTCTCCAGCTTGGCGATGGGCCGGTCGGCGCAGGTCTTGTCGGTGATGTCCCAGGCCTTGCCATTGATCTGCCAGAGGCTGGGCGGCTTGCCATTGTCGACGCCCACCGAAACCGAACCCACCCACTCGAAATTGAAGTTGAGCTTTTCGGCATTGGCCAGGTCCGGCTCGGCGACAGGGTTGGGCGGCAGCGCCGGCGGCCACGGGCTCGGCGCATCGCTGTTGGCCACCGAACGCAGGGTGCCGAGTCGGATCGGTCCGTTGCGCAAGGCCAGCTCCTCGCCTGCCGGGGGTGCCTTGATCGCCAGGCAGATGCGCATGCCCGGCCCAAGCCAATATTCCTTGCCCAAGGGGCGCGGCTCGACCGGGTTGCCGTCGAGCGCATAGATCTGCGCCTCGGCGTCGGGGATATTGATGCGGTAGGTCAGGGTGTTGTCGAGGTTGAGCAGGCGCACCCGGGTGATCTGCCCGGCCGGCAGGTCGATCACTGCCTGCGACACGCCGTTGATCGTCGACAGTCGGCCCGCCGTGCCACCGCGAGCGGCCTCGCGAGGAATGCTGAACGGCAGGAAGGCGCCCTCTTCATCAACATGCCAGCTTTTCAGGCTGAGGGTTCGCTCATGGCGAAAACCGGTGGGTTCGCGCTCTTCGATGATCAGGGGCCCGACCAGTCCGCGACCCAGTTCCTCGCTGCTGCTGACGTGGGGGTGATACCAATAGCTGCCGGCGTCCGGTACGCGGAACTTGTAGTCGAAATACTCGCCAGGCAGTACCGGTAGTTGCGAAACGTATGGCACGCCATCCATTTCCAGCGGCAGGCGAATGCCATGCCAATGGATGGTGGTCGCCACCGGCAGATGGTTGATGAAGCGTACCCGCAGCCATTCGCCCTGGCGCACCCGCAGTTCGGTCCCCGGCGCCGTCGGGCCGAAAGCCCAGGCCGGGGTCTTGTGCCCCGCCACGAGTTCGACGTCCAGTGGCGCGGCGATCAACTCGTAGTCATGCCCGGCTTCGGCGTCGGCCATCTTTCCCAGCCAATAGCGCGACGCACCACCGGCTCCTACACCTACGACCGCAAGGCCGACCAGGCCACCGAGTATTTGTCGACGGGAAAAAGACATGAACCCAACCACCTCACCGAATCAGCCGCAAGCCCGTAGCTCGCAAAAGGCGAATACGATACACCCGCAGTTGGGAAACGGTAAGGGCGAGTGGCAATGGGCCGCAAGCACGGGGCCCATCCCAATCGGTCAGTCCAGGCCTACCAGCAAGTGAACCACACCACCGGGCAAGGCCATCACCCCCGGCACACCGGCATTGCGTAATGCCGTCTGGTCAAGCCGACTGGCGTCATGCAGTTCGACACGCAACCGGCTCAGCGCCACCCGCTGGTGGGACTTGAGGTTGGCTTCACCGCCCAACGCCGCCAGTACCGGTGCGGCAAGCTCGGTCCTTGTCATGGTGGCCTCAGGCTGTGCAGCAACCGCCGCGGGCTGCTCCATGACCAGATCCGGGGTGAGCGCCTTCCAGAACGCCCGGGAAATTGTTTCCAACATGTTCAATGCTCCAGGACCGGCACGGCGGCCGTCGCTTGCTGATGATGACGCAGGACCTCACGCACCTGCTCCGCACTTTCCTGGGCGAGACTGCGCTGCGCCAGGGCCTGGCACTCCTCCAGGCTGACCTCACGGATCGCCGCCTTGATCGACGGAATCAATGGCACGCTGACCGACAGTTCATCCACCCCCAGCCCGAGCAACACCGGCACCGCCAGCAGTTCGGAGGCCAGCGCACCGCATACGCCGACCCACTTGCCATGGGCATGGGCGGCCTTGACGGTACCGGCGACCAGTCGCAACACCGCCGGGTGAAGGCTGTCGGCCTGGCTGGCCAGTTGCGGATGGTCGCGGTCCATTGCCAAGGTGTACTGGGTGAGGTCGTTGGTACCGATGGAAAAGAAGTCCACTTCGGGCGCGAACAGATCGGCCATCAACGCCGCCGCCGGCACCTCGATCATGATCCCGAGCTTGGGCAGGTCGACAACGCCCAATGCGCGAGCCTCCTCCAGCAACACGTGGCGGGCCTCACGCAACTCGGACAGCTGGGTAATCATCGGCAACATGATGTGCAACCGGGTTTCCCCAGCACTGGCCAGGATCGCCCGCAGCTGCTGGCGCAACAGCTCCGGACGCTGCAGGCACAAGCGAATGCCGCGCATGCCAAGGAACGGGTTCGCCTCACTGTCCATCGGCACATAGGCCAACGGCTTGTCGCCGCCCACATCCAGGGTTCGCACCACCAGGTTGCGCGTCGGCCCGAGGGCCCGGGCAATCGCCGAATAGGTCGCGCCCTGCTCGTCGACACTCGGCGCGTGGCCACGCTCCAGGTAGAGAAACTCCGAGCGCAGCAGGCCAACACCTTCTCCCCCGAGGACGAGGGACTGTTCGACCTCCTCCAGCGACGCAACGTTGGCCGTCACCTCGATATGCCGACCGTCGCGAGTGAGTGCCGGTTGATGGGACAGTTCGCTGTCGCGCTGGCGCCGTTCACGCTGCTGCTGGCGCTTGACCAGCAGTTGCTGGATGTCCGCCTCCTCCGGTTTGAGGTGCAACTGGCCGAGATCGGCATCGAGCAGCACCTGGGTGCCATTGGCGACATCCAGCACCTGCACCGGCAGCCCGCACAATGCCGGCAGGCCGAAAGCCCGCGCGAGAATCGCGACATGGCTGGTGGCACCACCGCCGACCGTGGCGAAGCCCAGTACCCGACGGGTATCGAGGCCGGCGGTCTGGGACGGGGTGAGCTGGTCAGCGATCAGAATGGTATCGTCCGGCAGTTCCGTCACCCGTTCCTCGATACCCAGGATCGAACGGAGCACCCGCTGACCGACATCCTCCAGGTCCAGGGCTCGTTCGATGAGCAATTCATTGCCAAGCCGACGGAACAGCTCTGCCGTTTCATCGGTGGAGGTACGCCAGGCAAAGGCAGCGCTCTTGCCCTGCGCCACCAGCGAACGAGCCCGTTCCAGCAGCTCCGGATCTTCCAGCAACTCCTGGTGGGCCTGGAAGATACCGACCTGGATACTGTCCGTCGCGCAGTCCTGCAGCGCTTGCAATGCCAGGGTGGCACGCTCCAGTGCATGGTCCAGCAAGGCCCGCTCATGGTCCTGTCCAGTGCCCGCTTCCGGGATATTCAGTGTCGGCGCGGACAGTTGCACCACCCGGCCGAATGCTGCACCCGGCGAGGCGCAGACGCCCCGCAGCAAGGTCAGTGAGGCTTCCTCGGGAACGCTGAAGGTTTCCACGACGGCCCCGGCCGTGACGGTTTCGCCACATCCGTCGACAATCAGCGGTACCAGCGCATCGATAGCCGCCTGGGCATCCTCGCCCACCGCGCTGATCTGCAGTGCATCGCCCTGGGCGGTCTGCAAGGCCATGATCGCCACCAGCGATTTCGCATTGGCACTGGCCGGCCCCCTGTGCAACTGCAGGATGGCGCGAAATCCCTTTGCTGCCTGGGCCAGCACCGCTGCCGGACGGGCATGCAGGCCATTGGCATTGGGCAGGACCAGAATCCTGGAAAACAACGCCTCGCCCTGCTCCTGCGGCAACGGCTCGCTGGCCGGCGCCGATACACCCAGTTGCAATAATGGCTGGCCGCTGTCGACCACACCCTGCACCGAATCCAGCAACGTGAAGGGCTCGCCACTGGCCACCAGCATCAACGTCAACAGGCTGCGAGCATGCAATGCCAGGTAGTCGGCATCGAACTCGATCAAGGCCTGCCCCGCCTCGACACGCTCGCCTTGCGCCACCTTGGCGGTAAAACCCTTGCCTGCCAGGTTCACGGTATCCAGACCGATATGCATCAGCACCTGGACGCCATACTCGTCGGTGATGCTCACGGCATGCCCGCTGTCCTGGAGGTTGCTGACCACTCCGGCCATGGGCGCACGGAGCACACTGGAGGTCGGATCGATGCACACGCCATCGCCGATCAGCCGACCGGAGAACACCGGATCTGGCACCTGATCCAGCCGCATCAGCACCCCGGACAACGGTGCCAGCAGCTCCAGGGAATGGGTTGTGGTCATGACATCACCTTTTATCGTTGTTATCAGACGTGCCGGTGAGGCACATGCCCCACCGACATGGACTTACTTCCACCAGTACTCGACCTGCACACCGAAGTTGGAACCATGCAGCGCATTGCCGAACGCGCCGCTGTCGGACAGCGCGGAACCGGCCGCCAACTCGTTGGCCGCGCGTTGTGCCGCCGCGTTCCAGCTGGCGTAGGTGTAGTACAGGCGAACTTCGGGACGTGCCCAGAAATCCGGACCTTTCGGCGACCAGGTGGGCGCAAAGGTGAACTTGCTGAGCTTGCGGGTGCCGCCCGGTGCCTCGATCTGGTCATGACCCAGCTCAGTCACCAGCTTGAACTGCTCGGTGATCGCGTACGCCGGGCGCACGCCCAGGGAGATCCAGTTCTGGTCCTGGCCATCGGGGCGAATGTCTTTCTGGTACACCGCTTCGAACTGGCCACCGAAACGCGGGGTCAGTTGCCAGTCGAAGAATTCCACCGCCCGGTAGCTCTTGCTGCTGGTGCCCAGGTGCGGATCGCCGGTGTAGCCGAGGCCGGTGCCCGGCCCTTGGCCGTACTGCAGGGCGAACTTGTTCTTGCCGCCCAGGAAGTTCGCCTGCACGTGTTGCGCAGTGATCGCCCAACCCTGGTGGGTGTCGTTGCGCCGGGGCGCATCGATGTAGCTGAAGCCGAATTCCAGCTCACCATCGGTATTGGTCTTGAAACCGGCGACGTTGAAGTCATGCCGGTTGATGTAGTCCTTCTGGTACAGGTTGTCCTTGCGCGAGAAAGCGTAGCTGTACTTGAGGTCGCCGATCAGCACGTCCTCGATACCGCCGCCGGTGGCGCTCTGGTTCCAGTAGTAGAAGTCGGAAATATGGATGTCGTTACGTTTGTAGTAGCGCCGCCCGGCCCATACCGAACCACCATTGAGCGACGGCAGCTTGGACCACTGGGCATACATCTGCGGCATGCGTGCCGCACCGTTCTCGCCATCGAAGCTCAGGTTGCGCCCATAGCGGTTGTACAGAGAGGCCATGGCATCGACGCTGAACACGGAGCCATCATCGAGGGTCAGCAAATCCTGACGCAACTCCAGTTCGGCGTACTGTTCACATTCGTTGCCCAAACGGTACTTGGACGGTGCCCCCGGCAACTGGAAACAGCTCTGCGTACCGCCCTTGGTCGAGCCACCGATGCCACTGCGCAGGTATCCGGCGAACTCCAGGGCATCGGCCGGAAACGGCAAGCCCAGGCAGACACAGGACACCAGCAGACTTCTACTAATCGTCTTCATGAACCACTCCGCTGTTCTCGTTTTGTTTTTATTGTTGAGTTCCGTGTTCGATTTTCAGCCGCGTAACGCCGAGGCGCGACGGACTGCAAGCTGCACTCGCTGAATGACTTTTCCTATTTTTCTGAAAGACAAAGAACAAAAGACTCATAGGGACGCAGGAAAAGTTCCCTATTTCTGACCGGACAGTCCGAGTAATTGCTGATCAGAAGGCGCTGCTGCTGCCCAGGTTCGAAAACGCCCTGAGGCAGGGTTATCTCGCAGCGATCGGCATAGAAGTTGTTGATCACCAGCAGGCGTTCGCCATCGCCTTCACGCACATAGGCCCAAACCTGCGGATGCTCGGGCAGCAATTGGCGATAGGTGCCTTCGACCATCAGCGCTTCGCTGCGCCGCAACGCCACCAGGCGACGGTAGTGATGCAGCACCGAATCCGAGTCTTCGAGCTGCTGCTCGACATTGATCCAGGTGGCATTCGCCGGTAAGTCGATCCACGGTTGCGCCGAACTGAAACCGGCATTCGGCCCGGCATTCCACTGCATCGGCGTACGACCGTTGTCGCGGGACTTCTGCATGATCGCCGCCATGCTCTGCTCCTGCGACTGCCCTGCCTCGCGTTGGATACGGTGGATATTCAAGGTCTCGACGTCGCGATACTGGTCGATGTGCTCGAACCCCGGGTTGGTCATGCCCAGTTCTTCGCCCTGGTAGATGTAGGGTGTGCCCTGGAGAAAGTGCAGCGCGGTGGCAAGCATCTTGGCCGAGCGCACGCGGTACTCGCCGTCGTCACCAAAACGCGAAACCACCCGGGGCTGGTCATGGTTACACCAGAACAACGCGTTCCAACCACCGCCGGCCTGCATGCCGAGTTGCCAATCGGAAAGGATGCGCTTGAGTTCGAGAAAGTCGAAGTCGGCCCGCACCCATTTTTCCATGTTCGGGTAATCGACCTTCAGGTGGTGGAAATTGAAGGTCATCGACAGTTCCCGGGACTCCGGGCGCGAATAGCGAATGCAGTGCTCCAGGCTGGTGGAGGACATCTCGCCGACATTGACCAGGTCATGGCCGGCAAACACCTCGCGGTGCATTTCCTGCAGGTACTGGTGCACGTTCGGCCCGTCGGTGTAAAAGCGCCGGCCATCGGTGGCGTCCTCGGGAAAATCCTTGGGCTTGGAGATCAGGTTGATCACGTCCAGCCGGAAACCGCCCACGCCCTTGTCGCGCCAGAAGCGCATCATTCGGAAGACTTCTTCGCGCACCTTGGGGTTATCCCAGTTCAGGTCGGCCTGGGTGTGGTCGAACAGGTGCAGGTAGTACTGGCCGGTTTGTGCCTCGTATTCCCAGGCGTTGCCACCGAACTTCGACTGCCAGTTGTTCGGCTGGTCGCGCCAGATGTAGAAGTCGCGGTACGGGTTGTCCAGGCTGCTGCGGGCCTGTTGGAACCAGGTGTGCTCAATGGAGGTGTGGTTGACCACGATGTCGAGCATCAAGCGGATCCCGCGCCTGCCGGCCTCGGCGATCAGCAATTCGCAATCGGCCATGGTGCCGTAGCTCGGGTCGATGGCGTAGTAATCGCTGATGTCATAGCCATTGTCACGCTGCGGCGAGCGCAGGAACGGCGTGATCCACAGGCAGTCGACGCCCAGCCACTCCAGGTAGTCGAGCTTGTCGACCACCCCCAGCAGGTCGCCGGTGGCCAGGCCTGCATGGCTGTGGAAGCTCTTCGGATAGATCTGGTAGATCACCGAGCGTTGCCAGTCTTGCATGAAAATTCCCTTCTATTCGGTAGCGTCGATTTCAGGCGACGCGATAGCCTGGGCGCACGATCTTCAGGCTCAGCGCACAGGTGAGCGCAAAGGGCACGAGCATCGCGACCGCCATGCCGGCGATGAACACCGGAATGGAATGCGGAACGATCGAGATGAATCCCGGCAGCCCGCCAACACCGATGGCCGAGGCCAGCACCTTGTTCAGCGACAGGAACACGCAGGCGAGAGCCGAGCCGACCAGCGCGGCATAGAACGGGAACTTGCAACGCAGGTTGACGCCGAACATCGCCGGCTCGGTGATTCCGAAATAGGCAGAAATCGCCGAAGTCGAGGCCATGCTGCGATCCCGTGCGTTGCGGCTCATGTAGAACACCGCGAGGGCCGCGCTGCCCTGGGCCAGGTTGGACATCACGATCATCGGCCAGATGAAGGTACCGCCATGGCCAGAGATCAACTGCAGGTCCACGGCGAGGAACATGTGGTGCATGCCGGTGATCACCAGCGGCGCATACAGCAGGCCGAACACCGCACCGCCGATAGCCGGGGCCACGTCGAACAACCAGACCATGCCTTGCGTGATCAGGATGCCCAGGTGCCGGGTGACCGGGCCGATGATCGCCAGGGCCAAGACACCGGTGACGACGATGGTAGTGATCGGTACCACCAGCAGTTGGATCGCATTCGGCACCCGAGCGCGCAGCCATTTCTCGATCACGCTCATGACATACGCCGCCATGAGAATCGGCAGGATCTGCCCCTGGTACCCGACCTTCTCGATCCGGAACCAGCCGAAGATATCGAAGTACGGCAGGCTCTGGCCGTCGAGGCCGGCGACCGCCTTGCCGTAGTTCCAGGCATTGAGCAGGTCGGGATGGACCAGCATCAGGCCGAGAACGATACCGAGGATTTCGCTGCCGCCGAAGCGCTTGGCCGCCGACCAGCCGACCAGCGCCGGCAGGAACACGAAGGAGGTGTTGGCCATGAGATTGATCAGGCTCCACAGCCCATCCAGCGAGGGATAGGCCTCGAGCAGCGTCTGACCATCGACGAACATGCCCTTGGCGCCCATGAGGTTGTTCACCCCCATCAGCAGGCCGGCAATGATCAGGGCAGGCAGGATCGGCATGAACACATCGGAGAACACCCGCACCAGGCGTTGCATGGCGTTGCTCTTGTCGACGCCGGCCTTCTTCACGTCGGCGATGGTCGATGCCGCCAGGCCGGTGACCTCGCGCAACGCGGCGTAGACCCGCTCCACTTCGCCTGGGCCGATAACGATCTGGAACAGGCCCCCGGTGAAGAACGAGCCCTTGACCAGGTCGACCGCCGCCAGGGCGCTCTTGTCGACCTTGTTCGGGTCCTTGAGCGCCAGCCGCAGGCGGGTAACACAATGTGCGGCCTGTTCGAGGTTTTCGGCACCGCCGAGACTTTGCAGCAGCTCGCGGGCGATATTCGGATAATCGTGACTCATGGTTTCTCTTCCGCGCTGATTGTTATTTGAGGTTGTCGCAGCACATGGGCGAAAATACTCGTCTGTACGAGTTAAAGCAACAACTCGTACAGACGAGTTGAGCGTTTATTGGTAAAAGATCCGACAAATGGACAAAGGGCCGACCTGCCCTTAAGGTTCCATTCCTTGGGACACCCCGTCCGCTACGCTGTTACCGGGCGATTTCCGATTCAGAGCGAACACCATGAGCAAATACAACCAGATCTATAGCGATCTGCTTGCCAGCATCACCACCGAGCAATTGGAAAAAGGCGCCCGACTCCCTTCGGAAACCGAGCTGATGGATAGCTACCAGGCCAGCCGCGGCACCGTGCGCAAGGCCATCGAGCAGTTGCAGGAACGGGGGTTCGCCCAGAAGATCCACGGCAAGGGCACTTTCGTGCTGTCACGCAGCCCGATCGAGTTCCAGCTCGGCGGCATCGTGACCTTCCAGGAAGCCCATTCGAGCCTGGGCAACAACATCGGCACGGAAGTCGTGGCGTTCAGTGAAGTACCGCTGGAAGGTTTCCTGCAAGATCGCCTGAAGGGCGAGCCGGGAAGCACGGTGATCTGCATCAAGCGAGTGCGCCACATCGACGGCAAGCGGATCATTCTCGACATCAACCACTTCATCGCCGACCTCATCCCCGGCCTGACCCGCGAGATCGCCGAGCACTCGATCTACGCCTATATCGAACAGACCCTGCAACTGAACATCAGCTTTGCCCAGCGCACCATCGAAGCCGTGCGCTGCAGCAAGGACGACCAGCAGCACCTGGACCTGGACGGCGCCAGCCACGTGATCGTGGTGAAGAACCAGACCTTCCTGCAGGACGGCCGGCAGTTCGAGTACACCGAGTCGCGGCACACCCTGGACAAGTTCTACTTTTCGGATGTGGCGCGGCGCTGAGGCGCTGCCATCCGGCAACTCATTGAATCAGCGCCAGCAACTCGGGGTTCACCGAACCGAGCTTGCTGGTGGCCTTGGTGAGGTTCACCTGCTGGGCTGCCTGTGCAGTCTCAAGCAAGCGGGGCTGCAGTTCATAACCCCGGCCATCCAGCCATTCCAGCACCTGCGCCAGATGCCAGACCGATGGACTGCCTTCGTGGACCGCCAATGGAAAGGTATTCGAGTGGTTGAGCATGAGCTTGCGGATGTTCTGTCGGGAAACCCCGGCAATATCGGCGATATCGGTTAGCCCCACCAGGTCCGGCACCACTTCGATCAGCCGTGCATCGGGAATGGCGCGCTTGACGTCCTGCAAGGCGCTGAGCAGCGCCAGGATGGCGCTTGTGGCGTCCCGGGAAAACGCCAGGGCCAACCGACCTGGAACTCCGCTGCCGATCAGCGAATCATCACAGCCACATTCGTACAGGCGCTCGATCAGTACATCCTGATCGTTGTTGTGATCCGAAAGCTGATACCTCAATGTGAATTCATATTCCACGGTTCTACTCCCTGAGTGACGTGCTGTGGGAAGCGCCAACGCCACGGTTCATGACAGAGCCATCCACCACCTGACGCAGCCTGCGGGCGTGGCTGAAGGCATTGCGTGGCGTGCTGAAGACACTACTGATGCAGTGATCCTGACAACGGCACTGCTGGCTGTTGAACGGGCAATATATCTTTCCCCAGACATGCGAGCCTCCCACACTGATTCGCCACCCCTGTTCCTCCGCGTGTCGCAGAGCCTCCTCGATCTCCTTGATCGGGTGCCTTGTCCTAGCCATCCATAGCCTCCAGTCTCTCCCTCGAAGAAAAAGTTGTCAACTGACAACCAAGCCAGCTTATCGACAAAAAATGACGCCACCAGCGCGTCAATCTGCGCTGGCTTCGTGAGTGTAGGGAGAGGAAAAAAAACGGATGGATCAATGTGTTTTCGGGGTATTTCGGAGAGTAACAGCAGGAAATTTCCCTACAGCATGAACCGAAGGCAACTGGGCGCCAGCATGATTCCCAGCTGATGCTGAACGCCGTTTTCCCACAAGCTCAGCGCCTGCCGCGCCACCGATCCACGGCAATGACCAGCAGCGATACCAGCACGAATCCCACCAGCACCAGCAGCGCGTTGACCAGTACCTGTGAATACCCCAACTGATTCACGTCGATGAAGGGATAGGGATACGAGTCGACCAGGCTGCCACGCACCAGGGCGAAAACGAAGTAGACCGCTGGATAGATCGACCACGGCCAGGCATCCCGCCACTGCAAGGTGCCCTTGGGCACGCAGAACCACCAATAGATCACGAACAGCACCGGCATCACGTCATGCAGCAGTTCATCAGCGACCCATTGCAGGCCCTGTGGATTCCACGTATTGCGCAGCAGCAGGTTGTACGCCAGCCCGACAACGATGGAAGATATCCAGCGCTCCCGGCAGGCTCTTACCAGCCTGCCAGCGCGAAGCCAGGATCAGGTAGAGTTGCAGGAGCAATGCAAACCACCCCAGTGCTGCCGCGATCTTCACGGCAAGCCCTCCCCGACTCTGCGTCAACGCCATACCTTCGCCCATGATCCAGCCTCCCGGTGAACCTGGCATCTGCGACTGCACAGCCCCATTGATGGGACTCGTACACAGCCTGTCTGTTGAACGGGACGCTAGAAGAACACAGGTCAAAACACTACTGTCAGAAATGACAGTCCTGACCAACGGAAAAGTGGTGCAGTGCCGCTCAACCTCACCTGGGCTTGCGCCAACCAGGAAACATGGCGGTCGTTGGCATCATTCATTACCGATACTGAAACTGTACTTGTTGCTCTGAGTGTCGTCGTAATAGAACGACCGAGTGTTGTTCTCCACCAGATTGGCCTGGAACGTGGCCTTACACTCGGTCTGGTCATACCGTTTCCATGCCGGATGTTGTACCTGGCTGATCTCGCAATTGCAGGAGAAGTCCTGCACATTGCGAATGCGCGAGGTGACACGTGCCTTCAGGTCGCGGCACGAATAGTCACGGTCGGCCGGCATCTGCCACCACCGCGCACTCGCCTTTCTCCAGGCGGCCTCATGCTCAGCCTTGGCCGCCTGCTCGGCCGCCGCCCGCTCTTCCACGCCCAGGTCGACATCGATCCGCTTGCTGGTCCCGCCCGCAACGCGCAACGTCTTTTCGAAGACCCGCTTGCGCGCATCCACCACGCGTATTTGCACGGTACCGGCGCGCACCTGCACATCCAGCGAACATTCGCCCTTGAACTGGTTGTTGATGTAGACCTGCGGACTGTCGCTCTCGTCTTCACAACTGATACGCAAGGTCGCGGTGTCGCTGGTCGCGGCCTGGGCGTTGGACATGCCAAGCAGGCACAGCGAGGTAAACAGCAGGGACGTGTTGATTTTCATGCGGGTGATGTCCTGAAGTGGCAGGGATGTTCGATCGGCTCAACCTGGGATGCCGGTCCAGAAACGGCGAATATCGCGGTTCCAGGTCGCATGGCCGGTATCGCCTGGCTGCAGGCGAGTGCCGCAGCGAAACAGCCAGCCATTGACACTGCCGCGCTTGCTGACCCGAGTGCTGGTCAGGGTGATGCTGCTGTTCAGCAGCAGGGATGGCTGCCTGCAACTCACCAGCGACAACTGGGCCGCCCGGTCCTTTTCGGCGATGGAGGTTTCGTCGCCCGGCCCGTCACAGGTCCAGCGACCATGCTTGTTCTCCCAGCAGAACGCCAGGGCCTCGGGCTGGGGCGTGGTCTCGGCGGCTGGCTTGCTCGGTTTCTTCGGCGCAGGCTGGGGTGCAGGAGCGGTTTGCGCCACCACTTGAGTCGGACGTTGGCCTTGCGCCTGGTCGAAGCTCTGCGGCTGGCGCACCGAGGTCGGACGTTGCGGCACCTGGGTCGGTTGTTGTAACTGGGCCTGTTGCTGATCACGGGCCCGGCTTTGCTGACGCTCGATCCGGGCGATGCGTTCGCGTTCGGCCTGCTTCTCGGCCAACTGGTTGGCCAGTGTCCGATTCATCTGTGCGCCTGCACTGCGAATGGCATCAGCCGTACTGATCGGCTGATCCTCAGCGGCAGCGGCGTCCTGGTCGGCACGGGCCTGAACGACCTGCAAGCGCCGCTGTTCCTGGGCCCAGCGCACCGTGTCCTCATCCTGCGCCTGTTGTTCACGCAGCGCCGCCGTGCTGTCCTGGGCACTTTTTCTCAGCCGCTCCACCAGCAACTTGTCGCTACTGCTGTCGGCACGCCGCTTGGCAATTGCCAGTTGCTGCTCGGCGCAGACCCGATCCTGTGCCGCCAGACACTCCCGGGCCTGGGCAATCGCTTCGTTGAACTCGGCCCTGTCGAGATTATCCAGTTCGCCAGACAGACCGGCCGCAGCGCTCACCGAAGGCAGTTGCAGCGCACACAACAACAGCCAGGTGCAGGTCATGAGCAGTCGTTTGGTAGCCGGATGCGATCCGCGAACGAACAAATCCTTGCGCAAGAAAAGAGGCGTCATGGGTACATCCTTGAACTGACGTGGATCGGCCGATTTTTGTCGCTGATTTTTAGCTAGGCCGTCACAGACGCGCATCCCCAAAATTGGCTAAAGTGGCTAATAGATATCACCGTCACGGCCTGAGGAACGACCTATGGCTCAATCGGCACCTGAAGGATTGGGGGACCTGATTGGCAGCATCTATGAAGCGGCATTGGACAGCCGGCGCTGGGACAACTTCCTCGCTGGCTTCGCCGGGCACTTGCGCTCACACGCAGCGATCATCTGGGCCCATGATTTCAGCGACAACAGCGCAGACATCGACGGTTCCTCGGGCATCATCTCCAGCGTACGCGGGATCGACCCGGTGGCACTGGGCAGCTTTGCCGACTACTACGCCGAGCGAAATGTCTGGATGGATGACCCCTTGCAACATCAGGCGGGACGAGTGGTGACCTCCTCGAGCCTCTATCCGGACGATCAACTCAAGCGCTCGGAGTACTACAACGACTGGCTGCGTCACCAGGATTTTTTCTACTCGTCGGCAGCCATTGTCGAAAAACGCGAAGACCGCTCACTCAATGTCACCCTGCTGCGCTCGGAGCGCGCCGGTGGCTACAGCCCACAGGAAACCCGGATCATCCAGGCGCTGATGCCGCATCTGCAGGCGGCCTTTGCCCTGCACCGACGCCTGCATCGTCTGGACGCGCTGGCACAGACCTCCATCGGCGTACTCGAGACCAGCCCCTTTGGCGTGGTGCTGATCGACGAACAGGCGAAGGTCCTGCATGCCAACACCTTGGCGCACGACCTGGCAAACCGTTCCGGGCTCCTGCAGCTTGGCGCCCAGGGCAGCATTCGCGCCAGCCATGCCGCGCAGGACTCACGCCTGCAAAAGTACCTGCACGGTGTCGTGCAAACCGGCAAGGACCGCCTGGGCGATGCCGGGGGGGCGTTACGCCTGCAGGGCGTCGATGGTGGCCAGTTGGACCTGGTGATCACGCCACTGCCGCGCTGGGAGTCACCGTTTGGGGAGGGCAGTGCCGGGGTAGTGTTTATCAGCAACCCATCAGCTTGCATTGGCTCGCTGGTTCAGCTCCTGCGTGACCTGTATGGCATGACCCCGGCCGAAGCACGCTTGACCGAGGCACTGGTCAACGGCCTGAGCCCGCAGGAATACGCCGAGCGCCAGCATCTGTCACTGCACACCGTCAGGGCCCAGTTCAAGGCCGCTGCCGCCCGGGTGGGCACGACCCGCCAGGCCGATCTGGTGCGGATTGTGCTGACGGGGCCGGCGGTGTTGCGGATACGGGGCAGTTAACTCAGTCCCTGCAGCTGATGAGAGCCACGGTGTCGAAAACGCAAGAAGACCGGTGCGTTTGCAGGTTATTGCGATGGTTAAGAGCAACGAACTTTCCTACAGCCAGAAACGACAACGGCGGTCGACACCGAGGCATCGACCGCCATTGCTTTAACGCTTTTCGCCTGAATCAGGCAGGGATCATTCCCACTCTATTATTTATAACCATAAAAACTGATATTTATCATAAGCTTACAAAATTTATGATATAGAACACCATGATTTATACCATGCTTCGAGCTGGAGGCCCGTAGGCAATGGTTTTCGCCGCACAACAACGATTCGCCACTATCACAAACGGACGGTGGGAGTATGGCTGGGTCTGGGGCCTAGCCGACCGACACATTCTGGGAGATGCGCCGGAGAAACCAGACATTCCACATCGGTCATTGCAGCCCACTCTCGCCATTATCGGGCAGCTGAAAATTGGGGGGCGCGGGAGCGACCGTTGGAACATCTGCGAGTATATCGATCCCCGGTAGCAAAAGCGGCGCCAGCGGCCGATCGGATACGACACAGCGGACGTTTTCGCCCTCGGGCCAGCAATAGATGCCAAGGCTCCAGAACAGGCGTTCCACATGGCGACTAAGCGTAATCACGACCGCAAGGTCGATCGCGCCATCTTCGCCATAGCTCGCCGCGAGATCGCGCCCGAACAACGCAAGCCAATGATCGAGCCCGGACGGTGCCAGTCTTGCTGCCAGATCGTCGCCGGCAAAAGACTGGTCAGGCGCCAAACCGTCACGATGGCCCAGCCATTCAGCGACATGGTTGAGCGCGGCCGAGACGCACTCGATTGCGATCAGCGAAGCTTCGCCCACATCACTATCGTCCGCCATGTGTAGTGGTCAACAATTCCCGGACACAGAATTGAGTTTTTCTTCCGCCACCGCCGGCGGTACGAAACCGTTGTGCTGATGCGGCCTTATCCAGTTGTACCGCTGCATGAGGTAGCGGCCGATGTCCTGCTCGGCCAACGCGGTCGTCATGTAACCCACCGTCGGCACCCACTCCGTTTTCAGGCTACGAAACAGCCGCTCCATGGGGGCATTGTCGTAACAATTTCCTCGTCGGCTCATGCTTTGGGTCATCCGATAGCGCCAGAGCCGCTGGCGAAAACTACGGCTGCCATATTGACTGCCTTGGTCGCTGTGAAACAGGACACCCCGTGGTCTGCCACGCATCTCGTAAGCCCTGTCGAGCGCCTTGATGACCAGTTCGGCATCAGGCTTGGCCGACATCGCCCAGCCCACCACTCTGCGGCTGAACAAGTCCAATACAACGGCCAGGTAATTCCATCGACCCTGTGCCCAGATATAGGTGATGTCACCGCACCAGACCGTGTTCGGCGCTGCCACGGTGAACTGCCGATCAAGGACATTGGGAATGTCGGGGCGCTCAACCGTGGCCTTCTTGTAGGCATGAGAACCAGGCTGTTTGCTGATCAAACCCTGCTCCTTCATCAATCTTCTGACTTTGAAACGCCCGACCTCGACGCCTTCATCCCGGAGCATGGCAACGAGACTGCGGCTACCCGCTGAGCTACGGCTTTGACTGAACAGCTCGTTGACGCGGCTGCGCAGGCTCACTCGGCGCACATCGATACGACGGCGCCGGGCCAGATGGGCGTAGTAACAAGATCGGGGCAGTTCGAAGACCGAACACAACAGTTGAACAGGGTAGTGTCTTGCCAACTGCCGAATCGACTTCAACGTCTGCGCCCGTGTTCCTCGGCCATCAAGAGCGCAGTGGCCTCCTTTAAGATTTTCTTCTCAAGCTCCAGCCGGTTGATGCGGGCCTGAAGCTCCTGGATCGTCTGCTGCTCCGGCGTGAGCGCCTTGGCAGTGGGGGTAATGCCGCCGCGCTCCAGTTGCAACTGGGCGACCCAGCGACGCAACAAGCTCTCACCCACGTCGAGGGATCTGGCGGCCTCGGGGCAACTGTAGCCTTGATCGAGCACCAGGCTGGCAGCCTCACGCTTGAAGGCGGGGGTGAAAGTACGTCGTTGTCTGCTCATCGAACACCTCTGTATGGCGATCATTCTCGCCTAAAAAGGTGTCCGGGGTTAGTAGACCACTACAGCAGCGAAGCTCAGACTGTAAACGCGCGTAGGCTCGCTACGCGAACGGAATAATGAGTGCAATTGTTTCGGAACGCGCCTTTTCCTGTGCAACCAGGTAAAGCTGTAGCTGAGTCTGAATACAATCCTGTCAGTTTGACTGACTGGCTTTGGCTTGAGGTATGGAGGAAAAATGGCGTGATTAAGCCAGATGTTCATCGCGGTCCATCGACGAGGTAATCTAGTAGATCTGCAGGCGGCCAACAGACAGCAGTGCACGCTTTCTCCCAGGTCACCGCGATCCAATGACACATGAGATAGCCATGCAAGCCCTCTAAGTACTAAGCCTGATTTTGAGAGGCGCTGAAACAGGAATAGAGAATATCAGCGAAATCATACTCGTTGATATCGCCGGTAACCAAATCCCTAACGGCATCCGCTAGCAGATCATTGTCTAGGGTAATTTCATAATCATTGAGCGAAAGGTACTCCAAGCCGACAGCAAGCCCGGTGCGCTTGTTAGCATCAGGCAGTGCGTGGCCTCGAGCGATACTGGCAGTGTACTTGGCGGCAATTTCAAATACATCATCGAGGCCAGTATAAGCGATCGAGTTGTCGATTCGAGCCAGCGCGCCTTGTAAGGTAGGAATATTTACCGGCCCCCTCATGCCGGGCTCGGTAGTCAAGATGTGAGTGTTTATCTCAATGACACGTTCAAATGGAAAGAAGATCAACTCCATTACATGTCAGCCAGCTTCTGAAAAGTCTTCTTATGAGTTCTGAGAACGAGCTTAGTTTCTGAATAAACGATCTGCTTACCCAGATCGCCACCCAAGTCCAGCTTCTTGGTGGCTTTAATTTTAGGTCTGTCTACTATGGATACGCCATAGCTATTCAGCTTGTGGTTCATGGCTTGAGTACCCCAAACGGTTTGATCAATTTCTGCTCACAAGGTAGCACACGAAGAGGCAGAACGCACTGAGCCATCGCCCCCCAGGTGCATAGCAGACCTATGCACTTTTGCCCCCCCGGAAATCCTCATCGATTTTTGTTAGGCCGTCATCAACGTCAGCTTTGCCATACCGTTTTTTGCATGGCTTCGAATGCAGTCGGTACCTCATACCATGCCACACAAACATAGTGCCTGGTGACGTAGGATACTGCTCAAATTTTCCAGTCCCAACAAGCCAAAAGCCCGCAATCATGCGGGCTCCAGGGCATTTTTCGCTAGATCGTACCGGGCAGTGCCGGACGCGGGATCATTCCCACTCGATGGTCGCCGGCGGCTTGCTCGACACATCATAGGTCACGCGGGAAATACCCTCGATCTCGTTGATGATCCGGCCGCTGACGGTTTCCAGCAGCTCGTACGGCAGGTGCGCCCACCGTGCGGTCATGAAGTCGATGGTTTCCACGGCACGCAGGGCAACGACCCAGGCGTAGCGACGGCCATCACCGACCACGCCGACCGATTTCACCGGCTGGAACACCACGAAGGCCTGGCTGACCTTGTGGTACCAGTCGGCCTTGCGCAGTTCCTCGATGAAGATGTGGTCGGCGCGACGCAGCAGGTCGGCGTATTCCTTCTTCACTTCGCCAAGGATCCGCACACCCAGGCCCGGGCCCGGGAATGGGTGACGGTAGACCATGTCGTACGGCAGGCCGAGTTCCAGGCCAAGGCGACGAACCTCATCCTTGAACAGCTCGCGCAACGGCTCGACCAGTTTGAGGTTCATCTCTTCCGGCAGGCCACCGACGTTGTGGTGGGACTTGATCACGTGGGCCTTGCCGCTCTTGGCGCCAGCCGACTCGATCACGTCCGGGTAGATGGTGCCCTGGGCCAGGTACTTGATGTTGTTCAGCTTGCAGGACTCGGCATCGAACACGTCGATGAAGGTACGACCGATGATCTTGCGCTTCTTCTCCGGGTCGGCTTCGCCGGCCAGGTTGCCGAGGAACTGGTCTTCGGCGTTGGCACGGATCACCTTGACGCCCATGTTCTCGGCGAACATGGCCATTACCTGGTCACCTTCGTGCAGGCGCAACAGGCCGTTGTCGACGAAGACGCAGGTCAGCTGGTCGCCGATGGCCTTGTGCAGCAGCGCCGCAACCACCGAGGAGTCGACACCGCCGGACAGGCCGAGCAGGACGTTGTCGGTACCGACCTGGGCACGGATCTGGGCAATGGCGTCGTCGGCGATGTGCGACGGCGTCCACAGCGCTTCGCAACCGCAGATGTCGAGGATGAAGCGCGACAGGATGCGACCGCCCTGCTTGGTGTGGGTCACTTCCGGGTGGAACTGCACGCCGTAGTAACGCAGGTCGTCGTTGAACATGCCGGCAATCGGGCAGCTCGGGGTGCTGGCCAGGATGTGGAAGTCTTCCGGCATCCGGGTGACCTTGTCACCGTGGCTCATCCACACGTCGAGACCGAACAGGCCGTCGGCATCGACGTGGTCTTCGATGCCATCGAGCAGGCGGCTCTTGCCGACCACGTCGACGCGGGCATAACCGAACTCACGCAGTTCCGAACCCTCGACCTTGCCGCCCATCTGCTCGGCCATGGTCTGCATGCCGTAGCAGATACCGAAGACCGGTACGCCCAGGTCGAACACGGCCTGTGGGCAGCGCGGGCTGTTGGCTTCGTGTACCGACTCGGGGCCGCCGGCGAGGATGACGCCTTTGGGAGCGAATTCGCGAATCGCTTCGTCGTCCATGTCGAACGGATGCAGTTCGCAGTACACGCCGATCTCACGCACGCGGCGGGCGATCAGTTGGGTGTACTGGGAACCGAAGTCGAGGATCAGGATGCGGTGGGCGTGAATGTCGAGGGCCATGGCTCATTCTCGTCTGTGAAATCAGAAACAACACGGGGCTGTCATCAACAGCCCCGGTTCAAAATTCGTCAATCGCCGCCAGGCCAGCGCCTGGCGGCGATCACTATCAACCTACGCGATAGTTTGGAGCTTCCTTGGTGATCTGCACGTCGTGGACGTGAGATTCGGCCATGCCGGCACCGGTGATACGCACGAACTCAGGCTTGGTGCGCATTTCTTCGATGTTGGCGCTGCCGGTGTAGCCCATCGAGGAACGCAGGCCGCCCATCAGTTGGTGAACGATGGCGGTCAGGGTGCCCTTGTACGGTACGCGACCTTCGATACCTTCCGGCACCAGCTTCTCGGCACCCGCGGAGGAGTCCTGGAAGTAGCGGTCGGAGGAGCCCTGGGACTGCGCCATCGCACCCAGCGAACCCATGCCGCGGTAGGCCTTGTAGGAACGGCCCTGGAACAGTTCGATTTCGCCCGGCGCTTCTTCGGTACCGGCGAACATCGAGCCCATCATCACGCAGGAGGCACCGGCCACGATAGCCTTGGACAGGTCACCGGAGAAACGGATGCCGCCGTCGGCGATCAACGGCACGCCAGTGCCTTCAAGGGCGGCGGCGACGTTGGCGATGGCGCTGATTTGCGGCACGCCGACACCGGCGACGATACGGGTGGTGCAGATCGAGCCAGGGCCGATACCGACCTTGACCGCATCCGCGCCCGCCTCGGCCAGGGCCTTGGCAGCAGCGCCGGTGGCGATGTTGCCGCCGATCACCTGCACTTGCGGGAAGGTTTCCTTGACCCAGCGAACGCGGTCGATCACACCCTTGGAGTGACCGTGGGCAGTGTCGACCACCACCACGTCGACGCCGGCGTTGACCAGCGCGGTAACGCGATCACCGGTGTCCTTGCCGGTACCGACCGCGGCACCCACGCGCAGACGACCCTGGTCGTCCTTGCTGGCCAGCGGGTAGGCCTTGGATTTCTCGATGTCCTTGACGGTCATCATGCCCTTGAGGGCGAACTTGTCGTCGACAATCAGGACTTTTTCCAGGCGGTGCTTGTGCAGCAGCGCGCGGACTTCAGCCTTGTCGGCACCTTCGCGAACAGTGACCAGACGCTCTTTCGGCGTCATCACTTCGCGAACCGGGACATCCAGGCGGGTTTCGAAACGCACGTCACGGGAAGTGACGATGCCCACCAGGTCACCATCGTGCAGTACTGGCACGCCGGAGATGTTGTGCATGCGGGTCAGTTCGAGCAGGTCACGAACCGAGGCGTCGGCCTCGATGGTGATCGGGTCCTTGACGACACCGGCTTCGAACTTCTTGACCTTGCGCACTTCGGCAGCCTGCTGCTCGATGGTCATGTTCTTGTGGATGATACCGATACCGCCTTCCTGGGCCATGGCAATGGCCAGGCGAGCTTCGGTCACGGTGTCCATGGCAGCGGAAACCAGCGGAATATTCAGCTCGATGCCACGGGTAAGACGGGTTTTGAGACTGACTTCGTTGGGAAGCACCTCGGAATAACCGGGCACAAGGAGAATGTCGTCGAAAGTCAGGGCTTCTTGGCTGATACGCAGCATCGCGGGGGCTCCCGGGCGGGAAAATGGAAGCGCGCCATTATACTCATACTAGGGCCCCGGCTCAATGTAAACCTTGGCCTATTTACAGCTCGACCTGCACCCAGGCGACGGGCTGATCCAGCCAATCGGCGAACTCGTCGAGAAACGCCTGCGTGAAGCCGGCTTCGAGCCAGTTATTGAAGATAAATCCCAGGTTGGAAAAAGCGCACGGCTGCAGGAACAGGAAGCCGTTGATGTCATCTTCGTGCCCACACAACGGGCAGATGAAGTTCTCGGTCCGCCCCGGCATCCACTCTTCCAGGCTGTCGAAAAGCGCCTCGCCGACTTCGCGGCGGCATTCGGCACAACCGGCCTCTTCGAGAAAGCCCTTGGACGGAGTATAGATGCAGCGCTTGACGACGACCTCCAGGCCGTTGATCGGTTCGCCGAACGGCAGCGCTTCCGGACGCAGGACCACATTGGCCGCGCCCGGGGCGATGGCGTAGGCCATGCGATTGCCGCTGCGGCCGCAGGTGCTCAGTTGTTCCTCGACGATGTTCTTGCGTACCAGCCAGCGCAGGATCGCCCGGGCACGCGGCTCGTGGACCGGCAGGGTGGAGATTTTCGGGACGATGATGCTTTGGGAGTTCATGCTTTGGGAATTCACGGCTACGGCCTGAAGCAAAGGCGGTGATGCTCCTTGTGGCGAGGGGGCTTGTCGGGACGCCGCACCGCCGCGTTCGGCTGCGAAGCAGACGTAAACCGTCGCCTGCATGCTGTCTGCCACAGCGCCATCGCCAGTTCCGGGGCCGCTATGCGCCCCGGCATGGGCATGCCCACTCGCCACAAGATACGCGGCCGCTCAGCTTAATCCCTGACGCGATCAGGTCAAGTGCTCAGATACCGCGTGACCAGGGCAACGCCACTGGCCAGCACCAGCCAGGTCACCAGCCGCACGAAGGCATCACGGGACAGTCTCGACGTCACTCGCCGGCCGATCCACAGCCCCAACGCCATCGCCGGCAACAGGCACAGCGCCAACACCAATAAAGGTAGCTCGGCATAGACCCCCGCAATGATGAACAGCGACAGGCGCACCACCGTGCTGCAACTGATCAGCGCGCTCTGCGTGGCCCGGGCCGCGTCCTTGGGCAGCCGGCTGTTGAGGTAGATCGCATAGAGAAAACCACCACTGCCAAACAGCGCACCGAACATCCCGCCCACCGTGCCCATGGGCACTGCCCAGCCAGCCTTCAATTGCGTGGGTCGAGCCTTTATAAGCAGGCTGTAGATGGCATAGGCGCTGATGAACAGGCCCATCAGCAACAGCAGGATGTCGGACTTGAGGTTGAGCAGGAACACTACGCCCAGGGTGCAGCCCACCGCCATGCACGGCAGCAGCCGCAGCAACTCCGAACGGGCGACATCCTTGCGCGACGGCAACAGGTTGCCGAACGCCGCGACAAAATCCAGCAGCACCAGCAGCGGTACGATCTTCGACAGCGGCATGAACAGGATCAGGATCGGCCCGGCCACCAACGCCGTGCCGAAGCCCGCCACGCCAAAGACGATATAGGCCAGGGCGACCCCGAACTCCACCACCAGCCAATCGGTGGCACTGAACGGCCACTGGTTCAACAACGCGACAAGGCTCATGACACACAACTTCCGCAATGGGTTCGCTTGACTTTAGCCAGTGATGAGCCTTGCGACTAATATGTTCAAAGCCCATTACCTATCTCGAAAAGGCATGACTTGTGATTTCCACCCGCCAGTTGCGTTACTTCGTCGAAATCGCCGACTCCGGCAGTTTCAGTGCTGCCGCCGAACGCCTGTTCATCGCCCAGTCGGCCCTGAGCCGGCAGATCAAGGAACTGGAGAATCATTTGCAGACGCCGCTGTTCGAACGCACGGCGCGCCAGCCGCGACTGACAGCCGCCGGCGAGGCCTTTTATCCGCGGGCGCGGAACCTGCTCAACGAGCTGAAAAAGGCCAGCGAACTGGCGACCCAGGTCGGTAATGGCCAGTTGGGGACGTTGCGCCTGAGCCACTCCAGCACCGTGCCCATGAGCGGAAGACTGTTGCGGGCAATTGGTCACTATCTGGAACAGAGCCCAGGCGCTTCGATGGATATCGTCAAGCTGTCTTCGGAGGCCCAGTTGGAGGAACTGGCCGAGGGCCGGCTGGATGTCGGCCTGTTGCGCCTGCCGGTGCTACGCCAGCGCGAAGGTGTGCAGATACTGCCGCTGTTCAGCGAACGCCTGTTGCTCGCGGTACCGCCGGCGCATGCCCTGGCCGGCGCGACCGATGGCATCGACCTGGCCATGCTCAAGGACGAAGCCTTCATTTCCATTCCCCACCCACAACGGGGCGGCTTGAGTTACCTGTCGGCCGAACTGTGCATGCGCCAGGGTTTCTTTCCCAAGGCGGCCCGCGTGGTGTCGCGCAAGACCACCCAGTTGCAACTGATCCAGGCCGGGTTCGGCATCGCCCTGCTGCCCGAGTCGATGCAGGACATCGCCCCGGCCAACATCCATTTCCTGCCGCTCAAGGACCCGGACTGCCAGAGCACCCTGGCCCTGGCCTGCCGCCAGGAGCCGACGCCGCTGGTGGCGCAGTTCGTCGAGTGTTTTCGAGGACAGCTTCACTCCTGAAGATCACACATTTCCCACAAAGACATTGTCCAGATTGATAGACGTGGTGATCGGCAACCAAATGCCTTTATCATGCCCGCCATGATAAAAGACCCCTTTTCTCGTCTGGGCCTCGACCGCGAGGTTCTTACTGTCAGCCAGCTCAACGGCCGCGCGCGGGTGCTGCTGGAGGACGTGTTCAGCAATATCTGGGTCGAAGGGGAGATATCCAACCTCGCCCGCCCGGCCTCCGGCCACGTCTATTTCACCCTCAAGGATAGCGGCGCCCAGGTACGCTGCGCGCTGTTCCGGCAGAACGCCGCCCGCGTGCGCCAGGCCTTGAAGGATGGCTTGGCGGTCAAGGTACGCGGCAAGGTTTCGCTGTTCGAGGGCCGTGGTGATTACCAGCTGATTCTCGACACCGTCGAACCAGCCGGTGATGGCGCGCTGCGCCTGGCCTTCGAGGCGTTGAAGGAAAAGCTCGGCGCCGAAGGCCTGTTCAGCGCCGAGCGCAAGATTCCGCTGCCGGCTCACCCGCAACGAATCGGCATCGTCAGCTCACCGACCGGCGCGGTGATCCGCGACATCATCAGCGTGTTCCGTCGGCGTGCCCCGCAGGTCGAGCTGACCCTGATTCCCACGGCGGTCCAGGGCCGCGAGGCCACCGCACAGATCGTCCGTGCCTTGAAGATCGCCGATGCCAAGGGCTTCGACGCGCTGATCCTGGCCCGCGGAGGCGGCTCGCTGGAAGATCTCTGGTGCTTCAACGAAGAAGCAGTCGCCCGCGCCGTGGATGCCTGCGTGACGCCGATCGTCAGCGCCATCGGCCATGAAACCGATGTGTCCATCAGCGACTTCGTCGCCGACGTCCGCGCCCCGACTCCTTCAGCCGCTGCCGAACTGCTGGCCCCCGACTCCAGCGACCTGCAACGCCGGGTCGAGAGCCTGCATCGCCGCCTGGTGATGCGCATGCGTGACCGACTTGCACGCGAGCGATTGCGCCTGGATGGCCTTGCCCGCCGCCTGCGGCATCCAGGTGAACGCCTGCGCCAGCAGGCCCAGCGCCTGGATGATCTGGACATGCGCATGCGCCGGGCCTTCGAACGCCAGCTCGATAACCGTCGACAAAAGCTCCTGCGCCTCGAAACCCGCCTCTCCGGCCAGCATCCCGGCCGCCAACTGGCGCTACTGCGCCAGCGCCTGGACAGCCTCGCCGAACGTCTGCCCCGAGCGATGCGCGAGGGCCTGAAGGCCCGCCGGCTGCAACTGCAAAGCCAGGTGCAGACGCTGCATGTGGTCAGCCCGCTGGCCACCCTCGGTCGTGGCTACAGCATCCTGCTGGACGAGCGCGGCCAGGCGATCCGCAACGCCGAACAAACCCGCCCAGGCCAGCGCCTGAAAGCGAAACTGGCCGAAGGCGAGTTGCAGGTGCGAGTCGAGGACAACCACCTGACGCCCGTGACCCTGTCGCTACTGGACTGATTTGCAAAGGACTTGAACATGCCGCGTTTTCTCGCCGCCCTGCTGCTCCTGGGCCTGGCCTGCAATGCCCACGCCGACAGCTACATCACCCGCCTGCTGAACAAGCCGGTGCCCGGTGGCGTCGCCGTGATCGACCTCGGCGCTGCGGCACAGGCGCCCAAGGCCAGCTACCAGGGCAAGCCGGTGCTGGTGGTCAAGGAACAGAACAACTGGCTGGCCATCGTCGGTATCCCGCTGAGCGTCAAACCCGGCAGCCAGCAGATCAGCTCGGGCAGTCGCAACCTGGACTTCCGGGTCGGCAACAAGAAGTACCCGGAACAGCACATCACGCTGAAGAACACCCGCCAGGTCAATCCCAACCCGGCCGACCTCAAGCGCATTGATGAAGAACTGGCAGTGCAGTTGCGTGCCTACCGCAGTTTCAGCCCCGGCACACCGAGTAACCTGCTGCTGGACAAGCCGGTAAACGGCCCGCTGTCGAGCCGCTTCGGCGTACGCCGTTTCTTCAACGGCGAAGAGCGCAACCCCCATGCCGGACTGGACTTCGCGGTACCGGCCGGCACCCCGATCAAGACCCCGGCTGCCGGCAAGGTGATCCTCACCGGCAACTACTTCTTCAACGGCAACACCGTGTTCGTCGACCACGGCCAGGGCTTCATCAGCATGTTCTGCCACCTGTCGAAGATCGACGTGCAGGTCGGCCAGACCCTGGCCCGCGGCGCCGTGGTCGGCAAGGTCGGTTCGACCGGGCGCGCCACCGGGCCACACATGCACTGGAACATCAGCCTCAACGATGCACGGGTCGATCCGGCGATCTTCATCGGCGCGTTCCAGCCCTGAGCGGGCGAATGTGGGACAATGCCGGTCAATTGAGCCTTGCCTGAACCGACCTTGCCCATGAACGCCCCCAGCACACCCAAGCCCCCGCGCAAGAAACCCGCCAAAGCCGCCCCGGCCAAGGCGGCACAGCCGCGCGAAAAAGCCGCCCTGCACCCCCGTAACCGCCACCAGGGGCGTTATGACTTCCCGCAACTGATCAAGGGCTGCCCCGAGCTCGGTCAGTTCGTGATCATCAATCCCTACGGCAAGGAAAGCATCGACTTCGCCGACCCGGCAGCCGTGCGCGTATTCAACCGCGCGCTGCTCAAGGCCTTCTACGGCATCGCCCACTGGGACATTCCGGCAGACTTCCTCTGCCCGCCGGTACCGGGCCGCGCCGACTACGTGCATTTCCTCGCCGACCTGCTGGCGGAAAACAACGACGGCGTGATTCCCCGCGGGGCCGCGGTACGAGTACTGGATATCGGCGTGGGGGCGAACTGCATCTACCCGCTGATCGGCCATGGCGACTATCGCTGGCAGTTCCTCGGCTCCGATATCAACCCCACGGCGCTGTCCGCCGCCAAGGCGATCGTCCAGGCCAATGGCTTGAACAAGGCCATCAGCCTGCGCCAACAGGGCAATCCGAAACAGATCCTCAGCGGCCTGCTGGAAAGCACCGAGTATTTCGACCTGACCCTGTGCAACCCGCCGTTCCACGCCTCCCTCGACGAGGCCCAGAGCGGCAGTCGCCGTAAATGGCGGGCCCTGGGCAAGGCCGATCCCAAGCGCAAGCTGCCGGTGCTGAACTTTGGCGGCCAAGCCGCAGAGTTGTGGTGCGAGGGTGGCGAGGCGCGCTTTGTGACGCAGTTGATCAGCGAAAGCCCGCAACTGGCGAACCAGGTCTTGTGGTTCAGTACGCTGGTATCGAAGGCGTCGAACCTGCCGGCCATCGAGGCCGCGCTGAAGAAGGCCGGAGCACTGGAGAGCAAGGTAGTGGAGATGTCCCAGGGCCAGAAGCAGAGCCGCTTCGTCGCCTGGACCTTCCAGGACAAGGCCCGGCAGCAGGCCTGGCGCCAGGAGCGCTGGGTGCGCAGCAGCGGTTCAAGCCAGGGATAAATCGAACAACGCCCTTTCAGCAGGCGAAAAAAAACCGTGCCCGGATCGCTCCGCGGCACGGCTTCACGGCATCTTACTTGTTGACAGCGTCGGTCAGGGCCTTGGCTACAACCAGCTTGATCACTTTCTTGGCAGCGATTTCGATGGCAGCGCCAGTCGATGGGTTACGGCCAGTACGGGCAGGACGCTCGGTCACTTTCAGTTTGCCAACGCCTGGCAGAGTGATTTCGCCGCCGTTTTCCAGCTGATCAGCAACGATGTCGGTCAGTTGCTCGAGAACCTTGCGCACTTCAGTCTTCTGCAGAGCGGTAGCTTCGGCGATATCGGCGATCAGTTGGTCTTTGGTAATAGCCATTGAGATGTTCCTTCCCTATCAAATTCATTTGGATTGCAGAGTGCAGTGCCAGCCGTCGAGCCAAGCCTTGTGGACCTGACACCCCGCTGATAAACCACGACGGATCGCGGATGTAGATAGCAAAAACGGGGTTTGGTTCGACCTGGCACCTGCTGAAAACACGCTTTGCGCGGTTACCTTGCGCAAGACGGGGCAAAGCTAGCACAGAGACGGGGAAATATCCGCCTCTACCTAGCCATTTGGTCAGCTTTTGCGCTCGTTTTCGAAAAAAAACTGCCAGAAACCGCTGATTGGTCGAGTTTGGTCCGGCAAACGCGGATTCAGCCCCGCGGTACGGTACACTGGCAGCTTTTCCGGGGAGTCACGCCGCTCCCCCTGACAATCAGCCGAGAAGCCCATGCCGATCCGTCATTGTATCGTCCACCTGATCGACAAGAAACCCGATGGCACGCCCGCCGTGCTACACGCCCGCGACTCCGAACTGAACGAGTCCCAGGCCATCGAGCACCTGCTGGCCGACCTCAATGAAAGCTACAACGCCAAGCAAGGCAAGGCCTGGGGACTGTTCCACAGCGAATCGGGCGCCTACCCGTTCAGCGGCTGGCTGAAGGAATACCTGGACGGCGGTACAGACTTCACCGCGTTCAGCCGGGTCGCGGTCGAACACCTGCAGAAGCTGATGGAAGAGTCGAACCTCTCCACCGGTGGCCACGTACTGTTCGCCCATTACCACCAAGGCATGACCGACTATCTGGCCATCGCCCTGCTGCACCACAGCGAAGGCGTGGCGGTGAACGCCGAGCTGGACGTCATGCCCTCCCGCCATCTGGACCTGGGTCAATTGCACCTGGCGGCGCGGATCAACATTTCCGAGTGGCAGAACAACAAGCAGTCCAAGCAGTACATTTCCTTCATCAAGGGCAAGAACGGCAAGAAGGTTTCGGAGTATTTCCGCGACTTCATCGGCTGCCAGGAAGGCGTCGACGGTCCGGGCGAAACCCGCACCCTGCTCAAGGCGTTCAGCGACTTCGTCGAGAGCGAGGACCTGCCCGAAGACGACGCCCGCGAAAAAACCAAGGCCCTGGTCGACTATGCCAGCACCCAGGCGAAACTGGGCGAGCCGGTGGCCCTGGAGGAACTTTCGGGGCTGATCGATGAAGACCGTCCTCGGGCGTTCTACGAACATATCCGCAACAAGGATTACGGCCTGTCCCCGGAAATCCCGGCAGACAAGCGCACCCTGAACCAGTTCCGCCGCTTCACCGGCCGCGCCGAGGGCTTGTCCATCAGCTTTGAGGCCCACCTGCTGGGCTCGAAGATCGAGTACGACGAGGAAGCCGGCACGCTGATCATCAAGGGGCTGCCGACCCAGCTCACCGACCAGCTCAAGCGCCGCAAGGACTGATCGATGCTCGGTGGCGTGCTGAAGAAGTTCCTGCTGATCCTGCTGGTGGTCGTGGTCTACCAGAACTGGGGCAAGATCGAACGGGTATTCCACCCGGATTCGGTGGTGTCCGAGCAGACCCGGAGCCAGGCCCGGGTCGTGCTCTATGCCACCGACTGGTGTGGCTACTGCAAGGCGACCCGGCGTTTTCTCGACCAGAAGGGTATTCCGTTCACGGAATTCGATATCGAGAAAGACGCCGACGCACGCAAGGCCTACCAGGCCCTGGGCGGCGGCGGAATCCCGATCCTCGACGTCAACGGCACGCTGATTCGCGGTTACCAGCCGGACGAGATCCTCGCCGCCCTCAAATGACTCAGCGCGCCTCGATGCGGAATCCAAGGCGTGGGAAGTGCACATGCACCACGCCCGCGCGCTCATCCTCACGCCGCAGGATCAGCTCTTCGCTGCCGACAAACGCCAGCTCGCCGGCTACCGGGTCAACACCATAGTCGGTCGCCGCAATCGCCACCTGTTGGCCAACCGTGAAACCGTTCGGGTCGACGAAGCTTTCCGTGGGCAGGTCCGCCGGGTGTGCGTCACGGGCCACCTGCACGGCCTCCTCGGCGGTCATCGCATTCGAGGCACCATGCCCGAAACCCAGCACCCGGGCGAACCAGGCCGATACCGCAGGATACTCGTCGACCAACGGCGAGGTCACCGGCGTGGCCTTGAGGAACCAGAGGATATGCGCCATCGAGAAGTCGGCAATCGACGGCTCGCCGAACAGGAAATCGCCTTCCTCACGCTGCAGTTGCTGCTCCAACCGGGTCATGAAGCCCGGCCATGAATGCCGGGCTTCCTCCAGGGGAACACGGGTAGCCGAGCCGCCGCTGAACAACCCGGCACGGTCGGCCATGAACGCCTTGGCCTGCTCCGGGGAAAACCGGGCGAAACGCACCGCAGCCGACTCCGGCTGGAACACCAGGGCCACGGCATGCCGGAACACCACCGAATCGGCCCAGGCGGCGAAAGTCGCCGCGACCATCTCGCGACCTTCGGGAAACAGCGTCGGCGAAGCCTTTTCCTGCTCCAGGCGACGGGCGATCAATGCGGTGTCGCAGTAGATATCCGCGCCCACCTGCAACACCGGCGTCTTGCGATAACCGCCGGTCAAGGCGGTGAGGTCAGGCTTGGGCATCATCGGCGGGATGGTCACGGAGCGCCAGGATAGCCCCTTGAAGCCCAGCAGCAGCCGAGCCTTTTCGGCAAAGGGCGAGGTGGGGTAGTGGTGAAGAATCAGCTCAGACATGCCGGGATCCGCCGTGGGAGTAGGAGTCAGCAGCTTAGCCTGCAAATTGGCAGCAGCCTACCCGGCCTGCCTGATGGCGCCCTATCGAAGGCGCTGATGATGGCGGTTCATTTTTGCGTTGTCGAAAACGCGTCCAGGCAGAAACTCGCCGCCAAGGCTTCCTTGGCGCTCTTGCGCAACTTCTTGATCAAGCGTTCCTGGCGCAGGGCGTCACCCTTGTCACGGCACGCCTCGACATAGACCAGCGCCACCGCGGGACTCGAATGGAAGAAGCGCGCGCCCTTGCCACTCTGGTGCGAGGCGAAACGCCGCTGCGGATCGTCGCTGATGCCGCAATACAACGAGCCGTTGGCTGCCCGCACCAGGTAGACGAACCAGGACTTGGCCGCCGGAACGACGGTTTCGGCGATGGCGACGGCTTCCGGGGCGATGCTCACGTGGCTGGCGGCTTGGGCAAAAACGGGGACGCCATCTTAACAGACCTCAACGGCCTGCCTGGAATGCCTTGAGCCCCTTGAGTGCCTGGGCACGTACGGCATTCTTGACCAATGGCGTCCAGCCCAGCAGCAGGCCCTTGGTGCCCAGTGCCTGGCGGGCCCAGCGCCACAGGTCGAAGTGATCGTGATGCTCGCAGATCTTGCCATCGCGGAACACGAAGCGCGCCTGGATATCGTTGACCACGATGTTGCCGGTCTGGCTGAACAGGTAGGTCGCCATCCAATGGGCACCGCCGCTGCGCTCGTCGGCACGGATATTGTCGAAGGTCAGGGAGAAGTCCTTGGCCCGGGTGGTCAGCATGCGCCACATGTCGCCGGCATCACGACCGCGCAGCTCACCGAAGGCCGGGTCGCTGAACACCACATCCTCGGTGTAGCAGGCGCTCATCGCTTCGGCATCCAGCCGCTGGAAGGCCTTGTAGAACTCGGTAATCAACGCGCTGTGGGCATCACTCATGAACAGGCTCCGTGCAGGTAGGGGAATCGCCTGCACGATAGTCCGCAAATGCACCGCTGGCTATCGGCATTCTCCACTCGAATACCGATAGTGCGGGAAGATTCAGAGTTTTTCGCTGCTGACCTGCACGTAGAGCGCCCGCCCGGCGCCAAGGCCGGCGACGATAGCGCCCAGGCCGACCACCGCGAAGATCCAGCCCAACGCCTGCCAACCGCCGGTGAGATCATGCACCAGGCCGACCGCGAACGGACCCATCGACGCCAGGGTGTAGCCGATGCCCTGGGCCATGCTCGACAGGTTCGCCGCCACATGGGCATCGCGCGAACGCAACACGATCAGGGTGAGCGCCAGACTGAAGGTGCCGCCCTGCCCCAGCCCGAGCAGGATTGCCCAACCCCACAGGCCGTCGAGAGGCGCGTACAGGCAACCGAACAGGCCGCCGAGGGTCAGCAGCATGACCACCAGGATCGCCAGGCGCTGGTCCTTGCCGCGGGTCGCCAGCCAGGGCGCCGCCAGCGAACTGGCCAGCTGGACCAGGATCGAACCGGACAACACGATCCCCGCCTGGGTCGGCGTCAGGCCACGGCCAATGAGTACCGAAGGCAGCCAACCAAAGACGATGTAGGCCAGCGACGATTGCAGGCCCATGTACAGGGTCACCTGCCAGGCCAGGGGATCACGCAACAGGCCACGCACGCGGTACGCCGCCTGGTGCGCACCCTGCTTGCTGCCCACCTGCGGCAACCACACCAGGGCCGCCACCAGTGCGGGAACCACCCAGAATCCCAGCCCCAGTGACCAGCTGTTACCAAAGTGCTGGCTCAGCGGCACGGTCGAGCCCGCCGCCATGGCCGCGCCCAGGCACAGCGCCATGGTGTAGACCCCGGTCATGGTCCCGGCGTGCCTGGCAAAGTCGCGCTTGACGATCCCCGGCAACAGCACGCCGATCACGCCAATGCTCGCGCCGGCCAGGATGCTGCCGGCAAACAGGCCGAATTCGCCCAGGGAGCTGCGCAGGATCATGCCACCGGCCAAGGTCAGGAGAATCCCCAATACGACTCGCTCACTGCCGAAACGCCGGGCCAGCAACGGCGCCAACGGTGCGAACAGCCCCAGGCAGAGTACCGGCAGGGTCGTCAGCAGACCGGCCTTGGCCGCCGACAGGTCGAGCCTGCGGGACACTTCGCTGAGCATCGGCGCCATGCTCGACAGCGCCGGGCGCAGGTTCAGCGCCACCAGCACCAGTCCCAGCAGCAACAGCCAGGGACGGCGCAGTACCGGGTGGGCTTGCTGGACGATGTCGTCATCGGCCTCGGCATCGATCAGCAAGGGGTCGAGTTCGGCTGGCCGGGGCTGGGGCGAGGCGCCGGTCTCGTGAGTGGAACGGGGCATGGTGGTCTCGGATTCAAGGTTCATTGATCAGGGTCCTGCACAGGGCCTTGGCGCGCTCCGCGTCACGCTGCTCGACCGCGTCGAGCAGCTCGACATGCAGGTCGAACACCGATTGGCGACGCGGCGTGATATCGAGGGTCTGGCGCAGGGCGCCGGCGATCACGCTGGAAAAGTAGCGATACAGCTCGCTGAGCATGGGGTTGTGCGCGGCGTCGATCAGCCGCTGGTGAAACACCAGGTCGCAGGAGATGAAGCAGTCGAGGTCGCCATGGTAGTGATGGCTGCTGGCATCCAGGGCTTCACGCAGTCCCTTGAGGTCCTCGTCGGTACGACGCAGGGCCGCCAGACCAATGGCCTCGACTTCAAAGCTGTGCCGCGTCTCGCGGGCCTGGTCGAGGGAACAGCGCGACAGCGCCTGCATGGTCGCCAGCGGGTCGGTGGTGGTACGCAGATAACTGCCGTCACCCTGGCGAATCTCGATCAGCCCGGAGAACGCCAGCACCCGCATCGCCTCGCGCATGGTGTTGCGGCTGATACCCAACTCGGCAGCCAGCTCCGGCTCGGTCGGCAAGCGCTCGCCCACCTTCCAGACGCCATGGGTGATGCGTTCACGCAGTTGCTCCAGGGCCTGGTCGACCAGGGAGCGCTTGATCAGGGGAATACGGGTGGACATGGTCTCGCCTTAACATCCAATCATAGGATGAATTTTTGCCAGCCTATCGCAGAAGCCTGCGAAAGCTCAAGAACAACAATTCCCACACACCCAAGAGACACCGCCGTCTATCCAGAAAAAACCCTTAAAGGGTAATTTTCAGGCTTACTATGACAAGGGTGTCTTATGGAAAAGAAAACACCTCATTACGATCTGTCGGCCATCAAGAGCGATGTGTCCAGGCTTGGTGCTGCCGCGTTCACCCTCAGTGCCAGAGATGGAGCCAGAAGGATGGGACTCACCCTCATGGAGATGCTGCTGGTCATCAGGTCACTGGAAAGACGGATGCTCTACAAGTCGATGACAACCCACACCAATCACCGCATCTGGCAAGACGTTTACCACTATCCGTGTACAGGTGGATCGATCTACATAAAAGTGAGCTACCGCCCAGCGGGTGGGCCACCTGTCATCTCCTTCAAGGAGAAAGAATCATGAAGCGACAAGACTGCGTCAGCTGCGGCGCAAGCAATAGCATGCAACACTTTGAGAGCCGGGATTTCGAGGTCGACTTCAAGGCGCTGAAACAAACCGTGCCTGGCCTTTGCGGCTGGGAATGCACGGAGTGCTCGGAAATTGAGCTGGCTCCCGAAAGCGCCCAAAAGTACTCGGATGCGAGCGACCAACTGGTGCTCGAGCATAGGCACCAAGTGGCCATCGAGATGCGACGCATCCGCCGCAAGCTGCATTTCACCCAGCGCACGGCAGTGGAGCTGCTTTCGGGCGGTGGGCACAACGCGTTCTCCCGCTATGAAAGAGCCGAAGTCGAGCCACCAAAGCCGCTGTTCGTGCTGATGCATCTGTTGGACCGATACCCCGAACTGATCGAGGACATAAAAGCCATCAACGCGGACAACAGCACTGCACAGCGAGCGCCAAGCCCAAGAGCGCCGATCTGATCGACATAAAAAAACCCGGACCTGGTCCGGGTTTTTCATTCAGCGCCAGCCGATCAGTGCAGGATCTGGCTGAGGAACATCCTGGTCCGATCGTTCTGCGGGTTGTCGAAGAAGTCGTTCGGTGCTGCCTGTTCGACGATCTCGCCCTTGTCCATGAAGATCACGCGGTTGGCCACGGTGCGGGCAAAGCCCATTTCGTGGGTTACGCAGAGCATGGTCATGCCGTCTTCGGCCAGGCCGATCATGGTGTCGAGTACTTCTTTCACCATTTCCGGATCGAGGGCCGAGGTCGGCTCGTCGAACAGCATGATCTTCGGCTTCATGCACAGGGCCCGGGCAATCGCCACGCGCTGCTGCTGGCCACCGGACAACTGCCCGGGGAACTTGTGGGCCTGGTCCGGGATACGCACGCGCTCCAGGTAGTGCATGGCGATTTCTTCCGCCTTGCGCTTGGGCATCTTGCGCACCCACATCGGTGCCAGGGTGCAGTTCTGCAGGATGGTCAGGTGCGGGAACAGGTTGAAGTGCTGGAACACCATGCCGACTTCACGACGGATCGCCTCGATCTGCTTGAGGTCGTTGGTCAGTTCCACGCCATCGACCACGATGCGGCCCTGCTGGTGCTCTTCCAGGCGGTTGAGGCAGCGGATGGTGGTGGACTTGCCCGAACCCGACGGCCCGCAGAGGACGATACGCTCGCCCTGCCTGACGTTCAGGTTGATGTCCTTCAGTACGTGGAACTGCCCGTACCACTTGTTCACGCCCTGCATCTGAATAATGCCTTCAGGACCCACAGGCTGTTTGATCGCTTCGCTCATCACTAACTCCTAACGCTTGTGGCCTGTGTCCAGCTTGCGCTCCAGATGCATGGAGTAGCGGGACATACCAAAACAGAAAATCCAGAACACCAGGGCGGCGAACACGTAGCCCTCGGTAGCCATGCCCAACCATTTCGGGTCGGCGGCAGCCTGCTTGACGCTGTTGAGCAGGTCGAACAGGCCGATGATGATCACCAGGCTCGTATCCTTGAACAGTGCGATCAGCGTGTTGACGATGCCGGGAATCACCAGCTTCAGGGCCTGCGGCAGAATCACCAGGCCCATGCTGCGCCAGTAGCCCAGGCCCATCGCGGCAGCCGCTTCGTACTGCCCCTTCGGAATGGCCTGCAGGCCGCCACGCACCACTTCGGCCACGTAGGCCGACTGGAACATGATCACCCCGATCAGCGCCCGCAGCAGCTTGTCGAAGTTCATGCCTTCAGGCAGGAACAACGGCAGCATCACCGAGGACATGAACAGCACGGTGATCAGCGGCACGCCGCGCCAGAACTCGATGAAGGTCACGCAGACCACGCGGATCGCCGGCAGGTTGGAGCGTCGCCCCAATGCCAGCAGGATCCCCAGCGGCAAGGCGCCGGCGATACCGACGGTGGCGATCACCAGGGTCAGCATCAGGCCGCCCCACTGACTGGTCGCCACGGTTTCCAGGCCGAAGCCACCGTGCAGCAGGATGAAGGCGACGATCGGGAACACCACCAGGAAGCACAGGCCGTAGATCGCCTTGCGCGGGAAGCGCGAGATGAACAGCGGCGCCGCGCCGATGATCGCCAGCCACACCGTCGAATCGATGCGCCAGCGCAGTTCCTGCGGGTAATAGCCATACATGAACTGCCCGAAGCGCTGCTGGATGAACACCCAGCAGGCGCCGCTCTTGGTGCAGTCGGCACGGGTGGTACCGACCCAGTTGGCATCGAGAATCGCCCAATGCAGGATCGGCGGCACCACCAGGTAGATCAGGTAGAAGGCGAACAGGGTCAGCAGCGTGTTGAGCCAGCTGGAGAACATGTTGGCCCGGACCCAGGCGACCACGCCGATACTGCTGCTCGGCGGGGGCATGTCGGGTTTGAAAGTATGGGAACTCATGGGCGTTTCCTCACCGCTCGATCAGCGCAATGCGCTTGTTGTACCAGTTCATCAGCAGGGAAATGCTGATACTGATCGCCAGGTACACGCTCATGGTGATGGCAATGACCTCGATGGCCTGGCCGGTCTGGTTGAGCACCGTACCGGCAAACAGCGAGACCATTTCCGGATAACCGATACCCGCCGCCAGGGACGAGTTCTTCGCCAGGTTCAGGTACTGGCTGGTCAACGGCGGAATGATCACGCGCAGGGCTTGCGGGATGATCACCTTGCGCAGGGTCGGACCATTGCGCAGGCCCAGGGAGCGCGCCGCCTCGGTCTGGCCGTGGCTGACCGAGCGGATGCCGGAACGGACGATCTCGGCGATGAACGCCGCGGTGTACACGGTCAGGGCCAGGGTCAGCGCCAGCAGTTCGGGAATCAGTACCCAGCCGCCGACGAAGTTGAAGCCTTGCAGCTTGGGCATCTCCCAATGCACCGGAGCGCCGAAGAGCAGCGTGCAGAGCAGCGGGATGACGATGAAGAGGCCCAGACCGGCCCAGAACTTGTGGAACGGCACGCCGGTTTCCTCGAAGCGCCGATTGGCCCAGCGGGACATCAGGACGATCGCGACAATGGCCAGCACCACACTGGTCACGAACGGCCAGAAGCCTGGCGCGGCAACGGCTGCCGGCATGTTCAGGCCGCGACTGCTGACGAAGAAGGTATCGCCGATGTTATGGCTGTTGCGCGGGCCCGGCATGGTCAGGAATACCGCGAAATACCAGAACAGGATCTGCAGCAATGGCGGGATGTTGCGAAACACCTCGACATAGACGGTTGCCAGCTTGTTGATGATCCAGTTCGACGACAGGCGGGCGACGCCGATGATGAAACCCAGCACGGTCGCCAGGATCACGCCGATGAAGGTCACCAGCAGGGTATTGAGCAGGCCGATGACGAAGACGCGGGCGTAGCTGTCCGACTCGGTGTAGTCGATCAGATGCTGAGCGATACCGAAACCGGCGCTACGTTCGAGGAAACCGAAGCCCGAGGTGATACCCCGGTGTTGCAGGTTGGTCTGGGTGTTGTGAAACAGGTACCAGCCCAAGGCGATCACCGCGACAACCGTGATGACCTGGAATAACCACGCACGCACTCGCGGATCGCTGAGGCTGAGCCTCTGCTTTGGTGCGCCGACTTGATTTTGCATGAAATGCCCCAGAAAAAACGGAACAGGGAAGATCGCCCGGCGGTTGGCCCGCCGGGCGACAGGTCAATCAGCGCACAGGAGGTGCGTATTGAATACCGCCGTTGTTCCACAGGGCGTTCAGGCCACGGTCGATTTCCAGCGGAGTGCTCTTGCCGAGGTTCTTCTCGAAGATTTCGCCGTAGTTACCGACTTGCTTGACGATCTGCACAACCCAGTCCTTGCGCAGCTTGAGATCCTTGCCGTACTCACCGTCGCCACCCAGCAGGCGGGCAACGTCAGGGTTCTTGGTCGACTTGGCTTCAGCCTCGACGTTTTTCGAGGTGATACCGGCTTCCTCGGCATTGAGCAGGGCGTAGCCAACCCAACGCACGATGGCCAGCCACTCGTCGTCGCCGTTACGCACGACCGGGCCCAGGGGCTCCTTGGAAATGGTTTCCGGCAGGACCACGTAGTCCTTCGGCGCGGCCAGCTTGCTGCGCTGGGCGAACAGTTGGGACTTGTCCGAAGTCAGCACGTCGCAACGACCGGACTCCAGCGACTTGGCGCTTTCGTCGGAGGTGTCGAAGGTGATCGGGGTGTACTTCAGGCCGTTGGCGCGGAAGTAGTCGGACACGTTCAGCTCGGTGGTGGTACCGGCCTGAATGCAGATGGTCGCGCCATCCAGTTCCTTGGCACTCTTCACTCCCAGCTTGTTGTTGGCCAGGAAGCCCACGCCGTCGTAGTAGGTGATGAAACCAGGGAATTTCAGACCCATGCCCGCATCGCGGGAACTGGTCATGGTGGTGTTGCGCGAAAGGATGTCGATCTCGCCGGACTGCAGCGCAGTGAAGCGCTCCTTGGCGTTCAATTGGCTGAACTTGACCTTGGTCGCGTCGCCGAACACGGCGGCGGCAACGGCACGGCAGACGTCGGCGTCGATACCGATGATCTTGCCGCTGGCGTCAGGCACCGAGAAGCCTGGCAGACCGTCACTGACACCACACTGTACGAAACCCTTCTTCTGTACGGCATCGAGGGTCGCACCGGCTTGTGCAAAACCACTTACACCCAGAACGGCGGCGGCAGTCACGACTGCCAGGGTGGACTTCAACATCTTCATTCAAACCTCCAGTTGCTCTTGTTGTGTCGGAGCTAGAGCCTTGCCGCACCCTTATGAGGCGCTGTTGACCCGGGTTGGCTTATTTTTGGGTCAGCGGCAAAGGCCTTGAGCCATGAGTCTAGTTGGGGGTAAACCCCCGGTGGGCACTCATTGCTCACCAATCGGCCGAACGGCTTGCGCCCTGTGTTCGCAAAGCCTTTTGCGGCCATTGGCGAACATCAATCTGAATCCGTTACCCGGATTCGTGCTATCCCACTGCTGACGCTAGCCTGTTAGTGTTACCGCCAGCGGGTAAAGCACACACTCGGATCTCCCATAGCAAAGCCCGTACCACAGTGAGGGCTAAAGCGTTTCAGTGAGAGGTCAACTGGAAAACGTTCAAAGTTGCGACATCTTGTTAACAGATAAACCACATGTGCACTGCTATCACGCACTCAATCGGAGCGCACGCACGTTAATGGAGCAGATATGACCGACCCCCTGATCATCCACCCTGCCAAGCCAGCCGATGCCTGTGTCATCTGGCTTCACGGACTGGGCGCCGATCGCTACGACTTCCTGCCCGTGGCCGAGGCCTTGCAGGAGCGCCTGCCGAGTACCCGCTTCGTATTGCCCCAGGCACCGACCCGCGCCGTGACGATCAATGGCGGCTACGCCATGCCCAGTTGGTACGACATCCTGGCCATGAGCCCGGCGCGCTCTATCAGTCATGAAGAGCTCGAAACCTCCGCCAGCTCCGTCATCGCGCTGATCGAAGCCCAGCGGGCCGAGGGGATCGACCCCTCGCGAATCTTCCTCGCCGGCTTCTCCCAAGGTGGCGCAGTAGTCCTGCACACGGCCTTCCTGAGATGGCAGGGTGCACTGGGCGGCGTATTGGCCCTGTCCACCTATGCCCCCACCTTCAGCGACGAACTGCAGCTCTCGGCCAGCCAGCAGCGGATTCCGGCGTACTGCCTGCACGGCCACTACGACGAAGTGGTACAGAACGCCATGGGCCGCACCGCCTATGAGCATCTGAAGCGCAATGATGTCACCGTGACATGGCAGGAATACCCAATGGGCCATGAAGTGTTACCGGAGGAAATCCACGACATCGGCACCTGGCTGGCCGATCGTTTGCGCTGATCGCCGTAACGCACTACGCCGCGCCCGATTCTTGCATTACACTGGCCGGCGTACATTCCTTAACCAATTGATGAGACGACCGTGCTCAAAGCACTCAAAAAAATATTCGGTAAAAGCGAGGCTGAGCAGCTCGCAGCCGGCCCCGGCACCCCGACTCCCAGCCCGGAAAGCCGCCTGACCGGCCAGTCGTCGGAACGCGCCGAGCCCGCGGCAAAACCGAAAACCCAGCAGGCAGGCGTACCGGAACAGTCCGGCCAGCCACGGGCCGAGAAACCCAAGGCCGCGCAACCGCGCCGCGAACGGGCGCCGAAACCGAAACCGGTGCCGTGGAAACTCGAAGACTTCGTTGTCGAACCCCAGGAAGGCAAGACCCGCTTCCACGACTTCAAGCTCTCGCCCGAACTGATGCACGCCATCCAGGACCTCGGTTTCCCCTACTGCACGCCGATCCAGGCGCAGGTACTGGGCTACACCCTGGCCGGCAAGGACGCGATCGGTCGCGCCCAGACCGGTACCGGCAAGACCGCCGCCTTCCTGATCTCGACCATTACCCAACTGCTGCAGACGCCGCCACCGGCCGAGCGCTACATGGGTGAGCCGCGGGCCCTGATCATCGCGCCGACCCGCGAACTGGTGGTGCAGATCGCCAAGGACGCCGCCGACCTCACCAAGTACACCGGCCTCAACGTCATGCAGTTCGTCGGCGGCATGGACTTCGACAAACAGCTCAAGCAGCTCGAAGCCCGTCATTGCGACATTCTTGTCGCAACGCCAGGCCGCCTGCTGGACTTCAACCAGCGCGGCGAAGTGCACCTGGACATGGTCGAGGTGATGGTGCTGGACGAAGCCGACCGCATGCTCGACATGGGCTTCATTCCGCAGGTCCGCCAGATCATTCGCCAGACCCCGCCGAAAAGCGAACGCCAGACCCTGCTGTTCTCCGCAACCTTCACCGACGACGTGATGAACCTGGCCCGGCAATGGACCACGGACCCTGCGATCGTCGAGATCGAATCGCAGAACGTCGCCAACCAGAACGTCGAGCAGCATATCTATGCGGTGGCTTCCGCCGACAAGTACAAGCTGCTGTACAACCTGGTCAACGACAACGGCTGGGAACGGGTAATGGTCTTCGCCAATCGCAAGGACGAGGTGCGGCGTATCGAGGAGCGCCTGGTGCGTGACGGCGTGAATGCGGCGCAACTGTCCGGCGACGTGCCCCAGCACAAGCGTATCAAGACCCTGGAAGGTTTCCGCGAGGGCAAGATTCGCGTACTGGTGGCCACCGATGTTGCCGGTCGAGGCATCCATATCGACGGCATCAGCCACGTGATCAACTTCACGCTGCCGGAAGTGCCGGATGACTACGTGCACCGTATCGGCCGTACCGGTCGAGCCGGGGCCGACGGGGTGTCCATCAGCTTCGCCGGCGAAGACGACTCCTACCAGTTGCCATCGATCGAGGAACTGCTGGGGCGCAAGATCAGCTGCGAGATGCCGCCGACGGAACTGCTGCGGCCAGTGGTGCGCCAGCGGCCCTAGAAGCTTCGCGGGCAAGCCCTGCTCCTACAGGACGGTGAACTACGCGGATTCGCGTTCGACACAAATCTGTAGGAGCAAGGCTTGCCCGCGAAGAGGCCCTCACGATCAGCGAAAGGCTACTTCCAGCGCTCGGCCGCGACCTGGTCGCTGGCCCGCCCCTCGACCCAACGCGGGCCCTCGGCGGTGTTTTCCTTCTTCCAGAACGGTGCGCGGGTCTTCAGATAGTCCATGACGAAGTTGCAGGCGTCGAACGCCGCCTGACGATGGGCACTGGCAACCCCCACGAACACGATCGGCTCACCCGGCTCCAGCGCCCCGACCCGATGCAGTACCTCAAGCCGCAACAGCGCCCAGCGCTGCTCGGCCTCCTCGACAATCTTGCCCAGCGCCTTCTCGGTCATGCCCGGATAATGCTCGAGAAACATCCCGGCCACTTCCCGCCCGTCATTGAAATCACGCACATGGCCGACAAAGCTGACCACCGCACCAATGCCGACATTGGCCGCGTGCAACGCATTGACCTCGGCCCCCGGATCGAAGGCCCCGGCCTGGATACGAACTGCCATCTCAGCCCCCGGTCACTGTCGGAAAAAACGCCACTTCATCGCCATCGACCAAAGGCTCGGCCAACCCGCAAAGTTCCTGGTTGCGCGCGCACATCAGGCTCTGTTCCGCCAAGACCTGCCAGGCCTCGCCACGCTGCAGCAAGTGCTGGCGCAACTGTTCGATATCGGCGAAATCACCCTCGACCGGCTCGGCATCCACACCCAGCACCTCGCGATAACGGGCAAAAAACTGCACGTCGAGCTTCATGAGGCGTCCGCCTGGTAGTGACCACTCTTGCCACCGAACTTCTCCAGCAGCCGCACGTTCTCGATGGTCATGCCGCGATCGACCGCCTTGCACATGTCATAGATCGTCAACGCCGCGACGCTTGCCGCCGTCAGCGCCTCCATTTCCACCCCGGTCTGGCCGGACAGCTTGCAGCGCGCGACGATACGCACCGCGTCCTCGCCCTCGGCGCTCAACTCTACCTTGACGCCGGTCAGCATCAGCGGATGGCAAAGCGGAATCAGGTCGGAAGTCTTTTTCGCTGCCTGGATACCGGCAATCCGCGCCACGGCGAACACATCGCCCTTCGGGTGGCCGCCAGTGACGATCATTTGCAGGGTCTGCGGCAACATGCGCACCCGCGCTTCGGCCACCGCCTCGCGAAAGGTGACGGCCTTGTCGGTGACGTCGACCATATTGGCGCGACCTTGGGAATCGAGATGAGTCAGCACGGCGATACTCCGGATCAGGAGCACCGATTGTAAACCCGCGGGTCAGTTTTCCGCACGCCCAAGATGGGTAACGGACCGGGCGGCGCGAGGCCGCCCGGGTCGTGGTTACAGGTGGGATTCGGCGTATTCGGCCAGGATCGAACGCGGCACGCCTTGCAAGGTGATGTGCACGCCGTTCGGGAAGTCCTTGAAGCGTTCGGTCAGGTAGGTCAGCCCGGAACTGGTCGCGGACAGGTAAGGGGTATCGATCTGTGCCAGGTTGCCCAGGCACACCACTTTCGAACCGGCGCCGGCACGGGTGATGATGGTTTTCATCTGGTGCGGCGTGAGGTTCTGGCATTCATCGATCAGGATCAGGCTCTGCTGGAAGCTGCGCCCCCTGATGTAGTTGAGGGATTTGAACTGCAACGGCACCTTGCTGAGGATGTAGTCGACGCTGCCATGGGTGTTTTCGTCATCCATGTGCAAGGCTTCGAGGTTGTCGGTGATCGCCCCCAGCCAGGGCTCCATTTTCTCCGCCTCGGTGCCGGGCAGGAAACCGATTTCCTGGTCCAGGCCCTGTACGCTGCGGGTAGCGATGATGCGCCGGTAGCGCTTGCTGACCATGGTCTGCTCGATGGCAGCAGCCAGGGCCAGGATGGTCTTGCCGGAGCCGGCCGCACCGGTCAGGTTGACCAGGTGGATATCCGGATCGAGCAAGGCGTACAGCGCCAGGCTCTGGTAGATGTCGCGGGGTTTCAGGCCCCAGGCCTCCTGGTGCAGCAGCGGTTCCTGGTGCAGGTCGAGAATCAGCAGCACATCGGCGCGGATCTCCTTCACCCAGCCGACAAACCCCTGCTCGTCGATGATGAACTCGTTGACGTGCACGGCCGGCAGGTTATCGGTCATCTGTACCTGGTGCCAGGTGCGCCCGTGGTCCTGGCGCGTCTCGACCTTGCTGACCCGATCCCAGAAAGAGCCGGAAACGCTGTGGAAGCCCTTGGGCAGCAGGTCGACGTCGTCGACCAACTGGTCGGTGCTGTAGTCCTCGGCAGCGATCCCGCAGGCACGCGCCTTGAGGCGCATGTTGATGTCCTTGGTCACCAGCACCAGGCGCAGCCCCTTGTCACGCGCGTGCAGATCGACCAACTGGTTGATGATGATGTTGTCGTTGAGGTTTTCCGGCAGCAGCAGGTTGGGTTCGTTGCGCTTGCTCATCAGGATCGACAGCAAGCCCTTGGGACCGCTCTTGCCGCGCTGGATAGGCACGCCCTGCTCGACATCCTCGGGGCTGGCGTCGCCCAGGGTCTTGTCGATCAGGCGGATCGCCTGGCGGCATTCGGAGGCCACGCTGTGGTGGCCGCTCTTGAGCTTGTCGAGTTCCTCCAGGACCGTCATCGGGATGGCGACGTGATGTTCTTCGAAGTTCAGTAGCGCGTTCGGATCGTGGATCAGTACGTTGGTATCGAGCACGTAAAGGATTGGCTGGTTGGAAGAAGGAGTGCGTCCGTGATCATCCATACTCGGTCACCTTTGTGGGAGCCATTCGACGCGACGCCTGGACGGCATCGCGCCTCGAAGTGACCGCCGAATTCGCCTGGGAGGGGACAGGCGCTCCGTGCACAAGGTGGGGTCTTGGCAGACGCCACCTGTGTTGCAGGTTTCGGCGGTCTGACTCCGTAATACCGCAAAACCCGTGACAGGAAAAAGCACTTTGACGATTTTTTGAAGTTTATTTTTCAGAGTGACGAATAGCCCTTGGCGGACAGGCCGGACCCCGTTAAAGTCGAAAATCCGCCCGCCCTGAAATTCGTCGAAATTTCCTACATCCAAGCCTTACAAAGGACTTTTGGCTGCGTTTTGCCTAGCGAAACGCGTCCCTGCAGTCGCGCCAGCCCAAGCCGCTTTCGGCGGTCTGTCGGAGCAGCCAGGGCAATGCGCCCAGGGCCTTGTCCTGAGCGTCGTGAAACACCACCACGCCGCGTCGCCACAACAGCATCAGCGTCATCACCCGCTGGGCCGACTGCTCGGCGGTGAGCTTGCCGGTTGCATCGGCCGAGTCGATGTCCCACAAAACCACCTGCAACCCCTGCTTGCTGAAGAACGCCCCGCTGTCCGCCTGGCGCTGGCCATAAGGCGGGCGGAACAACGGCTGGTAGTTCTCCGGTAACACGCTCTGCGCCAGCGCGGCACTGCGCTGGACCGAATCCTGCCAGTCCTGCCAATGGCTGTGGGAGCGGTACTGCCAGCCCTCTATTCCCACGCACTGCTGTTTATAGAGATCGCGCACGGCCATGATCGAGCTCTTGTCGACCCGTGCCTGCAGTGCGCTGCCGAGGACAAAGAACAGACCACTCATTTTCTGTCGACGCAGGTACTCTGCCAACTCGTCGGTATTGCCCGCCGCCAGGCCAGGACCGCCATCAAAGGTCAGCAGGAACAGCCGATCATGGAAATCCTCGCCATTGCGTTCGGGCTCGCCGAACAGGGCGATCTCGCTGCTGGTTTGCGGAAACAGCGCGGCCATGCGCAGCAGTTCGTCCAGGTAGCGCTCATGAAACACCCGGCTCGGCTCGGCCCAGCGCACATAGAAAGAATCATCCGGCACGCGGAACTTGCCGGCCTGTTCACGCAGGCTGTCCATGTCCTCGACGTAGTAGCAGAACGAGGCATCCTGCTCGCAACTCTGCTGGGCGAAATTGTAGTTCTGCAGCAGGCGCAACCACAGGCGGGCACGCACCCGGTTGATCGATGCCATGTTGATCTGCTTGAGCCCCAGGCGCTGCCTGAGCGCCGGCTCGTCGGTCAGCTCGCTGACCAACAGCGCGTGGGCAAAAGTGAGGATTTCCGCCCGCGAGGCGACATCGAACAGCGCCGGACTGCTCAGTTGCTCGGGCCAGGTGCTGCGGTCCAGGGTGGCCACATCGTTCGGCGCCGCCGTGGCGCCCAGGCTGAGCAACAGGGCCGAACATAAAAGAAGAAAGCGCAAAAGGGATATCTCCATGACAGGAACCCGCGCGCACTATAGCCGATCTGGGCGCCTGAACCGCCCCGGTGGCGAGCGGGCTCGCCCGCGAAGACCAGCACATACCCAAAAACCTACCACCCGGCGACTATCAGCATCATAGGTGGAGCCAAACCGCCCAACCCCCTAGAATCCCCCGACGATTAAAGGAGACGACTTCATGCTGATGGTGATTTCCCCCGCCAAGACCCTCGATTTCGAAACACCACCGGTGACGAAACGCTACACCCAGCCACAATACCTCGACCATTCCCAGGAACTGATCGAACAACTGCGCCTGCTGAGCCCGGCGCAGATCAGCGAGTTGATGCACGTTTCCGACAAGATCGGCGGCCTCAACGCCGCGCGCTTCGGCAGCTGGACACCCGCCTTCACCCCGGAAAACGCCAAGCAGGCCCTGCTGGCCTTCAAGGGCGACGTCTACACCGGCCTCAACGCCGAGGGCTTCAATGACGCCGACTTCGACTTCGCCCAGAGCCACCTGCGCATGTTGTCCGGCCTCTATGGCCTGCTGCGCCCGCTGGACCTGATGCAGCCCTACCGCCTGGAAATGGGCACAAAGTTCGCCAATGGCCGGGGCAAGGACCTCTATGCATTCTGGGGCACCCGCATCAGCGAATGGCTCAATGAAGCCTTGGCCGCCCAAGGCGACGATGTGCTGCTGAACCTGGCTTCGAACGAATACTTCTCGGCGGTAAAACGTTCGGTACTGAATGCCCGCATCATCAATACCGAATTCCGCGACCAGAAGAACGGCCAGTACAAGATCATCAGCTTCTATGCGAAAAAGGCCCGCGGCATGATGGCTCGCTTCGTGATTCGCGAGCGCATCCAGAATCCGGAGCAATTGAAGACGTTCGACGAACAAGGCTACTACTTCAGCGCAGAACTCTCCAAACCGGACAATCTGGTGTTCCTCCGCGAGCACGCGCCGGAGTAATCGCTTCAAAGCATGACAGGGAGCAACAACACTCTCGCTGCGGGAGCGGGCGTGCCCGCGAAGGCGCCCGCGAGGCCACCAAAAGCTTCGCGGACGGCCCACCCCACAGACCAATCGCCAGCGGAAAAACGATCGCCGCCCCCTGGCGAGTTTTTCTGTTACTCTGCCCCACCTCGGTGCACTGCACGCAATGTGCGGAACCGCTGATGCCCCTCCCCTTGCCATCGTGCAACCGTCAAAAATCCATTTGTTTGACGCCAAGAAACCGACTGTAACAACAATGAAAATTCTTTCACTCGACTTTTTTCATTTTTTTTCGTAGTGGCACCAAAAAAATTTTCCCGTGATGGCACACAACCATCGCAGCATTTTTTAGCCCCGTATTCAAAGGGCGAAACGAGAAGTGCTATCAATATGAAAGCAGTGCCATCCCCGTCAATATTTCAAGAATTTTCAGAAAACAGGATGAGCGGACTGGAACTTATGTTCCTCGGCATTGCTCATACCACCCGTGACGACTCTCAACGATTTTGTAAGAGATGACTTACAGACAGGCCGGAGAACTTGTTTAAGTTTCAACCTTGAACTTGTAGAACAATCCAGCCAACCGAACTCAATAAACGGACAGGAGATACGCACCATTAATATCCCCTACAAGGCCAGGACGGCTAATCAGACAATACAGTTGTCAGACACTTGCAGGCTGGTGCCCCACAAGGCTCTGCCATGGGCATAAGCGGACTGCAAGCCTGCTGACCAGGACCGTCCCGGAGACGGCCGGCCATATCAAGGGGCACGCCCCTCATAACAAGGCCATATTGCGCACAACTTGAGTGCAATTATTTAGCCACTCGATATTTATATGCCTGCACTCGGTAGAGCGATCTCTTCCGGTCACACTTTCGAGTGCATCACGACTACTGGCTACATTAACTTCCGCCATTTGATGGCGTAATTAAGATAGAGGTAAATGCAATGCGCATTAGCATATTCGGTTTGGGTTACGTCGGTGCAGTCTGTGCCGGTTGCCTGTCTGCACGAGGCCATGATGTCGTTGGCGTTGATATCTCCAAGGACAAGATCGACCTGATCAACAACGGCAAGTCGCCGATTGTCGAGCCGGGCCTGGAAGCCCTGCTGGCCCAGGGTATTGCCAGCGGTCGACTGCGCGGCACCACCGATTTCGCCGAAGCGATCCGGGCCACCGATCTGTCGATGCTGTGCGTCGGTACGCCGAGCAAGAAAAACGGCGATCTGGAACTGAACTACATCGAATCGGTGTGCCGTGAAATCGGCTTTGTCCTGCGTGACAAGACCACCCGCCACACCATCGTCGTGCGCAGCACCGTGCTGCCGGGCACCGTGAAGAACGTGGTGATCCCGATTCTCGAAGACTGCTCGGGCAAGAAGGCCGGCGTCGACTTCGGCGTTGCCGTCAACCCCGAGTTCCTGCGCGAAAGCACCGCGATCAAGGACTACGACTACCCACCGATGACCGTCATCGGCGAACTCGACAGCGCTTCCGGCGATGTCCTGCAGGCCCTCTACGAAGAACTCGACGCACCGATCATCCGCAAGGACATCGAAGTGGCCGAGATGATCAAGTACACCTGCAACGTCTGGCACGCCACCAAGGTGACCTTCGCCAACGAGATCGGCAACATCGCCAAGGCCGTCGGTGTCGACGGGCGCGAAGTGATGGATGTGGTCTGCCAGGACAAGACCCTCAACCTGTCCCAGTACTACATGCGCCCAGGCTTCGCCTTCGGCGGTTCCTGCCTGCCCAAGGACGTCCGCGCCCTGACCTACCGCGCAGGCTCCCTGGACGTCGAATCGCCGCTGCTCAACTCGCTGATGCGCAGCAACGAGACCCAGGTGCAAAACGCCTTCGACATCGTCGCCAGCCATGACAAGCGCAAGGTCGCCCTGCTCGGCCTCAGCTTCAAGGCCGGCACCGACGACCTGCGCGAAAGCCCGCTGGTGGAACTGGCGGAAATGCTGATCGGCAAGGGCTTCGACCTGAGCATCTACGACAAGAACGTCGAGTACGCCCGCGTTCACGGGGCGAACAAGGACTACATCGAATCGAAGATTCCCCATGTATCGTCCCTGCTCAACGCCGACTTCGACGAAGTGATCGGCAACAGCGACGTGATCATCCTCGGCAACCGCGACGAGAAGTTCCGTGACCTGGCCGAGAACGCGCCACACGGCAAGCAGGTCATCGACCTGGTCGGCTTCATGTCCAAGCCGACCAGCCCCGAAGGCCGTGCCGAAGGGATCTGCTGGTAAACCCGCGGCAACCGCGACGCGGTTGATCGACAGGCCGGCCCCATGGGTTCCTCCCCTCCCCCTGGGGCCGGCCTGGCGATAGCGCTCGACAGAGCGCCTCGCCCCCAAGGATTGCTAACGCCCCCCCTCGGGCCCAGCCCGAGACACAGATGGATGCAGATTATGCACAGGCTGAAACATGGCCTCCTCCAGGCCGCCGGTTGGCTGTTCTACCTGACGTTGCTGATGGGCCTGGCCTCACTGCTGCCCACCTCGACCTTCGACGCCGAATCCAAGGACTTCATCTTCCTGATCGGTGCCGTGGGTATCTGGCGCTACTCCATGGGCGCCACCCATTTCGTGCGCGGGATGATTTTTCTCTACATCGTCTACCCGCACCTGCGGCGCAAACTGCGCAAGCTGGGCAAGGCCGCGGATCCGTCCCACGTGTTCCTGATGGTCACCAGTTTCCGCATCGACGCCCAGACCACTGCCCAGGTCTATCAATCGGTCATCCGCGAAGCCATCGACTGCGGCTTCCCCACCACCGTGGTCTGTTCGCTGGTGGAGATGTCCGATGAACTGCTGGTCAAGAGCCTCTGGGAGCGGATGAACCCTCCGGAGCGGGTCACCCTCGACTTCGTACGCATCGCCGGCACCGGCAAGCGTGACGGCCTGGCCTTCGGTTTCCGGGCGATCTCCCGCCACCTGCCGGATGAACGTGCGGTGGCCGCGGTGATCGATGGCGACACCGTGCTCAGCGAAGGCGTGGTGCGCCGCACCGTGCCCTGGTTCCAGCTGTTCGACAATGTCGGCGGCCTGACCACCAATGAGTTCTGCGAAGTGCGCGGCGGCTACATCATGAGCGAGTGGCACAAGCTGCGGTTCGCCCAACGCCACATCAACATGTGCTCCATGGCCCTGTCCAAGCGCGTGCTGACCATGACCGGGCGCATGTCGGTATTCCGCGCCAGCGTCGTCACCGATCCGGGCTTCATCGCCGACGTCGAGAACGACTCCCTGGAGCACTGGCGCCTGGGCCGCTTCAAGTTCCTCACCGGCGACGACAAATCCAGCTGGTTCAGCCTGATGCGCCTGGGCTACGACACCTTCTACGTGCCCGATGCAGCGATCCACACCGTGGAGCATCCGCCGGAGAAGAGTTTCATCAAGTCCAGCCGCAAGCTGATGTACCGCTGGTATGGCAACAACCTGCGCCAGAACTCGCGCGCCCTGGGCCTGGGTATCCGCCGCCTCGGCCTGTTCACCAGCGTGGTGCTGTTCGACCAGCGTGTGTCGATGTGGACCTCGCTGCTGGGCCTGACCGTGGCGCTGATCGCCAGCTTCAAGTACGGCATCGAGTTCGTCTTCGCCTACCTGCTGTGGATCGGTATCACCCGCCTGATCCTGACGATCCTGCTGGCCTGCTCGGGCCACAGCATCGGCCCGGCCTATCCGGTGATCCTCTATTACAACCAGATCGTCGGCGCGTTGATGAAGATCTACGTGTTCTTCCGCCTCGACCGTCAGTCCTGGACCCGCCAGGACACCAAATTGAGCCGCGACCTCGCCAGCTTTCAAGGTTGGTTCAACACCTGGTCGTCCCGGACCATGACCTTCTCCGCCGGCAGCATTTTCATCGCCGTGCTGATGACGATGGTCTGACCCGACTCGCCTGAATTAGCCAATGGAGCTTTAACTCATGAACTCTAAAGTCAACGCCAACGTCGTCCACGAATCCGAAGCCCAGCGCCAGCATGCCCGCGTGAAGATCCCGGCCAAGCTGCGATTCTTCGGTACCGAGGGCAAGCCCCTGGAAGTGCGCGTACACGACCTGTCCGCCGGCGGCCTGAGCTTCAACCTGCCGCCCCAGCAACAACAGGAACTGACCCTCGGCGAGGTGCACAAGGGCCGCCTGATGTTCGTCATCGACAACCTGGGCCTGGGCATGGACGTCGAGTTGCAGATCCGCGCCTACGACCGCCAGCACGGTCGTGTCGGCTGCCAGTTCCAGAACCTGGAGCCCCAAGACATCGCCACCCTGCGCCACCTGATTACCTCGCACCTGGCCGGCGACATCATCAGCATGGGCGACGTGCTCGGCACCCTGCAGCGCGACAACTTCACCAAGGCCCGTCGCAAGAAGGACAATGGCAGCGGCCTGAGCCCGCTCGGTCGCCTGCGCGCAGTGACCTTCAGCCTCGGCGTGTTCGTCGTCGGCCTGGCCGCCTTCGGCTTCGTGCTCAAGTCGATCTACGGCATGTACTTCGTCAGCCATGCCCAGGCCGGCCTGGTCAGCGTACCGGGTGTGAATGTCACCATGCCACGTGACGGCACCGTGCAGAGCCTGCTCAAGGAAGACGGCATCGCCGCCAAGGGCGCACCTCTGGCGAGCTTCAGCACCAGCATGCTCGACGTGCTCAAGGGCCACCTGGACGAAGACCAATTGCAACCGGCCAAGGTCGAGGAGCTGTTCGGCAAGCAGATGACCGGTACCCTGACGTCGCCTTGCGATTGCCTGGTGGCCCAGCAACTGGTCGCCAACGGCCAGTACGCCAGCAAGGGTGACGTGATCTTCCAACTGGTACCCCGCAACAGCGTCGCCAACGTCGAGGCGCGGTTCTCCTATCGCCAGTTCGGCGAAGTGCGTCCTGGCACCCGCGTGAACTTCCAGGTCGCCGGCGAAGAACAGGTACGCCAGGGCAAGATCGTCAGCAGCACCAGCCTGAAAAGCGATGACCTGTCTTCGGATATCCGCGTGCTGATCAAGCCGGACGAAAGCCTGGACAGCAGCCTCGCCGGCCGCCCGGTGGAAGTGAACAGCGACCGCGGTCCGAACCTGAACTGGCTGATCGACAAAGCCATGGCCTCCGGACTGTAAGAAGAGGACATGCCTGTGACGACCTTCAGACCCCTGCCCCTGACATTGGCCATGGCGATCGGCCTGGCCGGCTGCTCCGGTCTGCCCGACCAGCGCCTGGCCAATGAAGCGCTCAAGCGTGGCGACACCGCCCTGGCCGAGCAGAACTACCGTCAACTGGCGGACCTGGGCTACAGCGAAGCACAGGTCGGCCTGGCCGACATCCAGGTCGAAAGCCGCGATCCGGCGCAGATCCGCCAGGCCGAAGCGACCTATCGCGCCGCTGCCGACACCTCGCCGCGCGCCCAGGCCCGCCTGGGCCGACTGCTGGTGGCCAAGCCCGGCGCGACCGAGGCCGAGCACCATGAGGCCGAGGCCCTGTTGAAAAAGGCTTTCGCCAATGGCGAAGGCAACACCCTGATCCCGCTGGCGATGCTCTACCTGCAATTCCCGCAGAGCTTCCCCGAGGTCAACGCCCAGCGGCAGATCGACCAGTGGCGCAGCGCCGGCTACCCGGAAGCGGGCCTGGCCCAGGTGTTGCTGTACCGCACCCAGGGTACCTACGACCAGCACCTCGACGAGGTGGAGAAGATCTGCAAGGCCGCGCTCAACAGCACCGACATCTGCTACGTCGAGCTGGCCACCGTGTACCAGAAACGTGCCCAGCCGGAACAGCAGGCCGAACTGCTCAAGCAGTTGCAGGCCGCCTACAGCCGCGGCACCGTCGGCGCCCAGCGGGTCGACAGCGTCGCCCGCGTGCTGGCCGACTCGAGCCTCGGCCAGCCGGACCCGAAAACCGCACAGGAACTGCTCGAGAAAGTCGCTCCCGGCTACCCGGCCTCCTGGGTCACCCTGGCGCAACTGCTCTACGACTTCCCCGACCAGGGCGACGTCAAGCAGATGATGGAATACCTGGGCAACGGCCGCGCCGCCGACCAGCCGCGCGCCGAACTGTTGCTGGGCAAGCTCTACTACGAAGGCAAATGGGTACCGGCCGATGCCAAGCAGGCCGAGGCGCATTTCCAGAAGGCCGTCGACCGGGAAGTCGCCGCCGACTACTACCTGGGGCAGATCTATCGCCGTGGCTACCTCGGCCAGGTCTACCCGCAGAAGGCACTCGACCACCTGCTCAAGGCCGCCCGCAACGGCCAGAACAGCGCCGACTTCGCCATTGCCCAACTGTTTTCCCAAGGCCGCGGGACCAAGCCCGACCCGCTCAACGCCTATGTCTTCGGCCAACTGGCAAAAACCCAGGACACGCCGCAAGCCAATGAGCTGGCCCAGCAACTCGACGAACAACTGCCGCCTGCCCAACGCGCCGATGCCCAGCGCCTGTTGCAGCAGGAGCAGCGCCTGCGCGGCACCCTGAGCCGCAACGCGCTGGACCTGCAACAAGTCCTGCAGGAAGGCGACAGCGAGGAAAAGACCCTATGACACTCAATCCTTTCGTAAAGGCCGGCATCGGCTTGGGCTTTGCCCTGGCCTGGGCCACCCCGACCCTGGCGGCCTTCAGCGAGACCCAGAACTTCGGCCTGGAAGTGAAGATCACCGCTCAATCCGAAGACGACCGTGACCTCGGCACCCTCAAGGGTGGTGACGCCAACGGCATCGGTCTCGACCTGCGCCCCTGGGTCTATGGCGAGAGCGGCAACTGGAGCGCCTACGCCATGGGCCAGGCGGTGACCGCCACCGACATCATCGAGACCGATACCCTGCAACAGAGCAATGGCGACCAGGAAAGCTCGAGCAACGACGCGCGCAAGCCGGACAAGAGCTACCTGGCCCTGCGTGAATTCTGGGTCGGCTACAAGGGTTTCACCCCTTATCCCGGCGAGATCCTCAAGTTCGGTCGCCAGCGCCTGCGCAACGACGACGGGCAGTGGCGCGACACCAACATCGAAGCCCTGAACTGGACCTTCGACACCACCCTGCTGCGCGCCAATATCGGTGCCGCCGAGCGCTTCAGCGAGTACCGTACCGACCTCACCGAGCTGGCGCCCAAGGACAAGGACCGCCTGCACCTCTACGGCGATGTCGCCTACCAGTGGACGCCGGGCCAGTGGGTCGGCCTGCGCGCCCACCACACCCACGACGACGGCAAGCTCGACTATCCGACACCGGGTGAAGCCAGCGACCCGCTGGACAAGAAGGAAAACGGCGACCTGAGCTGGCTCGGCCTGGAAGCCAACAGCGATGCCTACAACTTCCGCAACACCAACACCGTCAACTACTGGGCCAGCCTAACCGGCATGAGCGGCCATCGCGACACCGTCAATGCGCTCAACGCCGACGGCAGCCGCCCGGCTGAAGCCAAGCGTGGCGACAGCATCAACGGCTGGGCCACCGACCTCGGTATCCGCCTGCGCCTCGATCCGAACTGGCAGGTCGGCGCCGCCTATGCCCGTGCCAGCGGCGACTACGAACAGAACGGCCTGGAAAGCAACCGCTCGAACTTCACCGGCACCCGCTCGCGCCTGCACCGTTTCGGCGAGGCTTTCCGTGGCGAAATGAACAACCTGCAGACCGCCACGCTGTTCGGCTCCTGGCAACTGCGCGAGGACTACGACGCCAGCCTGGTCTATCACAAGTTCTGGCGCGTCGACGGCAACAAGGACGTCGGCAGCAACGGCATCAACGCCGCGCAGAACACCTACGACGACACCACCGGCGCCCTGCTTTCCAGCACCTCGCTGCCGTTGCAGGACGGCAAGAAGGACATGGGGCAGGAGATGGACCTGGTGGTCACCAAGTACTTCAAGCAGGGCCTGCTGCCAGCAGCCCTGAGCCAGTCCATCGACGAGCCTTCGGCGCTGGTGCGCTTTCGTGGCGGCGTGTTCAAGCCGGGCAGCGCCTACGGCCACGACGTCGATTCCTACATGCACCGCGCGTTCATCGACGTGATCTGGCGCTTCTGATGCAGGCCGCGAAGGGAGTTTCCGAGATGAATCACATCGCCATGCAAGGCTCGCTCAGCGTTCTCGCCGCCGCCCTGCTGCTGGCCGGCAGCACGGCCCTGGCCAGCGTCGAGAAGCCGGCCGCCAACGGCCAGGCGCCGATCATTGCCAAGGAACTGCAGCAGGCCAAGACCTATACCGTCAGCAGCGCGCCGACCGAGCCGCTGCACCTGGAGAAACCCAAGCTGCCGGACCTCGGTGGCTACACCGCCGAAGCCGTCGCGGCGAAGATCGCGCGCAGCCAGCCGGGCAAGGTCAGCCTGCGCCGGATGATGCAGGAAGACGCCCTCAAGGACTTCATCGGCGGTGACAACAAAATGGCCGAATGGGTGGTGCGCCAGCACGGCATCCCCCAGGCGATCTTCATCGATGACGGTTACCTGAACCTCAAGGACCTAGTCAAAAAGCTACCGGCCAAGTACATCAGCGAAACCTCGCCAGGCGTGTTCCTGGCCAGGGTACCGATCGTGGTCGGGCGCAAGGGCATCCTCGAAATCGACAAGCAGACCCAGGAACTGCGGCTGTCCCAGGAAGGCGGTGCGTTCCTGGTCAACGACGGGCAGTTGTTCGTGCGTGATACCAAGGTCACCGGCTGGCGCGAGGCCGACAATGGCCCGGCGACCTTCCGCTCGCCGAAGGAATTCCGCCCGTTCCTGCTGTCCTGGGGCGGCACCGAGACCTACATCGTCAACAGCAGGATGGCCAGCTTCGGCTACTCCAACAGCAAGTCCTACGGCGTCAGTATTTCCCAATACACGCCGAACATGGCCAAGGTCCTCAAGCGTCCCGAACCGACCGGCTGGATCATCGGCTCGGACTTCAGTGACATGTGGTACGGCTTCTACTGCTATGAAACCCGCGATTTCGTGGTCAAGGGCAACACCTACCGCGACAACATCGTCTACGGCATCGACCCCCACGACCGCTCCCACGGCCTGATCATTGCCGACAACACCGTGCACGGCACGAAGAAGAAGCACGGCATCATCATTTCCCGCGAAGTGAACGACAGCTTCATCTTCAACAACCGCAGCTACGACAACCACCTCTCCGGGCTGGTGATCGACCGCAACAGCGTCAACAACCTGATCGCCTACAACGAGATCTACAAGAACCACACCGACGGCATCACCCTCTACGAGAGCGCCGACAACCTGATCTACGCCAACAAGCTGATCGGCAACAAGCGCCACGGCATCCGCATTCGCAACAGCGTCAACGTGCGCCTGTACGAGAACCTGTCGATGGCCAACGGCCTCACCGGCATCTACGGCCACATCAAGGACCTGAGCGACACCGACCGCGATATCAAGCTCGACCCGTTCGACGCCGAAGTCTCGCTGATCGTGGTCGGCGGTGAACTGGCCGGTAACGGCAGCGGCCCATTGTCCATCGACTCGCCGCTGAGCCTGGAACTGTATCGGGTGTCGATGCTCGCACCGACCAAGAGCAGCGGCATCAGCTTCACCGGCGTGCTCGGTGAACGCCAGGACGAAATTCTCGACATGCTGGTACGCCAGCAGAAAGCCGTGCTGATCGACCCCGTCGAACGCCAGACCGAAATGCGCGATTGAGGACGACCTTAATGAACCCACACCTGATCAAACTGTTCGGCCTCTGCGCCCTCGCCACCGGGATTCTCGCAGCCAGCGGCAATCTGCGGGCCGAAGAAGTGCAAGCGCCGAAGTTCACTGCCGAGCCCTGCTGCAGCCTGTGCCCGGCGGCCCACGATGCGAAGAACTACGTGACCCGCTACCAGCAGAACTTCACCACCCTGGTGCAAGCACAGGGCGACTGGCTGTTCCGTACCCAGGAAGACCTGCGCACCGAGTTCGATACCACACCGGAAGGCTACAAACGCCTGCAACAACTGCACGATGCCTTCAAGAGCAAGGGCGTCGAGCTGGTGGTGGTCTACCAGCCGACCCGCGGCCTGGTGAACCGCAACAAGCTGTTCCCGGCCGAGCGCGACAAGTTCGATTACCAGAAGGCATTGCACAATTACCAGGCGATGCTCGGCCGTTTCGCCAAGATGGGTTACTACGTGCCCGACCTGTCGCCGTTGACCAACGAGCAGCAGGCCCACGATTTCTACTTCCGCGGTGACCAGCACTGGACCCCCTACGGCGCCGAACGCACAGCGAAGATCGTCGCCGAGACCGTGAAAAAGGTCCCAGGCTTCGCCGACATTCCCCATCGTGATTTCGAGACCCACGTCTCCGGGCGCATGGGCAAGACCGGCACCCTGCACAACATGGCCGGCCAGCTGTGCGGCACCAGCTACGCCATCCAGTACATGGAACAGTTCGCCACCGAGCCCAAGGGCGAGGCGGCGGACGGTGACCTGTTCGGCGATTCCGGCAACCCGCAGATCACCCTGGTCGGCACCAGCCACAGTGGCAAGAACTACAACTTCTCCGGTTTCCTGCAGCAGTACATCGGCGCCGACATCCTCAACGTCGCCTTCCCTGGTGGCGGCCTGGAGGGCTCGATGCTGCAGTACCTGGGCAGTGACGAATTCCAGAAGACGCCACCGAAGATCCTCATCTGGGAATTCTCGCCGCTCTATCGCCTGGACCAGGAAACCATCTACCGGCAAATGATGTCCCTTCTCGACAACGGCTGTGAAGGCAAGAACGCCGACATGACCACCAGCACCACGGTCAAGCCGGGCAAGAACGAATTGCTGGTCAACAGCAGCAACCGTGACTTGCGCAACAGCGGCCACCAGGTCGACATCCGCTTCGCCGATACCTCGGTGAAAACCCTGCACGCGACCCTCTGGTACATGAACGGCCGCCACGAGGACATCAAGATCGAAAAACCGGAAACATCGGACACGGACGGACGTTTCGCCTTCGAACTGCGCACCGACGAAGACTGGGCCAACCAGAACCTGCTGGCGGTCGAAGTCCAGGGCCCCGAGCCGGGCACTGCACCACAGAAGGTCGAGGCGAAGATCTGCAAACGCAACGTATTCCCCAGCGCCGAGCCCCATCGGGCCCAGGCCGGGTTATGAGGTGCCTGAAGATGACTATCCGCACACTGCTCGTTCCTTCACTGCTGGGCCTGGCGATCTTCGCCGGGTCCGCCCAGGCCGCGGCGCCACTGCGCCCGCCGCAGGGTTACTTCGCCGCCGTCGACAAGATCAAGAGCAGCGACAGCCACGACGGCTGTGACGCCATGCCCCAGCCCTACACCGGCCAGTTGCAGTTCCGCAGCAAATACGAAGGTTCCGACAAGGCCCGGGCGACCCTCAACGTGCAATCGGAAAAAGCCTTTCACGACAGCACCGCCGACATCACCAGCATGGAGCGCGGCACCAGCAAGCAGGTGATGCAGTTCATGCGCGACGGCCGTCCGCAGGAATTGAGCTGCACCCTGAACTGGCTGACCGCCTGGGCCCAGGCCGATGCCCTGACCTCCAAGGACTTCAACCACACCGGCAAGTCCATGCGCAAATGGGCCTTGGGCAGCATGGCTTCGTCCTATATCCGTCTGAAGTTCTCCGATTCCCGTCCCCTGGCAACCCACCAGAAGGAAGCCCAGGAGATCGAGGCGTGGTTCGGCAAGCTGGCCGACCAGGTGGTCAGCGACTGGGACAACCTGCCGCTGGAGAAGACCAACAACCACTCGTACTGGGCCGCCTGGGCAGTGATGGCCACTGCCATCGCCACCGACCGCCGCGACCTGTTCGACTGGTCGGTGAAGGAATACAAGATCGCCGCCAACCAGGTCGACCCGCAGGGTTTCCTGCCCAACGAACTCAAGCGCCAGCAACGCGCCCTGGCCTATCACAACTACGCGTTGCCGCCCCTGGCGATGATCGCCAGCTTCGCCCAGGCCAACGGCGTCGACCTGCGCCAGGAAAACAACGGCGCCCTCAAGCGCCTGGGTGACCGGGTACTGGCCGGGGTTCAGGACCCCAGCCCGTTCAAGGATCGTAATGGCAAGGCACAGGACATGACCGACCTCAAGGTCGACAGCAAATTCGCCTGGCTGGAGCCCTACTGCACGCTCTACACCTGCCCGGACGATGTACTGCAGCGCAAGCACGGAATGCAGCCGTTCAAGGCCTTCCGCCTAGGCGGCGACGTGACCAAGGTCTACGACCCGACGCACGAGAAGGGCAACCACTAGCGGACTTAAAGCACTTTTCAGTGGCGAGCGGGCTTGCCCGCGCTGGGCTGCAAGGCAGCCCCAAAACCGGCAAGCCCGGCCTGCCTGAAAAACGCGGACTCAGGTTTCAGGGCTGCTAAGCAGCCTAGCGGGGGCAAAACCCCTCACCACAAGAAACCGATGTACAGCCCCTCATTTTTGCGGGGGGTTTGGGGGGGTCTTGGCCCCGGACTGTTGATCAGACAAGGAGAGATCGGGATGGTCTTCTCATCCAATGTGTTCCTGTTCCTGTTCCTGCCGATCTTTCTCGGCTTGTACTACCTGAGCGGGCAACGCTATCGCAACCTGCTGTTGCTGGTTGCCAGCTACGTGTTCTACGCCTGGTGGCGGGTCGACTTCCTGGCGCTGTTCGCCGGGGTGACCCTGTGGAACTACTGGATCGGCCTGAAGGTGGGCGCCGCTGGCGTACGCAGCAAACCGGCCCAGCGCTGGCTGCTGCTCGGCGTGGCGGTCGACCTGTGCATCCTCGGCTACTTCAAGTACGCCAACTTCGGCGTCGACAGCCTCAACGCGATCATGACCTCGTTCGGCCTGGAGCCGTTCATCCTGACCCACGTGCTGCTGCCGATCGGGATCTCGTTCTACATTTTCGAATCCATCAGCTACATCATCGACGTCTACCGTGGCGACACACCGGCCACCCGCAACCTGATCGACTTCGCGGCGTTCGTGGCGATTTTCCCGCACCTGATCGCCGGCCCCGTGCTGCGCTTCCGTGACCTGGCCGACCAGTTCAACCACCGCACCCACACCCTCGACAAGTTCTCCGAGGGTGCCACGCGGTTCATGCAGGGTTTCATCAAGAAGGTATTCATCGCCGACACCCTGGCGGTGGTCGCCGACCATTGCTTCGCCCTGCAGAACCCGACCACCGGTGACGCCTGGCTCGGCGCCCTGGCCTACACCGCGCAGCTGTACTTCGACTTCTCCGGCTACAGCGACATGGCCATCGGCCTGGGCCTGATGATGGGCTTCCGCTTCATGGAGAACTTCAAGCAGCCCTACATCAGCCAGTCGATCACCGAGTTCTGGCGACGTTGGCACATCAGCCTGTCGACCTGGCTGCGCGACTACCTGTACATCACCCTCGGCGGCAACCGTCGCGGCACCCTGATCACCTATCGCAACCTGTTCCTGACCATGCTGCTCGGTGGCCTGTGGCACGGTGCGAACATCACCTACATCGTCTGGGGTGCCTGGCACGGCATGTGGCTGGCGATCGAGAAGGCCTTGGGCATCAACACCACGCCGCGCAGCCTGAACCCGATCCGCTGGGCCCTGACCTTCCTGCTGGTGATCATGGGCTGGGTGATCTTCCGCGCCGAGAACCTGCATGTGGCCGGCCGCATGTACGGCGCCATGTTCAGCTTCGGCGACTGGTCGCTGTCGGAACTCAACCGCGCCAGCCTCACCGGCCTGCAAGTGGCAACCCTGGTGGTGGCCTACGCGACCCTGGCGTTCTTCGGCCTGCGCGACCTGTATCGCGACCCACCTGCCACCAAGACGAAAGCCAAGCCGGCCGATGGCCCGGGCGCAGCCCAGCCCGGCCTGATCAAGGCTGCCCCCGGCGAAGCTGCCGGCAGCATCCATGAGCCTGGCTACACCGTCGGCGTCGAAGCCCAGGTGCAACCAGCCTACTGGGTTGCCGACTGGCCGCGCTACGTGATGCGCGCCCTGGTGCTGCTGTTGTTCATCGCCTCGATTCTCAAACTCTCGGCGCAAAGCTTCTCGCCGTTCCTCTACTTCCAATTCTGAGGGAGCCGACCATGACCCGCTCATTACGCATCCTCTACATCGCGCTGTTCCTCGTCCTGCTGCTGGCACTGGGCCTGTGGTCGCTGCGCAGTTTCATCGGTTTCAGCACCAATGCCGACGCGACGGTGCTCAACGGCCGCTGGACCAAGGCCATCGAGACCCATTACGACGATCAGTTCCCGATCAAGCGCCTGGGCACCAACCTCTGGGCCGCGCTGGACTTCAAGCTGTTCAACGAAGGCCGTCCCGGCGTCGTGCTGGGCCGTGACCAGTGGCTGTACAGCGACGAAGAGTTCAAGCCGGTCGCTGGCCAGGAGCAGAACCTGCAAGGCAACTACGCACTGGTCGAAGGCGTGCGCCAGACCCTCAAGGCCAAGGGCGTGAACCTGGTGCTGGCAATCGTTCCGGCCAAGGTCCGGTTGTATCCGGAACACTTGGGCGACGAGCATCCGGCCAGCATCCATGCCGATCTCTACCGCGACTTCCACGCCCGTGCCGCCGCCGAGCACATCCTTGCGCCCGACCTGCTCGGCCCGTTGCAACAGGCCAAGCAGAACGGCCGGCAGGTGTTCCTGCGTACCGACACCCACTGGACCCCGGACGGTGCCCAGGTCGCCGCGGCCCAGTTGGCCAAGGCGATCGCCCAGGCCATGCCGCTCAGCGGCCAGCCGCAGCGCTTCGTCACCGAGGCCGAGAAGACCGAAGCACACAAGGGCGACCTGCGCCTGTTCCTGCCGCTGGACCCACTGTTCGAAAACCTGATGCCGGCGAAGGAGCCGTTGGAGAAACGCGTGACCCGTGCGGTCGAAGCACAAGCAGCCGGCGACGACGCCCTGTTCGCCGACAACGAGGTACCGGTGGCGCTGATCGGTACCAGCTACAGCGCCAACCCGAACTGGAACTTCGTCGGTGCGCTGAAGCAGGCGCTGCACAGCGACGTGGTCAATTACGCCGAAGACGGCCATGGCCCGATCCTGCCGATGCTCGCCTACCTGAAAAGCGATGCCTTCAAGGACAACCCACCGCAGGTGCTGATCTGGGAATTCCCGGAGCGTTACCTGCCGGTCAACAACGAAATCGGCGATGCCGATCCACAGTGGGTCGCGCAACTGAAAGCCGCTGGTATCCGCCAACAGAACCTGGTTCTGAACACAACCCGATCCGAGTCGCCTGCACAGGCACAAAACTGAAAAAGAGGTATGCACCATGACTTTTACTACTAGTGGTAACACCCACGGCCGTACCCTCAAGACCCTGGCCATGGCCGCCGGCCTCAGCCTGCTCTCGCTGCAGGTCTGGGCTGCCGGCGACGCCGCCCTGTACGGCCCGACCGCCCCGAAAGGCTCCAGCTTCGTGCGCCTGTACAACGCCAGCAACCAGGAAGTCAGCGCCACCGTCGGCGCCACCGCGCTCAACGACGTCGCGCCACTGGCCAGCAGTGACTTCAGCTTCATGCCCGGCGGCGACTACAGCGCCAAGGTCGGCAGCCAGAGCCTGCCGATCAAGCTCGCTCCCGATCACTACTACACCCTGGTCAACAACGCCAGCGGCCAGCCCCAGCTGATCGAAGAGCCGCCGTTCAAGAACAAGCAAAAGTCCCTGGTACGCGTACAGAACCTCAGCGACAAGGCACTGACTCTCAAGACCGCCGACGGCAAGACCGACGTGGTCCAGTCGGTAGCCGCCAAGGGTCGCGGTGAGCGTGAAATCAACCCGGTGAAAGTCAGCTTTGCCCTCTACGACGGCAGCCAGAAGGTCAGCGACCTCAAGCCAGTCGCCCTGGAGCGCGGCGAAGCGGCGGTGCTCTACGTCACCGGCAGTGGCAGCAGCCTGTCGCCAGTCTGGGTCAAGCGCCCCGTGTCGACCCGCTGATGAATTCGCCGGGATGCCTGAGTGCAGTGCCTGTGGGAGCAGGACAGCACCCTGCAGCGCGCCTACAGGCCATATCCCGGCACTGGACAACAACAAGACAGCACACAGTAGCTCTGAACCTAATATCGTTTAAAGGAGTAACAGCATGATCCCGGTAATCCTCTCTGGTGGTAGCGGCTCCCGTCTCTGGCCACTGTCGCGCAAGCAATTTCCCAAGCAGTTCCTCGCCCTGACCGGTGAGCAGACACTGTTCCAACAGACCATCGAACGCCTGGTGTTCGAAGGCATGGACACCCCGATCGTGGTCTGCAACAAGGACCACCGCTTCATCGTCAGCGAGCAGTTGCAGAACCGCCAGCTCGAAGCCCAGCGCATCCTGATGGAGCCCTTCGGCCGCAACACCGCCCCCGCCGTGGCGCTGACCGCGATGATGCTGGTCAACGAAGGCCGCGACGAGCTGATGCTGGTACTGCCAGCCGACCACGTGCTGGAGGACCAGAAGGGCCTGCAGCGCGCCCTGGCCCTGGCCACCGTGGCCGCCGAGCGCGGCGAGATGGTGCTGTTCGGCGTGCCGGCGACCAAGCCGGAGACCGGCTACGGCTACATCAAGTCGAGCAACGATGCACTGCTGCCGGAAGGCGTCAGCCGGGTCTCGCAGTTCGTCGAGAAGCCCGATGAAAAACGCGCCGTCGAGTTCGTCGAGGCCGGCGGCTACTTCTGGAACAGCGGCATGTTCCTGTTCCGTGCCAGCCGCTTCCTCGAAGAGCTGAAAAAGCACGATCCGGACATCTACGACACCTGCCTGCTGACCCTCGAGCGCAGCGAACAGGATGCCGACAGCGTGACCCTCGACGAGGCCACCTTCGCCCAGTGCCCGGACAACTCCATCGACTATGCAGTGATGGAAAAGACCCAGCGCGCCTGCGTGGTGCCACTCACTGCCGGCTGGAGCGACGTCGGCTGCTGGTCGTCGCTCTGGGAAGTGCAGGAAAAGGACGAGAACGGCAACGTCAGCAAGGGCGACGTGGTCATCCAGGACAGCCGCAACTGCATGATCCACGGCAACGGCAAGCTGGTGTCGGTGATCGGCCTGGAGAACATCGTCGTGGTCGAGACCAAGGACGCGATGATGATTGCCCACAAGGACAAGGTCCAGGGCGTCAAGCAGATGGTCAACACCCTCAATGAACAGGGCCGCAACGAGACCCAGAACCACTGCGAAGTCTACCGGCCATGGGGCTCCTATGACTCGGTGGACATGGGCGGGCGCTTCCAGGTCAAGCACATCTCGGTCAAGCCGGGGGCGTGCCTGTCGCTGCAGATGCACCACCACCGCGCCGAACACTGGATCGTGGTCAGCGGCACCGCCGAGGTGACCTGCGACGAGAATGTGTTCCTGCTCTGCGAGAACCAGTCCACCTACATCCCGATCGCCTCGGTGCACCGCCTGCGCAACCCGGGCAAGATCCCGCTGGAGATCATCGAAGTGCAATCGGGCAGCTACCTGGGCGAAGACGATATCGAGCGTTTCGAAGATATCTACGGCCGTTCGACCCCGGTCGAACGGGGCGTGTCGGTGAAAACCATCGCCCAGTAACGCACCGCGTTCCACCACCTCCGCCCTGCACTCCGCGTACCCTATCCGCGGCGTGCAGGGTCGGGGGTGTCCCTCCTCTTGCAGCAGTTCCCGCAAGGGATGCTGGCAATGCCTGATTCATGAGCAAATCCCCAGGGTGAACCCACGCCACCTACACTGTTAGGATGAGGCTTCCTGCATTTTCGAGGCATCCCTTCATGTTCATCGGCGTCCTGCTGATCATCACCTGGCTGATCCTGCTGTTGCGCTACCCCGCCAAGGCCCTGCCGGTGTCCATGGCCGCCCTGGCCGGGCTGGGCATGGTCGCCGCCTGGGTCGCCTGGATGGATACCCGCGAAGCGCGACAGCTGGCGCGCCTGGAAATGCGTATCAGCTACGCACCCGAACATTGCCCGGCCGACCGACCGTTGCAACTGAAGATGAAAAACGACAATGACGTGCCGCTGGTCGAACTGCGCTGGCGCATTGCCGCGTACGCGCCGGGTGATACCGTCAACCTCGCTGAAAACAGCTATGCAGCCCCCCGCTACCGCGGCCCCGGCGAGTTGCAGGCAGCAGGCTCCTGGGAGGATTGCCTGCCGATGCCCCCCCTGCGCAGCGGCTACCGTCCACAGACCCTGGAGTTTCGTGCCGAACGCCTGCAAGGCAGTTTTTCCGGCTGAAACAGGCAGTAATAGCCAATCGCCACCTGTCATTTTTGACAGGTTACAAGCCTATGAATTTGGCGTTGAATACCCCCTCGCGGTGCATTCACCGAGCGGGAAACAAGCATGAAGATTCACACCACCGTCACCGAGATCAAGACCCGGCGCGCATTTCGCAGCGAGCTGGGCAGCCTGGAGGTGCCGCTGATTCGCCCCAAGCCTTCGGTGGTGCTGGTCTACAGTCATGGTTGCCCGCCCTGCGAGCAACTCAAGTTGCAGATCGCCGCGCTGGCCGCCGGCCCCTATCGGGGAAAAGTGGCGTTCTTCCAGCTCAGCTTCCCGATCTTCAAGTTGCTGCAACCCAATATCGAGATCCAGTACGTCCCCACCCTGTTTTTCCTCGATGGTCACGGTGGGCAGAGCCGCATGCATGGCACCCACCGGGAAAAGATCAAACAGGGATTCGACTCACTCCTTTTTGTCACGGACAAGGTATTCTCGGAGGTCTTCGACTCCCTGGCCTCGTAAGGATGTGCCCATGCCCGTTACCCTGATCACCGGATGTTCCAGCGGTATCGGCCGCGCCCTGGCCGATGTGTTCCGAGAAGCCGGCCACGAGGTCTGGGCCACCGCCCGCAAGGCCGAGGATGTCGCCGCGCTGGCCACCGCCGGATTCACCGCCGTGCAGCTGGATGTCAACGACGCCGATGCGCTGCGGCAACTTGCCGAGCGCATCGCGCAGCATCCGGCGGGCCTGGATATCCTGATCAACAACGCCGGCTACGGCGCCATGGGACCGCTGCTCGATGGCGGCGTCGAGGCGATGCAGCGGCAGTTCGAAACCAACGTCTTCGCCATCGTCGGCGTCACCCGCGCCCTGCTCCCGGCGCTGCGTCGCAGCCGTGGCCTGGTGGTGAATGTCGGTAGCGTGTCGGGCGTGCTGGTCACGCCGTTTGCCGGCGCCTATTGTGCGTCCAAGGCGGCGGTACACGCCCTGAGCGATGCGCTGCGCATGGAGCTGGCACCTTTCGGCATACGGGTGATGGAAGTGCAGCCCGGCGCCATTGATACTCACTTCGCCAAGAATGCCAGCCATGAAGCCGAGCAACTGATCGCCGAAGCGTCGCCCTGGTGGCCGTTGCGCGAAGGCATTCGCGCCCGGGCCAACGCCTCGCAGGACCGCCCGACCCCGGCCGGTGAGTTTGCTGCCGGCCTGCTCAAGGCCACCGGCCAGGCAAAACCGCCGCGCCTGCTACGCCTGGGCAATGGCAGCCGGGCCTTGCCCCTGCTGGCGAACCTGTTGCCCAAGGGTTTGCTGGAGAAAGTGCTGATGAAGAAATTCGGCTTGGGAAGCCGCCTCTGATCAGGCCTGCTCCTTCATGAAATCGATGAACAACCGCACCTTCAGCGGAAGGTGCCGAGTGTCCGGATACAACGCATAGATGCCCTGCTCGGCGAACTCGAAATCGCTCATCAGCCGACACAGGCGCCCGCTGTCCAAGTCCTCCTGCACCAGCCAATCAGGCAGAATCGCCACGCCCTGCCCGGCCAGGGCGAAACCACGCAGTACCGATGAGTTATCCGCGACGATCCGGGACTGCTCCGCGCCCGGCCGGAAGACGAACCGCTCACCGCTCTCCACATGGACCAGCGCCAGGTCGCCCAGCCGGCCATGCACCAGGCTCTGCGCTTGCTGCAGCGCGGCGAAGCCAGGCAGGTCGGCGCCGGGCAGCCCGGCGACGAATACCGGCGCAGCCACTGCAAAGATCCGGAAGGTCGCCAGTTGCGTAGCCCGATGATTGGAGTCGGACACCTGGCCCAGGCGAATCGCCACGTCGAAGCGTTCAGAGATCAGGTCGGCATGGGTCGACGAGGTCGACAGGTGCACCTTCAACTCCGGGTGCAACTGGCGAAACCGCTCCAGCGCCGGCACCACCTTGGCCAATGCGTATTCCACCGTGGTGGTGATCCGCAGCGTACCGCGCAGCTGCGTGTGTTCCGAACGGGCCTCATCGATGGCCAGCCGCGCCTCTTCGAGCATGCTCAGGCAACGCCCGTAGAAACGCTCGCCAGCTTCGGTCAGGGCCAGGCGCCGGGTGTTACGGGTCAGCAGGGTCACGCCCAACTCGGTTTCCAGGCGCTTGATGTTGAAGCTGACCACCGCACGGGTCTGCCCCAGAAGCTCAGCTGCAGCCGTCAGCGAACCGGCCTCGACCACGGCCTTGAAAGTGTCGAATCGGTCCAGGCTGACCATGGGTGCTCCCGCTGATTGTCAAAATTTCTTTGACAAACTAGCAGGCAAATCGCTGTTTCCCAAGGCCAGGACGGCGCATAACCTGTCGCCCTCAATCGATGGAGCCCGCCATGAGCTACCGCTCGAAAATCGCGCTGGTGTACCTGCTGGGATTTTCTCTGGACCTGGTGAACATGTTCGTCGCCAATGTCGCCTACCCGGAAATCAGCCACGAACTGCAGGCTTCGGTCAGCCAACTGGCCTGGGTCGGCAATGCCTACATGCTCGGGCTTACGGCGATCATCCCGCTGAGCGTCTGGCTGGCAGCGGTGATTGGCGAGCGACGGCTGATCGGCGCATCGCTGGCGCTGTTCGCCATCGCCTCCTGGGGCGTGGCCCAGGCGGCTTCCATCGAGACACTGATCGCCTGGCGACTGCTGCAGGGCCTCGGCGGCGGCCTGCTGATTCCGGTGGGCCAGGCCATGGCCTACCGCAACTACCCGGTGCACGAGCGGGCCACGCTGACCTCGCGGATGATGCTGGTGGCCCTGCTGATTCCCGCCTTGTCGCCGGCCTTGGGCGGGCTGATCGTCGACCATGTGTCCTGGCGCTGGATTTTCTATGCCAACATTCCCCTGGCGCTGCTGCCGTTGCTGCTGGCCACGCTGTGGTTCGAGCCGGACGTACTGCCAAGCCAGCGTCCGGCGTTCAATCACCGTGGCCTGTGGACCGCCTTGCAGGTCGCACGCATTCCGTTGCTGCGCCTGGCGATGCTGGTCTACCTATTCGTCCCCGGTGTATTCATCGGCACCCAGTTGGTGGCCATTCTCTACCTGCGCGACCTGGGCGCCAGCGCCGCCTGGACCGGTACCTTGATGCTGCCCTGGGCGTTGGCCTCGGGCGTGGCGATCCTGGCCGGCAAGCGCAACTTCAATCGTGTCGGGCCCAAACCGTTGCTGCTGGCAGGCATGTTCGCCCAGGCGGCCGGCATCCTGCTGCTGACCCAGATCAGCCACCCCGAAGGCGCCTTGCCGGTTCTCGCCTACAGCCTGATGGGCCTGGGCGGCAGCCTGTGCAGCAGCACGGCGCACAACTGCGCCTTCGTCGATGTCGACCTGCCACGCATGGGCCACGCCAGCTCGGTGTGGAACATCAACCGCCAGTTGAGCTTCTGCCTTGGTGCTGCGCTGCTGATGGGGCTGCTGGAACTGCTGGGCAGCACGCCAATCGGTTTTCACGAATGCTTCATGGCCGCCGCCCTGCTGACCCTGGTCCCGCTGTTCGCCGCCCTGCGCCTCGATACGCCAGCCGTGCTGGCCCTACTGACTCCTGCACAAGGAAAACCCGCATGAACGACAAGACGCCCTACCTTGATGAAGTGATCGAAACCCACGAGATCATCGAACAGTGGTTTGCTGGCAAGGTTACGGATGAAGTGCTGGAGCCGCTGCTGGCGCGGTTCTCGCCAGCGTTCTCGATGATCACGCCAGCGGGTCGGCAACTGGACAAGTCGGGATTGGCCGAGCTATTCGCCAGTGTGGCTGGGCGCCGACCGGGCTGTCGCATCACCCTGGGCGAGTTGCAGGTGATTGCCCTGCACGAAGCAGGTGCCACCCTGCATTATCGCGAGTGGCAGGTTGATGATTCTGGGACAAAGACCGACCGGCTCTCGACCGCGGTGTTTGAAAAAGCGGCGGATGGCCGGGTGCTGTGGCGACACCTCCACGAGACCTTCACTCCACCGTCGGTTTGACCACCACCGTACAGGTGATCCCCGCCGCCAGCAGCACGCCCTCCGGCACGTCGTCGATGTGAATCCGTACCGGCACCCGTTGGGCCAGGCGCACCCAGTTGAACGTCGGGTTGACGTCGGCGATCAGCTCGCGGCTTTCAGGGTTGTCACGGTCGTAGATGCCCCGCGAGATGCTCTCCACATGCCCCTTGAGTACCTGCCCACTCATCAACTGCATATCCGCCGGATCACCGACCTTCACGTGGGGCAGCTTGGTTTCCTCGAAAAAGCCGTAGACCCAGAACGAGTTCATGTCGACCACCGCCATCTTCGCCTCGCCCATGCGCGCATAGTCGCCGCGGTGCACGTTGAGGTTGGTGACGTAGCCGTCCACCGCCGCCCGCACCTGGGTCCGCGCCAGGTTCAGTTGCGCCGCTTCCAGCTGCGCCTGGGCCTGCTGGTAGTCGGCCAGGGCGGCATCGGCGAGGTTGCCGGCGTCGTCACGGCTTTCCCTGGAGATCACCATGCTGTCCAGATCGGCGCGACGGTGGGCGTTGACCTTGCGCATCTCCCAGGTGGCCTTGCGCGAATCCACCAGCGACTGCGCCTGCTTGACCGCGATGCGGTAGTGCTCGGGATCGATCTGCATCAGCAGGTCGCCCTTCTTTACGATCTGGTTGTCACGCACCGGCACGTCCACCACCTCGCCGGTGACGTCCGCGGCGACGTTGATGATGTCGGCACGCACCCGACCATCACGAGTCCACGGGGTTTCCATGTACTGCACCCACAGCAACCGGCCGATCCAGATCGCGAGGGCCAGGACCAGCAAGGTGGCGAGCAGGCTGAAAAGCTTTTTCATCAGGTCGTTCTCAACGGTAAACAGTGAGCGCCAGGGCGCCGAAGATGCAACTGAACAGGCTCAGGCGCAGCAGCGCCGGATGCCAGAAGAAGCGGTACAGGTCATGGCTGGCGATGAAGCGGTCGAGCGCCCAACCGACCCCGGCCGCCACCAGGAACACCAGGGTCACGGTCGGCAGGTAGAGGCCGTGGAAAGCGATTTCACGAAGCATGGGAGTTTCCTTGTGGACGGCCCAGGGCCGCCAGCGGTGAACGCGGGTCCAGCAGCGAGGTGCGGATGAAGTGCAGGTAGCTCTGCACCCGGCGCAGCACCGAGGTGTCGAAGTGACGGGCAAAGGGTTCGTCGGTGGCCTGGACCCGGCTGATGGCGTGGTCCACCGCCACCAGCGCGCGCTCCAGATTGCTCGTGCTAGGCTGGATGAACAGGCGCATCAGCGAGCGCCCCATCACCCGGATCGACTGGCGCCACGGCTGGGACTCGGCATAGGCCGGGTGCACCGGCAGGATCGCCTGCTCCTTGCGCAGCTCGATAATCGCGTGGCCGACTTCCAGTACCACGAACATCCAGCGCAGCAGCGAGCTCTGCACTTGCGGCTGCCCCGCGGCGAAACCGTAGGCCTGGTGCAGCAGGTCGCGGGTGCCGCTCTCGAAGGCTGAACCGAGGCCCTTGAGCTTGCCACTGATGACGAACACCACCTGCTCGCGCAGGTCCTGCTCCAGCCGGCGCCACAGCCAGCGGCTGTTGGGCGGCAGGATGATCGCCCCCGCCGCCGCGCACACCAGCATGCCCATGACCATGCCGATGTAGTCGTTGATGAAGGTGTAGGGGTTGTAGACCGTCAGGTTGTCCGGTACCGAACCGGTACTGAAGAAAATCAGCAGGCCGACGCCGACCCCCATGTAGGCCGGGCGCGAGGCGAGAAACGCACCGAACACGAACACCGGGGCAAGCACCATGCACAGCAGTGGGAAGCCATCGATCCAGGGGAACACGAAGAACATCTCGCCGAAGCCGATCAGCGCGCCGAGAAAGGTCCCGCAGGCCATCTGGAACGACATGCGCTTGGGGTTCGGCGTGGCCGCCGACAAGCCGACCGTGGCGGCGGCGATCAGGGTCATGGTCGCCCCGCTCGGCCAGGCGGTGACGACCCAGTAGCTGCCCAGCACCAGCAGGATGAACGCCGCGCGGATACCCGATGCCGAGGCCGCCAGCCAATTGGTCTTGGGCACGTAGGGCTCGTCCCATTGCTCGCGCTCGTGGCGATGGTCAGCCAGGGAGGCGTGGGTCAGCGCATAGCTGTGCAACTCCTCGACGAAACGGTAGAGCAGTTCGAAAGCGGTGTGGAAATCCAGCAGTTCGGCCTCGTCCGGCTCGCGCTCGAGGAACGCCGTGCGCAAGCTACGGACCTGCTCCGGCAAGCTCGCCTTGTAGTCGGCCAGTTGCTGCGCCAGGCGCGCGGCATCGGCGTCAGTCAGGCCACGCCCGGCAAAGCCATCAAGCAGTTCGGCGAGGCCCTGGAAACCCGGTTCGATGGTGGCGAAGACGGTCGACGCCTGGTCACCGTGCAAGCGCTCGAGCAACTGATGCAGGGCATTGAAGCGGGTGGTCAGGGTCATGAACTCGCTGTTCAAGCGGTTCAAACGGCCGTTGCGCCGACGCATGTGCGGGTCTTCGAACACGGTCACGCTGCGCAAACCTTCGATGCCCACGGCCTGGGCGATGAAACCGATGTTCGCGGTCTCGAACGCCGCACTGGCGTGCGGGCCGCGCAAGCCACTGCTGACGAACCCGGCAAAGGCACCGAAGCGCTGGTAGAGCGCGTTGCGCATCGCCGCACTGGCGCTCTGCGGAAGAATCGCGGCGCTGACGAAGGTCGAGCAGACCAGCCCCAGGGAGATTTCCAGCACCCGCCACACCGCCGCCATGAACGCCCCTTCCGGGTGCGCCAGGGCCGGCAGGCCGACCATCGCCGCGGTGTAGCCGGCAAGGACAAAACCGTAGGCGCGGAAGTTGCGGTTGCGCGCCGCGCCCGCCGAGCACACGCCAACCCAGATCGCCAGGGCACCGAGGAACAACTCGGTGTTCTGCGCGAACAGGGCGATCAGCAACACCATCATCGCCGAGCCGGCCAGGGTACCGAGCAGACGATAGAAACTCTTGGCGAACACATGGCCGCTCTGCGGCTGCATGACGATGAACACGGTGATCATCGCCGTGCGCGGCTGTGGCAATTCCAGGCGCATGGCCAGCCAGAGGGTCAGGAAGGCGGCGGCCAGGACCTTGAAGATGTAGACCCAGGTCACGCCATCACTGCGCGCCCAGTCAAAGAAGCCGCGACGCCATTCGAGGGAATACAGCCAGCGCACCGGGGCGGGCAAGGGAGTCATGGGGACGGATCTCAGTGATCGAAGGCGGCCATTACGGCGGGTGGTTGGGACGGCACGCTACGCTCCGGCGCCGGCACATCGTTGCCCGCGCCGAGGCCGCCGCCGAGGGCGGTGACCAGTTCGGCATGGGCACTCAGGCGCGCGGCCTGGACCTGCTGCTCGACCTGCTGCTGGTGGAACAGCAGGGTCTGCGCATTGAGCACGTTGAGGTAATCGGTGAGGCCGCGCTGGTAGGCGATCATCGCCAGGTCGTAGGTTTTCTGCGCCGCCGCCACCGACTCGGCGGCAAAGGCCTGCTGCTTGTCCATCGACTCGCGGCGGATCAGCCGGTCGGAAATGCCCTTGAGGGCATTGACCAGCGTCTGGTTGTAGTGGGCCACGGCGATGTCGTAGCCGGCCGTGGCTTCGCCCAGTTCAGCGCGTAGGCGGCCGCCGTCGAAGATCGGCAGGGAGATCGCCGGGCCGACGGTGTAGTTGAATTTCCTGCCGGCGAGAAACTCCAGCATGCCGCCGCCGGTGGCCATGTAGCCTAGGCTGCCGACCAGGTCGACGTTGGGGTAGAAACCGGCATGAGCCACATCGATGCCACGGGCCTGGGCCGCGACCTGCCAGCGGCTGGCAACCACGTCCGGACGTTGACCGAGCAGGTCGACCGGCAACGCCGAGGGCAGTTTCAGCGCGGTATGCAGAGATAGCGTCGGGCGCTTGAGGCGCGTGCCTTCACCCGGACCGAAACCGGCCAGGGCGGCCAACTGGTTGCGGCTGAGGGCGATTTCCTCGTCCAGTGCATCGAGTTGCCGATGGGTTTCCGGCAACGGCGCCTGGGCCTGGCTGACCTCGAACTGGGTGCCGACGCCACCGGCCAGACGGCGCTGCGCCAGGTCGAGAATCTGGGTCTGCTGGGCCAGGGTCGCCTCGACGATATCGCGCTGGGCATAGTGCAGCGACAGCTGGATGTAGGCGCGGACGATGTTGTCCTGCAACTCCAGGCGGGCCTGGCGCTCTTCGGCGACGCTCATGTGCGCCAGGTCCACGGCGCGCTCGCTGGCATTGCTTTCGCGGCCCCAGAGGTCGAGGGAATAGCTCAGGCCCAGCGCCGCATTGTTGTCCCAGGTATTGGAGCCTGCCAGATCGCCGGGCCCATAGAACGGGTCGGTGGCCCACTTGTGGCGCTTGAGGGTCGATTGGCCGTTGACCTGCACCGACTCGGCCGATTCGGCCAGGCCGGCCAGGGCCCGGGCCTGGCGCACGCGGGCAGCGGCCATGACCAGGCTCGGGCTGCCTTGCAGGGCCTGGTCGAGCCACTGGTCGAGTTGCGGGTCACCATAGGCCTGCCACCAACGGGCCGTCGGCCAGTGGGCGTCGCGGGCGGCGCCCTGGATCGCTTCGTCGGTGGAAAGGGTGTTGGCGGCGAGGCGCTTGCCTTGTGGGGCAATACCTCCGGTTCCGATGCAGCCGCTGATTGCCAAGGATAAAGCCCAAACACTGAGAGTCTTCAACTCTCTGCTGATGCGACGCGGCACTGCTGCAAATTCCCGACATGGATGGAGAGGCTTTGGAGCGGCAATTCTAGGGGGCGCCCGGCACGGCGATAAGCGTGGATTCCTGCGAATATTTGTTACCGTTCCCGTGATAATCCGGCGCCTGCTGTGACGAGACCACCTACCTGAACGACCGGGTCAATGAGCGCATTGTGATATTGGCAGCCCAAGCGCCATGCCAGTCTGAATCCACACCGACCTTGTCACCAGACTGACAATAAAAATCACAAGTCAGAGGCGTCCCATGAACCTGTCTCTCGAACTGCACAGGCGCCGTAGTCTTTCTGCCAACCGGCCCATTCCAGCGGCTATCGAGCCCTTGAGCGCACTGCACCAATGCCTGGCCGGCGATCTGCGGATCGCGGTTCGGCGGCAGGACAACCGCTTGCACCTGTGCACCCTCGACGGTGACCCGTGCACCCTCGAATACGCCGATGGCTACAGGATCAGCCGCACCCTGCTGGGCCTTGAGCATGTCGCTGCCCGCCACTGGCAGAGGCTGAACCTGGGCCTGTGCCGCAGCTACATGAGTATCGATTGCCAGGACACCACGCCGGTGGTCAAGGGCCTGATCAGCGCCAGCCTTTCCCAGCCACGGGTCCTGGAGGACCTGACCGTCTTTTTCAATCTTTCCAGCGCTGCCAAGCAGACCGTCTACTGAAACAGGACCTCGGCCATGTCCGAAGCCATCCGTGATGACCTGATCCACCTTCTGCACAATCAACTCCCGGAGCGCCCGGCCGATTACTTCCAACTGAGCACCGAGCTGAACCGGCACCAGCTTTGGCTGGAGTACAACCGGCCTGGGTTACTGCTGATGCTGGCCCGCCCCGACGCGGAGGCCGTTGCCGGCCCGACGGACTTCATCGCCCGCGGCCCAGGGGAACCGGTGATGCTGCTGTTCGATACCTGGTTCCGCGACCAGGCCGCCAGGGCCCTGTTCGTCGAGCCCTGTAGCGGCGACAGGTCCAGCATCCTCGCCACCTGTGCAGTGTTCCTGCAGCACTGTACGACCGCGCCTGAGGCCCAGGAGTAACCGTCATGGACCTCTCCCTGAAGCCGCTCGGCAATCACGCTCTTTATCCCGAGCGATCCGCCGCTCCGGTGCTGTGCAGCTACAAGCGCAGTGACTCGTATCACAACGAGGCCGTTGCCCTGCGCCCCACCAGGCTGGAACTGGTCGAGCACCTGCAACCCTCGGCCCCGGCCATTGAGGATGGCGAGCGCGCCACCGTCGGCGACCTTTCCGGATTCGTGCTGGATAAACTGGCGGACGGTCCCCTACCCACGCCCGCGTCCCTGCAAAAACTTCACCGGCAACTGCTGTTGTCGAGCATCACGGCCAAGGAGCCGGGCAGTCTCGACAAAAAAGAGGCGCAGTCCTGCTACGAGTACTTCAAGACCGCCCAGCACACCTTCGACGAACACGCTCATTCCAGCGATACCCCGCAACAGGCTGAATATCGGCAATTGCGGGACTTGTGCCGGATGCTCAAATGGCAGTTTCGTGCCAGCCGCGATCAACGCACCAAGACCGTGCTCGACCAGGCCCTGGCCAAGAGCCGGGCCGAGGTTGCCGAAGGTGGCTCGCTGGGCAACCGCGCCAAGCTGGGTATCGGTGCCGCAGGATTGGGAGTGGGCAGTATCGTGCCGAACCTGGAACTGTCGACGAAACTGGAAACCACCCAGGGTCGCATCATCAAGGACACCACCAGCTTCAGTGCCGGGGTGAGGGCGCAGTTGTCGCTGGCCGATATCGCCTCGTCGCGGATCAGTGCACAGGTGGAACAGTCCACCACCCGCAAATACGGCAACATCGACAGCTACGCCAATGCCCGGAGCCTGTCGAAATGGACCTGGTGGAATGGTTCCAAGCGCGACCTGCTCACCCAGGGCCGGACCCTGTTCGCCAGTTGCCACAACTACAAGAGGAACATCCGGCTCGCCGCCCAGAGCCGCCCCTATCTGGAAGCGAAACTGCGCGAACACGGCCTGGTGCCGCCGAGCTTCGAGCGTCACACGCCACAGGCCCGGCCCTTCCAGATCGAACGCGGCCAGCGGGTCGCGCTGGCCGCCCAGGCGCAGTTCGATGGCCTGGGAATCGTCACCGCCGGCGCAGAGGCCAAGGCGGACCTGCTGCGCACCACGAAAAACAAGAATATGGACATCATTGAACTGCACGACTGGTCAGCGGATTTCGCCCGGCAGTCCCTGGGCAGCCCACGCGACTACGACACCTCGCTGCCACGGTTGCTCAGTGACCTGCACGCGCATATCGCCGACAGCAGCCAGCAGTTGACCAGCGCCGTCCTGCGTAACGAAAGCCCGCAGCGTCTACGCCAGCTCGACGAGGAGATCGACCACCGCTCCCGGCAGTTGGCCAATGACTACATACACCTCAAGCTTCAGGGCGCAATCACCGACGGCTCGGCGCCAGACGACAGTATCCGCCAGCTGTTCAAGGAACACGCCCTGTTGCTGCGCCCCGACAGCCTGAAGCTGTACACGGCAAAGGCCGACACCGAGACACGGAGCATCACCGTCGAATCGAAACTCAAGCTCGCGGTGGGCGCCAGCGCGCAAACCAGCGCGAAAATCAGTCTGTCGTCGGTCGTCGAAGATGATCCACACCTGAGCGGCACCTACCTGGACATCACCCTCCAGGGCCAGTTCAACACACTGGAAACCCTGCAGAACCTGATCTCCAGCGGTTTGTCCCAGGCCGGCGCCAGTGGTTTCGACCCGGCACCGGTCATCGCGCTGATCGCCGGCACCGTGCTTTACCAGTCCCATGGCTGCTCGGCGAAATTCGCGTTGAAGATCAAGGACGGCAAACCCGTGTTGTTGTTGAGCCAGCAGTTCCTCACGCAAAGCGATGACTTCAACCAGGCCGTGACCGCAGCCTCCCCGCTCGCGCTCGAAGTCGGCGTTGGCAGCCATGTGCACAGCCTGGCCGCGGAACAACTGGGCAGCCAGTCGCTGGACCTGATCCTGCCGATCGCCCTGGGCAAGCTGGACAAGGGCACGGCGGCCGACCTGGAGGCCTGGGACGACTACGTCGGCAGGCACGCCCAGGCCTTCGACAACTTGCTCGGCAACATCGCCAATCGTCGTGAACATCCGCTGCTCGACAAGGAACTGACGCAGATCGGCGAACACCTGGGCCCGGCTGGGCGGCAAGCCATGGAGACGCTGCAGCAGGCGGCCAGGGCAGCTCGTGATGAGCCGACCGCGCAAACCTTGCGCCAGGCACGGGAGGCCTTCCGGGACATGCTGCTGGCCTACATCACCGACTACTATGAGGCCATGGTCAAGAGCGCCTGGAGGGTCGAATGAGGCCGATGGCGCAAAAACGACGCGATCCGGCGGCGACAAGCTGCACCATGCCCCGTTACTTCGTGTCACAATTTGCTATCGCCCCAGAGAGAGCCCCATGGACACCTTGCAAAACATGCGCGCCTTCAGTTGCGTGGCCGAAGCCAGGAGTTTCACCGCCGCCGCCGTGCAACTGGATACCACGACAGCCAACGTCTCGCGCGCGGTCTCCAACCTGGAAGCCCACCTGCAAACCCGCCTGCTCAACCGCACCACCCGGCGTATCGCCCTGACCGAGGCCGGCAAGCGCTACCTGCTGCGCTGCGAACAGATCCTGGCCTACGTCGAGGAAGCCGAGGCCGAGGCCAGCGACGCCCATGCGCGGCCGGCCGGGTTGTTGAAAGTGCACACCATGACCGGGGTCGGCCAGCATTTCGTGATCGACGCGATTGCCCGCTACCGCAAGACCCACCCGGACGTGACCTTCGACCTGACCCTGGCCAACCGCGTGCCGGACCTGCTCGACGAGGGTTACGACGTGTCCATCGTGCTGGCCAAGGAACTCCCCGATTCGGGCTTCGTCTCGCAACGCCTCGGCATTACCTACAGCATCGTCTGCGCCTCGCCCGAGTACGTGAAGGCCAACGGCTGCGCGCGCAAGCCCAGCGAGCTACTCAACCACGCCTGCCTGCGCCTGGTCAGCCCGGTGACGGCCCTGGACAACTGGATTTTCAACGGCCCCGACGGCCAGGAAGCGGTGACCCTGTCCAGCTCGCCGTTCCTGGTCAATTCGGCCGACGCCATGAAGACCGCGATCACCAGCGGCATGGGCGTTGGCGTACTGCCGGTGTACGCCGCCATCGAAGGCCTGCGCAACGGCAGCCTGGTGCGCATGATGCCCAACTATCGCTCCCAGGAACTGAACCTGTACGCGATCTATCCGTCACGCCAGTACCTGGATGCCAAGATCAAGACCTGGGTCGAGTACCTGCGTGGCTCGCTGCCGGAAATTCTCGCTGCCCACCAGGCCGAACTGGCCGCCTATGAACTGAACAACGTACGCCTGGCCACCTGAGTTGCCTCTGTGCCACAGGCGGCGCACTAGGTCGGCGCTCATTCAGATGTTTTAGTGGAATCACTAGCAGCAACGCCCGGCGAAAAATGATAGCGTGCTTGCTATATCCCGCCGTTCGATGAGCTTCGCGATGAAAAAAACCGTACTTGCCTTCAGCCGCGTCACCCCTGCCATGGCCGATCAACTGCGCCAGGATTTCGAAGTGATAGTCCCGGACCCCAAGCTCGGCGACATCAATACCCAGTTCGACGAAGCCCTGCCCCATGCCCACGGCCTGATCGGCGTCGGGCGCAAGCTGGGCGCCGCTCAGCTGGCGAACGCCGGCAAGCTCGAAGTGGTTTCCAGCGTTTCGGTCGGCTACGACAACTATGACGTGGCCTACCTCAGCGAACGCGGGATCATGCTCACCAACACCCCCGACGTGCTCACCGAAAGCACTGCCGACACCGGCTTCGCCCTGCTGATGAGCGCCGCCCGCCGGGTTGCCGAACTGGATGCCTGGACCAAGGCCGGCCAGTGGAAAGCCAGCGTCGGCCCGGACCTGTTCGGCACCGATGTCCACGGCAAGACCCTGGGCATCGTCGGCATGGGCAATATCGGCGCGGCCGTTGCCCGTCGGGGCCGCTTCGGCTTCAACATGCCGATCCTCTACAGTGGCAACAGCCGCAAGCTGGAACTCGAGCAACAACTCGGGGCCCAGTACCGCAGCCTCGACGCCCTGCTGGCCGAAGCCGACTTCGTGGTGCTGGTGGTGCCGTTGAGCGACAAGACCCGCCACCTGATCGGCGCCCGCGAGCTGGGCCTGATGAAGCCCGGAGCGATCCTGGTGAATATCTCCCGCGGCCCGGTGGTCGACGAACCGGCACTGATCCAGGCATTGCAGGCCGGCACCATTCGCGGTGCCGGGCTGGACGTCTACGAGAAGGAGCCACTGGCCGAATCGCCACTGTTCCAGTTGAAAAACGCCGTGACCCTGCCGCACATCGGCTCGGCCACCCATGAAACCCGCGAGGCCATGGCCAACCTGGCGCTGGCCAACCTGCGCAGTGCCCTGCTCGGCGAGCGCCCGCAGAACCTGGTCAACCCGCAGGTCTGGAAGGGCTGAAACCCCTCACGCCGGCGCTGAACGACCCGGCTACTCGTCCTCAGGCACTGCCCAGGGGCGGGTTGCCCTCCTTGAGCAACGCCCGGATGGTCCAGTAGCGGAGCCAGGCCGTTCGCCTGGCGTTGTACTGGAGCTGGCTCACGCGAGTACGCCAGAGCAGGCGGTACTCGCTGTCACCGGGATGGCTGTCGAATGCCAGCAACTTTCCGAACACCCGTTGAAAATCGGCTTCATGGGCACGGATCAGAAAATTGCTCCAGAACTCATTGGCCAGCAGGAACCTGATCAGCGGCGAACCATCGTCGTCGAGAGCTACCGCGATGGGGTCCTGCGGTAACTGCTCAGGTAATACCTCGGGCGGTTCCAGCGGGGTTTCCTCGGGCAAGGGTTCGATCACCATCGCCAGTAATGCCCGGGACGGATCGACGGCAGGCGATTGCGGGGGTTGTGCGACAAGCTCCTGCTTCAGGACCTGCGCCTTCATGTCGTCGATCTGTTGCCGGTCGATACTGGCCGGGCTGATCGCGAACAAGCCATTGAAATGATCCGGCAAGCCCAGCTCACGTGCCAGGGCGTCATAGTAGGCCCGGTACCAGAAGCTCGGCTGCTTCGGGTGCAGGATGCCAGACGCCAGGCGCATCGCCTCCAGGCGAAACTGCCCCCTCAAGAGGCTCAACAGCCGTGACTCCGCAGCAGCCTGATCCGCCAGTTTCAAAGCTTCATGACAGCCCACGAGCAACTCCAGCCGATTGAAAATCTGGTAGCTGGTCAAGCCGATATAGCGCAGTTGCCCCTCCAGACGGAACAGCCTCTCACACAGGCCGGGATGTTGCGCCGCGGCCTCGAGCAGGTGCCAGACTCGCGCAGTCAAGTCCGTACGGGCCCTCCGATAGTGGATATTGAAAAAGGTCGGCGGGGAACTCATGCGTTCGAATAGCAGGAAGAACACATCCGCATTCGGCTGGTCCCTGACCTGCTGCCAGAGGGCGACCCTCTGCGGGGTCTGTTCCTTGCCCTGCGCCCAGCGCTCAAGCCCGAGCACAGGCGACAGCGGCAGGCTCTGCAGGCCGAAGTCCATCTGAAAATGCTCATGTCCACGGCGGTAGTCGAGGATCGAACCCAAGGCCTGCGACGACAGCGGGTTACCCGACAGATCGGTCCCGTGACAAAGCCGGTCGTGCCCCGTGAACAATTGCACCGGCAGATCGCTGATCGTATTGGCCCGCAATTCCAGCCGGACCAGGTCCCGGAGCCCGAGCACCCCGACCGGCCATTCGGTGATCGCAGTATGGCTGAGCCGCAATACCTGCAAGCGTTGCAACATGGAAAAGTCCGGCAATACCCCTACGGGATTACCATTGAGGTTGAGTTCCAACAGCCCCTCCAGGCCCTCCAGTTCCTTGGCGGTGCCCTGGATCAATCGCAAGCGGTTGTTCTCCAGCGAAAGCACCTGCAACGTCTGCATCCGTGCGATGCCATTGGGCAGGCTCCTCAAGCCGTTACGCTCCAGCTTCAAGCTGGTGAGGCCGGTGAAACCGCGCAGGAACACACTCAGGTAGTGGGCATCGCCCAGCCCCATGCTGTTCATTGACAGCAGGGAGACATGGCTGAAATCCGCCTGCAGTTGAGGCAGGTCCTGCACCTCCAGCGTGTCCAGGACCAACACATACGACAAGGCGTCCGGTGACTGCACGGCACTCTGGCGGCGCCAGCAACGTCGTATCCGCCTGGCGACTTCCCGGCGCCGGGTCATTCGGCCATCGACATGGAACATCTCGCTTTCCTGCAGTTGCGGTGCATCCACCCAAACAGCGAGGTCACGCTTGAGCTGACGATACTCCTCCTGCAAGCCTGCGACCGCCAGAGTGCGCGCTTGGGTGGTACTGCCCAGGCTCGCCAGGAGGCTGAACAATTGTGCGTCGGTACAACCGCGATAAAGCCTTTTCAGGTCGCGGAAAAGCCCCGGCGGATCGCCCTGCGTCCTGGCCCGTCCACTCAATGGATAACCCAGCGCCCCACTGGCCAGGCGCACCAGGCGCTGCGGCAGACGGGTCCAGGGCATCACCACGGGCTGTCCGAGCAATCGCCGCAGACGATTGCGATCACCCGCCACGCTTTGAAACATCACTCGCTTGAGATCCTGCTCGACCGTTTCACCAAGATGGCCGATCCCCAGGGTGGTTTGTCGCAGTTGCGGCAAGGCCAGCAGCATCGCGATGAAGGGATCCGCCTGAACGGCTGCCAGGCTGCGCGCGCCACTCGGTTCCAGGACGAACGGTTCATAGCCCTCATCCGCCTTGACCAGTACCCGATGAACGCTGGCCGTGTCGAGTCCGACACTGGCAATCAACGGGCCGGAACTGGTATCACGGCGCAATTCGATCCGCAGGCTTGCCTCCCAACCGGGCAAGCGGTCCAACAGTTGCAACAGCAAGGTATCGTTGAGGTCGCTTCTGGACGTGGGCAGGCAGAGGCTTTCATACAACCGGCACACCTGCACTTCCTCGCTCAGATACCGCGCCTCCTGCGACAACGTCAGGGACAGCCGCTTGAAATCGCGTATCAGAGTCAGTTCAGACGAGTCCGCACGTTCGAGCAGGTCCAGCGTCAGCTCGCTGCTCAGTAACGGAAACTGCTGCTGGACGAACGTCACCATGGGCAGCAGCTCGGCGGACGGCTCAGCGGAGATCGGCATCCGGGGCTGACCGAAGTGTCGAAGCACCTCACTCAGCAGCGGTGCCAGGGGCTGGTTTTCGAACAACAGCCGAGCGGGTACACGCTCATCCACGCCACTGACCGCCAGGACCTGGCGGGCCACCCCATCGGATAATCCCTGCCCACTTGCGGCCAGGCGTCGCAGCGCCCGGACAGCCTCCCAGTTCCACGGCTGCTCGAACTCATGCCACCAGCCAGTGCGGCCATTGTGCTCCAGCAACGGCCCATAGGCGCCCATGACCGTCGGATGACGAACTCGCCACTCATCGAATCGACCATCCCATTCGACCTCATGAAAGCGCTGCTCCAGACGTATCAGCCAACGTCCAGCCACGGAGTAGAGACCGCGCGCGTCCGGCACCGGAAGGCTTTCAGGCAGGCCCAGCCGCTCGTACCGCTCCATCTCCAGACGCAGGCTGCCATCGGCCTGACGCAATGCCAGCAGATAGGCGGCAATACCGTTGCGCAGCGGCTGCAGGTCAGTCGCGGAAGCCATGCCCAGCACGCCCTGCTCCTGATCCGACAGGGACGCTGCCAGCGCCAGGTAGAAACTCTGGGCCGGCACGGCCAGGTCGACATTAGGCTGTCGGCGAACCTGCAGGGTGCTGTAGACGCCTTGGCCATATCGGCGCAACAACAACTGCCCCGACATGGGCAACGCGGCGCCCTCACCTTCGACCCAAGTCAGAGACTTGCCCAAGCGGTCGTGCAGAAAATCACTGGCGATGCATTGCAACCAGGCATCGGTCGGCTCATGGAACGAGCGGACCTGATAGAGACCATCCAGTACGTATCCCAGGGCGCTGAACTGCTGCTCGCGGTCCAGGGCATAACGCAGGCGGTAGGGCACCCGACGGTAGTCCAGCAGTTCCCTGGCCTGACTCGACGACAGCGGATTGTCCCGCAGGAACTGCGCCAATCGGGACAACGACAGATGCGGATACAGCGAGCGGAGTGTCACCACGGCCGCCGGCAGGCCGTTGACGAACACCGGCAGGTAACTCGACACCTCCAAGCCCGAGGCGCGGGTAGCGGCCTCGACCTTCAAGCGGCCCGAATGAATCCCGAGCGCCTCGAACACCTCTGTCGAATGCGCCCGGGCCAGCGCGCCAAGCTGCTGGCGAGCTGTCTTGAGCCAGGCGCGACGGACTGCGGGCTCGCGCCCCGAAGGCGGCGAATCACCGGGCAACAAACCGAGGATCAGGTCCAGTACGCCAGCCTCATGGGCCAGGGTGGTCGACGTATCCGCGAGCGTCTCGGCCTGCTCGATAAAGCCCCCTTGCGCCAGTTGCCGGATACTCACCGACCGCTTGAACAGGCCCAGTTGCTGACGCCGGCCGTAGGCCTCTTGCAGTTCGCCGCGGGCATCGTGCACCTGCAGGCAGAGGTCCTCGGGCCATTGCGACAGATGGGGCAACAGGCAGAACAGCACACGCTGGGTATCGGCTGATAACAGGCTGCGCTTCTCGTTGGCGGCAGCGACTTCGGCGAGTCCGAGTTCGACCCCGAAGCGCTCCAGCGCCTCGACCAGCGACGGCGGCGGCAGCCCACCCGCCCAGACTTCATCCAGCTGTGTGCGAGTGATGCCACTGATCTCCAGGACCTGTCGCAATTGCTCCGGCTTGCCCCCGCGAAGTGCAATCATGCGCTCCAGTAAACGAACGTCCGAGAGTGTGTGGCTGTCGTCCAGCGACAGCGTCCAGATCCGCGCCCCCGGATCGTAGGCCATCGGCGGCTGGAACTGCACGGGGTCGGGATGAACCGCACGATACTGTTCCAGGCCCTTGTCGAACTCGAGTTCGAGCGTCAGCTCCTGTCCCTGCTCCCTGGCCAGACCGTACAGCTTGCCGTTTTGGGCCCCCAGCCCGCGATCATCGAACACCGTGTCCAGTTCCAGGCGTTTGCGTGCGTAGGGCAACAGGCTCGGCTTCCACAGCTGGGCGCCGGCCGCCGCCGATTGAACCAGGCGGTACTTGGCCAGACGCTCGAACTCGTTGCCGATGCGCCGGGACGCCAGACGCCCGGCGTACCCATGCAAACCGCCCATCAGCAGCATGTTGCCGACCTCCAGCATGGCCTGGAGCAGCCCCTCTGGATTGCCTCGACCGGCTTGTTCGACCCCATCGTACAGCTCCAGCGCCAGGTTCACGCCAAGCGCCGCCATGACCACCCGGCCAAGACTGCCCAGGCCACCTGGCACCGGGGTCAACAGCAAGTCCAGTAACTGGTGCATGAAAGTGACGATCCCCTCCTTCACCGCCTGCCAGTCCTGCTGCCCCTTGGGGACCGCGATCGCCTCGGCATTGACGCGAAAACGCCAGCAATAGAAGGCGCTCAGCGAGGCCTGCGGGTCCTGCCCGGTAAATTGGTAGGCAAACTCCAGGTCATCCAGGGTCTGGACCGGAAACACCCAGTGAAAGGCATCGTAGAGTTTTCCCGCCGCCCAGCTCAGGCCTTCCGGCTTGTGTTCCGGATCAAGCAGGTGCCACAGCCGCCCCTGCTGCTCGAAAGACAGCGAAGCGATCAGCCAGCCCAGTGCCTTGCGCGAGTTGTCGACCTTGAGCAGGGCCTTGAACTCATGCTCGAAGGCCGCTTGCGAAACGTGATGGCGCAACACCCCTCCAGGCCGCTCGGCGCAATAGCTGTAGACGCCAGCGACACCGGAGACCCGTATGAGCAGCGCCGGCAGATGAATGCGACCGCGCTCCGAAGGTTTCCAGGAGAACAGTTGCTGGGCAGCATCCTCAATAGCGAACTCGACACGGGCAATGTTGCCCAGCAACGAGTCAGGCAGCTTGAGCGATATGTGCTCGACTTTCAGCCAGGGCGTTCCGCGCACCCGTGCGTCACGCAGCGATTCGAACAGCGCCCGAGTCATGCCACTGTTATTGGCATTGCGCGGTGCGTCATAGAGGTTGAAACAAAACAGATCGCCCACGTGCGCGCTGATCCGCCGGGTCAGCGTCGCCTCGGGCGCCAGCGCCTGCTCGACCCGCCGGCGCAGGTCGGCCCCCAGGTTCAACTCACGGACGATACCGACAAAGTCGTCGACATCCACCAGCCCCGCCTCGTCGATATCGCCCACCCCGCGGGAACGACTGATCCAGCGCCGCTTCACCTCGGGGAAGTCGAAGAAGGCGAAGTTCAGGCAGGCGGCCTCCCACAGCGACAGTGTCACCACATCCACGGCAATCCCGCTGCTGGTGTCCAGAGAACGTCCGGCCCGCGAGCCGATGGCATAGGCGGTATGCAGGTAGGTGGTGCCGGGATCCAGGTCGAGGTTGGCCAGCAGACTGATTCGTCGGCGCAACTTGAGCAGGCCAGCCTGCTGGAAAGCCTCGACCACCTGCTGGCTCTCAGTCTCCAGAGCACCGCGAGTGCTGCTCAATGAATTGAACAGGCCGAGCCAGGTCCGCTGTTCCATCTCGTCAAGCGGGATCATCGACGCCTGGAACGACGTGGTGAGATGGTCGAGGACCTGCTGCTGGGCCCAACTGTCGCGCGAATGCAGTTCGGTGTGTTGGCGCGCGACGAATGCAGCGAGTTGCGGGTCGGTGTCCGTAGCCACCTCAGCGGGTGGCGACACCACGGTTGGTGATGGTGATTCTGGCGAGCTCATGCTGCCTCCCTGGCAAGCGTGGAAAGCGCCAGCCTAGGAGGCAGGGACGAACCCTGGGCGTTAACCGGATATCGCGGCCTGGCTCAGGCCATCCTGGCCGACGCCGGCCGTGGTGGCGTGGCCGGCTTGCGGAACACCAGCACGTTGCCGGCCATCACCGCCACCAGCCCGAGCAGCGCCGGTGCGCTCCACTGATAGCCTTCGGCATAGGCCGAGACGTTCAGCGCCACCAGCGGGAACAGCACCGTGCAATAGGCGGCGCGTTCCGGCCCCATGCGCCCGACCAGCGTCAGGTAGGCGGTAAAGCCGATCACCGACCCCGGAATCACCAGGTACAGCAACGAACCGACATAGCGGGTGTTCCATTCCATGTCGAACGGTATGCCGCGGAACAGGCAGTAGCTCCCCAGCATCGCCGCGCCGTACAGCATGCCCCAGGCGTTGGTGGTCAGCGGCTTGAGACCGGCCTTCTGCTGCAGGCTGGAAAGCAGGTTGCCGGCCGAGAAACACAGGGTGCCGAGCAAGGCCAGGCCGAGGCCAAGCGCGGTCTGCGGGCCGGCGGTGTGCCCCGACAACTCGGGCCAGAACAGCAGCCCCAGCCCGACAAGTCCCAGGGCGCCGCCCATCAGCACATTGCGGGCGATCCGCTGCCTGAAGAACAACCGGGCGTTCAGCGCGTTCCACAAGGTCGCGGTGGAAAACACCACCGCCACCAGGCCGCTGGGCACCCACTGGCTGGCAGTGAGGAAACACATGAAGTTCAGGCAGAACAGGCACAGCCCCTGGGCCAGGCAAATCAGGTGGCCACGCCGGTCCATCGGCTGCAGGCGCCGGCTGAGCAGCAGCATGACGAACAGTACCAGCGCCGCCAGGCCGAAACGGTAGACGATCGACACCGGAATCGCCACCACGCCCAGTTGCAGTTTCAGGGCGATCCAGGTGGTGCCCCAGATCAGGACGGTGAGCAGGTAGAGAAAGAGGTTCATGCGGCGAGCTCCAGAAGTTCGCATCCAGTGTGCAACCCCGGCGAAACACACCGCTTGCAGAAACTTGCGCTTTTGTCGCGGCGGGGCTGGCAGGTCGCCCGCAAGGGAGTAGCATGCAAGACGTTGGAGAACAGACCATGTCCGCACCGGATACACTGCAAGTCTTTCAAGCCCTCAACCGCTCGCCCAACTCGCGCCTGGAACAGAGCGCCGACCTGGGGGACGGGTTGGCAGCCGCCGTCTGGAGCAACCGTCACGACGCCCAGGACTACGAGGCGCCGGGCCATCACACCCTATCCTGCTACCTGGACGGTGGTACCGGTACCTTTCGCCGCGATCGCCCCGATACCAAGGGCGGCCCGGGCAAGCTGTGCGTCCTGCCCGCCGAACACCAGTCCGGCTGGGTGATCAACGGCAGCATCCGCCTGGCACACCTTTACTTCAGCCCGGAGCAGTTCGCCCTTGGCTGCGTGACCCTGCTGGACCGCGAACCGCGGGGACTGCAATTGCAGGAACACACCTTTCTCGAAGACCCGCAGCAAGCCCGGCGCTTTCACCAACTGATCGAACTGAACTGGGACGAGCCGGCGGAGCGCCTGCTCGGCAGCAGCCTGGCCCATGACTTGCTCGACCATGCCCTGCTCAACCAGGTCGGCCTGCGCCAGGGGCTGCGGCTCAAAGGTGGGCTGGCCGCGCATCAGCGGCGCCTGCTGGTGGACTACATCGACCACCGGCTGGAGCAGCCGTTGAGCCTGGCTGAACTGGCCGGGCTATGTGCGTTGTCCGAATATCACTTTGCGCGGATGTTCCGCCACAGCTTCGGCCTGCCGCCCCACCAGTATGTCCTGGCACGGCGGCTGGACCGGGCCCGGACGCTGCTGCGTGGCAGCGCCGAGCCGCTCGGGGAAATTGCCCTGGCGTGTGGTTTCGCCAGCGCCAGCCATTTCACCAATCGGTTTCGCCAGGCATTGGGAGCCACGCCGGGCCAGTACCGACAGGCGTTCCTGTAGCATCCTCTTCGCCATATTGTGGCGAGGGGGCTTGTCGGGACACCGCACCGCCCCGCTGGGCTACAACGCAGCCCCAAGACCTGCCACCGCGTACACCAGGGGGAGCGCGGCAGAGGGTCTACGACGGCTTCGCCGCCGAGCGCGGGCAAGCCAGCTCGCCACAGGGGATGAGGGTCAATCCCAGAAGACCAGGCTCAATCCACAGGAGATCAGGCTCAATCGGTCTTGTTGGCCAGCGCCGTCACCACCTGGTTCTCGATGTCCTTGATCGCCCAGCCACCCACCCGGTAGTTGTTGGTCAGCATGGCGAACACCAGCGGTTGCCCGGTGCCACTGGTGACATAACCGGCCAGGGACGACACACCCCGCATGCTGCCAGTCTTGGCGTGCACGTTGTTGGCCGCCACCGTCCCCCGCAGGCGCTTGCGCATCGTGCCACCGACCATCCGCTCGGGATTGCCGGCCACCGGCAAGGCCGCATACCAGGCGTTGAACCAGGGCCGGTTGCGCACCGCCAGCAACAGGTCGCTGAGGGCCCGCGCCGAAATCTGGTTACGCCGCGACAACCCGGAACCGTCGAACTGCTGCAGACCGGCGGGCGATACGCCCTGGCGTTGCAGGAACCCACTCACCGCCGCCGCCCCCGCCACTGCCGTACCGGCATTGGCGGTCTTGCGGCCCATGGCCTTGAGCAGGGTTTCGGCCATGTTGTTGTTCGACAACTTGAGCAACGGCGCCATCAGATCCGCCAGCGCCGCCGACTGATGCTCTACCAGCGGTCGGGCCTGGACGGGCGTGGCCAATCCGAGCACGCTGGCGCCTTCGACGACGATGCCGCGCTGGAGCAACGCCGTGCGGAACACATCGGCCACCAGCCCGGTCGGCTCCCAGACAGTGACCTGCACCACACGCTCCGCGCCCTTGGGCAAGGCACCGCTGATCTGCAGCAGGTTGCTGCCGGACACCCGGCTGACCACCAGTGGACCACCGCGGCCGGTCGTCGCGCGGTTGGCCAGGCTCATGTAGCGGTTCTCCGGGGTAAAGCTGATACGCGGTGGCTGGCGTACGCCTGCGGCGCGCACGTTGACCAGGATCGAACCGGCATCGAAGTCGGCATTCGGCGACACGCTCAGCGCGGAAATCTGCGCGGCGAAATACTGCTGTTCGTCCGCCGGATCCCAGTCGAGCCCGAGCCGCTGGCGGTCGAATGCCGTGTCATCGAGGATCAGCCGGCCACGCACGCGGGTGATGCCCTTGCGGGCCAGGTCTGCCGCCAGGGCCTGGTAATCTTCCTGGCGCATGCTCGGGTCACCGCTGCCGCGCAGGTACAGGTCGCCGACCAGCAGTCCACCCTGCTGCACACCGGTGGTCAATACGGTGGTGGAGAAACGGAAGTCGGCACCCAGCACATCCATCGCCGCCGCCGTGGTCACCAGTTTCAGGCTGGAGGCCGGCACCAGCCGGCTTTGCGCGTTGTACTCACAGACCAGCTTGCCGCTACCGGCCTCGCGCACCACCAGCGAGGTCACCGCCCCTTGCATCACCGGACTGCGCAGGGTGTTGTCGAGGCCGGCGCAAAAATTCGAACGAGGCAGCGGCAGCGGCAACTGCGCCGCCTGCAGGATAACCGTGCGAACCGGCTCGGGTGCTGGCGGGGCCTTGCTGGAACAGGCGCCGAGCAACGCACAGAAGACGACCACGACGCCCCTGCCGGTGAAACCTTGTAGCCAATTCATCCAATGCCCCAACTTCAACTGACACACATACAGAAGAGCCGCGCTGCAAGGCGCGGCCCATCACTCAACGAGGCACACAGGAAAAAGGTACTTATCGAGCCCACAAGGGGAATTATGCGGTAACAGTGCCCCGGGAATCCATGCAGGATAGCCGGCTTTCCCGGGACATGAGGCGATCAGACAGCTGCCGTTAAGGTACCCGGGAGGACACCGGGAAAGTACCGCTGAATCCTGCCGGGGTATTCATCAGGCCTGGACCAGGCCCCTCAGAACTCCAGGGTGCTGGACAGCGAAACCTGCCGCGCGTCCCCCATGGAGACGAAGACCCGACTGGCCGCCGAGGTGTAGTAGGTCTTGTCGAACAGGTTCTTCACGTTGAACTGGAACTTGACCTTCTGCCCTTCGACCCTGGTGTCGTAGGTCGCGAAGACGTCGGCCACGGTGTAGCCCGGCAGCTCGAAGGTGTTGGCCGCATCACCGGCACGCTCGCCAACGTAGCGGGCACCGGCACCGACGCGCAACTGGTCGCCACCGACAATGGTGCCGAAGTCGTAGACCGCCGACAGCGAGCCGCTGTTCTTTGCCACGTTCTGCAGGTCGTTACCCTGGTAGTTGGCGTCCTTGGTCACCTCGGCATCGGTGTAGGCATAGCTGCCGATGACGCTCCAGTGATCGCTCAACTGGCCACTGACATCCATCTCCAGCCCACGGGAACGCACTTCACCGGCGACGCTGTAGACGTTGGTCAGGCCTTCGGCGACAGTCACCAGCACGTTGCGCTTGTGGATATCGAACAGCGCCGCAGTGGCGGTCACGCGCCCCGGCATGTCGAGCTTCGCGCCCAGTTCCCAGGACTTGGACTCTTCCGGCTCGATCGAGCCGTCGAGGACCAGGCGCTGGGTACCGGTGGTGACCAGCGGGGCGATGGTCGAGTTGGGTTTGAAGGACTCGGTGTAGCTGCCATAGAACGACAGTTCATTGGTGTAGCGGTAGACCAGGCCGTAGCGCGGCGAGAACTTCTGCCCGTTGGTGTTGGTATTGACTTGGAACGGTCGACCCTTGCCGGCATATTCGTCGAAGGTCTCGAAGCGGCCACCAGCAACCAGTATCCACTGGTCATCGAGGTGGATCGAGTCCTGCAGGAAGGCCGCGTCGCTGCGCAGCAGGTCGGTCTGGGCGCTGTCCTTGGCACTGACGGTGGAACCGGCCACTTCACGACCGTACACCGGATCGAGGTAATTGAAGGCGCTGCGCTGGCTCTGGCGGATCAGGTCGGCACGGTAGACCTTGCGGTACTCGTCGTCGAGGCCGAACACCAGGTCATGCTGCATGCCGGCGAGCTGGACCTTGCCTTCGAGGCTGGCGGTGGTGAAACGGTCGGTGGTCAGCGCACCCTGGGTACCGTCCATGCTGCGGGTCAGGGTACCGTTGGCGTTGACCGAGGCGGTACGCACCTGGCTGGCGTCGTAGGTCTCGCGGTTCCAGCTATAGCCGAAATGGGCTTTCCAGTTGTCGTTGAGGTCGTGGTCGGCCTCGAAATGGTAGAGGTCGGAGCGGCCTTCCATGTTGTTGAACGGCTCGTCCAGGCGACGCTCGGCCGGGATATCCAGCGGGTGGTTGGTCTTTGGATCGATAGCGGTGCCGCGGTCGAACGGGGTGAGGAACTCACGGTGCTCGTAGGCGAACAACAGCTTGGTGTTGTCGCCGAACCAGGCCAGGGACGGCGCGATCAGGGTCTCGCGATGGGTACCGTAATTGCGCCAGTAATCCTCGTCTTCATGGTCGACGATCATCCGGTAGGCCAGGTCGCTGTCGCCGATCGCCCCGGTGCTGTCGAGGCTGCCGCCGCTGCCATTCTTCCCCGAACCGTAACTGGAGCCACGAATCGTCACCGCGTTGTACTGCTCCAGCTGGGGTTTCTTGCTGACCAGGTTGACCACCCCGCCCGGATCCTGGATACCGTACAGCAGCGACGCTGGGCCCTTGAGCACTTCGACGCGTTCAGTGGTGGCGTTCAGGGCCCGGCCCTGCACCAGCGGCATGCTGTCGCGCATGATCGAACCGTTACGGTTGTCGCCGAAACCACGGATCATCACCGCATCCTGGGTGCTACCGAGGGTGTTGGCCTGGGTGATACCGCTGATGTTCCTCAGCGCGTCATCCAGGTTACGCGGGGTCTGGTCGCGGATGACCTGGGCCGGGACCACGTTGATGGTCTGCGGGATCTCCTGCAGCGAGGCACTGGAGCGGGCAATCGAGGTGAGTTGCGGTGGCTGGTAGCTGGTACCGCCGCCCTCGACGGGACGGTTGCCATTGATGGTGGTAGCGCCGAGGTTCAACGCACCTTCGGTCGGCAGCGGCTCGAGGGCCAGGGTGTGGGCATCGGTACGACGGAAGGTGAAACCGGAGTTGCCCAGCAGCCGCTGCATGGCCTGTTCAGCACTCAATTGGCCGCTGACCGCAGGGGCCTGCAGGCCGTACGGCGCTTCATCGGTGTAGACCACGCTCAAGCCGGTAACCCGGCTGAAGTCGTTCAGGGCCTGGGGCAGCGGCTTGGCGGCGATGGAAAAGTTGAAGAGCGTGCTGTACTGCGTGCTCGCCTCTGCCGCCTGGGCAACGCTCAACGGCAGCAGGGCCAGCCCCGAAACCGCCAGGGCGGATGCGCCGAGCCACTGTTTGACCGAATTTCCTGCCACCGATTTTGCCCTGGACTTCATGCTTGAGACCCGCGTATGGATACGTCATTAATGCGAATGCATCGTACTTTCACCCACTACACGGATCGCGTTCGGGTTTACCTCATCTCTTTTTTGAAAATATTTTCAGGCCAGAATCAATCAGCGTAAAACGATGACCCGGCCGAGCAGATTGTGCTGCTCGAAACCCAGCACGCCTTGCAGCGAATCCAGCACCGCCTGCGGATCTTTATTCGGGAAACTGCCGCTGACCCGGCGCGCCGCCAGGGCGTCGTTGAACAGCAGGATACGGCCTGGGTAATAGCGCCGCAGGTCATCGACCACCTCGGCCAGCGAGGCCTTGGAGTAGTTCAGCCAGCCCTGGCGCCAGGCCAGTTGCAGCTCGCTGTCCACCGCATGCAGCGGCTGCGCCGTGCCGCCGGCATAAGCCTGTTGCTGGTTGGCGGTAAGCACCTGTTGTGCGGCGCCCTTGCGCGGCGTGACGCCAACTCGGCCAGACAGCACGGTGACCCGCGCCCCCTCGTCCTGCAGACGGACTTCGAACTGGGTCCCCAGCACCCGTGCTTCACCGCCCTTGGCGTCCACCACGAACGGCTCGCCGGTGTGGCTGACACTGAAGAACGCCGAGCCACGACGTAACCGCACATGCCGCTCGCCACCGCTGAAGTCCACGGCGATGGCGCTGTCGGTGTCCAGGGTCACCTCGGAACGATCGGCCAGAGTCACCGTACGCACCTGCCCCGGTGCCGACACATAGTCCGCCCCCAGGTCGTCGAGCCAGCGCTGCGGCTGCCAACCGGCACCGACGGCAATCATCAGCAACAGGCAGGCAGCCATCGCCAACGGCGCGGACCAGCGCCGCAGCGCACTACGACGCGGACGATCCATGGCCCTGAGCAATCCCTGCAGGGCAAAAGCCTCTTCCTCGGCCAGGCGGCTGGCCGGCACCTCGCTGAGTTCCCACAGTACCTGGGCCTGGGCATAGGCCTCGGCATGGGCCGGATCGGCCTGCAGCCAACGGCTGAACAGGGTCTGGTCGGTTCCGCTCGACTGGTCGTGCAGCCGGCTCAACCAGGCCAGCGCGGCCTGTTCCTGATCGGGCGTCACCTGGACGCTGGAACTGTTCATTTCGGTGCATTCCCTGGCGTGCGCGGAGTCTGGGGATCACGAAGGCTGGCCTTGCAGGCTTCGAGGGCGCGCATCATATGTTTTTCCACGGCACTTTGGGACAGGTCCATGGCCTTGGCGATATCGGCGTATTTGCGCCCATGGATCCGGTTCAGCAGGAAAATCTGCCGCGTACGCTCCGGCAGTGCCCGCAATGCCGCCTCGACATGGCGCAGATCGTTACCGGCTTCCAGCGCCGCCTCGGGCGCGAGACTCTCGGTCTGCTGCTCGGGCAGCCAGCCCTCATTGACTCGCACGCGGGCGCCCTCGCTGCGCAAATGGTCGATGGCAATGTTGCCGGCACAGCGCAACAGATAGGTGCTCAGTTCCTCCACCTGCACCAGCGGTCGGCGCCAGAAACGCAGGAACAGGTCCTGCACCAGGTCGGCCGCCGTCGCCCGGCAACCGACCCGTCGGCTGACCAGCGCTTCCATCTGCGAGCGCTGGGAGAGGAATACCCGCAGGAAATGCGCGCGTCCGGCGCTGCTGTCCAGCTCGTTGGCTTCCGGTGATTCGGGCGGCGTCACCATCAGGTTCACGACAACACCACTGCGGCCACCGGCGTGGACAGCAGGCCCAACGCCGCCAACCCGAGTGCCAGGCGCGGGCGATAGGGCAACAGCAGCACCAGAAGCAAGGCGCTGCACATTAGCAGCGCGCACCACTGCACCAAACCCAGGCCCCAGCCGTCACGGGCAACCGCTGGCCACGGCGAGAGCGCCAGCAGGGCCCAGCCAAGCAATCGCAGGCCCAGCCGGCGGCGGGGCGAGGCGGCACGGCCGAGCCAGTCGCGATGATGCCGATCCATCGACAGGCACAGGGCGGCGAATCCCGCATAACACAGCAGCAGAACCAGCAACATCAGCTCACCTCGGTTTCAAGGACTGCGCCAGCAGTTGGACGGGCGCGATCCGTGCGAGGTAGGGAAACAGCCTCCGGGCGAGCGCCCCGCTGCATCCTCCAAGCCGCCCAGGCCAGGAACAGGCCACTGCCCAGGCAGGCCAGGTCGAAGCCGGCCAGGGTCCAGCGTCCCTGCAGCAGATAGCTCGCCAGCCCGCTGCCGGTGCTCAGCCAATCGAGCAGCGGCACACCGGCAAACAGCAGCGCAGCCAGGCCCAGTTGCTCGACCCAGGCGCGCCGGCCGGGGCGCACGGCAGCGTGCAACAGCATCAGGCCCCAGGCGATGAAGAAGCTCTTCACTTCCCAGCCCGAGCGCCCGGCAGCGTCCACCGGCAGCAAGCGGTTGGCCCAGAAGAAAGCCGCCACCGCCAGCACCAGCCCGGCCATGCCGGCAATGTTCAGGACCTCCACCAAGCGCAACTCGAATGGCAGCACACCGCTCTTGGCATGCTTGAGCCGGCGCTTGCCCAGCCAGATCACCAGCCCGGTGCCGATCATCGCCGTGCCGGCCAGGCCACAGGCAAAGTACAGCCAGCGCAACAAGGGTCCGGCGAAGTGCCCCATGTGCAAGCCATAGAAGGTGCCGGCAATCCGTAATGGCAGGCCGGGATGCGGCTCTGCGCTGGTCTGCACACCCGTCGTGCCCTGGAAAACCACCTCGGCGCTCGGGTCATGGGCGATCCCCTCGCCACTGCGCCGCTCCAGCGTTACCGTGGCATTACCATCACTTGGGTTGCTCACATCCACGCTGCCGATCTGCGCCCCGCCCCATTGCGCAGCGGCCTTGTCGAACATCGGCGCAAATGCCGCGAGCGTGCCGGGCTGGCCGGACGGCTCCGGAAGGTCGGCCGAGGGATAGACCTCGCTGAAGAATGCCCCCGGCGTGTCATAGCTGGCCCGGATACCCGCCGGCATGACCATCGTCATGAAGATCACCAGGCTGCTGTAGGTGATCATCAGGTGGAACGGCAACACCAGCACACCCACCGCGTTATGCCCATCGAGCCAACTGCGCTGGCCCTTGCGCGGGCGGAAGGTAAAGAAGTCCTTGAAGATTTTCTTGTGGGTGATGATCCCGCTGATCAGCGCGACGAACATCAGCATCGCCGCCGCCGTCGCCAGCCAGCGCCCCCATGGGTAGGGCATCTGCAACTGGAAGTGAAAACGATAGAAGAACTCGCCACCACGGGTATCGCGGGCCTGCAGTTCGGCGCCCGTGTTCGGGTCCAGGCGCTTCTGGCGGAAATCCTCCTCGCCCGGAACCAGCCATGCCAACGACAACACCGGCTCGCGGGCATCCGGCAGCTCGATGTACCAGCGCGAGGCATTCGGCGCCTCGCGCGACAGGTAGGCCCTGGCCAGCTCGGCGCTGGCCTTGCCGTCAGCCGCCTGGGCATGGATCTCCGGCTGCATCCACAGGCTGATCTCATCCTTGAAATAGGACAGCGTGCCAGTCAGGAAAATCGCGAACAGCAGCCAGCCGAAAACCAATCCAGTCCAGGTGTGCAACCAGGCCATGGCCTGGCGGAAGCCTTCCTTCATGGGCGGGCCATCCACTGCAGCAGCGCCGGCACGCCGAACAGCGCCGCGGGCAGCAGCAGGCCAAGCCAGGCCCGCCAGGCGCTACGGCAGGCAAAGCACCAGATCACCGCCAGCAGGTAGACCAGGAACGACAGCATCATGCCGCTGACCACCGCATCCACCTTCGCCATCGGCAACCAGAGTGCCAGGCACACGCTCGCCAGCGAAGCCAGCCCGTAGCCGCCCAGCAGCGCGGCAAATACCCGTGACGTGACGGCCAGACGATAGGAGACGGACAGCCCGCCGGTGCTGCTTTTCATGGACCAACCTTGGAAGCACGAGGAAATGGGTGACAGGAACTCGAGGAAAGCAGCGACACCCGACTGCGAACAATCGCGCAATATTAATGATAAATATTCTCATACGCAAAAGACGCCGACGAATATCTCCAGCGCCGCGGGTCGGGGTGGATTGCCGAATGACGTGGCCGGACCTTACAATGCGAACAATTCTTGTTCTCTTACGCATCCACAGCAGTTGCCGGAGTGCCAGCGGTGCCCCACGCACAGACCGTCGAAGTCCTCTATCACGCCCACCACGGCTGGCTCACCGGCTGGTTGCGGCGACGGCTCGGCTGCCCGGAAAATGCCGCGGACCTGGCCCAGGACACCTTTATCAAGGTGCTGGCAGCGCGGGAAACGCCGCAGATCATCGAGCCCCGCGCATTCCTGACAACCATCGCCAAGCGCGTGCTGTTCAACCATTACCGACGCCAGGATCTGGAACGCGCCTACCTGGAAACCCTGGCGCAGTTCCCGCAGTTGCTCGCCCCGTCCGAGGAAGAGAAGGCAATCATCCTGCAGACCCTGGTCGAGCTGGACCAGTTGCTCGACGGCCTGCCCCGCCAGGTAAAACGTGCGTTCCTGCTGTCCCAGGTCGACGGCCTGGGCCATGGCGCCATCGCTACCGAACTGGGCATCTCGATCGCCACCGTCAAGCGGCACCTGACCAAGGCAGCGATGCGCTGCTACTTCGCCCTGTGAGGTCGTCGATGCCAGGCCCGGCGGACTTTTCCAGCCAGGTCGCCGAGCAGGCGGTGCACTGGCTGATGGAAATCCAGGATGGCCCGCTCGACCCGCGCCGGCAGCAGGCCCTGCAGCAATGGCTGGCCGCCCATAGTGAGCACCAGCGGGCGTGGGAGCATATCCAGCGGGTCAATCAACGACTGCGCGGGCTGTCCTCGCCGCTGGCACATGCCGCGCTGAATGCACCACGCAGCCAGGGCCGGCGCCAGGCGCTCAAGCTTCTGTTGCTGTTGGGCGCCGGTTCAGCACTGGGCTGGGGCTTTCGCGAGCACAATCCGCTTGTGCCGCTATTGGCCGACTACCGCACTTCGGTCGGACAACGGCGCAAGGTACAACTGGCCGACGGCAGCCAATTGCAGCTCAATACCGGCAGTGCCGTCGATGTGCGTTTCGATGCCGGGCAACGGCTGGTCCGCCTGCTCGAAGGGCAGATCCTGCTGACCGCAGCGGCGGACAACCGGCCACTGCTGCTCGCTACCGGCCAGGGCATAACCCGCATGCAAGAGGCGCGGATCGACGTCCGGCAAGGACGCGATCACACGCTGTTGGCGGTGCTCGATGGACAGGTCGAAGTGCGCCCCACCGATTGGAGCGGCGCGCCGCTGCGGCTGCCGAAGAACCAGCAGCTGCGCTTCAGCCGCCAGGGCTGGGAGGCACCGCAAGCCGTCGAGGCCGGCAGCGGCGCCTGGACCGAAGGCATGCTGGTGGCCGCCCATATGCGCCTGGCGGACTTCCTCGATGAACTGGCTCGCTATCGGCGCGGACAACTGCACTGCGATCCCCAGGTGGCGAACCTGCTGATTTCCGGCAGCTACCCGCTGGACGACAGCGAGCGCATTCTCGACCTGCTGGAAATCAGCCTGCCGGTGCGGATACGGCGGTTCACCCGCTACTGGATCAACGTCGAAGCGCGAGCCTGAAGCTGCCGCAAAAAATAATCGAAAAAGAGTGAGCCGTTTTTCCAGTGTCGCGTGACAGAGAAGGAAAGCCACCTTGACCTCACTTCTCAGGATCCCCCATGCCCTCTCAACCGTCCCGTCTCACGCCCGTCGCCCGCTCCCTGCGTTTCCTGCTGCTCGGCGCCAGCCTGAGCCTGGGGAGCCTGGCCTTCGCCGATGAAGCCCCGGCCCGGCATTACCAGATCGCGCCGACCTCGCTGGAAAATGCCCTCAACCAGTTCGGACGCCAGTCCGGCGTGCTGATTTCCTTCGGTTCCCAAGTCACCGGCAACCTGCAAAGCCATGGCCTGGACGGAAACTACAGCACCGCCGATGGGCTCGCCGCCCTGCTCGAAGGCACCGGCCTGCAAGCCCGCGATGAAGGCAACAACGCTTTCAGCCTGCAACCGGCCACCGCTGCTGCCGGTCAGACGACACTGGAGCTGGGTACCTCGACCGTGGTCGGCGACTGGCTCGGCTCCGCCGAACAAGCCAATGTCTTCGAGCACCCTGGCGCCCGTGACGTGATCCGTCGCGAAGAGTTCGAACGCCAGGGCGCCACCCAGGCACGCGATGTGCTCAATCGCATCCCCGGCGTCAACGCCCCGGAAAACAACGGTACCGGCAGCCATGACATGGCGCTCAACTTCGGTATCCGCGGCCTCAATCCACGGTTGGCCTCGCGCTCGACCGTGCTGATGGACGGCATCCCGGTACCGTTCGCACCCTACGGCCAGCCGCAACTGTCATTCGCTCCGATAAGCATGGGCAACATGGATGCGGTCGACGTGGTCCGTGGTGGCGGCGCGGTACGCTACGGTCCACAGAACGTCGGTGGCATCGTCAACTTCGTGACCCGCGCGATTCCAGATGCTCCGACCGTCAAGGGCGGTTTCCAGACCGAAGTCAGCCCATCCTCCACCCAGGACGGCTTCAAGCGCACCGGCAACCTGCTGGCCGGCGGCACCGCCGACAACGGCCTCGGCGGTGCCCTGCTGTACTCCGGCACACGCGGCAGCGACTGGCGCGAACATAGCGATACCGAGATCGACGACCTGATCCTCAAGGGCAAGTACCAGCTCGACGACGCCAACAGCTTCACCGCCATGGCCCAGTATTACGAAGGCAAGGCCGACATGCCCGGCGGCCTGAGCAGCGCCGCCTATGAGGCCGACCCGTACCAGTCGACCCGCCTGAAGGACAGCTTCTGGGGCCGGCGGACGATGTTCGACTTCGGCTACCGCTACCAGCAGGATCGCCGTGAATTCACCGTGAACAGTTTCTTCACCAAGACCCTGCGCAGCGGTTACCTGGACCAGGGCACCTTCCTTTCCCTGTCCCCCCGCGAGTACTGGGTGCGTGGTGTGGAAACCCGCTTCAGCCAGGGCTTCGACCTCGGCGACACGGTGCACGAGCTGGGCGTCGGCTACCGCTACATCAACGAAGCCGGGCATGAACTGCGCTATCGCACGCCGATCGCGACCAACCAGGTCTTTCCCGACACCAACAGCCGCAACGACCGCGATACCCGTGGCGCCACCGAGGCCCATGCATTCTTCATCGATGACCGCATCGATATCGGCAAGTGGACCTTCACTCCCGGCATCCGCTACGAGATGATCAACACCCAGCAGAACAACAACCTGACCCACGTGAAATACCAGGGCAACTACAACACCGCCCTGCCCGCCCTGAACGTGCTGTATCACCTGAATGAAAGCTGGAACCTCTACGCCAACACCGAGGGTTCGTTCGGCAGCGTGCAGTACAGCCAGATGCCCAACCGGGTCGCCGGCGGCGAGGTGAAACCGGAGAAGGCCCGGACCTGGGAAATCGGTACCCGCTACGACAACGGCAACCTGCGTGCGGAAATCGGTGCGTTCCTGATCAACTTCGACAACCAGTACGACAGCAACCAGACCAACGACACGGTGATTGCCCGTGGCGAGACCCGTCACCAGGGCATCGAAACCAGCGTCAAATATGCCCTGGACGGGCTGAGCCCGGCGCTGGCGGGCTTCGATGTCTACGCGACCTATGCCTACGTCGACGCGACCATCCGCGAAGACGGACCGAACAAGGGCAACCGCGTGCCGTTCTCCTCCAAGCACAAGGGCACCCTGGGGATCGGTTACACCGAAGGCCCGTGGAAGCTGAACCTGGACAGCAGCTACCAGAGCAGCCAGTTCGCCGACAACGCCAACACCTCGGCCGAGAGTGCCGACGGCAGCACCGGGCGGATCCCCGGCTACATGCTGTTCAGCAGCCGCGCGGCCTACGACTTCGGCCCGCAACTGTCGGACCTGAACGTCGCGGTGGGGGTGAAGAACATCTTCAACCACCAGTACTTCACCCGCTCGTTCGACGACAACAACAAGGGCAAGTACGTGGGTGAGCCGCGTACGGTGTACCTGCAAACCTCCGTGGCGTTCTGATTCCCGATTACGCCGCAAAAAAAGGGCCTGCAAATGCAGGCCCGTTTTTCTTCAGCGCTGACGATCAGCCATTGGCGGCCAGGCGTACGCGCTCTTTTTCTTCAAATTCCTCTTCCAGAAGGGCATCTCCCAGGTCACGGCGCTCGCCCCTGACCACTGCGGCGCGCTTGGCCGCCAGTTTGCCGAACAGGTGTTCCAATGCATGTTCCAGCTTGCTGGACGCCCCGTCGATCGCCTGTTCCAGCGTATCGGCCTTATGGGTGACGGAAATCGGTTGGCGGCCCTTTGGCCGGGCTTCGATCTGGCAACGAATATCGTGGGGGCCGGGCTTTTCGCCGTTCTCATCCCCAAGGTGGACCTCGACGCGGGTCAGGTCGTCTTCGTAGCGTTCGAGCGTGCTCTCAACGGTAGTACGTACCCACTCCTCCAGTCGGTTGCTGCTTTGAATATGGTTATCACTATTGACTTGGATTTGCATAGTTCTTCCCTTATTTCAGCTAGCTCGCAAGAGGTTCGCCGCACCGCTGGAGGCAGTGCGAAACGTCGCCTCTTGGTTACAGAGTTGGGCAGCTGGAAAAACAATTCAAGCCCTTTGAAAAGATAATTTTTTTCCGACAAAAAAGCCGGACAAGCCGCAAAAGCACTGGTATGGTCGGGAATTGGGTCAGGGCTCGATGCTGTAATTTCCTGATACAACACCCCTCGGAAACACGGCACGGATCAACTTTCCTCGCTCTCTCGAACGCCCTGCCCTCGAATCGGCACAGGGCTTGCTTCGTCATTCATGAGTTCGACGGTTACGGCATGAGGCCAGTACCGCCGGGCTGCCGACGGTCCGGAATAACGAACCAATCCGGAGCACAGGTAGTCAATGTCTGCATGTTTCGATCAGAGCGGTGAAAACCATGGACAATCCCTTTCAGTTGATCAACGACGCGTTCCAACCCGAGTACCGGGTCAACCTGAGCTTGCAAGGCCTGGATGGCCGCATCCTGTTGACCCTGTCCAATGCCGACGGGGTGGTCGCCAAGCGAATGATCAGCCCGGCGCAACGCAACGATCCGCAGCGCCTGAAACGCCTGATCCAGAGCGTGCAGTTCGGCATTGCCATCGAGCAGGGCCATAGCGCGCTGGAAATCCTCACCGCCATGACCGATGACGACAACCTCAAGCTGCTGGCCCGCCCTGCGCAAGCCTCCCGGCCAGAGCTTCGCTACGTGGCGATCTAGACCTTCCACTCCCGCCCGACAAACGGCATAGGATACGAAACAAAGAGCCTGCGGATTCAGCCAACGGACAGACACATGCTGTTACAACCATTCTAGCGGCCGCCATTCGCGGCCCTGAGGTTCAACTACAGACATGCCATGCCAGGAAGAATCCGAGGAGGTCTGATGTTTTTTCGTTATGCCGTATTGGCAATCGCTGTAGCGGCCGCATCGGGCTGCGTGCAGGAACGGGTGGTACGTGAGCGCCCGGTGATCGTTGAACGCCCGGCGCCAGTCAGGTACGTCGAGGTGGTGGCACCACAACCGCCGCCGCAGCAAATCATCGAGGTGGAGCCAGCCTACCGTCCGGGCTTCGTCTGGGCCCGCGGCTACTGGCATTGGGATGGTCATCGCTATGTGGCGATGCACGGTCACTGGGAACCGGTGCGCCCCGGCTATCGCTACGTGCACCCGCACTGGGAACAGCATAGCGATGGCTGGCACCTGCGGGCGGGGATGTGGATCAACTGATCCACTTCATACCCTGAGGGGCGGGCTCAGAGCTCGCCCTTCTCCACTTCCGGATGTTCGGCGGAGCCCTCGCCGACCTTGCGTTGCGGGTGTTCGATCTTCACCGACGGGAACTGCGACGAGGCATAACGCACCACCAGGATCGCGAACGCCAGCAGCAGGATCGCCCCGGACAGGTAGACCACGCCCATGTCCGGCGGGTTGTGGTGCGACACGTTGGAGATCAGCAGGCGGGTCAACGCGGTAATCGCCACGTAGATCAGGAAGCGCACCGGCATGTGGTTGGTCTTGAAGTAGATCCCGACCATTGCGCCCAATTCGAGATAAATGAACAGCAGCAGGATGTCGTCGATCTTGATGTGTCCCTCGTCGATCATCACCAGGAACTCCATCACCGCCGCCCAGGCGGTAACCCCGCCAATGGCGAACAACGCCAGGTAATGGAAGGACTCGACGAACAGGTTGCCCAGGGACTCGGCCACCTGATGCACGTTTTGCCGCAGTTTCTCGGCCCAATTGATTTTCACGGTGCGGTCCTTAGATCGGCTTGATCGGATGATGCGGGTTGAAGGTGACTGTTTCACTGCTGGCAATGCCATGCAGAAAAAAGGCCAGAAGTTGCCATGAGATGGTCGCCACAGCCTTTGAGGCACGCCGCTTTTCTTGTGGGAGCCGGCTTGCTGGCGAGAGCGGTTGTAAAGGCGTCCTGGATATTACTGAATAGCCGCCATGCGGCGGATCGCCAGCAAGCCGGCTCCCACAAGGTGAACGCGCCCTGACAAAACCTGAAACCGGTCTACATTAAAAAGCCACTATCCAAACCTTCGGGATTGGCTTATTCTCAACACTGTATATGAATACAGTAATCGTACAAGACAACCTATCGAGAAGGCATGTGAGGTGGTAAATGGCCGTCGAAGTGGTATACCGCAGCAGCCGAGATCTGGAGCGTTTGTTCATGGATAAAGCCGAAGCTGATCGTCATGACAAAATGCTCGAACTGGCCGAGTTGCTGGCTGAAGTCCTGCAAAAAGCCGTACCTTCGCTGAGCGAACAGCAGGTGGAAGAAGCCGGTATCTACATGGCGAAGAATCGCGATGTATTTGCCAAGGCGTTCAAGAGCCAACCGGATGCATTGGCCGAGCTGCTTTCGGCCCCGGCGGACGCCGAGTAACGAAGCGCCTCAGCGGTACAGCAGGCGTTCCGCCAACTCGTCTGCTACCCGCGCCGGCGAACGTTTTTCCGCCTGGGCATGGGCAAAGACTTCGGTCAGCCGCACAGCAATCCGTGACAGGTGCGCGGTGATGTTCGGCAGCTCCTCGCCATGGTGCCTGAGAGCCACGTAGATCAAGCCTCCGGAATTGATCACGTAGTCTGGCGCATAGAGAATGCCGCGCTTTTCCAACTGATCGGCAACGTTCAGGTTGGTCAATTGCGTATTGGCAGAGCCGGCCACTGCCGCGCAACGCAATTGCATCACGCTCTGGCTGGTCAGGATATTGCCCAGGCCACAAGGCGCGAAGATATCGCAGGGCGTACTGATCAGCGCCTCGGTCGAAACCGGATGGGCGCCCAGTTGTTCCATCGCCAGTTGTACCTTGCCCCGATCGTTATCGCTGACCAGCAGTTCCGCACCGACTGCGTGCAACTGTTCGGCCAGGGCATAACCGACATTGCCCAGCCCCTGCACCGCTACACGCAAGCCTTCGAGATTGTCGCTGCCAAGGCGCGCCATGGCCGTGGCCCGAATGCCGGCGAATACCCCCAGGGCCGCATACGGCGAAGGGTCGCCCGCACTGGTGGTGCTGGTGACGTGCCGGGTGTATTGGGCGATGCAATCCATGTCGGCGATGGAGGTGCCGCTGTCGATCGCGGTGATGTAGCGGCCGTCGAGTTGCTCGATGCAACGCCCGAAGGCCTCGAACAGTGCCGCCCGGCTTTCGACATGGGCAGGACGGACGATCACCGCCTTGCCGCCGCCCACCGGCAGCCCGGCGAGGGCCGCCTTGTAGCTCATGCCCTGGGCCAGGCGGATGGCATCGGTCATGGCGGATTCGTCGTCAGGATAGGCCAGGTAACGACAACCACCCAGCGCCGGTCCCAGGCGACGGTTGTGGATGGCAATCACCGCCTTCAATCCGGTCACCGGGTCGACGCTGAGGTGCAGCGATTCAAGGCGAGTGCTTTGCATGAGAGCAAACATCAAATAGCCCCCTGATCACTTCTTGTACACAGCGAGTATAGGCTTCGCCGTAAAAAACGCCGAAGTGCCGCGGAATAAGCCGGCGCGCGTTGCAGGCGTTATGGCATAACCCAAGGTGGCTATCGATGCCACTGGACGAAATCTCGCCACGGCGCTAAAACGGAATCTCTGCCGGAGATTTCGATGAATTCCCGCCAAGCCTTTTTTGCCTGCCTGGAGCGCACACCGCCTGCGGTGTTTGAAGCGGCCCTGTGGATCGCCGCCGAACATGATCCCAAGTGCCAGCCCGAGCATCTGCTGCGCGAGTTCAAGGACCTGCAGCAACGAGTCAGCGCGGGGTTGCCGATGCTGCCGGTCAGCGAACTGGCGCAACCGCTGCTGCGGCGGATGAACGAACTGGGTTTCCAGCAGGATGAATTCACGCCGCTACGGCCCCATGCGGCATTGCTAGACAAGGTTCTGCAACGTCGTCGCGGGCAGCCACTGGTACTGGCACTGATCGCCCTGGAGCTGGCTCGTGGCCTGGAAATCCCGCTGGTCGGAATCAACTTCCCCGGACATTTCCTGCTGCGGGTGCCTGGAGCCGATCACCTGCTCGACCCCTGTGGCGGCCGCCGCCTCTATCCCAACGATTGCCGTGAGCTGTTGAGCCGCCAATATGGCCCGGGCATGCAACTGGGCGCCGAGCACATGCAGACCGCGACACCCCTGGAGATGCTCCAGCGCCTGTCGCGCAACCTGCGGCAGTTGCACCTGGCCAATGACGACTTCCTCGCCGGCCTGCGCGATGCCGAGCGAGTGCTTGAACTGGGCCAGGGCAACGCCAGCGATTACCTCGCCCGCGCCAGCCTGTACCAGAAACTGGACTGTCCACGCGCCGAGCGCCACGACCTGGAACGGGCCCTGCTGCTCAGTGACGACCCGATCCAACGCCTGCGTCTGACAGAACGGCTGGGGCGGCTGCCGCCGGATACCGTCATGCATTAGAGAGATGCCCTCTGCACAAAGACCATTGCCATCCTGTGTCGCGAAGAAGCTCAGCAGCACGTTACATTTCATTTTTTCGCTTTATTGAAATGAACCCCTCTCATCGCTATGCTCATTTCAAATTAGAGATTTTTTGAAATGAGCATGATCAAAGCTCCGCCACCGCCGATAGACAATCCTTTCGCAACTCTCATCAAGCAGCACTTGGAGATGGTGGAGGTGTATTTGGAGTTGGCCCAGGCAGTCGACTCCAAGGGACGCTATCAGCATTTCGACGAACTCCGTTTTCGCCTGCCCAAGGGTGTCGATCCACAACTGGCCTGGGCTATCGTCAAGTTCGAGCGCCAAAAACAACAGAGAACAGCAGTCTCGCTGGGCGAACCGGCACTCAATTGTCCCCTTTTCCATACACCAGCAATGCATATCGCCATTTCCGCCTGCGACCAGAACACGACTACCGCTGCCCTGGAATGGATGTGTTCGAAAATTGGTGAGGAAAAGCACCTGCAGTACCTGCTCAAGGATCTCATCGAAGACGAAGCGATCAGCAGCAGTCAACTGGAAGGCGCAGCCACCACCACAAAGGCGGCCAAGGAACTGTTGAAGCGGGCACGGGGCCCCAGGACGCCTGATGAAAAAATGATCATCGGCAACTTCAAGATGATGAAGCTGGCCTGGGAGTGCAGGGATCGTGAACTCTCGCTGGAGCTGATTACAGAACTACATCAGGCCGGGGTCGAAGGCATAGACGACGAACACTACTACCCCGGCGCACTGAGGAATGACGACAACATTGTCATCGAGGATGGCAGGGGCGATGTGGTGCACCAACCACCTCCTGCGAAAAATCTCGCTATACGCCTTCGTCTGATATGCGAATGGATCAACACCAACCATTCGGACATGAACAATCTCAATTACATTCACCCGCTCGTGAAGGCGATCACTCTTCACTTCGCGATAGGTTTCGAGCATCCGTTCCATGATGGTAACGGCCGAGTCGCCAGGTCGTTGTTCTACTGGTATCTGTTCAAAAAGGGATTCGGGGCCTTCCGCTACATCGCCATCAGCACGTTGCTCAAAGCTGCCCCGATCCAATATGGAAAGAGCTACCTGTACACCGAAACGGACGACATGGACCTTACGTACTTCGTTGACTACCAGTGCCGTGTCATCACCCGTGCCATCGGAGAATTCAAGAAAACCTACGAGGCTACCGTCGAATCGATGACCCGGTTCAACACATTCCTGTACGAGTCCGGTCTCTACGCGAAGCTCTCGGAAAAGCAGCGGGTGGTTTTCAATGTCGCAAAATCCGGCACGGCTCAGCAATTCACCGTCACGGGCGTGAAAGACAACCTCGGTTGCGCCTACAACACGGCGGCAGCGGTATTGAGCGGCCTGGTCGACTTGAAGTTGTTCATGAAGCGCAAAGTGGGCAATGAATGGATTTATGAAATGATCGATGCCACATCCATCCAGAAAAACTGGAAGGCATGAAGCAGGCCCCGATCAGGAACATCGGGGCCCACAGATGGCACTCCTCAGGCCGGAGTATCCGGCTGATTCGCCGGATGCGCCTGAGCAAACGCCGGATGCTGCTGCGCCAGCGCCGCAACCCGACGGATACGCGGGTAGGCATCAAGCGCCACCTTGAAGCGCTCCGCCGCGTACAACTGCGGAATCAGGTAGACGTCGGCAAGCCCCGGCTCGCTGCCGAAACAGTAACCGATGTCGCCGATCAATTGTTCAACCGCCGCCAGCCCCTGGCTGATCCAGTGTCCGATCCACGCCTGCACCTGCTGTTCGTCGTGCCCCAACTGACGCAGTTGGTTGAGTACGCTGACGTTATGCAACGGATGGATATCGCAACCGATCAACGCCGCCACCGCCCGCTCCTGCGCCCGGGTCGCCAGTTCGCGGGACAACAGCGGCACCTGGGGATAACGCTCCTCCAGGAACTCGATGATCGCCGGCGACTGGGTCAGCAGGTGGCCGGCATCGGTCCGCAGTGCGGGCACCCGTCCCTGGGGATTGAGCGCCAGGTATTCGGGCTGGCGATGTTCACCGCCGCCCGGCGCGATCAGGTTGACCGGCTGCGCGTGGTAGTCCAGCCCCTTGAGCGCCAGGGCAATTCGTACCCGGTAGGACGAGGTCGAACGGTAGTAGGTGTAAAGCTCCATGGCTCGCTCCTCTCAACGCGCCGGCAGGATCCTGCCGCGGCATTCGCCAAACCCGATGGAAGCGAAACCTTCGCGACGGCAGCGGGCCCGCAGGATGATTTCGTCGCCATCCTCGAGGAAGCGGCGCACTTCGCCCGAGGGCAGTTCCACCGGTTTCTTGCCGCCCTCGGTGATCTCCAGCAGGCTGCCGAACTGCCCGGCCTCAGGGCCGGACAAGGTGCCCGAACCGAACAGGTCGCCGGCCTGCAACTGGCAGCCGTTGACGCTGTGGTGCGCAACCATCTGCGCCACGGTCCAGTACATATGGCGGGTGTTGCTCAAGGTCAGGCGTTGCGGCGGCAGTTGCTGTTCACGCATGGCCTCGGTCAGCAGCAGCACTTCCAGTTCGATATCGAAGGCGCCAGCTTCCTGGTCCCGCTGGTCGAGCAGGTACGGGAGCGGCTGCGGGTCGCCAGCGGGACGCGCCGGCTGAGGCTTGCGGAACGGTTCCAGGGCCTCGGCGGTCACCACCCAGGGCGAGACGCTGGTGATGAAACTCTTCGACAGGAACGGCCCCAGCGGCTGGTATTCCCAGGCCTGCACATCACGCGCCGACCAGTCATTGAGCAGGCAATAGCCGGCGATGTGCTCGGCCGCTTCGCCGATGGCGATCGAGTCGCCCATGGCATTGCCCTGGCCAATCCAGATGCCCAGTTCCAGCTCATAGTCGAGCCGGGCGCACGGGCCGAACACCGGCTCGCTCTGCCCAGCCGGCAGGGTCTGGCCCTTGGGACGGCGTACATCAGTGCCGGACGGGCGCACGGTCGAGGCGCGGCCGTGATAGCCGATTGGCACATGCTTGTAGTTGGGCAACAGCGGATTGTCGGGACGGAACAGCTTGCCGACGTTCTGCGCGTGTTCGATGCCGACGTAGAAGTCGGTGTAGTCGCCGATCCTTGCCGGCAGGTGCATGACGCAGTCCGCCGCCAGCGGTAGCAACCTGGCCCCTTCGGCTTCGATGCGGCCACGCAGGCTGCTGTTTTCCTCGAACAGTTCCAGCAGTCGCTGGCGCAAGGCCTGGCGCGTGCTGCTGCCAAGTTCGAAGAAGGCATTCAGTTGGCCGCCACGGGTGGCTTCGACCGCGGCCTTGGCCGCACCATCGAACAGGCCGATGTCCAGCGCGGCCTGCAGGTCGAAGATGTGTTCGCCGATCGCCACGCCACTGCGTGGGGCCGATCCGTGCTGGCTGAAGATGCCCAGCGGCAGGTTCTGCAACGGAAAATCGGCATGCCCGTTGGCGGATGCGACCCAGCTGCGCGCAAGGTTGGGTTGAGTCATGGGTTATCTCCGATCCGGGGTGAAGGTGTTGGGCAGGCTCGCCCAACAGACGTCGTAAGTGTTCTGCAACTGCGGGCAGTCGAGGGCGAAGCGGCTCGGGCGCAGCACCTGGCTGGTCTCGAACATGAAGGCCATGGTGTTGTCGATCTTGCTCGGCGCCAGTTCGGCGGCGATCGCCTTGCTGCAGGTCTCGCCGTCCGGCCCATGAGCGCTCATGCAACTGTGCAGGGACGCGCCGCCCGGCAGGAAACCTTCGGCCTTGGCATCGTAGGCGCCCTGGATCAGCCCCATGAACTCGTTCATCAGGTTGCGGTGGAACCATGGCGGACGGAAGGTGTTCTCGGCCACCATCCAGCGCGGCGGGAAGATCACGAAGTCGAGGTTGGCCATGCCCGGCACGCTGGTCGGCGAGGTCAATACGGTGAAAATCGATGGGTCCGGGTGGTCGAAACTGACCGTGCCGATGGTATTGAAACGCCGCAGGTCGTATTTGTACGGCACGTTGTTGCCGTGCCAGGCGACCACGTTCAGCGGCGAATGATCCAGCTCGCAGCCCCACAGTTCGCCAAGGAACTTCTGCACCAGGGTGGTCGGCTGCCGGTGGTCTTCGTAATGGGCCACGGGCGCAAGGAAGTCGCGCGGGTTGGCCAGACCGTTGCTGCCAATAGGACCGAGGTCCGGCAAGCGCAGCGGCGCGCCGTGGTTCTCGGCGACGTAGCCACGGGCCTGGGCATCGAGCAGTTCGACGCGGAATTTCATGCCTCGGGGGATCACGGCGATTTCCAGCGGTTCGAGTTCCAGCACGCCCAGTTCGGTGGCGATGCGCAGGCGCCCCTGTTCGGGCACCAGCAGCAGCTCGCCGTCGGCGTTGAAGAACACCCGCTCCATCGAACGGTTGGCGCAATAGTTGTAGATGCTGATGCCGGCCGGTTTTTCCGCAGCCGAGTTGGCGGCCATGCCTACCAGGCCATCGATGAAATCCGTGGGCTGCTGCGCAATCGGCAACGGGTTCCAGCGCAGGCGGTTGGGCGTGATCTCGCCCAAGGGGCCGCCAGCCAGTTGCCGCTCGAGCTTGACGAACGCCGGGTGATTGGCCGAAGGCTGGATGCGATACAGCCAGGTCCGCCGGGCTTCGCTGCGGGACATGGTGAACGCGGTGCCGGACAACAGTTCGGTGTAGAGCCCGTAGGGGGCTTTCTGCGGTGAGTTCTGGCCGACCGGCAGCGCGCCGGGCAGCGCCTCGCTGCTGAATTCGTTACCGAAGCCGGACTGATAGGCCAGCGTCGTCGCGTCGAGGTTCATGGAGCCTCCTGGTGGAGTGGACCCGTGCCAGCCTCCGCGATCACGCACAGACAGCAAGGTCGGTTGTTTTTATTGGCTTGGAATTATGAATTGCGTAACTCGATTATGCAAAACGTAATTTGATTGACTGTGCGCGTCAAGCTATAAAGACGCCCATTCGTCTCGGGATCACATCGCCTCCATGGAAAAGCCGCGCAGCAGCGACAGCAACGCCAAACAGAAAGTCCGCTCGGCCGAGGTCGGCACCGACATCCTCAAGGCCCTCGCCGAGCTGTCGCCCAGTACCTCACTGTCGCGCCTGGCCGAGCACGTGCAGATGCCGGCGAGCAAGGTGCACCGTTACCTGCAGGCACTGATCGCCAGCGGTTTCGCCGAGCAGAACGCCGCCACCAACCACTATGGCCTGGGGCGCGAGGCGCTGCGGGTCGGCCTGGCGGCGCTGAATGGCATGGATGTACTGCAGGTGGCCGCCATGCCCCTGGCGGAATTGCGCGACGACCTGAATGAAAGCTGCTTCCTGGCGGTGTGGGGCAATCACGGCGCAACCGTGGTGCATATCGAACCGGCGGTGCGCGCGGTGACGGTGGTGACGCAACTGGGTTCGGTGCTGCCACTGCTCAGTTCATCCACCGGGCTGGTGTTCAACGCCTTTCTGCCGGATCGCGAGACGGTCGACCTGCGCGAAGCCGAGCTCAGGGCCGGACACCCGCACCCGCTGGCCGATACCGCCACCTATACCGCGACCTGCGAACAGATCCGCCAACGTGGGCTGCATTTCGTCCATGGTTTGCTGATGCCGGGGGTCGATGCACTGTCGGCACCGGTGTTCAACGCCTTGGAACAGGTGGTGGCAGTGTTGACGGTGGTTGGCCCGACGTCGCTGTTCCACGCCGATGAAAACGGCCCGGCGGCCAAGCGCCTGCTGGCGGCCAGCGAAGCGATCAGTTGGCGGATGGGCTACCAGAAAAGCCAGTGACTGGACTGCCCCCTGAAAGTTGGACAGTTTCAGCCCATCAGCCCCAACGCCTTGGCCTTGGCCACCGCCTGGGTCCGCCGCTCGACACCGAGCTTGCTGTGAATCCTGCGGGCATGGGTTTTCACCGTATGCAGCGAGATGAACAACTGATCGGCAATCTGCAGGTTGGAGCTGCCCTGGGCGATCAGCCTGAGCACTTCCAGTTCACGCTGGCTCAACGGGTTGTCGCCACTGGCAACCAGCTCCTCTTCGACACCCAGCGCCGGTAACAGCCCCGGCTGGCGCAGACGCAGTTCACGCAACGCCTGCTGCAGATTGCAGCGACCGACCAGCGCCAGCCCCTCGCCGAGATGCGTCCTGGCCAGGTTCATCTGCCCCTCCAGAAAGGCCACTTCCGCCAAGGCCAGGCGAATCTCCGTCTCGATGCCCTGCATGCCGCAGCGTTGCGCCTGCTCCAGTTGCTGCGCCAGGGACTCCAGGGCAGAACAAGGCTTGCGCTGATAGACCTGGGCCAGCACCAGCAGGTATTCGAGCCGCGGGATCAACTCCAGGGTCGCGGGCGGCGCCTGCACCGCGTTCGGACCGCGATAGTGGCGCAACACTCGGGTCAGCGCCTCATCCGCGAGTTCGGGGCGCCCCTGTTGCAGCCAGAAATGACTGCTGATCAGCAACAGCACCGCCCGGTACACCGTATCCGGAATATGCCGCTGCTGCATCAGCCGTTCGGCATCACGCAGACGCACGAAAGCCTGAGGATAGTTGCCGTGGTTGGCATCCAGCAGCGCCAACCCGAGGAAACCGTAGAGGCCGCGTTTATCATGGCAGCGCAGGCATTCATCGAGCCCGGTCTGAAAGTACTCGGCGGCCTGCTGGTCGCGGCCCTGGCGCAAGGCCAGACGCCCCTGGCGCAGGGCCACACGTCCGCGTAGAGGCCCGGTCAGGTAATGCTTGGCCACCAGCAGTGCCTGGATGCCGTCCAGCAATGCCTCACTGCGATGCAGAGCACCACGCTGCTCCAGCAGTTGCGCGTGGTCGAGTTCCAGCAGTGCCTCGAACAACAGCGAGCCTTGTGCACGGGCCAGGCACAGGGCCTCCCGGCTCAAGGCATGAGCCTGTTCCAGTTCGCCGTTGAGCAAGGCCTGCTGGGTCAACCCCGACAGGCAGAACAGCCGCGCCGGCCAGGCCACCGCTGGCAGGTCCTGGAGCGCGTCGAGAAAATGCTCGCGGGCAGGTCCGGCCCGTCCCTGCAAATGCAACAGCCAGCCCTGCTGGGCTTGCCAGCGTGCCACCAGTTGTCGTTGCGCAGCCGCCGACGGTTGCGGAGCGAAGCGGGCCATCTGTTCGATGCTGCGCGCCGCGTCGTCGAAACGCCCGGCGAACAGCAGCGCGGTGGTGATCAGGCCGAGCAGGTGCGGCGTGCCGAACAGCAGCTCATCCGGGCGCTGCTCATGCAGATGCAACAGCAGCGGGACGTTCTGCCCCTCGAACAGGTAGTCGAAACTGAAGTTGTGCAGCAGGCTCGCCGCGACCTCCAACTCTTCGGCGGCCAGGGCCTGTTCCACCGCCGCCTGCCAGTCACCCCGGGCACTGAACCACTGGCAGGCACGACGATGCCAGGAGCGCGCGGCCGGCCACGGCTCGTCACGCAGCAACAGGGTCAGTGGCGCGAAGATCTGCAGCCATTCGGTGGAGTCCTCCCAGGGTTCGACGAAGCATCCCAGTTCCTGCAGCGTGCGCATCCACTGGGCACCCTCGCCCGCCCCGAACAGGTGCTCGCAGAGGTCGGCGTTGAACCGCGGCAAATGCGCCAGCACGCGCCAGGCCTCGGCCAGCTCGGGCGCCAGCACATCGAACAGCTCGTGCTGCAGGTAATCGAGCAGGGTTGCCGAACGCCGCGAGCCCGCCTCCGGGTCATTGGCGATCCAGGCCGGCGCTTCCAGCAGCGCGACCCGCACTCCGGCGCACCAACCGCCGGTGTACTGGCTGATCCGCTCGATGCATTGCGGCGATACCGCGATCGTCGGGTTGACCACCAGACGCTCGATTTCACCGCGCTCGAAGGCCAGTTGTGCCGCACCGACCTCATGGAGTTCGCCCTCGAGCAACAGTCGGGGCCAGTTGCAGTGTGGGCGCCGCCGTCCGCCCAGCCACCAGTTGAGCATCGGGCTGCTGACCGCCAGCAGGCGGTCGAGCAGTTGGTCCAGCGCCGGATCAGGCAGGCGGCAGTAATCGTCGAGGAAAATCCAGGTCGGGGTCGCCCAACGCGCCAGGCGTGCCAGCAGGCTCGGCTCATCCCAGGCGCCGTCCAGGCCTAGTGCCTCGGCCAGTACCGAGCAGAAGGCATCGGTCGCCAGGCTGGCCCCGGCCAACGGCAGCCAGCAAACGCCACAATCGGCGGGTGCCTGCAGCAGGCATTCGGCAAGCAACGCACTCTTGCCACTGCCGGCAGGCGCACAGAGCAGGCGGACCCGCGCCTGGGACTCGATCAGGGGGGCACTCAGGCGGGGACGCGACACATGGCGGGAGGACAGGCGAGGCAGGAACCCGGGACGATCCAGACGCGGGGTCATGGCAGTCATTGCGGCGGCCTTTCTTGGTTTTATCCACTTACCCTAGTCCTGTTCCAGCATTGGCATGAACAAGTATTCAGGAGGCTTATCGGACCTCATAAAAAAGCTTCAGGAGAACAGCCCACGCAGTGCTGGCCGGCTTGCTGGCGATTGCGATTCGTCGTTCAACATGTTCATTGACTGACAGGCCGCTATCGCCAGCAAGCCGGCTCCCACAACGGGCTCAGCGCACCCCGCTGGCCCGCAACGCCGCCGGGGTGTAGTCCGCGGCCTTGCCGACGAAGCCGAACTGGAAGCTGTGCTTCTCTTCGTTCTTCATGCCCAGGGCGATGTAGCGGCCGGCGATCAGGTCATACAGGGTTTCGACGGTGTAGGCCGGCACCTGGTGGTCGTAGTAGAACTGTGCATGCCCCTCGGCCACCCGCCACAGTTGGCCACGACCGTCGTAGTGATCCACCAGTGCAACCTGCCAGCTGTCCTCGTCGATGTACATGTGGCGCTTGGCGTAGATGTGCCGCTCGCTCGGCTTCACTGTCCCCTCGATTTCCCAGACCCGGTGCAGCTCGTAGCGGGTCAGGTCCTGATTGATGTGACCGGCCTTGATCACGTCGGTGTACTTGAGGCTCGGCGAGTCCAGCTTGTAGCTGTTGTAGGGGATGTACATCTCCTTCTTGCCGATCAGTTTCCAATCGTAACGATCGGGTGCGCCGGAAAACATGTCGAAGTTGTCCGAGGTGCGCAGGCCGTCGGCGGCGGTGCCCGGACCGTCGTAGGCAACCTGTGGCGCACGCCGTACCCGACGCTGGCCGGCGTTGTAGACCCAGGCCAGGCGCGGCTCCTTCACCTGGTCGAGGGTTTCATGGACCAGCAGCACGTTACCCGCCAGGCGTGCCGGCGCGGTCACCTCCTGCTTGAAGAAGGTCAGCACGTTGGCGCCCTTGTCCGGGGCCAGGTCCGGGACTTCCGAAGGAACCGCGGCTTCTTCCTCGAAGGTGATCGGAGTGAAGGAGCCGTCGGTCTGCGGCGTCGCCTGGGTGATGGTACGGCGCAGGTTACCGCCGTGGTAACGGGTGATGTGGTTCCACAGCACCTCCACGCCGTTCTTCGGAATCGGGAAGGCGTAGTAGCGGTTGCCGGTGAAGTTGGCCAAGCCGTTGCCGTCGTTGATCGTGGTGACGTTGAGGGCGCTGCGCTTGGCCGAGTCGAGCACCGCTTGTGGCAGGGCGACGGTGCGATGGCTCGGGTAGACCGGAATCTTGTAGGTCTGTGGATAACGCTTGAACATCGCCAGTTGGCCGTCGGAAAGCTTGGCCTTGTACTGGTCGGCATTGGCGGCGGTGATCACGAACAGAGGTTTTTCACTGGCGAACGGGTCGGCCAGGAAGCCCTTGCTGTCGACCGCGCCGGCGTTTTTCGGGATACCGCCGGTGTAGGCCGGGATCGAACCATCGGCGTTGCCGGCTTTTTCCGCGCCGATCGCCGTCAGGGTGGTGCCGAGCTTGGCCGCTTCTTCCGGGGAAACCGCCGCCATCACGTTGGCCGCCAGCAGGCTCAGGGCCAGGGCGCCGCATTGCAGAATCGTCTTGCGCATAAATGTAGTCCTTATTCAGCCTTGATCAGAAGTTCGCGCCGACGCTGAGCGCCAGGAAGTCGCGGTCAATCAGGGTGTTGTAGCGGCCACCGAAAAAGTCGGTGTAGCTCAGGCTCGCGGTGTAGGTGTTGCGGTAGTCGGCATCCACGCCGATGCTCACCGCCTTCGCGCCCTCGTTGAACAGGCCGTTGGGGCCGTAGCCCTTGACGTCGTGGGACCACGACAGGTTGGGCTTGAGGTTGATCCCGGCGATCACGTTGCTGTAGTCGAGGATCGCCCGGGCACGGTAGCCCCAGGAGGTGGCGGTAACGAAGCCGCCGGTATCGCCCTGGAAGCCGTAGGCGCCGTAGACCGAGTCACGCCCGTAGCGCAGCTTGTCCTTGGACTCCAGCCCGCCGACGTAGGTGATACCGGCCTCGCCCACCAGAGTCAGGCGGTCGGCGCCCAGCACCTGGTCGAAGAACTGCGTGAGGCTGGTCTGGGCCTGGGTGATTTCCTTGCGGCGGTAGCCGGTGTTGTCGGAGCCGGCCGTGGTGCGGATCGGCGAAGCCGTGCCACCGGCAATCGGGTTGAGCAGGGCCAGAGTCAGGTCGTTGGTATTGAGCTGCACCGGGGCATTGGGGCGATAGCTGATCTCGCCGCTCCAGGCGGTCCCGGTCGGCAAGGTGGTGGAAAAGCTCGCGCCGTAGAGGCGAATGTCCTCGGGGTACTCGAGGTAGTACTGGCCGCGTCCGAGCATGATGCTCTGAGCCAGGCCGGTACGGGTCGCAGCAGGTGCCAGCGGCAGGATGCTGCCCAATGCGTTGATGGTGCCCTGGCCAGCGGTGGTGGTCCCCACCGTCGGGGTCCGGCTGTGGTAGTTCATGAAGTACAGGCCGTACTCGGTGTCACTACCCAGCCAGCGCAGTGCAACGCCGAATTGTCCGCCGTCGCGGGCTTCGCGATCCTTGCTGCGCTGTACCACCACGCCTTCGGAAGTCACTTCGAAGCCCTGCCCAAAGGCCGCCGCCAGCGGTTGCAATGGCGCAATGGCCGGGTTGGCGACCGTATAGTTGTTGTTGCAACCGTGGGCCACGACGTCGTTGGCGAAGAAGGTGCCGCAGTTGTCGACCACCGTGTTCTGCCAGTTCAACTGGTAGAAGCCTTCGACCGTGAGTTGGTCGGTCAGGCTCTGGGACGCGAAGAACATGTTGACCGGAATCAGCCCTTCCTTGATCTCGGCGCCCGGCCGACGGAAGGCCGAAACGTCGATGGGGTTGATGCTGTTGATCGAGTTGCCGATGAAGGTGCTCTCGCCCCAGCTGACCACCTGCTTGCCCAGGCGCACGGTGCCCGGCAGGTCGGCAATCGAGTAGTTGTGGTAGACGAAGGCATCGAGCAGTTCGATGCCGGAGGAACGGGCGCCTTCATCGCGATGGTGGTCGCTGAGGTCCTTGAACTCACGGTCGCCATCGGCCAGTTCGAAGTCGTACCAGTACTTGCCACGGACGAACACACCGGTGTCGCCATACTTGAGTTCCAGGTCGTGGATACCCTTGATGATCTTCGAGAAGGTCTCGCCCTTCTTGAAGTTCAGCCGCCCATCATCACCCGTGGAAGCCTGCCCGGTACCGCCATTGGGCGTTCCGACCAGCGACTTGTCGGCATCCCGCATGCCCCAGCTCGCACCGACCGAGAGGGACGAGTCGAACTTGCCCTCGATCTCTCCGATATTGAACGAAACCGCGTTGGCCTGGGCGCTAGCCCCCAGTGCCACGGCAACCGCCAGCGCCTGCGGCGTGAAGATGGCGCGCATTGTTGTTTTTGTCATGCGTCTTCCCCGGTGAGTGACAGAAGGCTTCACCCTACCCACCGCCAGCGGGAGCGATAAGCGCACCAAGGAGGTATTTTCGCTGTACCTCCAAAGGATGAATGACCGCACCGGCGTGGGCTTGCAGGGCACCATCGAGACGCTGGATAACACGCCATAGGGGGAATGGATGGAGCGCGGCGACACAGCCTGCGACCTCGGCACAGCCATTGGCGACTGTTACGTTCGATGCAACAGTGATTGTCATGAAGCGCACTGTTTCAGGGCGCGGCAATTCCTTATCCTGGCCTGGCTTTCAAGGGGAATCGCTCGGAGGGACAACGCTTCGGGAGAGGTTCGGGCATCGCGTCATCGACGCTGCACTGAAAGCGATCATGGCCATTGCGGCCATTACTGTTTCGATATCGGCCTGGTTGCGGGCCGACCATCACCCGCGTTACCGACGTTGATTTGTAGCTCCTTGATCAAACGTCTTCCCTTGGCCGCTGTGTTTACAGCGGCCTTTTTTATGGTCGAGATTTATCCATAGGCGCCGACGATCAGCCGCTGTACTTTTGCAGGTTTGCCATCATCTGCTGCAAGGACTCCGGCGTATCCCGGGGGTGCACGGCATTGTCGAAATCGCAGATCTTCTGCCAGTTGGCCGCCACCTCATCCACGCCAAAGCCGTCGTGCGGGTCGAAGCCTACTCCCAGGCTGCGCTCCCAGCGGGTCTTGCCGATCCAACCGCCACCGACCTCGAACAGGCCGGAAGTTTCCTCACACTGCTCGCTACCGAGGAATACCACCAGCGGGCTGATCAGTTCCGGCTTGAGCATCTCGAACACCTGCGGCGGAATCAGGCCCTCGGTCATGCGGGTACCGCCGGTGGGCGCAATGGCGTTGACCAGGATATTGTTCTTGCGCCCCTCGATTGCCAGGGTGCGGGTCAGGCCGTAGAGCCCGAGCTTGGCCATGCCATAGTTGGACTGGCCGAAGTTGCCGTAGATGCCGGAGGTCGAGGCCGTGAAGATCACCCGGCCGTAGTTCTGCTCGCGCAGGTGCGGCCAGGCGGCGCGGGTGACCTTGTAGGCGCCTTCGACATGCACCCGGTAGACCAGGTCCCAGTCGGCGTCCTCCATCTTGAGGAACGACTTGTCCCGCAGGATGCCGGCATTGTTCACCACCACGTCGACACGGCCGAAAGCATCCAGGGCGTTCTGTACGATCTTGTCGCCATCGGTCACCGAATCATGGTTGGCGACGGCAGTGCCACCGGCTTCGCGGATCTGTGCCACCACCTGGTCCGCCGCAGATGCACTGGCCCCCTCGCCGTGGGTCGAGCCGCCGAGATCGTTGACCACCACCCGCGCACCATGGCGGGCGAAGAGCAATGCATGGGCACGCCCCAGGCCACCGCCGGCACCGGTAACGATCACCACTTTATCTTCGAAGCGTACAGACTCACTCATACAGGTCTCCAGCCAGGGGCAATGGGATATAGAACCTGAGTGTCGGACACGGGGCATCCAGTCACAATAGATACGCTAGAGGCTGAATGGTGTGCGATAAGGCTGGGGGATAGTCCACACGTCCCTGCTGCTGCCAGCCCCGCCGACTCAGATCAGCATAGCCAGCAGGGGCGCGGAAAACAGGTTGAGCAAGCCGGTCAGGACCATCACCAGGCCGGCGACCGTGCCCTCCTCGCCGCCCGCCTCCCGAGCCCGGCTGACCCCGGCACCGTGCGCCCCCACCCCGAACAGCGCGCCGCGCGCCAGGCTGCTGCGCAGCGGCAGCCACTTGAGCAGGACACCGCCGACCATCGCACCGAACACGCCAGTGACCAGCACGAACACCGCCGTCAACTCGGGCACGCCGCCCAGGTCGCGAGCCAGCGGCATGGCAAAGGGGGTGGTAATCGAACGAGGCACCAGCGACAGGGTCAGGGCGCTGTCCAGCGACAGGGCACGGGCCAGCCCATAGGAACTGCCGATGGACGCCACGCTGCCCGCCAGCATGCCCATCAGCAGCGCCGGCCAGTGGCGAACGAGCAAGCCCCGCTGCTGCCAGATCGGCACGGCAAAAGCCACGGTAGCGGGGCCAAGCGCCAGGATCAGCCAATGAGTATCCCGCGAATATTCGGCGTAGGCCGTGTGCAGCGGAATGGCTACCGCCAGCAGGATGACCGGCACCAGGATCAACGGCGACAGCAGGTAGCGGCCACTGCGCTGGTAGCTCCAACGGCTGAAGACATAGGCCGCCAAGGTCAGCGCCAGCCAGAACAGCGACATCCACTCAAGCTTCACGACGGCTGCTCCAACGGCAGACGAACTCGACGGTGAATGCTGTCGCCAACATCACCAGCAAGGTGCTGCACATGATTACCAAGAGGATCCGCCAGCCGTCCTGGCGCAGCGTGGCGCCATAGTCGAGCAGGCTCATCAGCGCCGGGATGAAGAACAGCAGCATCTCCGCCATCAGCCAGCCAGCACCCCGTTGCAGCGCGGCCGGCTTGACCCGGCCGGTGGCGAACAACAGCAACAGCAGCGCCAGCCCGATCACGCCAGCGGGAATCGGCCAGCCGGTCCAGGCTGCCACTTGGCCGCCGAGCAGATAAAGACCGCACAGAACCGACAGTTCGGCCAGCAGGCGGATGGTTTTTTCCAGCAGTGATCTGTTCATCGGATTCAGGCCCCCCAGTGAGGAAAATTCTAGAGCCGGGTCTACCATCCCAAAAGCGAATTGTTAGACTGCTGGCCATTCCAAATTGGAATCACGCAATGGAATTCAAACAGCTGCGCAGTTTTGTCGAAGTGGCACACCAGGGCGGCTTCACCCAGGCCGCCAAGACCCTGCACGTCAGCCAGTCGGCGGTGAGCAAGCAGGTCGCCCAGCTCGAACACAGCCTGGGAGTCAGACTGCTCGATCGCCAGGGTCCCCATGTACTGCCCACCGCCGCGGGTCGGGTGGTACTGCAACGGGCCGAAGAAATGCTGCGCCTGCGCAACGGACTGCTGCACGAGCTCGATGACCTGAGCCAACTGGCTCGGGGAGAATTGCGCCTGGGACTGCCGCAACTGGGCGGCGATACGTTGTTCGCCGGACTGTTCGCCGAATATCGACGGCGCTATCCGAATATCGCCATTCACTTGCTCGAGGGCGGCAGCCTGAGCATCGAACCCGCGGTGTTGAGCGGCGAACTGGAACTGGGCGCCGGTCTCACGCCAAGCAACCCGGCGTTCGACTGCCAACCGTTCTGCGATGAACCGCTGGATGTGCTGCTGGCGATCGACCATCCGCTGGCCGAGGAAGGCTCCATTCGCCTGGAGCAATTGGCCGAAACGCCCTTCCTGCTCTATCAGCGCAGCTTCGTGCTCAACCACCGGCTGATCCAGGCCTGTGAGCGCCTGGGATTCACGCCCAGGGAAAGCGGACGCAGCGGCCAGGCGGACTTCCTCGCCGCGCTGGTGGCCGCCGGCCAGGGCGTGGCGTTGATGCCCAGCGTGGTCGCGCGCTCACTGGTCCGGCCCGGCGTGGTCCGCCTGAACCTCAGTTCACCCACCGACCTGCGCTGGGATATCGCCTTCATCTGGCGCCGTGGCGCCTATCTGTCGCAAGCCGCGCAGGCCTGGCTGGCACTGCTGCGCGAGCGGCCGGTCAACCTTTCAGTGCGTTGATGAACTCGGCCAGCCAGGGCTCTGCATCGGTTTCCGGGGTGACCGTTTCACTGGAGTCCAGACGCAGCATAGGCTGGACCTCCCGCAGGCCGAGTTCGGCGAACAGCTCGCGCAATTGCTCGCCACCGCCGCAGAAGGTATCGCCGTAGCTCGTGTCACCGAGCCCGATCACCGCCCCCGGCAGTCCGCGCCAAGCCGCTGGCAACTGGTCGCGAATGGCGTAGTAGAGTGGCTGGATATTGTCCGGCAGCTCACCCATGCCGGTGGTCGAAGTCACCGCCAGGAACGCTTCGGGGGCAAACGCCTCGACGTCGGCCAGGGTGGCACGCGGGTTGTGCCAGGCGTCGAGGCCGGCCTTGTCGAGAACCCGCTTGGCATGACGGGCAACTTCTTCGGCGGTACCGTAGACCGATCCGGAAAGAATGGCGACTTTCATCAATCTCATCCTGGGGCAGCTTGAAAACCGCGGATATTACCAGATGAGAAATATTCCCACTGAACTTCCATTCACATCCTGTCCGGCATTGACCCGCCGGGACTTTCTCTTACACTTGGGCTGCGTGCCAATGGACTGCGGATTACTCCAACAATGATCAACCCGAAACTGCTGCAACTTGTCATCGATGCCTCCAACGAAGGTATCGTGGTTGCCGAACAGGAAGGCGAAGACAATATCCTGATCTACGCCAACCCGGCGTTCGAACGCCTGACCGGCTATAGCAACGAAGAAATTCTCTACCAGGACTGCCGTTTCCTGCAGTCCGGCGACCGCGACCAAGCCAGTCTGGAGCTGATTCGCGAAGCATTGCGGACACGCAAGCCATGCCGCCATATAATTCGCAACTACCGCAAGGACGGCACGCACTTCTGGAACGAACTGTCGTTGTCACCGGTGTTCAATGAAAGCGACCAGTTGACCTACTTCGTCGGTGTCCAGAAGGATGTCACCGCCCAGGTCAGGGCCCAGGAACGGGTTGCCCAACTGGAGGCGCAACTGGCCGAGGTCACAGCCGAACTCGAAGCCCTACGGGCGACCAGCGGTGTCAACAAATAACGGAATCTGTGGTCTTATCGGGCGTTACCCGCCCCAATTTGCACGTTTTGTTCTTTCGAGCTCGATCATGCCCCGCACTGCCCTTCTGACTCAGGACGAGTTGGATTTCATACAGAACATGCAGCACAACCCGCAACTCAACAAGCGCGACAGCTCGTCGAGCCTGCTGGTCAATGGCGTGTCGCAGATCCGCGACCTGCTTACCCGGCTCGCAGCCCATGAGCAGGTCACTCTCCAGGCGAACTTCGAAAACCAGAAGATGAGCTTTCCGCTGCATCTGGTCGAAGATGAGTTCCATGCCCAGCACCTGCGCCTGGGCGTACCGAGCATCTTCGAGGACGGTCCACGGGTTCGCCCCTGGCGCCTGATCCTGGAGAAGCCGGTACACCTGGAAAACGTTCGCGGCCAGGCCGGGGCGCTGGCAGTACGCGAGATCTCGTTCAAGGGTGTGTTGCTGCAACTGCGTAGCGGCCTCAAGCCGCCCAGGCAGTTCAACCAATGGTTCAGCCCGTCAGGCTATGAGCGCATTGCCCTGCAGGGGCGTTTCGAGCGTGAAACCGAACAGGGCCTGTACGCCTACCGGCTGAATCAGGGCGACCCCGGCGAAATCCAGCGGCTGCGCCAGTACATCCTGCAACAGCACCGTGTGACGCATCCGGAACTGCACCTCTGAAGACCGACGCTACAAACGCGGCTCAGGTGTCGAGCTTGCCGGCCAGCAACTGCTGCAGGCGCTGACGCATCGATTGCCCCTCCTGCCCCAGGCAGCCAATGCTGCTACCCTCCAGGGCGTCCTGCAGCAAGTCCGAGGTGTCGCCGGCCAGCATCACCGGACACTCCACCGCCAGCGCCAGCCGATTCAGCCGCCTCGGCATGTCCGAGGCCGGCGAACGGTTGGAATACAGCACCAGCGCCCGCGGCCGGGCCTTTTCACAAATCAGCGGCAACTCGTCGAGCGGTTGTCCGATGGCCAGGGCGCTGACCGGCCACTCACCATTACCGAGCAACAGGCCGGCGACCAGCAATTCCAGTTCACGACAATCGCCGGGCAAGGCCGCCAGGATGATCCGCTCCGAGGCGACACCGCGCACCGATTGCAGCCGCTGCAACACCCGCCCGCGCAGGAAGCTGTCGAGGAACAGCCATTCGCTGGTGTGGCCGAACTCGTCCCGCTTGGCGCGCAACTCATGCCAAAGCGGCATCAGGATGTTCTGGAACACCACCGTCAGCGGATAGCTGGAAAATATCTGCCCATACAGGCGCTCCAGCGCCAGCTCGTCGAAGCTGCCCACGGCATTGGCCAACTGCAATTGGCAATTGCGCCAGTCCTCGAAGGGCAGCGACAGCAACATGTCCGTCGCGGGCTCGCGCGCGACGGCGGTCTTCGCCAGAAGTTTGCCCACCTTGCTGACGGCAACCCCGCGTTCGATCCAGCCAAGGATGCTGCGAACCGTCTCGATATCGCTCATGGCGTAAAGTCGATGCCCACTTTCGGTGCGCGTCGGCTGGATCAGGCCATAGCGCCGTTCCCATGCACGGAGTGTCACCGGATTTACGCCGGTGAGGCGGGATACCTCGCGGATGGGAAACAGCTCTTCCTGTTTAAAGGCTGGCAGCGGCAGTTCTACTGCTACACGGTCACGGGCGGTTATGACAGGCATGTTTTTCACATCAATGTGTATAATTTTATCGACATTCTAGCTTATACCTCTCCCGTTTCTTCAAACATCAAACACTCTGCGTGCACCTCCCGTGCGCCCGCTTGAAGAACGGAATGATTCTTGCGTTTAATCCAGGCGCAGCCCACCACCCCGGTGCTGCGTTTCGCATCTGCCCTACCCGGGCAGCCTGCTCGTCTTGTGGAGATACATGATGTCTACCTCACCCGTCACCATGATGGTGGCACGTCGCGTTGCCGACGGCCGTTATCAGGACATGCTCGCCTGGCTCCAGGAAGGCGAACAACTGGCTACCGACTTCCCCGGCTACCTCGGTTCCGGCGTACTCGCCCCACCTCCCGGCGACAACGAATTCCAGATGATTTTCCGCTTCAGCGACGCCGAGACCCTGCACGCCTGGGAGCACTCCGTCTCGCGCAAGGCCTGGCTGGAACGGGGCGGCGACCTCTTCGCCCGGCCTTCCGAACATCGTGTCAGCGGCCTTGAAGGCTGGTTCGGCACCGCCGACCAGCGCCCACCCCGCTGGAAACAGAGCGTGGCGATCTGGCTGGCGTTCTTCCCGGTCTCGCTGCTGTTCAACTTCGTGCTGGGGCCATTGCTGGCCGAGCTGGAGCTGGTACCGCGGATTTTCATCAGCACCCTGATGCTGACGCCCTTGATGGTCTACTTCTTCATTCCGTTGTCGACCCGCCTGCTGGCAGGCTGGCTGCGCGGTGCACCGAGCCGCTCGCTACCGGACACGGCGACGAGCCGGGGCCGCTGACCTCCCAAGGGCTCGCGGCATGGTTGTCGAAGGCGTGCGGCTGGTATAGTTTGATTTCAGATACCCTTCCACTGCCTGCCGCGAGCCTTCGATGCCTTCCACCGCCCCGATCCTGATCACTGGCGCCAGCCAGCGTGTCGGCCTGCATTGCGCAGAGCGGCTGTTGGCCGACGGCTGCCCGGTGATCGTCAGCTACCGCAGCGAACGCCCGGGCCTGCAGTCATTGCGGGAGCAGGGTGCGATCACCCTGTTCGCCGACTTCGCCAGCGAGGCCGGCATCCTGGCCTTCATCGATAACCTCAAGCAGCATGCCGACAGCCTGCGGGCGATCGTCCACAACGCTTCGGCGTGGCTTGCCGAAACACCGGGGGACGAGAGCGAGGCCTTCACCCGGATGTTCGGCATCCACATGCTCGCGCCCTACCTGATCAACCTGCATTGCGCCGAACTGCTGCACCGCTCGCCCAGGGCCGACATCGTGCATATCAGCGACGACGTGACCCGCAAGGGCAGCAGCAAGCACATCGCCTATTGCGCCAGCAAGGCCGGGCTGGACAGCCTGACGCTGTCGTTCGCCGCCAAGTACGCGCCACGCATCAAGGTCAACGGCATCGCCCCGGCCCTGCTGATGTTCAACCCCGACGACGACGCGGCGTACCGCGCCAAGACCCTGGCCAAGTCGGCCATGGGCATCGAGCCCGGTCCCGAAGTGATCTACCAGAGCCTGCGCTATCTGCTGGACAATCCCTACGTCACCGGCACAACCTTGACCGTCAACGGCGGCCGGCATCTCAAGTAGGCCGCCCCGCGAGGAAACACCGCAATGAGCGCATCACTGCCCGAGCATTACCGCGAGATCCTCCAGGGCCTTGGCGAAGACCCTGATCGCGAGGGTCTGCTGGATACCCCGAAAAGGGCGGCCAAGGCCATGCAGTACCTGTGTCACGGCTACGCAGAAAGCCTCGAAAGCGTGGTCAACGGGGCGCTGTTCGCCTCGGACAACGACGAGATGGTGATCGTCAAGGACATCGAGTTGTACTCGTTGTGCGAACATCACCTGCTGCCCTTCATCGGCAAGGCCCATGTCGCCTACATTCCCACCGGCAAGGTGCTGGGACTGTCGAAGATCGCCCGGATCGTCGACATGTTCGCCCGGCGCCTGCAGATCCAGGAGAATCTCACCCGGGAAATCGCCGACGCCATCCAGCAGGTGACCCACGCCGCCGGCGTCGCGGTGGTGATTGAGGCGCAGCACATGTGCATGATGATGCGCGGCGTGGAAAAACAGAACTCGACCATGAACACCTCGGTGATGCTCGGTGTCTTCCGCGACTCGAGCACCACCCGCATGGAGTTCCTGCAACTGATCGGACGGAGCAAGTAAATGCCACAACTTCAACCGGGAATGGCCCGGATCCGGGTCAAGGACCTGCGCCTGCGCACCTTTATCGGGATCAACGAGGAGGAAATTCTCAACAAGCAGGATGTGCTGATCAACCTGACCATCCTGTACGCGGCCCAGGAGGCGGTGCGCGACAACGATATCGACCACGCGCTGAACTATCGCACCATCACCAAGGCGATCATCCAGCATGTGGAGGGCAACCGCTTTGCCCTGCTCGAACGCATGACCCAGGAATTGCTGGACCTGGTGATGAGCAACGAGGCAGTACTCTACGCCGAGGTCGAAGTCGACAAGCCGCACGCGCTGCGGTTCGCCGAGTCGGTGTCGATCACCCTCGCGGCCAGCCGCTGACGCCTTGCCTCGCCTGGCGTTCGCCGCGCCAGGCTTTTATCATCGCGCCCCAAGTTCCCCCAGCACAGAGCCCATCATGACCGAGCAAGAACGCCTCGAACTCGAAGCCGCCGCCTTTCGCCGGCTGGTTGCCCACCTGGACAGCCGCAAGGATGTGCAGAACATCGACCTGATGAACCTCGCCGGGTTCTGCCGCAACTGCCTGTCCAAGTGGTACAAGGCCGAAGCCGACGAGCGCCGGATCGAGCTGAGCCTCGACGACGCCCGCGAGGTGGTCTACGGCATGCCCTACGCCGAGTGGAAAGCCCAATACCAGAAAGAAGCCAGTGCCGAACAACAGGCGGCATTCGCCAAAGGAAAACCCCATGACTGATCTGAACACCCTGCGCGCCAGCCTCGACAGCGGCGAACACGTCTTTGCCGACACCCTGGCCTTCATCGCCGCCGGCTACGACTACCAGCCCCAGGCTTTCAACAACGGTGGCGTGGAAAACGCCGCCGGGCAGAACGAAGGCTCGTGCAAGACCCTGGGCCTGGCCCTGCTCGAAGGCCTGAGCGACCAGCAGGCGCTGCTGGCGTTTGGCGAGCACTACCGTTCGGTATTGGCAACGCCAGAGGGCAGCGACCACGGCAATATCCGCGCGCTGATCAAGCACGGTCTGGCCGGCGTGAAGTTCGCCGCACAGCCGCTGACCCGCCGCTGAGGCCTTCGCAGGCATAAAAAAACCGGCCCCAGGGCCGGTTTTTTCATTTCAGGCTCACTCAGAACGAAGCGTTCTGCAGGCCGTCCAGGTAACGTTCGGTGTCCAGTGCCGCCATACAGCCGGCGCCGGCCGAGGTGATCGCCTGGCGGTAAACGTGGTCAGCCACGTCACCGGCCGCGAAGATACCTTCGACGCTGGTCGCGGTGGCATTGCCTTCACGACCGCCCTGCACGACCAGGTAACCATCCTTCAGCGTCAACTGGCCTTCGAACAGCGAAGTGTTCGGCGTATGGCCGATCGCGATGAACACACCGTCGACCTTGATTTCGTCGGAGCTGCCATCGTTGTTCTTCAGGCGGGCACCGGTCACGCCCATGTTGTCGCCCAGGACTTCGTCCAGGGTGGCGTTCAGCTTGAGGATGATCTTGCCTTCGGCCACGCGGGCGTGCAGCTTGTCGATCAGGATCTTCTCGGCGCGGAAGGTATCGCGGCGGTGGATCAGGGTCACGGTGCTGGCGATGTTGGCCAGGTACAGCGCCTCTTCCACGGCGGTGTTACCCCCGCCGACCACGGCAACCGGCTTGTTGCGATAGAAGAAACCGTCACAGGTCGCGCAGGCCGAAACGCCCTTGCCCATGAACGCCTCTTCCGATGGCAGGCCCAGGTAGCGGGCGCTGGCGCCGGTGGCGATGATCAGCGCGTCGCAGGTGAAGGTGCCGCTGTCGCCCACCAGGGTGTAGGGCTTCTTGGCGAAGTCCACCGAGTTGATGTGGTCGAAGACGATTTCGGTTTCGAAACGCTCGGCGTGTTCACGCATGCGCTCCATCAGCGCCGGGCCGGTCAGGCCATGCACGTCACCGGGCCAGTTGTCGACTTCGGTGGTGGTGGTCAGTTGGCCACCGGCCTGCATGCCGGTGATCAGCAGCGGCTTGAGGTTGGCCCGAGCCGCATAGACTGCAGCACTGTAACCGGCAGGGCCGGAACCGAGAATAATCACTCGCGAATGACGTACTTCAGACATGACTCACTCCTGTCGACCGCCCGTAGGACACCGGGACGGATCGCCGGCGCACCGGCTGGAATAAAAAAGGACTGCGAAAGCGCTTGGGGAAGGCTTGTAGCACACAGTCCTGAAAAATAATGATGTGCAGCGTAACGAGGGGGCAAAGATTAAGGAAATACGCAATAACAATCCAGCTCATAGCAGGTCTCTATCCATAAGGACGTTCTGCAAGACGCCTTTGTTACCGTAAATGTCGACGCTTTCACCGCCACTGCAAAGCCGGTAAGGTCGGCGCGTTTTCCTCGTTTCGGAGCCCGTTATGCCCGCACCCGTGATGTCCGGCCCACAATACCTGCGCGAAGGCCTGAAGCTGGTCCTGAGCCCAGGGTTGCGCCTGTTTGTCCTGCTGCCACTGCTGGTCAACCTGGTCCTGTTCGTCGGGCTGATCTACTTCGCCGGCCACCAGTTCAGCCTATGGGTCGAGCACCTGATGCCGACCCTGCCCGACTGGCTGAGCTTTCTGAACTACATTCTCTGGCCGCTGTTCGTGGCGCTGGTGATCCTGATGGTGTTCTTCACCTTCACCCTGCTCGCCAACATCATCGCCTCGCCGTTCAACGGCTTTCTCGCGGAAAAGGTCGAGGTGGTGGTGCGCGGCAGCGACAACTTCCCGGCCTTCAGCTGGGGCGAACTGCTGGCGATGGTCCCCAGGACCCTGGGCCGGGAAATGCGCAAGCTGGGCTACTTCCTGCCCCGGGCCATCGGGCTGTTCATCCTGTCGTTCATCCCGGTGGTGAACATTATCGCCGCACCGCTTTGGCTTTTGTTCGGGGTGTGGATAATGGCGATCCAGTACATCGACTACCCGGCGGACAACCACAAGATGAGCTGGCAGGACATGCTCGCCTGGCTGCGCAGCAAGCGCTGGCAGAGCATGAGCTTCGGCGGCAGCGTCTACCTGGTGCTGCTGATCCCGGTGGTCAACCTGTTGATGATGCCGGCGGCGATTGCCGGGGCCACGCTGTTCTGGGTGCGTGAACGCGGCGATGAGGCGCTGGTGCCGGCCACGCGCTGACGCCAGGCAGGTGCGCCGGGCCCGCAATGGGTCCGGCGTTCCCCCTCAGATCAAGAGGGAAAAAGTGCCGATCAGGGCAAACAGCCAGACGATCCCGCCGAGCACGATCACCAGGTAATTGACCGGACCGAAGTGGGCATTGCCCTGACCCTCGGCATCACCGCTGGCAAAGTTGATGGCCTGCTGGCCCTGCCAGGTGATGAACACCTGGGCAAACACCCAGAACGTGCTCAGCACCAGCAGCAAGGATCCGCCGACGTTTTTCCTGACCAGGGTTTCCAACACGTTGCTGAGTACCGCAAAGACCACGAACAGGGTCGCCCACAGCGAGGCGTCCCAGCGATAGCCACGGCCGCTGGCGAGTATGCTTTTCTCGACATTGCGATACAGCGCATGCACGAAGAAGATCGCGAAGATCCCCCGGGCTACCGGCCAGATGTCCAGTTGTGTCGACGCCTTGTACTGACTCCAGTTCTTGTACGACCAGTAGATCTGGTACAGCCCAAGACTGAAGATGAACAGCACGAAGAACTTGGTTCGCGACACCACGTAGAAGCGGCCGGTGGCCTCGCTGCGCGGTGCACTCAGGTCCGCCTGGGGCGGTGCATAGATATTGTCGGTCACGGGATCTCCTTGAATGGGGTGGACACCTGATGATAACGATCCAGTGACCCGGATATCGAGGACCTGGCGGACAGTCTGGAGCCTTCGTCACAAATCCATCACCCAAATGCCATAACGTCGCAACGGGCCGGGTTCGATACTGGAACCATGACGACAGCTCTGCATATCACCCTGGTCACCGAAACCTTCCCACCCGAAATCAATGGCGTGGCCAATACCCTTGGCCGGCTGTGCGATGGCCTGCGCGCCCGTGGCCACCAGATCGAGCTGGTACGCCCGCGTCAGGGCAGCGACCAGACCCGCCCCAGCGACACCGAACTGCTGCTGTGCCGTGGCTGGCCGCTGCCCGGTTATCCTGGGCTGCAATGGGGCCAGTCGTCGATGCACAAGCTGTTGCGCCGCTGGAAGCGCCAACGCCCGGATGTGCTGTATATCGCCACCGAAGGGCCGCTGGGGCTGTCGGCACTGCGCGCGGCACGGCGACTGGGGATCTCGGTGGTCAGCGGCTTCCACACCAACTTCCAGCAGTACTCCAACCAGTACGGCCTGGGGATGCTGACGCGATTCCTGACCCATTACCTGCGCTGGTTCCACAATCGCTCCAAGCTGACCCTGGTACCCAGCGTCAGCCAGCGCCTGGAACTGGAGCGGCGGCATTTCGAACGGCTCGAACTGCTGTCGCGCGGCGTCGACAGCCAATTGTTCCACCCGGCCAAACGACAGAATGCCCTGCGGGAAAGCTGGGGGCTGGCCCAGGACGACATCGCCGTGATGTATGTCGGGCGACTGGCGACCGAGAAGAACCTCGGCCTGCTGGGCCGCACCTTCCAGGCCTTGCAGGCGACTTATCCACAGCGGACGATGAGGCTGGTGGTGGTCGGCGACGGTCCGCTTCGCTCTTCGCTGGAGAAGGAGCTGCCCGGCGCGGTTTTCTGCGGTACCCAGCGTGGCGAGGTCCTGGCGCAACACTACGCATCCGGCGATCTGTTCGTGTTTCCCAGCCTGACCGAGACCTTCGGCAACGTAGTGCTGGAAGCATTGGCCTCGGGCCTGGGAGTGGTGGCCTATGACCAGGCGGCGGCAGCCCAGCACATTCGCCATGGCTACAATGGCGTGCTGGCGATGCCCGGGGATGAGGAAGCTTTCCGCGACGCGGCCTGCTGGCTGCTCGAAGGCGGGGAAACCTTGCGCAATGTGCGCCTGAACGCCCGCCAGCATGCCAGCCGGCAGAGCTGGGGGGCGATCGTCGAACAGTTCGAGATGCAGTTGCGCGGTGCCTGCGAAGCGGAACAGGGGACGCCTCACGCGCCCCCGATGCCTAGATAGGGCTCAGACCAGGCTGGTCAACGCCTCACGGCTGAACGGCAGGATGTCCTGCTCGCGACCGTCACGCACTTTCACTGCCCAATCCGGGTCAACCAGCAACGCACGGCCTACTGCCACCAGGTCGAACTCGTCGTTGTCCAGACGCTCCAGCAGCTTCTCCAGGCTGGCCGGCTGGGCGACCTTGTCGGTATTGACCATGAATTGCAGGAACTCGCCGTCCAGGCCGACGCTGCCGACGGTGATGGTTGGCTTGCCGGTCAGCTTGCGGGTCCAGCCGGCCAGGTTGAGGGTCGAACCGTCGAACTCAGGCTCCCAGAAACGTCGGGTGGAGCAGTGGAAAATATCCACGCCGGCATCGGCCAGCGGCTTGAGGAACTCTCCCAGCGCTTCCGGAGTTTGCACCAGGCGCGCGGTGTAATCCTGCTGCTTCCACTGGGAGAAACGGAAGATGATCGGGAAATCCGGGCCAACGGCGGCGCGCACGGCCTGGATCAGCTCGATGGCGAAGCGCGAGCGGTTGGCCAGGCTACCGCCGTACTCATCGCTGCGCTGGTTGCTGCCATCCCAGAAGAACTGGTCGATCAGGTAGCCATGCGCACCGTGGATCTCGACGCCGTCCATGCCGATGGCCTGGGCATCCTTCGCCGCCTGGGCGAACGCGCCGATCACGTCCTGGATGTCCTGGTGGGTCATACCGTGGACCACGACCTGGCCATCCTTGAGTTTTTCGCTCGGACCGTAGCCGGGAACGCTGGCATCCGGCTCGGTGCCCAGGCGTCGCACGTTGCCCACGTGCCAGAGTTGCGGAACGATCCTGCCACCCTCGGCATGTACCGCCTCGACCACTTTTTTCCAGCCGGCCAGGGCCGCTTCACCATAGAAATGCGGCACATTCGGGTAGCCGTTGGCCGCCGGATGGCCGACCGTGGTGCCTTCGGTGACGATCAGGCCGACGCCTGCCGCCGCACGCTTGCGGTAGTACTCGATGACTTTCGAATTGGGCACGCCGCCTGGGGAGAACGACCGGGTCATCGGCGCCATCACCACTCGGGTCGGCAACTCCAGGGCACCGAGTTGGAAAGGTTTGAACAGGGCTTGGACCGACATGGAAGCACTCCGCGGCTGAAGGGGAATTTATGATCAGGATAATATTCCGCCCACGAGGCGGCGCCCAGCACTATTGATCTGAGTGATTAAGCTCGAAAAGTGTCGGGAGGCTGAACGACTCTGGATAAAGCCAAGAGGGGCTTGAACTGTGGAGGTTAGGCACTGTGGGAGCCGGATTTATCCGCGAACAAGCCCGCAGGACCGCTAAAAGCTTCGCGAATAAATCCGGCTCCCACGGAGAAGATCTTCCCCGCGGAAAAACGCTGCTTCAGGATCGATTCTGCCCCACGGATAAATCCTGCCCCGCAGCAGTCTCAGGCCAGTGCCTTCTCGATGGCCTGGACCACCGCCGGATCATCCGGCGCGGTGCGTGGCGAGAAACGGGCCAGTACACGACCGTCCTTGCCCATCAGGAATTTTTCGAAGTTCCAGGTGATGTCACCGGGAAACTCGGCGCCCTCGCCCGCCAGCAGCCGATACAGCTGGTGACGATCATGGCCGTTGACCTCCAGCTTGCGACTCAACGGAAAGGTCACCCCATAGTTGAGACTGCAGAACTCGCGGATTTCGTCTTCGGAACCCGGCTCCTGCCCGGCGAACTGGTTGCACGGCAGGCCCAGCACGGTGAAGCCCTGGCTCTTGTACTGCTGGTAGAGGTTTTCCAGTGCGGCGTACTGCGGCGTCAGCCCACATTTGGAGGCGACATTGACCACCAGCACGACATGCCCCTTGAAGGGTGCGAGGGGCAGGTCCTGGCCATCCAGCGCCACCAGCGTAAGGTCGTGAAAAGCACTCATGGCGAACTCCCGATAATCCTGTGTAACGTCTCGACATTGTTGCCCGACACCACGACCGGTTTCCAGTGATGAAACCGCGGCGGACTAAAAAGGCGCCCGTGGGCGCCTTCCTACAACCAGAGCTTAGCAGCAGAACTCAGTGGTGATGGCCGCCTTCGCCATGGATGTGACCATGGGCGACTTCTTCCTGGCTGGCGTCACGGACGTTGACGACCTTGACCTTGAAGTTCAGGCGCTGGCCAGCCAGCGGGTGGTTGCCGTCGACGGTGACGTCGTCGCCGTCCAGGTCGCGAATGGTGACGATCTGCATCTGGCCATCCGGAGCGGAAGCGTGGAACTGCATGCCCACTTCCAGCTCGTCGACGCCTTCGAACATGCTGCGGCTCAGGGTGCTGACCAGTTCGGCAGCGTATTCGCCGTAGGCATCTTCGGGCTCGACGGTAACGTTCAGCTCGTCACCAACGGCCTTGCCTTCCAGGGCCTTTTCCAGGCCTGGAATGATGTTGCCTGCACCTTGCAGGTACACCAGCGGCGCGCCGCCGGCGGAGCTGTCGATGACCTCACCAGCGTCGTTGGTCAGGGTATAGTCGATGGACACAGCCTTATTGGCGGCGATCAGCATGGGGCGAGACCTTTTGCAGAAGAATGAAGAACGGACAAGTCTAAACAAGGATTCGTCCGAAAGCGAACGGAACCCGGACGGACGGGTGACACCGGGGCCGTCGATCATTCGCGGTTTTCACCAGGATGAAGACGGCCATTGGGTCGCCGAGCTGTCCTGCGGCCATACCCAGCACCTGCGCCACCAGCCACCCTGGCAGTCCCGCGCCTGGGTGCTGGACCCGGCCCAGCGCTCGGCCCGGATCGGCCAACCCTTTGCATGTGGTTGGTGCGCACAGGGCTCGGTTAGCGCTAACCTTGGCGTCTGAATATCGCAGGGGATCAACCATCGGTCCTCGCACTTGCGCTCCACAAGAGACTACGCATGCAAACTTTCTTTATCGCGCCCACCGATTTTGGCGTGGGCCTGACGTCGATCAGCCTCGGACTGGTCCGCACGCTGGAACGCGCCGGCCTCAAGGTCGGCTTCTTCAAGCCCATCGCCCAGCCGCATCCGGGTGATACCGGGCCGGAACGTTCGACCGAACTGGTTGCACGGACCCACGGCCTCAAGCCACCCCAGCCACTGGGCCTGGCCCATGTCGAGCGGATGCTCGGCGACGGCCAGCTCGACGAACTGCTGGAAGAAATCATCAGCCTGTACCAGCAGGCCGCGGTCGGCAAGGATGTGCTGGTGGTGGAGGGCATGGTCCCGACCCGCAGCGCCAGCTATGCGGCGCGGGTCAACCTGCACCTGGCGAAAAGCCTGGATGCCGAGGTGATCCTCGTTTCGGCGCCGGAAAACGAAGTGCTGACCGAATTGTCCGGCCGCGTCGAGTTGCAGGCACAGCTGTTCGGAGGGCCGAAAGACCCCAAGGTGCTCGGCGTGATCCTCAACAAGGTACGCACCGACGAGGGCATGGAGGCCTTCGCCGCTCGCCTCAAGGAACACTCGCCGTTGTTGCGCAGCGGCGACTTCCGCCTGCTTGGCTGCATTCCGTACCAGCCGGAACTCAACGCTCCGCGCACCCGTGATGTCGCCGATCTGCTGGGCGCCCAGGTGCTCAATGCCGGCGACTATGAAACCCGGCGCATGTCGAAGATCATCCTCTGCGCCCGTACCGTGCTGAACACCCTGCAACTGCTCAAGCCGGGTGTGCTGGTGGTGACCCCAGGCGATCGCGACGACATCATTCTCGCCGTCAGCCTCGCGGCGCTCAACGGCGTGCCGCTGGCCGGCCTGCTGTTGACCAGCGACACCAAGCCCGACCCACGACTGATGGAGCTGTGCCGCGGTGCATTGCAGGCCGGCCTGCCAGTGCTGTCGGTCAGCACCGGCTCCTACGACACTGCCAACCAGCTCAACAGCCTGAACAAGGAAATCCCGGTGGATGACCGCGAGCGAGCGGAGATCATCACCGATTTCGTCGCCAGCCACCTCGATGCCCAGTGGCTGCACCAACGCTGCGGTACACCGAGGGAAATGCGCCTGACACCGGCGGTATTCCGCTATCAGTTGATCCAGCGCGCCCAGCAGGCCAACAAGCGCATCGTATTGCCCGAAGGCAGCGAGCCGCTGACCGTCCAGGCTGCGGCGATCTGCCAGGCGCGGGGCATTGCCCGTTGCGTACTGCTGGCCAAGCCGGCGGATGTCGAGGCGGTCGCCAAGGCCCACGGTTTCGAACTGCCGCCGGGCCTGGAGATTCTCGACCCGGACGAGATCCGCGGGCGCTATGCCGAGCCGATGGTTGCCCTGCGCAAGAGCAAGAGCCTGAACACGCCGATGGCCGAGCAGCAGCTGGAAGACACCGTAGTGATCGGCACCATGATGCTGGCGCTGGACGAAGTTGATGGCCTGGTTTCCGGGGTGATCCACTCCACCGCCAACACCATCCGCCCGGCCCTGCAACTGATCAAGACCGCGCCGGGCTGCACCCTGGTGTCGTCGGTGTTCTTCATGCTGTTTCCCGAGCAGGTACTGGTCTATGGCGACTGCGTGATGAACCCGCATCCGTCCGCGACCGAACTGGCGGAAATCGCCCGGCAGAGCGCCGACTCGGCCCAGGCATTAGGTATCACGCCTCGGGTGGCGATGATCAGCTACTCAAGCGGCGACTCGGCCAGCGGCGAGGAAGTGGAGAAGGTCCGCGAAGCCACCCTGCTGGCCCACGAGGCCCAGCGCGACCTGCTGATCGACGGCCCGTTGCAGTACGACGCCGCCGCCAACGAACATGTCGCCCGGCAACTGGCGCCCAACAGCCAGGTCGCTGGCCGCGCCACGGTGTTCGTATTCCCCGACCTGAACACCGGCAACACCACCCACAAGGCCGTGCAACGCAGCGCCGACTGCGTCAGCCTGGGGCCGATGCTCCAGGGCCTGCGCAAGCCGGTGAACGACCTGCCACGCGGGGCCCAGGTCGATGACATCGTCTATACGATCGCCCTGACGGCGATCCAGGCCGCCAATCGGCCTGTGGATATCTGAAACCTGTCTCCGTTACTCTCATGCCACGCGCATGAGGGTAACGGCTGCCCGCCCTCTCCCCGACCCCATTTCCGAGACAAGGACACCATGCTCGACTTCCTCCCCGCGCCCCTGCGCGGCCTGCTCGGCTCGCTGCTGCTGGCCCTGAACACCCTGCTGCTGTGTTCGTTCCTGTTCTGCGTGGCGCTGCTGAAGGCCCTGCCCTTCGGCCTGACCCAGCGCCTGAGCCACTGGCTGATGAACCATACCCATGAGGCCTGGATCAGCAACAACAAGGCCTGGATGCAACTGGTCCGCAAGACCCGCTGGCACCTCAGCGGTCTGGAAGGCCTGGACTACCAGCACTCCTACCTGGTTACCAGCAACCACCAGAGCTGGGTCGACATCCTGGTCCTGCAGTACGTGCTCAACCGCCGCATTCGCCCACTGAAGTTCTTTCTCAAGCAGGAACTGATCTGGGTTCCGGTGATCGGCCTGGCCTGGTGGGCCCTGGGCTTCCCGTTCATGAAACGCTATTCGAAGGCTTATCTGGAAAAACACCCGGAAAAGAAAGGCAAGGACCTGGAAACCACCCGCAAGACCTGCGCGAAATTTCGCAAGAACCCTGTGGGTATCTTCAACTTCGCCGAAGGCACGCGCTTCACGCCGGGCAAGCATGCGCAACAGCAGTCGCCGTTCCGCTACCTGCTCAAGCCCAAGGCCGGTGGCATTGCCTTCGTGCTGGATGCAATGGGTGAACAACTGGAGTCCATCGTCAACGTGACCATCCACTATCCGGGTGGACGACCAGGGTTCTGGGACCTGTTGTGCGGAAACGTGCGGGAGGTGGTGGTGCATTTCGAGGAGCTTCGGATCCCGCCCGAGTTCACCGGAAGGAATTACGAACAGGACGCCGAGTACCGCCAGGCATTCCAGGCCTGGATCAACCAGCTATGGGCGGACAAGGATGCCTTGCTGGAGCGGCTGCACAGCGAGCATTCCGCCAAGTCCTGAGGTGTCGGGAAGGTCCTCTTCGCGGGCAAGCCCGGCTCCTACAAGGATTGTGTCGTTCACCAGCCATGCGAACGACGCCGACCTGTAGGAGCCGGGCTTTCCCGCGAAAAGGCCCGCAAGACCACCAAAGCCCTCCGATACTTTTCGTTCCCTTTCACACCTCCAACACCCATCCCCGCCGCTGTAGCCTGAGGCTTCCTCGATATCTCGGAAGCCGCAAGGATGACGCTCCGCTACAAGGCCAAAAACCTGCGCACCGGGCGCTACTCGGAATCCAGCCGAATCTATCTGCTGACAGCCGTGCTGCTCGATCGCAAGCCGCTGTTCAGTGACTTCCAGTTGGGCCGAATGCTGGTACGGAACCTCAGAACCGCACAGGAGGAACACTCAGCCCTTTCCCTGGCCTGGGTGGTGATGCCAGATCATTTTCACTGGCTGGTCGAACTGCAGAAGGCCAGTCTCGGGGAACTGATGTGCAAGACCAAATCTCGCACAGCATTGGCGGTTAATCGGCAGATGCGGAGAACAGGGGCGCTCTGGCAGAAAGGCTTTCATGACCGAGCACTGCGACGGGAGGAGGATTTACGGGCGGCAGCACGCTACATCGTGGCCAATCCGTTGCGGGCGGGGTTGGTGAAGCGGATTGGGGATTATCCGCTTTGGGATGCGGTATGGCTTTGATTCTGTGGTGGATTTGAAGACGCCTTCGCGGGCAAGCCCGGCTCCTACAGGTCGGCGTCGCTCACAAGACTGATGAACGACACAAACCTTGTAGGAGCCGGGCTTGCCCGCGAAGGCGATCTTAACCAACCAACAATCTGAAGGCCCATGCAAAAGCCCGCGACCAAGTGATCGGTCGCGGGCTTTTCAGTGGCCGGCGGGGCTTAGATCGCGCCGCGCTGGCGCAGCAGATCCAGCACCTGCTTGACGCTGTCTTCCAGCGACAAGGCTTGCGTGTCGACGACCAGGTCGGCATTGAGCGGCACATCGTACGGGAAGGACTCTCCCGGGATGTTGTCGCCACCCGCCGCGTACAGGCCTTGCGGATCACGCTCGCGGCAGACCAATGGCGAGGCCTGGACGTAGACGGTCACCAGGCGCTCGGTACCGATCAACGACTTGGCCTGTTCACGGCCTTCGGCATCCGGCGCCACGAAGGCGGCCAGGGTCAGCAGGCCAGCTTCGTTGAACTGGCGCGCCACGTGGGCGGCACGCCGCCAATTTTCGGTGCGGCCGGCACGGTCCTGCGGCAAGCCCTTGTTCAGGTCGTGACGCAGGTTCTGGCCATCCAGGACGAACACCGCACGCCCCATGTCGAACAGCTTGCGCTCCACGGCATAGGCCAGGGTGCTCTTGCCCGCGCCCGACAGGCCGGTGAACAAAACAGTCGCCGGTTGCTGGCCAAAACGCTGGGCACGCTCCTCGGTCGCTACATGGGCGAGCTTGCCATGGTGAGTGGCGCTGCCATGAGCCAGCGGCTGGGCGACGATCATGCCGGCGCCGACGGTGCCGTTGGTCAGGCGGTCGATGACGATGAACGCACCCGTGGTGCGGTTGCTGTCGTAACCGTCCAGGGCGATCGGTGCATCCAGGGCGATCTTGACCTTGCCGATCTCGTTCAGTTGCAGGGCACTGGCCGAGCCTTCTTCCAGAGTGTTCACATCGACCCGGTGGACGATGCTGGCAATCGAGCCCGGCACGTAGCTGGTGGCGCGCTTGATATCGTACTTCTTGCCCGGCAGCATCGGCTCTTCAGCCATCCAGACCAGCATGGCCTCGAAGCTGTCGGTGACCGGCGGCACGTTGTCGGCATGCACCAGCAGGTCGCCACGGGAGATGTCGATCTCGTCTTCCATGGTCAGGGTAACCGCCTGGCCGGGACCTGCATGCTCCAGCTCACCTTCGTAGGTGACGATGGACTTCACGCGGCTGCTCTTGCCCGACGGCAGGACCACGACTTCGTCGCCCTTCTTCACGATGCCGCTGGCCAGGGTGCCGGCGAAGCCACGGAAGTTCAGGTTCGGCCGGTTGACGTACTGCACCGGGAAACGCAGGTCGGTGAAGTTGCGGTCACCCGCCACTTCCACGGTCTCGAGGATTTCCATCAGCGACTGGCCGGTGTACCAGGGCGAACGCTCGCTCTTGTTCACCACGTTGTCGCCCTTGAGCGCCGACATCGGCACGAAGTGCATGCTCGACGGCTTCATCTTCAGGCCGTCGGCGAACTTCAGGTAGTCGGCCTTGATCGACTCGAACACGCCTTGGTCGAAGTCCTTGAGGTCCATCTTGTTGATGGCAACGACGATGTGCTTGATGCCCAGCAGGGAGGCGATGAAGCTGTGGCGACGGGTCTGGGTCTGCACGCCGTAGCGGGCGTCGACCAGGATGATCGCCAGGTCACAGGTGGAGGCACCAGTGGCCATGTTGCGGGTGTACTGCTCATGGCCGGGGGTGTCGGCGATGATGAACTTGCGCTTGGCGGTGGAGAAATAGCGGTAGGCCACATCGATGGTGATGCCCTGCTCACGCTCAGCCTGCAGGCCGTCGACCAGCAGCGCCAGGTCGACTTCCTCACCGGTGGTACCGACTTTCTTCGAATCGCGGGTAATGGCTTCCAGATGGTCTTCGTAGATCATCTTGGAGTCGTGCAGCAGGCGCCCGATCAGGGTGCTCTTGCCGTCATCGACGTTGCCGCAGGTCAGGAAACGCAACAGTTCCTTGCGCTCGTGCTGGCCCAGGTAGGCGAGGATGTCCTCGCTGATCAGATCGGATTGGTGCGACATGCTGAAAAACCCTGTTTAGAAGTAGCCCTGACGTTTCTTGTCTTCCATGGAACCTGCGCCATCGTGGTCGATGACCCGGCCCTGGCGTTCGGAAGTACGCGTCAGGAGCATTTCCTGAATGATGTCCGTGAGGGTTTCGGCCTCGGACTCCACCGCGCCCGTCAACGGGTAGCAGCCAAGGGTACGAAAACGCACCTTCTTCTTGACGATACGGGCCTTTTCCTCGTCGGACAGATGCTCGAGGATGCGCTCGTCGTCGATCATGATCAGGGTGCCGTTCTTCTCGATGACTTCACGCTCGGCGGCGAAGTACAGCGGCACGATCGGGATGCCTTCAAGGTAGATGTACTGCCAGATGTCCAGCTCGGTCCAGTTCGACAGCGGGAAGACGCGGATCGACTCGCCCTTGTTGACCTTGCCGTTGTAGACGTTCCACAGCTCCGGACGCTGGTTCTTCGGGTCCCAGCGGTGCTTGCTGTCGCGGAAGGAATACACGCGCTCCTTGGCGCGGGATTTCTCTTCGTCACGCCGGGCACCACCAAAGGCTGCGTCGAAGCCATGCTTGTCCAGTGCCTGCTTGAGGCCCTGGGTCTTCATGATGTCGGTGTGCTTGGAGCTGCCGTGGGTGAAGGGGTTGATGCCCTGCGCCACACCTTCCGGGTTGACGTGGGTGATCAGGTCCAGGCCCATTTCCGCGACCATGCGATCACGGAACTTGTACATTTCCTGGAATTTCCACTGGGTGTCGACATGCATCACCGGGAACGGCAGCTTGCCGGGGAAAAACGCCTTGCGTGCCAGGTGCAGCATCACGGCGGAATCTTTACCGATGGAGTACAGCATCACCGGGTTGTCGAACTCGGCGGCCACCTCGCGGATGATGTGGATGCTTTCCGCCTCCAGCTGTTTCAGATGCGTCAGTTTGTCAACCATGGCTACTCACGAAAAGCGTTCTTATGGACGGCCTGCGGGCCGTGTTCGAGCGGGGCATGCTAGCACAGCGACCTATTCTATTGATTAGCACAGATAGATCGAAACGATATAAGAATATATCGCCCTGTTTGGCAGCCTCCGCCCATGAGAGCGGGCGGGGCCGAGCCTAGATCGGGTTCGGACAGTCGATGAACAGATGCTCCAGGGCAAACCGTCGGGCCAGATATTCGCCCAGGGCCTGCACACCATAGCGCTCGGTTGCATGGTGGCCGGCAGCAATGAAACTGATGCCGTTTTCCTGCGCGCTGTGGAAAGTCTGTTCAGACGCCTCGCCGCTCAGGTACAGGTCGACCCCGGCCAGTACCGCCTGGTCGATGTAACCCTGGCCGCCGCCAGTGCACCAACCCACCCGTCGGATCATCTCGTCCCCCTCGATCAGCAACGGCTCGCGCCCCAGCGCCTCCTGGACCTTGCGGGCAAAGTCGCGGGCGGTCATCGGTTCGTTGAGGGAGCCGACCAGGCCGACCACCTTGGGATTCTCGGGGTCCAGCGGCCCTTCCACGGTGATATCCAGTTGGCGGGCAAGTTGTACGTTGTTGCCGACTTCCGGGTGCAGATCCAGCGGCAGGTGGTAGGCCAGCAGGCTGATGTCGTGCTTGAGCAAGGTCTTCAGCCGGCGCTGTTTCATACCCACCACACAAGGGTCCTCACCCTTCCAGAAATAACCGTGATGCACCAGGATCAGGTCGGCCCCGGCCTCCACCGCCGCATCGAGCAGCGCCTGGCTGGCGGTGACCCCACTGACGATCCGGGTGACCTGCGGCCGGCCCTCGACCTGCAGGCCGTTGGGGCAATAATCGGCAATTCGCGAACTGCCGAGAAAGCGATCTGCTTCCTCGACCAGGGTGCTCAGGGCAACGGCCATAAAAACTCCTCAATATCCCGTCCGGAGGCGCTCGCAGCCTCGTATAATGCGCGACATTATGGGCCGTCCAAGACGGCCTGCAACCTCCCAGGACTTGTTCAATGCTCAAGGCTCTGCGTTTTTTCGGCTGGCCGCTGCTGGTCGGCGTGCTGGTCGCTTTGTTGATTATCCAGCGCTACCCACAATGGGTCGGCCTGCCTGACATGGATGTGAACCTGCAGCAAGCCCCACAGACCGCGACCATCCAGCAGGGTCCGGTGTCCTATGCCGATGCCGTGGACCTCGCCGCGCCGGCGGTAGCCAACCTGTACACCACCAAGATGGTCAACAAGAACAGCCATCCGCTGTTCGAAGACCCGCAGTTCCGGCGCTTTTTCGGCGACAACCTGCCCAAGCAGAAACGCATGGAGTCGAGCCTGGGCTCGGCGGTAATCATGAGTTCAACCGGCTACCTGCTGACCAACAACCACGTGACCGCCGGTGCCGACCAGATCGTCGTGGCGCTCAAGGATGGTCGCGAGACCCTGGCCCGCGTGATCGGTAGCGACCCGGAAACCGACCTGGCGGTACTCAAGATCGACCTGCCGAACCTGCCATCGATCACCATCGGCCGCTCGGACAAGATCCGCATCGGTGACATTGCACTGGCGATCGGCAACCCGTTCGGTGTCGGCCAGACCACCACCATGGGCATCATCAGTGCCACCGGCCGCAACCAGCTGGGCCTGAACAACTACGAAGACTTCATCCAGACCGATGCGGCGATCAACCCCGGCAACTCCGGCGGCGCACTGATCGACGCCAACGGCAACCTGACCGGCATCAACACCGCGATCTTCTCCAAGTCCGGCGGTTCCCAGGGCATCGGCTTCGCGATCCCGATCAACCTGGCCGTCGAGGTGATGAAGGCGATCATCGAGCACGGTCAGGTGATCCGCGGCTGGCTCGGCATCGAAGTGCAACCGCTGACCCAGGAACTGGCGGAATCGTTCGGCCTGAGCGGCCGTCCAGGCATCGTGGTGGCGGGAATCTTCCGTGACGGACCGGCGCAGCGGGCCGGCCTGCAGTTGGGTGATGTGATCCTGAGCATCGATGGCGAACCGGCCAATGATGGTCGCCGGTCGATGAACCAGGTGGCGCGGATCAAGCCAACCGACAAGGTGGTGATCCAGGTACTGCGCAATGGCAAGGAGCTGAAGCTGACCGCCGAGATCGGCCTGCGTCCACCGCAGCAGGCCGCGCAGAAGGAAGAAGAGTAAGGCAATATCGCAGGAGCAGCGTCTGGCCCGGTGAGCCGGCTCGGGCCCGGGCGGCACTCGTGGCGAGCGGGCTTGCCCGCGCTGGGGCGCGAAGCGGCCCTGGAATCAGCGAACCCGGCCTGTCAAACAGACCGAGATAACCGGGTTCGCGACCGAGCGGGGGCAAGCCCGCTCGCCACCAGAGCGCCTCGGTCGGCCTCAGAGCTCGCCCAGGGCCTCGATCAACGCCTGGTTCTGCTCGGGCGTGCCGATGGTGATGCGCAGGAACTGCGCAATCCGCTCCTGCTTGAAGTGACGCACGATCACGCCCTGCTCCCGCACCTTGGCCGCCAATGCGGCTGCGTCGTGCCGGGGATGCCGGGCGAAGATGAAGTTCGCCGCCGAAGGCAGCACCTCGAAACCCTTGGCCTGCAATTGCTCGACCAACCGCTCGCGGCTTTCGATGACCTGGCGACAGGTCTGCTCGAAGTACGCCCGGTCCTCGAAGGCTGCCGCCGCACCGGCAATCGCCATGCGATCGAGCGGATAGGAGTTGAAGCTGTTCTTGATCCGCTCCAGCGCCTCGATCAGGTCCGGATGGCCGACTGCCAGGCCGACCCGCAGGCCGGCCAGGGAGCGCGACTTGGACAGGGTCTGGGTCACCAGCAGGTTCGGGTAGCGATCGACCAGGCTGATGGCTGTCTCGCCACCGAAATCGATGTAGGCCTCATCGACCACCACCACCGAGTCGGGGCTGGCCTTGAGGATTTGCTCGACCGCATCCAGTGCCAACAGGCAGCCGGTTGGCGCGTTCGGGTTGGGGAAGATGATCCCGCCGTTGGGCCGGGCATAGTCGGCCACGCGAATCTGGAACTGCTCGTCCAGCGGCAGCGCCTCGAAACCGATACCGTACAGGCCACAGTAGACCGGATAGAAGCTGTAGCTGATGTCCGGGAACAGCAGCGGCCGATCCTGCTGGAACAGGCCGTGGAAGATATGGGCCAGGACTTCGTCGGAACCATTGCCGAGGAACACCTGGTTGCCCTGTACGCCGTAGTACTCGGCCACGGCCTGCTTGAGCCGGTCGCCGTTGGGGTCGGGATACAGGCGCAGGTTATCGTTGACCTCGGCCTGCATCGCCGCCAGGGCCTTGGGCGAAGGACCGTAGGGGTTTTCGTTGGTGTTGAGCTTGACCAGCTTGGTCAGCTTGGGTTGTTCACCCGGCACGTAGGGCACCAGGTCCTTGACGAATTTGCTCCAGAACTTGCTCATGCTTTTCCCCTTATTCCTGGTCTTTGCCGACGATCCGGTATTCCGCGCTGCGGGCATGGGCGCTCAGTGACTCGCCACGAGCCAGCACCGAGGCGGTCTTGCCCAGCTCGGAAGCCCCCCGTTCAGAGCAGAAGATGATCGACGAACGTTTCTGGAAGTCGTACACCCCCAGCGGCGACGAGAAGCGCGCGGTGCCGGAGGTCGGCAGCACGTGGTTCGGGCCGGCACAGTAGTCGCCCAGCGCCTCGGAGGTGTGGCGGCCCATGAAGATCGCGCCAGCGTGGCGGATCTGCGGCAGCCAGGCCTGCGGGTCGGCGACCGACAGTTCCAGGTGTTCCGGCGCGATGCGATTGGCGACCTCGATCGCCTGCTGCATGTCACGCACCTGGATCAACGCGCCACGACCATTGATCGAGGTTTCGATGATCTGCGCACGGTCCATGGTCGGCAGCAGTTTGTCGATGCTCGCCGCGACGCGGTCGAGGAACGCCGCGTCCGGGCTGACCAGGATCGCCTGGGCGTCCTCGTCGTGCTCGGCCTGGGAGAACAGGTCCATGGCGATCCAGTCCGGATCGGTCTGGCCATCACAGACCACCAGGATCTCCGAAGGGCCGGCGATCATGTCGATACCGACCTGGCCGAACACATGGCGCTTGGCAGTGGCGACATAGATGTTGCCCGGACCGACCACCTTGTCGACCTGCGGCACGCTCTCGGTACCGTAGGCCAGCGCCGCGACCGCCTGGGCACCACCGATGGTGAAAACCCGGTCGACACCGGCGACGCAGGCCGCCGCCAGTACCAGTTCGTTGACCTCACCACGCGGGGTCGGCACCACCATCACCACCTCACCGACGCCGGCCACCTTGGCCGGAATCGCGTTCATCAATACCGAGGATGGATAGGACGCCTTGCCGCCCGGCACATACAGGCCGGCGCGGTCCAGCGGGGTGACCTTCTGGCCCAGCACCGTGCCATCGGCCTCGGTGTAGCTCCAGGAATCCTGTTTCTGCCGCTCGTGGTAGCTGCGCACCCGGTCGGCAGCCTTTTCCAGGGCTTCGCGCTGGGCGTCGGTGATGCGGGTCAGGGCCAGTTCCAGGCGCTCGCGCGGCAGGATCAGGTCAGCCATCGAGGCCACTTCCAGGCCGTCGAAACGCTGGGTGAACTCGACCACGGCCGCATCGCCACGCTCGCGCACCGCCTTGATGATGTCCAGCACCCGCTGGTTGACCGAGTCATCGGACACGCTTTCCCAGCTCAGCAGATGATCCAGATGATGGGCGAAATCGGGATCGGCAGCGTTGAGTCGGCGAATGGCGGTGGACGTAGTCATAGCGAGGGCCTCAATAATTGGCGAATGCTTGGGAACAGCAAATCTCAGGCGCCCAGGTGGGTGCTGACGCTCAATAGCGATCACGCGCCCCAGACTACCAAGCCATCCGCGTGGGCACCTGAGAATTCTGGCTATGACACGGATAGATGGGCGCGGCTCAAGGCCGCGCACGTGAGTCAGCTATGGTGTCGCGACTCCACTGCCTTGCGCAGGGTGTCGATCAGCGACTGGATACGGGCGTGCTGCATCTTCATCGATGCCTTGTTCACCACCAGGCGGGAGCTGATGGTCGCGATCAGTTCCTGGGGTTCCAGGCCGTTGGCACGCAGGGTGTTACCGGTGTCGACGACGTCGATGATCTTGTCGGCCAGGCCGATCAGCGGCGCCAGCTCCATCGAGCCATACAGCTTGATGATGTCGACCTGACGGCCCTGTTCGGCGTAGTAGCGCTTGGCGACATTGACGAACTTGGTCGCCACCCGCAGGCGGCCCTTGGGCTCCACCGCACCAACGGCGCCGGCGGTCATCAGCTTGCAACGGGCGATCTGCAGGTCCAGCGGCTCGTAGAGACCCTGGCCGCCGTATTCCATCAGCACATCCTTGCCGGCGACACCGAGGTCGGCCGCGCCGTGCTCGACATAGGTCGGCACATCGGTGGCCCGAACGATCAGCAGGCGCACATCGTCCTGGGTCGTCGGAATGATCAGCTTGCGGCTCTTGTCCGGATTCTCGGTGGGCACGATACCGGCTTCGGCGAGCAACGGCAGGGTGTCGTCGAGGATGCGGCCCTTGGACAGTGCAATGGTCAGCATGGGAAAACCTAGGTCCTTCAATTCAGGATATTGCAACACTCTAACAGACCGAAGCGCATTCCTTGTAGGCGCCGGCTTGCTGGCGATGGCGATCTATCAGTCGACATCTCTACCGCCTGACACACCGCTATCGCCAGCAAGCCGGCTCCCACACACTAGCCCGGAACGCGACGGATCTTGGCGCCGAGCATCTGCAGCTTCTCTTCGATGCACTCGTAGCCGCGGTCGATGTGGTAGATCCGGTCGATCAGCGTGTCGCCTTCGGCGGCCAGGGCCGAAATCACCAGGCTGGCCGAAGCCCGCAGGTCGGTGGCCATGACCGGAGCGCCCTTGAGGACCTCGGTACCGGTGACGATTGCGGTATTGCCCTCGACCTGGATCTTGGCGCCCATGCGGTGCAGCTCATAGACGTGCATGAAGCGGTTTTCGAAGATGGTCTCGATCACCGCGCCAGTGCCTTCGGCAATCGCGTTGAGAGAAATGAACTGGGCCTGCATGTCGGTCGGGAAAGCCGGGTACGGCGCGGTGCGCACGTTGACCGCCTTGGGCCGCTTGCCCTGCATGTCCAGCTCGATCCAGTCCTCACCGGTGGTGATGACCGCGCCGGACTCCTTGAGCTTCTCCAGCACCGCTTCGAGAATGGTCGGATCGGTGTCCTTGACCTTGACGCGGCCACCGGTGACAGCGGCTGCGACCAGGTAAGTACCGGTCTCGATGCGGTCGGGCATGACCTTGTAGTTGGCCGAATGCAGGCGCTCTACACCGTCGATGGTGATGGTATCGGAACCGGCACCGGAGATCTTCGCACCCATGGCGATGAGGAAGTTCGCCAGGTCGACCACTTCCGGTTCGCGCGCGGCGTTCTGCAGCACGCTGCGGCCGCGGGCCAGGGCTGCGGCCATCATGATGTTCTCCGTACCGGTCACGGAGACGGTATCGAAGAAGAAGTTGGCGCCGCGCAGGCCGCCTTCCGGCGCCTTGGCCTTGATGTATCCGCCCTCGACGTCGATCACCGCGCCCATGGCTTCCAGGCCACGGATGTGCAGGTCGACCGGACGCGAACCGATGGCGCAACCGCCAGGCAGGGCCACTTCGGCCTCACCGAAACGGGCAACCATAGGCCCCAGTACCAGGATCGACGCGCGCATGGTTTTAACCAACTCGTACGGCGCCACCAGGGTCTTGATGGTGCGCGGGTCGATTTCCACGGCGAGCTTTTCGTCGATCACAGGCTCGATGCCCATGCGTCCGAACAGCTCGATCATGGTGGTGATGTCGTGCAGGTGCGGCAGGTTGGCCACGGTGACCGGGCCATCGCACAGCAAGGTGGCAGCCAGAATCGGCAGGGCGGAGTTCTTTGCCCCGGAGATGCGGATTTCGCCATCAAGACGAACGCCGCCGGTAATAATCAGTTTATCCATAGGAATCTCGACGCCAATTCAGGCTCAGGTGCGCTCGGCCCAGGCCGCGCTGCTGAAAAATTTCATGGTGACCGCGTGGATGCTGCCATCGGCGATCCATGGGTTCAAATGGGCATAGATGCTCTGCTGACGCTTCACCGGGCTCAAGGCCGCCAGTTCGTCACTGATTACATTCAACTGGAAGTTGCAGCCCTGGCCCTCAACTTCAACCTGAGTTCCTGGCAGCTTTCCTTCAAGGAAGCTCTTTACTTCGGTGGCCTGCATGCTCAACCTCGATCGGCGCCCAACGCGCGCGGGTCGGTCATGATACAAAAAAGCCCCGCGCCTGCGAACCCCGCATTAGCAGGACTCTGACGGGGGGCTTCGTGGTTTGTGTCAATCAATGAACGCCCAGCAGTTCCGTAAGCTCGGAAACCTCGGCGATTTCGCGCATTTCCCGGGACATGCCGCGGATAGAGAACGACTTGCCAAGCTGCGCGGCGTCACGCATGAACGCCAGCAGCAGGGCCAGGCCGACGCTACTGGATTTTTCCACCGCCGAACAATCGACCACCAGGGCCGTCGCGCTACTGGACTTGATCAGTGCCTGGCCCTGCTTGCGCAGGTCGGCGCCGGTGCTGTAGTCGAGCACGCCAGCCAGGTGCAGCTCACCCGCTTCGCCCAGGCGAACGCTCGCCTCACTCACCGCCGCTGGCCTTCTGCGGGTTCTTCTCGGACTCGGCCTTGGCCTTCTCCACTTCACCTGCCCAACCATCGATGGTCTTGTCGAGGTTGTTGCCGTTGCGCTGCATGGCGTCGGCGAACTGGTCGCGGAACAGCTTGCCGATGTTGATGCCATTGATGATCACGTTGCGCAGCTTCCACTCGCCATTGATTTTCTCAAGGGTGTAGGAAACCGGATAGATCGCGCCATTGTTACCCTTGACCGTCATGCCGACGCTGGTGCGATCGCCCGACTCATCCTTCGGTGCATCGACGGTGATGCCCTGGTTGTTGTACTCCAGCAGTGCATTGCCGTAGAACTGGAACAGGCCGCGCTTGAAGTTTTCCTGGAAGCGGGTCATCTGCTCGGGCGTTGCCTTGCGCGAGTACTTGACGGTCATGATGCTCTTGGAAATACCTTCGGCATCCACCACCGGACCGACGATGGCATTGAGCGAGTTGTAGAATTCCGTCGGGTTCTGCTTGTACTTCTCCCGGTTCGCCGTCAGGTCCGCGAGCATCCGGTTGGTGGTGTCCTGGACCAGGTCGTGGGCGGTGGGCGCAGCCACTGCGTTGCCCATCAGCGGCAACGCCGCAAGCAATACCAACAGGCTACGGCGCAAGATAGAGACCATGAAAAAACTCCTCATTTGGCGTCTTTGTTAACGGTATTGAGCAGGAATTTACCGATCAGATCTTCCAGCACCAGCGACGACTGGGTGTCATGGATGGTCCCGCCATCCTTGAGCAGCGTGTCTTCCCCGCCGACGCTGATACCGATGTACTTCTCGCCCAGCAGGCCTGCCGTGAGAATGGACGCGGTAGAGTCGGTGGGCAAATTGTTCACGTTCTTCTCGACTTGCATGGTCACCCGGCCAGTAAAGTTGTCGCGGTCCAGATCGATCGCCGTGACCTTGCCGATGGTCACACCGGCCATGGTCACTTTAGCTCTGACAGTCAAACCGGCAATATTGTCGAAGTACGCGTAAAGTTTATAGGTTTCGGTATTTGCCGTCGGGGACAGTCCACTGACCCGCAGCGCCAGCAGCAGCAAAGCCAGGATGCCAGCCAGCAGGAAAAGGCCGACACCGATTTCCAGGGTGCGGTTTTGCATCAGAAATCTCCAAACATCAAGGCGGTCAGAATAAAGTCCAGGCCGAGTACTGCCAGTGAGGCATAGACCACGGTCTTGGTGGTGGCACGACTGATCCCTTCTGAGGTGGGTTCGCAGTCATAGCCTTGAAACACGGCAATCCAGGTCACCACGAAGGCGAACACGATGCTCTTGATAACACCCTTCAATACATCGCCGCTGAAGGTCACGCTGTTCTGCATGTTGGCCCAGTAGGAGCCGTCATAGACACCCAGCCAGTCCACCGCGACCCACGAGCCACCCCAGATGCCCAACACGCTGAAGATCACCGCCAGCAGCGGCAGGGAAATGAAGCCGGCCCAAAGCCGAGGCGCGACAATATACTTGAGCGGATCGACACCGATCATTTCCAGGCTGGAAAGCTGCTCGGTGGCCTTCATGTTGCCGATTTCCGCGGTCAATGCCGAACCGGCGCGACCGGCGAACAGCAGGGCGGTCACTACGGGCCCCAGTTCACGCAGCAACGTCAGGGCCACCATCTGCCCCACCGCCTGCTCGGAACCGTAGCTGGAAAGGATATTGAACCCCTGCAGTGCCAGCACCATGCCGATGAAGATGCCGGATACGACGATGATCACCAGCGACATCACGCCCACCGCGTGCAACTGCTTGACCAGCAGGCCAAAGCCGCCGCCGATGCCACCGCGACCGAACAACACATGAAACAGGAACAGCGTCGAACGTCCGAGCACGGCGAGCACGTCGATGCCCGAACGTCCGAACAGGCGAATTCTCTCGATCAATGAATGTTTGCGCATCAGCGCTTCCCCAACAGATCTGCGCGGTAATCCGGCGCCGGGTAATGAAACGGCACGGGGCCATCCGGATTGCCGGTCATGAACTGGCGAATGCGCGGGTTGTCGGCATTCATCAGTTCTTCGGGAGTGCCCTGCCCGAGCACCTGCCCGTCACCCACCACATAGAGGTAGTCGGCGATGCTGGCGGTTTCCGCCAGGTCATGGGAGACGACTATACTGGTGATACCCAGCGCGTCGTTGAGCAGGCGGATCAGGCGCACCAGTACGCCCATGGCGATCGGGTCCTGGCCGACGAACGGTTCGTCATACATGAGAATCTGCGGGTCCAGCGCAATCGCCCGGGCCAGGGCCACGCGTCGCTTCATGCCGCCGGAAAGCTCGTCGGGCATCAGGTCGACCGCACCCCGCAGGCCAACGGCCTGGAGTTTCAGCAAGACGATGTCGCGAATCATCTCGTCCGGCAGCTTGGTGTGCACCCGCAGCGGAAAGGCGACGTTCTCGAACACGTCCAGGTCGGTGAACAGCGCCCCACTCTGGAACAGCACGCCCATATGCTTGCGCGCATCGAACAGATCGCTGCGCGACAGTGTCGGCAGGTTCTGGCCGTTGACCCAGACTTCGCCGCTGCTCGGACGCAACTGGGCGCCCATCAGCCGCAGCAGCGTGGTCTTGCCACACCCGGAGGGTCCCATGATGCCGGTGACCTTGCCCCGGGGGATGCGAATATCGACATTATTGAAGATGCTGCGCGCGCCGCGCTTGAAGGAAACCCCCTTCAGCTCGACCGCGTAGGCGTTATCGACGCTCATCTAAACTCCTTGCGATGCAGCCTCTGTCTCGGACACCAGGCCCCTGTAAAGAGGTGCGCACATCCTGAGCGGGCCGAACTGGTCGCGAACTATATCACTGCTGATACGAGCCGCCCAAGGCCGAAGCCGTGCTTGTTCAGGATAGGTACAGTGGGTTTTGACACACCATCGTACGAAAACGGATAGCCAACCCCTACGCTCATGGCGTAAAGATCAAGCGTGAGGGAATTGTTCATTACCGCTATAATCGCGCCTTTTCATCGGGCTATACGATTTCTGACATGAGCCAATCCAGCGAGCTGATTCAATCGGCACAACGCACCATCCGCCTCGAAGTAGAAGCCGTAGAAGGCTTGTTGAGCCATATCGACGCAGATTTCGTACGTGCTTGCGAGATGATTCTGGCCAGCAAGGGCCGCGTGGTCGTGCTCGGCATGGGCAAGTCCGGCCACATCGGCAACAAGATCGCCGCCACCCTGGCGAGCACCGGCACTCCGGCGTTCTTCGTCCACCCGGCGGAAGCCAGCCACGGCGACATGGGCATGATCACTCGTGACGACGTCATCCTGGCCCTGTCGAACTCCGGTTCGACCTCGGAAATAGTCACTCTGCTGCCTCTGATCAAGCGCCTGGGCATCCAGTTGATCAGCCTGACCGGCAATCCCGACTCACCGCTGGCCAAGGCCGCCGAGGTCAACCTCAACGCCCGCATCGAGCACGAGGCCTGCCCGCTGAACCTGGCTCCGACGTCGTCGACCACCGCAGCCCTGGTGATGGGCGACGCCCTTGCCGTCGCCCTGCTCGAGGCTCGTGGCTTCACCGCCGAAGACTTCGCCTTTTCCCATCCGGGCGGTGCCCTGGGGCGACGCCTGTTGCTGAAAGTGGAAAACGTCATGCACGCCGGCGAAGAGTTGCCAAACGTGCTGCGCGGCACCCTGCTGAAAAACGCGCTGATGGAAATGACTCGCAAGGGCCTGGGCATGACCGTGATCGTCGAGGCCGACGGCCGTCTCGCCGGGATCTTCACCGACGGCGACCTGCGCCGCACCCTGGACCGCACCATCGATATCCACAGCGCCCTGATCGAAGACGTCATGACCCCTCACGGCAAGACCGCACGGGCCGAAATGCTCGCCGCCGAAGCCCTGAAAATCATGGAAGACCATAAAATCAGCGCCCTGGTGGTCGTCGATGACGAGGACCGCCCGGTCGGCGCCTTGAACATGCACGACCTGCTGCGCGCCGGAGTAATGTAAATGAGCATCGATCTGCTGCAACGCGGCAAGAACATCAAGCTGGCGGTATTCGACGTCGACGGCGTACTTACCGACGGTCGCCTGTATTTCCTCGAGGACGGCAGCGAGTTCAAGTCATTCAGCACACTGGACGGCCAAGGCATCAAGATGCTGATGGCCGCCGGCGTGCAAACCGCTATCATTAGCGGTCGCAAGACCGTGCTGGTCGAGCGACGCGCCAAAAACCTGGGCATTCCCCATGTATTCCAGGGCCGCGAAGACAAGCTGGTGGTACTCGACGCCCTGCTTGCCCAACTCGGCCTAAGCTATGAGCAGGTCGCCTATCTGGGCGACGACCTGCCCGACCTGCCGGTGATCCGGCGCGTCGGCCTGGGCATGGCCGTGGCCAATGCTGCAAGCTTCGTGCGCGAACACGCCCATGGCATTACCCAGGCCCGTGGTGGCGAAGGTGCTGCCCGCGAGTTCTGCGAACTGATCCTGCGCGCCCAAGACAGCCTCGAAGCGGCGCACGCCGCCTACCTGTAGAGCCTTTTATGCTGAGCAAGAAGATTCGCAACATTCTGCTGTTTGGAGTCATTGCCGCACTGTTCGCGGCCGTCGGCTACTGGAACATCAGTCCGGAACGGTTCCTGGAGCAGACCGCCGCGCCAGTGGACAACACCGCTATCGACTACTATGCGGTCAACGCCCACAGCGTCCAGTACATGCCCGACGGCAAGATCCAGTACGACATGACCGGTGACAAGGTCGAGCACCTCAAGGTTTCCGATGTCACCGTGGTGACCAAGCCCGACATGCAGATCTACCGCGGCACCGCCTTTCCCTGGCACGTCCAGAGCGAACGCGCCGAGGTCAATCCGGACGGCACCGAGGTCGAGCTGATCGACTCGGTACGGGTCGCCCGCACCGACGAAAAGCAGCGCAATGTACTTATTACTACAACTCGGATGACAGTATTCCCACAGAAGCAATATGCGCAGACCGAGCAAGCCGTTAGAATCGACGGCCCCAATGGCGTGACCACGGGCAAAGGCATGAAAGCCTATCTGGAAGAAAGCAGGATGCACCTGCTATCGAACGTAAGAGGACAGTATGAGTCTCGTTAAAACCCTCCCTATTTTGCTCAGCCTGGGCGCAGCACTGGGAAGCGTGAGCGCCTGGGCTCTGCCGAACGACAGCGAACAGCCCATCCGCATTCAGGCTGACGACGCTCAACTGGATGACAAGCAAGGCATTGCCACCTACAAGGGCGACGTCATCATCACTCAAGGTTCGATGATCGTTAAGGGCAACACCGTGACGCTGACCCGAACCAAGGACGGCGCCATCGACGTGGTCACCTCAGTCGGCAGCCCGGCCTATTTCGAGCAGAAGCAGAAAGCTACCGACCCGCAGCCGGTCAAGGGCTATGGCAAGACCATCCAGTACCACGCCCAGCAGAACCGCGTCATCCTGCTCGACCAGGCCAAGGTGATCAACGACGGCAACACCACCGAAGGCGAGAAAATCGTCTACGACACGGTCAAGCAGGTGGCTACCGCCGGCCGCGCCAACGGCACCCCGATCACCACGCCGCGCCAGCGAATCGACATGGTGATCCAGCCGAAAAAGAAAACCGACGAGCACAAGGCCCAGTAATGGCAATTTTGAAAGCCCAGCATCTGGCCAAGGCCTACAAGAGTCGCCAGGTGGTGCGTGACGTCAGCCTGTCGATCGAAAGCGGACAGATCGTCGGCCTGCTCGGCCCCAACGGTGCCGGCAAGACCACCTGTTTCTACATGATCGTTGGCCTGGTCCAGGCCGATCAGGGCCGCGTCCTGATCGACGACCAGGACGTCAGCCACCAGCCGATGCACGGTCGTGCCCGTGCCGGGATCGGCTACCTGCCGCAGGAAGCCTCGATTTTCCGCAAGCTGTCGGTGGCCGACAACATCATGGCGATCCTCGAGACCCGCAAGGACCTCGACAAGGCCGGCCGTCGCAAGGAGCTGGAAAGCCTGCTGCAGGAATTCCATATCAGCCACATCCGCGACAACCTCGGCATGAGCCTGTCCGGTGGTGAACGCCGTCGCGTGGAAATCGCCCGCGCCTTGGCCACCGCACCGAAGTTCATCCTGCTGGACGAACCATTCGCCGGTGTCGACCCGATCTCCGTGGGCGATATCAAGCAGATCATCCATCACCTCAAGGCCAAGGGCATCGGTGTACTGATCACCGACCACAACGTCCGCGAGACCCTGGACATCTGCGAAACCGCCTATATCGTCAATGATGGACAACTGATCGCCGAAGGCGATTCGGACACCATCCTGGCCAACGAACTGGTCAAGGAAGTCTACCTGGGCCACGAGTTCCGCCTGTAAGTATCGGGATGCCCAATACCCGCCCGGAGCGCATCGATGTTCGATAAAAACCACTGTTTTATTGTTACAGCGCTCTAGGCAAACACTCCGGTTTCAGGCATATAATTTGCTTATGTTTGGCGTTCCGGCGCCCTGTAGTGGATGGCGCATGCGCGCCGGCGAATAAGGTGTTAAGCCCCTGCCATGAAACCATCGCTCGTCCTGAAAATGGGCCAGCAGCTGACGATGACACCGCAGCTGCAACAGGCCATCCGACTGCTCCAATTGTCGACCCTGGATCTTCAGCAGGAAATCCAGGAGGCCCTGGAATCCAACCCGATGCTCGAGCGCCAGGAAGAAGGCGACGACTTCGACAACAGCGATCCAATGGCCGACAACGCCGAGCAGAAGACCACTCCCGACGCTCCGGAAACTTCCTATCAGCAGGAAGCTGCACCGACAGTCGACAACATCGACGAAGGCGAGTGGAGCGAACGCATTCCCAACGAACTCCCGGTCGACACCGCCTGGGAAGACGTCTACCAGACCAGCGCCAGCAGCCTGCCCAGCAACGATGATGACGAGTGGGACTTCACCACCCGCACGTCCGCCGGTGAAAGCCTGCAAAGCCACCTGCTGTGGCAATTGAACCTGGCACCAATGTCCGACACCGATCGCCTGATCGCCGTGACCCTGATCGACTGCATCAACAACCAGGGCTACCTGGACGAGACGCTCGAGGAGATTCTCGAGGCATTCGACCCGGAACTGGACATCGAGCTCGACGAGATCGAAGCCGTCCTGCACCGTATCCAGCAGTTCGAGCCCGCCGGCATCGGCGCACGCAACCTCGGCGAATGCCTGCTGCTGCAACTGCGCCAACTGCCGGCCAAGACCCCTTGGCTGAACGAGGCCAAGCGCCTGGTCACCGACTTTATCGACCTGCTCGGCAGCCGCGACTATAGCCAGCTGATGCGGCGCATGAAGCTCAAGGAGGACGAACTGCGCCAGGTCATCGAGCTGGTGCAGAGCCTCAACCCGCGCCCCGGCTCGCAGATCGAGTCGACCGAGGCCGAATACGTGGTGCCCGACGTGATCGTGCGCAAGGACAATGAGCGCTGGCTGGTGGAACTGAACCAGGAGTCGGTGCCACGCCTGCGGGTCAACCCGCAGTATGCCGGCTTTGTCCGCCGCGCCGACACTAGCGCCGACAACACCTTCATGCGCAACCAGTTGCAGGAGGCGCGCTGGTTCATCAAGAGCCTGCAGAGCCGCAACGAGACGCTGATGAAAGTTGCCACCCAGATCGTCGAGCATCAGCGCGGCTTCCTGGAATATGGCGACGAAGCGATGAAGCCGCTGGTGCTGCATGACATCGCCGAAGCCGTGGGCATGCACGAGTCGACCATTTCCCGGGTTACCACCCAGAAATTCATGCATACCCCGCGCGGCATCTACGAACTGAAATACTTTTTCTCGAGCCACGTCAGCACCTCCGAAGGCGGCGAATGCTCGTCCACGGCGATCCGCGCGATCATCAAGAAACTGGTTGCAGCGGAAAATCAGAAAAAGCCGTTGAGCGACAGCAAGATCGCTGGTTTACTGGAGGCACAAGGCATTCAGGTCGCCCGTCGTACCGTCGCCAAGTACCGCGAGTCCCTCGGGATCGCGCCTTCCAGCGAACGGAAGCGGTTGATGTAACCGCCGGGCGTGCCACAGCGTTCCAGTGGCAAGCCACCAGGCTTGCCGCTTTATGCACTGGCAACGAAGGAGAAGCTGTATGCAAGTCAACATCAGTGGACACCAACTGGAAGTGACCGAACCACTGCGTGCCTATATCGGCGAGAAGCTCGACCGATTGGAACGCCACTTCGACAAGATCACCAATGTACAGGTGACAATGGCCGTCGAAAAACTGAAGCAGAAAATCGAAGCCACTTTGCATATCCACGGCGGTGAGGTGGTCGCCAACGCAGAACATGACGACATGTATGCAGCCATCGACCTGCTGACCGACAAGCTGGATCGCCAACTGAAAAAGCATAAGGAAAAGAACCTGCACCTGCTCCAAGGTACGGGTCGTTAACTCCCTCCCATGATTCGACTTGAAAATATCCTGACCCCCGGCCGTTCCCTGGTGAACGTGCCGGGCGGCAGCAAGAAACGCGCCCTCGAACAAATCGCCAACCTGATCAGCCGCGAAGTGCCCGATCTGGAAATGCAGGATGTCTACGAGAGCCTGATTGCCCGCGAAAAACTCGGTTCAACCGGTTTTGGCAACGGCATCGCCATTCCCCACTGCCGCCTCAAGGGCTGCGAGGCCCCCGTCAGCGCGCTGATGCACCTGGATGCGCCGATCGATTTCGACGCCATCGACGGTGCGCCGGTAGACCTGCTGTTCGTGCTGCTGGTCCCGCAGGCCGCCACCGATGCACACCTGGAACTGCTCCGGCAGATCGCCAGTATGCTGGACCGCAAGGAGGTGCGTGACCGGCTGCGTGGCGCACCAAGCAATGAAGCCCTCTATCAGGTTGTTCTGGACGTACAAAACGGTCAGTAATCATGCGCTTGATCATCGTCAGCGGCCGCTCCGGCTCAGGTAAAAGCACTGCCCTCGACGTACTCGAGGACAATGGCTATTACTGCATCGACAACCTGCCGGCCGGCTTGCTGCCGGAATTGGCCGAACGGGCGCTGATCCATACCGAGCTGGCGCAACCACTGGTCGCCGTATCCATCGATGCGCGCAACCTGCCCAGCCACCTGTCGCGCTTTCCCGAACTGCTCGACGAAGTCCGCGGGCGGCATATCCAGTGTGACGTCCTGTACCTGGACGCCGACGAGGAGACGCTGCTCAAGCGCTTCTCCGAAACCCGTCGGCGCCACCCCCTGAGCAACGCCAACCGCTCGCTAGCCGAGGCCATCCGCGACGAGAGCAGCCTGCTCGGGCCGATCGCCGACCTGGCGGACCTCAAGGTCAACACCACCAACCTCAACCTCTATCAGTTGCGCGACACCATCAAGCTGCGCCTGCTGAACCAGCCGGAGCCGGGCACTGCGTTTCTGGTAGAATCGTTCGGCTTCAAGCGCGGCATGCCGGTGGACGCCGACCTGGTGTTCGATGTGCGCTGCCTGCCCAACCCCTACTGGAAACCGGAGCTGCGCGAACAATCCGGGCTTGATCAGCCGGTGGCCGAATACCTGGCTGCGCAACCGGATGTGGAGGAAATGTTCCAGGACATTTCCAGCTATTTGCTCAAATGGTTGCCACGTTTCGCTGCCAGCAACCGCGCTTACGTCACTATTGCCATTGGCTGCACTGGCGGGCATCACCGCTCCGTCTACCTGACCGAGCGCCTGGGTCAGCTCCTGCAGCAATCCCTGAAGAACGTCCAGGTCCGCCACCGCGACCTTAGCTGAAAGGATCACCATCGCGATGCCCGCTCTGGAAATCGAAATCATCAACAAGCTGGGGTTGCACGCCCGTGCCTCCGCCAAGTTCGTCGGCGTTGCCGGCCAGTATCCTTGCAATATCCGGGTAGGGCGTACGCCCGAGAGCATGGTCGACGGCAAGAGCATCATGGCCATGATGATGCTCGCTGCCGGCAAGGGCACCAAGATCCACATGAAGACCGAAGGCGAACAGGAAGACGAGGCCATGGCCGCGCTGGTGGCACTGATCAACAACTATTTCGACGAAGGCGAGTAGACACCTTCGCAACAAGCCCGCTCCCACGGGAGCCGGCTTGCAGGCGATGATTGAAGCAACGCCCCTGCTATCAGCCCCCTCCCGACCAGCCCAACAGCCGGGCAACGAGCAATACCACTCCAGCCAGCAACAATAGCCAGCCAACTCCCTGGCGAAGTAATCGCCATCTGCTCATTGCCACGGTTTCAGTCTCCATCATCGGCTTTGGATCTTGTTGGTAGTGTGCTTCACGCCAGGGCAGCGAGATAACGCCGTTCGACTTCCGGCCAGTTGATCACGTTGTAGAAGGCGTTGATGTATTCCGGACGACGGTTCTGGTACAGCAGGTAGTACGCGTGCTCCCATACATCCAGGCCGAGGATCGGCGTATTGCCGTTCATCAGCGGGCTGTCCTGGTTGCCGCTGCTCTCGACCACCAGCTGTTTCTGTGGAGTCACGCTCAGCCAGGCCCAACCACTGCCGAAACGCGTCAGCGCAGCCTTGGTGAAGGCTTCCTTGAACGCCTCGAAGCCCCCCAACTGCTCGTTGATGGCCTTGCCCAGCGCCGCTTCCGGCTCACCGCCGCCCAACGGGCTCATCACCGCCCAGAACAACGAATGGTTGGCATGGCCGCCACCATGATTGATCACTGCCGGGCGCATTTTTTCCGGCAATTCTGCGACTGCGGCAACCAGCTTTTCCACCGGCCAGTCGGCCCACTGCGAGCCTTCGACGGCCGCGTTGAGGTTGGTGACGTAGGTCTGGTGGTGCTTGGTGTAGTGAATCTCCATGGTCTTGGCATCGATATGCGGTTCCAGAGCGTCGTAGCTATAGGGCAGCGCAGGCAAGGCATGAGGCATTTCAATGAACTCCATGTTGATGACTCGACGGGACATTGCCCGAGGAGGCCGTCTGGTTGTGGAGCAGACGGCTGGTGCGAGGGTATTCGCCGTGCTCGCTGATGAAGGCCAGCAGCTCGACGTAGGTTTTACTGCTCTGATGCAGCGCAGCCTCACGTAGCGCGAGGCTGAGTCGAGTGTCCTGCATCGCCTGCAGCAGGCGCTGGTGAATGGCACACAGGTACTCGACGCTCTCTTCCGGCTGGTTGAGGCGCAGGTGCAGGTCCGCCAGGTTGTGGTGGGATATCACGCAGGCGGCTACCGCCTCCTCCGCATCCGGCCAGCGCTCGAACAGCACCTGCGCCAGGGCCAGGGCCTGCAGGTAGTGCTCGCGGGCATCGACCAGCTCGCCAAGGTGGAAATGGCGGTTGGCCCTTTCGATCGTGCGTCTCCAGTGTTCCATGACGAACCTCCAGACAATGCAGTGGGTTACACGCCGCCAGCCGTCAGCTTTTCCGGATCCAGCAGGGTTTCCAGTTGGCTGCGGGGCAGATCGGTATGTTCGAGTGCGACGTCGATGATCGGACGACCTTGCTGATAGGCCTTCTTGGCAATCTCGGCAGCCTTCTGGTAACCGATGATCGGGTTCAGTGCAGTGACCAGGATCGGGTTGCGCGACAACGCCTCCTTGAGCTTGGCCTCGTTGACCTTGAAGCTGGCGATGGCCTTGTCGGCCAGCAGGCGGCTGGCGTTGGCCAACAGCTCGATGCTGCTCAGCAGGTTCTGGGCAATGATCGGCAGCATCACGTTCAGCTCGAAGTTGCCCGACTGGCCGGCCACGGCAATCGTGCCGTCGTTGCCGATCACCTGAGCCGCGACCATGGCGGTGGCTTCCGGAATCACCGGATTGACCTTGCCCGGCATGATCGACGAGCCGGGCTGCAAGGCCTCCAGCTCTATTTCGGCCAGGCCGGCCAGGGGACCGGAGTTCATCCAGCGCAGGTCATTGGCGATTTTCATCAGCGACACCGCAGTGGTCTTCAACTGGCCGGAAACGGCGACGGCGGTGTCCTGGGAACCGATCAGGGCGAACAGGTTGCTGCCCGGCGTGAACGACACATGGGTCAAGGCGCTCAACTGGCGACTGAACAATTCGGCGAAGCGCGGGTGCGCATTGATACCGGTGCCGACCGCGGTGCCGCCCTGGGCCAGGGACTGCAGGCTCGGCAGCAGGTTCTGCAGATGCAGGACGTTGGCCTTGAGCTGTGCCGCCCAGCCATTGAGTACCTGGCTCAGGCGCACCGGCATCGCATCCATCAGGTGAGTACGGCCGGTCTTGATGAACGGGTGAACCTGTTCGGCCTTGGCTTCGGTGACCTGCACCAGGTGCGCCAGGGCCGGCAGCAGTTGCTCGTGCAAGGCCAGCGCGGCACTGACGTGGATGGTGGTCGGAATGATGTCGTTGCTGCTTTGACCGCAGTTGACGTGGTCGTTGGGGTTCACCGGCTCGCCCAGCAGACGGCTGGCGAGGGTCGCGATCACCTCGTTGGCGTTCATGTTGGAACTGGTGCCGGAACCGGTCTGGTAGATATCCACCGGGAAATGCACCATGAAGTCGCCTCCGAGCAGGCCATGGCAGGCATCGACGATGGCCTTGCCCTGAGCCGCGCTCACCTGACCCAGCTCGACGTTGGCCTGGGCCGCTGCGGCCTTGGCCAGGATCAGGGCACGAATGAACTGCGTCGGCATGCGCTGGTGGCTGATGGGGAAGTTGTTCACGGCACGCTGGGTCTGGGCGCCATACAGCGCGTCGGCCGGCACCTGCAGTTCGCCCATGCTGTCGCGTTCGATACGGGTATTACTCATCGGGAAATCCTTGCACCAGTTCAGTCAGGGGAATGGAAGGCAGCAGCGAACAACTCGCCAACTGCCAGGCAAAGCTTTGCCAGCGGCGTAGCCGGCAGTTACACAAGGCCAGGCGCTCGAGGTCGCGCAATGGTCGCCAGGCCTGGTCCAGGCATAACGAGCGCCAGTGCCAGGGCAACGCGGTATCGGTGGCGGTGTCGAGCAGCAGGCGAAAGGCGGTTTCGGCAACGGTCCAGGGTGAGGTAACCGTGCAACTGGCCAGGTAGCGGCCTTCGGCGAGGTAATGATCGATCAGCCGGGGCTCGTCCGGCAGCAGTGCGCAACGGACCTGGCGGCTCATCCAGCGCCAGCTGTCCAGATAGGGATGCTCATGCAAGGCAGAACTCATGACCCAGGCTCACTCGATAATGAGATTTATTATTATATGATAATAAGAATCGGAACAACCCTAAAATACAAGGGCTGGTGAGCAATGAGGAGTAATGGATAAGCCTGGCGGGTGGCGAGCGAGCTTGCTCGCGCTCGGCTGCACAGCAGCCGTAAACGCTAGATGTCGTTCAACCTGATGGTCAGGGTTGGCAGGTTTCAGGGGGGCTCTGCCCCCCAGCGCGGGCAAGCCCGCTCACCACAAGGGAGGTGGATCAGCTACCGGCGACGGTCATCCGCTCGATCAGCACCGAACCGGTGCGGATATTGCTGCGCAGCTCAAGATCGCTGCCAACGGCGACGATCTGCTTGAACATGTCACGCATATTGCCGGCAATGGTCACTTCCTGGACGGGGAACTGGATCTCCCCATTCTCCACCCAGAAGCCCGCCGCTCCGCGCGAATAATCACCGGTGACCATGTTCAGGCCATGGCCCATCAGCTCGGTCACCAGCAGCCCACGGCCCATACGGCGAATCAGCGCATCCTGGTCCTCGACCCCATGGGTGACGAACAGGTTGTGCACGCCCCCGGCGTTGGCGGTACTCGGCAGGCCCAGCTTGCGCCCCGAGTATGTCCCCAGAATGTAGGACACCAGCGTGCCGTTTTCGACGAACGGTTTGGCATAGGTCGCCAGGCCATCGCCGTCGAAGGACGAACTGCTCATGGCCCGCAGCAGGTGCGGACGCTCATCGATGGTCAGCCACTCCGGGAACAGCCTTTGCCCCAGCGCACCCTCGAGAAACGACGACTTGCGATACAGGTTGCCGCCGGAGATTGCCGACAGGAAGCTGCCAAACAGTCCCCCCGCCAACTCTGCGGAAAACAGTACCGGCACTTCGCAGGTGGGCACCGGGCGTGCGCCCAGGCGACTGGCCGCTCGTTGCGCAGCCTTCTGGCCAATGCTGACCGCATCGGCCAGCAACTCGCCCTGGCGATTGACGTCGTACCAGTAGTCGCGCTGCATCTGTCCATCGCCTTCGGCAATCATCACGCAACTGAGGCTATGGCGTGTCGACGCCGAGCCGGCGATGAAACCATGGCTGTTGCCATACACCCGGCAGCCCTGGGAGGTACTCAGCGTCGTGCCGTCGGCGTTCCTGATCCGACTGTCGGCGTCGAACGCCGCTGCTTCGCAAGCCAAAGCCCGCTCGATGGCTTGTTCCGGGGTGATGTTCCATTCGTGGAACAGGTCGAAGTCCTTGATCTCCCTGGCCATCAGGGCCGCATCGGCCAAGCCGGAAGACTCATCCTCGGAGGTGTGCCGGGCGATGGCCAGCGCCGCCGCGACGGTTTCGCGAATGGCTTCGGCGCCACTGGCCGACGTGCTGGCCGAGCCCTTGCGCTGGCCCACGTACAAGGTGATGCCGAAGCCCTGGTCCCGGTTGAATTCAACCGTTTCCACTTCCCGCTGGCGCACCGACGTCGACAACCCCTGCTCCACCGACACCGCCACTTCACAGGCACTGGCGCCCTGGCGCTTGGCTTCGGCAAGAATCTGCTCGACCTGCTCCTGCAGTGCCGGCAACGCCTGCGGGCCGACGCTTTGTGCTGAACTCATGGTCTTCTCCACCCAGCTTTCTCCAATCAAATTCTGCGTTCGGTAACGCTCATCGAGCGAGTGGGCCGGACAAGCGGCCCCCGACTGGTTATCATGGCGGCGTTTCTTTGCGGACTGCCACCATGGTTGATTCTTACGACGACTCCCTCGATGGGGAGAAAAGCAAATCCCAGGTCAAACGCGAGCTGCATGCTCTGGTTGATCTCGGCGAGCGACTTACCACACTCAAGCCTGACCTGCTGGCAAAACTGCCACTGACCGACGGCTTGCGCCGTGCCCTGGCCGATGCGCCAAAGCACACCGCGAACATTGCGCGCAAACGGCATATCCTGTTCATCGGCAAGCTGATGCGCGACCAGGACATCGAAGCCATCCAGGTGGTGCTCGACCAGGTCGATGCTTCCACCAAGCAATACAACGAGCGCTTCCATAACCTCGAGCGCTGGCGTGATCGGCTGATCACGGGCAACGACGACGTCCTGGAAAAGTTCGTCAACGAGTACCCCGACGCGGACCGCCAGCAACTGCGCTCGCTGATCCGCCAGGCCCAGCACGAACTGGCGCATAACAAGCCACCGGCTTCCAGCCGTAAAGTCTTCAAGTACATCCGCGAGCTGGACGATACCCAACGCGGCCTGCGTTGAGTGTCGCCCTGGGTGACCGCCCTGCGGCTCACCCAGGCGCCCTTCCCTTATGCGCCCGTGCCACCCACGGTGATTGCATCGATCTTCAGAGTCGGCTGGCCAACGCCTACCGGCACCGATTGCCCATCCTTGCCACACGTGCCCACGCCACTGTCCAGCGACAGGTCGTTGCCGACCATCGACACCCGGCTCATCGCTTCCGGCCCGTTGCCGATCAACGTTGCACCCTTGACCGGCGCGGTGATCTTGCCGTCTTCGATCAGGTAGGCTTCGCTGGTGGAGAACACGAACTTGCCACTGGTGATATCAACCTGGCCACCGCCCAGGTTGGCGCAGTAGATGCCCTTCTTCACCGAGGCGATGATTTCCGCCGGATCACTCTCGCCACCGAGCATGTAGGTATTGGTCATACGGGGCATCGGCAGGTGCGCATAGGATTCGCGACGACCGTTGCCGGTCCGGGCCACGCCCATCAGACGGGCATTGAGCTTGTCTTGCATATAGCCCTTGAGTACGCCGTTCTCGATCAGCGTGGTGCACTCGGTCGGCGTGCCTTCGTCATCGACGCTGAGGGAGCCACGACGGCCGGCCAGGGTGCCATCATCGACGATGGTGCACAGGCTCGAAGCAACCATTTCGCCAACCCGGCCACTGTAGGCTGAACTGCCCTTGCGGTTGAAGTCGCCTTCCAGGCCGTGCCCGACCGCCTCGTGCAGCAGGACGCCGGACCAGCCGGAACCCAGCACCACCGGCAGCGTACCGGCCGGGGCGGGAACAGCCTCAAGGTTGACCAGCGCCTGGCGCAGGGCCTCGCGGGCATACCCCATGGCACGGTCTTCGCTGAGGAAATAACGGTAGTCGGTACGCCCGCCCCCGCCGTGGCCGCCGCGCTCACGACGGCCGTTCTGCTCGACGATCACGCTGACGTTGAAACGCACCAGCGGCCGTACATCCGCTGCCAGACCACCGTCGGTGGAGGCCACCAGAATGCGCTCCCAGACGCCGGCCATGCTCACCGAAACCTGCTGGATACGCGGATCCAGGGCACGCGTGGCAACGTCGATACGCTTGAGCAATTCGACTTTCTCGGCCCGGGTCAGGACATCCAGTGGATTATCTGGCGCATAGAGCTGCGCCACATCCTGCGAAGTGAACGCCTGCACCCGACCATGCTGCCCGGCACGGGAGATCGAACGGGCCGCACGGGAGGCCGCACCCAGGGCTTCGAGGGTAATTGCGTTGCTGTAGGCGAAGCCGGTCTTTTCCCCGGATTGCGCCCGCACGCCAACACCCTGGTCAAGGTTGAAACTGCCTTCCTTGACGATGCCGTCTTCGAGCGCCCAGGACTCGGAAATCTGTCCCTGGAAATACAGGTCGGCGGCGTCGATACCAGGCCCGGCCAGATCCCCCAGGACCGATTGGAGGTTTTCGATGGTCACGCCACCCGGCGCCAACAGGTGTTCGCTGACTGAGGACAACAACTCGCTCATAGGTTTCGCGCCTTATTTCGTCATTTCGAGGCAGGTCGCTGTGCGCCCTGCGAAAAAAAGCGCCGATGGTTCGCCACCGGCATTCGCGCCCGGATGGACGCCTGTTCATTACTGTCGCGCTCGGCCAGCAGGACCGCTTCGCCTTGATCACGTTCGGCGACGATAGCTCCCCACGGGTCGACGATCGCTGCATGGCCAAAGGTCTCACGCGGCCCGGGATGCACACCGCCCTGGGCTGCAGCCAGCAGGTAGCACTGGGTCTCGATGGCACGGGCGCGAATCAGCACCTCCCAATGCGCCGTGCCGGTCACCGCGGTGAAGGCCGAAGGTGCGCTGATCAATTCGGCACCGGCCAGGCGCAGCTCGCTGTACAGCTCGGGAAAGCGCAGGTCGTAGCACACGCTCAGGCCCAGGCGTCCCACCGGCGTATCCGCCACCACCACCCGGCTACCATGAGCATAGTCATCGGATTCACGATAACGGCCCCGATTGTCCGCCACATCCACATCGAACAGGTGCACCTTGTCGTAACGGGCAACCGTCTCGCCCTGGTCATCGACCAGCAGCGAGCAGGCGTTGGCCTTGGCGTCCGGCTGATCGACCGGCGGCAACGGCAAGGTCCCGGCGACAATCCATAACCTGAGGTCACGGGCGACCTGTTTCAACCACGGCAGGATGGGGCCTTCGCCCAGCGCTTCGGCACGACCGATCGCCGCCGCGTCGCGACGGCCCATGGCGGCAAAGTTTTCCGGCAACACGGCCAGCCGCGCGCCGCCTTCGGCGGCCCGCTCAAGCAGGCGGCGGGCCTGGGTCAGATTGGCCAGCACATCGTCCTGGCTGACCATCTGGATGACGGATAAAGTCATGGCGCACTCCTTGGAAGACCGGCCACCATGCTACTCCATGGGGCGCTACTTGGATTTTTCAAAAGGCTTGTCGAAGGTGATTTTCGGTTCTTTCCACGGCCCGGTGACGCTGTACTTCACGCTGGCAAACCGCGCAACGCGGTCGCCGATCAGTTTGTCGATCAGGAACAGCGCTCCCCCGATCGCTGGCGCTCCGACGATCAACGCGGCGATCGGCAGGTTGTTGGTCACCGGCAAGGTTACCAACAGCTTGGCATCGACCCGGTCGCGGACCATGTCCAAGGTACCATTGAGTTCCAGGTTGCTCGACGGGCCGGTCAGGGTGATGGGCTCGCGAGTGACGTACACGCCATCACTGGCCACCAGCACGCCCTTGACCCGGTCGTAACTCAGGCCCTTGCCGAGCAGATCGGAGAAGTCCAGACGCAGACGCCGACCGATGGAGTTGAAGTTCAGCAGGCCAAACACTCGCAGGGCCTGGGCGCCGCCCTCGACCTCGACGAACTGCCCCTTGCGCAGGGTCGCATCCAGGCTGCCAGAGAAACGCTTGAGCCCGACCCAGGCCGGCGAGCCAGGCCAGCGGCCATCGACATCCAAATGGAAATCTTCGCTGGTCACGGTCGGCGCGAAGCTCCAGGCCTTGAGTACATCGGCCAGGTTCTTGCCTTCCAGTCGGCCATTGATCCAACTGCCACTGCTGCCGGGCGCGCCTTCCCAGCCACCGTTGCCCTGCAACTGCATGCCCTTGAGACCGAGATTGAGGTCGTTGAGCTGAATGCCTTTCGGTGTCGGCCGCACTTTCAGCGACCAGGCGCCTACCAGGTCCTGCCCTTGGAACAGTTGATCGATACCGATATCCAGTGCCGGAATCTGCCGCGGGTCCACTGAAGCCAGCGGGTCCGGCGCATTCTCGTCGGCGACTACGCTCGGGTCCGGCGCCGGCAATCGCACGTAGGCCAGCTTGACGCCGATCGGTGCCCCCTTGGCATCCGGCAGGGTCACGCTACCCTTGGCCTGCTGGCTGTCGATCAGCAGGCCCCAGGCCGTGGCGCTGCGAGCCATCTGCAGGCTCACCTGGTCGAACTGGGTGCCAAAGCCGGTGAGCTTGCCGACCTTGAAGTCCGCACTGCTGAGCAATTGCTTCGCGTTGCCGCCCGGATCCTGGCCGGCATAACGATCCACCACCGCTTTCCACGGTTCCAGATCCAGCTCCGAAAGCACGCCACGCACGCGCAAGCCCTTGATCGTCGGCAACTGCGCATCGCCATCGCCGAGGAACAGTTCACCCCGCCCCTCCACCAGCTTGCCGCCCGGCGCGGCGAAGGTGAAGTTCGCCAGCTCGCCATAGTCGAACCAGTAGCGTCGCTCGGCACCTTGCAAGGTCATGCGGAACACACTGTCACGCCCCTGGCTGGCCGGCATGCCGAAGGGCGCGGGCAGGTCGACGGCAACGCCCTTGAGGTTGGAGTTGATCATCAACTGGCTGTCGGCACCGTCGAGGTTCAACTGCAACTGGTACGGCAGGTCGCCAGACACCGGCAGCGGCTGGCTGACGCCCAGCCAGTCGGTGAGTTTCCTGATCGCCACCTGGCCCTTGGCCATGACTCGGGTGCTGAGGTTGCCAGGTTTGCCATCGGCGCTGATCTGCGCGGTGATCGGTCGATCAAAGGCTTGGGCACTGATGCCATCGCCACTCAGGCCCTTATCGCTGTCGAAACGGAAGTTGCCCTTGAGTTGGGTCAGCTCCAGGTTCGGATCAGCCAGTTTCAGGCGCGCCTGATCGGTGGCGAAATCCACCAGGACCTTGGGCTCGTCGCCTTTCTCCAACGGAACATCCAGCTTGACCTTGCCCTGCAGGTCGCCCTCGCCCTGCCATCCGGCAAAAGTCGGGCCGGTGCCGATCGGCGCCTCCTGAAGAATCTTCAGGCCATCGCCAAGGCCACCGGCAAAGTTGCCGTCGAGTAACAGGTGCGGGGCCTTGCCTGCGGTCGAATGGGGAATGTTGACCATCACGTCACTGACCCGAGTGTCGAGCAACTGGCCCTTGCTGGCCTTGATCCGCACGCCGCTGTCCTCGATGAACACATCACCGTTGACTTTGCTGACATGGGGCCAGCCCGGCTGGAAGGCCAGCTCGGCGTCATGAACCTTGAAGAACAGGCTGATATTGCGCGCAGCGGCGATGGCATCGTGATTCAGTGAACCCTGGTACTGGAAGAAACCCTGGTCGACGGCGCCGTGCAGAATCGCGGTGCGCAACCATTCATCCAGGGATGGACTCAGCACCGCTGGCAGGTATTTCGGCGTAAAACGGCCATCACCATCGACCAGGCCGACCCGCAGGTCCATGTAGTCTTCCTGCTCCTGGGCAAAATGCAGGCGAATCAGGAAGTCCGCGGCGATCTTGCCCTCCTCGCCCAGCACCTTGATATAGGGTGCGATCAGGGTGAACCCCTGCTGGTCGAGTTTCCAGGTCAGCCGCGCATTGGCCTGGAGGTACTGCCAGGGCTTGTTGAAAATCGGATAGAGGAACAGCGAGAAGTCCTTGCTGTCCATGCGCAGCTCGCCGTGGCCGAGGTCACCACTGATACTGCCGGTCACGTTCCGCGCTGCTGGCGCGCCGTGATAGGCGTCAAAGCCGACGCGTTCCAGGTTGGCTTCGAAGCTCACACGACGATCGCCGGTTTCCTGCGGGCGGTAATCGAGCAGCACATTGCGCAAGGCACCCGTGACCTTCAGGTGATCGATCACGGTAGCCAGCCCATCCGGCAGCGGCGCCAGGCTGTCCAGCAGCGGCGTGATCGGTGTCAGGTCGAGGCGGTCGGCCTGCACGTGCCACAACTCTCCCGTCTTGTCGGTCGCCACACTCTGTTGCACTTGCAGATGGGACTCCCAACGGGTTTGCCCCAGATTCATCGCCAGCGAATCAAGCAGCAGGTTGAAGCCCTGCTCATTGCGATGCAGATAGGCGTTGAGCGCAAGGTTCTCGATCTTCGTCGGCTTGCGATCCGCATAACCACCGCGAAACTGCGGGGCATTGAGCCGCACCACGGCACTCTGCACCGTGCCATCAGCCCACTTCAGCCAGAACTCGCCACCGGCCTTGAGTTCGGCGAGTTTCCATTTGCCGCTCAGGCCTGCCGGCAACCAGCGCGCCCAGTCACTCTGCGGCAGGCTCAGGTAGGCTTCTGCGGAAGCCTTGCGCCATTCACTGGGGCGCATGCGAGTGACCAGGTTCAGGGCAACCGGCTGGCCATCGGGCAGGGTCAGGCGCAGGTCGAGGCGCTGGCGATTGGGGCCGGCGCGCAGATTCAGGCCGACATAGGTCAGCGTCAGCGGCGACTCACCGTACGGCTCCAGCGTCAACTGACTGTTCAGCACCGACAATTGCTCGACCGCCTGCAAGCGCTTGAGCAATTGTTCGGGGTCCAGCGGTTGGTCATCAGCCTGGCGAGGCAGGCCCTCGAGAGCCCATTGCCCGTCCTCGCCCTGCTTGAGGTTGAGTTTCAGTCCGTCGAGTTCGAGATGACCGATACGCAGTTCACGGGCCAGCAGGCTGGCACGGATATCCGGGATGACCTGCACATGATCCAGGCGCAGGGCCGAATCACCGGCACCGACCATCACATCGTGGGCCGACAGCACCGGTGCCAACCCGCTCCAGTGCCCTTCCAGGCTGCCGATGGACAACGGCATGCCCAGCGCCGCCTGCGCCTTGGCTTCGACGTCGGCACGGTACTCGGCCACCAACGGCACCAGTTGCCGACCCAGGCTGACGTACAACGCCAGCAACACCAACAGTAGCGCACAGATGTTCAGGCCCCAGCGGGTCAACGCGGCAACAAAGCGCGGCAAACGCTCCATGTCAGTGGCCCCCCAGGCAGGATTCGATGAAAAGGCCAGCGTCAGCCGGTGCGCAAGACAGATCTGCGGAACAGGAAATCAGAGCAGCACCACGTCATATTGTTCCTGGGAATACATGGTCTCGACCTGAAAACGGATGGTGCGACCAATGAAAGTCTCCAGCTCGGCGACATTGCCCGACTCTTCGTCCAGCAGGCGGTCAACGACTTTCTGGTTGGCCAACACTCTATAGCCTTCGGCCTGGTAGGCACGGGCCTCACGAAGGATTTCCCGAAAAATCTCGTAGCAAATCGTCTCCGGAGTCTTCAGCTTGCCGCGCCCCTGGCAACTGCTGCACGGTTCGCACAGCACCTGCTCGAGACTCTCGCGGGTGCGCTTGCGGGTCATCTGCACCAGTCCAAGCTCGGTGATGCCGATTATGTTGGTCTTGGCGTGATCACGCTCCAGCTGTTTCTCCAGGGTTCGCAAAACCTGGCGCTGATGCTCCTCGTCCTCCATGTCGATGAAGTCGATGATGATGATCCCGCCCAGGTTGCGCAGGCGCAGTTGGCGGGCAATCGCGGTGGCCGCCTCGAGGTTGGTCTTGAAAATGGTTTCCTCGAGGTTGCGATGCCCGACGAACGCCCCGGTATTGACGTCGATGGTGGTCATGGCTTCCGCCGGATCGACCACCAGGTAGCCACCGGACTTGAGCGGCACCTTGCGCTCCAGCGCCTTCTGGATTTCATCCTCGACGCCATACAGGTCGAAAATAGGCCGCTCGCCCGGGTAGTGTTCCAGGCGATCGGCGATTTCCGGCATCAGCTCGGCAACGAACTGCGTGGTTTTCTGGAAGGTTTCCCGGGAATCGATCCGGATCTTCTCGATCTTGGGGCTGACCAGGTCGCGCAGGGTACGCAATGCCAGGCCGAGATCTTCATAGATGACATTCGGCGCGCCAATGGTCTTGATCTGAGCGCCGATCTGGTCCCAGAGCCGCCGCAGGTAGCGGATGTCCATCATGATCTCGTCGGCCCCGGCACCCTCGGCGGCCGTGCGCAGGATAAACCCACCGGCCTCCTTGATGCCTTCCTGGGCGACGCAGTCGCTGACCACCTTTTTCAGGCGATCACGCTCGGCTTCCTCTTCGATCTTCAACGAAATACCGACATGCGCGGTACGCGGCATGTACACCAGGTAACGCGAGGGAATCGACAGTTGCGTGGTCAGGCGGGCGCCCTTGGTGCCGATCGGGTCCTTGGTGACCTGCACCACCAGGCTCTGCCCCTCGTGAACCAGCGCGCTGATGCTTTCCACCGCCGGGCCCTCGCGCATGGAGATTTCCGAGGCGTGGATAAAGGCCGCCCGGTCCAGGCCGATATCGACGAACGCCGCCTGCATGCCCGGCAACACCCGGACCACCTTGCCCTTGTAGATATTGCCGACGATGCCGCGTTTCTGCGTACGTTCGACATGTACCTCTTGCAACACACCGTTCTCTACCACCGCCACGCGCGATTCCATCGGCGTGATGTTGATCAGGATCTCTTCACTCATGGCTGCGTCTCGTTCAGGCGTGTTCACAATTATTGCCGTTCACTGGGGTGCGGCGATCAGCGCACGATAAGGTTCTGCCAACAGGGTATGTCGAAAAGGCCGAGCAGTTCTGCGGTTTCGCACACAGGCAAACCGACAACCCCCGAATAGCTACCGTTCAGGCTTTCCACGAAAACCGCCGCCAGGCCTTGAATGGCGTAACTGCCGGCCTTGTCCCGGGGCTCCCCGCTGGACCAGTAGGCATATGCCTCTTCTACCTTGATAGTACGAAATTTCACGAGACTACGAACCACCCGTGACTCGCAGCGTTCCCCCCCGAGCACGGCAATAGCCGTCAGCACTTCGTGTTCGCGCCCCGACAGCGCCAGCAGCGTGGCGACTGCATCGGCCTCGTCCAGCGGTTTGCCGAGGATTCGTCCATCGAGAACCACCGCAGTATCGGCGCCCAGCACGCAGGCCGCCGTGAGCTGACCCAGTGTCGCCCGGCCAGCCGCCGCCTTGCCACGCGCCAGGCGCTCGACATAGGCCACCGGGGACTCATCGGCCAGGGGAGTTTCGTCGATGTCCGCGCTGATCGCGGTGAAGGGCACGCCGATCTGGGTCAGCAGTTCACGCCGACGCGGCGAGCCGGAGGCCAGGTAGAGCGGGTTCATCAAGACATCTCCTTGTCAGGACTCTTCGTCCAGATCATCTGGCACCGGGAAATGGCCGACGATTCAATCAGTTGATCTTGTAGCGTCGGCGCAGGCCGCGCAGGCCGAAGCTTACCCAGGGCCAGAGCAACGCACTGACCAGGGCCGGCAGGACCAGCGCCAGGGTCGGCTGGCGGTTCCCGGTCAGGGCACTCAGCCACAGCTGGACCAACTGCGCCAGGCCGAAGATCACCAGGATCACCAGGCTCTGCTGCCACATCGGGAACATGCGCAACCGTTGCTGCAGTGACAACACCAGGAAGGTGATCAGCGTCAGGATCAGCGCGCTCTGCCCCAGCAGGGTGCCGTAGAGCACGTCTTCGGCCAGGCCGAGCAGGAAGGCGGTGACCATGCCGATCTTGTGCGGCAGGTACAACGACCAGAACGCCAGCAACAGCGCCAGCCATAGCGGACGCAGGATTTCCATGAACTGCGGCAACGGCGAGACGCTAAGCAGCAGACCGATCACAAAGGTCAGCCAGACAATCCAGCCATTACGCGAAAGAGTAGCGCCTGCCATCATTCCTCCTGCCGCTGGGTGGCCGCCGGCGGTTTGCTGGCTGGCTTGGCCGCGGGCTTGGCCGCGGGCTTGGCGTTGGTCGGCCTGGCTGCCGGAGTGCTGTTGGTCGTGCCGTGGGCCGGGGTCGCATTGGTGGTGCCATGGGCCACAGGCTTGGCTGCCGGAGCCGTGGCTGCCGGAGTAGCCGGAGTTGCAGCCGGCTTCGGCACCGTCGCCGGAACGACCGCGGCACCGTCACCCTGCTTGTCGGCCTCCTGGGCCTGGGCCGCCTCGTTGGCGCGTTCTTCCGGCGTGCGGCTGTCGCTGAACACCAGCAACAGGTAGCGACTACGGTTCAAGGCAGCAGTCGGCACGGCGCGGACAATCGCGAACGGCTGGCCGGAGTCATGGATCACCTCCTTGACCGTTGCCACCGGGTAACCGGCCGGGAAACGCTGGCCGAGGCCGGAGCTGACCAGCAGGTCGCCTTCCTTGATATCGGCGGTGTCGGCGACATGGCGCAACTCCAGGCGCTCGGGGTTGCCGGTACCGCTGGCAATCGCCCGCAGGCCGTTACGGTTGACCTGCACCGGAATGCTGTGGGTGGTATCGGTCAGCAGCAGCACGCGAGAGGTGTACGGCATCAACTCGACCACCTGGCCCATCAGGCCGCGGGCATCGAGCACCGGCTGGCCGAGCACCACGCCATCGCGCTCACCCTTGTTGATGATGATGCGATGGGTGAAAGGGTTGGGGTCCATACCGATCAACTCGGCGACTTCGACCTTTTCGTTGACCAGCGCCGAGGAGTTCAGCAACTCGCGCAGGCGTACGTTCTGCTCGGTCAGGGCGGCCAGTTTTTGCAGGCGGCCCTGGAGCAGGAGGTTCTCGGTCTGGAGTTTCTCGTTCTCGGCGACCAGCTCGGTGCGGCTGCCGAACTGGCTGGCCACGCCTTGCCACAGTCGTTGCGGCAGGTCGGTGATCCAGTACGATTGCATCAGCACCAGCGAGGCCTGGCTGCGGATCGGCTTGAGCACCGTGAAGCGGGCATCGACCACCATCAGTGCAACCGATAGCACGACCAGCACCAGCAGGCGCACGCCCAATGAGGGGCCTTTGGCGAAAAGCGGTTTAATGAGCCGCTCCTCCCAGGCAAATAGATATTTTATTCATACGGCATCAAACCGGCCTGGATGCAGATTGACAGAAGATAAACGCAACAGGCAGCACTGCAAAGTGCTGCCTGTGAACGGACCGTCATAGCGCCTGCCAGCGAACTCACTCGCTGGAGAGCAGGTCCATGGTGTGCTTGTCCATCATTTCCAGGGCACGACCACCGCCGCGAGCCACGCAAGTCAGCGGGTCTTCGGCAACGATCACCGGCAAGCCGGTTTCCTGGGCCAGCAGCTTGTCGAGGTCACGCAGCAGTGCACCACCACCGGTCAGCACCAGGCCACGCTCGGCGATGTCCGAAGCCAGTTCCGGAGGCGACTGCTCCAGGGCGCTCTTGACCGCCTGGACGATGGTCGCCAGGGATTCCTGCAGGGCTTCGAGCACTTCGTTGGAGTTGAGAGTGAAGGCACGTGGTACACCTTCGGCCAGGTTACGACCGCGCACGTCGACTTCACGGACTTCGCCGCCCGGATAGGCAGTACCGATTTCCTGCTTGATGCGCTCGGCGGTGGACTCACCGATCAGGCTGCCGTAGTTGCGACGCACGTAGGTGATGATCGCTTCGTCGAAGCGGTCGCCGCCGACACGTACGGATTCGGCGTAAACCACGCCATTCAGGGAAATCAGTGCGATTTCAGTGGTACCGCCACCGATATCGACGACCATCGAGCCACGGGCTTCCTCGACCGGCAGGCCGGCACCGATCGCTGCAGCCATCGGTTCCTCGATCAGGAACACTTCACGAGCACCGGCGCCCAGGGCCGATTCACGGATGGCACGACGCTCGACCTGGGTCGACTTGCAAGGAACGCAGATCAGCACGCGAGGGCTTGGCTGCAGGAAGCTGTTTTCGTGAACCTTGTTGATGAAGTACTGCAGCATCTTCTCGCAGACGCTGAAATCGGCGATCACACCGTCCTTCATCGGACGAATGGCGGCAATATTGCCCGGCGTACGACCGAGCATGCGCTTGGCTTCGGTACCGACGGCTACGACACTTTTCTGGTTGCCATGGGTGCGAATCGCAACAACCGATGGCTCATTCAGGACGATACCGCGCTCGCGCACGTAAATAAGGGTGTTGGCTGTACCCAGGTCGATGGAAAGATCGCTGGAAAACATGCCACGCAGTTTCTTGAACATTGGAAAGGGACCCTGGGCAACGCGTGGGTAAAAAAGTGCGGCAAACTCTAACAACGACGGGGATTTTGGGCAAGGCGCCAATATGTTAAATTAGGCGTTTTTCCGAGCACCATCCCATACAATCGCGGCCATGTGACCGTAGAAATGCGGTAGTGTTCCGCCAATCTAACACACGGACAGCTTCCGTTTTGTTTTCCACTGGAGATTCCCATGGCGCTTGATCGCTCCGACGTGGAAAAGATCGCTCACCTGGCCCGCCTGGACCTGGTCGTAGACGATATTCCACGCACCACTGAAGCTCTGAACAGCATCCTGGGTCTGGTCGACCAGATGCAGGCTGTCGATACCGATGGTATCGAACCCCTTGCCCACCCTCTGGAAGCGAGCCAGCGCCTGCGCGTCGACGCCGTGACCGAGCGCAATAACCGCGAGGCCTATCAGTCCATCGCACCAGCGGTCGAAAACGGCCTGTACCTGGTTCCGAAAGTCATCGACTAAAGGGAAAGAGCCTGCAATGCATCAAATGACTCTGGCCGAGATCGCCCGCGGACTCGCCGACAAGAAGTTTTCCGCCGAAGAACTGACCCGTACCCTGCTGGCGCGTATCGCCCAGCTCGACCCGCAGGTCAACAGCTTCATCAGCCTAACCGAGGAACTGGCCCTGCAACAGGCCAAGGCTGCCGACGTGCGTCGCGCCAATGGCGAAAGCGGTGCCCTGCTCGGCGCGCCGATCGGCCACAAGGACCTGTTCTGCACCCAGGGTGTACGCACCAGTTGCGGCTCGAAGATGCTCGACAACTTCAAGGCGCCCTACGACGCCACCGTGGTTGCCAAGCTCGCCGCCGCCGGCGCAGTGACCCTCGGCAAGACCAACATGGACGAATTCGCCATGGGTTCGGCCAACGAGTCGAGCTACTACGGCAAGGTGAAGAACCCGTGGAACCTGGAGCACGTGCCCGGCGGATCGTCCGGCGGTTCGGCCGCGGCCGTTGCCGCGCGCCTGCTCCCTGCGGCCACCGCGACCGACACCGGCGGCTCGATCCGCCAGCCGGCGGCATTCACCAACCTCACCGGCCTCAAGCCAACCTACGGCCGCGTCTCGCGCTGGGGCATGATCGCCTACGCCTCCAGCCTCGACCAGGGTGGCCCGCTGGCCCGCACCGCCGAAGACTGCGCGCTGCTGCTGCAGGGCATGGCTGGTTTCGACCCGCAGGACTCTACCAGTATCGATGAGCCGGTGCCGGACTACAGCGCCAGCCTGAACGACTCGCTGCAGGGCCTGCGCATCGGCGTACCGAAGGAATACTTCAGCGCCGGTCTCGACCCGCGTATCGCCGAGCTGGTGCACAACAGCGTCAAGGAGCTGGAAAAACTCGGCGCGGTGATCAAGGAAATCAGCCTGCCGAACAACCAGCACGCGATCCCTGCCTATTATGTAATCGCTCCGGCCGAAGCCTCTTCCAACCTGTCGCGTTTCGACGGCGTGCGCTTCGGCCATCGCTGCGAGAACCCGGCGGACCTCACCGACCTGTACAAGCGCTCCCGTCGCGAAGGCTTCGGTGCCGAAGTGCAGCGCCGGATCATGGTCGGTACCTACGCCCTGTCGGCTGGCTACTACGACGCCTACTACCTCAAGGCGCAGAAAATCCGCCGCCTGATCAAGAACGACTTCATGAACGCCTTCAAGGAAGTCGACGTGATTCTCGGCCCGACCACGCCCAACCCGGCCTGGAAGATCGGCGCCAAGAACAACGATCCGGTTGCCGAGTACCTGGAAGACTTCTACACCATCACCGCCAACCTCGCGGGCCTGCCGGGCTTGTCCATGCCAGCGGGCTTCGTCGACGGTTTGCCGGTCGGCGTGCAATTGCTTGCCCCGTATTTCCAGGAAGGCCGCTTGCTCAACGTTGCGCACCAGTATCAGTTGAACACTGACTGGCACACCCGCACCCCCCAGGGGTTTTGAAGCTACTGCGCTCGGTATGGCTGCGTTGAAAGCTGACTCGTAATGCTCATTGACCAATGTCAACTCCGCTTACTCGTCAGCTTTCGCCTTGCCCTACCTTCGCTCGTAACGCTTCAAAAGTCCCCTGGAAAGATTTCGAGGAAAACACCATGCAATGGGAAGTCGTGATCGGGCTGGAGATTCATACCCAGCTCGCCACCCAATCGAAGATTTTCTCCGGCAGCTCGACCACCTTCGGCTCCGAAGCCAACACCCAGGCCAGCCTGGTTGACCTGGGCATGCCCGGCGTACTGCCGGTGCTGAACCAGGAAGCGGTGCACATGGCGGTGAAGTTCGGCCTGGCGATCGACGCCGAGATCGGCCAGCACAACGTGTTCGCCCGCAAGAACTACTTCTATCCGGACCTGCCCAAGGGCTACCAGATCAGCCAGATGGAACTGCCGATCGTCGGCAAGGGCCACCTGGACATCACCCTGGAAGACGGCACGGTCAAGCGCATCGGCATTACCCGCGCGCACCTGGAAGAAGATGCCGGCAAGAGCCTGCACGAAGACCTCGGCGGTTTCACCGGCGTGGACCTGAACCGTGCCGGCACGCCGCTGCTGGAAATCGTTTCCGAACCGGACATGCGCAGCGCCAAGGAAGCCGTGGCCTACGTCAAGGCGATCCACGCCCTGGTGCGTTACCTGGGTATCTGCGACGGCAACATGGCCGAAGGTTCGCTGCGCTGCGACTGCAACGTTTCGGTACGCCCCAAGGGCCAGGTCGAGTTCGGCACCCGCTGCGAGATCAAGAACGTCAACTCGTTCCGTTTCATCGAAAAGGCGATCAACAGCGAAATACAGCGCCAGATCGAGCTGATCGAGGACGGCGGCAAGGTTATCCAGCAAACCCGCCTGTACGACCCGAACAAGGACGAGACCCGCGCCATGCGCAGCAAGGAGGAAGCCAACGACTACCGTTACTTCCCCGATCCGGACCTGCTGCCGGTGGTCATCGAGAACTCGTTCCTGGATGAGGTACGCGCCAACCTGCCGGAACTGCCACCGCAGAAACGCGAGCGCTTCCAGTCGCAATACAACCTGTCGCTGTACGACGCCAGCGTCCTGGCGTCGAGCCGCGAGCAGGCGGAGTACTTCGAACAGGTAGTCGCCATCAGCGCCGACGCCAAGCTGGCAGCCAACTGGGTCATGGTCGAACTGGGCAGCCTGCTGAACAAGCTGGGCGTGGAAATCGACCAGGCGCCGGTCACCGCCGAGCAACTGGGCGGCATGCTGCTGCGGATCAAGGACAACACCATTTCCGGCAAGATCGCCAAGACCGTGTTCGAGGCCATGGCCAACGGTGAAGGCAGCGCCGACCAGGTGATCGAGGCCCGCGGCCTGAAACAGGTGACCGACAGCAGTGCAATCGAGAAGGTGCTGGACGAAGTGCTGGCGGCCAACGCCGAGCAGGTCGAGCAGTACCGGGCGGCGGACGAAGCCAAGCGCGGCAAGATGTTCGGATTCTTCGTCGGCCAGGCGATGAAGGCCTCCAAGGGCAAGGCCAACCCGCAACAGGTGAACGAACTGCTGAAAAGCAAGCTCGAAGGCTGATAGCACCCAACGGTACAGGCCCCTTGTGGAGAGGGGCTTGCCCCCGTTGGGCAGCGAAGCGGCCCTGAAACCAGCACACTCAGAGCCTCAGGAGAGATGAGCTGCCTGGTTTTACGACTGCTACGCAGCCGAACGGGGGCAAGCCCCCTCGCCACAGATGCGCAATCTTAGCTCCACCGAGGACACCTGATGAGACGCCTGCTCGCCGCCCTTGCCTTCCTCAGCCTGCTGGCCGGTTGCGCCACTCACGATATCGACCCGCGCGGCTACGATGAGACCGGCACCGCCTCCTATTATGGTCGCCAGCACCACGGCAAGCGCACCGCCAGCGGCGAACCCTTCAACCAGAACGGCCTGACCGCCGCCCATCGCCAACTGCCCTTCGGCACCCGGGTAAAAGTCACCAACCTCGCCAACGACCGCAGCGTCGTGGTCCGTATCAATGATCGCGGCCCGCATACCCGTGGGCGCCTGATCGATGTTTCCCGACAAGCCGCCGAACAGTTGGGCATGCTACAAAGCGGTACCGCGCGCGTGCGCGTGCAAAGCCTCAGCGACTGACTCCGGGGAGCCCCACCATTTTCGGATTGACCCATCTACCGATCCTTAGCCTGCTGCAACTGCTGGGCGGCCTGCTACTGCTGGTCATCGGCGCCGAACTGCTGGTGCGTGCAGCCGTGCGCCTGGCCGCGAGCCTGCGGGTGCGGTCGCTGCTGATCGGCCTGACCATCGTGGCCTTCGGCAGCAGTGCCCCGCAAATGGCCGTCAGCCTGCAGGCGGCCATCCAGGAAAACGCCGACATCGCCGTCGGCAGCGTGATCGGCGGCAATATCTTCAATACCCTGGTCACCCTCGGCCTCTCGGCGCTGATCATCCCGCTGCGGGTATCGCGACAGCTGGTGCGCCTGGATATCCCGCTGATGATCGTCGCCAGCCTGCTGGTCTTCGGCCTGGCCCTCAATGAAGAGCTGAGCCGCTTCGATGGCGTACTGATGCTGGTGATCTTTGCGCTGTACCTGGGATTGCTGCTGCGCACCTCGCAGCACGGCCAGTCGACTCATCCGTCCACCGAGCACCCGCAGCGCCTGCGCGCACCGTGGATCAGCAGTGTGTGCTGGATGTTGCTGGGCCTGGCCCTGCTGGCCCTCGCCGGCCACTTGCTGCTCGACGCCGCCGTGGATGTCGCGACCGAACTGGGACTGTCGGAGCGCATCATTGGCCTGACCGTGGTCGCGGTCGGCACCTCACTGCCACAGTTGGCCACGTCACTGATCGCGGCCCTGCGCGGCCAGCGGGATATCGCCGTCGGTAACGTGATCGGCGGCAACCTGTTCAACCTGCTGGGCGTGCTCGGCGTGACCGCGCTGGTCGCCCCGGAGCCGCTATCGGTCTCCCCCAACGCGCTATCGTTCGACCTGCCAGTGATGCTCGGCGTCGCGGTACTGTGCTGGCCGGTGTTCTACTCCGGTTATCGCATCACTCGCGCCGAAGGCCTGCTGTTTCTGGGTCTGTACCTGGCCTACGGGCTACACGTGGTGTGGTTCACCACCGGCATGCCGATGGCGGTGCGCCTGGAACACCTGATGCTGTTCTTCATACTGCCGGCGCTGTTGGCGTATCTGCTTTTCAGTACGCTGCGAGCCTGGCGCCGCCAACATTCCTAGGAGCTAACGCAATGACCGATCAGAAAAAACCCGGAGTCGAGATGCGCCGCCAGGTCATGGGCGATGCGTTCGTCGACCGTGCCCTGGGCAATGCCACCGAATTCAGCCAGCCGCTGCAGGACTTCGTCAACGAACATGCCTGGGGCAGCGTGTGGAATCGCGACGGACTGCCGCTCAAGACCCGCAGCCTGATTACCCTGGCCGCGCTCACCGCCCTCAAGTGCCCGCAGGAACTCAAGGGCCACGTCCGCGGCGCCCTGAACAACGGTTGCACCGTCGAGGAAATCCGCGAGGCCCTGTTGCATTGCGCGGTGTATGCCGGCGTGCCGGCGGCGATCGACGCGTTCCGTGCCGCCCAGGAAGTCATCGACACCTATCAGAAAGCCGACTGACCGAAAGACATCATGTGGCTTTGGCTTCCTGTAGCTGTAGCTGTGACCACCTGTGGCCTCCTCTGACTCCAGCTGTGGCTACCTGCGGCTTCAGCTGACCCCAGCTGTGGCTACCTGCGGCCTCCTCTGACTACAGCTGTGGCTACCTGTGGCGAGCGGGCTTGCCCGCGCTCGGCTGCGAAGCAGCCGCAGACACTGCGACGCCGTCTTGGCTGGCACACCGCGTCGGCTGGTTTCAGGGCTGCTTCGCACCCCAGCGCGGGCAAGCCCGCTCGCCACCTCGCCGGCTCACCAGCAGACCGGCTCAGATCCAGCCGCCCCACTGCAGCACAAAGATCCCGATGTTCGTCGTGACCGCCGCCATCAGCGTGGTGATCACGATGATGGCGGCTGCCAGTTCGTGGTTGCCGTTGGCGGCGCGGGCCATGACAAAACTGGCCGCCGCCGTCGGGCTGGCGAAGTAGAGAAACAGAATCCCCAGCTCCGCACCGCGAAAACCACAGAGCCAGGCACCCAGCGTGGAGAACAGCGGCATGCCGACCATCTTCACCAGGCTGGCACTCAGCGCCATGTCGCCACTCTTGCGCAACGCCGCCAGGGACAAGGTGCCGCCAATGCAGATCAGCGCCAGCGGCAAGGTCATCTGCGCCAGGTAGTTGCCGGAAGTCTCCAGCCAACCCGGCAGGCCGATCTGGAAATAGGCAAAGGGCGCCGCCGCAATCACGCTGATGATCAGCGGGTTGCTCAACACGCTTTTGCAGATGCTCCACGGATCGGACTTGATCACCGGGCTATAGACCGCCAGGACGATAGTCGACAGGGTGTTGTAGAACAGGATCACCAGCGCAGCGAGGATCGCCCCCAGGGAAATCCCATAGTCACCATACATGCTCGCCGCCAGGGCCAGGCCAATCACCCCGTTGTTGCCGCGAAAGGCTCCCTGGGTGTAGATCCCGCGGTCCTCCCGGGGACAACGCCAGATCGCCCAACCCCAGGCGCCGGCAAAGGTCACCAGGGTCGCGACGACAAAATAGCCCAGCACCGCAGGCTTGAGCGCCGAATGCAAGTCGGCGTGAAGAATCCCGAGGAACAGCAACGCCGGCATGGTGACATTGAACACCAGTGCCGAAGCGGTGTGGATGAAGTTGTCGTTGATCCAACCCACGCGCTTGAGCGCCACGCCGAGGAACAACATGGCGAAGACCGGCGCGGTGATGGTCAATGTACCGAGAAAGATGGCCAGCATGCCCTGAGAACCCGTTGCCTGTCGTTAGGAGGCTAATGATACGGCAAAGCCGGCCGTTCTGCGCATACGTCAGTCGAACTGCGCACGCATCCAGGCCTGATACTCGGCCACGCCGGCATCGCCTTCACGCGGAGCCCATGCGGCCATCTCGCCCTCGCCCACCGGACGATACGGACCGGCCTTGCACTCGAACATCACGGTATCGGGCTCAAGCACCACCAGACCGTGGAACACCCCGGCCGGCAGGTCCACCGCCGGGCACTCGCCGCCCGCCTGCAGGACGCGCCGAGCAACTACCTGACCAGCCTCGTCGAACACCAGCAGGCCCAGGCTACCGCGCAGCACCAGCAGGGTTTCCGCCTTGTCCGCGCTCAGGTGCCGGTGGGGCGGCACATAGGTGCTCGGCTGCAGGCCGACGGCCATGCGGTGGCACGGCTCGTCCATCTCGTGGAAGTTGTGGTGCGTACGCCCACGAGGGCTGGCCGCAGCTTTCGCGGCCAGGTCGGCGAACAACGCCGAGTCGAGAAAGCTGGGCGCGGCCATGGGTTACATGCCCTTGACGGCAAAAATACCGGCGGCGTTGCGCCAGTAACCCTTGTAGTCCATGCCATAACCGAAGATGTAGCGGTCGATGCACGGCAGGCCAACGTAGTCGGCCTTGAGGTCCGGACGGGCCTTGCGGTCGTGTTCCTTGTCGATCAGCACGGCGGTGTGCACCTGGCGGGCACCGGCGTGCTTGCAGAAGTCAATGATCGCACCCAGGGTATGCCCCTCGTCGAGAATGTCGTCGATGATCAGCACGTCACGGTCGATGAACGAAACTTCCGGCTTGGCCTTCCAGAACAGTTCGCCGCCGCTGGTCTCGTTGCGATAGCGAGTCGCATGGAGGTAGGACGCTTCCAGCGGGAAGTCGAGGTGGGTCAGCAGTTTGCCGGAGAAGATCAGGCCGCCGTTCATCACGCAGAACACCACCGGGTTGCGCTCGGCCAGTTCGGCATTGATCTGGGCGCCGACGCGGGCGATAGCCGCCTCGACTTCAGCGTTGGTGTACAGGCAGTCGGCTTCGCGCATGACTTGACGGATATGCTCGAGATCAGCGGACATGGCGCTCTCCAAAAGGTGCTCAAATGGAACTTGCGCAGGGGGCTGCGCAAGAAAAGCGGGCAAAGGTACGCACCCGCGCAGGTCAGATCAAGCGTTTCTGGACTAACGTACTACGGGTCTATAGGACATAAACCCCGGATAGATTAATCTAGGCCGGTTTTTTTGCCCGCCGTCGGAGCCTTTCCCTATGCCCATCCGTGAGATCCGCCATCCGCTGATCCGTCACAAGCTCGGCCTTATGCGCCGCGCAGACATTAGCACGAAGAACTTCCGTGAGCTTGCCCAGGAAGTCGGAGCGTTGCTGACCTATGAAGCAACCAAGGATCTACCCCTCGAAGCCTATGACATCGAAGGCTGGTGCGGCACCGTACAAGTCGAGAAAATCGCCGGTAAGAAAATTACCGTAGTGCCGATCCTGCGTGCCGGTATCGGCATGCTCGAAGGCGTGCTCAGCCTGATTCCGGGCGCCAAGGTCAGCGCCGTGGGCGTTGCCCGCAACGAGGAAACCCTCGAAGCCCATACCTACCTGGAAAAACTGGTACCGGAAATCGACGAGCGCCTGGCGATGATCATCGACCCGATGCTCGCCACCGGTGGTTCGATGGTCGCCACTATCGACCTGTTGAAGAAAGCCGGCTGCAAGGACATCTGCGCCATGGTGCTGGTCGCCGCGCCGGAAGGTATCGCCGTGGTCGAGAAGGCCCACCCGGACGTGACCATCTACACCGCGTCCGTCGATCAGAAACTGAACGAACATGGCTACATCATCCCAGGCCTGGGCGATGCCGGTGACAAGATCTTCGGCACCAAACAGAAGGACGCCTGAACATGCAGGATGAGTTCAACGACCCGCTCTGGCGCACGGTGCTGTCCGGCGCGCAGATGCTCTTCGTAGCTTTTGGCGCACTGGTGCTGATGCCGCTGATCACCGGCCTGGACCCGAACGTTGCGCTGTTCACGGCGGGCCTTGGGACTCTGCTGTTCCAGCTGGTCACTGGCCGCCAGGTGCCAGTGTTCCTGGCGTCGAGCTTTGCCTTCATCACCCCGATCATTCTCGCCAAGGGCCAGTTCGGCCTCGCCGCGACCATGGGCGGCGTGATGGCGGCAGGTTTCGTCTACACCTTCCTGGGCCTGGCGGTGAAGATCAAGGGTACCGGTTTCATCGACCGCCTGCTGCCGCCCGTGGTGATCGGTCCGGTGGTCATCTCCATCGGCCTGGCCATGGCGCCGATTGCCGCGAACATGGCGATGGGCAAGGCCGGCGACGGTAGCGAACTGATTCCCTATCGCACGGCGATGCTGATTTCCATGCCGGCCCTGCTCACCACCCTGATCGTCGCGGTGTTCGGCAAGGGGATTTTCCGCCTGGTACCGATCATTTCCGGTGTACTGGTAGGCTTCGCCCTGTCGTTCTACTTCGGCGTGGTCGACACCGCGAAGATCGCCGCAGCGCCCTGGCTGGCCCTGCCACACTTCACCGCACCGGAGTTCAACTGGCAGGCGATCCTGTTCATTGTCCCGGTCGCCCTGGCTCCGGCCATCGAGCATATCGGTGGGGTGATCGCGGTCGGCAGCGTGACCGGTCGTGACTACCTGAAAAAACCCGGCCTGCATCGCACCCTGCTGGGTGACGGCATCGCCACTACGGCAGCCGGCCTGTTCGGCGGCCCGCCCAACACCACCTACGCCGAAGTGACCGGCGCGGTGATGCTGACCAAGAACTACAACCCGAAGATCATGACCTGGGCGGCGGTGTTTGCCATCAGCCTGGCATTCATCGGCAAGTTCGGCGCGCTGCTGCAGAGCATTCCGGTACCGGTGATGGGCGGAATCCTGTGCCTGTTGTTCGGCTCGATCGCGGCGGTGGGCATGAACACCCTGATTCGCCACAAGATCGATCTGGGCGAAGCACGCAACCTGGTGATCGTTTCGGTCACGCTGGTATTCGGTATCGGCGGCGTGCTGGTCGGTAGCGGCACCGGTCCCGACGATTTCGGCCTCAAGGGCATCGCCCTGTGCGCCGTCGTCGCGATCGCGCTGAACCTGATCCTGCCAGGTAATGACGGCTGGAAGAAAAAGGGCGACGAACCGCTGGTGTAATCGCTACCGCTCGCCACGAGCCCCCCCTTGTGGCGAGCGGGCCTGTGGCGAGTGGGCTTGCCCGCGCTCGGCGGCAAAGCCGCCGTAAAACCGGACACCCCGAAAACCTGAAACCACACATTCGGGGCCGCTTCGCGCCCAACGCGGGCAAGCCCGCTCGCCACAAAGGCCTATGGGGCCAACGGAGCTCGCTCGCAGAGCTTGTTCAGCGCCACCGCCCACTGCGGCTCATCGTTCAGGCACGGCACCAGCACCAACTCCTCCCCCCCCGCCTCGATGAACTGCTCGCGCCCACGGTCACCAATCTCTTCCAGGGTCTCGATGCAGTCGGCGACGAACGCCGGGCACATCACCAACAGTTTCTTCACGCCGGCCTTGGCCAACTCGTCCAGGCGCGCCTCGGTGTAGGGCTCGATCCACTTGGCACGTCCCAGTCGAGACTGGAACGACACCGACCACTGGCCGTCAGGCAGCCCCATATGCTCGGCAAACGCCGCTGCAGTGCGCAGGCACTGCGCCCGGTAGCAGGTGGCAAGCACCGCTGGCGATGCGTTCCGACAGCAGTCTGCATCCTTGAGACAGTGGCTGCCGGTAGGATCGAGCTTGGTCAAGTGGCGCTCGGGCAAGCCGTGGAAACTCAACAGCAGATGATCAAAACCCTGTTCCAGGTGCGGCTTGGCACTGGCAACGAGGGCATCGACATATTCCGGCTGATCGTAGAACGGCTGCAGGATGGAGAACTGCACGTCCAGCCGCCGTTCCCTGACCACCCGTCGCGCCTCCTCGATCACGGTGGTCACGGTGCTGTCGGCGAACTGCGGATACAACGGCGCCAGCGTCACCTTGTGAATGCCCTGCCCGGCCAGCCGGGTCAGCACCGACTCGAGCGACGGCTCGCCATACCGCATGGCCAGTTCGACCGGCCCCTGGGTCCACTGGGCCGTCATCTGCTGCTGCAGGCGTCGGCTCAACACCACCAGCGGCGAACCTTCGTGCCACCAGATCGAGGCATAGGCATGGGCCGACTGCTCGGGCCGCTTGATCAGGATCAGCGACACCAGCAGGCGCCGGATCGGCCAGGGCAGGTCGATCACATACGGGTCCATCAGGAACTGATTGAGATAGCTGCGCACATCGGCCACCGAAGTGGAAGCCGGCGAACCCAGGTTGACCAGTAGCAACGCGTGATCGGTCATGCAATGTCCTATGTCAGAGGCGACCCGACAGATCGTCGAGGGCCGCGGGCAGATCGTTAAACTGAAACTCGAACCCGGCCGCCAGCAGGCGCTTGGGCAGCGCACGCTGGCCACCCAGCAGCAACAGCGACATTTCGCCGAGGCCAACCCGCAGGAGCGGCGCCGGCAGCGGGATCAGTGCCGGACGGTGCAACACCCGGCCCAGCGCCTCGGCGAACTCGCGATTGCGCACCGGCTTCGGTGCGCAGGCATTATAGGGACCGCTGGCATCGCTGCGGTGCAGAAGAAAATCAATCAGGGCAATTTGGTCCTGCACATGTATCCACGGCATCCACTGCCGACCGTTGCCGATCGGGCCGCCCAGGCACAGCTTGAACGGCAACAGCAGGCGCGACAAAAAGCCGCCCCCGGCCGCCAGCACCAGTCCGGTCCGCAGCAGCACCACGCGCATGCCGAGGGCCTGCGCACGTTGCGCAGTCTCCTCCCAGGCAATACACAACTGGCTGGCAAAATCCTCGCTGACCGGCGGTGAATCTTCGGCCAGCTCACGCTCGCCCCCGTCGCCATACCAGCCCACCGCCGACCCGGAAATCAACACCGCCGGGCGCTGTTCGAGGCCTTCGAGCCAGGCCAGCAGGGTTTCGGTCAACTGGACCCGGCTGCTCCAGAGCAGCGCCTTGCGCCGGTGGGTCCAGGGTCGCTCGGCAATCGGTGCACCAGCCAGGTTCACCACTGCATCCAATGGCTCTCCGGCGAGATCTTCCAGATGGCGCACGCCCCGTACCTGCGCGCCGCACAGCCGGGCGACCTCCGCCGGCCGGCGACTCCAGACCGTCAGGCGATGCCCCTGTGCCAACCAGTGCTCGCACAACCGACGCCCGATCAAACCAGTACCGCCTGTCAGCAATATGTGCATGAAAGCGTCCTCGCGTAACGTTTTGCCTGGAGCGTTAGTCTACTTTTATAAGCAGGGTTCTTTTCTTTTCGACTGATTTAACAATAGGACAGCTTCAGACGACAGGAACGTCGAGACTTATACCTAAAAATAGGATTGTACAGGTTTTACCGACGGCGTAGTCTGTGCAAACAGGTAACGAGGTCCCTATGACTGTACCTATCGCAGTAATCGGTGCCGGTATCGCCGGACTTTCAGCCGCTCGCGCATTGCACGATGCCGGGCATGCCATCCAATTGTTCGACAAGAGCCGCGGCAGCGGCGGGCGCATGTCGAGCAAGCGCAGCGACGCCGGGTCGCTGGACATGGGCGCCCAATATTTCACCGCTCGCGACCGGCGCTTCGTCAACGAGGTGCAGCGCTGGCAGGCACAAGGCTGGGTCGCCGAATGGGACCCCAAGCTCTACACCTGGCAGAACGGCCAGCTCAACCTCTCGCCGGACGAACAGACCCGCTGGGTCGGTACCCCGCGCATGAGCGCCATCACCCGCGGCCTGCTCGGCGACCTGCACAGCCATTTCAGTTGCCGGATCACCGACGTGTTCCGCGGTGAGCAGCACTGGCACCTGCAGGATGCCGAAGGGGTCACCCATGGCCCGTTCAGCCATGTCGTCATCGCCACGCCAGCCTCCCAGGCAACCGCCCTGCTGGCCGCCGCGCCGAAACTCGCCGGAGCCGCCGCCGGAGTCCAGATGGAACCGACCTGGGCGATCGCCCTGGCGTTCGAGACCGAACTGGATACGCCGATGGAGGGCTGCTTCGTACAGGACAGCCCACTCGACTGGCTGGCCCGCAACCGCAGCAAGCCGGGACGCGACAATCATCTCGACACCTGGGTCCTGCACGCCACCAGCAGTTGGAGCAAGCAGCACCTGGATCTGTCCAGGGAGTCGGTGATCGAGCATCTGCACGGCGCATTCGCCGAGCTGCTGCATATCACCATGCCCGCCCCGGCCTTCACCCTCGCCCACCGCTGGCTCTATGCCCGGCCAGCCGGCGCCCGCGAATGGGGCGCGCTGGCCGACGCCGACCTGGGCCTGTACGTCTGTGGCGACTGGTGCATGTCCGGTCGGGTCGAAGGGGCCTGGCTCAGTGGCCAGGAAGCGGCCCGCCGATTACTGGAACACCTGGCGTGAATCGCATCAACCCGCGCAAGCTGCTGCTGTCGAAATGGACGGCAGCCCAGCCCCGGAACCGCGAGAAACACTTTCTGGTCACCGAGCTGTTCCATGATGAAACCGGCACGCTGTTGCTGGAGCTTGAACTGCAAGCGGTGCTGACCCGACGCAACCAGCGAATCCCCTGGCAAAACCTGCAGGACGCCGAGCGATGGCATATGGGTTGGCGATAAGCCGGCCCAGGAAATCCTGTACAAAGTATTTGACTTGTACAAGGCAGAATCTATGATGAAACCTAGTTGTACAGGAATTGATTCCTGTACAAGTAAATCGTCGAGGTTCTGCAATGCTTACGCCCAGCGGCTTCTCCCCCAAACCGAAGATTGCCATCAGCGCCTGCCTGATGGGCGACGAGGTGCGCTACAACGGTGGGCACAAGGAATCGCGGCTGTGTAGCCGAATCCTCAGCGAGCATTTCGACTTCCTGACGGTCTGCCCGGAAATGGCGATCGGCCTGGGGGCACCGCGTGAACCGATCCGCCTGGTCGGTGACCCACAGCAGCCCAGGGCCGTAGGCACGGTTCACCCGGAGCAGGACGTCAGCCAGGCGCTGATCGACTATGGCACCCGCATGGCAGGCGAACTGACGGATATCTGCGGATACATCTTCATGCAGAAATCACCGTCCTGCGGGCTGGAACGGGTCAAGGTCTACCAGGACCGCGGACGTCCTGCCGAGCATGCCGGACGCGGCCTGTTCGCTGCCGCCTTCTGTTCCCTGCATCCCGACCTGCCGGTGGAAGAGGAAGGACGTCTGAACGATCCGGTGCTGCGGGAGAACTTCCTGACCCGGGTACTGGCCTACGCCGACTGGCAACGACTGCTCGCCAAGGGCCTGAGCCGACGCGCCCTGACCGACTTCCACTCGCGCTACAAGTACCTGCTGATGGCTCACAACCCGGAGCAGTACAAGGTGCTGGGCCACTTGCTGGGCAGCATGGGCGACTCGGACCCGAACGAGCTCGGTCCGCGCTACTTCAGCGAGCTGATGGCCGCGTTGAGAAAATGCGCGACCCGCCGCACCCATACCAATGTCCTCCAGCATCTGAGCGGCTACCTGAAGCAATCGATCAGCCGCGAAGACAAGCAGGAGATGCAGCAGGTCATCAGCCAGTACCGCCAAGGCATCGTCCCGCTGGTGGTGCCATTGACCCTGCTCAAGCACCACTTCCGTCAACACCCCGATCCCTACGTGGGGTTGCAGGTCTACCTGCAACCCCATCCGGAAAACCTCAGCCTGCGAAACTCGATCTGACCATGTCCAAACCCCTCCCCGAGGACGATGAGTCCCATCCCGATTATGTCAGCGCCCTGGCGGCCGGCTGGTTGCCGATTCGCGAAGTGGCCCGGCAAACCGGCGTCAACGCCGTCACCCTGCGCGCCTGGGAACGCCGCTATGGCCTGATCGTGCCCCATCGCACGGCCAAGGGGCACCGGCTGTTCTCCGCCGACCACGTGCAACGTATCCAGGCCATCCTGACCTGGCTGAACCGCGGTGTGGCGGTGCGCCAGGTCAAGCAATTGCTCGATGCACCGCAACCTCCTGTCGAGGTACCGGAAAACGACTGGCACCGCTTGCACCAGGAACTGATCCAGGCCATTGGCAACCTGGACGAACGCCAGGTCGACGACCGCTTCAACCAGGCGATGTCGCTGTACCCGCCACGCACCGTCTGCGAGCAACTGCTGATGCCACTGCTGGCCGAACTCGAACAGCGCTGGCAAGGCCAGTTCGGTGGACAGATGGAACGGTCGTTCTTCTACTCCTGGCTACGCAGCAAGCTGGGCGCACGCATCTATCACAACAACCGTCAGCTCAGGGGCCAGCCACTGCTATTGGTCAATCAGTCGGACCTGCCACTCGAACCGCATCTCTGGCTCACAGCCTGGCTGGCCAGCAGCGCGGACTGCCCGGTGGAAGTCTTCGACTGGCCGGTGCCGCCCGGTGAATTGGCCCTGGCGGTCGAGCAGATCAAGGCTCGCGCACTGCTCCTGTACTCCAGCAAGACCCTGAACCTGGCGACCTTGCCCAGACTGATCAACGGGATCGAGACACCGATACTGATCGCCGGTGCCTCGGTGTGCATCCATGCCAGCGAGCTGTCCGCCTGTACCGACGAATATCCCGGCCTGAGCCTCGCCCAGGACCCGCTTGCGGCCTGCCAGGGCCTGACCCGGCTCGGCCTGCTCTGAAGCCCCCAAGGAATGACTATGCAATTGTTCTGGCTGCGCACCGACCTGCGCCTGCATGACAACACCGCCCTGAGCGCCGCGGCTCGCAGCGGACCCACGGTGGCGGTGTATCTGCTCACCCCCGGACAATGGCTGGCCCATGACGACGCGCCCTGCAAGATCGACTTCTGGCTGCGCAACCTGCGGGAGCTGGGCCAGGCGCTGGCCGAGCTGAACATTCCACTACTGGTTCGCCAGGCGGACACCTGGGACCAGGCTCCTGCCGTCCTGCTTGAGCTGTGCCAATCCCTCGGGATCGATGCGATACACGTCAACGAAGAGTACGGCGTGCATGAAACCCGCCGCGACCGTGCCGTGGCCAAGGCCGTCGAAGCCCAGGGCATCGATTTCCACAGCCATCTCGACCAGTTGTTCTTCCGTCCCGGCAGTGTACTGACCCGTACCGGCGGCTACTTCCAAGTGTTCAGCCAGTTCCGCAAGGTCTGCTACAGCCGTCTGCACGGCGCCTTGCCGACGCTGGTTCCAGCACCTGCGGCACAGGCGTCACTGTCACTGCGCAGTGACCCTATTCCCACCGCGATCGACGGCTTTGCCAGCCCCAGCCAGGCCCTGCGCGACCTCTGGCCTGCCGGTGAAGACGAAGCCCGGCGGCGCCTGGAAAGCTTCGCCGACCAGCAGATCGACTACTACCAGGGTGAACGGGACTTCCCGGCCAAGCCCGGCACCAGCCAGCTCTCCGCCTATCTCGCCGCCGGCGTGGTCTCACCACGACAGTGCCTGCATGCGGCGCTGCAAAGCAACCAGGGCGAATTCGACAGCGGCAATGTCGGCGCCGTCACCTGGATCAACGAACTGCTCTGGCGCGAGTTCTACAAACATATCCTGGTCGGTTATCCACGGGTCTCGCGCCATCGCGCGTTCCGCCCGGAGACCGAGGCCCTGGCCTGGCGCCACGCACCGCAAGACCTGGAGGCCTGGCAACAAGGCCGTACCGGCCTGCCGATCATCGACGCCGCCATACGCCAGTTGCTCGACACCGGCTGGATGCACAACCGCCTGCGCATGGTGGTGGCGATGTTCCTGACCAAGAACCTGCTGATCGACTGGCGCGAAGGCGAACGCTTCTTCATGCGCCACCTGATCGACGGCGACCTGGCAGCCAACAACGGCGGCTGGCAGTGGAGTTCGTCCACCGGCACCGATTCGGCGCCCTACTTCCGCATTTTCAATCCGATCAGCCAATCGCAGAAATTCGACAGCGAGGGGCTGTTCATCAAACGCTGGCTGCCGGAACTGGCGGCACTGAACAAAAAGGACATACACAACCCGGCCGCCCTCGGTGGCCTGTTCGGCATTGCCGGTTATCCACAGCCGATCGTCGACCTGGCCAGCAGCCGCGAACGCGCCCTGGCCGCCTTCAAGAGCCTGCCATCCCGCCAAGAGCCCGGAGGCCCGCATGAGTGAGTTCCTCTGCGATTTCGCCCAGCGTTTTTGCGCCTTGGACAAGCACAACCTGGACCTGCTCGACGACCTCTACAGCGTCGACGTGCACTTCACCGACCCGCTGCACGACGTCCGCGGCCGCCCGGAGCTACGGCGCTATTTCGCTGATTTGTACAGCAATGTCAGCGAAGTTGAGTTCAATTTCCACGCTTTCGACCAAATTTGCCAGGGCGAAGGCTACCTGCGCTGGAACATGAGCTACCGTCATCCGAGACTGTCAGGGGGCAGACCGATCCACGTCGAGGGCTGTTCCCACCTGTTGTGGATCGAAAAGGTCTACCGTCATCGCGATTACTTCGATGCTGGCGCCCTGCTCTACGACCACCTGCCGTTATTGGGCTGGGCCACCGCCTGGCTGAAAAGGAGAATGACATGAGCACGAAGCTCACCCACCGGATCTGGCTGACCGGAGCCAGCAGCGGTATTGGCGCGGCCATCGCCGAAGTGCTGCTCAAGGGCGGCGCCCAACTGGCCGTCAGCGCACGCAACAGCGAAGCCCTCGAAGCCCTCGCCGGGCGTTATCCGGGCCAGGTACTCGCGGTCCCCGGTGACCTGACCGATAGCCAGCAGGTGCGTGAAATCGGCAAGCGCATCAAACAGGCCTGGGGCGCCCTCGATACCGTGATTCTCAACGCCGGGACCTGTGAATACGTCGATGCCCGGGAGTTCGACGCCGCAGTCATCGAACGGGTGGTACGCACCAACCTGCTCGCCAGCAGCTACTGCATCGAGACCGCCCTGCCGCTGCTGCGGGCCGGCAACCGGCCGCACCTGGTCGGCATCGCCAGTGCCGTTACCTTCCTGCCACTGCCCCGCGCCGAAGCCTATGGGGCCTCGAAAGCCGGCATGCGGTATCTGTTCGAGTCGTTGCGCATCGACCTGGCCCACGAGGGAATCGATGTCACCCTTGTCAGCCCCGGCTTCGTCGACACCCCGCTGACCCGCAAGAATGATTTCCCCATGCCGCTGAGCTGGCCCGCCGACAAGGCTGCCGAGCACATTTGCGAGAGGCTGCCCAAGCGACCGCTGGAAATTTCCTTTCCGGCACTGTTCATGGCCGGGCTCTGGCCGCTGTCACTCCTGCCCCGACGCCTGCAGCTGGCAATCGGCAAGCGCATGGCGCGCAACGGCCAGCAGACCGAGGACCGTTCATGAGGATCGCCCTGATCGGCAGCGGCATCTCCGGCCTGACCTGCGCCTACCTGCTCAACCGGCAGCATTCGATCACCCTGTTCGAAGCGGCCGACTGGATCGGCGGCCACACTCACACGGTCGACGTCACGGTCGCCGGGCAGCACCATGCCATCGATACCGGCTTCATCGTTTTCAACGACTGGACCTACCCGAACTTCATCCGCCTGCTCGGCCAACTCGGCGTCAGCCACAAGCCCACCGAGATGAGTTTTTCGGTGCACGACCCGGCGACCCGCCTGGAATACAACGGCAACACCCTCGACAGCCTGTTCGCCCAACGCCGCAACCTGCTCTCGCCAGCCTTCTGGGGCATGCTGCGCGATATCCTGCGCTTCAATCGCCAGGCCCTCGACGACCTCGAGCAGCAGCGTATCGCCGCCGACACCACCCTCGGCACCTATCTGCGCGAGCGCCGCTACGGCGAACGTTTCATCCAGCACTACATCGTGCCGATGGGCGCGGCCATCTGGTCGATGTCACTGGCGGACATGCTCGGTTTCCCCTTGCAGTTCTTCGTCCGTTTCTTCAAGAACCATGGCCTGCTGTCGGTCAACGACAGGCCGCAATGGCGGGTGATCGAGGGCGGCTCCAGTCGTTATATAGCGCCGCTGACCGCCAGCTTTCGCGAGAGCATCCGCCTGAACTGCCCGGTGACTCAAGTCGAGCGCGACGAACAAGGCGTCGTTATCCACAGCGCCGCCGGCAGCGAGCGCTTCGACAAGGTGGTGTTCGCCTGCCACAGCGACCAGGCCCTCAGACTGCTGGCCGAGCCCAGTGCCACCGAACGGCAGATCCTCGGCGCCCTGCCCTACGCCGACAACGAGGTGGTGCTGCATACCGATACCCGTCTGCTGCCGGAGCGCCAGTTGGCCTGGGCCAGTTGGAACTATCGCCTCGGCGGCCAGCGCCAGGCGGCGGTGACCTACAACATGAACATCCTCCAGGGCATCGCCAGCGATACCACCTTCTGCGTCAGCCTCAACCAGACGGCGGATATCGACCCAGGCAAGGTCCTGGCCCGCTACACCTACGCCCATCCGCAGTACAGCCTGGCCTCCATCGCCGCACAGCAACGCTGGGCGGAGTTACATGGCGATCGTCATACCTACTATTGCGGCGCCTACTGGGCCAACGGCTTCCACGAGGATGGCGTCAACAGCGCCCTGCGGGTCGCCGAAGCCTTTGGGGAACGGCTGTGAACAGCGCCCTGTACAGCGGCTGGATCAGCCACCGGCGCTTCGCTCCCCGTCGCCATGCCTTCCGCTATCGGATCGGCCTGCTGTACCTGGACCTCGCCGAACAGGACAGTGTGCTTGGCCTTTCAACGTTGGCCGGCCGCAGCCGCTTCGCCCCGTTCGCCTGGCGCGAGACCGACTACCTGTGCGCCTTCACCCGCCAGGGCATGCCGCTGATTGACGCGGTACGCCAGCAGGTCGCCCAGGCCCTCGGCCAGGCTCCGCAAGGCGCAGTACGCCTGCTGACCCAACCACGCAGTTGGGGGCTGTCGTTCAACCCGGTGAGTTTCTTCTACTGCTTCGACCGCGACGAGCGCCTGGCGGCGATTCTCTGCGAAGTGACCAATACGCCGTGGGGCGAGCGCTACCACTACGTGCTCGCCGCCAATGGTGAAGGCCATCAGCATGTCACGGCCGCCAAGTCCTTCCACGTCTCGCCGTTCCTGCCCCGCGACCTGCAATACCGCATGAGTTTCAGCCAGCCGACCGAACGGCTCGGCGTCCACATGGCCGACTGGCAGGGCGAATTGAAGCTATTCGATGCCACCCTCGACCTGCAACGCGAGCCCCTCAGCCGCGCCAGCCTGCACCGCTATCTGTGGCACTTCCCCTGGATGAGCGCCAAGACCTGCCTGTCGATCTATTGGCAGGCCCTGCGCCTGCTGCTCAAGCGCACACCGATTTTCTCCCATCAGGCTGCCGATGGCGCCTTCAGCATTGCCACCGCGCAACACGAGGAACAACGTCATGAGAAGCCCTAGCCTGGTGACCCGGAGCAACCTGTGGAGCGCCAACCAACTGACCACCGGCCTATTGCGCCGCGGCGTGCTGCGCCACCTGGGTTCACTGCGTCACGGCCAGTTGCTGGTGATCGAGGACGGCGAGCGCCAACTGTTCGGCCAGCCCGGCGGCCTGCTGGGGGAGATCCATATCCAGGACCCGGCGGCCTGGGGCCTGGTCGCCAGCAACGGCTCGATCGGTGCCGGCGAGGCCTTCATCCATGGCTACTGGACCAGCCCCGACCTGACCGCAGTGGTCCGTGTGTTCGTCAGCAACCTCGACGTGCTCGATGCCATGGAAGGTGGCCTGGCATTGCTCGGGAGACCCTTCATCCAGGCTCTGCACTGGCTCAATCGCAATACCCGCGAAGGCTCGCGCAAGAACATCGCCGCTCACTACGACCTGGGTAACGAACTGTTCGAGCAGTTTCTCGATCCGACCATGATGTACTCGGCGGCGCAGTTCCTCAGCCCCGAAGACAGCCTGGAACAGGCCCAGTTGAACAAACTGGAGCGGATCTGCCAGAAACTCGCGTTGAAGCCGGACGACCATCTGCTGGAAATCGGCACCGGCTGGGGCAGCATGGCCATCCATGCCGCCCAGCACTATGGTTGCAAGGTCACCACCACCACGCTGTCCCGCGAACAATTGGCCTACACCCGGCAACGCGTCGAGGCCCTTGGCCTGCAGGACCGGATAACCCTGCTGCTGGAGGACTACCGGGACCTGACTGGCCAGTACGACAAACTGGTATCCATCGAAATGATCGAAGCGGTCGGCCACCGTTTCCTGCCCGGCTATTTCCAGCAATGCGCCCGCCTGCTCAAGGACGATGGCCTGATGCTGCTGCAGTCGATCACTATCCGTGAACAACGTTACGAGCAGGCGAAAAACAGCGTCGATTTCATCCAGCGCTACATCTTTCCAGGCGGTGCACTGCCCAGCGTCCAGAAGCTCCTCGAAACCGTCGGACAACACACCGACATGAACCTGCTGCACATGGAAGACTTCGGCCTACACTATGCGCGCACCCTGCGCCTGTGGCACGAGAACTTCCAACTGGCCCATGGTCGCCTGGGCGAGCTGGGCTACGACGAGCATTTCCTGCGCCTGTGGGAGTTCTACCTGTGTTATTGCGAGGGCGGTTTTCTCGAACGCACGCTGGGTAATGCGCAATTGCTGCTGGCCAAGCCGGCGGCGCGCCCGCAGCCGCTGCTCGGGCGCCTCCCAGGCTGAGCGAGGATCCGCTACAGGGGCATGGTGTAATGCAGGGCGTAGCTCTCGGTACCGTCATTCGGCTGGCGGATGCCGGCATTGGAATAGTGGGTGGCGCGGATACCCAGCTCATGTCCTCCGGCAAAACGCAGGCCGAAACCGATGCGATCCTCGAACTGGAAAGACGATCCCAGCTTGTTGTCCTCGATTTCCGTATGGGCGAACGCCGCAACACCAATCCCGGCCTCGATGTAGGGTTTCACCGACGCCCCGGAAAACTCGTACACGAACACCGGCGAGAACGACAGGCTGTGGTTGCTCGCTGCCGTGTCGCCATCCCAGTAGGTGTAGGCACCGCTCCAGTAGCCGGTCAGGCGACCGACATCACTTTGCAGCCAGCTCTTGTCCCAATCCCATTGCAGGCCCAGGCGATAGGCCTGGGTCGAATCGCTGGTCTGGCCGACCGAGAACTCGACTCCAGCCGCTTGTGCCGTCACGCCATACACCAGGGTCGCAGCCGTCAACGCGGCCAGACAAAGCAATCGCTTCATCAGAAATGTCCTATTTCAAATGGATGTTTTACAGCGAGAAAGACATCCAATAGAAATGCGGCGTGCGGCAGAAGTTCAGCGAATTTGCAGGAATTTTCCTAGCGATCGAAGCGTTCCACGGCGCCCGGCTTATTCCATAGCATCGGCAGGATGTTTCCGAGGTGATGGGGATCAGCACTGCTCCAGAACCTTGCCTCGCGGGCAGGCCCCGAGGACAGCAGGTCGCGGGCCTGCAGCAGGCGCTGCAGTTGCCGGGCCACGGCAGCGCCGGTATCGATCAGGCTGATGGAAGCGGGAACCATCTCCAGCAGCAGCGGCTTGAGAAACGGATAGTGGGTGCAACCAAGAATGATCGTGTCGCAACCGGCCGCCAGCAACGGCTCGACATAGCTGGCCAGCAACTGGCGCAAGGCCGGGCTGTGCAGGTCGCCCGCCTCGATCATCTCCACCAGCCCCGGACAGGGCTGGGTGACCACTCGCACATCGCTGGCGAAGCGGTCGAGCAAGGCGGCGAACTTGGCACTCTGCAAGGTGCCTGTGGTGGCCAGCACCCCGACCACTCCACTGCGGGTGGCGGCGGCGGCCGGCTTGACCGCAGGTTCCATGCCCACCAGCGGCCAGTCCGGATAACGCTGGCGCAGGTCGGCGACGCCAGCAACGGTCGCGGTGTTGCAGGCAATCACCAGCGCCTTGGCGCCCTGCTCGCGCAGGAAGTCGGCAATCACCTCACAACGCTGGCGAATGTATTCAGGGCTTTTTTCGCCATAGGGGATATGCCCACAGTCGGCAACGTACAGCAGCGACTCATTGGGCAGCAGGGCATGGATTTCATTGAGCACCGACAGGCCGCCGACACCCGAGTCGAACACCCCGATCGGCGCCTCACGCATGGCGGCTGCCACAGACGGCACACTGCGGGTCGCGCTTGACCCGCAATTCACGGAATCGGCTACCCAGGGCATCGACCAGCAGCAGGCGACCCACCAGCGGTTCGCCGAAACCGGCCAGCAGCTTCAGGGCCTCCAGGGCTTGCAGACTGCCGACCAGGCCCACCAGCGGGCCGACCACACCGGCCTCGCTGCAGGTCAATTCAGCCTCGCTGCCATGGCCGTACAGGCAGTGGTAGCACGGGCTCTCGGCCCGGCGCGGGTCGAATACCGACAATTGGCCTTCCAGGCGTATCGCCGCACCACTGACCAGCGGCTTGCCAGCAGCCACGCAAGCGGCATTGACCGCCTCGCGGGTGGCAAAGTTGTCGCAGCAGTCCAGTACCAGGTCGACGCCGGCGATGACCGCCGCCAGGCTGTCTTCATCCAGGGCCTGGCGATGAGCGACCAGGCGCACCTCGGGGTTGAGCGCGGTCAGCCGGCGCAGCGCCGAATCGACCTTGCTAGCGCCAACGCTGTCGGTATCGTGGATGATCTGGCGTTGCAGGTTGGTCAGGTCGACGCTGTCGAAATCCGCCAGGTGCAACTCGCCCACACCGGCGGCGGCCAGGTACAGCGCCACCGGAGCGCCCAGGCCACCCAGGCCGACGACCAGTACCCGACTGTGTTTCAGGCGCAACTGGCCGTCGATATCGACCTGTCGCAACAGGATCTGCCGGCTATAGCGCAACAGCTCCTGGTCGTTCAGCACGCTAGCTGTCCCAGGCTGATACGCTGGTGGCCGCCCAGGTCGGTGCGGCTGTGCACCTCGCTGAAACCCTGCGCCGCCAGCAGTTCGCGAACGGCTTCGGCCTGGTCGTAACCGTGTTCGAGCAGCAGCCAGCCACCGTTTTCGAGGTGTGCGGGCGCCTGGGCGATGATCGTGCGCAGGTCATCCAGGCCGTCGGCCCCGGCGATCAGCGCACTGGCCGGCTCGAAACGCACGTCACCCTCGGCCAGGTGCGGGTCGGCTGCGGCGATGTAGGGCGGGTTGCTGATGATCAGTTGAAAGCGCTGGCCTTCGAGGGCACTGAACCAGTGGCTGTGCAGCACGGTGGCGTTGTCCAGGCCCAGGCGCTGGCGATTGCGCTCGGCCAGGGCCACGGCTTCCGGCACACGATCCACTGCGGTGACCCGCCAGCCCGGACACTCGTTGGCCAGGGCCAGGGCGATCGCGCCGGTACCGGTGCCGAGGTCGAGCACCTTCGCCGGGGTCGCCGGCAGCAGTTCGAGAGCGGCTTCCACCAACAGTTCGGTATCCGGGCGCGGAATCAGGGTATGGGGCGCGACTTCCAGGTCGAGCTTCCAGAAGCCCTGCTGACCGAGGATGTAGGCCACCGGCTCACCACCGCGACGGCGCTGGAGGAAATCGGCGAAGGCCAGCGCGTCTTCGCTGCTGACGATCTTTTCCGGCCAGGTGTGCAGGTAACTGCGGGACTTGCCCAGAGCCGCCGCCAACAGCAACTCGGCGTCCAGACGCGCAGTCGGTGAATCAGGCAATTCGGCGGCGCGCAGCAGGCTGGCAATAATAGTCATTCAATCACCCAGTGCCGCCAGTTGGTCGGCCTGGTACTCGGCCAGCAACGGCTCGATCACCGCCTCGACACCACCGGCCATGATTTCATCCAGGGAGTACAAGGTCAGGTTGACGCGATGGTCAGTGACCCGGCCCTGGGGGAAGTTATAGGTACGGATGCGCTCGGAGCGATCGCCCGAGCCCACCAGCAGCTTGCGCTCGCTGGCAATCGCGTTGGCGGCGGCGCTGGTCTGCTGGTCGTTGAGCTTGGCCGACAGCCAGGCCATGGCCCGCGCCCGGTTCTTGTGCTGGGAACGCTCTTCCTGGCACTCGACCACGATCCCGGAAGGAATGTGGGTGATCCGGATCGCCGAATCGGTCTTGTTCACGTGCTGGCCACCGGCGCCCGAGGAGCGATAGGTATCGATGCGCAGGTCCGCCGGGTTGATCTCGATGGCTTCCTGTTCGTCCGGCTCGGGCAATACCGCCACGGTACAGGCCGACGTGTGGATACGACCCTGGGACTCGGTGGCCGGCACACGCTGGACGCGATGGGCGCCCGACTCGAACTTCAGCTTGCCATAGACATTCTCGCCCTCGACCCGGGCGATGACCTCTTTATAGCCGCCATGCTCGCCTTCGCTTTCCGAGAGGATTTCCACCCGCCAGCCGCGTTTCTCGGCATACCGCGAGTACATGCGAAACAGGTCGCCGGAGAAGATCGCCGCCTCGTCGCCACCGGTACCGGCACGGATTTCGAGGAACACGTTGCGCCCGTCGTTAGGGTCCTTGGGCAACAGCATGCGCTGCAGGGTGGACTCCAGCTCGACCAGTTGTTCCTTGGCCTCGCGAGCTTCCTCGACCGCCATCTCGCGCAGGTCCGGGTCGCTGTCCTTGAGCAGCGCCTGGGCACCCTCGAGGTCCGACTGCACCTTCAGCACCTGCTGGTAGGCAGCGACAATCGGCTCGACCTCGGCGTATTCCTTGGAATAGGCGCGGAACTTGGCCTGGTCGGAAATGACCTCACCATCGCCCAACAAGGCGGTCAGTTCCTCGAAACGGTCCTGGAGGACGTCCAGTTTTTTCAGCAGTGACGCTTTCATTGCGGTTTTTTATCCGAAAAGCTATCCGATGAGCCCTCACCGAGGGCAAAGAGTTCCTGCGCCATGGCCAGCGCATCGAGACGGCCTTCGGCGGACAACTTCTTCAGTTGCACACTGGGCGCATGCATCAACTTGTTGGTCAGGCCCCGGGCCAGTTGCATCAGCACCTCCTCGGCGCTGTTGCCGTTGGCCAGCAGACGCTGGGCCTTTTGCAATTCTTCGTCACGCAGGCGTTCGCTCTGCTGGCGGTAGGCACGCAATACATCCACGGCGGCCAGCTCGCGCAGGCGAGCCATGAAATCGTCGACCCCACTGCTGACCAGTTCTTCGGCGGCTTGCGCAGCGCCCTGGCGGCTCTTGAGGTTTTCGGCGACCACTTCGTGAAGATCGTCGACGGTATAGAGGTAAACGTCATCCAACTCGCCGACTTCCGGCTCGATATCGCGAGGGACGGCGATATCCACCATGAAGATCGGCTTGTGCTTGCGCAGCTTCAGCGCACTTTCCACCGCACCCTTGCCGAGGATCGGTAGCTGACTGGCCGTGGAGCTGATCACGATGTCACTGTGCACCAGTTCCTGCGGGATGTCGGCCAGCAGCACGGCATGGGCACCAAACTCCTCGGCGAGGATCTTCGCCCGCTCCAGGGTCCGGTTGGCCACCACGATACGCTTCACGCCCTGTTCATGCAGGTGGCGGGCAACCAGGGTGATGGTCTCGCCGGCGCCGATCAGCAGTGCGGTGCTGCGCTGCAGGTCGCTGAAAATCTGCTTCGCCAGGCTGACAGCGGCAAATGCCACCGAAACCGGGTTCTCACCGATGGCGGTGTCTGTGCGCACCTGCTTGGCCGCGCTGAAGGTGGCCTGGAACAGCCGCCCGAGCAGCGGACCGACGGTGCCGGCCTCGCGCGCCACGGCGTAGGCCGACTTCATCTGGCCGAGAATCTGCGGTTCGCCAAGCACCAGCGAGTCCAGCCCGGAGGCGACGCGCATCATGTGACGAACGGCCGCATCGTCCTCGTGCACATAGGCACTGGCGCGCAGCTCCTCCAGGCTCAGGTGGTGATAATCGGCCAGCCAGCGCAGTACCGTCTCCGCCGCCAGGTGGTCCTGCTCTATATACAGCTCGCTGCGATTGCAGGTGGAGAGGATCGCGGCTTCCCGGCTGTCGGTCAGGCGGCAGAGCTGCTGCAGCGCCTCCACCAGTTGCTCGGGAGTGAACGCCACGCGCTCGCGCACGTCTACGGAGGCCGTCTTGTGGTTGATGCCGAGTGCGAGGAAGGCCATTCAAGGTCGCTGATGATGTCGAGAAGCCGACAATTGTCCTACTTCACCCGGTTCAGAACAACCACCGCCGACTATTGTCATAACGGAACGTTGCTATTAATGCCCCCGGTGAGCGGTCTCGGGTATGGTTCTGCCCACCGCTTGTGTCATGATGGCCCGACCGCAGGTTAGTTGCCCTTCTCCCATATGAATAGATCGTCCGCGTTGCTTCTTGCTTTTGTCTTCCTCAGCGGCTGCCAGGCCTTGGCTCCCGTGTCGCCAGGCCCTACGCCAGCGGCCGAGGAAACCACGGCGGCCCCGGAAAAGCCCAAGGTCTACGGATCCTTCAGTGAAGACACGGTCTTCAGCCTGCTGAGCGCGGAGCTGGCCGGCCAGCGAAATCGCTTCGATATCGCCCTGGACAACTACGTCACCCAGGCGATCAATACCCAGGACCCGGGCATTTCCGAACGGGCCTTCCGCATCGCCGAGTACCTGGGCGCCGACCAGGCCGCCCTCGACACCTCGCTGATCTGGGCGAAAAACGCCCCGGACGACCTCGAGGCGCAACGCGCGGCTGCGATCCAGCTGGCCCGCAGCGGGCGTTATGACGAATCCATGGTCTATATGGAGAAGGTCCTGCAGGGCAAGGGCGATACCCATTTCGACTTCCTCGCCCTGTCGGCCGCCGATACCGACCAGGACACCCGCAACGGCCTGATGAAAAGCTTCGACCGCCTGCTGGTCAAGCACCCGAAGAACAGCCAGCTGATTTTCGGCAAGGCCCTGCTGCTGCAACAGGACGGCGACAACCAGGGCGCCCTGACACTGCTGGAGAACAATCCGCCGGAAGACGGCGAGATCGCCCCGCTGCTGTTGCGCGCACGCCTGCTGCAGAACCTCAATCGTGGCAAGGAAGCGATTCCGCTGCTGGAAAAAAGCATCAAGAAATACCCGGATGACAAGCGCCTGCGCCTGACCTATGCACGCATGCTGGTCGAACAGGACCGCATGGCCGATGCCAAGGTGCAGTTCTCCAGCCTGGTCCAGCAGTACCCGGAAGACGACGAACTGCGTTTCTCCCTGGCGCTGGTCTGCCTGGAAGCCAAGGCCTGGGACGAGGCCAAGGGTTACCTCGAGGAACTGATCGCCCGCGACAGCCACGTCGACTCCGCCCACCTCAACCTGGGGCGTATCGCCGAAGAGAAGGACGACCCGCAAGGCGCACTGCAGGAGTACGAACAAGTCGGGGCGGGCAATGACTACCTGCCGGCGCAACTGCGCCAGGCCGATATCCTGGTTACCAGCGGCCGCGGCGCCGAAGCCTCGAAACGACTCGCCGCTGCGCGTGACGAACAGCCGGACTACGCGATCCAGCTGTACCTGATCGAAGCCGAGATTTTCTCCGCCAACAACAAGGGCGACCAGGCCTGGAAAGTCCTGCAGCAGGCCCTGTTGCAGTATCCGGACGATCTCAACCTGCTCTATACCCGGGCCATGCAGGCGGAAAAACGCAATGACCTGGCCCAGATGGAAAAGGACCTGCGGGCGATTCTCAAGCGCGAGCCGGACAACGCCATGGCGCTCAATGCCCTGGGCTACACATTGTCGGATCGCACCACGCGCTACGCCGAAGCCAAGGAACTGATCGAAAAAGCCCATCAACTGAACCCGGAAGATCCCGCCGTACTCGACAGCCTTGGCTGGGTCAATTTCCGCCTGGGCAACCTCGATGAAGCCGAGCGCCTGCTGCGCCAGGCCCTGGAACGCTTCCCCGATCAGGAAGTGGCAGCCCACCTGGGCGAAGTCCTGTGGGCCAATGGCAAGCAGGGTGAAGCCCGGAAAATCTGGGGCAAGTTCCTCAAGGACCAGCCCGACAGCCCAATCCTGCGTGGCACCATCAAACGCCTGACCGGTTCCGAGACTCTTTAATCTTATGTTCCTGCGCCACCTCGTTGTTTTCAGCCTGATCGCCCTGCTCGCCGGTTGTGCGGGCTTCGGCGCCCGTGAGTCCGTCGAGGGCCACGGCGACCCGGCCCTGTGGGCCAGCCACAAGCAGCAGTTGAGCAGCCTCGACGGCTGGCAGATCAACGGCAAGGTCGGTATCCGCGCGCCCAAGGATTCCGGCAGCGGCACGCTGTTCTGGCTGCAGCGCCAGGATTACTACGACATCCGCCTCTCCGGCCCGCTGGGTCGCGGTGCCGCACGCCTGACCGGACGTCCCGGCCAGGTGTCGCTGGAGGTCGCCAACCAGGGTCGCTACGAGGCCCGGAGCCCCGAAGCCCTGCTGGAAGAACAGCTGGGCTGGAAACTGCCGGTGTCCCACCTGGTCTGGTGGGTCCGCGGCCTGCCCGCGCCCGACAGCAAGAGCCGCCTGGGCCTGGACAACGACAGTCGCCTGGCAACCCTGGAGCAGGATGGCTGGCAGGTCGAGTACCTGAGTTATTCCGAACAGAACGGCTACTGGTTGCCCGAGCGCCTGAAGCTGCATGGCCAGGACCTTGATGTCACCCTCGTGATCAAGGACTGGCAGCCACGCCGGCTGGGGCAATGACATGAGCGCCAGCCAACTGACCTTGCCCGCACCGGCCAAGTTGAACCTGATGCTGCACATCCTCGGGCGCCGGGCCGACGGTTATCACGAGCTGCAGACACTCTTCCAGTTTCTCGACTACGGCGACGAACTGCGCTTCGCCCTGCGCGACGACGGCGTGATCCAACTGCACACCGAATTCGACGGCGTCCCCCACGACAGCAACCTGATCGTGCGCGCAGCGAAAAGACTCCAGGAACAATCCGGCTCGACACTGGGCGCGGACATCTGGATCGACAAGATCCTGCCCATGGGCGGCGGCATCGGCGGTGGCAGTTCGAATGCTGCGACCACCCTGCTCGGCCTGAACCATCTCTGGCAGTTGAACTGGGATGAGGATCGCCTCGCCACCCTGGGCCTGACACTAGGCGCCGACGTACCGGTTTTCGTCCGCGGCCACGCGGCTTTCGCCGAGGGTGTCGGGGAAAAACTCACCCCGGTGGCCCCCGAAGAGCCGTGGTACGTCGTGCTGGTCCCGCAAGTCTCTGTAAGTACAGCAGAAATTTTTTCGGATCCACTGTTGACACGTGACTCCGCGCCCATTAAAGTGCGCCCCGTTCCCGAGGGAAACAGTCGAAATGACTGCTTGCCGGTTGTTTCAAGGCGCTATCCAGAAGTACGTAATGCCTTGAGTTCGCTAGGTAAATTTACCGAAGCGAAATTGACCGGAACTGGAAGTTGTGTGTTTGGGGCCTTCCCAAACAAAGCTGAAGCTGATAAAGTCTCGGCCCTTCTTGCAGAGACCCATACAGGGTTTGTAGCGAAAGGCAGCAACATCTCGATGTTGCACCGAAAGTTGCAAGGTCTGCGCTAGGAATTCGAGTACCAGGTACTCGTAGCAACAGATACAGGGGCGTCGCCAAGCGGTAAGGCAGCAGGTTTTGATCCTGCCATGCGTTGGTTCGAATCCAGCCGCCCCTGCCATTTTCTAATACTCATCCAGGTTACCCTCAGCCTTCAGGTACTGCGCGTGTCCAAGATGATGGTCTTTACGGGGAATGCCAACCCCGATCTCGCTCGGCGTGTCGTACGTCAGCTGCATATCCCTCTCGGTGACATCTCTGTCGGAAAATTCTCCGACGGCGAGATTACCGCTGAGATCAATGAAAACGTCCGCGGTAAAGACGTCTTCATCATTCAGCCGACTTGCGCACCGACCAACGATAACCTGATGGAACTCGTCGTGATGGCAGATGCCTTCCGCCGTTCCTCAGCCACCCGAATCACTGCGGTGATCCCCTACTTTGGTTACGCCCGTCAGGATCGCCGTCCGCGCTCCGCACGTGTGGCTATCAGCGCGAAAGTCGTCGCTGACATGCTCACCGTGGTAGGCATCGACCGTGTGCTCACGGTTGACCTGCACGCTGACCAGATCCAGGGTTTCTTCGATATCCCGGTAGATAACATCTACGGCTCCCCTGTATTGGTGGATGACATCGAAGACCAGCGTTTCGAAAACCTGATGATCGTGTCTCCGGACATTGGTGGCGTCGTGCGTGCACGTGCCGTTGCCAAGTCGCTGGGCGTGGATCTGGGCATCATCGACAAACGTCGTGAGAAGGCCAACCACTCCGAAGTGATGCACATCATCGGTGATGTCGAAGGCCGCACCTGCATTCTCGTCGACGACATGGTCGACACCGCCGGCACCCTGTGCCACGCGGCGAAAGCCCTCAAGGAACATGGCGCTGCCAAGGTCTTTGCCTACTGCACACACCCTGTGCTGTCGGGTCGGGCGATCGAGAACATTGAAAATTCCGTGCTGGACGAGCTGGTGGTGACCAACACCATCCCGCTGTCCGCTGCAGCACAAGCCTGTGCACGTATCCGCCAGTTGGATATCGCACCGGTAGTCGCCGAAGCGGTTCGCCGCATCAGCAATGAAGAATCGATCAGCGCGATGTTCCGCTAAGGGCCCAGCCCGGAAGAACACTCGTTGACGTAAAGCGCCCCGCCCCAACACCCATGTTGGGGCGGGGCTTTTTTGCCCATGCCGCTCACGTCGGTCGCAGACGTGCCCGGAAGATGGCTATTTTGGAGATACAAAATGACTGATTTCACCCTGAACGCCGAAGCGCGTAACGACCTGGGGAAAGGTGCGAGCCGCCGCCTGCGTCGTCTCGCCAGCCAGGTTCCTGCCGTTGTCTACGGTGGCGACAAGGCTCCTGAGTCCATCACCATCCTGGCGAAAGAAATCGCCAAGCTGTTCGAAGACGAGGCTGCTTTCAGCCACGTGATCGAGCTGAACGTTGGTGGCACCAAGCAGAACGTGATCGTTAAAGCCCTGCAACGTCACCCAGCCAAGCAGTTCATCCTGCACGCCGACTTCGTTCGCGTTGTTGCCGGCAAGAAACTGACCGCTACCGTTCCTGTGCACTTCATCAACGAAGCTGCTCCAGTGAAGAAAGGCGGCGAGATCTCCCACGTTGTGAACGAGATCGAAGTTTCCTGCGAAGCCAAGGACCTGCCTGAATTCATCGAAGTCGACCTGGCCAACGCCGAAGTCGGTTCGATCATTCACCTGTCCGACCTGAAAGCACCTAAAGGTGTTGAGTTCGTAGCTCTGGCACACGGTGACGACAAGGCTGTTGCCAACGTTCACGCTCCACGTGTTGCACCAGAAGAAGGCGCTGCAGAGTAATTTCACTCTGACGCCGGAGTGACTGGAAACATCGCGGACTGGAACGTAGCGAGAAAGCGGGCGAGAATGCGGAGTTTACATCATGGTAAATGAGCATTTTTCGTCCACTTTCACCGCAGGCTCCACAGGTTGCGGCGTTGTTATCCACCATTCCATAGAAGGGCCCCTGTCGTGACTGCCATCAAACTGATCGTTGGCCTGGGTAATCCAGGCACCGAATACGAACAGACCCGGCATAACGCGGGGGCCCTTTTTGTTGAGCGTATCGCTTCGGCACAAGGCATCAGCCTCGTGGCCGATCGCAAGTATTTCGGCCTGACCGGGCGCTTCAGTCACCAGGGTCAGGATGTTCGTCTGCTGATTCCCACCACCTACATGAACCGTAGCGGCCAGGCCGTATCGGCATTGGCTGGATTCTTCCGCATCAAGCCCGAAGAAATCCTTGTGGCGCACGACGAACTCGACCTGCCACCCGGTGTTGCCAAGCTCAAGCAAGGCGGCGGGCACGGCGGTCATAACGGCCTGCGCGACATCATCGCGCAGCTCGGCAACCAGAATAACTTTCACCGCCTGCGGCTCGGCATTGGCCACCCCGGCGTTGCAAGCATGGTTTCAAATTTCGTCCTGGGTCGTGCGCCACGCGCCGAACAGGAAAAACTCGATGCCAGCATCGATTTTGCCCTCGGCGTGCTGCCGGATATCCTCGTCGGTGAATGGAACCGCGCGATGAAAAACCTGCACACCCAGAAGGCCTGACTCTTTATCCGAGGGGAAACACCATGGGATTCAACTGCGGCATCGTCGGCTTGCCCAACGTCGGCAAATCCACCCTGTTCAACGCCCTGACCAAATCCGGCATCGCGGCGGAAAACTTCCCCTTCTGCACCATCGAGCCGAACAGCGGCATCGTGCCGATGCCAGACTCGCGCCTGGCGGCCCTGGCCGAGATCGTCAATCCCAAGCGCATCCTGCCGACCACCATGGAATTCGTCGACATCGCCGGCCTGGTGGCTGGCGCATCGAAAGGCGAAGGCCTAGGCAACAAGTTCCTGGCCAACATCCGTGAAACCGATGCCATCGCCCACGTGGTCCGCTGCTTCGAAGACGAGAACGTGATTCACGTCGCCAACAGCGTCGACCCCAAGCGCGACATCGAGATCATCGACCTGGAACTGATCTTCGCCGACCTCGAAAGCTGCGAGAAGCAACTGCAGAAAGTCGCGCGCAACGCCAAGGGCGGCGACAAGGAAGCCGTGGTCCAGAAGGGCCTGCTGGAACAGCTGATCGCCCACTTCACCGAAGGCAAGCCGGCGCGCAGCCTGATGAAGAACATGAGCACGGACGAGAAAGCCGTGATCCGTGGCTTCCACCTGCTGACCACCAAGCCGGTGATGTACATCGCCAACGTTGCCGAAGACGGCTTCGACAACAACCCGCTGCTGGACGTGGTAAAAGCCATCGCCGCCGAAGAAGGTGCGGTCGTGGTACCGGTATGCAACAAGATCGAAGCGGAAATCGCCGAACTGGACGACGGTGAAGAGAAGGACATGTTCCTCGAAGCCCTTGGCCTCGAAGAACCAGGCCTGAACCGTGTGATCCGTGCCGGTTACGAAATGCTCAACCTGCAGACCTACTTCACCGCCGGTGTCGAGGAAGTCCGCGCCTGGACCGTCCGTGTTGGTGCGACCGCACCGCAAGCCGCCGGCGTGATCCACACCGACTTCGAAAAAGGCTTCATCCGCGCCGAAGTGATCGCCTACAACGACTTCATCCAGTACAAGGGCGAAGCGGGTACCAAGGAAGCTGGCAAATGGCGCCTGGAAGGCAAGGACTACATCGTCAAGGATGGCGACGTGATGCACTTCCGCTTCAACGTGTAGCCCACGGCACGTCATGCAGAACAAAAACGCCGCGTTGATCGCGGCGTTTTCGTTTCCGGCGCATGGCGCTACGACTAGGCGACCGCCTGGCTGGAAGCGAGGCACCCCTGGCGGATCAGGTAATCCACCACATGAGTAGCCGCTTCCTGCGCGCTCAGGCGCACCGTTTCAATATGAATATCCGGAGCCTCAGGCACCTCGTAGACGGAGTCGATGCCAGTGAAGTTCTTGAGCTGACCACTACGCGCCTTCTTGTAAAGCCCCTTGGGGTCGCGTTCTTCGGCAACCGCCAGCGGTGTGTCGATGAATATTTCGTAGAACTCATGGTCCTCGAACAAGGCCCGCGCCATTGCCCGCTCGACGCGAAAGGGTGAAATGAACGACACCAGGGTGATCAACCCCGCATCCACCATCAATTTCGCGACATGGGCAACGCGGCGGATATTCTCCACACGGTCTTCATCGCTGAACCCCAGGTCGGCATTCAGGCCCTGGCGCACATTATCGCCATCGAGCAGATAACTGTGCCGCCCCAACGCATGAAGACGCTTTTCCACCAGGTTGGCGACAGTGGTCTTGCCTGCAGCGGAGAGCCCGGTAAACCACAATACAACGGGCTTTTGCCCCATGAGAGCGGCATGGGCATTCTTGTCGATCTCGATCGACTGCCAGTAAAGATCACGCTCCACCGGGTCTGGCAGATGTCTGGTTTCGTCACTGCTCATCAGTTGCTTCTCCAGCGTTGAACACGACAGGTGCGCTGCACCTCTTCCATATCGGAATACAAAAAAGCTCACCCTTTGACAAAGGGCTTCAACAAACCATGTGCCGCCGAGTGGCGTAGGGTGAACCAGACCCATAGGTAGGTACGCCAGCGAAACGGCAGTTGGCGATCAAGAAAGATTCGCCTGAAATAAAAGAACAGCGCTCCCCGCTCCTTCGGCGGGCCTTCGCCCGACGCGGAACGAAGCACCGCTTCGCCCACCGGCTCCCCGCGCAGCGCCCGGACAACACGGCTGGCGGCATCACGTCGATTGTCGCCCAGCGTAATGAAAATGGGATCATCCTTGAAACGCCCACGCTTGCTGTAGGTTTCGTCGAAATCAGCCTTGCCCGTTCGATAATGCAGGTGTTCGAAGACCACGTCGTCCAGATAGACGACGCGATCGAACCCCTCATGCTGGATGCGCTTGAAGATATCGAACAGATGAAAATCGATGAACGCACCCGCATAGGCTTGCGGATAAGGGTCAACCAGTAATTCGCAGGTACTGCGCGAAAGGATGGGAAACGTGGCCAGGCCGCCCTTTTTCAGCAGGTCATTACAGTAGCCAAGGTAGACCCGGTCCGCGAAGCGCCGGTCCAGGGCCCTCAGCTCCCGATCCCAGCCGGGGGTACGCATGACCATGTCATCGTTGACCAACACGATGATCTGCCCGCGCGACGCCTGAAGACAGGCAGTGTTATACGCCCCCATGGAAAGGTTGGGACCAATCAGTCGCACCGTATGTACAGCATCACACTGTAGCTGGTGGCTTCCAAGGTCGTCCTCATCCACATAAAGGATGACCTCCACTGCCGCAAGGCACTCTGCGGTAGCCACCACGCTCGCGAAGAACCGCTCGACCAGTTCCGGACGCCCACGGGTTGGCAACAGCAGGGAAATCAACGGTTCCTGCGTCTCGGGTACGGAAGCCTCCAGGGTGGCAGGCATGACGGTACGCCTTATTGTGGATAACTCTGCGTCCATCTTTCATCTCCATTTCCGGAATAAGGCACACGATCAATCATTTGCCAGTAGTCGAAGAGATCATGCGGAAATGGGTGCTCCTGCATGAACCTCGCCGCCATGGCCTCATACTCCGCATGCATGCGTACATACAGGGCATCCGTGCCTTCTACATAACCACGCAGCACGTCGAGCCAATCGGGTTGCTCGAGGTTTATCTGGGGGCAGCACGCGGCGATCTGTGAGGTATCGGCCGTGCCCAGGGAAACCGTCACCTTCCCCACCCTGAGGGCCGCGATGATGCGCATCAGTGACAACCAGCGCCAATCCAGGCGCTGGGGAATATTGAGAACCAGCTGCGCCGAACGGTTCAGGGCGTCGCGCTGGCTACGGGAAACGAAACGCTCCGGACAAGCGATCGAAAAACCCTCGCTACGCAACCTTTCCAGCATACGCCCCCGATAGTCCGTGACAGCCCCAGTGAACAAGAGATCGCTTTGAGCGGAACCTGCCGAATCGGGAGCGACCTTGGGGAGCGAAGGGAAGCCAATGGCCCTCACCGGAACACCGGGCAGCAACTTGTCCATGTTGATCAGTTCGGGCAGGTCCCCCAGCATCAGGAAAGCACAGATATGTGGCAGACATTCGAACAGGTGCTGGATACGAGCCACCTGTACGGCCGGATGCATGTAGTCATTGTTGTTCCAGAGCGGATCACCATGGATCAGTATCTGGTCATCAATGAAATCCAGGTGCTCGGTCATGATGACCGCGACCCGCTTGCCGCGGGCCTCGCAGAAATCGATGAGGGTGTCCCGGGTGCTTTCTGAAAAGTTCTCGATGACGATGTTCAGGCGACTTTCGCTGGGGCGCTTGCCCACGCTGACCGGATACCCCTGCTGCTGCAGTGCCATGACCAGGAAATCGACCTGGTCGCTGATACCGTAGAACGAATGGTTGTAGACCCACAGATGAACCGGTGGCCTGCCATGAAACGGCGTCATGTTCACCTCCTGTGTGCCATGGACGACTGATCCGCGCTTTCTACACCAGCAGGCAGGCTGGCGATCACCAACTGCTCGACAGCCTGCAAATCCACTCCACTGTGGTGACGGCTATAGCGAGAGGTTTCCAGATGTTCGGGCTCGAATGCCCCCTCACTTTGCAGAATGGCGTGAAAACGCTTTCCGTAACGAATGATGTTGTAGCCATGGAAACCCTCCACGACCAGATGAGGCTGCTCTGCCGACCTCGCCTGCGGATTTGGAACGGTGGCCGTTCGTGACTGCTGCGCGCGACGATATCGACGCAACCACTGCGAACACTGGCTATGCAGCCGGGGAAAGGGCATCAGCCATCTCGACAACAGCTTCACCAGTGCCGAAGGCTCGGGTTGATCCACCCTCCCCTCCTGCGGCAGATAGGCTCCCGTCAACTCGAGCAGGCTGTTGGCCCAGACGGCAGGCTGCGCCTGGGTCCGGGTGTACTGGGTCAATATCGACCAATCAGGAGTATGCAAGTCTGACTTGCCTTCCATGAGTACGAAGCACCCACCCACGGACCAGACACTGCGTCCTCCGGTATTGATCCTCAACCTCGGGCGCGCGTCCTGGCTGAACGCCCGCTTCAGGCCCACGTTATCAAGCAGGCCTCCGTCAATGAGTGGCGGCACCGGGGCGGGTGTTGCAGGAGCAGCCATCAAACTGTCCCTGTAAAGCTGGCGGACCTGTGTCCAGAATGTCTCGACAAACGACGTCCCGGAGAGCTCGGTAATTGCTCGCTGATGGCCACGCCTTTGCAACGCCAGGTAAGTCTCCGGCAACAGCACGTCGGGAATTCGAGCAAGCAGTTCATCGACCAGCGAAACGTCCTCATGCTCCTTGCGAGCAGCAAACAGCCAGGGTTCTGGAACCTGTGACTCCGTTCCGAGGATCATTCCGTCCTGGCCATCCTGCAAGTACGTGCCAATCCCACGAAGCGCAGAGACGACAGGCACGCAGCCCAGGCTCATCGCCTGGAGAATATCGAACCCAGACAGCACGTCGGTCGGCTGCAGGAGAACGTGCGACCCCGCCATAAGGGCCTCCACATCTGCCTGGGAGGAACTGGCCCACAGAATGCTGCGACCGGTCTCGCGCTCGACAAATGCCAGATCCACCCCCATGGCCATCAGGGCCTCGGAGTCGGGACGCTCACAGGCCATGCTGAGCAGACCGTTGCGACCAGCGGCACAGAACGCCTTCCAGAAGCGCAGGACACGGTGCCCGCCACAGGTGAAGAAGTCGCTCTCGTGGTCCGGAACCGACACGAACACAAACCTCGGATGCGCTATCGAGGGTTTCCCGGGAAGCGTCCCGCGAGCCTCGACCATGGATACGGGCAAACCGATACGAGAGGGGAACAACCGGGATTGCAACTGCGGCAACCCAAGGAAATCATCCAGTGCCACGAGCGTATCCGGCTGTGGGGAAAAAATACCCAGGCACAAGGGGCTGCCCAGCAATGCACGGTAATGCTCGCGAATAATCGGCAATTGCTCGCTGATGCTCGATTGCGATCTTGTCCACGGCGCAAAAAGCCCGCGCAAGGACTCGCAATGCAGAACAAAGGGGCGGGTCAGGCTGGGAAATGCAATGGAGTGGAAGAACTCGATGTCACCCGGTAATGCCTGAGTCAGTAGGCGGTTTTCAGGGCTGAAGCAACACATGTAGGGCTCGGGCCATTGATCGCCAGGCTGACTCGCCAGCGCCGCCAACAACCGCTGGCGAACCGGCTCGGATTGCTCCAGTTGATGTCGCACGGCAACGTTGTCCAGGACATTGGCCTTCACGCCGTCGGGCATCGACTCGAACAAGGCGCGATACGATGGGTGGCATCCACGCCAGGGAATGTAGTGACTCAGGTTCCAGGGAACAGCCACTGCCAATTGATTCATGATTGCCCTCCTGGCTTATGGGTGACCAGTCTCCAGAGACGCTGCCACCAAGGTTGCTCCAGGCGGTGCAACATCCGTTCCATGGCATCTATGCGTGCGTTGGCACGCTCCAACTGGTACGCCAGCTCATCGCTGGCCTTCTGTAATTGTCCATCCAGTACAGTCACGCATTCTTTCTGCGGGGCATACCAGCGCATCACCATGGACAAGCCATCGATATGCTCGGCCAACTCATCCAGCGTTCTGGCGATCAGCAGGTCGCTGCCCGGATAACGCTCGAGCAGGGTGTGCAAGCTGCCGGAAAGATCCATGGGACCCGCAGCCTGGCGCAGTCCAACGAAGTGTTGCTGGATCCTGAATACATTGAAACCGTTATAGGTCGTCACCAACGCCGGTCCCTCTTCAGGTTCGACAGGACGGCCAACCAAGATGCGGGATACCTCATGCAGAATGGCCTTGCGCTCCTCGACAGCGCTCTGGCCCAGAAGCACCAGGGCCTTGAGCTCCCCCACCGACGTCGCCGAAGGCAAGGCTCCCAGTTGCGCCTCGGAACACACACGCAGGTCGACAGCCCCCACCTGCAGCGGCAGCGCATACAGGCGCTTGCGAAAACGCACCAGATTGCATCCGAAAAAATCCCCTTCCAGCAGGATGGGCGTCTCGTCGAACGTCTCTGCCGCATAGCGTAGCGGCGCAGACTGGCGCTTGCAGCGGTTGGCCGGCAAGTCGATGCTGCCATCGATGGGGTATCCCAGGGTAGCCAACAGGTCCTGGTTATGTTCGACGAAACGGGCGATATCCACCTCGGCCATCGCTTGCCGAAATCCACCGATCTGCCCCGAGCGGAACGTCGCGGATGCCGGGTTGAACAACGTCGCGGCAATGGCGGCGGGCGAGCCTGGGGCCTGGAGCTTGAGCTGGATAGACCAGATGAGGCGCAGTTGATCCGCCTCCCGCCCTCCACCAGCGCTACCTATCAGCTCTTCGAAGGAAAGCGAGGCCACATTGGGGAAATCCAGCCAGGGTAGAAAACCGCCAACCCGCTGTCGAAGCGAACCCAGCAACCAGTTGTCATCCAGCAGGCGGGTTATCCGCCCTGCCACATCGAGACCACTCAGCCAGCCCGCAAAGGTGGTCTTGCCCTCACGATCATAGTAGTTGGCCTCGGACACCAGGATATCCAGGGGGTGCCGGTACATGAACAACGCTGGCGACGACAGGAACGCATGGTGACGGTTGCCGAAGCTGGAACGCCGTACACCATCGACAAAGAAATCCGCCGCGACCGTATGCGAGTTGCTGTATTCGACGCAGTACCAGGTTTGTGGCTTGGGAAACTCCGGCATAACCACGCCTTCCCGATACCCCAGCGCCCGGGCCAGCTCATAGAGGAGGTGAGTCCCCGACTTCGGGATGGAAACCAGGAACAACGGACGTCGACTGAAATGGTGGTCGGTGATCGGGGCGAGCACGGAAACATCACGCAAGCCGACACAGGCGAGCAGTTGGTCAGCCAGGCGCTCACCGTCAGTTTCAGTGAAAATGATCCATTGCGGCCGGCTGGAGGGTTCATCCTCCCGCGGCAAATCGCGTAACAACCGGACGCCCCGGGCCTGTGCAGCGTCAGCAACCGCCCGGGCCAGGGTATTTTCGCCGATCAGCCGAACGATCAGGTCCTGATTCGAACAGGACGGAGTCAGCAACTCCAGGAAAGCCTCGGGCTTCGGAGCGCAAAATTGCAGGTTGTTCATGAATATCTGATCCGTGCAAGCAGGTTCGCCAGTCGCTCATCGACCTGGATACCCGGCAAATGCCCGATATCACTGGCAAAACCCAATGTGCCCGATGCCTGTCGCAGGCTGTAGTGGCGACCGGCATAGGCGACGATGTTTGTGGTGCCAATACCCTTGAGCAACAGTGCAAAAACACGTCGCGGATAAACGAGGACAAGAAGTCGCCTCGAACTCATGAGCTGGCCTTTTCCATACCGGACAACGACAGGACTTCATGCTTGACCTGCAAGTCGGCGAAGCCTGTAATGCCCGGCGTTCCGGCAACAGTGAGCCGAATCACTGAACGTCTGACGTCCAGGAAACGGTCGGATTGCGCGGTGATCTGCGTGCAGCCGACATTCAGAAAATACTCCCCTCCGACCAGACGGGCGTGCCAATCGAATCTGACCACCAGGCATTCACCAGCGTCCGCCGATAACAATGGTGCACCCTGCATGTACTGGTTGGTTCCGAAAACGTAGGTACCATCAAGTGATACGATGGCAAAGCCTGCCGAAACCCCCTCCATTGCTTCATGGAAAAGCAGCTTCACCAGCAACTCCACAGGCTGGTTCGCGGGAATCCGTGGAGGGTCGCAACGCCCGTCGGCCAAAATTTCGATGTCGATGATCTGCACCTGGGTACTGCCAAGCCGCGTCTCATGGGCATTGTAGAATGGCCGACCAGAGACAACATCCGTACGTCCGGTAGTCAGTAGCCGGGCCTGTTCTACATGGGACGACTCCGGCTCGTCGATACTCGTGGGGGCCTCCACCTGTGTCCCGAACAACAGGTTCTGGTACAGGTTCACCGCCGCCACAATCGGGCCGTCATAACACAGGTTGCCATGGTCGATCACCAGCCCGCGCTTGCACAGGCGAAGCATGGTGTCGACGCTGTGGGACACGAACAAAATGGTCTTGCCCTGCTCGACGAACTCGCGGATACGCTGGAAACAGCGATGCTGAAACATCGCATCGCCAACACTCAGCGCCTCGTCGATGATCAGGATCTCCGGGTCGACATGGATCGCCGCCGCAAAGGCCACCCGTACGAACATCCCTGACGAGTAGGTTTTCACCGGCTGATCGAAGTGCTCGCCAATCTCGGCGAACGCCTCGATGGCAGGCATCCTTTCGATCATCTCACTGCGGGAAAACCCCATGATGGCGCCATTGAGAATCACATTTTCACGGCCACTGAACTCGGGGTTGAAGCCTGCCCCCAACTCCAGCAGCGCAGACACCTTGCCATTGATCTGCACACTGCCGGTGGTCGCCTGCATGACCTCGCAGATGATCTGCAACAGCGTCGACTTGCCCGAACCGTTACGCCCGAGCACCCCGATGATCTCGCCCTTCATCACATCGAAGGAGATCCCGCGCAGTGCCCAGAACTCCCGGTGATATTGCTTGCGAAACGGATGTAGCGCCTCGATGAGGCGCTCACGGGGTGAAGCGAACAATCTGAACTTCTTCGAGACATCCGTCACGGAGATGGCGATTTCGTTCTGCATGGTAATTAGAGAACATCCGCGAATTCCGGCTTCAGCCGGCGAAAAATGGCTGATCCGAGAAAAAACAGCCCAAGGCTCACGCCCCAGAAAACCAGTGTCTGGCTCATCGGCGGCCAGGAGACGGTTTGAAATATCAGCAGCCCACGATAGCCCTGGACGATGTAGTAGATCGGGTTGTAGACCGCCCACTCCCTGATGGCAGGCGGCATGATCTCCAGCGACCACACGATCGGGGTACTCCAGAACCACAGGTTGAGCAGGATCGTCAGCGCCTGGCCAATATCCCGATAGAACACCTGCAAGGCCGCCAACAACCAGCCAAGTCCCAGCAACAGGACACTCATGCAGAACAGGAAATAGACGAACAACAGGCGCTCCCAGGCGAACGTCACGTCGTAGAACAGCATCATTCCTGCCAGCACCCCCAGGAATACCCCATGGGGGACAAGCCCGGACACCAGGTGGACTACCGGCAAGACTTCTGTCGGAAAGACAGTCTTCTTCACCAGATGGTCGTTACGGGTGATCGAGTGGGTAATGGCCTGCAGTGCTTCGCTGAAGAAGAACCAGGGTACCAGACCACAGACGAACCACAGGACAAAGGGAGTCCCCACCGGCCCCTGGGCACGAAAGCCCACCGCGAAGACGAAATAGAACACCACGACGACAGCCAGCGGGTGCATGAAAGCCCACAACATCCCACCCAGGGTTCCCGCATAACGGTTCTGCAGATCGCGGATCGCCAGCGCCTGGATCATGGAGCGATGGCGAATCACATTGCGCAGTAGATGTTGTCGCGAAGGGTTCTTGAGCAAACGGGGATCCTTTCATTCAACCTGGATGACGACAGGGTCAGACGTTACCGTAGACCGAGTTCTTGATCATGGTGAAGCCCTTGATCAGGTCCCGGATGCCGTCGTCCAGCGACATGGTGGGACGGTAGCCGGTCGCTTCCACCTTGGCATTGGACACCACGTAGTTGCGCTGGTCCTGGTCCTTGCCCACGGGCGCCTCGAGAAACACGAAATCGGGAATATGGGCCTGGATTCGCTCGCACAGCTCCCGCTTGGAGATATTCGCATCCGACAAGCCGACGTTGTAGACCTCACCCTTCATGGACGAAAAGTTCTCCAGGCCATGCAGGAAGACTCGCGCCACATCCCTCACGTGAATGTAATTGCGTTTGAAAGAGCTCTCGAACAGCACGACGAAGCGATCGTATACCGCGCGATAGGTGAAGTCGTTGACCAGAAGGTCGGTACGCATCCGTGGCGACATGCCAAAGACGGTTGCCAGGCGGAAGCTGATCGCGTTCTCACGCTGCATCAGGTGCTTCTCGACTTCGACCTTTTCCTTGGCGTACTGGGAAATCGGCCGCAGCGGCGAGTCCTCGTTGCAGTAGTTGTCGGCATCACCGGTACCATAGGCACTGTTGGTTGTCGGCATGAGGACGATCTGTTGCGGCGACATCAGGCGTAGCATCAGCTTGATCGCGTCATGGTTGATGCTCGAAGCGCCCACCGGGTCGGCACTGCATATCGGAGCCCCCACCAGAGCCGCCAGGGGGATGACCACATCGGCCTTGCTCAACAGGGGGGCCATGACGCTTTCGAGACGGATGTCTCCCCTCACCACCGTGAAGTTCGGATCGTGGCAAACATGATTCAGGCTCGCCTGCTTGAACAGAAAGTTGTCCAGAACCGTGACCTTGTGGCCAGCCGCCAACAGGGCGGGAACAAGTGTGGAACCCAGATAGCCGGCACCGCCGGTTACGAGAATATTGAGACTCATCGTCTGCTTCCTTTTTCGAGTGAGTAGGAAATGTAGATAAAGTGGCAACCATGCCCATGCCCAGGGCCCGAGTACGTCAACCGCGGCCCTCCGGGACTATCAGCACTTGTCCGGCACGCTGGTAATCGTGGGGAATGCCAATATCGATAAACGAGCCCTCGGCGGCGAACCCGGACACACAGGCCCCACGCCCCAGCAATGCCGGCAACAGCTCGTCTTCCAGCGATACGCTATTGCCGGCCATGAATGGCAAGCCGAAGAGACTGTCCCGACGAACCCAGTACACCCCCCCATTGGCGAGGCAGCCCGGTAACCCGCGCTGGGATGCCAACGAGAGAATCCGCTGCTCGTCGGTCAGTTCGAGGCCCATGTAGCGGTTCGCCTCCTCGGCGCGGAAAAGCGACAGCGCCCAGTCCGAGCCGGCCTTGCGGGCAAAGCTGTCGAGCGCGGCGAGGTCGACGGCAAAAAACGTATCGCCATTGAGCAATACGAACGCGTCCTCGTCCTTGAGCATGGCCGCCGCCAGCAACAGCCCACCACCGGTCCCCAGGCGCTCATGCTCGATCGCATACTCGATCTCGGCGGTACGATAGCGACCGCCGAAATGCTCGGTAATGACCGTGCACTGGTACCCCACCGACAGGATGAAACGCGAGATACCCTGCCCGATCCAATAATCCAGCAGGTACTCGAGAAACGGCCGGCCATTGATTGGCGCCATCGGCTTGGGCACGTCGGAGACGACACTGCGCAGCCGGGTGCCCAGGCCGCCGGCAAGGATAATCGCGGTACGAACCGTCATGGCTTAGACGTCATTGAGGTAGCGGCACAACTCATCGATTTCCTCGTCGCGCAGGTCGGGGAAATTGCCGATGTAGAAACCGTAGAAATGGATGTGCTCGGTCTCGGGGAACTCGCGATAGTAGCCGTCCGGCACGAGCCCCTTCAGGTAGGGCTGGCGCAACTGGTTGCCGCCACCGGCGCTGCCCCGGCGGAACTCGATACCACCCTCGCGCATGTGGACCATGAGCCGCTCGACCAGATCGTCATCGGCCTCACGCAGGACCAGGTTGAACGCGTAGTTGCTCGAACCTTCCAGCTTGAAATCGGTGCGGTACTTCTGCGAGTCGATCTGGCCGAGAAAGCGACGCAGGTTCTGCGTACGACGCTCGACGTTGGCTGACAGGCGCTTCAGTTGCTTGCGCCCGAGAATCCCGCCGATCTCGGTATTACGGGTATTGAACGCCGGAAACGCGAAGATGAAGTCAGGGTTCAGCTCGGGGTTGGCCGCCCGGTATTCGGCTTGTGTCTGCGGGTCGTTGGCCTCGCGCACCATGCCATGGGAGCGCAGCATCCGAGCCTGCTGGTAGACGAGCGGATCGTTGGTGCAAATCATCCCACCCTCGATGGTGCTCATGTGGTGGGCATAATAGAACGAGAAGTTCGAGACCCAGCCGATGCTGCCCAGACGCCGCCCATCATGTTCGGCGCCGTGCGACTCGCACACGTCCTCGATCAGGGGGATACCCCGGCGGTCCAGCTCTGCCAGCACTTCGTCGTCGATACCGTCGAAGCCCTGTACGTGGGTCAGGAACACCGCACGGGTGTGCTCGGTCAGCTTATCCAGGATCTGCTTGGGATCCATGGACAGGGTACGCGGGTCGATATCGGTGAAGACCGGGGTAAACCCGTTCTGCAGGACGCTGGCGATATCGGAGACCCAGGTCAGGGAAGGCACGATCACCTCCCCACCCTGCGGGTAGCGCAGCTTCAGCAACGCCATGGTCAGCAGGTTCGACGAGGCACCTGAGTTGACGAACACGCTGTACTTGACCCCGAGCCACTGCGACCATTCCGCTTCGAAGGCTTTCACATGCTCGCCGTGGGTAAGCTTGGGATCATCCTGGCGCAGATGCTCGATGACCGCGTCCAGGTCTTCACGCAGGATGTTGTTGCGCATCAAGGGGTATTTCATGATCGGGAATTGCTCCGTCTTGCTATTGGGCATGGAATCAAAGAGAGAATGAACCGTGAAAGTCGCGGACCTTGTGGGTCACCGCGTCGACACCGATACCGACCTGTTCGTGCAAGGCCGCCCGCTCACCCAGCTCGAACCGATACTGGGAGGCCACACCCACATTGAACAGGCGGATTTCGGGAAGGCGTCGGGCCAGCAGATTGAAAAGCAGGGCATCCAGGCCACCGCGCCCCTCAAACCCCTCCTCCAGTGAAACGACACCCCGAAAACCGGCGAATAGAGCAATCAACGCCTGCTCGTCGAAACCACTCAGGTCGAACAGGTCGACCACAGTGACCCGCAGCCCATCGGCAGCCAGGCGCTCGGCCGCCTTGAGGGCGGTCTGCGTCATGTAGCCGGTCGAGACCAGGCAAAGCGCGTCACCTGCGCCATGAACATGGAAACCACGCGCGAGGTCAGGCGAACCCTGCGTGTAGACCACCGGCAGCACTTGGGCATCCAGGCGCAGGTACTTGATCCCCGGACGCTCCAGACAGCGTGACGCCAGTGCGGCCGAGGTCACCTGGTCGGCAGGCGAAAGCACCTGCATGTTCGGCAGGCTGCGCATCAGCGTGAGATCCTCGTAACACTGATGAGTCGGGCCAGAAACCACATAGCTGTAGCCGGCACCCACTCCGATCAGGTTCACGTTCATGGGCCGCACGGTGGAAAGCAGTGCCAGGTTCACCCGGATCTGCTCGAAGCAACGCATGGTGATAAAAGGTGCAATCGCATAGGCAAACACCTTGAACCCTTCAAGAGCCAGGCCCGCCGACACATTGATCAGGTTCTGCTCGGCGATCCCGACGTTGACGAACCGCTGTGGAAAACGCTCTCGAATCTGGTCGAGCACCGGTGAGCCGAAATCGGCGGTGGCAAAGAAAATGTCGTCATCGGCCTCCATGGCCTCGACGATGGACGAAAGCAACGTGTCACGCATCGCCCGCGGCTTTATCGACTGCAGCGTGTCACTCATGATTCGACTCCCAGCAACTGATCAATCAACTGCGGCGCAATTGCGGTGATGTGCGACAACGGCGCATTTTCCAGACCCGGAACCCGGTGGCCCTTGCGGGTATTGACGATGATCGCGCGAGGCTGCTGCCCGGTACTGGCACGGCCTGCATTCAGCGCATCGGCAATGGCCTGTGGAGAGTGACCATCCTCCACGACCTGGACCTGCCAGCCGAAGGCGGTGAACTTGGCACACAGGTCCCGATGGGAAACGATGCTGTCCGTGGGGCCGAGCATGCTGATCTGGTTGTTGTCGACGATCACCGTGAGATTATCCAACTGGTGCTGCGCAGCGAACATGAAGGCTTCCCAGTTCGAGCCCTCGTGCAGTTCTCCATCGCCGGTGACCACATAAACCTGCTGGTCGCGGCCACGCCGTTTGAGGCCCAGGGCCATGCCGGCCCCTACGCCGACACCATGCCCCAGAGAACCATTGACAGTCTCGTAACCCGGAATCACCGGGTCGGGAATCCCACCGAGGAAACTGCCCTCCTGACAGACACGTTCCAGTTCAGCAGCCGGAAAATAACCGAGGTCGGCAAGAATCGGATACATGCACAACGAGCCGTGGCCCTTGCTGATGATGCAGCGGTCACGACCGGGCCACAGGGGGTCGGCCGGATTCTGCCGCAAGAAGCCTCCGTAGTAGAGCACCACGAAAATTTCGATCGGCGATAACGACGAGGCAACCCGGGTCTCCGGCGTATGCCGATGAATCTTCAAGGTTTCCCGCCAGACCCAATGCGCTTTCTCTTCCAGGGAAGTGGCGAGCGCGGGCTCTAGTTCATGCATGGCTGCTCTCCAGAAAAGATGCATAGGTTCGGCGGATACCCGCCTCCAGCGAGATCGAGGGACGCCAACCCAGTTCGAGAATGCGCGAACTGTCCAGCAACTTGCGCAAGGTGCCGTCGGGCCGCTCGGTGTCCCAGGCGATTTCGCCACGGTAGCCGACGACATCCGCGATCAACAGGGCCAACTCCCGAATCGACAGGTCATGCCCTGAACCGACGTTGATCGGCAGCTCGACAGTCGAAAGATCCGCCTCCAGCAGTGCCTGACAGGCCGTAGCCAGATCATCGGCGCAAAGGAATTCGCGCCGCGGCGTACCCGTACCCCACAACGTGGTCAGTGGTTCCTGCGCCTTGTGAGCCGCGTGGAAACGACTGATCAACGCCGAAAGCACATGCCCGGCCTGGGGGTCGAAGTTGTCGTTCTCGCCGTAGACACTGTTCGGAATCACCGGAATGAAGCGCTGCTCGCCGTACTGGCGGTTATACGCCAGGCACATATGGACCCCTGCCAGCTTGGCCATCGCATAGGCGATGCTGGTCATCTCCGGCTTCCCGCTCAACAGCGCATCCTCAGTCATGGGCTGCGGGCACTCGCGCGGGTACATGCAGGACGAGCCGAAGAACACCAGGCGTCGCACCCCATGCGTGTGGGCGCTCTGGATGACGTTGGCCTGGATTTCCAGGTTGCGGGTGATGAAGTCGGCTGGATAATTGACGTTATCGACAATGCCGCCCACCTTGCCCGCCGCGAGAATGACAATCTCGGGACGCTGCTCGGCAAAAAACGCCTCGACGGCCGACTTGTCGGTGAGTTCCAGTTGCTCGTGTTCGCGCAGGATCAGATCGGTGAAGCCGGCCGCAGTGAAATGCCTGACAAATGCAGAGCCAATCATTCCACGATGCCCCGCGATGTATATTCGCGAATGCCTTGAAAGAAACTGTGACATGCTTAAAGTCCGTTGGGCTGATAAAGAACGACCCGGCTACCGGAGTTCTCGAACTGGAAGGGCACATGAACCAGGTTCTTCAAGCGCTCACGAACCTTCCACTGCAGTTCCGGCTTGACAAAAAACAGCATGAAACCGCCTCCACCCGCGCCCAACAATTTCCCTCCCGTCGCCCCCGCCGAACGGGCAGCATCATAAATGGCGTCCAGGTCCGAGTTGCTGACCCGGTCCGACAGCCCCTTCTTCAGCATCCATCCCTCATGCAGCAGCGAGCCGAACTCGTCCAGCGAATTCGTGGCCTGGAGAATCGACAGGGACTCGTCGGCCATCTGCATGATCTGCGTCAGCTCACTATGACGCACGGAGATGTTCTGGATCTTTGATTGCGCAATCTCCGCGGCAATCCGGGAGAATCCGGTAAAGAACAGCATGAGGTGGTTCTGCAGGTGGCGCAGCCGCGACTCGGGCAGGATGATCGGAGATACCTTGAAGTTGCCATCACGCAGGAAATCGATGCGATTGAAACCACCATAGGCTGCGGCGATCTGGTCCTGAGAGCCGACACTCTCCTTGATGACATCCTGCTCCACATGAATGGCCAGCTTCGCCAGGGAGTCCTGGGAAATCTGTTTCCCATCGAGAGCCTTCAGTGCATGCAACAAGCCCACGGTGAACGATGAGCTGGACCCCAGGCCGGAACGCGCCGGAAGGTCGCCATCATGGTGTATCTCCAACCCACGGTCGCACTCCATGTGCTGGAGCACGGCACGCACGGCGGGGTGCTGGATTTCGCTCGGGTCCATGGCATTTTCGATCACCGAATAGACGATCCGGTACTTGTGATCGAAGAACGGCGGCAGGTGCCGGCAAGTGATATAGCAATATTTGTCGATCGACGTTGAGATTACCGAGCCACCCTGCTCACGAAACCAACCTGGGTAATCGGTACCACCACCGAAAAATGAAATACGATAAGGTGTACGCGTGATGATCACAGGCTAGTCTCCCAGCAATTTCCGCCGCAATTTGATACGAGTCATGTCTTCGATATTCAGGCGCTGCGTGAGCCCGAACTTGTCCTCGACAAGACTCAAGTAGGTCGGATTGGTGAAATAACGTTGCCAGGCCTCATCTCGGAACTTCAGTACCTGTGCAGCTGACAGATGCTTCGTGGGTAAAGGCTCGCATTCATAGGACAGAAACGCATACCCTTCATAGCTCGACGGCAACTTCCAGCCTTCTTCCCGAGCGATGCGGTTCATCGGGCTGCCCGGCAGCGCCTGGCACGGGTACATATTGGCCATCTCGCAGTTCAACTCGATGGCCAGATCCAGGGTTTCCTGCATCGTGTCCAATGTATCGTCGGGAAAGCCGAAAATGAAATTGCTGATGACATTGATGTCGGTCTGCCGGATCACATCGCAGACATCACGAATGTTGACCTCCTTGAAAGAGCCCTTGGAGACCTCCTGCCGGACCATCTGGTTGCCCGCCTCGACGCCGAGTGCAAGCCAATTGACCCCGGCCTGCTTGAACAACTCCAGGGCGTCACGTCGTACTGTATCGACACGCGAATAGGTCCACATGTTGAAATCGAACTCGCGCTCGATCACCTGGCGCAGGACCGGTTCGTAGAATTTGCGATTGAGGAAAAACATCTCGTCGCTGATACGCAGCGTATGCACGCCGAGTTTTGCCAGTTTTTCCATCTCGCGCATCACCCAGGCCGGACTCCAGAAGCGCATGCCGCGGAAGCTGGCGGCGTCGGCAGTTTCCGAGTTGTCCGTCCGGTTGACGATGTTGATCATGCAGAAGTTGCAACCGAAGTTGCAGCCCAGCGAGGTATAGATCGCCGCAAAAGGCGTACGCTGGGCATGATCGAAACCGGCGTGCCAGAAATGTGCACGATAGAGGTCCAGGGGACGTTCCCTGTAGGGCAGGAGATCCCAGGCATACCCTGGCATGTCGATGTCCATGCGCTCCTGGGGCACCAGTCGCTCGGGAGGGTTGAGCACCGGCATGGGGAAATTGGCCGGGCCGCGCTGCTTGTAGCCGATGCCCTTGATCGTGGGCAGGTCATCGCCCAGATTGCTTGCAAGCAGTGAATGCAGGGCATAGACACCCTCGTTGAGCAGCACCAGGTCGACACAAGCGTGCGCCAGAACCTCTCGGGGCAAGGCACTGATGTGCGAGCCGACGAAGCAGATCTTGAACAGGGGCGACTGTTCCTTGAGCGCGGCGGCCAACTCCAGGGCACCAATCATGCTGGTCGTGCCGGAATTGGGATTCTGTCCGTAGACGACGAACACGACCAACCTCGGTCGATGAGATTCGACCCGCAGGACAGCCTGTTCAAGGCTCAGTTTTTCGGCATCACAGTCCAGGATGCCGACGCCGAACCCCTTGCTGCGGCAGGACTCCGCCAACAGCAACGACCAGGTCGGCGGCTCTATCGCGGAATATACGCTTGCCAGCCCCTGATAGGCCTTCGCCGACGAGTCAGGCGTTACAAATAGTGCATCCATAGGTGCTTTTCTTCCGTTTCTTGCTGTCCGAGGCTCCAAGCCATGAAAAACATAACGACGCCAACAAATACTGCAACACCGGGGACTCATATGCCTGCGGCATGAAAGCACTCGATTAAAGCACAATTTCCGAGGAAGTCAACGCCCTTTTCTTACACTATTAAGTCCTTGACCCAAATCAAATTATTGGAATAACCTACGAAGATAGCAATAAAAATTTGCTCACCGCCACCAGAGCAAATGATGGCACCTCGATATGTTGCTAGTTTCTCCAGCTGTTTAAAAAACACGTAACAAACAGGAAACAGCTACAGACACCCGCCACTCAGTGGAAAAGCCCTTCAGCCAATCATCCTCAGCTAAAGCTCATTTTTCCACTACCCTCGCCTTGTTGAAACGCTGGCACACCTAACACTCATTCGCCAATCGCCGACCACCTCATAAATCAAGATAAAAACAACACTTTCGTGCGACTCAAGAAAATATTTAAATCAGATTAAATTGTTACAAATCAATAGATTAGAATATTTTAATTTTGATACAGAGCGCCAAGCTCAGGCGCAAAAAAAGCCGATCGACTATTCCAACCAGACCCCGCCACAGAGCACCAGGCCTTCGCCTCAAGCAAAGCCGAGGGAGACCTAAATGAGGCCGCCAGGGGAGACGGAACCCCACCGCGAGCACGAGCACACCTACAGACAGCCGACTTCTACTCGATATCAAGCTGTAAATCCCTATATATGGGATTGTAATTTATATATTGAGATTAAAGGCACCGCAGGCTTATAGTCTTCCTCATGAGCTCCACGCACTCACTGTCCAAAAACAACTTTCAGGTGACGCGATGCAGGCGCAATTGATCGCGCTCGATTGGGGAACGACCTCACTTCGGGCCTATAAACTCGCTGCGGGCGGCCAGGTGCTCGAACAGCGTTCGCTGTCGTCGGGCATCATGCAACTGCCCAATGTGCCGCGAATGATCGCCGGCCAGCCATGCGCCGATGGCTTTGAGCTGGCCTTCGACGAGGCCTGTGGCGATTGGCTCGATGCTCAACCCGCACTGGCGGTCATCGCCTGCGGCATGGTCGGCAGCGCCCAGGGCTGGTCCGAAGCCGCTTACCGTGACACCCCGGCAAATGTCGCCACACTGGGCAACTCCTTGAGCCGCGTGCGCAGTTTGCGCGGTGTCGATGTGCATATCGTGCCTGGCGTGATCGAACGCTCGCGCTTGCCGAATGTAATGCGTGGCGAAGAGACCCAGGTCCTCGGCGTGCTGCAGGACCTGCCGGCGAACGCCAGCGACCATCTGTTGATCGGCTTGCCGGGCAGCCATTCGAAATGGGTCGAGGTGGCCGAGGGTTGCATCGTCCACTTCGACACCTTCATGACCGGCGAACTGTTCGCCGTGCTCAGTGAACACAGCATCCTGGGGCGTACCCAGCAGCGCGGCGCGCCGTTCGAGAGCGCGGCATTCGACCGCGGCGTCCAGGTGGCGCTGTCCACCGACAGCGAAAATGGCCCGCTATCCACCATGTTCAGCGCGCGCACGCTTGGCCTGACGGGCGAACTGAGCCCGGCCGAACAGACCGACTACCTGTCGGGCCTGTTGATTGGCCATGAGCTCACCAGCCTCGCCGAGGTCCAGCGTCGTCGGCGCAACAGCACCGACTTGCCGTCGATCATGCTGATCGGCAATGCCCAGCTCTGTGCCCGCTACCGTCGCGCGCTCGATCGCTGCGGTTTTGCCCAAGTGAGCCTGGCCGAACAGGCCACCGAGCGCGGTCTGTGGCACCTGGCCGAAGCAGCCGGACTGATCGCCCAAGCGCCAGCGGCCAACTAGAAACGCCTGCGTTCAACCAGACAAGAGGTCCAACATGCTCAAGCAAGCACTGGCGAAGAACGGCCTGATCGCGATCCTTCGCGGCCTGCGTCCCCAAGAGGCGGCGGCCATTGGCGAGGTTTTGTACCAGGCCGGTTTTCGCGTCATTGAAGTGCCACTCAACTCGCCCGAACCGTATGAAAGCATCCGCATCCTGCGCGGCCTGTTACCGGCCGATTGCCTGGTCGGTGCCGGCACGGTGTTGCAACCGGAGCAGGTCGAGCAAGTGAAGGCCGCCGGCGGGCAGGTGATCGTCATGCCTCACAGCGATCCCCAGGTGTTGCGCGCGGCGAAGGCGGCAGGACTGTATCTGTCGCCGGGAGTTGCCACGCCGACCGAGGCCTTTGCCGCGCTGGCCGAAGGGGCCGATGTATTGAAGATGTTCCCTGCCGAGCAAATGGGACCGGCAGTGGTCAAGGCGTGGCTAGCGGTGCTGCCGGCGGGGACGTTGCTGATTCCGGTCGGAGGCATTACCCCGGACAACATGCGGCCGTTCGTCGAGGCCGGCGTCAGCGGTTTCGGCCTGGGCTCCGGGTTGTTCAAGCCAGGGCTGAGCGCCGATGAAACAGCGCAGCGCGCCAAGGCTTATGTGCAGGCATGGAACGCATTGCGTTAAGACTTTCCGGCGCCCTGTGCGCTTCATCCCAACAAGAGAGACAAAACGATGAAAATCACCAAGCTGACGACCTTTATCGTTCCGCCGCGCTGGCTGTTCCTCAAGGTCGAAACCGATGAAGGGGTGACCGGCTGGGGCGAACCTGTCGTCGAGGGCCGGGCCCACACGGTCGCGGCGGCGGTCGATGAGTTGTCGGATTACCTGATCGGCAAGGACCCGCGCAACATCGAGGATATCTGGACCGTTCTCTACCGCGGCGGTTTCTACCGAGGCGGCGCGGTGCACATGAGTGCCCTGGCCGGGATCGACCAGGCGCTGTGGGACATCAAGGGCAAGGCCCTCGGGGTGTCGGTCAGCGACCTGCTGGGTGGTCAGGTGCGCGACAAGATCCGGGTGTACTCGTGGATCGGCGGTGACCGCCCGGCTGATACCGCACGTGCGGCCAGGGAAGCCGTTGGCCGTGGCTTTACCGCGGTGAAGATGAACGGCACCGAAGAGCTGCAATTCGTCGACAGCTTCGAAAAGGTCGACCTGGCCCTGGCCAACGTCGCCGCCGTACGCGATGCGGTGGGACCGAATGTCGGCATTGGCGTGGACTTCCATGGCCGGGTTCACAAGCCCATGGCCAAGGTGCTGATGAAGGAACTCGACGCCTACAAGCTGATGTTCATCGAAGAACCGGTACTCAGCGAGAACTACGAGGCCCTGAAGGAGCTGGCACCGCTGACCAGTACACCGATCGCGCTGGGCGAGCGGCTGTTCTCGCGCTGGGATTTCAAGCGGGTGCTCAGCGAAGGCTACGTCGACATCATCCAGCCGGATGCCTCACACGCCGGCGGCATCACCGAAACCCGCAAGATCGCCAACATGGCCGAGGCCTACGACGTGGCGCTGGCGCTGCACTGCCCGCTCGGTCCGATTGCCCTGGCGGCGTGCCTGCAACTGGATGCGGCCTGCTACAACGCCTTTATCCAGGAGCAAAGCCTGGGCATCCATTACAACGAAAGCAACGACCTGCTCGATTACGTCAAGGACCCTCGGGTGTTCGACTACGACCAGGGCTTTGTAAGGATTCCGAACGGCCCGGGGCTGGGCATCGAGATCAACGAAGAGTACGTGATCGAGCGCGCGGCCATCGGCCACCGCTGGCGCAACCCGATCTGGCGCCATGCCGATGGCAGCTTTGCCGAGTGGTGATGCCTGGCTGATCGATCAGGGAAGGTCCGTATCCGGACAACGGCATTGTTGTGAATGAACGCCCTCAATAAACATAAGAAGAGGCACTCCCCATGCAACAGGAAGTCTTTACCGGCTCGGCAGCGTTGCTGACGCCGAGCCGCAAGCGCTTTTTCATCATGGTCCTGCTGTTCATCACCGTGGTGATCAACTACCTGGACCGCAGCAACCTGTCGATTGCAGCGCCGGCACTGACCAGCGAGCTGGGGATCGATCCGGTCCATGTCGGGTTGATCTTCTCGGCGTTCGGCTGGACCTACGCCGCCATGCAGATCCCCGGCGGCTGGCTGGTGGACCGGGTGCCGCCGCGTCTTCTCTATAGCCTCGCGCTGCTGCTGTGGTCGGCAGCCACGCTGATGCTCGGCTTCGCTGGCAGCTTTGTCGCGCTGTTCATCCTGCGCATGGCCGTGGGCGCACTGGAGGCACCGGCCTATCCGATCAACAGCCGGGTGGTGACCAGTTGGTTCCCGGAGCGCGAGCGCGCGACCGCCATCGGTTTCTACACCTCCGGGCAGTTCGTCGGGCTGGCCTTCCTGACACCGGTACTGGCCTGGCTGCAACATGAGTACGGCTGGCACATGGTGTTTGTCAGCACCGGCCTGGTAGGGATTCTCTGGGCATTCATCTGGTACGCGGTGTATCGCGAGCCACGCGAGTTCAAGGGGGTCAACCAGGCGGAAATCGAGCTGATCCGCGAGGGCGGCGGGCTGGTGGATATCCAGGCCGAGACCGCCAAGCGCAAGGCGCCTTTCAGTTGGAAGGACCTGGGCATCGTCTTGAGCCAACGCAAGTTGTGGGGCATCTACCTCGGCCAGTTCTGCCTCAATTCGACGTTGTGGTTTTTCCTGACCTGGTTCCCGACCTATCTGGTGAAATACCGTGGCATGGACTTCATCAAGTCCGGCCTGCTGGCGTCGTTGCCGTTTCTCGCGGCGTTCGTCGGCGTACTCTGCTCGGGGCTGTTCTCCGATTGGCTGATCCGCCGTGGCGCGACCCTCGGGCTGGCCCGCAAGTTGCCGATCATCGGCGGCTTGCTGATTTCCACTTCAATCATCGGGGCCAACTTCGTCGAATCGACACCGTGGGTGATTGCCTGCCTGGCGCTGGCGTTTTTCGGTAACGGCATGGCGTCGATCAGTTGGTCACTGGTTTCGACCCTGGCGCCGGCCCGCCTGCTGGGGCTGACTGGCGGGGTGTTCAACTGCATCGGCAACCTGGCGGCGATCGCCACGCCGATCGTGATCGGCTTTCTCGTCAGCGGTGACTCCTTCGCCCCGGCGATCACCTATATCGCAGTGCTGGCGCTGATTGGTGCGCTGTCCTATGTGGTGCTGGTCGGCAAGGTCGCGCGGATCGAGCTTTAGGTTTGGTACAGACCCTGGCAAGCATCAGACCGGGCGACCATAATGCCGCCCGTTCTCTCGCTCATTGTTGAAGGCCGGATATGCAGGAAGACAGCGCAAAAAACGCCGCCGCCCCGACGGGCACCCAGACGCTGCTGCGCGGTCTTGCCGTGGTCCAGGCCGTGGCCGGCGGCGCCCGCGATCTCAAGGAAATCGCCCGACTGATCGGCACTACCCGCAGCACCACCCATCGACTGGCCAGTTGCCTGGTGGATGAGCGTTATCTGCGGGTGGTGCCGCAGATTGGCTACCTGCTCGGGCCCAAGCTGATCGAGCTGGGTTTCCAGGCGCGCGAGGCCCTGCCGCTGGTGACCCTGGCCGGGCCGTACCTGGATGAGTTGTCGGCATTGACCGGCGATACTATCCACCTGGCGATCCGCGAAGACGATGACGTGCTGTATCTGCACAAGAATCCCGGCCGCAATGGGCCGGAAATGCGCTCGCGGGTCGGGCACCGCATGCCGTTGGCGCGAACTGGGATCGGCAAGGCGCTGCTGCTCGATGGTTCGCCGCAGGAGTGGCAACGCCTGTATCAGGCCAGCTTGCCTGTAGGCGGGAAGAACCAGTCATGGCCGTCGCACACGGAGCAATCGTGGGAACAATTCGAGCAGCGCATGCGGGAGTATGTGGCGGGTGGCTACGCCTTCGACCTCGAAGACAACGAACCGTCGATCCGTTGTGTCGCAGCGCCAGTACGCGACGCCAGCCAGCAGATCGTCGCCGGGATCAGCATCGCCAGTACCGTGCCCTACATGCCGCTGGAGAAAATGGCCGAACTGGTCCCGCTGATCAGGCAGGTCGCCGCCCGGCTCTCCGCGGAATTGGGCGGCAAGGCCTGAGCCCTACAGAGGGGTGAGGATGTTCATCACGGTATCCAGGGCGACCCGGGTATCGTCGAGTTGCACCAGCGAGGCATGCCGTGCGCCAAGGGCGTCACGGTTCTGGATGGCGGTCAGTATCGCCTTGTGCCGGGGCAGGCTGAGGCCCTGGATATCGGGACGCCGGTTGGTGATGCTGATGGACTCGCGCAATGGCAACGACAGCATGTTGCACATGTAGGCGAGCAGGTCGTTGCGAGTGGCGTCGGCGATTGCCCGGTGAAAGTCCAGGTCGGCCTGCAGGAGCTGTTCGTGGGTCTGCGCCGTTTCCATGGCCTGGTAGGCTTTTTCGATGACGGCGATGTCTTCGTCGGTCGCCGTGGTGGCGGCCATGGCGGCGATTTCCGGTTCAAGGATCCGGCGCACGCCCGCCAGGGTATTGAAAAACTCGCTGTGGGGGGTCGACTGCATCAACCAGGTCAGCACGTCGGGGTCGAGCAGGTGCCATTTCAGGCGCGGACGCACCACCGCGCCGACCCGTGGCTTGGAGTACACCAGGCCCTTGGCACTCAGTACCCGGGTGGCTTCGCGCAGCACCGAGCGACTGACCTGGTACTCCTCGCAGAGCGTCGCTTCCATGGGCAGGCGTTCTTCCGGCTTGAAGCGTCCGGAGACGATCTGCATGCCCAGGTCCTGAACGATCCGGGTGTGCATGCTCTTGCGCGGCGTGCTCTTGCGGGGCTTGGGTGACTGCTGATCCATAACCGGGACGTTGCTCTGATGAAAATACGTTGCATCATAACATCGCTCCCGGCGCCATCAGGTGCTACTGCAAGCCTGGGGCACCGGGCGATGAGTCGATATCGTCGATCAGTGGGAATGGCGCGGGATTTCCGCGCCGCGGCACCCCACCAGGAAATCGAAGTCGCAACCCTGGTCCGCCTGCAGCACATGGTCGATGTACAACTGGCGATAGCCGCCGAGGATCGCTTGCCGCGGTGCCTGCAGGTCGGCCATGCGCGCCGCCAGTTCGGCATCGGAAATGTCCAGGTGCAGGCGGCCGTTGGCGCAATCGAGTTCGATCCAGTCGCCTTCCTTCACACAGGCCAGTGGGCCACCAGCCGCCGCCTCCGGCGCAACATGCAGCACCACCGTGCCGTATGCCGTGCCACTCATGCGGGCATCGGAAATGCGCACCATGTCGGTGACGCCCTGGGCCAGCAACTTGGCCGGCAAGCCCATGTTGCCCACTTCCGCCATGCCGGGATAACCCTTGGGCCCGCAGTTCTTCATCACCAGGACCGAGTTGGCGTCGACTTCCAGTTCCGGGTCGTTGATCCGTGCCTTGTACTGGTCGAAGTTCTCGAACACCACTGCCCGGCCGCGATGCTGCATCAGTTCGGGGGTGGCGGCCGAAGGCTTGAGCACGGCACCGAGCGGGGCCAGGTTGCCACGCAGGACGCAGATGCCGCCGTCCGCCCGAAGCGGATTGGAGAGCGGGCGAATCACCTCGTCCCGGCCGTAGATCGGTGCTTCCCTGGTGTTGTCGCCGATCGACTTGCCGTTCACGGTCAGGGCGTTGGGGTGGGGAATCAGGTTGGCTTCGCCGAGGCGGCGCAGGACCGCTGGCAGCCCGCCGGCATAGTAGAACTCTTCCATCAGGAAACGGCCGGACGGTTGCAGGTCGACGATGGTCGGCATGCCGCGACCGATGCGGGTCCAGTCATCCAGGTCCAGCTCGACGCCGATGCGCCCGGCGATGGCCTTCAGGTGAATCACCGCGTTGGTCGAGCCGCCGATGGCGGCGTTGACGCGGATGGCATTTTCGAAGGCTTGCTTGGTGAGAATCTTCGACAGCTTCAAATCTTCGCGGACCATCTCCACCGCACGCATGCCGGACATGTGCGCCAGCACATAACGCCGCGCATCGACCGCCGGAATCGCCGCATTGTGAGGCAGGGAAGTACCCAGCGCCTCGGCCATGCAGGCCATCGTCGAAGCAGTGCCCATGGTGTTGCAGGTGCCCGCCGAGCGCGACATGCCGCCCTCGGCCGCAAGGAAGTCGTCGAGACTGATGGTGCCCGCCTTGACCTGTTCGCTCAGTTGCCAGACCACGGTGCCCGAGCCGATGTCCTGGCCCTTGTGCTTGCCGTTGAGCATCGGCCCACCGGTGACGACGATGGCCGGCACGTCGCAACTGGCGGCGCCCATCAGCAAGGCCGGGGTGGTCTTGTCGCAACCGGTCAGCAACACCACGCCGTCGATCGGGTTGCCGCGGATGGCCTCCTCGACGTCCATGCTCGCCAGGTTGCGGGTCAGCATGGCGGTCGGGCGCAGGTTCGACTCACCGTTGGAGAACACCGGGAACTCCACGGGAAAACCGCCGGCCTCGATCACCCCACGCTTGACATGCTCGGCAATCTGGCGGAAGTGCGCGTTGCACGGGGTCAGCTCCGACCAGGTGTTGCAGATCCCGATGATGGGCTTGCCATGGAACTGATGGTCGGCGATGCCCTGGTTCTTCATCCAGCTGCGGTACATGAAGCCGTTCTTGTCGGCGGTGCCAAACCAGTGGGCGGAGCGCAGGTCGAGTTTTTTATCAGACATGGTCAGCTCTCTTATCGTAAGACTATATTATTCTTCCCGAGGGCTAAAATAAGCGCAAAATCTCGTGTTTGGAAGTGTTGTTGAGTAAATAGTATTACTATATAGTCGATTTCAACTGAGGCATGGCGCTCAAGATTTGCGCTGGTGCCCGCAGTGGCACTCGTGCTTGACAGGCAATCAGGAGAAGCTTCATGCGTTTGGTTCAGTTCGAATTGGGCAACGGCGAGCGCCGGGTGGGAGTGGTCGAGGATGGCCGGGTGCGCGAGGTGCAATCCGCGCGCACGGTACGTGAGCTGGCACTGGCGGCCATAGAAGCGGGTACCGATCTGCGGCGACAGGTAGAGAGCCTCGGCCTGGGGGCCAGTCACGACTACGCGGCTTTGCTGGCCGAGCTGAGGGTCTTGCCACCGCTGGATCACCCTGACCCGGCGCATATGCTGGTCAGCGGCACCGGCCTGACTCATTTGGGCAGTGCGGCAGCGCGGGACAAGATGCATCAGCAGGCCGGCGACGACAGCGCGATGACCGATAGCCTGCGGATGTTCAAATGGGGCGTTGAGGGCGGCAAGCCCTCGCCCGGCCAGGCCGGCGTGCAACCGGAATGGTTCTACAAGGGCGACGGCAGCATTGTCGTGCGTCCGGGCCAGCCCTTTGCCGTGCCGCCCTTCGCCGAAGACGCTGGCGAAGAGCCGGAAATCGGCGGCCTGTATGTCATTGGCTTTGATGGCAAGCCCTATCGCCTGGGCTTTGCCGTAGGCAACGAATTCTCCGATCACGTGACGGAGCGCAAGAACTACCTCTACCTGGCCCACTCCAAATTGCGCAATTGCAGCTATGGTCCCGAGTTGCGGGTCGGCGAGCTGCCCCAGCACCTGGTCGGCAGCAGTCGCATTTTGCGCAAGGACGAGGTGATCTGGCAGAGCGAGTTCCTCAGTGGCGAGGCCAACATGTGCCACAGCCTGGAAAACCTTGAGTACCACCATTTCAAGTACAGTCAGTTCCTGCGCCCTGGGGATGTGCACATTCATTTCTTCGGCACCGCGACCCTGTCTTTCGCGGACGGCGTGCGTACGCAGCCGGGTGATGTGTTCGAGATCAGCCAGGCGGAATTCGGCGCGCCCTTGATCAATGGCATTGCCGTCGTCGACGCCGTGTTGGCTCCGGGAGCCGTGGGCACACTTTAAGGGGGCAGTTGAAGTCCAGCTCAATGGCGCCTGAAAACAACAGCAAGCAGGAGGCTTCATGTCGTTGTGGACTGCAGTGACCGCACACCGTGCGCAACTGGGCGAGGGCCCGTTCTGGGACACGCCCACCCAGGCTTTGTATTGGGCCGATATTGTCGGCAGACAGGCGCTGCGCCTAACGGACGCCGGCCTGCAGGCCTGGCAACTGCCGGAACCGGTGTCGGCGTTCATTCCCTGTGAAAGCGGCGATGCGTTGGTGACCCTGAGCAGTGGCGTGTATCGGCTGGACCTTGGCAGTACGCCACAGGCGCCGCGCCTGACGCTGCTGTGTGTCGCCGATCCGCAACCGGGCAACCGCGCCAACGAGGCCCGTTGCGATGCCCAGGGTCGGCTCTGGCTGGGCACCATGCAGAACAATATCGGCGAACAGGGTGAGGACCTTCCCGTGCGGCACCGCCGTGGAGGTCTGTTCCGGATCGATGCAGACGCGCGCGTAACGCCCCTCGCGCGCGACCTGGGAATTCCCAATACCCTGCTTTGGAGCAAGGACGGTTCCCTGCTGCATTTCGGCGACAGCCTGGACGGCACGTTGTATCAGTATTCGATCGGCAGCGACGGCCAACTCGGCTCGCCACAAGAGTGGTTCGGGCCGCACCCGCGTGGCGTGCCGGACGGTTCGGCGATGGACGCCGAAGGCTACTTCTGGAATGCCCGTTGGGACGGTGGTTGCCTGCTCCGGCTGGCCCCCAATGGCGAAGTCGACCGGGTAATCGAACTGCCCGTCAGCCGCCCCACCAGTTGCGTGTTCGGTGGCCCGGATCTTCGCACCTTGTACATCACCAGCGCCGCCAGCCCACTCGATCACCCGCTCGATGGTGCGGTGCTGGCTATCGAGGTGGATATCCCCGGAACACATTGTCATCGATTTGCAGGATAGCTTCAGGACAGCTTTCAAGTATCAGGCTGCACCGGTTCAAAACCAGTACTCACAACAAAAACAAGGAGTCACCTCATGAATCGTCATCGCGGTATCCGTTCCCTGTGCTGCGCCGCCCTGGCGGTGTCGGCCTTCGGCTTGAGCAGCCTGTCGCAGGCCGCCGAGCCGGTGAAAATCGGCTTCCTGGTCAAGCAGGCGGAAGAGCCCTGGTTCCAGACCGAATGGGCTTTCGCCGAGAAGGCCAGCAAGGACAAGGGCTTTACCCTGATCAAGATCGCCGTGCCGGACGGCGAGAAAACCCTATCGGCAATCGACAGCCTGGCCGCCAACGGCGCCAAGGGCTTTGTGATCTGTCCGCCGGACGTCTCCCTCGGGCCGGCCATCGTGGCGAAAGCCAAGGCCAATGACCTGAAGGTGATCGCCGTGGATGATCGCTTCGTCGACGCCAGCGGCAAGTTCATGGAGGACGTGCCCTACCTGGGCATGGCCGCGTACGAAGTGGGCCAGAAGCAGGGTGCGGCGATGGCTGCCGAGGCGCAGAAGCGCGGCTGGGACTGGAAGGACACCTACGCGGTGATCAACACCTACAACGAACTCGACACCGGTAAAAAACGTACCGACGGCTCGGTCAAATCCCTCGAGGCCGCCGGCCTGCCGAAAGACCACATTCTGTTCACCCCGCTCAAGACCCTCGACGTGCCGGGCAGCATGGACTCCACCAGCTCGGCGCTGGTGAAACTGCCGGCTGCGGCGAAGAACCTGATCATTGGCGGCATGAACGACAACACCGTGCTGGGCGGCGTGCGCGCTACCGAGAGCGCCGGCTTTGCCGCGGCCAATGTCATCGGTGTCGGGATCAATGGCACCGACGCCATCGGCGAATTGAAAAAGCCCAACAGCGGCTTTTTCGGCTCGATGCTGCCCAGCCCTCACCTTGAGGGCTACAACACCGCGAGCATGATGTTCGAGTGGGTCACCACCGGCAAGGAACCGCCGAAGTACACCGCGATGGATGAGGTCACGCTGATCACGCGCGACAACTTCAAGCAGGAACTGGAAAAGATCGGTCTTTGGAAGTGACGACCGGTCTTGCTCGGCGGCCCTGGCGACAGGGCTGCCTGGTCGGTGTGACGAGGTGGTTATGCACGCGCAATTGAACAGACAACAACGCAGTGTCGGCGCCAATTTGTGTTTCAACGGGATCGGCAAGACCTTCCCCGGGGTCAAGGCGCTGGACGGTATCAGCTTCACTGCCCGCCCAGGGCAGGTCCATGCCCTGATGGGAGAAAACGGCGCCGGCAAGTCGACCTTGCTCAAGATCCTCGGCGGCGCCTACAGCCCCAGCAGCGGCCATCTGCAGATCGGCGAGCAGACCATGGCCTTCAAGTGCGCCGCCGACAGTATTGCCAGCGGTGTGGCGGTCATTCACCAGGAGCTGCACCTGGTACCGGAAATGACCGTGGCGGAGAATCTGTTCCTCGGGCATTTGCCGAGCCGGTTCGGGGTGATCAACCGCAATGAGTTGCGCCAGCAGGCACTGGCCTGCCTCAAGGGCCTGGCCGACGAGATCGACCCTCAACAGAAGCTTGGCCGCCTGTCCCTGGGGCAGCGGCAACTGGTGGAAATCGCCAAGGCCCTGTCCCGCGGTGCCCATGTGATTGCCTTCGACGAACCCACCAGCAGCCTGTCGGCGCGGGAAATCGAGCGGCTGATGGCGATCATCGGGCGCCTGCGGGACGAGGGCAAGGTGGTGCTCTACGTGTCCCATCGCATGGAGGAAGTGTTCCGTATCTGCGATGCGGTGACGGTGTTCAAGGACGGTCGCTACGTGCGTACCTTCGAGGACATGAGCGCGTTGACCCACGATCAACTGGTCACCTGCATGGTCGGTCGTGACATCCAGGACATCTACGACTATCGCCCTCGTCCACGGGGCGCAGTGGCACTCAAGGTCGATGGCCTGCTGGGACCCGGATTGCGTGAACCGGTGAGCTTCGAGGCCTGCAAGGGCGAGATTCTCGGCCTGTTCGGCCTGGTCGGCGCCGGGCGAACCGAGCTGCTGCGCCTGCTGGCCGGCCTCGAGCGGGCAACTGCCGGAAGCCTGCAACTGTGCGATGAAGCACTACAACTGCGCTCACCGCGCGACGCCATTGCTGCCGGTGTCCTGCTGTGCCCCGAGGACCGCAAGAAGGAGGGCATCATGCCGCTCTCCAGCGTTGCCGAGAACATCAACATCAGTGCACGCAGTGCCCATTCCGCCTTTGGCTGGCTGCTGCGTGACGGTTGGGAGAAAGGCAACGCCGAGAAGCAGATCAAGGCGCTGAAGGTCAAGACGCCCAGTCCGGCGCAGAAAATCATGTACCTGTCGGGAGGCAACCAGCAGAAGGCCATTCTTGGCCGCTGGCTGTCGATGCCGATGAAGGTCCTGCTGCTCGACGAGCCGACACGCGGCATCGATATCGGCGCGAAGGCCGAGATCTACCAGATCATCCATGACCTGGCCGCCAGCGGCGTCGCGGTGATCGTGGTGTCCAGCGACCTGATGGAAGTGATGGGCATTTCCGATCGCATCCTGGTGCTTTGCGAAGGCACGATGCGCGGCGAAAAGAGCCGCGAACAGGCCAATGAATCCAACCTGCTGCAAATGGCCCTGCCGCGCCAACGCGCCGACGGCCTGGAGAATTGAGAGGTGACCATGACAAGCCAAAACAATACGTTGCCGGCGGCGCGCAAACCCCTGGACCTGCGCAGCCTGCTGGATAACTGGGCCATGCTGCTGGCGGCGGTGGGGATCTTCGTGCTCTGCACCCTGCTGATCGACAACTTCCTCTCGCCACTGAACATGCGTGGCCTGGGCCTGGCGATTTCCACCACCGGCATCGCCGCGTGCACCATGTTGTATTGCCTGGCCTCCGGGCATTTCGACTTGTCGGTGGGTTCGGTGATTGCCTGTGCCGGGGTCGTTGCCGCCGTGGTGATGCGCGACACCGACAGCGTGTTTCTCGGGATCGGCGCGGCGCTGCTGATGGGGCTGGTGGTCGGGTTGATCAACGGCATCGTGATTGCCAAGCTGCGGGTCAACGCATTGATCACCACCTTGGCGACCATGCAGATCGTGCGCGGCCTGGCGTATATCTTTGCCAACGGCAAGGCGGTCGGCGTGTCCCAGGATCAGTTCTTCATCTACGGCAATGGCCAACTGTTCGGCGTGCCGGTGCCGATCCTGATCACCATCGGCTGCTTCCTGTTTTTTGGCTGGCTGCTCAACTACACCACCTACGGGCGCAACACCATGGCCATTGGTGGCAACCAGGAAGCGGCGTTGCTGGCCGGGGTCAATGTCGACCGGACCAAAATCGTGATCTTTGCCGTACACGGGCTGATTGGCGCATTGGCCGGGGTGGTCCTGGCGTCACGCATGACCTCGGGCCAGCCGATGATCGGCCAGGGTTTCGAGCTGACGGTGATTTCTGCCTGCGTGCTGGGCGGGGTGTCGTTGAGCGGCGGGGTCGGCATGATCCGGCATGTGATTGCCGGGGTACTGATTCTGGCGATCATCGAGAACGCGATGAACCTGAAGAACATCGACACCTTCTACCAGTACGTGATTCGCGGCTCCATCCTGCTGCTGGCGGTGGTGATCGACCGCTTGAAGCAACGCTGATTCCGGCTGCCCCGGGCACCCTGGTTCAATGCAGGAGCTGTCGAGCCTCGCCAAGGCTCGACAGCTCCTGCAGGTTATGGATTACCTTCAGTTGGCCGAGAACTTCAGGATGGTGTTCTGGGTATACGTCTGGCCTGGGTCCAGTCGTGTCGTCGGGAAGCCTGGCTGGTTCGGTGAGTCGGGGTAGTGCTGGGTTTCCAGGGTGAACGCCCCCCAATGCTGATACACCTTGCCAGACTTGCCCTTGACCGAGCCGTCGAGGAAGTTGCTGGTGTAGAACTGCACACCGGGTTCACTGGTGTAGAGCTGCAAGCGGCGACCGGATTGCGGGTCGCGCACGTCGGCGGCGAGTTTGCTCACGTCGCCCTTGGCATCCAGGACCCAGTTGTGGTCGAAACCGCCCTGTTTCGGCTCGGCGAATTTGAGCTGCGGGTGGTCATCCTTGATGTGTTGACCGATGGCAGTCGGTTGCCGGAAGTCCAAGGGGGTTCCCGCTACCGGCGCCAGTTCACCGGTGGGAATCAGGGTGCTGTTGACGGGGGTGTAATGGCTGGCGTGCAAGGTGGCGAGCTGCTTGAGTACATCACCGTTCCCGGCACCGGCGAGGTTGAAGTAGCTGTGGTTGGTAAGGTTCAGCACGGTAGGCTGGTCGGTGGTCGCCTTGTAGTCGATGCGCAGCTCGTTGTTGTCGTTGAGGCTGTAGGTGACTTCGACGTTGAGGTTACCGGGAAAGCCCATTTCCCCCGCCTTCGACAGGTAGCTCAGCTTCACGCCGACCGAGTCCTGGCCCTTGACCGACTGCGCTTTCCAGACCCGCTTGTCAAAACCCTGCGCACCGCCGTGCAGCGAGTTGGGGCCATCGTTGAGCGGCACCTGGTAACGCTTGCCATCCAGTTCGAACGCACCACTGGCCAGGCGGTTGCCGTAGCGACCAATGGTGGCGCCGAAGAAAGCGGTGCCGTTCTGGTAGCCCTGGACATCGTCGAAGCCCAATACCACGTCTTCGAACTTGCCGTTTTTATCCGGCACTTTCAGCGATTGCAGGGTGCCGCCGTAAGTAATGACCGTGGCTTGCAGGCCATGACTGTTGCGCAATACATACTGCTCGATGGCGGTTCCATCATGGGTCTTGCCAAAGGCCTTGTGTTCGCTGGACAGGCCTGCTGCCTGGGCGCCCTGGCTGGCAATCACCAGGGAAAGACCGAGACCGCAAAGCGGGTGTCGGGAGTGCAACATGGTCGAACCTCCATTTATTGTTTTGAGTTGAATAGTTCTACTAATTTGCGATATTTTGCTGTTTCAGCTTTAGATTTATAGCCTTTAATGCGGTTTTTTCAATATAAAATAAGACTAATTGATCTGGCAGGCAAAGTTGGCCCCTCGATACCAGGGCGTCCCCCGAGCCCACCTGCCGCAAGCCGGGTCGCTACTGTGGAGTAACCGTCGCATGAGTCATGAAACAGCCGCCGGCCAGCAGGCCGTGTATCCGGATCTCAAAAATAAAACCGTACTGATTTCCGGTGGTGCTTCAGGGATCGGCGAGGCCATGGTCTGCGCCTTTGCACGACAGGGAGCCAGGGTTGCGTTTGTGGATATGGCCAAGAGCCAAGGTGAGCGCCTGGTGGCACGGCTGTCCGCCGAGGGCCATGTCGTTGAGTTCGCCCACTGCGATATCACTGACGAGATCGCCTACAAAGTGGCGATCGAGGGCTTTGCGCAAACACTGGGGCCGGTGACTGTCCTGGTGAACAACGCCGCCAACGATGTGCGCCACACCCTGGATGAGGTCGATTCGGCGACCTTCGAAAAGCTGATTTCAGTGAACTTGAAGCACGCCTTCTTCGCCAGCCGGGCGGTGGTGCCTATGATGAAGAGCGCTGGAGAAGGCGCGATCATCAATCTGGGCTCCATTGGCTGGATGATGGCCTCCAGCGGATACCCGGTCTACGCCGCCAGCAAGGCGGCGACCCATGGCATGACCCGGGCCCTGGCACGGGAGCTGGGGCCTTGGGGGATCAGGGTGAACACCCTGGTGCCAGGCTGGGTGATGACCGAAAAGCAACTCGCGCTGTGGGTGGATGATGCCGCCAGGGAGTTGATCAAGCGTAGCCAATGCCTGCCCGGTAGTGTGGAACCCTTCCATATCGCGAACATGGCGCTTTTCCTTGCTTCCGAGGTGTCCTCCATGTGCTCGGCGCAGAACTTCATCGTCGATGGTGGTTGGGTGTAGCGCTGAAAGCACAAGGCCGGTGTCGTTGCTCCATGACACTGGCCTCGTGCTTTCCATTGGCCGCCGCGACCCTCGCGACGAACCCTGTGCCCTGCCCCTATGACTTGAAGCGCCCGACCAACCCGTTCAACTCATCCGAGAGATTCGACAGCCGTCCGGAGTCTTCCCGCGCCGAGTTGGCCAGGCTCTCGACCAGCCGCGCCTCGTCGTAGATCTGCTGGATATGCCGGTTGATCTCTTCGGCGACGCTGTGCTGCTCTTCCGCCGCTGCCGAGATCTGCAGGTTCTGGTCACGGATTTCGTTGACCGACAACTGGATGCCTTCGAAGCTGTCCCGGGCGTTCTCGATGGAGGAAACACTGGCCCGCGACAGGTCCAGGCAACTTTCCATCTTCTGCGAAACCTCCTGGGTCTTGCTGCCCAGGGTATTGAGCAACTGGTCGATCTCGCCGGTGGAATCAGAAGTACGCTTGGCCAGCGCCCGCACTTCATCGGCGACCACCGCAAAACCGCGGCCCTGGTCACCGGCCCGCGCCGCTTCGATCGCCGCGTTCAGCGCCAGCAGGTTGGTCTGCTCGGCAATCGCGCGGATGGTACCGAGGATCTGGTTGATACTGCGACTGCCCTCCTCCAGTTCGACCATGGCCTGGGACGACTCGGTCAGGCGGCGGCCCAGGCGATTGACGTTCTCGGTGGTCAATTCGATCTGCTGTTTGCCTTCGGCCACGCGGCGATGGCCGCTCTCGGCGGAAGTAGCCGCCGTGCTGCACGAGCGGGCCACTTCGTTGGCCGTGGCGACCATTTCATTGAAGGCCGTGGACACCAGTTCCACCGCCTCGCGCTGGCGGCCGGCGGCATCGTTCATGTTACCCGCCACCTCGCTGTTGACCCGCGAGGCGTCCTGCAGGTTGGTCGAGGCCGCGCCGATGTGCTGGATCAACTGGCGAATGGCCGCGAGGAACTTGTTGAACCAGCCGGCCAGTTCGGCGGTTTCGTCCTTGCCCTGGACATCGAGGTCACGGCGCAGGTCGCCCTCGCCTTCGGCAATCGACTGCAAGCCGGTACTGACCTGGCCGATCGGCTTGACGATCACCTTGGAGAACGCGGCGGCGATCAGGGCGAAGAGTACTGCCAGCACCACCACGATCAGTGCCGTCACGTAGGTCATGCGCGTCGCGCCGCCCATGACTTCGTCGTACTTGATCAGGCCGACGTAGCGCCAGCCGAGGCCGGGTGAAGTCCAGATATTGGCCATGTAGTTGACCCCGTCGATCTGCACTTCGGTAGAGCCCTCCCCGGTCGCCGCCAGCTTGGCATAGGGTTCGCCCAGATCCTTGAGCTGCTTGAAGTTGTGCGCGGCGTCACGCGGGTCGACCAGCACGACGCCGTCTTCGATCAGCATCACGTAGCCGCTCTGGCCAAGCTTGATGCTCTTGACCAGCTCGGTGAGGTTCTTCAGCGAAACACTGACGACAAATACGCCCTTGGGCTTGCCGTTGGCATCGAGCATCGCCCGGGCGCTGCCGACCAGCGCCACGGCGTCCTTGTCGTAATAGTAGGCAGGCGTGCGCACGCTCTTGCCGGGGCTGGCCATTGCGGCCTTGTACCAGGGGCGCACACGAGGATCGTAATTGGCCAGTTGCGGATCGTCCGGCCACTTCGCATAGGTGCCGTCTTCCAGGCCGATGGAGAGGATCGCGGCCGCCGGGTGCGTCGCGCCATAACGCGCGAAAGCATCAATGACCTGCTTGGCTGCCGGCGGCAGGGGCCGGCTGGCCGCATCGGCGGTTTCGTAGTGCTTGAGGCTATCGACCGAGGTGTATAGAGGATCGGTGGCCATTTGATCGACGTTCTGCTGCGTGCCATCGAAAAACTGCCGGATATTGCCGTCGATCTGGCGTATTTCCCGAGTGCTGCCATCGATGAACTGATTGACCGCCTCAGTCCGGGTGTTCACCACCGAGATCACCGCCACCAGGCTGACCGGGATGAAGGCGACCAGTACAAAGGCCAGGACGAGTTTGTTTTTTATTTTCATTGCGACGATCACCATCCGGGAAGTGAGATGCAAATAGCCGGGCCAGAGGTTTTATGGCCCTTTGCTATTAAGCCTGTATCGGCTGGCGAGTCAAAATCTTTCGCCTGATCGTGCACAAAAAAATCGCAAATTGTCCTGGTTAGCCGGTCTGCCCTGTGTGGACTCAAGCCCTTTTCGTCTTCGGCAGTAACACCGCCAGCACGCCGAACAATGGCAGGAACGAACACATCGTGTAGACGTATTCGATGCCGTGAATGTCCGCCAAATGTCCCAACAGCGCTGCACCGATGCCGCCGAAGCCGAACATCAGGCCGAAGAACACCCCGGCGATCATGCCGACGTTACCCGGTACCAGTTCCTGGGCGAACACCACGATCGCCGAGAATGCCGAAGCCAGGATGAAGCCGATCACCACGCTGAGGACGGTGGTCCAGAACAGGTCGACATAGGGCAGCGCCAGGGTGAACGGCGCCACGCCGAGGATCGAGAACCAGATCACCGCCTTGCGCCCGATCTTGTCGCCGATGGGGCCGCCGGCGAAGGTCCCCGCCGCCACCGCGCCGAGAAACAGGAACAGGTGCAACTGCGAACTGGCCACCGACAGCTGGAACTTCTCGATCAGGTAAAAGGTGAAGTAGCTGGTGAAACTGGCCATGTAGAAGTATTTGGAGAACACCAACAGGCCAAGCACCACCAATGCCCCCAGCACCCGCCCCCTGGACAGCCCGTGCGTGGCCTTCTGGCCCTGCTTGAGCTTGAACAGGTTCAGGTGCGCGCGATACCAGCGGCTGATGCCATAGAGCACACCCAGGGCAAACAGGGCGAACAGCCCGAACCAGGCGACGTGACCCTGGCCGAACGGAATGATGATCGCCGCCGCCAGCAGCGGGCCGAAAGCCGAACCGGCGTTACCGCCCACCTGGAAGGTCGATTGCGCCAACCCGTAGCGCCCGCCCGAGGCGAGCCGCGCCACGCGCGAGGCCTCCGGGTGGAAGGTCGAGGAGCCCACGCCGATCAGCGCCGAGGCCAGCAGGATCAGGGGGAAGCTGCCGACCTGGGACAGCATCAGGATCCCGACCAGCGTGCAGATCATCCCCGCCGGCGCCAGCAACGGCTTGGGATGCCGGTCGGTGTAGAAACCGACCCACGGCTGCAGCAGCGAGGCAGTGACCTGGAAGGTCAGGGTGATCAGGCCGACCTGGGTGAAGGTCAACCCATAGCTGTCCTTGAGCAGTGGATAGATCGACGGCAGGACCGACTGAATCAGGTCGTTGATCAGGTGAGCCAGCGCCACCGCGCCGATGATGCGCATCACCAGCGGGCTGGCTGGCGCCGGCGCCGACGCGATGGCCGTGCCGGAAGAGGTTTCAGTGAGTGCCATGAGGTATTCCGTGACGCGGATGGGTGCACAGGTGCAGGTGCGTCAATGTGCCATTTTTCAGTGCAAGAAGGCCAGATACTTGTTGAGCTAACGAACAACCTTGTCCCGACAAATGACCGCTGATAGCGCTTTGCTACTGGTCTGAATCTTGCCTGCCCTGATTCCTACAGCGCGGTTCCTTACAAAGGGCCACGAGAATGGGAAGATTCGCTACAGCGGCCGGCCGATAACGCCCTGACTGGCGAACCTTCCGAGATCTTTAACGACGGTATCCGTCATGACCTACCCGTCATGAGCGCACTGTAATGGTGCTGGATGCCTTGAGGAGTGGTCGGCAATGCACGCTTTTTTATCACCGGGAATGCGACTGCTCGGACGATTCGGTTTTGCCCGCAAGTTCCAGGTGCTGTTCCTGCTGTTCATCGTCCCGCTGATGGGCAGCCTGTACATGATCGGCCAGGACTACCGCGGCAAACTCGCCCTGATCGGCGAGGAACGCGCCGGCGTTCGCCAATTGCTCGCCCTGGACAACCTCGACAACCTGCTCGCCGCCCAGCGTGACCGGGCCGCCCGCTGGAAAGCCACGGAAACCAATCGCCAACCGACCCCGGCCACCCTCGCCGCCATGGCCCTGCTGGACAAGGCCCAGCCGGAAATCAACCAGGCTATCGAACAACTGGGCCAGACCCTGCAGAACGAGGGGGCCGGGACCGAGACCCTGAAACGTTACCAGGCCCTGCAAGCCACGCTGTCCGGCCTCGACTCCGCCAGCCTGAGCAAGGTCGGCTGGTGGCCGGACGGTTATGACCGCTTCACCGCCGCCCTGAGCGCGCTGCAAGGCCTGCGCGAGCAGATCGCCATGGACAGCCGGCTGATCCTCGCCTCCTGGATGGAAACCTACCTGCTGACGCAGATCTCCACCCAATACGCCCCCGACCTGATCGAGCGGGTCGGCCGCCTGGCCAGCGTCGGCCAGGCCTCGGTGGTGTCGGGCCAGTTCAGCCTGCAGAGCCGCCTGCAACTCAAGGACCTGCGCAGCCGCATCGGCGATGCCCGTGACCAACTGGTCAAGACCGGCGCCCAACTGGAAACCCGCCTGCCACCGGCCCTGCAGGATTGGGCCGGACGCTACCAGGAAAGCCTCAAGCACCTGGACGAGGGCCTCAAGACCCTGGACGACGGCATGTTCGGCGGCAGCATCACTCTCAAGCCCGAGGGTTTCGAGAAAGCCCTGGATACCCTGCTCAGCCAGTTGGCCAGCCTGCGCCAGGACTCGCTGAACACCCTCGACAGCCGCCTGGACTATTACCACGGCTCGGCCACCCGCCAGTTCAGCCTGGTGGCGGCGATCTTCGGTTGCCTGCTGCTGGCCGCGCTGTACCTGTTCATCTGCCTGCAGGCCTCGATCCGTCGCAGTGCCAGCGGCATCACCGTGCTGGCCGAATCCCTGCGTGACGGCAACCTCTGCCTGCAGGTGCCGGTCGAAGGGCGTGACGAACTGGCGGCCATCAGCACGGCATTGAACGTGGCCGTGGTGCAACTGCGCAGCAGCCTGCAAGGCGTCGACCACGAAACCCTGCAATTGGGCGATGCCGTGCGTGCCCTCAACAGCCACTCCAGTGGTGCACTCAACGAGGTCGAGGCGCAGCAGCAACAGATCAGCCAGATCGCTGCGGCGGCCACGCAGCTAGCGGCCACCTCCCAGGGCGTCGCCCAGAGCTGCGAACAGGCCTCCGGCAGCGCCCAGAATACCCGGCGCATCGCCTCGGAAAGCAGCCGCGACAGCCAGCGCACCACCGCCAGCATCCAGCAGCTCAACCAGCGCCTGAACGAAACCGCGACCGCCCTGGGCCGGGTCAGCGAACAGGGCCAGCAGATCCAGCTGGTGGTCGACACCATCCGCGGCGTGGCCGAGCAGACCAACCTGCTCGCCCTCAACGCCGCCATCGAGGCGGCACGGGCTGGCGAACAGGGACGAGGTTTTGCCGTGGTCGCGGATGAAGTGCGCAGCCTGTCGCAGCGTACCCAAAGTTCCACTGCGCAGATCGCCAGCACCGTCGACAGCCTGCGAGCCACCGTGAGCCAGGCCGTGGCCCTGATGGAAGCTGCCTGCGTCCAGGCGCAGACCGATGCCGAATCGGTGACCGGCCTGGGCCAGCGCCTGGTGGAAATCGCCAGCGCAGTACAGAGCGTGACCGACACCCTCGCCCAGATCGCCACCGCCGTGGACGAACAAGCCAGCACCGCGGACGAGGTCAGCGGCAACATCCAGCAGGTCGACCAGGCTGCGGTACGCCTGCTTGAAGGCGCACGCGCAGTGAACCGCGCGGCGGATACCCTGAGCGAAGGCAGCAGGGCCCTGAGCGACAACACCGGACGCTTCCGCCTGAGTTGAAACGAGCAACGCCCACGAATTTCATCGTTGGGCGTTAAGTTTTTGATAGCGTAGAGAAAATTTTCAGATATTTGCTTGACACATCATCGTTCTCAGCGAATAATGCGCGCCACTTGGCTACATAGCTCAGTTGGTTAGAGCATAGCATTCATAATGCTGGGGTCCGGGGTTCAAGTCCCTGTGTAGCCACCAAGTACTAAAAACGGCTTACCGCAAGGTAGGCCGTTTTTTATGCCTGGCGAAAAGTGCTGGCGTTGACCCCTTCGTTGTTTTCGGCAAGGTACTCCCGCTGTCATAAATGGTGACCTTATCTGGCTGCTGCCCATCCGGGATCTGTTGAATGAAACCCCGTTCATAACCAGAATGGATCCTCTGGTTAACCAACGAACAATGGGGGGATGCATGAAAACAGCAGACGCAGCAAGTCGCCTCATTGGGGTGGGGGTGTACACCCCGGCAGAGGCTGGCCTATACACAGGCATACCGGCCAAAGACATCCGCAGGTGGATGTTTGGTTACAAGTCGGAAGGTATCGAGCATTCTGGCCTGTGGATCCCGGAGCTGGATTTTTCCGAGCAAAAGCTACTTGGCTTCCACGATCTGCTGGAGATCAGGTTTGTGCATGCCTTTCGGAAACACGGCGTAAGTCTTCAGGCCATCCGCGCTGCATCAAGACAAGCCAGGGAGATATTCAATCAACCCTACCCATTCACCTGCAAGCGCTTCCAAACCGATGGCAGGAGTATCTTTGCGACCGTTTTCGATGAAACGGGTGACGAGGCGATTCTTGACCTTGCGAAGCGGCAGTATGCATTCAGGCAGGTAATTGGCCCCTCGCTCTATGAAGGGATTGATTACACCGGTGAAGGGAAGGCACAACGCTGGTACCCCATCAAGCGAAGCAAGGCCGTGGTCCTTGACCCCAATCGCAATTTTGGCAAGCCAGTTCTATCCTCCAGCGGAGTCGACACCGCTTCGATTTATCATGCTTATCTGGCTGAAGGACAGAATACAAAGCGTGTCTCTATGACTTTTGAAATCCCGATTGCGGCAGTCAATGCAGCAGTGGCCTTCGAGCATGGGATTGCCGCTTGAACTTCCTGATCGATCACAACCTTCCGCCTGCTATTGCCAGAGCCTTGCATGAGCTTTGCAGGGCTGAAAATCATGCGGTAGTTCCACTGAGAGACAAGTTTCCGGCAAATACCAGTGACATGCACTGGATCACGCAGTTAAGCACTGAAGGTGGCTGGGCTGTCGTGTCTCAAGACAAATTTTCCAAAGGCAATGCGGAGAGACAAGCCTTTAGAGAGTGCGGGCTGCCGGTCTTCTGCCTCGCAAAACAGTGGGGACAAATGACCTACTGGAGCAAGGCTGAAAATCTCGTTCGGTGGTGGCCTGCCATAATACGGCAGGCAGAGCTGATATCCGGCGGCGCAGCGTTCAAGGTTGCCTGGAAGTTCTCAGCACCCGGAAAGTTCGAGCAGTTGAAGATCTAATCCGGCTCAGCGTGGGTTACGTGTCGTATCTACGGCGCTTACAACCCCTAGTTTCCCTGACGCCGCATCAACAACGCCGCACAGGCACAACCCAGCAACGCCACACAGGCGACAAAAAAGGCGTCCCCATAGGCCATCAGCCAGGACTGGTGCTGCATCGTCTTGTTCAGCAACGCCAATGCCTGTTGCTGGTCCGGCTGCCAGTCGCCCACCGTCGGCCCCAGGCGCTCCTGGACGACTGGAGCAAAGGCGGTCACCCCTTCGCTGATACGCTCGGAATGAAAGCGTTCGCGCATCGCCACGATTTGCGTGAGTGCCGCCGTGCCCACCGCACCGCCGAGATTGCGCAGCATCGAAAACAGCGCCGAGGCCGAACCGGCCTGGCGCTTGTCCAACCCGGCCACCGCCAGCACCGACAGGGCCACCATGATGAATGGCTGGCCGATGCCTCGCACCACGGTAGAAGGAATGATCACGTTCGCCGCACTATCGGCATCCAGGAACACCCCCAGCCAACAGCCCAGGGCCATGATCAGGAACCCGGTCGCCACCATGATCTTCGGGCTCGACCAGCCCATCAGCCGCGGCATCAACGGCGCCAGCAGCAGCTGCACCACGCCGTAGGCAATCAGGCTGACGCCAATTTCATGGGCGTTGTAGCCCTGCACCTGGGAAAGGTAATTGGGCACCAGGAACACCAATCCGAACGTCGCACCGCCAAAAATGAACATCGCCACGCTGGCCACGCCGAAGTTGTAGTGCCCAAGCAGGCGCAGGTTGATGAAGGCGCGCCGGCCATACAGCTGCGACAGCACGAACACCAGCAAGGCAACCCCTGCCGCCAGTGACAGCCAGCGGATTTCGCCGGAGCCGAACCAGTCCTTGCGCCCGCCCTCCTCCAGGACGATCTGCAGCCCGCCCAGGCCCACCACCATGGCACCGATCCCCAGCCAGTCGCCCCGGCGCAACAGCGCCAGGTTCATCGGCTTGGCCTCGATCGCCCAGGCTACCGCCAGCAACAGGGCAATACCGGGAAACAGTTGCAGGTAGAAGATCCAGCGCCACGAATAGGCATCCGTCAGCCAACCGCCGATAGACGGCCCGGCCGCCTGGGCGACGCTGTTGGCCAGACTGAACAGCGCCATGCCCATGGCCATCCGGCTGGCCGGCAACTCGGTGATGATCAGTTGGAACGACAACGGAATCAGCACCGCACCGGCCGCGCCCTGGATGATGCGGATGGCGATCATCACCGGCAGGTTCGGCGCCCAGGAACAGGCGATCGAAGCCAGCAGGAAGATCAGCGAACCGGCCCACATCACCCGCCTCAGGGAGAACACTTCCACCAGCCAGGCGGTCAGCGGGATCATGATGATTTCCGCCACCAGGTAGGCGGTGGAAATCCATGAGCCCTCCTCGAAAGTGGCGCCCAGCGCACCTTCGATTTCCGGTAGGGCGGCGCTGGTGACGTGGACGTTCATGCCGGCCATGAAACAGCCCAGCAACCCGCCCAGCACCGCCACCCAGGCTCGCAGCGGGACCGACGCCTCAGTGCTCATCACGCGTCTCCCTGCGATGAGTGTCGACGATGGCGGTGACCGACATGCCGGGCAGGATCGGCAGCACCTCGCTCCCGGCATCGAGCTGGATGCGTACGGGGAAACGCTGGACGATCTTGGTGAAGTTGCCCGTCGCATTGTCCGAAGGCAGCAGCGCGAACACATTGCCCGAGCCTGGCGAGAAGCTGACGACCCGGCCGTGCAAGGGTCGCTGGGAGAAGCTGTCGACGTGGATTTCCACCGGTTGGCCGGGGCGCATGTCCGCCAGTTGGGTTTCCTTGTAGTTGGCGACCACATAGGCCTGGCGCACCGGGACCACCGCCAGCATCGGCTGCCCGGCGACCAGGTACTGCCCGGCCCGGACCCGGCGCTGGCCAACCACGCCATCGATGGGTGAACGGACCAGGGTATCCCCGGCATCCTGTTCGGCCAGCGTGGCACGGGCGATAGCACTGGCGTGTGCCGCAAGCTGCTGCTGGATCTGCGCGTCGGCCAGTTGCAGGCGGGCACGGGCCTCGCCCAACTGCGCCTGTTGTCGACGCAGACCGGCCTGGGCACCCTGCACTGCCGCCTGGGCCTGCTGGGCGCTGGCCGTGGCACTTTCCAGGCGCTGCACGGTGGCGGCGTTATCCCGGGCCAGGCCCTGATAGCGACGCTGATCCAGTCCGGCGCGATGGCTTTCCGCCGTAGCGCTGCGCACCTGCGCTTCGGCCACCGCGATGGCCTGCTGTTGCAGACCGACGCGCTCGGCGGCGACCTGGCGACTCGCCCGGCCGGCGACCAGGGCCGCCTGTGCCTCGGCAACGGCAGCCTGCGCCTGGGCCAGACGGGCCTGGTAATCGCGGTCCTGCAGGCGCACCACGACATCACCGGCTTTCACCGGCTGGTCGTCCTGCACCAGCACCTCGGCCACATACCCCGGTACCCGGGCACTGAGCGCCACCCAGTCGGCCCGCACATAGGCATCGTCGGTGCTTTCCAGGTAGCGGCCGGTGATCGCCCACCAGCTCCCGAACCCCAGTCCCCCCAGCACCGCGATGCCAGCGCCGAGCAGCATCAGGCGCCGCCGCCGGGCCTTTTTGCGCACTTGCTCGCCCTGGGCGAGGGTCTGTTCATCGACGGCAACGTTCATGGTTCTACTCCAGCTTCAAGACTCGGTGATTGCGTGGTGGTGTGACTGACGGCGAGCGGCTGCCAGCCGCCGCCCAGGGCGCGGAAAAGGTTGATCTCGCTGCGCGCCAGGTTGCCCCGCGCCTCGACCTCGCGGGCGCGCACGCGCATCAGCTCGCGCTCGCTGTCGAGCAGTTGCAGGCCATCGACGGTGCCGGCGCGGTAACTGGTCTGGGCCAGGGCATAGCTGCGCTCGCTGTCCTGCAAGGCTTCCTGCAACGCCGCCGCCCGCTGGCGCTGGCCGTCGAATAGCGCCAAGGTCTGGCGCACATCAGCAAGGGCCGCGAGGACCGCACCACGAAAGCCGGCCAGTTGCGCCTGCTCCAGCGCCTGGGCCTTGTCGACTCGCGCGCGGTTGGCCTTGATATTGGGGAACTCCCAGCTGATCAGCGGACCGATGCCAAACATCACCGAACGGCTGTCGCCCAGTTCGTGCAGGGACTGGGCCGATGACGTCAGGGAAGCGCCGAAACTCACCTTGGGATAGAGATCAGCCCTGGCGATATCGCTGGCCAATACCGCCGCCTCGAGGTTGCGCCGGGCCTGGCGGATGTCCGGGCGACGCTCCAGCAGGTGCCAGCCATCGCCGGTGGGCAACGCCGCCGCCAACCTGGGGATGGCGGCACACTGCGGGTCACTGCCAGAAGCCTGGCCGGTAAGCATCTTCAACTCATAGGCCGCCACCCGCCGGCGGGCATCAAGCAGCGGCAACTCGGCCCGCAAGCGATCACGCAGGCTACGCAGGCGCAGGGTATCCAGTTCGGTGGCAATACCGGCCCTGCGCTGGGTCTCGGTCAATTCCAGGCTGTGTTCCACGGTCTGCAACGAATGGTGGGTCACGTCCAGCTGCGCGCCATAGGTGCACTGATCCAGATAGGCACGGCTGGTCTGCGCCGCCACATTGATCCGCAGCAGATCACGGGCATCACTCGCTGCATCCGCCTGCACCCGCGCCCGCTCGATGGAACGGCGGACCTGGCCCCAGATATCCACCTGGTAGGCCAGCTCGATGCCCGGCTCGAACGCCCACTGCGCCGGTGCATGGCTGTCCGTGGCCTCGGCGAGGGTCTGGTCGTTGGCGGTCTTGCCGTATTGCGCCGCGAGGTTCGTCTGCGTCGACGGCCAGCGCTGCGCGTCGAGCTCGCCGATGCCTGCCAGCATGGCCCGGACATTGGCATCCGCCTGGGCCAGATCCTGGTTGTGCAGCAGGGCCTGCCGTACCAGCCCGTCGAGGACCGGGTCCTGATACAACTGCCACCAGCGCTCGGGCAGCGGCTGGTCGCTTGCACCGGTTGGCAAGGCGACCAGGGGATTGTCGTGCTGGCCGGCCACGGGCTGAGCCAACGATGAAGGTGCCGAAGTGCCGCCGCAGGCGGTCAACGAGGCGAGTAATGCGCACAGGGCGATGGGCCTGGCGCGGCAGGAGTGGAATGAGTGCATCGAGGGAGTTCACAGTCAGAATCGTGAATCCCAGAGTAAGTGGCGGCCTAGGTGCGTTTCTCCCGTGATCGGGACAACCACGACATCAAACGGGACAACCCGTCGGCTCATTCATGCGGTACTGCCGCGGCGTATGCCCCAGCTCGCGCTTGAACACCGCGGCAAAGGCGCTGGCGCTCTGGTAGCCGAACTCGAGCGCCACATCCAGGATCGACGCGCCCTGGGCCAGGCTTTGCTGGCTGAGCACCAGCCGCGCGCGGGTTCGCCACTCGCCGAAGGACATCGCCAGCTCGCGCTGGAACAACCGGGCGAAGGTCCGCGAGCTCATGTTCAGTTGGGCGCCGCATTGTTCCAGCGTCCACTCTTGGGCGGGCTGGTCGATGAAGCGCGTGCACAGGGCGCGCAGGCGGGCATCACGGGGCGCCGGGATATACAGGTCGACCTGCCGGGCAGACTGCAATTCCAGCAGGATCAACGCGCCAAGATGGTAGCGCTGCTCCTCGGCACCGCCTCGGGCCGAAGCGAGGATCAATTCGCGCAACAGGTTCGACACCTGGATCACCTGGCATTGGGCCGCGACCACCGGATGCAGCGCCGGATCAATCAACAGCGTGCGCATGCGCACCTCGCCGCTCATGCGAATCTCATGGGCGACGCCGGCCGGAACCCACAGCGCATGGCCACTGGGAATGGCCCAACTGCCCTGCTCCGTGCACACGTACATCACGCCCCGGGTCGCATAGACCAGTTGCGCTTCATTGTGACAATGGCTGCCCACCACCTCGCCGTGTTGATAATCGCTGATCAGGGTCTGCATGTTTCGCCTCTCGCCCACGCCGTCCAGGCCCATTCGATAGAACCCATGCTATCCAACCGCGACGGCAGGCGATTGCCAAGATGCCCCGGCATTCAGGAAAAACTGCGGCAAAATCGCTCAAACAACGCGCAATGGCGAGATCGCTTGCCCATGGCGACAAACGCCCAGGAAAGCGATCACGTCACGCCCGTCGTTTCAACGACTGTTCTTCAACCCGTGTCGCGTTGCGTACCGCTCCAGCGCCAGATCGATCAGTCGGCTGACCAGCTCACTGTAGGTCATCCCTGCCGCCTGCCAGAGCTTGGGGTACATGCTGATGCGAGTGAAGCCAGGCAGCGAGTTGATCTCGTTGATCAAGACGTCGCCGTTGTCGCTGAGGAACACATCGACGCGGGCCAGGCCGGAGCAACCGAGTACCTGGAACGCTTCGAGCGCCACGCTGCGAATACGCTCGCTGGCCTGCTCGCTGATAGCCGCTGGCACCACGACTTCAGCAGCCTGGGCGTCGATGTACTTGCTGTCGTAGGAATAGAAACCACTGCGCACGACGATTTCACCGCAACCGCTGGCGATCGGATGGTCGTTTCCGAGGATCGCGCATTCGATCTCACGACCGCTGACCGCCGACTCCACCAACACCTTCTCGTCGAACTCCAGGGCCAGCGCCATCGCCGCCTGGAACTGCTCGGCATCCTCGACCTTGCTTACGCCCACCGAGGAACCCTGATTGGCCGGCTTGATGAACATCGGCAGGCCAAGCTTCGCCTGGGCCTGGTCAAAGTCCAGCCGCGCAGCCGTGACACGGTTGACGGTGATGAACGGGGTCACCGCCAGGCCGGCGTCACGCAGCAGGCGCTTGCTGATGTCCTTGTCCATGCACACGGCCGAACCGAGCACATCGGAGCCGACAAACGGCAGGTCGGCCATGCGCAACAGGCCCTGCAGGCAGCCGTCTTCGCCAAGGGTGCCGTGGACGATCGGGAAGATCACGTCGACCTGCTCCAGCAAGGCCTGGCTGCCGGTCTCGACCAGTGGCTGGCCGGCCCTGCCCGGTACCACCGCCAGCTCGCGGTTGGACTGGTTCAGCGCGATCAGCGCCGGGTTCTCGGCATTGAGCAGGAAATTGGAGCTGTCGTTGAGGTGCCAGCGCCCCTGCTTGTCGATACCGACCAGCACCGGTTCGAAGCGTTCGCGGTCCAGCGCATCGACCACGTTTTTCGCCGATTGCAGCGACACCTCGTGTTCCGCGCCCAGCCCACCGAAAATAATCCCGACTCGCAACCTGCCCATCATCCAGCCTCGTTTCCCAATGCGTTTACGGGAGACCTCTCCCTCAGTGCGCAGCCTATGCGCAAGCCGTGAAATCCGCATCCCCCCATCACCGATCCGGCTCGCCGGTGCGGCCCTTCATCACGGCTGGCAAGCGTCGCGACGGCCATTCAATAGGCATCCTTCCAATGCACGTTCACCGTCTGGGTACCCTTGCCCTCGATGACGATATTCTGCCGGATTTCATGCCCGTCATGGCTGCCGATGACCTGATAGTGCCCCATCGGTAGCTTCACGTAGACCAGCGGGCCAACCTGGACCAGACTCAGCACCGACTCGCCACTGGCCTTGTTGATCGTGATGTTCACATCGGCCAGGTACTTGTCCTGCGGCCCTGTGGAAGAAACGACATGCAGGTTGTAGCCGCGGGTCTGGGCCATTGCTTTCAACTCATCCTCGCCAATGCCACCGCTAAGGTATTCCACGCCGTTCTGCTGCTGGGGCGCCAGTTGCACCGCCTGCATGTCGATCGGCTCGCTGCTGGCAGGGGCCGCCTGCGCGCGGATGGCTCCCGTGGCCAGCAGCATGACAGCCAGCGCCACGAACAAGGGGGAACGTATGGACAACATGAGAAACACTCCCGGCCCCGAGGGGCCCGAGCCGCACTCTTGCACTCGGCAAACGGAGCATTGCCGCCTTTTGCCATGGCCAGGCATGCAACCGGGTGACGGGCCAAGAGTGCGAATGCATCGCCGACCGGATTCAACTGCGCGCCAGTTACCCTGCAAGTCTAGTCGGCGGGCCAAAAAAAACGCCCGATGCTGGGCACCAGGCGTTTTTTTCACACAACTGCGAACCGCTCGGTTTAACCGGCCAGCAGTATGCTCAGATCCAGATACCCATCCTTCAATGGCGGGCACCAGTAGTAGCCACCGGTGATCGGCCGGCTGAAACGGTAGAGGGCATCGACAATGCCGTCTTCCGCGCCGCTCATGCGCCGCAACTGGGCCTCGAAGGCGTCGAGGGTGCAACCGAACGCAGTGAACATCAGGCCGGCCCCGTGCTCGTTCGCCCATGGCATGGAGCGGCGCACGACAAACGCCTCGGGGGCGAAGCTTTCCTGAGCGGTGCGCTTGACGTGGGCCGACTCCGGCGCATCGTCCAATTCCTCGTTGTCGCTCTTGCGACGGCCCATGATGTTGTCCTGCTCATGGGACGGCATGGCGGCAAAGCCATCCAGGTCGTGCTGCCACTGCTGGATCGCGACGAAGCTGCCGCCACGCAGGCCGGCGACATCCCCCGCGGCGATCCCCGCCACGACGGCAGCCTCGTCCACCGGGTTCTCGGTACCATCCTCGTAGCCGGTCAGGTCATGGCCGGTCTTGTAGCGGAAGGCCTCGGTCATCTGCACACATTTCAGTGCCGGAGCCAGCGCCAGTTCCAGTTCACGGCTGCGATGCAGCAGCTCGCCCCGGTCCTCGCCATGTAGCCAGCACCACAGCGCCTGCTGGGTGGAAGGGTTATCCACAGCCGCGCCACTGATCACCGGGAACGCCCGCAGCCCCTCGACACGAGCCCCCAGCGCCTGTACCAGCGACTCGCCAAAACCGACCACGGCGTTTTTCCCATCCACCAGCTGCGAAAGCTTGTCGAGCGCAGCCGGCAGCGCCTCGACGGACTCCAGGACGAAAAACAGATGGCGTGCCTGAGGCGGCACAGGCTTGGCGAGGATGCCGGGCTGGTAGTGACTCATGGGAGCTCCTTTGGGAAAGGCGCAAGTTTACCTGTGTTATGGCGACCGCGCTTGCGTGGAAGCGCTGAGTCGAGTGTGAGTGCTCGCGGATGATTGAGCGCCTGAGAGCCGTGTGATCTGATGCACGCCAAGGCTGACCAGGCCCCACTACGCCCACTCCTCAGCAGGACGACAACGATGCCGCAGTCCCGAAACGAACGCTTCGCCCAGGTTGCCGATCAGCTCGGCCACAGTTTCGAAGGCGAAATGAAGATTGGCGGCAACTATGTGCCGGCGGTGCAGAATGACCTCGAGATCTATGTCAGCGGGCAGATTCCGCGTATCGACAACACGGTGATGGTCACCGGTCGGGTGGGCACGCAGACCAGCCTGGAACAGGCCCGGCACGGCGCCCGGATCAGCACCATGCGCGCCCTGGCGATTCTGCGGCAGATGCTCGATGGCGACCTGGAGCGCATCCGCAGGATCCTGCGGATCAGCGTCTACGTGCAAAGCGCCGAGGACTTCACCCAGCAGAGTGAAGTCGCCGATGGGGCTTCGGAGGTGCTGTACAGCATTTTCGGCGAAGCCGGGGTGCATACCCGGACTTCGGTCGGGGTGTTCCAGTTGCCGAAGAATGCCTCGGTAGAAATCGATATGGTGGTGGCGCTCAAACCCTGAGCCCGCGACGGACGGCGCACGGGCTGACCGCTCTTGCGCCGCCAGCCCACCTGATCAGGTGCTCAACTGGTTGGCGAACTGCCCGACTGCGCTGACCACCCGCTGGGCGCCGTCCTGGATCTCGACGATCACCGAACCGGCCTCGGCCGCCAGTGCCAGGCCTTCCTCGGCCTGGGTCTTGCCACTGTTCATCAGCGACACCGCGTCACGGGCCATGTCCTGGTTCTGGCGCACCACCGTGACGATTTCGTCGGTCGCCTGGCTGGTTCGCGAAGCCAACTGACGGACCTCATCGGCCACCACCGCGAAACCACGCCCCTGCTCGCCGGCCCGCGCCGCCTCGATGGCCGCGTTCAGTGCCAGCAGGTTGGTCTGTTCGGCGATGCCGCTGATGGTCTTGACGATGGTGCCAATCACTTGCGACTGGGCGTTGAGCGCCTCGATCCCCTCTCCGGCGTGTTGCATGTGCTGGGCCAGGTCGCGCATCACGTCGACCGCCTGGGTCACCACCGTGGTGCCGCGCTGGGCACTGGCGTCGGTCTGCAGCGACGTGCTGTAGGCGATATTCGCCGCCTCGGCCACTGCCTGCTCCTGATTCACCTGGTCGGTGATCACCGTGGCGAACTTCACCACCTTGTAAAGCCGCTCGTTGGAATCGAGTACCGGATTGTAGGAGGCCTCCAGCCAGACCACCCGGCCATGGCTGTCCACGCGCTTGAAGCGACCGGCGATGAACTCGCCGGCATTCAGACGTTTCCAGAACGCCTGGTACTCGGGACTCCTGGCCTCCCCCGGTTCGCAGAACAGGCTGTGATGCTTGCCCTTGATCTGCGCCAGGCTGTAGCCCATGCCATTGAGGAAACGGTCGTTGGCGGTCAGTACCTCCCCATCCAGGTTGAATTCGATCACTGCCGTGGACCGCAGCAACGCACCGATCAGGTTCTCATGTTCGCGAGAACTTTCGATGGTGCGAGTCAGGTCGTTGGAATAGATCGAGAAATGCCTGACTCGACCATCGGCACCACGGATCGGCTGCATGATCGAACGCAGCCAGGCTTCCTGGCCATTGCCGCGCAACAGACGGATGGCGCCACTGAAATGTTCGGCGCGGGCCAGGGCATTCTTGAAGCGCTGGTGAAAGTCCGAGCCTTTCAGGTATGCCGGCACGAAGTCGTCGAAATGCCGACCGACCAGCGCACTGCTCTGGTGGAGCATTTCCTTGATGAAATTCTGGTTGACGGAATGGATGCGGCCATCGGCGTCCAGGGTGAGTACGAGCATTTCCTGTTCAAGACTCTCCCTGACCTGCTGGAGACTGGACAATTCTTCGCGAAGAGCCGACAGCTCCTGCTTCAAGCGTTTGTTGAACATGGTGTGCACCGATGGCAAGGGGAAGTAGCGCTATCTGTAATTTTCATCGGCTACCGAGAGTTTTTCTGAAGGATTATTCCGAGTTATTTAGCACGCCAGACCGCTCGGCTAACCGATGGAATTTTTCCGGCACAGGGGGATCACTTCAGAACAACAGGGAGGAGTTTCAGATCCATGAGCACGGCAAAACTATTCGTAATCGACTACACCCTTCACGGTACCCCCAAGTCCTTCGTCATTCGCAGCGAGCGCATGGACAATGCCGAGGCCTGGCACTGGGCCAGCTGCGATGCTGGCGTCGGCAGGATAGGCAGGTTCGGTCGCGAACAGGTGAAAAAGACCAGCAAGCCAATGGCCGAGAAATTCGGCATCGAGGCGGTCAGTTGGCGTCAGGCCTGATAAAACCCAGGCTGTCCAGTTCCACCAGCGTGAAACCACCATCGCTCCAGCCGCCCGTGTCGATGTGATAGACATTGCCCAGCACTGTGGGCTGGCGTTGCGTGGTGTGTCCGACCAGCACTGCCCGCACCTCGCGAATACCGCTGGCGTCATGGTTTCTCACACGGCGGCGTGACCACAGACAGACCTCTTCCACCGCGATCTCGACCAGGGAGTTCCCCAGCAGGTAATCACGCAGGGCTGTCCAGGTCTCGAAGGGACTGTCGGCATGAACCAGCCCCACCGGCCCAAGCCGGGTCTCGACCTCCAAGGCAATCGGCAGTTGGGCAAAGCGCTCGGCAAACAGACGCTGTTGCTTCGGGCTGCTGTCGAGAAACCATCCGCCGCCACTGGCGCGGTACATCTCGCGGTCCAGCGTCAGGCCCTGCGCATGCTGGATCGCCAGCGCTTCGTGATTGCCCTGCACCGCGGCAAACCACGGCCGCTCCAACCACTCCAGGGCCTGCTCGCTCTGTGGCCCACGGTCGACCAGGTCTCCGACGCTGAACAGACGATCGCACTCGGGGTTGAACTGCACCTGGTCCAAGATCGCCTGCAGCCGACCGAAATGCCCGTGGATATCACCGACGGCAAAGTCCCGCCCCAGGGTATTGAGCGGATAGTGTGCAAATCCAGCCATGAACCGTTGATCCTCTACCCAATGCAGGCCTGCGCGAGCTGCGGCTCAGAACACCCACACCGGCAGATGTCGCTTGAGTGGCAGTTCGTCGAGGCCGCCCTCCAAAGGTACGCCTTCGACTTGCCGTTGGTAATGAATCGTACGAAATACCGCGCTCTTGAGGGAAGAGGACTCAAGCACGGACCCCGTCTGCGTCACGGGGGTGATCGTCTGCGCAATCCTGGGGCGCAACACCTGGCGATGCTGGGGTCTATCGGTCGGGCCAATGCCCGGGGTCGCCAGGAAACAGCCGCAGGCAATGCCGACGGCCAGAAGGACACGAAAATCCATTTCGATATGCCTCTTGGGGAAAATGCCCGAACCGACGCCGCCACTCCGTGCGTTGTGCTGTCCGGGATGTCAGAACCTCGCCCCCTCGAAAATCCGGGAGTCTTCTACCGGGCCTCAATGCCCGGTACACGCCTGCGAATCGGCACTCATCGCGATCCGCCCACCAAAATACAGCGCCGTGAACGAGCCCACCGCACCCATGACCAGGCAATATCCCACGCAAACCCAGGGGCTCCAGGGCATCAGGCCGATCAGCAGCAACGGCGTGGTGCTCGCCCAGAGAGCGTAGGCAATATTATAGGTGAACGAAATACCGGATACGCGGATGCGGCTGGGGAACAACCTGACCATCACCGACGGCACCGCGCCGACCACGCCACAGGCCAATCCGGCCACTGCATAGGCCAGGCTGATCCAGGCCCCGCCACTGATCAGACAGGCATAAAGCAGGCCGATGCCCACCGGCAGCAGCAGGCTGTAGAACAACACTGCACGCCAGGCGCCGATGCGGTCGGCCAGGAGGCCGGCAAGCACACAGCCGATGTTCAGGAAGACGATCCCCAGGCTGCTCAGGGCAAAGGTATGGCTGGCCGTCATGCCGAAGCTTTTCTGCATGACTGTCGGGGTAATCACCACCAGCACCACCACCGCCGAGGTCAGCACGCAGGTCAGCAGCATCGCCGGGAAGATCGAACGCCGATAGTCGCGCAGCACCGTTCGCAGCGGCAGCTCGCCGCCTGCCTCGCGCTGGGCCTGCAAGGCCATGAACACCGGAGTTTCACTGAGCCAGCGGCGCAGCCAGACGCCAATCACGCCGAACACCCCACCAAGCAGAAATGGAAACCGCCAGGCGAAGTCGAGGATCTCCGCCGGGCTATAGACCCGCGCCAACAGGGTCGCGGTCAGCGCCCCCAACAGGTAACCGAAAGTCAGCCCGGCCTGCAGCACACCCAGGGCATAACCCCGATGCGCAGGCGGCGCATGCTCGGCGACGAACACCCAGGCACTGGGCACCTCGCCGCCCACCGCAGCCCCCTGCAGCACGCGTAGCAACAGCAGCAGCAAGGGCGCCCAGTAACCGATCTGCGCGTAGGTCGGCATCACCCCGATCAACAGGCAGGGCAAGGCCATCATCAGGATGCTCAGGCTGAACACCCGCTTGCGCCCGAGGCGATCGGCGAAATGCGCCATGAGAATGCCGCCCAGCGGGCGCGCCAGATAGCCGGTGACGAAAATCCCGAAGCTTTGCAGCAACCGCAGCCATTCGGGCATTTGCGCCGGAAAGAACAGTTGGCTGAGGGTCAGGGCGAAAAACACGAAAATGATGAAGTCGTAGATTTCCAGCGCGCCGCCCAATGCCGCCAGGCCCAGGGTCTTGTAGTCGGACCGGGAAAAGCGACGGTTTCGCGGATAGGAGTCAACGGTCATAAAGAACTCGGAATAGCGTATTCGGAGACAGCCCACGGCTGCCCAAACTGTACAAAAAACATACAAGCGCGCCGAGGCATCAGCCGGCACGCAAGGGGCAAAGATTAGTGCACCCAGCGGGGACTACAATCAAAAACCTGCCACCGGGTCACTTTTTAGCAGAAATATGCGTGACGGGTTCCGTTTTTCGACAATCTGCGCCCATTCGTGCTGTTGTCGGCAACACTTTGCAGCAAGCGACGAATACCGCATTCTTGAGCGGTTCCGGTCGCCTCCATCGGGGCGACTGTCCTCCTTACAACCATAAGAAAAACGAGGTACTTCCGTGGCTGCCGATCTCGATGAAAGCCGCTATGCCCGCTTTGCCCTGCGCTGCTCGAATTGGGCCGAGCGCTGGTTTCCCGACTCCTGGGTGTTCGCCGCACTGGCGGTGATCGTCGTCGCCCTGGGCACCCTGGCCATGGGCGCCAAGCCGACCGATGCCGCCATGGCCTTCGGCGACGGCTTCTGGAGTCTGATTCCGTTCACCATGCAGATGGCCTTCGTGGTCATCGGCGGCTATGTGGTCGCCAGTTCGCCCCCCGCAGTGAGACTGATCGACCGTCTGGCGCGCATCCCCGGCAACGGCCGCTCCGCCGTGGCCTGGGTGGCACTGATCTCGATGGTCGCCTCGCTGCTCAACTGGGGCCTGTCGCTGGTGTTCGGCGGCCTGCTGGTACGGGCTCTCGCCCGTCGCACCGACCTGCACATGGACTACCGCGCCGCCGGCGCCGCTGCCTACCTCGGACTCGGCGCCGTGTGGGCCCTGGGCCTGTCGTCATCCGCCGCGCAATTGCAGGCCAACCCGGCCAGCCTGCCGCCGTCGATCCTGTCAATCACCGGCGTCATTCCCTTCACCCAGACCATTTTCCTCTGGCAGTCCGGGGCGCTGCTGCTGGCGCTGATCGTGGTTTCGCTGGTGATTGCCTACGCCACCGCGCCCGGCCCGAACTCGGCCCGCGATGCAAAGGCCTGCGGCGTCGACCCAAGCTTCAACCTGCCACCACTGAGCCCGCGTACCCGGCCTGGCGAATGGCTCGAACACAGCCCGCTGCTGACCCTGCTGCTGGCAGCACTGGCCGCCGGCTGGCTGTTCCACGAGTTCTCGACCAAGCCGGCGATCAGCGCCATCTCCGGCCTGAACACCTACAATTTCCTGTTCCTGATGGTTGGCGCATTGCTGCACTGGCGCCCGCGCAGTTTCCTCGATGCGGTAGCGCGGGCCGTGCCGACCACCACCGGGGTGCTGATCCAGTTCCCGCTGTACGGCTCCATCGCCGCGCTGATGACCACGGTCAAGGGCACCGACGCCCAGACCCTGGCGCACCATATCTCGACCTTCTTCACCCAGATCGCCTCCCATGACACCTATGCCCTGCTGATGGGTGTGTATTCGGCGGTGCTGGGCTTCTTCATCCCGTCCGGTGGCGGCAAGTGGATCATCGAGGCGCCCTATGTGATGCAGGTCGCCAATGACCTCAAGTATCACCTGGGCTGGGCCGTGCAGATCTACAACGCCGCCGAGGCGCTGCCGAACCTGATCAACCCGTTCTATATGTTGCCGTTGCTCGGCGTACTGGGCCTGAAGGCACGGGACCTGATCGGTTTCTCCTTCGTGCAGTTGCTGGTGCATGCGCCGCTGGTGTTGCTGCTGCTGTGGGCACTGGGAACGACCCTGGCCTATAGCGGGCCGGTCATGCCCTGACGGCAATCCAAGCTGGCTGATCATCGCCTGATGATCAGCCAGCCCCGCATCCTCCTCCAGCACAACGCCAGCACTTTCCTCGTCCTCGACAACAGGCATACTGCAAGGCCCGACGCAGAGCGGTCGTCGCCGTTCTGTCATATTGCGTTGCTAGCGTGCGATGCGAAATATTTTGTTACGTCTAACCCAGCCAGCAGGAACCCAGGATGAGTGACGAGAAAGACCTCGAGCAGTCGCCGGCAGTCGATGCCGATACCCCCACCAATACCAGTCGCCGCCGTTTCCTCGGTGGCGTCGCCGTGCTGGGGGCTGGCGCGACCCTGAGTGCCTGTGGCTCGCCTGGCGAGCCGGGCAAGCAGCCCGAGGCCAGGGAACTGTCCGGTACCGCGCTGGACAAGGCGTTGCAGGACCAGGTCAAGACCGTGGTGGTGATCTACGCCGAAAACCGCAGTTTCAATAACCTGTTCGGCGATTTCCCAGGCGTCGAGAAACCGTTGTCGGCGCTCAGGCCAGCCGACTACCAGCAGTACGACCGTGACGGCAGCCTGTTGCAGACCCTGCCGCCAGCCTGGGGCGGTGTGCTGCAGGTCGGCCCGCAAAGCCTCGACGGGGTGACCTATCCGGTGGACACCCAGTTCCAGGAGAACCTGCCCAACGCACCCTACGCCCTCAAGGGCCCGAATGGTGAAGACCTGCCCCTGGGCGTGGTCACCCGCGACCTGTGGCACGTGTTCTACCAGAACCAGATGCAGATCAACGGTGGCAAGAACGACCGTTTCGTCGCCTGGGCCGACTCCGGCGGCCTGACCATGGGCTACTACGCCCAGACCCGTTACTCACTGCGCCTGTGGGACGTGGCGAAGGAATTCGTGCTCTGCGACAACTTCTTCCAGGGCGCCTTCGGCGGTTCGTTCCTCAACCACCAGTACCTGATCAGTGCCAAGGTGCCGTTCTACCCGGATGCTGCCAACTCGGTGGCCAAGCCGCAGATCGCCAAGGTGCAGAGCGACGATCCGACCGACCCGCGCCTGATGCCTTTGGAGAAATCCCCGGCCAGCGCCATGAGCGGCCCGCCGCAGTTCGGCCCGAGCGCGCTGACGCCCGACGGCTACGCGGTGAACACCATGGCACCGCCCTACTGGCCGACCTGGATCCGCGACCCCGAGCGCCCCGACTACGCCAAGCCGGACCTGCCGACCGTGCTGGTGCCGCAGACCCACGAGCACATCGGCGACAAGCTGTCGAAGAAGAACATCGACTGGGCCTGGTACGCCGGCGCCTGGCAGGTGACTCTGGAGCAGTTCAAGGACTCGGGCGGCATTCCGAAAATTCCGAACTTCCAGTACCACCACCAGCCGTTCAACTACTTCACCCGCCAGGGCCCGGAGAATCCCGCAGAACGTGCCAAACGCCTGCGTGATGGCGGCCTGGGCGACGAGACCGGCACCAACAGGTTCCTCGCCGACGCAGCGGCCGGCAAGCTGCCGGCAGTAACCTTCTACAAGCCCCAGGGCAACCTCAACATGCATGCCGGTTATGCCGACGTGGCTGCGGGCGACCGGCATATCGTGCGGGCCTTGAAGGTGCTGCGCGAAAGCCCGCAGTGGCAGAACATGGTGGTGGTGGTCACGGTCGACGAGAACGGCGGCTGGTGGGACCACGTGGCACCGCCCAAGGGCGACCGCTGGGGACCGGGCACGCGGATTCCGGCGCTGGTGGTGTCGCCGTTTGCACGCAAGGGTACGGTGGACCACACCGTGTATGACACCGCGTCGATCCTGCGCCTGATCACCCGGGTGTTCCAGCTGGAGAAGCTCGATGGCCTCAAGGAACGCGATGATGCGATGACCGCGCGGGGGCAGAAGCCGATGGGCGACCTGACCAACGCGCTGCGGTTTACCGCCTGATCGCGTCTCCTGGTGGGAGCCGGCTTGCTGACGATAGCGCCCTCGGCAGCGCCGGCATCTTTTCGATGGCCGCCTTCGGCGGATCGCCAGCAAGCCGGCTCCCACAATTCCAGCGATAGCGCGGGCATTGACGCGGAGCCAAGCCCGCTCCCAACAATAATAGCCAACTGCCATCACCCTCTTTACCCCCTCCTCACTCCGGTAATATCCTGAGCGGATTATTTCTGTTTCAGCTTTTTACCGACCGGAAGGGAGTTCAGCGCAATGATCGTAGGGATCGACCTGGGAACCACCAACAGCCTCGTCGCCGTGTGGCGCACGGAGGCCAGCGAACTGGTGCCCAATGCACTCGGCCAGTTCCTCACGCCGAGCGTGGTCGGTCTCGATGACGAGGGGCGGATTCTCGTCGGCCAGGCCGCCAGGGAGCGCCTGCATACCCATCCGCGCAGCACCACCGCGCTGTTCAAGCGCCACATGGGCAGCGCCCAGGAAGTGCGTCTGGGTGATCGGCTGTTCCGTCCCGAGGAGCTTTCCGCGCTGGTGCTGAAGAGCCTCAAGGAAGATGTCGAACGCGCCTACGGTGAAACCGTGCACGAAGCGGTGATCAGCGTTCCGGCCTATTTCAGCGATGCCCAGCGCAAGGCCACGCGGATCGCCGGCGAACTGGCCGGGCTCAAGGTCGACAAACTGATCAACGAACCCACAGCCGCTGCCCTCGCCTATGGCCTGCACCAACGGGACAAGGAAACCTCGTTCCTGGTCTTCGACCTTGGCGGTGGCACCTTTGACGTGTCGATCCTCGAACTGTTCGATGGGGTGATGGAGGTTCGCGCCAGTGCAGGCGACAACTTCCTCGGCGGCGAGGATTTCGACACGGTGCTGCTCGAGCGATTCGTCGACAGCCAGCGCAACGCCGCCGACTTCCCCGACCGGGCCAGCGTGATCCAGCCCCTGCGCCGCGAGGCCGAGCGCGTACGCAAGCTGCTCGGCCAGGAACAGAGTGCCGAGTTCACCTTGCGCATCGATGGCCGCCAATGGAGCCATACCTTCACCCAGCAGCAATTGGCCGAGCTCTACGCGCCGCTGCTGGAGCGCCTGCGCGGACCGATCGAGCGCGCCCTGCGCGATGCCCGTATCCGTGTCAGTGACCTGGATGAAATCCTCCTGGTCGGTGGTACCACCCGCATGCCGCTGGTGCGCAAGCTGGCGGCTGGGCTGTTCGGGCGGTTCCCGTCCATCAGCCTCAACCCCGATGAAGTGGTGGCCCATGGCGCGGCGGTCCAGGCGGCGCTGAAGGCCCGTTCGGCCGCCCTCGAAGAAGTGGTGTTGACTGACGTCTGCTCCTACACCCTGGGTATCGAAACGTCCCAGCAATACGGCCAGCAGATCGAAAGCGGCCACTACCTGCCGATCATCGAGCGCAACAGCATCGTTCCGGTCAGCCGGGTCAAGACCGTCTGCACCCTGCATGACAACCAGGAAGTGGTGAAGCTGAAGATCTACCAGGGCGAAAGCCGCCTGGTGCGCGACAACGTCTTCCTCGGCGAACTGGAAATGCCGGTGCCCAAGCGCCAGGCCGGCGAGGTCTCGCTGGATGTACGCTTCACCTACGACAACAACGGCCTGCTGGAAGCCCAGGTCACCGTGCCGCTGACCAACGAACAGCGCTCACTGGTGATCGAGAACAACCCCGGCGTGCTCTCGCCCGAGGAGATCCAGCAACGCCTGCAGGCCCTGAGCCTGCTCAAGGTGCACCCACGCGACCAGCAAGTGAACACCGTGCTCACCGCCCGGCTGGAGCGCCTCTACCAGGAAAGCCTGGGCGACTTGCGCGAGCGTATCGGCCAGTGGGCCGGGCAATTCCAGCAGGTGCTGGAAACCCAGGACGAACGGCAGATTCGCGAGGCACGCAATGAACTGACCGAGTGCCTGAACCGGCTCGACAACGGCGTCTGGCACTGAGGAAGTTGCGAAATGGACTGTTGGGCGATACTGCAACTGGCTGAAGACGCCGATCAGCGCAGCATCAAGCGCAGCTACGCGCGGCTGCTGAAAAGCACCCGGCCGGACGAGGATGCCGAAGGTTTCCAGCGCCTGCGCGAGGCGTATGAGCAGGCATTGGAGATCGCCCGCTGGCGCGATGACGATGAATACGCCGAGGCCCCCCTGGCCGCTTCCGCCGTCGAGTCGAGCGAAGACGAGCGACACGTTCCCGCGCAGCGGGCAGATACCCAGCCCGCCACCCAGGCTGTCACCGACCGCATAGAGTTCCTGGTGGCCGGGCTCACCGCGCAGAACCTGCCCCAGCGCTGGGAACAGGCCCGCCAGCTGGATTGCACCGAGGCCTTTGAGCAGATGCTGCTGCAACTGTGCTTCGAACAGCCGGGGCTGCGCAACCCGGTCGCGGCGTGGGCGGTTCGAGAACTGGAATGGCTGACGCCCTGGCAGGCAGCCAGGATGACGCCGTCCCAGGCAGAGGCGTTGTCCGGCGGCTTGCTGCAGGAATACCGACAGGCTCTGCAGGACCTGCTCGAAGTCGGCCAGGAACGCGAGTTCGTCAGTCGCCTGAAAGACTACAGCGAGCAACCCTGGCTGAAAGTCTTCGACCGGCGACGGGAATGGCAGCACATCATCCTGCAACTGCTGCATGAAACCCGCTGGAGCCTGCCGATGTTCGAGCGGGTCTGCCAACTGTTCGACTGGGATGACCGCAAGGGCAACACGCCAGAACCGCAATGGACCTGGCGGGCCCTGATGGAGCGCTGCGAACAGGAAAGTTTTTATCAGCAACTGCTGGCCAAGGCGCAGGCGCCGAATCCCTGGAGCCCCGACCAACTGGCCGCGCACCTGCTGCTGATGCCGCTGACCAGCGCCCAACAGATGGTCCTGTACCAGCGTTTCGAGGGCGCGGAATGGCAAGCCTGCCGCCAACTGGCCGAAACGCTCGCCTACCAATACCCCGCCCTGCTTGAACGCCTGCCCCAACCGGACGTGTTTTTCTGGTGGAAATTCACCCCGCGCCCGGTCCCGGACAACAGCTGGAGCTGGCTGTGGGCCGCCTCGGCACTGACCCTGCTCCTGCATTTCCTGCCGCAACTGGCGCACAAGGTCCTGCGTAGCGAGCCGATCTGGATCACTTTGTTCCTGGCGGGCACCTGGGCGTTGATTCCGGTCTGGGCGGGCCGCTTCCTGATGCCCCGCTGGCTGACCCTCTGCTCGAAGTTCTTCGTCCTGGATGTGCAACTGAGCCAGCGCCTGCTCCCACAAAGGCTCAACCCCGATGGTTACTGGCTGTTACTGCGCCACGGTGTGCCCCAGGCGATTCTCGGCCTATGCTTCTGGACCGCACTGGGTGGATTGGGGCTCGGCACCTTTGTCGGTGTCGGCCTGATCGGGTTGTTCGATCAGCAGCGCCGCGGAGCCGAGAAACCGACATCCGGCTGGAAGCAGCCGCTGCAGGCGATCTTGCACTGGGCGAATTGGAGCCCGCTGCAACTGGGCTTTTTCGTGATCATGCTGATCGCGACCGTGGCCTGTATTTTTGCCTACCCGGGTTTTCCGCTGACTCGCCCGAGCTAGCGGGCCCGGCCCCGGCCGGAGCGGCACCCGAAGCAACGCTGTACCCGTATGAACCTACCCCCTCAAGGGGCCTCACGCTGAAAAGGATCTGAGCATGTCGAAACTCGCAGTGACCCTCACTCTCGCCGCCCTCGGTCTGGGCACAAGCGCCGCATACGCCGATGTCGACCTGAAACTGGGCAGTACCGAACGGGTCACCCAACTGTTCGCCTATCCCAACAACTGCAACGTGATCTGCTATCGCAACTGGACGCTGGAGCAGACCGCCGAACACTACCTGAACCAGAGCGTGCAACGCGACGGCTACAGCAACGCCAAGGTGACGGTAAAGACCGACAACGGCCAGCTCTACGCGCACTTCAGCGGCGTTCCGGATGGCTACGACAAACCGCTGGCCGCCCTGCTCGACGCGGGCGACCTGGCGTACAAGGGCGCCTCGAAACTCAATGCCGACGGCAAGTGGGAATACAGCTGGTACCTGTTCCTGCCGCTGGGCATGGCCCTAGACAACCGCAAGAGCGTCGAGCTGCTGCACTTCCCGCCGGATTATTCGCTGACCCAGGCCCAGGACTACCTGGAATCGAAGACTACCGACCGCTGGGCCGAACTGCTGACCGACAACGGCATTCCCAAGGAGCAGACGCCCGGCTACCAGACCATCATCGACATCGCGCCGATTGCCGCGCCCGCCAGCGCCGGCAGTACCCTGGAAGGCGTCTATGGCTACTTCACCGACTACCAGACCACCATGGTCAAGGAAGTCAGCGTGACCGCCAAGGGCACGGCCCTGCCGATGGTGGCCTTCGGTGCACCGGTACGTAACTGGATCAAGCAGCAGTATGGCGCCACGGTTGCGGTACTCGGCCTGGCCGAGATCAGCCCGGCGGCCGGGGTGAAGGTGCCGGTGCTGGGCTCCAACCACCCGAGCTACATCTGGTACGCGGCCGACCCGTCGAACTACAACGGCGACCAGGCCAAGGCCGACGCGGCCGGCCTGAAAGTCATGGGCCAGGACCTGAGCGCGGCCTGCTGGCAGGCGGGCATGGGCCAGAAGCCAGGCAGCGATCCGCAGGCGCAGCTCACCAGTTGCACCCAGAACTGGCAAGTGACCAACAAGGAAAAAACCTGCGAACTGTTCTATGTCTCGGTGCGCAACCTGAGCGAGGCCGATGCGCAGAAGAAATGCACGACGCCGACGGTCAAGACCCAGCTCAAGCAACTGCGTGAGCCGGCGCCGAAACCGACGGTCGAAGCGCCGCATATCTAGTCACCGGCAACCGCTCCCTTGTGGTGAGCGGGTTTGCCCGCGCTCGGCTGCGAAGCAGTCGTAAAACCTGTGATTGCGCTTTGTCAGACAGCACAAGGTCACAGGTTTCAGGGCCGCTAGGCGCCCCAGCGCGGGCAAGCCCGCTACAAGGTTGACCCGGCGTCAGGGCGCGCCGACCGGCCGCAGCCGATACTGCGGTGGCAGTTGTTCGAAGCCACTGATGGTGGTGTCCAGGCTCTTCCAACGCCCATCCTTGATCCCGTAGATGCAACCATGCACCGACAGGCCCTGGCCGCGATGCCAGGCGTTCTGGACGATGCTGGTATGGGCGACGTTGGCCACCTGCTGGATGACGTTCAGCTCACACAGGCGATCGACCTGCTCTTCCTCGGTCGGCAGTTTCGCCAGCGCTTCACGGTTCTCGTAGTAGAGGTCGCGAATGGAGCGCAGCCAGCCATCGATCAGGCCGAACTGGCGATCCTGCATCGACGCACGGACACCGCCACAACCGTAGTGGCCGGTGACCAGGATATGCTTGACCTTGAGCACGTCCACCGCGTACTGGATCACCGACAGGCAGTTGAGGTCGGTATGCAGCACCACGTTGGCCACGTTACGGTGGACAAACAGGTCGCCGGGCAACATGCCGACGATCTCGTTGGCCGGTACGCGGGCATCGGAACAGCCGATCCAGAGGAACTCAGGCGTCTGTTGGCGTGCCAGCTTGGCGAAGAACTCCGGGTCCTCTTCCTTGATCGCAGCGGCCCAGCGCTCGTTGTTATCAATCAGGTCTTGTAGTTCGTTCATGCTGTGAAGCCTCGAGAATGATGCACTGAGTCTCTGACAACCGCCCCGCGCCCAAGGTCACGCCGACTTGCCGGCGATGTCGCGGGCAGACAGATCAGTCGACCAGCGTTGCGGCCATCACCAGCGCATCCTCGCGTCCACCAACCGCCGGGTAGTAGTCGCGACGCCGTCCGACCTCATTGAAACCATAGCGTTCATACAACCGGTAGGCTGTCTGGTTGCTGTCGCGAACCTCCAGGAAACACTCGCGGGCGCCCATGCCGTAGGCCTGCGTCATCAGCTCTTCAAGCAGGCGCAGGCCGAGGCCACGACCCTGGTTTTCCGGTTTGACGGTGATATTCAGCAGGTGCGCCTCATCGATGATCACCTGGATCACCCCGTGCCCGACCTGCTGGTTGCCCTCGAACATCAGCCAGACCTTGTAGGACTTCAGGGCGTCGGTAAAGATGCCGCGGGTCCAGGGGTGGCTGAACGCCGCGTATTCGATCTTCAGGATCGCATCCAGGTCCGCCTCGGTGGCCAGGCGAAAATTTACCGCATCACTCATCGTTGTGTTTCCAGCGCGCCATCAGCCGACGCATGGCTTGCCAGACATCCGCCTTGCGCTGCGGCTCGTCCATCAGTAATTCCAGGCCAGGCAGCGCCCAGGCCGAGCCCAGGCCTTCGACCTGCAGCTCGCGGTTGTAGGATTGTTCATCGGCTTCACCGGCGAAACGCACCGCCGGCAGGCCGACCAGCCACAGACAGGCGCACTCGCCCTCTTCCAGGCGCGCCTGAACAAAACCCTGGACGAACTCGCGGGCGACGTCCGGCCCCTGGTCCAGGTTGCCGCGGGCCAGCAACGGCCAACGCACCGGCTCGCCGATGATCTGCGGTGCATCCGGCAAACCGGCGGCGCGCAGCATGTCCTTGAGCAGCAGGTAGGACGGATCGCGGCTCTGGAACGGCTGGCCGGTGACCAGTTCGACCAGCAGCAGGCAGCGCCCGGCCCGCAACAATTGCAGGGAAAAACGCGGTGGTGGCACCGGCGGCGCCTTGACCGGCGCGGGCACCTCGTCTGCCGCGACCTGTGGCTTGCTTTCGGCACGAGGGCTCGATGTCGGCCGAGGCACCTCGATTTTCGGGCGTTCGGCGGACCTGGCCAACGGCTCCGCGGCCTTGCGCACTTCAGCGGTCGGCGTCACGGGCTCGCGCGGCGCCTCGACCAGCGGCTCAGGCTCGACAAACAGCTCCGGACGCGACGGTGCGGCGAACGGCAGCTCGGTGCGGGGCAGCCAATGGACCACCTGCATGGCGGTCAGATAGGCGCGGCGACGGGACTCGATCAACAAGGGACGGCCATCTGTGGATAAGTTCAGGGCGCTGATTCTACCGCCGTTCGGCCAAGATCGCCCGCAGTTGATCGCAATAACATCGCGCCTCTGATCGCCTGCGGGTCAACAGGCCGTTTCATGCAGTACAATCTCCCCCTTTTTCAATTTGCCAATCAGTCGGCCATTCCCATGATCGAACCCAAGCGCGTCTTGCGCGCCCTCGCCGAACACTGGGCGCTCCTGGAGCCTCTGTGCGAACACTTCGACCAAGGCACCCTGAGCCTTGGCGAACTGCGTCAACAGTTGGCCGCCCAGCAGCTGGAAAGCACGCCCCAGGACATCACCAGCCTGCTGGACGTGTGGATCCGCCTCGACATCCTGGTGCCGGTGGCGAAAAGCCCGAACCGCTTCGAGTTGAACGCGCAGATCCATGATTTCCTGGCCTACCTGCGCCGCGAACACCGCCTCGGCCTGTGCCTGGAGATCGAAGCCTACCTGCGCCACCTCGAACGCCTGGCCGGCTATATCCAGGACGCCTTCGATATTCGCGACGGCAACGACCTGGCGCGCCAGTTGCGGCTGCTCGACATGCGGGTGCGCGACGTATTGAAAAAGCTCGCCAACGACGAACAGGCACTGGTGGCCGTCGCCGAACGGGCCAAGACCAGCGACCGGCAGATTCCGCTGCGCCAGCGCTACGCCGAGGTCCTGGCGACCTGGGACGAGTACGTCGAGCCGATGATCCAGCTGGTGAATGCCGACGGGGCCTTCGAACAGGGCGTGCGCAAGGTCGAGAACGTCCTGCTGCGCATGCTCAGCGAGCAGCAGCGCCTGGGTCACCTGGTGGACGACGACATGCTGCTGCGCACCCACGCACGAATCCTCGAAATGCAGACCAGCGCCCAGCTGACCCTGCGCCACGCCCGCGAACTGCTGCTGCCGCTACGCGAAGAAGCCCGCCGGCACAACGCCGTGACCCGCGGCGCGGCCCTTGCGCTGTCGATGATCCGCCGCAAGGGTATCGACGCCGTGCCGCAGGCGGCCATGCCGATGTTCACCCGCCCGCAGAGCACCTTCCTCGGCAGCTCCGGCCAGGTCGAGGCCTATGTCTATGCCTTGGCCCGCTTCGAAGCCAAGCCTTCGCGCTTCCCCAAGGCGCATAAGGCAAGCCGCGGCGGCGATTCGCCACGCGCACCGCGCACGGTCAAGGAGATGCTCGAGCGCTGCACCGACGCCCTGCCGATGCCGGACCTGATGAGCTGGCTGCTGGAACAGGAGCCGGACGGCGCCACCGATGAATTGCTCTACTGGTTCTCGCGCCTGTCGCGGGAGAAGCGTTTCCAGCGCGAGCGTCTCGAACGCCGCGACTACTACACACAGGAGCACCTGGTCAGCCTGCGCTCCTTCGCCCTGCTCTCGCGTGTCGAAGACAGCGCCGAGAATTCCGCGAGCACACCTCATGCATCTTGATCTTTCCGAACTGTCCCAGCTGGCGCCGATCTTTCGCGAGCTGTTCAAGGGTTACCACATCAGCCGCCGCGACCCGGAGCTGTACGCGCAACTGTCGAACTGCCAGGACCAGTACCGCACGCTGTTCAAGGCGCTCGGTTTCGAGCTGGTCTGCGACACCCGCGGCTTCTACTACTTCGTCCCGGACAACGCCACCGCGCAGGTGAACAAGACCGCCCAGCGCCTGGCGCTGTTCACCTTCATCCTGGTCGAACACCTGGCCGACCAGGGCCGCGACCCGATCGCCGTGCTCGACGGCGGCAGCCTCGGCCGTGACGAGTTGCCATCGCTGCTGGAGAAATACCGCGACCTGTTCGTCCAGGCCGAAGTCACCACCCAGGACGAGCTGGAAGAAAAGATCATGCGCCGCATGACCCAGCTCGGCTTCGCCCTCGAAGAGCCGGGCCTGTTCCGCTTCCTGCCGCCGATGCACCGTTTCCTCGATGTCTGCCTTTCGGTCCAGCAGGACCGCGACATGGCCGCCAGCCTGCACAGCGTGCTGCCGCTGCCGACGCCGGTGATCGTCGACGAGGACAGCGACGAGAAACTCCTGGAGACCGACGATCCGCTGGACCTCAGCGAGTTCGGCCCGGAACAGGAAGAAAGTGAAGAAGACGCGCTGGCCCGTGCCATCGCCGACGAGCAACAGGAGATGGATGCATGAGCCAGGAACGCTACGGCATTCGCCGCTTCGCCCTGTTGAACACCGCCGGCTACAGCCTCGGGCTGTTCCCGCTGGAAAACCCGCTGTCGGTGTACGGGGCGAACAACCTCGGCAAGTCGGCGTCGATCAACGCCCTGCAGTTCCCGATCCTGGCGCGCATGTCGGACATGAGCTTCGGCAAGTACAGCCTGGAACAGTCGCGCCGCTTCTACTTCGCCAGCGACACCAGCTACATCCTCGTCGAAGTCTCCCTGCCCCACGGCCCGCACGTGATCGGCGTGGTCGGACGCGGCCCGGGCGGCGGCTTCGGCCACCAGTTCTTCGCGTATGCCGGGCAACTGGACCTGGCGCACTACCAGAAGGACGACACCTGCCTGCGCCAGAAGGAGCTGTTCAACAACCTCGAGCGCAACGGCCTGAAGGCCTACGAACTCAAGCCTGATGAATTGCGTCGGTTGCTGGTGGGCGGGCACACCTCGATCCCGCTGGACCTGACCCTGATCCCGCTGCGTTCCACCAGCGAGCAAAGCCTGAAGACCTTCCGCGCACTGTTCATCAACCTGCTGCACATGCGCGAAATCACCGCGGCCAAGCTCAAGCAGCTGTTCCTCGACGCCTTCGAGCACAGCCTGCGTTCCGGCAGCGTCGACTACATCGCCGCCTGCGAGGAAGCGTTCCGCGACGTGCGACGCATGGAACAGGACTACAACTCGCTGGTCGCCGCCGGCCCGCTGGTCGAGGCCCTGGCCGCCGGGGTGCGCCAGCGCGACGTACTGCGCGGCAAGCTGCACCGCATCTCGCCGCTGCTGGACTCGCTGCTGGGCACCTGGTCGGACTACGCCAGTGCCCGCAAGGAAGAACTGGTGATCCAGTCCGAGCACTACCGCCGCGAACAGGACGCGCTGCAGAACGACCAGCGTGGCGGAACCCAGGAGCTGATGCGCCTGGAGCGGGAAATCAGCGGCATCCAGCGCTGGCTCGGCGAACTCTCGGTGCTCAAGCACCGCTTTGCCCTGGTCGACGACGTCAAGGTGCTGGAACAGCAACTGCTGGCCGCCAAGGATGCCCACGACGAACTCGCCGGTGCCCTTGCCCAGTCCCGCCAATTCAGTGCCGAGGATCTGGAAGAGCGCCTGCGCGATCTGGAAAAGCGCCTGAAGTCGGTTCGCCAGCAACTCGATCACGCCGACAACAACAGCTATGCGCGTCTGCGCGAAGAGTTCTCGCAGCAGGACGTCGAACGCCTGATGCGCCTGTTCAACAGCTCGCTCTTCAGCCTGCCGCTGGGCGAGCATGGCATTGCCCTCGACGACGACGGCGAGTGGGTCAAGTCGCTGGAACTGATCCTCGACGGTTTCAAGGGCGAGCGTTTCGTCGTTCCGGGCCTGTCGATCGACCTGTCGCACATCGAACCACCGGCGCTGCAGGCCCTGGCTGACCGCGCCGCCCTGCGCGACCAGAAGGAGCGCCTGGAAAAGGAACTCAAGCAGCTCAAGACCCAGCAGGCCGTGGCCGCCGACCGCGCGGCGAGCAAGTCGCAGACCGAAGCACTGTACCAGCAGGTACTGGATGCGCAGAAGGCGCTGGAAGACTTCCGCCGTGCCGAGACCCTGAGCGCCGAGGAAGGCGACAAGCTGGAACAGCTGGCGCAGATGGAAGCCGCCCAGGACGAACTCAAGCGTTCCAGCGATGCCTTCACCGAGCGCGTCCAGCAACTGTCGGCCAAGCTGCAACTGGTCGGCCGGCAGATCGGCGACATGGAAGCCAAGCAGCGTACCCTCGACGATGCCCTGCGCCGTCGTCAGTTGCTGCCGGCAGACCTGCCGTTCGGGACTCCGTTCATGGACCCGGTCGACGACTCCATGGACAACCTGCTGCCGCTGCTCAACGACTACCAGGACAGCTGGCAGGGCCTGCAGCGGGTCGATGGGCAGATAGAGGCACTGTATGCCCAGGTCCGCCTCAAGGGCGTGGCCAAGTTCGACAGCGAGGATGACGTCGAGCGCCGCCTGCAACTGCTGATCAACGCCTATGACCACCGTACCGATGAAGCGCTGACCCTGGGTAAGGCCCGTCGCGCGGCAGTCACTGATATCGCCCGGACTTTGCGTAACATCCGCAGCGACTACGACAGCCTTGAACACCAGCTGGCGTTGTTCAACCGCGAGATCAACAAGCGCCAGGTGTCCAACCTGCAGAGTTTCCGCATCGTCCTGGCGCCGAACAAGGAAGCGCTCAAGCACATTGACCAGATCATCCACAGCGCCGGCCAGTACGAGGAAGGCGAAACGCTGTCGGTGTTCGACCTGAGCCAGAGTGCCGAGCAGGACAACAAGAACGAAGAGGCCAAGGAGTACCTGGCCCGACTGGTGGCGGCCAACCACAACCAGCTGGGCCTGAAGGACCTTTTCGAACTGGCGTTCGAGATCACCAAGGTCCATGGCCAGCCGGTGATCCATACCGACATCGATGGCGCGGCGTCCAACGGCACCACCATGACCATCAAGGCGCTGACCAACATGTACCTGTTGCTGCACCTGATGGACCGCGACCTGGCTGGCCGCGTGCGGTTGCCGTACTACCTCGACGAGGCGGCGGACATCGACGAACGCAACCAGGCGGCTCTACTGGAGACCAGTCTGCAGCTGGGCTTCGTGCCGATCCTGGCAAGCGTGAAGCCGCAGGTCTCGGCCCATGTGGCCATCGACCTGGAAGGCGGCAGCGGCCCGAACGGCATCTACATCGACGAGGCGGACTGGAAGTACATCCGTCGCCTGGATCAGGTACGGGCCACGCAGAATAGCGAGGCCGCAGAGCCGGAACTGGACGAGGCCTGATTCCAAGGGCTGTAAACAAAAACGCCGCGATCATCGGATCGCGGCGTTTTTGTTTGTCCCGGGTTGGCGGCTACTTGCCCAGCGGGATCTTCGGCGCCCAGGTCAGCCATTCATCCTCGGACTTGTCGAACAGCGCGAAGGTCTGCTGCGGCCGTGCCGCAGTGCCCATGCGTTCGCCGTCCGGCGTGGCGAAGGCGATGCCGCCCTGGATCAGGGTTTCCAACGACTCGGTACGAACCGTCGCGCCCTTGAACAGACTGACATCAAAACCGAAACCACTGCTGTTCCAGAAACGGCTGCCCGTGCGCACCAGTGGTGCATAACGCGGTTCGATCAGGATGTGAATCAACACCCGGTCGCCAGTCGTGCCCAGTTCGTAACCCGTCACCTTGCCCACCGCCACTTCACGATAGGTCACCGGCACACCTTCCTTCAGCGAACCGCGGCGCGGCGCACTCAGGGTCAGGCTCAGGCCAGCCTCGGCCACCTGCGCCTCCGGCGGCTGCTTGAGCGCAACGAAGTTGGTCTGCGCGCCCTGCTTTTTCGCCGCCGGCTGCACCTCGATGTACTGACCCGTCACCAGGGTTTCCAGGTTGGCGGTCTTGATCAGGCCCAGCTCCGGCTTGACCACCCAGAACTGGCTGCCGACCCGCGCGATCTTCTCCGGCACCTCGGTGATGCGTGCCGAGAGCAGCACCGATTGCAGGTCGTCACTGAGATCGACGCTCTCGATCTTGCCGACATCCAGCCCCCTGAAGCGAATCGGCGTGCCAGGGCGCAAGCCGTCGGCACGGTCGACCCGAATGCTGATCAGCGTGCCCTGCTGCTCGGCAGCGTCGTGATTGGCGAACAGGCGAAAACGCGGGATACGCCGTTTCAGGGGGGCCTTCTCGCGCAAGGTTTCGAAGGCGATACCGCCTGCGATCAGGGTCTGCAGCGATTCGCTCTTGACCTGGATACCGCCGGTGAGGCCACCACTTAAGGTAATGCCACTGACGTTCCAGAAACGTGTCGAGGCGTTGACCAGACCCTCGTACTCTTTCTCGATATGGACACCGATCACCACCTGCTTGCGGTCTCGGGAGAACTGGTAGCTCTGTACCGAACCGACCTTGACCTGCTTGTAGAGGATCGGGCTGCCGACTTCCAGCGAACCGAGGTTGTCCGTGAACAGCACCAGGTGCAAGCCGGGAGAACGCAGGTCGAGCGGCGGCGCCTTGGCCCGCGCCTCGAACTCGCGCTGTGGGTGACCGCCCTTGTCGCCGGGCCGGATGGCGATGTAGTTACCCTTTACCAAGGCCTCCAGGCCGGTGATACCCGCCAGGGAAATCGACGGCTTGACCACCCAGAACTGGGTGCCATCCACCAGGTAGTCCTCGGCCAGTGGATCGAGGGTCAGTTCGGCATTGGCGCTGGTCAGATCGGGATCGATCTTCAGGGTTTTCAGGCTACCGACCTGGATGCCCTTGTACATGACTGGCGTGCGACCGGCCTGCAGGCCCTCGAAGTCGGCGAGTTTTACCTTCACGCGGATACCCGCCTGGGCCGCGTCGAAGTCTTCGTAGAGACGGAACGGCAGGCTCGGGTCAGTGGGCGGGCTGTCCTTGCGGTTTTCCGGGGTCGCGAAGGCAATACCGCCGGCGACGATGCTGGCCAGGGACTCGCTACGCAGTTTCACCCCCGACAGGTTGGCGTCGATGCTGATGCCGCTGGCGTTCCAGAACCGCGTGTGCTTGCGCACCAGATTGGCATAGGCCGGCTCGATGAACACCTTGAGTTCGACCATGTTCTGGTCCGGCGACAGCGCATAGCTTTTGATCTGGCCAACCTGGATCTGCTTGTAGAACACCGGACTGCCACGATTCAGCGAGCCCAGCCGTTCAGCCTTGATGGTGATGTGCAGGCCGGGCTTGAGATCCGAGAGCGGCGGTTCCTCGGACAGGGCCTTGAACTTGCGCGCCGGCTCGCCATCGCCTGGGCTGACGGCAATGTAGTTACCCGAGACCAGTGTTTCCAGGCCGGTGATACCTGCCAGGGACACGTTCGGCTTGACCAGCCAGAAGCGGGTATTGGTGCGCAGGGACGACTCGACGTCCTTGTTCATCTCGATGGTGACGTTCACGCCCTTGGTCGAGCCCTCGGTGTCCAGGGCCAACGCCTTGACCTTGCCGATCGGCATGCCCTTGTAGACGATGACGGTCTTGTTGGCCTCAATGCCCTGGCCGCTTTCGAAACGCACCTGGATCTCGATACCGGTCTGGTTGTAGGCCCTCCAGCCGAGCCAGCCGCCGATGATCAGGGCGATCAGTGGCAGGACCCAGATGGCCGACCAGTTCGATGCCGGGCGGGTTTTGGCTTTTGGCAAATCACTCATTGTCGTCGTCCGACTCCGTGTTGTCCCAAATCAGTCGGGGGTCAAAGGTTATTGCAGCAAGCATCGTCAATATCACCACACTGGCAAAGGCCACTGCACCGAGGTTGGCCTCGACGCTGGCAATCCTGCCGAAGTTGACGATCGCCACCAGGATGGCGATCACGAAAATATCCAACATCGACCAACGGCCGATGAACTCGATGAACCGGTACATGATGATCCGCTGCCGGGCCGACAACGGCTGGTGACGCTGTACCGAGAACAGTAGCAGGCCGATGCCTACCAGTTTGAACGTTGGTACCAGGATACTGGCGACAAAAACCACGGCGGCAATTGGAAACATTCCATGCTGCACCAGGGTGATGACGCCGGACATGATCGTATCCGGATCGCCTTTGCCCAAGGAGCTGACGGTCATGATCGGCAGCATGTTGGCCGGGATGTAGAGAATGGCCGAGGTCAGCAGCAGCGCCCAGGTGCGCATCAGGCTGTTCGGGCGGCGCGGGTGTACCTGGGCGCCGCAACGTGTGCAGAGCTGCCCATCGGTGTCCGGCTCGTGCCGGTTCAGCTCGTGGCACTCCGTGCAGATCAGGATGCCTGCATCAATCGCCCGCATGTTCGTCCTCTCCCGACAACGCCTGCCAGATCTGGTGGGGTGACATCAGCACCTCCAGGAGTATCTGCAGCAACAACAGACCGACAAAACAGCCAAGGCCCAGGCCCAGGCTCAACTCCGCGAGGTCCGCCAATTTCACGATGGCGACCAGCACGCCCATCAGATAGACCTCGAGCATGCCCCAGTCACGCAGGTGATGGTAAATGCGATACAGAAGCAGGCCGTAGCTGCGCCCGATATCCCAACGAATGCTCAACAGCACTGCCAGTTGGCACAACAGCTTGAGCAGGGGGATGCCCATGCTGCACAGGAACACCACGACGGCGATGCCGGTCATGCCGGAGTGATGCAGGCCCAGCACACCGCTCCACACCGTATCGTCGGAGGTACGACCCAGAAGATTGAGTTGCATGATGGGTAAAAAGTTCGCCGGGACATACAGCAGCAGAGCCGCAATCACCAGGGCCAGACTACGTTCGACGACATTGTGACGGTGGGCATAGAGTTCGTAGCCACAGCGTGGGCACTGGGCCTTTTCGCCCAGGCCGAGCTGGGGCTTGCGCATCAGCAGGTCGCACTCGTGGCAAGCCACCAGCTTGTCCAGGGGCAGTTCCGACACCTGTGGGGCGTCAACCGGATCCGGCATAGATAGAGGCTCTGGCTCTGTAGGGAATTGAGCCTATTCTAGTGGGCTGGCTCGAAAATAACTGTGCAAATTTGTCGGGTGCAGGCGGGTCCTGTGAGGTTACGCCGCTTTTGTGGCGAGGGGGCTTGTGGGGATGCCACCTGTGCAGCAGGCCTGAAGCCTGCTTATGCGGTGGGCCAGGTAGATCGGGGGTTCAGGGTTTGGGGCTGCCTTGCAGCCCAGCGGGGCGGTGCGGCGTCCCGACGAGCCCCCCTTGGGTCTTGTGTCGGTTGTGGCGGCCTCTTCGCGGGCAAGCCCTGCTCCTACAGACGGGTGGCGAGCACAACCTGTATGGACGACGAAGTATTGTAGGAGCAGGGCTTGCCCGCGAAGAGGCCCTCAAGCTCCGCACCGGACTTGCCAACGCCACAAAGACAAAACCCCAACCGCTTTCGCAATTGGGGTTTTGGAATTTAATCTTGACGATGACCTACTCTCACATGGGGAAACCCCACACTACCATCGGCGATGCATCGTTTCACTTCTGAGTTCGGGATGGGATCAGGTGGTTCCAATGCTCTATGGTCGTCAAGAAATTCGGTAGCCAGCTCGTAGCCCTTGCGGGTCACGCTCCAGCGAATTCGGGTATGTGATTCAGGTATTTGTGCGTTGCAAACTTTCGGTTCACTTCGTCTTCATACACCGCAATCTGCTCATTCGACGCAAATTGCTTGGGTGTTATATGGTCAAGCCTCACGGGCAATTAGTATGGGTTAGCTCAACGCCTCACAGCGCTTACACACCCCACCTATCAACGTCGTAGTCTTCGACGGCCCTTCAGGGAACTCAAGGTTCCAGTGAGATCTCATCTTGAGGCAAGTTTCCCGCTTAGATGCTTTCAGCGGTTATCTTTTCCGAACATAGCTACCCGGCAATGCCACTGGCGTGACAACCGGAACACCAGAGGTTCGTCCACTCCGGTCCTCTCGTACTAGGAGCAGCCCCTCTCAAATCTCAAACGTCCACGGCAGATAGGGACCGAACTGTCTCACGACGTTCTAAACCCAGCTCGCGTACCACTTTAAATGGCGAACAGCCATACCCTTGGGACCGGCTTCAGCCCCAGGATGTGATGAGCCGACATCGAGGTGCCAAACACCGCCGTCGATATGAACTCTTGGGCGGTATCAGCCTGTTATCCCCGGAGTACCTTTTATCCGTTGAGCGATGGCCCTTCCATACAGAACCACCGGATCACTAAGACCTACTTTCGTACCTGCTCGACGTGTCTGTCTCGCAGTCAAGCGCGCTTTTGCCTTTATACTCTGCGACCGATTTCCGACCGGTCTGAGCGCACCTTCGTACTCCTCCGTTACTCTTTAGGAGGAGACCGCCCCAGTCAAACTACCCACCATACACTGTCCTCGATCCGGATAACGGACCTGAGTTAGAACCTCAAAGTTGCCAGGGTGGTATTTCAAGAATGGCTCCACGCAAACTGGCGTTCACGCTTCAAAGCCTCCCACCTATCCTACACAAGCAAATTCAAAGTCCAGTGCAAAGCTATAGTAAAGGTTCACGGGGTCTTTCCGTCTAGCCGCGGATACACTGCATCTTCACAGCGATTTCAATTTCACTGAGTCTCGGGTGGAGACAGCGCCGCCATCGTTACGCCATTCGTGCAGGTCGGAACTTACCCGACAAGGAATTTCGCTACCTTAGGACCGTTATAGTTACGGCCGCCGTTTACCGGGGCTTCGATCAAGAGCTTCGCGTTAGCTAACCCCATCAATTAACCTTCCGGCACCGGGCAGGCGTCACACCCTATACGTCCACTTTCGTGTTTGCAGAGTGCTGTGTTTTTAATAAACAGTCGCAGCGGCCTGGTATCTTCGACCGGCATGGGCTTACGGAGCAAGTCCTTCACCCTCACCGGCGCACCTTCTCCCGAAGTTACGGTGCCATTTTGCCTAGTTCCTTCACCCGAGTTCTCTCAAGCGCCTTGGTATTCTCTACCTAACCACCTGTGTCGGTTTGGGGTACGGTTCCTGGTTATCTGAAGCTTAGAAGCTTTTCTTGGAAGCATGGCATCAACCACTTCGCGTCCTAAAGGACACTCGTCATCAGCTCTCGGCCTTAAGATCCCGGATTTACCTAAGATCTCAGCCTACCACCTTAAACTTGGACAACCAACGCCAAGCTGGCCTAGCCTTCTCCGTCCCTCCATCGCAATAACCAGAAGTACAGGAATATTAACCTGTTTTCCATCGACTACGCTTTTCAGCCTCGCCTTAGGGACCGACTAACCCTGCGTCGATTAACGTTGCGCAGGAAACCTTGGTCTTTCGGCGTGGGTGTTTTTCACACCCATTGTCGTTACTCATGTCAGCATTCGCACTTCTGATACCTCCAGCAAGCTTCTCAACTCACCTTCACAGGCTTACAGAACGCTCCTCTACCGCATCACTTACGTGATACCCGTAGCTTCGGTGCATGGTTTGAGCCCCGTTACATCTTCCGCGCAGGCCGACTCGACTAGTGAGCTATTACGCTTTCTTTAAAGGGTGGCTGCTTCTAAGCCAACCTCCTAGCTGTCTAAGCCTTCCCACATCGTTTCCCACTTAACCATGACTTTGGGACCTTAGCTGACGGTCTGGGTTGTTTCCCTTTTCACGACGGACGTTAGCACCCGCCGTGTGTCTCCCACGCTCGGCACTTCCAGGTATTCGGAGTTTGCATCGGTTTGGTAAGTCGGGATGACCCCCTAGCCGAAACAGTGCTCTACCCCCTGGAGTGATACGTGAGGCGCTACCTAAATAGCTTTCGAGGAGAACCAGCTATCTCCGAGCTTGATTAGCCTTTCACTCCGATCCACAGGTCATCCGCTAACTTTTCAACGGTAGTCGGTTCGGTCCTCCAGTCAGTGTTACCTAACCTTCAACCTGCCCATGGATAGATCGCCCGGTTTCGGGTCTATACCCAGCGACTAAACGCCCTATTAAGACTCGCTTTCGCTACGCCTCCCCTATTCGGTTAAGCTCGCCACTGAATATAAGTCGCTGACCC
>NZ_AP048545.1:7305000-7397082 GCF_059730225.1 Pseudomonas sp. UTLPPB19802
ACCTCGGCCACGCTCTGCACCAGGTTTTCCTTCTGCAGCAGGTCGAGTGCCGCCAGGCCGGCCGCGCAGGCCACCGGGTGCGCCGAGTAGGTGTAGCCGTGGGGGAATTCCACTGCGTACTCGGGAGTCGGCTGGTTCATGAAGGTCTGATAGATCTCGCTGCTGGCAATCACCGCTCCCATCGGAATGGCACCGTTGGTGACTTGCTTGGCGATGCACATCAGGTCCGGGGTCACGCCGAAGCTGTCGGCACCGAACATCGCACCGGTACGACCGAAGCCGGTGATCACTTCGTCGAACACCAGCAGGATGCTGTGCTGGTCGCAGATTTCGCGCAGGCGCTTGAGGTAGCCCTGGGGCGGCACCAGCACGCCGGCAGAACCGGCCATCGGCTCGACGAACACTGCGGCGATGTTCGAGGCGTCATGCAGTTCGATCAGCTTGAGCAACTCGTCAGCCAGGGCAATACCGCCCTGCTCCGGCATGCCACGGGAGAAGGCGTTGCTGGCCAGCAGGGTGTGTGGCAGGTGGTCAACGTCCTGCATGGCCTGGCCGAACAGCTTGCGGTTGCCGTTAACGCCACCAAGGCTGGTACCGGCGATGTTCACCCCGTGATAACCACGGGCACGGCCGATCATCTTGGTCTTGGTCGGCTGGCCCTTCAGGCGCCAGTAGGCACGGACCATCTTCACCGCGGTGTCGGCACACTCGGAACCGGAATCGGTGAAGAACACGTGGTTCAGGTTGCCCGGCGTCAGCGCGGTGATTTTCTCCGCCAACTGGAACGACAGCGGATGGCCGTACTGGAAGCCCGGCGAGTAGTCGAGGGTGCCCAGTTGCTTGGCCACCGCTTCCTGGATTTCCTTGCGGGTATGCCCGGCACCGCAGGTCCACAAGCCCGACAGCGAGTCATAGACCTTGCGCCCCTTGTCATCGATCAACCAGCTGCCTTCGGCGCCGACGATCAGGCGCGGGTCGCGCTGGAAGTTGCGGTTGGCGGTATAAGGCATCCAGTGGGCATCGAGCTTGAGCTGGCTGGCCAGGGAAGACGGAGCGTTTTCAGGCATGTTCATCGGCGAAACCTCGCAAGGCATTTAAGCGGCGTGGACGTTGAAAGCGTTGTTGCGGGTAAGTTGCCACGACGATAAAGTCGGTGAAATGCAACTTTTCTAACCTTCAGTCAAGAGCCGACTAAACCATGAGCAGCCGCCGCCCCGATCCCCTGGCGCAAGTCAGCGACTTCGATATCCGCCTGCTGCGGATCTTTCGCAGCGTGGTGGAATGCGGTGGCTTTTCAGCAGCGGAAACCGTGCTCGGCATCGGCCGTTCGGCGATCAGCCAGCAGATGAGCGATCTGGAGCAGCGCCTCGGCCTGCGCCTGTGCCAGCGAGGACGCGCGGGCTTTTCCTTGACCGAGGAAGGTCGCGAGGTCTATCAGTCGGCCTTGCAACTGCTGAGCGCACTGGAGAGCTTCCGCACCGAGGTCAACGGCCTGCACCAACACCTGCGTGGCGAGTTGACCATCGGCCTGACCGACAACCTGGTCACCCTGCCCCACATGCGCATCACTCACGCCCTGGCCCAGTTGAAAGAGCGCGGGCCGGACGTGCAGATCCAGATCCGCATGATTGCGCCCAACGAAGTGGAACAAGGCGTACTCGACGGCCGACTGCATGTCGGCGTGGTACCCCAGGCCAGCGTCTTGTCGGGCCTGGAGTACCAGCCGCTGTACAGTGAGCGTTCGCTGCTCTACTGCGCAGTGGGCCACCCACTGTTCTACGTTGATGACCGGCAGCTGGATGACGAGCGCCTCAACGCCCAGGATGCGATCGCCCCGACCTTCCGCCTGCCGGCCGAGATCCAGGCGCATTACCAGGCACTCAACTGCACGGCCAGTGCTTCCGACCGCGAAGGCATGGCGTTCCTCATTCTTACCGGGCGCTACATCGGCTACCTGCCGGACCACTACGCCAGCCTGTGGGTGCAGCAAGGTCGACTGCGGGCGCTGAAGGCCAGCAGCCGTTTCTACGACCTGAGCCTGGCCTCGGTAACGCGCAAGGGCCGGCGCCCGCACCTGGTGCTGGAGAGTTTCCTGGAAAGCCTGGCGGCGACCCGTTGATTCAACGAATTGACGTCAAGCCACAGGCTCCAAGCCCCGAATCCGGACACATTCAGGCTTTATATGATGGCGGGACTTGTCTGAACCCACCGGGTAAGTTATCTGTGCACAGGTTGCACCCACAGACCCTCTCGGAACTGCCTATGACCGTTGAAGTCCCTGCCCACGCCGGAAAACCCGCCAGCCGCATTCGCCAGAAAAACGAAGAAGCGATCATCAGGGCTGCCGAAGACGAATTCGCCCGTCATGGTTTCAAGGGCACCAGCATGAACACCATCGCGCAGAACGCCGGGCTGCCCAAGGCCAACCTGCATTACTACTTCACCAACAAGCTGGGCCTGTACGTCGCGGTGCTGAGCAACATCCTCGAATTGTGGGACAGCACCTTCAACCACCTGAACGCCGAGGACGATCCGGCCGAGGCCCTGAGTCGCTACATCCGCGCCAAGATGGAGTTCTCCCGGCGCCAGCCGCAGGCCTCGCGGATCTTCGCCATGGAGATCATCAGCGGCGGCGAATGCCTGAGCGAATATTTCAGCCAGGACTACCGCGCCTGGTTCCAGGGCCGGGCCAACGTATTCCAGGCTTGGATCGACGCTGGCAAGATGGACCCGGTCGATCCGATCCACTTGATCTTCCTGCTCTGGGGCAGCACCCAGCACTACGCCGACTTTGCCACGCAGATCTGCCGCGTCACCGGTCGTTCGCGCCTGACCAAGCAGGACATGGAAGCGGCTGGCAACAACCTGATCCGTATCATTCTCAAAGGCTGCGGGCTGACGCCGCCGCTCTGACCCTTCATTCAAAGCCGATTTCGTATGCCCTTTACCCTTGCCGGCGCTTGTGAATACCGAGAGGAAATCCGCAAAAGCCGCTTCATCACCCTCGCGGCACCGATCATCAGCGTTGCCGAGGCCCAGGCCTTCATCGAGCAGCACAGTGATCTGGATGCCACCCACAACTGCTGGGCCTGGAAGCTTGCCGACCAGTACCGCAGCAGCGATGACGGCGAACCCGGCGGCACCGCCGGGCGACCGATCCTGGCGGCGATCGAGGCGCAGGACTGCGACCAGGTCGCGGTGCTGGTGATCCGCTGGTACGGCGGCATTCAACTGGGTACCGGCGGGCTGGCTCGCGCCTATGGCGGCGGCGCCAACAAATGCCTGCAGAACGCCGAGCGCATCGAACTGATCAGCCGGGTGCCGCTGCGCTGCGCCTGCAGCTTCAGCGAGCTGGCACTGGTCAAGCTGCGCGTGGCCGAGGCTGGCGGGCTGGTGGTCGAGGAACAGTTCACCGCCAACGGCGTGGAACTGCAACTGGCGGTCGGCGACAGCCTGATCGACACCCTTCAGCGGCAACTGGCCGACCTCAGCCGCGGGCGCATCCTCCTGCAGCGCTAGTTGTCCACAGCCACCGGCAGTGCTCGTGGAAGGAGCCGGGCTTTTGCCCACAATCGCTGTGGGCCCGACTGTGGATAACCTGAGCACAGCCGCCTGTAACCCTTCTGTAACGTGGCTTTGCGGGCGCTGGTCAATTTTCATACAGCTGTTTGCCAAAGCTGTCGAAACTTTCTCGAAACAACGGCTTAGGCGCATTTATCGCATTTCGAAGATTACTGCGCAGCGCTTATGCCCGATGCCGCTGCTTGCTCACAAATACTGTGGAGCAAGCTGTGGATAACCCGTGCAAGGGTCGCCCGGTGACCGATCCGACATGGCCGGCGAACAATTGATCATTTATTGAACAGTCTACCGTTCACTGTACGCAAGCCCTGCGGACACCCGCACGTCCCTGATCGGCAGCAGTTGTGCGATTCCCCAGGCGATCTCGAAAAACAGGATCACCCCGATCAGCGCACTCGCCCCCTGGCTTAGTGCATAGGCCTGCCAGATGGCGAACAGCATCCGGCCAACGGCGTCATAACGCCCAAACACTGGCTGTGGATCACGGATGCGCAGCACCGCCCAGACACAAACGATCGAACCCATCAGGTTGGCCATCAGCATATGCGTCGGCTCGAACGCTGGCAGCGTCCCCGGCAACCCCATCGCCTGGTGCCACCCCTGCAACAGCCCGTGCAGTGCCATGAAGCTCCACGGCGTGACAAACGCGGCGGTGACGATCAGGTCGTACCAGCCACTGGCCCGAACCAGGCGACGATAGTGTTCCGTACTCCACATGGTGCAACTCCAGACTCATTAAGGAACACAGAGCCTAAGGCCTGGAGTATGCTCCAAGGTCAAGCCCTGCAAAGAGAGCAACCATGCGCATCGGAGAACTGGCCCAGGCCAGCGCCGTCAGCCGCGACACCCTGCGGTTCTACGAGCAGCGCGGGCTGATCGTCGCCCGCCGCAGCGCCAACGGTTATCGCGACTACGCTCCGGAGATGCTGCAACTGGTGCTCTACATCAAGACCGCCCAGCGCCTGGGCTTCAGCCTCGGCGAGATCGGCAACAGCGTCGCCGCGCTGTGGAACGCCCCCGATCCGGACAGCGCGGTCGCGCAGTTGCTACAGGACAAACTCAACCTGATCGAAACGCGCATCGCCGAACTCGGCGAACTGCGCCAGGAGTTGCAGCATCGCCTGCAACAGAGCTGTCCCCTGAGAACCCAGATTTCATGACACAAGGACTTATCCCATGAGCAGTAAGAACGCATTGATCATTGGCGCCTCCCGCGGCCTTGGCCTGGGGCTGGTGCAGCAACTGCTGGCCGATGGCTGGAACGTCACCGCCACCGTGCGTGATGCCGGCAAGGCCGACGCACTGAAAGCCGCCGGCCCGGTGCAGATCGAGACACTGGACATGGACAACCAGGCCGCCGTCGGCGCCCTCGCCGAGCGCCTGCAAGGCCAGGTGTTCGACCTGCTGTTCGTCAACGCCGGGGTCAAGGGCCCGGCCGACCAGAAGCCGGCCAACGCTTCGCTGGCGGATATCGGCCAGTTGTTCCTGACCAACGCCATCGCCCCGGTCGCCCTGGCCCAGCGTTTTGTCGGGCAGATCCGTCCAGGCTACGGCGTGATTGCCTTCATGAGTTCGGGCCTGGGCAGCGTGACCGTCCCCGATGCACCGGAACTGGCGTTCTACAAGGCCAGCAAGGCCGCACTGAACTCGATGACCAACAGCTTCCTGAGCGAAATCGAGGCGCCGACCTTCACCGTGCTATCGATGCACCCGGGCTGGGTGAAGACCGACATGGGCGGCGAAGACGCACAGATCGACGTGGCCACCAGTACCCGCGGCCTGGTCGACCAGGTGAACGCCTTCGCCGGCCGCGGCGGCCATCACTTCATCAACTACAAGGGCGAAACCATTCCCTGGTAAGCCATCAGAGCCCCAGCAACGAGAGCATGATGAACGTGGCAAACAGCACAAAGTGAGTCATGCCCTCGATGGCGTTAGTCTCGCCATCGTTGAGGTTGATCGCACTGACGATCAGGGTGATGAACACCATCACCGTCTGCACCGGGGTCATCGCCATCTGGAACGGCTGGCCGGTGTAGAGCGCCATGGCCTCCATCACCGGCACCGTCAGGATCACCGTCGACAACGACGCGCCGAGTGCGATGTTGACCACCGACTGCATGCGGTTGGCCAACGCCGCGCGCAAGGCCGTGAGAATTTCCGGCGCAGCGGAAATCGCCGCCACCAGGATGGCCGTGATCACCGGCGGCGCGCCGGTATTCTCCAGCCCCAGGTCGAGGGCCTTGGACATCACTTCGGCCAGCGCGCCGATCACCACGATACCCAGCACCAGGATGACGATGGACTGGGTCAGGTTGCCTTGCGGATGCTCTTCATGACCAGGCTCGCGACGCTTTTTCTCCGGGTAGCTGTAGCTGAAGAAATAGCTGTGGGAACCGACCTGCATGCGCAGGAACAACGTATACAACAGCACCATCGCACCGATGGTGAACGCCGAGTAGACCTTCCAGTCCGACTCGGGAATGAACTCCGGCACCACCATGGACACCCCCATCGCGGTGAGGATCATCACGCTGTAGGTACGCGCCGAATCATCATTGTAGGGCTGCTCGCCATGCTTGATGCCGCCCATCAGCGCGGCCAGGCCGAGGATGCCGTTGATATCGAGCATCACCGCCGAATAGATGGTGTCGCGCACCAGAGTCGGTGATGCCTCGTTGCTCATCATGATCGCCAGGATCACCACTTCCACCAGCACCGCCGACAGGGTCAGGATCATCGTGCCGTAGGGATCGCCGACCTTTTCCGCCAGCAGTTCGGCATGGTGGGCCACACGCATCGAGGCGCAGACAATGGCACCGATCAGCACCAGGCCGGCCATCAGCGCAACGCCGTGGCCATTGCCCAGCAGCGCGTGTTCCAACGGGTATGTCAGGGCCGCCATGATCAGGGCCAGCAGCAGGTATTTTTCTTCTCGTAACAGAGTGAGCATGAGAGGGTCTCGAGGGTGATGACTTACAGACTGCGGCGAACCGGCAGCGTTTCTTCCTTGTGGACGACAGGGCGCACGCTGAACGCCTGGTCAGGTTTTAGCAAATATTTTGTTTCACATCTGTAGAATGTTCGCGATCTGCACCTGATGAGAACCGAACATGTACGACTGGCTCAACGCCCTACCCAAGGCCGAACTGCACCTGCACCTCGAAGGCTCGCTCGAGCCCGAGCTGTTGTTCGCCCTGGCCGAGCGCAACAAGATCGCCCTGCCCTGGCAGGACGTCGACACCCTGCGCCAGGCCTACGCCTTCAACAACCTGCAGGAATTCCTCGACCTGTACTACCAGGGCGCCGACGTGCTGCGCACCTCCCAGGACTTCTACGACCTGACCTGGGCCTACCTGCTGCGCTGCAAGGAACAGAACGTCATCCACACCGAACCGTTCTTCGACCCGCAGACCCACACCGACCGGGGCATCCCCTTCGAAGTGGTGCTCAACGGCATCGCCGCGGCGCTCAAGGATGGCGAGCAGCAACTGGGCATCAGCAGCGGCCTGATCCTCAGCTTCCTGCGTCACCTGAGTGAAGAAGAAGCACAGAAGACCCTCGACCAGGCCCTGCCGTTTCGCGATGCCTTCGTCGCAGTCGGCCTGGACAGCTCGGAGATGGGCCATCCGCCCAGCAAGTTCCAGCGGGTCTTCGACCGGGCACGCGCCGAGGGTTTCCTCACCGTGGCGCATGCGGGCGAGGAAGGTCCACCGGAGTACATCTGGGAAGCCATCGACCTGCTGAAAATCCAGCGAATCGACCACGGCGTGCGCGCCATCGAGGACGAGCGCCTGATGCAGCGCATCATCGACGAGCAGATTCCGCTGACGGTCTGCCCGCTGTCCAACACCAAGCTGTGCGTGTTCGACCACATGTCCCAGCACAACATTCTCGACATGCTCGAGCGTGGCGTGAAGGTCACGGTGAACTCGGATGACCCGGCGTACTTCGGTGGTTATGTCACCGAAAACTTCCATGCCCTGCACACCCACCTGGGCATGACCCAGGACCAGGCCCGGCGCCTGGCGCAGAACAGCCTGGATGCCCGGCTGGTCAAGCCCTGACCGATATCGGCGGTACCTTTAGGAGCCGGGCTTGCCCGCGAAGAGGCCATTGAGGCCGCTAAAAGCTTCGCGGGCAGGCCACGCGCCTACAGGAAATCGGGGCGCTATCGGACCTCGGCCTCACTCAATTCCTCCAGCGACCGCCCGCGGGTTTCCACGCCGAAGCAGCCGACCACCAGCGCCGCGATCGCAAAGCACAGCGCCCCAAGCGCGAACACCCCACTCTGCCCCATCACTGGAAACACCAACCCGGTCACCAACGGTCCGAGCAACGAACCCACGCGGCCGATGGCCGAAGCAAACCCCGAGCCGGTGGCCCGTGCCGAAGTCGGATACAACTCCGGCGTGTAGGTATAGAGCACCGCCCACATCCCGAACAGGAAGAACTGCATCAGCAGGCCCGAGCCGATCAGCAGGCTCACCTCGCCGCCGAACACCGCACTCTGCCCGTAGAGAAACGCCATCACCCCACCGCCGAGCAACGTGACGATGCACACCGGCTTGCGCCCCCACAGTTCGATCAGCCACGCAGCCACCAGGAAACCGGGAATCCCGCCGAGGGAAATCAGTACGGTGTAGTACACCGACTGGGTCACGGCAAAACCCGACTGCTGCAGCAACGCGCTGAGCCATGAGGTCAGACCGTAGAAGCCCAGCAAGGCGAAAAACCAGACGCTCCAGATCATCAGGGTGCGCTGGCGGTACAACGGCGACCACAGTTGCCGGAACGCCGCAAAGAAACTCGGTTCACGCCCGACACCCCGCGGCAGGCGCTCCGGCGTCGGCAATGCAGCCAGCTTGAGCGAGGCACGCACCCGCTCCTCGATACCCCGCAGCACCTGGTCCGCAGCACCCTCGCGGCCTGCCTGCTCCAGCCAGCGTGGCGACTCGGGAATGAAGAAACGGACCGCCAGGACGAAAACCGCCGGCACCGCCAGCACCAGGAAGATGTCGCGCCAACCCACCAGCGGCAGGAGGAAATACGACAACAGCCCGGCCGCGACGAACCCGAGTGGCCAGAACCCATCCATCAGGGCGATATAGCGTCCGCGTCGCCTGGTCGGAATCAGTTCCGAGAGCATCGACTGGGCAATCGGAAACTCCATGCCCATGCCGATCCCCAGCAGCACCCGGAACAGCGTCAGCATCTCGACGGTCTGCGCCGTGGAACACAGGTAGCTGGCCAGCCCCCACAGCACGATGCTCCACTGGAACACCGGCTTGCGCCCGAAGCGGTCGGCGAGCATGCCCGACAGCGAGGCCCCCAGCACCATCCCGAAGAAACTCGAACTGGCCAGCAACCCCGCCTGGGCGCTGCTCAGGGCGAACTCGGCTTTGATCGAGCCGAGCAGGAACGTCATCATCGCCAGGTCCATCGAGTCGAAGAAAAATGCCAGGGCAATGACAATGAAGATCAGCCGGTGATAACCGCTGATCGGCAGCCGTTCCAGACGTTCCGCTGCGCTGTAGCCTTGAGTTTCCATGGGATATCCCTCGATTCGAATGCTCGATCGAGTGTGCGATATCACCGACTGGCGTTACTCCTGAGGACGACCTGCCCGCATCCATGAGCGACCCCCGTGGCGTCCGTGCCACGGGCAGCGAAGCGGTTCAGCCGGCCAGCTCCAGCTCGACCATGGCGGCGAACCTGTCGATCTGCCGCTCGCCGATGGGGGAAACCCGTAGCGCCCGGGAGTCCTCCATCAGGCCGAGCCAACCCGACTGCAGGAACAGTTGCAACAGCCCCGCGCCGAGTACCCCGCCCAAGTGCGGACGGCGTTCACGCACGTCATGGCAGACACAGACCATCTCATGGCGCCCATGGGCCAGTGCCTGGATATACAGCCCACGCTCGGCAAAACGCTGGGCGCCGACGCTGGTCACGCGGATACGCTGCTCCTGCTGTTCGATCCAGCCGGCCGCCAGCAGGCGCTGGTACAACTCGCAGGCCAGTTCTCCGCCGAGGTGATCGTGGCACTGCCGGGCCCGCTTGAGCGCCTCGGCATCCGGGGTCTGTAGCTTGATCGAGTGATTCACCACCAACGGCGCGCTGGCCAGTGAAGCGCTGGCCAGCGCTTCCACGGCGGTCGCGATCTCCGGGGCAGACAGGCGGAAGAAACGCTTGCGACCCCGGGCCTCCTGGCGCAGCAGGCCGCCGGCACTCAGGCGGGCCAGATGGGCACTGGCGGATGAAAGGGACAAACCGGCCAGCAGGGCCAGCTCATCGGCACAGCGTGCGCTGCCATCGAGCAACGCCCACATCATGGCGCTGCGCTTGGGGTCGGCGAGCAACGTGGCTATCTGGCTGATGCAAGGTGCGTATTCCATGTTTTCACTCCCTGTTGAAACACTGATCGACTGCACAACACCATACTGAGAAGTTCCTGAATTCAAACCAAGACGCAAAACTGCCAAAAGCCGGGAATTTTCCCTAATCCCTCGGCTCCGGCGGACCTCACGCACAGCGTGCTGCCTCTCAGGCATTGGATCCAATGAATCAAGCCTAAACCACAATGGAACAGCCGCAGACTTTTATTGCTGAACGGCTTGTAACAGGAAACGCATGACTAGCCGCCGCTACGCACCAGGCGAGCCGGAGCCTGGCGCGACAGCTCGGCACATCGCCGGCCGAGCATCTCGCGCAACAGGTTCACCGGCTTACTCAATTGAGCGCGATGGGCGCACAGCAGATTCAGCGGCGCCCGCTCGCACGACAGCTCCGGCAAGAGCACCTTCAGGCGCCCGGCCAACACATCGGTGCCGACATCCAGCCAGGACTTGTAGGCGATTCCCGCACCAGCCAGCGCCCACAGGCGCACCACATCGGCATCGTCGCTGAAGCGATCACCGCTGACCGTCAGGCCGATCTCGCGCCGGCCATCGTGAAAACTCCAATGATCATGGACACGGCTGCCGAGCATGAACAGCAGGCAGTTGTGCTGGGCCAGTTGCTCCAGGGTCGCCGGCTCGCCGTGACGCGCCAGGTATTCGGGCGCGGCGCACAGCACCCGACGGTTGTCCGGGGCGATCGGCAAGGCGACCAGGCTGGAATCCTCCGGCTCACCATAACGCAGGGCAATGTCCACCGGCTGGCGGAACAGGTCGGCAATCCGGTCACCCAGCAGCAGCCGTACCGTCAGGCGCGGGTGTTCCCGCTGGAACTCATCGAGCCAGGGCAGCAGCAGGTTGCGACCAAAATCCGAAGGCGCGGACAACTGCAGCACGCCGCTGACCTGGTCCTGCCCGCTGGCCAGCAGACGCCGGCCCTCGTCAAGATTGCTCAAGGCCGCCCGCGCGTACTCCAGGAAGCCCTCGCCTTCGGCCGTCAGCCGCAGGCTGCGGGTCGAGCGGGCGAGCAGGCGCGCGCCGAGCTGCTGTTCGATGCGCTTGAGCGAAGCGCTGGCCACCGCCGGCGACAGGTCCATGACCCGCGCCGCAGCAGACAGGCTGCCCAGATCGGCGGCCCGGACAAACAATTGCAAATCATCGAAGCGCAACATCCCGCACCCGGAATTATCAAAAAAATATTGAAAGAGCCTGCCGTTTTAGCCGGTTTTATCGCCCGGGGAAATAGCCAATCATTGACCCATCGAAAGGCCTTACCCATTCCAGCCCCCTCTACGGAGCCTCACCATGAAAGCCATCGCCTTCTACACCGCCTTGCCCATCAACGATCCCCTGTCGCTGCAAGACATCGAACTGCCCGCACCGGTCGCCGGTCCATGCGACCTGCTGGTCGAGGTCAAGGCCATCTCGGTCAACCCGGTGGACACCAAGGTCCGCCAGCACATGCCGCCGCCAGCTGGCGAGGCCAAGGTGCTGGGTTGGGACGTGGCCGGCGTGGTCAAGGCAGTCGGCAGCGACGTCAGCCTGTTCAAAGTCGGCGACAAGGTGTTCTACGCCGGTTCCCTGATCCGCCCCGGTGCCAACAGCGAACTGCACGTGGTCGACGAGCGCATTGTCGGGCACATGCCGCAAAGCCTGGGTTTTGCCGAGGCTGCCGCCCTGCCGCTGACTGCGATCACTGCCTGGGAGCTGCTGTTCGAACGCCTGCAAGTGGCCGAAGGCAAGACCGACCAGGGCCAGAGCCTGCTGATCGTCGGCGCGGCAGGCGGCGTGGGTTCGATCCTGACGCAGTTGGCCAGCCAACTGACCGGACTGAAAGTCATCGGCACCGCCTCGCGGCCCGAGACCCGCGAGTGGGTACAAGCGCTCGGCGCCGATCTGGTGATCGACCACAGCCAGCCACTGAGCGAAGAACTCAAGGCCCACGGCCTGGCGCATGTCACCCATGTCGCCAGCCTGACCCAGACCGACACCCACCTGGAGCAACTGGTCGCGGCCCTCAAGCCCCAGGGCAAGCTGGCGCTGATCGATGACCCGAAACACCTCGACGTCAGCCAGCTCAAGCGCAAGAGCCTGTCGCTGCACTGGGAGTTCATGTACACCCGCTCGATGTTCGAGACCGAGGACATGATCGAACAGCACCACCTGCTCAACCGGGTCGCCGACCTGATCGATTCGGGCGTGCTGAAAACCACGGTCGGCGAACACTTCGGCCAGATCAACGCGGCCAACCTGCGCCGGGCCCATGCCTTGCTGGAAAGCGGCAAGGCCAGGGGCAAGATCGTTCTGGAAGGATTTTGAGCCATGGCTGCGGGGCGGCGACTGGTGCCGTCCCGCAGACCTGTCGCGTGCGGGAGAAAGAGCGCGGGCTCAGCGTAGGACCGTCATCTGCCTCTCACAAGACAAGCAGAAATACCGTCAGTCAGATCCTTGATCCCCGTCATATCCATCCATGGATTCGGGTTTACAATGGCCGCCTTTGCCAACCAGAGGAAGTCAGCCATGAAGATCCTTGTCAAAGAGTTAGCAAAATCCCACGGCAGCCACTGGCAGGTCCGGCTCGACCAGCATGCGGTGACATTCCGCACCGAAGCCGAAGCCCGTGCCTTTGTCCAAACCCTGCAAGCCCGCCTGCAGGCTCCCCATATTTTCCCCGAACAGCAACGCGCCGTAGGCTGAATCAGCCCGCGACCACCCGCGCCTTCTCCAGGCGTCGGGTGAAAATGGCGACCGTCACCGCCAGCACCCCGCACAGCGCGATCACCAGCGCCATCGGCATCGCGCTGCCATCGTGTAGCAAGCCGACCAGCGAGGCTGCGCCGGCGGCGACGCTGAACTGCAGGCAACCGAACATCGCCGAGGCGCTGCCGGCCCGTGCGCCCTGGCCGCGCATGGCACAGGCAGCGGCATTGGGGACGATGCAACCCAGGCTGGCGATGCAGATGAACAACGGAACCAGCAACGGCCAGAGCTGCGTGGTGTGCAAGGTGCTGATGCCCAGCAGGGCCAGCCCCGCCGCAACATAGACCCAGACCGCCCGAGCCAGCAGCCGCGCTGGCCCCAGCTTCCCCAGCAGGCGCGCATTGACCTGGGCCACCAGGATGAAGCCAGCGGCGTTGCTGCCGAACAGCCAGCCGTAATGCTCGGCGGGAACGCCATACAACTTGATGAAGACGAACGGCGAGCCGGCGATATAGGCAAACATCCCGGCGATGGCGATGCCGCCGGTCAGTGCATGGCCGAAGAACACCCCGTCGGAAAGCAGGCGGCCGTACTGGCGCAGTGCACCCGACAACGGTTGGCGCGGCTGGCTGGCGGGCAGGCTCTCCGGCAGGCCAAGGGCCACGGCAAAGGCGGACAAGGCACTGAACAGCGTCAGCACGAGGAAAATCGACTGCCAGCCATAGAGGTTGACCAGCACCCCGCCGAGCATCGGCGCGAGGATCGGCGCCAGGCCGGTGACCAGCATCAGTTGCGAGAAGACCTTGGCCGAGCCCACGGCGTCACACTTGTCGCTGACCACCGCCCGGGAAATCACCGACCCGGCGCAACCGCCCAAGGCCTGCAGGAACCGCGCGGCGATCAGCCACTCCAGGTTCGGCGCAAAGGCACAGGCCAGCGATGCCACGGTGAACAGGGCGACGCCGACGAGCAATGGCCCGCGCCGACCGAAGCGATCGGCCAGCGGCCCGTAGGCCAGTTGGCCGATGGACAAGCCGAAAAAGTACACTGCCAGCGTCAGCTGGATATGTTTTTCATCGGTGCCGAAGGCGACGGCCATCGCCGGAAAGCCCGGCAGGTAGAAGTCGATGGCCAGGGGCGCGAAGGCACTCAGGGCCCCCAGGATCAGGATCGTTCGTAGGTTCATCAGGCATCCGGTAAACAGCAGTGCGCAAAGCCGGATAGTTTAACCGTGGACGATTACCTTGAACATTCCGATAGGTCGCTAACTAAATAAATACCCGACCAACGTACTCGGTCAGCCGGGCAGCAGGCTCGCAGTGCTAAGACTTCAACCCGCCAGCTTCGCCTCGTAGCCTTCCTCGACAATGGCGTTGATGACTTCTTCCGCCGACAAGCGGCTCTGCACGCCGACTTCCTTCGACCCCAGGTCGACCTGGACGCTGGCCGCCGGATCCTTGGCCTGGAGCGCAGAAGTGATCGCCTTGACGCAGTGACCGCAGGACATACCTTGAACATTGAAGACTTGCATGACGCTTCTCCTGTATTGAGGTTGCAGGCAGTTTCAAGCTTGCCACGATGGCAAGGTCAAGTTCCTCGATGATCTGCCGGGCTGGCATTTCGCTCGCCCCTGCGCCAAGCTTCGTCATCAACGATTCAACCGTAGGAGATTCAGCCATGCGCTGGTCAGCTTTCGGCCTGTTTGGCCTTCTCAGCCTGTTCGGGGCATCCCCCTTTGCCAGCGCCGCCGGAGAAAACTACGGGGTGCTGATCATCTCCCGTGAACGCCTGGAGGTCTCGACGCCCTGCGAAATCGGCGTCTACCTGCAGGACCAGTTGTCGGCACGGCTGTTCCAGGAACAAGCCACCTCCTTCAACCTGCCGCCGGGCGATGTTTCGGTTCGCCTGAAATCCCTGCCGAGCCAGGCACCTGGCTGCAACGCCAGCCTGCTGGCGGCACCCGAGCAGGTGATCAAGCTCAATGGCGGCGACGTGCGCAAGTTCGCCATTGTCGCCAGCCCGAGCGGCCTGCGCCTCAAGCAGGTACGGCTGGGCTATCAATAAACCTGCGCCGTATGAAATAGAGGCTTGACCTTGCCCATGTGGCAAGGTTGATCCTGTGGGCAACTTCTCCAGGAGTATCGCCCATGCCGGAATCCATCGCCTTTGACCTGCCGATCGCCGGCATGACCTGCGCCAGTTGCGCCGGCCGGGTCGAGCGGGCCCTGCGCAAAGTGGCAGGCGCCAGTGCGGTCAGTGTCAACCTCGCCACCGAACAGGCCCGCGTCCAGGCCCCGACCGACAGTCTGCCGGCGCTGTTGCAGGCCGTTGAACAGGCCGGTTACCAGGTACCCAGCCAGGAGCTGGAGCTGGATATCGGCGGCATGACCTGCGCTTCCTGCGCCGGGCGGGTCGAACGGGCGCTGAACAAGGTCGCCGGCGTACGCGGTGCCAGCGTCAACCTGGCCAGCGAACGGGCGCACATCCAGTTGCTGGGACAGCTCGAACCCAGCGTGCTGATCAGCGCCGTCGAAGCCGCCGGGTACTCGGCAAGCCTGCATGACAACGAAAGCAGCGTCGTCCAGTCCCAGGAGCAACGCCTGGTGCGTGAGCGCTGGCAACTGCTGCTGGCCCTCGCCCTGGCGCTGCCATTGGTGCTGCCCATGCTCGCCCAGCCCTTCGGCCATGACTGGATGCTGCCGGCCTGGCTGCAGTTCGCCCTGGCGACACCAGTCCAGTTCATCCTGGGAGCACGCTTCTATGTCGCGGCCTGGAAAGCGGTCAAGGCCGGCGCCGGCAACATGGACCTGCTGGTGGCCCTCGGTACCAGCGCCGGCTACGGCCTGAGCCTCTACCAGTGGATCAACGCCCATCCGGGCCACATGCCCCACCTGTATTTCGAAGCCTCGGCGGTGGTGATCGCCCTGGTGCTGCTGGGCAAGTACCTGGAGAGCCGCGCCAAGCGCCAGACCGCCAGTGCCATCCGCGCCCTGGAAGCATTGCGCCCGGAACGGGCGATCCAGGTGATCGACGGCCGCGAGCAGGACGTCGCCATCAGCGCCCTGCGGCTGGACGACCTGGTGCTGGTCAAGCCCGGCGAGCGCTTCCCGGTGGACGGCGAGGTGATTGAAGGCCAGAGCCACGCCGACGAGGCACTGATCAGCGGCGAGAGCCTGCCGGTGCCGAAACAGCCGGGAGACAAGGTCACCGGCGGCGCCATCAATGGCGAAGGCCGCCTGCTGGTCAAGACCCAGGCCCTGGGCGCCGAAACAGTCCTCGCACGAATCATACGCCTGGTGGAAGATGCCCAGGCCGGCAAGGCACCGATCCAGAAGCTGGTGGACAAGGTCAGCCAGGTGTTCGTCCCCAGTGTATTGCTGCTGGCCCTGGCGACCCTGCTTGGCTGGTGGTTGTACGGTGCCCCGCTGGAAACGGCACTGATCAACGCGGTGGCGGTGCTGGTAATCGCCTGTCCTTGCGCCCTCGGCCTGGCCACACCCACCGCGATCATGGCCGGCACTGGTGTCGCCGCGCGCCACGGCATCCTGATCAAGGACGCCGAGGCCCTGGAGCGCGCCCATGAGGTCAGCAGCGTGGTATTCGACAAGACCGGTACCCTGACCTCCGGTGCCCCGCGTATCGCCCACCTGTCGGCGGTGGATGGAGACGAAGCACTGGCCCTGCAATGGGCCGGGGCCCTGCAGCGCGGCAGCGAACACCCGCTGGCCAAGGCGGTGCTGGATGCCTGCGCCGAACGCGGCCTGGAAGTCGCGGATATCCGCGCCAGCCGCTCGCTGACCGGTCGCGGCATCGCCGGCGAGCTGGATGGTCGCGCGCTGGCCCTGGGCAACCGCCGTCTGCTCGACGAAAGCGGGCTGCAGCCGGGAACCCTGGAACAACTGGCGAATGCCTGGGAAAACGAAGGCCGCACCCTGTCCTGGTTGATCGAACAAGGCCCGCAGCCACGAGTCCTGGCCCTGTTTGCCTTCGGCGATACCCTCAAGACCGGTGCAGCGCAAGCCATCGCGCAACTCACTGCACGGCAAATCAGCAGCCACCTGCTGACCGGCGACAATCGCGGCAGCGCCAAGGTGGTGGCCGAGGCGCTGGGCATCGACGACGTGCACGCCGAAGTGCTGCCGGCCGACAAGGCCGCCACCGTCGGCGTGCTGAAAAAGAGCGGCGTGGTGGCGATGGTCGGCGACGGCATCAACGATGCGCCGGCCCTGGCTGCCGCGGATATCGGCATCGCCATGGGTGGCGGCACCGATGTCGCCATGCATGCCGCCGGCATCACCCTGATGCGCGGCGATCCGCGACTGGTGCCGGCGGCACTGGAAATCAGCCGCAAGACCTACGCCAAGATCCGGCAGAATCTGTTCTGGGCGTTCGTCTATAACCTGATCGGCATCCCGCTGGCCGCCTTCGGCCTGCTCAACCCGGTACTGGCTGGCGCGGCGATGGCCCTGTCGAGCGTCAGCGTGGTGAGCAACGCGCTGCTGCTCAAGACCTGGAAACCCGAAGACCTCGACTGAAGGAAGACGGCATGAATATCGGCCAAGCAGCCCGCCAGAGTGGCCTGAGCGCGAAGATGATTCGTTACTACGAGTCCATCGGTTTGCTCAAGGCGGCCACCCGCACCGACAGTGGCTACCGCCTGTACGGTGCGGATGAACTGCACACCCTGGCGTTCATCAAGCGCTCGCGGGACCTGGGTTTTTCCCTGGAGGAAGTCGGCAAGCTGCTGACGCTCTGGCAGGATCGACAGCGTGCCAGCGCCGATGTGAAGGCCTTGGCGCGCCAACATATCGACGAGTTGAACCGCAAGATCGACGAGCTGGCCGGCCTGCGCGATACCCTGCAGGAGCTGGTGGAACATTGCCACGGCGATCACCGCCCGGATTGCCCGATCCTCAGGGACCTGGCCTCGGGCAGTTGCTGTACGAAGAACTGAAGGCCGCGCCCCCTCGACACGGGGGCGCCAGCCGCGTCAGTGCTGCATCCAGGGTGGCGTCGGCTCCTCGGCCTGGCGACCGCGCGGGGCATCGTCAGCCGAACGAATCGCCTGCCGACGCTCCTCATCGAAGCGCGCCGCCTCGATTTCGCGCAGCACGCCACGCACGTCCGCCTGCACCTGATCCTCGGCGAACTCGCCGGTCAGGACGCTGCCCGGATGCAGGGTGCCAGCCTTGTACAGGGCCCACATTTCCCTGGCATAGCGGGTCTGCTTGAGTTCCGGGGCAAACTGGCCAAAGTAGGACGCCATGTTGTCGACATCCCGCTCCAACATGCTGAACGCGTGGTTGTTTCCCGCCGCATCCACGGCCTGGGGCAGGTCGATAATCACCGGGCCATCCGGCGCCAGCAGCACATTGAACTCCGACAGGTCACCGTGCACCAGACCGGCACACAGCATCAGCACGATCTGCGAGATCAGCAGCGCGTGATACTCGCGCGCCTGGTCCGGCTCCAGCACCACGTCGTTGAGGCGCGGTGCGGCATCGCCATACTCGTCGGCCACCAGTTCCATCAGCAACACGCCATCGAGGAAGTCGAACGGCTTGGGCACCCGCACCCCGGCACTGGCCAGGCGGAACAGGGCCGCCACCTCGGCGTTCTGCCAGGCGTCCTCGGCTTCCTTGCGCCCGAACTTGGAGCCCTTGGCCATGGCCCGGGCCTGACGGCTGTTACGTACCTTGCGGCCTTCCTGATACTCGGCCGCCTGACGAAAACTTCGTTTGTTCGCCTCCTTGTAAACCTTGGCGCAGCGCAGTTCCTTGCCACAGCGCACCACGTAGACAGCTGCCTCTTTGCCACTCATCAGTGGGCGCAGCACCTCGTCGACCAGACCGTCCTCGATCAGCGGTTCAATGCGTTTTGGAGTCTTCATCAGCTTTTATTCTGGGTCCTTTATTGCCAAGTACGCGACCATCATTCGTTGCGGCCCCATCCTCTCACAGCGAGTAGGAGATGCCGACCCCGAATGCCCTCCAATGCACTCAATGTGCCAGATTACTGCAGTAAATCCATGGGCCCAAGAATAATAGCCGACACCCGCCAGGCCACTACTCACCCGGCGCCCTGTCATCTGCGACACCGCCCGGCATACAAATACTCGGCAAAAACGCGAATATTCGCCAGATGGTCTAAATTTTTTTCTACCTGGGCCGAATCGCTCAGAGAGAGTGGTGATTTTGTCGGACAATCGGCACGTCGCCTGCGAAACGGATCTTCATTACCGCTCGACCTTCACAGCAGCCCTGTTCCGCGTGTCCCCGACACCTGCGGGCCAACAAGAAAAATCTGGAGCGCGGATGAATATCAAGCAGAAGTTGACCTGGGCGTTCGCAATCGTCGCCTGTTTGCCGGTGGTGCTGGTCGCCACCCTGGTGGTACTGAACCTGCGCAGTGAAGCGCGTAGCAATTTTGTCGACGGCAGCGGTCGGGAGATTCGCCAGGTCAACAACGCGATACAGGTGTTCTTTGAAGGCGTCAGCCAGAACATCGAATTCCTGGCCAATCATCCGCTGGTGAAAAATGCCGATGGCAGCCTCAAGAGCTACATGAGCGCCGATCCTTCGCAGGTTCCCGCAGGTGAACAGGACAAGCAGATATACGAACTGTTCGATGGCCTGGCCAAGACCCATCCGGCCTACTCCTACGTTTCCTATGGCGTCGGTAGCGGCGGCTACGTCAGCTGGCCAGCTGACCAGAAGTTCGCCAACTACGATCCGCGTGTACGCCCCTGGTACAAGACCGCACAGGCCAACCCCGGCAAAACCCTGCGCACCGCCGCCTACTACTGGGCGCCCGACGATGCGGTGATGGTCGCGACCGTGCGTACCGTGGACAACAAGCTCGGCGCCCAGGGCGGCGTGGTCAGCGTCGACGTGACCCTCAAGCAGCTCACCGAAATCGTCAAGCAGATCAAGCTGGGCGACAGCGGCTACCTGATGCTGATGGAAAACAGCGGCAACCTGCTGGTCGACCCCAAGCAGCCTGAGCACAACTTCAAGAATCTCGACAGCCTGGGCGGCGGTTATGCCGAACTGGCCAAGGCCGGCAAGGGCCTGGTGGAAGTCGAGATCAACGGCGAGAACTACATGGCCAATGTCTGGCCATCGGAACAACTGGGCTGGACCTTCATCGGCATGGTCAAGCAGAGCGAAGTGATGAAAAGCGCCAACCAACTGACCTGGCTGATCGCGATCATCGCCGTGGTGCTGGTGGTGGTCTTCGCCATAGTCGGCGCCAGCTTCGCCAGCCTGATCGTGCGGCCGATCCGCGGCGTATCCAGCGGCCTGGAAGGCATTGCCCAGGGCAACGGCGACCTGACCCAGAACCTGACCGTTCGTGGCCGTGACGAAACCGCGCAACTGGCCGGCTGGTTCAACCAGTTCCTCGGGGCGATTCGCGGGCTGATCCAGCATATCGGCCAATCGGCGAACAAGATTCTCGATTCGTCGCACAACTCGACCCGCGTCTCCAACGACATGGCCGACGCCGCCGGGCGCCAGCGCGAGGCCGTGGACATGGTGTCTACCGCGTTCCACGAAATGGTCGCCACCGCCAACGAGGTCGCGCGTTCCTGCAGCCAGGCCGCGGAGTCCGCCGACAGCGGCCAGCGCCAGGCCCGCGAAGGCCAGCAGCAGATCGATGCGGCGGTGCACAGCGTCGACCAGTTGAGCCAGGAAATCGAGCAGTCGGCCCAGTCGATGCAACAGCTGGAAAACGACAGCAATAACATCCAGTCGATTCTCGGCACCATCCGCTCCATCGCCGAACAGACCAACCTGCTGGCGCTGAACGCCGCGATTGAAGCGGCCCGGGCCGGCGAGCAGGGCCGTGGTTTTGCCGTGGTGGCGGACGAGGTTCGGGCACTGGCCAAGCGCACTGCCGACTCCACCGCGGAAATCGACGGGCTGCTGGGCAACCTGGCCAAGCGCACCAGCCAGGTAGCGCAACAGATGCACGCCAGCCTCGAAGTGTCGCAGCAGTCGGTAACCCGTATCGGCCTGGCCCGCAGCAGCTTCGGGCAGATCCGCGAGTCGGTGGACGTGATCCGCGACATGAACACCCAGATCGCCACGGCGGCAGAAGAACAGCATCAGGTGGCTGAGGACATCAACCGGCATATCAGCCAGATCCATGGCGATGCGCAGTTGGTGGCGGAGCTGGCGAACTCGGCACGACTGGACTCCCAGAGCCTGGCAGGGTTGTCCAACGAACTGGACGGCCTGGTCAAGCGCTTCCGGACCTGATCAAGGCGTACAGTCAGGGTTATAGGCAAGGCTTGGGGGCCCCTTCGCGGGGAAGCCCTCAAGATTGCTTCCAACCCGCGTTTCAGTGGCGAAACAACTCACCCGGCGTATAACCGAACAAGCCCTTGAACGCCGCGATATACGCCGAAGTCGAGTCGTAACCACAGGACAACGCCGCCCGCGTCACGCTGTCGCCCTCCTCCAACGCACTGAACGACGACAGCAGCCGCATGCGCTGGCGCCAGCCGCGAAAGCTCAGCCCGGTCTCGCGCTGGAACAGCCGCATCAGGGTCTTTTCCGACATGCCCAGGCGTTGCGCCCACTGTCCCAGGCTCGCGCCCTGCTCCGGACTTTCGATCAGTTCATTGCACAACCCGAGCAAGCGCGGATGGCGTGGCAGTGGCAGGGAGAAACCCACCTCCGGCAGACTCGCCAACTGATCCAGCAACACCTGCACCAGGCGTGATTCGGCGCTGCCTTCCTGGGGGTAATCCACCGGCAGCAGGCAGAAGCTCTTGATCAGCTCTCGCGCCAGCGGCGTCACCTCCAGCACCCGGCAACGTTCCGCCGCCCAGGGGCAGTCTTGTCTGCGCACATACAGGCTGCGCATTTCCGCCTGCATCGAGGTCACGACCTCGTGCTCCAGCCCCGCCGGAATCCATACGCCCCACTGCGGTGGCGCAAAGAAGCTGCCCTCGGAGGTATGCACCCCCAGCACGCCGCTGATGGCGTAGGAAAACTGTACCCAGTCGTGGCTGTGCCGCGAGGTCCAGGAGCCGGCGTTCAGGCTTTCGGCGCGGGCATACAGCGGGCGTGGCAGGGCCGACAGCGCCGGAATCTGCCGCTCGGGCCCGCGTTGTCCGTTGTTCGACATGGTTCAACCTTATATCGCCTGATGGCTGGCGGATGCGACCTTAGGCCAGAGCCAGGCATAAGACAATGGCCGCTCCGTCAACCCTCCGTGTCAGCGCTCGATAATCGCCGTCACGCCCTGCCCACCGGCCGCACAGATCGAGATCAACCCGCGTCCCTGTCCCGCCCGGTCGAGCAGTTTCGCCAGGTTGGCAACGATCCTGCCGCCGGTGGCCGCAAACGGATGCCCGGCCGCCAGGGAACTGCCCTTGACGTTGAGCCGGTTTCGGTCGATCGACCCCAGGGGTGCATCGAGTCCCAGGCGGGTCTTGCAGTACTCGGGATCCTCCCAGGCCTTGAGCGTGCACAGTACCTGGGCGGCGAACGCCTCGTGGATCTCGTAGTAGTCGAAATCCTGCAGCGTCAGGCCATTGCGCGCCAACAGCCGCGGCACCGCGTAGACCGGCGCCATCAACAAGCCTTCCGTGCCCTTGACGAAATCCACCGCCGCTGCCTCGCCATCGCGCAGGTAGGCCAGTACCGGCAGCCCACGCTCCCGAGCCCAATCCTCGCTGCCCAGCAGCACCAGCGAAGCGCCATCGGTCAGCGGCGTGGAGTTACCGGCCGTCAGCGTTCCCTTGGCGCTGCGCTCGAACACCGGCTTGAGTACCGCGAGATTTTCCAGGCTGAGATCGGGGCGCAGGTTGTTGTCGCGGGTCAGGCCGAGAAACGGCGTGAGCAGGTCGTCATGCCAGCCTTCGGCATAGGCGGCAGCCATCTTCCGGTGACTGTCCAGTGCCAACTGGTCCTGCTCGTCACGGGGAATGCTCCAGGCCTGGGCCATCAACTCGCAATGCTGGCCCATGGACAAGCCGGTGCGGGGTTCGCCGTTACGCGGCAGCTCCGGTTTCAGGTGATGCGGACGCAGTTGCAACAGCGTCTTGAGCTTGTCTCCAAGGCTTTTGCTTCGATTGATTTGCAACAGAATCTGTCGAAGCCCCTCATTGACCCCGATCGGCGCATCGGACGTGGTATCGACGCCGCCGGCAATGCCGCACTCGATCTGCCCCAGGGCAATCTTGTTCGCCACCAGCAGCGCCGCCTCCAGCCCGGTGCCGCAGGCCTGCTGGATGTCATAGGCCGGGGTTTGCGGCGACAGCCGCGAGCCCAGGACGCACTCGCGGGTCAGGTTGAAATCCCGCGAATGCTTGAGCACCGCACCCGCCGCCACTTCCCCCAGGCGCAGGCCATGCAGGTTGAAACGCTCGATCAGCCCCTCCAGCGCCGCTGTCAGCATCGCCTGGTTGCTCGCGTTGGCATAGGGACCGTTGGAGCGGGCAAACGGGATGCGGTTGCCCCCGATAATGGCAACACGGCGCAACGTACTCATAAAAAACTCCCTATTATTCGAATGACACTGCCGCTAAAAGAGTAGGACCTTTCTTAGAAAACGAACCACCGCCAGGCCTTTGCGGTCCACCTTTTGAACCCCTGTCGCCGGAGAGCGTTCCATGTCTGACCGTTATATCGACTTCGCCAACTCGACGATCGGCCAACGCCTGGTCGGCGCGCTTGGCCTGCCGGCACCGACGCGTCTGGAGCGCTGGCAGGCCGGACGCCTGCGCCCGGTCGAAGGCGCCCTGTTGCTGGGCGGTGGCCCCTTGGCGGCGCAGATCGGCGGCTTCGCCCAGCGCCTGACCGATGCTGTCTACAGCTATGGCAGCGAAGTGCCGGGCTGCAGCACCTGGATTCCTGGCCACAGGCCCAAGCTCAAGGCGCTGGTGTTCGATGCCGGCGCCATCGTCCAGGTCGAGCAGCTCAAGCAACTGCGTGAGTTCTTCCAGCCGCTGCTGAGGAACCTCGAATCGAGCCCACACCTGGTGATTCTCGGACGCGCGCCCCACACCCTGCGCGATCCGTTCGCCGCCAGCGCGCAACGGGCCCTGGAAGGTTTCAGCCGCTCGCTGGCCAAGGAACTGCGCAACGGCGGCACCCTGCAGTTGCTGTACGTCGATGATGATGCCCAGGACCAGCTCGAAGGTGCGCTGCGCTTCTTCCTGTCGCCGAAAAGCGCCTACGTCAGTGGCCAAGTGCTCCACCTCGGCGCCTGCAGCAGCCGGGTGCTGGATTGGAGCCGACCGCTGGCCGGCCGCAAGGCGCTGGTCACCGGCGCAGCGCGTGGCATCGGCGCGGCCATTGCCGAAACCCTGGCCCGCGACGGCAGCGACATCATCCTGCTCGACGTGCCCCAGGCCCGCAGCGATCTCGAAGCCCTTGCCGCCCGCCTGGGCGCGCGCAGCATCGCCCTCGACATCTGCGCCGAAGACGCCGCTGCACAACTGGTGGCGCAACTGCCGGATGGCCTCGACATCCTAGTGCATAACGCCGGCATCACCCGCGACAAGACCCTGGCGAACATGACTCCCGAGTTCTGGGACGCAGTGCTGGCGGTCAACCTCAATGCGCCCCAGGTGCTGACCAAGGCCCTGCTCGACAGCGGCACCCTGCATGACCATGGCCGGGTGATCCTGCTCGCCTCGATCAGCGGCATCGCCGGCAATCGCGGCCAGACCAACTACGCCGCGAGCAAGGCCGGGCTGATTGGCCTGGCCCAGTCCTGGGCGCCACTGCTGCATGAGCGTGACATCAGCATCAATGCCGTGGCGCCCGGCTTCATCGAGACGCAGATGACCGCGCACATCCCCTTCGCCCTGCGCGAAGCCGGGCGGCGCATGAGTTCCCTGGGCCAGGGCGGCCTGCCCCAGGATGTCGCCGAAGCCGTCGCATGGCTCGCCCAACCGGGCTCCGGAGCGATCAGCGGGCAGGCCCTGCGGGTCTGTGGACAAAGCGTACTGGGGGCCTGAGCATGCTCGTGAATTGGCAGTACCTGACCACTGCACCCGGGCTGCCCGGCCTGTATGTCCGGGCCGCCCGGCGGCGCAAGATCACCGGCACGCAACTGCCCAGCGAAGGCCTGCGCTGCTGGGTCACTGTCGATACCAAGCGCCTGGCGGCCTACCGACGGATCTGCGGGTTCGCCGATACCGGGCTGATGCCGGCCACCTATCCCCATGTACTGGCCTTTCCCCTGCAATTGCAGTTGCTGACCGGGAAAAACTTTCCCTTTCCGCTGCTGGGCCTGGTGCACCTGAGCAATCGCATCCGCATCTTGCGCCCGCTGGGCGGCGTCACCAGCCTGCGGGTCGGCGTACAGGTGCAGAACCTGCAACCCCATCCCAAAGGCGCAACCTTCGACCTGGTGACCCAGATCGACGACGCCCTCGGGCCGCTGTGGGAAGCCGAAAGCCGCATGCTCTGCCGTGGCGTCGAGTTGCCAGGCGAACCCGCCGTCCCTTTGCAGTCCGAACCGGCACCGATGCTGGAACTGACCCGTTGGCCATGCCCGACGGATATCGGCCGCCAATATGCCAAGGTCTCCGGCGACTACAACCCGATCCACCTGAGCGCCCTCAGTGCCCGCCTGTTCGGCTTTCCCAAAGCCATCGCCCATGGCTTGTGGAGCAAGGCACGGACCCTGGCAGCCCTGGGCAACCATCTGCCGGCGGCGAACATCGAGATCGAGGTGACGTTCAGGAAACCGGTCCACCTGCCCAATGAGCTGGTGCTGCATGCCAGTGTCCCCGGTTCCAGCGGTGACTTGCGCCTGACGGGTGCCGGGGAACTGGAGCATATGACCGGGCATTGGCAGCCGATTGCCTGAGGTACGCCCGGCAAGCTGACAATTGGCTGAGGCCGATGAATATTTCATCTGCCTGGAGCGTTCTCCCCATGGCGAGGCCCTTGCTTCCCGTTGCCATCCACCGGAAGCTAGTGGCCTGGAAGGAGAACACCACGCATGAACCTCGACGAACTGACCCAACGCCTGCACGGCATCCGTGATCGCAACGACTGGAAACAATTCCACAGCCCAAAGAACCTGGCGATGGCCGCCAGCGTCGAGATGGCCGAACTGGTGGAGATTTTCCAGTGGCTGACGGAGGATCAGTCGCGCCAGCTGCCCCTGGAAAAACTCGCCCATGCCGGACAGGAAGTCGGAGACATCGTGCTCTATCTCCTGCTTTTATGCAGCGAACTGGGACTGGACATGAACGAAGTGGTCCGCGCCAAGCTGGCCGACAGTGAACGGCGGTTCACCCAATGAGCGACCGTCATTTCGACCAGCTGGCCACCCGCTTCGCCGAGAAGATCTACGGCGGCGCCAAGGGCGCGATCCGCCTTGCGGTGCTGCAGGCCGACCTTGCCGAAACCCTGCCGGACCGGCCGCTGCGGGTGCTGGACATTGGCGCCGGGCTCGGCCACATGTCCTTGTGGCTGGCCCAGCGCGGCCACCACGTGACCCTGGCCGAACCCGCCGAGCCGATGCTCGAAGGCGCCCGCCAGCGTTTCGCCGAAGCCGGGCAGCCGGCAATCTTCATCCAGGCGCCGTGGCAGGACCTGCTCGGCCAGCTCACCGAACCCTACGACCTGGTGCTGTGCCACGCGGTGCTGGAATGGCTGGCCGAGCCTCATGCGATCCTGCCGGTGCTGCACCAGTTGACGCGGCCGGATGGCTGGTTGTCGCTGGCCTTCTACAACCGCGATGCGCTGATCTACCGCAACCTGCTCAAGGGCCATTTCCGCAAGATGCGCAAGAACGACATGGCCGGTGAAAAGCAGAGCCTGACGCCGCAACAACCGCTTGATCCGCGCGAGCTGGCGGCGCAACTTGAAGGCCTGTGGCGCGTCGAAACCCAGAGCGGCGTGCGGGTGTTCCACGACTACATGCCGGTCGAGTTCCAGGCCCGTACCGAGCTGGTCGACCTGCTGGAAATGGAACTGGCCCATCGTCGTCATCCAGGCTTTGCCGGGCTTGGGCGTTACCTGCACTGGATCTGCCGTCCGGTGTAATACGGAGGAAGCCATGAATCGCCGTTTCGTGCTGTCAATGCTGTGCCTGGGGCTTGCTGCCTGTTCGAGCCCGAACCCGTACACCGCCAGTTCGATGCCGATCCCGCCCGCGCCAGCCCAGGCCGCCGGCACCCTGGACCTGAGCGCCTACCCGGCACCGGCCCGCGACTACGGTCGCTATCGGACCTGGGCCTGGCTCAACGATCGCCTGCCGGCCGGCACCACCTGGGCCGATTCGGCGCAACTGGCCGAGATGGTCGGCAATGCCCTCGACGAGCAGGGGCTGCGGCCACGACGCGATGGCGCGCCGGCAGACCTGCGGGTGAGCGCCGATGTGCACCTGGAGAAACGCCTGCGCCAGGTCCAGGAGGACTATGGCTACGCCGGGGCTTATGGCGGGGGGCCGTATGGCAACCGCTACGGCGTGTACAACAGCGTCCCGATCGTACGCACCTATGAAGTCCAGGTGCTGGTGGCGCGTGTCAGTCTGTTCGACGCGGCGACCGGCCAGCCGGTCTGGAGTGCCAGCGCCGAAACGGCCAACCAGGGCAATCAGCTCGAACGCGCGGATGCTCTGCGCGAAGCGGTGCACAAAGCCCTGGCTGCCTATCCACCCAGCTAATCAACTTGCCAGGCTACCGGAGAAAAATCATGTTCCGCCGTCTTGCCTTAATGGCCTTTGCCGTACTGCTCAGCGCCTGCCAAACCGCCCAGGTCACCCACGACTTCGACGCCAGCCGCGATTTCGCCGGCTACCGCAGTTGGAGCTGGAAGGAACCCGCGCTGCAATATCGACCGGATGATCCCCGGATCAAGAGCGACCTGACCGAACAGCGGATCCGCCAGGCGGTCAGCGAGCAGCTGGACCAGCGCGGCTTACGCCCGGCCCCGGCCGGTGGCAAGGCCGACGTGAAGGTGCAGGCCTACCTGATCGTCGACAACCGCCAGCAACAGGTCAGCACCAACTACGGTGGCGGCTGGGGTGGCCCATGGCGTGGCGGCGGCCTGTGGGCGGGGCCGGGCTATACCGAAACCCGCAACATCGACTACCAGGTCGCGACGATCCAGGTCGACCTGTTCGACGGCAAGGACGGCAAGCTGGTCTGGCGCGGCAGCGCCGAGCAGGAGGTGAACAACCTGCCGACACCCGCCGAACGCAGCGCCGCGATCAACAAGACCGTGGCGCAGGTGATGGCGAACTACCCGCCAAGGTAAGTACTCGCCATACACCGTTGCCGCTGGGCATGGGCCCTGGAGCCAGGCTTCTCATGGTCGGCAGGGCCGTGGTAGTCCGTGGGTCCATGGTTGATTGGCGGTAATGAACAGACCCGTTGTGGCGAGCGGGCTTGCCCGCGCTCGACTGCAAAGCAGTCGCAAACCGGCCATCCCCGATCGACCGGACACACCGCGTGTCCGATTTCAGGGCTGCTGCGCACCCCAGCGCGGGCAAGCCCGCTCGCCACGAAAGCCCGGATGCCCGACGCAGTTCCGCCTGACCGCCAGGCCCCTTGCGCACGCCCCGCCCAGCCTTGACTACACTGGCATTCAATGCAGGAAAGTAAGCGCTCGGCCAGGTGCCGGCAAAGGAGTGCTCGATGTCTTTTCCTCGCCGTGCCCTGGTATTTCACGGTCCGTCGCGGCAACGCGGCGCTATTGGCCTGATGGCCGCCGTGACCCTGGGGATGGCACTGCTGTGCATGGTGGTGGTGGTCGATACCGGGCGGCTGTACCTGGCGAAACGGACCTTGCAACGGGTCGCCGATACAGCAGCGTTGGAGGCTGCCAGCCGGGGTGGCAACTGCCAGGCGGGGCTGAGTGCGGCTACTTACGCGACCCAAAGTGCCAACAGGAATGCCTTCGTAGTCGGTACGGGCAACACACTGACGACTACTTGCGGCACGCTGGTTACCGGGACCAACAATCTGCGTACCTTCAGCGTCGATGCGAGTAAGTCCGATGCCATCCGGGTCATTGCCAACAGTTCGGTGACGACCAGCATTGCTGCCGGAATCGGCTCCCTGTTTTCCAGCGGCCCAACCAATCTGAAAACCCAACTGACAGCCACAGCCGTGGCAGCAGCACCATTGCCCTATCTCGCACAGTTGAATATTCGCAGCACCCTGCTGAGTGTCGACACGACAAGGTCCAACACACTGAACCAGCTCTTTTCCGGACTGCTGGGGGGAAGCGTCAATATCAGCACCGCCGGCTGGGATGGCCTGGTCAAGACCAATGTCAATCTGCTCAGCTACATGAACCAACTGGCTATCTCGTTGGGAGTGACCGCAGGTGATTACACCGCCTTGCTCAATACCCAGGCCAGCGTGACGACATTCATAAAGGCAGCTGCGGACGTCCTGAATGTCAACGGTGGGACAGCTGCCGTGACGACTGCACTTGGCACTCTTCAGTTAGCCGCGACTGGAGCGAATCCGATAAAGCTGGGCGATCTGCTGAAACTCCAAACGGGTACCCTATCGAACGGGTTGAATGCCGACGTTCAGCTTTTTCAACTCATCCAGGCGTTCGTACAACTGGCGAACAAAAATGGGGCCGCAGCGGCAACGCTACCGGTAGGCATTCTCGGTATCGCAGGGGTCACGACCACATTAGGTGTCATTCAGCCACCTCAATTTTCAGCGATAGGCGACCCCAGGTTGGCAAAACTAAACCCTACCGGAGCAAACCAGATATACGTACAAACAGGCCAGATCAGGGCCCTGATATCCGTTGACCTCTCACTGATCAATGCAACCCTGCAACAGGTCAACACGGCATTAAAGTCTGTCGTTGAATCGATCAATACACTTCTGACTCCAGGCTGCCTCTTCGGTGGGACATGCACACAGACCGATTTGCAAGTGCTGCCCAACCTGAGCCTGGACATCGGCCTGGAGATCGGGACTGGAGCCAGCCGCGTCACAGACTACAGCTGCCCTGCGAATGGTGTTGGCAGCAAAAGCCTTTCGGCGAGTACCACCACGGCTGCGGGATCACTGAAAATAGGCCGTATAAACAAGACGATCTGGTTCTCCGGCTCGTCAGCTGAAAGTGTCAGTCCGTTAACCTTGGTCGATATCGGTAGCAAGGTCTGCCAGGGAACCAACTGCGGCCCCCGTACACCCTTCGCGGGAGGAGGGAGCGAATTGATCGTCAACATCCCACTGGATCAGGTGACCGTTCAGAACATGCTGTTCAACAATCCGCCCAATGTGAACAGTGGACAGACGCTGATCCAATCGGTCCCAAGACCAACCGCTCAGGGCATTCTGACGAACTCACTGAACAACCCGACTCTTATTGTTCATTCACCCACCCTCGGTGGCGGGCTGCTCGGGGTGCTCCTAAACACACTTTTATCGGTGCTGTCTCAGACCCTGACCACACTGACGACTGCCATTACTGGCCTACTGAGCAGCCTGATCACCCCTTTGCTGAACAACCTGTTGCTCAACCTGGGCATCGACATCAACAACGTGAGCGTCGGCGCCAACCTCACCTGCGGCCAGACCGGCAAGGCCTACCTAGTGATCTAGCACCAGCGGCAACTCGACACAGAACCGCGCACCGTCGTCGCCATTGCGTACACTCATCCGGCCGCCCATGTTCTCGACGATGCCGTAGCTCACCGACAGGCCAAGGCCGGTGCCGATGCCCACCGGCTTGGTGGTGAAGAACGGCTCGAAGATCCGCTCCAGCAGGCGCGGATCGATACCGCCGCCGTTGTCCTCGACGATCAGCCGCACCGCACGCTCGTCATGCTCGGCAGTCACCGAGATCCACGGTTCGAAATCGCGGTTCTTCTCGCGTTTGCTGAGCAATGCGTCGCGGGCGTTGACCATGAGGTTGATCAACACCTGCTCCAACTGGTCGACAAACCCGCGCACCTGCACCTCGAACTCGATCGGCGGCACGCGCAATTGCACGCCTTTGCCCTTCATGCCTTCGCTGAGCAGCGACAGGGTGCCCTCCACCGCCTGGGCCGGGTTGAACGGCGCGGCCTCGATTTCCGAACGGCGGCCGAACACCCGCATGTGGTCGACCACCCGTGCCGCGCGCTGGACCTGGGCGTCGATGCGGTTGAGTTTGTCCTGCAGGTAGTCGATCTGCACATCGCCGTTGCCCAGACGCTTGAGCACATTGACGATGGCCATGCGCATCACGTTCAGCGGCTGGTTGATCTCGTGGGCCAGGCCGGTGGCCATCTCGCCCAGCGTGGCCATTTTCGCGCTCTGGGTCAGTTGCTGCTGGGAGCGGCGCACTTCGGTGTTGTCGCGGCCCACCGCCTGGATTTCCTGCAACTTGCCCTGCGCATCGAACACGCCACGGTCCGACCAGACCCACCAGGCATGTTTGCGGCCAGGCAGTTGCAGGCTGATCTCGGCCGTGCTGACCGGCAGTTCGGGGGTCAGCTGCTCCAGGCGTCGAACGAACGCCGCATGCTGCTCCGGCGACATCCAGCTGGCGAGGTTCACCCCCGGCAGTTTTTCGGGCGTGCACTCAAGGTACTTGGCCAACGGCTTGTTGCCGAAGACCAGGGTCAGGTCCGGCCGGTAGCGGCAGATCATCGCCGGTGAATCCTCCACCAGGATCCGGTAGCGCTCTTCGCTTCTCTCGATGCGTTCGGCGGCCAGGGTCGCCTCGGTGACGTCCATCCACAGCCCCACCGCCTCCACCGGCAAGCCGAGGTCATCGCGCAACAACCTCGCCTCGTCGAGCAGCCAGTGGTAGTCGCCGCGCTGGTCCTGGAGTCGATAGCGACAGCTGACATGCCCTTCGCGCAGCAACTGACGGGTCCGCTCGAAATAACGGTCGCGGTCCTCGGGGTGAATCCATTGCGCCAGGCCGTCCCGGGTACAGTCGGCCAGGGTCCGGCCCAGTAGCGGCAGCAGGCTGTCGCTGAAGAACACCGGGACCAGCGCGCCCTCGTCGTAGCGCTGGACATAGATCACCGCCGGCGAACTGGCAATCAGGTTGTCCAGCCGCGCATGGGCGGCGGCGGCGGCCTGCTCCTGGTTCTTGACGTCGCTGATGTCGAGCATGAAACCGACCACCCGCTGCATCTCGCCCAGGCCCAGCGCCTGCCCCTGGAGCCGGTACCAGCGCGGATTGTCTGCGCTATCGTCCTGGTGCAGGCGCACGCAGAGCAGCATCGACTTGCCTTGGCGCAGGTCACGCAAGCAACTGTTCAGCTCCTCGCGGTCGGCAGGATGGATCACTGCCAGCCAGTCAGCCATCGACAGCAGCGATGTCGACTGGCCCAGCCCCAGCGTCTGGGCCAGGGGCGCGGCCAGTTGCAGTTCATCCCTGGCCGGCGACCATTCCCACCAGCCGGTACCGAGCAACTCCTGCAGGATCTCCAGGCGCTCCTGCTGCTGGAAGTGCAACTGCTGGCGGCGCCGGCCCAGCAGCGGCCCGGCCAGGGCCGCCACCAACTGCAGCCAATCCTGGTCGCTGAGCTGCGGGGCTCGTTGCCGGACCGGATAGAAACCGCACAGCAGCCAGGCCGCTACGCCGTGCTCGTCATGAAAGGGCACGAGCAGGCCATCGGCATTGCCCATCACACCCAGCAGGCGCGGGTACTCGCTGAGGCCGTCGCGCACGTCCAGGCGCAACGGCGCGGTACCGTTCAGGCTGTCCAGGCCGGTCCCCAGGGCCTGGCCTTCGTGCCACAGCGGTGGCGCATCGTGGGCGCGATAGTGGCTGTGCACCTGCCACTGCTGCCCAGGCTCATCCAGCAGCGCCAGGGCCAGACAGGGAACATGCCAGCGCTGGGCCAGCGCCTGCAGTTGCTCGGCCAGCACCTGGGGCAGCCGCGCCAGGCTGCACAGGCGCAATTGCTCACTCATCCGGGCGGCGAAGTGCTGCAGGTACTCACGACTCTCCGCCACCTGGTTGTCCTTGAGCAGGTCGCCGATATCCAGCGCCTGCAACAGCCAGCCACCTTGAAAGAGCTGGAGCCAACCGCGGGTGTGCACGACCTGCCCGGCCAGGCCATTGAAATCCAAATCGAGGATGTGTCCGAGCCAGTCCGCTGGCGCGCCCTCCACCGACAAGTGGCTGGACAATGCCAGCAGGTCGCGCAAGGGATAGGAGCCCTGCGGCGGCAAAGCCGCCAACCCATGCCGTAGCGGCCCGGCAACCTCCAGCACTCGACCTTCGCCGTCGAGGCGAATGCGCAACTCGGCAGCCGACACGGACGGCTCGGGCAGCGGGGTTGACGGCAGCTCGGCTCCCCGGCCCAGCAGACGGCCGAACAGCTTTTCCCCGGAACTCAAAACTGCATACTCGCGCTGGCACTGAGATTGGTCGGCAGGTTGGGCACCGTGCCAACTCCGGGCAGCACCAGGAAAGGCAACACATTGCGCAAGCGCGAAGTCGGGTACTGGATGCTGACCGTCAACAGTCCCCCCGTGTAGGTGGCGGTGATATCGCTGGCCGCGTTGAAATTCAACGCCGGTGGAATCCACTGCAAGCGCTTGGCCGCTGCGGCCACCGCCGTGTTCCGCAGCAGAAGACTATAGCCGGTACCGCTGGCCAGCGGGTCCACCTGCGCGCCCTGCCTCACGCCCTCGGCGGTCGCCGCATTGAACGACTGCACCATGAGCATCGGCAGGCTGTAGCTGATCAAACCGTAGAGCACCGCGAAGAAGATCACGAAGACCAACGCGAACTCGATGGCGGCGGCGCCTTTTTGCTGCTTGGGGAGGCCTGGGAGCATGACTGCGTCTACCCTGACAACTGCACATTGCTATCAGCATAGAATCATTCATCGGAAAAGGACGTTTTTTAGCCGATGCACAGCCTCATCCTGCTTGTCTGGTTCACACTCTGCGCGGCGCAAGACCTGCGCCAGCGGGAAATCGCCAACAGCCTGACTCTTGGTGGCTCGGCACTGGCCCTGTTCTATCTGCTCTGGAGTGGCAACACCTGGTTGGGAGCTACGGCCGAACAGGGCGGCTGGGCCTTCCTCCTGGCCCTGTTGCTGACCCTGCCAGGCTACGTTACCGCACGACTGGGCGCCGCCGACGTCAAGCTGCTGATCGCCCTGGCCCTGGCCAGCGACAGCCGCTACCTGCTGGGGACAGTCATCGGCGCCGGCGTGGCCAGCCTGCTCTGGCTGTGGCTGGGGCCCAGGCTCTGGCCCAGGTTGGGCAAACGCCCCCGGCAGGTGCTGCACAACCTCGAGCCGGGGGCCACGGACAAACAGCCATTCGCACCGTTCCTATGGGCCGGCCTGCTCTGCGCGACCGCCAGCATCCATTAGTCGCGACCGCGAGCTGCACAGGTGTACAGCTGGGGAAAGTGCGTCTACTTTTATTTTCAAGGCCCCAAGCTGCGCGCGTGGGCAGGGAACTCGTGGTCATTGGCTGGCAAAGCATGGAGTAGCGCGTGAACAAGCTTGTTTCTGAGGTGACGGTGCTGGTGGTCGATGACGAACCACTGATCGTGGAAGAACTCTGCGAGTTTCTTGAAAGAAGCGGCTATCGCTGTGTGCCCGCCCTATCCAGCCAGCAGGCCATTGAATGCTTCAAGGAGGACTCCGGCATCGCCCTGGTCCTGTGCGACCTGCATCTACCCGATCTGGATGGGGTCGAGCTGGTGCGCGAGCTGCAATACTTCGCCGGCAAACGCCGAATCTTCGAATCGATCATGCTGACCGGCCGCGCCGACAAGCAGGATGTGATCAAGGCCTTGCGCGCCGGCATCGCCGACTACTACCAGAAACCGGTCGACCTGGCTGAACTGCTCGAAGGCATCCAGCGCCAGGAAGCGGTCATCGCCGAACGCCGGCAGAACGAAAGCCTCGGGCACCTGAATCGGAAACTGCAGTTTCTCGCCGACTCTATCGACGACCTCTATCACGATCTCGACAGTGTCCGGCCACCACCGATGGCACGCCGCGAAGTCGCGACTGGCGAAGCGTCGGACGACGCGGACAGTCGCGAGAGCGCGCAGATATTCAGTCAACTGTCGCCCCGGCAGATCGACGTGGCGCGCCTGGTCGGCAAGGGCCAGACCAACTACCAGATCGCCTGTGAGCTGGGCATCACCGAAAATACCGTGAAGCTCTATGTGTCACAGGTGTTGCGGCTGACCCACATGCACAATCGCACGCAACTGGCCCTGGCACTCTCGCCCGGCGGATCGCGGCAGCGGGATGTGACGGCTCACTGAGACGGGTTACCGCTCACTTGCCTTTCAGCGAACCGCCCTCATCCTGCTTGTAGAAATCCGGAATCGGGTGTTTGTAGGCGTCCAGCCAGCGTTGCAGGGCCAGTTCGCGCTCGCTCGGGCTGGCTGCTTGGGGCGTGGGCGTACGCTGCTGTCCCTGGGGCTGCAGTTGCAGCCAGGTTTCCGTCTGCGCCTGGTAACGTGACGACGGTCCCGGCTCGATGGCCTGGACCACCGCCGACAGGCACAGACACCCCAGGGCAAAACCTGCTCGGTATTTCATATTGATCTCCCTTGCACCACTCACTTGACGGCAGACTCGCTGCTGCCGTCGACCGCCGCCATCCGATCCACGGCGGGCTTGTCCGGGCCCCTGAGTTGCTGGGCGCGGGCCTGGGCATCGCTGACCTGCTCGGGACTCAGGCCCAGGCGGGTCACCAGTTCCGCCGCCTGGCTCCAGTTATCCTGGTAGAGCAACAGCGTGACCAGGTTCACCGCCGCCAGTTGATCGGCCGGCTTGAGTTCGATGGCCGTGAGGAACTCGAAACGTGCATCCTCAAGCCGCAGTTGATTGAGGTAGACCACCCCCAGGTCGTTACGCACCCGTTCGTCCGTCGGAGCCAGCCGGGCCGCACGCAGCAGGTGGGCCATGGCCTGGCCGTAATCCTTGCGAGCCGCCGCCAACTGGCCGAGCCCATGCTCGCCCTCGGCCGCCAGGCAGGTGCCGAGCAGGCTGCGGTACAACGGCTCGGCCTCGGCACGGCCCAACTGCCGATAGACCCGCGCCTTGCGCAGGCGCACCTGGTCGAGGCTGTCCGGCAGTTTCTGCAGGTTGGCCAAGCTGGCGTGCAGCTTGCCTTCATTGGCCATGTCGTCCGCCAGGTTCAGCGCCAACTCATCGTCGTTACCCGGCTTGCCGCAACTGCCCCCCGCCAGCGCCGCCCACGGCGCACGACCATCACTGGCACAGCCGCCCAGCGCCAAGAGGACCAGCCCTGCAATCACTGCTTTCATCCCTTCACTCCCTGGTGTTTACGCCGCACTCGATATCAAACGGACCCAGTCCCCCCTAGGACGTGCCGAAGGCCCTGCTCAGCGCAGTAAAGCCCGGCCCGGCGAGAACGATCAGCAAGGCTGGAAACAGAAACACCATCATCACCACCGACATCTTTGCCGACATCTTCGAGATGTACTCCTGCAGGCGGGTCAGGCGGCGATCATCGAGCAACTGCTTGAGCGTCAGCAGCGATTTCATCGCCCCGCCACCCTGCTGGAGCAGTTGCTGGAGAATGACGCAGGTGTCGTCCAGTTCGTCGACCGCCAGCAGCCGGGCCATCTTGTTCAGTTCCTCACCCAATTGCAGCCCGGAGTCGACCCGTGCCAGGACCAGTTGCAGCTCCGCGCTCAAAACTGGCAACAGTTGCCGGGATTCACTGGCCAGCACTCGCAATGCCTGCTCCACGGCCATGCCCGACTCGAAGAGAATGCGCAGCAAGGGAATGAAGGTCGAAATCTCCGATACGACCTGCTGCTGGCGCCGACCGGCCGCCATCGCCAGCAGGCGCTTGGGTAGCAGGTAGCCGGTGGACAGTGCCAGGAATGGCGCAATCCAGGGCGAAGCCAGGCCGGAGAAGAACACCGTCTGCAGCAGCAGGACGACCGCCAGCATCAGCACGGGCAAACTGACCTGGCAGGCGGCAAACAGCGAGCGCTCGCTGGCCTTGCGCCAACCGATACGGTTGAGCAGCACCTGGGTTTCATTGTCGATACTCACCGAACGCTGGCCAAAGCGCGTCTCGCCCAGCGCGCGCACCCAGTCGCCCAGACGGCCCTGTTCACGCACCATGTGCCCCTGCAGGCGCTGCGTCACCGCCCGTTCACGCTGACGCGCCTGCAACAAGTCGCCGACGATCAGCACCAGGGCAGCGAGAAACAGCAGGGCACTCATCAACAGGACCATGTCACACGCTCCGCAACATGCGCCACAGCGCCAGGCAACCGAAGACCTGCAGGCCAAAGGCCAACAGCAACATCTGCTGCCCGCTCGGGTCCCGCCACATGTTCAACAGATAACCCGGATTGGTCAGCATGAAATACCCCGCCACACTGACCGGCAGAAGCGCCAGGACCACCGCCGTCATGCGCGTCTCGCCGGTCATCGCCCGCAGTTGCCGTGCCCCCTGCTCGCGCTCGCGAATCAGCTTCATCAGGTTTTCCAGCAGCTCGCTGGCGTTGCCGCCATAACGATGATTGACCTTCAGGCCGAGGGCCAGGAAGCGAAATTCCTCGCGTTCGTAGAACTCCGCGAAATCATTGGTCGCCTCCGGCAGGCTGACGCCGAGGTCGACGTTGCGCCGTATGCGCGCCATGGCCTCGCGCAATGGGTCGGCCGAGGTCTCGATACCGCCGAGGATCGCGTCGGCCAGGGTCTTGCCGGATTTCAGGCTACGCACCGCATAGTCGAGCAGTTGCGGCAATTGCTCGACCATTCGCCGCACCCGGCGCTGGTAGCGCCAGCCGAGGAATATCCGCAGGCCGAGCGGCGGCAGCAGCCACATGGCCAGCAGGCCGACCAACCCGGCCACCACCCCTCCCATGAATACCAGCAGCGCCCAGACGATCAGCCACAACATCAACCGCTCTCCCGGACGGTCCAGGCCGGCGCGCAGGAACAGGCGATCCAGATGGTTTCTCGCGGGGCTGCTGACCGTGGTGGCCCCCACCAATTCCGGCTGTCCCTCGGTCAGGCGGCTGAGCACCCGCTCGTTGCCGGTCTTGCGCATGCCCAGGTAGAACAGCCGCAACGAGAAGCCAAGCAGCAGCAGGCACATGAGACCGAGCAACAACGCAGCAAGCATGGCCAGTTCTCCTCAATCGTCGAAGGCCAGGTGCGACTCGCGCCGCAACTTGTCGCCCGCCGGGTTGACGGCTTCGCGCTGGAAGAGGCCGCTGCGGCGATCGAGACGGAACAGGGTATTGGTGACATAGATGTCATCACGCACGCCGACCACCTCCACCACTTCGCTGACGCAACGCCGGCCATCGGGCAGGCGGCTCAGCTGGATCACCACGTCCAGCGCCGCGCAGATCATCTGGCGCAGGGTTCTTTCCGCAATCTGGCGACCGGTCAGGCCCACCAGGGTCTCCAGTCGCAGCAGCGCATCCTGGGCGTTGTTGGCGTGCACCGTGCTCATCGAACCGTCGTGACCGGTGTTCATCGCCGTCAGCACGTCCAGTACCTCCACACCGCGAATCTCGCCGAGGATGATCCGGTCCGGACGCATCCGCAGGGCGTTGCGGATCAGGTCGCTGGACTTCACCTCGCCATGCCCCTCGGCATTCGGCGGGCGGGTTTCCAGGCGCACCACATGGGGGTGGTTGAGCTGCAGTTCGGCAACGTCCTCGATGGTGACCAGCCGCTGGTGGCGGTTGATCAGTTGACTGAGGATGTTGAGCAGCGTGGTCTTGCCGGTCCCGGTACCACCGCTGATGAGGATATTGCAGCGTTTGCCCACGGCGTCCTGGAAGAACTCGAAAATCGCCTGGTCGATGGTCTGCATCGCCACCAGGTCGTTGCTCTTGAGCATGTCCTTGCGAAACTTCCGGATCGACAGGCAAGGACCGTCCAGGGCAATCGGCGGAATGATCGCATTGACCCGACTGCCATCGGGCATCCGTGCGTCGACCATCGGCGATGACTCGTCCAGCCGCCGGCCAAGCGGCGCGAGGATCCGTTGGATGACCCGTTCGACGTGGTGATCGTCGATGAAACGCAGGTCACTCTGATGCAGCAGGCCATCGCGCTCGATGAACACCCGGTGCGGCCCGTTGACCAGGATTTCCGTGACTGCGGTATCGCGCAGCAGCACCTCCAGCGGTCCGAAGCCGGTCAGCTCATCGACGATCTCCTCCGACAGGCGCTCCATCTCGTAGCGGGAGATCGCCAGGTGCAACCTTGAGACATACTCGCCGACCTTGTCGATGACGAACTGGGCCAGGGACTGGCGCGAGCCTTCCAGCAGGTTTTTCCCCGACTCCTCGATCGCATCGATGATGTAGCGATGCAAGACCAGCTTGAGCCCTTCGTGATCGGTGTTGCTGGCTGAGGCACGGTTCTGGCCGCCGAACAGTTTCTCCGCCATCACTTGGTTCCCCAGATCCGGTTGAGCCAGCCCTCGGTGGCCTTCGCCCGCCCTTCGGAGCGCTTGGCCAGGCGGTCGCCCAAGGCCTTGAGGCCTTGGGTCAGGGCTTCGCGCGAGGCCAGTTCGAACAGCGTCTGGCCCTGGTTCTTCGCATTCATCCGTAGCTCGGCACTGAGGGGCAGGACCGACACCACCGGGAAGCCGAAGGTCTTGCCGAGGGTTTCGGAATCCGGTGAAACCCCCTTGAGATAACGGTCGACCAGCAGGCGCGCATGGTCGAGTTTCATGCCTTTTTCGCGCCACAGATTGAGTATCGCCAGGTTGCGCCGGCAATCGAGCACACTCTGGTCGGTGTACCAGAGCAGCTTGTCGCAATGACTGACGAAAGTGCGCAGCGCTTCGCTGTCGGACTGCCCGGTGAGGTTGACGATGATGTGCTGGAAATGCTGGCGCAAGGCGCTGAGCAGCATGTACAGCTCGGCGGCACTGGTGCGCTTGAGCGGCTCATCGGCGCTGGCGTAGGCGAGGATGCGCAGGCCCGCTTCGGCACGGGTGAAGGCACTGTCGATCATCGTCGCGTCCAGGCGGCGCAGGTGACGCAGGGCATCGCCAAAGTGGAACGAGCTTTCCAGGCCGAGCAGCGCCAGACTGTCGCCCCTGGGCAGGCCGAGGTCGAGCAGCAGGGTCTGCTGCCCGCTCTTCTGCACCACCAGCGCGAGATGGCTGGCCAGCAGCGCTCCGTCGGCATTGCCCTGGACGCCATAGAGCACGGTGAAACCGCCCAATTGCGCACTCGGAGCCACCGTTGGCAGGCGCTTGCTCAGACGCCGGACCAGCCCGGCCACTTCGCTGGAACGCGAGCCATAGGCGACGAAGTCACGGGCGCCTGCACGCATCGCGTTGAGCACCAACTGGTTGTCCATGCCATCGCCAAGGGCAACGATCGCCAGCATCGGCTTGGCCTCCAGCAAACCCTCGATCAGGGCGCTCTGGGCCACCAGGTTTTCCCGGTCGAGGCCAACGAAGATCAGCCCGGCAAAGGTGACATCCACCAGCGACAGCAACTCGTCGAGGCTGCCGCCGGCGCTGACCACCTGACCCAGCGGCGCCAGGGCGCCCTGCAGCCATTCCAGGTCGGTTTCGTTGCGGGTGATTGCCAGGAAGGTCTGGCTCAGACTCTGGCTCATTTCGATAGTCCAGTACGGCGGTCATAGTTGCCGTTGTCGAGGAAGAACAGCCGGAACCAGTTCGGGTCGTACTGCCGCAGCTTCTCGCCGGGCAGGCCGGGGAGCTGGGCATCCGCCGCCAGCGGCTGGACCAGGTGCGGAGTGACGATCATCAGCAGTTCGCGCTCTTCGCGCTGCAGGTTCGAGTTGCGAAAGAACGCACCCAGCACCGGGATCTCGCCAAGGCCGGGCAGCTTGTTGACCTGGGAACTGTTGCGCGTGCTGATCAGGCCACTGATGACGAAGCTCTCGCCGTCGGCCAGGGAGATGCTGGTGTCGGTGCGACGGATCGTCAGCGCCGGCACTGGAGTGCCGGAGATGGTCACCGCGTTGCTGTAGTCCAACTCGCTGACTTCGGGTGCCACCTTGAGGGTGATGCGATTCCTGGCGACCACCGTCGGCGTCAGCGTCAGGCGAATACCGAACTCCTTGTATTCGATGGTGACCGTGTCGCTGCCGCTGCTGGGCACCGGGATCGGAATCTCGCCACCGGCGAGGAAACTCGCGCTCTGCCCGCTCAAGGCCACCAGGCTGGGACGGGCGAGGGTGTAGGCGAAGCCACTGCCTTCAAGGGCATTGATCAACGCCCTCACGCGGCCACCACCGAAGCCAATGTTGAAGCTGCCGTTATCGTAGGGCAACGTATTGGTGACGACGCCCGTCGAGGCGTTGGTCACCAATGTGCCCGGGGCGCCGAACAGAAAATTGCCACCCTGGCCGAAGATCGCCGTACCGGCCTCCTTGAGCTTGGTGCGGCTGACCTCGACGAAGCGGATATCGGTCTGCACCTGGCTGGGCAGCGACGGGTCCGCCGAGGGTAGCACCGAGGCAGTGGTCAACCCCGCCGTGGCCTTGCCCTGGACGAACACCATGCTCTGGCGCGGCGCGCTGGCACAGGCGGTCCAGACCATCAGGCTGGTGGCTCCGGGGGCCATGCCGGTGAGCAGGAACGCCTTGTTGCCATTGGGGTGCACATCGGCAATTTTCGGATCACCCACTGCCAGCCGGGTGATTTCCACCGGCGACTGCAACACCTGTTGCAGCCCTTCCCCTACCTCGATTACCGGAGGCAGTTGCCCAAGGCCGCTACAGGCGGCCGGAGCCGCGTGGGCTATCGGCACCGACAGGCTTGCGAGGAACAAGGCCCAGACCACGCGTTTGACACTCGACAGAGTTCCACTCATCCAGAACTTCCTTGCAGATCAGGGCGTTTGTTGACTGACTTGGTTGCCACGAATCACCTCGATACCGTGGCCACGTTCTCCTCCCGTGGCCGCCGGGGCCTGCACCTTGGGCGCCCCGCCCAAGGCCAGTTGGGTGAACTGGAACAACTGGTGGCTGGCCGTATCGAGATTGGCCGCACCGACTTTCTCCCCGGCCCAGTAGCGCGGCAGCAGTTGCTCGTCGGCGCTGCGCACGGCCAGGCGCAAGGTGCCGACCTGGGTCGCCAGCATCAGCCGGCTCAACAGCTGTTCGGGGACTGCCAGCACTACGGTCCGGGCGGCGCGACGCAGTTCCTGCCTGGCCCGCTCATCGGCACTTTGCCCCGGCGTAGCGGGCTTGCCGTCACTGGTCAGGCCCAGTTGCTCGCCAACACCGAGCAGGCGCATCGCCGGAATCACCACCTGGGCCGACTGCTGCAGGTTGCTGGCGTCCTGGCGCAGGTACAGCAGCACATCGACATAGTCACCGGGGGCCAATTGCCCACCGACACCGATCACTTCATCCACCGCCACCGCCAGCGCGCGCTCGTCGGAATGGATCATGCGCGCCAACGGGCCGCCGGCCGCGAAACTGTCCTCACTGAGCCAGGTCCCGGCCTTCAGGGGCCGCCATGGGATGCGCTCCACCGCCTCCGGCAACGAGCTGAAGCTGCCGGGCGGTGCATTGCGCAGACGCTCGATCACCAGGTCGGCGGCTGTCAGGGGAACGAACGGGGGAACATCGTGAGCCAGCACCACCACGGGCTGGCGCGTCTGATCGTCGGCGCTGGATACGGCCGTAGCGTCCGCAGGCTGGTCGGCAGGGGCTTCGACCGGGGCGACGGGTACCGGCTGGCGACTGAGCATCAACCCCCAGTAACCGGCAATAAGGGCCGCGATCAACAGGATGACCGCCAGCCCCATGGTGACACGACTGTTCATGACGGCTCTCCCTTTCCTGCTGCGCAACCGTGAAACCATTGCATTCAGGCAGCTATGAACATCAACTTTTTCGCTATTTGAAGGTAGTCCAGCTAGGACGAAATGCCATTACCCAAGGGAAAATATCCGGAGAAATGAAAAAGAAAACCGACATTCATTGGCGTCAACCTTTGGATTAATACTTTGTGATTAATCCTTTCTTACAGTTGTTGCCCAGCATTTTGTTGACGATGCTGTGATGGCATAGGGAAACCATGTCGCAAGGCGGCTGATAGAGCGTTTAAAAGCGTAAGGAGTTGTCAGATGATCCTTGATTTCATTACCAGGCTGTATGTGCAGGTTCAGCTTTTCATGCAACGCAAAGAGGGTGCTTCCGGTATCGAGTACGCGATTGTGGCGGCCATGGTTGCAGTGATTATCCTTGGCTTCAGCACCGATATTTCCTCGAAGATAAGTAATCTGTTCAAAGGTATCAAAGATGGCCTGGGGACCTGACACCACTCCCTTCCCCTTCAAAGAGGCGCTAAACTGGAATACGAACCCAGTAACAGGAATCCCCCATGACTTCCTCTCTTCCCCCACGCCAACAGCTCCTTCTAGTGGATGACGAGGAGGATGCACTTCTGGAATTGGCCGAGCTGCTGGAGGGAGAAGGTTTTTCCTGCTTCACGGCGACCTCGGTCAAGCAGGCCCTGTTCCACCTGACCAAGCACCCCGACATCGCCCTGGTCATCACCGACCTGCGCATGCCGGAGGAAAGCGGCATGTCGCTGATCAAGCGCCTGCGCGAACACACCGCACGCCAGCACCTGCCGGTGATCGTGACGTCCGGCCATGCCGACATGGATGACGTCAGCGACATGCTGCGCCTGCAGGTACTGGACCTGTTCCGCAAACCCATCTATCACGTACGCCTGCTGGAAACCCTCAACAACCTGTTCCCGCAGCCACGGATCCACATCGTGGGTTCTTGAGTCCTCATCGATTTCCTGCTGGCTATAACACCGAAGTGGCCAAGCCTGACGGCCTACAGCTGGTAACTGAAGCTGAGGGTATAGCGCGGCCGCCGGTTGAAGGTGTCCAGGGCCCTGTCGGACATCGGCTTGGCCGCCTCCAGAGCGATGTTGTAGTAGCGCCCGTCACCGAAGCGAAAACCCACGGCCGCCGAGGACATGTCCGAGGTCTTGATAGGGGCGTCGTTGAACCAGGCCCGCGCCCGGTCCAGCACCACGTAGGGCTGCAGTACTTTCACCCAGTCCCCGTCACGGCTGAAGCTGTAGTTCAGCTCATAGGCCAGGCCCCAGCCCTTGTCGCCATTGCCTTGGTCATTCGGATAACCTCGACCGAAGTTCTGCCCGCCGAATACCGCCCGCTCGCTGTCCGGCAGATTGTCCCGGCTCCAGTACAGCGCTGCGGAAACCACGCCCTGCCAATGCTCGAAAAACCTGTCGCTCTGCACGCCCGATAACCGTAGCCGGAAGAAATCCAGGTCATACAGCGTGTTGCTGGTGCTGGCGCCCATGCCGTCGATACCCTGATAGACACCGGCACTGAGAATGCGCAGGCGCTGGGCATCCGACTTGCGCCACTCGCCCTCGAAGGCCAAGGCACGCAGGTCAGTCTTTTCCTCGATTTTCAGCGGCTGCCCGACGACCTGGTAGCGGGTCTTGTCGTTCACCCCATACAAGCGCCCGCCCAGGCTCAGCCACTGGTCGGAAGCCGCGATCAATGGATGGCTGACCCCCACGGAAAAACGATCGTTCTCGCGATGGGGCTGCAGCTCCAGGTTGTTGGCCAGCCTCAGGTTGCTGTCGGGGTCACTGCGATAGCGTGACCCCGACAGACTCAACTGGGTGCCTTCGGCATTCAGGAACTGGCTGTAGTCGATCCGGTAGTAACGCTCCTTGTCCTTGCCGGGCGGGAACAGGCCGCTCACGCTCAATTGCTCGCCCATGGAGGTCCAGGCATTGCTGTTGGCGCCAACCAAGCAGTGCCTGCAGGCTGTCGCGGCTACTGTCGACGGTGTTCAGTGAAGTGGTTGCGGCTCATCAGGCTGGTGTAGCGTTCGAAGGTCGTGCGGGTCAGCGGCCGCTCGGCCTTGAGCCTGGCCACCAGTTCGTCCAGCAAGCCGGAAACCGCGCCGATATCCCCCTGCAGTTGGTAGTCGCGAATGTAACCCTCCACCAAGACCACGCGAACCAGTCCCTGCTCGAAATTCTGCTGGGGCAGGAACGCGTAGGACAACAGGTAGCCGTCCTCCTGGTAACGCCGGGTGATACTGCGGGTCGCCTCGCGCCCCATCAACGGTTGGAAGTAGGCCGCCAGCGCCTGTCATGGATAGATCGTCCCACCCTTGATCTGCAGCTTGCCAATGTTCACCCGTGTTACCGTTGCCGAGATAACCGCTCGCTGTGCCCACCACATTCCCACCGTTGACGAGCAGCCCGCCTATGGTGCTGGCCAGGGCACATTGCCGCCGGCATCGGCAACCTTGGCGCCGGTATTGTCGAGTGTCGTGGCAACGCCGTTGAGCAGGCCACTGACCGGCGTACCCAGGCCCGTCGCACTGCCGACCTTGCCGGTGGTACTTTCCGCCAGGGCAATCACCGGCACCAGCCGGTCGCCGACACCCTGGGTCAGGTTGGCCAACGGCCCGCTCGTCGCGGCCGTACTGAGGGCATTGCCATCGGTTCCGAGTTGCCCAAGGCCCGTGCTCAACCCGGAACTCAAACTGCTCACCGCGTCACCGGTCGAGTCCACCGTCGGTCAGGGCTGTAACCCCCGGAATCGGCAGCGCAGCGCGGTTGATCCCCAAGGTACTGACCAGTCCACCGACCACATCGGTAGTCGAGCCCGTACCGCTGGCGACCCTGCTGGTGACGAAGGGGCTGACCGTGCCACCGCCGCTGCCGTCCTCGCCCCCCGAACCGCCGCCGCTGCCGCCAGACCCCGAGCTGCCATCCGAGGCGCTGGTCTGGCTATGACTGCCGCCTCCACCGCTGCTACATCCCGAGAGCCCTACTGTCACCGCCAAGATCAAGGCGGTACCTGTTTTCCACCATAGTTGAGTGTTCATGATAGAGATTCCTTGCACCTGCGAACTGCCTGTTATTGTCTGGAAGAGACTCGGCTGCATGCCTGAGAAATACTTCCAACCGCATGGACATGACAGTCCTGAACCCCTCGTTCGACAACACTCGATTTGGTATTAATGACTAACTACAGCCCCGAGGACATTGACCAACCAGCTAACACGAATTAAATCAAAGCCTTCTAACATCAACCAATAAAAGCCTTATCTGTCATAGGTTTACAAAACCCCACAGCAATTCGCTGGCGCCGTTAAACCTAAGTTATATATATACAATTTACGACCAAAAAATCCTTGCCCGGCACTTGCTTTAACGAGCGCAGACAAGTAAGCGAACACCGGCGTCGGCCTCTCATCCACTGCCCGCGTTTCAGGGTCTTTGCGGCCACGACGCTTTCCCCTCGCAGAGCTCCTGGCCTTCGGGAACTTGGCTGCCAGTTTCATGGCCAAAGGCTACAATCCATCGCCACATTGCTCATCAGGGTAGGCACATGCAGGTAGAAAGCTTTTTCGGGTGGCTGGGCCAGGTACTGGGATCGGCGATACGTTTCATCGTCGACGGCCTGAGCGGGTTGTTCAACCTGCTGACCCATGCCGGCGGCAACTTCGTCGATGGCCTCGCCCATGCCTTGGGCATGGACACTTCACTGATCAGCATCCTGGCCCTGATCGTCGGGCTGCTGTTCCTTTACTCGGCAATCCGCGCCTTCATGCGTGCCTCGGTCATCATCGGCATCATCTGGCTGCTGCTTGGGCTCTGGCTGCTGAGCTGGATCATTCACTGACGACCGCCAGGCAACCCACGGCTACAATGCGCGCTCTTGCGAGGAGCCTGCATGTCCACCCTGATCGCTGACTGGCGCGACCGCCCAACCCACCGCCGGGTCTGGGCGCTTGCCGCACCGATGATCCTGTCGAATATTTCCGTTCCGCTCGTGGCCCTGGTCGATAGCACGGTGATCGGCCACCTGCCCCATGCCCATCAACTGGGTGCCGTGGCCGTGGGCGCGAGCCTGTACATCTTCCTCGCCTCGGCCATGGGCTTCCTGCGGATGGGCTCCACCGGCTTTGCCGCGCAAGCGGCCGGGCGGGGGGACGGCACAGCGTTGCGGCAAATCCTGCTGCAGGGGCTGCTGCTGAGCCTGGTGCTCGCCCTGTTGCTTGGGGCGATCGCGCTGCCGTTCAGCCATCTCGCCCTGGAAGCCATGCAGCCCTCGGTCGAGTTGCAGCAACTGACCCTGGATTTTTTCCACGCGCGCCTGTTCGGACTGCCCGCAGCCCTGGCCAGCTATGCACTGGTCGGCTGGTTTCTCGGCACCCAGAACGCACGGGCGCCACTGCTCATCCTGCTGGGCACCAACCTGATCAACATCGCCCTGAACCTGTGGTTCGTGCTCGGCCTCGACTGGGGCGTGGTCGGCGCAGCACGCGCGTCGGTCATCGCCGAATGGAGCGGAGCCCTGCTCGGCCTGGCACTGACCGGCAACGCCCTGCGCCGGTACCCCGGCAAGCTGGCCTGGGCGACGCTGACCCTATGGCAGAACTGGCGACCGCTGCTGACGGTCAATCGCGACATCTTCATCCGCAGCATGGCGCTGCAATCGGTGTTTTTCCTGATCACGGTACAAGGTGCCCGCCTGGGCGACGCCACCGTCGCCGCCAACGCCCTGTTGCTCAACGGCCTGTTGCTGACCGCCCACGCCCTCGATGGCCTGGCCCATGCGGTGGAAGCCCTGTGCGGGCATGCCATTGGCGCCGGGCAGCGCCAGACCCTGCGCCGCGCCCTGGTGGTCGCAACCGGCTGGTCACTGTTGGCCAGCATCGCGTTCGCCGGGCTGTTCCTGCTCGGCGGCCATCTGTTCATCACTGCGCAGACCGACATCCCCAGCGTGCGCGAAACCGCCTTCGGCTATCTGCCCTACCTGGCGGTGCTGCCCCTGGTCGCGGTCTGGAGCTACTTGCTCGACGGCCTGTTCATCGGAGCCACACGGGCCCGGGAGATGCGCGATGCGATGTTGGCAAGCGTACTGGTCTCCCTGCCCATCGCCTGGGCCCTGAGTGGCTACGGCAATCATGGACTGTGGATCGCGTTCCTGCTGTTCATGGCATTGCGCAGCCTGACCCTGGCCGCCTGTGCCTGGAAGTTGCACCGCCAGGATCGCTGGCTCGGCAACCCGATGCAATAGCGCGCCACAGGGCTCAACCATGCGCGCGCATCCAGGCCAGGCGTAGATTCTCCAGGCGCTGCGCGGGCGTTTCGCCCGGCAGGCCACCGGGAAGTGACGCCGCCGGGTACCTGGCCCGCAACCACAACCAGTCATCGAGCATGCCACTGTCGCGAAAGCCCTGGGCAACGCCTTCCTGCAGATGGCTCCAGGTCTTGTCGTAATCGTGGCCACTGGCCTGGCTCCACTGGTAGGCATGCCGCTCCAGCAGGCAGTCCTGCAACCGTCGTTGCTGTCCGCCGCTGAGCGTTTCAAGAACGCCGAGCGCCGGGCCGGCCAACTGCGGGTTGATCAGTTGCAGCCAGCCGAGGCTGCCGGCAGCCTTGTCGGCCCAACTGCCGCCATACCAATAGAGCAAGCTGATCGGCCCGAGCCAGCGGCTCAATTCCCGGCTGTCGGTGCCATCGAAAAAGTAGCTGGCGGTTTGCGCGTTGTAGTAGCTGAGCGCACCCTGACGCTCGCCGTCGAAACGCACCACCAGCATCTGCCGCAGGTGGGCCAGCAAGACCGAGGCCGGAGCGCGGCTGCGCAGGAACAGGCCACTCCAGGCCGTGGGCCGGCTCTGGCTCACCCTCGCCAATGGGCAATCGTTCGCCAACCGGAGCAGGCGCGGCCCCCAGTCGCGCACCCCATGGAACGACGTGCCCTCAAACAGCAGATGACTCTCGTAGTGCCCGTAGCGTTCGTGCAACGCCGCAACCAGTCCGGGAGCCGCCGGGATATCCAGCAACAGCCATAACCCCCCCGCGCTCACGGCACGCAGCCCTGGCCATCAGCCGCAGTCCCCCGGCAGCAGGGGGTTGGCCAGCCAACTGGCGCGGGCAAGCACAGTTGCACCAGTGGATGCCCCGCGCGCAGCAGCTCGAAGGCCGGAACAACCGACGGCCGCGGCCCATCCGTAACCGCCGCTGGCACTGGCTGGATATCGGCACGCCCGACAATCTGCGGCCGGTCAGGATCGCCACCAACAAAGCGCACCCATATCGGCGAGCCCGGCTTCAGACCTGCCATGAACGCCTCGACGTCAGCCACCGCCGAACGGTCCAGCGGCAGCCGGCAGGCTCCCTGCCGGGCGCCTTCGCCCTGGTAGAACACCCGCAGTTGCACCGCCAACCGGCCGGCCCCGTCGCAGGCTGCGCCGCCCTCGCCGGCGGCTACCCAGGCCCGGAACAGTCCCGGCAACCGCGGTTTCGGATAATGGAGCGGGCGCAAGGTGACTTCCCAGGACGTCGCACTGAACAGGTTGCGATAGAACACTGCCTGCGGCTCCATGCTGCTGTCGCCACGATGCTCGAGCGCCGTGACCAGCCACAGGCGATTCCAGGGCGCGTGTGGATGGCCGGCCAGTGGGAGAAAGGTTGCGCAATGCAGCCCTGGCAGGTCGCTTTCGCCATGCGCCAGCTCTGCGCCACGTCCGCCACGCCGACCGACCGGCCCCGACAGGCTGACGCAAAATTCTTCCACCCCACCCCCACCGTCCGGACAGAAGCGGGCTTCCCCGCCACGACGCAGGGCTCCCAGCCGGTTGGCGAAAACCAGGCAATGACTGTTACGGGAATGCTCGAAGTGAAAGTGAATGCCTTCCTCGGCACAGAGTCGCTGGACGAAGCGCAGGTCGGACTCGTCGAACTGCATGCAATACGGCCGCAGGGTGCGGCGCCCCTTGAGGGCGAAACGAAACGCGCCCTTGCGCAGGCCATGCTCCGCGAGTACCTGGGCAATGATGCCGGGGACCGTGCGCTGCTGGAACAGCCGTCGCCGCGAACGCAGGGCCAGGGCACCGATACGCGGCCCCAGGGACAGCCGGCAATGTCCTGGTGGCAGGTCGCCGCCGTGCAGGTTGACCCCTTGTATCTGCGCGTGGATGCCCTGGCCGTCCGCTCCCAGTTGCAAAAAACAGCTGCGGTACATCAGCGCCCCCGGATCGATCCCGATCGTCTCGCCGGACACGTCCAGCTCGAAGGCAAACAGTTGGCTGACCGCCTCCTGGCCGCTGAAGCAGGTGACCGCCAGGGGACTGGACAAGCCGGCAACCTCCAGGCGGAAAAACGGCTCGCTGGCTGGATCGAACATGGGGATTCCTCTACATGGGCCCGACTTTGATCCGGGATTTTCGCCGAGAGACAAGAACGAGTAGAGGGCCGAGCAGGCGTTAGAGAAATAACCTACGCAAAACGCAGAAACGATGAAGCCGCCACTTTGCTTTTGCATAAAAAAACCCACTACAGGGAGTGGGCTTTTTCAACAATCAGACGCTACTTACATGCTTAACGGAAAAAACACTTCACTGAAAAGGCTCTTTCCGAGGAACCATCCAGCAGGTCTCACGACGACAAGTAGGAAGAACGGGTCAGACCCAGGCGCAATGCATCGAGGAACTGGGTTCGTTCCTTGACGCTGATGCTGGCACTGGCAACCTTGTCGCGGTAGTGAGTCATCAGTTCCTCTGGCGACAGGTGCACGTAGCGCAACATGTCCTCGATGGTGTCGTGGGTCTCGATACCGGCGTGGTACACACTGCCGTCGGCGTTCTGGTAGATGTTCACCGAGTCGGTGTCACCGAACAGGTTGTGCATGTCACCGAGGATTTCCTGGTAGGCGCCCACCAGGAAGATCCCCAGCAGGTAGTCCTCACCCTCGTTGACCGCGTGCACCGGCAGGCTGGTCTCGATGCTCTGCTCGTCGACGTACTGCTTGATCTTGCCGTCGGAGTCGCAGGTCAGGTCCTGCAGCACCGCCCGGCGCAGCGGCTCCTCGTTCAGGCGATGCAACGGCAGGATCGGCAGGACCTGGCCGATGGCCCAGGTGTCGGGCAGGCTCTGGAACACCGAGAAGTTGCAGATGTACTTGTCGGCCAGCTTGTCATTGAGTTCGTCGAGCACCTGGCGATGCGAGCGCTGGCGGGCCTTCAGCGAGTTGTGCAGGCGCCGGCAGACGGCGAAGTAGCACTGCTCGGCCAGGGCTTTCTCGGCCAGGGTCAGCTTGCCATCGGCGTACTGGGTGGCCACGTCACTCATGTAGTGGGTGGCGCGCCAGTAGGTCTCGGTGACCATCTCGATGTCGGTCGGCCCCAGCAGTTCCACCAACCATTGCACGGTTTCCGGCAGGTCCTGCGGGTTCTCGATGTGTGGCACATCGTCGTTGTGTTTCTCGACATCGGTCACCTGCACCACCAACATCGCGTGGTGAGCCGTCAGCGAACGGCCGCTTTCGGAGAAGATGTGCGGATGCGGCAGGTTCTGCGCATCGCAGAATTCCTTGAGCATCCCGACCACGACACCGGCGTAGTCATCCATGTCGTAGTTGATCGAACTGGCGTTGCGCGAGTGGGTACCGTCGTAGTCGACACCCAGGCCGCCACCGACGTCGATATGATCCACCGGCAGGCCAAGGTTGCGTAGCTCGCCGTAGTAACGGATCGCTTCCTTGAAGCCGTACTGGTAGTCCGCCAGGTTGGCGATCTGCGAGCCCATGTGGAAGTGCAGCAGGCGAATGCCCTGGTCGAGGCCGGCCGCGCGGAAGCGCTCGACCACCGACAGCAGTTGCGCCGCCGACAGGCCGAACTTGGATTTCTCGCCGCCAGTATCGGCCCACTTGCTCGATGCCAGGGACGACAGGCGCACCCGCAGGCCGACCTGGGGCTTGACCTTGAGCGAAGCCGCCTCCTCGATCACCAGCTCCACTTCGGACTCTTTCTCGATCACGATGAACACATTGTGGCCGAGTTTCTGGCCCATCAGCGCCAGGCGAATGAACTCGCGGTCCTTGTAGCCGTTGCAGACGATGGTGCCGCCTTTCGGTGCCAGTGCCAACACGGCCAGCAGCTCCGGTTTGGAGCCGGCTTCCAGACCGATGGAGACGTTCTGGGTGGCGATGATGTTCTCGATCACCGCTTCCTGCTGGTTGACCTTGATCGGATACAGCGCGGTGTACTTGCTCTGGTATTCCAGGCGCGCGATGTTCGCGTCGAATGCACCGGTGAGCTGGCGGACGCGGTCCTGCAGGATATCCGGGAAGCGCACCAGCAGCGGCAGGGACAGGCCGCTCTTGCGCAGCTCGTCGACCTGCTCGAAGAGATCGATGGGCGAACTGTTCGGGCCGTTCGGACGAACCTCTACGCGACCGGCTTCATTGATCGCGAAATATCCGGCCCCCCAATGGCGAATCCCGTAAACACTGCGGCTGTCCGCAACTGTCCATTGGCTGCCATCGTCTTTGCGTGTGCGTCGTACGGACATCGAAGTCCCCTATAAAGAAGTCAGGTAACGCCGCCTGGACCCAGGCTGCGCGCAGTCTAAAGAATGAAAATGACGATTCGCCTGCATCCGTCTATGACCACGGATGCCGCTTCGAGTTTAGAGGCTGTGCGGGAACAGGCTCTGTGAAAACCATGGGCAGGACTGCCAGGCCGCGTTCATCCGGGCTGGCGGGTCGACTTCACGGTGGTTTTCACAGAGGCTGCTAGCCGCCGGACTTCTTCGCCTTGAAACCCTGCTTGACCAGCTCGCCCAGCAACAGCTCGACATGGTCACCCTGGATTTCGATGACGCCGTCTTTCAGGGCGCCACCGGTCCCGCAGCGTTTCTTCAAGGTACTGGCCAGTTCCTTGAGGGCGTCTTCGGCCAGGGGCACGCCGGTGATGGTCGTCACCGTCTTGCCACCTCGGCCCTTGCTCTCACGGCGCACGCGGGCAATGCCGTCGCCTTCGGGAATCAGGGTTTGTTTGCAGGTACAGGCAGCCACCGGCTGGCTACAGTCCGGACAATGTCGACCTGCGTCGGTGGAAAACACCAGGCCGCCGAGAGCGGCGAAGGATGCGGCTTTTTTGGCCACCGGCAATCCTCTTGGGAGGACAAAGACTGGTCGAAGGCCCCTCTGGGCATCCACGACCGCGAAGCCCCACTCAGGCAGGGGCAGCGCTACTCAGGCAGGCGAAGCCGCTTGAGCTTGAAAAGTCGCGCAGTGTAACGGCAAAAGGCCGATGACCCAAGAGTCAATCGGCGCCATTTCATGAAGGTTTTGCGACGCCCTGCAAATAGCGCTTCAAGGCCGCCAGGGAGTCCGGGCAGTAGGGTTTGTGGGTGCTTTCCGCAACGGCTGCCTCCACCGCAATGAAGCGGGCCTCCAGCACCTCTTCCGGCTGCAGCCGCAACGGCCCGTCCCAGACCGCACTGAACACCGCACACCAGAGCCGGTTGCCCGGCTGGTCAAAGAAGAAATGCTCATGGGCAGTCAATGGCACGCCACTGACACCCAGTTCCTCTTCCAGCTCGCGGGCAGCCGACTCGGCGTAGCTTTCATCGGCCTGGACCATGCCGCCGGCCGCCACGTCCCAGTAACCGGGGTAGATGGCCTTGCTCAAGGTCCGCCGATGCACGCACAACTCACCCTTCGAGTTGAACAGCAGGATGTAGGTCCCACGCCCAACCAGGCCTCGCTCACGCAGGTCGGCACGGGCGAGGCTACCCTGCAGGCGATCCTGGTCGTCGACCCAGGCGATCAGTTCGGCGTCGGAGGCGGCGCGGTGCGCGGCCTCGTTCGGGGAGACATCCATCGATCAACCCTGGTTGAGCAGTTGACGCAAGTCGATCACCGCGGCGTTGGCGCGCGAAATGTAGTTGGCCATGACCAGCGAGTGGTTGGCCAGCACGCCGAAGCCGCTGCCGTTGAGGATCATCGGACTCCAGACCGGCTCCTGCGAGGCTTCCAGCTCGCGGATGATCTGCCGCACGCTGACCGTGGCGTTCTTCTTCGCCAGCACGTCGGCGAAGTCGACCTCGATCGCCCGCAACAGGTGCGACAGCGCCCAGGCCTGGCCACGAGCTTCGTAGAACACGTTATCGATCTGCAGCCATGGGGTCTCGACCACTTCCTCGTCAACCTGTGGCACTTGGCCCGGCGCCACGCTTTCGGTTTTCAGGGCTGAGTTCAGCTTGACCCGGCCGACGCTGGCCGAGAGGCGCTGGGACAACGAACCCAGGCGCGTGGCGACATCACCCAGCCAGTTGTTCAGGTTGTCGGCGCGGGCGTAGAACAGCGCGTTGTTCTGGTTCGGATCGGACAACCGGGCCTCATAGCGGTCCAGCGAGTTGATGCCTTCCTGGTACTCCGCCTCACTGGACGGCAGCATCCAGCTCTTGTTGTCGAAGTTGAAGCGCGGCTCGGCCTTGGCCAGGTCGGCGTCTTCGGCCGACTGCGACTGCGAGCGGGCGAAATCCTTGCGCAGGGCGCGGGTCAGGTCGCGCACCTGGACCAGCACGCCGTATTCCCAGCTGGGAATGTTGTCGAGCCAGACGCCCGGTGGGAAGCGGTCGTTGGACAGGTAGCCGCCCGGCTTGGTCAGCAGGGTGTCGACGACGGTCTTGAGGGTTTCCACCGTGGTGTAGCCGACGACCATCTTGCGCCCCTGCTTCTCGGCGGCCATCTGCGCATTCTGCTGGACGGGAAACAGCGCCGGTTCCTGGCTCCAGTACCAGCCGAGCAGAATCGTCACCACCAGGTACAACCCCACCAGGGTTGCCAGGGCACGACTGAACAGCAGGCCGGCGAAGTAGCCGCGGCGTGCCGGCGAAGGTTCTGCAGCACGTTCCGGAGCGCTGCCTGCGCGTTTTTTCCAGTCCAGCATGGCTCTATCCTTTCGATCACATGAGTTCATCGGTTGACCACAACCCTGGCCCATCGTGCCCTGCCTGCCTGAATTCGAATCAGGACCCGGGTTCATCGATCAAGGCACGGCAGCGTTGCCATCCATCACCCCACTATAAATCAAGCAGCCGTAGGACGCTTCATGCAAGCGCCGCACAATTGACCATCTCCGTCACGAGAAAGGCTGACCCAATGGTCACCAAATGAATCCGAGAAGTTGACGCACGGCGCGTCTATCGGGGCGCAGAAGTGATAGCATGGAGCCACCACCCACCCTCCGCCGTTCGTCTAACCAGTAGCCAGGATATGAGCGAGCCAGAAGACCCCAACCGCGAGCGCCTCAGGCATCATTTTGCCCAGCGGGTCATTCATCAGGCACGCCAGATTCTGGAGATATGGCAACGCCTGCAACGCAGCGAATGGTCGAACGACGACATGGCCGAACTCAACGAGGCGAACCTGCGCCTGCTGCGGTTCGCCGAGCGTTTCGAGCAAGCCGAACACGTCCAGCTGGCCCATGGCATCAACCGCTCGCTGGAAGCGGTCGAAGCCAACCGCGGCCGCCTCAGCAGCAGCCTGATCACCGAACTCAATCGCCTGATGCAGCGCCTGTCGCGCACCGGCCTGCGCCATGGCGACCAGCTGGAACACACGTTCCTGCCGCCACTGCGCAAGCCGGTCTATGTGATGCTGCAGGACCTGGAACGGGCCGAACGGCTGGTCAAGCAGCTGGAGTTCTTCGGTCTCGCCGCCCAGGCGCTGGAAAGTGTCGCGGCATTTCGCTCATCCATGGCCGAACGCCTGCCGGCCGCACTGGTGATGGACGTCGATTTCAGCGGCAGCGGCATGGGCCTGCACCTGGCCGCCGAAGCCCAGCTCGGGCTGGAACAGAAGCTGCCGCTGCTGTTTTTCAGCCTGCATGAAACCGACACCCCCACCCGGCTGGCCGCAGTACGCGCCGGCGGCCAGGAGTTCCTCACCGGCGCCCTGGAAGCCTCCAGCCTGCTGGAAAAAATCGAGACCCTGACCTGCGCCGCCCAATACGATCCGTACAAGGTACTGATCATCGACGACTCGCGCGCCCAGGCCCTGCATGCCGAACGCCTGCTCAACAGCGCCGGCATCGTCACCCGGACCCTGATCGACCCGATCCAGGCCATGGCCGAACTGGCCGATTTCCAGCCCGACCTGATCATTCTCGACATGTACATGCCGGCCTGCACCGGCACCGAACTGGCCAAGGTGATTCGCCACAACGACCGTTATGTCAGCGTGCCGATCATCTATCTATCGGCCGAGGACGACCTGGACAAGCAGCTCGACGCCATGAGCGAGGGCGGCGACGACTTCCTGACCAAGCCGATCAAGCCACGCCACCTGATCACCACCGTGCGCAACCGCGCGGCGCGGGCCCGCAACCTCAAGGCGCGGATGATCCGCGACAGCCTGACCGGCCTGTACAACCATACCCATATCCTGCAACTGCTTGAAGACTGCAGCTTCCGCGCCCGTCGCGAATGCAAGCCGCTGAGCTTCGCGATGCTCGATATCGACCATTTCAAGCGGGTCAACGACAGCCACGGCCACCCCATGGGCGACCGGGTGATCAAGAGCCTGGCGCTATTTTTAAAGCAGCGCCTGCGCAAGACCGACTTCATCGGACGCTATGGCGGCGAAGAGTTCGCCATCGTCATGCCCGATACCGATCTCGACTCCGCCTATAAAGTGCTGGAGGAAATTCGCCAGCGCTTCGCCGAAATCCACTACCCGGCGCAGCCGGAAGACTTGCGCTGCACCTTCAGTGCCGGGGTGGTCGAGCTGCAGGCGGACAGCGACAGCCTGGTCATGGCGAGCCAGGCCGACGAGGCGCTGTATCGTGCCAAGCATGCCGGGCGCAACCGGGTGCAGTTGGCAAGGCAAAGTGCCAGCTTTTCATCGGATTCGAGTGATTCCGTCATAACCCTGTAATCAAACAGCAATAAATTCAGGCGCTTACCACTTTTTGTCGTGGACAGGATCCTGAATGCGCCTCAAATTGCTGACCAATCTCAACACCCTGCTGCTCGTTGCCGTGTGCCTGGCACTCGGGGCTACGCTCTGGTGGTCACAGCGGGCGCTGGAACGACCCTATCAACTGATGGAGCGTTACCTGGGCCTGTCCCAACAGTTCCAGAACCAGGCCGCGCGCAACATCGAAGACTACCTGGGCAGCGGCGACGCCCTGCGCCTGAGCAGTGCCGGCCAGTCAATCGAAGCGATCGAGAAGGAAATCGCCGCCCTGCCCGCGTCGATGACCGACACCCTGCGTCCGAGCCTCGCCGCCCTCGACGACTTCAGCAAGACCGACCTGCTGGCCGCCGGCAAGCTGGCTGGTGATCCGCAAGCCTTGCTGCTGCAAGCCGAACGCGAATTGGGCGGCAACCTCGAACAACTCACGCAGTATGCAACCGGCGTACAGAAACCGGAGGCTGCGGCCTACCTGCCGCCGTTGCTGGCAGCCACCTCGCACCTGGCAAAACTGTCGCTGGCCCGGGACAAGCTGGTCAGCAGCGGTCGCAGCGAACTGGCCGCCGATGTCGAACGCGAACTGGCCAGCATCAGCGCCCAGGCTGAACAGTTGGAAGCGCTGCCCCTGCTGGGCGTGACCTCGAGCAGCGAGTCCGGTGCCGACGACTTCAACGCCATGATGGGCCTGGAAAGCACCGAGAAAACCGTGGTCATGGACACCGGCGTCGACCTCAAGCGCGAACTGCACAGCCTGCTGACCCGCTACCCGGCCGAACTGGCCCGTACCCGCGACCAGATCCAGCGGCGCGCCGACCTGGCGAAGGCGACTCACCTGAAGATCGCTGATGTACAGCAGGCAATCGCCGCCCTGGAACCGGTGGTACGGGCCCAGCACGGCCAGATCGAAAGCGAGGTGCGCCTGATGCAAGGCGCGATGATCGGACTGATTCTGCTGATCGCGCTGTTGATCGACACCTTGCAACGCAAGCTGGCCAGGGTCCTGACCAACCTCGCGCCGGCACTGTCGACCTGGGCCGAAGGCGACTTCAGCCGGGATATCCAGTTGGGCAAGACCAACCGCGAACTGCATGATATCGAGGCATCGCTGAACCGCCTGCGTGCGTATCTGGTGGACCTGGTCGGCACCATTCGCGAGAACGCCGAGCAGGTGGCCGGCAGCAGCCGGGCCCTGGCCGATCTAAGCAGCGGCCTGCACAGCGGTGCCGAGCGCCAGGCCGGAGACACCGGGCAGATTCGCGATGCCCTGGGCGAGCTGGAAGCCACCATCCAGCAGGTGACCGGCGACGCCAGCCAGGCGGCGGACGCCAGCCGCAGTGCCGGCACGGCGGTGGAGCACGGCCAGAAAGTCATCGGCATGAGCCTGGCCGGCCTGCACGCGCTGGTTGGCGAGGTGCAGGGCAACGCCAAGATGATCGAACACTTGGCTGAAGAGTCGGCCACTATCGGCGGCGTGCTGACAGTGATCCGCTCGATTGCCGACCAGACCAACCTGCTGGCGCTCAATGCCGCCATCGAAGCCGCCCGCGCCGGGGAAATGGGCCGTGGTTTCGCGGTGGTCGCCGAGGAAGTCCGGACCCTGGCCCAGCGCACCGCCGGCGCCACCGGGGAAATCCAGAACCTGATCGCCGGGCTGCAGAGCGCTGCACGTGAATCGGTGGAAGGCATGCGTGCCCAGGTCGAACATGCCGAGGCCACCGCCGAGCAGGCGCAGGCAGCCGATGGTGCGCTGGACGAGATCGTCGGTGCGATTCAGACCATCGCCGACACTGCGGTACGCATCGCCGACGTCACCTCGCAACAGAGCGGCGCGGTCAGCGAGATTCGCGACCACAGTGAACGCATCCACCAGTTGGGCGAGGACAACCTGTTGCGTATCGGCGAAGGCCGCAACCAGGGTGAACGCCTGCTCGAACTGGGGACACAACTGAACACGGCAGTGCAGGCTTTTCGCGTTTGAGCCTGCAAACCGGCCCGTTCCCCCGCGCCTGCTACCCTGTCTTCGCGACAGGCTGCTTTTCGGCGAACCCCATGTCCAAGCGGTCCGAGCATGGACCGTCGGTCAGCCCCGGCGGGCAACTTCGGCGAACCTGTCGCGAAGAAGAATGACCGACAACCACAAATGAGTCACAAACTTTTCGCGAACATCGGTCATCGTGCTGGCTATTGCGCTCAACTGGACAGTCGCCGGCCCTTTGCGGCATAGTCGGCGCGCATTGACAACTGCGCACCGATAACAAGGAAACAGCCGATGGCGACCCTACTGGTCCTGCACGGACCCAACCTGAACCTGCTGGGCACCCGCGAACCGGGCGTCTACGGCGCGGTCACGCTGCCCGAGATCAACCAGGATCTGGAGCGCCGGGCCCGGGAAGCCGGGCACCATCTGATGTATCTGCAAAGCAACGCCGAGTACGAATTGATCGAGCGAATCCACGCCGCGCGCAGCGAAGGCGTCGACTTCATCCTCATCAATCCGGCAGCTTTTACACATACAAGCGTCGCATTACGTGACGCGTTGCTGGCGGTGAGCATCCCATTCATCGAAGTGCATTTGTCAAACGTGCACAAACGCGAGCCTTTTCGCCATCACTCCTACTTTTCGGATGTAGCGGTAGGAGTGATCTGCGGCCTTGGCGCCAGCGGTTACCGACTGGCCCTGGAGGCTGCCCTAGAGCAGATCGAAAGACAGGCAACAGCTTGAACGACAAGCGATAAACGCCCCTGACCGACCCTTGGGAGTTGATGATTCATGGATATCCGTAAAGTTAAGAAACTGATCGAATTGCTGGAAGAGTCCGGCATCGACGAGCTCGAGATCAAGGAAGGCGAAGAGTCCGTACGCATCAGTCGCCACAGCAAGACCCCAGCTCAGCAGTACTACGCGCCTGCACCGGTAGCTCCGGCTCCGGCCGCTGCCCCGGCTGCTCCAGCCGCCGCTGCTGCTCCTGAAGCGGCCGCCGCACCGAAACTGAACGGTTTCGTGGTCAAGTCGCCGATGGTCGGTACCTTCTACCGCACCCCGTCGCCTACTTCAGCTCCATTCGTCGAAGTCGGCCAGACCGTGAAGAAAGGCGACACCATCTGCATCGTCGAAGCGATGAAGATGATGAACCACATCCAGGCCGAAGCCAGCGGTGTGATCGAATCCATCCTGGTAGAAAACGGTCAGCCGGTTGAGTATGACCAGCCGCTGTTCACCATCGTTTGAACCGCGGAGTGCCTTCGATGTCCAAACCTGCGAAGCTGGAAAAAGTCCTGATCGCCAACCGTGGCGAGATCGCTCTGCGTATCCTGCGCGCCTGTAAGGAACAGGGCATCAAGACCGTAGCTGTTTACTCGACGGCCGATACGGAACTGATGCACGTGAAGCTGGCGGACGAAAGCATCTGCATCGGCCCGCCCCTGGCCACCAAGTCGTACCTGAACATCCCGAACATCATCGCGGCCGCCGAAGTCACTGGCGCCACGGGGATTCACCCAGGCTACGGCTTCCTCGCGGAAAACGCCGATTTCGCCGAACAGGTCGAGAAATCCGGTTTTGCCTTCATCGGCCCGAAAGCCGACACCATTCGCCTGATGGGCGACAAGGTATCGGCCAAGGCAGCCATGATCGCAGCTGGCGTACCGACCGTACCCGGCTCCGACGGCCCACTGCCTGAAGACCCGGAAACCGCCCTGCGCATCGGTCGCGAAGTCGGTTACCCGGTGATCATCAAGGCGGCAGGCGGCGGCGGTGGTCGCGGCATGCGCGTGGTGCACAGCGAGGAAGAGCTGGTCGAAGCGGCCAAGCAGACTCGTGAAGAGGCCGGCGCCTGGTTCAGCAACCCGATGGTCTACCTGGAAAAATTCCTGACCAACCCACGTCACGTGGAAGTCCAGGTGATTTCCGATGGCCAGGGCCATGCGATCCACCTCGGCGACCGTGACTGCTCGCTGCAACGTCGTCACCAGAAGGTCCTGGAGGAAGCTCCGGCACCAGGTATCGACGAAGACGCGCGCAAGGAAGTCCTGGCACGCTGCGTCCAGGCCTGTATCGATATCGGCTACCGCGGTGCCGGTACTTTCGAGTTCCTGTACGAGAACGGCCGCTTCTACTTCATCGAGATGAACACTCGCGTGCAGGTAGAGCACCCGGTATCGGAAATGGTCACCGGCATCGATATCGTCAAGGAGATGCTGAGCATCGCCGCTGGCAATCCGCTGTCGTACACCCAGGATGACGTGAAGATCCACGGTCACGCCCTGGAGTGCCGGATCAACGCCGAAGACCCCAAGACCTTCATTCCGAGCCCCGGCCTGGTCAAGCATTTCCATGCTCCAGGCGGCAATGGCGTGCGGGTCGATTCGCACCTGTACAGCGGCTACAAGGTTCCGTCGAACTATGACTCCCTGATCGGCAAGCTGATCACCTGGGGAGCCACCCGCGACGAAGCCATGGCGCGCATGCGCAATGCCCTGGACGAAGTCGTGGTAGACGGGATCAAGACCAACATCCCGCTGCACCGCGACCTGGTTCGCGACGAAGGCTTCTGCGAAGGTGGTGTGAACATTCACTACCTGGAACACAAGCTCGCCCACCAGTGAGTCGGTGATCCGCATGACAAGGCCGCTTTCGAGCGGCCTTGTTGTTTTTGTGGGTACCGGCCTGCTCCCACAAGAGCAGGCCCACTCCCACAAAGCAGCGCGCTGGCGTAAACTGCCGCGTTTCTCGCAACCACCCAGGTTGCACACTCATTTTTCACAGGTGCCCGCCATGCCTTGGCTGCAAGTACGCCTCGCCATCAGCCCGGAACAAGCCGAAACCTACGAAGACGCTTTCCTTGAAGTCGGTGCTGTTTCGGTAACGTTCATGGATGCCGAAGATCAACCGATTTTCGAACCCGAACTCAACACCACGCCACTGTGGTCCCACACTCACCTGCTGGCGCTGTTCGAAGGCGGCACCGAAGCCGCCAGCGTGCTTGCGCACATGGAACTGCTGACCGGCGCACCGCTGCCCGAGCACCACAGCGAAGTGATCGAGGACCAGGACTGGGAACGCAGCTGGATGGACAACTTCCAGCCGATGCGCTTCGGCCAGCGCCTGTGGATCGTACCGAGCTGGCATGCCGCACCGGAGCCGGACGCAGTCAACCTGCTGCTCGATCCGGGCCTGGCCTTCGGTACCGGCACCCATCCGACCACCGCCCTGTGCCTGGAATGGCTCGACGGCCAGGACCTCAAGGACTGCGACGTCCTCGATTTCGGCTGCGGCTCGGGCATCCTGGCGATCGCCGCACTGTTGCTGGGTGCCCGCGAAGCCGTCGGCACCGATATCGATGTGCAGGCCCTGGAAGCTTCCCGCGACAACGCCGGGCGCAACAACATCGCCGAAGAGCTGTTCCCGCTGTATCTGCCGGAGCAGTTGCCGCAGGTACAGGCCGACGTCCTGGTGGCGAACATCCTCGCCGGCCCGCTGGTTTCCCTGGCCCCGCAATTGTCGACCCTGGTCAAGCCAGGGGGGCGCCTGGCCCTCTCGGGCATCCTCGCCGAACAGGGCGAAGAGGTGGCCGCCGCTTATGCCAAGGACTTCGATCTGGACCCGATTGCCGAACGCGATGGCTGGGTGCGCATCAGTGGCCGTCGGCGCTAGAATGGGCGCTTGCATGAACCGGATCGTCGCATGACCGACAGCTTCGTCACCCAGTGCCCGCATTGCCAAACCAGCTTTCGCGTCAGCCATGCCCAGTTGAGCGTGGCGCGCGGTGTTGTGCGCTGCGGTTCCTGCCTGCAGGTGTTCAATGCGGCGCGACAACTGCTGGAGCAGCGTGCAGCCCGGGAGGCGGCGGCCAACCCGCCGACAACGCCCGTCGTGCCGAGCGAGACAGCGGCAGCACCCGCAGAGCCGTCCGCCACGCCGACACCTGCGAGCGAACCACCGCGCGCCATCAGCCAGAAGCAGTGGACGGCGCAGGAACTGGACCTCGACGACCTGGACCTCGACGAAGAGCTGGCCCGCCTCGAACAGCGGGAAATCCAGCCAGCCAGGTCCTTCGGCCAGGAGCATAACGGCAAGGAAGAGTCCTTCAGCGCCCGGCGCGACAGCGACGATGACGAAGCACAATGGTCCGGCAGCCTGTTCAGTGCACCGACCAGCGAGCCCGACGAGCTCGTCGATGACGAGCCAGAGCCGCCAGCCCCGGCCCCCAGGGCCGAACGCAAGACCGAACGAAAGGTCGAGCCCAAGGCCGAACCGACCAGGTCGAGCCGTACCGAACCCTCGCTTTCCTTCGACCTCGCCGACCTGGACGACGAGCCCAAGGCTCCACGCCTGGAAATCGAAGACAGCGAACTGGAAGAACTCACCCCCCACGAACACCTGAGCGCCGACGAAAACGACACGCCAGAACCCGCCGCCGGTCAGAAAAACGCCGCCCGCAGCCGCAGCGAACCCGGCGTCGGCGCCCATGATGACGTGCTGCTGGACCTTGAGGACGACCCGATTCATCTCGACTGGCAACGCCGTCGCTCGCCTTGGGGCAAACGCCTGCTCTGGCTGCTACTGGTGCTGCTCGCCAGCGCCGCCTTGCTGGGCCAATATGTTGCCTATCATTTCGACGAGCTGGCACGCCAGGACCAGTACCGACCATGGTTCCAGCAATTCTGCCCGCAGCTGGGCTGCAAGGTGCCCTCCAAGGTCGATATCGCACGGATCAAGAGCAGCAACCTGGTGGTGCGCAGCCACCCGGATTTCAACGGCGCGCTGGTGGTGGACGCGATCATCTACAACCGTGCGTCGTTTTCACAGCCGTTCCCGCTGCTGGAGCTGCGCTTCGCCGATCTCAACGGCCACCTGATCGCCAGCCGGCGCTTCAAGCCCGGTGAATACCTGGGCGGCGACCTCGGCGGGCAGACTGAAATGCCGCCCCAGACCCCGATCCATATCGCCCTGGACATTCTCGACCCAGGCGCCAAGGCCGTGAACTACAGCCTGAGTTTCCACTCCCCCGAATAGCGCGGTCCATCGTGTTGTTTGACGGCAGTTTTCCGGCATCGACCAAACCGCCGGCAATAACAGAAGAACTGTTCAGATTTTATCCAATTTTGCCTTTATCCAGTCATCGAGAGCGGGTATCATGCCAACCCTTTTTCGAACTCCAATGATCCGGCCCCACAACAGGGAAGTCCTATGTCGGCGGTACGCATCGGCCCATACACACTGCAGAACGGCTTGATTCTCGCCCCCATGGCGGGTGTCACCGACCAGCCCTTTCGTCAGCTTTGTCGACGCCTGGGCGCGGGCCTGGTGGTTTCGGAAATGGTCACCAGCGACATGAGCCTGTGGAACAGCCGCAAGTCGCGTCTGCGCATGATCCACGAAGGTGATCCCGAGCCCCGCTCGGTACAGATCGCCGGGGGTGATGCACAGATGCTGGCGGATGCGGCCCGGGCGAACGTCGAGCTGGGCGCACAGATTATCGACATCAACATGGGATGTCCGGCCAAGAAGGTCTGCAACAAGGCCGCCGGCTCCGCACTGTTGAAGGATGAAGAGCTGGTGAGGGAGATCCTGCACGCCGTCGTGGCAGCAGTCGATGTCCCGGTCACCCTGAAGATCCGCACCGGCTGGGACCGGTCGAACAAGAACGGCCTGACGGTGGCGAAGATCGCCGAGCAGGCGGGCATCACCGCCCTGGCGGTGCATGGACGCACCCGTGCCGACCTGTACACCGGCGAAGCCGAGTACGACACCATTGCCGCGATCAAGCAGGCGGTGTCGATCCCGGTTTTCGCCAACGGCGACATCGATTCGGCCGAGAAGGCCCGGTACGTGTTGAACGCGACCGGTGCCGACGGCCTGTTGATCGGCCGGGCCGCCCAGGGACGGCCATGGATTTTTCGTGAGATCGAGCATTTTCTGCGTACCGGTGAACCCCTCCCGGCACCGGAACTGGTCGAAGTGGAACGCATTCTGCTAGAGCACCTGGCCGCGCTGCATGCCTTCTATGGAGAGGTCATGGGCGTACGCATCGCCCGCAAGCATGTCGGCTGGTATCTCGCAACCTTGCCGGGCGCCAAGGAGTTTCGCGCCCACTTCAATCGTTTGGAAGACACGGAAGCACAATGCGCCAACGTTCGTGAGTTCTTTGCCGGACGTTACAAGAGCCTGGTGACAGGGGACGGAGATGGGGTGGCCGCATGACGATGATGACCGAGACTTTAGTGAGTGGAACAACGCCCGTGAGCGATAACGTCAATTTGAAACAGCACCTCAATACGCCAAGCGAAGAGGGCCAGACCCTTCGCGGCAGCGTCGAGAAGGCGCTGCACAATTATTTCGCCCACCTAGAGGGCGCGGCCGTCACGGACGTGTACAACCTGGTGCTCTCCGAAGTCGAGGCTCCCCTGCTCGAAAGCGTGATGAACTACGTCAAGGGCAACCAGACCAAGGCCAGCGAGCTTCTGGGCCTGAACCGCGGCACCCTGCGCAAGAAACTCAAGCAGTACGATTTGCTGTAAGCATTCAATCAAACCAGAAAGGCGCCCGCGTAAAACCGGTCGCCTTTTTTGCTGACCCCCTTGTTTTGATGGACATTGAGATGACCGACCAGACTACCCGCCTGCCGATCCGCCGCGCCCTGATCAGCGTTTCCGACAAGACCGGAATCCTCGATTTCGCTCGTGAACTGGAAGCCCTGGGCGTGGAAATTCTCTCCACCGGCGGCACCTTCAAGCTGCTGCGGGACAACGGCGTCGCAGCTGTGGAAGTCGCGGACTACACCGGCTTTGCGGAAATGATGGACGGTCGGGTGAAAACCCTGCACCCGAAAATCCACGGTGGCATCCTCGGTCGTCGCGGCATCGACGATGCAATCATGAGCGAGCACGGCATCCAGCCGATCGACCTGGTCGCGGTCAACCTCTACCCCTTCGAAGCCACCATCAGCAAGCCGGGCTGCGACCTGCCGACCGCCATCGAGAACATCGACATCGGCGGCCCGACCATGGTTCGTTCGGCAGCGAAAAACCACAAGGACGTCGCCATCGTCGTCAACGCCAGCGACTATGCCCAGGTCCTGGAAAGCCTCAAGGCCGGCGGCCTGACCTACGCCCAGCGCTTCGACCTGATGCTCAAGGCGTTCGAGCACACCGCCGCCTACGACGGCATGATCGCCAATTACATGGGCACCGTGAACCAGGCGGCCGAGACCCTGTCGACCGAAGGCCGCAGCGAATTCCCGCGCACCTTCAACAGCCAGTTCGTCAAGGCCCAGGAAATGCGCTACGGCGAGAACCCGCACCAGAGCGCGGCGTTCTATGTCGAGGCCAAGCCTGCCGAAGTCGGCATCGCCACCGCAACCCAACTGCAGGGCAAGGAACTGTCCTACAACAACGTCGCTGATACCGACGCCGCGCTGGAATGCGTGAAGAGCTTCGTCAAGCCGGCCTGTGTGATCGTCAAGCACGCCAACCCGTGCGGCGTGGCCGTCAGTCCGGATGCCGAAGGCGGCATCCGCCAGGCCTATGAACTGGCCTACGCCACCGACAGCGAGTCGGCTTTCGGCGGCATCATCGCCTTCAACCGCGAACTGGACGCCGAGACCGCCAAGGCCATCGTCGAACGCCAGTTCGTCGAAGTGATCATCGCCCCTTCGGTCAGCGAAGAAGCCCGCGCGATCGTCGCCGCCAAGGCCAACGTGCGCCTCCTGGCATGCGGCCAGTGGGACGCCGAGCGCGCTCCGGCCTGGGACTACAAGCGCGTCAACGGCGGCCTGCTGGTCCAGAGCCGCGACATCGGCATGATCAGCAGCGCCGACCTGAAGGTGGTGACCAAGCGCGCGCCGACAGAGCAGGAAATCAACGACCTGATCTTCGCCTGGAAAGTGGCCAAGTACGTCAAGTCCAACGCCATCGTCTACGCCAAGAACCGCCAGACCATCGGTGTTGGCGCCGGCCAGATGAGCCGCGTGAACTCGGCGCGTATCGCCGCGATCAAAGCTGAACACGCCGGCCTGCAGGTGCAGGGTGCGGTCATGGCCTCGGATGCCTTCTTCCCGTTCCGCGACGGCATCGACAACGCGGCCAAGGTCGGTATCACCGCAGTGATCCAGCCAGGCGGTTCGATGCGCGACAGCGAAGTGATCGCTGCTGCCGACGAAGCCGGCATCGCCATGGTGTTCACCGGCATGCGCCACTTCCGCCATTAATGACAGGCGTGTGAACGCCACTGAACTGTAGGAGTCGGGCTTGCCCGCGAAGGGGCCCTCGAGGCCGTCAAAAGCTTCGCGGGCAAGCCCGGCTCCTACAGGTCGGTGGTCGACAGCGCTCCCAGAATTCTGCGTCATCGAGGTTTTTCAAATGAATGTTTTGATCATCGGCAGCGGTGGCCGTGAACACGCCCTGGCCTGGAAAGTCGCCCAGGATCCGCGCGTCGAGAAAGTCTTCGTCGCCCCGGGCAACGCCGGTACCGCCATCGAGGCCAAGTGCGAGAACGTCGCCATCGACGTCCTGGCCCTGGAGCAACTGGCCGACTTCGCCGAGAAGAACGTATCCCTGACCATCGTCGGCCCGGAAGTGCCGCTGGTGGCCGGTGTGGTCGACCTGTTCCGCTCCCGTGGCCTGGACTGCTTCGGTCCGACCGCCGGTGCCGCCCAGCTGGAAGGCTCCAAGGCCTTCACCAAGGACTTCCTGGCCCGCCACAAGATCCCGACCGCCGACTACCAGAACTTCACCGAGATCGAGCCGGCCCTGGCCTATCTGCGCGAGAAAGGCGCACCGATCGTGATCAAGGCCGACGGCCTGGCCGCCGGCAAGGGCGTGATCGTGGCCATGACCCTGGCCGAAGCCGAAGATGCCGTACGCGACATGCTCGCCGGCAACGCCTTCGGTGACGCAGGTTCGCGCGTGGTGATCGAGGAGTTCCTCGATGGCGAGGAAGCCAGCTTCATCGTCATGGTCGACGGCAAGAACGTCCTGCCGATGGCCACCAGCCAGGACCACAAGCGCGTCGGCGACGGCGACAGCGGCCCGAACACTGGCGGCATGGGTGCCTACTCGCCGGCCCCGGTGGTTACCGCCGACGTCCACCAGCGCGTGATGGACCTGGTGATCTGGCCGACCGTGCGCGGCATGGCCGAGGAAGGCAACGTCTATACCGGCTTCCTCTACGCCGGGTTGATGATCGACAAGGCCGGCAATCCCAAGGTCATCGAGTTCAACTGCCGCTTCGGCGATCCGGAAACCCAGCCGGTGATGCTGCGCCTGCAGTCGAGCCTGGTGCTGCTGGTCGAGGCCGCGCTGGCCCAGGCCCTGGACAAGGTCGAGGCGCAATGGGACCCACGGCCAAGCCTGGGCATCGTCCTCGCCGCCGGCGGCTACCCTGGCGACTATGCCAAGGGCGCACCGATCAACGGCCTGGACGCCGCTGCCGGCCTGGAGGGCAAGGTCTTCCACGCCGGTACCGCGTTGAAGGACGGCCAGGTCGTCACTTCCGGCGGTCGGGTGCTCTGCGCAACGGCGCTCGGCGAGACCGTTGGGGCGGCCCAACAGCAGGCTTACCAGCTCGCGGCTAAGATCAATTGGGAAGGCTGTTTCTACCGTAGCGACATTGGCTACCGTGCAATTGCACGCGAACGCGCAGACAGCCAGGAATAAGCTATCCGTTCGGATAGGCAAGGGCGTCAAGCCCTTGCCGTCTTGTTCCCGCCCCGCGCATAGTTATGACTCAGGCATCAACCTAAGAAGGGATTTCGCCGTGCGCTGGCTCAGGATCGCCATAAGTTTCACCGTCAGCCTGCTGACCCTGCTTTGCCTCGCAACGGCTGCACAAGCCTCGCAGGGCAGTGGTTGGGCAGTATTGCTCGACGACCAGGCCGACCTGCAACTGAGCGACATCCGCTCCTCACGCTACATCAACCAATTCAGCCCGATCGAACTCGACCGTCTCACCGCCGCCCAACCCGACGGTGCACTGTGGCTGCGCTTCCGCCTGCTGCCGGGCAAACACGAACAGATCCTGCGGATCTTCGCTCCGGACCTGGCTCGCCTGGACCTGTATACCTTCGACGGCGACACGCTGATCGACCAGGTGCGCGGCGGCAATGATCTACCCAAGGCCGAACGACCGGTACCGAGCAGCGACTTCATGCTGCCACTGACGCAAAGCAGCAAGCCCCTGGACCTGTACCTGCGTCTGGTATCCAAGCATGAACTGCGCCCGCACATCACCCTCGATTCGGCGGTGATGAACGCTGCCGACCGCGGCCAGAGCCTGCTCTATGGGCTGTTGTTCGGCTGCCTGTCGATGCTGATCCTGCACAACCTGACCCGCTTCGCCTATACCCGCTCGCGCAGCAGCCTGTGGCTGGCCTCCTGCGAATTCCTGCTGCTGGTCAGCGCGCTGTTCCTGCTGAACGTGCTCGGCCCCTGGCTGCCCGACTGGCAGGGTGCGCAAACCGCCGGCGCCTACCTGGCCTTGTTGCTCACCGCGCCCTGCGGGCTGATGTTCACCTACAGTTTCTTCTCGCCGCTGGGCCCGCATCCGCTGAACAAGCTGCTGCTCGGCGATATCCTGGTGATCAGCCTCGGCGGGCTGTTGCTGCTGTTCGTCGATACCCTGCCACTGAACGTGATGACCTACGGCCTGGTCGGGCTGGCCAGCCTGAGCATCCTGCTGGTGTCCGCCTATCACTGGCAGAAGGGCTACCGCCCGGCGCGACTATTCGTTGTCGCCATGGTCATTTTCAACATCGGCACCCTGGTCATCCTGCCGGCCCTGCTGGGCCTGACCCTGGTCGCCCCGGAAGGCTTGATCGTCGCCCTGCTGATTTTCATTTCGGTCAGCGGCCTGCTGATGAGCATCGCCCTCGGCGAGCGCCGTCGCAGCATCACCGAAGACCAGTTCAGCCTCAGCCGCGACCTGGCGGCAAGCAATGCCGAAATCGCCGCCAAGGCCGAGTTCCTGGCGAAGATCAGCCACGAGATCCGCACCCCGATGAACGGCGTGCTGGGCATGACCGAACTGCTGCTCGGCACGCCGCTGTCCGTCAAGCAACGTGACTATGTGCAGACCATCCACAGCGCCGGCAACGAACTGCTGACGCTGATCAACGAGATCCTCGACATCTCCAAGCTCGAATCCGGGCAGATCGAACTGGACGACGTGCAGTTCGACCTGAACGCGCTGATCGAGGACTGCCTGAGCATCTTCCGCGCGAAGGCCGAGCAGCAGAACGTCGAACTGATCAGCTTCATCCAGCCCCAGGTACCGCGGGTGATCAGCGGGGACCCGACCCGCCTGCGCCAGACCCTGCTGAGCCTGCTGGAAAACGCGATGAAGAAGACCGACGAGGGCGAAATCCTCATCGTCGTCGCGCTCGACGAACGCAGCGGCCAACCGCGCCTGCGTATTGCGGTGCAGGACAGCGGCGTGCCGATGGACGACGAGGAGCGCGATGCCCTCCTCCATGCCGAGTTGCAGAGCAAGAACTTCCTCGCCGCGACCCGCCTGGGCGGCCACCTGGGCCTGGTGATCGCCCGCCAGCTGGTGCTGTTGATGCGCGGCGAGTTCGGCATCAAGACCGGCGCCAACCAGGGCAGCACCCTGTGGCTGACGCTACCACTGGACCCGCAGCACCTCGAACACCCGACCTCCGATCTCGACGGCCCGCTCAAGGGCGCCCGGGTGCTGGTGGTCGACGACAACGATACCTGTCGCAAGGTGCTGGTCCAGCAGTGCAGCGCCTGGGGCCTGAACGTCAGTGCAGTGCCCTCCGGCAAGGAAGCCCTGGCGCTGCTGCGCACCAAGGCCCACCTGCGCGACTACTTCGACGTGGTCCTGCTCGACCAGAACATGCCCGGCATGACCGGCATGCAGCTGGCGGCGAAGATCAAGGAAGACCCGAGCCTCAACCACGACATCCTGCTGGTCATGCTGACCGGCATCAGCAATGCGCCGAGCAAGATCATTGCACGCAATGCCGGCATCAAGCGCATTCTCGCCAAGCCAGTGGCCGGCTACACGCTCAAGACCACCCTGGCGGACGAGCTGACCCAGCGCGGCAAGGGCCAGGTCGTGGCCTCGCCGCTGGGCACAATGGTCACGCCGGCGGTCACGGTGCCCAGCGATTTCCGCATCCTGGTGGCCGAGGACAACAGCATTTCCACCAAGGTCATCCGCGGCATGCTCGGCAAGCTCAACCTGCAGCCCGACACCGCGAGCAATGGCGAGGAGGCCCTGCGGGCCATGAAGGCCCAGCGCTACGACCTGGTGCTGATGGACTGCGAGATGCCGGTGCTCGACGGATTCTCCGCCACCCAGCAACTGCGCGCCTGGGAAGTCGGCAACCAGCGGGTCCGCACGCCGGTAGTGGCCCTGACCGCGCATATCCTCAGCGAGCACAAGGAACGGGCGCGCCAGGCCGGCATGGACGGCCACATGGCCAAGCCCGTGGAGCTTTCGCAACTGCGTGAACTGGTCGAGCACTGGGTCGCCCAACGCGACATCCAGCAGGTGCGGGAACAGACCACCTCCTGAGCCAACCTGATAGACTGCCCAGGCCCTCCCCCGTTCGAGCTCAGACCATGCTCCACGTGTTGTTCAGTGTTTACCTGAAGATGCTGGTGCTCTACAGCCCGTTCTTCGTCCTGTCCTGCTTCATCAGCCTGACCCGCGGCTACTCCAGCAAGGAGCGCCGCCGCCTGGCCTGGAAAGTCGCCCTCGCCACGCTGGTGTCCAGCGTGCTGCTGTATCTCTTCGGGCGCGTGATCTTCAGCGTCTTCGGCATCACCGTCGATGCCTTTCGCATCGGGGCGGGCAGCGTGCTGTTCATCTCGGCGCTGGGCATGGCTCAGGGCAAGTCGGCGGTGCAGAGCGACAACGTGCAGCAGGACGTGACCATCGTGCCGCTGACCATCCCGCTGACGGTCGGCCCCGGCACCATTGGCGCCCTGCTGGTGATGGGCGTGAGCCAGCCGCACTGGGACGACAAGCTCACCGCGATCGTCAGTATCACCTTGGCGAGCTTCACCGTCGGCGTGGTGCTGTACCTGTCGAACCGTATCGAACGGATCCTTGGCGACCAGGGCCTGCAGATCGTCAGCCGGCTGATGGGGCTGTTCGTCTGCGCCCTGGCGGCGCAGATCATCTTTACCGGTGTGCGCGGCTACCTGGTGCCGTGAAACAACGGGTCAGGAACCCGGCTTCTCACCGTACCAGCGCGGCGTGTAGACCCACTCGCCACCCTCGGCGCGGGGGAATACGCAGGTAGTCGACGAACCGATGATGACCATGGTGCGCATGTCCACCTGGTCCGGGGTCAGGTCGCCCAGGGTGGTCACCCGCAGCGTCTGTCCCGGCCGGCCGATATCGCGCCCCAGCACCACCGGCGTCTGCGCCGTGCGATGTTGGCCGACGATTTCCAGCGCCCGGCCCAACTGCCACGGGCGGGAACGGGAAATCGGGTTGTAGAACGCCAGCGCCAGGTCGGCCTCGGCCGCGAGGTCGAGACGTTTTTCGATGATCGTCCACGGCTTGAGGTTGTCCGACAGCGACATCACGCAGAAGTCATGCCCCAACGGCGCCCCGGCCTGGGCGGCAGTGGCCAGCGAGGCGGAAACCCCGGGCAGGATCTCCAGTTCGACCCCGTGCCAGATGGGATCAACGGACTCGTGCAAGGCTTCGAGTACCGCCGCCGCCATGGCGAACACCCCCGGATCGCCGGACGACACCACCACCACCGAACGGCCGGTGGCCGCCAGTTCGAAGGCATGGCGGGCGCGCTGCATTTCCTCGCGATTGTCGGTGCAGTGCAGCACCTGATCAGGCCGGAACGGGCCGGCCATGCGCACGTAGGTCTCGTAACCGAGCACATCGTTGGCCCGGTCCAGCTCGGCCCTGACGGCGGGTACCATCAGTTCGGCGGCACCCGGGCCGAGGCCGATCACGGCCAGGCGTCCACGGGGTCGCCCGATCTGTTGCGGATCCAGCGGCTGGGCGGCGACAGCGAGTGCCATCCCCGCGCTGGCGTGCAGCGATGAAGCGCCAGGTACGGCCTGTCGCGCCAGCTCTTCCTCCCCCACACCCGCAGCGACGAAACGCAGCGGCACGCCCAGCTGTGCGGCGGCCTCCTGCAAGGCCGGACTGGCCATCTGTGTGTCTGCGGCCAGCAGGCAGGCCAGGGATTGTTGCGCAATTCCGGCGCCCTGCAGCGCCGATCGAACGCGCTCGACCAGCTCCGGCAGCTCCGCGGAAACCGCCGCCAGCACGCAGCGTGGATAGATCAGCAACTCGTCCGCCGCCGGCACGCGCTCGGCACTGCCCACGTGGATCGACAGCCTCGCGCCCTGGTCTTCCGGCAGGCGCGCCTCGGCCAGCCAGGGCGCGTCACCTTCAATCCGTACGCGCTCGCCGGCCAGCAGGTCCGAAACGAAACGCTTGCCCAGCTCCAGATCCGCCAGGGCATAACCGCTCGGCGGATTGAGCAGGCAGGTGCCAAAACGCAACTCGCCACTGGTGGTGATGGCCGGAGCCACGCCGAGGCCTGCCGCCATTTCACGGGCCATGACGTTGACACCGCCCAGTCCGCCCAGCAACGGCACCACCGCGCTACCGTCCTCGGCCACCGCCAGCACCGGCGGCTCGGCGCCCTTCTCCAGCAACACCGGCGCCAGGCTGCGGATGACGATCCCGGCCGCGCACAGGGCAATGATCGGCGTGTCCTGCTGGTAGAGCTGGCGCAAGGTGGCGCCGAACTCGTTGTAGGTGCGGTCCGCGCCCTCGACCCGTTCGGCCAGGCCATGGACCAGGGCATCCGGGTAGATCTGCTGAAGCCGGCGCGCGGTCGCCAGGCTGCCATTGCCGAGAATGACAATGGCCGGTGCCGGGCGACTCATCCCTGCCACCGTTCGCCGGGCACGATGATCAGCGAGAAATACGGCGAGGACATCGGATCCACTTCATCGAGCGGGACGATCTTCTGGTTGGCCATGGTCGCGCGCTCGACATACAGGGCGCGACCGGCCAACCCCAGCTCTTCCAGGACCTGGCGAACCTTGGGAAAATTGCGGCCCAGCTTCATCACCACCGCCGCATCGGCATCGCCCAAGCGGCGCTTGAGGTCATCGTGGGGCAACACGCCGGAGAGCACCGACAGGCTCTGGTTGCGATACACCAGCGGCACGCCGAGCACCGAGGCGCCACCGAGCATCGAGCAGACGCCGGGGATAACCTGGGCTTCGTAGCGATCGGCCAGGCGGTCGTGCAGGTACATGTAGGAGCCGTAGAAGAACGGGTCGCCTTCGCAGATCACCGCCACGTCGCGACCGGCGTCCAGGTGCGCGGCCACCTCCAGGCTGGCTTCGTCGTAGAAGTCGCTGATCACCTGCTCGTAGGACAGCGGCGCCGGCAGGGCTTCGGTGGTCACCGGATAGACCAGCGGCAGCAGGGTCTGGGCCTGCTGCAGATGGCCCTCGATGATACCGAAGGCATTGCCCTTCTTGCCCTTGGCGACGAAGTACGCCACCACCGGCGATTCGCGCAGCAGGCGCAGCGCCTTCACGGTGATCAGTTCCGGATCACCCGGTCCCACGCCGAGGCCGATCAGACGTCCAGGCTGCTGCATCATTCCACCTCCGTGGCGAGGGCATTGACGGCAGCGGCGGCCATGGCACTGCCACCCAGGCGGCCCTGCATGATCACGAACGGCACGCCACGGCTATCGGCGGCGAGCATCGCCTTGGACTCGGCGGCCCCGACGAAACCCACCGGGAAACCGAGGATCAGCGCCGGTTTCGGCGCACCGGCATCGAGCATTTCCAGCAGGTAGAACAGCGACGTCGGCGCATTGCCGATCACCACCACGCTGCCTTCCAGATGCGGTCGCCACAATTCCAGGGCCACCGCCGAACGGGTGTTGCCCACCTCCTGCGCCATGGCCGGCACGCGCTCGTCGCGCAGGGTACAGATCACCGGGTTGTTGGCCGGCAGGCGGGCACGGGTGATGCCTTCGGAGACCATCCGCGCATCGCAGAGAATCGGCGCACCAGCGGCCAACGCCTCGCGCCCGGCCTGGCCGGCGCCCGGCGAGAATTGCAGGCCATCGATGGCGTCGACCATGCCGCAGGCATGGATCACCCGTACAGCCAGTTTCTCCAGGTCGGCTGGAATACGTGCCAGGTTCGCTTCCGCGCGAATGATCGCGAAGGAGTTGCGATAGATCTCCTGACCATCGCGGATGTAATCAATCATCGGTGTTGCTCCGTGAGCGGGCCTCAAGCAAGGCGCCCGCCGCATCAATAGTAAGGTTGCGCGCGTGCAGCAGGCCGAAGCCGGGCTGGGCTGCATCGCGAAAATAGAGGTCGTAGTGGCCTGGGCTGACCGCCAACAGCGTCGCCGGCGCCACATGGGCTGCCGCGCAGGAACGCTGGCAGCCGGACAGGTGCACGCCCTGTGGCTGCTCCAGCAGCAATGTCGCCAGGCGCCGGGCGTCGCTCTTGGTATCGGCCAGGCCCTTGGCGCAGCCGGCGGAACCGGTGCAGGCGATAAGCCGCGCCAGCGGCTGATCGGCCGCGCAGAGCAGCCCGAGCTGTTGCAGTAGAGCGGTGACGTGGCCGGCGTTCTGCGCAAGGATGCCGGGCAGCAGCAGGCTCTGCCAGGGCGTCAGCCGCAGGCTGCCGTCACCGTATTGCTGCGCCAGCCGGGCCACGCCCGTGAGCATGGCCGCGTCGAGACGGCCCAGGGGGAACACGGCGCCGACATAGACCCGATCCGGCTGTCGTTGTGGATAAGTGCCGATATGCAGCAAGTCGGTGGCAGCCGGCCGGCGCCAATCGCCAACGCTCGTCGGCTCGCTGCCGAGGCGTGCAGCCAGGTGCGCCAGGAGCGTCTCGGTCGGCACTTCGGCCAACAGATGGCGCATGCGTGTCTGCTCGGGACGAGCGAGATCGAGGAACAACTCAAGCACCGCCATCACCAGGGCGTGTCCCTGCTCCAGAGGCACTGCCGCCAGAGGCGCGTCATGGGCAGGACAGCCGGCGAGACCGAAGGCCAGGTAGGGACGGTCCTCGATCAGCAGGGCCGACAACCACAGGTCATGGGGATGCTCGAGCATCGCCAGGGCCTCGCCGCCGTCGAGCTGGATGGCAAACTTGGCCGACAACTCATGGAAGCGCGACTGGCCCTGCAGGCTGGCAAGAATCTGCGCAGCCAACGGACGCGTATCGACCAGCAGCCGCGAATCGATGCCGGCACTCGGGCTGAGCATCAGGTTGCGCACATCGTCCGCACCACTGGCCCGAGACATCCCGGCCCCTGTGGTCGGCCCAAGGCCGGCCGCCAGCAAACGGTCGATCAGCGCCTCATGCGCCGTACCGATCCCGCGAATCTGCAGATTGGAACGGTTGGTCGCCTCGATCATCCCACCGGCATGACGCTCGGCGGCCTCGGCCACCGCCAGGGCCTGGTCGGCACTGATCACTCCGCCGGCCAGCTTGATCCGACAGATACCGCCATCCAGCGCCGGGACGATACGCAGCAACCCCGGACAAGCCGAGGGGCGGACAGCGTTGGCAAGCGGGTGTTCGTTCAAGGGGCAACCGGCAGTCAGGGAAAGTGCTCGTGGTCATCGAAAGGCGTTTCGCCATCGAAGGCGCGGTATTATGCCTGCTTTGTCTGACGGCATGAAAAGACTGCCCGTCGGAACAGCTGCGTTTTGAGGATTTTAGATGGCGCTCTGGCTGACAGTAGTGGGAATCGGTGAAGACGGCGTCGGTGGCCTGGGCGAAAACGCCCGGCAGGCACTGCTGGGCGCGGCACGGGTGTTCGGCGGGCAGCGCCAGCTGGACCTGCTGCCCGCCAGCGTGACGGCCGAGCGCCTGGCCTGGCCGAGCCCGTTCTCCATCGAGCCGGTACTGGCCCTGCGCGGCACGCCGGTGTGCGTGCTGGCCAGCGGCGATCCGATGTTGTTCGGCGTCGGCGCCAGCCTGTCGCGCCAGGTCGAACCGCAGGAAATGCGCGTACTGCCCGCTCCTTCCGCCTATTCACTGGCCGCCGCCCGACTGGGCTGGGCGTTGCAGGAGGTGGTGTGCCTGTCGGTGGTCGCCCGTCCCGTCGCGGCACTCAGCGCGCAACTGCACACGGGGTTACGCCTGCTGGTGCTGAGCAATGACGAGCACAGCCCCGCCGCCATTGCCGCGCTGTTGCGCGAGCGCGGCTTCGGTCCCAGCCGCATCAGTGTGCTGGAACACCTCGGCGGGCCGCTTGAGCGGCGCATCGAGTGCATTGCCCTGGACTGGCAGGAGCAACCGTTCGCCCGTCTCAACCTGGTCGCCATCGAATGCCAGGCCGACCCGGCCACGCCGCGCCTGTCGCGCATTGGCGGGCTGCCGGATTCCGCGTTCGAGCATGACGGTCAACTGACCAAGCGCGATGTCCGCGCCATCACCCTCGCCCGCCTCGCGCCGGTTCCCGGCGAACTGCTCTGGGATGTCGGCGCGGGCAGCGGCTCCATCGGCATCGAGTGGATGCGCGCCCACCCTTCCTGCCGGGCGATTGCCATTGAAGCGAATGCGGGCCGCCAGCAATTGATCGAACACAACCGCGATGCCCTTGGCGTCCCCGGCCTGCGCCTGGTTCGCGGCAACGCGCCACAGGCCCTGGAAGGGCTGGAGCAGCCGGACGCGATCTTCATCGGCGGCGGCGTGACCGTTCCCGGCGTGCTGGAAACCTGCTGGGCCCAGCTCAAGCCCGGCGGACGGCTGGTGGCCAATGCCGTGACCCTGCAGAGCGAACTGCTGCTGATGAACTGGCGGCAGACCCATGGCGGCGAGTTGACCCGCATCCATGTCGCCCAGGCCCAACCGCTGGGCGATTTCGACACCTGGCGCCAGGCGTTGCCGATCACCCTGCTCGAGGTGGTGAAACCTTGAGTCCCACCCAGCCTGGAACCAGAGCACGACCCCATGCGTGACGAAACCGCCGAACAACCCGCTCCCCTGCGCAGCGGCCTGACCACCGGCAGTTGCGCCACCGCCACCGCGTTGGCCGCGGCACGCCTGCTGTTGGGTGGGGTCAGCCACGATGCCGTGCAGATCATCCTGCCCAAGGGCAAGCAGGTCGAGATGCGCCTGGAGTTCTGCCGCCTGCACGAGGACGGCGCCGAGGCCGGCACCCTCAAGGATGCCGGCGACGACCCGGATGTCACCCATGGTGCCCTGCTCTATTCCCGCGTACACCTGACCAGCGAACCCGGCGTACGCTTCCATGCCGGCAGCGGCGTCGGCACCGTCACCCGCCCCGGCCTGGTCCTGGCCGTCGGCGAACCGGCGATCAACCCGGTACCGCGCAAGATGATCAGCGATCACCTGCTGCAACTGGCGGCCGAGCATGGCTACAGCGGCGGTTTCTCGGTAACGGTCAACGTCGAGGGCGGCGAGGCCCTGGCGCTGAAAACCATGAACCCACGCCTGGGTATTCTTGGTGGTCTGTCGATTCTTGGCACCAGCGGTATCGTCCGGCCGTTTTCCTGTTCGGCCTACATCGCCTCGATCCATCAGGGCATCGACGTCGCCAAGACCAACGGCTACCTGCATATCGCCGCCTGCACCGGCAACGCCAGCGAAGACACCATGCGTCGTGTCTATGACCTGCCGGAGATCGCCCTGATCGAAATGGGCGACTTCGTCGGCGCCGTGCTCAAGCACCTGCGCAAGGTGCCTGTGGATAAGTTGAGCCTGTGTGGCGGCTTCGGCAAGATCAGCAAGCTGGCGGCGGGGCACATGGATCTGCACAGCCGGCATTCGAGCATCGACCTGCCACAACTGGCCGAGTGGGCCGCCGCCGTGGGTGCCGACGACGCCCTGCAAGAGGCCATTCGCCAGGCCAACACCAGCCAGCAGGCGCTGGCGATGGCCAGCGCCGCCGGCATTGCCCTGGGTGATGCGGTCTGCCAACACGCCCTGGACTTCGCCCGCAGCGTAGTCCCGACCCAGGTGCAGGTGGAAGTGTTCGCCATCGACCGCCAGGGCGGCATCGTCGGCCACGCCGGAGCGTTTCAATGAACAAACCCATCAAGCGCCTGCTGTTGCTCGGCGGCGTCACCGAAGCCCTGGCGCTGGCCCGCACGCTGGGGCCACAGCATATCTACAGCCTCGCCGGCGTCGGCCGGGTTCCCACCGACCTGCGCTGCGAGGTACGGGTTGGCGGCTACGGTGGGGCCGAAGGCCTGGCGCAGTTCATCCGTGAGCAGGCCATCGACCTGCTGCTCGATGCCACCCACCCCTACGCCGCACAGATCAGCCGCAATGCGGCAGCGGCGGCACAATCGGCCGGTATTCCCTGCTGGGCCCTGCGCCGCCCGGCCTGGGTCGCCGAACCCGCTGACGACTGGCGGGAAGTCACGGATTGGACCGAACTGGTCGAAGCCCTGAAGCCGTTCCACCGACCGTTGTTCACCCTGGGCCGCGAGCCCCTGCAACATCTGGATGAGATTCCCGAGGGTCAATTCTGGACCCTGCGGGCCCTCGATCCCTACCCCGGTAACGACCGCTGCGAAGTGATCGGCGCCCGCGGCCCGTTTCATCTGCAAGACGAACGAGCCCTGTTCGAACAGCGTGCCATCGACGTGCTGATCAGCAAGAACAGCGGCAGCGGCGCCACCGAACCGAAGTTGCAGGTGGCCCGGGAACGCTCGGTGCCGGTACTGATTCTCAAGCGCCCCCCGCTGCCGGCAGTGGACCGGGAGTTCCAGACGCTCGAGGAAACACTTGCCGCCTTGGCAACGGCCCTGTAATACATCACGATCCCTGCTTGTCAAAATAGTAACCTATTTGTTACTTTGAGAGCAGGGATGATCGACCTCGAAGAATATGTGCGGGACAACCACTTCAACCCGTTCGAACGTTGGTTCTCTTCACTGGATGTGCAAGCGGCCGCCAAGGTTTCCACCGCCCTGCTCCGACTGGAGATGGGTAATACTTCGAACATCAAATGGTTCGATGGCCTCGGGGAATACCGCATCGACTGGGGGCCTGGCTACCGCATCTACCTGATGCGCGAAGGCATGCGCTTGATCATCCTGTTTGGCGGCGGCGACAAGTCCACACAGAAAAGAGACATCCAGCAAGCCAGACAGTTGGTTGAAGAATACAAACGTCGCAGACGCACAGAACCGCAAACGAGGTAGACCCCATGGCACTGAGCCGCAGCTTCAAACAAACCATCGCCGAGCGGGCACAACGCGACCCGGCTTTCGCCGAGGCGCTGCTCGATGAAGCGGCCAGCCTGTTTCTCAATGGCGAGCCGGAAATGGCCCGGATCATCCTGCGCGACCTGGTCAACGCCACGGTGGGCTTCGAAGGGCTCGCGCGGGAAACCGACAAACCCAGCAAGAGCCTGCATCGCATGCTGTCAGCCAACGGCAATCCCAGCATGGATAACCTGGCCGCGATCTTTGCCGTCATCCGCCTCGCACTGGGCGTCAACATCGAGGTACACAGCGTTCCGCTCAACTGATCGGCAACGCTATCAAACCGGCACTGCTACGCTTGCCGAAAACGCTTGCGATAGAAAACCGACACCGTCTTGCGACCTTTCACCGCAGCCCGTGCTTTTACTTATGCAGGACGTTCAGGCTAAATAACCCACCGGTTTGAAACATCCGACGGAAACTCTTCCATGTCCCGACAACGGCTCGCCGCAGCTACCTGGATCGCCTGCTTTGCAGTGCTGTTCAATCTGCTTGCCATGCCGATCTCCGGAGCCATGGCATCCGCCTCGGACCGTTCCGTTTCCGAGCAACTGCTCTGGGGCAGTTTCTGTTCGGCCAGCGGCACCAAGCTGGTCGCCACCGTCATCAGCAAGCTGGAGCAAAAGGCCCCACAGGGCGATGATCACTCCAACATGCAGCATTGCTGGTGCTGCTCCGGCTCCGCGCCGCTCGTGGCCTTGCCCGGACACATCCCGCAACTGGCACTCGCACAGGTCGAAAGCGGCCCACCTCAGGTCGCACTCCGTGTCGACTCGCCGACACCGCGCCAGCAGTGGCCCTCACTCAATCCCCGAGCCTCTCCAATCGCCTGATTCGTATTCGCAACCCTTTGCGTTTTGAATCGTTATGGAGAACTCCCATGCTCAAGAATGCCCTGCTCCTGGCCGCCTTGCTGCTGCCTGTCGGCTTTGCCGATGCCCATGAATTCACCGTCGGCGAGTTACGGATCGACCACCCGTGGTCCCAGGAACTGCCACCCAATGCGCCCACCGTGGCCGCCTACTTCACCCTGCAGAACCAGGGCATGACGGCTGACCGCCTGACCGGCGTCGACAGCCCCATCGCCGGCAAGGCCGAACTGCACGAGCATGTGATGCAGGCGAACCTGATGAAAATGCAGCAGGTGCCGGACGTGGTCATTCCCGCCAAGGGCGAGGTGAAGTTCGCGCCCATGGCCTATCACGTGATGCTGCTCGACCTGCGCGATCGCAGCCTGCTGCAGGACGGCAAGCACTTCCCGCTGACCCTGCACTTCGAGAAGGCCGGCGCCGTCACCGTCGAAGTCGCGGTACAACGCCAGCCGCCCGCCGCGACCATGGACAAGATGCACATGCACGCCCAGTAACCTTCGGGCCCGTTGCACGCAATGCGCGCTTGCCGCAACAGATCCAGCCACTCCCGCACCCAGGCGCGCGGCAGTTGGCTGAGCCTGTTCGCCATGTTGATGATCTTTATCGGTCCGCTGATTTCCCAGGCGATGCCGATGGATCAGCACGCCATGTCGATGGCAATGAACATGGACATGCAAATGCCCATGGACATGCCCGGCCACCACGCCACACCGGCCGCAGAAGGCTCGGGCGAGCAGCATGGCAATAGCGCCGAGCATCACGCGCTGTGGGAAAAATGTGGCTACTGCAGCCTGTTGTTCAGTTGCCCGGCGCTACCCCAGACCCTGAGTTTCGCCGCCCTCGACGGCCCGCGACCGGTCCCCACGGTCGACTCGAGAATCCGCCTGGGCCATGCCCGGCAGAGCATTTTCCCCGGCGCCCGAACCCGCGCGCCGCCGACTTTCCATCAGGCAACGAGCTCTCTCTCACTCGGCCCGACCGCCCTGTAGCAAACACGGCGCGGTGGCCGTGTTGTATTCGCTTGAATGATGGAACGCTTATGTCCACTGCAAAAACTCGCCTGCGCGCTCCGCGGGCGGCCACTCCTTTCGTCCCCAACGCGCTGCGCCTGAGCCTGCGCCAAGCCACTGCACTCATGTGCGGGGCTCTGCTGGCGCCCGCCGTGTTCGCCGCCGATGCACCCGACGAGCATGAGCAACATGCCCAGGAAATCAGCCCGACGGTGATCACTGCCGTCGCTCCCAGCTCGCCGCTGACAGTCATCACCAACCCCAAGGAGCCGCGGCAGCCGGTACCCGCCAGCGATGGCGGCGACTACCTCAAGACCATCCCCGGCTTCGCCCTGGTACGCAATGGCGGCACCAACGGCGACCCGGTGCTGCGCGGGATGTTCGGCTCGCGCCTGAACATCCTCACCAACGGCAGCATGATGCTCGGCGCCTGTCCGGGGCGGATGGATGCGCCGACCTCCTACATCTCGCCGGAAACCTACGACAAGCTGACCGTGATCAAGGGCCCGCAGACCGTGCTCTGGGGGCCGGGCGCCTCCGCCGGGACCATCCTGTTCGACCGCGAGCCGGAGCACTTCGGCGAACTCGGCAGCCGGATCAACGCCAGCGTCCTCGCCGGCTCCAACGGCCGCTTCGACAAGCTGGTGGATGCCGCCGTGGGTGGCCCGCAGGGCTACATCCGGGCGATCGGCAACCAGGCCCATTCCGATGACTACAACGACGGCCACAACGACACCGTGCCCTCGCGCTACGACAAGTGGAACGGTGACGTCGCCCTCGGCTGGACCCCGGACGCCGACACCCTGCTCGAACTCACCGCCGGCAAGGGCGACGGCGAGGCGCGCTACGCCGGGCGCGGCATGGACGGCTCACAGTTCAAGCGCGAAAGCCTCGGCCTGCGCTTCGAAAAGTCGAACCTCGGCGAGGTGCTCGACAAGCTCGAAGCCCAGGTCTACTACAACTACGCCGACCACGTGATGGATAACTACACGCTGCGCCAGCCGTCCGGCACCGGGATGATGGCCGGGCCCATGGCCTCCAACGTTGACCGGCGGACCCTCGGCGCGCGGATCAAGGCCACCTGGCACTGGGCCGACTGGCAACTGGTCGGCGGCCTCGACGCCCAGACCAACGAACATCGCCAGCGCAGCAGCATGGGCATCGACACCTACAAGGACCTGCCACGGACCAAGGACGCCGACTTCCACAACTACGGCGTGTTCGGCGAGCTGACCTGGTACGCCGCCGAACGCGATCGCCTGATCAGCGGCGCACGCCTGGACCGTGCCTCGGCGCGGGACTTTCGCCAAACCCTCGGTTCCGGCATGAGCGCGCGGGCGAACCCGACCGCCAACGACACCCGGGCCGATACCCTGCCCAGCGGTTTCGTCCGTTATGAACATGACCTGGCCGAGACTCCCGCCACCTTCTATGCTGGTCTGGGCCACGCCGAACGCTTCCCGGACTACTGGGAGCTGTTCTCGCCGGACAGCGGCCCGAACGGCTCGCTCAATGCCTTCGATGCGATCAAGCCGGAGAAAACCACGCAACTGGACTTCGGCGTGCAATACAAGAGCGCCGACCTGGAAGCCTGGGCTTCGGGCTATGTCGGCCAGGTGCGTGACTTCATCCTGTTCAACTACCAACCAGGCATGATGGGCATGACCTCCCAGGCGCAGAACGTCGACGCCCGGATCATGGGCGGCGAACTGGGTGCGGCCTACCAGCTGACCTCGAACTGGAAAGCCGACGCTACCCTGGCCTATGCCTGGGGCAAGAACACCAGCGATGGCAAGGCCCTGCCGCAGATCCCGCCACTCGACAGTCGTTTCGGCCTGACCTACAGCGAGGACGACTGGAGTGCCGGCGCCTTGTGGCGTGTGGTGGCGGCGCAGAACCGCATCGACCAGAACAAGGGCAACGTGGCCGGCAAGGACTTCTCGAAAAGTGCCGGCTTCGGCGTGTTCTCTCTCAATGGCGCGTACCGGATCAACAAGCACGTGAAAATCAGCACCGGAGTCGACAACCTGTTCAACAAGGCCTATGCCGAACACCTGAACCTGGCAGGGAACGCCGGCTTCGGCTACCCGGCCAACGATCCACAGGCGATCAACGAACCGGGCAGGACCTTCTGGACCAAGGTGGACATGGCTTTCTAAAAAGCACCACCGACTCCCCTCTGTGGGAGCCGGCTTGCTGGCGATAGCTTCCCGCACGAGCGCCATCCATGCATCGGATGGCCGCTTGCGACGGATCGCCAGCGAGCCGGTTCCCACAAGGTTTCGCACTCAAATAAATCAAGCCTTGCGGAGCGCTCCTGATGAGCCAACCGAAAATTTCGTTCTACAACCTGGCCTGGCGCTGGCATTTCTACGCCGGGCTGTTCGTCGCCCCGTTCATGATCCTGCTGGCCCTGACCGGGATCATCTACCTGTTCAAGCCGCAGCTCGACCCGCTGATGTACGGTAACCTGCTGAAAGTCGAGCCAGGCCATCACCTGATCAGCGCCGATGAGCAGCTGCAACGCATCCACGCCACTTATCCACAGGGCCGGATCAAGCAATACCTGCCGCCACCTGCCACCGGACGCAGCGCGCAGTTCGTGGTGATCCAGGATGGCCGGGAACTCAACATATTCATCGACCCCTATCGGGGCAACGTGCTCGGCGAGCAGGATGCCAAGCTCAACCTGCAAGCCGTCGCCCGCGCCCTGCACGGCGAGCTGATGATCGGCACCGTCGGCGATCGCCTGGTGGAACTGGCCGCCGGCTGGGGCGTGATGCTGGTGGTGTCCGGGGTCTACCTGTGGTGGCCGCGCGGCCGCTCTTCGGCTGGCGTACTCTGGCCGCGACTGAGCGCCCGGGGCCGCCTGCTGTGGCGTGACCTGCATGCGGTGAGCGGCTTCTGGGGCTCGATCCTGCTGCTATTGATGCTGCTCAGCGGCATGACCTGGACCGGCTTCTGGGGCAAGCAGTACGCCGAAGTCTGGAACAGATTCCCCGACCCGATGTGGAACAACATGCCCAAGTCCGACGTCGAGGCCCGCAGCCTGAACACGGCGGCGCGCCAGACCGTGCCGTGGGCCGTGGAGAACACGCCGATGCCGATGTCCGGTGATCATGCCGAACACATGCATCATGGCGGCCACTCGGCCGGCCCCGCGGCTCCGGGCGTCACGCTGCAACAGGTGGTCGACATCGCCACTGCACGCCAGGTAGAGCCCGGCTACAGCATCACCCTGCCAACCACCGCCGAAGGCGTCTTCACCATCGCCGTGTTCGCCGACGACCCGCGCAACGATGCCACCCTGCATGTCGACCAGTACACCGGCACGGTCCTCGCCGATGTGCGCTGGCAGCAATACGGCAACGTCGCCCGGGCCACGGAAATGGGCGTGATGCTGCACGAAGGCAAGCTGTTCGGGCCGATCAACCAGATCGTGATCCTGCTGATCTGCCTGATGATCCTGCTCGGTTCGGTCAGCGGCCTGGTGATGTGGTGGAAACGCCGTCCCCAGGGCAGCCTGGGCGTGCCGCCGCTGCGTCACGACCTGCCGCGCTGGAAGAGCGCGATCCTGGTCATGCTGGTACTGGCGATCCTGTTCCCGCTGGTAGGGGCGTCGCTGGTCGTGGTCTGGCTGCTCGACAAACTGCTGTTGTCGCGGCTGGGTCGCCAACATGAACCGAACTCACCACCAGCCTGAGGAACGTGAGATGCTCTGATATAGAGAGATCTATAGACTTTGGAAGCTATGCGCTTGCAATCGGATATTGTTATAATATAACAATATCGCAAGCCTCCCGACCCGCAGCCACAAGCTGCGGGGACTCTCCGAAGAAAAGCGACTCACTGCCCCGATGAACAAGTATTTCCTGTCCGGCCTCTGCCTGCTGGCGTTCAACCACGCCCAGGCGGATGCCACGCTGACCCTGCCCACCGGCACCATCACCGCGCCCGCCGTCGACCACGACAGCATCGACCTGAAGACTCCGACCAGCGCCGGCTCGCGCCTGGGGCTCAGCGCCCTGGAAACCCCGGCCAGCACCGAAAGCCTGAGCGGTGAACGCATTCGCCAGCGCGGTGACGCCAGCGTGCAGGATGCGGTTTCACGCAGCACCGGGATCAGTCGCACCGGCACTCCGGGCGATGGCGGTACCTCGCTGCAGGCCCGCGGCTTTACCGGCCAAAGCTCGGTGATGCAACTGTACGATGGCAACCGGATGTACACCGGCATGGGCACCGTGACCTTCCCGGTGGACACCTGGGCGGTGGAGCGCGTGGATGTTTTGCGCGGCCCAGCCTCGGTGCTGTATGGCGAAGGCGCCACGGGGGCGGTGATCAATACCATCCCGAAAAAACCGTTCGAAGGCGAGATCGAAAACCACCTGCGCCTTGGCTACGGCTCCCATGACAGCCAGCAGCAAGCCTTCGACAGCGGTGGCTCGCTGACCGACAACCTCAGCTACCGGATCAACCTCAACCGCCTGCGCAGCAATGGCTGGATCGATCGCGGCGACTCCGCCAGCGACTTCGTCAGCGCCGTCCTGCGCTGGCAGGCCAATGACAGCCTGGTGTTCACCCTGGCCCACGACTACGGCGACCAGCAGCCGATGAACTATTTCGGCGTGCCGCTGATCAACGGCCACTACCAGAGCCACCTGCGCGACCGGAACTACAACGTCGGCAACAACACCCAGCACTACAACGACCAGTGGACACGCCTGACCACCGAATGGCAGATCTCCGACAGCATCAGCTCGAACAACGAGCTGTATTACCTCAAGGCCCAGCGCCGCTGGCAGAACGCCGAGAACTACGGTTTCAACAGCAGCAGCCAGCAATTGCTCAGAAGTGGTTTCCTTGGCATCGGCCACAACCAGGAACAGGTCGGCGACCGCCAGACCTTCACCTTCAAGCACAGCCTGTTCGGCCTCGACAGCCAGACCCTGACCGGGGTGGATTTCAACCGCATCCGCTTCAAGCTGGCCAGCAACTCGCCGTTTGATGACCTGCTGCCGGCCGGTCAGCCGATCGATATCGAGCACCCGACACCCGGCGCTTTCGAGAGCGCCAGTCCCTACCGCGACCAATTCAAGAGCACCACGCGCCAGTTCTCGGTCTTCGCCGAAAACCGTATCCAACTGAATGAACAGTGGTCGCTGGTGACCGGTGTACGCCGGGACTTCGTGCACATCGACCGCGATAACCTGGTCGACGGCAGCGATAGCGACAAGAGCCTGGTGGGCAGCAACTGGAAAGTCGGCCTGGTGTACGCCATGACTGCCGACACCTCGCTCTACGGCCAGTACTCCACCAGCACCGACGGCGTCGGTGGCCTGATCTCCCTGAGCCCGAGCCAGCAGCAGTACGACCTGTCCACCGCGAAGCAGAGTGAGATCGGTCTCAAGCAGATGTTCTGGGACCAGCGTGGCGAATGGACCCTGGCGGCCTACCACATCGTCAAGAAGAAGCTGCTGACGGACGATCCGAGCAATACCCAGAACAAGCTGCAGGTCGGCCAGCAGTCGTCCGATGGCCTGGAAGCCAGCCTCGACCTGAAGCTGGCCCACGACTGGCAGTTGCAGGCCAATGCCGCCATCGTGCGGGCGCAGTACGACGATTTCCAGCAGGAGGTCAACGGCGCCTACGTTTCCCGCAAGGGCAATCGTCCGGTGGACGTGCCCCGGCGCACCGCCAACCTGTGGTTGAGCAAGGCGATTACGGATGATGTGCAGGCCGGTGCCGGTGTGCGCTACGTCGACACCCGTTATGCCGACCTGGCCAACAGCGCCGAGTTGCCGAGCTACACCGTGGTCGACGCGAATCTCTCGTGGAAGGCCATGCGCAACACCACATTGGGCCTGCAATTGAACAATCTGTTCGACCGCCAGTATGCGCAAAGCCAATACAATGATGGTCAACAATGGATCCTGGGGCAGCCGCGCTCGTTCTTCGTGACGGCGGACTACACCTTTTGAGCGGGATACGATGGAGTTCCTGGGCTGGAACCCTGGAGCTCCTAGGCTGAACCGGGACTCTGAGTTCCTGGGCTGAACTGGAACTCGATGGAGCTCCTGGGCCGAACCGGGACTCTGTGGCGAGCGGGCTTGCCCGCGCTGGGGCGCAAGGCGGCCCCAAAACCGGCCAACGCGCTGTATCAGGCGAAACGCGCTGGCTGGACTTGCGGCCGCCGCGCGGCCGAACGCGGGCAAGCCCGCTCGCCACAAGTTCGTGCCCAAGACCAGAGATCAACCACCAGACCCCGTTGGATACTGACAACCCATGACCTCGCTGACCCTCGCCAACCTGGCCTGGACACCCCTGGGCCAGGGCCAATGCCATCACTCGTTCCAGTTGCGGGACGCCAACCTGCAGGTGGCCGCCGGTGAGTTCGTCGGCCTGATCGGGCCCAACGGCAGTGGCAAGACCAGCCTGCTCAAGTGCGCCTATCGCTTCAGCCAGCCGGAAAGCGGCGAGGTCCTGCTGGAACACCAGAACGTCTGGAAACAGTCGCCACGCTGGTGCGCCCAACGCATTGCCGTGGTCCTGCAGGAGTTTCCCGATGCCTTCGGCCTGACCGTCGAGGAAGTGGTCAGCATGGGCCGCACGCCCCACAAAAAACTGTTCGACGGTGAAACCGCCCTCGACCGTCAATTGATCCACCAGGCCCTGGAATCGGTCGGTATGCACGGCTTCGAGGACCACGCCTTCGCCACCCTGTCCGGCGGCGAAAAGCAACGGGTGATCCTCGCCCGCGCCCTGGCCCAGCAGCCGCAGTTGCTGATCCTCGACGAGCCGACCAATCACCTCGACCCACGTTACCAGCTGGAACTGCTGACCCTGGTCAGGCGCCTGAACATCGGCACCCTCGCCAGCATCCACGACCTCAACCTGGCCGCGGCCTTCTGCGATCGGTTGTACGTACTCAATCACGGCCGCATCGTCGCCAGCGGCACTGCGCAAACCGTGCTCACCCGTGAGCTGCTACGCGAAGTGTTCGGCGTCGACGCACTGGTCGACAACCACCCGCTGGGCGGCTACCCACGCATCACCTGGATAACCCAACCATGAAATTACCGTGCCTGGCGCTCTGCCTCGGTTCCCTGTTCACCTCGATGGCCAGCCTGGCCGAATCGACGCACTACCCGTTGACCGTCCACAGCTGCAACCGCGAGGTGACCTTCAAGGAAGCGCCCCGCCACGCGCTCAGCCACGACATCAACATGACGCAGATGATGCTCGCCCTCGGCCTGAAGTCGCGCATGGTCGGCTACAGCGGCATCAGCGGCTGGAAGGCCGTGACCCCGGAAATGGCCCGGACCCTCGACGGCCTGCCGGAACTGGCGGCCAAGTACCCGTCGGTGGAAACCCTGCTCAACGCCAACGTCGACTTCTTCTTCGCCGGCTGGGACTACGGCATGCGCGTCGGCGGCGATCTCACGCCACAGACCCTGGCGCCGCTGGGCATCAACGTCTACGAGCTGACCGAATCCTGCGCCTTCGTGATGAAGCGCCCGGGCGCCAGCCTCGACGACACCTACAACGACCTGCGCAATCTTGGGCGGATCTTCGACGTGCAGGACCGTGCCGAAGCGTTGATCGCCCAGATGCAGGCCCGTGTCGCCGCGGTACGGAAAAACCTGCCGGCCGACCGCCCACGGGTGTTTCTCTACGACAGCGGCGAGGACCGGGCCATGACTTCCGGCCGCCTGGCCATGCCCCAGGCACTGATCGAGGCGGCCGGTGGGCGCAATGTGCTCGACGACGTCGAAGCCAGCTGGACCCGGGTCAACTGGGAAAGCGTGGTGGAGAAAAACCCGCAGGTGATCGTCATCGTCGACTACAGCGAAATCACTGCCGAGCAGAAGCAACACTTCCTTGAAAACAACCCGGCCCTGCAGTCGGTGGACGCGATCCGCAACAAGCGGTTCGTAGTCATTCCCTACGCCGAGGCAACGCCGGGCATCGACAACGTCCACGCCATCGAAACCCTGGCCAAGGCGTTCCATCCGCAATGATGAGCCGCCGCTACCCCTTGCTGCTGGTGGTACTCGGCGCGCTATTGCTGGTGTCCTGCGTGGTGTCGCTGGGCTTCGGTCCGGCACGGCTGCCGGTGGACCTGGTGTGGCGCATCCTCGCCTACAAGCTGCTGGGTAGCGGTACCGTGGAGTGGAATGCCGGGCAGGAACATATCGTCTGGCTGATCCGCGTGCCGCGCATGCTGCTCGGCGCCCTGGTCGGCGCCGGCCTGGCGCTGATCGGCGCAGTGCTGCAGGCGGTGACCCGCAACCCGCTGGCCGACCCGCACCTGCTCGGCGTCACCTCCGGAGCGACCCTCGGCGCCGTGATCGTGGTGCTGCACGTGGGGGAAATCACCGGCCTGCTGACCCTGCCCATCGCCGCCTTCATCGGTGCGCTGGGCAGCATGCTCGCAGTACTCGCCATCGCCAGCCGCAACGGTCGACTGGACAGTGAGCGCCTGCTCTTGTGCGGGGTGGCGGTGTCGTTCGTGATGATGGCGCTGGCCAACCTGCTGCTGTTTCTCGGCGACCACCGGGCCAGCTCCGCGGTGATGTTCTGGATGCTCGGCGGCCTTGGCCTGGCGCGCTGGGAACTGCTGCTGGTACCGACGCTGAGCGTGCTCTGCGGGCTGCTCCTGCTGCTGGGCATGGCCCGCTCGCTGAACGCGCTGATGGCCGGCGAGCAGACCGCCGTGACCCTGGGCCTGAGTGCGCGCAATGTGCGCCTCAAGGTGTTCCTGATCGCTTCGCTGATGACCGGTGTGCTGGTCTCCATCAGCGGCTCGATCGGTTTCGTCGGGCTGATGGTGCCGCACATCGCCCGCTACCTGGTGGGCGCGGAACACCGCCGCCTGCTGCCGGTGTCGGCACTGCTCGGCAGCCTGTTCCTGATCTGGGTCGATGTCGCGGCGCGGACCCTCATTGCCCCGGAGGACCTGCCCATTGGCGTCGCCACCGCGGCCATCGGCGGCCTGTTCTTCATTGGGCTGATGCGCCGCCGGTAAGGGCGCTATCGCCAGCAAGCCGGCTCCCACGGGATCGTCTGCGGCCGGGCTACCGTGCTGTATGGTCACTGCGGGGACCGGCTTGCCGGCGATAGCCGCTGCACGATGACGACCCGGGCACCAATCTGGCGCCCTCCACGCACCGCGACCTCCAGGCCGCCCCGGCCTGGTGCAACTGTTCAGACCACACCGCCCTCAAACCCGCCAGCCAAGGCCCTTTCATCGACTCGGCACAGCCCTTGCAAAACCCCTCCCAGCGTCTGCATCTGCCAACCAAAAAAATCGAGACCCTGGAGATCGCACCATGAAGCGTCGTAGTTTGATCAAGGCTTTCACCCTGTCGGCATCGATTGCCGCCATGGGCCTGACCTGGACCGTCGAGGCCGCCGAGACCATCAAGGTCGGCATCCTGCACTCGCTGTCCGGGACCATGGCGATCTCCGAGACTTCGCTCAAGGACATGGCGCTGATGACCATCGACGAGATCAACGCCAAGGGCGGGGTCAACGGCAAGATGCTCGAACCGGTGGTGGTCGACCCGGCCTCCAACTGGCCGCTGTTCGCCGAGAAGAGCCGCCAGTTACTGACCCAGGACAAGGTCGCGGTGGTGTTCGGTTGCTGGACCTCGGTGTCGCGCAAGTCGGTGCTGCCGGTGTTCGAGGAACTCAACGGCCTGCTGTTCTACCCGGTGCAGTACGAAGGTGAAGAGATGTCGCCGAACGTCTTCTACACCGGCGCCGCGCCGAACCAGCAGGCGATCCCGGCGGTGGAGTACCTGATGAGCGAAGACGGCGGCGGCGCCAAGCGCTTCTTCCTGCTCGGTACCGACTACGTCTACCCGCGCACCACCAACAAGATCCTGCGGGCGTTCCTGCACTCCAAGGGCGTGGCGGACAAGGATATCGAAGAGGTCTACACCCCGTTCGGCCATGCCGACTACCAGACCATCGTCGCCAACATCAAGAAATTCTCCGCCGGCGGCAAGACCGCGGTGATTTCCACCGTCAACGGCGACTCCAACGTGCCGTTCTACAAGGAGCTGGCGAACCAGGGCCTGAAGGCCACCGACGTACCGGTGGTGGCGTTCTCCGTAGGTGAGGAAGAATTGCGCGGCATCGACACCAAGCCACTGGTGGGCAACCTCGCGGCGTGGAACTACTTCGAGTCGGTGAACAATCCGGTGAACCAGAAGTTCGTCGCCGACTGGAAGGCCTACGCCAAGAAGAAAAACCTGCCGGGCGCCGACAAGGCAGTGACCAACGACCCGATGGAAGCCACCTACGTCGGCATCCACATGTGGGCCCAGGCGGTTGAAAAAGCCAAGTCGACCGATGTCGACAAGGTCCGCGAGGCCCTCGCCGGCCAGACCTTCGCCGCGCCGTCGGGCTACACCCTGACCATGGACAAGACCAACCACCACCTGCACAAGCCGGTGATGATCGGCGAGATCCAGCCGGACGGTCAGTTCAACGTGGTCTGGCAGACCGAAGGGCCGATCCGCGCCCAACCCTGGAGCCCGTTCATTCCGGGCAACGACAAGAAGCCGGACTACGCGGTGAAGAGCAACTGAGTGGAGGGG